>NZ_JAODIM010000035.1 GCF_025527015.1 Winslowiella arboricola | reverse complement strand
AGTGAAACGCCGTAGCGCCGATGGTAGTGTGGGGTCTCCCCATGCGAGAGTAGGGAACTGCCAGGCATCAAATTGCGATAACCCTCGTGCGAAAGCATGAGGGTTTTTTGCGTCTGGGATTTTTTCGCGGTGGTGTTCTCGCCGCCCGTGCACACCAGTGAAACGGGAGCTGAAAACGGCTCTCCTACAGAGTTTTAATCCGGCTTACGATGAAATCCGCAATACTTTCCGGCTGATTCAGGTCGAGAGAGGGAATATGCAGGCTTAATGGCCGATCACTGGCCACTGCAATCACATGCTGATCCAGTAATTCGTTCAGATCTCTTCCGCTTTCTTGCCGCCATAAGACAATCTTCGTCACTGCCTCATCCTTAAATCCCTCAACCAGCACCAGATCTAATAAAGAAGCATCCAGACGACTGGCGAGAAAATGCAGATCGGGCGGCTGTTGGCTATCTGCTGTTTCCGTCATAAGCGCCCAGCGTTGCTGGCTGGCGACCAGAACCTGATCGGCGCCAGCTTTGCGTAGCTGATAACTGTCTTTTCCCGGCGTATCAATATCCATCTGATGATGGGTATGTTTAATCAAGCCGCAGCGAATATTGCGTGCTTTTAACAGCGGGATAAGCTGTTTCAGCAGGGTCGTTTTACCGGTGCCACTCCAGGCTGCGAAGGCAATTAGCGGCAGCATATTAACACTCCCCGCTGTAACTGCGCAGATCATCCGGCGTATTGATATTAATAAAACTTTGTCGATCGTCTGGAAAAATCACTGCTTTTGCAGCTATTTCCTGTAAAAAAAGCATTAACTTGCGGTCACCGCGCGTAAGGAAATCGGTCAACCGATCCGCTACCCGGCAGTGAATCAATGCCAGAGTGGGATGATCGCGCTCATCACTGCGTGCCCATACTGCGTCTGCCTCACCTTTCTGCTGCCATAAGCGTTCAGCCAGATTATGCGGAATAAAAGGGGTGTCGCAGGCAGCGAACAACGCCCAGTCATTATTGATAAAGCGCAGTGCGGCGAGCATACCCGCCAGAGGGCCAGCATAGCCGGGAAAAGCATCGCTAATCACCGGCAGGCCGCTCAGCTGGTAGCTGGCAAGATTACGGTTAGCACTGATGCAAACGCTGGCCACTTGTGGTTGCAGGCGTTGTAACACATGCTGATACAGCGGCAGGCCATTTAGCTGCATCAGCCCTTTATCCTCGCCGCCCATACGGCTGCCACGGCCTCCGGCAAGAATAACGCCGGTGATTTCAGCGCGTTGTATCGAACTCATCGGGATTAATACCTCTCTTTTCATAGGGGATTAACCCTGCTAACGTAGTGGGATATACCCCCGTAAAGGAACACGACTATGAAATGCCATCGTCTTAATGAACTGATCTCACTGCTTCAGCCTGCATGGCAAAAGGAGCCGGATCTGAATCTGCTGCAATTTTTACAGAAACTGGCCACCGAGTCAGGTTTCTCCGGGCCAATTGACCAACTGACTGACGATATCCTGATTTATCATCTTAAAATGCGTGATACGCAAGCTGACGCAGAGATCCCGGGTCTGAAAAAAGATTATGAAGAGGATTTTAAGACCGCCTTACTGCGAGCGCGTGGTGTGATTAAGGACTAAATCTGAACCTTCAACCATTCCGCCGGTCTTTTAATGATACTCTTTGTCACTGACATATAGCGAAAATGGCGAACCTGCGCAATGAACCAACCAGCCTTTAACTTCCAGACGTTAAATCCTGATGCGATAGTCGATGCGCTGTGGGATACCGGCTTGCGCGTGGAGTCTGGCCTGACGGCATTAAACAGTTACGAGAACCGGGTTTATCAGTTTTCAGACGAAGATAAAAAGCGTTATGTGGTGAAGTTTTACCGACCGCAACGCTGGACGGCAGCGCAAATTGATGAAGAACATCAGTTTTCGGTCGAACTGCTGGCGGATGAAGTGCCGATTGCTGCGCCGCTGCTATTACAGGGCAAGATGCTGCATCAGCATGAGGGATTTTACTTCGCTATCTTCCCCAGCCTCGGCGGCCGTCAGTATGAAACCGATAATTACGACCATATGGAATGGGTCGGCCGTTTTCTTGGTCGAATCCATCAGACCGGCAAAAAGCAGCTGTTTGCCGAGCGTCCGACCATTGGTTTGCAGGAATATATCGTTGAACCCCGCCAGACCCTCGAAAATAGCAGCCTGATCCCGGCAAAGTTAAAGATTAGATTGTTACAGAGTCTCGATCGCCTCAGCAATACATTACAAAAGTGCTGGCATAACAACTGGACGCCATTGCGCCTGCATGGTGACTGCCATCCGGGCAATATCCTGTGGCGCGATGGTCCGCTGTTTGTTGATCTGGATGATGCGCGCAATGGGCCGGCAGTACAGGATTTATGGATGCTGATTAATGGCGATCGCCAGGAGCAGCGTCTGCAATGGGATATCCTGCTGGAAGCTTATAACGAATTCAGCGATTTTGATGCACACGAATTGTCACTGATTGAGCCTTTACGCGCCATGCGGATGGTTTATTATCTGGCATGGATTGTTCGCCGTTGGCAGGATCCCGCTTTTCCGAGAAGCTTTCCGTGGATGACGGATGAGGATTTCTGGCGCAGACAGATTTCCATTTTTGATGAGCAGGACAAGCTGTTGCAGGAACCACCGCTGCAATTAATGCCTGCCTTTTGACGTAGTATTAAGGAGAGATGTTCAAAATGAAAAAGATTTGGTTTGCGCTCGTCGGTCTGGTTCTGGCATTTAGCGCTTCTGCTGCACAGTTTAGTGATGGTCAGCAGTATGTGACGCTCGGCAAGCCGGTGGCCGGTGAGCCTCAGGTTATGGAGTTCTTCTCCTTCTTCTGTCCGCACTGCTATCAGTTTGAACGTGTTTATCACGTTAGCGAAACGGTGAAGAAAAACCTGCCGGCAAACGTCAAAGTGGTCAAATACCACGTTGAGTTCCTCGGCGGCGATATGGGTAAAACCGTGACTCAGGCATGGGCAGTGGCGATGGCGTTAGGTGTGGAAGATAAAGTAACAGCACCGATCTTTGATGGTATTCAGAAAACGCAGACTATTACCGATCCAGCCAGCCTGAAAAACGCCTTTGTTACTGCAGCTGGTATTAAGCCAGAAGAGTATGACGCGGCGTGGAACAGCTTTGTGGTGAAATCGCTGGTTGCTCAGCAGGAAAAAGCGGCGACGGATGTTGATTTGCGTGGCGTTCCGGCGATGTTTGTTAACGGCAAATATATGGTTAACAACGGCGGTCTCGACACCAGCTCAATGGATAACTTCGTCCAGGAATATGCTAACGTGGTTAAATTCCTCGTCAGCCAGAAGTAAGTTTACGCATCACTAAACGCCGGTTTTACCGGCGTTTTTTATTCCCGCTATCCCGCCTTATTGCTTATATCTTCTCAGTGTCGCCGTCAGGACAAATATCGTTAATAGATGAAATATTTAGCCATACATGTTGTTTTGATGACAGAGAAGAAATATTTGTATCCACACTAAAGCATTCCAGTGAATTTTTAAAAAAATCCCGCGCTTAATTAATAACACCATGAAATTGTTGGTTTTTAATGTGGGTGTAGTTTTCTTATCGCGTAAGTAACAATATCTTAGGAAACTTACACACAAACTTATCCACAGCCTGAGGATTGGAAGCCAGCGCGCAGTTCAAAAATCTTTACCGCTTTATCTGCCGAGTTATTTCAACTTTATGCCTGAGCTGTGGCATCCTTATGCCCATTCAAATGGCTAACAAAGAAATGTGACTCCCTATGGCACAAATTGCAGAAAACCCGCTGATTCTGGTTGATGGCTCTTCTTATCTCTATCGTGCGTATCACGCTTTTCCTCCACTGACAAATAGTGCCGGGGAACCGACGGGCGCGATGTATGGCGTGCTGAATATGCTGCGCAGTTTGCTGCTGCAATATAAACCGAGCCATGTGGCCGTGGTTTTCGATGCCAAAGGAAAGACGTTCCGTGATGAGCTGTTCGAACACTACAAATCCCATCGCCCACCGATGCCTGATGACTTGCGGGCGCAGATAGAACCACTGCATCAGATGGTAAAAGCGATGGGACTGCCGCTGCTGGCCGTCAGTGGCGTTGAAGCAGATGACGTAATTGGCACGCTGGCGTTGCAGGCGGAGAAACAGGGTCGTCCGGTGCTGATCAGCACCGGTGATAAAGATATGGCGCAGCTGGTTACGCCAAATGTCACGCTGATTAACACCATGAACAACACGATTCTTGGCCCGGAAGAGGTCAACGAGAAGTATGGTATTCCGCCGGAGCTGATTATCGATTTCCTCGCGCTGATGGGCGACTCCTCCGATAACATCCCTGGCGTACCAGGCGTTGGCGAGAAAACCGCGCAGGCTCTGCTGCAGGGGCTGGGTGGTATAACCGCGATCTACGACAACCTCGACAAAGTGGCGGGACTCACCTTCCGTGGCGCGAAGACCATGTCGGCGAAACTGGAACAGAATAAAGACGTGGCGTTACTCTCCTACCAGCTGGCGACGATTAAAACTGATGTTGAGCTGGAGGTTACCTGTGACCAGCTGAACGTTAATGAGCCAGCGGTGGATGAGTTGCTGGGTCTGTTTAAGCATTATGAGTTTAAGCGCTGGATCACTGATGTTGAACAGGGCGTCTGGTTGCAGGCTAAAAAGGGTAATGGCGCAGCGCCAAAAGCAGTCGCTGTGACGGAAAGCGTTGAACAGCCGGAAGTGGCCAGCGTGCTGTCTGCTGATGGCTACGTCACTATCCTCGATGAAGAGACTTTTGCACAGTGGCTGAAAAAGCTGGAAGCCAGTGAGCTGTTTGCTTTCGATCTCGAAACCGATGCGCTGGATACCCTGAGCGCCAATATTATCGGCCTCTCTTTTGCTGTAGCGCCAGGCGAAGCCGCTTATTTGCCGGTGGCGCATGATTATCTCGATGCACCGCCGCAGCTGGATCGTAAACAGGTGCTGGCGCGCCTCAAGCCGTTGCTGGAAGATGCTGCGGCATTAAAGGTGGGTCAGAACCTGAAGTTTGATCGCGGCGTGCTGAAGAGCCATGACATCGAACTGCAGGGCATTAAGTTCGATACCATGCTTGAGTCTTACATGCTGAACAGCGTGGTCGGCAAGCATGATATGGACAGCCTGGCGTCGCGCTGGCTGAATCATAAGACCGTGACCTTCACCGAGATCGCTGGTAAAGGTAAAAATCAGCTGACCTTCAATCAGATCGCGCTGGAAGAAGCGGCTCACTACGCCGCGGAAGATGCTGATGTCACCTTACAGCTGCACCTGAAAATGTGGCCGGAGCTGGAAAAACAGCAGGGGCCGAAAAACGTCTTTGAATCTATCGAGATGCCACTGGTTACGGTGATTTCCCGCGTTGAGCGCAACGGTGTGTTAATCGATCAAAATATTCTGGCGACCCATTCGCAGGAGCTGACCACGCGTCTGGCGGAGCTGGAGCTGAAAGCACATGAGCTGGCAGGTGAGCCGTTTAACCTCTCATCGCCGAAACAGCTGCAAACCATTCTGTTTGAGAAGCAGGGCATCAAGCCAACCAAGAAGACCCCGGGCGGCGCGCCGTCGACCGGCGAAGAAGTGCTGGCTGAACTGGCGCTCGATTATCCGCTGCCGAAGGTTATTCTGGAACATCGCGGCCTGTCGAAACTGAAGTCGACTTATACCGATAAGCTGCCGCTGATGATTAATCCCCATAGTGGTCGCGTACATACCTCTTATCATCAGGCGGTTACCGCCACCGGTCGTCTCTCTTCCAGCGATCCAAACTTGCAAAATATTCCGGTGCGCAATGACGAAGGTCGCCGGATCCGTCAGGCATTTGTCGCGCCACAAGGCCATCGCATTGTGGCGGCTGATTATTCGCAAATCGAGCTGCGCATTATGGCTCATCTGTCGCAGGACAAAGGGCTGTTGACCGCATTTGCCGAAGGCCTGGATATTCACCGCGCCACGGCGGCCGAAGTGTTTAGCACCGCACTGGAGAAGGTGACGAATGAACAGCGTCGCAGCGCCAAAGCAATTAACTTTGGTCTGATCTACGGGATGAGCGCCTTTGGTCTGTCGCGTCAGCTCAATATCGGTGCTGGCGAAGCGAAAAAGTATATGGATCTCTACTTCGAACGTTACCCGGGCGTGCTGCAGTATATGGAGAGCACGCGTCAGCAGGCAGCGGAGCAGGGCTACATCTCAACGCTGGATGGGCGCCGTCTCTACCTGCCGGATATCACCTCCAGCAATGCCATGCGACGCAAAGCGGCCGAGCGTGCGGCGATCAATGCGCCAATGCAGGGCACCGCGGCTGATATTATTAAGCGCGCGATGATTGCCGTCGATAAATGGCTGCTGGCGCAGCAAGCGCCGGAAGTGAAAATGATAATGCAGGTACACGATGAACTGGTATTTGAAGTTCAGGAAGATGCGATTGAAAGCGCCAGTAAAAAAATTCGTGAACTGATGGAAAACAGCATGACGCTGGATGTGCCGCTACGTGTCGATATCGGGGTTGGCGACAATTGGGATCAGGCGCACTAAGATTATGATGACCGGACGAGGCGGGTTTGTGAGTTAAATCAGTCTCATTACGCAGATATAAGAAAAACCTTGGGTTAATCGCTTCAGCTCCAGTGCTGGCAAGGCTGGAGCGAAGGAAAAGCGCTAAGTTTCTATCCCCTAAACATTTTCCTGGTAATTAAGCTACACAACAGCTGTGTTTTTGTGACCGATGTTGGGAAATCAATGTCGTTTGATGAAAATTAACTACAAAAAACGCTTTTTCGCTCAGAAAAAATCATGTAGAGTTTAAGTCGTAGGGTACAGAGGTAAGATGTTCTATCTTTCAGACCTTTTACTTCACGTAATCGGATTTGGCTGAATATTTTAGCCGCCCCAGTCATTTATGACTGGGGCGTTTTTTATTGGCAAAAATAAATGCTGGTGTGGCGCTGTTAGCATCACAGGCGGCGAGAATGCCGCCCTGGGGATTACTCTTCAGCAATATCTTCTTCTACAGCGGGTGGGATTTCGCTATACCAGCTGTCCAGCTTCTGACGTAACTTATCCACGCCAATCTTCTTCAGTGAAGAAAACATCTCAACCTGAATATCGCCGACAAAGCCCATTGCAGCTTCACGCACCATATTCAGCTGGGCTTTACGCGCGCCGGAAGCCAGTTTGTCGGCCTTGGTCAGCAGCACCAGTACCGGAATGCGACTCTCCACCGCCCACTGAATCATCGAGTGGTCGAGATCTTTCAGCGGATGACGGATATCCATCAGTATCACCAGCCCTTTCAGACAGTTGCGTCTTTGCAGATATTCCGCCAGCGCGCGCTGCCATTTCAGTTTCATCTCTTCCGGGACCTGGGCATAACCATAGCCCGGCAGATCAACGAGGCGAATACCTTCTGCAACTTCAAACAGGTTGATCAGCTGTGTGCGTCCAGGGGTCTTACTGGTACGTGCGAGGCCTTTCTGGTTAGTAAGGGTATTCAGCGCGCTGGACTTACCGGCGTTAGAACGACCAGCAAACGCCACTTCAATACCGGTATCGGCAGGAAGATGACGGATGTCGGGGGCGCTGGTGACAAAATGCGTTACGTGATAATTCCAGCCAGACAAAATAGAAACTCCGAAGGTCAATGTGGCAATGGGGTGATTATACCTGTAAAGCGGGCAAAGCGCCCGATAGCCTTAGCAATGGGGCGTTTTGTGAGACATTGACCATAGTTGCGGTGAGTTATTGCTTTTTTTGTAAAAAAATAGAAAAATTTTATAGATTAAAATCAATGTTTTGATTACAGATACCTAAACTAAAGTACAACAAACCTTTGGCGCTACCTTGTCTGTTTGACCATTTAGTCTAAAGTAATCCGCAGAGTTTGGATGACTCTCTTCAGGATGAAGCGCTCAGGGACTGTCAGGATGACAAAGAGTGTGGGACAAGGGAGACAGGTTCAGCGGAAAGGAACCTTAAAGGATAAGGAAGCGCTCTGGATGAGTGGACGGCACACGGAAAAACCGGGATGTTGATTGCATAAATGGATGTAAAGGAAGACTGTCCTTCTACGGAAGGTGCGAAAAAAGGCGACAGGGTGACCTGCCGCCTTTTTTCTTTGTCCGCTTTCTGCTAGATTCGCCGCAATTCTATACTGACCAGACATTTCCAGAGAGCCGACATCATGAAGCAACCTGCACGCGCGCCGCAGGGTAAAACCAAAGCGCCAAAAGATAAACGTAAATCACGCGAAGATATGAACCAGAAATCGCGCGATCAGAAGCAAGATAAAAAGCACCGCGGCAATGCTTCTGGTAGTCGTGCCAATCCTGTGGCGCAGAACCAGAACAAAGCCACAGACAGCCAACCGAAAGATCCACGTATCGGCAGTAAAAAACCGATTCCGCTGGGTAACGATGCTGCGGCAGCTAAACCGGCGTCAGCGAAGCCGGTAAAAGAGAAGAAAGTAAAAGAAACCGCTGAAAAGCAGCCAAAACTGAGTCCGCAGGAAGAGCTGACGCAGCTGGAAAACAGCGAGCGTCTGGATGGTCTGCTGGATCGTCTGGAAAATGGCGAAACACTGCCGGCAGAAGAGCAGGCATGGCTGGATCTGACGCTGGATCGCATCGATGTACTGATGGAACAGCTGGGCATCGAGTTAGGTGACGACGATGACGGCGATGAAGCGCAGGAAGATATGTATCGTCTGCTGAAGGGCGGAAACTGATCACTTTCTTGATCCCGGCATTCTCTCTGCAGAGTGCCGGCTATAAGGTTTAAGCCGATGCTTTGGCCTGGATCAATTTTAGCTTTGTTTCTGACATGTTATCTGTTTTGGTTATTCGTTAAACTACGGCGTCTGTCGCGGCTGAAATCACGCTTGCGACGCGATACCGTCAATCGGCAGCTGAAACAGTCTCCTCCGGCACGACGGTCAGTACGACGACGTCACTGGAAGGAATAATCATGCCTGCGCCAACGATTGAATGGGATCTGGCCCTGATCCAGAAATATAACATCTCCGGGCCACGCTACACCTCCTATCCCACTGCGCTCGAATTTCAGCAAACTTATAACGAAGCCGCTTTTCAGCAGGCAGCGTTGCGTTACCCTGATCGGCCATTATCGCTGTATCTGCACATCCCATTCTGTCACCGCCTCTGTTACTTCTGCGGCTGCAATAAAATTGTCACCCGCCAGCAGCATAAAGCCGATGGTTATCTCGATCTGCTGGAACAGGAGATCCGCGCGCGCGCGCCGTTGTTTGCGCAGCGTACGGTGACGCAGATGCACTGGGGCGGCGGTACGCCGACGTTTCTCGATAAGGCGCAAATCAGCCGCCTGACTGACCTGCTGCGCAGCTGTTTTAACTTCAGCGCTGATGCCGAACTGTCGATTGAGGTCGATCCGCGCGAAATTGCGCTGGATGTGCTGGATCATCTGCGTGCGGCGGGCTTTAACCGGCTGAGCATGGGGGTGCAGGATTTTAATAAGCAGGTGCAGGAGAAAGTAAACCGCGTCCAGGATGAAGCTTTTATTTTTGCGCTGATCAAACGCGCGCGCGAACTGGGCTTTACCTCGACCAATATTGATTTGATCTATGGCCTGCCGGCGCAGACGCCGCAGAGTTTCGCGTTTACCCTGCAAAAAGTGGCTGAACTGAATCCCGATCGCCTGAGCGTATTTAATTATGCTCATTTGCCGGAGATGTTTGCCGCGCAACGAAAAATCAAAGCGGCGGATCTGCCTGATGCCAGTCAGCGGCTGACAATCCTGCAGCAGACCATCGCCACGCTGACCGCCGAAGGCTATCAGTTTATCGGCATGGATCACTTTGCGCGCTCCGCTGATGAACTGGCGGTGGCGCAGCGCGCCGGCAAGCTGCATCGTAATTTCCAGGGCTACACCACGCAGGGCGACAGTGATTTACTGGGGATGGGGGTGTCGGCGATCAGTATGATCGGTGACAGTTATGCGCAGAATCAGAAAGTGATGAAGGACTACAGCGCCAGCGTCAGTCAGCAGGGCAACGCGTTATGGCGAGGCTTAACCTTAACCCATGATGATTGCATTCGGCGTGAGGTGATTAAGGCGCTGATTTGTCATTTTGCGCTCGACTTCGCACAGCTTGAAGCGCAGTGGCAAATCGATTTCCGGCGCTACTTTGCCGAAGATTTAGCACTGCTGCAGCCACTGGTTGACGACGGGCTGGTGGATAGCGACGAGAAGGGCCTTCAGGTGACCGCTAAGGGCCGTTTGCTGATCAGGAATATCTGTATGTGCTTTGATCGTTACCTGCGGCAGAAAGCGCGTACACAGCAGTTTTCGCGGGTGATCTGAAATAAAGCGGGCGGTGAGAACGCCGCCCCTGCAAGGAAATGGCGCAGGGGCGGCGTTCTCGCCGCCCGTAACAGATTACTCCATTCCCAGCTCTTTTAACTTACGTGTCAGCGTATTGCGACCCCAGCCGAGCAGACGTGCGGCTTCCTGCTTATGGCCTTGCGTGTGGCGCAGGGCAGTGGTCAGCAGAGTGCGTTCCATCTCCGGCTGCGCTTCCGACAGCAGGTTTTGATGACCGGAACGCAATGCGCGGTCGGCCCATTGCGCTAACAGTGTTGCCCAGCTATCCGGCAGCGACTGCACCGGGTTATCCGGCGTCGAGGTTTCAAACAGTTCGGACGGCAGATCCTGAATCAATACTTCCTGACCCGCAGCCATCACCGTCAGCCAGCGACAGGTGTTCTCCAGCTGACGCACGTTACCGGACCAGTGCAGCCGGGTTAATGCCGTTTCCGTTTCCGGATGCAGAATCTTCGCTTCAACGCCTAACTCACGTGCAGCCACCTGCAGGAAGTAGCGTGCCAGCCGTGGAATATCTTCACGACGTTCGCGCAGTGGCGGCAGATGCACGCGGATCACATTCAGGCGATGGAACAAATCTTCACGGAACTTGCCTTCCTGCACGCGCAATTCGAGGTTCTGATGGGTGGCGGCGATAATACGCACATCCACTTTTACCGGCGCATAGCCACCAACGCGATAAAACTGGCCATCAGCCAGCACGCGCAGCAGACGGGTTTGTACATCGAGCGGCATATCGCCGATCTCATCAAGAAACAGCGTTCCGCCATCAGCCTGTTCAAAACGCCCCTGGCGAATCTGATTGGCGCCGGTGAATGCCCCTTTCTCATGGCCAAACAGTTCCGACTCAATCAAATCCTTCGGGATAGCAGCCATATTCAGCGCAATAAACGGTGCTTTGGCGCGCGGGCTGTGGCGATGCAATGCATGCGCCACCAGTTCTTTACCGGTACCCGACTCGCCATTAATCAGCACGCTGATCGATGAGCGCGACAGGCGGCCAATAATCCGGAACACATCCTGCATCGCTGGCGCTTCACCGATAATATCGGTTGTCGGGCCATTGACCGGCTGATTACGCGGCTGCTGCTGTTCCTGATAATGACTAATGGCGCGTTCAACTAACGCTACCGCTTCATCGATATCAAACGGTTTTGGCAGGTAATCAAAGGCGCCCTGCTGATAAGCGCTGACGGCGGCATCCAGGTCGGAATGCGCGGTCATTATAATGACCGGGAGCATCGGATGACGCTGTTTAATCTGCTTAAGTAACGCCAGGCCATCCATGCCGGGCATCCGAATATCCGATAACAAAACGTCTGGGGTTTTGGTGGCGAGCGCTTCCAGCACCTCGTTAGCGCTATCAAAGGTCGCGCAGCTTAAACCGGCTCCAGTGAGCGCACGTTCAAGCACCCAGCGGATGGAGCTATCGTCATCGACGATCCAAACTATCCCTCGTTGCATAGAAACCTCACTGGCGAATAGGCAGGTAAACCGAGAATTCGGTGTGACCGGGCCAACTGTTAAATTCTATTTTTCCTGAATGCTGATCAATCAGACTACGAGCAATCGAAAGCCCCAAACCGGTGCCGCCTTCGCGTCCGCTCACCATCGGATAAAACAGCGTATCCTGCAGTTGTGCCGGAATGCCTGGGCCGTCATCTTCAATATCGATGCGTGCAACCAGACGATAACGTACGCCGTGCAGCGTCAGCTGAAACGCTGTGCGCGTGCGTAAAGTAATAGTGCCGCCTTCATCACCCAATGCCTGCAGCGCGTTGCGTACGACGTTCAGCAACACCTGTTCCAGCTGATCGGGGTCATGCGGTAATTCAGGTAAACTGGGGTCGTAATCCCGCACCAGCGTCACGTTATCCGGCAACTCCATCGTCACCAGGTTGACCACGCGCTCGGACACCTGATGAATGCTTTGCGTAACGTGCATGCCGGGCTGTTGCGGCCCTAACAGGCGATCGACTAAATTGCGCAGACGGTCAGCCTGTTCAATGATCACCTTGGTATATTCGGTTAATGACGGGTCGGGCAGGGCTTTCGCCAGTAACTGCGCCGCGCCACGTAATCCACCCAGCGGATTTTTGATTTCATGTGCCAGACCGCGAACTAAATCACGTGCGGCCACCTGCTGAGCATGCTGAATCTGTTCCTGACTGAGACGACGTTGATTATCCATTGGCGCCATTTCCAGCAGGATAAAACCTTCAGGCAGTCGTTGTGCTGTTAACGACATAATGTGCGCGCGACTGTCTACCACCAGCGTAACTTCGCTATCGGTAAATCCCTGGCCGGCATCAAGACTTTCCCGCATCACATCAATATTCAGCGAAAAATAGCCCATCAGATCTGGCAACGGTGTGCCAAACAGCTTACGGGAGCTTTGCGCCAGTAGTTGCTGTGCCGCCGGGTTGGCGTATTGCACCACCAGCTCGTTATCCACCAGCAAGATACTGTTAATCAGAGAATTGAGAATCTGCCCAGCATCGGGCAGGGTGCCAGTTGCCATACAGCTTTTCCCCTGCACTAAGCCTGCTTTCGCCATTAAAAACCGTCTGGCAAATCAGGCACTATTTTGGTGCATTATAGTCGTCGGTTACCCACTCATCGTGTTAAACGATGGTTTTGTGGAGAAAAAAGCCCATCCGAAGATGGGCTGAAAGTTTCCACGGCAACAAAAACGTCAAACTTATTAAACGCTGTAGTAAAGCTCGAACTCTACCGGATGCGGAGTCATGCGAACGCGGTCCATTTCGGCTTTACGCAGTTCGATGTAGGCATCAATGGTGTCGTCAGTGAACACACCGCCACGAGTCAGGAACTCACGGTCTTCGTTCAGGGCATTCAGTGCTTCTTCCAGAGAACCGGCTACTTTTGGAATCTCAGCTTCTTCTTCCGGTGGCAGGTCATACAAGTTCTTATCCATAGCATCGCCAGGATGGATCTTGTTGATGATACCGTCGAGGCCAGCCATCAGCAGCGCAGAGAACGCCAGGTATGGGTTAGCCGCTGGATCAGGGAAGCGCGCTTCGATACGACGAGCTTTCGGGCTGGCAACGACCGGGATACGGATAGAGGCAGAACGGTTACGGGCAGAGTAAGCCAGCATAACCGGCGCTTCATAACCCGGGACCAGACGCTTGTAAGAGTTGGTGGTCGGGTTCGCCAGGGCGTTGATCGCTTTAGCGTGTTTGATCACACCGCCGATGTAGAACAGCGCGATATCAGACAGGCCGCCGTATTTGTCGCCAGCGAACAGGTTGTTGCCGCCTTTCGACAGGGACATGTGGCAGTGCATACCAGAACCGTTATCACCGAAAATAGGTTTCGGCATAAAGGTCGCAGTTTTGCCGTAAGCGTGAGCAACGTTGTGAACCACATATTTGTAGATCTGAATTTCGTCAGCTTTTTTGGTCATGGTGTTGAAGCGGGTAGCCACTTCGTTCTGACCAGCGGTTGCCACTTCGTGGTGATGAGCTTCTACAACCAGACCCATCTGCTCCATGGTCAGACACATAGCAGAACGGATGTCCTGTGATGAATCGACTGGTGGAACCGGGAAGTAGCCGCCTTTCAGACCTGGACGGTGACCTTTGTTACCGCCTTCGTACTCTTTACCGGTGTTCCATGCTGCTTCGATATCGTCGATAGCAACGTGTGAACCTGAAGTGGTGGCGCCAAAACGCACGTCATCAAACAGGAAGAACTCTGGCTCTGGTCCGAACAGCACGGTGTCCGCGATACCGGAAGAGCGCAGGAAATCTTCTGCACGCTTAGCGATAGAACGTGGGTCACGGTCGTAGCCCTGCATAGTGCCTGGCTCAAGAATGTCACAACGAATGATCAGGGTTGAATCTTCGAAGAACGGGTCCATAACTGCAGTCGTAGCATCAGGCATCAGAACCATGTCTGATTCGTTGATACCTTTCCATCCGCCGATGGAAGAACCATCGAACATTTTGCCTTCTTCGAAGAAGTCAGCGTTAACCTGGTGAGCAGGAATGGTAACGTGCTGCTCTTTACCCTTGGTATCGGTAAAACGCAGATCGACGAACTTAACTTCGTGCTCGTTCATCATCGACAGAACGTGTTCAGCGGACATACTTAACTCTCCTGGATTTTGTCATTGTCGTCGTGGTTCGAGACTTCACGATTCGGAACGCGTAAAATGTCGCGTACACCCGATAATAAAGATCTCAGACAAGCTATCAACTGTTATGGGAACTGCCGTTTTCGCTTAGGTAGACTAAAGCGAAATCTATGCCAACTTTATTATTTTGGCAAAAAGGCGTTATCATGCGCCCTCTCCTGATACGGGAGATGCACCACGATGGATGTCGCGCACCATTTTGGTGCTATTGAATGATTAACGGGCACTATTTTGGTGCAAATTCTTGACCGAGTGCAATCTTTGCACTGTAAATGGCTGTAAAAGCAATCACGACACTTATCTTTATATGAAATTTGTGATCCTGTTCAGCTCTTCGATTAATCCGTGTACAATAGCGCGCTATTTCTAATGCCTGAGGCAAAGCTGTGATCGAAAATTTGCGTAACATCGCCATTATTGCCCACGTTGACCATGGTAAAACTACCCTGGTTGATAAGTTGCTGCAGCAGTCCGGGACCTTTGATGCCCGCACCGAAGCGACCGAACGCGTAATGGACTCCAACGATTTGGAGAAAGAGCGTGGGATTACCATCCTCGCCAAAAACACCGCCATTAACTGGAAAGACTACCGCATCAACATCGTGGATACCCCAGGACACGCCGACTTCGGCGGCGAAGTTGAGCGCGTGATGTCAATGGTTGACTCCGTACTGCTGGTTGTCGACGCAATGGATGGCCCGATGCCGCAAACCCGTTTCGTGACCAAGAAAGCTTTTGCTAATGGTCTGAAACCAATTGTTGTTATCAACAAAGTTGACCGTCCGGGCGCACGTCCAGATTGGGTTGTTGATCAGGTATTTGACCTGTTCGTTAACCTCGACGCGACCGACGAGCAGCTCGACTTCCCAATTATCTATGCATCTGCACTGATGGGTATTGCCGGTAACGATCATAACGATATGGCAGAGGATATGACCCCGCTGTATCAGGCGATTGTCGACCACGTTTCTCCTCCACAGGTAGAAATGGAAGCGCCATTCCAGATGCAGATTTCCCAGCTGGACTACAACAACTATGTTGGTGTAATCGGTATCGGCCGTATCAAACGCGGTGTGGTTAAGCCTAACCAGCAGGTCACTATCGTTGATAGCGAAGGCAAAACCCGCAACGGTAAAGTCGGTAAAGTGCTGACCCATATGGGTCTGGAGCGTATCGATGCAACTATCGCGGAAGCAGGCGATATCATCGCTATCACCGGTCTGGGCGAACTGAACATCTCTGACACCATCTGTGATCCACAGAATGTGCAGGCGCTGCCAGCTCTGAGCGTTGATGAACCAACTGTAACCATGTTCTTCAACGTCAACACCTCGCCATTCTGTGGTAAAGAAGGTAAGTATGTGACTTCACGTCAGATTCTTGACCGTCTGAACAAAGAACTGGTGCACAACGTGGCTCTGCGCGTTGACGAAACTGAAGATGCGGATGCATTCCGTGTTTCTGGTCGTGGTGAGCTGCACTTGTCAGTACTGATCGAAAACATGCGTCGTGAAGGCTTCGAGCTGGCAGTATCCCGCCCGAAAGTTATCAACCGCATGATCGACGGCCGCAACCAGGAACCGTTTGAAAACGTGACCCTGGACATCGAAGAACAGCATCAGGGTTCTGTGATGCAGGCGATGGGTGAGCGTAAAGGCGACGTTAAAGACATGGTGCCAGATGGCAAAGGTCGTATTCGTCTCGATTACCTGATCCCGGCCCGTGGTCTGATCGGTTTCCGTACCGAGTTTATGACCATGACTTCCGGTACTGGTCTGCTGTACTCCACTTTCAGCCACTACGACGATGTGCGTGCGGGTGAAATTGGTCAGCGTCAGAACGGCGTACTGATCTCTAACGGTCAGGGTAAAGCCGTTGCGTTTGCACTGTTCAGCCTGCAGGACCGCGGTAAGCTGTTCCTCGGTCACGGTGCGGAAGTGTATGAAGGCCAGATCATCGGTATGCACAGCCGTTCTAACGACCTGACAGTTAACTGTCTGACCGGTAAGAAACTGACCAACATGCGTGCTTCGGGTACTGATGAAGCAACGACCCTGGTACCACCAGTGAAAATGTCACTGGAGCAGGCACTGGAGTTTATCGATGACGACGAACTGGTAGAAGTCACTCCTGTTTCCGTGCGTATTCGTAAACGCCACCTGACCGAGAACGATCGTAAGCGTTCTTCTCGTGGTCCAAAATAAGTTCAGGTTAGTCTGACGCAAGAAAGCCCCGTTTATCGGGGCTTTTTTTTGCCACTATCTGCACTTCTGCCGCCAGTAAAATAGCGGTCACGTTAAAAAACTGTGAGAACCTCCACATACCCGCTGGCGGAATCAGGTTACTTATTGAGTCGCCCCCGGGGGTAATTTGCCGGGCCTTGTTCTGATTTCGCTCATCCTGCCGCTTGTTACCTGTTCAGTCCTCAGTTTTACCGCTAGAGTGAATAGCTCACCGGAACAAAAGGAGATGACCATGCTGTATATCTTTGATTTAGGTAACGTCATTGTTGATATTGATTTCAACCGGGTGCTCGGCGTATGGAGTGACCTTGGCCGAGTACCGCTGGCGACGCTACAGAGCCGCTTCCGTATGGGCGACAATTTTGAACAGCATGAGCGCGGTGAAATTAGCGATGAACATTTCGCGGCCAATCTTTGTGAAGAGCTGGATATTGCCCTGAGTTACGAGCAGTTTGCGGCGGGATGGCAGGCGGTGTTTATTGATGTGCGCCCGGAAGTGATAGCGGTGATGCATCAGCTACGCGAGCAGGGCCACCGAGTGGTAATCCTGTCGAATACAAATCAGCTGCACTGCAGTTACTGGCCGTCGCAATATCCGCAGGTGCAGCTGGCTGCGGATAAGCTCTATCTGTCTCAGGAGATGGGCGTGCGTAAACCCGAAGCCGCAATCTACCGTCAGGTGCTGGCGCAGGAAGAGGTAACGGCGGATCAGGCGCTGTTCTTCGATGATAATCTGGCCAATATTGAAGCGGCGCGGGCGCTGGGCATTACCAGCGTTCATGTCACTGATGCGAGCGTGATCCCGGCATACTTTGCTCAGCCGCGCTAAGGGATGTCAGTGATTAAACATACGCGTCGCTCGGCGCGGGTACTGTTTGCCTGGTTAAAACTGCTGTGGCGACGGATTGAGCATGATGGCATGACCACCCATGCCGGTAATCTCGCCTATGTCTCGCTGCTGGCGCTGGTGCCGCTGATTGCAGTGGTATTTGCGCTGTTCGCCGCATTCCCGGTGTTCTCTGATGTCAGCGTGCAGTTAAAGAATTTTATCTTCGCCAACTTTATGCCGTCGGCGGGCAATACGCTGCAGCGCTATCTGGAGCAGTTTGTCGCCAACGTCAATAAAATGACGGCGATTGGCGCGGTGGGACTGATTGTCACCGCGCTGTTGTTGATGTACTCGGTGGATACGGCGCTGAATGAGATCTGGCGCAGCACTAAAAAGCGCCCGCTGGTCTATTCATTTGCTGTCTACTGGATGATTCTGACCCTCGGCCCGCTGCTGGCAGGCGCCAGTCTGGCCATCAGCTCTTATCTGCTGTCGCTGCGCTGGGTGGAAGTGACCGGCGTCACCAGTCTGGTCGATCAGCTACTGCGTATATTCCCTTTATTACTCTCCTGGCTGGCATTCTGGCTGCTGTACAGCATTGTGCCGACCACGCGCGTGCCGCCACGCGATGCGCTGATTGGCGCGCTGGTGGCTGGCCTGCTGTTTGAGCTGGGGAAAAAAGGCTTTGCGCTCTATGTTACGATGTTTCCATCATACCAACTGATTTACGGTGTGCTGGCGGTGATCCCGATTCTTTTTTTATGGGTTTACTGGACCTGGTGTATCGTACTTTTAGGGGCGGAAATCACAGCATCACTGGACGACTATCGCCAGCTACGACGACAAGAACAAGAAAAGGCTAACGAAAAACCATGATTGCGTTAATACAACGAGCGCTGAATGCCAGCGTGACGGTGGCGGGAGAGACCATCGGCGAAATTGGGCCAGGACTGCTCATCTTGCTTGGCGTGGAAAAAGGGGATAGCGAACAGCAAGCGATGCGCCTGTGCGAGCGAGTGTCAGGTTATCGTATTTTCGGCGACGAAAACGACAAGATGAATCTTAATGTGCAGCAGGCAGGCGGCAGCATGCTGGTGGTGTCTCAGTTCACCCTGGCGGCGGATACCAGCAAAGGCATGCGCCCGGGATTTTCCCGCGGCGCAGAGCCGGCCGAAGCTGAACGACTGTATCACTATTTCGTCGGATGCTGCCGGGAGAAAGGCATTGTGACGGAAACTGGCCGCTTCGCGGCGGATATGCAAGTCTCGCTGGTCAACGATGGCCCGGTCACCTTTTGGTTACAGGTGTGAGCCAGTTAGCTGAGCGGCTATGGACGGGCCAGGCGAGCTCTGACAGAGAGAATCACTTTATGTATCACCTTCGTGTACCTGAAACAGCAGAAGAGCTGGATATCTATTATCAGTTTCGTTGGGAGATGCTGCGTAAACCGCTGCACCAGCCGCAGGGATCGGAGCGCGATGCCTGGGATGCCATGGCGCATCATCAGATGGTGGTGGATGAACAGGGCAAGCCAATGGCCATCGGGCGCTTGTATATTAATGCCGATAATGAAGCGGCAATCCGCTTTATGGCGGTTCACCCTTCGGTTCAGGGTAAAGGACTGGGCACGCTGATGGCGATGACGCTGGAATCTGTGGCGCGTCAGGAAGGGGTGAAGCGTGTGGTCGCCAGCGCGCGTGAGGATGCCGTCGAGTTCTTTGCCAAGCTGGGTTATGTCAACCAGGGTGAAATCACCGCGCCGCAAACGACGCCGGTGCGGCATTTCCTGATGATCAAACCGATAGTGACTCTTGACGACATTCTGCATCGTGCCGACTGGTGTGGTCAGCTGCAACAGGCGTGGTACGAACACATCCCACTTAGCGAGAAAATGGGTGTACGTATCACCCAGTACACCGGGCAAAAATTTATCACCACCATGCCGGAGACCGGCAATCAGAATCCGCACCATACTTTATTCGCCGGTAGTCTGTTCTCACTGGCGACCCTGACTGGCTGGGGGCTGATCTGGCTGCTGCTGCGTGAGCGCCAGCTGGGCGGCACCATTATTCTTGCCGATGCGCATATTCGCTACAGTCATGCGATTACCGGTAAACCCGGCGCGATTGCCAATCTGGGGTCGTTAAGTGGCGATCTCGATCGTCTGGCGCGCGGGCGTAAAGCGCGCGTACAGCTGGAAGTTGAGCTGTTTGGCAACGATCTGCTGGGCGCGGTGTTTGAAGGGGTGTTTATCGTCTTGCCCGCCGATCCTGATGGGCCGCTGGAAGAGGGCGGTTCCGGCGCGATGATTACCTGATTGCGTACGGTGTTATTGTAGGGGCGGCGTTCTCGCCGCCCGTGCCCTTTAAGGCCGCACTTCCCCATTAACCATATGCTGCTGCACACTCTGGTCATTGGCGTTCACCGACAGCGTACCGCTGGCACTCTGGCGCAACGGCTTGTCAGCCGCCAGGCTGGCATCGAGCTTCAACTGCATATTACCGCTACCCGACAACGGCACGGCAGGCCAGCCCCAGTTATGCAACAGATCAGTTGCGACCGCGCGTCCGTTCAGGGTTAAAGAGAGCGTGCGTGCAGGCTGCTGCGATACGCTGGCCAGACTCTCCAGCATCCCCTGACCGGCAAAGGCGCTCATCTCGGTGACCTGGATCTGATTGTCATCGGCGCTTAACGCCAGCGAAGGGTGGCGCAGATCGGTACGGTTAAAGGTCGCTTCCGCCGCGTTAAGGTTCAGGCTGCCGGACCAGATGCCCCACTGATGATGACGCGCCATCAGCAGGTTACTGCCGTTACCATCCAGCGCCGTCAACTGGAACGGGAATTCGGGGTTGATATCAATCACCAGGTTGCGGTTGGCGGAGAAACGGGTAACCGCCACGCTATCCAGCCACGCCGGCAACTGCTGCATCCAGCGATCGCGCCAGTTTTCCGGTAGCGTATACTCCAGACCGGCAATCACCAGCTCATCCAGCGTCAGGCGCTTATCACTGCGCTGCCACTGACCTTTGGTGCGGATCAGTCCGTTAACCCAGCGTGAGCTGAACTGCGAAATATTGATGCCCTGTGGCGAGAAATCCATATTGGCGATCGGGTCGTTAAGCTCCAGCTGACCGTTAATAAAGCTGCTGGCGTTCATCGACAGTGAACCGCCATTGCTTTCCCAGTCGCCATTACGCAAGGTCAAATCTTTCAGCGACAGATCGAGGTCAGTAACCGCCCAGTCCGGCCCCTGCAAACGCGCATCGGTAATATCGACGCGGTCGAGCTGCACCGACGGCAGATTCAGAATCGGTTGTAAGAAGTCATTGAGCGACTGGCTGGATTGCAGACGAATATCATTCAGGCGCAGATTAGCAATCCGCCAGTTGCCCTGGGCATCGCGTTCGGCGTTGCCGGTCATCGAGCCGCGCGCAAGGTCGGCGCCGACATTGCTAAATACCAGACGCTGATTATCTATGCGGCCCTGCAACAGCACATTGTTGCCAGGCACGCCGTTTATCGTCATTGAGCCTGCGCTCAGCTGGAAGCTGGCATTGTTGCCCAGCACGTTACCCACGCCCGGTTGCCACGGCATCACACCGCCATGCACGCGCCGGGCGCTGATCGGCAGTACGCTGTGCGGACTTTCGATAGCCATATCTGTCAGTTGCAGACGCCGCGCCTGTAGTGGCCAGGCCACGCTGCTGTCGGAAACATTCAGGGTGCCTTCGCTCAGCTCTACGCTGTCAAAGTGCAGCGGGTTACTGAATTGCGTCAGGGCAAAGCCCAGATCGACACGTTTAGCCACCAGTACCGCAGGCTGCCCGTCGTGACCAAAGGTGACATCATTGAGTATCAGGTGTGAAGGCCAGGAAAAATCGTGATCAACTTTGGCTACCGACACATGATAATCCGTACGATCGCTGATCCAGCGGCTGGTCCAGTCAGCCCCCCAGCGCGTTTGCAGTAAAACGTAAATCACTACCAGTACTAACAGGATGAGTAACAGTAGTGTCAGAAAAAATTTTCCGATAAATTTCATCGCATCCTTCCCTATGAATTTCCGGTGTCCGGTTGTTATGCCTGAATTAGCCTGTTAGCTCAACAGCCTGGATGTAAAGTCAGACAAACTCGCTGAAAAATCAGTGGGAATTGCGGGCGAGGTCAGCCTCGCCCGGGCAGATTACTTATCCTGCTCTTGCGGGAAAACCAGATTCAGTACGATAGCCGTGATACCGCCAGCGGCGATGCCGGAAGAGAGCAGAGTTTTCAGCCAGTCAGGGGCAAACTGCAGAATCAGTGGCTGTTGTGATACGCCGAGGCCGACTGCCAGTGACAACGCGATAATCATAATCGCGCGGCGGTTCAGTGGCTCGCGTGACACGATACGTACGCCGGAAGCGGCAATGGTGCCGAACATCACGATGGTGGCGCCGCCAAGTACTGGCTCCGGGATATGCTGTACAAAGCCGCTGACCGCCGGGAACAGACCGAGCACGATCAGCATCAGGGCAACCACAAAACCGACATAACGACTGGCGACGCCGGTCAGCTGGATCACGCCATTGTTCTGGCCAAAGCAGGAGTTGGGGAAGGTATTAAACAGCGCTGAGACAAAAGAGTTCAGGCCGTTAGCCAGCACGCCGCCTTTCAGGCGCTTCATATATAGTGGTCCGCTGACGGGTTGCTCAGAGACGTCGGAGGTCGCAGTGATATCGCCAATGGTTTCCAGTGAGGTCACCATAAACACCAGCATCAGCGGAATGATCAGATTCCAGTCGAAGCCCAGACCGTAATAGAACGGCGTCGGAATGGCGATCAGCGAATCACTGGTCGCCGGGCCGCTCTGCGGCAACATATCCAGCGCCCATGCCAGCAGATAACCCACCGCCATGGCGATCACCAGCGAGGCAACGCGCAGATAAGCGTTACGCTGGCGATTCAGCAGAATAATTACCGCCAGTACCACGCCGGCCAGCAGCAGATTTTTCGGCGCGCCAAAGCTGTGATCGTTCATTGCGGCGAAGCCACCGCCAATCGATGTCAGCCCAACCTGAATCAGCGACAGGCCGATAATCATTACCACAATACCGGACACCAGTGGCGTGATAATGCGGCGCGCGAGGTGCAGTACACGCGACAGCAGCATTTCGGTACAGGACGCCACCATCAGGGTGCCAAACAGCGCAGCCATCATCGTGGGCACATCGGCGCCGCCATTTTTCAGTACCAGGCCACCCATAATCAGCGGCGTGACAAAGTTAAAGCTGGTGCCCTGAATCGACAGCAGGCCGGAACCGACCGGTCCCCAGGTCTTAATCTGCAGAATCGAGGCGACGCCCGAAGCGAACAGCGACATGCTGATAATATGCTGCGTATCCTGCGCCGGTAAGCCCAGCGCCTGACAAATCAGCAGCGCCGGCGTAATCACCGCCACAAACATCGCCAGCAGATGCTGACAGGCGGCAAACAGGGTTTGCGGCAGTGGTGGGCGGTCTTCAAGACGATAAATAAGTTCGCTTTTCGCAGCAGGTGTGGGGTTGCGATTGGCTGCGACAGCATCGATTTCGGCGGACATTTTAACGGTTCCCAGGCGGCAAAGTGGCGATTTTAATCTTCTGCCTGGCAAAAGCAATCGTTTGCCAGGCTGATCGCCACAATGTCCTGCTGAACAACCGCATCACAGGCTTATCCACGCGGTCAGATAACCACTACGCTTAAGGCTGTTCCGTAATTCAGCGGAGAAAAGATGAGGTACAGATGAGTCAGGTTTTTATTATTGGTTCCACGGGTGGCGTTGGTCGTCGTTTGAGAAAACAGTTAACCGCATCGGGTCATCAGGTCACCGGCCTGCATCGTAAACCCGAGCAGGCAGAAGAGTTACAGCAGGATGGCGTAACGCCGGTGCAACTTGACCTGCTGACCACCAGCAATAAAAGTCTGGCGGCCGCGATGCGTGGTTGTGATGTGGTGGTGTTCTCCGCCGGTGCGGCTGGCGCGGGTGTGGAATTAACTGACGGCATTGATGGTCGTGGCGCGAAAATCGCAGCAGAAGCAGCACGTATCGCCGGAGTTAAGCGCTTTGTTCTGGTCTCTGCTTTTCCGGACGCAGGACGTGGCAAACAGTTATCGCCCACTTTCGAACACTATATGAAGGTGAAACGTCAGGCCGACGTGATGCTGGCGGCAACCGATCTGGAATGGTAATTCTGCGTCCGGGCACCCTGACCAACCATGCAGGCAGCGGCAGAGTGCACAGCGGACTGGCTATCGCTTACGGTGAGATCCCGCGTGATGATGTGGCGGCGGTGCTGCACAGTCTGGTTGAGCAACCTGAAGTGAAGCGGGTGATTATCGAACTGACCAGCGGTGAACTGCCGGCAAGTGTCGCCGTGCAACAGATGGCGGCATATAGCGGGCGCTAAGCTTTATCAGGCGTTGGTATAACGTTCGGTTTCCGGCAGCCAGCGTTCAATCAGCGCCTGTGCCTGTTCGGGATAGTGCTGATGGATATGGCGCGCCACCCGCTGTACTTCCGGGATCATCGCCTGATCGCGCAGCAGGTCGGCGACTTTAAACTCGGCATTACCGGTCTGACGTGTACCGAGCATTTCACCTGGGCCGCGAATTTCCAGGTCGCACTGGGCGATCACAAAACCGTCATTACTGTCGCGCAGCACCTGCAGACGCTTCTGGGCGGTTTTGCTAAGCGGCGCTTTATACAGCAGCACGCAGTGGGAAGCTACAGCGCCACGTCCGACGCGGCCACGTAACTGATGCAGCTGCGCCAGCCCCAGGCGTTCCGGGTTTTCAATAATCATCAGGCTGGCGTTTGGCACATCCACGCCGACTTCGATTACCGTGGTGGCCACCAGCAGCTGAATATCACCCTGTTTAAAGGATTGCATCACCTGCTGTTTTTCCTGCGGCTTCATGCGGCCATGAACCATACCGACATTCAGATCCGGTAACGCAATTTTCAGCTCTTCCCAGCTCGCTTCTGCGGCCTGAGCTTCCAGCAACTCTGACTCTTCAATCAGCGTACAGACCCAGTAAGCCTGACGTCCCTCATCACTACAGGCGCTTTTCACCCGGGCGATAATATCTGCGCGCCGGGTATCAGGGATCGCTACCGTTGTCACTGGCGTACGCCCCGGCGGTAACTCATCGATAGTCGAGGTGTCGAGATCGGCATAGGCGGTCATCGCCAGGGTGCGCGGAATCGGGGTGGCGGTCATAATCAGCTGGTGCGGATGGAAACCCTGCTCCTCGCCTTTCTCCCACAGCGCCAGACGCTGGTGGACGCCGAAGCGGTGCTGCTCATCGATAATCACCAATGCCAGACCGTTAAACTGTACCTGCTCCTGGAAAATCGCATGGGTGCCGACAATCATCGATACCTGACCGCTGGCAATCGCTTCCTGTTGTGCCTGACGCGCTTTACCTTTCTGTTTGCCCGCCAGCCAGCCGACTTCAATGCCCAGTGGCGCAAACCACTGACGGAAGTTACTGGCATGCTGCTCGGCCAGCAGCTCAGTAGGCGCCATTAGCGCCACCTGCTTACCGTAAGCAATCACATTCAGCGCCGTCAGCGCGGCAACCAGCGTTTTACCGGAACCGACATCGCCCTGCACCAGACGCATCATCGGATAGTCGTGGGCTAAATCGCGTTCAATCTCCGCCACCACCCGTTCCTGCGCCGCGGTGGGCTTAAACGGCAGCGCGGCCAGCAGTTTATCGCTTAGCTCATGGCGTGCGGTCATTGGCAGAGCGTGGTAACGCTGCGCGCCGGCGCGTACCGCCAGCATACTGAGGTTGTGCGCCAGCAGCTCTTCCATAATCAGGCGGCGCTGTGCCGGGTGTTTCCCGCTTTCCAGATCGGCCAGCGCCATATCCGGCGGCGGACGATGCAGGGTGCGCAGCGCCTGTGGCAGGCTAATCATGCCCTGACTGAGATCGGGCGGCAGCAGTTCGGCAATCGCACAAGTTTCCAGCAGCGTCAGCGCCTGCTCAGTAAGATTACGCAGCGTCGCCTGGCGGATGCCTTCGGTGGTCGAATAGACTGGCGTCAGCGTCTCCTGCAGTTCGGTAACGCTGTTTTCGCCCTGCACGCGGTACTCAGGATGAATAATCTCAGCACCGCGCTGGCCGCGTTTGATCTCGCCATAGGCGGTTACGCGTTTGCCGGCGGCGAGGCTGTTTTTCATCCCGGCATTGAAATTGAAAAAGCGCATGGTGAGGATGCCGCTGCCATCGCTGATCTGACAGGTCAGCATGCGGCGGCGACCAAAGCTGATATCACTCTGCAATACTTCGCCCTCTACCGTGGCATAAATCCCCGGCAACAGATCGTTAATCGCATAGAGTTGGGTACGGTCTTCATAGCGCATCGGCAGATGGAGCAGCAAATCCTGCACGGTATGCAAACCGAGTTTTGCCAGTTTGCCCGCCTGACTGGCGCCAACGCCGGAAAGTGTACTGAGGGGTACGGCATCCAGCAGGCGGCCTTTCATTTTTTCACCGAAGACTGCATGGTTGCCCACCAGCTTTCGTCAGCGACCACCTCGCCATCGTCATTGATCAGCGGATACGGTAAGCCTTTATGTTTGGCAACACGAGCCAGCACCGGGTAGCCGCCTTCAAAGAGCAGGCGCTGCTGTTCCGCGTAGTCGAGGGTGCTGCTGGCGCGGTTATACATGCCGGCATTCTGCCGCTGACGCTGGGCTTCATAGAGGATTAATGCCGAGGCGACCGAGACATTCAGCGACTGCACCATGCCGATCATCGGGATAATAATATCCTGATCGGCCAGATCCAGTGCTTGCTGAGTAATGCCGGTTTTCTCTTGTCCCATCAGAATACAGGTAGGGCGGGTATAATCGATTTGGCGAAAATCCACCGCGCTATCAGAGAGATGGGTCGCCAGAATTTGCATTCCCTGCGCTTTAAGCTGACCGACGGCTTCGTTGATCGTCGGATGCGTTTTTACCTGCACCCAGCTGTTGCTGCCGGCGGCGGATGAAACCATAGTACGCATACGGTGGCCAGGCCAGACCGCATGAACTTCATGCACGCCAACGGCGTCTGCCGTACGAATGACGGCAGAGACGTTATGGGGCTTATGAACTTGTTCCATGCAGACGGTCAGATCGTGCTGACGCGCCGCAAGCATCTCGCGAATACGAGCAAAGCGTTGAGCATTCATGCGTTAATTACGGTTACGGTGAACTTTAATCACATCCGGCATAACGCGGATTTTGCGCATGATATTTGCCAGATGAACGCGGTCACGTGCGGTAAGGCGAATAAACGCGCTGTACACACGACCATCTTTCTCTTCAGTATTCAGGCTCTGAATATTGGAACCGGCAGTATTGATCGCGGCGGTCAGGTTGGCCAGTGCGCCCTGGTGGTTAAACATATCCACTTTAATTTCGGCGACAAACTCCTGCTCGGTTTCGGTATCCCACTCTACCGCCATAAATTTCTCCGGTTCCTTCTGGAAGCCACGGATATTACGGCAGGATTCATGGTGCACCACCAGTCCTTTGCCTGGGCTGACATGCGCGACAATCGGGTCACCCGGGATAGGTCGGCAGCATTTGGCAAAGGTAATCAATACGCCATCGGCGCCTTTAATCGGCAACTTACTGCGTGAGCCACCGCTGGCTGGTTGCACCGGTGCGGCCTGTTCGTTCTGTTGCAGGTTTTTTGCCACCACCACGCTCATCGCGTTGCCGAGGCCGATTTCCGCCAGCAGATCGTCCAGCGTCGCGAGCTTCATGCGCTCTAGTTCCTGCTGCAGGTTTTCCGGCGGGATCTCAGCCAGTTTACGGCTGCCGCCCAGCGCGTGATTAAGCAGGCGACGCCCAAGGCTGACCGAGTCATCACGCTTCAGGTTCTTCAGCAACTGACGAATTTTCGCCCGCGCTTTCGAGCTGACGACAAAGTTAAGCCATGCGGCATTCGGGCGTGCGCCCGGCGCGGTGATAATCTCCACTGTCTGGCCGCTGGTCAGCGACTGCGACAGAGGATAGGGCTGGCGATCGACACGTGCGCCAACACAGGCATGACCGATATCGGTATGCACGGCATAGGCAAAATCGACCGGCGTGGCGCCTGCGGGAAGTTCGACGATGCGACCTTCCGGGGTGAAAACGTAAATCTCATCCGGGAACAGATCGGATTTTACGCTCTCAATAAATTCAAATGAACTACCGGCGCTCTGTTGCAGCTCCAGCAGGCTCTGTAACCAGCGCTGGGCGCGGATCTGCGCGGTCGTGCTGCTTTCACCCTGCTCTTTATACGCCCAGTGTGCGGCAACACCCATTTCCGCCATCTGATCCATATCTTCAGTACGAATCTGCACTTCAACCGGCACGCCATGCGGTCCGATCATCGAAGTATGCAGCGACTGATAGCCGTTGGCCTTCGGAATGGCGATATAGTCTTTCACCCGACCAGGACGTGGCTTATACAGGCTATGCATCTGACCCAGCACGCGATAACAGGTATCGACATCGCTGACGATTACGCGAAAAGCATAGATATCCATGATCGAGTGAAAGCGCTGCTCTTTCAGATGCATTTTGCAGTAGATGGAGTAGAGGTGCTTTTCGCGACCACTGACGCGGCAGGAAATACCGGCTTCCTGCAGGCGACCGTCAATTTCCGAGAGGATCTTTTGAATCATCTCTTTACGGTTGCCGCGTGCCGCCTTCACCACTTCTTTGATTACGCGATAGCGGTTAGGGTAGAGCGCTTCAAAACCGAGCTCTTCCAGCTCAGTTTTCAGATGATGAATACCCAGTCGATGGGCCAGAGGGCTGTAGATCTCCAGCGTTTCCAGCGCAATACGGCGACGTTTATCCGGGCGTAATGAGCCCAGCGTGCGCATATTGTGGGTACGGTCGGCCAGTTTGATCAGAATGACGCGGATATCCTGCACCATCGCCATGATCATTTTGCGGAAGTTCTCGGCTTGCGCCTCTTTCTTGTCGCGGAATTTCAGCTTATCCAGCTTGGATACGCCCTCAACCAGTTCGGCAACACTTTTGCCAAACAGCTGCTCCATATCCTGATAGGTGGCGGGCGTGTCTTCAATTACGTCATGCAGAAGCGCGGCCATAAGTGTCTCATGGTCGAGCTTCATTTCAGCGAGAATGCAGGCGACAGCTACCGGATGGGTGATATAAGGCTCACCGCTGGAGCGTGTCTGTCCCTCGTGAGCATCACGTGCGACAAGATAAGCTTGCTTGAGGCGCTTAATCTGGTCCTCAGGCAAGTATTTTTCAATCAGTTGATTGAGGCTTTCAAACAGATACAAGGCGAGCCTTCCGGCAACTAATTAACGACGACCTTCAGCGATAGCGGTGACTGCCTGTAATTCAGCGGCTTCCTGCTCTTGCTGTTCCTGACGATCACGCACATCCAGAATCTGGTTAGTGATCAGGCCTTCTTCGATTTCACGAAGAGCGATAACGGTAGATTTATCGTTTTCTTCCGGAACCAGTGCATCTTTACCGCCAACCTGCATCTGACGTGCGCGACGTGCAGCGACCAGAACCAGGTCAAAGCGGTTGCCAATTTTCTCTACTGCGTCCTGTACGGTTACGCGTGCCATAAGTGTGATACTCCACGGGTGACGAAATGACTCGGCATCATACTGAAAGTGTCTTCAGTCTGCCAATAGTTTGCTGATTAAAGCATCATGTCGGGCTTTTTGACGGCCCATGCGCAGGCGCTCTGCGCGAATAATGTGTTTCAGATCGGACACCGCCAGATCAAAATCATCATTCACAATTAAATAGTCGTACTCGGCGTAGTGGCTCATTTCTGCGACGGCTTGCGCCATACGCTTCGCGATCACCTCTTCGCTGTCCTGCCCACGACCGCGTAAACGGCGATCGAGTTCATCTTTCGACGGCGGCAGCACAAAAATGCTGCGAGCCTGCGGCATTTTCTGGCGAATCTGCTGGGCGCCTTGCCAGTCGATATCGAGGAAAACATCCACACCGGTAGAGAGCACTTGCTCAATAGCCTTGCGAGATGTGCCGTAGTAATTGCCAAAAACTTCAGCATGCTCAAGGAAGGCATCTTCCTGAATCATCGTTTCAAACTCAGGTTTGGAAACGAAATAGTAGTGCTCACCGTGATTCTCACCGGGACGGACGTTACGCGTAGTATGCGAAATGGACACCTGCGTATCGTACAGCGGCTGAGTCTTCAACAGTGCCTGAATCAGACTGGATTTACCCGCGCCACTTGGGGCGGAAATAATAAAAAGCGTGCCTTGAGCCATGATTATTCTTGAAGTGTCTTAAAGTGCGGAGTCTGTTTCCTGCACAGTATACACAGCTTCCGCCCGCCATGCAGCGTTTGCGCCTTTCCGCTGCGCTTTTTCTTTATTTACCCGACAGATTACGCAGATTTTTTCACCATTTTCATCATTGCAGTAAAACTTCTGATACTGATTTCCATATTTTCAGCCTGCCGCTGGTGTTTGCCGTCGGACCTGCGTTAACTGGCCGCAGGTTAACAAGGAGAGCGAAAATGGCAGGGATGCGCTGGCTGGTGATATTGACATGGTTGTTTTGTGGCGGCGGGCAGGCGATCTGTCCGGTATGGGCGCCGGCAACCGCCCGTGAAGAGATTGCGCAATTACAATTGCAGCTGAATCAATGGGACCAGGCTTATTACCAGCAGGGTGAAAGCCCGGTTGATGATGCGCTGTATGACAGTCTGCATCAGCGGTTACAGCAGTGGCAACGCTGTTTCCTCCCCGCTTCCGCGCTGCGGGAGCCGCAAACAGGCGGGGGTGATCACTTGCATCCGATTGCCCATACCGGGGTAAAAAAGCTGGCCGACAGGCAGGCGGTGGCAAACTGGATGCAGGGAAAAGCACCACTTTGGCTGCAACCTAAAGTCGATGGCGTGGCGGTGACGCTGGTCTACCAGCATGGGCAGCTGACCGATGCTATCAGCCGTGGGAGTGGTTTACAGGGCGAGTCCTGGCTGGAAAAAGTGCGTCATATTAAGGCGGTACCGCAGCAGATTGCCACTGAGCGTGAGCGGGTTGTGTTACAGGGCGAGCTCTATTTGCCGATGACCGGTCATCAGCAGGCGACAATGGGCGGTGCAAATGCCCGTGCGCAAGTTGCCGGGGCATTGATGCGCCAGCGGCCATCGTCATTACTGGAAACCCTGGGGATTTTTATCTGGGCATGGCCTGACGGTCCGGCTTCGATGGCGCAGCGTCTGAGTCAATTAACGGCTTTTGGTTTTGGCACGGAATCACACTGGACGCAGCCCGTTAACACGGTGGAAGAGGTAGCGCACTGGCGTGAAAGCTGGTTCCGCCAGCCGCTGCCTTTTGTTACCGACGGCGTGGTGGTGCAGCGTGAACAGCGCTCGGCAGGTAAACACTGGCTACCGGGGCAGAGTAATGAGGTCGCGGCATGGAAATACACGCCGCCGGTGATTACTACTGAAGTGCTGTCGGTCGATTTCCCGATTGGTCGCACCGGTAAAATTGCGGTGGTGCTGAATCTGTTACCGGTGCAGCTGGATGATAAAATTGTGCGCCGGGTAAGTCTGGGTTCTCTGCGGCGCTGGCAGGAAGCGGATATTGTACCGGGCGATCAAATAGCCATTAGTCTGGCCGGACAAGGGATACCTCGTTTTGAGCAGGTTGTCTGGCGGGTAAAGCAGCGCCAGATGCCGCTGGCACCTGCGGCAGATGATTACCACATTCTCAGTTGTCTGCATCCCGTGACGGAATGCCGTGAGCAGTTTCTGGCGCGGCTAAGCTGGCTGAGTCAGAAAGAGGTACTGGATATCTCTGGCATCCAGCGCCGTAGCTGGCAGCGTCTGATACAGATGGATGCTTTCAGCCATCTGTTTGCCTGGCTAAGTTTTAGTCCGCAGCAGTTAGAGACGGTGCCGGGCATTACTGAAGCAAGAGCGCAGCAGCTCTGGCATCACTTTCAGTTGACCCGACAGCAACCTTTTAAGCGCTGGGTAAAGGCTTTGGGGGTGCCAGTGCCGACGGCGGCGCTCAATGCGTTAACCGATGACAGCTGGCAACAGTTAATGGCGCGGAATGAAAAAAGCTGGCAAACGCTGCCTGGTATTGGCGAAGCGCTGGCGCTGCGTATTACGCATTTTCTGCGCGATGAAGATGTCAGGCGGCTGATTGCCTTTTTACAGCATGAACTGGATATGTCCTGAGTCGCGTAACGGCGATTAGTGCTCAGGATGCGGATAATTGAAAATTGGCAGACCCAGTTTAAAGCGTAATGCCAGTAATCTGGCTGTAAAGCCAACCAGCAGTGTAATGGTGATGATCAGTTCATGGGACAACGGGGTTTTCAACAGCAGGATATAAATCCAGCTGGAAGCGAAGGCGATACCAGCATAAAGCTCTTTCTGAAATACCAGTGGAATACGGTTGCAGAACATATCGCGCAACACGCCACCAAACACACCGGTAATCACTGCACTGATGGCGGCGATAATTGACGCATGGCCCATATCAAGCGCGACCTTAGTGCCGATAATCGAGAAAACCACCAGCCCCAGCGCATCAAGTACCAGGAAGACTTTACGTAAGTGGGTCATAAGTGGCGCCACCAGGGTTGTCACCACTGCAGCGGCAGCGACAATCATGATGTATTCGGGATGCTTAACCCAGCCAAGTGGGTAGTGGCCCAGGAGCATATCGCGCACCGAACCACCGCCGATCGCGGTAACCGAAGCGATAATAATGACACCAAACATATCCATCTTACGACGACCTGCCGCAAGCGCACCTGTCATCGCTTCTGCGGTAATACCAATGATATAGAGAACAGTAAGTAACATGGCCAACTCCTGAAAAATCGCCGGCAAGACTAAACGTTTTATGCAGTTCAGACGACTGAGATTTTCTAAGGGTAATCAATTCAGATTATATAAATTAATGATATCAGGACAGGTATATCATATTTAACAAGACGTTATATATTAAATATCCTGGGTTATCAGTTATTTTTTTAGCAGGGTGATTAATCCCTTCTATTTACTCTCACCTTATGGCGGGAAGAAGGGGGATGCAGGTTAGGGCAGAGTATTACGTAATCGAGTTACTCGCTACCTGTGACGACAAAATTTTATAAAAAATCACCTGATCATTTAGATATGGTTGAAAAGTGTCGCGTTAATTATATAGCACACAATCGCAATATTTATCATCTGAAGATGATGGAACAGTTAATTGTCTAATTATTAATATATTTTCAATAATAAGATTCATTATGAGCTGACAGTAAAGTTGCTCTTTTTTTAGTTTAATCAGGATGATACACGGATGTTAACAGTGCAATGCAAAACCAAAAATATGACATCATCTTCTTTTCCTCTGATGTGCTGGCGGCGACAGGCCTTTGCCAGCTTTTGCAGCAATTGCCGATAAGCTTAAAAGTGCTTGAGGTGAATGCGATGCATGATATTGCTTTTCATTGTAAAAAACATCGTCCCAAATTGGTGGTCTGCATCTTTCATGAAAATATGGCGTTAACCGGTACTCTTCACAGCATTTACACCCACCAGCAACACTATCCGGATATTCGCCAGCTGGTTATTACCAGTAAATTGAACTCAGTAATGAGCGCGTTAAAAGAGTATTTACCTGGCACTAATGTGACCTCTCTGAAGACGCCACTGGCAGAACTGTCGTGGATTATTACTGCGGAATTGATGGGGGTTCGCAGTCAGCTGCCCAAAGACAGCGGTGCTGATGTGATGTTGCCTGAAAGACAGTTAAAAGTATTATTAATGCTTTCATGGTCATACAGTGCTGAGCAAGTCGCTCATCGCCTGGGGATAACGGCCAAGACAGTGTATGCGCACAAACTGAATGCACTGGCGCGTCTGCAAATTCACACCAGGCAGGATATCGTTGATCTCTACACCGTAATTGATGAGTTAAGAATGATCGTTACGATGTTACGCCTGAGACGTAAAGATAAAGATGCGTCAGAGAAGCCCGGTAAACAGGGTATACCTGCACTTATCTGGAAAAAATAAAATAGCGTGTCGATTACCCGACACGCTAACAGTGTGAACCGAGTTCATTCACTGGCTGTTCGCTCAAACCGCCTGATTACCCTTATTAAGATCGTGGTTTACTTTAAGTTTGCGGAACAGCATCGCCCGGGTTTCGATTATCACAGGCTCTTTACTGAGCAGCACCATTACAATATAGACAGCTGCTCCACTGAACACTTGTATTGCCAGTAGCGCATTGACTGAGAGCATCTGATCAAAGGCAAATCCTGCCAGATAGCTAATTGCATAGGTTGGTAAAGAGAGTTTGAATGGCATCCACAAACTGTATAAATACGCTTTACCGCTTTTCCCCAGTATTGGCCGGATAAGAAAGAAGTAATTAAGCACGAAGTAGAGAATCTGTAAGGCCAGGAAAGCCAATGCCGCTCCGGTAACGCCGCCAGTCACTACCCCCAGCCAGATAGCGGGAACGGTGATAACCAGACGCAGCGCATTTAATTTCGAGCTCACATTCACCAACGCTGTCGCCATTACCAGAGCGCCAATCGGATTGCTTATTGCCCGCAATAAACCCACCGCACATAAAATCTGCATAACGGGAGCAATAAACAGCCACTTTTCGCCAAACATAAGTAGCACGAAATTGTCAGCAACTGACATTAAACCCAGCAATGCAGCAAAATTAAGCAGTCCAACTATCGACAGCATTTTGTAGAAGTTGTGGCGCAGTCGTGGCTGATCATCCTGAATCCTCGCAAACGCCGGAAACAGTACCCGGGTGATAATCGGATTAATTTTCGCTGGTGGCATCACGGCAATATTAAAGGCCAGGTTATAGCCACCGGTCATCACGGCGCCCAGCACACGAGATAAAATCATGGTGGGGATGTTCATACTAAGCTGGTTGAACAGATTGTCTGTGGTTAAAAAAATACCGTAACGCAGATTGGATTTCACACCATCAAGCTGGAACACCGCTTTTGGCTGATAAATCTCGCGGCCGAACCAGCAAAACATCAGCATACGGACGGAAACGGCAGCGAGAAAACCCCAGATAGCGCAGAGCGCAACTGGCTTAAACCAGGCGCAGGCCAGGGTGACAACAAAACCGACCAGCGCACCGGTCATTTCTGTAACACTGATTTGGGTAAACTCGAGCTCTTTTTGCAATAAAGCACGGAATTGCTGCCCTTGCGGCATGATAATAAAGGCGACTGATAGCGTTTCAATAATTATTTCCAGCTCAGGCTGATGCAGGATCTGGCTAAAAAAATGGCTGCCAAAGAATAAAATAGCAAAAACGCCAACCCCAATAACTACATTGATCCAGTAAAGTGTGGAAAGCTCTGTCTCAGAAATATTCTTGCGCTGAATGATTGAGTTTGATAATCCAAAATCAGAAAATGTATCAACCAGAATTAATATAACCATTGCAATCGTCAGTAAACCAAACTCTTTTGGTTCAAGTAATCTTGCCAGTAATGTCAGTTGCAAAAGTCCAATACCGATAGTTGTGATCGACGACAGTGCCGACCATTTTGCACCATTAAATGTTCTTTCTTTTAAATTCATATATCGCTCCTAATGGCTGGCGCCATAGTGCAGGAGTGTGATTGCCACTCTTTTGCTATGTGGTAAAATTTATAATTATATAATGGCCAGGATAATTCCCTGGTGCTGAGAATTAAAATGTAGCCATCAGGATGCAATAGAAATGCTATCTATTCTGAAGCCCGGTAGTCCATGATTTACCCGCCAAAGCTTGATGACATCCACCATGCTTTTCGGTCCGTTGATATTAAATTCTTCCGGATAGCATATAAGATCGGTACCAGCAGGATGCCCGGAAACTAATACGAACTGCATAGCTGCATTGAGCAGTTCATCAGTTGTCGGGAATTGTGCAAGGAGAATTTTTTCAGCCAGCTCAATAAATTCTTCCTCAGAAAACTGCTGCAAAGATGTTTTTTCCATTTTGATGTTTCCTGGAATTTATATTTTTAGGTAATTGCTGTGTGCAAATGAGTTATACATCCTTTTAAATAAATAAACACCATAAGAAAACTCTGATATTTTTATTGTCAGGGCCGATCAATGAAAGGTTTTAATGGGTGTTTATTTACGATTAATTGTGCCGCACAGGATTGCTTACCAGAAGATTTAATCTTAAAAGCTGCTCATTACACTGCGGTTGGTTTAAGTTATTGTTTTGAAATAATAATGTTATTTTCTTTGTGGGTTGCATTAAGACGAATGCCATTTTTTATGCTTAAGAGATACTGTATAAATCGCGTGATTTTCATTTAGCTAAATGGATTATTGATAATCATGAAAGAGAGGGGGTTATGGTATTAAATCTTCAGGCGGTGAATATAACTCAAATTAAAAATGGCCCTGGCGGAGTGGCAGGGCCTGGAAGGGGCCGTATGGCGCGGAAAATAGCCGAAAAAAAACGTGCTGATAGTGATGAAGTTTTCAGGATGTCATCAATGCATGCAGTGTCTGTAAATCGCGCGTCACCCATTCAATGTCATGGGCAAACTTCTCATCTGACATCAGTGGCTGGCGAAACAGGGTGATTAGCACCTCTGCTCCTTCCTGATTGGCAATCACCCGCATTGGCACATAGACCTCTTTACCAAAACCGGTGTCGACATAGTGATCCATGACACCCAGCGCATTATGCTCAGTGAAGCGGATTTTTATTGCGCCGTCCGGCCCTTTCGCTTTCCAGTAATTCCCTTCGGCCATCAGCGGAGCATGGCTGAGTCCTGATGCCCATTTAGTAAAGAACTCGGGTTTCCAGATTGTTTCATAGAGATCCAGCCAGTTACGGGGGATGGTCTGGCTGATAGTTCGTGATGGCAGCATGTTACCTCCTGAAAAACACTGATAAGCGATTTAAGCATTGAAGTGCAGATAAGGAAACGGCAATGGCTGATTTAGCCGTTTGCTGCCACAGAACAAAAAAATAAAAAATTCACTAAAGTTCTGCGTCAGGGGGCCGATAACCCGATACAGAAGCCATCATTCATGCTGGTTTTGTCGCCTGCAGGTTTCAGCCGAAAAGGTGAGTGAATCTGCTGATAAGCACTGTTTAGCGTCGTTACGCACTGAAGTTCAGACAAAGCCCCATTGCAATGCATGACTCACTTGAACGATGATTTATTGGTACACACCCTCTTTACATTAATCTGTCTATATTAGTCTTGTTATCTGAAAATCTTATATTTTACCCAAATAATATTTGGCAGTTATCATCACTCACCGTTAGTTTGTGCTTTTTTTATTAAATAGACTGGTACTTTATACAGAAGGCAGATAGCGTTTTTTTTACTTGTTATCCTGTTATTGATTAATTTTGTGTATATATAGAAATAATAATTACGCTAAAGATATATATAAAAAATCTAATCATTTCATGCACAAAAAGAAAAGGGTGAATTATTTATTATATGATTAATATGGTTTTTATTTTTTCTCTTTTCACTGTGTTATGCATTATTGTAAAGTTTTATTGATATAACGAATAAGGTTATTCCTATTTACAATGTTTTTTACATTAATTGCTTTCGCTGGGGCTTGATAACTATTAGCGTATTAAATATATTTTTCTTTCAGAAATCGCTCCAGGGTAAATCAAAATGCAACCATCAATGTTGTTTTCATTAGTCATTGTCATGTTTTTTCTCGTTCTTTACTGTCTGTTTAAACACTTAAGAACCACCGCAGAAAGAAAGGTTGTTTTTAAAAGAAGAAACAAAGAGATGCGGAGTTAACAGTCGATGATTTTCACCATTTGTGATTTGAATTTTTATATTAAAAAAAATATAAAGGTGATGTAGCTCTGTATGCACGGATTCAGGGAGTCAGTGTCTTGCATATAAAAAAGTTAATAGAAAATGGCGCAGTTGTTATTAATGGTAAAATCTATATCCCTGTCAGGCATGTTAATAATTAGGGAAAATAAGATTAATTTTTTGGGGCATGGGAATGTATCGCATTTACTCGAATGACAATTTGCTAAAGTTATCTATCACTTCTCTTTTTGCATCATTAACTTATAATAAAAAGAAGCTCAGTGTGAAAGACAGCATTTACTTCACCGATCAGTATTATGATTCGCTGGAAAATGTTGTCAGTCAGTCTCTGGCAGATAAAGATGGCATCATTGTGATTTTCACCCACCAATCTCATAAACCCATCAATATTGGTAGCAGAATTATTCTGATAAGCCTGAATACGGCATTAAGTGCTATCTGCCAGTTTTTATCTGCACTGGTTAAAAGAACACTGCTCTCTTTACATGAAGTCACGCTCTCTAAAACGGAGATGCTGTTCCTGTTCTTATATTACAAGAACTGGAGCGTCGCAATGATGTCGGGCTTTCTTGAGATTCACCAGAAAACGGTCACCAACACCAAGCATTTTTTAAAGAAGAAGTACGGTATCAAAGACGACATTATGTTCGTCACGTTATCGAAAAGTTACTCTTTTTATCTGAACAGCCTCGGTTAACAAAAGTCTCCCTCTGCCCTGCCATCGCTGACGAGGCCCGCTTAACGCAGGTTTTGTCGTTACAGGCGGGATAATTTAATGTGACAAAAATCACTTTTTTCTGATCCCGATCCGGTACCTCAAAGTGTGACCCTTCTCAATCACCTGCTTCCCGCTTTTGCATACTATATCTGCAAGTTGTACATGATTGTCTATAGACAACCCAGGATGTTCAGGTGCGCGCCATGAAATCATTAAGTAAGAATTCCCATATCCCTCTCTACCAGCAGGTAGCTGAGTGGATAAGAGAGAGTATCTACACCGGGGAACTGGTAGAGGATGACCGCATTCCCTCTGAATTCCAGATTATGGATATGCTGGAAGTCAGCCGTGGAACGGTGAAGAAAGCGGTGGCTCAGCTGGTTAAAGAGGGCGTGCTGGTCCAGGTACAGGGGAAGGGCACTTTTGTCAAAAAGGAGAATATTGCCTATCCACTGGGCGAAGGACTGCTGTCGTTTGCAGAATCACTTGAGAGCCAGAAGATTCACTTCAATACCAGCGTGGTGACGGCGCGGATTGAAGCAGCCAATCGTTTTGTTGCTGAAAAGCTGCAGATTGAGCCGGGGCAGGACATTCTTTATCTTGAACGTCTGCGCTCAATTGGCGGTGAAAAAGTGATGCTGATTGAAAATCGCATCAATATAGAACTTTGCCCGGGGATTGCTGAGGTGGACTTTAATAAGGAAAATCTGTTTCCCACCATTGAGCGTCTGTCTCAGCAAAAAATACGTTATTCCGAAAGCCGCTACGCTGCCCGTTTGATCGGTAACGAGCGCGGTCATTTTCTGGATATCAGTGAAGACGCCCCGGTGTTGCATCTGGAGCAGCTGGTATTTTTCTCCCGTGAATTGCCAGTGGAATTTGGCAATGTCTGGCTGAAAGGGAATAAATATTATCTGGGCACCATCCTGCAGCGCAGGGAGATCAGCTGATGTTTTTATTTCCATCTGACTCATCCATTTTTAGTGAGGCGATTTATGCAGGGGATTGAGTTTAAACCCGATTATGTCCAGCATTTACCCGCAGGGCTAACTGTTGAGGCACTGGTTCGCCAGCTGGCGCGGCCGCTTATTGCTGACGGGCAGGTTGTCGAGGATTTTGCTGACTATGTGCTTGCCCGGGAAGAGACATTTCCTACCGGCTTGCCAACCGAGCCTGTTGGCGTGGCTATCCCGCATACCGATCATCGTCATGTGCATCACAACGCATTCGGACTGGGCATCCTGCCTGCGCCGGTGAGTTTCGCCGATATGGCTGGTGAGCCAGATCCGGTGCCGGTACGTGTGGTTTTCCTGCTGGCGCTGAGTGAAAGCAACAAACAACTTAATGCGCTGGGCTGGATAATGGAACTGATTCAGGATAGCGATTTTATGCAGGAATTGCTCACCATGAGTGATAAAGCTATTTATCACGCTATATCAGACAAAATGACCGAAAGAGGTGAAGTATGAGCCAGACTATTTTATTTGTATGTGCCACCGGGGTTGCCACTTCTACAGCTGTGGCCGAAAAAGTAATGGAATATTGCAAGGAGCATGGTCTTAACGTTAATTATTCTCAAACGAATGTCGCCTCTCTGCCGGGAAATACTGATGGCGCGACTTTAGTGGTCTCCACCACGAAGGTTCCGTATGAACTGGATATTCCGGTGGTAAATGCTCTGCCAATTATTACCGGTGTTGGTGAGGATAAAGTACTGGAAAAAATAGTCTCGATCCTGAAGGGACAATAATAACTCGTTTAAACTGTTTTAGATAATTTAACCTTTCCGATTAATTTATTCAGGCGCTAACGCGAGGTCTCGTTACGCCCGCAACAGGGGTTTGCCATGAATGAGATAGCTCATACCCTCTATTCAGTGGTGCAATATATTTTGGGTTTTGGCCCAACGGTACTATTGCCACTGGTACTGTTTATCCTTGCTCTGTTCTTTAAAGTAAAACCGGCAAAAGCACTACGATCGTCCCTGACGGTGGGTATCGGCTTTGTCGGTATCTATGCCATTTTCGACATTCTTACCAGCAACGTCGGCCCAGCCGCGCAGGCGATGGTTGAACGTACCGGAATCAATCTGCCGGTGGTGGATCTTGGCTGGCCACCGCTTTCCGCCATCACCTGGGGTTCGCCGATTGCGCCTTTTGTAATCCCGCTGACCATCCTGATTAATGTGGCGTTACTGGCATTAAACAAGACGCGTACGGTTGACGTGGATATGTGGAACTACTGGCACTTTGCCCTTGCCGGTACGCTGGTTTACTACAGCACAGGCAGCTTCCTGTTCGGATTGCTGGCAGCCGGTATTGCGGCGGTGGTGGTGCTGAAACTGGCAGACTGGTCAGCGCCGATGGTGCAGAAATATTTTGGTCTGGAGGGTATTTCACTGCCCACTCTCTCGGCGGTGGTGTTTTTCCCGGTCGGATTACTGGTAGACAAAATCATCGATAAAATCCCCGGCATTAATCGTATTCATATTGATCCGGAAAACGTGCAGAAAAAACTCGGCATTTTTGGGGAGCCAATGATGGTTGGCACTATTCTTGGCGTATTGCTGGGGATTATCGCTGGCTATGACTTCAAACATATTCTGCTACTGGGGATCAGTATTGGCGGTGTGATGTTTATTTTACCACGCATGGTACGCATCCTGATGGAAGGGTTATTGCCGCTATCCGAAGCCATTAAGAAGTACCTTAACACCAAATATCCTGGGCGCGACGATCTCTATATCGGTCTGGATATTGCGGTGGCAGTGGGTAACCCGGCCATTATCTCTACCGCGCTGATACTGACACCAATTTCCGTATTTATCGCCTTTATTCTGCCAGGCAATCAGGTGCTGCCGCTGGGTGACCTGGCGAACCTGGCCGTGATGGCGTCGATGATTGCGCTGGCCAGCCGTGGCAATATCTTCCGTACCGTGCTGGCCGCCATTCCGGTGATCGTTGCTGACCTGTGGATTGCGACCAAAATTGCGCCGTTTGTTACCGGTATGGCGAAAGACGTCAACTTTAAATTTGCTGAAGGCTCCAGTGGACAGGTTTCCAGCTTCCTTGATGGCGGCAATCCGTTCCGCTACTGGCTGCTTGAGATCTTTAACGGCAACGTCATTGCCATTGGCTTAGTACCGGTGATAGGTCTGGTGCTGTATGGCGTTTTCCGTCTGACCCGGAGTACTGTTTATGCCTGATTTCAGCGCGGCTATCGTCATTGATATCGGCACCACCAATTGTAAAGTCACCTGTTTTTCCTGCCAGGATGCCACACAGCTGGGGAGCAGAAAATTCGTTACTCCTAAACTGATATCGGCACAAGGGACGGTCGATTTTGACATCGACCTGCTCTGGCAGGAGGTTGTGGCGGCGATGTCCAGCCTGGCAGCGGAATCTACGCTGCCGGTAGCACACGTCAGTATTGCCAGCTTTGGTGAGTCTGGGGTGTTTATTGACGAAAAAGGAGAAATCCTGACGCCGATGCTGGCCTGGTACGATCGTCGTGGCGAAGAGTATCTCGCCACGTTAAGTGAAGCGGAAAATGAAAGGTTGTATGCGATCACCGGCTTACCGCCGCACAGTAACTACTCGGCGTTTAAAATTCGCTGGTTGCTGGATCACTGCCATTTGCATGGACGCGACGATATCTGCTGGCTGCACGCTCCTGAAGTGCTGTTGTGGCGCCTGACCGGACAGAGACGTACCGATACCACGCTGGCCAGCCGTACGCTGTGCCTTGATGTCACGCAGGGCAGCTGGTCGCGTGAAGCTGCCAGCATCCTGCAACTGCCATTTACTGCTTTTGCTCCGCTGCTGACGCCGGGTGAGATTGCCGGCTGGGTTACCGCAGAGTTAAGCGACAGCCTGGGTTTCTCCGTGCCTGTCAGCGTAACCCTGGCTGGCCATGACCATATGGTAGGCGCACGCGCGCTGCAAATGATGCCGGGAGAAGTACTGAACTCAACGGGAACCACGGAGGGCATTTTGCTGCTGAATGCCCAGCCAACGCTGAATGCGCAGGCGCGACGCGACAAGCTGGCGAATGGGCGTTACTCGTTACCACAACTCTATACTCTGTTCGCCTCGCTGCCGGTGGGTGGGTTCGCGCTGGAGTGGGTAAGTAACACTTTTCGCTATAGCCCGGAAGAGATTGCAACGGCGCTGACGCTTGGCTATCAACATTATCTGGATGATATCTGGCCGCTGGATGAGGTTCCGCTGTTTATTCCCCATCTGCGTGGTTCCGGTTCGCCACACAAAAACCGCCACACTCGCGGGCTGCTGTATGGTCTGGGCGACGGCCTGCCGATTGATATGCTGATCGCCAGCATTTCTCTGGGGCTGGCAATGGAGTTTGCTAACTGCTTTGCCTGTTTTTCGGTCCCGCAGGGACAAACGCTGAAGGTGATTGGTCCGGCAACCAGCAATCCGCTCTGGTTGCAGCTGAAGGCGGATATTTTGCAGTGTCCGGTTGAGGCCATTGCTTTTGATGAAGCCGTTTCCGTGGGGGCACTGATCACCGCCTGTCCGACTTTAACCCCGCCAGAAGTCACGGTCGCCGCGCGTTATATGCCCGATGCACGACGATATCAGCGATTGTTGAGTTATCAGAGGCGCTGGCGTGAATTTTACCATTTCAAACTTCAGCAAGAAGGCGTAATCAATAAAGCGTTTTTTAATGCGGATTAATTAACCTGAATTTATTTCTATCTGAAAAATTGGCCGACTGCTCCCGTTAACCGAGGGTCCAGCGCGGAAAACAATCATCATTTATCTTTTTGTTATAATGACAGAGGAAAACACCATGCCTTTAGTTAATGGAAAAATCCTGCTCGACCGTATTCGTGAAAAACGTGTACTGGCCGGTGCTTTTAATACGACTAATCTTGAAACGACTATTTCTATTCTGAACGCTATTGAACGTTCCGGGTTGCCTAATTTTATTCAGATTGCGCCAACCAACGCGTTATTATCTGGCTACGATTATATTTACGAAATCGTCAAACGTCATGCCGATAAAATGGATGTGCCAGTGAGTTTGCATCTTGATCATGGCAAATCGCTGGATGATGTAAAACAGGCCGTACGCGCCGGGTTTACCTCGGTAATGATTGATGGCGCTGAATTTTCTTTTGAAGAGAATATTGCCTTTACCCGTGAGGCCGTTGATTTTTGTAAATCATTTGGCGTGCCGGTTGAAGCGGAACTGGGCGCTATTCTTGGTAAAGAAGACGATCATGTCAGTGAAGCGGATTGCAAAACCGAACCGGAAAAAGTGAAAGCATTTGTTGAAAGAACTGGCTGCGATATGCTTGCGGTCTCAGTGGGCAATGTTCATGGCCTGGAAGATATCCCGCGTATTGATATTCCACTACTAAAGCGTATTGCCGGGATCTCACCGGTGCCGCTGGTGATCCACGGCGGTTCCGGGATAGATGAAGAAACGCTGCGCAGCTTCGTTAATTACAATGTGGTGAAAGTGAATATTGCCAGCGATCTGCGCAAAGCGTTTATCACTTCAGTAGGTAAGGCTTATGTTAAAAATAACAACGAAGCCAATCTGGCGCGGGTAATGGCGAGCGCCAAAAGCGCAGTGGAAGATGATGTGTATGGCAAAATTCTGATGATGAATAAAGACCACCAATATATTCGTCAGGCATCCTGATATTCACTCTAAAGGCTGATAACGATATGATCAGGCAAAGTGTAAAAGTCATGAACAGTACGGGGTTACACGCCCGGCCAGCTGCCTCTTTAGCAAAGATAGTAAAGAAGTATGATTCATCGCTGATTCTGATTAACAACGGCAAGGAAATTCAGATTAAAGGGATGATGAGCATTTTAGGTGCTGGAGTGAAAGGAAATGCGATGATCGACCTGATTTGCGATGGCCAGGATGAGCATCAATTAATGGATGAGCTGAAAACTGCTTTTGCCAGTGGCTTTGGCGAAAAAGAGTAGCGTTTTTAGTTAATTATTTTACGGAGTTTAAGCCGGGGTCAGGTCAGGGATCCCGGCTTTTTTATGTAAGTCAGGGGGGCTTCAATGCTGTCATAGGCGCCTTGCAGCCGCCTCAACGCTAGTGCTCAGGGCTGATATGACAACGGGCATTTTAGTTTTGGATTGGGCTGTCGTGTCTGGCTGATCAGGCAATTAAACTAACTTAAAAGAAGAAACGTGCTTATTTTAAGTTAGTCGTTAAGTTAAAATAAGCATCAGTTTAATTTTAACTTAGCGGAGGATGAATTATGCATCGCGGACTTACAGGGGGGGCGCGTGTAAAAGGGAAAATATCCTACGCCAGGGCTGTTTTTTAAGCATCGGTGTTTAGCAACTGCTTGAATTGACGATGCTGTGTCGTTTCTGCATCCGAAACCGAACGATTGCGCACGCCATGCCGATAACGTGTACGAAAGTAAGCAAACCTTTAACGGACAGTTAGATCGTTCCGTACATCCCTTACAGGTCATTTTGTACCGAGCATTGCAGGCGGGGTCGGCTGCAAGGCGTTTGTGCCTCGCCCCTTGCCTCCTTCGCCATCTTTACAAATCGACACCAGACTGCAAAAAAGCATCAATGACGCCAATCGGGCGATTATTGATACCTTTGATACTCGTTGAAGCAAAAATGTTGCGACAGCCTTTGCATTATCTGTCTGTTTTCTTTAAAAAATACCGCCATATTTATTATGAGCGTTTGCAGAAAACCAGAATCTCGGGAGACTGGGAACAGTGATTACTGTTTTTTGTCGATGCTGTCGCTGATACGGCTACACAAGCGGTTAATACTGCCCAAACCCTGAATGAAGAACATAAAGCATTGTTACCTGCGTTAGGTCGCCTCTCCGGCTCAGCTAATCAGACTCTGGACGCACTGTTTGTGCAGCCTGTTGTAAACATTGGCAAACTGGTTGAACTTACTGGGCTGACGAACACTCGCCAGTTATGCGTTATCACACAGTAATATCGCTTTTCACATCAAGCAGGTATGGGGACAAGTTAAACGCGTATCTTTATATGCTTTCCTGAAAGCTAATACGCATAAAAAAGCCCGCTGTGAGGCGGGCTGTTTGCTGACAGTCAGTAAATCTTTATTCGATATTCTGAATCTGAATGTTGATTTATATGAAATTTTTTAGTTAATACAATGAATTAACTATATTTTATAACGGTTTTTTAAAGTTTATACCCATATAGCTACCCGCTAAGTTTTATTTTCCACTCGATACTGCCTTCTTAGGGCTTTCCAATACCCCAAAACATCAAGATTAGTAAATTGTAAAATTTTTCTTTAAGATTAATCTGCTTTCTGGTAAAAAAATAGCGTGGGATGAACAACTCACTTGATGAACAAGGAAGCGTGTAGCAAAAAGCATGTCCTTTAAGTTCGGGACGACCGTAAGGTCTTTCTGGGTGCACTCTGGCGAGCCATGCGAAAGCTAGACCACGGAGTACAGTACACAGTTGGAAAAAGTTAGTGAAGATTGGGTGGATTTTATACTTTTGCGTTGCTTCCTTCGGATTCGACTACCCTTTCTGGCCGCGAGGACGCTAACTTTTATCTAAGAAGGATTATATGGCTAGTTCATTCTCATTCAAAGAAACGTTTACGCCTATTCAAAACGTTCAAAGTCTTATAAATCTTCTTGGTATCAAAGATACTCAGAAATTTGAAGATTTGATCATTAATGGTGCTGAAAGTTCTTACTATGTAAAACCTCCAATTAAGAAAAAGAATGGAGGGGAGAGGATCGTTTATGCACCCAATAAAATGCTTAAATCATTACTTCGTAAAATTAATCAAAAAATCTTCACTCAAATAAACTATCCTGATTATCTTTTTGGATCCATTCCTGATATAGAAAACCCACGGGATTACATATTGTGTGCAGAGCAACATTGCAAAGCTAAGGTTTTGATTAAGATAGATATAGAGAATTTTTTTCCTACTATGAGGGAAGAATATGTTTACAATATCTTCAATAAATTATTAAAGTGTTCTGAAGAAGTTTCAAATATATTAACTAAGCTAACAACTTTTAATGGTTATGTACCGCAAGGAGCACCGACTAGCACATATTTAGCTAACTTGTACTTTTTTGATACTGAGCCAAAAAAAGTACAGCACCTACGTAAGCAAGGTTTTCGTTATACTCGGTTAATTGACGATATCACGATATCTCGCCCAACAAAAGAAGGTAGCTGGAAATACATTGAGTCGTATATTAGTCAGTTTATAACTCAAAAAAGCCTTTCAATTAATAAAGAAAAAACCACTTCAATATCTTCATGTTCGCCTCAGCAATTTAAAGTACATAGTTTAAGTGTTGAGGGTGATAAGCCAAAGTTCCCTAAAGTAGAAAGATTAAAAATTAAAGACCAAGTTCATCGAGTGGTGAAAACAGGGTACGGCAAAGATAATGAACGGATGAAAAAAAGTTTTCATAGCTTTTATTTCTCTGTAAGAGGAAAGATCACTAAGCTTAAAAGAGTAAAATGCTCTGATTATCCACTTTTTAGGGGAATGTTAAAAAGGCATTGCGACCCATTACCTGACCATAAGGAAATTATTCGGATAAATAGGGTTATCTCAAATCTATCTAAGGATTTTAATGCTATAGGTGATTCAGAAAGATATAAAAGTCGATACTTTCAAGTTTTGTTTAGGTTAAGTATATTAAAAAAACTATACCCGAAAGAATCAGAAGAATTTAAAAAAAGACTTAAATCAATAAGCCCCAAAAAAAATGAAAAATGAATATAGGATCATGCTTATTTTATCGATAATGACATTAAGTATTACAGTTGTTATTTTTATTTCAATGATATTGATTTCATTGATTTTATTTTTTGATATTTACAGCAGTAATCACTTAATTTTCTGTTTTTCTGAATCTTGCTTTAAATATTCTATAAGTTTATTTTCTACACCTCTATCTATTCTCAAGCAATCATTGGTATTTATACCTGTATTTGTATTCTTCATAGGATTATATAATTTTAAACTTGCATTAGTAAACTCAAAATTAACAAATTGTATGAATAAAGAAAGGGATTTTTATTCATATCTTAAGGAGAATCCTTTTAAGGAAAAAGAAATTTTCGAAGCGCTAAATAAGAAAAAACTGTATGGTGCTTTATTTATGAATGACCTTAAATTTAACTCAAATGCAAAAGAAATAATAGAGAAATTTTATGAAAAGCGGAAAAATTACGGTGTTCTAAGTTCGATCAAGGAAGAAAAAAGGATGGCTTATAGACTTGATCTTTTGGCTATTTCTTCATTTTTTGGAATGACTCTTGAAGATGAAGTGGATGTTGAAAGAATGAATGATATCGTGACTTCATTATGTGATTCCGTAAACGAAATAATTTTAATATGGTTTGACGTAGATATAGATATTTCTTGATGTATTTTAAAAAATAAAAAATTTAATAATAAAAAGTAATTCCGGGCAGTATTTTTCATTATACACTAGGGCATATTAAAGATGTTTATCTTGATTTTAAGTTAAATATTAAACTTAACTATTTATAGAAGAGAGTTTTATGTCCAAAAAAATTATGCCTTTAAATATTTTTTTAGCCGATGATTTATATTCATCTAAAGACTTTGACTTTTTCGTTTCAAAGAATTGTAAAGCCTACAAAATAGATGGCATTGATGGCGTAGTAGGTTCTTGCTTTATTAAAGAAGTTAAGGAGAATACGCCTAAATGGAAAGAGTTTTTTGAAAGTTTCACTGGAAATAAAATAGATGATATCATAACTAAATCAAGTTCCGCCGTTATTATGATTAAATCTAAATCAAGGATCTTTGCAGTTACCTTCGGTTATGGTCGGAGTTTACTAGAACAGTCTTATTTTGTAGCAGATTTTGGAATTAAAACTGCACTTAATATGTTAAAACATGATTCATTAAGGAGTGTAGATACTTTTACTATTGACGACTCACCTGTTCAGAAAAAGACACAAGCTTCGCTGGGTACTGAAATATCCATGTTTGGTGTAGATGTATCAAAAGATATTCTAAGATCAGTTACAGGTTTTCCTTTGGATGGAGTGCCTTTTAAAAATATTTGTGGTGGTGACAATTCATTACAAGTTAAAGTAGAATTGGAGCCCAAAGAATTAGTGGGTTATCTTAATGAATGTTTGGATCGTTATGGGAATGATGAGTATTTAAAACAATTTTCTTGGGTTGATAATCTAAAAAAAGTTGTCCTATCAGGTACTATCAATAGTTTAGATGATCTGTTGATTAAAACTATAAAATCTAAAATCTTTGACGACATTAACATTGTTGTGCCGGAAATTATGAACGAAGAAGATATTGAGTATTTTAGCTTTACCAGAAACAAGCAGTCAATAGCTTATAATATAGATAAAGCATTGTATTTCAATTCGATTGAATACTCCAATTTTGATATAGAAAAATTAAAAAGAGATAAGCTTTTTGCATTTAATAATCAAGGGTCTGAAGCAAAAAGCTATTCAATGTACAAATGTCTTAGTTTGGAGGTTAATTATAACAACAAAAACTATATGTTATTTTTAGGGCAATGGTTTGAGATCGAGAAAAAGTTTTTTGATTATGTGGAAAGAGAACTAAAAACCATACCTGTACATAGTAAAACCTTCCCTGATTTAGAAAGAGTTATTGACAAAGCTACGAATAAAGAAAAGTTAGAGTCTGAAGGTGATTATAATTTACGTATTAGTAATACTCAAGGTTATATTCTTCTTGATAAGAAATTGGTTAAAAGTAGTAGGGCAACGACTTCAATTGAATTATGCGACTTAGCAGATGTATCAAACAAAACTTTAATTCATGCAAAACATAGGAAAGGTGGCTCATCAGGTTTGAGCCATTTGTTTTCGCAGGCTAATGTAGCTTCTGAGCTAATTTTACGTGACGCTGAGTTTCGAAAAGCAGCTAGAAGGGTACTCAAGAAGCATTGCGGAACTAGAAATGTTGACTTGATTCCTCTCAATAATTTTAAAAGTAGTGATTATGAAGTGGTGTTATTAATTCTTGGTTGTGATAATGCAACTTTCTTAACCGACTTACCTTTTTTTAGTAAAGTTAATTTAATCAACGCACATTCCAACTTAAAGCAGCGTGGATTTAGGGTTTCTGTCGCTTCTGCAAAATGATTTGTTTAAAAAGCAAGGTCTAACTCAGCGAAGCTGAGTAGCCTTGCTTTTTTCTTCCCTTCGGTTTGTAAAAAGGAAAGTCAATCCAGGATGTTGACAGAGTCCAGCTATTGGATATAAAGGATATGAGCATAAGGAATATGCACATATTAAAATAATAGAAAAGGAGCTTCAATGAATACTACGTTTCCCCCCTTTCCCTTAGAAAAGTTACGCATTTATTGCGTCAGCGTCAGGCTTAACAACGCCGAACTTTTAAAGCTTAATGAAGAGCGCAAGCAATTTGCAAAAGGCGAATGGCTTCGCATGTGCTTCATGAAAAACCAACCTGCTGTCATACCTGAAATCAACCGAAGCGCCTGGACGATTTTCGGTGAGATAAATCAAAGGCTCAATGGAATCCTGAATCACCTGAATGCTAAGCAGTCATGCAACCCTTTGACTAATACAGAGCTATTTGTCGTGAAACGCCAAATCAGCGATCTTCGCTCACGTCTGCTATCTACTGAAATATGGAGTGTTCCTTCCTCATGAAAGGCATGCAGAGGATCAAGCGAGGTAAGAACTTTGCAGGGGTGGTTCTCTACGCTTTAAAGACAGGCGCACACCATAGAACCGATCCTGTTGTTATAAGCAGTAACATGCTTGAACATTCAGCAAGAGGGCTAATCGCTGAGTTTACTGCTTCTGCTTCACTTCGCCCAGACGTTATGAAACCTGTATGGCATAACTCGCTTCGTTTACCAAAAGGAGATTCTGTTCCTAACGAACAGTGGGTGAAGATTGCCGACGATTACATGACTCGCATGGGGTTCAGTGATACTCATTTACGCTGTTATGTCATGCATGACGATGAGACCGGTCAGCATATACATATCATTGCCAGTCGAGTCGATGTAATCAGTGGAGGTAAGCTCTACTTGGGGAGGAATGAAAACCTTGTTAGCGGAAGGATCATTCAGGAGCTTGAAATCGATTATGGTCTGACACGGACAAAAGGTTTTTCTCCTTCGCATAGGCCTTGCCATGCAAGCAATCGCAAGAAGTTGTCTCGCAACGAACAACAGAAGGAGAATCGCGAGCAGGTTTTGGCTCCGAAGACATTCCTGCAGAACACTATCGACGAGATTTTAACGAGTCCCAGTAATATCTCGAGCTTCGTTGAAGCGCTCCGAGAGAACGGTATAACGCCAGTACCTAATATTGCTTCTTCAGGCCGCATGAATGGTTTCTCATTTGAGTATGCTGGAATCGCTTTCAAAGCCTCCCAGTTAGGTAAAGCTTACTCATGGGCGACTCTGCAAGAGAAGCTCCGCTACACACCTGAACGTGACAATCTCCTGCTCTTTGCTTTGAAAGCTCCGTCTATGAGAAGTAATGAGACGGTTGATTCAGGAGCAGAAGCCAGGAAAGATACTACGCCGTCATTACTGACTACTTCAGAGTCAGAAGTTGTTGCACGTCCTCCACAGCACGAACATAGAGTTGAGATAGGTGAAACCTGCGAAGCATATGCGCCTGTCAGCAGTGTACTAACAGCATTGGAACCAGAAAGGAAGAAAGACTACCTCATGACTGCAGTCATAAAATGGCTACTGAGCATTCCTTACCTTCAAGCCTTTGCAACATTGCTCAAAAAGGCCGGTAAAACATTTCTCCACAGAAAATCCTCATTTTCCACTATTATAACGGATGAAAAAATTCTTCATGAATTAGACCATTTTGTCAGTAAATTGTGTTCACGATTTAATGTGCAAATCGAACTTAAATCATTCGTTCGCTCTTTTTTCCAAGTAAAACATAATCGTTTAGAGACAACCTACATTCCAAATTTTGATAAATACGACATCGATCAAAAAGAATATGTGCTAAATCATTTTTTCGGAAAAAACACTGAAAATATGACAGATAAGGAAATTACCTATCAATTTAACATTAGAATATCTAAACAAGTAAAAGATATTGAAAGCGATCTTAAAAGACTGGGTTATTAGACCAATTTTAATTAATGCCTTTTTCGATGATCATTTTTTTTAATAGCTTGAGGCTTTTTACATCATAGTTCTTATCGAAGAGGGTTTCATTGATATATTCATAAGTATATCCATCCTGTATCATCTTCGCTGCTTTAGCCATTTCTGTTGTTCTATATAATGTATAGTTGCATTTGTGTATAAGGTCTGAATTTGGACACTTGTCATTGCGGGTCTGACTGTTATATTTTTGCAAATACAATTCAAGTTCATCTTTAGCATTAAGATATTTGTAAAGCTTTATCATGGATTTTTGGTATTCAACATGATTGTTATAATATACACTTTCAACAAAAGCATCGTTGATTCTTTTATTTTTAAATGAGCTGCTATTTGTCGATAGTGATTCGTACTTCAATCTGTATTTTATTGCCTCTGAAATTAGTCTTTCTTGGACAACGTTATCACTATCTAATGTTTTTGCTTCCGATGGTTGTTGAAATAATACGTAACTTGCTAACACAATAGGAAAAACATACATCATCTTCATAAATTACTTCCTCGCTTCATCTCTTTATATATTCAATTAAAAATTTGTCAAGAAAAGCGAGGTTTATTTTACTTGAGATTTTTATTATTATAGATAATATCTACCTCGTCGCAATTAAAACCAGGTTTCGAAATTTCCGGTAAAAGACTTAGCATGTTTACTACCCTTTCTGCTTGCTTTTCACTAATGCCAACTTCCATAGACATGATACTATTTTTCAATGATTCATTTGACATTGAAGGATTATCGTTTTTAATCTTACACCCCTCTTTCAGTAATGCTATATCCCTATCAGGTACTAAAGATGGCGGTTTAAATGCTTGAGCACTCAATGAAACAATAAACAAGGCTACAGCTAGTTTGATACGCATAAACGTTCCTTTATATGAATTAAATTAATTATCTTAAGAATGTAAGTTGATCTACTTTTACACAAAGATTCTTTCTAACATTTTGTCCATTCGGTTTAAAGCTTTTTTCCTCTCCTCATAGTAATCGTAACGGTCATAAATTCCCTGCACCCCTTCTATTTTGTGATTGAGACACCGCTCTGCAATATGAGGCGGTACGGACAATGAAGCCAGCAAACTTCGGCAAGTCCTTCTCAAGTCATGAACGGTAAAGTATTCAAGATTTTTCATTTTATTTGGTGGCTGAATCTTCTTACCAGGCTCCTGACCGAATAGTTTTGCTAGCGCTCTGTTAAGCGTATCTTTGCCCATATGAGGTGTTTTGCTTACTCGCCTGTTTGGAAATACATACTCTGAACCACATGCACGAACCTTTAATTCGTTGAAAAAAGTCAATGCTAGTGGTGAAAGAGGTATGGCGATCTCTCTACCAGTCTTACTTCTGTCAGCAGGTAACACCCACTTGCTATCTTCCAGTCTGTACTCTGTCCATTTGCTTTCGGTAAGTTCTGTCTTTCTGACACCTAACAAAATCAAAAGTGCGCATGCGATATAGTTATCTCGACTGAAACTATCCGAGTTTTCCTTAAATTTTTCGAAAACGAAGCCAATTTCTTCAAGTGTCAGTGCTCTTTCCCTGCTTTTCTCCACTCCACCTGCGTCGTTTACTCTGAAGGCCGCTGCGGGATTGTTCATGGTCAGGCCAAGTTTAATCGCATGATTGAACAGTTGCTTCATGTAAAGCAGAGCGTCATTAGAAATTGAAGGTCTTCCGCTATCAGAAATCTTGCGAATGACTGCTCTAACGTCCAATGGTGTCACTTTGTCGATTGCCAATAGGCCTATCTGAGGTGAAATGTCTTTTTTGAATACCCTTGCTGGGATTTGCGGGTTTTTGAGTCTTTTTTGTAATTCAATCAACCAGTCGGTAAACAATTCATTTACTGTAGTGATAGCAGCAGGGCGGTTTAGCTTACGTTCCGCGACTGGGTCATTACCGGATCTAACCTTCTTACGTGCTGCGTCTGCTTCAGATCGAGCCTCTGCAAGCGACAAATCCGTTTGCTTACCCAGGGTAAGCGCTTTTCTTTTACCGTTGATAGTGTATCGGATCATCCAGTATGGAGAACCTTTGGGGGGAAGCATGAGATAAAGACCTTCCCCGTCTCCATATCGACCAGACTCACCCTTTCTGACGATAGCCTGTACTTCCTTAACCGTTAACGTTCCCATATAAGCCTCTGATCAGCCCAGGCACGGATAGTTAGCTCTGGGAAGTGTGGTTGGGTAGTAGAAGGTTTATATGGTACATAAAAGGGGAAGTAAAGGGATTTAGTACCCAAATCACTACCCACTTATCTCTGGATTTAAATGGATATTGGTGGAGGTTAGTAAAATAAAATCCATAAAAAAGGCCTTTATTTCATGGCCTTGTGGATTTTTCTGGATATTGGTGATATTTACTCGATATTCTGAATCTGCTCGCGCATCTGCTCAATCAGTACCTTCAGCTCGATAGCGGAAGTCGTAATCTCAGCATTGATTGATTTCGAAGCCAGAGTATTCGACTCGCGGTTGAACTCCTGCATCATAAAGTCGAGACGGCGACCAACTGCTTCTTTCTTCTTCAGGATGTTATAGGTTTCTTTCACATGCGCTTCCAGGCGGTCCAGCTCTTCCGCCACGTCGATGCGCTGCGCCATCATTACCAGTTCCTGCTCCAGACGGGTGTTCTCCAGCTGAACTTCTGCCTCTTCCAGTTTGCTCACCAGGCGTTCACGCTGCCATTTCACCACTTCTGGCATCTGTGTGCGCACTTTCGCCACTTCGGTGCTGACACCTTCCAGGCGCTGCTCAATCATTGCCTTCAGGGCGTTACCTTCGGTTTCACGCGCGATAATGAAGTCGTCAATGGCACCATCCAGCGCCTTTAGTAGTTCGGCGGTGATGGCATCCAGATCTTGCTCTTTAGCAGACATCACACCAGGCCAGCGCAGAATATCCAGCGGATTAATCTCGCCCTCATCGCTTTGCATTTTCACCCAGTTTGCCGCCTGAACCAGCTGTTTTGCCAGTGGCTCATTCAGCAGCAGCGAGCTTTGCGCGCTTGGATCGGCATCGAAACGCAGGTTACATTCCACTTTGCCACGCGTCAGGCGATTACGCAGGCGCTCACGAATAACGGGCTCAAGGCTGCGGAACTGCTCCGGCAGACGAATATAGGTTTCCAGGTAGCGTTGATTAACGGAACGAAGTTCCCAGGCTGCGCTGCCCCATTCGCCTTTAGTTTCACGACGTGCATAGGCGGTCATACTGCGGATCATTTTGCGTACCTGTATCAGAGAAATATGAGGGAATTATAGCGATGCATGTGGATGCATGATAGGTATTTGCTCTCAGTCCTGAAACCGTCGCGCCCGCTAAGGGTGATAGCCTTTTTTTTCTGCTAAAGGATGATAATGAAAATAACCAATCCCAAAATAATGATGATCACTGCCGCACTGTTGTTAAGCGGCTGTGTGGCGTCGCCCAAAAACGTGACGGTGCCAGACTGTGCGGTGGGAGAGGCCATGACGCAAACCACGCTCTATTTTGGACTGAACCGTCCGACCGGCCCGGTAATCAGCGCCGCCGAGTGGCAGGCGTTTATTGATAACGATGTTACGCCACGATTTAAAGATGGACTGTCGGTATTTGAGGCCCAGGGTCAGTGGCTGGGTAATGATGGTAAGCTGGCGCGCGAAAACAGCAAAGCACTGTTGCTGATTCATGCGCCAGATAAAGAGAGTGAAAGTCGAATTGAAGTGCTGCGCACTATCTATAAACAGCGCTTTGTTCAGGATTCAGTGATGCGGGTGGATACGCCGGTTTGCGTCGCGTTCTGAATAAGCATCCGGCGGCTGACGCCGCCGGACAGGGTATTACAGCATCAGTCCGGCAAAGGCTGCGGACAGTAAACTGACCAGCGTCGCACCGTAGACCAGCTTCAGACCAAAGCGTGATACCACATTGCCCTGCTGCTCGTTCAGGCCTTTGATGGCACCCGCAACAATGCCGATAGAAGCAAAGTTAGCAAAGGAGACGAGGAACACCGAAAGGATCCCCAGACCACGCGGCGTCATTTCGGCCGCCACTTTCTTCAGCTCAATCATCGCGACAAATTCATTGGCGACCAGCTTGGTCGCCATAATGCTGGCAGCCTTCAGGATATCCTGAGTGGGAATGCCCACCAGCCAGGCAAATGGCCAGAAAACATAGCCAAGAATCTGCTGGAAGCTAATGCCAAATACCGCGGCAAACAGCGCGTTAACCGCGGCGATCAGCGCAATAAAGCCAATTAACATCGCCAGAATAATCATCGCGACTTTAAAACCGGCGAGAATATATTCGCCGAGCATCTCAAAGAAGCTCTGATCTTCATGCAGCTTATCCAGCTTGATATCTGGCTCATCACCCGCCGGGGTCGGGTTGATAATCGACAGCACAATAAAGGTGCTGAACATATTCAGCACTAACGCCGCGACGACATATTTGGCATCAATCATCGTCATATAGGCGCCGACAATCGACAGGGAAACCGTTGACATCGCGGTGGCGGCCATCGAATAGAGGCGACGTGGCGAGATATCGGCCAGAATGCCTTTATAGGCGATAAAGTTCTCTGACTGTCCGAGGATCAGGGTGCTGACGGCGTTAAACGACTCCAGCTTACCCATGCCGTTAACCTTTGACAGCAGCGTTCCCACCAGGCGAATCAGCAGCGGCAGAATGCGCCAGTGCTGCAAAATACCAATCAGCGCCGAAATAAAAATAATCGGGCAAAGTACGCCAAGGAAAATAAACGCCAGCCCCTGCGAGCTCATATTACCAAACACAAAATCCGAACCCTGCGCGGCAAAGGTCAGCAGCGTTTCGAAGAAGCCGGCAACATGCTGAACGATCCACAGGCCACTGGCGGCGTGTAAAAAGAACCACGCCAGTGCGGCTTCAATTACCAGCAGTTGTACAATATAGAGCGGACGGATTTTTTTGCGGTCAGTACTGACCAGTAACGCCAGGGCGAAAATAACCACCAGCGCCAGAATAAAATGTAAAAGCTCAGGCATATAAAATTCAGATTTTGGGGGGGAAAGGGGCATTTATACATAGTTCGCGGCTTTTTTCATTAACTCTCTGTTTTGCAGATTTAAAAATATTGCCCTCAGGCGTCGGTAGGCAGCGGCGCATGAAGCCCGTATAATGCGCAGCCACTATTAGCAAGCCGGAGAGAAACCATGCGTCCAGCAGGCCGTAGCGCACAACAGGTGCGTCCCGTCACATTGACACGTCACTACACCAAACACGCAGAAGGTGCTGTGCTGGTTGAATTCGGCGATACAAAAGTATTGTGCACTGCCACCATTGAAGAAGGCGTGCCGCGTTTCCTGAAAGGTCAGGGACAGGGTTGGGTTACGGCGGAGTACGGTATGTTGCCGCGCGCCACCCACAGCCGTAACGCGCGTGAAGCGGCCAAAGGTAAGCAGGGCGGTCGTACTCTTGAGATTCAGCGTCTGATTGCCCGCTCATTGCGTGCGGCGATCGATCTGAAAGCGCTGGGTGAGTTCACCATCACGCTGGACTGCGATGTGCTGCAGGCCGACGGTGGTACCCGTACCGCATCAATTACCGGCGCTTGTGTGGCGCTGGCCGATGCGCTGAACCATCTGGTGGCGCAAGGTAAACTGAAAGCCAACCCGATGAAAGGGATGGTCGCGGCGATTTCCGTTGGTATTGTTAACGGCGAAGCGCTGTGCGATCTCGAGTATGTGGAAGATTCTGCTGCTGAAACCGATATGAATGTGGTGATGACCGAAGATGGCCGCATGATTGAGGTGCAGGGCACTGCTGAAGGTGAACCGTTTAGCCACGATGAGTTGCTGAAGCTCCTTGAGCTGGCGCGGGGCGGCATCGACAGCTTAATACAGGCGCAGAAAGCAGCGCTGGCAAACTGATTTTTACAGGCGACCTGAGGGTCGCCTTTTTTATGAAAACATTTTGAGGAGAGAGTGATGAAACCCTGGCAGCGTCAATTTATCGAGTTTGCACTAAACAAACAGGTATTAAAATTTGGTGAATTCACCCTGAAATCGGGCCGCAAAAGTCCTTACTTCTTTAATGCCGGACTGTTTAATACCGGACGCGATCTGGCGCTGTTAGGTCGTTTTTACGCTCAGGCGCTGGTTGATTCTAAAATCGATTTTGACCTGCTGTTTGGCCCGGCTTATAAAGGCATTCCGATTGCCACCACCACTGCGGTTGCGCTGGCCGATCATCATGAGCGTGATGTGCCATACTGCTTTAATCGTAAAGAAGCCAAAGATCATGGCGAAGGCGGCACGCTGGTGGGCAGTCCGTTACAGGGCCGCATTATGCTGGTGGACGATGTGATTACCGCAGGTACCGCCATTCGCGAATCAATGGAAATTATTACTGCTAATGGCGCGACGCTGGCTGGCGTACTGATTTCTCTGGACCGTCAGGAACGCGGACGTGGGGCGATTTCCGCCATCCAGGAAGTTGAGCGTGATTACCAGTGTCAGGTTATCGCCATCATTACGCTGAAAGATCTGATCGTTTATCTGGAAGAGAAGCCGGAAATGGCCGACCACCTGGCGGCAGTACGTGCGTACCAGAAAGAGTACGGAATCTGATAACAAGCCCTGACTGGCGCGGAGAGTAACGCGTGGAAAACCACTTATATGCAGGAAAAGCAGCCACCGCGGCAGGCAGAGCGGTGCGACGGTTACAGTCTCAAGGCCAGATCTCTCTTGCGACCCAACACGCTATTTTACAGCTGATTGGTGCGCGGCCAGATGCGCAGGGATGGCTACTGTTTCTGCGCGCCACCTTTGCGCTGATTGGCACATTGTCACTGGTTTGCGGGGTGATATTCTTTTTTGCCTGGAACTGGCACACGCTGCCGCGCATGCTGAAGTTTGCGCTGGTTGAGGGCATGATTATTGCGCTGGCGGTGCTGGTGTGGTGGCGCTGGGCGCAGAACAGCGCCCGTCTGGCGCTGATTGCCATCGGCATGCTCACCGGTGTGCTGTTTGCTGTTTATGGTCAGGTCTATCAGACCGGCGCCGAGAGCTGGACGCTGTTTCGTGCCTGGGCCGTGGCGCTGTTCGCTATAGCCTGCTTTGCCCGTGTTACCGCACTCTGGTTGCTCTGCTGGCTGGTGGCCAATGTCGCCTTCTTATTGCGGCTGGATGGCTGGCAGGATTTCCCGTTTAATCACGGGTTTAGCCTGATTTACCAGCTCTCGCTGCTGGCCGCGCTGGTTGTCTGGTATGCGATTACCCGCAACAACAACGGGTTGTTTCGGGTAATGGTGTTCTGGACGCTGGTCACCCTGACGGTCGCCAGCGCCAGCGAATTGTTTGGCGATCACCATCCATACGGCCTGCTCAGCGCGGTGTTGTGGCTGGCGATGCTGGTGGCGGGTTATTTGCTGTTCTATCGCCGTCAGCGCGATCTGTTTATCCTCACCTGTGGTTTATTCAGCATCAGCTTTTTGCTGGTGGCGGGAGTGCTGCGGCTATTTATTGAGGTCGATATTATTCTGACCTTAGTGGTCGCACTGGTGGTGTTATGCCTGTGCGCCGCTCAGGCCAGCCGCTGGGTGTTAAAGTTACGTGCGCAAAATCCTGACGAGCTGCAGCCTGAAGAGCGTAACGAGCAGCAGGCCATCTGGTCGCGGCTGCAGCAGCAGGCGTTACTGACGCCACAACAGATCGCGTTGCTGCAACAGGATAACGATGACGAGTTACCCTGGTATGTGCGCGCTGCGCTGGTATTAAGCGGCTGGTTTGCCGGCGTGATGGCTTTTGCCCTGCTGGTGCTGTCCTGTTTCCTCTACGGCCTGTTTGATAAATTTGAAGTGCTGACCTTTGTGCTGATCGCGCTGTTCAGTGGCGTTCCCGGCTGGCTGTTTTTAGGTAAACCCGGCCTTGCTCAGCGCCAGATTGGTTTATCCTGGGCGATTGCCTGTAGCTTTAGCAGTTGTGTCGCGGTGGCGCTGTGGATTGATGACCGTAACTGGATTAGCGGCCAGATGTGTCTGGCTTTTGTGCCGGTGCTGGCGCTGCTGTTTATTCTGTTTCGCGATAACTTTTATCGCTTCCTCAACAGTGCTGCGCTGGTATTTTTCCTTGTCAGCGGCCTGACCTGGTTTACCAGCAGTTTGCCGGTCGCCGTCTCTGCGCTGATCACTATCGGTGTTATTCTGGCTGGCATTGACGATCGCTACACCTGGCGTTTCCGTCCCTGCCTGTTAGGGGTGAGCAGCGGTCTGCTGGCGCTCTGCTTCTATGGCTCGGTGCCGATGGAAAATCTGCTGCTGATTAATGAAGTGGCGCCGCGCGGCGGTGATTTTTCTACTCTCAATGAGGGTATTGCCGCCGGATTACTGATTGCTGCATTGATTCTTGGTCGCCGGGAAGGGGTGCCGGGCGCCTGGCAGTTGCTGCTGATTGCCACCGTGCTGGCGGCGATGAGCCTGTTCGCGCCGGGTATCGCGCTGGCGTGGTTATTGCTGCTGCTGGCACGTTTCCAGAACAGCAAAGTGCTGATGATGGCCGCCGCTGTGCTGCTGGTGCTCTATACCATCGACTGGTATTACTTCCTCGGTACTTCCTTGCTGGATAAAGCGCTGCTGCTGTTTGCCGCCGGAGTGGTGCTGCTGCTGATTGCGGCGCTGGCACATCGCCGTTTACAGGGAGGTGAATATGCGTAAGTGGCTGCTGTTTGCTGTGTTATTAGTGATCTTACTGGCAACCAATCGGGCGATTTATCAAAAAGAGCAGTTACTGGCGCACGGCAGCGTAGTGCGACTGGCGCTGGCGCCGGTCGATCCCCGTTCGCTGATGCAGGGGGATTATATGGCGCTGAATTATGCGCTGAATAACCGTCTGTCTGGCGAAGAGATGCCGCAAAATAAACGTGTCATCATTACGCTAAATGCGCAGCATATTGCCACCGATGTCAGCTGGGATCGCGGTCAGCCATTGAGCGCCAACCAGCTTTATCTGCAGGTCCATCGTGGCAATCAGGGGATTGAGGTAGCCAGTAACGCGTGGTTTTTCGAGGAAGGACATGCCGAAGATTTTGCTAATGCGCGCTATGGCGAATTGCGGGTGGCTGAGGATGGTACGGCGCTGCTGGTGGCTTTACTGGATGAACAGTTAACCCCCTTATCAACAGCGCCGTAGCGATTACACCAGCTGAGACGCCAGCAGTGGCCAGCGTGCGTCAAAGTCCACGGTAGGACGATAGCGAAATTCGGAACGGACAAAACGCGACAGCATGCCTTCACAGTATGCCAGCAGCTGGCTGGCCAGCAGGGTTTCATCGGTGGTGAAGCCTTCCCCTTCACGCATTTTCCGTTCGCGCATTACCTGGCGCAACTGGACTTCAATTCGTTCAAACAGCTGGTTAATGCGCCCCTGCAGGCGATCCTGTTCAAACATCAGGGCATGGCCAGTCAGAATACGCGTCAGGCCAGGGTTACGTTCACCAAAGCCGAGAATCAGTTGTACGATCAGGCGCAGGCGCGGCAACGTCTCTTTTTCATCATTTAAGATCAGATTGATACGGGTGATCAGGCTGTCTTCAATAAATTCAATCAGACTGTCAAACATCCGCGTCTTGCTGGGAAAGTGGCGGTAAAGCGCCGCTTCGGAGACGCCAACATTGGCAGCCAGTTTGGCGGTAGTAATGCGCTGGCTACCATCACTGGATTCCAGCATCTGCGCCAGAGCCTGCAATATTTCCTCGCGACGATTCCTTTTCGCACTCTTTTTTTCTGCCATGACTTAAAAGACCCCTGAAAATTCACCATAAACGGGCAAATACCCACGTAACATCCGTGAGAGAGCGTCTCACGGCATTAAAGAGTAAACGGCTATAATACGTTACGAGGGTTGTTCGTTATGCGTTACTGGCGGCCTGAGTGGCCAAAACCACCTTCACCACGCGCGCTGGCATCAAAATCTTCAACCAGATTGAACTCGGCCTGCACTACTGGCACAAAGACCATCTGTGCAATGCGCTCACCGGGTTGAATAGTGAAAGTATCCTGGCCACGGTTCCACACCGATACCATCAGTTGTCCCTGGTAGTCAGAGTCAATCAGACCTACCAGATTGCCCAGCACCACGCCATGCTTATGGCCCAGCCCGGAGCGTGGCAGAATCACCGCCGCCAGTTCAGGGTCAGCAATATGAATCGCTAATCCGGTTGGCACCAGTGTGGTAAGGCCCGGAGCCAGCTCAATAGCCTCATCAAGGCAGGCGCGCAGATCAAGACCTGCCGATCCCGAGGTAGCGTAAGTTGGCAGTGGGAACGCATTGCCTACACGCGGATCCATAATCTTAACGTCGATTTTTTTCATCATAACGGCTGACAATCTCGTCTATTAACTGTTGGCCAAGGAGTGACTTATCGCTGAGCGGTAAGACTTTATCTCCCTCCTGCCAAAAAAGGTGAAGAGCATTGGTGTCGCTATTGAAACCCTGCCCGGCTTTTGACACATCATTGGCGCAGATTAAATCCAGATTCTTTCGCGCACGTTTTTGTTGGGCGTATTCTTCCACATTCTGGGTTTCAGCGGCAAATCCTACCACATAGGGACGGCTATCGGTCATTGCGCCGACGCCCGCCACAATGTCGGGGTTTTTTACCATGGTGAGTGTCACTTCATCACCCTGTTTTTTAATTTTTTCTTCGGCGATGCTGGCCGCGCGGTAGTCTGCCACGGCTGCGCTGCCAATAAAAATATGCTGGCGGGTAATGTGCGCCATCACCGCTTTTTCCATCTCCAGCGCGCTGGTGACGTCAATACGCTGCACCCACGGCGGGGTCGCCAGGTTTACCGGACCAGCGACCAGCGTGACACTGGCGCCGCGTGCGGCGGCGGCGGCGGCAATGGCAAAACCCATTTTTCCCGAGCTGTGATTGCTGATATAGCGCACCGGATCCAGCGCTTCGCGTGTCGGCCCGGCGGTGATCATAATATTAAGATGTTGCAGGTCGTTGACCGGTGTTGACCACTGCACGGCGTGATCGACAATCGCCAGCGGGTCCAGCATGCGACCCGGGCCAATATCGCCACAGGCCTGGCTGCCACTATCGGGACCCCAGATCAATACACCGCGATCGGCCAGTACTTTAAGGTTGTGCTGAGTTGGCAGCGCGCGATACATCTGCTGATTCATCGCCGGCACCACGGCAACAGGCGCAGCCGTCGCCAGGCAGATGGTGGTCACCAGATCGTTGGCCATACCGGCGGCAACACGCGCAATCAGATCGGCAGTGGCTGGGGCAAGAATCACTAAATCCGCCCATTTCCCCAGCTCGATATGGCCCATCGCGGCTTCAGCCGCTGGATCAAGCAGGTCATCATAGACCGGAAAACCGGAGACCGCCTGCAGGCTAAGCGGAGTGATAAAGGCTTTCGCCGCACCGGTCATCACCACCCTTACTTCGGCGCCGCGATCGCGCAGGCGACGAACCAGGTCAGGTGCTTTATAAGCGGCGATACCGCCGCTAACGCCCAGTACGATGTGTTTACCGGTTAATCCCGTCATAGTGTTATCCGTCATCATTACCTTAGCCAGACGCGCTGATTGGCGTCACGATTTGCGTATTTTATCACACTCCGCAGATGTAACTCTTTAGCATACTGGCACCTTTGCGAGATGCCTCGAAAACTGACAATTTGCCACTACTCAGCCGGAGCAGTGGCAGGCATGCTGCCCTTTTATCAGGGAGAGATGCGATATGGAAGCGCCATGGCAGCAATTGATGCCGCGAGAGAAGTTGCGGAAGATGGGGGCAGAGGTACTAACGGATGCAGAGCTGTTGGCGATCTTCTTGCGTACCGGCTCCATCGGGCTACCGGTAATGACGGTGGCCAGTCAGCTATTACAGCATTTTGGTTCGTTGTACCGGGTAATGACCGCTGATAAACAGGCGATATCGCAGGTGAAAGGGGTGGGGGAAGTTAAATTAGTGCAACTGCATGCGGTGGCGGAGCTGGGGCGACGTTTTTTTGGTTCTAAAATGGCGCGTGAAGATGTGATTGCCAACCCGGAGGCCACCCATCAATACCTGGTTGGGATGCTGGCGCATCAGGAACGGGAAATTTTTATGGTTATTTTCCTCGATAACCAGCATCGGGTGATGACGTCGCGCGAGATGTTTGCTGGCAGTATTAACAGTGTCGAGGTGCATCCGCGGGAAATTATGCGTGAAGCGTTAAAAATCAATGCGGCGGCACTGATTCTGGCGCACAATCACCCCTCCGGGATGGCGGAACCCAGCGCTGCCGATCGCGATATCACCCAACAGATTATTAACGCCGGCTTATTATTGAATATCAGGATATTAGATCATCTGGTTGTCGGCCATGGTCACTATGTCTCATTCGCCGAACGTGGTTGGTTGTAAAACAGGCAATAACGCCGACCAGATGGCCCGGATTGCGCTTTTTATCAGCGGTTTCCTGACCAGGTGCGGCTATTTTGCGCGATCCGCCGGGATCTTTATCTGTTCGGGACTTGAGCAGCGGCGCTACAGGGCGTATACTACGCCACCTTTGAGAATCTCGGGTTTGGCGTTTGGGCCTGCTAAGCGGGTTTACATAAGAACTCGCCTGGATGGGCTAAGAGCCTGACGAGGCGGCCAGGACCCTATTTTTAAAGCTCGAGCTGAATTTGATTTTTGGAGAATTGACATGTCACGAGTCTGCCAAGTAACTGGCAAGCGTCCGGTGAGCGGTAACAATCGTTCCCACGCAATGAACGCGACGAAGCGCCGTTTCCTGCCGAACCTGCACAAGCACCGTTTCTGGGTTGAAGACGAAAAGCGCTTTGTTACGCTACGTGTATCTGCTAAAGGTATGCGTGTTATCGATAAAAAGGGTATTGAGACGGTTCTGACCGAAATCCGTGCCCGTGGTGAGAAGTACTAAGGAACTGAATCATGGCTAAAGGTATTCGTGAGAAAATCAAGCTGGTTTCTTCTGCTGGTACAGGTCATTTTTATACCACCACGAAGAACAAGCGCACCAAGCCGGAAAAACTGGAACTGAAGAAATTCGATCCAGTTGTCCGTCAGCACGTGCTCTACAAAGAAGCTAAAATTAAGTAATTAATTTAGCGACTTAAGAAAAACCCGGCTTCGGCCGGGTTTTTTGTTTTATAAGACAACACAACCCAAGGAGTTGGCATGCCTGAGTTACCTGAGGTCGAAACCAGTCGGCGCGGAATCGAGCCGCATCTGGTCGGTGAAACCATTTTGCATGCAGTGGTACGTAACAGCCGCTTGCGCTGGCCGGTATCACAGGAAATTCATGCACTGAGCGATCAGCCGGTATTAAGCGTACAGCGCCGGGCCAAGTACTTACTGCTGGAGCTGCCGACCGGCTGGATTATTATTCACCTCGGTATGTCTGGCAGCCTGCGGGTATTGCCGGAAGATGTTCCTGCCGCAAAACACGATCATGTCGATTTGGTGATGAGCAACGGTAAAGTGCTGCGCTATACCGATCCACGCCGCTTTGGCGCATGGTTGTGGAGTGTCGATCCGCAGGCCAGCAATGTGCTGGCGCATTTAGGGCCGGAGCCGCTGAGTGAAGAGTTTAGCGGCGACTGGCTGTATACCAAATCGCGCGTGAAACGCACGGCGATCAAACCCTGGCTGATGGATAATAAGCTGGTGGTGGGGGTTGGCAATATCTATGCCAGCGAATCGCTGTTTGCGGCGGGGATCCTGCCCGATCGTCCGGCAATGTCACTGACGCAGTCCGAAGCGGCGCTGCTGGTCGCCACCATTAAAGCAGTGCTGTTACGTTCAATCGAGCAGGGTGGCACCACGCTGCGTGATTTTCTGCAGACGGATGGTAAACCGGGGTATTTTGCGCAGGAGTTGCAGGTCTATGGCCGCGCGGGTGAAGCGTGCCGGGTATGTGGCACCTTAATTGAGAAAGCCATCCACGGTCAGCGCAGTACCTTTTTCTGCCGCGGTTGTCAGAAATAAGCGCATATGCGGGCTATTTGTAACGTCCGGTGGGCGGCGAGAACACCGCCGCTACGAAACATTGATTCTTTTGTAGGGGAGCCGTTATCGGCTCCCGTTTGGCATTACAGTTTGGCGATTAGCGCCTGATGCACCACTGGTGGCAGAAAGGCCTGCACATCGCCCTGATGGCGCGCCACTTCCTTCACCAGTGAAGAAGAGATAAAGGAATAGTCTGCCGACGGCATCAGAAACACGCTTTCCAGCGTCGGCAGCAGATGGCGATTCATATGCGCCAGTTGAAGTTCATACTCAAAGTCCGCCACGGCGCGTAAACCGCGCACCAGCACATTGGCATTCTGCGCTTTGGCGAAGTTTGCCATCAGATCGCTAAAACCGACCACTTCAACATTATCGAGATGCGCCGTAACCTGTTGCGCCAGCGCCACGCGTTCATCCAGCGAGAACATCGGTTTCTTACTCGGGCTGGCGGCAATCGCCAGTACGATATGATCGAACATCAGCGCTGCACGGGTGACAATATCGAGATGACCGTTGGTCATCGGATCGAAAGTACCGGGATAGATCGCTTTAGTGCTCATAAGCTCCCTTTCTCTGCTGCCTGATTTAGCGCCCACAGGGCGGCGTATTTGTTAAAAGTGTACTGTGCATTAACCACTGCCAGTATCCAGCCCTGTTTACCATCGAGAAAGCCGGCGCGCAGCACCAGCGTTTTCACAAACGCGCTGATGGTATGACTGAAAATGGAGAATACCGAACAGCCTTTTCCCTGCTGGTGACGCTGCTTAGCCCAGGCTTCCGCATAGGCAAACTGTTTACGCTGAAACGCAGAGAAGTCACGGCAGGTAAGGTGCAGCAGATCACCACGCAATGGCACAACGTGCGCATCGCGGGCATTCAGCGACTCATGCACCTGGTTATCATTGTAGTGGTAGTCGCGCGGATAGAGACGGGTCACACGGTCGGGATACCAGCCGCTGTGGCGCATAAAGCGTCCGAGAAACAGATTACGCCGGGCAATACTGTAAACCGTATGTGGCTGCGGATGTTCCAGTACGCGCTCAATCGACGCGCGCAATTCGGCAGTTACCCGCTCATCGGCATCGATCATCAAAATCATTTCGCCACTGGCATAGCTTTGCGCATGCTCGCGTTGCAAGCCATAACCGGGCCAGCCTTCAGAGTGATAAACCTGAACATTGTGCTGGCGGGCAATTTCGGCGGTGTTATCGCTGCTGCCGGAGTCGAGCAGAATGATTTCATCGGCCCAGCTCACTGAAGCCAGGCAATCGGGCAACAGCCCGGCCTCGTTTTTGGCGATCATCACCACCGAAAGTCGTTGGCGAGCGGTCATTTAGTGATTCCGTGGTGGCAAATGGGGTTCGAGTAACTGTAGCAGACGCTGAAGGGCGCCCTGATTCTGATGCAGCACTTCCACCGCGTGACGGCCGTGATAGCGGCGATAGTCATCATCGGTCAGCAGGTTGCCGATCTCTTTATCCAGTGAGTCCGCATCGGTGACGGTAATCAGGCCATCAGCCTGCTGGAGTTTGCTACAGATATCTTTGAAGTTGAAGGTGTGCGGCCCCATCAGCACCGGAATGGCGTGCGCAGCCGGCTCCAGCGGGTTATGACCGCCGCGCTCTACCAGGCTACCGCCGACAAAAGCCAGGTCAGCAATGCCGTACAGCAGCATCAGTTCACCCATGGTATCGCCAATCACTACCTGAGTGCTGCCGGAAGGAATTTCACCGCTGCTGCGCAGGATATAACTGAAGTTGCCTTTTTGCGTCATATCGCGCGCATCGGCAAAACGTTCCGGATGGCGCGGCACCAGAATCAGCAGCAGATTGGGAAAACGCGCCAGTAATTTACGGTGGGCGGCCAGAATAATACTCTCTTCGCCTTCGTGGGTACTGGTGGCAATCCACACCGGACGCCGTGGCGCCCACTGGCTGCGCAGCGTGATGGCGCGTGCCGCCAGCTCTGGCGTCACGGAAATATCAAATTTCAGGCTGCCGGTGACCGTCAGATGCGAACGTTTTAAGCCGAGACTGACAAAGCGCTCGCCATCTTCCTGATTCTGCGCGGCAATCAGCGTGATGCGCTGCAGTAACTGGCGCATAAATTTACCCAGCTTTTTATAGCCAGCGGCGGAACGTTCAGAAAGGCGCGCATTGGCAATCACCAGCGGGATCTTACGATCGTGCAGGGCTTTGATAATATTGGGCCACAGCTCGGTTTCCATAATAATCACCAGCTTTGGGCTGGTGGTATCAAGGAAGCGATGGATCGCGCCAGGCAGGTCGTAAGGCAGGTAAACGTGGTGAACATCTTTACCGAAAGCGGACTGCGCGCGTTCTGAACCGGTTGGCGTCATGGTGGTGACGGTAATCGGCAGCGTGGGGTAGCGATGGCGCAGCGCACGTACCAGCGGTACGGCGGCGAGGGTTTCACCCACTGATACCGAGTGCAGCAAAATACCGTCTGGCTTTACCTTTCCTTCACAAAAACCATAGCGTTCGGCCCATCTTTTACGATAGGCAGGTGCTTTCCGGCCGCGCAACCAGAGGCGCAGCCAAATCAGCGGCTGAATGAGATAGAGCAGAACGGTGTAAATTGTCGTCATACAGGTTTTTACGACACTAATGCGTCAAATATTATCCCAAAGAACAATCCGGCATGTTAGCAGATAACTTGCCGGCGCTCATCTTACTTAATCATGCTGTTGCAATACTTGCTGATAAAGCGAATGTAATTCTGCAGCAAGGCATTGAGGGGTATAAGGCAGGATTCTGGCGCGTGCGGCCTCACTCATGGCTGAATCGACTACTTTTGCCGGAATAGCATTGACGGCATGTTGCAATGCGTTGATATCTAATGCATCACAGACGAAGCCTTCCTGACCATCGGTAATAAATTCCGCTCCCCCACACCCAAAGCTGGTGATCACTGGCAGTCCACAGGCCATTGCTTCTAAAATCACATTCGGAAAAGGGTCATATAGCGTCGGCAGTATCAGGCCGTCAGCGGCATGATAGAAAGAGACAACATCTTGCTGCACGCCGACAAAACGGATGCGGTTCAGGCAATTAAGCTGATTAGCCAGCTGTTGATAGCGGCTTAATTGCTTATCCTGGCCGACAACAATCAGGTAACGATCGCTACGAGCTATGGCCTCAATGGCGGCGCGCAGGCCTTTACGTTCAAAACCGGATCCAACATAGATAAGTGCACAGGCATCAGCCGGAATACGCAACTGCTGGCGCGCAGCATGACGTGTAGCATCGTTTGACGGCTGAAAACGCTGCGAGTCGATGGCGTTATAGATGACGGCAAATTTCTCTTCCGGCACCTGGAAGCAGCGAATGATGTCACGTTTCACCATCTCGGAGTTACAGATGATTTTTTTCAGAGACGCTGAGCGAAACATCTCCTCTTCCGCCTGCATCACATAGCGATGATAAGGGCTTAATGTCGTCGCCAGACGCTGTAACGGTTTGATAATACGCGCGCGTTGCTCCAGCCAGACACGATGCACGCCATCGCCAGCACGAAAGATATCGCAGCCTTCGATCCGTTCATGGCTCTGTACAATATCAAATTTTTCCCGCTGCCAGCATTCACGTGCGGCGCGGGCAAAACCACGCTCGCGTGAAATACGTCCCCATTTCTTCGGGTTACAGATATGCAGATGCCAGTCAGGATTTGGTGTGCCCTGCCAACTGCGGGTAATGATATTCAGATCGAGCTGGTCGCTTTCCAGCGCTTCCAGTGCGCGCGAGATAAAGCGTTCTGCGCCGCCGTCAGGGCGATATTTTTGTCTGACGATAGCGAGGCGGACTTTATTCATCCAGATAACTCCTTGCGGCTTTCACGACGTCCTCTACCGGAATAGCAGTGAGATAGCGCTGTTGGGTGTTGGTATTAATGGAGTCTGGATCGGGAAGAGGTGCATAATCACCAGCCCAAATCACCTGATTATTTTCACCCCATGGTCGCCAGAACTGCAATTTGGTGGGACCAAAAAGCGCAATGCAGGGGGTATTTAGTGCGGCAGCCATATGCATCGGTGCAGAATCGACGCCGATAAAAAGCCGGGCGTGCGCGATAAGCGCTGCCAGTTGTGTCAGGGTCAATTTTCCGGCAATGGAAACGACATCCCCACTTTTACACAATGACAAAATATTATCGATCATCGCCTGCTCTTTCGCATCTGGCGCGGCGGTTAATACCACCTTCAGGCCGGGTCGGGCTAGCTGATCAATGACTTCTGCCATTTTGTCATCTTCCCAGCATTTAAATATCCAACGCGAAGTGGGCTGAATCACGATATATGGCTGAGAGAACTGCTGCGCCAGTAGATGTTTGGTATGTTGCCAGTCACTGTCGCTGTAATGCATCGACGCGTGAACCCCTGCAACCGGAATATTTAACGGTTGTAGTGCCGAAAGATTTTGTTCAGCGGTGTGCAACTGGTGATGGTTATCGGTTGGAACCAGGTAGTTATGGCAAAATTGCCACAGAGGATTACGGCGCTTTTCAAAATCAAAGCCAATACGCACCGAAGCGCCAGACAAGCGGGTAATTATGGCGCTGAGCCATTGATCGGCAAGGTTAATTACCACATCATAGTGACGCGATCGCAAATGAGTGGCTACGGCCATTTCATGTTTGAAACGTTGCCAGCCGCCCAGTTTTTTCCAGTTTCTGTCGATAGCATGGATTTCGCCAATAGCCGGATGAGCCTGCAAAATCGGGCGGGTTTCTGCGTATAGTAATACATCAATGATGGCTTGTGGATAACGTTGATGTAACGCATTGATCACCGGCGTTGTCAGCAACATGTCACCATGATGACGTAACTTAATCAGCAGAATTTTACGTGGCGTAAACGTTGAGGGTATCGGGCTTGCCATACTTATGGTTTCTCAAAGTTAAGTGGAGAGATTGTAGGGGAAACCACTGACAGGTTAAAGCCGCCCGAAACGATAAACTGATCAGAAGAGAGTAAACTCGGAATGCTCTATGCAGTCAGAATGAGACGCAAGTTATAAAATTTGCTGAACTTCTCTCACTTGCGCAGTCAAAGCAAACAAACGGTTCCATTAATGAGCTAAGTAATGAAGCATTTTTTGATTATACGCCGTGATAATATCGGCGATCTGGTATGCACTACTCCCTTAATTGAGGGGATTAAAATTGCTTATCCTGATGCCAGGATTTATCTGCTGATAAATAGCCTTACGCAAGATGTCGTAAAGCATAATCCCCATATTGACCAGATTTTTGTCTATAAAAAAGCTAAGCATAAAGCGCAGGGCGAGACAACGCTTGGCGTTTATGTCGAGCGTCTCAAAATGTTTATGCGGTTACGAAAAACAAAATTTGATGCGACTATCCTCGCCAATCCCGTTCCCTGCAAATACAGCTTACGGCTGGCAAAACTGGCAGGGGCCGGGAATATCATTGGTGCTGATAGCGGCGACATGAAAATTAATTTCCCGTTCAGCAAAGATAATTTTCAAGGCAAGCACCAGGTTGAGCATACCTTCAGCTATTTGTCTGCTATCAGCGATCGCAAGATGCAAATCCCGCCGGTACGTGTCTGGTTAACCGATGAAGAACGCCAGCAGGCGATGTTGCGTGTAACCGCGCTATTGCCTGCTGACAAACCGGTGATTGCAGTTCATATCAGCAGTCGCAGTGCCAGAAGGCGCTGGCCGCTGGAACGTTATGCGGAAGTTATTAATCGTCTGCATACCGAACGTCGAGCTTCAGTACTGATTTTTTGGTCTCCGCAAGGCACGCTGGGGCCAGATGATGTCGGTGATGAGCATCGCGCGCAGCAGTTGCTGAAGCTATGTCATCATCAGAATGCGGCCTTGTATCCAACCTCGTCAGTGCGAGAGTTGCTGGCGGCTTTTGAGCGTTGTGATCTGGTGCTCTGCAGCGATGGCGGGCAGATGCATCTGGCCGCAGCGCTGAATAAGAAACAGGTGGTATTTTTTGGTGATACCAACCCGGAGATTTGGCACCCCTGGTCGGGTAAGTATCAGATACTGCAGAGTGATTCCGGAGACTGCGCTGATATTTCCGTTGAGGATGTCTGGCAGTACCTGTAACAGCCGGATTGATTGCCTGCCAGACTTTCTGTAATCGTTAATGTGATGTCAGGCGTTAAATCCTTGAGGATTGTTTGATTGCCAGCGCCAGGCATCGCGCATCATGGTATCCAGGTCGCGCTTTGCTTCCCATTCCAGGCCTGTCTTAGCTAGCGCCGGATCGGACCAACATTCACCGATGTCTCCCTCCCGACGCGCGACGATTTGGTATGGAATTTTGCGACCGGATGCCCGTTCGAATGCCTGCAACATTTCCAGTACCGAATAGCCAACGCCGGTGCCAAGGTTATAAACCGCTACGCCATGATGGCGGTCGATAAATTCAATGGCCTTCAGATGGCCCTCGGCGAGATCCATGACGTGGATATAATCACGTACACCAGTGCCATCTTTGGTTGAATAGTCATCGCCAAAGATAGCCACTTTTTCCAGCTTGCCGATTGCCACCTGGGCAATATAAGGCATCAGGTTATTGGGAATACCATTCGGATCTTCGCCAATCATTCCAGAAGGATGGGCGCCAACGGGATTAAAGTAGCGCAAAATGATAATGGTAAAAGCAGGTTCAGCACGGGAAAAGTCTTGCAGCACTTGCTCGATCATTAACTTTGAGGTGCCATACGGATTAGTTGTGCCGCCAGTACGCGATGTCTCTACCAGAGGTATCTGCTCCGGCTGGCCATAGACCGTGGCTGATGAACTAAAAATCAGTTTCATCACACCCGCCCGACGCATTTCATCCAAAAGCACTAACGTACCGCTAAGATTATTATGATAGTACTCAAGTGGTTTGCGCACCGATTCACCGACGGATTTTAGCCCGGCAAAGTGGATTACCGCTGAAATAGCGTGAGTGGCGAAAATATCCCTGACTTTTTCAGCATCACATACATCCCCCTGATAGAAGATGGCAGTTTTACCACTCAGCTTTTCTACCCTGCTAAGGGAAACAGCAGAGGCATTAATAAGGTTATCCAGCACCACCACCTCTTCGCCCTGCTCAAGCAGTGTGAGCACTGTATGTGAACCGATGTAGCCTGCACCCCCGGTAACCAGAATTGCCATATAAATCCTTTCTCAATAGGTCATGATGTTATTCGACCGCGAGCTTGAGATAACGGTCAATAATTAAATTAATATCGAATCTGGCATACATTGCGGCAGTGATGATTGGCGGCGATTGCCATCCAAGACGTAACTTTTCTGCCAGCGATGCGGCATCAAGTTCCGCCTGATAGGGGGCCAGTTCACCGACCATGATTTCACCTACACCACCAGGGCAAGCGGTGCTGACAATGGGTGTGCCGCATATTAGTGATTCAATTAATACTGTAGGTAACCCTTCACTATCCGAGCTTAAAGCGAACAACCGTGCGCCTTTGATCATTGGCAACGGATTCTTTGAGAAGCCGGCCAGAATGACCTTTTGTTGCAGGTTCAGCTCGATGATCTTCGCTTTGAGTCGCGCCGTGGCGGTCTCTTCTCCCTGACCAATAATCACCAGCTTCGCTGGCAAATCAGCCTGTGCGAAGGCTTCCAGCAAGCGGTCCTGACGTTTGACCTGGTGAAAGCGTCCAACATGCAGAATATAATCTTCGCCAGCAAACGGATTCTCTTCCATGGCTCGCTGCTGTATCTGCTCTACATCAAATGGATTATAAATGGTGATCAACTCACGTGGGACAATCCCCATCACTTTTACCAGATCCTCTCCTACAGCGTCCGATACCGTAATGATCTTGCGTCCGCGATACACCTGTTGGATTTTGGCTCTTTTCAGATAGCGCGCCAGCGGTTTTTTGTTGCCCAGGTAAGAGCGTGAATAGATGCCATGAACACAATGCCATACATTACAACGGCTTAATTGCTTTGATTTCACCACTATACGATCAGTTTTATGCAGGCTGGAAATCACCAGAGCCGGACGGCCTTTATCGATAAATAACTGTTCCAGCTGATGATCGAGAGAGCGAGCACGCCGTGAAAGCTCAGTTAGTTTACGCAGTGGACCATGGCCATTATCATGATCAACACGATAATCAACATTGGCTGGAATGTCGTAATCCAGCCGGTTGTTCAGTGACAGCAGGGTGACAGCGTGCCCACGGTCGGCCATACCTCCCGCCAGGGTTAGTGTGACATTTTCAGCGCCACCGCCCGGTAAACCATCAATGATAAAAAGAATGTGCGTGGTCATGGCATATGCTGCCCTGGATGATAAGTCATGAGTAAATTCTAATGGAGTCACAATGCTGTGGCTACTGTTGCAGATTTTTCCTGAGCCTGTGTTAGCTAAATTACTTTGCGCTAATAAGGCCTGCTGCGTAACATAACTGCTCAGTTTTTATGAGGTCAGAAAAGATATGGCAAGGCCCGCATTTCTCATCACGATTGACACTGAGGGTGACAACCTCTGGGAGAATCATGACAAAATCGATACACACAACGCGGCTTTTTTACCGCGATTCCAGTCCCTGTGTGAGAAATATGGTTTTAAACCCACCTGGCTGACCAACTACGAAATGGCTATTGATCCGACTTACGTGGAGTTTGCCAAAGATGTAATCGCACGTAACCAGGGGGAAGTCGGTATGCACCTGCATGCATGGAACAGCCCCCCGCTGCACGATCTCACGGGTGATGACTGGCGACATAAGCCATATCTGATTGAATATCCGCAAGATGTTATCAGAGAGAAAGTGGTTTATATGACCAGGCTGCTCGAACAAACTTTTCAGACGAAAATGTTAAGTCATCGCGCCGGACGCTGGGCATTTAATGAGTATTATGCCTCATTGCTGATTGAGCTGGGTTATGTGGTCGACTGTTCTGTTACGCCACGCGTAGACTGGCGTCAATCACCGGGCAATCCGCAGGGCGACGGCGGCACCGACTATCGGGATTTTCCGCGTCACGCCTACTTTATCGATCGACAAGATATTGCTAAAGCCGGAAACTCGCCGCTGCTGGAAGTGCCGATGAGTATTCAAAACAAGTACTCACCGTTGATGAACAGTTTTAAGCAGGGTATTAATCGCTTGCGCGGTAAAAGGCGTGGCCCGTCAGTAAACTGGTTGCGTCCTGTAGGTGGTAATCTGGATAAGATGAAGCGTGTGGTTGAACAGTCGCTGGCTGATGGTGCTGATTACGTGGAATTTATGCTGCACTCCTCAGAATTTATGCCGGGGGGCAGTCCAACATTTAAAAATGAAGCAGATATTGACCAGCTTTATGCCGATCTGGAACAGCTGTTTAGCTGGCTGCAGTCGCGTACTTTGGGGATGACATTAGCTGAATATTATCGGCAATTTAAGGATGCCAGATGAGAAAACGTTGGAAGTTTCGCGCAGTCGATTTGTTTTTGCGGCTGTATACCGGGCAAAAAGGGCGGTTAGCATCACGTGACAGCTTTTTTCAGGAACAGCAGTTTGCCAACATCGTAATCTATTCCACCACGGCGCTGGGGGATTTTATGATGAATACGCCAGCTATCCGTGCAGTGCGCCAACGTTTTCCTGACGCCATTATTACATTGGTGGCGCATCAGAAATTCCGTGATTTTATGGAAGGCGGCGAGGACTGGGATCGTGTGGTGTACTGGAACAGTAAGGTTAAAACGCTACCTGTTCTGATTAAAGAGCTTAAAGAAAAGGGAAAACCTGACTTAGCTTTAATTTTGCATTCCCATGAGCCCTACGACTATCTTAGTGCGGTGATGTCCGGTGCTAAATATATCTTTCGTGATAACTATTCTGATGATAACCCCTGGCGCGACCGCTGGCTGACTAATTTCACCTATGGTTTTAAAGGTCATCTGGTACAGCGTAAGCTTGAACTGATTGCGCCGTTAGGTTGTGATATCAGCAATGGCGCCATGAAAGTGCCACGACCGCCAATAGCGAAAGTGGCTAAGTCTGATAATCAAAAAATTATTGGTTTTCAGATGGGCGCCTCTTCAGCTGAGCGTTGCTGGCCAGCGGAAAGCTTTGCCGATGTTGCTAATACTCTTTTGAAAGAGAATCCTCAGGCCAGCGTGGTGTTAATTGGCGGCCCGGGGGAGAAGCATCTGGAAAATCCTTTTATCGAAAAGGTCGAACCGACGCTACGTGCACGTATTCATAGCCAAATTGGCAAGACGACGCTTCCAGGGTTGATAGAAACCATTAACACATTTGATGTGATGCTGACCGGTGATACCGGGCCTTTGCATGTGGCCATCGCGCTGCAAGTGCCTACCCTCAGCCTGTTTGTTACTGAGGAACCGTCGTCAAGTGGACCATATCAGGATCGCGAAATACACCAGGTTTTATATGGCGTGCGCATGGCACTTAAGCCAGGGTCGTTGTCTGGCGAAGCGATGAAGACAATTACTTCAGCTCAAGTCATTGCATGTTTACGCAATGAATTTTCTATTTTTTGCTGATTCAACGGCTAATGTAACCAGGCAGGAAGAGAATGTCTTTACTCCAACAGTTAAAGGATTACCGTCGGACGTTGTTTTACACCGTTTTGATGTTAGTTTTACTGTCAAATCTGACTATGTTTTATAGTGTTAAATCTGCTAAGGTTATGTTTTACTGGGCTTTTTACTTTTCTTTGCTTGGTGTTATCTGTGATTTCCATTGGCTGAAAAAGCGTCACTGGTGGGTTATTGCGCCCATCGCCCTGCTGGGGGCCAGTGATCTGATCTGGTTTGCATGGATCTATATCGGTAACCCAGACTTTGATGAATATAATGGCTATCTGAATGCTGGTAAACGCTTAATCCTGGCGGCGATAATTGGCTATTATCTGCTCAGTGTTGTGTCCAGATATCATGAGATAAGCCGCTCAGTTATCAGGGTTACGCTGATTTTGACCTTCATTGTTGCCAGTGGCGTAGGAATTTATCAGCATCTGTATATTCCAGGGCGGGTTGACTTCTTTCTTGGCCGTGCCACCAATGCTGCCTACGATTATTCTATTCTCTCAGCGGCGTTGATATTCTTGCTGGTTTACGAAAACATCAACCGAAAAACCATGTTCTGCAGCCTGCTGATTTTTGCCGTTTCTTATTACATTATCTTCCAGACTGGAACTCGTAATGTGATGGCGACTTATCCACTGCTGATTATCTTTGTCGGTATCGTGAAGCTGCGTCATTTAGGCTTTAAGCCGCTTATTTTTGTGGTGCTATGTATTACCGCCGTAGCGACGCTAAGTTATCAGCAGGTAATTAAGCCTAAATTCGATGCGACAAGAAGCGAGTTTAGTCGTTATGAAAGCACCAATGGCAATGTTGACGGTTCACTAACCAGTCGCCTGGCGATGTGGAATATTGGCATTAACTTGATTACCGATCATCCTCTAGGAAATAGTCTCGAGCAGCGCTGGAGCTATGCTCAGGAATATGTAAAGGAGCATAACGCTGATAAGAGTGGGTTACCTTATATCCAAAAGGTCCATCTGCATAATGAAGTGATTGAAATAGCCAGCTTATTGGGGGTGCAGGGGGCGATGGTATTACTTTTCTATTATTTCTCGTTGCTGGGGTTCGCTTATTACACCCGCAATCCACCACTTTTTGCGGTGATGATGGGACTCATTGTCTGTGGTCTTACGGATGTACTGCTGCTCAGTCGCGAACAAGCCATTATGCTGAATCTGTTAATTATCTCCCTGGTGTTGTGGCATAACGATCGATTGCCGTCATCCGATCGCGAATAATCTGTTCTCTGGCTGGCGTCAATCAGCGCGTCAGCCAGGCGACTTTTAACAACTTACGTTTATAGCTAAAGCGAATACGACTGTCGGCTAAAAATGCCAGTTTACCTATCGCTCTGATGCGCTGTCTGGTTTTCTCCAGCTCCTTTGTACCCGTCATTTTCCGACTATAACGATTGAAAAGATCGAGCCAGTGACAGGCAATCAGATGGCTGAAGCGGGCAGGAAGAACGCGATCCATATTATCCAGTGTCTGGTATAAGCACAGGATCTTGGGAAGATTGATCTGCCCGGAAAGGCTGCTGTTACGCTTGATATACAAGTAAAAGCCGCTGCGCGAATAGATTATCTTCTCACTCTGTGTAAGCAGAGCAGGAAATACCCAGCTATCTTCGTAGCAGGTGAAATCCGGGAAAGGGATAGCGATTAACAACTTACGCTGGATAAACTGCCCGATAACATGAGCCTGGAAATCGCGATGGATCAGGAAGCGTTCGATAGCGTTTCCCTGCGACAGAACTTCGGGTGCCACCGTGTTTTTCGCTTCATGGGGTGCGCTATTTTCTTCAGTCTCAATCAGCTTACTGATCAGCAAATCCGGCCGTTGCTGTTGTAAGAGCTGAAACTTCTCGGAGAAGTTCTCCGCCAGCAGCAGATCATCACCATCCACCATCAGGATATATTCACCCTGGCATTGAGCAATGGCGAAGTTTCGTACCTTACCAATATTAGCAAGTTGCAGAACAAAGGTTTTCGTCGCCGGATAACGTATCGCAAATGCGTCGATAATTCCCTGCGTATTATCACCGGAGCTATCGTTAGTAATAATCAGCTCGCACTCTGGCAGTGCATTGCCGACGGCGTTAATTACGCTATCCAGCGTGGCAGCCAGATACGCCTCACCATTATGGGCGGTGATAATAATGCTTAATAGCGGTGACATCGACATAATCTGCTGTTACTCAACCTGGAGCGATAAAATAGTGTGCAGGGTTTCCGCTATGCGCGCCGCAGGAATATCGCTGATGCTATTGCCGTTTTCAGGCTTAACCACAAACTGATTCTTGCCATACCCCCCAATCAGACCGGGATCGGTTGGGCCATATAGCGTGATGTTAGGGCGGTCGAGCGCTGCGGTTAAATGACTCAAACCGGTATCAACAGACACCACCGCTTTAGCTCCGGCCAGGGTACGCGCCACTTCTTCCAGCGTCAGTTTAGGTAATACATCAACGTGGTCAAAACCTTCCGCCAGCCGCTCTGCGCGCTGACGTTCATGCTCGGCGCCCCACGGCAACTTAATCCGTAGTCCGGTAGCGGCAACTAAACCGATCAGTTCACGCCACTGCTCTTCCGGCCAGTGTTTGCTGTCACGGGTCGTAGCATGCAGAAACACCAGGTATGGATGACTATCGACCGGCGGTTCCGCCAGAAAATGCGACGCAATAGCGTAATCGCCAGCGGTTGCGGGTTTTTCGTAACCCAGACTTTTAGCGAACAGTTCGCGCGTGCGCTCTACTGCATGCTGCTGCTTATCGATTTCATGGCGTGTGTCATACCACCAGCTGGCGAAAGGCTCACGAGCGCTGCGACTGTCCTGACCATGTTTCACGCCTTTCGCCAGTCGCGTGACCAGCGCCGCGCTTTTAATCAAACCCTGAGCATCAATGACTACATCATAACTACGCGATTGTAACTCGCGTTTAAATTTCACGCGTTCTTCGCGCTGCTGACTACCAAACCAGTGTTTGCGCCAGCGACGAATTGCCACTGGCAACACGCGGTCAACGGCTGGATGCCATGAGGGGATCTGGGCAAAGCCCTCTTCCACCGCCCAGTCAAAGCGGATGCCAGGAATGGCATGCATCGCATCGGTCAGCGCGGGTAGCGTATGCAGAACATCGCCCATCGATGACGTTTTAACAATCAGAACCTGCATTAACTCTCCTGGCCCGCTGCGAGCAGATTTTCCAGCTCAGTCATAACGCGAGCGGGCTGAATATCAATCAAGCTTTGGTGATAGCCCTGCTCTGCATCACCTTTGCGAACTTTGTGATAGCCGGTAATCAGGCGGATAACGCGCGCTTGCTGCGACAACGGCGGGGTAAAGTCCGGGCTGCTGGGGCCATACAGCGCCACCAGTGGGCGATTCAGCGCCGCAGCAATATGCATCAAACCCGAATCATTACTGACCACCGCACTGCAGTGGGCCAGCAGGATCACCGCTTGTTCCAGCTGCGTTTCACCCGCCAGATTGCGGCAGAATGGACGCGCGGCTTCCGGCAGCGACTGAATAATCTGCTCGCCGGTTTCATGATCTTTCGCCGAGCCAAACAGCAGCACCTGCTTGCCTTGCTCAATCAGCTGTTGCGCCAGCGCCGCATAGTGATAATGCGGCCAGCGTTTGGCCGGACCAAATTCAGCGCCGGGACAAAAGCCGATGGCCGGACGTTCCGTGGTGAGCGCAAAAGCGGCCGCCGTGGCCACTTTTTCCTCTGCGCTAACCTGTAGTTGTGGCCATAGCAAGGGTTGCGGCAGGTCGCGTGCGGTTTTGATCCGATCTTTGTCATAAGCCAGCGCCACATAGCGCTCAACCATTAACGGAAAGGCTGGCTTATCCAGCACGCGCAGATCATTCAGCAGGCCGTAGCGCATTTCACCTCGCCAGCCGATGCGCTGTTTGATGCCAGCAAAGAAAGGCACTAACGCCGATTTAAACGAGTTAGGCAGGATATAAGCACGATCATAGCCCTGTATGCTTAGCGCCTTACCCAGGCGACGGCGCTCGGCAATTTCCAGCGCGCCATGTCCCAGCGGCATTGCCAGCGCCTCGTTGACTTCCGGCATGCGGGACAATAGGGGACGGCACCACGCAGGCGCCATCACGTCAATCACCGCCTCAGGATGTGCAGCCTTCAGCGTGCGATACAGACTTTGCGACATCATCATGTCGCCGACCCATGACGGCCCGATCACCAGAATTTTCATCGACGAGATTGCCTTCCTTATGCGTTATGCGTCGCGGTTCAGCCAGGCCATATATTCAGCCACACCTTCAGCTACGGTTTTAAACGGCTTGTCATAGCCCGCAGCACGCAGCTTAGTCAGATCGGCAAGGGTAAATGCCTGATAACGGCCTTTCAGTTTTTCCGGGAATGGCACATATTCAATTTCACCTTTCTGGTGATAATTCAGCGCGGCATCCGCTACTTCCTGGAAGGATTCAGCACGGCCGGTTCCGCAGTTGAAAATGCCGGAGACACCATTTTTCCAGAACCACAGGTTCACTGCCGCCACGTCTTCAACGTAGATAAAGTCGCGTTTAAAGCCGTCGCTACCTTCAAACAGTTTCGGGTTTTCGCCGTTATTCAGCTGGGTATTCAGGTGGAAAGCCACGCTGGCCATGCTGCCTTTATGGCCTTCACGCGGACCATAAACGTTGAAGTAACGGAAACCACAAATCTGCGATTCGGCTTCTGGCAGGATCTGGCGCACATATTGGTCAAACAGTACTTTAGAGTAGCCGTAGACGTTCAGCGGCTGCTCATACTGGCGCTCTTCGATAAAGTCAGTGTTGCGACCGCCGTAAGTGGCGGCAGAAGAGGCGTAGAGGAACGGGATTTCACGCTCCAGACAGAAGTGCAGCAGCTCTTTAGAGTACTGATAGTTGTTATCCATCATGTACTTGCCGTCCCACTCGGTAGTCGAAGAGCAGGCGCCTTCATGGAAAACCGCTTCAATGGTGCCGAAGTCATCGCCGGCAACCACGCTGGCGATAAAATCTTCTTTATCCATATAGTCAGTGATATCTAAATCCACCAGATTGACGAACTTGGTGCCGTCTTTCAGGTTGTCCACTACCAGAATGTCATTAAAGCCGTCTTTATTGAGTGCTTTAACAATATTGCTGCCAATAAAGCCAGCGCCGCCAGTCACGATAATCATGAGCTTAACCTTAACCTTGAACAGTGGCATGAAACAGGAGGTTTCATGCGCTTATAACACTCATCATAACATTTCATTGGCGGGCAGACAGCCAGATGAGTCCGTAACGGAATGTAACTGATGTCTGATGGCGTGATATATGCTGCAAAATTGACAATCGGTATGGTGAATTGTCGTGTATGTAACTTCTCTTCAGTAATATGTGCCGCAGGTGGGCTAATAATGGAGGACAAACATGAGCGGGAATTTTTATCGTCAAATCAATGATCAACTGGCGGAAAGCCGTCGGGAAGGTCTGTTCAAAGAAGAACGCATTATTACTTCCCCGCAACAGGCCGATATCGAAGTGGGCGACGGGCATCATGTCGTCAATTTTTGCGCTAATAATTATCTCGGGCTGGCTAACCATCCGGCGCTGATTCTGGCGGCCAAAGAGGGCATGGACAGTCACGGCTTTGGTATGGCTTCGGTGCGTTTTATCTGCGGCACTCAGGATAGCCATAAACAGCTGGAAAAACGGCTGGCAGAATTTCTCGGTATGGACGACGCCATTCTCTACTCCTCCTGCTTTGACGCCAATGGCGGCCTGTTTGAAACGCTGCTGAGCGCTGAAGACGCCATTATCTCGGATGCGTTAAATCATGCCTCGATTATCGACGGCGTGCGGCTGTGTAAAGCCAAACGCTATCGCTACGCCAATAATGATATGAGTGAGCTGCAGGCGCGGCTGGAAGAGGCAAAAGCGGCAGGGGCACGGCATATTATGATCGCCACTGACGGGGTGTTCTCTATGGATGGCGTTATCGCCAATCTGCGAGGCGTTTGCGATCTGGCTGATCAGTATGGCGCGCTGGTGATGGTAGATGACTCCCATGCCGTCGGTTTTGTCGGCGCCAACGGGCGCGGCACCCATGAATACTGCGAAGTGATGGGCCGTGTTGATATTATTACCGGCACGTTGGGTAAAGCGCTCGGTGGCGCATCCGGTGGCTATACCGCGGCAAAAAAAGAGGTAGTGGAGTGGCTACGTCAGCGTTCACGGCCCTATCTCTTCTCCAACTCGCTGGCGCCGGCGATTGTTGCAGCCTCCATTCGCGTGCTGGATATGCTGGCTGAAGGCGATGGTTTGCGCCAGCGTCTGTGGGATAACGCCCGTTACTTCCGTGAAGAGATGACCAAAGCCGGATTTACCCTTGCCGGAGCCGATCACGCGATTATTCCGGTGATGCTGGGTGAGGCGGCGGTGGCGCAGGAGTTTGCGCGCCTGCTGCAGCAGGAGGGGATCTATGTCACCGGCTTCTTCTATCCGGTGGTGCCGAAGGGTCAGGCACGGATCCGCACGCAGATTTCAGCTGGCCATAGTCAGCAGCAGCTGGTACGTGCGGTGGAAGCGTTTACACGAATTGGTAAGCAACTTAACGTTATTGGCTGAGAGGTGAGGCGATGAGAGCACTGGCAAAACTAAAAGCGGAAGCCGGCATCTGGATGACCGAAGCGCCGATTCCGCAGCCGGGCCATAACGATCTGCTGATTAAAATCCGCAAAACCGCCATCTGTGGTACTGATGTGCATATCTACAACTGGGATGAGTGGTCGCAGAAGACCATCCCGGTGCCAATGATTGTCGGCCATGAGTATGTTGGTGAAGTGGTGGCGATTGGCCAGGAGGTAAATGGCTATCAGATCGGCGACCGCGTGTCGGGCGAAGGTCATATCACCTGTGGTCACTGCCGTAACTGTCGTGCCGGACGTACCCATTTATGTCGGAATACCGTCGGAGTTGGCGTCAATCGACAGGGTTGCTTTGCCGAGTATCTGGTAATCCCGGCCTTCAACGCCTTTAAAATCCCCGATAATATTTCCGATGAGCTGGCGACGATTTTCGATCCGTTCGGTAACGCAGTACATACAGCGCTCTCTTTCGATTTAGTCGGTGAAGATGTGCTGATATCGGGCGCCGGGCCAATTGGTATTATGGCCGCTGCGGTGTGTAAACATGTTGGCGCACGTCATGTGGTGATCACTGATGTCAATGACTATCGCCTTGATCTGGCACGTAAAATGGGTGTGACGCGCGCGGTAAATGTTAATCAGGAAAACCTCAATGAGGTGATGAACCAGCTGGGAATGACCGAAGGGTTTGATGTCGGACTGGAGATGTCCGGCGCACCGCCGGCGTTTCGTACTCTGCTGGCGGCGATGAATCACGGTGGCAGGATTGCGCTGCTGGGTATTCCACCTTCGGAGATGTCAATCGACTGGAATCAGGTGATCTTTAAAGGGCTGTTTATCAAAGGCATCTATGGTCGCGAGATGTTTGAAACATGGTACAAAATGGCGGCGCTGATTCAGTCCGGCCTTGATTTAACACCGATTATTACCCATCGATACAGTATTGATCAGTTTCAGCAGGGGTTTGACGCTATGCGTTCCGGGCAGTCCGGCAAAGTGGTGTTGAGCTGGGATTGATTTTTTTCGCTATGGGCGGCGTTATCGCCGCCCATGCCCAATCAGAACAAACTTTTTAGCGTTTTCACCGGATAACTGTCGGCAATACTGTCGCCAATCACGCCCAGCGCACGGGTGGCTGGCACGGGGTGTAGCGCGTGTTTATTGACGCACTGCTCACCGCCGCGAAATGGGTTACGGGGTTTGGGTTTGCTTTCCGGCGACAGTGGCTGGCTATGGGTACGCTGCGGTTCGTTAAGCAACTGGCTCGGACGCACTAACGTAATATCCGCTGGCAGCGTGGGCAGCATCTGCTGCAACACTTTTACTGTAGTCGGATGGGGATGCCCGATGGCGATAGCTGAACCATCGCGCTGCGCCAGCCGCACCGCGCGGGTAAATTGCTTGCGGATCTCGGCTTCATTCTGGCTGTCATCAAGGAAGACGCGTCGCTTAATCACTTTTACGCTGGTGCCCGCCGCCGCACGCGTTGACTGGCTGTTGGCGATAGTCATGCTGTCGAGAAAGTAAAAGTTATAGTGATCGAGTACCTGCATCACTTTCTGCATGCCAGGCAGGCTGGAGGTCATCGCACTGCCCATATGGTTGTTCAGACCCACCGCCCAGGGGACATCCTTCACCGCTTCGCTGATAATGCGTGCGATTTCGTCGCTGCTCATATCCGGGCGCAGGGTATCTTTTTCCAGCGGTTGCTTGCTGAGTGGCGCCATTGGCAGATGGATCAGGACTTCATGGCCTCGCTGATGGGCTTTGGTCGCCATCTCGCGGGCATGGGGGGCGTTTGGCAGCACGGCGACAGAAATCGCGGGTGGCATCTGCAAAACCTGATTTTCCTGAGCGGGACGATAACCGAAATCGTCAATCACGATAGCCAGTTTCCCGGCATGGGCTGAGCAGGTAAACAGCAGACAGCTCAGGAGTCCGGTGAGTTTTAGGCGCTGAAACAAGACTTATCTTCCTAACCACGGCAGTGGATTGACGGCCTGTCCTTGTCGTCTGATTTCAAAATAGAGTGAAGGCGTGCCCCGGCCGCCGCTGGTACCGACCAGCGCGATTGGCTCTCCTGCCTTAACCTGGGTTCCCACGCTCACCAATGCACTTTGGTTGTAGCCATACAGACTCATATCGCCTTTACCGTGTTCGACTACGACAACCAAACCATAGCCCTGCAGCCAGTCGGCCATTAACACGCGACCATCAGCGATGGCTTTTACTTCGGTGCCTTCCGGTGCGTTAATCACCAGGCCTTTCCAGCGTAGCTCGCCTTGCATGGCTTCGCCAAAGCGATGCTCAATATTGCCGCGCACCGGCCATACCGCCTGGCCTCCGGCGCGACCCAGCCCACCGGTACGAGACATCAGTGAGCGTTCGCTCTCTGTTGGTTTGTAAGTGGTGCCTTTGCTCTTCGCCTGTTGCTGGCGGGCACGGACGCGTTCAGCTTCTTTCGCTTCACGTTCGGCACGGGCGCGAGCTTCGCGCTCGGCTTTGGCGATTTTATCCTGCAGACGTGCCTGGTTCTGACGCATTTCTGCCAGCTGGGCCTGATCTTTTTCCAGCGACGATTCCAGCGTGGTGATGGTTTTCTGGCGGGCGACACGCGCCTGTTCCAGTCTGGTTTGCTGGTTCTGCTGCTCGCCAAGCAGGGATTTCTGTTGCGCCTGTTTATCGACCAGCGATGCTTTCTGCGCCGTGAGTTGGCTACGCGTCTGCTGTAAATCGTCGATATTCTTCTGACGCGCTTCGTTCAGATAACCGAAATAGGCAAGGATACGTTCGCTGCGCTGGCTCTCTTCGCCGCTCAGTACCAGCTGCAAACCGTTGTGCTGACCCTGACGAAACGCGGCGTCCAGCTGTTGAGCGAGCAGTTTTTCCTGCTCAACCTGCTGTTTTTGCAGTTTGCTGATCGACGCGTTTAACGCCTCGATCTCTTTATTGAGTGAGGTTAGCGAAATTTGCGTGCTGCGCAGTTTGCGGCTGGCTTCGGCAATGCTTTTTTCCTGGCTCTGCAGTTGATTGAGCAGCTGACTACGTTGCTGCTTTTGTAATTTGACGCTCTTTTCCTTCTCCGCGATGTCCTGCTGGATGGATTTGAGCTGCGACTTACTATCGTCGGCCGCCTGGCTATAAACAGGCAACAGCAAAACGCCAGCGCATAATACGCTGGCGGACAGAGTGGACAATCTTGAGAGTGACGATACGCGCCTGGCCAATCCGTTACCCTGGGTCCGTAAAGATGAAACTGTCGCTTTTTCCCGCATGGGGAAGGATTATTCCACGATGAACAGCGGCTTACCAGTCATCTCTTTGGGGATTTCTATTTCGGATGGTGACAGTATTGTGATGATCGGGCGCAGTCGGCATCTTCAGCGCTGTGCAGTAATACAGCAGCCAGCCAGATAGCCGCGGCAAAAACATCAGTGCAACCGGCGGTTAACATCCTAAAATCCGCATTAATCCCGATTCACTGACTGGAAGCAGCGAAACCTTTACTTACAAATGGCAGGGTTATCCGGGGCGCCATTAATGACTGCTCAGGAACGCAACAGCACGGCCGGCAATATCCGTTTTCAGTGCGATCACACTTTTTTTTGGAATCTACCGCATAAAACGTAACTCTGGCGCCTTCGCGACTGTACATGAGAAGTGGCGCAGGTATACTCAGAAACCTTGTTTTAGCTTATTAACCCGGTCGGGAGTTGTTACCCCTCATGCAAGAAATTATGCAATTCGCAAGCAATCACCCAATATTAGGTATGGCGTGGGTTGTCTTGCTGGTTTTGGTGATCGTGACCACAGTTAAGGGCATGTTCTCTAAAGTAAAAACTATCAGTCGTGGTGAAGCAACGCGTCAGATCAACAAAGAAGATGCGGTTGTGGTCGACGTCCGTTCACGTGATGATTATCGTAAAGGTCATATCTCTGGCGCACTGAACGTGGTTGCGGCAGATATTAAGAAAGGCAATTTAGGCGAGCTGGAAAAGCATAAAGCGCAGCCTGTAATTGTCGTTTGCGCCACCGGAACGTCGGCAGCAGAGTCTGCAGCCCAGCTGAGTGCTGCCGGATTTGCTCAGGTTTCGGTGCTTAAAGAAGGTGTTGCGGGCTGGAGCGGCGATAATCTGCCCCTCGTTCGTGGAAAATAACCGATTCGAGGTACTGTAAATGGCTAACGTAGAGATCTATACCAAAGCGACCTGCCCTTTTTGCCATCGCGCAAAAGCACTGTTAAGTGAGAAAGGCGTGGCGTTTCAGGAAATCCCCATTGATGGCGATGCCGATAAGCGGGAAGAGATGATTAAACGTAGCGGCCGGACGACCGTACCTCAAATCTTTATCGATGCGCAGCACATTGGTGGCTGTGACGACTTGTATGCGTTGGATGGACGCGCAGGGCTCGACCCGCTGTTGAAATGATGCTCCGCCAGCGCGATGATGGATTATTAACGAATAGGATTGAGTAAAATGTCAGAACAAAGCTCCAGCGAAATGTCTTTCCAGATTCAGCGTATCTACACTAAAGATATCTCTTTTGAAGCGCCGAACGCGCCACAGGTTTTCCAGAAAGAGTGGGAACCGGAAGTGAAACTGGATCTGGACACTGCTTCCAGCCAGCTGGCGGATGGCGTTTTTGAAGTGGTTCTGCGTGTGACCGTCACGGCTACTGTTGAAGAAGACTCTGCATTCCTGTGTGAAGTGCAGCAGGCAGGTATCTTCAGCATCTCCGGTATCGACGGCAACCAGATGGCGCATTGTCTCGGCGCATACTGCCCGAACATTCTGTTCCCGTATGCGCGTGAGTGCATCACCAGCCTGGTTTCCCGCGGTACTTTCCCGCAGTTGAACCTTGCGCCAGTAAACTTCGATGCGCTGTTTATGAACTATCTGCAGCAGCAGGGTGAAGGTGAAGGTGCAGAACCCCGTCAGGATGCCTGATGAAAAATCTTAACGCGTCTATGACCGTTATCGGTGCCGGCTCGTACGGCACCGCACTGGCAATTACGCTGGCCCGCAACGGCCACAATGTGTTGTTGTGGGGGCACAACCCGCAGCACCAGGCACAACTGCAAGCCGATCGCTGTAATGTCGCTTTCCTTCCTGATGTTCCCTTTCCCGATACACTGCTGTTAGAGAGCGATCTCCAGTACGCCATTGCCGCCAGTCGTGATTTACTGGTGGTGGTGCCGAGCCATGTGTTTGGTGACGTATTGCGTCAGATTAAGCCGTTTTTACGCGCTGATTCACGCATCGTCTGGGCAACCAAAGGGCTGGAAAAAGAGACCGGACGTCTGTTGCAGGATGTGGCGCGTGAGATCCTCGGCGATGCCATTCCGCTGGCAGTGATCTCCGGCCCAACCTTTGCCAAAGAGCTGGCGGCCGGGTTGCCGACTGCTATCGCGCTGGCAGCGACGGATGCGCAGTTTGCCGAAGATTTGCAGCAGTTGTTGCATTGCGGAAAAAGTTTCCGCGTCTATAACAACCCGGACTTTATCGGTGTGCAACTGGGCGGGGCAGTGAAAAACGTGATTGCGATTGGTGCCGGTATTTCCGATGGCATCGGCTTTGGCGCCAATGCGCGTACTGCGCTGATTACCCGTGGATTAACGGAGATGACGCGTCTCGGTACCGCGCTGGGTGCCGATCCTGTTACCTTTATGGGAATGGCGGGATTGGGCGATCTGGTGCTGACCTGTACCGACAATCAGTCGCGTAACCGTCGTTTCGGCATGATGCTGGGACAGGGTGTGGATGTTGAGAGCGCCCAGAACACCATCGGCCAGGTAGTAGAAGGTTACCGTAATACTAAAGAAGTTAAAGCGTTAGCTGCTCGCTGTGGCGTTGAAATGCCAATAACTGAGCAAATTTTTCAGGTGTTGTATTGCGAAAAAAGCGCTCGCGAGGCAGCATTGACGTTACTGGGTCGCGCAAGGAAGGACGAAAATAGCACCAGCTGATGCAGGAAGCACAGCACCTTCACCTGTAGCGTACCGGTTTTGCCGGGCGCTGTTTTTTTATCGGGAGAGAGCAATGCCGTCTGAAGAGTTAGAACTGGTCTGGAATAACATCAAAGCTGAAGCCCGTACACTTGCGGACTGTGAGCCGATGTTGGCCAGTTTTTACCATGCGACATTGCTGAAGCACGAAAATCTCGGCAGCGCGCTGAGCTATATGCTGGCGAATAAACTTGCCAACCCGATTATGCCCGCCATTGCCATTCGCGAAATTATTGAAGAAGCTTACAGCCGCGATCCTTCGATGATCGCCTCGGCAGCCCTTGATATCCAGGCGGTGCGTCTGCGTGACCCGGCGGTGGATAAATACTCCACGCCACTGCTCTATCTGAAGGGCTTTCACGCGCTGCAGGCCTACCGTATCGGCCACTGGTTATGGAATGAAGGACGTCGTGCGCTGGCGGTCTATCTGCAAAATGAAATATCCGTCTCGTTTGCGGTCGATATCCATCCTGCCGCCCGCATCGGTCACGGCATTATGCTCGACCACGCGACCGGCATAGTGATCGGTGAGACAGCGGTGGTGGAAAACGATGTTTCCATCCTGCAATCGGTCACCCTTGGTGGTACCGGTAAAACCAGCGGCGATCGTCATCCGAAGATCCGTGAAGGGGTGATGATTGGCGCCGGAGCGAAGATCCTCGGTAATATCGAAGTAGGGCGCGGGGCGAAAATTGGCGCCGGCTCGGTAGTGTTACAACCGATTCCGCCACATACTACGGCCGCCGGCGTACCAGCACGTATTGTCGGTAAGCCTGGCAGTGAGAAACCTTCGATGGAGATGGATCAGCACTTTAATGGCATGGTGTCCGGATTCGAATTTGGCGACGGGATTTGATGCTGTTTGTAGGGGCGGCGTTATCGCCGCCCTTATTCAGCAGGCACTGTGCAAATCATCGGCACGGGCGGCGAAAATGGCGCCCCTACGTCTAAATTATCTAATTACCGCACCCGCATAATCCAGCTGCCGCCACGCTTCATACACCACCACTGACACCGCATTCGACAAATTCATACTGCGACTGTCGGGCTGCATCGGGATGCGAATCTTCTGCTGCGCGGGCAGGGCATCCAGAATGGTCGCGGGCAGGCCACGGGTTTCCGGGCCAAACAGCAGATAATCCCCTGGCTGATAGCTAACCGCGCTGTGTGCAGGCGTGCCTTTGGTGGTCAGCGCAAACAATCGTTGCGGCGCTTCTGCCGCGAGGAAAGCAGGGTAATCGGCATGACGCTTAATATGGGTGAATTCGTGATAATCCAGACCCGCGCGTCGCAGGCGTTTATCGTCCCAGGCAAAGCCCATCGGTTCAATCAGATGCAGCTGAAAGCCAGTATTAGCACACAGGCGAATAATGTTGCCGGTATTCGGTGGGATTTCAGGTTCAAACAGTACGATATTTAACATCTGTAGCGGCCCTCAATAGCGAGGGCCGCAGGATAGCAAAATATCAACGGCTGGAGTACAGCGGCAGCCAGATTGTCAGGCGTAAACCGCCTAACGGGCTGTCATCAGCCTTCACCCAGCCACGATGCTGCTGAATAGCGGTTTCAACAATCGCCAGCCCCAGCCCGGTGCCGCCTGATTCGCGGTCGCGTGCTTCGTCGGTACGATAGAAAGGACGGAAAATCTGTTCGCGATCTTCCGCGCTGACGCCCGGGCCATCGTCATCGACATGCACGGTAATTCCCTGATTGTCGACAGAAAAACTGACGGAAATACGGGTATGTGAGTAGCGCAATGCATTACGCACAATATTTTCCAGCGCGCTGTCCAGCGCATTGGGGTTACCGTACAGCGGCCATGGCCCCGGTGGATAGGGCACTTCGAGGGTTTTGCCCATCTGTTCGGCTTCAAATTTTGCGTCGTCCAGCACGCCAGCCCACAGCTGATTCGCTTTCATCGCTTCACTGACCAGTGCATTTTTATGCTGAGTACGCGACAGCACCAGCAGGTCATTAATCATGCCGTCCAGACGCTGGGCTTCCATCTCAATGCGTTGCAGCTCTTTGCCTTCACCATGACGACGACGCATCAGGGCGGTCGCCAGCTGCAGGCGCGTCAGTGGCGTGCGCAGCTCATGGGAGATATCCGACAGCAGGCGTTGCTGCGCGGTCATCATTCTTTCCAGCGCGCTAACCATCTGGTTAAAGCTCGAACCGGCGGCGAGGAACTCTTGTGGGCCTGCCTCTAACTCGGGATGTTGTCGCAGGTTGCCGCTGGCGACTTCATCCGCCGCGTGTTTAAGCTTACGCGCGGGTTTCGCCAGGCTCCAGGCCAGCCACAGCAGCAGAGGGGAGCTGATTAGCATAGTGACAATCAGCAGCAGTAACGGACGGTCAAACAGCAGATTGATAAAATCCAGCTGTGAACTGCCCGCCGGGCGGATTAAATAGAGCTGATAATTATCTTCACCATCGCGCACCGAGAAAGGGCCAACCAGTTCGACACGGCCATATTTCTTTTTCTGCGGGTGATCGGAATTATCAGACTGACCAATAAAGTTGCGGATAATCTGCATTTCATTGTGCTGGGCGCCAATAACGCGACCTTCGCTGGTCACCAGCAGCAGGCGCTGGCCAGGCGGCGCCCACTTATCAATCGCGCGAAACAGGCGACGCCACCACATCAAATCATTGGGTGGATCGTGGCCCAGTTCGGCTTCAACATGCTGCTCAATCATGATCCCCTGGCGCTGCTCACTTTCGAGCAGCGAGGTCATTTGACGGGAATCGAGTTTCGGAACCATCAGTACCAGCATCAACACCAGCGCCAGGGTTAACCAGAAAATGGCGAAGATGCGGGTGGTCAAACTACTTATCATGTTGCGGAGACCATTAAATACCCGCGTCCACGTAACGTTTTAAACCACGGATGCCCGTCACGGCGCTCAGGCAGTTTGCGGCGAAGATTAGAGATATGCATATCAATAGCGCGATCAAACGGTGTCAGGCGCTTACCCAGTACTTCCTGGCTGAGGTGTTCTCGCGATACGACCTGGCCCAGATGCTGCGCCAGTAAGTAAAGCAGAGTGAACTCAGTACCGGTCAGATCTAGGGTGACGCCGTCGAAACTGGCTTCCTGACGGCCTGGATTCAGGCGCAGAAAATCGACTTCCAGTGTCGGGGAGCTATTGTCATGCTGCTGCTGTTGCTCACTCCAGTTCGAACGCCGCAAAATCGCACGTATGCGCGCGACCAGTTCACGATCGTTGAATGGCTTAGGCAGATAGTCATCTGCGCCCAGCTCAAGCCCCAGAACGCGATCCAGCTCGCTGCCGCGTGCGGTCAGCATTATCACTGGCGTTTGATGCTGTTGGCGTAATTCTTTCAAAGTGTCGATACCGTTTTTCTTCGGCATCATGACATCAAGTAATAACAGGTCGATGGAGCTGTCCAGGATATTGAGCGCCTGCTCGCCATCGCTGGCGACAACCACGTCAAACCCTTCCATTTCCAGCAACTCTTTCAGTAGCGAAGTTAATTCGCGGTCATCGTCAACCAACAGGATTTTATTCATTTTTATTTCCCTCCGCAGGCAAAATACCTTGATCCCATCGCCTCAATCCATCGCTTTACGTAGTTTTACACCCCCTGACGCTAGTTTGCAGCCATCTCCGTACACTGAACCTCGTTGAATCGAAATACGGAAACATAACCGGGAGTGAACGATGCGCAACTTAACCGCCGTCGTCATTGTTTCAGCGATGGTAGTCAGTTTCTCCAGCGCATGGGCAGCAGACGTAACGACGATTGATGAGATGCATCAAGATGACGACGGATTGACGAATCGCAGTATGGCGCAAAATTCGCAAAGTCACATGTTTGATGGCATCAATCTGACAGAGCAGCAGCGTCAGCAAATGCGAGACCTGATGCAGCAAGCGCGTCATGAGCGTTCTCCCATTAGTATTAGTGATTTAGAAACCATGCATGACTTAGTCATTGCAGACAAATTTAATGAAACGGCCGTCAAGGCTCTGGCAGAAAAGTTAGCACAAGCTCAGGTTGAAAGGCAGGTCGAAATGGCCCGCGTTCGCAACCAGATGTATCACCTGTTAACGCCCGGCCAGCAGGACGTTTTAGAAAAGCGACATCAGCAGCGCATGAAAGAGATGCGCAAGCTAACGAACGTGCAGCAGTCTTCATCGCTGCAGGCAGTGAGTAGTACCGGCAGTAACCAGTAATATAGTATCCCTGTTTTCCTTGCCATAGACACCATCCCTGTCTTCCCCCTCATGATGAGGGGGTTTTTTTTACCCTTTTTTCACCACCCCAATCACTCCGCCTCAGCCCCAGGCTGCTGAAAACTGTGCAAACTGATATGCCCGTCAGACATCCTGAAGCCGTTTTTGCCAGCGCGTTTGGTCTCATATAGCGCGTGGTCCGCATGGCGCAACCATTCCGACGCTGATGTCGCCACTTTTGCCGGTGCGATACCGATACTGACGGTGCAGCGATAGACTTCATCGCAGGGAAGGCGGATTTTTTCTATTCTTTCAAGCATCCTGGCGGCGAGCTGGAAAGCATCATGCTCATCGCTGTGATAGATGATCACCGCCAATTCATCGCCGCCAAATCTTGCCGGAACATCTTTCACGCTGATGACATCGCGCAACGCTTCAGAGACTTCGGCCAGCAGAAAATCGCCGACCTCATGACCGTAGCTATCATTCACCTGCTTAAAATTATCGACATCCAGCAGCATAAGATATGCCGCATGGGTTCCGCGCTGCGATTGCAGCCAGGCGCTCGCCAGCCGTTGTTCAAACAGGCGCCGGTTTGGAATATGCAGACGGGGATCCAGTAACGCTACCCGCTCAAACTCGCGGCTTTTATCCCGTAGTCGCACAGTCAGCTGGCGTGAGAGGATACTTAGCGCCACCAGATAAACGGTGGCTAACGGCAGAGTCAGCCACACGGTCTGCGAACTAAAGTTTAAACGGATCGGGCATCCTGTTGCTGACCAGACGATAATAAACGTCAGACAAAAAGCGAACAGCGCGGGCCTCAGCTGCTTCCATCCGCCCGCAGAGTAGCGGTCAGAAATTTGAATTGCCAGAATGATCAACGAAGGGATGGGACTGATACCCATAATCGCCACCCACATCCCACCCCACAGCGCATCAATAGTCAGATTGCGTTGTTCGACCTTGACCAGATCCTTCGAGCGGCTACTTAGCAGATAAGCCACGGCGGGCCACAGAAAGGCGTTCAGTGCCAGCATAACTAATGTCGTTTTCCCGGCGCCGTTTTCCAGCAGCACTGACATTATCGGGAAAAAACACAGAAATGTTCCCAGCTGACGCATCAGAAACATGCGACGAACAAAGCGCAAACTGCGGATCTTTAAATATTCGTCATCAGTGGGAAGCGAGAGCATGACATCAGCCTGCGGCATATGTTGATTGAGGGTCAATTTAGCAAAATTCCGCAGAGGAAAGGCACTATTTAACGGACATACAGAAATTTTCTGGCTCCGGATGCTCTGTCAGCTCTGTATAAGGCAGATAAACGCATCTTATTGCCTGGGCTGGCGGATAGCGTGACAAAAACGCCGGGGCTTTTTCCCCCTCAATTTCAGTATACTGACACACCAATAGCCTGCGGAGTGCGGCATGAATCCTCAATATGCACGTCTGGTTAATGCAGCAGCGATCGCGGCGACGATTTTGGCTTCGCTACTGCTAATTATCAAAATCTTTGCCTGGTGGTATACCGGCTCGGTGAGTGTGCTGGCGGCACTGGTCGATTCACTGGTGGATATCGCCGCCTCGCTGACCAACCTGCTGGTAGTGCGCTACTCTCTGCAACCGGCAGATGCCGAACATACGTTTGGCCATGGTAAAGCGGAGTCGCTGGCGGCTCTGGCGCAAAGCATGTTTATTTCCGGTTCAGCGCTGTTTCTGTTTCTTACTGGTATTCAGCATCTTGCGCAGCCAGCCACCATGCATGCACCGCTGGTAGGGATAATCGTTACGGTGATTGCGCTGTTCTCCACGCTGGGTCTGGTGGCTTTTCAACGCTGGGTGGTACGCAAAACCCGCAGCCAGGCGATTCGCGCCGATATGCTGCACTATCAATCCGATGTGGTGATGAATGGCGCAATTTTGATTGCACTGGCGTTAAGCTGGTATGGTTTCTCACGCGCCGATGCCCTGTTTGCGCTGGGTATCGGGGTGTGGATCCTCTATAGCGCGCTACGTATGGGTTACGAGGCAGTGCAATCGTTATTAGATCGGGCTTTACCGGACGATGAACGTAATGAGATTATTGATATTGTCTCTTCGTGGCCAGGAGTCAGTGGCGCACATGAGTTACGCACGCGCCAGTCGGGACCGACGCGCTTTATCCAGCTTCATCTGGAGATGGATGACCATTTGCCGCTGGTAAAGGCGCATCTGGTGGCCGAGCAGGTTGAACAGGCATTGCTGCGGCGTTTTCCCGGCGCGGATATCATTATTCACCAGGATCCCTGTTCGGTGGTTCCGGCTGAGCGTCAGGGGTTTTTCGAGTTATAACCTAAGGTTATTAAGCAGATAGCGGATGAATAGTTCAAAGCGTGAGGCTAAGCAGATATTTTTGCCGAAACTTGCCTGACCTGAATCAATTCAGCCAGAAGTGTTTGATATACTATGTGTCATTATCAGGCGATAAGCTCGCTGTCTGTTTTTACGCGTCGAGGCCTTCCGGCGTACTGAATTCATCATTTTGCATCAACAAGTTCAGAGGTTGTCATGATCAAAAAAATCGGTGTACTGACAAGTGGCGGTGACGCTCCGGGAATGAACGCAGCCATTCGTGGGGTCGTTCGCGCCGCACTGAGTGAAGGTCTGGAAGTTTTTGGTATTTATGATGGCTATCTGGGCTTGTATGAAGATCGCATGACCAATCTCGATCGCTACAGCGTGTCCGATATGATTAATCGTGGCGGTACTTTCCTCGGCTCTGCGCGTTTTCCTGAGTTCCGCAATGATGAAGTGCGTATGGTCGCGATTGATAATATGAAAAAGCGCGGCATCGATGCGCTGGTGGTGATTGGCGGCGATGGCTCCTATATGGGTGCCAAGCGTCTGACCGAGATGGGCTTTCCCTGTATTGGCCTGCCAGGCACCATTGATAACGATGTTGCCGGCACTGACTACACCATCGGCTATTTCACCGCGCTGGAAACGGTAGTGGAAGCGATTGACCGCCTGCGCGATACCTCTTCCTCGCACCAGCGTATTTCAATTGTCGAAGTGATGGGCCGATACTGTGGTGATTTGACCCTGGCGGCGGCAATTGCCGGTGGTTGTGAATTTATCGTGCTGCCGGAAATTCCTTACACCCGTGAAGAGCTGGTGGAAGAGATCAAAGCAGGTATCGCCAAAGGTAAAAAGCACGCAATCGTGGCGATCACCGAGCATATCTGTGATATCGACGACCTCGCGAAATTTATCGAAGCTGAAACCAAACGCGAAACCCGCGCCACGGTGCTGGGCCATATTCAGCGTGGCGGTGCGCCGGTCGCCTATGACCGCATTCTGGCTTCGCGTATGGGCGCTTACTCCATCGAGCTGCTGCTACAGGGCTACGGCGGACGTTGCGTCGGTATTCAGAATGAGAAGATGGTGCATCATGACATTATTGATGCCATCGAAAATATGAAGCGTCCGTTTAAAGGCGACTGGCTGGATACGGCGAAAAAACTCTACTGATTACGCTTTATACAGAGGCGCTGCGGGTTCAGCGCCTCTGTTATGCAAAGATATATTCCATTACGATATAAAGGTTACTTTTTAATTCTTTAAATCGCAGATAACTTTGTGTCACGCTTCTCACATAACAACTTTGGGAGTGTGTGCGATGAATAAGTGGAGTGTGGGTTTTACCCTGTTACTGGCTTCAACCAGCGTGCTGGCAAAAGATATTCAGCTGCTGAATGTGTCTTACGATCCAACGCGTGAATTATACGAGCAGTACAACAAAGCTTTCAGCGCACATTACAAGCAGGAAACCGGTGACAATGTGGTTATCCGTCAGTCACACGGTGGTTCAGGCAAACAGGCGACGTCAGTGATTAACGGTATTAAAGCCGATGTGGTCACGCTGGCGCTGGCTTCGGATGTTGATGCGATTGCCGAACGCGGCAGCATTGATAAAAACTGGATCAAACGTCTGCCAGACAACTCTGCACCTTATACTTCCACCATCGTCTTCCTGGTTCGCAAAGGCAATCCTAAACAAATCCATGACTGGCCAGATTTGGTCAAGCCGGGCGTGGCGGTGATTACGCCAAATCCGAAAACCTCGGGCGGCGCGCGCTGGAACTATCTGGCAGCGTGGGGCTATGCTCTGGATAAAAACCATGGCGATCAGGCGAAAGCACAGGCGTTTGTCAAAGATCTGTTTAAGAATGTTGAAGTACAGGATTCTGGTGCGCGCGGCGCCACCAACACCTTTGTGGAGCGTGGCATCGGTGACGTGCTGATTGCATGGGAAAACGAAGCGTACCTGGCGGTTAATAAGCTGGGTAAAGATAAGTTTGAGATTGTCACGCCAAGCGAATCGATTCTGGCGGAGCCAACGGTTTCTGTCGTCGATAAAGTGGTCGATGAGCGTGAGTCGCGCAAAGTTGCTGATGAATACCTGAAGTATCTCTACTCACCACAAGGCCAGGAGATCGCGGCGCAGAACTTCTATCGTCCGCGTGATGCTGCGGTGGCGAAGAAATATGCCAGCACTTTCCAGCCGGTAAATCTGTTTACCATTGATGGTAAGTTCGGTGGCTGGACCGCTGCGCAGAAGACCCACTTCTCTGAAGGCGGCAGTTACGATCAGATTATGAAGCGTTAATACTCCACCGGGCAGGCGGCTTTGATTGCCGCCTGCTGTGGCTTCGCAATGCGTGACTTTTATCGGCACTTCGGCGACTATTCGTCCGGGTGAAAAGATCAAAAGGTGACGCTGATGCAGCAAGGAAGAAATCGCGCGGTTACTGTTATCGTGCTGGTCATTGCCCTGCTGGTGGCAGGACTGGCGATAGCCGCATTGAGTTTGCAAAAAAATGCTGATGCGTTGTGGCAGACAATCAGTGAGAAATGTGTGCCTGGCCAGCAACAAAGCGGCAATCCTGCACCCTGCGAGAATGTCGATATGGCCCAGGGCTATGTCACCATGAAGGATCGCAACGGGCCGCTACAATATTTACTGATGCCAGTTGCCAGAATCAGCGGTATCGAAAACCCGCTGCTGCTTAATCCACGAACACCCAACTTCTTTTTCCAATCCTGGCGGGAACGCCACTTACTGGCCGACAAACGTGGCGCACCGGTTGCCGATAGCGCAATTTCGCTGGCGATTAATTCGCAGTATGGCCGCACGCAGAATCAGCTGCATATTCATATCTCTTGTCTGCGGGCGGATGTGCGTCAGCAGTTAGACCAGCTGGCGCCCTCGTTAGGCGAGCACTGGCAATCCGCCACCCTCTTAAAGCACCCTTATCTGCTCAGAACGCTGACCGTTGAACAACTGGCGCAGCAGAGTGCGTTTATCCGTCTGGCCGATGAAGTGCCCGATACGCATGCAGGAATGGGAAAGTATGGTCTGGCGCTGGCAGCACTGCCGGATGGCCGCCTGGTGCTGATGGCGATTGAACGTAACTGGCTGAAGTTAAATCGTGGGTCGGCAGAAGAGATTCAGGATCATAGCTGTAAGATCCTCGGCAAAGCGGCATAAATAACAGGGGCGACGATAACGCCGCCCGTAAACATCTTATTTCTTCGCTGCGGCAGCGGCTTTTACGATTACCGCAAAGGCGTCTGCTTTCAGAGAAGCACCACCGACCAGCGCGCCGTCGATATCGGGCTGGGTAAACAGTTCTGCTGCGTTTTTATCGTTAACAGAACCGCCGTACTGAATGATTACCTGGTTAGCAATGGTGGCATCTTTCTTCGCGATATGGTCGCGAATAAATTTGTGTACGGCCTGAGCCTGCGCAGGGGTGGCGGATTTGCCGGTACCAATCGCCCATACTGGCTCGTAAGCAACCACCACACCTTCGAACGCTGCTGCGCCCTGTGTTTCCAGCACCGCATCAAGCTGACGTGCGCAAACTTCTTCAGTCTGGCCCGCTTCGTTCTCTGCTTCGGTTTCACCGATGCACAGTACCGGAACCAGACCTGCGGCTTTCACCACAGCGAATTTCTTCGCGATAAACTCATCGCTCTCTTTATGGTAAGTACGACGCTCAGAGTGGCCGATAATAATGTATTTCGCGCCGATATCTTTCAGCATATCCGCGGAAACTTCACCGGTGAACGCGCCAGACAGGTTAACGTCGACGTTCTGTGCGCCCAGAGCAATATGGCTACCAGAAATGGCATGCTTCGCCTGGTCCAGGTACAGCGCCGGTGGTGCGATAGCAACGCCGCAACCATCAACGGTGCTCAGCTCTTTACGCAGACCTTCGATCAACTCGTTGACCATATGTTTGTTGCCGTTCAGTTTCCAGTTACCCATCACTAATGGATGTCGCATCATATCCTCCACGCTTAACGTGATACTTTGAAGTAGCACTGCCTTCCGACAGTGTTGTCTGCCAGACAGTATAGAGATCAAAACCGTGAAAGGCTTTGCTTTTCGTCATCTTTGCCTGTGCTGCTAAGGGGTTGCCAGCGATAGTTTTATCGGCTCAATGGCGAATGTCAGGCCTTTTTCACCATTATCCGCCACCACAAAGCGCAGAGCGCCCTCCGTCTGGGCAAAATAACGCGATCCTTTGCCTTTATTCAGTAAATTATTCATACGCTTAGTAGCTTCTTCCGCGGAAATTCCCGGTGCGAAAAAGCGCATCATTGCCGTCATATAAGCCAGTGCTTTCTCATGGGCGCTCTTCTCTTCCGCGCCCTGAATCGGCAGCCAGGTAATCTGTAAGGTTTTGATTTTTCCGGTGCCGTGTTCCAGCGCGGTGGAGGCATACAAGTTTTCGTTAATTTTACTGGCGGCACGGGTCAGATTGCTTTTGTCATCGCGATTATCGATGGCGCGGTATTCACTAATCGGTAACTCAGGATTGGCAAGATTATACTTTTCACGGAACTGCGCGATGGTCATATCGAAAGTGGGCGCGCCGGCCAGCAGGTAGGGGGCGGCTGGCATATGTTCAGCGCGATCCTGCGGCTCGGGATCGGCCCAGGCGGTTTGCCACAGTAAACATCCGATAATTAATGCCGTACCACGCGCTTTCTTCATTTTGTTGACCCTAACCAGTAAACTCAGCCAACGATTAGAACGGTTTTTACCCGCCAAAGTCAAAAGCTGCGGCCTTTTAATGATGCTTTTTCCGGGACGGATGCATGACTCTACAACAATGGTGCTTTTCTTATCGCGGTCGTCTGGGACGCCGTGACTTCTGGATCTGGCAGGCTGTATGGCTGATCGCAATGGTGCTGCTGTTCAGTCTGGCGGCTTATGGCTGGCTGGATACGCAGATGGCGGCGTTTGGCGTGGTGTGCCTGCTGTGGCCATCGAGTGCGGTGATGGTTAAGCGTTTGCATGACCGCAATAAAAAAGGTTACTGGGCGCTGCTGGTGATTCTGGCGTGGATACTGCTGGCGGGCAACTGGGCCGTGCTGGGTGTCAGCTGGCAGTGGGCATTAGGCCGCTTTATACCCACGCTGATCTTTATTATGGTGCTGCTCGAACTCGGGGTAATTACCGGCACCAATGGCGACAACCGCTTCGGCAGCGCAGCGCAGCCGGTAAATTACCTCAGGAAAGCGGATTACCAGTAATGCTCACTGGTCATATGACCGGGCTTACGCCGCAGATGTTTACGCATCTGACGGGTATCCTTCAGCAATTGCTGGGTATCACGCACCATCTGCGGATTACCACACAGCATAACGTGACTGGTTTCCGCATCGATCTTCAGGTCAACGGCCTGTTCCAGCTGGCCGCTCTCAATCAGTGCCGGTACGCGCCCGGTCAGTGAACCGGCAACCTCTTCGCGGCTGACTACCGTCTGAATCTGTAGTTTGCCGTTATAGCGTTGCTGTAACTGCTGCATCAGCGGCAGATAGCTGAGGTCGGCGGCGAAACGCGCGGCATGCACCAGTACAATGTGGCGGAAACGCTCCAGATCCTTGCCTTCCTGCAGAATCGACAGATAAGGGCCGATGGCGGTGCCGGTGGCCAGCATCCACAGGGTTTCGCATTCGGGGATCTCGTCGAGGATAAAGAAACCGGCGGCATCTTTGGTAATCATCAGTTCATCGCCCGGCCGCAGGGCAAACAGGCGTGGACTGAGTTTGCCTTCCGGCACCGTTACCAGATAGAACTCAAGGTTTTCATCACTGGGAGCATTTACATAGGAGTAAGCGCGCTGCACGCGTTCGCCGTCAACTTCCAGCGCCAGTTTGGCGTACTGACCGGCATTAAACGCCGCCACGGGGGCATGTACGGTGATACTGAACAAACTATCGGTCCAGTTAGTCACTTTGGTCACTTTTCCGGTGATCCATTCAGCCATGTAAACTCCTTAATGGTTGATTTTTAGCTCGCTATTCTCGTCTGCTGCCATCTTCGCCAGGCTGTAGGGGTTTTTCCACCCCCCGGCCAGCGGCAAAGCTCGTATCGACAAATTTGCCCTGCCATTAAGCACAATCTGGACTTAAACCCTGGATTACAAAATATACTGGTGCAGGTCGCTATCTTTCCGGTCAAGGTAGTGAATCGACTGAATGCGGCGAATGGTGCGCGATTTGCCACGAATCAGCAGGGTTTCGGTGGTCGCCATATTGCCGTTGCGGGTAATGCCTTTTAGCAGATCGCCGCTGGTGATGCCGGTGGCGGAGAAAATCACGTTATCGTTACGCGCCATCTCATCCAGTTGCAGCACTTCACCCGCGGTAATGCCCATTTGCTGACAGCGCGCCAGTTCCTGCTCGCCAATGCGGCGATTCTCCTGATTATCGCCTTTGACCACATGACGCGCCAGTAAACGGCCCTGCATATCGCCATCCAGCGCCCGGATCACCGCTGCGGACACTACTCCTTCCGGCGCACCGCCAATGCCATACAGCACATCAACTTCGCTGTCCGGCATACAAGTCAGAATCGAGGCGGCAACGTCGCCGTCAGGGATAGCGAAAACGCGCACACCCAGCTGCTGCATCTGACGAATAATTTCATCGTGACGCGGCTTCGCCAGGATGGTGACGGTCAGGGCGTTAAGCGGCTTGCCGAGCGCTGCGGCGATCCGCTTTAAATTCTCCGCCAGCGGCAGATTCAGATCGATACAGCCTTTGGCGGCAGGTCCGACAATCAGTTTTTCCATATACATATCAGGTGCATGCAGGAAGGTACCTTTATCGCCGACTGCCAGCACTGCCAGGGCATTGGCCTGACCCATTGCCGTCATGCGCGTGCCTTCAATGGGATCAACCGCGATATCGACCGCCTCACCATTGCCGGTGCCGACCTTTTCACCGATATACAGCATCGGTGCTTCATCAATTTCCCCTTCGCCAATCACGATTTGCCCGTCGATATCGACTTTGTTCAGCGTAATGCGCATGGCATGCACGGCGGCGCCATCGGCGGTATTTTTATCTCCGCGTCCTAACCACTTATAACCGGCCAGCGCAGCAGCTTCGGTAACACGTGAAAATTCAATGGCGAGTTCTCGTTTCATGATTTGCCTCGGGGGAATTGATGAGGCGATGAGTTTATCACAGATAGACTTTGCCGCTGGGAGTGGGACAGTGCAAAACATTGGCACGGGCGGCGAGAACGCCGCCCCTACGGGGAAAATGAACATATTGCAGGGGCGGCGTTCTCGCCGCCCGCAGGATTAATTACTCTTCGTGATCTTCCCATGCTTTCGCACGCGCCACTGCTTTCACCCAACCAGCATAACGATAGTTACGTTCAGTGGTTTCAATGCTCGGGCGGAATTCACGTTCAATTACGGCCTTAGAACGCACTTCATCCAGATCCTTCCAGAAGCCAACGGCCAGACCCGCAAGGTAAGCGGAACCCAGTGCCGTAACTTCACGAACTTCCGGGCGCTCAACGCGGGTGCCCAGAATATCGGACTGGAACTGCATCAGGAAGTTATTGGCAACTGCACCGCCATCGACGCGTAAAGACTGCAGACGCGTGCCGGCATCGGCCTGCATCGCTTCCAGAACATCACGTGTTTGATAGGCGATAGATTCCAGTGTGGCGCGAATAATATGGTTGGCATTGGCGCCGCGCGTCAGACCGAAGATAGCGCCGCGTGCATACGGATCCCAGTATGGCGCGCCCAGACCGGTAAAGGCTGGTACCACATACACGCCATTGGTATCTTTTACTTTGGTGGCAAAATATTCGGAATCTTCAGACTCGCTGATCATCTTCATCTCGTCACGCAGCCACTGAATCGCTGCGCCACCGATAAACACCGCACCTTCCAGTGCATAGTTCACTTCACCGCGCGGACCGCAGGCAATGGTGGTCAGCAGGCCATGAGTTGAGGTTACCGCTTCGGTGCCGGTGTTCATCAGCATAAAGCAGCCGGTGCCGTAGGTATTCTTCGCCATACCGGTGCTGACGCAAAGCTGACCATACAGCGCTGCCTGCTGGTCACCAGCGATACCGGCGATAGGAATACGTGTACCGCCTTTACCACCGATATTAGTCTGGCCATAGACCTCGGAAGATTTGCGTACTTCTGGCAACATCTCGCGCGGAATATCCAGAATATCCAGCATGCGCTGATCCCACTCCAGCTTGTGGATATTAAACATCATGGTACGGGATGCGTTGGTGTAATCGGTGATATGCACCCGTCCCTGCGTCATTTTCCATACCAGCCAGGTGTCGACGGTACCGAACAGCAGTTCACCGCGTTTTGCGCGCTCACGTGCGCCTTCAACATGGTCGAGGATCCACTTCACTTTGGTGCCGGAGAAGTAAGGGTTAATCACCAGCCCGGTGGTGTGGCGGATATACTCTTCCAGACCCTCTTTCTTCAGCTTTTCACAATAGTCGGCGGTACGCGGACACTGCCAGACAATCGCGTTATAGATTGGTTTACCGGTCTCTTTATCCCAGACAATCGCGGTTTCACGCTGGTTGGTAATACCAATGGCGGCGATTTGGTCGGAACTGATATCCGCTTTCGCCAGCACTTCTACTAAGGTTGAGCTTTGTGAAGCCCAGATTTCCATCGGGTCATGCTCAACCCAGCCAGCTTTAGGATAGATTTGCTGAAATTCGCGCTGTGATACGGCGACAATATTGGCGTCATGATCCAGGATTACGGCTCGTGAACTGGTGGTACCCTGGTCAATGGCAACGATGTATTTTTTTTCTGTAGTCATAATTCAATTCCTGATGGTGTAAAGGATGAGCACAATTACGCTTTACGTTGCTCAGCGCGCGCGACGGGCTTTTCTGCTTTCTCGTCATCATCTACGCAAACATCGCATGGCAGGTGACGACCAATCAAGGCACGATATCCGAATGCGCCCAGGCTTGCGCCGACTAATGGTCCAAAAATCGGAACCAGGAAGTAAGGGATGTCACGTGCGCCAGTGAAGGCGACTTCACCCCAGCCTGCTAACCAGGCGAAGATTTTAGGTCCGAAGTCACGGGCCGGATTGAGTGCAAAGCCGGTCAGTGGACCCATTGCTGCACCGATTATCGCAATCAGCAGGCCAATCAGCAGCGGCGCCAGCGGACCACGCGGGATGCCGTTGCCGTCATCGGTCAGCGCCATAATCAGCGCCATCAGTACGGCGGTAATCACCATTTCAACCAGAAACGCCTGACCGACACCAATATGTGGGTTCGGATAGGTGGAGAAGATGCCGGCAAGGTCGAGGCTTTCAGTGCTGCCGCGTACCATCTGGTGCGTTTGTTCGAAATCGATAAACAGATTGTAGTAAAGACCGTAGACCAGTGCAGCCGCGCAGAAGGCGCCGGCAATCTGCGCGAAGATATAGGGCAGAACTTTACGGCGGTCAAAGCAGGCGAACAGCCACAGCGCGACGGTAACCGCTGGGTTAAGATGAGCGCCGGAAATCGCCGAGCTCATATAGATCGCCATGGAGACGCCGAGGCCCCAGATGATGCTGATTTCCCACTGACCAAAACTGGCGCCAGCCAGTTTCATCGCGGCAACGCAGCCAGCACCAAAGAAAATAATTAAACCGGTGCCGAGAAACTCGGCGATACATTGACCTTTAAGCGTACTTGTTGCTGTCTGGCTCATAGTGAAATTCCTGAAGGCGAGGTTAAATGTTGTCGTTCTTTGTTTTCATTCATCAGTCACCCCGATCTAATGTAGGGCTGATGTAAATTTATCGTTAACGAGCATAATCGAGAAATAGCGAAATCAAAAACTGTGTACTACGTCATAAAAATGCGCGCTTTCGCGTCTTTTGGTTTTCCAAAAGCATCATAAAAGCGGTTAAAAAAGTTCCAATAGGGTTTATTGGTGCTTAAAAAAACAAAGTGCTACTTTCACCCGCTGACTTTAAGCATAAGCTGAAAATTGTTACAGACTGCACTCTGCAAGGGTTCGTTGCTGGACTTGGGGTGACAGGCTACATACAATCGGGGAATCGTTGCTATCCGCGGAGTTTTCGATAAACCTCATAGTCAGCGGCTAGCATCATCAACGCCTTGCGATTAAGGAGAGGTTATAAAGATGTCATTTGAAGTGTTCGAGAAACTGGAAGCGAAAGTCCAGCAGGCGATTGATACCATCACCCTGCTGCAGATGGAAATTGAAGAACTGAAAGAGCAAAACAATACGCTGAAGCAGGAAGTGAATCAGGTTTCGGGCAACACCGAATCACTGGTACGCGAAAACCAGCAGCTGAAAGAAGAGCAGCATGTCTGGCAGGATCGTCTGCGTGCATTGCTGGGAAAGATGGAAGAAGTCTGATCGGCGAGCAATGAAAGAACTTAGAACGGGTGCCTCAGGCACCCGTTTTGCCTTGTGAGAAAGGCTATTCGATATCCAGTGGATCCTCTGAGAGGATCATCCCGGTATTATCCGCATACAGATGATCGCCGGAGAAGAAGGTGACGCCACCGAAGTTAACCCGGATATCGCTCTCACCAATGCCTTCGCCCGCCGCACCGACCGGAATCGCGGCAATCGCCTGAATACCAATATCCAGCTCTTCCAGATCGTCGACCTGACGCACCGAGCCATAGACCACAATGCCTTCCCACTCGTTTTGCACCGCCAGACGCGCCAGCGCCGCATCAACCAGTGCGCGACGGACTGAGCCGCCGCCATCAATCAGCAGGATACGCCCGCGGCCATTCTCTTCCAGCAGATCGTAGAGCAGCCCGTTGTCCTCGAAACATTTCACTGTGATGATCTGCCCACCAAAAGAGGTGCGACCACCAAAGTTCGAAAATAGCGGTTCCACAACATTCACTTCTTCATGATAGATGTCGCAGAGTTCGGAAGTATCGTATTTCATAGGAGTTTCGTCTGTTTGCCACAGGAGCGCTAAGTATATCGCTTATTGGCTGATGTTGGCAAAATCATCAATTATCAGAAATCAGGGACATTCGTCACCTGCCGTTAACTCAGTATCAGGCCCAGCGCGAACAGCACATTAACCAGCAGCGCCATTTTTACCGTCTTCTCCAGCATCGGACGCATCGCCAGTGGGCTGGTTTCCCGCAGGATATAGCGTGCTTGCGGGTAAATCAGCGGTGTCGCTAACAGAAACAGCCAGCTGCCAGCGGATTGTGCAGCAAACAGGGCAAAAAAGGCGAAGCACAGCAGTGCGCAGGATAATAATCCGGCATGGTAGCGGCGCGCATTAACCGGCCCCAGACGCACCGCCAGCGTAAACTTGCCATTCTGGCGGTCGTTGTCGATATCACGCAGATTATTTACGTTCAGTACCGCCGCCGCCAGTAAGCCACAAGCGGTGGCAGGCAGCAGGTCAATCAGGTTCAGATGATGGGTTTGCAGATACTGGCTGCCGTTGACCCCCAGCCAGCCGAAAAAGATCAGCACCGACAGATCGCCGAGGCCGAGATAGCCATAAGGCTTCTTACCGACGGTATAGGCAATTGCCGCCACCATCGCCAGCGCGCCAAGCGCAATAAAGCCCAGCATATCGCTGAGCGTGGTGCAGGCCAGCACCACCAGCGCCATACCGCAGAACAGGGTGATCACCCCGGTTAACACTAATGCCGAGCGCATCTGTAGCGGGCTGATAGCGCCTTTCTGCATGCCGCGCAGCGGACCGATGCGTTGCGGGGTATCGCTACCTTTCTGCGCATCGCCATAATCGTTCGCCAGATTAGACAGAATTTGCAGCAGGGCGGAGGTGAGCAGGGTAAGCAGCGCGATACCCGGGGTAAAATGTCCCTGCCAGTAAGCCAGCGCCGAACCGTTGATAATCGAAGCAAAGGCCAGCGGCAGCGTACGCAGTCGCAAGCTTTCCAGCCAGGCGCGTGAGGCACTAAGACGTGGCGCCAGTTGAATATTTTCCATAGATTTCACCGGATGGTCGCAGATACGGATTGAACGCTTACCGGTAGTGTACGTGCAGGCAGGAGGGGAAAAATTAATCTTCGTCAATAAAGAAGGAGGTTGGCAAGGGATTTGCTGGTGAGACGGGAGCCGTTAACGGCTTCCTGGCAGACTACTCACGGGCGGCGTTATCGCCACCCGTGCTAACCATTACAGAATAAAGCGGCTGAGATCTTCGTCAGCAATCAGCACATCCAGATGTTTGCCAACGTAGGCTGCATCAATGGTGATCGATTCACCCTGGCGATCGCTGGCGTCGTAGGAGATATCTTCCATCAGACGTTCCAGCACGGTATGCAGACGACGCGCACCGATATTTTCGGTGGATTCGTTTACCTGCCATGCCGCTTCGGCAATACGACGGATGCCGTCGTCGGTGAAATCAACCGTTACCCCTTCGGTGCCCATCAGCGCTTTGTACTGCACGGAGATGGAGGCGTTAGGCTCGGTCAGGATACGTTCGAAGTCATTGACCGTCAGCGCCTGCAGTTCAACACGAATGGGCAGACGACCCTGCAATTCCGGGATCAAATCAGAAGGCTTGGCCACCTGGAAGGCGCCGGAAGCGATAAACAGAATGTGGTCGGTTTTCACCATGCCGTGTTTGGTTGATACGGTACAGCCTTCGACCAGTGGCAGCAGGTCGCGCTGCACACCTTCACGCGACACATCCGGGCCGGAAGACTCACCGCGTTTACAGATTTTGTCGATCTCATCGATAAACACGATGCCGTGCTGCTCGACGGCTTCAATCGCTTCCTGCTTCAGCTCTTCCGGATTAACCAGTTTCGCTGCTTCTTCTTCGATCAACAGCTTCATCGCTTCTTTGATCTTCAGCTTACGCGGTTTTTGCTTCTGGCCGCCCAGATTCTGGAACATTGACTGCAACTGATTGGTCATCTCCTCCATGCCTGGAGGCGCCATAATCTCTACGCCCATTGAGGTGGCGGCGAGATCGATTTCAATCTCTTTGTCGTCCAGCTGGCCTTCGCGCAGTTTTTTACGGAACGACTGGCGCGCAGCGGAAGGTTCCGCGGCCGCTTCGGCCTGTCCCCAGTTGTTTTTCGCTGGTGGGATCAGGACGTCGAGAATACGTTCTTCAGCCATCTCTTCTGCGCGATAGCGATTTTTATCAATGGCCGTCATCCGTACCATTTTCAGCGCGGCGTCGGTCAGATCGCGGATAATCGAATCCACTTCTTTACCAACATAGCCCACTTCGGTGAACTTGGTCGCTTCAACTTTAATAAAAGGCGCATGCGCCAGCTTGGCCAGACGACGGGCGATTTCGGTTTTACCGACACCGGTTGGGCCGATCATCAGAATATTTTTTGGCGTCACTTCATGACGTAACTCTTCGTCCAGTTGCATGCGGCGCCAGCGGTTGCGCAGGGCGATAGCCACGGCTTTTTTAGCGCCGTCCTGGCCAATGATAAATCGGTTCAGTTCGCTGACGATTTCGCGCGGAGTCATTTCAGACATAGTTAGGATCCTTACGCTTTGGACGGTAGTTCTTCGATGGTGAGATTATGGTTGGTGTAAATGCAGATATCCCCTGCAATGCCCAACGCTTTTTCCACGATATCGCGTGCGCCGATATCGGTATTTTCCAGCAGCGCGCGCGCGGCTGCCTGAGCGTAAGGACCACCTGAACCGATGGCAATAAGATCGTTCTCGGGCTGAATTACGTCACCGTTACCGGTGATGATTAGCGAGGCGTTTTCGTCGGCGACCGCCAGCAGGGCTTCCAGCTTACGAAGCATACGGTCGGTACGCCAGTCTTTCGCCAGTTCCACGGCCGCTTTAACCAGATGACCCTGGTGCATTTCCAGTTTGCGTTCAAACAGTTCAAACAGGGTAAAGGCATCTGCAGTGCCGCCAGCAAATCCGGCGATAACCTTGTCGTTGTAGAGACGACGCACTTTTTTAACATTGCCTTTCATCACGGTATTGCCGAGAGTAGCCTGGCCATCGCCGCCAATCACTACCTGGCCGTTGCGTCGTACACTTACTATTGTTGTCACGGGCAGACCCCTTGTTGTCGATCGGAAGATCCCCCCGCACACAAGGTACGGGGCTTTATGCAACAAGATATGGGGCGAGTTTGGCGGGTTTCAACCCCCGATGGCGAGGGGAATGCAGTTTGAGTGGCCAGAACTGCGCAGGCGCTTCAGGGTGCTGTCGGCGCTGGCGCGGCTGTTATACGGGCCCACCACCACACGATTCCAGCCACCGCCGGTGGTAATCCGGCTCTCGAAGCCTTCAAATGCCAGCGCGGCGCGCACAGATTCGGCCTGATCGGTGCCTTTGAAGGAGCCGCACTGCACCATCCAGCTTTGCGTCTTCGGTTTCTCTTCTTTCTCTTTGGCTTTCGCCGTTTCCTGCGGTTTGCTGGCCTGCGCAGGCGGCGCCTGGCGTACCGGCTCACGGGCTACCGGCGCAGCGGGTTGCGTCTGCTGTTGCGGCATTCGTGACTGTTGCTGCAATTGGTTTTGCTGCAACATCCGCTGTTGTTGTTGCTGAACCTGTTGCTGTTGTTGCTGATGCTGAATCGTCTGCTGACGCTGCGCCGGGGTTTGTTCGTTCCATGGCACTTCGTTTAGCTGAGTCGGCTGCTGGCGCATATCAGCCTGCATCTGCTCCAGCAGCTGGCGCTGTTCATCGGTAAGCTGAGTCTGGGAATGCACTTCTCCACCAGCAGAAGGCTCTGTCGGCGTCGGCACGCCAATCTGACGGTTTTCCAGCTCTTTGATATAGCGCCAGCGCTCTTCCGGTTTTGGCGGCAAGCCATTACCGGCGGCTTTGTGGTCAGGAATAACCGGCGTATCGTCTTTCTTATGATGAGCGAGAAACCACAAAATCCCGATAAAGGCGATCAATACGGCAACTGCCAGTACCACCATAAATTTGGAAACACCTGAGCCGTTGCTGCGTTTTTTGCTGCGGCCGGTGGTTTTTTTGCGACGCGTCCCTGTCGAACGCCCGCGGCCTACATAATCTTTTTGTGCCACTATCGTTCCGCTAATATCAAATAAGAAAAGGCACGCCGGGCAAGAATTTGCAATGCGCGTGAAAAGTCAGCACTTTATGAACCCGGCTATTAGCCCGACATGTTACTCAAGGGCTGGAAGTTTGACCAGCAGTGAGTCACCCAGGATTAGGCTGAATCTCACGCCGTCAGGAAAACCACCGGCTACTTATGCTGGGTGGCCCGTGCGCTGCTGCCGCGAATTTTTAGTTCAAAATCAAGCAGGCGCGAGCCATTGCTGACCACTTTGCCCTGTAGCTGTTCGAGTAACAATAGCATCGCTTCACGACCGATATCAAAACGCGGTTGTGCGACGGTGGTCAGTTGCGGATCGCTGTAACGAGCCAGTTCGATGTCGTCAAAGCCAACCAGCGACAGATCCTGCGGTACGCGCAGGCCGCTGTTTTTGGCCTGCGACATCGCGCCCAGCGCCATAATGTCGCTATGGCAGAACAACGCATCGGGTGGCTGCGGCAGGGCCATCAGCTGCTTCAGCGCCTTAGCGCCGGCTTCAAAAGTGAAATCACCGCGCACAATATATTCCGGGTCGACCGTCAGGCCATTGCGCCGCAGCGCCTGGATATAGCCCTGTAAGCGATAGTGACACAGCGGCATCTCTTCAGGTCCGGCAATACAGGCGATACGGCGATGTCCCAGCTGATGCAGATGATTAACCGCTTCAAATGCGGCGGTGAGGTTATCAATATGCACCGTTGGCAGTTCCAGCTCCGGGGCAAACTCATTGGCCATCACCATCGGCGGCAGATTGCGTTGCTCTTCTATCCCGGTATCAAAAGGTACCTGCGAGCCGAGCAGCACCATGCCATCGATTTGCCGCGTCAGCATCAGATTTAAAAATGAGGTTTCCTGCTGATTCTGATGGGCGCAGTCGCCAATCAGCACCAGATAGCTCTCCTGTGCAGCGGTGACTTCAATACCGCGAATAATTTCGCTGAAAAAGGGATCGCAGATATCTGGCACGATAACCAGAATGGTGCGTGATTCGCTACGCCTGGCGTTGCGCGCCAGCGTATGCGGTGAGTAGCCGACTTCGATCACCGCCTGTTCCACTTTTTGTCGCGTTGCGACTGAAACCTTCTCCGGGTTCATCAGTGCGCGTGACACGGTGGCCGTTGATACGCCTGCTCTTTCAGCCACGTTTTTCATGGTGGCTGCCGTAGTCTGTTGATTCTGCTCCAACGCTTTTCTCCTCACGCCAGCGAGGCTGACCTGACTTGTTGAATTTTCTTTAGATTTTTATCGCTACAATTTGCGGCCATTAGCTGATGGTCATCTCATTCTTAACAGATTGCGGCCGGGTGCTGTTACTTAATTTGCATAAAAAGTGTGACTTGTGCGACTTTTTTCGATCCTGCTCGCACAACTGTTGTCGTCATCAGTCATTCATCAGCTTTCAGTGGGATCGACGTCGAGTGTCCACTTGACCTTGCGCGACAGCGGCAAGGTGCTGACCAGCGGTAAACTGCTTTTCAGCAGACGCTGCAACAGCGCCCGCGAAGGATGCTGTAATAACAGTTGCCAGCGATAGCGCCCGCTACGTTTTGCCAGCAGTGCCGGTACCGGCCCCATCGCCCATAACGCCTCATCTTTTAACGGACTGGCTTCAAACAGATTACGTAGCTGGTGCAGGAAGGCGGATGCCTGCTGGTTGTCGTGATCTTCGGCGCGGATCAGGACATGGCTGGTAAATGGCGGTAAAAATACCGTTTTGCGCTCCTGCAGCGTCTGTTGCGCAAAAGCGTCATAACCGAGATGCAGTAAGGTTTGCAGCAGCGGATGATCCGGGTGATGCGTCTGTAACAGCACCTCACCCTGTTTCCCTGCGCGTCCGGCGCGTCCGGCGACCTGGGTATAGAGCTGAGCAAAGCGTTCGGCAGAGCGGAAATCGGCAGAGAACAGCGCGCCATCGACATCAAGCAGTGACACCAGCGTGACATCGGGAAAGTGGTGGCCTTTCGCCAGCATCTGGGTGCCGATCAGAATGCGCGCGCCGCCGCGATGCACCTCATTCAGATGCTGTTCCAGCGCCCCTTTGCGGCTGGTGGTGTCGCGGTCAATACGCGACAGCGGAGTATTGGGAAACAGTGCCGCCAGATTATGCTCCAGCTGTTCTGTGCCAAGGCCGACCGGTACCAGATGGGTCGAACCGCATTGCGGACACTGATGCGGCACCGGGCGCTGACTGTCACAGTGATGGCAGCGCAGCTGGCGCTGATTCTGATGCAGAGTGTAGTAATGATCGCAGCGCTGGCATTCGGCAATCCAGCCGCACTCATGGCAGAGCAGCGCCGGGGAGAAACCACGGCGATTCAGAAACAGCAGTACCTGGTTATCAGCTTGCAGATGCTGGCGAATTTTCTGGATCAGCGCTGGCGACAGACCGCCTTCCAGTTTCACGCCTTTTAAATCAATCAGCTGTTGAGTGGCCTGACGGGCATTACCGGCGCGCTTACTGAGATTCAGCTGGCGATATTTCCCCATCTGTACGTTCTGCAGGGTTTCCAGCGCCGGGGTCGCAGAACCCATCACAATCGGGATGTCCTCTTCGCGCGCGCGAAACACCGCCAGATCGCGCGCCTGATAGCGCCAGCCCTCTTGCTGTTTATAGGAGCTGTCATGCTCTTCATCGATCACAATCACCCCCAGACGGGCAAAGGGCGTAAACAGCGAGGAACGGGTGCCAATCACGATGGCGGTTTCACCGCTACGTGCGCGTAACCATACCGCCATACGTTCGCTGTCGTTTAACGCCGAGTGCAGCACGTCGATCGGCGCGTCAAAGCGTTCACGGAAGCGGGCGATGGTTTGCGGCGTCAGGCCAATTTCCGGCACCATAATCAGCGCCTGGCGACCGCTGGCCAGCACATTCTCCAGAATACTGAGATAGACCTCGGTTTTACCCGAGCCGGTAATCCCTGCCAGTAGCCAGGCGGCAAAGTGATCGTCTTCGCTGCGGATTGCGCCGACGGCGGTGGCCTGTTCGGTATTGAGCCGCAGGCGTTCGCCTTTTACTGCAAAGTGGGTGCGCCAGTCTTCTGCGGCGCGCTGATGCTCGCGCAGTTCGCATAAACCTTTGGCGCGCATCGCCTGCAGGGTGGCGTCGGTCATCTCCTGCTGGGTGACTTCATGGCGGTAAATCGGGCGCTGGCGCAGCGCGGTTAATGCCTGCTGCTGTTTCGGCGCGCGCTTCAGGCTCTCAGGCGCGGTTTCACGTCCCAGCTCGGTGATAAACCATTGCCATAGCGGCGCTTCCTGCGCCGGTTTGCCCTGACGCAGCAGTACCGGAATCGCATGGAATAACACTTCGCCCAGCGGAAAATGATAATAGTCAGCCGCCCACAGCAGAATGCGCCACAGGGAAGGGGGGAACAGGGATTGCTGATCGAGAACCTCATGCACTGCTTTTAACTGGTCGACTGGAAAATCGCTGCTTTCGCTGATGCCGACCACAATGCCAGTCGCTTTGCGTTTACCAAAAGGCACGCTCACGCGTCCACCCACCACCGCATGGAGGTGAGCGGGCAGCAGATAGTCAAAATTACGGGCAAGTGGTACGGGCAGCGCGACCTGAACAACGGGCATGAATTCATCCGGATGAAAAAAATGACGAGATAGTGTACACTGTGTGGCCTGCAATGTGCGGATTCGATTGCAGGCGCTGGCGACTTTCTGTATAGTTCGCCGCCTTTGATACCGTGTTTTAGTATCAATGACACCTAATTTTTTTAATCTTCGTGTGGTGCCGGTGCAGGAATTTTCCTGGCACGGGAGAGCGACGCGGCCTTAACTGAGGTTTTCCCATGAAAAAAGGTATTCACCCTAAATATACTGAAGTTACTGCTAAATGTTCTTGCGGTAACGAAATCAAAATCGGCTCTACTGTCGGTCGCGATCTGAACCTGGACGTTTGTGGCAAATGCCACCCGTTCTACACCGGTAAGCAGCGTGACGTTGCTAGCGGTGGCCGTGTTGACCGCTTCAACAAGCGTTTCAGCATCCCAGGCAGCAAAGCTTAATAAAACCACTCTGGTTTTGTTAATAAGAAAAACCCGGCTTCGGCCGGGTTTTTTTATGGCTGATATTCAGCGCCAGAAAAGCAACAGGCGGGCATCTGCGTGAAAAAGATGCCCGCCCGTGGGGTACTGAAAGAGGATTAATATTCCCAGGTATCGGGATCGACACCCATTTCCCGCATGATGGCTTTGGCTTCTTCGGGAATTTCATCGCTACGTTCTTTGCGCAGATCGACATCATCCGGCAACGGCTGACCGGTAAATGCGTGCAGAAACGCTTCGCACAGCAGCTCACTATTGGTCGCATGACGTAAGTTGTTTACCTGACGGCGCGTGCGCTCATCGGTCAAAATCTTCAGAACTTTCAGCGGAATAGAGACTGTAATCTTCTTGACTTGTTCGCTCTTCTTACCGTGCTCAGCGTAAGGGCTGATATATTCGCCGTTCCATTCAGCCATGGGTTACCTTAATCATTATCATTTAAAAGTGGAGTTGCCGGAAATCGGCTAATTATGCCCGATCTTGCCGCTTCTCACTAATAAATGTCAGCAGGGAGGCGGGTGGGGCAGCCAGGCAATATACCGCGTAATATTAACGGGTATTGTGTCTTTGCTCAATCTATACGCAAAGACATTTAGATGTCCAGATGTATTGACGTCTATTACTATGATGCTATCCTGTCACTCTTCTTTATTTCAGTCAGGAACAGTGAGCACCATGACGCGTAAACAGGCAACTATCGCAGTACGTAGCGGTTTGAATGATGACGAGCAATATGGCTGCGTTGTCCCACCGATTCATCTCTCCAGTACTTATAACTTTACCGACTTCAATCAGCCGCGTGCCCATGACTATTCACGTCGTGGTAACCCGACGCGTGATGTGGTGCAGCGCGCGCTGGCGGAGCTGGAAGGTGGAGCAGGCGCGGTGATGACCAATACCGGCATGTCGGCGATTCATCTGGTGTGTACGGTGTTCCTGAAGCCTGGCGATCTGCTGGTGGCCCCACATGACTGTTATGGCGGCAGCTATCGTCTGTTCGACAGCCTGAGTAAGCGTGGCGCTTATCGCGTTAAGTTTGTCGATCAGAATGACGCGGCGGCATTGCAGGCGGCGCTGGCGGAAAAACCGAAGCTGGTGCTGATTGAAAGCCCAAGCAATCCACTGCTGCGTGTCGTGGATATTGCGGCAATCTGTAAAGCTGCGCGTGAAGCCGGCGCCATCAGCGTGGTGGATAACACTTTCCTTAGTCCGGCGTTGCAAAACCCGCTGGCGCTGGGCGCTGATTTAGTGCTCCACTCCTGTACTAAATACCTTAATGGTCACTCCGATGTGGTTGCTGGTGCGGTAGTGGCGAAAGATGCCGCAACGGCTACCGAACTGGCATGGTGGGCAAATAATATCGGTGTCACCGGCGGTGCGTTCGACAGCTATCTGCTGCTGCGCGGTATGCGCACCCTGGCGCCGCGTATGGCGGCGGCACAACGCAATGCGCTGGCGATTGTTGATTACCTGAAGCAACAACCGTTAGTGAAAAAGTTGTATCATCCTTCACTGCCGGAAAATGTCGGGCATCAGTATGCGGTACGTCAGCAACGTGGCTTTGGCGCGATGCTGAGTTTTGAGCTGGATGGCGATGAACAGAGAATTCGCCGCTTCCTGAAAGCGCTGGAACTGTTTACCCTGGCAGAATCGCTGGGCGGCGTGGAAAGCCTGATTTCCCATACGGCCACCATGACCCATGCGGGCATGTCGGCGGAGGCGCGAGCCGAGGCGGGAATTTCAGAGTCGCTGCTGCGTATTTCTGTTGGCATTGAGGATCACGAAGATTTAATAGCCGATCTGGATAATGCATTCCGGGTTGCGGCCGAGAGGTAATCATGAGTATTTCAGCAGTAGCAGGGACGCACAACACGCGGCAATTGCATAAATTTGGCGGCAGCAGTCTGGCTGATGCCAAATGTTACCAGCGCGTGGCCGGGATTATGGCGGATTACAGTCAGCCGGGCGATCTGATGGTGGTTTCGGCCGCCGGTAGCACCACCAATCAGCTGATTAGCTGGCTGAAACTCAGCCAGAGTGATCGTCTGTCGGCTCATCAGGTGCAACAGACGCTGCGTCGTTATCAAACGGAACTGATTACCGGCCTGCTGCCTGCTGAATTTGCCGAACCGATGGTTGCCGAATTTATTCACGATCTGGAAAAGCTGGCGGCGCTGCTGGATAGCAAAATCACCGATGCGGTGTATGCCGAAGTGGTGGGTCATGGTGAAGTGTGGTCGGCACGGTTGATGGCGGCGGTGCTTAATCAGCGCGATATGGAAGCGGGCTGGCTGGACGCCCGCGATTTTCTGCGTGCCGAACGCGCCGCGCAGCCACAGGTGGATGAGGGTAAATCCTGGCCACTGCTGCAACAACTGATGGCGCAGCATCCGCATAAGCGACTGGTGGTGACCGGTTTTATCTGCCGCAATGAGGCCGGTGAAACCGTACTGCTGGGACGTAATGGTTCCGACTACTCTGCCACGCAAATTGGTGCGCTGGCTGGTGCTTCCCGCGTCACCATCTGGAGTGATGTGGCCGGGGTGTACAGCGCTGATCCGCGTAAAGTAAAAGATGCCTGCCTGCTGCCGTTGCTGCGTCTTGATGAAGCCAGCGAACTGGCGCGTTTAGCGGCGCCGGTACTGCATACCCGCACCCTGCAGCCGGTTTCCGGCAGCGATATCGATCTGCAACTGCGCTGTAGCTATCAGCCCGAGCAGGGTTCCACCCGCATTGAGCGTGTGCTGGCTTCCGGTACCGGCGCACGTATTGTCACCAGTCATGATGATGTCTGCCTGATTGAGTTCCTGGTGCCGCCGTCCCATGATTTCGTCAGTGTGCATAAACAGATCGACCTGCTGCTGAAACGTGCGCAGGTGCGCCCTCTGGCGACCGGTGTGCATCCGGATCGCAACCTGTTGCAGCTGTGCTACACCTCGGAAGTGGTTAACAGTGCGCTGGATATTCTGCAGGATGCCGGTTTGCCGGGTCACCTGCAGCTGCGCGACGGTCTGGCGCTGGTAGCGCTGGTTGGTGCGGGCGTCAGCCGCAATCCACTGCACAGCCACCGTTTCTGGCAGCAGATTAAAGATCAGCCGGTGGAGTTTATCTGGCAGTCGGAAGACAGTATCAGCCTGGTGGCGGTACTGCGCGTCGGCCCGACCGAGCATCTGATTCAGGGTCTGCATCAGTCGCTGTTCCGTGCGGAAAAACGTATCGGTCTGGTGCTGTTCGGCAAAGGCAATATCGGTTCGCGCTGGCTGGAGCTGTTTGCGCGTGAACATGAAATCCTTTCCGCCCGCACCGGTTTTGAATTTGTGCTGACCGGGGTGGTGGACAGCCGCCGCAGCCTGCTGAGCTATGACGGGCTGGATGCCAGCCGGGCGCTGGCATTCTTTGAAGATGAAGCGGTGGAGCAGGATGAAGAGTCGCTGTTTCTGTGGATGCGTGCGCACCCGTTCGACGATTTGGTGGTGCTGGATGTCACCGCCAGCGCGCCATTAGCCGGACAGTATCTTGATTTCGCCAGCCACGGTTTCCATGTGATTAGCGCCAATAAAGTCGCAGGCGCGTCTGACAGCCAGACGTATCGTCAGATCCGCGATGCATTTGCTAAAACCGGCCGTCACTGGCTGTATAACGCCACGGTTGGCGCCGGGTTGCCGGTGAACCATACGGTGCGCGATCTGCGCGAAAGCGGCGACAGCATTCTGGCGATTAGCGGGATTTTCTCCGGCACGCTGTCGTGGCTGTTTTTACAGTTTGATGGCACGGTGCCATTTACCGAGCTGGTGGATCAGGCGTGGCAGCAGGGCTTAACTGAGCCGGATCCGCGCGTGGACCTTTCCGGTCAGGACGTGATGCGTAAGCTGGTGATTCTGGCGCGTGAAGCGGGCTATAACATCGAGCCGGATCAGGTGCGCGTCGAGTCGCTGGTGCCGGCGGGCTGTGAAAGCGAGTCGGTCGATCACTTCTTTGAAAATGGCGAAGCGCTCAACGATCAGATGGTGCAGCGCTTAGAAGCGGCGCAGGAGATGGGGCTGGTATTGCGCTATGTCGCGCGCTTCGATGCCAACGGTAAAGCGCGTGTCGGCGTGGAAGCGGTACGCCCGGAGCATCCGCTGGCGTCACTGCTGCCCTGTGATAACGTCTTTGCCATCGAAAGCCGCTGGTATCGCGATAACCCGCTGGTGATTCGTGGTCCGGGCGCCGGACGTGACGTGACCGCTGGCGCAATTCAGTCAGATATCAATCGCCTGGCGCAACTGCTGTAGTCTGAACGCCGCCCTTAGCCGCTCTGATGCAGGGGCGGCGTTCTCGCCGCCTGTTTGACCTACCCTGTTTCTCTATCCTGAATTTCTTTCACCTTCGGTGAGAATTTGTCACGCATGTTGATCATTTTTTTGTTGACGAGTTAACCAGGATCGTTCATTTTGAGTGTCTGGACGTCTAAACGTATGGATGTTCAACTTACGCCGTCATAATGACATAAAGCGATTGATGAGGTAGCAGTTATGAGTTTCTTTCACGCCAACCAGCGCGAAGCATTAAATCAAAGCCTTGCAGAGATTAATGGCCAGATTAATGTCTCTTTTGAGTTTTTCCCGCCGCGCACCAGTGAAATGGAACAGACTCTGTGGAGCTCTATCGATCGCTTAAGCAGTCTGAAACCAAAATTCGTCTCCGTCACTTACGGCGCTAACTCCGGCGAGCGTGACCGTACCCACAGCATTATCAAAGGGATCAAAGATCGCACCGGCCTCGAAGCTGCACCGCATCTCACCTGTATCGACGCGTCCCGCGATGAACTGCGTACTATCGCGCAGGACTACTGGAACAACGGTATTCGCCATATCGTGGCGCTGCGCGGTGACCTTCCGCCGGGCGGCGGCAAGCCGGAAATGTACGGCGCCGATCTGGTGGCGCTGTTAAAAGAGGTCGGTGACTTTGATATCTCGGTTGCGGCTTACCCGGAAGTGCATCCGGAAGCGAAAAGCGCACAGTCGGATCTGATTAACCTGAAGCGTAAAATTGATGCCGGCGCGAATCGTGCGATTACTCAGTTCTTTTTTGATGTCGAAAGCTATCTGCGTTTTCGTGATCGCTGTGTATCGACCGGTATTGATGTCGAAATCGTTCCGGGCATTCTGCCGGTCTCTAACTTTAAGCAGTTACAGCGTTTTGCCACCATGACCAATGTGCGTGTACCGGGCTGGATGACCGCGATGTTTGAAGGACTGGATAATGATCCTGAGACGCGCAAAATGGTCGGCGCCAATGTAGCGATGGATATGGTGAAGATCCTCAGCCGCGAAGGGGTGAAGGATTTCCATTTCTACACGCTGAACCGCGCGGAAATGAGTTACGCCATTTGTCATACGCTGGGTGTGCGTCCGGCTGCGGCGGTCTGACCGGCTTGGGCGGCGAAAACGCCGCCCCTACAAAGTAATCATAGAATTATGTAGGGGCGGCGTTCTCGCCGCCCGTATGATGTTGAACGAGATTAACCCGTATTACGCATTCCTGCCGCCACACCGGCGATAGTCACCATCAATGCCTGCTCAACGCGAGCATCCGGCTCACCACCACTCTGCTCCTGCTGACGTGAACGATGCAACAGCTCGGCCTGCAACACGTTTAGCGGGTCGGTATACACGTTGCGCAGGGCGATAGATTCCGCAATCCACGGCTGGTCGGCCATCAGATGTGAATCATTGGCGATAGTCAGCACCGCTTTGATATCGGAATCCAGCTGATCACGCAGCTGTTTGCCCAGCGGCCACAGCGAGGTGTCCACCAGACGCTGATCGTAATATTCCGCCAGCCACAGATCCGCTTTCGAGAACACCATCTCCAGCATGCCAAGACGGGTGGAGAAGAACGGCCAGTCACGGCACATGGTTTCCAGCTGATCCTGATGGCCCTGTTCCATCGCTTTCTGCAATGCCGCGCCAGCGCCCAGCCAGGCGGGCAGCATCAGACGGTTCTGCGTCCAGGCGAAGATCCATGGAATGGCGCGCAGTGACTCGACGCCGCCGGTCGGACGACGTTTGGCCGGACGTGAACCGAGCGGTAGTTTGCCCAGTTCCTGCTCCGGCGTCGCCGAACGGAAATAAGGCACAAAGTCAGCGTTTTCGCGCACATAGCCACGGTACATATCGCAGGAGACTTTCGACAGCTGGTCCATAATGCTGCGCCACTCTTTCTTCGGTTCCGGCGGTGGCAGCAGGTTCGCTTCCAGAATCGCGCCGGTATACAGCGAAAGACTGGAAATAGTGATTTCCGGCAGTCCGTACTTAAAGCGGATCATCTCACCCTGTTCGGTGACACGCAGGCCACCTTTCAGGCTGCCCGGCGGTTGTGACAGCAGTGCCGCCTGCGCCGGTGCGCCACCACGGCCGATAGTGCCGCCGCGTCCGTGGAACAGTGTCAGGGCGATACCCGCTTTCTCGCAGGTTTTGATTAATGCGTCCTGCGCCTGATACTGCGCCCAGGAAGCGGCCATCACCCCGGCGTCTTTTGCCGAGTCAGAATAGCCAATCATCACCATCTGTTTGCCCTGGATAAAGCCGCGATACCAGTCAATGCTGAGCAGCTGGCTCATAACATCGTTGGCGTTATTCAGGTCATCAAGGGTTTCAAACAGCGGGGCTACCGGCATGGCGAACGGAATACCGGCTTCTTTTAACAGCAGATGCACCGCCAGCACGTCTGATGGCGTTTTCGCCATCGAGATCACATAGGCGGCAATCGACCCTTTCGGCGCCTGAGCGGCGACGCGACAGGTCTCCAGCACTTCATGAGTATTGGCGCTCGGTTCCCACTGACGTGGCAATAGCGGACGTTTGGAGTTTAGTTCGCGGATCAGGAATGCCTGTTTATCCGCTTCTGACCAGCTTTCGTAATCACCAAGGCCGAGATAACGCGTCACTTCAGCAATGGCTTCCGTATGGCGGGTGCTCTCCTGGCGGATATCAATCCGCACCAGCGGCACGCCGAAGCATTTCACACGACGCATGGTATCCAGCAGCTGGCCGTTGGCGATAATGCCCATGCCGCACGCCTGCAGTGACTGATAACAGGTATAGAGCGGATCCCACAGCTGGTCATTGGAAATCAGCAGATCGGCTGGACGCGGCAGGCGTTCGCCTTTCAGTCGCGCTTCCAGATAAGCCTGGGTATTGCTTAACTGACTGCGCAGATGCTTCATAATTTCACGGTACGGCTCCAGCGCTTCCGGATTGCCGCACAGTTTACGCACTTCAGGCGTACACTCCGACATCGACAGCTCGGAAACCAGCACCGCAATATCGCGCAGGAACAGGTCGGTGGCTTTCCAGCGACTTAATTGCAGCACGTGGCGGGTAATATCGGCGGTGACATTTGGGTTGCCATCACGGTCGCCGCCCATCCACGAGGTAAACTGCACCGGCACAAAGTCGACCGGCAGTTTGTAACCAAAGGAGGCTTCGACCTGCTCATTCAGTTCGCGCAGGAAGTCAGGTACGCCTTCCCACAGGCTGTTTTCCACCACCGCAAAGCCCCATTTGGCTTCATCGACCGGCGATGGACGATATTTACGGATCTCATCAGTATGCCAGGCCTGAGCCACCAGCTGACGCAGGCGGCGCATAATCTGGCCACGGTCGTAATCTGACAGATCGTTATGGTCGAGCTGCTTCAGGCAGGTGTTTACTTCCACCAGTTTATGAATCAGGGTGCGACGGGTGATTTCAGTCGGGTGTGCAGTGAGCACCAGCTCCAGTGACAGCGACTCAATCGCTTCACGGACGGCTTCTTCGCTAAGCTCAGGTTGCTGCTTCAGGCGGTCAAACACCTTCGCCAGCATCTCAGGATTATTTGCGCCTTCACCTTTTGGTGAGATGGTGTGGTACTGCTCGGCGGTGTTAGTCAGATTGAGAAACTGACTGAATGCTCTCGCCACCGGCAGCAATTCATCATTCGACAGGTTTTGCAGCGTATTCAGCAATTCCTGACGATCGGCGTCATTTCCTGCGCGGGATGACTTGGAGAGTTTGCGGATGGTTTCCACCCGGTCGAGGATGTTCTCTCCCAGCGCATCCTTAATCGTATCCCCGAGCAGTTTGCCGAGCATACTGACATTACTTCGCATTGCGGAATATTGTTCGTTCATATGACCCCTGACACCCTTATATTTTTCTGTAACTTTATTTCACCGTCGCCGGTATAACTTCGTCTTTTATCTAGCCATGTAACTATCCATTCGTCAAATGACTTAAACAGGCGCTATCCTGCGGCTAAATGACGGTAATTTATGAAATTTAATTACATCAAGGTGGGATAAGTTATTCTTATCGCTAAACACGGAATAAATCAGGGGTAACTGGCCGGATAGCCAGCCAAATCCCCCTCTTATCACTGTTTAATGGCAAAAGTGCTGCACCACCTGCGCAATCAGTTCACGTGTTGGCTTGATAAAGGCCATATCGATAAATTCGTCGGGCTGATGCGCCTGATTAATCGAGCCCGGACCCAGTACCAGCGTCGGACAGATCTGCTGGATAAACGGCGCTTCGGTACAGTAGTTCACCACTTCAGTTGGCGTTCCCAGCAGTTTTTCAACGACCTGCACCAGCTGATGATCGGGCGGGCATTCGTAGCCGGGGATGGGCGGATGCAGTTCACCGACGGTCAGCCGGCCTGGCCAGCGCTCACTCACCGGCGCCAGCGCTTCATTCAGCAGACCATCAAGATCGCTGAGCGTCAGTCCCGGCAGCGGACGAATATCCATATGCAACTCACAGCAGGCGCAAATGCGGTTTGCCGCGTCGCCACCGTGGATATGACCAAAGTTCATCGTTGGATAAGGAATGGCAAAGCCGTCGTGGTGATAGCGCTCTTTCAGCGTATTACGCAGATTCATCAGATGACCAATACTCTCGTGCATCAGCTCGATAGCGTTAACGCCGCGGCCCGGATCGCTGGAGTGACCAGATTGCCCCTCTATACGAATTGCCTGCGACAGATGGCCTTTATGGGCGCGCACCGGCTTCAGTGATGTTGGCTCGCCGATAATCGCGCAGTCAGGGCGCAGAGTGGTGGACTGGGCGAAATAGCTGGCGCCCGCCATGGTGGTCTCTTCATCCGCGGTGGCGAGGATATACAGCGGTTTTTCCAGCGTGGAAATATCCACATCGCGCAGCGCATCAAGAATAAAAGCAAAGAAGCCTTTCATATCGGCGGTGCCCAGACCGTACAGCTTGTTCTCGTGTTCGGTCAGGGTAAAAGGGTCACGGGTCCAGCGGCCATCATCATAGGGTACGGTGTCGCTGTGACCGGCTAATAACAGACCACCAGCGCCGAGTCCGCTCTTCGCCAGCATATTAAATTTATGGCGTGTTCCTGGCACCGGTTGTACTTCAACACTGAAGCCAAGGTCGCGAAACCAACCGGCCAGCAAATTGATTAAAGTTTCATTACTCTGATCGAGCGCGCTGTCGGTGGCGCTGATTGACGGTATAGCGATCAACTGGCGGTAGAGTTCAATAAAAGGGGGTAATTTTGTCTTCACTGTTGACAGTCCTTGAGTTAGGATAGTATCAATATTCATGCAGTAATAGTGAATAAAAATACATTATCGCCAGGCTTAAGGGAACGGTTAATTGGTTCCTGAATAAAAAAACGCCTGACTTCGTCGGTGAGGAGCCAGCAGGCTGCAACCCGGAATTTTGTGACTGTAAGAAGGTATACAGCCTGATGTTGAATACGCTGATTGTAGGCGCCAGCGGATACGCTGGTGTAGAGCTCGCGACCTTTCTGAATCGCCATCCGCATATGAACATAACCGCTTTAGCAGTTTCAGCGCAAAGTCCGGATGCAGGAAAGTTACTTTCCGATCTTCACCCGCAGCTGAAAGGGGTGATCGATCTGCCCTTGCAGCCGCTGAGTGATCCTGCCGAATACGCGGATAAAGTGGATGTGGTGTTCCTCGCCACCGCCCACGAAGTCAGCCACGATCTGGCGCCAGAATTCCTGAAAGCGGGCTGCGTGGTGTTTGATCTCTCGGGCGCTTTCCGCGTCAACGACGAAAACTTCTTTACCGAATATTACGGCTTCAGCCATCAGCACCAGCAGTGGCTGGATAAAGCGGTGTATGGTCTGGCGGAGTGGCAGCACGACAAAATTAAAGAAGCACAGCTGATTGCGGTGCCGGGTTGTTATCCGACCGCCGCGCAGCTGGCGCTGAAGCCGCTGGTCTCCGCCGATCTGCTGAATAACGCGCAGTGGCCGGTGATTAACGCCACCAGTGGTGTTAGCGGCGCGGGTCGTAAGGCCAGCATGAATACCAGCTTCTGCGAAGTCAGCCTGAAAGCGTACAACCTGTTTGCCCATCGTCATCAGCCAGAAATCGCGGCACACCTTGGCGTACCGGTGATTTTTAACCCGCATCTTGGCAACTTCCCGCGTGGCATTCTGGAAACCATCACCTGTCGGGTGAAGGCGGGGGTGACGCGTGAAGATGTGGCGCAGGCGTTCCAGAACGCCTATCACGATAAACCGCTGGTGCGTGTCTATCCGCAGGGCGTACCGGAGCTGAAAGCGGTAGTGGGCCTGCCGTTCTGCGATATCGGTTTTGCTATCCAGGGTGAGCATTTGATCATCGTGGCGGTGGAAGATAATCTGCTGAAAGGCGCTTCGTCGCAGGCGATTCAGTGTTTAAATATTCGTTTCGGCTTCCCTGAAACGCAGTCACTTATTTAACAGGCGAGTTTGAACACCATGACTAATCCATTAATTATCAAACTGGGCGGCGTGTTGTTAGACAGCGAAGAGGCGCTGGCGCGTCTGTTTGATGCGCTGGTGACTTACCGTGAATCGCATCAGCGTCCGCTGCTGATCGTGCACGGCGGCGGCTGCCTGGTTGACGAACTGATGAAGAAGCTGGCGCTGCCGGTGGAGAAGAAGAACGGCCTGCGTGTTACCCCGGCGGATCAGATTGATATTATCACTGGCGCGCTGGCGGGTACCGCTAACAAAACGCTGCTGGCGTGGGCAAAAAAATATGCTATCAATGCTGTTGGCCTGTGTCTCGGTGACGGTAGCAGCGTAAATGTGACGCAGCTGGATGAAGCGCTGGGCCACGTCGGCAATGCCACGCCGGGTTCACCGGTGTTGATTAACTCCCTGCTGGCGGGTGGTTTTCTGCCGGTGATCAGCTCAATTGGCATCACCGCAGAAGGCGAGCTGATGAACGTCAACGCTGACCAGGCGGCTACCGCGCTGGCAGCCACGCTTGGCGCCGATCTGATTCTGCTGTCCGATGTCAGCGGTATTCTGGATGGCAAAGGTCAGCGCATCGAAGAGATGACGGCGGCAAAAGCCGAGCAGCTGATCGCGCAGGGCATTATTACCGATGGCATGATTGTGAAAGTGAACGCCGCTCTGGATGCCGCCCGTACGCTGGGCCGTCCGGTTGACATTGCCAGCTGGCGCAATGCGGAACAACTGCCAACTTTATTTAACGGTGTGTCCATTGGCACCCGGATTCTCGCATAACGAAACGCTTTAAATTCAAGGATTAAAAGATGCAAAACCAAGGCATTAAAAAAATCGTTCTGGCTTACTCCGGTGGTTTGGATACCTCAGCAATTATTCCATGGCTGAAAGAGAATTACGGTGGCTGTGAAGTGGTTGCCTTTGTGGCGGATATCGGTCAGGAGCGTGGCGATCTGGAAGGCGTTGAGCAGAAAGCGCTGCAGTCAGGCGCTTCTGAGTGTCACGTGGTGGATCTGCGTGAAGAGTTTATCCGTGATTACGTCTATCCGGTGCTGCAAACGGGCGCCCTGTACGAAGGCACTTATCTGCTGGGTACCTCGATGGCGCGTCCAATCATTGCCAAAGCACAGGTTGAGCTGGCGCTGAAAGTGGGTGCGGATGCCCTGTGCCACGGTGCGACCGGTAAAGGTAACGACCAGGTACGTTTCGAAACTACCTATACCGCGCTGGCGCCACAGCTGAAAGTGGTTGCGCCATGGCGTGAGTGGAACCTGCGTTCCCGTGAAGCGCTGCTGGATTATCTGAAAGAGCGTAATATTCCGACTACCGCGTCACTGGAAAAAATCTACAGCCGTGACGAGAACGCCTGGCATATCTCTACCGAAGGCGGTGTGCTGGAAAACCCGTGGAATGCACCGAACAAAGATTGCTGGGTGTGGACCGTGGATCCGCTGGAAGCGCCGGATCAGCCAGAGCAGGTAACGGTTTCGGTGGAAAAAGGGCGTGTGGTTGCGGTTAACGGCGAAGCACTGAGCCCGTTCGGCTGTCTGGATAAGCTGAATGCTATCGGCGCGAAACATGGTGTCGGTCGTATCGATATCGTGGAAAACCGTCTGGTAGGCATCAAGTCTCGCGGCTGCTACGAAACCCCGGGCGGCACCATTATGGTTAATGCGCTGCGCGCCGTTGAGCAGCTGGTGCTGGATCGCGACAGCTTCAAATGGCGTGAGCAGCTGGGCCATGAGATGTCTTACGTGGTGTATGACGGACGCTGGTTCGCACCGCTGCGCAAATCTCTGCAGGCTTCCGCTGAAGCGCTGGCAGAAGAAGTGAATGGCGAAGTAGTACTGCAACTGTATAAAGGCCAGGTCACGGCGATTCAGAAAAAATCACCTGACAGCCTGTACTCTGAAGAGTTTGCTACCTTCGGCGAAGACGAAGTGTATGACCATCGTCATGCTGGCGGCTTTATCCGTCTGTTCTCGCTCTCTTCACGTATTCGCGCGCTGAACGAAAAGAAATAATATCCCGACCTGTAGGGGCGGCGTTCTCGCCGCCCGTTTTAATGGCATCACCTATTTATTATCAAACGGAGCACTAACATGGCACTTTGGGGTGGACGGTTTACTCAGGCAGCAGATCAACGTTTCAAGCTTTTTAACGACTCGCTGCGCTTTGACTATCGTCTGGCAGAGCAGGATATTGTTGGTTCCGTCGCCTGGTCCAAAGCGCTGGTAACGGTTAACGTGCTGACCGCAGAAGAACAGCAGCAGTTAGAAGCCGCATTAAGCGTATTGCTGGAAGAAGTGCGTGCCAATCCGCAGCAGATTCTGGAAAGCGATGCCGAAGATATTCACAGCTGGGTGGAAGGGCGTCTGATCGACAAAGTCGGCGCGCTGGGTAAAAAACTCCACACTGGCCGTAGCCGTAACGATCAGGTCGCTACCGATCTGAAACTCTGGTGTAAAGAGCAGGTCAGCGAACTGCTGACTGCCACCCGCCAGCTGCAGCAGGCGCTGGTCGCCACTGCCGAAGCCAATCAGGACGCGGTGATGCCGGGCTACACCCATTTGCAGCGCGCGCAGCCGGTGACCTTTGCTCACTGGTGTCTGGCTTACGTCGAGATGCTGGCGCGTGATGAGAGCCGTTTGCAGGATACCCTGAAACGTCTGGATGTCAGCCCGCTGGGTTGCGGTGCGCTGGCCGGTACCGCCTATGCCATTGACCGCGAGCAACTGGCTGGCTGGTTAGGCTTTGCTTCCGCCACCCGTAACAGCCTTGATACCGTCTCCGACCGCGATCATGTCTTAGAACTGTTGTCGGATGCCTCGATCGGTATGGTGCATCTGTCACGTTTCGCTGAAGACCTGATTTTCTTTAACACCGGTGAAGCAGGCTTTGTTGAGCTGTCAGATCGCGTTACTTCCGGCTCTTCACTGATGCCGCAGAAGAAAAACCCGGATGCGCTGGAACTGATTCGTGGCAAATGTGGCCGTGTACAGGGCGCACTGACCGGTATGATGATGACGCTGAAAGGCCTGCCGCTGGCGTATAACAAAGATATGCAGGAAGACAAGGAAGGGCTATTTGATGCGCTCGATACCTGGTCCGACTGTTTGCATATGGCGGCGCTGGTGCTGGATGGTATTCAGGTGAAACGTCCGCGTTGTAAAGAAGCGGCCGAACAGGGTTATGCCAATGCGACTGAGCTGGCGGATTACCTGGTGGCTAAAGGTATTCCGTTCCGCGAAGCACATCATATTGTTGGTGAAGCGGTAGTTGAAGCAATTAATCAGGGTGTGGCGCTCGAAGCGCTGTCGCTGGCCGATCTGCAGAAATTTAACAGTGTGATTGGCGATGACGTTTATCCATTCCTCGCCTTGCAGTCATGTTTAGATCAGCGTAAAGCCAAAGGCGGTGTTTCACCGCAGCAGGTTGCGCTGGCGATTAGCGAAGCGAAACAGCGTTTGAATTAATTCAGCGGGCGGCGAGAACGCCGCCCCTACGGAACATTTGTAGGGGAGCCGTTTTCGGCTCCCTGTTTTTATGCCGCAAAAAACTTTTCCAGATCGTCGCTGCCACCAATATGGCGGCCGCCGATAAACACCTGTGGTACAGTCGCACGGCCGGTGACGGCGCGCAGGCTGACAGTGGTGGCATCCTGGCCCAGCACAATTTCTTCGTACTGAATACCGCGATCCAGCAGCATCTGTTTAGCTTTGGTGCAGAACGGACAGCCCGGCTTGGTAAACAGTGATACCGATTCCTGCACTTTAAATTCAGGCGCCAGATAGCGCAGCAGGGTATCGGCATCTGACACTTCAAACGGGTCGCCCGGCTTGTTTGGTTCCACAAACATCTTCTCTACCACACCGTTACGCACCAGCATCGAATAACGCCATGAGCGTGGACCAAAGCCGAGGTCAGCTTTCTCAACCAGCATCTCCATGCCGCGGGTAAAGTCGCCGTTACCGTCCGGGATAAAGGTGATGTTATCGGCGTGCTGATCGGCTTTCCATGCGTTCATCACAAAGGTGTCATTAACCGAGACGCAAAGAATGCTGTCAACGCCATGCTGAGCAAACACCGTGGCCAGTTCGTTGTAACGCGGCAGGTGGCTTGATGAGCAGGTTGGCGTAAAGGCGCCTGGCAGAGAAAAAACAATTACGGTTTTATCTTTAAACAGCTCATCAGTTGTAATGTCGACCCAGCGATCGCCCTGACGCGTATGAAAAGTGACTTGCGGGATGGACTTACCTTCCTGACTAGCAAACATAAAATACCTCAAAAATGAAATGGATAAATCGGGTCGTTGCCGAATGTTGGACATTATTGCTATATCAGCTTGATAGGGATAATCGTTGATTGCTATCCTATCTATCGCCACGGACTATCGTGGCTCGGAGGGTAATAATGAATATTCGTGATCTTGAATATCTGGTGGCGTTAGCCGAGCATCGTCACTTTCGACGTGCTGCTGATTCCTGCCATGTCAGTCAGCCCACGCTGAGCGGACAAATTCGTAAACTGGAAGATGAATTAGGCGTGATGCTGCTGGAGCGCACCAGCCGTAAGGTTCTGTTCACGCAGGCGGGTTTGCTGCTGGTGGATCAGGCGCGTACCGTGTTACGTGAAGTTAAAGTGCTGAAAGAGATGGCAAGCCAGCAGGGCGAAGCGATGTCCGGGCCGCTGCATATTGGTCTGATCCCGACAGTGGGCCCTTATCTGTTGCCGCAAATTGTGCCGATGCTGCATCAGGGCTTTCCGAAGCTGGAGATGTATCTGCATGAGGCGCAGACCCAGCAGCTGCTGGCGCAACTGGACAGCGGTAAGCTGGACTGTGCGATTTTAGCGCTGGTGAAAGAGAGCGAAGCCTTTATCGAGGTACCGCTGTTCGACGAGCCAATGAAGCTGGCGATCTATGCCGATCACCCGTGGCACGATCGCGATCGTGTCGCAATGTCTGAGCTGGCAGGTGAAAAACTGCTGATGCTGGAAGATGGTCACTGTCTGCGCGATCAGGCGATGGGCTTCTGTTTCCAGGCCGGTGCTGATGAAGATACCCACTTCCGCGCCACCAGTTTAGAAACCCTGCGTAATATGGTGGCAGCGGGCAGCGGCATCACCCTGCTACCGTCACTGGCGGTGCCTAACGAGCGCATCCGTGATGGCGTCTGCTATCTCTCCTGCTACAAGCCGGAGCCGCAGCGTACTATCGCGCTGGTCTATCGTCCTGGTTCACCCCTGCGCAACCGTTATGAACAGCTGGCAGAGGCGATTCGCACCCATATGCAGAGCTATATGGGCAGTAGCTTAAAACAGGCGGTTTAAGCCGTTCAGCGCTGCAACCCGATAGGCTTCCGCCATCGTCGGATAGTTAAAGGTGGTATTCACGAAGTATTCCAGCGTGTTGCCACCGTTTTTCTGCTCCATAATCGCCTGGCCGATATGAATAATCTCGGCAGCGCGCTCACCAAAACAGTGGATCCCTAAAATCTCTTTGGTTTCGCGGTGGAACAGAATTTTCAGGCTGCCGACGTTCATGCCGACAATCTGCGCCCGCGCCAGATGCTTAAACTGCGCACGACCTACTTCGTATGGCACTTTCATTGCCGTCAGCTGCTGTTCGGTTTTACCGACCGAGCTGATTTCCGGAATGGTGTAGATGCCGGTCGGGATATCTTCAATCAGATGCGCGCTCGCTTCGCCTTTAATAATCGCCTGCGCGGCAATACGTCCCTGATCATAAGCCGCGGACGCCAGGCTTGGATAACCGATCACATCGCCCACCGCGTAAATATGCGGCTGTGCGGTCTGATACATGCTGTTGACCTTCAGCAGGCCACGGCTGTCCGCTTCCAGACCGACGTTTTCCAGCGTCAGTGAATCGGTGTTACCGGTACGGCCATTGGCATATAGCAGGCAATCGGCTTTCACTTTCTTACCGGATTTCAGATGGACAATCACGCCATCCTGCACCCCTTCGATCTTCTCAAACTCTTCGTTATGACGAATCACCACGCCGCTGTTCCAGAAGTGGTAAGAGAGTGAGTCGGACATTTCCTGATCGAGGAACGCCAGCAGACGATCGCGGGTGTTAATCAGATCGACTTTGACATTCAGCCCACGAAAGATCGAAGCGTATTCACAACCGATCACCCCGGCACCATAAATGATCACATGGCCCGGTTCGTGGTGCAGGTTAAGGATCGAGTCGGAGTCATAGATGCGCGGGTGAGTAAAATCGACATCGGTTGGATGATAAGGGCGCGAGCCGCAGGCGATAACAAATTTGCCGGCGGTCAGGCGATCTTTGGTGCCGTCGGGAAAATCAATTTCAATCGTGTTTGCATCGATAAAATGGGCGTCGCCCTGAAACATTTCACAATGATTACGCTCATAGAAACCCTGACGCATTCTGGTTTGCTGGCTGATAACGTTTTCGGTGTGATTAAGAATGTCAGCAAACGAAGATCGCATATGGACGCTGTGATCGCTGTAGAGCGGGTTCTGATTAAACTCGATAATACGGCTGACCGCATGGCGCAGGGCTTTTGACGGAATGGTTCCCCAGTGAGTACAGCCACCACCGATATTATGGTAGCGCTCGATCACCGCGATACGGGCTCCCTGTTTAACCAGGCCCATCGCGGCACCTTCACCGCCAGGACCGGAGCCAATAACAATGGCATCGTAATCGTAAGACTGTTGCATACCGATACGTCCTATATTTTATCTACATTTTTACAACGAGATTCTAACATCTCACCGCTTACATCCCAATCGGATCACTCATTTTTGCCGCGAATTGCCAAAGTAAAGAGGTTAACAGGCGTTCACAAAGTTGATCGGACTGTACGCTGAAAAGTTTGCTATAGTTCCGCTTCGGCAGGTCAAACAGGCAGAAACATGGGCGTCAGAGCACAACAAAAAGAACGTACACGACGTTCGCTGATTGAAGCGGCATTCAGTCAATTGAGTGCTGAAAGAAGTTTTGCCAGTCTCAGCCTGCGTGAAGTTGCACGTGAAGCCGGTATTGCGCCGACTTCATTTTATCGTCACTTTCGTGATGTAGATGAATTAGGGTTGACGATGGTCGATGAAAGCGGCCTGATGTTACGCCAGCTGATGCGCCAGGCGCGTCAGCGTATCGCTAAAGGCGGCAGCGTGATCCGCACTTCGGTCGCCACCTTTATGGAGTTCATTGGCAACAACCCTAATGCCTTCCGGCTATTGTTACGTGAGCGTTCCGGCACTTCTGCCGCGTTTCGTGCGGCGGTAGCGCGTGAAATCCAGCACTTTATCGCTGAACTGGCCGATTACCTTGAGCTGGAAAACCGTATGCCGCGCAGCTTTACCGAAGCGCAGGCCGAAGCCATGGTTATCATCGTGTTTAACGCCGGTGCGGAAGCGCTGGATATCGATGCTGACCAGCGCCGTCAGCTGGAAGAGCGGCTGGTTTTACAGCTGCGGATGATCTCGAAAGGGGCCTATTACTGGTATCGCCGTGAGCAAGAGAGGTTGGCGGTAACCCTGGAGTCAAATACTTAAGCGGGTTGATAAGGATAATGACATGACTGAAACCACCCATCGGGACAAAGGCACTTTGGTGCTGGCGTTTATCACTGGCCTGTCGATAAACGGTTCTTTCACCGTGCTGTTTAGTTCTATCGTGCCGTTTTCAATTTTTCCGCTGATTGCGCTGGGCCTTGCCGCCTGGTGTTTGCATCAGCGCTATCTCAACCGGGCGATGCCCGATGGCATGCCTTCGCTGGCTGCGGCTTTTTTCCTGCTGGGTATTTTGCTGTATAGCGCGATTGTACGCGCGGAGCATCCGGATATCGGATCGAACTTTGTGCCGACTATTTTGATGGTGGCGCTGGTTTTCTGGATTGGCTTACGGATAAAGGCGCGGAAAAACGGTTAAAGGTGAAAACGGCGAACCCGATTCGCCGTTTTTGCTTTAGCTGCGGGTCAGCAACACACCGCACTCCATATGGTGGGTATAAGGGAACTGGTCAAACAGCGCCAGCCTGGTCACCTGATGGGTTTGCGCCAGTGTTTGCAGGTTTTCGCTTAAGGTCTCCGGATTACAGGAGATATAGAGGATCTGTGGATAAGCCTGCACCATCTTCACCGTTTCGGCATCCAGACCGCTGCGCGGTGGATCGACGAAAATGGTCTCACACTGATAGCTGCTGAGATCGATGCCCTGCAGACGGTTAAATTCGCGTTCACCATTCATCGCCTGGGTGAACTCTTCGGCCGACATACGGATAATCTGTACGTTATCGATCTGGTTAACGGCGATATTGTATTGCGCTGACGCCACCGACGGTTTGGCGATCTCCGTTGCCAGCACTTTGCGGAAATTGCGTGCCAGCGCCAGTGAGAAGTTGCCATTGCCGCAGTACAGCTCCAGCAAGTCCCCTTGTGACTCTTTCGTCACATCCAGCGCCCACTCCAGCATCTGAATATTCATCGCCGCATTCGGCTGAGTAAAACTATTTTCGACCTGACGATAAATCAGTTCGCGACCCGCGACCGGCAAACGCTCATCAACAAAGTCCTGGTCGAGACAGATTTTGGTTTTGGTGGCGCGGCCAATCAGATGCAGATTGATGCCCTGTGCGCGCAGAGCATCACGCAGCTGCGCCGCTTCCTGCTGCCACTCATCATCCAGCGCACGGTGATACAGCAGCGAGACGACGATTTGATCGCTCATGGTCGAGAGATAATCGATCTGAAACAGTTTACGGCGTAATACGCGATTATCACGAATCGCCTCGATTAATAGCGGCATCAGGCGGTTAATCAGCTGGCTCGCCGCCGCGAAACTGTCGACGCGAATGCGCTGGCGCGTCTGCTGATCAAACATAATATGATAGATGTCGTCGCCGTCATGCCACAGGCGGAACTCCGCACGCATGCGGTAATGACTTACCGGCGAACGAAATACCTCAACCTCAGGCGCGGCAAATGGCGACATCATCCCCTGCAAACGGGTGACTTTTTCCGCCAGTTGGGCGTCATAATTTTCGATGGGTAGTTGTTCGGGCGTCATATGCGTTCCTGATTGAATGTCTGACTTGCCGGGCGATTGTAGGGATTCGATCGTCGATGTCCAGTATTGTCGCGAAAAGCGTTATTTTAGCACTCTGGAAGTCTGGACTTCCATTACCCTTAAACGTAGTATGCGTTTTCCGGCCTCCTGAGAGTTAAAAGGGAATCCAGTGTAAATCTGGAGCTGACGCGCAGCGGTAAGGATTGTCGTGGCGATTGCGGATGCAGACACTGTCTTAATGATGGGAAGTCTTTGCCACTATAAACGACACCAAGCCCGAAGACCTGCCGGGGTACGTCGCACTTCGTACGATTATCGCGTGCTATCGATCGTATGCCTGCGGCATCCTGCTACATATGTTTGGATGCTTAAATTCAAATGATGAAAACAAAAACTTCGCTGCTGGCGTTTAGCGTCACGGCTATTTCTCTCTGGGCGCAACACGGCTTTGCGCAGCAAAACAGTAATGATGAACTGGTAGTAACCGCCAACCGCTTTGCGCAGCCTGTCTCCTCGGTGCTGGCATCGACAACGGTCGTCACTAAAGAAGAGATCGATCGCTGGCAGTCAAAAAACCTGGTGGAAGTGATGCGTCGCTTACCGGGCGTAGATATTGCGCAGAGTGGCGGTATTGGTCAGAGCGCCTCTATGTATATCCGTGGCTCTGAAGCGCGTCATACGCTGGTGCTGGTCGATGGTATTCCGCTGGCCAAACCGGGGATTTCCGGTGTGGCGGATTTCAACCAAATTCCAATTTCGCTGGTGCAGCGTATTGAGTTTATTCGTGGGCCGCGCTCTGCGGTCTATGGCGCCGATGCCATTGGCGGGGTAATCAATGTTATTACTCAATCCGATGAAGATAAAAACAACCTGACTGTCGGCGCCGGTTCAGATCACTATCAGGAATACAGTGGTAGCCTGAATCAACATATTACTGACAGCACGCGCGTTACTGTTGCAGGTTCTTATCAGGATACGAAGGGCTTTGACGTCAACTCGACCTCAACGGCGCCGATTGATAATGATCGCGACGGCTGGCGCAATAAAGCCTTCTGGGCGGGTGTTGAACACCAGTTTAATCAGCAGTTCAGTGGTTTCTTCCGCGGTTATGGTTATGGTGCTAACTCTGATTATGATGGCTTTGGCGGTACCGATGAGCAGCAGATTGATAATCATACCTTTGATACCGGTTTGCGCTTTACCCAGGGAGATTATGCTTCCCAGCTGGTTGCCAGCTATCAGAAATACAGTTATCTGAACTATGTCAGTACCGAAGGGCGTTACAGTGATAACCATACGCTTGACGATATGGATCAGCGCAACCTGCAGTGGGGTAATACCTGGCGTGTAGGCCATGGCATGATCAGTGCCGGGCTGGACTGGCAGCAGCAAAAGCTTACCTCTAATGGGTTCAGCTATGACACCTTTGCGCGGGCGACCGATAACTATAAACGAGACAATACTGGCGCGTATCTGACAGCACAGCAACAGTTTGGCACCGTGACGCTGGAAGGCTCAATGCGTGGTGATGACAATGAACAGTTTGGTCGTCATGGCACCTGGCAGACAGCAGCAGGCTGGCAGTTTTTACCAGATTATCGTGTCTCACTCTCTTACGGTACCGGATTCCAGGCACCTACGCTGGGGCAACTGTATGGGCAGAAGAGTTTTAGCATCAACTCTAATGAGAACCTCAAACCTGAAGAGTCTAAGCAGTGGGAAGCGGCGCTGGAAGGTTTGACTGGCCCATTAAGCTGGCGCTTAGCGGCTTATCATAATCAGATCGATAACCTTATCGATTACAGTTACGACTCTGCCACCTTTAAAGGTACTTACTATAATGTGAGTGCTGCAACGCTGAAGGGGATTGAGTGGACCGGCGAGCTGGATACGGGGATTCTCCATCATCAGGTCACCCTTGGCTATCTTGATGCCCGTAACGATGCCGATAACCGCGAACTGGGGCGTCGTTCAAAGCAGCAGGCCAAGTATCAACTGGGCTGGACTATGTATGACGTTGATGTCGACATGATTTATCAGTACTTCTCTAAGCGTTTTGACAACAGCACCAGCGCGGCGCAACGTTTGCCGAGTTACAGCACGGTAGATCTCGCCGTTTCGTATCCGGTCACATCTCAGTTCACCGTTCGTGGTAGAATTGCCAACCTGTTCGATAAAGATTACGAGACAGCGTATGGCTATCCAACTGCAGGACGCGAATACTTCGTTAACGGCAGCTACACCTTCTGAATTAAGACCCACCGTGCTGGTATTTGATTCCGGCGTCGGTGGGCTCTCCGTCTATCAGGAGATGCGGCAACTGCTGCCGGATCTCCACTATCTGTATGCCTTCGATAATGTCGCTTTCCCTTATGGTGAGAAAAGCGAAGAGTTTATTGTTGAGCGCGTCGTCGACATTGTTACCGCTATTACCCGCGACACACCGCTGTCGCTGGTGGTGATTGCCTGCAATTCCGCCAGCACTGTTACTTTGCCGGCATTGCGTGCGCGCTTTGCTTTTCCGGTGGTCGGTGTGGTGCCAGCGATTAAGCCGGCGGCACGTTTAACCCGTAACGGCAGCGTCGGTTTGCTGGCCACCCGTGGCACAGTGCGCCGTCCTTATACCCATGAACTGGTGGCCCGTTTTGCCGGTGAGTGCAAGATTGAAATGCTGGGGTCAGCGGAGCTGGTGGAACTGGCTGAGGCGAAGCTGCAGGGTAAAGCGGTGCCATTAGATGAGATCAGACGTATTCTGCAGCCATGGCTGCGCATGTCTGAACCGCCTGATACCGTGGTGCTCGGCTGTACCCACTTTCCGCTGTTAAGTGAAGAGTTGCAGCAAGTATTACCGGAAGGCACGCGTTTGGTGGATTCAGGCGCGGCAATAGCACGTCGTACAGCGTGGTTACTGGAGCATGAGTCGCCAGTTGCGCTTTCCGCCGAGGGTAATACCGCTTATTGCATGGCTTTTACGGAAGAAACCGCGCAATTAATGCCCGTTTTACAACGTTATGGCTTTGAAAAGCTCGAAAAACTGACGTTTTGAGTAAAAAAACATCACTCAGAAAGTTTTTTGCAATTAGCACTTGTTACTCGTCAGGAACTCCCTATAATGCGCCTCCACTGACACGGAACAACGGCTTACACAGCGCGGTGTCAGGAAGAGAAAAAGTGATTAATTCCTTGACTCTTCAGCGGGAAGGCGTAATATACGCAGCCCGCGCCGCAGAAGATTGTGGCGCTGCTCTTTAACAATTTATCAGACAATCTGTGTGGGCACTCGCAGGGTTGATATCGCAAACCATCTCCGGATGGAAAAAATTTGAAATATCAAGTCTCAAGAGTGACTACTATATTCATTACGAATA
>NZ_JAODIM010000036.1 GCF_025527015.1 Winslowiella arboricola | reverse complement strand
AATTTGCCTGGCGGCTTTAGCGCGGTGGTCCCACCTGACCCCATGCCGAACTCAGAAGTGAAACGCCGTAGCGCCGATGGTAGTGTGGGGTCTCCCCATGCGAGAGTAGGGAACTGCCAGGCATCAATTAAACAAACAAGCCTCATGCGAAAGCATGGGGCTTTTTTGTGTCTGTGATTTATGGGTGGCGAGACGTTGGGGCGGCGTTTTCGCCGCCCGTTTAAAGCCGATCAGTGAATTACCTGCGACAGGAATGCGCGGGTACGCTCTGACTTCGGATTGGAGAAGAACTCCTGCGGCGGCGCCTCTTCGACGATCTCGCCGCGATCCATAAAGATCACCCGGTCAGCGACAGTGCGGGCAAAGCCCATCTCATGGGTGACGCACAGCATGGTCATGCCATCCTCTGCCAGACCAATCATCGTATCCAGTACCTCTTTCACCATCTCCGGATCCAGTGCGGAAGTCGGCTCATCAAACAGCATGATTTTCGGCTTCATGCACAGCGAGCGGGCGATAGCCACGCGCTGCTGCTGACCACCGGAGAGCTGGCCGGGGAATTTATGTGCATGCTCGGCAATACGTACGCGCTCCAGATAGTGCATTGCCAGCTGTTCTGCTTCTTTCTTGGGTGTCTTACGCACCCAAATTGGTGCCAGAGTGCAGTTTTGCAACACGGTCAGATGCGGGAACAGATTAAAGTGCTGGAATACCATTCCCACTTCAGTACGCACGCGTTCAATATTGCGCAGATCATCATTCAGCAGAGTGCCATCGACAACAATACGTCCCTGCTGATGCTCTTCCAGATGGTTAATACAGCGAATGGTGGTTGATTTACCGGAGCCTGAAGGACCACACAGCACGATACGCTCGCGCGGTTTGACCTTCAGATTGATATCTTTCAACACATGGAACAGTCCATACCACTTGTTAACATTCTCGAGCGTAATCATCATCGCGTCGTCAGAATTCATTTTAGATTGAGTCATTTTAAACCTCAGTGCGGTGTACGCCCGGTGTGAAAGCGCTTTTCCAGATGCTGGCTGTAGCGCGACATGCTAAAACAGAAAATCCAGTAGACCAGCGCGGCGAAAACATAGCCTTCAGTCGACATACCGAGCCAGGTCGGGTCGACAGTTGCCTGTTGCACACTACTGAAAAGATCAAATAAACCAATGATGATCACCAGACTGGTGTCTTTAAACAGGGCAATAATGGTGTTAACCAGCCCCGGAATCACCATTTTCAACGCCTGCGGCAGGATCACCAGGCCCTGGGTTTTCCAGTAGCCCAGTGCCAGCGATTCTGCGGCTTCATATTGGCCTTTAGGCAACGCCTGCAAGCCACCACGCACCACTTCAGCAACATAAGCTGACTGAAACAGGATAACGCCGACTAAAGCACGAACCAGTTTGTCGATGCTGGTGCCTTCCGCCATAAACAGCGGCAGCATTACCGAGGACATAAACAGTACGGTAATCAGCGGCACGCCGCGCCAGAACTCGATAAAGATAATCGACAGCGTGCGTAATACCGGCATACGGGAACGGCGACCCAGCGCTAATAAAATCCCCAGCGGCAGTGCACCCGCGATACCGATTGAGGCGATAATTAACGTCAGGGTTAAGCCGCCCCACTGGCGTGTTTCCACCCGCTCCAGACCGAAGTAGCCGCCATACAGCAACAACCACACCACAATCGGGTAGCTGACTGCCCAGATGGCAATATAGCGCCCGCGGTGTGGCAGGGTTTTGATAAACATCGGGATAATCGACAGCAGGCCAATGACCAGTGACAGATTGATGCGCCAGCGCAGTTCGTGCGGATAGAGCCCATACATAAACTGGCCGAAACGGGCATGGATAAACACCCAGCATGCGCCATCTTTAGTACAGTCGGCGCGGGTGCTGCCTATCCAGTTCGCCTGGAATATCAGCCAGTTCAGGGCCGGAGGAATCACTGTCCAGATCACCCACAGACAGAATAGCGTCAGCAGGGAGTTGGACCAGCTGGAGAACAGATTTTTTCTTGCCCAGCTCACCATGCGTGAAAACGCATTGGTGGGTACCGGCGGAGTTTCATGAGTGGTTACAGTCATAATGATACCGTTCTCTTAACGCTCAATCAGGGCGATTTTGCGGTTATAGATGTTCATTAACAGCGAAATCGACAGGCTGATGATCAGATAGACCGCCATGGTGATGGCAATGGTTTCGATGGCCTGTCCGGTCTGATTCAGTACCGTGCCGGCAAACAGCGATACCATGTCCGGATAACCAATCGCTGCTGCCAGCGACGAGTTTTTCACGATATTCAGGTACTGACTGGTAAGCGGTGGAATGATCACGCGCATTGCCTGCGGGATAATTACCTGACGCAGGGTGACCGGATTTGGCAGCCCGAGTGAACGTGCGGCTTCGTGCTGGCCGTGATCGACTGACTGGATCCCGGAGCGAATCACTTCAGCGATAAACGATGAGGTATAGATCGAAAGCGCCAGCGTCAGGGCCGCCAGTTCCGGGATCAACGCGAAGCCACCACGGAAGTTAAAGCCACGCAATTCCGGCACGTCCCAGTGCATTGCGGCGCCGAACGTAAGGTGCGCTACCAGCGGAAACACAATCAGCATCGCCAGCGCGCTGGGCCAGCTACGGCGCAGCTGGCCGGTTTTTAACTGATATTTACGGTTAAAACGGAACAGGCCGACGCTGGCGGCAATCGCAATCAACAGCGCGACCAGAAAAGGCAGAGTGCCGGGCGCGTATTCTGGCCACGGAATATAGAGACCGCGGTTGCTGACAAAAGCGAGATCGAAAGCGTTAAGTGCCTGACGCGGTCCCGGCAGATTGCGCAATACGGCAAAATACCAAAAGAAGATTTGCAGCAATGGCGGGATATTACGGAAAATTTCGATATAGATATTCGAAATTTTGCGCAGCAGCCAGTTATCGGACAGACGCGCTAAACCAATAAAAAATCCCAGAATAGTGGCGAAAACAATACAGAGCGCGGAAACCAGCAGGGTATTGGTCAGACCGACAAGAAAGACGCGGGCGTAAGTATCGGAATCTGAATAATCAATCAGATGCTGGACGATACCAAAACCGGCGCTGCGCTCAAGAAAGCCAAAACCGGAGGTAATACCACGGTTGCCCAGGTTCACTACGGTGTTATGAATCAGATAACCCACCACGGCGAAAACCGCGACAATTGCGATAATCTGATAAAGCCATGCGCGCACCGCTGGATTGCTGAATGAAATATCCCTTTTCACGGTTGGGCGTTGAGACATGTTGAAACCTCAGCTACGGAAACTCTGGCGTGGGCACCGCGTGTGCGGCGCCCGGTAAACGGTGGGAATTAACGTACTGGTGGAGCGTACTGGATGCCGCCAGCATTCCACAGAGCATTCTGACCACGGGCGATTTTCAGCGCGCTGTCTTTACCGACGTTGCGGTCAAAGCTTTCCTGATAGTTGCCGACCTGTTTAATGATGTTATAAGCCCATTTGTTATCGAGCTTCAGATCCTTACCGAAGTCGCCTTCACTGCCTAACAGGTGAGCCATATCCGGCGTGGTCGGTTTAGCGGCCATCTGATCAACGTTTTTCGAGGTGATACCCATCTCTTCAGCGTTCAGCATGGCGTTAAATGACCATTTAACGATGGTGAACCAGTCATCATCACCACGACGTACCACCGGTCCCAGTGGCTCTTTCGAGATCACTTCCGGCAGCACGATAAATTCGCCAGGTTTGCCCAGTTTAATACGCAGTGCATACAGCTGAGACTGGTCAGAAGCCAGCGTATCGCAGCGGCCGCTGTCCAGCGCTTTGGCTGACTCATCGGAGCGGTCGAAGGTGACCGGGGTGAATTTCATGTTATTGGCTTTGAAGAAGTCAGCCACATTGAGTTCGGTATCAGTACCGGCCTGCAGACAGACTGTCGCGCCATCAAGCTCTTTCGCGCTCTTTAGTCCGGCTTTGTTATGGGTGAGGAAGCCGATACCGTCATAATAGTTAACGCCAGCGAACATAAAGCCCATGCCGCCATCGCGAGCTGAGGTCCAGGTGGTATTACGCGAGAGGATATCTACTTCACCAGACTGTAAGGCGGTAAAGCGCTCTTTCGCAGTCAGTGGGGTGTATTTCACTTTAGTGGCATCGCCAAATACCGCAGCAGCCGTTGCGCGGCATACGTCAACGTCAAGACCAGTAAACTTACCGCTGGCATCAGCATACGAGAAGCCCGGCAGGCCATCGCTGATACCGCACTGCACAAAACCTTTCTTTTTAATGGCGTCCAGCGTGGTGCCAGCATGAGCCTGATTAGCAACTGTAAACAGTGCCGCAGTGGCAATCAAAGTTGAAAGCATCATTTTATTCATAAAGCATCCTGTGTGGCGTAATTGATTTTTTATGTTTAGTGCGCTTTATTGCAGTGCACTTTTTCCTGTCTGCGGCGTTAAGCCTTCCACGACTTTGCAAATGGAATGCCAAAATTGCAGAATCCTGAAATCACTGGAAAGGGATATTAATACCTGGTTCTGATTAGTAAGTTTCATTAATATCGCGCACCAAATAGAGGCAATACCAGATGCGGCGATCACAAACAGTGCAAATAGTTTCACTATATAGAAGCAGTGTGACCGTGAGCGCAGTTGCGGCGGTCCGTTTTTGGCTGGGTTACGGCAGAAACAAAAAAAGCCCGTTTGTTTTGCACAAACGGGCTTTTCGCATAATGGGGGCTAGTAGAGGGAAGAGGCTCCCGCCGGACGCGTTTTAAAGCGGCGATGCAGCCACATATATTGATTTGGCGCGCGCATAATTTCGCGCTCAATCACTTTATTCATATAGGCAGCAGCGGCGTGCTCATCTTCTAATGGGTAGTCCTGCAGTTCAGGCTGGATCACCAGCTCATAACCTTTGCCGTTCTCTTTGCGAATCAGCACTACCGTTACCATCGCCGGTTTGGCCAGCCGCGCCAGCATATAGGTCCCGCTGGTGGTCGCCGCCTGGGGCACGGCAAACAGCGGGGCAAACACGCTGCCTTTTGGGCCGTAGTCCTGATCTGGCGCGAACCAGACCGCTTCACCCTGTTTCAGGGCGCTCACCATGCCGCGCAGATCACGACGATTAATCATCGCTTTATTCGAGCGCATGCGGCCTTTAGTCTGCACCCACTCCATCAATTTATTGTTGTGCGGGCGATACATCGCCATCATCGGCTGACAGATGCCCATCACACGACCACCTAACTCCAGTGACATAAAGTGCACGCCAATAATCAGTGCGCCACGATTGCCTTGCTGAGCCTGTTGCAGATTTTGCAGGCCATTAACGGTAAACCAGCGTTTGACGCGCGCGTCGGACCAGAACCACGCCATACCGGTTTCCAGCAGGCCCATGCCCAGTGATTCGAAATTGCGGACAATACGCTGCTCAACCATGTCAGGCGCTAAATCGGGGAAACAGAGTTCCAGGTTGCGGCGTGTGATGCGCACCCGGCGCTTTAAGAAACGCATCGAAGTGCGGCCCATCCAGGTGCCGAGTTTTTCCAGCAGCGGGAAAGGAAGCTGAACCAGCAAGAAAAGCAGACCCAGACCTGCCCATGTCGACCAGTAACGCGGGCGTAGCAAATCCCGTGAGAAGGCCGGTGGCGCTTTTGGTGCTTTCATTAGTATCTCTTTATGCGTGAATAGGTAATGTAACGCACAAAGAAATTAATCCATCGCGGTACATAGCATCAGACATCATTTAAGCCGGGAAGTTGGCGCTTCGCTGAAACTTTACATAAGTCAGAGAAGTCTGACTACTGGCAGGGATTAAAAAAGGCGCTGATTATTAAGCAGCGCCTTCATAACAATGAACCGAAACCTTAGTTCATGCCGTATTTTTTCAGTTTCTTACGCAGTGTACCGCGGTTGATACCCATCATCAGGGCTGCACGGGTCTGGTTGCCACGGGTGTATTGCATCACCATGTCCAACAAAGGCTGTTCTACTTCAGCCAGTACCAGCTCATACAGATCATTCACATCCTGACCATTTAATTGAGCAAAATAGCCCTTCAGTGCCTGTTTGACCGAATCACGCAGAGGTTTTTGGGTAACCTGATCTTGTGAATTTACGGTAGAAACGGTCAGTACGTCAGAGTTTACGCGTTGTTCGAACATAGTTCTGTCAGCTCTTTATTTCTGTTTGGGCAAATTTTCGAAGTATGCCTCCAACGCCTCCAGCTGTTCGCTGGCATCCTCAATGGCGTTGAATGTGCGCCGAAACTGGTCGTTCGGGGCGTGCTCCTGGAGATACCAGGAGACGTGCTTCCGGGCAATACGGTATCCCTTGCGCTGACCATAAAAGTCGTGCAGTTCCCGTAAGTGCCCGATGAGCAAGCGCTTAACTTCTGCCAGCGGCATCGGTGCCAGCAGCTCCCCAGTGTCCAGATAATGCTGGATTTCCCGGAAGATCCACGGTCTTCCCTGAGCAGCACGGCCTATCATCAGGGCATCAGCCCCCGTATAGTCAAGTACTGCTCTGGCTTTGTGCGGGTCAGTAATGTCTCCATTCGCGATAACCGGAATGGAAACGTTCTGCTTAACTGTCCGAATGCTGTCATATTCAGCATCACCATTGAACATACAAGCGCGTGTGCGTCCATGTATTGTCAGGGCCTGAATACCACAGCGTTCAGCCAATTGGGCAATCTCTATGCAATTGCGATTGTCTGTATCCCAGCCGGTGCGAATCTTTAAGGTCACCGGTACGTCAACTGCATTCACTACCGCTGAGAGGATAGACTTCACCAGCTCAGGATGTTGCAGCAGCGCCGAACCTGCCATCTTGCGATTCACTTTCTTAGCCGGGCAGCCCATATTGATATCGATAATCTGTGCGCCAGAATCTGCGTTAAAACGCGCGGCCTGGGCCATCTCATCGGGATCGCAACCGGCAATTTGCACGGTGCGAATACCAGGCTCATCACTATGTACCATACGCAAACGGGACTTATCGCTGGCCCAGACTTCCGGGTTCGACGACAACATCTCCGAAACGGTCATTCCGGCCCCCATTGCATAACAGAGCGTCCTGAAAGGCCTGTCAGTAATCCCGGCCATCGGGGCTGCTATTAAACGATTACGAAGCTGGTGTTGTCCTATGCGCATGAAAAAGAAGTGACCATATATGTTCGCAAGGCGGCGTATATTACGCATTTTTTAACGAAGATGAAAGGCCAAACTTTGAACAATCCACCCGAACAGATCAAGGAAAGTGGCAATGAGAGTTAGCTTCCTGATATTTTTCCTTGATATACAATAAGTTAAAAAATAACGATGAAATTGTGTACAAAGTTTTTTCTTTTTTTGTGAGCTATATAGCGATATAAATCACGTCATATATGCTGCTTTACGTGATATCCGCCATGTCAAAAGGCGCCATTGCAGTGTTTCACCGTGATGAAAATGCAGCTGCGCCTGATGATTCACATTTAGCGGCGCACGCCGGTAATACGGCACCACTCCTCTTTTTCGGCGACCGGGTCAAGGGCAAATTTGTCAGCGTAAGCTTCACAAACGCCCTCTGCCTGACTGGCCAGTACACCGGAAAGTCCTAAGTGACCACCCGTGGTTGGCAGCACGCTAATCAGCGGCGCCAGCTCGCGTAACGGGCCGGCAAGGATATTGGCGACCACCACATCGGCAGAGAGATTTTCCGGCTGCTGATGCGGCAGATACAGCGACAGGCGATCGGAAACGCCATTGCGTTCTGCGTTATCACGACTGGCCTGAATCGCCTGCGGATCGATATCAATACCGATAGCCTGCGCAGCGCCCAGTTTCAGCGCGGCAATCGCCAGAATGCCGGAGCCACAACCGAAGTCGATAATGGTTTTGCCCTGCAGATCGAGACCATCCAGCCACGTCAGACAGAGCGCGGTGGTCGGGTGGGTGCCGGTACCAAAAGCCAGACCAGGATCGAGCATTACGTTGACCGCATTTGCATCCGGCACATCACGCCAGCTCGGGCAGATCCACAGACGCTCGCCGAAACGCATCGGGTGGAAATTGGTCATCCACTCACGTTCCCAGTCTTTGTCTTCGATCTGCTCGATCTTATGATGGAAACCGGCGCCGAGCTGCGGATGCTGCTGCAGACCCGCAACCACTTCGCTCATCTCGGTTTCGGCATCAAACAGGCCGATCACATCGGTATCACCCCACAGGCGGGTTTCGCCTGGCAGCGGCTCAAATACCGGATTGTCATGGGTATCCTGGAAAGTGACGGATACCGCACCCTGTTCGATCAGCGCGTCGCCCAGCTCTTCGGCATGGGTGCCAGTGGTATTAATCTTGATTTGTATCCAGGGCATCGTAGTTCTCTTATTCCAGTTTGACACGGGCGGCGATAACGCCGCCCCTACAAGAGTTGGACGTAGGGGAGCCGTTATCGGCTCCCTTCATACAGCATTTCGGTGGTACGACCAAAAAGATTGCCGATCACAAAGGCGATCAGGCTGAGCAGCAGGGCCGGGACAATCGGATGAAAGCCCAGCAGCTGCAGATTAAAACTGGCTAACAGCGTATAAACCACGGCGCCGATAATCATGCCGCTCAGGGCGCCAGTTGCGTTGGCTTTTTCCCAGTATAGTCCCAGCACCAGCGGCCACAGGAACACCGCTTCAAGGCCACCAAAGGCCAGCAGGTTAAGCCAGATAATCATGTCGGGCGGATGACGCGCCGCCAGCAGTAGCAGCACAACCAGCAGCAGGGTGATGATCCCCGACATGCGTTTCAGTAACGGTTCATTGTCCATCTGCTGCGGTCGTGCGCGCAGATAGAGATCTTTCACGATCGTCGCCGAAGACTGGAGCAGTTTGGCATTGATCGTCGACATGATCGAAGCCATTGGCGCGGCGAGGAAGATCCCGGCGGCAAACGGCGGCAGCACGGTGATCATCAGGGTGGGGATCACCTGATCGGGAATTTTAAGATCCGGCAGTACCGCACGACCCAGCGCGCCAGCCAGATGCATACCAAACATCAGGATCATCACCACAATGGTGCCGATAATAATGCCGCGATGCACCGCTTTGCTGTCTTTGTAAGAGATGCAGCGCACGGCGGTATGGGGCAGACCTACCACGCCAAAGCAGACCAGGATGGCAAAGGAACTGAGGAACGCCGGATTGATAATATTATCCACCCCCTGCGGTTCCAGCAGACGCGGATCGATTTGCTGTAGCTTATCCACCGCAGCATGCATGCCGCCAGCGGCATGGATCACCGCAAACAGCAGCAGGAAAGTGCCCGCCAGCATCACCATCCCCTGCATCGCATCGTTCAGCACGCTGGCGCGGAAGCCGCCAAACGCGGTATAGATGGCAATAGTGACGCCAAAGATCAACAGGCCCACATCGTAGGGGATACCTGCCGCGGTTTCCAGCAAACGGGCGCCGCCAATAAACTGCACCGTCATCGCGCCGATAAACGCCACCAGCAGGCTCAGGCTGGCCAGCCATACCAGCAGCTGGCTGCGATAGCGCGCATACAGCATATCGTTCAGCGTCACCGCATTATAACGGCGCGCCAGAATGGCGAACTTCTTGCCGATCACCCCGAGCGACAGCCAGACCGCCGGCACCTGCACCATTGCCAGCAGCACCCAGCCGAGGCCATATTTATAGGCAGCACCGGGGCCACCGATAAAAGAGCTGGCGCTGATATAGGTGGTGGTCAGCGTCATGGCTAATACAAAGCCGCCCATAGAGCGACCGCCGAGAAAATATTCATTAAGAAAGCTGCCCTGGCGGCGTTTGCGCATCGCATATACCGATAGCGCGCCGACCAGCAGTAAATAGCCAATCAGTGGCAGAAGGACTTCAATTTCCATGATTATCCTCGAGCGACATATCGCGGAATACCGTGCGAATCATCAGCCAGCAAAGCACCAGAAACAGTAGGGGAACGTACAGACAGGAAACCTCAAACCAGCGCGGCAGGCCGGTAAACCCGATCTCACTGCCCACCAGCCAGGCGCTTAATCCCCAGGCAGCCAGATATAAAATGGCCAGCGCAAACGACCAGCGGGCCTCTTTATGCGCCTGCAGAAAACGTGCGTCCATCACTCATCCTCACCCAATCACGCAGCAAAAAATAAGAAAGAAAAAGGCCGGTCAGACCGGCCTTTACATTGATACTCGCAACTTCAGGAAAATTAATCCTGCAAGCCGAGTTTCTTCTCCAGATAGTGGATATTGGTGCCACCCTGCTGGAAGTTTTCGTCGGACATAATGCGCATCTGCAGTTCGACGTTGGTTTTAATGCCGTCGATAATCAGCTCAGCCAGCGCATTCTTCATGCGGGCAATCGCCACATCACGGTTTTCACCGTAAGTGATCAGCTTGCCAATCATTGAGTCATAATACGGCGGTACGGTATAACCGGCGTAGATATGAGATTCCCAGCGCACACCAAAACCGCCTGGCGCGTGGAAACGGGTAATTTTACCCGGACTCGGCAGGAAGGAGTTTGGATCTTCGGCGTTGATACGGCATTCCACCGCATGGCCTTTGATCAGCACTTCATCTTGCTTGATTGACAGCGGCTGGCCAGCAGCGATACGCAGCTGCTCTTTAATCAGGTCAACACCGGTAATCATTTCGGTAACCGGATGCTCAACCTGAATACGGGTGTTCATTTCGATGAAATAGAACTCGCCGTTTTCATACAGGAACTCAAAAGTACCCGCGCCGCGATAGCCGATTTCGATACAGGCTTTCGCACAACGATCGCCGATAAAACGACGCATTTCGCTGGTGATGCCTGGTGCTGGTGCTTCTTCAACCACTTTCTGATGACGACGCTGCATGGAGCAGTCACGCTCACCGAGATAGATCGCGCTGCCCTGGCCGTCGGCCAGCACCTGGATCTCAATGTGGCGAGGATTCTCCAGATACTTCTCCATATAGACCATATCGTTGTTGAAAGCCGCTTTGGCTTCCGCACGGGTCATATTGATGGATTGTTCCAGATCTTTTTCCTGACGCACCACACGCATACCACGACCACCGCCGCCGCCAGAGGCTTTGATGATCACCGGGTAGCCGATACGCTTGCCGAAGGCACGGTTCTTATCCATGTCCTCGCCCAGCGGGCCATCAGATCCTGGTACGCAAGGTACGCCGGCTTTCTTCATCGCATTGATCGCGGAGACTTTGTCGCCCATCAGGCGAATAGTGTCAGCTTTCGGGCCGATAAAGATAAAGCCAGAACGCTCAACCTGCTCAGCAAAGTCAGCATTCTCAGACAGGAAGCCGTAGCCTGGGTGAATCGCTACAGCGCCGGTAATTTCAGCGGCAGAGATCAGCGCAGGAATATTCAGGTAGCTTTTAACCGACTGCGCCGGACCGATACAAACGGTTTCGTCAGCCAGCAGTACGTGTTTCAGGTCGCGATCCGCAGTGGAGTGCACCGCGACAGTCTTGATGCCCAGTTCTTTACAGGCACGCAGAATACGCAGCGCGATTTCACCACGGTTAGCAATTACAATTTTATCCAGCATGGTTCGCCTCGTTATTCGATGACTACCAGCGGCTCGTCAAACTCAACTGGCTGACCGCTTTCGACCAGAATCGCTTTCACAACGCCGGATTTATCGGCTTCGATCTGGTTCATCATTTTCATCGCTTCAACGATGCACAGGGTATCGCCTGCATTCACTTTCTGGCCCACTTCCACAAACGCTTTAGCGTCCGGGCTTGGCGTGCGGTAGAAAGTACCGACCATTGGGGAACGTACGATATGGCCACTGATCTCAGCTGGCGCTTCCACAACCGGTGCTGCTACGGGTGCGATGGCGTTAGCCAGCGCTGGCTGCTGCTGCTGCACAGGCATAGCGTACGCCTGCTGCATCATTGGGTAGCCCGTATTGGCAGGTGCGCGGCTGATGCGAACTGACTCTTCACCTTCAGAGATTTCCAGTTCGGAGATGCCTGATTCTTCAACCAGTTCGATCAGTTTTTTAATCTTACGAATATCCATGAGTGTGGTTCCGTACTCTGTTTAATTAGAATGTGACAGGCGTTTTACTGCCGTTTGTAAAGCCCAGGAATAACCGTCGACGCCAAGTCCACAGATAACTCCCGCAGAAATATCAGACAGATATGAATGGTGACGAAAAGGCTCGCGTGCATGCACATTAGAGAGATGCACTTCGATAAACGGAATGCTCACCGCCAGCAGAGCGTCACGAATCGCTACGCTGGTATGAGTGAATGCCGCCGGGTTAATCACGATATAATCGACATTGTCTTTTGCCTGATGGATGCGCTCAATTAACACATGTTCAGCGTTAGACTGGAGATGACTGAGTTTCACATTCAGTGCGTCAGCCTGCGTCGTCAAATCACTGACGATCTCGGCTAAAGTGGTCTTACCGTATTTTTCAGGCTCACGCGTGCCCAGCATATTCAGGTTGGGACCGTTCAAAAGCAGAATATGAAAGTTGACTGCCATCTTGCTGCTATCTCCTGCGATAATTGAGGCAACGCGTAAAATACCTTGTGGAAATCCATTTGTCACCTTTCCAGATGAAAATTGGGCTTCCGGCCTCAGCAAAGGCGGGCATTATATCGATTTCGTTGCAATTAGCAGCTAAATACTGGTCTTATCAGCGAAGATTATCAACCGCGCGCCGGAAATGACGCGCAGTTGCCTGCAGGATATGCGGGCTGGCACACACTATCAGGGACTATTTGGGCAGCCATTTGCGGAATTTTTTATAGCGCCATCCCAGTAAGATCAGCGCAATTAGCGCATAAATGATCGGTTGGGGCGATAAAATCTTCACTGACCAAAGGTAGTGAATCGGCGCGAGGATCGCCACCAGATAGATGCAATTGTGCAAAGTTTGCCAGCGGGCGCCCAGTTTACGCTGTGCGCGCTGGAATGAGGTTAGCGCCAGCGCCAGCAGAATCAGCCAGCTGATGACGCCTAACGTCAGGTAAGGGCGGGTGACCAGCTCCTGACCGAGCAGGCTCAGGTTGTTGATGCCCAGTTCCAGCACCGAGTAGCTGATTAAATGCAGGCTGGCCCAGGCAAAGCACCACAGGCCGAGCAGGCGGCGGGTACGGATCAGCAGCGGCTGTTTGCCATAGCGCGCCAGCGGCGTCACCAGTAAGCTGGCCAATAACAGCTTCAGCGCCATTCTGCCGGTAAAATGCTGGATATCTTTCGCCGGATCGGCGCTAAACCAGCCTTGATCGACAGAGAGCATCAGCCATAACAGCGGCAAAAAGGCCGCCAGATGCAGCAGCGCTTTCAACGCGGTAATCTGTTTTAACGTCAGGCGCACTTAATAATTCTCCCGCAAATCCAGTCCGCGATACAGCGAAGCCACCTGTTCAGCATAACCATTAAACAGCAGGGTTGGCTGGCGTTTTACATCAAGGATACCGCCGGACCCGATAAAGCGCTCGGTAGCTTGTGACCAGCGTGGATGATCCACATGCGGGTTCACATTGGCATAGAAGCCATACTCATCGGGGCCAGCCAGATTCCAGGTGGTTGGCGGGCGCTCGCGGGTTAACTGGATATGCACAATCGACTTAATGCCTTTAAAGCCATATTTCCATGGCACGGTCAGGCGGATGGGCGCGCCATTCTGCGGCGGCAGGGCTTTACCATATACGCCAGTGGTCAGCATAGTCAGCGGATTCATCGCTTCATCAAGGCGCAAACCTTCAACGTAGGGATATTTCAGGCCGCCGCCAATAAAGCGATCCTGCTGGCCGGGCATCTGATCCGGGGCGTAAACGGTCTGGAAAGCGACGAAGCGGGCATTGCTGGTAGGTTCGGCGGCCTGCAACAGCTTGCCGAGTTCAAATCCGACCCACGGCACCACCATCGACCAGGCTTCCACGCAGCGCATCCGGTAAATACGCTGTTCGAGGGGAAAACGCTTAAAAATATCATCCATATCCAGCGTCAGCGGTTTCGCCACTTCACCATCAATACGGATCTTCCAGTCGGTGGTTTTCAGCGTCCCGGCATTAGCTGCCGGATCGGCTTTATCGAGACCAAATTCATAGTAGTTGTTATAGCCCGTCACTTTATCTTCAGGAGTTAACGGCAGATCCGCCTGCCAGGCGGCGGGCTTGCTGAAGTCGAGCGCTTTACCCGCCGGCGCTGGTGGGCGGTCATTTCCTTTAAACCACGACAGCACATCGGCATGCGCGGCCTGTGGCAGTGTCAGCGCGGCGGCGGTCAGCCCGAGAGTTTTAATAATATCGCGCCGATGCTGGTTAAACACCGTTTCCGGCGTTACATCGGCTTCGGTAAGTTTGTTGACAGGCTTCATCTGAAGGCCCTCTGAAAATTAAGGATTATCTTCAGCATGATGTATGGCGCGGAAACTGGCGAGTTATTGGCGGAAAATGTGAAATTTCCTGGACGCGTTCCTTCGCATCCAGCAATGGTCAGCGAACTTTGACCAGCGTACGGCCGGTAATATCGTTATTCAGCAGACGTGCGGCGGTCTCGGCGGCCTGCGCCAGCGGCACTTCGGTCGTGGCTTGCTGGTAAAACGACTCTGGCAGGATTTTCAGCAGACGCTTCCACGCCTCAATGCGCCGATCCGCCGGTGTTTGCACGGAATCGACTCCCTGCAGACGCACATTCCGCAGTATAAACGGCATCACCGTGGTTGGCAGAGCAAAGCCGCCCGCCAGACCGCAAGCGGCAACGGTGCTGTTATAGTGCATTTGCGCCAGCACGCTGGCCAGCACGCGATCACCCGCGGTATCAATGGCGCCAGCCCAGCGCTGTTTCTCCAGTGGACGACTCTCGCCGCTAAATTCACTGCGCGGCAGGATCTCGCTGGCGCCAAGTCCGCGCAGATACTCATGGGTGCTCTCACGACCACTGACCGCCGCCACGCGATAGCCCAGCGCACTCAGCAGGGCAACGGCGGTACTGCCAACGCCACCGCTGGCGCCGGTGACCACAATCTCTCCGCTTTCCGGTGTTACGCCGCCGTCTTCCAGCGCCATTACGCACAGCATGGCGGTAAAGCCTGCGGTACCAATAATCATCGCTTTACGCCCGTCCAGCCCCTGCGGCATTGGCACCAGCCAGTCGCCTTTTACCCGCGCCTGCTCCGCCAGACCGCCCCAGTGATTTTCGCCAACACCCCAGCCGGTCAGCAGCACCGCCTGGCCAGCGTGGAAACGCGGATCTTCGCTGTGACGTACATGACCAGCGAAATCAATCCCCGGCACCATCGGGAAGTTGCGAATGATCTTGCCCTTGCCGGTGATCGCCAGCGCATCTTTATAGTTAATGCCGGACCACTCGACATCCACCGTGACCTCGCCAGCGGGTAACAGCTCGCTGGCAACGGTTTTAACTGTGGCGAGAGTTTTCCCCTCGGATTGTTCTAATAGTAACGCTTGCATAAGAATCTCCTGAAAGAGTGCATTAACCTGCTAAAAATGGTGCCTCTGCGACTATACTCGCCACAATCAGGCGCATCCTGACTGTGCGCAAACAAATGCACATCAGTTGGGCAAAGATCGCGATTTTTTGTAGGGGCGGCGTTATCGCCGCCCGTGTCAGGCCATAATAAATGGCTTATCTAATAACCGCAGTTAAAAGGCACAGGGATGCGATTAACCACCAAACTATCTGCGTTTATCGCATTGCTTAGCGCGCTGGCGATGTTGCTGATGTTAACCGGCTGCGCGCTTAGCTTCTTCTATCTCAGCAATCAGCGCGTGGAACATCGCGTACAGACCATGGTAACTGAGATTGATCAGGCGTTGATCAACGAGCCGGTCGCCAGCCTTGAACCCTGGTTGCGCCGAATGATGCCGTTGCTGAATATCGAACGCATTGATATTCATAATAGTCTGCGCACGCAGTTGTCATTGCAGCGCCACCAGAACGCGCTAATTGAGGATGAGCCCAACCGCTTTCGCCAGGCGGAAATCCCGCTGTTAAAACATCCTGCATTAAGCGTGCGAATTGTCTGGCTGGATCCGGCCAACACCTGGTTCCGCTCGTTTATCGGCGCGTCGACGATGATTGCGGTCGCCAGCGTGGCGCTGATTATGATGCTGATTTTACTGCTGTCGCACCGCTGGCTCTATCGCCACTTAAAAGGGCTGGAGAGTCTGGAAAGCCGCGCGCAGAGAGTGATTCTCGGGGAGCGCGCCAGCGTGGAACGCGGCTCGATTCATGAGTGGCCCGCCAAAGCCAGCAGCGCCATCGACCTGCTGCTGAACGATGTGCAGGAGGCAGGTGAACAGCGTATTCGCGTCGATACTCTGATCCGCGCCTTTGCCGCGCAGGATGCGAAAACCGGACTGAATAACCGGCTGTTCTTTGATAATCAGCTGGCCACCTTGCTGGAAGATGCGGAGGATGTCGGCGCCCATGGTGTGGTGATGATGATTCGTGTGCCGGACTTCGACAGCCTGCGCGACCGCAGCGGCAATCTGGTGGTCGGGGATTATCTGTTTGACCTGGTGAATATGCTGTCGACTTTTGTGATGCGCTATCCGGGCGCGTTGCTGGCGCGCTATTTCCGCAGCGATTTCGCCGTGCTGCTGCCGCACCGTACGCTGAAAGATGCCGGCAGTATCGCCAGTCAGCTGATCACCGCCGTGGATTCACTGCCGCCAACGCGCGCCTTAGATCGCGAAGATATGATCCATATCGGTATCAGCGCCTGGAGCAACGGGCAGACTACCCAGCAAGTGATGGAAAATGTGGAGCTGGCGACCCGCCATGCGGCGTTGCTCGGCGGTAATAACTGGTCCGTAGGCGAAGGCAATACGAATGAGGTGGGGCGCGGCAGTGTCAGATGGCGCACCCTGCTGGAACACACCCTGACGCTGGGCGGTCCGCGCTTATACCAGAAACCGGCGGTGACGCGCGAAGGACTGGTGCATCATCGTGAGATGCTGACGCGCATTTTCGATGGCGAGAAAGAGCTGCTGGCGGCCGAATATATGCCGCTGGTACAACAGATGGGCATGGCGGAAAGTTACGATCGTCAGCTGGTCACCCGGATTGTCACATTGTCAGATGTCTGGCCGGATGAAACCCTGGCGCTGCCGGTGACCGTCGACGCGCTGTTACAGCGTCCGTTCCAGCGCTGGCTGCGCGATACCTTGCTGCAATGCACTAAAATGCAAAGAAAACGGTTTTTATTTGAACTTGCAGAAGCAGATGTGTGTCAACACATCATTCGGCTGCAGCCTGTGTTTCGTTTGCTGCAGGGTTTTGGCTGCCGTATCGCGGTAAATCAGGCAGGATTGACGGTGGTCAGTACTGCGTATCTGAAGCAGTTTAAAGTGGAAATTATTAAGCTGCATCCGGCGCTGGTACGGGATATTGAGCGCCGCACAGAAAATCAGCTGTTTGTGCAGAGTTTGATCGAGGTTTGTAAGGCAACACCGACGCGCGTTTTTGCCGCCGGCGTCAGGACACGAGCCGAATGGCAGACCTTGTCGGGACTGGGTGTGGCAGGCGGCCAGGGTGACTTTTTTGCTGCCTCACAGCCGGTAAACAGCAACGTGAAAAAATATTCGCAAAGATATCGAGTTTAGTCTGCCGTTAACCGCGATTTCACGTAGAATAGCCGCGCGGTTGTGGTTCGAGACGGCTTCGTCGGTGAACCGATGAAACCTGAAAAAAAATGTTAAATTTTATGTATGTTATGTCCGCTTCCCAGCCATATATACAGCGCAGCGCCTGATTTCAGGCACGCAGTCGCAGTGTCGCTTGTGCGGTTATGTCATAAGTGAGAGATTGCGTGACTTTTCACCGAAGTAGAATGTTTTTGCGCCTTGTGGCTGCTTCGTGTGGTTGGTAAAGTAAGCGGATTTTATTTTCCGCCCCCAGCTTGCAGGATTATTCTTTAGTATGTTTAAAAAATTTCGCGGCATGTTTTCCAACGACTTGTCCATCGACCTGGGTACCGCCAATACCCTTATTTATGTCAAAGGGCAGGGCATCGTTCTTAATGAGCCTTCTGTCGTTGCTATTCGTCAGGATCGTGCCGGCTCCCCAAAGAGCGTAGCGGCTGTCGGTCATGATGCAAAACAGATGCTGGGCCGTACGCCGGGCAATATCGCCGCTATCCGTCCAATGAAAGATGGCGTAATCGCCGATTTCTTCGTGACTGAGAAAATGCTGCAGCATTTTATCAAGCAAGTTCACAGCAACAGTTTTATGCGCCCCAGCCCAAGAGTGCTGGTGTGTGTGCCGGTTGGAGCAACGCAAGTTGAACGCCGCGCCATCCGCGAATCTGCCCAGGGTGCAGGCGCGCGTGAAGTTTTCCTGATTGAAGAGCCGATGGCTGCCGCGATTGGCGCCGGTCTGCCGGTTTCAGAAGCGACCGGTTCGATGGTAGTGGATATTGGTGGTGGTACTACCGAAGTGGCGGTGATCTCGCTGAACGGCGTGGTGTACTCCTCTTCTGTGCGTATCGGTGGTGACCGCTTCGACGAAGCGATCATTAATTATGTGCGCCGTAACTACGGTTCACTGATTGGTGAAGCGACCGCTGAACGCATCAAACACAGCATTGGCTCGGCCTATCCGGGTGATGAAGTGATGGAAATTGAAGTGCGCGGACGTAACCTTGCTGAAGGTGTGCCGCGTGGTTTCACGCTGAACTCCAACGAAATCCTTGAAGCGCTGCAGGAGCCGTTAACCGGTATCGTCAGTGCGGTGATGGTTGCCCTGGAACAGTGTCCGCCGGAACTGGCGTCCGACATTTCCGAGCGCGGTATGGTGCTCACCGGAGGTGGCGCATTGCTGCGTAACCTCGATCGTCTGCTGATGGAAGAGACCGGCATTCCGGTGGTCGTCGCAGAAGATCCGCTGACCTGTGTCGCACGCGGCGGTGGTAAAGCGTTGGAGATGATCGACATGCACGGCGGCGATTTGTTCAGCGAAGAATAATCTGCCAGGGGAGTGGTGGTCAGTCCGTCACTCCCTTTTCTTGATGTCGAGGAATACGCTGCGTTTATGAAGCCGATTTTCAGCAGGGGTCCCTCCCTGCAGCTGCGCCTCTTTTTGGCGGTTATCGTGGCAATTGGGGTTATCGTTGCCGACAGTCGAATTGGGGCATTTACCCAAATTCGCACCTATATGGACACCGCAGTCAGTCCGTTCTATTTTCTGGCCAACGGGCCACGTCAAATTCTGGACAACGTTTCTGCAACGTTGGCCTCACGTCAGCAGTTAGAGCTGGAAAACAAAGCGCTTCAGCGCGAACTCTTCCTGAAAAACAGTGAGTTGTTAATGCTGGGTCAGTTTAAGCAGGAGAACGCACGTCTGCGTGAACTGCTTGGCTCGCCGTTGCGTCAGGATGAGCATAAAATGGTCACCCAGGTAATCTCTGTTGGCACCGATCCCTATACCGATCAGATGGTTATCGATAAAGGCAGCGTAAATGGCGTTTACGAAGGCCAGCCGGTAATCAGTGATAAGGGCGTGGTCGGTCAGGTGATTGCGGTCGGTAAAGTGACCAGCCGGGTATTACTGATTTGTGATGCTTCGCATGCGTTACCGATTCAGGTGCTGCGTAATGATATTCGGGTAATTGCCGCCGGCAATGGCTGTACCGAAGATCTGCAACTGGAGCATCTGCCAGGCAATACTGATATTCGCGTGGGCGATGTGCTGGTGACCTCCGGCTTAGGCGGTCGCTTCCCGGAAGGTTATCCGGTGGGCGTGGTCTCCTCCGTTAAAGTGGATACCCAGCGTGCTTACACTGTGATTCAGGCGCGGCCAACCGCTGGCCTGCAACGTCTGCGTTATCTGCTGCTGTTGTGGGGGGCTGACAGCCATGGCGATATGCCAATGGCACCGGATGAAGTGCATCGGGTAGCCAATGAGCGTCTGATGCAGATGATGCCGCAGGTGCTGCCAGCAGCCGATGCGATGGGACCGCCAGCACCACCGGTGCAAGCGGCCCCGGCAGAGGCTACGCCGCCTTCCGGTCGTGGAGGCCAGCCTTGAGTAGCTATCGCAGCAATGGTCGCTGGGTAATCTGGTTGTCTTTTCTGGTGGCGCTGGTGCTACAGATTATGCCGTGGCCGGATGAATTTTATATGTTCCGGCCGTCATGGTTGCTGTTGATTCTGATCTACTGGGTTCTGGCGTTACCGCATCGTGTAAATGTCGGCAGCGGGTTTTTGATGGGGGGCGTTATGGACCTTATCGCCGGATCGACGCTGGGTGTACGCGCGCTGGCGCTGAGCATCGTGGCCTATCTGGTTGCATTTAAATTCCAGCTGTTCCGTAACTTAGCATTGTGGCAGCAGGCATTAATGGTTATGGTGCTGTCGCTGGCAATGGATGTGATTGTTTTCTGGGCTGAATTTCTGGTTATTAATGTTTCATTCCGACCGGAAATTTTCTGGAGCAGTGTAGTCGACGGTATTTTATGGCCCTGGCTATTCTTATTGATGAGAAAGATCCGCCGTCAATTCGCTGTTCAATAAGGAAAACTATGCTATCCCTGTATCTTGCTTCCGGTTCACCACGTCGGCGTGAACTGCTGACCCAGCTTGGTCTGCACTTCGAACGCCTGTCGACTGAGGTCGAAGAGCAGCGCGGTGCTGATGAAGATGCCGAACACTACGTGCTGCGTCTGGCGCGCGAAAAAGCCCGGGCTGGGGTCGCTGTCGCGGCTGAAGACCTGCCGGTGCTGGGTGCCGATACCATTGTCGTACTGAATGGTGAAGTGCTGGAAAAGCCAAAAAATCAACAGCATGCCAGTGAAATGCTGACTAAACTTTCCGGGGAGACTCATCAGGTAATGACCGCTGTCGCGCTAGCCGACCGCGAACAGTTACTTGATTGTCTGGTGACCACCGATGTTACGTTCCGCAGCTTATCAGCCGATGATATTGCCAGCTATGTAGCCAGTGGCGAACCGATGGATAAAGCCGGCGCCTATGGCATTCAGGGCTCTGGTGGCAATTTTGTCAGAAAAATTAATGGCAGTTATCACGCAGTTGTCGGACTTCCGCTGGTTGAGACAGCAGAGCTGTTCAGCCACTTCCAGTCACTGCGTGAACTGAGAGGACAACATGACGGCTGAACTGCTGGTTAACGTTACCCCATCGGAAACGCGTGTGGCGTATATCGATGGTGGCATTCTGCAAGAAATTCATATCGAGCGCGAAGCGCGCCGCGGTATTGTCGGCAATATCTACAAAGGGCGCGTCAGCCGGGTATTACCGGGCATGCAGGCGGCGTTTGTTGATATTGGCCTCGATAAAGCCGCCTTCCTGCACGCCTCCGATATTATGCCGCATACCGAATGCGTCGCCGGTGAAGAGCAGAAAAACTTCAGCGTACGTGATATCTCCGAGCTGGTGCGCCAGGGTCAGGATCTGATGGTGCAGGTGGTGAAAGATCCTCTCGGCACCAAGGGCGCACGCTTAACCACCGATATCACCCTGCCGTCGCGCTATCTGGTGTTTATGCCGGGCGCGTCGCATGTCGGCGTGTCGCAGCGTATCGACAGCGAAGCCGAGCGCGATCGTCTGAAAGCGGTGGTTTCCGCCTATTGTGACGAGCTGGGCGGCTATATTATTCGCACCGCTGCCGAAGGTGTCGGTGAAGATGAGCTGGCGTCTGATGCCGCTTTCCTCAAGCGTCTGTGGACTAAAGTGATTGAACGCAAGAAGCGCAACCAGACGCGCTGCCGCCTGTATGGCGAAGTGGCGCTGTCGCAACGTGTGCTGCGCGACTTCGCTGGCGCGGCGCTTGATCGGGTGCGCGTCGACTCGCGTCTGACTTATGAACATCTGGTGGAGTTCACCAGCGAATATATTCCAGAGATGACCGCGAAGCTGGAGCTGTATACCGGCAAGCAGCCGATCTTCGATCTGTTTGATGTCGAAAACGAAATTCAGCGTTCGCTGGATCGTAAGGTGGAGCTGAAATCCGGCGGTTACCTGATTATCGATCAGACCGAGGCGATGACCACCGTCGATATCAATACCGGCGCCTTTGTCGGTCACCGCAATCTCGATGAAACCATCTTTAACACCAATATCGAAGCTACCCAGGCGATTGCCCGCCAGCTGCGGCTGCGTAATCTCGGCGGCATTATTATTATCGACTTTATCGATATGAGTAATGAAGAGCATCGCCGGCGCGTACTGCATTCACTGGAAACCGCACTGAGTAAAGATCGGGTGAAAACCGGCATTAACGGCTTCTCCCAGCTGGGACTGGTAGAGATGACGCGTAAACGCACCCGTGAAAGTATCGAACATGTGCTCTGTCATGACTGTCCGGTATGTAAAGGGCGCGGCACCTTAAAAACCGTCGAAACCGTCTGCTACGAAATTATGCGTGAGATTGTTCGCGTGCATCACGCCTACGACTCCGATCGCTTCCTGGTGTACGTATCACCGGCGGTGGGCGAGGCGCTGAAAAGTGAAGAGTCGCATGCGCTGGCGGAAGTCGAGATTTTCGTCAGCAAGCAGGTTAAAGTCCAGGTTGAACCGCTCTATACCCAGGAGCAGTTTGACGTGGTAATGATGTAGGGTCGCCGCCCGGCAGACGAAAGATTGAGTACAAGGAGAGATTAGTGAGGCAGTTGCCCAGGATCCTGTTATTAACAGGTGCAACAGTGATAGTGATCGTTGCGCTACTGGTCAGTGGCTTACGCTTAGCCATGCCTCATCTGGACAGCTATCGTACGGCTATTCTGCATAAAATCTCTGCCGTCAGTGAATTGCCGATCACCGCCAGTGCGTTACAGGGCAGCTGGCAAAACTTTGGCCCGACGCTGGAAATTAAAGATCTTAATGTCGGCCTGAAAGATGGCGGCCGTTTGAAAATCGATCGCGTGACGCTGGCGCTGGATATCTGGCAGTCGCTGCTGCATGCCCGCTGGCAGTTCCGCGATCTGACCTTCTGGCAGATGCATTTCACCACTAACTCTCCGCTGGTGGAGAGCGGCAATAACCGCACTAGTTTTAAAACCGATAAGATTAGCGATCTGTTTTTACGTCAGTTTGACCACTTCGATCTGCGTGACAGTAGCATCAGTTTTCTCACTCCCTCCGGTCAGCGTGCCGAACTTGCGATCCCAAAACTCACCTGGCTGAATGAAAAGACGCGCCATCGTGCGGAAGGTGAGGTCAGTCTCTCCAGCTTTACCGGCCAGCACGGTGTGGTGCAGGTGCGTCTCGATCTGAGCGACAACAATGGTTTGCTGAATGAGGGACGCGTCTGGATGCAGGCAGACGATGTTGATGTTAAGCCGTGGCTCGGCCAGTGGATGCGCGATAATACTACGCTCGATAGCGCGCGGTTCAGCCTCGCAGCCTGGCTGAGTCTGAAGCAGGGTGAAGTCTATGCCGGCGATGTCTGGCTGAAAAAAGGCGGCGCAGGCTGGCAGGGCGATCAGCGTCCGCACCGGCTGGAGGTGGATAATGTCACGGCCCATGTCACCAGGGTAAACAGCGGCTGGACGGTGAAGGTGCCACAAACCCGGCTGACCACCGATGGCGAAGCCTGGCCAACCGGCGAGTTCTCGCTGCTGTGGCAGCCGGAGAATGGCATTCTGCCGGGGCCGGACCACAATGAAGAGCTGCGCGTACGCGCCACCAAACTGAATTTACAGCGCCTTGAGCCGCTGATACCGCTGTTTTCTCCCTTATCGCCGCAGCTGCTCAGTAACTGGCGCGCGATTCAGCCGCGTGGTCAGCTGGATGCACTGGCGCTCGATATCCCGCTTAAGCAGCCAGAAAATAGCCGCTTCGCCGCTCAGTGGCGCGACCTTAGCTGGCAGCAGTGGAAATTACTGCCGGGAATGGAGCATTTTAGCGGTACGCTTTCCGGTGGCGTGGCGCATGGCCGTGTCGATCTGCTGGTGAACGATGCCACCTTGCCCTATGGCGATATGTTCCGCGCGCCGCTGGAGATCAAGCATGCGAGCGGCGCCATTGACTGGCGCTATGGTCAGCAGGGCCTGAGCTTAAGCGGTAAAAATCTCGATATTCAGGCGCGCTCGCTGTGGGCTAAAGGAGATTTTAACTACCATCAGCCCGCTAACCAGCCGCCGCGTCTCGATATTCTCGCCGGTATTAACCTGACTGACGCCGCAGATGCCTGGCGCTACTTCCCTGAGCCGTTAATGGGCAAGTCACTGGTTCACTACCTGACTGGCGCGATAAAAGGCGGCGAAGTGCATAACGCCACCCTGACCTTTGCCGGCGATCCGCATAAGTTCCCGTTTAAACATAATGACGGGATGTTCGAAGTGTGGGTGCCGTTGCGTAACGCCACCTACGAGTTTGAACCCGGCTGGCCCGCGCTGGAAAACCTCACCATCGACCTCGATTTTCTGAATGACGGCCTGTGGATGAATGCGCCACAAGCGATGCTCGGTAAGGTGCAGGGGAAAAATATCACTGCGGTGATCCCGGACTACCTGAAAGAGAAACTGATTATTAATGGTGATATCAGCGGCGCCGGACCGGAAGTACGCAACTACTTTAATCAGTCGCCACTGAAGCCGTCACTGGGCGCGGCCCTTGATGAACTGCAGATTGGCGGCGATGTAAGTGGACGCTTACATCTGGATATTCCGCTGGATGGCCAGCAGGTGCGCGCCAATGGCGAGGTGGCGTTACACGACAATACGCTGCTAATAAAACCGCTTGGAAGCACCCTGTCGAAGCTTACTGGCCGCTTTAGCTATGACAATGGCAACCTGCAAAGCGATGAGATGAGCGCCAGCTGGTTCGGGCAGCCGCTGGGGGTTAATTTTAATACCGTGGAAGGCGAGAAAGATTACCAGATCGGCGTCAACCTGAAAGGCGACTGGCAGCCCGCGCAGATCAAAGCCCTGCCGCAGCCAGTTGCCAGCCAGCTTAAAGGCAGCGCGGCGTGGAACGGTAAAGTCGCGATTAATCTGCCGCATCAGGGTGGCGCTAAATACCAGGTCGATGTGGATGGCGATCTGAAAAATGTGAGCAGTCACTTACCTTCTCCGCTGGATAAAGCCGCGGGCAGTGCTTTGCCGGTGAAAGTGAGCGCCAGCGGCAACCTGCAGCATTTCGATCTCAGTGGTTCGCTGGGTGATAAGCAGCGTTTTAACAGCCGCTGGCTGCTGGGCGACCGCCTGCGCGTAGATCGTGGCATCCTGGTCAATGACAGCAAAACCACGCCGAAACTACCGGACCGCACCGGAATGGTACTTAATCTACCGCCGCTGGATGGTGAAGCCTGGCTGGGGTTAATGGCGGGTGGCAGCGAAGGACAAGCCGGGCGCAGCTATCTGCCGGGCAATATTATTCTGCGTACTCCGTCGCTGACGCTGGCAGGTCAGCAGTGGCGCGATCTGGAGGCCACCATCAGTCAGTCGGTGGGAGGCAGTACGCAGATTGAGGCGCAGGGGCGTGAAGTGAAAGGCAGCCTGACGATTCCGGCCAGTTCCGCCTGGCGCGCGCATCTCAATTACCTCTATTACAATCCGCAGTTTGACAGCAGTGGCAATGGCGGCAAATCGGCGCTGCCGGAAGATGCATCCTCGATTAATTTCAGCAGCTGGCCAGCGCTGGACGTCACCTGTGATGAGTGCTGGTTACGCGGCCAGAAATTTGGCCGCATGCAGGCCAGCCTGGTGCCAGATAACGATACGCTGACGCTGAAAAATGGCCTGATTGATAGCGGCAACGCACGCTTAGCCGTGGCGGGTGAATGGGTGAATCGTCCGCATGAGCAGCGCACCTCGTTGAAAGGTCAGTTAAGCGGCAAGAAAATTAATGATGCGTCGAACTGGTTTGGCGTCAACACGCCACTGCGCGATGCGCCTTTTAATATCGATTACGATCTGCACTGGCGCTCAGCGCCGTGGCAGCCATCGGAAGAGAGTTTAAGCGGCGTGCTGAAGAGCCATTTTGGTAAAGGCGAGATTGCTGACGTTAATACCGGGCGCGCCGGCCAGCTGTTACGGCTGATCAGTTTCGATGCTCTGCTGCGTAAGCTGCGCCTCGATTTTAGCGACACCTTTGGTCAGGGCTTCTATTTTGATTCAATTAACGGCACCGCGTGGATCGAAAACGGGGTGATGCGTACCGACAATCTGCTGGTGGATGGGCTTGAAGCTGATATCGCCATGCAGGGCAAAATGGATCTCGTCAAACGCCAGATTGATATGGAAGCGGTGGTGGCGCCGGAAATTTCCGCCACCGTCGGGGTTGCTGCCGCCTTTGTGGTTAACCCGGTGGTGGGAGCGGCGGTGTTTGCCGCCAGCAAGGTGCTGGGGCCGCTATGGAATAAAATTTCGGTGCTGCGCTATCACATCAGCGGGCCGATCGATAAGCCAGAAATCAATGAAGTATTGCGCAAGCCGCGCGAAAACAGCGCAAAGTGAATTTGACGCCACCAGTGATTTAACGCAGGCTTAACGTAGGGGCGGCGTTCTCGCCGCCCGTGCCGATGATTTGCATCATTGCTAAAAGTGGCGTTCTTGCCGCCCACGCCAATGATTTGCACCATACAAAATAAGTGAGAAACGATGAGTCTGAATCTGGTAAGTGAGCAGTTACTAACTGCTAACGGTATTAATCATCAGGATCTATTTACCCTTTTAGGGCAGCTTTCAGAACGTCGACTGGATTACGCCGATCTCTATTTCCAGACCAGCTATCACGAGTCCTGGGTGCTGGAAGATCGCATTATTAAAGATGGTTCCTACAACATCGACCAGGGTGTCGGTGTGCGTGCGGTAAGCGGCGAGAAAACCGGTTTTGCCTACGCAGACCAGATTACCCTGAATGCGCTGACGCAGAGCGCCAATGCGGCGCGCAGCATCGTGCGTGAACTGGGTGACGGCAAAAGCAAAACCCTGGGCGCGGTAGAGAACCGTTTACTGTATCCAATCCTCGATCCGTTACAGAGCCTGTCGCGTGAAGATAAGATCGCTTTGTTGCACCGGGTGGACAGCGCAGCGCGTGCTGCTGATAAACGTGTGCAGGAAGTAACTGCCAGTCTGACTGGCGTCTATGAGCAGGTGCTGGTTGCCGCCACCGACGGCACGCTGGCGGCGGATGTCCGTCCTTTAGTGCGTCTCTCGGTCAGCGTACAGGTCGAAGATAACGGTAAGCGCGAACGCGGTTCCAGCGGCGGCGGCGGCCGTAGCGGTTACGAGTTCTTCCTCGCCGACGAAAATGGTGAAGTGCGTGCTGAAGCCTGGGCGCGTGAAGCGGTGCGTATGGCATTAGTGAATCTTTCCGCGGTTGCCGCGCCGGCGGGCACTATTCCGGTGGTGCTCGGTGCGGGCTGGCCGGGCGTGCTGCTGCATGAAGCGGTTGGACACGGCCTGGAAGGTGATTTTAACCGCCGTGGCACGTCAGTATTTAGCGGTCATATGGGACAGCTGGTGGCTTCAGAGCTGTGTACCGTGGTTGATGACGGCACTATTGATGGCCTGCGTGGTTCGCTGGCGATTGATGATGAGGGCGTTCCGGGTCAGTACAACGTGCTGATTGAAAACGGGATTCTCAAAGGCTATATGCAGGACAAACTGAACGCCCGTCTGATGGGGGTTAAGCCAACCGGTAACGGCCGTCGTGAGTCCTATGCCCATCTGCCGATGCCGCGTATGACCAATACCTATATGCTGGCAGGCAAATCAACGCCGCAGGATATTATCGAAAGCGTAGAGTACGGTCTGTATGCGCCGAACTTCGGTGGCGGTCAGGTAGATATCACTTCCGGTAAGTTTGTCTTCTCGACTTCCGAAGCTTATCTGATTGAAAACGGCAAAGTGACCAAACCGGTGAAAGGCGCCACGCTGATTGGTTCCGGCATTGAAGCGATGCAGCAAATTTCGATGGTCGGTAACGACCTCGCGCTGGATAAAGGCGTTGGTGTTTGCGGCAAAGAAGGCCAGAGCCTGCCGGTGGGTGTGGGTCAGCCGACACTGAAACTGGATAAGCTGACGGTGGGTGGTACTGCCTGATTCAGGGTTGCCAGTAACGGGCGGCGAAAACGCCGCCCCTACAGAAAATCGCGCTCTTGTGTAGGGGCGGCGTTTTCGCCGCCCATTCTGTTATCGCTTGCGGTGCTCCTGATATATCGTCGCCACCTGCTTAAAGTATTCCGCCAGATAGTTGATACACACCTGCACCTTTAGCGGTAGCTTATCTTTCTGCGTATAGACCGCATAAACCGGTCGCGGATCGGACTGATACTGACTAAACAGGATCTCCACCTCACCCGCATTAATCTCATCAATCACCCACATCAGCGGAACATAAGCGATGCCGGTGCCTGCTTTCAGCCAGCGCGTCAGGGTCTGTGAATCATTGGTGACAAAGCGTCCCTGCGGCGAGATGCGAATCGCGTTGCCTTCTGGCGACACCAGCTCAAAATCATTATCCGGGCGCACGCTATATTCCAGCCAGGAAAAATTACCAATATCCCCCGGCTTCTCCGGCGCGCCATGCTGCGCCAGATAGCTTTTCGCTGCGCAGACCACCATCGGCATCGAGCCGAGGCGACGCGAGAACAGGCTGGAGTCCTGCAATGCGCCGACGCGGATCACCACATCGAGGCCATCGGCGATTAAATCAGGCGCCGGGATACCGGTGACCAGATTAACGGTCAGGCCAGGATATTCACGCAGCATCTCAGCGCTCATGGTGGCGAGGACGTTTTGCGCCATGGTGGATGAGCTGCCAATGCGCAGGGTACCAATCGGCGTATTGTTAAAAGCATATAGCTGTTCATGGACTTCCTGCGCTTCCGACAGCATGCGCCGGCAGCCCTGGAAATAGATTTTTCCGGCCTCGGTCAGGCCGATACTGCGGGTGCTGCGGTTCAGGAGTTTTACCTGCAGCTCATCTTCCAGTTTGGCGACGATCTGACTGATTGCCGACACGCTCATCTGCAACCGGCGCGCTGCGGCAGTGAAAGAACCCAATTCGACTACTTTGGCAAAAACCGACATGCCCTTAAGTCTTTCCATTGTTAACTCTGGCTTAAAAGTGATTTAGATCACATTATGGTGAAAACTTATAGTCATCAGCGTTACTATATGGCTGCCGGGTGACCGTCTGGTTACTCACCCCATGTCGAGATTACCTGATGTTAAACTATCATTAGGTGACGATTCTGATTTTCGTCTGACAGTTTACCTGTTGCCCGACCATCATCAATCGGTAACGCGCACATCCCCAGCATCACGGGTGGCGTTTTTTTTGGCATCACGGCACCCCGGCACTGTATGCAAAAGGATAAGAGATGAGTGTGCTTCCGGTTATTGTGGTGTTTGGACTGTCGTTCCCGCCGATATTTTTTGAGCTTATCGTCGCGCTGATGCTGTTCTGGCTGGTGCGTCGCGTGCTGATGCCCAGCGGTATTTATGATTTAGTCTGGCATCCGGCACTGTTTAATACAGCCCTGTTTTGCTGTCTGTTTTACCTGGTATCCCGTCTGTTCGTCTGAGGTCATAGTGAAAGCTCTAATAAGAAAAACCGCACGTTATGCGATCACCATCATTCTGGTTATCATCGCCATTATCGTTATTTTCCGTGCATGGGTGTTCTATACCGAATCCCCGTGGACACGTGACGCCAAATTTACCGCGGACGTGGTGGCAATCGCCCCTGATGTTAGCGGCCTGATCACCGACGTGCGGGTGCATGATAACCAGCTGGTGAAGCAGGGTGACGTATTGTTCACTATCGATATGCCGCGTTTCCAGAAAGCGCTGGATGAAGCGGAAGCGGATGTCGCCTACTACCAGGCGCTGGTCAGTGAGAAACGCCGTGAAGCCGGACGCCGCAATCAGCTGGGCGTGCAGGCGATGTCGCGTGAAGCGATTGATCAATCGAATAACGATCTGCAAACCAGCGAACATCAGTTAGCCAAATCCCGTGCGACGCGCGATCTGGCACAGCTGGATCTCGATCGTACAGTGATCCGCGCGCCTTCTGCAGGCTGGATCACTAACCTGAATGTGCATGGCGGTGAATTTATTACCCGCGGTTCCACCGCGGTGGCGCTGGTGAAACAGAACAGTTTCTATCTGCTGGCCTATATGGAAGAGACCAAACTGCATGCGGTACGTCCGGGCTATCGCGTTGAAATTACGCCACTGGGCAGCAATATCGTGCTGCGTGGCACCGTCGACAGCGTAGCGGCGGGGGTAAATAACAGCAGCAGCACCGTCGACAGCAAAGGGATGGCGACTATCGATTCCAACCTCGAGTGGGTGCGTCTGGCGCAGCGTGTGCCGGTGAAAATCCGTCTCGATCAGCAGCCGGGTAATCTCTATCCTTCCGGTACCACCGCGACCGTAGTGGTGACCGGCAGTGTTGACCGTACTCATGAGCAGCTACCGCCGATGACCCGTTTCTTCCAGCGCTTACGTGAGTTTGGTTAAGCGGAGGCACTATGCAAGGTTTCACCTTCGAACGTCTCCGCTTTCCGTTAAAGCTCACCTTTGCGGTGGTGCTGGCGCTGTTTATCGGCTTTCACTTTAATCTGGCCACCCCGCGTTGGGCTGTGATGACCGCCGGTATTGTTGCCGGTGGCACCGCATTTGCCGCTGGCGGCGATCCCTTCTCCGGTGCGTTGCGCCATCGCGGCATGCTGCGCATTATCGGTACTTTTCTCGGCTGTATCGCCGCGCTGGTGATTATGATCAGCACCATTCGCGCGCCGGTAGTGATGCTGCTGCTGTGCTGCTTATGGGCGGGCATCTGCGTCTGGTTGTCGTCGCTGATTAAAGTGGAGAACTCCTACGCACTGGGCCTTGCCGGTTATACCGCGCTGATTATTGTGGTCACCGCTGATGCCAATGGTTCCCTGCTGCTGGCGCCGCAGTACGCGATTGAGCGTTGCAGCGAAATTGTCATCGGGATTGTCTGTGCGATCCTTGCCGATCTGCTGTTTTCACCGCGATCGGTGAAAAACGATATCGATCGCGAGATCGACTCGCTGCTGGTGGATCACTATAAGCTGTTGCAGCTATGCATCGCCCATGGGGATAAAGAGGAGGTCGATAAATCCTGGAGCAGCCTGGTGCGGCGTACCAATGCGCTCAACGGCATGCGCAGCAATCTGATGATGGAATCCTCGCGCTGGCAAAAGGTCAACCGACGCCTGACAGCGCTACATACGCTATCGCTGACGCTAATCACCCAGGCGGCGGAAACCTTCCTGATCCAGAACAGTCGCCCTGACTATCTGCCGCCACAGTATAAAGTTCTGTTTGAGAAACCCGTCAGCAGCGTTGGCGACGTGCATAAACGTATGAAGCTGATGCGCCGGGTGATCACCGCCAGCGGCAGTAAAAATACTCCCGTCACCGTTGCCAGCTGGGTCGGGGCCGCCACCCGTTATCTGCTGTTGCTGAAAGGGATCCATACCAATAGCAGCATCAGCACTGTCGAGGAAGCGGTGCTAAGCGACGCGGTAGTGATCAAAGCCAAATCGGCCGAAACCCGCCATGCGCTGATTAACGGTATTCGTACCTTTGTGGCGACCGCTTTAGGCTCGCTGTTCTGGTTGTACACCGGCTGGACTTCAGGCAGTGGCTGTATGGTGATGCTGGCGGTAATAACCGCGCTGGCGATGCGCATGCCCAATCCGCTGATGCTGGCGAAAGATTTTCTCTATGGCATGACCGTCGCCGTGCCGCTCGGTGCGCTCTACTTTATGGTGATTATGCCCGCTACCCAGCAAAGTATGCTGTTGCTGTCGATTGCCATCGGCGGTTTAGCGTTTGTCGCCGGGATATTTATCCAGCGCCGTCAGATTGGTACGCTCGGCGCCTTTGTCGGCACGCTGAATATTCTGGTGCTGGATAATCCGATGACCTTCGAGATTAAAACCTTTCTCGACAGCGCGTTAGGCCAGGTGATTGGCTGCTTTGTCGCCCTGATGGTGATTCTGCTGATTCGCGATACCTCCAAAGCGCGTATTGCCCGCACGCTGCTGAACCGATTTATGTATGCGGCAGTATCGGCGATGACCACGAATCAGGCGCGCCGCAACGAAAACCATCTGCCCGCGCTCTATCAGCAGCTGTTTATGTTAATCAACCTGTTCCCTGGCGATATCGATAAGTATCGACTGGCGCTGACGCTGATTATTGGCCATCAGCGTTTACGTACCGCCGATATCCCGATTAACGCCGATCTCTCTGCGTTCCATAAGCAGCTACGCTATACCGCCGATCGGGTAATCGCCGCGCGCAGCGACGATAAACGCCGCTACTACTTCGAGCGCCTGCTGCGTGAGTTCGATGAGTATCAGGAAAAGCTGGCGGTGTATAACGCGCCGCTTAGCGTTACCGAGCCGGTAAAACGGCTGGCGGATATGCTGAAAAAGTATCAGAACACGCTGATTTTAGTCTGAGACCACGCCGGTGCCCCACGGGCATCGGCGTCCCGCGTTGACAATTCTTATCTTCTGAAACAACTCCGTCATCAAACCCCTGAGTTTTGCCAACTATACTGAGCTAATCAGGATGGCAAATTGATCAGGAGAAACTTATGTCTCATACCAGCTTACAAGATAGTGACCTTTTCCAGACCGGCTATCTGGCCGACGGCCAGTGGCATGCATTGCAGGAAACCTTTGCGGTGCTTAATCCCGCCACTGGTGAAACCATCGCACAGGTAGCGAAAGCCGGTAAAAGTGAAACCGAACAGGCAATTGCGGCGGCGCAAAAGGCATTCCCGGCGTGGCGGGCGAAAACCGCTAAACAGCGCGCTGAAATTCTTAATCGCTGGTATCAGCTGATGATTGAGAATAAAAGCTGGCTGGGTCAGCTGATGACCGCCGAGCAGGGTAAGCCGCTTAAAGAAGCTGAAGGTGAAGTGGAGTATGCCGCCAGCTTTATTCAGTGGTTTGCCGAGCAGGCCAAACGCGTCAACGGCGAGATTATTCCGCCCGCCAAAGCGGGATCGCGTATCTATGCCACCCGTGAACCGATTGGCGTGGTGGCGGCGATTACGCCGTGGAACTTCCCGATGGCGATGCTGACGCGCAAACTGGGTCCGGCGCTGGCCGCTGGCTGTACCGGGATTATCAAACCGGCCAACAATACGCCGCTTTCTGCTTTTGCGCTGCTGGCGCTGGCGAAAAAAGCCGGTGTGCCGGATGGCGTGCTGAATGCGGTGGCGGGGGATACGCATGCCATCAGCGATGCGATTATGGCCAGCAAAGCGGTACGTAAAATCTCCTTCACCGGTTCGACTCAGGTCGGCAAGCTGTTAATGCGCAACGCCGCCGAAACCATGAAAAAGGTGTCGATGGAGCTGGGCGGCAACGCTCCCTATATCGTGTTTGACGATGCCGATATCGATGCCGCGGTTAAAGGCGCGATTGCCAATAAATTCCGCAATGCCGGACAGGTGTGCGTCAGCGTGAACCGCTTCTATATCCACGACAGTGTCTATGACCAGTTTGTAAACCAGCTGGCGGCGGAAGTGAATAAGCTGAAAGTGGGTAATGGCGCCGATGATGGTGTGGTCGTCGGGCCGCTGATCGAGAAGTCGGCGCTGGAAAAAGTGGAAGAGCACGTTAAAGATGCGGTGGCGCAGGGCGGACGCATAGTGGCGGGCGGCGCGCGTCATCAGCTGGGCGGCAATTTCTGGCAGCCAACGGTTATCGCCGATGCCCATGAAGGGATGAAGCTGGCGCAAGAGGAGACCTTTGGCCCGGTGGCCGCCTGCTTCCATTTTACCGATGAAGAGGATGTGATCCGTCGCGCTAACGATACCGAATTTGGCCTTGCCGCCTATTTCTATACGCAAAATCTGCAACGGGTATTCCGCGTCTCGGCGGCGCTGGAGAGCGGGATGGTCGGCATCAACGAGTGTGCGGTATCGACCGAGCTGGCACCGTTTGGCGGTGTAAAAGAGTCAGGTCTGGGTCGCGAAGGATCGGTGCTGGGGCTGGAAGAGTTTCTGGAGGTCAAAGCCCTGCATCTTGGAGGGCTGTAGGGGTGTTTGCGGAGCGGTCGGCATGAAAAAAGAGAGCTTTGATTTTAACGAGATCGTCGATCAGGCCCATTTTTATCGTCAATTTAGTGAGCGTTTCGCGCTGGCCGATCGCCTGATTATTGATCTGGATTCGCTATGGGATGCGGTGACGCTGTCTCTGTTACCGTTACCGGTCGAGATTGAGTTTATTAATCTGGGATCGGGTCAGAAGCGACGTTATGGCGCGCTGATCCTGTTGTTTGACGAAGCTGAAGAGGAGCTGGAGGGACAGCTCCGCTTCAACGTTCGGCAGGGATAACAGAATGGCTGAATTGCAGTGGCAAAAAGGGCCCCGGCGAACGGGGCCAAAAGGTTCGTAGATCAGCAGATCGACGAGGAATTACTTATACAGTTCGGCGGTGGCGTGCCAGCTGTCGCCAGTACGCGCTTCAATCACCCGGTAAGCGCTGGCGCCTTGCGCATCGGCTTTCTGTGACAGCGCCTGGCGCATATCAATCGGCGCGCCGCCGGTACCACTCACGCTAATCGTTCCCGCAGACTGCAGATTGCCTGCCTGTTGCGTGGTGATCAGTTCAGCAGCCGAAGCGCCAAAAGTGATCAGTGACAGCAGACTCAATGTTGCGATGGTTGTTTTGATTTTCATAGGTTCCTCTCCTCATTGTGATCAACAACCTGCGGGTTAAACATCATGACCAGGTCGTCGATGTCACGGACGGACGTGACGGTATTACGTCCGTAGCGGTGAATTATTTATAGATTTCAGCGGTAGCGTGATAGTTGCCGTTGTTATACGCCTCGATCACACGGTATGAGCTGGCGCCCTGCTGGTTAGCTTTCGCTGACAACGCTTCACGGATGGTCATTGGTGAGCTATCCAGGCCGCTTACCGAGATGGTGCCGATTGATTGCAGGTTGCCATTGCTGGCTTGCTGACTGGTGACCAGGTCAGCCGCGCTGGCGCCGAAAGAGAGAACAGAAGCCAGACCTAAAGCAGCGATAGCGATTGTGGTTTTCATGATATTTACTCCGGAAATTTGTTTTTCAGGGCAACCGAAAGGATTGAAACGCCATTTTTATTCTTGGGGTCGCCGTCGTGGTTAAGAGGTTTACTGCAACAACTTATTTATAGACTTCAGCAGTGGCGTGCCAGTTGCCGTTTTCGTAGGCTTCAATCACGCGGTAGGCTTTTGCGCCTTTCTGGTCAGCTTTTTCTACCAGCGCCTGTTTCATATCCATCGGCGAACCGGCGATGCCGCTGACACTGATCACACCCGCAGGCTGCAGATTTTGCGCCTGTTCTGCATTAATGGATTCAGCTGCAAAAGCGCCAAATGACAGAGCAGAAAGGATGCTAAAGGTAGCGATAGTAGTTTTAATGTTCATGTTCATTTCCTCGTCGTCTATTTTTATCTTTTTATTTACTGTGATTCTCATCACGGAAATAAGTATAGATCTAATCACGTAGGAAATTAATACTCTGCTAATAATGTTTTGTTGGGACACTTCGCAAAGAAAGGACTTTTTAATAACCATAAGTTATAAAAAACGCTTATAGTTTGCGCTTGTCATGTTAATGTCATGTAAAAACAGTCACATAAGTGACTTTAGCTATTCGTGCGTAACTTTGCAGTTGATCACGCTACAGCAGCAGCGCAGGCAGGGTAAAAGAGTGAGATTGTCGTCTTAAGCCAGTGATTTATGCGCTGTGGCGGGCTTTGCGGGCGATAAATAACAAACAGCCGACGATGTCGGCTCTAAGTAAAGGTGATGATAACGCGGGGTAAGCGGCAAGTTACAGACGGGCTATTTATAGTTCCTGTTCGAATAACATCAGGATTGCGTCGTAAAGCTGCTTAACCGTAAAGGCACGTGCAGGCGTAATAAAGATGGTGTCATCACCGGCAATGGTTCCGAGAATCCCTTCGGCTTTACCCAGTGAATCCAGCAGACGTGCAATCAGCTGTGCAGCGCCCGGGCTGGTATGGATCACTACCAGCGCATCATTGTAGTCGATATCCAGCACCAGGTTTTTCAGCGGGCTGGTGGTGGTGGGTACGCCAAGTTCGGCAGGCAGGCAGTAAACCATCTCCATTTTCGCATTGCGGGTACGCACCGCACCGAATTTGGTCAGCATACGCGAGACTTTGGACTGGTTAATATTGTCGAAACCCTCATCCTGCAGCGCCAGAACAATCTCGCCTTGAGAGCTAAATTTTTCTTCTTTCAGTAAGGCTTTAAAGGCCTTAATCAAATCGTCTTGTTTTGATGGGTTACGCATACGCTACCGATATAAAAGAGGAAATAACAGGAAGCCCAACTGCGGGCGATAAATTATTATGCATTTAAATGAATGGTTATGCAAATGGACTTTAACGGTAAATGGGCGTGATTTTCACTGCGGGCGCGCATTTTAACAAACTTTTCTCATGATGAGAAATGTGAAGCAACGCATAGTATTAACGTGTGAAGTGAACAGAATGTTATAAAATTGATAGTGTTCTGATTACCATCGGCGGCATGCCTGCGCAGGATTTGCTATCTTCAGGTTGTACGAACTGACTTCTGTTCTCTGTCCGGGCGCTCTGATCTGGCTTTTTTTAACTAAGTTAAGCGTGACAGCACGTAAAATGATGTCAACATCCTCGTCATTCGCCTGTGGGTTGGTTATTCTCGCAACCAGATGGATTCACGGCACTTTTTGCTCACAATAATAAGGAGTTTAGGATGAAAGTTGCAGTTCTCGGTGCAGCTGGCGGTATTGGCCAGGCTCTCGCACTTCTGCTTAAAACCCAGCTTCCGGCAGGTTCAGAACTTTCCCTGTACGACATCGCTCCGGTCACCCCTGGTGTGGCCGTTGATTTAAGTCATATCCCTACGGCAGTGAAAATCAAAGGTTTCAGCGGAGAAGACGCGACTCCAGCGCTGAAGGGCGCGGATGTGGTGCTGATCTCTGCGGGTGTGGCACGTAAACCGGGTATGGATCGCTCCGACCTGTTTAATGTTAACGCCGGTATCGTGCGTAATCTGATTGAACAGGTTGCCAGCACCAGCCCGAAAGCGCTGATTGGTATCATCACTAACCCGGTCAACACCACCGTGGCGATTGCTGCTGAAGTGCTGAAAAAAGCCGGTGTGTACGACAAAAATAAACTGTTCGGTGTCACCACGCTGGATATTATCCGCGCCAATACCTTTGTGGCTGAGCTGAAAGGCAAGCAGCCGGAAGATCTGAATGTGCCGGTGGTCGGTGGTCACTCAGGCGTGACTATTCTGCCACTGCTGTCACAGATCCCTGGCGTCAGCTTCAGCGAGCAGGAAGCAGCGGATCTGACTAAACGTATCCAGAACGCCGGTACCGAAGTGGTGGAGGCCAAAGCCGGTGGCGGTTCCGCGACTCTCTCAATGGGGCAGGCGGCGGCACGTTTCGGTCTCTCTCTGGTACGCGCACTGAAGGGTGAAAGCAACGTAGTGGAGTGTGCCTATGTTGAGGGTGACGGTGAACATGCCCGTTTCTTCTCACAGCCGCTGCTGCTGGGTAAAAACGGTATTCAGGAACGTCAGTCAATCGGTGCGCTGAGTGCCTTTGAACAGCAATCGCTGAATGGCATGCTGGATACGCTGAAGCAGGATATTAAGCTGGGCGAAGAGTTTGTTAAATAAGCCCGCGTAATAATCCAGGGGCGGCGTTTTCGCCGCCCTTTTTAATTCTGTTGCGGATATTCGAGGATGGTAACCGGCAATGTCAGCTTCTGATCATTGCGGATCACCTGTACATCAATCACTGAACCCGGGCGAATCTCCGCCACCTGATCCATCGTCTCCTGAGCAGAAACCGCCGCTCTGCCATTTACGCTGGTAATCACATCGTTAATTTCGATGCCCGCTTTAGCCGCCGGGCCGCCTGGCGCCACTTCACTGACTACAATGCCCTGAATACGGTCAATACCCGCTCCCTGACCATGCAGCGGTGGCACTTCACGTCCGGTAATGCCGATATAGCCACGAATCACGCGACCGTCACGAATCAGCTTATCCATGATTTTGCTGGCCAGCGCGGTAGGAATGGCAAAACCAATACCTTCCGGCGTTTCGCCATCGTTGCTTTTATCAAAGGAGAGGGTGTTGATGCCCATCAGCTCGCCCAGCGAGTTGATCAGCGCGCCGCCGGAGTTGCCATGGTTAATGGAAGCGTCGGTCTGCAGGAAGTTCTGACGGCCGGAAGGGCTAAGACCAACACGCCCGGTGGCGCTGATAATCCCCTGAGTCACGGTCTGGCCGAGGTTATACGGGTTGCCAATCGCCATCACGATATCGCCAACATGGGCGATGCGTTTCGGATTGATGGCGATCACCGGCAGGTTGGAGGCGGTAATTTTTAACACCGCAAGGTCGGTCAGACTGTCGGAACCGACCAGCATTGCTTCAAAAAAGCGCCCATCCTGCAAGGCGACAATAATCTGGTCAGCATTATTGATCACATGCCGGTTGGTCAGGATATAGCCTTTTGCGTTCATAATGACGCCGGAACCGAGCGTGGTGACGCCACCATTTTGCGCACCATTGCTGGCGCCACGATTGTAGACGTTGACCACGGCGGGCACCGCGCGGCGCACGCCCCGGTTATAACTCACGGGCGTCTCATCGGCGCTGTCATCCTGCGCAGAAATCAGATTACTGCTAAGCCTTAGCGCTGGCATCGCTGCTAATAAAATACCCGCAACGATCAGGCCAAGGATCACCGAACGCAAAAGTTTAGGAAACATGGTGTTAAGTTAGCCAGGAAAGAACGGAAGGAAGAATAACATGAGTTACGCGGACACACACGGGGTTGTGTGTCCGCGTCGTACTAACAATAACCTTAACGCAGCAGCAGATAGATGCTTTCGCCGGCGCGCACCACATTCAGCGCTACCAGCGGCGGCTTCGCTTCCAGTGCTTTACGCAGTTCAGCAAGGTTGTGAATCGGGTTACGGTTGATGCCGATGATCACATCATCTTTATGCAATCCGATCTGCTCAGCAGGCGTTGATTTGGCGACCGCATCGACTTTCACTCCTTTAGTGCCATCTTTCAGCTGGCCGTCACTGAGCGTGGCGCCCTGCAGAGCCGGTGACAGCTGCGCGGCGCTGGCGGTGCTCTGCGCGCTGTTTTCCAGCTTAACCGTCACGGCGACCGGCTTACCGTCGCGCAGCAGGCCAATTTTCACCTCTTTACCCGGCGCGGTGGTGCCAATCTTCACGCGCAGCTCAGCAAAGCTGGTGATCGGCTTATCATCTATGGAGACAATAATATCGCCCGCTTTAATCCCGGCGGTAGCCGCCGCTGATTTCGGCAGCACTTCACTGACAAAGGCGCCGCGCTGGGCATCCACATTAAAAGCTTTGGCCATTTCAGCGGTCATTTCGGTGCCTTTAATCCCTAACTGGCCCCGTTTCACTTCGCCAAATTCAATCAGTTGCTGCGCCAGATTCATCGCCATATTGGCCGGAATTGCGAAGCCGATACCAATATTGCCGCCGCTTGACGCCAGAATCGCGGTATTAATCCCAATCAGCTCACCATTAAGATTGACCAGTGCGCCGCCGGAGTTACCGCGGTTAATAGCGGCATCGGTCTGAATAAAGTTCTCCAGCCCTTCCAGGTTCAGGCCGCTGCGGCCCAGCGCCGAGATAATCCCGGAGGTGGCGGTTTGTCCCAGACCAAACGGGTTACCAATCGCCACGGCAAAATCACCGACTTTCAGCTGGTCGGAGTCGGCGATTTTCACCTGCGTCAGATTTTTTGCGCCGCTAATCTGAATCAGAGCAATGTCGGTCTGCTCGTCATGGCCGATCAGTTTGGCGTCATATTCGTTACCATCACTCAGCTGCACGCTGATTTTATCTGCGCCATTCACCACATGATTGTTGGTGAGCACATAGCCTTTCTCCGCATTGATAATCACCCCGGAGCCAAGACCTTCAAACGGCTGCGGTTGACTTTCACCCCCTCCCTCCTGGCCGAAGAAGCGCTTCAGTGGCTCGGGAATATCCTGAGTCTGCACCTGGGTGCCTTCTACATGCACGCTGACCACCGCTGGCAACACTTTTTCCAGCATTGGCGCCAGACTCGGCAGCGATTGTCCCTGAATTTGCGCCGGCAGCGCCGCCATGGCTTGCGGTGCAACAGTTAAATTCAGGCCAATACTGAGGGCTAATGCGCTAAACAGTAATGATTTTTTCTTCATCGTTACGACGCTCTCGCTGCAAAAAAATGGGAGTTAAAAGAGTGTGAGGACTGCAAATTGTGACAGATGATTCGGTAAAGGGTTCGGCGTTTTCACGCTAAAAGGGGCGCAAAGCGCCCCGGAAAAATCAATTAGTCGCGTTTGGCGCGTTCGCCACGCAACAGGCCAGATGCGCCGTCGGAGTAATCACGCGGCATCTGCACCGGCACCTGATCGTTATCTGCTTCTGCTTCCGTTAACTGATAAGCAAACGGGTTTTTCTCACCCGGCAGATTTGGCAACAGGTCGTTCGAACCTTTCGCCATATGCTGATAAAGTTGACGATAATCGCGCGCCATATTATCGAGTAACTCGGCACTCTGCGCGAAGTGATTGGTCAGTTCATCACGGTAGTCGGCCAGCTCAGCCTTGGTTTTTTCCAGCTCATACTGCATGCTACGCTGCTCACGCAATTTCTTGTTACCAAAACGCATTGCCACCGCGCCGATAAAAACACCAACCACTAAACCAATAAGCGCGTATTCCCAGGTCATATCATGACTCCCATGTTGTCTTCGTTGTTCCGTAGGGCCTTTCAACTTAATAATAGCCACTATACCCGCTAATCTATTCGAAGTGGAATCCTGCGGCTGCATCGCTTAGTGTAGAACGGCCTTTTTTTCGCCAGTCAACGGCGGGACAGACCTCTTTTTCAGGGAATGTAATCGAACCATGCAAACAACTTCTCCTCTCGCGCTCTATCAGCAGGCGCTGAACAATGGCGAATACCAGGCCGATGATGTCCAGCGCGCCGCCATTACCCGTTTAGACGCGATGCAGCAGGCTTTAAGCGCCACACCAGCGTTGACGCCAGAGTCAGGTAAAGGGCTATTTGGCAAGCTTAGCAGGTTGATGGGCAAGGAGAAAAACAGCCGAATTGAGCCGGTGCGCGGCCTGTATATGTGGGGTGGTGTCGGTCGCGGTAAGACCTGGCTGATGGATATGTTTTTTCGGGCTATTCCTGGCGATCGCAAACTTCGTCTGCATTTTCACCGCTTTATGTTGCGGGTGCATCAGGAGCTGACCGAACTGCAAGGGCAATCAGATCCGCTGGAGATTATCGCCGACCGCTTTAAGGCGCAGACCGATATTCTCTGCTTTGATGAGTTTTTTGTTTCCGATATTACCGATGCGATGCTGCTGGGGACGCTAATGGAAGCGCTGTTCGCCCGCGGCATCTCGCTGGTGGCGACCTCCAACATTCCGCCGGACGATCTGTATCGCAATGGTCTGCAACGCGCGCGTTTTATGCCAGCAATTGAATTGATTAAGCGTCATTGTGATATCATGAACGTGGATGCCGGTATTGATTACCGTCTGCGTACCCTGACCTCCGCACATTTGTGGATGCAGCCGCTCAATCAACAGACCGATCACGAGATGGATCGGATGTTTGTTGCGCTGGCCGGACAGGCGCGCGACGAGGAGAAACCGGTACTGGAGGTCAATCATCGCGCTCTGCCGACGTTAGGTATGGCCGAAGGGGTGGTGGCGCTGGATTTCCACACCTTGTGTGGCGAAGCTCGCAGCCAGCACGACTACATCGAACTGTCGCGTCGTTTTCACAGCGTGCTGCTGTTTAATGTGCCGGTGATGATCAACCGCACCGAAGATCAGGCTCGCCGTTTTCTGGCGCTGGTAGATGAGTTCTACGAGCGCCACGTCAAGCTGGTGGTAGCGGCGGAAACGTCGCTGTTTGAGATTTATCAGGGTGAACGGCTGAAGTTTGAGTACCAGCGCTGTTTGTCGCGTTTGCAGGAGATGCAGAGCGAAGAATACCTGCGGCTTGACCATTTACCCTGAGCGGGTGAAAAAACCTTCCGGGGTCGTGGATTTAATCGTAAAAAAGGGTCGCGCTTTGTGTGCGACTTCTCTATAATCTTGCGACCCCACGTTACAGCAAAGGTTTTTTTCCCAAAACTTTTGTGTTCCGGTAACGCTATCCGAAGGGGTGGCTTGCTGGTCAAGATGGTCGTGTGAGCCTCAACCGTTTATTCAAGCGTTTGGGATTTCACCAACGTGTAACTTAATTTGGGTAAGCTTTCAGATGAAAACTTTTACAGCTAAACCAGAAACCGTAAAACGTGACTGGTACGTTGTCGACGCAACGGGCAAAACTTTAGGTCGCCTGGCGACTGAACTGGCTTCGCGCCTGCGCGGTAAGCACAAAGCGGAATATACTCCGCACGTCGATACTGGTGATTACATCATCGTTCTGAACGCTGAGAAAGTTGCTGTAACCGGCAACAAGCGTACTGACAAGATTTATTACCATCACACCGGTCACATCGGTGGTATCAAGCAAGCGACCTTCGAAGAGATGATTGCTCGCCGTCCTGAGCGTGTGATTGAAATCGCGGTTAAAGGCATGTTGCCAAAGGGCCCGCTGGGTCGTGCTATGTACCGTAAACTGAAAGTTTACGCGGGCAACGAGCACACCCATGCGGCACAGCAACCGCAAGTTCTGGACATTTAATCGGGATTATAGGCAATGGCTGAGAATCAAAACTACGGCACTGGTCGCCGCAAAAGCTCTTCCGCTCGCGTCTTTATTAAGCCGGGTAGCGGTAACATCGTTATCAACCAGCGTTCTCTGGAACAGTACTTCGGTCGTGAAACTGCCCGCATGGTAGTTCGTCAGCCGCTGGAACTGGTCGACATGGTTGGTAAATTTGATCTGTACATCACTGTTAAAGGTGGTGGTATCTCTGGTCAGGCTGGTGCGATCCGTCACGGTATCACACGCGCTCTGATGGAGTATGACGAGTCACTGCGTGGCGAACTGCGTAAAGCAGGCTTCGTTACTCGTGATGCGCGTCAGGTTGAACGTAAGAAAGTCGGCCTGCGTAAAGCACGTCGTCGTCCACAGTTCTCCAAACGTTAATTCGCGCTGTTTACAGAGCAAATTATCGAAAACCCGGTGCCTTGCACCGGGTTTTTTTATGGGCTGACGCCAGATAAATGACCAAATCTCGACGCTCACTAGCATTTTCCCGCCAAATCTACAACACTGCCCCCACAACCTGCCTAAAATCTGGTAAACTGTCTGTCACTTTGCGCCCGTAAGCCGGGTGGTTACAGCTGCTGATCTTCTGCGGATGCCGGATTGGCGTAACTTCAGGCCGGGCGGTTGTATTAAGCAGGTTAGTCGCCTCGTGGTTGGCTATTCGCAGTAATTTTCTCGATAAACTTGGAGGTTTTCATGGCTGTCGCTGCCAACAAACGTTCGGTAATGACGCTGTTTTCTGGTCCGACTGACATCTTTAGCCATCAGGTACGTATCGTACTGGCTGAGAAAGGTGTCAGTGTAGAGATCGAGCAGATTGAAACGGATAATCTGCCGCAGGATCTGATTGACCTCAACCCATATCGCACCGTGCCAACTCTGGTGGACCGCGAGCTGACGCTGTATGAATCTCGTATCATCATGGAATACCTTGATGAGCGTTTTCCGCATCCGCCATTAATGCCGGTTTACCCGGTGGCGCGCGGCGAGAGCCGTCTGATGATGCACCGTGTGGAGCAGGACTGGTACAGCCTGATGCGTAAAGTTGAAAACGGCAATGCGCAGGAAGCTGACGCAGCACGTAAACAACTGCGTGAAGAGCTGCTGGCCATCGCGCCGCTGTTCGCCCGCACCCCATTCTTTATGAGCGAAGAATTTAGCCTGGTGGATTGCTATCTGGCGCCGCTGCTGTGGCGTTTACCGCAGATGGGTATTGAGCTGATCGGTACCGGCTCGAAAGAGCTGAAAGGCTACATGACGCGTGTGTTTGAGCGTGATTCCTTCCTGGCTTCCCTGACGGAACCAGAACGTGAAATGCGCCTGCAAACGCGGGGCTGATAGTATGGAAATGTCGCAACTAACCGCACGTCGTCCTTATCTGCTACGAGCATTTTACGAGTGGCTGCTGGATAACCAGTTGACGCCGCATTTAGTCGTAGACATCAATCTGCCTGGCGTAATGGTGCCGCTGGAGTATGCGCGTGATGGACAGATCGTTCTGAATATCGCACCGCGTGCCGTCGGTAACCTTGAGCTGGGCAATGATGAAGTCAGCTTTAATGCTCGCTTCGGTGGCGTACCGCGTCAGGTATCGGTACCGCTGAATGCGGTGCTGGCTATTTATGCGCGTGAGAACGGCGCAGGCACCATGTTTGAGCCTGAGCCAGCGTATGAAGAGGGCGGCGAAAACAGCTTTATGGCTGAGCAGGATGAACCGGAAACCGTGATGTCGGTAATTGATGGTGACCGTCCTGATGATGCCAGCGATGACGATAATAACCCTGATGATGATCCGCCTCCGCGCGGTGGTCGTCCGGCGCTTCGCGTCGTCAAATAAGAAACGGGCCCTGGCGGCCCGTTTTTTTATACCCCTACCAGATAGATTGACTGCTGATTGTTGCCTTCTGCGGCGCTGTCCGCCGTGTGCAGGAACAGAAACCAGGCTTGCGAAACATCTTCTGTGGCGCGCGCAGGATACTGTTCGATAAAGCGGTCGCAGAGCAGAGCGAACAGCATTTCCACATCAGTCATAATCAGTCGCGTCACCAGCAGGTCGCTGTTGAATAGCTGGCGAAAAAATTGTGCATTACCCGGCTTATTCAGCCGTTCGGTGGCGCTTTCCTGCAGGAACGCAGTAGTATCCGCCGCGCGGTAAAAGTCATCTTCTTCCTGGCTCCAGCTGGCACTTTCCTGCTGGATAACCCGTTGAATGCTGAGCTGTAAACGCGTCAAAAAAGCAGGCCCGGAAAACTCCGCCAGCGCCCAGGCGCTGGAGAGCCTGAGTTTCGCCCAGGCGACAAACGCCTGGGCGGTGCGTGGGTGAGCATTAATCCCCGCCAGACGCGTAGCGGCTTCCTGCTGGTCGGCTGGTTGCGGCATTGTCAGCAAGAGATCTTCCTGCTGTTCTGCACTGAGTTGCCAGGCTGGCGCTATTCCTTCCGCCTGACTGGACATCGGATCGCCTTTGCCGGCGGAGAGGATCAGGCGCACCGGCCAGTGATAGTGTTGCGGGATAAGGGGGAAATCCTGCGCGGACAGCTTCGGTCGCAGCAGAGTGATTTGTTCAGCCTGATGCGGGGTTTGCCAGTAGCAGGTGGCGGCATGGCAAATCTCTCGCCACTGCTCTGCACGCTGCGACATTTCCACGGCACGCCACTGGGCGCCGGATAAGTATAACAATCGGTTCAGTAGCCGGTAATCCTGCGGCAACGCGCTTGTCAGGGTATGCAGCTGGTCCAGTGCTGCTTGCCAGCCATGACGCGCCGCGGTGGAACCGCCACTGACGCGTATACAGGGCCAGGCGTGCTGAAAAATATCGGCAGTCACATGCAGCTGCAGCTCGTAATAGCTGAATAAATAGTCCTCAGCGAAACACTGCCGCTGCAGCAGTCCCTCCGGATCCGAGACGGAAAGTTGATGCGGAGGTTGTTGTTGAATAAATCTAATCGCCGCCTCTACCTGTGCCGTAAGATTCAGATTCTGTTTAATCCACGGTCGTAACGCGTCGGACATTGTCTGCAGAACAATCTCTGATTCCAGCTGATTCAGCAGCTTCTTCAGCAGCGCTATTTTCGCCCGCACCAGAATGAGCGCCTGCTGACGTTCACTGGTGTCATAAAGGTTAAACCCGCGCCAGTCAAATGGCCGCGATAACAACGCGCTGAGTGAAGTGCTTACCTCCTGCAGCGCGAGGCTGGCTTTTATCTCACGATCCAGGTCTCTGCCCAATGTCCGAAGATGCAATCTGATATCAAACAGTTCGTGCAGGGCTTCCTGGTTTTCGCTGCAACGGAAAGGGATGGCGCTCATGATGCCGCTGGCGTCAGTTATCGCCGTCTGCCGGTTGCTTTGGCTGGCAGACAATTGCGTCACCAGGCGTTGCCGCTCATCGGCATCGAACAATGCCCGGTAATCAGAGCTATTTTGCTGAGCGAGCAGCGTGATGAGGGTGGCGTTAAATTGCTGTTCATTGGTCGCCGTGCTCTCCTGTGGCCAGTGGCTGGGAAGCGTGGGGGAGAATTGTAGTCTGCCATCCGCATCCAGCATGCGATAACTGATGCGCTGAAAGTTATTCTCACTAAAGATAAACACCATGGAGCCATCGCTACGTTGCAGTACCTGCGCGGCTGGCGCCATAGTGCTGATCTTACTGGCATCTTCCCCCCACTGCAGATAGGCGACCGGAGAAAAAATGCCCTGTTCGATTAATGTGCTGGCGGCGAGCGCGGAGATCAATTGCCAGCCTGGTTGCGGCATAGCAATCCACTTGCCTTCCTGCGCCAGCGCAACCTGATGGGTATCGAGGGAAAAAGCCTGATCCGGTGAAACCTGGTGACTGGATGCTGAAAAATCAATGCGATAACCACCATCGGGTAAATCAGCCAGCGTTACCGGTATAACTTGCTGCGGCACGCCGGGATTAAAATAGCTCCCACCATCGCCTGTGATATACACATCCGCTAATGCGTTGTGGCGGACAGCGTCCGCAGGCAGCGGGCGTGCAGCGGACATCGCTTGTTGCAGCTGCCACGCCAGTGGAATGGCGTAATCAAAAAAATGCGCACTGGAGAGGGTTGCGTTACGCAACGCCTGCACGCTCTGTTGTAACCAGTCAAACAGGGTTAATACTGGCCAGATAGTGGCGCTGGCGGCGTCATCCGGCAATTGATATAAGATATCGCGGTTTGCGGCAAGACTGGCGAAGAGTGTGCGTTTCTCTCCCGTTATCCAGCCCAGGTAACAGAAGCCACTGATCGGGTCCCACCAGAAACCGCAGAAACCGTTTTCGGGCAGACTGGCTAAGGTCGTTGCGCCCTGTGCCGGAATAAGCGCCCTTAATTGCATCGTCAGTGTCGGCCAGATGGTGCTGGCTCCCAGCACGCGGGTGATAGCCTGGTTAAAGTGCGTGACCGTTGTCAGATTGCCCGGCTGACTCTGTTTCTGCTGCATCCAGCTGTCCAGTTCAGGATGCGTCGCTATCTGCGTCATACGTTCCGTCTGTTGCTGGATAAATTGGTAATCATCCTGCTGCTGCTGGTCAAAGAAAAACAGATGCTGGCTCAGCCAGTGGCCCAGTGCCGCTTTCCGGGCGCTAAAGGTGATTTCATCGCGGGCGCGATTCAGCAAGTTTAACTGCGTTTCGATTGCTGACTGTAACCATCTGAACAATGACGCTGCGGGATCGGTAATCGGTGCGCCACCGGCCTGAGGATCTGTGGTTAGGGTTAATCGGGTGGGTTCCGTAAAGTTATGCGGCGTTTCCTTTATACCAAAGCAAAGGAGGGTCAACTCACTATCTGTTGGCGACTGCGGCAGCTGGCGGAATATCAGCGGCAGGTATTGGGGATCGGCCAGTGGCAGTAATAACCCACGCTGGTTATCGCGCGCGAAGGCGAGGCCGGCGACTTTAGCGGTCTGTGCAGGATCTGGCTGCACCAGATACCAGCGAGCTTGCAGCGTCCCTTGTTGCAAAAATTGCGAAAGACGCAGCTTATCGTCGAGCGAAAGTTGCTGTAGCGCGATATGCAGCAAATCCCGCTGATTTTGCAGCGCGTTTTCCACCAGTGTATGCAGCTGGCTCTCCTGTGCAGGCGATAATGCGTCAAAGGCGAGATGAGTAATAAAAAGCGCCAGCAGCTGGTTAGCATCGAGGCAGGCGAGAATACGCTTATGCATTTCCGCCGCGGTTTTCATATGGGGTGCCATGGTCCGCAGCGCATCCTGTGACACCTCACGTTGATCCGATGCGCGACACCCACAAAGCAGCGCGGTTTGCTGGATGGCGGTATCCTGCAGGGAAAGCAGACCAGCATCATGCTGGGCGGCCCAGCTCAGGGTCAGTAATTCTTCGGCAGAGGCGGCTTTTACCTTCAGCTGGAGAGCAATAATCGCGCCGAGGCTAAGCCATTGCGAAGCAAGATCCTGCAGAGGCGCTTCCGCCAGCAGTGGCTCAATATGTCTGAGATAGATCGAGAAAGAGAGCAGATGCCGCAGTGTGGCGGTGATATAGCGCCGCAGCGCCTGCGTAGCATCCGCATCAATATTTGTCAGTCGGGCTGAAAATTGCCGGTAAATATGGGCAACCTGCTCATCAATAAAGCTTTGCTGCCACAACATCGATAAGGTGAATGATGGTGCTGCGAGCTTATTTTGCAAATGATGCAAGATAAACGGGTATAACGTTGGCGCCGCTGGTGTGGTCATCTGCAATATATCGCTTAATAACTTCAGTATGGGATAGTTGTCCGGCGTGTTCACCTGCGGCAGATAGTGACTTAACAGCCGCTGCTGATAATCGACAATATCTCCCTGTGCATCTATCACGCTGTTTATCAGCACCATGGCGTCACGCTGCACCGTACGCTGCGTCAAAGGGCGAACATCCAGCACATCACTCTGTAAGCGCTGATGAAAAGGCAGAGCCGCGTCACGCCGAAAGGCATTCTGTAACATATTCAACTGTTGCTGATATAACCTGCGGTTATTGAGATGAAGGGTCGGATAGCTGACGGGCAATATCACGCTCTCTTCCAGCGTCGGACTGTCTAATGGCGTAAGTGGCCACGAGGACGACGCGCCGTGCGGCTGGCGCTTGGGACGTTGCTGTACATCGGAGGTAAAGTCGTTAGCCAGAAAGGTAAACCAGTCGCCATGCTCTAACAGATAAATCTGGCAAAAAAACATGCCAGAATGCCGGGTACAGCCGCTTTCCAGTGCTGTTTTGACATCATCGATAAATAACGGGTTAACCACTCCCTGAGTGACAATTGCCATTGAATCGCCTGTCGTGGATTGTCGCTGTTGCCAGGATTGGCGTAATTTCTTCGCCGCATGGGTTAATACCGGCGCGATATTTTCATAGCGCATCTCCGGGAACAGATAGCTCTGCAATGCGGCCAGCCAGGCGGCCAGCGCCGCTTTTGCATCCCACTGTTCCACGCGAAAATCCGCCAGCGCTTTCGCACTGTATTCAATGCGGGCAAATGACTGATAGATATCGCTAATATTTTTTGCCAGCAGCAGCCAGTTATGGGTGAAATCGGCAGGTGAAGGAAGTATGGCGGCAGGGTAAAGCTGCTGATAGTATTCCGCACGGCTCAGAAAGGTGTCAATATTCGGGCTGAACAGCGTGATATTGGCGGGGTTACTGTCGGTAATCTGTTTACAGTAATGGCAAAATTGATTGATGACGGTGGCATGAAATTTCTGTTGCGCCGCAGAGCGGTAAGCGCCATAGAGGGTAAAACTTTTCATCTCATAGGAGAGGTGCTGTTGGATGAGATCCAGATAATATTGTCTGTCCTCCGGATTTTCGTTCATGTCCCACAACAGTGAGGCGATATCCTCTTTCATCAGAAAATACTGAATCATAAACAGATAATTTAATTCAATCCCCTGAATATTACTCTCCAGCACCGTCTTAATTGTCTGAATGGATTGATTTACCAGGATGTTCTGGTCTTCCTGCATAATAAACGGTGGGTTAATGCAGGGATCGCAGGGGGGAGTGATATAATCTGACAGGTAGTCAATTATCTTATCTTCACTAAGATCAATATCATTTTTATAATAATCTTGCTGTGCCAGTACGGTGTCGATATAAAACCGCACAGCAACTGTCATCGAAATAAAGCTGAACATCGTTACCTGGTTGTAATTACCAGCGATAATCCATCCCGCGTTTTCTGCGCTGGCAATCACTACTTCGGGCGAAGGATCACGCAATGCGGTGAAAAAAAGTTGCTGGTACAGCGTGGTGTTTGTCCGACGCAAATCAAAAATATCAAAAACAATATTATCGGTGGGGTGTTCACCAGAGTAGCACATTGAATTATTATGTTTCGGAGAAAGCTGACTGTAACTCTGATTATCAGTTAACAACGCTAACTGTGGATTACCCCACGGAACAGACTCCATGCTCTCTTTTGTGCGGATATAGGCCTTTTTTAACTCTTTTTTTACGATATTAATACCCCAGGTGATACTTGCGGACAATAGATTACCGCCAGGTTTGAGTGACAGGACAGGAAAAGCGACAAAAACCGGGATGGAAGCGATATTACCCATCGACAGATGAATTTCACTGCGCAGTTGCGCTATTTCATCATCAAGTTTTTCCAGTTTATTTTTTACCTGTTCTATTTCTGCCGCCAGGCGGTCAGCATAGCCTGAGGAGGAGGGCTGAGTAAGGGATTCAGTGATTTTCTTATCCAGCAGGGTTAGCTCACTTTTTTTTACCCAGCGTGTAGTATAGGATTTTTTTAGCGCATTTAGCAGTGAGTTGAGTGTTTTTTTGACACCATACCCCCCATAGAAATCAGCAGCGCAGATAGCGGCCCGGAACAGGGGGATCGCGACAGAAGGTGGTGTGTCATCCTCTCTTGAAATAAGGTAATCGCGAAGAAATTCATAACAACTATAGTACGGAAGCCACTCAATTAATTGTTTTGCCTTACCTTTAGCGGCTTCCTTCTCTACACTGGAAGGCTTATGGTGTTTTTCCTTCATATGATTCAACAGTTTTCTTCGGTTCGCTACGACCTCCTCTTTTAATGCATTCAGGGGAGAGATATCTTTATCTCCGAGGCGTCTTTCACGATAAGATAAACTTATCTCCTCGGGGTGTCTGGCCGCCGCGCAAATTTTATTTTTATAATAGTGATAATGCTCAACGATAAAATCATCAACTCTGTCCCAGCGATTAAGTTTAGTGCTGGGATCCTTAATATCATCGCAAGGGTCAAAAAAAGGCCTTTCATCCATAAAGATATAATTCTCATTAAGAATTGAATTATCAAGATGGTAAATATATTCTTTTTCATCAATCGGCAATCGCCTGACCGGAAATTGCCTGAAATGCACGCGGCTGGATTCAATATTAATAATGTAGAAGCGTTTCTCTTTAGTTTTTATATTATAGCCAAAAAATATTTTGCCAATTTCGTGGTACGGTCGATTATGATAGGAAAGGTGTTTGCTGACGCTGGGTTTTGTTCTTAATAAGCTTGGCATAAACATATTACGTAATGTTTTAAAACGCTTAACTTTAACATCTATGGCGTAAATTTGTGTATCAGTCTGGTTAAGAAAAAGTGCCTCATCTTCTGCCATAATGTTAAATGCATTATCGACAATATCGCGATACAGGTTACAATGCTCATTAACCATTTCCTCGTATGCCTGATCAAATTGTTGGTATAGCTCCTGCCGTTTAGGATGTTTTTTTAAATCAAATGTTTTTTGATTGCCGGGAACGTAATAGCGCAATTCTTCAGGTGTTTTTCGTGGCAGGTAATGGTATAACTCTGCAAAACCATCCTCCATATTGCGGATGATTTCGCCAAAACTTTTGCATCCGGCTATAATGCGGATCTCCTTATCAATACGCCCCTGCGTTTTGATTCTGAATAAAAGAGTGTCAAAATCCTGTGGCGCGTGAATATCAATATCAGGATAGGCATTCTGAATAATGTCATCAAAGGTGACAGACTGCAGAGCTTCAAGTTTAGTATCTTGCTGATGATAGTAATGCATTCTTTCGTTATAATCTTTATAGACCTCCTCAAGGTATGCTCTCTCGCTGGTGAAATTATAGCCTGCATAGCTGATTAAACGAGCGCCCACAAAGGCTTCAGCCCGCCCCTCGGTGAGGGCGGTTGAAAACTCCATGTTGCTAACATATTGGTTATCAATAAATTTCTTAACAATATAGAGCAGTAAGTAATAACTTTCCTTAGAGCAGAAATTGTCACCCCCTTTGCCGTTTCTTTCCAGCATAAGCAAGTCAGTGACCACAAAAGATAACAGGAAATCTGATATCTTTTGCATATCTGACTGACTGTAAATACCCAGGTCGGCATATTTCTTGGCGCAATGTAATCGCAGAAGATCAAGTATTTCACTGACGGTTTTATTTTTTTTGTTTTTGATTAACGGTTGCCATAGCTTATTGGCTTTACGTTTCAGAGCGGCTATGATACTGCTGGTGTTTATCAGGTCACGCTGATCGCCAGGAGTAAAAAGCAATGACAATATAGTGAGCAAGTAAGTATTCATTTCATTGCGATTGGTGATTTTGAAACTGGTGATATTCTCTTTTTCCAGCAATTTTTTGGCGAGCGTGGAATTAACGTTGCCATTATAATCGAAGAGCTTATCAAATAACTCCACCGCCAGAGATACACCCGTTTTATTTGACTGGATAAGTTGCCTGATATTATTGGTGGCGCTCAAACAGATATTGCTGGTGGTTTGCAATAAATTAAGCTCAGATGCCGATGGTTTCAGGGCGCGTGGCAGGTTATGGCGCATATACATCGCACCCGCTATCAGCGTCAGCCCGGTTGCCGCCAGCGCTATATGTGTCCGGCTATGCCACCAGTGGTGCGGTACTGCAGCCCCAGCCAGTACCGCTACGGGGAGAAGAAAAGGGGTGGACGCCCCATCTGACGAAGAGCTGGCCTGCGCGCTGCCAGCGTTTTCTGCTGCCGCCGCAGCGCTATTGGCGGGCATCCCAGGTACCACACTCCTGCCGCCTGTGGGGCAGATTGCCAGCTGCCCGGATAAAATTTGTTGCGCCATCCGCTGGCAGGCACGATAAAAATCGCTGCTGTCAGGATTATCGGTTGCCTGGCGTTTTGCTCGGTTTATCAGCACTTCTTTTGGCAGACAACGGATCACCGCGCGGTCTAACGCTTTGCTGGCTTTGTCCTCGTCAAACTCTTTGCGGTAAGTTTGCTGGTACCATTTTTTTAGCTGTTCCTGCTGTTGTTGTCGCTCATACTTGCGCTGAAAGTCCTGACTGGTTGCGGACAGCCTGTAGAGGCCCTCGATAATCCTGATGCCGTGAGTGAAGATATTTGCCGGTGGCAGCGTGAGCTCTAACCCGCCGACAAGACGCAGCATGCAATATATCCCCAGGATCAGTGTAACTCCGCTGACCACGATGTCGCTGATGCCTGTCTCACTGCATAACTGCATCAGGGGCGCAATCACACCAGCATGAAGTTCGATCAGCAAGGCAGGTTGCGCAATATCATGGTACGCGCAGATGGCCAGCCCGCTGGAGAGCAGTGCGTACAGGGTCTTCAGCAGACTTTCAGGCAGTGAAACCTGATGTCCTTGCAGCCAGACCAGCAACAGTTCCGGCAGGCAGGACAGCACCGCAGCGGTGGATGTCGCACCGGCGGCAATATAAATGAGTTTATTAATCAATTGCAGTCCGGCCATCAGACTCGCCTGGCAGACAATCTCTTTCCCCCGGCCGCTACAGATTAAGACGGCGGCCAGCAATTTACTGAGGTCGGGGTGGATCACATTTAACAGGCCGTAAGCAAAGCTGGTCTGGCTGAAAATATGAAGCTGATAATGGATGGCATCCCTGACTTGTGAGGCCAGACTGGTTAATGATGGCCACTGCCGCTGAGCCGGTACCATCCATGGCTGGTCAGCCAGGGCATCGAAGAACTGCTCGTGCTCACACTCGCCGGGAATAGCCGATTCGACGTGCGGATTCAGTGGTTGCGGGCAGGTTGCCACGGGCCGCCGGTGTTGGTCATCACCCGGCGGAGGCAGTGAGATATTGCGAATATTTGCGACAGGTAGCGAACACAAATCAGTACGCTTTGCCTTAATCGGCGTCGCTACCCTTGCGGTGACGACAACAGTGGCGATGTCAGTTTTCATATAGTCACTCAGGCTCCTTGAGTAAAAAGATATCCATAGGGGGTACGTAGCCGCTACACGCCCACCAGATAGAGCGGCAGCTGATTTTTCTCGTCTGTTGATGGGGTAAAAGTCTGCTGGAACAGAAACCAGGCTGCGGCAATGTCTTCTCTCGCCCGCTGCGGATATTGCGCGGAAAAATATTCACACAGCAGGCCAAAAACCATCTCTTCGTCGGTCATTACCAGCCTGATAACCAGTGACTCACTGTTATAGAGCTGGCGGAAAAATGCGCCATAGCGCCGCTTGTCCAGCTGTTCAGGCTCGTCTTCCTGGAGAAAACGCAGGGTGTCCGCTGCGTGGTAAAAACGATGTTCTTCCGTGCTCCAGTGCGCCTGTTCATTCTCGATAACCTGGCGGATGCGATTTTGCAGACGTAAGCAGAAAGAGGGGCCGGAGAAAGCCGCCAGCGCCCACGGGCTGGACAGGCGGAGCTTAGCCCAGGCGGCAAACTCGCCGATGGTTTGCGGTTGAGAACTGATGCCCGCCAGACGCGGCGGCTGTTCCGGTTGCCGTGCTGGTCCCACCGGCGTCAGCAACAGATCTTCCTGTTGCTCGACGGTGATTCTGCGGGCAGGTGCGATACCCGCGGCGTGACTGCTGGCGGGATCGCCGATTCCGGCGGCAAGGATCAGACGCACCGGCCAGTGGTGCAGCATTGGCATCAGTTCCGCGGTGGCTGCCGTTGTTTGCGGACGCAGCATAATCAGCTGTTCGGCGCGGTGGGTGGTTTGCCAGTAGCGCAACGCCCCCTCACAAATCTGCCGCCATATTGTGGCGCGCTGCACGATCTCCGCGGTTTGTCATTGCTGCGCCGACAGAGTCAGCAACCGGTTTAACACTTTTTCATCCGCCGGCAGTGCTGTCGCCAGGTTCTGCAGCTGATCCAGCGCGGGCTGCCAGGCGAGGCGTGACGCGGCTGGCCAGCTGTCATTGCGCAGGCAAGGCCAGGGCTGCGCGAACAGCTCGGGAGTGATATGGAGTTGCTGCTGGTAGTAACTGAAGAAGTTATTCTGTGCAAAATAGTGTCGCTGCAGGAGAAACGCGGCATTGTCGTCAGGCGGCAGGTCAGACTGCTGTTTGATAAATTCAATGGCGCTTTTTGCCTGTTTCTGCAAAATGATCGCCTGGTTAATCTGGTTCTGCAACGCCGTGGAGAGATTGTCCAGGATCGGGTCTTTCTTCAGCAGCCTCAGCGCCTTTTGCAGCATGGCGCTTCTCAGGGTTAAAAATCTTTCCGCTGCCCGGCGCTCATCTTCACGATAAAGATCATATTCGCGCCAGCTGAGTGGATTCGACAGCAATGAGGAGAGGGTGATATCCGTATCCTGCAGCGATGTGTCCTGCTTTAGCTCGTTATCGAAATGTCTGCCAGACGAGCGTAAATAGATGAAGACATCCATTAATTCTGACATGTCCTGCTGCTGACTGACGCTGCGAAACGGTAACGACCCGATCGCCTTTGCTGCGGTGGTAAAGGCTGAGTAGCGGCTTTGCTGCAGCGCGGCGAGCTCACGCCTGAGGCGATCCCGCTCTTCTTCCTGCAACAATGGCCAGTAATCAGGTTCCAGTTGTGCAATAAAAGTTTCCAGCTGTGCGTGAAACTGCTGCGCACTGGCTGCGGTACTGTGCTGTGGCCAGCTTGCCGGGATCTGCGGGGATTTGCACAGCGTGCCCTGTGGATCAAGCACGCGGTAACTGATCCGCCGGTAATGATCCTCGCTAAAAATAAACACCATACTACCGTCACTGCCCTGTAAAACCGGAGATGCGAGCGTCATGGCAGCGCAGTTCTGCGCGCCATCGCCCCATTGCAGATAGGCCGTCGGCGAAAAATTGCCTGCACGGATTAAGCGGCTGGCGTTTTGAGCGGGCTGCAACTGCCAGCGTGACGACGCGGTCAGTGACCACGTGTGTTGCCAGTCAGTGTCAAACGGCTGTGTTTCCAGGCTAAAGCCGAGGTCGGGAGAGTCCCGGTCAGCGGACGGGGTGAAGGCGAGCCGCCAGCCGCCGTGGGAAAAAGCGGTGGCGTTTACCGGTAGTGCGGCGCTGCCGGCATCGGGGGAAAAATAGTATTGCAGTTCTGACCCACTGCCGCAGGTAAACAGCCTGGCAACGCCGGAAAACAGGGTAGGGATGGCGTCAGTCGGCAGCGGCGGCGCACTGCTGACGGCACTTTGCAACTGCCAGGCCAGTGGAACGGAGTCATCAAAAAACGTCAGCGCAGATATTTCACCATGGCGCAGCGCCTGCAGAGAATAGCTCAGCAGATCTGACGGGTTTAATGCCGACCAGATGGCAGCGCTGGCGCTGTCATCCGGCAATGGGTAGATGGCCTGGCGGTTTTCCGCCAGACTGACATAAAGCATGCGCTCTGCCCCTTGCTTCCAGCCCAGATAACAGACGCGGCTTACCGGGTCCCACCAGAACCCGGCGAAGCCGTCGGTGGGCAGAGCAGATAATGGTGTGGGGCTATAGCGTTGCCCACGCTCTTTTAATCCTGTGGTCAGGAAAGGCCAGCGGGTTTCGCAACCCATCACGCTGGTGACCGCCTGAATGAAGTCGGCGGCAGGTGGTAAGTCAGGCGCTCTGAGATGATGGGGTTGTTGCCACCTTGCCATATCAACATGGCTGGCAATGGTCACCAGCTGGTGGGTTTGTTGCTGAATAAAGCGGTAATCATGGCTGTCATCACGATCATAGAAAAACAGATGCTGGCTTAACCAGTGTTCCAGCTGCTGCTTCTGTTGAACAAAAGTCGATTCGTTCTCTGTCTGCATTAGCAAGGAACCGAGTTTGTCCATCTCCTGCTGCATCCACAGCGATATTGCGCTGGCCGGATCGGTAACCGACTGGTTGCCAGCCAGGGTGATCTGCAAGCGAGGCGCCAGAGTCACATTGTGCGGCGTCTGCGCATCGGCAAAACAGAGGCTGATAAGTTCATGCTCTGTTGGGGATCGTGACAGCTGGCGAAATATCAACGGAATATAGTGTGGATCGCCGAGCGGCAGCACGATGCCTTGCTGCTGCTGACTGTGGAAACCCAGCCCGGCGACCCTGACGCTTTGCTGGTTATTGCGCCACTCTGTATACCAGCTAACCTGCAGATCCGCTTTTTGCAGGGCGTCAGCCAGCTGTATGCTGTCATCAGCAGGGAGCTGCTGCAGCGCCAGCTGTAACAGGTGATGCTGCTGCTGCACGCTGGTTTTTATCATGGTGCTCAACTGCTGTTGCTGCTGAGCGGAAAAGCCGGAAAACGTCAACAGGTGCAGAAAACCGGCCAGCCATTGATTGTGTCGCAGGCAGTTTTGCAGACGTTGCTGCAGCTGTACCGCTGTTTGCACACTGGCGGCGATCAGGTGCAGGGCATCGGTTGCCTGCTGCTGGTTCGCAACAGGTTGCTGTCCGCTGATTAACGCCATCTGCTGGATGGCGGTATCGCGTAGCGAAAGCAGGCCGGCGTCATGCAGGGCTTCCCAGGTCAGGTGCAAAAAGTCAGCTTCGGCAGTGGCGCTTAACCGCAGCTGCCGGGCAATAATGGCGCCGATGCAGAGCAAGCGGGAGGAAAAATGTTGTAATGGCGCCGCCGCCAGCCGGGATTCGATATGGTGCAGCCCGCGGCTAAAGGAGAGCAGGTGTTGCAGGGTGGCGGTAATATAGTGGCGTAACGCCTGTTCGTCTGGTTTATCAATGTCCGGAAGTTGTGCGGCAAACAGGTGATAAATCACCTGGCTCTCACTGGCGACGAACCCCTTTGCCAGCAACAACGATAATCTGTTGTTTCCGCCGGCGAGTTTGCGCTGCAGATGATGAAAGATAAATTGATATAACCCCGGTGCGCGTGGTGTGGTGAGCTGAAAAATATCACTCAGCAACTGCAGTGGCGGATAATCATCCGCAACGTTCAGTGAGGGAAAATAACGGGACAATATCATCACCTGGTAATCTCGCAGCTTGCCCTGCCCGTCTATCAGGTGATTGATTAAAGCCACTGCATCACGCCGGGTCAGCGCCTTTAGCGCTAAAGCATCCTGGCGGTAAATATTTAAACGCAGATGGAAGGGTTGAGAGGCAAAATGCAGAAAGCTTTCCAGCGCCCACAACTGAGGTTTATCCAGTGGCAAAGCCACCGTTTCATTCAGCGCCTGATAATCCGGCTGAGCAAGCGGATAGGAGGAGTGAATACTGTCAGCCTGCCGCCGGGCGCGGACAGTATGGCTGTCAGGCATATATTCGTTGGTCAGAAAGGTAAACCAGCGCCCATTGTCGGTCAGCCAGACCTGGCAAAAGTAGAGCCGGGGATAGTGGCGGCAACTCTCGGTCAGCGCCCGGCTGACATCATTGATAAACAGCGGGTTAACCTCGCCATTATCGATAATCGCCAGTTTGTCGCCTGCTGCCGTTTGTCGTTGCCGCCAGTATTGCGCCAGGTTTTTGCCCGCATCACACAGCGCAGGCTGGAAATTTTCATAATGCATTTCCTCAAGCAGCCAGGGTTGCATGGCATCCAGCCAGGCGCTTTGCGCAGCGGCTCCCTCCCACTGCTCGGGGGAATAATGAGCCAGCACTTTTGCGCTGTATTCAAGGCGCGCGAAGGATTGATACAACGCAGAGAGATCGCGGGCTATTTGCAGCCAGTTGTGGGTGAAATCGTCAGCTGAAGGGAGAGTGGCGGTCGGGTGGTCGAGCCGGTATTGTTCCCGGCGCGCCAGGAAAATATCCATATTGTGGCTGAACAGAATGATCGCAGGCGGATGTCTGCTAACCACTTGTTGACAGTACTGGGCGAATTGCCCGACGGCTGCGGCATGAAATTTCATCTGCACTGAAGAGTGACTGGAGCCGTAGAGGGTAAACCTTTCGAGGTTAAAATTGAGTTCCCGCTGCCAGCGGGTCAGCGCCGTCTGTCTGGCGGCTTGCGAGGTGCCCATTGCCTGCGCCAGTGCGGCAACATCTTCCCTCAGCAGGAAAAATTGCATCATAAACAGATAATTGAGTTCGATGGCCTGGATAGTGCCTTGCAAAGTATTGCTGATAATATTGCTGGCTTGTTTGATTAACTGCTGTTGTGCCTCCTGCAGGGCTACCGCCGGTTTAATATAAGGCCTTTCCAGTACATCACGATAATAACGCCACAGGGCATCTTCAGTTATTTTAACGTCATTTTTATCTGTCTTATAATGGTCCTCCATGGTTAACACCATATTGCTATAATGGATAACCGGAATAGTCAGTGCGATAAAACAAAACATCGCCATCTGATTATAATTTTCCGGAAAAATCCAGTGATGTTCCCTGGCAGTGGCAATCACAGACTGCGGGTCACGCGTGTGTAAGGCGGTGAACAGCAGCTGTTGATAAGTGGGTTTGTCGTGATAAAACAGATTGAAAATATTGAGTGTTATATTTTCCTCTGAGTTTTTCCCCGGTGTACAGCTCTGATTGATCACGACCGGATCCGGCAGAGTATAGAGTTCATGCTCAAACAGTTTATCGCCCAGTGGGTTTTGCCACGGGAAACCGAATCTGGCCTTTCTTTTATGCGATAACAGTCCTTTTGCCCCGGTTTTCAGGGTGCCGATAACCCAGGGGAAAATGGAAGCCAGATACCCTTTTTTAGATCCCACCGCCAGATAAGGAAAGGCGATTAATGACGGAATAGCCGCGACATCTTTGAGCAACAGTTTAATATCGCTTCGTAAGGTAATAATTTCATCATCAATTTTATTTATCTCATCTCTGATGGCGTTTATCTTGATTATCAGTGATTCTGAATAGCTTTTGACGTCGGTTCTTTTCAGCGCGCTGTCGACTTTTTTGGCCAGTCGCTGTATCTGTTGCTCTTTTAATAGCCTTGATACATGCTTTTTCTTGATTGATTGCAATAGTGCCGAGATTTTTTGGGAAAAACCCCGCATCCCATAAATATCGCCGAAACAAATCAGAGCCTGTAGTGTCGGGATAATAATGGAGGGCGGAGCATTGTCTTCACCAGAGAAAATATAATCGCGCGCCAGTTCATAGCAATTATAGAGGGGGAGTGACTGGATAAATTTTTCCATTGAATTTTTGGCATTGCTTTTTTCCGTGTCGGTAAGGTTTTGTGCTGATAACTTCATAAAATTCAGTAACTGATTCCGGTCTTCGCTAATTTCTTTTTTAAGCATTTTTAGCGAGGCGTCATGTTTATCACCAAGCTGCCTTTCCTTAAAAATGACGATATTCTTTTTCTCAGGCTGGAATGTGACGCAAATTTCGTTTTTGTATTTTTGGTAACGCTCAGAAAAGAACTCGCCGCTCCTCGACATATGGCTGTGTATTGTTGTATTGGGTTCTTTGATTTCACCGCAAAGGTCGGTAAAGGGTTGCAGATCGGTAAAAATGAAATTTTCATCCAGCACACTTTTTTCCAGAGCAGGAATATCTTCGGTTTTATTTATCGGTAAACGCCATATCGGCAACTGACGAAAATGAGAGCGGATATATTCAATTTGCAGCAAATAAAAGCGCTTTTCTTGTGATTTTCTATTCCAGGCGATGAAGAATTTACCCACTTTGTAGTGGGGGCGACGATTGTAGAGGACCTTTTCTCTGACTGCCGGACGCAGACGGAAAAATTTCGGATAGAAAAAATATTGAAAATAACTCAATCTTTTGACTTCAAAGTCTATCGCAATAAAACAGGTGTCATGATGATGAAGAAAGTCAAAGTCATCTTCCGGCAAGTTCATAAAAGCTTTTTCGACAATATCATTGTACAAAGCCAGGTGTTTTTCGCACATGTCCTGATAAGACTTTTCAAATTCATCATATAATTCGGCACGGGTAGCATGATCTTTTAACGAAAATAATTTTCGGCTACCGCTAATATTATAATTTCGCAATGCGTCAGGTGTTTTTTGCGGCAGAAGCTGATGTAGCAGGGTAAAACCATCGTCCAGATTGCGGATAAGATCACGAAAGCTTGTGCAGCCAATTAAAGTTCGCGTCTGATTATCCATATGTCCTTCTGTTCTGACCAGCAGTGACAGGATATTAAAATCCTGTGCCGCATCGATATCAATGCCGGGATAGAATTTCTTGATAATATCATCCATGGTAATAATCGGTAGTCTGGCAAGTTCTCTGTCTTGCTTGTGATATGCTACCGCATTGCGGTTTATTGCATCATATTCTTCTTTCAGTTCTTCGACCACCTCAGCTGCTGAGGAATTGAGATTGTCATAAATACGCAAGCCGGAAATAAAGAATCCATCAATAAATCCTTCCCTTAAGGCAGTGGTAATACTGGCGCTGCCGAAATCACGGTTTTCCAGCAGTTTTTTGCCAATGTAATTCCACAGATAATAGCCATTTTTAGAAATCAACGGTTCATGGCTTCTGCCGTTTTCTTCCATAAAGAGTAAATTAGGTACTATCTGGGATAAAATAAATTCGGTGATCTTATTCATGCCAAATCGGCTATGAATACCCCTGGCTAAATATTCTTTAGCGCACTCTTTACGTAAGTCGTTAAGAATGTTTTTTATCACGTCATTCTTTTTCTCTACGACAAATTTATACCAGGTGGAAATATAACCGGCATGTATTTTTATAATGATATTGTCGATCTCTTCCGGGCTGTTTTTATTTTCATCGCTCAACAGGTAAGATAAGATAATGACCAGCTGATCATTCATATCATGATAATCGATGCTTCTGAAGGTGGTAATATTCAAGCTGTCCAGCAACTGATTGGCACGTACTAAATCAAGATTGCTTTTCTCATCGAAGAGCCAGCTAAGTAATTCCACTGCCAGAGTCGCTCCGGTGTTGTCGGAAGAGAGAAAGCGTCTGATGGCGTTAATCATATTGAAACAAATATTACTGCTTTTATCTGGCTTGTCTGCTGTGTGCGCCTGACGAAGATAGCGCACACCCGCTACGGTCGCCAGGGTGATGCCCGTCGCGGCGAGAGATAATGCCGTGCGCCCTCTCCACCATGAAGGAGAAGCCGCTGCGCCAGCGATGACGGCACCGGAGACCAGCAACGGTAACGATACCGCGCCGTCTTCCGACGCTGAGAGGACGTTTTCCGTTATTGTCTCCTTAACGGCGGCGGTCAGTGGGCGGATATCTCTTCCCCCCAGCGGGCACACTGACAGCTGCTGATTGATAATTTGCTGCTCAGTCTGCTGATAAGCCTGATAAAAATGCGCGCTGTTATAATCTTTCTGCCGCAAAACCGCTTTTGGCAGGCAGCGCAGCACTGCGCGATTTAATGCCTTTGCCGCCAGATCCTCCTGATAAGCTTTGCCGTGAGTGCGCTGGTACCAGCTTTTAGTCTGCTGCTGCTGGTGTTCAATGTTGTACAGCCGCTGATAATCCTGGCTTTTTGCGGAGAGCGCCCACAATCCCTGAATTATCCTGGCGCCATGTATCAGGATATTTGCCTGCGGAAGCCTCTCCGTTGAGCCGCTGCTCAGCCGCAGCATGGCGTACAGGCCGACGATTAATGTGATGCCGGTGGTAACCAGCGTAGTACAAGCGCTCTCTGCACAGAGCTGGGTTACCGGCGCGAGCACCTGTTCGTGCAGGTTCAGCAGCCAGCCAGGTTGCGTGATATCTGCCGCTGCGCAAAGCGCCAGCCCGCTGCTGAGCAGAATCAAACAGCTTTCAGTCAGGCTTTCGCTAAGTGAGAGGTGATGTCGCTGTAGCCAGATCAGCAGCAATCCCGGCAAACCGGAGAGTATCGCCGCCGTTGAAGTCGCGCCTGCGACGGTGTGGATCAGCTGATTAAGCAGTTCCATACCGCCGAGATAGCCCGTCAGCGAGAGCAACTCTTTTCCCGGGTGGCTGCAAATCAGCACGGCGGCCAGCAGTTTACTGAGATCGGCGGGCATCATATGCAGCAGGCTGGTGGCAACGGCTGTGCGGCTGAGCCGGTTCAGCTGGAGGTGGATCGCGTCTTTGACCAGCGCGCTCAGAGTGCTGAAGGATGGCCAGCCGGATGAGGATTGCAGCCAGGGCTGAGTATCAAGGGCATCAAAAAAGAGTTCCCCTTCGCTGCACAGGGGATGACGGCTGTAACGGTTGTCGCCGGGGGCGATATATTGCACATTCTGAATATTGCTGACCGGCAGCGGGCATACAGCAGTTAAGACGGTCCTGTCAGGGCATAGCGCGGCAGCGGCGCCGGTCACAGTAATGTTGTTATCCATAACAACTCAATTCCTTGCAAGGATGATATCCGTAAGCAATTAAGTGTAGTGGTGATGGGATGCTGTGCGAGGGTGGGGAGGGAGATTTTGATTATAAAAAAGCGGCATTTTTGCCGCTTTTCATCATAATTGCTCTTTACTGAGAATTAATAAACGTCGCGCAGATAGCGCTTCTCTTTCTTCAGTTTATCCACATACTCGGCTGCGCCTTCTTCTGACAGACCGCCAAACTGAGTAATGACCTGATACAGCGCTTTATCCACATCTTTCGCCATGCGTGAAGCATCGCCACAAACGTAGAAGTAAGCGCCTTCCTGCAGCCAGGCATACAGTTCAGCGCCTTGCTCCAGCATACGGTTCTGCACATAGATTTTTTCCGCCTGATCGCGCGAGAACGCCAGATCCAGGCGCGTCAGCAGGCCGCTCTGCTGCCACTCGGCCAGTTCATCCTGATAGACGTAATCATGTTCCTGATGCTGATCGCCAAAGAACAGCCAGTTCTTGCCTTTGGCATCACAGGCCTGACGCTCCTGCAGGAAGGCGCGGAATGGCGCGATACCGGTTCCCGGGCCAACCATAATCAGTGGCGCGTCGCCATTCGCTGGTACGCGGAAGGCTTTGTTCGGCGAAATAAAGATCGCTGGCTTTTCGCCCCGTCCAACACGTTCGGCCAGATAAGTGGAGCAGACGCCATTACGCGCGCGGCCGGTGCTGTGATAGCGCACGGATGCAATCGTCAGATGCACCTGGTTTGGATGTGCTTTCTGGCTGGAAGAGATGGAATACGCGCGATGCTGCAATGGGCGCAGCAGCGCTACGAACTCAGTGACGCTCAGCGTGCGCGTCAGATCCAGCTGCAGCAGATCGAGGGTGTCTTTGCCCCACAACCAGATACCCATAGTGTCTTTATCGTCATGCTGCAGGATATGACGCAGTTCCTGGTTAGTGGTGTTCTGACCGACCCAATCGATCAACTTACGTGATGGCTCAGAGATCTCAAACTGATAAGTCAGCAGGTCGCCCAGCGTGCGGTCGAAGCCCGGCACCGGCGTGTCATAGTCAGATTTCAGCTGGGTCAGCAGTAATTTAACCAGCGTCGGATCATTCACCGGGAACACGCCCAGTGCATCACCTACTTCATACTTAAGGCCGCTGTCGGTGAGATCAAATTCAAAGTGGCGAATATCTTTAGCGGAGTCGGCACCTGACAGACGCTTATTGGTCACCAGCGCGGCGGCATACGGGTTCTGCTTGTTGCTCCCCGGGATCACCGGCGCTTCTGGCAGGTTATCCAGCGCGGCACCGGTGCTGCCGGCACTGGCGGCAAACAGCGGCATTGAGCCGGCAATCCAGCTATCGGATGGCTCTTCGTAGTCGATATCACAATCAATACGATCGGTAACGCGTTTGGCGCCCAGCTGCTCAAGACGCATATCAAAGAATTTACCTGCCTGGCAGAAACCATCGTAACCGGTATCGCCAATCGCCAGCACCGCGAAGTGCATCTGTTCCAGACGCGGCGCCGTGCTGGCGGAGATTGCCTGCCAGAACAGCTGCGCGTTATCCGGCATTTCGCCTTCGCCATAGGTGGAGGTGATAATCAGCACATGGCGCATGGTGGCGAACACGTCGATATCGACTTCACCCAGCCCCTGCACCACCGGGACCAGGCCTTTAGCGCGCGCCGCTTTGGCCGCGCTTTGCGCTAAGGCTTCAGCATTGCCGGTCTGGGAGCCAAACAGAATATGCAACTGAGTGGTCGCCGCCGCGCCACTTGCGACCTGCGGCTTGTCTTCCAGCACCAGCAGGCGCGAATGGAGGCCAGCAAGGAAACCCGCCAGCCAATATTTCTGTTCACCATTAAATGGCGCATCTTCAGGAATATAAGGAATTTTCATCGGTTTTATCTGCTCAATCCCGTTTTATCGTGTTCTGTAAAAATTCGAATTCAAATTAACCGGCAATCAGGCCAGCTTACCCACCGCGGCCGCCAGTTCTGGCAGTGCGGCACGGGCAAACAACTCCTCAAAGTCAGGCAGTCGTCCCAGAACCTGTCTGTTACGCGCATCCTGATAAATGATCCAGCCATAGGTGGCCAGACTGTCCATTGAACGAATGTTACGTTGCGTCAGTGCTGCCTTGTAATCTGACATGCGTTTCGCGGCAATCAGGCAAGAGAGCTCTTCATCACTATAATTTTCAATCGCCGCGCGGGCATGACGCTGCAACTTACTGATTAACGCAAAATCTTCGGTCATCAGCAGGTTACGCACCGCTTTCTCCATCGCCGCATCTTCTACCGCAGTGCCTTTCGGCAGACGCGACAGCGCCAGCTGTTGAGCAGAACTGAGCACGGTGTAGTTATTCAGCAACACAAACATTTCTGGCGTGTCGGTAGCGCCATAAGCTGGCACCGAGCCATTCGCGATAGTCTGCTTGTTGCGCCAGGCGTTTTTGAATTTCGTTACCTGATGGCCGGCCAGCGCAGTCGACAGCTCTTCCAGCAGATCCTTACGCGTTTTCGCCTTCAGAATTTCAGCGCCATCCTGATACAGCAGCAATGAGCGCGGCATCACGTAGACAAAGTGCTGGCACTCGGTTTCCCAGTGCTGCAGCAGCCAGGCGGCACGTTCAGAACCGGTGGCGTCCAGATGCCAGTTCAGCATCGTCAGCACCGCTTGTTTGTGTACGCGCGCCATCTCATCGTCTTCGGCAATCGAGCCAAACAACACCGAGTCACCGGCAGCGTGGGCGGCTAATGCGCCATACGGGTCGTACTGGTAAGCGAAACCGCCGCTCATACCGTTACCAAAACCTTTACCGAAAGTGCCGAGGTTAAGGATTGCGCCATTAGTCATATATTCGCAGCAGAAATCACCGACCCCTTCAACCACCGCCGTGGCGCCGGAGTTACGTACCGCAAAGCGGTCGCCCGCCTGACCCTGCACAAACAGACGTCCGCCGGTGGCGCCAAACAGGGCAAAGTTACCAATCAGTACGTTGCCATCAGCATCCTGCGAACCGCCACCCGGCGATCTGACAACAATTTCGCCGCCGCACTGTCCTTTACCGACGCCGTCATTACAGGTGCCGCTGTGATCCAGTCGCATACCGTCATTGCAGAATACGCCATAGGACTGGCCAGCCGAGCCGACGGTAGCAATATTCACCGTCGCCGGTGCCAGATAGCGACGGCCGCGATCGTCGAGCAGGGCGGCCGGGATCGCGCTCAGCTGCGCAGCATCCAGCTGGTGGTTCAGTGCGCGCTCGATATCGATCGATAACTGTCCACCGACGCTTTTGTTACGGTTGTTTAGCGTTATGCCATTACCCAGTTTAATGTCAGTGCAACCCTGGGCGAACAGTTCGCTGTTCAGCTGCGCTAACCAGCCGTTATCCAGTTCGAAATCTTTTTCCAGATAGACCGGACGGGCGATTTTTTGCTCCGGCACCACTGTCAGCATGGCGCGCAGATCCAGTTTGCCGACTTCGCGTGGGTGATCCATCAGGTGCAGCAGATCCGAACGGCCACGCGCTTCACGCAGCGAGCGCAGACCCAGACGCGCCAGCATTTCACGCACTTCGTGCGCCACGTTGATAAAGTACTGCGCCAGCTGACGCGGATCGCCATCAAAGGCTTCGGCATTGGTGGTCAGACCGGCCGGGCATTTGACGTTACAGTTTTTCGCCATCACACATTTCAGCATCATCAGTGCGGTAGTACCGAACTCAAAACTGTCGCCGCCCAGCAGTGCCGATTTCATTACGTCACTGCCAGTCTGCTGCGCGCCGGAACAGCGTAAGATCACTTTCTCACGCAGGCCGTTGGCGCACAGCGCCTGATGCACTTCAGCAATGCCGATTTCCGCCACGCGTCCGGTGTATTTGAGGCTGGTTACTGAAGCCGCACCGGTACCGCCGGTGTTACCGGCGACGTTAATCACATCCGCGCCTGCTTTCGCTACGCCGACCGCGATGGTGCCAATACCTTCAGAAGAGACCAGTTTAACGATCACCCGTACGCGCGCTGCTTTACAGTCATGGATCAGCTGCGCCAAATCTTCAATCGAATAGGTATCGTGATGCGGAGGCGGGGATACCAGCTCCACGCCCGGCGTACCGCCACGCGCTGCCGCGATCTCAACCGTCACTTTCGCTGACGGTAACTGACCGCCTTCGCCAGGTTTTGCGCCCTGACCAATTTTGATCTCCAGCTCTTCCAGCATCGGATCCGCCAGATAGGCAGCCCAGACACCGAAGCGGCCAGAGGCCAGCTGTTTGATGCGTGAAGCACGGATGGTGCCGTGACGTGAATAGTGTTCGCCACCTTCACCACAGTTACTCATGCCGCCAACCATATTGGTGCCATGCGCGACCGCTTCATGCGCCGGGGCGACCAGCGCGCCATGACTCATCGCACCGGAAGCAAAGGTGCGGGTGATTTCGCTGGCCGGTTGCACTTCGCTTAACGGCAGCGAAGGAGAGGTGGTAAACAGACGTGACAGATAGTCAGCCGCTTTGCAATTAGCAACCACCTGCAGCACGCCGTTGATGATTTCGCTGCTTTCGATTTCACTGTCGAAACGATTTTTCAGCGCGATATCCAGCGCGGCCAGGCGCTCGTTTTCTGATTTCAGGCCTTCAATTGCATCGGTCAGGCGCAGGGTAAACTGATTTCCGCCTTCGCTGCTTTCACATACCAGGCCGCGTACCGCAAAGCCATTGTTAATTAATGAGTAACGGCCCAGTTTGCGCGAGAACTCAGCGATGCTGTCGACATGGGTCAGATCCGCCGGGAAGGCGAGAATGTCACGCAGCGCGGCAGGACGTCGTTTACGTTCCTGGTGCATCAGGCTGGAGAACTGACGGTAATCCGGCGTAATGGTAAAGGCGTCGATTACCTCGTTCGGGATACGCTCAAAGCTGCTGTCTTTAAATGACGTCGCTTTGATATTGAAAGCATTGTCCAGCTTTGCCAGCGTCAGCAGGCGGATAAACTGATCCTCTTCGCGCGGCTTGTCGGCAAAGCGGATCGGCTGCTCCGTCATATCGATAAAGGTACGTACCGCAATGGTGCCGTAAGAGTGACCGGCGCCTTCCGCACGCTCTTTAAACAGACCGAGCAGCGGCACTTCAGATTCGCCCTGAATTTTCAGCGCGCTCTGATGCCAGTCCACCGCCATCTGGGCGATAGAAGCAAAGCCAGCGCCGCCAACCGGCGTTCTGATATTCGGGAAATATTTCTTCAGCACGGCATCTTCGGTATCAAGGAAGTTCGGCTCGAAGAATTCGCCACAGCTATAGCTCTCCACGGTACAGAGTCCAACTTTACCCATGGTTTTCATCAGCGCTTTTTCAGCCGCTTTGGCATAGCGTTTAAACGCTTTGTTGCCTTCCTCGCCTTCGCCATATTTCTCTTCGGCACGCATCTGCACACCGAGTGGATAGATAGCGGAGGCGCCAAAACCCAGCGCTGCGGCGATATGGTGCGAGGAGATGCTCTGACCACTCTCCACGACCAGCGACACATCCAGACGCAGGCCTTCCTGTACCAGACGCTGGTTGATGGCGGAGACCACCAGCAGCATTGGCATTGCTGCACGGCTTGAAGAGATATGGCGGTCGGTAAGTACCGCGATGCCACCCTGTTCACGGGCGAAATCGACCACTTGCTGCGCGAGGTCATCGATAGCGAGTTCCAGCGTACCGGCGTTATCCAGCCGGCTCTGCGCGTCAGTACCGAGCACCGGCTCATACAGCATTTCAAAACGGGCGTAAGGGGCGACGTCCTGCTCACGTAACTGCAGCATATCCAGATGGGTCAGGATCGGCGTCGGCACAATGATCTGCCGGCCTTTGCTGCGTCCCAGATGCGGTTTGGCGCCCAGCGCCACGCGTAGGGTCATGCCGTCAACTTCACGAATGGAGTCTAACGGTGGGTTCGTTACCTGGGCAAAGCGCTGGGAGAAGTAGTGCGCCATGCCGCCTTCATGATCGGATAAGCCGTTGATCGCATTGCCGTAACCCATGGCTGAAATTTTCTCAGCGCCGGTGTTCAGCATCGGATCCATCATAAATTTGAAGCTTTCCTGGTTGTAGTAGTAAGCCACAAACCGCTGATAGGTTTTCAGATCGCCGCTGTAACGCAGTGGCGAGCCTTGCTGCTCGGCGGCAATCACCGGCAGATCTTGCAGGGTGACGCGTGATTGCGCCAGCAGCGCCGGATAATCCTGCTCAGTCGCCAGTTTTTCCAGCGCTTCAATGGTGGTGAAGCTGCGCTTTGCGCTGTGATCGTAATAGAGCATGCCGCCAGCTTCGATACGGCCACGGCGTAATACGCTTTCCGGCGGGAAGGCGATCTGGCCGGCTTCCGACATCGCGCCAATATACTCCGCGGTTTCAACCGAGCGCAGCGGGCGCAGGCCAAGGCGGTCGAGACGCGCGCCAATAATTTCACCATTACCAAAAATCAGTGCCGCCGGGCCGTCATTTTTCTCTTCATATAAAGAGAAATATTCCAGCATGGCGCGCACGCCTGGCGATAACGAGTCATCGTTTTCCCATGCTGGCGGCATCATTGATACCACCGCGAGGATCAGATCCAGATCGTCTTCCATCAGACGGCTGTGGATACTCTGATCGAGACGTGAGCTGTCGGACTGGCCTTTAGGACGCACGATTTTTTTGCCGCGCGCCAGCGCCAGCGCCGCTTCGGCAATGCGGTTTTTACGGTCGGTATTCAGCTCACCGTTATGCGCCATCAGGCGGAACGGCTGCGCCATGGTGGTGTGCGGATCGGTGTTAGTCGAAAAGCGGGTGTGGAAAAACAGGCCGCGCACCTGATGATCCGGATCGGTCAGATCCTGGAAATAAGGAATCACTTCATTTGAGTTAAGGCGCGCTTTCAGTACCTGCGTACGCGAAGAGAGCGAGAGCGGATAAAGTCCGCCAAATTCGCTTTCGGTAAAGGCGCGGGCCTCAATATCCAGCAGCGCGCGGTAAATGCGCTTTTCAAACTCGCTTTGATTAGCCACATCCTGCGGGGCAGTAAACACCCACTGAACAATAGGTAGCTGGAATTGCGCGGCCGCCGGACGCAGAACGCTGGCGTCCAGTGGTAGGTCACGCTTTAAAATAGTGGTAAAGCCATATGAGGCGAGGATATCGGCCACCAGGCGCTCGGCGTTGGCGCGCAGTTCGCTATCTTTTGGCACAAAGAAGTTACCGACGCCAAAGCGTCCGAACTCCAGCGGCTGGCCAGTAATTTTACGGAAGAAGTGCAAAGAGAGATCGACGTTAACCCCGGCTCCGTCACCTACGCCTTCGGCCGACATGCCCCCGCGATGAGGTACGGTGCACAGGGCGCTGTGCGCCATCTGCAGTATCTCATGGGTCTGCTCGCCGTCCTTACGTGTGAGGAAACCCACGCCACAGCTATCACTTTCATCTGCTGGATCATACAAGCCATAGGGATATGGGTTTGAATTGGACATCGAGGGCCTCCTTAAATTACTGCTGTGACATTACCACGTTGTTTCAGGCACAGAGCGCAGCCAGACTGACTCCCGGCTCTGTATCATTTTATCACCGCTACTCAGCGGGCATCGTTTATCCGGGCATTTCAGCGGCAGGCATTATTCAATGTCAGCCAGCGGCCTGCTCTTTATTTTCCGGGTCTCATTAGAAGAGATAACTTGCATCATGCGGGAGTCTTCTTGCTGCATAGATATGCCGAGACACTGGTCCCTCAGGAAAGCTTCCAGCGGATTTCCAACTTATCGGGAAAGCGTACAGAGGTCAAATGTGGTTCTTACTTATGCTTTTCCGGGCTTTATTGCCGTTATATGACTGTAATTTATAGGGTTGTTGCTCGATTTTATCCCGATCGAGTGTAATGTTGCTCAGGGAGAAATGTGAACTGACTCACTATAGTGCAGTGAGCAAATACCTGCACCATGCTGGTGCTGACATCAATTATAGCATTATATGCTGATAACGGCCGTGAAACCGCAGGATGAGACTGTTTTTAAACTGAATGGATATTTGAATCAAATAGCGCCTCATCATTAGTAAAATTAATCGTGCTGCACATGATTAAAATATCGCTAAAGATGAATGATTATTCGTATTGATATGGGGAGGCCGTATGACGCAACAAGGTCATCGCATTGAAAAATAGTCATAACGCAGAAGTGCCCATTTACCGAGGCGGCTCAACAGATTATGCGGTTGCCAAAATTAGTCAATAGCTTTTCTGGGGTAAATGCATCAAAGCCGCGAATGACGGGGCTTTCGCACCAATTTGGTGCGCGTTCGCCAGCGGATAAGCTGATCCAGCGCCGCCGCGTTAGCAGTAAAAGTACGATATGATGATGCGTATCGACCAGGAAGGAAGCTGTTTATGAAGCAAATTCGGTTATTAGCGCAGTATTACGTTGATTTGATGGTCAAACTGGGACTGGTACGCTTTTCATTGCTGCTGGCCTCCGCGCTGGTGGTGCTGGCGATGGTGGTGCAGATGGCGGTGACCATGCTGCTGCGCGGTCACGTTGAAAGCATCGATATGGTGCGCTCAGTGTTCTTCGGCCTGCTGATTACCCCATGGGCGGTCTATTTCCTTTCGGTGGTGGTTGAGCAGCTGGAGGAGTCGCGACAGCGGCTGGCGCGGCTGGTGGATAAGCTGGAGGAGATGCGCCATCGCGACCTCGCGCTGAATCAGCAGATGCAGGACAATATCACCCAGCTTAACCAGGAGATCGCCGACCGTATTAAAGCGGAGGAGGCGCGTCTGCAGGTGATGGATAAGCTGAAGGAGGAGATGGCGCGGCGTGAACAGGCGCAAATCGAACTCGAGCAACAATCCTCATTTTTGCGCTCATTCCTTGATGCTTCGCCCGACCTGGTGTTCTACCGCAATATCGATCAACAGTTCTCCGGCTGTAATCGCGCGATGGAGCTGCTGACTGGCAAAAGTGAAAAGCAGCTTATCGGCCTGACACCGAAAGATGTCTATGACGATGAGGCAGCCACTAAGGTGCTGGAAACCGACGAAAAAGTGTTCCGCCATAATGTGTCGCTGACCTATGAGCAGTGGCTGGAGTATCCCGATGGCCGCAAAGCCTGCTTTGAAATTCGCAAGGTGCCTTATTACGACCGCGTGGGTAAACGCAGCGGGCTGATGGGCTTTGGACGCGATATAACCGAACGTAAGCGCTATCAGGACGCGTTAGAGAACGCCAGCAGGGAGAAGACCACTTTTATCTCTACGATCAGCCACGAGCTGCGTACGCCGCTAAATGGCATTGTCGGACTCAGCCGTATCCTGCTGGATACCGATCTGAACCAGGAACAGCTGAAATACCTGAAAACTATCCATGTCTCCGCGATTACCCTCGGTAATATTTTTAATGATGTGATTGAGATGGACAAAATTGAGCGGCGCAAAGTGCAGCTCGATAACCAGCCGCTCGATTTCACCGGTTTTATCGCCGACCTGGAAAACCTCTCCGGCCTGCTGGCCCAGCCGAAAGGGCTGAAGTTTGTGATGATGCCGGAACTGCCGCTGCCGCAACAAATCATTGCCGATGGCACGCGTTTGCGCCAAATCTTGTGGAATCTGATTGGCAATGCGGTGAAATTTACCCAGCAGGGCGAGATTGTGGTGCGGGTTAACTATCTGCCGCAGCGCGAACGTCTGCGCTTTGAGGTGCAGGATTCCGGGATGGGCATCCCGCAGGACGAACAGGACAAAATCTTCGCCATGTATTATCAGGTGAAAGATCAGCATGGCGGCAAACCGGCGACCGGTACCGGGATTGGCCTTGCGGTATCACGTCGGCTGGCGCAAAGCATGGGCGGCGATATTACCGTCGATAGCGCGCCAGGGCAGGGATCCTGCTTTATCGTCGAGATTACTGCGCCGCAGCTGGCGGAAGAGGTGGCCGATGAGCAGCCGGAAGAGGAACTGCCGCTACCGGCGCTGCATGTGCTGCTGGTCGAAGATATCGAACTGAATGTGGTGGTGGCGCGCTCGGTACTGGAGAAGCTCGGCAACAGCGTGGAAGTGGCGATGACCGGTAGTGAAGCGCTGGAGATGTTCGATCCTGAAGAGTTTGATCTGGTGCTGCTGGACATTCAGCTGCCGGACATGAGCGGGCTGGATGTCGCGCGTGCGATTCATCAACGTTTTGCCGGTCACCATTTGCCGCCGCTGGTGGCATTGACCGCCAATGTACTGAAAGATAAACGTGAATACCTTGACGCCGGTATGGATGATGTACTGAGTAAGCCGCTGGCCGTGCCGGCCCTGACGGCGATGATCAAGAAGTACTGGGACTATCAGGACGACACTCAGCCAGAGGAGAACATGGCGGTGGATAAGAAAAAACTGGCGTTACTCGATGTGCCGATGCTGCAGCAATATATTGAGCTGGTCGGGCCGTCGTTAATTCATCAGAGTCTGGCGATGTTTGAGCAGATGATGCCGGGTTATCTGGCGGTGCTCGATTCCAATATGATGGCGCGCGATCAGAAAGGGATTGCCGAAGAGGGGCATAAAATCAAAGGCGCCGCCGGTTCGGTGGGCTTACAACACCTGCAACAACTGGCGAAACAGATTCAGAGCCCGGAATTACCCGCATGGTGGGACAACGTGCAGGAATGGATTGATGAGCTGAAACAGGAGTGGCGGCATGATGTGGCGGTACTACGCGAATGGGTTCAGGACGCCGGAAAAAAATGACCCCGACCGAAGCCGGGGTGCGCGAATACACTGCGCCAACACCAGGGAAATTTTGACCCGCGCGATTATCATTCGAGTAACTCGTTTAGCTCGGCGCGCAGGCTCGGTATTGGAAAACGCTTAGAAACACCTTAGCAAATCCTGGAAAACAAGTAACCTGATTCATTAAAATGTGTGATGTGGAGCAGCGTTTCCATCCAGAAAACATTAATTTGCTGACACAGTCAAGTAAGGAATTAATCGATGAAGTGTATTGGTGTAATTTTGAGCGGTTGTGGGGTTTTTGATGGCAGTGAGATTTACGAAACCGTCTTGACGTTACTGGCTATAGAACGTGCGGGTGCGAAGGCAATTTGCTTTGCGCCGGATAAATCGCAACTTCATGTAATTAATCATATTACTGGCGAGGAAATGGCTGAAAATCGCAATGTTTTAGTGGAATCAGCGCGTATCGTCAGAGGGGAAATTTTGTCACTAGATCAAGCTGACTCCGTTCAGCTCGATGCACTCATCGTACCAGGAGGCTTTGGGGCGGCCAAAAACCTCAGCAGCTTCGCGAGTGAGGGCGAAAAGTGTAATATTGACGAAAATTTGCAAAAGCTTACATATGAAATTTATAAGCAACGCAAACCAATTGGTTTCATCTGCATTTCACCTGCATTAATCCCCAGACTGCTTGACGCGCCGGTACGGGTTACCGTTGGAACCGATTCCAATTGTGCGGAAGTGATTGAAGCGATGGGGGGAATTCACGTTTCCTGTCCGGTTGATGACATCGTCGTCGATGAAGAACACAGGGTAGTTACCACTCCGGCGTTTATGCTGGCGAATTCGATTGATGAGGCAGCCAGTGGAATCGATAAGCTGGTAAAACGCGTGGTGGATATGATTGCATGAAAAAGAGTCAAGCAAAGCTGTTCCAGCGGCTGAAGTTCTGGTTTTTTCGGGTGGTAGTGGGTGTGGCTGGCCTGTGGATTGCAGGTATTGCAATCTTTGCGGTTCTGCCGGTGCCTTTCTCGGCGGTAATGGTGGAACGTCAGCTCAGCGCATGGTTACAGGGCGATTTTGCTTATGTCGCCCACTCTGATTGGGTGGCAATGGATGATATTTCCCCATGGATGCCACTGGCGGTTATGGCGGCAGAAGATCAGAAGTTTCCCACCCACTGGGGTTTTGATATGGATGCGATTGCTTCGGCGATGGATCACAACGAACGATCTGGGCGGATTCGTGGCGCTTCCACGCTGTCACAGCAGACAGCGAAGAATATGTTTCTCTGGGATGGTCGCAGCTGGGTGCGTAAGGGCCTGGAGGCCGGACTGACGCTGGGCATTGAGGTCGTCTGGACCAAGCGCCGCATTCTGACGGTCTATCTGAACGTAGCGGAGTTTGGTGACGGGGTGTTTGGTGTCGAAGAGGCCGCGCAGCGTTATTTCCATAAGCCTGCCAGGAAGCTGACGCAATCCGAGGCGGCATTGCTGGCCGCGGTGCTGCCAAGTCCGCTGCGCTTTAAAGCGGGCGCGCCTTCAGGCTATGTACGCCAGCGTCAGCAATGGATTATTCGTCAGATGAATCAGCTGGGTGGTGAAGGGTTTTTACGCGAGCATAAACTGAACTGATTCAGGCTCGGGCGGCGAGAACGCCGTCATTACGTTTCGTACAAATCATTGACACGGGCGGCGAGAACGCCGCCCCTACATAAGATCGAAGCCTGTTGTAGGGGCGGCGTTTTCGGCGCCCGCCGGTTAATCTTCGTCAAACCCGGCATTAAACAGCTCAATCACCGCCAGTAAGGCTTTCTGTTCATCGGGGCCACTGGCTTCGATTTCAATATGCCCGCCCTTAGCGGAATCCAGCATCAGCAGTGCAATTACACTGCTGGCTTCCGCCTCGGTGCCGGCCTCATTACGCAACAGTACCTCGGCGTCAAAACTCTGCACCAGTTCAAATAACTTCATCGCCGGACGCGCATGCATGCCCAGCCGGTTCTGAATTTCCACGGTTTGCTTAACGGTCATGATTTGCGTTTTTCCAGCGTGCGATGACGTGACTGAACGTTTTTACCGCGTGAACGGAAGTAATCTGCCAGCTGCTCAGCAATATACACCGAACGGTGTTTACCACCGGTACAGCCAATCGCCACTGTCAGATAGCTGCGATTGTTGGTTTCCAGCATCGGCAACCAGAGTTCAAGATAGCTGCGGGTTTGATAGATAAAGTTGTGCACTTCAGTATGACGATCGAGGAACGCGGCAACCGGACGATCCAGACCGGTCATCGGGCGCAGTTTCGGATCCCAGTGTGGGTTCGGCAAAAAGCGTACGTCGAAAACATAGTCCGCATCGATCGGGATGCCGTGTTTATAGCCGAAAGATTCAAACACCATGGTCAGTTCGCGCTCGCGTTTACCAAGCAGGCGCGTACGTAACATCTCGGCCAGTTCATGCACTGACATTTCTGAGGTATCAATAATCAGATCGGCGCGAGAACGTAACGGCTCCAGCAGATCGCTCTCTTCATCAATGGCGCTCTCCAGCGATAAATTCTTACTGGAAAGCGGATGAAGGCGGCGTGTATCGCTGTAACGCCGAATCAGGGTGTTACGATCGGCATCGAGAAACAGCAGCTGTGGCGAAAAGCTGTCAGGAAGACTGGTTAGCGCCTTCTCAAACACTTCCGGCGATTCCGGCATATTACGTACATCGATGCTGACCGCCGCAGACATGTTGCGATCGGCCAGTGAGTTCGCTAATTCAGGCAGTAATACCACTGGCAGGTTATCGACACAGTAAAAACCCATGTCCTCCAGTGCGCGTAGTGCAACCGATTTCCCTGAACCAGAACGACCGCTGACGATCATCAGCACCATTAAATATTCTCCCGATTAATATGACCGAAAAGCCGTGCACAAGGATTAGTGGTTCTCTTCCGGGCTCTCAGTAATGATCTCATACAGTTCTTCATCGCTCTGCGCACTGCGCAGGCGGCGACAAATGGTTTTATCCGCCAGACGTTTTGCCACCAGAGAAAGAGTGTGCAAATGCGTTTTACACTGATCGGCCGGCACCAGCAGGGCGAACAGCAGATCCACCGGCTGGTTATCAATCGCATCAAAAGCAATCGGCTGATCAAGGCGGATAAACACGCCAACGGCGCGCAGGGTATCCTCTTCCAGTTTACCGTGCGGGATGGCGATACCATTACCGATACCGGTACTGCCCATACGTTCGCGGGTCAGAATCGCTTCGAAGATAGTCTGGTGCGGAAGGTTAAGCTGTTTCGCCGCTAACTCGCTGATAATTTCCAGCGCCCGCTTTTTGCTCTGGCAGTGTACACCGCTGCGGGTGCAGTCAACGCTAAGTACAGAGCTTAATTCCAGTGTCAGATCATTGTTCATCATAGTTTCACTTACGTGTTCACTTATGCTGGCTTATTGCTTTACTTTACTCGCCATCAGCGGGCAAAAGCAGCAAATTATTATCGACAACCCATTAAACGACACGGGGCGAATAAATTCGCCCCGGCACTTTATTCAGTTGCCGAAAGAGCAAAGGTGAATTTAGTGTTGTTTTAACTTGTCTTTATGTTTGGTCAACTGTCGGGCCAGCTTATCAATTAGCCCGTCAATTGCCGCGTACATATCTACCGCTTCCGAGGTTGCGTGCAGCTCTCCCCCATTCACATGCAGCGTAGCATCAGCCACCTGGGTGACCTTCTCCACTTTGAGAACAATATAAACCTGATTTATTCGGTCAAAATATTGTTCCAGCTTGGCAAATTTTGTATTGACGAAATCACGCAATGGTTCAGTAATTTCAACATGTTGCCCAGTGATATTTAGCTGCATAGTGTCTTCCTTCTCAGTTCAGATCAAACTAATTGCTTGCGCTGGTTTGATGGCGGGATGGATAAAGACTCTCGGTACTTTGCGACAGTGCGTCGTGCCACCATGATGCCCTGTTCAGAAAGCATAGTGGTTAACTTACTATCGCTCAGCGGTTTGGCGGGATTTTCCGCCGAGATAAGTTTTTTCACCAGCGCACGGATCGCGGTGGAAGAGGCTTCGCCTCCGCCCTCGGTATTCACATGGCTGGAGAAAAAATACTTCAGTTCAAAAATGCCACGCGGACTGTGCAGGTACTTCTGGGTGGTCACGCGGGAAATGGTTGATTCATGCATATCGACGGCGGAGGCGATATCAGCCAGCACCATCGGACGCATATATTCTTCGCCCTGCTCGAAAAAAGCCTGCTGCTGCTCGACAATACAGCGCGTGACCTTAAGTAAGGTGTCGTTGCGACTTTCGAGGCTTTTTATCAGCCATTTGGCTTCTTGCAGGTTGCTGCGGATAAACTGGCTGTCGCTGTCGTTACGCGTGCCACCGCCCAGCGAGGCGTAGTGTTGGTTTATTTTTAATCGTGGCACGCTGTCAGCATTCAGCTCGACGGCCCAGCGGTTGCTGGTCTTACGCACCAGCACGTCCGGGATAACATATTCGGGCTCGCTGGTGTTGATCGACTGACCAGGACGCGGATCCAGTGACTGGATCAACATCATAGCGCCTTTCAGCACCTCTTCTTTCAGCCGGGTGACGCGCATCAGGCTGCGGAAATCATGATTAGCCAGCAGATCAAGGTGTTCGCTGACGATCAGGCGGGCCTCTTTCAGCAGCGTGGTTTCAGGCGGATATTGCGACAGCTGAACCAGCAGACAGTCACGCAGATCGCGCGCGCCAACGCCGATCGGATCGAAGCGCTGAATACGTTTCAGCACCGCTTCGACTTCATCGATCGCCAGATCTTCGGCGCCAATGCTGTCACGGATCTCTTCAAGCGAGGCAGTGAGGTAGCCGATATCATCAATCGCATCGACAATAGAGGTGGCAATGGCGCGGTCAGTATCAGTAAACGGCGTCAGTTCCACCTGCCACATCAGATAATCCTGCAGGGTTTGCGTGGTTTCGCCCTGATAAACCGGCAGTTCTTCGTCATGATAGTCCGTACCGGTACCGGAAGGGGTGCCTGCGGTATAGATTTCATCCCAGGTTGCATCAAGCGGCAGCTCTTCCGGCATATCCTTCTGTTCAAGTGCTTCACGGGTATCAAGGGCTTCACTCTCCTGATATTCGCGCGCATCAATCTCTTCATGGATATCGGTTTGCTCAAGCAGTGGGTTGCTTTCCAGCGCCAGCTGTATTTCCTGCTGGAGTTCAAGCGTAGAAAGTTGCAGCAAACGAATGGCCTGCTGCAATTGCGGCGTCATCGCGAGCTGTTGGCTAAGCCTGAGTTGCAAACCTTGCTTCATATTCAGGATACAAATTCCTAAGAAAACATGCGTGAAACAAACACCATATCAGAGTCTGAACTCTTCGCCCAAATAGACGCGCTTAACTTGTTCATCAGCCAGCACTTCTTCAGGGGTGCCATGGGCAATCAGATGCCCCTGACTGACAATATAAGCCCGCTCACAAACTGCCAGCGTTTCACGGACGTTGTGGTCGGTGATTAACACGCCCAGCCCGCTGTCACGCAAATGCTCAATAATTTTCTTAATATCAATCACCGAAATTGGGTCGACCCCGGCGAACGGCTCATCCAGCAGGATAAATTTCGGATTGGCCGCCAGCGCACGGGCGATTTCCACACGGCGGCGTTCACCACCGGAGAGGGACTGGCCCATGCTGTCGCGCAGGTGCTCGATATGAAACTCTTCCATCAGCTCTTTCGCGCGGTCTTCGCGCTGTTCGCTGGTTAAGTCGTCACGGATCTGCAGCACCGCCATCAGGTTATCGTGGACGCTGAGGCGACGGAAAATGGAGGCTTCCTGCGGTAAATAGCCGATACCACGGCGCGCACGGGCATGCAGCGGCAGAATGCTGATATCTTCATCGTCAATCACAATACGGCCGGCATCACGCGGCACAATGCCCACCACCATATAAAAAGTGGTGGTTTTGCCGGCGCCGTTGGGACCCAGCAGACCGACGATTTCGCCAGACTTAACTTCCAGACTGACATCTTCCACCACGCGACGGCCTTTATAGGCCTTCGCCAGGTTTTCAGCGATTAATGTTGCCATAGCGAATTAGTTACTCTTGTTTTGACCGTCAGACGGCGTGCCTTTGTCCTGCAGCTGCGAAGGCACCAGAACGGTAGTTACGCGCTTGCCACTACTGCCATAAGCCTGCATTTTCTGCTCTTTCACCAGATAGGTGATGCGATCGCCTTTCACGTTGCTGTCGAGCTGCTCAAGATAGGCATTGCCGGTCAGCTCCACCCGATCTTTTGCCAGCTCGTAATGCATTTTCTGTGCATGACCTTTGACCGGCTTACCGTTGTCCTGCATCTGATAGAAGGTCGCTGGTGCGCCCCAGGCATCAACAATGGTTTTATTGCTGTCGCCGCCCGGCCGCGTAACCACCACTTTGTCCGCAGTCAGTTTAATCGTGCCCTGGGTGACGATCACGTTGCCGGTAAAGGTGGCGACATTGCCCTGCATATCCAGAGCCTGATTTTCCGAGTCGATATTGACCGGTTTTTCCGAATCGCCGGTCAGGGCGAAGGCGGGAAGGCTGGTGGCGAACAGCGCGCCGATAAGCAGTAACTTAAGGCTTTGATTGTTGTGCATTTTGAATTTCATAAGAGGTTTTGACCTTTTCAAGCAACTCGGCAGTTTTCGTCCGTAAATTTCCACGCATCTTCATACCGGTAGAGTTAAAGCTACTGCCATAAAGGGTGACCTGGTCTTCTGAGGTGACATCCTGCGTCACCAGGTTCACCTGAGCATTATCGGTTTTAATGCGCTCAAGTTGAGAGTCCTGGGTAAGACTGTTCACTTCGACATGGCCATAAAGAAACAGTTTGCGGTCTTTAGTCAGTTTGGCTTTATCCGAACGCACCGACCATGTGGGCACTTTATTATCGTCATAGGTGGTCATGATCGGATTATCAAACCAGCTAACTTCATCCTCGGCAAAGTATGTCACTTTATCGGAAACCAGTTTATAGTTCAGGCCGCCCAGCGGGTTGTACACCACGGTGCTGGAGTTGGCGCTGGTATAGGTTGGCTCCTGATTATTCGTGGTCACCTGCGGCTGGTCGTCATTGCCTGTCAGGGTCCAGCCCACCAGAATAATGGCAATCAGCGCCAGTAACAGCGTAATCCAACGCCTGGTTCTACTCATACAGATTGCCCTTTGGCATCATCAAACTTATCCTGCGCGATCAGAATCAGATCGCAAATTTCGCGTACCGCACCGCGACCGCCAGCGATGCGGGTAACATAATGCGCTCGCGGCAGCAGGATCGGATGTGCATCCGCCACCGCCACGCTGAGTCCCACTTTAGCCATTACGGGCCAGTCAATTAAGTCATCACCGATATAGGCGACCTGCTCCGGACTTAACGACAGTTTATCCAGAAGTTCGCCGAAGGCCAAAAGCTTATCCGACTGTCCCTGGTAAAGATGCGTAATGCCTAAAGTCTTACAGCGATCTTCCATCAGTCTGGCATTGCGGCCGGTTATAATAGCTACTTCTACCGACGAGGTCAGCAAACAGCGGATACCGTAGCCATCACGCACGTTAAAAGCTTTCAGCTCTTCACCATTATTGCCCATATAAATCACGCCGTCGGACATTACCCCGTCCACATCACATATTAACAGGCGGATCTGTCTGGCACGCGCCATCACCTCATGGCTTACTGCACCGTAGCAGGTGTCGACCACTGCCTCTGTCTGGCTCATTATCACTGGTTCCTTTTCAGACCACGCCTGCGCGCAGCATGTCATGCATATGTACCACACCCAGCAACTGGTCGCCATCGGCAACCATCACTGCAGTAATGTGTTTGGTTTGCATCAGATTTAATGCATCGACCGCCAGCATATTCGGGCGAACGCGAATGCCGCCGGGGGTCATCACGCTGGCAATTGAAGCGTTCTGAAAATCGATGCCCATATCAAATACCCGACGTAAGTCACCATCGGTAAAGATCCCTTCAATTTTCATCAGGTCATCGACGATTACCGTCATGCCGAGATTTTTACGCGTGATCTCCAGCAGGGCATCACGCAGGGAGGCGTCTTTGCTGACATGGGGGATTTCAGCGCCGCTGTGCATAATATCCGCGACGCGCAGCAATAACTTACGCCCCAACGCGCCGCCAGGATGCGACAGCGCAAAATCTTCTGCAGTAAAACCGCGCGCTTTCAGCAGCGCGACTGCCAGCGCATCGCCCATTACCAGCGCCGCCGTGGTACTGGAGGTCGGCGCCAGTCCCAGCGGACAGGCTTCCTGTGGCACTTTAACGCATAAATGGATATCCGCCGCACGGCCCATCGCGCTTTCCGGGCGGCTGGTCAGGCAAATCAGCGGCACCTGTTGACGTTTCAGTACCGGGATCAGCGCAAGGATTTCGTTAGACTCGCCGGAGTTGGACAGCGCAATCACGATATCATTGGCGGTTACCATGCCGAGGTCACCGTGGCTGGCTTCGCCGGGATGAACAAAAAACGCCGGGGTGCCGGTGCTGGCAAAGGTCGCGGCCATCTTTTTACCGATATGGCCTGATTTGCCCATGCCCATCACGATAACTTTGCCCTGACACCAGAACATCATTTCACAGGCACGGCTAAAGTCGTCGTTAATGTATTGATCAAGCTGTTCCAGCCCCAGCCGTTCGATGCGCAGAACGTCCTTTCCTGCCTGCTGGAAGTCAAATCCGGGTTCAAGGTTGAGATGAGACATTATTTTCAGTCCTTTCAATCAGATTTAGCTGTTCGGTAGCAGATACAGCGTGGCTACCCAGCCAATGAAACCACAAAGTAACAGCATGCCGGCAGCACGTCCGATACGTCGGCTACGCTGCAGACAAATAATTGTAAACAGGGCGCTGACGCCCAGCATCACCCAGTAGTCACGGGCGAAGGCGCTGGCATCAATGGTGCCCGGGTGGATCAGCGCCGGAATGCCCAGCACGATAGCAATATTATAAATGTTTGAACCAATCAGATTTCCGATGGCGATATCATCTTCGCCTTTCAGGGCGCCCGCAATCACTGTCGCCAGTTCCGGCAGGCTGGTGCCCACTGAAATAATGGTTAAACCAATCACCAGTTCGCTGACGCCAAGATAGTCGGCAATCACGGTGGCGTTGTCGATGACCATGCGCGTCGACATCGGCAGCATAATCAAGGCTACCGCCAGCCAGAGGAATGCCACAGTGTTACCGGCGTCATCGCGCGGTAGCTCGGCCAGCTGTTCACGGGTCAGAGTATCGTTATTGTCTCGTTCCGCACGGCGCGCAATTTTAATTATAAACGTCAGATAAATCGCGGCGATGGCGATCAGCGCAAGGCCATCTAAGCGGCTCAGAGTGTCATCAAACAGCATAAAGCCGCAGAGCAGGGTGACCAGCAGCATCAGCGGCAGTTCGCGTCGCACCAGGTTCGAATGCACCGTCAGCGGATGCAGCAGCGCCGCGCCGCCAAGGATCAGCAGGATATTGGTAATATTGGAACCCATCGCCGTGCCGACCGCGATATCCATCTGACCATGGCTGGCGGCAGAGAAAGAGACGATCATTTCCGGTAGTGAAGTGCCGATTCCGACCACTGTCATACCAATAATTAGCGGTGGAATTCCCAACGATCGACATAAAATTGCCGCACTAAACACCAAACGATCTGCACCATATACCAGTAAAACTAAACCGATAACGAATAGTGCTGTAGCTAAAAGCATGAAGAGTCCTTTGATCGGGTATAATCGTCGGCTTGCCTGATTCGACGTTGGGCGTAAAAAACAAAGAATGGCAGTGATTTTGACGGCCTGTGAGCAAAAAGTAAAACTTATGGCAGTTATTGCGACACTTTAGCGGTAAGTTTCTGTAAAAGTGGTCGCTGCCGCCTGCACCAGGCTACCATTGGCGGTAAATTAACAGGCCTGAACACTTGGGAAGGGTTAACGATGAGCCAGACGGCAACGAATTTGGTTGATGTGCGCGGCGTCAGTTTCTCGCGCGGTGACCGGCCGATATTCGACAACATCTCGCTAACAGTGCCAAAAGGGAAAGTGACCGCGATTATGGGTCCTTCGGGCATTGGTAAAACCACACTCTTGCGCCTGATCGGCGGTCAGTTACCACCGGATTCCGGTGAAATCTGGTTTAATGGCGAGAATATTCCAACACTTTCGCGTTCACGTCTGTATGAAACGCGTAAAAAAATGAGCATGCTGTTTCAGTCCGGCGCACTGTTTACCGATTTAACGGTCTATGAAAATGTCGCCTGGCCGTTGCGTGAACATACACGCCTGCCGGCACCGCTGCTGCACAGCACGGTGATGATGAAGCTGGAGGCGGTAGGATTGCGTGGCGCCGCCAGGTTGAAACCCTCTGAGCTCTCTGGTGGTATGGCGCGCCGCGCTGCGCTGGCGCGTGCGATTGCCCTTGAACCTGAACTGATCATGTTCGATGAACCCTTTGTCGGTCAGGATCCGATCACCATGGGTGTGCTGGTGAAACTGATTGATGAACTCAACCACTCACTGGGTGTGACCTGTATTGTGGTTTCACATGATGTGCCAGAGGTATTGAGCATTGCCGATTACGCCTATATTGTTGCGGGGCAAAAGATTATCGCGCACGGCACGCCTGGCGATCTGAACAAAAATGAGGATGCGAGGGTGCGTCAGTTTATTGATGGCATTGCTGATGGACCGGTGCCTTTCCGTTTTCCCGCAGGGGATTACCTTACCGATTTAATCGGTTCAGGGAGCTAACCAACTGATGTTAAGACCTGTACTGGCATCGTTCGGGCGAAAGGGCATTAATACTTTTGCGTCCTTTGGTCGTGCCGGACTGATGCTTTTTCATGCCCTCGCGGGCAAACCTGAGTTTCGTAAACACGCGCCGCTGCTGGTAAAACAGCTGTATAGCGTCGGTGTGCTTTCGTTGTTGATTATTGTGGTATCCGGGCTGTTTATCGGCATGGTGCTGGGATTGCAGGGCTATCTGGTGCTGACTACCTATAGCGCGGAAAGCAGCCTCGGGATGCTGGTGGCGCTATCGCTGTTGCGCGAGCTGGGGCCGGTGGTTACCGCGCTGCTGTTTGCCGGTCGTGCCGGTTCGGCGCTGACGGCTGAAATCGGCCTGATGAAAGCCACTGAACAGCTCTCCAGTATGGAGATGATGGCGGTCGATCCGCTGCGGCGGGTGGTTTCACCGCGCTTCTGGGCGGGCTTTATCAGTATGCCGCTGCTGGCGCTGATCTTTACCGCCGTCGGCATCTGGGGGGGTTCGCTGGTGGGCGTGAACTGGAAAGGTATCGACAGCGGCTTCTTCTGGTCGGCAATGCAGAATGCGGTCGATTTCCGCACCGATATCATCAACTGCGTGATTAAGAGCGCCGTATTTGCCTTTACGGTGATGTGGATCGCGCTGTTTAACGGTTACGACGCGATTCCGACTTCGGAAGGGATTAGTCGGGCGACAACGCGCACGGTAGTGCATTCGTCACTGGCGGTGCTCGGTATAGACTTTGTGCTGACGGCACTGATGTTTGGGAACTGATTCAATGCAAAGCAAGAAAAGTGAAATTTGGGTAGGCGTGTTTATGCTGCTGGCGCTGGGCGCCATTGTATTTCTCTGCCTGCGCGTTGCCGATGTGCAATCGCTGGGAACTCAGCCAACCTGGAAACTGTATGCCACCTTTGACAATATCGGCGGGCTGAAGAAAAGCTCACCGGTGAAAATTGGCGGTGTGGTGATTGGACGGGTGTCGGATATCAGTCTTGATCCGAAAACCTATTCGCCACGTGTCACCATGGATATTGAAGATCAGTATAATGCGATCCCGGATACCAGTTCGCTGGCAATCCGCACCTCGGGCCTGTTGGGCGAGCAGTTTTTAGCCCTGAACGTCGGTTTTGAGGATGAGGAAATGGGCACCGCGATGCTGAAAGATGGCGATACGCTGCAGGATACGAAATCCGCCATGGTGCTTGAGGATTTGATCGGACAGTTCCTGTATAAGAGCGGTGACAACGCTGATAAAGATAAGCAACAGCAGCAAGCGCCGGCGGCGGGTTCCGCGCCAGCTTCTGCAGCACAACCATAAGAGGTAATAACGCATGTTTAAACGTTTATTAATGGTCGCAATGCTGGCCATCGTGCCGCTGGCGGCTACTGCAGCCGACCAAAGCAACCCTTACAAACTGATGAACGAAGCGGCGAATAAAACCTTTACCCGCCTGAAAAACGAACAGCCCAAAATTAAGCAGAATCCTGACTATCTGCGTGAAGTGGTGCGCGAAGAGTTACTGCCGTATGTGCAGATAAAATATGCCGGCGCGCTGGTGTTAGGCCGTTACTACAAAGATGCGACCCCAGCCCAGCGTGATGCTTATTTCAAAGCCTTTGGCGCTTATCTTGAGCAGGCTTATGGTCAGGCGCTGGCGATGTATAATGGCCAGACTTATCAGATTGCCCCGGAGCAACCACTGGGCGATAACACCATTGTGGCGATCCGCGTCAGCATTATTGATCCTAACGGTCGTCCGCCGGTACGCCTTGATTTCCAGTGGCGTAAAAACACCCGCACCGGTGACTGGCAGGCGTATGACATGATCGCCGAAGGCATCAGTATGATCACCACTAAGCAGAATGAGTGGAGCGATACCCTGCGTCAGAAAGGGATCGATGGTCTGACCGAACAGCTGCAGTCTTATGCGGGTCAGCGTATTACTCTGGATCAGCAGAAATAATGACAGAACAACTGAGCTGGCGGGTTGAAGCCTCAACCCTGAGTCTGCAAGGCGAACTGGATCGTGAGACGCTGCTGGCGTTATGGCAGCAGCGCGATACAGTGATGAAACAGATCGATACAATCGATGTATCAGCACTGGATCGGGTCGACTCAGCCGGACTGGCGCTGCTGGTCCACCTGCGTCAGATGCTGCAACAGCAGGGGAAAACGCCGCTGTTTACCGGGGTTACCGATAAATTACTGTCGCTAATTAACCTGTATAATTTACAGCAAATCATTGTTTCCCCGGCTGACTCGTAGCGTTCAGCCAGCAGTAAAGAAAGCCTCTGAGACCTCAGGGGCTTTTTGCTTGTTTAAGATAAATGCCGTTTCCACTACTATGTCACACTGTTTATTATCAACCGAATTAGAGCCTCATGGAAAATAGTGAAATTCAGTCCGTGCTGATGAGCGCGTTACCGTTAGAAGAAGTTCATGTCACGGGTGATGGCAGCCATTTTCAGGTGGTCGCCGTTGGCGAGATGTTTGCGGAACTGAGCCGTGTGAAAAAGCAGCAGGCCGTGTATGCGCCGCTGATGGAATATATTGCGGACAACCGCATTCATGCGGTTTCTATCAAAACCTATACGCCTGCAGAGTGGGCGCGCGACCGTAAGCTAAACGGTTTTTAAGCTGTATCAGCGTGGCTTTCATATGAAGCCGGCGGACAGCCGTTTATGTTTCTGACAACAGAGAGCAGTTGCAATGGATAAATTTCGTGTACAGGGTCCGACCCGGCTGAGTGGTGAAGTGACAATCTCCGGCGCCAAAAATGCTGCACTGCCGATCCTGTTCGCCGCTCTGCTGGCGGAAGAGCCGGTAGAGATTCAGAATGTCCCGAAACTAAAGGACATTGATACCACCATGATGCTGCTTAGCCAGCTGGGTGTTAAAGCGGAGCGTAACGGCTCGGTACATCTTGATGCCAGCGACGTCAATATTTTCTGCGCCCCTTATGACCTGGTGAAAACCATGCGCGCATCCATCTGGGCGTTAGGCCCGCTGGTGGCGCGTTTTGGTCAGGGTCAGGTTTCTCTGCCGGGTGGTTGCGCGATTGGCGCGCGTCCGGTTGACCTGCATATTACCGGCCTGGAGCAGCTTGGCGCGGAAATCAAACTGGAAGAAGGTTATGTTAAAGCTTCCGTTGATGGCCGCCTGAAAGGCGCACATATCGTCATGGACAAAGTCAGCGTTGGCGCCACTGTGACTATAATGAGCGCCGCGACCCTGGCAACCGGTACTACCGTGATTGAGAATGCTGCGCGCGAGCCGGAAATTGTCGATACTGCCAACTTCCTCAATACGCTTGGTGCAAAAATCAGCGGTGCAGGCAGCGATCGTATTACCATCGAAGGCGTTGAGCGTTTAGGTGGTGGTGTTTATCGTGTGCTGCCAGATCGTATCGAAACCGGTACTTTCCTTGTGGCTGCAGCGATCTCCCGCGGTAAGGTGCTGTGTCATAATACGCAGCCAGATACGCTGGATGCAGTGCTGGCTAAGCTGCGTGAAGCCGGTGCAGAGATTGAAACCGGTGCTGACTGGATTAGCTTGGATATGCATGGCAAGCGTCCGAAAGCGGTAACGCTGCGTACTTCGCCACATCCTGGTTTCCCGACTGATATGCAGGCGCAATTTACTCTGCTGAATTTGGTGGCAGAAGGGACCGGTGTGATCACCGAAACCATCTTTGAAAACCGCTTTATGCATGTGCCTGAACTGATTCGTATGGGCGCTCATGCGGAAATCGAGAGCAATACGGTGATTTGCCACGGCACTGAGACGCTGTCTGGTGCGCAGGTAATGGCAACGGATCTGCGTGCTTCAGCAAGCCTGGTACTGGCGGGTTGTATCGCGGAAGGCACCACTATCGTCGATCGTATCTACCATATCGACCGTGGCTATGAGCATATTGAAGATAAGCTGATGGCGATGGGCGCAAATATTCAACGTATTAGCGGCGAATAATCGTTAACCCTGTTGCCCAAAACAATGGGCAACAGGGTTTTATGATACCGGTGTCAGGCCGTTGCTGTGTCGCAGTATTTTAGCTCGTCAGTGGTCAGGCCGGTCACCTTCATCACCAGCGCAGGGGCCAGCCCTTCAAACAGCATGGTGCGGGCGATTTTCAGCTTCTCTTGCTGCATTGGCTGACGCCTTTCCTCATGTCCTTCGTCCCATCCTTTCTGATGCATCATGCCTGCAAAAGTCATCGTTATCTCCTTAGCAGTTCTGTCGGCAGATGAGTTTGCAGAAAGTCCCTGCGGTTGGCTCATCAGTAATAAGATTTTTAAACACAGCGTCATGGGGTGTGGTTGTCATATCCATTTGATCAAATCCTGTCGTCCGGGTTGGCATCCCCGCACACGAATATCTTCAGTCAGGCCACTAATCCACCTATGCGCAGCTAGCGCCCGGGAAAATCGTGGCACAAGTTACAGAACAGTTTGGGGAATGTTGTAAAAGTGCCCGCATAAGAGCTGTCGCGAAAACGCTATATATCCATGCTATTACTGACGCGTATCAGCTTTTTGCGGTTGATAAGTTCCTGCGTTTTACGGTCATAGTAACGGCTGGGCCAGATCGCTGCCGGATGTATTTCAATGGCGTCTGCAATCAGCCATTCCCCTTTTGGCCAGGGACGGGTAAGCGCATTGGCTAAGGTTGAAGAGCTTAACCCCGCCTGACGGGAAACTGCGGCAAGCGAAGTCCCACGTTTGCGTAATGCTGCGATAATGTCTGCCGAGTGCCAGTCCTGGTTTCTTATATGCATAAGCAATCCTTCATTGAATAAGTCCATTTATTTAAATCAGTGATAAGCCTGATTGACGTTACTGGGCGTTTTATAGCAATTACTGGACATAAAATTCCAGTAATTATTGAGGCGAAAGAAGGGATTGTGTTTTGGCGCGCAGAAGTTATGAAAATCGTTGCAACAACATCGGTGGAACGGGGTGGGGAACACCCTGGCGCTCCCCGAATAACTCAGAACTCGCGCTGTACCGACATATGAGCCAGTGCTTCCAGCGCACTACGCGACGGCGATTCCGGCAGCGCTTTTAAAGCCGTAATGGCTTTATCTGCTTCCTGCTCGGCACGGCTGCGCGTCCACTCCAGCGAACCACACTGGCGCATGGTTTCCAGAACCGGTTCCAGTAAATGACGGCCATTACCCTCTTCGATGGCTTTGCGAATCATCGCCGCCTGTTCAGGGTTGCCGTGCTGCATCGCATGGAGCAGCGGCAGCGTTGGCTTGCCTTCACTCAGATCGTCACCGACATTTTTACCCAGTGTCTGACCATCTGCACTGTAATCCAGCAGATCGTCAATCAGCTGAAACGCCGTGCCGATATAACGTCCATAATCCTGCAACGCTTTTTCCTGCGCTTCGCTGGCATCGGCGAGGATCGCAGAAGATTGCGCCGCAGCTTCGAATAAACGCGCAGTTTTGCTGTAAATCACCCGCATATAACTCTCTTCAGTAATATCGGGATCGTTACAGTTCATCAGTTGCAGAACTTCGCCTTCTGCAATCACGTTAACCGCTTCTGACATCAGCGCCAGCACGCGTAATGAGCCAAGGCTGGTCATCATCTGGAAGGCGCGTGTGTAGATGAAGTCGCCTACCAGTACACTGGCGGCATTGCCAAATGCGGCATTGGCGGTGGCTTTACCACGGCGCATATCGGATTCATCCACCACATCGTCGTGCAACAGGGTTGCAGTGTGGATAAATTCAATCAACGCAGCCACGGTGACGTGCTGCTTACCCGTATAGTTGATGGCGCGTGCGGCGAGCACAGCAATCATCGGGCGAATACGTTTCCCCCCTCCGCTGATGATGTAATATCCCAACTGATTGATGAGAGAAACATCTGAATTCAGTTGTTCGAGGATTGTCTCGTTGACGGCCGCCATATCCTGCGCGGTTAATTCATTTATCTGTTCTATGTTCATCAGTCTGTTCAGCTATCGCTCTGTTCACTGCCTATCGCTCTGTTCAATGCTATACCCGTCATACTTCGGGTCGCAGGTGTGTTGGCTGCACCCGCCCACCCCAGTCACATAGCTATCTATGCTCCTGGGGATGGGCGGGCTGGCCGCCTTCCTGCGGCCCGAATTATTTAGGGTCATGATAAGCGCCTTATTCGTGCTCGCGGCAAGTAATGTATTACAGATTGTACTTGAAAAACGAGACGGAGAAACGCCCGGAATCACCCTGCGTTTTTTTTCTGCAATCCTTTGCATTGGACTCTTGTCAATCGCACGGAATTTGCGTAGAATTCGCGCCCTATTGTGAATATTTATAGCGCCGCCTGAAAATTAAAAGAAGGCAAGCGCGGAAAGCGGAGTTTTATATGTACGCGGTTTTCCAAAGTGGTGGTAAACAACACCGAGTAAGCGAAGGTCAGACCGTTCGCCTGGAAAAGCTGGACATCGCAACCGGCGAAACTATTGAGTTCGACCAGGTTCTGATGATTGCAAACGGCGAAGACGTTCAGATCGGCGCACCATTAGTATCTGGTGGCCTGATCAAAGCAGAAATCGTTGCTCACGGTCGTGGCGAGAAAATTAAGATCGTTAAGTTTCGTCGTCGTAAACACCACCGTAAGCAGCAAGGCCATCGTCAGTGGTTCACTGATGTGAAAATCACTGGCATCAGCGCCTAAGAGGAGATCTGACAAATGGCACATAAAAAGGCTGGCGGCTCCACTCGTAACGGTCGCGATTCCAATGCAAAACGCCTCGGCGTTAAGCGTTTCGGTGGCGAATCAGTTCTGGCTGGTAGCATCATCGTTCGTCAACGTGGCACCAAATTCCACGCTGGCAGCAATGTAGGTTGCGGTCGTGACCACACCCTGTTTGCAACTGCAAACGGCAAGGTCAAATTCGAAGTTAAAGGCCCGAACAACCGTAAGTATATCAGCATCGTTGCTGAGTAAGGTTTTCGCGTCATAAGCCGTTCTGCATAAGACGGCTTTAACTGACGAAGATAAGCCCCGCATTTGTTGCGGGGCTTTTTACATTCTGGTCTTTACTGACCTGACGGCAGGAAGGCCGGCTATGAAACAGCAGGCAGGAACAGGTATCCTGTTGGCACTGGTTACCGCTATGTGCTGGGGCTCACTGCCCATCGCGATGAAGCAGCTGCTGGTGGTGATGGATCCCTTTACCATCGTGTTTTACCGCTTTTTATTGGCAGCGGCAGGGCTGGGGATAATTCTGGCGCTGAAGCGTCGGTTACCGCCAGTGCGCATTTGTGTACGGCCACGCTGGGCTTTACTGCTGGTGATTGCTACCGGTGGTTTGCTGGGTAACTTTGTCCTGTTCAGCTCATCTTTGCAGTATCTGAGTCCGACGGCTTCGCAAGTGATTGCGCAGCTGGCGCCAGCTGGAATGATGATTGCCAGCGTCTTTATCCTGAAGGAAAAGATGCGTGTTACGCAGATTATTGGTGCTGCTACCTTAATTTGTGGCCTGGTGATGTTCTTTAATACCAGTCTGAGCGAAATCTTTACGCGCCTGTCGGATTATACGCTGGGTGTGATATTTGGCGTCGGCGCCGCAGCCGTGTGGATCATCTATGGGGTGACGCAAAAAGTACTGCTGCGCCGTCTTGCCTCACAGCAAATTCTGTTTTTGCTGTACATTTTATGTACTATATCCTTATTGCCATTGGCGCAGCTGACTAAATTGCTGCAGCTCGATGGCTGGCAAATGGTTTGCCTGTTGTTTTGCGGCCTGAATACCCTGGTCGGCTATGGCGCGTTAGCGGAAGCTTATGCGCGCTGGCAGGCAGCGCAGGTCAGCGCCTTAGTAACGTTGACCCCCTTGTTTACGCTGCTGTTTTCAGAATTATTATCGCTGGCCTGGCCCGACTTTTTCGCGGAGCCGATACTCAACCTGTTGGGTTATATCGGCGCGATAGTTGTGGTGGCTGGCGCCATGTTTTCCGCAATTGGTCATCGCTTGTGGCCTCAGCGGAACAAACCCGTCCCGGTGCCACCGCTCCGGTCAACGGGCGAATGAGTTACGGAGAAGTAAAATGAAGTTTGTAGATGAAGCGACAATTCTGGTATCTGCCGGTGACGGCGGTAATGGCTGTGTAAGCTTCCGTCGTGAAAAATATATCCCTAATGGCGGTCCCGATGGTGGCGACGGCGGGGATGGCGGTGACGTCTATATGGTCGCCGATGAAAACCTGAATACCTTAATCGATTACCGCTTTGAGAAAGCTTTCCGCGCTGAACGTGGCCAGAATGGTCAGAGCCGTGACTGCACCGGCAAACGTGGTAAAGATATCGTTATCAAGGTGCCGGTTGGTACCCGTATTATCGATCAGGGCACCGGTGAAACCATTGGTGATATGACACGCCATGAGCAGAAAACCATGGTGGCGAAAGGCGGCTGGCACGGACTGGGCAACACCCGCTTTAAATCTTCCATCAACCGTACACCGCGTCAGAAGACCATGGGTACAGCAGGTGAGAAGCGCGATCTGCAGTTAGAGCTGATGCTGCTGGCGGACGTGGGCATGCTTGGCCTGCCTAACGCCGGTAAATCGACCTTTATCCGCGCGGTCTCCGCGGCTAAGCCAAAAGTGGCGGACTATCCGTTTACCACTCTGGTGCCAAGCCTGGGTGTGGTGCGTATGGACAGCGAAAAAAGCTTTGTTATTGCTGATATCCCTGGCCTGATTGAAGGCGCCGCGGAAGGTGCTGGTCTGGGGATTCGCTTCCTGAAGCACCTTGAGCGCTGTCGTGTTCTGTTACACCTTATCGATCTCGCGCCGATCGATGAATCCGATCCGATCGAAAATGCCCGTATCATTGTCGGCGAGCTGGAAAAATATAGCGAAAAACTGTTCCAGAAACCGCGCTGGTTGGTGTTCAATAAAGTCGATCTGCTGGATGACGAAGAAGCCGCAGCACGCGCCAAAGCGATTGCTGAAGCGCTGGGCTGGGATGATAAGTACTACCTGATCTCTGCGGCGAACCGCGCAGGTGTTAACGCACTGTGCTGGGATGTGATGTCATTTATCGTCGCAAACCCGAAAGAAGCGCCGGAAGAAGAGAAGAAACCCGAGAAAGTCGAATTTATGTGGGACGACTATCATCGTGAGCAACTGGCAGAAGCTGAAATTCCGGTTGAAGACGATGAAGAGTGGGATGACGACTGGGACGAAGATGACGACGAAGGCGTCGAAATCATCTATCAGCGTTGATAGCGAAGGGGCACTTTATGTGCCCCTGTTTATTTGTACTCCTGCCATATAACCCCCGGTAATCCCCGCCATAGCCACTTTTATCAAACTGTATTGTTTAGCAATGCAATTAATAATCGTATTGATAATTATTTGTATTTGCAATACGGTGTTTCCGCTCAACCTTAAGCGGTAACAATGAGTGTCAGGGTGGCTCCCAATGCGCGCTGTTAATGTGCCCCATTAGTAATGCTGAAATCCCTTTTCAGCAGGGGAGCCGCCGTTCCTTCAGCGACATAACACGTCAGTATTGTTGGCGAGGTCACATCGCGATTACGCCGTGATGTGGATTTTCCAGGATAATAAAATGAAGAAACTTTCGCGTTTATCTTTAGTAATTTTAATTGTACCAGGCATGGTCACAGCATTTTCCTCTGGGGTGCGAGCAGCAGATAGCAGCAGCGCCTCGACAGACAGCATTGATGCCAGTGAAGGCACCATGCTGGTTACCGCCGCGGAGCAAACGCTGCAGGCGCCAGGCGTATCGACGATAACCGCCGATGAAATCAAAAAAAGACCGCCGGCGCGTGATGTCTCTGAAATTATTCGTACCATGCCGGGCGTTAATCTGACCGGTAATTCCACCAGTGGTCAGCGCGGCAACAATCGCCAGATCGATATTCGCGGCATGGGGCCGGAAAATACCCTGATGCTGATCGATGGGCGGCCGGTGACCAGCCGTAACTCAGTACGCCTGGGCTGGCGCGGTGAGCGCGACACCCGCGGTGACAGTAACTGGGTGCCGCCGGAAATGATCGACCATATTGAAGTGATCCGTGGCCCGGCTGCGGCGCGTTATGGTAACGGCGCCGCCGGTGGCGTGGTGAATATCATCACCAAAAAAGACAGCAGTCAGTGGCATGGCTCCTGGGACAGCTATTTTAACGTGCCACAGCACAGTGACGAAGGCGCGACAAAGCGCACCAACTTCAGCCTGACCGGGCCGCTGGGCGATGATGTCAGTTTTCGTCTGTATGGCGGGTTAAGTAAAACTCAGGCAGATGCGCAGTTTATTAACGAAGGCCATCAGTCGCTGCGTACCGGTACCTATGCTGATACGGTGCCTGCGGGGCGTGAAGGTTCGGTCAATAAAGATATTAACGGTTTGCTGCGCTGGGCCTTTGCCCCGATGCAGGCGCTGGAGTTTGAGGCGGGTTACAGCCGTCAGGGCAACCTGTATGCCGGTGATACGCAAAATACCAATACCAGCACGCTGGTGCAGAGTAAATACGGCGATGAAACTAACCGTATGTATCGCCAGAATTTTGCCATCACCTGGACTGGCGCCTGGGATAATGGCGTCAGCACAAAAAACTTCGCTCAGTATGAAAAAACCCGTAACTCGCGCATGAATGAAGGGCTGGCGGGCGGAACTGAAGGTATCTTCTCTGACGACGGCTTCTCCGATATCCAGCTGGACGACGTACTGCTGCACAGTGAGGTGAGCATTCCTTTTGCATGGCTGGTGAATCAGACCGCCACCATCGGCACCGAATGGAATCAGCAGCGCATGAAGGATAACTTGTCCAATACCCAGGCGCTGTCGGGCGGTGATATCGACGGTATCAGCAGCAGCAACCGTAGCCCGTACTCTTCTGCGGAGATTTTCTCGCTGTTTGCGGAAGATAATATGGAGCTGACCGACAGCACCATGTTAGTGCCGGGATTGCGTTTTGATCATCACAGTATTGTCGGCAATAACTGGAGCCCGTCGCTGAATCTGACGCAAGGACTGTCCGATGACTTTACGCTGAAAATGGGTATCGCCCGCGCTTATAAAGCGCCGAGCCTGTATCAGACCAACCCGAACTATGTCCTTTACAGCCGTGGACAGGGCTGTGCTGACAGCTCCGGCGCCTGCTATCTGGTGGGTAATGAGGATCTTAAAGCCGAGACCAGCATCAATAAAGAGATCGGCATTGAGTATAAGCATGAAGGTTATCAGGCGGGCGTAACCTGGTTCCGCAACGATTACCGCAACAAGATTGAATCGGGCTACGAGCCTTCCGGCACCTCAACCAGCGGCAGCACCGACGTCTACAAATGGGAAAATGTGCCCAAAGCGGTAGTCGAAGGACTGGAAGGAACGGTCAATATTCCGGTTAGCGACAGCATTAGCTGGAACAACAATCTGACGTATATGTTGCAGAGTAAGAATAAGGAGACCGGCGATCGTTTGTCGATCATTCCAGAATATACGCTGAACTCCACGCTGGCATGGCAGGCGATGCAGGATCTGTCGCTGCAAACCACCCTGACCTGGTATGGCCGCCAGACGCCGAAGAAGTACAATTATAAAGGGGAAGCGGTCAGCGGCTCAGAGCTGAATGAAGTCAGCCCTTACTCGGTTATCGGCCTGAGCGGTACTTATGATGTCAATAAGTACGCCAGCGTGACGCTGGGTATCGACAACCTGTTTGATAAGCGCCACTACCGCCAGGGTAATGCGCAAACTACCGGTAACGATAATACCAGTTCTTATATGTATGGCGCCGGCGCCAATACTTATAACGAGTCGGGCCGGACCTTTTATATGAGTCTGAATACGCACTTCTGACAGTAAACGGGGAAAGGCGCACTTTCCCCGTAACTCAGCTTATTTTCCTGCAGTAACCCACTGATAAAACTTCACTACCAGTTGAGCGAAATACGCCAGCGGGCGCTCAGCCGACTTTTGTACTGCGGCAAGCGCTTGAATGCGTTTATCATGTTTCAGTACACATTTCTCCAGTTGGGCTAATCCAGTGGATCTGCGGTCACCAAAATGTTGATACCATGACTGGCGCAGTAATAATTGTTGTTCGGTATTTTCCGCCAGTTCGCCGCCCACCGACATGGGATGCAGATGTTGCAGGTGGCCATTGAAAGCCACAAGATCAGCGGTCAACGGGTCAGTATGATTGGTGATATCAAGTGCAATTGGCTGGCTACTGGCATGCTGCGATAACTGATTATAACAATCCCCACACTTTGCCCGCTCTTGCTGGGTGTAGTGGATCATCTGCTGGCTGGTGCTGCTGATGAGCATCAATGAATCACCTGCCTGTCTGCTGGCGGGAATATTGTCATCCGTACACTGCTGTTTAAACAGGATTCTGAGGGATTCCAGGATTTCAAGGTCCCGCCAGTGTTGCTCAGAGTCTGAGCCAGCTAACAGCTGAGGCGCCAGCTCTGTGAAGCGACCGATATGTTCCTCGCATTGTTCGCGCTCCGCCAGCTTAGCGTTGAGAGCTTCGACGCATGCTGCTGCCCGGCGGGTCAGACTGTAATATTCTGCCCTGGCAAATTTGGACAAAAGTCTTGCCTGGGAATTGGTCACATTGCTTAGTGGGTAAGACCATGCCGTATGGTTACCGCCGTTACTGGCGGAAGTAACGTTAGAGTAGGACAGGTTATTACCAGATGAAGTTATTTCCATTTATCTTCCTCTCGTAAATATCTTCTATGATGATGGTGAGAATGACAATCCTTGCGGCTGACAGGCGGAGATGTTCTCTCCGGCGACGAACATTCGTCCGGCGTTGTCTGCTCAGCATCGATGGTGGTCGGCGTAGTGCCGTTGGCTCTGTGCACTTGCGCGCGTATTAACTCAACAACCGAGGGGGGTGGGAACATATCATTGATCACCGCCCGTCCTAAATATTGCCAGTTGGCATTGCTTGTTGAGTCGGTTGGAAAATACCAGTAATTCTCGGTTCTTAAAAGAAAGAATTCCCGGGTGTTATTGTAAGGGTTGTCATACATATAGACATCGCCAATATTACCCCGCCGGGTGTTGCCATCCCACAAACAGGGGATTTGCAACAAGCTACCGTTTAGCGTGGTAGCGAAAAGACGATATCGTGGCTGTGAAAGATCAAAAGATAATCCACCAGGAGGAACGCCCCCTTCATATTGCCAGTGAATATATACTGCTTTCCAGTCACTGTTTTCCATCCGGGGTAAAGGGAAAAATCCATAGTCTGCATTTCTTTTTCTCTGAAAATAATACCAAACATTATCATAGTAAGTATGATAAAAATCTCCCTCGCGACTCCATTCGTCGTAATAGCCCCATACCTTGACGCCATAGTGAAAATTAACGCTGACATCACGAAAATAATTTCCATGAATACAGTTATCCACTAACCTTTGCCGCAATGACCAGTCAGTATTAATAATGTTAAAACGTTGAATATAGCTATTTTTATCGGTTGAATAGAACCATTCGCGTATCTTTGGTGAGAAATCATCCGGAACATGGAATGGCAGCACATATTTGGCACACTGTATCGCGCGCAACTCCCAGTCAGGTTTCTGCTCACGTCCGGGCAGCTCATCCATCCATCTTTTCAGTGCAGCTGTAGAGATAAGATTACTGCCGTGCCACAGCCGGTTCACATCGTTCCAGAACATCGTGTCCCGATGGCGATCGCCCCAGGCAATCACCACCCGACGCGGTGTCGCCCAGATATCACGTATGCGCCGATTGGCCATGCCTGAAGGGATAATCCGTCCTTCACCCAGCGTCTTCTTAATCAACAACGCCAGTTCAGCGTATATAGTGTCAGTGAAATGTGAAAGGTTATGGAAATTGAGGATAATAATTTCCAGCGGATTGCTGAAAATAAAGGCATTGATGGCATCCAGAATATCGGTTTTTATCGTGCGTCCGGAGGTGATATCGCCATGGTGAATAATAAAACGCCGCGGATCGCCTGTCGGGTAACCTGAATAAAATCGTGCGCGAATATCCAGCACCCGGATACCCCAGTAAAGTTGCCGGTAAGGGGCGATATCCTGACAGGTGGTATTCGACGAGGTGTATGGCGCTTGCTTATCTGAGCCTGAGTTATGGCTACCGGGCAGTAACAGATCCTGGATGCGTAAGTGAGAGTGCCCACTATATCTCTCCATCCAGTTGTGGCGAACGTTATTTGGCGAGCAGACACCGGTTTCAATATTACCACCGGGGCAACCTGAACGCTGAGTGACATCTTCTTCCAGTTCATCATCCTCAGACTCTTCATCACCATTTGGCCAGTCGTCGGCATTACACGGCATACCGGCATTTTCATCTTCTGTTAATGTGTAAGCCGCATATTCCCGATCGATTTGCAGCCTCTCGCGCTTCGCATAATTATCGTCAAACTCAAGCAAATGACCTTCTTCATCCAGATCGCTATAGAGTACATGACATTGATTAGCGTAATGTTTCAGTTCGGAAAGGGTGTATCTTTTTGTCGACATTTTATCACCTCGCTTTAACGCATTGAGGAAATTTATTGCGATAATGTCATCCGCTCATATTTTAACTCACTCAGCTTTCGTGAATTAATTCTGTTACGACAAAGGAAAGTAAAATTAACTGACGACAGGCGATTAACAGAATAATCAGGTTATAACTGGCTCTGTTTTACGAAGGGAAACTATTTTGGTGGTTTCAGCTTTACAATTTTATTGAGACCAACAGCAGAAGGTCTGGGAATATTCTGAAAGGCCCGGTTTGGGCTGGTGGGGAAATGTTTTATTACTTTCTGTATCGCGAGGAAATATTGATTAATAAAATTAGAAGATATTGGCTAGCCAGCAACGGGCAGAGAGCCCACTGCGATCTTCACGATTTTTCAGTTCGAGTTTACCCCGGTGCAGCTGCACAATTCGCATCACGATATTTAACCCTAAACCACTGCCGCCGTAGCGCTGATCCATACGGCGAAATGCTTTGGTCAAATCCTGCGCCGCATTTTCCTCAATTCCCGGGCCTTCATCACGAACCTCCAGAACCACACCTTGCTGCAGTGCCGCCAGCTCAACGCTGATATGGCTGCCAGCCGGGCTGTAACGCGAGGCATTCTCCAGCAGATTACGTAGCATTAAACGTAGCAATACCGCATCCCCCTGTACCGTCAGTGGCGTGGTCTGTGGCCAATGCAGGGTCTGATCGCGCTGTGCCATCAGTTCATTCATCTCTTGCTGTAAAGGATCAATAATATCCTGACTGATATTTAGCGTTTGGTAGTGACCACTGGCTAACGCCTGCCCGGCGCGTGACAGCATCAGCAGCTGCTCAATCACATGCATCAGCTGATCGATGCGCGCCACCAACATCGCCCCCTGTTTCACGCCATCCTGTTGCAGTAGTTCCAGGTGCAACCGCAATCCGGCCAGCGGTGTGCGCAGCTCATGGGCGGCATCGGCGGTAAACAGCCGCTCCTGTTGCAGCGTATGGTCGAGACGGCCCAGTAACTGGTTCAGCGAGCCGGTCACCGCGACGATTTCATCCATATCGGAATAAAGCGGCAGGGGGGAGAGATTATCCGCAGAGCGTTCGGCAAGACTGTGCTGCAGCGATTTCAGCGGCCGGATAATCCAGCTGATGGCCCAGAACGAGAGCAGCAGCGTAAAACAGACCATCACCAGTGAAGGCAGTAGCAGCGAGGCGATGGCTTCACGAATCTCATTTTCAACATGCTGGTTGCGGGCTTTGGCGGAGAGGGTTTCATTCACCAGAAAACTTATCTGCTCACGACTTTCATGCCACAGCCAGATGGCGCTCATCAGCTGGCAGGTCAGCAGTATCAGCGCCAGCATAATCAGTAAACGCCGACGCATACTGTTCATGCACGTTCTTCCAGCCGGTAGCCGACGCCGCGTACGGTTCTGATACGGTCTTTACCCAGCTTACGGCGCAGATTATGGATATGCACCTCCAGAGTGTTAGAACCGGTGTCATCCTGCCAGCTATAGAGATCCTGTTGCAGGGTTTCGCGATGGACAGTTTCGCCGATGCGCATTAACAGACGGGTGAGCAATGCGAACTCTTTCGGTGTAATTTCAACCGGCTGCTGTTCAATAAACACCTGTTGCGAGGAGAGATTTAACGCCAGGTCGCCATGTAGCAGCTGGTTGTCGCTGCGCCCCTGATAGCGGCGGATCAACGCCCGCGCCCGCGCTTTTAGCTCAGCCAGCGCAAACGGCTTAATCAGATAGTCATCGGCGCCAGCATCCAGCCCGCTAACACGATCTTCCAGCGCATCACGCGCTGTCAGGATCAGCACCGGCAGATCAACCGCCTCACGGCGCCACTGACGCAGCAGGTCGGCGCCATCGCGGTCCGGCAGACCGAGGTCGAGCACAATCAGACTGTACTGAGCGCTGTGCAGCAATGCGTTGCCCTGCGCGGCGCTGGATGCGCAATCCACGGCGTAGCCTTCGCCACTCATGGCCAGGGCAATACCTTCCTGTAACAGCAAATCATCTTCAATAATCAGTACTTTCATCAGCACTCAGTTATTTTGATAAACATCTTTATAGAGACGGCTCTCAAAGCGCACCAGTGGAATACGACGCTGGCGCTGATCCTGCGGCGGAACCGCATAGCCAGAGAGGAACTGGACAAAGGCCACCCGCTGACCACTGGCGGTGGTCAGGAACCCTGCCAGATTATAGACGCCCTGCAACGAACCGGTTTTTGCCGAGAGCTTGCCATCAACCCCCGCCTCATGCAGACCACCGCGATAACGCAATGTGCCATCGTAGCCTGACAGCGGCAGCATCGAGATAATATTCAGCTGCTGATCGTTTTGCGCAATATATTGCAGGACCTGCATCATGGTGGCCGGAGAGATTAAATCGTGGCGCGACAGGCCAGAACCATCCACCTGGATGCTATTACCGAGATCGATATTGGCTTTTTGCCGCAGGATCTGGCGCACCGCATCGGATCCCGCGCGCCAGGTGCCCGGCACGTTAAAGCGTTCGTGACCGATAGTACGGAACACCGTATCGGCAATCATATTGTCGGACTTTTTCAGCATGATTTTCAGCAGATCGCGCAGTGGTGCGGATTGCGTCTGCGCCAGTACGGTGCCGGCGTCATTTTGTCGTCTTTCGCGCACCAGATGGCCGCTGTAATCAATGCCGGCATCCTGTAACTCATCTTTCAGAATCGCCCCGGCGTAACTGGCGCCATCCTGCACCGCGAAAGCCAGCGGCAGCGGATCGGAACGCTGTGTCATACAGCCGGTAAGGGTAAAGCGGTTGAGTTCACCCGGCACCACATCCAGTTCGCAGTATTGAGCGTCTGCTGAGCCTTTTGCCAGGGTGCGCACATCACTGAACATATTTACCGGATAATATGAGGCAACGCGGATAAAGGCGTTATCACCCGGGTTTGGCGCACTGTAAAGTGAAACCGAGAAGCAGTTGCGGTCAACAATTGCCGCGCCTGGCGGGGCGCTGAAGCACTGGGTCATATCGTTCCACGGCCAGCCCGGCGCTTTATCGTGACTGGCGAATACCGAAGTATCGATTACCAGATTGCCCTGAATATGCTGTACACCCTGTTTCTTTAACACCGCGACCATATTGCGCAGATCCTGGCGTGTCAGCGTCGGATCGCCGCCAAAGCGCGCAATCAGATCGCCACGCAGGGTGCCATCCGCCAGTGAGCCTTTGCTCTCAAGGGTGGTATGGAAACGGTAGTCCGGCCCCAGTTGCAGCAGTGCCGCCAGCGCAGTGACCACTTTCATGGTACTTGCCGGTAGCGCCATCTGTTGGCCGTGATAGTCAATAATCGGCGTGGTTGCGCCTATTTTCTGTACCAATAGCGCCAGATTTGCGCCATCTGGCAAATATTGGCTGTACTCTTCTACGGGCGCAGCGTTTGCTTGCAGCATAAACGCGAAGGTAAATCCGGTAACAAGTCGTGAAAATCGCATAATCTCGCGGTACTGACAGTAAACGAGCCGTCATACTACGGTGCATTGAGGTGCAAAGTAAACGATGACCCATAAGGAACTCTGGGTTAAAATACGTATCAAAATGCAAAACCGATCCTGACCCTGGGGATATTCTCCGGGTCAGGTTTCTTTTGTTTGCAATTCAGCAGTAAGCGCCGCAGAACGCGGTATCTGCAGTCACCCCGTCAGGATGACGACACTTTGAACAGGACAGATTACGAGGTATTGAGATGAACCAGATTCCGATGACGTTAAGGGGCGCAGAAAAATTGCGCGAAGAGCTCGAAGAGCTGAAAACCGTTAAACGCCCCAGAATTATTGCCTCAATTGCTGATGCGCGTGAGCATGGTGATTTAAAAGAGAACGCTGAATACCATGCTGCGCGTGAAGAGCAGGGGTTCTGTGAAGGCCGCATTCAGGAAATTGAAGCTAAACTTTCTAATGCCCAGGTGATCGACGTCACTAAAATGAACGCCAATGGTCGCGTCATCTTTGGTTCCACGGTTAGCGTATTAAACGTGGAGAGTGATGAAGAGTTTACGTATCGTATTGTTGGCGATGATGAGGCGGACTTTAAGCAGAACCTGATCTCTGTTAATTCACCGATGGCACGCGGTCTGATCGGCAAAGAAGTTGACGATGTGGTGGTGATTAAGACCCCAGGCGGCGACGTAGAGTATGAAATTCTGAAAATTGCGTACATCTGACGGCCGGCTTGACTGACCACCATTGATTGTAAAGAAAGGAAAAAGGCCGCAGTGCGGCCTTTTATCTGATGCAGGAGCATGGCACTTTTGCCATCTAATGAGCCTTGAGCACCCTGAAGTGCGTCGTTCAGGCCATTAACGCGGAATGGAAATTTTGCGTTCCTTTGATGGACGATACAGCACCAGCGTTTTGCCGATTACCTGCACGTTACTTGCACCCGTCTCGCGTACAATAGCCTCTACCACGAGGGTTTTGGTTTCACGGTCTTCCGTCGCGATTTTCACCTTGATTAACTCATGGTGTGCGAGTGCTTGTTCGATCTCGGCCAGCACACCTTCAGTCAGGCCATTGTTACCCAGCATGACGACGGGCTTTAACGGATGGGCCAGACCTTTCAGGTGCTGTTTTTGTTTGGTACTCAGATTCATCGTATTTTTTACTTACATTGGGATTGAAAACGGTACATTCTACCGCCATCTCGAGTGTATCACCAAACGGCAGAACCGTTTTGGGCGGTTTATTTATCGCTTATGATGAAGAATAGTTGGAAATTGTATGACTGGTAAAAAGCGTTCGGCCAGTTCCAGCCGCTGGCTACAGGAACACTTTAGCGATAAATATGTGCTTCAGGCACAGAAAAAAGGGTTGCGCTCGCGCGCCTGGTTTAAACTTGATGAGATACAGCAGGGCGACAAGCTGTTTAAGCCGGGCATGACCGTCGTCGATCTTGGCGCGGCACCGGGTGGCTGGTCACAATATGTGGTCACGCAGATTGGTAACAAGGGTCGCATTATCGCCTGTGATATTCTACCGATGGATCCTATTGTCGGTGTCGATTTCCTTCAGGGCGATTTTCGTGAAGAATTAGTGCTTAAGGCGCTGCTGGAACGCGTTGGTGAAGAGAAAGTTCAGGTTGTGATGTCGGATATGGCACCCAACATGAGCGGTACACCTGCCGTTGATATTCCCCGGTCGATGTATTTAGTTGAACTGGCGCTGGAGATGTGTCGTGATGTTCTGGCACCTGGCGGCAGTTTTTTAGTGAAAGTATTTCAGGGAGATGGCTTTGATGAATACCTCCGGGAGATTCGCTCCCTGTTTACGAAAGTAAAAATTCGTAAGCCGGACGCTTCGCGGGCTCGATCGCGTGAAGTGTACATTGTAGCGACAGGGCGCAAACTATAGCCAAAATACCTGGAATCGCAGCAAGGCGACAAGAGAGTGAGTCCCGATGAGCTTACGTCAGTAAGTGATTCGGGCGAGCGAGCGTCGTCAACACCGCTGCGATTCCAAGTAGGCAGGATATATAGTACCCTACGCTGTCTGTTAACACTGTTGTAATATGAGGTTAATCCCTTGAGTGACATGGCGAAAAACCTAATTCTCTGGTTGGTCATCGCAGTCGTGCTGATGTCTGTATTCCAGAGCTTTGGGCCCAGCGAGTCGAGTGGCCGTAGGGTTGATTACTCAACCTTCCTGTCAGAAGTGAACCAGGATCAGGTCCGCGAGGCACGTATTAACGGGCGTGAAATCAACGTAACCAAAAAAGACAGTAATCGATACACGACCTACATCCCTGTCAACGATCCCAAGTTGCTCGATAACCTGTTGACCAAAAATGTAAAAGTTGTCGGTGAACCACCAGAAGAGCAGAGCCTGCTGGCTTCAATCTTTATTTCATGGTTCCCGATGCTGTTGTTGATCGGTGTCTGGATCTTCTTTATGCGTCAGATGCAAGGCGGCGGCGGTAAGGGCGCGATGTCCTTCGGCAAGAGTAAGGCCCGCATGCTGACTGAAGATCAGATCAAAACCACCTTTGCCGACGTCGCAGGTTGTGACGAAGCGAAAGAGGAAGTCGGCGAGCTGGTGGAATACCTGCGCGAGCCGAGCCGCTTCCAGAAACTGGGCGGTAAAATTCCGAAAGGCGTACTGATGGTGGGGCCACCGGGTACCGGTAAAACCCTGCTGGCGAAAGCGATTGCAGGCGAAGCAAAAGTGCCGTTCTTTACCATTTCCGGTTCTGACTTCGTTGAAATGTTCGTTGGTGTGGGTGCATCCCGCGTCCGTGATATGTTCGAACAAGCGAAGAAAGCTGCGCCTTGTATCATCTTTATCGATGAGATTGACGCCGTAGGCCGTCAGCGTGGCGCCGGTTTAGGCGGTGGTCACGATGAGCGTGAGCAGACCCTGAACCAGATGCTGGTTGAGATGGATGGCTTCGAAGGTAATGAAGGCATTATCGTAATCGCCGCGACTAACCGTCCTGATGTACTGGACCCTGCATTACTGCGTCCGGGCCGTTTCGACCGTCAGGTTGTGGTTGGTCTGCCAGATGTGCGTGGCCGTGAACAGATTCTGAAAGTGCATATGCGTCGCGTGCCATTAGCGACAGATATTGATGCGTCAGTGATTGCCCGTGGTACGCCAGGCTTCTCCGGTGCGGATTTGGCCAACCTTGTCAACGAAGCAGCGCTGTTTGCTGCTCGTGGTAATAAACGTGTTGTGTCGATGGTTGAGTTCGAAAAAGCGAAAGACAAAATTATGATGGGTGCGGAACGTCGCTCCATGGTAATGACGGAAGCGCAGAAAGAGTCAACGGCTTACCACGAAGCAGGCCACGCGATTATCGGTCGTCTGGTGCCAGAGCACGATCCGGTGCATAAAGTGACGATTATTCCGCGCGGACGTGCGCTGGGTGTGACCTTCTTCCTGCCTGAAGGCGACGCTATCAGCGCCAGCCGGCAGAAACTGGAAAGTCAGCTCTCCACGCTGTACGGCGGCCGTCTGGCTGAAGAGATTATCTACGGTGTGGAACATGTTTCTACCGGTGCTTCTAACGACATTAAAGTCGCTACGAACATCGCGCGTAACATGGTGACACAGTGGGGCTTCTCGGAAAAACTGGGTCCATTGCTGTATGCCGAAGAAGAGGGTGAAGTATTCCTCGGTCGTTCGGTGGCAAAGGCCAAGCATATGTCTGATGAGACTGCGCGCATTATCGACCAGGAAGTTAAATTGCTGGTTGAGCAGAACTACCAGCGTGCACGCCGCCTGTTAAATGAGAATATGGACATCCTTCACGCGATGAAAGACGCGCTGATGAAGTATGAAACCATTGATGCGCCGCAGATTGATGATTTGATGGCACGCCGTGAAGTTCGCCCGCCAGCTGGCTGGGATGATGCACCAGGCAACAGCAATAATTCAGATAACAACGGTACGCCAAAAGCGCCGCGTCCGGTCGATGAACCACGTACGCCCAACCCAGGCAACACCATGTCTGAGCAGTTAGGCGACAAATAATTCATATTTGTTGAATCGACTGAACCCCCTGTAAAACCCCGGCGCTGTCCGGGGTTTTTTATGCATGAACCCGGGCGGCGATATCGTCGCCCCTACGTAAACCCTCTGTAGGGGAGCCGTTATCGGCTCCCTGTTGCCAAAGGAAAATCAAAATGAAGCTGCACGCCAGAAACTCGGTTTTGGATCTCTCTTATCCACAAGTCATGGGCATTTTGAATGTCACACCCGACTCTTTTTCCGATGGCGGCAAACATAATTCACTGATTCAGGCGCTGACCCATGCGAATGAGATGATCAACGCCGGTGCGACCATTATTGATATCGGCGGTGAGTCAACCCGTCCAGGTGCGGCGGAAGTCAGCGTTGAAGACGAGCTGGAGCGGGTGATTCCGGTGGTAGAAGCTATCGCTCAGCGTTTTGAAGTATGGATCTCGGTGGATACCTCAAAGCCGGAAGTGATCCGCGAATCGGCGCGAGTGGGTGCTCACATTATTAATGACATTCGCTCATTGCAGGAGCCGGGTGCGCTGGAAGCAGCAGCGGAAACGGGCCTGCCGGTCTGTCTGATGCATATGCAGGGCAACCCACAGTCAATGCAGCAGGCGCCGCACTATGACAATCTGCTGGCGGAAGTCGATGCGTATTTTGTGCAGCAGATCGCACGTTGCACCGCGGCAGGAATTAAAAAAGAGCAGTTGCTGCTCGACCCGGGCTTTGGTTTCGGTAAGAATCTGTCTCACAATTATCAACTGCTGGCACATCTGGCCGATTTTCATCATTTCGGTTTGCCGCTGTTAGTCGGTATGTCGCGTAAGTCGATGGTAGGACAGCTGTTGAATGTCGGACCTTCGCAGCGTTTAACCGGCAGTATTGCCTGCGCGGTGATTGCCGCGATGCAGGGTGCGCAAATTGTGCGCGTACATGATGTTAAAGAAACCGTCGAGGCGATGCGAGTTGTCGAAGCGACACGATCAGCGAAGGAATAGTAACGCTATGAGTAATCGTAAGTATTTTGGTACCGATGGCATTCGCGGCAAAGTGGGTGAAACGCCGATTACCCCTGATTTTGTGCTGAAACTTGGCTGGGCGGCTGGCAAGGTGCTGGCGAGCCACGGCTCAAAGAAAATTATCATCGGTAAAGATACGCGCATTTCGGGTTATATGCTGGAGTCGGCACTGGAAGCTGGCCTTGCGGCGGCGGGACTTTCCGCGGCCTTTACCGGCCCGATGCCTACGCCAGCGGTAGCTTATCTGACGCGCACCTTCCGCGCTGAAGCGGGGATTGTTATTTCCGCCTCCCATAACCCTTTCGATGACAACGGCATTAAATTCTTTTCGATTGATGGCACTAAACTGCCTGACGATGTGGAAGAAGCGATTGAAGCCGAGATGGAAAAACCCATCACCTGCGTCGATTCAGCCGAACTGGGCCGCGCCAGCCGCATTGTTGATGCCGCAGGTCGTTATATAGAGTTCTGTAAAGGGTCTTTTCCCAGCGAACTTAGCCTGAACGGGCTGAAAATTGTGGTGGACTGCGCCAATGGCGCCACTTACCACATCGCGCCAAATGTGCTGCGTGAACTGGGCGCAACGGTAATTGCCATTGGCTGCACGCCGGACGGGATGAATATCAATAAAGAGTGCGGCGCCACCGATGTGCGGATGCTGCAGGCGCGTGTGCTGGCGGAGAAGGCCGATATCGGCCTGGCTTACGATGGCGACGGCGATCGCATTATGATGGTTGACCATCTGGGCAATAAAGTCGATGGCGACCAGATTCTGTATATCATTGCCCGTGAAGGATTGCGTCAGGGCCAGCTGCGCGGTGGTGTAGTGGGCACGCTGATGAGCAATATGGGTCTGGAGCTGGCGCTGAAGCAGCTGGGTATTCCATTTGTCCGCGCCAAAGTGGGCGACCGCTATGTGCTGGAGAAGCTGCAGGAGAAGGGCTGGCGCATCGGCGCGGAAAACTCTGGCCATGTGATTCTGCTGGACAAAACCACCACCGGCGACGGCATTGTGGCAGGTTTGCAAGTGCTTACCGCAATGGTGCGCAACCATATGACCCTGCACGATCTGTGCAGCGGTATGAAGCTGCTGCCACAGATTCTGGTGAATGTGCGTTTCAGTGGTGAAAATGATCCGCTGGAAGATGCGACAGTAAAAGAGATCACTGCTGGTGTAGAGAAAGAGTTACATGGCCGCGGTCGGGTGCTATTACGTAAATCCGGCACTGAGCCGTTGATTCGCGTCATGGTGGAAGGCGAAGATGAAGCGCAGGTGACCGCGCTGGCCCATCGTATCGCCGATGCGGTAAAGGCAGTTTAATCAATCTCTTGTAGGGGCGGCGTTCTCGCCGCCCGTGTTGATGATTAGCACGGCATCAGCGGGAGCCGATAACGGCTCCCCTACAGCGTTTCAGACCACCCTGCGTAGGGGCGGCGTTCTCGCCGCCCGTGCTGAAGATTTGCACGATAGCGGCTTTGCTGGAGCAGATTTTGCTCTTCATAATGCGTATTTGCGGTTTTTTTCCGCAATCAGTGACCGGCATTGAAATTGCACTTGCGTGTACAGGGCCCTTTGGTTAGTATTCACACCCGCTTCAGGTGGGTAATGACGACAACATCCATTTGACTGGTGTGAAGCTTTTGATGTGCGTTAATCGCGCAAGGAACAGGTTGATTATGTACGAAGCTCTTCTGGTAATTTTCCTTATTGTGTCTATCGGCCTTGTAGGTCTGATCATGCTGCAACAAGGTAAAGGCGCTGATATGGGAGCCTCCTTCGGTGCAGGCGCTTCCGGTACACTGTTTGGTTCAGGCGGTTCAGGCAACTTTATGACCCGTATGACTGCAGTGCTGGCAACCCTGTTCTTCATTATCAGCCTGGTTCTGGGTAACCTGAACAGCAACAAAACCACCAAAGGCAGTACGTGGGAAAATTTGACCGCGCCAGCACAGACTGAACAGCCTGCGCCAGCGAAACCGGCAAGTGATATCCCGCAGTAATGCAGTAATAAAGTCGTTACAGTTTTATTTCGCTGCGACAGAAAAAAAAGTCGCCGACATTCAAGTCGTAAAAAAATCGTAAAAATAGTGCCGAGGTGGTGGAATTGGTAGACACGCTACCTTGAGGTGGTAGTGCCCGATTGGGCTTACGGGTTCAAGTCCCGTCCTCGGTACCAAATCTCAGTATTACTTGCATTTATTGCATGTTCGGCGTAATATTCGCCACGTTTTCGGACGCGGGGTGGAGCAGCCTGGTAGCTCGTCGGGCTCATAACCCGAAGGTCGTCGGTTCAAATCCGGCCCCCGCAACCACTTTCCCTTAGAGTTCTTTTTCAAATATACTGTATGCATCGTATGGCGCATTCTCAGTGAGTTTTGAAAAAAATTCTTTTGGATTGTGTGCCGAGCCGCAATTGCGGCGTACAGGGTCCAGTCGCATTAAGCCCCGAATTTTCGGGGTTTTTTGTTATCAGGCTATCGTAACACTGGGCTATTAGGCCCTTTTTTTATGTCTTGGGGGTGGCCTTGTCCACATTAGAGCAAAAATTAACAGAGCTGATTTCGGCACCGGTAGAAGCGCTTGGCTACGAACTGGTAGGCATTGAGTTTGTGCGAGCTCGCACTTCCACGTTGCGCATCTATATTGATAGTGAAAACGGTATCAATGTTGACGATTGTGCTGATGTAAGCCATCAGGTGAGCGCGGTAATGGATGTCGAAGATCCTATCACTGTCGCCTATAACCTTGAAGTTTCCTCCCCGGGCCTGGAACGCCCCCTGTTTACCGCAGCACACTACGCGCAATTCGTTGGCGAAACCGTTAATGTCGTATTGCGTATGGCCGTACAAAACCGCCGCAAATGGCAGGGCATCATTAAATCTGTTGAAGGTGAAATGATCACTGTTACCGTTGAGGGTAGCGATGAAGTGTTCGCACTGACTAATATTCAGAAAGCGAACCTGGTCCCCCACTTTTAAACGTCCGGATTGAGGCTAACCAGGATGAACAAAGAAATCTTAGCTGTTGTAGAGGCAGTTTCTAACGAAAAATCTCTCCCGCGTGAGAAGATTTTCGAAGCGCTGGAGAGCGCGCTGGCCACTGCGACCAAGAAAAAATACGAACAAGAGATCGATGTTCGCGTTAGCATCGATCGGAAAAGCGGCGATTTTGATACCTTCCGCCGTTGGGTGATTGTGGACGAAGTGACACAACCGACCCGTGAAATTACGCTGGATGCAGCGCGCTATGAAGATGAATCCTTCGATCTCGGCGGTTATGTTGAAGATCAGATTGAATCTGTCACCTTCGACCGCATCACTACCCAGACCGCGAAGCAAGTTATCGTACAGAAAGTACGTGAAGCTGAGCGCGCGATGGTGGTTGATCAGTTCCGTGAGCATGAAGGCGAAATCATCACTGGCGTGGTGAAGAAAGTAAACCGCGACAACATCACCTTAGACCTCGGTAGCAATGCGGAAGCGGTTATCGTGCGTGAAGATATGTTGCCACGTGAAAACTTCCGTCCGGGTGACCGAATTCGCGGCGTGCTGTACGCTGTGCGTCCGGAAGCACGTGGTGCACAGCTGTTTGTCAGCCGCGCCAAGCCGGAAATGCTGATTGAACTGTTCCGCATTGAAGTGCCGGAAATCGGCGAAGAAGTGATTGAAATCAAAGCGGCCGCACGTGATCCAGGCTCTCGCGCCAAGATTGCGGTGAAAACTAACGACAAGCGTATCGACCCGGTTGGTGCTTGTGTTGGTATGCGCGGAGCGCGTGTTCAGGCGGTATCCAGCGAATTAGGCGGTGAGCGTATTGATATTGTGCTGTGGGACGATAACCCGGCGCAGTTCGTCATCAATGCGATGGCCCCTGCTGATGTCGCGTCTATCGTGGTGGATGAAGATAATCACACCATGGATATCGCTGTTGAAGCCGGAAACCTGGCTCAGGCGATCGGCCGTAACGGCCAAAACGTGCGTCTGGCATCTCAGCTGAGTGGCTGGGATCTGAACGTGATGACGGTCGACGACCTGCAAGCCAAGCACCAGGCTGAAGCACATGCAGCCATTGACGTCTTTACCAGACATCTTGATATCGATGAAGAATTTGCCACCGTTCTGGTTGAAGAAGGCTTCTCCTCTCTGGAAGAGCTGGCCTATGTGCCGATCAACGAACTGCTGGAAATCGATGGCCTCGATGAAGATATGGTAGAAGCGCTGCGCGACCGTGCGAAAAATGCGTTGACCACTCTGGCACTGGCAAAAGAAGAGAGCCTTGGCGATACCAAACCTGCAGATGATTTACTGAATCTGGAAGGTCTGGAGCGCGCAATGGCATTCAAACTGGCGGCAAAAGGTGTTTGCACGCTGGAAGATCTTGCTGAGCAGGGTGTTGACGATCTGTCGGATATTGAAGGCCTCAGCGATGAGCAGGCCGGCGAGCTGATTATGGCTGCGCGCAATATCTGCTGGTTCGGTGACGACGCGTAATAACAGGAAGGAACAGCATGACAGATGTAACCGTAAAATCGCTGGCCGCAGAGATTGAGACTCCGGTGGAACGCCTGGTACAGCAATTTGCTGACGCAGGGATCCGCAAGTCTGAAACCGACTCAGTGACCCAGCAAGAAAAAGAAACCTTACTGACGCACCTGAATCGTGAGCACGGCAGCGTGTCAAGTAAACTGACTTTGCAGCGCAAGACGCGTAGCACCTTGAATATTCCTGGCACCGGGGGTAAAAGTAAATCGGTGCAAATCGAAGTCCGCAAAAAGCGCACCTATGTGAAAGGCGAAACTGACGCTGAACAAGCGGAAGCAGAAGCGCTGGCGCAGCGTGAAGCGGAAGAACAGGCTCGTCGTGAAGCTGAAGAAAAAGCTAAACGAGATGCCGCAGATAAAGCTAAGCGTGAAGCGGAAGAACAAGCTAAACGTGAAGCCGCCGACAAAGCAAGGCGCGAAGCAGCGGAAAAAGATAAAGTGAGCAATCAACCTACCGACGAAATTACCCGGGCAAATCAGTCAGATAAAGCCCGTCGCGAAGCTGAAGCTGCAGAGCTGAAGCGTAAAGCCGAAGAAGAAGCGCGCCGCAAGATTGAAGAAGATGCTAAGCGCGTAGCTGAAGAGGCCCGTAAAATGGCAGAAGAGAAAGGTGAAAGCTGGACCGTAGCGTCCGAAGAGCCTGAAGATACTTCTGATTACCACGTCACCACATCTACGCATGCCCGTCAGGCTGAAGATGAAAACGACCGTAAGGTTGAAGGTGAACGTCGTAGCCGTCCGGTGAAAGCCGTGCGTCAGAAAAAAGGCAATAAACACTCAGAATCGAAAGCTGACCGCGAAGAAGCGCGCGCTCAGGTTCGTGGTGGTAAAGGCAAGCGTAAGCCAAGCACTCTGCAGCAGGGCTTCAACAAGCCAGCGCAGGCGGTTAACCGTGATGTGATCATCGGCGAAACCGTGACCGTGGCCGAACTGGCCAACAAAATGGCGGTGAAAGGCTCCCAGGTCATCAAAGCGATGATGAAAATGGGCGCAATGGCTACCATCAACCAGGTTATCGACCAGGAAACTGCTCAGATGGTCGCGGAAGAGATGGGTCATAAAGTTACCCTGCGCCGCGAGAATGAGCTGGAAGAAGCGGTAATGAGCGACCGTGACACTGATGCAGCGTTAGAATCACGCGCGCCAGTGGTAACCATTATGGGTCACGTTGACCATGGTAAAACCTCGCTGCTGGATTACATTCGCTCCACCAAAATCGCCTCTGGCGAAGCGGGCGGCATTACTCAGCACATCGGTGCTTACCACGTCGAAACCGACAACGGTATGGTGACCTTCCTTGACACCCCTGGTCACGCCGCGTTTACCGCGATGCGCGCCCGTGGTGCTCAGGCGACCGATATCGTTATCCTGGTGGTTGCGGCGGACGACGGCGTGATGCCACAGACCATCGAAGCTATCCAGCACGCCAAAGCGGCGAAAGTGCCGGTTGTGGTTGCGGTCAACAAAATTGATAAGCCAGATGCGGATGCGGATCGTGTTAAAAACGAACTGACCCAGTACGGCATCATCCCGGAAGAGTGGGGCGGCGAGAACATGTTTGTTAGCGTCTCCGCCAAAGCGGGTACCGGTATTGATGACCTGCTGAACGCTATCTTGCTGCAGGCTGAGGTGCTTGAACTGAGCGCAGTGCGTCAGGGTATGGCAAGCGGCGTAGTGATCGAATCCTTCCTGGATAAAGGTCGCGGCCCGGTTGCTACCGTTCTGGTGCGTGAAGGTACGCTGAATAAAGGCGATATCGTACTGTGCGGCTTCGAGTATGGCCGTGTGCGTGCGATGCGTGACGAATTAGGTCGCGAAGTGCTGGAAGCAGGTCCGTCTATCCCGGTTGAAATCCTTGGTCTGTCCGGCGTGCCGGCAGCGGGTGATGAAGCGACCGTGGTACGTGACGAGAAGAAAGCACGTGAAGTGGCGCTGTATCGTCAGGGCAAATTCCGCGAAGTTAAACTGGCTCGCCAGCAGAAATCTAAGCTGGAAAACATGTTCGCCAATATGACCGAAGGCGAAGTGTCCGAGCTGAACATCGTGATGAAAGCCGACGTACAGGGTTCTGTCGAAGCGATTGCCGATTCACTGCAGAAACTCTCCACCGACGAAGTGAAGGTGAAGATTGTGGGTTCAGGCGTAGGTGGTATCACCGAAACCGACGCCACCCTGGCTGCAGCGTCCAACGCTATCCTGATCGGCTTTAATGTTCGTGCTGATGCCTCTGCGCGTCGCGTGATTGATTCAGAAAGCCTGGATCTGCGTTACTACTCCGTCATCTATAATCTGATTGACGAAGTTAAGCAGGCGATGAGCGGTATGCTGGCGCCTGAGTACAAACAGCAGATCATCGGTCTGGCTGAAGTACGTGACGTGTTCAAATCACCGAAATTTGGTGCTATCGCCGGTTGTATGGTGACCGAAGGTAACATCAAACGTCATAACCCGATTCGTGTTCTGCGTGACAACGTGGTTATCTACGAAGGCGAGCTGGAATCCCTGCGCCGCTTCAAAGATGACGTTAACGAAGTCCGTAACGGCATGGAATGTGGTATCGGCGTGAAGAACTACAACGATGTGCGTCCTGGCGATATGATTGAAGTATTCGAAATTATCGAGATCCAGCGTACTATCGATTAATGGTCGCCTGAAAAAGTGACTTATTTGGGAGGCCACTGCGCCTCCCGAATTATTTGGAGAATTGATTATGGCGAAAGAATTTGGTCGCCCACAGCGTGTCTCCCAGGAGTTGCAGAAAGAGATCGCGATGATTTTACAGCGTGAGATTAAAGATCCACGTCTGGGCATGATGGTTACGGTGTCCGGCGTCGACGTCTCGCGCGACCTGGCCTATGCCAAAGTGTTTGTCACCTTCCTGAATGACAAAGATGAAGCCGCGATTAAAGCGGGCTTACGTGCGCTGGGCGACGCCTCTGGCTATATCCGCACCCTGCTGGGCAAAGCGATGCGTCTGCGTATCGTGCCTGAGCTGACCTTCTTCTACGATAACTCGTTAGTTGAAGGTATGCGTATGTCTAACCTTGTCACTAACGTAGTGAGAAACGACGATGAACGTCGTGCTCCAGCGGAAGAAGACAAGGAGGAATAGCCTTATGAGTCGTCCTCGTCGTCGTGGCCGCGATATTCACGGCGTGCTGCTGCTGGATAAGCCACAGGGCTTGTCGTCGAACGATGTGCTGCAGAAAGTAAAACGTCTGTATAACGCCAACCGCGCAGGGCACACCGGCGCGCTGGATCCGCTGGCGACCGGCATGCTGCCGATCTGTCTCGGTGAAGCCACCAAGTTTTCCCAGTATCTGCTGGATTCTGACAAGCGCTACCGCGTGATCGCCCGTCTGGGCCAGCGTACGGATACCTCCGACGCTGATGGCGTGGTGATCAGTGAACGTCCGCAGACCTTCAGTCAGCCGATGCTGGATGCCGCACTGGAAAGCTTCCGTGGCGAAACGCAGCAGGTGCCTTCGATGTATTCGGCGCTGAAATACCAGGGGCGCAAGCTGTATGAGTATGCGCGTGAGGGTATCGAAGTGCCGCGTGAAGCACGCAGCATTGTGGTTTATGAGCTGAAGTTTATTCGCTGGGAAGGCGATGAGCTGGAGCTGGAAATCCACTGCTCGAAAGGCACCTATATTCGCACCATTATCGACGATCTCGGTGAACAGCTGGGCTGTGGCGCGCATGTGATTATGCTGCGTCGTCTGCAGGTGGCGACCTATCCGTTAAGTATGATGGTCACGCTGGAGCAGCTGACTGAGCTGGTTGAGCAGGCCAATGCTGAAGGCAGCGCGTCGGCGGATAAACTTGATCCTCTGCTAATGCCGATGGACAGTCCGGCAGCGGCGTTTCCTGAAGTCAATTTGCTTACCGTTGTCGCCGCTTATTTTAAGCAGGGACAGCCGGTACAAGCTTCTGGCGTACCGGCTCAGGGCTTAGTGCGTGTCACCGAAGGTGATGAGCGTAAGTTTATCGGTATGGCGGAAATCGATGACGATGGTCGCGTTGCGCCACGTCGTCTGGTCGTTGAATATTCTGATTGAGTCATTTGCTAACGCAGGTGGCTCAGAGTAGAATAGCGCGGCTTTGTACCCTGGGTCGAGTTACTCGGGTATAACATTGGGTAGCTGAATTAGAGATCGGCGCCTGTAAATTTATCTTAATATCTGGAGTTGTAATATGTCTCTAAGTGTTGAAACTAAAGCACAAATCGTTGCTGATTTCGGTCGTGGCGCTAACGACAGTGGTTCTACTGAAGTTCAGGTTGCTCTGCTGACTGCACAGATTAACCATCTGCAGGGTCACTTCTCTGAGCACAAAAAAGACCACCACAGCCGTCGCGGCCTGCTGCGTATGGTTTCCCAGCGTCGTAAGCTGCTGGATTACCTGAAAGGCAAAGACGTTGCGCGTTACGCCAGCCTGATCGAGCGTCTGGGTCTGCGTCGCTAAGTCTGAGAATCTGTTCTGAAACGTCCGTCGGCGTTAAACTGACGAAAGCACGGCTCGATGAACAGATTCGTGCGAGTTTCGCTAAAAGGGGGCCTTTATGGCCCCTTTTTCAGAGCAATCGGCAGCATTATGTACCAAACTAATGTATTGTTGCTTAGTGTGATCTTCAGTTGCAGAGGTTCGCGCGGCTAATGAGAGGCTTTTATCCAACGGGGCGTGGATTGAAGGTTGTCATTAGTCGCGAGAATGCGAATGAAGATTAAAAATCCCCGGCAGAGCACGATGAAAGTGTCTGCTATGAGTAAAGGATATTATTTTGCTGAACCCGATCGTACGTAAATTCCAATATGGTCAGCATACCGTTACCCTTGAAACCGGTATGATGGCGCGCCAGGCAACTGCAGCTGTAATGGTTAGCATGGACGACACCGCGGTGTTCGTTACCGTTGTTGGCCGTAAACAAGCTAAACCAGGTCAGGACTTCTTCCCTCTGACGGTTAACTATCAGGAGCGTACTTACGCTGCTGGTCGTATCCCGGGCAGCTTCTTCCGTCGTGAAGGCCGTCCAAGCGAAGGCGAAACCCTGATTTCGCGTCTGATTGACCGTCCGGTGCGTCCACTGTTCCCGGAAGGTTTCGTTAATGAAGTGCAGGTTATTGCCACTGTCGTTTCCGTTAACCCACAGGTTAACCCGGATATCGTGGCAATGATTGGTGCTTCTGCTGCGCTGAGCCTGTCTGGCCTGCCATTTAATGGTCCAATTGGTGCGGCACGCGTCGGTTACATCAACGATCAGTACGTGCTGAACCCGACCAGTGACGAAATCAAAGCAAGCAAACTGGATCTGGTGGTTGCCGGTACTAAAGGCGCCGTACTGATGGTTGAGTCTGAAGCTGATGTACTGAGCGAAGATCAGATGCTGGGCGCCGTAGTTTACGGTCACGATCAGCAGCAGATTGTTATCGACCAGATTAACTCACTGGTTGCTGAAGCAGGCAAACCACGCTGGGACTGGCAGCCAGAAGCAGTTAACGAAGCGCTGACCTCGCGCATCGCTGCACTGGCTGAATCTCGTCTGAGCGATGCTTACCGCATCACTGAGAAGCAAGAACGTTACGAAAAAGTTAACGTTATCAAAGCTGAAACTACCGCAGCCCTGCTGGCGGAAGATGAGACGCTGAACGACGGCGAAATCAGCGATATCCTGCACGCTATCGAGAAAGATGTGGTGCGTAGCCGCGTTCTGAACGGCGAGCCGCGTATCGATGGTCGCGAAAAAGATATGATCCGTGGTCTGGATGTGCGTACTGGCGTGCTGCCACGTACTCACGGTTCTGCACTGTTCACCCGTGGTGAAACTCAGGCACTGGTTACCGCGACGCTGGGTACTGCTCGTGATGCGCAGAACCTGGATGAGCTGATGGGCGAACGTACCGACAGCTTCCTGTTCCACTACAACTTCCCTCCGTACTCTGTGGGCGAGACCGGTATGGTCGGTTCACCGAAGCGTCGTGAAATTGGTCACGGTCGTCTGGCGAAGCGCGGCGTGCTGGCGATGATGCCAAAACCGGAAGATTTCCCGTACACCGTACGTGTGGTATCTGAAATCACCGAATCTAACGGCTCTTCATCAATGGCTTCTGTCTGTGGCGCATCTCTGGCGCTGATGGACGCAGGCGTGCCAATCAAAGCCGCTGTTGCTGGTATCGCGATGGGTCTGGTGAAAGAGGGCGAGAAATTTGTCGTTCTGTCTGACATCCTCGGTGACGAAGATCACCTGGGCGACATGGACTTCAAAGTAGCCGGTAGCCGTGAAGGTATCACCGCGCTGCAGATGGATATCAAAATTGAAGGCATCACCCGCGAAATCATGCAGGAAGCGCTGAATCAGGCCAAAGGTGCGCGTCTGCACATTCTGGGCGTGATGGAGCAGGCTATCAGCACCCCGCGTGGCGATATCTCTCAGTTCGCTCCACGTATCCACACCATCAAGATCAGCCCGGACAAGATCAAAGATGTTATCGGTAAAGGCGGCTCGGTAATCCGTGCGCTGACTGAAGAAACCGGCACCACCATCGAAATCGAAGATGATGGCACCGTGAAGATCGCAGCAACCGACGGCGAAAAAGCGAAATACGCTATCCGTCGTATCGAAGAGATCACTGCTGAGATCGAAGTAGGCCGTATCTACAACGGTAAAGTGACCCGTATTGTCGACTTCGGTGCCTTCGTGGCTATCGGTGGCGGTAAAGAAGGTCTGGTGCACATTTCTCAGATCGCTGATAAGCGTGTTGAGAAAGTGACCGATTACCTGCAGATGGGTCAGGAAGTTCCGGTTAAAGTACTGGAAGTAGATCGTCAGGGCCGTGTGCGTCTGAGCATCAAAGAAGCGACAGAGCAACAACCTGAAGAAGCAGCCGCAGTTAACCCTGAAGCTGAATAACGATCGACCACTGAGCTCTCCATGTTCGCATGGAGAGCTGTTTCATCGCGAGGACGGGACACCTTGTGTACGGCAGGCGGATAACAGGACGTTTATCCCAATGTTTGTTTTCGGGAGTGGGAAATGAAGCCTTTTTTGCGCTGGTGTTTCGTTGCGACAGCTATATCGCTGGCAGGATGCAGCAACTCTGACTGGCGTAGAAACGACGTTCTGGCGGTTCCGCTGCAGCCCACCTTGCAACAGGAAGTCATCCTGGCGCGCATGGAACAAATACTTGCCAGTCGTGCATTAACCGATGATGAACGCGCACAGCTGTTATATGAGCGCGGAGTGTTGTATGATAGTTTAGGTTTGAGAGCATTAGCGCGAAATGATTTTTCACAAGCGCTGGCGATCAGACCGGATATGCCGGAAGTATTCAATTACTTAGGCATATATTTAACGCAGGCTGGCAACTTTGATGCCGCCTATGAAGCGTTTGATTCTGTACTTGAGCTTGATCCAACTTACAACTATGCGCATTTAAATCGTGGCATCGCCCTGTATTACGGTGGTCGATACCCGCTAGCGCAAGATGATCTGCTGGCGTTTTATCAAGACGATCCTAACGATCCTTTCCGCAGCTTGTGGCTCTATCTCGTTGAACGTGAGATGGATGTCAGTAAAGCAAAAGTCACGCTAAAACAGCGTTATGACAAATCGGACCGGGAACAATGGGGATGGAATATTGTCGAGTTCTACCTTGGCGACATCAGTGAGAAAACACTGATGGAAAGTCTCAAGGCGGACGCAACGGATAACACCTCGCTCGCTGAACATCTCAGTGAAACCAACTTCTATTTAGGTAAGTACTACCTAAGTCTGGGGGAGAAGGACAACGCAGAAGCGTTGTTCAAACTGGCGGTCGCCAACAACGTAAATAACTACGTTGAGCACCGATACGCATTGTTGGAGCTGGCGCTACTCGGCCAGACACAAGACGATTTATCAGAATCTGACCAGCAATAGCTGACGAACTTTCTTTGCCTGAATTTCTGAAATGTCATCATCTTCACGGATGAGGGCCTTTTTGTTCGTCGAAACCACTAATTTGAGCCGGTTCACACTTTTTGATGAAAATGACTGAAAATTTTCACGACGAGTTATGTAGACTGGCCGCCGCAATTTAAGAGGCTTGTGTACTACATGACTACGATCGAAACCAATGATACTGCCATTGAAACCACTTTTGCTGACCTGGGCCTGAATGCTGCCCTTTTAGAATCACTGAATGGTATGGGCTACGTAAAACCATCACCTATCCAGTTAGAGTGTATCCCACATCTGCTGGCTGGCCGTGACGTGCTGGGTATGGCCCAGACTGGTAGTGGCAAAACAGCTGCATTCTCTCTGCCGCTGTTGCACAACATTGATAGTAACCTGAAAGCACCACAGATTCTGGTGCTGGCACCTACTCGCGAGTTGGCGGTTCAGGTTGCTGAAGCTATGACTGAATTCTCTAAAAAAATGAACGGCGTTAACGTTGTTGCCCTGTACGGCGGCCAGCGTTATGACGTTCAGCTGCGTGCACTGCGTGCGGGTCCACAGATTGTTGTGGGTACCCCGGGTCGTCTGCTGGATCACCTGAAACGCGGTACGCTGAACCTGTCCAGCCTGCGTGGACTGGTGCTTGACGAAGCTGATGAAATGCTGCGTATGGGCTTTATCGAAGACGTTGAAACGATTATGGCGCAGATCCCGGAAGGTCATCAGACCGCTCTGTTCTCTGCAACCATGCCAGAAGCGATTCGTCGTATTACCAAACGCTTTATGAAGGATCCGCAGGAAGTGCGTATCCAGTCCAGCGTAACCACTCGCCCGGACATCAGCCAGAGCTACTGGACTGCATTTGGTCGTAAGACTGATGCTCTGGTGCGCTTCCTGGAAGCAGAAGACTTTGATGCGGCGATTATCTTCGTGCGTACCAAAAACGCGACCCTGGAAGTGGCTGAAGCGCTGGAGCGTAGCGGTTACAACAGTGCAGCACTGAACGGTGATATGAACCAGGCACTGCGTGAGCAGACGCTGGAGCGCCTGAAAAGCGGTCGCCTTGATATCCTGATTGCGACCGATGTTGCGGCACGTGGTCTGGACGTTGAGCGTATCAGCCTGGTAGTAAACTATGATATCCCTATGGATTCAGAGTCTTACGTTCACCGTATCGGCCGTACCGGTCGTGCAGGTCGTGCTGGCCGTGCGCTGCTGTTCGTTGAGAACCGCGAGCGTCGTCTGCTGCGCAACATTGAACGCACCATGAAGCTGACTATTCCGGAAGTAGAACTGCCTAACGCAGAACTGCTGTCCCAGCGTCGTCTGGCTAAGTTCGCGGCGAAAGTTCAGGTTCAGCTGGAAAGCAGCGATCTGGAACAGTACCGTGCGCTGCTGGCTAAAATGCAGCCGGAAGAAGAACTGGATATGGAATCTCTGGCCGCAGCTCTGCTGAAAATGGCACAGGGCGAACGTCCACTGATTCTGCCACCAGATGCACCACAGCGCCCACGTCGCGAATTCCGTGACCGTGACGATCGTCGTGATGACCGTCGTCCTGAGCGTGGCGATCGTGCTCCACGTGAAGCGCGTGGCGAACCTCGCGGTGACCGCGATGGCGCACCACGTCGTGAGCGTCGTGAAGTTGGTGATATGGAACTGTACCGCATTGAAGTTGGCCGTGATGATGGTGTTGAAGTTCGTCACATCGTTGGCGCCATTGCTAACGAAGGCGATATCAGCAGCCGTTACATTGGTAACATCAAGCTGTTCGGTACCCATTCAACTATCGAACTGCCGAAAGGTATGCCAGGTGACATTCTGTCCCACTTCACCCGTACTCGTATTCTGAACAAGCCGATGAATATGCAGTTGCTGGGCGATGCGGTTCCACGCAGCAACGATCGTCCAGAGCGTAGCGGTGGCGGCGATCGTCGTCCTGCTGGCGGTGGTCGCGGTGGTTTCGGCGGCGGTGCGGGTCGTGAAGGCGGTCGTGATGGCGGCGCTCCACGTCGTTTCAGCGACCGTCGTGAAGGCGGCGGCGCAGGTCGCAGCAGCACCAGCCGTGGTCCACGTCAGGATGGCGGCAGCGCACCAACTCGTCGTCGTGATGCATAATCACTGACGCAAATAAAAAAACCAGCCTGCGGGCTGGTTTTTTTTTTTGCCTGATTAGCGCCAGCCTCCAGAGGTCAGCAGCCGTTCGCCGCTGACATAGGTAGCCTCTTCTGAAGCCAGAAACAGCGCCACGCGTGCCACATCCTCCGGGATGCCAAAACGGCCTAATGGTGTCATGGCGATAAGCTGTGCTTTAAACTCGGGTTTAAGCATCTCTGAAGCCAGCAGCCCCTCGGTAATAATGCAGCCCGGTGCGATCGCATTAACCCGAATATTCTTTGGCCCCAGCTCACGTGACAGTCCCTGGGTGATGCTGTCTATCGCTCCTTTGGTGGCGGCATAAAGCACTGCGCCAGGCGCGACATTCTTGCTGCTCACCGCACTCAGATTGATAATGCAGCCACCGCCATCGCCAAAATATTCCACCGCCTGTTGACTGACCAGCAGGGTGCCAAACACATTGACTGCAAATTGTTGCTGCATCTCCGCTTCGGTGATGTTGCTAAAGGGCGAGCGGTGAAACACCCCGGCGTTATTGACCACAATATCCGGCTTGCCATACTCGGTGTACGCCGTTGCAAACAGGCGTTTAACATGGTCGGCGCGTGAGACGTCAGCCTGAACCGCAATCGCTTCGCCACCTGCCTCGACGATATCGCTGACCACATCTTCGGCGCCCACTTCATCATGCAGATAATTTACCACCACGCGCGCGCCTGCAGCGGCAAACATAATTGCAATGCCTGCGCCTATGCCTTTCGATGAGCCCGTCACCAGGGCGACTTTTCCTGCGAGTGCTTTCATCGTTTCTCTCCTGCATTAATTCGCTGGTTTAATGTCGATAAAATATGCAATCGAAGCAGGCTGAGGGGTTAGCGTGATCCTGCAAGCTTTTTGCACAATCCTGCAAACATACGCCGGAAGGATTTTCTCACCGTGGGGTTTCAGTACAATAAGCCTCCTGAGCATCAACAGATCAGCAGGCTAATGGCATGAATATCCAAAGCCCTCAGTGGCAGGAACTGATTAACCTGATTGCCCATTTCGCCACCAAGGATGGGGTGGTCAATACGGCAATCGATTTTCTCTACTTTGGCCGCCGCTCTTCACCCTCGCAGCCGATGCATATTTCGCAATGGGCCAGTTTTGCGCTGGTGGCGCAGGGCGAAAAGGCGCTGCGTCTCGGCGATGAAACCTATGTCTATGGGCCAGGCGATCTGTTGCTGGCATCAATGGATATGCCGGTAAGCTCCTGTATCACACGCGCCAGCGCCGCCGAGCCTAATCTGGCGGTGGCGATCACCATCAACCCCCTGCGGCTGCAAAAGTTTATTAACGCGATGCCCGCCGAGCTGCATTCGGCGGTACCGAAAATCACGCGTGGCATCACCGTCAACCGGGTGTCTGAAGCGCTGCTGGATGCGGTTGTGCGTCTGATTAAATTGCTGCACCGCCCGGAGGATATCGCCATGCTGGCGCCGCTGATTGAGCAGGAGATTTTTTACCGTTTGCTCACCGGCCCGGAGGGGCCACGCTTACTGAATATCGCTCTGGCGGAGCGGCCCGGCAATAAAGTGGCGCAGGCGGCCAGCTGGCTGCGTGAAAATTTTCATCAGCAACTGAAAATTGATCAACTGGCCAGCAGTGTTGGCATGAGCACTTCGTCGCTGCATCACCACTTTAAAGCGGTCACTGCGATGACGCCGATGCAGTATCAGAAACAGCTGCGGCTTAACGAAGCGCGCCGTTTAATGCTGCTGGAAAAAATGGATGCCGGAACCGCCGGTTATCAGGTGGGTTATCAAAGCGCATCACAGTTTAGCCGCGAATACAGCCGCTTTTATGGCACGTCACCGACGCGTGATATCAAAATGCTGGGGCAGGAATAACAGGTGCTTCGGGCGAAGCACCTGTGAAGGTTACAGCGACTGAGCCGCCTGCATTGCCAGTTCAAACGAGCGCAGACGCGCCTGCGTATCGAAGATCTGGCCGTTAACCATAATCTCATCTGCCTGGGTTTCACGAATCAGTGAAGCCAGACCACTGCGTACTTTGTCGCTGTCACCAATCACCGACATACTCAGTGCCTGCTGCACGCCATACTGTTCCGACGGTGACCACAGGTTATCCATATTTTCCACCGGCGCCGGCAACGGACCCGGCTTGCCGCGACGCAGATTGATAAACTGCTGCTGCATTGAGGTAAACAGGAAGCGGGCGTCACGATCGCTGTCAGCCGCCACCACATTGACGCACACCATGGCATACGGCTTCTCCAGTCGGGCGGAAGGCTTAAAGCTGTCACGATAGATTTGCAGCGCCTGGAACAGCATATCCGGGGCAAAGTGTGAGGCAAAAGCAAAAGGCAGGCCCAGTCTCGCCGCCAGCTGAGCGCTATACAAACTGGAACCCAGCAGCCACACCGGGATCTTCAGCCCAAGACCCGGAACCGGCTGTACCGGCGGCTGCTCGTCTGCCCCGGCGTCAAACCAGTTCACCAGCTCGGCGACATCCGCCGGGAAACTATCGGCCTGCGCGCTGGAGAGATGACGACGCAGCGCCATCATGGTGCGCTGATCGGAACCTGGCGCGCGACCCAGCCCAAGATCAATACGACCCGGATAGAGCGACTCCAGCGTGCCAAACTGCTCAGCAATCACCAGTGGTGCGTGGTTAGGCAGCATTACGCCGCCGGAGCCGAGACGTAGCGTGGTGGTGCCTGCGGCCAGATAGCCAATCAGCACGGAGGTCGCGGCACTGGCGATCCCGGTCATATTGTGGTGTTCAGCCAGCCAGTAACGGTGATAGCCCAGCTTTTCTGATTGCTGCGCCAGCGCCAGTGATGAGTGGAAAGCCTCGCGTGCTGTAGAGCCTTGTGGGATCGGCGCTAAATCGAGCACCGATAAAGGAACAGATTTTTTCTCAGACATGGGAGCTCGCTTTTTAGCTGCGCGACGAACGGGTTCGCCTGCTATTAATAAATATCAGTATCTCAGTAACCCTATTAAAACTGTATTTATATATACCGGCTTTACACCCTGTGCCATCACTCTGCTGCTTACTCCTGCAGCACCAGTCCCGCCAGGTTGCGCCAGTAACCATTACAGTCATTACGCTGCGCCATCATTAGTGGCGCTGTGCCATGCTGGTTGGCGCGGAAACGGTCAATTAACGCCAGTGTTTCATGGCTTTCTGGCGACAATCGCAGAATATCGACCATACCCTGCATCGAAATCTGATCGTTAGCCAGGTTGTAGCAGTAGCCGCTCATGGTCTGAATGCCGTTAAGCACAAATACCTGCTGATTCTCCTGCGATAACACGCGTCGACCCTGAGGATAGTTGATACAGCAGGTTTCACACTCATCTTTGGCGCGATTTTCCGATCGGGCGGTAAAACAGCGGGCGGAAAGTGCCAGCGGCAGATGGCCATAGCCCATCACTTCCACTTCTAACTGCTGGCGGATGCCCAGACTTTCACTCTGCTGGAGAATATTTGCCAGCCAGTCGCGCGATAATTCTGGCGGCATACACCAGCGCGTCATTCCCTGTTTCAGCAACATGCGCAAGGTGACGGCGTTATAACAGTTTAACGCCAGGCCAGCGACAAACGGCAGTTTTTGCTCAGCCGCGAGATTGACCGTGCCAAGATCGTTGGCCTCCACCAGAAACTCGCCGTTATCGACATAGCGTTTTATCTCCCTCAGCTCCGAGGGCGACTGCACCAGCGCCAGCGTGCTGAACACCACTTGTTTGCCGCTGTCGCGCAGCATATGGGCGATATTCAGCCAGTCACTGAATTTGGTAGCGCGGCGCTTACTGCATACCGCTTCACCGAGATAGACAATTTCCGCACTGCTGGCGGCGGCGGCCTGGTAAAAAGCATTCAGCTGTTCAGTTGGCCAGTACCACAGCACTGGCCCTAATGCATATTTCATGGTGATTCCTACTGCCATTTACGGTGATAAGCGCCAAGCGTGGTTTGCGTGCCTTCCGACAGCGCACCCAGCGCCTGCATCCACTGCTGTTCCACCAGAAAGTCATCCGGTGTCGCCAGGCAACGATCGATCGCCTGACGCCAGATGCGCGTCACTTCTGCCACATAGGCCGGACTGCGCTGACGTCCCTCAATCTTCACCGAGGCGATATTGGCCCGCAGCAGCTCCGGCAGCAGCGCCAGTGTATTCAGGCTGGTTGGCTCCTCCAGCGCGTGATAGCGCATCTCATCGACGAGATAGCGTCCTTTGCATAGCGTCGGGTAGCCTGCGTTCTCATCGGCGGCGTAGCGGTCGATTAACACCTCGTTAAGCCGCGACTCCAGTCCGGCGGCAGTCTGCTGCCAGCGCACAAAACGCGCCGGTGAGCAGGCGCCGACGGTATTAGGTGATTCCCCGGTCAGCCATGAAGAGAGATAACAGCGGCCTTCCGCCATAATGCACAGGCTGCCGAAGGCAAACACCTCCAGCGGCACCGGCGTGACGCGCGCCAGCTGACGCACCTGATGCATCGACAGCACGCGCGGTAACACCACGCGCGAAACGGCAAAGTGGCGATGATAAAACTTTATCGCCTCCAGATTGGTGGCGGACGCCTGCACTGAGACGTGGCGCTCAATCTGCGGATAGCGTTCGGCGGCATACTCCAGCATCGCCAGATCGGCAAGGATCAACGCATCTGCGCCAAGATCGGCCGCCATATCGACCGCACGCTGCCAGCGCTGATAAGCGTCGGGATGGGCGAAGGTATTAATCGCCACATGCAGCTTGCGTTTACGCTGATGCACAAAGCGCGCGGCTTCCTGTAAGCGCTTCCCGGTAAAGTTAAGACCGGCAAAATGACGGGCGTTAGTATCGTCTTTCAGGCCGATATACACTGCATCTGCACCATTCTCGATGGCCGCTTTCAGCGCGGGAAGATTACCCGCCGGGCATAGAAGTTCCATGATTTCTCTCTGGAATAAGCAATAACAGCGGATGATTTTAGACGCGTGGCGCAAGACAAATTTTGATTTAAGGCAGCGAATGGCGTATTGATTGTGCAGTGGCGGTTTAAAAAGCTTAAAGTTCGCACTGTTCCTTGATCCTGCTGCCGGACGTCACGGACAGATGTGGCAAAATAGCTGAAATTTTTTCGTAAGGAGTGTTAATAGTGTTGAACCAGCTTCGTGCGCAGTGCGTACAAAAAGGCCCGCAGCTTCTGCGCTTTCCGCTACAACTCACCCCTTTCGCGATCAAAAAACGGCTTTTGCAGCAGTTACTGAACTGGCAATTTCATCATGCTTTGGCCGAAGGTGAGTTAAACTTTCTGGAAGGGCGCTGGTTGGGGGTGGAGATCCGCGATCTCGACCTGCGCTGGTCGGCCAGCGTGGTCGGTGGTCAGCTGGTAGTGAGTGACAGCCAGCAGCCAGACGTCTGGTTTCGTGGTGACGCAAACGATCTGCTGCTGATTGCAGCGCGTAAGCGTGACCCGGATACGCTATTTTTCCAGCGTCGGTTGGTTATTGAAGGTGATACCGAACTGGGGCTTGAGGTAAAAAACGTAATGGATGCAATTGAACTGGAAATGATGCCAACGCCGCTGCGTATCGGACTGATACAGCTGGCACAATTTGTTGAGACTGGAATGAATAAGGACGCGAATTCGACGGCGAATCGCGCAGGTGCATCATGTTAATTCGGACAGAGATTGGCGTTGATGCTGCGGGCATCGACAGCCTGCTGCGCCGCTGCTTTGCCACTGCGGCGGAAGCGGAGCTGGTGCAGCAACTACGCGAAGACGGCTTGCTGACTCTCGGTGTGGTGGCGACCGATGATGAAGGACAGGTACTGGGCTATGCCGCATTTAGTCCGGTAGAGCTGCAGGGCGAGGATAAACAGTGGGTTGGCCTTGCGCCGCTGGCGGTAGATGAAAGCGTCCGTCAGCAGGGTATCGGTAAGCAGCTGATTTACGAAGGGCTGGATACCTTAAATGAATTTGGCTACGCCGCGGTAGTGGTGCTCGGCGATCCCGATTTCTATGGCCGTTTTGGTTTTGAACCGGCGGCGCGCCATCAGTTACATTGTAAATGGCTGGGCACCGAGGCGGCATTTCAGGTGTATAAACTGGCAGATGATGCGTTTGTCGGTGTGGAAGGGCAGATCGAATTTTCGGCGCCGTTTAACCGTTTCGATTAGCCAGCCAGTCGCTCAGTGATTCAGGCTGGCTGGCAACCAGTCTGATTTTATCCTGCCTTTTAAGCTGTTTGACCTGATACTCCAGCTTCGATGCGCTGGAGCGATCCCCGGCATCACAATAAAACATCAGCGCCAGTGGCCCCTTGCCGCGTAGCGCTTTGGCGCCTTTACCTTCCTGATGCTGACGCAAGCGACGCGCCACATCATTGGTAATGCCGGTATAGAGCACGCCGCTGGCGGTGCGCAGAATATAGAGCTGCCACAGGGCTGGCAGGGTGTCGCTACTCATGGTTAATCTCAACTGGCGATAATCTGTTAGCATTGTACCCGCAAAATCATCACTTTCCCTGCCGTCACGGAGTCATTTTGTCTGAATCTGAATCACTTACTGCTATCGTTCGCTATCTGAAAAAACAGCATGTGCTGTCGCTGTGCTGTGGTGACGCACAGGATCTCTGGTGCGCCAACTGTTTCTACGTATTTGATGCCGAACGGGTGGCGTTCTGGTTGATGACCGAGCCTGATACCCGTCACGGTGCTTTGATGCAGCGGCAGGCGCTGGTGGCAGGCACGGTTAATGGCCAGCCGAAAAGCGTATTGCTGATTAAAGGCGTGCAGTACCGCGGGCAGATTATGGTATTAAGCGGTGAAACTGAAGCGCGCGCCAGAGCCGCTTACTGCAAGCGTTTTCCGGTAGCCAAAAAGGTGTCGGCGCCGCTGTGGGAAATCCGTCTGGATGAGCTGAAAATGACTGATAACGCGCTGGGCTTTGGCAAAAAACTGTTGTGGCAACGGGGTTAGCGGCCGGGCGCACCCGGCCTGCTGGCTTACAGACTTAAAATACGCAGTGATTCCCGATTAAACGCCGGTAAGTCTTCCGGTGTACGGCTGGTGACCAGTTTGTCATTGTCGACCACCACCTCTTTATCATAAAAATCAGCCCCGGCATTTTTCAAATCGACAGCAATCGCTTTTACTGAGGTCATCTTGCGGCCGCGTACGCCACTGGCGCTGATTAACAGCTGCGGGCCATGGCAGATAGCAAATATTGGTTTTCCGCTGGCAACAAACGCTTTGGTGAAGGCGACAAAACGGTCGTCACCGCGCAGGCTGTCGGGCGAATGGCCGCCAGGCAACAGCAACGCATCGAACTCTGCGGCATCGACATGATCAATATCCTTATCGATTTTTACCGTTGCCTTCCCCTGTTTGCCGGTGATGGTTTTACCCGCCTCTTTTTCAATGGTCACCACTTCATAACCCGCTTTAGCATAAGCTTCTGCGGGAGAGGTAAATTCCGAGTCTTCAAATTCATCGGTAATCAGCACCGCAATTTTCTTGCTCATCTTCTCCTCCGGTTTATATTGAATCGATGATTAAGTCTGGTTGAGAATCCTGAATTCGCAATGATAAATAATGATATAGACTGTAAGTATTCGTTTTTTCAGCGGGTTAATATCCACTCTACGAAAAGGAATGCCCCATGAGCAGAGTTCTTTTGACCGGCGCCACCGGTTTAGTGGGAAGTCATCTGTTGCGTTTGCTGATTGCCGAGCCACGTGTCAGTGAGATTATCGCGCCAACGCGCCGTGCGCTGCCGCCAATGGACAAAGTCACTAACCTGGTGGAAGAGGATTTAACCGATGTGCTGCGTCCGCTGGAAGGCGCGCTTGATGTGGTTTTTTGCTGTCTTGGCACCACGCGCAAGCAGGCGGGCAGCAAAGAAGCTTTTATTCACGTCGACTATACGCTGGTGGTCGATAGCGCGCTGGCTGGCCAGCGGCTGGGAGCCAGGCATATGCTGGTGGTCAGTGCTAACGGCGCTAATGCCCGCTCGCCGTTTTTCTATAACCGGGTAAAAGGGGAGATGGAAAACGCGCTGCGTCATCAGGCGTGGCCGCGGCTGACGCTGCTCAGACCCTCACTACTGCTGGGCGATCGCCCACACAAGCGTGGTGGTGAGTCGCTGTTTGCCCCGCTGTTTAAAATCCTGCCCGGCAACCTGCGGGCAGTGGAGGCGCGCGATGTGGCGCAGGTGATGCTGCGCGAAGCCTTTACTGAAGGCGGCAGTAGTGTAAACATTATTGAGTCGCGCGATCTGCATCTGGCTTAACGCAGGGTGTGAATCACCTGATTGCTGCTACCGCGCCACAGCAGCATCGGGTCATACAGCGCCTGCACAAACTTGCCGTCGATCAGTACATTGATCTCCGCTATCACCCGCTGCTGGGCGTCAGTCAGCTGATTGAGGGTATAGCCGGTCCATAGCCAGATATCCTTACCGGGGCACTGGCGACGCACTCGCTTTAACAGCCGCAGAATATCCGGCAGATTGGCCGGATGCAGCGGGTCGCCGCCGGACAGCGACAGCCCCTGACGCGGAATGCGCTGATCGTTAAGATCGTTGATCAGCGTCTCTTCCATCTCAATGGTAAAAGGCACGCCGGAATTCAGCCGCCAGGTGCTTTTGTTATAACACCCCGGGCACTGATGTTCGCAGCCGGAAACAAACAGCGTACAGCGCGTGCCGGGGCCATTCACAATATCAACCGGATAGTACTGATGAATATTCATGCTATTCGCCTGCGCTACTGATCCAGCATGCCGGTCGCCAGATGTTTTACCCGGCGTTTTACCTCTTCCTGCTTACCGGCATTAAAGGGCCGTGCATCCGGGCTGCCAAGATAACCACAGACGCGACGCGTTACCGATACCCGGCTGGCGTCATGATTGCCGCATTTCGGACAGGTAAAACCTTTGCTGGTGCAGGTAAATTCGCCGGTAAAACCGCAGTCATAACACTCATCAATCGGCGTATTGGTGCCGTAATAGGGCACGCGGTGATAACTGTAATCCCAGACATCCTCCAGCGCTTTCAGGTTGTGCTGAATATTCGGGTATTCGCCGTAACAGATAAAACCGCCGTTGGCGACCGGTGGATAAGCGGCCTCAAAGTCGATTTTGTCGTAAGGATTAACCTTCTTCTCGACATCGAGATGGAAACTGTTGGTGTAGTAACCTTTGTCGGTCACGCCAGGCACCACGCCAAACTGCGCGGCATCAAGGCGGCAGAAGCGATCACAAAGATTTTCACTTGGCGTGCTGTAGAGGCTAAAGCCATAGCCGGTTTCGGCCTTCCATTGATCGACGGCTTCGCGCATCCGGCTGACAATCGCCACGGCTTTCTGCCGCAGCACTGCGTCGTCATACAGATGGCGCTGACCGCCGCTCAGTGCGTTAATGGTTTCATGAATGCCGATATAGCCCAGTGAAATCGAGGCGCGACCATATTTAAAGATTTCGGCAACATTATCGTCGGCTTTCAGCCGCACGCCGCAAGCGCCCTCCATATACAGAATCGGCGCCACCCGCGCTTTTACCCCTTCCAGCCGGGCGATTCGCGTCATCAGCGCGCGTTTCGCCAGCAGCAAACGTTCATCAAGCAGGGTCCAGAAGCGCGTTTCATCGCCCTGAGCTTCCAGCGCGATACGCGGCAGATTCAGGCTGATCACGCCGATATTATTGCGACCCTCATGCACCTGCTCACCGTTCTCTTCCCAGACGCCAAGGAAGCTGCGGCAGCCCATCGGGGTTTTAAACGAGCCGGTAACTTTCACCACCTGATCGTAATTAAGAATATCGGGATACATGCGCTTGCTGGCGCACTCCAGCGCCAGCTGCTTGATATCGTAATTTACCTCGCCGGCGTGGCGGTTAACGCCTTCGCGGATGGCAAATACCAGCTTTGGAAACACTGCGGTTTTATGGTTTTTGCCGAGGCCAGCAATACGGTTACGCAGGATCGATTGCTGAATCAGGCGTGCTGACCAGCTGGTGCCCAGACCAAAACCAAAGGTGACAAACGGCGTCTGGCCGTTGGCGGTATGCAGGGTATTAACTTCATACTCCAGCGACTGAAAGGCGTCGTAACACTCTTTTTCGGTGCGGCTGTGGGCGTAGGTTTCAGCATCGGGGATTTGCCACTCGCGGGCTACCGCCTGATGTTTGGCAAAACTGGCTTCGACAAAGGGCGCCAGCACTTCATCGATGCGATTAATGGTGGTGCCGCCATAAATATGGCTGGCGACCTGGGCGATAATCTGTGCGGTGACAGCAGTGGCGGTAGAGATGGATTTGGGCGGCTCAATTTCCGCATTACCCATCTTAAAGCCTTTGTTAAGCATGCCGTTTAAATCAATCAGCATGCAGTTAAACATCGGGAAAAACGGCGAGTAATCGAGGTCATGATAGTGAATTTCACCCCGTTCATGGGCACTGACCACATCGCGCGGCAAAATATGCTGTTGCGCATAGTGCTTCGCCACTATCCCTGCCAGCAGATCGCGTTGGGTAGGGATCACTTTGCTGTCTTTATTGGCATTTTCATTCAGCAGCGCCGGGTTGCTCTGCTCAACCAGTCCGCGAATCGCCTGATTAAGTTTGCCGCGCAGTTCGCGCGCCACATCCCGGTCATGACGATATTCGATATAAGTGCGAGCCAGCTGCGGATAACGACCGGCCATCAGCAGATCTTCCACCGCCTGCTGGATCTCGTGAATATCGACGCTGCTGCGGCCCTGCATCTGCAGGCTTATCTGGCGAGCGACGGTCGCACAGTAGTCGTCGTCGGCAATCTGCGCGGCTTGCGCCGCACCACAGATCGCCGCACAGATGCGTTGCTCATCATAGGTTACCTGACAGCCATCTCGTTTGATTACTACTGTTGCCACCGCTGCTCTCCTTTTAGTGGAATATCTATATGTAGATAAGGATAAGCATAGTAAACGCTATATATGGTATTTTGATCGGAATTAACTGCACTTTTATTGATGCAAAGCAAAGATTGCCGGTTAAGGCGGGAATGTTGGGCAGATGTCAATTACGGTGAAAAATTGCTCAGCACAAACTCGACCCAGACGCGCACGCGTGGCGGCAGATCGGCGGAGGGATACCACAGCCATAGCGGCTGCGGTTCAGGCCACCAGGGCTGGAGCAGTGGCACCAGATCGCCGCGAGCGATATGGGTTTCCAGATACCAGTGCGACAGACAGACAACCCCCATATCGGACAGCGCGGCATCAACCAGCGCATCCGGCAGGGTTGTGATTAAATACGCCTGCTGCTCACTCAGTGGCGGGTGGCCAGGCAACCAGTCGAGTAATTTGCCATCGCCCGGATTGCGGTGCATCAGACAACGGTGTTGCAGCAGATCCTGCGGATGTTGCGGCGTGCCATATTGCGCCAGATAATCTGGCGAGGCGGCTAACATATGCTGTATCGGGCGCAACGGGCGCGCCACCAGCCGGGTGTCTTCAGCGGTACGCTGACCAATCGCCACATCGTAGCGTTCACCAATCAGGTTCACCTTGCGCGCCTCAAGTGCCAAATCAATGCGCACCTGTGGATAGCGCCGCTGAAACTCAGGCAGCAGCGGCAACAGGGAGTAGCGGCCAAAGCCGGGAATAACGCTGGTGCGGACCCAGCCAGCCGGGGTGGCATCGGGCGATTCCAGCGCCTGATTCAGCGCCTGCCATAACGGGCCAATGCGCTGGCGCAGCGCGACGCCCTCTTCGGTCAGGGTGACAAAATGGGTATTACGCTGAAACAGCGTCAGCGCCAGCCGCTGTTCGAGGGTGCGTACGCTCTTACTGACCGCGGCTGGCGTCAGTCCCAGCTGGCGGGCCGCGGCGGAAAAACTGTGGCAGTCGGCTGCGGCAAGAAAGCAGGGCAGCAGGCGATGAACGTCAGGGGGAAGCGACATGCTTTAAACCTTTGGTTGAAACAGATAGCTTAAATCAGAGACTACACCGTCGCCGCAACAAATGAAATCATAGCGCCATATTCCCGTTATGGAGCCAGCTATGAACCCTGTATTGATTGTCGCCGCCCACCGTACTCCCGACGCCTCACGCATTAACCGCGCGGCACTTGCCGCATTATCGCAGCAGGAAGGCGTCACTATTCATGAGCTTATCCGTGAATATCCCGATTTTAATATCGATGTGACGCGTGAACAGCAGCTGCTGAACAGCCATGACACTATTGTGCTGCTGTTCCCGTTTTACTGGTACAGCACGCCAGCAATTATGAAAGAGTGGCTGGATGTGGTGTTAACCGCAGGTTTCGCCTATGCCGGCGGCACCGCGCTGCATGGCAAAAAATTGCTGGTGGCTACGTCGACTGGCGGCTCGGCGCAGGCGTATACGCCGGAGGGTTACAATAACTATTCGATCGATGCGCTGCTGCTGCCGTTGCAGAACACTGCTAATCGCACCGGCATGATCTGGCAGCCGCCGCAGCTGATTCAGGGAGCCAATGATATTACTGAGCAGCAGATTACTGATGGCGTAACGCAGCTGGTGCAGCGTATTGATTCCTTTATCCCGGTGGTGAGCTAACCGCCGCCGCCGCCGCATCTGTTGCGACGGCGGCGGTATGATCAGGCGTTCATACCACCATCGACATTAATACCGGTACCGGTAATCTGCTTTGCTGCCGGACTGGCAAGGAAGGTGACCGCTGCGGCCACATCTTCAGCGGTACCGTAATGGCCGAGAGCGGTGAATGCGCGCTGGGTATCGGCATTTTCGCCATCAGCCGGGTTCATATCGCTGTCGGTAGGGCCGGGATGGACCAGATTGACGGTAATGCCGCGTGGGCCAAGATCGCGCGCCAGACCGCGAGTCAGCGACAGCAGCGCCGATTTTGTCATCGAATAGATGGTGATTCCGCTCATTGGCACGCGCTCGGCGAGACAGCTGCCGATATTAATAATCCGTCCGCCTTCACCCAGATGAGCCAGCGCTGCCTGGGTGGTGAGAATCAGGCCGCGAATATTTACGTTAATCATCGCGTCGATATCCTCCAGCGCCAAATCTTCCAGCGGACCGCCGCGCGCAACGCCGGCGTTATTCACCAGAATATCCAGACCGCCAAGGGTTGCCACGCTCTGATCAACTGCGCTGCGCGCCGCAGCCGGTGAGGCGCTGTCCGCCTGAATGGCGAATGCCTTACGCCCCAGCGCTTCAATCGCGGCGACCACTTCTGCCGCTTTATCGGCTGATTTTTCGTAGGTAATCACCACATCAGCCCCGGCTTCCGCCAGTGATAATGCCATTGCTTTACCTAATCCACGACTGGCGCCGGTCACCAGCGCACGTTTACCTGAGAGTGCAGACATAACTATTCTCCTGATTTATGTGTCGATCGATACGTAATTAATCTACGGGCAGTTGAAGCCAGGCGTCAACCGGTTTATTATATCGATCGGCACAAAATGATAAGGTAAGGCAGATGGCACAACGTGGACGCCCGAGAAGTTTTGACCGTCAGGCAGCACTTATTGCAGCGATGAAACTGTTCTGGCTAAAAGGCTATACCGCCACTTCAATGGCCGACCTCTATCAGGCGATGGGGATTAACTCGCCCAGTCTGTATGCCGCCTTTGGCAGCAAAGAAGATCTTTATCAGGAAGTGCTGGAGTATTATCAGCAGAGCGTAGCGCCGTTGATCTGGTCGCCGCTGGATACCGCCAGCAACGCGCGTGAAGCAGTACAGCAGTGGCTTAACTGCTCGGCCACGACCCTGACCAGCGCAGACTTGCCGCCCGGCTGCATGGTGACTCTGTCGACGGTGGCCAGCGAGGGTTATGAGCGTTTAGGTGAGCTGGTCAGGCGCGCGCGCGCGAAGGGCGTCAGTATGCTGCAAGCGCGGCTGGATCAGGCGGTTGCGGTTGGTGAACTGCCGCAGAGTGTCGATACCGCCGCATTGTCCCGGCTGTATATCGCGATTCAGCAGGGCATGTCGCTACAGGCGCGTGATGGCGCAACCACCACGGCGCTGTTATCAATGGCCGATATGGCGATGGGGTTGTGGCCGGATATCAGCAGAGCGGGCACCGGGAACGCCACCCCTGTGACGGAATACCTGAAACGGCTGTAGGGGAGCCGTTTTTGGCTCCCGCCTGACAAGAGGCAACGGCGGTGAAATCGCGTTAATAATTTTCGGTTCCCTTCTGATACCACCATACCGCCTCATAAGGCCGCAGCATCATCTCGCCAGGTGCCGGTCGCGGCGAAGGATAGTTGCTCATTAACACCTCCCAGCTGCCGTCAAATGCATCGGGATGCCAGGATTGCGCTTCACGGCTCAGGTTCACCGCCACAATCAGCGTTTCGCCCTGATATTGCCGACGATAGCACCATAAATAAGGGTGTTCCGCCAGCAAATCCTGGTAGTCGCCCCAGGTAAGAATGTAATGGCTTTTGCGCAGCTGAATCAGCTGTTTGTAGGTGTAGAACACCGACTCTTCATCCGCCACCGCCGCCTCGGCGTTGACCGTTTCGAGGTTATCGCTCATACCAATCCACGGCGTGCCCTCGGTAAAACCGCCGTTTTCACTGGCATTCCACTGCATCGGCGTACGGCCATTATCGCGTGACTTGCTGGCGAGGATCTCCAGCAGATTATCGCTATCGCGCCCCTGCGCACGCAGCTCGGCATACATATTGTGGCTCTCAATATCACGATAATCGATGATGCGGCTAAAGTGCGGGTTGGTCATCCCCAGCTCTTCCCCCTGGAAGATGTAGGGCGTGCCCTGCATACCGTGCAGCGCCATCGCCAGCAGTTTCGCTGACTGCACCCGATACTCACCTTCATCGCCCCAGCGTGAAACCACCCGCGGCTGATCGTGGTTACACCAGAACAGCGCATTCCAGGCGACATCGTGCATCCCCTGTTGCCAGTGGGTGAAAATCGCTTTCAGCGCCACCAGATCGAGCGGTGTCAGCGTCCATTTTTGTCCCTGGTAGAAGTCAACCTCAACATGGTCGAAGCTGAATACCATCGACAGCTCTTCACCCTCCAGCGAGCCATAACGCTGGCAGTGTTCAAGCGTCGCGGAAGACATCTCGCCAACCGTCATCAGCTCGCGCGGGCGAAACACGTCGTTGCTCATCTCCTGAATATATTCATGGATGCGTGGCCCGTCGGTATACAGACGCAGGCCATCGCCGCCGATATCGTCGGGGAAATCCTGATGCTTCGACACCAGATTCACCACATCCAGGCGCAGGCCATCAATGCCGCGGTCAGCCCAGAAATTGACGATCTGTTTCAGCTCGGCGCGCACATGCTCGTTTTCCCAGTTGAGATCGGCCTGCTCCGGCGCCCACAGATGCATATAGTACTGCGCGCTCTCGGCATGCCAGCGCCAGGCGTGGCCGCCAAACTTCGAACGCCAGTTATTCGGCGGCCCGCCCTCGGCGTTGGCATCGCGCCAGATATAATAAGAGCGATACGGGCTTTCACGATCGAGGGCTTCATGAAACCAGTGGTGCTGGGTCGACGAGTGGTTAAACACCATATCGAGGATCACTCGCAGACCGCGTTTGTGTGCCTGCTCAACCAGGTTATCGAAATCAGTCAGGGTGCCAAACGACGGATCGATGGCGGTATAGTTCGCCACGTCATAGCCATTATCAACCTGCGGAGAAATATAAAACGGCGTCAGCCAGATAGCATCCACGCCCAGTAATTTCAGGTAGTCGAGTCGCTGAATCACTCCCGCCAGATCGCCTGTTCCGCTACCGGTCGTATCCTGAAAGCTCTTGGGATAGATTTGATAGATCACGCCATTCTGCCACCATGGTGGAATTTTATTCATTGCTCAATCCTGATTATCAGGGCGAAAAGATCCACCCATTTATCGTGACGGTTTATTGGTTTTCTTTGCGTCCTTTAAGATTAGCTACTTACTGGCACTTAGAAACCGTTGTCGCACGGGATCAGTCTGAAAAACAGGCTGGCCTGTCAACGGCAAGTGCAGAACCAGCCATTACACAAGGAGATAGCGCAGATTCGGCGGCGAAAAAAGTTAAGTAAATCCGTGAATAAGGTTGTTGCAAAAATTTACGACCAGGCCAGATTTTCGCCAACGGTAACTTGCTGTACGCCGCGAATTATGTTTTATGGAGTTTTGCCTGATTTTTGCTCTGTCATGTAAAAGGGAGTTTTTTTATGCTGCTGCGCCATACCCTGCTCGCCTCTTCGATGCTTTTTTCTCTGCATGCCTTTGCTACCCCGGCGGGAGATTTGCCTTTAATGCCCTGGCCGCAACAGGTTGAACAGCCTGCGCAGGGCGGCAAGCTGGTGCTCAATCATCAACTTACGCTGCAAATCAGCGGCGACTATCTGGCCGGTGCACAGCAACGCTGGTTGCAGCGTATTGCGCGCCAGACCGGCTGGGAACTGCAACCGCATACAGAGCAGGTGGCGCATCCAACGATTAGCGTGATTATCGCCAACGCGGTTGACAGACAGCCGCTGCCCGACAGCGATGAAAGCTATCAACTTGAAGTTACAGCGCAGGGAGTGAAACTGCACGCCAGCACGCGTTTTGGCGCGATGCGCGGCATGGAAACGCTGTTGCAGCTGATCCAGAACGACAGCGACAACAGCTATATTCCGCTGGTGACAATCCACGATCGGCCACGCTTTCCCTGGCGCGGTGTGCTGATAGATTCGGCGCGTCACTTTATGCCGCTGGAAACGATTAAACGCCAGATTGACGGCATCGCCGCGGCGCGCATGAACGTGTTTCACTGGCATCTGACCGACGACCAGGGCTGGCGTTTTGCCTCCAGCCACTATCCACAGCTGCAACAGCAAGCCAGCGACGGCCTGTTCTATACGCAGGACGAGATGAAAATGATTGTGCGCTATGCCGCCGATCGTGGTATCCGCGTGGTGCCGGAACTGGATGTGCCTGGTCATGCCTCGGCGATCGCGGTGGCGATGCCGGAGCTGATCAGTGCGCCAGGTCCGTACAGCATGGAGCGCGGCTGGGGCGTGTTTAAGCCGCTGCTGGATCCAACCAACGAAGAGGTTTACCGCTTTGTGGATACGCTGGTGGCGGAAATGGCGGAGATATTCCCCGATCCTTATCTGCATATCGGCGGCGATGAGGTGGATGCCAGCCAGTGGCAGGAGTCAGCTAAAATCCAGCAGTTTATGCAGCAACATCAGCTAAAAGATGAGCATGCGTTGCAGGCGTATTTTAATGCGCGCGTTGAGAAAATCCTTGAGAAACATCAGCGGCAGATGGTGGGCTGGGATGAGATCTATCACCCGGATCTGCCACGCAGCATTCTGATCCAGTCATGGCAGGGCCAGGATGCGCTGGGCGCGGTGGCGAAAGATAACTTTCGCGGCATTCTGTCGACCGGTTTCTATCTTGATCAACCACAGGCTGCCGCCTATCACTACCGCAATGAAGTTTATCCGCACGGGCTGGATGGCGCTGACCAGTTACAGAGCAGCGAGCAGGCGCAGAGCTGGCAGTTCAGCATGCCGCGCCTGAAAGGCAGTGCGGTCAACGGCAGTTTTACCCTGATTGATGGTCAGCAGGGCTGGCGTGGATTTATTGATTTCAGCGGCAAATCACGGCGTATGGTGCGTGATATCCGCTGGCTGGCGCCGGACCAGCTGACCTTTAGCGTCGATACCTGGATGGGTGAAGTGCAGCCGGTGGTGACGCTGAATGGCGATAAACTGACGGGCTATATGCTGGTCGGCAATGTGCGTTATCCGGCCTCCGGCAGCAAGCTGGCGCAGGTTCCACAGGGCACCCAGCCGGTAGTGCCGGATGAAAAACAGCAGCAGGAGAATCTGCTGGGCGGCGAAGCGGCGCTGTGGGCGGAAAATATCAATGCCAGCGTGCTGGATATCAAACTGTGGCCGCGCGCCTTTGCGGTGGCGGAGCGCCTGTGGTCGGCCAAAGATGTCACCGATGAAGACAATATGTATCAACGCCTGGCGGCGGTGGATCGCTGGTCAGCGGTTTCGGTGGGTCTGCAACAGCATACCCAGACGCAAAGCCAGATGATACGGCTGGCGAACAGCAGCGATATTGTGCCATTGCAGATTTTCAGTGAGGCGCTGGAACAGGCGCAGTATTACACCCGCCAGCATCTGAAGTTCCAGGCCGGGCATTACCATCTGTTTGAACCGCTTAATCGTCTGGCCGACGCGCTACCGGCGGAAAGCAGTAAAGTACGGGCGCTGGATAAGCAGGTGGATGCGCTGATTGCCAACCGTGGTGATCAGCAGGCCGCACAGGCGATTCGCCAGCAGCTGAGACGCTGGCAGAACAATATTCCGCAGGTGATGCCGCTAATCGAGCGTAATTATCAGCTAAAAGCGTTGCAACCGGTCGCCAGCCAGCTGGCGCAGATCAGCCAGATCGGGATTGAATTGGTGGCATCGCTGGAGAGTCATCGCGCTTTTGGCGCGCATGAGGTGGCGCAGATGCAGGCCACGCTGGATAAGGCGGCGCAAACACAGGATGAAGTGGTGATTGCGCTGGTTTATCCGCTGGAGAAATTATTGCGCGCCAGTAAATAGAACTGAGGGGCGCTGTGCTGCGCCCCTTAAATGCTTAACGACGTACGGCGATCGCTTCAATCTCAATCTTCACATCTTTCGGCAAACGCGCTACTTCCACACAGGAGCGCGCCGGGAAGCTGGCGTTATGCTCACTGAAGAAAGCTTCATAGGTGGCGTTAACCGTCGCGAAGTCATTCAGATCTTTGACAAATACCGTCGTTTTCACGATATCGCCCACTTTAAGGCCAGCCGCTTCAACGATCGCTTGCACGTTTTCCAGTGACTGGCGGGCCTGTGCTGACACATCGTCGGCTACGGTGCCGGTTTTGGGATCAACCGGGATCTGGCCCGAAGTGATAATCATACTGCCAAGATCCACGCCCTGAACATAAGGCCCGATGGCGGCAGGTGCATTTTCCGTACTGATTTCGCGAGACATACCTTTCTCCAGTTGTAGGGGCGGCATTCTCGCCACCCGTGCTGATAACGACGTCTCCATTATAGGGACGTGCTCATCGATTACCAGTTCGCCAGCACCACATGATGGGCAAACTCTTTCTCGCAATATTTACACTTCAGCGACACATCATCCTGACGTTTTTTTACCGCAAAGCTGGAGTGTACCGGTTCGCTGCGGCTGATACAGTTACTGTTGGGGCAGGTCAGTACACGCTCAATCCGATCCGGCAGCGTCGGCGCGATCTTGCCGACCACTTCATACTCGTCGATGCGATTCACCGTAGCGTGTGGCGCATAGACCGCCAGCTGGTTGATCTGATCGTCGGTCAGAAAGGTGTTTTCGATCTTGATCAGATCTTTGCGTCCCATCTCGCCCGAAGGCAGATTCAGACCGATAGTGATACGTTGATCGGTTTCCGTCAGGCGAAACAGGGTCAATAACTTAAAGCCAATCTGCGCCGGAATATGGTCGATTACCGTGCCGCGTTTAATCGCTTCAACCTGCAGTTTGTTATCGTGTGTCATCATCTTTCCCCTTACAGAACCAGTTCGCTATTCAGTACCAGCGCCAGCAGCGCCTGACGGGCGTAAATGCCGTTGCCCGCCTGCTGGAAATACCAGGCATGCGGCGTGGCATCGACATCAGTGGTGATCTCATCAATACGTGGCAGCGGATGCAGCACTTTCATATTGTCACGCGCACCGGCCAGATCGCTGGCGCGCAGGACAAACTGTGCCTTTACATTGGCGTATTCTGACGGATCCAGACGCTCTTTCTGCACGCGCGTCATATACAGAATATCCACCTGCGGGATCACCTCTTCGATGGTGTCATGACGGCTCCAGACAATCCCCTGCTCATCGAGCATATCGGTAATATAGGCTGGCATCGCCAGCGCATCCGGGGCGATAAAGTAGAAGCGGTTGCCGTCAAACTTCGCCAGCGCCTGCGCCAGCGAATGCACTGTGCGGCCATATTTCAGGTCGCCGACCATCGCCACATTCAGGTTACTCAGGCGGCTCTGGGTTTCCTGAATGGTAAACAGGTCCAGCAGGGTCTGGGTCGGATGCTGGTTCGCACCGTCACCGGCATTCAGAATCGGTACACCGCCCGAGAATTCGGTGGCGAGGCGCGCGGCGCCTTCCTGTGGATGACGCATCACAATCGCATCTACATAGGTGCCAATCACCGAAATGGTATCGGCAAGGGTTTCACCTTTTTTGCCGAGTGACGTGTTGCTGCCATCGGCAAAACCCACCACCGACGCGCCAAGGCGATGCATCGCCGTTTCAAACGACAGGCGGGTACGGGTAGAGGCTTCAAAGAAACAGCTGGCAATCACATTATGCTTCAGCAGTTCCGGCTGCGGATGGGCTTTCAGGCTGGCGGCGGTGTTCAGCACCAGTTCCAGTTCTTCACGACTCAGATCGTTAATTGAAATTATATGCTTGTGATACAGCGGATTGGCCATGCCTCACTCTCCTCTACGCGTGCCGAACGACGGACAAAAAAAAGCCCCTGCAATGAGGGGCTTTTTTAAGATCGGGTATGTAACGGAAGGAAAAGCTGCACCGCCTGCAAGCAGACGTGGTCGGGCGATATTGTCAAAGGTGCTCAGATGCATACTTCCTCCCGGCAAACTGTCGGGCATTATACTGAACCAGCATTTCGCAGCAAGCGAAAATCACTGGCGAAGTCATCGTTTGCTACGCCGCTTTCAGGGCAGTTGCGCCAGGGTGGCCACCATCACGGCTTTGATCGTATGCAGACGGTTTTCCGCCTGATCGAAGACGATACTGTGTGTCGATTCAAACACCTCATCAGTGACTTCCATTCCGCCATGCAGGTCATATTGTTCCGCCATTTGCTGGCCCAGCGTGGTCTGATCGTCATGGAACGCTGGCAGGCAGTGCAGGAATTTTACCTGCGGATTGCCGGTCAGCTGTAGCATCGCCATATTGACCTGGTATTTACGCAGCAGAGCAATACGCTCCTGCCACACTTCTTTTGGCTCACCCATTGATACCCACACATCAGTGTAGATAAAATCTGCGCCGTTGACGCCTTCAGCGATATCTTCTGTCAGGGTAATTTTACCGCCGGTTTTTTCCGCCGCCAGACGACACTCCGTCACCAGCGCCTCTTCCGGCCAGCAACCTTTCGGCGCCACCAGCCGCAGATCGAGGCCCACCAGCGCCGCCGCTTCCAGCATACTGTTACCCATATTATTGCGTGCATCACCAACATAGACGAAAGTCATCTCTGTCAGCGATTTTTGCGGTAGGTGCTCCTGCATAGTGAGCAGATCGGCCAGCAGCTGAGTCGGATGGAATTCGTTGGTCAGGCCGTTCCACACCGGCACACCCGCGTGCTCCGCCAGTGTTTGCACAATTTCCTGGCCGTGGCCACGATACTGAATTCCGTGATACATACGGCCGAGCACGCGTGCCGTATCTTTAATCGACTCTTTATGGCCAATCTGGCTGCCGCTTGGGCCGAGGTAAGTGACGTTGGCGCCCTGGTCGAATGCGGCAACTTCGAAAGAGCATCGCGTACGAGTCGAGTCTTTTTCGAAGATGAGCGCAATATTCTTCCCTTTAAGATGCTGAACTTCTTCACCGTTTTTCTTATCGCTTTTCAGTGATGCAGCCAGCGCCAGCAGGGCATTGATTTCTGCCGGGGTAAAATCGAGCAGTCTGAGGAAATGGCGTTGATATAACTGACTCATACAGCACTCCATGTGTCGCTTTGAAATGAATTTAAATTCAATTTAACCGTATGAATATGCATTTTCAACCCCAGGCCAAAGAAACTTTCTGTTTTGTGTAGTGGCGCGAACGGCGCTGTGGGAAAATAATCAAACTTACCGCCGCATATTTTGAGGAACAGAATTATGGCTTACGAACAATTACTGGAAGAGCAACGCGAAGAAACGCGTCTGATTATCGAAGAGCTGTTGGAAGATGGCAGCGATCCTGATGCGCTGTACGCGATTGAACATCATCTTTCCTGTAACAACTTTGATTCACTGGAAAAAGTGGCCGTTGATGCCTTTAAACTCGGCTACGAAGTTGGCGAGCCTGAAGAGCTGGAACTGGAAGATGGCAGCACCGTGATGTGCTGCGATGTAATCAGTGAAGGCGCGCTGAATGCTGAACTGATTGATGCACAGGTTGAGCAGCTGGTTAACCTTGCCGCGCAGTACAATGTCGATTACGACGGCTGGGGCACCTACTTTGAAGATCCTGATGCGCAGGATGACGATATTGAAGGTGATGATGTGGACGATGAAGATACCGGCGTGCGCCATTAAGGCTGGTGTAAACTATTAGCGCGGGCGGCGTTAACGCCGCCCCTACGTTGTTGAATGCAATGAACTACTCCGAACTCCTTGCTCCTGTCCACGGCTTTCTGCACTGCCGTACACCGCAAGCCTGGATTGATCAGGCGCGCAAGCCGGAAAATCTGGCGCTGCTACTGACCGACCATCTGGTGTGCGAACTGAAAGCGGCGCAGACCGCCATCTGGCTGATCCGCAAATATGTCGCCGATAAAGAGAGCGGCGAAGCGCTGCTGGCGTGGCTGAAGCCTTACGAGAACTTCGTCCACAGCGAAAACCACGACCTGCAATTTCTTGACGCCCATAAAAGCCTGTCGAAAAGCGTGATTACCCGCGGCGAGCTGCCTTACGCTGATGAGCTGGTGGAAAAGATGGTGCTGCTGATCAAAGAAGAGCTGCACCATTTCTATCAGGTGCTGGAAATTATGCAGGCGCGCAATATTCCCTATATCAAAATCACCGCCAGTCGTTATGCCAAAGGGCTGTTGCGTGAAGTGACCACCCATGAACCGGATACGCTGGTGGATAAACTGATCTGCGGAGCCTATATCGAAGCGCGTTCCTGCGAGCGTTTTGCCAGCCTGGCGCCGTATCTGGATGAGGAGCTGGAGAAGTTTTATCTGTCACTGCTGCGCTCGGAAGCGCGTCATTATCAGGATTATCTGGCGCTGGCCGCGCAGATAGCGCCAAAAGATATCAGCGCGCGCGTCAGAAAGATTGGGGAAACTGAAGCGAAATTAATTCAACAGCCGGACAGCGAGTTGCGTTTTCACAGTGGCGTCCCCGGCGGGACGGCACAGCAGGGGCGACAGTGATGTCGCCCTTGTCGCTAACTCAGGCTTCTGCCAGTTCACGCAGATACTGAAAAATCTGGCGATAGGACTTTGGCGGCTTGTTGGCGGCTTTCTCTTTTTGCGCATTACGGATCATCGAGCGTAACTGCTGACGATCGGCATGCGGATAGAGAGTCAGCACTTCCGGCACTGCTTCATCACCCTGTTCAACCAGACGGTCGCGCAGTGCTTCCAGCTTATGGAACAGCGCAACCTGCTGGTTGTGGCGGTTCTTCAGCTTATCCAGCGCCTGACGAATCGGCTCTTCGTCGCGTGAACGCAGCATTTTGCCGATCAGCTGCATCTGGCGACGACGACCCTCTTTCTTAATCTTCTGCGCCAGCTCAATTGCGGCACGCAGATCATCATCCAGCGGGATCTTATCCAGCGAGTTTTTACCGAGCTCAACCAGCTCGCCGCCGAGGCGTTTTAACTCTTCCGCATCGCGTTTAATTTCACTTTTACTGACCCAGATAATCTCTTCATCTTCTTCTTGCTGATTATCGGGTTCATCATCGAGCCACTCTTCGGGCTGCCTGGTCATGGTTAGACTCCAAAAAAAGAGGCACATGCTATCAGGTTATGCGCCTTGTGCGAAATTGTTCTCTGAGTCTGTTAGACTCAAATGATAACCCATTAATTATATGGCAGGCCGATGAAAGTAATCTCCCAGGTTGCAGAACAGCGTAAGACGCTTGAGCAGGCGGTCGCGCAAGCGCTCGAACTGGCGAAAGCCAGCACGGACGGAGCCGAAGTCGCCGTGAGTAAAACCACCGGAATCAGCGTCAGCACGCGCTACGGTGAAGTGGAAAATGTCGAATTTAACAGTGATGGCGCGCTCGGCATCACCGTTTATCATCAGAACCGCAAAGGCAGCGCCTCCTCTACTGATCTTAGCCCGGATGCGATTAAACGCACGGTGCAGGCGGCGATCGATATTGCGCGCTATACCTCGCCGGATCCTTATGCCGGTGTGGCCGATCGCGATCTGCTGGCGTTTGACGCGCCGGATCTTGATCTGTTCCATCCATCGGATCTCGATGCCGAACAGGCGATCGAGCTGGCTGCGCGTGCCGAGCAGGCGTCGCTGAAGGCGGATAAACGCATCACCAATACCGAAGGCGGCAGCTTTAACAGCCATGTCGGGATTAAAGTGTTCGGCAACAGCCACGGTATGATGCAGGGCTACTGCTCCAGCCGCCACTCGCTCTCCAGCTGTGTGATCGCTGAGCATGATGGCGATATGGAGCGTGATTACGCGTACACCATTGGCCGTGCGCTGGGTGATCTGAAATCACCGGAGTGGGTGGGTGAGGAGTGTGCGCGTCGCACCCTGTCGCGCCTGTCGCCGCGCAAGCTGTCGACGATGAAAGCGCCGGTGATTTTTGCTGCTGAAGTTGCTACCGGCCTGTTTGGCCATCTGGTTGGCGCCATCAGTGGCAGCAGCGTTTATCGTAAATCAACCTTCCTGCTCGACTCGCTGGGCAAACAGATTCTGCCGGAGTGGCTGACGATTGAAGAGCATCCACATCTGCTAAAAGGTCTGGCATCGACGCCTTTTGACAGTGAAGGGGTGCGCACTCAGCAACGTGACATCATCAAAGATGGCGTGTTACAGGGCTGGCTGATGACCAGCTACTCGGCCCGCAAACTCGGCCTGCAGAGCACCGGTCATGCCGGCGGCATCCATAACTGGCGTATTGCCGGTCAGGGCGCCAGCTTTGACGCCCTGCTGAAGCAGATGGGCACCGGCCTGGTGGTCACCGAGCTGATGGGGCAGGGTGTCAGCGGCATTACCGGCGACTATTCGCGTGGCGCTGCGGGATTCTGGGTGGAAAATGGCGAAATCCAGTATCCGGTCAGTGAAATCACCATTGCCGGTAATCTGCAGGATATGTGGCGCAATATCGTCACCGTCGGCAGCGATATTGAGACCCGCAGCAATATTCAGTGCGGTTCTGTGCTGTTACCGGAAATGAAAATTGCTGGTCAGTAAATAAAACCACAATTTTCGCATAGTATTATCAGGCGGCCCCGTTAAGGGCCGCCTTTTTTGTCAGCAATTTTTATAATTATAAGGAATGTCGTGATGCATAAATTTTGTCGAGCAATGTTAACGGTAGTGCTGTTAAGCAGCAGCGCTGCAGCACTGGCGCAAGGCCTTGATGATGATATGGATATTCTGAAAGGCGCATATCGCACCGTGCAGAAAACTGAAGATGCCAGCGAGTTAAAAAAAGCGTTAACCGATATGCGTGCCGCAGCGGAAAACGCCAAAACGCAGACCCCGGAATCGCTGGAAGGTAAGGCGGCAGATAGCGCGGAGATGAAAGATTATCGCGCCGGGCTGGATACCCTGATTGGCCAGATTGACGCCAGTAAAAAGCTGGCTGACGCCGGGGATATCGCCGGGGCGAAAACCGAAGCGAAAAAGTTCGCCGCTACGCGCGATGCTAATCATAAAAAGTTTCGCTGATCTGAAATTGCTCCTTCCCCCACACGGTGGGGGAAGGCTGGGATGGGGGCGCAACGACATCTGCGTCTGAGATCGTTGCTCCCTCCCCCTGACCCCTCCCGCTTCGCAAGAGGAGGGATTATCCGCCATCGTTATTTCTTATATCTGCCCGCCCAACGACGATTACTTTCGCTAACCCGCAGCGCATGATGCATATATCGCCCGTCAGGTGCGTCATATTGTGATTTATCTCTCATTTGTTCCTCTGTATTTGCATGAAATAACGTTTTTGCGAGCTGGCAGCGAGCGGCCGCGGCGATTTCCGTTTCGAAACGGAAAAAGTGCGTCTACACAGTAGTACCAGAGCGGGGTAATTTATTTTCAACGCGAAATATCCATATCGGGTCGTTCTGGCAAAGAGGTGTAAAGGTGAAAAACGCAGCGGTGGCGGTAAATTCTGCAGCGAGCACGGAAGCGATCCAGGCGTTGGCCGACAGGGTGATGGTGCAAATTGAGACGCTGTTTAACGCGCAAGCCATTTTTCCCAATGCGGTACAGCAGCAGATGCTGGCGTCTCATGTCCGTGCGATGGCGCTGCGATCCCTGACCGGCGAACCCCTGCCGGAAGTGGAAGAGGAGCTGTTTGAGGATATCTCCCCTGAGTCGATGCAGCTGGCGCAGCAGGTGGTGGATCTGTTTGGCAACCTGCCGAAAGAAGAGGCGTGGTTGTTATCGGTGCACTTTGCGGTCGCTGAGGGAAACAACGAATCTTAACGGGAGCCGAAAACGGCTCCCCTGGGCAAATTTAAGGAATACAACATGTCACAAGTAACCGTAGTGATTGGCGATCGTTTAGGTAAAGGCCAGAAAGTGGCCATCGGCGTGGAGAAAGCAGGTGGTCGTGCGGTAGTGGTGCCTGGCGTGGCGGCGGATATGAAGCTGGGTGATGTGATGCAGGCGGAAAACGCCACTTTCGGCATCTCTTTCTGTGGCAGCGGCGGCGCCGGTGCGATTACCGCCCAGAACAAATATGGCTACAAAGCGAAGCACGGTATGCGCTCGATTGATGAAGGGGTTACCGCCATTAATGAAGGCTGCACGGTGCTGGGCTTTGGTTTTATGGATAAAGAAGAGCTGGGCGAACGTCTGGTGCAAGCCTGGAATAAAAAACACGGCGGTTGAGCATGAAGGAACAATTCACCACTCAGGTCACGGTCAGCGGCAAAGGCGACAGCAAAGGAAAGGCCTTCGCCGATGCCCTGAGCCGTGTGCAGAGCAGCGTACTGCGTTCCACCAATAAGATTCTGCTGCGTATCGAGCCACAGGATGTGCGGGTTCTTCGGGCGCAGGAGAGTGTCAGGAAAGAGAAATTTTTGTTCTTTTTTCTGGCGCGTGAGCGACGGAACTACAGCGTGGAGCTGGAGATTACCGTCAACGTGACGGTGATAGATACCGATAAGGTTGAATTCACTTCTAACTAAAAACGTTGGCAATAAAACCAAAGGAAAGACTAATGTTTTTAATTATTTTGTTTAAGTCGTTAATCATCGGCGGGTTAGTGGGGGTGGGCGTCGGCGCAGGTGCTGCGCGTATGTTCCACGCGCCGACCACGCAGGGGATGGGCGCATTTCGTACGCTGGGTGAATTGAACTCCTGTGAAGGCGATCCTGCCTCTCACTTCTCCTTCGGTCTGGGTTTCTTCTTTAACGCCTGGGCTTCTTCGGTTGCGGCGGGTTCTTTTACCCAGGACGTCGACCATCGCATTATCCCCAACTGGGGTGCTGCCGCGTTGATGGTGAAAAACCGCAACGTCGCGGAAACGCTGCACGATCCGAAAAAGATGGCCATTGCCTGCGGCATTATCGGCATGATCGTGGTCGCCTTCCTTAACTCCACCGCATCGGCGGTACCTGCCGCATTGCAGGTCACCGCAGTAAAAGTGCTGGTGCCGGCGGCAAACCTGCTGGTGAATACCGTGATGCCGGTGATCTTCTGGCTGGCAGCAATCGATGCCGGTAAGAAATCTGGTTTCTGGGCCACTATTTTCGGCGGCCTTGCGCAGCTGATTATGGGCAACGCGGTGCCGGGCCTGGTGCTGGGTATCCTGATTGGTAAAGGCGTCGAGGAGAGCGGCTGGAACAAAGTCACCAAAGTGATGATGTTTGCCATCGTGCTGCTGTTTGTCCTGAGCGGCTTCTTCCGTGGCTTCGATATGAAACTGTTGCAGTCGTTCCAGCTGGGTGTACCGGGCTGGCTCGATATGATTCACAACACCCTGAGCGGTAAGTAACGAGGAAGATGGCAATGAGTGATACGAAAAGCGGCTTCTGGTATGCCGACTGGTCTTTCCCGATTTTTGTTGGCCTGCTCTCCTCCGGGGTGTTTGCTGGTACCCATATGTACTATCTGTACGGTATCGGTGCGTTTAACGAAGTGGCCTTTGTCTCGATGCTGCGTGCAGGTATGGATACCGGAGTGTATGGCGCGGTAGCGGCCTTTGGCGCCAGCTTCCTGTTTGCGCGCATTATCGAAGGTTCGCTGGTCGGGATCCTCGATATCGGCGGCGCGATCCAGACCGGTGTTGGCCTCGGCGTTCCCGCGCTGCTGCTGGGAGCGGGCATTGTGTTTCCGGTGGCGAACTTTGCCGCTTCACTGGTAACCGGTCTGGTTATCGGCGTGGCGATTGGTTACCTGATTATTCTGGCGCGTAAATTCACTATTAATCAGAGCGACTCCACCTACGGGGCGGATGTGATGATGGGCGCCGGTAACTCCTCCGGTCGTTTCTTAGGGCCACTGATCATTCTCTCGGCGATGGCGGCCTCGATTCCGATTGGTCTCGGTTCGCTGGCAGGATCGTTGTTGTTCTATCTGTGGGGCAAACCGATTACCGGCGGCGCGATTTTAGGCGCCATGATCCTCGGCGCGATGTTCCCGATAGCGATCAGCTAAAAAATATAAGGGAGGCGTTCACACCTCCCTTGCTAAGGATTTGTACTTATGTTCGACCTGATTATCCGCAACGCGCGGCTCACTGATGAAAGCCTTATCGATATTGCGCTACGCGACGGCAAAATCGCCGCCGTCGGCACGGTTGAGGGGGAGGCGAAGCAGCAACGCGATCTGGCCGGCCGCTACTATCTTAGCGCCGGCTGGATCGACTCCCACGTCCACTGTTACCCGAAATCGCCGATTTATCATGATGAAGCGGATGCGATTGGCGTCACCACCGGTGTTACCACGGTGATTGATGCTGGCAGCACCGGCGCGGATGATATCGATGACTTTTATCAGCTGACGCGCAGCGCCAGTACCCAGGTGTATGCACTGCTGAATATCGCGCGCACCGGCATTGTCACGCAGAACGAGCTGGCGGATATGAACCAGATCGACAAAGTGGCCGTGCGTGATGCGGTGCAGCGTCTGCCGGGGTTTATCGTCGGCATTAAAGCGCGCATCAGCAGTAGCGTGGTGGGCAACAACGGCATTAAACCGCTGTTGCGGGCGAAAGAGATCCAGCAGGAAAATGGCGATCTGCCACTGATGGTGCATATCGGCAATAATCCGCCGAATCTCGATGAGATTGCCGATCTGCTGACCTCCGGCGACATTATCACCCACTGCTATAACGGCAAACCGAATCGCATTCTGACCCCTGCTGGTCAGCTGCGCGCTTCCGTCAGCCAGGCTCTCCAGCGCGGCGTGCGGCTGGATGTCGGCCATGGCAGCGCCAGTTTCAGCTTCGAGGTGGCGCGGGTGGCGATTGCACAGGGCATTTTGCCGCACAGCATCAGTTCCGATATTTACTGTCGTAACCGCATCAGTGGCCCGGTGCATAACCTGGCGCATGTGATGTCGAAATTCTTTAGCGTCGGTATGACGCTGCCGCAGGTGATCGATTGTGTCACCCACAAAGCCGCCGATGGTCTGCGCCTGAACAGCAAAGGTCGCCTTGCGGTGGGCTTCGATGCTGACCTGACTATTTTTACCGTCAAACAGGAAGTTCGTCCGTTCGTCGATTCCGCAGGGGATCGCGTTCAGGGCGAGAAACATCTGGTGCCATTAGCGGCGGTAGTCGCGGGCCAGTGGATTGTGACCGATGAAGGGAAAGGCAATCATGACTTCGATTTATGAGAAATACGATTTAAAACAGGTGATTAATGCCTCCGGGCGCATGACCATTCTGGGTGTTTCTACTCCCAGCGCCTCGGTAGTCGAAACGGTGAATTATGGCCTGAATCACTACTTTGAAATCAAAGACCTGGTCAATAAAACCGGCGCTTATATCGCGAAACTGCTGAATGCCGAAGATGCGGTGGTGGTTTCCTGCGCGTCAGCCGGACTGGCGCAGTCGGTGGCGGCGGTGATTGTAAAAGATGATCAGTGGCTGCTGGAAAATCTGCACGCCGCGCCGCTGACGGTGCCGCACGATATCGTGCTGCCGAAAGGGCATAACGTTAACTTTGGCGCGCCGGCAGGCACCATGGTGACGATGGGCGGCGGGCGGCTGGTGGAAGCGGGCTATGCCAATGAGTGCTCTGCGGAGCAGCTGTCTGCGGCGATTACGCCACAAACCGCAGCGATTCTGTATATCAAATCCCATCATTGCGTGCAGAAAAGTCATCTCAGCGTTGAGCAGGCAGCCGTGGTGGCGCGCAAACATGGCGTGCCGCTGATTGTCGATGCGGCAGCGGAAGAGGATCTGCAGTGCTACTACCAGTTTGGCGCCGATCTGGTGATCTACAGCGGCGCCAAAGCGATTGAAGGGCCGACCAGTGGTCTGGTGCTGGGCAAACAGCAGTACGTTGGCTGGGTGAAACGCCAGTCGGCAGGGATTGGCCGGGCGATGAAAGTCGGCAAAGAGGGCATTCTTGGCCTGACGCAGGCGATTGAAAACTATTTGACGCAGGAGAAAGTCACCGGCGCGCAGATGGTTGAGAAGATGACGCCATTTATCGACAGTCTGAATGGACTGAACGGTATTACGGCGCGCGTGGTGTGGGACGCCGCCGGCCGTGATATCGCGCGTACGGAAATCCATTGTGATGAAGCGGTGATTGGCCGCACCACCGGTGAGCTGGTGCAGGCGCTGAAAACCGGTGAAATCGCTATCTATTTCCGCGGTTATAAAGCCAATGAAGGGATTATCGAAGTGGATGTGCGCAGCGTAACGCCAGAACAGTTACAGACCATTTATCGCTGTATCAATGCCTTGTTATCAGGAGAGAAAATCGCATGACGCTGACGCCAAAATTTTACCGGGATCGCGTTTGTCTTAACGTGCTGGCCGGTTCTAAACAGAATGCGCAGGCGATCTGGCAGGCGGCGGAAGGCCATGTGCTGGTTGGCGTGTTATCGAAAAACTATGGTAGCGTCGACAGTGCGGTAGCGGATATGCGTGACTATGCAGCGTTGATTGATAATGCGCTGTCTGTCGGTCTGGGGGCAGGCGACCCCAGGCAGTCGGCAATGGTCAGTGAAATTTCACGCCAGGTGCAGCCGCAGCACGTTAACCAGGTATTTACCGGCGTGGCCACCAGCCGTGCATTGCTGGGACAGAATCAGACGGTGGTCAATGGTCTGATTTCGCCAACCGGCACGCCTGGCAGGGTAAAAATTTCCACCGGCCCGCTCAGTTCACAAACGGCGGACGGTATTGTGCCCATTGAAACCGCCATCGCGTTGCTAAAAGATATGGGCGGCAGCTCGGTGAAATATTTCCCGATGGGCGGCCTGAAATCGATTGATGAGTTTAAAGCGGTTGCCGTCGCCTGTGCGCAGCACGACTTCTGGCTGGAGCCGACCGGCGGTATCGATCTGGAAAACTACCAGACGATCCTGCAGATCGCACTGGATGCTGGCGTCAGTAAAATCATTCCGCATATCTACAGTTCAATTATTGATGCAGAAAGCGGTAATACGCGTCCGGCAGATGTCGCTACACTGTTGGCAATAACCAAAAAGTTGCTGGCGTAAACCAGCGGGCGGCGAGAACGCCGCCCCTACATGAAATCTACGTAGGGGCGGTTCGCCGCCCGTGATCACCGATGGAAAAGCAATGTGAGATTCCCCAATCAACGACTGGCACAACTGTTTGATGCGCTGCAAAACGAAACCCTGCCGCAGGACGAGCTGGCGCGACGTTTTGCCATTTCGACGCGCACTGTGCGCACCGATATCATCGCGCTAAACGAGCTGCTGGCCAGTCACGGCGCGCACTTTGTGCTGAACCGCGGCGAAGGCTATCAGCTAAAAATTGATGATGCCGCGCGCTACCGTCGTTTGTTAGAGGAATCTCCCTCACATCTGCGTGTGCCGCGCACTTCAGCCGAGCGCGTGCACTATCTGCTAACCCGTTTTCTGACTTCTGCCTTCTCGCTGAAACTGGAAGATCTGGCGGAAGAGTGGTTTGTCAGCCGCGCCACGCTGCAAAGCGATATGGCTGAAGTCAGGGAGTGGCTAAACCGCTACAACCTGGTGATTGAAACCAAACCGCGCTATGGCATGAAACTGTTTGGCAGCGAGGTGTCGATTCGCGCCTGTCTGACCGATCTGCTGTACCAGATCTCCCAACAGACCAATGAAAGCCCGCTGCTGAATCTGGAAGCGCTGAACAGCGGGATGCTGGTCACCCTGCAACCTTTGTTGCATCAGTGCTTCTCACGCTTTCATGTGCGCATGACCGACGACAGCGAGCACTATCTGCGTATCTACTGCGCGGTGGCGGTGCGGCGTATCAGCGAAGGCTATCCGCTCTCCGATTTTAGCGCCGAAGATGTCGATGACGATGTACGTGACGCGGCACGCCATATTATCAACCTGATGCGGCCGATTACCGGCAAAGCGATTTCGCCAGCGGAAGAGGCGTATCTGCGGGTGAATATCGCCGCGCGTCGCATACAGGAGATTGCGCCCAGCGCCATCAGTCCTGATGACGGCGATGCGCTGGTGGCTTATATCCTTAGCTATATCAATAATCACTACAATTTTAATCTGCAAGATGACGTCCAGCTGCATGCTGACCTGCTGACCCATATCAAGACCATGATCACCCGCGTGCGCTACCAGATTAATATTCCCAATCCGCTGCTGGCGAATATCAAACAGCACTACCCGCTGGCTTACGACGTCACGCTGGCGGCGGTCTCCAGCTGGGGAAAATACACGCCTTATGTGATCAGTGAGAATGAAGTCGGCTTTCTGGTGCTGCATATCGGCGTCGGGCTGGAGCGCCATTACAACGTCGGCTATCAGCGCCATCCGCTGGTGATGCTGGTGTGTGATACCGGCAACTCGACGGTGCGGATGATTCAGGCGATGCTGATGCGTAAGTATCCGCAAATTGTGGTGAAGAAGATTATCTCGCTGCGTGAATACGAAGCGTTAAGCAGCATTGACGAAGATTTTATTATCTCCACCGCGCGCCTCAGCGAGAAAGATAAGCCGGTAGTGGTGATGTCACCGTTCCCGACTGATTACCAGCTGGAGCAGATCGGCAAACTGGTGCTGGTTGATCGCACCCGTCCCTATATGCTGGAGAAGTTCTTTGATGCCAGCCATTTTCGCATTATCGACCAGCCGATGGAGCAGTCACAGCTGTTCCGTTTGCTCTGCGATCAGCTGGAACAGGAGGGCTTTGTCGATGCGGCTTTCTATCCGTCAGTGGAGGAGCGCGAAGCGATTGTCAGCACCATGCTGGGGGAGGGGATTGCGCTGCCGCACTCCTTAGGCCTGCTGGCAAGGAAAACTGTGGTCTGTACCGTGCTGGCGCCGCAGGGCATTAAGTGGGGAGATGAAACCGCCCATGTGATTTTTTTGCTGGCGATCAGTAAAACGGAATATGAAGAGGCGATGGCGATCTACGATCTGTTTGTCACCTTTATGCGCGAAAGGGCAATGACCCGGCTGCGTGACAGCTCCGATTTCGCCAGTTTTAAGGCGGTGGCAATAGACTGTTTGAGTCGGTTGTAATGCGAAACGCCGCCCCAACGCAAATCGGTTGTAGGGGCGGCGTTCTCGCCGCCCGTGCCGGTGATCATCCCTGAAAAGCAAAAACCCCGCCGAAGCAGGGTTTTAACCTAAAAAAGTGAAACTGACCGGTAAGCCGCGTTCTTTTATGAAGAGTGTCGTGGACAGTCATTCATCTGATGTTTGTTGCACAAAGCAAAAACCCCGCCGAAGCAGGGTTTTAACCTAAAAAAGTGAAACTGACCGATAAGCCGGGTTCTGTCGTGGACAGTCATTCATCTAGGCCAGCAATCGCTCACTGGCTCAAGCAGCCTACCCGGGTTCAGTACGGGCCGTACCTAGTGAACCCCTATTTGGCCTTGCTCCGGGTGGAGTTTACCGTGCCACGGACTGTTGCCAGCCGCGCGGTGCGCTCTTACCGCACCCTTTCACCCTTACCTGATCCCATAAATGGGCCATCGGCGGTTTGCTCTCTGTTGCACTGGTCGTAGACTCTCGCCCCCCAGGCGTTACCTGGCACCCTGCCCTATGGAGCCCGGACTTTCCTCCCCTCTGTCTGTCTCCCCCCGAAAGAGGACGGCAACAAAGCGGCGACTGTCTGGTCAGCCTCGGCGCGGATAATAGGGCATTATGCGCCCGTTGTCACCCCTCTTGCTGCTCCAGAGCGTACTTATACAGCGCATTTTTCTTCAGGCCGTGGATCTCGGCAGTGATTGCCGCCGCTTTTTTCAGCGGTAATTCCGCCTGCAACAACGCCAGGGTACGCAGTGCTTCCGGCGGCAGGGCATCGTCGGCCTGCTGCTTATAGCCTTCGATAATCAGCACCATCTCGCCTTTGCGCCGGTTTTCATCCTCTTTTACCCACGCCAGCAGTTCACCAATTGGCGCGCCCTGAATCGATTCCCAGGTTTTGGTGATTTCGCGCGCGAGCACGACATAGCGATCGGCACCAAGAACGGTGACAATATCCTGCATACTGTCGAGCAGGCGGTGAGTGGATTCATAGAAGATCAGGGTGCGCGGTTCCTGCTCCAGCGCCCGCAACGCATCGCAGCGGCCTTTGCTTTTTGCTGGCAGAAACCCTTCGTAACAGAAACGATCGGACGGTAATCCTGCGGCGCTTAATGCGGCAATCGCCGCGCAGGCGCCAGGCAATGGCACCACGCGGATCCCCGCTTCGCGACAGCGGCGCACCAGGTGATAACCCGGATCGTTGATCAAAGGCGTGCCAGCATCGGAAACTAACGCTATGCTTTGGCCTTCCTGCAACTTCGCCAGCAACAGCTCGGCTTTCTGCTGTTCATTATGATCATGCAGTGCGAACAGGCGCGCATTGATGGCGAAATGTTGTAGCAACAGTCCGGTATGACGTGTATCTTCCGCAGCGATCAGATCGACGCTCGCAAGCACTGTCAGGGCACGCTGGGTGATATCCCCCAGATTACCAATCGGTGTAGGGACGATGTAGAGCGTGCTGGCAGAAATATCTGCCCGATCGAGTTGTTTCATTGTTTCATCCGAATTGCCGATTTAATATTGAGCATCTTGAAAAAAACATCACTGGATACAGTATGCTTCCTTCAAAAGTCGTTCGTAATAAAGCAGGACGCTTCGTGCCTGTACTTCTCGCTGCACTTATTCTGGCTGCCTGTACCGGCCAGGCACCGCAAACTCCCGGTGCGAATGTCGAGGAACCTGCAACTAAAAATTCCGACTACTATCTGCAGCAAGTGCAGCAAAGCCCAGATGATAACAAGGCTGACTGGCAATTACTTGCCATACGTGCACTGTTGAATGAAGGGAAATACCCACAAGCCAGTCAGCAGCTCAGCCAGCTGCCCGGCCAGCTGAGCAATAGCCAGCAGCAGGAGCTGCAGTTACTGCAGGCGCAGAGCGCGCTTGCCAGTCAGGATATCGCCGCTGCACAGGGCATTCTCGGCAAGCTGGATCCGTCGGAACTGTCGTCAGATCAGCAGAGTCGTTACTGGCAATTGCAGATTGGCGCTAATCAGAATCGTCCTTCGCTGACGTTGCTGCGCGCTTATGTGGCGCAGGAACCGCTGTTGCAGGGTGACGCTCATCAGAAAAATATCGATGCCACCTGGCAGACGCTGGTGCAGATGACGCCGGACCAGATAAACAGCCTGGTGATTAATGCTGATGAAAATACGCTGCAAGGCTGGCTGGATCTGCTGAGCGTGTATAACGCCAATCGCAACGATCCGGATATGCTGAAGGCCGGGATTGCCGACTGGCAGACCCGCTACCCGAACAACCCGGCGGCGAAAACTCTGCCGACAGCATTAAGCCAGGTGCAGAACTTCCAGCCGGCATCGACCGGTAAAATTGCGCTGTTGCTGCCGATGAGCGGTCAGGCGCAGGTCTTCGCCAATGCTATCCAGAAAGGCTTTAACGACGCGAAAAACGGCGTATTAAGCGCGCCGCCGCAACCGGCCGCCGCTCAGCCTGGCAATATTGACCAGCCTGTCACCGCCCCTGTTGATGGCACTGATCCGGTTGTCAGCCCGTCAGCGACGGATAGCGATGCCGCGACAACGGATACCGCTGCTACGCCACCGGCAGAGGCGCCGCAGGCCAACGCGCCGCAAGTGGCGGCTGCGGCCAGTAATGCCGAAGTGAAAGTCTACGATACCAGTTCACAGCCGCTGGATCAGGTTCTGGCGCAGGCGCAGCAGGATGGCGCCACGCTGGTGGTCGGTCCGCTGCTGAAAAACAACGTTGAGCAGCTGGCAAACAGCCAGACGCCGCTGAATGTACTGGCGCTGAATGAACCTGGACAGATCCAGAACCGTCCGAATCTTTGCTATTTTGCACTTTCTCCTGAAGACGAAGCGCGCGATGCTGCGCATCATATCTGGGAGCAGGGCAAACGTACGCCGCTGTTACTGGTTCCGCGCGGTGCGCTTGGCGATCGTGTCAGCGTCGCCTTTACCGGTGAATGGCAGAAACTGGGCGGCGGCACGGTGCTGAAGCAGCAGTTCGGTTCCACCGGCGATCTGAAGCAGGGGATTAACAGCGGTGCGGGTATCAGCCTGAGCGGTACGCCAGTCAGCGCGCCGCAGCCACAGTCGCAGGACGTGAGCGTTGCTGGCCTGAATATTCCGGCACCAGCTGATACTGTGGCGCCAGCAGCAGCCTCTTCCGGCCGTGTGGATGCAACCTATATTGTCTCGACGCAGAATGAGCTGCAGCTGATTAAGCCGATGATTGCGATGCGCGTTAGCAGCCGTGATAACGTCGCGCTGTATGCCAGTTCGCGCAGCTTCCAGGCAGGCGCCGGCCCGGATTACCGTCTGGAGATGGAAGGTTTGCAGTTTAGCGATATTCCGCTGCTGACCGGCGCTAATCCGGCGCTGATGCAGCAGGCGGCGAAGTCATTTAACAATGACTACTCCCTGGTACGTCTGTATGCGATGGGCATTGATGCCTGGACGCTGGCGAACCACTTTAGTGAAGTGCGCCAGCTGCCCGGTTTCCAGTTAAGTGGCAACACCGGTAAACTGAGCGCCACTCAGGATTGCGTGATCAACAGGAAGTTGTCATGGAGCCAGTATCGTCAGGGACAAATCGTTCCGGCCAGCTGAGTCGCCAGCAAAAGGGGGCGGGCTATGAGTTAATCGCCCGCCGCTATCTGGAGCAAGCCGGATTGCAGTTTGAAGCCGCCAACGTCCGTTTTCGTGGCGGCGAGCTGGATCTGATTATGCGTGACCAGCAGCAATGGGTGTTTGTTGAGGTGCGTTACCGGCGTGACGACCGCTTTGGCGGTGCAGCGGCCAGCGTAACGCGTAGCAAGCAGCAGAAGTTATTACGGGCGGCAGCCATCTGGCTGGCGATGCGCAATGCCAGTTTTGATACACTGGACTGTCGTTTTGATGTCGTCGCTATCACCGGGGATCAGCTTGAGTGGTTGCCCGATGCGTTTAATGCACAAGATTAAAGCCGGGTGAAAACGTGCTGGAAAAAATTAAAGGTTGTTTTACCGAGAGTATTCAAACACAGATCGCAGCAGCTGAAGCACTACCGGATGCTATCTCGCGTGCGGCCCTGACCTTGGTTCAGTCTCTGCTTAATGGCAACAAAATTCTGAGCTGTGGTAACGGTACATCCAGCGCTAATGCTCAGCATTTTGCCGCCAGTATGATCAATCGCTTTGAAACCGAGCGTCCGAGCTTACCGGCCATTGCCCTGAGCGCCGACAACGTGTTGTTGACCGCCATTGGTAACGATCGCCTGCATGACGAGATCTATGCCAAGCAGGTGCGTGCGCTGGGCCATGCCGGTGATGTATTGCTGGCGATTTCAACTCGTGGCAATAGCCGTGATATTGTAAAAGCGGTTGAGGCAGCGGTAACGCGTGATATGACCATTGTCGCGCTTACCGGTTATGACGGCGGTGAGCTCGCCGGTTTACTGGGACCACAGGATGTAGAGATTCGTATCCCCTCACACAGAAGCTCGCGGATACAGGAGATGCACATGTTAACGGTGAATTGCCTGTGCGATTTGATAGATAACACCTTATTTCCCCACCAGGATGTTTAAAGGAGCTTAAATGAAGGCATTATCTGCAGTTGCAGTGATTCTTACCGCGCTAATGCTACAGGGTTGTGCAGCAGTGGTTGTGGGTAGCGCAGCCGTGGCCACTAAAACGGCAACTGACCCACGTACCGTCGGCACCCAGGTTGATGATGGTACTTTAGAGCTACGCGTCAGCAACGCGCTGGCGAAAGATCAACAAATCAAAAATGACGCACATATTGTCGCGACCGCCTATCAGGGCAAAGTACTGTTAACCGGCCAGGCGCCAAACAGCGAAATTGCCAGCCGCGCCAAACAGATTACCGTGGGTGTTGATGGTGCAACAGAGGTGTATAACGAGATCCGTCAGGGCGCGAAAGTAAGCCTCGGCACCGCCTCTTCTGACACCTGGATCACCACGAAAGTCCGCTCGCAGCTACTGGGCAGCGATCAGGTGAAATCCTCGAATGTCAAAGTGACCACCGAGAACGGTGAAGTGTTCTTACTGGGTCTGGTGACGCCTGAAGAGGGCAAAGCGGCAGCGGATATCGCCAGCCGGGTTAGCGGCGTGAAACATGTGACTACCGCGTTTACGATTCTGAAATAACAAACGGCTAAAGGGCGGCGAGAACGCCGCCCCTACGGTCTAATGATGTAGGGGCGGCGTTCTCGCCGCCCGTGTTGATGATTTGTACCTGCCGTAATGACGGCGTTCTCGCCGCCCGTGTTGATGATTTGTACCTGCCGTCATGGCGGCGTTCTCGCCGCCCTGTTTATGCTCTTCACACCGGTAAATCAATTACCAATGCACGCAGAGGCGTCTCTGCGGTTAGCGTGACGCTGGCCTCTTCTTGCAGGAAGGCACCATCGCCACAGGTCAGCGCCTGCTGCTGGCGGGAATGGGTTTCTGCCTGTAATGCCCCATGAATCGATTGCAAATAAGCGCGCGGCCCGTGCAGTTTTACCGTCCAGCTTTCGCCCGCCTGCAGATCAATATGATGGATCCACACCTGCTGACGCAGTTGCAGACTGTCACTGACGCCATCCGGCGAAGCCAGCAGGGTATCAACCTGATGCGTATTGATTTTAACCCGCTGAATCAGGCCATTCTCACGTTCCGGGCAGGCATCCAGCCACAGTTGCATACGCGTTAACGGCGTATCTTTGCTGAGATTGTGTTCACTCCATGTCACACCCGCCTGTGCCGACAGCAGCAGCGCCTCACCGGCGCGGGCGCTGGTATGGTTGCCTTCACTGTCGCGGTACTCCGCTTCACCTTGCAGAATAAGATTCAGAATATCGACTTTCGGATAACTGCGTGGCTGAAAAGAGGCGCCAGGCGCCAGCACTTCCTGATTGAGCACGCGCAGGGACGCATAGCCGAGCAGTTGCGGGTCAAAATAGTGTCCAAAGGAGAAGGTATAGCGGGCCTGCAACCAGCCGTAATCGGCCTGGCCACACTCTTTCGCTGCACGTGATGTAATCATAATTGTTTTAACCTCCAGCGTCGTCCTGCCCCAGAGTAGCGGACGCTCTTCATGATTCCATGGTAAGTTTCTGGACGCCGGATTGTTAGCCAGTTAATCTGCTGGGTATATTCAAATTTCCTGACAGAGAATCCTGATGGCTAAAGATCGGGCCTTAACGTTAGAAGCTTTACGGGTGATGGATGCCATTGACCGGCGCGGCAGTTTTGCCGCCGCGGCCGATGAGCTGGGCCGCGTGCCGTCTGCGCTCAGCTATACCATGCAGAAGCTGGAAGAGGAGCTGGATGTGGTGCTGTTTGACCGCTCCGGCCATCGTACAAAATTTACCAACGTTGGCCGCATGCTGCTGGAACGCGGGCGGGTATTGCTGGAAGCGGCTGATAAACTGACGACCGATGCCGAAGCGCTGGCGCGCGGTTGGGAAACCCATCTGACGATTGTCACCGAAGCGCTGGTGCCGAGTGAGCTGCTGTTTCCGCTGGTGGAGAAGCTGGCGGATAAAGCCAATACCCAGATTTCGCTGGTGACCGAAGTGCTGGCTGGCGCCTGGGAGCGGCTGGAGCAGGGCAGAGCGGATATCGTGATTGCGCCGGATATGCACTTCCGCGCCTCGTCGGAGATCAACACGCGCAAACTGTACAGCATGGTCAGCGTCTATGTCGCCAGTCCGGATCATCCGATTCATAACGAGCCGGAGCCGCTGTCAGAAGTGACGCGGGTAAAATATCGCGGCATTGCGGTGGCGGATACCGCACGCGAGCGACCGGTACTGACCGTGCAGCTGCTGGATAAACAGCAGCGTCTAACCGTCAGTTCGATTGAGGATAAGCGCAATGCGTTGCTGGCGGGTTTAGGCGTCGCCACTATGCCTTATCCGCTGGTGGAAAAAGATATCGCCGCCGGACGTTTGCGCGTGGTCAGCCCGGAATATTCGCGCGAAATTGACATTATTATGGCGTGGCGACGTGACAGTATGGGCGAGGCGAAAGCCTGGTGTCTGCGTGAGATCCCGCGTCTGCTGGCGAAGCGTTAATTCCCCCAATAATTCTTTCCAATTGTAGGGGCGGCGTTTCGCCGCCCTGGCGAAAACTTTAGTCTTTTCTATCCCCGGATAAGCGCTATAAAGTTGCGGTTTATCACCTTATGTTAACGTCATTTCCTTTTGTAAGATTCTGTGTGCAACATCTGTTTATCCCTTGTTATAAACCAGCGGTGTTTGAGTTATTTTCAGATCCCCTCTTTTTAGAACAGATGCCTGCCTCAGGGACTGCGGCGAGTCATTGATCACTACACCGGTGGTTGTTGAGTTTGTTTAAGCCATACGTATCAGCGGAACGATACAACAACCACTCTCAATTATTTTGTGTAGGGAAGAGCAATGATATCTGCGCCGTTTAGGGTTAAGCCTTTAGTGCTGGCTATAAGTTCTGTTATTGCATTGCTGTCTCAGGCTGAGGCTGGCTCTTTGTCGTCAGTGGAAATTTCGGGCGTTACTACCACTGGCCAGACCGTAAGCACCCCTCTGGATTCATTCTCCGTTCTTGCTGGCGGCAAGATTGAAACCTCGAATTACTACGGGATAAACAACTCCTCGACCATTAACACCCTGAGCAATGCAGGAACTATTACTGGCGCGGAAGCGATTTTTAACTCAGGCACAATCGGCAATATTGTTAACTCGGGCACGATTAGTGCTGCTGATGCTGGCGTCTGGGGTTCCGAAGGAACCATTGATTCACTGACAAACAGCGGGCTGATTACGGGCGGGGTCGCGGTAGTGATTCAAAGCGGTGCCACGCTTGGCGCTCTTGATAATCACGGAACCATCAGCGGAACCTATTACGCTATCGGCAATTTCGGTGGCGGCGGGACGATCGGCAGCATTAACAATTCCGGGTTGATCAGTAGTCAATCCGCTATTTATAACAGTACGGCCAGTATTGGTCCGATCACCAACAGCGGGACAATTGCAGGAGATATCTATTCCGCCAACAGCTTAACCTTTAACGGTGGCAGCGGCTCCACCTTTGGCACTCTGACCGGCTATCAGTCAGGCGACCAGGGAAACATCTACATCACCAGCGGTGACTTAGTCTTCGCTTCCGGCAATATGCTGTTAAACGACAATATCAGGGTGAATAGCGGCCAGCTACTAAACCAGGCAGCCACACTACAAATCAACAATATTGTCACCATCAATGGCAACTATAGTCAGGGCAGCAATGCCAGCCTGCTGATTGGCGTCGCGGATAATGCGCTGACTACCGGTGATATTGCCACTGACAGCGGCTATGGACGTTTAGTCGTATCTGGCAGCGCTAATCTGGCCAGCGGCTCCGGTGTTTCGCTGGTGAAACTGGGTAACTATGCGTTTGCTCAGGGGCAGCGCTATGTGGTGGTGCAGGCCGCCAGCAGCGGCACCGAGTACAACGCCAGCAGCCTGAACTACAGCGTTAGCGGCTATAACGGTGCGCTAAAAGGTGCGGCGGTGACCGACAGCGCCGACAGCAGTAAGACGGACCTGGTGGTGACACTGGTTGCTGCGCCCGTCACACCCACGACACCAACAACGCCAACTAACCCAACGACGCCGGTTACACCAACAACGCCAGTTACCCCAACAACGCCGGGTAGCTCCGACCCCATCAGCTTTGCCACAACATCCGGCGCAAAATCAGCCTTTGCTGGCCTGTTTAACTATCCAGGCACTGATGCGTCATTGCTGAATGTCTTTAACGCCAGCGCCGCGTTGGGCAACTCAGCGGCTGCTAACCGTGCTGGCGCTCAGTTGAGTCCGGCGGCGATGGCCTCCGCTGCGGCGAAAGCTTCTTCCGCACCAACCAATGCAGTGCTGAATGTGATTTCACAACGTGCTGATGTGATGCGTCAGGCTCCGGCGAGTGGTATCGCCACCGGTGAGAGTGACAGTGATATTGCAGTCTGGGGTCGTGGTTTCGGTGGCGTCGCCAGTCAGGATCAACGTGATGATATCTCTGGCTACGATGCACGCTTTGGTGGTCTGCTGATTGGCGCTGATGCCGCGGTTAGCGAACGTCTGCGCCTCGGCGGGCTGACCAGCTATGCCGGTACCGCCGTCGATAACACCGGTGATAACAGCGGCAGCAAGGTCAACATCAAATCCTGGGGTCTGTTTGGTTATGCTAACTACGATGCGCAGCCATGGTTCTTCGATCTTTCTACCGGTGTAGTGCATCACCGTTACCAGACTAACCGCCATATTGACTTCACCGGCTTTAACGGCGAGGCCAATGGCGCGTTTGATGGTATGCAATATATTGTTGCCGGGCAGACCGGTTATCCGCTGCAATTAGGCGCCAGCGACACCACGCTGACGCCGATTGCCGGACTGACTTACAGTATTCTGCGTCAGGATGGCTATCGCGAATCAGAGGCGAATGGCGCAGGTCTGACGGTCTCCGATGCCACCAGTACCTCGCTGAAAAGCGATCTGGCCCTGAAGCTGGAACACAGCTTTGCGACGCCGGCTGGCGAGCTAGTGCCGTTTACCCAGCTGGGATGGCGTCATGAGTACCACGACAGCGCCCCGCAGTCGGTGGCGAACTTCTCTGCTGACAGCACCGGCTCTACTTCGTTTGTCAGCAGCGGATCGCGTCCGATTGCCGACACCGCAGTGCTGTCGGTGGGTACGACGCTGGTGCGTAACAGCGATCTGAGCCTGTCGGTAATCTACACCGGCGAGGCCGCTCGCAGCTATGACAGCCACAGCGGCAACCTGCAACTGCGCTGGCAGTTCTGATGTTACCGGGTTGGTGTGCACAACTCAGGCTCAGAGGGCTGTTACTGCTCTCTCTGCTGACAGGCTGTGCCAGCGACCCGGCCATCCATGCGGATCAGATAGCAGGTAGCGCGGGCCTGCAACGGGAAACCGTGCAGACATCATCTTTTGTGCTGGCGGCATGGGTGCGAATCACCCGTGCCGACCAGCCGCTGCATATTTATATCGAAGGGGATGGCCGCGCCTGGCGTAATCGTTATCAGCCAGCGGACGACCCGACACCGCATAAAGCCATCGGCCTGAGCCTGGCGGTTGCCGATGATGCGCCGAATGTGCTCTACCTCGCCAGACCCTGCCAGTTTATCCCGATGACGCGAAATCCACGCTGTCGGAGCGATTACTGGACCGGAAAACGTTTTGCGCCGGAAGTGATTACGGCAATCAACGAAGCGATTTCACACTATACAACCCGCACTCCCGGGCAACCGATCGTTCTGACTGGCTACTCAGGTGGTGCAGCGGTTGCTGCATTAGTGGCGGCGCGGCGCGATGATGTGGTCTTATTGCGAACGGTGGCCGGTAATCTCGACCATGTTGCGGTTAATCGCCTGCATCGGGTGTCGCCAATGCCTGACTCTCTGAACCCTGCCGATGAAGTGGCGCGTATTGCCGCCATTCCGCAACGCCATTTTAGTGGCGCGGAAGATAGCGTGGTACCACCGTCGATTGGTCGCGACTTTGCAGCCGCAGTGGGTAAATGCGCCAGCTGGCAAGTGATCGCCGATATGGGCCATGAAAGTGACTGGGCGCGAGTCTGGCCGCAACTATTGCAGCAGCCGGTTTATTGTCAGTGATAAATTGCTTCCCTGTAACTTACCCATTTTCGTGCTTCTTCACAGTTTTTATATTCCTGTTACTTCTTTAGATGTAAACCAGTTCTCATGGATAGATTAATTCAGTATGCTGTTTTATGGATGGAGTCGGATTGATAAAAAGACAAGGAGTCTGCTATGGTTAATCCATTTTGCAAAGTTGATGAGTTAGGTTTTCCGCACTTTACTGCGGTAGATTATATACGATTTAGATTTTTCCCTGATAATCAGCGTTTTTTGACGGGTAATAATTATCTTTGGGCCTACAAAGCTGGGTTCCTTGTTTACAACAGAGACCGAATAATGCGTTACGCCAGAGAGTATAATATCCCTGTTTTACTTTTGGCTGGGGTCGCCGTTGCAGAAGCTGGTGGTAAACCAGACAGGATGAAGGGGTATGGTATCCTGCAAATACGGCAACTTATTGATTTAATAAAACGCAACAATTCATTATCTAATCGTACATCTATTGGTGCGCTGGCAATACAGCTTAGAGCTGCAGCTGAGACAATGGGGATTGATGCAGCTAAATTGACTCACACGCAGCAGTTTCAGCTATCCGCTTGTTTATTAAATAATGATTTCAATATAAAAGTTGTCGCTAAGCATTTGCATGATTTGATCTTACATGATTATCCCGATGCTGATACGGCAAAATTAACTGATGAACAGATAATTGTTGCTGGTTCTCGTTACAATCGAGGAATTCAACGTACTAAGAGTGATTTTATTGACTCCATATACGCACCAGTGGGTTCCCCCCTGAGAGAGTATTCTGAATACGGAAGGCGCATTGTTGAAAAGCGTGAAACTATCGAAAATATAATGAGGCTTGCTCAGTGAATATCTGGAAACTCCTGTGTCTTCTGGTTTACAGCCTGTTTTGCGCAGTAATCATTGATATGTTTTCCTTCCTTGATTATGAGGAAATGGTTGGTCAGGGAGAAATAACCAATGTTTGTGTGGTATTAAGAACTCTGGTAATGGACGATACGCGTGATGTTCTCGCGCCTTTGGCTTTTTTGCTTATCTCGCCTCTATTCTATCTCGTCGCGAAAAAGAAACTAAAGTCGTGGCCAATTAATATCATTACTATGCTGTTATTTATATTCTGGCTATGGCGTTTCTTCCTCAGATTCAAATTTTGTTAATCGCTTAATAATAAGCGTAGCGTCACCTGGTTGTAACAATTCCCCGCTATCGTCAGACAACACACACTCTGCTGAGTTTAGTCTGGCGCTATGTCTGAAATCGTAATTAAGCAGCTGTCTAAATCCTTTGGCTCACAGAGCGTACTGCAGGATGTCACGCTGCATATTCAGCACGGTGAATTCGTTGCCGTCCTTGGCCCCTCGGGCTGTGGCAAAACCACGCTGCTGCGTACGCTGGCCGGTTTTGAAACCATCGATAGTGGATCTATCCGCATTGGCGATCGCCTCTGTTCTTCTGCAAATCTGCATTTACCGCCGGAAAAACGTCAGCTGGGGATTGTCTTCCAGAGCTATGCGCTATGGCCGCATATGAGCGTGGCGGAAAACATCGAATACAGTCTGAAAGTCAGTGGCGTTACGACGGCTGAACGGCGTCAGCGTACGCAAAGCGCGCTGGAACTGGTGGGACTGAGCGGTTTCGGCGCGCGCAATCCTGCTGACCTCTCCGGCGGCCAGCGTCAGCGCGTGGCGCTGGCGCGCTGTCTGGTAGCGCGTCCGCAAGTGGTGCTGCTCGATGAGCCATTAGCTAACCTCGATGTCCATCTGCGCGCCGCGATGGAGGAAGAATTTGCCCGTTTCCACCGCCATTCCGGCGCCACGCTGCTGTATATCACCCATGACCAGCAGGAAGCGATGGCGATTGCTGATCGCGTGGTGGTGATGGATGCCGGGCGGGTGATGCAGTTTGCCAGCCCGCAGACTTTATATCGCGAACCTGCCAGCGAAATGGTGGCGCGTTTTATCGATGATGGCCGGGTGATTGCCGTCACGGATATTGAGCCGGATCATCATGGCTACGCCTGGGTGACGCTACTGGGTGTTCGTCTGCGTCTGCGCGCCAGCGCCAGTCAACCGACCATACCGCACGGCAAAATCTGCCTGCACGCGGCCGATTTACGGCAGGCGCGGGACGATGAGGCAGGTTTTGCGGTGCGCATTCAGCGCCTGATTTATCGCGGCGGCTATAGCCAGCTGGACGTAGAGCCAGAGGCCGACAGCTGTCGCTTAACGCTTCACCTGACCGAGGCGCAACATCTGCGCTGCGGCGATCGGCTGATGCTGACCGCTGATGATGGTTGGGTGATTCCAACAACAAAATAAGATGAATATTAAGGATGCCCGGGACATGTTCAACACCAGTACCAAATTGAAAACGCTGCTGATATCTGGCGCTTTACTGGCTTCAGCCGTCGCCACTGCCGCTGATGGCAAGCTGGTGGTCTATACCTCGCAGGCACCGGAAATCGCCCAGCAGACCATCGATGCGTTTAAAGCCGCCAGGCCAGGTATTGAAGTGGAATGGACGCGTAACGGTACAACGCAGTTAATGAACGTACTGCGCACAGAGGCGATGAGCGGCCAGGTGAAAGCCGATGTGCTGCTGGTCGCGGATGCCATTAACCTTGGTACGCTGAAAAAACAGGGCCAGCTGATGGCTTATGCTGATGCGCCGGTCAGCAATATCAGCGCCGATTTTTATGATAAAGATAAAACCTGGTTTGGCACTAAAGTTATCGCCACTGTGATTGGCTATAACACTAAAAATGCCCGGCCGGTTGATAGCTGGATGGCGCTGACCGATGCCAGCAACAAAGGCCAGGTCGCGGTGCCAGGTCCGCTCTATTCCGGCGCGGCGCTTTATCATCTGCATACCGCAATCAATACCGCCGATATTGGCTGGGCGTTCTATCAGAAGCTGGCGGCCAATGGCGTGACGCCGGAAGGCGGCAATGGTCCGGCGCTAAAAGCGGTAGCCAGCGGTATGGCGAAATATGGCGTGATCACCGACGCCGATATCATTCGCGCGAAAAAGCAGGGCTCGCCGGTTGATCTGATTTATCCAAAAGAGGGCGTTTCATTTGTTACCGAACCGGTAGCGATTCTTTCCGGCACCCATAATCTGCCAGCGGCGAAAGCCTTTGTTGATTTCCTGCTGTCGGAAAAAGGTCAGCAACTGGTGGCGCAGCAGGGCAACCGTCCCATCGATAAGCGCGTAGCGGCGCCGGAGGGCTTTGCGCCGATTGACAGCATTAAGCTGCTGACGCTGGACAGTGATAAAGCGGTAGCTGATGACAAACAGGTGCGGGCGAAATTCAGCGAAATCTTTGGCGGATAACCTGATGAGCATCGCGCAGGAGTATACGCAGAGTCTCCCGCGGCGCCAGTGGCGCTGGCTGCGCACGGAGACCAGCGTGCTGTGGCTGCTGGCGCTGCTGATCGGTCTGTTATCGATAGCGCCATTAACCCGGCTGATCTGGGCGGCTATCGCATCGGAGGGGAGTCCGGATCTGACGCGCGCCTGGCATCTGCTGAGCAGTACGAAAGTGCTGCGCGCCACCGCTAATACGCTGGGTATCGCAATCGCCAGCACGGCGATTGCTGTGCTGCTCGGCACCCTTGCCGCCTGGTTAGTGGCACTGACCAATATGCGCGCCAAACGGGCGTGGGTATTCGCCTTTATTCTGCCGCTGATGATCCCGCCGCAGGTGACGGCGCTGGCCTGGGTGCAGGCGCTATCACCGGCCAGCTGGATTATTACCCTGTTAAACCGCATCGGTTTGCCGCTGGCCAGCGATGGTCAGCAGCCGCTCTATTCGGCGAGCGGAATTATCCTGCTGCTCGGCCTGCATAACGCGCCGCTGGTCTTTCTGTCGGTGCGTGCCGGTCTGCGCCGCCTGCCTGCGGATCTGGTGGAAGCGGCGCGGATCACCGGCGCTTCGCCGTTACAGGTGATGTGTTCGGTGATCCTGCCACTGGCGCGCCCGGCGATGTTTGCCGGTGCGGCGCTTTCATTTGTCGCCGCGGCGGGAAACTTTGGTATTCAGGCGATGCTGGGGATCCCGGGACGGGTGCCAACACTGATTACCCTGATCTATCAGCAGCTGAATAACAGTGGCGCCGATGCGCTACCGGATCTGGCGCTGCTGTCGCTGTTAATTGCCGTGATCACCATCGGTGGTCTGGTGCTGAGCCGGGTGCTGGGTGGTTGTCGCGATGTGCGGGTGACCGGCACGCCGCGTCAGTTGCAGCAACCGCTCGGCCACTGGCGTTTGCCAGTGGAACTGCTGGTATGGCTGGCGATTATTCTGACGCTGGCGCTGCCACTCTCCGCGCTGATCACCACTTCGCTGACCAGCGGTTTCGGTCAGACGCTTAACTGGCAAACCCTGACCTGGCTGAACTACCGCAATGCACTGTTTGATTTCCCGGCGATCCGTAACGCTTTTTTCACCAGCCTCGGTCTGACCCTGCTGGCGGTCGTGATCCTGACAGCAATGGCACTGTTTATGGCTTTCTTTCTCAGCTGGCAGCGCACGCGGCTGGTGCGGGTACTGGCGCTGTCGAGCGAACTGGCTTATGCGCTGCCGGGTATTGTTATCGGTATCGCCGCGATTCTGTTTTTCCTTAAGCCGCTGCCGCTGCTGGATATCAGCCTGTACGGCACGGTATGGATTATTCTTGCCGCCTACTTATCCAACTTCCTTGCGCTGGTATTGCGTCCGACGCTGGCCGGGTTCGCCCAGATTGAGCGTTCGCTGGACGAAGCTGCGCAGCTGGCGGGCGCCGGTTTCCTGCGGCGGATGCGCGATATCCTGCTGCCGCTGGCGGCCCCTTCCGCAACCGCCGGGGCGATTCTGGTGTTTCTGACCGCGCTGAATGAAATTCAGGTGTCGATTTTACTGGTCACCGCCAACAGCCAGACGCTGGGGCCAATGATTGTGGCGCTGGATGAAGGCGGTTCCTCGACGCTGGCGGCGGCGGTTGGCTGCCTGATGATCGTCGTGGTGCTGCTGTTTATGTTACTGGCTTCACGGGTAGCAAAACGCTTACCTGAAGGGGTATTGCCATGGCAAATCTGAAGGTAGTCAGTGGTGTGGGCGATAAACTTCCCGCGGCCTTTCTGGTGGAGCTGCACGGCTTTCGCCTGCTGTTTGATTTAGGTGAAGGACCGCAGGCGGGGGTTCGCCCCGATATCAGCGGGCTGGGTAAAGTGGATGCCATCTGTCTGTCCCACTCCCATGAAGATCACACCGGCGCGCTGGATTATCGCGCGCAGCTTGGCGATCCGCCGGTCTTTGCCACCGCGCAGACCTGGCAACAGCTGCCGGACAGTGGCATTGATGCCGGTGACCGCCATCTGCTACCGTTAAAAGGCCATGTTTCCGTCGGCCCGGTTGCACTGTTGTGCGGACGCAGCGGTCATGCGCCGGGTTCAGTCTGGTTTCATCTGCCGGATAACGGCGGCCTGACCTATATGGGCGACTGGAGCCGTGAATCGCGGCTGCTGCCTTTTGATCTGCCGCCTGCGGCGAATTTATTGATTACCGATGCCTCTTATGGCGATCGCGCCGAGCCGCTGGCGCAACAAATTAGCCGTATCGCTGAGGCTGCCCGAGGCGGTGCGGTGTTACCGGTGCCAGCCCATGGTCGCGGGCCGGAGATGGCTTTACAGCTGCTGGATCAGGGCATCAAAGTGCTGCTCTGCCCGGAGGTGCGCAAAGAGGTGGCGCAGCTGTTGCACGAGCCGACCGCCATCTGCTCGCGTCTGCAATTACGTCTGCTGGAGCTGTTGCATCACCAGCCTGAGCAACCCGACTATACTCAGGGGCAGGTGATTATCGCCACCGATGCGATTGCTGACGCCGGACTGGCGGCACAACTTAGCCAGCGCCCGGGCTTTCGCTTTATTTTCAGTAGTTATGTGGCATCCGGCACCCGTGCGCGCCAGATGCTGGATGCGGAGCAGGCGATCTGGCTACCGTGGAATGTGCATCCGGTGCTGGAGGATCAGCTGATGCTGATCCGCGCCACGCGTGCGCGTCAGGTGGTAGCGGCTTTTGTCCCGGAAACGCAGACCCGGCAGCTCTCATCGCTGTCGCCCGCCCGACTCAACTGGCAAAGCAGCATTGAATTTTAGGGATTATGATGACGTTAACCGAAGAAGCGCAGCATGCACGGCGTCAGGCCGAAAAAAAACAGGACAAGCAGGCGGTATTATTACGTGCGGCGCCGCTGCCCAATAGTGACCGCTGGCTGTGGCTGGGTAATCTGCCTGCCGCCCAGGATGGCGCGCTGCTGCTGCAAAGCGGTATTACCTCGACGCTTAACCTGGCGGTGAATCTGCATCCTGCTGCACTGACGCTGGCAGATGGCACCACGGTGCGTCGCACGCAGGTAGGATTGATCGATGGCGCGGGCAATCACGTCAATCATCTGCTGGCAGGCGTGCTGGCGCTGGATGGCATGGTGCATCAGGAAAGTCCCGGCAAGCCCTCGTATCCGCTGCATCGACGCGGCGATATCCTGGTGCATTGCCGCGGCGGCCGCAGCCGTTCGGTGGCGGTGCTGGCGCTCTATCTTACCTTTAGCCAACCGACAAAATATCCCGATGTCACGGCGGCGCTGGCTCACTTACGTCAGCTGCGCGGCACGGATGAGGCGCACCCCTGCCAGCCGCTGATGACGCTGATTCATCAGGTGGCGGAGATGCCGCTGCGTAATTATCTGTTTGCATAAAAAAAAGGAGCCAGTGATGGCCTCCTCTTTACCAGTAATCAATTACAGATGATCGCGGCCATGCGGTTCATCCCAGTTAAACGCCGGGCCGGTTGAGATCACCCCGTGCGGATTAATGGTTTTATGGCTGCAATAGTAGTGATGACGGATATGCGCCAGATCGACGGTTTCAGCAATGCCTGGCATCTGGTAGATCTCACGCAGGAAACCATTCAGATTCAGGTAATCGCCAATACGATGCTTGTCGCATTTAAAATGGGTGACATAAACCGGATCAAAGCGCACCAGCGTGGTCCACAGGCGCAGATCGGCTTCGGTCAGTCGGTCACCGGTCAGATAGCGATGCTGTCCCAGCATCTGCTCAAGGCGATCCAGTGAGCTGAACAGCGTGGTCACCGCCTCATCGTAGGCTTCCTGCGATGTAGCGAAGCCGCTTTTATACACACCATTGTTAACCGTGTCGTACACCCAGCTATTCACTTCATCGATACTGCTGCGCAGTTCTGCCGGATAGTAATCGCCGGCACGGGCGCCAACACCATCAAACGCCGAGTTAAACATGCGGATAATATCGGCGGACTCATTACTGACGATGGTGTTCAGCTGTTTGTCCCACAATACCGGCACGGTCACGCGTCCGGTGTACTCTTTGTCGGCATGCAGATAGAGCTGATAGAGGAATTCATTCTGATACAGGCTGTCGCCGGTGGCCGCCGGGAAATCATCATCAAAGGTCCAGCCGTTTTCCAGCATCAGCGGATGCACCACGGAAACCGGGATCAGTTCTTCCAGGCCTTTGAGCTTGCGCATTAACAGCGTGCGGTGCGCCCACGGACAGGCAAGGGAGACATACAGATGGTAGCGGTCACGCTCGGCGCGAAAGCCGCTTTTGCCGGTTGCACCGGCTTCGCCATCGGCTGTCACCCAGTTACGAAAGGCAGATTCTGAGCGCTTAAAGCGCCCGCCGGTGGATTTGGTGTCATACCAGTTGTCGTGCCAGACACCGTCAATTAGTTGTCCCATAAATCCTCCCGAAAAAAAACGAGGCGAGGATGTTGTCATCCTCGCCCTTGCGATTACTTACACAGTATAGACTGCGGAGCTTACCATTTTTTATTGATAATGCGGTCGATGCTGAATGCGCCCGGACCGCTGATACCCAGCGCCAGGAAGCCGCCGGCAATGCTCAGGTTTTTCATAAACATCATCTGGTTAACGCCTTCCGCAAAGTTGTTGTGGAAAATCAGCGCGGTCAGAATGGTAAAACCAGCGGTAAACAGCGCGGTTGTGCGGGTCAGGAAGCCAAACAGAATCGCCAGACCGCCGCCAAACTCAAGCAGAATGGTCAGTGGCAGGAAGAAGCCCGGTACGCCCATCGCTTCCATATACTGCTGCGTACCGGCATAACCGGTGATTTTTCCCCAACCTGCGGTAATAAACAGGATTGGCATCAGAATGCGTGCAATCAGCAGGCCAGTATCTTCTAATTTTTTCATCATCATCTCCAACGTGTTTTTTTATTATAGGCAGCACAAGTCAGCCAGCTAAGTAACAAGGCTCGCGGGCAGTTTGCGCTGGAGTCCTCAGGTTGTTGAAGATGATAATCGCGAAAGGTGACGGTTGTAAGCGAGATATACTGTCGATGTTGTTCAATAAATATGAAGATGGGGATGGGCGAGTGGGATGAAGTGCAATTCTTTGACAGATGCGGCGAAAACGCCGTGCCTGGGATCAGAACGCTGTAGGGGCGGCGTTTTCGCCGCCCGTTCTGTTAATCAGCTGACGGCAAATTCTTGCGAATCAGACGCCAGGTGCTCCAGATACCAAAACCACGCCGCGCCCAACGCAATAAAAAGCCCGATTTGCGTCGGGTGTTGCGCGTGGTCCAGATAGCCAGCGCGCTACTGCCGAGCAGCAGGTAACGCCGCAGGCTGATTAGCGTGAGCCAGCCATGATCGTAGCGAGCGGTATGTGCCAGCCAGTCACGCCGTGCGGCACTGAGATCCAGACGTTGCTGCTGCACTCTGCCCAGCAGCTCAGCCTTGCGCTGTTGGCGCTCGCGCTGACTCATGCGTCATCCTCAAGCAGTTTGCGGTCGGTCTCCAGCTCTTTACGTGTGGCGCTGAGCAATGTCGATTTGCGCGACTTGCTCAGCGTCCACAGGCCAAAGAACAGAGCAAGAGCGAACAGCACGCCGGTGGTGATGCCAATCGCCATCAGACGATACTGCGCGTCAACTGCCCAGATAATCAGCACCATCAGGCTCATCAGACCAAATGCGGTAAACAGCATGGTGAGACCGACCATCAGCAGCATTTGCAGCAGATTGGCTTTCTCTTCCTCCAGCTCGACCACTGCCAGCCGTACGCGGGTTTCAACCATGCCGACCAGCGTGGTGAGTACACGCTGTCCAATGTTAATGACCCCTTTGCCCGGGCCGTGGCTTTGCTGTGAGTCGGCCATGATTAACGACGCGTCAGCAGCACGCCGAGCACCACACCCACTGCGGCGCCGATGCCTACACCATGCCATGGATTTTCACGCACATACTCGTCAGCGCGGCCAGCGGCTTCACGCGTGGTCTGCGCGAGGCGTTCGCCGGATTCACCCAGACGATGACGGGACTCTTCCAGCGTAGCGCGCGCTTTGCTGCGCAGCTTGTCCAGCTCACTTTTCGATTTGTCAGCCGAGCTGCTCAACACTTCTTCCAGCGTATCCGCCAGGTTTTTTAATTCGGCGCGCAGATGTTCTGAGGTGGTATCTTTTGACATGAAACACTCCTTTATGATGATTAAATCAGGTCAGTTAGTAAGGTGCCGCTTCTGTGCTTTTTAACTCTTCCCGTGCTTCTGCCAGTTTTTTCTCACGTTTGGCGATTTTTTCACTGTCGCCCTTATCCCGTGCTTCTTTTAGATCATGCTCACGCTGAGTAATTTCCTGCTGGTGCTGTTTAATCTTCTCCTGATGCTCGCCTTTCAGCTTTGCATCGGTACAGCCTGCGCGCGCTTCCGTCAAAGCACGTTCCAGCCCGGTGATCCGGCGCTGATTATCATGCTTACGGGCCATATCGATTTCATGCTGGATCGCTTGCTCTTTCTGCAGACAGAGTGGTTCTGCTGCCTGAACAAAGCCGGAGAGAGAGAATAGAGCCGGGCAGAGAATGTAGCGAAGTTTCATCTGACTTTACCTTCCTTTGTTGATATGCCGACCAGCATTCTGATCGTCACTCTGGGGTCCTGAGTCTGCGGTGAGACAGATAACACTTTGTAAGGATAGTCAGAAATCCGTCAAAGCTCAAAGCAGAGGAAAGAAGCAGGAATGTTCCTGGTGGCGAAAAGTGAAAAGAGTGGGGGATCCTCAGCCTACCGACTGAGGATTAAAGCTGATACGACTGAACCAGTTCTTCGATGATGAAGAGTCCATCTGCGCAATTTCAAAACCATACGGCAGGATTTCGCGTAATGCTTTTTGTGCCGCGATGCTCTGCTCCCGGGAATCAAACTTGATGACCAGCGAATCGCGATCCGGGGTGATGCTCTTAATCTGGATGCCCTGCGCATTAAGGCGTTGCCAGACATAGAAACCATCAGGCAGCGAGGTTCCCTGCCGGGAAGCGCGGATCTGTAACGCGGTTTCCTGACGATAGATCGCTGGCATCAGGGCCACGGCCAGCAGCGCCAGCACACTTAGCATCAGCCAGGGCATCAGGCGCCGGCGCGCCGCTATCCATTTAGGTTGCAGCATCATTCTCAGCTCCCTTTCTCGTTGCTGCTGCTGCGTTTTTTACGCCACAGCACATACAGTGAGCCAAACAGTCCAAACACCAGCAGTACCAGCGGCAGCAGCATCAGGCAGAACATCAGCTGATCTTCATAACGACGGAAAATCGGCGTTTTACCGAGCGCGAAGCCGAGAACGGTAAGAATCACTACCCATAGTAGCGCGCTCATCCAGTTAAAAAACTGGAAGCGGGCATTGCTGAGGCCGGATAAGCCGGCAATGGTCGGCAGCAGGGTGCGCACAAACGCGATAAAGCGGCCAATTAACAGCGCCGAAAGACCGTGGCGGTGAAACAGGCTATGCGCACGCTGGTGATACTGCGCGGGCAGATGTGATAGCCACTTCTGTACCGTATCGGTATTTCCCAGCCACTTACCCTGTATATAACTGACCCAGCAGCCGAGGCTGGCGGCGGTAGTCAGGATAAAAATGGTAAGCGGGAAATTCATGGTTCCTTTGGCGATCAGTACGCCGACCAGAATCAGTAAGCTGTCGCCGGGCAGAAAGGCTGCGGGTAACAGGCCATTCTCCAGAAACAAAATCATAAACAGGATGCCGTAAATGGCCCAAACCAGAGTGGGATCGGCAAGAGTCTCAAAATCTTGTTGCCACAATGCATGCAACAACGCTTTCATAATATCCATTAAGTCTTCCTGAACATCATTGTTAAACACGCTCGCTGGAGTAGAAACTCTGACAGGCTGGCGCTGATTTTGCTCGTTTTGCCAGGCACTGGCCGCCGCCGGATTGGGATAAACTCACATTACGTGCATAAAAGCAGCACTCTATTTCTGGCCCGTCGCAAAGGGTAAGAAAAGGCAGTTAACTGTAACAAAATTCGCCACTCTGAGACAGGAGAAACTAGCAACAGCATGGGTGTTTTACCGTTCAATGGCGTTAGCAGAAAGGAGTTTTACACAGGCTGACACTATTGCAGGTTTGCTTAATTTGTCAGCCGGGGCAGGAAAGGCGATTTTTACTCTGGCTTTTCCGATTTTTCGAGGGTTATCACCGGGTTTTCGGCGAACATATAGCGATCGACATTAAATTCGAAGTCATCGCTGGTGGCACGGAATAACATCTGTCGGGTGTTCTCCAGATGCTGCCACATCGCCAGTTTGCTGGCGGCGGGATCTTTACGCATCAGCGCTTTTAGAATGCGGTCATGATCGTCACACCAGCTTTCAATCGATTTATCGTCTATATGCTCGTGCAGCTTCAGCCAGTAAGGGTTGTACAGGCGGTGCGACCACATCTTTTCGACAATCGCGGCTAACGCGCTATTTTGCGTCGCTTGCGCTATCTGCACATGGAATTTCATATCCCATTCTGAGTCGCGAAAACGATCTTCATTGCGCGCCTGCTCCTGAATCTCCATCAGTTGCATAATATCCTGACGGGTAACCTGAGTGGCGGCAAATTCAGCCACATTACTCTCAATCAGCTGGCGCGCCTGAAGCAACTCAAAAGGGCCGAAATTGGCGAACTCGAGCTGACTATGGGGCGTAACGCTCTTTTTCTGCTGATTGCTGACCACGTGGATGCCAGAGCCTTTACGCACTTCAACGTAACCTTCCACTTCCAGCATAATGATCGCTTCCCGCACCACGGTGCGACTGACGCCGGTCTCTTCGGCGATAATGCGCTCGGCAGGCAATTTATCACCCACGGCGTAATCACCTGCTTCGAGGCGCCGTTTTAGTTCGGCAGCCAGTTGCTGATAAAGACGGCGTGATTCGCTCAGTTCCATGATGGCGTCTCCGGAATATAAACACGTGGGGGGGGTAGTTGTTATACCAGTTTATTGCCGGATTTTACAGCGCAGGGGCCGAATCCTTTCGGCCTGTGGTTGAGATTATGCTTTTGGTACCGCATTAACCGGCGGGATGGCGCTACTTTGGGCGGTGAGTTCTGACACCGGCTGATTTTTCAGCAGAGTCCAGATGGCGACCGCACCCAGCAGGTCAAACACTGCCAGCGCCGCGAACAGCGGGCTGAAACCAAGCGTATCCGCCAGCGCACCGACTACCAGCGCAAACATAGTACTGGCGGTCCACGCGGCCATACCGGTCAGACCGTTGGCCGTCGCCACTTCATTGCGACCAAAGACATCAGAAGAGAGCGTGATCAGCGCGCCGGACAGTGACTGATGCGCAAAGCCGCCAATACATAATAAGCCAATGGCGACATAAGGACTGGTAAACAGGCCGATAGTGCCGGGGGCGATCATCAGTACCGCACCCATGGTAACCACCAGTTTGCGCGAGACAATCAGGTTAACGCCAAACAGCCGCTGGAACAGCGGTGGCAGATAACCGCCGACGATGCAGCCGAGATCGGCAAACAGCATCGGCATCCAGGCGAACATGGCAATCTCTTTCAGATTGAAGCCATAGGCTTTAAACATAAACAGCGGGATCCAGGCGTTAAAAGTCCCCCAGGCGGGTTCGGCTAAAAAACGTGGCAGCGCAATACCCCAGAACTGGCGGTTACGCAGGATCTGCCAGGCCGACATTTTTTTCGCATTGTTAGTCTGATGCTGGGCCTCCTGACCGGAGAGAATATAGTCGCGTTCTGGTTCGCTTAATTTCTTCTGATCTTTTGGGTGTTTATAAAAAATCAGCCAGCAGATCGCCCATATCAGGCTCAGTACACCGGTAATAACAAACGCCATCTCCCAGCTATGGGCCATTATCGCCCAGACCACTAATGGCGGAGCCAGCATCGCGCCAATCGAGGAGCCAACATTAAAGTAACCGACGGCAATTGAGCGCTCTTTGGCCGGAAACCATTCGCTGGTGGCTTTTAAACCTGCCGGGATCATTGCCGCTTCCGCCGCGCCAACTGCACCACGGGCAATCGCCAGTCCGCCCCAGCTACCGGCCAGTGCGGTAGCGGCGCAGAAGATCGCCCACATAATGGCAAACATCGCATAGCCGATTTTGGTGCCGACGATATCGAGGATGTAACCGGCAACCGGCTGCATAACGGTATAACAGGCTGAGTAGGCCGCAATGATATAGGAGTATTGCTGAGTGGTGATATGCAGATCGGTTTGCAGTGTCGGCGCCGCCACGGCGATCGCATTGCGTGTCAGATAGCCTAATATCGTACCGATGGTGACCAGCCCGATCATATACCATCGTAACCCTTTAATTTTACGCATTTAATACCTCTTCCAGTCTCTGTTTTCATGCGCTTATGGCATGTCTTGTTATCTGGAGCGGGACCGCTTCTCGCTGGTTTTTAGCCAGCACTACCCGCGAACGCGCAGCATGGCTGAGCGCCTTAATTGCTTGTTCCTCGCCAACCCCTCAGGGTAAACATGCCAACTTTCGATAGCGGGCTAAAGATAACTTGTCATACAGATTTAAAAGTTGAGAGCCATCACAAAAACCATTTTTCTTGTGTGGGATAATAAATTCGTCGTTTTGTCAGGGGATTAGCCATTCAGCTGGTCACGGGAAAAGAAATCAAAACGATAAACATGCTGCTAATGTGAGATGAATCACAAAATTAGCACTGCGCTGACGAGAATTGGTATGATAACTTTTTAACGTCAGGGCCGTGCAGGCCACGGCGATAAAAACGTCGATCAAGAGGAAGCAGGTATGTCCCATTTTATGAGCGAAGATTTTTTACTGGATAGTGAGTTTGCCCGGCGGTTATTTCATGATTACGCTGCCGATCAACCGATTTTCGATTATCACTGTCATTTGCCGCCGCAGCAGATAGCCGAAAACAGGCGTTTTACAAACCTGTATGACATCTGGCTGAAGGGCGATCACTATAAGTGGCGGGCGATGCGCGCCAATGGTGTGCCGGAAGCATTCTGCACCGGTGACGCCAGCGACCGTGAAAAGTTTGATGCCTGGGCGCGTACCGTGCCGCATACCATCGGCAATCCTCTCTATCACTGGACGCACCTCGAATTACGCCGCCCGTTTGGCATAACCAATGTTCTGCTGTCAGAGAAAACCGCCGACAGCATCTGGCAGCAGTGTAATCAGCTGCTGGCGCAGGACGCGTTTAGTGCACGCGGTATCATGACGCAGATGAAAGTGAAAATGGTCGGTACCACCGATGACCCGATCGACGATCTGCAACATCACGCTGCGCTGGCGCGCGAAAGCAGTTTTGCCACTAAAGTGCTGCCTTCATGGCGCCCGGATAAAGCCTTCAATATTGAAGCGGAAGGGTTTGTCGAATATCTGCAGAAACTGTCGGCCAGTGCCGATGTGGCGATTTCACGCTTCGATCACCTGCGCCAGGCATTAAGCAAACGCCTGGATCATTTTGCCGCCCACGGCTGTAAAGTCTCTGACCACGCGCTGGATGTGGTGCTGTTTGCCGAAGCCGATGATGCGACGCTGGACACCATTCTGACGCGCCGCTTGCAGGGCGCAACGCCGGATGAAACGGATATTGCGCGCTTTAAAACTGCGGTGCTGGTGTGGCTGGGAGCGGAATACGCGCGTCGCGGCTGGGTGCAGCAATATCATATTGGCGCGCTGCGTAATACCAATCGCCGTCAGCTGACGCTGCTGGGGCCGGATGTCGGTTTTGACTCCATTAACGACCGCCCGCTGGCGGAACCGCTGGCGCGTCTGCTTGATGCGCAAAACCGCAATAATGCGCTGCCAAAAACCATCCTTTACTGCCTGAATCCACGCGATAACGAAGTGCTCGCCACCATGGCCGGTAATTTCCAGGGCGAAGGCGAGCCTGGCAAGATGCAGTTTGGTTCTGCCTGGTGGTTCAACGATCAGCTGGATGGCATGCAGCGTCAGATGACGCAGCTGGCGCAAATCGGTTTATTAAGCCGCTTTGTCGGCATGCTGACCGACAGCCGCAGTTTCCTCTCGTATACCCGTCATGAATATTTCCGCCGCCTGTTGTGCCAGATGATTGGCCGCTGGGTAGAAAACGGCGAAGCGCCAGCAGATATCGATTTGCTGGGCAAGATGGTGCAAAACATCTGCTTTAACAATGCCCGTGACTATTTCGCCATTGAACTTTAACCAGGGATTGACTATGCAAACGCTAAATCGCAACCAGTTTCCAGGACGGCAGCATCCCGACCGTATTATTCAGTTTGGCGAAGGTAACTTTCTGCGGGCTTTTGTTGACTGGCAGATCGATCTGCTGAATGAACATACCGATCTCGATGCCGGTATTGTGGTGCTTCGCCCGATTAACAGCCAGACGGATAACAGCCTGAACAGTCAGGATGGCCTCTATACCGCACTGATCCGTGGCCTGAATGATCAGGGTGAAGTGGTGAGCGAACCACGGCTGGTGCGTTCAGTAAACCGCGAAATCCATATCTGGCGCCAGTTTGAAGAATTTCTGGCGCTGGCGCGCGATGCCAGTATCCGTCTGGTGTTCTCCAATACCACCGAAGCCGGTATTGCCTACGATGCCGCTGACCGGCTGGAAGATACCCCGGCTAACAGTTTTCCGGCCAAACTGACGCGCCTGCTGTATGAGCGCTTTAAACACTTTAATGCGGCGGCGGATAAAGGCTGGATTATTCTGCCGTGCGAGCTGATTGATGATAACGGCGCGGCGCTGAAAGCACTGGTATTGCGTTATGCGCAACAATGGCAATTGCCAGCCGCGTTTACGCAGTGGCTGGAACAGCACAACACCTTCTGTTCGACGCTGGTGGACCGGATTGTGACCGGCTATCCGCAGGATGAAGCGGAGCAAATTTTCCAGCAACTGGGCTACCGCGATAACTACCTGGATACTGGCGAAGTCTATTACCAGTTTGTGATTCAGGGGCCAGCCTGGCTGCAGCAGGAGCTGCGCCTGGATCGTTATCCGCTGAATGTGCGGCTGGTTGATGACATCAAACCTTATAAAGAGCAGAAAGTGGCGATCCTGAATGGTGCCCATACGGCGCTGGTGCCGGTGGCGTATCTTGCCGGACTGGACACTGTCGGTGAGGCGATGAATGACACGGATATCGCCGCTTTTGTCGACCGCATGCTGCGTGATGAAATTATTCCCACATTAGATCTGCCCGGCGAACAGCTGCATGCTTTTGCCGATGCGGTATTAAGTCGTTTCCGCAATCCGTTTATTCGTCATCAGTTGTTGTCCATCGCGCTCAACAGTATGACCAAATTCCGCACCCGCCTGTTGCCGCAACTGCTGGTCAGTCAGCAGCAGCAGGGGCACTGGCCACGCCGGCTCACTTTTGCCTTTGCGGCGCTGCTGGTGTTTTATCGCGGTCAGCGTCACGGTGAGACCTTCTCGCTGCAGGATGATGCGCACTGGCTGCAGCGGTTTGCCACGCTGTGGCCGCAGCTGGATCGCGGGGAGATCACGCCACAGCAGCTGGTCGAGTGCGTGCTGGCCGATAAAACCCACTGGCAACAGGATCTGACGCAGTTACCCGGACTGGTGGCTGCGGTGACCGAACACCTGCAAATTATCGTCGAGCGCGGTACACGCGCCGCAGCACAACAACTGGGGTAACACCGCTATGCAACGCATGATTAAAATCGACCCGCGCGATAATGTCGCGGTGGCGCTAAGCGATCTGGCTGAAGGGGAAACTCTGCAGCTGGACGATCTGTCGGTAAGGCTGCTGCAGCCGGTGGCGCGTGGCCATAAATTCGCGCTTCAGCCGCTGGAGCCGCAAGCGCTGATAATTAAATATGGCCTGCCGATTGGTCATGCCACCCAGCCGGTCGCGGCGGGCGAGGTGATCCACTCGCAAAATGCACGCACGAATCTCAGTGATCTCGATCAGTATCAGTACCAGCCCGACTTTCTGACGCTGCCCGCGCAGGCGGTGGATCGCGACGTTGCGATCTATCGCCGCGCCAGTGGTGAGGTCGGCATCCGTAACGAGCTGTGGATCCTGCCAACCGTCGGTTGCGTCAACGGTATTGCGCGGCAAATTCAGTCGCGCTTTCTGCGCGAGACCGAAAATGCCGCGGATATCGATGGCGTTCATCTGTTCAGCCACCCGTTTGGTTGTTCGCAGTTGGGTGAGGATCATGAGAACACCCGCACCATGCTGCAGAATATGGTGCGCCATCCGAATGCCGGTGCGGTGCTGGTGATTGGCCTGGGTTGTGAAAATAACCAAGTGGATGTGTTCCGCGAAACTCTCGGCGAGTTCGACAACGATCGCGTCATCTTTATGATCTGCCAGCAGCAGGATGATGAAGTTGAAGCCGGTATTGAGCGTCTGCATCAGCTGTATAACGTGATGCGTAACGATCGGCGTCAGCCGGGCAAACTGAGTGAGCTGAAGTTTGGGCTGGAGTGTGGCGGCTCTGACGGTTTATCCGGGATAACCGCCAATCCGCTGCTGGGGCGCTTCTCGGATCAGATGATTGCCAATGGCGGTACCACGGTGCTGACCGAAGTACCAGAGATGTTTGGCGCTGAACGTATTCTGATGAGCCGCTGCCGAGATGAAGCGACCTTCGATAAAACCGTCAGTATGATCAACGACTTTAAACAGTATTTTATTGCCCATCAGCAACCGATTTACGAGAACCCCTCACCGGGTAATAAAGCGGGCGGTATCACCACGCTGGAAGAGAAATCACTGGGCTGCACGCAGAAAGCGGGGCAGAGCCAGGTGGTGGATGTGCTGAAGTATGGTGAGCGGCTGAAAGTACATGGACTCAATCTGCTAAGCGCGCCGGGGAATGATGCTGTTGCAACCAGTGCGCTGGCGGGAGCCGGTTGTCATATGGTGCTGTTCAGCACCGGGCGCGGCACGCCGTATGGTGGCTTTGTACCGACGGTAAAAATTGCCACTAACAGTGAGCTGGCAAGCAAAAAGCCGCACTGGATCGATTTCGATGCCGGTAAGCTGATTTATGGCGCCAGTATGGATGCGTTGCTAAGTGAGTTTGTTGATCAGATTGTGGCGATTGCTAATGGCAAACTGACCAACAATGAACGCAATGATTTCCGCGAGCTGGCGCTGTTTAAAAGCGGGGTAACCTTGTAATACGGGAGCTGAGAACGGCTCCCCTGCAATAATCCAGGGGCGGCGTTCTCGCCGCCCGCTACCATTACGCTTGCTGTGAAACGCGACTCTGTTCCGCCTGACAGACGGCCGCTGTAAACAGAATATCGGTGGAAGAGTTCAGCGCGGTTTCCGCCGAGTCCTGCAGTACGCCGATAATAAAGCCCACTGCTACCACCTGCATCGCCACTTCATTCGGAATACCAAACATATTACAGGCCACCGGGATCAGCAGCAGCGAGCCACCGGCAACACCGGATGCGCCACAGGCACAGAGGGATGCCACCAGGCTTAACAGAATCGCCGTCGGCACATCAATGCTGACACCCAGCGTATGTACCGCCGCCAGCGTCAGCGTGGTAATGGTAATCGACGCGCCGGCCATACTGATGGTGGCACCGAGCGGAATCGAAACCGAATAGGTGTCTTCGTCCAGATTCAGCCGTTTTGCCAGCGCCATATTCACCGGAATATTGGCCGCTGAGCTGCGGGTAAAGAAGGCGGTGACGCCACTTTCGCGCAGGCAGGTAAACACCAGCGGATAAGGGTTACGGCGAATTTTCCAGAACACCAGCATCGGGTTAAATACCAGCGCCATCAGCACCATACAACCCAGCAGCAGCGTCAGCAGATGGGCGTAGCTCCACAACACATCAAAGCCGGTAGAGGCGAGAATTGACGCTACCAGGCCAAAAATACCTATTGGCGCGCAGCGGATCACCAGACGCACCATCCAGGTGACCGCTTCGGAGGCATCGTTCAGCAGGGTTTTGGTGGTATCGCTACTGTGGCGGAACGCCAGACCTAAACCGATGCCCCACACCAGAATGCCGATGTAATTGGCATGCAGCAGGGCATCAATCGGGTTGGAAACCATGCTCATTAGCAAACCGCGCAACACCTCGACAATCCCCGACGGTGGGGTGATATCGTTATTGGCGGCGCTTAGCGTCAGGGTTTGCGGATAGAGATGGCTGAACACCACCGCCACAACAGCGGCGAAAAAGGTGCTCAGCAGATAGAGCATCACAATCGGGCGAATACTGGTTTTCGTGCCGTGCTTATGGCTGGCAATCGCCGAGATCACCAGCACCAGCACCAGCAGTGGCGCCACGGCTTTCAGGGCGCTGACAAACAGCGTACCGAGTAAACCTACCGCCAGCGCAGTGTCTTTTGAGAACCATGCCAGAGCAATGCCAGCGACCAGACCAAACATAATCTGTTTCACCAGGCTGCCACCGAGAAGGCGTGCGAGCAAGCCGGAAGGCTTCTTTTCCATCATCATGTTCAAAACCATTACTTAATAGTTATAAAAGTCTTTCATCCGGCATCCCTGGGTGTTTCTCCAGATGAAGTGTTTGCCCGGGGGAGTATAAGGAAATGTGATGGCAGGAAAAGGGGAAATTGTCACTATTTGATGCGGGCGGCGAGAACGCCGCCCCAACGGGAATGATGTACGGGCGGCGTTCTCGCCGTCCGTAAAGGTTATTCGCTGATTTTTTTCTGGTCGTTGCGGTGATTAACCCAGGCATTAATTAACAGCGTCAGTGCCAGAATACCGCCGACAACCCCCAGCGAAACCGAGACCGGAATATGGTAGATATCGACAATCAGCATCTTCGCGCCGATAAACACCAGCACAATCGCCAGGCCGTACTTCAGCATTGAGAAGCGTTCCGCCACATTCGCCAGCAGGAAGTACATGGCGCGCAGGCCGAGGATGGCGAACAGGTTTGAGGTCAGTACGATAAACGGGTCAGTGGTGACAGCGAAGATCGCCGGAATACTGTCGACGGCAAAAATTACGTCGCTCAGCTCCACCATAATCAGTACCAGCAGCAACGGCGTGGCAAACAGTACGCCATTTTTACGGGTAAAGAACTTCTCTCCTTCCAGGCTATCGGTCATCCGCAGATGGCTGCGCAGCCAGCGTACCACCGGTTTATCACCCACCGCGCTGTCATCTTCTTTCGCCAGCGCCATTTTGATGCCGGTAAACAGCAGGAAGGCACCGAAGATATACAGGATCCAGCTAAACTGTGTGACCAGCCAGCTACCGGCAAAAATCATAATGGTACGCAGCACAATAGCGCCAAGCACACCGTAGATCAGTACGCGGCGTTGCAGCGCCGCCGGTATGGCAAAGTAGCTAAACAGCATCAGCCAGACAAACACGTTGTCGACCGCGAGGGCTTTTTCCAGAACATAACCGGTAAGGAAGGCGAGAGTCTGCGTATCGGCCACTTCGCGCCCAAGAGTGCCATTCAGGTGCCACCAGAAGGCGGCACTAAACAGTAGCGAGACGGAGACCCACACCAGCGACCAGACGGCAGCTTGTTTCAGTGACATGGTGTGGGAGCCGCGACGTCCCTGCAACAGCAGGTCAATCGCCAGCATAATAAGAACCACGACAGCGAAGCTGCCCCAGAGTAACGGCGTGCCGACAGTATTCATAAACTATCCTTTAAAAACAAAAACGGCTGACATCGGAAGACGTCAGCCGCTCTGTTGACGTGCAAGCAAAACCTCGCCTTCCGGCAAGGTCTCACTTACAACGCAGGATAAGGTGCTATCCGGGTTGCCCAGTAACCGGGCTAAAATCACGCGTGATGCGCTGATTTATCATGGCCGTAATGACGATTAACTGGCTAAGAAGTTACTCCCCTTTGCAGAAACGTAAGATACGTTCAGCGGCAGCAATGGTCAACGAAACAATGTAATATTTAGAAATATTTACACAGCCGTGAAATTGCGGCTATCTGCCGGGAACACCACGCCGGTCTGACGACGGATTTCGGTCAGCAATTTAGCCGTAATCCGGGATGAGGTCAGTCCTGCATGATTCACTTCATGGTTAACAACCAGAGCCGCGAAGTGCTCCGCTTCATACAGCATAGTATTAATATGCTGCGGCTGGCTCAGCTCTCTGGCTTTGCCGCCGCGCGGCGTCAGGGTAATACGCTGACAGTGTGAAAGCTGGTCAATCACCAGCGATCCGTCTTCGCCCTGGATTTCGCTGGGGATCAGTGAGTCACTGACTTTAGAGTGCAAAATAGTGACATCAAAATCACCGTAGCTCATGACCACAGAGCCGTGGGCATCGACGCCGCTTGCCAGCAGCGTAGCCTGCGCCTTTACGCTCTGCGGTTCGCCCCACAGGGCGACGGCGCTGGCGAGACTGTAATAGCCGATATCCATAACTGATCCGTTTGACCAGGCCGGATTAAAGGTATTCGGGTTTTCACCATCAAGATAGCGCTGATAGCGCGAAGAGTACTGGCAGTAGTTAAACAGCACTTTGCGCAGTTTACCGACGTCCGGCAGCGCCTGACGCAGGGTAATAAAATTAGGCAGGCTGGCAGTTTTAAAGGCTTCGAACAGGATCACCTGGTTATCACGCGCGCAGGCGATCAGCTGCTCAACTTCCGTTAAGTTGGACGCCAGCGGCTTTTCGCAAATCACATGTTTCTTGTGGCGCATAAACAGCTGCGCCTGTTCAGCGTGCAGGGCGTTGGGGCTGGCGATATAGACCGCATCAATATCTGCCGATTGCGCCATCTGCTCCAGCGAGATAAACAGGTGCTCGACCGGGTACTCATGGCTAAAAGCCTGCGCCTGTTCCAGCGTACGGGAGTAGACGGCGGTGAGTTTTATTTTACCGCTTTCATGCGCGGCATCGACAAACTGGCGGGTAATCCAGTTGGTGCCAACAACAGCGAGGCGAATCATGCTTTTAAGCTCCACTATCCTGTGAGTGAAGCAGCAGATTAGCACAGCCAGAAGTGAGAGCAATGATGAAGCGTGTGGCGAATTTGATACTGAGATCATGCTTCCAATATGATAGTTTTCAGCCTTTCCCGTTGCAGGCGCGGGCGTAAAAAAAGGATCAGCAGTGGGCATTACAGTAGCCGGAAATAAACATGCACTGAACTGGACCAGCATTCTGGTGGCGATCCCGGTGGGGATTGTCGCGTCGCTGGTGACGCTGGGATTTCGTCTGATCATTGAGCTGATCAACCAGCTGTTGTTCGGCAGTGAGCAGGATATCACCCAGGCAGTGACGGTCTGGCCGTGGTTTTTCTGGCCACTGATTGTCGGCCTCGGTGGGGTGATTGCTGGTTTCTTTCTTAAATACGCCACCTCGATTGAACAGCAACAGACGGTGAAAACCGACTATCTGGAGGTGATCAATGCGCGCCTTGATGCGGTGCCAACCCGAACCTCGCTGTTTCGTGCGCTCTCTTCTATCGCCAGTATCGGCAGCGGCGCGTCGATAGGTAAAGAGGGGCCGATGGTGCAGCTGTCGGCGCTCAGCGGCAGTATTATGGGCCGTTACTGCTTTAAATCGCTGGCGCTGAAAAACAGTGATGTGGTGGCGATGGCGGCGGCGGCCGGACTGGCCTCGGTCTACCACGCGCCGCTGGCCTCGGCGATCTTTGTGGCGGAAATCGCCTTTGGCATCTCGGCGCTGCAACGGCTGATCCCGCTGATTATCTCCTCCGCGGTGGCAGTGCTTACGATGTGGACGCTGGGCTATCGCTCGGCGATCTATCCGTTTGCCGACGTGCAGTTTCAGCTGACGCCAGCCACCATTGGACTGACCGTGGTGATTGGCCTTGTCGCCGGACTGGCGGGCTGGCTGATGATCTTTCTGATTGGCAAAAGCAAAGGGCTGTTCTCGCGGCTGAAAAGCCTGCCGTTAAGGCTGGGCATCGGCGGCTTTGCCGTTGGCGTGCTGGCGATAGTGTCCAGCGATATCCTTGGTAATGGCTACGAAGTGATTGTGGAGGTGATGGCCGGGAGCCTGGCATTGCAGGCGTTGCTGCTGCTGCTGGTGCTGAAAATGGTTGCGACCACGCTGTCGGTGGGTTCCGGCGCGGTCGGTGGGCTGTTTACGCCATCACTGCTGATTGGCGCGCTGTTGGGGGTGGCGATCGCCAGCGTTGCCAGCGCGCTGGGCTTGCCCGCAGGCAATGCGCTGCTGTATGCGGCAATTGGGATGGCGGCGGTGCTGGCCTCGGTCAGTCAGGCGCCGCTGATGGCGATCATTATGGTGCTGGAGATGACGTTAAACAGCAGCCTGCTGTTTCCGGTGATGATCGCTGCGGTGCTGGCATCGATGATGGTGTATCGCTTGCAATCCGCCAGCACCTATCCGGTTATCAGCCATCACTTTAGTCGTTCTGACGCCAAGTTTGATTTCGATAACGGCATTATTTCGCAGTTTATTGTGCCGGGCGCGGCGCTGCTGCCGGAGCAGTCAGTGGGCGAAGCGCTGGCGGTCAGCTCGCTGAAGCGCGAACGCTTTGTCTATATCGTTAACGATCATGGCCAGTTCCTTGGCGTGGTATCGATTCATGATATCTCGCGTAAAATCCTCGACGGCGAAATCACCCTCGATTCGCCGGTCAGCGTGGTGATGGATGGCGATTTCCCGTTTATCTGCGCCAGCCAGACTATTCGCGAAGGCTGGGAGGCGTTTGCGCTGGTGACGCTGGAGCGTTTGCCGGTTCTGAACAATCCGGTTGAAAGGAAGTTTCTTGGCGCGCTGACGAAAACCAGTCTGATCCAGAAGGCGAAAGGCTTTATTTAAGCGGCATTCCCTGCCAGCGCTTGCGCCGTCAGCCATAAACGGGTATCGAACTCAAACTGATGATAGTTGGGTTCCATATGGCAGCAGAGCTGATAGAACGCTTTGTTATGGTCTTTCTCTTTGATATGTGCCAGTTCATGCACCACGATCATACGCAGAAAGGCTTCCGGCGCGTGTTTAAAGATGGTGGCGACGCGGATCTCCGCCTTAGCCTTCAGCTTACCGCCCTGCACGCGAGAAATGGCGGTGTGCAGGCCAAGCGCATGCTTCATCACTTTGATTTTGCTGTCGTAAGCCACTTTATTCAGCGGCGCGGCGTTGCGCAGATAACTGTTTTTCAGATCCAGCGCGTACTCATACAGGGCTTTATCACTGGTGATGTTATGCCCGCCGGGATAGCGTTTCTGCAATACTTCAGCTAAACGTTGCTGTTCAATCAGCGTTTGTACCTGGCTGAGCAGTGATTCAGGGTATCCCTGTAAATAGATTAGCGATGACATTAATTAGGGCTCCCGGGCGAAAAGAAAGTATACTGCGCCCCCATTTTGGGGTTAGAACGCGCAAATATTATCATGCTGGAGATCCAATGAGCCAACTCGAACTGAGCAACCGCACGCTGACGCTGCATCGCTTCCCGCAAATGGATGATGAGAGCCCGTTGCAGGCCTGGGATGCCGCAGATGAATATTTGCTACAGCAGCCGCTGCCTGTTGCCAGCGACGGCCCGATCCTGATCTTTAACGACAGCTTTGGCGCGCTGGCCTGCGCACTGAGCGAGCATCAGGTGTACAGCATCGGCGACTCGTTAATGAGCGAGCTGGCGACGCGCAAAAATTTACGGCTGAATGAGCTGGATGAAGACGGCGTCATCTTTCTCGACAGCATGGCGGAACTGCCGGCTGCGCCATCCTGCGTAATCATTAAAATTCCGAAAACGCTGGCGCTGCTTGAACAACAGCTACGCGCTTTGCGGCAGGTGCTGACACCGGACACGCTGATTATTGCTGGCGCCAGAGCGAAAGATATTCACAGCTCGACGCTGCAACTTTTTGAACGCGTGCTGGGTGAGACTAAAACCTCGCTGGCATGGAAGAAAGCGCGACTGATCTACAGCACTTTCACCAAACCGGCGCTGAAAGATGCAGAGATGATCACCGTCTGGCCGCTGGATGATACGCCTTATCAGATCCATAACCATGCCAACGTGTTTTCGCGTAATGGCCTCGATATCGGCGCGCGCTTCTTTATGCAGCATCTGCCGGACAACCTTGACGGTGAGATTGTCGATCTGGGCTGTGGCAACGGGGTGATTGGTTTACTGGCGCTAGAGCAGAATCCGCTGGCGGAAGTGCATTTTATCGATGAGTCATCAATGGCGGTGACGTCAAGTCGCCTGAACGTCGAAGTGAACCGCCCGCAGGATCTGAGCCGTAGCCACTTTGCGGTCAATAACTCGCTGAGCGGCTTCCCGTCGGATCGTCTGAATGCGGTGCTGTGTAATCCGCCGTTCCATCAGCAAAGTGCGATGCATGACTATATCGCCTGGGCAATGCTGCGTGATGCGCGCCGTTGCCTGCAATATGGCGGTGAGTTGCGGATTGTCGGCAACCGCCATCTCGGTTATTACCAGAAGATGAAAAAGCTGTTTGGCAACTGCGCCACACTGGAATCCAATCAGAAATTTGTGATTTTGCGTTCGGTGAAATTGCGCTAAAAACAGCGATACCTTTCTCGGCTCCGACCGGAGCCGATTTCTCCCGTTTTTAAAAAAATTAATTAGAGCGATAATTAGTTTAATTCCATCGATATTATTTTTTTTCGTAAAGCTATCAGGTGATATAAAGTGTCGCCAGTAATTAGCTAAGCAAGGAAATGCACTGTAGTTTGTTTATTTTTTGTTTTTTATCCGGGTGTGATCTACCTTTTTCAAATAAGTTTTTTATTAAACTCGGCTGCGCGAAATACGTGTTTGGGGTTGGTGATAATGACTCCAGTCTGCACAATCACGGATTTTCCACCCCCGGTTACATCCAATAAGATCAATCCCATGACTGATTTAAGCATCCTTGAATTTGCCGATCGCTGTGCGGGCGCGTTAAAACCTGTCGACAATAGCAAACCTGCTTCCGCGGTTTCGCTTATCTATTTTTCGCAACTGCATGAACATGTCAATGATATCCGTTCAGCCAGCGAACTCAATTATGACACCTGCCAGTTAATACGTGAGGCCATCACAGATCTGCCATTTTCGGTGATAAATAAGTTGAGACTTAACCCGACGTTTATTGACCGGCAGGACAACGCTGAATCCTTTGATACGGTAAATAACCGGGTGTTTCTGCGTCAGCTATTGGCGCAAGGGCGTAAGCAGGGTATTGATACTGTCGGTGATGCCGAGGTTGAAAAGCTGCGCGCGGCGGTTATTGCTGAACTGACCGACTATGCCGATTACTGGCACGAAAAAAAAAACAGTATTGATCCGATAACGCTGGATTGCGCTGCGCGTTCGGTTAACCCGCAGGATGACACCGCCCTGCGAAAACATGCCGACGTTCTGCAACGTAAGATCTTAAGCCATCTGGTAGGGGAGTCTCTGCGCCGGGCATTTGCAGGCAGTGAAGTGGAAGCACTGGCAAAACTGCTACCGGATGTGATGCTGACGCTAAAACAGATTTTTGCCGACAGGCAAGGAACGTCACATAAAATGGCGCTAAATAAATTGCGCCATGCTGTACCCGGAGATTCAGCAGATCAGAAAATCTGCGCGCTGCGCCTGCTGCTTGATACGCTGGTGAGCATAGTTGAGGTGACAGAGGATCCAAAGTGCCGCTGGACTGAGCTGCAGCTGAGTATTGGACAGTTGCAGCAATCATGTCAGGCGGGTAATCCTCTGCAACAGCTGTTGCCGTTGGCGGTGACTGAGCGGCTGAAGCAGGGGCTGGGAATTTGCGCGTTACTGGCTGAAAAAATGGAGCAACAGCTCGCAATAAGTGGCGCGCCAGATTATGCCGAATGGCTCACCGATACGGTGTGGCTCAACCAGTTATTGCCACAGAATCTCCACGGGCTGGCGGCAGCGGGTGCTGAAATTTACCGGATTAGTCAGGCGATGGGCACTGTCCGCAAGCTGTCGCCCGATGCCAGCTATTTGCAGCAAGCGGAGCAGCTGCTGCGTTTAATTAACGCCAGTGGCTTAAACAGCCAGCTGAGTGTTTATGTTGGTGACAAACTGCGCCCGGTATTCAGCACGTTGTCCGGCACACTGACCATTCTTGACCGGCTAAGACACCTGCCTCAGGCCGATATTGCCACGCTGATCGGCTGTCTGGCGACACTGCTGGCTGACAGCCGGCTGGCATTACCGTCGCGCCTGATAGCCGAACTGACCACCTCCGCCGTGTTGTTACAAGAGCAGATAAGCGATCTGCCGCCATGGCCGGCGGGCGATCGCTTTCAGCAATCTCTGTGGCTGCTGGCAGCGGTTAAAATCCTCACCCCTTCGCCGGGGCTGGCGGAGAATGTATCGCCCCAGTTTGGCTGGCTGATCAGTTTGGCTCAGCAGGCGCAATCGCTGGGAGCAACCGCGATCGCCGTTAACGTACCAGCGGGAGCCCTGGCGCAGGCGAGCTGGCTGGCTGGATTGCTCACCGACACGGCGCTGAGCAGCCTGCTGGAAAGATTATTGCCTGCGACCAGCTTTCAGCCAGTGAAAAAACTGACAGAGCAGCTGGAACAGGGACGCAGGGTGCTGGAGAAAGTGCAGACGTTTCCGCACCAGGGGAGCAGGGCGCAGCAAGCGGAATGGGTGTTGCAACTGATGGCCTGGCCGCAAGCGTTAAGCGTGTTGAACATGCTGTATCCCGGCCGTTTTAGCGCCTTACCGGATGGACTGCATATTTTGCTACGGCTGCACCGGCAGTGGCAGAGTCTGCCACCGGATGCCTCCGGTGCAATGGCACTAAAAGCGATAAGTTATGAAGTACTGGAGTTGGGGCGGGAAAAAATTATCGCCCATCCTGAATTACTGCTGAGCATGGCAAAACAGTATCCGCCAGTCGCGATTCTGCATGCCGCTTTCAGCGCGCAATCCTGTATGCCAGCGGGCCTGACGCGCAGGCAGCAGCTCGAATTTATGACTTATGAAATAGTTAATACTCTGGGGGGGCGCTGGACATCGCTCTTTAGCCGTATCAAAGAAACGCCGACGATGTTCTGCGCGTTGCGCCAGTGTTATCGCTGGTATCGCGACCCGGGTAAAGCGGAAGAGGCATTGATGCATCTTGCCGCTTTATTGCGCGATAAGAGCGGCAATCAGTTGCTGGCGAAGCTGTTGCCAGCGCTGCCTGGATTGTATGAGATATGGCAGCGTTTCGACCATCAGGCCGGGACGCTTTACACATGGGGAGATCTCAGCCAGCTGATAATGCTGGCGGATAAGAGCAGTAATACCGCATTGCAGGCGCTGGTGGTTGAGCTGGAAGAGGAGATGGCTAAGGCTGTCGCCAGTCTGCTGATCCGCAGTGCTGACCAGCTAACCGATAAGCTGGTGGCGATATTACCCGTTGCGAATGCAACAACGATTACACCGGAAGTCGACGTCCCGCTGGCAAGCGAGGTGAGAAAGAATATTGAGGATTGCCTGCGCGTGCATCTCAGTCAACAGCTGAACGCGCAGAATAAAGTCTTAACCCCGCAAGCGCAGCGGGTAATGAAACAACATCTGGCCGCGCTAACGGATAATTATCTGCGCGATTATCAGATGTTGTATCAAAACCGCCACGATGACGCGGTGCGGGCGTTACTGGTTTCTCCGCGACAGCTGGTGGATAAAACGTCAGATTCACCTGGTTCGTCAAAATATCAGCGAGACGATGAGTATTGGCATGATCTGTTATTTTGCGCAGACCTGAATGCTTACCAGTTTTTAGGTGAAATACAGATAAGTGGGATGCGTTTTACCGGGTCATCAGAAAAACAGCTGCAAAGCTTTCTCCAGCCTGAACCGCCACGTAAATTACTGGTTGAAGCCGCATTACAGAAGCGGGCAATTGTTGCTTTGCAGGCAGAAATAGACGCGTATGAACTCGATAATCTTAATGAGGAACTCTTTATCGCTGCCCGGCCTCTGCTGGTGAAGTGGATCGAGGGTTCTGCGATGTCAACCTATGCTGAATGGTACAGATATATGCAGCAAGGGAAGCCGTTTGCGCCCGCTGAAACCTCTTGTTCAAATTACGAATTATGGTACCGCCCATCAGGGCAGGAAGCGATGCTGGATATGTTAAACGAAGAGTTATCTCAGGGCGTACGCTCTTCTTTTAACGCTGCGCTCAAGGAAGTCAAACCGGGTACCGTATTAGTAAAATCTGCCGATGTGGATAAATTAGCCGATATTTATAATGACCATCTTCAGCAGATTAATGAATACGGTAAAAAATACAATTACGCGAATATCAGAGACCATATTATTTCAGAGGAACTACAAGCGGTTTATGATTTGGGGTTGAGTTATAGCTGGCAGGCGAACGCGCAACGGCTGGAAACCTTCCGCGAACCTTTAGCAGAACAACTTCAGCCAGACACCCGTATGCAGGTCATGATTGATAATGAATATAAATCTTATACGATGCGTGAAATTGCCATGGGGGCAGTTTTCAAAGACTCTGGTTCATTTTCGTCTGTCTATTATGACTGGCAGCGCGGAGGTGCTGCGCATAGTACTGTCTATCTGGCAAAACTGTGGGAGCTCCCCGGCCGGGTGCAGGAACGCCTGCAGAATATTTTTGATAAGCTAAAAAAAGATAATAAAGCCGCAGAGAGTATAACAAAACTTTTCGTGCTTTCTGTCCATGCCTGCCTGTATCTGGTGAAAAAAAAGCTGGATAAGGAGTTAACTGCAGAGTTTGGTGATGTTATTGAGCGGTTTGTCAAAGGTGAGGTTGCGCCTGAATTTCTGTCGATTCAAAACGGCGAGCTTTCGCAAATTATTGCGTTGAAAGGCAGGAAGAATCGTCGTTTACTTATTTCAGCTCTGGATGGCAATTTTAACATTGTTACAGAACTGGATATCAATACGTCAGTAACGGGCAATATCCGCAAAATAAGTGTATTTGATAAAAAAGATATCGCCGATGAAAAATTACGCGGCTGGCTGGCAAAACATTTACCCTATGCCGAACAGGGAAAAGTCGATGTTGCATTTAAGGGCGCGAAGTTTGATTCCCCCTCAATGATACTGAGTTTACCCAAAAAAGAGAGAAATTACCGGCCCATTAATTACACGGTATGCTCTGATTACCGCGCAGAACTTTTTAGACGTTATATTAATAAAAGCGCCTCCGATGCTGATGCCAGCATTAAAACTCAATTCGAGAAAGGCGTGGACAGGGTGCTTGACCTGGCCAGCTATATTGCTGGCGCGCTCTCCTTCGGCATGCCGGGCACGCTTGCCGGACGCCTTATTTCACTGTTTCTCGGTTTGGTAGTTGAGCCAGCGATTCAGGTAAGCAAGTTCCTGAACGCTGATACTCACGATGAAAAGGATCAGGCGCTTTGGGCAATGCTGTTTGCCGGCGCCGGTAGCGCGGTGTTCGATGTGCCGGTGGTTGCGAAAGCCTTACGCAGCAGGCTGGCAAAACAATTTATGGCGCGCAAAGTGATTGATGCCGGCAGCACCGGGGGATTACCTGAAGCCGTGACAAAAGCGGCTGCCCGTTCTGCGCGTCGCGATACGGGTTATCGCTTGCAGGAACCCGTGACGCAAGGAAAAACCAGCAGTATCTATCAGCTGGACACCGGTCGGTTTATTAAGGATATCAAGCCAGCTGATATCCCGTCTGAGGGAAAGGAAGCAGAAAAATACAGCCAGCTCTTAATTGAGGCTAATAATGATTCGCTGGCACTAAACCGGTTTTATGGTACGGGATCTGCAACGGTAAAAATTTATCACGGTGCGGGTACGATGATGGAAAGTATCGCTATACAAATAAATAATATTGCAGGCGACACCATTTCCTCAGTGTTAAAATTACTTGATGAGAGAAAATTTTACGATCTGAAGGTTTTTATTTCCGATGATAACTTGGTTAATAATAAGATAAATGATTTCTTTGCTAAATTAACCCGGAATGGCATCTCAGTTGATAAAGTGAGCTGGCAGGATATTCTTTTCGATAGCAAGCAAAAAACATTAAACCTGCTAAATTTTGACGGTGCAAAGGTAAGCCCAAAACCTAACGGGGAAATAGTCCCGCTACCTTCAGGTAAACTCTCGAAGGCTAAAATGCTTTTTAAACTGGAGAGGGAGGTATTAAAAAGGAAACTGGATAAAATCGATCTGCTGGATCTGACAATTAACAGCGATATTTCCCTTGAAAAATTAGTCGGCCCACGCTGTATTGTGAAGCGTGGCGCTAAATCTCCTTGTGTGGTGAGTCCGTTAGATACCGATCTGTTAAAAGCGAAAGAGAAAACGCTGAATGATTATCTGAATGGTTATAGCTATCAGTTTGAAATGAAAAACACACCTGAGTTAAGAAAGATTCAGAAAATAGAAGATTTAAATAAGTACGATTATGATATCGAGAAGACCTTATTTCGCGCGCATACTGCGCAAAAAGAGGAAATTGTAAAAAAAGGCCTGTTACGCCGTGTCAGTATCAATGAAAATCGTTACCTTACTGATTTTGATCTCTATCTGCGGGATATTTTCCTGCATGTCGGTTCAAACGGCACCCGCGGGAAGGCCTTGTCGCTATCGACCACCCGAAGGGTTTCAGAAAGTTTCTTGCAAGATGTTGAGGCGCGCTCTTTAGTTAAAATTGGCATCAAAGATTCCGAGAAAGGACGCTTTATGTCGACGCCGGATATTATTAAGACCTATGGCGGTTATGCACTTGATAAAAATTTAATCAGTGATGAAGAAATTTGCAACAGCCTGAAGAGTCTGGAAGCCTCCTTCAGTGAGAAAGAGGTTTTCTTTATGGGAAAATATTCTGGCCTGAAATGGGGGGAGTTGCCGGTCAAAAAATGCAGCGTGATAAATGCGGGAACCGGCATCAGAAAACTGAGCTGCTACTGAGTCACTGTTAAGGCGCGAAGGCAGGATCTGATAATCAAATCTCCAGCGCCAGTCGGGTACCCTGCGCAATCGCCCGGCGGGCATCAAGTTCCAGCGCCACATCCGCACCGCCGATAATATGCAGCGGCATACCCAGCGGAGTCAGTGAGGCCAGTAACGCCCGATTTGGCTCCTGCCCGGCGCAAATCACCACATTATCTGTTGCCAGCGTCAGCGGCTGACCCTCACGGAGAATATGCAGCCCCCGATCGTCGATGCGCTGATACTGCACGCCGCCCCACATTTTCACGCCATGCGCCTGCAAACTGGCGCGATGGATCCAGCCGGTGGTTTTACCCAGCGTGGCGCCCGGTTTGCCCGCTTTACGCTGTAACAGCCAGATTTCGCGCGGGCTGGCCGGCGCTTGCGGACCGGCGGGCGCGAGGCCACCGGCGTGTTGCAGTGAGCGGTCAATGCCCCATTCGCGGCAGAAGGTATTGATATCAAGGCTGCTGGCGTCTCCGCTGTGACACAGGTATTCGGCGGTATCAAAGCCGATGCCGCCAGCGCCGATAATCGCCACACGTTTCCCCACCGGTTTTTTCTGCGCAATCACCTCGAGATAACTCAGCACACTGGGATGATCGATACCCTCAATCTCTGGCATCCGCGGTGAGATGCCGCTGGCGAGGACCACTTCATCAAATTCAGCCAGCACTGTACTGTCGGCCCACTGATTCAGTTTTACCGTCACGCCGGTCAGCGCCAGCTGGCGACGAAAATAGCGCAGGGTTTCGTTAAACTCCTCTTTGCCGGGGATCTGGCGCGCGATATTAAATTGTCCGCCAATGTCACTGGCGGCATCAAATAGCGTGACCTGATGGCCGCGGGCCGCTGCATTGACTGCAAACGCCAGTCCGGCCGGTCCGGCGCCCACCACCGCCAGCTTTTTCACCCGGATCGCGGCGATAACCGGCATCAGGGTTTCATGGCAGGCGCGCGGATTGACCAGGCAGGAGGTGACCTTACCGGCAAAGATTTGATCGAGGCAGGCCTGATTACAGCCAATACAGGTGTTGATCTCATCGGCGCGGTTCTGCTGTGCTTTCAGCACAAATTCGGCATCCGCGAGAAATGGCCGCGCCATCGAAATCATATCGGCGCAGCCTTCATCCAGCAGCGACTGCGCCACATCCGGGTGGTTAATCCGGTTGGTGGTAATCAGCGGCAGACTGACATACTGCTTCAGGGTTTGCGTCACCCAGCCAAAGGCGGCGCGCGGCACGGAGGTGGCGATGGTCGGCACCCGCGCTTCATGCCAGCCGATGCCGGTATTGATTAAGGTGGCGCCAGCTTGCTCAATCGCCTGCGCCAGCCGGATAGTCTGTTCAAGCGTATTGCCTTCCGCCACCAGATCAAGCATCGACAGGCGATAAATAATAATAAAATGTTCGCCGACGGCGGCACGTACCGCGCGGACGATCTCAACGGCAAAACGCATACGCTGACTGAAATCACCCCCCCATTGATCGTCGCGCTGGTTGGTGCGCGCAGTCAGAAACTGATTAATCAGATAGCCTTCGGAGCCCATAATCTCCACGCCGTCGTAATCAGCCTGTTGCGCCAGCCGGGCGCAGTGGGCGAAATCCGCTATCAGCTGCACAATTTGCTGATGCGTCAGCTGCTGCGGTGTAAACGGATTAATCGGCGCCTGCAACGGCGAAGGCGCCACCAGCGCAGGCTGATAGCTGTAACGCCCGGCATGCAGAATTTGCAGGGCAATTTTGCCACCCGCTTCATGTACCGCCTGCGTCACCGGACGATGATGCGCCAGCTGCTGCTCACTATTCAGCACCGAACCGCCTGCCACCACCACCCCTTCCGGCGAGGGGGCGATACCGCCAGTCACTATCAGCGCCACACCGGCGCTGGCGCGTTCAGCATAAAACGCCGCCAGCCGCGCGGTGCCATCCGGATGTTCTTCCAGTCCGGTATGCATCGATCCCATCAGCACACGATTTTTTAGCCGGGTAAAACCGAGATCGAGAGGGGAAAACAGCGAAGGCGCAGCCTGCATATAAGTGTCCACCGGAATGTTGCAATAATGTTATGTGGTCGGATGAGTTGACTGTAGCGCCTGGCCGCGGAAAAGCGCAAGCGTCGGCGGCAAAGCTGTGAGGCGGCTCAAAAAAAACATCTGCCACAGGGAAGTGGTGAAAACCTCGCCGTTAAAGCACAACCTGGTTCACGTTATGCGTAACATCCCTTTCGTAACACCCTTTTTAGTGATCTTGTTCACAGTTTTGTAGTGCCGAAAACTATCTGATGTGCAGCTGGCGATTTAGGTGATGAGGCAACGATGAATATGAAAACCCAGTCCTGCATGATTAACGGCAAAGAAAACGTCGAAGTGATCACCCAGGAAGTGAATTATCAGGGCGAGGGCACGCTGGTGCGCATCACCCGTGGCGGTATCTGCGGTTCCGATCTGCACTATTATCAGCATGGCAAAGTCGGCAGCTTTGAAGTGAAAATGCCAATGATCCTTGGTCACGAAGTGATCGGTTATGTGGTGAAAAGCGACAATCCGGCGCTGAAAGCGCAGCAAAAGGTGGCGATCAATCCGTCCAAACCGTGCGGCAGCTGCAAATATTGCCTGAATGATGAAGAGAACCAGTGCGTCAGCATGCGTTTCTTTGGCAGCGCCATGTACTTCCCGCATGTTGATGGCGGTTTTACCCAATTTAAAGTGGTGGATAGCGCGCAGTGCGTGCCTTTCGCCAGTGAGGCCGATGAAACGGTGATGGTGTTCGCCGAGCCGCTGGCGGTGTGCATTCATGCCGCCAATCAGGCGGGCGATCTTAGCGGCAAAAAAGTGTTTATCTCTGGTGTTGGCCCGATTGGTTGCCTGATTGCGGCAGCGGCAAAAGCCAAAGGCGCGGCGGAAATCGTCTGCGCTGATGTCAGTGAACGTTCACTGTCGATGGCGGAAAAGATGGGCGCGACAAGCCTGATCCATGCCGCCAGCGGCGATTTTACCCCGTATCTGGCGGATAAAGGTTACTTCGATGTCGCCTTCGAAGCCTCCGGCCATCCCTCCTCGTTGCAGCGCTGCCTCGAAGTGACACGCGCGAAAGGCACACTGGTGCAGGTTGGTATGGGCGGCGCAGTGCCGAATTTCCCGATTATATTGCTGATTGCAAAAGAGATAAAACTGGTGGGATCCTTCCGCTTTACCCACGAATTTAACACCGCCGTAGAGTGGCTGGGCAATGGCACCGTCAACCCGTTGCCGTTGTTTAGCGGTGAGTATCGTCTGGAAGAGATTGATGCCGCGCTGGTGTTTGCCGGCGATAAACAAAAAGCCGCTAAAGTTCAGCTGACCTTCTGATTCGGGGATAACCATGAGCACTCTTTTTTCTTTAGATAACAAACGTGTATTAATTACCGGTTCCGGTCGCGGCATCGGTTTCCTGCTGGCAAAAGGTCTGGCGGAAGCCGGGGCGGAAGTGATTATTAATGCCACCACCCAGGCGGGTGCGGAGAAGGCGGCGCAACAGCTGATCGCCGCCGGGCATACAGCGCATGCGGTAGCCTTTGATGTGACGCAGTCGGCGGCGGTGAATGCGGCGGTAGAGCAGATCGAAAGCCAGATTGGTGCTATCGATGTGCTGGTGAATAACGCCGGTATTCAGCGTCGTCGTCCGTTCCTCGAATTCCCCGAGCAGGACTGGAATGATGTCATCGCAGTAAACCAGACCGCCGTATTCCTGGTTTCGCAGGCGGTGGCGCGCAAGATGGTAACGCGGCAGAGCGGCAAAATTATTAATATCGGCTCGATGCAGAGCGAACTGGGTCGCGACACCATTACGCCGTACGCCGCATCAAAAGGCGCCGTGACCATGCTGACGCGTGGTATGTGCGTTGAACTGGCGCGCCACAATATTCAGGTTAACGGCATCGCTCCGGGTTACTTCAAAACCGAAATGACCCAGGCGCTGGCCGATGACCAGGACTTTACCGCCTGGCTGACCAAACGTACGCCAGCTGCACGCTGGGGCAACCCGGAAGAACTGATCGGCGCGGCGGTATTTTTATCCACTAAAGCCTCAGATTTTGTGAACGGACACCTGCTTTTCGTCGATGGCGGCATGCGCGTCGCAGTGTAAGCATCTATACCTTGCATACCTGGTGTTAACTGATTCACCTGACTCCTCAAAGGAAACTTCTATGCCAATTACAATAATAGCGACAGGCGTGATTTTGCTGCTGGTGCTAATGATTGTGTTTAAGGTCAACGGCTTTATTGCGCTGGTGTTTGTCGCGGCAGTGGTCGGTATCGCCGAAGGGATGACGCCGCTGGAAGCCGTGGCATCAATCCAGAAAGGGGTCGGCGGCACGCTTGGCAGTCTGGCACTGATCCTCGGCTTTGGCGCGATGCTCGGCAGGCTGGTCTCGGATACCGGCGCTGCCCAGCGCGTCGCCACCACGCTGATTAAGGCTTTCGGTAAAGATAAGTTGCAATGGGCGCTGATGATTACCGGCCTGATTGTTGGCCTGGCGATGTTCTATGAAGTCGGTTTTGTGTTGCTGCTGCCGCTGGTGTTTACCGTGGTTGCCGCGGCGCGCATGCCGCTGCTGTACGTCGGTGTGCCGATGGTGGCTGCGCTGTCGGTCACTCACTGCTTCCTGCCGCCGCATCCGGGTCCAACCGCGATCGCCACTATCTTTGGCGCCAACCTCGGTACGACCCTGCTGTATGGGATGATTATTACTATTCCGACGGTGATTATTGCCGGGCCAGTGTTCTCTAAGTTCCTGAAGAATTTTGAGAAAGAGCCTCCGGCGGGGCTGTATAACCCGAAAATCTTTGAAGATCATGAAATGCCGGGCTTCTGGACCAGTATTTTTGCGGCGATTATCCCGGTGATCCTGATGGCGGTGGCGGCGGTATTTGAGCTGACCATGCCGAAAGAGAACCCGGTACGCCAGTTCTTCGAATTTATCGGCAACCCGGCGGTGGCGCTGTTTATCGCGGTGGTGATTGCGATCTTTACCCTTGGCCTGCGCAATGGCCGTAAGGTGGAAGAAGTGATGGATATGTGTGGCGACTCGATCTCCGCCATCGCCATGATCGTATTTATTATCGCTGGCGGCGGCGCCTTTAAGCAGGTGCTGGTGGATAGCGGTGTCGGTACCTATATTGCCGATATGATGAAGGGGTCTTCCCTGTCGCCACTGCTGATGTGCTGGACGGTTGCCGCCATGCTGCGTATTGCCCTCGGTTCGGCGACGGTTGCGGCGATTACTACCGCCGGTATTGTGACGCCGATTATTGCCGTTACCGGCGCCGATCCGGCGCTGATGGTGCTGGCGGTGGGTTCCGGCAGTGTGATCGCTTCACACGTCAACGATCCGGGCTTCTGGCTGTTTAAAGGCTACTTTAATCTCAGCGTGATCGAGACGCTGAAAACCTGGACGGTAATGGAAACCCTGATTTCGTTCCTCGGTTTAGCTGGCGTACTGATTTTAAACGTGATAATTCATTGATTTGGTGGGCGGGTTAATCCCGCCCTTTCTCTCGCTGTAACGGACATCCCGCTGTGCGCTCCCATCGCATTTCACTACAAGATATTGCCACCCTCGCGGGCGTCACCAAAATGACGGTCAGCCGCTATCTGCGCACGCCGCATAAAGTGGCCAGCAGCACCGGCGAAAAGATCGCGCAGATTATCGAAGAGATTAACTATGTGCCCAATCGCGCGCCGGAGATGTTGCTGAGTGCCAGGAGTTACACCATTGGTGTACTGATCCCGTCATTTAAAAATCAGATCTTTGCCGATCTGCTGGCGGGAATTGAGGCGGCGACCAAAGAGGGACGCTACCAGACGCTGATTGCCAACTATAACTACAATTCGCAGGCGGAAGAGGAGCAGATTATCAATCTGCTGTCATGGAATATCGACGGCATTATCCTCAGTGAAAAGTCCCATACGCTGCGGGCGGTAAAATATCTGCGCGCCGCCAAAATTCCGGTGGTCGAAGTGATGGACACTGAAGGCGGCTGTCTGGATATGGAAGTGGGCTTTAATAATTTTAACGCCGGCTACGATATGACGAAAACCCTGCTGGAGCAGGGGCGGCGCCAGATTATTTACTTCGGATCGCAGGATGACCGGCGCGACGATCACCGTTTTCGTGGTTACAGCCAGGCGATGGCTGAGCGTGGTTTGTCGGCGCATCGTGTTAACCCGAAGTCGATCTCATCGCAACAGCTGGGCGCGCGCATGCTGGAGAGTGCGTTACAGGAGTTTCCCACACTGGATGCTATCTTCTGCACCAATGACGATCTGTCGCTCGGCGCGCTGCTATGGTGTCAGCGGCGTGGCATTGCGGTGCCACAACAGATTGCGATTGCCGGTTTTCACGGATTGGATATCAGTCGCGAGATGTATCCCAGCGTCGCCAGTGTGATTACGCCACGTTACGCCATCGGCTATACGGCCGCTGAGCTGCTGCTAAAAAAGATCGGCAACGCGGATTTCGTCGCCGATTCGGTGGATCTGAGTTATCAGATTTTTATGGGCGAAACCATTTAGTCCTGCCGCTGGATCCATGAATAGCGCGCCGCATAGCCTTCAGCGAAATGGGTGTTGCGGCGATAGCTGGATTGCGGCTCTGCCATACAGTAGGTGCAGACGGGCACCGTGTCGATCTGCGCCGCCGGGATCCCCATCTGTTGCAGCATCTGTTGCGCCAGCGCGGGCAGATCAAACCAGATCCCGCCAGTGGTGCCAGCCGCCTGTGGACGCACCGCCTGTGGATTAACCGGCTGTTGCGGGTGCCAGCGCACGGGCTGCCCCAGCAGCGGCATCTTTTCCAGCACCTCTTTTCCCAGCTCGTAACAACAGGATCCTATTGACGGGCCGATGGCGATATACAGGCTGTCGGCAGTGGCGCCCAGCGCGATCAGGCGCTGCACCGCACTGTACAGCACGCCGCTCAGCGCGCCTTTCAGCCCCGCATGCACCGCAGCAACATGATGCATGCGATCGTCAGCAATCAGCACCGGTAAACAGTCGGCGGTGTAAACCGCCACCGCGCGTTGATCAACCGCAATCACGCCATCAGCATCACGGCTTTTTGCGGGGGTGGTTTCCTCCGCCAGTACCACATCGGCGCTGTGTCGCTGATGTGCCCATGTAGCCTCTGCGGGTGGGGTGGCGCCGGCGGGCAGAAAAGCGTGCTCGACCCAGCCAAGCCCGGCAAGCAGTGCTGAGGAGCGGGAATGAGGAGGGGGGCTGTTTTGCATGACGCGATCCTTGTGATGACTGATTGCAGAAATATGGCTTCCTCTACCCTACGCGCAAATGGTGACGTTTTTAAATCTTTTCTCTGCCCTTTGACAGTGCGCCTGGCGACCATCGTGATTCACACTGAACCCGGATACAGCGGATTTTTGTAACTAAAAAAAATCATTAAATGCGGGAGTAAACAGCTGATTTAATTTCCCCGCAGCCTGATTAAATAAATCATCTTTATTTAATAAATATAAGCTGGTGCAGAGACGGATAACGTTGCACCGAAAACATGCAAAGGTTGTCATGCAGTCTGGTAATTCATTTGAGACTTTAGTCTTTTAATTGTTATATCCACATTAATACTATTGTTATATTTTATTTGCAGTAAATACAATGCATCTTTATTAATAATTAACTGTAATTTAAGGGTTTTGTCTGGTTAGCTATTTGGCCGGTAATTACAAGTGATATCTCATTAATTTACTTAATGAATACATTAAATTTAAATAAACTTACATTCAGATAATTATTTATCTTTATGGGAATATTCCTAATCCTGTATTAATCTATAAAGTGTTAGAACTTATTTCCCTGGCCGTGAATCTGTAGCTATGGTCCAGGTTAATTCCGCTGAAATTAGGTGATTAAGGTTACGCGATTTATCTGTCGCCCAGATAGAAGCCTGTTTGTTCCCAGAGAGAGACTATTATTTTGACGACACTTAAACCCTTGTTAGCAAAAAACCGCAGTTGGGCACTCCAGCGGCGCCAGCGTAATCCGCAATATTTCGACAATAATCTGCATCAGCAGAAGCCGCACTCGTTATGGATTGGTTGCTCTGACAGCCGTGTTCCGGCGGAGGTGCTGACCGGCGCGCATCCCGGAGAACTGTTTGTCCATCGCAATATCGCCAATATGGTGATCGACAGCGATGACAACTTTATGAGCGTGCTGCAGTACGCGCTCGAATATCTGAAAGTCTCACGCATTGTTTTGTGCGGCCACTATGGTTGTGGTGGTGTGCAGGCCGCGATAGCGCTGCCTGATAGTCCACTGGATAACCAGGACTCGGCGCTGGCGCGGCGAATTGGTCAGCTGCGCGCCGCGCTGGAGAGCGGTTTAACCGCTTTCCATGCCGATAAAGATGAAGAGAGCAACCGACAGAACCGTCTGGTTGAAGCGAATGTGCTTGCCCAGTTTTCGCGGCTGGTGGCGACCGAACCGGTGATTGCCGCCTGGCGGCAGGGCATTGCGCTGGATGTGTTTGGCTGCGTTTACGATCTGCAGTCAGGACATCTGAAAGAGTTAATCCAGCAATCCACAGAGGAATCCACACCATGAATCTGAGAACGCTTCGTCAGGATCTTCCTGCCGGCCTGGTTGTGTTTCTGGTGGCGTTGCCGTTGTGTCTGGGCATCGCCCAGGCCAGTGGTTTACCGCCATTTGTTGGTCTGCTCACCGGAGTGATTGGTGGCCTGATTGTCACCTCGCTCAGCCCGTCGCGCTTTGCCGTCAGCGGACCCGCCGCCGGACTGGTGACCATTGTTGTGGCTGCGATTGAGACGCTGGGCTCTTTCTCCGCCTTTCTGCTGGCGCTGGTGCTGGCGGGCGTACTGCAATTTATGTTCGGCGTGATGCGTGCCGGACGCTTTATTACGCTGGTGCCCGGCAGTGTGATTAAAGGCATGCTGGCGGCCATCGGCATTCTGTTGATTATGCAGCAGATTCCGGTAGCGTTCGGCGCGTCAGGCGACACTGAACTCGCATCGCTGTTTAGCGGCGAGTTCAGTTTCTCCCCATCCGCGATGATTGTGGCGGGCATCGGGCTGGCGATCCTCTGGCTGTGGACCACGCCGATGGTGAAGCGGGTAAAAGCGCTGAACTGGATCCCCGGACCATTGATTGCGGTGCTGTTTGGCTGCCTGGCGACGGTATTTGGCGATCGCATCCAGCCGGAGTTTGTCAGCAACCTGCCGCGTATTTCGCTGCCGGAATTTGGCTCACTCGGCGAGCTGACGCGTGAACTGCAGCGGCCAGACTGGCAGGCATGGCGTAATCCTTCCGTGTATGTGGTGGCGGTAACGCTGGCGCTGGTCGCCAGCCTGGAAACCCTGCTGAGCCAGGAAGCGCTGAAGAAACTGCGGCCACAGAACCCGGCACCTTCGCCGGATAAAGAGATGCGCGCGCAGGGTATTGGTAACCTGGTCGCTGGGTTCGCTGGCGGTTTACCGATTACCTCCGTGATTGTGCGTAGCTCGGTAAACGTCAGCGCCGGTGCGCAGAGTAAAGTATCGATATTAGTCCATGGCGTGCTGCTGCTGGTGTGCGGTCTTTACTTTAGCAACTTACTTAATGCGATTCCGCTGGCGAGTCTGGCGGCCGTGCTGCTGTATACCGGTTATAAGCTGGCGCCACCGCGCCTGTTTGTCGATCAAATCCGCATGGGCGCGCAGCAGTTTGTGCCATTTATTGTCACCATTGGTGGGATTATCGTTTTCGGTATGCTGGCGGGGATAGGGTTGGGTATTGCCACACAGATCCTGTACAGCGTGTATAAAAGCCATCGCAATGCGCTGCAACTGACGCGTTATGATGACCATTACGTTCTGCGTTTTCAGCAGAATCTGACCTTTATGCATAATCCGCGTTTACAGGGATTGCTGGCTGAGATCCCGGAAAATAGTGTGGTGATCGTCGACCATGATAACGCCGAGTATATTGATCCTGATGTAAAAGCAGTGCTGAAGGACTTTAGTGAAAATGCCAATGACCGTGGCATCAGGCTTAGCCAGTGGCCAGCCGCAGCTAAATAATTTTGTCAGCGATGGATTAAAGCGAGTGACGCTATTCTGGCGTCACTCGCTTTCTTATGCCCGTTAACTATTTCCTGTGATAAAATTGGCCCCGCTGCAGCCAGGATTAATCTTATAAACCAACAGGCTACAGAATAACATTGCGATTATTTTTGTTTGAGCAGATTAAAATAAAGCTCAGGCTCTGCCTTATTGCTTTGCAGACGTCGCAACCGATAGCAGCTGACACTGGCTGATGTCGTTTCAGGGTAAATATCACAGGTATTGGGGCGTATGCGATTCAAACTGTTTGACGAAAATAATAATAAAGCCAACGGGATAACCATTTTTGTTTTCACTGTAGTGTTTTGTTTTATCGGTGCCCATTTGCGTATGCCGCAGGAGTTGTCATTATTCTGGCCGGTCAACGCGCTTGTCGCCGCCATAATTGTCCGTTTCCCTTTCCTGCATAACACGCGTATTTACCTGATCACTTATCTGGCAATGATATTCTACGATATGGTGTTTTCCGGCTGGGCATCGCTGTCGGTTACCATTAACTTCGCCAATATTATTTTTATCTTTGTCGTTGCTAACCTGCTGATTAAGAGAAATAAACCGGCTGCCGGTTTCAGCCGGCCGGTGCGCGCGTTACAGATTTTTCCCGCCAGTCTGCTGGCCGCGCTGCTCAGCGCCAGCTGGGGAACATTGGTTCAGGATGGCTGGATGGGCGGCAATTTCCTCACTTCGTGGAGCGACTGGGTCAGCGAACAGTTCTCGACTGGCGTGCTGCTGTTGCCTTTTCTGCTGACTTTACCCGCCAGCATTAATCTGGTGTTAAGACCCTGCCGCTTAAAGGATCTGCTACCGGTTGCTGCGCTGGCCGCGTCAGTGGCGGTGGCGGCGATTATTGGCGGCGGCGGCAGTCTCTCCTTCCCGTTACCGGCGCTAATCTGGTGCGCAATTGCTTATCCGTTGCATGTCACCAGCCTGATTACGCTGGTGACCGGCGTCACCGAAATTATGCTGGTGGTGAGCGGGGTGATGAATATTCAGGGCGCCGATGAGTTCCTGGCGCTAAGTCATCTGGTGTCTGCCCGCCTCGGAATCGCCACGCTGGCGATCAGTCCGCTGATTGTTGCCGTCAGTATGGATGCGATTCTGCAGCTTAATAAGCAGCTGGCGCTGCGCGCTAACTACGATTTTCTTACGCGTCTGCTGTCACGCTCGGGACTCTATGAACAGCTGCGTTTGCGCGATGCTCAGGCGCACAATAAACCGCAGAGTGCTGGCGTGATGCTGATTGATATCGACTATTTTAAAGCGATTAATGACAGCTTTGGTCATGATTCCGGTGATGCGGTGCTGGAAGAGATGGCGAACCGGATGCGCAATGTGGTCGGCGATCACGGCATGGTTTGTCGCTTTGGCGGTGAAGAGTTTGTGGTGGTGTTTTTTGATCAGGACCGCACGGCGCTCTTCCAGTTTGCTGAACAGATTCGTCAGGCGATTGTTGCGCATAAGTTTGCGCTACAGGGGAATACTGTTGGGGTTACCGTCAGTATCGGTATTGCCAGTGAATCTCAGCGGGTAAAAAGCTGCGTTGAAACGGTTAACGCCCTGATTTCCGCAGCGGATAAGCGTCTTTATCATTCGAAACGCAACGGCCGTAATCAGACTTCACCCCGCCTGGAGCTTGAGCTGGAAGAGGTAGTTTAACGCCTCTCTTTTGATCGATATCAGAAGTTATTAAACTATTTATCGTCAGCTAAAGTGGATGTTCTACGCTTAATTTTGTTTAACGCGTCAGCAATCAGGGGGATTTATGAGAGCAGCTGTAGTTACACCGGATCATTCCGTTGAAATTCAGGACAAAACGCTGCGTGAGCTGAAATATGGCGAAGCGTTGTTAAGCATGGAGTATTGCGGGGTTTGTCATACCGATCTGCATGTTAAAAATGGCGATTTTGGTGAAGTGCCGGGGATTATTCTCGGCCATGAAGGGATCGGCATCGTTAAACAGATTGGTCCGGGCGTGACCTCTCTGAAACCGGGCGAACGCGCCAGTGTCGCCTGGTTCTACAAGGGCTGCGGGCACTGTGAATATTGTAATAGCGGCAATGAAACCCTGTGTCGTGATGTGCAAAACGCCGGTTTTTCGGTTGATGGCGGCATGGCGGAAGAGTGCATCGTCGTAGCCGATTATGCGGTGAAAGTACCGGAGAACCTGGATCCGGCCGCCGCCAGCAGTATTACCTGCGCCGGTGTCACCACCTATAAAGCGGTGAAAGTTTCAAAAATTAAACCTGGCCAGTGGATTGCCATCTACGGTCTCGGCGGACTGGGCAATCTGGCGCTGCAATATGCCAAAAACGTGTTTAACGCTAAAGTGGTGGCGATTGATGTTAATGATGCGCAGCTGGAGTTTGCGCAGAGCGTGGGCGCCGATCTGGTTATCAACCCGCTGAAAGAAGATGCGGCAAAAATCATGCAGGAGAAGATTGGTGGCGCGCACGCCTCGGTAGTGACCGCAGTAGCTCGTTCGGCATTTAATTCGGCGGTGGATTGCGTGCGTGCCGGTGGGCGGATTGTCGCTGTTGGCCTGCCGCCAGAATCGATGGATCTGAATATTCCACGGCTGGTGCTGGACGGTATTCAGGTCGTGGGCTCGCTGGTCGGAACCCGTGAAGATCTGAAAGAAGCGTTCCAGTTTGCCGCAGAAGGCAAAGTGGTGCCGAAAGTGAGTAAACGTCCACTTAACGATATCAATACCATTTTCGAAGAGATGAAAAATGGCAAAATCACCGGCCGTATGGTGATCGATTTATCGCTGTAATCGAAGGGTCGCAGTCATGCGACCCGCAATATTTAATCCAGTAGTGCGCCATCGGCACTATAAAACGGCCAGGGGCCGGGAAAATGATCGATGACGCACTGATGGGTCACCATTCCTTGCTGTTCACTCCAGCGGTGCAGCAGAAAACCCGCCGGTTCAAGACAGAAATGAGCCGGGCCATCCTGCTGTAAATCCAGCGCCACCTGATGCGATGCGCCTGGCGCGCTACATGCCAGCGTACCGGCGAAACGAACTTGCATACTGCGGTGCAAATGACCGCAAAGCACCCGTTCCACCTGTGGATAACGCGCAATAATCGCCGCCAGATCCTGCGGATTGATCAACCGTTGACGATCCATATGATCGATGCCGCTGATAAAAGGCGGATGGTGCAGCATCACCAGCGTCGGACGATCTGGCTGAAGCCGCAGCTGCTGATCCAGCCAGAGCAGGCTTTCCGCCACCAGTTCACCTTGTGGCTGGCCCGGCACCGATGAATCCAGCGCCAGCAGACGTAGCGGACCACACTCCGCCTGCCACTCTACCCGCTCCGCATGCTGATCGAGATAAGAATGGTCGGCAAACGCCGCTTTCAGCTGCTGGCGATCGTCATGATTTCCCGCCATCACATACCACGGAATTTCCAGCGCCTGTAACGCTTCACGCAGAGTCTGATACTCATCGGCATGACCAAAATCCACCAGATCGCCGGTGATCACCACGCAATCCGGCCGCGGTTTTAGCTGATTCAGGCTGGCGATCGCCTTGCGCAGCGCGCCAAGCGTGTCGACTTTGCCGTAAGAGAGTTTTCCCTGTGCTTTGATATGCAGATCGCTAATCTGCGCGATTAATACGGTTTGTGCGGTCATCAGCATACTTCTCCCTGTTTACTGTGAAAATGCATTAGCCGATCGGCGGCGATAAACAGCCCGACCTGCTGGCCGCTCCGCCAGATTTCACGTGCCGGGCGATCAACCTGCAATGGCTGCTGGCCACCAGTATCGATAATCAGACGCTGGCTGGCGCCAAGAAATAGCTGCTGCACGATACGACCACTATGTGGCGCGCCCTCGACGGCGCCTGGCGTGATATCTTCCGGGCGACAGTAAAGGCCGGGGCCATCGGCGGATTCCGGCAGCAGGCAGTTAATTGCGCCAACGAAATCGGCGACAAAGCGCGTGGCGGGCTGCTGATAGAGGGTCTGTGGCGTGGCGATTTGCGCAATACGGCCTTTTTCCAGCACCGCGATCCGGTCGCCGAGCGCCATCGCCTCCTGCTGATCATGGGTGACATAGACAGCGGTGATATGTAGCTGGCGCAATAGCTGTCCGATATCTTCGCGCAATTTTTCGCGTAATTTGACATCCAGCGCCGCCAGCGGCTCGTCGAACAGCAGCACTTTGGGCCGGGCCGCCAGCGCGCGCGCCAGTGAGACACGCTGCTTCTGACCGCCGGAGAGCGCATTGACCGGACGCTGCGCTACATGTTGCAGATCGACCATGGTTAGCATCTCTTCGACGCGCCGGTTGATTTCGATGCGCGGCAGGCCCTGAATCCGCAGACCGTAACCGACGTTCTGCGCCACGTTCATATTCGGGAATAGCGCATAGTGCTGGAACACCATACCGACATTGCGTTTTTCAATCGGTAAGGCAGTGACATTGCGATCGCCGAACCACACTTCGCCACCGACATCCGGTTGTTCCAGGCCGCTGATAATACGCAAAGTGGTGGTTTTGCCGCAGCCCGACGGACCCAGCAACACCAGGGTTTCCCCGGCGTTGATATCCAGATCGAGCGGATGCAGTGCGATAGCATCGTCGCTAAAACGACGGGCGCACTGACGTAAACGAATGGCAACAGATTGAGACATCAGTGTGACTCCTGAGGTGTGGCAGGCGTGGCTTTAGCCGGACGTTGGCTAAAGCGGGAGATCCAGCTGAGCGCCAGCAATAACGGTAAAATCATCGCCAGGAAGATCAGGGTATAGGCCGAACCGATCTCCAGACGCATCGAGGCGTAGCTGTCCGCCAGCCCTACCGGTAGCGTTTTGGTTAATGGCGTATGCAGCATCCAGGTAATATTGAATTCACCCATCGACAGCGTCAGTACCATAAACGCGCCGGCCAGAATGCCGTTACGGCAGTTAGGGATAATCACGCTAAAAAAGCGTTGCCAGAAACCAGCGCCGAGGCTGGCGGCGGCCTCTTCCAGCTGCGGCAGATGGCTGGCGCGCATTACCGACAGCACCGGACGCACCATAAACGGCAGGGTAAACAGCACATGGCCAATTAAAATAAACAACCAGCTGCCGCGCAACCAGTGCAGATGACCGTAAATCAGCAGCATGCCAAGCGCCGTCGCCAGCCCTGGCAGCGCAACTGGCAGCAGCAGGCACTCTTCGATACGGCTTGCCCAGCGGGAGGGCAGTTTTAACAGCGCCCAGGCAGCGGGAACGCCCAACAGCGTGACCAGCAGCAGGCAGCAAATGGCAATCAGCAGCGACAGCCAGACGGTATCGGCATACATCGCCCATACCTGCTCAACCCAGCGCAACGTCAGGCCGCTTTTCAGGCCAATAAAGGCGTTATTGGTTATGCCAGCCAGGCAGGATAACAACACCGGCACCAGCATAAACAGGCAGATAAACAGCGTAAATCCTAGCTGTAACCAGAACAGTGGGCGGCGCTTCATAGCGTACCCTCCCGGTTTTCGCCCGCCAGTTTGCGCGCCACAATCAGCGCCAGCCAGGCAACGCCCCCCATCACCACGGAGAGCGCAGCGGCGGTGGCAAAGTTGGCATAATTCGTAAACTCACCGTAGATGGTCAGCGGCAACACGTTAAGATCGGTTCCGAGGGTAAAGGCAGTGCCAAAAGCGCCCATGCTGGTGGCAAAACAGAGCGCGCCGCTGGAGATCAGCGCTGGCGCCAGACCGGGTACAATGACGTCGCAAATCACCCGCCACTGGCTGGCGCCCAGCGAACGCGCCGCTTCTTCCAGCGTGGGATCGAGTTTTTCGCAAGCGGCGACCAGCGCCATAATCACCCGCGGAATGGAGAAGTAGAGGTAACCAATAAACAGTCCGCTCAGGGAGTAGGCAAACATCCAGCGTTCGCCGACCAGCGCTAACCCCAACTGGGCCAGCAGTCCCTGACGTCCGGCAAGCATCACCACCAGAAATCCGACCACCACGCCGGGAAACGCCAGAGGAAAGGTGAGGATCGCCAGCAGCAGTGATTTGCCGGAAAAATCATGACGGGCAAGAAAGCAGGCAACTACCGCCGAAATCGCGACTGCCGCCAGCGATACCAGCAACGACAGCAGCAGGGTAATGCCAAGGCTTTCCAGATACTGCGGGCGAGTCAGCACCGTCCAGTAAGCATTGATATGCGAGCTGTTATCCGGCTGACTGCCCATCGCAATCAGCGTGGCGAACGGCAACAACCAGAAGGCGGCAAAAAACAGTAACGCAGGCATCACCATCCACGGGAACTGGCGGCGTTGGCTCGCCACAAAGCGGCTGAAAAACGTTCCCGGACGGGGACGCTGCGTGTGGCGCGTTGCTGAAACGCTCATTAACGGATCTCACTCAGGTAACGGCTGGAGAAGGCTTTCTGCACGTCAGCCATCTGCTGATAATCGATGGTGCTGGCGCGGGCGTAGTCGCTGTCCGGCAGGAAACGTTTTTTCGCATCAGCTGACAGCGTGCTGGCGCGTACCGGACGCAGGAAGGCATTGGCCCAAATTGCCTGACCTTTGTCTGACAACACATAGTCGATCACTTTTTTGCCATCGTCAGCATGCGGGGCGTTTTTCACCAGGCTAATGGTGTAAGGCACGGTGATGGTGCCTTCCTGCGGAATAACAAACACCACGTTGGCGTTATCTTTATATCTGGCGCGGTAGGCGTTGAAATCGTAATCCATCATGATCGGGATTTCGCCCGACAGCACGCGCGCATAGGCGGTTTGTTTTGGCACGATGGGTTTATTGGCCGCCAGCTGTTTAAAGTAGCTGATGCCCGGGGCAAAATTATCCAGCGTGCCGCCGAGCGCTTTATTGGCGGCCACTGCTGCCACATAACCGACAAAGGCGCTGGAAGGGTCGAGGAAACCGACCATGCCTTTGTACTCTGGCTTCAGCAGGTCATTCCACGATTGTGGCACCGGCAGACCGTTCAGCGCATCGACGTTCACCATAAAGCCTATGGTGCCACTGTGCAGCGCGACCCATTTGCCGTCTGGATCTTTCATCCCGGCCGGAATATTATCCCACTCTTTAGGTTTGTAAGTGGTCACTACATCAGACTTCGCCGCCTGAATGCCAAAGCTGACACCAAGGTAAGCCACATCGGCCACCGGATTGGTTTTTTCCGCCACCATTTGCGCCAGCGCCTGGCCGGAGTTTTTATTGTCCTGCGGCACGCTAATGCCAAGATCTTTTTTTATCGCCTGTAACTGCGTGCCCCAGTCCGCCCACTCGGGTGGACAGTTGTAGCAGATGGCTTCAGCAGCCGAAGCCATCTGACTGAACAGCGCGCTGCCTGCCAGCAGAGTGGCCAGCGCCAGTTTTTTAGCGGATGTATTCTGTGACATAGGATTTCCCTGGTGTTGGTTAAGTCATCAAAGTGTTTGTGTCGCGGGTGGAGCAATACTTTCCCCGTATCGGAACTGGTGAGCCAGACATCCGGGCGGCGGGGTTTCTCCGGCGATTTGCGCCAGTAAATGCGCGATCGCCAGGCGCCCCATCTCTTCCAGTGGCTGTACCACGGAGCTGAGTGAAGGAAACTGCATCCGTCCCATTTCGATGCCATCAAAACCGATAACCGAGATTTGCCGAGGAATTTGGTAGCCGGTACGCATCAGTTCGCCCATCACGCTTAGCGCCAGTAGATCGTTAGTGCAGAGCAGGGCGGTAAAAGCGCGCGGGCCATGCAGTAGCGGCAGCAGGGTATTAAGATCGGAATGGATATGGTCTGGCATCTCGACGACATCAGCGGGAGTCAATCCGGCCTTTGACATCGCATCGCAGTAGCCCTGATAGCGCTGGCGTGCGCGGTCGGATTGCAGCATCGGCCCGGCAATCATGCCGATATGACGATGACCAAGCTTCAGCAATACCCCGGTGGCCTGCATCACGGCCAGACGGTTGTCGACGCGCACCGCCGGTAAGCCAAGACGCTGTGGCGAGTTATGCACCAGCACCAGTGGAATCGCTTCACGTTGCAGATCCAGCAGTACTGCGCTGTGATCCGCATCGGCGACTGTCAGCACCAGCCCGTCAACCCGCTGGCGCAGCATATTTTCCACTATCGCTGCTTCACGCAGCGGCTGATAGTTGCTGGTGGCGACCAGCAGCGAGTAGCCATGCAACTGAGCAAGGTTTTCCATTGCCTGCAGCTGGGCGGCGAAAATCGGATTCTGCAGCGAAGGCAGCAACACGCCAATCATGCGTGTCGACTGGGTACGTAGCTGGCGTGCAATATGATTGGGACGAAATCCCAGTTGTTCTGAGGCGGCAAATATCTTGTTGCGCGTCTCTTCCCGCACCAGATCCGGCGAGGAAAAAGCGCGTGCTGCGGTGGCTCGCGATACCCCAGCCAGTTTTGCTACCTGCAATAAATCACTCATTCGCTGCTCACTTTTGCATCATGAGATCGATCTCAATGGCAGCAAATTAGCAGCGCTATATGACGGATATATGATGTTTTGAGGTGTGGAAGATGACAGCAAGGGGGATGTGACGGATGGTGTGGCTGCGGGGAATCGCTGAGGCAACATCACATATCAGTATCACCGTGGTTCAGCTGTGGTGCTGCACGCTGTAGTATAAACCCATGCTGTCGCGGGGGAGTTATAACATGTTAAATCATTCAATCTGTGACGCTTTTCGTTGTCTTGATCTGTTAGCGGCCAGTCGCGAACCGGTTGGCATTCGTGATATGGGGCGGCGGCTTAATCTGGATTCTGCCAAAGTCACTCGTATTATGCAGTCGTTGTTGTCGCTGGATATGGTGCATCGCAACGAAAAACGCAAATACTCTGTCGGTATCGGCGTGCATCGTATCTCGGCTCTGTCGATACATCACTCTGCGTTTTACACCGCGGTAATTGATACGCTGGAAGAGATTGGCAAACACGATATTTCTATTGTGATTGGCGTGCTGAAAGATCGCCATGTGGTCTACCTGATTCATACCCGAAAAGGGGTCAGCGTGGCGCGCGCTATTGGCAACTACCATACGGTAGCGGCAATTGATTCGGTGATTGGTTTAAAGCTGCTGGCGCATAAGAGCGATGAAGAGATTATCGCATTGATTGGCATTCATGATTTTAATTTGATTGCCGAAGACCTTGCACTGGCGCGTAAAAATCAGGTGTTTGTGAAATCCTTTCAGGACGATGAGTATCGCATGGCCTGCATGATCCCTGGTATGCAGGCCGCGATTGCCCTCTCTAACTTTACCGGCAGTGTAAAAGATCTGGATAAGCTGAAGACCTTTCTGCTTTGCGCCGCGCAAAAGATTGGTGGTGTATAAGCCGTTATAGCTGTGCCACTAACTGGCGGCAGCGCTGGTGCATCTGCTCCAGCGACTGGCCCGGCTGGTATAGCGCTGAGCCAATCCCCACGCCGTCATAGTGGGATAAATACGCGGCGATATTCTGCAAGTTGATGCCACCCACGGCACAAAACGGTATCGGCTGTTGCAGTGGCCCTTTAATCAGTTGTGGATAATCGACGGGCAGGGCGGCTGCCGGGAAAATTTTCAATGCATCTACGCCTGATGCACAGGCACAGAATATCTCGCTGGCGCTAAAGACCCCGGCGCAGATTTTTAATCTTAATGCCCGACTGCGACTGATGACTGCCGGATTAAGGTCAGGCGTCAGAATATAATCTGCTCCCGCCTGCGCAGCGGCTTCTGCCAGCGGCGGTTCAGTGATGGTTCCGGCACCAAGATGAATACTGTTGCCAAACCGCTGTTTCAGCAGGCGAATCGTCGTTTGCCAGTCAGGAGAGTTGGCTGGGATCTCAATATCAGCAATGCCATATTGCAGCAGACATTCCACCTGCGGCAGGCATTCCTGCGGCGTGATACCGCGTAAAATAGCCACCACCGGTCCATTAAACATCATGTTCAAATACCTTATTGAGTCCGGCAATTAATGCCTCTTCTGCTGCCAGCGTGGTGCAGGGTAATTCAAGATGGTGGCTGGCCAGCTGGTAATGCTCAAGCAGTGATGAAGCACCGATAAAGCAAACCGGCTGCTGGCGCGGGTGGCCGGTCAGCAGTTCATGGGCGGTGAGAAATCCGGACAGCCAACAGGCGGCGTAAGCGGCATCAAACTGCCCAAGGATATAGCGCCCACGACAGCGAAATAGCTCGGTCATCAGATCGCGTTGCTGCGCTTTTGCCAGCGCGGCGCTATCGACGCCCGCAAGAAAATGTTCACGGGAGAAGGTTTGTGGCGGCAAGCCTTTGCCGACTACTGAATGATTTAACAGCAGATTATACAGCTCACCAGACATCAGGGTGCAGAGACCGGTAATCTGCTGGTGGTCACGATCGACGGTGAGCCACTTGCTGTGGGTGCCAACTGCGGCGAAGATCCGGGCATCACTCAGGTACAGGGCGCCAAGCAGCTGCATCTCCTCACCGCGACACACTTCCCACTCCGCCGGGCTGGAGATGCCTGCTTTAATGGTGAGCGGATTGGGCAGGATGCCGGGAAGCGGAATGCCTTTATCCTGTAAGGCGCTAAACGCCAGCGGCAGGGACTGATAACCGGCGTCACAGAGGCCGATATTGCTGCCTGCCATGCCACATACAATCACCGGCAGCTGCTGGTGATAATGCTCGCCAAGGCGCGCGATCTGCTGCTGCAATATCAGCGGCAGCATTTCACGCTGGCAACGCCCAACGCCTTGATCTGACTGAACGATGGCGGCGATCTGCCCGTCAGTGACGCGTATAGCGCGAAAGTTACTGGTTCCCCAGTCGACGGCGATATAGTTCATTTTCCCTCCTCCAGAATCGCCAGTGGCAGACAATCAGTTAACTGGCGCAGCTCTTCCCGCGTGAGGTCATCGATGCGTTTTGCCGGATCGCGCACCCTGTCGGTGGCGAACAATCCCGCCTGGTGAATAATCGTTTTATGAATGGCAACGCCAATGCCTGGCTGGACGCCGTAGCGTAAAAAGGGCAGGTAACGATAGAAGATCTCGCGAGCCTGCTGCTGGTCATGTTGCCAGGCAGCCAGAATGCGGTTAATGACATCGGGAAACTCACAGGCGGGCATGGTACCGGTAATGCCACGTGCCAGCTCTTCATACAAAAATCCTGCATTCAGACCGCCGAACAGCCCAATATCATCAGCTAAAGCCTGTTTTAACTGACTGATTTTCAATGTTGTTGGCGGTTGTTCAACTTTGATATAACGAATCTGTGGAAAGGTCTTGCACAGGCTGACCAGCGTGGCGACCGGTATCGTCACCCCGGTCATCATCGGTGCATCCTGAATCATAATTTCAATATCGCAGTGTGCGCAGATATCACGATAGAAGCGAAAAATCTCTTCTGGCCCGGGCTTGACCACTGCCGGTGGATTGACCATCGCCACCTGTGCTCCCATGCGCTCTGCCAGCTTAATCTCTTCAATGGCTACCTGGCTGGAAGCTCCACCCGCCGCAACCACCAGGGGTAAATTCGCCGTCATCTCCTTCACCGCGGAGAAGATAGCCTGTTTTTCGGCGCCAGTGAGGGCATAACCTTCGGAAGCATTGCCAAACAGCGCCAGACCATCGATGCCTTGCTGCAGCAGAAATGTCACCAGTTTGCGGATCGAGGGGATATCCACTTCGCCCTGCTGATTAAATGCGGTGGCGAGAATCGGTACGTTACCTTTTAGCATGACGGACTCCAGAGATGTTCTTGCAGCACGTCTTCATTGATTTCGATGCCGAGGCCAGCGCCTGACGGCAGCTGATAGTGGCCCTGGGCGCACACCAGCGGGGTATGCAGCAGGCTGTTTGCCACGTCAAATACCGGCGGCTGAAACTCCAGCATAAACAGATTGGGCAGGGCAGCGGCAACATGGATGGATGCGGCGATGCAGGGCGCGAGGCCGACGCTGAGATGCGGAGCAACCTTCAGATTATGGGTTTCCGCCAGTGAGGCGATGCGCATCAGTTCGCTGATGCCGGTGCGCCCGACATCGGGCTGCAAAATATCCACCGCCCGCTGCTCAATAAAGGGGCGGAACTGATAACGGGTTCGTTCGGTTTCGCCGAGGGCGATGGCCACACTGGATTTCTGACGCAGTTCTCGGTGGCCCGCCACATCCTCCGGCAGTAATGGCGCTTCAAGAAAATGCAGCCTGAAGGGTTTAAGTTTCTCCAGCAGGTCGCAGGCTTCGCTGACGCTATAGTTCCAGTGGGCATCAAGGAACAGCGACAGGTCATCCCCGACCGCAGCGCGAATGGCGCGTACATTTTTGACGTCTTCTGCCACTCCGTAACCGAGCGCCAGTTTGATGGCGGTAAAGCCACGTTCACGCCAGCTAATCGCCAGCTCGCAGCGCTGCTCAAGTTCCGCCTGCGGTAAACCGGATACATAGCATGGCACCGACTGACGCCAGGCGCCGCCCAGCAGTTGCCACACTGGCAGGCCAAGGCATTTACCCTTTAAATCCCACAGCGCAATATCCACTGCGGCAATCGCATCTACCTGATAACCGGTGATATAACCACGGTCACGCATCGAGTCGTACATTTTAGCCCCGAGGACATTGCTGTCGAAAGGGCTGGCACCCAGCAGTAACGGTTTAAAAAGGTGATTAATAATCTCAGCAACAATATGTGGCACCACTGGCGCCAGCGCTTCGCCCCAGCCAGTCTGACCGTTGTCCGCGGTGATCTTTACCAGACAGGTTTCCATTTTGCGTGAATAGACACAGCGATATTCATCGCGATAATAATAATCTGGCAGGCTGTCATCTGTTTTACCTCCCAGATAAATATCCTGTGGTGTTATCTTTAAGGGAAAACACTGGATATCGACGATTTTCATACTGCACTCCCGTTATTGTTATCTTTAATCAAGGATCTTGCCGGCGGTCTCTTTACACATCAGTACGGCAATAAATGAAATTACTGCAGTCGCCATCACATAATAAGCAGGAGATAATGGATCGCCGGTGAAGGAAATAAGTGAGGCCGAAGCCAGTGGGGTAACACCACCAAATAGTGCCACTGTCATGTTATAAGCGATGGCAATACTGCCGTAACGGATCGCTGTCGGAAATAACTCCACCATTGCGGCACCGCAGCCACCATTAAATAAGGCAACAAATATGCCGAGCATACTCATGGCGCCAACGGAGGTGGCGACCGAACCATGGGTCATCAACAGCATCGCCGGATAAGTCAGTAAAATAAATCCGCCACATCCCAGCAGCATCACCGGGCGGCGACCAATACGATCGGAGAGATATCCGGTCAGTGGCATGCAAATCGCTACGCTCAATAAACCCAGAGTCGTGATTAAGTAAGAATCGGTTCGACTGTAATGCAGATGGGTAGACAAATAGCCGGGCATAAATGACTGTAACACCCAGCTACTTACCGCTTTCACTACGACAAAGCCGACACAGAACAGCAGCGCTTTACCCGAGGTGCGCAGAGAAGTACGCAGCGGAGATTTATCAATTTTTCCGCTGTTTTTCAGTTTATGAAACTCGGCGGAGTCTTCCATATTGCGGCGCATATATAAGCCGCCGAGGCCAAGTGGGGCGGCAAGTAAGAACGGGATACGCCAGCCCCAGTCATTCATCGCGGGTTCGCCAAGGGTATGCGTTAACAACAGAACCAGGCCTGAACCACATACAAAGGCCATAAAGCTGAAGTTCTCACTCCAGCAGGTCAGCGTGGCGCGACGATGAGGTTTGGCGCTTTCCGCCAGATAGGTAATAACGCCGGAACTTTCACCGCCAGCAGCAAATCCTTGTAATAAGCGTGTTAACACCAGCAATGTCGGAGCGATAATGCCAACCTGATGATAAGTCGGTAAAATACCCATAATAAACGTTGAAAACGACGTAATAACGATAACGGTGACCAGTACTTTTCTGCGGCCCAGCCGATCGCCCATTGAGCCGAAATAGAGGCCACCGAGTGGACGCATCAGAAAGCCGGAACCAAAAACGGCAAATGACTTTAATAATGCGACCGCTGGATCACCACTGGCAAAGAAATTACTGGCAATAATCGCCGCCAGCGTGCCATATAAACCAAAATCAAACCATTCGATAAAATGTCCGATACCGGCAGAAAGCATTATTTTTCGGGTTCGTCCCGCCGTGTTTTTGTCTGTGGCGCCCTGATAATGTCCGGCGCTTTGCGTATTGGAATTGTCCACTTTTCCTCCAGGTAAATAGATTATTTACCACTGCCTTCGCAGAGAGTTCTGCCGTAACCGTGTCTGGGTGTAGGAAACAGGTTATTACTATTTACCTGAAACGTAGCTGGAGTGTATCGGCACAGGAAAGTGTTGCCATTGCCATGCAGGGTTACGTGAGAGCACTCATAAAAATCGACAGCAAATTGCTTCACATAGTGAAGCAACAGGGTTTGACGGCAAGCGCATGGAGATTTAGCAGCGAATCAGTATTTTGCCTGCGGGACGCTGCTGCTGATAAAAACGCAAGGCATCGGCGATTTCTGTCAGCGGGAAGATAGCGGCAATATGGGTGGCGGCTACACCATCGCGGATGAGTGCAAATACTTCAGCCAGTTTTGCGGCAATTTGCGGCTGGCTGGCATGATGGATCCACTGCCTGAGATGGAAGTAACTAAACTCGATATCCGGGCGTTCCAGCCAGAAGGCTTTGGGGATCGCCTGGCCGGAGAGCAGGCCATAGGAGATAAACTTACCGCCCGGCTTAAGTGCAGTTGCCAGCGTGAGCGCGCTATTGCCACCGATACAATCCAGCACCGCATCGACTCCTCCGGTCGTTTTTAATGCCTGCGCGGTGTGCCGATGTTCAGCGGAGGGCATAATCATCACTGATGCAGCATCAAGAGATTGCGCCGCCTGCTGACTACGCACGATCGCTACCACATCCAGCTGCAGACGTTTGGCCATTTTTAACAGCATCAGTCCAATGGCGGAGTTTGCGGCATTGATCGCCAGCTTTGCGCCAGCAGGTAAATGCACGGCTTCGGTTAGCATTAGCCATGCGGTCATTGGATTGACATAGCTGGTGGCTGCCTGCTCGTCAGTGAGCCAGTCCGGCACCGGAAAACACCAGGCTGGATCGCTGTATTTAATCTTCTGCCATGCGCCAGCAGTACCAAGCGGCAGTACGCGTTTGTTGCCTGCGGCAGAAGTCACACTACCGACCCCTTCAAAGCCAGGAATAAAAGGAAGTTGCGTGCGCGCAGGATAGGCGCCCGAGATAGTAATCAAATCAGAGGGATTGATGGCCGCTAACAGCATATTTACGGCAATACTGCCAGTGGACGGCAAGGTATCATCATATCGCTCAAGCTCGACGCATTGCGCCGCCATACCAAACTGACGAACAACCGCGCGTAATAAAGGGGTCGGGGTCATAGGCTTCTGTCGTAATAAGCGAAAATGGCATAGTAGCAGAGTTTGGCGGGGAGAGAATGTTTTGAGAACGTTTAAAACGATATTTCCCTGTGTTCAATAATCGAGTTTTGAATGATTTTAAATATTATATTTGTCTGTGATGGGGTTCTCACGGGTATTGCATTATTATCAGATCTGATTCGTGTTTTGTGAATTCTCGCTCACGGAAGAAATTCAATCAGGTAAACTTCCTGGTGGGTGCTCTGGATCTTTTTGTCCTGAGCATACGTAAGGGACAGAAAGAGAAAGGCCCCACCTGATATTAAACCAAGTGAGGCCAACCCTTATGCCCAACAACATAAAGGTAGCCTTTTCCCCGCTGAAAAGCAATGGAAGAAGGAGCCACAGATGGCAGCAAAACTATTTATACTTAGCGTGATATTTATATACGTAACTTTCTTTACATTTACGTTTATAACGCGAGGTTCCCTCTGTGAAATGTCGGTTAAATACGGAGGGTTAGAGGTTGTCGCCAGACTGGCCTGCGAATCCATCAGGTAAGGCAACCCAACGGCGGGGCGGGTTCCCGCCCGTTGGATGTTGTGAGCATGATCCATGAGCACCCTTTTTATAAATATCGATTAAAGCCAGTGAGAAAGATTGTTGCGACATGAGATAATGATTGTTGTACTTTTTTTAGTAGAAAGGTACAGGTAATTTATATTACTTATTGAAATAACCGTAAGTTTTATTAAATTGATAGTGTATAATTGAAATATTTCGTTGCTATTACATAATAATCAGAGCTTGTGCATATTTTAGCAATCTCCTGTCTCAGAAGGGAATCCATTAAGGTAAACTACCTGGCGGGTGCTCTGGATCTTTATATCCGGAGCATTTGCAAAGGACATAAAGAGAAAAGCCCCATACCAACGTTAATTGATATGAGGCTAGTCCTATGCTCGACAACATCAGGTTAGCCTCTTACCCAGGAAAATGCAATATGCATGGAGGCCATGATGCTGCAAAAACTTGTAGTGCTTAGTCTGAGAATTATCGTCGTAACAATAGTTATGTTGGGATTGATAATACGGGATTCAATTTGTGAGTTCCGCATAAGGCAGGGCAATATGGAGGTTGCGGTTACCATGGCCTGCAAATCCAGCGGGTAAGGCAACCCAACGGCGGGGTAAGTCCCCGCCTGTTGGATGTTGTGAGCATGATCCATGAGCACCCTTTTTATAAATATCGATTAAAGCCAGGGCGAAGGGCCGTTACGACCTGAGATAATGATTTTTGTAGTGTTAAATCTTCTTCTCATTCAGGGGGTTATATTATTAATTTATGTAACAGAACGCATTATTAAATTAAGGTGGAACTGAAGCACATTTCAGTGCAATTGCATAATAAACAAATTTAGCGCACATCTTAGTAATATTCTTTCTCAGTAGGAAATTCATTAAGGTAGACTGTCTGGTGGGTGCTCTGGATCTTTATATCCTGAGCATTTGCAAAGGATATAAAAGAGAAAAGCCCCATACGACTGTTAATCGATATGA
>NZ_JAODIM010000037.1 GCF_025527015.1 Winslowiella arboricola | reverse complement strand
AGGCAGAGATCCCTGAGCACCCGTCCTGAATTATTCTTATGATAATTATTCTGGTTTTATAATTAATAATTGAAATTACTGATGACAGGATTTAATTAACTCTGGTTTATCTGAATTTTATATTGCATACCAGGTGGCGTGATATATAAACTCTGCGGCGGGTGCTCTGGATCTTTTTTGTCCTGAGCATTGGCAACGGACAGAAAGAGAAAGGCCCCACCCCGACTAAATAAGTCAAAGTGAGGCCGCTCTCATGCCCAGACAGCATGATGGTAGCCTTTTACCTGCCGCAAGGCAATAAGGAGAGAAGGCAATGACGCCATTAAAACTGCGATTACTGAGTCTGATAATTATCTGTGCGACAATACTTATTATTGTATGGATAAGCCGTAATTCACTTTGCGAGTTATCTGTCAGGCGAGGTAATACGGAGGTTGTGGCGACTCTGGCTTACGAATCCAGAAGTTAAGGCAACCCAACGGCGGGAGAATGCTCCCGCCTGTTGGTTGTCTGGCAGAGATCCCTGAGCACCCGTCCTGAAGTGACTCTGCCATTATTGCGCTTAATCTTTTGATTTTTATCATTCCGGCTGCGGATTTTTGCATAACTTTACCTGACAGCCGTCACGTTTTTCCGCTACTCATGCTTAACTAAAGGAGCCAGTTCTCTGGCCATCAGGTCGGCGATAAAGGGTTGCGCATCGGGATTGGGATGAATGCCATCCTGCTGCATCCATTCAGGTTTCAGATAGACCTGCTCCATAAAAAAGGAGACTAATGGGATGTTGTACTCTTGCGCCAGCTTCGGATAGATTCCGCTAAACGCCTCGTTATAGCGGCGACCATAGTTCGCTGGCAAACGGATTTGCATTAACAACGGCTGGGCTTTGGCCGCCTGAATGTCGCCGATGATTTTACGCAGATCCTGCTCCACATTTTGTGGTGGGAAGCCACGTAAACCATCATTTCCACCCAGTTCGATCAACACCCAGCGTGGTTGATGTTGTTTCAGCAGGGCCGGTAAGCGGCTCAGTCCCTGGGTTGCTGTGTCGCCACTAATGCTGCCGTTAATGACGTCAGGTTGTTTTTGCCATTTATCATTGAGCAGCGCAGGCCATGCGGCGCTGGCGGACATGCGATATCCGGCGCTTAAACTATCGCCGAGAATCAGCAGTGTATCTGCCGACGCCACGCGCGAAATGAGTAACAATAATAACAGGAAAGGGTAATGCCAGCGGAAAACATTCTTGAAGTTCATCGTCTTAGTAAGTCCGTCGGTCAGGGTGAGCATCAGCTAAACATCCTCACCGGAGTTGAGCTGGTTGTCAAACCGGCTGAAACTATCGCCTTGATTGGTGAATCAGGATCGGGAAAATCAACCCTGCTGGGCATTCTTGCCGGGCTTGATGATGGCAGTGAGGGGGAAGTCTTCCTGTGTGGCGAGCCGCTGCATCAGCGTAACGAAGAGCAAAGGGCTGAATTACGTGCCCGGCATGTTGGCTTTGTTTTTCAGTCATTTATGCTGGTGCCAACCCTGAATGCGCTGGAAAATGTGCAATTGCCAGCGTTGTTGCGCGGTGATAGCGAAAACCAGAGTCGTGAACAAGCGAGGGCACTGTTGGCTCAGCTGGGACTCGCTGAACGCCTGACCCATCTTCCGGCACAGCTCTCGGGCGGCGAGCAGCAACGTGTAGCGCTGGCGCGCGCCTTTAACGGTCGTCCCGATCTGCTGTTTGCCGATGAACCAACCGGTAATCTCGATCGCAAAACCGGTGATCGTATTGCCGGGCTGCTGTTTTCCCTTAACCGCGACCTTGCCACTACCCTGATTCTGGTCACTCATGATGAGCAGCTGGCGGCACGCTGCGATCGCCGCCTGCGCCTGCGCGACGGCAAATTATGGGAGGAAGCATGATTTGGCGCTGGTTCTGGCGTGAGTGGCGCTCGCCATCACTGCTGATTGTCTGGCTGGCGCTGACACTGGCGGTCGCCTGCGTACTGGCGCTGGGCTCACTTAGCGACCGCATGGATAAAGGGCTGAGTCAGCAGAGCCGTGATTTTATGGCCGGTGACCGCACTCTGAGCAGTTCCGGTGAGGTGCCGGCGGAGTGGCTGGCGCAGGCGCGGCGCGATGGCCTGCAGGTGAGCAGCCAGCTGAGTTTTATGACCATGACTTTTGCCGGGAATACGCCGCAGCTGGCATCGGTAAAAGCGGTGGACAATGCTTATCCGATGTTTGGTCAGCTGACTACCGAACCGACCAATCTGAAGCCGCAGGCCGGTACGGTGCTGGCAGCGCCGCGTTTGCTGGCGCTGCTGAATCTGAAAACCGGCGATATGCTGGATGTCGGCGATACCTCACTGCGTATTGCCGGAGAAGTTATTCAGGAACCGGACGCGGGCTTTAACCCTTTTCAGACCGCACCACGCCTGCTAATGAATCTGGCGGATGTGGCGAAAACCGGCGCCATTCAGCCGGGCAGCCGCCTGACCTGGCGCTATAAATTTTCCGGCGAACCGCAACAACTCAGCCGCTACGACAGCTGGATTGAGCCGCAGCTGAAGGCCAGTCAGCGCTGGATTAGCGTCGACAATTCCGAGGATGCCCTTGGCCGCTCAATGCAGCGCGCACAGCAGTTCCTGCTGCTTTCCGCGCTGCTGACGCTGATGCTGGCGATCTCCGCTGTGGCAGTGGCGATGAGTCACTACTGCCGCAGCCGCTACGATTTAGTGGCGGTGCTGAAAACCCTCGGCGCCAACCGTGCGGCGTTGCGTAAGCTGATTGTCGGGCAGTGGCTGGCGGTGTTGTTGCTGGCCGCAGTCGGTGGGAGTGCATTGGGGTTAGGTTTTGAGGAGCTACTGTTGCAGATGCTGAAGCCGGTGCTGCCAGCAACCCTGCCGCCATCCAGTATCTGGCCATGGCTATGGGCCATCGGTTCGCTATTTGTTATTTCATTGCTGGTAGGGCTGCGTCCTTATCGCCTGTTGCTGGCGACACAGCCGTTACGGGTGCTACGACGTGACGCGATTGCAAATATCTGGCCGCTGAAGTTTTATCTGCCGGTAATGGCGCTGGTGGTGGTTGCTTTACTGGCATTGCTGGTGGGTGGCAGCAAACTGCTGTGGGCGCTGGTGGCCGGGATTGTTCTGCTGGCGCTGCTGCTGGGCGCGGTGGGGTGGGGCGGCTTGCTGTTGCTACGTAAACTGTCGGTGCGCAATCTGGCGTTCCGCCTGGCGATAAACCGCCTGCTGCGTCAGCCACTGACCACCCTTAGCCAGCTGGCGGCATTTTCACTGTCATTTATGTTGCTGGCGCTGTTGCTGGTGATGCGTGGCGATCTGCTGGATCGCTGGCAGCAGCAGCTGCCGCCGGACAGTCCTAACTATTATCTGCTGAATATCGCCACTGAGCAGGTGCCGCAGGTTAAACAGTTCCTGCAGCAGCATCAGGTAAAAACGGAAGCCTTTTATCCGATTGCACGCGTGCGTCTCACTGAGACCAACGATAAACCGGTGGATCCGGCGCAGGATAATACTTACAACCGCGAGATCAATCTGACATGGATGGCGCAGCCACCGGACAACAGCCCGGTGGTAGCCGGCAGCTGGCCGCCGAAACAGGGTGAAGTGTCAATGGCGGAAGAGCTGACGGAACGCTTAGGGCTGAAACTCGGCGATACGCTGACCTTTACCGGTGATACGCAGAATTTTTCAGTTAAAATTACCAGCCTGCGTTCTATCGATCAGGAAAGCCTGCGACCCTTCTTCTTCTTTATTTTCCCGCCAGGCGCGCTCGATCAGCAGCCGCAAACCTGGCTGACCAGTTTCCGCATGGACAACAATCCGGCGCTGCTGGCGCAGTTAAACCGGGCGTTCCCAACGCTGAGTTTACTGGATATCGGCAGTATTTTACGCCAGGTCGGTCAGGTGCTGACACAGGTGAGTCAGGCGCTGGAGATCATGGTGGCACTGGTTACTGCCTGCGGCGTACTGCTGTTGCTGGCTCAGATCCAGGTGGGAATGCGTCAGCGGCGTCAGGAGCTGGTGGTTTACCGCACTTTAGGCGCCAGTAAAAAGCTGCTGCACGGCACGCTATGGAGCGAGTTTGCTATTCTGGGGCTGGTTTCCGGGATTGCCGCCGCAACAGGCGCCGAAGCCGCGTTATGGGGATTACAACGTAAGGTATTTAATTTCCCGTGGCAGCCTGATTTTACGCTGTGGCTGGTGCTGCCATTAACCGGTGCGCTGTTGCTGTCGGTCTGTGGTGGCTGGATGGGCGTGCGGTTACTGAAGGGTAAGGCATTGTTCAGAAGTTATTACGCTGGATAAAAAAGGGAGGCAGCAGTGCCTCCCAATTCCGTTAACGCAATTTCTCGCAGGCCCAGGCGATACCGCTGGCATATTCCGGCGGTAACATTGGCGTCAGCGCGGTTAACGCTTTGCTCAGCTCGTCTGGCTGGACGTCATTCAGATTGAGGTGGCCCACTTTACGACCCGGACGTACTTCTTTCTCATACCAGTGCAGGTTAACCAGCGGCTGCTGTAACCATTGCAGGTTGAGATCGGTGCCGATCAGATTCACCATCACCGACGGCGTGCTGACTACCGGTTTCGGCAGCGGCAGGTCGAGGATCGCGCGCAGATGCAGTTCAAACTGGCTGATGGAAGCGCCATTTTGCGTCCAGTGACCGCTGTTATGCACACGTGGCGCCAGCTCGTTGATCAGCAGGCCTTGCGGAACCACAAAACATTCCATCGCCATTACGCCGACGTATTGCAGCTGGTTCATAATCGCGGACAGCATCTGCTCAGCCTGCTGTTGCTGCGCAGCATCGGGCTGTGGCAGCACTACGCTGGTACGCAGGATGCCTTCCTGATGCAGGTTATGAGTGAGCGGATAGAACACTGTCTCGCCATTGTGACCACGGGCGCCAACCAGCGAGACTTCACCGGAAAAGTTAATACCCTGTTCAACAATGCACTCGCCGTAACAATCCTGCGGTAACTCGCTGGTCTGATCGGCGCGTAAACGCCACTGACCACGACCGTCATAGCCACCGGTACGGCGCTTAACGATCGCCAGCTCACCGAGTGACGCGAACACTTGCGGCCACTCTTCAGCTGACGCCAGTAACTGCCATGGCGCGGTGGCCAGACCCAGCTGATCGAGCAGCTGTTTTTGCGTCAGGCGATCTGCCAGCAGTGGGAAAATATCGCGGTTTACAAACGCCGGGTGACGCGCCAGCTCGCGGGTTAATGCGGTTTCCGGCCAGCGCTCAATCTCGGCGGTAATCACACTTTGCTGGATCGGCAGGGTTTCCGGTTCGGCATCAAGGCCAACCGGATAGACCGCAATACCCAGCGGCTCACCAGCCTGGCGCAGCATACGTCCAAGCTGACCGTTACCTAATACGCAAACCGGTTTCATGCATTACCCCGTGGATCCGGATTGTTCAGCACTTCGTCGGTCTGGCTCTGACGCCAGTTAGCCAGACGCACTGCCAGATCCGTATCATGGATTGCCAGAATCTGCGCCGCCAGCAGAGCAGCGTTTGCCGCTCCCGCTTTACCAATCGCCAGCGTGCCGACCGGTATACCGCGTGGCATCTGCACGATTGAGTAGAGACTATCAACACCGCTCAGTGCTGCGCTCTGCACCGGCACACCCAGCACCGGCAGCAGCGTTTTCGCTGCCAGCATACCCGGCAAATGCGCTGCGCCACCGGCGCCTGCGATAATCACCTGATAGCCATTGCCCGCCGCATTTTCCGCAAAGCTGAACAGTTTGTCCGGGGTGCGGTGGGCAGAGACCACTTCAACGTCGAAAGGAACCGCAAGGCTGGTAAGGATTTCTGCGGCAAATTCCATAGTAGCCCAGTCACTTTTCGAACCCATAACAATGGCAATGCGGGCTGGGGCGGCGTTGGATGACATGCGAGTCTGACTCCTGTGATTGTACAAACTTCACCCGCGCGACTTCAGCAGGGCGGGTGGGAAGGGCAAAGAGAATAGCATGACTCGCCAGCAAGGAAAACGGTTGCGTCGCCGTATCCGGCGGCAAACCCCGGCTTTTTTATGGGAGATTCAGAAAGGGAAAGAGCTGAGGATCACTGCGTCGGCATCAACCGTAATCATCGAGCCTTCATGATGCCATGCGCCCAGAACCACGCGCTCGGCGCTGATAGCGTCGGCCTGTACTTTATGTACTGCTGGTCGGTGGGTATGGCCGTGAATCATCCACTGCACCTGATGGCGCTGAATGGCGTCGATAACTGCCTGCTGATTGACGTCCATAATCGTTGCAGATTTGCTGCTATTCGCATTTTTACTGCCCGCACGCATGCGCGCGGCGATGCGCTGACGGATAAACAGCGGCAGGGTCAGAAACAGTTTCTGCAGCCAGCGCTGATGCACCTTACGGCGAAAACGCTGATAGCCCTCATCATCGGTACACAGGGTGTCGCCATGCAGAATCAGCACGCGTTTGCCATACAGATCGAGCACTTTTTCTTCCGGCAGCAGTATCATGCCGCTGGCGCGCGCAAAACGGTGACCAAGCAGAAAATCACGATTGCCGTGGATAAAGTAGCAGGGGACGCCATGCTGTTTCAGGGCCAGCAGTGCGGCGGCGATTTCTGCATGCAGCGGTTGAGGATCGTCATCACCTATCCAGGCTTCAAACAGATCGCCAAGAATATACAGCGCGTCAGCATTAAGCGCTTCGCGCTGCAAAAAACGCAGAAAACCGGCAGTAATTGCCGGTTCTTCATTGCACAGATGCAGATCTGCGATAAAAAGCGTGCGTGACATTACTCGCTAATGGTCACTTTCTGGATCAGCACGTCTTCTTTTGGCACATCCTGGTGCATTCCGCTGCGGCCGGTAGAAACGCCTTTGATTTTCTCAACAACGTCTAAGCCTTCAACCACTTCCGCAAACACACAGTAGCCCCAGCCCTGCAGGTTTTCGCCGCTGAAGTTCAGGAAGTCATTGTCCGCAACGTTGATAAAGAACTGAGCGGTGGCGGAATGTGGTGCGGAAGTACGCGCCATCGCCAGCGTGCCTTTGGTATTTTTCAGGCCGTTGTTCGCTTCGTTACGGATCTCTTCTTTGGTATCTTTCTGCTTCATGCCAGGTTCAAAACCGCCGCCCTGGATCATAAAGCCGTTGATGACACGGTGGAAAATGGTGTTGTCGTAGAAACCTTCGCGACAGTAATCCAGGAAGTTCTGCACGGTAGCGGGGGCTTTATCGTCAAAAGTTTTGATAACGATATCGCCATGATTAGTCTGGAAAGTAACCATAATCTCGTCCTGTTAAGGTGGGAGTTTTAAACGACTGTACACACGGCAGGGTAGTAAAAATGCCGGGCCAGTTTAAATAGACGCCTCTTATATCACAAATTGTGATGACGCGTCAGCAGGTGAGAAAGTCGTAGTTGCAGCCATACCCTTGCATTGCATCGCGCTTACGTTAACAATACGTCAAAATAACCCTTTATATACCCAAGTAATTGTCGTTGCAGCAAGGCAGCAAGGGCGTGAATCCCGATGAGCTGAGAAAAGTCAGTTATTCGGTGAATGAACGCCGCTGCAACGCCAGATACGCAATGGATAATCAGTTTCGTTAACCCGCACACGTAATACGGAATGTCTCAATGCTAAAGATCTACAACACCCTGAGTCGTCAAAAAGAGGAATTTAAACCTATCCATGCTGGTCAGATCGGCATGTACGTGTGCGGAATTACCGTTTACGACCTGTGCCATATCGGCCATGGACGTACATTCGTCGCATTTGATGTGGTGGCGCGTTATCTGCGTTACAGCGGTTATCAGCTGAAATATGTGCGCAATATCACCGATATTGACGATAAAATCATTAAACGTGCCAATGAAAACGGTGAAAGCGTCGAAACCCTGACTAACCGTATGATTGCGGAAATGCATAAGGATTTCGCAGCGCTGAATATTTTGCCGCCGGATCAGGAACCACGCGCCACACGCCATATCAGTGAGATTATCGAACTGGTTAGCAAGCTGATTGCGCGTGAACACGCTTATGTTGCCAGCAATGGCGATGTGATGTTTTCCGTCGAGAGCGATGCTGATTACGGTAAATTATCTCGCCAGGATCTTGAGCAGCTGCAGGCCGGCGCGCGCGTCGAAGTTGCCGAAGATGTAAAGCGTAATCCAATGGATTTCGTGCTGTGGAAAATGTCGAAAGTTGATGAGCCAAGTTGGCCATCACCATGGGGCGCAGGCCGTCCGGGCTGGCATATCGAATGTTCGGCCATGAACTGCAAACAGCTGGGCGATCACTTTGATATTCATGGTGGCGGTTCTGATCTGATGTTCCCGCACCATGAAAACGAAATCGCGCAGTCAACCTGTGCGCATGACGGTCCCTATGTTAACTACTGGATGCACTCCGGTATGGTGATGATCGACCGTGAAAAAATGTCGAAATCACTGAATAACTTCTTTACCGTGCGTGACGTGCTGGCGCATTACGATGCGGAAACCGTGCGCTATTTCCTGATGTCGGGCCACTATCGCAGTCAGCTGAACTATGGCGAAGACAATCTGAAGCAGGCGCGTGCAGCGCTGGAGCGTCTGTATATCGCGCTGCGCAATACTGATAGCAGCGCTGATATTGCCGGTGGTGAGATCTTTGATGAGCGTTTCCGTGAAGCGATGGATGACGACTTCAATACGCCAGAAGCGTACTCGGCGCTGTTTGATCTGGCGCGTGAAGTTAACCGCCTGAAAGCGGAAGACATGACTGCCGCAAATGGTCTGGCAGCGCGTCTGCGTCAGCTGGCTGGTGTGCTGGGGCTGCTGGAGCAGGATCCTGAGCAATTCCTGCAAAGTGGCGCAAACAGTAACGATCAGGAAGTGGCGGAAATTGAAGCGCTGGTTAAAATGCGTATTGATGCGCGTCAGGCAAAAGACTGGGCGCAGGCGGATATCGCGCGTGACAAGCTGAATGAACTGGGGATTGTGCTGGAAGACGGCCCGCAGGGAACCCGCTGGCGCCGTAAGTAATTTAGCGTTGTTCTGATGCTTCCCTCGCATGCGGGGGAAGGTTTAGGGGAACAGGCCACACTGTTTTTATTATGAGGATGCACAGGATGGCGTCTCAGCCGCTTAATCTGTTTTTCAGCGCACTAACTGTAGTTGTTACTTTTAGCGCATCAGCTCTTCCTGAAACTGCTTATCGCACTTACGCGCAAAGCTACAAAGATGCTGCTCTGGCCTTTTGTATTGCGACTGCCTATAAGGCGGATGAACATGCCAGTACTGATGCGGCAGCCAGCGCCAGGGGCATTGATAACTGGGGTCAGTATGACCTGGAGGAAAGCACCGGGAAAGTGCCTGAACTTATTGATAAATACCTGGCTCGCGAATATCACTCAAAACATAGCCGTGAGATTAAACTGGATTTGATGAAGTGCATGGATATGTATCATGGTGCGGAGCTTGAAGCGCTGGTTAAGCAGTATGTTGAACATCCTGACAGAACTTACGCGCAAGACGAGCTCAGCAGGTAAACATAAAAAAATGGCAGCCTTAGCTGCCGTTTTTTTCAATCGCTTCAGGCGGTAACTGTCACCTGATTGCCATCAAACTCAACCACTTGTCCGGCGACAATTTTGCAGCGCTTGCGGAGTTCCACTGCGCCATTTACCGTGACATGGCCTTCTGCAATCAGCGATTTCGCCATTGCACCACTCTCCACCCAGCCTTCCAGCTTCAGCAGATCGCATAAATCAACGTGTGGGTGTTTACCCAGAGAAAAGGTCGCCATTATTTTGCTGCTCCATCGTGATATTCTTCGCATGCCTGCAGGGTGTTCTGAATCAGGGTTGCTACCGTCATCGGGCCGACACCGCCAGGCACCGGGGTAATCCAGGCCGCGCGCTCAGCGGCGGCTTCAAATGCCACATCGCCCACGACTTTGCCACTTTCCAGACGGTTAATGCCGACATCAATAACGATCGCACCAGGCTTAATCCAGTCGCCCGGAATAAAGCCAGGTTTGCCCACGGCAACGATCAGCAGATCCGCATGCTCAATATGATGACGCAGATCTTTGGTAAAACGGTGAGTAACGGTGGTGGTGCAGCCTGCCAGCAGCAGCTCCATACTCATTGGGCGGCCAACAATATTGGACGCGCCAACCACTACCGCATTCAGACCATAAGTCTCGATGTTATAACGTTCCAGCAGCGTCACAATTCCGCGTGGGGTGCAGGGACGCAGTTTTGGCGCGCGCTGACACAGACGGCCGACGTTATACGGATGGAAACCATCAACGTCTTTATCCGGCGAGATATGCTCCAGCACTTTGACATTATCGATGCCCGCTGGCAGCGGCAACTGCACCAGAATGCCATCGATTTCGTGGTCATTATTCAGCGTTTCAATCAGCGTCAGCAACTCGGCTTCGCTGGTGGTGGCGGGCAAATCGTAAGAGCGTGATATAAAACCGACTTCTTCACAAGCGCGACGTTTGCTGCCGACATAGATCTGTGACGCCGGGTTTTCCCCGACTAATACCACAGCAAGGCCAGGTGCGCGTTTACCGTCTGCCAGACGCTGCTTAACTTTTTCCGCAACCTCCAGGCGCACCTGCTGCGCAATCGTTTTACCGTCAATAATTTTTGCTACCATCAGAGAGGAAATCCATCTGTTTTGAGTTAAATCGGGGAATGCGTCTATTCTGGCAGAAGCGAGCGCCGCTGTCAGGCACAGAATACTCTGTGAATGCGGATAACTGCCGCCGGTTGTCTGACCTTTAGCTGGCTGTTACTCTGTCGCCGCGGATTTCCCCGAATAAAGCGCCTTTTGGCAGGATAGTAAATGATCTGGCTGATGCTTGTAACCCTGGTAGTCGTGTTCGCCATTGGCTTCAGGGTGCTGAACTCACGTTCGCGCCGTGCCACTAAAGCACTGACCAAACGGCTAAACCTCGATCCCGTCTACGTTGAATCGCTGATTAGCCTGATGGGTAAAACTGCCGGGGAAGAATTTGTCGATTATCTGTCACGGGATAATGAGTCTCACGTTGCCAATGCTGCCAGCGTGTTATTTATCTGGCAGGTGTTTATTGTTGATGAATCCGACGCAAACCTTGAGTTCTGGCGCGGCGTGTTACGTAAAGCTTATTTGCCAACCGAACTCAGTGCTGAGCATGTTCGTCTGGCGCTCAGCTTTCTGCGGGAGATTGAGCCCGACGCCCAGGAGATGCATGCCTTCCGCATGCGCTACAACGCGCGTTTTGCACCAGCGGATGAGGTGAGTGGTGAGGAATACGGCAATATCTATTCGATTCATTCCCGCCTGAACCGCCACTAAAATTACGCCATTTTGGCCTGAGGGCAGGCTTGCTGCTCAATAGTGCAGCAACAGTGCACACAACGCGGTAAAAACGTTGACTCAACAGGCGCGCACCGTATAATTCGACGCAATCACCATGCGCCCTTAGCTCAGTTGGATAGAGCACCGGCCTTCTAAGCCGTAGGTCACAGGTTCGAATCCTGTAGGGCGTACCAATATTTTTCAATGAGTTACGCAATTCTCAATCCAGCCTGATTATCCCCTTGTGTCGTATTTGTGTCGTTAACCGCTAAAAGTGCGTCAATTTTGCACGCATGTTCGGTAAGGTGGTTCGGTGCCAGATGAGCATAACGCTATACCATTTCGATTGACTCCCTGCCGCCTGTGTTCTGTAGAGCGGAAAGTGGAACCCCGGCCAGCACGCAACACCATGATCAATGTGCGTTGTTTGCAATTTTTCCTGCTTTGCACTTCAAAAAATCCCTAAACACCAGGCAAGTAAAAACTTCCAACACATTCGGTTCGATTTGAGATTGTGAGTGACAAGTGTGCGATTGTATTTAGCCTCCATGCGGTGAGATGTATTTAAAAAGTTCGATCATAATATTTACTTCTTTCAATCATGCTGTAGTGCTTGATGCCCTTTTTATTACAAGATAAAGTTAAATGTATCGTTAATTAATAACCAGAACCCGCGTTCCATTAATTATAAAATTACTGATTAACAAGCGTACGACTCTATTATATGATTCGCGTCAGGACAAATAACTAAGAAAGGCTGGCCGCAGTGAGCGATTTATCAATTCAGGGAATTCACGATTACTGCCTTAGTAGTACCCAACTAATCATTGATGGTTTCGGCTGGGGTAATATTTCTTTAGGCGTGTTGAGCGAGGAGGACAAACATCGTCTCGCAGAAAGCCTGGATCAAAGAGTTCTAAACTGGTCATGGGGTATGGAGCATTATAGAGGTAACGCTGACAATGACGGTATTCTGGATATCAACCTAAAGGTTGTTGATCACCATGATCCGGACTCTTTACATGCCGTCATCATTTGCAAATATGATATACGCAGGGATGAGTTCGCCATCTGTATGCTGGAGAACTTTATTGCTGATGAAGAAACCCCATTGACGGGAAATGTCCTGATGATTGCGCTGATTTACTCAACAACATTTTGCGATATGGTTGGCCTCGAAGATGTTTACATTCAAGATCCCACCGACGCTGTCCAGCCCCGCTATAAATCTTATGGTTTTGCTCAGGTAGTAAACGCCCACAACAAAATGTCTGCTGAAGTGCCTGACATACGAGAAACCATTAGAAGAAAAGTGAATGGTATCGGTCCTGATGAGGAGTAGCCGAAGCTTTTACGGCCATCAGAGACTGTTTGTTAAATGAGCAGGGTTGATGTAGAATTTCAGGTAAGGTTGACGGTCAACAGGAGACGTTATGATCAAGCAAACTAAAAAAATTGATTCCGAAAAAGCGATGGCTGCTGCAAAACGCTCCGTAGATTTCTGGGCCACTATCGACGGTAACAAACTCGCCAAAATCGGTCAAAACGAAAAAGATATGGATTTAGTCGGACCGAGAAATAAGCAAAAACTGGCTCGTTTCGCATAATCAGATTAACGTGAATAAATGATTAAGACTTCTGCGTTTTTTATTTTTAATTAAAAACCCTATCATTTATCCCACGTTATTATTATTTTAATGGTTATTTCAAATGAAATCCTTACAATTCTGTTTGTAAAAACTGAGTTTTCTTGAATTTTTAATCAATGCTTTGTATGCAAGAAATTATTTTTTAATGGTAAGTATTGATTTTGAAATGGAAGTTAAGTGCATAAAGATATTTTTATTTATATGAATTCTGTAGGTACATATCTCATTCTATTATCTTTTTTAAGAAAGGGATTTGCAAAAGTAATAAACCATCACGGAATGACGCTTATGCAACATCAGAAGTCAGGTATAAAATTCCAGCGGGCGGTATCGGTAAGCCAGAACGGCTGAGCCATCTCAAAAAACAGGCGCTCTATTCCCGGCGTACAGACAGAGAGCACCGGCTTGTCTACAACAGAAAACGGGAAGTTAATGATAATCGTCCGCCGGTCTAATTACGAAGATCTTTGACACGTCAATGGAACTTCCCTCCGATTTCCCACACTCACCCTGTTAACAAAATAACGTGGCGCGTCTGTCGTGCCTTTTCATCCGTTATGATTAAGAGGGATTACTGTGCCGCCATCGATTTCCGGGAGAATTCCCGTTGCTCCCACCAGTCGTGAACTTCGCGATCTGCGACCCAACGATAAAGTTAATATCCGTCTGGCGCTGGAGCCGGGCAACCGCGCGCACCGTGACTGTGAGGTAAAGGTCAACCGCCAGCAGTTCGATGCGCTGCGGGTTGCCAACCAGGCGATTCAGGATACCCACCATATTCTCTCTATGGGTGTAGGCGATCAGCGTTTTCATTCGCTCAGTACCAACGGTGAAACCTTAAAACGTCAACTGGTGATGCGTAAGCGGATTAAAGAGCAGGGCATCACGCCGCTTGGCAGCATGTGGGAAGCAAAGCGTTTTCGCGTGGGCAACTGCGGTGAGATGGCGATGGTCTGCGCGCAACTGATCGCCAGCTCCGGGTTAAATCAGCCCGTATCCGTGGTGGAGACGCGCGGCAGAACCGATCATACCTATGTGGTTATCGGCGACCCAAACTCGGCTGAGGAGAAGGTGATCGCCGATCCCTGGGCGCTGTTTAGCCGCGCCATGCTGGAGAAGAACTTTCACTATGCCAGCGCCAGCTCGAGAGTGGTGCATGAATTCACCCCGCAATACGATCCCAATATGAAAGCGGCATTCACCGGTGGCGGTATGGTCAGTCGTGCCGAGGTGGAGCGGGAATTTGCCGAATTAAACGATGCGCTGGGCAATCCGAGCAACGAAGAACTGATTGAGAAAGCGGTATCAAAACGCTGGGTCTACGATCAGTTTCACGCCTCGGATAACCTCGGAGAGTCTTACCGTTATGGTTCGGGCCGCGATAAACGCTATGTGGACCAGAATATGACCAAAGCGGAATATCAGGAAATTTACAGCGGCCCGCGTCCCTCAGCCCCGGAACCGCGGCCTGCGCGTTATTACCCGCCAGCCGCAGGCGGCAGTTCGGGCACGGCGCAGCGCACATCCAGCACCCGTTCTCGTCGTGCTTCAGTTTATGAACCGGCGGCAGATATCTCCGACCGCCTGCGTCGTATGTCGATGTCTGAAGAACCGCGGCCTCGACGTCAGTCCTTTGCGACGGAGCGGCCGTCCACTTCACGCCGTCAGTCCTTCGCTGCCGAAAGGGAGCCGCGTTATTCAACGTATCAATCCCGTCCCGCCAGGACGGAAGTGCGTGATGTTCAGCCGGAATCCTCACGCCGTTCACGTCGTCACCGCGATCGTGAACGGGAGAGCGAGCTGAATAGTCGCAGTTCCCGTTTTGCATCGTTTTTCTTTCGCTGATAACTATTGAGAGGCTACCATGGCTGCTTCTAATGCCCTGAAAAATTTACTGATGCCGCTGCTGCAAGCCCCTGGCGAAGCGGCCCCGGCGCTGGAAGACTCGGATAGCTATACCCTGTCGCTAAGCCAGGATCTGTTGCTGGAGCTGAGCGAAACCCCGCAGGAGTTTCTGACCGTCAGTTGCCTGCTCGACATTCCGCAAGAGCGCTATGATGAGTGGGAAACCCTGGCGATATTACTGCAAAGCAATCTGCTGGGGATGGAGCATCCGCCAATTATTACCGGGCTGCTGATCGAACAGAAAAAGGTGATCCTCTGGACGCGTCAGCCGTTTGTGGTGATGGATACGCAGTCAATGAAAGTGCTGGTAGAGCGCTTTGCCCGGCAGGCTGAGCATGTGCAGGCCTGGCTACTGGAGTCGGTCGAGACGGAATCTGTTGAGGAGTGACGGTAAGCACTAAGATTGAGGTTAACCATCTTACTGGCAGAGCCCGATAGCGCGAAAATAGCTGGTTACGTTGCCAGTAATAATCCCGTTATTTCCTCCTACAACGGTGACACCTCATTTCTCTCTATCACCGCTAAAGCCAGCCCTTTCGCGGGTGAAAGTGGACCGCTTAAAAATATCATCTGAGTGTGATTAAAGGTAAAGGCCAGAGTCGCCGCTTGCGCCGTTTCCTTTACCGCAGTGCAGAATGCGGCATTGCTGTTCCACGGGCTGTCGATCACCAGCGTTGACGGATTGAGCAGCAGCATTATCTGGCTCAGCGCCTTACCGAGGTAGTGCCCCGCACGCGTCATCACTTTGTCTGTGCTTTCCGGCGACTGCTCACGGGTATCCCAGCTTAATCCTTGCTCTACAGCAGCCAGCTGCTGCTGAATGGCAGGCACGCTAATCAACGCTTCAAGGCAGCCGTATTTTCCACAGCTGCACGCCGGGCCGTCAGCGACGGTAAGATGCCCGGCTTCCCCTGCGGTCCAGCTGCTGCCGGTAAAAATATCGCGACCCAGCAGTAACGCACCACCGATCCCTTCGCCGATACGCAGATAAAAACAGCTGGCGCCTTCTGCCACCTTTTGTGGCGTCTGCGCCAGCAGCGCTGCCGCCTTTACATAATTCATAATATGTAGCGGCGTGCCGGTCAGGTTGTGCAAGGCCGCCTGAATATCGACATCCCGCCAGCCTAAGTGGGAGGAGATATGCAGATAACCGGCAGCAGGATCGACGATGCCCGGAAAACCCAGGCCAATCCCCAGCAACTCCGGGTGGCGTTGTTGCAGCTGCTGACAGACTGTCTGTAGTTCACTTAGCACACGGGCCGGATCGCGGGTATCTGTCTGCCAGCTCGACTCTTCCAGTACCTCAGAAAGATAATCTGTCACGGTTACATGCATACGCTGCCGCTCAATCATTACGCCAGCGGCTTTTAGTTTCCCGGCACACAGCGCGATGCCTATTTTTGGGCGACCTGCGGCGGAAACCTGCAACGGCCCCAGTTCCTGCACCCATTCACGGGCAATCAGATCGTCAATAATCAGGGAAACCGTGTTTTTGCTTAGCGCAAGCAGCCCGGCAATATCCTGCCGCGTCGTGATGCGCTGCTGACGCAAAGCCGTCAGCAGCCGTTTTTCATTATTCAGCCGAAGTAACGCTGGCCCCTTGCCTGACTCTTTCATGCGGGTTCCCTGATCTACCGTCCTGCCTTAGTCTCGCAGCAAGCGGCTACTGACTACAAGCCTCCCATACTTTTTCCCCCGTTTTCCAGGTTGATTGCAATCTCAGATTCCCTGTCAATTCCTGCCTCAGCAGGATCAGATCGCAAGGCGCTCCAGGAGCCAGCCCATATTGCACCGGCAAATTGAGCTGCCGGGCAGGGCGAAGCGAAGCCATCTCCAGCGCCAGCTGGCGTGTAGTCAGCTGCTGAGTGAGAAGATGATTAACGCCGGTAAATAAGCCTTTTGCCGAACCGGCCAGCAACTGCGGCTGGTCGGCGACCGATAAACGACCATCAGCACTCAGTTCAACCCGGCCACCAATCGGCGATGAGTACTGACCCGCCGGCATACCGGCAAAACGGGTGACATCGCTGACCAGAAACACCTGCTCCTCTTTGGCGCGCATAAATACTTTCAGCACTGAAGTCGGCAGATGATCGCCGTCGGCAATCAGCGCACAGGCCAGCCGATCTTCTGCCAGCTGCTGCCAGATATAGTTGGGATGGCGGGGAAGCTGAAGGTGCGCGCCATTGCCCAGATGGGTTGAAAGGGTTGCGCCCGCCACCACGGCTTCAGTGATATTTTCTGCGGTGGCAGCCGTATGGCCGATGGACACTCTGACCCCGCTCGCGACACATTCACGGATAAACTCGCCGGCCTGCGGCCATTCCGGGGAAATCGTCAGCAGGGCGATTTTTCCTGCGGCGGCCTGCTGCCAGCGGCGGAAAAGCGCCCAGTCCGGGGCTTTGATATGGGCCAGTGGATGCGCGCCGCGTGGACCATCCTGCGGTGATAAAAACGGGCCTTCCAGATGAATGCCCGCCACCGCCCGCTTAACGATTTCATGCTGCTGGCAGGCTTCGGCCACTCTGCTGACCGCCAGTTCAATCGTCTCGCTGCTGGCGGTGATCACGGTTGGCATAAAGGTGGTCACACCCTGCTGCCAGAGCAATTGCGTGACCTGTTCCACCATCTCAGTTGAAAACGGGAAATGGTTAAAATCCAGCCCGCCGAAGCCGTTGACCTGAAGATCGACCAGACCCGGCGCCATCACTGGCAAATCGGCATCATCAGGTAGCGGCAAAATGCGGGTAATCAGTCCATTTTCACTATGTAACTCAACGGATTGCAATGTGCGGTAATCTCTGCCTCTAATGCGGGATTCAGCCATGCATACGCTCCTGAAAAGCCGCCTGATCGGTATACAAGGTACATTGGGGATGACGTCGCAGCACCGTGGCCGGACAGGCGGCAGAGATCGGATCATACAGGGTGGCAGAAACAGCCCGCCGCTTATTGGCTCCTGGCACCATGCAGAACAGACGGCGTGCAGCCATCAGGGCAGGAATCGTCAGGGTCAACGCAAAACGTGGTACGGTTTCCAGTGTGGGGAAGCAGCCATCATTCACCTGCTGCTGACGGCAGATCTCATCCAGCTCCACCGCTTTCATCCACTGGAGATCGGCAAAGTCGGCAACCGGGGGATCGTTAAATGCCAGATGACCATTTTCGCCGATCCCGAGGCAGACCATATCGATCGGCGCCTGCTGAATCAGCCCGGCGTAGTCAGCGCAGATCGCCAGCGGATCGCCGGAAGAAGGGATTAAAAATACCTTGCCGGGCTTTACCAGCTGAAAAATATGCTGCTCAAGATAATGGCTGAAACGCTGTGGTGCCTGCTCGCTAAGGCCAATATATTCATCCATATGAAAAGCCGTGACCCGCGACCAGTCGATATCGGCTGCGCGGGCCAGTTGATCGAGAAACTCATTCTGCGAAGGCGCAGCAGCAAAAATAATCCGCACCTCAGACTGTGTGGCAAGCAGCTGACGTAAATGAGCGGCAGCCTGTTCTGCTGCCTGGGCGCCCATCGCCTGGCGATCGGCACAGACTTCGACCTGTAAAAGATCGACCTGATGACGCTGAACCGTGGTCTTCATCCTCTTCTCCTTGAAGGTTATTTCAGGTTGTTCTGGTAAGCGGGTTTGGGCTGTTCAGCGGCATTGGCCGGGCCATCCTGATTCAGGGCATTCAACAGCAGATCAATCTGCGGGTCGACAGGGCTGCGGCGCAGCCAGCCGCCGATGATATACACGGCCAGTGAGGTCAGAACCGGTGACGCGACAATCACTGCGGTACTGACGTCGGGCAGTAAAAACTTCACCACAAAGAACACCGACACACCCAACGCCCACGAGCTGATGGCGGCAATGCTGCCACTTTTACGAAACCACGGCAGCAGGCCCAGCAACATCGGGATGGAGATCGGGCCGACCAGACCGCCAAACCAGACGATCAGCAGTGACAGTACGCCGCCAAAGCGTCCGGCATTAACCGCAATTACCAGCGTTAGCAGGATAAACAGCGTAAGGGTGATGCGTGCGGCCAGCAGCGATGGTGTGCGCTGCGAGAAACGTCTGGGGAGCAGTACCGGCAGAATATCGCGGGTGACCACCGCGGTAATCGCGTTAGCGTCTGATGAAGTCATCGACAGTGTATGGGTGAACATGGCGACCAGCACCAGGCCAATCAGCCCGTTCGGCAACAGCTCCATTGCCATTAATGAGTAAGAGCGGGAAGGATCCGCCAGATCCGGATAGAGCAGCGGCGCGGCCCACATCGGGTAAAACAGCACCAGTGGCCAGATCAGATACAGCGCCGCAGAGAGCAGGGCGGCTTTACGGGCTTCTTTACCGCCCGGCGAGGCGATAAAACGCTGAGCCAGATTCCAGGTGCCGCCGTTGTAGCTGAGGGTATAAATCACAAAATAAGCCAGAATAAAGCCGAGGGAATAGGGCTCCTGCACGATGGTGGTATGGTTGGCCGGTAATCTGTCCCAGATATTCAGCAGCTGATCAAAGCCACCGAGGTGAATCGCTACCGCGCCGACCATCACAATCGCTGCGACAAACTGCACGATAAACTGGCCGAAATCATTACAGGCATCGGCCCACAATCCGCCCATTACTGAGTAAAACAGGCTCAGACCACCCGAAATCAGGATCCCCAGCACCGGATCTAATCCGGTGAAGACATTGATAATAACGGCGATCGCCGCCCATTTAGCACCGACATCAAATAATTTCAGCAGCACGCCGCTCCAGGCGAGAACCTGCTGTGTCGGTACGTTATAGCGGGTCGCCAGATATTCCATCGGCGATTCAATATCCATATGAATGCGCAGACGCGCCCAGCGTGGGGCGAAGATCGCCGCACCAAGCAGCACGGCGATTGCAATCGGAAACGCCCACCAGAAGTAGATAGTGATGCCCACTTTATAGGCCACGGCCGCGTAGGCGACAAACACCGCTGCGCTGTAGCCGGACATATGATGCGAAACGCCGGATAGCCACCATGGCATTTTGCCGCCAGCGGCAAAGAAGTCTTTAGTACTGCCAATGCGACGCATTGCCCAAAAAGTAATGCAGATAATCATCACTGCATATAAAGCCATTACACCGTAATCAAGCGCATTCATAGCTAACTCCGCAGGTGTGAGGAACAGGGATCTGCCAGCGGCAAATCAGAAATAGTGTCAACCGTGTAGCTGGTTACTTTTTAATTAATCCTAATTTAGGACAAATTGAAAATAGCATTCTCTTATTGATTGAAATGTGTCCGTTGTCACCCTTTCTGTCGCGGGCTGGCTACTTAACACAAATCATTCGCGTTTGTAAGGTCCACAATTCGTTCATAGTGTTAAGGAAGTGATAAGGAGGGGTAAAGTACAGTAAGCTTATGGTTTTTAAGACATTCGGAGATATTTTTATCCGATGACTTAACGGATAGTATCTCTCAACGGCGCAACTCAGGCCGTGTGAAAATCGAGGATACAACCATGAAAAAAACGACTCTGGCACTTTTAATCACCGTCTTCTCCGCCAGCACTTTGTTCTCCACCGTAACCCAGGCAGAAGGCCCTCCGGGACAGCAGTGGCATCAGCAGGGTGGTCATGATGGACGCGGCGGCCCTGAAGGGCATGGTGGCCCAGGTCGTGGCCCGGATCACGGACGCGATGATCGTCATGACGATCGTGGGCGCGGCCCGGACCATCATTACGAGTCACGTGATCGCTTTGCATGGCAGGGACATGACTTCCGTCGTGGCCAGCCGATGCCGCCGCACTTCCGCGGCGATGACTACCGCGTAAGCGACTGGCATCAGCGTGGCCTGCGTGAACCACCACGCGGCGAACACTGGGCTTATATCGACGGCAACTATGTGTTGATTGCGGCAGCGACCGGAGTAATTACTTCCATCCTGTTAAATAACGCTTTCCACTAAGTTTCTGCGCGGCTGGCACACCCTGTGCCGGCCGCTTTGTCTGCTCTGTTTCATCTCAGCCTTTCACGATAATGTCTGCTGGCGAAAAATCGCCACAAAAAGCAGCGGTATTCCACGGATTGCTTGCCACCTCCCGGCGCTATTCTGCTGGAAATATCACTACTCGCCCGCCCCGGAGCACCCGATGCCAGACAAAGATTCCGTTATTGAACGCCTCTCTCTTGAGGTCCTTGCGCTGAGAAATATTGTGCAGATGCTGATTGCTTACGGCAATGTGCCCACTGGCGGCAAGCTGAACAAGTACCTGGAGAAAGTCGCCGACGATGTTGAACATCGCGATGGCCGTGAAGCGAATAAAGGCATTGCTGATGTGATTCGCAGCTATATTCGCTGATGGTTTGGCATCTCATCAACACAGCCTTGACCCATAACAAGTCGGCCCGCGGTTAGCCTTCCTATAATCTCACCCGTTTATCTTCTTACTGGTGCGAAAGAATGGCTTATCAGCTTGATATTAACTGGCCCGAGTTTCTGGAAAAGTACTGGCAAAAGCAGCCGGTGGTATTAAAAAATGCCTTGCCGGAGTTTGTTGATCCGATTACGCCGGACGAACTGGCGGGTCTGGCGATGGAAGCTGAGATCGACAGCCGTCTGGTCAGCCATGCTGATGGTCAGTGGCAGGCCAGCAACGGGCCATTTGCGCATTTTGATGATCTGGGTAAAACCGGCTGGTCGTTACTTGCTCAGGCGGTTAACCACTGGCATGCGCCCTCGGCGGCGCTGATGACCCCGTTTCGCATACTGCCGGACTGGCGTTTAGACGATTTGATGATCTCTTTTTCGGTGCCGGGTGGCGGTGTCGGACCACATATCGATCAGTACGATGTCTTTATCATCCAGGGGATGGGCAGTCGTCGCTGGCGCGTTGGCGATAAGCTTCCTCTGAAGCAGTTTTGTCCGCATCCGGCGCTGCTGCATGTGGAGCCTTTTACGCCGATTATTGATGAAGATCTGGCACCGGGCGACATTCTCTATATTCCACCAGGCTTCCCGCACGACGGCATCACCCATCAAACTGCGCTTAACTACTCCGTCGGTTTTCGCGGACCCAACGGCAGGGATTTAATCAGCAGTTTCGCCGACTATGCGCTGGAACACGACCTGGGTGGCGAGCACTACAGCGATCCGGATTTAAGCTGCCGGGAACATGCCGGACGGGTTGAAGATTATGAGCTCGATCGTCTGCGCGCGATGATGATCGATATGATTAATCAGCCGGGAGACTTTAAACAGTGGTTTGGTCGCTTTATCACCACGCCGCGCCACGAACTGGATATCGCTGCCGCCCAGCCGCCTTATCAGCAGCATGAGATTGTCGATGCGCTGATGGACGGTGAAGTTCTGACGCGCCTGAGCGGGCTGCGGGTGCTGCGCATCGGCGACAGTTTCTTTATCAACAGCGAGGGGTGGAAAACGGTTGATCCGCAAGCGGCTGATGCACTGTGTCGTTACACGCTTATTGGTAAAGCGCAGCTGGGTAAAGCGCTGCACAGCCCGGCTTTCGTCGCTGAACTGACCGGGCTGATTAATCAGGGCTACTGGTTCTTTGACGAGCAATAGCCTCCTTAAACACGGCCTGCGGACAGTGATGCAATCCGCAAGCAGTGGTCTGTATATCACTCGGCTGACAGTTCGTGCCGGGCGGCTTCGGCGATAAAGTGGCTACGGTCACGATACATTGCGGATTGCTCCCGCACGCGATTATCAATGCGACTGATTAGCGTGTCAGGCAGTGCGATATTAATCCGCTGCTGCTTACCATCAAACTGAGATAGATCGACATCGATAACCAGCCAGCTATCATAATCAGCGTATTCGCGATCCTTTGCATAGGTCAGATGACCCGCATCTTTTATCTGCTCAACTGAATATTTTCCGTTGAGTAACATATCTTCAACGGTTAACAGAATCGCTTCACGCACCATTGCGGCGATTTGGTCCTGCGAGTCAGCGGCGGAGAAGCATCCGTAGTCATAAGCTGAAAACGCAGGAACAATCATACCGTAAGCGGTGTTTTCATCTTTTGGTGTCTCAATGCCCACTGAGAAAAACATAACAACCTCCGAAAAAGGCGGGGACCTGAATCCCCGCCATTTTTTTATGGATTTGACAGTGCCGAGAGGCAAGTCCTTTTTCGGATGCGGCACCGGGAAGGTTTTCCCGGTGATCGGTGACCACCAGATCTGGTGACTACCGCCGTTATGCCGTTTGAGTTCGCATCCGGCCTCTGCCAGCTCCTTTATCAGGTCAGTCGATTTCATTTGCCCTCCTGGCCCTGAATTAATAATACACACATATACACACAGATCAAGTTCTCTCTGTGGGCGTATTTTTTAAAAAGGAGTAACAACAGATCGAACTCTGGCTGGGTTGATAAACTGACAAATGAAAACGTTACAGAGAATTAAACCGCTACCATCGGCAGGGAGGAAGTGTGGCGAGATAACGGCGTATCCCGCCAGAGGATCATGGATTTACGCCTGCTTTGGCTGACCATTAGATGCCGTGATCCCTCCGTCTACCGGCAGATTTACGCCGGTAATATAGCGGGCATCATCACTGGCTATAAAGGCGACAGCACTGGCTATGTCGTCCGGCTGACCGGCGCGTGCTAACGGGATGCGGTCGTAAAATTTGTTTAACAGTTGCTGATTACTCTTCATCTCTTCAGTCAGATCGGTAAAGGTAAACCCTGGACAGATAGCATTAACCCGCACGCCATCTTCACCATAGTCCATAGCAAGCGAACGGGTAAAGTTAGTCACCGCGCCTTTCGCCGCGTTATAGACGCTCATGCCCCAGTCACCGCCCAATCCCGATACCGAAGAGATATTGACCACATTGCCTTTGCTTTTCAGCAGTGCTGGCATGAAGTAGTGCACGCAATGGAATACGCCATCGAGGTCCACACTCATCACCTTCTTCCAGTCATCAAGCGAGATTTTATCAATCCGGCCCTGGACAATCACACCTGCGTTATTCACCAGTACATTGACCTGACCATACTTTTTCAGTACAGCGTCCGACAGCGCCTGAACCTGATCCGCCGCCGCAACGTCGCAGGGAGCAATCAGGTGGTCCCCCTGCGCCAGGGTCGACAGGGTCTTTTCCAGTTTCTCCGCAGTACGACCGACCAAAACCACTGAGGCGCCTTCACTGGCAAAGCGTTTAGCCGTCGCGGCCCCAATTCCTGAACCTGCGCCTGTAACCACCACTACCTGTTGCTGGAAACGTGTCATATTGACCCCCGATTCAATTAGATATCATTAAAAAACATCATGTTAACCCTGGCAGTCTGATTCCGGCCTGCAAGCCAGTCAGTGATTTTTTTTATAAGCTGTTGTTATGGATGAGGATTTAAGCATTAAAAAATGTAAATGAATCGGGAGCTGCTGGCGTCCTGTCATCCATCTGTGAAATCGGGCAGAGCAAATTTATAGATATAAAATGTGTCACCGGTTTTATCCTCTCCACCAGCCTGATCGCTTAAATATTCAATCTGCGAGGCCGGAACATACATAAATCCTTTATTATCAATAAACAGCGCATCAGGCGATACCAGGCGGTCATCCTGCACGATAACCTGCCGGGAACCATCGCTGTGTAACCGTTCAACCGCACGCTTTTCAGCATCAGAAAGATAAATATTGCCTTTTGTATCGATCGCCGTGCCGCCAATCGAGGGGATATCGGCATATTTCTCTAAACGGCTTTCAAGCTGTTTATCTTCAAGTGCATCATCCAGTAACCACCTGATTTCGATTCTGTACAGCGGTCCGGTTGGCGCAGACAGATAGAGCCATTTACCATCAGGGCTGACCTCCAGCATGTCACTATGGACTTGCGGAAAGGTACCTTTGCCATCACTGAGTATCCTGCCGTTAAATCCTTTCTGCTGCGCCGTTTGTGGTTTGCGCAACAAGGGAGCCTCAGACAGTTTTCTGCGGGAATCAGCGGTTTTCAGATCATGAATAATGATGCCGCCAAGGCCAGAGTCAGTGATAAAAATCCGTCCGCCAGCGATCCTCAAATCGTTAGGCGCGCCGCCTTCCGGCAGGATATGTGGGGCAAATCTGATGATTTTTTCAACATTACCGCTGGTGATATCAAAGGCGACCAGCTTTGCCGCGCCGGCAGCGGGTTTTTCACCTTGCGGCGCGCCCTGGTCCACTACCCATAAAAGATTGTCATCAAATATATGCACAGCATTAATATTTACCAGCGTATTAAGACCATCATCCCCGGCTTGCCATTTATTCCACTGATTACCGGGAAATGGCCTCGGGCGACCATTCTCAATGCGCGCGAGAGCAGGGGATGAGGTATGCCCCTTAAACCTGGGGAAATTGATAAATACTTCATTTTGTTGCGATACCGCGACACCGTTGGTCAACCAGGGGGAAGAAACCGCTGGCTGTAGTTCTGCTTTGATTCCGCTGCTGGCCGCGCTGAGGGAGTGCCGGGCAAGGCAGGCAAAAGCCATTCCGCCGGCGATAAAATCTCTTCTTCTCACTTTTTTCACCCTTTATGATTTGTAAAACAACAGAGTTACTTATCAATAAAGCCTGGCAGAATTGTGATGTTTGTCACATGGAAGCGCGCTGGCATAGACAAAATCTGTGCCGGGTTAGCGGGGCCAGCCGGTGTCTGACTGCTTTTAGCTGGTTTTTAAGCCCTGCCGATAACTATCGACTAGACTTAACTCACTGGAAGTTAAAGGAGAGAGCGATGTCTGAGAAAAATCCAACGATCCTGCGTGCGGGTAAAGATGACGAGCATCCGGCAAAAGAGGAACCCAATAAACATGGTGAGATCCCGCGTAAGCGCGATGACAGCGAAGACGACAATAAAGACCCGTTTAAAGCTGACTAACGTCAGCGAATAACCATCACCGCTATCAATTGCCCATCAAATGCTGGAAGATTGGGTCCATCTGAATAACTCCGGGTGTTTTTTGACCGTTCAGTGCCTGCTAATTGAGGCGCTTTGCACCAGCCCCGGGGGTAAAATGTGTATCCGCAGGAGACAACAGCATGAAACAAGGACCACTTGAGCTTGAAGAGCTGGAATGGCTGGAAGATGTTCTGATGAAGTACGGTAATGACGATGCCATGCTTGATGTATCGGAGCTGGACGGCTTTCTTACCGCTATCATCTCTGGCCCGAACAAGCTGGAGCCGGGTGAGTGGCTGGTGGCGCTCTGGGGCGGCGAGAACAGTGTACCGACCTGGGAATCAGAACAGGAACTGCAACGCTTCCTTGATCTTACTTTCCAGCATATGAATGATATCGCTGAGCGGCTAAATGATTATCCGGAGCAGTTCGAACCGATTTTCGGCACCAGCCATCTGGATGATCAGGAATATACCGTGGTTGAGGAGTGGTGTTTCGGCTATATGAAGGGTGTTGATCTTGACGACTGGTCAGGCTTGCCGGAATCCTTGCAACCTTCGCTGGCGGCGATCGCTCTGCATGGTCGCGAGGAAAACTTTACGCAAATCGATAATATGACGCCGGAAGAGTTTGTCAGCAGCATTGAGAATATCCCTCCTGCGGCGCTTAGCCTGCACGATTACTGGCTAAGCAAGCAGTCGCCACTGCACTAAGTACTGCGTTGTCGGTAACCGGGGCTGCCATTGCCATCAGCAGCCCCTGAGTTACCCTGTGAAAACTATTTCACACAGGCAGAACACTGCTGGCGGCAGGTAATCTGCTGATAGAAATCATTACCTTTATCATCGACAAGGATAAAGGCCGGGAAGTTTTCCACCTCGATTTTCCAGATCGCTTCCATTCCCAGTTCGGGATAAGCAATGCACTCCAGACTCTTAATACTCTGCTGTGCCAGTACCGCCGCCGGGCCACCAATACTGCCGAGATAAAAGCCGCCATGCTTATGACAGGCATCGGTCACCTGCTGGCTGCGGTTACCTTTGGCCAGCATAATCATGCTGGCGCCGTGCGACTGCAGCAAATCAACATACGAGTCCATCCGTCCGGCGGTTGTCGGACCCAGCGAACCGGAAGCGTAGCCCTCCGGTGTTTTGGCCGGTCCGGCATAATAGACCGGATGATCTTTCACGTATTGCGGTAAAGCCTCGCCACGTTCAATGCACTCTTTCAGTTTGGCATGGGCAATATCACGCGCCACAACGATGGTGCCGCTGAGCGAGAGGCGGGTCGCGACCGGATAGCGGGCAAGCTGTTGCAGGATCTCGGCCATTGGCCGATTGAGGTCGACGTTTACCGTTTCGCCTTCCCCCGCTTCACGTAAAGCCTGCGGAATATACTGGCCTGGATTATGTTCCAGCTTCTCCAGCCAGATGCCGTCGCGGTTAATTTTGCCTTTGATATTGCGGTCGGCAGAGCAGGAGACCCCCATGCCGACCGGACAGGAAGCGCCGTGACGCGGCAGACGGATCACGCGGATATCATGCACGAAATATTTGCCACCAAACTGTGCGCCCAGACCAAAGTTCTGCGCGGCTTCCAGCAGTTCCTGCTCCAGCGCCAGATCGCGGAATGCCTGACCATGTTCATTGCCCTGATGAGGCAACTCATCATAGTAGTGCGTCGAGGCCAGTTTAACCGTCTTCAGGGTGGCTTCCGCAGAGGTGCCGCCAATCACAAATGCTACATGGTACGGCGGACAGGCGGCGGTGCCGAGGCTGCGCATCTTATCGATCAGATAATCTTTTAATTTACCCGGGCTGAGCAGGGCTTTGGTTTCCTGATACAGATAGGTTTTATTGGCTGAGCCGCCGCCTTTCGCCATACAGAGAAACTTATATTCCGCGCCATCCACGCTGTAGAGATCAATTTGCGCCGGCAGGTTGGTGCCGGTATTCACCTCTTGATACATATCCAGCGCGGCGTTCTGCGAATAGCGCAGGTTATTCTCGATATAGGTGTTATACACCCCACGCGACAACGCCTCTTCGTCACCACCGCCGGTCCAGACGTGCTGGCCTTTCTTGCCAACGATAATCGCGGTGCCGGTGTCCTGGCAGGTTGGCAGAATACCTTTGGCGGCAATTTCTGAGTTCCTGAGGAATTGCAGCGCCACATATTTATCATTTTCGCTGGCTTGCGGGTCATCAAGAATCGCCGCGACTTGCTGCTGGTGGGCCGGACGCAGCATAAATGCGGCATCGTGAAAGGCTTGTTGCGCCAGTAGGGTCAGCGCCTGGGGATCAACTTTCAGCACTTCCTGGCCGGCAAACTCAGAGACAGAAACATAGTCGCGGCTGATCAGCCGGTACTCGGTCTCTTCCGCTGCCAGCGGGAAAGGCGCCTGATAATGGAAAGGTTTATTCGACATTTTTTTCTCACTTAATAAGCAATAAATTCAAATCTTCCAGCCATTTATTGAGCGGGCATTATGCCCGCCCCGTCGGTTATCCGAACATCATGGTCATCCACGGGTAACCGATAACGATTAGCGCGGCGAGGAAGATGGCGCCGAAAATGCTGCCCAGCCGCCAGTAATCGGCGGTCGGCAGATAGCCACTGCCGTAATAAATCGGACTTGGACCGGTACCATAAGGGGTAATAATGCCCATCACGCCCTGCGAAGTCACCAGCATCAGACAGAACACCATCATATTCATACCCGGAATGGTGGCGGCGATAGTCAGCATCGCTGGCAGCAGTGCGGTGGTATGGGCAGTGGTGCTGGCAAACAGGTAATGCAGCAGGTAATAGGCCAGTAGCAGCACGATGGTCGCCTGGTCCGGCGAGATGCCGCTCATCAGCACGCCACCCTCTTTACCCAGCCAGCTGATAAATCCGGTAGAAGAGAGGCCATCCGCCAGCGCCACCAGCGTGGCGAACCAGACAAAGGTATTCCATGCCGGTTTATTGCTGGTAATGTCATTCCACTCCAGCACGCCGGTCCACAGCATCAGGGTGATCACCAGTACCGCAGCCAGCGCTGGCTCAATCCAGCTGGCAGCGAAAATCCACATCATCAGCGCACAGCAGACAAACAGCAGCAACAGAATTTCGTTGCGTGACAGCTTGCCCAGTTTCTCCAGTTCCTGCTGCGCCCAGCGCGGCACTTCGTCGTTGATTTTAACCTGCGGTGGATAGAGCCAGTAAGCCAGCAGCGGCATTGTCAGCAACAGCAGCGCGCCGACGGGCAGGAAGGCGATAAACCAGCTGCCCCAGGCAATATTGATGCCGACGGTGGTTTTCACCAGCGCCAGCGCCAGCAGGTTGGGCGCCAGAGCTGACAGAAACAGCGAGCTGTTGATACAGGTTGCGGTAATTGCTACCCACATCAGATAAGAGCCGATCTTGCGTGCGCTGGGATCGTTGGGTTTGGAGCCGTACAGCGGCGGCAGGTTGGCTATAATCGGATAAATGGTGCCGCCGCTGCGCGCGGTATTGGAAGGGGTAAAAGGCGCCAGCAGCAGGTCGGCAAAGGTAATCGCGTAGCCCAGCGTCAGACTGCGACGACCAAGATATTTCACCAGGATCAGCGCCAGGCGGCGGCCAAAGCGGGTTTTATCATAGCCAGCGGCAAACATAAATGCGCCGAAGATCAGCCAGACCGTTGAGTTGCCAAAACCGCTGACCGCCCATTTAAATGACTGGCTGGCGAGTTTGAAACCAGGCGCCGCCAGCTGCTCCGGGCTGAACAACAGCCACTGGCCGCCGAGGGCGATAATCACTACAGCGGTGAGACCAATCACTGCGCCGGGTAAGGGTTCAATAATTAAGCCGACAATCACCCCCACAAAAATGGCAAAGAAATGCCATGCATAGGGCTCCAGTCCTGCCGGCACTGGCACCAGTAATAATATAATGGCGACCAGTGCGGGCAATAACATCGGGATCAGCTTTTTAATTTTCCCACTTGCAGAGTGACCTGCTGGTGTTAACGGGTTGGATAGCGGAACGTTTGTCATTTTTCAATCGTCTTCAAGAGTTAATAATTTTTTAGCGTGCAGGAAATACTTAATTTCTTTAGTTAATTAACTTTTTAAAGTTAATTAAATGGCAGAGTTACTGTATTCCCTGCGCCATTATTCGGTTCTGATTAACTGATGCGTTATTAACGCTATTGATATATTTATATGATGCGACTTCCATATTAATTACTGTTGATCCTGATCAATAAAATATCCTGAACAGAGTTTTTTACCTGAACTCTTCTGTGGTCAGCGTCAGTCAGGTGTGGCGTGGCGGGGAGACTGGCAGGCGGCATGTTATCTGGCGAAAACAGAGCGTGAGTATCGCTTTTGATTTACGTCAAAAAATAGCGATAAAATGCATATATGCAACAATATTATAATTAGTTAATTAACTAATGTTACTCCTCTGACCAGGTGAAAAATATTATATTGGCATTATGACGTCGGCCAATAACAACAATTAAGAAAACCATAAGCCGATAACAAATTTAAAAACTATGCAACATTCTAAAATTATGGAGAGGCTTATTATGAGCATCAGCGATCGGATATTAATGCCGTTTACTTTACCCAATGGGGTGGAGCTTAAAAATCGTCTGCTAATGGCGCCAATGACCACTTGTACCGGCATTAATAATGGCAGGGTGAGTCCTGAACTGGTGGAGTATTACCGGGTGCGTGCCGGCAGTATTGGTACAGTGATTGTCGAGTGCTGTTTTATCGATAATAAAGGACTGGCGTTTCCGGGTGCTATCGGTATCGACGATGACGACAAAATTGCCGGTCTGTCGCAGATCGCCAGCGCGATTAAAAGTCAGGGCTCGAAAGCGATTCTGCAGATCTACCATGGCGGCCGTATGGTGGAGCCGGAGCTGATCGGGGGGCGTTCGCCGGTCGCGCCAAGCGCTATCGCCGCGCCGCGCGAGGGCGCGGCTAAACCGCTGGCGCTGACCGCTGAACAGGTGGAGTACACCATCAGCCAGTTCGGCGACGGGGTACGGCGCGCCATCGCGGCGGGCTTTGACGGGGTGGAGATCCATGGCGCTAATACTTACCTGATTCAGCAGTTTTATTCACCACATTCCAATCAGCGCAGCGACCGCTGGGGCGGCAGCCGCGATAAACGCAGCCGCTTCCCGCTGGCGGTTCTGGATATTACCCACCGTATGGCGCGTGAGTACGCGGACGACACCTTTATTATCGGCTATCGCTTTTCGCCGGAAGAGCTGGAAGAACCGGGCATCCGTTTTGACGATACGATGTATCTGCTGGAAAAACTGGCGGATCGCGGTCTGCATTATCTGCACTTCTCAATGGGTTATTTCCTGCGTCCGTCAATTGTCGACAGTGCTGACAGCCGGCCGCTGATTGCGAAATATATTGCGATGCGTTCCGCGAAGCTGGCTGAGGTGCCAGTGATGGGCGTCGGCGGTGTGGTAAATAAAAGCGATACCGATTTAGCCCTCGAACATGGCTATGATCTGGTGGCGGTTGGTAAAGCCTGTATTGCTTATCCGGACTGGGCCGACCGCATCGCCAGTCAGCAAACCCTTGAGCTGTTTATCGACAGTACTCAACGTGAAGCGCTGACCATCCCGGAACCGCTCTGGCGCTTCTCGCTGGTCGACGCAATGATCCGCGATATGAGCCTGTCCGCGAAGAAATTTAAACCTGGTGTGTTCCGGCAGAAAGTGCAGGATGCGGATACTCAGCTGATGATCAACGTCAGCCTGGAGACCGACCGCATTACCGATATTACTCTGGAGCCGGACGCCAGCCTCGATGTGGCATTTGTCACCAGTTTTGACACTATTCGCAGCCGTATTCTGGATGCTAACAGCCCGCATGTTGATGCGGTGAGCGGCGCGACTACCCAGAGCGAAGCGGTGAAAAAAGCGGTCGCGAAAGCGATGGTCAACTCCTGCAAAGCGCAGATTGTGGAAGAGGGTGGCAACCCGACAGAAGCGCAACGCTATGATGTGGTGGTGATCGGCAGCGGTGGCGCAGGACTGGCGGCGGCGATTCAGGCCAGCGATGAAGGCGCCAGCGTGCTGATTATCGAGAAGATGTCGACCATTGGCGGAAACACCATTAAAGCCTCGGTCGGTATGAATGCAGCAGAAACCCGTTTCCAGAAACTGAAAGGCATTGTCGACAGTAAACAACAGTTCTATCAGGAAACCCTGAAAGGCGGTAACTTCAAAAATAATACCCAGTTGCTGAATCGATTCGTCGAGCAGGCGCCGCTGGCAGTAGAGTGGCTGGCAGAACGCGGTATCGAACTGAATGATATCACCATCACCGGCGGCATGAGCATTGACCGCACCCATCGCCCGGCAGATGGCTCGGCGGTAGGCGGCTTCCTGATCAGCGGGCTGGTGAAAAATATCAATAAACGCAATATTGATCTGATGCTTGATACATCCGTCAGTGAAATCCTGTATGCCGATGGTGCGGTTAGCGGTGTGCGGGTGATTAACGAGGATCAGGAACAGCTGACGATTATCAGCAAAAGCGTGATTGTCGCCAGCGGCGGATTCAGCGCCAACAGCGCGATGGTGGTGAAATACCGCCCGGAGCTGGCGGGGTTTGTTACCACTAACCATCAGGGGGCCACCGGCGGTGGTATCGCCTTGCTGGAAGCGATTGGTGCCGCAACGGTGGATATGGGCGAGATCCAGATCCATCCAACGGTGGAACAACAAACCTCCTACCTGATTTCCGAGTCTATCCGCGGTGGCGGCGCGATTCTGGTCAATCAGCAGGGTGAGCGCTTCTTTAATGAGATGGAAACGCGCGACAAAGTGTCGGCGGCGATTATCGGGCTGGCGGAAAAATACGCTTATATCGTATTTGATGAGCAGGTGAGGCTGAAAAACAAGGCGGCGGATGAGTATCTGGCACGCGGTTTTGTTGTCAGCGCCAGCTCACCGCAAGGACTGGCGGCTGAACTGAATATTGATGCCGCCACCCTGCAACAGACGCTGACACGCTACAATGGATTTGTTGCCGACCAGTGCGACCCGGATTTTGGTCGCAAAACGGCGCTGCGCCAGCCGATCAGCCAGGGGCCGTTTTACGCCATTCGCATTGCGCCGGGGGTTCACCACACCATGGGTGGCGTGGTAACCAATGAAGATAGCGCGGTTCTGGATGCGCAAAACCAGCTGATCCCCGGCGCTTTTGCCGCCGGTGAGGTGGTTGGCGGACTGCATGGCAGCAACCGGATTGGCGGTAATGCCGTTGCCGATATTATTATTTTTGGTATTCAGGCAGGCAGCCACGCGGCAAAATACGCCCGGCGTTAAGCGCAGCGAGCGGCCCGGTAACCACTATTGTTGAGGAGGATCACTATGCCAGCAGAAGAACGCATCTGTAGTTACTCCACAGTATTAATGGGATCGCCGATTCTTCTTAAACTGTTCAGTCACGATGAAGCGCTGGCGAAACAGGTATTTGGCCGCATTAAACGGCTGGAAGATCTGCTGACAGTTAACCGGGCCGATTCGGAAGTGATGGCCATCAATCACGCGGCGGGCAGCCATGCGGTGGTGGTCAGCCGGCCGGTATTCAATCTGATTAAACGCGCCCGGGCGGTCAGTCTGCTGCCGGGCAGTTGTTTCAATTTCACCATTGGCCCGCTGGTCAAACGCTGGAAAATCGGTTTTCACGGCGATGCGGTGCCGCCGGCCAGTGAACTGCAGGCGCTGCTGGCGCTGACCGACCCACGCCTTGTGAGTCTGGATGAGCAGAACTGTTCGGTACTACTGGAAAAAGCCGCGATGGAGATCGATCTCGGTGCGATTGCCAAGGGTTATATTGCGGATGTGATTAAGCATTACCTGCAACAGCAGCAGGTTGATCGGGCGCTGATTAATCTGGGCGGCAATGTGCATACATTGGGGGCGGGCTGGTCTGTAGGTTTAAAAAAACCGTTTGCCGCTGCTGAAGAACTGATCGGCGTGATCGGGGTTGCCGGTAAGTCGGTGGTCACTTCCGGCATTTATGAGCGCTATTTTGCGCACAACGGTCGCTGTTATCACCATATTCTCGATCCGCAAACCGGTTATCCGCTCGATAACGAGCTGCTAAGCGTGACGATAATTTCCGATGACTCGCTGGATGGCGATATCTATACCACGCTGATTTACGGATTGGGCGTCACCGCGGGGCTGGCTTATCTTGCTGCTGTCCCGCAGATTGAGGCGATTCTGGTGACCAAAGCGAAGGAGGTGATCCTCTCTTCGCAACGGCAGTTTAGCTTTAGCTTACTGGATAACGAATACCGCCTGCGCTAAACCACTTACTGGCAATACTGCTTTAATAACTCATGCTGTTCAGCCTGCAGGCGATAGAGATAGACCGGGCGACCGGTAACGCCATAGTGAATGCTGGTAAACAGAATATTGATTTGCGCCAGATAGATCAGGTATTTGCGGCAGGAGACGCGAGAAATATTCACAGCGGTCGCCAGCTGATCGGTGGAAAATTCACTGTCGGGATGGCTGTCGATCCACTGGCAGATGGTTCGCAGGGTCTGTACGGTTAACCCTTTTGGCAGCCGTTTGTTATCGGCGACAACCGGGTGGCTGCCATGAATCAACTGATCGACATCCGATTGTTCATAATACTGATGGCTGTCCATCATACTTTTCTTCTTGCTCCAGCCGGTCAGCGCCTCTTCAAAGCGCGGGAACTGGAAGGGTTTGATCAGGTAATCCACGACCCCATACTGCAGTGATTTCTTAATGGTTACCGCATCCGCCGCCGAAGAGATCACAATCACATCAATGGCTTTTCCGGCATGGCGCAGCTCAGGCAGTAAATCCAGGCCGTTATCGCCCTGCATATAGACATCCAGCAGGATCAGATCGATCGGCACCGGGGGATTTAACACCATATTTTTCGCCTGCTGTAAGGTTGAGGCAGTGCCGCAGCAGGTAAATCCGGGGATCTGGCCAATATAGCAACGGTTAAGCTCCGCCACCATAGCGTCATCATCCACCACTAAAACATTAATCATCTGCGCATCCTCTCACCATCCCAGGGCAGCTGGACTAAAAATTGGGTATACACCCCGGGTTCGGACTCTACCATAATAGTGCCGCCGAGGCTTTCAACTTGCTGTTTCGCGAGGAATAGTCCGACACCACGATCCTCGCCTTTCGATGAGAAGCCTTTGGCAAAAATGGCCTCAATATGTTCTGGCTGAATGCCGGGACCGTCGTCACTGACTTCACAGGTGAGCCAGTTCTGCTGGTAATGCAGCAACACATTCACTTCACCTTCAGGCTGCTGGTGCATGGCGTCCAGCGCGTTCTCAATCAGATTGCCCAGCACGGTAATCAGCGCGGTGGTCTGCTGCTCATTCTCATTATCCGGCACCTGGCTCTCATCACTGAGAGTCAGAACATGCCCGCTATCGCCAGCACGATTAATCTTGCCAAGCAAAAATCCGGCAATCACCGGCGATTTTATTTTCAGCAGCAGCGAGCCGATTTCTGTCTGATAATTATTGGCGCTTTTCAGAATATAATCTTCCAGCTGCATATAGCTCTTCATATGCAACAGGCCGAGGATAACATGTAGCTTGTTCATAAATTCATGGGAGCGAACGCGCAGGGCGTCGGCATAATTCACCATCCCGCTCAGGCGCTGCATCAGCTGGTGGATCTCGGTCTTATCGCGGAAGGTACAGATTGCGCCAATAATCACCTCGTTGCTGCGCACCGGTACGGTATTACTTAACAGCATGCGCCCTTTAAAATTAATCTCTTCATCACGCCGTGCGACGCCGGTGCGCAATACCTCGCGCAGATTGGTCAGCATCGGCAATGACTGGCCCGCATTACCGATAACCATATTCTCCAGGCTGCCGCTTTCGCGAAACATCTGGCGCGCCGCCTGATTGATCAGCGTCACATGCGCCTGATCGTCAACGGCGATCACTCCTTCCTTAATCGATTGCAGCATCGCCTGGCGTTGTTCAAACAGCCGCGAGATTTCATACGGCTCATAGCCAAACATAATACGTTTTAACATTTTCACCAGGCACCAGATGCCCAGTGAACCCACCAGCGTACCAAACAGGACGGTCCACAGAATGTTCCAGCGGTTTTCATTCACCAGGCTTGCCACACTGGTCAGGGGGATACCGATCGCCACCACGCCGATTTGCCGGTGCTGCGGGCCGTAAACCGGGGTAAACACCCGCAACGCCTCGGCCAGCACGCCACGGTTAACCGAGGCGTTTTCCTTGCCGAGCAGCGCAATATTGATATCGTCGCCGATAAAATGGTGACCAATAACATCCGGATTGGGATGTGAATAGCGGATGCCGTCCATATTGGTCACCACCACAAACAGCAGGTCATTGCGGGTTTGCACCGCACTGGCGAGCGGCTGGATCAGGTCGCTGTCCGTATTCAGCATCGCCTGCTGCAATGCCGGCGACGCCGCCAGCGTTCTGGCTACCGCGAAGGCTTTATCCTCCTGACCCTGACGTACGATGTCACTGATCTGGAAGAAATAGAGCAGATGCACCACCAGCAGCAGCGAGGCGAGCACAACGCTCACCATCAGGGTGATGGAGGTACTGAGTTTAATCGGCTGCTTACGCACCGCGCGTGATTGCTGCATATCGCTCATTGAGTTCCCGGCGAGAAAAATCCACAACCATCATTATCCCTGATGAATCGGATGCGGAGAAGCCGGATCCGGTTAAATAAACCGCGGAGTGATGACCAGAATCAGAGATCAGGGCATTTTATCGTCGCTCTGTTTCAGATCGCCCTGATCTGCACTGAAACTTCATAACCCAGCAGATATAAAGCCTGCTCCAGCGTTTCAACTTTAGAAGCATAACCGACATCCAGCAGCCGGTCAGTCTGCGCACTGTTCTGATTCAGCTTTCGCGCTAAATCCGCCTTGCGCGTGCCGCTGGCGATCATGGCGTTATGCAGCGCCATTTTCAGGCAGGTCAGCACCGGCAGATGAAGCACAATTTCATCGCCGGTTGCTACTGAGGGCGGCGGCAGCGGCAGGCGGTCAGCAATGCTGTCGCCGATAGCAGCGGTTAAGCTCTCTTGTGCGGCTAACTCAATATCATCTTCCGTTAATGCTACAGAGTGGAGATTTTCGAAATCGCGAAAGCTGATAACATATTCGTCGTTTTCTTCGTCAAAGCTAACGCGCGCCGGATAGTTGTACATACAGAACCTTAATTGCCGCAGTGGAAAGGAGAGGGACGTATGGTAGCAGGATGCCGGCGGAGTGGCCTGATAAACCGTAGCCGGGGGAGGTGTGGTAATGAAAAATGCGTTAAGAGCGCCGCTGGTCTGGGGCATCGTCTGTTTTCTGCTGCTGTATCGCACCTTGCCAGCCGATATGATTATGTCCTGGCAGATATCGCAGCAATACAGCGTCCCGTTATCAAACCTGTTATTAACCATTTTAAGTCAGCTGTTGCCTGCGCTGACGCCGCTGGCTTGCTTTGTCTGGCTGGTACGGCACCTGTCGACCGGCCTCTGGCTGGCGCTGATTGCGCCGGTAGTGGCATGGTTTGCCATCCAGCTTATTATTGCGGCCGTTTTCTATTTTGTTGCGGTGAAGAGCGGTAGTATCCCGCCATACGAGGAAGGCTTTGTGACAGTGCTGCGGCGAATGCTGGATATTCAATGGATAGCGGCCATGCTGGTCACTGTGCTGACCATTATGGCCAGTAGCTATGCCTGCTGGCGCGAAACCCGCTGGGGATAACAGGTATCGATCACCTGGCGCCTTGCCATTGTGCACGTCATCGGCACGGGCGGCGAGAACGCCGCCCGTGCGGAAAATTCATAGGTTTATCCAGGGGCGGCGTTTTCGCCGCCCGTAAAAAAACCTTTAGAGAGCGTAAGCAATCACATAATCACCGCGATCCGGTGACTGACGTCCGCCGCCCGCTGAAATCAGGATGTACTGCTTACCATCTTTCGGTGACACGTAGCTTATCGGTCCACCCTGGCTGCCAACCGGCAGACGCGCTTTCCACACTTCCTTACCGGTTGAAGCATCAAAGGCGCGCAGATAGTAGTCCTGGGTGCCCGCGATAAACACCAGGCCACCCTGAGTCGCCAGCGTACCGCCCAGCGTTGGCATGCCGACTGGCATTTTCACGCCCATCTTAATGCCAAACGGACCGGTATCCTGCACCGTACCTACCGGCACCTGCCAGACAATTTTCTGGGTTTTCATATCAATCGCCGACAGCGTACCAAACGGTGGCTTCTGACATGGAATGCCCACAGCAGACAGGAAGCGGTTTTTATTCACTTCATACGGCGTGCCTTTCAGCGGTACTGCGCCCATACCGGCATTAACCGCTTCACCACCATCACTGGCCTTCGCTTTTTTGGTATCCGCGAGGATCATCTGTACCCACAGACCCAGACGCATATCATTAACGAAGATGTAATGGTTATTAGGATCGGTCGACATGCTGCCCCAGTTCATACCACCCAGCGATCCCGGGAAGCTCAGGGAGCGGTCAGTACCTGGCGCGGTGAACAGGCCGTCGTTACGCATGGATTTAAAGTCGATACGGCAGGCCAGCTGGTCAAACGGCGTGGCGCCCCACATATCAGACTCTTTCAGCGTCTGGTTGCCGATTGACGGCATGCCAGTGGAGAAGGGCTGAGTTTTCGAGTACTGCTCATTGGGGATGCCCGCGGTTTTGACTTCGCGCTCTTCGACTTTGGTCAGTGGCTTACCGGTCAGGCGATCAAGCACAAAGATCATGCCGGTTTTGCCGCCAATCACCACCGCCGGTTTGGTGGTGCCATCTTTTTCCGGGAAGTCGATCAGGCTTGGCTGCATCGGTAAGTCGAAGTCCCACAGATCGTTATGTACGGTCTGATAAACCCACTTCTCTTTACCGCTGGTGGCGTCGAGCGCCAGCACGGATGCGCCATATTTATGATCGAGCTGAGTGCGGTTAGCGCCCCACAGGTCAACCGATGAGCTACCCATCGGAATGAACACCGTGTTCATTTTCGGGTCATAGGACATTGGCGCCCAGGAGTTTGGTGTGCTGCGGGCAAACTCTTTACCCGGCATCAGCACCGCATTCGGATCGGCATTGCCCGGGTCAAATGCCCAGCGCATCTGGCCGGTGATCACATCAAAACCACGCAGTACGCCGCCAGGCATATCGGTCTGCACGTTATCAGCGACACGACCACCGACAACTACCGTGGTTCCCGCCAGCGTCGGGGCGCTGGTCAGCTGATATTTCGGATCCTGCGCATCACCCAGACCGGCTTTCAGGTCAACCGTGCCTTTGTCGCCAAAGTTTTCACAGAACTCACCGTTATCGGCGTTGATCGCAATCAGACGCGCATCGATGGTGTTCATCAGAATACGACGCTGGCAGGTATCACCTGCTGGCAGGTTAACCGGCGTGACCGGCGTGGAACCCGGCACGTCTGGCTGTGTCAGCGGTTTGCTGGCGTCAAAATAGGCCAGACCACGACAACGGTTCCAGACCTGCGCCTGGGCGTTAACTTCACGTTTCCACAGCTCTTTACCGCTGTCGGCTGCCACCGCAATCACATTGTTATGCGGAGTACAGAGGAACAGGGTGTTGCCAACCTGCAGTGGCGTCTGCTGATCTTCAGCACCACTACCGGTCGGGCTAAGCGGGGTATCGCCGGTGTGGAAGGTCCAGGCGACTTTTAAATCTTTCACATTATCGCGGGTGATCTGATCCAGCGCCACAAAACGGCTGCCTTCCGGGGTGTTACCGTAGTTATCCCAGTCTTTCTGCGCTTTGCTTTTATCAACCGGCACCAGTGGCAACTGTTGACCATTAAATGCCACGGTTGGATGCGGCTGGAACATCTGCACGAAGGCGACAACCATACCGACCGCAAACAGCGCCGCCAGCGTGTAAGCGGGTTTTGCCAGTGAAGACTTACCTTCGCGTTTACGCAGCGCAGGCCAGGTGAGGAACGCCAGCAGCAGCAGGCCTGCCGGCACCATCAGGCGCGATACCAGTGGCCAGAAATCCCAGCCCGCATCAATTAACGCCCAGATTAAGGTGCCAACAAAGGTAACAATAAACAGCACTACCGCAGATGATTTGCGACGGAAAAACTGAATTGCAGACAGGAGGGTGACCATACCGGCAATCAGGAAGTACCAGCTGCCGCCTAAGGCGACCAGTTTGCCGCCACCGATAACAAAGAACAGTCCGACTGCGAGTAATATTACTCCGAGCAGCACTGACCAGATGCTCAGTCCTTTACCGGGACGAGCGGAATTTTCTGCCATAACACAAACTCCCCTAAAAAAAATAATCGTTCCCGGCCACAAATTCATACCTTTCTGCCACAGAAAAAACATCATGCCAGCGGCTGGAAACTGTTTTGTAATGGCTTTTTTGCGTGCTGATAAGGCAGAACAAAGCCCATTCTGCGATTCGTGTAAACCTGAGAGAACCTCCCCCGCCACACGGCGCCAGGATTGTACCATTTGATTCATAAAAAAAGAACGCTGATAACGCAATGGTTACCGGGCGGTAGCATTTTTGCTACAATTCAATTACTTATTGTATGGATTAAAGTTTTTTAATTTTTTACCCGGGTGGGCTGGCAAACGGGAATAAAAAAATTCAGGGGGAATACGGCTATTTTTATATCAGTAGTTAAGCTGCTGGATCTTTTTTATGCAAACCGCTGAGCAGATAATTTCTGGCCCGTTTCCGGTGTCGGAAACGGGCGGCTGAGGTTGCTGACCTTAACGGGCCGCGGGCAGCGCGATATTTTGCGGTATTCTGAACAGATCGTTATCCGCCGGGATCTCTGCGCGGGCAATCTGGAAGCGTGTTACCGACTGTTGCAGATTCGCCACCTGCAGTTGCAGCGAGCTGGCAGAGGTCGCGACTTCGGACACCAGCGTGGCATTCTGCTGAGTGACGCTGTCCATCTGATTAATGGCGATATTAATCTGCGAAATGCCGCGGCTCTGTTCGCCGGAAGCCAGCATCACTTCATCCATGATATCCACCACCTTTTTCACATCGGACAACACTTCATTCATCGTATTGCCCGCCACTTCCACCAGTCCGGCGCCTTTCTCAATGCGGCCAAGTGAATCATTAATCATGGTGCCGATCTCTTTTGCCGCAGTGGCGCTGCGCTGGGCAAGGGTTCTGACTTCCGATGCCACTACCGCAAATCCCCGGCCATACTGACCGGCGCGTGCCGATTCGACCGCCGCATTCAGCGCCAGCAGGTTGGTCTGGAAAGCGATACCGTCAATAACTCCCACGATGTCAGAGATTTTTGCAGAACTCAGTTTAATTGAGCGCATGGTATCGATCACCTCTGATACCACATTGCCGCCGCGCGTGGCGGAGTCAGACGCCTTTAGCGCCAGATCGTTGGCTTTACGCGTATTGTCTTCATTATTAATCACCGTCGCCATAATCTGTTCCATGCTCGACGCGGTTTCATCCAGCGAGGCCGCCTGCTGTTCGGTACGGGCGGAGAGATCGATATTACCGGTCGCAATCTCTTCCACGCCGCTGCTAATCGCATCAGTACCGTTACGCACCACCAGCACCATATTCTCCAGGCCATCGCGCATACGCTGAACCGCGGCAAACAGCTGAGCCATTTCATTTTTACCGTTAATATCGATTCTGGCGCGCAGGTCGCCTTCGGCAATACGGTCAAAGACGGCAATCGCCTGATGCATTGGCTTCACAATCAGCCTGGTCATCCCCATCCAGGCCAGAGCCGCCAGTAACAGCGCGCATGCCAGCGCACACCAGAGAATAAACGCCATCTGCTCCACGCGATGATTGGAATCGGCCCAGGCTTCATCAATGCTTTTCAGTTTAAAGGCCACCAGCGCTTTGGATGATTTATCAAACGCGGCATACAGCTGTGTGGACTGTCCGGCACGCTGACGATATTCATCGAGATTTCCCGCGGCCAGAGCTGTCAGGGCGGGCTGAATAAATTCTTTCATTAATGTGCCACGCCGGTCGGCCATCTCGCCGGAAATCACCTCTTCCTGTGCTGACTGCGGATATTTCAGATACTCCTGCCATTTTGCATTAGCGCCATCGATCTTACCTTTGGCGCGTTCAAGCGCGACTTTGCCCGCGGCGGCATCGCCTTTCCCCATTAATGATTCATACAGACGCAAATCGAGCCGGGCGCGCAGTAACAGCTCAGAGCTGTCATTCAGCGCCACCAGACCCGGCAACACTTCGTTATCGACACGGGCAAAGGATTTATCGCCTGACTGCACGGCGACTAATCCCAATACGCCAACAAAAAGTAATAATGCCGCCAATGAAAAAACCATCATGCTAAGTGCGGTACGGATCTTTATCTTGCGAAACATAGCTTATTCCCTGTTGCCGGTTAATGAAGAAAAGTGAGTACTGACTCTCAATCTGGAGTCATACGACGCTGCGTGTTGATAAAATTATTAAATAATTAAGAGCAGTATTGAAAAGGTGGTAACCGGCAAAAACGGTTGTTTGCCGGGTGAGTCATCATTAATTTGTCTGCTGTTATTCAGATGTAGTTAAAAACGTTTTGAGTTTATCCTGATAAAACTTTGCCGACATCATTGTGCCATGTCCGCTGGTCTCTTTACTGGCAGGAATAAGCAGCAGCTCAGCCTGTTTTATTTTATCGAGTTCACCAGCCAGAATTCCGGTTTCCACCGGATTACGTTCATCATCTTCTGAATTAATGATCAGCATCGGGGCTTTAATTCTGTTTAATTCTGGTAGCGCATTATAATTCGCGGAAGAACCCCAGATATAAATAAAGTCATTGGCATCGCTGGTGGCAGGGGCTGCCAGCCGTTCATCGATCAGTTTATCGGCCATCGCTCGGGTCGGAGCTTTATTCTGATACGCGAGGGTGCCGCCGGTGGTGGCAATACTAAACATGATGCTGGCGCTCTTCAGTACCGGTGGCTGCTGGGTATAATTTCCCTGATTCCATGCCGGGTCGTTTTTAATCGACTCAATCAGCATACGGCGCATCATCCAGTTTCGGCCCGATAATTCATTAGGTTGTGATGCCATTGGCACCAGCGCATCCATCATCTGCGGATATTTCTCACCCCAGATCCAGGTTTGCATGCCTCCCATGGAATATCCCATCACCAGACGCAGGTGGTTAATGCCTAATCCCTCTTTCAGTAAGCGATATTGCGCCAGCACCATATCGTTATAATCGTATTGCGGGAATTTCATGCGTAAGCCATCGGAGGGGCGCGATGATTTTCCGGAACCAATACTTTCCGGCATAATAATAAAGTATTTACTGCTGTCCAGCGCCTGACCCGGGCCAAATAATTCACCGCCAAAGTTGTCAGCCAGCAGTGCTTTAATCGGCTGGTTGGTGCCATGCAGTAATAAAATCGCCGGCTTACTGCGATCCCCTAAGGTGTAATAGTGGATCTTCAGGTTTTTGAGTTTTTCACCATTATTAAAAGTAAACTCGGGGGCAATCCAGTTACCTTCCTGAGGCGCAGGAATTTTAGTTTGCGCATGCGTAAAGGGTGACGCTATTAACAGAACACAGCCTGCCAGACCTGATAATATAGGATTAGCCATACAAAACTCGTTGGTCATCGTGGAGTATCGGAATGCCGATGTTAATGTTTATTAGGATAAATCCCAAACAACATTACTAAAGTTAATAATAAAAAAATATTATCTTCTGAATGTTCTGTTTAAGACCGGATATTATCCAGCCAGTTTTTACCAGGAGAATATATCTCACAGCGCCTGAATTGTGCATCTGCACAAATTCCCGTTTGTGGCAGAGAAAATAGCTGTAATACAGATGTAACAGACTTAAGGCAAATTTCGCTGTCAGTCATATCGGCTTATTTCCCGCGATAAAGCAAAGGGAACCGAGCGACTCAGTGAGCCATTTCTGGCTTTTTACACCCCGCCAGCGCCACATACTGGTTTGTAATCAGAGCTAAAATTTTTTACTCTGTGGCCGATGATTATTCCAGTAGCAAGATCTGGCTGGCTGCCCAGTCAAAAATTAAAAATTATTCAGATGTTATCTTTAGCGCGGTAAAAATCGCTCTTCTTTTGCTTGTATCACCACCAACATCCGGGATCTGGACAACCTGAATTATGACCGAAAATTTAATTGAGCGTATTTCAGATGCGCTGGGGACTGAAAAGACCCTTGAAGGCTTTGTGCGCCAGATGCTGGAAATGCTTGAACTGGTGACCAATATGGAGTCCACCTACCTGACGCGGATCGATCTGGCCGACGCTAAACAACATATTCTGTTCTCGCGCAACAGCCAGCAGATGCAGATCCCCGAGGGATTAGCGGTTCCCTGGGAAGACACCTTATGTAAACGTGCGCTGGATGCTGGTCAGCCTTTTACCTGTGATGTCGCCAGCATCTGGGGGGATTCGCAGGCGGCGAAAGCGCTGGGGATTACCACCTATCTCAGTAAGCCAGTAATGCTGGGTGATGGCGCTTTATACGGTACGCTTTGTGCGGCCAGTTCTGAAAGCCGCATGCTGTCCGAACAGGCAGAGCAGGTGTTACATCTGTTTGCCGAGCTTATCGCGCAATATATCCGTAAAGAGCAGCTGCTTGAACAGCTTCAGGAAGCGAATGTTGCCCTTAAGGCGGTGAGTTTTACCGATGAATTAACCACTTTACCGAATCGTCGTGCGGTATTTGACCAACTTCCACGGCTGTTTGCCCGTGCACAGCGTGATGCGCGTTATGTGCTGATAGCTTTTATCGATCTGGACGGTTTTAAACAGATCAACGATCGCTACGGTCATGATACCGGCGATGCCTTCCTGCGGGCGGTCAGTCAGCGCCTGCAACAGAGTGCACGAACGGATGAAGTGCTGGGGCGGCTCGGTGGTGATGAATTTATTGTCGCGGGCGTCGGACCTGAAGGGGAGGCCGCAGCCATTGATGCTGCGCAGACGTTCAGATCCCGGCTGGCGGCGCTGCTTATCGGGCAGTATCATCCCGGCAATTGCTTAATTGACTATGCGGGTGCCAGCATCGGCGTGATTGCCGTTAATCCTGCAGCCAGCACACCGGATCTGGCGGTACGTGCCGCGGATGCCGCAATGTATGAAGATAAAAAGCAGCGTAAGCAGCAGATGCTGTTGCAGCCAGAAAAAATCTAATTGTTAAGCACCAGAACCCGCGCATAAAAAAGCCCGGCATTAAGCCGGGCGGTATAATCTGCACCATTAAAGGAACCAGCAAAGTTCCTGAGGCTAAGATAGACGGCCTGTGGGGATTCACCACAATCGTTTTTACTCGTTTTGATTCACCGTTTTACTGATCCTGCTATCCATTCCTCCACGCCACGAATGTTATCTGCATCGCAAAAGCAGAATAAATAAGCATGCTTATGATTTATGGTGATATTGATCACAACATACGCGGCCTCTTAAATATATAAAACCACAATCCAATAAAAATGAAACAGTGGTTCATTTAAATAAGAGGCGCAATGCCATGATAAAAAACAGGCTACCTTTGGGCGAGGGACGCAGGGTTAATCTGGGTCATCAGCTGGCTTATGGCGGGGGCAACCTGCTGGGCAGTGGTGCGCTGGCGATTGCCGGAGCATGGTTACTCTATTTTTATACCACCTTCTGCGGCCTGACGCTGCTGGAAGCGTCATTTATCTTCTCCGTTGCCAGTGTTATTGATGCCATCAGTAATCCGCTAATGGGTTATTTAACCGATAACTTTGGCAACACCTGGTTAGGTAAACGTTTTGGTCGCCGGCGTTTCTTTTTACTGATCGGCGCGCCATTAATGATGTTCTACCCGTTACTGTGGGTAGAAGGGTTTGGTTTCTGGTATTACCTCTGCACGTACGTCATTTTCGAACTGATCTATACCTCGGTGATGGTGCCGTACGAAACGCTGGCCACCGAAATGACCGATGATTTTGCCGTGCGTTCGAAGCTGACCGGCTATAAAGCGATCTTCGGTAAAATGGCTAACTTCCTGGCGGCGATTATTCCCGGACAATTTATCCTGCTGTATGGCAAAGAGTCGGCGCAGCCGTTTCTGTATACCGGCATCACTTATGGCCTGATTCTGTTTATCGCCATTGGCATGCTTTACTGGTTCTCATGGGAGCGTAAAGATGCCGGCATCAGGGCCGTCAGACAGAAAAAAACCTTATGGCAAACGCTGGTGGCGTTGGTGCGCGATATGCAGTCCACCTTCTATTTACGCGTATTCCGCAAGCATCTGGGGATGTACCTGTTTGGCTTTGGCGCGGAATGGCTATTCGCTTCCGTATTTACTTACTATGTGATTTTTGTGCTGCAATACGATCCGGCGATTCTTGCCGGGCTAAACAGCCTGAATGCCATCCTGCAGTTATGCTCTACCGCGATCTTTATTGCTATCTGCGTCAAACGCGGTTTTAGCAAACCTTATACCTGGGCACTGTCGATCGTTATCTTCGCCGTCTGCTGCTACTCACTGCTGCACTTCCTGCATCTGCCGGGGTATTTCGCCACCGTGGCGATTATTGGCGTCACCGTGGTGTTTGGTTTAGGTACCGGTGGTGTCTACTACATTCCATGGACGGTCTATACCTTCCTCGCCGATGTTGACGAAGTGTTTACTGGCCGTCGTCGCGAGGGCATTTATGCCGGCGCAATGACCTTCTCAGGAAAAATCGTCCGTTCGGTGATCGTGTTTGTGATGGGGGCGATCCTCAGCTATTACGGCTTCCAGTCGAAATCCCATGTCCAGCCGGAAAGCGCGATTAACGCTATCTCATGGGTGTTCTTTGCCGGGGTAATTGTACTGGCGCTGACCGCGATTATCTTTAGCCGCCAGATGACCCTCGACCGCAAAACCCACTTTATCGTGTTAGAGGAAGTCGCGCGCATCAAAGCCGGTGGTGAGCTTAGCGCGATCAAACCTGAAGCGCGGGCGGTAATTGAAGAGCTGGTCGGTTTCCCCTACGAGCAGTGCTGGGGCAACAGTGATATTTCGCGCAAAATGAATGACGCCGATGGCGCGCAGCCCGTGATTGCTGAACAGCTGCCATAACGTTACTCATGCAGGTTTAAAATTTGCTGTTTTTGTGTTGTGGTTTTATTAAAAATAAAACGCTGTTTTGATTTTATTGTCTGCAGGGGGAATTAGGGATAGAATCAGGGCAGGCTGGTAAGTGAGTGATGCCCTTTCCCCGACTGGAAAGAGCATGATGCTGACCGATTGTTACCTGATTTTTATCCGGGCGAACTCCGCCCCGTGCGCTAAGGAAGATATGATGATTCTCGATAATTTTTCACTGCAGGGTAAAGTTGCCATCGTTACCGGTTGCGACACAGGTTTAGGACAGGGTATGGCGGTGGGCCTGGCGCAAGCTGGCTGTGACATCGTTGGCATTAATGTGGTGGAGCCGGAAGATACCGCCGCGCAAGTGGCCGCGCTGGGTCGCCGTTTTTTAAGTCTGAAAGCCGATCTGAGTAAACTGGAAGTGGTGCCTGCGCTGCTGGAACAGGCGCTGGCGGAGTTTGGTCATATCGATATTCTGGTGAATAACGCCGGAATTATCCGTCGTCAGGACGCGCTGGAATTTAGCGAAAAAGACTGGGATGACGTGATGAACCTGAATATTAAAACTGTGTTCTTTATGTCGCAGGCAGTGGCCCGTCAGTTTATCAGTCAGGGGCAGGGCGGCAAGATTATCAATATCGCCTCAATGCTGTCGTTCCAGGGCGGTATCCGCGTGCCTTCCTATACTGCGTCGAAAAGCGCCGTCATGGGCGTCACCCGCCTGTTAGCCAACGAATGGGCGCAGTACGGTATTAATGTTAATGCCATTGCGCCGGGCTATATGGCGACCAACAATACTCAGCAGCTGCGTGCCGATCAGGCGCGTAATGATGCGATTGTTGAGCGTATTCCTGCCGGACGCTGGGGTTTACCGCAGGATCTGATGGGACCGGCGGTGTTTCTTGCCTCCCCTGCATCGGATTATATCAATGGCTACACTCTCGCTGTTGATGGCGGCTGGCTGGCGCGTTGATCTGGCTGGGCGGCGTGAGCGCCGCCCGTGCTGCTGATTGTCATAACGTCATAAATAACGCGATGTTCCCCCCGTGATTATCACTGCTGTGAACAACAGATTCAGGACTTAACGGTAACCGTATCCGCTGGCGTCACCGTATGTGTATCGCGGCCCGGTACCGCAGCCGCACGCGCCTGAGCATCCACCGGTTCATCATATTTACGCTTCAGATGATTTTGCACCTGTTGCAGCAGTGCGCCATCCAGTGCGTAATGGCGCAGATAGACCCAGAGCGTCAGGCCAAAGAACAGCATCGGAACCACAATCATAATTCCCTGCATCCCCATTATAGTGCTGGCACTTTGCGGCACGCCCGCCTGATAACCGACGGCGCCGAGCAGTACGCCAATCACCAGACCAGCGAAAGCGGAACCGGCTTTAACCACCATGGTTTGAACCGCAAAGGCAATGCTCTCAATGCGCATTCCCAGCGCGTAATCGCCGTAATCGACGGTATCGGCCACCATAATTACCAGCAATACCCAGAAGAAAGCCCCACCGCAGTTGGCCATAATCCCGGACAGGGCTATCAACGTGGCGCTTTGCGGCGCATACAGCCCGACAATCAGCAGCAACAGGCAGCTTAATACCGGTAAAACAGACGCGCTAATCCACAGAATGCGCCGTGAAAAACGTTTTGCCAGCAAGGGGAACAGCGCGATAGTCGCCAGATTGGCAATTCCGGCATACATCATATACCACGGGAACAGCTCCTCGCGGCCCACCACATATTTGAAGTAGTAGATGGCAAAGGACTGAATCACGTTATGGGCCATATTCCACGACAACGCCATGACCAGCAGGGCAAATAACGGCTTATTACGCACGATCATCATCAGCACGCTTTTCAGCCCGTGCTGCACCTGCTCGCCGCCATTATGCGAAGAAGAGTACTTCTCCTGCACATTGACCAGCGTGACGATGGTGGACAGTACAAAGAAGAACACCAGGATAAAGGTGAAGCGCATAAAACCGTCGCCCTGGCTGCCCTGGCCGAGCAGGTTAATCAGTGGCAAGCCAATGACTCCGGTAAGATAACCGGCGCTGCTGGCAAAGAAACGTGGCCACGGGATCAACGCTTCACGCTCGCGTTTATCGACGGTGATGCAGGGCACCAGCGACCAGAAAGGCACATCCATAATGGTGTAAGTAAAACCCCAGAGAATGTAAGTGACCCAGATATAAGCAATCAGTGCGCCGCCGGTGAAATTATGCGCGCAGAAAACACTGATCAGCACCACGGAATTTACCAGCGTGCCAATCAGAATCCAGGGTTTAAATTTTCCCCAGCGTGTGCGGGTGCGTTCGACAATCCAGCCCATCACCGGATCGAGCAGCGCATCGAGGATACGCGCTACCAGAAACAGCGACGCCACCATACTGACGGAAACGCCCACCACATCGGTGTAGTAATACATTAAGTACATATAAATTATGCCGATGGCGAAGTCTTTACCAAAGGCGCCGAATCCATAGCTGATTTTAGTTTTTAGTGAAACGCTCATGGTTATTTCCGCATCTCCCCGGAGCCGACGCTGACAGCCATAAAAACAGCGTCGGCCTCCTTTCAATGCGGCTTAAAGGTAGGGTGAGCCAGGGATTAGCGGTAAGCCGGCAACCAGTTGCCGTGTGCTTCGATTAACGCATCGCACAGGCGAATGGTGTCATCAATCGACAGCTCCGCCGAGGTGTGCGGATCAAGCAGGGCGGCATGATAGATATGCTCTTTTTTCAGCGTGACGGCGGCTTCAATGGTCAGCAACTGGGTATTGATATTGGTGCGGTTGAGCGCCGCCAGCTGGGGCGGGAGATCGCCGACGATCGTTGGGGTAATACCCTGAGCATCGACCAGGCAAGGCACTTCAACACAGGCTTCTGACGGCAGATTAGTGATCAGGCCGCGGTTAAGCACATTGCCGCCAATTTTGTATGGCTGGTCGGTTTCCATCGCCTCAATGATATATGAAGCGTATTCATGGCTGCGGCAGTGGCTCAGCGCTTCGTCACGCGTGAGTTGTTCACGCTGCATCTGCCAGTTATTGATCTGCTCAATACAGCGGCGCGGATACTCATCCAGTGGAATATTAAAACGTTCGATAAGTTGCGGATAATTGCGCTTGATCCAGTACGGCATATATTCGGCGTTATGCTCGGAGGATTCGGTAACGTAGTAGCCAAATACGCGCATAATTTCATGGCGCACCATATCGTCATGCTTGTGTGCCAGCGCGGCGGCGCGGCGTTTAACTTCCGGATAAATATCCTCGCCATGGCGCTTAATATCCAGTAACCACGCCATATGGTTGATACCGGCAATCTGCCAGGTGACGCCGTCGGTTGGCATATCCACCGCTTTCAGCAGGGTTTCGGCGCAAACCTGCACGCTGTGGCACAGCCCGACGGTTTTAATCCCGGTATGCCGCAACATCGCGCCGGTCAGGGCGGCCATGGGATTGGTATAGTTAAGGAACCAGGCATCCGGGCACTCCTGCTCCATTTCGCGGGCGATATCAAACAGCACCGGCAGGGTACGCAGTGCGCGAAACAGGCCGCCAATCCCCAGCGTATCGGCAATCGTCTGGCGCAGGCCAAACTGTTTCGGGATCTCAAAGTCAGTCACCGTGCAAGGTTGATAGCCGCCGACCTGAATGGCGTTAATCACATACTTCGCCCCGTTTAACGCCGCACGACGTTGTTCGACGCCCACATATTTTTCAATGCTGGCGCGCCCCTGGTTAATATTCTGATTAATATTATTCAGCATATTCCAGGAGTCCTGCAGGCGACTTTCATCAATATCGTAAAGTGCAATCTGCACCTCACTTAATGATGCGGTTGCCATAATGTCGCCGAGTACATTTTTTGCAAATACGGTGCTGCCCGCACCAATAAAGGTGATTTTCATTGTTTTTTCCTGTGCCAGTGAATATTGCGTTGACCTGACTCTAGGCAGCGACGGAAATAATGTATATGTCGTTTTGTGACATCAATATGGCGAAAAATGAAAGCGCAACAAATCTGTGAGGCAGGTCGCAATTAGCCGTCTGTCAACCTGTTGGCGCTTGCCACATCAGCCAGTTCACACTAAAAACAAGCTAATCTATGTGATTATGTGATGTTGTCAGCGCAACACTGAGGCGAAAGCAGTGGTACAAAAAGATCTTAAACCGGAAGAGATATCGCATTTCGGCCTTAATATTTTTCAGTTCGGCCATGAAGTGTGTGAATCCGGGCATAGTTTTGGTCCGGCAGTGCGCCAGCACTATTTACTGCATTATGTGATTAAGGGGACAGGGCGTTTTTATACCGAGCGTGGCAGCTATCAAATAAATCCCGGGGAGGCATTTCTGATTTATCCGCATGAAATTACCACCTACAGCGCGGATAAACGCCAGCCGTGGGAATATATGTGGATTGAATTTGACGGTTTAATTGTGGCGCGCACTTTTGAAGCCTGTGGATTGAATCGTGATAATCCGGTGTATGCCGCCGCCGCTGGCAGTGAGCAGCGCGAAGCGTTTCACTATTTGCAGCAAATTCTGGCGCAGGAAACCGCGCAGTCGCTGCGCATTGCCGGGCTGACCTGCCTGTTTCTTGATGCATTACAGGCGAACACCGTCTGTACTGTCGCCCACCGGCCTGAAGCAGACGATCCTCTGGAGAAGGCGATTCACTGGATGGAGCGCAATTATCACGAGAATATCACTGTCAGCGATATTGCCGCCTGGTGCCGGGTAGACCGCAGCTATCTGAGCCGCCTGTTCAAAGCGCGCTTTGGCTATGGCCCGAAACATTATCTGATTTTACTGCGGATGAATGTCGCCACCTCGCTGCTGGTTGATGCGCGTTTGCCGATTAAGGTGATTGCCTTCTCGGTGGGCTATCGCGATCAGATGCAGTTTTCGCGGGTGTTTCGCCAGATCTGGCAGATGTCGCCGGGGGAGTGGCGCAGGCAGCAGCGGGAAAATGAAGCAGTAAGCGATGCCAGCTATCCCGCAGGATAACCGGCACGCTGATTTTACGGTGTTGCCCCCTCCGCCATCTGCGCGGGCAGTTTCAGCAAGCTGCGCTTCTCCGCCACCTGTCCGGCAGTGACCGCCGGTGCGGCATTGCCCCATGAGTTGCGGATATAAGTCGCTACCGCCGCTGCCTGCTCATCGGATAATTTCCACGCAAAACCTGGCATCGCGCCACTGGTTGGGTTGCCTTTGGTTACCGCGCCTCTGCCGCCTTGCAGCACAGTGGTGATAATTGATGAGGCGTCGGGTCCCATAATCGCCGGATTATCCGCCAGACTGGCGGCAAGGTTGGGAATGCCTTTGCCATCGCTGTTATGGCAGGCGGTGCAGTTAATTGAATAGACATTTTCGCCCATTTTCATCTGTGCACTGCTCGCTGCGCTTAACGGCGTCGGTTTCTGCCGATCGGAACCCGGCTGTGATTGCAGATAGCGGGCAATCGCATGCAGATCCTGATCGGTCAGGTGCTGCGTCGAGTTGCTGACCGCTTCCGCCATCGGACCGGAAGCCACCGCCACATGGTTGCTGCCCAGCTTCAGATACTCCACCACTTGATCTTCTGACCAGCTGCCAATCCCGGTGTAGCGATTGCGGGTAATTTCCGGCGCATACCACTCACCGAGATTACTGCCCTGCAGATAAGCGCTGGTATCGCCGCCGATAATATTTTTCGCGGTATGACAGGCGGCGCAGTGCTCAAGCCCCTCAACCAGGTACGCGCCGCGATTCCACTCGGCTGATTGGGATGCATCGGCAGTAAAGCCTTTATTATCAAAGAACAGCAGATTCCAGCCCATCATCGCCAGGCGGATATTATACGGGAATGGCAGGCTGGTTTCCGGCACCGCCGAACGCACCGGTTTTACCGAACGCATATACATCCACAGATCGTGCATATCCTGGTCGCTGACCTTGATATAGGCGTTATACGGCATTGCCGGATAGAGATTTTCACCGTCTTTACCTTTGCCGTGACGCACGGCGCGATAGAAGTCGCGCTCTGTCCAGTTACCAATCCCGGTTTCGCCATCCGGGGTGATATTGCTGGCGTAAATGCCGCCAAACGGCGTGCTGATCGCGTAGCCGCCGGCGAAGGCGTTTTTGCTTTCCGGTGCGGTATGGCAGGCGACGCAGTCTCCGGCAACCGCAATATAGTGACCGCGTTTTACCGCATCGGCATCGGCGGCGGTCAGCGGCTGGCTCATCAGAATATGGTTATCGGCGACATTATCCGCCGCAGTATTGCCGTTCTGATACAGCAGCACGCCCGCCACCAGGGCGGCGATGATCGCGACACCACCGGCTATGTAGATTTTATTCATTTCACACCTTCACCAGTGGACCAGGGTTTTTCACGTACTGCTCAATAATCGCTTTCGCTGTCCAGAGACTTAGCGCGCCAATGGTGCCCGTCGGGTTATATCCGGCATTATTGGGGAACGACGAGGCGCCAAGGACAAACAGGTTGTGCATGTCCCAGCTCTGCTGATAGCGATTAACCACACTGGTGGCCGGATCGACGCCCATTACCGCACCGCCAATGGTGTGGTCGCTGGCAAAGTTATACGGCGAATATTTACCGGCGGCGGAGTTGGTGCCGATAACGATTTTCGCCCCCATCGCTTTGCCGATTTCGACGCTTTTCTCTTCGATAAATTTCGCGGAGCGGCGGTCGTTCTCGTTATAGTCAAAGGTGACGCGCAGCAGCGCATTACCGTTGTCATCTTTGTACTCAGGATCAAGATCGAGATAATAATCTTCGTGTGAAAAGCTGGTGCCCTGACCAAAGATAAAGGTGCCGTTCTGGAAGGCGTGGGTATAGGCTTTTTTCCACGCTTTGCCCCAGCGTGGCGTACCCGGCGGCAGCGCATCGGCGTTGCCAATCGGCCGCGCGCCGCGCGCCACCACCAGGATGCCGGCGCCGCCAATAAAGTCGAGCTCGCTGTGGTCGAAGTTATCGCCGTTAAAGTCATCAACCTGCTGCGAGAGGGCGCCAGCGCCAATAAACTGATTCAGATTTTCATCTTCGAAGAACAGGCTGGCGCCAGACACCGTCTGAAAACTGTAGGCGCGCCCGACAACGCCGGTTTTGCTGACCGGATCATAGGGCTGGCCGATTTTCGACAGCAGCAGCAGACGCACGTTTTGCATCTGGAACGCTGATAAAATCACCATATCCGCAGGCTGTTCCCACTGCTGCTGATTACGGTCGATATAGGTCACGCCGGTGGCGGTTTTGCCATCTGCCGCTTTGTTCACTCTGACCACCGCGGAATCGGTGAGCACAGTAAAGTTCTCGCGCTGCATCAGCGCCGGGATCACGCAGGCATTCGGGCTGGATTTGGAGAAGTTGCCGCAACCGTAATACAGGCAGTAGCCACAGTAGGTGCATGGCCCCATACGCACGCCCAGCGGATTTACATAAGCGCGTGACGCCTGGCCGGCAGGCACCATAAACGGTTTCTGACCAAGGGATTTCGCGGCATCGCGGAACAGATCGGTCAGGCGCATACCCTCCAGCGGCGGGAGCGGATATTCGCTGCTGCGATTGCCTTCGTACGGGTTGCCATCGGGAATGATTTCGCCATTTAACTTGCCGGCTTTACCGGAAACACCGGCAATTTTCTCAAAGCGGTCGTAAAAAGGCTCCAGTTCATCATAAGTGACGCCCCAGTCCTGCAGGATCAATCCTTTGGCGATCTTCTGTTTGCCGTAGCGTTCAACGGTCTGGGTGTAGGGCTGCAAATCAAACGGGGTAAAGCGCCATGCCATACCGGCCCAGTGCGTACCAGAACCGCCGACGTTATAACCCAGCTCATTCAGGTTCCAGTCGCGGGACGGCAGCGCGGTTTCCTGAATTGAATTGCGGAAGGTGGTGGTTTCGACCGCCGGGGGCAGCAGCATACTGCGGCGCGTATCCCAGCGCAGTTCATCGGTATCAATCGAGGGGGGGAAATCAGTTGCGGTTTCAAACCACGGGCCGCGCTCAATGGCAACGACATTTAAACCTGCGCGTGTCAGCTCTTCGGCGATCAAAGAGCCACACCACCCCAGGCCGACAGTGACGACATCAGCTTTTGGACGGACATTTTTCATTATTAAAACTCGTTATCGCTCAATTACTTAAAGTGCCAGCTCAGAGAGTGTTATCAATCATGCTGGTAGGAATGATATGTAGCTTCTGCCCTTTTTTGCTGAGCAGATCGCGGAAGTCATAGCGCGCACCGGGGAAGCCGATCATTTTCCAGCTGGCCATGCCTTTATTGCCTCCGTACAGCGGGTCGGAGAGAAAGCCTTCACGTACGTTTTGCAGCAGCAGCTCGAAGAACACTTTGGTTTCAACGTCAGCACCGAGATCGAGCTGGCTGGCTTCCATCGCATGCAGTAGCCTGTCCTGTTGCTCGCCATCGAGCTGGACAAAATCCTTGCCGAACTGTTGCTGAGTGGCGACATCCAGTGCCGCCAGGCCGAGGCGATAACGCTGGGCGGGCGTCAGCGGCGATTGCATCCCCTGTTCCGGCGTGCCTTTAACAAAACGTCCGAGACGGTAGATCGCCACGGCATTGCCATAATCGCCGGCTAACTGACGGTCAATAAAGGTGGCGCAGCCCGCCTGCTTGCCGCTGATGCTTAACTCATCGGCGGGGATAAAGCGCTCGGCAATTGCGCCGACCGTGGCGAACTCATGGGCGGTGAGATATTGTCGTCCGCCGGTTTTTGGCGGCGCGGGCGGGGTGACGATTTTTCCCGGCTCAAACGGTTGTCCACCGCTGACTTCCGCTGCTTTCGCTACCGGCAACGATGACGCCAGTCCGATAGCCGCGAACGAGGTGAGGAATTGTCTTCGTTTCATCAAATTTCCCTGTATTTAAATAAAGTGCTTCTGCGCTGAAACAGCGCTGCCATAAAAAGGGTGCAGTTATCTCAGGCTGAATTAATCAGCCCGTTATCTCGGTTCGGCAAATTGATGCAAAAATGAATGCAGGTCAGGCTTGTTTGTTACGCCCTGAAACCCGAGGTGAGAGTGTTTATTTACATCTAATTAAAATAATTAATAAAAAAATAACATTCGCGCTATGATAAATACTCCCACGAAAAAAGGGTACTTTTACGTTGATGGTTTTCCATCATCTGACCTGTGGCTATTTTTTAACTGGTGGATTTATTTAATTGCCGTTATTAACGACCTGGTAATCAGAGGGCAGGCGGTGGTTTTTTGCAACAATTGCCGCCTTGCGGGAATCCCTCCGCTCCGCATAATGCAGCGCTGTACGACCTTTTCAACAGATTTAGCACTGTGGAGCAACCATGAAAAAGCTCACCCTTGAGATGCTGGCGCAAATGGCGGGCGTCGGTGTGGCAACGGTAGACCGGGTACTTAATGAGCGCGGCGGCGTTTCGCCTGAGACGGCGCGTAAAGTGCTGCAGGCGGTGCGCGAGCTGGGTCTGAAACGGATCCTGCCTGATGAGTATAAGCATCCCTGGCATATTGAAGTGATCCTCAGCGCCAATGGCTCCTTCTTTTTTACCCGCCTGGCGCAGGATTTCAGTGAGGCAGGCAGCATATTAGGTTATCAGCGAGTCAGGCTGAGCCGCACGCTGATTTCTGAGGATGATCCGCATAAACTGGCGCGCCATATCGAGAAATGCAGCGAAAAGCGTGACGCAATTATTGTCTTTGCCCACGACCATCCTGCGGTGTATGCCGCGCTGGCGTTGTGTCACAGCAGAGGGGTACCGGTGATCACCATCGTGACCGATCTGCCCGGTGCCAGTCGCTTATGCCATGTCGGGATTAATCAGTTGCAGGCGGGTCGTACCGCCGGCCTGTTAATGGGCAGAACCCTGCAACAGCCCGGAGAGGTTATTATGGTCAGCGGCAATATTGATTATACCGCTCACCGTCAGCGTATTGCGGGTTTTCGCCAGGTTATTCAGCAGCGTTTCCCCGCTGTTATTTTACGCGAAGTATTAGTGGGGCAGGACCAGCGAGAAAAAATTCAGCAGCTATTAAATACATATCTGCAGAACAGCGATAATGTGGTGGGAATATATAATACCGGCTCCGGGAATAGCGGAATTAGCGAAATACTCGCGCACCATCATTTATTGGGTCAATGCATTTATATTACCCATGAACTTTATACTGTAACCCGGCGTTTATTAACCGAGGACGCGGTCAGTTTTGTGCTCGATCAGCATGCCCGCCAGCATGCTCAGCTGGCGCTGGATATTGTGCTGCGTAAACTGGAAAAAGATGAAGTGCCGGATGTCTATCTGAGCGGGAAAGTCGATTTCAGATTAATTACCGCTGAAAACCATCTGTAAGCATGGCGCGTCAGGCCCGCCGTGCCGGGCGCTGCCGCGTTTACTGCGGCAAAACCCTGTCTGGCAGACAACGTAATGAAAATAAATCAGACAGAATTCTGACGGCGTGCTAGAGTTAAATCTCAATTAATAAAACAAAGGTTTTTATCATTACTATTAAATTTAAATGTCCGTGCTGTCACGGTCAGCAGTACCGCCTCTCCCTGTTCGATGTCACTTCTAAGAATCCTCATGGCGCAGTGTGTATCTTCTGCAAATCTGGTATGACAGCCAGCTCTCAGGCCGCTAATAATAAGGTTTTGCCCGCTCACAGCCACGCTTAATCTTCCTGCCGCCCGATTGATGAATCCCGTTCATAACGTCTAGCTCAGAATCCCCCATAGTTTTTTTGCTCTGGCTTCCTAAAGTATTGGCAGCCGGGAGATAAGTTATCTCCTTTGGCAGCAATAACGTCGGAGGACAATATGCAACAACGTAAACTGGGTAACGATGGTCTGAAAGTTTCCGCTCTGGGGCTCGGTTGTATGGGATTAAGCTTCGGCTATGGTCCGGCAACCGACAAACAACAGGCGATCACGTTAATCCGCACCGCCTTCGAACGCGGCGTGACCTTTTTCGATACCGCTGAAGTCTATGGCCCCTTCGTCAATGAAGCGCTGCTGGGCGAAGCCTTAGCGCCGTTTCGTGACCAGGTGGTGATTGCCACTAAGTTTGGTTTCGATCTGCCGCAACCTGATAACAGTCAGGTGCTTAACAGTCATCCGCAGCAGATCCGCAAAGCGGTGGAAGGTTCATTAAAACGCCTGAATATTGACGCCATCGATCTGCTTTATCAGCATCGTGTCGATCCCAATGTGCCGATCGAAGAGGTTGCCGGCACCGTTCAGCAGCTGATTGCCGAAGGTAAGGTAAAACACTTCGGATTATCGGAAGCGGGTGCGCAGACCATCCGTCGCGCCCATGCGGTGCAGCCAGTGTCGGCGTTGCAAAGTGAATATTCGTTATGGTGGCGTGAACCCGAGCAGGAAATTATCCCGACGCTTGAAGAGCTGGGCATCGGTTTTGTGCCTTTTAGCCCACTGGGAAAAGGCTTTCTCACCGGCGCGATTAACGAAAACACCGCGTTCGACAGCAGCGATTTCCGCAATAAAGTGCCACGCTTTAGCGCTGAAGCGCGTAAAGCGAATCAGCTGCTGGTGGATGAGCTGGCAAATATTGCACGGCAGAAAGAGGCTACCCCGGCGCAGATTGCGCTCGCCTGGTTGCTGGCGCAAAAACCGTGGATCGCGCCGATTCCCGGCACCACTAAGCTGCACCGGCTGGAAGAGAATATCGGCGCAGCCCGGCTGCACCTGACCACTGACGAGCTGAGCATTATCAACACTATTCTGGCGGGTATCGAGGTGCAGGGCGCACGTTACCCGGCGGAGTTGCAGAGCCGGGTCGGGCGCTGATACAAAACAATAAAAATTAAAGTTGAACAAGGGGACAATTTTTCTGAAATCTTTTTTTCTTACTGTTGGTGGAGATAAAAGCCGTAAAAGTGGATACAATCTAACCGCTTAGATTTTACTCATATGAGGTTTCATTATGAATGATGGAATAAAAATCGTGATGTCTCCGGTTCAGCTTGCCGCAGTTCTCTCTGATAAAACAGTGACAGAGTCAGAGACGACAATGAATCGGTTTATGGGCGGGGCGGGACAAGCCTCACCATGTAATCGTCTGATTTTATCTGATTAATTTTAGCGAGCCCACTAAAAAAGCCCCCAATCTGCCCCCCACTTTGATGTGGTTCAGAATAGAGGCACATATCGCTGCGGATGGCAGTCTGGTCTGTTACAGGTTAGTGGCGTATCCGGTTCAGCTCTTCTTCCGTCAGCCCTGTCATTTTCATGATTTTCCCTGTATCCAGACCCTCAGAGAGCATCTTGCGGGCAATTTCCAATTTTGTTTGCAGACGCTCTTCCTGACGCCCTTCCTGTCTAAGCTTTTCTGCAGCTGTCATCATCAGTTCCTCATATTGACCCGTGCGCTCTGCCAGCGCCCGCATAAATGATTTTGGATCAGCTGTTTCACCCACCTGCAGCATATAGTTCATCGCCGCAATTAACTGATCCCTTGTAGTGTAATCGCCTTTAATCAGCGTTGCCAGCGGCTCCAGCATCAGCAACAGATCGCGCTGGCGGCTGTGCTTATGCAGATACTCCAGCAGCGCCACTCCACGGTGCTGCATAATTTCTTCGTCGGGGATTGTGGTAATGTCCACCAGCGGAAAGTCACCGCTGTAGAGCTGGCCTGCCCGTTCCGGGTCATCAAAGGTCTGCAGCCAGTTCATCGGATAAGGATAGGGGCTGATATTGCCATGGTAAAACAGAATCGGAATCACCAGCGGCAGGCGTTCATGACCGTAATCAAGGTGGCGCTGCATAGCACCAAAAGCGTAACGCATTAACCTGAAGGGCATATTTTTATCGGGTGAACTCTGGTGCTCAATCAGGCAGTAGATATACCCTTCCCCGCTATCAGTCTGCACCGAATACAGCACATCGGCATAGAACGCCCGCAGATTCTTCTCCACAAAGCTACATGGTTCCAGGTGAAGGGTATCCAGATTGCAGTCCTGCAATAGTGCCGGCGGCAGGTGAATTTGCAGGAAATCCCTGGCGGTGTCGGGGTGAGAGAGAAACTGTTTAAATACCGCATCATGCGGCGTGGGGGGGGGTACCCATTCCGTGGCTCCTGTCATCCGGGTTGACATGGGTGAACTCTATCATATAAGCCTGAAGGCCGAAATATGATCAATTGCGTCACCTTTAAACCTCAGCTTGACAGGCTATATTTCACTGGCCAAATTCAGTATGCCACTACAATCGACAGGCATGGTGGAAAGTGAACAGGCTTATTAACAAGCGTTGGTATTAATCCTGCAATCGCGGCATCCAGTCGCAATTGCAGATTATTAACGTTTATTGCCCCGACCCCGACTCCGGATTTCACACGCTATTATTTACTGCTGATACTGCTCGTCGCTGACATGTTCCAGCCAGTCGACCGCTTTGCCATCCAGCGATTCAGCAATGGCAAGGTGGGTCATCGCACTGCTGGCAGCGGCACCGTGCCAGTGTTTTACGCCCGGACGGATCCAGACGATATCGCCTGTAGTGATCACCTGTGCCGCTTTGCCCCACTCCTGCACCAGACCTTCACCTTCCAGTACAATCAGCGTTTGCCCAAGCGGATGGGTATGCCACGCGGTACGCGCGCCGGGCTGGAATGAGACGGTCGCGCCGCCGACACGTGCTGGCTCGGTCGCCTGAAAAGGTGCGTTAATTTTCACCGCGCCGGTAAACCAGCTTTCCGGGCCGTCGACGGCCGGTTTGGCGCCACTTTTGGTAATATCAATCATATTCGTTCCTCGTTGGTAAGCAGCAGAGATAAATCCTGAGGGGTAATCATAGTGGATATTGCCGCCGTGACTATCGACGATAACAGACAGACCTTATGAGCCAAATTCATAACCCATCACAGAAAATATAACGGATTTATATTGAACAATAATCATTATCATATTTTTGTGTGGTATTTGCGCAATAAAATTAAATAATAATCATTATCAAATATAATTGTTTTTATAAGTTCATTTTAATGACAGTCACTTAAGGGAATTATATCTGGTGGACGCTAAGGTAAATCGCGCCTTATTTAGCATAACATTACTGTTTTGAGGGCTTTCTTATTGCTTACAACAGGTTATTGCCACGAAGAAAATTATCAGTTATTGAACGAAATTAAACTAAACACATAATAACTATCTTTTTTACACTTTGAAATATGTGTGTCTATATGATTATCAGAATCCAGGCCGATAACTAATTATTAACTTCCTTGTTACCTTTAAGCATGTGAGAGTCGTAATGCTATGCTCCTTCAAAAAGAAACTACCCGTCGTAAGTTTTTAATCGGGTCGCTGATGGCTTTGCCGGTCAGCGACATGATCTTTAAAGGTCTGACTGCCGCCCAGGCTGCAGAAATGGCCGCACCAGAACTGCTCGACTATAAACCCATCTTTTTTAGCCCTGAACAGTGGCAGTTTGTGATGGCCGCCTGTGATCGCTTGATCCCCGCAGGCGGTAAAGGCAACGCGCCAGGTGCGCTGGAAACCAATGTGCCGATCTTTATCGATCAGCAGTTGCATACCGAAATGGGCGATGAAATCTATATGCAGGGGCCGTTCGAGCCACATGCAGATGCGACTATGGGGTATCAGATCCCATATCGTCCACAACAGATTTTCAAAACTGGAATCGATCTCACTGATCGCTGGTGCCAGCAGAAATACCAGAAACCTTTCAGTCAGTTGTCCGCACAGGACAAAGATACAGTGCTGACGCAGTTACAGAAAAACGGCGTCGATTTCGCCAGCATGGGAACTGACGATCTGAAGGCCTCTCAGTTCTTCAGTGAACTGCTGTCCGAAACCAAACATGGTTATCTCTCCGACCCAATGTACGGCGGCAATAAAGGCATGAAAGCATGGATTGCCATTGGCTTCCCGGGCGCACGTGCCAGCTATCTGGAATGGGTAAAGCAGCACAACATTCCATATCCATTAGGGCCGGTCAGTGTCAAAGGCGAACGCGCCTGAACGGTTTGAGCACTATTTCGTTTTTGAAAATTGACAGGGTTTAAAATGGCACAGGTGAATAAAGAAGAAGTCGACGTCGTCGTAGTCGGCCTGGGTTGGGCTGGCTCGCTGATGAGTATCGAGCTGGCAATGGCGGGATTAAAAGTTCGTGCGCTGGAGCGTGGACCGGATCGTGGTTACGACGCGTTTGCGTACCCGAAACCGGCGGATGAATATGCTTATGCCGTGCGTAATAAAGTGATGGCGACACCGGCGGAAGCCGCGGTAACCGTGCGTCATAATATGAGTCAGACCGCGTTACCGACGCGCAAATGGGGCGCTTTCTGTCCAGGTAATGGGGTCGGCGGATCCGGTCTGCACTGGACGGCAGTATTGATCCGTCCAACACCTATCGATCTGAAACTGAAAACGTATGCTGAGCAGGCTTATAAGCCGGGCATTCTGCAGGAAGAGATGGAAATCGGCGATTTCCCGTTTACCTGGGAAGAGATCGAACCTTATTACGAAAAGTTTGAGATGATCTGCGGTCAGTCCGGTAACACTGGCAACCTGCGCGGTCAGATTCTTGAAGGCGGCGACCCGTTTGAAGGGCCTCGCGCCAATCCAATGCCGCTGCCGGCGCTGGATGACACACTGAATAACACCATGTTTGTCAAAGCAGCGAAGAAGCTCGGCTACCATCCGTTCCCGAACCCATCCGCCTGTGTGTCGCGCGCCTGGACTAATCCGTATGGTAACCAGATTGCGCCATGTAACTATTGCGGTTACTGCAGTAAATATCCCTGCCTGAACTACTCAAAGGCTTCGCCGCAAACCGCGGTGATGGATGCGCTGAAGCGTATGGATAACTTCTCCTATGAAGTTAACGCCAACGTGATGAAAGTGGTGCTGCACGACGATAAGAAAACCGCCAAAGGGGTGGTGTATATCGATGAACAGGGCAATGAGTGCTTCCAGCCAGCGAAGATCGTGGTGCTGAGCAGCTTCCAGTTTGCCAACGTGCGTCTGATGCTGCTGTCCGGTATCGGTAAGCCGTATAACCCGATCACCAATGAAGGGGTGGTGGGACGTAACTACGCCTTCCTGAGTAACGGCGGTTCGACGCTGTTCTTTAAAGATAAGAACTTCAATCCGTTCGCCACCGCAGGCGCGACTGGCCAGATGTTTAATGATATCTCGCCAGGCAACTTTGATGGTCCGTCACTGGGCTTTATTGGCGGTGCGAAAATCCACAGCTCACAGGCTACCGGTACGCCAATCAGCACCGCATTACCGAAAGGCACCCCGGGCTGGGGCGGCGGCTGGAAAGAGGGTCTTGAAGAGTGGTACGGCCATTCAATGAAGATCAGCATTACCACCACCTGTATGTCTTACCGCGATATCTACCTCGATCTCGATCCTAATTATAAGGATGAGTACGGTTATCCGCTGCTGCGTATGACCTTCGACTGGAAAGCGAATGAACTGAAACTGCAACAGCATCTGCGTGGCATCGTCGGCGATATCACCAAAGAGCTGAACCCTGACAGTTACAGCGAAAGCTTCCTCGGTATGGATGCGCATTTCGATCTGACCAAATACGTCTCTACCCATAATGTGGGCGGTGCGGTTATGGGGGAGTCGCCGGATACTTCCGCACTGAACCGTTATCTGCAGAGCTGGGACGTGCATAACGTGTTTGTGCCGGGCGGTAATGCGTTCCCGCAAAACTTCCAGGCTAACCCGACCGATACTATCGGGGCGATCACCTTAATGGCGGCGCAGGCGATTAAAGATCAGTATCTGAAAAATCCTGGTCCATTGGTTCAGGCATAAGTGAGATGAAAATGATGAATGCTAAACGTTTTTTTATCGCAAATGCACTGGTGGCGGCACTGGGTTTTGTTGCTAATGCGCAGGCGGATAATGCACAGTTAATCAAGCAGGGCGAATATGTTTCCCGCCTTGGCGACTGTAGCGCCTGCCACTCGATTCCGGGTAAAGCGGAGTTTGCCGGTGGTCTGGCGATTGAGTCGAATCTGGGCACCATTTATTCGACGAATATCACCCCGGATAAACAGCACGGCATCGGTAATTACAGCGAGCAGCAATTTAATGATGCGGTACGTAAAGGTGTGTTGCCGGATGGCACCCGCCTCTATCCGGCGATGCCTTATCCGGACTACGCCAAAATTACCGATGAAGATATGCATGCGCTGTACACATACTTTATGCAGGGTGTGAAACCGAGCGCTGAGCAGCCCGCGGAAACCGATCTGAGTTTCCCGTTTAGCCAGCGCTGGGGCATGCGTTTCTGGAACTGGGCGTTTACCAGCGATAAGCCTTTCCAGCCGATTGGCGGCGCGTCAGCCGAGATTAATCGCGGCGCCTATCTGGTTGAGAGCCTTGGTCACTGCGGTAGCTGCCATACGCCGCGTGGCCTCGGTATGAATGAGAAAGCGCTCGACAGCAGCGACGATCAGTTCCTTGCCGGTGGCAATCTCAACGGCTGGGAAGTGCCTTCACTGCGTGGTTTGCCGCGCTGGAGCGAAAAAGAGATCGTCGATTATCTGGCTACCGGTCGTAATGATAAAGCGGCAGTGGGCGGAGAAATGACCTCGGTGGTTGAGCACAGCAGCTCGTATATGACCGATGCCGATCTGCAGGCTATCGCTTCTTATCTGAAGTTCCTCGGCGGCAATCCGGCGCTGGTCACCGGTGATGCGCAGGCAGCTCAGGCGACGGAAGCGAAACTGACAGCGGCGAAAAATCTGAATCTGGGTGAACGTCTCTATCTGGATAACTGCGGCGCCTGTCACTTTGTTAGCGGCAAAGGCGCGAAGGGGATCTTCCCGGAACTGGATCAGGCGACGATTGTCAATGCGCAGGATCCGGGTGGGTTAATTCATACCATCCTGGCTGGCGCGCAGCAGCCCTCCACCGCGCGTGCGCCGTCAACGCTGGTGATGCCTGGTTTTGCCCGGCGTCTGAATGATGATGAAGTGGCGCAGCTGGCGACCTTTATCCGTCAGGGATGGAGCAACAACGCCCCGGCAGTAACCGCCGATCAGGTCAAAGATGTACGTGAGAAACTGAAGACTCACTGATAGCCCCCAGGCTACCCGCCGTCCGGCGGGTAGCTGATTTTCAGCCCCTGTATGCTAAAAATACCCTAAGCTTTAGCCTGATTGATAATGTTAAGCGGGAAAATAACGGGAGAGAGCATGTCTGAGGTTAAGCTGATCGCAGTGGATATGGATGGTACATTTCTTGACAGTCAAAAACAGTACAACAGGGCGCGTTTCGCCCGGCAATATCAGCAACTGAAAGCGCGTGATATTCGCTTTGTCGTCGCCAGTGGCAATCAGTATTTTCAGTTGAAATCCTTCTTTCCGGATATTGAACGTGAAATCGCATTTGTCGCCGAAAATGGCGCTTATATTGTCGACCAGCAGGAAGATATTTTTGTTGGTGAGTTCAGTAACCAAAATGTCCGCGCTATTCTCGCCACGCTGGCGGAGATCAGTGGCCTGAACTATGTGATTTGCGGCAAAAAAAGCGCTTATATTCCGCGCGGCCAAAGCCCTGACTATTATCAGAAAATGACGCATTACTGCCATCGTCTGAAAAAGATCGACAGTATCGACGAAGTGGACGATACCATTTTCAAATTTGCCCTCAACCTGTCGGACGATTATGTGGTGGATTTTATGCGCAATATTGATATTGCCCATAATGGCGTAACCACGCCGGTCACCAGCGGACACGGTTCGGTCGATCTGATTATCCCCGGTTTACATAAAGCGCACGGGCTGGCGCTGTTACAGAAAAAGTGGGGTATCGAAGATCATCAGGTGGTGGCATTCGGCGACGGCGGTAACGATCTGGAAATGCTGACGCAGGCGGGTTACGGTTTTGCTATGGCCAATGCGCCGCAGAAAGTTAAAGATGCGGCGAAGTATCAAGCCGGCACCAATAATGACGAAGGCGTATCAGATGTGATCCAGCAGATTATCGATCGCCAGCCGCCGTTTAATTAATCGCTGGTATTACCGATTCGCGAATAATCAGCTGGCCGCGAAGGGGGGTAAGCGGTGGGTTTGGCTGACCTTCCAGCAAATTAACCAGCCGATCCAGCGTATCTTTAATCATTTCCGCCACCGGCACATGGACGGTGGTTAATGTCGGGATATAAAAGGACGCCATCGGAATATCATCAAAACTGAGCAGCGATATTTGCTGCGGCACCGCAATACCCGCCTGATAAAACGCCCGCGCGGCGCCGGTTGCCATATCATCATTACTGGCGACTAACGCGCTAAAGCTGACGCCACGCGCCAGCAGGGTTTCAGCAGCGACGCGCCCGCTGTCAGGTGTCCAGTCGCCCTGTACTACCCGCGCAGCTTCCCAGGCAATATGGTTTTCCTGCAACGCCTGCTGATAGCCGGCATAACGGCTCTCACTGGTCGGCGACCCCTGCGAACCGCAGATAAAAGCAATCTCCCGATGCCCTTGCGCAATCAGATAATTGATCGCGCTGACGCTATCCTGTTGATGTTCAGCCCAGACACAGTTATCCGGATGGCGCTCCAGCTTACGGTTAACCACCATAATGGGCTGCTGATGCTGCTCAATGATCTCATCCATTTCCGCCGGTGTCAGAAAGCGCGGATAAATAATAATTGCGTCGCAGCGCAGATCCAGTAAGAACTGAATCGCCTGGCGCTCCTCTTCTGCGCTGTGTTTACCATCGGCAAGGATCAGCTGGCGGCCATGATTTTCCGTCAGGGTAGCCGTCTGAAACAGCAATTCGCTGAAGTAGGGGCCATGGTAAAGGGTATTGGTGACCACCAGACCGATGCTTTGCGACTTGCGCGTCGCAAGGTTGCGCGCCAGCAGATTAGGACGATAACCGGTCTCTTCAATCGCTTTAAACACGCGATCTTTGGTGGTCTTGCTGACATAGCTATTTCCGGCCAGTACGCGTGAAACCGTAGCCTTGGAAACACCGGCCTTGTTGGCCACGTCAAGCATCGTTGTCATACGAAGTTCCTTGAATAGATTCCGGACGGGCGGCGAGAACGCCGCCATTAAAATCGTCGCAAATCATCGACACGGGCGGCGAGAACGCCGCCCCTACAATGTTTCAGAAATCCGGTTGTAGGGGCGGCGTTTTCGTCGCCCGATTAGCCAGAGAGTTTACCGTATTGTTATAGCAAAGGGTAAGCGTAAGCGATGAAATAAATACGCTGTAGCGCTGCTTTTTTGCCGTTAAAAATAAACTATACCGTCGTTATTATTATTTTATTTTGTGATCAAATACCCCATTTTTAATCATGATTTAATCTCCTTCTGGTCGTTTGTGATCCGAATCCCAAAAAATAAAAACTAATATGAAACCGGTTGCAGATTTTATCTTAATTTGCCTAAATCTGGATAAACAACAGGCTAGGAGATCGGGATGAATAAAATATTATTGTGCTGCGCCGGCGGGATGTCTACCAGTATGCTGATGCAGAGAATGGAAAAAGAGGCGAAAGAACAGGGGATTGCTGTTGAGATGCAGGCGGTGGGTTTCGACGAGTTCGCTGACCAGATTGCAGCCTGGGATTGCTGCCTGTTGGGGCCACAGATTAAGTACAAATTAGCGGAGTTTCAGGCGATTGCCGCTGAACAGCAGAAACCGGTTGCGGTAATTAATACCATGGATTACGGCATGATGAATGGCAAAAAAGTGCTGCATGATGCGCTGGCATTGATCCAAACTCGCGGAGAATAATAATGAGCACAATCAGTGAGTCATTATTTGGCATTATCGAAAATAAAATCAGCCCGGTAGCAGCAAAACTTTCTAACCAGCGGCATGTAGTGGCGATTAAAGATGGTTTTATCTCGTCGATGCCATTCCTGATTGTGGGTTCATTTATGCTGCTGTTTGCCCATCCGCCGTTTAGTGCTGACAGCCAGTGGGTTATCGCCAAATGGTGGCTGGGGATGGTGGCGCGTTATTCTGACCAGATTATGATGCCCTACAATATGACGATGGGCATTATGGCGGTGTATATCGCCAGTGCTATCTCCTATAACCTGGCGCAGAGCTACAAAATGAACGGCTTTATGGCCGCCTGTCTGTCGCTGATGTCTTTTTTGCTGGTGGCCGCGCCGCAAAGCAATGGCAGCCTGCCGGTAGGCTCACTCGGTGGCGAAGGGATATTTACCGCCATTCTGGTAGCGCTGTATACCACCGAGCTGATGCACTTCCTGCAAAAACACAATATCGGCATTAAATTACCCGAGCAGGTGCCGCCGAAGATCCGCCAGTCGTTTGATCTGCTGATCCCGATTCTGGCGATCTTCCTGACGCTGTTCCCGCTCAGTCTGTTTATGCAGAGCCATTTTGGCATGCTGCTGCCACAGGCGATTATGGCGATTTTTGCGCCGATTATCTCCGCATCCGATTCACTGCCTGCGGTATTAATCGCCGTGCTGCTCTGTCATCTGTTGTGGTTTGCCGGGATTCACGGCGCGGTGATTGTTGGTGGCATTTTGCAGGCGTTCTGGCTGACCAACCTGGGCATTAACCAGCAGGCGCTGAATACTGGCGCGCCGATTACCCAGATCTTTATCGAGCCATTCTGGCAATTCTTTATCGTCGTCGGCGGGTCCGGTTCCACCATGGGGCTGGTGTTCCTCTATCTGCGCAGTAGTGCGGCGCATCTGCGTTCAATCGGCAAGCTGGGCCTGGTGCCAAGTATGTTCAATATCAACGAACCGATTATCTTTGGTTCGCCGGTGGTGATGAATCCGCTGCTGTTTATTCCATTTATTACCGCGCCGCTGGTCAACGCCATTATTGCGTGGATCGCCACCCGCACCGACCTGGTGAACCATGTGGTTTCGCTGGCGCCATGGACCACCCCGGGACCGATTGGCGCCGCCTGGTCCACTGGCTGGGATTTCCGCGCGATTATCCTGGTTGCGGTGCTGATTGGCGTATCGACCCTGATTTACTACCCGTTCTTCAAAATGTATGAGCGTCAGCTGCTGGCGCAAGAGGAAGAGACTTTGCAACCTGCGGAGAGCCACTAATGGAACTTGATGAAACAACGGTAATGGAGCTGATTATCCATGCGGGCGAAGCACGATCGCTGTCGATGGAAGCACTGCGCGCCGCGCGTAAATATGAGTGGGCGGCAGCCGATGAGCTGTTGGCCGGTGCGACGGCGGCGGCCAAAGAGGCTCATAAGATTCAAACCGCGCTGATTGGCGCGGATGAAGGTTGCGGCAAAATCCCGGTCAATCTGATTCTGGTGCACGCACAGGATCATTTGATGAATGCCATGCTGTGCCGCGAACTGGCGGAAGAGATCATTGGCTTACATCGCGAGATTGCGGCACTTAAACAGCGTTAATTTCAGGAGAAGAGGATGAAACACCAGCGGTTAAAACCATTTCCTGCGGGCTTTCTGTGGGGAGCATCAACATCAGCCTATCAGGTGGAAGGCGCATGGAACGAAGGGGGGAAAGGGCCTTCGGTGATCGATAAAGCCACCTTTAGTGACCAGATTACCGACTTTACCGTTACCAGCGATCACTACCATCGTTTTAAGCAGGATGTGGCGCTGTTTGCCGAACTGGGACTGAAGACCTATCGTTTCTCGATTGCGTGGAGCCGTCTGTTTCCACAGGGCAGCGGCGAGCTGAATGCGGAAGGCGTGGCATTTTATCAGCAGCTGATCGATGAACTGCGTCAGCACGATATTGAACCGCTGGTAACGCTGTATCACTTCGATCTGCCGTGGGCATTGCAGGAGAAGGGCGGCTGGTCAAATCCGGTGACCATTGACGCTTTTGAGCATTTCGCCCGCACCGCCTTTGAACTGTATGGCGACCGGGTCAATTATTGGCTGACGATTAACGAACAAAATATGATGATCCTGAAAGGGGAGGTGATTGGCACGCTGCCGCCTGGCACCCCGGATCCGCAAAAAACGCTGTATCAGCAGAATCACCATATGATGCTGGCACAGGCGAAGGCGATGATTGCCTGCCATCAGCTGTTGCCAGAGGCCAAAATCGGCCCGGCGCCGAATATCTCCTGCGTCTATCCTGCCACTTCACGGCCAGAAGATGTGCTGGCAGCCAATAACTTCACTTCGATTCGCAACTGGCTGTATCTCGATCTGGCCTGCTTCGGCCGTTATAACGCCGTGGCCTGGAGCTTTATGGCGGAGAAGGGTTATCTGCCGACTATTACCGATCAGGAGATGGCGATTCTGCGCGAGGGCAAACCTGATTTTATCGCTTTTAACTACTACGCCTCCGCGACCGTTGGCGCCGAACTGGCGTCGGACGATCAGCAGGCGGTCAATCAACTTGTCGATCAGCAGCTGGCTGGCATCGACAAAACGGTGTATGTCGGCACTGAAAACCGCTGGCTGAAGAAGAATCAGTTTAACTGGTATATCGATCCGGTCGGTTTCCGCATCACTGCGCGTGAAATTTATGATCGCTACCATCTGCCGTTAATCGTTACCGAAAACGGCCTCGGCGCCTTTGACGAACTGGCGGCGGGTAACAAGATCTATGACGACTACCGTATTGATTACCTGAGCGCGCATATCGAACAGCTGCAGCTGGCGATTTCCGATGGCGTGGAGCTGTTTGGCTACTGCCCGTGGTCGGCGATCGATCTGGTCAGTACTCATCAGGGGATCCGTAAACGTTACGGCTTTATCTACGTTAATCGTGACGAACACGATCTGAAAGATCTCGCGCGTTTTAAGAAGAAGAGTTTTAGCTGGTATCAGCGCGTGATTCAGAGCAATGGCCAGAATCTGGCGAATAGCGTCGAATATTAACGGTTCTTTAAAAGGAAATAAGATGTCTGAACAACAATTACCGCAAGACTTTCTGTGGGGCGGCGCGGTAGCGGCGCATCAGGTTGAAGGTGGTTGGGATCAGGGAGGCAAGGGCGTCAGCATTTGTGATGTGCTTTCCGGCGGCGCGCATGGCGTCGACCGGGTGATTACCGACGGCGTGCTGCCGGGATACAGCTACCCAAATCACCAGGCAGTCGATTTTTACTCGCATTATAAGCAGGATATTGCGCTGTTCGCCGAGATGGGATTTAAGTGTTTCCGCACCTCGATTGCCTGGACGCGTATTTTCCCTGATGGCGACGAACAGCAGCCGAATGAAGCGGGGTTACAGTTTTACGACGATCTGTTTGATGAGCTGCTCAAATACAATATTCAGCCGGTGATTACCCTGTCGCACTTTGAGATGCCGCATCATCTGGTGAAAGAGTATGGCGGCTGGTTAAACCGTAAAGTGGTGGATTTCTTTGTTCATTACAGTGAAGTGGTGATGAAGCGTTACCAGGCGAAAGTGAAATACTGGATGACGTTTAACGAAATTAATAACCAGCGTAACTGGCAATATCCGCTGTTTGGTTACTGCTGCTCCGGGGTGATTTTCAACCAGCAGCCCAATCCTGAGCAGGCAATGTATCAGACGCTGCATCATCAGTTTGTCGCCAGCGCCAAAGTGGTGAAGCTGGGTCATCAGATCAATCCGCAGTTTAAAATCGGTTGCATGCTGGCGCTGGTACCGCTCTATCCATGGTCCTGCCATCCTGATGACGTGATGTTTGCGCAAGAGGCGATGCGTGAACGCCATCTGTTTGGCGATGTGCAGCTGCGTGGCTATTACCCGTCTTATATTCTGAGCGAATGGGCGCGTAAGGGTTATCAGATTGAGATGGAAGCCGAAGATCAGCAGACGCTGCGGGAAGGCAGCGCCGACTATCTGGGTTTCAGCTACTACATGAGTAATGCGGTGCAGGCTGCGGCGAAAGAGAGCACCAGCGACGATGCGATTGCCGGCTTTAAGGGCAGTGTTAAGAACCCGCATGTGCAGGCATCTGAATGGGGCTGGCAGATTGATCCGGTGGGGCTGCGTTATACGCTGAATGCTTTCTACGAGCGTTATCAGAAACCGATGTTTATCGTCGAGAATGGTTTCGGTGCGGTGGATCGCGTTGAGGCAAATGGCGAGATCAATGACGATTACCGTATCGCTTATCTGCAGGCACATATTGCCCAGATGAAAAAGGCGGTTATTGAAGATGGGGTTGATCTGATGGGGTACACGCCCTGGGGTTGTATCGACTGTGTCTCCTTTACCACCGGTCAGTACAGTAAGCGCTATGGCTTTATTTATGTCGATAAGCATGATGATGGCAGCGGCAGTCTGGCGCGGTCACGTAAGAAGAGTTTCGCCTGGTATAAAGCGGTTATTGCCAGTAATGGCGGCAATATTTAACACCGCGGGAGCCGAAAACGGCTCCCCTACAACAATGTAGGGGCGGCGTTTTCGCCGCCCGTGTCGCGAATTTGTAAGATCGTGATGACGGCGTTTTCGCCGCCCGTGTCGCGAATTTGTAAGATCGTGACGACGGCGTTTTCGCCGCCCGTGCGCTATCGCGCCTGACGCATCTGATCGGCGGCGTGGCGTAACATCTCTTTATAGGCCGCATTACCGGTCTCTTCACGCTTTTTATGCAAGTAGTTGATTATGCCTGAGCGGCTGATGGGTTCTCGTGTGGCTATCAAGGCCAGCACTGCTTCACCCACCTCTTGTTCGATAACGCCGTATTGCACCTCGTAGCTCATGGGGTTCACCTGTTAATTAGCTCGCCTGTCTGTTGCTACCTATAGCACCAATTCGCCAGTTTTTATGATGCCGCTAAAGCATTTTGCAAAAAATGCTGCCAGCACTTCTTACTGTTCCCGTCCGGCATGCTGCGTTTGCGATAAATGTAATTCACTTTTTACGCGCCTGGCGCCAGCAAAAAATCCTAAAGTTACAGAAATGCGACAGTCTGGTCAGCTGTGCCTGTTAGCTAGCGTATAATTCAATCGCTTTAATAAAACTAAACAAACCGTGGGGGGCAGAACAGTGTTCGCATATTATTACGTGACCAGGACGCCGCAAAGAAACGGGTTTCATGCAGTGCATATTAAAGGTTGTAAATTGATACCGGAGATGGAGAAAAGAGTATTTCTGGGTAGTTTTTATAATTCACACAATGCGTTACTGACAGCCAGAATCTATTATCCACATTCAAGGAAATGTGCGTTTTGTTTGTTATAAGAACGCAGGTTCGATTTGTGGTGTTATTTATGTCACAAATTACATATTTAATTTCGTATTGAAATAGTTAACCTGAGCACTGAATTTATGGCAGATATCGGCATTCTTTCAGTGCTCAGACGAATTATTCTGTCGGCCAGGCAGCATCCAGCAGTTGACGCTGCTGTTGTTCACTGTAAGTGATCAGTGAATTTTTGCTGTTGGAGCGCGCCAGAATCCACTGTCTGTCGGCTTCACTTAGCGGCGGTGGCTGTCGCCAGAAGGGGCTGATGGCATGACTTTTCAGCCATTCAGCTAACTGCAATGCTGGCGTACTGCTGGTTTCAGCAAACAACCTTTCCGCCAGTTCAGCCATTAACTGGCGTTGCTGCGGGTGTTCACTCTGATTCAGCAGGGTTAAAAACGGCAGCAGCAGACGGCCACAGACTTCACCATGATGATAATCTTTAATCGCCCCCAGTTCACCGGCGATACCGTGAATCACCCCAAGACCGGCCATGCTCAGGCTCACACCTCCCAGCCAGGAAGCCATCATCATCTGCTCACGCGCCGCATCGCCACGCTCCCCGGGGTCATTCAGTGCCGGCCAGCCGGCGATAAACGCCTGCATGCCACTGATGGCGGTATGGCGGGTAAAAGCATTACCTTTGGCGGAGAGGTAAGCTTCAAACAGATGGGTAAACGCATCAATGGCGCAACTGGCGAGAACGGCGTCCGGCGTGCCTTTTAACAGCTGTGGATCGAGGATAGCGATTTGTGGCACAAAGTTGGCATGGCGCAGTGAGGCTTTGACCCGGATATGGGTTTTCTCAGTCACCACTGCATTTTGTGTCACTTCGCTGCCGGTGCCGGCGGTGGTCGGGATGGCGATCAGCGGTAGAGTGTCACCGCTGAGTTTACTGTCACCGACTTTCTCCAGATAACGCAGGGTATTAAGCGGATGTTCATGCAGGGCCGCAAAGGCTTTCGCCGCATCCAGCACGCTACCACCACCGATGGCGACCACGCGGGCGACCTTACCGCGCCAGCGCGTTACCCAGCGGTCGATCTCGTCCGGTGATGCCTCATGGCTGACGATTTCACAGGCGATAATCTGGCTGTCCAGTTGCGCTTTAATCGTGGCGTAACCTTCACTGTTTAAAAATGAACGACCACAGAACAGCAGGGTAGGAACGGGAGTGGCGCTGAGCAGTGGTATAAGTTCACTGAGGCTGCCATTGCCGAAGATGGTCTGCCTGTTAGCCAGCATCTGACTGAAATTCATTGGGTATTCCCTCTTTTTCTGCTTACCACCAGGCCGACAGTTTACAGCCTGTGACGCATTCCGGGGTAAAAAATCAGCAGCGACCCTCAGTACAAAACTTTGATCGCCCTCGCAAAATGTAAATTCTGCCGGTCCAGGGGATATCACAGCGCAAATGTTACGCTTAACATGTTATCGGTAACAACCTGCTAACGTCCGGGTTGTAACTTGTTTCCCTGCCGACCGCTTGCTGTCCTGTCACCTGTAGCGGTGGACCATAATGATAAATAAGCCACCGTCAGCATGGCTGAAGGTGAGTATGCCTCGGAGAAGAATTTATGCCATTAGTCATCGTTGCCGTCGGGGTAGTATTGCTGCTATTGCTGATGATTCGCTTTAAGCTGAATGGATTTATTGCCCTGATCCTGGTCGCGCTGGCGGTCGGTATGATGCAGGGAATGCCGGTTGATACCGTGATTAAATCGATTAAAACCGGTGTCGGTGGCACCCTCGGTAGCCTGGCGCTGATTATGGGCTTTGGCGCGATGCTCGGTAAACTGCTGGCGGATTGCGGCGGCGCGCAGCGTATCGCCACCACCCTGATCGATAAATTTGGTGAGAAACATATTCAGTGGGCGGTGGTGTTAACCGGCTTTACCGTGGGTTTCGCTCTGTTCTATGAAGTGGGCTTTGTGCTGTTGCTGCCGCTGGTGTTCTCCATCGCCGCCTCGGCGCGCGTACCGCTGCTGTTTGTCGGTGTGCCGATGGCCGCCGCGCTCTCTGTTACCCACGGTTTTCTGCCGCCGCATCCTGGCCCGACTGCCATCGCCACGCTGTTTAACGCTGATATGGGCAAGACCCTGCTGTTTGGCACACTGCTGGGGATCCCGACGGTGATTCTCGCCGGTCCGGTCTACGCGCGTTTTCTGAAAGGGATTGATAAGCCGATTCCAAAAGGGCTGTATAACCCGAAAACGTTTACCGAAGCTGAGATGCCGGGTTTTGGCGTCAGCGTCTGGACTTCGCTGGTGCCGGTGATCCTGATGGCGCTGCGCGCGGTGGCGGAGATGGTGCTGCCGAAAGGGCATCTGTTGCTGCCGTACGCGGAATTCTTCGGCGACCCGATTATGGCGACGCTGATTGCGGTACTGATTGCTATCTTCACCTTTGGTCTGAATCGTGGTCGCAGTATGGACGAGGTGATGGGCACTATCGCCGATTCGATTAAAATTATCGCCATGATGCTGTTAATTATCGGCGGTGGCGGCGCCTTTAAGCAGGTGCTGGTCGACAGCGGTGTGGATAAATATATCGCCAGCATGATGCATGCCAGCAACCTGTCGCCGATTCTGATGGCGTGGTCAATTGCTGCGGTATTGCGTATTGCACTCGGTTCCGCGACGGTGGCGGCGATTACTGCTGGCGGCATTGTCGCGCCACTGATTGTTACCACCGGCGCCAGCCCGGAACTGATGGTGATTGCGGTCGGTTCCGGCAGCGTGATCTTCTCGCACGTCAATGATCCGGGTTTCTGGCTGTTTAAAGAGTATTTCAACCTGACGATCGGCGAGACTATTCGTTCCTGGTCAGTACTGGAGACGATTATTTCGGTCTGTGGTCTGGTGGGTTGTCTGCTGTTATCGAATGTGATTTAACTGAGCAGCGGAGAGGGTTTACCCCTCTCCCATAATATGGGGGAGGGGGTAGTTAGCGTATCAATGTGCTAAAGGCCGCTAACTCCTCCTCCGGCATACCTGCCAGGCGCGCGGCGGCGCAAATCTGCTGCCAGCTGGTGCTATCGACTGGAATACCCTGCGCCAGTCGCTCGGCACGGTTTGCGACCTCCCACTCTCCCGGGATCTGAATCGCCTGATCGCCACTTTGCGGCGACTGCTTAACCCAGCGCAGAAAGGCTTCGGCTTCCTGCTGCATTGCCGGTGCGTCAAATGCTTCAGGATTCAGAATAATGGTGGTCATACAGTTAAAGATGGCATTGGTGCTGGTGCTGATTGTCTGATCGTGGGTGGTGCGTCCACCGGAGAGTGCACCGCCAAGAATTTCACACAGCGTGGCCAGTGCATAACCTTTATGGCCGCCAAACGCCAGTAAGGAGCCAAACGGCTGCTGATGCATAACCGCCGGATCTTCCGTTGGCAGGCCGTGGTGATCAATCAGATAACCCGGTGCTACAGCGTTGCCTTTATTATACGCCACGCGGGTTTTACCAAAGGCGATGCCGCTGGTGGCGTAATCGAGCAGTAAAGGGTGCTGGCCCTGGCGCGGGAAAATGGCGCAGAAAGGATTAGTGCCAAAGCGCCGGTCGCTGCCGCCAAAGGGCGCAACCATCGGATCGCCCACCACATTGACGAAGTGAAAAGAGATAAAACCGGCGCGCGCGCACTGTTCAGCCCAGTGACCGATACGGCCAATATGGTGCGCATTGTGCAAACCGACCGCCGCCAGACCAAACTGGCGCGCGCGTTCAATCCCCTGTGCCATCGCCTCACTGGCGACCACCTGACCAAATCCCTGGCTGCCGTCGAGAGTGAGCACCGCCCCGACATCTTTCACCACTCTGGCATGCTGATTCAGCTGCAGATGGCCTTCCGCCAGCGACTGCATATAGCTGGGGATCATGCCGACACCGTGCGAGTCATGCCCGGCAAGGTTGGCGCCTACCAGATGTTCCGCCACCTTTTCCGCTTCAGACTGGCTGCTGCCGGCATGGATCCAGATAGCCTGCACAAATTGCAGCAGCCGCTCGCTATTAACACGCTGTTCAGGGTTCACTACGCCTCCCGGGTGAGTTGATCAGGTTTATGGAGATCAATGCGTTAAGGGGTAATCAGCAAGTTATAGCATAAGCGCAGGGAGGGAAGTAGCGTGAGCACGGGCGGCGTTCTCGCCGCCCGTCTGTAAAACAACCCGGGCCACAACATGTGACCCGGGGAAAATTGTTTTTTTAATGCGGCTGTTCGAAGCCAGCCTTCACCATCTGATCGCGTAACACCAGGGTGATATCACGATTGCCACCGGTTACTGGGTAAATCACATTATTGACCACATCATCAAGGTAGTGCTCATCAAATTCCTGCATGGTGAGCATGGTACCGCCTTCATCATTAATCGCGATTGAGCCTTTGATATGATTGCCAGCATCACGTGCTTTTAAACAATATCTGCCCATATGCGTATCAATTGTGCTCATAACATCTCCTCTGTAGCTGTTAAAAGAACAGATAACGACTGAGGCCCCGAGCCACGTATTAAGTTTAGTTGCCCGGCGGCGGATCAGCGAAGCGGAAGTGCTGCGGAATCTGCGACTCGTGATCCTGTTCGCAATAATCACATTTACAGGGCCACAGTTAACTCAAGCGCTTTGGCGGCCAGCGCCTGCTGCGCGCTGTCCGGCAGCTTGCTGTCGGTGATCACCGCATCGAACTGTTCCAGCGGTAACGCGAGGAAAGTGGCGATTTTATTGTATTTAGAACTGTCGCTAAGCAGCACGCGTTTGCTGCTGACGTTAGCCACTGTGCGTTTAACCATCACTTTGTCCTCATCCGGGGTAAAAATCCCGCGCGGTCCCCAGCAGGTAGCGGAGATAAAGGCGATATCAATCGACAGATTTTGCAGCGCCCGGGCAGCGGCTTCGCCGACACAGGAGCGGTTTTCGCGACACAGCGTGCCGCCGGTGTGGATCATCCGGCAGAGACTGGATTCAATAATAAAATTAGCAATAACAAAATCGTTGGTGACGATCAGCAGATCATCACGATCGCCCAGCTCACGCGCCAGCGCCAGCGTGGTGGTGCCGGCATCCAGATAGATGCAGCTGTTGCGCGGAATATGACGCGCAGCCGCCTGACCAATCAGAAACTTTTCATTGCTGAACATCGCCGTTTTATCCAGATGCGAGGGTTCCGCCGCCAGCCGTTCGGTGGAGCGCACGCCACCCGATACCGACAGCAGCGCGCCTTGCTCTTCCAGCTTCTGCACATCACGACGAATAGTCATATGGGAGACGCCAAGGCGCTCGGTGAGTTCATTAATGCTAATCACGCCGCGTTCGGCTATCAGCGCTAAAATTTGTTGATGGCGTTGTATCGGGATCACTGCGACTCCTTTCTGGCTGCAAGTCTGGCTGCAAGCATCATAGCTGCGAGTATAGCGCTGCTATGCCGACAATTTTATCATTTTTTAACATCTGCAAACCACCGACACTGGCTGGCGAAAAAATTACCAGTGAATATCTGCATGTGTTGTTAGTTAATTAACTGATTTAAAATGATTATTTTCAGATGGGCGTCATATGTGTTGTTAATTCCTGTGAAATTAAACCGGATAATACGTTAAAAAATGTGAGTAGCATCACGTCAAAGCGCCAGCGGACTGCTTATACTTAACACAACAAAACAAATAATCACCAAAATTAACACGAGGAACCTATGGCACAGACATCAGCACTTAACGTCGGCGTGATTGGCCTGGGATCGATGGGAATGGGCGCCGCACAATCCTGTATTAAGGCCGGTCTGAATACCTTCGGCGTCGATCTCAACCCGCAGGCGCTGGAAACATTGCGCCGCAGCGGTGCGCAGGCGGCGGAAACCAGCGCGACGGCATTTGCTACGCAGCTGGACGCGGTTCTGCTACTGGTGGTGAACGCCGCTCAGGTAAAAGCCATTCTGTTTGGCGAAGATGGCGTTGCCAGCAAGCTGAAGCCCGGCACCGTGGTGATGGTCTCATCGACGATTTCGTCGCAGGACGCACAACTGATTGAACAGCAACTGGCGGAGTATCAGCTGCTGATGCTGGATGCACCGGTATCCGGTGGCGCAGCCAAAGCGGCGCTCGGCGAGATGACGGTAATGGCGTCCGGCAGCGATGCGGCGTTTAATCAGCTGCAACCGGTGCTGGATGCGGTGGCAGGTAAGGTTTATCGCATTGGCAGCGAAATCGGTCTCGGTTCCACGGTGAAAATTATCCATCAGCTGCTGGCGGGCGTCCATATCGCTGCCGGGGCGGAAGCAATGGCGCTGGCGGCGCGCGCCGGTATTCCACTCGATACCATGTATGACGTCGTCACCAATGCCGCCGGGAATTCGTGGATGTTTGAAAACCGCATGCGTCATGTGGTCGATGGCGATTACTCGCCGAAATCAGCGGTGGATATTTTTGTCAAAGATCTCGGGCTGGTGGCGGATACCGCTAAAGCGCTGCATTTCCCACTGCCGCTGGCTTCCACCGCCTTCAATATGTTTACTTCCGCCAGCAATGCCGGTTTCGGTAAACAGGATGACAGTGCGGTTATCAAGATTTTTAGCGGCATTACGCTGCCGGAAAAAAAGGAGCAGCCATAATGCGCCTTGGAGTGATTGCCGACGATTTTACCGGCGCTACCGATATCGCCAGCTTTCTGGTGCAGAACGGTATGGCGACGGTACAGCTGAATGGCGTGCCACCGGGCGACGAGACCATTGACGCGGATGCGATAGTGGTCAGCCTGAAGTCACGCTCCTGTCCGGCCGCCCAGGCGGTCAGTGACTCGCTGGCCGCGTTAAGCTGGTTACAGCAGCAGGGCTGCGAGCGCTTCTATTTCAAATACTGCTCCACCTTTGACAGCACCGCGGCGGGCAATATTGGCCCGGTTACCGATGCGCTGCTGGAGGCGCTGGGTGAAACGCAAACCGTTATCTCGCCCGCGTTGCCGGTAAACGGCCGCACGGTCTATCAGGGCTACTTATTTGTTATGGATCAGCTGCTGAGTGAGTCGGGTATGCGCCATCATCCGGTGACGCCGATGACGGACAGTAATTTGCTGCGCCTGATGGATGCGCAGGCGCAGGGTAAAGCGGGGCTGATTGCCAGCTCAGTGCTGGATCAGGGGGCTGATGCGGTACGTCAGCGGCTTGGTGAGCTGAAGGCGGACGGCGTGCGCTATGTGGTGCTGGATGCATTGCATGAGCAGCATCTGTTAACGCAGGGCGCAGCCGTGCAGCAGATGAAACTGGTGACCGGCGGCTCCGGGCTGGCGATTGGTCTGGCGCGACAGCTGGCTTCAGGCGCGCATGATAAGCAGCAGGCGCAAGCCGCGGGCGCGCCGCAGGGCAAGCGTGCAGTAGTAATTTCCGGTTCCTGCTCGACCATGACCAACCGGCAGGTGGCGATCTATCGTCAGCAGGCGCCGGCGCAGGTGGTCGAAGTGGAAGCCTGCCTGCAGGATCCGCAGGCCTATGCTTTGCAGCTGTGTGACTGGGTAGTGCAGAACGCCGACGGTGAACTGGCGCCGCTGCTGTATGCCACCTCTGATGCGCAGCAGTTACAGCAGATTCAGCAGCAATATGGCGCGGCACGCAGCAGCGAAGCGGTTGAGCAGTGTTTTGCCGCAGTTGTGCGCGAACTGAAAGCACGTGATTTTCGCCGCTTTATTGTCGCCGGTGGTGAAACTTCCGGTGTGGTGGCGCAGACGCTGGGCGTGCGTGCCTTCTATATCGGTCCGGTTATCTCACCTGGCGTGCCATGGGTACGCGATACCGAACAGCCGATTTCGCTGGCGCTGAAATCAGGCAACTTTGGCGATGAGAATTTCTTTGCCCGCGCACAAACGGAGTTTCCACTATGACTGAACAACAAGCTCGCGAAGAGATGGTAAAACTGGGTGCGTCGTTTTTTCAGCGCGGCTACGCCACCGGTTCCGCCGGTAATCTGTCAATGCTGCTGGAAGATGGCAGCTTGCTGGCGACGCCGACCGGCTCCTGTCTTGGCGAACTGACGGCTGACACGCTGTCAAAGGTGACGCTGGAAGGTGAGTGGGTCTCCGGTGATAAGCCGTCAAAAGAGATCAGTTTCCACCGGGCGATTTACCTGAATAATCCGCAGTGTAAAGCGGTGGTGCATCTGCACAGCCTGTATCTGACCGCGTTGTCGTGCCTCGAAGGGCTGGACAGCAAGAACTGTATTAAACCTTTTACCCCCTATGTGGTGATGCGTGTCGGTGATGTGCCGGTGGTACCTTACTACCGTCCAGGCGACGACCGTCTGGGCGAAGACCTCGCGAAGCTGGCGCCGCACTACAACGCTTTCCTGCTGGCCAATCACGGCCCGGTGGTGGTGGGAAAAAGCCTGCGCGAGGCGGCGGACAATACCGAAGAGCTGGAAGAGACGGCTCGCCTGATATTTACCCTCGGCGATCGTCCGATTCGTTATCTTAATGATGACGAAGTGGCTGAGTTAAGGAGCTAATCATGCCTAAGTTTGCGGCGAATTTATCCACCATGTTTAACGAGCTGCCGTTCCTCGAACGCTTTGACGCGGCGGCGGCGGCCGGTTTTAAAGGGGTTGAGTTTCTCTTCCCATATGACTACCCGGCAGAGCAGCTGAAAGCCAGACTGCAACAAAACCAGCTGCAACTGGTACTGTTTAATACCGCGCCGGGCAATGTGGCGGCGGGGGAGTGGGGCGTGGTCGCGATTCCCGGACGCGAAGCGGAAGCGCGTCATGATATCGACCAGGCGCTGGAGTATGCCATTGCGCTCGATTGTCCGCAGGTGCATATCATGGCGGCGACGCTGCCGCCGGGCGCCAACCGCGAAGCTTATTGCCAGACTTTTGTCACTAATATGCGCTATGCCGCAGAGCGTTTTGCGCCACACGGTATTCGTATTCTGATTGAAGCGTTAAATCCGGCGACTAAACCCCATTATCTCTACGCCAGCCAGTATCAGACACTGGAGATGGTGAAGCGCATCGATCGCGACAATATTTTCACCCAGCTTGATCTGTTCCATGCGCAGCTGGTGGACGGCAATCTGAGTTATTTAATTCGTGAATATGCCGGTCATTATCAGCATATTCAGATCGCTTCTGCGCCGCATCGTCATGAGCCGGATGAAGGGGAAGTTAATTATCCGTGGCTGTTTAATCTGCTGGATGAGATCGGCTATTCCGGCTGGATTGGTTGCGAATATTTCCCTCGCGGTGATACCACGGCAGGTCTGAAATGGTTTGATGCCTTTCGTTAGCGAAAAATAGCGTGATATTACGGTTCTGCGTCGGGTGAATTGCGCCCGACGCGGGCATGGCTATGCCCAAAATAGCTTTAACATCAGGTAAGTAACAAGCCATAAACGCACAATTATAATAGTCTCCGTCGCTGAGGTTTTTTATTATGTCTACCACCCTGCTATTATCTATTGCCGCCATCAGCGTTATTTTACTGCTGCTGCTGGTTATCAAAGCGAAAGTGCATCCTTTTGTCGCCCTGTTAATTTCCAGCCTGTTTGTGGCGATCAGTACCGATATTCCGGCTAAGCAGATCATGGAAGTGATTATGTCGGGCATGGGCGGATTACTCGGGCATATTGCGATTATTATTGTGCTTGGCGCGATGCTGGGGGCGGTGATTGAAGCCTCCGGCGGTGCCGATTCGCTGGCCGCCCGTTTTACTCACAGTCTGGGCATCAAACGTTCGGTAGCGGCATTGACGCTGGTGGCGTTTATTCTGGGACTGCCGGTATTTTTTGAGGTGGGCTTTATTATCGTGGTGCCGCTGATCTATGGCTTTGCCAAAGTAGCGCGGGTCTCTCCGTTGAAATATGGTCTGCCAATGGCGGGAGTGATGTTGCTGGTGCATGTGTCAGTACCGACACATCCGGGACCGGCAGCGGCGGCGGGCCTGCTGAAGGCGGATATAGGCTGGGTAATGATGCTGGGTATTGCGATCTCAGTGCCTGCGGCAATCTTCGGTTATTATGTGGCCAGGCTGATGAATCGTAAAAACTTTCATCTGTCGGTAGAAGTGCTGGAACAGCTGCAACTGGCAGATAAAGAGGGCAAAAAGAAGAAGAACCCGCCATCACAGAAACCGCCAGGTGCGCTGTTAATCTCGTCGCTGATTGTGATTCCGGTAGTGCTGATTATGCTGGGTACGCTGCTGACGCCGTGGTTGCCGGAAACCGGTGCATTGCATGGTTTTGTCGCCCTGATCAGCACCCCGGCCATCGCGCTGTTAATTGCGCTGCTGCTGGCCGCATGGCTGCTGGGCTTCCGCCGTGGCTGGGGCCGGGAAAAACTGGATACCATTATCAACAGCGCAATTCCTGGTGCGGCTGGCGTACTGCTGGTTGCTGGCGCTGGCGGGGCGTTCGGTAAGGTGCTGGTGGAGTCCGGCGTCGGAAAGGCGCTGGCATTGCTGCTGGAGAATATTCATCTGCCACTGATCCCGGCGGCGTTTGTGCTGTCGCTGGCCTTGCGTGCCTCGCAAGGCTCCGCCACCGTGGCAATCGTCACCACCTGTGGTCTGTTAACCAGTGCGGTGGCTGAATTACACGGCATTCAGCTGGTGCTGGTCGCGTTATCGGCCTGTTTCGGTGCGCTGGGCTTGTCGCATGTCAATGATGCCGGATTCTGGGTGGTGACGCGTTATTTAGGCCTCTCGGTTGCCGATGGCCTGAGAACCTGGACGGTATTAACCACGGTGATGGGGCTGGCGGGATTTGCCATTGTCTGGCTCTGCTGGACAATAATCTGAACCAGGCAGACTAACCCGCGTGATGCGGGTTAGTCGCGTTTCCCTGCGAAAGCGACTAAAAAACGCAGCATAGCCAGGCGGCACAGAAATCTTCTTCTATACTTAAGTTGCTATGAAATGTGGCTTTTATCTTTTACTGGCGAGGAAAATGGAATGAAAATTATTCTCTGGATCATCGCAATTATTTTTATAGTTGGTCTGCTGACGCTGACTGGCGTGTTCAAACTGATTTTTTAATTGCAAATAAAACCCCTGTCGCTGCCATTTGTGGCGACAGCCTGGGTTTATACAGATTTTTTCTTACCTATCAGACATTTAATAATCGGATCCATCGGGGTCAATGGCAGCAGGTCTTCCAGGGTGATCGGTTTATTACATTGGGCGCAAACGGCGCCATGATGCTCTTCCCGCTGCTCTCCTTTATCGGTATAGATGAATTTCTTACTTCCACAGGAAGTACATCTCACTTTCATCACCATGACGTTTATCCTTGTCAGTCGAGATAAGAATTATCTTAACAAAAGATTATTATAAATTCGATTAAATAAATTATGTAAATGATTTTCATGCAGGGGATAATGTTATTCTGTTGAAACACTGTGGTTTTTTTTCGCTGACTGCACCAGATTGATAAGTATTACCGATGATATATCGAGGCTGCAAACCGATTTTATCCTTCCCCCACCCGCCCCGCTAAATGAACTTTTTGCGAAATTTCTGATTACTTTTACTGAATTTACCTTATCGCTGCTGTTATCAGAATCAATGGGTTGCAATATAATGTAAAGTTGTGATTACATTTGCCAATTAATGAAAATCAGGCGTGGATTTCGCGCGAAAACGCGGTCAATCCGGTAAGATGTCAGACAATAATAAGCGTTATATGTATATGATACTAAAGTCTCCTTATTCCATTACGCGCCAGTAACGTTGATTTAAACAACGTTGAACCGATGGCTGTTAAAATTTCCAGTTTTTTAATCCAGGTAGTCAATGAAGTGAACGTTTCCAATTATTCTCTCCCGCTGTTGGTATTGAGCAGCTATTTTCTGGTTAGTCCGCTGGTTTCTGCCGCTGATACGTCTGTTAGCAATAGCGAACAGGGATGGTGGCAAACTTTTACCGGCAATGTGCAGCAAACATGGGACGCGCCAGAGACGCATGATCTCTATCTGCCGGCGATTACCTGGCACAATCGCTGGACCTATGACAAAGAGAAAACCGACCGCTACAACGAGCGTCCATGGGGAGCAGGTGGCGGTATCTCGCGTTATGATGAGTACGGTAACTGGCATGGCATCTATCTGATGGCCTTTAAAGACTCTTATAACAAATGGGAGCCGATCGGCGGTTATGGCTGGGAAAAGACCTGGCGCCCGTTAAACGATCAGAATTTCCGCCTCGGCGCAGGCTATACCGCAGGTGCCACCGCGCGCGACAACTGGAAATACATTCCGATTCCGGTGGTGCTGCCACTGGCGTCGGTAGGGTATGGGCCAGCAAGCTTCCAGATGACTTACATTCCGGGTACATACAATAATGGTAATGTTTTCTTTGCCTGGTTCCGTTGGGCTTTTTAGTCGCTAATTTGAGCGCTAAGTGACTTTGATTGCGGGAAATGGCGATATTTATCACTTTTTCGTCATCACACACTGGACAAAAGCGTTAGCAATTGCTGTACTAACCCCCGACACAGTTTAGTGTCCATTTTTCATGTAAAGGTAATATTGATGTCTAAGATTAAAGGTAGCGTTAAGTGGTTTAATGAGTCCAAAGGATTCGGTTTCATTACTCCTGAAGATGGTAGCAAAGATGTATTCGTACACTTTTCCGCTATCCAGAGCAACGGTTTCAAAACCCTGGCTGAAGGTCAGCGTGTAGAGTTTGAAATCACTGACGGCGCTAAAGGCCCATCTGCTGCTAACGTTGCTGCTATTTAAGTTAGTTATCAGACAGAATTCTAAAAACCCGCCTCTGGCGGGTTTTTTTTGTGCGGTTTTACCCTACCGCCAGAGATAAATCGCCACAAACAGGATGGCGGAGATAAAGCTGATCGCGACGGCAAACCCTTCACTCCACTTCAGCGAGACGTGTTGTTGCATGTTATTTACCCATTGTCAGACACGCTTTGAGTGTCGCAGGGCAAGATTAAGAAAACATTAATCTGAATATTAATTCCTGTGACGGCTAAATCATTTGTAACACTCAACTCCCGGCACCCGCTTCGCTTTTTCCTCCGCTGGCTATATAACTTAAGCACCGTTAAAACTGAGGGAGAAACCATGAATATTCGCCCGGCACAGATCAAAGATAGTTTTGCGCTCAGCGCCTTGCTGGCTGAGTTAGGCTATGGTGGTACGGAAAGTTTTATTGATAAACGACTGGCGCAGCTGATCGCCGACAGCGATGAGATGCTGTTAGTCGCCGAACACGGGCAAACGGTATTGGGGTTTCTTTCACTGCATTTTATTCCGCAGCTGGCGCTGGCCGGCGATTTTGCCCGTATCAGTTACTTCTGTATCGCCGAAGGTGAGCGCAGTAAAGGCGCGGGCCAGCAGTTGCTGCAATACGCGGAGAACATGGCGCAGCAGCGCGGCTGTGACCGGATGGAAGTGCATTGTCATGAGCACCGTATTAAAGCCAACAGCTTTTATCAGCGTGAAGGCTATCGCGAATCACCGAAATACCTGATTAAACATTTGCGCTAAGCAGTGCTGGTCCGCTGCCGCAGGCGAGGATCAGCGCGTCGGCAATGGCTTCAATCTGATCTTCTGGCATGATTGAGGTACTCAGCCGGATAAACTGATCGCTGCCGCAACGGAAGCGCTCGCCCGGATAGACCGCAATACCGTGGGCGGCGAGGGTGATCATGGCAAATTGTTCTGACTCCACCGGGATATAAATACAGAGCCCGTCACGCGTCGGCAGCGGCATGCCTCGCTGTGCCAGCGCATCAATCAGCTTCTGTCGCCGTCTGGCATACACAGTGCGTGCGCGGACGATACTCTCCTGCGTCTGTTTATCATGTAGCATCCAGGCTACCGCTCCCTGCAGAATACGGCTGGTCCAGCTGGCGCCGAAGTTACGATAAGACTGAATGCGCTGTACCAGATTTTGCGATGCTGAAATCACTGCCAGGCGCAGATCCGGGCCATAGGCTTTGGAGAACGAGCGCACATGCAGCGTGCGTTCAGGAAAGTACTTGCCGAGACTCCATACCGGCCAGGCAGAGAGTTCGCCGATGCCGTCATCTTCCACAATCAGGGTGGTAGAGCCGACTAATACCTGCGCCAGCGCCTGACTGCGTGCTTCCGTTACGGTGTTGCCGGTGGTGGAGTGGGTACGCGGCTGGTAGATAAACATCGCCGGGGATTTCTGCATCAAGCGCGCCAGCGCATCTGGCAGCGGCCCCTGTTCATCGCAGGGCAGCGGCAGCACTTCCGCCCCCACATTATCCAGCATATCCAGCAGACGGGTGGCAGTAGGATCTTCGATCACCACCTTCTCACCGGGCGAAACCAGCGTCTGCAGAATCAAATTCATCGCATCAAAACCACCATCGGTCGCCAGGAATGCCTCGGCGGGCAGTGGCCAGCCCGGTTTAAGCGCAGCCACCAGCGCTGGCACTATCGGCTCACGCTGGTAGCTGTTGAGATTCGCCACCTCAATGCCGTGCAACATAGCGGCGCGCAGATCCGGCAGCAGTTGCGCATCGGGGGCTGAAAGGATCAGATCGGCTTTGATCTGGTTGCCATAATTGCCGATCTTCTCGAATCTCACCGGTCGCGGCGTCAGTGTATCGCCACATACCCATACGCCGCTACGGCCTTTTCCCGCCAGCACTTTCTGTCGTTTTAACTGTCCCCAGGCCGCTGACACCGTGGCCGGGCTGACTCCCAGTTTTTCCGCCAGATCGCGCACCGCAGGCAGATGGGCGCCAATCGGAATCGCACCTTCGCGAATTAAGGTTGCCACTGTCAGCGCAATCCCTTTTAGCGAGGGTTCAGTGATGCGTTCCGCCAGCCAGTTCAGATCCAGAGTTGGGGTCATAAGAAATCCATTTGTTCAGTAACAAAGTAATTATTGTACAGATAATATTATCGATCTAGTATCAAATTCAAGCATTGAGTGATTAAAAAATAACCGATACGTCGGCGTGAACGTTAAGCCGGGAAAAGTGAGAACACAATATGATAACCATCAGACTGGCCGTTCGGGACTGGGACTATTTCACACCGCTGGCATTAGGCGATGTGAAGCCGCAGGGGTTTAACGTTGAAGTCCACCGCGTTGGCACCCTGGTTGGCGATCTGGCTACCAGTGAAGATTACGATGCCGGTGAAGTCTCCTTCAGTCGCTATGCTCAGGGGCGCGCCAATGGCGATACCTCGCTGCTGGCACTGCCGCATTTCCTGATGCGTGGTTTTCGTCAGCGTTGCATTATCACCACCGCCGACAGCCCGTTAACCTCTCCTGCCCAGCTGAAAGGCAAAAAGATTGGCCTCACCGGCTGGCAGGATTCCGGTAATACCTGGACGCGCACCGTACTGCGTGAAGCGGGTGTGGAAATCGATGACGCATACTGGTTTGCTGGCCGTCTGACTGCCGACCATCCGATTGTCGACCGTCTGAGCGGTTTTGGTCGCGAAGGGCGCATCGAAGCGGCACCCGGCGAACGTCCGCTGATTGAATTGCTGAAAGCCGGTGAGCTGGACGCGGTCTTTACGCCGTTTATGCCGGAAGGTTTCTTCTTACCCGGCTCTGGCCTGCGTCAGTTGCAGACCGACTTCCGCCAGGCAGAACTGGCTTACTTTAATCGCGTCGGTTATGTCCCCGGCATGCATCTGCTGGCGATGAAACCGGCGATTGCCGCCGCTCATCCGCAGATCCCGCAGGCATTAAGCGCGGTGATTGAGTTGTCGGCGCGGGTATGGAATCAGAAACGCGAAAAGTATGCGGATACCACCCCGTGGTTGCTCGACGATTTGCGACGTACCACGCAGGATTTACCGGCAAACTGGAATGATAACGGTTTTGCGGTTAACAAGAAGATGATTGCTGATTTTGCCGATGAGCTTTATCAGCAGGGGCTGACGAAAGAGCGTCTGACACCTGAAGCACTGTTTCCGGCTGAAGCGCAGGGGGAAAAATAATGAAAGTTGCAATGGGACAGTTTGCGGTTAGCCGCGAGTGGCAGGACAACGCCAAAACCTGCATTACGCTGATGACGCAGGCCGCAGAGGCGGGCGCCGATCTGCTGGTGTTACCGGAAGGTGTGCTGGCGCGCGATATTGCCGACCCTGATCTGGTGCTGAAAGCCGCCCAGCCGCTGGATGGTCCGTTCCTCAGCCTGGTGCTGGCAGCCAGCCGCGAAAACAACATGACCACCATGATGAGTGTGCATGTGCCGACCGCTGATGCGCGTGCGCTGAATGTGCTGATTGCCATTCGTGACGGTGAAATTATTGCGCATTACGACAAGCTGCATCTGTATGACGCCTTCGCCATGCAGGAGTCGCGCAATGTGACCGCCGGTAATCTGGTGCCGCCGCTGGTGGACGTCGCCGGCATGAAAGTAGGACTGATGACCTGTTACGACGTGCGTTTCCCCGAGCTGGCGCGTCGGCTGGTGCTGGATGGTGCTGATGTGCTGGTACTGCCAGCCGCATGGGTTAAAGGGCCGCTGAAAGAGATGCACTGGGAGGTATTAGTCACCGCCCGCGCGCTGGAAAATACCTGTTATCTGGTAGCGGTGGGCGAGTGTGGTCCACGCAATATCGGCAACAGTCTGGTGGTTGATCCGCTTGGCGTAGCGATTGCCAAAGCAGCGGAAGGCCCGGCGCTGGTATTTGCCGACCTCGATGCGGCACGTATTGCCCATGCCCGTAACGTATTGCCGGTGCTGGAAAACCGTCGTTTTGCTCGTCCGGAATTAAAATAACTGAGACCGTATTGGGGAATTCACTAAGATGAAAAAAATTGCATACGCCATGGCGCTGGCTTTAGGCCTGACCGCTACCCTGGCTCAGGCCGCAGAAACGCTGCCGACGCAAAATGTCGATCAGGCGCTGCATGACCGCTTACCTGATGCGGTAAAAAAAGCCGGTAAAATGATTGCGGTGAATAACGGCTCTTTTCCTCCTTATGAGATTGTCAGTGGCACCAACAGCATGGACGGCGCGACGGCCGATCTGACGCATGCGCTGGCTCAGCTGCTCGGCGTTAAGATTGAACATGCGACGGTAAGCGGTTTACCGGGTCTGCTGGCGGGGATTAAATCTGGTCGCTATCAGTTAGCGGTCGGCCCGATCGGGGATTACCCGGATCGCCAGGAGAAGAATGACTTTATCGACTTCGTTCAGGAATTCGTGGTGTTTGGCGTGCAGAAGGGCAACCCGGCGAAGATTAACGGCCTTGATGACACCTGTGGCAAACGTATTGCGGTGATGGCCGGTGGTTCAGCAGAGCAGGTGATACGTAAACAGTCAACGGTCTGTACCGATGGCGGTAAAGCAGCGGTGACCGTGCAATCGTTTACCGATCAGCCGTCATCGATTCTGGCAGTGCGCTCGAAGCGTTCTGATGCTTTCTTCTCATCGCAGGCGCCGCTGACCTATTTCGTCGATCAGGCTGAAGGCCAGCTGGAACTGACCGGTACAGGCCAGAAAAATGGCTTTGGCGATATCTTCCAGGGATCCGTCGTGCCGAAAGGTTCCGCGCTGGGCGATGTGCTGCTCGATGCCTATAAAGAACTGTTCAAAAATGGCACCTACGCCGCCATCATGAAAAAGTGGAAGCTCGAAGGCAATATGATTGCCGAGCCAGGCCGTAACCTTGCGAAAGGAATGCCGAAATGACAGTAAACACCACCGATTCACGAGCCAGGGAAAGGGCTGACGTGCAACAGCGCGATGTGGCCTTCGCCCGTAGCGCACCAAAGTATGGACGCGTGGTCTCATGGATTGTGGTGCTGGTAGTTGGCGGCAATTTTCTCTGGCTGGTAGCCAACAACCCCAACTTTGAGTGGCATGTAGTGCTGGAATGGTTTACCGAAGGCACGGTATTGCAGGGGCTGAAGGTGACCCTTGGTCTTACCGTAGTGGCGATGATCCTCGGCGTGGCGCTGGGATTATTGCTGGCGGTAGCGCGTTTATCGGATAACCGTTTGTTACGTGGCCTCTCCAGCCTGTATATCTGGTTTTTCCGCGGCACGCCGCTGCTGGTGCAGCTGATCTTCTGGTACAACATGTCGACGCTGTTTCCGATGATTTCACTGTCGCTGCCGTTCAGCGACACGGTACTGGCCAGCTGGAATACCAATGATCTGATTACGCCACTCACCGCGGCGATTGCCGGTCTGGCATTAAACGAAGCGGCTTATATGGCGGAGATTATTCGTGCTGGTCTGCTGTCGGTGGATAATGGTCAGGTGGAAACCACGCAGGCGTTTGGTATGAGCCGCAGCCGCGCGTTGCGCCGCATTATTATTCCGCAGGCGATGCGTTCGATTATTCCACCGACCGGTAACCAGTTAATCAGCATGATCAAAGCCACCTCGCTGGTCAGCGTGATTGCGATGGGCGATCTGCTCTACTCGGTGCAGGCGGTGTATAACCGCACCTTTGAAATTGTACCGATGCTGATGGTGGCGGTGATCTGGTATCTGCTGATTACATCAGTGCTGAATCTTGGTCAGTCAGCGATTGAACGCTATTACGCCCGCGGCACGCGACGTTCGCCGTCGGCTCCGCGCAAACCGCCCTCTGTGGTGCCTGAGGTGGCAGCGATGGCTACCCGTCCGCTGGTGCGTAAGGAGGATGTATGAGTCAGCTTCAGCCGCTGGTACAGGCGCGTAACGTACAGAAAAGTTTTGGCGCTAATGAAGTGCTGAAAGGCATCGATCTTGATGTATTTCCCGGTGAAGTGGTGGTGATTCTTGGCCCTTCGGGATCCGGTAAATCGACCTTTTTGCGTTGCATTAACCATCTGGAAGATATGAATGCCGGTTCAATTATGGTCGGCGACCGGCAGATTGGTTATGAGCTGAAAAAAGGCCTTCTGCATCGTCTGAGCGCGCGGAATATTGCGCGTCAGCGCCAGGCAATCGGCATGGTGTTTCAGCAGTTTAATCTCTATCCGCATATGACGGTGCTGCAGAATATTATTGAGGCACCGATTGGCGTGCATAAGCATCCGCGTGATGAAGCGGTGCGCTTCGCCAAAGAGCTGCTGGCGACGGTGGGTTTAAGCGATAAAGCGGATGCATGGCCGCGTCATCTCTCCGGCGGACAGCAGCAGCGGGTGGCGATTGCGCGCGCACTGGCGATCCGCCCGCAGCTGATGCTGTTTGATGAACCTACCTCAGCGCTCGATCCTGAGCTGGTGGGTGAGGTGCTGGCGACTATGCGCACGCTCGCCAGTCAGGGGCTGACGATGGTGGTGGTGACCCATGAAATTGGCTTTGCCCGTGAGGCGGCGGACCGGGTGGTGTTTATGGATGGCGGCGTGGTAGTTGAGCAGGGGACCGCTGAACAGGTGTTGGGCAACCCACAACATCCTCGTACCCAGGCGTTTCTCAGCCGTTTCATCTGATTATTGGCGGACACGCGCCCGATCTTACTCTGTTACAGATTGCTATTGTATTGCGCGCTTAACTGCGCGTTAATAGCGCAGACAGGTGATTGCTATGGTTAATAAGAAGGTGTTATGGAAGGTATCAGTATTGCCAAATTGCTGATTATCGGTGCGTTAATCGTGCTGCTATTTGGTACCAATAAGTTACGCTCTCTTGGCGGTGATCTGGGCTCAGCGATTAAAGGCTTCAAAAAAGCCATGAGTGAAGATGACTCTGCCGCTAAGAAAACCACCCCTGAAGATGCCACGGCCGATCGCGTTACTCATAAAGAGTAAATTGACGTCGAGACAAATGTAACCACTGGTTACAGCTATTCAGACAAAAGAACCGGCAGCCACAGGCAACCGGTTCTTTTTTTTTACTCCAGGGGAGCCGTTATCGGCTGCCGTTGTAATGATTAGCACGGGCGGCGAGAACGCCGCCCGTGCATGGGCGTTGCCCTTATTTCACTTCCATTCCTTTCGCCTGCAAATCGGCGTGGTAGGAAGAGCGGACAAACGGACCGCAGGCAGCGTGGGTAAAGCCCATCGCCAGCGCTTCTTCTTTCATCTCATCAAACTCAGCCGGACTGACGTAGCGCTGAACCGGCAGATGGTGGCGGCTTGGCTGCAGATACTGGCCCAGCGTTAGCATGGTGACACCATGACGGCGTAGATCGCGCATCACTTCAACGATTTCGGCATTGGTTTCGCCAAGGCCAACCATCAGACCAGACTTGGTTGGTATTTGCGGATGCGCTTCTTTAAAGCGTTCCAGCAGTTTCAGCGACCAGTCGTAGTTTGCGCCCGGACGCACCTGGCGGTAGACGCGTGGCACGTTTTCCAGATTGTGGTTAAACACATCTGGCGGTGTTTGCACCAGAATTTCCAGCGCGCGGTCCATACGGCCACGGAAGTCGGGCACCAGGGTTTCAATTTTAATATTCGGGCTTTTTTCGCGGATGGCGCTGATACAGTCGACGAAATGCTGTGCGCCGCCATCACGTAAATCATCACGGTCCACTGAGGTGATCACCACATAGCGCAGCGCCATATCGGCGATAGTCTGCGCCAGTTTGCCTGGCTCGTTGGCATCAGGCGTCAGCGGACGACCATGCGCCACATCGCAGAACGGGCAGCGGCGGGTGCAGATGGCGCCGAGGATCATAAAGGTGGCGGTGCCGTGGTTAAAACACTCGGAAAGGTTAGGGCAGGAGGCTTCCTCACAGACGGAGTGCAGACCGTTTTTACGCATTGCGGCTTTGATGCCCTGAATCCGGGTTGAGTCAGCAGGCAGTTTGATTTTCATCCACTCCGGCTTTCTTAACATCTCAGGCCGTTCAGTCATCACGGTTTTTACCGGGATCAGTGCCATTTTGTCTGCGTCGCGATACTTAACGCCGCGTTCCATCAGTATAGGTTTACTCATAAGCTTGCAGGTTCCAATTTGGATTGCGTTCTGAAATCATCTTGCAACTCAACGGGTTGCTATGTATTTCAACTTTTTTTGATAAAAGCGCAAAAATTATATCATCTCGCCGCCTGACAAGCAGTACGGGAAGAAGGGAAAACGTTGCATAATTGTAAAGCAGCACAGATGGCTACAGATTACAGCTGGCTTAATTCCTGCGTTTCACGATATTCCGCACCACCGATGGCCAGCAGCGTGACAAATTTATCGACCAGTACCGGTTGCACTTCTGCCAGCGTAATCTCTGGCTGGAAGGCGCTCAGCTGAGTCATCTCCAGTCCGGCATAGCCACAGGGGTTAATGCGCAGGAAGGGCGCCAGGTCCATACGGATATTGAGCGCCAGACCATGAAATGAGCAACCCTGGCGAATGCGCAGGCCAAGAGAGCAGATTTTTTTGCCGTCGACATAGACGCCGGGGGCATCCGCGCGCGCGCTGGCCGTGACGCCAAAGTGTGCCAGCGTATCGACTACGGTTTGTTCAATAGCGGTGACCAGCTGGCGGACGCCAAGCTTACGGCGCTTCAGATCGATGAGTACATACATCACCTGCTGGCCCGGACCGTGATAGGTTACCTGGCCGCCGCGATCGCTCTGGACCACCGGAATATCGCCGGTCATCAGCAGATGTTCGGTTTTACCCGCCTGACCCTGGGTAAATACCGCCGGGTGCTCGACCAGCCAGAGTTCATCAGGCGTGTCGGCACTGCGCCGATCGGTAAACTGATGCATAGCTTGCGAAACAGGTTGCCACGGGTGTAGTCCCAGCTGGCGAACGATGATGGTGTCTTGATGCAAAACGTGAGTCCGGCTGACAAACAGAAGGGCAGTATAACGTCGGTAAAGAGCGAGAGCTATCGCCCTTTACCGCAAGAGGCGCTTACAGCACCATACGAACGATTTCGATTTTACCTAATTCTTCGTAAAGAATTTCGATTTGCTCGATATGGGTGGCGTTAATGGTGATCGACACGGAGTGGTAGTTACCTTTGCTGCTCGGTTTAACTTCCGGGGTGTAATCGCCTGGTGCATGACGTTGCACTACTTCAACCACTTGATCAACCAACTCTGGCTGCGCCAATCCCATCACTTTAAAGGGAAAGATGCAGGGAAATTCAAGTAGTTCTTTCAGATTGGTTTTCATAAATGCTCCGGTGCGCTAAAACGAGGACTCCCGCCGCAGCGGGAGTTTACTGATAGTTATTATATGGGGTTTCTGGCTGAAATTATCAAGTGCCGGGAAATAATCAGCACGGGCGGCGAGAGCGCCGCCCCTACACGTTCTGATGGACCGCAACCGTCAGATTAACCGAACCAGTGGTGGAACATCAGTTTGATGTAATCCACGATACGGCCAAAGAAGTTGCCTTCCTGCACTTCGTTCAGCACCACCAGCGGGCGCTGGTCGATGGTTTTGCCGTCCAGCTGGAAGTTGATGCTGCCAACTACCTGGTTTTTCTGCAACGGGGCGTGCAGTTCGGTATTGGTCAGCACATAGCTGGCTTTCAGATCTTTCATGCGGCCACGAGGAATGGTCAGATAAGCATCTTTCTCCACGCCCAGCATCACGCGATCGCTGTTACCAAACCAGACTGGCTCAGAAGCAAACTCTTTACCGGCTTTCAGTGGCGCCACAGTTTCAAAGAAACGGAAGCCCCAGGTCAGCAGTTTTTTGCTCTCGGTTTCGCGACCTTTATAGGTATGGCCGCCCATTACCGCCGAGATTAAGCGCATCTGACCTTCGGTCGCCGACGCCACCAGGTTGTAACCTGCCGCATTGGTATGGCCGGTTTTGATGCCATCAACGGTCAGGCTGGTGTCCCACAGCAAACCGTTACGGTTCATCTGACGGATATTATTAAAGGTGAACTCTTTCTCTTTATAGACCGCGTACTCTTCCGGCACATCTCGGATCAGTGCCTGACCGATCAACGCCATATCGCGCGCCGAGCTGAACTGGCCTTCCGCATCCAGACCATGCACCGTCTGGAAGTGGGTATTTTGCAGACCCAGCGCTTTTACGTAGTTGTTCATCAGGCCAACAAACGCGTCCTGGCTTCCTGCGACATAATCGGCCATCGCCACACAGGCGTCGTTGCCCGATTGCAGCACGATACCGCGTGTCAGCTGGGAAACCGGCACGCGGTCGCCTGGCTTCAGGAACATCAGAGAGGAGCCTTTGAACACCGGATTACCGGTTGCCCAGGCATCCTGACCCACGGTAACCATATCATCCTGATGGATTTTGCCTGCTTTAACCGCCTGACCAATAACATAGCTGGTCATCATTTTGGTCAGACTGGCCGGGTCACGACGGGCGTCAGCATTTTTTTCCGCCAGCACCTTACCTGAGTTGTAGTCGATCAGGACATAAGCTTCCGCATCGATATCCGGCACGCCAGGAATCATGGTTTTCAGATTAACATCTTCGGCATGGGCGAAGGTGGTGATGCTGAGCGCGATCAGTGAACCCACTGTCAGGCGTTTGAGAAAACGAGAAGGTGTCTGAGTGTTCATGTTTGGGACAACAACATCCGTGGAGTTAAGTTAAAAAAGTGACTCACTATAGCAAATGCATATTTTACAGGCACCCGACTTTGCGCCTCACTTGTTAACAGACGTTACATTACCGTCTGCTAACCAGTGGCGCGGGCACATGCAGAATTACATTCCGCCTGGTGCGACTGTGATAAATGATTGCTGCTGAGCTTCGGTGGACAGGCGCTGCTGCAGCGCAGCGGCCTGTTGGCGATTGCTGAATGGACCTAACTGGACGCGATACACATTGCCGCTGGCGGCAACGTTACCCGGGACGCCAAAGCGCTGACTCAGTGACTGCGCCCAGCTGCGTGCACGGGCGCCATCGCTAAGCGCGCCGACCTGCACCACATAACCGGAACCCGAAGCGATCGCACGGGCGCCAGAGTGAGCGACCGGTGCAGCGGCGGCGGCCGCTGCGGGCTGACTGACTGCGGGTTGCGGCTCGCTGCCTTCCAGCACGCCAGTACGCAGTGGTGTCGGAGCGCCAAGGAATCCGCCGCTACGTACCGGCGCGCCCATCGAGTCATCGCTGCTCAGTGTCTGGTTATCTACCGGCAGGCTGTTATCGGATGACTGGGCGACCGGCTGTGACTGCGGCTGGCTGTCAGTGGTCGCGGCAGCGCCACCCATTACCGTCATGCCACCGGCAATATCCGGGCGTGAGGGCAGGGCATAGCTCTGTTTGGCAACCGTGGTGCCAACGGTGCCCGGGCCGGAAACTGATCCATCCGGCGCGACCTTAATATAATCGACGCGGACTTTGGTGTTATTGGAAATATTCAGACGCTCGCCCGCCGCCCGCGACAGGTCAATAATCCGTCCTGAAGTGTAAGGACCGCGATCGTTAACCCGCACCACAATCTGGCGACCGTTGGCGATATTGGTGACGCGCACATAGCTCGGCAGCGGCAGGGTCGGATGCGCAGCCGTCAGGGCATTGGGATCAAAGGTTTCACCGATCGCCGTCTGGTTGCCGCCCGCTTCATCGCCATACCAGGCCGCCAGCCCGGTTTCGCTGAAGTTCGACGGATCTTTTACGATGCGGTAAGTCTTGCCATTGACCGCGTAATCCTGACTGGTGCCGGGATTAATCGGTTCATAGCGCGGTTCGACACCGCCAATTTCCACCACCGGGCCATTATACGCCGGTTGCTGTGGTGCAGGTGACTGCTGTTGCTCAGTGGTACAGGCCGCCAGAAGCAGTGATGCCGCGCCAATCCAAAGCCAATCCTTACGCATGTGAAGCCTCTTAAACGCTTTTTGACAACATTTTTCGATGAGTATGGATCGACATCACAATGCCAAATCCGGCCATAAGTACTATCAGGGCGGAGCCACCGTAACTGACCAGCGGTAAAGGTACGCCAACTACCGGTAAGATACCACTAACCATGCCAATGTTAACAAAAACATAGACAAACAGAATCAGCATTAAGCCTCCGGCCATCACGCGGCCAAAGGTAGTCTGCGCACGTGCGGCGATCATCAGCCCGCGCATAATCAGCACCAGATAAAGCGCCAGCAGGATCAGCACCCCGACCAGGCCCAGCTCCTCCGCCAGAACCGCAAAGATAAAGTCGGTGTGGCGTTCGGGCAGAAACTCCAGCTGTGACTGGGTGCCATGCAGCCAGCCCTTGCCGCGCAGGCCGCCGGAACCAATAGCGATCTTCGACTGAATAATATGGTAACCGGCGCCTAACGGGTCGCTTTCCGGATCGAGCAGCATCATCACGCGGTCGCGCTGATAGTCGTGCATCAGGAAGAACCACAGGATCGGGATAAAGGCCGCCACCAGCAGTACGGCTACGCCAATCAGCTTCCAGCTCATACCTGACAGGAACAGCACAAACAGGCCTGAAGCGGCAATCAGAATTGAGGTGCCGAGATCGGGTTGCGCCGCCACCAGCAGGGTTGGCATAAAGATCAGAATTAACGCGATAGCGGTATTTTTCAGTGAGGGCGGACACACATCGCGGTTAATAAAGCGCGCCACCATCAGCGGCACGGCGATTTTAGCGATCTCCGACGGCTGGAAACGCACAAAGCCGAGATCGAGCCAGCGCTGCGCGCCTTTACTGATCTGGCCAAAGACATCGACCGCCACCAGCAGCAGCACACAGACAATATACAGATAGGGCGCCCAGCCTTCGTAGACCCGCGGTGGCACCTGCGCCATTACAATCATAATTACCAGGCCCATTACAATCTGACCGAGCTTGCGCTCCATCATGCCCGGATCCTGCCCGCTGGCGCTCCACATCACTAACGCACTGTAGGCCAGCAGACCGGTGATAATCACCAGAAAGATCGGGTCGATATGCAGCCTGGTCCAGATGGTACGCTTTTGCGGGCTATCGTTCATTGACATGATTATTCGCCCTCATAGCCGGATGGCACCGGTGGTGCATCAGGTAGCTCGGTATTGTTATCGCCCAGCATAATGTGGTCGAGGATCTGACGCATAATAGTCCCTACCGCCGGGCCAGCGCCGCCGTTTTCGAGAATTATAGTGACTGCGACGCGCGGTTTGTCGTAAGGCGCAAATGCGGTCATCAGTTTGTGGTCACGCAACCGCTCAGCAATTTTATGGGCGTTATACGTTTCATTGGCTTTCAGGCCATACACCTGCGCGGTACCGGATTTGGCGGCGATTTTATACGGCGCATCGGCAAAACTTTTATGCGCGGTGCCGTTTGGCCGGTTAGCCACGCCGTACATACCATCTTTGGCAATTTCCCAGTAACCGGAGTGAATATCGCCAATCGGTGGATGATCCGCCTGTTTATAAGGCACCTGGACATTGTTTTCGCGGGTTGAGCGCAGCAGATGCGGAACTTTAACGATGCCGTCGTTGATCAGCGTCATCATCGCTTTATTCATCTGTACCGGGGTGGCGGTCCAGTAACCCTGACCAATGCCGACCGGAATGGTGTCACCCTGATACCACGGTTTTTTAAAGCGTTTCATCTTCCAGTCGCGGGTCGGCATAATCCCGGCGTACTCTTCGGATAAATCGATGCCGGTAAGATGGCCGTAACCAAATTTACTCATCCATTCGGCCAGCCGATCAATACCCATATCGTATGCCACCTGATAGAAGAAGGTATCCGCTGACTCTTCCAGCGACTTGGTGACGTTCAGGCGGCCATGACCCCAGCGTTTCCAGTCACGATAGCGCTTCTCCGATCCTGGTAACTGCCACCAGCCGGGGTCAAACAGGCTGGTGCTGCGGTTAATCACCCCGGCGCTCAGCGCCGATACCGCCACATACGGTTTTACCGTTGACGCTGGAGGGTAAGTCCCCTGAGTGGCGCGGTTGATCAGTGGACGGTTTTCATCGTGCAGCAGGCGGTTGTAGTCGCCACTGGAGATACCGTCGACAAACAGATTCGGGTCATAACTTGGCATCGATACCAGCGCCAGCAGCTCGCCGGTGCGTGGATCGCTGACCACCACCGCCGCGCGGCTGCCCGCCAGCAGGGTTTCAATATACTGTTGCAGATGCAGGTCGATGGTCAGCGTAATATCGCGTCCGGCCTGTGGCGACTGCTCATGCAGCTGGCGAATGACGCGGCCACGGTTATTAACTTCCACCTCTTCGTAGCCGGTTTTGCCATGCAGCAGATCTTCGTAATAGCGCTCAACGCCCAGCTTGCCGATATCGTGGGTTGCGGCATAGTTCGGCCATTTGCCCTCGCTGTCGAGACGTTCGACATCGCGGTCATTGATTTTGGAGACATAGCCGATTACATGGGTGAGGGCGGAGCCATAAGGGTAGTAACGGCGCTGGTAGCCTTTCACTTCCACACCGGGGAAACGGTACTGGTTCACCGCAAAACGCGCCACCTGTACATCATTCAGGCCGGTTTTCACCGCGATGGAGGTAAAACGCCGCGAGCGCTTACGCTCTTTTTCAAAGGCGTCGATATCGTCATCGGTAAGATCGACCACTGTTCGCAAATCTTCCAGCGTCTGCTTCAGGTTATCAACCTTTTCCGGCACCAGTTCGACCTGATAGATGGTGCGATTCAGCGCCAGCGGAATGCCGTTACGATCGTAAATCATGCCGCGGCTGGGGGCGACGGGAACCAGTTTGATGCGGTTTTGATTGGAGCGGGTGCTGTAATCGTCAAAACGCAGGATCTGCAGGTGGTACAAATTGACCACCAGAATGCTGGAGAGAATCAGAATGCCAAAAAAAGCGACCAGCGCACGCCGCACAAAGAGCGATTGTTCGGCAGAGTAGTCACGAAAAGAGTTACGTTGTAATTTCATCCGCTGCTTATTTATATCCGGTTAGAGCTATACCCTAAATATTTCGGGCTACAGGAAGTCAGCATGCAAATGCATTCTGTAGGGGCGGCGTTATCGCCGCCCGCGCAGCCAACACACCTGCAACTTGAAATATAACGGGTATATCGGTTATTCACGATGATAAGGATGATTCGCAGTAATACTCCATGCGCGATACAGACTCTCAGCAACCAAAACGCGAACCAGCGGATGGGGCAGGGTCAGTGCCGAGAGCGACCAGCTCTGCTCAGCAGCAGCTTTGCAGGCGGGAGACAGCCCTTCCGGGCCGCCAATTAACAGGCTGACATCTCTGCCGTCGAGCTTCCAGCGTTCAAGCTGGGCGGCCAGCTGCGGGGTATCCCACGGATGGCCCGGAATATCCAGGGTGACGATGCGATTGCCTTTGCCCACCGCTGCCAGCATCGCCTCACCCTCTTTATCGAGGATGCGGGTGATGTCGGCATTTTTGCCACGTTTGCCGGCGCTCACTTCCGTCAGCTCCAGCGGCATATCCCGGGGAAAACGGCGCAGGTATTCCATAAAGCCGGTTTGTACCCAGTCGGGCATTTTGGTGCCTGTGGCGACAAGCTGCAACTTCACGCATTAACCCCAGAGTTTTTCCAGCTCATACAGGCGACGACTCTCTTCCTGCATCACATGGACAATCACTTCGCCCAGATCGACAACCACCCAGTCAGCGAGGGTCTGGCCTTCAACGCCCAGTGGGATCATGCCTGCGGCACGCGATTCCTGCACCACATGGTCAGCAATTGACATCACATGACGGGTTGAGGTGCCGGTACAGATGATCATGCAGTCGGTGATACTGGATTTGCCCTGAACATCCAGAGAAAGGATATCCTGACCTTTAAGATCATCAATCTTATCAATAACGAAGTCTTGGAGTGCTTTACCTTGCAAAAGGTTCCCCTCGGGTAGTTGTGTGTGACGGGTTATCTCATCGTTATGCGTTTAGCGGCGCGGATAACCGTTACAGGATTTATCTGGGGGCCATAGCCCTGAAAATTAGCGGCGAAGTATAGCATGACCCGATCACTGAGAGTATAACCCTTCACGATTGATATATGCGGTGACTGCGGCAGGTAACAAGTCATCGCAGGATTGCCCGTGCTGGCGGCGCTGGCGGATCTCCGTCGCTGAGATGGCCACCAACGGCGTGTCGGCGAGGAAGATCAAGCCCGCGGGCTGGCGCTGTAATGCGCGGGCATCCTGCGTCAGATGGCTGTCGAGCCACTGCTGCTGCCGGGCATTTTCCATCTGTGTCGCATAGCCCGGACGTTTGCACACCAGCAGATGGCACAGCGACAGCAGATCCTGCCAGCGATGCCATTTATGCAGGCTGAGCAGCGAATCCTGACCGATGATAAACGCCAGCGGTTGTTGGTCGCCGCGCTCCGCGCGCAGTTCCGCCAGGGTGTCTGCCGTCCATGAAGGCGTGCTGCGTTGCAGTTCGCGCTCATCAAGGTGGAACAGCGGCAGATCGGCAATCGCCAGCCTGACCATCGCCACACGCTGCGCCGGAGAGGCTTCAGGTTGTGGACGATGCGGTGGCACATTGTTCGGCAGCAGCGTTACCTGCTGCAAACCCACCTGACGCGCCAGCGCTTCGACCGGTCGTAAATGGCCGAAATGGATTGGGTCAAAAGTGCCGCCAAACAGGGCGTGCAGCGCAGTCGTTTCAGACATCACAGAAGCTCTCAGGAAACGATTTATTACAGAGTAGCAGTGACAGGGTTTCCAGTTCAGCCCATAACGACTGGCCGTAATCCTGTTTCAGGGTCAGTTCGATGCGGGTTAACAGACGAATCGCCTGCAACAGCTGGCGGGCGTCGATACGTTGCAGCGCATCGCTAAACAGCGGACGACGGTTCTGCCAGACGCGATGCTGATCAAACAGCGTACGCAGCGGCGTGCTGCGCATCTGACGTTGCAGGGTAAGCAACATCATCATATCGCGTTGCAGGGTGCGGATCATAATTACCGGCTCGCTCTCTTCCGCCTGCATTTGTCGCAAAATATGCAGCGCACGTTTGCTTTTACCGGCCAGCAGCGCGTCGACCCAGTGAAACGGCGTAAAGTGCGCCGCATCATTCACCGCCTGTTCCACGCGCGGCAGCGTCAGTTTGCCATCCGGCCACAGCAGCGAGAGACGTTCCAGCGCCTGCGACAGCGCCAGCAGATTGCCCTCATAGCAGTAGCAGAGCAGCTGATTAGCGGCATCATCGAGGGTCAGCTTCATCGCCTTCGCCCGATTGACCACCCATCGCGGCAGTTGCGCCTGTTCCGGCGTTACGCAGGGAACCAGTACGGCGTTGCTGCTCAGGGCTTTAAACCAGGCGCTGTTTTCCTGTGCTTTGGTCAGCTTATTGCTGCGCAGTATCAGCAGAATATCGCTATGCAGCAGGGTGGAGAGTTTGACCAGCTGTTCGCCCATAGCCGCGTTAGGGCCATTTTCCGGCAGGATCAACAGCAAGGTCTGGCGACTGGCAAACAAACTCAGTTCCTGGCAGGTACTGTAGATGGCATCCCAGTCGGTGCTGGCATCGAGGGTAACGCTGAAGTGTTCGCTAAACTGCTGCTGTTGCGCGGCGGCGCGCACCACGTCCTGACTTTCCTGCAGTAACAGCGGTTCATTACCACAGAGCAGATAGCAGGCGCGCAGCCCCTCACGAAGCTGCGCGCTGAGTTGCTCAGGATAGATCCTGATCATTGGACGGTGGCGCTACCTGATGTCGGCAGAGCAACCGGTTCCGTACCGTTGACGGCAGGCGTCGCGGAATCGGCATCAACTGCTGAGGCATCAAGGTTTTCCTGCGCCGCATGCACGGTTAACAGCTTACGTACCAGCTGCTCCGCGCCTTTTTCACGCATTTCCTGGCGAATAATCTCCTGTTCGGAGTCTTTTGCCAGCGCGGCCTGCGGGTTATCGAAGAATGAACGATAGACGGTGGCGCTGATCGGGTAGATGCCTTTATTTGGCAGCAGCACCTGGGCGCGTACGGTCATCATCATCGAGTATTCGGCGGTTACGCCATTGCGGAACACGGACGCGGTATCACGGCCACTGGTTTCACCCAGCAGACGCAGTGACGGCACATCGGTGCGCAGCCCCGGATTATCAACAACCTCAACGTTGTTCAGACGTAACTGTTCACGCACTATACGTGTTAGCGGGCCATAAGGATCGCTGCTGTCGAGGATCAGCGTTTTCATTTCTGCCGGCACCTGGGTGGTGCCGCTCAGATGAAAACCACAACCTGCGGTGACCAGCACCGCAAAGCCTAATAACAGAGTCAAAATCGGATGTCGCACACTTCCTCCTGAACTTAACCTACGACCAGGTTAAGCAGTTTGCCCGGGACGTAAATCACTTTACGAATGGTCACGCCGTCCAGATATTTCGCCACCAGATGCTCCTGCGCAGCCCGTGCCTGTACCTGCTCCTGCGTTGCATCTGCCGGAACAGTAATTTTACCACGTACTTTGCCGTTAACCTGTACCACCACCAGCAGAGAGTCCTCTACCATTGCAGCTTCATCGGCCTGCGGCCATGGCGCATTATCAACATCCTGCGTGCCGCCCAGCGCCTGCCACAGTGTAAAGCTGGCATGCGGGGTGAACGGATAGAGCATACGCACCACTGCCTGCAACGCTTCCTGCATCAGCGCGCGATCCTGCTCGCTCTCCTGCGGTGCACGCGCCAGTTTGTTCATCAGCTCCATAATCGCCGCGATCGCGGTATTAAAGGTCTGACGACGGCCAATATCATCGGAAACTTTAGCGATGGTTTTGTGCAGATCGCGACGCAGTGCTTTCTGATCGTCATTCAGGCTGGCGATATCCAGCGCAGTGACCGCGCCTTTTTCGGTATGATCGAACACCAGTTTCCAGACGCGTTTCAGGAAGCGGTTAGCGCCTTCCACGCCAGACTCCTGCCACTCCAGCGTCATTTCTGCTGGCGAAGCGAACATCATAAACAGACGTACGGTATCCGCGCCATAACGCTCAACCATCACCTGCGGGTCAATGCCGTTGTTTTTCGACTTCGACATTTTGCTCATGCCGGCATAGACCAGCTCGTGACCAGCTTCATCGCTGGCTTTCACAATGCGGCCTTTCTCATCGCGCTCAACCGTAACGTCAACCGGAGAAACCCAGTTACGCTCGCCGTTAACGCCGAGGAAGTAGAACGCATCGGCCAGCACCATACCCTGGCACAGCAGGCGTTTGGCGGGTTCGTCAGAGTTGACCAGACCAGCATCACGCAGCAGTTTGTGATAGAAGCGGAAATACATCAGGTGCATGATGGCGTGTTCAATACCGCCCACATACTGATCGACCGGTAGCCAGTAGTTAGCTGCCGCCGGGTCCAGCATGCCTTTATCATAATCCGGGCAGGTGTAACGCGCGTAGTACCAGGATGACTCCATAAAGGTGTCAAACGTATCGGTTTCACGCAGCGCTGGCTGGCCATTAACGGTGGTCTTCGCCCACTCCGGGTCAGCTTTGATCGGGCTGGTAATGCCATCCATCACCACATCTTCCGGCAGGATCACCGGCAGCTGGTCTTCCGGGGTTGGCATAACGGTGCCATCTTCCAGCGTAACCATTGGAATTGGCGCACCCCAGTAACGCTGACGGGAAACCCCCCAGTCGCGCAGACGGTAGTTGACTTTACGCTCGCCAACGCCTTTCTCCGCCAGCTGGCTGGCAATCGCATTAAAGCCTTCTTCGTGCGACAGGCCGCTAAATTCACCGGAGTTAAACAGCGCGCCTTTATCGGTCATCGCCGCTGCGCTAACGTCCGGCTCGCTGCCATCCAGATTGAGGATCACCGGTTTAATCGTCAGGTGATATTTGCTGGCAAACTCCCAGTCGCGCTGATCGTGCGCCGGTACCGCCATCACCGCGCCAGTACCGTATTCCATCAGCACAAAGTTAGCGACCCACACCGGCACTTGCTCGCCAGTCAGTGGATGGAGCGCGAACAGGCCGGTGGCCATGCCCTTTTTCTCCATGGTCGCCATCTCGGCTTCGGCCACTTTGGTATTGCGGCATTCCGCAATAAAGTCAGCCAGCGCCGGGTTGCTGGCCGCCGCCTGCGCCGCCAGTGGATGACCGGCCGCGACCGCCAGGTAGGTGGCGCCGATAAAGGTGTCCGGGCGGGTGGTGTAAACGGTCAGCTTCTCTTCGCTGTCGACCACATTAAAGGTGATCTCCACCCCTTCAGAACGGCCAATCCAGTTGCGCTGCATGGTTTTAACCTGCTCAGGCCAGTCTTCCAGCTTGTCGAGGTCATTTAGCAGCTCATCAGCGTAGTCAGTGATTTTAACAAACCACTGTGGGATCGCTTTGCGCTCAACTTTGGTATCGCAGCGCCAGCAGCAGCCGTCGATCACCTGCTCGTTAGCCAGTACCGTCATATCGTGCGGGCACCAGTTAACCGCCGAGGTTTTCTTATAAACCAGGCCTTTTTTATACAGCTCAGTGAAGAACCACTGTTCCCAGCGATAATACTCTGGCTGACAGGTCGCCAGTTCGCGGCTCCAGTCGTAACCAAAACCCAGCAGCTTCAGCTGGTTCTTCATATAGTCAATATTGTCGTAGGTCCATGGCGCTGGCGCGGTATTGTTTTTTACCGCAGCGCCTTCGGCCGGCAGACCAAATGCATCCCAGCCAATCGGCTGTAGCACGTTTTTGCCCAGCATACGCTGGTAGCGAGCGATAACGTCGCCAATGGTGTAGTTACGCACGTGGCCCATATGTAGGCGACCAGAAGGATAGGGCAGCATGGAGAGGCAGTAGTACTTCTCTTTACCTTCCTCTTCAGTCACTTTAAAAGTCTGCTTCTCGTGCCAGTGAAGCTGAACGTGGGATTCTATCTCTTCCGGGCGGTATTGCTCTTGCATGGCAGCCAGTGGTCCTTAGTGAATAGCTCAATTATTAACTAATTTACTATTTTGATTAATCGACATCAGATCCGCATAGCATAGCTGATAAGCCTTCGCAGCAACAATAGTTAGCGTCCCGCTAAGCTTCTTTTCTCTGTAAGGCGGAATCCCGCTTGCAGAATTGGACGAATGTGGTGCGGCAGACACGGCAAAACGCTGATAAGCGCTAGAATTAAAGAGGAATTATCTGTCAGCACTGCAAAGGAGATAAAATGAACAAGCTTGCTCAGTACTATCGTGAGTTAGTGGCATCGTTAACCGAGCGGCTAAATCGTGACGATCGCGATATCGACGCGCTGGTGGATAATGCGCGCCAGCGTCTGACTGCCACCGGAGAGTTGACCCGTCACGAAGTGGACGAGGTATTGCGTGCCGTCAGACGCGATCTGGAAGAGTTTGCCCGCAGCTATGGTGAGAATGAAGAAGATCTTAACGACAGCGTGTTTATGCGGGTTATCCGTGAGAGCGTGTGGAAAGAACTGGCGGATATTACCGATAAAAGCCAGCTGGAGTGGCGTGAGGTCTTTCAGGATCTTAATCACCACGGCGTCTATCAGAGCGGCGAAGTGGTCGGTTTAGGGAATCTGGTGTGCGAAAAGTGCCAGTTTACCCGCGCCATCTATACCCCGGAAACCTTAACCCGTTGCCCGGAGTGTGGTCATGACCAGTTCCAGCGTCAGCCTTTTTCACCGTGATATTATTGAAACGGGCGGCGAGAACGCCGTCATTACGGTTAATGCACATCATTGAAACGGGCGGCGTTCTCGCCGCCCGCCGCCACCATTAGTGCAGGATTTTTGCGAGGAAATCTTTCGCGCGATCGGATTCAGGATTGTTAAAGAACTCATCCTTAGGACGGTCTTCGACAATTTTGCCTTCATCCATAAAGATCACGCGATTGGCCACTTTGCGCGCAAAGCCCATTTCGTGGGTTACTACCATCATGGTCATGCCTTCATTGGCCAGTTCGACCATCACGTCCAGCACTTCATTGATCATTTCCGGATCGAGCGCGGAAGTCGGTTCATCGAACAGCATCGCCACCGGATCCATACAGAGTGCGCGGGCAATTGCCACACGCTGCTGCTGACCGCCGGAGAGCTGGCCCGGATGCTTATTGGCATGCGCCGCTAAGCCAACGCGTTCCAGTAGTTTCAGCCCTTTCTGGCGTGCTTCTTCTTTGTTGCGCTTCAGCACCTTAACCTGCGCCAGCGTCAGGTTTTCGACAATCGACAGATGGGGAAACAGTTCAAAATGCTGGAACACCATGCCGACTTTAGAACGCAGCTGAGCCAGGTTGGTTTTCTTGTCGTTGACCTGGATACCGTTCACTTCGATGATGCCCTTTTGAATTGGCTCAAGACCATTGACGGTTTTGATCAGCGTCGATTTCCCGGAACCCGAAGGGCCGCAAACCACAACCACTTCACCTTTTTTCACTTCGGTTGAGCAGTCGGTCAGCACCTGAAAGTGACCATACCACTTGGAAATATTTTTCAGGGTAATCATTTAAACTGTCCTTTTCTTTAAATAGCTGACCAGCATCGAAGCGGAAATACTGATAACAAAGTAGACCAAACCGGCAAACAAAATCATCTCAACCTGGGTGCCATCGCGCTCGCCAATTGAGGAGGCGGTACGGAAGAAGTCCGCAAGACTCAGCACATACACCAGCGAGGTGTCCTGGAACAGTACGATGCCCTGAGTCAGCAGCAGCGGCACCATGGCGCGAAACGCCTGGGGCAGCACAATAAGTTTCATCGACTGCCACTGCGTCATGCCCAGCGCCAGTGCGGCATTTCCCTGACCACGCGAGATACTGAGGATACCGGCGCGAATGATTTCGGAATAATAGGCGGCTTCAAACAGTGAGAAGGCGACCATCGCCGAGATCAGGCGAATATCGGTTTTCGGTGATAATCCCAGTACCTGTTGCAGGAAGCTTGGCACCACCAGATAGAACCATAACAGCACCATCACTAATGGCACCGAGCGGAACAGATTGACATACAGGCGCGCGAACCAGCTGATCGGCTTAAAGGTCGACAGGCGCATCACCGCCAGTAGCGTGCCCCAGATAATGCCAAACACAATCGCCGTCACGGTGATCTTCAGGGTAATAACCAGCCCGTTAAGCAGATAGGGCATGCTGGGAATAATGGAACTCCAGTCAAACTCGTACATCATTTACTCCCCATATTTCCCGGCACGCGAACCTTACGCTCCACCAGACTCATAATCAGCATAATCACCAGGTTGATGGCCACATACGCCAGGGTGATGGCAGTAAATGACTCATAGGCATGGGCGGAGTAATCCAGCAGCTTACCGGCTTGCGCCGCCATATCCACCAGACCGATGGTGGAGGCGATAGCAGAGTTTTTTACCAGGTTGAGCATTTCCGAGGTCATCGGCGGTACGATGACGCGGTAAGCGTTAGGCAGCAGGACATAACGGTACGTTTGTGGCAGCGTCAGGCCCATGGCCAGTCCGGCGTTTTTCTGTCCGCTCGGCAGTGACTGAATCGCCGCGCGCACCTGCTCGCAGACGCGGGCAGCGGTAAACAGACCGAGGCAGATAACCGAGGAGATAAAGAACTGAATATTGGGATCCAGCTCGGACTTAAACCACATGCCGAGGTCTTCGCCGACCAGTTCCGGCGCCACCAGATACCAGAAAAAGAACTGGACGATCAGCGGAATATTACGGAACAGTTCAACGTAGCAGGTGCCGATAGTGGAGAGCAGGCGGTTGGGCACGGTACGCAGGATGCCAAATAGCGATCCAATAAAGAAGGCAATAATCCAGGCGCAAATCGAAACTGCGATGGTGACCTGAAAACCTGACCACAGCCAGCCAAGATAGGTCGTATTGCCGAATGGGGCGGACTCAAGGAAAATCCCCCAGTTCCAATCGATAGACATAAATAACTCCGGTAAAAAAGGGTAGCGAAGCTACCCTGAAGATTGGTGAGTGGCCCCCGAAAATGCAGTCTGGGGAACGACCATCCTGCACTTGTTACCCATCAGTCTTTCAAGTTGTCGCGGATGCTTTAACTTTAGAGGCTGTGAGCCATATTGTCTGTCCGGGCCGGTAATCAGCAATCGAGCGGGCAGGCCAGCTGCCCTTTATTGTCATTGTTAGTTCAGTGCTTTATCGTTCGGTTCTTTGAACAGCGCTTTCATATCATCTGAAAGATCAAAGTTCAGATTCATATTCTTCGGTGGAATTGGGTTTTTAAACCATTTATCAAACCATTTGGCCGCTTCGCCGGAGGTCTGCGCCTGAGCAATGGTGTCATCCATCAGCTTTTTGAAATCAGGATCGTTTTTGCGCAGCATACAGCCGTAAGCCTCTTTCGACTGTGGCGTGCCAAGGATTTCCCAGTTGTCCTGTTTCTTCGCTTTCGCGCGCTCACCGGCCAGCAGGGCGTCATCCATCATAAAGGCGACAGCACGACCGGTTTCCAGCGTACGGAAGGAGTCACCGTGGTCTTTGGCGCTGATAATGCGCATTTCCATTTTCTTCTCATCATTCAGCTTGTTCAGCAGAACTTCTGAGGTGGTGCCGGAGGTGACAACCACAGTTTTACCTTTCAGATCGGCGAAGTCTTTAATCGGACCGCCTTTTTTCACCAGCAGGCGCGTGCCTACGACGAAAATGGTGTCAGAGAATGCCGCCTGTTTCTGGCGCTCAAGATTATTGGTGGTTGAGCCACACTCGAAATCGAAGGTGCCATTTTGCAGCAGGGGAATACGGTTTTGTGAGGTGATTGGCAGTAACTTCACCTGCAGATCAGGCTTGTTCAGTTTCTTCTTCACCGCTTCAACAATCGCGTTGGAGTAGTCCTGAGAGTAGCCCACGACTTTTTGCTGGTTATCGTAGTACGAGAAAGGAACAGATGATTCGCGATGGCCGACCACGATAACGCCATTTTTAGCCACTTTATCGAGGGTGGACATCTGCTGCTGGGCTGCCGGATCTTCTGCATAAGCGACACCGGAGGCTAATCCAGCCAGTGCAAGGCTAAGCCCCAGTTTCCGTAATTTCATGTTCCAACTCCTTTATCGTTTTGACGCCAATATAGAACTGCGCCGATTATGATGTTGTGTTTATTTGTCGCTGCGTTTCTGCTGGCCATGGGCCAGAAGGTGCTCGGTTTAGTTATTAAAATAGCCGAATGTTAACGTCATGAAACAAAAAAGTTTCTTTTTTGCGATATCACCCGCACCAATGAGATGCAATTCTTTTGACCATGCTCCGCCATGGGGCGTGCCGTGGGTCTTTATGGTGCAGGGCAGTGTTTCATCTTGTTACACCGGCGTATCTGCAGCAGTTTCACTCTAATAAATAGCAAACATCATGCCAAAAAAAGGGGAGCCATCGATGGCTCCCCTTTTACTGCTACAACTTTTACGCTGTTTTAAGGATTATCGTTTCTGGCGTAATCCCAATACTGCGGCGGTAAAACCAAACAGCAGGGTCACAATCCATACCGGCCAGTTGCCAAAACGCGCGTACGGCGTCAGACCGGTGGTGGGTGTGACTCTGGCGTCCAGAACCGCACGGGTAAACTGCGGAATGATTTTCTGCACATCGCCATCGGCGGTAATCACGGCGGTAACGCCATTATTGGTGCCGCGCAGTAGTGGGCGTCCCAGCTCCAGCGCGCGCATGCGCGCCATCTGGAAATGCTGCCACGGGCCAATCGAGTGACCAAACCAGGCGTCATTTGAGATGGTGAGCAGGAAGTTGGTATCCGGGCGGAAGTTATCGCGCACCTGCTGGCCGAGCACAATCTCATAGCAAATGGCGGCGGTCAGGTTATAGCCCGCCACTTCCAGCTGTGGCTGAATATAATCACCACGACTGAACGAGGACATTGGCAGGTCAAAGAACGGCGCCAGCGGACGCAGTAACGTTTCCAGCGGCACAAACTCGCCAAACGGCACGAGATGGTTTTTCTGGTAGCGATTGCCGCTGCGATAATCATAAGGCTGCTTACCGCCCAGTACGATAATCGAGTTGTAATCGTGGTAGCGATTGCCTTCCAGACGTGAGTCAACAATACCGGTAATCAGGCCGCTGCCAGAGGCGCGCAGCTGTTCATCCAGCGAGCGCAGGAAGGGCTGCTGGTTGACTTCCAGATCGGGAATAGCGGATTCCGGCCAGATAATGATCGGCGCTTTGCCGTTAAACGGGCGCGAAAGCTGGCTATACACTTCTAAGGTGCGCCGCAACTCGTTAGGATCCCACTTCATTGACTGCGGAATATTGCCCTGTACCAGCGCCACATCAACCGCACGTTCAGGCAGCGGCTGATACCAGCTGATCTGGCGCAGCGGCCACGGCAGCAGCAGCAGCGCAACGGCGCCGCCAGCCGCCACCAGCCTGCGCTGTACCACTGCATACACCGCCAGACCGGCAATCATCATCAGTACAAAGGTGATGGACTCCACGCCAAGCAGCGGCGCCAGCCCTTTTAACGGGCCGTTGATCTGGCTGTAACCAAACTGCAGCCATGGGAAGCCGGTCAGTACCCAGCCGCGTAAGAACTCGCTGATCTGCCAGAGCACCGGCGCCGCCACCGCCAGACGCAGCAGCGAGGTACGTGGAAAGAATCGGGCCAGCAACGCCGTAAACAGCATGGTGTAGAGCGACAGATACGCCGCCAGCAGCACCACCAGAAAGACGTTAACCGGACCTGGCATACCGCCAAAAGTGGCGATGCTGACATACACCCAGTTGATACCACTGCCAAACAGTCCCATGCCCCAGACAAAGCCGATGGCGGTCGCCTGTGAGGTGGTTCGGTTCAGCGTCAGGGCCAGTAAACCACAGAGTGAAACCAGTGCGGCGGGCCAGAAATCGTAGGGCGAAAATGCCAGCGTGCCACAGGCACCTGTTATCAGCGCCAATAACAGGCGAACCCGCTGGCGCTGGTAAAGTGAGGCGATAGCCATAAATGAATTATTCTTCCAGTGTAGGTTGCGGCGAGTTTTCCGGAATTCTTACGTGGACCTGAATGATGCGGCGGCTGTCAGCCATCGCCACTTTGAATTGATAGCCATCAATCTCAATGCTTTCACCCCGAGCCGGCAGATGGCCGAATCCCTGCATCACCAGGCCGCCAATGGTATCCACTTCGTCATCGCTGAAGTTAGTGGCGAAGGTTTCATTGAAATCTTCAATCGGCGTCAGTGCGCGGATGGTGTAGGTGTGGCGGCTGAGCTGACGGATATCACGATCTTCTTCATCGTCATATTCATCTTCAATCTCGCCGACGATCAGTTCGAGAATATCTTCGATCGTGACCAGGCCGGAAACGCCGCCAAATTCGTCAATCACAATCGCCATATGATAGCGCTGGGAGCGGAACTCTTTCAGCATGCGGTCAACACGCTTACTTTCCGGCACCACCACCGCCTGACGCAGTACTTTTTCCATGCTGAAAGGTTCGGAGCCACTGCTCATAAATGGCAGCAGGTCTTTCGCCATCAGAATCCCTTCAATATGATCTTTGTCTTCGCTGATCACCGGAAAACGTGAATGCGCGGATTCGATAATCACCGCCAGACACTCTTCCAGCGTCTGATTACGTTTTAAGGTCACCATCTGGGAGCGGGGGATCATAATGTCGCGAACGCGCTGCTCCGCAATATCCATCACGCCTTCCAGCATGTCACGGGTATCGGGGTCGATCAGTTCGTTCTGTTCAGAATCGCGGATCAGTTCCAGCAAATCATCACGGTTTTTGGGCTCGCCGTGAAAAAGCTGATTGAGGATAAGGGTAAAGAATCCCTTTTTACTACTGGGACTGTCGCTGTTTTGTGAATGGTCGTCGCTCATGGCGTTTTAGTTAAGGTCTCTCTTGACTTGGGATCGGTCTGTCAGCAGACGGCTGACAGCTGAGTAATGCTTCAGAAGACGGCAGCAGTAAACTGCCGCCGCTGGTGATTATAAATCTTCTTTCTCCGAAATGTACGGATCGGGGTAGCCAAGAGCAAGCATTATCTCGGTTTCCAGCGATTCCATCTCTTCGGCTTCGTCATCTTCAATGTGATCATAGCCGAGTAAATGCAGGCTGCCATGGATCACCATATGCGCCCAGTGCGCCTTCAGCGCCTTCTGCTGCTCAGCCGCTTCCTGCTCCACTACCTGACGACAGATAATCAGATCGCCTAACAGCGGCAGCTCAATGCCGGGTGGCGCTTCAAACGGGAATGACAGCACATTAGTCGGCTTGTCTTTACCGCGATAAGTCATATTCAGTTCATGACTTTCCGCTTCATCAACTATACGGATGGTCACTTCACTGACGGGCTGGAACTGCGGCAGCACCGCCTCCAGCCACTGCTGAAATTCAGCTTCTTGCGGCAAACCCGCTGCGGATTCGCTGGCAATTTGCAGATCCAGAATCACTTCACTCATTTCTGCTCCTGGGCAGTCTGTGCCGCAAGGGCTTCGCGTTTGCGCTCTTCCGCCTGCTTGTCACGGCGTTTCTGGTCGGCTTCTTCCCACGCTTCATAGGCGACTACGATGCGGGCGACAATCGGATGGCGTACCACATCTTCGCTGTGGAAGAAGTTAAAGCTCAGCTCGTCAACTTCGGACAGCACTTCAATCGCATGGCGCAGACCTGATTTCAGGTTGCGCGGCAGATCGATCTGCGTCACGTCGCCGGTAACCACCGCTTTTGAGTTAAAGCCAATACGCGTCAGGAACATCTTCATCTGTTCGATGGTAGTGTTCTGGCTCTCATCAAGGATGATAAAGGCGTCATTCAGCGTACGGCCACGCATATACGCCAGCGGGGCAACTTCAATCACATTGCGCTCCATCAGCTTTTCGACGCGTTCAAAACCGAGCATTTCATACAGCGCGTCGTACAGCGGGCGCAGGTAGGGATCCACTTTCTGGCTAAGATCGCCTGGCAGGAAGCCCAGCTTTTCACCGGCTTCTACCGCCGGACGGGTCAGCAGAATACGGCGAATCTCCTGCCGCTCCAGCGCATCTACGGCCGCCGCTACCGCCAGATAGGTTTTACCGGTACCGGCCGGGCCGATACCAAAGGTAATATCGTGGTCAAGAATATTGGCGATGTACTGCGCCTGGTTTGGCGTACGCGGCTTAATGACCCCACGTTTGGTTTTGATATGGATGGCTTTGCCGAAGTCCGGCACGCTCTCTGCCGTTTGCTCCAGCACGCGGCTCTCTTTAATCGCCAGATGGATCTGCTCAGGATCGATATCGCTGGTGTTACCACGCAGCGGGGCGGTATCGACATACAGATCTTTCAGGATATCTGCCGCAGCGTTAACACAGAGCGCGCGGCCAACCAGCTTAAACGCGTTGTCGCGACGGTTAATCTCGATACCCAGGCGGCGCTCAAGCTGTTTAATGTTATCGTCAAACGGACCGCACAGGCTGAGTAACCGGCGATTGTCCGCGGGTTCTAATACTATTTCGCGAGTTTCGATATTCAAACTAATCCTTTGGGTCACTGAGGGCCAGTTATGAGCAACAGGCTATATCAGGCTGATAACCAGCCATGCCTTTTAGCCAATTATTTATGTCTGTGCAAAATGTCGCAAGTGAGTGAACAGATATTTGGGCGCTGCTTTCAGAAAGCAAGCGCAAGGGGATGAAATTGCGCGGCGAGCTACAACGCTCGCCGCAAAATCCGGCGATCAAGGCTGGAAGGTACCGACACCCAACTCGTTTTCTTTACGCGTACGCGCAATCACCGAAGCCGGGCTCTCTGCCACCCGCAGACCCATCTGCTCTTCGGTGCGCACTAACTTGCCACGCAGGGAGTTGGTATAGACATCAACAATCTCAACATCGACAAATTTACCGATCATCTCCGGGTTGCCTTCAAAGTTCACCACCCGGTTATTCTCGGTACGGCCCGACAGCTCCATCACGTTTTTACGTGAGGTGCCTTCCACCAGAATACGCTGCACAGTGCCCAGCATACGACGGCTCCACGCCATCGCCTGCTGCTGGATACGGTCCTGAAGAATATACAGGCGCTGCTTTTTCTCCTCTTCCGGCACATCATCCGGCAGATCCGCCGCTGGCGTGCCCGGACGTGCGGAGTAGATAAAGCTGAAGCTCACATCAAAGTTTACATCGGCGATCAGCTTCATGGTCTGCTCGAAGTCAGCCTGTGTCTCGCCAGGGAAGCCGATAATAAAGTCGGAACTGATCTGAATATTGGGCCGGGCGGCAATCAGTTTACGGATGATGGCTTTATATTCCAGACCGGTATGCGCACGCTTCATTAGCGTCAGAATGCGGTCGGCGCCGCTCTGTACCGGCAGATGCAGGAAGCTGACCAGCTCCGGCGTATCACGATAGACGTCGATTATATCATCGGTGAATTCAATCGGATGGCTGGTGGTAAAACGAATACGGTCGATGCCGTCGATCGCCGCCACCAGACGCAGCAGATCGGCAAAGCTGCAGATCTCATTATCATAAGTGGTGCCGCGATAGGCATTAACGTTCTGACCTAACAGGTTAACTTCACGCACGCCCTGAGCCGCCAGCTGGGCAATCTCAAACAGGATATCGTCGCACGGACGGCTGACTTCCTCACCGCGGGTGTAAGGCACCACGCAGAAAGTACAGTATTTGTTGCAGCCTTCCATAATCGACACAAAGGCGGTGGGGCCATCGGCTTTCGGTTCCGGCAGGCGATCGAATTTCTCAATCTCCGGAAAGCTGATATCAACCACCGGGCTTTTTGAGCCGCGAACGGTGTTGATCATTTCCGGCAGCCGATGCAGTGTTTGCGGACCAAAGACGATATCAACGTAATGCGCGCGCTGACGAATATGATCTCCTTCCTGCGACGCTACGCAGCCACCGACACCGATAATCAGCTCGGGATTGCGTTCTTTCAGCGTTTTCCAACGGCCCAGTTGATGAAATACCTTTTCCTGTGCTTTTTCACGAATGGAGCAGGTATTAAGCAGCAGAATATCCGCCTCTTCAGCGACCTCAGTCAGCGTATAGCCGTGAGTCGTTTCCAGCAGGTCAGCCATTTTCGATGAATCGTATTCGTTCATCTGGCAGCCCCAGGTTTTTATATGCAGTTTTTTTGTCATCGACATGCCATTACTCAGTGCAGAAGGGAGTGCAGGGCGAATAGTGTAATGCCTGAATGCGACCATGACCAGCACAGGGGTACCATAAATGACTTCCGTTATGAGTTGATTAGCGTTTTCTGTCGGTCAGCGCAAATTCCGGTACAATTCGGCATAAGGTGATCTCTGAGGGACCGGCCGCCAGCCCCGGCCGGAAAAGGATAATATGATGCGCGAAACTGATTTTGATGTGGTGGTGATTGGCGGTGGCATGGTGGGAGCCGCACTGGCCAGCGGGCTGGTGCAGCAGGGATTTTCGCTGGCGGTGGTCGAGCAGGAAGAAGCGCCAGCGTTTGATCCGGCCAGCAATCCGGATCTGCGTATTTCGGCGATCGGCAGCGCTTCGGTAGATCTGCTGAAGCAGTTGCAGGTGTGGAATGATATTCAACAGATGCGCACTGCACCCTATCGCCAGCTGGAAACCTGGGAGTGGCAAACCGCCTGTGTGAAGTTTGATGCCGCCTCGCTGGGGTTGCCGGAACTGGGTTATATGGTGGAAAACCGCGTGCTGCAACGCGCTTTATGGCAACGCCTGCAACAGCAGCAGGTGACGTTGTTCTGCCCGGCGGCGCTGAAAACCCTTACCCGCGACAACAGTGGCTGGACGGTGACGCTGGATGACGGTCGTCAGCTTAAAACGCGGCTGGTGGTCGGGGCCGATGGCGCCAACTCACAGGTACGGCAACTGGCGGGCATCGGCATTCATGGCTGGAACTATAGCCAGTCATGCATGCTGATTACGGTGCGTTGCGAACATCCGGCGGGCGATACTACCTGGCAGCAATTTACGCCGCAGGGACCGCGCGCCTTTCTGCCGCTGTTTGATAACTGGGCCTCGCTGGTGTGGTATGACGCACCAGCGCGTATCCGCCAGCTCCAGGCGATGCCGCTGTCGCAGCTGCAAAAAGAGATTGCCGCCCACTTTCCGGCGCGCCTGGGCCGTTTTAGCGCGGTTGCTGCCGGTTCTTTCCCGCTGGTGCGTCGCCATGCCACGCGTTATGTGCAGGATGGCTTAGCGCTGGTCGGCGATGCGGCGCATACCATCAATCCGCTGGCCGGGCAGGGGGTAAACCTGGGCTATCGCGATATTGATGCGTTAATTGATGTGCTGACGGAGGCGCGCAACAATGCCGAAGCCTGGAGTTCTGATGCCGTGTTGCAGCGTTATCAGCGCAAGCGTCATACCGATAATCTGCTGATGCAGAGCGGTATGGATCTGTTCTACTTTACCTTCAGCAATCAGCTGGCGCCGTTAAAGGTCGTGCGCAATCTGGGATTGATGGTGGCGCAGCGCTCAGGGGTGTTAAAGCGTCAGGCGCTGCGTTACGCGCTGGGATTGTAGCCTGATGGGCGGCGAGAACGCCGCCCCTACGGGTTTTGTAAGGGGGCCGTTTTCGGCTCCCTTTTATTCGCGACGTAAAAAAGCCCGCAGAAGCGGGCTTGTTTACTTAATTGGCTGGGGTGCAGGGATTCGAACCCCGGAATGCTGGTATCAGAAACCAGAGCCTTACCACTTGGCGACACCCCAATATTGCGATCTGCAATGCAAATCGTCTTTGTTTGGCTGGGGTGCAGGGATTCGAACCCCAGATGCTGGTATCAGAAACCAGAGCCTTACCGCTTGGCGACACCCCAATGGTGCGATCTGCAATGCAAATCGTCTTTTTTTGGCTGGGGTGCAGGGATTCGAACCCCAGATGCTGGTATCAGAAACCAGAGCCTTACCGCTTGGCGACACCCCAATGGTACTAATGGTACTACAAAAAAAATGGTGGCTACTACGGGAATCGAACCTGTGACCCCAGCATTATGAGTGCTGTGCTCTAACCAGCTGAGCTAAGTAGCCATTGTACTGCATTTTCGCTTGCTTACTGCATTTCCTGATTTGGCTGGGATACCTGGATTCGAACCAGGGAATGCCGGTATCAAAAACCGGTGCCTTACCGCTTGGCGATATCCCAATATCCGTTACCACATATCCGTGATAAATCAAAAAATTTGGCTGGGATACCTGGATTCGAACCAGGGAATGCCGGTATCAAAAACCGGTGCCTTACCGCTTGGCGATATCCCATCCGTGCAACCCCGTTCAGGGAAATGGTGCGGGAGGCGAGACTTGAACTCGCACACCTTGCGGCGCCAGAACCTAAATCTGGTGCGTCTACCAATTTCGCCACTCCCGCCGAGAGAAAAAGATGGTGGCTACTACGGGAATCGAACCTGTGACCCCAGCATTATGAGTGCTGTGCTCTAACCAGCTGAGCTAAGTAGCCGTCTTTTTTCTGCGTAACCTTCATCGGCGTTGCGGGGCGCATTATGCGTAAGTGACCTGGAAGCGTCAACAAATTTTTTACCGTTTTTGCCGTCAAACGCTTTGTTTGTCTGGCTTATAACCAGCATGACGATAAAAGCAGCGATTTTCAATCCTGAACGCGGTAAAACCCAAATAAAAACGGGCCTGTGCAGGCCCATTTTAATCAGATAAACAGATGCTTATTTATAAGCGGATGCGTGTACGCCTACAGCACGACCAGACGGGTCATTCATGTTTTTGAATGATTCATCCCATTCGATGGCTTTCGCTGAAGAACAGGCCACTGAAGGGCCACCAGGCACGCATTCAGCAGCACTTGGCACCGGGAACAGCTCTTCAAAGATTTCACGATACAAATACGCTTCTTTTGACGATGGCGTGTTGTATGGGAAACGGAAGTGCGCGGTTTCCAGTTGCTGATCGCTAATCTGTTTTGCCGCCACCTCTTTCAGCGTATCAATCCAGCTGTAGCCCACACCATCAGAGAACTGCTCTTTCTGGCGCCAGGCCACGCTTGCCGGCAGGTAAGACTCAAAACATTCGCGCAGGATATGCTTTTCCATTTTACCGTTTGGCCCGCACATTTTGTCGGCCGGGTTAATGCGCATCGCCACATCGAGGAATTTCTTGTCGAGGAACGGTACGCGCGCTTCCACGCCCCACGCCGACATTGCTTTGTTAGCTCGCGCACAGTCAAACATATGCAGAGCCAGCAGCTTACGCACGTTTTCTTCATGGAACTCTTTGGCGTTTGGTGCTTTATGGAAGTAGAGGTAACCCCCAAATACTTCATCAGCGCCTTCGCCGGACAGTACCATTTTAATGCCCATTGCCTTGATCTTGCGTGACATCAGATACATTGGCGTCGAGGCGCGAATGGTGGTGACGTCGTACGTTTCAATGTGATAAATCACATCGCGAATTGCATCCAGGCCTTCCTGCACGGTGAAATGAATTTCGTGGTGCACGGTGCCGAGATGTTCCGCAACCGCTTTAGCCGCGGTCAGATCCGGCGATCCTTCCAGGCCGACAGCAAAGGAGTGCAGCTGTGGCCACCAGGCTTCGCTCTTATCCTGATCTTCCACACGCTTCGCCGCAAAACGTTTGGTGACGGCGGAGATAATAGAGGAGTCGAGGCCACCAGAGAGCAGCACGCCGTAAGGCACGTCGGACATCAGGTGGCTTTTCACTGACTCTTCCAGCGCGTTTTTCAGTGCGGCGGCATCAGTAACATTGTTTTCGACGGCTTCATAGTCAAACCAGTCGCGCTGCCAGTAACGACGAATTTCGCCATCTTCGCTCGACAGGTAGCTTCCCGGCGGGAACTCTTTGATGCTGCGGCATACCGGCACCAGCGCTTTCATTTCGGAAGCGACATACAGGTTACCGTGCTCATCGTTACCCATATACAGTGGGATAATACCGATATGGTCGCGGCCAATCAGCCAGGTGTTTTTCACGCTGTCATACAGAATAAAGGCGAACATGCCCTGCAGCTCGTCGAGGAAATCGATGCCTTTTTCCTGATACAGCGCCAGAATCACTTCACAGTCGGAATCGGTCTGGAACTGGTAGCGATCACTCAGCTCAGCGCGCAGTGCCTGATGGTTGTAGATTTCACCGTTAACCGCCAGTACGTGAGTGTGATCGGCGTTATACAGCGGCTGGGCGCCATTGTTGACGTCGACAATCGAGAGACGCTCATGGGCGAGGATGGCGTGATCATCCGCATAGACGCCAGACCAGTCCGGTCCGCGATGACGCATCAGGCGGGAAAGCTCCAGCGCTTTTTTACGCAACTCAACAGGATCGGTTTTCAGATCCAGCACACCAAAAATAGAACACATAGCAACGCTCCCTAACGACTCGCACTGGCCAGTTAATGATTTCAGTTCAGCAGCACATTTGCTGCCCGATGCATAAGAAAATGCTCTATATCAGCAACCCGATCAAGCGATTTAGCGAATCGCTGAAAAATAGTCTGTTGACCTGAGTGTATCTTTGATGGATTGCCAGTTTTTGCGAGGTTTTATTAGTGGATCGACAATTTTTTGCGAAAAGCGGTTAAAAAAAAACCGTGGCCTGTGCATTTTCTGCAGGGGCGGCGTTCTCGCCGCCCGCGCCAGCCATGTTTCAGATAATATCTATCTCGGCGACCGATGGATAAATCCATGTCGGGCGGAAAGGCATCGCATCGATATCACTCAGGGTAGAGACGCCGGAGAGCACCAGGATGGTGGCCAGACCTGCCTGAAAACCGGCGAGAATATCGGTACGCAGATTATCACCGACAATCACCGTATCTTCCGAATGTCCCTGCATCTTATTCAGCGCCGCACGGATAATCCACGGACTCGGCTTGCCGACATAGAAAGGCTTGCGGCCAGATATTTTTTCGATACCGGCGCAGAGCGCACCGCAGCCCGGCGTAAAACCGCGGCCATGACTGTCCGGGTTGGTAGCGATAAAGCGGGCGCCGTTGGCGACGAAAAAGGCCGCTTTATGCATCATGTCCCAGTTAAAAGAGCGCGTCTCACCGACGATCACAAAGTCGGGATTGATATCGGTAATGGTGAAACCGGCTTTATACAGCTCATGAATCAGCGCGCCTTCACCGACCACATAGGCTTTTTTCCCTTCCTGCCGCCGCAGAAAATCGGCGGTCGCCATTGCCGAGGTGTAAAACACGCTGTCGGGCACCTCAATGCCGGCCGATGCAAAGCGATTGGCGAGGTCCTGTGCGGTCTGGGACGGGTAGTTTGTCAGCACCACCAGCGGCATACCGTTATCCATTATGCGATGAATAAATTCGTTCGCGCCGGGCACCGCAGTGTTGTCGTGCATCAGCACGCCATCAATATCGCAAATTACATTTTTTAAGGTCATCACGCTTCCAGAAGACGTTGCAACAGAATGCCGTTAAGCATTGCGCGTTTGGCCAGCGCGAAAGCGCCGATAGCGGAACGGTGATCGATTTCAGATCGCACCACCGGTAAATTTTTACGGAAGGCTTTCAGCACCTGGGTGTTAATGCAGCCTTCAATGGCGGGCAGCAACACTTTTTCAGCTTCAATAATTTCACCGGCAATCACCACCTTCTGCGGATTAAACAGGTTGATCGCAATGGCAATCGCCTTACCCAAGTAGCGACCAACATATTCAATCACTTCACAGGCCAGCGGATCGCCACGGTTAGCGGCCTTGCAGATCAGATGGATCTGACAGTTATCAACGGTGAGTGAGCTGGGATAGCCCTGGGTGAGCAGGTGGCGGACACGGTTTTCGATGGCGCCATTGGCGGCGATGGTTTCCAGACAGCCAAAATTACCGCAATGACAGCGTTCGCCCAGCGGGTCGACCTGGATATGGCCGATTTCGCCAACATTGCCATTACTGCCAAGAAAAATCTGGCCGTTAGTGATAATTCCCGCACCGGTGCCACGATGTAAACGCACCAAAATGGAGTCGGCGCAGTCGCGTGATGCACCAAAGTAGTGCTCAGCCAGCGCCAGGCTGCGGATATCATGACCGACAAAACTGGTGACGTTAAAACGCGCTTCAAGGTGCGATACCAGCGACCAGTTATTGACATTAATATGCGGCATATAACGGATCACGCCGTTATTTGGATCCACCAGTCCGGGCAGAATCACCGAAATGGCAATCAGTTCCCGCAGTTTGCGCTGATGCAGCTCGCTAAAATTTTCGATAGCAAGGAACAGGGCGTTTTCCAGCGTTTCCTGGGTGCGTTCCGGCAGCGGATAATGCTCTTCGGCGAGGGATTTGCCACTCAGATCATACAACGTTAGCGTGGCGTCGTTACGGCCAAGGCGCACGCCGATGGTGTTGAAGCCACGCGTCTCGGTGACAATTGAGATAGCGCGGCGACCACCGGTAGAGGCCTGTTGATCGACCTCTTTAATCAGGCCGCGCTCGATAAGCTGGCGGGTAATTTTGGTGACGCTGGCGGGAGCAAGCTGGCTGAGATCGGCGATTTGAATGCGCGAGATAGGACCCTGCTGGTCAATCAGCCGGTAAACGGCTGCGCTATTCAGTTGCTTTACAAGATCGACATTTCCTATTTGTGCCTGGCCGCCGTTGGTCATTCAGTGATTACTCGCTTAGGACTTCGTCACCATTAACGATAGTCTGGATAATTTGATAATCGCGGGTGAAAACAGTCAGATTAGCGACTTTACCTGCTTCAACTGAACCCAACTGCTTGTCCACGCCCATTGCACGTGCTGGATAGAGGGTAGCCATTCGTAAGGTTTCATCAAGCGAGATACCTGCATGTTCGACGCAGTTCGCCACTGCTTCAATCATAGTGAGTGCAGAACCGCTTAGCGTACCTTTCTCGTCTACGCACAGCCCGTCACGATAGTATATTGTTTTGCCTGCAAAAATGAACTGATCAATCGTTGCGCCCGCCGGGGCGGTGGCGTCGGTCACCAGCACCAGTTTGTCACCTTTGATGCGTTTGGCATTGCGGACATTAGCGTAATGGACATGTAAACCGTCTGCAATAATGCCGCAGTATACCTCTGGTGAATCAAACAGCGCGCCAATCAGGCCCGGTTCACGGCCGGTAATGGTCGGCATGGCGTTATACAGGTGGGTGGCGAAACTAATGCCAGCAGTGATGCCGCTTTTCGCTTCCTGATATGTCGCATGCGAGTGGCCAGCCGAGACAATAATCCCGGCATCACGCAGCTGGCGAATCACTTCAACCCCCGCCATTTCAGGCGCCAGCGTCACTTTTGTGATCACATCGGCATTTTCGCAGAGAAAATTAACCTGTTCAGGATTCGGCTTGCGAATTAAGTCCGGGTTATGAGTGCCTTTTTTGGCGACATTCAGCCATGGCCCTTCCAGATGCAGGCCCAGCGCCTGATGGGCGTTTTGCGCCAGATAAGCACGCATCACTTCGACGGCGCGCGTCATCAGCTCATCGCTGCTGGTGATCAGCGTCGGTAAAAAGCTGGTGCAGCCCGATTTCTGATTGGCTTGTTGCATGATGTGAAGAGTATCGACGCTAATCGCGCTGAGTTCGTCATTAAACTGCACGCCGCCGCAGCCATTCAGCTGCACATCGATAAAACCGGGGGCGATTATCGCCCCCGCCACATGACGGGTTGCGATGCCGGCGGGCAGTTCCGCCAGCGGACAGACGCGCTCAATCAGGCCATCAGCAATAACAACGGCATGATCGTCAAGGATTTGATGGCCGGTGAAGATGCGACCGTGGGTTAATGCGTACATATCTGTTATCTCCCGGCTGATTACAGGCCTTTCATATTTTCCGCTTCCATTTCGCGGAAATATTTCACTGTTTTCACTTTCAGTTCCATTGTGGAAGGTTCATCACAAACCACCACTGATTTGGCATGCAGCTGCAGGCAGCTGATGGTCCACATATGATTGACATTGCCTTCAACCGCCGCCTGCAGCGCCTGCGCTTTCACATGGCCGATAACCAGAATCATCACTTCTTCCGCATCCAGCAGCGTGCCAACGCCGACAGTAAGGGCGTATTTTGGCACCTGATCAATATCGCCATCAAAGAAGCGTGAGTTCGCAAGGCGGGTTTCATGCGTCAGCGTTTTAATGCGGGTGCGGGATGCCAGTGAAGACGCCGGTTCGTTAAAGGCGATATGCCCGTCGTTGCCGACACCGCCCATAAACAGATGGATCTTGCCGTAAGCGCGGATCTTTTCTTCATACTGACGACATTCTGCGTCAATATCCGCAGCATTACCATTCAGAAGATTGATATTTTCACGAGGAATATCAACATGATCGAAAAAGTTACGAAACATAAAGCTGTGGTAGCTTTCCGGATGCTCTTTTGGCAGGCCAACGTATTCATCCATATTGAAAGTGACAACATGTTTAAAACTGACCTGGCCCGCTTTATGCATCTCAATTAAATGTTTATAGGCTTCCAGCGGTGTTCCACCGGTAGGTAAACCTAAAACAAAGGGACGATCTGCGGTCGGTTTAAATGTGTTGATGCGGTTAACGATATGGCGGGCGGCCCATTTACCCACCTGGGTAGGGGTCGACAGGGGAATCAGTCTCATGTTTCACCTCATATTAAGCAAAATTGAATCAGATTTAAGACGGTGTAACGGCCGTTATCACTTAGCGTAACCTGCCGTGGCATAACTACCGAGGAAAAATCCGTGTTGATAATTCGGATCATAAAATAAGTTTGTCACTATAGCCAGCTGCGTATGTAAAAAACTGCCATATTTGGTGATATTAATCACAGATGCGCAGGTTTAATTTGCGAAGCGAATTAATTTTTTTTTACACTTCGCATCGTGGTGTGTACTGTCATCAGGTTAACTGAAAATTGTGAAAATAAAACCAAACAGTTTCAGTGGCCTTGTCGGATTCTGGAGGGGGAAAAGGTGAATATTTTAAGTTACTTACAAAAAGTGGGGCGCGCGCTGATGGTGCCGGTGGCAACGCTACCTGCTGCGGCAATCTTAATGGGGGTGGGGTACTGGATCGATCCGGTTTCCTGGGGCGCAGACAATGCGCTGGCGGCCCTGTTAATCAAGTCTGGCTCCGCCATCATCGAAAATATGTCTGTGTTGTTCGCCATTGGTGTGGCATACGGCATGTCAAAAGATAAAGACGGTGCCGCAGCGCTCACCGGTTTTGTTGGTTTCCTCGTGGTCACCACGCTCTGCTCGCCGGCAGCCGTGTCGATGATCCAGAAGATCCCGTTAGACCAGGTGCCAGCCGCCTTTGGTAAAATCAATAACCAGTTTGTCGGTATCCTGGTGGGGATTATCTCGGCGGAAGTGTATAACCGCTTCAGCCATGTTGAACTGCCCAAAGCGCTGTCGTTTTTCAGCGGACGCCGCCTGGTGCCGATTCTTGTCTCCTTCCTGATGATTCTGGTGGCGTTTATCCTGATGTATCTCTGGCCGCTGATTTTCGGTGGTCTGGTAAACTTCGGTGAACATATTCAGCGACTCGGTTCGGCGGGTGCCGGTATTTACGCCTTCTTTAACCGTCTGCTGATCCCGGTAGGTCTGCATCACGCGCTGAACTCGGTATTCTGGTTCGACGTGGCTGGTATCAATGATATTCCTAATTTCCTCGGCGGTGGCCAGTCCATCGAAAGCGGCAAAGGCATTGTCGGTATTACCGGACGTTATCAGGCGGGCTTCTTCCCGATTATGATGTTTGGTCTGCCGGGTGCAGCGCTGGCGATCTATCACTGCGCCCGTCCGGAAAACCGCGCCAAAGTCGCCGGTATTATGCTGGCTGCGGCCTTTGCCTCCTTCTTTACCGGGATTACCGAGCCGCTGGAATTCTCCTTTATGTTTGTGGCGCCGGTGCTGTATGTGATCCACGCCTTCCTGACCGGTGTTTCGGTATTTATCGCGGCCAGCATGCACTGGATTGCCGGTTTCGGCTTCAGTGCGGGTCTGGTGGATATGTTCCTGTCAACGCGAAATCCGCTGGCGACCCACTGGTATATGCTGATCCCGCAGGGGCTGGTGTTCTTCGCTATCTACTATGTGGTGTTCCGTTTCACTATCAGGAAATTCAATCTGATGACCCCGGGCCGTGAACTTTCCGTGGATGGTGATGAAAGCGATGGTTATGACACCAACGTTGATCACAGCGGCAGCGGTGAGTCAGAAACTGAAACCCTGGCGCGACGCTATATTGGCGCCGTGGGCGGTTCTGAAAACCTGACCGGAATCGATGCCTGTATTACTCGTCTGCGTCTGAATGTAAAAGATTCTGGCGAAGTGAGTGAGTCCATTGCTAAGCGCCTCGGTGCTTCCGGCGTAATCCGTCTTAACAAGCAGAGCGTGCAGATTATTGTCGGCACCCGAGCTGAGACCATTGCCTCAGCGATGAAAACCGTGCTGGCGAAAGGCCCTGTTGCGGCAGCAGCAGGCACCAGCACTGCACCAGCGGCGGTGGTGCAGCCACAAGCGGTGACCAACGCTTCAAAAGGTATTATCGCCACGCTGGTCGCGCCGGTAAGTGGTCAGGTGGTCGCCATTGAACAGGTGCCGGACGAAGCCTTTGCCAGCAAAGCGGTAGGCGAAGGTCTGGCGATTATCCCTGAAGGTAAAACCGTAGTGGCGCCGATTGCCGGGACTGTAGTGAAGATCTTTAATACCAACCATGCGTTCTGTCTGGAAACCGATAACGGTGTCGAGATCGTGGTGCATATGGGCCTTGATACCGTGGCGCTGGAAGGCAAAGGCTTTACCCGCCTGGTGGAAGAGGGCGCCAGCGTCACTGCTGGTCAGCCGGTACTGGAAATGGACCTTGATTACCTCAACCGGCATGCCCGTTCGATGATCAGTCCGGTAGTGGTCAGCAATATTGATGACTTCGCCGGGGTGAATCTGCTGGCCAGCGGCGCGGTGATTGCCGGTGAAACCAAACTGTTCGAAATCAAAAGCTAAATGCGCACGGCGGCGAGAATGCCGCCGCTACGAAATCGCATTTATCTGCAGGGGCGCCGTTATCGGCGTCCGAATATAATGTTATAAACTGGGCGGGGAGCGATTCCCGCCCTTTTTTTGCGTAATTAGTCTAACAAACGGTTGTTTCCCTTCTCCGCTTTGTGGATCATACTCCGTTATTTCGTGGTTCAAATCACCCGCCATATAAGTGTTGAGGAAATTGAGATGAGTGAGGCAGAAGCCCGCCCAACTAACTTTATTCGTCAGATTATCGACGAAGATTTGGCGAACGGTAAGCATGCCAGCGTGCATACCCGTTTTCCGCCGGAGCCGAATGGTTATTTGCACATCGGCCATGCAAAATCGATCTGCCTGAACTTTGGCATCGCGCAAGATTATCAGGGTCAATGTAACTTGCGTTTCGACGACACCAACCCGGTTAAAGAGGATCTGGAGTTCGTTGAATCTATCAAGCATGACGTGCAATGGCTCGGTTTCCAGTGGAGTGGCGACGTCTGTTATTCCTCTGACTATTTCGATCAACTGTACAACTACGCGGTTGAGCTGATTAACAAAGGTCTTGCCTTTGTTGATGAGCTGTCGCCAGAGCAGATCCGTGAATATCGCGGCACGCTCACCGCGCCGGGCAAAAACAGCCCGTACCGTGACCGCACGCCAGCAGAGAACCTCGCGCTGTTTGAAAAAATGCGCAACGGCGAATTTGCCGAGGGGACTGCCTGTCTGCGCGCCAAAATCGATATGGCTTCGAGCTTTATTGTGCTGCGCGATCCGGTGCTGTACCGCATTAAATTTGCCGAACATCATCAGACCGGCAATAAGTGGTGCATCTATCCGATGTACGACTTTACCCACTGCATTTCCGATGCGCTGGAAGGCATTACCCACTCGCTCTGCACGCTGGAGTTCCAGGATAACCGTCGCCTGTATGACTGGGTGCTGGATAACATCACCATTCCTGCTCATCCGCGTCAGTACGAGTTCTCACGTCTGAATCTCGAATACGCCATTATGTCGAAGCGCAAGCTGAACCAGCTGGTGACCGAGAAAGTGGTGGAAGGCTGGGACGATCCGCGCATGCTGACTGTTTCGGGTCTGCGCCGTCGTGGTTATACCGCGGCCTCAATCCGCGAGTTCTGCCGCCGTATCGGCGTGACCAAACAGGACAATATCGTGGAAATGGCTTCGCTGGAGTCCTGCATTCGTGATGACCTCAATGAGAATGCACCACGCGCGATGGCGGTGCTTGATCCGGTTAAAGTGGTGATTGAAAACCTGCCGGCCGGATATGAAGAGGTGATCACTATGCCTGCTCATCCGAACAAACCAGAAATGGGCAGCCGTGAAGTGCCGTTCAGTCGCGAAGTGTGGATTGACCGTGCTGACTTCCGTGAAGAAGCCAACAAGCAATACAAGCGTCTGGTGCTGGGTAAAGAAGTGCGTTTGCGTAATGCTTACGTGATCAAAGCTGAGCGTGTGGCGAAAGATGAAGCGGGCAATATCACCTGTCTGTACTGCACCTGCGACACCGATACCTTAAGCAAGGATCCGGCGGACGGGCGTAAAGTGAAAGGGGTGATTCACTGGGTTTCAGCAGTACATGCGCTGCCAGCAGAATTCCGCCTCTACGATCGTCTGTTCAGCGTAGCCAACCCGGGCGCGGCTGAGGATTTCCTTACCACCATCAATCCGGAATCGCTGGTGATTCGACAGGGCTTTGTCGAGCCTGGTTTGCAGGCCGCTGCAGCCAGCAGCCCTTATCAGTTTGAGCGCGAAGGTTACTTCTGCGCCGACAGCCGTTACTCCAGTGCGTCAAACCTGGTATTTAACCGTACCGTTGGTTTGCGTGATACCTGGACCAAAACCGGCGCGTAAGTTGTAGCAGCAGCAAAACAGAGGCCGCAACGTGTATCGCGTTGCGGCTTTTTTTATGCATATCGTGCATCGCTGATAATTATGCTTATTTATCAATTGGCATCGATGATTAAACTTATTGCACAGGATCACGCTGGGCAATGTCGAATTTTCCGCTGACTGGATTAAAAACGATTTTCTGATACTGCAGACTGGCGTCATCAATCATCGCACTGACGCGCTTTTTCGACAGAACGGGATAATTTTTTGACTCCGCTTTGGCTTGTTCATGCGTACCGACACCCCCTACAATAAAGCAATTACCTTCTGCTCTGAACAGCCAAATTTTGAGGTCGCTGCTGGTGCCCTTCCAGCCTTTTTGCACGTCTTCAGCGGTGACAGGTTTTATATTAATCGTCCAGAAATCGTAACCTTTATATTTATGAAAATATAACTCACTATCTGTAGGATCCTGGCTAAATATTTCTAATGCGCGATGCAGCCCCTTGCTTTGATCCGCATCGGCATTGAGTTCTGCCCAATTTTTACTGACATAAATAGTCGGTGCGACGATCGCTTTCTTTTTACTCACTTTTTTTCTCACCGCGACAGCAGAAGTGCCTGGCAAGAGGGGTTTGTTGTTGTCCGATTCACCGGTGCTGGTGTCGATGATCCGGTTAGATGAGCTTGCAACGTTAACCGGCGGAGAAAAGTACTGCCCGACAGGACTGGCCGCTATCAGTGAATGATATTTTTCGCTCAGCTGATCGTATTTCAGGCTGTCAGTCTTTTTAATGTCATTCAGGATAGTTTTTAAAGCGTTTTGCATTGAGCTGCTGAGCCCCCTGAACAACTTTTGCTCATTTATTTTTTCCGCCAGTGTGAAAATGCTGTCTGTCATGCTGACCAGCGTGGTGGAACTCTCTTTGGTCAGAGCGTTACAGAGATAGTTTAGCGAATGTTCTAAATCATTGAGATAATTTATTGGCGTCTCAGTCGTTAACTTTTGCTCAATGCTGCTTAAGCAGGATCTGATAAAGTTTGCAGGTTCCTGTTTTAATACATCAGCAATAAATCGCATCATTAAGTCTTTAGCCATCGGGGGGAGGAGCAGAAAGCAGGGGGGGTTGATTAACCATTCAGTATTGATGCGGATACCTTCGGTAAGGTTATTTTCTTCTGCATTTTCACTATATATTTCCGTATAGGCACGCTGGAATATATTCCAGCAAACCGGTGAGGAGGTAATAAATGTGATGAGTGCCTGCAGTTCCTGGTTGTTTAACGGCAGCGTTGAGCTCTGCGGTTTGCGGGTGGAGCCCATCTCCCTCTTAACAATATACAGAAAGGCATTATATCCAGATTGTTCACTGGCCAGATTGGTGTTTATTCTGGCGAGAGAAAGAAAGAGTTTGTCGCGTTCTTTAATCACTTTTAATGCGATTTTTAGCACCATTGTTCGGATAATCTCACCCGTCTGTTTATCCAGTAACTGGTTACATGAATTTTCCAACGTTCGGCTAATTATATCAATGTAGAGATCTTCACTAATTTTTTCCGCTAACAAGCCGGCATTAAGTATATTCAGCGGTATGGCAATTTTTTCTGCTACACTTATCGTCGAGAAATTATTGCTAATGCTACTGATTAATTCATCTTTAATGTTTTTACTGTTGTGGTTTAGCAGGTTAAGGTGGAGAGTTAATACCGAGCTGGTTAAATGATTGCACAGCTCTTCACGCTCTTTTTTTGTTGTGAGTGGATTTTCATTAATAGCATTTATCGTGGTTTTTAGCATTATCTGGAAACGGTTAGCGGTTTTATGGATATCGTATTTATCCGAATTGATGTTGGCGCTGGCTATCTCATCGATTATCGTTTTACTTTCCTCGCTATTGGCCATTGGCGACAGAAATTGCAAAATACCGGCGACTATTTCAATGGTGTTATTATCGGTAAATATATAGTTACCGATAAAGTTAAACTTATTTATTAAACGATTGGCTACAGCTGCGGGCAATGCTAGTGGCACTCTTTTTCTCTGTTCAATATGAGCTTTCCACTTTTTGTGGTCTTCTATTATAGCACCGCCCTGATCGACAATCAGGCATTTATCATTGGCAATCTTTTCTGATTTAACAGATCTAATCTTTTTCCAGTAAGAGAGGAATGTTTTTACCACATCCTCCTTCTTGTCGGTATAAATATCAATTACTTTATCCGGTGGGTAGACTTCAATAAGTAGTAACATCACAATAGCATTAAGTCGCTCATTTTTTTTTACGTTAACCTCAAAGAACTTGTGAAACATCTTCTCGCTGTATTCTCTGGATAAACGTTCGTAACAAAAAGCGATAAAATAGATGGTGGCTAATGGTCTGTTACCATCGCTGCCGGCTTGGGATAAGATGCCTTCAAACTGCCTGGCGATAGATTCACTCCAGGTTAACGGCTGGCGAAAAGCGGCTGTAAGCCGTAATGATATAAGGCGATCTTCAATGCTACAGAGTTTTCGATGCTTAAATGATAACGATGTTTTTATTTCAGAATGGTATCTTTTAAAACCGCCCTCACAACTGTAGATTAAAGGCCAGAATACTTGTTTTATCGAGTTTTTATAGCCCTCACTTTTAGTATGACTTTCCGTGGCTTGCATAAATGTAGTGAAGTAGTTTTCTAACCTATTTTGCGTGATTTCCTCCTCTAAGGATTCTTTTGCCAGTTCACGATAAACGTTTTCGACCATTTTTTGTGCAATGGAAAAAAAGGTATTTGTGTTATCATTAAATATCGACATGATACCATTGAAGGCGGCGCTAAATTCCGTGGATTTATTTCCGAGTATGTTTTTTGACAATCTGTACAGGTAGTTAGCCAATGTGTCAATATTTGACTTATCCTGGATAACCATTGCAGTCATGGCATTAAAAGCCCAGGGGGGAGGAGCCTCGATCTCACTAACAATAAAGTGTACCTGTGCCGGGGTGACCCGCTCTCTTTTCGCTGCGGCTGCGGCTGTACCTGAACTGGCTGGATGGTTTTTATTTCCTTGTTGAGCTTTTCTTGTTTGTTCTGGGAATAAAGTAAATTTGATATTTAATAACAGCGTCAGGAAAAACTCATTTTTGGCAATGCTATTGCAAGGGTTTTGATTAAAAAAAACGTTTATTTTTTCTAATGCGGTTTTTATTGCTAAGGTATTTCCTTTAGTAAATAAAGAGTGAAGGGTAGTATATTGTGCGACGCCCTGTTGTTGCAAAATATCAGGGGTGCTGGTAAATGTATTATAGATCGCGATGTTATCCGTTGTCCGAAACAGGTTTATCGGAATAGTTTCCAAAAGGGTTACCAGAGCGGAAGACTCAAGTTCTGTGCGCATTTGGTCGTTGCCCGCTTTTCTAATTATCATCGAGGTGCCATTTCTTGTTTTTAAAAAAGAAATCGCATCACTGATTTCATAGGGCGATATTTTCTTTTTCACGGGTTCGCCGTTGTTATAAACCGTCGACTCATTGCTTTCTGATGTAGTGATCAACACTGGCAGCCGAATAGCGCAAGAGAGCAAACGCATAAAATATTCGGCCTTACATCTGTTTATTTTGTCTCGCTGTTCTGGGGTGAACTGCAGATGCTTTGCAGCAGATGTATTCTGGCTCGTTCCGGGGCTAGATGCGGGGTGAGGGGGCGGCGGATAGGGTTCTGATGCCTCTGCACCGCCTGATGCCTCTGCACGACGTGACGTTACTGGCGGAATGGTTTCTTCCATCATATAGACCAGCACATTACTCTTGCTGATTTGACTGGGATTGAACTTAAGCAGTTGCGCGAGCCTGGCGTTGGCCTCCTGCCATTTAACGTTGACGGGATTTTCCTGGCAACTGCGGGTGATATAATCAGGCAGCGGGGACTTTCCGGGGGCATGTTTACTGCCAGTTACTACATCGCGTTGTTGCATCAAATTGCAAGTGTTGCTGAACGCTTTGATCTGCGGCTTACATTGCGGGCTGCCCGGGGGAACCTGTGGGGATAGCTGCGGCATTTGCGTGCTGCTGGGGCCGGCAGGCAGGGATAACTGCGGCATTTGCGCGCTACTGGGGCCAGCAGGCAGGGATAACTGCGGCATTTGCGTGCTGCTGGGGCCGGCATGTGGCTGCTGAATGGTAAAGGAGTGCTGGCGCAGGTCAATTTCCGTTGGCGGTTGCAGAGTAGCGGGCAGCACAGACACATTATCTGCCGACTTCAGGGATTGACCAACTATGTTGTCAGGTTGCCGGGCGGGTCGTAGGGCGGAATTATCAACCTTATTAACCGCCACGGCGCGTGAGAGTGGAGGAGTCTTCATGCTAAATATCCTTTTAGTTGTGACTGACAGACTCAATCGAAAAAAGCCAGCGGTCAGATATACACTGACCGCTACGATAAATTTTTTTAAAAGAAATCTTCTTCACTAACAGGTTTATAGTGATCTTTTTTCTCATCAAATTTAAGGATCCTTAATTTCAATGCTGGGTTATTTATAATTATATCAATGGATTTTTTTCCATATCTTTATAGTTTTGGGCTTCAGATTCAATTTCTTTATGGGTGCCAATTTTAATAAGATAGCAATGTTTTTTGGATCCTATTAGTATCAGGCCTCGACAATTCCCCCTGCCTCCTTTGCCCAGATATATATCAAAGCTAAACGCTCGCCCAGCGTATTTATGAACATTTAATTCATGATCATTTTTACCTGTCGCCAATAGACTTATTGATTTCTGTAAAGGTTGCATTAAATCTTTTTCGGTACTATATCTCTCCCACTTTTTATCAACATAGATGGTTCTTGTGGTAACAGGTGGTGTCTTCTGCCCCTTATCTGGTCTTTGCTCAGCGTCAACTGAGTCGGGGGCGAAGTCGGTATCTGACTCCACGCTGACGCGCGGCCTCGGTTCATATCTATCGGGGACAAACCGGAATTCTTGCACTACTGACTGATCCGGCAGCAGCAGAGTTTTATAGTCACCCGTTAGTTTTTTGTGGATTTCAGCAGATGTGGTTTCCAGGTTTTCCAGTATCGAATGAAGAGATTTATTGAGTGAAATGCTTATGGTCGGTTTTACTTTACGTAGCATAATGCTATTGCTAAGGATAAAAATTCGGCTAACTAACTCCGGAAGATCCTGATGATTAATTTTTTTTATTCCATTACAAATGAGCGAAAGCGAGTTTTCTAAATTAATAATCGTGATATTGTCTTGTGGCAATGTTAACATGCCTTCTATCTTCTCCAGATACCGCTTAATCCAGACAACGGTTTCCGTGCTAAATTTGTCAGATATGAATCTCAGCATCAGCGCCTGCACTTCTGCTGAAACATTAAAAAAGCTTTCCGGCTTCATTATCCACTCTATTTTACCGGGAGATTTATAGGCATCTTCAAATATCCCCCATGCGGCCGGGCTGCTCGTTATAAAGGTTGTAAATGCCTGCAGTTGTTTCTCATTCAGTAAATCAGGCGTTTTAGACGTACTGGCATTAGCACTATCTGGCGTCAGCTGCATTTGCCGGGACACAATGTCGGAAAATACTTTATATCCGCTCAATTTGCTGTTTTTTAAAGTTAATTCTGCCAGTCGAGGAAACAGTTCTTCTGGGGCGATGCTTCCGAGGGCGGTCTTAAGTATTTTTGCTCGAACCTCCTCGCCTTTTTTAGTTTGCCAGGTGGCGTATGACTTTTTCACTGCCTGTGCAATTATTTCAAGATATATGATATTTTTTACTTTTAGTTCTTTTCTGTTGTCGGTAATGTTTTTTTTAGCAGTCCTGACTGCAGCATTTTCAGTACTACTGACTTTCAGCCACTTGTTTAACCTTACCAAAGGCTGGATAATTTCATTGGAATCATCTATCTCCGCAAGATTATTTTGCAGGGAGTAAGTAACATGAGATTCGGTACAATATTTCATTAATTCAGCCTGAATCGATGACACATTACTGAGTAACTTGTTCCAGAGAGTGTGATCCTTTTGACTTTTTAATGCGTTTCGCTTGCTATCAATGATTTTTTGTAAGCGAGTAACCAGATTAATGATTATCTCTTGATTTTTAATCCCTGTCTGTACATTAAGATTAACTATTCTATTTATTATTTCTGTTTTTTGTACAGGGGGGATAGAATGCAATATCTCGCCCAGAATTGGTGCGTACTCTTCACCGGTAAATACCATTTCCTCAATATTTTTATATTTTTCCAGAGTGCGTTTGACCTCGATATGATTTAGCGCATAAGTCAACGTGCTATTAATATCCCCCTCCTTAATAACCCGCATCTCATCCTGACTCTGTATCAGAAAATCCCCTGGCAAAATGGTTGGGTGAGTTAACAGAATGTTCTGGTATTGCAACCATTTATTTACAAAGGCTTTAATCGCTTTTTCATCACCTGCTACGCTATAGATAGCGTTAGCGATTTCTTCGGAGCCCATTGTCCGAATCATTATCGCCGTGATGGCTTTAATTTTATTAATATTTGTTTTTATATTTCTACCAATGAGGTTGGCTGATATTACTTTTGCACGTTCAGGCGAAACCATCATATTGGTGAACTCGATCAACTCAATACAGGAAAAAGGCAAGGTGCCATTTTCCCCTAATTTATTGATGATTTTATAGTAGAAGGTCGTGATGTATTCTGACCAGTCAGTAGGGAGTGTGTAGCTGTTGGTGATAAACATCGACAATAAACTATCTGTGGTACCTTGTGGGAGTGTTATTTTGCTTGAGCTTACCGAACCATAAACAATTCTGTTAAAGTTTGTTATCAAGTCACTCAGAGTTTTTTGGATAAAAATCTCTGGCAACTCAGTAAGGACAGTAAGTGGCAATAAGGCTTCTGCAGCATAATACTGCTTCTGCTCGCTTAAACCGGATTTTTTCAGCGCCCCGATAAACCGGTTGTAGTAAAAAAAAATGGTCTTGCGGGCATCTTTATGATTGGGTTTTTCCTTCAGTTCGCTGCAAATAAATTTTCTAATCTCTTTGAAAAGCTCCTTCGGAGTAACAGATTGTTGCTGATGATCAAGCGCCGACAATATTTCCCGCAACTCCTTTTCCAGTGACGGGATTTCATTATCTGCAATGAACTTTGCGAGATAATATAACCGTGCGCAGGTAGAGGGGATATCACAGGTTTCACGTCTGAAGTTTCCTGATCCACTGGCATAAATTTTTTCTAATACCTCTGTAGCCGACAATTTAAAAATATCAATAATTAGCGGCATAATTTTGCTGAAACCCGTCGGGTTTCTTTGTGAATGTATTTTCGCCGCCTGAAAAAAGCCTCGTTCGGTAATCCAGCGTCTGGTCAGACTATTAAAACGGGTTTCTATTTCTTTACCGACTTTTTTCGCCTGATATAAATTTACTGCTGTCGCCTTAAAGAGTGATTCATAGCTGGCCGGACCCAAAAGGATGTCATTATAGGTTTCAGGATCGAACATCGCACAAATTGCGCCTGCTTCGTACATCACCAGCATCAGTGGCGGTATCTTTTCCAGCAGGCTGGCGAGCTGATCACCAGGAACCGTGGCGCAGCTAATCTCAGTCCCTGCAATGCGCACGCTTATCCCGATATGAGCATCCTGTGGCTTCAGCACCACCGCATCTCTGACCTCATCCTCTGATAAATTCCCCATCCCGATTCCGGCGATAAACACCTCGTCAGCTTTGTTGACGATTTGGAGAATAACCGGGAATTCGCAGATAGCGGAAATTGTGCTCGCAAAATGTATCTTTGCTCTGTTGATCGCTATTTTCTGCTGCTCACTCAGTGTTAATTGAGTAGCCATCCTCTTCATCTTATGCGGGATAAGCGCCTCATAGTGCTGCCCTTCAGCATTAATAATATGCACCACATCGCCGACGCCAGGCTCTGCGCCTGCAGCATGCAGAAACTCTTTGGCCGGACCATCATCCTGAGGTGCAAAATCATGAAAAATCACCCGCAACGGTGGCAGTCCTTTACTCTTCAGTTTTTCATTAACCGCCGCTAATAGCTGCTTTGTTGAGGCGCTGCCGGGTGCCATATAACCGTTGGCGCCAAATCCGCCCGGTGCTCCGAGCCAGCCTTGCTGCACCAGCATCAGGCGTAGCTCTCCAACCAGGAGCGCGTTATAGGCATCATCCGGTTCATAATATCCGGTCATATGCTGGACTATCGCAAACAGCAGGCAGTCCGAATAGCCTGTTTCAGAGAAGAAAGGGTTATTGGCCATAATCTGAAACCTGCTGGCGGGGAGCTTCTCCTCCTCCGCAACGCCTTCGGCTGGATCAAGGACCGCATCTTGGCGCTGTTTAGCGGTGGTGCGCTGGGCATCGGCATATTCCTGCTCCTTCTCCGGCGTCCATTCTATTTGTCTCTGAGGAGGGTTATCTGGCTTTTGCTGAGGGTCGGTATTGGCATCCGCCATGTAAACAATGGTGTTTTTGGATTGCTGATCGAACTGCGTGGGGTCCGGCATCGATAATCCGGCGAGATATAACTGATTAATGGCTTTCCGCAAATTATCATTAGTTATAGCAGACTGAGCGTGTGACTTTTGCATGTGATATTGCACAGTCATTTGCGGTGGATTCGTATTGTCACTGCGTGGCGAGACTTGCTGTGATGGAATAGTATATTTTATCTGTGGAAGCAATTGCGGCATGGGTTCGGGAGGGGGCATCTGACCCAGCGATCCTGGCCTTAAAGGTCCGGGCCGATGGTCGGTTTTAGCGGCGGATTCTGTTACCGATAAATACGTTGCGGCCTTATGTGGTGGCGGGGAGGATTCTTGAAAAAAGCGGATGGGCTTTTGCTGGGTATTTGTGATTTCCATCACTGGCAAAACATTTCGCTGCGGTGTGCTTTGCGTGGGTGTTACTGGCGGAGGTTGAGTAGCCCGAACTAAATCGCGGCCATCTGTCTGTTGTGTTGGATTCATAGAAGTTTTCCTTAACTGCAGTTTATTTTTAACAATAACAGATGCGTCGGCTAGAAATAGTGAATGGATTTTCCTTAAATAATCGATGTATGTTGATAATATTATTTTATTCTTGGGTGCTGTAAATAAAGCCCCGGAAGTTATTTCCATTACTGGCATGTTAATGGTTAGTGATTTTAATATGATATATCAATTTTAAATTAGCCTGATATTAAATTTAATCGCAATTGTTTTATGCTCTTGGTTTTTATACCTTTCACACTTGTGGTGATGATCATATTTATCTGACTTTTTGTTGATAATTTACTGCTGCGAAAATAGTATGGCGTCGACATCAAAAAAACGAGATTTAGTTGTACTCATCGCTAATTATTATCGCCTAAACATAAAAGGGAATTTTATGTCTGCAACCAAAGGAATGCGCAAAGCAGTGGCCTTTGCGACCGCCTGTATCACTACCATGCCAGTCATGGTGATATCTGCCGAAGCCAGAGCCGAAGGGTTTATCGAGGACTCATCGTTAACCGGTGGTCTCTATTACTGGCAGCGCCAGCGCGATCGGAAAAACCTTGAACCTGGCAGCGATCACTATGGCCAGTATCAGAATAACCTGCATCACTCCAGCTTGAACGGCAGTCTGGATTTCAGTTCCGGCTATGCTGGTGACGTGATAGGCGCCGATCTTGGCGTCTATGGCGCCGTTGAAATGGCTAACAGCGGCCCGGCCGCGCCCAATGAGATTGGCTTTAGCAAGGCGCGAACACGCTGGGAGGAAGAGTGGGCCGGTGATAAGGGCGGTGTAAGTTTTTATCAGGCGGCGGTGAAACTGAAGTTTGACGACTACTGGCTGCGCGGCGGCTATTTACAGCCGAGCGGCCAGACGTTAATGACGCCGCACTGGAGTTTCCTGCCGGGCACTTATCGCGGTGCTGAAGTCGGTGTGGCGCAGGATTATGGCGATAGCGGCGTTTTTTCACTCTCTTATATGTGGGCCGACGCCTATAAAGCGCCCTGGTATCAGCATCTTTACCGCTTCCGCAAAGCTGATGGTGAAGCAGAAGTGCCTTATCTGCATTCGGTCGGTGCCAGATATGATTTTAAAAACAACCTGACACTGGAAGCCGCTGTTGGCCAGGCAGCGCACTATGTTGACCAGTACTTTGCTAAAGCCTCTTACGCCTTTCCGGTCGCCGGTAACGACCTGCGCACCAGCTATCAGTTCTATGGCGCCCGCGATAAAGAGCGCGGAGGCGCGGCGAATGTTAATGATATCTACGATGGCCTCGCCTGGTTACAGGCATTAACCTTTGGTTATACCACCGGCCCGTTTGATTTCCGCCTCGAAGGTACCTGGGTTAAAGCTGAGGGCAATCAGGGCTATTTTCTGCAGCGTATGACACCCGGCTATGCCACGTCTAATGGCCGGCTTGATATCTGGTGGGATGCGCGTTCTGACTGGAACGCCAATGGCGAAAAGGCGCTGTTTGCAGGGGTCATGTATGACCTGAAAGAGTGGCAGCTGCCAGGGTGGCAAATGGGAACCTCATTTGCCTGGGGCTGGGATGCGAAACCCGCCAGTAATCCGCAATGGGACCAGAGTCAGCGGCTGAAAGAGTCGGCATGGAGTATGGATCTGCTCTATACCATTCCGCAGGGGCGTGCGGAAGGCACGATGTTTAAACTGCATTACACCCAGTATAGCAACCACAGTTCGCTACCCAGCTACAGCGGCGGCTACGGCAATATGTTCCAGGATGAGAAAGATGTGAAATTTATCGTTACGGCTCCTTTCACCATTTTTTAACCAGTGCTGACCTTAACTGCGGGCAATAACAGGAGATAAGTACGTGAGACGACGTAAATCAGGGATGATGGTGGCTGTATTAAGCGGTTTACTGGCTTGTGGCAGCAGTATGGCAAGTGATCAACAGCTGGTCGATCAAATCAGCCAGTTTGGTGTGAAGTATCAGGTGACGGATAATCATGCTGCGCAGCATGGCGTTGATTGTGCGGCGTTGGGGGCCGACTGGGCTTCCTGTTATCGCGCAGTGATTACGCTGACCAATCCTGGCCCGGCATTAAGCGGACAGAACTGGGCAATCTATATCAGTAGTATCCGCCAGATATTAAAGGTCGACAGTGAGCAGTTCCGTATTACGCATATTATTGGCGACCTGCATAAATTGCAGCCGACGGAAAAATTTAACGGTTTTGCCGCCGGAGAGAGCGTCAGCATCCCGATTATTAACGAATACTGGCAGCTGGCGCTAACTGATGTGATGCCGCGCTGGTATGTCACCGCCGGTGATGCGCGCGCCAAAGTGATCAGCAGCACCGATACTGAAGATCTGCCGCAGTTTGTCGCGCCACTGGACAGGCAGTGGAAGCGAACGCCTGATGATAAAAATGTGCTGATGACCGCACAAACCCGCTTTGAAAAAAATCGTGATATCAAAAAACTGACGGCCGCCAGTTTACGCGGGCAGATCACCCCGACGCCGCTGACGCTGACGGTGCATCCGCATGATGTTGATTTGCAGCAGGGGGTGAAGCTCGATCTGCTGTCGCTGCCGCAGGATAAAGCTGCCGTAATTCGCGAGCATTTTGCTCGTGCTGGCATCACTGAGCAGCAGAGTGGCTATCCGATCACGACCCGTATTGAGCGCAGCGATTTTAATGACGAGCAAGCGCATTCCGGCGCTTACCGCTTAGTGATTGGCGAGCAGGGGGCGGAGATCAGCGCTTTCGATGCGACAGGGGTATTTTATGGTCTGATGTCGATCCTCTCGCTGGTGCCCTCTGAAAATGATAAGAAGATTGCCGCCCTTGAGGCCAGTGATGTCCCCCGTTTTGCTTATCGTGGCGTCGCAGTTGATGTGGCGCGTAATTTTCACAGCAAGGAGGCGATAAAACGCCTGCTCGATCAGATGGCGGCGTGGAAAATGAATAAGCTGCATTTCCATCTGACGGATGATGAGGGCTGGCGCATTGACATTCCCGGCCTGCCGGAGTTAACCGACGTCGGTGGCCGACGCTGTCACGATCCAGGCGAGCAAAGCTGCCTGATGCCGCAGCTGGGATCGGGGCCTGACAGCGACAATCATGGCAGCGGCTATTTTAGTCGCGCCGACTATATCGAGATCCTGAAATATGCTGATGCGCGGGCAATAGAAGTGATCCCGGAAGTGGATATGCCTGCCCACGCGCGCGCGGCGGTTATCGCTATGGAAGCACGTTATCAGCGTTTAATGCAGCAGGGAAAAGTTACCGAGGCCAGCCAGTACCGGTTGCTGGACCCGGACGATAACTCCAGCACCACGTCGGTGCAGTTTTATGACCGCACCAGTTATCTCAATCCTTGTCTGGACTCCTCAAAACGCTTTGTCGACAAAGTGATCGCTGAGTTCCGTTCAATGCACCTGGAAGCGGGGCAGCCGCTAACCCGCTGGCATTTTGGTGGCGACGAAGCGAAGAATATTCGTCTGGGGCCGGGCTATACCGACAGCCGCCAGCCGGAAGCCGGCAAGGGGATTATCAATCGTCGGCTCGAGGATCAGCCTTGGGCGAAATCTGCCGCCTGCCAGCGTATGGTGCAGCAGGGCAAAGTCGCGGATATCGGCCATCTGCCGGGCTGGTTTGCCGTTGAGGTGAGCCAGCTGGCAAAAGCCCAGGGTATTGATCAGATGCAGGCATGGGAGGATGGTCTTAAGGCGGTCGACAATGCCAGCGCTTTCGCCACTACCCGTGTCGCGGTGAATTTCTGGGACACCCTCTACTGGGGCGGTTTCACCAGCGTTAACGACTGGGCCAACAAAGGCTACGAGGTGGTGATCTCCAATCCCGATTATCTGTATATGGATTTCCCCTATGAGGTCAATCCGCTGGAGCGCGGCTATTACTGGGGAACGCGCTTTAACGATGAGCGCAAAATGTTCAGTTTTGCCCCGGATAACTTACCGCAAAATGCCGAAACCTCGGTTGATCGCGATGGCAACAGCTTTAGCGCCAAATCTGATAAGCCCTGGCCGGGCGCGCGCGGTATTTCCGCACAGTTGTGGAGTGAAACGGTACGTAGCGATCAGCAGATGGAGGAGATGATTTTCCCGCGCCTGCTGTCGGTTGCCGAGCGTGGCTGGCACCGTGCCGGATGGGAGCTGGACTATCAGCCCGGACGCGAATATCAGCAGGGGAAAACTCACTGGGTGGATACTGAGATATTGCGCCAGGACTGGCAGCGTTTTGCCAATCTGCTTGGTCAGCGAGAGTTAGCCAAAATGGATAAGCTGGGGATTGCCTGGCGTTTGCCGCCGCCAGGCGCGCGCATTTATCACGGCATGCTGGAAGCGAACAGCGCACTGCCGGGGATTGGCATTCAGTTTTCCACCGACGGCAAGCAGTGGCAACCTTATAACGATCAGGAGCGACCACGGGTCGGAACTGAAGTCTGGGTGCGCACCGTCAGTGCTGATGGTAAGCGCTTTAGCCGGCTGGAGCATCTGCAGGCGCCGCTTTCCGCAGATTAATCAGGCATAAAAAAACCGGTGAGAAATCACCGGTTTTGTTTTACTGCATAGCATAATTTATTTGTCGTGCAGCGTGTCGTCTTCGCGGCAATCGCCTAATGCACAGTGACCGTACAGGTACAGGCTGTGGTTAGTCAGCTTGATACCGTGGCGCGTGGCAATTTCACGCTGACGCGTCTCAATAGATTCATCGCTGAATTCGATCACTTTGCCACAGTCGAGGCAAATCAGGTGATCGTGATGATGCTGCTGCGTAAGTTCGAAAACAGACTTGCCGCCCTCGAAATTATGACGGGTAACGATCCCCGCATCATCAAACTGGTTCAGGACGCGGTAAACCGTCGCCAGACCAATCTCTTCGCCCATATCAATCAGGCGCTTATACAAGTCTTCCGCACTGACGTGATGGCCCTCTGGTTCCTGAAGCACTTCCAGAATTTTCAGTCGGGGAAGCGTGACTTTCAGGCCGGCCTTCTTTAATGCGGTGTTATTGTCAGTCATGCGGATATTGTCCTGTTACTTTGCTAGTCACAATGTGGCTGAGTGGCTGAAAAGCCCTGAACATCGGTCAACGCGAAATCTTAGTGCGTCTCATTATAGAACTCGTGCTTCGAAATGAAAACCGCAAGGAGAGCGTGAAACAACTGCAGGTTGTAATGAGTTACGTGCCTGAGAAGTCCATGACCCGGAGCCTGTCCCATTACAGATACTGTGCTAAACCCTTCACTTTACTTATAAAACTTCAATAGCAGTGTGACCGATGGGGGTATTGTACAGATTTGCAGGTAAAAGTTACAAACATGTATCTATTATTTCTATAGGAAAAACCACTTACTCAATGTGAGATTGCGCTCACATTGAGTTTTTCATCCTATGCTTCGATGATTTCTTTCAGATGAAGTTCATCAAAAATTTGCTTAACCCAACCATCAACGCGCTCATTGGTCAGTTCTGGTTGACGATCTTCATCAATCGCCAGGCCGAGGAAGTGCTCATCGTCGGCCAGACCTTTAGAGGCTTCGAAGTTATAACCCGCGACCGGCCAGTGACCGACTATCACCGCGCCATTTGGCTCAATGATATCGCGGATGGTGCCCATCGCATCGCAGAAGTACTCCGCGTAATCTTCCTGATCGCCACAACCAAACAGCGCAACCAGCTTACCGTTAAAGTCGATCTCTTCCAGCGTCGGGAAGAAGTCATCCCAGTCGCACTGCGCTTCGCCATAGTACCAGGTCGGGATGCCGAGCAGCAGAATATCAAAAGCCTCAAGATCTTCTTTAGCGCACTTGGCGATATCATGAACCTCAGCAACCTCTTTACCCAGTTGCTTTTGGATCATCTTTGCAATGTTTTCGGTATTGCCAGTATCGCTGCCAAAGAAAATGCCTACGATTGCCATGAGCTTAATAACCTCTTGAAACCTAATGATATGGTGAATGCTACAGATACACAGTTACTGGCAATGATAGCAGACAGTACCGGGGCGAGGAACTTCAAATGCCGCTGGATTTGTCGCATTGTGCGTTCAAAGCCGCGGTTTAGCGCGGCGTTTATCAGGGCGGGCGATTAGCCGTTAGCGTTAAGCTGCGCCAGAATCATCTCTTCAATCAGCTCGCTGCGGCTCATATTACGCTCTTCAGCCATCTGATTGAGTGCATCAACCGCGTCGCTGCCGATTTTCAGTTCGACACGGCGCAACCCACGACTTTTATCGCGTTTTAACTGATTGCGTTTATTAATGCGCAGCTGTTCATCACGCGTGAGCGGATTGGTTTTTGGTCGACCCGGGCGACGTTCGTCTGCGAACAGATCGATCGTTGTGCGGTCGGTGTTTTCTTTTGCCATAGAATCGTGATACTGAATGAGCGTCCGCGTTTGCAACGCCAGGGGTTCTGACTTAATGGGCCGGTTTGCCGTTGAAAATAACACCGCGCCCTCAGGCTGAATATCTCACCTGTTACAGCCAATGGTCGGCGTGGTGAACAGCGCCAAAATTTTAGCGCGCCATCATACCCCAGTGAAAGTCGTCACGACAATCATTTCCCGACGCCAGCAACTATTTGCTTTTAAAGCGCAAAAAATCGGCGGATTGCGCGCAAAACCGCATCAGGTTTTTCGGCATGCACCCAGTGTCCGGCGCCGGCAATCACATGCGCGCGCGCCTGCGGGAACTGGCTGATAACGGCCTGACGATGGATATCGTCAAGATAAGGGGATAACTCACCGCGAATAAACAGCGCCGGATGCGGCCAGGCGGGCAGCTCTTCCCAGCCGGAAATGGTGGTGTAGTTGTCCCACAGCACCGGCACATTAAAGCGCCATTCACCTTCGTGGAACGATTTCAGCAGGAACTGAATAATCCCTTCTTCATCGACATGGCCGCGCATCACTTCCGCCGCCCGGGAGCGCAGGGTTACGCCCGCCGCGCTAACTGCATTGATAGCAGCAAAGATGGCGTCATGGCGACGCGTCTGATAATCCACCGGGGCAATATCGATCATCACCAGCTGTTCGATACGTTCTGGCGCCAGTGCGGCAAGCGTCATGGCGATTTTGCCGCCCATCGAATGGCCCACCACTGATACTTTATCGATGCCCTGAGCATCCAGCGTATCCAGCATATCCTGCGCCATCACGTGGTAGTTCATCTGCTCGCTGCGCGCCGAAAGACCATGATTGCGCACATCCACCTGCAAAATTGGACGTTCAGCTTTCAGGCCGCGCGCCAGCCCTCCCAGATTATCGAGACTGCCAAACAGGCCATGGATAAGCAGAATCGGGGTAGCGGCAGCATTAGATTGTTCAGTTTGCAGGCGAGCATTCAAATTCATGGCAAAGTTCTTACAGTGGAAACCAAAGCTTAGGTTATCATGGATTTCTGTTTACTTGCCGGGTAAAAGCTGCCGGATAAAAGTACATTGCGCGTTACGCTCTTTTTGCGGCTTATTCTGACTTTTGCCTGCAAAGGGCGGTGGCGCTACACTGCGGCAAGATTTAACTTTATAATCCTTAATGTCAGGGTCGGGTTACCCATTAAACGTCACCCGACCCTGCGACACGTAATAACCGTACGGACAAAGATGAAAACGATTGAAGTCGACGAAGAGCTCTACCGCTATATTGCCAGCCATACTCAACACATTGGTGAAAGCGCATCTGATATTTTGCGGCGTATGCTGAAGTTTACCGCCGGTCAGAGTGCGCCTGCGACGCCGCAAGCGTCGCCAGCAAAAGAAGCTGTGGCGGTGAAAACCGAATCACGTCCGCAAGACCGTGTGCGCGCGGTGCGGGAGCTGCTGCTCTCCGATGAATACGCGGAGCAGAAGCGGGCGGTTAACCGCTTTATGTTGATCCTGTCGACCTTATATACCCTGGATCCGAAAGCGTTTGCCGACGCGACCGAGTCACTTCATGGGCGTACTCGCGTCTACTTTGCGGGTAACCAGCAAGTCCTGATCCAGAATGGCACCCATACCAAGCCGAAGCATGTGCCCGGCACGCCGTATTGGGTGATAACCAATACTAATACAGGTCGCAAATGCAGCATGATTGAACACATTATGTTGTCGATGCAGTTCCCGGCGGAACTGACTGAGAAGGTTTGCGGCACCATCTAACTGAAGCGTCAGGGAGAAGCGCCAATGGCCAGTCACCCCCGTGCCGGGCAGCCAGCCCAGCAGAGCGATTTGATTAACGTTGCACAATTAACATCCCAGTATTATGTGCTGCAGCCGGATCTGGCTAATGCAGAACATGCGGTGAAATTTGGCACTTCCGGCCATCGTGGCAGCTCAGCTCGTCACAGCTTTAATGAATCGCACATTCTGGCGATTGCGCAGGCGATTGCTGAAGAGCGTAAAAAGAATGGCATCACCGGCCCGTGCTATGTCGGTAAAGACACCCATGCACTCTCCGAACCGGCGATTATTTCGGTGCTGGAAGTGCTGGCGGCCAACGGTGTGGATGTGATCGTGCAGCAGGACAATGGCTATACGCCCACCCCTGCCATTTCGAATGCCATCCTTGAGCATAATAAAAGCGGTGGTGCGCTGGCTGACGGTATTGTGATTACACCCTCACATAACCCGCCTGAAGATGGTGGCATTAAATACAATCCACCGAACGGCGGCCCGGCAGATACCAATGTCACCAAAGTGGTGGAAGATCGCGCCAACCAGCTGATTCATGGCGGCCTGCAAGACGTCAAACGTCTGGCGCTGGATAAAGCCTGGGCGAGCGGCCATATCCAGCAACAGGATCTGATCCAGCCTTATATTGAAGGTCTGGCGCAGGTGGTGGACATTGCGGCGATCCAGAAAGCCGGTCTGAAAATTGGCGTTGATCCGCTTGGCGGCTCCGGTATTGCTTACTGGCAGCGTATTGCTGAGTTCTATAATCTCGATCTGACCATTGTTAATGATGCGGTCGATCAGACCTTCCGCTTTATGCATCTGGATAAAGATGGCGTGATCCGTATGGATTGCTCGTCTGAATCGGCGATGGCGGGTCTGCTGGCGCTGCGTGATAAGTTCGATCTGGCGTTTGCCAACGATCCGGACTACGACCGTCACGGCATCGTCACCCCAGCTGGCCTGATGAATCCAAACCACTACCTGGCGGTGGCGATTAACTATCTGTTCCAGCATCGTCCACAGTGGGGCAAAGATGTCGCGGTCGGTAAAACGCTGGTGTCCAGCGCGATGATCGACCGGGTAGTTAACGATATTGGCCGTAAGCTGGTGGAAGTGCCGGTAGGTTTTAAATGGTTTGTTGACGGCCTGTTTGACGGCAGCTTTGGTTTTGGCGGCGAAGAGAGCGCGGGCGCTTCCTTCCTGCGCTTTGACGGCACCCCATGGTCAACCGACAAAGATGGCATCATCATGTGCCTGCTGGCGGCGGAAATCACTGCCGTCACCGGTAAAAATCCGCAGCAGCACTATGATGAGCTGGCAGAGCGCTTTGGCGCGCCAAGCTATAACCGTTTGCAGGCTTCGGCAACCTCAGCGCAGAAAGCGGCGCTGTCTAAGCTGTCACCAGAGATGGTCAGCGCAGATACGCTGGCGGGCGATCCGATCACCGCACGTCTGACGGCTGCGCCGGGCAACGGTGCGTCGATTGGTGGTCTGAAAGTAATGACGGAGAACGGCTGGTTTGCCGCGCGTCCGTCAGGCACTGAAGACGCCTACAAAATCTACTGTGAAAGCTTCCTCGGTGCTGAGCACCGTGAAAAGATTGAAAAAGAAGCGGTAGAAATTGTCAGCGAAGTACTGAAGAACGCGTAATCATCTGAGAAGGGTGGCGATAACGCCACCCCTACACTGACCGCTGGGGCGGCGTTACCGCCGCCCGTGTTGATGGTGCGCACAGGCCGCAGGGGCGGCGTTATCGCCGCCCTTTTTACATCCTGGTTACGGCATAAAGCGGTAACCAATCCCGGTTTCAGTAATCAGATGTTTGGGTTGCGCCGGTTCAGCTTCCAGCTTCTGGCGTAAATGCCCCATATAAATACGCAGATAGTGGCTATGTTCCACCGCGTTTGGCCCCCACACTTGATTAAGCAACTGGCGCTGAGTCAGCACTTTCCCCGGATTATTCAGCAAAATCACCAGCAGGCGAAATTCAATCGGCGTCAGATGCAGTTGCTGATCGTCACGCGTTACGCGGCGGGCAGCGATATCCACCGTTACGCCGGAAAAAGTGATCACTGAAGCTTGCGGCTGCGTTGAGCCGTGGCGACGCAGGGCGACACGCACCCGCGCCAGTAACTCGCCCACGCCAAAGGGTTTCGCCAGAAAGTCATCGGCGCCGGCATCCAGCGCATCAATCTTATCCTGCTCGTCGCTGCGTGCTGACAGTACCACAATCGGCATCGCGCTCCACTGGCGGACTTCACGGATAAAATCAATACCGTCGCCATCGGGCAGACCGAGATCGAGGATCACCAGGTCGGGTTTGCGCGTCGCGGCTTCAATCAGTCCGCGTTGCAGCGTTTCACTGTCAAACACGCGTAAAGACTCGCCCTCCAGCGCAATGCGCAGGAAGCGGCGGATCTCTTTTTCATCTTCGACAATCAGGACTGTGGTCACATTTCCTCAATCTGTTCGGGATCCCAGGCGGGCAGTTCATCCTGCGGCAGGCGCAGATGGAAGCTGGCGCCGCCGGATGGCCGGTTCGTCGCCACAATGTCGCCCTGATGCAGGGTGACTATCGCCTGGCAGATCGCCAGACCCAGGCCGACACCGGGAATCGCTGACTCTTTGTTACCTCGGGTAAATTTATCAAATATCTGCTGTTCCTGCCCGGGTAAAATGCCCGGCCCGCTGTCCCACACTTCAATATCGAGTATATTGTCCTGACGCCGCGCGCGAATGCCAATTTGCGCCTGCTGTCCGGCATACTTCAGCGCATTCTCCAGCAGATTGGTCAGCACCCGTTCGATCAGCGGGCCGTCAACCTGCACCAGCAGTAACTCATCCGGCAAGTCGAGATCAATCCGCCGCTCATTCAGCAATGGTGCCATTGCATTCAGCGTACTGCCAATAATCTCTTCCAGCGTCAGCCACTCTTTGCGCAGCACAAAACCACCGGACTGAATGCGCGCCATATCCAGCAGATTATTCACCAGCCGGGTGGTGTTAATAATATGCTGGCGGATCTGATTCGCCTGCGGTGCATGTGGCGAGTTAGCGGCGGCTAAATCCAGCGTCAGAATTTCCGCCATGCCAAACAGCACCGTCAACGGGGTGCGCAAATCATGGGACAGCGCCGCCAGCAGCGAGTTACGCAGCTGCTCGCTTTCCGCCGAGAAACGCGCCTGCTCCTCAGATTGCGTCAGCGCCAGCCGCTCAAGGGCGGTGGCAATCAGCACCATAAAAGTGTCAATCAGCCGCTGCTGTTCGGGGATCATAAGCTGGCGCAGGCTGGAGGGCTGGATAATCAGCAGGCCCCAGCTTTTCTCCTGCATAACTAACGGCAGAATCTGATAGGGCACGCCGGGCAGGGTATCGGTGCCTGCACCGGCAGGCTGGCGGTTATCAAAACTCCAGCGGGCGATGGCGGCATCCGCCTGGCGCGGCAGCGGCAACTGGCCCTGTGCATTGGGCAGCAGCAGCTCGCTGTTGGCGCGGAAGCTGTTATCGATAAAATGCTGGCTGACGCTGATGATATCCTGCGGATTACGCGTGCGGCTCAGGGCTTTCGACATCTCATACAGCTGGCGCACGCGGCCTTCACGGTAGCGCGCCACCCGGGCCTGATAACGCATACTGGCGGTCAGATTACCGATAATAATCCCCACCGCCAGCATAATGCCGAAGGTCAGCAGATACTCGAGATCGGATACTGCAAGTGTGCCGCGCGGGGCGATAAAAAACAGGTCAAAGCTGGCGACATTGATCACCGAAGCCAGCACCGACGGCCAGCGGCCATACAGTAAGGCGACAATCACCACACCGAGCAGATAGAGCATCACCAGATTGGCGTCGGCCACCTGCGGAAACAACCAGCTGGCGCCGAGGGTGGTCAGCGCGCAGAGCGCAACCGCCAGCGCGCAGCCTTCCAGCGGTTTACGCCATTTTTCCGCTGTGCTTTTCGCGCTAAGCGGACGGGCGGATGGGGCATTATCCGGCTCATCGCGCGCGACAATAATCAGATCGAGATCCGGCCCCAGCTTGCCCAGCCGGTTGGCAAAGCCGTCGCGTTTCCAGCGCTGTGCGGCGCGGCGGCCAATCACAATTTTACCCAGGTCATGTTCGCGCGCGTAGCGCAGTACCGACAGCTCTTCATCAGTGTCGGAGAGGGTGGCGGTCTCTGCGCCGAGATCCTGCGCCAGCTTTAATGCCTGCAGAATGCGCCGCCGCTGTTCGCCCGGTAATTTATGCAGCTGCGGGGTTTCGACATACACCGCATGCCAGGGCGCGTCGAGTTTAGCGGCCAGACGCGCGGCAGTGCGCACCAGCTTCTCATTGCCGCCACCCGCGCCAATACACAGCAGAATCGCATCACGGGTATGCCAGACTTTTTCCCGCCCTTTATGGTCGCGCCAGGCGCGCATCTGGTCGTCAACCCGGTCGGCGGTGCGGCGCAGCGCCAGTTCACGCAGGGCAATCAGGTTACCTTTGCGGAAAAAATGCTCAATAGCGCGCTCCGCCTGTCCGGCGATATAGACTTTGCCTTCGGCCAGCCGCTGACGCAGATCGTCAGGAGTCAGATCGACCAGCACGATCTCATCGGCAAGGTCGAAAATCGGATCCGGCACCGTTTCGCGCACCAGAATCCCGGTGATGCTACTGACCACATCGTTCAGGCTTTCCAGGTGCTGCACATTAACGGTCGTCAGCACGTCGATACCGGCATTCAGCAGCTCCTCGACATCCTGCCAGCGTTTTGGGTGACGCGCGCCGCTGATATTGCTGTGCGCCAGTTCATCGATCAGGATAATCGCGGGCGCACGGGCGAGGGCCGCATCAAGGTCAAACTCCTGATACTGACGGCCTTGTTGCGTAAAACGCTTCATCGGCAGCAGGCTGAGACCCTCAAGCAGTGCCGCGGTTTCGCGGCGGCCGTGAGTTTCCACCACGCCAATCAGCACATCCAGCCCCTGCTCGCGCAGGCGGCGTCCCTCCTGCAACATGGCATAGGTTTTACCGACGCCCGCGCAGGCGCCGAAAAAGATCTTCAGTTTACCGCGCGGTGCAGCGGCGATCTGCTGCAACAGCTTCTCTGGTGACGGACGCTGTAGCTCGTCGTTCATTGGTTATCCTTTTGACACGGGCGATGCCGGGCAGGGGAGCCGTTATCGGCTCCCGTCCAACGCCAGATTCAGCATAAGGACATTTACCGTCGCTTCGCCAGTAAATTTGATCAATGGCGTATGTATCTGGCTGGCAATCAGCTGGTTAAGCTGTTGCAGCGACATACCTCGGGCTTCCGCCACCCGTGGCGCCTGCCAGTAAGCGGCGGCAGGCGAGATCTGCGGATCGAGCCCGCTGGCGGAAGCGGTCACCAGATCCAGCGGCACGGGGCCGGTTGCCAGTGGATTCGCGGCACGCAGAGCCGTCACCCGTTCCGCAATCAGTTTATCCAGCGCCGGATTGCTGGCCGCCAGATTACTGCCCGCTGACGCCAGTGCGTTATACGGCGACCCGGCGGTGGCCGACGGGCGGCCATGAAAATCGGCCGGATTGTCAAACGCCTGACCGATCAGCTCAGAACCGCGCACTTTACCGGCGACGCTAATCAGCGAACCGTTAGCCTGCGACGGAAATATCGCCTGTGACAGACCGGTAACCAGCAGCGGATACGCCGCGCCGGTAATCAGTGATAACAGAATAAATACCAGCAATGCCGGACGTAAGATGGACATAACAGTTCCTTAAACCAGACCGGTAACGGTTAACAGCAGGTCGATAGCTTTAATGCCGATAAAAGGCACCACAATGCCCCCGGCTCCATAAATCCACAGGTTGCGACGCAGCAGCGCGGCAGCACTGAGCGGCCGGTAGCTGACGCCTTTTAGCGCCAGCGGGATCAGAAACACGATAATCAGCGCGTTAAAGATCACTGCCGACAGAATCGCCGACGCCGGTGAATGCAGTTGCATAATATTCAGCGCATTCAGTTGCGGCCAGGTGACGGCAAACGCCGCCGGGATAATGGCAAAGTATTTCGCCACATCGTTGGCGATACTGAAGGTAGTCAGCGAGCCACGGGTCATCAGCATCTGTTTGCCGATATGCACCACTTCAATCAGCTTGGTGGGGTTGGAGTCGAGATCGACCATATTGCCCGCTTCTTTGGCTGCCTGGGTGCCGGAGTTCATCGCCACCGCCACATCGGCCTGCGCCAGCGCCGGCGCATCGTTGGTGCCGTCGCCGGTCATCGCCACCAGACGGCCTTCCGACTGGTACTGACGAATCAGCGCCAGCTTGGCTTCCGGCGTGGCTTCAGACAGAAAGTCATCGACACCGGCTTCGGCGGCAATCGCTGCGGCGGTTAACGGGTTATCACCGGTGATCATCACGGTTTTAATCCCCATGGTGCGCAGCTCGGCAAAACGCTCTTTTATCCCGCCTTTAACGATATCTTTTAATGCCACCACGCCCAGCGCCACGCTGCCTTCCGCTACCACCAGCGGTGTACCGCCGGTGCGCGCCACCTGTTCCACCAGCGTCATCACTTCCGGCTGAAACTGACCGCCATTGGCTTCGACATGACGCTTAATCGCATCCACCGCCCCTTTACGAATCATCCGCTGCTGGATATTGACGCCGCTCATACGGGTTTGCGCTGAGAACGGTACAAAGGTGGCGTCCAGTGCGTGCAAATCGCGCTCACGCAGATTAAAGCGTTGCTTCGCCAGCACCACAATGCTGCGGCCTTCCGGGGTTTCATCCGCCAGGGAGGCCAGCTGGGCGGCATCCGCCAGCTGCTGTTCATTCACGCCTGGCGCTGGCAGGAATTCTGACGCCTGCCGGTTACCGAGGGTGATGGTGCCGGTTTTATCCAGCAGCAGCACATTGATATCACCGGCGGCTTCTACTGCACGACCGCTGGTGGCGATTACATTGGCCGCCAGCATGCGGCTCATTCCGGCAACACCAATGGCCGACAGCAGGCCGCCAATGGTGGTGGGGATCAGACACACCAGCAGTGCCACCAGCACCGTGACGCTAATCGCTTCCCCGCCAAACAGCGCAAACGGATAAAGCGTGGCGGTGGCAAACAGGAATACCAGCGTCAGCGCCACCAGCAGAATGGTAAGGGAGATTTCGCTGGGGGTTTTACGCCGTTTGGCACCTTCCACCATGGCGATCATCCGGTCGAGAAAGGTTTCGCCCGGGTTGGCGCTACACTGAATCACCAGCCAGTCCGATAACACGCGCGTGCCGCCGGTAACCGAAGCAAAGTCACCACCGGATTCGCGGATCACCGGCGCCGATTCACCGGTAATCGCGCTTTCATCCACCGAGGCGCCGCCCTCAATCACTTCGCCGTCACAGGGAATGGTGTCGCCTGCCGAGGCCAGCACGATGTCACCTTTACGCAGTGATTCTGCCGGAACCGACTCAATGGCGGCATCATGTCGCGGCGCCGCCAGTTTATTGGCCCAGCTGGTTTTCTTCATCCCTTTCAGCGAGTTGGCCTGCGCCTTACTGCGTCCTTCGGCAATGGCTTCGGCGAAGTTGGCAAACAACACGGTAAACCACAGCCAGATCGCGATGGCGGCAGTAAAACCGGCGCTGCCGCTGCTGTAACCGAGGGCCATCGCCAGCGCAATACCACTGGTGAGAATCGAGCCGAGATACACCACGAACATCACCGGATTACGCCACTGCACGCGCGGGTCGCATTTTTTCAGCGCATCGGCTAATGCCTGCCGCGTGATGGCCGCATCAAAGAGAGGTTGTTGCTTGCGTGTCATTATCTGCTCCGGCACTTAATGATTCAGTAATTGAAGGTGTTCAGCGACCGGTCCGATCGCCAGCACCGGTACAAAAGTCAGAGCGGCAACCAGCAGCACGGTGCCGGTCAGCAGACCAATAAACAGCGGACCATAGCTGGGCAGGGTGCCTGCCCCCGCCGGTTGCGCTTTTTTCACCACCAGTGAACCGGCAATCGCCAGCACCGGCAGAATGATGGCAAAGCGTCCGACAAACATTGCCACTGCCAGCAGCAGGTTCCAGAACGGAGTGTTGACGCTGAGTCCGGCAAAGGCGCTGCCGTTGTTATTGGCGGCGGAGGAGAGGGCATACAGCACTTCGCTAAAACCGTGCGGCCCCGGATTAAGGATGCCCGCGCGCCCGGCATCGGTAGCGATCGCCAGCGCAGTGCCGATCAGCACCAGCGTCGGTGTCACCAGAATCGCCAGCGCGGTCATTTTCATTTCGCGGATTTCGATTTTTTTGCCGAGATACTCCGGTGAGCGACCAATCATCAGTCCGGCGATAAATACCGCCAGCAGCACAAACAGGATCATGCCGTACAGACCTGAACCAACACCGCCAAAGATCACTTCACCAATCTGCATCAGCAGCATCGGTACCATGCCGCCGAGTGCGGTAAAGGAGTCATGCATCGCATTGACCGCGCCACAGGAGGCGGCAGTGGTCACTACCGCATACAGCGCGGAATTGAGGATGCCGAAGCGCGTCTCTTTGCCTTCCATATTGAATGGCGAGGAGGCGCCGGCAGCGAGCAGATGCGGATTACCGTTAAACTCAGCCCAGATCACCACGATGGCGGCAAGAATAAACATCAGCGTCATTGCTGCCAGCAGCGCGTGCCCCTGACGGCGATCGCGCACCGCCTCACCAAAGGTGAAGCAGAGGGCGGCCGGGATCAGCAGAATGGCCAGCATCTGCACAAAGTTGGTCAGCGCGTTAGGGTTTTCAAAGGGATGCGCCGAGTTAACGCCAAGGAAGCCGCCGCCGTTGGTGCCCAGTAGCTTGATCGATTCCTGCGAGGCGATCGGCCCCATCGGTAAGGTCTGACTGTGCCCCGCCAGCGTCTGCACGCTTTGATAGTCATTAACGTTTTGCAGCACGCCCTGGCTGACAAAAAACAGCGCCAGCAGCAGAGACAGCGGCAGTAACAGATAGAGGGTGATGCGCAGCAGATCCTGCCAGGCGTTGCCGAGCGTCTGCACGCTATGGCGGGAGAAGGCGCGGATCAGCGCAAAGGCCACGGCAATGCCGCTGGCAGCGGAGAGAAAGTTTTGCACCGTCAGGCCAGCCATCTGGCTAAAGTAGCTGAGGGTATTTTCCCCGCTGTAAGCCTGCCAGTTAGTGTTGGTGACAAAACTGATGGCGGTATTTAGCGCCAGGTGCCAGCTCATTGGGGCGAAGTGCTGTGGATTGAGCGGCAGACGATCCTGCAGCATCAGAATAGCGAACAGCACCAGTATGCCGACCAGGTTGATAGCCATAATCGCCCAAAAATAGCTGAGCCAGCTCATCTCCTGCTGACGGATACCGCACAGCCACCACAGACGACGCTCAAAACCGGCGCGCAGCGGACCGGCATCGCCGTCCACCAGTTTCGCCATGCTTTTACCTAATGGCTGCGCCAGAATCAGCAACAGCACCACAAAGCTAAACAGTAATATGCTTGCTGACGCGGCCATCAGAAGGCCTCCGCATAAATCAGGGCATAAATCAGATAGCCCGTCAGCAGCGCAACCAGCAGTACGCCAGCGACAATCGCAATACTCACACTACACCTCCGAAGGGGATTACTCAGATAAGTGCAGGGTAATCATTAGCGTGCAAAGAAGGTGTATAGAAAGCAGGGCACGGTATAAAAAAAGTATAAAAATGGCGGTTAACAAAGCTGATTTATGGAATTAACAATTATGTAACTCAATTACAGTAATCGGTAAAAAATGCGATTTTTTTCGCCATAAAGTGGTCGGATGAGTAGTAAAATTACCAAACACGGCGTAAGATAGTGGTCAGATTACACACAGCATTCATTTTAATGTGATCTGCATCGAACTTAATTACGGAGGGCGTGGGCCATGTATCAAAACTATTCATTGCTTAAAATCATCCTGCGTCGCACAGCGGCGATTATGATTGGCTTACTGGCGTTACCGGTGATGTTATTCCGCGAGGATCGGGCGCGTTTTTACAGCTATCTGCATCGTTACTGGAGCAAAACCAGTACCCAACCCGTATGGCTGGCGCAGTCTGAAGCCGCCGGTGGCGATTTCTGGTAACAGTGAATATATGGCGTACGGGCGGCGTTCTCGCCGCCCGTGTTGAGGGCTAGCCCGATCCTGCCGTTCAGACGGGAGCCGAAAACGGCTCCCCTACAAATTTTTGCTTCTCACACTCAGACTTCCCATCATTTCTTTACCCTCTCCTTTTTAATAAAACTCTCGCGCAGCGATCCTTTTTAGCGCCAATCATATCAGTTTCAGCTACACTTAAAACCTATACAGAATTTAAGAGGCTGTACAACTATGAGCGAGAAAATTCCGGTTGGGATCAGTGCCTGTCTGCTCGGGGATAACGTCCGCTTTGATGGCGGTCATAAACGTTTTGCCTTTGCGACTAACGAACTCGCTCCTTTTGTGCGCTTTGAACCGGTCTGCCCGGAGATGGCGATTGGCCTGGCCACTCCGCGTCCGGCATTGCGGTTGGTAAAAGACACCGAAGCCGAGGATCAGGTTGCGCTCTGCTTCAGTAAAGAGGGGGGCGAGGATGTGACGCAGCAGATGCAGAGTTACTCCGCGGAAAAAGTCACCCATATGCATCATCTCTGCGGCTATATCGTCTGCGCCAAATCCCCCAGCTGCGGCATGGAGCGGGTGCGCATCTATGAATCCGTGACTAATAACAACCGCAAGGCGGGTGTCGGCATATTTACCCGCGAACTGATGCGTGAGATCCCCTGGCTGCCGGTGGAAGAGGACGGGCGTCTGCATGATGACGCTATCCGTGAGAACTTTGTCGCCCGCGTCTATACCCTGTATGAATTTAATCAGATGTGTAAAGCGGGCCTGAGCCGCTTTAGTCTGATGGCGTTTCACAGCCGTTACAAACTGCTGCTGCTGGCCCATTCACAGCCGCAATATCGCGAGCTGGGACGCTTTGTCGCTGCCATTGACCAGTGGGATTCGCTGGAAGCTTACGCCGTGGAGTATCGCCAGCGTTTGATGAATCTGCTGTCGCAGCCAGCCACCCGCAGCAACCACACCAATGTGCTGATGCATGTGCAGGGCTATTTCCGCCGTCAGCTGACTTCGCCGCAGCGCCAGGAGCTGGCAGCGCTGATTGATCGCTATCGTCAGGGGATCCAGCCGCTGCTGGCGCCAATCACCCTGCTTAAACACTATATGGCTGAATATCCGGATGCGTATCTGACGCAACAGCGCTATTTCGAGCCATACCCGGAAGCGTTGCGTCTGCGCTACGGTTACTAATTTTCAGGAGTTTTATGGCCACCCATTTGGTATGGCTGCGTAATGATTTGCGCGTCAATGATAATACCGCTTTGCATGCCGCCTGCCGTGATAAGCAGGCGAAGGTGATTGCCCTGTTTATCGCCACGCCGCAACAGTGGCAGCAGCATCAGATGGCGCCGCGTCAGGCGGCGTTTATTTATGACAATCTGCAACTGCTGCAACAGGAACTGGCAGAGCGCGGCATCCCGCTGCACTACCATCAGTGCGACGATTTTACCGCCTCGGTGGCTTATATCACCGCATTCTGTCAGCAGCAGCAAGTGGATAAGCTGTTCTACAACTATCAGTATGAAGTCAATGAGTTACAGCGTGATGCCTTAGTTGAAAAAGCGCTGTTCTGGCAGGATATCGTGGTGCAGGGCTTTGATGACAGTTTGCTGTTGTCGCCAGGCAGCGTGCAGACCGGCAATCGTGAAATGTATAAAGTGTTTACGCCGTTTAGCAAAGCCTTCGTTAAACGGCTGCAGCTCGGTTTGCCGGAGTGTGTGCCTGCGCCTTCCGCGCGTGACGGCGCGCCGCTAAAAAAATTGCCAGCGCTGAAACCCTTCGACTATCCGCGCCAGCCTTTCGACCAGCAGCTGTTTCCCGCTGGTGAGCAGGCGGCGATCAAACAACTACGCCACTTCAGCAAACAACCGGTGATGGATTACCCCAGCCAGCGCGATATTCCGGCGCTGGACGGCACCAGCCGGCTGTCGGTCTATCTGGCTACCGGCGTGCTGTCGCCGCGTCAGTGCCTGCACCGCCTGCTAAAAGATCATCCTCACGCGCTGGAGGGGGACGACAGTTTTATCTGGCTGAATGAACTGATCTGGCGCGAGTTTTATCGTCATCTGCTGGTGGCGTATCCGGCGCTGTGCCGCCACCAGCCCTTTACCCGCTGGACGCGCAATGTGCAGTGGCAGGCGGATGATCAGCAGTTGCATGCCTGGCAGCAGGGTAAAACCGGCTATCCGATTGTTGATGCAGCGATGCGTCAGCTGAACAGCCTGGGCTGGATGCACAATCGCCTGCGGATGATTACCGCCAGTTTCCTGGTAAAAGATCTGCTAATCGACTGGCGCGAAGGCGAGCGATATTTTATGTCACAGCTTATCGACGGTGATCTGGCGGCGAATAACGGCGGCTGGCAGTGGGCTGCTTCTACCGGTACCGACGCCGCACCCTATTTCCGCATCTTTAATCCGACCACCCAGGGCGAACGCTTTGACGCGCAGGGCGAATTTATTCGCCACTGGTTGCCGGAATTACGTGATGTACCGGACTCTGACATCCATCAGCCCCAGCGGTGGGCAAAGAAAAATCAGCAAACGCTCGATTATCCGCAGCCAATGGTAGACCATAAGGAAGCACGTAAGAGGACACTGGAAGCCTTTGAGGCCGCACGAAAATAGTCGGGGATAACCATGCGCAATTTTGAACTGGAACATATTGTTAACCAGCAGCTTAACACCGCGAGCTTTAGTGACTACGCACCGAATGGCTTGCAGGTGGAAGGGCGCGCTGAAGTGAAGAAAATCGTCACCGGCGTCACCGCCTGCCAGGCGCTGCTGGACGAGGCGGTACGTCTGCAAGCCGATGCGGTGCTGGTACACCATGGCTACTTCTGGAAAAGCGAGTCTCAGGTGATCAAGGGGATGAAGCGTAACCGGCTAAAAACCTTGCTGGCCAACGATATCAATCTGTATGGCTGGCATCTGCCGCTCGACGGTCATCCGCAGCTCGGGAATAACGCGCTGCTGGCGAAAGATCTGGGGATTGAGGTGCGCGGTGAAATCGCCCTGTTGCTGCCCTGGGGCGAGCTGAATGATGCTCTGACCGGCGAAGAGCTGGCGCAGCGTATTGAGCAGAAACTGGGCCGTACACCACTGCATTGTGGTGATAATGCGCCGAAACTGATTCGCCGCGTCGCATGGTGTAGCGGTGGCGGACAGAGTTATATTGATGAAGCGGCGGAATTTGGCGTTGATGCCTTTATCTCCGGCGAAGTATCGGAAAAAACCATTCACAGCGCGCGCGAAAACGGCGTGCACTTTTTTGCTGCCGGCCACCATGCCACCGAACGCGCCGGAATCCGGGCATTAGGCGACTGGTTAGCGGAAAGCTATGGTTTAGATGTCACCTTTGTCGATATTGACAATCCTGCCTGAACCTTCCTGTCTGCTCCCCCGCACAGCCGGGGGAGCAAAGTGATTGACACACAACGCATTGTTAAGCATAACTGTCTGCCTTAAATGAATAAGCAGATAACTGATATCGCTGGCGCTACTATCTGCCCGGCGATGCAGGATATTTGCCTTTTAGTCTGTCAGGAGGTGCATATTGCAACGAGCACGCTGTTACCTGTTAGGGGAACGCGCTGTTGTGCTTGAGTTGGATCCCCCGGTTTCCCTCGCCAGCCAGCAGCGAATTTGGGGATTAAGTGAGCGCCTGAAAAGCAACCCACAAATCGTCGAAACCATTCCGGGGATGAACAATCTGACCCTGGTATTAGCCGATCCCCAGCATACTGCGCTGGATGCCATTGAGCGTTTACAACGCTGGTGGGAAGAGAGCGAGGCGCTGCTGCCCGAATCACGCCAGGTGGAGATCCCGGTGATTTACGGTGGTGAAGCCGGTCCCGATCTTGATGAAGTGGCGCGTCACAGCCAGCTGACACCACAGCAGGTAGTAGAGCTGCATGCTTCAGTTAACTACGTGGTCTATTTTATTGGTTTCCAGCCAGGTTTCCCTTATCTCGGTGGACTGGATGAGCGTCTGCATACGCCGCGCCGTGCTGAACCGCGCCTGCTGGTGCCCGCGGGATCGGTGGCGATTGGCGGCAGCCAGACCGGTATCTATCCGTTAGCCACCCCAGGCGGCTGGCAGCTGATTGGCCGCAGCGATCTGGCGCTGTTTGATCCACAACAACAACCGCCGACCTTGCTGCGCCCGGGCGACAGCATCCGTTTTGTGCCACAGAAGGAGGGCGTGTGCTGACGATTATTCGTGCCGGAATGAGCACCTCGATTCAGGACGCAGGCCGCTTTGGCTGGCGCCAGTATGGTATCGGCCTCAGCGGCGCGCTGGATATTCCGGCGATGAAAACCGCTAATCTGCTGGTGGGTAATCCGCAGGAGAGCGCGGTACTGGAAATCACGCTCGGCCAGTTTAGCGCTGAATTTGGCCGTGACGGCTGGATCGCGCTGACCGGCGCAGGCTGTCATGCCGAGATTGATGGCAAAGCGGTGTGGACCGGCTGGCGCACGGCGGTTAAAGCCGGACAACGGCTGACACTGGCGATGCCACAGCGCGGCATGCGCAGTTATCTGGCGCTGGATGGCGGTTTCGATCTGCCACCGCTGCTCGGGTCGTTAAGCACCGATCTGAAAGCCGGATTTGGTGGTCAGCACGGACGCCGGATTGAAGATGGCGATCAGCTGCCGTTACTGCCTGCCACGCGTCGGTTCACTAAGCCAGCAGGCGTTCGTCAGCTGCTGTGGGGCAACCGGGTTCGCGCCTTGCCTGGCCCGGAGTATCATGAATTTAGCCGTGAATCGCAGGAAGCTTTCTGGCGCAGCGCATGGAAGTTAAGCCCGCAAAGTAACCGCATGGGTTATCGCCTGCACGGGCGCACTTTAACCCGCAACAGCAGCCGCGATATGTTGTCGCACGGTCTGTTGCCGGGCGTGGTGCAGGTTCCGCCTGGCGGTCAGCCGATTGTGCTGATGTCTGATGCGCAAACCACCGGTGGCTATCCGCGTATTGCCTGTGTGATTGAAGCGGATCTCTACCATCTGGCGCAGGTTCGTCTGGGTGAGCCGCTGCACTTTGTTCACTGTACGCTGGATGAGGCGTTGCAGGCTAAACAACAGCAACAACGCAGTATCGATCAAATGGTATGGGGATTAGAAAATGAAAATTGATCTCAACGCCGATCTCGGCGAAGGCAGCGGCAGTGACCGGCAGCTATTGCAGCTGGTGACCTCCGCCAATATCGCCTGCGGCTTTCACGCCGGTGATGCGCAAACTATGTTGCAGTCAGTACGCTGGGCGCTGGAGTCAGGCGTCGCCATTGGCGCCCATCCTGGCTTCCCGGATCGTGAGAACTTTGGCCGTACCGCCATGCAGTTGCCGCCGGAAACCGTCTGTGCGCAGGTGATCTATCAGATCGGCGCGCTGAAGGCGATCACTGAAAGTGAAGGCGGCAGGCTGGTGCATGTGAAACCGCACGGCATGCTGTATAACCAGGCGGCGCTGGATGCTGAGCTGGCGGAGGCGATCGCCCGCGCGGTAAAAGCGGTGGATCCATCGCTGATTCTGGTGGGGCTGGCCAACAGCGAACTGATTCGTGCCGCCGAACGTTTTGGCCTGAGCAGTCGCCAGGAAGTGTTTGCCGACCGTGGTTACCAGGCGGATGGCACGCTGGTGCCGCGCAGCCAGCCCGGGGCAATGATTGAAAGTGACCAGCAGGCCATTGAACAGACGCTGAGTATGGTGCAGCACGGTAAAGTGCGCGCTGTCAGCGGTGAAGAAGTGGCGGTGCGCGCGGACAGCGTCTGTCTGCATGGCGACGGCGCGCATGCGCTGGAATTTGCCAGCCGACTGCGTGAAGCTTTCGCCGCGCAGCAGATTAGCGTCACCAGTCAGTAAGCCCCCTGTTTATTCTCTCCGGTCGTCAGGCCGGAGATTTTTCATTACTCCTGGAGAGTCACCATGGACAACGCTGTCAATCTCTGGCCGCTTATTGGTATCGCGGCGATTATTATCGGCTTTTTACTGCGTTTTAACCCGGTGCTGGTGGTGATCGCATCCGGCATTATTACCGGTATTGCGGCCAATATGCCGATCGAGTCGATTCTGGAAAAACTCGGTTCCGGCTTCCTCAATACCCGTAACCTGGCGTTAATTCTGTTACTGCCGCTGGCAGTTATTGGCCTGGTGGAACGACACGGCCTGAAAGAGCGTGCACAGGGCTGGATTGCCCATATTAAAAGCGCCACTGCCGGGCGTCTGCTGATTGTCTATCTGTTTGTGCGTGAAGCGACCGCGGCGCTGGGCTTAACCAGTCTCGGCGGTCATCCGCAGATGGTACGTCCGTTGCTGGCGCCAATGGCGGAAGGCGCAGCGGAAAACCGCTATGGCGAGTTGCCGCCGCAGGTGCGCTACCGTCTGCGCGCCATGTCAGCCGCCACTGATAACGTCGGTCTGTTCTTTGGCGAAGATATCTTTGTCGCCTTCGGCGCGATTATCTTTATGCATAACTTTATGCTGGAGTCCGGCGGTATTCAGACTGAGCCGCTGCATATTGCGCTGTGGGGTATTCCGACCGCAGTATGCGCTTTTATTATTCATGCGGTGCGTTTACACCGTCTGGATAAAACCCTTGCCGCTGAACTGGCATCCATTAATGCGCAGGCGTTGCAGGCGAAGGGAGCAAAATAATGTTTCAACAACAATATCTGTTCTGGCTGGCAGGCGTCATCCTGCTGATTGTCGGGGTGATGTCCTGGCGTGATAAAGCCAATCCACGACGTTTAACTACCGGTCTGTTTTGGGTGCTGTATGGCCTGGTGTTCCTGGTCGGCGACTGGACTTACGCACTGATGAGTCAGTTTGCCGGTTCCGGCGCCGCAGGGCAGCGCAGCCTGCATATGGTGGTCGGCGTGCTGGTGGTGATTATGGCGCTGATAGCCGGTCTGGGCGGCGTTAAACTTGGCAGCTATCATCAGCGCACTGAAGTGCAACGCAAAGAGAGCGCCACCCGTCTTGGCAACAAACTGTTCCTGCCAGCGTTATCGATCCCGGTAGTCACCGTGGTGGGCGTACTGGCGTTTAATAATATCCCGGCGCTGCAACAAGCGGTATTTGGCGCCGGTAACCACTCGACGCTAATCACCCTGTTCTCGATGACCGTCGGCTGTCTGGTCGGCTGGCTGGTGGCGCTGAAACTGACGCATGAAGCACCGGCGCAGTCATTACAGGAGACGCGTCGTCTGCTGGATTCAATTGGCTGGGCATTTATTCTGCCGCAAATCCTCGCGACCCTTGGCCTGCTGTTTACCACTGCCGGTGTCGGCGTCGCTATCTCGCATCTCACCGAAACCTATCTGGCGGTGGATAACCGTCTTGTCGCGGTGGCTACCTATACCATTGGTATGGCGTTGCTGACCATGGTGATGGGCAATGCTTTTGCGGCCTTCCCGATTGTCACTGCCGGTATTGGTATTCCGATCCTGGTATTGCAGCACGGCGGTAATCCGGCGGTGATGGCGGCGATTGGCATGTTCTCCGGTTATTGCGGCACGCTGATGACGCCGATGGCCGCTAACTTCAATATTGTGCCTGCCGCACTGCTGGAGCTGCCGGATCGTAACGCGGTGATTAAGGCTCAGGTGCCGACTGGCGTGCTACTGTTAATGGTTAACGTGTTCCTTCTCTACTTCCTGATGTTCCTGTGAGGTCTTAATGAAAACGGTATTGATCACCGCCTTTGACCCCTTTGGTGGCGAGCAGGTAAACCCATCATGGGAAGCGGTACGTCAGCTAAATGAGCATATTATCGGCGGGGCGAAAGTGGTCGCCCGCCAGTTACCGACGGTGTTTGGTGAAGCGCTGACCACCCTGTATGCAGCGATGGATGCGCTGCAACCCGAGCTGGTCATTGCGGTCGGCCAGGCCGGTGGCCGGGCGGATATCAGCATTGAGCGTATTGCGATCAATGTTGACGATGCGCGTATCCCGGATAACCAGGGCAAGCAGCCGATTGATGAGCCAATTGTCGCTGGCGGCCCGGCGGCTTACTTTTCAACGTTGCCGATCAAAGCGCTGGTGGAAGGGATTCGCGAAGCCGGGATCCCGGCGACGGTTTCGCAAACGGCGGGCACCTTTGTCTGTAACCATGTGATGTACGGCCTGTTGCACCGGCTGGCAGAGCAGGGCGGGGAGGTACGCGGCGGCTTTATTCATATCCCGTATCTGCCGGAGCAGGCGGCAAAACTGCCGGTTACGCCGAGTATGTCAGCGCAAACCGTGATTCTGGCGCTGGAGATGGCAATCTCTGTCGCCTTACGTACTGAGCAGGATTTGCGTCTGGTTGGCGGCGCGACGCATTAATTACAGGGAGTCACTATGCCAGAAGGTCCCGAGATTCGGCGGGCGGCAGATCAGCTGGAGCAGGCAATTCTGGGGAAGACGCTGACCGAGGTGTGGTTTGCCTTCCCTGAATTGAAAACTTATGAACCGGCGCTGCTGGGTGAGAAGGTTACGGCGATTGAAACGCGCGGCAAAGCACTGCTGACGCACTTTTCCAACGGCCTGACGCTCTACAGTCATAACCAGCTGTATGGCGTCTGGCGCGTGGTAAATCGTGATGACACGCCGCAAACTAACCGCGTATTGCGGGTGCGGCTGGCGACCGCCGATCGGGCGATTTTGCTCTACAGCGCCTCCGATATTACATTGTTGAACAGTGAAACCCTGGCGACGCATCCGTTTTTAAATCGAGTCGGGCCGGACGTGCTGGATATGAGTCTGACGGTGGAGCGGGTGACGGATCGGCTGTTATCCGCGCGTTTTCGTCGGCGGCAGTTTAGTGGATTATTACTCGATCAGGCCTTTCTTGCCGGGCTGGGCAACTATCTGCGGGCGGAGATTCTGTGGCAGGCGCAGCTGTTGCCACAGCATAAAGCGCAGGATCTTTCACCTCAGCAGCTGGCAATCTTTGCCGACGCGCTACTGGCGATCCCGCGTCACTCTTACCAGATGCGCGGCACCATGGATGAGAAGCGCCATCATGGCGCGGCGTTTCGCTTTAAGGTGTTTCATCGTACCGGTAAACCTTGTGAACGCTGCGGCACGATTATTGAGAAAAGTACGCTATCTTCGCGCCCCTTTTACTGGTGTCCGGGGTGTCAGAGATAATCTCTGGCACGGGCGGCGAGAACGGCGCCCCTGCAGAATACAGTGGTATACAATTATTTTGAGTAAATGATGCCAACACCCTGCTTATCAATGGTGCAGGCTTCCGGCACCGGGACAGTCCGAATGATTTCAGACCTTAAGCATTTTCACCGTGGCATCCACGTCTATCTCATCTTCCGAGAAGATTAACGTCGTTCCCTGGAAGGTGGTGATCGCCAGTTTTTTCAGCGAGCGCATTTCACCAGGCGTAGCGGATGATTTCGGCCTGATACTACTCATCAGCACCCCCACAGACAGCACCGCATTTTCTTTATCAATGCGGGTATCGGCTGGCACTTCTTCACTGTAAACCACGTAAGACTTGAGCGAGGTGAGCTTAAGGCGTTCGCCCGCGATATAGATGTATTTACTTTCCGCTGCGACCTTCACCGCATAGGCTGACAAGCCCTTGTTATTTGTAGTGGGTTCGAAAGTCACCGCCGCATCTTTTTTAATCAGATCAGGGTTGGCGACCTTAATCACATGAAAATAACGGTTATCCCCGTTTTCATCTTTGATAAAGCCAAAACCTTTATCTTTAAACCAGCTTGTGATCGTTCCGTTCATCGCCATTACCGCCTGTTTCATCGTTTATCTGCTCAATTTTTGCAGCGCGCAGTGTAAAGCACAATGCCTGCGCAGACTACGTCTTTGGTTTAAGTCTGGACGATAAATTTCTGGTATGCGAGGAGGCGGCCACGCGAAGGCGTAAGCGACTGGTTACAGGGACGACCTCTGTGGACTTTACCATTGAAAAAACCACCTCATATTCCTCTCTCATTTTTCCTTCTGTTCCATGATGGGATATATTGAGAGTACTATTGTAAAATCATCTCTTTGTAACAGGTACCATCGGCAATGGCTCTGATTCCCAAAAATTACATGCGGCTGGAGAGCGGCTACCGTGAGAAAGCGCTCAAAATCTACCCGTGGGTATGTGGACGCTGCTCACGTGAGTTTGTTTATTCAAACCTGCGCGAATTAACCGTTCACCATATCGATCACGACCATACCAATAACCCGGAAGATGGCAGTAACTGGGAGTTGTTGTGTCTCTATTGCCATGACCACGAACACTCTAAGTACACTGAAGCTGACCAGTACGGTACAAGCGTGGTGGCGGGGGAGGACGCGCAAAAAGATGTGGTTGCAGCAACCTATAATCCCTTTGCCGATTTAAAGTCGATGCTTAATAAGAAGAAGTAATCTCGATTTATCCGATCTCCCCAACTAAAATGAGTAGCTGGGGATGCGGTAACTACGCGCGGGGAAATATCTTCCGTTGGCTTTGATGCCCAGCGCATCATGCAGCTTCCAATACCCCATAACTTCAGGCTATACCCCCCCGCCAAACAAGCATTCGCCAACCCACTCTCCAGATGAAATAGTCAGATCAGCCTAAATCTGGAGATACATCATGCTGATCCCACAACCCTATTTATTATTCCTTGGCGACGTAACCGACCCGCTGGCAGCGAAAACCGCGCGCGGCATCCAGGTATGGCGCCCGGAGCAGTGTGTCGGCGAACTGCGCCTGCCTGGTTGCACCGTCTCCCTCGGCCTTGAAGAGCTGGATATCGCCACCGCAGTGGCGCGCGGCGCGAAAACCCTGGTGCTGGGCACCGCCAATGCCGGTGGTTATCTGCCGGAACACTGGCTGGGCACGGTACGCGCCGCAATCAGCGCGGGCATGAACGTCGCCAGCGGTTTGCATCATCGTCTGGCGGATGAGCCGGAGCTGGTGGCGCTGGCCGCAAGCCATAACGTTGAGCTATTCGATATTCGCCATATGCGTCCGAAACTGTCGGTCGGCAGCGGCAAAAAACGCAGCGGCAAGCGTGTGCTGACCGTTGGCACCGACTGCTCGGTCGGCAAAATGTACACCTCGCTGGCGCTGGAAGCGGCGATGCGTGAGATTGGCCTGAAAGCCGATTTCCGTGCCACCGGTCAGACCGGCATTCTGGTGGCCGGTGAAGGTATCGCCATCGATGCGGTGATCGCTGACTTTATTGCTGGCGCCGCTGAAGCGCTGTCACCGGCTAACGAAGATGATCACTGGGATATCGTTGAAGGTCAGGGCTCGCTGTTCCATCCGTCCTACGCCGGTGTCAGCATGGGCCTGATCCATGGCGCGCAGCCACACTGGCTGGTGATGTGTCATGAAATGGGGCGTCCGCATATGCGTCACCTGCCGCACTCCCCCATGGTCAGTCTGGCGGATTGCGTGGAAGCCAATATCCGTGCAGCGCACGTGACCAGTGACAACGTCCAGCTGGCCGGTTTTGCCATCAATACCTCCAATGCCAGCGAAGAAGAAGCCCGGGCTTATTGCCAGCAGGTCAGCGCTGAGTTTGGCGTGCCAGCCACCGATCCGGTGCGTTTTGGTATTGCCGGGATCGCCGCGTTGCTGAAAGAGCGGGGCTAAGATGCGTCGCATGCATTTTGAAGCGGTGGAACTGCCGCTGGCACGGCCATTTGCCATTGCGCGCGGTATACGTACCGCCGTAACCGTGGTGCGCGTCACACTGGAAGAGCAGGGATTTATTGGCCTTGGCGAATGTACGCCAACGCCGCATTACAACGAGAGCGCGGAGAGTGTCACTGCGCAACTTAGCGCGCTGCAGGCGCAGGTGGAAGCCGGTCTGAGCCGTGAGGCGCTGCAAAGTTTGCTGCCAGCCGGCTCCGCGCGTAATGCGCTGGACTGCGCGCTGTGGCGCCTTGAGGCGGCATTAAGTAAGCAAAGCCTGTGGCAGCTGCTCGATCTGAGTGCGCCACCGTCGGTGATTACCGCCGAAACCCTGAGTCTCGATAGCGTGGAAAACATGGCTAACGCGGCGGCGGATGCGGTATCACGCGGCGCCATCTTGCTGAAAATTAAGCTCGATCGCGAGGCGATTCTGGAAAAGGTCGCTGCTATTCGCCAGGCCGCACCAAAAGCCACGCTGATTATTGATGCCAATGAAGCCTGGTCGGGTATCGATCTCGGCAGTTTGTTTGATGCGCTGACGCACTACAACATCGCGATGATCGAGCAGCCGTTACCGGCGGGCAACGACGGTGATCTGCAGCGTTTCCCGCATGTGATCCCGGTCTGCGCTGACGAAAGCTGTCACCAGCGTGGCGATATTGCGGGTCTGCGTAATCGCTACGAGATGATCAATATCAAGCTCGACAAATGTGGCGGTCTGACCGAAGCGCTGGCGATGGTGACCGAGGCGCAGCAGCAGGAGTTACGCGTAATGGTCGGCTGTATGCTCGGCTCTTCGCTGGCGATGGAAGCGGCGCTGCCGGTGACGCTGACGGCGGAGCATGTCGACCTTGACGGTCCGATCTGGCTGGCGGCCGACAGTTCACCTTTCCTCTCTTATCACAACGGCCAAATCTGGCTCTAACCCTTTCCCGGAGTGACGATGACGGATATCACGCTAACTTCTCCTGACACCGCCGCGCCCTCCGGTTCTTTCACGACGCCTGTGCTGGCCGTGAACGATCTGAGCGTCAGTTTCCATGGACGCAGTGGCCGCAATCTGGCGCTGAAAGGCGTCTCTTTTACGGTAAATAAAGGCGAAATTGTCGCCGTGGTGGGCGAAAGCGGCTCCGGCAAATCAGTGACTTCGCTGGCGGTGATGGGACTGCTGGCAAACTCCGCGACCATCGAGCGCGGCGGCGTGCAGTTTACTGGCCGCGACGGCAAAACCCGCGATTTGCTAAGTCTGAACAACGAGCAGCGCCGCCAGTTGCGCGGGCGCGATATGGCGATGATTTTTCAGGAGCCGATGACCTCGCTGAATCCGGTGCTGAAAGTCGGCGATCAGCTGACGGAAGCACTGCGCGATCATCAGTTGTGCGACAAACAAGCCGCCGATGTGAAAGCGCGTGAGTTGCTGCGCAAGGTGCGGATTGCCGATGTCGATCGCGTAATGAAAAGCTATCCCCATTCGCTGTCCGGCGGTATGCGCCAGCGCGTGATGATTGCGCAGGCGCTGGCCTGCGATCCGCAACTACTGATTGCCGATGAGCCGACCACCGCGCTGGATGTCACCGTGCAGGCGCGCATTCTGCAAATTCTGCGCGACCTGCAACAGCAGACCAATATGGCGGTGATGTTTATCACCCACGATATGGGAGTGGTGGCGGAAGTCGCCGATCGCGTGGTGGTGATGTACCGCGGTGAAGTGGTGGAGCAGGGCAGCGTTGAGCAAATTTTTACTGCGCCACAGCATGCTTACACCCAGTCGCTGCTGGCGGCGGTGCCGCGCCTCGGTGATATGCGCGACAGCCGCTGGCCAAAGCGCTTTCCGCTACTTGGTCAGCAGAGCGACAACGCCGGCGATCAGCAGATCACTGCTCGTTACGAAGAGAAACCGCTGCTGGATGTACGTGGACTGCGTGTCTACTACCCGGTGCGCAGCGGCGTGTTCTCTGCACTGACCCATCGCGTGCATGCGGTGGAGCAGATTGATTTCAGCCTGTGGCCGGGTGAAACACTGGCGATTGTCGGTGAGAGCGGCTGCGGCAAATCCACCACCGGTCGCGCGCTGCTGCGGCTGATCGACAGCCAGGCCGAAAGTATTCTGTTCCGTGGCGATGAAATTTCCCACCTGAAAGAGCAGGCATTTCAGCCGCTGCGCCGCGAAATGCAGATGGTGTTTCAGGATCCCTACGCCTCACTGAATCCACGCTTAACTGTCGGCTTTACCATTGCCGAACCGCTGCTGCTGCACGGACTGGTGAAATCGCTGGAAGAAGCGACGCCGCAGGTGCAGGAACTGCTTAAAAGCGTTGGTCTGTTGCCGGAGCATGCCAGCCGTTATCCCCATGAGTTTTCTGGCGGTCAGCGCCAGCGTATCGCCATCGCCCGCGCGATGTCGCTGCAACCGCAGGTGATTATCGCCGATGAGGCCGTTTCGGCGCTGGACGTGTCGATTCAGGCGCAGGTGGTCAATCTGATGATGGATCTGCAGAAAAGCACCGGTGTGGCATGGATTTTTATCTCCCATGACATGGCGGTAGTTGAACGTATCGCCAACCGTGTGGCGGTGATGTACCTCGGACAGATTGTTGAAATCGGCCCGCGTCAGTCGGTATTTAATCATCCACAACATCCTTATACCCGACGTCTGCTGTCATCGGTGCCGGTTGCCGATCCGCTGAATCGTGCGCTGCGCACCTTCGATGACAGTGAAATCCCTTCGCCGCTGCGCAAAGTTGGCACTGAGGTGGAGAAAACCCGTTATCGCCAGGTGGCCGAGCAGCACTGGGTTGCCGAAGGCGCATTTTCGCAAGCATAACTTTTCATCAGGAGAGACACCATGAAAGCCATACTTCGCCGTTCTGCCGTCGCCCTCGCGCTGTCATTGTGTCTGGCGGCTGTTGCCCAGGCACAGGATTTACGTATTTCGGCCTATGTCGATATTACCGGGATGGATCCGCACGATACCTCCGATAACGCCAGTTATTCGGTGCAGAGCGGCGTATTTGAGCGTCTGTTCCAGTTCGACAGCCAGATGAAACTGACGCCGTGGCTGGCGACCGATTACACCAGCAATGAAAATGCCACCGAGTTTGTGCTGAATCTGCGCAGCGGTGTGACCTTCCAGGATGGTACGCCTTTTGATGCCGCGGCGGTAAAAACCAACCTTGACCGGCTGGCCGATCAGACCAAAGGTCTGAAACGTAACAGCCTGTATAAGATGATTAAAACTGTCACCGTGGTTTCACCAACTCAGGTGAAAGTGGAGCTCAACCAGTCGTTTGGCGCCTTTATTAACACCCTGGCTCACCCTTCGGCAGTGATGTGGAGCCCGGCGGTACTGGCGCAATACCCGGAAGAAGCGCAGCTGCGTCTGCACCCGGTCGGAACCGGTCCGTTTAAATTTGTCGAGTGGCAGCCAGGCAAACTGGTGAAACTGGTTAAAAACGACAAATACTGGAAGCAGGGCTGGCCGAAAGTGGACAGCGTTATCTTTACGCCAAGCCCGGAAGATGCCACCCGCGTTGCTGCACTGAAATCTGGCCAGGTGGATGCGATCTATCCGCTGCCAGCCGATTTGCTGGCTACCGTGCAGAACGACAGCAAACTGGCGGTACAGCGTGACCCGAGTATCTACCTCTACTATATGGCGCTCAATACCCAGCATAAGCCGCTGGCCGATGTGCGCGTCCGTCAGGCGCTGAACTATGCCGTTAATCGCGAGCTGTTTCTGAAAGTCGGCTTTGGCGGTATGGGTAAACCCGCCAGCTCAGCAATGCCGTCAGGCGTACAGTTCTATCAGAAACAGACCGATGTCGATTACAGCTACAACCCGGAGAAAGCCAAAGCGCTGCTGAAAGAGGCCGGTTATGGCAACGGCCTCGATCTGAAACTGTGGAGCACCAATACCACCGCCGCAGTACGTGTCGCGCAGTTTCTGAAACAGCAGCTTGGCGCCGTTGGCATTCGTGTCACCGTTACGCCAATGGATTCCGGTTCGCGTAACGCCAAACTGTGGGGCGTGAAGGATCCGAAGCAGGCAGAGTACGATCTCTACTACGGCGGCTGGTCTACCTCCACCGGTGATGCCGACTGGGCGCTGCGTCCGCTGTTTGCCACTGAGTCCTGGGTGCCAACCTCGTATAACGTCTCTTACTACAGCAATCCGGCGGTCGATAAAGCAATAGCCGGTGGTCTGGAAACCGCCGATCCGGCGAAACGCGCGGTGGCTTATGCCGAAGCACAGAAGCTGTTGTGGAAAGACGCCCCTGTCGCTTTCCTCGGCACGCCGGATAACCTGGTGGGTAAAAGTAAAAAGCTGGAAGGCGTATCGATGCTGGCTGACGGCAACCTGCTGTTTACCCAGGCCGAGTTTAAATAAACCATCGCTATGGTAGGGGAGCCGTTTTCGGCTCCCGTCTGGATGACGGCTACGGTGCAAACCATTGGCACGGGCGGCGATAACGTCGCCCCTACAGTGATAAAATTTTTAACCGACGAGAAATCACCATGTTTGCTTATATTGTCCGACGTCTGTTGGAAATGATCCCGGTACTGCTGGTGGTCTCGCTATTAGTATTTGGTTTTATCAAACTATTACCGGGCGATCCGGCGCGTATTTACGCCGGTCCGGACGCTACCATTGAAGCAATAGAAGCGGCGCGCCTGCACCTAGGGCTTAACGATCCGCTGCCGCAACAATATATTCACTGGCTGGGTGGTCTGTTTAAAGGCGACTTAGGTGTTACTTTTCGCACCCAGCAGCCGGTGACCGAAGTGATCGCCCAGGGCTTTATGCCGACGATGCTGCTGGCGCTGGCTGGTTTTGCCTGGTCAGTGATCCTCGGACTGATTATTGGCGTGATTGCTGCGCTAAAACGGGGGAAATGGCAGGACTGGACGCTGATGAGCTTCGCCGTCGGCGGTATCTCTATGCCGCCATTCTGGCTCGGCCTGCTGCTGGTGCAGTTTGTCGCTATGCCGTTTGGCCTGTTTTCGGTCAGCGGTTTTAATCAACCCAGCGATATTATTCTGCCCGCGTTAACCCTTGGTGCGTCAGTGGCGGCGGTAATGGCGCGCTTTACCCGATCGGCGTTTCTGGAAGTGGCACAGGAGGACTATGTGCGCACCGCCAAAGCCAAAGGGCTGCGCAGCCGGCTGGTCACCTGGAAGCATGTGATGCGTAATGCGCTGATTCCGGTTCTCACCATGCTTGGTCTGCAATTCGGTTTTTTGCTCGGCGGTTCGATTGTCGTCGAGAGCGTATTTAACTGGCCTGGCCTCGGCTGGCTGCTGATTGAATCGATCAAATCGCAGGATCAGCCGGTTATTCAGGCGCTGGTGATGCTGTTTGTGTTTGAATTTATTGTGATTAACTTGCTGGTGGATCTGCTGTATGCGGTGGTCAACCCGGCGATTCGTCTGCACCAGGAGCGATGATGACCTTACCAACTGAACCGGTGATCCCGGTGGTGACAGAGAAAAGCACTATCCGCTCGCCAGGTCGCGATTTTCTGCATGCTCTGGTGCGCAATCCGCTGGCGCTGGTCTCCGGTGGTTTTGTGCTGTTACTGCTGCTGGTGGCGATTTTTGCCCCGTGGCTGGCGCCGTGGGATCCGATGGAGCCGGACTGGATGGCGCTGTCGTCGCCACCTTCCGCCGCCCACTGGATGGGAACGGATGATCTCGGACGTGATGTACTGAGCCGGATTATTTATGGTGCGCGTATCTCGCTGTATATCGGCGTGCTGTCGGTGACGCTCGGCATGCTGGTGGGGATCTTTCTGGGACTGCTGGCGGGCTACTATGGCCGCTGGATCGATATGCTGATTATGCGTGCCTCCGACGTGCTGTTCGCCTTTCCGGGTATGCTGCTGGCGATTGCGGTGGTGGCGATCCTCGGTCCGGGACTGAATAACGTGATCATTGCGGTGGCGGTATTTAGCGTACCGGTGTTTGCCCGAATTGTGCGCGCCTCCACGCTGTCGCTGAAACAGGCCGCTTATGTGGAAGCGGTGCGCTGCGCCGGTGCGCCGGACCGCGTGATTCTGCTGCGTCATATTCTGCCCGGCACGCTGTCGAGCGTGATTGTCTATTTCACCATGCGTATCGGTACCAGTATTCTGACTGCGGCAGGACTGAGTTTTATCGGTCTGGGGCCGGAGCCGGATGTGCCGGAGTGGGGCAATATTCTGGCGATGAGCCGCAATATGATGATGGCCGGTTTATGGCATGTCAGCGTGTTTCCTGGCCTGGCGATTTTTATTACGGTACTGGCCTTCAACCTGCTGGGTGATGCGCTGCGTGATACACTCGATCCGAAACTGAAAAGCTGAGAAAAGTGATGGATTTTCAACAGATGCAGCGTGATTTGCTGCTGCAACGCTGGCGCGAAACGCGCAGCCTCGGGCAGCCGCGGATGGCCTGTGGGCCACGCAATACGCTGGCCGATGTGCCGGGCGTCTGTGTCGGACACAGTACCCTTGATGACGGTGACATTCAGACTGGCGTGACCGCGATTGTGCCGCCGGGCGATAACCTGTTTACCCGGCCGCTGCCCTGTGCGGCGGCGGTGCTGAATGGTTTTGCCAAACCGGTGGGGCTGGTGCAGCTGGAAGAGCTGGGCGTGCTGCAGACGCCGATTCTGCTAAGTAACACGCTGGCGGTCGGCACGCTGTTTACCGCGCTGGTGCGTGATGCCATCAGCCGCAACCCGGAGCTGGGCCGTAGTTTACCGACCGTCAATCCACTGGCGCTGGAGTGCAATGACGGCTGGCTGAATGATATTCAGGCACTGGCGGTGACTGAGGAGATGGCGCAACAGGCATTACGCACGGCAGATGCGGAGTTTGCCCGCGGCAGCGTTGGCGCAGGACGTGGGATGAGCTGTTTTAGCCTGAAGGGCGGAGTCGGCAGCGCCTCGCGGCTGATTCCTTCTCTGAATGCCACCCTTGGCGTGCTGGTGCTGGCGAACTTTGGCGCGTTAAATGCGCTGACGCTGGACGGCGTGCGCTTCGGCGCAGCGATTGAGCCGCTGCTGCCGGAACTGACGCCGCAGCGTGATGCCGGTTCAATCATCATCATTATGGCCACCGATGCGGCACTTGATGCGCGTCAGTTAAAGCGTGTAGCGAAGCGTGCAGGCGCCGGATTAGGGCGGTTGGGTAGTTACTGGGGCCACGGTTCCGGTGATATCGCCGTGGCATTTTCCACCCAGTCGCAACCAGAATCGCTGGCGGATGCGGCGCTGGAACCGCTGCTGGCGGCAGCGGCCGATGCCACCGAACACGCGGTGCTGGATGCCTTACTTAGCGCCGAAGCGGTGACCGGTTTCCGTGGTCATTCCCGCCCGGCGTTATGCGATATTCTCGATCGCCTTTGCTGAAGGAAGTAACCATGAAAATTTTTATCTCTGCCGATATTGAAGGCATTGCGGGTGTCATGCGCCCGGAGCAGTGCAGCCCGGGCACCGCCGAGTATCAGCTGGCGCGTGGCCTGATGGAACAGGAAGTGAATGCGGCGATTGACGGCGCTTTTGCCGGTGGCGCCAGCGAAGTGGTGGTAGCGGACAGCCATGCGGCAATGACCAATCTGCGCGCTGAAAATATTGACAGCCGCGCGCGGCTGGTGCAGGGCAAACCGCGCGGTTTATCGATGGTGGAAGGCCTGGAACAGCAGCAGTATGACGGCATGATGTTTATTGGTTATCACAGCGCGGCCGGAGAGTCTGGCGTGCTGGCGCATACCATTAACGGTCGGGCTTTTTACCGGGTGAAAATTAACGGTCAGGTGATGGGCGAGAGTGATATCTACGCCGCCGCCGGAGCAGAGCAGGGCTCGCCTCTGTGGCTGGTCAGTGGTGACGATACCTTGCAGACGTGGATTAATCAGCACTATCCATCAGTAAATTATGCTTGTGTTAAGCGGGCAATTTCCCAGACCTGCGCCGAATCATTAAGCCCGCCGGCGGCGCGCGAGGCGATTCGCGAAGCGGCGGCCAGCGCGGTGCGTCAGGCGAGCCAGGCGGCGACCACGCGGATTTCTGCGCCTTATCAGCTGGAATTAATGGTGGCGAAACCGGTGCTGGGCGATCTGTTTTGTCTGATCCCCGGGGTCGAGCGGATTGATGCCATTACGGTAGGTTATCGTGCAGAGAAGATGGCGACGCTGGTCAGTCTGCTTAGCGCGTTTTCCTATCTGGCGACCACGCAGAATTAAGATCGCTCTGTTTTGTAGGGGCGGCGTTCTCGCCGCCCGTGCCGATGGTTGCAGCGGGAGCCGATAACGGCTCCCCTGCATTATCCGGGCTAACGCACATACTTCACTATCCGGCTGCGATTCAGCAGCAAGCGAATGCCATCCTCTTCCCGCTGGATCACAAAGCGTTTTTCCCACGGACCATCCTGCGCAGTAGCCAGCACCCGGCCTTTACCCAGTGATACCAGGCTGGCGGTAATTGATGCCGGGCCGATCCCCATCAGCAATGAATCACCCTCGATATCAATCAGGCTGCGATATGCCGCCAGCTGCCAGCGCCCCTGCAACTGTTGCAGGGTGTCATCCGCTACCACCGGTACAAAACGCCGCGCCGCCAGACCGATCTCACCGGCAATGGCTGTACCATCCTGCGCCAGACGTATCGGGAAGGTAGAGGAGAGAGAGACCGCTTCACCCGGTACTGCGCTGCGATACAGGGTTTCACCGGCGCCAGTCCAGGTAGCAGTCACGCCGTTAATCTCCAGCCAGTCGCTGCCTTGTTCCGCCGCATAGATCCCGGGTTGCAGGTCATGACCTTTGTCCGGCAGGGATTCATCCAGCAGCGCCGCCATAATTTTTAAGGCGTTCTCAAAAGTGGTGACATCTTCACGATTGGCAACCAGCGCCAGTCCGACTTTCAGTTCAGGATGCAGCAGGAAATAGCTTTTATAACCGGCATGGGAACCACCGTGTCCCACCAGACGGTGGGTGCCAATCTGCGAATGCGCCACACCGAGGCCATAACCCGTTTCCCGGCCATCGGCTAAGTAGCGCGGAGCGCTCAGGCGCGCCAGTACGCCAGCGCCTGGCCCCTGGTCCGCCAGCAGCGCTTGTAACCAGCGGCTGAGATGGTTAATGCTGCCGGTGACGCTACCGGAAGCGGAAAGATGCAGTCCTGCGCTGGCCAGTTGCCACTGACTGCCCTGACGCCAGTAACCCGGCACCAGACCCGGCACAATATCAAACCAGCTTTCCGGCGCAGTCAGGCGAATATCCAGCGGCTGACAGATATGTTGTTGCAGCAGGTCGTTAAACAGGACGCCTTTGGCTTTCAGCGCCTCTTCCACCAGGCGATAGCCGGTATTGGAGTAGGAGACTTCGCTGCCGCAGGGATAGCTCAGGTCGCCGTTGCTGGCGACAAAATCCAGCAAGGACGCGGCGCTGGTGGCGTTATACACTGACAACCCCAGCAACGACAGGGTTTCGCGTACGTCCGGCAGACCGGAGGTCATATCCAGCGCCTGGCCGACGGTGACTTTCCCCGCATCGCCAGTCAGCTGCGGCAGATGCTGCTCCAGGCTGTCCTGCAAATTCAGCAGGTCGCTGGCCGGACCGCTGACCATAGCGGCGAACAGATGTTTCGTCACTGAGGCGAAACGCACCACGCTGTCGGCGCTGAACGGCGTCTGCTGGGCGAGGTCCGCGAGGCCACCGGCGTGGGTGGCGTGGATTTTTTTACCATCAAACAGGGTGATGGCGCCGCCCGGCGCGCCCGGCTGGTTCCAGCTGGCGGTCAGCCGGGCGGCGATATCGCTGGCGTGCTGCCAGTTTAGTTTCATGCGGGTTCCTCAAGAGTAATACTTAAGTCGAACAGTTCAGCCGTATGCGGATGCCGGATGCGCCGTGCGCGCAGATCGTCAGAGCTGAGTTGCTCCACCATCTGACCATGCTGCATAACCCCAATCCGCTGGCAGAGATGGGTCACTACCGCCAGGTTATGGGTCACCATAATATAGGTGAGCTTGCGCTCTTCACGCAGATCGCTAAGCAAATTAAGAATTTCCGCCTGTACCGAGACGTCCAGCGCCGAGGTCGGTTCATCCAGCAATAACACTTCCGGTTCAGCAATCATCGCGCGCGCAATCGCCACGCGCTGGCGCTGTCCGCCGGACAGCTGATGCGGATAACGAAAGCGTACCGCAGCAGGCAGACCGACTTCCTGTAACGCTGTAGCGATGCGCTGTTCAGCACGATCGAGGCGATGCACCAGCAGCGGCTCATGCAGAATGCGATCGATGGTCTGGCGCGGATGCAGTGAGCCATAGGGATCCTGGAACACCATCTGCACCTGGCGGAAGAAGCTGCGGCCACGATGGGCGGTCAGCTGCGTACCGCCAAATTCCAGCTTGCCCTGCCACTGATTATTCAGTCCGGCCAGTACGCGCAGAATGGTGGATTTGCCCGATCCGCTCTCGCCGACGATGCCAAAGCTTTCGCCATTGCCAACCTGAAAGCTGACGCCCTTAACCACTTCATGATCACCAAAGGCGATACGCAGGTTCTCGATATTAATCATATTTCATCCCGCCATGCGGCTTCACGTTTCATCACTGGCAGCCGATCGCGTGGATGGCGCAGTGAGGGCAGGCAGGCCAGCAAACCTTTGGTGTAAGGATGTTGCGCCTGCTGCAGCTGGCCCGCGTCCAGCATTTCGACAATCCGTCCGGCATACATTACCGCCACACGGTCGCAGAAGTGGGAAACCAGCGGCAGATCGTGACTGATTAAAATCAGTCCCATCCCGCGCTGTGACACCAGTTCATCAATCAGCTTCAGAATTTCCGCCTGCACGGTAGCATCCAGCGCGCTGGTCGGTTCATCGGCAATCAGCAGTTCCGGATCCGGCGCCAGCATCATGGCGATCATTACACGCTGGCCCATACCGCCGGAGACTTCATGCGGATAGCGTTTTGCCACCAGATCAGGATCGCGAATTTTCACCTGTTGCAACAGATCAATCGCCGCTGCCATTGCCGCTTTTTTGCTGCCGCCTTTATGCTCGCGCCAGGCTTCGGCAATCTGCTGGCCGATGGTCATTACCGGGTTAAGAGAATATTTCGGATCCTGCAAAATAAAGCCGACGCGCTTGCCACGGATTTTGCGCAGGGTTTTCTCGCTGGCACCGCGTAAATCGATGCCATCAAAGCTGAGTTTATCCGCCTGGATCTGTGCATTGCCGGGTAACAGCTGCATCAGGCTGCGCGCGGTCAGCGATTTGCCGGAGCCACTTTCACCGACAATGGCGAATTTCTCTTTGCCGACACTAAGGGATACACCGCGTACAGCCTCGAAACTTTCGGTGCGGCTGGCAAAGGTAATGCGCAGGTTTTCAATTTCGACCAGCATCTAGCGCTCCTTAGGATCGAGGACGTCCCGCAGGCCATCGCCGAGGAAGTTGAACGCCAGAGAGGTGAGGAAAATCGCGATACAGGGCATCAGTGGCACCCACCATTCGCTAAACAGGAAGCGACGGGCGGTGGCAATCATCGTACCCCATTCCGGTGACGGTGGCTGTGCACCCATGCCGAGGAAGCCAAGGCTGGCGGCGGTAATAATAATTGAGCTCATATCCAGCGTGACGCGCACAATCAGGCTCGGCACACACAGCGGCATCACATGGCGCAAAATAATACGCAGCGGTGAAGCGCCGGTGATACGGCTGGCGGCGATAAAGTCACTGTTACGAAACTGCAGGGTTTCAGCGCGCGCCAGACGGGCGTAGGGCGGCCAGGCAGTCAGGGCAATTGCCAGCACCGCACTTTCCACGCCGGGTTTCAGCGCGGCGACAAACGCCAGCGCCAGAATCAGCCGCGGGAAGGCGAGGAAGATATCGGTCAGACGCATCAGCGTTTTGTCTAACCAGCCGCCGACATAACCGGCGATACAGCCAATCAGCAGGCCCAGTGGCGCGGTCAGCAGCACCACGGCAATCACCATGCCCAGCGTGGTGCGTCCGCCAAAGATAATCCGTGTCCAGACGTCGCGTCCCAGCTCATCGGTGCCCAGCCAGTGCTGGAGAGAGGGCGCGGCCAGCCGGTTCGTCAGATCCTGGGTACCCGGCGTGTAAGGCGTCAGCAGCGGGGCGAGCAGTGACAGCAGCAGCACCGCCAGAATCACCAGCAGACCAGACATCGCCAGCGGGTTTTCGCGCAGGCCAAGCCATAAACGATAGCGTCGGCCCCACACCGCCTGACGGCGGGTAGCGGGAGTTTCATCGAGCAACCATGCTCTTGTCAGAGATTTCATTTTACGCGCGGATCCCAAAGTCGGTAGAGGAGGTCGGCGAGCTGGTTCAGCAGGACGTAAGTCGCGCCGACCAGCAGCGTAGCGCCAACCACCGGGTTCATATCAGCATTCATCAGCGAAGTGGTGAGGTATTGGCCGAGTCCCGGCCAGGCAAAGACATTTTCCGTCACCACCGCACCTTCCAGCAGTCCGGCGTAAGTCAGCGCCAGCACCGTGACCAGCTGCACCGCGACGGTAGGGAAGGCGTGACGCCAGATCACCCGCCGCGAGGACAGCCCTTTAGCGCGTGCGGTAATGACAAACTCGCCGCTCAGCGCATTCAGCATAAAGGTGCGCGTCATACGTGTGATATAGGCCATGCTGAAGTAAGCAAGGATCAATACCGGCTGCGCCATATGCGCCAGCGCATCCCAAAACGCCTCATAATCGCCGGCCAGCAGCGAATCGACGGTAAGCAAGCCGGTGACCTGCGGCACCATATCCTGGAAGATAATGTCCTGACGACCCGGGCCAGGCGCGATGCCGAGTACCGCATAGAAAATCAGCAGGCTCAGCAATGCCAGCACAAATACCGGCAGCGAGTGTCCGGCAAGACAGACCACGCGGATAATCTGGTCGAGGGTTTTGCCCTGACGCACCGCAGCCCAGACGCCAAGCGGAATGCCGACAATCGCCGCAATAATAATCGCCGCCGTCGCCAGTTCCAGCGTCGCCGGGAAGAAGCGGGCGATATCGGTGGTGACTTCGTTGTGGGTCAGCACTGAACGACCTAAATCGCCGTGCAACAGTTGATTAAGATAGTGGCCAAACTGCATGTACAGGGGCTGATCCAGCCCCATTTCTTGTCTGACACGTTCCACGACCGACTGCGGTGCGTTATCACCCACCGCAGCCAGCACCGGATCGGTCGGCATTACCCGACCGATAAAGAACGTTAATACTGACAAACCAAACAGCGTCAGCACCAGGCTGCTCAGCGTGCTGAGTAAACGTTTAAACGACGACATTACGCTTTTTTCACCTGCTCAAACGGGTTGTCGCGCAGTACAGTCATATGCACGCCGGTGATGTTTTTACCGCAGGCGATGTTTTTCACATCCTGCATCATCTCGATAAACGGACTTTTTTCACGGTGTTCACGCTGAATCTGCTCATACAAGGCAATGCGTTTTGCCGGATCGGCTTCATGCAGCGCGGCGACAGTCATTTTGTTAAATGCATCGTCTGACCAGCCGCAACGCCAGGCGAGCGTACGGTTCCGCGCGCCGCTGCTGTTGTCGGTATTGACGCAGAATGCTTCGGTGTTGGAGTTTGGATCGAAATAGTCCGCGCCCCAGGCGGTCAGCGCCAGCTGATGGGTACGGGCGCGCATTTTGGTCAGAACCTGACGGTTTTCCGAAGAGATCAGCGACACTTTGATGCCCACTGCGCCCAGCTGAGTTTGCAGCGCCTGCGCGATATCCGGGTAAGGCTGTGCCGAGTAGTGATCGAGGGTGATCTCAAAGCCATCTGCATAGCCCGCTTCGGCCAGCAGCGCTTTGGCTTTGGCGGCATCGACTTTAAATGGCTGATCGTCCAGCGCCGCCGGGAAGCCGGAAGGCAGGAAGCTCTGATGCACTTTGTGCGTCAGCGGCAGAATATTTTGCTGTATGCTGTTGTAGTCAATTGCCCATTTCAGCGCCTGCCACACCTGTGGCTTTTGCAGATGCTCATTGGTGGTATTGCATGACATCAGCATGATGGTGGAAACATCAGTCTTATAGACATTGAAGTTTTTGTCACCCTGCAACGGTTTCAGCTGTTCGGTAGTCAGATCGCGGGCGATATCGACATCGCCTTTCTGCAGCATCAGCAGCTGAGCGGAAGGATCGGTGATATGTTTGATAATCACGCGTTTGGTGGTGCTCTTCGACGGGCTGTGCGGGTTTTTTTCGAGGATAATGCTTTCACTGGCTTTCCACGCGCGCAGGGTGAACGGGCCGGAACCAGCGCTCTGCTGTTTCATCCAGCCATTACCCAGATCGCCGGCCTGCTGATTGGCCAGCGCCGCTTTCTTCTGCACTACGCTACCTACCGGCGCTGACAGGCAATAGAGCAGGAAGGTTTCCGCTGCCGGTTCGGCGAGATTCAGCACCAGCGTACTGGCATCCTTCGCCACGATCATCTGTTCAACGTTATCTTTGGTAAAACCAAACTGATTGATAATAAACGCCGGACTTTTATCCAGTTTCACCACGCGCTGCAATGAGAAAGCGGCATCTTCAGCGGTCAGCGGGCTGCCATCGGAAAATTTCACCGACGGGTCCAGATGGAAGGTAAAGGTTTTGCCGTCGCTGCTGACTTCCCAGCTTTTTGCCAGCTCGCCTCTGATTTCACTTGGTTTTTCCGGGTTTGGCATCACCAGACGTTGATAGAGGTTGCCAGTCACTTCAGAGCCAATCGCTTCAAAGCTTTCTGCCGGATCCAGACTGGTCATATTGTCGATCTGCATCGCCATTACCAGCATGCTGGCCGGGGTGGCGGCAAAGGCGCTGCTGCTGTTCAGACTAAGATAAGAAAGAAACGGAACCGCTGAGCATCCTGCAAGAAAACGTCTTCTGGTAACCATGGTATCTCCAACTGGTTGATATTTAATATTATTTTTAAGTATAAGCGTCGTTTTCGCCTTGACTTCTGTCAGAAGGCGGTGGTTAATATTGTCAGGAGCAACTTATTTTCTCCGGCGACAAAAGATGCCTCTTTTCAGTGCAAGCGCCTGTGCGCATGCGCGTTTATGATGCATTGTCTTCTACCGCTTATCCGTTCACGGGACTTCAACTTATGTCTGATACGCTATTTTCTGACGCCGACCTTGTGCCGGTTTTTGACGGTCACAATGATGTGCTGCTGCGCCTGTGGCGCTCACACGCTGCCGATCCGGTTGGCGCTTTTCTGCAGGGTCCTGCTGCGGGCCAGATGGATTTACCGCGTATCAGACAGGGCGGTATGGCCGGTGGTCTGTTTGCGACTTATGTCCCAACGGGGGGAGTTAAGGCAAGAAATGTGCCAGGCAAGTTAAATTTCACCGATGTGCCTGAAACACCATCGATTGAAGAAGCGCGGAATATCACTTTTTCGATGCTAAACACATTAATTCGCATCGAAAAAAATTCTAATGGCCAGGCCAGAATCTGCCGTACCGCAGCGGATATTCGTCACAGTATTGAAAACAAGGTGCTGGCGATGGTGATGCACATTGAAGGTGCAGAGGCGCTGGATGCCGATCTCGAGTTGCTGGACGTCTTGTACGCGGCCGGGTTACGCACCCTTGGCCCGCTGTGGAGCCGACCCAATATTTTTGGCGATGGCGTGCCGTTCCGCTTCCCTTCATCACCGGATATTGGCGCCGGTCTGACGGAGGCCGGATTACGGCTGGTGCGTGCCTGCAACCAGCTGCGCATTATGGTCGACTTGTCGCATATGGATGAGAAGGGCTTCTGGCAAACCGCCACTATCTCCGACGCGCCGCTGGTGGCCAGCCACTCCAATGCCCATGCGCTCTGTGCGCAGTCACGCAATCTTACCGATAAACAACTGGCGGCAATCCGCGAACGCAACGGCTTTGTCGGCGTGAATTTTGGCACCATGTTCCTGCGTGAAGATGGCAAAAAGAGTCCCGATGCCACCGTGGATGAGATTGTGCGTCATGTGGATTATCTGCTGGAAAAAGTCGGCGAAGAGGGCGTGGGTTTTGGTTCCGATTTTGACGGCACCACTATTCCGCCGGATATGAAAGATGTCGCCGGTCTGCCGCTATTAGTGAAGGCGCTGGCGCAACGTGGTTACGACCGCGCGTTGCTGGAGAAAATCTGTTATCGCAACTGGGTCAGGGTGCTGGAAGCCACCTGGGGTGAATAAACGCTAAACGGGCGCGGGTTCGGCACTATCCTTGCATTGCTTATGCTCAGGATAAGTTAAGCGAGACCTGACCTTATGCGTTTGCGTCATATCGAAGTTTTTCAGGCCATTGTGCAGAGCGGCTCCATCAGCGGCGCGGCGCGCTTGTTAAATGTGTCACAACCCAATGTCAGTCGCGTGCTGAATCACGCCGAGCAGCAGCTGGGGTTTGCGCTGTTTGAGCGCCGTGCGCAGGGGATGGTAGTCACCGCCGAAGGACGCCGGTTGCTGCCGGAAGTGGATGAGTTATATCAGCGTCTGCAAGTGATTAGTCAGCTGACCGATCAGTTACGGCGCGGTGAAGGGCAGACCGTGCGGCTCGGCGCCGCGCATGCCTTTGGCCAGATGGTGCTGGCGCCGGCGCTGGTGGCTTATCGTCAGCAGGCTTCGTCGGTGAATGTGGAACTGGTGACCGAGCATTTCAGTGCCCTGTGCCACAGTCTGCTAAACGACGAGCTCGATTTTGCACTGGCCTTTGGGCAGCAGGTGCATGCTGATTTGCTGGCGGAGCCGCTGTTTCAGTCGTCAATGGTGGCGGTATTGCCGCTGAACAGCCCGCAAAGCGGTGCGGTGACGCTGGAGTGGCTGTGTCAGAACAACCTGTTAATGATGCAGCAGCAGGATCCGCTGGGGCGTGTGTTACATCGCGCGCTGCGTGATAAAGCGCTGCAACCGGCAGTATCGCTGTCGATTAAAACCTATTCGGTGATTGCGGATATGACACTGGCGGGAGGCGGTGTGGGGATTGTTGATCTGTTTACCGCCTGTCGCTATGTCGGTCAGCTGAAAATTCTGCCAATTGCGCAGCCGTTGCCGTTTGAGGTGATGCTGATTAGCCGCCGCGATCGGCCACAATCGCAATCTACTTTGCAACTGAAGCAGGTGATTCGCCAGAAGCTGTGGGATATCGCACGCCAGTGCGAGACGCTGTTTTTGACGCCAGCGGTGTAAAAAAAAGGGCGGCGAGAACGCCGCCCCTACACCAGATCCATGTAGGGGCGGCGTTCTCGCCGCCCGCGTATTACAATATTACTTGTCCTGTTTCAGCTGCGAAGCGAATTCACGCTTATCGTAACCGGTGTACAGCTGACGTGGACGGGCAATTTTAATGCCGTCGTCATGCATCTCTTTCCAGTGCGCAATCCAGCCAACGGTACGCGCCATAGCGAAGATCACGGTAAACATCGACGACGGAATACCCATCGCTTTCAGAATAATACCTGAGTAGAAATCGACGTTTGGATAGAGTTTACGCTCAATAAAGTACGGGTCGTTCAGCGCAATATGTTCCAGCTCCATGGCTACTTCCAGCAGGTCATCTTTCATACCCAGCTCGTTCAGCACTTCATGGCAGGTTTCACGCATTACGGTGGCGCGCGGATCGTAGTTTTTGTAAACGCGATGGCCAAAGCCCATCAGGCGGAAAGAGTCATTTTTGTCTTTCGCACGTTTCACAAACTCAGGGATATGATCGACGCTGCTGATCTCTTCCAGCATGCGCAGACAGGCTTCGTTGGCGCCGCCATGCGCCGGTCCCCACAGCGAGGCGATACCCGCCGCGATACAGGCGAAAGGATTGGCGCCCGAAGAACCGGCAGTACGCACGGTTGAAGTCGAGGCGTTCTGTTCGTGATCGGCATGCAGCACCAGAATACGGTCCATGGCGCGTTCCAGCACCGGATTCACCACATACTCTTCGCACGGGGTAGAGAACATCATATTGAGGAAATTACCCGCGTAGGAGAGGTCGTTACGTGGATAAACAAACGGCTGGCCAATCGAGTATTTGTAACACATCGCGGCGACCGTCGGCATTTTCGACAGCAGACGGAATGCGGCGATTTCGCGATGGCGTTCAATGTTTACATCTAATGAATCGTGGTAAAACGCCGCCAGCGCGCCGGTAACACCGCACATCACCGCCATAGGGTGTGAGTCGCGACGGAAACCCATAAACAGACGATTAATCTGTTCATGAATCATGGTGTGACGGGTGACGGTAGTACGGAATTCATCAAACTGCGCCTGCGTCGGCGCTTCGCCGTTCAGCAGGATGTAGCACACTTCCAGGTAATTAGAGTGCAAAGCGAGTTGGTCAATCGGAAAACCGCGGTGCAGCAGAATGCCTTCATCGCCATCAATATAGGTGATTTTGGATTCGCAGGACGCAGTTGAGGTAAAGCCCGGGTCAAACGTAAACAGGCCATGCGAACCCAGGGCCCGAATGTCAATTTCGTCTTCACCAAGCGTACCTTGCAGCACGTCTAGCTCAATAGGAGCTTCGCCATCTCGGGTTAGCGTCGCTTTTTTATCAGCCATTACAGTCTCCTTAGCGCCTTATTTGTAGGGATCTTTGACACCTTGACTGGCTATCATACCCGGATTGCTTGCGTAGAGATGCAGTCTATCGACTCTGTGGCATGGTGTATCTTGCAGGGTACAGAGCGATGGGCGCTTACAAGCGAGGGTCCGTCTGGCATGACATGCTGCGTTACACGGTTGTTAAAGATCCGGTCTGGACATTATTGTTCTCGTAACCATTACCTGATGCTTTCGGGTGGCTCACCCAATCAATGTTACATAACTTACGCTTAGGGGAAAGTGTATCCCCATAACTTTTGTGCATCATAGGGTTTTCAATTATTCGTTTGTAACAGGAATGTTGAACTTTTGTCAAATCAGATAATTAAATTTGTATAAATTGTGAAAATCGTGAGGTTGATCACTGTTCAACCTAAATGTTCCCAAACAGTTTGTAGGGGAATTGTAATAAGAATGTGATCCCCCTATACTTCGGCCAGGTCTCCGGAATACCCTGCAGTAGGAGCCACCCAGCGTTTCATACGCGTCGTTTTGACACTGGACGTTGCAGTTTTAGTGCCTGGCGCTGTGCTTTCGATTGTTAACGCTGTCTGACCCCCTTCAGGACCGGAGGAAGCAAAATAAGAAAGGCTGTGTGGGCAAAACCGTGAAAAAACAAAGACCTGTCAACTTGGATCTCACTACGATCCGGTTTCCCGTTACTGCGATAGCGTCCATTCTCCACCGCGTCTCCGGCGTGATCACTTTTGTGGCTGTCGGTATTCTGCTCTGGCTACTGGGTCTCTCTCTCTCATCACCCGAAGGCTTCCTGCAGGCATCCGCCGTTATGGACAGCTTTTTTGTTAAATTCATCGTATGGGGCATTCTGACTGCGCTGGCTTATCACATTGCCGGTGGCATTCGCCATATGCTGATGGATTTTGGTTACCTTGGTGAAACGCTGCAAATTGGCACGCGTTCCGCTCAGATAACTTTTGGTCTCACCGTCGTGCTTTCAATTCTGGCAGGAGTCCTCGTATGGTAAGCAATGCTTCTGCACTGGGGCGTAATGGTATACATGACTGGTTGCTGTTACGTGCCGCGGCCATGGTTATTACTCTCTATGTGCTCTATATCCTCGGTTTCCTCGTGGTGTCAGATACCCTGACCTACGATATCTGGCGTGGATTTTTTGCCTCCTCATTCACCAAAGTATTCACTCTTCTGACGCTATTATCGATTCTGGTTCATGGCTGGATTGGTATGTGGCAGGTGCTGACTGATTACGTCAAACCGGTTGGCTTGCGACTGATGTTGCAGCTGGTGGTGGTGCTGGCGTTGTTGGTGTATGCATTTTATGGAACTGTTGTGGTGTGGGGTGCTTAATGAAATTGCCAGTCAGAGAATTTGACGCCGTTGTGATCGGCGCTGGCGGTGCAGGCATGCGTGCCGCGCTGCAGATTTCCCAATCGGGCAAAACCTGTGCCCTGTTGTCAAAAGTCTTTCCTACCCGTTCCCATACCGTGTCTGCGCAGGGCGGTATTACCGTAGCGCTGGGTAACACCCATGAAGATAACTGGGAATGGCATATGTACGATACCGTCAAAGGTTCCGACTATATCGGTGACCAGGACGCAATTGAATATATGTGTAATACCGGCCCGGAAGCGATTCTGGAACTGGAGCATATGGGATTGCCATTTTCCCGTCTCGACGATGGCCGCATCTATCAGCGTCCGTTCGGCGGCCAGTCGCTGAACTTCGGCGGCGAGCAGGCGGCGCGTACCGCCGCGGCGGCTGACCGTACCGGTCACGCCTTGCTGCATACGCTGTATCAGCAGAACCTGAAAAATAAAACCACTATCTTCTCGGAATGGTATGCGCTGGATCTGGTGAAAAACGCCGATGGCGCAGTGGTCGGCTGTACCGCGCTGAATATCGAAGATGGTGAAGTGGTCTACTTTAAAGCGCGCGCTACGGTGCTCGCCACCGGCGGTGCCGGTCGTATTTATCAGTCCACCACCAATGCGCATATCAATACCGGTGACGGTGTCGGTATGGCGCTGCGCGCCGGCGTACCGGTGCAGGATATGGAAATGTGGCAATTCCACCCAACCGGTATCGCTGGCGCCGGGGTGCTGGTCACTGAAGGTTGCCGTGGTGAAGGGGGTTACCTGCTGAATAAGCATGGCGAGCGCTTTATGGAGCGTTATGCTCCTAATGCCAAAGATCTTGCCGGTCGGGACGTAGTGGCGCGCTCAATTATGATCGAAATCCGTGAAGGCCGTGGCTGTGAAGGTCCATGGGGCCCGCATGCGAAACTGAAACTGGATCACTTAGGTAAAGACGTGCTGGAATCCCGTCTGCCGGGCATTCTGGAGCTGTCGCGCACCTTTGCTCATGTCGACCCGGTGAAAGAGCCAATCCCGGTGATCCCGACCTGCCACTATATGATGGGCGGTATTCCGACCCGGGTGACTGGTCAGGCGCTGACGGTAAACGATCAGGGCGAAGATGTGGTTGTGCCGGGCCTGTTTGCGGTCGGTGAAATCGCCTGCGTATCGGTGCATGGCGCTAACCGTCTGGGCGGCAACTCGTTGCTCGATCTGGTGGTGTTTGGCCGTGCCGCGGGTCTGCATCTGCAGGAATCTATCGAGCAGCAGGGTGAACTGCGTGACGCCAGTGAAGCGGAGATCGATGCTTCCCTGGCGCGTCTCAATCGCTGGAACAATAACGTTACCGGCGAAGATCCGGCGGAGCTGCGCAAAGCGTTGCAGGCCTGTATGCAGAATAACTTCTCGGTATTCCGCGAAGGTGATGCGATGGCCAAAGGTCTGCAGGAGCTGAAAGTGCTGCGCGAGCGCCTGAAGAATGCCCGTCTGGATGACCGTTCCAGCGACTTTAACACCCAGCGTGTTGAGTGCCTGGAGCTGGATAACCTGATGGAAACGGCGTATGCCACAGCGGTCTCCGCTAACTATCGTACCGAAAGCCGTGGCGCCCATAGCCGCTTCGACTTCCCGGATCGTGATGATGCCAACTGGTTGTGCCACAGCTTGTATCTGCCGGATAGCGAGAGCATGACGCGTCGTGAAGTGAATATGGCGCCGAAGCTCCGTGAAGCCTTCCCGCCGAAAGCGCGTACTTACTAGTTGCGGAGATAAGACGATGAGACTCGAATTTTCTATTTATCGTTACAACCCGGATGTTGATAACGCTCCGCGCATGCAGGAATACACGCTGGAGAGTGACGAAGGACGCGACATGATGTTGCTGGACGCACTGATGCGTCTGAAAGAGAAGGATCCGACGCTGGCGTTCCGCCGTTCCTGCCGTGAAGGAGTGTGCGGCTCCGACGGCCTGAATATGAACGGTAAGAATGGCCTCGCCTGTATCACGCCGGTTTCGGCGCTGGGCAATGGCACGAAGAAAATTGTTATTCGTCCACTGCCGGGATTGCCTGTTATTCGCGATCTGGTAGTAGACATGAGTCAGTTCTACACTCAATATGAGAAGATTAAACCTTACCTGTTGAATAATGGAGAGAATCCGCCTGCACGCGAACATCTGCAGGAACCGGAACAACGTGAAAAGCTGGATGGCCTGTACGAATGTATTCTTTGTGCCTGCTGTTCAACCTCATGCCCGTCATTCTGGTGGAACCCGGACAAATTTATCGGTCCGGCAGGGTTACTGGCGGCGTACCGTTTCCTGATTGACAGCCGTGATACAGAAACTGATGCGCGTCTTGACGATCTGAATGATGCTTTCAGCGTATTCCGCTGTCACAGCATTATGAACTGTGTGAGCGTATGTCCGAAGGGACTCAACCCGACGCGCGCCATCGGCCATATCAAGTCGATGCTGCTGCAGAGAGGCGCTTAACAGCGAGTTTTCCGGGAACCTCAGGGTTCCCGGATATTCAGGAAGCCTTTAAAAACGTTTGCGCGTGCAGCGATCGTTTTCAAAGGTTCCCTTACGGGCCGGGCGCCGATAGCGCACAGTGCTCGTATCGAACTTGTACTACGGCAAGCCGTTAACCCGGCAAAAAATGAAACCTCGAAAAAAAGCATAAAATGCTTAAGGGATCACAATGCAGAACAGCGCGATGAAGCCCTGGCTGGACTCCTCCTGGCTGGCCGGCGCGAACCAGTCCTACATAGAGCAGCTCTATGAGGATTTTCTAACCGATCCTGACTCTGTTGATGCTGCATGGCAGTCGTTATTCCAGCAGCTTCCTGGCACTGGGGTTAGACCTGAGCAATTCCACTCTGCAACGCGTGACTATTTCCGTCGTCTGGCGAAAGATGCTTCGCGTTACACCTCCTCTGTTACCGATCCGGAAACCAACTCCAAGCAGGTTAAAGTTCTGCAACTGATTAACGCGTTTCGTTTTCGCGGTCATCAGAGTGCAAACCTTGATCCGCTGGGCCTGTGGAAACAAGAAGCGGTGCCGGATCTCGATCCTGCGTTTCACGATCTGAGTGACGCGGATTTTCAGGAGACCTTTAACGTCGGCTCCTTTGCCATCGGTAAAGAGACCATGAAGCTCGCCGATCTCTTCGCGGCGCTTGAGCAGACTTATTGCGGATCGATTGGTGCAGAGTATATGCACATCACCAATACTGAAGAGAAACGCTGGATCCAGCAGCGCATCGAATCGGTAGTGGGACATGCCAGTTTCACCAATGAAGAGAAGAAAGGCTTTCTGAAACAGCTGACCGCTGCGGAAGGTCTGGAGCGTTATCTCGGGGCGAAATTCCCGGGCGCCAAACGCTTCTCCCTCGAAGGTGGTGACGCACTGGTGCCGATGCTTAACGAAATGATTCGTCATGCCGGTAAGAGCGGAACCCGTGAAGTAGTATTAGGTATGGCGCACCGCGGTCGTCTGAATGTTCTGATTAACGTGCTCGGTAAAAAGCCGCAGGATCTGTTCGACGAATTCTCCGGTAAGCATAAAGAGACGCTCGGCACCGGCGACGTTAAGTACCATATGGGCTTCTCGTCCGACGTGGAAACCGAAGGCGGTATGGTGCACCTGGCACTGGCGTTTAACCCGTCGCACCTTGAGATCGTTAGCCCGGTGGTGATGGGGTCAGTACGCGCCCGTCTGGATCGTCTCGACGAACCGAGCAGCAATAAAGTATTGCCAATCACCATTCATGGTGATGCCGCCGTAACGGGCCAGGGCGTGGTGCAGGAAACCCTGAACATGTCACAGGCGCGCGGTTATGAAGTTGGCGGTACGGTGCGTATCGTGATTAACAATCAGGTGGGTTTCACCACTTCCAACCCGAAAGACGCCCGTTCGACGCAGTACTGTACCGATATCGGTAAAATGGTACTGGCGCCGATTTTCCACGTTAATGCTGACGATCCTGAAGCGGTGGCCTTTGTTACCCGTCTGGCGTTGGATTTCCGTAACACCTTCAAACGTGACGTGTTTATCGATCTGGTCTGCTACCGTCGTCATGGTCATAACGAAGCGGATGAGCCAAGCGCCACCCAGCCACTTATGTACCAGAAGATCAAAAAGCACCCAACGCCACGTAAGTTGTATGCTGACAAGCTGGAAGGCGAAAAAGTCGCCAGCCTGGAAGATGCCACGGAAATGGTCAACCTGTACCGCGATGCGCTCGATGAGGGCGAATGCGTGGTGCCAGAATGGCGTCCGATGAGCCTGCACTCCTTCACCTGGTCACCCTATCTGAATCATGACTGGGACGAAGCCTGGCCGGACAAGCTGGATCTGAAACGTCTGCAGGAACTGGCTAAACGCATCAGCCATGTGCCGGAAAGCGTTGAGATGCAGTCGCGCGTGGCGAAAATCTACAACGACCGCGCAGCGATGGCCGCCGGTGAAAAGCCATTTGACTGGGGCGCGGCTGAAAACCTCGCCTACGCCACGCTGGTTGATGAAGGCATCCCATGCCGCCTCTCCGGCGAAGATATGGCGCGCGGCACCTTCTTCCACCGTCATGCGGTGATCCATAACCAGGCCAATGGCTCTACCTATACCCCGCTGCAACATATCCATAACGGACAGGGTGTATTTAAGGTATGGGATTCCGTGCTGTCGGAAGAAGCGGTGCTGGCGTTTGAGTATGGCTATGCTACCGCTGAGCCGCGCACTCTGACCATCTGGGAAGCGCAGTTTGGTGACTTTGCTAACGGCGCGCAGGTGGTTATCGACCAGTTTATCAGTTCCGGCGAACAGAAATGGGGCCGTATGTGTGGCCTGGTAATGCTGCTGCCGCACGGCTACGAAGGTCAGGGGCCGGAGCACTCCTCCGCGCGTCTGGAACGTTATCTGCAACTCTGCGCCGAGCAGAATATGCAGGTTTGCGTGCCTTCCACCCCGGCGCAGGTGTATCACATGTTGCGCCGTCAGGCACTGCGCGGCATGCGCCGTCCGCTGGTGGTGATGTCGCCAAAATCTTTGCTGCGCCATCCGCTGGCGATTTCGAGCCTGGAAGAGATGGCGACCGGCGGCTTTAAACCGGCGATCGGCGAGATTGATGACCTTGATCCGCAAGGGGTTAAACGCGTCGTGCTATGTTCTGGTAAGGTTTACTATGACCTGTTAGAGCAGCGCCGCAAAAACGAACAAACTGACGTGGCTATTGTACGTGTTGAACAGCTGTATCCGTTCCCGCATAAAGCGGTACAGGAAGCGTTGCAGCCTTATTCACATGTACATGATTTCGTCTGGTGTCAGGAAGAGCCGCTTAACCAGGGCGCCTGGTATTGCAGTCAGCATCACTTCCGTGAAGTTGTGCCATTTGCAGCTTCATTACGTTACGCCGGGCGTCCAGCATCCGCTTCACCGGCAGTTGGCTACATGTACGTTCACCAGAAACAGCAACAAGACCTGGTTAATGACGCGCTGAACGTTGATTAAATAAAGGATAGATAATGAGTAGCGTAGATATTCTCGTTCCCGACCTGCCTGAATCTGTTGCCGATGCCTCTGTGGCAACCTGGCACAAAAAACCGGGCGACAGCGTCCAGCGCGATGAAGTGCTGGTTGAAATTGAAACCGATAAAGTGGTGCTGGAAGTTCCGGCGGCTGTCGACGGTATCCTTGAAGCCATTCTGGAAGATGAAGGTGCCACCGTAACGTCTCGTCAGGCGCTGGGTCGTCTGAAAGAAGGCAACAGCGGTGGTAAAGAGACTTCAGCAAAATCTGACACCAAAGAGTCTACTCCGGCGCAGCGTCATACTGCCGCACTGGAAGATGAGAGCAACGATGCGCTTAGCCCGGCGATCCGTCGCCTGATTGCCGAGCACGATCTGGATGCTGCGGCGATTAAAGGCAGCGGTGTCGGTGGTCGTCTGACGCGTGAAGATGTTGAAAAACATCTGGCCAATAACAAGGCCGCGCCTGCTAAAGCGGAAGCGAAACCTTCAGCCGCAGCGGCCGCGCCTGCGCCATCACTGGCCGGTCGCAGTGAAAAACGCGTGCCAATGACGCGTCTGCGCAAGCGTGTCGCCGAACGTCTGCTGGAAGCGAAAAACAGCACCGCGATGCTGACCACTTTCAATGAAGTGAACATGAAGCCAATCATGGATCTGCGTAAGCAGTATGGCGACGCGTTCGAGAAACGCCACGGTGTGCGTCTGGGCTTTATGTCCTTCTACATCAAAGCGGTGGTTGAAGCGCTGAAACGCTATCCGGAAGTGAACGCTTCCATCGATGGTGAAGAGGTGGTGTATCACAACTACTTCGACGTCAGTATCGCCGTTTCCACGCCACGTGGTCTGGTTACGCCGGTACTGCGTGATGTCGATGCGCTGGGCATGGCCGATATCGAGAAGAAAATCAAAGAACTGGCGGTTAAAGGTCGCGACGGCAAACTGACCGTTGATGAACTGACCGGCGGTAACTTCACCATCACCAATGGTGGTGTGTTTGGTTCACTGATGTCGACACCAATTATCAACCCGCCGCAGAGCGCGATTCTTGGTATGCATGCGATCAAAGATCGTCCAATGGCGGTCAATGGTCAGGTCGTGATCCAGCCAATGATGTATCTGGCGCTTTCCTACGACCATCGCTTGATCGACGGCCGCGAATCCGTTGGTTATCTGGTGGCGATCAAGGAGTTGTTGGAAGATCCAACACGCCTGCTGCTGGATGTCTGACCCCGTCGGGCACGGCAATGATCGTGCCCAACCCTATGTGTGGCCGTCTTTCCGCGTTGTTACCGCCTGAAAGGGCAGGGTGACAATGCGAATTCGGCCAAATCTTTTCAGCTCTGAATGGATAGAACATCATGAACTTACACGAATACCAGGCGAAACAGCTGTTTGCACGGTATGGTCTGCCGGCACCCACCGGTTACGCCTGTACCACGCCACGTGAAGCGGAAGAAGCAGCCTCAAAAATTGGCGCCGGTCCGTGGGTGGTTAAATGTCAGGTTCATGCCGGTGGCCGTGGTAAAGCGGGCGGTGTGAAAGTTGTTAACAGTAAAGAAGAGATCCGTACTTTTGCGGAAAACTGGTTAGGCAAGCGCCTGGTGACCTATCAGACTGACGCTCATGGCCAGCCGGTAAACCAGATTCTGGTTGAATCCGCGACCGATATCGATCAGGAACTGTACCTCGGCGCAGTGGTGGACCGTGGCACCCGTCGTGTGGTGTTTATGGCGTCTACCGAAGGCGGCGTGGAAATCGAGAAAGTGGCGGAAGAGACTCCACACCTGATCCACAAAATGGCACTGGATCCGTTAACCGGTCCACAGCCGTATCAGGGCCGTGAACTGGCATTTAAACTGGGTCTGACCGGTAAACAAGTTGGCCAGTTCACCAAGATCTTTATGGGTCTGGCGACTCTGTTCCTCGAGCGCGATCTGGCGCTGGTGGAGATAAACCCGCTGGTGATCACTAAGCAGGGCGACCTGGTGTGCCTTGATGGCAAACTGACCGCCGACGGCAATGCCCTGTTCCGCCAGCCGGAACTGCGTGAAATGCGCGACCCAAGCCAGGAAGACGCCCGTGAAGCACACGCAGCGCAGTGGGAACTGAACTACGTGGCGCTGGAAGGCAATATCGGCTGTATGGTCAACGGCGCGGGTCTGGCAATGGGCACCATGGACATCGTCAAACTGAGCGGCGGCCAGCCCGCTAACTTCCTTGACGTTGGCGGTGGCGCGACCAAAGAACGTGTCACCGAAGCCTTTAAGATCATCCTGTCTGATGACGCGGTTAAAGCGGTATTCGTTAACATTTTCGGCGGCATCGTGCGCTGCGACCTGATTGCGGACGGCATCATCGGCGCGGTAGCGGAAGTGGGTGTCAACGTACCGGTAGTGGTACGTCTGGAAGGTAACAATGCCGAGCTGGGCGCGCAGAAACTGGCGGACAGCGGTCTGAATATCATTGCAGCAACCAGCCTCAGTGACGCGGCGCAGCGCGTTGTTGCTGCAGCGGAGGGTAAATAATGTCTATTTTGATCGACAAAAACACCAAAGTGATCTGCCAGGGTTTCACCGGCGGTCAGGGTACTTTCCACTCCGAGCAGGCGCTGGCGTATGGCACGCAGTTGGTTGGCGGTGTGACCCCAGGCAAAGGCGGCACTGAGCATCTGGGTCTGCCGGTATTTAATACCGTGCGTGAAGCGGTTGAAGCCACTGGCGCAACGGCATCGGTTATTTACGTTCCGGCGCCGTTCTGCAAAGACGGTATCCTCGAAGCGATTGAAGCCGGTATCAAACTGATTATCACCATCACCGAAGGTATTCCTACCCTCGATATGCTGACCGTCAAAGTGAAGCTGGACGAAGCCGGTGTGCGTATGATCGGGCCAAACTGCCCGGGTGTTATCACCCCAGGCGCATGTAAGATTGGCATTATGCCAGGCCACATTCATAAACCAGGCCGTATCGGTATCGTTTCCCGCTCCGGTACCCTGACTTATGAAGCGGTTAAGCAGACCACGGATATTGGCTACGGCCAGTCAACCTGCGTCGGTATCGGCGGTGACCCGATCCCTGGCTCTAACTTCATCGATATCCTGCAGTTGTTCCAGGACGATCCACAGACCGAAGCGATCGTGATGATCGGTGAGATCGGTGGTAGCGCAGAAGAAGAAGCGGCGGCGTTTATCAAAGAACATGTGACCAAGCCGGTAGTTGGTTATATCGCTGGTGTTACCGCGCCGAAAGGTAAGCGTATGGGCCACGCCGGCGCGATTATCGCCGGTGGCAAAGGCACCGCAGACGAGAAGTTTGCAGCCCTTGAAGCTGCCGGTGTGAAAACCGTCCGCAGCCTGGCGGATATTGGTGATGCGGTTAAAGCCGTACTGCCAGCGTAATCTTTGTTCTGGCGGCGAAAACGCCGCCCGAACAATCATAGAGTTATCGAGGGGCAGCGTTTTCGCTGCCTTTTTTTATACCTGTGACGGCCTGAAATCGTGAAACCTGGCGTGCTATTAGTAGCAAAGTAAAAAAACTCAGCTATCCTTACAAACTAAAAGGTTAAATCCCTTCACTACCGGCGTAAAATATTTGTGAAATAAGCCGGAGTAAATAGTCAGAATAGAATAACAATGCCGATAATCGTGAATAAAAGAATAAACTTATAGCGCGAAAAAACCTTTAGCGTATTGCTACGCTAAAGTTAAAAAGTTGACGGTTATTTTTATCTTTCCCCTGGCTTTTATTACCAGGGTAGCGCAATTATTTAACATCACTTTTACTTAGCACTATTACTGGCAAGGCGTTATTAACCTGGATCAAAAAAAGGTGCGATATATCAAGCTTTAGCGCTGGATTAATCGCGGGTTTTTCTTTAAATTGCGCCACATCAATTTCGCGAGATTCACGTCTTTTTGCGAAATGCGATCTAACTACTAAAACAGGGTTCACATCACGTTAATAACTATTTGTTGTTAGCGCGAAGCGGCGTATTATATTCCTGTCTCATTTTGTGGTTACTTTTGTTTTCATTATCAGCTGTGGCTATGCGCCGCCTGTTTTCGGCTGCGCCACACAGTATTACTGGAAGAATATCATCCGTCTGTAACGGCAATGACAATAGCCATCAATGACTGTTACCGGTCAGCGACCATGCTGTTAGTCAGAACCATTCGCGAGGAGCAAGGGGTCAAAATGTTTGATATCGTCGAACTGTCGCGTTTACAGTTTGCCCTGACTGCGATGTACCATTTCCTGTTCGTTCCGCTAACGCTGGGTATGGCGTTTTTGCTGGCGATTATGGAAACCGTGTATGTGCTGTCTGGCAAACAAATCTATAAAGATATGACCAAGTTCTGGGGCAAGTTATTTGCCATTAACTTTGCGCTGGGCGTGGCCACCGGCCTGACCATGGAGTTCCAGTTCGGGACTAACTGGTCATACTTTTCGCACTATGTCGGCGATATCTTCGGCGCGCCGCTGGCAATCGAAGGATTGATGGCATTCTTCCTCGAATCCACCTTCGTTGGCCTGTTCTTCTTTGGCTGGGATCGTCTCGGTAAAGTTCAGCATATGGCGGTGACCTGGCTGGTGGCGCTGGGGTCAAATCTTTCGGCGCTATGGATTCTGGTCGCCAACGGCTGGATGCAAAATCCTATCGCCTCAGACTTTAATTTCGAAACCATGCGTATGGAGATGGTGAGCTTCTCCGAGCTGGTGCTGAACCCGGTTGCGCAGGTGAAATTCGTGCATACCGTTGCGGCGGGCTATACCTGTGGTGCGATGTTTGTGCTTGGTATCAGCGCTTACTATTTGCTGCGCGGACGCGATGTGGCTTTTGCCAAACGCTCGTTTGCGATTGCCGCCAGCTTCGGCATGGCCGCGATCCTGTCGGTTATCGTGCTGGGTGATGAATCCGGTTATGAAATGGGTGACGTGCAGAAAACCAAACTGGCGGCAATCGAAGCCGAGTGGGAGACTCAACCGGCTCCGGCCTCCTTTACCCTGTTTGGTATCCCGGACCAGGAGACGCAGGAGAACAAGTACGCGATTCAAATCCCATATCTGCTTGGTTTGATCGCCACGCGTTCGGTGGATAAGCCGGTTACCGGTCTGAAAGAGCTGATGCAGCAACATGAAGTGCGCATCCGCAACGGGATGAAAGCTTACCAGCTGCTGGAAGAGCTGCGATCCGGCAATAGCGATCCAAACATCCGTGCTGAATTTGACCAGCATAAAAAAGATCTCGGCTACGGTATGTTGCTAAAACGCTATACGCCCAATGTTTCTGACGCCTCTGAAGCACAGATTCAGCAGGCCACCAAAGATTCGATTCCACGTGTGGCGCCGCTCTATTTCGCCTTCCGTATTATGGTCGGTGCTGGCGTACTGATGCTGCTGATTATCGGCCTCAGTTTCTGGAGTGTCATCCGTAACCGCATCGGTAAAAGTCCTCTGCTGCTGAAAGTGGCGCTGTACGGCATTCCGTTGCCGTGGATTGCCATCGAGTCCGGCTGGTTTGTGGCGGAATATGGCCGCCAGCCATGGGCCATCGGTGAGGTGCTGCCTACTGCGGTAGCTAACTCGTCGCTGACTGCGGGCGATCTGCTGTTCTCCATGGGACTGATTTGCGGTCTGTATACGCTGTTCCTGGTTGCGGAAATGTACCTGATGTTTAAGTTTGCGCGCCTCGGCCCAAGCAGTCTGAAAACCGGGCGTTATCACTTTGAACAGTCAACGCTCTCGTCACAGCCGCTGCGATAAACAGGAGTCGATAAATGTTAGATTACGAAAGTTTGCGTTTTATCTGGTGGCTGCTGATCGGTATCTTACTGATTGGCTTCGCCGTCACCGACGGTTTCGATATGGGCGTAGGCATGCTGTCACGCATCCTGGGTCGTACCGATACCGAACGCCGCATTATGATTAACTCGATTGCTCCACACTGGGACGGAAATCAGGTGTGGTTGATCACTGCTGGTGGCGCGCTGTTTGCCGCCTGGCCGATGGTCTATGCCGCTGCCTTCTCCGGTTTCTATGTGGCGATGATCCTGGTGCTGGCTTCACTGTTCTTCCGTCCGGTTGGTTTTGACTACCGCTCGAAGATAGAAGATATGCGCTGGCGTGGCATGTGGGACTGGGGCATTTTTATCGGCAGCTTTGTGCCGCCGCTGGTGATTGGTGTAGCGTTCGGTAACCTGTTACAGGGTGTGCCGTTCCATATCGATAGCGATTTGCGCCTGTTCTATACCGGTAACTTCTTCCAGTTGCTGAATCCGTTTGGTCTGCTGGCAGGCGTGGTTAGCGTGGCGATGATCCTGACGCAGGGAGCAACCTATCTGCAAATGCGCACCGCCGGTGAGGTGCATCTGCGTGCCCGCCTGACGGCGCAGATTTCGGCGTTGGTGATGATGATCGGTTTTGCCCTTGCCGGTGTCTGGGTGGTGTATGGTATTGACGGATATGTGGTGACTTCTGTGCTCGATCATGCCGGTCCATCCAATCCGCTGCACAAAGATGTCGTGCGTGAAGCGGGTGCCTGGATGGTCAACTTCAATAAAGCACCTGTTCTGTGGCTGATTCCGGCTCTTGGCGTGGTACTGCCGTTGCTGACTATTCTGTTCTCACGGCTGGAGAGAGGCGCGCTGGCATTTATCTTCTCCTCACTGACGCTGGCCTGTGTGATTCTGACTGCCGGTGTGGCGATGTTCCCGTTTATTATGCCATCCAGCACCGTGCCGAACGTCAGTCTGACCATGTGGGATGCCACCTCAACCCTACTGACGCTGAAACTGATGACCTTTGTAGCGATGGTGTTTGTACCGATTATCCTGCTGTACACCAGCTGGTGTTACTACAAGATGTTTGGTCGCATCACCAAAGAGCATATTGAAGACAACAACCATTCTCTCTATTAATCAAGGAGCAGAACAATGTGGTATTTCGCCTGGATCCTCGGCACCTTGCTGGCCTGTTCATTAGGTATTATGACGGCGCTGGCGATTGAACACGTGGAAGAAAACGCCGCCAAAGAGCAGAAGTAATGGGCGCACTGATTAACCGACTGTATGGCGTGATGGATAAGAGCCCGCTAAGGGCGCTTTCTCTGCTGCTGGCATTGCTGCTGGCGGGCTGCATGTTCTGGGAACCGTCACGTTTTGCGGCGAAAACCGGGCCGCTCAGCATCTGGCAGGGGTTAGTCATGATGTGGGCGGTTTGCACCGGGGTGATTCACGGTGTTGGTTTTCGTCCACGCCGCTTGCGCTGGCGCGCGTTTTTCTCACCGTTACCGGCACAGATTATTCTGTTAATCGGCCTCGGCTTTTTCTTCCTTTAAGCATATAGATCACGGCCGGGCTGCTAACGGCCGTTTGTTAAGTAGATTTATCTCTGTTTATGTGAGGATTTGTCTAAGATTTGTCCCGAAAATCTAATCAATTGTTTCCTTCGGATAATTATTTTCGTTCCCCTCTGGCAACCCATTCCCAAGCCGATTTCTTCTGCGTATAGTAGCAACGTTTAAAGCATTACCGGGATGTAGAGTGAGTACAACGCTGTTTCAATGGCCGGTACGCGTCTATTACGAAGACACGGATGCCGGTGGCGTGGTTTACCATGCCAGCTATGTGGCTTTCTATGAACGAGCACGGACTGAAATGCTGCGCCAGCACCATTTCAATCAACAGGCGCTGCTGGATCAGCAGATCGCTTTTGTCGTGCGTCGAATCACAGTCGACTATCTTGCCGCTGCACGCCTTGATGATTTGCTGGAAGTGCAAAGCGAGGTGGTTTCAATGCGCAGGACGACTATGACATTCGCACAACGTATCGTTAATGCAGAAGGCAAGGTTCTCAATGAAGCGGAAGTCCTGATCGCCTGCATCAACCCACATCTAATGAAGCCGATAGCGCTTCCCAAGTCTATTGTCGCGGAGTTCAAGCAGTGACTGACATGAACATTCTTGATTTGTTCCTGAAGGCGAGCCTTCTGGTCAAACTTATCATGTTGATTTTGATTGGGTTTTCTATTGCCTCATGGGCAATCATTATCCAGCGTACCCGTATTCTGAACGCCGCAGGGCGCGATGCCGAAGCTTTTGAAGATAAATTCTGGTCGGGTATAGAACTCTCCCGTCTTTATCAGGAGAGCCAGGCGCGTCGTGACGAACTCGGCGGTTCTGAGCAGATTTTCTATGCCGGCTTTAAAGAGTTTGCGCGTCTGCACCGGGCCAACAACCACGCACCGGAAGCGGTAGTGGAAGGTGCCAGCCGGGCGATGCGTATTTCGATGAACCGTGAGCTGGAAAGCCTGGAAAATCATATTCCTTTCCTTGGCACCGTTGGTTCCATCAGTCCGTATATCGGTCTGTTTGGTACGGTGTGGGGGATTATGCACGCCTTTATCGCGCTTGGTGCGGTGAAACAGGCGACATTGCAGATGGTCGCTCCGGGTATTGCCGAAGCACTGATCGCTACCGCGATTGGTCTGTTTGCCGCGATTCCGGCGGTGATGGCGTATAACCGCCTGACCCAGCGAGTGAATAAGCTGGAACAGAACTACGACAACTTTACCGAAGAGTTCACGGCTATCCTGCATCGTCAGGCGTTCTCCAGCGAGAGCAGCAAGTAATCGGAGGTTACGCATGGCCAGAACGCGTGGTCGTCGCGCTCGTCGCGACGTAAAATCTGAGATCAACATTGTTCCGCTGCTGGACGTCTTGCTGGTGCTGCTGCTGATTTTTATGGCGACAGCACCGATCATTACGCAGAGCGTGGAAGTTGATCTGCCGGATGCGACAGATTCAAAAACAGTTTCCAGCGATGATAATCCACCGGTAATCGTTGAAGTATCAGGTGTTGGACAGTACAGCCTGGTGGTCGATCATGACCGTATGGAGCAACTGCCGTCAGAACAGGTCGTCGCCGAAGCGCAACGCCGCATTGAAGCGAACCCGAAAACGGTGTTCCTGATTGGCGGAGCGAAAGACGTGCCCTATGACGAGATTATCAAAGCGCTGAATTTGCTACATCAGGCGGGCGTGAAGTCCGTTGGTTTGATGACGCAGCCGATCTAATTAATTCGAACCGTTTTTTGGGAACCGAGAGTGTCGAAGGCAACCGAGCAGAACGATAAGTTAAAACGCGCGATTATCATTTCAGTGATACTGCATATCTTTTTGATTGCAGCGCTGATTTGGAGCTCGTTTAACGAAAATATCGACGCCAGCGCTGGCGGCGGCGGTGGCGATATCAATGCTGTCATGGTCGATCCTGGCGCGGTAGTGGAACAGTACAATCGTCAGCAGAATCAACAGAGCGACAGCAAACGCGCTGAGCAGCAGCGTAAAAAGCAGGCTGAACAGCAGGCTGAAGAGTTGCAGCAAAAACAGGCCGCCGAACAGCAGCGTCTGAAAGAGCTGGAGAAAGAGCGTCTGCAGTCGCAGGAAGAGGCGAAAGAGCAGGCCAAGGCGCAGGCTGAGCAGCAGAAACAGGCGCAGGAAGCGGCAAAGCAGGCGCAGGAACAGCAGAAACAGGCGGAAGCCGCCGCGGCGAAGGCGAAAGCTGATGCCAAAGCTGAAGCGGATGCGCAGGCGAAAGCGGCGGCCGATGCGAGAAAAAAAGCTGAAGAAGAGGTGAAAAAAGCCGCTGCGGATGCGAAGAAAAAAGCGGAAGAGCAGGCGAAAGAGGCTGCAGCTAAAGAGGCCGCTGCGGCGGCTGAAGCGGCGAAAGTAAAAGCGGCTGCTGACGCTAAAGCGAAAGCCACCGCTGATGCGAAAGCCAAAGCGGCGGAAGAAGCCAAACAGGCGCAGGCCGAAGCCGCGCAGGAAGCGAAAGAAAAGGCTGCTGAAGAGGCGAAAGCCAAAGCTGCCACTGCGGCGAAGGCGAAAGCCGATGCGGCGGCCAAAGCGAAAGCGGCTGCGGATGCGAAGAAAAAAGCCGCAGCCGAAGCCGCTAAAGAATCCAGTGATGTTGACGATTTACTGGGTGGGCTCTCTTCTGGTAAAAATTCGCCAAAAGAAGGTAAAACCGCCGGCGCAGCGGCAGGGCAGGGCAATCAGAAGAAAGCCGGTGCCTCTGGCGCGGCGATCGACAGCTATCTTGGTCAGGTTAAAGGCGCGATTGAAAGCAAGTTCTATGACTCTGACCTGTATAAGGGTAAAACCTGTGATCTGGCGATTAAACTGGCGCCTGATGGCCTGCTGATTTCAGTACAGCCAAAAGGTGGCGACCCGGCGTTATGCCAGGCCGCGGTGGCGGCAGCTAAACAGGCGCGGCTACCTAAGCCACCAACGCAGGACGTGTATGAAGCTGTGAAGAATGCGACATTAGGCTTTAAACCTTAAGAATTGCGTACCCGGCGGCATGTTGAACTATGTTCTGTATGCCGTGCTCTAAATGGCTTTGCATTATTGGTTCGTTGTAACACTGCTAATTATCGTGGACTTAGGGTTCAGATAAGGGAGAAAAGATGAAGCAGGCACTGCGTGTAGCGTTAAGTTTTCTATTTCTGTGGGCAGCCGTGCTGCATGCGGAAGTTCGTATTGAGATTACCCAGGGGGTAAACACCGCACGTCCAATCGGCGTGGTGCCGTTCAAATGGGACGGTCCGGGTGCCGCGCCAGAAGATGTTGGCGGGATTGTTGCGGCTGACTTACGTAACAGTGGCAAATTTAATCCACTGGATCGCGCACGTCTGCCACAGCAGCCAACCTCTGCGGCTGAAGTTCAGCCTGCAGCGTGGAGCGCGCTGGGTATTGACGCAGTTGTGGTGGGTCAGGTGCAGCCTGGCGCCGATGGCAGCTACACTGTCTCTTACCAGTTAGTCGATACGGCCGGTTCTCCGGGTACCGTACTGGCGCAGAACTCGTTTAAAGTGACTAAGCAGTGGCTGCGTTATGCGGCGCATACTGCCAGTGACGAAGCATTTGAAAAACTGAGCGGAATTAAGGGGGCATTCCGTACCCGTATCGCTTATGTGGTGCAGACTAACGGTGGTCAGTATCCGTATGAATTGCGCGTGTCTGACTATGATGGTTACAATCAGTTTGTGGTGCATCGTTCACCGCAGCCGCTGATGTCACCAGCCTGGTCGCCAGACGGCAGCAAAGTGGCGTATGTGACCTTTGAAAGCGGTCGTTCCGCGCTGGTTATCCAGACGCTGGCTAACGGTGCGATTAAACAGGTTGCCTCATTCCCACGTCATAACGGTGCACCGGCGTTTTCACCGGACGGCAGCAAACTGGCGTTTGCCCTGTCGAAAACCGGTAGCCTGAATATTTATGTGATGGATATCGGCTCCGGCCAGATTCGTCAGGTGACCGATGGTCGCAGCAACAACACTGAGCCGACCTGGTTCCCGGATAGCCAGAACCTGGCCTATACCTCGGATCAGGCAGGACGTCCTCAGATTTATAAAGTGAATGCAAACGGCGGCGCGCCTCAACGTCTGACCTGGGAAGGTTCCCAGAATCAGGACTCCGATGTCAGCGCCGACGGTAAATCTTTGGTGATGGTGAGCACCAATGGCGGTGCGCAACATATCGCCAGACAAGATCTGGAAACGGGAGCCGTTCAACAATTAACGGACACGTTCCTGGATGAGACGCCAAGTCTCGCACCTAACGGCACAATGGTAATCTACAGCTCTACTCAGGGTATGGGTTCCGTGTTGCAGTTGGTTTCGACAGATGGGCGTTTCAAAGCGCGTCTTCCGGCAACTGATGGACAGGTCAAATTTCCTGCCTGGTCGCCGTATCTGTGATGCATGTAAAAATGTATAGCAAACTATAATAGGATTTTAGAAATGCAACTGAACAAAGTGCTGAAGGGTTTACTGCTGGCACTGCCAGTGATCGCAGTGGCTGCATGTAGCTCCAAAAAAGACAACAACAACGATCAGACCGGTATGGGTGCTGATGCTAACAGTGGCATGACCAGCGGTAACATGTCTTCTGAAGAGCAGGCACGTCTGCAGATGCAAGAACTGCAGAAAAACAATATCGTTTACTTCGGTCTGGACAAGTACGATATCGCTTCTGACTTCGCTCAGATGTTGGATCAGCACGCAGCTTTCCTGCGTAGCAACCCGTCTTACAAAGTCACCGTAGAAGGTCATGCGGATGAGCGCGGTACTCCTGAATACAACATCTCCCTGGGCGAGCGTCGTGCCAGCTCTGTGAAGATGTACCTGCAGGGTAAAGGCGTTTCTGCTGATCAGATCTCTATCGTTTCTTACGGTAAAGAGAAGCCAGCTGTACTGGGCCATGACGAAGCGGCATATGCCAAAAACCGTCGTGCCGTACTGGTATACTAAGAGAATCACATGATTAGTAGCTTCAGAACTCACCTGTTGAGTCTGTCGTTACTGATTGGCGTAGCGGCCCCCTGGGCCGCTAATGCCCAGGCATCAATCAGTAACGTTGGCTCCGGCTCGGTAGAAGACCGTGTCACCACTCTTGAGCGTATCTCTAATGCTCAGGGACAACTCCTTCAACAACTTCAGCAGCAACTCAGCGACAGTCAGCGTGATATCGATGCTTTACGCGGACAGATTCAGGAAAATACCTACCAGTTGAATCAGGTTGTCGAGCGGCAGAAACAGATCTATCAGCAAATCGACAGTCTCAGCAGCAATGGTGGCGCTCAGGGCGCATCAGGCGGCGACGCAGCGGCTGCAGGCGCCGGTGCAGCAGCCGCAACCGATGCACCTGCTACAGGCGCTGACAACGCTGCTGCTGCGCCAGTTCAAAGCGGTGATGCCAATACGGATTACAATGCGGCGGCGGCGCTGGTGCTGGAGAAGAAGCAGTATGATCAGGCGATTACTGCCTTTCAGGCTTTTGTGAAAAAATATCCGGATTCAACTTACCAGCCGAATGCCAATTACTGGCTCGGTCAGTTGAATTACAACAAAGGTAAGAAAGACGACGCCGCCTATTATTTCGCCACTGTCGTGAAAAATTACCCGAAATCACCAAAAAGCCCGGAAGCGCTGTATAAGGTCGGGGTGATCATGCAGGACAAAGGCGATACCGCAAAAGCCAAAGCGGTGTATCAGCAAGTTGTAAAACAGTACCCAAATAGCGAAGCGGCAAAGCAGGCGCAAAAACGCGCGGCGGGGCTGTAATCGTCGCGGTTTGACCAGATATCGTGTGATTTCTGGTCTTGCCGCGTGAAAGGTAAGCAGTTGAACAACTTATTGCTAAATAGTGGTTGCGCTGAAAATTCAAATCAGTAATATATGCCGCCGTTGACAGGGCATTAGTGAATGCGCTCTGACAGCCTGAAAGTGGGTCGTTAGCTCAGTTGGTAGAGCAGTTGACTTTTAATCAATTGGTCGCAGGTTCGAATCCTGCACGACCCACCACTTTAAAGCAGTACCCGGTGTTAAATCGTGAAGGATGAGAACCGTAAAGGTTCGGGTCGAGCGCAAGCGAGACAACGTTGCCTCCGGCAACGGCCCGAAGGGCGAGGCCACAGGCCGAGTCATCCTGCACGACCCAGCACTTAGAAGAATTAAATGTTGTAACCGCATCAGCGGGTCGTTAGCTCAGTTGGTAGAGCAGTTGACTTTTAATCAATTGGTCGCAGGTTCGAATCCTGCACGACCCACCAATTCAAAACTAAAGCGCCTTCTGGCGCTTTAGTTGTTTCTGGGCATCGCAACTTAATTCGTGTGGGGTTCGAACCTGCTGCAGGTTCGGGTCGAGCGCAAGCGAGACAACGTTGCCTGCGGCAACGGCCCGAAGGGCGAGGCCACAGGCCGAGTCATCCTGCACGACCCACCAATTCAAAACTAAAGCGCCTTCTGGCGCTTTAGTTGTTTCTGGGCCAGCGGGCGGCGAAAACGCCGCCCCTACATCGACCTGAACGTAGGGGCGGCGTTCTCGCCGCCCGTGCCATTAAGACATATTCTTCCAGATATGGATCACCGCATAACTGCGCCACGGGCGCCACGCCTGTGACATCAGCTCTGCCTGCTTTGCGCTGACGCCACCCAGGTTATTGCGCACCGCAATATCCTCTTTTGGAAAGGCATCCGGCCAGCGTAGCGCACGCATTGCAATATAGTTGGCGGTCCACGGGCCGATACCTGGCAAGGTCACCAGCTGAGCAATCGCTTTTTCTGGCTCACTGCCAGCCTCCAGCCGCAATTCTCCTGAAGCACAAGCCTGCGCCATTGCCAGAATGCAGCGTGAGCGCGCACTGACGATGCCAAGGCTGGCAATATCATCAAGGCTGGCTTCACAGACGCGCGTTGCCAGCGGCGACAGTCGGCTTAGCTGTGGAAAAGGCGTCTCAATCTTTTCACCAAAAGCATCGGCAAAGCGACAGGCAATGGTGGTGGCCGCTTTAACGGTGATTTGCTGGCCGAGAATGGCGCGCACCGCCATTTCAAAGCCATCAAACGCGCCGGCAACGCGCAGACCCGGATTAACACTGAGGCTGTGGTGAAACAGTGGGTCCAGTCCCAGATGGCTGGCAATCAGGTCCGGCCGCGCGCTGAGATCGAACAAATTACGCAGGCGGCGCAGCAGCACCGGTAACACCGGCGTCAGCGAATGGGTGAATTCGACCATCAGCGCCGATTTTGCTGCGGCATGTGTGACGCGAACCCAGCCCGTACAGCTGCCCAGACGCACCGTACGGGCATAACTATTTTCGCTGATATGTTCCACGCCCTTAATCGCACGCATGCTGAGAAACGCCAGCATCGCCTGCCAGTCATAGGGTGGGCGGTAGCTCAGTTGTAAGGTCGAGGTTTCGCTTGCCATAAAAGGGTGACTGTCATCCGCCGCCTCTTTGCGCAGACGACTGGGAGACAGGCGATATTGCGCATTAAAAGCATCATTAAAACGGCGCAGGCTGCTAAAACCGCTGGCAAAAGCAACCTCGGTGACCGGCAGCCGCGTCTCCGTCAGTAACTGTTTGGCCAGCAGCAGACGACGGGTCTGTCGGATCTCAACCGGCGATACCCCCAGTTCTTTCTGCACAATACGCCGTAGCTGGCGTGAACTGATGCCAAACTGACTGGCGATCTGCTCCAGACTCTCCGCTTCGGAGGTGAGTCCTTCATCAATACGCTGTACCAGCAGATCGGCAATACGGTGCGCGCTATCCACCGGCGCATTGCCGGGAGCCAGCTCAGGCCGACAGCGCAGACAGGGACGAAATGATGCTTTTTCTGCAGCTTCCACGCTGTCAAAAAACAGGCAGTTTTTCTGTTGTGGCGCTTTCACCGGGCAGATTGGGCGGCAGTAGATACCGGTGGAGGTGACGCCGACAAAAAATACGCCGTCGAAACGCGCATCACGCGAGGTGAGCGCCTGATAAGCGGCATTATTATCCATGATGCAGATTTCCTGGTGATCAGCTGAGGTAATCAGTTTATGTCTGCGTGAGCTGGCAAACTGGCCATTATCGGACATCAAACTATTTTAACCTGATGTCCGAAAACAGCCAGTCACGGGCGATCAATCAGCGATAATACGCGTGAGAGTTATGGGATATTACGGAGGCTATATCATGTCTTACTACTGTAAATTATTCACTTCACCGGTCGGGACCCTGACACTGATCGCAAGCGATAAAGGGCTGGCGGCGATTCTGTGGGAAAATGATAACCCGCTACGTGTGCGCCTGCCGCCACTGACTGAAAATAACCAGCATCCGATTCTGCTGGAAACCGAACGTCAGCTTCAGCGCTATTTTGCCGGAACCTTGCAGCGTTTCGATCTGCCGCTGGATTTTGTCGGTACCGAGTTCCAGAAAAAGGTCTGGGCGGCGCTGGTGGCGATTCCTTTTGGCGAAACCCGCAGTTACGGCGAAATAGCCCGGCAGATTGGTCATCCAACAGCGGTACGTGCCGTCGGCGCGGCTAACGGTAAGAACCCGATCTCGATTGTCGCGCCCTGTCATCGGGTGATCGGCGCCAATGGCAAGCTCACCGGTTTTGCTGGTGGGCTGTCGACCAAAGCCTTTTTACTCGATATCGAAGCGGGTAAAGCGCAGCCAGTGGAATGATCTACATCACATCCTGTGCTTAATCATAAAAAACCAGCGACAGCCGGAAACATTTTCGCTATCGTGTTTAGCATATAAAACACCCGCAGCCATATAGCGGATGAAACAGTGATATTTTGCCAGATACGTTAAGTCGAAGAAACGAGACTGCTGCTATGAGCCTGATGTTCGATGCTGAAAATGCTGTGTATCCGTTCCCGCCAAAACCCGCCCGGCTCTCTGTTGATGAAAAACAGTTCTACCGGGAGAAGATCAAGCGTCTGCTGAAAGAGCGTGATGCAGTGATGGTGGCTCACTATTACACCGACCCGGAAATCCAGTCGCTGGCGGAAGAGACCGGTGGCTGCGTCTCCGACTCGCTGGAGATGGCGCGCTTTGGCAGCAACCATCCTGCCAGCACGCTGCTGGTGGCTGGTGTGCGGTTTATGGGCGAGACAGCGAAGATCCTCAGCCCGGAAAAAACCGTGCTGATGCCGACGCTACAGGCGGAGTGTTCACTGGATCTTGGCTGTCCGATCGAAGAGTTTACTCAGTTCTGCGATCAGCACCCGGATCGCACGGTAGTGGTGTATGCCAATACCTCGGCGGCAGTCAAAGCGCGTGCCGACTGGGTGGTGACCTCCAGCATCGCCGTGGAACTGATTGAACACCTCGACAGCCTTGGCGAGAAGATTATCTGGGCGCCGGACCGCCATCTTGGCCGCTATGTGACGCAGCAGACCCGTGCAGATGTGATTTGCTGGCAGGCGGCCTGCATCGTGCATGACGAGTTTAAAACTCAGGCACTGCAACGGATGAAAGCGCTTTATCCGCAGGCGGCGGTACTGGTGCATCCTGAGTCGCCGCAGGCGATTGTCGATCTGGCCGATGCGGTAGGCTCTACCAGCCAGCTGATTCAGGCGGCGAAAACCCTGCCGCATCCACAGATGATTGTCGCTACCGATCGCGGCATCTTTTATAAAATGCAGCAGGCCTGTCCGGATAAAGAGTTACTGGAAGCGCCGACCGCCGGTGAAGGCGCTACCTGTCGTAGTTGTGCGCACTGTCCGTGGATGGCGATGAACGGACTGAAAGCGATTGCTGACGGGCTGGAGCAGGGCGGTCAGCAGCATGAGATCCATGTCGACGAGAGTTTACGTCAGGCCGCATTGATCCCTTTGAATCGTATGCTATCTTTTGCAGCAGAGCTGAAACTTAACGTCAAAGGCAATGCCTGACGCTTCCCTTACGACAAGGTGCTGATATGGATTTCTTTAGTACAAGTAACATTCTGGTGCATATTCCGATCGGCGCAGGTGGTTATGATCTGTCGTGGATTGAAGCGATCGGCACCGTTGCTGGCCTGCTGTGTATCTGGCTGGCGAGTAAAGAGAAGATTATTAACTACCTGTTTGGTCTGATTAATGTCTCGTTGTTTGCGGTGATTTTCTTCCAGATCCAGCTGTATGCCAGTCTGTTATTGCAGCTGTTCTTCTTTGTCGCCAATATTTACGGCTGGTATGCCTGGAGCCGGCAGACCGCCGACCATCAGGCGCAGCTGAAAATTCGCTGGTTACCGCTGCCTAAGGCGATTGGCTGGGGTGCAGGCACGGTAGTGGCGATTGCGCTGATGACGCTATTTATCGATCCGGTATTTGCTTTCCTGACTGAGATTGCTGTGTCGGTCATGCAGGCCTTCGGCTTTGCGGTGGCGATGCCAGAACTGCAACCGGATGCGTTCCCGTTCTGGGATTCGTGCATGATGGTGCTGTCGATTGTGGCGATGATTCTGATGACGCGCAAATACGTCGAGAACTGGCTGCTTTGGGTGATTATTAATGTAATTAGCGTCACCATCTTTGCCCGTCAGGGCGTATATGCGATGTCGCTGGAGTATATGCTGCTGACGTTAATTGCGCTGAACGGGTGCTGGTTGTGGATTAAAAGCGCCCGCGAACAGGGTTCACGCGCGCTCTCTTAAACGTTAATGGTGGTGATGGTGGTGCTGACTGCTGGCGATACCCAGTTCGCAGTCACCATCATCACAACGCTGATACTCCATCTGTACCGTCGCATGGGCAATCTGATAGCGCTGATGCAGGTGGTCGTGAATGCGATGCAGCAGCCCGTCATGGTCATAGGGCGGGACAACCTGCACATGCAGGGTCATCACGGGCTTCTCTCCTACCTGCCAGACGTGAACGTGATGCACATTGCGTACTTCGGCAATACTCAGGGTTAAATCGCGCGTCAGCTTCTCCACATTAACCGAACCGGGTGTGCCCTCCAGCAGTTCGTGAAAACTCTCGCGCATCAGTGCCCAGGCGCTGCGTAATACCAGAATCGATACCAGCATCGAAAGTATCGGGTCGATGGGCGTCCAGCCGGTAAACAGAATAATCAGCGCAGCGACAATCGCCCCTACCGAACCCAGCAGATCCCCCATCACATGCAGCGCCGCCGCGCGCACATTAAGGTTTTTCTCTTCGCTACCGCGATGCAACAACCAGAACGACAGCACATTCGCCAGCAGGCCCGCGATGGCAATTCCCAGCATCAGACCGCCAGCCACCGGCTGTGGCTGCCAGAAACGCCGTATCGCCTCCCAGACAATCAGCGCGGTAATCACCAGCAGCGCCAGCGCATTAACAAACGCCGCCAGCGTGGTAAGACGCAGCAGGCCAAAGGTATGGCGACCATTGGGTTTACGCCGGGAAAACTGTACCGCCAGCAGTGCCATCAGCAGGGCGGCGGCATCGGTCAGCATATGTCCGGCATCGGCCAGCAGCGCCAGTGAACCCGACAGAATACCGCCAGCCACTTCGGCCACCATAAACAGTGCGGTAACGGTAAACGCCGCCAGCAGGCGCTTACGGTTGCTATTGCCTTCAGTGTGATTGTGTTGATGCGCCATAATTATCCAGATTTTTTAATAGTTTCTCGGTTAATGATACCAATAAATTCCACTCTGACGGGCTATCGTTGTGCAGTTTTGCCTGCTCAATTATCGCCTGACACAGAATTTCGCCCTGCGGATAGGCCAGCAGCAGCCAGCTGCCTTTGCAGCGATGGGCGATCTGTTCCACCTGTTGCCACTGCTGCTGCTGTCGGGCCAGCGCCAGCGCCGCCATATCATCGTGCAGCGCCCGGGTTAAGGTGCTGACAATTCGTTGACTGTAGTCGGGCTGAAAACTGGCGAGACGCTGAATGCGGTTATCCAGATCGCTGAACGGCGCCTGCTGATGGCGCTGCAACACCGTCTCAATCGCGCTGAGCGCCACGGGTTTTAACAGAAAGGCATCGGCGCAGGGTTGGGCAGATTGAGTATCCGCAGAGCAGAGCACCAGCGTCTGCGGCATTGTCTGCTGGCGCTGGCGACGGCGCAGAATGCGCGCCACCGTAATACCGTTCGGGTGTGGCATCGAGTAATCAATAAATATCACATCGAACGGCTGTTGCGCGGCCGCACGCAGCAGCGCGCGACCGTGATCAAAGGTGGCGGCCTCAATCCCTAAATAAGCCAGCTGCTGCTGCATCACCAGCAGATTCGTCGGGTGGTCATCAACAATCGCCACCCGCAGCGCGCGTAATGACAGCCGATCGCTGGCGGGCCGCGTCTCTGCCGCGAGCGCTGCGCTATCGGTGGCGATCAATGGCAGCATCACCGTCACCCGGGTGCCGCGACCGGGTGTCGATTGTAGTTCGATAGTGCCGCCCATACGGTTGACGATTTCGCGGCAGATCGATAAACCCAGCCCGCTGCCCTGAACCGACAGCGTTTTACCCGACGGTGTCTGATACCAGGGTTCAAACAGTCGCGCCTGTTCGTCAGCGGGAATGCCGCTACCGCTGTCGCTGACCTGCATACAGAGCTGCTGATCCTGCTGTGCCAGCGTCAGACGAATTTCGCCCGTGCGGGTAAATTTAATCGCATTAGCAATTAAGTTATTGGCTATCTGTTGCAGCCGTTCACTGTCGATCATCACGCTCGCTGGCAGTGGCGACAGGGCGCTGACCTGAAATTTGGGGCCATCAGTGCGCATTAGCGGATGGTAAAAATCGGCCAGATGCATCAGCCACTGATGCAGATCAACCGCATGCGGGCGCAGAGTAAAGGTGTTGCTCTCGATACGGGCGTGATCCTGCAGATCGTTTAACAGTGTCAGTAATGAGGCGGCGCTGCTATGGATCACTGCCAGATTTCCAGGCTGCGGCTGGCGGGCGACCTCAATTTCCAGCAGGCCAAGGATCGCCTGCATCGGCGTACGTAATTCATGGCTGACGGTAGCGAGAAACTGGCTCTTCATCTGATTAGCGCGCTCCGCTTCTTCGCGTTGCTGCTCCAGCTGACGCCGCTGGCGCAGATCACGGCGCTGTTGCATATAGCGGCGGATCAGCAGAATCAGCAGGAAGGCGATGGCAAACAGGGCGGCGATAAACATAAACAGCGAAATCGGCCGCATATTGCCATCATCACGACTCGCCAGCTGAGGATTATTACTCCAGTTTTCACGCATACGCTGCTGGGTATCCGGTGGGATCTGCTGTAGTCCTTTATTGAGGATTGATCGCAGCAGCGGCTGGCCGTTGCTGACGCCCATCGCAATCGGCCAGGCGGTATCGCTGGCGGCAAACGCCAGATGAATAATGTCGTTATAGCGCGTCTGGATCAGCCAGCGCGCCGACAAAACATTATCCACCACCGCGTCCAGCTGACCATTAGCCAGCGCGTCATACAGCGTTTTGCCGTTATCGAACTGACTGATATTCAGCGTCGCCGGAATCAGATGACGACCCAGATCGCCACGCCGCACACCGATGCGCATGCCCTGCAAATCCTGCCAGCTGACTACCGCTTTTGACATATTGCCTGTATAGACACCCCAAAGCGCACGCCACACCGGCAGCGTATTGCCCTGCATATTGTCATTACCGGTCAGCGGCAGCATCAGTTGCAGCATGGGACGCGTCTGGCTTAGCAGGCTCCCCGCTTGTTGCGCGTTCTCCACCCAGCGCGGCCGGAAGCGCAGGCCGGTGTTCTGGCCGATGGCATTCAGTAACTCGACGCTGTAGCCGCTGGCCTCACCATTAGCGCCACGATAGCTCCACGGATAGTCGTCAGCCAGCGCAGCATAGTCAATCGTCGGATGCTGCGTAATCCACTGGCGCTCCATACTGGTCAGGCGTGCGGTATTGGTATCGAAGTAACGCGGTAGCTGACTGCTCCAGCGTCCCTGAATCTCGTTAACCACATCCATCGGCAGCTGACGCAGGGTCGAATCCAGCGCGGCGGCCAGTGCCGCATCACCGGTGACCGCCTGCAAATTGAGCTGGCCCGGTTCGAGGGGGGATTCCAGCTGGTAGATCTGCCCCTGCTGCAGCTGCGTCAGCAGAAATCCGGCGCTGGTTTCATCGGCGACGACATAATCGCTTTGCTGATTTAGCAGGGTGTACAGCGCCTGCAGATCGCTGTCGAGGGTGAGCCACTGATGCTGGTGGGCGAATCCGGGATTTACCAGCGCCCGCGTCTGTTTGCTAATCGCAATACGCGCATCAGCGGAATTAAACATCACCTGACGCTGATTATTGCGGTTGCGATAGATGCGCAGTGGCGTGCTGTACCATGGCTGAGTGGCGTACAGGCCGGCTGGCAATGCATGCTGCGGAACGCCAGACAGCAGATCAAGCTGACCCTGTTGCAGCGCCTGCAACATCGCTTCATAAGAGGGATAGCCGGCGATATCAAACTGCAGGCCAGCGCTGTGGCTTAACAGCGCCAGATAGTCGGCATTGATGCCATACAGATCGCCACCCACCACAATATTCCAGGGTGAGCTGTTGTCGCGAAGTACGCCGACGCGCAACAGTTTGTCATGCCAGGGACGCATTACGCTGTTGGGCATCATCTCCTGCGGTAGCGCAATACTGCTGACTGCGCGATAAGCGGCAGGAGAACTCAGACTGATCGTGAGCAACAGCAGCAGCAACAGGCGTTTCACTGTTGTGCTTTCCACACGGCAGCGAGATCCAGCACGGAAGTGGCGCCGGTTTTATCGAGAATATTCTTTTTATGGGTGCTGACGGTTTTATTGCTGATATGCAGCTGTTCAGCAATTTGCAGATTCGATAAGCCACGCGCCAGCAGCGCAAGGATCTGCTGTTCTTTACTGGTCAGGCTGGCGCCGGCAGGTAAGTCAGACGCATCCAGCGCCGGGAATGCGCGTTGTCCACCCAGCACCGCCAGGATAGCGGCCAGTAGCTGCGCCATCGGCTGGCGTTTGACGATATAGCCTGCCGCACCCGCAGTTTCGGCCATGCGCAGATACATCTTCTCCTCCTGAGCCGAATAGATCAGTACTGCCTGATGCGGATAACGATTTTTCAGTTGTTTTAGCAGTTGCAAGCCATCGCTGTCCGGCAGGCCAATATCAAGGATAATTAAATCCACCTGATGATTGTGCAGATAATTGCGTGCCTGCTGTTCATTACTGACGGCGTAAAGCTGGAGGGGAATCGGTGAGCGACTAACAGCGGCTTCCAGTGCAACCTGAACCAGGGGATGATCGTCGATTAACAGCAGAGTGGCCATGGTGATTTCCGTCACTATTCAGGATGTTCAGCATAGCGAAGCGGGGCAGGGATGCAACAAAATCAAAGGAGAGCCGTAGCTCTCCAGTTTGGCGGGTTACTGCGTAGTACCATCAGTTTTGGTATTGACGTCAGTCCCGGATCCGGTTTCAACTTTTTTGTTAACATCCGGACATTTCCCGTCTTTACACTGGGAATTTTTATGTACTTCATCCGCCGACAGTTTGCCGTTATCGGTCGTAGTGCTGGTAGTGCCGCCAGTGTTGATTTTCGAGTTATCAACTTTATTCGGCGCCAGATTCTGATTAGCATCGCCTGCTTTGGCGCCGGCGTCAGCAGCCTGGTTAGCAGTACCATTATTACCTGATGCAGCCATTGCTGCACCACTACCAAGCGTCATTGCGGCGGTGAAAAGAACGATTGCAAACTTTTTCATCGTAATGCTCCTGTTGATTATTAATTGATGGTCTGACTCAACCTGAAACGGTAATTACAGTGCTATACGTAATAAAGCCGAAATAAAATATCGGTTAATAATTACAAGCCAAACAGATATGGCGTAAAAATCAATTTTTTAAGCGGTAACGTTTAAAAGTGTAGTAAACAACCCCGAAAATGCAAACTTGTGATGTCGTCCACAGGGAGAAAGTCGATTTACAGCACAACGCACACAGGCTAAATTGGTCAGGTTGTGCCCGGTGCGCACCGGGCAAAGAATTTAATGGACAGACTATGAATTACCAGAACGATGATTTAAGAATCAAAGAGATAAAAGAACTTTTACCTCCTGTAGCACTGCTTGAAAAATTTCCGGCAACCGATAAAGCGGCTGAAACCGTCTCCCTCGCCCGTCAGGCGATTCATAATATTCTTAAAAATAAGGATGACCGTTTGCTGGTGGTGATTGGACCTTGCTCCATTCATGATACCGAAGCGGCAAAGGAGTACGGCGCACGGCTGTTAAAGCTGCGCGAAGAGCTGAGCGACTCGCTGGAAGTGGTGATGCGCGTCTATTTTGAAAAGCCGCGTACCACTGTCGGCTGGAAAGGGCTGATTAACGACCCGTATATGGACGGCAGCTTCCAGATAAACGATGGCCTGCGTATTGCACGTAAGCTGCTGCTGGATATTAATGACAGCGGCCTGCCTGCTGCCGGTGAGTTTCTCGATATGATCACACCGCAATATATGGCGGATCTGATGAGCTGGGGCGCAATTGGCGCGCGCACCACTGAATCGCAGGTCCATCGTGAACTGTCATCCGGTCTTTCCTGCCCGGTGGGTTTTAAAAATGGCACCGATGGCACGATTAAAGTGGCGATTGACGCAATCAATGCTGCCAGCGCGCCGCACTGCTTCCTGTCTGTCACCAAATATGGTCATTCGGCGATTGTTGAGACCAGCGGTAACGGCGATTGCCATATTATTCTGCGTGGCGGCAAAGAGCCGAACTACAGTGCACACCATGTGAGCGCAGTAAAAGCGGGTCTGGAAAAAGCCGGCCTGGCGCCACAGGTGATGATCGACTTCAGCCACGCCAACAGCAGCAAGCAGTTCCAGAAACAGCTGGTGGTGTCGGATGATGTGGCGCAACAGATTGCCGGTGGGGAGCAGGCGATCGTTGGCGTGATGATCGAGAGCCATCTGGTCGAAGGTAATCAGAATCTGGACGGTGGCGAACCGCTGGTGTACGGCAAAAGTGTGACCGACGCCTGTATTGGCTGGGATGACACCGAAAACGTACTGCGCCAGCTGGCGGCGGCGGTGAAAGCGCGTCGCGGTTAACTATCCGTTCCCCCTCCCTTGCCATGGGAGGGGGACTGTTTAGCCGGTTGATTCTCGCCTGGTCTTTTTACTTTCGTTTTGTACCTGGCGGTTTAACTGCCACCACAAAAGATCGGTAAAGGCACCCCAGCGATGACACAGTTTTTCCTGTGTTGAGTTCATGGGTGCAGCCGTGCCCAACAACAAACCATTCTGCGTTTTCCATGGGCGGAATTCGGTTTTCCCTTTCAGCATACAGGCACCTTCAGGAGTGATTACCACCTCAGGGTTATAACCCTGGCACCAGGTGTTATCCAACGACGTTGCCAGTAAATTGCAGCCCGTACGATAATATTCCGTCTCTGACAGGCTGAGCTGATAAAGCGTTGGCAGGATATCTTTATGACTGCCGACTCTGTTAGCATCAAAATAACTGTTATGACGATAATTCATTGGAACATAGATATAAAATGGAACGGCATGACCAAGAACCCGCTCCTGAGGATCAGGATAGCCAATACTGCGAATATTATGATCGCCAGTGGCCGCGATAATAGTGTGCGATCCTGATGAGTGACTATCTTTAACCCTGCTAATAAACTGGCCTAACTGATCGTTACTGTAGCGTAATGTATTCAAAACTTCTTGCAGCTCATCGCCAGATGCCAGGTTTTTTAAACGTTTTTTCTCTGTGTCGGTTAAATGAAAATCCGTTTTATTATAACCCGGCGGGGTTCTGTAGGGCGGATGATGAGTGGTTGACATCGACATAATAAAAATATGTTCCCCTTTTTTGTCGGCTTCTTCCAGGCGCTCTGCCATATAACGGAACATATATTCATCTGGCACTCCCCATGTGCCAGTCTGAGCCGATGGATAGCGTTTTTTTAATCCATTCTGTTCTATAAATTCACTCACGCCTAACCGGGGCAGGAACTGGTTAATATTATGCCACGCACCATTTCCGGAAGTGACAAAGATAATTTTATAACCGTTAGCGAGAAAGGGTTTAAACATATTACTGGCAAAATCGGTGGTCTGCGCGCTGGACTGACTGATGGTGCTCATCGGGCTGCGGACAAAGAATCGGCTCAGGCTATCGATGGTGCCATCACCTTCGGAAATAAAACGGTCAAAGCGCCAGTCTGACTGCCAGTGTTGCCGCAGAGCAGCGTATAAATCCCGATCGCTCCGGTCGTAGCTTGCAAGGTCATACCCCATACTTTCCATTACCGCCAGCACCACATGGGGAGGATTTTCTCTGGCAGTCGGGTTTACATCGGTTGTAGCCATAAACGGCTGCAGGCTGGCTGGAACAGGTCGTTGCAGAAAACGGCTTAAAAGTCTGGCTCCTTCCTGATCGGTAGCTTCCGCAAAATGGTTACTTTTTGTATGAGCCTTAAAAGCCCAGTCAAGTGCAATCAGGCCGTTGGGTGTCAGCATATTGAGCAGTTTTATTTCTGAGACCTGAGCATCATCCTGGCGCAGCGGAAAAGTGCCGAGGGAACCACGCATACCGGCCAGGCAGACCAGCAGAATGGTCAACGTTATGATGGTGGATACTGGCAAGTTACTGTCACGTACTTGTCTGGTATTAAGCCAGCGTTGCCAATAACGATAAGCAAAGAATACCATCACCGCGAATATGCTGAGGGAGAACAGAACCCGAATAACCGGATAGTCTGACCACAGGGTAGTTAAGACTGCAATAGTGTCATCTTCAACTAAACCGAATACAAAAATATCAATAAAGCGATCAAAGGTGGCATAATAGAAAACGTTCACTACCGTCAAAGTAGTGATGACCAGACTCAGAAACGTTGCCAGCCAGGGCCAGAAAGATTGCCAGAGATAAAATCCACGGTTGTTTAAAGCAATAATCCCTGCGATCAATAAACAAGGAACGAACAGCAAACTGGCGATACGAATATCAAACAGCATTCCCGTCCAGAACATTCGCATTATATCCTGCGAAAAGCCAGTCAGCGCGTCTGATGAGCCATAGGCAATTAACAGATAAATTCTTCCCCCAGACTGGATAACAACAGCAACTAACCATGGTAATAATAAGGCAGTAAATATTTGCCGAAATCGTAAAAACCACATAACACCTTCTTCATAAAAGGGAACAGATACCAGCAGGGCGTGGCATCAGTATGGTGGGAATAAGCTGGGCTATTTTTTATTTGAAACTTTAATAATATTAATTAATTCAATTTGTCAGTTATATTTCCTTTGGCGGAATCCTCTTAATATATAAATTAAACCGGCATTCGCTCTCAGCCAGAACTGGCATATATTACCCGGGAAATAAGTGATTTCCAGCCTGGTCCTCAATTTTTTATGTCTGGTTTGGACAGCGTTTAAAATGAGATGCAGTTTATTCTGGCGGGTTATTTTAATAATAAGCAGGCATCGGTATTACATACTTAGCAGGTTGCGCGGCTGGAGGAGGGGCAGGGAAAGTCGGTATTACAGGCAAAAAAATGCCCGCTAACGCCCTGGCGAACCAGGGTTTAGCGGGCAGTTATCAGACGAAATTAATTACTTCGCTTTACCCTGATTTGCTACGGCTGCGGCTTTCGCGGCAATCTCATCAGCATCACCCAGGTAGTAGCGTTTCAGCGGTTTGAAGTTCTCATCGAACTCATACACCAGTGGAACGCCAGTCGGGATGTTCAGCTCAAGAATTTCATCTTCGCCGAGATTATCCAGATATTTTACCAGCGCGCGCAGCGAGTTACCGTGCGCAGCAACGATCACACGCTCACCGCTTTTAATGCGCGGCAGAATGCTTTCGTTCCAGTAAGGGATAACGCGGTCGATGGTTAGCGCCAGACTTTCGGTCAGCGGCAGCTCAGCGTCGGTCAGTTTTGCGTAACGTGGATCGTGGCCAGGGAAACGCTCATCTTCACGGGTCAGCTCAGGTGGGGTGATGGCAAAGCCACGACGCCACTGCTTAACCTGCTCGTCGCCGTATTTCTCAGCGGTTTCAGCTTTATTCAGACCCTGCAGCGCACCGTAGTGACGCTCATTCAGCTTCCAGGATTTTTCAGTTGGCAGCCAGGCCTGATCCAGTTCGTCGAGAACGTTCCACAGAGTGTGGATGGCACGTTTCAGCACGGAGGTGTATGCAAAATCGAAAGCAAAGCCTTCTTTTTTCAGCAGTTCGCCTGCTGCTTTGGCTTCAGTACGACCTTTATCGGACAGATCAACATCGTACCATCCGGTGAAGCGGTTTTCGTTGTTCCACTGGCTTTCGCCGTGACGCACCAGAACCAGCTTAGTTACAGCCATAGCTTAACTCCTTAATAATCTGACAGTTCTATGATATCGATTATCATGATATTGCCGAAAATTGCCCGCTTCGACAATCTGATATCCCTCTACCATAACGGAAATCTGGGCACGGCGTAAGCCTGGGACGTACGCAGTGCGCGTTTTTCAAGCTGTTGTTAACAGGCGGTCAGCGTATAGCACGTAACTGACTGATACGTTTCACCTGGCTGCAACCAGCAGTTAACTTGTGGCCATTCCGCATGGTTTGGTGAATCCGGCAGAAACTCACTTTCCAGCGCGATGCCCTGAAAGGCAGTATAGCTGCCCTGTTCACGGGCGGGCGTGCCATCAAGATAATTGCCCGAATAGAACTGCAAGGCCGGTGCAGCGGTCTGTACCGTCAGTTGCAGCTTGCCATCCGCTGACCACAGCTGTGCGGCTGGCTGGCTGACATCGCCCTGTGTATTCAGTAAAAAGGCGTGGTCGTAGCCTTTGACCGCGCGCTGATCATCATCCTGCAGAAACTCGGAGGCTACGACTTTCGGCTGGCGAAAATCAAAACTGTTCCCGGTCACCGGTTTTAAATCTGCGCAGGGAATGCCATTGCTGTCCACCGGCAGATAGTGATCCGCCAGCAATTGCAGACGATGCTGGCGCGCATCGCCATGCTCTGCATCCAGATTGAAATAGGCGTGGTTGGTCAGATTGACCGGACAGGGCTGATCAACCTGCGCATGGTACTCAATCGACAGGCAGTTGTTATCATCCAGACGGTAGCGCACCGAAGCCAGCAGATTGCCCGGGAATCCCTGGTCACCGTCCGGCGAATCAAGCTGATAATGCACCTCGCTTTCGCTCTGGCTGACAATCTGCCAGCGGCGTTTATCAAAGCCTTCCGGGCCGCCGTGCAACTGATGTTCGCCCTGATTGGCCACCAGCTGGATATTGCTCTGTTGCAGCCGGGCATTGGCGATGCGGTTAGCGTAACGTCCGACGGTGGCGCCCAGATAGGCGCTTTGATGGAGATAATCTGACGGCGTGGCGCAGCCCAGCAGCGCTTCGCGTACGCTGCCGTCTTTCATCGGCACGCGCGCGGAGAGCCAGGTAGCGCCCCAGTCCATAAACGTCACCACCATACCGTGCTGATTGCGTAGCACGGTAATGCGCCACGGCTGACCATCAGGGGCATGGGATTGGGGTTGGTTTAGCATGGGCCTGCCCCCTCCGAAGCTTTACAGACGTAGAAGGTCTCTTTAATGCCGGATTTGGCTTCATACTGCTCAGCCACCGCCGCTTTGACGCTGTCGACCAGATCAAATGGCATCAGCGCGACGATACAGCCGCCAAAGCCGCCGCCGGTCATCCGCACGCCACCTTTGTCACCAATCACGGCTTTTACGATCTCAACCAGCGTATCAATCGGTGGTACGGTGATTTCAAAGTCATCGCGCATTGAGGCATGGGATTCCGCCATCAGCACGCCCATCCGCGCCAGATCGCCTTTACTGAGCGCATCGGCGGCTTCCAGAGTACGGGCGTTTTCGCTCAGTACGTGGCGCACGCGTTTTGCCACTTCCGGCTCCAGCTGCTGTTCAAGCGCTGTAAACTCGGCGAGCTCAACGTCACGCAGCGAGCTTTTACCGAAGAAGCGCGCACCGGCCTCACACTGCTGGCGACGGGTGTTGTATTCGCTGCCTACCAGGCTGCGGCGGAAGTTGGAGTTAATAATCACCACGGCAATCTCTTCCGGCATCGGCACCGGACGGGTGCCCAGCGTACGGCAATCCAGCAGCATTGCGTGGTCCTGCTTGCCCAGCGCGGAGATCAGCTGATCCATAATGCCGCAGTTACAGCCGACAAACTGGTTCTCCGCCTCCTGCCCATTCAGGGCAATGGCGGCACCATCCAGCGGCAGCTGATACAGCTGCTGGATCACCGTGCCGACCGCCACTTCCAGCGACGCCGATGAACTGAGACCGGCGCCCTGCGGCACATTGCCGCTGATCACCATATCCACGCCGCCAAAGTCGCTGTTGCGCTGCTGCAGGTGTTTCACCACGCCACGCACGTAGTTGGCCCACATTTTGTCCTGCAGGCTGTCTATCGGCTGATCCAGTGAGAAGATATCCTGCTGATTATCGTAATCGACAGCCACCACGCGCACCTGACGATCGTCACGTCTGGCGCAGCTGATCACCGTCTGATAATCAATGGCGCATGGCAGCACAAAGCCGTCGTTGTAATCGGTATGCTCGCCAATCAGATTAACGCGGCCGGGCGCCTGAATGGCATGCGTTGGCTGATAGCCAAATACCTGACTGAAAATCTGCTGGGTAAGGGTCTTTAAGCTCATTGTGATGCTCCGTTCTGGCGGAAATGAATATCGCTGACAGAACGCAGACGTTCAGCCGCCTGTTCCGCCGTTAAGTCCCGCTGGGTTTCAGCCAGCATTTCATAACCGACCATAAATTTACGAACGGTTGCCGAGCGCAGCAGCGGGGGATAGAAGTGGGCATGTAACTGCCAGTGATCGTTCTCTTCACCATTAAACGGCGCGCCGTGCCAGCCCATCGAGTAGGGGAAGGAGCACTGGAACAGGTTGTCATAGCGACTGGTGAGTTTTTTCAGCGCCAGCGCCAGATCCTGACGCTGCGCATCGGTCAGATCCACCAGGCGTTTAATTGGCGCTTTTGGCAGCAGCAGGGTTTCAAATGGCCAGGCTGCCCACCAGGGCACCACCGCCAGCCAGTGCTCGGTTTCCACGACCGTACGGCTGCCATCTTTTTGCTCACGCGCGGTGTAATCCACCAGCATTGCGGAACCATGCTGCTGCCAGTAACTGCGTTGCAAATCGTCTTCGCGCTTGATTTCGTTCGGCAGGAAGCTGTTCGCCCACACCTGGCCGTGCGGATGCGGATTCGAGCAGCCCATCGCCGCCCCTTTATTTTCAAACACCTGCACCCATGGATAGTGCTGACCGAGGTCGGCGGTCTGTTCCTGCCAGGTGCGTACCACTTGCTCCAGCGCCGATAACGGCAGCTCCGGCAGCGTTTTGCTGTGATCCGGCGAGAAGCAGATCACCCGGCTGGTGCCGCGTGCGCTTTCGCAGCGCATCAGCAGATCGTCGCTTTGCGGCGCATCCGGCGTATCGGTCATCAGCGCGGCGAAGTCGTTGGTAAACACATAGGTATGGGTATAGTCCGGGTTTTTATCACCGGTTACCCGGGTATTGCCCGGACATAAGAAGCAGTCAGGATCGTGCGCCGGTAACTGTTCCTGCGCCGGGGTTTCCTGCGCGCCTTGCCATGGGCGTTTGGCGCGATGAGGAGAAACCAGCACCCACTGGTCGGACAGCGGGTTATAACGGCGATGCGGATGATCAACCGGATTAAATTTTTCCATGTTCAGTCCTGATAACCTTTTAATGCAAAGAGAGCCTGGATAAAAAGTAGCACATTGGCGGCGACGAAAGCGTGATCGAGTCTGAATAAATGGAATCGTTTACACAAGCTGAATATTCTTACTTATCAGACCAGGTGGCGGTGGGTAAATATAGCTTCACATAAATCTGCGATAAAAATGGTAGCGGTTACATTATTGCGCGACAGTACAAACGGCTGCGGAAGGTGGGGGAAATCGCTGGCCAATAATTGATTGACCAGCCGGGTAGCGGTTAGCTTAACGCATCCTGCTGATAACCATAGATCTCGCCGTCAGGGACAAAGGTTAAGCGATGAGTGATGCACTGCGGCGCATCCTCGGCGTGATGCGAAACAAACAGCAGCTGGGTCTGTCCTTCGCCAATCAGCACATCAATAAAGCGACGCACCAGCAGGCGGTTAATCGGGTCCAGCCCCTGCAACGGCTCATCAAGGATTAACAGCGTGGGATGTTTGACCAGTGCGCGGGCAATCAACACCAGCCGCTGCTGTCCCCAGGAGAGACTGTGGAACGGCGCATCGGCGATGGCATTATTCATCCCCAGCAGCGCCAGCCAGCTGTTGGCCAGGTGGTGCTGACGATCTGATACCGCCTGATAGAGACCAATCGAATCGAAGTAGCCGGAGATCACCACATTGCGCACGCTGGTGCTGACACGGTAATCGAGGTGCAGGCTGCTGCTGACATAGCCAATATGCTGCTTGATATCCCAGATGGTTTCGCCGCTGCCGCGACGAACGCCAAACAGGGTCAGATCGTTGCTGTATCCCTGCGGATGATCGCCGGTCACCAGACTGAGCAGCGTTGATTTCCCGGCGCCATTCGGACCGACAATCTGCCAGTGCTCGCCGGCTTTGACCTGCCAGCTCAGATTATGCAAAATCGCCCGATCGTTATACGACACCACGCCGTTATTCAGCACGATGCGCGCGGCGTCTGGCGCCATCTGAGGCTGGCTGTCGGGCATATCAGCTTCGGGTAACGCCATCCCGGCCAGCTTCTCACTGTGTGCCAGTTGCGCCACCAGTGCTTCGGCGAGGATCGTTGCGCGGGCGCCAGTATGGGTAAGCGTGCATTCTGCCAGCACACCGACGTTAGCGACATAGTCAGGAATATCATCAAAACGATTAAGCACCAGCACCAGCGTCAGTCCCTGCTGATGCAGCTCGCCAAGCAGCGTCGCCAGACCGGCGCGCGACTGCACATCAAGACCATCAAAAGGCTCATCGAGGATCAGCAGATCCGGCTGTGCCATCAGCGCCTGGCACAGCAGGGTTTTGCGTGTTTCGCCGGTTGAGAGGTATTTAAAACGGCGATCCAGCAGGTGGGTAATGCCAAACTGCGCGGCCAGCTGCTGACAACGCGCGCCATCTTTTACCTCCTGCTGAATAATCTCCGCCATGGTATAGCCGGTATCTTCTTCACCCGGACTGAGTAAATCGGTGTTATTGCGCTCCCACTCTTCGCTGACCAGCTTTTGCAGTTGCTCCAGCGACAGGCGGGCAGGGCGCTGGAAGTCACAACGACGGAGGCCCTGCAACTGCGTCAGTTCACCGGACAGCGCGCGCGCCAGTGATGATTTACCGCTGCCGTTAGCACCGACAAACGCCCAGCTTTCGCCATTGTTCAGGGTCAAATCATTGAGAGTCAGTATTCGGGTATCGCTAAGACGAAACGTGCCTTGCGTAATTTGCAACGTAGTCATTATTTATCCCACTTTATGCATTGTCTTAACGGTTGTAACCACTGTGGGCAATAATGTCAAACCCCGGCATGCGCTTTACAGCAGCGTGGCAATAATCACCTGATCGGCATTAAAAGAGGCACTGACACTGACGCCGGGTTGCAATTGCTGCAGATCAGCTACGCTATTCAGCAGGGTGGCGCACAGGGTTTCGCCGCTGCCGAGGGTCAGCAGCACTTCACTCTGCTGCTCGCCGCGTTCAATCTGGCTGACGCTCGCTGAAAGCTGATTATCGGCATCCGTCGCTTCGCGCGTGACGGCCACCCATGGCGCTTTAATCAGCACCAGCACCTCTTTACCGGCACTCAGTTGCAGGCGATCGGCGCTCTGTTCGGTAAGCGCTGCTTTTAACCGCGTTACGCCATCGGCGAGCAACACCTCTACATGCTGCTGCACCTGCAGGTTATCGCGCTCAGTAATGGTGCCAAACAACTGGTTGCGTGCGCTGGTTTGCAGTGAAAAACGTGAGATGGCGGCCAGCAGACTGTCGAGCGGCAACTGGTCATCCTGCAACACATCAAACGCTTTCTGCTGAATCTGCTCCAGTAACTGAAACAGCTGGATCAGCCGCTCACCGTATAACGTCAGTATTGCGCCTCCGCCGCCTTTTCCGCCGGTAGCGCGTTCCACCAGCAGGCGGTCGGCCATCTGGTTCATCTCATTAATGGCATCCCAGGCGCTTTTATAACTAATCCCCGCCAGTTTTGCCCCCTGACTGATGGAGCCGGTATGCTGAATCTGTTTCAGCAGCTCAATCCGGCGTGGATCGGCGAACAGTTTCTGTTGCAGCCTGATAATAAGTGAAATGTTGGCCTGCATGGTCTCTCCCCGGGGCAATCAATCAGTCGATTGTAAAGCGCACAAAAGGTCAGTGCACTTTTTTCTCCTGCCGTTACAATGGTTTTTTTGCTCAGTGCAGATGAGGCTCCGATGTTTGAGTTATTAAAAAGTCTGGCATTCGCCATTATTATGGTGCCGGTGGTGATGGCGCTGATCCTTGGCGCGATTTATGGCCTCGGTGAAATCTTTAACGTCATCTCCAAAATTGGTCATCGCCGCGAAGACCAGCCAGCAAAAAACCGCCAGTAAAAATCCAGGGCCGGTGCAAGCCATTGGCACGGGCGGCGTTAACGCCGCCCCTACAGTCTGTTATCACATCTAAACTTCCGCTAATTTCCGCCGATATAGCACATGACAGTTTTTGCGTAGTCGTTATATTATAAAATATATAACGTAACCTGGAGATTGCTATGTCTGTCAAACTGAGCCACTGGTTTACCGGTGCCGCTTTAACTCTGTCCGTCGCCGGTCATGCGGTCGCGGCCGATAAAATTACGGTATTTGCTGCGGCTTCGCTGACTAATGCGCTGGAAGAGATCGCCACGCAGTATCAGCAGGGTAAAGAGGTAAAAATCGTTTCTTCTTTCGCGTCATCCTCAACGCTGGCGCGGCAGATTGAGCAGGGAGCGCCTGCCGACCTGTTTATCTCCGCCGATCAGCAGTGGATGGATTACGCCATCGATAAAAAAACCATCGATGACAGCAGCCGCTACACCCTGTTAGGCAATGATCTGGTGCTGGTCGCACCCACCGCCGCAAAACCGCAGCCGGTGGCTATCAGCAAATCCACTGACTGGAAAAGTCTGTTAAACGGCCAGCGTCTGGCGGTCGGCGATCCGGACCATGTCCCGGCCGGGATTTACGCCAAAGAGGCGTTACAAAATCTTGGTGCATGGGATACGCTGTCACCAGTGATGGCGCGTAGCAACAGCGTGCGTGCCGCGCTGGCGCTGGTGGAACGGGATGAAACGCCATACGGCATCGTCTACGGCTCTGATGCCATTGCCAGTAAAAAAGTGACGGTGGTCGGCACCTTCCCGGCCGACAGCCATAAACCGGTGGAATATCCGATGGCGATCGTCAAACAACATAACTCTGCCGCTGTGACAGCGTTCTACGCGTACCTGAAAGGTGCCGAAGCGGCGGCAATCTTTAAACGTTACGGATTTGCGCCACGTACATGATACTCAGCGATCTCGAATGGCAGGCGGTTGAACTTAGCCTGAAAGTCTCCACCGTTGCGGTGATATGCAGTTTGCCATTGGGGATCCTGGTTGCATGGATTCTGGTGCGCTGCCAGTTTCCCGGTAAAGCGCTGCTGGACAGTATTGTCCATCTGCCGCTGGTGCTGCCGCCGGTGGTGGTGGGCTATCTGTTGCTGATAGCCCTCGGGCGGCGCGGTTTTATCGGTGAATGGCTGTATAACTGGTTCGGCTTTAGCTTTGCATTTAGCTGGCGCGGTGCGGCGCTGGCTTCGGCGGTGGTGGCTTTTCCGCTGATGGTGCGCGCCATCCGTCTGGCGCTGGAAGCGGTGGACACTAAGCTGGAGCAGGCGGCGCGTACGCTCGGCGCCGGACGCTGGCGGGTGTTTTTCACTATCACGCTGCCGCTGACCCTGCCGGGCATTATTGTCGGCACGGTACTGGGGTTTGCCCGCTCGCTCGGTGAGTTTGGCGCGACTATTACTTTTGTCTCCAATATTCCCGGCGAAACCCGCACGCTTCCCCTCGCGATGTATACCCTGATTGAAACCCCTGGCGCCGAAGGCGCGGCGGCGCGGCTCTGTGTGATTGCAATTGTACTGGCGCTGATGTCGCTGCTGTTATCTGAATGGCTGGCCCGCTGGGGCCGTAAGCGTCTGGGGGCATAATGCTGGAACTTAACTTCAGCCAGCAGCTGGGCGATCATCAGCTGACGATTAACCAGACACTGCCCGGACAGGGCATTACCGCTATTTTTGGCGTTTCAGGTGCCGGTAAAACCTCACTGATTAATGCCATCAGCGGCTTAACCCGGCCACAACAGGGCGCAATTCGCCTCAATGGCCGGGTGTTAAGTGATGCCGAAACCGGGGTTCATTTGCCGCCGGAACAGCGTCGCGTCGGTTATGTGTTCCAGGATGCACGCCTGTTCCCGCACTATCGGGTGCGCGGCAATCTGCAATACGGTATGGCGAAAAGCATGAAGCCGCAGTTTGATACGCTGGTGCAGCTGCTGGGGATTGAGCCATTGCTGACGCGCTTTCCCTGGTCGCTGTCCGGCGGTGAGAAACAGCGGGTGGCGATTGGCCGCGCGCTGCTGACCGCACCGGAAATTTTACTGCTGGATGAACCACTGGCTTCGCTGGATCTGCCGCGCAAGCGCGAGCTGCTGCCCTATCTGCAGAAGCTGGCAAAGCAGGTGGATACGCCGATGCTGTATGTGTCGCACAGTCTTGATGAGATCCTGCATCTGGCCGATAACGTACTGGTGCTCGATCAGGGCAAGGTGAAAGCTTTTGGCGCGCTGGAGCAGGTGTGGGGCAGTAGCGCGATGCGTCCATGGTTGCCGCGCGCCGACCAAAGCAGCGTATTACGCGTGCAGGTGCTGGAGCAGCATCCTTACTACGCGATGACGGCGTTGTCGCTCGGCGATCAGCATATCTGGGTCAGTCGCATTGATGCGCCGCCGAAAACGCCGTTGCGCATCCGTATCCGCGCCGCCGATGTTTCGCTGGCGTTGCAGCCGCCGCAAAACACCACTATCCGTAATATTCTGCCGGTACAGGTGGCGGAGCTGCTGGAGATTGACGATCAGATTGAGGTCAGACTACAGATTGGTCAGCGCGAGCTGTGGGCGCGGATTACGCCCTGGGCTCGTGATGAACTGGCGATCAAACCGGGGATGTGGCTTTACGCGCAGATTAAAAGCGTGTCGATCACGCCCTGATTACAACACTTCGCGGTAGATGGTTTCGGCAATGCCTGGCTCAAGGTTGGTGCCAGTCACCCGGTGGGCGCGGGCTTTAATCGCCTCATCGGCATTGCCCATCGCCACGCCTAAACCAACATTTTCCAGCATGCTGAGATCGTTATAGTTATCGCCAAACGCCAGCACTTCACTCATCTGATAGCCCGCTGACTCCACCCACTGCGCCAGGCGTTTACCTTTACTGTTACCGGCGCGGGCGATATCAACCTGATCGTGCCATGACCACTCGCAGGCCAGTCCCATCTCATTTTCCACTTTATCGGCAAACTGTTGCAGCGCACGGGTATCAGGATGGGAAAGGGCGAATTTCCAGATTGACTGTGCATCAGCCGCAGCAGCGCTCAGGCTATCCACCTGCAGGAAGGTCGGACGCTGATGTTCTGGCAGCGATTGCGCCCAGTTAAGGGTGCGGGTGACGTGGCCGGTTGCGGTCTGATAAAGCATCGCGTTATCAACGTACAGCAGACCATGAATCGCCTGCTGATCCAGCATCTTAATCACCTGTTGTGCCTGATCCAGCGGCAGCGGGTCGGCGCTCAGCACCTTTTGTGCATGATAATCATACAAGTAAGTGCCGTTACAGCAAATTGCAGGTGTATCTAATGCCAGTGCCTGATAAAAAGGGTGGATAGCAACGTGATGACGACCGGTGACGATCAGCACTTTTACGCCAGCCTGTTGGGCTTTTGCCAGTGCTTCCAGTGACTCAGGGAGTATGGTCTTATTCGGTGTCAGCAGTGTGCCGTCGAGATCAAGGGCGATAACGCGATAGCTCATAAGTCATTCCGGTGGTAATTATTATCAAACCAATGATACTACACCTTGCTGCGGTTTCGACCAAACCGGCAGTAATCGAATCATCCGACGGGCTGCCGTAAAACAGACTACGCTTTGCGGCAGATCTTACTTTCAGGCATTGAACAAGGAGCATTCATGAAACAAGTTGTCTACACCGCCAGCCCCGAGAGCCAGCAAATTCACGTCTGGCAGCTAAACGATCAGGGCGAGCTGACACTGTTGCAGGTAGTTGATGTGGCAGGCCAGGTCCAGCCGATGGTAGTCAATCCAACCCAGGGTTTTCTCTATGTGGGTGCTCGTCCTGATTTTCGCGTTATTGCTTACCGCATCGCGGCAGATGGCAGCCTGACTGAAGCCGGACAGGCGCCGTTACCTGGCAGCCCGAGTCATATTTCTACCGACCGTAGCGGTCGCTTCCTGTTCAGTGCTTCCTATAACAATGCTTCATTCAGCATCAGTCCGATTGGTTTCGATGGTCTGCCGCTGGCACCGAGTCAGGTAATCGAAGGACTGGAAGGCTGTCACTCGGTGAATATCGATATCAGCAACCGTACTCTGTTTGTGCCCGCGCTGCTGCAGGATCGTATCTGTCTCTATCAGCTGACGGATGACGGCAAAGCCGAACCGCGTCCGCAGGCGCAGGTCAGCAGCGTATCCGGCGCCGGTCCACGTCATATGGCGTTCCACCCTAATCAGCAGTTCGCTTACTGTATTAATGAGCTGGACAGTACGGTTGACGTCTGGCAACTGAGCAATGCTAAAGGTGAAGTGGAGCGGGTACAGACACTGGATATGATGCCTGCCGATTTCAGCGGTACGCGCTGGGCGGCGGATATCCATCTGACGCCGGATGGCCGTCATCTGTATGCCTGTGACCGCACGGCCAGTATTGTTACCGCATTCAACGTCAGTGAGGATGGTGCGCTGATTGAGCTGGCGGGTTACCAGCCGACCGAAGCGCAGCCACGTGGCTTTAATATCGACCATAGCGGGCAGTATCTGATTGCCGCAGGTCAGAAGTCGCACCATATTGAAGTGTATAAAATCGACGATGCGCAGGGGCAGTTGCAGCCGCTGGCGCGTTATGCGGTCGGTCAGGGACCAATGTGGGTGGTGATTCACCAGCTGTAAAACAAAACGATAAATTGACAGAAATATTCCAGGGGCGGCGTTTTCGCCGCCCCTGCCGATGAGGATTACGGGAGCCGATAACGGCTCCCCTACAGGTTAACAACCCATTAGCTATAAATCGCCGTGATCGATGCGCTGGCTAAACTATGAAAATGCACATTAAAGCCCAGCATCGCGCCGCTGGCGTGCTCATCCACTTCCAGCTTCTCCACATCCAGCGCATAGACGCTAAAGATATAGCGATGAGATTCACCTTGCGGTGGCGCCGCGCCGCCGTAGCCCGCTTTACCAAAATCGGTACGCGTTTGCACCGCTTCTTCCGGCAAATCTGCAATACCGGAACCGGCACCCTGTGGTAATACCGTGACGCTGGCGGGAATATTCGCCACTCCCCAGTGCCACCAGCCGGAACCGGTCGGTGCATCGGGATCAAAGCAGGTGACGACAAAACTTTTGGTTCCCGCAGGAACCTCATCCCACGCCAGTTGCGGAGAGAGGTTATCGCCTTCGTAGCCCATGCCATTAAACACATGGCGCTCAGGCAATTTTTCCCCATCGTTAAAATCGTGACTGAAAATTCTCATCAACATGTCTCTGTAAGTGAGTTTAAAGGTGAAGAAGCTTCAGCAACTCCTCGGCGGCAGCCGCGGAAGAGGCGGGATTCTGTCCGGTGACCAGATGGCCGTCGGTCAGCGTGTACACGCCCCAGTTATCGGTATGCTCAAAGTGCGCGCCCAGCTGCTTCAGTTCGTCTTCCACGAGGAAAGGCACCACGTCGGTCAGGCCGACAGCCTGCTCTTCACTGTTAGTAAATCCGGTGACGCGCTTACCGGCCACCAGTGGCGTGCCGTCAGGTTTTTTAGCATGGCGCAGTACGCCCGGTGCATGGCACACCGCAGCCACCGGTTTACCGCTGGCAAACAGGTTTTCGATCAGTGCGATGCTGGACTTGTCCTCTGCCAGATCCCACAGCGGGCCGTGGCCGCCAGGATAAAATACCGCGTCGTACTTACTGCTGTCGATGGTATCGAGGCGCAGTGTATTGGCCAGCGCCTGCTGCGCGGCAGAGTCGTGGCGAAAACGTTCGGTATCGGTGGTTTGCGCATCGGGTTCATCACTCACCGGATCCAGTGGCGGCTGACCGCCCAGCGGCGAAGCCAGTACCACATTGATGCCGGCATCTTTAAACACATAATATGGCGCGACAAACTCTTCCAGCCAGAAACCGGTTTTTTTGCCGGTGTCGCCCAGTTTATCGTGCGAGGTTAACACCATCAGCACTTTCATCACTTACCTCCGGGTTTATCTGCCGCCACCCGTACCAGTACTTTGCCGAAGTTTCTGCCCTCCAGCATGCCGATAAAGGTTTCCGGCGCGTTATCCAGGCCGTCAATCACATCTTCGCGGAAGACAAAACGATCTTCAGCCACCCACTGACTCATCTGGCGGAAAAACTCCTCAAAGCGATGGCCGTAATCCTGGGTGACAATAAAGCCCTGAACCCGCAGACGCTTACGCAAGATAGTGTCCTGAAACTGTGGCAGGCGATCCGGGCCAGGGGCCGCTTCTGTGGCATTGTAATCGGCAACCAATCCGCATAATGGGATGCGGCCTTTGCTGTTCATCAGCGGCAGTACGGCATTAAACACCTTGCCGCCGACATTCTCAAAATAGACATCAATACCGTCCGGGCAGTAGCGTTTCAGCTTCTCCGCCAGGTCGTCATTCTGGTGGTCGAGGCAGGCATCAAAGCCCAGCACCTCTTCGGCGTAGCGGCACTTCTCGGCGCCACCGGCGATACCAACCACATGGCACCCTTTCAGTTTAGCAATTTGCCCGACGATTGACCCCACTGCGCCAGTGGCCGCAGCGACCACCACGGTTTCTCCCGCCTGTGGCTGACCAATATCCAGCAGCCCCATACAGGCGGTAAAACCGGTCATACCCAGCATGCCGAGCGCCCATGAAGGATGTTTCAGCACCGGACCGGTTAATTTAAATAACCCGTTGCCGCGCGACAGCGCGTAATCCTGCCAGCCGTTCTGGCTGACCACCCAGTCGCCCGGCGCATAATCGGAATGATTAGATTGCTCAACTATCGCAACAGTACCAGCACCCATCACCTCATTGATGCCAATCGGTGGAACATAGGAGGGGGCATCGCTCATGCGACCACGCATATAGGGATCCAGCGACAGCCAGATGGTGCGGAGTAATACTTCCCCCTCAGCAGGCTGCGGAATGTGCTGGTGCTCAGTGCGGAAATTGGCTTCAACAGGTGCGCCGTGTGGACGCGACGCTAATACCACACGACGGTTTGTGTCTTTTTGCTGCGACATGATCGGCTCCTCTGCGTTGTGAATGATAAAAGCGTAGCGCATCACAACCGGCAGTGCCCGCAGCAGCAGGAATTACTGGTACTGAAACAGCGCCGGACGATCCAGCGCCGCAATAATTGCGTCAGTCAGCTGTTGTAATGCTTGTGCATCAATCACATACGGCGGCATCAGATAGATTAAGCGGCCAAACGGGCGGATCCACACGCCCTGTTCAACAAAAAATTGCTGAATTGCCGCCATATTGACCGGGTGACGACACTCAATTACGCCTATTGCTCCCAGAACGCGCGCATCGGCAACCTGAGGATGGTCACGCAGCGGCAGCAGGGCGGCGCGCAGCTGCTGTTCAATCGCGGCGACCTGGGCTGGCCAGTGATTTTCCGCCAGCATCGCCAGACTTTCACTGGCGACTGCACAGGCCAGCGGATTGCCCATAAAGGTGGGGCCGTGCATAAAGCAGCCCGCCGCACCGTTACTGATGGTTTCTGCTACGGCGCGGGTGGTCAGGGTGGCGGACAGCGTCATGGTGCCGCCGGTCAGGGCTTTGCCAACGCAGAGAATATCGGGCGCAATCCCGGCATGATCGCAGGCGAACAGTTTGCCGGTGCGGCCAAAACCGGTGGCAATTTCATCGGCAATCAGCAGCACGCCGTGCTGGTCGCAGAGTTCGCGCACCCGTTGCAGATAGCCTGGGTGGTAAAAGCGCATGCCGCCCGCACCCTGCACAATCGGTTCGAGGATCACTGCCGCCAGCGAGTTTTTATGCTGCTCAATCAGGCGGGTGAATGAGTCAGCATCATCCGGCTGCCAGTTATCCTCAAAGCGGCACTGTGGCGCGTCGGCAAAATGGTGGCTGGGCAGATAGCCCTGATACAGGCTGTGCATGGAATTCTGCGGGTCGCAGACCGACATCGCCGCAAAGGTATCACCGTGATAGCCATTACGCAGCGTGAGGAACTGCTGTCGCTTCGCGCCGCGCGCCTGCCAGTATTGCAGCGCCATTTTCATCGCCACTTCCACCGCCACCGAGCCGGAATCGGCGAGAAACACGCACTCAAGAGGTTCTGCCGTCATCCCGACCAGCTGACGACAGAGCGCTATCGCCGCCGGATGGGTAATACCGCCAAACATCACATGTGACATCTGACCGATCTGCGTCTGTAACGCCTGATTCAGCCGTGGATGATTGTAACCGTGGATCGCCGCCCACCATGAGGACATACCATCAACCAGCTGACGCCCGTCACTCAACTGCAAGCGGGAGCCACTGGCGGCCACCACTGGATAGCAGGGCAGGGGATCGGTCATTGAAGTGTAGGGATGCCAGATATGCTGACGGTCAAATGCGAGGTCTGATGGGGTCATAGCGAAACTTGTAAACCAAAATAAAAAGATTTAGTTTACAAGTATAACTCAGCAGTAAGATAAAACGACAGACCTTTTTGGAGCATGCAATGGCACAACGCTGGACAGTATCACAGGCACAAGACCTGTTTAATAAACCTTTTCTCGAACTGATGTTTGAAGCGCAACAGATCCACCGTCAGCACTTCGATCCGCGCCAGGTGCAGGTCAGCACCCTGTTATCGATTAAAACCGGCGCCTGTCCGGAAGACTGCAAGTACTGCCCGCAGAGTGCGCGGTATAAAACCGGTCTGGAGTCAGAACGTCTGATGGAAGTGGAGGAAGTGCTGGCTTCGGCGCGCAAAGCAAAAGCTGCCGGCTCCGGTCGTTTCTGCATGGGCGCGGCCTGGAAAAACCCGCATAACCGCGATTTACCCTATCTTGAGCAGATGGTGAAAGGGGTTAAAGCGATGGGGATGGAAACCTGTATGACGCTGGGCACGCTGGACGAAAGCCAGGCTAACCGCCTTGCGGATGCCGGCCTCGATTACTACAACCATAACCTCGATACCTCGCCGGAGTTCTACGGCAGCATTATCACCACCCGCAGCTACCAGGAGCGCCTGGATACGCTGGGTAAAGTGCGTGACGCGGGTATCAAAGTCTGTTCCGGCGGAATTGTCGGTCTCGGCGAAACTGTCAAAGATCGCGCCGGTCTGCTGGTACAGCTGGCTAACCTGCCGGTGCCGCCGGAAAGTGTGCCGATCAATATGCTGGTCAAAGTGAAAGGCACGCCGATGGCGGATAACGACGATGTGGAACCATTTGATTTTATCCGTACTATCGCCGTCGCGCGCATTATGATGCCTGCCTCCCATGTGCGCCTGTCAGCGGGCCGTGAGCAGATGAGTGAACAGACCCAGGCGATGTGTTTTATGGCTGGCGCTAACTCGATTTTCTACGGCTGCAAACTGCTCACCACACCAAATCCGGAAGAGGATAAAGACCTGCAGCTGTTCCGCAAGCTGGGGCTGAATCCTGAACATACCACCACTGAATCGGGTGATAACGAACAGCAGCAGGTGCTGGCGGGTCAGCTGCTGAACGCCGATACCGAGCAGTTCTACAACGCGGCAGTCTGATGAGCTGGCAACAGCGAATCACCCTGGCGCTGGCGCAGCGGCGGGAGAGTGGGCGCCTGCGCCAGCGTACGCTGAATCAGCAGGGCGATGCGCGCTGGATTGAGGTGGACGGTCAGCGTTATCGCAACTTCTCCGGCAATGACTATCTCGGACTCAGCCACGATTTACGGGTGATCCGTGCATGGCAACAGGGCGCCGAGCGCTACGGCGTCGGCTCGGGAGGCTCCGGTCATGTGACCGGTTATTGCCGTCCGCATGCCGAGCTGGAAGCCGAACTTGCCGACTGGCTGGGCTATCCGCGCGCTTTACTGTTTATCTCCGGTTTTGCCGCCAATCAGGCGCTAATTGCCGCGTTAACCGGAAAAGATGATCGCATCTTCGCCGATAAACTGTCGCATGCTTCGCTGCTTGAAGCCGCCAGCCACAGCCCGGCGACGCTGCGGCGCTTCGCCCACAATCAACCTGCAAGCCTGCAAAAACTGCTTACCCCACACACGGCTGGCGAAACGCTGGTAGTGACCGAAGGGGTGTTCAGCATGGATGGCGACAGCGCGCCGCTGGCCGAACTGCAACAGCTGGCGCAGCAGCATAACAGCTGGCTGATGGTCGATGATGCCCATGGTATTGGCGTGCTGGGAGAGCAGGGACGTGGCAGCTGCTGGCAGCAACAGGTGCGGCCTGAACTGCTGGTGGTAACCTTTGGTAAAGCCTTTGGCGTCAGTGGCGCTGCAGTATTGTGTGATAACGACACCGCCGACTATCAGCTGCAGTTTGCCCGCCATCTGATCTACAGCACCTCGATGCCACCAGCGCAGGCCTGTGCTTTGCAGGCGGCGTTACAGGCAGTGCGGCAGGGGGATGAGCTGCGTCAGCAACTGGCGGAGAATATCGCCCGTTTCCGTCGCGGAGCAGGTGATTTGCCATGGCGTCTCGCTGATTCGCACACCGCCATTCAGCCGCTGATTGTCGGTGAAAACCAGGCGGCGCTGGATCTGGCGGCAGAGCTGCGCGCCCGCGGCTGCTGGGTCAGCGCTATTCGTCCGCCAACCGTGCCACCCGGCACCGCCCGGCTGCGCATCACGCTGAATGCCAGCCATCAGCCGCAGGATATCGATGGTTTACTGGAGAGGTTGTATGACGCCAAAGGTGAATAAGCAGGCGGTGGCGCAGGCCTTCGGTCGCGCGGCGCAAAGTTACAACCATCATGCCGAACTGCAACGGTTATGCGGCGAAAGATTGATGTCCCTCAGCGAGGTTTCCGGTTATCGCAGCGTGCTGGACGCCGGTTGCGGCACTGGCTGGTTCAGCCAGCGCTGGCGCGATCGCGGTTTGCAGGTCACCGCGCTGGATCTGTCGCCAGCAATGCTGGCCGAAGCGCAGAGCCGCGCAGCGGCGCACCACTATCTGTCGGGCGATATTGACGATTTGCCGCTGCCTGATGGTGCTGTCGATCTCTGCTGGAGCAATCTGGCGGTGCAGTGGTGTGATGATTTACAGCATGCGCTGAATCAGCTGTGCCGGGTGACGCGCACCGGCGGCAAGGTGATGTTCTCCACGCTTGCTGCCGATTCGTTAAGCGAGGTGCGTGACGCCTGGCGCCAGCTGGATGGCGCCAGCCATGTTAATAATTTTCTCAGCATCGGGCAGATTGCCGCCGCTGGTGCCGGGAAAAATATGCAGCTTAGCGAGCAGCACCTGACACTGGCGTTTCCTGATGTGCTGGCGGCCATGCGTTCACTGAAAGGCATTGGCGCGACTCATCTGCATCAGGGGCGCAGCGCGGGACTGATGACCCGTCAGCGCCTGCAACAGCTGGAACAGTGCTGGTCACGCGACCAGCGCGGCTGTTTACTCAGTTACCATTTAGTTTTTGGAGTGATTTCGTTGTGATTAAGCGCTGGTTTGTAACCGGAACCGATACTGAAGTGGGAAAAACCGTGGCCAGTACGGCGTTATTGCAGGCGGCGGTTCAGGCAGGGTATTGCGCTGTCGGCTATAAGCCGGTGGCATCAGGCAGTGAGTTAACCGCAGAAGGGGTACGCAATAGCGACGCGCTGGCGCTGCAAAAGTACAGTTCGCTGACGCTGCCTTATGAACAGGTCAATCCGCTGGTATTTATGGAACCCACCTCGCCGCACATTATCAGCGCGGAAGAGGGCAGGCCGATTGAATTAAGCCAGCTATCGGCGGGCCTGGAGACCATCAGTGCGCAGGCCGACTGGGTGCTGACCGAAGGGGCGGGCGGCTGGTTTACGCCACTCTCTGCGCACACCACCTTTGCTGACTGGGTAGTGGCGGAGCAGTTGCCGGTAATTCTGGTGGTGGGGATCAAACTTGGCTGTATCAACCATGCGTTATTAACGGCGCAGGCAATCGCGGCCGCCGGCCTGCCTTTGGCCGGCTGGATTGCCAACGATGTGCTGCCCCCGGGGCGACGGCATCAGGAGTACCTCGCCAGCCTGCGTCAGCGCCTTTCTGCACCGTTTTTAGGCGAGATCCCTTATCTGACTAACGGTGCGGCCTTCGACCAGCTTGGCGGCTATCTGCGTCTGCCAGAGTCACTCTGAGGTTGCGGGACCGGTTGCGTCCCGCAGCATCAGGATACTGTCATCCACATATTGACCATACTGTCATCCAGCTGGGCGACTTTACCCTGCGCCACATTCCTTCCGCGATGCAGTAGCAGAAAGTAGTCGGCGACGCGGCGGATAAACGACAGGCGTTGCTCCAGCAGCAGGATGGTCAGACCAAAATCGTGATTCAGACGGTGGATCAGATTGCCCATCTCCTCCTCCAGCCACGGCGACATGCCTTCCGTCGGCTCATCAAGGATTAGCAGCTTCGGCTGCAGCACCAGCGCGCGCGCCAGCGCCAGCTGCTGTTGCTGATCGACCGGCAGTTCGCCGCTGCGCTGATGACGCAGCGAATAGAGATGGGGGAACAGCTCATACACCATCGGCGGAATGGCGCGATGGCGATCGTCCTGACCCGCCAGCAACGCAATTAGCAGGTTATCCTCGACGCTCAGCTGGGAGAATATCTGGCGGCCCTGCGGCACGTAACCGATGCCCATGCGCGCACGCGTCTCCATTGGCTGTAGCAGCAGATTTTTTGGCGGCGAGTCATCTTCCTGCCAGGTCATACTGCCGCTGTTAACCGGTAAATTACCCATGATGCAATTAACCAGCGTGGTTTTTCCCATGCCGGGGCTGCCGAGAATCCCGGTACAGGTGCCTGGTGGCAAATCAAGGTCAACATCCCACAGAATATGATTCTGTCCGTAAAACTGATTTACTGCGCGTAAGCTCAACATCTGACACTCTCCTTCCAGACAATTTTCCGCTGGCACTGATTATTCCCGTCCGCTGGCGCACTGCCTGAGGGCGGAAAACGTTGTTGCCACGGCTTCGTGCGATCGCTCTGGTGTAATGAAAGCGCGAGGTGGTGGAATGGTGTTGCAATTATCAGGCCAGAAAGGGGGAGCAGGGCGGGGTTTGCTTGTACAGATAAAGTGATTACGGGTGTTAATAGGTGAACGTTGCTAAACAATGGCGCAAAGGTCAATCTGGCGCTGCACTGAGGCGGTGCTTTTTACCTTCATCCCCTGGTGCAAATGGTCCGCAACAAGGCAGTACCGTACCAGTTGTGACACCAGAATCAACCGGTAAAAAGCAGTGGAATCCCGGCATAAGTTATGCATTGCTTAATCTGTCTGGCGCTAAGATAAGACGAAAAAAAGCGAAAAAAAAATAATTCAGCATGCAAATAGAGTGCAGCACGGTTTTATACACACCAGATGTTTCGGGCGCTGTAATCAGTTATCCACTATTCCTGTGGATAACCATGTGCATTAGATTCTGAAAACATGTGGCAGACGAGAGCGGACGCGGCCTGGGCTTTAACTGCTGCTAAACTCGACTCGGGAATCAATCGCCATTAAATCAACACGTTGATGAAAATCAAGCCTGAGGCTTTTCCGGCTTTTTTCAGATGACGGTTTCGCTACAGTGTGCTTGACAAATGTTAATCGATAGAAACTTCTGGGGATAACCTTGCACGTCAATTCTCGGGCTTCTGCCCAATTATGGCGAGTGAAAGTGACGCTTTGCTTTCTGGCGAAGCATCTTGCAAAATAACTGTTATTATATCCAGTGTAATTTTCTGGAAAAATCGTCAGGGACGAGTAGAATTACACTCCGGTTCGCGCGTTTCTTCATCAGGTAGCCCATCAATGAGCAAAGTTTTTAAACTCAATTCTGCATTTCAACCAGCAGGCGATCAGCCTGAGGCCATTCGTCGTCTTGAGGAAGGACTGGAGGATGGACTTGCCCATCAGACGCTGCTGGGTGTAACCGGATCGGGTAAGACCTTTACCATTGCCAATGTGATTGCCGATCTGAATCGTCCCACTATGGTGCTGGCGCCAAATAAAACGCTGGCAGCCCAGCTGTATGGTGAGATGAAAGAGTTTTTCCCCGATAACGCGGTGGAATATTTCGTCTCTTACTACGACTACTACCAGCCGGAAGCCTATGTACCGAGTTCAGATACCTTTATCGAAAAGGATGCCTCGGTTAACGAACATATTGAGCAGATGCGTCTTTCGGCGACCAAAGCGCTGCTGGAGCGCCGCGATGTGATTGTGGTGGCGTCAGTATCGGCGATCTATGGCCTTGGCGATCCCGATCTTTATCTGAAAATGATGCTGCATCTTACGCGCGGCATGATTATCGACCAGCGCGCGATACTGCGCCGTCTGACCGAGCTGCAATACACCCGCAACGACCAGGCATTCCAGCGCGGTACGTTCCGCGTACGCGGTGAAGTGATTGATATTTTCCCGGCCGAATCTGATGAGATTGCGCTGCGTGTGGAGCTGTTTGATCAGGAGGTTGAGCGCCTGTCGCTGCTGGATCCGCTGACCGGTCAGGTACTGGAAGTGTTGCCGCGTTATACCATCTATCCAAAAACGCACTATGTGACGCCGCGCGAACGTATTCTGACGGCGATGGAAGAGATTAAAGTCGAGCTGGCCGATCGCCGCCAGGTGCTGCTGGCGAACAACAAGCTGCTGGAAGAGCAGCGTCTGTCGCAGCGTACCCAGTTTGATTTAGAGATGATGAATGAGCTGGGTTACTGCTCCGGCATTGAAAACTACTCGCGTTACCTCTCCGGGCGTGGACCGGGCGAAGCGCCGCCGACGCTGTTTGACTATCTTCCTGCTGACGGTTTGCTGGTGGTGGATGAGTCGCATGTGACTATTCCGCAGATTGGCGGCATGTATCGCGGCGACCGTGCGCGTAAAGAGACGCTGGTGGAGTATGGCTTCCGTCTGCCGTCGGCGCTGGATAACCGCCCGATGAAATTTGAAGAGTTTGAGGCGCTGGCGCCGCAAACTATCTATGTTTCGGCGACGCCGGGTAACTATGAACTGGAGAAATCCGGTGAAGAGATTATCGATCAGGTGGTGCGACCAACCGGTCTGCTCGACCCGTTAATTGAAGTGCGTCCGGTAGGCACTCAGGTCGACGATCTGCTGTCGGAAATCCGTAAGCGCGTGGCGATTAACGAACGCGTACTGGTGACCACGCTGACCAAACGCATGGCCGAAGATCTTACCGAGTACCTTGAAGAGCATGGCGAGCGGGTGCGCTATCTGCACTCAGATATCGATACCGTGGAGCGTGTCGAGATTATCCGCGACCTGCGTCTGGGTGAGTTTGATGTGCTGGTGGGCATCAACCTGCTGCGTGAAGGGCTGGATATGCCGGAAGTGTCGCTGGTGGCGATCCTGGATGCCGATAAAGAGGGCTTCCTGCGTTCCGAACGCTCGCTGATCCAGACCATTGGTCGTGCGGCGCGTAATATCAATGGTAAGGCGATTCTGTATGGCGACCGTATCACCGCGTCGATGGCCAAAGCCATCAGCGAAACCGAGCGTCGTCGTGAGAAGCAGCATCAGTACAATCTGGATAACGGCATTGTGCCGCAGGGGCTGAACAAGAAGATCGCCGATATTCTGCAGCTCGGTCAGGGCTACGGCAAAAACAAAACCCGGGGACGCGGTAAATCTTCACGGGTGGTTGAAGAGGCCAGTGAAGGCTATCTGGCGCTGACGCCGCAGGCGCTGCAGAAGAAAATTCATGAGCTGGAAGCACAGATGCAACAGCATGCGCAAAATCTGGAGTTTGAAGAAGCGGCGGCGGTGCGCGATCGCTTGCATGAGGCGCGCGAGCTGTTTATTGCTGCTTCCTGATAAAGGGAGTGATATGGAAATTATCTCGGTACGTGAGCGCCCCGAAGTTGCCGATGCGGCCATTGCTTATTTTCAGCAAAAATGGGCATCGAAAGAGACGATGATGATGTATCACGACGCCATTACTCACGCTATTGATGCAGAAAACCCGTTGCCACAATGGTTTTTGCTGATGGAGAAGCAAGAGTGTATCGGCTGTGCGGGGTTGATAACCAATGATTTTATCAGTCGGGGGGAACTTTATCCCTGGTTATGCGCGCTGTTTATTGAGGAAAAATACCGCGGGCAGGGATATGCCAGACGGCTGATTCAGCATGTGGCACAACAGACAAAGCTGCTGGGGTTCAAAAAGTTGCATCTGTGTACCGATCTGGACGGTTTTTACGAGCGATACAACTTTGTATTCGATGGTTCCGGCTATCACCCGTGGGGAGAAACTTCACGGGTATATACGCTGGAACTGTAAAAACGACGTTCAGGCCAGTGATGCTGATCCAGACCATTGGCCGTGGGCAATAGATTTTATATGACGCGTGCACGGTTTATTGCCCTGAGTGTAATGACCAGATTGAAGTAAATACAATACAAACGCCGCATTGCCATGAAGATAGATTTTCGCTGTGAAACTATGCAGCAGGGTTCACCCGATTGATTTATCGTAAAACAGGATTCTCTTTTCTCTCTGACAAGCAGAAAAAAGTTTTAATTCAATTCCCAGGCTTATGGCATGTTTCGCATTATTGACACCCATTTTTTTTACAATATTGCCCATATGAAATTTCACCGTACTAACGGAGATGTTAAATATGATAGCAATTTCGGGATACGTCTTTCCAATGCTGCACCAGTAAAATATTTCAGCCTCACGGGAAGAAAAAATATTTTTATCAATTCTTGTACGGTTGATTTCTTAGTCTTCGCGGTAGAGATAAAGCAACATTTCATGGATAGTAATCAAAAGACCCTGAAGTGCATCTTTATGTTTTCTTACATTATCATCAATGTCCGCCATTAAAAACTTATTAATATACAGTGATAATAATGCAATATTGTTATTGTTGTCATGTAAAACAAAGGTCTGCCCACTGATAATATTGAAAGGAGTGACTGATTTTAAGATATACCCCCATGCTTTCTGGCAACGTTTAGAGGTTGTCCATTGAGAGTTAACAGCCAGATCCTCATCCCAGGTTAGCAGCGAAATACGATTTAGCGCATTGATTATAACAGGATCTATACTTTGATATTTATTCTTCAGGTAAATATTCGTGAAATAGTCACTTAAATTACTGATAATCATTATTTCATCAAGTTTTATTTTATTCATTACGAGATAGGCATAATTCATTATCCCATATCTCGATAATTGTTTTTCCAGATATTCCTTTATATAATTGTTATTTTTATTATTTAAGAAAAAACCATTATTCATCAATTAATTCCTTTTTTGGATGTGGTCGTACTAAATATTTTTTAATGTCACGTAAGCTGCGCGAAAATCGGTATAATGCAGTTATTGAATTGTTCGGAATATGCGAAGATCGTTTATTGCACTAACTACCGTATTTATTAATCTTTTCTGTCAGTAGCTAAAAAATGGTTGAAGTTTTTGACTATGATTGTTTTAAACTCACCAATAATATTTGGCCATGCTATTGCGGAAAAACCCGCCATTCATAATCCTGCTATTGAGCGAAAAAATTGACGCCACTGAGTTTAAAATGATGGAAAAGCAGCAGAGTAATGTAGACTCCGCCTTAACAGTCACGCACTGAAGCATACTTTAAATAGACTAAAGACCAGGTAGTAACTGTAATTTGGTTTAGGTATTGATTCTAATTAGCTTCGCTCATGGGATCGTTCAGAAGTTTCTAATCTTTTGCGCAGAGCACTTTTCTATTTAATAAGAAACGTAACAGCATGCCTGATAACACTTGAGCAGGTTGTTGTAGCTACCGCCTTGAACGTCAAGCCGTAGCTGCATAGTTTTCGTCCCGTGTCGCGGATCTGCACCATAGCAAGTGTGGCATTCGTTATTACGGGAGCCGAAAACGGCTCCCCTACAACAGTCTTCGGCTTTGTGTAGGGGCGGCGTTCTCGCCGCCCGTGTCGCGGATTTGCACCATAGCTGGGGTGGCATTCGTTATTACGGGAGCCGAAAACGGCTCCCCTACAACAGTCTTCGGCTTTGTGTAGGGGCGGCGTTCTCGCCGCCCGTGTCGCGGATCTGCACCATAGCAAGTGTGGCATTCGTTATTACGGGAGCCGAAAACGGCTCCCCTACAACAGTCTTCGGCTTTGTGTAGGGGCGGCGTTCTCGCCGCCCGTGTCGCGGATTTG
>NZ_JAODIM010000038.1 GCF_025527015.1 Winslowiella arboricola | reverse complement strand
TTTAGCGCGGTGGTCCCACCTGACCCCATGCCGAACTCAGAAGTGAAACGCCGTAGCGCCGATGGTAGTGTGGGGTCTCCCCATGCGAGAGTAGGGAACTGCCAGGCATCAAATTGCGATAACCCTCATGCGAAAGCATGAGGGTTTTTTGCGTCTTGATATTGTCAAAAATCAGCAATAACCCCTGAAAATAGCCGCCATTTATTCGCTAAAATTCGTCAAAACGTTACCTAAATCATATTGTTGCAATCATAATGCAAAAAATTTGATTTAGTGATCGCCGAAGTGCTTTACTGATCTCTTTGGTGCTGATTTTATCAGCAAGGAAAAGAGGGTATTTAATGGCCGACCTGATAACAGAACAAGATCAACCGCAGGCTGAAACCGCGCAACAGACCAGGAAACGTATTTGGGCCATCGTTGGCGCCTCTTCTGGAAATCTGGTGGAGTGGTTCGATTTCTATGTCTATTCTTTTTGCTCACTCTATTTTGCCCATATCTTCTTCCCTACAGGCAACAGCACTACCCAGCTGGTACAAACGGCCGGGGTATTTGCCGCCGGCTTTCTGATGCGTCCGATTGGCGGCTGGTTGTTCGGTTATATCGCGGATAAACATGGTCGTAAAACATCGATGCTGATCTCTGTCTGCATGATGTGCTTTGGCTCGCTGGTGATCGCCTGCCTGCCAGGTTATGCCACGCTGGGTATCTGGGCGCCGGTATTGCTGTTGCTGGCGCGTCTGTTCCAGGGGCTGTCGGTCGGGGGCGAATATGGCACCAGCGCCACCTATATGAGTGAAGTGGCGGTGGAAGGGCGCAAAGGTTTCTATGCCTCGTTCCAGTATGTCACCTTAATTGGCGGGCAGTTACTGGCGCTGTTAACGGTGGTGATCCTGCAACAGATCCTGTCGGATGAAGATCTGCATAGCTGGGGCTGGCGTATTCCGTTTGCCCTGGGAGCGGTACTGGCGGTAGTCGCGCTTTTTCTGCGACGTTCACTGGATGAAACTTCCGACAATAAAACCCGCGCACATAAAGATGCTGGCAGCCTGCGTGGCCTGTGGAAACATCGTCGGGCGTTTATTATGGTGCTGGGCTTTACCGCCGGTGGTTCGCTAAGTTTCTACACTTTCACCACCTATATGCAGAAATATCTGGTGAATACCTCAGGTATGGATGCGAAAAGTGCCAGCGCGCTGATGACCGGTGCATTGTTTGTGTTTATGCTGGTGCAGCCGTTAATTGGTGCGCTGTCCGATAAAATTGGCCGTCGCAGTTCAATGCTGATCTTTGGCGGTTTTGCCGCGGTGCTGACGGTGCCGATCCTGACGATCCTGCAAAGTGTTGATAATAGCTGGATCGCCTTTGCGCTGGTAATGGTCGCACTGTTGATCACCAGTTTTTACACCTCGATCAGCGGTATTCTGAAAGCAGAGATGTTTCCACCGGAAGTACGTGCGCTGGGTGTCGGACTGTCCTATGCGGTAGCGAATGCGATTTTTGGTGGTTCTGCGGAGTATGTGGCGTTATCACTGAAGGCGGCAGGGCATGAAACCAGCTTCTTCTGGTATGTCTCGGTGATGGCGGCGGTGGCATTTATTGTTTCGTTGCTGCTGCACCGTCGGGGGAAAGGGATCAAGCTCTGATTACTGGCCGATATTCCATAATGCGTAGCCGGTGGCAGCACCGGCTATATCCCAGCTAAAATCCTTCCAGCTCCAGCCAGTGCCTGCGGCGCGACTGTCATATAACTCTTTCGCCGCGCCGAGGCTAATAGCGAACATCAGCCCAAAGCTGTTACTGCGCGTATCGCTCCAGTGCTGTTTTTGCCCATACTCATTACCCGCCGCAGAAAACACTGCAGAGGCGATAAAGTGCTGTGCTTTGTCCTCGCCGGTCCAGTTATCCTGCGCCATATGAGTACAACCAGAACAGAGCAGCAGCGGCAGCAGCAGCAGGTATTTCACCATAAGATTAACCGCTCCGACCCTCCCCCACAGAGGGGGGAGGGGAATGGATCAAAGAATACGGCTGATCAACTTATCGATACGAATACGGCGTAAGCGTCGGATCAGCTTGCGAACTTTAACCGGATAATCGGCAATACTGTCTAAGTCACGGAAATGTTTTACCACGGAAGTATGGGTACGGATCAACGCCAGTTCGCGTTCGCGTTGCTCTGCCAGCTGCTGCAGCGGATCGTGGATCAATACAGCATTTTCCAGATCCAGCCGCCATGCACGTGGATTGAGGTTATTACCGGTAATCAGCATCCATTCGTCATCCACCCACATACCTTTCAGGTGATAACTGTTTTCGCCATCTTTCCACAATCTGACCGTCAGCTGTCCGCTGGTGACATAGTATTGCAGGCGGCTAAGGAAACGGCGCAGGTTAATCTCATACAAATAGGGCAGTGCGCCAATAATCTTAAATGGCTGATCTTCCGGGATATAGAAGTCATTGGCGGTCTTATCGCCGATGATAATCTCCACCTCTTTGCCCTGACGCAGCAAATAAATAATATTGCGCGCCAGCAGAGCAGGCAGGTTGAAGTATGGCGTACAGATCGTCAGCTTCTGCTCGGCACAAGGCATCAGATGGTAGATGGTTTTATTCAGCAGGCTGCGTTTGCCGAGACCGACCAACGGCGTTACCGCCAGCTCTTCATTGTTGGCATTACCGGTAAACTGATAATCAAAGCCGCGCAGATCCTGGCGGAACTGACGGGTTTCATTTTTGATTTCAGGGCTTTTTGGTCGCTCAAGGCGATCGAGACGATGAACCGCTTCGGCCGCCTTCAGATTATTATCGATCCATGTCAGCATGGTGTCCGCCAGCTGCGGATTGCGGATCAGCTGATAGCGGTCATAACGGTATTTATCATGCTGATGCAGATAGACATCATTGATGCTGGCACCGCTATACAGCACGCAGTCATCAATAATAAAGCCTTTCAGATGCAATACGCCAAGCGCTTCGCGGGTGTTGACCGGAATGCCGTACACCGGAATGGCGATCTCGGGATTATTCGCCGCCATCTCACAATACCAGTCCGCATTGGTGGCCGCTGCTGCGGCGCCAATACGCCCACGCTGAGCACGATGCCAGTCAACCAGTACGCTAATCTCAACTTCCGGACGGGCGCGCTTCGCCGCATACAGCGCTGACATAATGCCGCGACCGGCATCATCATTTTCCAGATAGAGTGCCACAATACAGATGCGACGTGTCGCACCGGCGATTTTTTCCAGCAATGTCTCGCGAAAATCGTTCGGTGAAAACAGCGTTGTCACATCAGCTACTGACTGAGACAGTTTTGGCAGTTGTGCAAGGTGTTGTTGGTGTTTATTGCGCTTAAATTTGGACAACATCACAGTGCGCTTCTTCTCTGTTCATTGAATGGCCTTTTGCCATTAAATCATGACTGTAACCAACAATATTAACATCAACTGCAGCGGAAGGCGTTAATTTTACCTTTCTCTACAAGGTTAGCTGCTGGTTGCGGCAAGGGGTAACGCCAGAGCGACAATGCCGTCTTCCAGCTGAATATCGATGGCAAACCCCAGTTTGCGCGCCAGCGTGATCATGCCACGATTACCCGGCATGGTGATGCCGTTAAGTTGTTGCAGACCATGCTCACGCGTATAGACGATCATTTTTTCCAGTAAACGGCGGCCTAAGCCCAGCCCTTTCAGGTCAGAGCGCACCAGTACCGAGAATTCCGCATCAATATTGTCGGCATCCGAGATGGCGCGTGTGACGCCAATAATCTCGCTCTCTCCCTGATACTGGCGTACCGCGACGATCGCCATTTCCCGATCGTAGTCGATCTGCGTCATATTCGCTAAGTCATCGTGGGTGAACTCATTGATCTCACTGAAATAGCGATAGTAAAGATCCTCTTTGGTCACCTGAGCAATAAAACGCTGCAGCAACGGTTCATCTTCAGGCAGGATTGGCCGGAACAGGCAGTGCTGACCATCTTTCAGCCCGACCCGCTCTTCCAGCTGATGCGGGTAGGGGCGGATCGCCAGCCGTGCTTCCGCATCGCCGCTAAAGGGCGACAGCTCCATGGTGACATCCAGCAGGGTAAACTCGTCACCGACCGCTAACAGCGGATGAATATCGAGGCGCCGGATATCGGGGCAATCGACAATCAGGTTAGAAACTTTCACCAGCACCTGGCTGATACCGGCAATATCCAGCGGACGCAAGGCGCTGCGGCCACGGATCTTGCCGCTTTTAATCGCCTGGATCACCAGATAGCGCGCCAGCGTCATATTCAGCGGCGGTAAGGCGACCACTGCCTGGCGGTCGGCATGCCACTCGATGCCGCCTTCCCCCAGCATAATAATCGGGCCAAACAGCGGGTCCTGTTCAACAACAATGCGTAATTCCTGCGCCCCGGCGCGGTTAGCCATGCTCTGCACCAGCAGGCCATGAATGCGCGCCTGCGGCCAGGCCAGCTTAACGCGGTCAATAATGGCATCGGCCGCCTGCTGCACCTCACTGGCGGTGCGCAGATAGAGCATCACCCCCTGAACTTCCGATTTATGCGGGATATCCGGCGAGCGTAGCTTCAGCGCCACCGGATAGCCAATTTGTCCGGCGATATGCATCGCTTCGACGCTGTCATTGGCAATCCAAGTCGGCAGGGTATTAAGACCGTAGGCTTGCAGAATCGCCTGCACTTCGTGAGTATCAAGGCTGGTTGGTCCGGCGCTCAGCGCCTGCTGGATCAGCAGATGCGCGTGTGCGGTATCCTGTTGCAAATCCGCTGGCAGGGCAGGCGTCTCGCGCAGCTGTTTCTGATTACGACGATACTCCACCATATGCATAAAAGCGGTTATGGTGCCTTCCGGCGTGCGATAGGTCGGAATACCGGCATCGCTAAAGGCGCGACGGGCTTCGGGAGAGGAGAATTCGCCGCACCAGTTCGTCAGCATGGTAACCGCCTGGCCGCGCGGATGCTGTTTAATCGCGGCAATCAGCTGCTGTGCGGTGGCGCTCGCCGGCGCTACTGCGCTCGGGGCATGGACAATCATCAGCGCATCGAAATCATGGCTGTCCAGCAACAGCCTGACCGCAGTCAGATAGTGCTCGGGTGAGGCATCATCTTTTAAGTCCAGTGGGTTACCGGGAGTCACGGTCGACGGCAGCGCCGCGCGCAAAGCGTTAATGGTGTTTTCACTGAGCGTAGCCAGTTTGCCATTGCGCGCGTCGAGCGCATCCAGCGCCAGCGCCGCCGGTGCCGCGCCATTACTGATAATCATCAGACGCTCACCGCGCAGCGGGCGCATATGGCTTAAGGTTTCTACCGCCGAAAACAGTTCATGGGTATCCTGTACGCGCAGCAAACCGGCGCGCTGGATGGCGGCGTCCCAGGCGGCATCAAGGCCGGGGTGGGTTTTTAACAGCGCCTGCGCCTGACTGCTGCGACCGCTTTTGATCACCAGAATCGGTTTATTACGCGAAGCGCTACGCGCGGCGGAGACAAAACGCCGCGCATCGCTCAGATGCTCGAGATACAGCAGAATAGCGCTGGTCTTGCCATCGCGCGCAAGGAAATCAAGCAGGTCATCGGCGTCGATATCGAGGCTGTCACCGAGGGCGATAAACCATGAGAACCCCAGCTGTCGCTGCTGCGCCCAGTCGAGGATGGTATTGGATACTGCGGCCGATTGCGAAATAAACGCCAGTTTGCCTTTCTCAATCGGCACCGGTGAAAAGCTGGCGTTCAGCCCCTGCCACGGCGCCAGCAGCCCGAGACTGTTGGGACCGAGCAGACGGATCTGCCACTGACTGGCGCAGGCTTTCAGTTCAGCCAGCTGGTTGTCAGGTGCGGAGAGGATAATACAGGCTTTACAGCCGCGTTCGCCCAGCTGTTGCAGTAAACTAAGATTGCGGCTGGCATTGGTGCAGATTATCGCCAGGTCGGGAGCCAGTGGCAGACTGGCGACATCCGGGAAGGCCAGTACACCGCACACCGCCTTATATTGCGGCGTGACCGGGAGTATCGGGCCATTGAAGTTGCCGTCCAGCAGATTGCGCATCATCAGATAACCTGCGCGCTGAGGTTTTACCGATGCACCTATCACCGCAATCGATTTAGGACGTAACAGTGCTTCCAGGCCGCGTTGGCTCATTTCCGGCTCCCGTAGAAAGTGATAAGCCTGATTCTAAACGCTTTCTGCGACTTCTGCCGTGAGATGGATTGGATGATGAGGTTTTCCCGCCAGATAACGCTGGCGGAACAGGCTGAAATGCTGCGTCAGCGCCCCGGCGGCGGCACTGTCACCGGCCTGGGCCAGTAGCTCGGCGGCCACTTCCGCGGTGCAATGCTGTCCGGCGCCATGCGATTCGCGCAGGGTATACTCAGATACGGTGGTCAGCGACAGCGACATCACCGGCAGCGCGTCAAGCCACGGGCTTTTGCGAAACATTTTGCGTGCTTCGGTCCAGGTACCATCCAGCATAATAAACAGCGGCGGCTTACCACTGAGCGGCGGCGTGTTCAGCACTGGCCGGCCGGCATCGGCATAGGATTCGGGAAACACCACCATCGGCTGCACTGCGGGATCCTGCACCGCCGCCAGCAGCGCCGCATCGGGTTCGGTGCGCGACCAGCCAAAAGCCCGGGTATCCGGCAGAATATCGGCAATCAGGCGGCCGGTATTGCTTGGCTTCATTGGCTCGGTATCAAACATCACCAGAAGGAAACGGCTGCGCGCCAGCTGCGGTGATATTGTCACGCACAGGCAGTTTTTCTCTGGCAGCAGGCAGCGCTGACAACGAATGGTACGATTTCCGCGCGCCAGAAACGGACGGGTGGCGCGGGCAAGGCGCTCTGCGCGCAGACGAAGAACAGCATTTTCGATCATAAAAGGCTATTAAAATGAAAACGCCATATTAGCGGAAATCATCGGGGAAGTCGTCTGGCGGATCGAGATAGCCGGGGCGACCATCACGAGGTCCTCCGCAGACAAGCTGCTGCGGAGCCATCGTGATGTTTCCCCTCAATCAGGCGTATTGGGTTGCCTGCGGTGATATTATCTGATTGACCGGGGACATCTTGCTTATATTGATTCATCCAGCCATTCAGAAAATGGCGCTTTAGGCATCGCGCCACTCAGCATATCGACCATCTGGCCCTGCTTAAACAGCATAATGGTAGGGATACTGCGGATACGGAAGCGCGCGCTCAGCTCTGGTTCCGCTTCTGTGTTAACCTTGATAAAGCGCACTTTGCCGCTGCGCTCTTCCGCCACATCTTTATAAACCGGCGCAAAGTTAACGCAAGGGCCGCACCATGGCGCCCAGAAGTCCACCACTACCGGCAGATCATCCTGCAGATATTTATCAAAGGTTGCCGTAGTGGCATTGATCACGTCGCCGTCAAATAGCTGGCTGCCGCAACGACCGCATTTCGCACTGTCAGTAATACGATCTTCCGGAACGCGATTCGTCGCCTGACATGATGCACAAACCGTATTCATTGTTCACCTCAAAATCTGGGTTATTGGTGAGCGTTTACTTACCGCCCGGCGCATTTCCTGAGGCTAATTATCGGACGACCTTGCCACATCAACAACGTGGAATCCCCAATGGGTATAATAGTTAATAGCTTTTGGTGGAAGTTAATAGCTTAGCGTGGTCACATCAGGTAATCTGCGCGCTTCGCGCTCAGCCAGGTGGAGGAAAAGATGAACGACGAATTTAAAGGTAAAAGCGGCAAAGTCAAAGTGATGTATGTCCGCGGTGATGACGAGAATGACAAGCGTGGACAAAATCCACGTACCGGTAAAGGTGGCCGTCCGGCCGCAGCTCGTCAGGATGGCAATCGTCGTCCTTCCCGAAATGCTGATGATAAGCCTCGCGGCGGGCGCGATAGCGGTCATAGTGACTCGCCATGGCGTACGGTTTCACGTGCTCCAGCTGCAGCAGCAGATGACAGCAAACCCGATCACGGTGGTATCAGCGGGAAAAGTTATATCGATCCAGAGCAGCTGCGTCGTCAGCGCCTGGAAGAAACACGTGTCTACGGCGAAAATGCCTGTCAGGCACTGTTTCAGAGCCGTCCGGAATGTATTGTCCGCGCATGGTTTGTGCAGGAGGTTACGCCACGTTTTCGTGAAGCGTTGCGCTGGATGGCGGCTAATCGTAAGGCCTATCATGTAGTCGATGAAGCTGAACTGGCCAAAGCCTCGGGCACTGAGCACCACGGTGGTGTTTGCTTCCTGATTAAGAAGCGTTCAGGGATGCCAGTCAGTGAATGGCTTGCTGACGCGGGCGAGAAAGATTGTGTGCTGGCGCTGGAAGATATCGGCAACCCGCATAACCTTGGCGGCATTATGCGCAGCTGTGCGCACTTTGGTGCTAAAGGTTTACTGGTTGACGATGCTTCACTGCTGGAGTCCGGTGCAGCAGTGCGTACCGCTGAAGGCGGCGCGGAACATGTACAGGCAATTAGCGGCGAGAGCTTTGTCGCCGGTCTGGATGCATTCCGTAAAGCAGGCTATACCATTGTCACCACTTCCAGTCATAAAGGTACCCCACTGGCGCGCGTTGAGCTGCCAGCGAAAGTGGTACTGGTACTGGGACAGGAACGCGATGGTCTGTCAGACAGCGCCTGGCAAAAGGGCGATCTGAGCGTGTCGATTGGCGGTACGGGTAAGGTTGAAAGCCTGAACGTATCGGTGGCGACCGGCGTACTGTTAGCCGAATGGTGGCGTCAGAATAGTTAATCGTTAAAAAGTGACGGGCGGCGAGAACGCCGCCCCTGGGTGAAATTAATCCAGGGGCGGCGTTTTCGCCGCCTTTTTTAATGGGCACCGCCACCGCCACCGCCAGCGCCAAATGGCGGGCGGGCAAACCACAGCAGTACCAGCAGCACCAGGAACACACCGGCGGAAAGCCAGAAGATCTCATTGGCGGAAATAATCAGCCCCTGATTGGTGATCTGCTGCGCGATATACGCCGAGGCCTGCTGCTGAGTCATACCTGCCTGCTCCAGCTGACGGTACATCTCCTGCGAGTTGACATTAAAGGGCGTCACCGACTCGCTGAGATAACTGTGATGCATCGACTCGCGATTGACCCACATGGTGGTAGTGATCGAGGTGCCAATCGAACCCGCGAGGGTACGCGTAAAGTTGGACAAGCTGGATGCTGCCGCCATTCGCTCCGGCGGTAAGCCCGACAGGGTAATGGTGGTCAGTGGCATAAAGAAGCAGGCGATAGCAAAGCCCTGGATAAACTGCGGCCAGGCCGACGCGGCAAAGTCCATTCCCGGTTCAAAGGTATAAGCACGCCAGTAGAAACAGACTGCATACATAATAAAGCTGAAGGTCACCAGCTTACGCATATCAAGTTTATGGGCAAAGCGACCAATAATCGGCGACAGGATCACCGGAATAATCCCCACCGGCGCCGAGGCCAGACCTGCCCAGGTGGCGGTATAGCCATACACCTCCTGCAACAACTGCGGCAACAGCACTATCGAGCCGAAGTAGAGCATATAGGCAAGGCTGATCGACAGGCAGCCGATGGTAAAGTTGCGCGACTTAAACAGCGACAGATCGACTATCGGATGGTCGTCGGTCAGCTCCCATACCAGTAATACCAGTAGCGACGTGACGGCGACCACCGTTAGCACAATAATTTCCGTCGAGTTAAACCAGTCCAGCTCTTTACCCTGATCCAGCATAATCTGCAGGGAACCGATCCCCACCACCAGCAGTACCAGACCGACGGTATCAATCGGCTTGATTTCGGTTTTGGTTTCGCGCGTGCGCAGCGTCTGTAGCGTCAGCATCACTACCACCGCACCAATTGGCACGTTGATAAAGAAGATCCACCCCCAGTGATAGTTATCGCTGATCCAGCCACCGAGGATTGGGCCTAAAATCGGCGCAACAATGATCGTCATCGCCCATAACGACAGGGCGACACTGCGTTTGGCAGGCGGATAGTTATTCAGCAACAGACTCTGTGATAACGGAATCAGCGGCCCGGCGACCACGCCCTGAATCACGCGGAAGAAGATCAGCATGCTCAGGCTGTTGGACATGCCGCACAGCCAGGAAGCGATCACAAAGGCAATGGTTGAGCCGAGAAACAGCCGCACTTCGCCGACCCGTTTCGCCAGCCAGCCGGTGATCGGAATCGAGATCGCATTGGCCACGCCAAACGAGGTGATAACCCAGGTGCCCTGTGAGGTCGAGGAACCGAGGTTACCGGCAATCGTCGGGATTGCCACGTTAGCGATAGTGGAGTCCAGCACCTGCATAAATGTCGCCAGCGACAGGGCGATAGTCATCAGGACTAACGGGGCTCCCTCAAGCGGTTTTTGTGCCATAACAGCCTCCCGCTTTCTTAGCCCGCATTGGCGCGAATAATATCGGCAATCAGCTGATTAACCGGCGCTAAATCCAGTGCCAGCGCATTGGTTTCATAAGCCGGCGACTGACGCACGCTGTTAGCCAGCACCATCCCGTCTTTATTCTGGGTGTCGACTTTCACCAGCGTTGAAAGACCAATACGCAGTGGATGTTTTTCCACTTCAGCGGCATCCAGTTCGATACGTACCGGCAGACGCTGCACCACTTTAATCCAGTTACCGGTGGCATTCTGCGCCGGAAGCAGTGAGAACGCGCCGCCGGTGCCCATATCGAGGCCGACCACTTTGCCGTGATATTCGACATCATCGCCATAAATATCGCTGATCACCGTTGCCGGTTGACCAATACGCACACCGGCGAGCTGAGTCTCTTTAAAGTTGGCGTCGATCCACAGATTTTTTGCCGGCACCACCGCCAGCAGTGGGGTAGTGGAGGTGATCTGCGAACCCGGCTGTACACTGCGGCGCGAGACAAAACCGTCTATTGGGCTGACGACTTCGGTACGCTGCAGCGCCAGCCAGGCATCGCGCAGTGCGGCGGCGTTCTGTTTCACCGCTGGCTGATTTTCCAGCGCGGTATTCAGAATCATCGCCTGATTGGCGTTGTACTGCTGGATAGCGACATCCAGCTGGGCTTTAGCGGTAACCACCGCATCACGCGAGTGCTGTAACTCTTCGCGACCAATCAGATTGGCGCTGCCCAGCGGCTCACGACGTTTAAGATCCGCTTCTGCCTGGGTAAGCGCGGTTTTCTGCAGATCGATAGATGCCTGATACTGTTTACCGTTAATCATCAGCTGATGCGTCTGACGCACGCTGGTGGCCAGTGCGGTCTGGGCTTTTTCGAACGCCTGTTCAGCATCGGTCTTGTCGAGGGTGATTAGCACATCCCCTTTTTTCACAAAGTCAGTATTATCGAACCATACTTTATTCACGCTGCCCGACACTTGCGCCATCACCTGTACCTGGTTACCGGCGACATAAGCGTCGTCGGTCTCCTGATAGTGACGCAGCACTAAAAACCAGTAAGTCAGATATGCGATTCCAATCACGATAAACACGACAGCCAAAAAAATAAGCGCGGTTTTGCGCTTTTTCTTTTTATTGTTTGGCTGCTGCGGTTGCATCTCCGCATTTGCACTCATGGTGTTCTCCACGTTTTTCACGTATTACGGGGTTGCGTGCATCCTTGTACGCAAGGTCCCGAGCCTAAAATGCCAGCGGGGTAAGCGCTGGCATGGATAAATGGGGGATTAAAATAGCGGTTTCTAAGCGTGATTGTGTCGCAGATATTGCTATTAACGCGACAGGGACGAGATAACTTGTTCCTCATCCATCTGATCGAGGCGATTCAGCAGCTTACGGGTGATGCCTTCCAGCTGACTTTTCTCTGAGGTGCTGAGTGAAGACCATAAATGCTGCAAACTCTGATGCTGCGGTGGCAGCAGCTGGCGCAGGAATTCATTGCCTTTCTCGGTCAGGGTCAGGTACAGGCAACGACGGTCGTTGTCGCTTTCACGACGCTCAATCCAGCCGCGTTTTTCCAGCTCATCCGCGATACGCGTGGCATTGGTGCGCGATGAGCCAAGTGCAGAGCTCAGTTCTGACGGCTGAATGCTGTGGTTTTCCTGCGCATCCAGTGTGATCAACGCCATAAACAGTGTCTCGTTAATCCCCTGAGCTTTCAGCATCTTATTGCGATTTTCCAGCAGCTTGCTCTGCATATGCATACACAAGCGCGTCAGCATAATTTCCTGCAAAGGGAAATCTTTCTGGCGATTGGCGCGAAAATTTAGCATCTGTTCAATGGGAGTAAACGAACTTTCCATCTTGGGGGAACCTCATTAGTTGCAACTGGTATAGTAACGATGGTGACTTATAAAGTATAGGTACTTTTGGAGCAGGGATTGTTTTCAGGCTCACAAAATCATCATCAACAATGTCCAGGTCAGTCCATAACCCAGGATACGCAACAGCGTGGAAAGTCCGGTGCTGCTGGTCTGTTAAAAGGTACTTTGTAAACGGCCCGGAACGGCAAGGCCTGGCGTAACAAGGCAATAAATGAGCAGCGTTTGGGCTACGCGTAACTGTGCCGGAGGAATACTGACGGCGGCTGCAGATTACCGTGGCAAAATGGGAAGACCGGGAAACGGTCTGGCGGCGGTTATCTCTGGCAGGCAGGCAGGGGGCAGGTTGCGCCAGTGTGGTGTGGATCACACTGCTGGACGCTATTCCTTTCCGATTGCTTATTAGTTGCATGCGTAAAAATAACCAGCCTGAATAAGTAACGTTAAACAATACCAGACTGCGTAAGGGCTTAATACCCCGCAGCCGGTGAAAATCCCTCAATTTACTATTTGCAGGCTAATTGCTGCGGTCTTCGTGACGGAATCCCCACCACCAGCTCAGCAAATTGAGTAATGTCAGCACCGCACCGGCGCCACATACGCCATACCAGCCCGCATGCTGAAAAGCGCTGGCCGAGACCAGCGAACCGACCGCGCCACCGATAAAATAGCTGGTCATATAGCCTGATGTCAGACGGTTCCGCGCTTCCGGCATCCGCCGATAAATCACGCTCTGGTTGGTGATATGCACTCCCTGTACCGCCAGATCAAGCAGGATAATCCCGACGATCAGCGCAATAAGTGAGTGAGCGCCAACTGCGGTGATGGCCCAGGAGACCAGCATAATCAGCAGTCCGGCCGTGGTGGTGAGACGTGCTTTGCCTTTATCCGCCAGACTACCCGCCTGACGCGCTGCCAGCGCGCCCGCCGCACCAACCAGTCCCAGCAGGCCAATCATCCCTTCAGAGTAGTTATAGGGCGGTGAGGCCAGCAGAAAGGCCATTGAGGTCCACAACACACTAAAGTTAGCAAATGACAGGCAGCCAATAATGGCGCGGGTACGAATTACGCGGTTACCGGCATACAGCTGGAAAATGGACGCCAGCAGTTGCGGATAGTTGAGTGCGGTAGTCTGGCGGTAGCGCGGCAGGTAGCGCCACAGCGCCAGTGACATCAGCACCATCAGCACACTGGCGACCCAGTACACCGTGCGCCAGCCGCCCAGCTGCGCCAAACCACCGGCGACGGTACGCGCCAGCAGGATGCCCAGCAGCAGGCCGCTCATCACGGTGCCAACCACTTTACCGCGCTTTTCCGGGGCGGCCAGCGTGGCAGCCAGCGGCACCAGAATTTGCGCCACCACCGAAAACAGACCGGTTAACACGGTACCCGCCAGCATCATCGCCAGACTGGATGACAGGGCGGTGACCACCATTCCGCCCGCCGCCAGCAGGCTCATCACCACGATCAGGCCGCGTCGTTCCAGCATATCGCCAAGCGGCACCAGCAACAGTAAACCTGCGGCATAACCCAGCTGTGCCGTGGTGACGATAAAACCGGCCTGGTTAATGGAGAGATCGAAGCTGCGGGCGATGGTTTCCAGCAACGGCTGGACATAGTAATTACAGGCAACGGAGAGACCGGTTGCCAGTGACATAAGGGCTACCAGCGGTGTATTCAGTCCTTGAGGGGCAGATTTCATAATCAGTTAACAACGTTGATAACAGGGATAAGCTAATAGTAACTCAAATAACTATTTCAATGTTGTTATAGTTAACAGGACAAACCAGTAAAAAAAGCGGCCATAGGCCGCTTTTTCGCAGGGACGGCGTTCTCGCCGTCCGTGTATGGGGTTACTTCGCTGCGGCTGCAGCGTCAGAAACCCACTTATCAAACTGTGCCTGGTGACCTTTGATCCAGCCATCGACATGACGGTTGATATCCGCTTCAGAGGCTTCACCAGCATGCATACGTGCATTCTGCGCATTGATATCCGCGATAGGCAACTTCATCTCAGCAAACAGCTTGCCTGCCGCCGGGTTTTTCTCAACCCACGCTTTGTTGGCGACGATGTGCATGGTATTCACCGGGAAACCATAGTTAGCGCCGTTTGGCAACTTGGTATCCACATCTTTCTGTTCGCCCGGCAGTGAAGAGAATGGCACCTGCAGCCAGACCACATCTTTGCCCGGAACCAGTACGTCGCTCAGCCAGTAAGGGGTCCAGGTGTAGTAGATCACCGGTTTACCCTGCTTAAAGCGCGCCATTACATCGGCGATCATCGCTGAGTAGTTACCCATATTCGCTTCAACCGTTTTAGTCAGGCCGTAAGCGGGCATCTGGTGGTTAATCACCGTTTCACAGCCCCAGCCTGGCGTACAGCCAGTCAGATCGGCTTTGCCATCACCATTGGTATCAAACAGTTTGGCGATCTTCGGATCTTTCAGCTGTTCGATATTGGTAATTTTGTATTTCTCAGCGGTTTTCTTATCGATCAGATAACCCTGAGCGGCGCCTTCAACGTAGGTTCCCTGACGATAAAGCTTCTTATCACCGCCTGCGGCTTTATACATATCGTCATGCAGTGGCTGCCAGTTAGCGGCGACAAAAGTGGCATCGCCAGCCGCAATGGTGGTGTAGCCGACGTTGTAATCCACTTCGCTGGTGGTATTGACGGTATAACCGAGCTTCTCCAGCGCGCGGCTGACCAGCAGCGTCTGGAAAGTCTCTTCTGCAATCGAGCTTTGTACTGGAGTAACGGTAACGCCTTTACCCGGCATTTCCGCTGCGGAAACCTGTGTCGCGGCCAGAGTGGCTAAGGCGGCTGCCAAAATTGCTGTCTTGCGCATAGTGATTCCTTTTCTTGTGAGTATTAGCAGGCGGTGCATCTGGCGCACCGCCTGAAAAATTACTTTTTGATAAACGGACGGGTCAGCAGGCCGATTGGGCCACTGGCATACCAGCTGCGGGTGCCACGGGTGCGGCTGTCGCGGCCGAGTGACTGCGTCAGACGGTCAAGGATAATCGCGAGGATAACGATACCGACGCCGCCAACGGTGGCGAGGCCCATATCAAGGCGACCAATGCCGCGCAGAACCATCTGTCCCAGACCACCGACAGCAATCATCGAGGCGATAACCACCATCGACAGCGCCAGCATCAGCGTCTGGTTCACACCGGCCATAATGGTTGGCATCGCCAGCGGCAGCTGAACTTTAAACAGCATCTGGCGCGGGTTGGCGCCAAACGACTCGGCGGCTTCGATCAGATCGGCCGGTACCTGCTTAATGCCAAGAATGGTCAGACGCACAATCGGCGGCAGGGCAAAGATAATGGTGACCACCACGCCAGGTACGTTACCGATACCAAACAGCATCACAATTGGCACCAGATAGACAAACGCCGGCGTGGTCTGCATTGCATCCAGCAGCGGACGGATAATTTTCGCTGCCCGTTCGCTGCGCGCCAGCCAGATGCCGAGCGGCAGCCCGATGACAATACAGAACAGCAACGCGGTCAGCACCAACGCCAGCGTGACCATCGCCTGCGACCAGGCGCCAATCGCGCCAATAATAATCAGCGATACCAGCGTGGCGATGCCCATACCTACGCTGGAGAGCTGCCAGGCAATCAGGGCGAAGAGAATAATCGCCACCGGCGCCGGCATACCCAGCAACAGCTGCTGGAAAGCGCTAAGAATATAATCCACCGGCACGCGAATGCCCTGGAACAGCGGGCGGAAATGGGAAACGACCCAGTCGATACCTTCCGTCACCCAGCTGTCCAGCGGGATCAGCGTCTTGTGGAAAGGATCGAGAATATTAAAGTGTTCCGCCTGTGGTGCTGGCGCGCTGTTCAGCCAGTCAGAACTGCTGGCCGCCGCATCATGGCCACCGCTGGTGGACTGGGCGGGTGCGCCCCAGGCATCCGCGCCGCCACTGCTGCTGGCGCCACCATCGGCTGGCGCAGCATTAGCGGAGCTGTCCGCAGGCGTACCCCAGGGATCGCTGCTGCTGGCTGCACTGCTGGTGCTGTCAGCGGCGGGAGCGGGTGCTGATTCGGTTTGCGCTGGCGCGGTTTCCCACGGGTTTGCGGTTTGCTTACTCATTGTTTGCCCCCTCGCGATCTAATGCCTGTAATAACGTGCCTTTGGAAATGATACCGATGTACTGATTTTCCTCGCCGACGATCGGCACCGCGCACGGCGCCTGCGCCACATGGGACAGCAGTTCATTGAGTGAGGTATCACCCTGTACCGCAGCAGGTGATTCAAGCAGGGCCGCATCCAGTCCTTCACCGGCAGCCAGCGCGGCTTTCAGTGAATCGACGGAAACGATACCGACAAATTTCTGCCGCTCCAGCACGTAACCATATTCGCGGTCCGCATCCTGCAGCAGTTTGATCGCTGAGCGTGGGCCAAAGCCGGGTGCTTTGCGGATCAGGGCGCTGGCGCTGCGGCGCGCGATATCTTTGGCGCTAAACACATGACTGATATCCACACCGCGGAAGAAGGTGCGCACATAATCATTGGCAGGGTTATTCAGGATTTCATCTGGCGTGCCGACCTGGATCACTTCGCCGCCCTGCATAATGGCAATACGGTCGCCAATACGCATCGCTTCATCAAGGTCATGGGAGATAAACACGATGGTGCGCTGATGTCTGGATTGCAGCTTCACCAGCTCATCCTGCATCTCGGTGCGAATCAGGGGATCGAGTGCGGAGAAGGCTTCATCCATCAGCAGGATATCCGGGTTAATTGCCAGCGCACGAGCTAAACCGACGCGTTGACGCATACCACCGGAAAGCTCATCAGGATAAGCATGGGCATAATTATCCAGTCCGACCTGACGCAGCGCATCCAGCGCTTTTTCCTGACGTTCGGCCACCGGGACACCGGCTAATTCCATACCAAAGGCGGCATTATTTAATACCGTCATATGCGGCATCAGCGCAAAGGACTGGAATACCATACTGATTTTATTTCGACGTACCTGACGCAGTTCGCTGTCAGATATTTTCGCGATGTCGACACCATCAATTATGACCTGCCCGCGAGTAGGTTCTATCAGACGATTGAGAAGGCGAACCATGGTGGATTTACCGGAGCCGGATAATCCCATGATGACAAATATCTCGCCTTCTTCAATGGCCAGACTGGCGTCTTTAACCCCGAGGGAAAGGCCGGTTTTCTCCAGCAACGCTTCTTTGCTGATGCCTTTCTCGATGTGCTTAAACGCACGATCAGGATTTTCCCCGAATACTTTATATAAATTTTTAACTTCTAGTTTAATTGCCATGCAATAATTAAATTCCCGTTTAGTGGTTAATTATCTTATATTTCTTCTTTTGCCCAGGTTAAATAAATGCGGCATATACCCTATCACACTGAGATTATCTGACAACCCTGGGCGGGCGCGGCGGGGGAATTCCGCGAGACACTAATCTCTGATAATGCCAGAGTCCATAAGGGATTGCGGCGGATGAAAAAAGATGAAAATTAGTGAATATTTCTTACAGAATCTTCTCATCCGGTCGGGAAATATTGACGCCAAAAGGTAACGATATTTAATGTGAAAGGGGGAATGTGACGAATTTATTATCGTGAAATCGTCTGGCTTATCGGCTGAAATTAAGGGAATAAAACAGCATTAATTTGAAATAGGTGGCACCCGGTCGGCGCCACTTCTGTAGCGGTTAAAAGTTCCAGTCATCATCCTCGGTATCGACCGCTTTTCCCATCACATAGGAAGAGCCGGAACCAGAGAAGAAGTCATGGTTTTCATCGGCATTTGGCGACAGCGCCGACAGGATCGCCGGGTTAACGCTGGCCATTTCCGCCGGGAACAGCGCCTCATAACCCAGATTCATTAGCGCCTTGTTGGCATTGTAATGCAGGAAGGCTTTTACCTCTTCACTCCAGCCCACCTCATCGTAGAGATCTTCGGTGTAGGCCAGTTCATTCTCATACAGCGCCAGCATCAAATCACAGGCAAATAGCTGCAGCTCTTCACGGCGCGCATCGTCGACTTTTTCCAGCGCCTTCTGATACTTATAACCAATATAATAACCATGCACCGCTTCATCGCGAATAATCAGGCGGATCAGATCGGCGGTATTGGTCAGCTTGCCACGGCTTGACCAGTACATTGGCAAATAAAAGCCGGAATAGAACAGGAAGGATTCGAGAAATACGCTGGCGATTTTCTTCTTCAGCGGATCGTCATTATGGTAATGCTGCAAAATAATATCGGCCTTGCGTTGCAGCGCCTGATTCTCTTCGCTCCACTGATAGGCGGCATCGACATCGCTGGTATGACACAGCGTTGAGAAGATCGAGCTGTAGGAGCGTGCATGCACCGCTTCCATAAAGCTGATATTCGACATCACCGCTTCTTCGTGTGGCGTCAGGGCATCGGCCATCAGCGCCGGGGCGCCAAGGGTATTCTGGATGGTGTCGAGCAGCGTCAGTCCGGTAAATACCCGGATGGTCAGCTGTTGCTCCAGCGCATTCAGGCTGTTCCACGATGGCAGATCGTTGGAGAGCGGCAGCTTTTCCGGCAGCCAGAAGTTGGCGGTCAGACGGTTCCACACTTCGAGATCTTTATCATCCTCGATATGGTTCCAGTTAATGGCTTGTACGCGTTTTAGTCTGGTCATAATTTTTTCTTTATCGCCATGCGGACGGCGAGAACGCCGCCCCTACAATTACAATGCAGGGGAGCCGTTTTCGGCTCCCTTTGCTATTAAAGAGAACAGGATACGCAGCCCTGCACCTCGGTGCCTTCCAGCGCCATCTGACGCAGGCGGATGTAGTAAAGGGTTTTGATGCCTTTCTTCCATGCGTAAATCTGCGCCTTATTAATGTCGCGGGTGGTGGCGGTATCGCGGAAGAACAGCGTTAACGACAGCCCCTGATCGACATGGCGCGTCGCTTCAGCATAGGTATCGATAATCGCTTCCGGGCCGATATCGTAGGCATCCTGGTACATCGCCTGATTCTGATTATTCATAAAGGGCGCCGGATAGTAGACGCGACCGGTTTTCCCCTCTTTACGAATCTCAATCCGCGAGACGATCGGATGAATACTGGAGGTGGCGTGATTGATATAGGAGATAGAACCGGTTGGCGGGATTGCCTGCAGGTTCTGGTTATACAATCCGCTGGTCATCACCGCTTCACGCAGCGCACGCCAGTCATCCTGCGTCGGTAACGGGATACCGGCGTCAGCAAACAGCCGGGCGACGCGCGCGGTACGTGGCTGCCAGCTCTGCTCCACATACTGGTTAAAGTATTCACCGCTGGCGTAACGGGATTCGCTAAAGCCGGCGAAACTCTGCTGACGTTCGCGCGCCAGCTGGTTAGAGGTGCGCAGCGCATGATACGTGATGCAGTAAAAATAGAGGTTGGTGAAATCCAGGCCCTCTTCCGAACCATACATAATGCCTTCGCGCGCCAGGTAGCCGTGCAGATTCATCTGACCAAGACCGATAGCGTGCGACTGTGCATTGCCTTCGGCAATTGAGGGCACCGAACCGATATGGCTCATTTCCGACACCGCCGTCAGGCCGCGAATGGCGATCTCCACGGTGCGGGCAAAATCTTCCGAGTCCATGGCATGGGCAATATTCAGCGAACCGAGGTTGCAGGAGATATCTTTGCCGATCTGACGATAGCTGAGGTCGTCGTTATATTCGGTCGGCGTATTCACCTGCAAAATCTCGGAGCAGAGATTGCTCATATTAATGCGCCCCTTAATCGGGTTGGCGCGATTAACCGTGTCTTCATACATAATGTAGGGATAGCCGGATTCAAACTGAATTTCCGCCAGCGTCTGGAAAAACTCGCGCGGATTGATCCAGGTTTTACGAATACGGTCGTCGGCCAGCATCTCGGCATATTTTTCGCTGATGCTGATATCGCCAAACGGCAGACCGTAGATGCGTTCCACGTCGTACGGCGAGAACAGCGCCATCTGCTGGTTATCACGCGCCAGCTGGAAAGTGATATCCGGGATCACTACGCCCAGCGACAGGGTTTTAATGCGGATCTTCTCGTCGGCGTTTTCGCGCTTGGTATCAAGGAAGCGCAAAATATCCGGATGATGGGCATGCAGATAGACCGCCCCCGCGCCCTGGCGTGCGCCCAGCTGATTGGCATACGAGAATGCATCTTCCAGCATCTTCATCACCGGGATCACCCCGGAGGACTGGTTCTCAATACGCTTAATCGGCGCACCCGCTTCACGCAGGTTGGAGAGCAGAAACGCCACGCCGCCGCCGCGTTTTGACAGCTGCAACGCAGAGTTCACCGCGCGTCCAATCGACTCCATATTATCTTCAATACGCAGCAGGAAGCAGGAGACCAGCTCGCCGCGTTGCTGTTTGCCGCAGTTAAGGAATGTCGGGGTGGCAGGCTGGAAACGTCCGGAGAGCACCTCTTCCATCAGCGCGGTAGCCAGCTTCTCGTCGCCCTGCGCCAGCGTCAGTGCCAGCATACAGACGCGATCTTCGAAGTTCTCCAGATAGCGTTTGCCATCAAAAGTTTTCAGCGCATAGCTGGTATAGAACTTCCAGGCGCCGAGGAAAGTTTTAAAACGGAAACGCCGCTGATAAGCCTGGGCAAACAGACCACAGACAAAATCAAACGACCAGCTGTTAAGCACTTCGGCCTCGTAATAACCTTCCGCCACCAGGTATTGCAGGCGATCGGCCAGCGAATCGAAGGGCACGCTGTTGGGGATAACATGCTGCAGAAAGAACTGACGCGTCGCTTCATGGTCTTTTTCAAACTGAATATTGCCCTCAGCATCATAAAGATTAAGCATCGCGTTAAGCGCATGGTAGTCCAGCGTACTGGCAGCTGGTTTTATGAGAGTGCTGTCTGTTGTTGCCAAAATTGGGTTACTCCCGCTTTTACGTTAGCAATATCGTCGGCGGTCCCCAGCAACTCAAAGCGGTAGAGATAAGGAACCTGACATTTTTGCGCGATAATGTCGCCCGCCATGCAGAACGCAGTACCGAAATTCCGGTTACCGGCCGCAATCACGCCGCGGATCAGGCGGCGATTGGCTTCATCATTAAGAAACTGAATCACCTGTTTGGGCACCGCACCGCGCGCGGTGCCGCCGCCGTAGCTTGGCACCACCAGAATATAGGGGCGATCGATCTGTAAACGCTGCGCGTTGTCCAGAGGGATACGCCGCGCCGGTAAGCCCAAACGGCTGATAAATCGGTGCGTGTTCTCCGACTGGCTGGAAAAATAGACCAGTGGAAACATGATATTAGCCCTGTGCCATCGCTAACTGACCCAGCGCGGAAATTTTGTCCGGGCGGAAGCCGCTCCAGTGTTCATCGGCGGCCATCACCACCGGTACCTGACGGTAACCAAGGGATTTCAGGGTTTCTACGGCAGCCGGTTCGCTATCAAGATTGATCAGCTGATAGTCGATACCTTTTTTATCCATGGCATTTTTTGTTGCATTGCACTGGACACAGTTGTCTTTAGTGTAAATAATAATGCGCATGATTCGTATTTACCTCTGTTGTTGGAAACGCCGCTTTATACGAACCGTTTACTCCTGATTCGCGCCAGCCGGTACGCCAGATGTTGTGTTGGGGTGATGGGGTTAATACTAGATGTAGTGGTTAATTAAATCAACCGTACCAGATATAGTGTTTTTGTATTTCTTAAGGCGCAGCAGTGCAAAGCCTTATCTGACGGGCTTTACGACGGAGATATTTTTTTTTGCGGGCGTCAGAAATTTCCTAAAGGGCAAAAAAATCCCCGCCAGCAGGGCAGGGATCGATCTAAACTTCAGGGCCAGGCTTAACGGCGATACGCCAGTAGCGCACCAATCACAATACCAACTGCGGTACCAATACCGACACCGTGCCATGGATTGTCTTGTACATAGCTATCAACCTGCACACCGGCATCTTTCGCCACCTGGGTCACGCGATTGCGACCATGCAGTTTAGCGCGCGTCTCTTTTAACAGTGATTCTGCTTTACCGCGTGCGGAGTCGATCTCATCCTTGGTTTTGCTGCCGTAAGATTTCAGCAGGTCGTCAAGGGTATCTGCCAACAGGGAAACATCCTGATTGATATCCACATCATCGTTTTTCGTCGTTTTGTTAAACATTTTTCGCTCCCTTCGCGTTAATAACTAATACTAAGCATAGACCATCATCACGTAACGCAGTGGTTATGACGCAGGATCGGTACCTTTATGGATAATTCCGAAAGCCCTGAGCGTCCGGCCTGTTGTAAGGTTGCGGTGCTTTAGAAGACTAAGAGGATCGAGCATGTATTTACGACCTGATGAGGTAGCACGCGTACTGGAAAAAGCCGGGTTTGAGATGGACGCGGTGACGCCCAAGATCTACGGTTACCGTCGCGGTGAGAACTATGTTTATGTCAATCGCGAAGCGCGTATGGGTCGTACCGCATTGATTATTCATCCGACACTGAAAGAGAAAAGTCAGCATATTACTTATCCGTCATCGGAGATTAAAACCTGCGATGATTATGTGCAGTTCCCGATGTACCTGGTCGGTGATAATCAGGATCACTACGGTATTCCGCACGGCTTTAGTTCGCGCGTGGCGCTGGAACGGTATCTGCAGCGCCTGTTTGACTAAACATTAGCCAGCTGAGATTCCCCAACGGATGCGCTTATCTGGTGGGGAAGGGCTTCTGTGACCGCGATCCCACCGATTCTCCGCTTTTTTGCCTTCATGGCCCACGCTTTATAGCGTTGCTTTCTGCCACTACGCCCTGTATAACGTTTTTCCCATATAGAAGTTTAGACGTCCATATGGTTAAACGCGATGCACTCATCTGAGCACAACACTCCTCCCGAGCAGTTTAAACGCACCATGAAAGCACGCCATCTGGTGATGCTGTCGCTGGGCGGTGTAATTGGCACCGGCCTGTTCTTTAATACCGGTTATATTATCTCCACGACCGGCGCGGCCGGAACGCTGCTGGCCTATCTGATTGGCGCACTGGTGGTGTGGCTGGTGATGATGTGTCTTGGCGAATTGTCAGTGGCGATGCCGGAGACCGGCGCGTTTCATGTTTATGCGGCGCGCTATCTGAGTCCGGCTACCGGCTATACCGTCGCCTGGCTCTACTGGCTGACCTGGACGGTTGCGCTCGGCTCCAGTCTCACCGCCGCAGGTTTCTGTATGCAGTACTGGTTCCCGCAAACACCGGTGTGGCTGTGGTGCCTGCTGTTCTGCACCCTGATCTTTCTGTTAAACGTCATCTCCTCACGCTTTTTTGCCGAAGGCGAGTTCTGGTTCTCCATTATCAAAGTGGTCACTATCCTGGCGTTTATTCTGCTGGGCGCCGGTGCGATCTTTGGTTTTATTCCGCTGAAAGATGGATCCAGCGCGCCGTTTTTCCATAATCTGACCGCATCAGGCTGGCTGCCGCATGGCGGGCTGCCGATTCTGATGACCATGGTCGCGGTGAACTTTGCCTTTTCCGGCACCGAACTGATTGGTATTGCCGCTGGCGAAACTGAAAACCCGCAGCGGGTGGTACCGATGGCGATTCGTACCACGGTAGCGCGGCTGGTAATTTTCTTTATTGGCACAGTGGTGGTGCTGGCGGCGCTGATCCCGATGAATGAAGCCGGGATTGTCAAAAGTCCGTTTGTACTGGTGTTTGAAAAAATCGGTATTCCTTATGCCGCCGATATTTTTAACTTTGTCATTCTGACGGCGATTCTTTCGGCGGCTAACTCCGGCCTCTATGCCTCGGGCCGTATGCTGTGGTCGCTGGCTAATCAGCGCACGCTGCCACGCTGTTTCGCCCATATGACCCGGCGCGGTATTCCACTGGTGGCGATTTCAGTCAGTATGCTCGGTGGGCTGCTGGCGCTGTTCTCCAGTGTGATTGCGCCGGATACGGTATTTGTCGCGTTATCGGCGATTTCCGGTTTTGCGGTGGTGGCGGTATGGCTGAGTATCTGCGCCTCGCACTACGCTTTCCGTCGTCATCATCTGCGGTCTGGTCGATCGCTGTCTGAACTGAAATACCGCGCGCCATGGTTCCCGCTGACGCCGATCCTCGGCTTTTTACTCTGCCTGCTGGCCTGCGTCGGACTGGCATTTGATGCCGGGCAGCGTATTGCGCTGTGGTGCGGTTTGCCATTTGTCGCCATCTGCTATGGCGCTTACTATGTCACGCAACTGCTGAAGAGACGCGAACTCACTAAGGATGCTGAACATGTCGCTGAATAATCCCGTTGCTGAGATCCTGAACCAGAGCGGCACGCTGGTGCTGGATGGCGCACTGGCTACCGAACTGGAAGCGCGTGGCTGCAATCTGGCCGACAGCCTGTGGTCGGCGAAAGTGTTAATGGAAAATCCTGAGCTGATTTATCAGGTGCATTATGATTACTTTAACGCTGGCGCGCAGTGCGCGATTACCGCCAGCTATCAGGCTACGCCGCAGGGCTTTGCCGCGCGTGGGCTGGATGCGGCGCAGGCAGAAGCGTTGATCGCCACCAGCGTTAAGCTGGCCTGCAGTGCGCGTGCCGACTATCTGGCGCAGCATCCGCAAGCCGGCAAGTTGCTGGTGGCCGGCTCGGTCGGTCCTTACGGCGCTTATCTTGCCGATGGCTCCGAGTACCGCGGCGACTACCAGTTAGCGCCAGCGGCGATGATGGATTTTCACCGTCCGCGTATCGCCGCACTGGTGGCGGCGGGCGTTGATCTGCTGGCATGTGAAACCCTGCCATCTTTTGCCGAGATTCAGGCGCTGGTTACGCTACTGGCTGAATTCCCGGCGACGCCAGCCTGGTTCTCCTTTACCCTGCGCGACAGCACGCACCTGAGCGATGGTACATCGTTGTCGGCAGTGATTGCGCTGCTGGAGCAGAGTCCGCAAGTCGTGGCGTTGGGGATCAACTGTATTGCGCTGGAAGATGTCACCGCCGCGCTGCAAACGCTGGCGACACTGAGTGCGAAGCCGCTGGTGGTCTACCCCAATTCTGGTGAACAGTATGATGCGACCACTAAAAGCTGGAGTCATGCCGCAGCGGGCTGTTCACTTAGCGATAAGCTGCCGCAGTGGCAGGCGGCAGGAGCAAAACTGATTGGCGGCTGCTGCCGCACCACGCCGCGGGATATTGCGGCCATTGTAAAATGTTGCCAGCATCAATAACCCACTAAAAATTTGCCTTATTACGCCCGGCTATATCGGGCATGATTAATGAAAAGCCGCCGCTCAGCGCTTAGACTATCAACAACATTTGTTGATTTGGGATGGTTTATGAAAGCGATTTTACTGGCACTGATTTCTCTGGTGATGCTGAGCGGTTGCGCCACCATTGTTGGTGATAAAACCCAGGCAGTGCGCATTGACTCGCGTCCGCAGGGCGCCAGCGTGGTCGTGCAGGATGAAACCGGTCGCGCAGTCGCGCAGGGACATACGCCACTGACGGTGACGCTGGAGAAATCTGACGGCAGTTACTTCGGTAAAAAACACTTTCGTGTGATGCTGGAAGCGCCGGGCTATGTGCCGCAGACGCTGGCGCTGGAAGAGCGCGTCAGCCTGTGGTACAGCCTCGGTAATATCCCGCTTGGCGGCTTTATCGGCTGGTTGATTGTCGATCCTTTCTATGGCGGTATGTATTACATCGAACCGGAAGGTCTGCAGGTGATTATGAATCCGGTGGGTGCGCGCGGTTAGCCTTTGTGGGCGGCTAATATCTGAAACAGTGTAGGGGAGCCGTTTTCGGCTCCCGTCTGAACCAGAGTTGCCGCCAACTGACTGCACTCCCCCTGCAATCACGGTTTACCAGAAGCCGAGCACTTTCCACCAGCTGCTGCCGATAATTAGCCAGATTGGGATCACCACCAGGCTCAGCAGGAAACCAATTTTCCACCAGGTGGCCAGCGGAATGTAGTTACAACCAAACAGAATCGGTGCCGGGCCGCCAGAGTAGTGGGTGGTCGCCATATACAGATTACTGAACATGCCAAACACCAGCACGGTTAACATTGGCGGCGCGCCAGCCGCAATCGCAATCGAGACAAAAATGGCGTACATGGCGCTGATATGCGCAATGGCGCTGGCCATCATATAGTGGGTGTAGTAGTAAGCCAGCAGCAGGATACCGAGCATCGGCAGCCAGTGCATGCCCTGCACATAGCCAGCGATCAGACCGCCAAACCATGAGATAAAGCCCAGTTTATTCAGCTGATTGGCCAGCGTCAGCAGCACCGCGAACCATACCACGGTATGCCACGCCTCTTTCTCGCCAATCACATCATCCCAGGTTAACGCGCCGGTGAGCAACAACACGCTCAGGCCGAGGAAGGCGGTCAGGGTGGCGTTAATCTGCAATGAAGAACCCAGCACCCACAGTCCCACCAGGCCGAGGAAGACACACAGTACAATCCACTCGTTACGGCTCAGTTTGCCCATTTCACGCAGCTTTTCGGCAGCAATCTGGCGCATTTCCGGCGTACGTTTTAATTCTGGCGGATAAAAGCGATACAGCAGTAACGGGATCACCGCCAGCGAGATCAGGCCGGGAACGATGGCGGCAATCGCCCAGTCGGTCCAGGTAATGGTTAAGCCCATACCGCCCGCCAGTTTAGCCACCATCGGATTACCGGCCATCGAAGTGAGGAACATCGCACAGGTGATGGCGTTACACTGGAACACGCACTGGACTAAAAATGCGCCAATTTTGCGTTCAGTGCCGCGTTCCGGCGTCGATTCATAGGCTTCGGCAATAGAGCGAAACAGCGGGGTAATAATGCCGCCGCAGCGTGCGGAAGTAGAGGGCATCGCCGGGGCGAAAATCAGGTCAGTTAGCACCAGACCATAAGCCAGACCGAGCGTGTTATGTCCCAGCAGGCGAATAAACAAATAACCGACACGTTTACCAAAACCGGTTTTGATAAAGCCGCGTGAAATAAAGAACGCGCAGGCAATCATCCAGATAGTGGAGTCGGCGAAACCAGCCAGTACGGCATCAACACTCAGTAAACCGCAGGCGGCTACCATCGTTAAACTGAAAATCGCCATTGCGCCCAGTGGGTAAGGCGAAAGGATCAGTCCGACCACCGTGGCGGTGAAGATAGCCAGCAGATGCCAGGCTTCAGGTTTTACCCCTTGCGGAACCGGACTGAGCCAAATCCCGGCGCCAATTAACAAAATAAGTAACAGTTTCCCCAGACGCGTTCTAAAAATTGCCATCATCTCTTTCCCGTCGCATATACAGCATGATATGTCAGCGGTCGGCATCATTTTTGATCTGATATCGACTCTGCATAAACATTAACGTGCTGATGTGTGGCGGGTATTGATACAAATCATCCCTGAGGGTGAGTTCCACAAATTAGTGCAGACAACACACCCGCAAAGCGAGGTGTGTCGCAGGTGAAACAGCTCTCAGGCGTTAACTATCTCCTCGGCCAGTAAACTGGCGTGTTGCAACGCCTGTGGATTATCGACCCTGAGCCACGGACGACCCGCCATATCAATCCAGGCGGTGGAGAACAGCCTGCAGGCGCGGCCCAGGATAGTATAAAGTTGAACTTCGCCTTCATAGGATTGCGTCGACAATTGCTCGACGACAAAACGGCGCGCCGCGGCATTCATCTTAACCAGCGCAATAAACTCTCCTGGTGCATCGTCGGTCAGAAATCTCACCTCTGTTATTATTTCAGCCGGTTGCGCAGAGGGAAGTTTTCGCAGATTGCTGGCCGCTGGCTTGCGGGCAGAGTCAACCGCCACACAAATCTCTGCCGGGTGGTTTTTGACTTCTTTCAGCAGGGAAGGCGGAAGCAGCAGATTGCTCTCATAATAGATGATCGGCTCGTCATGCATGCTGAGCACCAGCCAGGCGCTCCAGTCGAGATTTAATGTTTGATACAACGGATTATTCAGCAGGACAAAATGGCTGTGTGGTAGCGAATCAAACAGGATACTCGCGTACTCGGCCGCGCCATGGCCGAGAACAAAGGTTTTATGACCAATACCGGCACGTTCAAAAGTCGTGAGCTGATAGTCAATCATGCGATATCTGCCGGACATCAGACAGTTTGTATGCAGTGACGTTGTTAACGGTAAAAGGCGATGGCCGGAACCCGCCATAAGACAAGCAAGGCGCATTGGTGATCTCCTTTTCAACGCGCTCGAGTTAAAAATGGTAGCCGATTATTGCTGTTTTTATTGCGGTCAGCCGGACGGCATTTGACTCAGGTGATTAAGCTGTTGCTGACTGGTACAATCCCGTACGGCAGTCAGCAGATCGTCAATATCATTCAGGCTAACTTCTCCCTGAACACCGATACGAAAAGTGTCGACGCCATTGCTGATGATGCTGAGAGCCAGCTGGCGTGGCAGCAGACATTCGCTGAGTTTGCTGGTGGCAAAGTGCTGGCCGCGGCATCCGACAAGCGTAACAAACAGGGGCGCACAGTACTGTGGCTCAATCAGCGGCTGAAACCCTAAAGCCGCCATCCCCTTCAGCAAATGGATCATGCGCTGACAATAGAGCTGAAAGCGCGCTTCCCGCCCTCCCTGCAGGCGATAGTCATCAATCGCCTGTTTTAACGCCAGCATGACCTGTAACGGGGGTGTGAAACGCCACTGACCATCGGATTTTAGCGCCCGATATTGTGCTTTTAAATCAAGGCTAAAGGTGCGCGGCGGCGTTTTTTGCGTCAGTTCATTTTTACATACCAGTACAAATGCCATTCCCGGAACGCCATGCAGACACTGACTGGCGGACAGAGCCACTGCCGCCAGCGCCGGAGAGGCGAAGTTCAGCGGTAAAACGCCGAAGGTGCTGATCACATCCACCAGCAGCCGACAGCCATACTGCACCGCCAGACGGGCGAGGCCATCAATATCGTTCTTCACTCCGAGAGAAGCCTCGAAGTGGGCAGCGGCGAGATGTGTGATGGAGCTATCCTGATCGAGTACCGCGGCGACCTGTGCCAGCTCGATACCTCTGAGCGTATCAAGCTTTAGTATGGAGTAACGGATATGATGGATATAACAAATTTCCGCCATCCGACTGGCGGAAACGCCATTCTCCACAATTAACAGATGGTCGGTCGGGGAAAGTAGCGAACATAGCATCGCTTCTACCGCAAAGATGCCACTGCCCTGCAAAGGGATAGCACTCCATTGATTGTTACAACCCGCGATCTCCAGTACGGCTTTACGCAACTGGATACTCAGGGTTTTCGCCAGATCCTGCTGTGTGGAAAATGCGCTAACTGTGGTTGCAGGTTGCGCACAATGTTGTTTGCTGTTTAAAGCACTGTTGAGATTACTCTGTTGGGGATGTCCCTGAATATTCATGAGTCCGTTCTCAGTTGTATTGTTGCCGAAAAAGGGATTTCTTGCGAAAACCTGAAAAATAGCTACGGTTTATACCGCAGAGCAATATTCCTGCTTTGATGTGTGTCGCCCGAATGAGATCGCAGTATTAATTAACAATAGCCGCGCAATTCGTAACGCACCGATCCTTTGGAGCAAGACTAAAGTCATAACCCTGGGTGATATAAAATAGCTTCAATTATTATGATGTGAATAAAATAAATTCATTGAATATTATTCTATTTTTAATGGTTTACTTAGCAAGTGGTTGCGGTAACTTTTTACGCAATTAATTACCGGGTTTGCATCAATCCTGAATCGGTTGGCGTGTCGATAATAGGTGGTATGATATTTTTCTGCCTCGGGCCGGAGGAAAAAACTGGCAAGGCCTGCGCTCTGCAGCATGCATGTTGCCACGGCCATCATCAGAAATAACAGTTGAAATATAGGGAAGTTTGCAATTATATTTATCGGAACTGATTGCATAATGGCATGCGGGAAAACGTATAGCATTAAGTTTAACTAAACTTTCCATGATTCAATTCCTGAAGCTATGATTGAAAAACAAATTAAAGTAAACAGATCTGTTTTTCAATGGAAATATTGATATTTTGTTAGTTTCCAGTCTATCTTGTTGATTTGTATTGATTGGGTCTGATCTGATGAAGTATGTTTTTTGATTCCTGTCACAATTGTTATTGTTAGCGATACTGGCTGGTTTGCTGACGCAAAGTCAAAATGGCAGATATCTGATAAATAATAATAATGTTTTTTGTGACGCTGGTTAACCAGCTGAAAACCATGAGTGACAGCAGGGAGAGGGGGCCGATTCACCAGTGTCAGCGCCGTGCCGGCAGCTAAAGGGGGATCCCTTCAGACTCCAGAATAGTCTTCGCCGTTGACCAGGCAATTAACGCAGGGGAGTATTCATTCTGATGGCGCCACGTGAGTTCGGCGCTAATTGAGCCATCAACTAATATGATAAAGGTATAAGCAATACGTTGTGCTCTTTCACCTTTTACTACGGGATATAGTATCGTCAATAATATCTGGATCAGACTGTTCTTCATGCTTTGGTTCATTTCGATAATCGCATTGGATTTATAACCCAACTCCGCAACCGAGTGGCTCAGCATACAGCCGCGGAAATTAACGCTCTTAAACCAGTAATGATAATAGTTAAAAAAAGAAAATAGCTTATCCTTAGGCGTTGGCTGATTTTCCGTAATGAGACGGATGTCGTTCAGGAAATCTTCTTTGCACCGGTGAAGTACCTCAATGATAAGCCGTTCTTTAGAGGGGAAGTTGCGGTAGAGTGTTAATTTAGATACGCCGGCGGCAGCGGCTATTTTATCCACGCCTACCGAGTGAAATCCCTCCCGGTTAAATAAGGTGGTGGCGGTGTTGATGATAGTCTCTTTTTTTTTCGACATGTTTAACACTTTAATAAATATTGATTTTGCTAAAGGGTAGCATGAATGTTAATTTTTTCAAATAATGCTGATCGGTAATGAGTTTCAATATAAATATAATTCTCAATCCACTGAGGATTGTTTTGTTATTTTGGTGTTATATTTTCCGCTCATGGCAGAATTGCATGCTGTCTTTCAATTTTAATACTGTTGTATTAATTTTTAATAAAGCGCATCAAACATAAAATGTATCGTCGGAATTTTATTAGGTAATAATTACTCGGGTTGCAATTTACCCTCAGGGTTTGTCTTGCCGTCCTGATGGTTACGTTCCCCGATGTGCAGCGAGTATCGCCAGCAGAAGTTGCGGTGGAAGAGTGCGGTTAATGGCATTAATGATCACCTCGCGTCGATCGGCGGGTGATGGTCCATCAGTAGTCTGGCGCCACAAAAAGTGCCAACCAGCGGAGCGGGTACAATGGCGTAGCCCAGACGCTGTGGCGGGAACAGGATCTCACAGACGACCAGCACAGGATCCAGCCCCTGCAATGCAGGGAAGGGACGCCCGGTATAATTAAATTTACTTTCTTAATCAATGAATTACGATATGTTCAGGCGGTGCTTGCGACGCTGAATGCTGCAGATAGCCGCAAAGATTAATTCGCGCGCGTCGGCTTAGTGCGGAATGGTCTTAGAGAATACATTGACGATAATTACGCCGATAATAATAAAAGCCAGACCAATAATGCCCGCAAAATCAATTCTCTGCCCCTGTAATAACCAGGCTGCCAGCGAAATCAGCACAATACCGACGCCTGACCAGATAGCGTAAGCGATACCAGTCGGGATATGTTGCAACGTCAGCGACAGGCAGTAGAACGCGACGGCATAACATGCCAGCGTAGCGACGCCATAAGCGGGACGGGTAAACCCCTCTGAGTACTTAAGTAATGTAGTACCGACCACTTCAAACAGGATGGCGATAAAAAGTTGTATATAGATGAGATTCATGAGTTAAACCCGAAGCGAAAAATCTTTTTATATAGTAGCGAACGCTTTTTAATTAGTCAGCATATTAATATAGATAAAACATATTGATTTATTATTTATTAAATATTTTTAATTTAAATTAATAATATTCTCTATAAAGGCTTGCTCATTGATACTCACGGAAGGTTATTTTTTTCATTAAAAAACAGAGGGTTGATTATCCACGCTTCTGATTGTCTCTGGCTGGCGTTATCGCATACACTTCTGCAAGCGAGCTTTTGATTGTTTACAACAGGAGTAAGGTCAATGAGTAACAAGTTTCCGCAGCATTTCTTATGGGGTGGGGCAACTGCCGCCAACCAGGTCGAAGGGGCGTATAACGCAGAGGGTAAAGGGTTGTCGATTGCCGATGCCTTTCCTGGTGGTAAGCAGCGCTTAAAGATTGTCGCATCACCTGACTTCGATTTCTCTGTCGACCCGAGCCAGTTTACCTACCCGAATCATAAAGGCATTGACCACTACCACCGTTTTAAACAAGACATCGCGCTGTTCGCTGAAATGGGCTTTAAATGTTACCGCTTCTCCATCGCCTGGACGCGTATTTACCCGAACGGTGTTGAACAGACGGCCAATGAGGCAGGGCTGGCGCACTATCAGCAGGTGATCGACGAGTGTCTGGCGCACGGCATTGAGCCGGTGATTACCCTCTCTCACTATGAGATGCCGCTTAAGCTGGCGACCGAATATGGCGGCTGGAAAAACCGCGAACTGGTTGGTTTTTTTGAGCGTTTTGCCCGCACGGTGATTGAACGTTTCGGTAAGCAGGTCAGATACTGGATGACCTTTAACGAAATTAACAGCGCGGTTCATTTTCCGATTATGAGCCAGGGTTTAACGGTAAAAACCGGCGCGCTCGATCCACAGGCTAAATTTCAGGCCTGGCATAACCAGTTTGTCGCCAGCAGCACTGCGGTTAAAATCGCGCATGAGTTTAATCCGCAGATCCAGATTGGTTGCATGATCATTTACGCCACTACCTATGGCTATGATTGTAACCCGTTAAATCAGCTGAAAGCATTGCAGGATAATCAGTCGTTTAACCTCTATTGCGCCGATGTGCAGGTGGGCGGGAAGTATCCCTACTACGCAAAAAGCCTGTGGCAGAAGCTCGGGGTGGAACTGGCTATCGAACCAGGCGATTTGGCGCTGTTTGCCGAACATCCGGTGGACTACATTGGCTTCAGCTATTACATGTCTTCCACCGTTAATGAAACCAACCCGGATGCTGGCAGCACTGAAGGTAACCTGCTGGGTGGCGTGCGTAATCCGTTCCTGGAAGCCAGCGACTGGGGCTGGGAGATTGATCCGGTTGGCCTGCGCATTGCGCTGAACCAGCTGTATGACCGTTATCAGAAGCCGCTGTTTATTGTGGAAAATGGCCTGGGTGCCATTGATAAGCCGGATGAAAACTTCGTTATCGCTGACGATTACCGGATTAATTATCTGCGCAAACATATTGAAGCGATGGCCGATGCGATTGCTGATGGTGTTGATCTGATGGGGTATACGCCGTGGGGCTGTATTGATCTGGTCAGTATGTCTACCGGCGAGATGTCCAAGCGCTACGGTTTTATTTATGTCGACCTGGATGACACCATTTCCGGCACCGGCAACCGCTATAAGAAGAAGTCATTTAGCTGGTACCAGCGGGTGATTGCTTCGAATGGTGAAGAACTCAGCTAGCTGGCGCGTATATAACAATGGCATCTGTTGATGCCATTGTTCCGCTGCGGTGTTAATCAGATCTATGCGGTGAGTTCCGCCATATGCTCAACAGCAAATGTCAGTATTTTTTCCGCATCAATATAAGCGTAAAGGTAGCCTTCAATGAACTCAATGGGTTGTCCTTCTTTGATGGCGCTTTTTAACTCCGCCATTTTATATTGAATATGGGGGGCCACCAGGAAGGAATCAAATGCCGGCGCTACGCTGGCAAAGTTATCAATGCCAACTGCGCTTATCTGAATTTGATAACCTCGCTCATTAGCCACTTTTTGCATTTTTTTGCCAGCGTAGTCGCTGTATTACCATATATGCAACATATCAGTAACCTTTTCATCGTGATGTCCTCTTGGAAGATGTCCATACACTATTCCCGATATCGATAATAAAATGAGGTCTGTCTCTGGTTTTGCGAGGGAGCTGGACGGAAAGAATCACGGCTGGTAATTACTGCATCGTCCGGTTGGTTATTTATTTTTCTGGCACAGACAACATCAGGGCTGCGATCTATCCCGTATTTTATTGCTATTTTTAATTTCTGGCGTGTTTGATTATCGCATTTCGCTATAAAAATGCCCGACAGGTACTCATTATGGTCGCGGCTATTTAAGTCAGTGGTATCAATAAAATTAACACTGCACGCCATAAGTTTACTGAATGAATTTAATGTTGTCTGGTCGTCAGGGCGATACTATTTTGATATCGCAAGCACCAGTGACAGGCTGATAGTGTAGTCCTCAGCCTGCCGTAATACGCGCTATAGTGCCGTCGGTTTTACCTTCAATATACCTGCCGCCAGATATTTAAACGCTGCAATCGCTTTTGGTAAGGTTGTTTGCGGATCTGCACTTGCGGCAACCCACTGGGCAGCATTGAGAGCAGCTCCATTGAGCAGCCGGGCTGCAGCTTCCACATCGACGGGCTGCAGAATATTGTCGGAGGCGAGGGCGGTAAGCGCCAGTTTAGTTTCATGCAGACAGACGTTCTGACTGGGCCACTGCGAGGGATCGCCGAGAAATGCCGGTCCATCCAACAGTACAATCCGTTGAATTTCAGGGTCGGTAGCCAGTTCGATGTAAGCGGCCCCCTGAGCAAGCAGTTTTTCCCAGCCATCTTCGTACCGGACTGCAGCGTCTTGCGCCCGAGCGGCCATCTCGCCATCAACCTGAGCAACGACGGCAGCCAGTAATCCTTTTTTATCACCAAAATTGTGATAAAGAGCTCCTCGGGTTAGCCCTGCATGTGCAGTCAGTTCATCCATCGACGCGGCTGCGAATCCCTTGTCAGCAAAGGCTTTACGCCCCGCAGAGATCAATTTTTTACGATTCTCTTCCATCGTTTCAGCCCGACGTTTTACCACTACTGTGCTCTCCTTTTTCATATACACTACGTATCTCAATTGACATGCGTGGCGTATATGAGTTTAATTGACATACGCAGAGTATATCGAATTGCGACGCAACCAGTGAAATCACAATCGAACTTTTTGCCATAAAGAGGACAACACGATGACGCAACGTGATGCTGTATTTCCCGCAGACCGCCATGCACTGTATGAACAGCATGGTTATTCTGCCGCCATTCGATCCGGGGATTTGCTGTTTGTTTCCGGTCAGGTCGGTAGCCGTAGTGACGGTTCCGCTGAGCCAGATTTTGCCCGTCAGGTCAGGCTTGCATTCGATAACCTGAAAGCCACGCTGGCGGCCGCAGGCTGTACTTTTGACGATATCATTGACGTGACATCATTCCATACCGATCCGGAAAATCAGTTTGCGACGATATTGGAGGTTAAAAAAGAGGTGTTCAGCCAGCCGCCTTACCCGAACTGGACGGCTATCGGCGTAACCTGGCTGGCAGGTTTTGATTTTGAAATTAAGGTGATTGCCCGTATACCGGCGGATGCCGTTAGCGCTTAAGGTCGGGATGAAAGAGCGGGTGACACAGGCCGTTTTGGGGCCTGTGTCTGGAGTGCCGGCGTGCACCATCATTATTCATCGTCGCGCTCTTTGGCTGCCCGCTGGCGTTCGTAAAATTCATCTTCGGCTGCAATGATTTCATCCATCAGAGAATCCACATCCACTTCATGAGACTCTTCGACGAACAGACCGGTTAGCGGTGTTTCTGGCGTTAATTTTCCGTCTTCATACAACATCCAGATTTCTTTCGCATAACGGGTTTGCAATAGTTGCGGGGCGAACTGACCATAGTAAGCGGTGATATTATTCACATCACGTTCAAACATCGATTCAGCAAGGTTGTTCGCAGCGGCATCGACAGCTTGTGGCAAGTCGATAATTACCGGTCCTTGCGCATCAAGCAGCACGTTAAACTCCGATAAATCACCATGTACAATACCAGCACACAACATGCGTACGATATTGCGGATCATTGTAGCGAAATCAGCCACTGCGATTTCTTCCGTCAGGGTCACATCGCTGAGGCGTGGCGCAACCGCACCTTCAGCATCAGTGACCAGCTCCATCAATAACACACCGTCAATGCAAATATAGGGCTGGGGTACGCGAACCCCGGCATTAGCCAGACGGAACAGCGCATCGACCTCCGCCATTTGCCAGGACTCTTCTTGTTGCTTGCGTCCGAATTTTGAGCCTTTTTGCATCGCACGGGTATTACGACTATTGCGGACTTTGCGCCCTTCCTGGTACTGCACAGCCTGCTTAAAGCTACGTTGTGTTGCTTCCTTGTAAACCTTGGCGCAATGGATCTTGTCACCGCATAAAACGGTGTAAACATCGGCTTCTTTGCCGCTTTTCAGTCGTTGAAGCACTTCGTCTATCAGGCCATCATCGACCAGAGGCTGGATTCTGTTTGGGATTTTCATGCGGCTTTATACCTTATTTCAGCCGCTTTTCGTATCAATAACAAAGACGGCGGTACTGGAAAAAATGGCAGAGTCTGAATAAAATTTTAATTACCCATTCGCCTGCCAGCAATCACTGGATTCAGGTGAATCGTCCCGTAAGACTAAAGATACAAAAAAGCCCGCAGGGCTTGCGCCGTGCGGGCTTTCAGGACTTCTGCGGACGATTCTGGTATCGCCGCTGAAGAATTTTGGTGGAGCTGGCGGGAGTTGAACCCGCGTCCGAAATTACTACACCGTCGGCACTACATGCTTAGTCCAATCTTTACATTCGCCGGTCAGCTGCGGATGGACACGCCACTAACAAACTAGCCTGATTGGATTTAACGCTTCAACCCCAGGCAAGGTATCCACGCGATCTCTTTTGGGTTTGACCTCTCTTGATCCCCGTCCTAAGAGCGGAGGCTAGGGAGAGAGGACACCTTCAGTTTCTTAGGCTGATTACGCTGCTAAAGCAGCAGGTGCAAAGTTTTCGTCGTTTGCGACTATTTTTTTACGGCTTTTTACGAGGCAAACCGTCCCTCGGCATGCTCCTAAGGCTACACAATCCCGTCGAGTCCAGAATCAGCCCCAAGTACTGTTAAGCAGTATATCAGAAAAACCCTGCGCTATGCCAGTAGCTTAGCGATTTGCATGTTTCATGATACGGGCTTTGTCTTGCTGCCATTCGCGATCTTTGACGCTATCGCGTTTGTCGTGCTCTTTCTTACCTTTCGCCACGCCGATTTTCAGTTTGGCCCAGGCATTTTTCCAGTACATGGACAGTGCCACAATGGTGTAACCATCGCGATTGGCACGACCGTACAGTGAATCCAGTTCGCGCTTTTTCAGCAGCAGCTTACGGCTACGGGTCGGATCGCAAACGACATGCGACGAAGCCACGCTTAGCGCCTGGAATGTTGAGCCAAACAGATAAGCCTCGCCATCGCGCAGCAGGATATAGCTGTCGCTGATGTTAGCCTTACCGGCGCGGAGTGATTTTACTTCCCATCCTTGTAACGAAAGTCCTGCCTCGAACTCTTCTTCAATGAAGTATTCGTGACGGGCGCGTTTGTTCATGGCAATGGTAGCGGAACCGGGTTTATGTGCTTTTTTCTTTGTCATAGTGCGGCTTAGTCTACATCAAGCAGTGAATAATGGCATCCCCTGACCAATACCTGGCGGGGAAATGCGCTATTTTAGCACGCCATTGCCGCCAGAGAATTTTGTTTGATCGCCGGGGATGATATTATTTATGTGTTTTGAGATATAACAGGAATCGATATGGCCCAGATTAGCCGTTCAGCGCTTGTGCCCTACAGCGCCGAACAGATGTATCAGTTAGTGAACGATGTCGACGCGTATCCCGAGTTTCTGCCAGGTTGTACCGGCAGCCGCGTACTGGAGTTCGCGGAAAATCAGATGACAGCATCGGTCGATGTTTCTAAAGCGGGCATCAGTAAGACGTTTGTTACCCGCAATACGTTGACCGACAATCAAAGTATTCATATGCAACTGGTTGATGGGCCGTTTCGTAAGTTAACCGGTGGCTGGCATTTCACCCCGCTTAGCGAAGAAGCTTGTAAAGTTGAACTGAATCTTGATTTTGAGTTCACCAATATGCTGGTCGAGCTGGCTTTTGGCCGCATATTTAAAGAACTGGCCAGCAGCATGGTGCAGGCCTTTACCCTGCGGGCAAAAGAGGTCTATCGTGCCTGATATTGCCGTGGAAGTGGTGTATGCATTGCCGCATAAACAGTATCTGCTCAGTGTAAAACTGGCTGAAGGCAGTACCGTTGAGCAGACCATCAAAGCGTCAGGTATTCTTGAGCTGCGCCGCGAAATCGATCTTGATGAAAACAAAGTTGGGGTATTTAGTCGTCCGGTAAAGCTGGCTGACGAAGTGCATGATGGCGATCGCGTGGAGATCTACCGTCCGTTGATTGCTGACCCCAAAGAGCTACGCCGTCAGCGGGCAGAACGTGCTGCAAAAAAATAAAGGCGCCGGTTGAGCGCCTTTTTTATACCTGCAGTTCACACTCACTTTTTCGTGGTAGTGAGCTTAGGCTTGTTATCGATGTTGGTCAGCGTGCCGTTGCTGTCGAAAGTCAGCGTCAGCGTTTGCTGTTTCACCGGCTCATGGCCCGGTTGTTCACGGAACACGTAGTACCAGGTGTTGTTACCAAACGGATCGTGCATCATCGGTGTACCCAGCGTGTAAGCAACCTGTTGTTGCGTCATACCGGTATGAATTTTTGCCACATCGTTAGCCACCAGGTAGTTGCCCTGGTTGATGTCTGGACGGTAAACCACTCGCTCCAGAGTGGAACAGCCAGCGGTCATCATAAGAAGTACCACTGCAGCAGCAGTCAGCGTTTTACAGCGCATTAATTGATTCCTTATTGGGGCTCGACGCCTTGTATGAGGCGACTTCACCCGGGTCACTAAGCCTTTTTTAAGCTCTGGTTGCGCACATCGATAAGAAGAGCCGGGCTCCCTGCGACGAATTGTGCTGGCCATGCCAAACTGCCCGCGGCGATGGCAACAACTGCCGATGATAATCAACCTTACCGCAGTTTGAAACCTTTACAGAGCAAGCATATGACCACAGGAATGTAAAAAAGTGCTGGATCACGCTGCTAAAAGCTCTTTTGCGTTGGCCAGGGTGTTACGTGTGACCTCGCTTCCGCCCAGTAATCGCGCCAGTTCTTGCAGACGTGCACGCTTATCCAGCGGCTGCATATGGGTTTCTGTCACTGCACCATCAGTTTCTTTACTGACATAGAAATGATAGTGGCCGCAACCGGCAACCTGTGGCAAGTGGGTCACGCACATTACCTGGGTTGATTCACCCAGCTGGCGCAGCATCTTGCCGACCACTGCAGCGGTAGGTCCACTGATACCGACATCCACTTCATCGAAAATCAGCGCCGGTGTATCCATCTTCTGCGCGGTAATTACCTGAATGGCCAGTGCAATACGGGAAAGTTCGCCGCCAGACGCCACTTTCGCCAGCGCCTGCAACGGCTGACCCGGGTTGGTGCTGACTCGAAAATCGATACGGTCGGCGCCATCGGCGGTGAGCTGATCCGGGTTGAACTGAACATCAATCGCCAGTTTTCCGTGCGGCATCGACAGCGCCTGCATACTGGTGCTGATTAACTGGCTCAGCTCGCTGGCGTAGTGCGCGCGGCGCTGATGCAGTTGCTGCGCGGTGGCCAGCGCCGCCTGATAATGGGCATTGACCGCACTGCTCAGCGTTTCCTGATCGCTTTCCTGCTGCGATAACTGCTCCTGTTCATCCAGCAACTGCTGATGAAAGGCTGGCAGCTCTTCCGGTGAGATATGGTGCTTGCGCGCCAGATTGATCTGGCGCGACAGGCGCTGTTCCAGTTCAAACAGGCGATTTGGATCGAGATCCAGCCGATCACAATAGTGACGTAACTCGTCGCTGGCTTCGCTGATCTGAATCGCGGCTTCTTCCAGCATGCTGAATACGCCGCTCAGTTTGTCATCCATGGTAATCAGCTCGCTCATCATCTGACGTGTGCGATATAACAAACTCTGCAGGTTACTGTCGTCGCCATCGGCCAGCAGTTGTAAAGCCTGCTGGCTGGTAGATAGCAGCTGGCCGCTATTGGCTAAGCGCTTGTACTCTTCATCAATACTTTCAAATTCATTAGGCTGCGGCGCAAATTCATTCAGCTCTTTCAGCTGATATTGCAGCAGTTCACTGCGCGCTTCACGCTCCTGCGCCAGTTGCTGATGGCGCGCCAGTTCACGACAGCTGTGGTGCCAGAGGCGATAGCCTGCGGCCATCTCCTGAGTCAGCTGGCTCTCATCGGCATACGCATCCAGCAGATGTTTTTGGTGGTCGGGTTTCAGTAGCAACTGATGGGCGTGCTGACCATGGATCTGAATCAGCAACTGGCCTAAATCACGTAGCTGAGAGAGAGGAACTGAAGTACCGTTAATAAAACCACGTGAACGGCCATCACTGCTGATAACGCGACGTAGCAGACATTCATTGCCGTCGTCCAGTTGGTTCTGTTCCAGCCAGCGCTGGGCGGAGGGGGTGTCTTTTAACGCAAAACGCGCGCAGATATCGGCGCGCGCCGCATCCTGGCGAACCATATCTGCTTCGGCACGACCGCCGAGACAGAGGCCAAGCGCGTCGATAGCAATCGATTTACCCGCACCGGTCTCGCCGGTAATCGCCGTCATGCCTCGTTGAAAATCAATTTCCAGCTCGCGAACGATAGCAAAGTTACTGATGGTCAGTTGTGCCAGCATAATTATTTCCTGTATGAATACACAGATATGGTTTTTCATACAGTATAAACTGGTTTTATATACAGTAAAGTAGCTGGTGAAGATTTTTAGAACAATTTTTTTGACCAGCCTAATTTTGAGCTTAATGTATTGAAATAGTTGTAATTCTGTGGATGTATCAGATTGAGGTGATAGTCGCTGCGCCGAATCAGTACATCCTCGCCTTCCTGGATCGGCAGCGCGATCTGGCTGTCACAGCTGATCTCGAGGTCGCCGCGCATATGCGAGAAGCGCAGGCGAATGGTACTGCTGCTGTTAATCACCAGCGGGCGAGCCGACAGAGTGTGGGGGAACATCGGCACCAGCGCGATGGCGTCCAGCGAAGGGGTCAGAATCGGCCCGCCGGCGGAGAGGGAGTAGGCGGTGGAGCCGGTTGGCGTGGAGATAATCAGGCCATCCGAACGCTGGGAGAAGGCGAAGTTTTCATCAATGTAAACTTCAAACTCAATCATATGTGCGACTTTTCCGGGGTGCAGCACCACCTCATTGATCGCCGTGCCGATCCGCGGGGAGCAGGCTTTTTTGCAAACCTGCGCTTCCAGCAGAAAGCGACTTTCAACCAGATACTTGCCTTCCAGTACGTCCGCCAGCTGTTGCTGGGCATTGTCAGGGTCGAGATCGGTCAGAAAGCCTAAGTTGCCGCGGTTGATGCCGATGACTTTGATGTCATAACGCGCCAGCACGCGCGCCGCACCCAGCATATTGCCATCACCGCCAACCACTACCGCCAGATCGGCACGCTGACCGATATCCGCCAGTGTACCGGTTGCCACATCATGCAGCCCCAGCTCGCGGGCGATCTGCTGTTCGATAATGACTTCGTAGCCTTTTGCCGTCAGCCAGCGATAGAGCATTTCATGCGTGGTCAAAGCCGTTGGATGGCGCGGATGGCCGACAATTCCAATGCAGTTGAAATGATTGTTCATTATGCTGGTGTTCCCCCTGGGGATAATCTGCCCCGACAATGTGACTGGCTTCCCTTGAAACCTCGATTCTGATCCCCATAATAAGCGAACCAGCGAGATGAATGTGCAAAAACGCGGAGAAATTCATGAGTAGTAAAGAACAGAACACACCAAACGAGCAAGTCTCAGACGAAATTGAGATGGAGCAAGGGCAAAACCAGGACGCGGAGACAGCAAACGAGGTGGATCCGCGTGATGAGCGTATTGCTCAGCTGGAGGCCGAACTGGCGCAGTCTCAGGGCGGCGTACGTGAAGCACAGCTTCGTGCGCAAGCGGAAATTGAGAACATTCGTCGTCGTACCGAACTGGACGTCGAGAAAGCGCACAAGTTTGCTCTGGAAAAATTTGCTAACGAATTGCTGCCAGTGATCGACAGCCTGGAGCGTGCACTTGAACTGGCTGATAAAGCGAATCCGGAACTGACCGCAATGATTGAGGGTATCGAACTGACCCTGAAATCGCTGCTCGATGCGGTGCGCAAATACGGTGTTGAAGTGGTGAACGAGACTAACGTACCGTTTAACCCGGATGTCCATCAGGCGATGTCGATGATGGAATCTGAGGATGTAGCGCCGAATCACGTGATGCTGGTGATGCAGAGTGGCTACACCCTTAACGGCCGTCTGTTGCGTCCAGCGATGGTGGCAGTGGCGAAAGCTAAAGGCTAATCAGGGCGTACGCAGGAGCGGCGTTTTCGTCGCCCGTACTGATGACCTGACCGGGAGCCGATAATGGCTCCCGGTGCTGTCTCAGGGCAGGTGAGGCGTCCAGTCGATGGGTGTTTCACCGCGCTCACTCAGGTAAGCGTTGGTTTTGGAAAAGTGCCCGCAGCCGAGGAAACCGCGATGAGCGGATAACGGCGAGGGATGCGGCGCCTGTAATACATGATGGCGCTGACGATCGATAATGCTGCCTTTCTTCTGGGCGTGCGAACCCCAGAGTAAAAACACCACGCCTTCGCGGTGCTGGTTAATCGCCGCAATCACATTATCAGTAAAGGTTTCCCAGCCAAAACGCGCATGGGAATGGGCTTTGCCGCCTTCAACCGTCAGTACGGTGTTCAGTAACATTACGCCCTGTTTTGCCCAGCTCTCAAGAAAGCCGTGACCGGGCCGCTCAAAGCCCGCAATATCGCTGACCAGCTCTTTGTACATATTCACCAGCGAAGGCGGAACCGCCACACCCGGCAGCACCGAGAATGCCAGACCGTGCGCCTGATTCGGGCCGTGATACGGATCCTGGCCAAGGATCACCACTTTAATCGCCCCCAGTTCGGTGAGACGAAAGGCATTAAACACATCTTTCTGCGGCGGATAGATGGTCTTGCCTGCGGCCCGCTCACTGGCGACAGCGTTGAGCGTTTCGATAAAGTAAGGTTTCTGTTTTTCCTCTGCCAGCACGTCGTGCCAGGTTAATGTGTTGACCATTCCATTCTCCCTTCAGGGCCTGTCCAGTGTAATGGCGTAGTTTAGCGTTTATCGCCAGCAGGAAAAACATTAAAAAATAATTGAAATTTACAAAAATAACCGCAAATAAATTGGCAGGGAATATTGATATAAATCATTACCTTGTGGACTGGCTGCATGAGGGGCTGGGCGGATAATTGATATATATCAAAGCTTCCCGTTGGCAGGGTTGGTATATAAACCTGAGCAACACCCTTTTTCACAAGCCTGGGAGGCATTATATGATTACCGGAATTCAAATCACCAAAGCCAGTGACAGCGGACTGCTGAACTCATTCTGGTTGCTGGATGAGGATAAGGCGCAGGCGCGCTGCGTCTGTGCTAAAGCGGGTTACAGTGAAGATCAGGTGGTTAATCTGAGCGATCTGGGACAGATCGAGTATCGCGAAGTACCCCTGGAAACTAAACCAGAAGTGCGGGTGGAAGGTGGCCAGCATCTTAATGTGAATGTGCTGCGTCGTGAAACCTTAATGGATGCCGTTGAGCACCCGGAAAATTATCCACAGCTGACGATTCGCGTCTCCGGCTATGCGGTGCGCTTTAACTCACTGACGCCTGAACAGCAGCGTGATGTGATTGCGCGTACGTTTACTGAAAGCCTGTAACATTTACGGCAGTAAAAAAGGAGCCTGATGGCTCCTTTTTTTGGTCAGTGAGTGTAATTATTCAGTACTCTCTTTTTTCACTTCACTGCTTGGCTTACGACGTTTACCGATATTTTTAGCGTCGCGATGACGCTTCTTAATCCGCGGTTTGGTCTCTTCGCTCTCTTTATCTTTTTTCTCTTTACGCTTCTCTAACGCTTTTTTCGATGGTTTGCCTTTCAGCTTCTCACTTGGAGCGCGCGTGGTCGGACGTAACTCATCGATTGTGCGAGATTTCAGCGGTTCATCGATATAGCGGGCGATTTTCCCCAGCAGCAGATGGTCATGCGCTTCAACCAGCGACAGGGCGGTCCCTTTCTTACCGGCACGGCCGGTACGGCCAATGCGGTGCAGATAAGTATCAGCCGTGCGCGGCATATCAAAGTTAAAGACGTGGCTGATATTATCGATATCAATCCCGCGCGAGGCGATATCGGTAGCAACCAGCACATTCACCCGGCCTTCACTCAGGCGTTTAAACGCTTCATTACGCTTGGCCTGCACCATCTCCCCTTCAAGGAAACTGGTGTTGATGCCGGCTTCACGCAACCAGCCGCACAGCTCATGTACACGCTCACGTTTACGCACAAAGACGATAGAGCGTGTCACTTCTTCCTGTTGCAGCAGGTGAATCAGCAGGGCGGTTTTATGTTTGATATCGTCAGCGCGATAGTACCATTGCAGGATTTTTTTACGTTCACGGCGCGCCGGGTCGGCTTCAACTTCCACCGGCTCATTCAGAATGCGCTTGGCGAATTCGGCAACCGCTTCGCTTTCCAGCGTCGCCGAGAACAGCATGGTCTGTTTGCGCCAGCGGGTTTCCGCCGCGATGGTCTCGATATCCTGCGCGAAACCCATGTCCAGCATACGGTCGGCTTCATCAAGGATCAGCGTCTCTACCGCACGGCAATCAAAATTTTCTTCTTTAATATATTGCAGCAGGCGACCGGTGGTGGCGACCACCACATCCTGGTTCTCGCTAAATACTTCAGCGTGGTTCATAAAGGCCACGCCGCCGGTAATAGTGGCGATATCCAGATGCGTATTTTTTGCCAGTTCACGCGCCTGGTCGGCAACCTGCATCGCCAGTTCACGCGTTGGGGTCAGGATCAAAATACGCGGTGGCCCCGATTTTTTACGCGGAAAGTCGATCAGATGCTGCAGTGCCGGCAGCAAGAAGGCAGCCGTTTTTCCTGTACCGGTTGGCGCCGAACCCAATACGTCACGGCCCTCCAACGCGGCCGGAATAGCTGCAGCCTGGATCGCGGTTGGGCGAGTGAAGCCTTTTTCCTGCAGGGCATCCAGCAGGCTTTCATCAAGTTCGAGTTCGGAAAAAGTGGTTACAGTCATGGTCTACCTCAGTTTGGGGCGCTGATTATAGACAGATTGAGCGCGATCTTCATCTGTTTGTGTTCAGTTGATGACTTTTCTCAAGTCTCAGTTTGTCCTATGCTAGCGCCGTTTCCCTTTCAGGTCAGTGTAATGTCACAACAAAAGGCCAATTTGCGCGCCAACGGATTTACGTTTAAACAATTTTTTGTTGCCCACGATCGCTGTGCGATGAAGGTGGGGACGGACGGGGTGCTACTCGGTGCCTGGGCGCCAGTGGCGCGAATTAACCGGGTGCTGGATATCGGTTGCGGTAGCGGCCTGATTGCGCTGATGCTGGCGCAGCGCACCGATGCCAGCGTGCGGGTGGACGGCGTCGAACTGGATGCCGAAGCGGCCGCGCAGGCGCAAGAGAATTGCGCGGCGTCGCCATGGGCAGCGCGTCTGGCGATCCATCAGCAGGATATTCGTCAGTTTGCGGCACAGTCGCAGGCGCGCTATTCGCTGATTGTCAGTAATCCGCCGTACTTTGCCGCCGGTTCCGCCTGTGCTTCGCCGCAACGTGCGGCCGCCCGCTATACCGATACGCTCGATCACCAGACACTGTTGAGCTGCGCTGAGCAACTTATCGACGAAGAAGGTTTTTTCTGCGTGGTGCTGCCGGCCGATGTCGGCAACCGTTTTGCCGGGATGGCAATTAGTCGTGGCTGGTTCTTACGTTATCGCACGGATGTGGCGGATAATGAAACTCGCCCACCCAATCGGGTGATGCTGGCGCTTTCGCCACAAGCGGGCGAGCAATTTGTCGACAGCATGGTGATTCGCGGGCCAGACCAGCAATATTCCGAAGCGCATTGCAGTCTGACCCGCGATTTCTACTTATTCAGATAACGCCTGGTTGCAGGATAGTCGGCAACGCCTGCGGCAGCTGTTCGGGATAGTCGAGGGTGAAGTGCAGTCCGCGACTCTCTTTGCGCTGCATGGCGCAGCGTACAATCAGCTCCGCCACCTGAACCAGATTACGCAGCTCCAGCAGATTGTTGGAGATGCGGAAATTGGCATAATATTCGTCGATCTCCTGTTGCAGCATGCTGATGCGGCGTAGTGCGCGCTCCAGGCGTTTCGTGGTGCGCACGATGCCGACATAGTCCCACATAAACAGCCGCAGTTCGTGCCAGTTATGCTGAATCACTACCCGCTCGTCGGAATCATCTACGCGGCTCTCATCCCATGCCGGCAGCTGCGTGACAATCTCACGCTGCGGCAGGCGCTGGCTGATATCTTCGGCGGCTGACCAGCCATACACCAGGCACTCCAGCAGCGAATTAGACGCCATACGGTTGGCGCCGTGCAGGCCGGTATAACTCACTTCACCAATCGCATACAGTCCGTCCAGATCGGTGCGGCCATGCTGATCGACCATCACGCCGCCGCAGGTGTAGTGGGCGGCCGGCACGATGGGGATTGGCTCTTTCGTCAGGTCAAAACCGAAGCTGAGCAATTTGTCATAAATCATCGGGAAATGGCTGCGCACAAAGTCGGCGGGCTGATGGCTGATATCCAGATACATGCAGTCTGCGCCGAGGCGTTTCATCTCGTGATCGATCGCGCGGGCAACGATATCACGCGGTGCCAGTTCGCCACGAGCATCGAAATCGGGCATAAAGCGCGTGCCATCCGGGCGTTTAAGATATGCGCCTTCGCCGCGCAGCGCTTCCGTCAGCAAAAAGTTACGCGCTTGCGGATGGAACAGGCAGGTGGGGTGGAACTGGTTAAATTCAAGATTGGCGACCCGGCATCCGGCGCGCCACGCCATGGCAATGCCGTCGCCAGAAGCGACATCCGGGTTGGTTGTGTACTGATAGACCTTCGCCGCACCGCCGGTGGCCAGCACAATTGAGCGCGCGCTACAGGTTTCGACTTTTTCGCGTTTACGGTTCCAGATATAAGCACCGACCACGCGACGCGCGCCGGCAATACCGATTTTGTCCGAGACAATCAGATCGATGGCGTTGCTGCGCTCGATAATGCGGATATTCGGATGGCTGAGCGCCTGGCTGACCAGTGTAGTTTCGACCGCTCGGCCGGTGGCGTCGGCGCTGTGCAAAATGCGGCGATGGCTGTGACCGCCTTCGCGCGTCAGGTGATAGTGCTCTTCGCCGTTAGCGCGCGTTTCTTTATCGAAAAGTACGCCATTGTCGATCAACCATTGCACGCACTGGCGGGCGTTACTGGCAATAAACGATACCGCTTCACGCTCGCAAAGACCATCGCCGGCAATCAGCGTATCTTCGATATGTGATTCAATGCTGTCGGTTTCATCAAACACCGCGGCGATGCCGCCCTGCGCATAGAATGTCGAGCCTTCACTCACCGGCCCTTTGCTTAAAACCGTGACCTGCTGGGTCTCCGCCAGTCGCAGCGCCAGTGAGAGTCCTGCGGCGCCGCTGCCAATAATCAACACGTCACAGCTGTAATCGGTCGAATGGGTCATGATGTTTAATATACTAAACAGGTTGTTTGCTGAGCATAGCGCCAATTTCTGCCGGGAAAAAGCCTTTTTTCTGCGCTGATCTCACAATGTTGTCATGTTTCTGTCAGGGGGATAACCGAAAATCATTGGCTTAGCGTTGGTTTTTGTCATGCTAAGTTTAATATTGCGAACTTTAGCGAATAAACGGCTTTTAGAGATGAAAAGCGCGGCTCCTTGCGTTACTCTGCGGGCGTCCGTCGGGATTCATATCGCAAGCGAATATGAAAGAAAGGTGGTGGCATACACTTTATCAGAAAGCAAAATAACCATGTGAAGTGTAAAAACAGCCCGGCGTTAAGACAAAAATAATGGCGTAACTGAACTAACGACAGAATGACCCCTCTAAGCGAGTGCTTGCTCAGAAAGTTGAGTCATTGCTGGTTATTCAATTACGCGTGGAAACAGATTTGGGGAGACATTACCTCGGATGAGCGAGCAGTTAACGGATCAGGTTCTCGTTGAGCGGGTGCAGAAAGGAGATCAGAAGTCATTCAATTTACTGGTTATTCGTTACCAGCATAAAGTGGCAAGTCTGGTTTCGCGCTACGTTCCGTCAGGTGACGTGCCTGATGTGGTACAAGAATCGTTTATCAAAGCCTACCGCGCACTGGAATCATTCCGTGGCGATAGCGCATTTTATACCTGGCTGTACCGCATTGCGGTGAATACAGCAAAGAATTACCTGGTTGCTCAGGGGCGTCGTCCGCCTGCCAGTGATGTGGATGCGATCGATGCGGAAAATTTTGAAAGCGCAGGCGCGCTGAAAGAAATTTCGAACCCTGAGAACTTAATGTTGTCTGAAGAATTGAAACAGATAGTTTTTCGTACCATTGAGTCACTCCCTGAAGACCTGCGTATGGCGATTACCCTGCGTGAGTTGGATGGCCTGAGCTATGAAGAGATAGCAGCCATTATGGATTGCCCCGTTGGTACCGTGCGTTCACGTATCTTCCGTGCTCGCGAAGCTATCGATAATAAAGTTCAACCGCTTATCCAACGTTAGCGATAACGGACACAGGAAGGGTACTAAGGCATGCAGAAAGAAAAACTTTCCGCTTTAATGGACGGTGAGGCTTTGGATAACGAAGTTTTATCCGCATTGTCTAAAGACGCCGCATTGCAGCAAAGCTGGGAAAGCTATCATCTGATCCGCGATACATTGCGTGGTGATGTTGAGCAGGTTGTGCATTTTGATATTGCGGCGCGTGTTGCTGCGGCTATTGAAAATGAACCTGTTCGCAAGGTGACTACGTTAATCCCGGAAGTGCAGCCAAAGCCAGAACGTTGGGAGAAAATGCCTTTCTGGCACAAAGTGCGTCCATGGGCCACACAGATCACGCAAGTTGGCGTGGCAGCCTGCGTCTCACTGGCAGTGATTGTCGGTGTGCAGCAGTATAACCAGCCTCAGCAAGATGGCGGCCAGCAGTCTGATTCACCGGTATTCAACACCTTACCGATGATGGGCAAGGCTTCTCCGGTGAGTTTAGGCGTGCCAGCGGACAACGCCAACGCCACGAATGCGCCACAGCAGGTGCAGGAGCAGCGCCGTCGGGTCAATGCATTGTTGCAGGATTACGAACTGCAGCGTCGTTTGCATTCGGAACAACTGCAGTTTGAACAGAACTCGCCACAACAGGCGGCGGTTCAGGTTCCAGGCAATCAGTCTTTAGGAACTCAGCAGCAGTAATGAAGCAGCTCTGGTGTGCCGTCAGCCTTATGGCTGGCAGCCTGATGTATTCATCTGTCGCCCCGGCGGAGACCACCTCCGGGGCGTTACTACAGCAGATGGAGCAGGCTAGTCAGTCTCTCAATTATGAACTCGCCTATATCAACGTCTCCAGGCTGGGGATCGAATCGTTACGCTATCGTCATGCTATCGTCGACAACAAAGTGTTCGCCCAGTTGTTGCAGATGGATGGCCCGCGACGTGAGATTATCCAGCGTGGTAATGACATCAGCTATTTTGAACCGGGCCTCGAACCTTTTACGCTCAACGGCAGCTATATTGTCGACTCGCTGCCGTCAGTGGTAAATGCTGACTTCCAGCAGCTCACCAGCAACTATGACTTTATCTCTGTTGGCCGTACGCGTATCGCTGACCAGCTGTGTGAAGTGATTCGCATCGTGGCGCGTGATGGTACGCGCTACAGCTATATCGTCTGGCTCGACAGCGATACTAAATTGCCGCTACGCGTCGATTTGCTGGATCGCGATGGTGAGACGTTAGAGCAGTATCGCGTGGTCAGTTTCGCCGTCGATGAAGGCGTGCGGAATATGATGCAGGGGCTGACTAAAGCCAATCTGCCGCCATCGCTTTCGGTTCCCGCTGCGGAGAAAGTGAGTTTTAACTGGAAGCCGACCTGGTTGCCGAGCGGTATGAAGCAGGTATCGCAAAGCCGTCGCAATATCCCTTCACTGAATAAGCCTGTCGAATCACGGCTTTACTCTGATGGTCTGTTTAGTTTCTCGATCAATATCAGTCCGGCGGATAAAAGCAGTTCTGCGCAGCTATTGCGCACAGGACGTCGTACGGTGCAGACTGTAGTGCGCGATAATAGCGAAATTACGATAGTGGGTGAGATTCCGCCATCGACCAGTAAACGCATTGCTGACAGTATTGATACCGGAACAAGCAAATGATGAGAGAATGGGCCACGGTGGTTTCGTGGCAAAACGGCGTGGCGACACTGCACTCCGAAATTAAAACCTCCTGCAACAGCTGCTCAGCGCGGAAAGGCTGCGGCAGTCATATGCTGAATAAACTTGGCGCAAAAAATGCCCATGTGATGCAGATTGCCAGCGAGCAGCCGCTGCAACCGGGTCAGCGTATTGAGCTGGGCATCAAAGAGAGCAGCCTGCTGGGTTCCGCTCTGCTGGTGTATATGACCCCGCTTGCTGGCCTGTTTCTGTTTTCCGCGCTGTTCCAGTCGCTGTTTAACAGCGATTTAGCTGCCGCGGTGGGCGCATTGCTCGGTGGTATTGGTGGTTTTATCGTCGCAAAAGGCATTTCCGCACGTTTTGGCGATCGTGAAGCTTTCCAGCCGATTATTTTAAGCGTCTCTTTGCCCCCTGAAGCGCTGCGTGTTGAAAGCTAACGCTGGCGCGCCAGAGTGCACTGGCGCTGGCTGTCTGCCGTTTTATGGCGGTAAATAGTTGCTTAATCCTGCTGAAATTCCCCTCACTCACTTTTTCTTATGTTCATCGCCTGCTGTGGATGATTCCACGACTCTGATATGTAGTGTAGAATGCAGCCTTTCGGACGGAAGTCCGCCTGTGAAATTACGCTCTCCGTGGCACACCTGTCGTGAGAGTTTCAGAATTTGTAAGGCAGAAAAATCTCTATAATGAAGCACATACGAAATTTCTCCATCATCGCACACATTGACCACGGTAAATCAACGCTCTCTGACCGTCTGATTCAAATCTGCGGTGGCTTAAGCGAGCGCGAAATGGCTGCGCAGGTTCTGGATTCCATGGATTTAGAACGTGAGCGTGGCATTACAATCAAAGCGCAGAGCGTGACGCTCGATTACAAAGCGCTAAACGGTGAAACTTACCAGCTCAATTTTATCGACACCCCGGGCCACGTTGACTTCTCTTATGAAGTTTCGCGCTCGCTGGCTGCCTGTGAAGGTGCGCTGTTGGTGGTTGATGCAGGGCAGGGTGTGGAAGCACAAACCCTGGCGAACTGCTATACCGCCATGGAAATGGATCTGGAAGTGGTGCCGGTACTGAATAAGATTGACCTGCCAGCAGCCGATCCCGATCGCGCCGCGCAGGAAATCGAAGATATCGTGGGCATTGACGCCACTGACGCGGTGCGCTGCTCAGCGAAGACCGGTGTTGGCGTACCTGAAGTGCTGGAGCGCCTGGTGCGTGATATTCCGGCGCCGGAAGGTGATCCGGCCGCGCCGTTGCAGGCACTGATTATCGACTCCTGGTTCGACAACTATCTCGGCGTTGTTTCGCTGGTGCGTATTAAAAACGGCACCATGCGTAAAGGCGACAAAATCAAAGTGATGAGTACCGGCCAGGTGTATAACGCCGAGCGTCTGGGTATTTTCACCCCGAAACGTGTTGATCGCGATGTACTGAACTGCGGCGAAGTAGGCTGGCTGGTTTGTGCGATTAAAGACATCCTCGGTGCGCCAGTTGGCGATACGCTGACCTTAGCGCGCAACTCAGCCGATAAAGCGCTGCCGGGCTTTAAAAAAGTGAAGCCGCAGGTTTACGCCGGTCTGTTCCCGATCAGCTCAGACGATTATGAAGCCTTCCGCGATGCGCTGGGCAAACTGAGCCTGAACGATGCCTCCCTGTTCTATGAACCAGAAAGTTCTACCGCGCTGGGCTTCGGCTTCCGTTGTGGCTTCCTCGGTTTGCTGCATATGGAGATCATTCAGGAGCGTCTGGAGCGTGAGTACGACCTTGACCTGATTACTACCGCACCGACGGTAGTCTATGAAGTGGAAACCACTGCGGGTGAGACGGTCTATGTTGATAGCCCGGCTAAGCTGCCAGCGCTGAACAGCATCGCTGAACTGCGCGAACCGATTGCGGAGTGTCATATGCTGCTGCCGCAGGAGTATCTCGGTAATGTGATTACACTGTGCATCGAGAAGCGTGGCGTGCAGACCAATATGGTTTACCACGGCAACCAGGTGGCGCTGACTTATGAAATTCCGATGGCGGAAGTGGTTCTCGACTTCTTTGACCGTCTGAAGTCGACTTCACGCGGTTATGCGTCGCTGGATTATAATTTTAAACGTTTTCAAACCTCTGACATGGTACGTGTTGATGTGCTGATTAACGCCGAGCGTGTAGATGCGCTGGCGCTGATCACTCACCGTGATAACTCGCAGTATCGTGGTCGCGATCTGGTGGAAAAGATGAAAGAGTTGATTCCACGTCAACAGTTCGATATCGCGATTCAGGCGGCGATTGGCAACCATATTATTGCCCGGTCCACCGTCAAGCAGCTGCGTAAAAACGTCCTGGCCAAGTGCTATGGCGGTGACGTCAGCCGTAAGAAAAAACTGTTGCAGAAACAGAAAGATGGTAAGAAACGTATGAAGCAGGTCGGTAACGTAGAGCTGCCGCAGGAAGCGTTCCTTGCCATTCTGCATGTTGGCAAAGACAGCAAATAAGGAAATCGTTTAATGGCTAATACCTTCGCCCTGATCCTGTTTATCGCGACAGTGGTGACCGGCATCGTCTGGTGTCTTGATAAGTTCAAACTGGCGCCCGCGCGCCGTGCAAAACTGGCCGAAGTGCGCGCGCAAACCGGTAATGCCGTCGATGATAAAACGCTGGCAAAAGTGGCTAAACAGCCAGGTTGGGTCGAAACGGCTGCATCGGTGTTCCCGGTGCTGGCGGTGGTATTTATCGTGCGTTCGTTTGTGTACGAGCCATTTCAGATCCCTTCCGGCTCTATGATGCCAACGTTGTTGATCGGTGATTTTATCCTGGTGGAGAAATTCGCCTATGGTATTAAGGATCCGATTACCCAGACGACTCTTATCCCTACCGGACATCCGAAACGCGGCGATATTGCAGTGTTTAAATATCCGAAGGATCCGAGTCTGGATTATATTAAACGCGTGGTAGGTTTACCGGGCGATCGGGTTAGCTACGATCCGGAAAGCAAAACGGTGACTATCAACCCGGCCTGTGACAGCGGCCAGTCGTGTAACACGGCGTTGCCGGTGACCTATTCCGATGTGCAACCAAGTGACTTTATTCAGACCTTTAGCGGCTTTGCCGGCAATGAATCCGGTAACGGTTTCTTCCAGGTGCCGCAGGGCGAATCGATGAAGGGGGGCCTGCGTCTGGCAACCCGTAATGAGACGCTGGGCGATGTGTCGCATCGTATTCTGATGGTAACCGAAGCGCAGAGCCAGCCAGGCATGTACTATCGTCAGCCAGGCCAGCCGCAGTCAACATGGGTAGTGCCGCAAGGCCAGTACTTTATGATGGGCGACAACCGCGATAACAGCGCTGACAGCCGTTATTGGGGCTTTGTACCGGAGAGAAATCTGGTTGGTAAAGCGACCACTATCTGGATGAGCTTTGAGAAGCAGGAAAATGAGTGGCCAACCGGTGTTCGTCTGAGCCGTATTGGCGGAATTCATTGATTGCCGCCCGCAGCAATGCGGGCAATATCTGGATCCAAAGGTTGGCTTCCTGCGGGAAGCCACTGCAAACGAAACTGTTTAGTGTTGGTTTTTAAGTCAGCCCTGTTCCGTGTGCAGAATATATTGACGCATTCTTGAAATTGGTAACGCATGAACCCCATCGTAATTAACAGGCTGCAGCAAAAGCTGGGCTACACTTTTACTCATCAGGAATTATTGCAGCAGGCATTAACCCATCGTAGTGCCAGCAGCAAGCATAATGAACGGCTCGAATTCCTTGGCGACTCTATTCTTAGTTATGTGATTGCTAATGCCCTTTACCACCGCTTCCCGCGGGTGGATGAAGGTGATATGAGTCGCATGCGCGCCACGCTGGTACGGGGTAACACGCTGGCGGAGATGGCGCGTGAGTTCGATCTCGGTGAGTGTTTGCGTCTGGGGCCGGGCGAACTTAAAAGCGGCGGTTACCGCCGTGAGTCAATTCTGGCCGATACCGTCGAAGCGCTGATTGGTGGCGTGTTCCTGGATAGTAATATTCAGACCGTCGAACAACTGATCCTTAACTGGTATCAGTCGCGCCTTGATGACATCAGCCCGGGCGACAAACAGAAAGATCCAAAAACGCGTCTGCAGGAGTATCTGCAGGGTCGCCACTTACCGCTGCCCTCCTATCTGGTGGTGCAGGTGCGTGGTGAAGCGCATGACCAGGAATTTACTATTCACTGTCAGGTGAGCGGTATGGCAGAACCGGTGGTAGGCACCGGATCAAGCCGTCGCAAAGCTGAACAGGCAGCGGCCGAACAGGCGCTGATTAAGCTTGGACTTGAATAAGTGAATAACACATTACAATCAGCAGCGAAACAGGCGCTGATTAACTCAGGACTCGAATGAGCGAACAACAGACCCATTGCGGCTTTATTGCTATTGTAGGCCGCCCAAACGTTGGTAAATCTACCCTGCTGAACCAGTTACTGGGGCAGAAGATTTCCATCACCTCGCGTAAACCGCAAACCACCCGTCACCGCATTATGGGTATCCATACCGAAGGGGCTTATCAGGCGATCTACGTCGATACCCCGGGCTTGCATATGGAAGAAAAGCGCGCAATTAACCGCCTGATGAACCGCGCAGCAAGCAGCTCGATTGGTGATGTTGAGCTGGTAATCTTTGTGGTTGAAGGCACGCGCTGGACCGCCGACGATGAAATGGTGCTGAATAAGCTGAAAGATAACCGCGTGCCGGTGATTCTGGCGATCAACAAAGTGGATAACGTCACCGATAAAAGTATCCTGCTGCCGCATATGCAGTTCCTTAGCCAGCAGATGGACTTTATGGATATGGTGCCGATCTCCGCGGAAACCGGCAAAAATGTTGATACCATTGCCAGCATCGTGCGTAAGCGCCTGCCGGTGGCCGATCACCATTTCCCGGAAGATTACATTACTGACCGTTCGCAGCGCTTTATGGCCTCGGAAATTATCCGTGAGAAACTGATGCGTTTCCTTGGTGCTGAGCTGCCTTATTCGGTTACCGTGGAGATTGAGCGCTTTATCACTAACGAGCGCGGCGGCTACGATATTAATGGTCTGATTCTGGTAGAGCGTGAAGGCCAGAAGAAGATGGTGATTGGCAACCAGGGTTCCAAGATTAAAACCATCGGTATCGAAGCGCGTAAAGATATGGAAGATATGTTTGAGGCGAAAGTGCACCTTGAACTGTGGGTTAAAGTGAAGTCTGGCTGGGCGGATGACGAACGTGCATTGCGCAGCCTGGGCTATACAGACGATCTGTAAATCCTGAATGGAAGGCTGGCAACGCGCGTTTGTCCTGCATGGGCGTCATTACAGCGAAACCAGTCTGCTGTTAGATCTGTTTACTGAAAGCCACGGACGTGTGCGGGTACTGGCTAAAGGCGCCCGCTCAAAACGCTCCAATCTGAAAGGCGCGTTACAGCCTTTTACACCGTTGCTGGTCCGCTGGGGCGGGCGCGGTGAAGTCAAAACCCTGCGCGGTGCTGAAGCGGTCTCGCTGTCACTGCCGCTAAGCGGCATCACTCTCTACTGTGGTCTGTACGTCAATGAACTGGTCTCGCGAGTACTGCAACACGAAACGCCTTTCCCGGAGCTGTTCTTCGACTATCTGCACTGTATCCAGACCTTAGCGGGCATCAGCAGTTCGCCGGAACCGGCGCTGCGCCGTTTTGAGCTGGCGATGCTTGGCCATCTTGGCTATGGCGTCGATTTCCTGCACTGTGCCGGCAGCGGGGAAGAGGTGGCGGATGAGATGACCTACAGCTACCGTGAAGAGAAAGGCTTTATTGCCAGTCTGGTGATTAATAACCGCAGCTTTACCGGCCGCCATTTGCGTGCGCTGTATGAGCGTGAATTTCATGACGCTGACAGCTTACGCGCGGCAAAACGCTTTACCCGCATCGCATTAAAACCCTACCTCGGCGGTAAGCCGCTTAAAAGCCAGGAGCTTTTCCGCCAGTTTGTGCCAAAAAAACGTGCAGATGCACCGCCTGCGGACGCAGAATAGCGACAGGGAGTTCCGACTGTCGCGCTTAACGTTGTAAACTGCCTCCCTGTCTTTCGAAAAAAATCTGAGGATTGTCATGGCTGAGTTGTTGTTGGGCGTCAATATCGATCATGTGGCTACTGTGCGTAACGCACGTGGCACCAACTATCCCGATCCGGTTCAGGCGGCGTTTGTCTCTGAGCAGGCAGGCGCAGACGGCATCACCGTGCATCTGCGTGAAGACCGTCGTCATATCACTGATCGCGACGTACGTATTTTACGTCAGACGATTCAGACAAGGATGAATCTGGAGATGGCGGTCACCGACGAAATGGTCGATATTGCCTGCGAAGTGAAACCGCATTTCTGCTGTCTGGTACCGGAAAAACGCCAGGAGGTCACCACTGAGGGTGGTCTGGATGTCGCCGGTCAGCTGACGAAAGTCACTGCTGCCGTTAGTCGTCTGAATAGCGCCGGCATCCTGGTATCGCTGTTTATCGACGCCGACGAGCGCCAGATTGACGCGGCGGTCGCTTCTGGTGCGCCCTGGATTGAGATCCATACCGGCGCTTACGCGGAAGCTGAAGAGGGCCCAGCGCGTGATGCAGAGCTGGCGCGCATCACCGCCGCAGCAAGTTACGCGGCGGGTAAAGGCCTGAAGGTTAATGCCGGGCATGGTCTGACTTATCACAATGTGCTGCCGATTGCGGCGCTGCCGGAGATGCATGAACTGAATATCGGCCACGCGATTATTGGACGTGCGGTGATGAGCGGTCTGGCGGATGCGGTAAAAGAGATGAAGCAGCTGATGCGGGAAGCGCGTCGTTAATGGCTATCCTCGGGCTGGGTACCGATATCGTTGAGATCGCGCGCATCGAAGGCGTGATTTCGCGCTCCGGTGATCGTCTGGCGCAGCGTGTGCTCAGCAGCAACGAGTGGGCACAATATCAGGCGCATCAGCAACCGGTGCGTTTTCTCGCCAAGCGATTTGCGGTGAAAGAGGCGGCGGCTAAAGCCTTTGGCACTGGCATCCGTGGCGGTTTAGCCTTTAACCAGTTTGAAGTGTATAACGACGAGCTGGGTAAGCCAGGACTGCGTTTTTTCCAGCATGCGGCGGAAGTGGCGGCAAAGCTTGGGGTAAAATATGTGCACGTGACGCTGGCGGATGAGCGGAACTATGCCTGCGCCACGGTAATCATTGAAAATTAAGTTATACCCCACGGGCGTCGTTACCGACGCCCCTGCCGGATAGCTTTATGCGTGGTGCATCACCACAAACTTCTCCCACAACGCTTCTTTACTTTCAATATGCTGCGGGTCGGTAATAATGGTGTTATCGATCGGACAGACCTGCATACAGGTCGGCGTATCATAGTGACCAACGCATTCAGTACAGCTATTCACATCGATCTGATAGATCTCATCACCCATTGAGATGGCATTATTAGGGCATTCGGGCTGACACATATCACAGTTGATACAGCGCTTGGTTATTAGTAAAGCCATTTCAGTTATTTACGCTTAAAGTTTATATAAATTAATAAGTTAAATTCTATTGTCGCCCATGTCCGACAGCTGTCAGGCAGTTTTTTATGTCGCGAACAATAACATAAAAAGAAAGTGCCCCCAATGATCACCGTCATAAGGGGCACTCCACACTACTGATCGCGATATACCCTCACACCAGCTTTTTCACCAGCGCTTCACTATGACGAATATGGCTGGAGGCGCGCTGCGGATCGTTCTGGATCAGCGCCATAAACAGCAGGTCGGTCAGCGCCAGCTGAGCGGTGGTGGATGAAATCGCCGCGCTGCGGGTGGTTTGCTCTTCGGCCACGGTATACAGGCAGTGGCTGGCGGATTGTTGCAGAGTATTGGGCGTAAAACCGGTAAACGCCAGCACATCGGCGCCGGCCAGGCGCGCTTCCTGTGCGGCAAGATTGATCTCACGGCGTTCGCCGCTATATGAGATCGCCAGCAGCAGATCGCCGGCTTTCATCGCCTGTACGCTGGCCAGCAGCGCATGCATATCCTGCTCCGCTACCGCGCTGATGCCGATTTTCATCAGCTTCCAGGAGAAGTCTTTTGCCACCAGGCCCGAGGCGCCGATACCGACCAGCACAATACGATGGGCGGACTTCAACAGCCGCAACGTCTCGATCAGCTTCTCTTCACTGTTAATATCCAGCGTGGCGCGGATCGCCGATTGCTTCTCGGCAAACAGCTTCTCGCCAACGACTTTCAGCGGATCATCACTTAAAATCTGATTATGGACGGTGATCGCATCTTTTTCTGAGAGGGATTCACTGAGCGCCAGTTTCAATGCCGGGAAGCCTTTATAACCCAGCTTTTGCGCGAATTTGACCACGCTGGACTGGCTGACGCCGGACTCCTCCGCCAGCTTTTGCGAGCTGAGGTGACGAGCGCGATCCGGCTGCGACAGCAGGTAATCCGCCAGCCGGCGTTCGTTTAACGCCAGTCGCGGATAGAGCTGTCGAATGCGCAGCAGTGAACTCATTCTGTTTTCCTCTGATTAACGCGATAGCATGAGCTTACCTACCTGCGTCGAACTGATGTCCTGAATATGAATAACTTAGTCTACCGTGCCCCGCTGTGCGATCCATGATTAAAACAGGTAAAAGGGATAACTTGCGTGGAAATTGATCGATACGGTAAAGCACGGGTTGAGTTTACCGCTTCTGTCTACACTTGTTATGGTAGCTCTGACAGTGGCGACAGCAGTTGCCCGACTAATTGGTATTTTACCCTGAGGAGTATTGTTTGATTAAGGGATCACCAAAGCGCGTAGTATTTTTCGATTTGGATGGCACGCTGCATCAGCAGGATATGTTTGGCACATTTATGCGCTATTTGCTGTGGCGTCAGCCGCTTAATCTGCTGCTGGTGACGCCTTTGTTGCCGGTAATTGGTCTGGCTCTGCTGATCAAGGGCCGCGCTGCACGCTGGCCGATGAGCCTGTTACTGTGGGCAATCACCTTTGGTCATAGTGAGGAGCGCTTACGCCAGCGCGAGCAGGCTTTTGCCGAGTGGTTTCGCCCGCGCGTAACCGCTTTTCCGGTGGTGGTGAAGCGTCTGACCGATTATCTGAGCAGCGAAGACGCCGATGTCTGGCTGATTACCGGCTCGCCGCAGTCGCTGGTGGAGCAGGTCTATCATGATTCGCCGTTTCTGCCGCGGGTAAAACTGATTGCCAGCCAGATGGCGCGTGGCTTTGGCGGCCGGGTGCTGGCGATGCGCTGTTTAGGTCATGAAAAAGTGGCGCGGCTGGAGGATCAGATTGGTACGCCGTTGCAGTTGTATAGCGGTTATAGCGACAGCAAGCAGGATAACCCGCTGCTGTTCTTCTGCCAGCACCGCTGGCGTGTCACGCCGACAGGACAGTTGCAACAGCTGGAGTAGTGGCAGGGCGGCCAGGTTTGCCCTCCTCTGTAACAGGTTTCACTTAGTCTCCTCAGCATTTTAGGTATAATGCCCCGCTTTTCCCCCACTGGAGACTCAGGTGAGCAACAACAACAACGATGAATTCTGGATGCGTCACGCCTTAACGCTGGCTCAACGCGCCTGGGATGAAGGTGAAGTTCCGGTGGGTGCGGTGCTGGTACTGGGCGACCGGGTGGTGGGGGAAGGGTGGAACCGGCCGATAGGCCATCATGATCCGACCGCTCATGCCGAAATTATGGCGTTGCGTCAGGGCGGCCAGGCGCTGGAAAACTATCGCCTGATCGATACCACGCTCTACGTAACCCTCGAACCCTGCGTGATGTGTGCAGGCGCGATGGTGCATAGCCGCATTGGACGCGTGGTGTTTGGCGCGCGGGATGAGAAAACCGGCGCCGCAGGTTCGCTGATGGATGTGCTGGGCCATCCGGGGATGAACCACCAGGTACAGATAATGGAAGGGGTGCTGGCGACGGAGTGTGCAGGCATGCTGAGTGATTTTTTCCGTATGCGCCGTGAACAAAAAAAGGCACTGCGTAAAGCACTCAATCAGTAACGGCGGCCTGCGCCACCGTTATCGTCAGTTAAGCGCAATCACCGGTTCCACCGTCGGATAACCTTTACCCAGTTCGGCTTCCATCGCTGCCTGCTGGGCCAGTTTTCTCTCCTGATCCTGCAAATACCCCACCAGACTGATCTGATACTTACGGATATTCTCTACGTAAGCGTATGCTTCATGGCCGCGCGCATAGCCGTAAGTGGTCTGGCTGTAATAGCGTTTCTGGCTCAGCATCGGCAGACGCACTTTAACGTCAGCCCAGCTGTCCGGGTTGCCTTTCTGTTTCTCGGTCAGCCTGCGTGCATCCAGCATATGGGCATACCCCATATTGTAAGCCGCCAGCGCAAACCAGATGCGCTCATCCTCCGGGATGGTCGCGGGCACTTTTTCCATCATGCGCTGTAAATATTCGCTGCCACCACGAATGCTCTGCTCCGGATCCAGCCGGTCATCAACGTTCAGACTGTCAGCGGTGTTGCGCGTCAGCATCATCAGGCCACGCACGCCGGTAGGCGAGGTAGCCTGCGGATTCCAGTGCGACTCCTGGTAGGAGATCGCCGCCAGCAAACGCCAGTCGATATTGCTGGCATAGCGTTCAAACAGCGGCTTGATATCGGGCAGGGTACCGTCAATCGCGCGCAGGAAGGTGCGGGTATCCACGTAATCAAAGGTGCCAACGTGACCAAGATACTTCTCTTCCAGGCGCGCCATGCTGCCTTCTTCGCTCATCTGGCTGAAGAAATCGAGCATCGCCGCATCGAGGGTGTCATCCTCGTCACGCTGCATATACCAGGTCACCGGCTCTTCATCGGTAATATCAAAGGCCACCGCCAGCTGCGGATGGATACGTTGCAGCAGGCCGATGGTTACCGAATCACCGACGGTATATTCGAGTTTACCGTCCGCTACCGCTTCCAGCAGAGCTTTCGGCCCCTGATCGGTCGAGATAGCCCAGTCGAGATCCGGATACTGATTTTGCCTGGCGTTGCGCAACGTTGACAGATAAGCGGAACCGGAGGCCACCGTCAGACGGCCTTTCAGATCGCCAAGACTTTTAGGGCGCGGTTTGCCAATACGGTATACCAGCTGCTGGGAAACGGAATAGTAGGTCGGGCCGGTGCGAAACCGTGCCAGTCTTTCACTGTTGTAGTTAAGGCCGGCGGCCAGAATATCGGCCTTGTCATCGTCAAGGTCGTCAAACAGATCGCTGAGATTCTGACGCACGGTCACTTCCAGGCGAACGCCCAGATAACCGGCAAAACGTTTTGCCAGCTCGTAGTCCATCCCGGCCGGTGATTTATTGATGGTGTAATACGTTAGCGGGGAATTAATGGTGCTGATACGTAGTACGCCCCGCGATTTTATCTGTGCGATTCGATCTTGCGAACCCCCGTACCAGGGGATCGATGGCCACAGCGCCAGCGCCAGCAGCACGGTGATCAGCCCGATCAGCAGATAATTAATTTTTAGGCGTTTCAAATAGTTATCTCTTGGTTGCCCGCAGGCCTCTGTCTCTTTCGGCAGTATTAGTTATGGTGGATTTCCCAGAGCGTGGGGCATTTTGCGCAACAAAGTGCAGCGCTGCAACTAATTCAGCAGTTTTTGCGCAATTTTAAGCCAATTCCTGTATCCGAGAAATTGTGCGCAAACGGTTTCGTTGGGGCCGCGGATTCTCTATAATAGCGCCCGCTTTCCCTGTTGCGCCCAAAGAAGCGTCGCCCGGCGCTTCGAAGACGAGAGATCTTTGATGATGGAAATTCTGCGTGGTTCGCCCGCTCTGTCGGCATTTCGTGTAAACAAACTGCTGGCCCGATTTCAGGACGCTCACCTGCCGGTGAGTGATATTTACGCTGAGTACGTCCATTTTGCTGATGTCAGCGCGCCGCTCGCAGCTGACGAAAAAGCCCGCCTTCAGCGTCTGCTGAAGTACGGCCCGTCTCTCGCTGAGCATGCGCCGCAAGGCCGTTTATTGCTGGTGACCCCACGTCCAGGCACCATTTCGCCATGGTCTTCTAAAGCTACCGATATTGCCCATAACTGCGATTTACCACAGGTGCTGCGCCTTGAGCGCGGACTGGCGTTCTATCTGCAGGCGCCACAGCTGACCGAAGCACAGTGGACGCAGCTGGGTGGACTGCTGCATGACCGCATGATGGAGACGATCTTCACCGAGCTGGATCAGGCTGAGCAGCTGTTTGCTCACCATCAGCCGCAGCCGTTGCAGAGCGTCGATCTGCTGGGTGAAGGGCGCAATGCGCTGGTGCAGGCTAACCAGAAGCTGGGTCTGGCGCTGGCGGATGATGAAATTGATTATCTGCAGGCCGCGTTTGAAAAACTGGGGCGCAACCCGAACGACATCGAGCTGTATATGTTTGCTCAGGCAAACTCAGAGCACTGTCGCCATAAAATTTTCAACGCCGACTGGATTATTGATGGTCAGCAACAGCCTAAATCGCTGTTTAAGATGATCAAAAACACCTTTGAACAGACCCCTGACTATGTGCTGTCAGCGTATAAAGATAACGCCGCAGTGATGGAAGGTTCGCAGATTGGCCGTTTCTACGCCGATGCAGATAAAGGTGTATATGACTTCCATCAGGAAGATGCGCATATTCTGATGAAGGTGGAAACCCATAACCATCCGACGGCGATTTCACCATGGCCTGGCGCGGCAACCGGCTCCGGCGGTGAAATCCGTGATGAAGGCGCGACCGGTCGTGGTGCGAAACCCAAAGCGGGTCTGGTGGGCTTCTCCGTCTCCAACCTGCGTATTCCGGGCTTTGAACAGCCGTGGGAAGAAGATTTTGGTAAGCCAGACCGCATCGTTACCGCGCTGGATATTATGACCGATGGCCCACTTGGCGGTGCGGCATTTAACAACGAATTTGGTCGTCCGGCGCTGAATGGCTACTTCCGTACTTATGAAGAGCGGGTTAACAGCCATAATGGCGTTGAGCTGCGTGGCTACCATAAACCGATTATGCTGGCGGGCGGTATCGGCAATATCCGTGCTGACCACGTACAGAAAGGTGAGATCACCGTTGGCGCCAAACTGATTGTGCTGGGTGGTCCGGCGATGAATATCGGTCTGGGCGGCGGCGCAGCATCTTCGATGGCTTCCGGCCAGTCCGATGCCGATCTTGATTTTGCTTCCGTGCAGCGCGACAACCCGGAAATGGAACGTCGTTGTCAGGAAGTGATCGACCGCTGCTGGCAGCTGGGCGAAGACAACCCGATTCTGTTTATCCATGACGTTGGCGCAGGCGGTCTGTCAAATGCGATGCCAGAACTGGTCAGCGATGGCGAGCGCGGCGGCAAGTTTAACCTGCGTGATATCCTTAACGACGAACCGGGCATGAGTCCGCTGGAAGTCTGGTGTAACGAGTCGCAGGAACGTTATGTGCTGGCAGTATCACCGGATAAACTGGCGCAGTTCGCCAGCCTTTGTGAGCGTGAGCGCGCACCTTATGCCGTCATCGGTGAAGCCACTGAAGAGCTGCATCTGAGCCTCTCTGACAGCCATTTCGATAATAAACCGATCGATATGCCGCTGGATGTGCTGCTGGGTAAAACGCCGAAGATGACCCGAGACGTCACTACCCTGCAGGCCAAAGGCGAAGCGCTGGTACGTGATGGCATCACTATTGAAGATGCGGTGAAACGTGTACTGCATCTGCCAACCGTGGCGGAAAAAACCTTCCTTATCACCATCGGTGACCGTAGCGTAACCGGTATGGTGGCGCGCGATCAGATGGTAGGCCCGTGGCAGATCCCGGTCGCTAACTGTGCGGTGACCACCGCCAGCCTCGACAGCTACTACGGCGAAGCGATGGCGTTGGGCGAGCGCGCACCGGTTGCGCTGCTTGACTTTGCCGCTTCAGGCCGTCTGGCGGTAGGTGAAGCGCTGACCAATATCGCGGCGACGCAGATTGGTTCGCTGAAGCGCATCAAGCTGTCGGCAAACTGGATGGCGGCGGCCGGACACCCGGGTGAAGATGCTGGCCTGTATGCGGCAGTGAAAGCGGTCGGCGAAGAGCTGTGCCCGGCGCTGGGTATTACCATTCCGGTGGGCAAAGACTCCATGTCGATGAAAACCCGCTGGCAGCAGGGTACCGAACAGCGCGAGATGACTTCGCCGCTGTCGCTGGTAATTACTGCGTTTGCCCGCGTCGAAGACGTGCGTCGCACCGTAACGCCACAGCTGCAACCGCAGCAGGATAATGCGCTGCTGTTAATCGATCTGGGCCAGGGGCAGAATGCGCTGGGTGCAACTGCGCTGTCACAGGTTTACCGTCAGCTGGGCGAGAAACCAGCTGACGTGCGTGACGCACAGCAGCTGGCAGGCTTCTTTAACGCTATCCAGACGCTGGTGGCCGACGAGAAACTGCTGGCTTACCACGACCGTTCTGATGGTGGTTTGCTGGTGACGCTGGCGGAAATGGCCTTTACCGGCCACTGCGGCGTGGAAGTGGATATTGCCGCGCTGGGCAGCGATAACCTGGCGGCGCTGTTTAATGAAGAACTGGGTGCAGTCATTCAGGTTGCCGCACGGGATCGCGCGCAGGTGGAGCAGGTGCTGGCCGACAACGGGCTGGCAGAATGCGTGCACTTCCTCGGTCAGGCGCAGAGCGGCGATCGCTTTGTGATCCGCGCCGGTGATAAAGCGCTGTACAGCGAAAGCCGCACCACACTGCGTACCTGGTGGGCAGAAACCACCTGGCAGATGCAGCGTCTGCGTGATAATCCGATCTGTGCCGATCAGGAACACGAAGCGAAGAAAAATGATACCGATCCGGGTCTCAACGTTAACCTGAGCTTTAAGCCGGAAGAAGATATCGCCGCGCCGTTTATCGCCACTGGCGCCCGTCCGAAAGTGGCGGTGCTGCGTGAGCAGGGCGTTAACTCGCATGTGGAAATGGCTGCCGCATGGCATCGCGCCGGTTTTGATGCAGTCGACGTTCATATGAGCGATCTGCTGGCGGGTCGTACGGGTCTGGCAGATTTCCAGGCGCTGGTTGCCTGTGGTGGCTTCTCGTACGGTGACGTGCTGGGCGCCGGTGAAGGCTGGGCGAAATCGATTCTGTTTAACAGCCGCGTGCGTGATGAGTTTGAAACCTTCTTCCATCGTCCACAGACGCTGGCGTTGGGTGTCTGTAACGGTTGTCAGATGATGTCGAACCTGCGCGAACTGATTCCGGGCAGCGAAAACTGGCCGCGCTTTGTGCGCAACCAGTCGGAGCGTTTTGAAGCGCGCTTTAGCCTGGTCGAAGTCGCCGCCAGCCCGTCGCTGCTGCTGGATGGAATGGTCGGTTCACGGATGCCAATCGCGGTTTCCCATGGCGAAGGTTTTGTTGAAGTGCGTGATAACGCGCATCTGGCGACGCTGGAGCATCAGGGACTGGTCGCGCTACGCTACGTTGATAACTTTGGCAAAGTGACTCAGGATTATCCGGCCAACCCGAACGGTTCACCAAACGGCATTACGGCGGTATCGAACGAAAGTGGTCGTGTGACCATTATGATGCCGCACCCGGAGCGAGTATTCCGCACCGTCAGCAACTCCTGGCATCCAGCCGAGTGGGGCGAAGACAGTCCGTGGATGCGTATCTTCCGTAATGCGCGTAAGCAACTGGGCTAAACGTTAACTGCTCAATTATCAGAAGGCCGGATTATTCCGGCCTTTTTTGTATCGGTTTTCAGCTGAGCAGAGCAGGTGTTGCAAATCTACGACAAACACGGTCGGATGCTGTCTCTAAAAGGAGACATTTAACTCTTTGATTTTGCAGTGTGTCTGCGAAAATTCTTAATGGTGTTACTTTTCAGCGACACTCTGGCAGACCAGCCGGTAAAATTTAGCGGCAATGCAGAAGACCCGGAATTATATATTGGTTTATAATCAATATGTTATTGTTTTTATTTAAACCTGGCACGTTGATTGCATTATTCTACTCAGTGGCTCATTCACCCTGTTATGACAGCCCTGCGCAAGCGGACAAGCGCTTCATAAAACTTCGAATGACGCACAATACGGTGCCTGCCGTCCACCAAACCGATAACAGTTCACTTGTGACTTTATCAAGCTTCGGACGCAACGTTGAGTTAGGCACCACCTTTTCAGTTCCGTTGATTTTATGTCAGCGAACTAAAAACGGCAGATTCCCTGAATCTGCCGTTTTTCTTTTCTGTGCGTACGCTTTCCTCCTGCCTCACACTCAGCTAGCATCAACAGCAGATTTTGCACAGGAATCAACTTTGTGAATAAATGGCGTCTCTTTCCGCGTTCGCTGCGGCAACTGGTTTTGATGGCTTTTTTGCTGGTGCTGCTGCCGTTGCTGGTACTGGCGTGGCAGGCGTGGGAGAGTCTGGCGGCGCTGAGTGAACGCGCCGCTGATACTAACCGCACCACCCTGACCGATGTGCGACGCAGCGAAGCGATGGCGCGTACCGCGCTGGAGCTTGAGCGCAGCTATCGTCAATACTGCGTGCTGGATGATCCGATGCTGGCGCGTCTGTATCAGACCCAGCACAGCCGCTATTCGCAGATGCTTGATGCGCATGCGCCGGTGCTGCCCGACATTCGTTATTATCGCAGTCTGCGTCAGTTTCTTACTCAGCTTTCCCAGCTACACTGCCAGAACAGCAACCCGGTCAAAGCGGCGGCGGATAATCTTGAGGGCTTCTCCAATGCGAATGGCCAGATGGTACAGGCCACGCGTGAAGTGGTGTTTTCCCGAGGTCTGCAATTACAGCGTGAAATCGCCGATCGCGGACAGTATTTTGGCTGGCAGGCGCTGATTTTATTTCTCATCACCCTCGGTTTAGTGCTGCTGTTTACCCGCATGATTATCGGTCCGGTGAAAGGGGTTGAGCGCATGATTAACCGGCTCGGGGAAGGGCGGCCGCTGGGCAACAGCGTACTGTTTAAAGGCCCGCGCGAGATCCGCTCCCTCGGGCAGCGTATTATCTGGCTCAGCGAGCGTCTGGCATGGCTGGAGTCGCAGCGGCATGAATTTTTACGCCATATTTCGCATGAATTAAAAACGCCGCTTGCCAGTATGCGTGAGGGTACCGAATTGCTGGCCGATCAGGTCGCCGGGCCGCTAACGGCCGATCAGCAGGAAGTGGTCAGCATTCTCGATCAGAGCAGCCGCCATCTGCAAAAGCTGATTGAACAACTGCTGGATTACAACCGTAAACTGGCAGATGGCCCGACGGAACTGGAATCGGTGGCGCTGGATCAGATCGTTGAGATCGTGGTTTCCTCACACAGTCTTACCGCACGCGCTAAGCTGATCCACACCGAGATCGATCTGCAGGTCACACAGTGCCATGCCGAGCCGACGCTGCTGATGCGTGTCATCGATAATCTCTACTCGAACGCGGTGCACTACGGCAGCGAATCCGGTAAGATCTGGCTGCGCAGCCACCAGCAGGGGCAGCGTATTTTTATTGATGTGGCGAATACCGGCACCCCGATCCCGCCGGAAGAGCAGGCGATGATTTTCGAGCCCTTTTTCCAGGGCAGCCTGCAACGCAAAGGGGCGGTAAAAGGCAGTGGTCTGGGACTGAGTATTGCCAAAGATTGTATACGGCGAATGCAGGGTGATCTTCACCTGGTGGCGGCAGACGATGATGCAGATGTCTGCTTCCGTATCGAAATGAATTTAAACGCCGGGAAAGAGTAAACCAATGAAATTCCATTTTTTTTCTGCCGTGACTTTGCGTCCTTTTGGCAGGATCTCCGCCATGCTTTTCCCGCTGTTCATGGCAGCATGCGCGCAGCCGTCGCACCAGACACAACACAACAGTAAAAATAACGTGGTGCTGGAGCCGGAGATCAAAATCGTCGATTACCTGTCGGTAAGCTGCGAGCGTGTCTGGCAGATCGAAGACGAAGAGAGCATGAAAAATCCCCTCTACTGGATGCGGGCGATGGATTGCGGCACTCGCCTGTCTCCCGCCGAAGCGCGTGCCGAAGCGCGGCAATGGCCCGCCGGCAACTGGCAAAATACCTTTAAACAGGGCGTATTGCTGAATAACGGCAATGTGACACCGGTAGAGCGCCGTCAGTATATGGTGCGGCTGGACAGCTTCAGCGTCGATTATCCGCTGTCAATCCGCCCGCTGTTGCAGTTATGGCGCGATAACCAAGCGGCGCAACTGCAACTGTCGGCAGATCGCGGTCGCTACGCGCAACTGCAGCAAACCTCTGACAACCAGCTGGATGAGCTACGGCATAATCAGCGCAAACTGATGCGTGAACTGGCGGATACCCGGCGTAAACTGGAATCGCTGACCGATATTGAGCGCCAGTTATCATCGCGTAAATCAGCTGATGTTTCTGATAATTCCCACAGTTCCGATAAGAGTGATACCACGCCAGCAGTTGAGGCGGATGATACCTATGTGCCGTCTGCCCCGGATAAAGCCCAGAACGCCACGGAGAGCGGCAACCCATGATACAACGCAAGTCAGCCCGATTACTGCTGGTGGATGATGATCCCAGCCTGTTGAAGTTGCTCGGCATGCGCCTGAGTAGTGAAGGGTTTCAGGTCACCACCGCCGCCAGCGGCCCGGAGGCGTTGCGCCAGTTAGCCCGCGAAAAAGTGGAGCTGGTGATCAGCGACCTGCGCATGGATGAGATGGACGGCCTGGCACTGTTCAGTGAAATTCAGAAGCTGCATCCGGGAATGCCGGTGATTATCCTGACAGCGCATGGTTCGATTCCGGAGGCGGTATCGGCGACGCAGCAGGGCGTATTCAGTTTTCTCACCAAGCCAGTCGATCGCGATGCACTGTATAAAGCAATCGATGAAGCGCTGGCGCACAGCGCACCGGCCACTGACGAAGCATGGAGTGACAGCATCGTTACCCGCAGTCCGCTAATGCTGCGGCTGCTGGAGCAGGCGCGGATGGTGGCGCAATCGGATGTCAGCGTGCTGATTAATGGCCAGAGCGGCACCGGCAAAGAGGTGCTGGCGCAGGCGATTCACGCCGCCAGTCCGCGTGCAGGCAAAGGGTTTATTGCCATCAACTGTGGTGCGTTGCCGGAGCAGTTACTGGAGTCGGAACTGTTTGGTCATGCCAAAGGCGCTTTTACCGGCGCGGTCAGTGCGCGTGAAGGACTGTTTCAGGCGGCAGAAGGTGGTACGCTGTTTTTAGACGAGATTGGCGATATGCCCCAGGCATTGCAGGTGAAACTGCTGCGTGTGTTGCAGGAGCGCAAAGTGCGTCCGCTGGGCAGTAATCGCGATCTGGATATTAATGTGCGAATTATCTCCGCCACACATCGTGATTTGCCGAAAGCGATGGAGAAAAAAGAGTTTCGCGAAGACCTTTTCTATCGCCTGAACGTGGTGAATCTGCGCATTCCGGCGCTGCATGAGCGCGCGGAAGATATTCCACTGCTGGCTAATCATCTGCTGCGTCAAACCGCCGATCGCCATAAACCGCAGGTACGCAGTTTTTCCACCGATGCGATGAAGCGTTTACTTGCTGCCAGCTGGCCTGGCAATGTGCGACAGCTGGTCAACGTGATTGAGCAGTGCGTGGCGCTGACCTCTTCGCCGGTGATTAGCGAAGCGCTGGTCGAACAGGCGCTGGAGGGCGAAAACACCGCGTTACCGACCTTTGTCGAGGCGCGCAATCAGTTTGAGCTGAACTATTTGCGTAAATTATTGCAAATGACCAAAGGCAATGTCACTAACGCTGCGCGTCTTGCCGGACGTAATCGCACCGAGTTCTATAAGCTGCTGTCGCGCCACGAGCTGGATGCTGGCGATTTTAAAGAGTAGTTTTTAGTGCCGCTTCGCTGCGGAGTTATGTTAGTTTAGCCAGCGAACAGAGACAGGCCGCATACGGTATCTGTCCGCAGCACATATACTGAATGTAACCCGTCCGGCCACGGAGGGAGAAAAAAGGGTCTGCCATGAAAAAGATTGATGCGATTATCAAACCGTTCAAACTCGATGACGTGCGTGAGGCACTGGCCGAAGTTGGCATTACCGGGATGACGGTAACGGAAGTAAAAGGCTTTGGTCGTCAGAAAGGTCATACCGAACTGTATCGCGGTGCGGAATATATGGTCGATTTCCTGCCAAAAGTGAAAATTGAAATTGTGGTCGCCGACGATATTGTCGATACCTGCGTTGAAACCATTATGCGCACGGCGCAAACCGGTAAAATTGGCGACGGCAAAATCTTTGTGTTTGATGTGGCGCGCGTGGTACGTATCCGTACCGGCGAAGAGGATGAAGAGGCGATTTAATGCCTTGTTCCTCCTTCCCCCATTTTGTGGGGGAAGGGCGGGATGGGGGAACAAACGACGCTGCTTCCCCCTTAAACCACTTTATGCGGACCAAATACTTCGTAATGAATATGGTCTGTTGCGACGCCTGCATCCATCAGCTGTTGTACTGCAAACTGCATAAACCCCAGCGGTCCACACAGGTAATACTGCATCTCTGCGCTGCCCAGCGGCGCCCCTGCTGAAGCCATATCCATTAATCCGGCATTCTGATAACGGCCTGTGTCCTGCGCGGCGGGTTGTTGGTACCAGATATGACTGTAGAACGCCGGTAGCTGCGCGCCCAGCGCCTTAACTTCATCGCTGAAGGCATGCACCTCACCATTTTGCGCGGCATGTAACCAGTTTACCGGCGCGGAATGGCGTTGATTTGTCAGGCTATGTAACATTGCCAGCATTGGTGTCTGACCCACACCGGCTGAAATCAGCGTTACCGGGGTATCCGCGCTGATATCGATAAAGAAATCACCGGCCGGTACCGCCAGCTGCAGTTGATCACCGACTTTGGCCTGCTGATGCAGCCAGCCAGACACCGTACCCTGCGCTTCACGTTTTACCGCAATACGATAGTTGCGACCATTTGGCGCCCGCGTCAGCGAGTACTGACGAATTTCCTGATTATCAAAGCTGGCATCATTCAGCGTCACGCCGAGATACTGTCCGGCCAGATAATCTGCGACCGGTTGACCATCCAGCGGGCTTAACTCAAAGCTCTTAATGATACTGCTCTCGACGCGAATTTCGCTGATGCGAAAGGCACGGGTGCCACGCCAGCCACCGATTTGTTGCCTGGCTTGCTGGTAGATCGCCTCTTCGCGCTGAATAAACACGTTCGCCAGCACGCCATATGCTTTGCCCCAGGCCTCCAGCACCTCCTCTCCCGGACTCAGTAACTCATCAATTGTTGCCAGCAGATGCTGACCAACAATCTGATACTGATATGGCTGAATGTTCAGGCTGGTGTGTTTCTGCGCGATACGTTCCACCGCCGGCAAAATCGCCGCCAGGTTTTCAATATTGCTCGCATAGGCGCAGATGGCATTAAACAGCGCTTCACGCTGATCGCCGTTGCGCTGATTATTCATATTGAACACATCTTTCAGCTCAGGATTATGCGCCAGCATGCGGTCATAGAAGTGGGCGGTAAGCGCCGGGCCGGTAGCGGCAATAGCGGGAATGGTCGATTTAATAGTGGCGATGGTCTGGCTATCAAGCATGGTGTAGCTCCTCACAAAACACGATTTTTAAAAGATGTATTTTAAATGCATCTTATAGCGAAGCGCTAAGGGTTGTAAATAACCGTGAGTTAAAAAGGGTTTTTCAATAGCTTGTGGCAGAGGTGGCGATCGTGAAAAAAATGCATCTGCTGATGAAGAACTATCCAGAAGGAAAAGCTTGCAAAAACTGTAAGAAACCCTTGCCAGTGGCGGAGCCAATCGTTTGCGTAAAAAGCTGGCTTTGCCGCTATCCATCACCCGGTAAAACAGTTTAAACTGTTGGCCTTCGCCCTACAGGGCCATTCACTGCCGTTTTTATAAAGTTAGCTGAGTCAGGAGATCCGGATGTTAAAGCGTGATATGAACATTGCCGATTATGATGCCGAGTTGTGGCAGGCGATGGAGCAAGAGAAAGTGCGTCAGGAAGAGCACATTGAGCTGATTGCTTCTGAAAACTACACCAGCCCGCGTGTTATGCAGGCGCAAGGTTCACAGCTGACTAACAAATACGCTGAAGGGTATCCGGGCAAACGCTATTACGGCGGCTGCGAATATGTTGATATCGTTGAGCAACTGGCTATCGACCGCGCAAAAGCGCTGTTTGGCGCCGATTACGCTAACGTGCAACCGCACTCAGGTTCACAGGCTAACTTTGCGGTTTACACCGCGCTGCTGCAGCCGGGCGATACCATTCTGGGTATGAACCTGGCGCACGGTGGTCACCTGACTCACGGCTCTCCGGTCAACCTCTCCGGTAAGCTGTACAACGTGGTGCCTTACGGCATCGACGAAACCGGACAGATTGATTATAACGACCTGGCGGAACAGGCGCAGAAACATAAACCGAAAATGATTATCGGTGGTTTCTCGGCCTATTCCGGTATCTGCGACTGGGCAAAAATGCGTGAAATCGCTGACAGCATCGGTGCTTATCTGTTTGTGGATATGGCGCACGTTGCGGGTCTGATCGCGGCTGACGTTTATCCTAACCCGATTCCACATGCGCATATCGTCACCACCACCACGCACAAAACGCTGGCAGGCCCACGTGGCGGTCTGATTCTGGCGAAAGGCGGCGACGAAGATCTGTATAAGAAACTGAACTCTGCCGTCTTCCCAGGTGGCCAGGGCGGCCCGCTGATGCATGTGATCGCCGGTAAAGCGGTGGCGCTGAAAGAAGCGATGGAACCTGAGTTCAAGGTTTATCAGCAGCAGGTGGCTAAAAACGCTAAAGCGATGGTCGAAGTGTTCCTTGATCGCGGCTACAAAGTGGTTTCTGGCGGTACGCACAACCACCTGTTCCTGCTGGATCTGGTTGATAAAAACCTGACCGGTAAAGAAGCGGACGCAGCGCTGGGCCGTGCCAATATCACGGTGAATAAAAACAGCGTGCCTGACGATCCGAAGAGCCCGTTTGTGACTTCCGGTATCCGTATCGGTTCACCGGCGGTGACCCGTCGCGGCTTTAAAGAAGCTGAAGTCCGTCAGCTGGCTGGCTGGATTGTTGATATCCTCGACAATATCAATGACGAAGGCAATATCGAACGCGTGAAACAGCAAGTGCTGGAAATCTGCGCGCGCTTCCCGGTATACGCTTAAGTTTGTCTGTGCCAGGCAGGCCCTCTGCCTGGCATAAAATTGCTTCTTGATCCCTTCTCTGCCAAAGTATCGCCCTCATTGTCGGAGGGAATATGGCAATCCGTTCTGCGTACTGGCTGGGTCTGGCTTACTTCACTTACTTCTTTGCTTATGGCGTTTATCTGCCGTTCTGGGCCGTCTGGCTAAAAGATACCGGGCTTGATGCCGGCAAAATTGGCTTGCTGCTCGGCGCCGGCATGATCGCGCGTTTTGTCGGTAGTTTACTGATCGCCTCTCAGGTCAAAAATCCTGCTCAACTGATCACCGCTCTGCGTCTGTTAGCCCTGATGACCGCGCTGTTTGTGCTCGGCTTCTGGTTCAGCCATCAGTGGCTGTGGCTGCTGCTGGTGATGATTGGCTTCAACCTGTTTTTCTCGCCGTTAGTGCCTCTCAGTGATGCGCTGGCCGCTACCTGGCAACGCCAGATTGCGCTGGTGTATGGTCCGGTGCGCCTGTGGGGCTCGCTGGCGTTTGTTGTCAGTTCCGCCCTGACCGGTGTGCTGGTCAGCGCCTGGTCGGTGCAGGCAATTCTGTTACTGTTGGGCGCCGGTGTCGTCACGCTGTTTATCGGCATGATGCTGCGCCCGGCGGTAATGCCACATGGTGAGCTTAAAAAGGAGCAGCACGCGGGCTGGCAGGTGTGGTGCACGCTGTTGCGCGAGAACGCCGTCTGGCGCTTCTTACTCTGCGTCACCCTGCTGCAGGGAGCCCATGCCGCCTATTACGGCTTTAGCGCTATCTGGTGGCAGGATGCGGGCTATTCCGCCAGCACTGTCGGTTATTTGTGGTCGCTGGGTGTGGTGGCGGAAATCATCGTGTTTGCTTCCAGCGGGCGTCTGTTCCGCCGCTGGGGCGCACGGGATCTGCTGCTGCTTTCCGGCGTCTGTGCGCTGGTTCGTTGGGGGCTGCTGGGCGCCACTACGGCGCTGCCATGGCTGGTCGTGGCGCAGATTTTACACTGTGGCAGTTTCACCATCTGTCATCTGGCGGCAATGCGTTTTATCGCCGCACGCGAAGGCGGCGAAGTGATTCGTCTGCAGGCAGTTTACTCGGCGCTGGCGATGGGCGGTGGCATTGCGATTATGACGATGGTTTGCGGCCTGCTGTTTCCGTACCTGCAGGGCAAACTGTTCTGGGTGATGGCGCTGGTGGCGCTTCCGGCTCTGTTTTTGCGGCCTGGCGTGGCGGCGAAATCCTCAGGCCTCAAGTAGCGTGCGAATACGTCGCTGCTGTTTCTCACTCAGGGGTAATTCTGCGTGGATCAGTGGCGGCGAATAGAGTGGCAGTGGGGTAGCGTAAGGCGTAATCACCAGCGCGGTATCTTTTGGTGCGCCATCGCGCTGATACTGATACATATCCAGATATTTGATATTCAGCGGCAGCAGCGTTATTTCGCGCAGTTGCAGTTCGATTTCCTGCTCCAGCAGCTCGTTGTTACCGGTCAGCAGTAGCACCTGTTTCTCCTGCATCGCACTCTCCTGCATCAGCCAGGCGCCAAATATAATCGCAATCAGTCCGGACTCTTGCGGCGAAAAACTGACGCCATAATGGCTTTCCAGAGGCGCGATGGCGCTGCGCGTAGTGCGTAGCAGGCGTGGATAGAGCCGAGTAACTTCTTCTGTCAGGCTGCTATCAATGCCAATCGAGAAATGGCTGCGATCCAGTGCCTGTGCCAGATGGGTGTACAGCTGGCCGGTAAGCCCTTCCTCATCATTAAAATGCATGCCAGACAGGGTCTGAAAACGCTGGATCAGTAGCTGCACGGATTGCAGCAGATGGCGTTCATTTTCATGCTCAATAGTGTCGACATCTGGCGCATGGATAATGCTGAACAGCAGGGCGTAAAAATCGATTTCGTTAGGGTGCGGCGCAGATTTACAGCGTTTTTGCCAGTGACGAATCACCTCTTCAGCTGCCAGCCGTTCAGCTTTGCTTGCCAGCCACTGCTGCTGGGCAGGCGTGAAGTCAGTATAACTGTGCTGGCAGAGCGAAAACTGCATAAACAGCTGCAACAGCTGCCGATCGCGCACGGTAAAACTGCGGTTCAGCCGTATGCCGCAATGCTGAATCAGCGCCTGCAGGTTCTTCTCGTCATACACCGCCTTTTCGATCTGGCAGGCGCGCAACCATTGCCGGATGGCCGGGGCAAATTGCTGTTCGACAAAATCAGGTGACAGCCGCAATGCGCGGCGCAGCCAGTGTAGCAGGCAGAGTCGGAGGTCCAGTTCAGCGCCATGCAGCCGCAAACTGCCATCCGGGTGAGCGTGAATATCCAGCTGATGGTAACGCTGGATTTCTTCACCAACCTCCGCTATATCTTGCCGGACTAAATGCTGATCCACACCATTTAACAGACTCAGGGAATCCAGGGTGACGGCAGAATCAGGCAGATAAAGCGTTAAAAGCAGATGGCAACGACGCTGAGAACTGGAGAACAGAGGTGCTGTTAGTGGCCCATCACTCATCATTCACTATTCCAGTAGGTCATAACAGAGCTAAGAATAGTCAACAAACGTGACATTAACTGGCCAGTCACCGTTTTTTGTTCAGACGTTGTAAGCGGGTCACAGAATTTTTTCTCAGGAAGGCAGATGAAGCGAAATTTGTTACATTATAACACTGTGCTGTACCGGAACCTTGGTTTTATGATGGTCCTGATTTCGCCGCTGGCTGCGGCGCATCCACACAGCTTTATTTCACTGCAAACCACGCTGGTCAGCCAGCAGCCCGGCATGCTGAATGGTCTGCATATGGTGTGGAAGATGGATGAAATTACCTCGTCGGATCTGCTGTACGACGCCGGGGATGCGAAGCCTGATTCCGTGGTGTGGAAAAAGCTGGCGGCGGAAGTGATGGCCAACGTACTGGGTCAGCACTATTTCAGCGAATTCTGGCATAACGGCCAGCGGGTGAAGTTTGATAATTTGCCGACCGAATACCATCTTGCGCGTCAAGGGCATCAGGCGGTATTAACCTTTGTCCTGCCGCTGGCTGAACCGCAACCTTTAACCGGACAGACGTATACTTTTATGACTTTTGATCCCACTTACTTTGTCGATATGTTTTACGATGATGAGAAGTCGCTGCAACTGCCGAAAACGTTGCAAAATCAATGTAAAATCAACCTGAAAACGCCGAAGCCGGATGCCTCAATGCAGGCCTATGCGCTGTCGCTGGATAAAGCCGATGCGCCAGCGGAAGAGATGGATCTTGGCCGACAGTTTGCCCAGACGGTGACGCTGGTATGTCAGTAAGCATTGCCAGTACGAAGCCCACGCGCCGCTGGCTGAGCGCCACGCCGCTGCTGCTGTCTGCCTTGTTGCTGGTGGGCGCCGGATTCTGGCTGTGGCAGCAATGGCCGCAGCTGTTATTGCAGAGCGTGCTGTGGCAGAAAGCCCTGCACCAGCAGATGACCGCCTTATTGCAACAGGTGGAACTCAATCCACATCAGGCCGGGCTGACCCTGCTTGGCTTCAGCGTTATCTACGGCATTCTGCATGCCGCAGGTCCCGGCCACGGCAAGGTGGTGATCGCCACTTTTCTCGCCACCCATCCGACGAAAGTAAAAACCAGTCTGCAACTCACGCTGGCGGCTGCGGTGGTACAAGGGCTGATGGCAATTGTGCTGGTAACAGTATTGCTGGTGGTGCTGAAACTGTCATCGCGTCAGCTGCATCTCAGCAGTTACTGGCTGGAGAAGGGCAGTTATCTGGTGGTAATGGCGCTGGGAGCCTGGCTCTGTCTGCGTGCGTTGCGTCAGTTATGGCGCCTGCTGCGTCCGGTAACCCTGACGACGATCACCGCAATCCGTGCGGCTGATCATCTTCATCATTCGCATTGCGGTTGTGGTCATCAGCATGTGCCTGATAACGCCCGGCTGGCGCAGGTGGTGGGCTGGAAAACAAAAATGGTTGTGGTGCTGTCGATGGGGTTACGGCCTTGCTCTGGCGCGCTGATGATGCTGCTGTTTGCGAAAGTCATTGGGGTTTATTTTTGGGGGGTATTGTCGGCGATTGCGATGGCGCTGGGTACTGCGCTGACCGTCTCGGCGATGGCGCTGCTGGTTCAGACCTCAAGGGCGCTGGCGAGCAGATTAAGTCGTACGACCACACCTTCAGGCTGGCAAAAAGTGGCGGTGCAGAGTATTGGCTTACTGGGCGGTGTGCTGCTGATTATTGCCGGGGTGATGCTGTGGCAGAGCGCGCAGCCAGCAATCTCGGGCGGGATCAGGCGTATTCTGTAAGCAGACGGGCCGGTTTCATCCGGCCCGTACGAAGCAGATTAACGCTTCAGTGCTTCACTCAGTTCGTCGCGCATAGTCGCCAGCATGGCTTTCACCACACGTGGGTTACCGGCAACAATATTACCTGAAGTGAGATAGTTGTGGCCGCCAACAAAGTCGGTCACCAGGCCACCGGCTTCACGTACCAGCAGTTCACCGGCCGCGAAATCCCATGGCTTCAGGCCAATCTCAAAGTAACCATCAACACGGCCGGCCGCAACGTAAGCCAGATCCAGCGCAGCTGAACCGGTACGACGGAAGTCCGCGCACTGGGAGAACAGTTTGCCAACGATATTGATGTAAGGCGTCGCATGCTGTTTCAGTTTGAACGGGAAGCCGGTAGCCAGAATGGTGCCTTCCAGATCGCGGGAAGTGCTGCCACGCAGACGATAGCCATTCAGCTGAGCGCCCTGACCGCGCACAGCGCTGAACAATTCATTACGCATTGGATCGTAAACCACGGCAACTTCGGTACGGCCTTTAATGCGTACGGCGATAGAAACAGCGAAGTGTGGTAAACGTTTGATGAAGTTGGTGGTGCCATCCAGAGGATCGATAACCCATTGCACATCCTGATCTTCACCCGCCAGTTCACCACTCTCTTCAGTAATAATGGTGTGTTGCGGATAAGATTTGCGAATCACCTCAATAATCAGGCGTTCAGCGTCGCGGTCAACATTGGTTACGAAGTCGTTGCTGCCTTTCTGGCTCGCTTCAACTGCGTCCGGGGTTTCATAGTTTTTGGTAATTAAATTTCCGGCCTTGCGCGCAGCGCGCACGGCGATGTTGAGCATCGGATGCATCAGTATCTCTCACTGGATGTTAAAGAACGGGAAAACGGCGCGGAGTATAGCAGGGAGTTCGGAAAATGTCCTGCATTTATGTTAGCATCACGCAATAATCTCACAGACCCCTGAATCTCTATGCTACAGAATATTCGTATCGTGCTGGTTGAAACCTCTCACACCGGCAACATGGGCTCCGTCGCACGCGCGATGAAAACCATGGGCCTGACCAACCTTTATCTGGTTAATCCGCTGGTAAAACCTGATTCGCAGGCCATTGCTCTCGCCGCTGGTGCCAGCGATGTGATTGGCGATGCTAAAATTGTCGACACTTTTGATGAAGCGATTGCCGGTTGTCGTCTGGTGGTTGGCACCAGCGCGCGTTCACGCTCGCTGCCATGGCCGATGCTGGATCCGCGCGAATGCGGGATCAAAAGCGTGCAGGAAGGGCAGCAGGCGCCGGTGGCGCTGGTGTTCGGTCGCGAACGCGTCGGCTTAACCAACGAAGAGCTGCAAAAATGTCACTATCATGTGGCGATCGCTGCAAACCCGGAATACAGCTCGCTGAATCTGGCGATGGCGGTACAGATTATCGCTTATGAAGTGCGGATGGCATTTTTACAATCGCAGGAACAGCCACAACCGGAGTTTACCGAATCCCCTTATCCGCTGGTCGACGACCTCGAACGTCTTTATCAGCATATGGAGCAGTTAATGGTGTCCAGTGGCTTTATTCGTGAAGCCAATCCAGGCCAGGTAATGAGCAAAATGCGCCGTCTTTATACCCGCGCGCGGCCGGAAAGAGACGAGCTGAATATCCTGCGCGGCATGTTCTCGTCGCTGGAGAAAATTAGGGGTGAAAAATAACACCTTAATTCGTAAGGAGTTTGTCAGGCTGCATGGCATTTTTCCGATAAGAATAATACTTGAGTGTTTTACTCGGTTAAATAGTTGACCAAAACACTCAGGAATGTCAGACTTGCCTCATCACTTTTTGTTAACAGCCCCCGATAACTGGGGTCTAACCGAGGTCGCAAAAGTTATGAGACTGACATCCAAAGGCCGTTATGCCGTTACCGCCATGCTTGACGTTGCACTGCACTCTCACGATGGTCCAGTGCCGTTAGCAGATATTTCAGAACGTCAGGGGATCTCTCTCTCCTATCTGGAGCAGCTGTTCTCTCGTCTGCGTAAAAATGGGCTGGTGTCCAGCGTACGTGGTCCGGGCGGCGGTTACCTGCTGGGTAAAGACTCTGGTGCGATCGCAGTTGGCGCAGTGATTACGGCGGTTGATGAATCTGTTGATGCGACTAAGTGTCAGGGTAAAGAGGGTTGCCAGGGCGGTGAGCGCTGTCTGACCCACGTGCTGTGGCGCGACCTGAGCGAGCGTATCAGTGATTTCCTGAATAACATTACCCTGGCTGAGCTGGTTAATAATCAGGAAATCCTTGATGTTGCCGACCGTCAGAACAGTATTGAAGCCCGTCGCTTACCGCACGGCCGTATGCAGGAAACGATTAACGTTAATTTGCGCGCGTAATTTATCACCCGCGACAGATGTTAATAAGCGATTAATGCGGCGACTTCGGTCGCCGCAAGCATTTGTGCTTTTCACCTGATGGTGAAGAGAGTAAAAAAACAGAAGGCAGTATCAGTCGTATTTAATAGTGAAGCGATGTACGGAGCTTATGGCGCAATGAAATTACCGATTTACCTGGATTACTCTGCTACCACCCCTGCGGATCCGCGCGTGGCGGAGAAAATGATGCAGTTTCTGACTATGGATGGCACATTCGGTAACCCGGCTTCCCGCTCGCACCGTTTTGGCTGGCAGGCAGAAGAGGCGGTAGATATCGCCCGTAACCAGGTCGCCGAACTGGTCGGCGCCGATCCGCGCGAGATTGTATTTACTTCCGGCGCCACCGAATCCGATAACCTGGCAATCAGAGGTGCCGCGACCTTCTATCAGCAGAAAGGCAGGCACATTATTACCTGCAAAACTGAACATAAAGCGGTGCTGGATACCTGCGCGCAGCTGGAGCGTGAGGGCTTCGAGGTCACTTATCTCGATACACAGCGCAACGGCATCGTTGATCTGGCGGCCCTTGAGGCGGCAATACGTGACGATACCCTTTTGGTTTCGATCATGCATGTTAATAATGAAATCGGTGTGATTCAGGATATCGCCGCCATCGGCGAACTCTGCCATGCGCGCGGTGTGCTGTATCATGTTGATGCCACGCAGAGCGTGGGTAAGCTGCCGCTCGATCTGAGCCAGTTGCCGGTGGATCTGATGTCTTTCTCGGCGCATAAAATCTACGGGCCGAAAGGCATTGGCGCGCTGTTTGTGCGTCGTCAGCCACGTATCCGTCTGGAAGCGCAAATCCACGGTGGCGGCCACGAGCGTGGTATGCGTTCCGGTACTCTGCCGGTGCACCAGATTGTCGGCATGGGCGAAGCCTACCGTATCGCTAAAGAAGAGATGGGCAGTGAAATGGCGCGTCTGCGCACGCTGCGCAACCGTCTGTGGCAGGGCATTAAGGATATTGAAGAAATTTACCTCAACGGGGATATCGCGCTGGGCGCGCCAAATATCCTTAACGTCAGCTTTAACTATGTTGAGGGTGAATCCCTGATAATGGCGCTGAAGGATCTGGCGGTCTCTTCAGGCTCGGCCTGTACTTCGGCCAGCCTTGAGCCTTCCTACGTGCTGCGCGCACTGGGTATTGCTGATGAACTGGCGCACAGCTCGATCCGCTTTTCGCTCGGTCGCTTTACCACTGAAGAAGAGATCGATTACGCCATTGCGCTGATTGGAAAATCCATCAGCCGTCTGCGCGCGCTCTCTCCGCAATGGGAAATGCATAAAGCGGTTTGAGATCTCAGCCGTATGCCGCAGATGCTGAACGGGCCGGATTTTATTCGGCCCGTTTTACATCTGAAGAAATAAAATGATCACTTAATCAGACTGACAGTCGCGAAATTACTCAGGCATTGTATGATGCTTATCTGGCTACCGATCCATCCAGGGTGTTTTTTGCCGATATCACCCCATGGTTCGCCCACCTGAAACCGGGTGGCGGAGCGACGTTAATACCGCCGGAGCTAATGATTTTTACGACAAATTGAATATAAAAAAACAAGGAGCCATGCGATGACAACAGAAGCAATGAATATCACCCTGTCAACGGCAGCGGCAGACGCACGCTGGGGCGAAAAAGCGATCCTCAGCAGTAATGACAGTGGCATGACAATTCATCTGAATGGTAACGATCCGCTGGCAGTCATTCAGCGCGCAGCGCGCAAAATTGATGGTCAGGGTATTCGCAAAGTGGTTCTCAGCGGTACCGATTGGGATTTAGAAAAAAGCTGGGCATTCTGGCAGGGTTATCGTGGCCCGAAAGGCGAGCGCACGGTTGATTGGGCCGAGCTGAATGACAGCGAGCGTGCAGAATTCGATGCGCGTCTGAAGGTGGTGGACTGGGTGCGTAACACCATTAACCTGCCAGCGGACAATCTGAGTCCATCCCAGCTGGCGCGTAGCGCGGTTGATCTGCTGAGTGATGTCGGTGGCGAGAAGGTGAGCTATCGCATTACTAAAGGCGAAGATCTGCGTGAACAGAAGTATATGGGCATTTACACGGTGGGCCGTGGTTCAGAGCGCAGTTCTGCTCTGCTGGCGCTGGATTACAATCCAACCGGCGATGAAAATGCACCGGTTTACGCCTGTCTGGTGGGTAAAGGCATCACCTTTGATACCGGCGGCTATAGCCTGAAGCAGAGCGCCTTTATGGATTCGATGAAATCCGATATGGGTGGCGCGGCAACGGTGACTGGCGCACTGGCGCTGGCGATTACCCGTGGCCTGCAGAAGCGCGTGAAACTGTATCTCTGCTGTGCAGAAAATATGGTCAGCGGTAATGCCTTTAAGCTGGGCGATATTATCCATTACCGCAACGGCAAAACCGTTGAAGTGATGAATACCGATGCCGAAGGGCGTCTGGTGCTGGCGGATGGTCTGATTGACGCCAGCGAACAGAATCCTGAGCTGTTAATTGATGCCGCCACCCTGACCGGGGCGGCGAAAACCGCACTGGGAAATGACTACCACGCGCTGTTCAGTTTTGACGATCAGCTGGCAGGTAAACTGATGGAGAGCGCGGCAAGTGAAAACGAGCCATTCTGGCGTCTGCCGCTGGCTGAATTCCATCGCGGCCATCTGCCATCGAACTTTGCCGACCTGAACAATATCGCCAGTCCTGCGCATTCTGCTGGCGCCAGCTCTGCTGCCGGCTTCCTGTCGCATTTCGTTAAGAACTACCAGAAAGGCTGGCTGCATATCGACTGTTCCGCCACTTACCGTAAAGGTGCAGTGGATCAATGGTCTGCTGGTGCCACCGGTTTGGGCGTACGCACCATTGCTAATCTGTTGTTAAAGTAAGCTGAAACGGGCCGGATCATCCGGTCCTGTGGTAGCGGGGCGACAGTAATCATTGCCGCCCCGGCAAATTATTGCCCGGAATCAAACCATGAACCAATCGAATAACCGCCTTGAAGAGGTGCTGAAACTGGCAGCCACTGAAGCTGCGCATCGGCCTGAGTTTTTTGAATTGCTGATGAGCGCCAGCGTCTGGGTGCCGGGCGAAAGCGCCACTGAAGCGAGCGCCACCGGACAACTGGATGCCAGTGCCGCTGTTGATCTCCGGCACTGGGAAAAAGAGGACGGCGCCAGCATTATCCCTTTCTTCACCTCAATTGAAGCCATGCAGCAGGCTGTCAGTGACGAGCAGGCGTATCTGATTATGCCGGTGCGTACGCTGTTTGAGATTACGCTGGGTGAAACCCTGTTTCTTAATCCAAAACTGCCCGCCGGCAAAGAGTTTTCACCGAGTGAAATCGCCAGATTGCTTGGTGAAGGCGGCGATGCGCTGAGCCAGCAAACGGTACTGGAGGGTGGTACGCCACTGTTGCTGTCTGAAATTGCTGAGCCACCGTCGCAGGTCATCGACTCGCTGACCCAGCTGTTTGCCAAACATAAACAGGTGCGTCGTGCTTATGTCGCGCATATCAAAGAGTCGTCGGATCAGCCAGCCAATCTGCTGATTGGTATTGAGGCCGACAGTAATATTGATGCGATTATTCGTGCGGCAGGCAGCGTGGCAACTGACACCTTACTGGAAGATGAACCGGTTGATATCTGCGAAATTGTCGAGGGTGACAAGGGCATCAGCCATTTCTTTACCGCCCATATTACGCCGTTTTATGAGCGTCGCTGGGGTAGCTTCCTTCGTGAGTTTAAGCAGGTCAACTAGTTCGAACAACTGGCCGGGCGTTCCCGGCCGTTTGTCTCAGACGTTAGTCTTAATCGGTAAATCGTCGCGGCTACCCCATTCCCCCCAGGAGCCGTCATACAGCTTAACGTTGGCCACACCCAGCGTCGTCAGCGCCAGAATCAGCACTACCGCCGTCACCCCGGAACCACAGCTGGCAACGATTGGTTTAGCCAGGTCGACCCCATGTCGCTGGAAAATTGCTGCCAGCTCTGCCGCTGGTTTCAGCTGGCCATCGACCACCACTTCGTTCCACGGCACGTTAAAACTGTTGGGAATATGCCCGCGATGTAGCCCCGGACGCGGCTCATCGACTTCGCCGTTAAAGCGGTTAGCGGCACGCGCGTCAACAATCTGCGCTGTGCCTTCATGGCTGATCAGCAATACATCAGTAACCCGACGCACCAGGTCAGCATCGTACTGCGCGTCGAATTCACCTTCCGGCAGCGAGACTTCGCCAGTAGCCAGCGGTAAACCCGCCTGTTTCCAGCCTTGCAGGCCGCCTGCCAGAATCGATACCTGAGCAACGCCAAAGGCACGCAGCATCCACCATGCGCGCGGCGCGGAAAAAAGATTACCCTCGTCGTAAACCACCAGGTGCTTATCACTGTTGATACCCAGTTCCCGCATCGCCACGGCAAAACTCTCCGCGCGCGGCATCATATGCGGCCAGGGGCTGGTGTGATCGGAGAGCGCTTCAATATTGAAGAAGGGCGCATCAGGCAGATGGCCCGCCAGATATTCAGCCTTAATATCACGTACCTTCTCCTGACCGGGAGGAAGCATACGTGCATCAATCACCTGGACATCATTTTCAATCTGGTGTTCGGCGAGCCAGTCGGCAGTAACAAAGAAGGAGGTTGTCATCGCGGCCTCGTTAGGGGTCTGTGTCATAGAAGTGCTGACTTTGAGTGTCGGCGATCTCTGACGACACCACAAGAAAATTTCTATTATGCGGATGATCTTAAATGAAATTTACGAGATGCCTCGAAAAATGAGAGATCATAAACAGCAAATCAACAAGCTGCTGAGTAATCGCTCGCATAATAATAAATTATTTGATCACTTTGAGGCGTTTCCCGCCATAATGTTGTTCTCATTTCGCAGGCTATTGTGCCATGGAGATCGTATGAAAGGGTTGGGAAACGGGTTAGCTGTGGCTGCTTTACTGGCGCTGACTGTGCTGTCGGGTTGCGATGATAATGATAAAAAAGCGCAACCTGCGATATCTGCCGAAAAAAGCGCCACGCCATCCGGCGGCGCGGCGGCGCAAAGTAGCTTAAGCGATACCCGACGCGCGGCGGAAGCAGAACGCGATAAAGGAAAACCGCTGCAGGTTGTGGATATCTCCGAGGTGCAACTGGATGGCGCCAGTACGCTGGTAGTGACCTTCTCGGTAGCGCTGGATGACAAGCAAAATTTTGCGCAGAAACTGCATCTGGTGGACAGCAAAAGCGGCGCTATCGACGGCGGCTGGGAACTGGCGGCTAATCAGCGCGAGCTGCGTTTTCGCCATCTGGAGCCGAATCGCAAGCTGATCGCCTCCATCGATAGCGGACTGAAAGCGCTCAATGGCGCCACGCTGGAGAGCGCCGCCGAGCAGGAGATCACCACGCGTGATGTGCAGCCGATGGTGGGATTTGCCAGCCGCGGTTCTCTGCTGCCAACGCGCGTCATCCAGGGATTACCGATTCTGGCGCTCAACGTGAATAGCGTGGATGTCGATTTCTTCCGGGTTAAACCCGCTTCTTTGCCCACCTTTCTCTCCGCCTGGGAGTACGGCAATAGTCTGCAAATCTGGCAATCGGATGAGTTGCTGAAAAAAGCGGATCTGGTTTACAGCGGCCGTTTTGATCTTAATCCCGCGCGCAATACCCGCGAAAAAATGCTGCTGCCCCTAAGCAATATCGACGCCTTTAAACAGCCAGGCGTCTATCTGGCGGTGATGAAAAAAGCCGGATCTTACAGCTACAGTAATGCCGCCACCTTGTTTACCCGCAGTGATATTGGGTTGTCGTTGCATCAGTTTCCGACGCAGATGGATGTGTTTAGCCAGAGCCTGGAAAATGGCGCGGCGCTGTCTGGCATTACCCTGACCCTGCTGGATGAAAAAGGACAAACGCTGCAGCAAGCCACCAGCGATAAGCAGGGACATGCGCAGCTAAAATCATCGGACAAAGCGAAATTATTGCTGGCCACGCAAGATCAGCAAACCACGCTGCTGGATCTTAGTCGCCCGGCGCTGGATCTGGCGGAGTTCGCCATCGCGGGGCCGGAAGGCTATGACAAGCAGCTGTTTATCTTTGGGCCGCGCGATCTTTATCGTCCTGGTGAAACGGTAATCGTGAATGCCTTACTGCGCGATGCTGACGGAAAACCTTTACCGCCACAGCCCGTTAAACTGGAAGTTGTTAAACCGGATGGTGAGGTGGCCCGCACTCAGGTGTGGCAACCAGAAAACGGTCTCTATCAATATCGTTATAGTCTGCCGGAATCCGCAGCTACCGGTGGCTGGACGCTGCGGGTCAATACTGGTGACAATCGTCCACGCAGCTGGCGTTTTAATGTGGAGGATTTTCTGCCGGAACGTATGGCGTTGTCGCTGAAAGGTGCCGATCATCCCCTGTCACCCGCTGAAGATCTCTCTTTCCAGGTGAATGGCCGCTATCTGTATGGTGCGCCTGCCGCAGGAAATCATTTGCAGGGACAGCTCTATTTGCGCCCCAACCGCGAAGCGGTTGCCGCGCTGCCAGGCTATCAGTTTGGCGATATTAATGAAGATGGCTTAAAACGCAGCCTTGATGAGCTGGATATTACTCTGGATGCACAGGGAGACGCTGTGGTGTCCGTGCCGTCAGGCTGGGAGGATGTCCATTCGCCGATCAATGTCATCATGCAGGCCAGTCTGCTGGAGAGCGGTGGCCGTCCGGTAACCCGTCGTATTACCCAGGCTATCTGGCCTGCTGATGCGCTGCCAGGCATCCGCCCGCTATTCGGAAATAAAGATGTTTATGACTACCGTAGCGACAGCTATCGCAGTCAGCCGATGGTGGAGGAGGGCAGTAATGCCGCGTTTGATATTCTGCTGGCGAATGCAAGCGGTGAGAAACTGGCGGCACAGAATGTTGATGTGCGTCTGGTGCGTGAACGTCGTGACTACTACTGGAGCTTCTCCGATGGAGAAGGCTGGCAGTCGCGTTACGATCAGAAAGATCTGGTTGAGGAGCAGCAACAAATTTCGCTGGCCGCCGATGGCACGGCGCGCGTTGAGTTCCCGGTCGACTGGGGCTCGTATCGTCTTGAAGTGCGCACTGCCGATAATAATATGCTGAGCAGCGTACGTTTTTGGGCAGGTTACAGCTGGCAGGATAATACCGCTGGCAGCGGCGCACTGCGCCCGGACCAGGTAAAACTTAAACTGGATAAACCCGCTTATCGGCCAGGTGAAAAAGCCAGCGTACATATCGAAGCACCGGCAGCAGGTAAAGGCTATCTGATGCTGGAGTCCAGCAATGGCCCATTATGGTGGCAGGAAATCGATGTGCCAGCCGGGGGACTCGACGTTGAAGTGCCGGTTAATCAGGAGTGGCGTCGTCACGATCTCTATCTCAGTGCGCTGGTCATTCGTCCTGGGGAAAAAGAGAAAGGCACCACGCCAAAACGGGCTGTGGGGCTGCTGCATCTGCCGCTGGCGGATAACAATCGTAAACTCACGCTTGCCCTTGATGTTCCGGAAAAAATTCGACCTAACCAGACGCTGACGGTGAAAGTGAAAGCGGCGCGACAGGGCGGCGAAGTGCCGAAAAATATCCATTTGCTGCTGTCGGCGGTAGATAGCGGCGTATTAAGCATTACCGACTATAAAACCCCGGATCCCTTTAACGGTTTCTTTGGCCGTAAACGTTATAACGCCGATCAATATGATATCTACGGACAACTGATTGAAGGGCAGGGACGTCAGGCGACGCTGCGCTTTGGTGGTGATGGCGATGAAGATGACCCGCTGGCGCGCGGCGGTCAGAAACCAGTGACCCATGTCAATATTGTGGCGCAGCAGGCGCTACCGGTAACGCTGAATGCTAACGGCGAAGGCAGTGTCGAACTGCCTGTACCGGAGTTTAACGGTGAGTTGCGCTTAATGGCGCAGGTGTGGAGCGACGATAGCTTCGGTCAGGGTGAACAGAAGCTGGTGGTCGCCGCGCCGCTAATTAGTGAGCTGGCAACCCCGCGCTTTATGGCTGGCGGCGATAGCGCCCGTCTGGCGCTGGATCTGACTAACCTTTCTGGCCTGCCGCAAACCCTGAAGATTAATCTGGCGGCACAGGGTCTGGTAAAACTGGATGACAGCGGGATGCAGACGGTCGCGCTGAAAGCGGGGGAGCGCACCACCTTGCTGGTTCCCGTCAGCGCGCTGACCGGTTTTGGCGATGGCGAAATTACCGCTGAGATAACCGGTCTTAATCTGCCAGGTGAAACTGTCAAGCCGCTCCATCAGCGCTGGAAAGTCGGTGTGCGCCCGGCATGGCCTGCGGAGACGCGTAATTTTGAAGCGGTTGTCCGCAGTGACGCACCCTGGAGTGTGCCTGCTGAAGCACTAAGCGGACTGGCTCATGCCACACTGCAAGGCCAGCTGGCAATTGGCAGCCGCCCACCGCTGAATATTGCGCGCTATATTCGTGAGTTGTACGCTTATCCCTATGATTGCCTTGAGCAGACGGTCAGTGGCCTCTACCCGTCGCTGTATACCAATCATGCGCAGCTGATGGCGCTGGGGATCAAAGGCAGCAGCGATACTGCCCGGCGCGAATCGATCGATGTTGGTATCGATCGTCTGGCCGGCATGCAGCGTCTGAACGGCGGTTTCGGTTTATGGGGCAAAGAGAGCCAGGAAGAGTTCTGGCTGACAGCTTATGTCACCGACTTCCTGATTCGTGCCAGTGAGCAGGGTTATAGCGTATCGCAGTCCGTGCTGGATCGCGCTAATCAGCGTCTGTTGCGTTATCTGCAGGATGCGAATCAGATTGAGGTCTACTACAGCAGCGACGCTGCCGCCTCACGCTTCAGCGTACAGGCCTATGCCGCATTAGTATTAGCGCGTCAGCAAAAAGCGCCACTAGGCGCCCTGCGTACGCTTTATAACAAAAAAGCCAGCGCCAAAGCGGGGCTGCCGCTGGTGCAACTGGGTATTGCGCTGAGGCTGATGGGCGATGTGCCGCGCGGAAGTGATGCGATTAACCAGGGTATGGATACCAGCCGTACGGATAACCGTTTGTGGCTCGGGGATTACGGTAGCGCGCTGAGGGATAATGCGATGATACTGAACCTGCTGGCGGAAAATAAACTACTCCTCAATGAGCAGGATCTGCTGCTGGTCAGGCTGTCGCAACAGCTTAACGGCAAGCGCTGGCTTTCGACGCAGGAGAATAATGCCCTGTTCCTTGCCGGTAAGGCGCTGATGTCTTCGGCTGGACAGCCCTGGCAGGCGGTACTTAACGACCAGACTCCGGCGCTGAGCGGCACGGAAACCTACACCGGAGTGCTGTCAGCGACGCAGCTAACTGGCGGTGTCAGTTTAGCCAATCCGGGTAGCGGTAATCTGTACGGGCGTCTGGACGTGGTGGGTTATCCGCAGAACGCGCCGGAACCCTGGAGTAACAATCTGCAAATCAGCCGTAGCTATCTGGGGCTGGATGGCAGAGAGAAGTCGCTGGCAAATCTGAAGAGTGGAGAGCTGGTGCTGGTTCAGCTGAAAGTTTCAGCGCGTGAACGCGTTCCTGATGCGCTGGTTGTTGACCTGCTACCCGCCGGTCTGGAGCTGGAAAATCAGAACCTGAGTGACAGCAGCGCCAGCCTGGCCGATAGTGCGGCTGATGTGCAGGAGTCGATTGGCGATATGCAGCAGGCCAGCATTAAACATCTTGAGTTCCGCGACGATCGTTTCGTTGCGGCGGTGGATATTGATGGCTATCGTCCGGTGACATTACTCTATCTGGCGCGCGCAGTGACGCCGGGCAGTTATCAGGTTCCTGCACCGCAGGTTGAGTCAATGTATGTGCCGCAATGGCGTGCGCTGGGCGTTACGCCCGGCCGCCTGAACGTGCACTAAAACCTGGCGCCCGGCCCGGTGTCGGGCGCCATTAAATTGCCGATGAAAAGACGTTTTCGCATTTTGCGCTGGCTGCTGTTGCCGGCTGCGCTCATTATTGTGCTGCTGGTGGCAGACCGGCTCTCACCCTTGCCGCTGCAACAGGTTGAACCTGCACGCGTGGTGGTGGCGGAAGATGGTACGCCACTGTGGCGTTTTGCCGATCGTAACGGTATCTGGCGTTATCCGGTCACCCTTGATGACGTTTCTCCCTTGTATCTTGAGGCGCTGCTGACCTATGAAGACCGTTGGTTCTGGCAGCATCCTGGGATAAATCCTCTCGCCATTTTGCGTGCCGCCTGGCAGGATATTCGCGGTGGCGGCATTATTTCCGGTGGCAGTACCCTGACCATGCAGGTTGCTCGCTTAATCGATCCGCAACCGCGCAACTGGCGCGGTAAACTGCTGCAGGTCTGGCGTGCTTTACAGCTGGAGTGGCATCTGTCGAAGTCAGAGATTCTGACTCTGTATCTTAATCGAGCGCCTTTTGGCGGCACGATTGAGGGGATCGGCGCGGCCAGCTGGACCTGGCTGGGAAAATCGCCGGCGCAGATGACGCGCAGTGAAGCCGCGCTTATGGCGGTGCTGCCCCAGGCCCCGAGCCGCTTGCGGCCCGATCGCTGGCCACTGCGCGCTCAGGCTGCGCGCAACAAAGTGTTGCAGCGCATGATTGATTATCAGGTGTGGCCGAAGCAGCAGGTTGATGAACTGTTTGCTGAGCCGGTGTGGCTGGCACCGCGTCAGATGCCTGAACTGGCGCCTCTGCTGGCAAGACGGTTGCTGACGGTTTCTCCACAGCAAAAGGTGACGTCCACCATCAATGCGTCGCTGCAGCGTCAGCTGGAAGCGCTGGCAACGGGCTGGAAAAACCAGCTGCCGCCGCGTACCTCGCTGGCCTTTCTGGTGGTCGATCACACCACCATGAAAGTGCGTGGCTATCTGGGATCGATTGATCTTAATGATGACAACCGCTTTGGTCATGTCGATATGATCAGCAGCGTGCGATCACCAGGATCGATTCTGAAACCCTTTGTCTATGGGCTGGCGATTGACGACGGACTGATTCATGCCGAGTCGCTGTTGCAGGATGTGCCGCGCCGTTTTGGCGATTACCGACCGGGAAATTTTGACAGCGGTTTTCATGGTCCGGTCAGCGCCAGCGAGGCGCTGTCACGATCGTTAAACCTGCCAGCGGTGCAGTTGCTGGATGCCTATGGGCCGAAGCGTTTTGCCGCCGCGCTGCGTAATACCGGGATTAATTTACGCTTTCCGGCGGCGGTAGAACCGAATCTTTCGCTGGTGCTCGGTGGAACCGGTACGCGGATGGATGAGGTGGTGTCAGCTTACAGCGCTTTTGCACGCCAGGGGAATGTCGCCGCACTGCGATTTCTGCCCGGGCAGAAACTGGAGGAGCGCCGTTTACTCTCGCCGGGGGCGGCATGGGTGATTCGCCGCATTCTGGCCGGTGAGGCGCAGCCACAGTCGGGGGGCGATGGTTCTGCGATAGTACCGTTGGCGTGGAAAACCGGCACCAGCTATGGCTACCGTGATGCCTGGGCGGTGGGCGTTGATGCGCGCTATCTGATCGGTGTCTGGGTGGGGCGTCCTGATGGTACGCCGGTGGCTGGTCAGTATGGCTATGCCAGCGCGGTTCCAGTGTTAAATCAGGTCCATCATTTGCTGATGTCATCGCCGGGGTTTCGTGGACCGGTTTTGCCGGGCGATCCGCGCCCTGCTTCGGTGAGCGCAGCGACCATCTGCTGGCCCGGCGGACAAAGCCTGGCGCCGGGAGATAGCAACTGCCGCCAGCGCCGCCAGAGCTGGATCGTGAATAATACCGTGCCGCCGACGCTGCTGGCGCCGGGACAGGAGGGCGTTTCGGGTCTGCAGCAACCGATCTGGCTAAACTCTCAGGGACTGCGTGTAGCGTCAGACTGTAGTGGGGCGCAGGCGCAAACGCTGATGTTATGGCCGTTGCCGCTGGAGCCATGGCTGCCGCAAGCCGAACGGCGCGCTAGCCGTCTGCCCGCGATTGATACGCACTGCCCGCCACTCAGTGCCGGTAATACGGTTCCTCTGATTTTAACCGGACTGCGTGATAGTCAGATTCTGCATCGCTTGCCAGGGCAACAGCGGCTGGCGATCACCGTCAGCGTGCAGGGAGGCCAGGGAAATCAACGCTGGTGGTTCCTGAATGGCTCGCCGCTGGAGGATCAGAGTGGTGCGCAATCGCAGGCATTATCTTTCGAAAAGCCTGGCGCTTATCAGCTCACGATACTGGATGAAGGTGGACAGGTAGCAACCGCGTCTTTTACAGTTGAGTAAACTGTTTTACGCTCTGAACAGCAAATGCGACCGGTTTGTCGCGACGGCGATCAAATTTTTTTAACGAATTGTTGAATCTTAGGTAGGCAATAGCTGGCCACGCCCCTATAATCGCCGCCATTTTCTCGGGCCGGAAGCCAGATTTTTTCTCTCCGGCTTAAACTGGAAGTTAATTACAGAGGTCAACATGACAACAGAACGTACTTTTTCCATCGTAAAACCGAACGCGGTGGCAAAAAACGTAATTGGTGCAATCTACAACCGTTTTGAAAGCGCTGGCTTTAAAATTGTTGCGGCTAAAATGCTGCACCTGACCACTGAACAGGCTCAGGGTTTCTACGCAGAGCACGCTGGTCGTCCATTCTTCGATGGCCTGGTTGAATTCATGACCTCAGGTCCGGTAGTGGTGTCTGTGCTGGAAGGTGAAAACGCCGTTCAGCGTCATCGTGACCTGATGGGCGCTACCAACCCGGCAAACGCGCTGGCTGGTACTCTGCGTGCCGATTACGCTGACAGCTTCACCGAAAACGCCACTCACGGTTCTGACTCTGCTGAGTCTGCAGCCCGTGAAATCGCGTACTTCTTCGGCGAAGGCGAAATCTGCCCGCGCACACGTTAATTCGTGTTGGGCTTGCCGTGTGGTAAGCGAAGTTTACAAAATTGTTGCTGCGCTTTATCCCGATAACTGGCATCCCGCTAACGATGTTTGTACAATAATGCGCCCCAGGTGAGCATGCTCATCAGGGGCGCTTCTTTTTTTATCATTCATCCCGACTTATCATTAACTGAACGCCATAACGTGTAATAACGAGGCGAGAGAATATTATGTCAGAACTTATTGTGACGCCGTCGTCCGCAACGCCTGTAGCCGTAAAGCAAAAACAAAAAATCAACCTGCTCGATCTTAATCGCCAGCAAATGCGTGAGTTTTTTAGCTCAATTGGTGAGAAACCTTTCCGCGCCGATCAGGTGATGAAGTGGATTTATCACTACTGCAGCGATGATTTCGATGAGATGACCGACATCAACAAGGTGCTGCGCGGCAAGCTGAAAGAGCTGACCGAAATTCGCGCGCCAGAAGTTGCGGAAGAGATGCGCTCAGCGGATGGCACCATCAAATGGGCGATTCGTGTGGGCGACCAGCTGGTTGAGACCGTCTATATCCCGGAAAAAGACCGCGCCACACTTTGCGTCTCTTCACAGGTAGGTTGTGCGCTGGAATGTACTTTCTGCTCCACCGCGCAGCAGGGCTTTAACCGTAACCTGCGAGTGTCAGAAATTATTGGCCAGGTCTGGCGTGCGGCGAAAATTATCGGCGCAGCGCGTATCACCGGTCAGCGCCCGATCACCAACGTGGTGATGATGGGAATGGGTGAACCCCTGCTGAACCTGAACAACGTCGTTCCGGCGATGGAAATTATGCTGGATGACTTTGGTTTCGGGCTGTCAAAGCGCCGTGTGACCCTGTCGACTTCCGGTGTGGTGCCAGCGCTCGACAAGCTGGGCGATATGATTGATGTTGCGCTGGCGATCTCTCTGCATGCGCCGAATGATAAGATTCGCGATGAAATCGTGCCGATTAACAAGAAATACAATATCGCCACTTTCCTTGCGGCGGTACAACGTTATATTGGCAAATCAAATGCCAATCAGGGCCGCGTGACCATTGAGTATGTGATGCTGGATCATATCAATGACAGTACCGATGATGCCCATGAACTGGCGGCATTGCTGAAAGAGACGCCGTGCAAAATCAACCTGATCCCATGGAACCCCTTCCCGGGAGCGCCCTATGGTCGCAGTTCCAACAGCCGCGTTGACCGTTTTTGCAAGGTGCTGATGGATTATGGTTTTACCACTATCGTGCGCAAAACCCGCGGCGATGATATTGATGCCGCCTGCGGCCAGTTAGCCGGTGATGTGGTTGACCGCACCAAGCGAACGCTGCGCAAAAAAATGGCTGGTGAAGAAATATCTGTGAAAGCGCTCTGAAAGTTGAGATTGAATTGTTTTTTCAGCAATTTCTCTGATGTTGGCTTGCTGTGTTTGGAGTAACATACCAGGCTTCATAACATCAGGGAGAAGTTATGTATGCGTAATGGATTACTGTATGCGTTGCTGAGTGCTTTTCTTGTAAGTGGTTGTGTCACTGACCCGTCGGCAGATGCCTCAGCGCAGACGCGACTTCAGCTGGGTTTAGAATACCTTGCGCGCGGCGATATTGCGGCTGCGCAACGTAATCTGGAACGTGCTGACGCTGCTCTGCCACAGGATTATCGTATGCAGCTGGCCATGGCCCGTCTTTATCAGATGACCGGCGATAACCCTTTGGCGCAATTGCGTTATGATCGGGCGCTAAAGCTTGCACCGTTAAATAGTTTTGTCGTTAACAATTACGGTGCGTTTCTTTGCGGTTTAGGGCAGTATGATGCGGCACAACAGCAGTTTAGCCAGGCACAACGTCTGCCGCAGTCCGGGGCCAGAGCAGATAGCTTTGAGAATGCCGGTTACTGCTATCTGAACGCTGGAGAGCTTGAGCAGGCAAGGCGGTCATTATTGTTGGCGGTTCAGGCCGACGGACAGAAAGGAGCGCCTGTGCTGGCTGAAGCAGAAAAGCGATTTGGAAAGGAAGAACGTGCTGAGGCGCGGCTCTTGTTAGATGTGTATCAACACAGCTTACCTGCTTCGGCAGAGAGCTTGTGGTTAGAGATTCGTTTCGCCGCGTTGGTTAAGCGTAGTGCTGATGTTAAGCGTTATGGCACGCAACTGGCGCGAAATTTTCCACATTCGATACAGCACCAGCATTTTTTAGCTAATGAATACTGAAGCCACTGAAGACAAATCTGCAGTAAATTCCACGGGCCAACGCCTGCGTGCTGCCCGTGAAACAATGGGGCTGACCCAGCAGAATGTTGCTGAGCGTCTGTGCCTGAAACTTTCTACCGTTCGCGATCTTGAGGACGATAAGTCTCCTGCCGATCTCGCATCGACCTTCTTGCGTGGTTATATCCGCTCGTATGCTCGTCTGGTGCATGTGCCGGAAGAAGAGCTGCTGCCCATGATGGCCAAACAGGCACCGGTTCGTGCAGCAAAAGTGGAACCGATGCAGAGCTTCTCACTCGGCAAGCGTCGTAAAAAACGCGATGGCTGGCTGATGATTTTCACCTGGTTGGTACTGTTTGTGGTGGTGGGTCTGACGGGCGCCTGGTGGTGGCAAAATCACAAGGCGGCACAGGATGATCTGGTGTCAATGGCGGACCAGAATTCCGTTGCAGAAGGGGATAACAGTCAGTCTATTCCCCTGACCGACAGCAGCAGCACGGCGAATGACAGTGCGACAGAGTCGCCGGCTACGCCTGCTGACAGCGGTTCTGCCGCAGCGAACAGCAACAATGCGGCGACCAATACCGCGGCGCCGGGTGCTAACGCACCGGCGCCAAACAATGCCGCACCGGCTGCTGATTCTGCCAGTCAGGTAGTATCGCCGAGCCAGGCACCGATCAATAATGCCGCAGCACCTGCGGCTAACGGTCAGGCAACTAACGGTCAGTTGCCTACTGGCAGTGCCGGGGTGAATACCCCGGCAGTTGATCCTAATGCGGTAGTGATGGAATTCAATGCCGATTGCTGGCTGGAAGTCACTGACTCAGCAGGTAAGAAACTGTTCAGTGGCATGCAGCGCGGTGGTGGTAAACTTAGTCTTGCCGGTACTGCACCTTATCGTGTGAAGATTGGTGCGCCGAGCGCAGTACAGATTCAGTATCAGGGTAAGCCTGTTGATCTGAGTCGTTTTATCCGTAGCAACCAGGTTGCTCGCCTGACCATCGGTGCGCAATAACGCATCTTTTTCTGGTCTCGAGTGATTGTGGAGAAAGAATATGCATAACGAAGCACCCATTATCCGTCGCAAATCTACACGTATTTACGTCGGCAAGGTGCCGGTGGGCGATGGCGCTCCTATCGCCGTTCAGTCCATGACCAATACGCGCACTACTGATGTTGCCGCGACGGTCAGTCAAATCAAAGCCCTGGAACGTGTTGGCGCAGATATTGTGCGTATCTCCGTGCCTACCATGGACGCGGCAGAAGCCTTTAAACTGATCAAACAACAAGTTGATGTTCCGCTGGTGGCGGATATCCATTTCGACTATCGCATTGCGCTGAAAGTCGCTGAATATGGCGTTGACTGTCTGCGTATCAATCCGGGAAATATCGGTAACAACGAACGTATCCGCCAGGTGGTGGATTGCGCGCGTGATTACAATATTCCCATTCGTATCGGCGTCAATGCCGGTTCGCTGGAGCGTGATCTGCAGGAAAAGTATGGTGAGCCAACGCCGCAGGCGTTACTGGAATCCGCCATGCGCCATGTTGATCATCTCGATCGCCTTAATTTTGATCAGTTTAAAGTCAGCGTAAAAGCCTCCGACGTGTTTCTTGCCGTTGAGTCTTATCGCTTGCTGGCAAAACAGATCAAGCAGCCACTGCATCTCGGCATTACCGAAGCGGGCGGCGCGCGCGCCGGATCGGTAAAATCGGCGATTGGCCTCGGCCTGCTGCTGGCTGAAGGGATTGGCGATACGCTGCGTATTTCGCTGGCGGCAGATCCGGTCGAGGAAGTGAAAGTCGGCTTTGATATTCTGAAGTCACTGCGCATCCGTTCACGCGGGATTAACTTTATCGCCTGTCCGACCTGTTCACGTCAGGAATTTGATGTGATTGGCACGGTTAATGCCCTTGAACAGCGACTGGAAGATATCATCACGCCGATGGATATTTCGATTATCGGCTGTGTGGTCAATGGTCCGGGCGAAGCGCTGGTCTCCACTCTTGGCGTCACCGGCAGCAATAAGAAAAGCGGCTTCTATGAAGATGGCGTGCGTCTGCGCGAACGTCTGGATAACGACGATATGATCGATCAGCTGGAAGCGCGTATCCGCGCCAAAGCCTCGATGCTCGACGCCAGTCAGCGTATCGACGTGCAGCAGGTCGAAAAATAATCATTAGCCACAGCCGGCCTGTCGAAAGATGACGGTCAGGTCAAAGAGAGCCTGTTCGGTGCCTTCCTCATGGGTTAAGATGCCGGTCAGGTTCTTTTTTTTGTATTTAAGCTACTGACAAAGCGACGCCAGCGTCGATTCAGAAGTCAATTTAGAGAGACAATAAGTGGCAAAGAATATTCAAGCTATCCGCGGCATGAACGATTATCTGCCTGCTGAAACCGTGGTTTGGCAGCGCATTGAGGGCATCCTGAAGCAGGTGCTGGCCGGTTATGGTTACAGCGAAATTCGTTTGCCGATTGTAGAGCAGACCCCATTATTCAAACGCGCTATCGGCGAAGTGACCGACGTGGTTGAGAAAGAGATGTATACCTTCGAAGACCGCAACGGTGAAAGCCTGACGCTGCGTCCGGAAGGCACGGCGGGCTGTGTACGCGCCGGTATCGAACATGGTCTGCTGTACAATCAGGAACAGCGTATGTGGTACATCGGTCCGATGTTCCGCTACGAACGTCCGCAGAAAGGGCGCTATCGTCAGTTCCATCAGCTGGGTGTCGAAGTGTTTGGCCTGCAGGGGCCGGACGTCGATGCCGAACTGATTCTGCTGAGCGCCCGCTGGTGGAGAGCGCTGGGTATCGCGGAGCATGTGACGCTGGAGCTGAACTCCATTGGTTCGCTGGAAGCGCGTGCTAACTACCGTGATGCGCTGGTGGCCTTCCTTGAGCAGCATAAAGAGGTGCTGGATGAGGATTGTAAACGCCGGATGTACAGCAATCCGCTGCGCGTGCTGGACAGCAAAAATCCTGATGTGCAGCAACTGCTGAATGACGCACCGGCATTAGGTGATTACCTGGATGACGAGTCGCGCGAACATTTCGCTGGTCTGTGCGCCATTCTTGATGACGCCGGTATTGCCTATCGCATCAATCAGCGCCTGGTGCGCGGCCTCGATTATTATAATCGTACGGTGTTTGAGTGGGTGACCACCAGCCTTGGCGCGCAGGGTACCGTCTGTGCCGGCGGTCGTTATGATGGTCTGGTTGAACAGCTGGGCGGACGTGCGACGCCAGCCGTCGGTTTCGCCATGGGACTCGAGCGTTTAGTATTGCTGGTTCAGGCAGTTAATCCAGAATTTGAACCGACGCGCATTGTTGATGTCTATGTTATCGCTTCCGGTCAGGGCGTGCAGTCCGCAGCGATGCTGCTGGCAGAAAAGCTGCGTGATGCGTTGCCTGAGCTGAAGCTGATGACCAACTATGGCGGCGGCAACTTTAAGAAGCAGTTTGCCCGTGCCGATAAGTGGGGCGCTCGCGTTGCACTGGTGGTGGGTGAAGATGAAGTGAAAGCGGGCCAGGTGGTGATTAAAGATCTGCGCACCGGTGAACAGCAAACGCTGGCGCAGAGTGATGCGGCAGCTACGCTCACGGCGCTTTTGCAATAATTTCGGTGCAGCAGGACATAAGTTAAGGAGAAGGATTGCGTGGAAGTCTATAGCAACGATAACGAACAGGTTGATGCACTCCGTCGTTTCTTTGCCAACAATGGCAAAGCGTTGGTGGTCGGCGTCGTTTTAGGCGTTGGTGCTCTGGTGGGCTGGCGTTACTGGGGCAGCCATCAGGATGGTAATGCAAAAGTGACTTCTGCTGCTTATCAGCAGGTGACTACCGCCCTTGATGCCAGCAAACCGGATACCCTGGCGGCGGCCAGCAAATTTGCCAGTGAAAACAACAATACCTACGGTGCATTAGCGTCACTGGATCTGGCTAAAAAGTTCGTTGATAAAAACGAACTGGATAAAGCCGCAGCGCAATTACAGACCGGCCTGAAAGCGACGCAGGATGCCAATCTGCAGGCGGTTCTGAACCTGCGTCTGGCACGTATTCAGTTGCAGCAGAAGAAAACGGATGACGCGCTGAAGACCCTCGACAGCGTGAAAGGCGATGGCTGGGTAGCGATTATTGCTGATATTCGTGGCGAAGCGTTGTTAAGTAAAGGCGATATGCAGGGTGCGCGTGATGCATGGAGCAAAGGTATTGCTTCCGATGCTTCTCCCGCGCTGAAAGAAATGATGCAGATGAAAATGAATAACTTAGGTTAAGCCATTCAAGAGAGAGCGCATGGAATTACGTAAATACCTGCTGCCCGGGCTGATTTCAGTCACGTTACTCAGCGGTTGTTCGCTGTTCAGCGGCGAAGAAGATGTAGTAAAAATGGCCCCGTTGCCAACAGTTGAAAATCAGTTCACACCAGAAAAAGTGTGGAGTACTTCAGTTGGTGATGGCATTGGTGACTTCTATTCCAATCTGCATCCCGCATGGCAGGACAGCACTGTATTCGCCGCCGATCGTCATGGTGTGGTGAAAGCGCTTGATGCTGCGGATGGCAAAGAGAAGTGGAAAGTCGATCTGGCGGAAAAAACCGGATTCTTCTCCAGCAACCGACCTGCACTGCTGTCTGGCGGTGTGACGGCAGGTGGTGAACATATCTATATCGGCAGTGAACGTGCGCAGGTTTATGCACTGAACAGCGCCGATGGCAGCGTTGCCTGGCAGACCAAAGTGGCTGGCGAAGCGCTGTCACGTCCGGTCGTCAGCGATGGTTTAGTGCTGATTCATACCAGCAACGGCATGTTGCAGGGACTGGATCAGGCGAGTGGGGCAATTAAGTGGTCGGTGAACCTCGACATGCCAGCCCTCTCCCTGCGCGGCGAATCTGCCCCTACCACGGCGTTTGGCGCCGCGATTGTTGGCGGTGATAATGGCCGCGTCAGTGCGGTGATGATGAATCAGGGCCAGCTAATTTGGCAGCAGCGTATTTCGCAGCCAAGTGGTGCTACTGAGATTGATCGCCTGAGTGATGTCGATACCACGCCTGTAGTGGTCAACGGTGTGGTTTACGCGCTGGCTTATAACGGCAACCTGACGGCGCTGGATCTGCGTTCTGGCCAGATTATGTGGAAACGCGAAATCGGTTCCGTTAACGATATGATTGTTGATGGCGGCCGTATCTACCTGGTTGATCAGGATGACCGTGTGATTGCGCTGAGTGCTGACGGTGGCGTGTCCATCTGGCGTCAAAGCGATCTGCTGCATCGTAATCTGACCTCGCCGGTGCTGTATAACGGTTATATCGTGGTTGGCGACAGTGAAGGTTACCTGCACTGGCTGAACACCGATGATGGTCGTTTTGTCGCCCAGCAGAAAGTGGACAGCTCCGGTCTGCAAACTGAGCCGGTGGTGGCCAGTGATAAGTTATTGATTCAGGCTAAAAATGGTGAGGTTTACGCGTTTACGCGTTAATTTTCCGGTCTGAAATGCAATGTTCCAGCGGCTCCTGATGATCTCAGGGGCCGTTTCGTTTTTTCTGAGCGGGCGTGTTATCCTTAGCGCCTTCAGCCTGACCAGAACGGTTTATTCCGTTTATAATAATGCATCGTCAGGCATTTAATTTGAGTAATGAGGCTTCAATATGGTACCTGTGGTCGCGCTGGTTGGGCGTCCCAATGTGGGCAAATCTACCTTATTTAACCGTTTAACGCATACGCGAGATGCGCTGGTGGCGGATTTCCCCGGGCTGACACGCGATCGCAAGTACGGTCGTGCCGAAGTAGAAGGGCGCGAATTTATTGCGATTGATACCGGTGGTATCGATGGTAACGAAGAGGGCGTTGAAACCCGCATGGCGGCGCAGTCACTGCTGGCGATTGAAGAAGCCGATGTCGTGCTGTTTCTGGTCGATGCCCGTGCTGGCCTGATGGCTGCCGATATCGCGATTGCAAAACATCTGCGATCGCGCCAGAAAGCGACCTTCCTGGTCGCCAATAAAACCGATGGTCTCGATGCGGATTCCGCAGTGGGTGATTTCTATTCGCTGGGCTTAGGTGAAGTTCATGCGATTGCCGCTTCCCACGGTCGTGGGGTGACCAGCCTGCTGGAAACCGCACTGCTGCCATGGATGGAAGTGGTCGATCCTAAAGTGCTGAGCGAAGAAGAAGAGAACGAAGCCTACTGGGCGGCGCTGGCAGCGAAAGAGCGCGGCGAAGACCCCGATGCACCGCCGGAAGAAGTAGAGGATGATTTTAATCCGCTGGATCTGCCGATTAAGCTGGCGATTGTTGGCCGTCCTAACGTTGGTAAGTCCACACTAACTAACCGCATCCTCGGCGAGGATCGTGTGGTGGTGTATGACATGCCGGGCACCACGCGTGACAGCATCTATATCCCGATGCAGCGCGACGAGCGCGAATATATTCTGATCGATACCGCTGGCGTGCGTAAGCGCGCCAAAATTAGCGATACCGTTGAGAAGTTCTCGGTAATTAAAACCCTGCAGGCGATTGAAGACGCCAACGTGGTGATGCTGGTAATCGATGCCCGTGAAGGTATTTCCGACCAGGATCTCTCGCTGCTCGGCTTTATCCTGAATAGTGGGCGCTCACTGGTGATCGTGGTCAACAAGTGGGATGGCCTGTCGCAGGAAGTGCGTGACGAAGTGAAAGAGACGCTGGACTTCCGTCTGGGCTTTATTGATTTTGCACGCATTCACTTTATCTCTGCGCTGCATGGTAGCGGTGTGGGTAACCTGTTTGAGTCAGTCACTGAAGCGTATGACTGCTCTACCCGCCGTATCAACACCTCGATGCTGACGCGCATTATGACCATGGCGGAAGAAGATCATCAGCCGCCGCTGGTGCGTGGACGTCGCGTGAAGCTGAAATATGCTCATGCCGGTGGTTATAACCCGCCAATCGTGGTGATTCACGGCAACCAGGTAAAAGACCTGCCGGATTCCTACAAGCGTTATCTGATGAACTACTTCCGTCGTTCACTTAACGTGATGGGCACACCGATCCGTATCCAGTTTAAAGAGGGTGATAACCCGTTTGCCGGTAAACGTAACCTGCTGACGCCAAATCAGCAGCGTAAACGTAAGCGTCTGATGTCGCATCTGAAGAAAGGCAAGAAGTAAGCCTTGCAGCAAACGGGAGCCTGAACAGGCTCCCGTTTGTTATGCAGGGCAGGGTAAGCGTTCACTCACCGTCACGCCAGAGCATTTCCAGCTCTGGCGGCGCGGCGCTTTCAGGGATCAGAATAATAATATCGCCACTGCTTTGATGGGTGCTGTAACTGATTTGCAGGCGATAATAACGCTGATCGCCGCGTCCGGCAGAGCAGGCAGGACCGGCCGGCTCGCCCTGCGCCAGCGCCTTGCGCAGAATATCGCAAACACGCTCGCGCTGCGGGCTGGCAAGCTGGGCCAGCGCAATACGCCGCTGCGCTGCCAGTTTCGGCAGATAAGCAAAACCGCCTTCACGCGCCAGTTCGATTACTGCGTCATCGCTCAGTTCAGGCAGCGGGTTCATGGCACTACGCCTGTCTGTTTCCAGGCCTTTTCAATAGCCTGCGCCACCGACTTATCAAATCGCTGCTGGCCATGCAGGATGGTGAACTGTGCAAAGGTGGCGAAATCGGCATCCTGCGGCAGGGCTTTATCACACACCGTATCATACCAGGCATAGCCAGCCTGCTCCCAGCTGTGGCCACCCAGCGCTTTTGCCGCCAGATAAAACGCGCGATTCGGGATGCCGGAATTAAGATGCACGCCGCCATTGTCCTCGCGAGTGGTGATATAGTCACGCATATGGCCGGGTTGCGGATCTTTGCCGAGCATCGGATCGTTGTAAGCGCTGCCCGGTTCTGACATCGAACGCAAACCGCGTCCCTTGATCCCCTCCGCCAGTAACTTTTCACCGATAATCCAGTCGGCCTGATCGGCATTCTGTTGCAGATGGAACTGTTTCACCATCGAACCGAAAACATCAGACAACGATTCGTTTAGCGCTCCCGCCTGTGAAAAGTAGATCAGACCGGCTTCCGTTTCTGTCACGCCGTGGGCCAGCTCATGCGCCACCACATCAATAGCGATGGTAAAACGGTTAAATATCTCGCCGTCACCGTCACCAAAAACCATCTGTTGCCCGTTCCAGAAGGCATTCTGGTACTCCTTACCATAGTGCACGCTGCCCATCAGAGTTAATCCCTGATTATCCAGCGAGTTGCGCTGATAAGCCTGCCAGAAAAAGTCATAGGTAACGCCAAGGTAGTTCCACGCTTCTTCTGCCGCGATATCACCGTTTGCCGCTTGTCCTTCGCTGCGGATCAGCTTGCCGGGCAGATTTTGCTGCTGCTGTGCATCATAGATTTCGCGGTCGACCTGACCGGCAGTGGCTTTTTGCGGGGCAACCGGTTTTTGCCAGTTTTCCGCCATCAGTGCCTGCACATGCGTCAGGGTATGTCGGGCATGGAGCTGTTGCTGTCCGGAGCCGTGGTCAATGATGTTGCGCAGAATATAGGGTGGGATAACAGCATTAGACATTCTTACTCCCTTACGGTTGGTAAGTGTCCGCAAAGTATAGTTTGGATCAGCGTCTGATGCCGGGAAGTTGCACGGTGACTGCTGTCATGGCAGGAGCCGAAAACGGTTCCTGCTGGACAGGTCAACATAGCGGCGACGTTCTCGCCACCTGTCGGGGTCAGCTATGGCGACGGGATTTTTTTAAAGCAGTGATTTCAGTGACCTGACTTTTAACCCAGCCATCATCAAGGCGAGTTTTTAGGGTGTCGCCGGGGTGTAGCTGTTTCGTTTTTTTCACCACTTTACCGTCGGCGGCGGTGGTGACGCTGAAACCGCGCGCCAGCGTCGCCAGCGGACTGACGCCTTCAAGCTGGGCTGCGAGGTTGCCAAATCGCTGTTTATCACGATTAAGCTGGTTATGCATCCCCTGTTGCAGGCAATAGTGCCACTGTTGCAGTTGTTGTTGCGCACGATGGATGCGCCCCTGCGGCTGATATGCCATCAGACGCTGCTCAGTGCGTTCCTGAAGGCGCGTGGCATGACGCAGGCGAAACTGTATGGCATCGTCCAGACGCCGCTGTAGCCTGAACAGGGCGGTCTGCTGACGTGCCAGGCGTAACTGTGGATGCTGCTGTTGCAGGCGATGGTGCAGTTTGCTGAAGCTGCGCTGCTTTTGCGCCAGATAATAATCCATCGCCATCTCCATCCGCTGCTGTTGCGATTGCAGCTGACGTAACAGTTCGATCTGGTTACGGCTGACCAGTTCGGCAGCAGCAGAAGGCGTTGGCGCGCGCAGGTCAGCGACAAAGTCGGCGATGGTGACATCGGTTTCATGACCGACGGCGCTGACAATCGGAATGCGGCTGGCAAAAATGGCGCGCGCCACCCGTTCGTCATTAAAACTCCACAGATCTTCCAGCGAACCGCCGCCGCGTCCGACAATCAGCACATCGCACTCGTCGCGCAAATTGGCCAGCTCAATGGCGCGCACGATGCTGGCTGGCGCATCCACTCCCTGAACCGGAGTCGGGTAGATCACCACCGGCAGCGAAGGGTCACGGCGATGCAATACGCGCAGCACATCGTGCAGCGCGGCGCCAGTGGCCGAGGTAATCACGCCAACCTGACGCGCCGGATCGGGTAATGGTTGTTTAAACTGCTGATCGAACAACCCTTCGGCCGCCAGCCGCTGTTTCATCTGCTCAAATTGCTGTTGCAGCAGACCATCACCTGCGGGCTGCATGCTTTCGGCGATCAGCTGATAGTCGCCACGCGGTTCATACAGGGTAATAGTGGCGCGTACTAAAATTTGCTGACCATTTTGCGGGCGGAAGGTGACGCGTCGGTTACTGTTACGGAACATTGCGCAGCGAACCTGAGCGGTTTCGTCTTTCAGCGTAAAGTACCAGTGACCGGAAGAGGGCTGGGAAAAATTGGAGATCTCCGCGCTCAGCCAGATTTGTCCCATCTCCATTTCCAGCAGCTTGCGCACTGTGGTATTGAGACGGCTTACGGTAAAAATATTTGCTGTTGGCGGTAGCGACATGTGACGGAGATCAAACTTTTAAATCAGAGGGTTAATCCGTCGATACTACATTGCTGGTACAAGGGATCAAGAGTTTTTGTTAAATAAAGCTGGAGGCAATCGATTACGCTCTGTATAATGCCGCGGCAATATTTTATCTGTTCTCATTCACCCCAGGTTGAGATATTGCCATGCTAAGAATCGCGAAAGAAGCACTCACATTTGACGACGTTTTACTCGTTCCTGCACACTCTGATGTCCTGCCAAACACGGCGGATCTCAGTACCCAGCTGACAAAATCCATCCGTCTGAATATTCCTATGCTGTCCGCTGCTATGGACACCGTTACCGAAGCACGTCTGGCCATTGCGCTGGCGCAGGAAGGCGGCCTCGGCTTTATTCACAAAAACATGCCCATCGAGCGCCAGGCGGAAGAAGTTCGCAAGGTGAAGAAACATGAGAGCGGCGTGGTGACCGATCCACAAACCGTTCTGCCTGGCACCCCTCTGAGCGACGTTAAGGCGCTGACCGAACGTAACGGCTTTGCCGGCTACCCGGTGGTTAACGGCGCTAACGAACTGGTCGGTATTATTACCGGTCGTGACGTGCGTTTTGTGACTGATTTGAGCCTGCCGGTTTCTGCGGTGATGACGCCGAAAGAGCGTCTGGTCACGGTAAAAGAAGGTGAAGCGCGCGAAGTTGTGCTGCAGAAAATGCACGAAAAACGCGTTGAAAAAGCGCTGGTAGTGGATGAAAGTTTCCACTTGCTGGGTATGATCACCGTTAAAGATTTCCAGAAAGCCGAACGTAAACCTAACGCCTGTAAAGACGAGCATGGCCGTCTGCGCGTCGGTGCGGCAGTTGGTGCTGGTGCCGGTAACGAAGAGCGCGTTGATGCGCTGGTGGCTGCGGGCGTTGACGTTCTGCTGATCGACTCCTCTCATGGTCATTCCGAAGGCGTACTGCAACGTATTCGCGATACCCGTGCCAAATATCCTGATCTGCAAATCGTTGGCGGTAACGTGGCGACCGGCGCGGGCGCTCTGGCGCTGGTTGAAGCCGGTGTCAGCGCAGTGAAAGTGGGTATCGGCCCAGGCTCGATCTGTACTACCCGTATCGTCACTGGCGTGGGTGTGCCGCAGATTACTGCCGTATCCGATGCGGTTGAAGCGCTGGAAGGCACCGGTATTCCGGTTATCGCTGATGGCGGCATCCGTTTCTCTGGTGATATCGCCAAAGCTATCGCTGCGGGCGCATCCTGCGTGATGGTCGGCTCAATGCTGGCGGGTACCGACGAATCTCCAGGTGAAATCGAACTCTATCAGGGTCGTTCATTCAAATCCTATCGCGGTATGGGTTCTCTGGGCGCGATGTCCAAAGGCTCTTCTGACCGTTACTTCCAGACCGATAACGCAGCTGACAAACTGGTGCCGGAAGGTATCGAAGGTCGCGTGGCGTATAAAGGCCTGCTGAAAGAGATCGTTCATCAGCAGATGGGCGGTTTGCGTTCATGTATGGGCCTGACCGGCTGTGGTACTATCGATACCTTGCGCACCAAAGCGGAATTTGTTCGCATCAGTGGCGCCGGCATCTCTGAGAGCCATGTGCATGACGTGACCATCACCAAAGAGTCGCCGAACTACCGTATGGGTTCTTAATCGCGCTTCAGATTCACCGCCCGGCTTTCACCACCGGGCGATTTCATTATCAGTAATACATCGCTCTGGAATAGCCTCAATGACGACGGAAAATATTCATAAACATCGCATTCTGATCCTCGATTTCGGTTCTCAGTATACCCAGCTGGTCGCGCGCCGCGTGCGTGAACTGGGTGTTTATTGTGAGCTTTGGGCGTGGGACGTCACCGAAGAGCAAATTCGTCAGTTTAATCCGAGCGGTATCATTCTGTCCGGTGGCCCGGAAAGTACCACCGAGCACGACAGCCCGCGCGCGCCTGATTATGTCTTTACTGCTGGCGTACCGGTACTGGGTGTGTGTTATGGCATGCAGACCATGGCGATTCAGCTGGGCGGTAAAGTTGAAGGCTCTACCGAGCGTGAATTTGGTTATGCGCAGGTAGAAGTGAAGGTCGCCAGCGCACTGATTCGCGATATCGAAGATGCTATCAGCCCGGCCGGTAAACCGCTGCTGGATGTGTGGATGAGCCACGGTGACAAAGTTACCGCTATCCCGTCCGACTTCGTTACCGTTGCCAGCACTGAAACTTGCCCGTTTGCCATTATGGCCAACGAAGCGAAGCGCTTCTACGGCGTGCAGTTCCACCCGGAAGTCACCCATACCCGTCAGGGTCTGCGGATGCTCGAGCGTTTCATCGTGGATATCTGCGAGTGTGAAGCTCTGTGGACGCCGGCGAAGATTATTGAAGATGCGGTTGAACGTCTGCGTGTGCAGGTTGGCGGCGATAAAGTGATCCTCGGCCTGTCTGGCGGTGTCGATTCATCCGTCACTGCTATGTTGCTGCACCGCGCAATCGGCGACCGTCTGACCTGTGTGTTTGTCGACAACGGCCTGCTGCGTCTGAACGAAGCTGAGCAGGTAATGGAGATGTTTGGTGACCACTTTGGTCTGAACATTATTCATGTCGCGGCTGAAGCGCGTTTCCTTGATGCGCTGGCCGGTATCGATGAGCCAGAAGCGAAGCGTAAAACCATTGGTCGCGTATTTGTCGAAGTGTTCGATGAAGAAGCTATCAAGCTGCAGGATGTGAAGTGGCTGGCGCAGGGCACCATCTATCCTGATGTGATTGAGTCTGCGGCTTCTGCTACCGGCAAAGCACATGTGATCAAGTCACACCATAACGTCGGTGGCCTGCCGAAAGAGATGAAGATGGGCCTGGTTGAGCCGCTGAAAGAGCTGTTCAAAGACGAAGTGCGCAAAATCGGTCTGGAGCTGGGTCTGCCACACAGCATGCTGTTCCGTCATCCGTTCCCGGGGCCGGGTCTGGGCGTACGTGTGCTGGGTGAAGTGAAGAAAGAGTATTGCGATCTGCTGCGTCGTGCTGATGCCATCTTTATCGAAGAGCTGCATAAAGCCGATCTGTACAACAAAGTCAGCCAGGCCTTTACCGTATTCCTGCCAGTGCGTTCGGTTGGCGTAATGGGTGATGGCCGTAAATATGACTGGGTAGTTTCCCTGCGCGCTGTTGAAACCATCGACTTTATGACCGCACACTGGGCGCATCTGCCATATGATTTCCTTGGCCGTGTGTCTAACCGTATTATCAATGAAATCAACGGTATTTCCCGTGTGGTTTATGATATCTCCGGTAAACCGCCGGCGACCATCGAGTGGGAATAAGTTTTCGCTGACTCCTGCTGTGTCATGAAGGCGTAAGTTAAAAGAAACCCTCTGTTTTTACAGAGGGTTTTATGTTTATGGTGGAACATGAAGTTTCAGTGCAGCGCAGGGTTTTTGACGGTATTTCTGACGGTATTTTGGGAGGGCGTATGCTGACTCCACAGCAAGACAAAAGTAGATGTAGAAATAATTTAACGGTACCCATAAGGCGATATTTCAACAAGATATATCGCCACCGATATGCATAATATAAACCAGGGTTTAAAGTCGAAGTATAAAAAAGCATAACCTAATTATTTTCAGGTGGTTAGCTATATTTGACATTTATTATTAAATAAAGTGTTTATATAAAGTTTATGAAGGTTTCGTTAGCTTTTTGAACTCACGCTGAGAATAACGAACGGTTTCAACATAACCAAAGGGTGAATCCTCTCCATCTCCAGGTAAAAAACGATCCATTTCACGCGCCCACCCGTCATAAGTTCGTATATTGATATAATGGCTGGAAGATACTTTCTGAGTCCAGCGCTCCTTTCTTCTTGTATTATTGATTTCGGAGGCTCTGCCATAAATTAAAATCCCTCTGATAACAAAAAATGGAGGGAGATTATAACCTCGTTTTAAGGGGGTTAACGTGTTGCGGAGATTTGTGCAATTGTTTGAACACCAAACAAACCAATCTTCAATTTGCTGGAAAGCATGGTTAAACTCTTGTGTAAAAGAATCATTTTTGTTGAAAATTGGTTTATCGGGTCGTTCAATCTCTACAAGATATAAAAAGGTGGGGCCTGATTGTGGATTAACATATGCAAAATCTGTTTCGTAATCCGAACCAAGACAGAACTTCGATATTAGCGAATTTGCATGTACGAAGTCACTTCCACAGATAGCATGAGGATTTTGCTCAAAAAAATGTTGAATTACTGACTCTGGCGGGTTCGTGTCAGCTAAGGCAACTAATGAGTTCACTTGGTTCTCCTTTGCAAAACGAAAGTAGCAATATATCCCTCACGAGATATGCGCATGAGGAATAAGCCGAACCCCAGCAGCCCGCGTAATCTCAGTAAGCGTAGTGATCGTCGGATTACCGTTCTCAGACAATGTTCTGTAGAGCTGCTGACGGGATAACCCTGACTTTTTGGCTATTTCACCAATCCCGCCACGCGCCTCAACGACACGGCGCAATGCAGTAAGGAAAGCACCGACTCCACCTTCTTCATAAATATCTTCTAATGCGGTCTGAAGATATACCTCTGCGTATTCAGGATTTTCCCGCAGCTCGGCTATCATCGCATCATCGTGGCTAACGGATTTTTTGTTTTTGGAAGATTGAGTGACGATAGTCATGATGTTACTCCTGTTGATAATCCCGCCAGTATTGAACCGCTTTATCTAAATCACTTTTTTGGCCAGATTTGTCGCCACCGGTTAGCAGTAGAATAATTTTATTACCGTCCATCGCGTAGTACACCCGATATCCCGGCCCATAATCGATTCTAAGCTCCCATACCCCATCACGTTCAAACTTATGGTCACCAAAGTTTCCCTTTTCAGCGCGGTCTATTCTGATATCAATTTTGGAAGCTGCGCGAGGATCTTTCTTTCGTAGCTTCTTAATCCACTCCGTGTATGGGACTTTGCCGTTTCCATCCTTGTAACGTTCCGTTATGTACTGCATTGCATCCTCGCGAGTCCATAGTCCTGACTTTATTGTCGTTTGTAAAAGACAAAATTGCAAGCACTGAATGGGCAACACTTATGCACCTGCGCTTTACTCAGCCTGCTGGCAGTTCTGGCTAAAACGGGAAAAGATTCGGCTTAGAAGAGAAGGACAATATTGACGGTAAAACGGGCGGTAAAATCAAAAAATAATTTAATAAAAACATTATTAATCAGATGACTATGACTTCAGTAAACCATCGAGTGGGAATAAGTTTTCGCTGATTCCTGCTGTGTCATGAAGGCGTAAGTTAAAAGAAACCCTCTGTTTTTACAGAGGGTTTTTTGTTTATGGGGATTGATTTTATATCATGCTTTGATGACTGGCCAACCACATCCATATTGCTGAAGGTTTCGATATGATTCTTGCGAGAATGGCCTGAATAAGACTGGTTCAGGAACTAAATCACTTTAAATTGGTGACAGATGAGATAAGCTGATGTGTAAAGGGCTGACCACGGAAGGAGGGCCAGAAATGGGCATATTCTTTTTGCCGCGTCAGGTATACCTGACGCAAAAAAAATTCGATGACACTGATGCTGCCGATATGAAGTGCGGTGACTTATCAGAGGCGAGTCTGCGTAGTATGGGAGTAGTCGCCATATCAACCAGGATTAATCCGTTTACCCTGACTCAATACCCGCGTCCTGTCAGGTTACCTGCGCGTGGTTATAATCCTTATGGCACAATCCTGCCAGGTTCGCAGCCGGAAGGCACGTCGACTACACAGGCAGAATGCTCGCAGATCCTTTTTGATGAAATGAGAGAGTTATCAACACTATTTGCCAGTGGCCGTTATGCGAATTTGATCACACAGATGATTACGCATTTTCAAGATATGAATGGCGCCTCCTTTCGCAGTCTCTCGCTGGATGACGCTTATGAAAGTCTGATCTGGGAACAACGCCATGAAAATCCACTTGGGGCGATTAGAAACGTTGTGAACGAGTATCTGTCGAAAAGCAGAACCATCCGCGATGGTGATTTTTTTGCAAACGATGTGAGAAATGCAATTTCTCAGACAAAACTGCCTAAGTTTAACCGGTTTTCAGATAATTTTAATGGTCTGGGTATAACTGTTCACGATATTCATGCACAAGAAATAACTATCTTATCGTTGGATACTACTCGTTCAGGCTGGCGTGCAACAATTTCATTTAAAGCACAGGATCATTTCGGCCTGGATAATAGCGATATTAGTCAAAATCTGTACCGCCAGTTCCGTTTTTTTCGTATCTGGTTTTTATTACAACGTTATGAGAAGTTCGCATTTAAACCATTCATGACAAATTTCAGCGCACATGTCGAGTCAGAAGGTTGATGATGAATAAAATCATAGTATTATTGGTGGTGGTAATTACTGTCTTGTTAACCTTCTGGAGCATGAAGTCGGTAGAGGTTATTGATGTCCACATGTCTGATGCTGGATACAGTAATATTGTTGTTAGTCACTTACCTTACACGGATAAAAGCAGAATAGAATGGTGGCTTGAAAACCAGAAAGGGTTTGAAGATAAATATAAAATACCTTCCCCATCAAAATATGGTTCTTATAATATAGCTGTGTGGGGTATTGGTGATGGGTATATTAACTTTGAACGGAATTATAAAAAAGATTTATATTGCTTTGGTGATATGAAGGCAGACAAGAATTGCATCGAGAAAAATCTTCTTCTGACGATAAGAAAGGGCGTGGATGGAAAAACAATATTTACTATTGGTATCAATGGTGAAACTTATGTTTTGAATGGTGATGAAATAGTAAAAGTTCAGAAGAATAAGAACTGGTAATTACAGTCTAATGAGTTGTGTATTTATTAAACTATAGTGTCACTCACATTCTATTAATAAGATAATAATTTCAACTATGTTCTACGCAAGGCTGGCAGAACCATTGTTTCTGGGAAATAGTGTCAAAGCACATACGCCTGTCGTTCAGTTCAAACCGGTGCAGGCGCTTATTAGCCAGCGCCCGACTCAGTATCAGTCTGTCAGCTCAATACATCCATTTTTCCACTACGGCATCGCCCAGGCGTTCGCGCAGCAGGTCTTCATTTTCCTCCTCGCCATGGGCTTCGAGCAGGCATTTGAACATCAGTATGTCGAGATACTGACCCACGTCGGTGAATATTTGCGTGAGCATGGGCGAGCAGTCGTGATCGAAGTACCAGACCTCGCCGGTTTCACGATGAAAGCACCATAAGTTGCCGTTGCCAAGATAGTCGCCGAAAACGATCAATTGGTTTACCAGCGCCCATTGCTGCCTGGCGTCGGGGGCATCTTCCAGAATGTCAGTAATGCCGGGATAGCCGTCGTGTAATGATTCAATGCTGGAGCATTTTGCAGGCGTCACGCTGCACAACGTTTCGGCCAGGTTCAGTGTGCCAATTTGTTCGTGATAAGTGCGCAATAACGGGGGAATGGCGCAGCTCAGACGCAGTTCAAGTGCATCTGATTCTTTGGGGGTTACCGGGGTGAAGGAGGCTGGGCTATCCCATAGTGCGAGATAAGCCTGGACGCAGGATCGCCACCAGTCCAGCCGTGCTTTGTCATCGGTAAATTCTGGCCATGCCAATGGCGGGAGTTCGCTGGCAGGCTCAGGTTGGTTGTTATTTGAATTCATATCTGACTTTGGCCTCAAGATTACCCGGTTTTGCTGCCGATAAAGCCCACCGTCAGCACCCAATGGAAGATAAAGATAACCTACTGCATTGGTAAGACAGAACAATTTATCAAATCTCGCTGGAAAGTTTGTGTAACGCCGACGCACAGTGGCAATCAATAAAGAACAGACCCGCCCCAATTGCCCTCATCAAATCTGAAAGGATAAAAATTTTTTTATCTCACCCACCTTCAGATCAAAGACGCTGTTGATAGCTCTGATTATGATTTCGCGCCCCGCCAGGTAAAGCTGGCGTGGGTTTAACTATTTCAGCATATCAATGATGATTTTTGAGGACTTATGGGCAGCACTAAATTAGCTAACCCGGCTCCGCTGGGTCTGATGGGTTTTGGCATGACCACAATTCTGCTAAACCTGCACAACATCGGTTTTTTCCCGATGGATAGCATTATCCTGGCAATGGGCATTTTCTACGGCGGTATCGCACAAATCTTTGCGGGCCTGCTGGAATATAAAAAAGGTAACACCTTCGGTTTAACTGCTTTTACTTCGTATGGTTGTTTCTGGCTGACACTGGTCGCGATTCTGCTGATGCCGAAAATGGGTCTGACGGATGCTGCAAACGCACACTTTCTCGGCGTTTACCTTGGCCTGTGGGGAGTATTTACCTTGTTTATGTTCTTCGGCACCCTGGCAGGTAATCGCGCGCTGCAACTGGTGTTCCTGAGCCTGAGCGTACTGTTCGTCCTGCTGGCGATTGGCCATCTGCTGGATAATGAGAATATCGTTCAGGTTGCAGGCTGGGTTGGTATTATCTGCGGCAGTAGCGCGATCTACCTGGCAATGGGTGAAGTGCTCAACGAGCAGTTTGATCGCACCATTCTGCCGGTGGGTGAAAAGCATTAATTCCTTCCTCTCTTGCCTGCGCTCGCAGGCAAGTTTCTCTCTACAGCTCTGTAAAGCCTGACTCACCATTAACGTTTTTTGCTGGTAAGCAGGACTCCGGCAGCTGACTGATATCTGTTGGACCCACATCAGGTTTTATGCCAGATTAATACTTAGTGTTCTGTACGTGCCATGGATTTACACGTCGACCGCTGTAATATTATCAGCCAGAAAATCCCGCCGGATAAGAAGAAAATCACGGACGGGAGAGTCGAGGCTGGCCGCCAGAACTTTATTACCGACTCACTACAAGTGGCCACTACAGCTATGTTCAAACGTATCAAGTCTGCCCTGAGCGGCAAAAAAAATAATCCCGCTGTGACCGCCATTGCTGAGCAAATCCACGCATCAGAATCCCCGGGAACTAATCAGGATATGATTGTTGCCTATGATGCCTGCGGGCAGGAAATTCATATCACCCGTAACCAGTGGCGTGACAACGTTTTCCTGCCCGCGTTGCAGGAAAAGTGGAACAGCGCTGCCGAACTCTGCGATACGATCCTGGCGGGCCTGAATGATGGCTTTTCCGCCGATCTGATCCCGGCCGCCAGTCGCCTGGTTGAGATCGACGAAGATCCCGAGCGCAGCCATGTTATTGAAGGCATTGTGCTGATGAAGAATGGCCAGCTCGCTGCCGCTGAAAGCACGTTGCGTGCGGGCATCGCAAAAGTGGGTGCAACAGGAAGCCTGCTCACTAATCTGGCCAAAGTATTTTCCGAGCGCGGTGAAGAGAGTCGTGCCGACGACACGCTGTGGCAGGCGATACAGACCGATCCAAACCAGGATAATGGCTTGTTGTGGTGGATAAGCATTCAGCAGGAGCGTGGCGGCGATGCGGCTTATCTGGCAGCGCTGCGCACTGTGGCGGCTCTGCCCGGCAGCTGGCGAGCGCAATTATGGCTGGCGCGTCACCATCTGGAACAGAAAGACGTTGAAGCGGCGCGGACGTTATACACCGAAGTTCTGGCCGGTGGCCTGTTTGACGGTAGCTCATTAATGATGATTTCCGGCGACCTCGGCAGAAATGATCAGATCCCGCTGATGATCGAACTGGTTGCACCGGCTTATGACGAGCATAAATATGATCCTATGGCCGGGATTAACTTGCTGCGCGCTTATCAGCAGCTCGGCGATGCCGACGAAGGCGAAAAGCTGCTTGCCCGCATGTATGCGCTGGGTTTCGCGCCAATTAAACAGCATCTTGACCAGTCTGCGCAGGCCTTTCAGCAGATACGCAGGCAAGCCACGCCAAACATCCCTGTCGATCCTGATAAGCTGAATATCAGCACCCTGTCACTGACTCAGCCGATCTGGCATTACGGCTTATGCAAAGCCGACTGGCTGTTTAAACGTAAGCCTGAGGGGGCACAAAGCGTCGGTTTCTTCGCCCTGGGTAAAATTGCGGATGAGGCAGCTGGCGCTGAATCGCAACGCGAAGATGATACTGGACGTATGACACGCGCAATTCCGCTCTATTTTGCCGAAGCGACTCATTACTGGAGCAATTTTGCGACCAGCTGCTATATCCAGCTAGTTGAGGGGGCCGGTCCGGTGGTATCACGCGGTGAGACCGATGGTAACGCGCTTTTTGACATTGTGCCGCCGACAATGAACTATTTTATCACCGGTGAAACAGGCTGCTCTGGTGAAGATAAACAGCGTCAGTGGCAAATATCGTTAACTGTCTGGGACTGCACCACCCGCAGCAAACTGGCGACCGAAAGGGGTCATGCTGCCCATGCAGAGCTCGGCGCGCTGGTACTGAACCTTGAACAACGCTTGCTTGCACATATTGGCCAGCAGCGTGAACAGCCGCTGGATTCGTTCTACCAGCGACCTTCTGGCGAAGCAATGCCGATTTATCTGACCGGGCTGGGACAGGCATTTATACTGACGATGGCCGCAAATGAGCGGATACCGCGCTCCGCGATATGGGGCGAGAGGGCAATGCTTGATTGGCCGCTCAATATGGCTCTACATTGGCCGTCAGTGGAAGTACCGAAGCTGATGTATCTCTCAGGACTGGGCAATGCCTTCGACTATAAATCTGAGGCACTTGCGGAATACCGGGAACGGACTCTTGAGTTGCTGCGCGACGCTGAACGGACGAATAGCCCGGCTGCCCGGCTGGCACCGCTGGTCTGGAAAATATTCGGCATGGATGCCGGGTTAAACGCCAGTCGTCAGAATTCATTGACGGATTCTGACGCAGCCTTTACTGCATGGCTGGAGCGGGTGTCAGGAAAGTAGCAGGGTACAGGCTTAATCAAAAATAAGATTATTTATGATTGAGCCTGTGAAATGCGCCGTAATATCTGCGCTTCAATATACAGAGAGAATTTAATTACATTTTCATACTGAAACGAGAATGTAAAAGTGATTTTCAGTTAATTTAATTTACTTTACAGGATATTATTTCGGTAAATTATTCTGCTTTCTGTGGTATTTTCAGTGTTTCTGCGGGTTTAATATCCTGATTAGTATGATTTCACTTTGAAATTATTATTTGGAAAAGTCACTTATCTTCCTGCTTTAAGTCTCAATTTTCTCATTAAGCTTTAAAGTCGCGTTATTTAAATCGCATAACCGTCACAAAAGTCAAAAAAAACAAACCACCGCGTTGCATCGTGCGCGCAACGCGCTATATGTTAATTTTGTGTTTAAAACGATGATTAGGGGCTGAGCTTATGGTTATAAAAATAGGTGCGATAGCTGCTTCACTGGCGACGATATTTTCTGGTTCCATTCTGGCGGCGGTTCCGCAGGGCTACCCGGCAGATTATCAAAAAGTGGTTGATGCCGGAATCAAGGAGGGCAAAGTTGTCATTTACTCAACCACCGATACCAAAGCCGCGGGTCCGCTGATCAAAGGTTTTGAGTCATTGTATCCGGGCATTAAAGTCGAATATAACGATATGAACAGCACCGAACTGTATAACCGTTATATCAGCGAACAGGCCTCCGGCGGCGGCAGTGGAGATGTGGTCTGGAGCTCTTCAATGGATACCGGACTTAAGCTGGCGACGGACTATGCTGCGGAGTATGCCTCGCCGGAGCTGGATAAATTACCCAAATGGGCGGTGTGGCAGCAAAAGGCGTATGGCACAACTTACGAGCCGGTGGTATTTATTTATAATAAACGTCTGATTCCCGAGGGCGATGTGCCGGATTCGCACAGCGCACTGGCAAAATTGATCGCCAGTCAGGCCGATAAATTTAAAAATAAAGTCACCACCTACGATATCGAAAAATCCGGGCTCGGTTTTATGCTTGCCGTCCAGGATGATAAAGCGGATGCGAACTATTTTAAAACCCTTGGCGACGTGGCGAAAGGCGGACTGACGGTGCAGTCATCGACCGGTACGATGATGGAACGCGTCTCCTCCGGGGAAAATCTGATTGGTTATAACATCCTCGGATCCTATGCTGAAGCGCGGGCCAAAGGCGATGCCTCGCTGGGTATCTCTTATCCGAAAGATTATGTACTGGTGTTGTCGCGCGTGTCGTTTATCAGCGATCAGGCGGAGAACAGTAATGCGGCGAAGCTATGGTTTGACTATGTGTTGTCAGAAAAAGGGCAGAGCATTCTTGCCAACCAGTCCGATATTCCCTCCCTGCGTAATGATATTGAAGGTGAAAATGATATTGACGGCATCACCAAAGTCCTCGGCAGGGCGTTGAAGCCGATCCCGGTTGATGAATCGCTGCTGGAATATCTGGAGCCGAAAAAACGTCTGGAGTTTATTAAACAGTGGCGCGCAGCCGCGGCGAAATAATATCTGCTACGGTTGTGTGTTGATGGCACACAACCCTGTTTATCACCCAACTGGTTTGCATTAAACATCTGACCAAAGGGATGCATATGAATAGCTTGCGCAGAAGGTGGCAGGGGTTGCCGCGTGGCGTAGTGGTATTGATAACCGCTCTGGTTATTTATATACCGCTACTGTTTATCATCGTACAGAGTTTCCTCTCTGCGCCTTTTTTTGCCCGTAGCAAAGAATTCAGTCTCGAGTCCTTTGAGTTTATTTTTACCGACCCCGATTTCTGGCATGCGCTGGAATCAGGATTTATTCTGGCGTTTGGACTGGTGATCATTGCGATCCCTCTGGGCGGGATCCTCGCCTTTTTGATGGTGCGCACTGATTTACCCGGTCGCAGATTTATTGAACCCCTGATTCTGGTGCCGATATTTGTTTCGCCGATGGTGCTGGGCTTTGGCTATGTGGTGGCCGTCGGGCCGGTCGGGTTTTTCTCCCGCTGGGCGGAGCAACTGCTTGGTTTTGTGCCATGGAACATCTATTCGATGTTCAGCATTGTGGTAATCGCCGGTCTGACGCATGTACCGCATGCCTATCTGTATATCTCTTCGGCGTTACGCAGCGTGGGATCCGATGTGGAAGAAGCCGCCAGAACGGTGGGCGCTTCGCCGCTACAGATCATGACTGCCGTCAGTTTGCCGATGGTACGTCCCTCCGTTCTGTATGCCTGTGTGCTGCTGTTTTTCCTTGGACTGGAAGTGTTCGGCCTGATGCTGGTGCTGGGCGATCCGGAAGGCAATATGGTGCTTGCCACTTACCTGTATAAACTCACCAACAAACTGGGAACTCCTTCTTACCATCTGATGGCTGCGGTGGCGGTGGTGCTGATCTGTATCACCATTCCGCTGGTGATGCTGCAACGCCGGCTGATGCGTACCGCTAACCGCTTTGTCACCATGAAAGGCAAAGCCTCTCAGGCTCGCGCGCTGCCACTTGGCAAATGGCGCTGGGTAGCCGGGGCGGTAGTGGTGGCCTGGCTTACCGTCACTATTGGCGTGCCATTACTGGGAGTGGTGCTGCGGGCCTTTATTTCCAATTGGGGCGTCGGTGTTTCCGTGTGGGATGAACTGTCGCTGGATACCTTCCGTAATATCTGGCAGCAACCGAACCTGCTGCGCGCCATCGTTAACTCAATGGCCATCGGCGTGATCGGTGGGGCGCTGGCCGTGCTGTGCTATCTGTTTGTCGGCATCGCCATGCACCGTAAGCAGGATAATGTTACGCGCTTTCTGGACTACAGTGTGCTGGTTCCCCGTGCGGTGCCGGGACTGCTGGCAGGGCTGGCATTTTTGTGGGTGTTCCTGTTTCTGCCGATGTGGCTGGATCAGTCGCTGAAAAATGGCTGGCTTTCAGCATTGCCGATCGCGGAATGGCTGCGTGAACATCTGATCGTCTGGCTGCGATCGTTGCGAAGTACCATTTTCAGCGTCTGGCTGGCGTACACCGTAGTGTGGATGGCCTATGGATTGCGGTTGATATCTTCAACGCTGTTGCAGGTTGGGCCGGAGCTGGAAGAAGCTGCGAGGAGTACCGGCGCCACGCGCGGGCAGGTGACCCGCCATGTCACCGTGCCGCTCTCGCGTTACGGTCTGATTGGTTCCTGGCTGTTAATGTTTCTGATTTTTGAGCGTGAATATTCCACCGGTGTCTATCTGCTCTCCTCCGGCACGGAAACCATTGGTTCGATGCTGGTTTCTCTGTGGGCGGCAGGCGCCATTGATATCGTGGCGGCGCTCTCCTTTATTAATATCCTGCTGGTGGTCATTGGCCTTGGTGTGGCTCTGCGCTTTGGAGTGAAATTACATGATTGAACTATCGGTAGAAAACCTGCATCTGACCTACGGCGATAACCCGGTGCTGAAAGGCGTTTCAATGCAGCTGAACAAAGGAGAAGTGGTATCGCTGCTTGGGCCTTCGGGGAGCGGGAAAACCACCTTACTGCGCGCGGTGGCCGGGCTGGAAAAACCGACCCAGGGCAGAATTACCATCGGCAGCAACATTGTCTACGATGGTAATCCGCGCAGTGAGATCCCGGCAGAAGAGCGAAATCTGGGGCTGGTATTTCAGTCATACGCGTTATGGCCGCATAAAACAGTGTTTGAAAATGTCGCTTATCCACTCAAACTGCGCAAAGTCGCTGCCTCTGAAATCAACCAGCGGGTACAAAGCGTACTCGACCAGCTTGGGCTGGGACATCTGGGCAAGCGACATCCGCATCAGCTTTCTGGCGGTCAGCAGCAGCGTGTGGCGATTGGACGCGCGCTGGTCTATAACCCACCGGTGATTCTGCTGGATGAACCTTTGTCTAACCTTGATGCCAAGCTGCGTGAAGAGGCCAGGGTATTCCTGCGTGAGCTGATTGTTAAACTGGGATTGTCAGCACTGATGGTGACACATGACCAGAACGAGGCGATGGCGATCTCTGATCGTATTCTGCTGCTTAATAACGGGGTGATAGAACAGCAGGGGACGCCAGAGGAGATGTATGGCACGCCGCAGACGCTGTTTGCCGCCGAGTTTATGGGCAGTAATAATCGCCTGCATGGCAAAATTACCGATGTGGCGGAAGACAGGGCGCGTATTGCAGGCGCGAACTGGGCGTTATGGGGACGCGCTGGCGCAGGGGTAACTGTCGGGCAGGACGCTACGGCGGTTATTCGCGTTGAACGCCTGCATTTTAGCGAATCGCCTGTGGAAAACTCGCTCGAACTTCCTCTGTTAACAAGCATGTATCTTGGTGATCGCTGGGAATATCTGTTCCGCACCGAAGGGGATGATTTTGCTATTCGTGTGTATGGCAAAGAGCTGCGTAACGCACAACATTGCCATATTACTTTGCCGGCCAATGATCTGTGGATATTCCCTAAAGAATAAAATATATAAGTGATGCGGCTTTAAGCTTAAAGCAGGAACTCAATATAACCCTCTGTTTCGACAGCGGGTTTTTTATTTATGGCTTCGGTGCAGCATCCTATATATGAATTTGTGTATAAGATATAAGAAAACCATTGGTTAACAATCAGGCGTAATTCTTGACTCCTTTCTGTGGAGGGGGGAGTATTCCGTGCCACATCTTTTACTATGCACTACAGAGATACTAAGTCAGTAATTATGTGTTAAGGCGATAATAAAAACGCACAATAACCGGGCCTGTTTGATGCCCTGCGCCTTAATCAGACAACCTGTAACACTCCCGCGAACGGGAAAAAGTTAAGGAACCAAATCATGACGTATGCGGCGATTTCGCCATTGTCGGCCGGTCTTCCCGCTCTGGAGGCGCGACTTCAGCAGGATCTCGAACTGCTTGAACTGCCCGCTAAACCCTGGGTTCCTGAACAGCTGCACGACGGCGTGCCGGTTCGCGACGTGGTGGTGATTGGCGGTGGCATGTGCGGACTGGCGGCGACGGCAAAACTGTTACTGAGCGGGATAAATAATATCGTCGCTTATGATGCGGCTCCGGCCGGACGCGAAGGGCCGTGGGTGACCTTTGCCCGCATGGAGACGCTGCGTTCTCCGAAAACCCTGCATGGTCCGGCGCTGGGCCTGCCGCAACTGACTTTCCGCGCCTGGTTTACCGCGCAGTGGGGCGCTGAGGCCTGGCAGGCGCTGGACAAAATTCCCAAAAATCAGTGGATGGATTACCTCGTCTGGTATCGCAGAGTGCTTAATCTGCCGGTGCGCAATAATGTGCGTATGACTGGTATTGAGCAGGTCGGCGATCTGATTGCCATCGCTATTGAAGGCGCGGAAACCGGCCGGATCCTCACGCGTCGTCTGGTTCTGGCAACCGGCCGCTCCGGTCTGGGTGGTTTTGCCGTTCCCGATTTTCTTCAGGGTATCGATCGTCGTTACTGGGCGCATTCTGCGGACGAGATCAACTTTGACGCGTTGCAGGGCAAACGCGTGGCGGTTATCGGCGCGGGCGCCTCTTCTATGGATAATGCCGCAACCGCGCTTGAGGCGGGAGCCGGGGCAGTTGATCTGCTGATCCGACGTAAAGAGATGCCGCGCATTAATAAGATGACCGGTATCGGCAGCCAGGGCGTGGTCCATGGCATGCATCAACTGCCTGATGCCTGGAAGTGGAAGTTTGTCGATTACACCGCCTCGACCCAGACGCCGCCACCGCGTTCCTCGACGCTGCGCGTGTCGCGTCACCCGAATGCCCGCTTCTTCCTTAATTGCGGCATCGTGGCGGTAGAGCAGGACGCTGAGGGGTTGCTGATTGAAACCACCCAGGGAGCGATGCGCTACGATTTTCTGATTGCCGCTACCGGTTTTTCCAATGACTTCAGTGGTCGCCCGGAGTTTAACGCTATTGCGCCGCATATTCGCAACTGGGCGGATGGCCGCTATACACCGGAGATGGGCGCGCCGCGCGCGGGTCTGTCAGAAGCGCCGGATCTGGGGCCTGCCTTCGAGTTCCGTGAGCGTGTCGCTGGCGCCTGTCCGATACTGGCGCATATTCACTGCTTTAACGACGCTGCGATGCTGACCCATGGCAAGGTCTCCGGTGATATTCCGGCCGTCAGTGCTGGCGCCGATCGTCTGGTGCGCGGCATTGCCGCATCGTTATTTGCCGAAGATGTTAAAACTCACTTCGCCAGTCTGGTCGCTTACGACAACCCTGAACTTCAGGGCGACGAGTGGCTGGATTCGACCCCCTTTATTAAACAGGAGAACGCGTTGTGATCGACGCAATAGACAAGGCCGCCGGTCTTTCACCGGACGATGCACTGTTCAGCGCGCGCCGTTTTCGGCCAGAATTCGTTGAAGGGGCGGAGCATTGCCGCCTCTCGGTATTGCAACCTGCTGACGATCAGGGGCTGGCGCCGGTGTTACGCGCTGCTCTGGCGCGTCGTATGGCGGCGCTGAATGCCGATCAGGACTTAATTGCTGCTTATGATGCGCAGCTGGCCGGATTGACAGCGACAGAATCGCTGCTGGCGCTGGCCGCCGGCGCGACCGATCTGGAACAACCGCTGGCGGCCATCGCCCGTCATGTCGATCTGGTTACGCTGACGCCGGTGAAGGCTGTGGCGAACGATATCCGGCTGCTGGAGCAGGCCGGGCTGAACAATCCGCAGATTGTCGCACTTTCCGAACTGATCGCCTTCGTCAACTTCCAGACGCGGGTTGCGGCCGGTTTACGCCTGATGAGGTCATTATGATTCCGCTGGTTAGCCTGAAGCCGCTCTCCTGGCATCCGTATATTGCGCCGGTCGAACTAGCCGACGCCACATCTGAACAGCTTGAAGCGATGAAGGTGACGCCATCCAGCAAGAAGATTTCAGAGTATGTGCGTACGCTGGCGCATGATCCTGACAGCTACGTGGCGCGCACCGTATTGTTCAATGCCATTATGTATGTTGAGGGCGGGCTTGCGCGTGCCGATCGCGAACTGGGTGCGCTGGGCGCCTCGATCGTCAATGGCTGCAAATATTGTGCGGTAGTGCATGCCCGTCGTCATGCTCAGCTGACGAAAAGCGATGAAGTGGTGAGCGCACTCTATTTCAACAAAGCTGAAACGCTCGGCCCGCGTGATGCGGCCATTTACCGCTTTGCCCGCAACCTGTCGGCGGCGCCTTCAGAGGCGACCAGCGGGGATATCGCTGCGCTACGCGCCGTCGGCATGGATGACCACGAGATTATCGATCTGATCCACGCCATCTCTATCTTTGGCTGGGCAAATCGCCTGATGCACGTACTCGGCCACGCTGAGATCGCGTAATGAAATTTCACCTGCAACAAGCGTTAAATAAAGACTCTCATTTAAAGGGCACAAATAAATGCTTGAAATAAAAGATTTAAAACTGTCGTACGGCAGCACGCCGATCCTGAAAGGCGTCAACCTTTCGGTGAAGCGCGGTGACGTCGTGTCAATTATCGGCCCGAGCGGCACCGGTAAGACCACGCTGCTGCGCTGCATTAACTATCTGGCTAAGCCAGCATCAGGAATTATTACCTTCGATCAGATTCGCATGGATTATCAGCATGCAAATAAGGCTGATATCAAGGCGATCCGTTTACGTACCGCAATGGTGTTCCAGCAATTTAACGTTTTCAAAAATATGACGGTGCTGGAAAACGTGATGGATCCGTTGATGGTGGTGCAGCGCAAATCCAGAGAAGAGGCGCGCGCGATTGCTCTGCAAGAGCTTGAGCGTGTTGGTCTGGCGGCGAAGCTGGACCACTATCCATCGCGCCTTTCCGGTGGGCAGCTGCAGCGCGCTGGTATCGCACGCGCACTGGCAGTGCGACCAGATGTGATGCTGTTCGATGAGCCAACCTCATCGCTGGATCCTGAGCTGGTGGGTGAAGTGCTGAAGGTGATTAAAGATGTCACCTCTTCAGGTATCACGTCGCTGCTGGTGACCCACGAAATGCAGTTTGCAAAAAGCGTCTCCAATCGCATTGTGTTTATGGATCAGGGTGTTGTCGCCGCTGAAGGCAGTCCGGCGGAGATTTTCGATAATCCCGCGACACCACGCCTTGCGCAGTTCCTTAATTCTGAACCGGTACTCTGATAATAAAAGGACTCAATGATATGTCTGCAATCAAATCAACGTTACGTCGTCTGGCGGTACTGGGTGGCATGACCCTCGCGCTGTCGATCTCCGCGTTAAGCCATGCTGAATCGGTGCGCACCATTAAAATCGCCACGGCGGCGGAATCCAAGCCACTGTCATGGGGCGCCATCGGCGTCGAGCCGCAAGGCTATGAACCGGATGTGCTGAAAGCCATTAACGCTAAGCTGCCACAGTACAAATTTGTGATGGAAGGCGCTGCGGATATTGCGCAGGAAACCGGCCTGGTCACCGGCAAGTACGATATGGCTACCGGGGGCTACTATAAAGCGCCAGCGCGCAGCAAACAGTTTCTGATCCCGGACAGCCCGATGGGCGCCAGCCTGATGAAAATCTACAGCCGTGATGACAGCAATATCAACGGTATGAAGGATCTGGTCGGTAAGAAAATTGTACCGGTTACCGCCGGTGGCGGCGTCTACAAATTTGTTAATCAGTGGCAGCAAGATAACCCTGACGCCAAAGTCGATATCAAAGCCTCCAGCGCCGGCATTCCTTACCCGGATCGCCTGAAAGAAGTGCAGAACGGCAAATATGACGCGCTGATCCTGCCGTCAAACCTCGGTGAGCAGACCGTTATTGATAACCAGAAGCTCAAAATTAAAGCCAGTGAGCCGGTGGCGATTAACAACACCTACGCCCTGATTCATAAGTCAGACAAAAACAAGGTGTTGAACGACGACATCAACAAGGCACTTAAAGAGCTGAAAGAGGACGGTACGCTGGACAAACTTTCACAGAAGTGGTTTGGCGAAGAAGTCGTCAAATATATCAAGTAACTGATTCACCGAAACCTATGGTTTAGTGGTCAACGGTCAAAGCTGAAATTGCCATCAGGAGTGTTTTACAGTGGATTTATCTACCATGATCCCCGAGTTACTTTCGGCTTTGCCGCTGACACTCGGCATTATGTTTGTCGCCCTTATCGCCGGTTTTTGCCTGGCGCTGGTGGCAACGACCTTCCGCGTGCGCAGGGTACTGGTGATCAGCCAGCTGGCCGATCTCTACGTATCTTACGCCCGCAGCGTGCCGGTGGTGCTCCAGCTATTCGTCGCGTTCTACGGCCTGCCGCTGGTCGGCGGCCTGTTTGGCGTGGACGATTTTTTCTCGGCGACCGTCGCTTCAATGGTGGGGCTGAGCCTTTACCATGGCGGTTATCTGTCAGAGGTGATGCGGCCTGCATTTCTTGCGGTTGAACGCGGTCAGCATGACGCGGCAGACAGCCTGGGATACAGCCTGCGCCACAAGATCACCCGTATTGTCGGTCCGCAGGCGTTACATATCGGCCTGCCGGGCTATGGTAACGCGGTTATTTACCTGATCCACAATGTTGCGCTGGTGATGTATATCGGCGCAGCCGATGTGATGGCGACGGCGCATCTGATTATGGAACGCGACTATAACCAGTATCAGTTTGGCACCTATCTGGTGCTGGCGGTGCTCTATTCGTTGCTGTGTCTGGTTGCATGGCTGATTGTGCGTTTCTTCGAGCTGCGCCAGGCAAAGTACAGCGCAAAATCCACAGCGGCGAAGATTAAGTTCACGGCGAACCTCTGACTGAGAGAGTAATCATTTATGTTTGATATCGACGTTTTGTTACCAGATTTCTGGAGCATTATGGACGCCGTGCCGGTGACGCTGGCGATGGCGGTCACCATCTTTATATTTTCCACGCTGGCTGGCGGCCTGTTTGCGTGGATTGAGCACCAGCGTATACCGGTGCTGCGCCAGCTGGTAGTGACCTATAAAGTCGCCTTTAAAGGCGTGCCGATGGTGGTGGTGATCTTCCTTGCCTACTACGGTATTCCACCGGCGCTGCATTTTGTCGCCTCGCTGATGGGGGTAGAAGTCAACGCCCACTCGATGCCGAACTGGGTGATTATTGTTGTGGCGCTGACCGCCTGTGTGGCGGCGTTCCAGGCTGAGGTGGTAAAAGGCGCGCTGAACTCTTTTGACAGCGGTCAGTCGGATGCGGCGCACTCGTTAGGCTATACCAACGGCCAGCTGTTCCGCCGGGTGATGTTTCCGCAGATAATTGTCGCGGCGATCCCCGATCTGGCGAACGCGTTTATGGTGATTATGAAGGCGCTCTCGCTGGCCTTCGCCATTGAAGTTGTCGATATTTTTGCTCAGGCGCAGTTAACCGCCGCGCTGAATTTCTACTATCTCGAAGCCTTTGCGATTGCCGTGGTGTTCTATATGGTTATTGCCTGGGTGGTGACAAAAGTTGCCGATAAGATTGAGTCGGCGCTGCGGGAGCGCACCTGATAATAACGGCTGGTAAGTAAATCTTTTTTTTCTGCGGCGAAACTTTTTGCATCTGCATAGCGAACTGTTATTGAGCGTCCAAATCCGGACCCCTTAACAGTCGCAGGAGCAGAAGATGAACCGCATAAAAAATCTTGTTTGCAGTCTGAGCATCGCAACGGCCATCGGCCTTTCTTTTGTCGCGCTGCCTGGCGAAGCCGCGCTGCCTGCCGGAGCTAAAGCGCCCAACTTTGAGTTGCAGGGCGCACTGGGCGGCAAGCCGCTGACCTTCTCGTTGCAGAAGGCGTTGCAGAAAGGGCCGGTGGTGCTCTACTTCTTCCCCGCAGCCTTTAGCGCCGGTTGCACTATCGAAGCCCATGCGTTTGCTGAAGCCAGCGACAGCTTTAACAAAATGGGCGCGACGGTGGTTGGCGTAACCGCCGGCAATACCGATCAGGTCGATGAATTCTCGAAACTGGAATGCCGCGACAAATTTGCCGTTGCAGCAGATCCGGGCGCGAAAGTCGCCGCCGAGTACAACACGCTTATGCAGATGAAGGGCAAAACCCTTTCGGACCGCACCTCGTATGTTATTGCTCCCGATGGCAATATCCTGTTGAGTTACACCGATCGTAACCCCGATGCGCATATCCAGAAAACCCTCGACGCGGTGAAGCACTACAGTGAGTCACATCCGCAGACCGCAGCTGCTAATTAATCCTTTATCATCCCGGGGCCAACGATGCTGACCGCTATGCTGGCCGCCTTTATTGGCGGCATAATTCTTAACCTTATGCCTTGTGTTTTCCCGATTATTTCGCTGAAAGCACTGGGATTATTGCGGCATCAGGGAAGTCCGGCCAGCGCACGCCGCGAAGGGCTGGGGTTCCTGCTGGGGGTGATTGTCACCATGATGGCGCTGGCTGGCGTGTTGCTGGCGGTACGCGCCGGCGGCGCAGCGGTTGGCTGGGGTTTCCAGCTACAGTCGCCGCTGGTGGTGGCGATCCTGGCGCTGGTGATCCTGGGGGCGGCCCTCAACCTGCTGGGCGTATTTGAGGTCGGACTTTCGGCGCAACGGGTCGGCGCGATTTCCGCCGGTGGTGGCGTGTTTATGCGTTCCGCAATGACGGGCGCCTTGGCGATTATCGTCGCCACCCCCTGTTCCGCTCCCTTTATGGCCAGCGCGGTAGGTTATGCGCTGGTGCAGCCACCGGCAGTAGCGCTGGCGATTTTCGCCGCGCTGGCGCTGGGATTTGCCGCGCCTTTTACCCTGGTCTCGCTCTTTCCGCTGCTGGCGAAAATCCTGCCGCGTCCCGGCGCCTGGATGGATGTGCTGAAACGCGGGCTTGCCTTCCCGATGTTTGGCGCGTACGCCTGGCTGGTCTGGGTGCTGGCGCAACAGGCCGGGACTGCCGCGCTGGCGACCCTGCTGGCCTGTTCCGTGTTGCTGGGCTTCGCCGCCTGGCTGTACGGTATGGCGCAGCACCGGCGTTTGGCGGGCAAAGCACATAAAGTCCTGTTTGCCGTCACTGCTGTGCTGGCGCTGGTCATCATTGTGCCGCTACCCTCAATGATGAAAGTGGGGACGTCATTGCCAGACAGCCAGCTAACGGAAAACGTCACGCCGGTAAAATGGTCGCCGCAAAATGTCGACGACAATCGCGGTCATGGCAAAGCGATCTTTGTAAACTTCACCGCATCCTGGTGTATAACCTGTCAGGTTAATGAACGGACGTCGCTCTCTACCGTGGCGGTTAAGGACGCGCTGGCGAAAACCGGCACCCTGTATATGGTGGCGGATTCCACCAAATTTAATCCTGATGTCGATGATGCACTTAATCAGTTTGGTCAGGGTGGGTTGCCGCTGTATGTGGTCTATCCCGCCGATGGCAGTGCGCCAAAAGTATTGCCGCAGGTATTAACCCCCGGCATCGTGGTGAACGCTCTGCATCAGGCAGTCGGTAAGAAGACATGACAGCCAGGCAGCGCGCGGGCTGCCTGTCGTCATAGCAACAAGGTGAAATATGGTGATGTGCGATGCAGCGCGAGAAAGCTGGCCGGGCTTAATGGCAAGCGCCCAGGCTGGCGATCAGCGCGCCTATACGCAGCTGTTAAAAGCGCTGGTGCCGGTTATTCGCTCGCTGGCGCATAAACATATTGCGGATGATGTTCTGATCGAGGATGTGATTCAGGACGTGCTGCTGACGCTGCATCGGGTGCGCCACACTTATGATCCGCACTATCCCTTTCTGCCGTGGCTGATGGCGATTGTCTCGGCGCGTGCGGTGGATGCGCTGCGACGGCGCGGTCGTCATCAGCGCTGGGAAGAGGAAGAGGTGGCTGCGAGTTTCAACGTTGCGGACAGCAGCTCAGCCCTGAGAGCCGGACAGCAGGAGTCGCGGGAGGAGCTGAATGTTTTTTTACGTCAGTTGCCAGTGCGACAACGCGAAATCGTCGAGAACGTGCATTTACGTGAGATGAGCCTGACGGAGGCCGCAGCGCATAACAACCTGAGCGTGGCGGTGGTGAAATCGCTATTACATCGCGCGTTAAAAAATCTTCGTCGTTTCGGAGCCCATCATGGCAGATCATGATTTGTTAATTGAAAAACTGAGTCGTTCCGCCGGTCCGGTCAAGCGGCCTTTACCGACCCGCTGGCGTGTGGCCTGCTGGATGGCGATTGCACTGCCGTGCGGCGCTATCGCCAGCTTGCTGGTGCAACGCACCCTGACTGACTGGACGCAACCCGGCGTGCTGCCGACCATCCTGCAGCTGCTGCTGTCGTTTCTGCTGGGCGTGCTGGCGATTCGCAGCGCATTTAATCTGAGCATTCCCGGACGACGCGTGCTGAGCTGGAAGGTGTTCGTGCCGTTGATTGTGCTCTGGCTGATTGCCAGCAGCAGCAATCTGTCGGCAGAGCCTTTGCTGGCCAATATCGCCGAAGGAACCGGTTGTTATCGCTTTATGCTGGTGGTCAGCCTGCCGATGATCGCGATTATGATTGCCAGCCTGCGCCGCACACGGACGTTATATCCGCTACGCAGCCTGGCGATGGCGGGATTTGGCGTCGCCTGTATGGCGATGACCATGCTGGCGTTTTGCCATCCGCTGCATTTTCATCCGCTTGATTTGCTGATGCACCTTGCAGCGATAGCGTCCATTGTGGCGCTGACCATGGTGGGCGGAAAACGCTGGGTGAGATTGCAGGTTTTTACTGCCAGTTAGCCAGAGGCAAGTTAGTATCGATGCCGGCTAATACCCGTCACTCAAGATAAACTTCATTAAAATAAGTGTGTTACATTATCACCCGGAGCAACTTCGCTCCAGTTGTGCCGCCAGAGGTCAAAACTATCATTGTGACATGGGGCGTTTTTACGGGCGGAGAAAACGCCGCCCGTACAGAAAATTCATAGGCTTATGTAGGGGCGGCGTTTTCGCCGCCCGTGCCGATGATGTGCACAATGGCGGGGCGTCAGGTGATCGAAACGTATTTAATCTCAGGCATGTACAATACCCCTCAAGGTTTGCACAGGAAACATCGCCCCGACAAGCAGGATATTGCTGGAATAATCAGACGCAGCTCTGTGCTTGCGTCCTCTCCCAGCCACCATACTGAAGATGACATTGTTTGATGGTTATTATCGACTAAACCCCAGCCAGCACCGCTGGATCACCGCTACGCCAGACATTATCCACGGTATTGCGCTGGATCAGCCAGCTTTCCCCCTGCCTTACCAGTTCGACGTTATAGCGATTTTTCATCAGATAGTGACGCGAGTGATCGTTGCGCGGCAGATGCTGCGCTTCGACGATCGCTTCCAGCTGCGCTTTATCCCCCTCAATGCTGACGCGGGGATTGCTGACTGAATGGGTGGTGTCGAACGGGCTAAGCGCGCCGGCCAGCGCGGCGACAATATTCTCGCGGCCTTCAAGCAGCGGATACTCAAAGCCAGCTTTGGCGGCGGCAGGGCGGAAATCGGATACGGCATTCTCTGCCAGCGCAGAGGCCAGCAGCGCTTTATCGCGCAGATCGATACCGGCGGCGAAACGGTAGAGGGCTTCAACGACTGCCAGCTGGTCAGCGGCCTGATTAGGGGATGTGGATGACATAATGAACTCCTTATTTAAAATGTTGCATCATGGTATATTGTGTATACCTGGTGTCAATCAGGCACTTAAAATCTATCAGGTATAGCGGAGGAAACCATGCCTGCAAATAATCAACCGACGCCGGAGCAGATCGAGCCAGCCGTTGTGGAGTGTAGTGGCGACAGTGCAAGCCGTTTATTGCTGGATCAGATCACCGATAAATGGTCGGTGTTGATCCTGACGGTGCTCTGCAAAAAGCCGCAACGTTTCAATGAAATCAAGCGGCAACTGGAAGGGATTACGCAAAAATCGTTAACCCAGAGTCTGCGCCGTCTGGAGCGGAACGGTATCCTGGCCCGGCGGGTGATCCCTTCCTCGCAGATCGCCGTGGAGTACAGCATCACGCCATTGGGACGCACGCTGGAAGCGCCGTTTCAGGCGTTATATTTATGGACGGTCAGCCATTCAGCCGCGGTGATGCAGGCACAGGCGCAGTATGATCAGCGCCCGGTTGAGGAGATGTAAATTGACGCCAACTCGCAGTACACTGGTTGGCCGGGCGTTAACCTGCTTTTCTTGCCACTGGACCGACAAAATCTATGAGCCTTCTCAAAGTGATGAGTATCGTTTTTCTTTGCGTGCTGCTGCTGTCATTTGGTCAGAGTCTGGCGCAGTCGATGCGTAATGGTGAGAGCTCCAGCGCTCAGGGCTGGATGACGGCGCGCCGCGATTCTGCAGGCATTGCGCCGGATGCGCGCCATTATCGCAATCTGGCGATTGTGCAGGTCTATACCGCCCAGACTTATGGCTGGCGCGGGTTGTTTGCTGTCCACCCGTGGATCATCTTTAAGCGTGCCGGTGAAAGCCAGTATCATCGCTACGAAGTGATCAGCTGGGGCAGTAGCGATGTGGTGCGCCACAACTATACGGTGGCCGATGGTTTCTGGTTTGGCGCGAAGCCGGGACTGCTGCTGGAGCATCGTGGTGCTGAGGCGGAAGCGATGATTCCGCATATTGAAGCGGCGATTAAAAGCTATCCGTGGCCGCATACTTATCACGCGTGGCCCGGGCCAAACAGCAACACCTTTCTTGCCCATATCGGCCGGGAAGTGCCGGAGCTGAAACTGAATATGCCGGCTAATGCCATCGGCAAGGATTATCGCGCCCTGACCAATCCAATTGGTTTACCGCCGTCAGGCAAAGGCGTACAGCTCTCCGTGCTGGGCGTGCTGGCACTGACGGTCGGCGCGCAGGAGGGGCTGGAGGTGAATATTCTCGGCCTGAATCTCGGGGTGAATATTGCTCCTCCGGCCCTGCGTTTGCCGTTTATTGGTCAGCTGGCTGCGGCGACGGCGGAAAAGCCGCAAAGCTGATATTAATCAGTGCAGTAAAAACAGCGTCGCCAGACCGAGGAAAATAAAGAAGCCACCGGTATCGGTTAAAGCGGTGATTAATACGCTTGAGCCGACTGCCGGATCGCGTTTCATCCGCGTCATAATCAGCGGGATCAGCACGCCCATCAGCGCCGCCAGCAGCAGGTTCAGCACCATCGCCAGCATCATTACGCCGCCCAGCTGTGGATTGTCATACATCAGCCAGGTAACGATGCCCATAATTCCGCCCCAGAACAGGCCATTAATCAGCGCCACGCCGAGTTCACGCAGGATCAGAAATGAGAAGTTGCCCGGCTCCACCTGATGCAGCGCCAAAGCGCGAACAATCATGGTAATCGTCTGATTGCCGGTATTACCGCCAATGCCGGCGACAATCGGCATCAACGCCGCCAGCGCCACCAGCTGCGAAATAGTGGCTTCAAACATGCCGATCACCCGCGAGGCGACAAAAGCAGTACACAGATTGACCGCCAGCCAGGCCCAGCGCGTGCGCACCGCTTTTTTTACCGGCGCAAACACATCTTCGTCCGGGCTTAAGCCGCCCATTTTACGAATATTGCTGTCGCTCTCTTCATTGACCAAATCCACCACATCTTCAATGGTTACGCGGCCAATCAGCTTGCCTTGCTGGTCGATAACCGCGGCGGAGATCAGGTTATAACGTTCGAAGGCGCCAGCCGCATCCTCCGCCTTGTCGTCGAGGCGAAAGGTGGTCGGCTTGCTGTTCATCACCTCAAACACCTGTTTATCCGGCGTATTCAGCAGAATCGCGGTTAACGGTAATTCACCGAGCAGATCGTTATTTTTATCGGTCACAAACAGTTTATCGGTGCCGTCGGGCACCGATTTCTTACGGCGCAGAAAGCGCTGCACCGTCGCCAGCGTCACGTCGGCGCGTACCGTCAGCAGATTGAAATCCATAATGCGTCCGACGCGATCGCGGTCGAAATGCATCATATTCAACACATGTGCGCGCTGGCCTGGCTCCAGCGAGGTCAGCAGACGGCCGGTGAGGTCACGCGGCAGATATTTCGCCAGATAAGCCTGATCGTCGATATCCAGCGGCTCAATCGCCTGCAGGATCGCTTTATCACTCATCTCCTCGATCAGGCTTTCCCAGACGCTTTCCGAGGCCTCAACCAGTACCTGGCCGCGGCGCGCGTCTTCAATCAGACGCCAGAGCGCCAGACGTTCATCTTCCGGCAGCGCTTCGAGGATATCCGCAAGGTCAGCCGCATGCAGCAGCGGAATATATTGCTGAAGCTCAGCCGTTTGCTGCTCGACCGCCTGGGTCTCTTGTTCGGTTTCACGATGGGGATGTTCGAGAAGGGTGTCGACTAAATCATTATTATTCAGCAGCAGGTTGAGAATACGGCTACGGATCTCAGCCAGCTGTTGGGCGTGGGAAGCAGGTGCAGACATAAATATCCCTTGTGTCTGTAAAGCAGCACGTCAAAGCGGCATAAAGCCGACAAAGCAACTCTATGAAATGAGGGTAAGTTGTCTCAATCAAGGCAACTTAACTCTCGTGTCATCACGTGAGCATTATGGCGTGGTTACGGGGGCGGTGATTGCCGGTGTCGGTGCATTCTTTTGCTGATGATGTTCGATGGCACCCGGAATAGTGTAGATCAAACGGCCGAGTAAAATAATAAAACTGATCAGCAAAACGATACGCGTCATCTGTCCAGTTTTCTTGTGTCGTTGTATATGCATAGCGTTATTCACGCGGAGGGTTCCTGCAGTAAGCCCGCATGGCGAGCGATAAGAGTATTTAGGCACAGCGCGGCGATCAGGTCAATCCGCCTCAGCGTCCAGGCTAATAAAATAGCATCCTGCGGCTTACCACGGGTTAAACATGCGGGTTGTACAAAAAATTATCAATCTGTTTGTTGATTTATGTCAAACTTATAGTGACCTGGTCGCATGCCAGGCAGCCCCGAAGCGGGGCGGGCCAGCCCTCACGGGCTTCTTCAGGACGAAGAGCAACCAACGGCAGAGACAGATCGCCGGGCTCTGCAACATAGATGATGCATATGCGCAAAACTTTCCGTTACCGATATTTCAGTACGCACTGGTGGGGTTTACCGCTGCTGTTGCCGCTGATCCTGATGCCGCTTTCCAGCCACTTCTCCGCGCGCCTGCAACTTGCCGAAGGCGATGTTTATCTGATCTATCTGCCGCTGGCGATGATGGTGGCGATGCTGATGGTATTTGACTGGGCGGCGCTACCGGGAATCTGCATCGCGCTGCTGTTTCGCTACGCCATGATTATCCCGCCAGGGCAGGCGCTGATTGCCAGCATGCTGTTTCTCGCCGGCATCTGCATCAGCTGGGCTGGTTATCGTATGCATGCGCGTAATCGCTGGGGCGTCGGTTTTGGTGCACTGGGTATGGCGCCGGTGCGGCTGTTCTGGCTGGCGTTTTTTTTACCGACGCTGATGCTGTTCTTGCTGCAAATGGTGGTAACGCTGGGCGTTTTACCTGAAGCCAGTGCTATTTTTTCGCGCGATCCTTTCACTATCCGCACGCTGATTAACTTTCAGGCGCTGTTGCTCTCCTGCGCTTCGGTGTTGCAGGTCTATTACTGGCTGATTCGCATTATTAAACATCCGCGCTTTGCGGTGATTTTATGGCAGCGGTTAAAGCAGCAGATTGCCGAAGAGGCCACGCTGCGCGAGCTGCTCTGCTGGGGAGTATTGATGGCGCTGATGCTGGCGGTGCTGACCCATTTTCGCGTCGATCGGGCCAACCTGCTGACCAGTGACTACACCTTAACCTTGCTGCTGCCGCTGATGCTGTGGGCGGCGATGCGTTTTGGCTATCTGATGACCTCCCTGAGCTGGTCGCTGATTCTGGTGGCGCTGTATCAGTTCCGTGAGCAGTTTCTTGATATGCAGACGCAGTTGCAGCATCTGGCGATTATCTCCTCCAATCTGCTGGTATTTACCGTCACCATCTTTCTGATGGCGGCGCTTGGCACCCATCAACGGCGGATTATTATTAAGGCGAAACGCGCGGCGTTAACCGATCCGGTGATTGGCCTGCCGAATCTGCGCGCCCTTAGCGCCGATCTCTCGGCGCGCGTCCCCTCGACGCTCTGTTTTCTGCGCATTCCCGAACTCGATCTGTTGAGCCGCACCTATGGCCTGCAACTGCGCATTCAGTATAAACGCTGTCTGGCTGGTCATTTGCGCCCCTTTATGCGCGCTGGCGAAGAGGTGTATCAGCTGCCGGGCTTTGACCTCGCGCTGCGGCTGGGGAGTGACGCCCCGCTGATGCGCGTGGAAGAGATTGCCGCACGGCTGAAGAACTACCGCCTGACCTGGGATGGTTTACCGTTGCAACCAAGTGTTGGCCTGAGCTTTTGCAGCGTCAGACCGCCGGTCAGCCATCTGCATGAGCTGCTTGGTGAACTTAGCGCAATGGCGGAGGTGTCACTGAATAGCGGGCTGCCGGAAAATTTGCAGCAGGGTGGCATTCCGGTGCAGCGTAAAGTCAAAGATAAGCTGGCGATGCTGCATGAAGTGCAGTTTGCGCTGGATAACGATAAGTTCGTATTGCTGGCGCAGCGTATTCAGGGGCTGCGTGGCGATGACTATCACGAAATATTGCTGCGCATGGTGGATTCTCAGGGCGAGCAGCTGAAGCCGGGGATCTTTCTGCCGGTGGTGCATGAGTTTGGTATGAGCTGGGAAATTGACCGCTGGGTGCTGGAGCAGACATTAAGCTTTATTGACGAGCATCGCCAGTCATTGCCCGGGGCGCGTTTTGCCGTCAATCTGTTTGCTTCCACCATGTGTCGCCCGCACCTGGCGAAGGAGATCGCCACGATGCTGCGTAACTACCATATCGAACCCTGGCAGCTGATTGTCGAAGTGGAAGAGTCGCATATGCTCAGTGACTTAACCTGGGGCAATCGCTCGATTAATCAGCTGCGTGAAATGGGATGTCAGGTTGCGATTGATGATTTCGGCACCGGCTACGCCAGTTACACGCGCCTGCGCGAGATTCAGGCAGATATCCTGAAAATCAACGGCAGCTTTGTGCGCAACATTCTTATCAGCAGCCTGGACTACCATATTATTGAGTCGATTTGCTGCGTTGCGCGCCTGCGACGGATGAAGGTGGTGGCGGAGTTCGTCGAATCTGACGATATCGCCACCGCGTTACGCAAAATGGGAGTGGATTACCTGCAAGGGTACGCCATCAGTCTGCCGCAGCGGCTGGAGACGCTGGCGCCTGCGGGCGGCGCAGAGATCAATCCTTAGTCGGCGCTTTTTGCGCCAGCAGCGTAGCGAATCGCAGGCTGATGCGATTCCCCTGTTCATCGGTTTTAAACAGCTGACCGACATCCTCGTTATATTTCACAATATGCCACTTGCGGTAATAGTGGCTCAGTTCACCGGATTTAAAGGTGAACGGGAAGGGCAGGGTGCAGGGATAATCCGTGCTGTCCATCGCTGCGACAATCAGGTTGTAACCGTCACGGCGGGTGCTGGCCTGCATATCGGCAATCATCTGCGGAATGGTTTCCGCTTGCAGGAACATCATCACCACGGTGGAGAAGACAAAATCGTACTCGCCGTTAAAGCGCAGATTATCAAGATCCTTGATGGCGGTGTGGAGTTTGCTGAGCGACTCCTGCGCAATAATCTGGTTTAGCGTGGCAATGCTGTCGGCATTTTTGTCCCAGGCGGTAACATCAAACCCTTGCTGATTCAGGTACAGCGAATTGCGTCCGCTGCCACAGCCGAGATCAAGCGCTTTACCGGCGGGGACAGACGTGGCGGCGGCCACAATTTCGGAGTGGGGCGCGCTAAGCTGATACTTTTCGGTAAAAAATTTTCCGCAGTCTGTAGTCATCATGATCAAACCATTTGTCAGTACTCGCCGGTTACGCGCTGATGGCGCAACCGGCAGTGAACTATTGCGCCGGGCGTTTACAACCCTTCCTGAATCACCAGCTTCCAGCCGATCACCTCTTCCCAGTAAGCCTGCTCGCGCTCAAGGTCGAGCTGAACGAGGTTGTTCTGGGCGAAATAACCGGTTGGGAAGGTGAGCGTCCAGTGACCATCATCGGTTTCCAGTTTTAACGCCTCGGGCCGGGTGGTCGCCTGGCGCTGATTATTTAACAGCGCACCTAAACGCAGCAAAAAGACCAGCGGCAGAAATTGCTTCTTCTTAAACAGCGTGAAGCGCGGCATCTCATCCACTTTTACTGCTTTACGGTGATAGCGTACCAGCATCGCCAGCAGCGACTGTTGATCCTGGTTAAAGCCCGGCATATTGGTATTTTGCAGGATATAAGAGGAGTGGCGTTGCAGACCGCTGTGGTTAATCGTCAGGCCGACTTCGTGCAGCATCGACGCCCACTTCAGCAACGCCGCCAGCTGCGGGTTAGCCAGTTTCGGGTTCTGATCTTTCCACTGCAGATACAGCTGTTCGGTGGTGTCGAGTACGCGACGCGCCTGATCGGTATCGATATTGTAATGATTAGCGAGGCTCTGCGCGGTACGGCTGCGAATATCCTGATGGCGGAAGCGGCCCTCCATCTCATACAGCACCCCTTCACGCAGCGCGCCGTCTGAAAGACGCAGCTCGCGGATCGCCAGCGCATCGAAGACGCCGCACAGAATCGCCAGTCCCGGCACAAATACCGCTTTACGTTCGTCGGAAAGGCCTGGCAGGCTAAGCGCATCAAAAGATTTATGTTTGATCACTTCGTCATACAACATCTCCAGACGTTCTGGCGTAATCAGCTTCTCTTTCTCGCCCATTGCCTGCAACACTTCGCAGGCCGCTTTAATGGTGCCGGAGGCGCCAAGCGCAAACTGCCAGCCCAGCAGGCGATACTGCCAGGCCAGGGTTTCCAGTTTCTGTGCCGCCGCCAGGCGCGCACGGCGGAAGTTCTCTTTGCTGATTACCCCTTGCGCGAAGTAGTGCTGGGCAAAACTGACGCAGCCCATGCGGCGACTTTCGACCAGTTTTGGCTCAAAGTCTTCGCCGATCACCAGCTCTGTCGAACCGCCGCCGATATCAATCACCAGCTTACGGCCTTTTTCCGGCTGTGTATGTTCCACACCCATAAAGATCAGACGTGCCTCTTCGTGACCGGAGATCACTTCGATCGGATAGGGGATCACATCAGCGGCGCGTTGCAGAAACTCTTCGGCATTGATTGCCTGGCGCAGGGTGTGGGTGCCGACAATGGTGACATTCGCCGGGCTGAAACCCTGCAGACGTTCGGCAAACAGCGCGAGGCAGCTTAGCCCGCGCTGGATCGCCTCTTCGCTCAGCACATTATTGGCATCGAGACCGTCAGCCAGGTGTACCCGCTGTTTCAACCGTCCCAGCACCTGCATGGCGCCATCCACCACGCGGGCAATCACCATGTGAAAACTGTTAGAACCGAGGTCAATGGCAGCAAATTCCTGCGGTTTAGGCGTACTTTTATGGGATATTGGCATAGTGATTATTCAGGTTGTTCCAGGGATTTGATGTAATCGTAAATGGCTAACTGCGCGCGTACTTTACGGCGGTTACCACGCGGCACATAACGGTTACTCAGCTCTTTATCAACGTAGCGGGCTTTCAGGGTATCACTGAACAGGATGCCAATAATATCCAGGATGCGCTGTTTCAGCGTCGGATCGAGGATCGCCACCGCCACTTCAATACGATAATCAATGTTACGCGTCATCCAGTCAGCGGAGGAGAGATACACTTTTTTATCGCCGCCGTTGTCAAAGATATAGACCCGATCGTGCTCAAGATAACGGTCTATGATACTGATTACTCTGATATTATCGCTGATGCCTTCCAGGTCAGGGATCAGTGAGCACATGCCGCGTACCAGCAGATCAACCTTCACGCCAACACTGGAAGCGGTGTACAGACGGTCGACCAAACCTTTATCCACCAGATTGTTGATTTTCAGCGTAATGCCAGCCGCAATACCATTCTGTGCGTTGGCGATTTCGTTATCGATCAGCTGATACAGCATGCGGCGTGAATTTTGCGGCGATACCATCAGATGCTCAAAAGTGACCGGGCGGTAAGGGTTTTCAATAAAGTTAAACACCCGGCGCACTTCGTTGGTAATGCGCGCATCAGCGGTAAGCAGTGAGTAATCGGTATACAGGCGCGCGGTCTTCTCATTAAAGTTGCCAGTACCAATATGAGCGTAGCGCACAATTTCACCGTTCTCACGGCGGGAAACCAAAAACAGCTTGGCATGGATTTTCAGACCCGGCGCGGAAAAAATCACATGCACGCCGGCTTCGGTTAAGCGTTTGGCCCAGTGAATATTGGCTTCTTCATCAAACCGCGCCTGTAACTCCACCACCACCGTGACTTTTTTGCCGTTATAAGCGGCGTGGATCATCGCATCGATAATGCGCGAGTTTTTGGCGACGCGGTAAATATTGATTTTAATCGCCAGTACGCTCGGATCAAACGAGGCCTGACGCAGTAGCTCCAGCACATGCTCAAAGGTGTGATATGGATAGTAGAGCAGCACGTCATGATTGCGGATGGCGTCAAAGCCGTTGCGAAAACGGTCAAACCAGATATGACGCAGTTGCGGCAGCGGTTTATTAACCAGATTAGCTTTGCCGACATTGGGGAAGCTAATAAAGTCTTTAAAGTTGTGGTAACGGCCGCCGGGAATAATCGAGTCGTAATTGGAAATATTCAGCTTGCCACGCAGCAACTCAACCAGCGCATCCGGCATATCACGCTGATAAACAAAGCGCACCGGCTCGGCGGTCAGACGCTGTTTCAGGCTCGAGGACATCAGTTCCAGCAGGCTGGATTCCATCTCAGTGACCAGATCATACTCCGCATCCCGCGTCATTTTCATGGAATAGGCGTTCAGCGCGTCATAATCAAAGAAGCCTTTAAATATATCATCCAGGCAGTAGCGCAGAATGTTATCCAGCAGGATCATCGGCTTGCGACGGCGTGGTGCTTCCGGCGGCAGATTGACAAAGCGCGGCACTTTATCGGAGGGGATCTCCAGCAGTGCATGGTGCGCCTCGTCGCCACGAATAATCTCGACCGCCAGATAGGTGTAATCATCTTTGAGAAATTCGGTCAGGTCGGTGTCGTGATTAATCAGGATGGGGGTGATGTGCTGACGCAGATGATGTTTAAAATAGTGACGCAGCCAGCTCTGCTGATTGGGTGACAGCTGACGTTCGTTGATCAGGAAAATCTGGTTGCGCGCCATTTCCAGCAGCAGATCGTTATACAGGCCGTCAAATTCCTGATCGGCTTTCATTACCCGTTGCTGGATCTTTTTCAGTAAATGGCGTGGCGTACTGGCGGACCCCTGCTCTTCACCAATCAGAATACGACGTTTCAGATCGGCGAAGCGTACCTTATAGAACTCATCAAGATTATTGGAATAAATACCCAGAAAACGCATGCGTTCAATCAGCGGGTTAGTCTTGTCAGCCGCTTCCTGCAGCACGCGTTCGTTAAAGGATAACCAGCTAAGTTCTTTTTCTATATATAACTTTTCCTGACCCATTTTTACTCCGTTGTGCTGATTTGGCACCAGGGTACCCCATGTCCACACCCATTATGGCGAGAGTATGGCAGCATTGTCCAACCCCAACAGTTGTCTTATCAAGCGGCTACGGGCAACATAGCGGCTTGAAAATGAAACGGACACCCATGCAGGCATGATCGATAACCATATTCCCGTACAGTTCAGCGACAAACGCCGGCGATTTATCGACCGGCTGACGCGTCGCGTGGTGACGGCCTGTGGCATCGGCATCTTGTTGGTGATGATGCTGCTTTTCTTCTGGCTTATCTGGGTGGTGACACCGTTATTTTCTTCACCTTCACTGCAGTCAGTCAGCACCTTTTCCCTGTGGCAACCCAAGCCCGCGGTGGCGCTTGGCCTTAACGGCAACTGGGGCTGGCGTATTGACCAGCAGGGTCTGGCGCGCTTTATCCCGCTGAGCGGCGAACCGGCTGAACCGGCACTGCAACTGGCGAAAGGCCCGGTGCAGGTGGCGCTCACCGCCGACAAATCTGCGGTGCTGTTGTTACAGTCTGATGACAGCGTAAAGCTGGCCAGCGCAGATTTCACTGCCCGCGACGGTGAACCGCGCTGGAAATTCCCGCTTGGCGATATTGCGCAGAAGATTGCTTCACAACGATTACAGCATCCTGCTGTGGCGCGCAGTGGTGACGACCAGTGGCTGGCGGCGGCCTCCACGGGCGACGCCATCGTGCTGGCGCAGTTACGCGCCGGCCAGCCGCCAGTGGTTCGCACCATTAACAGTGCCGGCAGCGACCAGTTATTACTGACCCCGGACGGCAAACTGCTGTTTGCGCTGGCTGGTAATCTGTTGCGCGTCTGGCGCATCTCGGGTGATCAGATTAGCTTACGCGACATCATTACGCTGCAAGAAAAACCACAGCAGATGCAACTGCTCAGTGGTGGCAACTCGCTGCTGATTGCCGGACCGTCCGGTATTGCGCAGTGGTTTGATATCGCCAGCGCCAGCGGTCCGCATCTGAATTTTATTCGTTATTTTCACGGCGCCAGCGCGCAATCTCTGCTGCTCACTGAACCGCAGCGGCGAGTATTTGCCACGCTTAATCCGCGCGGTGAGCTGCAGTTATTTGCCAGTAAACAGGATGGCGCGATCTTCTCGCAGAAGCTGGTCGCCGGTATCCGCCATGCGGAGTTTGCGCCAGAGGGGGACGGGCTGCTGGTGGAGCGCAGCGGACAGTGGCAATACTATCGTCTGCATAATCCGTGGCCCGACTTTAGCTGGCGCAGCCTGTGGCAGAAGGTCTGGTATGAAAACTATCCTGAACCGGCCTGGGTATGGCAGTCCACTGCCGCGGACGACCACTATCAGGCGAAATTCAGTCTGATGCCGATGGTGTCCGGCACCCTGAAAGCCTCGGCGCTGGCGCTGTTGTTCGCCACGCCGCTGGCGCTGGCCGCCGCGATTTACAGTGCGTGGTTTATGTCGCCCGCTCTGCGACGCTGGATCAAACCGGGAATTGAAATGATGGGCGCCTTGCCCAGCGTGGTGGTGGGATTGATTGCCGGACTCTGGCTGGCGCCGCGCGTTACCGACCATCTGCTCGGCGTGCTGTTGCTGCCCTTTATGCTGGCGCTGGCGTTGCTGCTGTGCGCATGGGGTTCGCGCAGGTTACCGGCGCGCTGGCGACAGCGGCTCTGCTCAGACGGACGTGAAGTCTGGCTGTTGCTGCCGTTGCTGTTGCTGGTGAGTATGCTTAGCCTGTGGCTCTGGCCGCTGCTGGATAGCGCGCTGTTTGGCCGTGGGCTGGCCGATCGTCTGACGCACGGCTATGAGCAGCGCAATCTGCTGGTGGCCGGTGTGGCGATGGGATTTGCGCTGGTGCCATTAATTTTCACCCTGGCGGAGGACGCGATATTTAGCGTTCCGGCCTCCTTAGGTCAGGGATCGCTGGCGCTGGGCGCGACACCCTGGCAAACCCTGTCGCGCGTGGTGCTGCCGAGCGCCTCGGCGGGTATTTTTGCCGCGCTGATGATCGGCTTCGGCCGCGCTGTGGGCGAAACCATGATTGTGCTGATGGCTACCGGCAACACCCCGGTTCCCGATGGCGGGCTGTTCGACGGCTTGCGCACGCTGTCGGCAAATATCGCCGTGGAGATGCCGGAAGCGGCGGCGGGCAGCGCGCACTATCGTATTCTGTTCCTTAGCGCACTGGTGCTGCTGGTGTTTACCCTGGTGGTCAACACGCTGGCAGAGCTGGTGCGCCAGCGGCTGCGGCTGCGCTTTGGTAAGCATGAGGGGCAGGGATGAGTAAGTCGATGCGGCAAAATGATCGCTGGCGCTGGTTAACCGCCGGTGCGGTGGCCTTTAGCCTGCTGGCCTTTTTGCTGCTGATTACCTTGCTGGCCTGGCAGGGACTGCGTGGCTTCTGGCCGCAACCGGTAACGCTGTTTACCCTTAACCAGGCGGGCGCTGGCGGGGTACAACTGCTGGGCGAAGTGGTGAGCAGCAGCCAGGTCTCGCGCCAGCAGTTGCAAGCCAGTGGTCGTCAGATACCGGCGGATATGCCGCCGCAGGTGACGCGTTATCTGCTTAAAACCGGCAACCGTGACTTTGCCGCGCCGGATTTCCGCGCATTGTTATCCAGCGATATCAGTCAGCGGCAGCATCCCAAAGAGATTATCGTGTTGCAACGTCGCAGCGGCGGCAATGCGTACGGCTGGTTCGAAGGGCTGCGGGAAGGCACGCAGCCGCTGATTGCGCGCAATATGGGGCGTGCGCTGCAGCAGCGTCTGCAACAGGCCCATCAGCAGCTGGCGCAGGCGGCTGAGCTGCGCCGGGTTGAGATGGCGCGCATCAATGCCCAGCTCGAAGCGCTGCAACATCAGGCCGATGAGCTGCGCGCCGCAAAGCGCTTCGATGCGCAACAGCAGTCAATTCATCAGGCGGATCGTACCGAGTTACAGCGCCAGTTTAACCGTCTGGCGACCCGGCTGGCCTCACTTAATCGCGAGATTGACCGCAGCGCGCTGATCCTGCGTGATGCCAGCGGTAGCGTGCAGCGTATTCCGCTGGCGCAGGTGGTCGCCGCCTGGCAACCCAATGCGATGAGCCCTGGGCAGAAGTGGCGCCATTTTGCCAGCCAGCTGTGGCACTTTGTCAGTGATTCGCCAGCCGAAAACCAGTCGGAAGGCGGGGCGTTTCCGGCGATTTTCGGTACGGTATTAATGGTGTTGCTGATGTCGGTGGTGGTGATGCCGCTGGGGGTGGTCGCCGCGGTCTGGCTGCATGAGTATGCCGGTCGCAACGCCTTAACCCGGCTGGTGCGCATTGCGGTGGTAAATCTGGCCGGGGTGCCATCAATTGTCTATGGCGTATTTGGCCTCGGCTTTTTTGTCTGGCTGATTGGTGGCTCGCTGGATCAGTTATTCTTCCCGGCAGCGTTACCGAATCCGACGTTTGGCACCCCGGGGCTGCTTTGGGCGTCGCTGACGCTGGCGTTGCTGACCTTGCCAGTGGTGATTGTCGCCACCGAAGAGGGGTTGTCACGTATTCCGCCGACGCTGCGTCAGGGCTCGCTGGCGCTGGGAGCAACCCGCGCGGAGACGCTATGGAATATCACTCTGCCGCTGGCGTTGCCGGCGATGCTGACTGGCCTGATCCTCGCGGTGGCGCGCGCGGCAGGGGAGACCGCGCCGCTGATGCTGGTTGGTGTGGTAAAAATGGTGCCGGAGCTGCCGATCGACGGTATTTTCCCTTATCTGCATCTCGACCGTAAATTTATGCACCTTGGCTTCCAGATCTACGATTTGGCGTTTCAGAGTCCTAATGCCGAAGCCGAGCGGCCGCTGGTGTATGCCACCGCGCTGTTGCTGGTCACCATCGTATTAGGACTGAACCTGGCGGCGATGGGTTTGCGCCATCGCCTGCGTGAGCGCTATCGCGCGCTGGTGCAATAACTATGGAACCTGTTATGGATGCAACTGTGACGTTTGCCGATGATGAAACGGCGCTGGAACTGCAGCAGCTGTCGTTATGGTATGGCGAGAAACCGGCGCTGAAAGATATTTCACTACGGCTGCCAAAGAACCGTATCACCGCGCTGATTGGCCCTTCCGGCTGTGGTAAATCGACGCTGCTGCGCTGTTTTAATCGTATGAATGATCTGATTGATGACTGCCGGACAGAAGGCGATATTCTGCTGGAGAAAGAGTCGATTATGCAGACATCCGGCGATCTCTCCGCACTGCGGCGGCGGGTGGGTATGGTGTTTCAGCGGCCAAACCCGTTTCCAAAATCAATTTATGAAAATGTGGTTTACGGCCTGCGTTTGCAGGGGGTACGCGACCGGCGGGTGCTGGATGAAGCGGTTGAGCGTGCGCTGCGTGCGGCGGCGCTGTGGAGCGAGGTGAAAGACAGCCTGCGGCAGAATGCCCTGACGCTCTCCAGCGGTCAGCAGCAGCGGCTGGTGATTGCACGCGCGGTAGCGATTGAACCGGAAGTATTGCTGCTGGATGAGCCGACATCGGCGCTGGATCCTATCTCCACACTGGTGATTGAAGAGCTGATGACCACCCTGAAGCAGCATTTTACGCTGGTGCTGGTGACGCACAATATGCAGCAGGCGGCGCGCGTATCGGATTACACCGCTTTTATGCATAACGGCAGCGTGGTGGAGTTTGCAGAGACTGACGAGCTGTTCACTGCACCCAAGGCGCGGCGTACGGAAGATTATATTACGGGCAGATATGGCTGAAAGTGGCCAGGCATATCCTGGCCCATAATGCATTACTCGATACTCTGACCTTCAGCTGGCAGTTTTTCGCCATCCAGCCACGCCGCGTTATCGCGCATCGTCAGACGGCCCTCAATAAACCAGCTAACCGCCAGTGGATAGATAACATGCTCCTGATGCTGGACGCGCGCATTCAACGCCTCTTCGCTATCACCGGAGAAAATCGGCACTTTAGCCTGCAGAATAACCGGGCCGCCATCCAGTTCATCGGTGACAAAATGCACCGAGGTGCCATGTTCCGAATCACCGTTTTCCAGCGCTTTACGATGCGTGTGCAGGCCAGGATATTTTGGCAGCAGAGAAGGGTGGATATTCAGCAGTCGCTGCTGATAGTGGCCGACAAACGCCGGACTCAGAATCCGCATATAACCCGCCAGTACCACTAAATCCGGCGCGTACGCGTCAATTTCCATCATCAGCTGACGATCGAAAGCTTCACGGTCAGAGAACTGGGCGGCTTCAATCGCGTGGGCCGGAATGCCTGCGATGCGCGCGCGTTCCAGACCATAAGCATCAGCTTTATTACTGAAAACGGCAGCGAGGCTGCCGTTGATGTGTCCCTGCTGGCAGGCATCCATAATGGCCTGAAGGTTGCTTCCGTTCCCGGAAACCAGCACGACTATCTTTTTCATGCGTTGATAACCACACGCTCAGCAGAGTCGGAGGCGTTGATGACGCCGATTTTCCATGCTTTTTCGCCAGCGTCAGTCATCAGTTGTACCGCTTTGTCGGCTTCTGCCGGGCTGAGGGCGATTAACATACCGACGCCACAGTTAAAGGTGCGATACATTTCATGACGACTCACGTTACCTGCCTGCTGCATCCAGCTGAAGATGGCTGGCCACTGCCAGCTGGACTCTTCCAGCACCGCCTGGGTGTTGTCTGGCAGTACGCGAGGGATATTTTCCCAGAAGCCGCCGCCGGTCAGATGGCAAATCGCATGCACTTCAACCTGTTCAATCAGGCTGAGAATGTTTTTCACGTAGATACGAGTCGGTTCCAGCAGGTGATCGGCAATAGATTTGCCTTCAAGCTGAGTGGTTTCTGGCGCCGTCTGGCTGACTTCCAGAATTTTACGCACCAGCGAGTAGCCGTTGGAGTGTGGACCGCTGGAGCCGAGTGCGATCAGCACGTCGCCGTCCTGCACTTTGCTGCCGTCAATAATTTCTGATTTTTCGACTACGCCGACGCAAAAACCGGCCACGTCGTAATCTTCACCGTGGTACATGCCTGGCATTTCAGCGGTTTCACCGCCAACCAGCGCACAACCAGACTGCTGGCAGCCTTCGGCGATACCGGTGATCACGCTGGCTGCGGTATCCACATCCAGTTTGCCGGTCGCGTAGTAGTCGAGGAAGAACAGAGGTTCTGCACCCTGAACCACCAGATCGTTAACACACATGGCGACCAGATCGATGCCGATGCTGTCGTGGCGCTTCAGATCCATAGCCAGACGCAGCTTTGTGCCGACGCCGTCAGTGCCGGAAACCAGAATTGGTTCGCGGTATTTTTGCGGCAGCGCACAAAGGGCACCGAAACCGCCCAGTCCACCCATCACTTCCGGGCGACGGGTCTTTTTCACTACACCTTTAATACGATCGACTAAAGCATTACCAGCATCAATATCTACGCCGGCGTCTTTATAGCTGAGAGAGGTCTTGTCGGTCACTGCGAAATCCCCACGCGGTTGCGGTTGGTGGTTTGAAAATAAAGCGCGGCAATTCTATCAGCGCAGGCAAACGTTTGCGAGTCTCATCTGAGCTGACATTGCGTATAGCCAGATTTTAGTCAATTCTTAGCCGAAGCAGCGATAATTGATTTTAATTGCCGTAAGTCATATGGCGCACTGAAAAAAAGGCGGTATAATCCGGCGATTTTTTTTTGCCGCTAACCACTCCGGGAGAACAACAATGAAGATCGTGGAAGTCAAACACCCGCTCGTCAAACACAAACTGGGCCTGATGCGTGAGCATGATGTAAGCACCAAGCGTTTTCGTGAGCTCGCCTCAGAAGTGGGAAGTTTACTGACTTATGAAGCCACCGCCGATCTGGAAACTGAAACCATTACTATCGAAGGCTGGAATGGCCCGGTAGAGATCGAGCAGATCAAAGGCAAAAAAATTACCGTCGTGCCGATTCTGCGTGCCGGTTTAGGCATGATGGAAGGGGTACTGGAGCACGTACCAAGCGCGCGCATCAGCGTGGTGGGTGTTTACCGCGATGAAGAGACGCTGAAGCCGGTACCTTATTTCCAGAAACTGGTTTCCAATATTGAAGAGCGCATGGCGCTGGTGGTCGATCCGATGCTGGCAACCGGCGGCTCGATGATTGCGACCATCGACCTGCTGAAAAAAGCGGGCTGTAACAGTATTAAAGTGCTGGTGCTGGTCGCAGCGCCAGAAGGTCTGACGGCGCTGGAGCAGGCGCATCCGGATGTGGAAGTGTATACCGCGTCAATCGATCAGGGACTGAATGAGAAAGGCTATATCATTCCTGGCCTCGGCGATGCCGGGGATAAGATTTTCGGAACCAAGTAACCCTGGTTTTTTAGCCGACTGAAGAGTCGGCTTTTTTATGGCGCTTTTCATAGCAAGAAAAACATCTCATAGGGGAAACCATGACTCGTCGTGCCATTGGCGTCAGTGAGCGGCCACCGCTGCTTCAGACCATTCCACTCAGCTTCCAGCATCTGTTCGCCATGTTTGGCGCCACGGTACTGGTGCCGATTCTGTTTCATATCAATCCGGCGACGGTATTGCTGTTTAATGGTATTGGCACGCTGCTGTATCTGTTTATCTGTAAAGGAAAAATCCCGGCCTATCTCGGCTCCAGCTTTGCCTTTATCTCGCCGGTGCTGCTGCTGTTACCGCTGGGTTATGAAGTGGCGCTGGGCGGTTTTATTATGTGCGGCGTGCTGTTCTGTCTGGTGGCGCTGATTGTGAAAAAAGCCGGTACCGGCTGGCTGGACGTGATGTTTCCCCCGGCGGCGATGGGGGCGATTGTCGCGGTAATTGGTCTGGAACTGGCGGGCGTGGCGGCGAATATGGCCGGTCTGCTGCCTGCGGATGGCACATCACCTGACAGTAAAACGGTAATTATCTCGCTGGTGACGCTGGCGGTCACGGTGTTTGGTTCGGTGCTGTTCCGTGGCTTTATGGCGATTATCCCGATTCTGATTGGCGTGCTGGTCGGTTACGGCCTCTCTTTCGCCATGGGGATTGTTGACTGGACGCCGGTGCGCGATGCACCCTGGTTTGCGCTGCCCACTTTCTATACCCCGCGCTTTGAGTGGTTCGCCATCTTTACCATCCTGCCTGCTGCGCTGGTGGTGATTGCGGAGCATATCGGCCATCTGGTCGTCACCGCCAATATCGTGAAAAAAGACCTGCTGAAAGATCCAGGCCTGCATCGCTCAATGTTTGCCAATGGTATTTCAACGATATTCTCTGGTCTGTTTGGCTCCACGCCGAATACCACCTATGGTGAAAATATCGGTGTGATGGCGATTACCCGTGTTTACAGTACCTGGGTGATTGGCGGGGCAGCGATTCTGGCGATTATGTTGTCCTGCGTCGGCAAACTGGCGGCGGCGATCCAGGCGATTCCGGTGCCGGTGATGGGCGGCGTGTCACTGCTGCTGTATGGCGTGATTGGCGCTTCCGGTATTCGCGTGCTGATTGAATCGAAAGTGGACTACAACAAAGCGCAAAACCTGATCCTGACTTCGGTGATCCTGATTATCGGTGTCAGCGGGGCGAAAGTGCATATCGGCGCGGCGGAACTGAAAGGGATGGCGCTGGCGACTATTGTTGGCGTCGGTTTAAGCCTGATCTTTAAAGTCATCAGCATGCTGCGTCCGGACGAAGTGATCCTTGATGCGGATGAGAAATCGCCACATTGATCGACAGATAATCCGACCGTAGGGGCGGCGTTCTCGCCGCCCGTGGCGATGGTTTGCACTGTGTCCGCCATCTGAACGGGAGCCGATAACGGCTCCCCTACGACAGATAATGCCGCCTGCGCGGCTGCCCGTTTTATTAAATGGCGAAAGTTATGATAAACTTTTGCCGTTTTCTGCCCGTTCACACTTGAGGTGCTTCTGAACACGCCGGCACAGCTTTCATTGCCACTCTATTTGCCCGACGACGAAACCTTTGCCAGCTTCTGGCCGGGGGAAAATCCGTCGCTGCTGGCTGCGCTGAAAGGCGCTCTGCTTCAGGAACATGGCAGCTATTTCTATTTCTGGTCACGCGAAGGCGGCGGACGCAGCCATTTGCTGCACGCGGCCTGCGCCGAGCTTTCTGCGCGCGGTGAAGCGGTGGGTTATGTGCCGCTGGATAAACGCACCTGGTTCGTGCCGGAAGTGCTGGATGGCATGGAGCAACTGGCGCTAATCTGCATCGATAATATTGAGTGCATCGCCGGGGATGAACTGTGGGAAATGGCGATCTTCGATCTCTATAACCGTATTCTTGAAACCGGTAAGACGCGGTTGCTGATCACCGGCGATCGGCCACCACGCCAGCTGAATCTCAAACTGGCCGATCTCGCGTCGCGCCTCGACTGGGGACAAATCTATAAACTGCAACCGCTTTCCGATGAAGACAAGTTGCAGGCGTTACAGCTGCGCGCCAATCTGCGGGGTTTTGAACTGCCGGAAGATGTGGGCCGCTTCCTGCTGAAGCGACTGGATCGTGAAATGCGTACGCTGTTTGTGACGCTGGACCGGCTGGACAGTGCATCCATCAGCGCCCAGCGCAAGCTGACCATTCCGTTTGTGAAAGAGACGCTCGACCTGTAACCGCGTCTATAAAATTTCCAGTACCTGCTCAGGCGGACGTCCGATCCGCGCCTGACCATTAGCGACCACAATCGGGCGCTCTATCAGTTTCGGATTATCAATCATCGCCTGCATCAGCTGCGTCTCACTTAAGCTCGCATCCGCCAGTTGCAGGGTTTTATATAACTCTTCTTTATTGCGCATCAGTTCACGCGCGCTCTGCATGCCCAGCTGCTTCAGCAGCGTTTTAAGTGTCGCCAAATCGGGTGGCGTTTCAAGATAGAGCTGCACCTGCGGCGTTACGCCACGATGCTGTAGCAAAGCCAGCGTTTCCCGGCTTTTTGAGCAGCGCGGATTATGATAAATCGTCACCATTAGTGGTTATGTCCTTGTGTACTGTCGGAAGCGTTTTTGCAGCTGACGCAGCTGATCGATGCGCGCGTCGTAGCGCGCCTGTTTTAAACTACCCAGCGGAACCTGCGCACTGGCACCGCTTAAGGTGGTGATTGCCTGGTCGAGACGGCCGGCAAGCGCCAGACCTTCCGCGCGGGCGGACAGCTCTTCATCACGTAAGCCCTGTGCCGCCGAAGCCTGCGCCAGCAGATCCCAGCCGTTAGGATCGTCAGGATGGGAGAACGTATAGCGATTAAGAATCCGGCTGGCAGCTGCGGGCTGCTTCGCTTCAACATAAGCGTTGGCGAGATTGAGCTGCAATACCGGATTGGTGGTTGCGGCGCGCAGCGCGGTCAGACGTTTAATCGCCTGCGGCGCCTGGTTCAGGCCAATATCGATATCGGTCATAATATCCAGATACCAGACGTTATCCGGCTGCTTGTTCAGCAGCGGTTCAACAATCCGTTTCGCATCGGCGAAGCTTTTCGCCTCAAGGAACTGAATCGCTTTGCCATATAGCGCTGCCTGCTGTTCGCGCACATTGCCTTTTGACCAGCTATCGAGTAAATCGTCGCCAAGCTGATTACGCCCGGTGGCGTACATGCCCAGCGCACGCACTTTGGCCATATAGTAATCCTGCGAGGATTGGGTCACCACCGGACGCATCTGATTGGCGCGGTTGCGCGCATCGGCCAGACGGCTGTCGGGCAGAGGGTGGGTCAGCAGGATTTCTGGCGGTTTAGAGGCAAAACGTGACTGATCGGCCAGCTTTTGCAGGAAATTCGGCATCGCCTGCGGATCGAAACCGGCTCGTTGCAGCACCTGAATACCGATGCGGTCAGCTTCCTGTTCATTATTCTGCGTAAAACTAATCACCCCCTGCTGGGTGCCGGCGAGCGTACCGGTCAGCGCCGCCATACCCGCCTGCGGATTCGCCATCGCCAGTAAAATGGAGCCTAAAGCACCGACCCAGGTCAGTGGCGCATTACGCTGCTGCTCTTCCATTGCGCGCGCAAGGTGGCGCTGGGTGACGTGAGAGATTTCATGGGCCATTACTGACGCCAGCTGGCTCTCGTTATCGGCATAACGGAACAGTGCCGAATGCAGCACCACATTACCGCCAAAAAAGGCGAAAGCATTGATCTCATCATTACGGATTAAATAGAAATGAAACGGCGTTCGGACCGAGTTGGCATGGGCAACCAGACGTTGTCCCAGCTGATTAATATAGTCATTCAGCAGTGGATCGTTAATCAGTGGCGCACTGGCGCGCAGCTGGCGCACATAAAAGTCGCCCATTTGCAGTTCCTGATTAATCGACAGCGTTCCGCCGGCTGTGGTGCCAATGTCCGGCAGGGAATCGGACAGATCATCTGCCCCGGCAGGGAGCACGCTGCCTGCAAGCAGTGTGGCAATCAAGGAAGCGACCAGACTTTTCTTCAACCGGTTGAACATACTTCAGTCCCATAACAAGAAGGTAGAATTTTGACAGGCGGCAGTACGAAACGTTCTTTATTTACCACGCAGACGTTCCTCACTCACGGTGACAGTTTAGCGAGTGCTGATTGAGAAAGAAATCACCACGCGGCGGCAGAATGTGACGGAAAACCGTATTTTCCGCAGAGTTAGTGTAAAAAATTGAACATTAGCAGAAAGTAAAAGGGTTAAAATTTGCTGGCGGCTGGCTTTGTTATCTCATTGCGATGGTGGTTGTTTTTTAAAGTTGTGTAAAGTTGTTCAGTTAAACTGAATCTGGTATGCAAATTGACAAGTGAAAAGCTGAAAAATCTGAAAAAGCTGCCGGTTAATCGGTAAGGTTTTTATCTGTTCATACAGTTAATTTAATCTTTAACGCCTGTTTCAACGCCAGGCAGACAATATTATTGGTCGCAATCAGTTGTGTCACTGTCTCTTAATCAGACTGAATTGTCAGCTTTATCGCCGTAGTTTATTCGCTGGTAATGTTGTCGGATTAGCTAAGCAGGGCCAGCAATAAATAAAGGTCAGGGTCTTTACAGACAACTAAGGCTTTATATTTTACCGGGCTAACTATCAGACGAAAAGTAAACTTGTCACGTGAGTGGTGGATGGAATAAAGGTTGAATCAGACGCGCTGTGATATAGATAAATGAGTCATTTATTTTGGCTTAAGTGAATAGCGCCTGTTTTCCGCGCCTGCCATCGTTTTACCGGAGAGTTCAATTTATGCGTTCAGTTGTTTCCTGTTTATTTATTGCAGTAGTTGCAGGTTCTGTTGGTGCTGCCATCAGTCAGGCGCCAGCCCTTTACGATAAAGTGAGCAGGCATTTTGTTACCGTTGCCGCAGACCCTGAAGGTTTCTGGTCGACGCCGGCGATTATGGGTTATGGCAAAATGCACTACGAAAGTGACGTGCAATTCAAGCCAGACACCACAATGTCGAATAAAATTGTTTTTCAAATTACGAAAAGCGAAGGGACGATGAAAGAGGCTAATTTAGGCCTTGAGCGCGTGGCGCGGGTAGTCAATCTGTATGTCGCGTCTGGTGTACCCGCAGAGCAATTAAAGTTTGTGGTTTCGGTCACCGGCGATGCCACCCCTGCGATGTTAAATAATGCGCAGTTTAATAAAATATATGGTTTTGATAACCCAAATCTTAAGCTGATTGATGAGCTTAAAAAGTCTGGCGTAGTGGTTTCCGTTTGTGACCAGTCCGTGGCGTTTCATCATTATCAATTCGGCTGGATCGATAAATCGGTGGTACATGCGCTTTCCAGTCCCACCACGGTTTCTACCCTTGAAAATCAGGGGTATGCCTTTTTGCCAATGTGACCCGTTCTGTTTCCGTCGGGAGAATAAACTATGCGTTCTGTAATTGCATCTATTCAGATTAACCACAGCGAAATGGCAGAGGGTTAACCCCAACCCCGGTGTTAAATGGGGGGGCGCGCGTCACTAATCTGTATGTGGTGGCTGGGGCTGAAGTGAAGGTTTGTAAACAATCTGTTGCATTTCATCATCTGCAACGTGACTGGGCAGATAAATCGGTGGCCCATACCCTTTCCAGCGGCACCACCGTCGCGACTTTAGAAAATCAGGGATACGCATTTTTACCGCTTTAATCGGTCGATCGCCAAAGGCGCGGATATGGTTAACTTTGGCTAACAGGGCTGCATATTCGAACCGGTGGAATATATTTAACGTCATTTATCCCGGCTAACGAAATAAATGAGTAAATATTTCATTTGCCGGTTAAAGCCAATTGCAGTGGCAGCCATTGGAGGAATACAATCGTGCCTTGCTTCACCAGGGCATACATCGCACGTATAAGAATTGCGCACAATAAAATCATACCAGGGCGCTAATAAAAATGTTCAGTAAAATCGAGATAAGTCTATGTTGAGGCGACTCTGGCCGAAGACAGACTTACGCACGTTGATCACAATGCTTGCTGTTGCCAGCATTGTCATTACGCTGGCGAATACACTGTATGCAACATGGCGCGTACAGCGTGAGCTGTTGATTAATAACACGCTGGAATCGAACCGGGTTTACGCGACGAAACTGGCTTCAACCACCGAGATTTTCTTTCAGCTGGCAAAATCTCAGCTCTCATGGAGCGCGACTATTCTGAGCAGCGGCTTAGATGATGACGCGGCGTTGCAGCAGGAAGTCGACCGGTTACGCGAACAAACCACCAGTTTTAACTCCGTGGTGATTGTTGACGCCAACGGTTGGGTGCGATCAATTTCGCCGGAGTCGCTGATGCTGAAAGGGATGCATCTGACTACGGCTGCGGCGCGTCAGGCATTGACCGAACGCAAACCGCTGATTAGCCAGCCAACGATTTCGGCAGCGAATAATCTGATGGTGTTTATCTCATATCCTGTGTGGTCGAAAACCGGAACCTATCTCGGTTATGTTGGCGGTACGCTGTATCTGAAGAAGAAAAGCATTCTCAATGAGTTGCTTGGCGAGCAGTATTACCGCGATGGTTCTTCGCTGTATGTGGTCGATAAACAGAATCAGGTACTGTATCACCAAGACAGTAAACTGATTGGCAAGGGCATTGCGCCGTTGATCAGTGATGAAGAGAAAAGTAAGCGCCGCAATGGTTATCTGGAAATTCATCCGCAGAATAGTGAGCCGATGCTGGCGGGTTATGCCATGGTTCCCGCGGCTGACTGGATGATTGTCGCGCTGAAGCCTACGCAGACCACGCTCGAACCTCTTAGCAGCTTGCTACTGCAGGTGCTAAAACATTCGGTGCCTTTTGCGCTGCTGACGCTGATTTCCGCATGGATTCTGGCGCGCCTGATCGCCTTGCCACTTTATCAGCTGGCGCGTAAAGCCAGTCAGATGGATGCGCAGGGAGTGTCGACAGAGATTAATGGCATCCGCTCCTGGTACTTTGAAGCGGCGCAGATTAAGCGAGCGCTGCTGGCTGGTATTGGCCTGTTGCAGGATAAGATTGGCCGGCTGAAGTTTGAGGTACAGACCGATCCGTTAACCCAGCTGCTCAATCGTCGTGGTCTTAGTGCGGTGATGGAGTATTTCCTCACCACGCGCCAGTCTTTTGCGGTGCTGGCGCTGGATATCGACCATTTTAAACAGGTTAACGATACCTATGGCCACGATGTCGGCGATGACGTGATTATTCGCATTGCGCGTGAACTGGAACATAGTTCGCGCCAGACCGATGTGGTATGCCGTAATGGCGGCGAAGAGTTTTTGCTGATTCTGCCGGGTGCAGATAGCGAAACCGCACTTATGATCGCCGAACGCGTGCGTCAGCGCGTGGCGCAGACCGAGATTAAGCAGGTCGGGAATGTGTCTGTTTCTGTCGGCGTTGCTCTGTGGCGGCCCGATGGTGAGAGTATGGAAGAGGCATTTAAACTCGCGGATGAGGCTTTGTATCAGGCCAAAAGAGCCGGTCGTAATTGTGTGGTCCACGCCGGTGTTCAACAACAACCGCTGCTGATTTCACCCGCCCGTTTACACGGCTAAATTAGCCAGCAGCCAGCAGGTCAGACAAAAATTGCGCTAACCTGCTGACTGCCTTTCTGTTCGCCGCGCCTTTCAAGTACAATCCTGCCTTCTCCAAAATGCACTCAAGGAAGTTAATGTCATGCTGGCATTGTTAATACAGTGGTATCGCCGTCGCTTCAGCGATCCACAAGCCATTGCGTTGTTGATCATTTTGGTTGCTGCGTTCTGTATTTTATTCTTTTTTAGCGGTTTATTGGCTCCGCTGCTGGTGGCGCTGGTGCTGGCCTACCTGCTGGAATGGCCAACCGTTCGTCTCGAGCGCATGGGGTGCTCGCGCAGCTGGGCGACCAGTATTGTGCTGACGGTGTTCGCCGGTATTTTACTGCTGATGGTGCTGGTGGTGGCGCCGGTGGTCTGGCAGCAGGGCATCAACCTGACGCGCGATATGCCGAATATGCTGAATAAGCTCTATACCTATGCGGCGGGGTTGCCAAAGCGTTTTCCGGCACTGATGGATGCCGGCATTATCGATATTATCGTCGAGAATTTGCGCAGTCGTCTGACCGGACTCGGTGAATCGCTGGTGAAATACTCACTGGCATCGCTGGTCGGTTTAATGACGCTGGCGATCTACCTGGTGCTGGTGCCGCTGATGGTGTTCTTCCTGCTGAAGGATAAAGAACAGATGCTGAATGCCGTGCGCCGGGTGTTACCGCGCAACCGCGGGCTGGCGGGGCAGGTATGGAGCGAAATGAATCAGCAAATTACCAATTATATCCGCGGTAAGGTGCTGGAGATGGTGGTGGTTGGGATTGCGACCTGGATCGGCTTCCTCGCAATTGGCCTGAACTACTCCTTGTTGCTGGCGGTGCTGGTCGGTTTCTCGGTGTTAATTCCCTATATCGGCGCGCTGGTGGTGACCATTCCGGTGATCTGCGTCGGCCTGTTCCAGTGGGGACTGGGCAGCGATTTCTGGACTATGATTATCGTCTATCTGATTATTCAGGCGCTGGACGGTAATTTGCTGGTGCCGGTGCTGTTCTCCGAGGCGGTGAATCTGCATCCGTTGGTGATTATTCTTTCGGTGGTGATCTTTGGCGGCCTGTGGGGGTTCTGGGGCGTGTTCTTCGCCATTCCGCTGGCGACGCTGGTGAAGGCAGTAGTGCATGCCTGGCCAGATGGCATGCTGGTCGACGAGGAGCCGTGATTTCAGTAAGGGCGGCATTGCCGCCCGCTGACATCAGGCTGACTTCAGATAATCCATCACCACATCGTGATGATTGGTGGTTTTGAAATCGTCGAACACTTTTTCCACTTTACCATTACCATCCAGCAGGAAGCTGACGCGATGGATACCGTCATAGGTTTTTCCCATAAAGGTTTTCTCCCCCCAGACGCCAAACAGCTGGCAAACCTGATGGTCTTCATCGGAAAGCAGCGTGAAGTTCAACAGCTCTTTCTCGGCAAAACGTGACAATTTTTCCGGTTTATCGGTGCTGATACCCAGCACTTCTACCCCTGACTTTTTCAAATCGTCCATGTTATCGCGTAAGCCGCAAGCCTGAACGGTGCAGCCCGGTGTCATCGCTTTCGGATAGAAATAGACTAACACGCGCTGTCCCTGGAAGTCGGCCAAATTTACTTGTTCGCCGTCTTGATCGGGCAAGCTAAATTTCGGTGCAGTATCACCGGCTTTCAGTGGATTCATCACTACTCTCCATTTTTTCTTCATGCTGTGGATAATTCACGACACTAATAGTGCCCTGAGCCTGCAGTTCTGTACATAGCTGGTTAAATGCTTGTTCAATAAATGATGCATCCTGACTGGCAGGACTATGCGCAGTAATTTGAATATAGAGGAATGGCGGCTGATTTTCTTGTGCCGGTTGGGTGCGTGACACCAGTTCCGCAATGTTCATCTGGTGTGAATCAAACAGATCGGTAAAGCGTTCAATGATATGTGGCGAGTCTGTGACTTCTACCTGTACCCAGACTGTCGCGGGCATTGGCGGGTGGGCTCTGGCATTGGTGCGCTTCATTACGATAAGTAACTCCAGCTCCGCACCCTTCAGCGGCAGGGTCGACTCAATCAGGGTAATTGCATTCCAGCTGCCGGAAAGCAGCATGATAAATGTAAATTCATCGCCGAGCATCGCAAGCCGACTGTCTTCAATATTACACCCACAGCTGCTGACATGGCGGGTAATGGCATTGACAATACCCGGACGGTCAACGCCCAGTGCGGTAATGACCAAATGATGTTGCTGTGACTGCGGCAAAATGATACGTCCTGTCGGTCATGGTGATTAGCAATAGTGATAACCCTAAGGTAAACATAAAAAATACCCTCTGCCAAGGGTCTCCAGGGTGTTGCCTGCTTGCTTTTCAATGCCCGTCAAACGTACCATGAAGGACTTGTTTGTGGAGGGGATGGCCAATGTTCACGGGAAGTATAGTTGCGCTCGTTACGCCAATGGATGACAAAGGTAATGTCTGCCGGGCGAGTCTGAAAAAACTGATTGATTATCATGTCGCTAGCGGAACCGCAGCGATTGTATCTGTAGGCACTACCGGCGAGTCCGCCACCCTCAGCCATGATGAACATGGCGATGTCGTGATGCAGACGCTGGAGCTGGCCGATGGGCGAATTCCGGTGATTGCCGGAACCGGTGCTAACGCGACAGCGGAAGGCATCTCTCTTACCAAACGCTTCGAGAATTCCGGGGTTGTCGGTTGCCTGACCGTGACGCCTTACTACAACCGTCCGACGCAGGAAGGGTTGTATCAGCACTTTAAAGCGATCGCGGAAAGTACTTCACTGCCGCAGATGCTGTATAACGTTCCCTCACGTACTGGCTGCGATATGCTGCCGGAAACCGTGGGTCGTCTGGCCAAAATTAAAAATATTATCGGTATTAAGGAAGCGACCGGGAACTTATCGCGTGTTAGCCAGATCCAAGAGCTGGTTGATGAAGAGTTTGTGTTAGTCAGTGGCGATGACGCCTCTGCACTGGACTTTATGCAACTGGGCGGTCATGGCGTGATCTCGGTAACGGCCAACATTGCCGCACGCGAGATGGTTGAACTCTGTGCGCTTGCGCAGCAGGGCAACTTTGTTGAAGCGCGCCGCCTTAACCAGCGCCTGATGCATCTGCATCAGAAGTTATTTGTTGAACCCAATCCTATCCCGGTGAAATGGGCCGCGATGAAATTAGGATTAATAGCAACCGATACGCTGCGTCTTCCAATGACGCCAATAACCGACGCGGGGCGTCCGGTTATCGAGCAGGCGCTCAAGCATGCGGGTCTGCTGTAAATTAGGGAGATTTGATGGCTTACTCAGTAAAGAAGTCCACGGTAGTGAAAGTTGTTGGACTGTCAACGGTGATGCTGCTTGCAGCTTGTTCTACCGATCAGCGCTATAAGCGTCAGGTCAGTGGCGACGAGTCTTATTTGCAGGCGACCGAACTGAAAGATTTAACCGCACCAGCAGGAACCATTCTGCCGCTGCAAAACGGTGATTATGAGATCGCAGCAACCAACAGCAACGGTGCCGTTGGCAAGCAGCTCGACATTCGTCCACCCGCCCAGCCTCTGGCGCTGATGAACGGCACGCGCACGCAGTTTACCGGCAATACCGGCATCCTGCTGGTGGAGAACGGGCGTAGCGGTTCTATCTGGTCACAGGTAGTGAATGTGGTTCAGTCGTATAAGTTCCCGATTGCCGATCGTCAGGATGCCAGCCAGCAGCTGACCACCGACTGGGTACAGTGGAATCGTGCGGACGAAGATAATCAGTATCGTGGCCGCTATCAGGTGAGCGTGCAGCAGCAGGGCTATCAGCAGGCGCTGACAGTACGTTTACTGCAGCTACAGCAGCAGGATAAAGATGTCACTTCTCCGGTGCAGATCCAGCGCTATACCGCGCAGATGCTTAACGACATCAGCACCGGTTTAGACAAAATTGAATCCGCGCAGGAAGATGCCGCTGCCAATCGCAGCGTATCGCAAATCGATGTACAGAGCGGCGCTGATGATACCGGCCTGCCGAATCTGATTCTGCGCGCACCGTTCAATGCTGTCTGGCAGCGTTTGCCGGATGCACTGAAGCGTGCCGGCATGACAGTGACGGATAATAACCGCTCTCAGGGCAGCCTGGCGGTGACCTATAAGTCACCGGGCAGTGGTCACTGGGATGACCTGGGCGCGAAAGATCCTGGGTTGCCAAACGGTGATTACAAACTGCAGGTGGGTGATTTAGATAACCGCAGTAGTCTGCAGTTTATCGATCCGAAAGGGCATCCGCTGACACAGTCGCAAAACGATGCACTGGTCGCCGTATTCCAGGCGGCATTTAGCAAGTAAACTAAAAGGGCCGGAGCACTCCGGCCTTTTTTCATTACTAACCCAGTTAACCGACGCAGGGGCCTTTGCCCGTGCAGATGTATAGCAACACTTCTACCACGTTTGGAGTTAATCAAGATGCAAAAGAAAGCTGAGTTGTATCGCGGCAAAGCGAAAACAGTTTACAGCACCGAAAACCCGGACCTGCTGATACTCGAATTCCGCAACGATACGTCAGCAGGAGATGGTGCGCGTATTGAGCAGTTCGACCGCAAGGGGATGGTCAATAATAAGTTTAACCACTTTATTATGACCAAACTTGAGGAAGCGGGTATCCCGACGCAAATGGAAGCGCTGCTGTCCGATAACGAAGCCCTGGTGAAAAAGCTGGAGATGGTGCCGGTGGAGTGCGTTGTGCGCAACCGTGCCGCAGGCTCACTGGTGAAACGTCTCGGCGTGGAAGAGGGGATCGTACTCAATCCGCCGCTGTTCGATCTGTTTCTGAAAGATGATGCCAAACACGATCCAATGGTAAATGAGTCATACTGCGAAACCTTCGGTTGGGTGAATAAAGAGAATCTGGCGCGTATGCGTGAGCTGACCTATAAAGCCAACGAAGTGCTGAGCAAGCTGTTCTCTGATGCGGGTCTGATTCTGGTGGACTTTAAACTGGAGTTTGGTCTGTTCAACGGTGAAGTGGTGTTGGGTGATGAATTCTCACCAGATGGCGCGCGCCTGTGGGATAAAGAGACCATGGCGAAAATGGATAAAGATCGCTTCCGTCAGAGCCTCGGTGGCGTTATCGAAGCCTATGAAGAAGTCGCACACCGTCTTGGTATTAAATTAGACTAACTGCGCAATCGTTTACCTCGCTTTTCTTCGCGAAGAGGCCGGTTAATCCCGGCCTCTTTTTATTGTCTGAATCTCCTTCATTCCGTTCATAAATGGTCCTGTTGCGCGCGTTGGCCGCGTTGCGCTCTGGTTATTCACTGGCGGCACGACTACTATCTATTTTATTGGCACAATTGCAGGAGCTGGCTATGCGTTGGCAAGGGCGTCGCGAGAGCGACAATGTGGAAGACCGACGCAATCAGTCGCCTTCCATGGGTGGCGGGCGCATGCGTATCCCGCGCGGTAAAGGTGGTATCGCTTTACTGATTATCGTCATGGTGGCGGGCTATTATGGCTATGATCTGACGCCGTTGCTGACCGGTGAACAGCCGGCCACACAGCAGTCATCGCAGCAGAGCATCAGCCCGAATGATGATGAGGCGGCGAAGTTCACTTCGGTGATACTGGCTACCACTGAAGACACCTGGCAAAAACTGTTTCAGAAGATGGATAAACCCTGGCAGGCGCCGAAGCTGGTGATGTATCGCGGCGCCACGCGCACCGGATGCGGCACCGGCCAGTCGGTGATGGGGCCATTCTACTGTCCGTCTGATCAGACGGTGTATATCGATCTCTCTTTCTATGACCAGATGAAAAACAAACTCGGCGCTGACGGCGATTTCGCCCAGGGCTACGTGATTGCGCATGAAGTTGGACATCATGTGCAGAAGTTGTTGGGAATAGAGCCGAAAGTGCGGCAGATGCAGCAAAATGCGTCGCAAACCCAGGTTAACCAGCTATCAGTAAAAATGGAGCTACAGGCCGACTGCTTTGCCGGTGTCTGGGGACACTATATGCAGCAGCAGCAGATTCTGGAGCCGGGCGATCTGCAGGAAGCGCTGAATGCCGCTGAAGCGATTGGCGATGACCGCCTGCAACAGCAGAGTCAGGGGCGCGTGGTGCCGGACAGCTTTACCCATGGTAGCTCTGAACAGCGTTACAGCTGGTTTAAACGCGGCTATGATAGTGGCGATCCGGGTAAATGTAATACCTTTGGTAGTTAATCTTTAATGGATCTGCAAAAGCTTACCACGCAGATGCAGCGTCAGGGCATGCGTCGTTTGCTGGTGATCAGCGGCGATGCACAGTGGTGCCAGCATCAGGCAGAGCAGTGGCAGGCGCAGCTGGCAGGCGACTGGCTGTGGGTGGGTGAAGCAGCACAGCAGCAACCACATTGTGCGCCAGGTGCGCTGCGTAACTTGCTGGGGCAGGAGTTTCGTCACGCGCTATTTGATGCCCGCAAAGGTTTCCATGCCGAAGCCTTCGCCGCTCTGGCGGGCACACTGCTGGCCGGTAGCTGGTTATTGCTGCTGGTGCCGCCATGGCAGGCATGGTCAGCCGCTATCGACCGCGATTCACTGCGCTGGAATGATGCTGCAGAGGCCATCGCTACGCCCAATTTTGTCGCCCACCTGCAACAACAACTGTTAAGCGATAAACGTGTAGCGATCCTGCGCCAGGATGCGCCGCTTCGCCTGCAACCCTTACCTGCAGCGGCCGACTGGCAGCCTGAGGGGCAACAACAGCAACAGCGGCTGTTACAGCAGTTGCTGACCGCACCGCCAGGTGTGTCGGTGCTCACTGCCCCACGGGGACGCGGTAAATCGGCACTGGCTGGTATGCTGGCACAACGCTGGCCGGGAAAATGTTGGGTCACCGCACCGGCCAAAGTATCAACCGATGTGCTGGCGCAGTTTGCCGGAGAGGCATTTCGGTTTTATGCGCCCGATACGCTGTTAGCTGCCTGCGCCAGTCAGCCACCGGCACAAGTTGACTGGTTGTTGATCGATGAAGCGGCGGCGATCCCGGCGCCGATATTACAGCGCTTAATCCGCTATTTTCCGCGCGTCCTGCTGACCACTACCGTGCAGGGCTATGAAGGCACCGGTCGCGGTTTTCTGTTGAAGTTTTGTGCTGCGCTGCCGCAGGCGCAGTTTTTCACCCTTGATCAGCCGCTACGCTGGGCGTTGAACGATCCGCTGGAAAGTTTTGTTGAACGCAGTTTGCTGTTTGATGAAGGCGGCAGCTTTAGCAGTAGCGGAGAAGTGCATTTTCAGCGTGCTGAGCAGAGTGACTGGCTGGCCCGGCCAGCGTCGCTGACGGCGTTATACCAGCTGCTGACCAGCGCGCACTATCGCACCTCACCGCTGGATTTACGCCGTATGATGGATGCGCAGGGCATGCATTTTGTTGCCGCGTATTGTCAGCAACAAGTGTGCGCGGCGCTGTGGCTGGTTGACGAGGGAGGGCTGAGCGCTGAGCTGGCGTCTGCGGTATGGGCAGGGGCTCGCCGTCCGCGCGGTAATCTGGTGGCGCAGTCGCTGGCAGCACATTCAGGCTTTCCTGAGGCGGCGCAGCTGCGTTCAAGGCGTATTTCACGCATTGCCATCACGCCCGCGCGCCGCCGCTGCGGCATCGGAAGACAGTTGATAGCGCAGTGCGTTGCCGGTGCGGCCGGACTGGATTTTCTGTCAGTCAGTTTCGGCTATACCGATGAACTTTGGCAGTTCTGGCAGGCTTGTGGTTTTCAGCTGGTGCGCATCGGCACCCAGCGTGAAGCCAGCAGTGGCTGTTACAGCGCGATGGCGTTATTGCCAGTCAGTGCAGCAGGGCGCGATCTTACACAGCGCGCGGTAAAACGGCTGGCGCGTGACTACTACTGGTTGCAGCAACAGCTTGATCAATCGCTGGCGATAGTCTGTGATTTACAGCAGGAATTTAACCACGCGGACGGACAGGAAGTGGCCGGATTCGCCTTTGCGCATCGTCCGTTTGAAGCCGCGATGCCTGCGCTGGGACGCTTACTGGCGCGCTCGTCGCTGGCGCTGCCTGCACTACGCGGAGCGATTACCCGGCAACTGTCGGTCGGTGAGTTATGCCGCTCGTTGGGATTAGCCGGGCGCAAAGCCTTACTACAGCGCTGGCGTCAGGAAGCCCGGCTGGCTTTAGCGGATTTCGATCCATGCGGTGCGATAAGCAAACAAGTATCTGAATATTTTCCTCTCCCGGACGGGAGAGGAAAGTGAGGCTGATTATTTCTTTTTCGGCCAGTCGTCTTCGTCATCCCATTTATCGTTAAAATCACGATGGGGTGGCAGATCAGGCTTATTGTCCATAAACTTTTTATGATCGATACGTTTCAGGTCTTTATAGACATTCATCAGTATGCCAACCATCAGCACGATAATCAGAATCCACCAGTACTCTTTAAACCACTCCATGATCTCTTCTCCACAGCGAGACGCTTATGCGACCAGCTGTTCCATAATACGTTGATACATACGGCTAAGCAGTTGCAGGTCAGCAGCTTTAACGCACTCGTTAATTTTGTGGATGGTGGCGTTTACCGGCCCCAGCTCAACAACCTGTGCACCCATACGCGCGATAAAACGACCATCTGAAGTGCCACCGGTGGTCAGCAACTGCGGTTTAATTTCATTATAGTGCTCAACGGCGTTCACCACCGCATCAACCAGCTTACCGCGGGTGGTCAGGAATGGCTGGCCGGAAAGTTTCCACTCAATGGTATAGCGCAGCTGGTGGCGATCGAGCAGCTGCTGAACGCGCTGTTGAATCAGCTCGCCGGTCAGCTCGGTACTAAAGCGGAAATTGAACTGTACAAAGCATTCACCGGGGATCACATTATTACTGCCAGTACCGGCCTGCACATTAGCAATCTGCATACTGGTGGCAGGGAAAAATTCATTGCCCTGATCCCATTCGGTGGCAACCAGCTCATTTAACGCTGGCATCACGCGGTGCACCGGGTTATCCGCCAGATGCGGATAAGCCACGTGACCCTGCACGCCATGAATGGTCAGATTAGCGGTTATTGAGCCACGACGGCCATTTTTCACCACGTCACCTACCACTTCCGTACTGGATGGCTCACCCACCAGGCAGTAGTCGAGGCGTTCATTGCGCGCCATCAGTTTTTCTACCACTTTTACCGTGCCGTTGGCGCCGCTGGCCTCTTCATCAGAGGTGATTAAAAATGCCAGGCGACCTTTATGGTCAGGATTTGCTGCCACAAAGCGTTCAGCTGCCACCACCATTGCCGCCAGCGAGCCTTTCATATCGGCAGTGCCACGACCAAATAACATGCCGTCACGAATAGCCGGTTCAAAAGGTGGATTAATCCAGCGGCTGGCGTCGCCGGTCGGTACCACATCGGTATGACCCGCAAAGGCTAAAGTTTCGCCCTGACCGCGCCATGCCCAAAAGTTGAGCGTATCGTCGATATTCATCGGCTCAATAGTGAAGCCAATCGCTTGCAGGCGCTGGATCAGGATAGCCTGGCAGCCGGCATCATCCGGGCTGAGGGAAGGGCGACGAATGAGCTGCTGCGTCAGCTCAATGACCGGACAGAACATATTATGACTTCTCCTGCATAAACTGCTGATAAGTTTCTTCACTAAAGCCCAGCAGCATAGAGCCGCTGGCGTCGCAGAGCAATGGGCGTTTGATGATTGCAGGTTGTGCCAGCATCAGTTCCCGTGCGGCATCGGCATCGGCATTATCAATTGCGTTGCGCTGCTCTTCGGGCAGTTTACGCCAGGTGGTGCCACGGGTGTTTAGCAGTGCCGGATAACCCAGTTTATCGATAAAACCCTGTAATAATTCGCGCTCAAGGCCATCCGCGCGGTAATCATGAAACTGAAAATCAATCTGCTGGCTTTCCAGGTAGCGGCGGGCTTTTTTAATCGTATCGCAATTTTTGATGCCGTACATCGTCAGCGCGGGCTTCTGATTTGTATCAGTCACATTATTCTCCTGGTAATTATTTTATATTTAATATTAATGGTGATCATGCAATAAATTGAGTGAGCAATACAATATTATTTTTCGATCTGCCTCGGGTTTTTATAGTTTGTTAACCATATGGCTAATGACGAAGTGAAATAACAGCGGGTAGAATGATATCGGGTGCCTGAAGCTGTCTGCTTCAGGTATTGTCGGGAGCAGACAGAAGAAGGCCCCAGGTCAATATTTCATGAGCCTGAGGCCGCCCCGACACCACACAATGTCAGGGTAACCTCTTAATTGCAGAAATGCAACGGAGATTAAGATGCCAAAAAAGCATTATTACAGGGACTGATTGTGCTTTGTCTGACAATTCTTTCCTGCCTGTGGCTGGTACGCGATCGCTTATGCGAGGTGCGTATTACTCACGGAAGTAATAACTATATGGCGCTTTTAAACTACGAAGTTAAGAGCTAACCACAGGCGGGGGAAACCCCGCCTGACGGGTTGTGGTGATCAGGTATTCAGGCGCCCTTTCTTTTTTTATTTTGATGTTTATTAATCTTTCGACTAATGACGCAGTGGAATAATACAGGTTAGAATTCTGCCGGGTGCCTGAAGCTGTCTGCTTCAGGTATTGTCGGGAGCAGGCAGAAGAAGGCCCCAGGTCAATATTCTATTAACCTGAGGCCGTCCCGACACACCAACAATGTCAGGATAGCCTCTTAATTGCAGAAATGCAACGGAGATGAAAATGCCAAAAAAGCATTATTACAGGGACTGATTGTGCTTTGTTTCACAATTCTTTCCTGCCTGTGGCTGGTACGCGATCGCTTATGCGAGGTGCGTATTACTCATGGTGGTAATGAATATATGGCGCTATTAGCCTACGAAGTTAAGAGCTAACCACAGGCGGGGGAAACCCCGCCTGACGGGTTGTGGTGATCAGCAGTTCAGGCACCTTTTTTATTTCATTATTATCAATGCAATTAATAATAAATTTAATTATTATTTAATCTATGAATTTCCCATTGCGTAAAACTTTAATAATACTATCCGGCGCGTAAACCATCGCGCTATTCAACCGGTGGAATTGCAGGTTCTGGTAAAACTCTATTTTATCCAGCATTGAGTAGATAACCACTTTGCCAAAAGGCGACAGGGCCTCAAGGATAGCCTGCATCAGCTGGCGGCCATAGCCGTTACCCTGATACTGCGGATCAATAATCACGTCGGAGAGATAAGAGGTATAAGTCAAATCGCTAATGGCATGGGCCGTTGCCATCAGCTTACCGTCAACATAGCCAAACCAGACAAACTGACTGTGTTGATAAGCGCGTTGCAGAATTTGTGGATCGCGCGCGCTCAGACCAGCGCGTGCAATCATCTCTGCCAGCTGTTGCCAGTTAACTGGTGGATTATCATCTTTGGTTTTGAGAATAAAACCCATTCACAGGCTCCTTTATTTTTCGTTTGGCATAGTTAATCAGTGGTTGCGAAGATTTATTCAAAATATATATGAGTATCAAAAAAATTTACAGTTTTGATTAAAAATGCCGATAGTCATTACAGCGCCAAACTATTCACCCCGATAAAAAACCAGCGTATACTGGCGCTAATTATAAGAGAGGGCATCATGATCGATTTAGAACTTGGGAACTGGAAAGACTTTATTGAAGCAATGTTGCGTAAGTAAGCGATTCTATTAGAAAAGCAGTTACAGTCTTTATTGCGATAAACTCTGACCACAGCAAAATGAATAAAGGCAGCCAACATGTTGGCTGCCTTGTTTTTTAGTCGGTCACTTTCGTTTTAAGCGGGAAGCGCTGACGCACCACGACAAAAAACAGCGGGACAAAGAAAATTGCCAGCACCGTCGCCGAGATCATCCCGCCCATTACCCCGGTGCCCACCGCATGCTGGCTGCCTGAGCCAGCACCGCTACTGATTGCCATGGGTAACACGCCGAATACAAACGCCAGTGAGGTCATCAAAATCGGGCGCAGGCGCTGGCGCGAGGCTTCCAGGGTTGATTCAACCAGGTCGCGTCCCTTACTGTTCATCTCATTGGCAAATTCAACAATTAAAATTGCGTTCTTCGCCGCCAGACCAATTACCGTCAGTAACCCGACCTGGAAATAGACATCATTTTCCAGCCCACGCATCCAGGTAGCAACCAGCGCACCAATTACACCCAATGGCACCACCAGCATTACCGAGAAAGGTACTGACCAGCTCTCATACAGCGCCGCCAGACAGAGGAATACCACCAGCAGTGAGATGGCATACAGCGCCGGTGCCTGTGAGCCGGACAGGCGTTCCTGATAAGACGCGCCTGTCCACTGATAACCGACACCCAGCGGTAACTGACTCACCAGCTGTTCCATCACATCCATTGCCGTGCCGTTACTGACGCCCGCTGCTGATTCACCCACAATCTCCAGCGCGGAGTAGCCATTGTAGCGTTCCAGCCGCGGCGAACCGGTTTCCCATGATGTTTTGGCAAAGGCGGTAAATGGCACCATGCCGCCGTTGCTGTTGCGCACATACCACTTGCTGATATCGTCCGGCAACATGCGATATTTTGCTGCCGCCTGCACATAGACTTTTTTCACCCGGCCACGATCAAGAAAGTCATTGACGTAGGTCGAGCCCCAGCCGGTTTTCAGCGTGTCATTAATATCATCAAGTGAGACGCCCAGTGCCTGCGCTTTACGCTGATCGATATCAATACGCAATTGCGGGCTGTCATCCAGACCATTATGACGCACGCGGGCCAGTGCCGGGTTTTGTCCCGCCAGCTCCAGCAGTTTATCGCGCATCTGCATCAATTGGGTGTGACCAATACCGGCGTGATCCTGCAGTTCCATATCAAAGCCCGCCGAGTTACCCATGCCGGTGATCGCCGGGGGGCTACTGGCAATCACGCGCGCTTCGTTTATTTTGCGAAAGGCGTGGGTGGCGCGTTCGATAATGGCAAAAGAAGTCCGATCGGTGCCCGGGCGATCTGGCCAGTCTTTCAGGCGGATAAACAGGCGCGCAACGTTTTGCCCGTTACCGCCAGGGCCGGAACCGACGGTGGCGAATACCGACTGCACATTCTCCTGTTCATGAGTCAGATAGTAGTTCTCAACTTTTTGCACGACTTTCAGCGTTTGTTGCTGGGTTGAGCCAGGCGGTAACTGTACCTGGGTGGTAAACACCCCACGATCTTCCAGCGGTAAGAAAGACGTCGGCAGGCGCAGGAACAGAAACGCCATAATGCCGATTATCGCCAGATAGAGCAGGATCCAGCGGCCGCTTTTTTGCAGGATTTTCGCCACCCCGCGTTCATAGCGCTCACTGTTACGGTTAAACATGCGGTTAAACCAGCCGAAAAAGCCACGCCGGCCATGATGGTGACCCTGCGCCAGCGGCTTTAGCAGGGTAGAGCAGAGCGCTGGCGTCAGCACCATCGCGACCAGCACCGACAATACCATCGCGGCGACGATAGTGATCGAGAACTGGCGGTAAATGGCACCTGTCGTGCCGCCAAAGAACGCCATCGGAATAAACACTGCAGAGAGCACCAGCGCGATGCCCACCAGCGCGCCCTGGATCTGCCCCATCGATTTACGTGTCGCATCACGCGGCGACAGGCCTTCCTCACTCATAACACGTTCGACGTTTTCAACCACCACAATCGCGTCGTCCACCAGCAGGCCGATGGCCAGCACCATGGCGAACATCGTGAGGGTATTAATACTGAAGCCGCAGATATAGAGCACCGAGAAGGTGCCGAGCAGCACCACCGGCACCGCAATGGTCGGGATCAGGGTGGCGCGGAAGTTTTGCAGGAACAGATACATCACCAGGAATACCAGCAGCACGGCTTCAAACAGGGTCTTCACTACGTCATGGATCGATGCGGTAACAAAAGGCGTGGTTTCATAGGCGACTTTGGCCTCAAGACCATGCGGGAAGAAAGGCGTAAGCTCGGCAATACGCGCCCGTACCAGCTTATCGGTTTCCAGCTCATTGGCGCCGGACGCCAGTTTAACCCCTAAACCGGATGCCGCCTGGCCGTTGTAGCGGCTGAGATAGTCATATTTTTCTGCTCCCAGCGCGACGTCGGCGACGTCGCCCAGTGTCACTACCGAGCCGTCCTGATTAGTGCGCAGGGTGATCTGTTTAAACTGCTCGGGAGTCTGTAACAATGACTGCGAATTAATGGTGGCATTTAACGCCTGATTATCCACCGAAGGGGTACCGCCAACCTGGCCGACGGCGATCTGGCTATTCTGTGAGGTAATCGCATCGACCACATCTTCGGTGGTCATCGCATAATTAATCAGCTTGTTCGGATCGAGCCAGATACGCATGGCATATTGCGAGCCATAGGCATCCACCTGACCAACGCCACTGACGCGGCTGAGCGGATCCTGGATATTACTGGCAACATAGTCGGCGATATCCTGTTTATCCATGCTGCCGTCAGTAGAGACAAACGCCAGCATCAGGATATTGGTGTCGCCGGTTTTATTGACCGTCACCCCCTGATTTTGCACATCCTGCGGCAGTTTGCGCAGGGCCGATTGCAGCTGGTTTTGCACCTGCTGACGGGCTTCATCGGGATTGGTGCCGGCGGTAAAGGTCAGCGTAATGGTCGCCTGGCCGGTGTTACTGCTCTGCGAGGACATATACATCAGGTTATCGATGCCGGTCATGCTCTGCTCGATCACCTGCGTAACGGTGTTTTCCAGCGTTTCTGCCGAGGCGCCAGGGTAGTTAGCGGTAATGCGCACATTAGGCGGAGCGAGGTCGGGATATTGCTCAATTGGCAGTGACATAATCGATAATACGCCGGTCAGACACATGATTATCGCCAAAACCCAGGCAAAAATCGGGCGATCAATAAAGAAATTCGCCATCGAATCACAGCTCCTCAGCAGCGTTTAGTCAAAACTCACAGTAGAAAATGCACCAGTAACGGCGTTATTGGTGAAGAGGATGAGGCTACCGGCTTAAATTTATTCGTAGATTCAGGCTTATCCGGTCAGAAATCACTTTACTCGCAACAGATTGAAGAATCGTGGAGAAATTGAGGAGAAAATGTAAAAGATCGTCGTAAAGGACGGCAGGGCGTTACTGAAATGGCAGGGGAGCCGTTATCGGCTCCCGGGCAAAAGGCGAAAATGCCTGCTACGACGAGGTACGGATGCTGGCGATCAACCATGCCAGCAGAAACAGCGCCGCCTGAATCAGGACAATACAGGGGCCAGTGGCCGCATCCAGCCAGAAGCTGGCTAGCGTGCCGGTAACGGAGGAGAACACCGAAGTCAGCACTGCGCAGATTAACATCGCGCTAAAGCGGCGACACAGCATAAAGGCGGTGATCCCCGGCGTAATCAGCATGGCGATCACCAGCACAATACCAATTGCCTGTAGCGCGGCGACGATAGTCAGCGCCAGCATACTCAGCAATCCATAATGCAGCCATTTAACCCGCAGCCCAATCACGCGCGCCTGAGCCGGGTCAAAGCAATACAGCAGCATATCTTTGCGCTTCACCAGCATCACCACAATCACTATCGCGCTGATCACCACGCATTGCCAAAATTCTGCTGGCGTAATCCCCAGCACATTACCAAACAGAATATGGCTCAGATGCTGATCGCTCTCAATACGCGAAAATATCACCAGCCCGATGGCAAACATGCCGGAGAAAACGATTCCCATCACCGTATCTTCTTTGATGCGGCAATTATCCTTGATATAGCCGGTCGCAATGGCGCAGAACAGCCCGGATGCGAAAGCGCCCACGACCAGCGGTGCGCCAGCCACATACGCCAGCACCACGCCGGGTAACACCGCATGAGAAATGGCATCGCCCATCAGCGACCAGCCTTTAAGCACCAGATAGCAGGAGAGGATGGCGCAGACGGCACCGCTGACCATCGCCGTCAGCAGCGCGCGTTGCATAAACGGAAAGCTCAGCGGCAGGGTAATCAGTTCACTGATACTGCTCATACGGCGCTCCCTCGCGCTTTGCGACGACCGGATAGCAGGCCATATTTCGGCGCAAAGACAAAAGCCAGCAGAAACACCGCGGTTTGCAGGCTGACGATTACCCCGCCGGTCGCGCCATCAAGGTAATAGCTGAGCCAGGCGCCGACCGCGCTGGTCACTGCGCCCAGCACCACGGCAATCAGCAGCAGGCGCGGGAAACGATCGGTCAGCAACCATGCAGTCGCGCCGGGGGTGATCACCATCGCAATCACCAGAATGGCACCGACGGTTTGCAGCGCGGCAACCGTAGAGGCGCTGAGCAGGGTAAAGAAGATGATTTTTAGCCGCAGCGGCGAGAGCCCCACCGAAACTGCATGGCCTTCATCAAAAAATACCGCCAGCAGATCTTTCCAGATCACCACCATCACCAGCAGCGATACGCCGCTGATCAGCGCCACCTGAATCACATCTTCATCGGCGATGCCGAGAATATTGCCGTAAATAATCGACTGAATATTAATTGAGGTCGGATTCAGCGAAATAATCAACAACCCGGCGGCAAAAAAGGTCGAAAAGACAAAACCGATAATCGCATCCTCGCGTAAACGCGTCAGATGGCGCACCAGCGTCATCCCCAGTGCTGCCAGCATGCCAGTAATAAATGCGCCCAGCGCATAGGGCAGGCCGATGGCATAAGCGGCGGCTACTCCGGGCACCACCGAGTGTGACAGCGCATCCCCCATCAACGACCAGCCTTTCAGCATCAGATAAGCCGATAAAAAGGCGCAACTGGCGCCGACCAGCGCACTGACGCCAATCGCTTTGACCATATAGTTATAATTAAACGGCTCCAGCAGCAGTGCCATCATGATGGCGGGCCTCCAAACAGTGGCGCATCCTGTGGGCGCAGCGCGGGTTCGGCATCAGTGGGCAGGTTGATGTAACTCAGCACGCCGCCAAAGGTGCGTTGCAGGTTGTCATGGGTAAAGGTGGTGGCGGTCGGTCCGGCGGCGATGACCGTGCGATTGATCATCACCACCCGATCGCAAAAAGAGGGCACCGAACTGAGATTATGGGTCGACACCAGCAGCAGATGGCCTTCGTCACGCAGGGACTTCAGCATATCGACGATGGCATTTTCCGTTTGCACATCCACGCCGGTAAAGGGTTCATCAAGCAGCAGGATTTTCCCCTGCTGCGCCAGCGCGCGGGCGAGAAACACCCGTTTGCGCTGACCACCGGAGAGTTCACCGATCTGGCGATTACGCAGATGCAGCATGCCGACGCGATCGAGTGCCTGGTCCACAAGACGTTTATCCTCCGCCGACGGAATGCGCAGAAACGACATCTTGCCGTAACGGCCCATCATCACCACATCGTTAACCAGCACCGGAAAATTCCAGTCCACCTCTTCGGTCTGCGGGACATAAGCGATCAGGTTGCTGCGCAGCGCTTTCGCCACCGGCTGCTGGTTAATGGTCACCTTACCGCTGGAGGGTTTTACCAGTCCCATAATGCTTTTAAACAGCGTTGATTTTCCGCTGCCATTGACCCCAATCAGGGCGCACAGGCTGCCTGCATTCAGCTCGAAACTGGCGTCGCTCAGTGCGGTATGGCCGTTACGATAAGTGACGGTGATATTCTGCAGCGAAATATGCGCCGGTGTGGTCATTGTCCGAACCCTCTGGCAATGGTATCGACCGTTACCTGCAGCAGGTCGATATAGGTTGGCACTGGCCCGTTGGCTTGCGACAGCGAGTCAACATAGAGAACGCCGCCATAGCGTGCGCCCGTCTCTTTACTTACCTGTTTCGCCGGTTTATCGGAAATGGTGCTTTCACTGAATACCACCGGGATCTGCTGTTTACGTACGGTATCAATTACCCGCTTTACCTGCTGTGGCGAACCCTGTTCGTCGGCATTGATCGGCCATAACCACACCTCTTTCAGCTGATAATCACGCGCCAGGTAGCTAAATGCGCCTTCACTGGTCACCAGCCAGCGCTGCTGATCAGGAATTTTGTCAAGGCGGGCGCGTAACGGCGCATCCAGCGCAGCGATTTTTGCCGCATAGGTTTTCGCATTCTGGTTATAGGTTTGCGCGTTATTTGGATCATATTTGACCAGCGCCTGACGAATATTTTCGATATAGACCAGTGCGTTGGCCGGAGACATCCAGGCATGCGGGTTTGGCTTACCGGAATAAGGGCCATCACTCACTGACATCGGCTCGATGCCTTCTGTTACCACCACCGAAGGCACATCATGCAGATTACTAAAGAAACGATTGAACCAGCGCTCCAGATTGAGACCGTTCCATAAGATCAGATCCGCCGACTGGGCTTTCATCACATCACGCGGGGTGGGCTGATAATCATGGATCTCCGCGCCAGGGCGGGTGATGGACTCGACCACCGCCGCATCACCGGCGATATTCTGCGCGATATCCTGAATAACCGTAAAGGTGGTCACCACCTTAAACTTTTCTGCTGCGCGGACGCTGCTGACGCTAAAAGCCAACAGCAGTCCAAATGCTGACGTTGCCAGCCACGTATTAAAAATTGACCGCGTATTTCCAGAAGTTTTCTTCATCAGGTCTTTCCTCAGACTCAGTTTCAACCAATGCAATTTGCTGATAATTAATTTTTTCACTGCTCTGGCCGAAATGGTGCGGTGGGTTATTCGGCAATCAGAGGCGCTTTTATATACAGGTATAGCATCGGCTATATTAGTTAGCAAGGGCTATGAATAAGATAGTCGGCCTGACTCAGGCAATATCGACCGTTTTGCGCTGCAGGGGGAAAGTGAGCGATTGATGGTGGCGCTGAGGAGTAAGCAAAGCAGGTAAGCATGATGGTGGTGAGAACTACTGACATGCGTATGGAGAAGTGTTTCATTGCCCTGCATGTTTATCACATCAGGTTACTGTTGACACAAAAGGCGACTTATCCTGACGTTTCCCTGGATTCCCGCCGCTTCTCTTCACAAAGCTTTAATGCTTTTACCTGCGCCTCACGTTGCCTTTCATTGTAACGGTAATAATCAATCTCGTGATTAACGAATCAACTAACGAATAACGTGTTCTGAGGAGCATCTGATGAAGATTAAATTACCGGCAATTATTGCTGTCGCCCTGTTTGCTACCACTTCATTTACGGCGATGGCCGCCACTGAGGTCGATCGTCAGCAGAGTCAGGGTTTGCAAAGCATAGGTAGTGTATCCATCTCAGGCGTCAACGGTACACTAGATGACGCCACCCGCACGCTTTCACAGAAAGCTGAAGAGATGGGCGCCACCCATTATCGTGTTGTTGGCGTCGATAACCCAGGCGATTCCAGCCTGTGGAGCGGGACCGCCGAGATTTATCGCTAAACCTGTTTTTTACCTTCCATCCTGTAGCCTTAGTTTGCCTGCGGGCATCGACTGAACCGACCGAGTTTTACGGTCGGTTTTTTTTGCTATGCGTCAAGCTAAACGCAACTTTTCCTGCTGCCAGTCCACATAATTACAAATCATAACGAATTCCATTATGGGATATTTTGCTTCGTTCACGGAGAACGGGTAGGATTCATCGCCGTAAAATTAGCATCATCCGCAACATTATAAATAACAGGATGATAGCCACTTCCCCCCCTTGCCAGCGGTGGAACGCAAACGATTGGTTATACCGGTGGCGATGGGTAGAGCGTACAGGCGCTCTATTATTGGACAGGAAACAGGATTGATAATGAAAGCTACGAAAAAAAGCGCCGCTGATGCTCGCGCTGCAAAAAGACGCTGGTTGAATTCTCATGATACTGGCTATCAGAAAGCGATGGGTAATCGTCAGGTTCAGATGATTGCTATCGGTGGCGCGATAGGAACCGGTCTGTTCCTTGGTGCCGGTGGACGCTTGCAGGCTGCCGGTCCGGCACTGGCGGTGGTCTACTTAGTTTGCGGGATCTTCTCATTCTTTATTTTACGTGCGCTGGGCGAACTGGTGCTTCATCGCCCTTCCAGTGGCAGCTTTGTCTCTTATGCCCGTGAATTTCTTGGCGAAAAAGCCTCCTACGTTGCAGGCTGGATGTACTTCGTTAACTGGGCAATGACCGGTATTGTCGATATCACCGCAGTGGCGCTCTATATGCACTACTGGGGCGCTTTTGGTGATGTGCCGCAATGGGTATTTGCACTGGGCGCGCTGGCGATAGTCGGTACCATGAATATGATCGGTGTAAAGTGGTTTGCCGAGATGGAGTTCTGGTTTGCGCTGGTTAAAGTGCTGGCGATTGTGGTGTTCCTGGTGGTCGGTACGGTCTTCCTTGGCAGCGGAAAAATCCTTGATGGCAATGCCACCGGCTTCCATCTGATTACCGACAATGGCGGATTTTTCCCGCATGGCCTGTTACCGGCGCTGGTGCTGGTGCAGGGGGTGGTATTTGCCTTTGCCTCGATTGAGCTGGTGGGTACCGCGGCGGGGGAGTGCAAAAACCCGGAAACGGTACTGCCAAAAGCGATTAACAGCGTGATCTGGCGTATCGGTCTGTTCTATGTCGGTTCGGTGGTGCTGCTGGTTCTGCTGCTGCCGTGGAATGCCTATCAGGCCGGGCAGAGTCCGTTTGTCACCTTCTTCAGCAAACTGGGCGTACCCTATATCGGCAGCATTATGAATATTGTGGTGCTGAGTGCGGCGCTCTCCAGTCTGAACTCCGGTCTCTACTCTACCGGGCGTATTCTGCGTTCGATGTCGATGGGCGGTTCTGCACCGCAGTTTATGTCGAAGATGAGCAAACAGCAGGTGCCTTACGCCGGGATTCTGGCGACCATTGCGGTATATATCATCGGGGTAATCCTTAACTACTACGTGCCGTCGCAGGTGTTTGAGATTGTGCTGAATATCGCCTCGCTGGGCATTATCAGCTCCTGGGCGTTTATCGTGGTGTGCCAGATGCGCCTGCGTAAGGCGATTAAAGAGGGCAAAGCTGACGACGTAAGCTTTAAAATGCCATGGGCGCCGTTTACTTCGTGGCTGACGCTGCTGTTCCTCGCCAGCGTGCTGGTACTGATGGCATTTGACTATCCCAACGGTACTTACACCATTGCGTCGATTCCGTTAATCGCGGTGGTGCTGATTCTCGGCTGGTTTGGCGTACGTAAACGCGTCAATGCGATCGCCGCCACTGAGCATGATTATCACGCGCAACATGACAATGCTGAGCACCAGGATCGTCCGCTGAAAGAGCAACCTGAGTAAGCCTGCTTAACAGGTCAGCATCCGCTGGCCTGTTTTCTCCCTGCTTTAAGATAGTTTTCCGCCGCTTTCCGTCTTAAGATGACAGGCTCCGTAACTTTGCCGTGGAGAGGCTATGTCAGCGAAAGTCGAGATCATCAAGAATAAAATCCTGTCAGAAAACTGGTTTGTATTGCGCAATTTCACCTACGATCTGATCGCTAAAGATGGCACGGCGCTGCGTCATAAGCGCGAAGTGTACGATCGCGGTAATGGCGCGACTATCCTGCTGTATAACCGCGAGAAAAATAGCGTGGTGCTGATAGCGCAGTTTCGTATCGCGACTTATATCAATGGCAATGAAAATGGCATGCTGATTGAAGCCTGCGCCGGGCTGCTTGACGACGATTCACCAGAAGACTGCATCCGTAAAGAGGCGATTGAAGAGACCGGCTATGCGGTTGGTAAGGTGGAGAAACTGTATGAAGCCTATATGTCGCCAGGCGGCGTGACGGAGCTGGTACACTTCTTTGCCGCAGAATACGATGAGTCACTGCGCGATAATGCCGGCGGCGGCGTGGAAGATGAAGCTATCGATGTGCTGGAAGTGAGTTTCCCGACGGCGCTGGCGATGGTGAAAGAGGGTCGTATCCGCGACGGTAAGACCATTATGTTGCTGCAACATGCTCAGCTGGCCGGATGGCTGAAAGCGTAATCATTTGGAGGGCGACGACCGGTCGCCTGCTTTTTCCTCTGCCCGCCTCACTTCTTTTTGCCGTCGGGTTAATTGTCCGACAAATCCGATTGAGCCACTGACGCCCCGTCAGGATGATAACAATTCATCAACACTCTCTTTTCAGCCTGTTCTTTCCGCGATCGGTGCCGCTTTATGGTCTGAGTCACAGATTAAGACATGTTGATCGTCTGCCGTTGCGTTATTATCACCATATGAATATTTCGGGGACCTGATTATTTAATGCCTTATTGGATGAAGTCGCTGCTTTTGTTGCCTTTTCTGTTCGTCGCGAGCGTGCGGGCAGAGCCATTGCAAAAGACAATTTCCGACTGGCAAGTGACCTGCAATAACCTTAACTTTTGTGAGGCCCGCAGTGTCTCCGGTGAAAACAGTCTGGTGATGACCATTTCCCGCCATGCGGGCAGCAACGATCGTCCGCTGCTGCGGATTGATTATGGCAATCAGTACACTGGTGAACTGAGTGGCGGTTCGTTGCAGGATAACCTGTTGCTCGATCAGCAGCGTCTGCGGCCGGATCTGAAACACTGGACGGTTGAACCCCATCATCTTGCCACTTCCTATGCCATCTCGATTGATGAGTTCCTCGCCCAGATTATGGATGCTGATGAGATGCAGCTGACATACCGCCCGCAGGCGACCATCTCGCTGCACGGCATGAAAGCGGCGCTGCTGTTGATGGATGATATTCAGGGCAGGGTGAATGGCATGAGCGCCTGGGTCAGGCGTGGCGATCGCGTCACTTTCGATGTGCCGCCGGAACCTGCGCCGCCACAGCCTGAGCGTGCAGAGCATGCTCCGGCGCCGCTGACGCGGGAAGAGAGTAACGGGCTGATTGATTTTGCCACCTGGCGGGTAAACACCGATGAGTGCTCCCTGGATCCGATGCGCCGCGAGGTCAGCGTTGCGCCGTTAACCGATAATAAAGCGCTGTTGCTGGTCAGTTGTGAAATGGGCGCTTATAACGTGATCTATTTAGCGTTTGAAGTGACGCGCACGCTGCCGTATGTGGCGCGCGGAATCAGCCTTGAGCTGCCATTTACGCCGCCGAATCGCACCGAGAAGCAGATGGAGCTGATTAACGCCGAATATGACGCCGCCAGCGGGCAGTTGATTACGTTTTCCAAAGGTCGCGGGTTGGGGGATTGCGGCAATACCTCGCGCTGGCAGTTTAACGGACAACGTTTTGTGCTGGCGGATTATGCCGAAGAGTCAACCTGTGATAACTGGCACGGCAGCGATGCGTGGCCGACATTATGGGTCAGCAATCAGGCGCCGATAGCGGAATAAAAAAGGGCGGCGAGAACGCCGCCCCTACAAAAAACGTCTGTAGGGGCGGCGTTCTCGCCGCCCGTGTCAATGATTTGCATCAACCGTAATGACGGCGTTTCCGCCGCCGGTTTTATCAGTGTGGTTTCAACAGCGCTTCCGCATGGCTGACGATATTTTCCACCGTAAAGCCGAACTCAGCAAACAGCTTGTCCGCCGGAGCCGATTCACCAAACCCGGTCATGCCGACAATCGCACCGTTCAGGCCAACATACTTGTACCAGTAATCGGCAATACCTGCTTCTACCGCCACACGCTTGCTGACGGTTGAAGGCAGCACCGATTCACGGTATGCGACGTCCTGTTTATCAAAGATATCAGTGGACGGCATCGACACCACGCGCACCTTATGGCCGCTGACGCTAAGTTTCTGCGCTGCACCCAGCGTGATCTCCACTTCTGAACCGGTAGCGATAAGAATCACATCCGGCGTGCCGTCTGCATCCTGCAGAATATAAGCACCGCGTGAAATATTCTCCAGCTGGGCCTGACTGCGTTCCGGCTGCGCCAGATTCTGACGTGACAGGATCAGCGCAGTAGGGCCGTTATGGCGCTCAACGGCGTGTTTCCATGCCACTGCCGTTTCAACCTGGTCACACGGACGCCAGACGCTCATATTTGGCGTCAGACGCAGGCTGGCGAGCTGTTCAACCGGCTGGTGAGTCGGACCATCTTCGCCAAGGCCAATCGAGTCATGGGTATAGACCATAATCTGCCGCGCCTTCATCAGCGCCGCCATACGCGCGGCGTTACGCGCATACTCGACAAACATCAGGAAGGTAGCGGTGTAAGGCACAAAGCCGCCATGATGGGCGATACCGTTGGCAATCGCCGTCATGCCGAACTCACGCACGCCGTAATGGATATAATTACCGGCGATATCATCTTTAATCGACTTCGAGCCAGACCAGATCGTCAGGTTACTTGGCGCCAGGTCAGCGGAACCACCGAGGAACTCCGGCAGTAACTTGCCGTAGGTTTCCAGTGCATTTTGCGACGCTTTACGGCTGGCGATTTTCTGCGGATTGGCCTGCAAATCAGCGATATATTTCTGCGCTTCGGCCTGCCAGTTTTCTGGCATACCGCCATCCATACGGCGGGCAAACTCTTGCGCCAGCTCAGGATGCGCCGCTTTGTAAGCCGCGAACTTATCGTTCCAGCTCTTCTCTTTTTGCTGGCCGGCGTTTTTGGCATCCCACTGGCCATAAATCTCTTTTGGAATTTCAAACGGCGGATAATTCCAGCCCAATGCTTTACGCGTCAGCGCCACTTCTTCGTCACCCAGCGCCGCGCCATGCGCTTCCTCTTTACCGGCTTTATTTGGCGAACCAAAGCCAATAATGGTGCGGCAGATAATCAGCGATGGCTTATCGGTTACGCTCTGCGCTTCTTTAATCGCCGCGGCGACCGCCGCCGGATCGTGGCCATCAATTTCATGCACCACATGCCAGTTATAGGCTTCGAAACGTTTAGCGGTGTCATCGGTAAACCAGCCAGCGGTTTCACCATCGATGGAGATGCCGTTGTGATCGTAGAAACCAATCAGCTTGCCGAGACCCAGCGTACCCGCCAGCGAAGAGACTTCATGGGAGATGCCTTCCATCAGGCAGCCATCGCCCATAAACACATAGGTGAAGTGGTCGACAATATCGTGGTCCGGGCGGTTAAACTGCGCGCCCAGCGTACGTTCGGCGATAGCCAGACCCACGGCATTAGCCAGACCCTGGCCCAGCGGCCCGGTGGTGGTTTCCACGCCCGGGGTATAGCCAATTTCAGGGTGACCAGGCGTTTTCGAATGCAGCTGGCGGAAGTTTTTCAGCTCTTCGATCGGCAGATCGTAGCCGCTGAGGTGCAGCAGGCTGTACAGCAACATCGAGCCGTGACCGTTAGAGAGGATAAAGCGGTCGCGATCGGCCCATGCCGGATTGGTCGGATTGTGCTTGAGGAAATCGCGCCAGAGCACTTCGGCGATGTCTGCCATCCCCATAGGCGCACCGGGATGGCCCGATTTGGCTTTCTGTACGGCATCCATACTGAGCGCACGAATTGCGTTAGCAAGCTCTCTACGTGAAGACATATCTTCTCCCCTGTTTTTGGTTCGGGAAATAAAGCACGGGCGACGAAATTGTCGTCCGTGCGTGCTGTTAGCGCGGTAATGATGCGGCTGAGTTACAGCTTAGCGGCCAGCACATCTTCCAGCTTCTGCTGGTCGACGGCGAACTGACGAATACCTTCCGCCAGTTTTTCTACAGCCATAGGATCCTGGTTATGCTCCCAGCGGAACTCTGATTCAGACAGCGAGGCTGGCTGATGGAACGCTTCAGTCGACGGCGCCAGTTTACGTTCTACCGGTGCATCGCTGGCCTGCAGCTCTTCCAGCAGGTTAGGGGAGATCGTCAGACGATCGCAGCCCGCCAGCGCCAGAATCTGCTCAACTTTACGGAAGCTGGCACCCATGATGACGGTGTTATAGCGATGCTGTTTGTAATATTCATAGATATCGCGCACGGATTTAACGCCCGGATCTTCATCGACTACATACGGATCCAGTGGCTTGCGGGTGTTGTACCAGTCATAGATACGGCCGACGAACGGGGAGATCAGGAACACACCCGCTTCAGCACAGGCGCGCGCCTGCGCGAAGGAGAACAGCAGCGTCAGGTTACAGTTGATGCCATTTTTTTCCAGCTCTTCCGCCGCGCGGATCCCTTCCCAGGTGGACGCCAGCTTGATCAGGATACGTGAACGGTCAATGCCGTGGTCTTCGTACATTCTCACCAGTTTTTCTGCTTTGGTGACACACATACCACGGTCAAAAGAGAGGCGGGCGTCCACTTCGGTAGACACACGGCCCGGGACGCTTTTCAGGATTTCCATCCCGAGATTAATCGCCACTTTGTCGCTGGCGTTAATAATCTGCGTCTCTTTGCTGCCGCCCTGTTTTTTGGCGTAATCAATTGCATCGTCGATCAGGTGCTTGTAGGAGTCGAGGCCGGATGCTTTCAGAATCAGTGACGGGTTGGTGGTAGCATCTTCAGGATGGTAGTTACGAATCGATTCAATATCGCCACTATCTGCCACAACGGTAGTGAACTGTTTTAATGCCTCTAGCTGGTTCATCTCTTGTCTCCTTGATAAGCAATCGCTAATGCGAATAGAGCCGTGGCGGGCGTTGTCTCGGGGCGTGCGCTAAAACCTGCGGGCGTCCGGGGCGGCGTATCGCTGTCCGGGCCTGTTTTCAGGCGACAGGACAACGACGGCACGACCACTCTAACCGACACGGCTAAGTGTTTTCAGGCGAAACATTGCATCAGACGTCCGGGAATAGAAATGCGTTTTCTCTGATTATTGCGATGGGTTCGCTCAATGGCCGCGTAGCGGACAATAAAAAAAGCCGCAACTGAAAGTGTAGCAGTTCCACAAAAAACTGTGACGGCGCACACTTCCGGTGTGCCCGTCAGGGGATTTATTTAGCGCAGACGCTCTGCTCGTAGTAGCTGATTTTATCCACTTTTTCTGATGATCCGCCGCCTTCGAATTCTGAATTAAGCCAGCTGTTAACGATGCTGCGCGCCAGTTCCGGCCCAATCACGCGCGCGCCCAGCGTCATCACCTGCGCATTGTTGCTTTTACGTGCGCGTTCGGCGGAATAGGTGTCGTGGCACTGGGCGGCGCGGATGCCGGGCACTTTATTGGCGACAATCGCCATACCAATACCGGTACCGCAGATCAGAATGCCGCGTTCGTGTTTACCTTCGCGGATGGCGTTGGCCAGCGTCCAGGCGATATCCGGGTAGAGCGGCTTCTCCGCCTGGGCGTCGTTACTGTAGTCACTGACATCAATATTTTTTTCCTGCAGGAACTGCTTAATCAGGTTTTTCAGTTCCAGAGCTGCATCGTCGGCGCCAATTGCAATAGAAGACATATAAGGTTACTCCCGCTGGGTTAACAGTGCCGCAGGGTCGGGAGGACATAAGGTTATCCCGGGCGGCGGTTCGCTATTACCCTAACGCACTTCTGTTCATATGTTCAATAGGTGTTCTTTTGTTTGTTTTCTTTTTGCCGTAGCGGTTGCCGCTTTAATCCCTTTACGCGCCTGTGCTGCGCGAAACTGCGCGATAAAAAGCAGAATTGAAGGTTATGAGCTACGTCACAATTTTCGTTTTGTGAGCTGGGGTTTGAACATAAATTCAGGTAGCGTTCATATGTTCACGCATTGATGCAATGCACAAGAAGACCCACTGAGGACTCAAACCATGCGTCAAATCTGCCTTCTGTCACCCTCACCAACCGCGAAACATCGCCGTAATGCCCCTGCACCAGGGAGCCAGTTTATCCAGCCTGCGCAGCAGTACGCTGCCGGAGGTACCCAATGAACGCGATTGATCAACACGCCGTCGAAAAATCCGCCATCCGTAAGGTGTCGCTACGCTTAGTGCCCTTTGTCGCGCTGATGTTCTTTATCAACTTCCTTGACCGTACCGCCATCTCTTTCGCCGGACCGAATGGCCTGACCGACGATCTGGGGTTGCATGCGGCGCAGTTTGGTCTCGCCTCCGGCATCTTCTTTATTGGCTATATCCTGCTGGAAGTCCCCAGCAACCTCGCGCTGCATCGCTTCGGCGCGCGCAAATGGCTGGCGCGCATTATGGTCAGCTGGGGCATCGTCTCATTACTGTTTACCTGGGTCAGCAGCGTGGAAGGACTGTATACGCTGCGTCTGCTGCTGGGGATTGCCGAAGCCGGCTTCTTCCCGGGCGCGATCCTGTTTCTCAGCATGTGGGTACCGGCGAAACACCGCAGCAAAGTGCTGTCGCTGTTCTATCTTGCGCAGCCGCTGACCGTGGTGCTGGGCGCGCCGCTGGCCGCCGCGTTGATTGATCAACACGGTCTGTTTGGCCTCTCCGGCTGGCGCGTAATGTTCCTCGGTGTGTCGATTCCGGCGATTGTGATCGGCATCGTCGCCTGGTTCTATCTGGTGGACTCGCCGCGTGAAGCCAAATGGCTGAATGCGCAGGAGAAAGAGTGGCTGACTACCGCGCTGGAAAAAGAGCAGCGTGAGAAATGCGGCGGCGCGCATGCCAGCCTGCGCAGCGTGATGTTTAACGGCCGCGTCTGGATGCTGTGCCTGGTCTACTTTGGTTTTATCTACGGCCTGTATGCCCTGGCGTTTTTCCTGCCAACGATTATTTCCGGCTTCCAGCAGCAGTTTGGCACCTCGTTTAACGTGATTGAGAAAGGGCTGATTACCGGCGTGCCGTATCTGTTTGCCGCCGTGGTGATGTTCTTCTGGTCGAAGGACGCCACCCGTCGCGGTTGCAAAACCTGGCATATCGCGCTGCCGGCACTGACCGGCGCCATCAGCGTGCCGCTGGCTCTGTATATGGATTCACCGCTGGCGACTATCCTGGTGATCTCAATAACCGCCAGTTCAATCTTCGCGGCGCTGCCTAACTTCTGGACGCTGCCAACCCAGTTCCTGACCGGCGCTTCTGCGGCGGCGGCGATTGCGCTGATTAACACCTTAGGCAATGTCGCCGGTTTCTCCGCCGGCTATCTCACCGGCATGCTGCACGATGCCACCGGGGGTTACACCGTTTCGATGATGGTGGTGGGCGGTTTCATGCTGCTCTCCGCGCTACTGATGTTGTTACTTAACGCTAAACGTTCAGGATTTCAGTCTGCCCACATTCCACAGGAGCACACCCAATGACCTATCTGTTTAATCAGCCCTCCGCCTTTGCCAGTGAACTGATTGAAGGTTTTGTGGCCGCCAACGCCGATAAAGTGCGCCAGGTCGCAGGCGGCGTGGTGCGCAGCACCCGCAGCCAGCCAGGCAGTGTCGCGCTGGTGATTGGCGGCGGTTCCGGCCACTACCCGGCATTTTCCGGCCTGGTGGGACAGGGGATGGCGCACGGCGCGGCGATGGGTAATCTGTTTGCCTCGCCGTCGGCGCAACAGATCTACAACGTGGCGCGCGCTGCCGATAATGGTGGCGGCGTATTACTGGCTTTCGGTAACTATGCCGGTGATGTGCTGCACTTTGGCCAGGCCTGCGAGCGGCTGAAAGCCGAAGGCATCCCCTGCGAACTGCTGGCGGTGACTGACGATATCTTTAGCGCTGAGCTGAATGAGCATGAGAAGCGTCGTGGGGTGGCGGGCGATCTGGCGGTATTTAAAGTCGCCGCCGCCGCCGCCGAAGCGGGCCATTCACTGGCTGAAGTTACCCGCATCGCGCGTCATGCCAACCACCGTACCCGCTCGCTGGGCGTCGCCTTCTCTGGCTGTACGCTGCCGGGTGCCACGCAGCCGCTGTTTGAAGTGGCGCACGGCACTATGGCGCTGGGCATGGGCATTCATGGCGAACCGGGCATTCAGGAGTGCGATATTCCGGCAGCCGATGCACTGGCGGAGCTGTTTGTCAGCAGCCTGATGAAAGAGTGTCCGCAGGAGATTAGCACCCGTCGCGGTCAGCGGGTGGCAGTGATCCTGAATGGTCTCGGCTCGGTAAAATATGAAGAGCTGTTTGTCGTCTATCGCCGCGTGGCGCAGCTGCTTGGCGACGAAGGCTTGCAGGTGGTGGAGCCGGAAGTGGGTGAATTTGTCACCAGCTTTAATATGGCTGGCGCCTCGCTGACGCTGATGTGGCTGGATGAGCAGCTGGAAGGATTCTGGCGCGCACCGGCCAATGCGCCGGCATTCCGTAAAGGCAGCGTGATCGTTGCCGAGCAGCTTAGCGCCGTCGAACAGCAACTGCCTGAGATTGACCAGGTCCCTGACGCCAGCAAAGCCTCACAGCATGCCGCGGCTTGTACGCTGGCGATTATCGAAGCGATTGCCGAAGTGATTGAAGTCAATGCTACCGAGCTGGGCCGTATCGATGCGGTTGCCGGTGACGGCGACCACGGTATTGGTATGGAGCGCGGCTCGCTGGGAGCGCTGGAGAAAGCGCGTGAAATGCAGCAGCGCCATGCTGGTGCCGGCACCTTACTCTGTCGCGCCGCAGACGCCTGGGCTGATAAAGCGGGCGGCACCTCAGGTGCGCTGTGGGGCGTGGCGCTGACCGCGATCGGCACCGCGCTGGGCGACAGCCAGGCGCCGAATGCGCAGCGGGTAGCGCTGGGTGTGCAGCATGCGAAAGAGGGCATTATGCACTTTGGCAAAGCTAAACCTGGCGATAAAACGCTGGTGGATGTGCTGGTGCCATTCAGTGACTGCCTGACCAGCCGGGTTAATGCCGGTGACAGCCTGGTTGATGCCTGGGCCGCTGCGGCGCAGCAGGCTGCACAAAGCGCCAAAGATACCGCCCAACTGTTGCCAAAAATGGGGCGCGCCCGTCCGCTGGCGGAGAAAAGTCTGGGTACCGCGGATGCTGGTGCGGTGTCGCTGGCGCTGATCGTCAATAAAGTCCTGGCCGTATTACAGGCCAATGCGCCGGTACAGCAGTTACAGGAGATCAACGAATGACACAGCCGCGTATTACGCTGGGCGTTAGTCTGAAGATGTACTTCAGCTATCAGCAGACGCTGGCATGGAGTGAGGAGGTGGCGGAGATTGCCCGTCATCATCCGGCGATAGTAAACGGCGAGGTCGGACTGTTTGTGCTGCCTGCCTTTCCGGCGATAGCGGCGATTGGACAGATCTTCTCGGCTACTGCGGTAAGCATCGGCGCGCAAGACCTGTGCTGGGAAGATAGCGGCGCCTGGACTGGTGAAGTCGGTGGCCCGATGCTGGCCGAACTGGGTTGTCGTTATGTGGAGATCGGTCACGCCGAACGCCGCCGCCATTTTGCTGAAACCGATGTGCAGATTGCCGCCAAGCTGGCCGCTGCACTGCGCAATGGCCTGACCCCGGTGCTGTGCTTTGGCGAAGAGCAGCAGTTGCCGCCCGATCAGGCGATTGCCACCTGTCGCCAGCAGCTGATTGCCGCCTTAAGCGAGGCGAATCGTCAGCAACTGCGTGGCGAAGTAGTGCTGGCCTGGGAGCCACAATGGGCGATTGGCGCGCCAGCCCCGGCGCCGGATGCGTTTATTGCTGAAGTCTGTGATGGGCTGCGTCAGCTTAACGACTTTGGTGATTTCCATTTCCGCGTGATTTATGGCGGCAGCGCCGGACCCGGCCTGCTGAGCCGTCTGGGCCATCAGGTGAACGGCCTGTTCCTTGGACGCTTTGCCCATCAGCCAGCGGCGTTGCGCCAGATTATTGATGAGGCTGCCGCGCTGGCCGCCACCTCGCCATCAGCTACGGAGGCATAAATGGCTATCGGATTAAGCACCTATGCATTTTTCTGGCGCAGCTCGGATCGGGTTCCGGCGCCACTGACGCTGGCGCAGATGCTGGAACAGACCGCCGCGATGGGAGTGACACTGTTTCAGATCTGTGATTACCCGCAGATTGAAAACTGGAGTGATGCTGAGTTACTGGCACTGCGTCAGCAGGCCGATCGCCTCGGACTCGAACTGGAGCTGGGCACCCGCGGTCTGCAAACCGCCCATCTGCAGCGCTATTTACAGCTGGCCAGCATTCTGCAGGTCACCGTGATTCGTTCGATGTTTAACAGCGCCAGCCACCGGCCGACGCTGGCGGAAGCGGCGGCGCTGATCGAAACCATCCTGCCGCAGCTTGAACAGCAACAGGTAAAACTGTGCCTGGAAACCTATGAACAGGTGAACAGCGCCGAGATGATGTCAGTGATTGCGCGTTTTCCATCCGCTTATCTTGGCGTCTGTCTCGACCCGGCCAACTGCGTCGCGGCGCTGGAGCAACCGCAGCAGGTGATCACCAATACCGCTGACCGGGTGCTGAACCTGCATATTAAAGATTTTGCCTTTAGCCGGCAGGAGGGGTGGGTTGGCTTTACGCTGGCTGGCGCGCCGCTGGGTGAAGGACTGCTTGACTATGACCTGCTGATTGCGCAGGTACGTCCCGATGAGCGCGGCATTAACCAAATCGTAGAACACTGGCTGCCGTGGCAGCAGGATGCCCAGAGCACCTGCCAGCGCGAAGCTGAGTGGACCCAACAAAGCGTTGATTTTTTACGTCACAGACAACCCAGGAGTAACTGATGAGCACACAAATAACCACTATCACCGTGATTGGCGCAGGCGGCAAAATGGGCATGCGTATTTCCGCCAACCTGCAGAAAAGCGACTACCAGGTATTTTACTGTGAGAGCGCGCCGCAGGCGCAGGCTCAGGTCACTGCGCAGGGGCGTGAGATCTCTGATGCTGAATCCGTGGTGCCAGTAAGTGATGTGGTGATCCTTGCGGTGCCGGATATCGTACTGGGCAAAGTTTCTGAGCTGGTGGTGCCGCAAATGAAGGCTGGCGCCACGCTGTTAACCCTTGATCCGGCGGCGGCCTATGCCAACCTGATTGCCCTGCGCGACGGCATTCACTACGCGGTGGCGCATCCATGCCATCCGTCGGTATTCCTTGACCGTTATACCAAAGAAGAGCATGCCGATGCCTTTGGCGGCGTGGCGGCAATTCAGCATGTCGCCGCATCATTTGAAAGCGGCAGCGACGCGCAGAAGGCGGAGCTGAGCAAGGTGATTAGCGTGATGTACGGCCCGGTCGAGCAGGTGCACTGGGTGACGGTAACTCAGCTGGCTTATCTGGAGCCGACGCTGGTGGAGACCGTGGCCTGTATGGTCGGTGCCTTTATGAAAGAAGCGCTGGATGAAACGGTGAAACATTCAGGGGTGCCGGAAGAAGCGGCAAAAGCGATGCTGTACGGACATATACAGATTGCACTGGCGGTGGCGTTCCGCGCCACTAACCCGTTCTCTGATGCCTGCATGATCGCCATGGAATATGGCCGCGAGAAAATTGTGAAACCAGACTGGAAACAGATTTTCGATCAGAAAGAGCTGGATATCGTGATTGCCCGCATGCTGAAAATCGACGCCATTCGTCGTTAATTCCCCCGGGCGTGTCAGCCAGTTATAATGGCTGGCACGCCATCATTTTTCGTGATGTCACATCATGATCTGACAAAGAAATTCGCCAGCTAACTATCAGAAAATGGTATACATTGCTGCGCCGCCCATAAAATCGATCAAGAGACGACTGCCCGGATGGAAAAAAACACGTTTTCTCAGGACGCCGAGCTGCTGACAGAAATCGCGGTGGCTTATTACCAGGATGAGATCACTCAGGAGGAGATTGCGCGTAAGTTTGGTATTTCGCGCATCAAAGTCGGACGCTTATTAAAACGCGCCAAAGAAGAAGGCATCGTTGAGATCAATGTCCGCTACCATCCGGTGTTCAGTACCCGTCTTGAACAACAACTGCTGCAGCGTTTCTCACTGCAACGCGCGCTGATTGCCCTTGACCACCCTGATGATGAAGAGCAGCGCCGTCAGGTGGCTGCGCTGGTGGCGATGCATCTGTCGCAAACTTTAAAAGATAATTCGGTCGTGGCGGTCGGGCAGGGACGCAATGTGGCGGCGGTCGCCGATCATCCGGGCAGCGTGCCGACGCGCAACTGCCACTTTATCAGCGGTATTGGCGGCACCCACCGGCCCGGCGACGCGATCAACGCTGACCATATCAGCCGTCGTCTGGCGAAGAAGTTTGGCGGCATTAGCGAAACGCTGTATGCCCCGGCATATGTGGAAAACCGTGCGTTAAAAGAAGCCTTTATGCAGAACGGCACCATTAAAGAGACGCTGGATCGCGCGCGCAAAGCCGATATCGCGCTGGTGGGCATTGGCGATATGAACGAAAACAGTTATATGGTCAAGCTCGGCTGGTTCAGTCCGCATGAAATTATCGATGCCAGCCTTAATCAGGGTGTCACCGGTGATGTGGCCGGCTATGACTTCTTTAATGCGCAAGGCGAACACGTTGATACCGTGATGAACGATCGCGTGATTGGCGTCAGCATCGAAGAGCTGCGCAAAATCCCCTGTGTGATTGCTATTGCCTCGGAAAATACCAAAGCGATGGCAATTCTTGGTGCATTACGCACCGGCGCGATTGATATTATTGCCACCTCGGCGCAGAACGTGCGTACCTTGCTGAATATGACCAAATAAGGGCGGCGAGAACGCCGCCCCTACAATCGATCCCGCACGGGCGGCGTTCTCGCCGCCCTCGCAAATTTGGAAATTATTTCCATAATCCCCCCTTGCTGCTGCAAAGTTTGAAGCGGTTCATGTTTTTCCCCCTTTTGCCGCTTCTATACTGTCGACCCGGACTTCTTGATAACCAATAAGGAATTCTGACGATGGATGATCAACTGAAGCAGAGTGCGCTCGATTTTCACCAGTTCCCCACCCCCGGCAAGATTCAGGTTTCACCCACCAAACCGCTGGCTACCCAGCGCGATCTGGCGCTGGCGTATTCGCCAGGCGTGGCCGCGCCTTGTCTGGAAATCGCCAAAGACCCGTTAGCCGCGCATAAATACACCGCCCGCGGCAATCTGGTGGCGGTGATCTCCAACGGCACTGCGGTGCTCGGACTGGGGAATATCGGCGCGCTGGCCGGCAAACCAGTGATGGAAGGCAAAGGCGTACTGTTTAAAAAATTCGCCGGTATCGATGTATTTGATATCGAAATCGACGAACTGGACCCGGACAAACTGATTAACGTGATTGCCGCGCTGGAGCCGACGTTTGGCGGCATTAACCTCGAAGATATAAAAGCACCGGAGTGTTTCTATATCGAGAAGGCGCTACGCGAACGGATGAAAATCCCGGTGTTTCATGACGATCAGCACGGCACCGCGATTATCTGTACCGCTGCGGTGCTGAATGGTCTGCGGGTGGTAAAGAAAAATATCTCCGATGTGCAACTGGTGGTCTCCGGCGCTGGCGCATCGGCCATCGCCTGTATGAACCTGCTGGTGGCGCTCGGCATGCAGAAGCACAATATTGTGGTCTGCGACTCAAAAGGGGTGATTTACCAGGGGCGCGAAACGCCAATGGCGGAGACCAAAGCGGCCTATGCGGTCGCTGATGACGGCAGACGCACTCTCGATGAGGTGATTACCGGCGCGGATATTTTCCTTGGCTGTTCCGGGCCGAAAGTGATGACGCAGGAGATGGTCAGAAGAATGGCGCCCAATCCGCTGATTCTGGCGCTGGCCAACCCGGAACCGGAAATTCTGCCGCCGCTGGCGAAAGAGGTGCGTCCCGATGCGATTATCTGCACCGGTCGTTCGGACTATCCGAATCAGGTTAACAATGTGCTCTGTTTCCCGTTTATTTTCCGTGGCGCGCTGGATGTCGGCGCCACCGCGATTAACGAAGAGATGAAGCTGGCCGCAGTACATGCTATTGCGGAACTGGCGCTGGCGGAACAGAGCGAAGTGGTGGCTTCAGCGTATGGCGATCAGGAGCTGAGCTTCGGCGCTGATTATCTAATCCCAAAACCCTTTGATCCGCGCCTGATTGTGAAAATTGCTCCGGCGGTGGCGAAAGCGGCGATGGATTCCGGTGTGGCGACGCGACCGATTGAGAATTTTGATCTCTATCGCGAGAAGCTGACGGAGTTTGTTTATAAAACCAATCTGTTTATGAAACCAATCTTCTCACAGGCACGTCTGGATCCGAAACGTGTGGTGCTGGCCGAAGGCGAAGAGGCGCGGGTGCTGCATGCGACTCAGGAGCTGATCAGTTTAGGGCTGGCGAAGCCGATTCTGATTGGGCGTCCCAGTGTGATTGAGATGCGCCTGCAAAAACTCGGGCTGAAAATTGAAGCCGGTAAAGATTTTGAAGTTGTGAATAATGAGTCCGATCCGCGCTTTAAAGCCTACTGGAGTGAGTATTACCAGATTATGAAGCGGCGCGGGGTTTCGGCCGAAGAGGCGCAGCGCGCGGTTATCGGTAACCCGACGCTGATTGGCGCGATTATGGTTCATCGTGGCGAGGCTGATGCGCTGATTTGCGGTACTATCGGTGACTATAAATCTCACTATGAGATCGTGGAAAAACTGTTTGGCTTCCGCCCTGATGTGAAAGTGGCGGGGGCGATGAATGCGTTGTTGCTGCCGAGCGGCAATACCTTTATCGCCGATACCTATGTTAACGAAGATCCAACGCCAGAAGAGTTGGCGGAGTTAACCCTGATGGCAGCAGAAACCGTGCGCCGCTTTGGTATCGAGCCGAAAGTGGCGCTGCTGTCGCACTCCAGTTTTGGCACCTCCGATGCGCCGGCGGCGCGCAAGATGCGCGATACGCTGGCGCTGGTTAAAGCCCGTGCGCCGGAGCTGGAAATTGATGGGGAGATGCATGGCGATGCGGCGCTGGTGGAGAGCATTCGTCACGATTTGATGCCGGACAGTCCGTTAAAAGGCGCCGCCAATATCCTGATTATGCCAAATGTCGAAGCAGCGCGGATCAGCTATAACCTGCTACGCGTCTCCTGCTCGGAAGGGGTTACCGTCGGGCCGGTGCTGATGGGGATTGCCAGACCGGTGCATGTATTGACGCCTATAGCCTCGGTGCGACGGATCGTCAATATGGTGGCGCTGGCGGTGGTCGAAGCGCAGACGCAGCCGCTGTAAAATGTGCGGGCGGCGAGAACGCCGCCCCTACGGGATCGATTGTAGGGGCGGCGTTCTCGCCGCCCGTAACAACCTAAATCCAGTCACGCACCTTAATAAAATCGCTGTACAACGCGGCTTCCGGCGAGCCCGCTTCCGGCTGATAATCATACTCCCAGCGAACCAGCGGCGGCATCGACATCAGAATTGATTCGGTGCGGCCGCCGGTCTGCAAACCAAACAGCGTACCGCGATCCCACACCAGATTAAATTCCACATAACGACCACGACGATAAAGCTGGAACTGACGCTCACGCTCGCCCCATGGCAGCGCTTTGCGGCGTTCAACGATCGGCAGATAAGCATCAAGGAAGCCACGACCCACCGCCTGAGTAAAGTCGAAACAGTAATCAAAATCCGGCGTATTCAGATCGTCAAAAAACAGGCCGCCGATACCGCGCTGTTCATCGCGATGTTTCAGCCAGAAATAGTCATCACACCACTTCTTATAGCGCGCATACACCTGATCGCCAAACGGCTGACAGAGGTTAAACGCCGTCTGGTGCCAGTGCACCGCATCTTCCGCAAAACCGTAGAACGGCGTTAAGTCGAAGCCGCCACCAAACCACCATACCGGCTCTTCACCCGGTTTTTCGGCGATAAAGAAACGCACATTGGCGTGGCTGGTGGGCACATAGGGGTTTTCGGGGTGGATCACCAGTGAAACCCCCATTGCTTCAAAGCTGCGGCCTGCCAGTTCCGGGCGATGTGCGGTAGCGGAAGCGGGCATGGTATCGCCATGCACATGGGAGAAATTAACGCCAGCCTGCTCAAATACTCCGCCATTGCGCAGCACGCGGCTGCGACCGCCGCCGCCGCCGGGACGCTGCCAGCTGTCTTCAGCAAACTGCGCTGCGCCATCGGCGAGCGCCAGTTGCTGACAAATTTGATCCTGTAACGAGAGCAGGAACTGTTTTACGCGAGCGATATCGGGAGAGTTCATAAGCATGCCGTAGTTAATCATTTTGCGCGATTATACCTAACCCGCGCGGCGATTGTGACGATCAAAATCATCGAAATAACTGACAATGCCGTCAGCAATGGCGCCAGCAATCTTTTTCCGGAAGGCGGTAGTGCCTAACAGCTGCTCTTCACTGGGGTTAGTGATAAACGAGGTTTCCACCAGTACCGAAGGAATTGACGGTGATTTCAGTACTGCAAAGGCTGCCTGCTCGGTATGCTGACTGTGCAGATGATGTACCGGACGGATCTGGTTCAGCACATGTTTGCCCAGCGTCAGGCTGTTTTTAATCGTATCGGTTTGCACCAGGTCGAACAGAATCTGCTGCAGATAGTGGTCTTTATCGGCTGCCTTGACGCCACCGACATCATCAGCGGCGTTTTCCCGCTCCGACAGGTAGCGCGCCATAGTACTGCTGGCGCCGCGATTAGAGAGGGCAAACACTGATGCGCCGTTGGCGTCCGGGCTGGTAAAACCGTCGGCATGAATTGACATAAACAGGCTGGCGCCGTGCTGGTGGGCGATCTCCACGCGCTGGAACAGCGGGATAAAATGGTCGCTTTCGCGCGTCAGCCGCACGTCGATATGCGGATGCTCACTGAGTTGCTGGCGAATATGGTTGGCGATCTCCAGCACGATATGTTTCTCTTCCGAACCTTCATGACCGATCGCACCGGAATCTATTCCGCCATGTCCCGGATCGATCATCACGATTCTTTTGCCATTGCGGGCAGGGGATGCCGGACGGTGGTCAGTGGTGGTTTTCAGTGCCGACTCTTTCGCCTGTACGCCTTTTGCGGAGAACAGCGCCAGCGCCAGACCGGAGAGTAAAAGCTGGCGGCGCGATGCCAGCGGCGTCAGTGGTGAGAATTTTTTCATAATAATCCTGCGTAGTGCTGCCCGGCAAATAAAGAAGTATTGTTATATCGTATCAATTCACCCACTGCGACCACGGAACTATTTCAGCGTTTTACTTTTTATTTCAGCGCGCTAATAAACGAAAATCATTTTTTTGCGCCGGAAAGGGATTCGCCACTTGCACCATGCACAGAATGCGTAATAATCAGCGAATTGTGCGAAACATTTGAGAATACTCCATGGAAATCCGCGTATTCCTCCAGGACGATTTTGAAGAAGTCATTACCCTCTGGGAACGTTGTGACCTGTTGCGTCCGTGGAACGATCCTGAGATGGATATTGAACGTAAACTGAATCATGACCCCGACCTGTTTCTGGTCGCGGTAGTGGGCGGCGAAATTGTCGGTACGCTGATGGGCGGCTATGACGGCCATCGCGGCTCGGCCTACTATCTCGGTGTGCATCCGGATTATCGTGGCCGTGGTTTTGCCAATGCGCTGATGAACCGGCTGGAGAAAAAGCTGATTGCGCGCGGTTGCCCGAAAATCAATCTGATGGTGCGTGAAGAGAATGATGCCGTTATGGGGTTTTACGAAAAACTCGATTACGAAATGCAGGATTCTGTTTGCCTCGGCAAGCGCCTGATTGAAGATCGCGAATATTAATTCTGCAGCGGGCGAGTCTGCTCGTCCGTCTTGTCCTTTCTCTGCGGTACTCCTGTTAGCTATGAACTCTCCCGACGACTATGACCATAAAGGCCAGCTGCGGCTGCCGCTGACTTTCTGGATTATTCTGCTGTTACAGGCGCGTACCTGGCTGCTATTTGTGATGGCTGGCGTATCACGTCAGCAGGGCACTGAACTGCTGGAACTGTTCTACCCGGACAGACAGGCGTTCTGGATCGGTATGGCGTCAGGCGTGCCGGCGGCCGTTGGCCTGCTGCTGACCGGCTATCGCCAGCGGCTGCCGCGCGTGTGGCAGAGCTGGCGCTGGGTGTTGTGCCTCGATCTGCTGGCGATGATGTTATTGCAGGGCGTAACGCTGTGGCAGGGGGATGAGGCGTTATCTCCGCTGGTGCTGCTGTTTGTGCTGTTCGATGTGCTGGCACTGGGCTATTTGCTGTTTAGTCAGCGCCTGCGTAACTGCTTCGATCCAGGGGTTTAGCCGTCATACTTCGAGTTGCAGATGCGTTGGCCGCACCCGGCCACCCCAGTCACATAGTTATCTATGCTCCTGGGGATGAGCGGGCTTGCCGCCTTTCTGCAACCCGAATTATTTAGGCCGGAAAGAATGGAATAAAACTTTTCCTCCGTTCCGCACTCAAAGCTGACTCACACGCGTTTCGTGTTGACTACAGGAGTTGCAATGAAATCTGTTTATCCGGCGTTAATCACCGCCGCACTGTTACTTAGCGGCTGCGCCAGTTCTGGCTCCAGCTCGCCGTCTGAAGGCAGCTGGTGGAACCCGTTTGCTAAAGTATCCTGGTCAAGCCTGTCACCGCTTAACTGGTTTGGCTCCTCGCTGGAAGTGAACGAGCAGGGCGTCGGCGCGATCAATGGCAGCACGGCGATGAACGCCAGCGCGATTGATAAAGGTCTGGATGGCAATTACACCCTGCGTCAGGGGATGCGCACCAGCGATGGCAACGTTGTCTCTTTCTGGCAGGCGCTGGATGACGGCAAGGTGAAGCTGGTGATTAACGGTAACAGCACCGTGACCAGCGTTGAGGTGACGGATGAAGCGGTCGCCAGCAGCGATGGTGCTAAAATCGGCAGCACATTCAGCGAGCGCTACAGTAAAGCCTTTGGCGCCTGCCAGAAAGCGGCGGGGCTCGACAGCAGCGCCGTAGAGTGTAAAGCGCCTGACAGCCAGCATATCAGCTATATCTACAGCGGCGACTGGCATGGTCCTGAAGGTTTAATGCCATCCGATGACACGCTGAAAAACTGGAAACTGAGTAAAATCATCTGGCGCAGCTAATTACCTTGCGAAAAATGCGGTGATTTTTGCCGTGGCGCAAGATGCCGTCTGAAACATCGCGTATGATAAGCGCTCAAACCGACTCGCGTTTATTATCATACTCAGGAGATCCTCCGCATGTCTCAGTTTCAGAGCGGCATTTTACTTGAACATCGCCGTTTTGCGATTTACCTCGAAGCCAGTGTGCAGGGGGATATCGACGCGATTCGCTCCGGCAGTCAACAGTTTTTGCAACAGCTGAACCGGCTGCAGCAGCAGTTCCCGGATGCCGGTTTGGGCGCGGTGCTGGCCTTTGGCGATGCGCTGTGGCGCGATCTGAGCGCCGGGCAGGGAGCAGCGGAGCTGAAAGCCTTCCAGCCGCTGGGCAAAGGAATCGCACCCGCCACTCAACGCGATCTGCTGATTCATATCCAGTCACTGCGCCATGATGTCAACTTTAGCCTGGCGCAGGCGGCTCTGGCCGCTTTTGGCGGCGCGATCACCGTCGAAGATGAAACCCACGGCTTTCGCTGGGTGGAAGATCGCGATCTCTCTGGTTTTGTTGATGGCACCGAAAACCCGCAGGGCGAAAAGCGCCAGCAGGTGGCGATTATTGCCGATGGCAGCGATCGCGGCGGCAGCTATGTGTTTACCCAGCGCTGGCAGCACAATCTGAAACAGTGGCAACGCCTGGACGTCAGTAAGCAGGAGCAGGTGATGGGCCGCACCAAAGTCAGTAATGAAGAACTGGACAGCGCGTCGCGTCCGGCCACTTCACATATCAGCCGGGTTGATCTGAAAGAGAATGGCCAGGGACTGAAAATTCTGCGCCAGAGCCTGCCTTACGGCACGGTCAGCGGCAACAATGGACTGTTCTTTATCGCTTACTGCGCCACGCTGTACAATATTGAGCAGCAGCTGCTCAGTATGTTTGGCGAACACGACGGCAAGTTCGATGCCATGCTGCGCTTTACCAAACCGGTTAGCGGCAGTTATTTCTTCGCCCCTTCGCTGGATCAATTGCTGGCGTTGTAATTATCCGGGGGGCAGTATGCTGCTGCCCCGTCACGCTTTATCCTGTTACTGCATAACTTTTGCCGGCCGCTTATAGCATTTTCGACTTCCAAATCACCAAACGGTATATAAAACCGTTACAGCTTTTCACTGCGTTATAAATACACTGAGGGTTACTGGTGGCATTCGCCAGCTGCTAACTTCAGGGTGCTAAATGACATCTTCCAGGATAAACCAATTCGTAAGCGGTGCAGCCTTATCGCTGCTGCTGGCGAGCGCTGCGCAGGCGACAGAGTTACTTAACAGCTCTTATGACGTCTCACGTGAGCTGTTTGTCGCGCTGAATGCGCCCTTCGAGAAGCAGTGGGCAGATCAGCATCCTGGTGACAAACTGACGATTAAACAGTCGCATGCCGGTTCTTCCAAACAGGCGCTGGCGATCCTGCAGGGGCTGAAAGCGGATGTGGTGACTTACAATCAGGTCACCGATGTACAGATTCTGCATGACCGCGGCAAACTGATTGCCGCCGACTGGCAGCAACGGCTGCCGAATAACAGCTCGCCATTTTACTCCACCATGGGTTTTCTGGTGCGTAAGGGCAATCCAAAAAACATTCACAGCTGGAGCGATCTGGCTCGCAGCGACGTGAAACTGATTTTCCCTAATCCGAAAACGTCGGGTAACGCGCGATACACTTATTTAGCCGCGTGGGGCGCGTTCGATCAGGCCGATGGCAAAGACAGAGCCAAAACCGAGCAGCAGATGACGCAGTTTCTGAAAAACGTCGAAGTGTTCGATACCGGTGGTCGCGGCGCTACCACCACCTTTGCCGAACGTGGGCTGGGCGATGTGCTGATCAGCTTTGAATCGGAAGTGAATAATATTCGTAATCAGTACGGCAAAGACGATTACGAAGTGATCGTGCCGAAAACCAATATCCTGGCGGAGTTCCCGGTGGCCTGGGTCGATAAAAATATCGAACAGAACAACACCACCGTTGCCGCCAAAGATTATCTCAACTACCTCTACTCGCCGCAGGCACAGCAGATCATCACGCAGTTCTACTATCGCGTGAACAATCCTGAACTGATGGCGCAGCAGAAAGATCGTTTCCCGCCGACGGCGCTGTTCCGGGTGGAAGACACCTTTGGTAGCTGGGAGCAGGTGATGAAAACGCATTTCGTCAGTGGTGGTGAATTAGATAAGTTGTTAGCGGCGGGGCGTGGGTGATGTTTGCAGCAAGTAGTAAACGGGTTCTGCCCGGATTTGGACTCAGTCTTGGCAGTAGCCTGTTTTTCACCTGTCTGGTGTTACTGCTACCGTTAAGCGCACTGGTGATGCAGCTGTCGCAGATGACGCTGGCGCAGTACTGGGAAGTGATCTCTAACGAGCAGGTGGTGGCGGCCTATAAGGTGACACTGCTGTCTGCTGGTGTGGCGTCAATTTTTAATGCGGTGTTTGGCATGCTGATGGCATGGATCCTGACCCGCTATCGCTTCCCGGGCCGTACGGTGTTGGATGGCCTGATGGATTTACCTTTTGCGCTGCCAACCGCCGTCGCGGGGTTAACCCTTGCCGGGCTGTTCTCCGTTAATGGCTGGTATGGCGAGTGGCTGGCGCAGTACGACATTAAGGTGACCTACACCTGGCTGGGTATTGCGGTGGCGATGGCATTCACCAGTATTCCGTTTGTGGTGCGTACCGTGCAGCCAGTGCTGGAAGAGTTAGGCCCCGAGTATGAAGAGGCGGCGCAAACGCTGGGTGCCACCCCATGGCAGAGCTTCCGCCGCGTGGTATTGCCGGAGGTGGCGCCCGCGCTGCTGGCCGGTACGGCGCTGTCATTTACCCGCAGTCTCGGTGAATTTGGCGCGGTGATTTTTATCGCCGGTAATATCGCATGGAAAACCGAAGTGACTTCGCTGATGATTTTTATCCGTTTGCAGGAGTTTAATTTCCCGGCCGCCAGCGCTATCGCCTCGGTGATTCTGGCCGCTTCGTTACTGCTGCTGTTTGGCATTAACACGTTGCAAAGCCGCTTTGGCCGTCGTCTGGGAGGTCATTAATGGCTGATATCTCTGAATTTAAAAGCACAGGCCAGCGCATCAACTGGGGCAAGTGGCTGCTGATTAGCCTCGGCATGTTGATTTCGCTGCTGTTGCTGGTCGTGCCAATGGTATCGATTTTTACCGAAGCCTTCTCCCAGGGGTTCTCGGTGGTGATTGCCAATCTGCATGATCCTGATATGTTGCGCGCCATCTGGCTGACAATCCTGATCGCGCTGATTACGGTACCGGTTAACCTGGTGTTCGGTACGCTGCTGGCCTGGCTGGTGACGCGTTTTACCTTTCCGGGCCGCCAGCTGTTATTAACGCTGTTCGATATTCCGTTTGCTGTATCGCCGGTGGTTGCCGGTCTGATTTACCTGCTGTTCTACGGTGCCAATGGCCCGCTGGGCGGCTGGCTGGATGCGCATAATATCCAGCTGATGTTTGCCTGGCCGGGAATGGTCATGGCGACGGTGTTTGTCACCTGTCCGTTTGTGGTGCGCGAACTGGTGCCGGTGATGCTGAGCCAGGGCAGTCATGAAGATGAAGCGGCGGTACTGTTAGGTGCTTCCGGCTGGCAGATGTTCCGCCGCGTGACGCTGCCGAATATTCGCTGGGCGCTGTTGTACGGCATTGTGCTGACCAACGCGCGTGCGATTGGCGAATTTGGTGCGGTCTCGGTGGTATCGGGATCGATTCGCGGCGAAACCTATTCGCTGCCATTACAAATTGAATTACTGCATCAGGATTATAACGTGGTCGGTGCCTTTACTGCTGCTGCGCTGCTGACCCTGATGGCGATAGTGACGCTGTTTCTGAAAAGCGCGGTGCAATGGCGATTAGAGAGCCAGGACAAGCGTTTGCAACAGGAGGGAAATCATGAGCATTGAAATTAACTACATCAATAAATCTTTTGACCGCACCAAAGTGCTGAATGACATCACGCTGGATATCCCTTCTGGCCAAATGGTGGCGCTGCTCGGTCCCTCCGGCTCTGGTAAAACCACGCTGCTGCGCATTATCGCCGGTCTGGAACATCAGAACAGCGGTCAGCTGAGTTTTCATGGCAAAGATGTCAGCCGTCTGCATGCACGCGACCGCCAGGTTGGTTTTGTATTCCAGCACTATGCGCTGTTCCGCCATATGACCGTTTTCGACAATATCGCCTTCGGTCTGACGGTATTGCCACGTCGCGAGCGTCCTTCCGCCGCGGTGATTAAACAGAAAGTTACGCAGCTGCTGGAGATGGTGCAACTGGGTCATTTAGCCAGTCGCTACCCGGCGCAGTTGTCCGGTGGTCAGAAACAGCGTGTGGCGCTGGCGCGCGCGCTGGCAGTCGAGCCGCAAATCCTGCTGCTGGATGAGCCTTTTGGTGCGCTGGATGCTCAGGTGCGTAAAGAGCTGCGCCGCTGGCTGCGTCAGCTGCACGAAGAGCTGAAATTCACCAGTGTATTTGTCACCCATGACCAGGAAGAGGCGATGGAAGTCGCCGATCGCGTGGTGGTGATGAGCCAGGGTAATATTGAACAGGTCGGTACGCCAGACGATGTGTGGCGCGATCCGGCGACGCGCTTTGTGCTGGAGTTCCTCGGTGAAGTAAACCGCTTTGACGGTGAAATTCACGGTTCGCAATTCCATGTTGGCGCGCATCACTGGCCGCTGGGCTACGCACCGGCGCATCAGGGCAAAATTGAACTGTTCCTGCGTCCGTGGGAGATCGATGTCAGCCGTCAAAGCAGTCTTGAGACGCCGCTGCCGGTGCAGGTGCTGGAAGTCAGCCCGCGCGGTCATTTCTGGCAGGTGGTGGCGCAGCCGGCTGGCTGGCATCTCGACCCGATCACGCTGGTTGTGGAGGGCGACAATGTTGCGCCGATCCGTGGCGAGCGTCTGTTTGTTGGCCTGCAACAGGCGCGCCTGTATAACGGCGATGTGCCATTACGTGCAGTTGCCTTTGCCGAAAGCGCCTGATATTTTTCTGGCATAATCCATTTAAGAAAGAGGCGGGATTTATCCCGCCTCTTTTTTTGTGCATCATAGAGCCTTATCGCGCCATCTACCGGCCAGCCAGGAAGCCACAGTGACGACTCTTGAACAAACCATCGGAAATACCCCGCTGATCAAACTGCAGCGCCTGACGCCTGCAAATGGCAGTGAAATCTGGCTGAAGCTGGAAGGAAATAACCCGGCCGGATCGGTAAAGGATCGGGCGGCGCTGTGGATGATTCAGCAGGCGGAACAGCGTGGTGAAATCCACCCTGGCGATGTGCTGATTGAGGCCACCAGCGGCAATACCGGCATTGCGCTGGCGATGATTGCAGCGATGAAAGGCTATCAGCTGAAACTGCTGATGCCGGACAATATGAGTATTGAGCGTCAGGCGGCGATGAAAGCCTATGGCGCCGGGCTGATTCTGGTCAGCAAGCAGCTGGGAATGGAAGGCGCGCGCGAACTGGCGCAGGAGATGGCGGCGCGTGGTGAAGGCAAGCTGCTGGATCAGTTTAATAACCCGGATAATCCGCTGGCGCATTACTGCACCACCGGCCCGGAAATCTGGCGACAGACTGACGGACGCCTGACTCATTTTGTTTCCAGTATGGGGACCACCGGTACCATTACCGGGGTCGGCCGCTATCTGAAAGAGCAGGGCCAGCGGGTTGAGATTGTCGGCCTGCAGCCGGAAGAGGGCAGCGCCATTCCCGGTATTCGCCGCTGGCCAGCCGCCTGGCTGCCAGGGATTTACCGCCCTGAATTAGTTGATCGGGTTATCGATATGGGGCAGAACGAAGCGGAGCAGACGATGCGTCAGCTGGCGCAGCGCGAAGGGATTTTTTGTGGCGTCAGTTCCGGCGGTGCGGTCGCGGGTGCGCTGCGAATTGCGCGTGAGCAGCCAGGCAGCGTAGTGGTGGCAATTATCTGCGATCGTGGCGACCGCTATCTTTCCACCGGCGTTTATAACTGATGGATGGGCGGCGAAAACGCCGCCCCTACGCCAGACAATTGTAGGGGCGGCGTTTTCGCCGCCCTGGCTGATGATTTACTCGCGCTCCAGCGCATGAATCGGATCCATGCGTGCGGCGCGGCGGGCGGGAAAGAAGCCAAACAGCACGCCAATCAGGCTGGAACAGATAAACGCGGCGATAATTGAGAACGGCGAGTAAATCATCGCGAAATTGCTGCTGGTCTGCGCCAGTAATACTCCCGGCAACAGCGCCAGCAGTACGCCGATAATCCCGCCGGTGATACAGACCAGTACTGCTTCAATCAGAAACTGTTGCATAATATCGCTGGCGCGCGCGCCCACTGCCATACGCACGCCAATTTCCCGCGTTCTTTCGGTTACCGATACCAGCATAATATTCATCACGCCAATGCCGCCAACCAGCAGCGAAATCAGCGCAATCGCCGCCACCAGCAGCGTCATGGTGTTGGTGGTGCTCTCAATCGCATTGCGAATACTGTCGGTATTCATAATAAAGAAATCTTTACTGCCATGACGCTGTTGCAGCAGCTTGGTGACCCCCTGTTCCGCTACCGCGAGATCGATATTATCTTTGATACGTACCGTGATGCCGCTAAGGTAGGTTTTGCCAATCATGCGTTTCATCGCGGTGGTATAGGGCACCCAGATATTGAGGTTGCTGTCGCGGCCAAAGCTGCTCTGACGCGTGGCAACCCCGACAATCCGTACCGGCATATTGCCCAGCATAATCACCTCGCCCAATGGGTTTTCCCGGTTGGGGAACAGTTTTTTCAGCGTATTTTCATCGATTACCGCTTCCTGAGCGACCGAATCAACACTGGTGCGGTTAAAGGCCATTCCCTGTGATAAGCGGTAGCCGCGAACGGCAAAAAATTGCTCACCCACGCCATTGACCGAAATTGTCAGCGCCTGGTTACGGTATTTCAGCGTGGTGCTGTTGGTGATCGAGGGGGTGACACTGTGCACATAGGGTTGTTGCGCCAGCGCATCGGCGTCGCTCGGGCGTAGCGTCTGGATGCGTGCTGAATTCATATCGCCAAAATCGGTACCGGGAAAAACATCCAGCGTACTGGTGCCCATTGAGCTGATTTCCTGCAGGATTTTTTGCTGCGAACCTTTCCCCAGCGCCACCACCGATACCACCGAGGCGATACCGATAATAATGCCAAGCATGGTAAGAAAGGTTCGCAGCCGCTGCGACATCATCGACACCAGCGCCATTTTAAAGGCTTCATTCAGACGGTCACGCAGCGCGCGCCACGGGTGCGGAACCGCCGGAGCGCGTTGCGCAATCCGCATATTTTGCTGCACGCCCTGGCTACGGTTATCGGCAATTATCTCACCGTCGTGGATTTCGATAATCCGATCGGCATTTTGCGCAATGCGCATATCGTGGGTGACGATCACCACGGTATGTCCCTGCTGATGCAGATCGCGCAGGATATTCAGCACCTCTTCGCCGCTGTGGCTGTCCAGCGCCCCGGTCGGTTCATCGGCGAGGATCACTTCGCCGCCATTAATCAGCGCGCGAGCGATACTGACGCGCTGCTGCTGACCGCCGGAGAGCTGGCCCGGACGGTAGTGCAGGCGTTCACCCAGTCCTAAGCGCGTCAGTAACGCCGTGGCGCGCTGACGGCGTTCTGTATGGCTTTTACCGGCATAGATCGCCGGGATCTCGGCGTTGCCCAGCGCACTGAGGTCACCGAGCAGGTGATAGCGTTGAAAGATAAAACCAAAATGTTCGCGACGCAGTTCGGCCAGTGCATCGCTGTCGAGCTGACCGGTGGCTTTGCCCGCCACCAGATAATCACCGCTGCTGGCTTTATCCAGACAACCCAGCAGGTTCATCAGCGTTGATTTACCGGAGCCGGAAGCGCCAACAATCGCCACAAATTCGCCAGCCTCTATCGACAGGTTAATATCTTTCAGCACCCGCACGCGCTGTTCACCGCTGTTAAATTCGCGGTTAATCTGTTTAAGCTGCAGCAGCGCCATCAGTTACATCCCCGCAGGGGGCGTCGCATCAGAGGCTGCTCCCTGACTGATAATTACCCGTTCGCCGGCTTTCAGACCCGCTGTGATTTGCGCTTCAATATTGTTATTAATGCCGACCGTCACCTCACGGCGCGCTACCTGCTGCTGGTTATCCACCACCTGCACGCTGGTTTTACCGTTGACCGCATCCAGCGCCGTTGAAGGGATAACGATAGCGTTGGGGTGATCGCCCAGCACAATATGGACTTCAGCGGTCATTGAGATGCGCAGCGTATGCTGCGGATTGGCGATATCAAACAGGCCGTAGTAGTAAATCGCCTCACTGGAGGATGAAGCGCTGGCGGAACTGCCGCTGCTGGCGCTGAGGCTGCTGTCGGTATTAATTGAATCGGGTGCCGGTTCAATCGCGCGCAGGGTGGCGCTGTAGCGTTTATTTGGCTGGCCGAGAATGGTAAACCACACCTGCATACCAGGCCGCACGTTGACCACATCCGCTTCGGAAATCTGCGCTTTAACCGTCATAGTATTGAGATTGGCGACTTTAACGATGGTCGGCGCACTCTGTACGGCGTTTACCGTCTGACCCTCTTCGACCGGAATCGACACCACGGTGCCATCAATTGGCGAGAGAATCTGGCTGTAGCCAAGATTGACCTGGGCGGTATCGACCTGGATCTGTGACTGGACAATTTGTGCATCCAGCGCGTGAATATCGGCCTGCGTGCTGTTGAGATTCGCCAGCGCCGCATCGTAATCCGCTTTCGCGGTCAGATTCTTCGCCAGCATCGCTTTCTGGCGTAAGAAAGCGGCATTGTAGTTGGCCAGTATCGCCTGCTTCGCCGCGCGCTGCGCCTGGATATTCTTCAGCGCCGCCTGCGCATTGCGCAGTTCGTTTTGCTGCGTCAGGTTATCGATTTCTGCAATCAGCTGGCCCTGTTTGATCTGCTGGCCAAGAGTGACCTGAAGCGATTTGATCTGGCCTGATGCCTGGGCGCCGACGCTGACCTGCTTGCTGGCGGTAATCTTGCCATCGGCCAGCACCGTCTGTTGCAAATCGCGCTGTTCTGCCAGTGCCGTAATATAATTGGGTTTCTGCTGAACTTTATGCAGGCTAAACCAGCCAAACAGGCCAACAACTGCCACAATTAGCAGAATAATAATGATCCAGCGTCTGCCTGAAGTGCGGCGTAATTCCATAACTAAAAGATTCCTTTACCCGAGTCATAGCAGATATAACGCAAAACTTTACGCCTGGAAAGCTAAACCGGCATTCAAGGATCTGCTGTCTGACGTGTAAGGATTAAGTAAAATCAGCTGCTAAACAACCTGCCACAGGTGAAAATAGCGTCAACTACGATCGAGAGAAGCACAATGAAAATTTTATTAGTCGACGACGATGTTGAATTAGGCACTATGCTGAGCCAGTACCTGATCGGCGAAGGTTTTGATGCCTCGCTGGTGCTGACCGGCAAAGCGGGGGTGGAAGGCGCGCTCTCCGGTGAATACACCGCGATGATCCTCGATATTATGCTGCCGGATATGAGCGGCATCGATGTGCTGCGCCAGGTGCGCCAGAACAGTCGTCTGCCGGTGATTATGCTGACGGCGAAAGGGGATAATATCGACCGGGTAATCGGCCTTGAGATGGGCGCCGATGACTATATGCCAAAGCCATGCTATCCGCGTGAACTGGTCGCGCGTCTGCGCGCAGTGCTGCGTCGTTTCGAAGAGCAGGTTCCGGCCCCGGAGAAGAAAGATCTGATCAGCTGGGGTGATCTGGCGCTGAACCCGGCCACCCGTATCAGTGAGTGGAAAAATAAACCTTTCGATCTTACCGCCTCAGAATTTAATCTGCTCGATCTGCTGTTGCGTTCGCCGGATCGCGTGGTGTCTAAAGATGAGCTGTCCGAAAAAGGCCTCGGGCGTCCGCGTGAAGCCTATGACCGCAGCGTTGACGTGCATATCAGTAATATTCGTCAGAAGCTGGCCCAGCTGACCGGCGACACGATTAATATTGAAACGGTGCGCAGCATCGGTTATCGCATTCGATGAATAGTCGTTTTCGCGGTCGTTTATTCTGGAAGATCCTGTTTGGCTTCTGGCTGGTGTTTCTGGTGATCAGCCAGCTGTTGTGGCTCGGCTTTACACTGAAGGGTGATCGTCACGAACCGCCGGAAAATATCACCGTGCGCCGGATTGTTAACCTGCAGATGACCTCAGCAGTATCGGTCTTGCAGCGCGGCGGGCTGACGGCACTTAACGATATGATGGCGGACTGGTCGCCGGGCGACCGGCGTTTCTTCTCGGTGGTGCCGATGCCGATACCGCCGCAGGAGAAATCACGTAAAGAGCTGGACCATATGCTGACGCCTGGCACCTTCCCCAATGAAGTGATTGAATGGGTGACCGGCGCCGATGGCCAGCAGTATATGCTGCGCTATGACGTTAAGGGGTTGCGTGAAGACAGCGCGATGGGCGGCCATCCGCGCAATATCCTCAATATCCCGGAGCCAATGTTTATCTTTGCCGGCGCGGCGGGATTGCTGTTTAGCCTGTTGCTGGCGTGGAACCTGACGCGGCCAATGCGTCAGCTGCGCGAAGGCTTTGCTAAAGTCTCGAACGGCGATCTCTCCGTGCGGCTCTATCCCACTATGCGACGTCGCCACGATGAGTTGTCGATTGTCGCCAGTGATTTCGATGCGATGGTCGAGCGCCTGTCGGTGCTGGTGCGCGCGCGCGAAGAGTTACTGCATGATGTCTCCCATGAGCTGCGTTCGCCGCTGGCGCGCCTGCAACTGGCGACCGGACTGGCGCGCCAGACACCCGCTTCAGTTGAAAGCTCGCTCGATCGTATTGATGAGGAAGCGCGCCGGCTGGATAAGATGATTGGCGAGCTGCTGACGCTGTCCCGCGCCGAGAATGAAACCATGCCTGATGAGCAGTATTTCGATCTGCTGGGGCTGCTGGAAGCGGTGGTAAATGACGCGCGCTACGAAGCGCAGATACCGGGGGTGGAGATCCTGCTGGATGCCAGCCGCAAAGAAGATTTTACCGTGAAGGGCAATGCCGAGTTAATCCGTCGCGCGGTGGAGAATGTGGTGCGCAATGCCCTGCGTTTCTCACTGCACGGCCAGCAGGTGAGGGTGGCGCTGCGTCAGGAGAGCCAGTGGCTGGAGATTTGTGTTAGTGATAACGGACCGGGGGTCGAGGCGGAAAAACTGTCCAGCATCTTTGATCCTTTTGTCCGGGTTAACTCACCGTTAATGGGCAAGGGCTACGGCTTAGGGCTGTCGATTGTGCGCAAAGTGGTACTGGCGCATCAGGGTGAAGTGCATGCGGTTAACGGCAAGCAGGGCGGCCTGGAACTGACGATTCGCCTGCCACACTGGGTGGTGTAAGGCAAAAAAAACGGCGCCTGAGGCGCCGTTTTCATTTCATCACAAAATTACTTTCTGATACGGATAATTGGGGTTTCGCCCACAACTACGCTACCGGTCAGTTTGATCAGCTCTTTGATCTCATCCATATTCGAGATCACTACCGGCGTCAGCGTTGACTTCGCTTTCTCTTCCAGCAACGCCAGGTCAAACTCGATGACCACGTCACCTTTCTTAACCTTCTGACCTTCTTCAGCGATGCGTTTGAAGCCTTCGCCTTTCAGTTCAACCGTATCGATACCGAAGTGGACAAACAACTCGATGCCATTGTCAGATTCGATAGAAAAAGCATGGTTAGTTTCGAAAATCTTACCGATGGTACCGTCTACCGGCGCTACCATTTTGTTGCCAGCAGGCTTGATGGCGATACCGTCGCCAACAATTTTCTCTGCAAACACAACATCCGGCACGTCTTCGATATTTACGATTTCGCCAGACAGTGGTGCAACGATCTCAATGGCACCAGACGTCGTTTCTGATTTATCGCCAAAAAGTTTAGAAAACAAACCCATGATCTTCTCCTAAGCAGTAATATTGGGCCAGCGTCTCGCGGAATCAGCAGAGTGTTTTTTCTTCAATGAACTTGTTGACCAGGTTCATTAACTCTTCCGCGGTCGGTTGAGCCAGAGCCTGCTCTGCTAATGCCTTCGCATCTTCAAAATTCGTATTACGAATAATTTTCTTGATGCTTGGGATAGAAATGGCACTCATACTAAATTCATCCAGCCCCATTCCCAATAACAGTAGTGTAGCACGTTCATCACCTGCCAGCTCACCACACATACCGGTCCATTTGCCTTCAGCATGAGAAGCATCAATAACTTGCTTGATCAGACCAAGGACGGATGGCGTCATCGGGTTGTAGAGATGGGAGATCAGATCGTTGCCACGATCCACCGCCAGAGTATACTGCGTCAGGTCGTTTGTCCCAATACTAAAGAAATCGACTTCTTTCGCCAGGTGACGCGCGATCACCGCAGAGGCTGGGGTTTCCACCATAATGCCCACTTCGATGGATTCGTCGAACGCTTTACCTTCTTCACGCAGTTGCGCTTTCAGCAGCTCCAGCTCGACTTTCAGCGCACGAACTTCTTCCACTGAAATAATCATCGGGAACATAATGCGCAGTTTGCCGAACGAGGAAGCACGCAGGATGGCGCGCAGCTGGGCATGCAGGATCTCTTTGCGATCCATGGCGATACGGATGGCGCGCCAGCCGAGGAACGGGTTATCTTCTTTTGGCAGGTTCATATACGGCAGGTCTTTGTCACCGCCGATATCCATGGTACGCACGATAACCGCCTGCGATCCCATGCCTTCCGCTACCGCTTTATAAGCCTGGAACTGCTCTTCTTCAGTTGGCAGCGAGTCGCGATCCATAAACAGGAATTCTGTACGATACAGGCCAACACCTTCTGCGCCGTTGCGCTCTGCACCCGCGATATCACGCACGGTACCGATATTGGCGCACACTTCAACCTGATGTCCATCGAGGGTGATAGCCGGCAAGTCTTTCAGTTTAGCCAGATCGTTTTTCTCGGTAACATATTGATTGTTTACCGCTTTCAGTTCCTCGATAACGTCTGCAGTCGGGTTAACATAAATTTTATTGTTAACGCCATCAAGGATCAGATAATCATCATTTTTCACCAGCGTGGTGACATTGCCGGTACCGACGATGGCAGGCAGTTCCAGAGAACGCGCCATAATCGAGGTGTGCGAAGTACGGCCACCCAGATCGGTAATAAAGCCCAGCACTTTGTTCAGGTTCAGCTGTGCGGTCTCTGAAGGCGTCAGGTCTTTCGCCACCAGCAGCACTTCTTCTTTAATCGCGCTCAGGTCGACGATATGCAGGCCAAGAATGTTCTGCAGCAGACGCTTGCCGATATCACGTACATCAGCTGCACGCTCTTTCAGATACTCATCGTCCAGCTCTTCCAGCGCTTTGGCCTGGCCTTCGATAATGGCGTGAGCCGCAGCGTCAGCAGAGGCTTTCTCGTCTTTAATCAGGGCTATGATTTCCTGCTCCAGCTCTTCATCTTCCAGCAACATGATGTGGCCTTCGAAGATCGCTTCTTTTTCTTCACCGAATGTTTCGCCGGCTTTGATTTTGATCGCTTCGAGCTGTTCAGCGGCCTTACTGCGGCCGTCAAGGAAGCGCTTAACTTCCTGATCCACTTCTTCAGCAGAAATCTTTTTCCGGTTAATAACGATTTCATCTTCTTTCAGCAGAAGTGCCTTGCCGAAAGCGATACCCGGTGATGCTAAAATTCCTGAAATCATAACCTTACCTTTTTATAACGATGGCTTGATAGGCGACAAAACGCGGTGCCAGAGTTGCAAAAGTGTACTTTACGGAAGCAACAACGCGGACGTGATGTCCGCGATCAAAATGTTTGCACTCACTTCTGCCTGATGAAACATTTGCCCCGACGGACCGGGCGAATTACTCGAGCTCAGCCATCAGTTTAACCAGATGCTCAACAGCCTGCTGCTCATCTTCACCTTCAGCAGACAGGTTGACAACCGTGCCCTGAGTCAGACCCAGAGTCTGCAGTTTGAACAGGCTTTTCGCGCTGGCGGATTTACCGTTAGAGGTAACAGTGATTTCAGAGGTGAAGCCTTTAGCTTCTTTTACGAACTGAGCAGCCGGGCGAGTGTGCAGACCGTTTGGTGCGGTAATTGTAACTTCTTGCTGGAACATTATGTTTCCCCAACTTAATTGGTTTGGTGTTGTGGATCTAAAGTCTAGCCTGGAGGCCGAACTTTAGCCTGTGTTGGTCGCGCTGGCATGAGTACAGGACTCGCCAAAAAATGCGCAATTAAGGGTAAAAGATGCAGCGTCGCAATAACCTGCTCAGAGCGCCGCTGGTCCACTTCCCATTATGCCGCGCTTTGTACTGCATCGCCAAACCGGTAAATCGATTCAGCTTGATCCAATCGCGCGACGATTAATTTTGTGGATCGAAATAATTGCCAGCTTAAATACCAGACCCGGCGGGGTAAAATCAATCTGCACCCCCACTAAAGTATGATGAAGGTCACAAAAAAGAGCCGTTTAGCACCCACTGCTACATTAAATCAGACCATTTTTAAGCCAGCATATTGGGCAAAATTAAATGCATTTTTTTACGTAAATCAGACTAATCCGCGGCGGCAAAAAAAAACGCTCCGCAGAGGAGCGTTTTATCGCAATATTGTCGCGCCATCGGGCGTATAAAGCGCCTGCCGCGACAGATAATCTTACTGCTGCAGCTCTTTCTCGGTAAACAGATCGGCAAACAGTGCGGTACTGAGATAACGCTCGCCGGAAGAGGGCAGGATCACCACAATATTTTTGTTGGCGAAAGCTTCATCTTCTTGCAGCTTCAGGGCGGCCGCTACGGCTGCGCCGGAGGAGATACCGGCCAGAATGCCTTCTTCTTCCATCAGGCGGCGCGCGGTAGAAATAGACTCTTCGTTGGTAATTGCCACCACGCGATCAATCAGTTTCAGATCAAGGTTGCCCGGAATAAAGCCCGCGCCGATACCCTGAATTTTATGCGGACCAGGTTTGATCTCTTCACCCGCCAGCGCCTGAGCAATCACCGGGGAGTCGGTAGGTTCTACCGCCACGGTAATCAGATCGGTTTTGCCTTTGGTGTTTTTGATGTAGCGGCTGACACCCGTCAATGTACCGCCGGTGCCGACACCAGCAATAAATACATCCACTTCACCATCGGTATCTTCCCAGATTTCCGGGCCGGTGGTTTTTTCGTGAATTTCCGGGTTGGCCGGGTTGCTGAACTGCTGCAACAGCACAAATTTATCCGGATCGCCCGCCACAATCTCCTCGGCTTTGGCAATCGCGCCTTTCATGCCTTTTGCGCCTTCGGTCAGCACCAGGTTAGCCCCCAGCGCTTTCAGCAGCTTACGCCGCTCGACGCTCATGGTCTCTGGCATGGTCAGGGTTAACTTATAACCGCGTGCCGCAGCGACGTAAGCCAGTGCGATACCGGTGTTTCCGCTGGTGGGTTCTACCAGCTCATTGCCTGGTTTCAGAATGCCACGTTTTTCAGCGTCCCAAATCATATTGGCACCGATACGGCATTTGACGCTGAAACTTGGGTTGCGGGATTCGACCTTCGCCAGAATGCGCCCATTACCGATGCGGTTCAGTCGAACCAGCGGCGTATGACCGATTGTCAGAGAGTTGTCTTCATAGATCTTACTCATAGCCCGTCCTTAACTGTATGAAATTTTGGCAACCCTAAGAGCATACCCTTTCAATTTCAGCACGGAAGGAAAGAAATCGTATATGTATATGATTGTCTGAAATAAGGCTTACTGAAATGGCATAAGGCGAACAGCAGGGGCGGCGAGAACACCGCCCTTGTATCTAACATTATGTGGTGATTAGCTACCACTACACGGAAGCAGAGTGCGCCCGGCCCCGCCCTGAAGAACAGTTGAATCAACAATTGAATCTTGCTTTGCAGCTAATGGCCCTCTGCTTCCCCTTTCACGCCAGCACAGTATGTTGAACGGTTACCAGGAGCCCGACTCCGTATGAACAAGGCGAACAGGCGTGACGGTCTATGTGAGAGGAGAAAGTGTATGTTTCCTGTCGGTATTGACGTGAGTAAAGGAACCCTTGACCTGTGCATGCTGTATGACGGCATGCAGGGGCGTATTAAAACGAAGAAGATTAAAAATGATCGCCACGCTTCACCGGCTATCTTCGCCTGGCTCAGGCGTCAGCATTGCGGGCCGGAGGATATTCATTTTGTGATGGAGGCCACTGGTGTCTACCACGAGCAACTGGCCACGGCGCTGCATGACGCAGGCGGATATGTGTCACTGGCCAATCCGCATCGCAGCCGGGATTTTGCCCGGGGGATGGGCATCCTGACTAAAACGGATAAGGTGGATGCGTACATGCTGGCCTGCTACGCACTGCTTAAAAACCCGCATCGCTGGATGCCTCCGCCCCCCGAGATACGTCATCTCAAGGCTCTGCTCCGGCGTCGTGATGTGCTGGTCAGTGATGCCGTCCGGGAGCGCAATCGCATGGAGAAATATGAGAGCACTGACACGCCTCCGGAGATAATAAGCTCCTCGCAGCATATGCTGCAGCAACTCAGCCTGGAGGTGAAGGCTACCGAAAAACTCATCACCAGACATGTTCTGGCACATCCGGATCTGAAGCATGATTATGACCTTCTGACGTCAATAAAGTCTGTTGGCCCGCAGCTGGGCACACACATGCTGGTTGTGTTGCGGAGTCATGATTTTAAGTCGGCAGACCAGGCAGCGTCCTTCCTGGGTGTTGTGCCGGTTGAGAAACGATCAGGGACGTCAGTCCGGGGGCAGGCACGCATGTCAAAAATCGGACCGCCACAACTTCGTGCCAGGCTCTACCTGTCAGCGCTGTGTGGAAAGATTCACAATCCCAGGATGCGCAACATCTATGATCAGCTGTGCCTGCGGGGCAAGCCGAAAATGGTGGCGATTGGCGCGCTGATGCGGAAGCTGGTTCACTGGTGTTACGGAGTATTAAAATCAGGCAGAGAATTTTCGTTAACGGGCTGAAGCTGTCGCAAAGCCTGTTCTAAAGAAGTCCGGTGGAGAACGGAAATGATCTCTCGTTAAGCCTTTTCACAAGCAGGCATGACGGGCAGCTTTGAGCGAAGAGCGGACATATGAATAAAGTAAAGTACATATGGCCCGAGGTGATTGGCCGTAATCAAATGATGTTTAATTCAAACCTGACCATGCGATCGATGTAACGGTGGGCATCAGCAATACTGATGAGGCCAAGAGCGCATGAGCCGTCCAGACCGCAGACAAACGAACTCAGTCGCCACGCGGTTTCCTCGCACGAATCTGAGACCCTCGCCTCGCCGCTCTCGCAGGCATGCCCGATCAGATGGACAGTCCTGTCGTTCCAGACCTTCATCACTTCAAGATAGGCGGTTTTGACATCCTCATCGCCCCCGGCAATGACCTGGGCTTCCCGCCAGATCCGGATATAAGCCTCAAGGTTGCCGTCATCACTCTTCAGATAGCGGATTAATCTGTCCGTCCATGTCCCGCCCGCATCTTCAGATAACCTCTCAAGCATATCGTGCATCAGCTGTATCAGAACCTCAGACTTCATCTGGCCGGAAGAAGCGAAGTGATGGTGAATCTGCCCGACGGCAATTCCGGCACGGAGCGCCACACTGCGGATCGTCAGCGAGTTCAGACCCCCGCTGAGCGCAAGCTCTGCTGCGGCTTCGAGTATCGATTCACGCCTGTCTTTACGGTTCATATAGCTCATCTGTGAATTATTACTGAAGGCCACGGGGATGACAATGTAAAACTGGACATCCGTTCAAATCTCGATCTACACTAAAATTGAACAAGTGTTCAGTTTTACTTAGAGGTCGGCCAGCTACGTCGGGTCAGAGGCAGGAAATGGAATATTTAAGTTATCCGGTAATTGATCCGGTAGTTTTCACGCTTGGCCCGCTGACGGGTAACTGGTATGGGTTGTTCTTTGAAATCGGTTTGCTGATTTCCTCCGTGCTGCTGACCCGAAGGCTAAAAGGCGTTCATCCGTCCATGGACAGCGACAGGAAAACGATACTGATTTTTACGTGCTTTATCACTCTGCTACTGGGGGCCAGAGTCAGCTATGTGCTGCTGTATTGCCCGTCCAGCCTCGCCGATGAGCCATTTTATTTTCTGAAATTCTGGGATGGTTGCGCCTCGTTCGCCGGAGCGGTAGCGCTGGTTGTCCCGGTTTTATGGCTCTTGTCGAAAAAGTGGAACGTCGAATTTTATCGTCTCACTGATGCTGTGGCGACAGCCGCCCCCGTCGCTGCTTTAGCTGTACTGGCGGGCGATACCGTCGTCGGATCAGGCTGGGGTAAAGTGGTCATGGACCCTCATTTATCCATGCTGTTTTCCTCATCGAGACATGCCGATATGCTGATCGCCAGCGGGGATCTCGCGCTGGCGAACGTCATTAAGAGCAACGCTTATGGTGTGCTGCCGCGCTTTCCTTCTCAACTCCTCGAGCTTGTTTCGCAGGTGATACTGTGGCTGGTTATCAGCGTTATCTACTCTAAAAACGGACATAAACCGGGATTCACGACGGCATTGTATCTCCTGCTCTTCTCTCTGGTAAAAATTACGACAGAGCAGTTTCATGAAATGGACATACCGGTGGGGTTTTCAGGCTCGCTGTTTTCAACCAAAGCGGGGGCTTTAACAATCCCATTATTATTTATGTTTGAAATCATAGTGTTGAGCGTTTTAGTCTCAAAGAAAAATGTTCCTAAGAACTGAGGTTTTATGAAGAAGTTAAACATTATCTGGTCACACCCCAGAACGGACAGCCTGACCGGAGACGTTGTAAAACGCATAACCGCCATGGCGGAGGCGTCAGGGTGTGAGGTGAACATTCTGGATCTTTACCGCTCAGGTTTCTCCCCTGTTTTAAACACGGAGGATGAGCCGGACTGGCAGGATCAGAGCAAAGATTACAGTGCGGAAGTCTCCAGGCTTGCATCCGAGTTATCACCGGAGCACCCGCTCATCTTTGTATTTCCGGTGTGGTGGTATTCTCTCCCGGCGATGCTTAAAGGCTATATCGACAGGGTCTGGAATAACGGCGTGTTCTACGGCGAGGGCTCACAGAGGCCCGCCTCCAGGATCCTGTGGATTGGTCTTGTCGGGCAGAACGAGCCGGCCTTTATGAAAAGAGGCTTCGACTTTACGCTGCGCCAGACGCTAAATAATGGTATTGCGAGTTTCTGCGGCGTGAACAACTCATCGGTTAAATTTCTCTTTGATACTATTGGCGATGATGTTGAAGAAAAAAATAAGCATTATGAAGATCTTGTCAGTAGCGCTGAGAAAACTGCATCTGCTTTTTTAATGCAGTGAGGGTTAAACCCTATTCCAGTTGAGCGTTTTGGTAATCCCTCTGTATGAGATACAACACTCACTGGGAAATGGAATTCCCACGTTTGCCAGTACTTGCTGCTGCAGAAACTTCCGCTTTTGGCACAGAGCGGACATTATTTTTCCTAAAAATTCCCTCTTAACGTTATTCAGGCAGGCAGGCAAGCTGTGCGTAGCCTTCTTCTGAATGCCGCGTCAGCGGCATGGAGGCGCCAGATAAGGCCACATATGGCTTAGAGGTTAAACGGCGCCGTACGCCCGGCGTAGCCGGTTGCTCTTATATAAATATTCCCACTTCGCCCCCTGCCCTGATAAGCCCAACCCAGCGTTCAGCAACGAAGAAATTCAGGTAACCCCTTTTAACCCCGGTGAACGGGCTTTACGGCGTTTGCGACGTAAAGGGCGTGATTTCCGGGGCCTTGGCGGTAGCAGCTTGCTGCTGACGCTTAGGGGGGTGTATATCTCAATTTAAAGCGACATGTACTGAACTTAACACGGTAGCTGCAAAGTATTCATATCCCAAGGGAGCCGTTATCGGCTCCCGCTTACCACCCCCAGCCGATCGCGATAGCGGTCGACCCACATGGCGGTGGCGCCACAGACCGCCACCGGCATAATCGCCAGATTCAGCAGTGGCACCATGGTGAACAGGCTGACCAGCGCGCCAAACTGCATATTGTCGGTTTTATGCAGACGCAGCGCGCTGCGCATCTGCTGGAAACTCACTTTATGGTTATCAAACGGATAGTCGCAATACTGAATCGATAACATCCAGGCGCTGAACAGGAACCACAACACCGGCGCTACGGTCTGGCCAAAACCGGGGATAAAATAGAGCAGCAGTAGTCCCAGTGCCCGTGGCAGGTAATAAGCCAGTTTCTGCCATTCGCGTTTCATAATGCGCGGGATATCCTTCACCAGGCCCGCCCAGCCGCTATCGGGCAGTGGTGTGCCGGTCAGGCGCGCTTCAAGCTGTTCGGCCAGCAACCCGCAGAACGGGGCGGCAATCCAGTTGGCAATGGTGGAGAACAGATAACTGAACACCAGCACAATCGAAATCACGGTGAGCGGCCACAGCAGATAGCTTAACCACTGCAACCAGTCGGGAATATGGCTCATCAGCGCCGGGATCCAGTGTCCCAGACGGTCAAACAACCAGATAAAAGCGCCGCCCATCAGTAAAATATTGATCAACAGCGGCAGGATCACAAAGCGACGAATACCAGGCAGGCGGATCAGGTTCCAGCCCTGTCTGAAGTAGTAAATACCATTATGCGTTTTAAGGTTTTTCTCAGTTGCCATCGACAGCGTCTCTCCTTTTGGCGGCAGTGCAAGGCTATCATAACGCAGCTTTTTACGCTGACCAGCAGGCGATTGGATGAAAAAACAACAAAAAAGTGTGCTTACGCCATCTAATTTGTTAGAAAATAGTGCGCAGACTTGCACTTGTGTACCGGGGCAAATACAGTTAGAGGATAAAGTTTGCCGTGGTGGCAAGGTATTGGAACAACAGAGAATACAATGATGCAGGATTTGCGTCTGATATTAATCGTTGTTGGCGCGATCGCCATAATAGCGCTTCTTCTTCACGGCTTGTGGACCAGCCGTAAAGAGCGCTCATCCGTTTTTCGCGATCGCCCGCACAAGCGTTTAAAGCAAGATAAACAGCAGGGCTCAGCTGACGAAGATGAAGGCGTCGGTGAAGTGCGCGTGCGCCGTTCACAACCTCAGCACGATGAGCCGTCTGTTGGTGGCTTTGAGGCGGCTGATGACGATGCACCGCCGCGTCAGCCTGCGCCACGCAAACAGCCGGAACCTGCACGTCATGTGCCGGCGGTCGAAGAGCCGCCTGAACTTGATCCGCTGTTCGATGCTGAGCCGCCGTATGCGCTTCAGCCAAAAGCCGCACCTGCTGCGCCGCAGCCGGTGAAACAACCGGTCAAGGCAGAGCCACAATTTGATCCGCTGTTTGACGACGAGCCGGAAGAGGATGAGGTGGAAACGCCTGCACCGCAGCCCGTCGCAGCGCCGGAGCCGCCTAAAGAGCGCAGTAAAGAGACTGTACTGGTGCTGCATGTTGCTGCGCATGCCGGTGGCGTGCTGAACGGTGAAGCCTTGTTGCAGGGCGTCCTGCAGGCGGGATTCCAGTTTGGCGAAATGAATATTTTCCATCGTCATCTGAACCCGGCGGGCAGTGGCCCGGTGCTGTTCAGCCTGGCGAATATGGTGAAACCAGGCTCATTTAACCCGGATGAGATGTCTGATTTCTCCACGCCAGGGGTGTCGATCTTTATGATGGTGCCATCCTATGGCGACGCGCATCAGAACTTTAAACTGATGCTGCAATCCGCCCAGCGTATTGCCGACGATGTCGGTGGCGTGGTGCTGGACGATGAGCGTCGCATGATGACGCCGCAGAAGCTGGAAACCTACAAGGCGCGTATTCGCGATGTTATCGACGCGAACGCCTGAACACTGTTTTTGTAAATAATATCCCCCCCAACCCCCGCCAGTCGGGGGTTTTTTATCTCCGATGGTGCGTTATGGAATCCATACAAGACAAAATCACCCATTTGCGAACCACGCTTGGCCATCATGAATACCTGTATCACGTGATGGATGCGCCGGAAGTGCCGGACGCCGAGTACGACCGCCTGATGGGCGAACTGCGCGAGCTGGAACAGCAACACCCTGAACTGATTACCCCGGATTCGCCGACGCAACGTGTCGGCGCCGCGCCACTCGGCGCTTTCGAACAGGTGCGCCATGAAGTGCCAATGCTGTCGCTGGATAACGCCTTTGATGAGGCCACTTATCTTGCGTTTAACAAGCGGGTGCAGGATCGACTGAAAACCAGCGCTGAAATCACCTTCTGCTGCGAGCTGAAACTCGATGGTCTGGCGGTCAGCCTGCTGTATGAAGATGGCCTGCTGGTGCGCGCCGCCACGCGCGGTGATGGCACTACCGGTGAAAATATTACCGCCAACGTGCGTACTATCCGCGCCATTCCGCTGCGTCTGCAGGGGGATAATATTCCGGCGCGCATTGAAGTGCGTGGTGAAGTGTTTCTGCCGCAGGCCGGCTTTGAAAAACTGAATGAAGAAGCGCGCCGTACCGGTAATAAGATCTTTGCTAATCCGCGTAATGCCGCGGCAGGTTCACTGCGCCAGCTCGATCCTCGTATCACCGCCAAACGTCCGCTGACCTTCTTCTGCTACGGCTTTGGCCTGCTGGAAGGCGGCGAAATGCCTGCCAGCCACTGGCAGCGTTTGCAGCAGCTAAAAGCCTGGGGCCTGCCGGTCAGCGACCGTATTCGCCTGTGCCACAGTGCGGAAGAGGTGCTGGCATTCTATCGTCAGGTTGAAGCTGATCGCCCCAACCTCGGCTTTGATATCGATGGTGTGGTGATTAAAGTCGACGATCAACAGTTGCAGGAGCAGCTGGGTTTTGTCGCCCGAGCGCCGCGCTGGGCGGTGGCGTTTAAATTCCCGGCGCAGGAGCAGATGACCAGCGTACGCGACGTCGAGTTCCAGGTTGGCCGTACCGGCGCGATTACGCCGGTTGCGCGTCTTGAACCGGTGCTGGTGGCGGGGGTGATGGTCAGCAATGCCACGTTGCATAATGCCGACGAAATCGAGCGCCTGGGATTACGCATCGGCGACCGCGTGGTGATCCGCCGCGCTGGCGATGTGATCCCGCAGGTTGTCGGGGTGGTGGAGTCTGAACGTCCTGACGACAGCCGCGAAATTCTGTTCCCCAGCCACTGTCCGGTTTGTGGCTCTGATCTGGAGCGTGTCGAAGGCGAAGCGGTCACGCGCTGTACCGGCGGTCTGATCTGCGGTGCGCAGCGCAAAGAGGCGCTGAAGCACTTTGTCTCGCGCCGGGCGCTGGATGTGGATGGCATGGGCGACAAGATTATCGATCAGCTGGTGGAGAAGGAGTATGTTAAAACGCCAGCCGATCTGTTCCGTCTGACGGCTGGCGTGCTGACGGGTCTGGATCGTATGGGGCCAAAATCGGCGCAGAACATCGTCGATGCGCTGAATAAAGCGAAGCAGACCACGCTGGCGCGTTTCCTGTATGCGCTGGGCATTCGTGAAGTCGGTGAAGCCACCGCGGCGAACCTGGCGGCTCACTTTGGCACGCTGGAGAAGATTATGGATGCCGATCTGGAGGCGTTAATCGCGGTGCCGGATGTCGGCACGGTGGTCGCCAGCCATCTGCGCAACTTTATGGAAGAAGAGAGCAACCGTGAAGTGATCCGCCAGCTGGTCGAGGATAGCGGCATTCACTGGCCTGCGGTGGAGGTGGTGAATGCCGCTGAGATCGACAGTCCGTTTGCCGGTAAAACCGTGGTGCTGACCGGTTCACTGAGTATTATGGCGCGTGATGATGCCAAAGCCAGATTAGTGGCGCTGGGGGCGAAAGTCAGCGGCAGTGTATCGAAGAAAACCGATCTGGTGATTGCCGGTGAAGCGGCAGGCTCCAAGCTGGCGAAAGCGCAGGAGCTGGGCATTGAGGTGATTGACGAAGCCGAAATGATTCGTTTACTGGGTGATTAAGATGGAAAAAGAGAACCTGATTGAGATTGCCAACACCGTTATGCCGTTTGGCAAATATAAGGGGCGGGTGCTTATCGATTTGCCGGAACCTTATCTGCTGTGGTTTGCCCGTAAGGATGAATTCCCTGCCGGCCACCTTGGCGAGCTGATGCAGCTGACGCTGGCGATTAAAATCGAGGGACTTGAAGGACTGGTTAAGCCATTAAGGCGCAACTGAAAAAAACGGCTCGTTTTCACGAGCCGTTTTTTTTGCCTTACTTCTGCGATTCAACCACCGTTTTACCGCTGCTGGCCGCCAGCTTTTGCGCCGCTTCCGCTTCGCCTTTTTTCTTGTAACGCTGGGCAATCATCGAACAGACCATTAGCTGCACCTGATGGAATATCATCAGCGGCAGTACGATAATCCCCACGGCAGAGGCCGGGAACAGAATATTAGCCATCGGCACGCCGTTCGCCAGGCTCTTCTTCGAGCCGCAAAACAGAATGGTAATCTCATCGGCGCGATTAAAGCCAAACAGGCGCGCCGCCAGCAGGTTAATCGCCAGAATCACAAACAGCAGCCCCAAGCTGACAGCGAGGATAAACAGCAGGGTGGTCACGCCGACGCGGTTCCAGATGCCATTAACCACGGCTTCACTGAACGCGGAATAGACCACCAGCAGAATTGATGTCTGGTCGGTCTTGCCGATTAAACCGCGATGTCTCTCCACCCAACCGGCAATCCAGCGGCGTGACAGATGGCCGACCACAAAAGGCAGTAGCAGTTGCAGCATAATGCTGCCGATTTGCTCCAGGCCGTTGGTGGCGCTGTCACTGTGCACATTCATCACCAGACCAACCAGCAGCGGGGAGATAAACACGCCAAGCAGGCTGGAAGCCGAAGCGCTACAGATGGCGGCTGCGACATTACCACCCGCCAGCGAGGTCAGGGCGATAGCCGACTGCACCGTGGCGGGCAGAATGCACAGATACATAAAGCCGGTATAGATATCTTCGCCGATATCGACGGGATGCCACCAGGCGAACAGCAGGCCGACAATCGGGAACAGCACAAAGGTACTGAACATCACCCACAGATGGAGCCGCCAGTGGCTGCTACCGGCGATAATTTTCTCGCGCGACAGTTTGGCGCCATGCATAAAGAACAGCAGCGCAATCGCCGCCGTGGTGAGCCAGTGGAAAAACACCACGAAATCACCGCGCGCTGGCAGGAAGCTGGCCAGCAGGACGGTGATAATCAGTTTTACCATCAGTGGATCGATTCTGAAAATGCCCATTGTTAATGCCTGGTTAAATAAATATCTGGCTATTGTGCGCCGGGTAGGTTTAGAAATAAAATTGATTTATTGAATTCATATATGAATAAAATCGATGAATTACACTATTCGCCAGCTTCGCGTGTTTGTCGCGGTTGCTCAGCACGGCAGTTTCAGTCAGGCCGGGCAGAGTATCGGTCTGAGCCAGTCAGCGGTCAGTCACAGCATCAAAGAGCTGGAGGCGGAGATGGGGATTCGCCTGCTGGACCGCACTACCCGCGAAGTGATGCTCACCGAAGCCGGCCAGCAGCTGGCCTCGCGGGTTGAACGGCTGCTGGAGGAGCTGAACACCACCCTGCTGGAAGTGCGCAGTTATGGACAGCAGCGCAGCGGAACGGTACGTGTCGCCGCCAGCCAGACCATCTCCGCGCATCTGATGCCGCAATGTCTTGCCGCCAGCCAGCAGGCTTATCCCGATATTAAAGTGATGCTGCGCGACCGTCCGCAACAGTGGGTATTGCAGAGCGTACGTAATGCGGAGGTGGATTTTGGCATTGTTATCGGCCCGCTACAGTCACGCGATTTTCAGTGTGAACCGATTCTTGATGAGCCTTTTCTGCTGTTGTGTCGCCGTGATGATGTGCTGGCCAGTGCGGCCGGGATCAACTGGGGCATGCTGAATGGACGGACCATGGTGTTGCAGGATTATGCTTCGGGCAGCCGTCTGTTAATTGACGAAGCGCTGCGGGGTCAGCAGGTAGAGGCGGAAATCGTACAGGAAATTGGACATCCGGCGACACTGTTCCCGATGGTGGAAGCCGGAATTGGCATCAGTATTTTACCGGCGCTGGCGTTGCCGCTGCCGGAAGGCAGGCCGCTGATGGTCCGGCGTATTCTGCCGGAAATAAATCGCACCCTGATGCTGATACGACGTAAAAATCGCTCGTTATCACCTGCGGCAGAGGCGATCTGGCAGGAAGTGCGTCAGCAGGCAGCCCTGCTGACGCGTCAGAGAGAAAATTCACCGGCGTTCTAGACGTAGACGTTCAGTGAGTTGCTCTCGGTGGGACGGTTAATGCCATCCGCTTTTGGTGCTTCTGGCGCTTTAGTGGATTCAGTACTCGCCTGCGCTTTCTCTGCCTGCTTCTGCTGCAGCTGAGCAAGCTGTGCCTGCAACAGGGCAATTTGCGCTTCCAGCAACTGCTGTTGTTCCGCTTTTTGCTCGGTGGTGAGATCTGAAGAGGTCGCCAGATCTTTCACTTTTTGCGTAACGCTCTGGATCTGTTTGGTCAGCGCGGCGATTTGCGATGAAACGGTGCTATCGCCACTGGAGCTACTGCCGGCGCTGCTCTGACCGATACCTGTGGTGGTGCTTATTGAGATGGTTGATGACATATTTTCCTCCGTTACAGTTCATCATTACGAGTATCGGAAGGGGAAGGGCAAAGCTTGAGCGCTGAAAGTGTTAATGTTTTGCAAGGAAGGCGTAAAGATAGAAGCTATTCATCATTGGAGGGGAGCCGTTGTCGGCTCCCGTTCGCGCCCGGTTATCAGGCGGTTTTAAATACCCGAATAGCCTGAGAAAGCTGCTCGGCCTGTTCCTGCATCGACTGCGCTGCCGCCGCAGACTGGTTGACTAACGCCGCGTTCTGCTGCGTCACCTGATCCATCTGGGTGATAGCCATATTGATTTCATCAATACCGGTGCTCTGCTCGGAGCTGGCGATTGAAATCTCGCCCATAATTGCCGTGACGCTTTTCACGCTGGCGAGGACTTCTTCCATTGTCGCACCGGCTTTAGCAACCTGCTTACCGCCTTCATCGACCTTGGCAACCGAATCTTCGATTAACTGCGCAATCTCTTTCGCAGCAGAAGCAGAGCGCTGCGCCAGGCTACGCACTTCTGAGGCCACCACGGCAAAACCGCGTCCCTGTTCACCAGCGCGCGCTGCTTCCACCGCCGCGTTCAGCGCCAGGATATTGGTCTGGAAGGCAATGCCATCAATCACGCTGATGATATCGACGATTTTCTTCGAAGAGCCATTAATCATATCCATGGTGCTGACCACCTGCTTCACCGCATCGCCGCTTTGCACCGCGACTTTGGATGCCTGCGCCGCCAGCTGGTTGGCCTGACGGGCGTTATCGGCGTTCTGTTTCACGGTAGCGGTCATCTGCTCCATGGCGGAAGCCGTCTCTTCCAGAGAGCTTGCCTGCTGCTCGGTACGGGAAGAGAGGTCCATATTACCCGCTGAAATTTCGCCGGAGGCGTTGGCAATCAAATCGGTGCCGGAGCGAACTTCGGTGACAATCTGCAGCAGGTTGTCATTCATATTTTTCAGCGCCTGCATCAGCTGACCGGTTTCATCCGCAGAGGTAACGCGAATAGTGGTGCGCAGATCGCCAGCCGCCACGTTTTCGGCGATGCTGACTGCTTCGCGCAGTGGACGCACAATGGAACGTGTCAGGAAGAAGCCCAGCAGCACCGCCGCGATAATCGCCAGCGCCGAGAACACTAAGGTGATGTTGATGGCGGTGGAGGCGTCAGCGACTGCCTGGGTGCCTTCTGACTGCAACTGCGCGGATTGTGAGTCAGCAAACTTCACTACGATATCGAGAAAAGCATTCTGCACCGGGGTGATCTGTTTCAATGCATATTGTGCCGCAACATCCGGATTACCCGCCTGGATCAGGCTCAGCAATTCCGCCTTACCCTTTTCAAAGGCCTGCTCGGCATCTTTTACCCCCTGGATTTTTTTCTGACCAATCTCGGTGGTTTGCAGTTTTGAAATCTTTTCGATGGCGTCATTGGTCTGTTTGGTTGCGGCATCAAGCTGAGCGACACGGTTGACATTGTTTTCCGGTCTGGTGGTATCGATTACCATGCCACGTAAAAATTTGATCTGGTCGTTGACGCCGTCGCGCACATCAAATGCGAGGCGGACCTTGATGTAACGGTCATTCACAATGCTGTCAATCGCACTGTTGATATTGCCTGTCTTCACTACTGCTGTGCCACTGACGATAATCAGCAGCAGTATCACTAAGCCGAATGCCGCACCAAGGCGCACGCCGACCTTCATATTCTTCACAGATGCCATTACATGTTTCCCTCTGAATTTTATGCAGCACCGCGGATCGGCAGAAAACCGTTGATACGCGATAATTCGCTGTTTTTATAAATAAAATGCTAAACGGGTGTCGGGAGCATAAATTACGCCCATCGAGGCTGTTTACATCGGCAGGCGTGGGGAAAACTTGATGTGAATTTGTGATGAATATCGCATTCAGGCAGGGCTGCCGTCAGAAACAAAAAAAGCACCCGGAGGGTGCTTTTTTCTTAATTTGGTGGGTCGTGCAGGATAACTCGGCCAGGGGCCTCGCCCTGCGGGCCGTTGCCGGAGGCAACGTTGTCTCGCATGCGCTCGACCCGAACCTGCAGCAGGTTCGACCCCCGCACGAATAAGTTGCTGAGCACGGAAACAAAAAAAGCACCCGTAGGGTGCTTTTTTCTTAATTTGGTGGGTCGTGCAGGATTCGAACCTGCGACCAATTGATTAAAAGTCAACTGCTCTACCAACTGAGCTAACGACCCGAAATGGTGGGTGATGACGGGCTCGAACCGCCGACCCCCTCCGTGTAAAGGAGATGCTCTACCAACTGAGCTAATCACCCATTTCGTTACTGCTTTAGCAAGACACTTTCGTGCTGTTGAGTCATGGTGGGCGATGACGGGCTCGAACCGCCGACCCCCTCCGTGTAAAGGAGATGCTCTACCAACTGAGCTAATCGCCCATGTCTCAACTTTCCTGCTCCACTGCGGCCATCTTAGAGATGGTGGGTGATGACGGGCTCGAACCGCCGACCCCCTCCGTGTAAAGGAGATGCTCTACCAACTGAGCTAATCACCCCCGCTGTGTGGAGTCGCATTATAGGGATCCGGCGAAATGAGTCAACGCTTTTTAAAACGAAAATGATTGTTCGGCTTAAATTTAGTCAGGATGTCGCCGTTTTAAGCAAAACCTCTGTTTTCTTGCGCGATATTCCGCCATATCCATTCTGCAGGCAGGGGAAGGCCGTTGAGGAATCGCTGTCAGATGATAGAATGCAGGCAATTAATAAAGCGCCAAATAAGTCTCTTTTGTAATTTGTCAGCGCATCTGCGTAATAAGGCACCGTTTAATGAAAATCAAAACCCGTTTTGCCCCCAGCCCAACCGGCTATCTGCATGTTGGTGGCGCGCGTACCGCGCTCTATTCCTGGCTGTTTGCCCGTCATCAGGGCGGTGAGTTCGTTCTGCGTATTGAAGATACCGATCTGGAACGTTCCACACAGCAGGCTATCGACGCGATTATGGACGGTATGAACTGGTTGAGCCTCGACTGGGATGAGGGTCCGTACTATCAGACCAAACGCTTCGATCGCTATAACGCGGTTATCGATGAGATGCTGGAAGCGGGCACTGCCTATAAATGTTACTGCTCGAAAGAGCGTCTGGAAGCATTACGTGAAAACCAGATGGCCAATAACGAGAAGCCGCGCTATGACGGTCGCTGCCGTGACAGCCATGAGCATCATGCTGCAGATGAACCTTGCGTGGTGCGTTTCCGTAACCCACAGGAAGGATCGGTGATTTTCGATGATCAGATTCGTGGCCCGATTGAGTTCAGCAACCAGGAACTGGACGATCTGATTATCCGTCGTACCGATGGCGCGCCGACTTATAACTTCTGCGTAGTCATCGATGACTGGGATATGGAGATCACTCATGTGATCCGTGGTGAAGACCATATCAACAACACTCCACGCCAGATCAACATCCTGAAAGCGATTGGCGCGCAGGTGCCGGTTTATGCGCACGTTTCCATGATCCTTGGCGACGACGGTAAAAAACTTTCTAAACGCCACGGTGCAGTGGGTGTGATGCAGTATCGCGATGATGGCTATCTGCCGGAAGCATTGCTGAACTATCTGGTGCGTCTGGGCTGGTCCCATGGCGATCAGGAGATTTTCACCATTGATGAGATGAAGCAGCTGTTTGATCTCAACGCGGTAAGTAAATCAGCCAGCGCCTTTAATACCGAAAAATTGCAGTGGCTGAACCATCACTACATCAATTCGCTGGCACCAGAATATGTCGCTACCCATCTGCAGTGGCACATCGAGCAGGAAAATATCGATACCCGCACCGGCCCGGAGCTGGCGCAACTTGTGACGCTGCTGGGTGAGCGTTGTAAGACGCTGAAAGAGATGGCCGCGTCGTGCCGCTATTTCTATGAAGACTTTGAGCAGTTTGATGCTGATGCGGCGAAAAAGCATCTGCGTCCGGTAGCGCGTCAGCCGCTGGAAGCGGTACGTGACAAACTGGCGGCTATCAGCGAATGGACGGCTGAAAATGTGCATCATGCGATTCAGGCAACAGCTGATGAACTGGAAGTCGGTATGGGCAAGGTTGGTATGCCGTTACGTGTTGCTGTAACCGGCGCCGGTCAGTCACCGGGTCTGGACGTAACCGTGCAGGCGATCGGTAAGTCACGTTCTGTGGCGCGGATTGAAAAAGCACTGGCGTTTATCGCGGAGCGCGAAGCTCAGGCTTAATCACGCTATTAACAAAAAACCGGAAACAGCAATGCTGCTTCCGGTTTTTTTTACCCTTCGCTAATCCCCAGACGCTGCAAAATGCCCTGAATACCTTCGCGTACCAGTAATGCTGACAATCTCGCCTGCTCTTCTGGCGTCATCTGTTGCAAAGAGGTGATTAATAAGCCCGGCAATGGATTCTGATTGACCACGTAGGATGCCGAAGGCTCTGCGGCATGACGCGTGGATTTCAGAAACTCTTTTACTCGCTCATCAATATGAATCATCCGCGCTTTGCCACCCTGAACTCCGGGTTTTGGCGCAGTGGTCCAGCTTTCTCGTTTAATCCATTTGTTGATGGTTTGACGGCTGTATCCCGTCACCTTAGCCAGCTCTTCAGGTGTTAACCAGTCCTTTTTCACGTTTCAGTCCCTGTAACGAATGTATCAGTCGAACATCTTACAATAATTCGGTAAAGGAATAACTAACGGATAAAAAAATGAGATCTGGCTCAAGAAATTGCCCTTTACCCGGCGGTAAAGGGCAGGGGAATTAACGGGATGCTTTAACGCTTTCAGCCACAGGACGGTAAGCGAGGAAGTAGGCCAGACCGACAAATACGGCGCCACCCACGGCATTACCGAGGAATACGGCGACAAAGTTCGGCAGATATTCGGCCCAGCTCAGGTAGCCGGCAAAAATCGCCGCCGGGATGATAAACATATTCGCCACCACGTGCTGGAAGCCAATCGCCACAAACGCCATCACCGGGAACCACATGCCGAAAATTTTGCCAACCATATCTTTACTGGCGAAAGCCAGCCAGGTCGCCAGACATACCAGCCAGTTACAGCCGATGCCGGAAATAAACGCCTGAGTAAAGTCAGCGTTTACTTTGGCGGTAGCGATGGCGACGGTTTTTTTCAGGAACGCGCCTTCGGTCATTCCCAGCATATGACCAAAGAACCAGGCCACGGCCAGACTGCCGATAAAGTTGGCCACGGTGACCCAGAACCAGTTACGTAGCAGGCTGAAACCGCTGATCTGGCGGGCAAACCAGGCAATGGGCATCGTCATCATATTACCGGTTAACAGTTCGCCACCGGCCAGTACCGTCAGAATGATCCCTACCGGGAACACCGCTGCGCCTAACAGGCCGCCGAATGAACCCCACTCCGCTGGCAGCTGATAGATAACATGGATATCGAGCAGAAAACCGGTGGCGATAAAGGCGCCAGCCAGAAAGCCAAGGATCATTAAGGTAGAGATGGAGGCGTGACTTTTGGCTACGCCTGCCTGGATGGCGATGGCCGCGATTTCTTTAGGTGTATGCAAGGACATAGTAGCTCTGGTGTAGTTGTTTAAAAAATGATTAAGAAAAATAGCCAATATCCGGCGCTGGTATCTGGCAGTGTACGCAGGGCGCAGAACAGGGAGGTATTGGTTAATTAATTAGCGGGCGAAGTTTTGCACGGGGAATTAACAAAAACAAGCGACTTTTTATGCCATTTTTAACCAGAGTATAACATCCACTACCGTGATTGGTTGTAAGCCGGTGGTAAGCGAAGGAAAATTCGCCAATCGGACGCTGGTTGACGCCTTTTTCAGCGATTGACCACAGAATACCAATTTGCCGTTGACACCCTTCTGGCTGTCTCATATTATGCCGTCCGTCGATACGACACTGTTTTTCGGTTTGGGGCTATAGCTCAGCTGGGAGAGCGCTTGCATGGCATGCAAGAGGTCAGCGGTTCGATCCCGCTTAGCTCCACCAAATCTACTCCAGCAGATTTGGAACTGAAAAACGTATCTCTGTAGTGGGGGTATAGCTCAGCTGGGAGAGCGCTTGCATGGCATGCAAGAGGTCAGCGGTTCGATCCCGCTTATCTCCACCAAATCTTCTTTATCTCAAATACCTTTACTTAGAAACTGCCACCGGGTTGTTAGTGGTGATTTCAGAGTCTATTCCCCTGCGGCATCTGGCTGCATCGATCAATTATTACTCTGCTATTTTTCTGTCTGGGGCAGGGCTGAATTTTGCCGCAATACAGTTGACGCATTCGTCAATGACAGATTAAAATTTCGCCAGCCGAAAAAGGAATACAACTTATCAGGAGGTACAAGTGGCAATTACCAGTAGTATGTTTGGTCCTACCGTCTTAGATGGTAAAGATGCCGAACAAATGATTAAACAGATGTGTTCAACGCCAGCAGAATCGAAAGCCCGGGCAAATGCATCTGTAGAACGCGCACGTCAGATGAAAGAAAAACTGGCTAAACTGAGCGTGCAGAGCTAATAAATTCAGACAGGGCTTTATAGCTCGAACCTGAAATGATCTAAAAAACGTTAAAAACAAATTATGCCACGTTAATATCGAATTAAGCATGCCACATGGATGGAGGCAAGCAAGAATGATTCAAAACGGCTCAATAATAATTACTAAAATGCAGGCAGACAGGATGCTCGCATTGCGGCTTGATCGGGCACTGCAAGGAGTTAAAAAGCAGCTTCTGGAGCAAGCGGAAAATTTGGAACAGGGTATAACACGCCTTCTATTTTACTCGTCGTGTTTTACAGATAATTATCAGGACGTATGTGCCCAGCAGAAACAAGAAGATACGCGTTTTCTTGAAGGTTTGGTACAACTGGTTAAACACCGGGATATCATTCATGTAATGGTTGAAATCTATGTCGAGCAGATAATGAATAATCTCGACAGTTCTCGAATATCAAATATTCAACGTTCTATGATGAAAATGGGGAGCAGCATTGCTACTTCATCACTTACCAACCAATCGTTTAGCGGCTTAATCACCGCGGCAATTTGCTACAGCACAGGTATGTCTTTTTCAGTTGATAGCAAACTGAGCGCTATATCGGCAATTGCCGTAACTGCCGCAGGCATGTATGGTCGGGTGCAGTTGGCGGCAAACGCGGCGAACAGGTTAAAGATATTTAACAGCATCTACTATCAGGCTCTGTATAGCCAGGAACTGGAAATGATGTATTTCTTGATCGAGCCTGTGATGAGCAGGAACGACCATTTTAGTATCTTAATGGCATCTGACGACGAGATCGCGTCAGCAATTATGCGGTTAATCAATTGATGAAAAAATTTTTTAAGGGATGGTTGCACAGGCAGCTGAAATACTTTGTGGGCACATTTGTACCCATTCTGCTGATCCTTATTTTTGGCATGTTTGCTGTGACCTGGTGGCCCGCTGTTGCCTGGAGTTCGACAGTTACTTTTGCAGTAGTGGCGTTCGCGGTCACTTTTTGGTTGATATAAACCGGATACTTAATCTCTTCTGCACCCGGCCTGCAATACTCAGGATACCTGTTCAGCACTCGCTTTTTTCGGCTGCGTCAGCACGGAGAAATTATGCGTGCCATCGCGATCCAGCTGCGCAATCAAACCATACTCCCAGTCCAGATAAGCCTGCATCGCTGCCGCTGAGTTATCGGTGCCCTCATAAGGGCGACGGTAACGGTCGGTACGCGCCTGCAACAACTGAGTCTCTCCACTTTCCAGCGGCAACTCCGCTGCACGCCACGCTGCATTGCCGCCATTAAGCACTGAAACCGGTTTGCCGGTAAGCGATTCCAGTTCCGCCACCGCGTAACGTGCCAGCAGGCTGCTGCCACAGGTCACCACATAACGCTGCGCCTGCGGCAGGGCTGCGGCGCCTTGTTCGGTTAACAGCGAGCGTTGAAGCCAGGCAGCGCCGGGAATATGGCCATTAGCGTAGTTAGCGCTGGTGGTAAAGTCGAGCAACTGCGTATCACCCTTTTGCAGCCAGTTGGTGAGGGTCGCAGTGTCGATTTCAGCCAGTGCGGGCAGGGCCGGAACTGCCGGACTCCAGTTACCTGTGGTACTAAAATCAGCCGCGTTCATCCCGTCAAGCACATACACTTCCCAACCCATCTGGGCCAGCCAGGAGGCGCTTATATTGGCGCGCACACCTTCCGTATCAACCAGTACCACCCGTGCGCCGCGCACGCTGGCGTAATGGTCGGTCTCCTGCACCAGCTGACCGCCCGGCACTGAACGGCTGGCGGCAAGATGGCCGGCGGCATATTCTTCCGCGTCACGCACATCGAACAGATAGAGCGTGCGCGTATCTTGTTGCTGCCACTCTGCCAGCTGGGCTTTGCTGGCTCGCGCCACACCTGCGCGATCGGCAACGGTGCGTGCGCTTTTCGCCGCCTGTAACCGGGCGGTTTCGCTGGCATCGCCATAGCGACGGCTCTGACCATGTTCCAGCGCCAGTCCTGCCAGTGTCCAGCCGATAGTGCCGTTACGCAGGGCATAGACCGGATTACGTATACCGGCGTTGACCAGCGACTGCGTGCCAATAATGCTGCGGGTACGGCCAGCGCAGTTAACAATCACCGTGGTTAATGGTGACGGCGCCAGGTCGCGGGCGCGTAATACCAGTTCTGCACCCGGTACGCTGATGCCACCGGGGATGCTCATGGTGTGATACTCATCGAAGCGACGGCTGTCGAGCACCACCACATCATCATTCTGTTGCAGCAGATCATTAACCTCTTCGGCGGAAAGCGATGGGGTATGACTGCGGTTCTCTACCAGCTCGCCAAAGGCTTTGCTCGGTGAGTTAACATCAATAAACAGTTCGCCGCCGCTGTCGCGCCAGCCTGCCAGTCCAGCCTCCAGTAGCGCCACATCCTGATAGCCCAGCGCGGAGAGACGCTGCGCCGCCACTTCCGCCAGCCCCTCGCCATTGTCATATACCGTCACCGGGGTGGTCAGACGCGGTATGCGGTTCAGTATTTCCAGTTCCAGCTTTGACAGGGCGATATTGGCGGCAAACAGGGGATGTCCGGCGGCAAATGCTTCCTCTTCACGTACATCAATCAGCGCCACTTCCTGCTGCTGGCGCAGTGCCTGACGGATCTCACTGCTGCTGCGGGTTGGATAAGAGAAATTAGTCATGTGATTGATCCCAGAAATTAGGCAGATAACGGTTGTTATAACCGGAGATAAACGGTTTTTCGCTGCCGTCGTCACGGTAAACGGCGCGCTGCACGGCACCGATATTGGCGCCATAGACATGAATACTGATCGAGGTGCGATCACTGAACGCATTGCTGACGCGATGAATATCCTGCGTATTGGGCGAAACCGATTCGACGCTGCCCGGCTCCAGGCGTACCGGCGCGCCAAATGGTTGTAAGCCACTGGCATCGCGCTGATAGCTTTGCGAAATCTCCGCGCCGCGCAGCATGCCGATCAAGCCCCAGACGCGGTGATCGTGTACCGGCGTTGACTGTCCGGCGGCCCAGACAAAACTGACCACCGAGAAGCGCTGACGCGCGTCGGCGTGCAGCAGATATTGCTGATAACGCTCGGGGCTGGGCAGGGCAAAAGCGTCATCCAGCCAGTCATCATGCTGGATCAGGTTTTGCAGCAACTGCGCGCCACGCGGCAGGATCAGGCTTTCATCACTGGTCTCATCCAGCAACTGCGCCAGCCCGCCGACAAAATCACGCAGACGGTGTGATTGCAGAGTACTCATGGTGTTGTCGCTCCCTGTTGCTGTTTTGCTACCTGATTCGCCGCGCCAGCAAGGCTGTAATCAAACGCCTGGCTGACGTCGACTGCTTTCGGTAACACCTGATATTTAAAGAAGAAATCAGCAGATTTTTGCAGGGTAACCTCCAGCCGCTGATCAAAATTAATCGGGCGGATCTGCGCATCGGCGATCCATTTCTCGGTGATCGCGGTGGGCATATTCAGGCTTTTACCCAGCGTGGCGGCAAACTGTTGCGGGTGCTGTCGCGCCCAGATTTGCGCTTTTGCCAGGCGCGCCAGCAGATCGCTAATCGCCGCGCGTTTAGCCGGATCGTTAATCGCCTCTTCGCGCGCCAGCGCATAGGAGTAGCCGGACATAATCCCTTTGCCGCCGCCCTGCGGTACGCGCTGACTGCCATCGACCTGCATTGAGGTGGCGATATAGGGTTCCCACGGCGCCCAGGCGTCAACCGCGCCGGAAGCCAGCGCCGCACGGCCATCCACCGGACCGAGGAAGCGCAGCGTGACATCTTTTTGCGTCAGACCGGCGCGTTCCAGCAGACCGAGGATCAGATAGTGGCCCCAGCCACCGCGATTAACCGCAATCTGCTTGCCTTTCAGATCGCTCAGCTGCTGGATCCCGGCGTTGGGACGGGTTAACAGCGCAATACTGTCGGGGTTGTTCTGCCAGGCGCCAACCGCTTTGACCGGTGCCCCCGCGGCATAAACAAACAGAAACGGCAGATCGCCGGTAAAGCCGACATCCAGCGCACCGGCATTCAGCGCTTCCTGCACCGGTGCGCCGGAATCAAATGAGGAGAGTTTTAACTGATAAGGCAGATTATCCAGCTGGCCCGAGGCTTTCAGCGCGACAAAACGGTCGCCTTTAACATCACCGAGACGCAGCGTCACCTTTTCAGCAGCCAGCGCGTTGCTGGCGCTGATACTCAGCAAAATAGCCGCAACTATCGAGCCGATCTTCATCAGGCGCTCCTTGCACTAACGTTGCGGGCGGCTACTTTCTCACGCGTCAGCGGCAGCAGCGCCTTGCCATATTCGATGGCATCGTTCAGCGGATCAAAGCCACGGATCAGGAAATTATCGATACCAAGGTCATAGTAATCCAGCAGGGCGTCGGAAACCTGATCCGGCGTGCCGACCAGCGCCGTCGAGTTATAGCCACCGCTGACCAGTTTGGCGATGCCGGTCCACAGATGCTTATCGAGGCGGTCGCCCAGATTTGCTGCCGCCAGCAGACGCTGCGCGCCGACACTCTGCGGCTTGGGTTTGCCAAAGCGGAAATCGCTGGCTGCCAGCTGCTGGCGCGCGGTTTCACGGATATATTCGGCACGCTCCCAGGCTTCTTTTTCAGTGCTGCCGAGGATTGGGCGGAAGGAGATATTAAATTTAATCGGGCGGTTATGTCTGGCGGCCGCGGCGCGTACGGTTTTTACCGTCTCAGCGGCGCCTGCCAGCGGTTCGCCCCATAACGCAAATACATCGGCGTGACGTGAGGCGACATCAATCGCCTCAGCGGAAGAGCCGCCAAACCAGACCGGCAGATGCGCCTGCTGCGGTTTGATGGCCGAAAACGCCTGTTCCGCCTGATAATACTCACCCTGATGATCGTAAGGGGTGTCGGATTCCAGACTCTGCTTCAGCACGGTAAGAAATTCATCGCTACGCGCATAGCGCTGCGCTTTATCGAGATAATCGCCATCACGGCGCTGTTCGCTATCGCTGCCGCCGCTGATGATATGCACCGCCAGACGACCATCGGTCAGATTATCCAGCGTCGCCAGCTTGCGTGCTGCCAGCGTTGGGGATACAAAACCCGGACGGTGCGCCAGCAAAAACTTCAGGCGCGAAGTATGTGCGGCGGCATGGGCGGTAACCAGAAAACCGTCCGGTTGATCGGACCAGTAGCCCACCAGAATACGATCAAATCCCGCCTGCTCATGGGCACGGGCGAAATCGGCAATATAGTTTTTATCAAACAGCGGGCCGCTGGCCGGAATAATTTCCGATGCCAGACGATGGCCAATCATACCGAGAAACTGGATGCTCATAGGGTGTTCTCCGTGGTAGCAGCCGGAAAAAATCCGGCAGATGACCCACCCTAAAGCCGATTTTAATATGTGTGAAATTCATTATTGTGCATTGCTAATATAAAAATTAGCAATTGTCTGCTGATGACAACAAACCATATTCTGCCGCCATATCGCTGCCAAACTGCGCGAGCGCCGCCAGCTGGCTGGCTGGCAGCGTACGTTGCACCAGCCACAGCTCACTGACCGGCGAGAAGTCACTCAGTTCCACCACCTTCAGCCGAAGTGACGCGGGAGCGCGATCCACCAGCATACGCGGCATCATCCCCAGCCCGCGTCCGGCGGCAATCAGCGCCAGCTGCAACGCACTGCCTTGCACTTCCATATTCAGCTGCAACGGCAAACCGCGATCGGCCAGCGCACGGGTAATGGCTGCGCGAAAACCGCAGCCATCCGGGTTAAGGATCCAGCCGCGACCATAGCATTCAGCCAGCGTCTGCGGCAGCGGTTGCCCGTCATCAGCGGCGACGATCGCCAGTTCTACCTTGCCCAGTGGCGCAACCAGCAGATTTTGCGGGAAAACTTTGCTGGCGGGAAACAGCAGCAGGGCGGCGTCGAGTTGCCCCTGTTGCAGCTGCTGCAACAGCTGATTGCCCCAGCCGCTGCTGAGGCGCGGCTGCAAATCGGGATAGCGCTGCTGTAGCTGCGCCAGCGCGGGCAACATACTGTCGTCGGCGAGGCTGTGCGGCATGCCGAGACGCAGCACGCCATGCGGCGGCGCATCCTCGGCCACCAGCTGCAACAGACTATCCACTTCGCTGATGATGCGCTGGCACTGCTGATAAACCTGCAAGCCAACGGTGGTGGGGCGTAGCGGCTTGGTCTGCCGATCGAGCAGCACCACGCCGAGTGACTCTTCGAAATTCTGTACGCGACGCGTTACCGCCGGTTGGGTCAGTCCCAGTTTTGCGGCAGTTTGCAGCGTCGATTGCAGCTGGATAAGGGTGACAAAAGCCTGGAGATCTTCGAGTTTCATAGCCTGCTTCATCTGACGGGAAAGTGTCAGCATAGAGCGGCGCGCGCGAATTTAATATGTCTTTTTAGTATATTTATTCGGCATAAAATGCATTTAGATTATAACGTAAGGTGTGGCAGGCTCGGGTTTTCTCTTTTTGAGGCACCGGACTGTGAAAAAAACTCTGATCACCTTATCTCTGTTACTGGCCACACTGGCGGGCAGCAGCCACGCAGCGACTACTTTATCGATTGGCGATCAGCGCGGCAATGCGCGGGCGATTCTTGAAGCGGCCGGTGAACTCAACAAACTCGACTATACAATTGACTGGCATGAGTTTGCCAATGCGGCGCCGCTGCTGGAAGCGTTAGGCGCCGGTTCGCTGGATGGCGGTTCGGTGGGCGATGCGCCGCTGACCTTTGCCGTAGCCGCCGGACTGGATGCCAAAGCGATCTTCGCGGTGAAATATGCCGGTAACGCGATTATCGTTAAAAAAGGCAGCGCCATCACCTCGGTACAGCAACTGGCTGGCAAACGCGTGGCGACAGTAAAAGGCTCTTCCGGCCATAACCTGGCGCTACAGGCGTTAGCGCAGGCCGGTGTCGATGCGAAAAGTGTCAAATTCGTGTTTACCACGCCAGCGGAAGCCACGCTGGTACTCGATCAGGGCGGCGTTGATGCGGTCGCCACCTGGGAACCCTATGTCTCGTTTGCCACCGATCAATCCGCCGCGCGTATTATTACCGATGGTAAAGACTTCCCGGCGCTAAGCTATTTTGTCGCCAGTAATCAGGCGATCCAGCATAAAAAAGCCGCGCTGGCGGATTTTACCCGGCGTCTGGAGCGCGCGCGGCTGTGGGGGAGTCAGCATCCGCAGCCCTACGCGGCATCGATCAGCAAGCTGTTGCGCCTGCCGGAATCGGTGGCGCTGCTGAAGGTGAAACGCGAGTTAAGCCAGCCGCTCAATAATCAGCAGCAAGCGTTGCAGATCCAGCAGGCTACTGCCGATCGCTATTTGCAGGCGGGGCTGATCCCACACGCGGTGGAGGCAAAGGGCTTTGTTGATCTTAATGCGGTGAAGGGGGAATAAGCGCATCTTGTTTATGGACGACATCCACCTTGTTCTTTATGATAAATAAATCTTAACAAAAGGAGGTGGTAAGATGCTGACAGCAGAGCAGAAAAAAAACGCTAACGCAGAGGGAACGCTTCGGCTTATGACCTTAGGCGAAATTATTTAACTGATACCGTACAACCCGTTTATCTTTCACAGAATCAATGTATCCCGCTTTATGGCTATCGATTTGAAGCGGGACATTCTTATGGTGTGTCAGTTCATTTAGAAACTCAGACAAGCCAGCGGACAGGTAAACCGGGCAGAATTTTCACCGCTTCATTTAACCTTTCGCAGCAAAAGGATAGTGCATTGCAGGTCAGTCCGGTTCACTAACAGGGGCCAGGCTAAACCTGGCCCCTGCGACTTACAGTACCAGACCGGCAATCGATGCCGACAGGACGCTCACCAGCGTTGAACCGTACAGCAGTTTCAGGCCGAAGCGGGACACCACATTACCCTGTTCTTCATGCAGACCTTTAATCGCACCGGCAACGATACCAATAGACGAGAAGTTAGCAAATGAGACCAGGAATACTGACAGGATACCTTCACCGCGAGGCGACAGCTGACCGGCGATTTTCTGCAGATCCATCATGGCGACAAACTCGTTAGAAACCAGTTTGGTGGCCATAATACTGCCAACCTGTAACGCTTCATGGGCCGGAACACCCATTACCCAGGCAAACGGGAAGAACACATAACCAAGGATGCCCTGGAAGCTGATACCGAAAATGGCGGCAAACAGCGCATTAAGACCGGAAATCAGGGCGATAAAACCGATCAGCATCGCGGCAACGATAATCGCGACTTTGAAACCGGCCAGAATATATTCGCCCAGCATCTCAAAGAAGCTTTGGCCTTTGTGCGCATCGCTGAGCTGCAGGTCTTCTTCTTTGTCGACGCGGTACGGGTTAATCAGCGACAGGACGATAAAGGTGCTGAACATATTCAGGATCAGCGCCGCGACCACATACTTAGGTTGCAGCATGGTCATATAGGCGCCGACTATCGACATTGATACTGTCGACATTGCCGTGGCCGCCATGGTGTACATGCGACGCTGCGACATCTGGCCGAGAATATCCTTATAGGCGATAAAGTTTTCTGATTGTCCCAAAATCAGTGAGCTTACCGCATTAAAGGATTCCAGCTTGCCCATGCCATTGATTTTCGACAGCACAGTACCGATCGCGCGGATAACCACCGGCAGGATGCGGAAGTGTTGCAGAATACCGATCAGTGCGGAGATAAACACGATAGGGCAGAGTACGTTCAGGAAGAAGAATGCCAGACCTTTATCGTTCATGCCGCCAAAGACAAAGTTGGTGCCTTCTGCTGCATATTTGAGCAGTTTTTCAAATAGCTCCGAGAAGCCTTGTACAAATCCGAGGCCGATTTCCGAGTTCAGGAAGAACCAGGCAAGCAGAACCTCAATGACCAGTAGCTGTATGACAAAACGAACGCGGATGTTTTTGCGATCGCTGCTGACCAGTAAAGCCAGTAACGCAACAACTCCCAGCGCCAAAGCAAAGTGCAGAATGCGGGACATGAGTGCTCCAAATATGAGGCAGGTTATAATTCGCTGTGTATTCTATGTAACGGCGAGCGCAAAAACGAGATCTTCGCCACATTATAATAATTACCTATACTCACTGTTGCTCAGAAAAGTCTGATGGATCACATCTTTCAGCGTTACCGCAAGGCGTAACGACGGTTGTTAAGCGTAGCGCTTTAACCTACAGTGAAATCAATTGCTGATTATTTAGCAGTGGTTTATTGTCACTGCTTGTATAGCAAAGGCTATACTTTATAGCGCTGGCTATCACAGCGATAATCATAATCGAATTCCATCGCGCCTGATGATCCTTATGCTGAGGTGAATCAGGCGTTTTCAGGCAAAGGTCACCACTATGTTAGAAAGTCGCACCGCGGAACGAGTAGCACGCGGAGCCAGAAGAGTGAAGCTGGCACTGCTGGGACCGGCATTTATTGCCGCTATCGGCTATATCGATCCCGGCAACTTCGCCACCAATATCCAGGCCGGCGCGTCTTACGGCTATAAACTGCTGTGGGTCGTGGTGTGGGCCAATGTGATGGCGATGCTGATCCAGCTGATGTCGGCCAAACTGGGGATCGCCACCGGCAAAAATCTGGCGGAACATATTCGTGACCGCTTTCCACGTCCGACGGTCTGGCTGTATTGGGTACAGGCGGAAATTATCGCCATGGCGACCGATCTGGCGGAATTTATCGGCGCGGCAATTGGTTTTAAACTGCTGCTGGGGGTGACCCTGTTGCAGGGCGCGGTGCTGACCGGTGTCGCCACGTTCCTGATCCTGATGTTGCAGAGTCGCGGGCAAAAACCGCTGGAGCTGGTGATTGCCGGTCTGCTGCTGTTTGTGGCGGCGGCGTATATCGTTGAGCTGTTCTTTTCTCAGCCGAAAATGGTCGATCTGGTGCAGGGGATGGCCTTCCCGTCGCTGCCAACATCGGATGCGGTGTTCCTTGCCGCCGGGGTACTGGGCGCGACGATTATGCCGCATGTGATCTACTTACACTCTGCGCTAACCCAGGCAGGCGATAAAGATTCACGCGCGCAGCGCTACTCTTCCACCAAGCTGGATGTGGCGATTGCCATGACCATTGCCGGATTTGTTAACCTGGCGATGATGGCCACCGCCGCCGCCGCGTTCCACTTTAGCGGCCATACCGGCATTGCCGATCTCGAGCAGGCTTATCTGACGCTGGAACCGCTGCTGAGCCACGCGGCGGCGACGGTATTTGGCCTGAGTCTGGTGGCGGCGGGTTTATCCTCGACCGTGGTCGGCACTCTCGCTGGTCAGGTAGTGATGCAGGGCTTTATCCGCTTTCATATTCCGCTGTGGGTGCGGCGCGTGGTGACGATGCTGCCATCGTTTATCGTGATTATGGCGGGCTGGGATCCCACGCGTATTCTGGTGATGAGCCAGGTGCTGCTCAGTTTTGGTATCGCGCTGGCACTGGTGCCGCTGCTGGCCTTTACCGGTAATCGTGAGCTGATGGGCGATATGGTTAACTCGCGCCTGATGCAGAATGCCGGAAAACTGATTGTGCTGCTGGTGGTGGCGCTGAATCTCTATCTGCTGGTGGGGATGGCGTTAGGTTTGTAATCGTCATTTCCGCAGCCTCTGCTGATCAAAAAAAGGCAGGAACCCTGGTTCCTGCCTTTTTGTTTAATGGTCGTGGCGGTCGTGGTGATCCCGGCGGTGATGATCATTCCAGTCGCGACGGTCATGGCGGCGATCGCGCTGATGATGTTTCCATTCACGATCGCGATCATGGGCGCGCCGGCGTTCCCATTCATGGTGACGTCGCCACTCTTCATGGCGCCACCAGCGACCTTCATTGTAGCGATAGTTATTGCGCCACCAGCGATCGTTACGCCAGCGACCGCCATCCCAGTACTGACCGCGGTTATCGCGATCGCCCAGATGCAGGGTAATGCCAGGTGCTAAATTGATTTCGGCGCTATTGGCTTGTGCTGTGTGAAGAGCCAAAGGCGATAAGCTTGCCAGCAAGGCGGCAAAAATAATGGCACGTTTCATATTATCTCCTTATCAACGACTAACTGCGTCGTTGTGTCAGGCAAGACTATCGGCAGCGAAGGCGATTAGCATTATGGCTGATTCTGAAAAGGCTAAGGAAAGTCTGATTTGAGAATTATCTGGAGGGCGGGCGTCTGGGCGAGGGAAACCATCGGGACGGGCGGCGAGAACGCCGCCCCTACAAAAACCAGCATACCCTGTAGAGGCGGCGTTCTCGCCGCCCGTATTTAAAGATAAGAGTAAACGGTTACACTAAAATAGATTCAATCTGTTGCAGCTCTGCATCGCTAAAGTGGCGATTGGCCAGCATACCGACCGCATCATCAATCTGGCTGGTTTTACTGGCGCCAATCAACACTGAGGTGACGCGATCGCCGCGTAGCACCCACGCCAGCGCCATTTGTGACAGTTTCTGGCCGCGTTCGCTGGCCAGCTGATTAAGCTGACGAACTTTCGCCATCTTCTCTTCGGTCAGCTGGTCGCTATTAAGGAAACGGCTGCCGCTGGCGGCGCGCGAGTCTTGCGGTACGCCCTGCAAATAACGATCGGTCAGTACGCCGCCCGCCAGTGGCGAGAAAGCGATACTGCCGACGCCGCCATGTTGCAGCACATCCAGCAGACCTGCTTCCGGCGTGCGTTCCAGCATCGAGTATTTCGGCTGGTGGATCAGGCATGGCGTGCCGAGATCGCGCAGAATGGCAATCGCCTGTTCCGCCATTTCTGCCGGATAGTTAGATATCGCCACATACAGCGCTTTACCCTGACGCACCAGATGGTCGAGCGCCCCCATAGTCTCTTCCAGCGGGGTTTCCGGGTCCGGGCGGTGATGATAGAAGATATCGACGTATTCCAGCCCCATACGTTTCAGGCTTTGATCCAGGCTGGAAATCAGATACTTACGCGAACCCCAGTCGCCATACGGGCCCTCCCACATGGTGTAACCCGCTTTCGACGAGATAACTAATTCATCGCGATACGAGCGGAAATCTTCGCGCAGGATACGGCCAAAATTCTCTTCCGCCGAACCTGGTGGTGGGCCGTAGTTATTGGCGAGGTCGAAATGGGTAATGCCACGATCAAAGGCGTGACGCAGCAGATTGCGGCTGTTATCCACCAGCGTGGTGTCGCCAAAGTTATGCCATAAACCGAGAGAAACTGCCGGAAGTTTCAGGCCACTGCGTCCACAGCGGCGATATTCCATCTGCTGATAGCGCCCGGCGTCGGGAAGATAGTGCATGTTTTAATCCTGCTTTATAAGGGTCAGTAACCGATACAGCATAGCAGTGTATGCGTTTACACTAAGCGGTTCCGCGCGGAGGATCGCAACTTACAGATTTTTCCGTCAGTGACGAATTCAGAAAGATGCCGCTGTGCAGAAGGCCGCTGTACCGTTAAGGTATACACTTTTAAAGCTGGCAGTTTTGACTACACGCTCACCTTTATTCCCGGTGAGCGTTGTCGTTTTATCAGGGGAAATTTATAGTGGTACACATTGACTCAAACGGAGCAGCAGAATAATGACCAAATATGCTTTGGTAGGTGATGTTGGTGGCACCAACGCACGCCTTGCCCTGTGCGAACTGGAGAGCGGCAGCGTTTCACAGGCCAAAACCTTCCCGACATCAGAATATGCCAACCTTGAAGCCGTTATTCGGGTCTATCTTGATGAACAGAAGCAGGATATTAAAGACGGCTGCATCGCGATTGCCTGTCCAGTCACCGAAGACTGGGTCGAAATGACCAACCATGACTGGGCATTTTCCATCAAACAGATGAAGGCCAATCTGGGTCTGCAACATCTGGAAGTGATCAACGATTTTACCGCGGTGTCGATGGCTATCCCGATGCTGACCGAAGCGGATGTCATTCAGTTTGGCGGCAAAGCGGCGATCAAAGATCGTCCGATTGCGGTCTACGGCGCCGGAACCGGACTGGGCGTGGCACATTTAGTGCATGTAGATCAGCGCTGGGTCAGCCTGCCGGGTGAAGGCGGTCATGTCGATTTTGCGCCAAACAGCGAAGAAGAAGATCTGATTCTGGAAGTTCTGCGTCCGGAACTGGGGCATGTTTCCGCCGAGCGCCTGCTCTCCGGTATGGGTCTGGTCAATCTCTATCGGGCGATTGTTAAATCAGATGACCGTGTACCAGAAAACCTGAAGCCGCGTGATGTTAGTGAGCGCGCATTGGCAGACAGCTGCATCGACTGTCGTCGTGCATTGTCGCTGTTCTGTGTGATTATGGGGCGTTTTGGCGGCAATCTGGCGCTGACGCTCGGCACCTTTGGCGGCGTGTATATTGCGGGTGGCATCGTGCCACGTTTCCTTGAGTTCTTTAAAGCCTCCGGTTTCCGCGCGGCGTTTGAAGATAAAGGCCGCTTTAAAGATTACGTCTCGGAAATTCCGGTGTATATGATCACCCACGATCAGCCGGGTCTGCTGGGCGCTGGCGCTCATCTGCGCCAGAAACTGGGCCGCGTGATTTAAATCCAGGCGGCGTTTTCGCCGCCGGTGCTCCTTGTCAGGCGGGAGCCGAAAACGGCTCCCCTACAGCGGTTTCGCGTTTCAATATTCTGTTGTAGCGGCGGCGTTCTCGCCGCCCATGCAGGCGTATAGCGGTTATAACCGCATTAACTGTCTGAATTCCTTTACCTTACTTCTGCTGACCGGCACCTGAAAATCAAGATCGCGCAGCTTCAGGATATAGGTATTGTTAAACCAGGGTTCAATCTCGCGGATCTTACTCAGATTAACGCACCATGAGCGGTGACAGCGGAAGAAATACTCCTCCGGCAGGCGACTGCAAAATTCAGTGATATTCATCGACATCACATACTCTTCACGACGCGTATAAACAAAGGTCATTTTTTCGTGTGCTTCAGCATAATAGATATCATCGATATCAGTGACGATGATGCGTTCATCTTTCTCTAAATTGATGGTCATTGCAGCATTGCGCGGCGCATGGGCGCCTGCGGTTTGCGCCTGCTGGTTTTGCTGATGACTGCTCTCCAGCTTGCGCAGCATAGTAACAATCCGTGACTCGTGATAGGGCTTAAGAATATAGTCAAACGCCTCCAGCTCGAAGGCTTCCACCGCATGCTCCTTATACGCGGTGATAAATACAATCAGCGGCTTATGGGCAAACTTACTGATATTCTGCGCCAGCAGCACGCCATCCAGTGACGGAATATTAATATCGAGAAAGATCACGTCGACCTGATGGTTTTGCAGGTATTTCAGCACGTCGAGGCCATCATCAAAGCTGGCGGCAATCTTTATCTGGCTATGTTGTTGAATCAGCCAGCTCAGCTCCTGCTGCGCCAGAAACTCATCTTCAACAATAATCGCATTCACACGCATTTCTCCGCTAGCGGCGGTCTGTCAGACCGAAAGTGAAACATTGTTCTCAGGCAGTGAACTGCCATTTTTACTGATATAGAAGGCAATTTCAGTGCCCGGATTCAGGCGATAAATCTGTAACCCTTCGCCATATAACAGGCGCACGCGGTGATGAACATTGAGCAGGCCAATCTTATTGCCGGGCATTTCATTATTTTCGACGCGGGCCATCACTTCATCGCTGATACCGTTGCCGGTATCGCGTACCGAGATACGTACCCGATCGCCCTGATCCTGTACCGCCAGCACCACCACCCCTTTGCCCCGACAGGGCTGGATGCCATGTACAATGGCGTTTTCCACTAACGGCTGGATCAGCAGGCTGGGGACTTTGCAGGCAACATCTTCGTCAATTTCATAGATCACCGTCAGCTTGTCGCCAAAACGCGCCTGCTCGATGGCGATATAATCTTTCACCTGATACAGCTCTTTTTTAATGTCGATCGCATCGTCGTCGTTCAGCTCAAGGTTGTAACGCAGATAGCGCGACAGGTTAATCACCAGCTGCCGTGCGGTATCCGGATTAAGGCGAATCGACGCCGAAATGGCGTTCAGCGCATTAAACAGAAAGTGCGGGTTAATTTTGCTTTGCAGCGCGCGCAGCTCGGCTTTATTCGCCATCTCGCGCAGCTGTTCGGCACGCGAGACTTCCAGCTGAGTCGAGATAATCTGCGACAGTCCCACCGCCATCTCTTTTAGCGACCAGGTGATGCGGTGCGCATGGCGATAGTAAATTTTCAGCGTACCGGTCACTTCACCCTGTTCGCGCAGCGGAATCACGATCATCGAGTGAATTTCCGGTGTGCGGTGGGCTTCATCGTTATTTTTAATAATGATTTTACCGCTGGAGATCGCCAGCGCGGTGGTCGGGCTGATGCCATCGTCACCATCGCGATAGTTATGTTCACCAAAACCGACATAGGCGAGGATCTGGTTTTTATTGGTCATCGCCACCGCATCAGCATCAATATCGCTGCGAATAATATCGCACACCTTACGCAGCGACTGGCTGTTGACCTGGCGAAACAGCGGCAGGGTTTTATTGGCGATATCCAGCGCCAGCTTGGCCTGACGTGCGGCAATCGCCTCTTTTTCGCCTTCGACGCTCTGCACCAGCAGCACGATTAAGCCGATACAGACCGCGCCGAGGATCATCGGAATGGCGATTTCCGCAACAATCGCCAGCCCCAGTGACTTAGGTTCCGCCCATACAACAATCAACAACATGGTCAGCGTTTCACACAGCATGCCGCCGAAAATACCGACGCTCCACTGTTTATCTTTCGCCACTTTAAGATTGATCCAGCCGGAGATAATACCGGCGGCAATACTGGTGATTAAGCAGGGCACCGAGGTCACGCCATCGATATCGATCAGAAAGCGGTGTACGCCGGCAATCACGCCGGTGGCGATGCCGACCCATGGACCAAACAGAATCCCGCCGGACATCACGGCAATTACCCGCACATTGACCAGCGAACCATCGACATTGATACCGGTCCAGGTACTGAACAGGGCAAACAGCGAGAAGATGGCGGTAACCGCAATCAGCTCCTGACGCGAATGCTCATCTTTTTGCAGTAACTGACGGAACTGACGCGTACGGGTCATAAAGAACAGGCTGATAAGCATCAGCGCCGCGCGGTCAAAAACCGCCAGCAGCATATCGAAAATGGATTGCACAGGCATCCCGCAAGGCTAAGGCTGAAGTCCCAATCATAAGGAAACTAACGGTAATGTGCCAGCAAGCACGCAGAAGTGTGGCGTAAAGGCGGTTTAGATCAATTTTGCCCGGCATGGCGCTTTTCTAAAAAATGCCCTGTCTGCTACCTGGGTATGATGGCGAACAGCAGGATCAGGGATTAATGACTTCAGGGAGAGATTATTCAATGTCAGATTTTCCGTTGGTTCCATTTTCAACGCTATCTTCAGTAAACTCTTACCATACAACGACGGCACGAACCACCACGACCGTAGCCCAACATGTGGCTTCAGCCGGAAACACGGTTGTGTCTGCCCTTCCAACTCAGCCGGCTACTGGCCAGTCTACTTCTCAGCTTCGTCTGCCAGTACCATCTGATATCAATGCTATGTTAAGTAAACAACAATGTAATAAAAAAGGCGGCATTTTAGCTGATTGCCGGACATCGCCTTCACTACCTGAAAGTTATTTGCGTGAACCGCAAGTTTTTGCGAATAAAGAAAAACCGTTCCCTACCGGGTTAAAGTCTTTTACGCAGTATTCAGAAAACCTGCAAACTTCGGCTATATCGGATAAATCACTCCCCCTGCAGAAAGAGGCGCCAACTTCAACTGGCAGCCGCAGCAGGGTAGCTGATGCGCTGTTAAAGGCCGGACAGCAACTGCCCGTGAAAACACTCACGTCACAGCAGCAGCAATTTTTATATGAAATTATCGCTGAACGCGATTTCACGATTGATCCAGCCACCCGGCAATCGGAAAGCAACGATTTAAATTATAAACTTGCAAAGGTACTGATCGAATCCAGGCCGCGGTTTCGTGATGTATCTGAGTTAAATCAGCTGAGTAAATTTATCAACAATGAATATCCTTTAACCGGGGATTGGCGACGCGACCTGAAAGCCGCGATCTTCAGGCGGATGCGGGAAGTGACTATCTCTGATCCTGCGTCATACGAGCTGGCGATGAATATCGCCTTCGCGCGGATCACGGCACCAGAGGACCCGGAATCTTGTCTCAAGGTTGCTCTAGATCATGGAATCAAACCACACTCTGCTGAGATGGATATGTTGCAGATAAAAGCCGTAAAAGAGGGGATAGCCGGAAAATATGCCGCAGCTGGCGTAAATTGCTTCGTTATCTGTGATCAGTTTGGCATCACGAAAGACAGTAACGCGATGGTGGAGCTACAGTTAATTGCAGTCAGGGATGCAGCTGAGCAGCACTTGCTTGATGGCGCCTCCTGCTTTGAAATAGCCGAAATATTGGGTATCGGGCCGCAGGACATGGCGATGGAAGTATTGACGCAGATGACCGAAGAGTTGATGGAAAAGAAACATATTCTCAGCGGCATACCTTAAGTTGCTAGTGAACCTGGCATCGTTCAGGGTCGCGATGCCATGCTATTGCCTGAGAAGATTACTAATAATATTGACCCAAATTCTTAATGTTAAACGGGCGGTATTCTCGCCGCCCGCGACAATTTTATCCCTGCATTTGCGTTTTCCCCTGTGCCGTTAACGCCGCTTCACCGGCGCGACCCGTGAAATCCACCTCGAAATCATCGGCGGCAAAATCCGGCGGCGAACGGCCTTCCACAAACGCTGGCCACTGGCGTTGCAGATAGGCGGCATTCTTCTCACACCAGGGGGCGGCGGCGATATACATCACATTACTGTCGAACTCGCCCTGATGCTCATTCTCCACCGCATGAATCACATCACAGTGCCAGAAAACCGTGTCGCCAGGCTCCATATCGGGAATAGAGGAAACCCCACTCACTAAAAGGGGATGCCATTGTTCGCTGACTGACAGCGCCCGGCCTGGCGCGGCACCACACAGATCGTCATCGGCGACATCGTCCTGCAATGCGCGCAGCAGAATACAGGCCATGGCATTGGCGACCGGCAGCAGGCGCAGGGTACCGCCATGCTGGCGCTGCGGCGTCAGCGCGGTCCAGCCCTGAAAGGTGCGGAACATGGAGCAGACGGCAGGGGAAGGGAATTCGCGCACTTCAGTGCGTTTTTCGGCATCAAACGGGTTGTACTGCTGCCAGTTGCCGTTAAAAATCTGGCGATAAACATAACGGAAATTCTCATCCAGCCAGCGCTCAATCGAGCCGCCATCAACATGGGGCGACAGTCCGGGGGAGCTGGAATGGGGCGGTCGGCGACGGGTGCGGTCGGCATAAGTCACTACCCGTTGCGGGTCAAAATGTTGCACGCCGTGGCTTTCGCTCTGCCACAACGAGTTAAGAAATACCTGCACCGCATTCATCCGTGCGTCCTGGCGCGCTTCCACCTGCGGAGCCGACCAGTAGATGCCGTAAATTTGCGGCTTAGCAGCTTGCAGATCACCAAAATAGTTATCCTCCGCCGCATGTTTCAGCCGCTCGACGAAGTTATTGCGCTGCAGATAATCGCCCACTTGCTGATTCCACTGGCTGGCGCGCTGCCGGGGAAAGACGCCGCGCACAGTACAGCAACCGCGCTGACGAATCTGTTGTTTTTGCTGGTCGCTAATGCGACCCTGAATAATGTCCTCAGCCTCCAGCTGCGGCACCGGATGCTCGCCGCTGGCCTGCGCACTGTGCAGGGCGTCAATCTGGCGTTGCATATCCGCTTCAACCTGAAGGAAGACTTCACGGTAATCAGGTAACTCGCGGCGCAGTTTAGTTTTTATCGCGCGGATGGCTGCAGGGATATCGTCGATATGCAGAGATGACATAAGATGTTCTCCAGTTAATTGCAGGGTGAGAATATTGTTGTTATGCACGGCTCAGTTCAGCGTTTATCACAACGCAAAAAAGCGGAATTAAACAGGGCTGGGTTTAAAGTGAAACTTCCCGTTTTAGAGAGAGTGATATGCATCTGACAACCGAGCGGTTGCGGTTAAGCAAACTGCAGCCGGAAGACTGGCAACTGTTTCAGGCGGTGCATAACGATCGGGCGATCATGCGCTGGATCGGCGCGATTCCGACCGTTAGCGATGTACATCAGCGTTTTAACGAGCGTCTCGCCCCGTGGCAAACCACCAGCTACCATATGCTGTGTCTGGTGATTCGTTTGCAGGAGAGCGGCGAAGCGGTGGGGATGCTGGGCGCCAATCCGTCATGGAACCCGCATCGTCAGGCGGAGGTCGGCTATTCGCTGCTGACAGCACACTGGGGCCACGGCTACGCCAGTGAGGCGCTGGCGGCGCTCTGTCAGTTCCTCAGCAACGAGTGCGAGTTCCATAAACTCACCGCCTCAGTGGTGGAGGGTAACTGGGCATCACGCCGGGTGCTGGAGAAAAATGGTTTTCTGCTGGAGGGCACGCTGCGGGATAATTATCTGTTGCGTGACCAGTGGGTAAACGATTGGGTGTTCGGCCGGCTTAATAACGTCGGATAAAAAAATTTTATCCTGCCTCTCGACAGGTTTGCAAAGAGTGCGATATGTTCAATCCTCGACCACCACTGTGGTCAGCGTCGCTCGGACGGTCCGGGCGCTTACGTAAATCAGAGGATGCTATGGCTGACAACAGCTCAACTCGTCGTTTTTCCCGTATTGAACGCCTTCCCCCTTACGTCTTCAATATCACTGCTGAACTGAAAATGGCTGCGCGTCGGCGCGGCGAAGATATTATCGATTTCAGTATGGGCAATCCGGATGGCCCCACGCCGCCGCACATTGTGGAAAAACTCTGCACAGTCGCTCAGCGCGAAGATACCCATGGCTACTCCACCTCGCGCGGTATTCCGCGCCTGCGCCGGGCGATCTCACGCTGGTATGCCGATCGTTATCAGGTGGAAATCGATCCGGAATCGGAAGCGATTGTCACCATCGGTTCGAAAGAGGGGCTGGCGCATCTGATGCTGGCGACGCTGGATCATGGTGATACGGTGCTGGTGCCCAATCCCAGCTATCCGATTCATATTTATGGCGCGGTAATTGCCGGTGCGCAGGTGCGTTCGGTGCCGCTGGTGGAAGGCGTCGACTTCTTTAATGAGCTGGAACGCGCGATCCGCGAAAGCTATCCAAAACCGAAAATGATGATCCTCGGTTTCCCCTCCAACCCGACGGCGCAGTGCGTTGAACTGGACTTCTTTGAGCGCGTTATTGCGCTGGCAAAACAGTATAACGTGCTGGTGATCCACGATCTGGCGTATGCCGATATTGTTTACGACGGCTGGAAAGCGCCGTCGATTATGCAGGTGCCGGGCGCGCGTGATGTGGCGGTGGAGTTCTTTACGCTGTCGAAAAGCTACAATATGGCAGGCTGGCGTATCGGCTTTATGGTCGGCAATAAAGAGCTGGTCAATGCGCTGGCGCGAATTAAAAGCTATCACGATTACGGCACCTTTACGCCGTTACAGGTGGCGGCGATTGCCGCGCTGGAAGGCGATCAGCAGTGTGTGCGTGATATTGCCGAACAGTATAAACGTCGCCGCGATGTGCTGGTTAAAGGTCTGCACGAAGCGGGCTGGATGGTGGATCTGCCGAAGGCCTCAATGTATGTCTGGGCGAAAATTCCCGATCACTATGCGCATTTAGGTTCGCTGGAGTTTGCCAAACATATGCTGCAGGAAGCAAAAGTGTGCGTCTCGCCGGGCATTGGTTTTGGTGATTATGGTGATACGCATGTGCGTTTTGCGCTGATTGAAAACAGCGATCGCATTCGTCAGGCGGTAAGAGGGATTAAAGCGATGTTCCGCGCCGACGGTATTCTGCCGGGAACGGTGAACAGTTCGGAAAATCAAGCTATCTGAAACATCCCAGGGGAGCCGTTTTCGGCTCCCGTTGACCCGGGCGGCGAGAACGCCGCCCCTACAAAGGTAATGGAGGCTTAATGCCGCCTTTATACCATCAGCACAAACGTGCCAACCCAGACCAACAGGAAGAATGAGATTCCCATCAAAGCGTATTTCACCAGACAACTCCTCTGATCGGCTGCGCCAACGGCGATCCCAGACCCGCGCAACACAAACAGAACGGGAGAGAAAGGTGTGCTTATTAAGGTGCATCACGCTTTCATCCCGGGTCGCTCCAGGTAACCCGGAGCAGGATCGCGACTAATCTACGCTGAAACCCCGGCAAAATAAACAGACTTATTCTGAGATATCCCTCACATTTATTTTACCAAAATATGTGGCACTACTGACATGCCGACGCGCAGGCGTGCAAGGTCCGGCTGGCCCGGTTCCAGCACAATTTTCACCGGCAGGCGCTGGACCACTTTGGTGAAGTTACCGGTAGCGTTATCCGCGGTAATCGCCGAAAAGGTGCTGCCGGTGGCGGGCGCCACACTGTCCACATGACCACGGAATTCTGCACCGGGCAGGGCATCGACGGTAATGCTTACCGGCAGGCCGCTATGGACATTAGCCAGCTGGGTTTCGAGGAAGTTGGCGATAACATAGCTTTGCTGGAGCGGTACCACCGCCAGCAGACGTGTACCTGCGGAAACAAATGCGCCCTGGCGTACTGCGCGCTGGCCGACAGTACCGTCAACCGGGGCGGTAATGCGGGTATATGACAAGTTCAGCTGCGCCTGATCCACGCTGGCCTGCGCCGCGGCAATATCCGCATGCGCCTGTTTGATGCTGGCCTGCAAAATCCCCACTTCTTTATCGGCCGCCACCACCGCGGCCTGATCCTGCTGCACCTGAGCGGCGGCGGAACGCATGGTGGAGCTGGCTTTCTGCTGTTCATCAGCAGTAGCGGTGCCGGTGGTTAACAGACGACGATAGCGATCGGCATTCTGACCGGCGTAGCTCAGGGTTGCCTGGCTTGAAGTCACCGCCGCACGTTTCTGATTAATCACCGCCTGCTGTTGTTCCAGCTGGGCTTCGATGCTGGTGAGCTTAGCGTTGCTGATTTGCAGATTCGCGCTGGCGGTTTCCAGCGCGACCCGGTAGTCACGATCGTCGAGCGTCGCCAGCAGATCGCCAGCTTTGACCTGCTGGTTATCGCCGACCTTAATGCTGGCGATATAGCCGGAAATCTTCGGCGCGACCAGCGTGTAATCGGCGGTGATATAAGCATCATTAGTGCGATAGTTATTGCGATGCAAGGTGGACCAGGTAAACAGCGCCATCGCCAGCAGAATTACCAGCAACAGGGCCAGCAGCAGAGTTCGTTTTGCAGGTGTGAAACGCATAATCATTTTCCCGGGGTGTGCGTGACAGGTTGAATAAGGGTTTGCGGCGGCCAGACGCGCTTTGGCAGCCAGGCGGTAAGCAGAACCAGCAAGATGGCAAAACCAATCAGCATCAGATAGCTGTCACTGATACTCAGCACCATTGCCTGATGCTTCACCAGCGTGGAGAAGTGGCCAATATTTTCGCTGGAACTGATACTGCCATCGGGCAGCAGCGGCGCCGATGCGCTGGCAGTGGCCGATGACTCGGCGCTCATTAGCCATGCGCGATTGGCAGCCTGATCGAGCAGGTTATGTGAGTGGATTTTCTCGCGGTGGCTGAGGAAGCACTCCACCAGCGTACCGGCCGCGATACTGGAGAAACCACGTACAGTGTTAAACATCGCTGAAGCAAACGGCCCTTCCGGCGGCAACACCACGCTGGTGGCGCTCATCAGCACCGGAATAATCATCATCGGCTGACCAAAGGCCTGCATAAGCTGAATCAGCCAGAAATTTTCCCGCGCCCACTCGCTGGTGAGCTGCGCGCCCATCAGGCAGGAGCCCGCCATCAGTGCGGCGCCACAGGTCAGCACCCAGCGACAGTCAATCCAGCGCAGATTCAGCAGCGCGGCAATCAGCGGTGCAATAATCAGCTGCGGCAGGCCGATAGTCAGCGCCAGCGGCGCAAACTGCAGGGTGCGGAATCCCTCCACCTGGGCGAAATAAGCGGAAGGCAGCGCCGAACCGGACAGCGCCACGGTCAGTACTCCGGCCAGCACCAGTAAACCGTGCGCCAGGTTTTTACGCGCCAGCATCTGTAAACGGAACAGTGGTAACGGATGGAACCACTCGTTAATCAGGAACACCAGCAGCAGGGCGCAGGCGCTCAGCAGCATGGCGCTAATTAATGGTGAGTTAAACCAGTCAAGCCGTTCGCCCTGCACCAGCGCCATTATCAGCAGCGCCATACCGCTACAGCCGGTCAGCATGCCAAACAGATCGATCTGCTTAAAACGTTCAAAACGGGTGGGATCCTGCGGCAGCCCCCAGCTAATCAGCACCGCAGCGATAAGCATTGGGGGCAGCACCTGCCAGAAAACAAACTGCCAGCCAACGGCATCGGTCCAGAATGACGCCAGCGAGGCAGCCATATTGGGGCCAAAGGTGGCGGTCAGCGCATAGGCGCTTAAGCCAAACAGTTTGATCGGCGGTGGCAGAAAGCGCAGGGCGACAGTCATCAGCATCGGCGGCAGTGCGCCACCAAAAATCCCCTGCAGCGTGCGCAGGGTAATAAACAGCGGCAGGTCAGTAGCAAACGGCAGCAGTGCGCCAATCAGCGCAAAGCCAATTGCGACGCCAAGGGTAAAACGCCGTAACGATAAGGTCACCGCAAACCAGGGCGCAATCATCATCGCCGCAACTTCGGCCGCCTGGTACACCGCAATAATCCAGCTTCCCTGGTCAAAGCTGATGCCGAGCGCCGTGCGCACGTCCGCCAGCGCGATATCAGTGACGCGATCGTTTAAACCCGAGGTGAGCGCTGCGATCAGCACCCCGATTAAACCCAGCGCCAGGCGCAGAGTAAAAGGATGGGGGACCGGAGCCGCAGCGGGCTGGCCGTTCATAGCAGATGCTCCATAATAAATTCTTATATTTGATGCACTGTATTGCGATGTGATACAGCGACGCGCATATTACATCGCGGTTTAATGTATTGCAATGTGGTACAGGCTGTAAAAAGTGCGCAATTAGCGCTAAAGTAATCGCGCCCCGAACAAGGAAGAGAACATCATGTCCGATAACCCTCAACGCAGTGACGATGAAAAAGCGGGTGGCATTCAGGTCATTACGCGTGCGGCGAAAATCCTCAATGTTTTAGGTGAGCAACCCAATGGTATGAGTCTTGGCGAAATCGCCCATGCAGTGGATTTGCCGCGTTCTACCGTACAACGCATCGTTGCGGCGCTGGATTCCGTACAGATGATCCGTATTCAGGGAGCGGGTGGCGTGCGTCTCGGACCGGCGCTGCTGCGTTTGTTGTCCGGCGTGCATACCGACGTAGTGGATATTGCCCGCCCCAATTTACAGGCGTTATCGGATGCCACCGGTGAAACGGTTTCGCTGGCGCGCGCCAGCGGTACGCAACTGGCGATTGTGCATTATGTGGTGGCCGAGGGCGAGCTGCGCGTGGTGCCGCGTCTGGGTCTCAATCTGCCGCTGTACAGCACCTCCGGCGGCCGTGCGTTACTGGCGCTGGAGAGTGACGAAGATGCGCGTACCCTTGTGGGTGAGGCGTATGCGGCAATGACCGAAAATACGGTTAAAACCCTGCCTGAGTTACTGGCGCATCTGAAAGAGGTGCGCGAAACCGGCGTCTCTTACGATCGTGGAGAAACCCTTGAGGGGATTTCCACCATGGCGGTGGCTATCGATACGGTGCTGGGACGTTTTTGTATATCATTACTGGTGCCCTGCACACGTTTTCAGAAGCATGAGGCGCGCTATCGTGCAGAAATTCTGAAATGCAAAGAGGCCATGACGCGTGAGATTGGCAAAATCACTGCCCGTGATTAATCGGAGAAAAAAATGAAGACGCTGTTAGTTGCTGTCGATAATTCTGTTGTGGCCCGTAAGGTAGTTGCGCTGGCGACTGAGCAGGCGCTGGCACAGCAGGCCGAAGTGATGGTGGTGTGCTGCGTGGATACCAGCTATTCCGCTGGCAGTGCGCCGCTGGAGATTACCGCCGGTGAAGATCCGGCCGATTTTGGCGTGGCGCAGGATGAGCAAAACACCGCTGAAGCGGTAGTGCGTCATGCGCTGGCGGAGTTGCTGCGTGCGGGAGTAAATGCACGTGGCCGCGTGATTGCCGGAGAATCTGCCGAAACTATTGTGGCGCAGGCCAATGAGCTGAGTGCGGCAATGATCATTATGGGGCGCCGCCATCTGTCGCCGTTTAACCGTTTATTAAAAGGTTCGGTAAGCGCGGCGGTGATCGAGCGTGCGCACTGCCCGGTGCTGGTGGATGTGCGCGCTGACTAAACTGATAACTGGGAACTGTTTTGAATAACCCAACGATTATCCCTTCGATTATCGCATTGCTGGTTCTGTCTCTGATAGCGCTGCTGCTGGTAAAAAAAGGCAAAATCAAACGCCGGGTGGCGGTGCTGATAGTGATTGCACCGCTGCTGGCGGGCCATATTATCTGGCTGAACTGGATTTATCCGCAGCAGCAGCAGGCGGCGAAAATTGCCGCCGCGCAACAGCAACTGGCAACCACACCGACTTATCGCGTGATTAAACAGCAGCAGCCTGCTCTGTATAAACAGCTGAATGATGAGCTGCTGACGGCGGTGCGTCAGGGCACGCCGACCGCGCGCGCGATTGGTCAGCTGCGCCCGTTGCTGGCGGATCTGCTTAACCAGCGAATTGGTCGTGCGGAAGATAACAGCATTATCAGCTATATGCAGCTGTCGGTACGCCAGATGCAGAGCCTGCGTCAGCAGTCCGGCGAGCTCTGTTTTAAGTTTTTGTTTCCGCAAATCAGTGGAGGGGTCAATACCGAAGAGGTATTGCCGCCGGCGTTGCAGCAGCAGGATCTGCAACAGATGGAGGCGCTGTTAAAAGCCAGTAACGGACCGGATAAACCGATTGATTTAGCCGAGTCGCGCCGGAGCCTGCAAGTGATTGTACGATCGCTGTATGCGAAATGGGGGGCTGAGCTGCAATTACTGAATGCGCCGACCGACAGCCGTGTGGATCAAACTCATATGTGTGATATGACCATCGACCTGTATCAGGCAATATTGGCACTTCCGACCAAACAATCCGCCAACGTTTTACGTATGATGCTTAGCGCCAACGCCGGATAACGGACATAAAAAAGCCCGCTCGCCGCGGGCATCAATCAGTCAAGCCATTGTAATTATGTTTAATAAACCTGGTGTGGCACAGACAACCTTCGCCTGTCTGAATGCATAATGTCATCAGTGTGCTGATAGCACTATTCGTTTAAGTGAATCGATTCAATTGGTAAAAGATTATAGTTGCGCAAGCAATTAGGCCTCATTCCGATTGCTGACTCCGGCTGGATTGCTATCATGCCGCATCAAAATGAGGAAAAGTGATGAAGATCAAGATTGTCAGCGCGCTGGCGCTGCTTTTATTAGCTGGCTGTACTTCCAGCAAACCAGGTGCTTTTGAAAAAATCGATGAAGACCCGCTGTCAAATACCGTGCAGTATCGTTTTAATCCAGAGAAGGTGAATCGTGATGCGATGCTGAGCGATCTTTCCACTTACTGCGGAAATCGCGGGTTTGATATTGCCGAGCCGTTACCAGAGCAGGATAGCCATCTGCCAGGATTAAAGAAAGTGTGGTATCAGTGCAACTACAGCATTAAAGGCTAACCGGGCTTTTTATTGCCGGGCAGTTAACACGCAAAAAAATGGGCAGGAAAATTCCCGCCCAATGTTTTTTTACTCTTTCTTATATTGCTGTGTGCAGGCTTTGCCTGTTACTACTCTATGGGGAGTGCTGCATTCCCATATTTTACTTAATTCTGTTTTTACCAGCCACGATGGTGACCACCGCCGTGACCGCCGCCATGACTATGGCCATGGCCGCCGCCATGCCAGCCACGATCATGATGACCCGGGGCAACGATACAACCACTTAACATTGTCATCAGCGCAATCACTGAAACCGCTTTAATTATTGTTTTCATGGTTTACTTCCTTTCTCTTTTTCAATGACTACAACTTTACAAGAGAAAAGTGGAGGAATAATGCCGGCTTTGTAGAGTTATTTAATAAGATATTAAAAGTTATTTCAGAGGCGCATTATCAGAAGTAAAAAAAGAGTAAAAAAAATAAGAATCGGCTGAATGCGTGACCATAATAAATGGATTTTTCCGAAAAGCAACAGAAATAAGATTATCATTCTCAGTTAGCCATGCCCGCCGTATGCCCTCACTCAATCGGTTATTGGACTACAAACGCGTGGAGGGGGACGATATGCCCCCGGTAGTACGCATCAGCTGGCAGGAGGCAGCCCCATCATATTAATTTCATCAATATGCCGTTTGTTGAGATTGATGGTGCATTGATCGATATACGACTGATAATCATAAGCGTCCTCGTCAATCTCGGTTGCTACTGCAAGGCAGAGTTGGTCGCGGTATTTTTTCCACTCCTTTTGCGCTGCAAGAAATCGTTTGCTGTAGACATCACCTGATGTTTCTTTAGCGTCCTCTTTGCCGTTAAAGGGGCCGATATTATTAGCTTTTATTCGTTTATTGGTTTCGTTAATCGATAAATCAACTTCTTTATCACTTTTGTCTCTTTTGTTTGACAGGCAATGCTCCTGTTTATGCCTTTCATTGCTACCAGAAAAACAGTCAGCTGCTTCATTGCCGTAATACAAATCTGCAAACCCTGTAACAGGATTGAGTAATAATAAAGCTGTGATGGTAGTTAAATATAGTTTCATTGTAAATGCTTTATCCTTTTCCTACGCGATTCAAATCTCATATAATATATGTCATTTTTGATATGTGATATTAAATCCTGCTTTCCGTTGATGGCGGCCTGAAACAACTCACTGACATGGTGAACACCCTGATAGAAAATATCGACAACAACATCTCTTATTTTCTGGTCCAGCGAATCCCATCGGGGGGCTTGCGGTATGTTCCGGGATAAACGTTTGTACAGGCTTACAGTTTCGCTCAGTTTTACAGCGTAGACAATTTCAAACAGCCAGATTTGTTGATAATGGGTAATTTCGCCTGTCAGAGGCCCAAAGACCTTTACAAACTGACCCGCCTGCCGACCTTTCAGAAACGCTGCTTTGGAACACAGCACCGCTTTGTACTCCTCGATTTTTGCCTGCCGCAGCGTGGCAAAAATTTCTCCTTTACTGCGGCCGCCCATATCGTAGCCCCGGCCCAGCGTAACACCCGAGTTACCGGCTTGTGGCCATTGCAGAACACGTGAAAAATTGGGCGTCGGGTACTGCCTGAAAGGTTCTGCAGCGGTAATATAGTCTTCCCCTTCAGCATCGAAAGTCAGCTGACCCTGCCGCACCTGCAGCGGGCCATTTTTGTGTTGAGGCCGCCAGTGTGGCGAGGTGGCGTTATTTAGCGCCTCGATAAACCAGCTATCCAGCGGAGAGACAATTCCGGAAGGATGCATATTCAGCAAGCGTTGATACCAGCGAATGGCTTCAATGGTTGCCTGATTACACTGGCCATTAACGTCAAGTGTGCGGCCGGTCGCCTGCCGATAACCTGCATTTACCATCAAATGCTGCAGTGTTTTTATTTCATTGGGATTACTGGTAGCACATGCTCCTACAGGCGTTGAAAGACGAAATACTCTGGGGGAGGGAGAATGTTGATGAACCATTTAGCTTTCCTTTGCCTTAGCCGCATGATGTTATGCGGTGCTGTCACGTGGACACTTACTTCATCCTGAAATAAGTCATGCATGCTTTTTAAACTCAATATTGAAACTATTTACCTTAAGGTGAAATGTTATTTACCGTGCTTATTATATTTGACTTTATTAATAATTATCAGCAATCAGCGCAATGACTATATTTCATCCCGCTGAAAATCACCTATTAGATTTTATATTCTGTTAAGGATTTTGTGATCGTTCCCGCAGCGTTATTATAACGTTCCCCCCAGGGATTAGCGGCGATCAACATTGCTTTTTGGCTGTTCGCGGTTACTGCCTTATAGTGGAGCCAGCGTGGGGAGCACCATAATGCGACTACAGTTAATTATCACAGCCACTATGCAGCGAATACCGGGGAGAAATATGACTTATCAGGTTGAAACCGTGCTGCCGCTTCAGGCGGAACTGGGCGAATGCCCGCTATGGTCGGTGGAACAGCAGGCGTTATGGATGGTGGATATTCTGGCGCCAGCAATCTATCGCTATCATCCCGAAAGCGGTGAACTGCAAACCTATCCACTTACCGAAGACGTTGGCTGTATCGGTCTGCGCGCCGCTGGCGGCCTTGTCGCGGCGTTACGCAGCGGCGTCTGGTTGCTGGATAAGCAGGGAAAAATAGAAAAGAAAGTTGCCGACAATCCCGGTGAAGCCAGTAAAAGCCGCTTTAATGACGGACGTGTCGATCGCTTTGGCCGTTTCTGGTGTGGCAGCCTGTGGGAGCCACAGGATCGCAATGGCGGCAAGCTTTGCCGTCTTAATGCCCGGTTGCAACTGGAAGTGATAGCGGAAGATGTGATGATCTCCAATGGCCTGGCTTTTTCTGCCGATCGCCGCTGGATGTATCACAGCGATACACCGAATGCGGTGCTGTATCGTTATCCGGTGGATCCGCACAGCGGAGAAGTGGGCGAGCGTAAAGTGTTTAAACGCTTTGACCCTGAGCAGGGAGGTTTGCCGGATGGCGCGGCGGTGGATAGCGAAGGTTATTACTGGTCGGCGTTATTCGATGGTGGTCGGGTGGTGCGCATCCATCCTGAAACTGCCGAGATTGTTGATGAGATTGTGCTGCCGGTACGCTGGCCAACAATGGTGGCATTTGGTGGCGCGGATTTAAAAACGCTGTATATCACCAGTTCACGTGAGAATCGTAGTGAGGAGGAGCTGGCGCGTTATCCGCAGTCCGGTAATTTGTTTGCGGTGCGGGTAGCAGTCGCGGGCGTGGCAGAACCCGTGTTTATCGAATAATAACAAGGGCCGGAGAGCGTCCGGCCCGCTGCACAGGACTCAGGCTTCGCTGTGTTTGTACGCCGCTTTCACTTTCGCAGGCTGATGTGGCAGGCGAATGGTGCTGGAGAGTATCAGTGAAATGACCAGCAGGGTCATAATCAGGCTGAAGGTTACGGTAAAGCCACCAAACAGTGAGGCAATCAGTGAACCCATTACGCTGCCGATACCAAAACCAAGATAAATCACGCCGTAGTTTTTGGTCAGGTTATTCAGGCCGAAGAAGTCACTCACCAGCGATGGGTAAACCGTAATGGTGCCGCCAAAGCTAAAGGCCACGCAGGCAATCGAGATAAAGAAGGTGGTTTCATTCATGCTGGTAAACAGCAGGATGCTCATGCCGGCTAGCGAGACCACCTGCGCCAGCGTAATCACCCGGATACGCGCCATTTTATCTGACAGTACGCCAAGAATCAGACGTCCGCTCAGATTGGCGATGGCGATAATGGTTACCGCATTAGCCGCCGTCTGGGTGCTGAGATGCACCAGGCTTTCACCGATATCTTTCGCTACGCCAATCACATACAGACCACTCATGCAGGCAGTCAGGAACATCAGCGCCAGCATCCAGTATTGTGGCTGACGCATCGATTCAGCCAGAGAAAAGTCACGTACGCTTTCGGCGCTTTTCGCACTGTTTATCTGCTGTTTTGGCGCATCTTTCATCAGCATCGCGCCAGCAATAATCAGCACCATCGCCATACCGCCCCAGATAATAAAGGTGGTTTCCAGACTGTTTACGCTCAGCAGATAGCTACAGATAAATTTAAAGCCGAGGCTGCCTAAACCGTAGGCGCCAATCGCACAAGCGGAGATCAGGCCTTTACGTTCCGGAAACCATTTTACGCAGTTAGAGAGGGTGATCAGATAACCAGCGCCATCGGCCAGACCGACCAGCAGACCGGCGCTAAACCACAGCATATAAAGATTACTGGAGTGAGCGGTCAGGAAGAAGCCCACTGCCATCAGCAAGCCCGCACCGATAGTCACATTGCGCACACCAAAGCGTTCCTGCAACTTCCCGGCTACCGAAGAGGCAAGCGCCAGACCAAGGCTAAGCAAGCCGAAAGAGAAAGCCACCTGGCTTACCGGCGCATCAAGTTTATGCGCCAGCGGACTGTTGAACAGGCTCCAGGTATATACCGATCCCAGCGCGAACTGAGTAACAATGGTGCCAAAAAGGGTTAGCCAGCGTACATGATTCTGCGGATTCACTGTGGTTTGCGTGCTCATAACTCTTCTCCCGGTGGGGAATGCTGAAATTACAGTAATGATATGAGCTGACCACCGGAAGCAGGGGAATTCGGCATGAACTGACGCAGGGACGGAATGAATTGCATTGAAAACGGCATTAACGGCATTGAAATGCCATTACTGGCGCGAAATGCCGCTGGGATGGGCGTTAAATACGTTAGCGGCAGGGATTACAGATGTAAAAAGCTTTTATCTTTTTGCAGCATGCTGGTTACCTTTATCGCCATTTAGCCTGGTTTTGGCAGAAACCGCAGCAGCGCCGTGATTAACAGCGCTGCCACGTTTACTTAAGTTGCTTTACGGCCACCGGATACAATAACTCTCTGACAATGGCGATACGCTGTTCTGGCGTCAGCCAGAACCGTCCCGATCCCGTTTCAGGTCGCGGCTCACGTCGCCATTGCTGCTGTAGCTGTGCTAAAAAGCGGCTGGTTGATTGCATATTGACCTCCCTGAGGATGAAACCAGAGAATAACGGGTTAAACACGGAACAAATAGTGATGGATTAAATAATGCTCTTCAGGGTTTAATCTGGCGGTTTTTTGCGCCAGTTGTACGCGGATTACTCCGAATAAGGTATCAAAATGTTGCTCAGTGGCAATTATTCCGTCGTGGAAGGAATTCTTTTGCCAGGCTTACAGTCCACCCAACAGGAGGATATATGAAAGACCGAGCATATGAATCCGCATCAAACGAGGACGAGGTCTGCTGTTTAATCGGTCAGGCTGTTATTGAACTAAGTGATGCACATCAACCCGTCAATAAATCGACACTGTCGCTTAAATTATTGTCGATGGCCGATCGGGACCATGATGAAGAGAAGGTAATTCTCTACTGGATAGCACGGAAGGCTATTACCCAGCCCCATAAGTTCAATATTGGTGTTACGCGCTGGGCGAATACTCAGTAGTAAAGAAGGCAAGCAGGGATGCTTGCCGTGAAGTAAATGCTTAGCTTATACCGTCGTTTTACGCCGCCATATCACTCTCCCCGGCCTGGCAAACATCACATAATTCCCCAGCAAAATCATTATCAGTCCGATAATGGCATTGGCGTGCCAGATATAGCCTTCATACAGTGTTGACAGCGTTAGCGCGACCAGCGGGAACAGCAGGGTGCTGTAAGCCGCCTGGCTGGCGCCAATCCGTCCGATCAGCGTAAAGTAGGCGCCAAAGGCAATCACTGAGCCAAAAATCGCCAGATAGAACAACGAACCCAGGTAGCGCAAATTAAGCTCCGGCATAAAATTATCGCCGCGCAGCAAGCTGATTGCGCCCATCACCAGCGCGCCGTAAAACATGGCGTAAGTATTGGTCGACAGCGTTTCCAGCCCGCGTCGTTGATGGCGTGCGCTGATCATATTCCCCAGTGAGAAACCATAGGTGCCTAAGGCGCTCAGACCAATACCACACAGCAGTGACGGCGCCAGCTGTGTGGCCGTCAGATCGTGCCAGAATAGCGCTATCACCCCGGCGATACCGAGAGTTGCGGCGGGCAGCAGACTGGCGTGTGGGCGCTGGCGAAAAAACAGCATGCTGTTGATTGTATTAAACAGCACTGCCATTGAGAAAATCACTGACTCCAGCCCACTGCTGATCCAGGCGGCGGCATGATAAAAGCAGAAAAAATTAAAACCAAATACACAGCAGCCTTGTAACAGGCAAAACAGATGGTCGCGCAGGCTGATGCGGCGCAGGCGTCCCGCCAGCGTCAGAGCGATAAACATCACCAGCGCCGCTACCAGGAAGCGCCAGAAGATCGATACCGTCACCGGCACCACTCCTTGTTGCAGAGATATCGCAATCCAGGTGGTTCCCCAGATCACCACTACCAGAATATAGAGCAGGGCGTTCATTCGTCTTCTCGTTCAGACAGGATTTGTCGCCATTATCATTGTTATCGCGCGGCAAAACTTTCAGCAGCTTGCGTTCACTTGCAAATTCTTGCGCTTTTTTCATCGCCGCCCGACGCAACTGCTGGCAGATAAGTGCGCCACTGCTTAAACTGGACGCCTGTTTCATCCGCAGTCGGGCACCATGAATAAGCCATATCATGCTTTTGAAAATCTACGCCAGCATAAAGCGCGCCTGCATGGCAGCGTTCAGCTTGGTTCGGGCATTCAACTGGCGGCATGGTCGAATGACGGCGATTGTGTGACGCAAAACAGCGATCACCATACGTTAAGCCTCTACGTCGATGGCGGGCAGGATACCTGGCATAAAACCCCCGCTGGCTGGCGCAATGGCGGTGCGCCGGATCGCTTCTGTCTGATGCCGGAACAGAGTGAAACCACCTGGGATGTGCGCTCGAAACTGTCGTTTGTCCATCTTTACTGCACCGATGCCCATTTACGCCATCTGGCGGAACAGATCTGGGATCGCAGTCCGGCAACCATTACCCTGGATGAGAAAATCTTCAGCAGTGATAACCATATTGCGCAGATCTATCGTCAGTTTTTACTGAATTGCGACTGGCAGCAATCCGCCAGCCATCTGACGCTTAGCAGCGCCACGACGCTGCTGATGACCCATCTGATCCAGCACTACAGTGAAGTTCTGTGGAAGCTGCCCGCCGTACGCGGTGGTCTGGCACCAACCGTGTTGCGTAACAGTATGGCGTGGATAGAAGATCAGCTGGATCAACCGCTGACGCTGGCTGAACTGGCGTTGCAAGCCGGATTAAGTGAATTTCATTTCGCGCGGATGTTTAAGCAATCTACCCGGCTGGCGCCACATCAGTATGTTATGCAGCGGCGGATGGCAAAAGCTGAACAGCTGGTGCGTAATACGCAACTTCCTCTTACCGAAATTGCGCTGGCCTGTGGTTTTAACTCCGCCAGCCACTTCAGTAACCGCTTTAAGACCGTTTTTGGCTATGCCCCTTCGCTGCTACGACGTTAAAACTGAGCAAAGTATCCACTAGCATCTGAATGTATTCAGAAAAAGTGACTCTTTTCCAGTCTGTTTATCTGAAAGCTGTAGCGATGATTAATGCGGTGTCAAATTACCGTCAGAGGCTGGAAGGTTTCTGCAGGGTTATTTTTGTGGCGGAATGACAGGGGAAACTCGCGACACTTTTATGCTGTCAGCATTTATCTGCAGTAATTACTGCTTAATGCCGAAAGCATTCACTACATATAAATGCGGGTTGCTGACCGCTGAAATAATCTGGCTAATGTAATTTTATAATTTACGGCCTGACAGACTCGTTATTGTCATTTATTAAGTTAACGGGACGGCAGTATTTTTATTCAGACAAAAAAATCCCCTTACCTGTGGTAAGGGGTTGCCACTTTGGCCAACACCAGGGAAATCGTCGTAACAGGTCAGAAAACCTGTCCTTAAGTATAGGTTGAAATCATCGTAACCTGTTTAGCTGCTTCGGGCAAGAGATTCGCAAAAAATCTTAGTTGAATCGTGTGTTATTTATTATTTACGCTTTAAGGGTTGGTTGTCCTGCTGGCAGGGCGTTTGACGCGGGGCGGTAGTCTCTTTTTTGATCAATACCTGACCTTCCGTACAGGGCTTCTGGCGCCTGAAAAAGAGGCTGAATCGTGCGCGAAGTGAACAGTGCGATATTATCAGCACTATTAATGCTTAGTCAGAATAGTGTTAACACGGGTGTGTAAAATATATGGCAGTCTCAATTAGCCAGAAAAATGTTCATCTCCGTATTAATACAACGTGGGCTAATCTGAAGGCAGTTAAATGATGGTGAAAATAGAGGTCAATTAATGCGTACCAATAGTAACAGGGATGATCAGCACTGCCTTACACGCCAGTGCTCACCCTGCCCGAGAGGCTCCCGGTGCGTTATTCCGCTGTATCAGCCGGACTGATCTTTTTCATTTTTCGCTGTGTATAAAGCCCGCCGTAGATAAAGCCCAACAAAAATGCGGCGGGAAAAACCAGAACTACTGTCGCTAATGTGCTCATTTACCTTTTAGCCAGGTTATTGTAAACGCAGTGATTATCCTCTTTGTTGCGTGATAATCAAGCATTGCTCTGCGCTGCCGCTTGCTGCTTCAGGGATGACAACAGAGTCTCTGGTGCTATCATCAGACTATTCTTTCCATCACCTTTTTTTACTGCTATGTCCTCTGTTGATGATCTGTTTCTGCGGCTGTCCCGCTCTCCTTTCCGCCAGCGATTCCATCTGGCGCGGGCTGACTACGACTACTGCCGACAGAAGGGAGAAGAGGTGGTCAGACATCATGCTGCTGATTTTATTAAGCAGCGGCTGGCTCCGGCGCAACCGGAAAATGATGGCAAACAGACACCGATGCGCGGCCATCCGGTGTTTGTTGCTCAGCACGCTACTGCCACCTGTTGCCGTGGCTGCCTGAGTAAATGGCATGGTATTGCCTCGCAACAACCGATGAGCGCTGCGCAACAGGCTTATGTTGTGACAGTGATTGTGCGCTGGCTCCGGCAGGAGATGCAGCGACCGGCGCCAGCGGAAAAGCCGCTTAAAAAGCGCCAAACACCCGATGAAAACCGGCAACTGGATCTGCTGTGAACATCCATTAACAGAAACCGACGCGCCGGTTGTAAACGGCTACAACCGTAGTTATGTTTAACCTGTACTTTAGTTGTTTGACTGGCTACTACTTTGGTTGTATTTTTATGGCATGAAAATGACACTTGCTGAACGTTTGAAACTCGCGATGCGAGAGGCGGGATTTACTCAGACCGGGCTGGCACAGCGCGCTGGCGTAACTCAGGCCGCCATCCAAAAATTAACTTCCGGTAAAGCGAAAAGCTCCACGCGGATCGGTGATATCGCGCGCGCGCTTGATGTGCGTACCGACTGGCTCTCTGATGAAATTGGTCCCATGCGCGGTAACGACGATGGTGGCCATCACTCATCCTCGACAATACCACCGGAATCGGAATGGATCCCGGTCAGCCCGTGGGATAAACATACTCCGCTGGATGATGATGAAATCGAGGTTCCTTTTCTTAAGGATATCGAATTTGCCTGTGGGGATGGCAGCGTATCGGATGAGGATTATAACGGATTTATGCTGCGTTTCTCTAAAGCTACGATGCGCCGGAGTGGCGTAAACACGGATGGTTCCGGCGTATTATGTTTCCCTGCCCATGGCAATAGCATGGAACCAGTGATCCCCGAGGGAACAGTGGTTGCGGTTAACTGCAATGATAAGAAAATCGTCGATGGCAAGCTATATGCCATCAGTCAGGGCGGGTGGAAACGACTTAAACTGCTGTATCGCACCGGGCCGGAAAAGCTGGCGATCAGAAGCTATAACAGCGCTGAATATCCTGATGAAGAAGCCGATATGCAGGGCATTGAAGTGATTGGCCGCGTGTTCTGGTCATCAACCCTCTGGTAAACCCTCCTCTGTTTACCGATTAAGCCTGGCGCCAAAGCCGGGCTTTTTTGTCTCTGTAACGCGATAAAACAACTATCATAAAATAAATTACAACTTTAAGTACATTAAAAACAACCACCTACACCCTGTTACGCCTTTAATTACAACCATGGTTGTTGACATGATTACAACTATGGTTTTAAATGAGCCCATCGAAACGCAACAACGTTGAGATAAGTCGAACGGCGCGACATTAAACCATGCGTCGGGAGCGCGGCGGGTTCAGGGTTGAACGGCAATGCTGCTCACTAGCGAAAGTTTCTTTCGGGTACCCGATACCACGAAAGCAACTTGCTGAAAGTTAACCAAACAGACCGCAGGCTGCCTGATTTTTTCTGCTCAAGCACAACGGAAATCAGAGGTGGAAAATCACAAAATGAACGCCCATTCCGGAAATATTGTTACCCAGTTCTTTGCGTGGCTGGCGACCCTTGCGGCGGCGCTGGGATGGACGACGCAGGATCTGGCCTATTTTATTTTTGGTGCGTTCGGTGTCGCAATCTCGCTGGCGTCTTATATCAGTGGCCGTATTGATGCCCGGGCAAAGCGCCGGGAAGATACGCGCCGGACGCAACTTATTGAAAACTACATCCGCGAAGCTCAGGAAAAACCCTGTGAACAGCGCTCTGGCGCCATCGCGGTGATTTCTGATGCAATGACCAAAACCGAGGCTTGAATGGCAAAACTGAAAACCAAACTCAGCGCTGCCGTTGTGGCTTTGATTGTCGGCGGCGCTTCAGCACCGGTGATCCTCGACCAGTTTCTCGATGAGAAAGAGGGCAATTATCGCGCTGCTTATCGCGACAGTGCGGGCATCTGGACCATTTGCCGGGGCGTGACGCGTATCGATGGCAGGCCGGTGATAGCAGGGATGAGATTGTCATCGGCACGATGTGATGAAGTCAATGCTGCTGAAAGTCGCAAAGCCATCGCCTGGGTGGATCGCAATGTGAAGGTTCCGCTCACCGCAGCACAGAAGGCCGGGATCGCTTCTTTCTGCCCCTACAATATTGGTCCCGGCAAATGTTTTTCCTCAACCTTTTATCGCAAGCTGAATGCGGGGGACCGCAGAGGCGCCTGCGCGGCAATCAAACAGTGGGTACATGATGGTGGACGCGACTGCCGGCTAACCCGCGGGCAGGCCAATGGCTGTTATGGCCAGGTCGAACGGCGTGACCAGGAAGCCGGGCTGAGCTGCTGGGGGATAGATCAATGATCCGGCTGCTAAAGCACTGGCGTCTGGTAGCTGGCGTTTGCCTGATTGCGCTAATTATCTGCCTGACGCAAGCGGTCAGTCACTATTACCGCCAGTTTCAACAGGCGGAAAAGCAGGTGATGATCCGTCAGCAAACCATCGACGATATGCAGCGGCGGCAGAAAAGTGTTGCTGCGCTTGACCAAAAATACACAAAGGAGTTAGCCGATGCACAAGCCAGTATTGATCAGCTTGAGCGCGATCTCTCTGCTGGCCATCACCGGTTGCAGCTCAATGCCACCTGCCAGCAGCGCACTGCCCCAGCCGCCGCCAGCATGGATGATGCAACCCGCGCCCGACTTACTGACGCCGCTCAACGGGATTATTTCACTCTCAGAAGTCGGATCGAAACCAGCGGAAAGATGATCGCCGGTTTGCAGCATTACATCAATGAACAGTGCCTCAAATAGTTTTCATCCCACAAGTAAGGAAAATCATGAAAAACGCAATTTTTGCTTTCACCTGCCTTTTATCTACCTCTGTCTTTGCGCAGTCCTATACCGGTTATCCGGATATTCCAGGAACTGCTCAGGGTTATGCGACTAAAGTCGTTAGTTATACGCCTGGCTCAGGCGTGGCAAGTGGCTACAACGTTCCCGCCCATGCCCTGGGCGCCCCGAATTATTTCAGCGAAAGTGAGCAGGCCTTTGCACTGGGTCCGGGAGGCAATGTTGTGCTGTCCTTTGAACCGCTCGCTATCAAAAAGAACGGCACCAATGCTGCTGACTTCTTTATATACGAAGAGGCGGTTTACGACTCGTTTGACGCATACGTTTCGAACGATGGAGTGAACTGGCTGAAAGCCCCGGTAGCGTTCCAGGACATCAATCCTACGCCATCTGGATCAGCAACCACTCGTGGTTCAGTTATAGGCTTTGATGTTGACTCCCTGGCATCAATCACCGGTTCATTTGCATTGGTTAAAATCGTGGACACCAGCCGAACAACTGGCGGAAACGCTCCAGGCGCAGATATTGATGCAGTGGTGGTGACCAGCGCTGAAAACCTTGGTTCTGACGTACTGGTAGATACTGATTCACGTAATGGAGTGGTGTATGACCTTTACCAGAACAGTGTAACCGGCGCTATCGGTGTGAAAATTATCGATAAGAACAATGTGGTGAAATTTGTCACGTTCAGCACTGACGCCTCGCTTCAGGCCATTGCGCTTTCCTTGCAGGGTGATTTCAACTGTGACGATCAGAAAGATATTAACGTGCTGGCTGCGCGAAAGTCTGACAACGTTCAGTTAAATATCATCAAACAGCAGGATGGCACTGCCTTGAAGACGATTGACAACAGCGTAACGAAATGATCATTGGCAGTTTGCAGCAATACATCAACACGCAGTGCCTTAAGCAGTAACAGCCTCGCTATCGCGGGGCTTTTTTTCGCCTGTTATTACAGGCATAACATCAAAGAGGAATGTTTTATGGCTGGAAATGGTGCTGATAATGCTCATAACAATCAGTTTGGGGGCGGCAGTCGGGGTCCAACCGGTGGTGTTAATACCGGATCGGGTTCAGGCAATTCTGGTGGCGAACGTGGTTATGGTTACTGGAGCACGGCTCATATTAAAGAGGATAAGTCAGCGATAACTTATGATGAAAAAGGAGAACCCAGAATTGAGATCCGTGATGGAGCACGCTGGGTAGGAGACAATTCCATTCACTGGTCTGACGACAAAGGTGGCAGCGGGAATGCTAACCTTCGTACTAATGTCACTGCCCCTATTAAAGAAGGTTTTCAGGCGGCAATTGACGGGTATATCTACACGGTAACGGTCAATGGAAGCGATCAAATCACCGCAGTCAATTTGTTCTCCCGACCGGCCCAGGCTTCGCGCAAGGATTGGGCTGGCAATGAAGCAGCCCGTAAAAATAGTGCAAAAGCGTTAGTTCAGGCCCAGATTAATGCAAAAAAAGTGGCAGCGGCAGCGGCGGCTAAAAAAGAGGCCGAGACTAAAGCGGCTGCTGAAGCTAAACACAAAGCGGCAGAGGACGCTAAACGAAAACAAGCGGAATGGGATGCTGCGCATCCGCTGGAGGCCGCACAACGTAACGCTAATACAGCGCAAACAGCTCTGAATAGTGCTACTCAGTCGCGGAGTAGTGCGCAAACTAGTTTTAACACGCTAAGCACCAAGGTTAATCAGCGTCAGGCTGAATATAACTCCGCAGTGGCAGCAGAAGAGGTCAGGCGCCAGGAATGGCTTAAAACACCCTCAGGCGCTCCGGCGAATACCACCGCAGGTATGTTCGAAAGAGCAAAGTATTCCCAGTATCAAGCGGCTAAGAAGGTAACAGCAGATAAAAAGTCCACTCTTGACGCCGTCATCAAGCAGAGGCAGGACGCACAAAGTAAACTTAGTGCAGCTAACGCAAGCTATAACACAGCATTAGCGAGTAAGAAAAATGCAGATACTGCGCTGGCTCAAGCGCAGGCGGATGCAAAAGCCAAACGCGACGCTGAGATAAAACGCCAGGCAGAAGAGGCTACCCGTATCAAAGCTCAACAGGAGGCCGATGCTAAAGCCAGAGCTGTTGCTGATGCAGAGGCAAAAGCAGCAGCGGAAGCCGCCACCAAAGTTGCAGCAAAAGAAGCTGCAATGTCACGCCTTGAGGAGCCAAATGTCTTTGGTGTTAAAGCACTTGCTGCTGCGATGGCGGTTTCAAAAACGCCAATGGTATTCGCTGAAACCGGACTTGGCACCATTTCGCTGAGTGGTAAAGCGGCTACCGCAGCCTGGGCGTTCGTCCGTGGAGTGGTTAGTGAATTGTCAGGTGTGGCTATTGCCGGTACCAGCATTGGAGCACTCATTGCATCAATTGCTTATATCCCCAAGGCAGGAGAAGGCAGTGCTGATGTTCCTGGTCGTAATAACATCAATATGTTTTCTACCGTAATGGATCCTTCAGCACTAAATTTGCCTGATGATAAAACTATCAAAGCCGCTTTAAAAAGTGGTGGCACAGTTGATTCTCTTGTAAGGGGCCGGGTTTATTATGATAACGACCGGTTCAATACCGAGCTTGTTCGCACTGAAAAGCCGACGACTATCAACGTCGTTAATGCTGTCATAGATGAAGCGACCGGATTTTATGGCTACACTATCCCTGCTACCGATACTTTACCGTCTCGAACCATACTTGTCTCACCGGATAGTGTTCCTGAGGCCGGCGGTTTACCACCATTAGTGACGCCTATAGTCACTGAGGTTGGTATCAGTGATACTGGTAATCACAATGTGCCAGATACTGATTTCAATATTGAAACTTATCCATTGACTGACGAGCCGGATTTCAGCGACTTTATTTTAGTATTTGAAGAATTGAATCTGAAACCGATGTATGTCATGTTTCAGGACAGTCTGGATGACGGCAGATTTACTCGTAAACAGTTAGATCGTAAGTTCAAACATGCGCCCGATTTTGGAATTAACGATACTAAAAAGAATCGCGAAACATTGGCTAAATTTCGCGATGCTATTGAAGCGCATCTCGAAGATCCATCGACCATTGAGAAAGGAACCTACTCAATGGTTGAAGGCTCCAGGGTCTACTTTAATGAAAAGACATTAAGAGTGGTCATAATCGACAAACAGGATATGTTTGTGTCAGGTTGGTTATTAGACCCTAAAGCCTTAACCAGTCAATACCAGAATTACATCAATACAGGAGTTTTACGATGAGCCAGAAATTATTGCAGTTTGTGAAAGATTACGCTGATGGGAACATTACCGCTGATCAGTTCGCGGATTCTTATCAGGTTCAATGGAAAGCAGAACGAGACAGTGGCCGTTTGGCTGAAGATCTTGCCGAGCTGAATGAAAAACTGTCCACTATTTTTTGCTTAGCTGATCAGTATAACCCTGAACCAGACCGGCACTACTCTGAGTACGGTGCTGATGAACTTCTGCGTCAAGTTAAACAAATACTAGGACAGTAACCGTAACTCTCTACAGACCCTTGTAGTGCAGGCATCCTGTTAACAGAGGTTGGTATCAGGAGTTGGAAGTTTTCAACAGCTGTTTGGTGCCAGTTTTGAAAATGAAGGTAATCAGGTGATTATGCTTATCAATAGGGGGCAGGGAGCAAGGCCACATAACTGGTATTCAGTGATCAGCTTACTGCCGAACACCATTTTGGTGTTCGGCTTGTTAAAACGCTGGCGGGTACGGTGTAGTGCCGTTTTTGCCGTTTTTGCCGTTTAGCAGTATTTATAATGAGGCGAAAAAATACCTCTGAGTCAATTAAAGTTCACATAATGCAAACTGATTGGGGTGACCGATTCAGATGTAAATTTCCCTGATTTTAGAATATTTGACATTGCTGAAAAAAAGTAATGTAGTTATCCTCACTGAAATACCTGTTTTCTAAGTTGACCAGAAATACGATCTATCATGGGATGGTTATGCTAGTATAATTGCAAAGGCATGATATGACCATTGACCATAAATATATAATTCCCATGGCAATGTAATTGTATTTAAATTAGATTATCTTGGTTTTTTTTGTTATTTATCTGTAGGTTTATTAAATATAAGATTAAATACTTTGCACACTGCGCTAAAACGGGAGTGGCTAAGTTCACATGCCAATTGTGCCTTGGTCAAATAAGTTGTATTTATTAACGAATTTTACAAATAGAGTATTATTCGTGAAGCTAACTCAAACGTGACAGGTCGCTTTATTGAAGTTAAATCCGATCATGAAGATATTATGAAAATGCTTGAGCGTGCGGATAATAAATCACTATCTGGTCGATAGGGCGGTGGCAACATATCGGAAAATATCCCTTTTGAGACAGCCCGGAACTTCTTATGCGTAGCCGTCTGACAGACGGCCAATTTAGAATCACGCATCTTTCTTGTAACTAACTCAGAATTGATACAAACGGTTGAAACAGGCGGTTTTTTTACCGGGGGGTAATGCGCGGTTACTCGAACATGGTGTCCCCTGCAGGAATCGAACCTGCAACTAGCCCTTAGGAGGGGCTCGTTATATCCATTTAACTAAGGGGACCAAGGCGGGGGAGTATAGCGCGTTTTTACACGCAGATTAACCACTTACCCGCCTGTTTGCTCATTCTGTCAGCAATTACTGCTGACTATTTTCCGCGTTCTTCTCCTGACGCTCAGCTTGTTTCTTCTTCGCCGCCGCCTCAGCCTTCGCTTTCAGGCTAATTTCATTGCGGATCTGCGCATGGCTGATCAAAGCAAAGATAAAGGTGCCGCCAATGATATTGCCCGCCAGCGTCGGCAGGGCAAATGGCCAGAGGAACTCGTGCCAGCTAATGGTGCCGTTAAACACCAGATACAGTACCTCCACCGATCCGACCACGATATGCGCTAAATCGCCCAGTGCTACCAGCCAGGTCATCATTATAATCACGATAATCTTCGCCGAACCGGCGGAGGGAAACATCCATACCATAGTGGCGATAATCCAGCCGGAAATCACCGCATTGGCAAACATCTCTCCCGGACTGTTCGCCATCACTTTTTCACTGATATGAGTAAAGGCCGCGCGCGTGGCTTCATCAAAAATCGGCATATGATTAAATGCCAGCGCCCCAAGGGCAGTGCCTGTCAGATTGCCTGCCAGCACAATGCCCCATAGCCGGAACAGCAGCAGAAAGTTGCTGCCGGTCGGTTTATGCATAATCGGCAAGACCGCCGTGACGGTATTTTCGGTAAACAGCTGCTGGCGCGCCATAATCACGATAACAAAACCAAAGGTGTAGCCGAGATTCTCCAGCAGAAAACCACCCGGCACACCGGCAAGATGGACCTGAAAAATGCCTTTCGCCATTAGCGAGGCGCCCATCGATAATCCGGCGGCAATCGCCGACCACAGCAGCGCCATGCTGTCGCGTTCCAGCTCTTTTTCCCCGTCCTGACGAATCTGCTCATGCACCGCCGCCGCCGCGGAGGGTAATGCCTCTTCATCTACCTCGATCTCTTTTCCCTGCTCATGCTCTTCACTTTCAACTTCCTGATCGCTGTTTTTATCTGCCGCCATAATATTCCCCAGAAATAACCTGAAACATGCTGTGTTAAGCGTAGCGGTTTTTTAACGGGTCGATGAAATGTAACGTCAAACTATAAGAAAGGTAACAAAGCTTTAACTTTGCGCTTTTTTTCAGCAAAAACGGCGTAATTAAGGATTAAATGGCCCTGCGATGGTTATGGAGATGGATGCTGAGGCTGCTAACTAACCATTGCTTATGTTACTATTCTGATCTTCATTAATAGTGTGACTCTCTCCCCGATGCTGGAAGTAAAAAATCTGACATGTCTGCGTGATGAGCGATTTCTGTTCAGCGAGCTGAACTTTATCGTTTCAGCTGGCGATATTGTGCAGATTGAAGGGCCAAATGGCGCAGGCAAAACCTCTTTGTTACGTCTGTTAGCCGGCCTGAGCCGGGCTGAAAGCGGCAGTGTATTGTGGCGTCAGCAGGATATTCGTCATCAGCGCGAACAGTGGCATGCGGAGTTACTCTATCTTGGTCATCAGCCTGGGGTGAAAGCAGTATTAACGCCGCTGGAGAACCTGGCGTTTTACCATCCGCAATGTGCTGAGCAACAACTGTTTGCTGCGCTGGAAGCCGTCGACCTGGTCGGCTTTGAAGATGTGGCGGTGGCCCAGCTTTCCGCCGGACAGCAGCGACGCGTCGCACTGGCGCGCTTATGGCTGAGCCGCGCAACGTTATGGATCCTCGACGAGCCGTTAACCGCTATCGATAAATCCGGTGTGGAAAAATTAATGGCCCTGTTTATTCGCCATGCTGAGCAGGGCGGGGCGGTGATTGTCACCACCCATCAGGATCTTCCGGCCGCCCGTCAGGCGGTACGCAAAATCCGGCTGTCCAGCTCGGAGGCGGGCTGATGCTGTGGCGTGTGATTAAACGTGAACTGCAAATCGCCTTTCGCAGCAGTGCAGAGATTATTAATCCGCTGTGGTTTTTCCTGATTGTGATTACGCTGTTTCCGCTGGGGATTGGCCCGGAACCGCAGCTGCTGGCGCGAATTGCGCCGGGCATTGTCTGGGTTGCGGCGCTGCTCGCCTCTTTACTGGCGCTTGAACGCCTGTTCCGCGACGACTTTATGGATGGATCGCTGGAGCAACTTTTACTGTTACCGACACCGCTGCCGATAATAGTGACAGGTAAAATTGTGGCGCACTGGATGATTACCGGGTTACCGCTGTTACTGTTGTCACCGCTGGCGGCGCTGCTGCTGTCACTGGATTTTGCCAGCTGGCGCGCGATGGCGCTGACGCTGTTGCTGGGCACTCCGACGCTGAGTTTTCTCGGCGCGATTGGCGTCGCATTAACCGTTGGCCTGCGCCGTGGCGGCGTATTGTTAAGTTTGCTGGTGTTACCGCTGGCGATACCGGTACTGATTTTTGCCACTGCGGCGATTGATGCTGCCGCAATGGGCTTACCGATTGATGGTTATCTGGCGATTCTTGGCGCGATGCTGGCTGGCAGTGCGACGCTGGCGCCCTTTGCCACCGCGGCGGCATTACGGATCAGCGTGCATTAAAAATAATATTGCAGGGGCGTCGTTCTCGCGGGTAATGCGGGAGCCGAAAACGGCTCCCCTACAAAATGATGACACTGCAGGGGCGGCGTTATCGCCGCCCCTGCCGGTAGCTACACGACAACCCTATAAAAACTAAAATTTTATTTTTTTATTGTGAGCGCTAAATCATGTGGAAATGGCTACATCAGCTGGCAAAGCCGGAACGGCTTTACCAGTTCAGCGGGCAACTGGCGCCCTGGTTTACCATTGCCGGTCTGGCAAGCCTGTTGCTGGGTTGGGTTTGGGGATTTGGTTTCGCGCCTGCCGACTATCAGCAGGGTGACAGTTACCGCATCATCTATATCCATGTACCTGCGGCGATGTGGTCGATGGGCATCTATGCCTCGATGGCGATTGCAGCGATTGTGGGTCTGGTCTGGCAGCTAAAAAGCGCTGACCTGGCCGCCGCGGCGATGGCGCCGGTGGGCGCGGTATTTACCTTTATTGCGCTGGTCACCGGATCTGCCTGGGGCAAGCCGATGTGGGGCACCTGGTGGATCTGGGATGCGCGCCTGACTTCCGAGCTGGTGTTGCTGTTCCTTTATATGGGCGTGATCGCGCTTTATAGCGCATTTGACGATCGCCGCGTCGCCGGACGCGCCGCCGGCATCCTGATTCTGGTCGGCGTGGTTAATCTGCCGATCATTCATTATTCCGTACAGTGGTGGAACACCCTGCATCAGGGATCGTCCGGCATGCTGCAACAGGCGATTGCGCCGAGCATGCGTACTCCGCTGCGCTGGTCGATCCTCGGTTATCTGCTGGTGTTTATCGCCCTGACGCTGATGCGTCTGCGCAATCTGCTGTTGCTGAGCGAGCGTCACCGTCCGTGGGTGGCCGCCGTGGCGGCAAAAGGAGGGCGTAAATCATGACTCCGGCTTTCTCTTCCTGGCACGACTTCTTTGCGATGGGCGGCTATGCCTTTTATGTCTGGCTGGCAGTGGCTTTTACCCTGATCCCCCTTGGCGCGTTGTTTCTGCACAGTGGCTTACAGCGTCGCCGTCTGCTGGCGGAAATTCGTCAGCGTCAGTCGCGTGAGCAACGTATTCGTGCGGCCAAAAACAGACCATCCGCCTCTGCCACAGCTGGAGAGCAACCGTGAATACCCGTCGTAAAAATCGCTTATATCTGGTGCTGGCGATATTAATAGGTCTTGGCCTGGCCACTGCGCTGGTGATGTATGCGCTGCGCGCCAATATTGACCTGTTCTATACACCCGGTGAAATTATTAATGGTAAAGGCGAGGCGCAGCAGAAACCCGAGCCCGGGCAGCGCTTACGTGTCGGCGGCATGGTGATGCCCGGCAGCGTAAAACGCGATCCGCAGACGCTGCGCGTGTCGTTTAAGTTATATGACGCGAACGGCGTGATTAGCGTTAGCTATGAAGGCATCCTGCCGGATCTGTTCCGCGAAGGGCAGGGCGTCGTGGCGCAGGGCGTGCTGGAACCCGGTAACCTGGTCAATGCCAAAGAGGTGCTGGCTAAACATGATGAAAAATACACGCCGCCGGAAATTGAAGACGCAATGAAAAAGAATCATAAACGCCCGGCTGATGCTTATCAGCAGGCGCAAGGTGACCAGTCATGATGCCTGAAATCGGCAGTTTTCTGCTCTGTCTGGCACTGGCGCTGTCACTGCTGTTAAGTATCTATCCACTATGGGGCGCCAGCCGTCAGGATGCACGGCTGATGGCGCTGGCGCGTCCGTTAAGTTACGGGCTGTTTGCCTGTATTCTCGGCGCCTTTGTGCTGCTGGTGCATGCATTTATTGTTAACGATTTTAGCGTCGCCTATGTGGCCACCAACTCTAACACCCTGTTGCCGGTTTACTATCGTATCGCCGCCACCTGGGGGGCGCATGAAGGCTCGCTGCTGTTATGGGTGCTGTTGCTAAGCGGCTGGACGTTGCTGGTGGCGCTGTTTAGTCGCGCGATGCCGCTGGATGCGATTGCCCGGGTGCTGGCGGTGATGGGGATGATTAACCTCGGCTTTTTGCTGTTTATCACCCTGACATCCAACCCTTTTACTCGTACTTTGCCGGACTTCCCAATCGACGGCAGCGATCTGAATCCGATGCTGCAGGATATCGGCCTGATCTTCCATCCGCCGCTGCTGTATATGGGTTATGTCGGCTTCTCGGTAGCATTTGCGTTTGCTATTGCCTCGCTGATGGCCGGTCGTCTTGATACTGCCTGGGCGCGCTGGTCGCGGCCATGGACCACTGCAGCATGGGTATTCCTGACGATTGGCATCGTGCTGGGATCGGCCTGGGCTTACTATGAACTGGGCTGGGGCGGCTGGTGGTTCTGGGATCCGGTGGAAAACGCTTCCTTTATGCCGTGGCTGGCCGGAACCGCGCTTATCCACTCGCTGGCGGTCACCGAAAAACGCGGCACCTTTAAAGCCTGGACGGTACTGCTGGCGATTACCGCATTTTCACTCAGCCTGCTCGGCACCTTCCTGGTGCGCTCCGGCGTGTTAGTGTCGGTGCATGCCTTTGCCTCGGATCCGGCGCGCGGCATGTTTATCCTCGCTTTCCTGGTGATTGTAATCGGCGGCTCATTGCTGCTGTATGCAATAAAAGGTGGCAAGGTGCGCAGCCGGGTGCTGAATGAAATCTGGTCGCGCGAATCTTTCCTGCTGGGCAATAACGTATTGCTGATTGCCGCGATGCTGGTGGTGTTGCTGGGAACCCTGTTGCCGCTGGTGCATAAACAGCTGGGGCTGGGCACCATTTCGATTGGCGAACCCTTCTTTAATACTATGTTCAGTTGGCTGATGGCGCCGCTGGCGCTGGCGCTGGGTATCGGCCCGCTGGTGCGCTGGCGTCGTGATGAGCCGCAAAAGTTATGGAAGCGACTTGCGCTGGCGATGCTGACCACGCTGGTGCTATCGATTCTGCTGCCGTGGCTGATGCAGGACCGCATTGAAGCGATGACGGTCGTCGGGCTGATGATGTCGCTGTGGGTGATTATTCTGACGCTGATGGAGTTGCATGAACGCGCTACCCACCGCCACTCACTGCTGCGCGGGCTGCGTCATCTGTCGCGCAGCCACTGGGGCATGGTGCTGGGGCATCTCGGCGTGGCGGTGACGATTATTGGTATCGCCTTTAGTCAGAATTACAGCGTTGAACGCGATGTGCGGATGAAAGCGGGTGACAGCGTTGATATCCATAACTACCACTTTGTGTTCCGCGATCTGCGCAGTTTGCAGGGCGCTAACTACAGCGGCGGTGTGGCGCTGATTGACGTGACGCGCAATGGTAAGCATGAAGCGACGCTGCATGCCGAGAAACGTTTTTACAGCGTCACGCGATCGATGATGACCGAAGCGGCGATTGACGGTGGTTTTACCCGCGATCTTTACGCCGCGCTGGGCGAAGAGCTGGACGATAACTCATGGGCAGTGCGTATCTATTACAAACCTTTTGTCCGCTGGATCTGGTTTGGCGGCCTGTTTATGGCGCTGGGCGGCATTCTGTGTCTGCTCGATCCGCGCTATCGTTCGCGTAAAAAAGTGCAGCAGGAGCCAGCATGAACAAGAAGATTCTCTATATTCCGCTGGTACTATTTTTGCTGTTGGCGGCGGCGCTGTTATACCAGCTGTCACGTAATGCCAATGGTGACGATCCCACGCTGCTGGAGTCGGCGCTGATTGGTAAACCGGTGCCGCAATTTAAACTGGAATCTCTCGATCAGCCGGGCAAAATTTACGACCAGGCGGTACTGAATGACGGCCAGCCGATTCTGCTGAATGTCTGGGCCACCTGGTGTCCGACCTGCCGCGCCGAACATCAATATCTTAATACCCTGGCGCAACAGGGTATCCGTGTAGTGGGACTCAACTATAAAGATAACCGGCAAAAAGCGGTGAACTGGCTGAATACGCTGGGGAATCCGTATGCGCTGAGTCTGTATGACGGCAACGGCATGCTGGGACTGGATCTTGGCGTATATGGCGCACCGGAAACCTTTCTGATCGATGGCAACGGCATTATCCGCTATCGCCATGCGGGCGATATGAATGAGCGTGTCTGGCAACAGGAAGTCAAACCGCTATGGGATAAATATCGTCAGGAGTCAGGTAAATGAAATCCATAACTACCCTGCTGCTAGCGATGTTACTGAGTTTCAGCGCCTTTGCCGCCATTGATACCCTGCAGTTTGATTCGGTGGAGCAGGAGCAGCAGTATCGCCAGCTGACTGAATCACTGCGCTGCCCGAAATGCCAGAACAACAGTATTGCCGACTCCAATGCGATGATCGCTGGCGATATGCGCCTGAAAGTTTATCAGCTGATGAAGCAGGGACAGAGTAAGCAGCAGATCACCGACTATATGGTGGCGCGCTATGGCAATTTTGTCACTTATCAGCCGCCGCTGACCGCGTCTACCCTGATTCTGTGGGCAGGCCCGGTGCTGTTTGTGCTGCTGGGCGCGCTGGTGATTATTTTGCGCAGCCGCAAGCCGCAGCCGACGCAACAGGCACGGCTTGATGCCGCTGAACAGCAGCGCCTGGACAGATTACTGAAGAATAACAGGAAGCAATCATGAGCGTGTTTTGGCTAACTCTTCTCGCATTGTTACTGGCCGCCAGCGCGCTGCTGCTGGTCGCTGGCTGGCGCAGCCGTAACGCCAGTGCACAACAACGCGACACGCTGAACACCGCTTTTTACCATCAGCGCTTGCAGGAGCTGGAACAGGATGAAGCGCAGGGCGTGGTGGCTGAGCGGCCCGAGATGGTGCGCGAACTGCAACAGACGTTGTTAACCGATATTCCGGAGGGCGCTTATCCGCAGGCGCGCAGCATCAGCCGCTGGGTGCTGCTGCCAGGCGTGCTGCTGATTTTTATCGTCAGCCTTGCACTCTATTTTAAGGTTGGCGGTCTGCCACAGTTAATGGCCTGGCAGCAGGTGAAAAACGATCTGCCGGCACTGCGTGGGCGGGTGATGGATCCGAATGGCAAGCCGTTGTCGATGGAGGAGCTGGCGCGCCTCGGTCTGGGTATTCGCAGCGAACTGCAAACCGATCCTGTTAATCTTGATGACTGGATGATGCTGGGGCGTATTGGCATGGTGCTGAATAACCCCACCACTGCAGGTCAGGCATTTCAGCACGCATTGCAACTGTCGCCGGGCAATCAGGAAGTTAAACTCAGCTATGCTGAAGTGCTGACGCGTTCCAGCGATGCACAGGACAATCGGGAAGCTGAAGTGATGCTGCTGGCGATGCAGAAAGAGGACAGCAATAATCTGCGGGTGCTGGGCTTATTAGCCTTTAATGCATACCAGCAACAGCATTACGATCGCGCCATCGCCGGATGGCAGCAGATGCTGACGCTGTTGCCCGCCGGAGACCGCCGCATCAGCATGATCCAGCGCAGCATTGAGCAGGCGAAAACCGACTCGGGTGAGCAAAATAGCAAGCTGGCGCTGACGGTTAAGTTGTCACCGGCGGCAGAAAAAATGTTACCTGAAGGCGGAGTATTGTATATTTCTGTTTCTGACGGTGTTTCACCGGTACCGGTGGCGGTGAAAAAACTGCCGCTGAGTCATTTCCCGTTATCGCTCACGCTGGATGACAGCAACGCTATGATGCCGGAACGCCTGCTTTCGGCACAGCATCAGGTCAAGGTACGGGTTCGCATTTCGCGCAATGGCAGCGCTAATCCTCAGTCGGGCGACTGGCTGGGTGAAAGTGCAGCGACGCCATACGATGGTCATCAGCAGCTGTCGGTTGCCATCGATCGGCAGCAGCCCTGAAGCGCCTTAAAATATAGAGTACAGGGAGAACAACATGAATTACCGCCTGACGGGTTTGGCACTGGCAACTGTGCTGTTGACAGGTTGCGCCAGTTCCAATGATGCGAACGAGCCACAAGGACGTTCCGATCCGCTGGAAGGTTTTAACCGCACCATGTTTAATTTCAACTATAACATGCTGGATCCCTATGTTTTGCGTCCTGTCGCGGTGGCCTGGCGTGATTATGTGCCGACGCCGGCGCGTACCGGACTGGGCAATTTCCTCGGTAACCTCGATGAACCGGCAGCAATGGTAAACTCCTTCCTGCGTGGCGACCCGTATCGCGGTGCGATCCACTTTAACCGCTTCTTCCTGAATACCCTGTTAGGGATGGGCGGCTTTATTGATGTCGCCGGGATGGCGAACCCGAAACTGGCGCGTGAAGAGCCGCCGCGCTTCGGTGGCACGCTGGGTTCTTACGGTGTCGGTTATGGCCCTTATGTGGTGTTGCCGGGCTATGGCAGCGCCACGCCGCGTGAAGATGGCGGCGACTATGTGGATAATCTCTATCCGGCGCTCAGCTGGCTGACCTTCTGGATGTCGGCAGGTAAATGGGTGTTTGAAGGGGTTGAAACGCGCGCCCAGCTGCTGGACTCCGATGCGATGCTGCGCAATACCAAAGATCCTTACGCCTTTGTGCGTAATGCCTATTTCCAGCGCCATGACTTCCTGGCAAGCGGTGGCAAGCTGAAACCGCAGGAGAACCCAAATGCTTCGGCGATTCAGGGCGAGCTGAACGATATTGACGCAGAATAAATGAAAATGGCGGCGATAACGCCGCCACTACAAGGCCGGTAGCGGCGGCGTTATCGCCGCCGTTAAACTCAGAACTTATAGTTAAAGCCTGCGCCGTACAACCAGGCTTTCCCTTCAGATTCAAAAGTATAATCCCCTTCCTGCACCGTCACATGCTGACCATGCATATAAGAGATACCCACATCCACCGAAGCATCCTGATTCAGTGCGTAAGAAGCACCGGCGCTCAGCCACAGGCGATCCTGGTCAGGAATGGAGATTGAGCGCTTATCGGCAGGCACCGGGCTGTCATCAAAGGCGATACCGCCACGGAAGGTCCAGTTATCGTCATAGAAGTAGCTGGCGCCCAGGGCGATGCGGTAAGCATCTTTAAAGCCTTCTTCTTTATAGAACAGCGTCTGGCCGTTGCTGCCGGTGGCTTTCAGCTCCTGGAACTGGCTCCAGCTGGTGTAAGCCATGCTGTAGTGTACCGCCCACTGTGGTGCTACTTTGTGATAACCGGACACTTCCCACATCTCTGGCAGATTCAGGGTCAGCGCGCCCGGAATGGTATTGCCATCGGTGCCGTAAGGCAGACCGAAGGCGCTGGACGCTGGCGTGCCATTCAGTGCTGACGGCAGGCTGCTCTTATAGTCGCCGTCAAAATCGATTTTTACTTCAGAACGGTAGGTGAAGCCGAAGCGGTTATCATCGTCCACTTCATACAGGATACCGGCGTTCCAGCCGTAGCCCCATTCATCACCTTTCAGATGGGCAATTTGCGTGTCGGCAGGCACACCCAGCAGCGCACCGGATTCACCGGCATAACGCTCGATTTTTGCTCTGGCGTAAACCGCATCAAAGCCGATGCCAAAACTGAAGTGCTGATTCAGGCGATACGCCGTACTGACGTTAAAGTTACCGGTCATCAGGTCAGTTTTACCGGCGTAACCGCCCGCGGTATAACTGTCATTAAATTCGGTAGCCAGACCGTAATTACTGGTGATTGAGGCGCCGACCCACCACTGATCGTTAATCGGCTGCACAAAGTGAATATTCGGGATCCACTGGGTTGGCGCAATATTATCCGCATTGAGGCTGTTGCCGGAATTACCCTCACCCGAAATATTCACATCGGGATCAATAAATACGGCGCCGATACTAAATTGTGGTCGATCCATTAACGCCATGGTAGCCGGGTTACGGCTGGCTGAGGCTGCAGTATCGCCGATTGCGCCTTCGCCAGAATAAGAACGACCTAAGCCAATCGATGAGAATTCATTAAGCTGAAAGCCCGCGGCATAAACTTGTGAAGAAACGAGAGCCATTGCAGCTGCCACAGCTGACTTTGCAAACAGGTTTTTATGGTTCATGACCACAACCTCATTATCTGATTTTATTAAACTCTGTTACATAGCGTAACAAGGATCGCGGATTGTAGGGACTGACAGACGGCTAACAAATCAGACCAGTGCGCCAAGTATAGGTCTGACCTGTACACATGTTGCAATATTGTTTTTAAAATATTGCCAAATTGATACTAAAAATAAGATCCGCTTAACAAAAAGTGCACTTTTTAATGACGAATAAAATTGTAGCAAAAATTCTAATTTGTTCTGGATCAATTTTAACTGTGATATTCGTCACTTAACGGCTTCCGGGCAGGGTAAAGGTAGTGCGGTAAATAACGCAGGCGTAAACTATTACAAGTTGAATTAGTATGCCTGCCGCTGCGGCGGCATGAATCAGGAGAGCACCATGACCGATGCCATTAATAAATGTAGCGCGAACGAAACGGCAGCCTGCTGTTGTGTTGATGTGGGCACCATTATGGACAACACCGACTGCACGGCCTCTTACAGCCGGGTGTTTGCCGATCGCCCGACAGCTGAAGCCACGCTGGCAGCATTAAGCAGTAAAGCGCGCGCTGTAGAATCTGAACCTTGCGAAATCAATGCCCGCATTACTGAACGGCAGGATGGCGTGCAGCTTGATATCGATTTTATCTTTGCCTGTCAGGCGGAGACGATGATTTTCCAGCTCGGCCTGCGTTAATCTCCCCGCGGGCGGCGAAAACGCCGCCCCTGCAATTTTAATGGAGCCGTTTTCGGCTGCCGCATCGCCTTAATTCGTGTCTTCACTCTCATTTTTCTCTCCCCATGCTTGGCGCAATGTAACATTGTGGTTAACACTGGTGATCAGGTCTGACCTCTTTTGGCAATGATGCCTCCGATCTCGGCTAACAGGTGACAATAATGAGCAAAGCGCTTCCTTTGCTGACGCGTCAGGGCGAACGCATCGCGATAACACACGGATTACGCACTCCTTTTGCCCGCCAGGCCAGCGCACTGCATGGCATCCCGGCAGTGGAACTGGGAAAGATGGTGATTGGCGAACTGCTGGCGCGCAGCGATATTCCGCCGGAAATTATTGAACAGCTGGTATTTGGCCAGGTCGTGCAGATGCCGGAAGCGCCAAATATTGCACGCGAGATTGTGCTGGGAAGCAGCCTGAGTGTGCATACCGATGCCTGGAGCGTCAGCCGCGCCTGCGCCACCAGTTTCCAGGCGGTAGCCAGTGTCGCCGAGAGCTTACTGGTGGGCACGATTCAGGCGGGGATCGCGGGCGGCGCCGACTCGTCCTCCGTGCTGCCGATTGGCGTCAGTAAAAAGCTGGGACGCGTGCTGGTCGATCTCAGTAAAGCGCGCAGCCTGTCACAAAAACTAAAGCTGTTCAGCCAGCTGCGGCCAGGCGATCTGCTGCCGGTGCCACCGGCAGTCGCGGAGTACTCCACCGGCCTGCGGATGGGCGATACCGCCGAGCAGATGGCAAAATCTCATGGTATCAGCCGCGAGCAGCAGGATGCCTTAGCGCACCGCTCGCATCAGCGCGCTGCCAAAGCCTGGGATGAGGGCAAGCTGGCGGATGAAGTGATGACCGCGTTTGTCCCGCCGTGGCGCGGCGCGTTTCAGCAGGATAACAACGTACGTCGCGATTCGAAGCTGGAAGATTACGCGAAATTACGTCCCGCCTTTGACCGTAAACACGGTACCGTCACCGCCGCTAACAGCACGCCATTAACCGATGGCGCGGCGGCGGTGATCCTGATGACCGAATCGCGCGCGCGTGAACTGGGTATTGTGCCGCTCGGCTATCTGCGCAGCTATGCCTTTACCGCCATTGATGTCTGGCAGGATATGTTGCTCGGTCCCTCTTATGCTTCACCGCTGGCGCTGGATCGGGCGGGTATTACGCTCGACGACCTGACGCTAATCGATATGCACGAAGCTTTTGCCGCCCAGACACTGGCCAATCTGAAAATGTTCAGTGACGAACGTTTTGCCCGCGAGGTGCTGAAACGCCCCCATGCGCTGGGGGAAGTCAATGAAGAGAAATTTAACGTGCTGGGCGGCTCAATTGCCTACGGTCATCCGTTTGCCGCCACCGGCGCGCGCATGATTACGCAAACCCTGAATGAATTAAAACGACGTGGCGGTGGACTCGGGCTGGTGACTGCCTGTGCCGCCGGAGGCTTAGGTGCGGCAATGGTTCTGGAGGCCGAATAATGGAACAGCCATCTGCATTTCACTTACAGATGCGTCTGGATAATGTCGCGGTGATCACCATCGACGTGCCGGACGAGAAAATGAATACGCTGAAAGCCGCCTTTGCCGGACAAATTCGCCAGGTTATTCAGCGCGCCCGGGAAAATCCGCATCTGGCCGGCATAGTGATGATCTCCGGCAAACCGGACTCGTTTATCGCCGGAGCCGATATCAGCATGATTGCCGCCTGTAACAGTGCGCAACAGGCGGAAACGCTGGCGAAACAGGGGCAGAAAGTGATGAGCGATATCGCGGCGCTGCCTTTTCCGGTGGTGGCGGCGATTCACGGCGCCTGTCTTGGCGGTGGTCTGGAGCTGGCGCTGGCCTGCGGGCAGCGTATCTGTACGCTGGATGATAAAACGCGGCTGGGATTGCCGGAAGTGCAACTGGGGCTGCTGCCCGGATCGGGCGGAACGCAGCGTTTACCGCGGCTGGTCGGCGTGTCGAACGCGCTGGATCTGATGCTGACCGGCAAAACGCTGCGCCCGCGCCAGGCACTGAAAATTGGCCTGGTGGATGATGCGGTGCCGCACAGTATTCTGCTGGAAACCGCGGTGGCGCGGGTACTGAAGGGACAGAAACCACGCGCGCGTCTGCCGGTGCGCGAACGCCTGATTAACGGTCCGCTGGGGCGCGCGCTGCTGTTTACCCTCGCCACGCGCCAGACCCGGGCGAAGACCAAAGGTAACTATCCGGCCACCGAGCGTATTTTAGCGGTGGTTCGCAACGGGCTGGAGCAGGGCAGCAGCAGCGGTTATGCGGCGGAAGCGAAAGCCTTTGGCGAACTGGTGATGACGCCAGAATCAAGAGCGCTGCGCAGTCTGTTCTTTGCCACTACCGCGATCAAAAAAGAGCATGGCGCAGAGGCTGAACCGCATAAATTGCGTGCGGTTGGCGTGCTTGGCGGTGGTCTGATGGGCGGCGGTATCGCCTGTGTTACCGCCACGCGTGCGGGTCTGCCGGTGCGGATTAAAGATATTAATACTGAAGGGATTAACCACGCGCTGAAGTACAGCTGGGACACGCTGGGCAAAAAAGTGAAAAGACGCCATATCAAACCAGCCGAACGTCTGCGGCAGATGGCTTTGATCAGCGGTGATACCGAATTTCGCGGCTTTCAGCAGCGCGATGTGATAATCGAGGCGGTATTTGAAGATTTGGCGCTGAAACAGAAAATGGTGGCCGAGGTGGAGCAGCACTGTTCAGCGGCCACTATTTTCGCTTCCAATACCTCATCATTGCCGATTGCGGATATCGCCGCACAGGCGCAGCGACCGGAAAATGTGATCGGTTTGCACTACTTCAGTCCGGTCGACAAGATGCCGTTGGCGGAAGTGATCCCGCACGCTGCCACCAGCGCGCAGACTATCGCCACGACCGTGGCGCTGGCGAAAAAACAGGGCAAAACCGCGATTGTGGTGGCGGATCGCGCCGGTTTTTATGTTAATCGCATTCTGGCGCCTTATCTGAATGAAGCGGTGCGCTGCCTGCTGGAAGGCGAACCGATTGAGGTGATTGATAACGCGCTGGTGGAGTTTGGGTTTCCGGTTGGGCCGGTTCAGCTGGTGGATGAGATCGGCATTGATGTCTGTCTGAAAATCATACCGATTCTTGAGCAGGCTTACGGAGAGCGTTTTAACGCCCCGGCAGCGTTCAGTGCGGTGTCAGCGGACAACCGCAAAGGGCGTAAAAACGGACGCGGTTTCTATCGCTATACGGGCGCCTCGCTGCCGGGCAAAAAAAGGGTGGATAGCAGCATCTATCCGCTGATCAAGGTGAAACCCAAAGCGCGGCTGGAAGGGGCGCTGATTGCCCAGCGCTGCGTGATGATGATGCTGAATGAGGCGGTGCGCTGCCATGATGAACAGGTGATCCGCAGCCCACGCGATGGCGATATTGGTGCGGTTATGGGGATCGGCTTTCCGCCGTTTTTGGGCGGGCCATTCCATTACATCGATGCCCTGGGCGCCACCATGGTAGTAAATACATTAGTGAGTTTAATGCATCAGTACGGCGAGCGTTTTGCCCCCTGTGATGCGCTGCGGCGGATGGCGGAACAGGACGAAAAGTTTTACAAAACAGAGCGGGTCAGCGATACCCATATTGATTCAGTGGCTTAGCAGGACACGCTTACAGCGTCATTCATGGCGCTGTTCTGATAAGCGCTTATTAAATGCACAATCGGTTGACTATGCTCAGGGCATTGCGGTACAACACAGCGTTCATTCGCAGAATGAAGAGTCAGCGAACCTCTGTTCGCGGCGATTTTTTTAACAACAGCGGTGCATTATGCAAGTTTTTATTATGCGTCACGGCGATGCGGCATTAGATGCAGCCAGTGATTCAGTCAGACCTCTTACTCATTGCGGCTGCGATGAGTCTCGCCAGATGGCTAGCTGGCTTAACAGCCAGGCACTGGATATCGAGCGCGTTCTTGTCAGTCCATACCTCCGCGCCGGGCAGACGCTTGCCACGGTGCGCGAAGCACTCCCGCTGCCTGAAGAGCAGGATGTGTTGCCGGAGCTCACTCCTGGCGGCGATCCGGGCTTAGTTGCCTGCTATTTGCAGACGCTGGCAAACGAGGGGGTTAAATCGGTGCTGGTGATTTCACACTTGCCGCTGGTGGGATACCTGGTTTCCGAACTCTGCCCGCAGGAAGCGCCGCCGATGTTTGCCACCTCGGCGATAGCCTGTATCAATTTTGATGCGGCCAGCAGCGAAGGTAAACTGGAGTGGCAGGTCAGCCCGAAGAAACTCGCTAAAGCGATGTGATTTAATCTATCGTGCTCCAGGGGCGGCGTTCTCGCCGCCCGTGACAACCCTGCATTTAAGGCAATTCCGGCGGCTGCCACTCTTCCACTTCAATCAATACCAGCACGGCGGCATCTCCGCCAAACGCTTTTGGCGCCTGATGAAAGGCCATCACATACGGATGCTGCGCCAGCCACAGCGGTGTTTGCTGCTTGAGAATATGTTTGCCATGGCCATGCATCACGCTGGCGCAAAAGATATGCTCGCGGCGGCAGGCGGCCAGCAGCGCGCCCAGTTCCTGTTTTGCCTGATTCTGCGTTAAACCATGCAGATCGAGAAAAATCTCCGGCGTATAGTCTCCACGACGTAACTTCTTCATTTCATAATGGCTGACATCGCTGCGCACATAGCGCACCGGGCCTTCCGTCGCCAGCAACGGCTGAAATTCATCGGAAAAGTAGTGGCTGTTGTCCGCCTGCTCCGAAAGCAGCCGTTTCTGCGGCACTTCACTGATTTTTTTGCGTTGCGGCGCATGCACAATGGTGTCCTGCGTCAGTTTACGCGTGCCACTCATTAGCTGACGAAACAGTGCCTTATCGTCCGCGCTAAGTTTGTCTTTGCTGGTCATTAGTCTTCACAGTGATGTTAATTTACGGCGAGCCTGATTACGGGCCGCGACTCGTCAGATCCCTACCTTAACGCGCAGCCGCAACAAAAGTCAGCTTTTTCGCCTCTCTGCGCTGAATTATTGGCGGCTTCGTGGCAAACTAGCGCCCGGGTTTTTACAACCGCCTGCGGAGGGCAACTTGGATAAAATTTTCGTCGATGAGGCAGTGAACGAACTGCATACCATTCAGGACATGCTGCGTTGGGCGGTAAGCCGTTTTAGCGCTGCGGATATCTGGTATGGTCACGGCACCGACAACCCGTGGGACGAAGCCGTTCAGCTGGTGTTGCCAACGCTCTGGCTGCCACTGGATATCCCGGAAGATATGCGCAATGCGCGCCTGACCACCAGTGAGCGCCATCGTATCGTTGAGCGCGTGATTCGCCGCGTTAACGAACGTATTCCTGTCGCCTACCTGACCAATAAAGCCTGGTTCTGCGGTCACGAATTCTATGTGGATGAGCGCGTGCTGGTGCCGCGTTCACCGATTGGCGAGCTGATTGAGAATCACTTTGCCCAGCTTCTCGACCATCAGCCTGAACATATTCTTGATATGTGTACCGGCAGCGGCTGTATTGCCATCGCCTGTGCTTACGCATTCCCGGATGCGGAAGTCGATGCGGTCGATATCTCGCTCGATGCGCTGGCGGTAACCGAGCAGAATATCGAAGCACACGGCATGATTGACCATGTCACGCCGATGCGTTCGGATCTGTTCCGCGATCTGCCGAAGATTCAGTATGACGTGATCGTCACCAATCCGCCGTATGTCGATGCGGATGATATGGGCGATCTGCCGAATGAGTATCGCCATGAACCGGAACTGGGTCTGGCCGCCGGCAGCGATGGCCTGAAACTGGCGCGCCGCATTCTGGCCTGCGCGCCAGATTATCTTAGCGACAATGGTATTCTGATCTGCGAAGTGGGCAACAGCATGGTGCATATGATCGAGCAGTATCCGGATGTGCCTTTTAACTGGCTGGAATTTGATAACGGCGGCGACGGCGTGTTTATGCTGACGAAACAGCAGATTATCGATGCCGCTGACCACTTCAAAATTTACAAGGACTAGAGCATGGCGGGTAATACTGTTGGACAACTGTTTCGGGTCACGACTTTTGGTGAATCCCATGGTATTGCACTGGGCTGTATCGTCGATGGCGTGCCGCCCGGTATTCCACTGACGGAAGCCGATCTGCAACATGATCTTGATCGTCGCCGGCCCGGCACCTCGCGCTACACCACCCAGCGCCGCGAGCCGGATCAGGTGAAGATCCTGTCTGGTGTATTTGAAGGTGTCACCACCGGTACGCCGATTGGCCTGCTGATTGAAAATACCGACCAGCGCTCCCAGGATTATAGCGCGATCAAAGATGTGTTCCGTCCGGGTCATGCCGACTACACCTACGAGCAGAAATATGGCCTGCGCGACTATCGTGGCGGTGGCCGTTCGTCGGCGCGTGAAACCTCGATGCGCGTGGCGGCCGGGGCGATTGCCAAGAAGTATCTTGAGCTGAAGCACGGTATTAAAGTACGCGGCTATCTGGCGCAGATTGGCGATGTCGCCTGTGAACTGAAGGACTGGGATCTGGTTGAGCAAAACCCGTTCTTCTGCCCGGATGCAGATAAGCTGGAAGCGCTGGATGAACTGATGCGTGCGCTGAAGAAAGAGGGTGACTCCATCGGTGCCAAAGTGACGGTGATGGCGGAAAATGTCCCGGCTGGCTGGGGCGAACCGGTGTTTGACCGTCTGGACGCAGACCTGGCGCATGCGCTGATGAGTATCAACGCAGTGAAAGGGGTGGAGATCGGCGATGGCTTTGCGGTAGTGAATCAGCGCGGCAGTCAGCATCGTGACGAGATCCGCGCTGGTGGCTTCCAGAGCAACCACGCTGGTGGCATTCTTGGTGGTATCAGCAGTGGCCAGACGGTGATTGCTAATCTGGCGATGAAACCGACCTCGAGCATTACCGTGCCGGGCAAGACCATTAACCGCTTCGGTGAAGAGGTGGAGATGATCACCAAAGGACGCCACGACCCGTGCGTCGGGATTCGTGCGGTGCCGATTGCCGAAGCGATGATGGCGATTGTGCTGATGGACCATCTGATGCGTCAGCGCGCCCAGTGTGCTGATGTTAATAGCGACGTTCCGCGTTGGTAAGCCGATGAAAAAACTGCTCTTCACTCTCTGCGCGCTGCTGATTTCTCTGCCCGCGCTGGCCGCGACGGCGTGGCAAAATATTGTCCAGCCGATCAGCGGCAGCCCGCAGTCGATTGGCGGTTTTTCCAATGGCTGTATCGTCGGCGCGCAGCCGCTGCCGCTGGATGCGGCTAACTATCAGGTGATGCGTCAGGATCAGCGTCGCTATTTCGGCCATCCCGATCTGATTCTGTTTATTCAGCGCCTGAGTAGCCAGGTGAGTCATCTGGGGCTGGGTGAAGTGCTGATTGGCGATATGGGCATGGCGGCGGGTGGGCGCTTTAGTAGCGGTCATGCCAGTCATCAGTCCGGTCTTGATGTTGATATCTGGCTGCAATTGCCGAAAACCCGCTGGACGTCACAGATGCTGCTGAAGCCGCAGCCGCTCGATCTGGTGAGCACCGATGACCGCAATGTGGTGGCGCGTCACTGGAAACCGGAGATCGACAGCCTGATCAAACTGGCGGCGAAAGATAATGAGGTTACACGTATCTTCGTCAATCCGGCGATTAAAAAGCAGCTTTGCGCCGATGCTGGCGTCGATCGTGACTGGTTACGCAAAGTGCGTCCGTGGTTCGCCCATCGCGCCCATATGCATGTGCGTCTGCGCTGTCCGCCGGAAAGCCTGGAGTGTGAAGAGCAGGCGGCGCCACCGCCAGGCGATGGCTGTGGCGCTGAGCTGCAAAGCTGGTTCGAGCCGAAAAAACCAGGCAGTGGTGCGCCAGTGAAACGTGAGCCGCCGCCGTTACCCCCTTCATGTCAGTCTTTGCTGGATAAGCATCTACTTTAGGAACAGAGATGGATTGGTTTGTTGTCAGCCCGCTTGTAGTCGGGCTGCTGTTTTTTGTGGCGGTACTGGCGGCATTTATCGATTCCATCGCCGGTGGCGGTGGACTGCTTACCGTTCCGGCATTGCTGGCCGCCGGCATGTCACCGGCGCAGGCGCTGGCGACCAATAAGTTGCAGGGAGTGGGGGGATCGTTCTCCGCCAGCCTCTATTTTGTGCGGCGTAAAGCGGTCGATCTGCGCGAGCAAAAACTGAATATCGCCATGGCCTTTGGCGGTTCAGTGCTGGGTGCCACGCTGATTCAGCATATTGAGCCTGGCCTGCTGCGTCAGGTGTTGCCGCTGCTGATTATTGCTATTGGCCTCTATTTCCTGCTGATGCCGCGCCTGGGTGAAGAGGATCGCGTGCGTCGCCTGTATGGCCTGCCGTTTGCACTGGTAGCCGGTGGTTGCGTCGGTTTCTATGATGGCTTTTTCGGTCCTGGCGCCGGTTCGTTCTATGCGCTGGCATTTGTCACTCTGTGTGGCTATAACCTCGCCAAATCCACCGCCCATGCCAAAGTGCTGAACTTCGCTTCAAACTTAGGCGGCCTGCTGTTCTTTATTTTTGGCGGCAAAGTGGTGTGGGGAACCGGCCTGGTGATGCTGCTGGGCGCTTTCTGCGGTGCGCGACTTGGCGCCAGCCTGGTATTAAGTCGCGGCCAGACGCTAATCCGTCCGATGGTAGTGATTGTCTCGGCGGTAATGAGCAGCAAACTATTGTATGACAGTCATGGCGCGCAAATCGGCGCATGGTTCCACTCGATTATTTCCTGATGATAACTTCAATGACCACAACACACGATTATCAGCAACTGGTTAGCCTGTTTGACGACTGCTTTATGCAGGACTTTCAGACCCGCCTGATTAAAGGCGACGACGAACCGATCTATCTTCCTGCAGATGAAGAGTCGCCGTGGAACCGGGTGGTGTTTGCCCATGGTTACTACGCCAGTGCGCTGCATGAAATTTCACACTGGTGCATTGCCGGTGCGGAACGCCGCAAACTGGTGGATTTTGGCTACTGGTATTGCCCGGATGGCCGTGACGCCAGTACACAACATCAGTTTGAAGCGGTGGAAATTAAACCGCAGGCGCTGGAATGGTTGTTTTGTGTTGCGGCAGGGTTTCCCTTCAATGTAAGTTGTGACAATCTCAGCGGAGATTGTGAACCTGATCGCATTGCATTTCAGCGTCAGGTACACGCTCAGGTGATGACTTACCTGGAACAGGGCATTCCAGCCCGTCCGGCACGCTTTATTGCAGCACTTCGTACGTTTTACTCCATGCCCCCGTTGACGGCAGCCCAGTTTCCCTGGCCGGAAGATCTGAGCTGAGCGGGGGAGTGAATTTTGAAGAAGAGGAAGAGACATGATCGCAGAATTTGAATCGCGTATTCTGGCCCTGATTGACGATATGGTTGAACATGCCAGTGACGACGAGCTGTTTGCCAGCGGTTATCTGCAAGGTCACCTCACGCTGGCGGTTGCCGAAATGGAGCTGACCGGGGAGCATACGGCGGAAGCCTTACAGATTCAGGTGCAGAAAAGCCTGCATAAAGCCATCGACGCCGGTGAACTGTCACCGCGCGATCAGGCGCTGGTGATTGGCATGTGGGATAATTTGTACCTGCAAGCCCGCCAGTCAGCATAATGCCCCCCTCCCCCATAAAATGGGGGAGGGACGGGGTGGGGGGAAAGTGACTTCGCTCCCACGACTTCATTTCCTGCAACGTCGCTTCCCCGCCCCTGTTATACCACCGCTTTTCCTTTCAGTAACTTTCTTACCCAGTAGCGATTCGGATTCAGTGCGGCCAGCGTGGCGGCATCCAGCGGTATCGGCTCGGCGCACAGCTGCGCCGCCAGAATTTCCGCCGCCAGCGGCGCGCTGCACAATCCGCGCGAACCGAGTGCGCCCAGTACAAACAGCTGTGGCCACAATGGCGCAGGGACGATCTCCGCGCCAGCCGCCAGGCTATCGCGCAACCCGGCATAGGCGCTTAATGTCTGCTGATAATCCGCCAGCGCACCGGCCATTGGCAGATGGTCGCGGGTGGCGCAGCGTACGCCGCAGCGGGCTTCGGCGGCGCTGACATCCACCTGTTGCGGCCAGCGGCAATCCGGCAGACAGCGGATTAGACGCGCGCGGTTTTCCTGCTGATCGGCGTCACGGTAGTCAGTGGTCACTTCGCCACGGCGGTAACTGGCGCCAATACAGTGGGTGCCAAACTGCGGACTGCGCGGCGTAAGATAGCCGTCATAACACAGCACCTGTTGCAGTGCGCTGAGTTCGCCTTGTGAGGGGATATGGCTGACCTGGCCCGCCACGGCATACACCGGCAGCTGGGCGCTTTGCGGCAACGAGGCCAGCGCATGGCCGGTGGCCAGCACCACATTCTGATGAGTGGCCGTTTTGCCATCGGCAAAGGTCAGCTGCCAGCCCGGCTGTAGCGGGTCGAGCTGCTCCAGCCGGTGCAACCAGTGAATACGTAAACCCTGCTGATTGGCGAGATCCAATACTGTGGCGGTGAGCTCCGCCGGTGAGAGCCAGCCGCCGTCAGGATACGTGATGCCGCCGCAGCCGGTTGTAATCCCGGCCAGCGTTTCTGCCTGTTGCTGATCAACAATCTGCGCCAGCTCAGCGGGTAATTCCATCGCCGCCATCTGGGTAATTTTCTCGCGGCTTTTTTCGTCCCAGCCAAGCTGGGTGACGCCGCACCACTGATGTTCAAAGGTCTGCGGTAAAGCATCATACAGACGGCGGGCAAAGGTAAATGCCGCCGGGAAAAACTGTTTCAGCGCCTCGTCATGATGATTTAACAGTGGGTAGAGCGCCCCCTGACGGTTGCCAGACGCGCCGAGCGCCGGCGCTTCATCAGCACAATAGAGCGTGACGCGCTTGTTGCGGCGCAGCAGCGCCAGCGCCAGCACCGCACTGGCAACGCCGCCGCCAATAATCGCAATATCCTCGCCGACCGCCGCCGGGCGTGCATACCAGGGCGCAGTAGCGGCAATCTCCGGCGCTTGGTTCAGCGTGCCGATCAGCATATGGCGTTTCTCACCAAAGCCTTTGTGGCGCACCGCGGCAAAACCGGCGTCAATCAGGCCACGGCGTACAAACCCGGCGACGGTAAAGGTCGCCATCGTGCCTCCCGGACGCGCCAGCCGCGCCATGGTGGCAAACAGCTGTGGCGTCCACATCTCCGGATTTTTCGACGGGGCAAAACCATCGAGGAACCAGGCATCCACCTGACGATTCAGACTGTCATCAAAATGGTCAATTAACTGGTTAATATCGCCAAACCACAGATCGAGCGTGACGCGCCCACCATCAAGCAACAGGCGATGACAACCCGGCAGCGCCATCGGCCATTGTGCCTGCAGCTGTTGCGCCCAGGGCGCCAGTTCCGGCCAGTGCGCCTGCGCGGCAGCCAGATCGGCGCGGGTCAGCGGATATTTTTCGACGCTGATAAAATGCAGGCGTTGCAACGTGGCTTGTGGATCCTCGCGGCGAAACTGGTCAAAGGCCTGCCACAGCACCAGAAAATTGAGTCCGGTGCCGAATCCGGTCTCGGCGGTAATAAAAAGTTCACGAGGATGATCGGAGAAGCGAGCCGGTAAATTATTGCCCGCCAGAAACACATATCGCGTCTCTTCAAGGCCGTTCTGATTGGAAAAATAGATGTCGTCAAATGCTCGGGATACAGGTGTACCCTGATCATTCCAGGACAACTCGGCATGTTCGACCGGGGATAATTTCACGGCAAGGGCTCATTAATCAGGCAGTGGCGCGATTTTAGCGATGTCGCCGGGATGACGCAAATTTACAAAAGTTAAAAGCTGATCGGACTTGTTCGGCGTACAAGTGTAAGCTAGAGTGCTCGTCGTAACCTAATTTGAAGTGGAAGAGGTATTTGAATGAAACGTGCAGTGATTACTGGCTTAGGGATCGTTTCCAGCATTGGTAATAACCAGGAGGAAGTTCTGGCTTCTCTGCGTGAGGGGCGTTCGGGCATTACTTTCTCACAGGAGCTGAAAGATTCCGGCATGCGTAGTCACGTCTGGGGTAACGTTAAGCTGTCTAAAGACGAAATCTCCAGCCTCATTGACCGTAAAGTGTTGCGCTTTATGAGTGATGCATCAATCTACGCTTATATCTCCATGCTGGAAGCGATTAAAGATTCCGGCCTGACGGCAGAACAGTACCAGAGCAACCCGCGTGTGGGTCTGGTTGCCGGTTCTGGCGGCGGCTCCCCGTTCTATCAGGCAGCCAGCGTTGATGGTATGCGTGCCAAAGGCCTGCGCGGCGTTGGCCCGTATATGGTGACGAAAGCGATGGCATCCGGCGTCTCTGCCTGCCTGGCTACGCCGTTTAAAATCCACGGTGTGAACTACTCGATCAGCTCCGCTTGCGCCACTTCTGCCCACTGTATCGGTAACGCGGTAGAGCAGATCCAGCTGGGCAAACAGGATATCGTGTTTGCTGGCGGCGGCGAAGAGCTGTGCTGGGAAATGTCCTGTGAGTTCGACGCGATGGGCGCACTGTCGACGAAAAACAACGAATCACCAGAAAAAGCCTCCCGTACCTACGATGCAGGCCGTGATGGCTTTGTTATCGCTGGCGGCGGCGGTATGGTGGTGGTTGAAGAGCTGGAACATGCACTGGCGCGTGGCGCGCATATCTATGCTGAAGTGGTTGGCTACGGCGCGACCTCTGATGGCGCGGATATGGTTGCACCATCCGGTGAAGGTGCAGCACGTTGCATGCGTATGGCGATGGAAGGTGTTGATACCCCAATCGATTACCTGAACACCCACGGCACTTCCACCCCGGTGGGTGATGTGAAAGAACTGGGTGCGATTCGCGCGGTGTTTGGTGATACCACGCCAGCGATGTCCGCCACCAAAGCTATGACCGGTCACTCGCTGGGTGCGGCAGGCGTGCAGGAAGCGATCTACTCACTGTTGATGCTGGAAAACAGCTTTATTGCGCCAAGCATTAACATTGATGAGCTGGATCCGGCGGCTGAAGGTCTGAATATTGTGACCAAACCGACCGAGCAGCAGCTGAAGACCGTTATGTCGAACAGCTTCGGTTTTGGCGGCACCAACGCCACGCTGGTTATGCGTAAACTGTAGGGCGGTATTCTCGCCGCGCAGACGGGGGAGCCGCCATGGCTCCCCTACAAATCTCCCTTCCCCTCTCGCAACTGTTTACCCACATTACCCCCCGGATGTACCGCCAGTAACGTCGCCTGATCAAAGCCATTTTGTGTCATTAACGCCGTCATCATGGTGTCAAACAGCGCCAGCACGGTAATAATCGAAGTGGTCGCCAGCATACTGAGCGGGTCGATCTCCTGACTTTCAGGCATCAGCAATAACTGATCGGCGTTAAGCGCCAGAGCAGAAGCGGGATTTTCAGTCACTACCACCAGCCGCGTGCCCTTACTTTTTACCACTGGCAGCAGACGCGTCAGCTCATCGGAATTGCCACCGCGCGACAGCATAATCAGCAAGTCATCGGCGGTGAGAAAACCGATATCGCCATGGGCGGCATCGGTAGCATTCAGGTAAACGGCAGGGCACTCAATACAGGAAAACATATGCGCAATTTTACGCGCGGCGATGCCCGAGGTGCCAACGCCAGTCACCGCCACTTTGCCGCTACAATGCGCAATCAGCGCCAGCACCGCCAGCCATTGCTGGCGGTCGATATGCTGATCCAGCTGCGCCAGCGTGCGCGCATAGGTTTGCCAGCCCGCCTGCGCCTGCTGCCAGGCCTGTTCCGCACTCATTGATCCTCCTGCATCATTTGCCGGTATTTCATATGGTCGTGATACATCTCACGGAATATGCGGTATTTCCGGTCGTAATAACGTTTAATTTCATTCGTCTGCGGCGTCACGGTTTTGCCAATCCGGCTCATGGCGTTCATCGCTTCAGGCAGCGACTCATACACACCGGCCGCCACGGTGCCCATCATCGCGCCGCCGAGCAGCATCGCTTCACTCTCTTCCGGCAGCAGCATCGCACAGCCGGTGGCGTTGGCATGCTCCTGGACAAAAATCGGATTTTTGGTGCCGCCGCCGCTGGCCATAATGGTATCAATGCTGTAACCGCTCTGATTCATGGTTTCGATAATATGACGGGTGCCAAGGGCGATGGCCTGAATGGTGGCGAGGTAGTGCAGCGCCATATCATCCGGCGTGCGCGACAGTTTTAATCCGGTCAGAGTGCCGGTTAAAGTCGGGTTGGCGCGCGGCGAGCGGTTGCCGTGAAAGTAGGGCAGCATATGAATATCCCGCGACAGAAAGGCGATTTTCTCCGGTTCGCCAGCCAGCTTCCGCAGCCGCTCATTCAGCACTTCATAGATAGTTTTGCCGCGCGCACTGGCCTGCTGTAGCAGCGTGTCATAGCAGGGATGCGACTGGATCATATGGTCGATAAGCGCGCCGGTCGCCGACTGGCCGCCTTCATTGAGCCATAAATCCGGCAGCACCGCCGAATAGTAAGGTCCCCAGACGCCTTTAATAAAGCGCGGGCCTTGCGAGATCGCCATATGGCCGGTAGAGGTGCCGCCGATCAGCGCGATACGGCGGTCAAAGTCCGCATGTTCACCGGAAGGCCCGGAGGCGCCGAGCGTGCCAAGGCTGCCGGCATGGGCATCAATAATCGATACGCTGACCGCGGTGCCTGGCAGCAGGCCGAGTTCGCTGGCGGCGCGTTGCGTCAGGCCGCGCCCCAGTGGTTCGCCCATGGTTTTCACCTCGCGGCCAATTTTCTCCGCATCATGTTCCAGCAGATCTTCCAGTCCGATTTGGCGGAAATAGCTGTCGTCCCAGCGGTTCTCATGGCCCATATAGGTCCATTTACACACCGTCGAGCAGAGCGAGCGGGTCTCATCCTGGGTGGCGCGCCAGGTAAGAAAGTCCGGCAGGTCAAACAGATGGCCGATATTCTTCCAGGTATTCGGCATATGTTGTTTCAGCCACAGCAGTTTGGGCGTCTGCATCTCCGGCGAGATAATACCGCCGACATAATCCAGCACCGGATGCTGGCTGGCGTTGATGCGTTCGGCCTGCACAATCGCCCGGTGATCCATCCACACAATAATATTCTGCTCATCGCGTCCGGAGGGACTGATGGTCAGCGGCTTACCCTGCTTATCCAGCACCACCAGTGAGCAGGTGGCATCAAAACCCAGCCCCTTAATTTGCACCGGATTGATATTGCTCTGGTTGATGGCATCGCGTACCGCCTGGCATACCGCCAGCCAGATATTGTCGGAGGACTGTTCGACAAAATCGGCCTGCGGACGATAAATTTCAATTGTACGGCTGGCCTGGCCCATCATACGGCCGGTGATATCAAAGATGCCTGCGCGTGCGCTTCCGGTGCCAACGTCAATGCCAATGTAATAACTCGCCATCTGTTATCCCTCGAAAATTTAGCTTCTGCGATTCTGAAGTGCGATAAACAGAATCAGCACCGCACCCCATAATGCCATGGTCAGATAACTGCTTACGCCGAGTAAATTGAGCCCGCTCTCCAGCATCTGTAACACGATTAGCGCCAGCACCAGGCTAATAATGCGGCCAAAACCGCCGTCGGGATTAATCCCGCCGAGTACCGACGCCAGAATGGTGATCAGCAGCCAGGACTCGCCATAACCCGCTTTTGCCGAGTTAAACATCGCCATCATTAACAGTGCCGCCACCCAGCTCAGCACCGCGGAGAGAATATAGACGGTAATCTGCACCCGATGCGTGTTGACGCCGCTGAAGCGGGTGGCCTGTTCATTGGAACCCATCAGATAGATGCTGCGGCCGAGGGTGGTTTTTTCCAACAGCACCCACAACAGTAAAGCGACCAGCAGAAACAGCAGCATGGCGACCGGAATACCGAACAGATCGCCATTGCCGAGAAACTGGATCAGCGGTGGAAAGCCGGAAATTACCGTGCCATTGGAGAGTAAAATATTCAGCCCGCCAATCAGTGTCATAGTGCCGAGCGTCGCCAGAATCGGCGACACGCCAATGACCGCGATCAGCAAGCCGTTAAGCGCGCCGATAGCCATCGCCAGCAGTAAGCCGGCCAGCAGCGCCAGCAGCAGAAACAGCGGCTGGTCAGGATGGGCGACGATAATCGCCGCCATTAGCAGCGAGCAGGCATTGGCGCTGGCAATAATCGACAGATTAATACCGCCGGTCAGCATGGTCAGCCCCATTCCCAGCGCCAGCATGCCGAGCACCGGTAACTGTGTGGCGATCGACTGGAAATTGCCGAGGCTGAAGAAGCGCGCGCCAAGGGTTAACGAGAACAGCGCCAGCACCACTGCAATCATCACCAGCTGCAAACGGATAATACGATCGGCGGGTAAAATGCGCGTTAAGGTGGTCATATTACAATCCTCTCGCCAGTTTGCGTTTTTCGTTCCACGCCGTGGCGCTGACGCTAACCAGAATGATCAGGCCGCTAAAGACCATATGCCAGTAGGATGACACCGCCAGCAGGGTCAGGCCGTTCTGTAAAAAGGCCAGCAGCAGAACGCCGAGCAGGGTGCCGGTCAGCGAGCCGCGTCCGCCAGTCATACTGGTACCGCCCAGTACCACTGCCGCCAGCACCGTCAGTTCATAGCCGACCAGTGAGTTAGGCGCTACCGACTGGGTGATTTGCGCCTGTACCACCGCCGCAATCCCGGCCAGCAACCCCATATAGCCGTAGACATAAAAATGCAGCGCCATCAGGTTAATGCCGAGGCGTGACGCCGATTCGCGGTTGCCGCCCATGGCATAAATCTGGCGTCCAGGTCGGGTGTAGTTCATCAGTACGCCGGTAAGAATAAATACTGCCAGCAGGCAGAGCAGCGGCAGGGTGATGCCATACTCGTAGCCATCGGGAGCGGTAAATGACAGCCAGTTGATGCCATTCATAAACCACTCGGGAAAGCCGTACAGCCAGGTGCCCTGGGTAAACCACACCAGCAGACCGTAAAACAGATTCAGGGTGGCGATGGTAATAATGATCGCCGGAACCCGCAGCATATAGACCAGAAAACCGTTAAACAGCCCGAGCAGCAAACCGCAGACCATCGACAGGGCAAACGCCAGCAGGAAATTGCCGCCGTGAGCGATCATATAACTGGCCATCACGTACTGGGCGATGGCGGTCATCGCCGGAAACGAGATATCAATACCGCCGGCAATCAGCACCACAAACAGTCCGCAGGCGAGAATGCCGAGAATGGCGTAGCTGGTGGCGACATCGGTAAGATTACCCAGCGTCATAAACTCTGCGGTGCGCAGGCTGAGAAACACCGCCAGCAGCAGGATCAGCAGCCCGAGCCAGAATTCGTGATAAGTCATTAAATGGCGCAGTCGCTTATTCATTTACCACCCCGGCAATCTGTTGTTGCTCACTGTTATGCGGCGCAAAGCTGGCGACCAGCTGCCCTTTGCGCATCACCAGCACACGATGGCTGTTGAAATACGCCTCCGGGATCTCGTCACAGATCATCAGCACCGCCATACCGCTCTCCGCCAGGCTGCGCGCGATGCGGTAGATGCCTTCTTTATTGGCGATATCAACGCCAACGGTGGGCGAGTCGAGGATCAGCAGACGTGGCGCGGTCGCCACCCACTTGGCAATCGCAATTCGCTGGGCGTTGCCGCCAGAGAGGGTTTGCACCGGCAGCTGGCTGTCGGAGACTTTAATATTCAGCTCGCGGATCAGCGTGGCGACGGTATCGCGTGCTTTCTGCTGATTAAGCAGGCCAAGAGGCGTGCGCAGGCGGTTAAAAATCGCCACCAGCGTATTATCAAAAATCGACTGCTGCATAATCAGCCCCTGGCTTTGCCGGTCTTCTGAGACGTAAGCAATACCATGGGCGATGGCGTCGCGGTTGCTGCGCAGTTTGACGGTTTTACCGTCCAGCAGAATTTCGCCGCTGTCGGGCTGGGTCATGCCGAACAGCGACAGGCAGAGTTCGGTGCGTCCGGCGCCCAGCAGACCGACGATCGAGGTGATTTCGCCATTGCGCAGTTGCAGATTGATATCCTGATACTGCCCGGCGCGCGACAGATGGCGCAGCTCCAGCCGCGGGGTTTCACTGTTGTCGGCCAGCTGCGGCAGATGGCTAAAGGTAAAGCGCTGGCCGGTCATCAGGAACGCCAGCTCGTCGCTATTCAGTTCGCTGGCAGGCCAGGTGCCTGCCAGCTTGCCGTCGCGCATCACACTGATATGGTCGGCCACTTCCATCACTTCATCCAGCTTATGACTGACAAACACCACGCAGATCCCGGCGGCTTTCAGTTCATTAACCACCCGCAGCAAACCATTGACCTCAACACGGGTCAGCGAAGCGGTTGGCTCATCCATAATCACCAGGCTGGCATCGGCGGCCAGCGCCCGACAGATAGCCACCAGTTGGCGGTCAGCAATCGACAGCTTCTCCACTTTGCGCTGCGGGTTGAGGCGGATACCGATACGCGCCATGGTTTCCAGCGCCAGTTTGCGCATCGCCGAACGCTTGACCCAGAAGCTGTTGCCAGGCAGCAGACGATAGGCGGCAATATTCTCAGCGACACTCAGATTGGGAAACAGCGACAGATCCTGATAAATCACCTGCACGCCGTACCCTGCCGAGAGTTGTGGCGAAAGGTGGTGAAACAGCTTCCCGTCCACCGTGATCTGCGCGCCTTTATCGGCCTGATACACGCCGGAGATAATCTTGATCAGCGTGCTTTTGCCACAGCCGTTTTGTCCCGCCAGGCAATGCACCTCGCCTTTTCTTAGCGTCAGCGAGATATTGTCCAGCGCCTTTACGCCGGGGAAGGTTTTGCTGATTTTTTCCAGCGTGATAAAGACATCTTGCGTTGCCATCGCCGCATTCCTCTCAGGGGGCCGAATGCATCGGCCCGGATTTTTTAAAAACCTAAAGACTTGGCATTGTCTTTGGTCACTTCGAGAATGCGGTTAAAGCGAATCACGTGATGCTCTGTATCCACATCCGCTTTGCCAAAGCCCTCGATGGTGAAATCTTTATCAACCTGCTTGCCGTCGAGCAGCTGATCGGCGAGGGCCACCAGCGCAAAACCGGCGTCCTTCAGATCCCACAGCAGTACTTTCTTAATATCACCACTGGTGAGATAAGGCGCGGCCTGTGCTGGCATCGCGATACCGACGACGGCGATTTTGTTTTTCGCCCGTTTACTTTTCACTGCCTGACCGGCGCCAATCGGACCCAGCGAGCCGAAGCCAATAATGCCTTTCAGGTCCGGGTAAGTGCGCATCAGGTCGAGCGTGGTGGCGTAGGATTTATCGATACTTTCCGCCACTGGCAGACGTGAGGTGACTTCATGCATTTCCGGGTATTTTTCTTTCTGATATTTGATCGCCGCATCGGCCCATGCATTGTGCAGCGGCACAGTCAGCGAGCCGACATAGATGGCATAGCCGCCTTTATTACCCATCGCCGCCGCTAACTCATCCATATTTTTTTGCGCGTATTTTTCGCTATCAATGGTTTCCACATCCCACTGTGCAATCGGCTGATCCGGTGACTCGTGGGTCAGCACCACGATGCCCTGCGCGCGGGCTTTTTTCAGCACTGGCTCCAGCACTTTGGCGTCATTGGGCACCACGATGATGGCGTTGACTTTTTTGGCAATCAAATCTTCGATCACTTTGACCTGCTGGGCTGGATCGGGGGTCGAGCCGCCGACCTGATAAGCGTTAACGTCGAACTTTTTCGCGGCCTCGTTAACGCCCACTTCCATGCGTGAGAACCATGGAATGCCGGTCACTTTGGCTACCACGGCGATATCATGCTTTTCCGCTGAGTAAGAAGGGGTTGATAACAGCATGCATGCCGAAACCACACATGCATTGAGTAATGCGAGGTTAAATTTCATAGCAGTACCTTTGTCGTAGGGCCTTGTTATAGGTGTTGGTGACGACCAACTTATTGTCGGGGCAGGGCAGATATCCCGCCTGTCAAGATAGCAACCGGCTAAACGGAAAATGGTGGGATTTGACGTGAAATGTGATCGCTGACTTTTTATGTTAATTTTAATAAATAATAGTGTTAATTATTTGTGCATATCAATATTTATGAAGGAATAATCCGCCATATTTATGTTATTAAAATGTTAATTCAAGTTTATTGTGATGTGTTTGATTAACAATCATGTAAAGTCCATGCGACGATTAGCTTCTTTTTACCGCTTACGCTGACCGCCGGGTGATTCGGCTGTCCAGTTTTGCGAGATATCGCGCATTTTTTCCGCATTATGCAGTGCCTGAGGGGGCATAAAAGCGTTATCTGCCTACGTAATTTAATTACATTCCACCTTTTAACCGCCGCAGCCTCAGATATTGGCACAAAATAGTCATTATTTTTATATTTAAAACATCCATTCCATAATATAGTCCTGATATTACGCAAGTCAGGGAGAGTCGTGACCGATGTCCAGTTCAGAAAGCATTGCCACTGCGGTAAACAATACCCCGTCGCTGGCCCGTATCGTTTTTTCGGCATTTTTAACTTATCTGACCGTCGGTTTGCCGCTGCCGGTAATCCCGCTGTATGTCCATCATGAACTCGGTCTGAACAATGTGATGGTCGGTGTGGCGGTCGGGATTCAGTTTCTGGCGACGCTGCTGACCCGTGGCTATGCCGGGCGGCAGGCCGATCAGCGCGGCGCCAGACGCACCACGTTGCAGGGGATGGGTTCCTGCGCGCTGGCCGGTTTTGCTTATCTGCTGGCGGCGCTGTTGCCGGTGGATGTGATGGCAAAATTTGGTCTGCTGGTGGCTGGTCGTCTGATCCTCGGTTTTGGCGAAAGTCAGCTGCTGACCGGTAATCTGACCTGGGGGATGGGATTAGTCGGACCAAAACGATCCGGCCAGGTGATGTCATGGAACGGTATGGCGATTTATGGCGCGCTGGCGATTGGCGCACCGCTGGGATTGATGCTTAACAGCCGCTGGGGTTTTGTCGCGCTGGGCGTCAGCACCATGCTGCTGCCGCTCTGTGCATTGCTGTTTAGCTTTTGCGTGCGCGCGGTGCCGACCCATCAGGGGGAGCGTCCGTCGCTATGGCGGGTGGTGGGACAGATCTGGCAGCCCGGGCTTGGCCTGGCGCTCCAGGGCGTTGGTTTTGCAGTGATCGGCACCTTTGTCTCGCTCTATTTTGCTGCGCAAAACTGGGGTAACGCCGGTTTTGCGCTGACGGCATTTGGCCTGTCATTTGTGCTGATCCGCGTGCTGTTTGGCTGGATGCCGGATCGCTTTGGCGGCGTGCGCGTGGCGATGATTTCGCTGGCGGTTGAAGCCTGTGGTCTGCTGCTGCTTGGCAGTGCGCCTGGTGCGATGCTGGCGCTGCTCGGCGCGGCGCTGACTGGCTGCGGCTGTTCACTGGTGTTCCCGGCGCTGGGCGTTGAAGTGATCAAACGGGTGGCGCCGCAGGTGCGCGGCACGGCGCTGGGCGGCTACTCGGCTTTCCAGGATATCGCTTACGGTATCAGTGGCCCGTTAACCGGTGTGCTGGCGACCTCAGCGGGTTATGGCGCGGTGTTTATCGCCGGCGCGGCAGCGGCGGCCAGCGGTATGGTACTGACGTTGCTGTTTTTTCGTGGTCAGTAAGGGAGCCGCGCCAGCTTATCGACAGCCTGAATAATCTCCGTGCGCGTCAGCGCGGAGAAACCTAAAATCCAGCCAGGCTGCGCGGTCAGCGCTGAGCTGTACAGCGGTGATAAACGTGGCAGTAACAGTCCCCGTGACGCCCCCTCCGCGCTAAGCTGCGCCTCATTTCCCTGCGCCAGTGTTACCGTCAGTTGCAGACCGCCATGGCTCGCCATCGGTAGCAGACGATCGCCCAGTTTCTGTTCCAGTTCTGCCAGCAGCAGATCGCGACGACTGTGATACAGCTGGCGCATCAGGCGCAGATGCGCGGCAAAATGGCCCTGGTCGATAAAGTCAGCGGTAATCGCCTGCGGCAGCTGGGCGCTGTGGCCGTCAGTCACACTGCGCAGACGGCGCAGCGGCTCAATTAACCCCGGCGGCGCCACCAGATAAGCTAGCCGCAATGACGGAAACAGCACTTTGGAAAAGGTGCCGAGATAGATTACCCGCCCGGTGCGATCCAGTCCCTGCATGGCGGGCATCGGCTGATCGCCATAGTAAAACTCACTGTCATAATCATCCTCAATCAGCCAGCTCTGTTGCGTGGCGGCAACGTTCAGCCACTGCAAACGCCGCGGCAGGCTCATGGTCACGCCAGTCGGATACTGATGGGATGGCGTGAGATACACCAGCTTTGGCGCGCCTGTCGCCAGCTGAGCGCCTTCCCGGTCAACACTCAGTGGCGTAAGCCGGGCGCCTGCGGCGATAAAAGCATTGCGCGCCCCGGCATAGCAGGGATCTTCCAGCCAGACCTGATCGCCCGCATCCAGCAGCAGCAAAGAGAGCATCTGTAATGCCTGCTGGGAACTGGTCAGAATCATCACCTGTTCCGCATCACAATGCACACCGCGCGACTGCGCCAGATAGCGCGCTACTACCGCGCGCAGCGGAGCGTAACCCTGCGCATCGCCATAACGCATCAGCGCTTCACCATGCTGGCGCTGCTGACTGGCGCTGATTCGGCGCCAGAGGCCATGCGGAAAAGCGCGTAACTCCGGCGAACCGGCGGCAAAAGCATGCGGGAACAGGGGATCCTGACAGCCGCCGGTGGCGACAATCTGCTGGCCACGCAGGGAAAGTGGAGCATTGAGCGTGGCAGCGGGTGGGCGTTTTTCCGCCGGAGTCATGGTAATGGCGACAAAGGTGCCCTGGCCGATTTTGCGTTGCAGATAGCCTTCGCTCTCCAGCTGGCTGTAGGCTGCCTCCACCGTCACGCGCGATAAACCGAGGTCGGCGGCCATCAGACGTGAGGACGGCAGCCGTTGCCCGCTTTGCAGGGTGCCGTCGGCAATCGCCTGCCGCAGCGTTGCGCTTAACCGTTCGCGGCGTGTTTGTGCCTGTTGTGAGGCAAATAGCGTAATGAGCGGGGTGGTGATTACTGGCATAATCGGTCTTATCTGAAGTGCGGAATGGGTATCAAGTGTAAGACCGATTTGTCGTATTATCGACTAAAATCATCTGAGGAGATCACTATGTCGTCATTATCATCCGCTCTGGCTTTTCCGCCACCCCCAGCCGCTGACAGCGCCGAATGGTTACGGCAAAAGCTGGCGTATTATGCTGATGCCTGGGATCTGGCAGAGGATCTGGCGCGTGGTATTGAGGATATTGTGGTGATCGATGCCCGCTCGCCAGAGGCATATCGCCGCGCGCATATCTGCGGGGCGATCAGTTTTCCCCATCGGCTGATGAGCGCAGAGAGCCTTGCCAGCCTGGATCGCAGTAAAGTCTATATCACCTATTGCGACGGTATTGGCTGTAATGGCTCAACAAAAGGGGCGTGGAAGCTGGCGACGGCCGGATTGCAGGTAAAGGAGCTGATCGGCGGGCTGGATTTCTGGCAGCGTGATAATCATCCGCTGGCCACGGGTGACGAACCGGGCAGCTGGCCGCAAGCGACCACGCTGAACGACTGCGGCTGTTAAATCAGAGAACTATCCACAGCAGCACAATCACCAGCACCACCACCGCAAAAGCGGTAAACGCAGGGCGGTTGGCCAGCGGTAGCAGCACCGAAGGTATCGAGCCAGCCAGCGGATTATAAATTGGCCGCGGGTTGATTTCGCTATCCGCCAGCGGCTGTTCCAGCACTTTATCGGCACGACGCGCAAACAGATAATTCAGTACATCCTGTACCTGCGCGGCGGTGAGGATCATTTGCGGCGTTGCCTGGAAGCGCTGCTGGCTGTACTGTTCCAGCATCTGATGCTCCGTATGGCTTGGCGGCTGCTTCAGCGCGGTCTCCAGCATGGTCAGCGTCGGTGCGCTGTGCAGGCTTAAGGTCTGGCTGGCCTGCAAATATTGTGTCAGCAGCGGGAAGTGGCGTGACGGAATCGGATCGCCGCTCTTCAGGCTGATTAACTGCAGCATCGATGCCCAGATTTTAACCGGCTGTTCGCCGGTGGCCGCCGCCAGTCGGGCGACCTGCTGATTAAGGCTGTGGTGCTCGGCGGGTAGCAGCGTGCGGTCGGTGGTGCTGCTGCGTTGCAACTGCGGGATCGCCAGCTGACCGTTCTGCAACATCGTCAGTACCTGACGCATCTGATCCTGCGTCAGCGAGCTTAGTACCGTATGACCAAACTGCTGACGAATAAAGTCACTGACGGCCTGACGGTTATTACCCTGTGGCAGCAAATCGGTCAGCTGCTGAAACAGCTGACGGGTTGAATGGGTATTCTGCACCTGTGCAAGGCGGGTATTCAGAAACTGCTCAGCAGCCGGGAAGTGGCGCGACAGCAGTTCACCATCACTTTTTACCCCCACCTCATGACGCAATCCCGCCCAGATCTCTGCGGATTTCAGCGGGCTGATCGACATGATACGCACGATCAGGCGCTCCAGCGTGGTGCGCTGAGCGGGCGACAACGGTTGATCGCTTGCGCCGCCTGGACGTTGCTGACCTGGTTGTGTCGCTAATGCGGCACGATCGCCGGGAAGCGGCGCACCTGGGCCACTGATAGGTTGCATGGCGTAATCCTTCAAACAGGTCAACATCCGGGGCGCGCCGGAACAGGATAGTAATCCGCTATGATAACAATCCCGTGGCTGAATCGGTAGAGGCCAGCAAAATTAACTGCCGCCTTCTGCTGACGGAGACGTGGCCGGTTTGGTACGGCGCAGTGGCGTGCGCAGACGCTGCGCCAGTAACACGCCAGCCAGCGTGATGCCGCCGCCGATATAGTGATAGCTGGACAGCGATTCATGCAGAAACAGGACGGCAATCAGTGCGGTAAAGATCGGCGTCAGGTTCATAAACATCGAGGTGGTATTCGCGCCGATACGATGCACGCCTTCGATCCACAGGAATGGCGCAATAATCGAGGCCGGAATACCGGCAAAGACCACCAGCGGAATATTATGCAATGTCAGGGAGATATCCCGGGCGGCGAGAAACTCTGGTGCCAGCAGCAGCACGCCAAACACGATCTGCATATACAGACTCTGCCAGCGCGGCAGCGGGATCGCCCAGCGTTTGGTGAGCACACCGTACAGCGCATAAGAGGTTGAGGCGGCAAACATCATCAGTTCACCACTGCCGAGACCGTGACTGAGCAGTGACCGGGGATCTCCCTCGCTGACCAGCCAGACCAGCCCGCCAAACGACAGCATACTGCCGAGCAAAATCCCCACCGTCGGCGCCAGTCGCAGCAACAGCAGACTGATTAATACGGTAAGCAACGGGATCAGCGCGCCAATAATCCCCATAAAAGTGGCGCTGACGCTGTGCGCGGCATAGTAGGCGAGGCTCTGATACAGCACCATGCCCAGCAGACCGAGCACTGACAGTTTCCAGCCGTGCTGTTTAATCTGGTGACGGTTCCGCCAGACCCCCGGCAATACAAACGGCGTCAGAGTCAGCAGCGCCAGCACCCAGCGATAGAAGGAGATCGCGGCCGGATCGATCGCCGTGGCTGATAATTTGCTTACTACCGCGTTAATCGACCAGATCAGCACGGCAAACAGGGGAAACAGGAAATTCATGGTGGGGTTCTTCTCACTTTTGATATGCAGTCACGCTGTCCGTGCAGTGTACGCTTGTCGGCTTTTCTTAATATAGTTAAAATCAGACAATATTAATCGCGGAGCGGACAGAATGACTCAACAGGTGACCTATCAGGAGCCGCTGCATGCCAGGGATGCGCCTTTTTTCTTTCGCTATGAACTCGCCAATGCCAGAACCGAGTATCTGCCGCATGCCCATTGCTGGGGACAGGTGATTTTTGTCAAAAGCAATGTGCTGGAGATGATAGTGGAAGAGCAACGACTGCTGACACCAGCGGAATTCCCTATCTGGATCCCGCCAGGTAAGCAGCATGCCAGCTATAACAATAAGCAGGCGAACTTCCGCACCTTTAATATCGCCGCTGAATTCTGCCAGGGAATGCCGGACAAAGCCTGCCTGCTGAAATCGGGGCCGATTATTAAGGCGATTATCGATGACTGCGCGCAGCGTCAGCTGCTGGTGCCACAGGCCAGCGCCGATATCCGCTTATGCGAGGTGCTGCTCGATCAGCTGCGCAACGCAGAAGTGCAGGAGAGCTATTTACCCCGTTCGCAGGATAAGTATCTGGCGCCGGTGTTGCAGGCGCTGGAGCGGAATCCGGCCGATAACACCACGCTGGCGCAGTGGGCGCAGCGGGTTTATACCACCGAACGCACGCTGTCACGCCGTTGTCAGGCGCTGCTCGGTATGTCGTTTAGCGAATGGCGTCAGCGCCTGCGCTTTCTGCATGCCATCGCTAAATTGCAGCAGGGGATGTCGGTGCAGAATGTGGCGCTGGATCTCGGCTACAGCTCCTCTTCAGCGCTGATCGTGATGTTTCAGCAGCAGAGCGGGATGACGCCGGAGCGTTATCGCCAGCGGCTGGGCCAGGCGTAACTCTGTATCGGACGGCGACAATATGGCAGAATATTGCCCCTCACTCTGTGAATGCAGGAAATGATGCGTGAAAATCCTCGTAGATGAAAATATGCCCTACGCCCGCGAGCTGTTCAGCCGCACCGGCGATGTGGTGGCGGTACCCGGACGTCCGATCCCTGAAGCCGAGCTGAACGATGCCGATGGTCTGATGGTGCGTTCGGTCACTAAAGTGAACGCCGCGCTGCTCAATGGCAAAGCGGTAAAATTTGTTGGCACCGCTACGGCCGGAACCGACCATATCGATGAAGATTTTCTCGCTGCACAGGGCATTGCCTTTTCGGCGGCACCAGGCTGCAACGCCATTGCAGTAGTGGAGTATGTCTTCTCTGCACTGTTACTGCTGGCCGAACGCGACGGTTTTCAGCTGACCGATCGTACCGTGGGGATTGTCGGCGTCGGTAATGTCGGCAGTCGCTTGCAGGCGCGGCTGGAGGCCTGGGGCGTACGCACCCTGTTATGCGATCCACCTCGCGCCGATCGCGGCGACGCCGGAGAATTCCACACGCTGGATCAACTGGTGGCTGAAGCCGATATCCTCACTTTCCATACCCCGCTGTTTAAAGATGGCGTGTATAAGACCCTGCATCTGGCTGATGCCGCGCTGTTGCAGGCGTTAAAACCCAATACCATTCTGATTAACGCCTGCCGCGGTGAAGTGGTGGATAACAGTGCGCTGCTGGCGGTACTGGATCAGCGCGACGATCTGAGTGTGGTGCTGGATGTCTGGGAGCCGGAACCGGAATTGTCGCTGCCGCTGCTGGCGAAAGTCGATATCGGCACCGCCCATATCGCCGGCTACACCCTGGAAGGGAAAGCGCGTGGCACCACCCAGGTGTTTGAGGCCTGGACACAGTTTATTGGCCAGGCGCAGCAGGTCGCGCTGGAAACGCTGTTACCGGCGCCGGAGTTTGGTCGCATTACGCTGCATGGCGCGTTAAATCAGGCAACGCTGAAACGTTTGGTGCATCTGGTGTATGATGTGCGCCGCGATGACGCGCCACTGCGTCATGTCGCCGCGATTGCCGGGGAATTTGACCGGTTACGCAAGAATTATCAGGAGCGTCGCGAATGGTCGTCGCTGTATGTGCAGTGCGATAACGCTGAAGCCGCTGAAATGCTGACGAAGCTCGGTTTTAATGCGGTGCATCAGCCATTGCGTTGATCAAGCGAGCGGCGAGAACGCCGCCCCTGGACCCTTTTCACGTAGGGGCGGCGTTCTCGCCGCCCGTGCTGCGGAAAAATCTGAATCAACGGGCGGTGTCATCACCGCCTTCTGTTTTTGTGTCATTGTCTGGAGTAAACCAACATGTCTGACGGCTGGAATATTGCGCTTTTGGGCGCAACAGGCGCAGTAGGGAACGCTTTACTGGAATTACTGGCTGAACGCCAGTTCCCGGTTGGTGAATTATATTTGCTGGCCAGCGAGCGCAGCGCAGGTGAAAACAAGCGTTTTGAAGGCCGAACGCTGCTGGTCAATGACGCCGCGGATTTTGACTGGTCGCAGGCGCAGCTGGCGTTTTTCGTTGCCGGCCGCGAAGCTTCCGCACGTTACGCCGAAGAGGCCGCCAGTGCCGGATGCCTGGTGATCGACAGCAGCGATCTGTTTGCGCTCGATCCGGATGTACCGTTAGTGGTGGCGGATGTTAATCCGCAGGTGTTAGCCGATTATCGTAACCGCAATATTATCAGCGTGGCCGACAGCCTGACCAGCCAGCTGCTGTGCGCGATTAAACCACTGGTCGGGCAGGCCGGTCTCAGTCGTCTGCAGGTGACCAATCTGTTGTCAGCCTCGTCGCATGGCAAAGCAGGAGTGGATTCGCTGGCCGGTGAAAGCGCACGTCTGCTTAACGGTCTGCCGGCGGAAGATCACTATTTTGGTCGCCAGCTGGCGTTCAATATGCTGCCATTGCTGGCAGACAGTGAAGGCAGCGTGATGCAGGAGCGACGCCTGGTCGATCAGGTGCGCAAAGTGATGCAGGACGAAGGTTTGCCGGTTGCCGTCAGCTGTGTGCAGTCCCCGGTGTTTTACGGTAATGCGCAGATCGTGCATATGGAAGGCCTGCGTCCGCTGTCAGCGGAAGAGGCACGTGATGAACTGGCGCGTGCTGACGATATCGTGCTGTCTGAAGACGATAATTATCCGACTCAGGTTGGCGACGCCTCTGGTAACGATCAGCTGAATCTCGGTTGCCTGCGCAATGACTATGGTGTGCCGGAAATGTTGCAGTTCTGGTCGGTGGCCGACAATATTCGCTTCGGCGGCGCGCTGATGGCGGTTAAAACTGCCGAGAAGCTGGTGCAGGAGTATCTGTACTGATGTCTGAAGGGGCTTTGCCGCACACCACTAAACTGGCGCTCGGCGTGGAATATGATGGCAGCCGCTATTACGGCTGGCAGCGGCAGCAGGAGGTGCGCAGCGTGCAGGCGCGCCTTGAGCAGGCGCTGTCGAAGGTGGCGGATCATCCGGTCAGTGTGTTCTGCGCCGGACGTACTGATGCCGGAGTACATGGCACCGGCCAGGTGGTGCATTTTGAAACCACCGCCGCACGTAAAGATGCCGCCTGGACGCTGGGCGTAAATGCCAATCTGCCGGATGATATCGCCGTGCGCTGGGTGAAACAGGTGCCCGATGAGTTTCACGCGCGTTTCAGCGCCACTGCGCGCCGCTATCGTTATATCATCTACAACCAGCGGCTGCGTCCGGCGATTTTAGGCGCGGGGGTGACGCATTTTTATCATCCGCTGGATGCAGAGAAAATGCAGCGCGCCGGGCAGTGTCTGATTGGCGAAAATGACTTTACCTCATTTCGCGCCGTGCAGTGCCAGTCGCGCACGCCATGGCGCAACGTGATGCATCTGAATGTGACACGTTATGGCAGTTATATCGTGGTGGATATTAAGGCCAACGCCTTTGTTCACCATATGGTGCGCAATATTACAGGCAGTCTGATGGAAATTGGTTGCGGCAATCAGCATGAAGGCTGGATGGCTGAACTGCTGGCGGCGAAGGATCGCACTCTGGCCGCGGCAACCGCGAAAGCGGAAGGGTTGTATCTGGTTGCCGTCGATTATCCTGATTATTTTGCCTTACCACGACCGCCGATGGGACCGCTGTTCCTCGTCGATTAAACTGAGCTGAAGGGTTTAGGGAGAGTTATGGATTTAATTCGTTTTGTTGTCGATTTTATCCTGCACATTGATGTTCATCTGGCGGAGCTGGTGGCGCAATACGGTATCTGGATATACGCCATTCTGTTTTTGATTCTGTTCTGTGAAACCGGATTAGTGGTGACGCCGTTCCTGCCTGGCGACTCGCTGCTGTTTGTCGCGGGCGCACTGGCTGCGTTGCCAGGCAACGATCTGAATGTCCATCTGATGGTCGCGCTGCTGGTGATTGCGGCGATCCTCGGCGATGCGGTGAATTACACCATCGGCAGGCTGTTTGGTGAACGGCTGTTCAGTAATCCGAACTCAAAAATCTTCCGTCGCAGTTATCTGGATAAAACCCATGCGTTCTATGCGCGTCATGGCGGAAAAACCATTATCCTCGCGCGTTTCGTGCCGATTGTGCGGACTTTTGCGCCATTTGTTGCCGGTATGGGCCATATGTCCTATCGTCACTTTGCGCTGTTTAACGTTAGCGGCGCACTGTTGTGGGTATTGCTGTTCTCCTATGCAGGCTATCTGTTCGGTGACTTACCGATCGTGCAGGAGAACCTGAAATTACTGATTGTGGCGATTATCGTGGTGTCGATTCTGCCGGGTGTGATTGAAGTGATCCGCCATCGTCGCGCCGCACGTCAGCAGAAACAATAACGCTTAAAAAACCCTCACTGAGCCGGACGGACCAGATTTCTATCCACAGCGCCGGCAGGTTATGGTTTAATGAGCCACATTTACGGCCTGCTGAAGTCGCTTTCAGCAGCAACAAGAAAACTGGTTTCACCAGGTTCAAACAGAAAGGTCATCAATGAGCTGGATTGAACGAATTCTCAACAAGAGCACCATCACCCCTTCACGCAAGGCAAGTATTCCTGAAGGGGTTTGGACAAAGTGTGACAGCTGTGGTCAGGTTCTCTACCGCGCCGAGCTGGAACGCAATCTGGAAGTCTGCCCGAAATGCGATCACCATATGCGTATGCATGGACGCGATCGTCTGCACAGTTTACTGGACGAAGGTTCGCTGGTAGAGCTGGGTAGCGAGCTGGAGCCAAAAGATCTGCTCAAGTTCCGGGATTCAAAAAAATATAAAGATCGTCTGACTGCTGCACAGAAAGATACCGGCGAGAAAGATGCACTGATCGTGATGAAGGGGACGCTGCATGGTAACCCGGTTGTCGCAGCGGCCTTTGAGTTCTCCTTTATGGGCGGCTCTATGGGTTCCGTGGTCGGTGCGCGCTTTGTGCGTGCAGTGGAACAGGCGCTGGAAGATAACTGCCCGATGATCTGTTTTTCGGCCAGTGGCGGCGCGCGTATGCAGGAAGCGTTGCAGTCGCTGATGCAGATGGCGAAAACCAGCGCAGCGCTGGCAAAACTGCAGGAACGCGGTCTGCCGTATATTTCGGTACTGACTGACCCGACCATGGGTGGCGTTTCCGCCAGCTTTGCGATGCTGGGCGATCTGAATATCGCGGAGCCAAAAGCGCTGATCGGCTTTGCCGGCCCGCGTGTTATTGAGCAGACCGTGCGTGAAAAACTGCCGCCGGGCTTCCAGCGCAGTGAGTTCCTGATCGAGAAAGGCGCGATTGATATGATCGTGCGTCGTCCGGAACTGCGTCTGAAGCTGGCCAGCATCCTCGCGAAATTGATGAATCTGCCACAGCCGCAGCCAGATGTGGAAGAGGTTGCCGCTGAGGCCTCCTCCGAGAACCACGAGGCCTGACAGATGATGGAGAGGTGCAGTGTTTGTCGATACGGCGATGCTGTACCTTTCACCAATGAACCGTAACGTTGTGAACGGGACACATGGATAATCTTCACCTTCCTCAAGCCACGTCGCCTTTGGCCACGTGGCTTTATTATCTTGAGCATTTACATGCTCAGGCTATCGAACTCGGGCTGGATCGTGTTCAGCGCGTCGCGCAACAACTCGACCTGTTAAAACCCGCGCCAGTGGTGTTTACCGTGGCCGGTACTAACGGCAAAGGCACCACCTGCCGTACCCTCGAAACTCTGCTGATGGCTGCGGGCTATCGCGTTGGCGTTTACAGCTCGCCGCACCTGGTGCGTTATACCGAGCGCGTGCGTATTCAGGGTGCTGAGCTGGCTGAGTCGGCGCATACCGCCAGTTTTGCCGCTATCGAAGCCGGGCGTGGCGCGACCTCCTTAACCTATTTTGAGTATGGCACCCTGTCGGCATTGATGCTGTTTAAGCAGGCGGCGCTGGATGTGGTGATTCTCGAAGTCGGGCTGGGCGGGCGTCTGGACGCTACCAATATTGTCGATGCCGATGTGGCGGTGATCACCAGCATTGCCCTCGACCATACCGACTGGCTGGGGCCGGATCGTGAAAGCATTGGCCGTGAAAAAGCGGGTGTGTTTCGTGGTGGTAAACCGGCAGTGGTCGGTGAGCCGGAAATGCCGCAGTCGATTGCGCAAGTTGCCGCCGATCTCGGCGCTCACTTGTTGCAGCGCGATCGTGACTGGCACTATACGCGGGAAAGCGACAGCTGGACCTTTAGTGATAGTCATGGCAGCCTGGCCAATCTGCCGTTGCCGCAGGTGCCGTTGCCGAATGCCGCCACTGCTTTAGCCGCGCTGCGCGCGTCGACGCTCACGGTGGATGAAACCCTGATCCGCACCTGGCTGGATAAAGCGATTTTGCCGGGGCGTTTTCAGACCGTCGCCACTGAGCCGCGCGTTATCCTTGATGTGGCCCATAACCCCCATGCTGCCAGCTATCTTGCCGGTCGTCTGGCGGAATTGCCGCAGCAGGGCAAAGTCCATGCGGTGGTCGGCATGCTGCATGATAAAGATATTGCCGGAACCCTTGCGTGTTTACTGCCGCAGGTGGATAACTGGTACTGCGCGCCACTCGAAGGGCCACGCGGTGCAACTGCCGCGCAGCTGATGGTGCATCTGCCAGAGGCGCAGGGCTTTGCCAGCGTAACCGAGGCCTGGCAGGCGGCGCTTCAGCAGGCGCAGAAACACGATATTGTGCTGGTGTGCGGGTCGTTCCACACCGTGGCACAGGTAATGGAAGCGATGGAAACGGAGAACGGAAGTGGCAAGTAAGTTTCAGAACCGTTTAGTCGGAACCGTAATTCTGGTCGCCGTGGGCGTAATTGTGTTACCCGGTCTGCTGGACGGCAAGAAAAAGCACTACAAAGAGGAGTTCGCGGCGATCCCGCTGGTGCCAAAACCGGATGATCAGCAGGATACCGATATGGTGCCGCCGGTCAGTCAGTCATTACCGGCCCAGCCGCCAGAAGGCGCGGGCGATGCAGTAGGTGGCGACAGTGACGAGGTTTCGCAACCGGCGGACAACGGTGCGACCATGCCGCAAAGTCACAGCCAGCCGACGGTGGTTTCGCCGCCGCCGATGCAGCCTTCGCAACCGCAGGCCCAGCCGAAACCGCAGCCACAGCCAAAACCGGTAACGCCGCCGAAGCCGAAGCCGGTCGAGCAGCCTAAACCACAGCCGCAGCCGAAACCGGTTGAGCAACCGAAACCGGAAGCAAAACCGGAAACGAAGCCGCAGGAGCAGGCGCCGGGCGGTCAGGCGTATGTGGTGCAGCTGGGCGCGCTGAAAAACGCCAGCAAAGTGAATGAGATTGTCGCGCAGCTGCGTTTGTCGGGGTATCGTGCTTATACCGTGCCATCAACGCCGGTGCAGGGCCAGATTACCCGCATTTACGTCGGCCCGGATGCCTCGAAAACGAAGATGCAGGCGGCCGTCGGTGAATTGCAGAGTATTTCCGGACTTGGCGGGGTAGTAAAACCCTATAGCGCGCGCTAACTAGTGGGGGCGTTCTCGCCGCCCGCGCAGATGATTTGCATCGTGCCCGTCATTTGGGCGGGAGCCGATAACGGCTCCCCTACGGTGTTCCGGATATCCCGGTTGTAGGGGCGGCGTACTCGCCGCCCGTGCAGATAATTTGCACTGCGAAATAGCTAACCAGAGGAGGCGATTGAGGTTTTTTTCATCGCCCCTTTTTATTTGGCCTGGCAAAGGAAAACGCTACGCAAACGTTTTCTTTTTCTGTTAGAATTCGCCCCGAACTGGATGCAGGGGCATTGTCACTGGAAGAGTTCATGGTCTGGATAGATTACGTCATTATTGCGGTTGTCGGTTTTTCGGCTCTGGTTAGCCTGATCCGCGGGTTTGTTCGGGAAGCATTATCTCTCGTCACCTGGGGATGCGCATTCTTTGTCGCCAGTCATTACTACTCCTTTCTTGCCGTCTGGTTCACAGGTTTTGAAGACGAACTGGTTCGCAATGGAATTGCCATTGGCATACTCTTTATCGCTACGCTGGTTGTGGGTGCGATAGTGAACTATGTGATTGGCTCCCTGGTCGAAAAGACCGGCCTGTCAGGTACCGACAGGGTGTTGGGCGTCTGTTTCGGGGCACTGCGTGGCGTACTGATTGTATCTGCTATGCTGTTCTTCCTCGATACGTTCACCGGGTTCTCAAAAAGCCCGGACTGGCAACAGTCCCAGCTGGTTCCCCAGTTCAGTTACATCATCAGGTGGTTCTTTGACTACCTGCAAAGCACGTCGAGTTTTTTACCCCGGTAATCGCACCGGGAGTGCGGCTTATGAGGATATGACAACATGTGCGGTATTGTCGGTATCACCGGTTTCGCGCCGGTAAACCAGTCGATTTATGACGCGTTAACGGTGCTTCAGCACCGTGGCCAGGATGCGGCAGGCATCGTTACCATCGATGCACTGAACTGCTTCCGTCTGCGTAAAGCCAACGGTCTGGTCAGCGATGTATTTGAAGCGCGTCATATGCAGCGTCTGCAGGGAAATATGGGTATCGGCCACGTCCGTTACCCGACCGCCGGAAGCTCCAGTGCTTCTGAAGCGCAACCCTTCTACGTTAACTCCCCTTACGGCATTACCCTTGCACATAACGGCAACCTGACTAACGCACATGAACTGCGTAAGCAGCTGTTTGAAAGCGGTCGTCGTCACGTCAACACCACATCTGATTCAGAAATTCTGCTGAATATCTTTGCGCAGGAACTGGATCGCTTCCAGCACTACCCGCTGGAAGCTGAAAACATTTTTGCAGCGGTGGCGGCAGTGCATCAGAAGGTGCGCGGTGCTTACGCTGTGGTATTAATGATTATCGGTCACGGCATGGTGGCTTTCCGCGATCCAAACGGCATCCGCCCGCTGGTAATCGGTAAGCGTGCGATGAACGATGGACGCGTTGAGTATATGGTGGCGTCAGAAAGCGTGGCGCTGGATACGCTGGGCTTTGAGTTCCTGCGCGATGTTGCGCCAGGCGAAGCGGTGTATATCACCGAAAAAGGCCAGCTCTCAACCCGTCAGTGCGCGGAAAACCCGAAAAGCAATCCGTGCCTGTTCGAGTATGTCTATTTTGCGCGTCCGGACTCCTTTATCGACAAAATCTCCGTCTACAGCGCCCGTGTTCGTATGGGCACCAAGCTGGGCGCCAAGATTGCGCGCGAATGGGAAGATCTGGATATCGATGTGGTGATTCCGATCCCGGAAACCTCTACGGATATCGCGCTGGAGATCGCCGGTATTCTGAATAAGCCTTATCGTCAGGGCTTTGTGAAGAATCGCTACGTCGGCCGTACCTTTATCATGCCGGGCCAGCTCCAGCGTCGCAGCGCGGTTCGCCGTAAGCTGAACGCTAACCGTGCGGAGTTCCGCGATAAGAACGTGCTGCTGGTGGATGACTCCATCGTCCGTGGCACCACTTCTGAGCAGATTATTGAGATGGCGCGTGAAGCTGGCGCGAAGAAAGTCTATCTGGCCTCTGCGGCGCCGGAAATTCGCTTCCCGAATGTGTATGGTATCGATATGCCAAGCGCCACCGAGCTGATTGCTCATGGTCGCGAAGTGGAAGAGATTCGCCAGATCATTGGCGCTGATGCGCTGATTTTCCAGGATCTTAGCGACCTGATTGACGCGGTGAGCGAAGAGAACCCGGATATCGTGCAGTTTGAGTGTTCAGTGTTTAACGGTATCTACGTCACCAAAGACGTTGATCAGCAGTACCTTGAATATCTCCAGTCGCTGCGTAATGACGATGCCAAAGCGATGGCGCGTCAGAATGAAGTGGAAAACCTTGAGATGCATAACGAAGGTTAATTTTGTACAGTTACAGGGGCGGCGCTCGCGCCGCCCTTTTTTTTGGCCTGCACCTTGCTCGCCAGCTAAACTGAACCGAAAATGGCTTTCCTGGAATACAAGGCAATACTATGAAACGACTCATTATTGGCATTTCCGGCGCCAGCGGAGTGATTTATGGCGTGCGCATGTTGCAGATCCTGCAGCAGGTTACGGAGGTGGAAACCCATCTGGTGATGAGTCAGGCGGCGCGGCAGACGCTGGCGCTGGAAAGCGACTATTCGGTGCGTGATGTGCAGGCGCTGGCTGATGTGGTGCACGATGTGCGTGATATTGCCGCTACGATTTCCTCAGGCTCGTTTAAAACCGATGGCATGATGATCCTGCCCTGTTCGATAAAAACCCTCTCTGGCATCGTCCACAGCTATACCGACGGCTTACTGACGCGTGCGGCGGATGTGGTGCTAAAAGAGCGCCGTCGCCTGGTGTTGTGCGTACGTGAAACGCCACTGCATCTTGGCCATTTACGCCTGATGACCAGCGCGGCAGAGCTGGGTGCGATTATTATGCCGCCGGTGCCGGCGTTTTATCACCGGCCGGACAACGTGCAGCAGATTATTGACCAGACGCTGAACCGGGTGCTCGATCAGTTCGATATTTCCCTGCCGCAGGATCTGTTTACGCGATGGCAGGGTGCATAGTGGTGCAACACCTGCATCATTTCAGTGCACTATTTTGGACTGGATCACTTTTCGTGCATCGCATGCACCAAAATGCAACATAATACCCTTTTCATGATTACAACCCTGTTATATTTTCCTCCACATACTAAGCGTTTGAGCCATTTTCTGGCGTTACGCTGAGTCGAACCTCTTTGTCCCGCGGCAAGCCACAGAACTGGCATGAAATCTGCAAAACAAAGAGCGCAAACACATCACGTAAACCATAACAAAAAGCACTTTACTTGAGGGTAATCTATGAAAAAGCAGGTCCTGGCTCTTTCTCTGTTGCTGGCCTTCTCCAGCGCAAGCAGTGTTTTCGCTGCCGTGCCAAAAAATCTGCGTATCGGAACCGATCCGACCTACGCGCCGTTTGAATCCAAAAACGCGCAGGGTCAGCTGGTTGGTTTTGACATCGATCTGGCCAACGAGATTTGCAAACGCATTGCAACCAAATGTACTTATGTCGAAAGTGACTTTGACGCGCTGATCCCGTCGCTGAAAGCGAAAAAGATTGATGCGATTATCTCTTCACTGTCGATTACCGAAAAGCGTCTGCAGGAGATCGCCTTCTCTGAGAAGTTGTATGCCGCTAATTCACGCCTGATTGCGCCGAAAGGTTCGCCAATTCAGCCGACCATCGAGTCGCTGAAGGGCAAAAATGTCGGCCTGTTGCAGGGCACCACCCAGGAAACCTACGCCAATCAGAACTGGCGTCCAAAAGGGATTACTGTCACCCCTTACGCTAACCAGGATCTGGTGTATCAGGATCTGACCGCCGGTCGTATTGACGCTGCATTCCAGGATGAAGTCGCTGCCAGCGAAGGCTTCCTGAAACAACCGGTGGGTAAAGACTATGCGTTTGCCGGCCCGGCGGTGAAAGATAACGCGATCTTTGGCGTCGGCACCGGTATGGGCATGCGTAAAGATGACACCGAACTGAAAGCAGCAATCGACAAAGCCTTTGCTGAGATGCGCGCCGATGGTACTTACGACAAACTGGCGAAGAAGTATTTTGATTTTGATGTATATGGTGGCTAAGTAACACCTGTCGTCAGGGCATGCCGTCCAGACTCGGTGATACTGCGTTGAAAACTCACTCAAAATGCTCATTTGCTGTAGCAAACTGCGCTTTTTCGTGAGTTTCCGCCTTGTCTCACCGTCGCCTGAATCGGTATGCCCCCTGTATCTTCGACTTAATACGACAGGATCAACTCCATGCTGTATGGCTATTCCGAAGTAATATTAAAAGGCGCAGCGGTAACGCTGGAGCTGGCACTCAGTTCGTTGCTGATTGCCGTGGTGCTGGGACTGATTGGCGCAGGCGCCAAACTGTCGAAAAACCGCCTGGTTGCACTGATTTTTGAAGGCTACACCACGCTGATCCGCGGTGTCCCCGATCTGGTACTGATGCTGCTGATCTTTTACGGTTTGCAGATCGCCCTCAACCAACTCACCGATGCGTTAGGTCTGTCGCAGTTTGATATCGACCCGATGGTGGCCGGTATTATTACCCTTGGCTTTATCTATGGTGCTTATTTTACCGAGACCTTCCGTGGCGCTTACCTGGCGGTGCCGAGAGGGCAGATCGAAGCGGCGACCGCGTTTGGCTTCACCGGCTCACAAGTGTTCCGGCGCATTCTGTTTCCGGGCATGATGCGTTTTGCGCTGCCGGGCATTGGTAATAACTGGCAGGTGATCCTGAAAGCAACGGCGCTGGTGTCGTTACTCGGCCTTGAAGATGTGGTTAAAGCCACGCAGCTGGCGGGGAAAAGCACCTGGCAGCCGTTTTATTTTGCGATTGTCGCCGGGGTGATTTATCTGGTGTTTACCACGCTGTCTAACGGCGTGCTGTGGTGGCTTGAACGTCGCTACACGGTGGGTGTAAGAAGGGCTGAGTTATGATCGAGATTATCAATGAGTACTGGAAAGCTCTGCTATGGACCGACGGTTACCGTTTTACCGGCGTCGCCATTACCCTGTGGTTGCTGATTATCTCGGTGGTGCTGGGCGGCTGTCTGGCGGTATTGCTGGCGATTGCCCGTGTGTCGTCCAGGCGCGCGGTGCAATTTCCGGTATGGCTGTTTACCTATGTGTTCCGCGGCACCCCGCTGTATGTGCAGTTGCTGGTGTTCTATTCCGGTATGTATACGCTGGAAGTGGTGAAGGGCACCGAGCTGCTCAACGCTTTTTTCCGTAGCGGCCTGAACTGTACGCTGCTGGCGCTGACGTTAAACACCTGCGCCTATACCACGGAGATTTTTGCCGGGGCGATCCGCTCGGTGCCGCACGGTGAAATCGAAGCGGCGCGCGCTTACGGTTTCTCAACCTTTAAGCTCTATCGTTGCATTATTTTGCCTTCCGCGCTGCGTACCGCGCTGCCGGCTTACAGTAACGAAGTGATTCTGATGCTGCACTCCACCGCACTGGCGTTTACCGCCACCGTGCCGGACTTGCTGAAAGTCGCGCGCGATATCAACTCGGCGACCTATCAGCCGTTTACCGCCTTTGGTATTGCCGCCGTGCTGTATCTGATTATCTCTTATGTGTTAATCAGCCTGTTCCGCCTGGCGGAAAAGCGCTGGCTGGCGCATGTTAAACCCTCATCGACCCATTGAGTAAGTATCACTATGGCCGAAAATAAATTACAGGTAACTGAACTCCATAAACGTTATGGGGAACATGAGGTGCTGAAGGGCGTTTCGTTGCAGGCGCAGGCCGGTGACGTCATCAGTATTATTGGTTCATCAGGATCCGGGAAAAGTACCTTTTTACGCTGCATTAACTTCCTCGAAAAGCCGAGTGAAGGCACCATTGCGGTGAACAATCAGATGATCACGTTGGTGCGCGACACCGATGGTCAGCTGAAAGTCTCCAATAAAGAGCAGCTGCGGATGCTGCGTACCCGTCTGACGATGGTGTTTCAGCACTTCAATCTCTGGAGCCATATGACGGTGCTGGAGAATGTGATGGAAGCGCCGATCCAGGTGCTGGGACTGAGCAAGCAGGAAGCGCTGGATCGTGCTATTCGCTATCTCGATAAGGTCGGCATTGACGAGCGCGCGCGTGGCAAATATCCGGCGCACCTTTCAGGTGGACAGCAGCAGCGTGTCTCGATTGCGCGTGCGCTGGCGATGGAGCCTGAAGTGCTGCTGTTTGATGAGCCGACCTCAGCACTGGATCCGGAGCTGGTGGGTGAAGTGCTGCGCATCATGCAGAAACTGGCGGAAGAGGGCAAAACCATGGTGGTGGTGACCCACGAAATGGAGTTTGCACGCCATGTTTCCAGCCATGTGATTTTCCTGCATCAGGGCAAAATCGAAGAGGAAGGCCCGCCGGATGAGGTGTTTAATAATCCGCAGAGTCCCCGTCTGCAGCAGTTCTTATCTGGCGCACTAAAATAATCCTGTGACACTATTCTGATCCCCCTCTCATCAAATGGGAGGGGGTGAGGGGGAGGGAGCAGTATATGCCTGCCCTAAATCACATCGGCTAATGCCCGATCCAGCTCAAACCAGCGAAAACCAAATCCCGACTCCTCCAGCCGCTTCGGCAGCACATGCTGACCACCCAATACCAGCACCGCAGATTCACCCATCATCAGTTTAATTGCGCTGGCCGGCGTGCGCATAAAGGCCGGGCGGTGCATCACATGGCCGAGGGTGGCGGCAAATTGTTCGTTGCGCACCGCATACGGCGAAACCATATTGAACGGGCCGCGCAGTTGCGGATTATCCAGTAACCAGAGAATGGCGTTGAGCATATCGTCGAGATGGATCCACGGCATATACTGCTTGCCGCTGCCGAGCGGGCCGCCAATGCCGAGCTTAAACGGCAGCTTCATTTTCGCCAGCGCGCCGCCATGCTTTGCCAGCACCACGCCGGTGCGCAGCAGGCAGACGCGGGTGCGTTCACTCTCTGCGCTTAATGCCAGCTCTTCCCAGCGCGCGCAGAGCTGATGGGTAAACTCATCATGCCCCGGATCGTCCTCCGTCAGCACCAGTTCGCCGGTATCGCCATAAAACCCGGTGGCGGAACCGGAGATCAGCACTGACGGCGGCTGACTGCTGGCCTTAATCAGCGCCGCCAGCCGCTCGGTGATCTGCCAGCGGCTCTCACACATCAACCGCTTCTGTGGTTCACTCCAGCGCTTATCGGCGATCGGCTCGCCTGCCAGATTAATAACCGCATCGATGCCATTAAGATCCTGCTGCTGCGCCAGACCCGACCACAGCGTCACCGCCGGATCGAGCTTCGCCCGCGCAGCGGCCACATCGCGGGTTACCACGCTGACCTGATGGCCAGACTGCAACAGACGCGGTATCAGATGACTGCCGATTAATCCGGTACCGCCAGTAAGTAAAATATGCATGCTGAATATCCTTATGCGTTGTTTGACAGCATGTTTTCAGCATAGAAGAGAACCGCCAGAAGAGTGTGATATTCGTCAGAGATGATTCTCAAACATGGGCGAGTGCCAGTGCGCGCTGCGTAGCCGGACGGATGCGAATACGCTCGAACCAGTTGCGAACCGCCGTATAATCCGCCAGATTGATGCGCTGACGCTCATGGGAGTTGACCCATGGCCAGATGGCCATATCCGCGATGCTGTAATGTTCACCGGCGATCCACGGCTTTTTCTCCAGCTGGCTGTTCAGTACGCCATACAGGCGCTGTGTCTCAACCTGGAAGCGTTCAATCGCGTAAGGTACCGGTTGTGGCGCGAAATGGTTGAAATGGTGATTCTGACCGAGCATCGGGCCAAAGCCGCCCATCTGCCAGAATAACCACTGCAGGGTGGCGGTGCGCTCGCGCAGTTCTGCGCTGAGGAACTTGCCGCTCTTTTCGGCGAGATAGAGCAAAATCGCGCCGGATTCAAACAGGTTAACCGGTGCGCCGCCATCCACTGGCTGATGATCGACAATCGCCGGTATCTTATTGTTCGGGGCGATAGCCAGAAACTCGGGCGTAAACTGCTCGCCTTTGCCGATGTTCACCCGATGAAGCTGGTAAGGCAGGCCTGCCTCTTCAAGAAAAAGCGTGATTTTGTGGCCATTAGGTGTGCCGGCATAATAGAGGTCAATCATATTCACTCCGAATAAAATCAGGCGTTAACGGTTCTTTCTTCAGCAATATAGAGGAATTAACCCCAGGTTAAAAGGCGCGTTTGTGCTGGTTGCAACCGATGAAAACTCACCCAGATGCTGATTGCCTTCCGGGCTAAAACTCGGTAAACAGGTGTTACCAATGCGGCAGTCATCAGTCAGTGTAAAGGAAGCGAAATGGATCATCCGAATATTACCCTGTGGTCAGATGCCAGTTTCTTTAGTCCCTATGTTATGTCGGTGTATGTGGCCTTAACTGAGAAGGGGATCCCCTTTTCCCTGCAAGCTGTCGATCTGGCGGCTGGCGAACATCTGGGCAGTGGTTACCGTGAGATCTCGCTGACCGCTCGTGTGCCGACCCTGCAGCTGGACAACTTCCTGCTCAGTGAGTCCTCGGCGATTGAAGAGTTTCTGGAGGAGCGTTTTCCGGCGCCGGAGTATGATCGTCTCTATCCGCGTGATGCTGAGAAGCGGGCGCGGGCGCGTGAGATTCAGGCGTGGTTACGCAGCGATTTGCTGGCGCTGCGTGCTGAACGCCCGACCGAAGTGCTGTTTGCCGGCGAAAAGTTTGCACCGCTTTCCGCTGCGGGCAGCCAGGCGGCACAAAAATTGATTGCTGTCGCCGGGCGTCTGCTGGTGGACGGACAACAGAATCTGTTTGGCGAATGGTCTATCGCCGACACCGATTTAGCGATTATGATCAACCGCCTGGCGCTGCATGGCGACGCTTTACCTGAAAAGCTGACCGACTACGCCTTTTTTCAGTGGCAACGTGCTTCGGTGCAGTTGTGGTTAGCGGAATCGGGCAAAACACGTTAACTCAGTACATCGCATATTGCGTCAGGAAAGATTAGCCATTATTTTAGGCGGTTGCGACAACGATACGCGCAACAATGCGCAGAACAGAAAAGGGTTACTGATGGTGGAGCAAAGTCAGGCTGCCGGAACAGAGTGGGTCGATATCGTTAACGAAGATAACGAGGTTATTGCCCAGTCAAGTCGGGCTCAGATGCGTGCACAATGTTTGCGTCATCGTGCGACCTACATCGTGGTTCACGATGGTATGGGTAAAATACTGGTGCAGCGCCGTACCGAAAGCAAAGATTTTATGCCGGGAATGCTGGATGCCACCGCTGGCGGTGTGGTACAGAGTGGCGAAGTGCTGCTGGAGTCTGCACGCCGTGAAGCGGAAGAGGAGCTTGGCATTGCCGATGTGCCTTTTGCCGAGCATGGTCTGTTCTATTTCGAAGACAGCCATTGTCGCGTCTGGGGCGGGTTATTTAGTTGTGTTTCCCATGGCCCGTTTGCAATGCAGGAAGAGGAAGTGGAAGAGATTTTCTGGATGACGCCGGAAGAGATTACCAGCCGCTGTGATGAATTTACCCCGGATTCACTGAAAGCGCTCGCATTATGGCTCAGCCGTAATAAAGAGCAAAACTAATAATGCATACTTTATCCCTCCGGCGGAGGGATAAAGTTGGGCAATATCATTATCCTGAATAGTGTTAATCAAATTACGCCTTTCCTTTCGCTCAATCGTTTATCAACAATACGCTTTTTAAAATAATCAGATATTGCCAGCGCTAACAGGCAGGATTAAGGTTGTTTGGTAGGGGGTGTGGAATTAGCGATATTTAATATTATAGGGATGATAAATATGACACAGAAAATTATCGGCCTGTCTTTGATGTTAATGGCAGGCGTAACCAGCCTCAGCAGTGCTTACGCATGTAATCTTACCTGGCCTTACTCTGCAGATTACTGCCACGAACACTGTAAGTATAATAAGTCAGATATGTCCCGCTTTATTTGTGAACTGGGTAATAAACCCGTTACGCACTGATTTAAATCCGATGTAAGGCTTGCCTTGCATCGGTTTTTTCTGTGAGCGCTTTATATGTCGTTAATAATAATGATGAGTGTTTTGTTATTTAATTTTCACATCAGCCAAGGAGAAACAGTATGAACAGAAAAATAATTGCACTAGCTCTGTTTGGCATCAGTGGATGGGCAAGTACCGGCAATGCGTTTGCCTGTATGATTTTACCGCCAATTGCTGCTGAAATCTGTATTAAACTTTGTGACAATATGCCTGACCCGGTGGCGAAAGCTATGTGTAAGTTAGGGCAGAGCGATCATAAAGCGTAAGTAAGCCAGGGCAGGAATGACTGATAAAACCGCCTGCGGCGCCGCAGGCGGTTTTTTTACACCTTAGCCTTCAGCCTGGGCAGACTGAATCGCCGTCAGGGCGATGGTATAGACGATATCGTCAACCAGCGCACCGCGTGACAGATCGTTGACCGGTTTGCGCATACCTTGCAACATCGGACCAATTGAGATCAGATCCGCTGAGCGCTGCACCGCTTTATAGGTGGTGTTACCGGTGTTGAGATCCGGGAAGATAAACACTGTCGCACGACCGGCAACCGGTGAGTCTGGCGCTTTTGATTTGGCGACATCCGCCATAATCGCCGCGTCATACTGCAACGGACCGTCAATGACCAGGTCAGGACGTTTTTCCTGCGCGATACGCGTGGCTTCACGCACTTTTTCCACATCGCTACCGGCGCCTGAGGTACCGGTGGAGTAAGAGATCATCGCCACGCGTGGATCGATACCAAATGCCGCGGCGGAATCAGCCGACTGGATCGCGATCTCGGCCAGCTGTTCAGACGTCGGATCCGGGTTGATGGCGCAGTCGCCATATACCAGAACCTGTTCCGGCAGCAGCATAAAGAACACAGAAGAGACCAGTGAACTGTTTGGTGCGGTTTTGATCAGCTGCAGTGGTGGACGGATGGTGTTGGCAGTGGTGTGGATGGCGCCAGACACCAGGCCATCAACTTCGCTCTGCTCCAGCATCAGGGTGCCGAGCACCACGTTATCTTCCAGCTGCTCACGGGCAACCACTTCGGTCATCCCTTTGCTCTTACGCAGCTCGACCAGGCGGGCAACGTAATTTTCACGCACCACTTCCGGATCGACGATATCAATGCCGACACCCAGCTCAACACCCTGCAGGGTGGCGACACGCTGAATTTCTTCCGGGTTACCCAGCAGCACGCAGTGGGCGATACCTCGCTCCGCACAGATCGCGGCGGCTTTCACCGTACGCGGCTCTTCACCTTCCGGCAGCACGATACGTTTACCGGCTTTACGCGCCAGCTCGGTCAGCTGGTAGCGGAAGGCTGGCGGCGACAGGCGGCGGCTGCGCTCGGAAGCGGCGGTCAGTGATTCGATCCAGTCGGCATCGATATGGCTGGCAACATACTCCTGCACGCGCTCAATACGCTGGGTGTCGTCGCTTGGCACTTCCAGATTAAAGCTTTGCAGGCTCAGTGAGGTCTGCCAGGTATTGGTATTGACCATAAATACCGGTAAACCGGTCTGGAACGCGCGCTCACAGAGTTTATTAATACGGTCGTCAATTTCATAACCGCCGGTCAGCAGAATCGCGCCAATCTCCACACCGTTCATCGCCGCCAGACAGGCGGCAACCAGCACGTCAGGACGATCCGCAGATGTCACCAGCAGTGAACCCGGGCGGAAATGTTCCAGCATATGCGGAATACTACGTGCGCAGAAGGTGACGGATTTCACGCGGCGGGTATTGATATCCCCTTCATTGATAATGCGCGCATTCAGATGGCGGCACATATCGATGGCGCGGGTGGCAATCAGCTCAAAGCTCCATGGCACGCAGCCGAGGATCGGCAGCGGGCTGTTGGCGAACAGCTGCTTAGGATCGATATTGGCGACGCTGGCTTTATTGGAGTCATCAAAAATTTCTGACAGGTCAGGACGGGTACGACCCTGCTCGTCGACCGGAGCATTCAGTTTGTTGATGATTACGCCGGTGATACTTTTGTTTTTGCTGCCGCCGAAGCTGCTTTGCGTCAGTTCGATACGCTCTTTCAGCTGCGCAGGCGAATCGTTGCCCAGTGCGGTGACAAACACAATTTCCGCATTCAGGGTTTTGGCGATTTCATAGTTCAGCGCGCTGGCGAACTGATGTTTGCGCGTTGGCACTAAACCTTCAACCAGCACCACTTCCGCATCTTTAGTATTTTCATGATAGCGGGCAATGATCTCTTCCATCAGCACGTCTTGCTGGTTAGAACCCAGCAGGGATTCCACGCGTGACATCTGCAGCGGTTCGGCTGCCGGGATAGAGGAGTTGCGGCGGATAATGGTGGTGGTCTGGTCTGGGGCATTGCCACCGGTGCGCGGCTGCGCGATAGGTTTAAAGACGCTGAGACGAACGCCTTTACGTTCCATAGCTCGGATAACGCCAAGGCTGACGCTGGTCAGGCCGACGCTGGTGCCGGTTGGAATCAACATAATAGTACGTGACACGGTTAACCTCTCAGGTGTTGCGTGGTGTTCAAAACAACTCCGTCAGCCTGGGCTGACGGAGGAGAAGCATTAAGCAGTCAGACGCGCGGCGTCCTGGGCGATGACCAACTCTTCGTTGGTTGGGATCACCACCGCCGGGCGGGTGCCCTCTTTATTGATAAAGCCGGATTTGCCAAAGCGTGCGGCCAGGTTACGTTCATGATCGACGTCGAAGCCCAGCAGCGCCAGTTTCGCCAGTGACAGCTCACGCACCATCGCGGCGTTCTCACCAATACCACCGGTAAACACTACCGCATCAAGACGGCCTTCCATCAGTGCGCTATAAGAGCCGATATATTTTGCCAGACGGTGGCAGAATACGTCCATCGCACGTCTGGCGTCTTCTTTTGTGGTGTAGTTATCTTCGACATAGCGGCAGTCGCTGGTAACTTCGGTCAGACCCAGCAAGCCAGACTCTTTGGTCAGCAGCTTGTTGATCGCATCAACGCTCATACCCAGCGTATCGTGCAGGAAGAAGATAATCGCCGGATCGATATCGCCACTGCGGGTACCCATTACCAGACCTTCCAGCGGCGTCAGACCCATTGAGGTATCAACACAGACGCCGTTGCGAATGGCAGAAACGGAACCGCCGTTGCCAAGGTGGCAGGTGATCACGTTCAGCTCTTCAATCGGTTTGTTGAGCATTTTGGCTGCTTCGTGTGACACATAGAAGTGGCTGGTGCCGTGTGCGCCGTAGCGACGTACGCCATGTTCTTTGTATAGTTTGTATGGCAGGGCGTAAAGGTACGACTCTTCCGGCATAGTCTGATGGAAAGCCGTATCAAAAACTGCGACATTCTTATCGGAGAGGTGCGGGAAGTTTTTCATCGCTTCGTCGATACCGATCAGATGCGCCGGGTTGTGCAGCGGTGCAAAAGAAGAAGCGTCTTTGATGCCCTGAACCACGGCGTCAGTAATCACTACCGATTGTGTCAGTTTTTCGCCACCGTGAACGATGCGATGACCGATTGCAGCGATTTGTGCAGAAAGCTCAGGTTTTTGTGCCAGAATAGTTTTAACCATGAAGTTGAGTGCTTCACTATGTGCTGCACCCGCTCCCAGAGCCGCTTCTTGTTTAGCGCCGTCCATTTTCCACTTGATACGTGCTTCAGGCAGGTGGAAACATTCGGCAAGGCCAGACAGATATTCTTCGCCGTCTGCCGGGTTGAGAATAGCAAATTTCAGGGATGAACTACCGCAGTTCAGAACCAGTACTAACTTACTCGACATGGAAGTACCTATTGATTAAAAGTGGCTAAAATAAACTCGATCAGACTATCAGCGTAGCGCATGAAAGCTGGTAGATTAATGATTAAAATCATATTGACGGGAAAAGAGGGGCTGTCCCGTTAAAAAAACTTGGTGATTTTACAATTTTTTTTGAAATCGGGCTTAACTAATGATGGCTCTGCCATCTGCAGACATGGATTGCTCACTATCCAGGGTGCGAAAATTCGCGCTCAGAATACCTGACAGTCACTCTTAAAGACAAAATATTTTGAAGTGTGTAATGTAAAGTTGTTTGGTTACGTGATTTTTTTAAACTTTATCGATGAAGTTGAGGTTTGCCATGGCTAATCAATCCGAGTCCGTCAGTTGGTTCAAGGTGTTCCAGCTTGGGCAGCACTATATGAAAACATGGCCTGCCGATAAGCGCCTGGCGCCAATGTTTCCGGAAAACCGAGTCAGCCGGGCGACGCGCTTTGCGATTCGCTTTATGCCCGCGCTGGCGGTGTTTACCCTGACCTGGCAAATCGCGCTGGGCGGCCAGCTCGGTCCGGCAGTGGCGACTGCGCTGTTCGCCTGCACCCTGCCGATGCAGGGCTTATGGTGGTTAGGTAAACGTTCCGTCACGCCATTGCCGCCAGCTCTGCTGAACTGGTTCCATGAAGTGCGCAGCAAACTGCAGGAAGCCGGGCAGGCGATTGCGCCGGTCGAAGGCAAACCCACCTATCAGTCGCTGGCTGAAGTGCTGAAACGTGCTTTTAAGCAGCTCGACAAAACCTTTCTTGACGATCTTTGAGTTGCACCGGCGGTTTCCACCGTTAATTAAAGGTGGAAACCCCGTGCCAAATCAAAGAAGCATCGGCTTGCGATACCGCGTTTTTCTCCGTTGTGCGATCCTTGGTCATCTCTTTTATATTTACTACTGTCCGCGGTGACACAGGAGTTAAAAATGGAAATGACCAATGCTCAGCGTTTGATCCTCTCCAATCAGTACAAAATGATGACCATGCTCGATCCTGACAATGGTGAGCGCTATCGCCGCCAGCAGACAATAGTCGAGCGCGGTTACGGCTTGCAGATGCGTGAGCTGGATCGCGAGTTCGGTGAACTGAGCGAAGAGGTGTGTCGCACCATTATCAGTATTATGGAGATGCATCACGCGATGCATGTTTCCTGGACCAATCTGAAAGACAACAGCGGGCTGGAAGAGCGGCGTCTCGCTTTCCTCGGCTTTGATGCGGCGACCGAAGCCCGCTATCTCGGCTATGTGCGCTTTATGGTCAGTATCGAAGGGCGTTATACCCAATTTGATTCCGGCACCCATGGCTTTAACGCGCAAACCCCGATGTGGGAAAAATACCACCGTATGCTGACGGTATGGCAAACTTGTCCTCGTCAGTACCATCTGAGTGCGAACGAGATCGCGCAAATCATTAACGCCTGAGAAGGAAACGCAAGTGAAGTGTAAAGGTTTTCTGTTTGATTTAGACGGCACCCTGGTTGACTCATTACCTGCTGTCGAACGCGCATGGAGCAACTGGGGCAAAAGACACGGAATTGATGCCACAGAGATTCTGAATTTTATCCATGGTAAACAGGCGATTACCTCACTGCGTCACTTTATGGCTGGTGCGTCTGAAGACGAAATCCAGAAAGAGTTTCTGGCACTGGAAAAAATTGAAGCGGAAGATACCGACGGTATCGTCGCGCTGCCGGGTGCACAGCAGCTGCTGGCGACGCTGAATGAGCTGGCGATCCCGTGGGCGATTGTCACCTCGGGTTCAGTGCCGGTAGCCTCGGCGCGCCGCGCGGCTACCGGATTGCCGGAGCCGGAAGTGTTTGTTACCGCTGAGCGTGTGCTGCGTGGTAAACCGGAGCCGGATGCCTATCTGCTGGGTGCGCAACTGCTGGAACTGGAGCCGGAAGAGTGTGTGGTGGTGGAAGATGCCGGCGCCGGTATTCTCTCCGGTCTGGCCGCCGGCAGTCATGTGATTGCGGTGAACCCTCCGGCGAACGCGCCGCGTCTGGAAGATGTTGATATGGTGCTCGCGTCGCTGGAAGAGCTGATTATCAATAAAAATGCTGACGGCACGGTAGATGTCTACCGCAAGCACTAACCATGATTTAACCCCGCACCAGCGGGGTTAATTTTATGGCATCCTCTGCATAACCTCCCCCATGCAGAGATCGGAAGTGAATAACCAACTTATCTGGGTACTGGCGCTGTTAATCGTCACCATCATCCTGTTTGTCACCGGCAAGTTGCGGATGGATGTGGTGGCGCTGCTGGTGATCATTGTGTTTGTGCTGAGCGGCACCCTGACGCTGCAGGAAGCCACCGCCGGTTTTAGCGATCCCAATGTGATTCTGATTGCTGCGCTGTTTGTGATTGGCGAGGGGCTGGTGCGCACCGGCGTGGCATTGCAGATGGGGGAGTGGCTGGTAAAAATGGCGGGCAGCAGCGAAAGTAAAATGCTGATCCTGCTGATGCTTACCGTCTCCGGTCTGGGTGCGTTTATGAGTTCCACCGGCGTGGTGGCGATTTTTATCCCGGTGGTGCTGAGCGTGGCGGTGAAAATGGGCACCGCGCCAGGCCGCCTGATGATGCCGCTAAGCTTTGCTGGTTTAATTAGCGGCATGATGACGCTGGTGGCGACGCCGCCTAATCTGGTGGTGAACAGCGAACTGCAGCGCGAAGGTTTGCCAGGCTTTGGCTTTTTTGCCGTTACACCGATTGGCCTGGTGATTTTACTGCTGGGAGTGGCGTATATGCTGGTGGCGCGCTGGTGGCTGGTGCTGCCTTCGGAGCAGCATCAGCAAAGTGCCGCCCGCCATCGTCGCACTTTCCGTGACCTGATCCGTGATTACAAGCTTACCGGGCGCGCCCGCCGTTTGTCGATTCGTGTTGGCTCACCGCTGGTCGGGCATCGCCTCGACGATCTGCAGCTGCGTGAGCGCTACGGCGCCAACGTGGTGGGGCTGGAGCGCTGGCATAAATTCCGGCGGGTGATGGTGGCGGTCACCGGCAGCACTGAGTTCCGTGCGCGCGATGTGCTGCTGATTGATATGTCAGCGGCCGATATCGATCTGCGCGAGTTCTGCGGCGAACAGCTGCTGGAGCCGCTGGTGCTGCGCGGTGACTATTTTTCCGATCGCGCGCGCGATGTCGGCATGGCCGAAGTCTCGCTGATACCGGATTCGGAGTTGCCAGGCAAAACCTTGCGCGAACTGGCATTTCGCAGCCGTTATGGCGTCAGCGTGGTGGGGATTCGTCGTCGTGGTGAGGTGCTGGACGGTGCGCTGGTCGATGAAACGCTGGAACTGGGTGATATTTTGCTGGTGATTGGCGACTGGAAACTGATTATGCAGTTGCAGCAGCAGAAACGTGATTTTATTGTGCTGAATCTGCCTGCGGAAGTTGACGATATGGCGCCAGCCAGCAGTCAGGCGCCCCATGCGCTGTTCTGCCTGGCGCTGATGGTGGCGATGATGCTGACAGAGTCGATTCCCAATCCGATTGCCGCGCTGATTGCCTGTCTGCTGATGGGCCGCTTTCGCTGTATCGATATGGAGAGCGCGCTGCGAGCTATCCACTGGCCGGGGATTCTGTTGATTGTCGGCATGATGCCGTTTGCCATTGCGTTGCAGAAAACCGGCGGCGTGGCGCTAATCGTGCAGGGGTTGATGGAGTTTGCTGGCGGCAGCGGGCCGCATATTATGCTGATCTGTCTGTTTGTACTCTGCGCCACCATCGGGCTGTTTATCTCCAACACCGCCACGGCGGTACTGATGGCGCCCATTGGCATTGCCGCCGCGCATCAGATGGGGCTGTCGCCTTATCCGTTTACCATGATTATTGCCATCGCCGCATCAGCCGCCTTTATGACGCCGGTATCCTCGCCGGTCAATACGCTGGTGATGGCACCTGGTGGCTACCGTTTTAGCGATTTCGTTAAAATCGGCGTGCCTTTTACGCTGCTGGTGCTGGTGGTTAGCGTGTTGTTGGTACCGCTGCTGTTTCCGTTTTAATTAAGAACACGGGCGGCGTATCCTGGCTAATCTCATCCAGCGATAAGTTAAAGCTCGGCACAAACACCGAAATAAAATAGTCCATCTCCGGGCTGCGGCGCTGATCGAGGGTCTTTTCCAGACGAGCTTTAGCCTGACGGAACTCATTATTGCCCGCCGACAGCTCTTCCAGGCACTTCAGATAAGCGCAAAGGGCATCGGCCTGTTTAACCACGGCGGTCTCTTCCGGCGCATGCAGATGCTCATCCAGTAATGGACGAAACGCATCCTGCAGATCATCCGGCAGCATCTCAATCAGTTTTTGCTGCGCAATTTTCTCAATCTTTTTATATTCATGCGCAATCTGTGCATTGTAATACTTCACCGGGGTAGGCAGATCACCGGTTAATACTTCACTGGCATCGTGATACAGCGCCATCATGGCGATACGTTCAGCATTCAGCTGACCATCAAATTTCTGATTTTTAATCACGGCCAGTACATGGGCGACCATTGCCACCTGCAGACTGTGCTCAGAGACATTTTCGGTGCGCACATTACGCATCAGCGGCCAGCGGTTGATTAATTTCAGGCGGGAAAGGTGGGCGAAAAAGTGGCTTTGATTCATAAATATCTGTCCTGTTAAGCAGAAGGGCGGCGATAACGCCGCCCCTACAGGAATTTTCCACGGGGGCCGTTATCGGCTCCCGTCCCGTTGCAGACCGGTTACTGACGATAGCCTTCAAGGAAACGGCCAAACTTCCCGACAGCCATTTCCAGCTCATCCACGCGCGGCAGGGTGACAATACGCACATGATCCGGCCACGGCCAGTTAAATGCGCTGCCCTGCACCAGCAGGACTTTTTCCTGTAACAGGAAATCCAGCACCATTTTCTGGTCGTCATGAATGTTAAAACGCTTCGCATCGATGCGCGGGAACATATACAGCGCGCCCTGCGGTTTCACGCAGCTGACGCCCGGGATCTCATTAATCAGTTCCCAGGCGCGCTGACGCTGCTCATACAGACGGCCACCCGGCACGATAAACTCACTGATGCTCTGATAGCCGCCAAGTGCGGTCTGGATAGCGTGCTGCGCCGGCACGTTGGCGCACAGGCGCATCGACGCCAGCATCTCCAGCCCTTCAATATAGCCCTTAGCATGTTTTTTCGGTCCGTTTAGCACCATCCAGCCCTGACGGAAACCCGCTACGCGGTAGGTTTTCGACAATCCATTAAAAGTGATGGTGAGCAGATCCGGCGCCAGCGCAGCAATCGAATGATGCTGGGCCGCATCGTAAAGAATTTTGTCATAGATCTCGTCGGCGAAGATGATCAGATTATGCTGGCGTGCCAGCTCGACCACTTCCATCAGCAGCTCTTTGCTGTAGACCGCGCCGGTCGGGTTATTCGGGTTAATAATCACGATGCCGCGGGTGCGTGGCGTGATTTTGCTGCGGATATCGTCAAGATCCGGGAACCAGCCAGCTGACTCATCGCACAGGTAATGCACCGCTTTGCCGCTGGAAAGGGAGACCGCCGCAGTCCACAGCGGATAGTCAGGCGCCGGCACCAGCATTTCATCGCCGCTGTTCAGCAACGCCTGCATGGATTGCACAATCAGTTCCGACACGCCGTTACCGATATAGATATCTTCCACGGTAATCTCACGCATGCCGCGCGCCTGATAGTGTTGCATAATGGCTTTACGGGCGGAGTAGAGACCTTTCGAATCGCAATAACCCTGTGCGCTGGGCAGGTTACGGATCACATCGACCAGAATTTCATCGGGCGCTTCAAAGCCGAAAGGGGCCGGGTTGCCGATGTTGAGTTTTAAAACTTTGTTGCCTTCTTCTTCCAGACGTTTTGCTTCTTTTAACACCGGGCCGCGAATGTCGTAACAGACGTTATCCAGTTTACCTGATTTATCAATTTGAAAGTTCATCTACATCGCCTTAACTGGCAGAGCCGCGTTCCTGCCGTGGAAAATAACTCGCACAATTTACTCTTCTGTTCAGCGCTTTTGAAGGGCTGTATTCGGTTTTGGCGCGATAGTGATTTATTTATCAGCGCAGCGGTATGCTTCATTAGCCGCGGTGCATTGACTGGCGTAATACTCTGCTTGTTGCCCTATGGTCGATATTAGCTGCTGTCAGTCATTTTGTGCTGTAAAGCAGGCTATCCATAAATTTGTCGAGCTCAGCAATGTTTTTTTACTATTTTTGATAGAAAAAGGTGGATAGATGAGTAAGGAAATAGTCAAATGATTCTTATAGAAGTGGCATAATAGTCAGCTGGTGCGACCAGCACCTGAGTGAGATTGGCGATGAGGCTGATTCGCATCAACGTCAATACCCTGGTTATGAATGGTTTCTGAATACCGGTTTTTACCTTTCGCAGTACGATAAAATGCGCTCTCATCGATAAAATCCTGCTTTAGTGATAAGAATAGCAGGATTGGGGCTTAAAAAATAATCGACAGTATGCCAGGATAACCGTCAAGGGACTTCTCTGCAAAAAAGGGGATGTTTCTGATGATAAAAAATGCCGTTTTACGGTAAAAAATATTAAGCACTATTTACTATTTAGCGTTGTGAACGCAACGTTCTGGAAAGTCAACTCAGGTGAGTCGTTTCAAACCTGCAATTGTGCAGCCAGTCTTTATTGAAGTTGCTGCCATGTTAATTAACGACTACGTCGCAGCTTCCTGCAACTTATGGGTTAGTGCTGCGAGCATTAACAACCTATCAGACGAAAGATACTATTTATTTGCGGGCCTGATTGTGAAAGAACGATGGGACCGGTATCACGAAAAGGAGCTTCTTACGTTAGCCGACAACGTAATGTGTTGAGGAAGATTCTTATTCATTTTCTCGCCATTCTCGTTTTGTCACCGCTTTATCCGTTGGATAAAGTAAGTAGTAACACCAGGGTAGCTGTTTGTAAAAAAATCTAATAAGTGAAGAAAAAAACATGACTAATGCAAATCGTCCGATACTTAATCTTGACCTCGATCTGCTGAGGACGTTTGTTGCGGTTGCGGATCTCAATACTTTTGCGGCCGCGGCCGCAGCGGTATGCAGAACGCAATCAGCAGTAAGCCAACAGATGCAGCGTCTGGAGCAACTGGTGGGCAAAGAGTTATTTGCCCGGCATGGACGCAATAAATTGTTGACGGAACACGGCATCCAGTTGCTGGGATACGCCAGAAAGATACTGCGCTTTAACGATGAAGCCTGTACCTCGCTGATGTACAGTAACATTCAGGGCGTGCTGACCATCGGTGCATCTGATGATACTTCCGACACCATTCTTCCGTTTTTACTGAACCGCGTCACTTCGGTCTATCCGAAGCTGGCGATCGATGTACGTGTGAAGCGTAATCCATTTATGATGGAAATGCTTAACCAGGGTGAAGTGGATCTGGTGGTTACCACTTCCAGTCCAGGTAACTTTACGCATCAGGTTCTGCGCACATCACCGACACTGTGGTATTGCGCCGCTGACTATATTTTTCAGCGTGGTGAAGCGATTCCACTGGTTCTGCTCGACGAACCAAGCCCTTATCGCGATATGGCTATCGACCATCTCAATGAAGCCGGTATCCCATGGCGTATCTCCTATGTCGCTTCTACTCTGGCGGCAGTACGCGCTGCGGTGAAAGCGGGTCTGGGCGTCACTGCGCGTCCGGTAGAGATGATGAGCCCTGAACTGCGCGTGATGGGTGCGGCGGAAGGCTTACCGGTATTGCCGGATACGCAGTATCTGCTGTGTCGCAACCCGGAAAGTGATAACGAACTGGCTCTGGCCATCTTCAATGCGATGGAGTCCAGCAACGATCCGTACAATCTGATTGTGGCGGGTCAGGACGGCGCTGTCCTGCTGGATGACGAAGAGTAATATCGTTAACCGAAACGATACCCGTTATCATCAAAATGCAGCTTTTGCCCGATTAACTGCATAAAATAAGCCTCTCATTAAAGTATATTGATGAGAGGCTTTTTTGTGGCTGTTTCCCTCTCTGATTTCAGCGTTTTACTCCCTTTCCGTTTTGTTCTGTTTTATTGCTCACTTTATAATTGATAATGAAAATATCACCTGAGGTGATGACTTTTATATTGGTTGCACAGGGTGAGTAATTGTTATGGAAGCTGGCTGTTTTTTTATCATAAAGGCTAAAAGTGTGTTCTGGATCATAAAAATAACCCCATTAAGGGGCAGGAAAAAGCGCGGATTCCTGTCAAAATACGATTGTTAAATCGTCGATCCCTGTTATCAATTTGCAGCTACACTATAATTTGTATGGGTATACTGACTCGATTTAGCTCAATATCTGCGCATCATATGTTAAAAAAATGCTGCAACTGTAAAATAAGGTGTAGATACTTTTGTCAAAGTTGACAAAAGGTTATAGAAAGGGGTAAAAAACCCCATAAAATTGCTGCTTATTCATTAAAGACGGCAAAATTTATAAGGTTTTTCATCCTTCCCTTGAATCGATGTGGTGTGTTAACTGCCGTTATCAGAGCAGGACGCTGAGCACCACTTTTGATAAGTAAGCAGAGTGTATGTCAACAACCACTGAAGTTATCGCTCATAACTGGGCATTTGCTGTTTTCCTGATCGTCGCCATGGGACTGTGTTGCCTGATGTTGGCTGGCGCATGGTTTTTGGGCGGAAGAGCCCACGGAAGGCACAAAAACACACCTTTTGAATCTGGTATCGACCCCGTTGGCAGCACGCAAATGCGTCTTTCTGCCAAATTCTACCTGGTAGCGATGTTCTTCGTTATCTTCGACGTCGAAGCCCTCTATTTATACGCATGGTCGACCTCAATCCGCGAAAGCGGCTGGGTCGGCTTTGTCGAAGCCGCCATTTTCATTTTGGTGCTGCTGGCTGGACTGGTTTATCTGGTGCGCATTGGTGCGCTGGATTGGGCTCCTGCACGTCGTCGTGTAGTAGTGAAAACCGAGGTTATCAGCCACAACAACACCAACCGTCATACGCAGTAACAGCGAGGCATTAAGATGGACTATACGCTCACCCGCATAGACCCGAACGGTGAGAACGACCGTTATCCCCTGCAAAAACAGGAGATTGTTACCGATCCTCTTGAGCAGCATGTTCACCGCAGTGTCTATATGGGCAAACTCGAAAATGCCCTGCATGACATGGTGAACTGGGGTCGCAAAAACTCTCTTTGGCCGTATAACTTCGGTCTTTCGTGTTGTTACGTGGAAATGGTGACCTCATTCACTGCCGTCCACGACGTGGCGCGTTTCGGTGCAGAAGTACTTCGTGCTTCTCCACGCCAGGCCGATTTTATGGTGGTTGCCGGTACGCCGTTTACCAAAATGGCCCCGGTTATTCAGCGTCTGTACGATCAGATGCTGGAGCCGAAATGGGTGATTTCGATGGGCGCCTGCGCCAACTCTGGCGGCATGTATGACATCTACTCAGTGGTGCAGGGCGTGGATAAATTCCTGCCAGTAGACGTCTATATCCCGGGCTGTCCGCCGCGTCCTGAAGCCTATATGCAGGCACTGTTACTGCTGCAGGAGTCGATCGGTAAAGAGCGCCGCCCTCTCTCGTGGGTGGTGGGCGATCAGGGCGTCTATCGCGCCAATATGCAGTCAGAGCGTGAGAGAAAACGCGAAGAGCGTATCGCAGTGACTAACCTGCGCTCGCCTGACGAAATTTAAGTTTTTAGTTTATGGCTGCGGCCTGATGCTCGCGTAAAACAAACACAATTTATCACGCGAACCGCAACCTGACGCCAACACTGTGCGCCTGGCAACAGGCCAGAATGGTGAACAATTTATGACAGATTTGACCACGCAAGATCTCGCTCAGCCAGCATGGCAAACCCGAGATCACCAGGATGACCCGGTGATCGGCGAGCTGCGTAATCGTTTTGGGCCAGATGCTTTTACTGTTCAGCCAACCCGCACCGGCGTACCGGTAGTGTGGGTAAAGCGTGAACAACTACTGGAAATCGGCGAGTTTCTGCGCAAACTGCCGAAACCTTATGTGATGCTGTTCGACCTTCACGGTATGGATGAGCGCCTGCGTACCAACCGCGACGGTTTACCGGCTGCGGATTTTTCCGTTTTCTACCATCTGATCTCCATTGAACGTAATCGTGACATTATGCTCAAGGTGGCATTGTCCGAAAACGATCTGCATGTGGCGACCTTCACCAAACTTTTCCCCAACGCCAACTGGTATGAGCGTGAAACCTGGGAAATGTTCGGCATTACCTTTGATGGTCACCCGCATCTGACGCGCATTATGATGCCACCGACCTGGGAAGGGCATCCGCTGCGTAAAGACTATCCGGCGCGCGCCACTGAATTCGATCCTTTTGAGCTGACAAAGCAGAAAGAGGATCTGGAGATGGAAGCGCTGACTTTTAAGCCGGAAGACTGGGGCATGAAGCGCGGCACCACCAATGAGGACTTTATGTTCCTCAACCTCGGCCCGAACCACCCTTCGGCGCACGGTGCGTTCCGTATTATTCTGCAGCTGGACGGCGAAGAGATTGTCGACTGCGTACCGGATATCGGTTACCACCATCGCGGCGCGGAAAAAATGGGTGAGCGTCAGTCCTGGCACAGCTACATTCCGTATACCGACCGTATTGAATACCTTGGCGGCTGCGTAAACGAAATGCCGTATGTGCTGGCAGTTGAAAAACTGGCGGGCATCAAGGTGCCGGAACGCGTGGATATGATCCGCGTAATGCTCTCCGAGCTGTTCCGTATCAACAGCCACCTGCTGTATATCTCCACCTTTATCCAGGACGTCGGCGCGATGACGCCGGTGTTCTTCGCCTTTACCGATCGTCAGAAAATTTACGATCTGGTGGAAGCGATTACCGGTTTCCGTATGCACCCGGCGTGGTTCCGTATTGGTGGTGTGGCGCACGACCTGCCGAAAGGCTGGGAGCGTCTGCTGCGCGAATTCCTCGACTGGATGCCAAAACGTCTTGATTCCTATGTGAAAGCGGCGCTGAAAAACAGCATCCTGATCGGTCGTTCAAAAGGTGTGGCGGCTTATGGCCGCGATGAAGCGCTGGCATGGGGCACCACCGGTGCTGGCCTGCGCGCCACCGGCGTCGACTTTGATGTGCGTAAATGGCGTCCGTACTCGGGTTACGAGCAGTTTGATTTCGAAGTGCCGATCGGCGATGGCGTGAGCGATTGCTATAGCCGCGTGATGCTGAAAGTGGAAGAGCTGCGTCAGAGCCTGCGCATTCTTGAGCAGTGTTACAAGAATATGCCGGAGGGGCCGTTTAAGGCTGACCATCCGCTGACGACGCCGCCTCCGAAAGAGCGCACCCTGCAGCACATTGAAACCCTGATCACTCACTTCCTGCAGGTTTCCTGGGGGCCGGTAATGCCGGCCAACGAATCCTTCCAGATGATCGAGGCGACCAAAGGGATCAACAGTTACTACCTGACCAGTGATGGCAGCACGATGAGCTACCGCACCCGCGTGCGTACGCCGAGCTTCCCGCACCTGCAACAGATTCCTTCCGTAATCCGGGGCAGCCTGGTATCCGACCTGATCGTATACCTCGGTAGTATCGATTTTGTTATGTCAGACGTGGACCGCTAATTATGCACGATCAAAAAATTGCGATCGAAACGATCGATGAGAATGAGGTCTTTGTGCTGAGCGCTGCAGAACGTGACGCTATTGAGCATGAAAAACATCATTACGAAGATGCACGCGCAGCCTCGATTGAAGCGCTGAAGATCGTGCAGAAACAGCGTGGCTGGGTGCCGGACGGCGCGATCCATGCGATTGCCGAGGTACTGGCGATTCCGGCCAGTGATGTTGAAGGCGTGGCGACGTTCTACAGCCAGATTTTCCGTCAGCCGGTCGGCCGCCATGTGATTCGCTACTGCGACAGCGTGGTGTGCCATATCACCGGTTATCAGGGCATTCAGGCGGCGCTGGAGCAGAATCTGCATATCAAGCCAGGGCAGACCACCACCGATGGCCGTTTTACCCTGCTGCCAACCTGCTGCCTGGGTAACTGCGATAAAGGCCCAACCATGATGGTCGACGAAGATACCCATGTGCATCTGACGCCGGAAACCATCGCTACGTTACTGGAGCAGTATCAATGAAACAGATCATTCGTACTGCCGAAATGCACCCGCTGACCTGGCGGATGCGCGATGACCAACAGCCGGTGTGGCTGGATGAGTATCGCAGCAAAAATGGTTATGCCGGCGCGGAAAAAGCGCTGAAAGGCATGGCGCCAGATGAAATTGTGGCGCTGGTGAAAGATTCCGGCCTGAAAGGGCGCGGCGGCGCGGGCTTCTCCACCGGTCTGAAGTGGAGCCTGATGCCGAAAGACGAAAGCATGAACATCCGTTACCTGCTGTGTAACGCCGATGAGATGGAGCCGGGCACCTATAAAGACCGCCTGCTGATGGAGCAGATGCCACATCAGCTGGTGGAAGGGATGTTAATCAGCGCCTTTGCGCTGAAATCTTACCGGGGCTACATCTTCCTGCGCGGTGAATATATCGAAGCGGCGGTGAATCTGCGTCGCGCAATTGCCGAAGCCACCGAAGCGGGTTTGCTGGGTAAAAATATTCTTGGCACGGGCTTTGATTTTGAGCTGATCGTGCATACCGGCGCGGGTCGCTATATCTGCGGTGAAGAGACGGCGCTGATTAACTCGCTGGAAGGCCGTCGCGCCAACCCGCGTTCTAAACCGCCGTTCCCGGCATCCGCTGGCGCCTGGGGCAAACCGACCTGTGTCAATAACGTCGAAACCCTGTCGAATGTGCCCGCCATCCTCGCCAACGGCGTGGAGTGGTACAAGGGCATTTCAAACAGCGATGACGCTGGCACCAAAATGATGGGCTTCTCCGGACGGGTGAAAAACCCTGGCGTCTGGGAGCTGCCGTTTGGCACCACCGCCCGTGAAATCCTTGAAGATTATGCCGGTGGCATGCGCGATGGCCTGAAGTTTAAAGCCTGGCAGCCGGGCGGCGCAGGAACCGACTTCCTGACTGAGAGCCATCTCGATCTGCCAATGGAGTTTGCCAGCATCGGTAAAGCCGGCAGCCGTTTAGGCACAGCGCTGGCGATGGCAGTGGATCACGAGATCAATATGGTGTCGCTGGTGCGCAACCTGGAAGAGTTCTTCTCCCGTGAATCCTGCGGCTGGTGTACGCCATGTCGTGACGGGCTGCCGTGGAGCGTGAAAATCCTGCGTGCGCTGGAGCAGGGCAAAGGTCAGCCCGGGGATATTGAAACCCTTGAGCAGCTTTGCCGTCAGCTCGGCCCGGGCAAAACATTTTGTGCCCATGCGCCAGGTGCAGTAGAGCCACTGCAAAGCGCGATTAAATATTTCCGCGAAGAATTTGAAGCTGGCATCGCGCCACAGGTGTTTGGCAACGCCCGCGCTATCGGCGGTATTCAGCCAAACCTGTTAAAAGCACGCTGGTAAAAACCTGCGGGCGCTTGTAGGGGCGGCGTTTTCGCCGCCCGCCGCGCAAAGATTTATGTTTAACGCCTGATAACTCAGGCCTTACGGAAGCATGTTCACTATGGCTACAATTCATGTAGACGGTAAAGAATATGAGGTCGATGGCGCAGACAACTTGCTGCAGGCATGTCTGTCCCTTGGTCTCGATATTCCTTATTTTTGCTGGCACCCGGCGCTGGGCAGCGTAGGTGCTTGCCGCCAGTGTGCGGTGAAGCAATATCAAAATGCCGAGGATACCCGTGGTCGCCTGGTCATGTCCTGTATGACGCCAGCCTCCGACGGCACTTTTATCTCAATTGATGACGGTGAAGCGAAAGAGTTCCGCGAGAGCGTGGTGGAGTGGCTGATGACCAACCACCCGCACGACTGTCCGGTCTGTGAAGAGGGCGGTAACTGCCATCTTCAGGATATGACTGTGATGACCGGCCACAGCTTCCGTCGCTACCGCTTTACCAAACGTACCCACCGCAATCAGGATCTCGGACCGTTTATTTCCCATGAAATGAACCGCTGTATCGCCTGTTACCGCTGTGTGCGTTACTACAAAGATTATGCCGATGGCACCGATCTGGGAGTGTATGGCGCGCATGACAACGTCTACTTTGGTCGCCCGGAAGATGGCACGCTGGAAAGCGAGTTCTCTGGTAACCTGGTGGAGATCTGTCCGACCGGCGTGTTTACCGATAAAACCCATTCCGAACGCTACAACCGTAAGTGGGATATGCAGTTTGCACCAAGCATCTGCCAGCAGTGCAGCATCGGCTGTAACACCAGCCCGGGCGAGCGCTATGGCGAACTGCGTCGTATCGAAAACCGCTATAACGGCACCGTAAACCACTACTTCCTTTGTGACCGTGGTCGTTTCGGTTATGGCTACGTCAACCTGAAAGATCGTCCACGCCAGCCAATGCAGCGCCGCGGCGACGACTGGATTGCGCTGAATGCCGACCAGGCGATGCAGGGCGCGGCGGACGTCCTGCGTCAGGCGAAAAAAGTGATTGGTATTGGTTCGCCACGCGCCAGCATTGAGAGCAACTTTGCCTTGCGTGAGCTGGTCGGCGCGGAAAACTTCTCGACCGGTATTCCGGCAGCGGAGCAATCGCGTCTGGAGCTGATGCTGAAAGTGCTGCGTGAAGGCGGTATCCACACGCCAGCCCTGCGTGAAATTGAAAGCTATGATGCGGTGCTGGTATTAGGTGAAGACTTAACCCAGACCGGCGCCCGTGTGGCGCTGTCGGTGCGTCAGGCGGTAAAAGGCAAATCACGTGAAATGGCTGCCGCGCAGAAAGTCGCAGACTGGCAGATCGCGGCAATCCTTAATATCGGTCAGAACGCCAAACACCCGCTGTTTGTCACTAACGTCGATGAAACCCGTCTCGATGATATCGCCGCATGGAGCTATCGCGCGCCGGTGGAAGATCAGGCGCGCCTTGGTTTCGCTGTGGCTCATGCGCTGGATAACAGCGCGCCAGTGGTTGACGGTATTGAACGCAGTCTGGCAGGCAAAATTGATGTCATCGTGCAGGCGTTAGCCGGTGCGCGTAAGCCACTGATTATTTCCGGCACCCATTCCGGTAGCCCGGCAATGATTGAAGCCGCCGCAAACGTGGCGAAAGCGTTGAAAGGGCGCGGTGCCGATGTGGGCATCACGTTGCTGGCCTCGGCAGCGAATAGCGTCGGACTCAGTATGATCGGCGGTAAATCGCTGGATGCAGCGCTGGAGGAGCTGGCCAGCGGCAGCGCGGATGCAGTAGTGATTATGGAAAACGATCTCTATCGCCAGGCGCCTGCGGCGCAGGTCGACGCGGCGCTGAACAATACACAGAACGTGATTGTGATCGATCACCAGCGCACCGCCACCATGGAAAAAGCCGGTCTGATTCTCTCCACCGCCAGCTTTGCCGAAAGCGATGGCACCGTGGTCAATCAGGAAGGTCGCGCGCAGCGCTTCTTCCAGGTTTACGACCCGGCTTATTACGACAATACAGTGGAAATGCTGGAGAGCTGGCGCTGGCTGCATTCATTGCAGAGCACCGTTGAGAGCCGCAGTGTTGACTGGACGCAGCTGGACCATGTGATTGACGCTGCAGTCGTGGCGCTGCCACAGCTGGCGGCGATCAAACAAGCGGCGCCGGATGCCAGCTTCCGCATTCGTGGTCAGAAACTGGCGCGTTCTCCACATCGCTCCAGTGGCCGAACCGCAATGCGCGCCAATATCAGCGTACATGAACCGCGCCAGCCGCAGGATAAAGACACCATGTTCTCCTTCTCAATGGAAGGGAACAACAACCCACTGGCCGATCGTCAGCAGATTCCGTTTGCCTGGGCGCCAGGCTGGAACTCCCCGCAGGCGTGGAACAAGTTCCAGGCAGAAGTGGGCGGTAAACTGCGCCATGGCGATCCGGGTGTGCGTTTGTTTGAAGCCAGCGAAGGTCAGCTGGCATGGTTTGAGCAGGTGCCGGCTGCCTTTAGCGGCAGTGACAACCAGTGGCGTGTTGCGCCTTACTATCACCTGTTCGGCAGTGAAGAGATGACCCAGCGTGCGCCGGTGATTCAGACGCGTATGCCGCAGCCGTATGTGATGGTCAATCCGGCTGATGCCGCGAAACTGGGCGTTAACGCCGGTAGTGCGGTGGAGTTCAGCTGTGCCGGTCACAATCTGCGACTGCCGGTGCGTTTCTCTGCTGCGTTGCAGGCAGGGCAGGTCGGTTTACCGATCGGCATGCCGGGCATCCCGCCATACCTGTCGGGTGCGAATATTGACAATCTGCGGGAGGCGGCGCAATGAGCTGGCTAACTCCGGACGTTATCGACATTCTGCTGAGTATCCTTAAAGCGGTAGTGATCCTGCTGGTGGTGGTAATCTGCGGCGCCTTTATGAGCTTTGGTGAGCGCCGTCTGCTCGGTCTGTTCCAGAACCGCTACGGGCCAAACCGTGTCGGCTGGGGCGGCTCGCTGCAGCTGGTGGCTGACATGCTGAAGATGTTCTTTAAAGAGGACTGGATCCCGCCATTTACTGACCGGGTGATCTTTACGCTGGCGCCAATGATTGCCTTTACCTCGCTGCTGCTGGCATTTGCGATTGTGCCGGTCAGCCCGACCTGGGTAGTGACTGACCTGAATATCGGTCTGTTGTTCTTCCTGATGATGGCCGGTCTGGCGGTTTATGCGGTGCTGTTTGCCGGTTGGGCGAGTAATAACAAATATTCCCTGTTGGGTGCGATGCGTGCTTCGGCGCAGACCCTGAGCTACGAAGTGTTCCTCGGCCTGTCGCTGATGGGCGTGGTGGCGCAGGCAGGCTCATTTAATATGACCGATATCGTCAACAGCCAGGCACATGTGTGGAATATTATCCCGCAGTTCTTCGGCTTCCTGACCTTCGCCATCGCTGGCGTCGCAGTCTGTCACCGTCATCCGTTTGACCAGCCGGAAGCCGAGCAGGAACTGGCCGATGGTTATCACATTGAATACTCCGGTATGAAGTTCGGTCTGTTCTTTGTCGGTGAATATATTGCCATCGTCACCGTCTCCGCGCTGATAGTGACGCTGTTCTTTGGCGGCTGGCACGGTCCCTGGTTGCCTCCGTTTATCTGGTTTGCGCTGAAAACCGCATTCTTTATGATGATGTTTATTCTGATTCGTGCAGCGTTGCCACGTCCGCGCTATGACCAGATGATGTCTTTTGGCTGGAAAGTTTGTCTGCCGTTGACGCTGCTGAACCTGCTGGCGACTGCCGCAGTGATTCTGTACACCGCGCAGTAAGGGGTTAAATAACCATGACATTGAAAGAGATAGTGGTTGGTTTCGCGACCCAGGTACGCAGCATCTGGATGATCGGGATGCATGCATTCGCCAAACGCGAAACGCTGATGTATCCGGAAGAGCCGGTTTACCTGCCGCCGCGCTATCGTGGCCGTATCGTGCTGACGCGCGATCCGGACGGCGAAGAGCGCTGTGTGGCCTGCAACCTGTGTGCTGTCGCCTGTCCGGTTGGCTGTATTTCGCTGCAAAAAGCGGAACAGCAGGATGGCCGCTGGTATCCGGAGTTCTTCCGCATCAACTTCTCGCGCTGCATTTTCTGTGGTCTGTGTGAAGAAGCCTGCCCGACCACCGCAATCCAGCTTACCCCGGATTTCGAACTGGGTGAGTTTAAGCGTCAGGATCTGGTGTACGAGAAAGAAGACCTGTTGATTTCAGGCCCGGGTAAATATCCGGAATATAACTTCTATCGTATGGCGGGTATGGCGATCGAGGGTAAAGACAAGGGCGACGCCGAAAACGAAGCCAAACCCATCGACGTCAAAGGCTTGTTACCTTAAGGAGCCAGGCATGGAATTTGCGTTTTATATTTGCGGACTGGTGGCGGTACTGACGACATTACGCGTCATTACCCACACTAATCCGGTACATGCGTTGCTGTACCTGATCATCTCACTGTTAGCGATTGCCGGGGTGTTCTTCTCACTGGGCGCTTATTTTGCCGGTGCACTGGAGATCATCGTCTACGCTGGCGCCATTATGGTGCTGTTCGTCTTCGTGGTGATGATGCTCAATCTCGGTAAAGCGGTGCAGGAGCAGGAGCGTAAGTGGCTGAAGCCGACATTGTGGATCGGACCCGGTCTGGTGGCATTGCTGCTGCTGGCGGTACTGATGTATGCGATAAGCACCGTTAACGATCAGGGTATCGAAGGCACCATTATTGATGCGAAAGCAGTCGGTATCAGTCTGTTTGGCCCTTACGTGCTGGCGGTTGAGCTGGCGTCGATGCTGCTGCTGGCGGGCCTGGTGGTGGCATTCCACGTCGGACGTGAAGATCGTCAGGGCGAGCTGTTAAGCAACCGTCCGGCGGATGCGGCAAAAAGTAACAAGGAGGAACAAGCATGATCCCTCTGCAACATGGACTGATCCTGGCGGCTATTCTGTTCGTTCTCGGACTGACCGGACTGGTGCTTCGTCGCAACCTGTTGTTTATGTTAATTAGCCTCGAAATCATGATTAACGCTGCGGCACTGGCGTTTGTGGTGGCGGGAAGCTATTGGGGACAAGCTGATGGTCAGGTGATGTATATCCTGGCAATCAGCCTCGCGGCGGCGGAAGCCAGTATTGGCCTCGCGCTGTTACTGCAGCTGCATCGCCGTCGTCAGACTCTGAACATTGACACAGTAAGCGAGATGCGCGGATGAATCTTCTTTACTTAACTATTCTGTTCCCGCTGATTGGCTTTTTGCTGCTGGCATTTTCTCGTGGTCGCTGGTCGGAAAATCTCTCCGCTACCGTTGGTATCGGTTCGGTCGGTCTGGCCGCGCTGGTTACGCTGTTCGCCGGAGTGGATTTCTTTAATCACGGTCAGCAGGTGTTTAACCAGGCGCTCTGGACCTGGATGCAGGTCGGCAATTTTAAAATCGATGTCAATCTGACGCTGGACGGCCTGTCGCTGACCATGCTGTCGGTGGTTACCGGCGTTGGCTTCTTTATTCATATGTTTGCCTCCTGGTATATGCGTGGTGAAGAGGGCTATTCGCGCTTCTTTGCTTATACCAACCTGTTTATCGCCAGCATGGTGATTCTGGTGCTGGCCGATAACCTGATGCTGATGTATCTCGGCTGGGAAGGGGTGGGGCTTTGCTCTTACCTGCTGATCGGTTTCTATTACACCAACCCGAATAACGGCGCGGCGGCGATGAAGGCATTTATCATCACCCGTGTTGGTGACGTGTTCCTCGCGTTTGCCCTGTTTATTCTGTGGAACGAGCTGGGAACGCTGAACTTCCGCGAAATGGTAGAACTGGCGCCGGCGCACTTTGCTGCTGACAATCATATGTTGCAGTGGGCAACGCTGATGCTGCTGGGTGGCGCCGTGGGTAAATCCGCGCAGCTGCCGTTGCAGACCTGGCTGGCCGATGCAATGGCCGGCCCGACGCCAGTTTCTGCACTGATCCACGCGGCAACCATGGTGACGGCGGGGGTTTATCTGATTGCCCGTTCGCATGGCCTGTTCCTGCTGACGCCGGAAGTGCTGCATCTGGTGGGGATTATCGGCGCGATTACGCTGGTGCTGGCAGGTTTCGCCGCGCTGGTGCAGACCGATATTAAACGCGTACTGGCTTACTCGACCATGAGTCAGATTGGCTATATGTTCCTTGCGCTTGGTGTGCAGGCGTGGGACGCGGCCATTTTCCACCTGATGACTCACGCCTTCTTTAAAGCCTTGCTGTTCCTCTCTTCCGGTTCAGTGATTCTGGCCTGTCATCACGAGCAGAATATTTTCAAAATGGGCGGCCTGCGTAAAAGCATCCCGTTAGTTTATGTCTGCTTCCTGGTGGGTGGCGCGGCGCTGTCAGCACTGCCGCTGATTACCGCGGGCTTCTTCAGTAAGGATGAGATCCTGGCGGGTGCGCTGGCCAACGGTCATCTGAATCTGATGGTTGCCGGGCTGGTGGGGGCCTTTATGACCTCGCTGTATACCTTCCGTATGATCTTTATTACCTTCCACGGTAAAGAGCAGATCCATGCGCATGCAGGTAAAGGTATTACCCATCATCTGCCACTGATTGTATTACTGATTCTCTCAACCTTTATTGGTGCGATGATTGTTCCGCCATTGCAGGGCGTGCTGCCTGATACCACGGAGCTGACGCACGGTAGCGTACTGACGCTGGAAATCACCTCCGGTGTGGTGGCTATTACCGGTATTCTGCTGGCTGCCGCACTGTGGCTGGGCAAACGTAAACTGGTGATCGCGGTCGCCAACAGCCCGGTTGGCCGCTTCTTCAGCAGCTGGTGGTTTGTCGCATGGGGCTTCGACTGGCTGTACGACAAAGTGTTCGTTAAACCTTATCTTGCTGTCGCCTGGCTGCTGCAACGCGATCCGCTGAACGGTCTGATGAACACCCCGGCAATCCTGTCGCGTTTCGCGAACAAGGGGCTGGTGGTCAGTGAAAACGGCTATCTGCGCTGGTACATCGCCTCAATGAGTGTCGGCGCCGTGGTGGTGCTGGCTCTGCTGCTGGTGATTTAAGGTTAGTGAGCGGGGTGGCGCTTAAAGAGCCATCCCAGAATAAGAAATTCGAAAATATACCCCTATAGAGATGGGCGTTATCGGCGAAACGAGTTTGCTTACCGCCAGCGCACAGCAACCGCAGCATACTTCAGTATGTGAGGATTGCGAGCACTGCCGGGAAGCAAAATCGTGAGTGAGATAGCCCATGAGGGGCCCAAGTAAGGGAAAGACTCGCCATGTTATTGCCTTGGCTTATATTATTACCCTTTGTCGGTGGCTTGCTGTGTTGGCAGTTTGAGCGCTTTGGTACGAAAGTGCCGCGCTGGATTGCGCTGATCACCATGGGTCTGACGCTGGTGCTGTCACTGCAACTCTGGACGCAGGGCGACTTCATGCTGACGCAGGTTAAAGGCTTGCCGCAGTGGCAATCTGAATTCTCCGCCGCGTGGATCCCCCGTTTCGGCATCAACTTCCATCTGGCGATTGACGGTCTGTCATTGCTGATGGTGGTGCTGACCGGCCTGCTTGGTCTGATGGCAGTACTCTGTTCGTGGAAAGAAATTGAGAACAATCAGGGCTTCTTCTATCTCAACCTGATGTGGATCCTCGGTGGCGTTATCGGCGTGTTCCTTGCCATCGACATGTTCCTGTTCTTCTTCTTCTGGGAAATGATGCTGGTGCCGATGTACTTCCTGATCGCGCTCTGGGGTCATAAGGCATCCGACGGTAAAACCCGTATTACCGCCGCCACCAAGTTCTTTATCTATACCCAGGCCAGCGGTCTGGTGATGCTGATCGCCATTCTGGGTCTGGTATTTGTGCACTACAACGCCACCGGCGTCTGGACCTTCAACTATACCGAACTGCTGAAAACGCCGATGTCGCATGGCGTTGAATATCTGCTGATGCTGGGCTTCTTTATCGCCTTTGCGGTGAAAATGCCGGTTGTGCCGCTGCATGGCTGGTTACCTGATGCCCACAGCCAGGCGCCAACCGCCGGTTCGGTCGACCTCGCCGGGATCCTGTTAAAAACCGCGGCTTACGGCTTATTACGCTTTAGCCTGCCGCTGTTCCCGAATGCGTCTGCCGAGTTCGCGCCGATTGCGATGGGACTGGGGATTATCGGTATCTTCTACGGCGCGTGGATGGCCTTTACGCAGTACGATATCAAACGTCTGATTGCTTACACCTCGATTTCCCATATGGGCTTTGTGTTGATTGCCATTTATACCGGCAGCCAGCTGGCGTTCCAGGGCGCGGTGATTCAGATGATCGCGCACGGCCTGTCGGCGGCGGCGCTGTTTATCCTCTGCGGTCAGCTGTACGAACGTCTGCATACCCGTGATATGCGTCAGATGGGCGGCTTGTGGTCACGCATCAAATGGTTGCCAGGTCTGTCGCTGTTCTTTGCGGTGGCCAATCTCGGCATGCCGGGGACCGGTAACTTTGTCGGTGAATTTATGATTCTGACCGGCAGCTTTAAGGTCGCGCCGGTGGTGATTATTATCGCCACTTTCGGGCTGGTTTTTGCGTCGGTTTACTCGTTAATTATGATGCAACGTGCTTACTACGGCCCGGCTAAATCGGACACGCCGCTGCCAGGCATGTCACCGCGCGAATTCCTGATGATTATGGTGCTGGTGGTCCTGCTGGTGTTGCTGGGCGTTTATCCACAGCCGATTCTGGACACCTCACATGCTGCGATGAGCAATATTCAGCAGTGGTTTACCGCTTCAATTTCAACTACAAGGCCGTAATTCGCCATGACAATAACTCCTCAACATTTGATCGCGCTGCTACCGCTGTTGATCGTCGGATTGACGGTGGTGGTTGTGATGCTGTCCATTGCGTGGCGACGCAACCACTTCGTCAACGCTACGCTGACGGTGATCGGTCTGAACGTGGCGCTGCTGTCACTGTTCTTTGTCGGCCAGGCTGGCCCGATGGATGTCACGCCACTGCTGCGCGTTGATGGCTACTCAATGCTGTATACCGGGCTGGTGATCCTTGCCAGTCTCGCGACCTGTACCTTTGCCTATCCATGGCTGGAGGGTTACCCCGACAACCGCGAAGAGTTCTACCTGCTGGTGCTGATTGCGGCGCTTGGTGGCATTGTGCTGGCCAGCGCCAACCATCTGGCTGCGCTGTTTATCGGTATTGAGCTGATCTCGCTGCCACTGTTTGGCCTGATTGGCTATGCTTTCCGCCAGAAACGCTCGCTGGAAGCGGCAATCAAATACACCATTCTCTCTGCCGCAGCGTCGTCATTCCTGCTGTTTGGTATGGCGCTGGTGTATGCCGATTCCGGTAACCTGAGCTTTGTGGCGCTCGGCAAGAGTCTGAGTGACAGCATGCTGACGCAACCGCTGCTGCTGGTGGGTCTCGGCCTGATGATTGTCGGCCTCGGCTTTAAACTGTCGCTGGTGCCGTTCCATCTCTGGACGCCGGACGTCTATCAGGGCGCGCCGGCACCGGTTTCCACCTTCCTTGCTACCGCCAGCAAGATCGCTATTTTTGGTGTGGTGATGCGTCTGTTTATGTATGCGCCGGTGACCGATAGCGAAGCGGTGCGTACGGTGCTGGGCATTATCGCCTTTGCGTCGATTCTGTTCGGTAACCTGATGGCGATCTCGCAGAGCAATATCAAGCGCCTGCTGGGTTACTCGTCAATCGCTCACCTTGGCTATCTGCTGGTGGCGCTGATTGCCATTCAGACGCATCAGCTGTCGCTGGAGTCTGTCGGCGTCTATCTGGCCGGTTACCTGTTCAGCAGCCTTGGCGCCTTTGGTGTGGTGAGTCTGATGTCCAGCCCGTACCGTGGCCCGGATGCGGACTCCCTCTACTCCTACCGTGGCCTGTTCTGGCATCGTCCGATTCTCTCGGCAGTGATGACGGTGATGATGCTGTCGCTGGCGGGTATCCCGATGACGCTGGGCTTTATCGGTAAGTTCTACATTATTGCGGTCGGTGTCGGTGCTCATTTATGGTGGCTGACCGGTGCAGTGGTGCTGGGCAGTGCGATTGGTCTTTACTACTATCTGCGTGTGACAGTCAGTCTCTATCTTAGCCCGCCAGAACTGCTGCAGCGCGATACGCCAGCCAACTGGGCATTTACTGCCGGTGGCGTAGTGGTATTGATCTCGGCGATTCTGGTGCTGCTGTTAGGTATCTATCCGCAGCCGCTGATCCATCTGGTACAACTGGCGCAGCCGCTGATGTAATTATCCGGGAACGGCGAAACGTCTGTAGGGGCGGCGCTCTCGCCGCCCATGCTGACAGATTGCACAATAATAAGCAGACCCCATCGGGTCTGTTTTTTTTTACTAAACTTCTCACCACTGCACAATATTTAATCGTTTGCTTTGTGCGCTTTCTGCCTAATTGCTAACGTTAAAACATCTCAATTGCGGCGGAGATGTCTCTTGATAAGATTAATTTTCTTATTGGTGGGCGCGCATGTGCTGAAGTCGCGCTGGTTGCTGATGGCTTTTTTCGGCCTGTGCTGGATTGGACTGGGGATTGCGATATTTATCGATATTGCCAGCGATGGCCGGTTGTCGGTGCCGCTGGATATGCTGGCTGTTCTGCTGGTGGTGGAAGGGCTGGTGGAAATTGCCGCAGCGATGATTATTGGTATCCGAATTCACTGGCCTGGGATCTGGAAAGGGGTGGGTTTCCTGTTTATTGCGTTTCTGGTGTTCGATCTTCCCTGGGACAACAATATCCTTGCTTCGCTGCTGTTTGGCTCAGCGTTTCTCGGTGATGGCGTGTTTCGTATCAGCTCTTCGCTGGTGCTGCGTTCGCCGAAATGGCGGCGGCAAATTATCGCTGGCGTGATCGAGATCGGACTCAGTATGCTGATTTTCAGTAACTGGCCATTTCATCACCATGTCACCGTACCGCTCTGTTTTGCTCTGCTGCTGATGACGTCCGGTCTGTCATTAATCCTGATGGCGCGCCAGGTATTGCTGTTGCCGGAAAACGCTTCGGTAATGTCGCTACCGCTGTTTACCTCGCGTGGTCTGCGCCACTGGCGTGAAGTGACCTGTCAGCATCCGCCATTCCCTCAGAAGCCCCCACCGCAACCGCTAACGGTGCTGGTATGGACGCCAGTGGGCACGGCGGTGGTGACCGATCGTCGGCGGGTGATCGATCGCTATATTGCCGCCATTGATCAAAATGGCGTGATCTCCACCGGCCATGCCGCGCTGCAAATGCTGCCCGACCTCTATATCAGCCATTATCCGTTTGAGGATATCGACCGCGACAGTGGTAATTTCCGCGCCATGCTGCGCGCGGGGGAGGAGAATGATGTCGCCGGACGGTTTCTGACCTCACTGGAAGAGGAAATTGCCGACTGGTGCGAGCCGGATCAGCAGGTACTGTTTACGCACTATAATGCCGCGGCGCTGCGTAATTACTGGCAGGTGTTCTCGGTGGATAGCACTTACAACCTTACCTCACGCAACTGCTCTTCGACGGTGGTGCAGGCGCTGGATGTGGCCGTAGAGGGCGCGATGGGCCACTATACGTTTCCTGGCGTACGGTTGTTTTTTGATCCCAATTTCTGGCTGCTGGGACTGGTGCGCGGCCGCGCGGAAGAGATGACCTGGACGCCTGGCCTGGTGCTGGATTATGTCCGTCTGCTGAAGGCCGTGATTACGCCAGTACATAGCCGCGCCTGGCATAAACGGGTGCGTGAAGCCTTCGCCATCCGGCGCACGGTGATCAAGCAAGAGGCCCGACAGCGAAAAGCGCAGAAAAAGGCCAGTGGCGGCCGCCATGAGAGCTGAATGGCGCGCGAAGGCTGCGGTGATCATAGCGGTCACTATTTTTGGTCTGACCTATGGTCTGAGCGCACCGCTGATTGCGCTAACGCTGGACAGCCGTGGCTACAGCGAGAACTTTATTGGTATTAACGCGGCGATGCATGCGCTGGGTGTGTTGCTGATTGCTCCGGCGCTGCCGTGGCTATGCCGCACCTTTTCCACGCGACAACTGATGTTTTCTGCCTTACTGGCCGCCGGCGTGCTGCTGATGCTGTTTCCCGGACTGCCGGTTGCCAGCTGGTTTCTGCTACGCCTGCTGCTGGGCGTGGCGACGGAAGTGATCCTGGTGGTCACCGAAACCTGGCTCAATCAGGTGACGCTGGAACAGCATCGGGCAAAAAATCTGGCGCTGTATACCGCCATGCTGTCGCTGGGTTTCGCCGCCGGGCCGCTGCTCCTCAGCCTGCATGGCAGCGGCAGCACCGCCTTTATGCTCGGCGGTGTTATTGCGCTGGCGGCGGCGGGTGCCATGCTGCTGGCGCAGACCGGCGCGATCGCCGCTGAGCAGGAAATAAAGCGCTCGCTGCGGAGCTGGTTGCAGATGCTGCCGCTGGCGCTCAGTGCCACGGTGCTGAATGCCGCGCTGGAGTGCGCGGGGATGAATTTGCTGCCGCTGTATGCGATCAATCTTGGCTGGCGTGAAGCCGATGCCACCTCACTGATTGCCATTCTGCTGCTCGGGGCGATTGTATTGCAGCTGCCGATTGGCTGGCTGGCGGATCGGGTCGATCGGCGGCGGCTGATTGTGATTCTGGCGGCGCTCTCCACTTTGGGGGCGCTGATCTGGCCGCTGGCGCTGCGCGAACTGTGGCTGGCGCGTACGCTGCTGTTTCTGTGGGGCGGGGTATTTGTCGGCATTTACACGGTGATCATCACCCTGACTGGTCAGCGTTTTCGTGGCGCCGAACTGGCCGGAGCCTATGCCATTCTTTCGGTGGGCTGGGGCATCGGGGCTTTGCTGGGACCAACCCTGGGCGGTATCGCGATGTCGCTGACGTTGCACGGTTTACCGCTGATGGCGGCGTTATTCTGTGCACTGTTTACGCTTTTTGCTCTGCGGGCAACGCGAACAATTTAGGGTATAGTAATAAATCGATTAACCAGGGGGGAAACAGGCGATGGATCTGTTATGGCAAGATTTACACCACGCCGATCTGAGTGTGACACAGCTGTATGACATTCTGGCGCTGCGTAGCAGGGTGTTTGTCGTTGAGCAGCAATGTGTTTATCAGGATATTGATGGCGCCGATCTTCGGCTTGATAACCGCCATATACTTGGCATGCTGGACGATAAAGTGCTGGCTTACGCCCGAATCCTGACGCCGGAAGCCACGCAGCCAGCGGTGCGCATTGGCCGGGTGATTATCTCGCCGGAAGCGCGAGGCCTGAACCTTGGTTATCGCTTAATGGAACAGGCAATTGCCAGTTGTGAACAACACTGGCCGGGGAAATCGATCTATCTTTCCGCGCAGGCCCATTTGCAGGGTTTCTATGCTCGTTTAGGTTTTAAACCGGTGGGCGAAATTTATCTCGAAGATGATATTCCGCATATCGGTATGCAGAATTAAGGCCTGCTATTAATGGCTTAGCCGCATGGTGCGGGTGCCGATCGTTGAATCTGACAAAGTTGCATAATCCTTAACCATTAAAGTTCAAAAAAAAAGCGCCGATAGGTGAATGGCAGGGATTTTTTTGTAATGGATTTGTTGATTCTATGATCAGGACACTCCAGGAGCGCCATAATGGCCAGGCAATTAATCAAGAAAAAGAGCATGAGCACCCGCGCACAGATGTTACTGACTGGCGCTCTCACGATTACTTTCGGATTTGTGGTGACTATTGGGGTACTCAGCTGGCAATCCAGCCGTGAACAAAAGTCGCTGGCGGAAAACTATCTGCAACAAATTGCCCAAACCCAGGCGCTGCAAATCCAGCATCAACTTAACTACGCCCGCGATGTGGCGCGCAACCTCGGCCAGAGCCTGATAGCGCTGCCAGCGGCGGGCATAAAAGATCGCGCAGTGGTGGATAAGCTGACCGAATATGCATTGCGTGATAACCCCGATTATCTGTCGGTGTCGGTGATTTTCGAAGAGAACGCCTTTGACGGCCGTGATGCGGAATTTGCCGGTAAGCCTGACCAGGCGCCAAATGGCCGTTATGCCTTTTTTGTCGATCGTGACCAGGCGGGCAATTTTAAAATGCATCCGCTGCTTTCCATTCTCACCCCAGGTCAGGGCGACTACTACCTGATACCGCAAAAGACGCAGAAAGATACCTTAATCGAACCTTACAGTTACGCCTATAACGGCGTGCCGACGCTGCTGACTTCGGTGGCGGCGCCAATCGTCGATGGCGGTAAACTGTGGGGCGTAGTGACCTCAGATATCTCCCTTGCCTCGTTGCAGCAGAAAGTAAACCAGATTAAGCCGTGGGAAGGTGTGGGCTACGCTATGTTGCTGTCGAGCGCAGGCAAGGTCATCTCATATCCTGATAAAAGTCTGACCGGCAAAGCGTTGCCTGCGCAGAACGGCAACTTTACTGATGCTGTCACTGAGCAAGCCGATCCGATTCTTGGTGAAGATGCATTAGTCACCTGGCAGCCGATAACTATCGGCAACAGCAGCGAGAAATGGTATCTCGGCGTGGCGGCGCCGGTCAGCCAGGTGATGGCCGCTGCCAATCGCCAGTTAATTAATGCGCTGATGCTGATGGTGCTGAGCATTTTGCTGGTCAGTGCGCTGCTGGGTATCGTATTTAGCCGCAAAGTACTGAAGCCAATTGGCGGGGAACCACTGCATGCCGCCACTATTGCGCTGGCGGTCGCTGATGGGCAGCTGGGCAATACCATCAAGGTGAAGCCGCAGGATCGCAGCAGCCTGTTCTTTGCCCTGCACACCATGCAGGAGCGTTTGCGCGATATCGTCGGACAGATCAAAGAAGCCAGCGACTCGGTCCGTCAGGGCGCCGGTGAGATTGCCAGTGGCAACCTTAACCTCGCCTCGCGTACCGAACAGCAAGCCGCCGCGCTGGAGCAGACCGCCGCCAGCATGGAGCAGATTACCGCGACGGTAAAACATAATGCTGACAATGCGCATCAGGCGACAACGCTGACGGAAAATGCCACAAAGATTGCCAGCCGCGGTGAGACGCTGGTCGGTCAGGTGGTGCAAACCATGGCGCAGATTGACGACAGTGCGAAGAAAATTGGCGATATCACCGCCATTATTAACAGCATCGCTTTCCAGACCAATATTCTGGCGCTAAATGCGGCGGTCGAAGCGGCGCGTGCCGGTGAGCAGGGGCGTGGTTTTGCCGTAGTGGCCTCTGAAGTGCGTAATCTGGCACAGCGCAGCGCCAGTGCGGTAAAAGATATCGCCGCGCTGATTGAGGAATCAACTCACCGGGTTGAGAGTGGCGTGCAGCTGGTGCGTGACGCGGGGAAAACCATGCAGGATATGACGCAGGCGGTCAGTTCCGTGCAGAGTATTATCGGTGAGATTGTTGCCGCCTCGGATGAGCAGGCAAAAGGCATCAGTCAGGTCACTATCGCCGTCAATGAGATGGATGGCGTCACCCAGCAGAACTCGGCGCTGGTGCAACAGATGTCAGCGGCGGCCAGTTCGCTGGAAGATCAGGCTGAACAGCTGGCGCAGACGGTGGAGCATTTCCGTCTGGAAGAGCAACGCGCATAAGCAAAATAAGCCAGGGTTGGCTCAGGTGCACGGCATCAGTACGGGCGGCGAGAACGCCGCCCCTACATAAACCTGTGAATTTTTGTAGGGGCGGCGTTCTCGCCGCCCGCAAAAAAGCCAATATCACCACTTAATCGGGATGCATCTGACGATCATCCACATACTTGCGCTGATCTGGCGGTGGCGGGAAATACTGATACAGCCAGGTTTCGCTCAGCGTCTCCTCTTTACTGCGCAGGAACATACGCATCTCCACCGGTTTGGTGTCATTACTGTTCGGATACCAGTCAAACAGAATGCGGTAACCGTTCATCGGCTCAACAAACAGAATCTCAACCTGCTTAATGGTGCCAGACGACACATTAATCACCGGCTCAATGCCTTTCGGTGCTGCAGCCTGCAGATCGCCACCGACAAAATCAACCGCAATACGGCGCGCCCAGACTTCCGGGTATTGTTCGCCCGGCGCCCAGCCTTCCGGGAAACCGCCCATACCAGTGCGGGTAGCGTCGACACGCGCTAAACCACTGCGCACTGGCGGCAAACCGCTCCAGTAAAGCTTGTAGTGGAAGCTGTATTCGCTGCCCGCTTTGATCGGCTCTTCCGGCTGCCAGAAGCAGACCACATTATCCAGTGTCTCACCGGTGGTTGGGATCTCCATCAGATTGATGGCGCCTTTACCCCATTTACCGATTGGCTCCACCCACAGGCTTGGGCGTTTGTTATACCAGCCAATCACATCCTGATAATCCTTGAAGTCATGATTCAGCTGCAACAGGCCAAAGCCGCGCGGGTTGGTGTCTTCATAGGCGTTGTACTGCAGCTTTTGTGGATTATTCAGCGGACGGCAGATCCATTCACCGCTGCCGGTCCACATCGCCAGGCGATCGGAGTCATGGATTTGCGGGTGAATGGTGTCACACATGCGGCGCTCATTGGTGCCACAGCTAAACATACTGGTCATCGGTGCGATACCGAGCTGCTTAATATCCTTACGTGCGAAGATATGGTTTTCAATCTCCATCACCACACGTTTGGCTTCACAGTCGATAATAAACTTATAGGCACCGGTCGCGCTTGGACCATCCAGCAGGGCATACACCGTAAAACGGGTGTCTTCCGCTTTTGGCGTTTCAAACCAGAAAGCGGTGAAGTCCGGGAACTCTTCCTGACCGTTGCTAAAGGTGTTAACCGCAATACCACGAGCCGACAAACCGTACTGATAAGTGTCATCCACTGCGCGGAAATAGCTGGCGCCAAGGAACGAGACGACATCGCGGCTGGTCAGTTCCGGTTTTTTAAATGCGCGGAAACCGGCAAAGCCCAGATCGGTTTTGCCATCCAGCTGCTTAGTATCGACTTTGGCATTGTTGTAGTTAAACAGCTCAGGGCGGAAATGAATCTCACGCGCTTCACGGCTGGTTTCATCAACCGAGAACATGCGGATACGGCGTTTAAAGCCCATACCGACGTGGAAGAACTGCACGTCCAGTTCGCGGTCGGCAGTGCCGTTCCATAAGGAGTGATTGGCGTCGTACTGAATCTCGTTATACGCCTGCGGAGTGAGGGTCGCCAGCGTCTGCGGCAGGGCGCCTGGTGCGCCGCCCCAGGGTTGCTTCGCCATACTGGCGGCCATTTTTTTCAGAACGTCAAAATCAAATCGCATCGCGGTGCCGTCGGCGATATCGGTATCTGCCCAGGCTGACTGTGCAAATAGCGTGGATAAGCCAGACATCCCGCTTACGGTAGCGAATGCCATTGACGCTTTCATAAACATTCTTCGATTCATGCCAGAGGTCATTTCCTTTGCTGAACGGAGTTTGTAGTGACTGTCGTGCCTGATCACCCATTTACATCTCCTGGCGCTGCCAGGGTTACAGGGAGGTACGACAGCTTGCAGATACAAAAATTCAAATCTCAGGAAATTTATCAGATTAATCAAATAAACGTATGGTTTTCCGCTGCAGCGAGGCGAGATTTAAGCGGTTTTACGTTTGTCTGATTTTTAAGCGTTGTTCGGTGCAGGCGAGACGGTTGCCATGTAATGACGTAAAACAAATAAAAATTTCATGACAGGCCCGTACAAGGAGATCACTTCGCAAAGATATCAAAACCTTTATATTCGATGGTGTTAAGCATCCGCAATGCAGCGCCATTGGGTTTCTTTTCTCCACGCTCCCATTTAGAGATGCTGACAACCGACATATTCATAATCACAGCCAGCATAGACTGAGTGATGCCCAGACGGTCACGCATACCGCGAATCTCTTCCCCATTCATTTCATGAACGCTCAGCATTTTCTCGCGAAGCTCACGTAGCTTTACCCGCGTGTCGATGTAGTTAACGGTTTCATCAGAAATGGCGCCAATCCGGTTAAAATCATGAGCCATTTCCTGAAGGTCTATAAGATGGTTTAGCTCTTCCATATTTTTCTCCCCGGATTTTATCGTACCTGCATGTTCTATTGTGCCGACATGATGGCTGATATTCCAGCCTGCCACCGCTTGCCACCATTCTCAGTCTATTCCTGGTCGCCATTCCGCACAGTGCCGTGAAAACTGTCTATAGTTAATAGACATACATGTGTTTTCGCCCACGGAGGAAGAAAATGGCTATACCTGATGAACTGCATGAAACCCGACTGGATGACGATCTGACACTGCTGACCGAGACCCTGGAACAGGTGCTGAAGTCTTCGGGCGATCCTGCCGATCAGAAATACATTGAGCTTAAAGCCAAAGCTGAGCAGGCACTGCATGATGTCAAATCGCGCGTCAGCCAGGCGTCAGACACTTACTACTACCGCGCTAAGCAAGCGGTCTACCGTGCCGACGATTATGTGCATGAAAAACCCTGGCATGGGATTGGCGTTGGCGCCACGGCCGGACTGGTTATCGGTCTGCTATTGTCACGCCGTTAATCACCACCGTTAGTATTGCCCGGGGGCCGGTATTTATTACCGGCCCTCCCTTTTTGTTAACAATCCCCGCTTTACTGCCTCAAATCAAAAACTCCTGATGTCACCGCGCTTAACATAATTGTCTCCAGCTCAATTTCGAGGTCAGCATGGTGGCATTCAGCGCAGCGCTTAATCAGTTACGCAACGAACTGCAACAGATCGCCAGCCGCCAGCCAGGTTACCGGCGACTGAGTGTCAGAATCGCCGATAGCGGTGACGCCTTATGCTGGTTAAACGCCCAGCAATGCTGGCCGCAACTATGGTGGCAACACCGTAATGGCAAAGAGAGTGTGGCGGCCTGCGGCGAAGTGCAGCATTTCAGCGATATTCAGCAGGCGCAGCGGGCGGTCAACCGGCTGCCAGCGGACTGGCGCATCTGGGGTGCCAATGATTTTTCGGCCGGGCAGAGCTATCTGTTTCTGCCGCGAATTGTATGGCGGCGCAGCGAAACCGGTTGCCAGCTACAGCTGCATCTTTGCAGTGACAGTTCGCTGTATGAGGATGCACAGCATGCATTGCAGTTTCTCGCCGATCTTCAGCCATCACGCCCGCTGGCGCCGCCCGACGCTTCACTGCTGGTCAGCCAGCATACGCCGGATCGTGCGGGCTGGTCGCGGCTGATCGACCAGGCGCTGACAGCGATTGCCGCCGGAGAGATGGATAAAGTGGTACTGGCCCGTGTCACCGATCTCTGTTTCAGCCGTGAGATCAGCGCGGCGGCGCTGCTGGCTGCCAGCCGTCGGGTAAATCATTGCTGCTACCACTATATGCTGGCTTTTGACGGCCATCACGCCTTTATCGGCTCCTCGCCGGAGCGGCTCTATCTGCGCCAGCAGAGCGAACTGCTGACCGAAGCGCTGGCAGGCACCGTCGCCAGTGATGCTGATGATAGCGAAGCCGCACGCCATGCCGACTGGCTGCGTCAGGATGATAAGAATCAACGGGAAAATCTGCTGGTGGTCGATGATATCTGTCAGCGATTGCAGGGGATGGTCGCCGGGCTGGAAGTGATGCCGGCCGAGGTGGTTCGCTTACGTAACGTGCAGCATCTGCGCCGCCGCATTCATGGCGAGCTGCGCCAGCGTAGTGATGAACTCTGCCTGAGTCACCTGCAACCCACCGCGGCGGTGGCCGGTTTTCCGCGCCAGCCGGCACGAGAATTTATTGCCCGTTATGAACCTTTTACCCGCCAGTGGTATGCCGGTTCGCTGGGGTATCTGTCGCGCCAGAAGAGTGAGTTTTGCGTGTCGCTGCGTTGTGCGCTGATCGACGATCGGCGTGTGCGGCTGTATGCCGGCGCGGGCATTGTGGCGGGGTCCGATGCACAGCAGGAGTGGCAGGAGATCGACAATAAAGCGGCGGCGCTGGCGACATTACTCAGTGAAGACTCGCGTTAAACCTGGCCCAAATCAACATCCTGGGAATTCTGCCTTCTTATAATAAGTTTCGTGTTGTTGATCGGGACGGGGTTATGTCGATAAGTACCTTTAATCATCGCTGGGCTGAAGTGATCATTGAAACCTTAACGCGGCATGGTGTTCACCATATCTGCATTGCGCCTGGCTCACGTTCCGCACCGCTGACGCTGGCCGCCGCCGCAAACCACAAGCTGGTGTGTCATACCCATTTTGATGAACGCGGGCTGGGTCATCTGGCGCTCGGGCTGGCGAAATCGAGCGGTCAGGCAGTGGCGATGATTGTCACTTCCGGCACCGCGCTGGCTAATCTCTATCCGGCGGTGATTGAAGCGCGCTTAACCGGTGAACGGCTGGTGGCGATCAGCGCTGACCGGCCACCGGAGTTGATTGGCTGTGGCGCTAATCAGGCCATTGATCAGTCTGGCATTTTTGCCGGTTATGCTGAAGCCCTGAATTTGCCGCGTCCGACGCCAGAAATCTCCGCATGCTGGCTGGTGGCGGCGCTCGACGAGTTGTTAAGCCGTCAACGCAATGGCGCGGTACAGATTAACGTGCCGCTGGCGGAACCGCTGTATGGCGAGGATAACGGGGAGCATATGAACTGGCGAGATAATCTGGCTGACTGGTGGCAGGGATCGCGTCCGTGGGTCACACACCGTCAGTGGGAAACTGTAGAAAGCCAGGAGAAATGGCGCTACTGGCAACAACGGCGCGGAGTGGTGATAGCGGGCGGGCTAACTGCCGCGCAAGGACAGCGCGTCGCCAACTGGGCGCAACAACTTGGCTGGCCGTTGCTGGCGGATGTGCAGTCGCAAACCGGTTCACCGCTGCCTGCTGCCGACCTCTGGCTGGGGCATCCCCAGGCGCAGCATACGCTGGCACAGGCGGAGATCATCGTCCAGTTTGGCAGCAAGCTGACCAGCAAGCGCCTGTTGCAATGGCAGGCCAGCCAGCAGGTTGCGGCCTTCTGGCTGATTGATCCGTTGCCGGGACGGCGCGAGGCCGCAAATTTGCGCGGCAATCGTATTGTGGCGGATATTGACTGCTGGCTCGATCAACACCCGCCACAATGCCATACCCGCTGGGCCAGAGCGCTGGAGCCGCTGGTCACCCGTACGCAACGCGAGATTGCTGCCGCCTGTGAAGCCTTTGGCGAGGCGCAACTGGCGCACCGCCTGCCGCAGTTGCTGCCAAAGGGCGGACAGCTGTTTATCGGCAACAGCCTGATGGTGCGTCTGGTGGATGCGCTGGCGCAGCTACCGGCAGGTTACCCGGTGTATGCCAACCGCGGCGCCAGCGGTATCGACGGTTTACTCTCAACTGCCGCTGGCGTGCAGCGTGGTCATTGCGTGCCAACACTGGTGATCCTTGGCGATATTTCTGCACTTTACGATCTGAATGCGCTGGCGTTACTGCGCAATGCCCCGGCACCGCTGGTGCTGATGGTGGTTAACAATAATGGCGGCCAGATCTTCTCATTACTGCCGACGCCCGCCGCTCAGCGTGAACGCTTCTTCTGTATGCCACAGCATCTCCATTTTGAACATGCCGCCGCGATGTTTGGCCTGCACTACGCGCGTCCGCAGGAGTGGCAGGCGTTACAGCAGAGTGTGGCCAGTGGCTGGCAGCGTGAAGGGGTGACGCTGATAGAACTGGTGGTCGAGCCACAAGCTGGCGCCGATACGCTGAAACAGCTGGTTAACCAGGTGGCGGCATTGTGATGCTGCATGCGCGCTGGCAGGGCCATCACCGCAGCAGTAAGCCGGTGCTGGTCTGGCTGCATGGCTTTCTCGGCAGCGCCGCAGACTGGCAGGAGATTCAGCATGCTTTCAGCGACTGGCCGTTGCTGAGCATCGATCTGCCCGGCCATGGCGGCTCCGGCGCGCAGAGCGTCAGCGGCTTCGACGATCTCTGTCAGCGGCTAAGCGCCACGTTGCTGGCCCATCAGGTGGAGCGCTACTGGCTGATTGGTTACTCACTGGGCGGCCGAACGGCGATGTACTACGCCTGTCAGGCGGCACTGCCGGGGCTGATGGGGTTAATCATTGAGGCGGCGCACCCCGGCATAACCCAGGCGGAAGAACGGGCGGTGCGTCAGCAGAGCGATCGCTGCTGGGCCGCCCGTTTTGCTGCTCAGCCACTGCGTCAGACGCTGGCGCAGTGGTATGCCCAGCCGCTGTTTGCCGAACTCAGCGCCTTACAGCGCCAGCAACTGATCAACGCGCGCGCTGACAGCTATGCCCCGGCGCTGGCGGCGATGCTGGAAGCCACCTCCCTCAGTCAGCAACCGGATTTATTGCCGCAGCTGCGGCAACTGACGCTGCCTTTTCATTATCTGTGCGGTGAGTGGGACCATAAATTCCAGCTGCTGGCGCAGCATAAAGCGCTGCCGCTCAGCACTATCGCCGCCGCCGGTCACAACAGCCATCGCGCTAATCCTGCCGCTTTTAGCTGGCAAATTGCGCGTATTTTGAGGAACAAGCATGATCTATCCTGACGAACAGCAACTTTATGCCCCGGTCGAGTGGCGCGATTGCAGCGGCGACTTTAGCGATATTCACTACCATAAGTCGCTGGATGGCATTGCCAAAATCACCATTAACCGACCCGAAGTACGTAACGCTTTTCGTCCGCTGACGGTAAAAGAGATGATGCTGGCGCTGGATGATGCGCGCCATGATGACGGCATCGGCGTGATTATCCTGACGGGCGCCGGTGAACTGGCGTTCTGCGCCGGTGGCGACCAGAAAGTGCGTGGCGACTACGGCGGTTATCAGGATGACAGCGGCGTGCATCACCTTAATGTGCTCGATTTCCAGCGCCAGATCCGCACCTGTCCGAAGCCGGTGGTGGCGATGGTGGCGGGCTATGCGGTGGGCGGCGGCCATGTATTGCATATGATCTGCGACCTGACGATTGCCGCCGACAATGCCCGGTTTGGTCAGACCGGTCCGAAAGTCGGCTCCTTTGACGGTGGCTGGGGCGCTTCCTATATGGCGCGGATTGTCGGCCAGAAAAAAGCGCGTGAAATCTGGTTCCTGTGCCGGATGTATAACGCGCAGCAGGCGCTGGATATGGGGCTGGTGAATAGCGTCGTGCCGCTGGCACAGCTGGAAAAAGAGACGGTGCGCTGGTGCCGGGAGATGCTGGAGAACAGCCCGATGGCGCTGCGCTGCCTGAAGGCGGCGCTCAATGCCGACTGCGATGGCCAGGCCGGTTTGCAGGAGCTGGCGGGCAACGCCACCATGCTGTTCTATATGACCGAAGAGGGGCAGGAGGGGCGCAACGCCTTCAATCAGAAACGCCAGCCCGATTTCAGCAAGTTCCGGCGTAACCCATAATGCGCACCGCAAGCCTCTGGCGCTATGCCATCCCGCTGGACGCGGGCGTGGTGCTTCGTGACCAGCGTATTAAGCAGCGCAGCGGGCTGGTGGTCAGGCTGCGTGACGGATCGGCGGAAGGCTGGGGCGAAATCGCGCCTTTGCCAGGTTTTAGCCATGAGGATCTGCCACAGGCGCAGGACGCCGCCGAAGCCTGGCTGACAAGCTGGTGCGCCGGTGATTCCGCGGCGGAAAGCAGGCTGCCGTCAGTCGCCTTCGGCTTAAGTTGTGCGCTGGCGGAGCTGGACGGCACACTACCCGCCGCGGGGAATTATCACTCGGCGGCGCTCTGTGTGGGCGATCCCGACCAGCTGTTTGCGCGTTTACAGGCGTTGCCGTACCCGGTGGCCAAAATGAAAGTCGGTCTGTATGAACCGATACGCGATGGCATGCTGGTCAGCCTGCTGCTTGAGGCGCTGCCGGATTTACAACTGCGGCTGGATGCCAATCGCAGCTGGTCGCCGGAAAAAGCGCGGCAGTTTGCCCGCGCGGTCGGGCCTGAGCTGCGCCAGCGCATCGCGTTTCTCGAGGAGCCTTGCCGTACCCCTGCTGAATCCTGCAGTTTTAGCGCCGAAACGGCGATTGCCATTGCCTGGGATGAGAGCGTGCGTGAAGCGGGTTTTGTGGTGGCGGCACAACCGGGTGTCACTGCGCTGGTGGTGAAACCAACCCTGACCGGCAGTATCCGGCACCTGCAACAGTTAATCACCGCGGCACAGCAGCAGGGACTGACGGTGGTGATCAGTTCGGCGATTGAATCGAGCCTTGGTCTGACGCAACTGGCGCGGCTGGCAAACTGGCTGACGCCGCAGGTGTTGCCCGGGCTGGATACGCTGGACTTGATGCAACATCAGCTGCATCGCCGCTGGCCGGATAGTTCGTTAGCGCTACAGGCGCTGGCGGATCGGGAGGCGATATGGCGCGGTTAACCCAGTGGCCGTGGCAGCACTGGGCGCGTTTGCGTGGTGCGGAAAGCGCAATAATCTGCGCCAGCGGCGCGCTGAACTGGCAGCAGCTGGCGTTGCGGATTAATGCGCTGGCGGTCGGATTTCGTCAGCAGGGGGTACAGCCCGGCAGCGGCGTGCTGTTAAAGAGCAAAAACAGTGAGGACGCTCTGCTGGCGTATCTGGCGCTGTTGCAGTGCGGCGCGCGTCTGCTGCCGCTTAATCCGCAGTTGCCGGATAGCCAGTTACATAAGCTGCTGCCGCATCTTAATCTTGAATTTAGCCTCAGCCTGGCGACACCGGCGGCGGATTATCCTTTAATCCCCTTGCAACTGCGCAGCGCCAGCGGCTGTTCATCACATCACTGGGATGGCGAAAGTCTGGCGACACTGACGCTGACCTCGGGTTCTTCCGGCGTGCCAAAAGCGGCGGCGCACAGCTTTAATGCACACCTGGCCTGCGCCCGGGGCGTGGTGGATCTGCTCTCCTTTCGCGCGGATGACAGCTGGCTGCTGTCGCTGCCGCTGTATCATGTTTCCGGTCAGGGGATTATCTGGCGCTGGCTGCTGACCGGTGCAAGGTTAAAGGTTGCGCCACAACTCCCGCTGGCGCAGGCGCTGGCGGATTGCAGCTTCGCTTCGCTGGTGCCGACGCAGTTATGGCGGTTGTTACAGCAGGATACGTTACCCGCTGGTGTGCAGAATGTACTGCTGGGTGGCGCCACCATACCGCGTGAACTGCTGGAGCGGGCGGAAGCTGCGGGTATTCGCTGCTGGTGCGGTTACGGCATGACGGAAGCTGCATCAACCATTGCGGCGAAGCGCGCCAATGGACGTGACGGGGTTGGGCAAGTGCTGGGCAATGCGCAAATTAAGCTGGTGGATGGCGAAGTATGGTTACGCTCAGCAGCACTGGCCTGTGGTTACTGGCAGGATGGCGAGCTGTTACCGCTGACGGACAGCGCTGGCTGGTTGCATACCCGTGACGCCGGCATCTGGCGCGACGGTGAATTACAGCTGTGCGGGCGGCTGGATAATCAGTTTTTCAGCGGTGGCGAAGGGATCCAGCCCGAACAGATAGAACGCTTATTGCTCAGTCATCCGGCGATTTCCATGGCGTTTATTATTCCACGGGCAGATAAGGAGTATGGTCAGCGTCCGGTGGCGCTGCTGGAATGGGATCGGCAGGTTTCTCTGCAGGCGATTGCTCAGTGGGCAACGGATAAACTGGCCACATTTCAGCTGCCGGTGGCATGGTATGATTTGCCGCCCGATCTCAGCAGCGGCGGAATTAAACTGCCACGTAATGAATTGATTAATTGGGTAAATAACCAGCCTGTAAATAATGATTAATTATTATGATTAAGTCATTAACAGTGATTAATTCTTGTTGCGCCAGGCTTTTTATTGAAGAGCAAGGCGGCGGATTTAATTACTGTTGTCTTAAACAGGGTGTTGGCGGGTTATTGATTGTCAGTTTTATTTTAATTTTAGCTGTTGCTGATATCCAAACTGCAAACTAACAATGGAATGTTTATATGCTCGCTGGAATAGCCAATTTCTTTCATCGTTTAAATAACTTCGGGGTCGGTAATGAGTTTGACCCGTTATCTTCTTCTCCCTTTAAAACAATTAACAATATTTCCAATTCACCATTACAAAAACCTTTCTTCTGGCACAGCAAGGAGGAGATAAGGCCGGTGCCGCCCGGGCAGGGGATTTTGCCGCCTGACGCGCATATCTCTCCGCCAGCCACTAAGCCGCTTGCCAGGATAATAGAAGCGGCGGCGCTACTGTTGACGCAGCCGGTGGGGCAGGTTTATGCCCGTTATATTGCACCCGCTACGCCGGTGCTGACGAAGATCGACCAGGCGGCAGACGGCCTTGTGAATTGCCTGTTGCCGTGGCAGGCGGTACAGGCGCAAGAGAGTTCACCTCTCACGGTGTTGCCGGAGCCAAACACCACTTTCTGGTCGGTTGAACCTGCGGAGAGTGAACAGCTCCGATGGCAGCTGGTGGATGAGTTGTTGTGGTATCTGGGGCTATCACAGGACGAGGCATTACGGCAGCAATTGATCGCTAATCTGACAGACACAGAGATTGTGGTTATCCCTCCTCCCGCCGCTGGCGGGACGCGCGAAGAGCGGGCACATGAAGACGAGATGAAAAATCGCCTGCGCCTGTATGAGATATCGATCAGGGATAACCAGGCGACGTCTGACAGTATCGGCGCACGCATGATCGCCTGGGGAGACCAGCAGACCGCCAACAGTTATATACTGTTTCAGCAGGGCACAGAGAAGGTCAGTCTGCACCATTTTATGGCTGGAGGGGGCGAAGCGTTGCTGGGGTTTTTCGCCCGCACCCTTGGCGAAATCTTTACCGGTGAAATTCTTGATCGTCAACCCGGCGAATCCAGAGCGGAATGGTTGCTGCGACTGGGGTTCAATATGGTGACCCTCCCGGAGCAGGCGGCGAGTAAGGCCTTCGCCTTTAAGCGTACGCCAGCCATCAGGCCGGTTAGTCAGCTGCCGGGTACCATTATCACCTGTCCGCCCAGCGGAATAGCTATGCAGTCGGTGCTGCAAACTGAGATTGCCGGAGTCAGCTGGCATCTGTTTCCGCAGGGAAGGCTGCACGCCACGGCGGTGAAGCTGGGATCGTCAGAGGCGATAACGCGTCCGGCGACATTTAATCCGCACAATAATAAGTGGCGCATTGAGGGCCAGCCCGGTGAACACCGCTTTACCCATCACACCACGCCGGATTTTTTTGTCAAAAATGGCGACGAGTACCTGCCAGTGACCGTCTCTGCCGATGATGGCACGCTGCAACTGGCGGATGGCCAGAAAATTTATTTTGATCCGCAAACGCAGCGATTGACGCCGTTTTTTGCCGCCAACACACATCTGCACGCTGGCTGTATGCCATTGTTGCCGAAGGCGTCAGTCACTGCCGAACCGGGTCGACAGGGGGTTCTGCGCACTCAATTTGGCGCTGAGCGCCGGGTCTGGAAAACCGAGCAGGGTAAATATTATCTGGAAGTGCGTTCGCAGGCCGACAACCCGAACAATGAGCATATCGGCTATATCGAGGGCTGGCCGGAGGGGGACTTTTTCACCATTAAAGCGGCGGAGAACAGATTGTCGCAGCCGCAGTCGGTATTGCAATGGCAGGCAGCCACGCAAAAATGGCATAAGGCGATGTCGCCGTTTAGCTTATTAAAAACGGCAGAAGGGCAAATTGATGCCGCATGGCTGCGGTCAGCACCGGGACCTGAAGCGCTGACGCCGGTAGCAAAGCGTCCTGGTCTGTATCATGTTGATCATCACTATTATCTGCGCTGGCGTAATACCGCGCAGGGCGATATGCATTATCTGCCGTTACTGCCTGGCGACCATCCCGGTGACTATTTTCCTGAGGAGCCTGGTGCGGATGATTTACGTTTTCGCTACGACGAGCAGCTCAAAGAGTGGCAGTTTGTGCCGTTAACCCAGCAGGCATTTGCGGGGCTGCCGGAGGCGGTGAAGGTGCATCTGACCAATCCGTTTTCCGTTGATTATACCGCCAGCGGCTATCAGCATCTTTATCGCAGTGGGGAGGCGCTTTATATCCACACTGGCACCAACAAATTGGGTGAACCGGAGTATATCCGCGTAGAACAGGATCAGGCAGACCCTGATCTGTTCAGTCTGCGATTAGCTGAGGATGACGAATCGCAAAGCCAGTGGCAGTTTCGTTATAACCGTGACAACGAGGAATTTGAACTGGCGGACAAACAGGGTTGTCTGCGGGTGAAACGCGCTGACGATCTGCCTTGTGCTGTCGCGGGTAGCAGCGCTGATTCTGATGGCGGCTTTCAATTGCCCGACGAACAGCGAAGCAGCGAGTTCGCATCTGAGGTATGGCAGTGGTTGCGGCAGCATCCACTGACTCCCGGCGATGGCCGACTTGGCTATGCCTTACATCTGGAAAAATTGCGCCGTAAGAATTTACCACAACAGGTGACGACCGCTGATATCGCGCGTTATACCGGGACCTCAGAAAGTCTGATTCGCGGTAATTTAGAACCCTATCTGACGCTTAAAAATCTTTTGTTAATCAATAAACCACAACCGCCGCAACCGCCAGTCACCATCGAAGCTGAACAACCTGTCGGTAAGTTTAAACGGAAAAAATTAAAAAAAAGCGAAATACGAGCCTTCGAGCAGCAGCGACTTAATGCACGTTATGAAGGTGAAGATCCGTATGCTTATGCCATACGCCGGTACGGCATGCGGTTACCGAGTGAGAAACTGGAGGATATCGCCCTGAAGGCCGGGGTAGATGAGTTTACGCTGGCAAACAAACTCAGCGAATTTTGGCTGGCGCAGCAGCAGTGGTTAACCGAGGCGGAAAAGCAGTGGCTAAGGGATCGGCCGCGTCAGCCGGGCGAAAAAAGGCTTAACTATGCCGTACGTCTGCTGAACGCGTTTCAGGAGCAGACGGCGACAGGCGCGCTTAACGGCGCAAAAATTACTAAAGCGCATATCGCCGGTTACAGCCAGGAATCACTGGCGTCGCTGGTGTCGGAAATAAAAAAACGGGAAGATGGATGGTTTTTGCACAACAGGCGTGAATTAGACGAATTGCCCAGAACAGACGACAGCGCGGAGGTCAGCCTTAATAAAAGAAAAACCTATGCATTACGCCTGCTCAGGAAACGTTTTGAACCACCGAAAACGGTCTTCGTCAGCATGGATGCTATCGCCAGGCAAAGTGTTCTGCATCCCCAGACATTGCGCGATACGGTTGAAAATGAACGGGTTCGCTGGCTCGACGATATCCCACGGCAAACAGATGAACAGACGGATAGCGAGCTTGATGACGATATCATTAAGTTACGCAATCAGTTGTATGCCCGAAGAGTGGCGGAAAAGCGTGACCAGCAACAGATGGGATGGCTGGTGACAGACAAAGAGATTGCCGCTTATGCCAAAGTCACTCTGCATGCTTTCAGACAGGCGCGGGAGAGTGATTTTGGCGCGGTGTTACCGTTAAAACTGAAGCCCGATCCGGGTAGAGAGCTAATAAATACGCAATGGCAATACGTTCGCCCGCTGCTGGTTGATGCCAGTGATCTGCAACGTAGTGTGACGGCAGAAGTGATTAAGCAGCCGTTCAGGCTTAGCGGGATGGCGGAGATACCGCAAGGAATGTCAGCAGCAAGATGGAAAGAAGTAAAAAAAGGATTTTCCGCACAGGCAGAAGAAATGATTAAAAGTGACGGGGAAAGCATGCGGACGTTTTCGCAAGAGCATCTGAGGGTTGTCAATGGAAGGGTGGGGTTGGGCGTCGTGGCGAAGAAATTCACCCCCGCCGGGACCTTTATTGGGGGTTACAGTGGCGTCTGGCATCCCACGGAACAATCGCTTAGTGTGGAATTAAGAAAGGTAGGGTCTGAGAAGGTGCTGACTAAACTTTGGGGGACATACCAGGATGAAGGGTCGGTTAGTGGCTATCAAAACCCCAATATTTTGTCTTTAATGAATACCGGCAGAATTGAAGGGTTCCCTGAATTGGGGGAAAATAATCTGGCAGTGGGTTATATTGGAAAATTACCTTTCTACTACACCATCAAGGATGTTGAAGTGGGTGAGGAGCTTTTAATTTCATATGGAGATAACTACAATCCTAAATACAATATTCAGACAGCATTGAATTATGACAAGATAGCTATTATCGCCAGGCATGAAAACAGATATTTTGTTATCCGCAATGCAGCGAAAAAACCCATCAAGATATTCGGTCCGAATGGCGAGCTGGACAGCCAGAAAAATATTCCTAAAGGCGCAGTTACCTGCATCCTGCAAGAGCGTCTGGCGGAAAGATATATTATTCGCTACGACATTATCAGTAAAAAAGGGTATAAAAAAATCGATAACCGGCGCGAAGATGATGACCATCTCTATTATGCGCTGGCGAAAGCGCTAAATGAGGAGGGCGGGACGGACATGATCGAAGAGAAGATCTCTGAACTGAAAGCAGCCGTTAGCGCTGCACATCCTGAGGATGTGATGATTAAACCTGAACCTGCTGATCTTCCCCCTCCCCGGAAAAAAATGGGCGTCGGGCCGGGGGAAGACGATGGCTAAACCAGCAGCCGCGCCGTCGGGTAATCCACCACAATCACATTGATATAGCCGCCCTTTAGCGCGCCGCGAATGGCGTTGGCTTTCTCTTTGCCGCCAGCCAGCGCCACCACCTGCGGACAGTGGCGCAGTTGTTCCAGCTCCATGCCGATAACCGGATCTTCCTCTTTGCTCAGTACCGCATGCCCGTCGGCGTCATAGTAGTGCAGACAGAGATCGCCCACCGCGCCGCGTTCAGCGAGGGTTTTCAGCATCGCTTCGTCGTAGTAGTTGCCGGAGTTGCGCAGCAGCTGGGAAGGTTCCAGATCGCCAACGCCGACGACCGCCACATCAACTTCCGAGAATTTGCCAACGACTTCCGCCACATCAGCGTTGGATACCATCCGCGCGCGTTCATCGACTGCGCGTTCAATGCTTTGCGCCGGTAACAGCCATGCCGGACAGCTGAGATGCGCCGCAAGGGTTTGGGTCAGAATCGTCGCCTGCACATTGCCGTTAGCGCCAACACCGCCAAGCAGCTGAATCACGCCGCGCGCCTTGACGCTGTTGGGATGCAGTTCATCGACCATGGCGCGAATGGTGCTGCTCCAGGAAGAGAGGCCAACCAGCTCTTCCGCCCGCACCCGCGTCTCCATATAGTGCGCTGCCGCCGAGCCAATTACCTGTTTCACCTGATGGGGCGTGGCATCCTCCGCCACGTCGACCACAATCGCCTGCTGAATGCCATATTTCTCTTCGATGGATTTTTCCAGCGCCGGGAAGATATTGGTCGGTTGCACCACGCTGATTTTGACCAGTCCCTCTTTCAGGCTGCGATTTAAAATTCGCGACACAAAAGACTGCGACAAATTGAGTGAACGGGCGATATCAGACTGCTTGTGATTTTCCATGTAATAGAGCGTGGCGATTTTCACCATCAGCCGCTGCTCATCCTGCTTTGACATAGTACCTCCTTTCAGACGACCTCAGCATTGTCATGCAAATAATGGCTGCTGTATAGCAATGTGACACGGGCGGCGAGAGCGCCGCCCCTACGGTTTATTGATGCAGGGGCAGCGTTTCGCCGCCCGGTTAGTGCAATAAAACATCAAACTGTGATCCTTTTCGCTTTTCCTGGTTTTGTCATTCGACAAAGCGACAGGGCAGGGTCATAGTAATATGAATAATAAGTCATGAGTGAATATATATTCAACGTGGAGATAATAATGAAAAGTACCCTACTGAAAATGTCCCTGATTGCCTCGGCAATGGTTGTTTCCTCTTCTCTGCTGGCTGCGGATAAAGGAATGATTGCGATTATTACCCCGTCTCACGACAACCCGTTTTTTAAAGCTGAAGCGGAGGGCGCCAAAGCGAAAGCGACGGAGCTGGGTTACACCACGCTGGTGGCATCGCATGATGATGATGTCAGTAAACAGAACCAGCTAATCGAAACCGCCATCGCGCGTAAAGCCAAAGCGATTGTGCTGGATAACGCCGGTGCGGATGCCACCGTCGGTCCGGTGCAGAAGGCCAAAGACGCCGGTATCCCGACCTTTCTGATTGACCGTGAAATCAATAAAACCGGTATTGCAGTGGCGCAGATTGTTTCCAATAACTACCAGGGTGCGCAGCTCGGCGCAGAGAAGTTTGCCAAATTGCTGAATGGCAAAGGTGAGTATGTCGAGCTGCTGGGCAAAGAGTCGGATACCAATGCGGGCGTGCGATCCCAGGGTTATCACGACGTGCTCGACGACTATCCGGATTTGAAAATGGTGGCGCAGCAAAGCGCCAACTGGAGCCAGACCGAAGCCTTCAGCCGCATGGAAACCATTCTGCAAAAAAATCCCAATATCGTCGGGGTGATTTCCGGTAATGACACCATGGCGCTGGGCGCCGAAGCCGCGCTGAAATCCGCCGGTAAAACCAATGTTATCGTCGTCGGTTTTGACGGCAGCGACTATGTACGCGATTCGATTATTAACAAAGGCAATATCAAAGCTACGGTGCTGCAACCCGGCTGGGACCAGGCGCAGATGGCGATTGTGCAGGCCGATTACTACCTGAAAAACGGTAAAGCGCAGAAAGAAGAGAAGCAACTGATGGACTGCGTGCTGATCGACGACAGCAACGCGCGCCAGCTGAAAGTGTTCAACCTGTCGAAATAGCGCTGAGGGGCTGATTATGTTGAAAAAACAATGGGGCACAAGCGTGCTGTTTTGTGCCTCTTTGTTGCTGACAGCTTGCACAGTAGTGGATCTGGATGCGGACGGTAAGCCGATTATCCCGCCCGATCCCAACGCTAAAGCCAGCTACAGCAATCAAACTCCGCAGCAGGTAGTGCAGGAAAACTGGGACAGCAAAGTGATGTCGGCAGCGAAACAGCACGGCCTCGACTGGGCCGCGATGCAGGAAAAGAGCCGCACGCTGAAAGCGGGCAGCAGTGAGAGTGTGTTTGTCAAAGCCAGTGGGCAGGTGACGGCGTTTAACCCTGTCAGCGAGCGCGAGCGCAATCTGGCGATCACCTTTAACGGCACGCCGGTCGAGGTACAGCTGGGACCGGTGATTCGCAGTAACGCAATTCGCGACGCCGCAGGCTTTAATTTTGAGGATTTCACTAACCAGGTGCAGTTTGCCCAGCTGACTAAAGCGCTTAATCGCCAGACGGTAAAACAGTTACCGCCGGTCGATGCCAGCTGGCAGGGTAAAACCGTCGATGCGCTGCTGGCCGTGACCCTGACCGCGCAGGGGGTGCAGGATGCGGTGGCGCTGACGTTAACCCCGGAGGCGCCATGACAGCTGACAACAGCAATCTGATTCTGGAAACGCGTGCAGTATCGATGCTGTTTCCTGGCACCCTGGCGCTGGATAACATCAATTATCACGTCTGGCGCGGCAAAGTTAACGTGATTATTGGTGAAAACGGCGCCGGAAAATCGACGCTGATGAAGATTCTCGCCGGGGTACAACAGCCGAGCAGCGGCGAAATCTGGCTGAATGGTCAGCAGGTGCATCTGGCGAATACCCGTGAAGCGGCGCGACTGGGGATTGGTATGGTGCATCAGGAGCTGAACCTGTTTGAGAACCTGAGCGTTGCCGAGAATATTTTCCTCGGACGCGAGATCCAGCGCGGGCTGATGCCGATCGATGAGGCGGCGCAGGATCAACGCACCGCTGAACTGTTACAGCGGCTGGATCAGCCGATTTCACCGCGTGAGCAGGTGGCCAATCTGAAAGTGGGTCAGCAGCAGCTGGTGGAAATTGCCAAAGCGCTGGCGGAAGACGCCGATATTTTAATTCTCGACGAGCCGACTTCCGCACTCAGTAAAACCGAAGTGGCGATTCTGTTCCGCGTGATCCGTGAGCTGACGCGTCAGGGGGTGACGATTATCTATATCTCGCACCGGCTGGAAGAGCTGATGGCGATTGGCGATGTGATCACCATTCTGCGTGACGGTAAGTTTCAGGCCGAAGCGCAGGTCGGTGATATCGATGTGCCGTGGATTGTACGTGAAATGCTCGGCAGTGAGCCGGTCAGCAACTTCCTGAAGCCGGGCCGTCAGTTTGGCGCGCCGGTACTGGAAGCGGAGCATATCACCTGTGTTAACAGCGCCGGTAATACGCTGGTGGATGATATGTCGTTTAACGTGCGCGCCGGGGAGATTGTCGGCATTTATGGGCTGATGGGCGCCGGCCGTACCGAACTGTTTGAGTGCCTGCTCGGCACTCAGCGCAACTATCTCGGCAAACTGTGGCTCGACAGTAAACCGCTGGCGAACCGGCTGTCGACCGCCGACCGGATTCGTATGGGGATGAGTCTGGTACCGGAAGACCGCAAACGCACCGGGATTTTTCCGGTGTCATCGGTAGCCAGTAATCTCACCATCGCCAGCCTGTGGCGTCGTCTTTCCTGGCGTTTTGCCATTGCGCAGCGCGAAGAGCATGCGGTGGTAGCCAGCACCGTCGGCAATCTGTCGATCAAGGTGTCGTCGCCGGAAGTGTCGATTCAGGCGCTCAGCGGCGGCAACCAGCAGAAAGTGGTGATTGGCCGCTCACTGCTGACCAATCCAAAACTGCTGCTGCTGGATGAGCCGAGTCGCGGCATTGATGTTGGCGCCAAGGCTGATGTATTTCGCATGATGGTTGAGCTGTCAGAGCAGGGGATTGCAGTGATTTTTTCCACCTCAGACCTGAAAGAGATTATGGCAGTTTCCGACCGTATCCTGGTGATGTCGGGTGGGAAGCTTACCGCTGATATTCCGCGTGACCGCGCAGAAGAGTCGGCACTGGTTAAAGCAAGCGCCCAGGGGTTTTGATAATGAAAAATAGCCATAACGTTGCGGTGGCAGCGCATCCGGTCCGGGCGTTTAATTCGCGCGAGAGCCTGATTTTACTGTTGTTAAAGATGCGGACCTTTATCGCACTGTTTCTGATTGTCGGTTTCTTTGCCTTTACCGTACCGGACTTTCTCGCGCTGGGCAGCATGGTGATCATGATTAAGCATATTGCCATTAACGCCTTCCTGGCGCTGGGGATCACCTTTGTGATTATCACCGCCGGTATCGATCTGTCGATCGGCGCCACGCTGGGCCTGTGCGGCATGGTGGCCGGCTGGCTGATCACCAAAGGCATTGTACTGCCGATGTTTGGCATCGCGATTTTCCCCAGCGTCTGGGTGATTGTGCCGGTGGTGTTGCTGATTGGCGCACTGATTGGCGCCGGAAATGGCTGGATTATTACCCGCTATAACGTCGCGCCGTTTATCTGCACGCTCGGCACCATGTATATCCTGCGCGGGGCGGCGATGCTGACCTCAGGGGGGGAAACCTTCCCGGCGCTGGGGGGCAATCCGCAGCTGGGTAATACCGGTTTCGAGCTGATCGGTTCCGGCACGCTGTTTGGTTTGCCGTACGCCATCTGGATGATGATTGTGCTGGCGCTGCTGATTGGTTATGTCGCCAGACGGCTGCCGTTTGGTCGTCAGGTGTATGCGATTGGTGATAACGAAAAGGCGGCGGAGCTGTCCGGCGTGCGGGTTAAGCAGGTCAAGATTCTGGTGTATATGCTGTCGGGTTTCTGCGCGGCGATTGCCGGCATTGTGGTGTCATCACAGCTGGTGGCCAGCCATCCGGCGAACGGTACTGCCTTTGAGATGAATGCGATTGCGGCGGTGGTACTGGGTGGCACCTCACTGGCCGGTGGGCGCGGCACCATTATTGGCACGCTGATTGGGGCTTTTGTTATCGGCTTTCTTGCCGATGGTCTGATTATGATGGGCGTCAGCGAATTCTGGCAGATGGTGATTAAGGGCATCGTGATTATTGTGGCGGTGATTATTGACCAGATGCAAAACCGTATGCAGCAGAAAGCCGCAGTGGTGGCGCAGAAAGCGGTGATACAGCAGGGCGAAGCCAGCCGCCAGTAGGCGGCCGCTGATGTCATTTTTTTTACCGGTTGCGAATAATTATTCGTAATTGATTTTAAATTCAAAGAGGTTGCTATGAATCCGTTCAAACTCTCTGTGGAACAGCTGGAAAAGAAAGCGCGGGCTATTCGCCGTCGCATCATCATGCTGAATGCCAACAGCCCGGCAGGCGGGCATACCGGCGCCGATTTGTCACAGGTGGAAATTCTCACCGCGCTCTATTTTCGTTTGCTGGATTGCGCACCGGATCGTACAGAGGATGCGACGCGCGATATTTACATCCAGTCAAAAGGGCATGCGGTTGGTGGCTACTACTGCGTGCTGGCAGAAGCGGGTTATTTCCCGGAAAGCTGGCTGCCGACCTATCAGCATGCCGACTCACATTTGCCGGGCCATCCGGTGAAACACAAAACCCCGGGCATCGAACTGAATACCGGCGCACTCGGGCATGGCCTGCCGGTGGCGGTCGGTATCGCGCTGGCGGCGAAGAAAGATAACAGCAAGCGGCGGGTGTTTGCGGTGACCGGTGATGGTGAACTGGCGGAGGGCAGCAACTGGGAAGCGGCGTTAGTGGCGGCCCATTACGGTCTCGATAATCTGACCATTATTACTGACAAAAACAAACTGCAACTGGCGGGCGCCACCAGCGACATTCTTAATACCGATCCGCTGGATGAGAAATGGCGGGCATTCGGTATGAACGTCACTGAATGCGCCGGTAATGATATGCGTGCGGTGGTGGAGACGCTGGAAAATCTGCCCGCCAACGGCAAGCCGAATGTGGTGATTGCCCATACCGAAAAAGGCTTTGGCATCTCCTTTATTCAGAGCAAGCCCGAGTGGCATCACCGGGTGCCAAAAGGCGATGAGATTGAGCTGGCGATGGAGGAGTTGAAAGATGAGTAATTCAGCACATTTGGCCGACGTGATGGTACAGGCCTTTATCGATGCGGTAGAACGCGGTGTCGATCTGGTGCCGGTAGTGGCCGATTCGACCTCCACCGCCAAAATCTCGCCGTTTATTAAACAGTTTCCCGGCCGGCTGGTAAACGTCGGCATCGCCGAACAGACGCTGGTGGGTGCCGCCGCCGGTCTGGCGATTGGCGGCAAAGTGGCGGTAACCTGTAATGCCGCGCCGTTTCTTATCTCACGCGCTAACGAGCAGGTAAAAGTCGATATCTGCTACAACAACACCAACGTTAAGTTGTTCGGGCTGAATGCTGGCGCCAGCTATGGCCCGCTGGCCAGCACCCATCACAGTATCGACGATATTGCGGTGATGCGTGGCTTCGGCAATATCGAAATCTACGCCCCTTCCTGCCCGATTGAGTGCCGCCAGATTATTGACTATGCGCTGGAACATGTTGGTCCGGTGTATATCCGTCTCGACGGTAAGGCGTTGCCGGAACTGCACGATGACAGTTACCGGTTTGTCCCCGGCCATATTGACCAGTTACGCAGTGGCAAAGATATTGCGCTGGTGGCGATGGGCTCGACGGTGCATGAGATTGTCGACGCCGCCGCAGCGCTGGAACAGCAGGGTATTTCGGCAGCTGTGATCAGCATCGCATCGATCAGACCTTGTGATACCCAGGCGCTGCACAACCTGCTAAATCAGTATGCCAGAGTGATTACCGTAGAAGAGCACAACATCAATGGCGGCGTCGGCAGCCTGGTGGCGGAAGTGCTGGCGGAAGGTGGCGGCGGCGTCAGGCTGAAACGACTGGGGATTGCCGACGGTGAATATGCGATTGCCGGCGATCGCGCTTCAACCCGCGCGCGTCACGGTATTGATGCTGCCGGCGTGGTTAACAGCGCCGTGCAGATGTGCCAGGGAGAATAACCATGTCAGGCCCGCTAATTTTGGCTATCGATGAAGGCACCACTAATGCCAAAGCTATTGCCGTCGATGGTGATGGCCGGGTAGTGGCGCGCGCCAGTCAGCCGCTGCAGATTTTCCATCCGCAGCCGGGGCTGGCGGAGCAGGATCCGCTGGTGATCTGGCAGGCGGTGCGTCAGGCGATCGGCGACTGTCTGGCGCAGTGTGGCGGCGCGACGGTGGCGGCAGTGGCGATCAGCAATCAGCGTGAGTCGATTATGATCTGGCAGCGCAGTGATGGCCAGCCGCTGACGCCGCTGGTCAGCTGGCAGGATCGCCGTTCGGAAGCACTGTGCCGTGAATTACAGCAGAGCGGGCAGCAGCCGCTGATCTCCTCGCTGACCGGGCTGGCGGTGGATCCGATGTTTCCCGCCGCTAAAGTGACCGGCATGCTGGCGGCGATCGCCGACGGTTATCAGCGTGCGGCGGCAGGTGAACTCTGTATCGGCACGGTTGATAGCTGGTTGTGCTGGCAGCTGACCGCCGGGCAGCAGTTTGTCACCGATTACGCCAATGCGTCGCGTACCCAGTTGTTTAATATCCATCAGGCGCAGTGGGATGATCGTTTACTCGGGCTGTTTAAGGTGCCGCGTGAGGCGTTGCCGGAGGTGCAGCCTTCGGCGGCAGATCATGGCACGGTGCAGCTTCAGGATATCGCCGGGCTGGCCGTCGGCACGCCGGTTCTGGCGCTGATTGGCGATTCCCATGCCGCGCTCTATGCGCAGTGCGCCACGCGCGGTGAAGTGATTAAAGCCACCTACGGCACCGGTTCTTCACTGATGATGTCGATGCCGGCAGCGGTAATCAGCGATGGCGGTTTAAGTACCACACTGGCCTGGCATGATGGTCAGCTGCGCTACGCTTTTGAAGGTAATATTACTCATACCGGCTCCGGCGCCGCCTGGCTGTCACGGATGCTGGGGGTGGACGATCCACAACGGCTGACGGAAATGGCGCAGCGCAGCGACAGCAATCAGGGTATTTACTTTGTTCCGGCGCTGTCAGGACTGGGGGCGCCCTGGTGGGATCTGCAGGCGCGCGGGCTGATTTGTGGTCTGACTGACGCCGCCACGCCGGAGGTGCTGGCGCGGGTAGCGCTGGAGTCGGTGGCGTTTCAGATTGCCGATGTGTTTTTCGCTATGGAGCAGGCCGGAGGCCAGCCGCTGGCGCAGCTGTGTGTCGACGGCAGCGCGACGGAGAATAGCTGGCTGATGCAGTTTCAGGCCGACTTGTTGCAACGTCCGTTAATTAAAGCGCCAACGGCGGAAGTTTCGGCGCTGGGTGCCGCGGTATTAGCCGGACGGGAGCTGGGCTGGTGGCGCGAAAGCAGTGAACTAAGTGCGCTACGCGGTGGCAGCACGATATACCCGCGCGAATCACAGGCGCAATCAATCCGGCAAAACTATCAGGGCTGGCTGGCGGCGGTAGCGCGTTGTCGTTATCAGGTTTAGATCACCGTCGATTGCTCTCCCTCCCCATCGGTGGGGGAGGGAAATGAAATGGTTGACGCCATTGCCAGTTCCGGCCAGTCTGAATTACCGCTTGCGAACCTGACTGGAGAATACAGTGATAAGAGTGGAAATGCTCTCAACTGGCGATGAAGTACTACACGGACAGATTGTTGATACTAACGCCGCCTGGCTGGCGGATATGCTGTTCCAGCATAGTTTGCCGATGACCGGACGCTCGACGGTCGGCGACAGCCTGCAGGCGCTGGTAAGCGCCCTGCAAGAGCGCAGCCAGATTGCCGACGTGCTGATTGTTAATGGTGGACTCGGGCCAACCAGCGACGATTTGAGCGCGCTGGCTGCGGCTACCGCGCAGGGCGTCGAACTGGAGATTCATCAGGCGTGGCTGGAGAAGATGGAAGCTTTCTTTGCCGGGCGCGGTAAGCCGATGGCGCCGAGCAACCGCAAGCAGGCGGAAATTCCGGCGGGCGCTGAGCTGATCGATAACCCGGTGGGAACTGCCTGTGGTTTTGCCATTCAGCTTAACCGCTGCTGGATCTTCTTTACTCCTGGCGTGCCGTCAGAATTTAAAGTGATGGTTGAACAGCAGATTCTGCCGCGTCTGAAGCAGCGCTATACCTTACCTGAACCCCCTCTCTGTTTGCGTCTTACCACTTTTGGCCGTGGTGAAAGCGATCTGGCGGCAGAGCTGGATGTGTTAACCATGCCGGAAGGTTCGGTGCTGGGTTATCGCTCTTCGATGCCGATTATCGAACTGAAACTGACCGGCCCGGCGGCGCAGCGTGCGGCGATGGAACAGGCGTGGCAGCAGGTGCGTACTATGGTGGCGGACTGCACCATTTTTGAAGGCACCGAAGGTTTACCGGCGCTGCTGGCGCGAACCCTGGAGGAGAAACAGCTGACGTTAAGCGTCAGTGAGCAGTTTACCGCCGGTTTGCTGCAGTGGCAGCTGGCGTCCGCACAGGTGGCTTTAGCGGCTGGCAATGTTCTGCCATCGCAACCGGAGTCGTTACAGGCTATCGCCGCACGCAGTAAGGCACTGGCGCAGACCAATGGCTCATCGCTGGCGTTGGTGGTGGGTGGCTATCATGACGATCTGCTGGGTTTTGCCCTGCATACGCCGGACGGTACTTTTGCGCAGCTGGTGAAGTTTAACGTCAGCCGTCACGGGCTGAAAACCCGCCAGGAAGTGGTGGCGATGATGGCGATGAATATGCTGCGCCGCTGGCTGAAAGCTGAGGCGGTGACTAGCGGTCATGGCTGGATTGATGTGGTGGAGACGATTAAGCTTTAGGGTTATCTTTGACGGGCGGCGAGAACGCCGCCCTTACAAAAAACCATCCAATCCTGTAGGGGCGGCGTTCTCGCCGCCCGTGTAGATGATTTGCACAGGCCGCAATGACGGCGTTCTCGCCGCCCGCCGCACCACTGTTAAATCTCGATCTCAATATCACCTTTCGCCTTGCAGCAGCAGGGCAGGATCTCGCCCTCCTGCACAAAAGCAATTGGCTTCGCGGCATAGCAGACTTCGCCTTTCAGCAGACGTACCCGGCAGGAACCGCAAAAACCTTCCCGACACTGATATTCAATGTAAGTTTTATTGGCTTCCAGCGCGGCAAGCAGTGACGGATAGTCATCATCGCATTGCAGCTGCGCACCAGAAGTGCGCAGGGTAATGGTTGAAGCGGTCATGGCTTACAGCTGGAAATCGCTGAAATCGTCGCCGTTGACTTCGGAGTCAATCTGGCCGACGAGGTAGGAGCTGACTTCCACTTCCTGCGGTGCCACCTGCACGTTATCGGACACCAGCCAGGAGTTGATCCACGGAATCGGGTTGGATCGCGTCTGGAAGGGCAGGTCGAGACCGACCGCATTCATACGGATATTGGTGATGTACTCAATGTACTGCCACAGAATATCTTTGTTCAGACCGATCATTGAGCCGTCACGGAACAGGTATTCCGCCCACTCTTTCTCCTGCTGGGCTGCCAGCACAAACAGGTCGTAACACTCCTGACGGCATTCACGGGCAATCTCAGCCATTTCCGGGTCGTCTTCACCGCTGCGCAGCAGGTTCAGCATATGCTGGGTGCCGGTCAGATGCAGCGCTTCGTCACGGGCGATCAGTTTGATGATTTTGGCGTTGCCTTCCATCAGTTCGCGCTCGGCAAAGGCAAATGAACAGGCGAAGCTGACATAGAAGCGGATCGCTTCCAGCGCATTGACGCTCATCAGGCAGATATACAGCTGTTTTTTCAGGGCGCGCAGGCTGACTTCAACGGTTTTGCCGTTAACCTGATGCGTGCCTTCACCCAGCAGATGCCAGTAGCTGGTCATCTCAATCAGATCGTCGTAGTAACCCGAGATATCTTTGGCGCGCGACAGAATCTGTTCATTAGTCACGATATCATCAAAGACCAGTGCCGGATCGTTGACGATATTGCGGATAATATGGGTGTAAGAGCGCGAGTGAATGGTCTCGGAGAACGCCCAGGTTTCGACCCAGGTTTCCAGCTCCGGGATCGAGATCAGCGGCAGCAGCGCGACGTTAGGGCTGCGACCCTGAATGGAGTCGAGCAGCGTCTGATACTTCAGGTTACTGATAAAGATATGCTTCTCATGATCCGGCAGCGCCTGATAGTCGATACGGTCGCGTGAGACGTCAACTTCTTCCGGACGCCAGAAGAAGGAGAGCTGTTTTTCAATCAGCTTTTCAAAGATGTCATATTTCTGCTGGTCAAAACGCGCTACGTTAACCGGCTGACCAAAGAACATCGGTTCTTTCAGCTGGTTGTTTTTATTCTGCGAAAAAGTGGTGTAAGCCATGGTGTAAATCCAGTTAGCTAATGTGATGGCCGGGGAGTGCCCGGCCATCAGGGATTACGGAACAGCAAGCCGTCGCGAATTAAATCTTACAGGCGCCACTTTCGCAGCCATCATCCTGAATCGACGGTGCCAGATCGTCCTGCGCATCTTCTGCGCCATCACGGGTGTTCTGATAGTAGAGCGTTTTCACGCCAAATTTATAGGCGGTCAGCAGATCTTTCAGCAGCTGTTTCATCGGTACGCGACCGTTGGCGAAGCGCGTTGGGTCGTAGTTGGTGTTGGATGAAATCGCCTGGTCGATAAACTTCTGCATCAGACCCACCAGTTGCAGATAGCCGTCGTTATTTGGCATATCCCACAGCAGCTCATAGTTATCTTTCAGACGCTCATACTCAGGCACCACCTGACGCAGGATACCGTCTTTCGACGCCTTAATACTGATATGGCCGCGTGGCGGCTCAATGCCGTTGGTGGCGTTCGAGATCTGTGAAGAGGTCTCAGACGGCATCAGCGCAGAGAGCGTCGAGTTACGCAGGCCGTGAGTTTTAATCTCCTCACGCAGCGCTTCCCAGTCCAGATGCAACGGCTCGTTGCTGATCACATCCAGATCTTTCTTGTAAGTATCGATTGGCAGGATGCCCTGCGCATAGGTGGTTTCGTTAAACCACGGGCAGGCGCCTTGCTCTTTCGCCAGATCGTTCGACGCTTTCAGCAGATAGAACTGAATCGCTTCGAATGTTTTGTGCGTCAGGTTGTTGGCGCTGCCATCGGAGTAACGTACGCCATGTTTCGCCAGGTAGTAGGCATAGTTGATTACGCCGATACCCAGTGTACGACGACCCATCGCCCCGCGCTGTGCCGCCGGAATTGGGTAGTCCTGATAATCCAGCAGGGCGTCAAGCGCACGCACCGCAAGGGTTGCCAGCTCATCCAGATCGTCGAGGCTGTTGATCGCGCCGAGGTTAAATGCGGACAGCGTACAAAGTGCAATCTCACCGTTTTCGTCATTCACATCCAGCAGCGGTTTGGTCGGCAGCGCAATTTCCAGGCACAGGTTGGACTGGCGCACTGGCGCGATAGCCGGATCGAACGGGCTGTGGGTGTTGCAGTGATCGACGTTCTGAATATAGATACGGCCAGTCGATGCGCGTTCCTGCATCATCAGTGAGAACAGATCGACCGCTTTTACACGCTGTTTGCGGATGCTGTCGTCGTTCTCATATTTGGTGTACAGACGCTCAAACTCATCCTGATCGGCGAAGAAAGCATCGTACAGGCCCGGGCAGTCTGACGGACTGAACAGGGTGATATCGCCACCTTTCAGCAGGCGGGTGTACATCAGTTTGTTAATCTGCACGCCATAGTCCATATGACGGACGCGGTTGCCTTCAACGCCACGGTTGTTTTTCAACACCAGCAGGCTTTCCACTTCCAGATGCCACATCGGGTAGAACAGCGTCGCGGCGCCACCGCGTACGCCACCCTGCGAACAGGATTTCACCGCAGTCTGGAAGTGTTTGTAGAACGGGATACAACCGGTGTGGAAAGCTTCACCGCCACGGATCGGGCTACCCAGCGCACGAATGCGGCCAGCGTTGATACCGATACCGGCGCGCTGCGAAACGTATTTCACAATCGCGCTGGAGGTGGCGTTGATCGAATCAAGGCTGTCGCCACACTCAATCAGTACGCAGGAGCTGAACTGACGGGTCGGAGTACGTACGCCGGACATAATTGGCGTTGGCAGCGAGATTTTAAAGGTGGAGATCGCATCGTAGAAACGCTTAACGTAATCCAGACGGGTTTCACGCGGATAGCCGGAGAACAGGCAGGCGGCAACCAGAATATAGAGGAACTGCGCACTCTCGTAGATTTCACCGCTGACGCGGTTCTGTACCAGATATTTGCCTTCCAGCTGCTTAACGGCGGCATAGGAGAAGTTCATATCACGCCAGTGGTCGATAAAACCGTCCATCTGCTCGAACTCTTCTTCCGTGTAGTCTTCCAGCAGATGTTTGTCGTATTTACCCATCTCGATCATACGCGTGACCTGAGCGAGCAGTTTTGGCGGTTCAAACTGGCCGTAGGCTTTTTTACGCAGATGGAAAATCGCCAGGCGCGCAGCCATATATTGGTAGTCAGGCGCATCGCGAGAGATCAGGTCGGCAGCCGCCTTGATCACCGTTTCGTGGATATCGGACGTTCTGATGCCGTCGTAGAACTGGATATGCGAACGCAGCTCAACCTGAGAAACAGAGACGTTCTGCAGGCCTTCTGCCGCCCAGTCGAGAACCCGGTGGATTTTATCAAGATTGATACGTTCTGTGCGGCCATCGCGTTTAGTGACGAGCAGACTCTGATTCATGTCGCGTTTTACCTGTCCGTGAAATTATCCCCGGTTTATACACAGAAATCTCATTGTGAGTAACTCTGTGGATAAACACTACATATAGGGGGTAGGGGATGAATGTGTAACTAGATGGTGAGTATTCTAGTAACTTGTACGCGTATAACAAGAGTTGATTTCTTCATGATTTTGCGGTTCGGGGGCTGGCTTTTTTCCTAAGTCCACGTTTCTCAAGGCTCGTCGGCCTGTCAATCCTTATGATAAAAAAATGAATTATTTGATCGACCGCTGATTTTATATCCATTGCTTATTCCAGCCACTTTTCTTTGTCGCAAAAGTGGTCTAAGCAGGGCGATTTTATCGCTCCGCTGACATAAGCCCGACGATTTTATCGCCAGTCGTAAATACCCTATAATTTAGGTTGGTATGCGTACAGAAGGAAAAAGATCTGGCTGGCGGGGGATACACTAAGAAAAAAGTATGACAGTGGGATGTCGGGTTGATGGCGGGCGGTTCAGATATCCCCTGCAGGGGCGGCGTTCTCGCCGCCCGTGTTGATAATTTGCACCGGCCGCAATGACGGCGTTCTCACCGCCTTCAGCGGTCAGGATTCAATTACGCTATGGGTATGCACCATATAATTGACATCCACACCGCGCCCTAAACGGAATTTATTGGTCAGTGGATTGTAATGCAGGCCAATAATATGGCGTTCGCGCAGCGGGGTTTCATCAACCCAGTTCAGCAGCTCGGCCGGGCGGATAAACTTCTTAATGTCGTGGGTGCCGCGCGGCACCATGCGCAGGATATATTCAGCGCCGAGAATCGCCATCAGCCAGGCTTTGCTGTTGCGGTTCAGGGTGGAGAAAAACACTTCGCCGCCCGGTTTCACCAGACGGGCGCAGGCATGCACCACGGAACGTGGATCCGGCACATGCTCCAGCATCTCCATGCAGGTCACCACATCGTACTGGCCGGCGAACTGCTCCGCGTGCTCTTCAACGGTTTGCTGCACGTAATCAATGTTAACGCCACTCTCCAGCGCATGCAGGCGCGCCACTTCCAGCGGTTCGGCGCCCATATCCAGACCGGTCACCACTGCGCCTTCACGCGCCATGCTCTCCGCCAGAATCCCGCCGCCGCAGCCGACATCCAGCACCTTTTTGCCAAACAGGCCATCGGCGTGCTGCGCAATATAGCCGAGACGCAGCGGGTTAATGCGGTGCAGTGGCTTGAATTCACCTTCCATATCCCACCAGCGCGAGGCGACCGCTTCAAACTTAGCTATTTCAGCGTGATCAACATTCGATGCGGCAGGTTTTGGGTTTACATTCATTGAATCTGGACTCCGGCAATAAAGATTTGCCCAGAGTATATACTTTCTCACGCGCGGCGAGAACGCCGGCCCTGGGTGGGGAGATCTGAAACACCGCCGCGCAGTATAATAAAGCACGGCATTACGACGCTTTCCATTCACCGTTTCGGCGCAATGTGATATACTTTCGCACCTTTGAATCCGGGACTAATGTAGAGGGATAGCGGCTCTATGAGCGACCTTGCCAGAGAAATTACACCGGTCAATATTGAGGAAGAGTTAAAGAACTCTTACCTTGATTACGCCATGTCGGTCATCGTTGGCCGCGCATTACCAGATGTTCGGGATGGACTGAAACCTGTCCACCGTCGTGTGCTTTTCGCCATGCACGTTCTCGGTAACGACTGGAATAAAGCTTATAAAAAGTCTGCCCGTGTGGTCGGCGACGTCATCGGTAAATATCACCCACACGGTGATACCGCGGTGTACGACACTATTGTGCGTATGGCGCAGCCATTCTCATTGCGCTATATGCTGGTCGATGGTCAGGGTAACTTCGGTTCCGTTGACGGCGATTCCGCGGCTGCGATGCGTTATACCGAAGTTCGCATGTCGAAAATCGCCCACGAACTGCTGGCGGATCTGGAAAAAGAGACTGTCGATTATGTGCCTAACTATGACGGCACTGAGCAGATCCCGGAAGTGATGCCAACGAAAGTACCGAACCTGCTGATTAACGGCTCGTCCGGTATTGCCGTCGGTATGGCGACCAATATTCCTCCACATAACCTGACCGAAGTGGTTAATGGCTGTCTGGCCTACATCGAGGATGAAAACATCAGCGTTGAAGGGCTGATGGAACATATCACCGGACCAGACTTCCCGACGGCGGCCTTTATTAATGGTCGTCGTGGTATCGAAGAAGCCTATCGCACTGGTCGCGGCAAAATCTATATCCGCGCCCGTGGCCAGGTGGAAGCTGACGCTAAAACCGGTCGTGAAACCATCATCATCAACGAAATTCCGTATCAGGTGAACAAAGCGCGCCTGATCGAGAAGATCGCCGAGCTGGTGAAAGAGAAGCGTCTGGAAGGCATCAGCGCGCTGCGTGATGAGTCCGACAAAGACGGCATGCGCATCGTGATTGAGATTAAACGCGATGCGGTTGGCGAAGTGGTGCTGAATAACCTCTACTCGCTGACTCAGCTGCAGACCTCCTTCGGTATCAATATGGTGGCGCTGGACCAGGGCCAGCCGAAGATTATGCCGCTGAAGGATATTATCGTCGCCTTTGTGCGCCATCGTCGTGAAGTGGTGACCCGTCGTACCATTTTCGAACTGCGCAAAGCGCGCGATCGCGCCCATATCCTTGAGGCGCTGGCAATTGCACTGGCGAATATCGATCCGATTATCGAACTGATCCGCAGTGCATCAACGCCTGCCGAAGCTAAAGCTGGCCTGATTGCCCGTCCATGGGATCTGGGCAACGTCTCAGCGATGCTGGAACGTGCCGGTGACAACGCCGCGCGTCCGGAGTGGCTGGAAGATGAGTTTGGTATTCGTGATGGTCAATACTATCTGACCGAGCAGCAGGCTCAGGCGATTCTGGATCTGCGTCTGCAGAAGCTGACTGGCCTTGAGCACGAAAAACTGCTGGACGAGTACAAAGCGCTGCTGGAGCAGATTGCAGAGTTGCTGCATATTCTGGAAAGCGCTGAGCGCCTGATGGAAGTGATTCGTGAAGAGCTGGAACTGATCCGCGATCAGTTTGGCGATGCGCGTCGCACCGAAATCACTGCTAACAGCGCCGATATCAATATCGAAGACCTGATCAACCAGGAAGATGTTGTGGTTACCCTGTCGCACCAGGGCTACGTTAAGTATCAGCCGCTGACTGATTACGAAGCGCAGCGTCGTGGTGGTAAAGGTAAATCGGCCGCGCGTATTAAAGAAGAAGACTTTATTGACCGTCTGCTGGTGGCTAACACCCATGACACTATCCTCTGCTTCTCCAGCCGTGGCCGTCTCTACTGGATGAAGGTCTATCAGCTGCCGGAAGCCAGCCGTGGTGCGCGTGGACGTCCAATCGTCAACCTGCTGCCGCTGGAGCAGAATGAGCGTATCACGGCGATTCTGCCGGTGCGTGAATATGCGGAAGGTCTGAATATCTTTATGGCTACCGCCAGCGGTACCGTGAAGAAAACGGCGCTGACCGAGTTCAGCCGTCCACGCAGCGCCGGTATTATTGCCGTCAATCTGCGTGATGACGACGAACTGATTGGCGTGGCGCTGACCGATGGCAACGACGAAGCGATGCTGTTCTCCGCTGCCGGTAAAGTGGTGCGCTTCGCCGAGCAGGCAGTACGCGCCATGGGCCGTACCGCTTCCGGTGTGCGTGGTATCAAGCTGGCAGAAGGCGACCGCGTTGTTTCGCTGATCATTCCTCGTGAAGAGGGCGCGATCATGACGGTGACGCAGAACGGTTACGGTAAACGTACCGGTAACAGCGAATACCCGACCAAGTCGCGTGCAACGCAGGGTGTTATCTCGATCAAAGTCACCGAACGTAACGGACCGGTTATCGGTGCGGTGCAGGTGGTCGATGGCGATCAGATTATGATGATCACCGATGCCGGTACGCTGGTGCGTACCCGCGTGTCTGAGGTCAGCGTCGTGGGTCGTAACACCCAGGGTGTGATCCTGATTCGTACCGCAGAAGATGAAAACGTGGTTGGCCTGCAACGTGTGGCAGAGCCGGTAGCAGAAGAAGAACTTGATGCTATCGACGGCAGCGTGGCGGAAGGTGATGACGAGATCGCGCCAGAAGTGGAAAGCGATGACGATATCCCGGAAGGCGACGACGAGTAATCGTTAAGCGTGAGATAAAAAGGCCAGCATTGATTGCTGGCCTTTTTTTATGCGGCTGAGTTATTCAAGTGTCAGCTGTTCAGGCGTGCATTGATACAGGGCGGCAAGGCGCTCAAGATTTTCTTTACGTGGTTTCTCCGATTTCTCAAACTCGGATACTGATGCCTGGGTGATACCGAGTTTCTCCGCAACCTGTTTTTGCGTCATGCCGCGGTAGAGGCGCCAGGCGGCCTGCATAGTGCAATTTTTAGCGGAGAAAATGTTAATCACCTCATTGGGATATTTAACATTATCGCTTGCGCCAGCTTCATCCTGGATGGATTCATAGCGTTCGTCCCGTTCCCGCTCTGCAATCAGCATTTCGAAAAATGCGACGGGAATAACCACGGAAATTCGCTCACCTTTGGCGTTAGTAATATATTGGATAGCCATAGATAATTCCTGATAATGATTTTTTGCTGTAGCCGAACGCCTGTTCGTCTGACCAACATATCGGACGCAGACCGTAACCGACGTTAATACGTTGTACTGCTCCTGCGTAAAATTCGCTGGATTTCCATGACCACGGGCTCCCCATTCTGTACCTCGATAAGAACGCGGTAGCTGCCAACTCTCAGGCGATACTGGTTGTCTCTGTCAGTCAGTTTTCTGAAATCAAGATTGCCAATATTCGGATAGTAAAGCAGCGTATTGATTTTCTCGCGAACGGCCTGCTGATCTTTTGACGGTATCTTCCGCAAATCTTTCGCGGCTTTACCCGTCCAGCTTAACTGGGTCATTACATTTCCTTGTAATTTCTGCACCAGACTATCTGCGCCACATCCTGTACTTCCTGTATAGGGCTATATATCTATATTAAATCCCTTTAAATTGACTGTAAACCCTGTTTTTATGTCTTTAGTTGGCAAGCAGTTTTCGCGCTATCAGCCAGCCGGTTACGGCTCCTGCTATAGTCAGCAAGGGCATTCCAACAAGGAAAATCATAAAATTCTGACTCATTTGATCTTCGCCATAGATTGGGCCAACGAAGATATTAATGATGACAGCGAGCAGCACGTAATACATTAGTGCGGCTCCGCAAGCCGCGCCGAGCAGCGTTGAGAGTATCAGTTTGCATTTAACCATATTACTTTCCATAACAGATCCTTGTTCGGTGAGTCCGCCGTTGCTGGCCACGACTAATTTTCTTTAAGCAGGACATATTTTGTAATGAAGGGCAGTTCCGTTGCTAACCGCAGCGCCAGTTCTGGCTTTTTATTACCAGTACAGCTACTGTATCGGGATCGCAAAAACCGCGCCGACACTTTGCCGCCATAGGTTCCTCTTGAAATATCTTGTCTCGTTTCGCACCACGTTAAGGATCTCCCGCTACCTGTTCCGGGCGCTGGCATTAATGCTATGGACGCTGGGTGCGCTGCTGACCGCCTTTTTTATCATTAACGTGTTACACGAGAAAGAGTCGCAGGTGCGCCAGGAGTTCAGCGCCAACTATGATCAGGCGCAGTGGTATATCCATCACTCTACCGACGTTACGCGCGAACTGAAATATATTGCGGAAAACCGCCTTAACTCTTCCGCTAACGGCATGGATATGCTGAATGGCGTCTTCCCTGGCAAAGCCACCTTGCCGCAGTTTTACCCGCTGTATGCGGATTCTGATTGTTCATCGATGAGCAGCACCTGGCGCAGCTCGCTGGAATCCCTCAGTTATTTCCTTAATTACTGGAAAGCCAACTTCTCTTCCGCCTATGAACTGAACCGCGTGTTCTTTATTGGCGGTGAAAGTCTGTGCCTGGCGGATTTCGGTATCGGCAGTGCGTCGGTCGATCGCGAACGGGCGCTGAAGTCGCTGAATGAGCGTATCTTGCGTTACCGTAACAGCAATACCGTTGAGCGTAAAAACAGCCTTTACTGGATTGCCTCCACCACCCAACCGGGCGTGGGTTACTTCTATATGATCACCCCGGTGTATGTCGCCAATAAACTGGAGGCGCTGCTGGGGATTGAACAGAATATCCGGCTGGATGATTTTATTGCGCCGGGCAACCTGCCGGTGGTCGCCACCATTATTGACCAGAATAATCAGCCGATTCTCTCTTCGGCGCGCAATGGCGTCAGCTTACCCACCGATAGTATGCCGGATGATAAAGCCTGGTTTGGCTACCTCGATGGCTATAAGCAGCTGGTGCTGAAGAAAACCCTGCAGCCTTCATCGCTGAGTGTGGTCTATTCCATCTCCACCGACGTGCTGGTCAGCCAGCTGAAGATGCTGATGATCAATGCGCTATTGCTGAATTTTTTAAGCGGCATTGTACTGTTTTCACTGGCGTGGCTGTTTGAGCGCCGCATGTTCCTGCCGGCGGAAGATAACGCCCACCGGCTGGAAGAGCATGAGCAGTTTAACCGTAAGATTGTCGCCTCGGCGCCGGTAGGGATCTGTATTCTGCGCACCAGTGACGGCACCAATATTCTCAGTAATGAGCTGGCGCATAATTATCTCAGTTTGCTGACCCAGGAAGATCGTCAGCGCCTGACGGAGATTATCTGTGGTCAGCAGGTTAACTTTGTCGATGTGCTGACCGGCAGCAATACCAATCTGCAAATCAGTTTTGTGCACTCCCGCTATCGCAATGAAAATGTCGCGATTTGCGTGCTGGTAGATGTCAGCGCGCGCGTGAAAATGGAAGAGTCATTGCAGGAGATGGCGCAGGCGGCAGAGCAGGCCAGCCAGTCGAAATCAATGTTCCTTGCCACCGTCAGCCATGAACTGCGTACCCCGCTGTATGGCATTATCGGCAACCTCGATCTGTTACAGACCAAAGCGCTGCCCAAAGGGGTTGAGTCGCTGGTTACCGCGATGACCAACTCCTCCAGCCTGTTGCTGAAAATTATCAGCGATATTCTCGACTTCTCGAAAATCGAATCGGAACAGTTGCGTATTGAGCCGCGTGAGTTTTCGCCGCGTGAGATCATTACCCATATCGCCTCCAACTATCTGTCGCTGGTGGTGAAAAAGCGCCTGACCCTTTACTGTTTTATCGACAGCAAAGTGCCGATTTCACTGGACGGCGATCCGCTGCGCTTACAGCAGGTGATCTCTAATCTGCTGAATAACGCGATTAAATTTACCCATACCGGCTGCATTATTCTCCATGCCTATGTGAAAGAGGGTTATCTGGCGTTTCGTGTGCGCGATACCGGCGTCGGCATTCCGGCGAAAGAGATTACCCGTCTGTTTGATCCTTTCTTCCAGGTCGGGACTGGCGTGCAGCGCAACTTCCAGGGCACCGGCTTAGGGCTGGCGATCTGTGAAAAGCTGATCAATATGATGGATGGCGATATCGAGGTGGATTCCGAGCCAGGGATGGGCAGCCAGTTTATTATCCGTATACCGTTGTATAACAGTCAGGTGGTTGCGCCACCGCTGCATGAAGGTTTGCAGGATAAGCAGGTATGGCTGGAACTGCGCAATGAGTATCTCGCCAGCTTCCTTGAAAGCCTGCTGCATGAACACGGTATTCAGGTTTATCGCTATGACGAAAGTCGTTACGGCAGCGATGATGTGATAATTACCGACTATGATTTTATCGCGCAGCGTCAGGTACGCGCGGTGATTGAGTTCGATGGCCTGCATATTGATATGCCGCAGGAAGTGAGCAGCGGGCGCTGGGTCTACAGTACCGCCACGCCACACGAGTTACCGGCGCTGCTGGGGCGCATCTATCGCGTACCGCTTGATGTGCCGGAAGGTCTGGCGCTGGCGCCGGTAGCGGAAGAGAGTGTGAATAACGAGGATATTCTGATCCTGGTGGTTGACGATCATCCGATTAACCGTATGCTGCTGTCCGATCAATTAGGATCGCTGGGCTTCCGGGTGAAAACCGCGCAGGACGGTGTCGATGCGCTGAATGTGATTAGCCGCAGTGAAATCGATATTGTCCTCAGCGATGTCAATATGCCGAATATGGATGGTTATCGCCTGACGCAGCGTTTACGCCAGTTGGGACACACTTTCCCGGTTATTGGCGTGACGGCAAATGCGCTGGCGGAAGAGAAGCAGCGGTGTATGGAAGCAGGGATGGATAACTGTCTGTCGAAGCCAGTGACGCTGGATACGCTACAGAAGACCTTGTCGTTTTATGCAGAGCGGGTAAGAAAAGGCAGGGAAGGGTAAATCAGGGCGGCAAGAACGCCGTTATTACGGCTGGTGCAAATTCGTAACACGGGCGGCGAGAACGCCGTCATTACGGCTGGTGCAAATTCATAACACGGGCGGCGAGAACGCCGCCCCTACGGAACGCTGTATGTAGGGG
>NZ_JAODIM010000039.1 GCF_025527015.1 Winslowiella arboricola | reverse complement strand
GGCGAGAACGCCGCCCCTACCCTCAATTGATGTAGGGGCGGCGTTCTCGCCGCCCGTGTTGAGTGATTTGCACCTGTCGCGTAATGACGGCGTTTTCGCCGCCCGACTTTATCAGGCAGAAGGCGGCACCGTGCGGGCAAAGCTCTCGCGCTGGAACATCTTCTCCGCCAGCTTAACCAGCGCCGGTCGATCGACACACCAGTTCGGCACTACGCGCCGGAAGTTCAGATAACCAATGGTACAGGCGGTGGCGATATCAGCCAGCGTGAGCTGTTCACCGTTCAGCCATTCACCATTAGCCGCCAGCTTTTCCAGCGCATCCAGTCCGCGCTGAATTTTGGTGCGCTGACGCAACAACTCACTTTCCGACTGCTGTTCCGGCGGCAGCATCTGATGACGCACAATCACCAGCGCCGCATCGCACACGCCATCCGCCAGCACTTCAATCTGACGCACTTTTAGCGCGGCCAGCGGCTCGCGCGGGATTAGCGCCGGAGCAACATTCAGCTGTTCGAGATATTCAGCAATAATCGCCGAGTCGTACCAGGTCTCATCTGGCTTTACCACCAGCGCCGGAACTTTACCCAGCGGGTTATATTGCGGGACATGACTCTCTTCATGCCATGGCGATTCATTGACAAATTCGAACGTAATGCCTTTTTCCAGCATGATGACCGAGATTTTACGCACATAGGGACTGGTGTAATTGCCGATCAGTTTCATTACGCTCTCTCCATTGCTTAGCTTGATAAACGGACCCTTAGCCGCAGTTTATTCACCCGGGAAAAGAAAGGGATTCAGGCTGCTGCGGGCAAAGCCTTCCTGTTCCATACGCGCATCCAGCACCAGGGTGGCGAGATCGTCAGCCACCGGTTCCAGCGCCGGATCCTTTTCCTGATACAGCAACTTCAGATAGGTGCCGCAATCGCCGCAGCTTTCTGCTTTGACGGTGCTATCCAGTGACCAGTAATGCAGTTCACGGGTTTGTTCGCAATTGCTGCAGGTGGTGGCGGGTACATGCCACTCACTTTCACACAGATTACAGTGAAGATAGCGCAGTTCGTCATCTTCGCTACCCATATGCACTACGCTGCTGACCGGTACGCTGCCGCATACCGGACAAAACTGGCGCTGATTGCCCGCTTCAACCCGCGCCTTGCCGGGAATTAACTCGGCCATCTGCGCCCAGTAGAGTGACAGCGCCGCCCAGATAAAGGGGGATTTATCGCTACTGACCTGCGCAAAGTCGTTATTAAACATCGCACTGGCCATCGCTTCCAGTTCCTGCGAAGAGGCTTTTTCCAGGTTTTCCAGCACCGCCAGCGCCTGGCCGCTCATTTCCGGCTTCATTTCAGCAATCAGCGAGTGCAATAGCCGCTGCCAGTGGGCATCGCGTGGCAGAGTAAGGATATCGAGCGGCGGCTTGCCGCTGGCGGCGGTTGCCACCAGCCGGGCATGCAGGTCCATTTGCAGCGGATGATCGTACAGCACAATCTCCTGCGCTTCGGCAATCACCGCGGCAAAACGTAAATAGTCGCCCAGAGGATTTTTCGCCGCTAAATCACGCAGTCGCGCGGCGCGGCGCTGATACAGCTTCTTCAGCCTGGGAAAAAGCAGGGGAGGAATGCGATCCGTCGCGGGTTTATCGCTTGCTTCCAGCGGTTGCTGCGGGATTATGCGAATACTCATCAGGGACTTTTTCCTGTTATTTTGGGCGGCTCTTGCGCTGATGATAGCAGCCCGGGCGGTACACTTCTGCTCAAAATTATAGCAATTCGGGATTTTACATCGCTGAAAGCGGCCCGTTAGTCGCAGGGCAGACGATCTTTTGCTGATCAAACTTTGCTCCCGCGGCGCAACAGGTTCAAAATTACTGCATCTTGCAGTGGTGGTAATACAGGTGGCTTTAACGTGAAAAACAGAACGCCGGAATCGGCCGATAATCTGCAGCAGCCGGTGGGAATGCGTGCGGTTCAGGTATGGCAAAAAGGGGATTTACAGCAGTCGCAGGCCGACTGGCTGGCCGAAGAGGTGCCGGTGGCGCTGGTCTATAACGGTATTTCTCATGTGGTGATGATGGCCTCACCGAAAGATCTCGAGGCCTTTGCCATTGGCTTTTCGCTATCGGAAGGGATTATTGCCGCGCCGCAGGATATCTTTGGTATTGATATCGTCGCGGGCTGCAACGGTATCGAAGTGCAGGTGGAGCTCTCCAGCCGTCGCTTTATGGCGTTGAAATCACAGCGACGGGCGATGGCTGGCCGCACCGGCTGTGGCGTCTGTGGCGTCGAGCAGCTGGCGGAGATCGGCAAACCGCTGCAGCCGCTGCCCTTTACCCAGACATTTGACCTGAGCCATCTCGATCACGCTCTCGCTCAGCTGCGTCAGTATCAGCCGCTCGGCGATTACACCGGCTGCACCCACGCTGCGGCATGGGTGCAGCCGGACGGGCAGCTAAGCGGCGGGTGTGAAGATGTCGGACGTCATGTGGCGCTGGATAAGCTGCTTGGCTATCGCAGCCAGCAGCAATGGACGCAGGGTGCGGTACTGGTCTCCAGCCGCGCCAGCTACGAGATGGTGCAGAAATCGGCAATGTGTGGGGTGGAGATTCTGTTTGCCGTTTCGGCTGCGACCAAACTGGCGGTCGACGTCGCGGAGCGCAGTAATTTGACGTTGATCGGATTTAGCAAACCAGGACGGGCGACCATCTATACACATCCACAAAGAGTGAGATAAAATCGCGCAATATTTGCACAACATGGAAGTGAAAATATGCGACTGGAAAGTATTATCCTGAAAAATATTGGCGTGTTTGCCCATACGCGCTTCGATTTTCCCGCTGCGGAAAGTGTACATCAACAGGCTGAAATTTATATCCTCACCGGGCCAAATGGTTGCGGTAAAAGCACGCTGTTACATGCTTTAGCCGCTATCTTTACCCCCGAGCCGCAACACCATCCACGTCTGACTCCGCGCTACGGCGAGCATGCGCGGGTTGATTATCAGTTTGCCGGTAAAAAGGGCTATTACACTGCCGTTAAGTCCGAACCGGTGGCCTGTATCGCCGCGCAGAAACAACCTTTCACCTGGTGTCTGACGTTCGCGGATACCTGCGGTGATAATGATTTTATGGCGTGGATAATTAAAAACCGCACCCGCTCTGCGCTGATGCAGGTTGCCGGAGAAACCCGGCAACAGCAGCAACAAGATGAGATTTTTCAGCGCATCATCGGTTTTATCTCCGATATCAGCGGCTTAAAGCTGGTTTTTAGCCTTGATAGCGCACTGCATCTTAACCTTAATATCAATGGTAAACCGACCAGTCTGACGCTATTGCCGGAGGGGCTGAAATCGGTACTCAGCTGGATCACGCATCTTACCGCCAGTCTGGAAGGGTTCTACCGCAGCGGAATATTCTCGCAGCCACTGCTGCTGTTTCTCGATGAAATCGATATCCATCTTCACCCCACCTGGCAACGACGCCTGCTGCCGGCATTGCAGAAACTGCTGACCGGCGCGCAGATCTTTATCTCCACTCACTCGCCGTTTGTCGTCGGCTCGGTTGAGGATGCGTGGATCTATTGCCTGCCGGATCCGCAGTGTGCGGTGCCCGGCGTTACCCCGGCGGCGGCGGAGATCGTCCCGCTGGAGGCAGCCGCGGGCAAAAGCTATCAATTGATTCTGGAAGAGGTGTTTAAGGTTGAGGAGCAGTTTGATATTGAAACCGAGGCGCTGTTGCAGGCCTTTTATCAGCAGCGCAATCGCTGCCTGAAAAGCCGAACCAGTAACGACAGCGAGCTGACCGCGCTGGCCAATAAGATTCGTGAGCGCGGTGAAGAGCTGGAGACCATCGTAGAAATGGAGCTGCGCCAGCTGAACCGGCGGATAAAAGGATAAGGAGATCAGGGATGATTAAAATGAATCGTAGCGCATATCCCGCCTGCCTCGAAGCGCGCGGGCAGGAGTGGACCGAGCGCTATGTCGCTGCGCGGCGTAAAAATCCCGCAGCCAAATTTAGCTGGTACTCGCAGAGCTGTTATCGCGCCACACGCGATGCGCTGCTGGTGCTCACTCAGGAACACTGCGCATTTTGCGATGGCTTTGTCGGTAATGAGGGACGAAAAACCCTCGAGCATTTTCGCCCCAAAAGTGCTTTTCCGGAGCTGGCGTTTAGCTGGGAAAATCTGTTCCCCTGCTGCGATGTCTGCCAGAGCGCCAAAGGTGAAAAATACACTGAGTTGCTGCTTAAGCCGGATGAGAGCAGCTACCGCTTTGAGCACTATTTTATCTGTAACTTTGCTGACGGCGCGTTGCATCCGTCACCTGAACTGTCGCCATATGAGCAGCAGCGAGTGGAGAAAACACTGGAGCTGTATGGCCTGAACTTACCGTCGCGCAAAGTGGCGAGGCGTCGCGAGCTGCAAAAATTTCTGGCTGTGCGTGACGAGATGCATATCGATGAGTTTCCTTACCGCTATTTCTTAATGATTTAAGCCACGACAATTTCCGCCAGTTTGTTTTGCAATGCGGCAAATGCAGCCTGCTTTGGCGCTGCGCTGTCCGTCACCAGCAGGCTAATTTCGCTGCTGGTGGCGTATACCATCCGGCTGGTGATGCCCAGCTTGCGGTGATCGGCCAGCAGAATCAGCTGCGTGGCCTGTTGCGTCATGGCGCGGGCAATCGCTGCTTCATGGGGATAAAAACTGCTGGCACCACTTTTGCTGTCGATACCTACCGGTGACAACAGCGCCACATCAGCGCGATAACGGTAAATTTCGCCAACGGTTAACTCGCCGCGCGTCTGCTGAGCGCCCGCCATCATGCTGCCACCGAGTAAGATCACTTCGTTATTTAGCGTCTCATGCTCTTCTGCTGCGCTGAGCTTCAGGGCGGCATGCAGGCTGTTGGTGATAATGGTCAAACCTGACATAGAGCGCAGTTCGTCCGCCAGCATGGTGGTGGTGCTGCCTGCATCAAGAAACAGCGTCTGGCCGGATTGCAGTCGTTGCGCTGCTGCGCGGGCGATGGCGCGTTTCTCTTTGGCCTGCGCTGCGCTGCGCACGGTTAGCGGCGGTTCGGGAGCCGTATCCAGCGCCACCAGACCACCATGTACCCGGCGCGCCACGCCGAGTGCTTCCAGCTCGATAATGTCGCGTCGCGCCGTTTCACGGGAGATTCCCAGCTCTTTAATGATGCGCTCGGTGCTGACCTGATTTAGCGTACTTAACAACGCGCGAATGCGATGTAAACGTGTTTCCTGCAGCATGGTTTTATTCCTTTTTTGCAACTCCGTGACAGCTTAAGCGACATTATACCACTCTGCATATGTATTTTATTGCATTTGTGTATTTGGTTGCATTTTTACCAGAATGCGCCATGATGAAGTCAGCTTATGATTGAAATTTCCGCTTCTTTGCCGTCAGGCCAAACCTTAATTTCGCAACGGGAGTTACCATGGCAACACGTTCGACCATCATGGACACCAACAGTTTTCGTGCGGAGCACGCCGACGGCTTAGACGCCGATGTGCGCAAACTCACCGATAAACGCAGTAAAGTACTCGGTGAGTCCTACCGTTTGTTCTATCGCAAGCCGGTGCATCTGGTGCGCGGTGAAGGACAATATCTGTGGGATGCGGCCGGTGATAAGTACCTTGATGTTTATAACAACGTGGCGAGTATTGGCCATTGCCACCCGGCGGTGATTGAGGCGGTGCATCAGCAGATGGGTATGCTGAATACCCATACCCGCTACTTACATGAAAATATTCTTAACTACTCAGAAGATCTGCTAAGCACCCTGCCGGATGAAATCGACCGCGCGATGTATATGTGTACCGGCTCGGAGGCCAATGATCTGGCGATCCGCGTTGCGCGCTCCTTTAGCGGCGGCACCGGGATTATTGTCAGCCAGGAAGCCTACCATGGCACCAGTGACCTGACTTCCGGCGCTTCACCGGCGCTGGGCAGCGGCCAGTCACTGGCGGCGACCACCCGTTTAGTACTGCCGCCGGACCGCTATCGTGTGGATGCGCCGGACCTCGGCGCGTGGTTTGCGGCGCAAATTCAGCAGCAGATAGACGATATGGCGGCGCACGGCATTAAATTTGCCGGTTTCCTGGCTGACTCTATTTTCTCCTCTGACGGCGTGCTGCCCGGGCCAAAAGGCTATCTGCAGCAGGCTATCGATGTGGTGCATAAGAATGGCGGTATTTTTATCGCCGACGAAGTGCAGCCGGGCTTTGCGCGTACTGGTGATGCTTTCTGGGGGTTTGCGCGCCATGATGTGGTGCCGGATATCGTCACTACCGGCAAACCGATGGGCAATGGTATTCCGGTGTCGGCGCTGCTGGCGAAAAGTGATGTGCTCGCCGCTTTCAGCGATGAAATTCCCTATTTCAACACCTTCGGCGGTAACCCGGTGGCGATGGCTGCCGCGCAGGCGGTGCTGAAAGTGATTAAAGAGGAAGGTTTACAGGAGCATAGCCGTATCGTTGGTGGCAAGCTGCTGGCTGAACTGACGAAGCTAATGGATAAATATGAGTGCATCGGCGATGTGCGCGGCGCCGGGCTGTTTATCGGCTTTGAGCTGGTGAAAGATCGCGCCAGTAAAACGCCGGATAAGCAGCTGGCGCTGGATGTAATTGAAAAGCTTCGTGATAACCATGTGCTGACCTCAGTGGCTGGTCCGTATGGGAATGTGCTGAAACTGCGTCCGCCGCTGGCATTCCAGGAAAGCGATATTGACTGGCTGGTAGGTGCGCTGGATAAATCGCTGGCGTCACTGGTGGGCTGAGTTGCGGCTGATGCGGGCGGCGAAAACGGCGCCCGGAAAAGATAAAAAAATCCACTAAAATAATACCCTTGCCTGCGGTGGGGCATTGATAACCATTTTCAAGATCATTTATTTAACTATAATGATCCGACTGCTTACGCGGTGCTAAACAAAACTCAGAGCGCCGCCCAACATTAATGGAGATGATGAACATGAGCTATTCACTGCCATCCCTGCCTTACGCATACGACGCACTGGAACCGCATTTCGACAAGCAGACGATGGAAATCCATCACACCAAACACCACCAGACCTATGTCAACAACGCTAACGCTGCGCTGGAAGGTACTGAGTTCGCCAGTCTGCCCGTTGATGAGCTGATCACTAAACTGGATCAGGTTCCGGCAGACAAGAAAACCGTACTGCGTAACAACGCTGGTGGTCACTCAAACCACAGCTTCTTCTGGAAAGGCCTGAAAACCGGCACTTCCCTGCAGGGCGATCTGAAAGCTGCCATCGAAAAAGATTTCGGCAGCGTTGACGCTTTCAAAGCAGAATTTGAAAAAGCCGCGGCAACCCGTTTCGGTTCTGGCTGGGCGTGGCTGGTTAAGAAAGGCGACAAACTGGCGGTAGTATCTACTGCTAACCAGGATAGCCCGCTGATGGGTGAAGCGATTTCTGGCGTTTCAGGCTTCCCGATTGTGGGTCTGGATGTGTGGGAACACGCTTACTACCTGAAATATCAGAACAAACGTCCTGACTACATCAAGGCGTTCTGGGAAGTCGTAAACTGGGACGAAGCTGCAGCACGTTTCGCGTCTGCTAAATAAGTTTTTTCCCCGCACGTTAATTCGTGACAACCCACCGACGAAGCCCGCTTCGTCGGTTTTTTATTGCCTGCTTCACTGTATAATATATATACTGCTCTGATGATCCACAGGAGGTACTTATGTACAAACCTGCTCCGACTCAGACTGAAATAGCTGCGCGCCTGACTAAAGCGCGTGAAGCCGGGAGTGTTCAGCTGACTGGCACCAGGGAGGAACGCATTGCGCAACTGCGTGAATTGCGTCGCAAGGATTTTGCAGAGGAAGGGATTCACAGTGAAAAGGATTTACGTCTCGCGCGTTGAGATTGCGCGCAATTAGCTTCTTCCAGCTATGAATTCGGTTTTGGTGCAGATGTGGTTGGCGATTATGACCCGGGTATCGTTAACCTTCAGATGCATTGGGAAGGCTTAGGTTATGTTGAGGTGTTTGATCCTGCAATCCATAGCAAAGCTGATTACCCGCTGGTCAAAGACTCCAATTCCGTTGCTGGTTCTTCCCCAGAGTATACTGGTCTTTACCATGCTCGCGTACTCAGCGATGGCTCAGATGACCCCTTAGTGATCGTAACCTTCAAAGGCGTCGTTATTCCCCAGCAGCAGTATGATGCTGCGGTGATTGAGTCTCTTATTACTCATGATGTTATGTTTTTGCCCGTTGGCCCCCTGAAAGGGAATCCTCAGGCGAAAAAGAAACAGCGTATTTTTGTATGCTCCGTTATCGAAAACACAGAGATCAACCCGATCCTCTCTGAGAGTTCTACTAATTATCCGAATTCAGGCTGTATAATAAGTTCCATTATGGAAATATATGATATTAAATAGTATGACTTTTATATAATTAAACCATGGTATGGAGTCAAAATCTCAAAAAATTATTGATGGTAATGGATAGGATGGTATTTAATAGTTCTCAGATAAGTTAAGCACCCATAAGGAAATGAAAATGAGTACTGCTACACAACAATAAGGTTCTCTAAGACTGCTTACACCAGGAGAGATAGGGCTGGCGAGAAGAGTCTTTGGTGGTTCAGTTGTTTATGCAAAAGTATGGATACATTGCGGTAGTTATCTTCCTTTTAGCCTACAGAATAAAAATACTGCAATGACACCTAACGGCGAACTCTATTTTCGCGACCAGCTTTATTCTGCCGACTTCTCAAAGGAAAATTTTCTGTTACAGCATTTGTTTATTCATGAGATGGCTCATGTCTGGCAATTCCAGAAAGGCATGTGGGTAAAATTACGAGGCGCATTCAGCTGGTCAGTTAGTTACAGCTATGACCTGGATATCGCTAAAAAACTGCATGATTACCCTATGGAACAACAAGCTCAAATCATTGCTGACTACTTTATGCTAGCCGTATTTGGCAGAAGCGCCTGGGTTTCGCAACGAGGTAAAAATGTCACCTATACAGGGTTGCCAGACGACAATATAAAAAGTAAGTATGAAACCGTGCTTTCGGCGTTCTTCAAACAAAGGTAATAACGTGAATAAAATATTTTTGCTTGCATCCTGTTCGCTGCTTTCTGCCTGCCAGTCAGGCGATCCTGTCCCTGTTGAACTCCCGGCCAGTGCTGCCATCGTTAATGGTGATGTTTGCGTTAAGGTGATGCCAGAAGGCGATGAAAAGGTCATGTCTCTGTTCATTTATGAAGGCAATGATGTTCAGCATGGCACGGTAAAAGAGTTCGTTCCTCAGCTTCAGGTCAGCAGTGAAGAGTGCCTGCCAGCACCTCATTACAATTGGGAACCGGGTAAGACCTATACATGGCATATCAACATGGCTTCGCAACAGAGAATTGATAAGGGTGCTTATCCCTCTAATCGCGGTTTTGTCACCCGTTTTAAAATAGTCGGAGAGAAGAACCAGAAACAGCTGATACCGGTTTCTCAGTGAATAAAACCTCCACATTGTCTGAGAAATCCCATTTATCCCCGGCCAGCATCAGAATGGCAGCACCAGCATATCCTGTTGGCTTCTTGCCGTTTGCCACGCGATTCATTCTGCTAAACGTGATGTAACCCTCGCGATTTCTCTGTTGTGTCTGGATGTCTGGATGGCTAATAACATTTTGTGTTAGCTTATGCGCTTTCGTTCGTTGCCGAGGGTAACCATTCCGATAAGAATGCGACGAACCCACAGCTAAAATCTGAGAGCACAGATCCCCATGACTGCGTTAAATCGCCTCGAAATGCACAACATTTCCATCGCTTTTGGCGGTTTTGCAGCGCTGACCCAGGTGGATTTCACCCTGCAAGGCGGCTCGATTCATGCTTTAACCGGCGCCAACGGCGCGGGAAAGTCGACACTGATGGCGGTGCTGTCGGGTGTGCACAACCATTATCAGGGCGAAATTCTGCTGGATGGTCAGCAGGTGGCTATCAACTCGCCGCGTGACGCGAAGCAGCTGGGTATTCATCTGGTGCAGCAGGAAGTGGATGTGGCGCTGGTGCCTACATTAAGTGTTGCAGAGAATATTATGCTGGATCGGCTGGCCGAAGGGGGTCAGGTTTATCGCTGGGGACAGATTCGTCGTCAGGCGCGTGAACTGCTGGCGCAGCTGGATGTGCAGATCGATGTACGACGTCGTATCGATCAGTGCTCGCTGGCGGAGAAGCAGCAAATTCTGCTGGCGCGCGCCTTATCCCATCACTGTCGCTTTCTGATCCTTGATGAGCCGACCGCGCCACTCGATCAGCATGAAAGCGAGCGCCTGTTTAAGGTGGTGCATCGCCTGAAACAGAGCGGAATTGGCGTGGTGTTTATTTCCCACCGTATTCATGAACTGAAAGCCATTTGCGACCAGCTGACGGTGCTGCGCGATGGCCGCTTAATTGAAAGTGGCCCGATGCAGAACCTGAGCGGTGAGCAGATTGTGGAAAAAATGCTCGGCCACCAGCTGGATGATATCTATCCACCGCGCCGTGAGGCGGTAAATGGCGCCACGCTGCTGAACATCGAAGGGTTGCACGATGCTGAGCTGCTGCACGATATCTCGCTGACACTGCGTAAAGGCGAAATTCTCGGTATCGCTGGCCTGGCTGGCGCGGGCAAAACCGAACTGTGTAAGGCGCTGTTTGGCGCGACGCGCAGTCAGGTGCGTGCCGGTGAGCTGCACGGTAAAGCGTGGAAACCCTCTTCGCCGCATAACTCGGTTGAACGCGGTCTGGCGCTGGTGCCGGAAGAGCGGCGTAAAGAGGGCATTTTTATCGATGAGCCGGTCAGTATGAACCTGAGCGTCAGCGCCGATAACAGCTTCTCCCGCTTTAGCTTTTTTGGCCGCCGCAAGGCATGGCGCTGGGCGGAACAGGTGATTCAGCAACTGGGTATTCGCACCACCGGTCCGCAGCAGACACTGCGTCGCCTGTCGGGTGGAAATCAGCAGAAAGTAGCGATTGGTAAATGGCTGCGCAATAACGCCGATGTGCTGATTTTTGATGAGCCAACCAAAGGCGTTGATGTTAAAGCTAAAACTGACCTGTTTGTCTTAATCGATCAGCTGGCGCGTGAAGGCAAAGGGGTGATTTATGCCTCGGGTGAATTCGCTGAGCTGGTTGGTCTGTGCGATCGCATTTGCGTGCTATGGGATGGCCGTATTGTCGCGGAAATGGACGCACGAACCGCTGACGAAGAAACGCTTTTACTTTATTCCACCGGAGGAACCCCTGCGTGAGCAGCAAAGAAATTTCCCTGAAGGGGGCGCCAACCGTGCGTCACCAGTTATTTGAATTTCTCTACAAATGGGGGATGTTGCTGACGGTAGTGGCGCTGATCGCGGGCTTTGGCCTCGCATCGGATAGCTTCCTTGACCCGAATAACATCATCAATATCTTACGTTCCATCGCTATCGTAACGGTGATTGCGATTGGCGTGTCGATCTCGCTGACCATTGGCGGTTTTGACCTGTCGGTGGGGTCGACTGCATCGCTGGCTAACTCGCTGGTGATCTCGCTGTTTGTCTGGTACGGCTTCGGCTCGACGCAGGCGATTGTGGTGACGCTGCTGCTCTGTACGCTGGTCGGCCTGTTTAATGCCTTTATGATCGTGGTGCTGAAAATCCCGGATATGCTGGCGACGCTGGCCAGTCTGTTTGTGGTGCAGGGCGTGGCGATGACCTACAGCTATGGCGGATCGATTACCGAAAATATGGTGCTGCCGAGCGGCGATATGGCGGAAGGCACCATTCCGGCGGGCTTCTCCCTGCTGGGCCAGGTGCCCACCATTGTGATTATTATGCTGGCGGTCACGGTGATTGCCCAACTGGGCCTGTCGCTGACCAAACATGGCCGTCGGATGTATGCGATTGGCGGCAACCCGGAAGCGGCGCGCCTCTCTGGTATTCGTACTACGCGCTATCGCGTTGCTGCCTATGTGATCGCTTCACTGCTGGCGGGACTCGGCGGCATTCTGCTGGCCTCGCGTATCGGCTCGTCGCAGGTTAACGCCGGTGGCGGCTATCTGATGGATGCGGTGGCGGCGGCGTGGATTGGCCTGTCACTGGCCGGTTCCGGCAAGCCGAATGCGCTGGGTACGCTGCTGGGTGCGGTGATCCTTGGCGTATTAGGCAACGGGCTGGTAATGCTGTCGGTGCCTTACTACGCCATGGACATTATTAAAGGGTTAGTGCTGGCGGTTGCACTGGCGATTACTTATATCCAGCGCCGCTAATGCGGTTTAAACAACACAGAGAATTATAATGAAAAAACTCACAACATCGCTGCTGGCTCTGAGCCTGCTGACCGCATTACCTGCTTTTGCCGCAGAAACCCCAACCCCTGTCCCGGCAGCTATCGCTAATCATGACGGTCCGATCCGCGTGGCGGTGATCCGCAACCTCGGTTCTGACGACAATACCACCCAGTTTGTTGCCGGCGCGATTCAGGAAGGGAGAAAGCTCGGCTTTAAAGTTAGCACCTTTCTGAGCAACGGTGATGACGCGCGTTTCCAGGATTTCGTTAATCAGGCGATTAGCCAGAAATATGACGGTATTATCCTCTCTCACGGCCGTGACCCTTACTCTACCGCGCTGGTCAAACGTATCGCCGATGCCGGGATTAAAGTGACAGTATTCGATACGCCGGTAAACAGTGACGTGCCGGGCGTGACGGTTTCTCAGCAGGATGATGCCTCGCTGGCGAATCTCTCCATCAGCCAGCTGGCGAAAGATTTCAACGGCAAGGCGAATATCGTCAAACTGTGGGTTGCCGGTTTCCCGGCGATGGAACGTCGTCAGGCAGAGTTTGAAAAGCTGCAGAAGACTTACCCTGAAATCCATCAGCTGGAGTCGATTGGCGCGGTCTCTTCTGACGTGCAGGGCGATACTGCTAATAAAGTCGGCGCGATTCTGGCTAAGTACCCGAAAGGTAAAATTGATGCCATCTGGGGAACCTGGGATGCCTTTAGCCAGGGTGCTTATAAAGCGCTGCAGGAGAATGGCCGTACCGAGATTAAACTCTACAGCATTGATATCTCCAACCAGGATCTGCAGCTTATGCGCGAGCCAAAAAGCCCGTGGGTGAGCAGCGTCGCGGTGGATACCAAGCTGATTGGTGCAGTGAATATGCGTTTGATCGCCAATAAGATTGCCGGTGAGAAAACGCCTGCCAGCTATGAGTTTAAAGCTGCTGCAATTCCGCAAGCTTTGCTGAACAGCCAGCAGGGTGCGGTTAACGTCGCCAGCCTGAGCAAAATCATTCCGGGCTGGGGCCAGACCGATGATTTTATCGCGCCATGGTTTGCGACGTTAGAAGCGAAATACGGTAAGAAATAATTCCCCTCTGTCTCTCTCAGTTGGCTTAACGGTCAAACTGAGAGAGATTATCCAGCAAAACACCATATAGCTCTGCGCGTCCGTGCGTGTTAAACCGCAGTTGTTCGCTGTTATCCAGTGCCCTGAATTTATCGATAAATTTCTGCAATGCCTGTTCAGGCTCGCCGGGGTTATCCGCAATCGCCTGCATCGCTTTCGCCACCAATAAACCGCAAGCGTTGGGGGCATTATCCTGCAGGTTTGCCTGCAAAAATAACGGGCTGCTGTCGCTGGCAAGGCGCTCCAGATACGCTTTTTCATCTGGATTCAGACAGGCGAGACTATCAAACACTATCGACATTCTCTGCCCGTCGTTAGCGGTAAAAGTACCAAACAACACCCAGTGTTCGCGAAATAAAAGCGGTTTAAAGTCGACCGCAAAGCCGGGCTGATTATGATGCGAAAAATTTGCAGCCATGCGCGTAGTGAGTGCGTCGCGATCCGCGCCAGCCTCAGGAATACCGATGGCATCATGGAATGTGACACGGCTCTGCTTATGGTTTAATACAGCGGAGATGGAGTCCAGTTCCGCTGAGGTGATATAGCGGTTATTATCAAAAATGGCGGAGTTAATCGGATAATCCTCGTGACCAATCACATTCGAAAGCTGCTGCGGCAGCTGCTGCCTGATATCAGCAACAATATCTTCGCGCAGGTTGGACAGGCTCTCTGTTTCAAACCCCGCCATAATCAGCATCTTGGCCGGAATTTCCCAGCGGTCATCTGTACATTTTTCGTTTCTTGCCTGCACTATTTCGTACAGTTTTAAACTGTCCTTGCCCAGTTGAATCCTTAGCGGCTGACTCGCCTCACCCTCTTTGCCGGTATATAAATCAAACAGAAAGGACTCAGCGGCAGTTGCCAGCGGGCTGTTTTCACAGGCTAAGGTGAAAAGATAATCGATAATGAAGGCATCATTATTGCGTGCCCGATGTTTTAGCCCTTCATCTAACTGAGCAACGGGTGCAGGTTGTCTGGCCTGCTGAGCAACAGGCAGGTTGAAGGGAGGCCAGCTGCTGGGTGAATTGATCACTACGGACATTTGTTCCCCTTATGATGGCGCTTGCCGGGCGTAGCAATAGTTAAATAATGAAGTTAGTACAGGGCGGGAGAGGGCATTTCAAGATAACGCTGAAAGTGGCGGAGGAGAGGGGATACAATAAATACCACCCTATTAATTTTTAATATTATTTATTCATTTATAAACAATTGATTATTTTTTGATGGTGGGGTAGAGCTTGCAGAAAATTGCAACGGAGTTTGATAAAGCTAGCGAAAGTTAATAACAATCTCCCGATAAGATTAATAACCGCAGCATTGTACTGTAAAATAACTCCCGTATGATTAATAACAAAAAAACCCGCGCATGGCGGGTTTTTTGTACTGCTTCTTATGTCCTCGGGGGGAGGCTTACGCCCGCGAGTCCCGTGGCTAACGATATAAATATAAATCTCTGAGGCGACGATGTCAAATTACAATCAGAACATTATTTCCGCGATAAAAACGGCACTTTCGCCCGCAAGAATGGCGACTTTTGAGGCTGCTGTAAGAATTTCAGATAATGAAGATCCTGCTGCAATCGAGCTATATGCCTGGAATGCTACGATATCGGGTGCGTTACTTACGCCACTACATGTGTGCGAGGTCACTATAAGAAATGCTGTCTCTGATGCCCTGGAAACCATCTATGGGCCACGCTGGCCGTGGTCAATGACATTTGAACGAAGTCTGCCAGATTCCTCTCTGGCGCATAGCCCGCGTAAAGATTTATTCATTGCAAGACGATCTTGTTCCGCGACGGGAAAGGTCATTCCTGAGCTGAAATTTGTTTTCTGGCAGAAAATGTTTACGGGTCGTTATGATACGCGTATCTGGGATAGCCATCTGTATCGTATTTTTCCGAACCTTGATCAATCATTAACAATCAAAGAGCACCGGACAATGATTTATCAGGAATTGGAGAGATTGAGAAAGCTGAGGAACAGGATAGCACATCATGAACCTATATTTTCACGTGATCTTATTGATGACTATAGAAAAATAATATCTTTGATTCGTTGCCGATGCATCAATACTGCCGAGTGGCTGCATCAAAAACAATTTGTGACTTCAGTGCTGGCAGATAAGCCAAAAACGATAACTGATATGGCGCATTTCATTACAACAAAGGGGCGGATTTAATACCGCCCCTGTGTGATATCAGAATGCTTTCTTAGCAAAACCGGTCACTTCCTGCAGACCCATTTCGCGGCCCAGCGCAGTCATCGGGTGCACTACCACAATGCCACGTGCAGCTTTTTTCAGGCTACCCATATCCGCCTGCTCTTTTTTGGTAATCGCACGGCTAAAAGGTAACTGCTGCAGCTTCTCAGCTTCTTTACTCAGCTTCTGTACGCGCACGCCTTTCAGACGTTCGATCTCTTCAATTAGCTTGTCTTTCTCGCGTAGCAATTCGCCGAGTTTCTCTGCTTCACCCGATGCCAGCAGCCCAGGCTCTTTGTGATTAAGGGCATCAAGCTGATCGCTCAGACGTTTAATTTCTGCTTTTTCCTGCTCTTTCATGATTTATACCTGATAAATTGACGCTATGCGGCAAAGGATACACGAAAAATAGCGCTTTCGCGGCGTTACTTTTTAAACGCTTGTTTGAGGCTGATGCGGGAAATCAGCTCGGTCAGAGAGAGTACCATCGTCGAGCGCACCACTTGCTGATAGCGCTGGCGCTGCATGGCGCGCAGTTCTTCATCTTCGCTGGCAAATTGCGGCGGTGGTGGCAAAGCGCTGACGCAATGCAGCTCGCCAAAAGGGCCGAGAATCTCATCGTCGGTAAAGCGGTATTCGCTGCGGTCGTCATTCAGTTCTTCACGCAGCGCCATCAGCAGTTCGCAATCTTCATACTCGTTGCGGTTAATCACCCCAAGGCCGTAAATCAGCTTCAGGCGCACCGACAACTCTCCCAGCGGGCCATTACCCAGTAACAGCGGCTCAACGGCGTATTTCACTGCATAATCATCTTTGCGGAAGACCTGGATCACCAGCAGGTTTACCGCTTCGGCCAATAGCTCCACCGCGGCGATCAGAAAGCTTCTCACCGAACGACCGGCATTCAGGCGCTCAAGCACCCGATTTTCAAAAGCCTGCTTCTCTTCCATTATGGCCTGCATATCTGTCATTGCGCCCGGGAGCACAGCAGAACTGTGCTCCCGATGCTCTCCGGGGTTCGCTGTCTGCAACGTCAGTTATGCGTTAGCGTTGTAAGCTTTCACCGCAGCGATAACCACATCGCTGTTGGCGTCGAGACCTGACACCTGCGCGAGGGTCGCCTGCGGACCAGATTTTTCCAGCAGTGCAACCAGCTCCTGTGCTTGCGGATCCTGATCGCTGCGGTAATGCAGCGCGGCGGCGATACCGAGCACCAGATTGTCATGTGGTAACTGGTATTCCAGCGTGCCAAGGGTGGGCTTAATCAGGCGATCGCCGGCGCTCAGTTTACGCAGCGGCTGACGACCTACGCGCTCAACATCATCTTTCAGATACGGATTTTCAAAGCGACCAAGGATTTTCTCGATATAGGCAGCATGTTTGGCGGCGTCAAAACCATAGCGCTTGATCAGCACTTCGCCGCTCTCCTGCATTGCGCCTTTAACCACCTGACGCACTTTCTCATCGAGAATGGCTTCACGAATCGTCTGGTGTCCCGCCATCTGACCGAGGTAAGCGGTAATGGCATGGCCGGTATTCAGGGTAAACAGTTTGCGCTCAACAAACGCCATCAGATTGTCGGTCAGTTCCATGCCCGGAATGGTTGGCAGCGGGCCTTTAAACTGGGTTTTATCGACGATCCACTCGCTGAAGGTTTCTACCGTGACTTCCAGCACATCGGTGCTGCCTGCGGCGGATGGCGGTACGATACGGTCGACGGCGGAATCAACAAAACCAACATGCTGCTCAACCCAGGCGTGATACTGCTCTGGCAGCGCTTTCATCACATGCTGTTTGAGCTGGCTGGTGCCACGCACCATATTTTCACAGGCAATAATATTCAACGGACGGACATTAGCGCTATCACTGCGTTTGGCCAGCCCTTTCGCAACGCTACCGGCGATGCGCTCAAGGATCTGTGGACCAACCGCCGTGGTAACGATATCAACCTCAGCAATCAGCGCGATAATCTCATCACTGGTGCTGTTAACCGCGCTAACGCCTTTAACGATCTCAACCTGGGCATTCTCGCCCACTACATGCACCGGATATTCGTGACGTGCGTTCAGTTCATCAAGCACTGCCTGATTCACATCGGCAAAAACCAGTTCGATACCGGCATCCGCCAGCAATTTACCAATAAAACCGCGGCCAATATTACCTGCGCCAAAATGCAAAGCTTTCATGCTGTTACCCACCTCAATAACGTAAGGGCCAGGCATGCCTGGCCCGAATTAAGGGCTGGGCATGCTCAGCCCCTGGGAAATACCTTCGCGCCTGCGAATAAATCAGGCGATTTTTTTACCTGACAGAATATCCAGAACGTCCTGCACATTGGTGGTGGAAGCCAGCTTCTCAATCACGCTGTCATCATCCAGCGCGTTGGTCAGGCTGGTAATCACCTGGATGTGCTCATTATTACGTGCGGCGATACCAATCACCAGACGCGCAATGTCGTCCTCTTCTTCGCCAAAACGTACACCCTGCGGATACTGGCAGAACACCACACCGGTTTTCAGTACGCGATCTTTCGCTTCAACCGTACCGTGCGGTACGGCGATGGATTCACCGAGATAGGTCGGGGTCAATTTCTCGCGGTCCAGCATCGCCTGTACATATTCCGGCTCGACGTAACCGCCTTTCACCAGCTGCTCACCGGCAAAGCGAATCGCCTGCTCTTTCTCGCTCGCCTGCAGGCCGAGGAAGATATTGTTCTCACTCAGTTTGAACAGATGATCCTGGCCTTCGTCGAAGCTGTCATTGAGCGTGGTCATCACTTTGTCACGATGGCCCGCAGAACGATTCGCTTCTACCAGACGTGCGGTCAGATCGGTATACAAACCGCTGTCGAGGAAGTTGCTCAGCGAGATATGCTGCGCATGCGGCGCCTGGCGCATCGCACGCTCAGTCAGGTCGCGGTGGGTAATCACCAGGTCGACGTCGCCTGGCAGGCTGTTAATGGCGCTATTGGTCACCGTGATAATGGTCAGACCGGCATCGTTCACTTTCTTGCGCAGTACGCCGGCGCCCATGGCGCTGGAACCCATACCGGCATCACAGGCAACGATGATTTTACGTACATGGGTCAGGTCGCTGTTCAGACCATCCGCTGCGGTAACCGCTGCGCCGCCCTGACCTTTGGACTGTGCTTTCATATCCTGCACACGACGCGCTGCCGCTTCGATATCGTCCTCTTCTTTCACTTTGCTGGTTTTCAGCAGCACTGCGGAAACCACGAAGGAGACGGCGAAGGCGGCGGCAATCGCCACGATATTGGCGAAGTAAGCGCCTTTTGGCGTCATCGCCAGAACCGCAAGGATTGAACCTGGTGATGCGGGTGACACCAGACCACCGTTCAGCAGCGTCAGGGTAAACACGCCAGTCATACCACCAAGGATAACCGCGATAATCAGACGCGGGTTCATCAGCACGTACGGGAAGTAGATTTCGTGGATACCGCCGAGGAAGTGGATAATTGCCGCACCGCCCGCAGACTGCTTGGCGTTACCGCGACCAAAGAATACGTAAGCCATCAGCACGCCCATACCCGGGCCCGGGTTCGCTTCGATCAGGAAGAAGATCGATTTGCCCGCTTCGCTGGCCTGCTGGATGCCCAGTGGCGAGAAGATACCGTGGTTAATGGCGTTGTTGAGGAACAGGATTTTCGCTGGTTCAACGAAGATTGAGGTCAGTGGCAGCAGGTTATTCTGCACCATCAGGTTTACACCGGCGGCGAGAATATGCGACAGGCCTTCAACCAGCGGACCGATAGCGAGGAACGACAGGATAGCCAACAACATACCGATAATACCGGCAGAGAAGTTGTTAACCAGCATTTCGAAGCCGCTTTTAATCTTACCGTCGACCAGGCGGTCGAAGTGTTTGATTGCCCAGCCGCCCAGCGGACCGGCAATCATTGCGCCGAGGAACATTGGCATATCGGCGCCGACAATCACACCCATGGTGGTGATTGCACCGACCACGCCGCCGCGATCGCCACCCACCAGACGACCACCGGTATAACCGATCAGCAGTGGCAGCAGGTAGGTAATCATTGGGCCTACCAGCTTGGCCAGCGTTTCGTTTGGCAGCCAGCCAGTTGGAATAAACAGAGCGGTAATAATACCCCAGGCGATAAACGCCCCGATATTTGGCATTACCATATTACTCAGAAAGCGACCAAAGCTCTGTACCTTGATCTTGAAATCTGATGAGGACATAAAAAAACACCCCTTATTGGTACGCGCTGACGAATAAGAGAGCGCGTTGAATTTTGTATGAGACGTTTCGGCGGGGAGCCGTCGGTGTAACACCATTACTGTATGCAAGCGGACTCTAGCACGCGAATATGACGCTGCGTAGTTCCCAGGGGTAAGTGTGATCTATATCACATTGTATCGGGGGCTTCAGGGGTGGTTTTAGTGACATTGATCACATATTTATCGTGTAAAAAAAGGACGATGGCTAATAATTAATCTATACAAGCAATCATCTGTGACTTATGTCACGAAAATGGGTGGGTGCTTTGTTGCTAAATTGTGACTGGCATCACAATTTATTTTTGGCCCGAAATGCGCCCGATCACAGATTGTTCGGGCGACTTATTCGACAGAGTAAAAGCTGTAAGAAAATTACGCCTGTTTCCGGCTATTTTCAGCGCTAAGGCATGGGGGAGAATGGCTTTTCTCGCTGTTACTGGAAACCACCCTGTACTGCACTTTGCGCCTGAGTTAACGCCTGGGTTTTTGTCGACATATTACTCATAATGGTGTTGTACTGTGCCGCCTGTTCGCGGGTAGAGAATTGCACCGCGCTATTATTGAAGCTGACGGCTGCTCCCTGCTGTTGCAGATAGTCACCCGCCTGCAGCACATCCTGGCTTAGCGACTGTAATGCCGGTAACAGCGGGATCAGTGAATCTGCCGGTTGTGTGACCACTTTGCTGTAGACGGTCTGATAGACCGCTTTTAAATCATCGGGCTGCTTCAGCGCCGCTTTACTGCTGTCCGCCTGGCTTTTCGCACTCTGGATCTGCTGTGCCAGTACGTTCAGCGAACCGCTGGCCTGACGCAGAGAGTTGCGACGTGTCAGATAGTCCTGCGGTACGCGAATCGCCGCCAGTTCATCGACCACCGGCTTCATGCCATCATCTACCGCTTTATTTACCTGCTGTGAGAAGCCGTACAGGATGGCGTAATCACTGGCGTAGTTACCCATCTTCTGTTTCTGATCTTCGCTCAGCGCTGGCAGATGTTCGCCGCTGCGCATCACCGTGTTCTGCAGAAAATCGATAAAGGCTTTGCGCTGATCCGGCTCTTTATCGCCGCAGCCAGTTAACTGAAAAACGAGAAACAGAGCCGTCAGTGGCACCCCTATGCGGGTCCAGACACGGGAGATTCCAGTCGCCATAAATAAACTCCTGTCTTGTAAACGGTTATCTGGTTGATAACGCCGTTTAATAGCATGTTTTGTCGTGCCTAAAGGATAGTCTAATGTGCCTGCGCTGAATACCCTTGCCGCGCCTTTCTTCGGCACCATTTTCTGTGCGTTGGGGCAAAAAATGCACGCATATTTTTTAACCCCGCGCCATTCTGTGATATTGATTATTTCCTCTGCCATCACTCAAGGAATGAGTATTATGGTTATGCCAAAGGGACAGTCACGACCACTTACCTGTGGGGAAGTATCATTAGCAAAGTCAGTATTTAAATGTGGAATTATTTATAGTGAAGTGAGAATTTACCATGGAAGCTACTTCCCATTTAATATGCAGAGTGAAGATTATGCGATGGCGCCTAATGGTAATATCTATTTTATGTCGAAACTTTATAAAGATGACTTTTATATCGCTTTTGACACCGAACAACATATTTTTATTCATGAAATGGCGCATATATGGCAGAGGCAGATGGGTATGAGTGTGCGGAGCCGGGGATTAGTCAGTTGGGCGGCGGATTATAACTATTCTTTGCCCAATTATCATACGCTCGCTAACTACAGTATGGAGCAACAAGCTGCGATCATTGCTGATTACTTCTTACTAAAACGCTATGGTCAGGCATCATGGCAGAAAGGTCGTTCGATGACAGGAATAGTTGGGCCAGATTTAATGGAAAAATATGAGAATGTTTTAAGATACTTCCTGAAAGATCCGAGAGACAGGCAATCGCTATGGCAAAGATAGTGATACTACTGCTGATTTTTTTGCTGCCAGGCTGCGGCGTTTATGAAAAACCATTTTACTATGACGCAAATATGACGCTGCAAAATAACCGTCCATGTTTTAGTGTGCCAGATGATATGTCTTACTCCCGACAGCTGGTTGGTATCGCGATTTATCGGCGGGGAGCAGGAGCAACGTCAGAATGGAGTCGGGGATTCTCAGATAATGATTTATATGAGGCGGTCATCTCAGATCATTGTATTGATTATGATTATCCGACGTTTATTTCTGGAGAAGAGTACCGCGTGCTCATTGTAGTTATGAGTCCTGAACGTTTTGATACTAAACGCAGATATCTAAAGGATTTTACTTATCTGCAGAGATAAGCAGATTGTAAAACAAATCAGGGGCCAGCGGTTACCAGCCCCGGGACAAATTAAAACACCAGCGCCTGGCCATCTTTGCGGCTTTCGGTCGCGGCGATATAAAAGCCCTGCGGATCGCGCACTATTACCTGCGCGCCACCAAAGTTATAACTTTGCAGCGGATCTTCTACCACCAGTTTATGGCCCATCGCGCGCAGTGCCGCCAGCGTATTGCGATCCATCGATGCCTCTACGCTGACTTCACGCCCGGCGATAATCCGCCAGCGCGGTGCATCGATCGCCGCCTGCGGATTCTGCTTATGCAGCATAATGCGCAGCGCCAGCTGTAAATGCCCCTGCGCCTGCATCGTGCCGCCCATCAAACCAAATGACATCAGCGGCTGGCCTTCACCGTCCAGCGCAAAGGCCGGAATAATGGTGTGAAAAGGGCGTTTGCCACCCGCCACCACATTGGGATGCGCTTTATCTGTGGCAAAGCCTGCGCCACGGTTCTGCAGGCTGATACCGGTGCCAGGCACTACCACGCCGGAACCGAAGCCCATAAAGTTGGACTGAATAAACGAGACCATCATGCCGCTGGCATCAGCGGTGGAGAGATAAACCGTGCCGCTTTGCGTCGGCGCGCCAAAGGTAAAATCACCGGCTTGTGTCGGGTCAATCAGCGCGGCACGCGTCTTCAGATACTCATCACTCAGCAGATGCTCAGCTGCAAACTCCAGGTGGTCCTCATCAGCGACATAACGCTCCAGATCGACCATCGCCAGCTTCATCGCCTCAATCGACAGATGCAGCCAGGCCACCGAATCTGGCTGATAGCGGCCAATATCCCACTGCTCCAGAATGCCGAGGGCAATTAATGTGGCGATACCCTGACCGTTTGGCGGCAGTTCATGCACCGAGCCACCGGCGAACGGGCGTGAAAGCATAGTGACCCAATTGGCCTGATGGTTTTTCAGATCGTCGAGGGTCAGAGCGGCATTATGCTCGCGGGCGAAAGCGGCGATCTTTTCCGCCAGTTCGCCACGATAGAAGGCTTCACCGTTAGTGGCGGCGATTTTCTCCAGGCTGTCGGCCTGATCGGGATTGCGAAACAGTTCGCCAGCACGCGGCGGGCGGCCTTCGGGAGCAAAGCAGGCGCTAAAACCAGGCTGATCGCGCAATTTGTTATAGCCGCGCTGCCACAACTCACCGATTAACGGCGAAACCGGAAAACCGTTGCGCGCATACTCAATCGCCGGTTGTGCCAGCGTGGTCAGCGGCAGGCTGCCAAAACGTTCCGCCAGTTCGACCCACGCTGACACCGCACCCGGTACGGTCACTGCATCCCAGCCAATCTCCGGCATCGCCTGCAGATGGGCAAAAGTTTCATGCTGCCAGGCGGCAGGGGCACGGCCGGAGGCATTCAGCGCATGCAGTTGCTTGCCATCCCAGATAATGGCGAAGGCATCACTGCCAATGCCGTTGCCGGTCGGTTCCACCACCGTCAGCGCCATCGCGGTGGCAATTGCCGCATCAACCGCGTTACCGCCCTGTTGCAACATCCGCAGTCCAGCCTGTGCGGCCAGCGGCTGCGAGGTGGCAACGGCATTACGGCCCATCATCGGCGCACGCCAGGAGGGATACCCGACGTTAAAATCAACTTCTCCACTCATCGCTATTCCTTAATTGTCAGGGCGGCGGCTCCGCACGGTACTGACCGCTTATCTTTTCACCAACATAATATTTTGGTGGCGTAAATTCAAAGCCTTAGCTTATAAAATTATATGCCTGACTTGTGCATTTTCTGACTATGCCTGTAGCGCCGGCGAGATGTCGTTGATTCTTGAGTCGGGCGGACTATCACTGCCACTGCGCGGATGTGCCGGTACCGCCGGTAAGCGGAAAAATTCGCGCACTGCAACCTGCTGCCGGGCAGCAAATTCAGGCAGGACAACTGTTGCTGTTGATTGAGACTTCAGGCTCACAAAGCAAGATTAAAAAATAGTCAAAAAAGTTGGCGCAAAACGCGGGCCTTCAACTAATACTTAGGATCCTGGCTTTTCCTGTGCTGGCCTGATGATTGACTCAGCGGCAGGGAACCAGCCTTGGGCGCCTGGCTTTTGGTGCTCTCCCTCTGGTGCTGATCATGTCATTTCATTGTGAGTCGTAAAGGAGTTCTCGATGGAAAATAAAGACCGTATGTTTGAGCTGTTGAGTAGTCTGGAACAGATCGTGTTAGCACGTAACGTTATTAGCGTTGCTCCCGCCTTGCAGGCTGAATCCGTATCAATGCCAGAACCACAACGATTGCGGGAAATTACCGGCATGCAGGTTGATGAATTCGCCCGGGTGATGGGTGTGAGTATCTCTTCGGTTAAAAGTTGGGAAGCGAAGCGCACCAGGCCGTCAGGCACCGCGCAGAAGCTGATGAAGTTGCTGCATTCGAATCCGACCTTAGGTCGACAACTGTTAGACTGATTTTCCACTCACCCGCCATCTGGCGGGTGAATTATTTCTGCGCCCGGGTTAAGGTTTCAGGATAATCTTTGCTGAATCTTTTTTATATTTCCGGACCCGATGACTGCTTATAGCCCACCTGTGCTGCTTTTGTTGAATTTATGCTGCAAATGATACTAAGTGCGATAACCGAAAGGCTGCCCCCCAAGTGACAAGGTTATTGAGAAGGTTAAACGGTGAAATGTCGCGTGGGCAGATACAGGATGCATTGGCATTGAAGGACAGAAAGTCTTTACGCGAGCGCTATCTGCAACCCGCACTGCTCAGCCAGCTGATTGAGATGACGCTGCCGCAGAAACCACAAAGTCCCCGGCAACGTTGCCGGCTGACTGAAGCCGGTAAAAACCTGCTGCTTCGCTTAACTGAGTAATGTCAGCAGATTAATCGCTATAGCGCGCCATCTGATTTTCAAACCATACTGCCGGCACGTTATAGGGCGGTGTCCTTAATTGCTGGATCCCCTGTTCAATAATAATCGAGGCCTGCTGCCACAGTTCGGCATCGCCATTTTTCAGCAGCGCAATCTGCACGCGCTTCTCCACCAGATAAATTCGCGCAAAGCTGGCGTCAAACTGAATAATCGAGCGGGTATTGTCGATAATATCGGCCAGTTTAATGGTTTGCGCCTCGGGGCAGGCTGCAGCGGTATGGCGGAAATGCGCAACTTTACGTCTGGCGCGATTTTTTGCCTGCGGCTGCGGCGTATCGGTCAGCATGCCGACCAGCCGCGCGACTTCAGCGCCAAAGTGACTTTCAATATCATTTAACGTACTGCCGGTATCTTCGACCGTGTCATGTAACCAGGCCGCAGCCAGCATCACTTCGTTATCGGTTACGCTGCGTACCAGTTCCACAACCGCCGCCGGATGGACAATATAGGGTTCATCAGTATATTTGCGGCGTTGTCCTGCCTCAGCATGGGCTTTAGTGGCATAACGTCGTGCCTGTTCTTCCAGAGATTGCATCAAAATCGTCCCCCGCTGAAAATGTCGCTTGCAATTGTGTAGTGCGCTATCTATATTTTAACTTATCATCATTCGTTATCAAGATGGCAAAAAAGAGTCCGAACCGCCACTAGTTGTCATCCTGTGCAGCAAAATCTGTCACGGAGATGGTCTATAATTTTGTTGTCTGTCCCTGTAAATCGCTCGCGATTTAATCGTGTGCAAATTTGCCCTGTCGGGCTAACCACATCCCAAAAGGAATAACTTTTATGTCATTAGAAAAAGTCGTCTATCGTGCAAAAGCAAAAGCCACTGGCGGCCGTGATGGTCGTGCGACCTCTTCCGACGGCGTGCTGGACGTGAAACTTGGCGTGCCAAAAGAGATGGGTGGCGCGGGTGGTGAAGTCACTAACCCTGAGCAGCTGTTTGCTGCCGGTTACTCTGCCTGTTTCCTCGGTGCGATGAAGTTTGTTGCCGGCCGTGACAAAATCGCCCTGCCAAAAGAGGCGTTTATCGAAGGTGAAGTGGGTATTGGCCCTATTCCGACCGGTTTTGGGATTGAGGCGCAACTGAATATTCATCTGCCAGGCATGGACAGCGCTGAAGCGCAGAAACTGGTTGATGCTGCACATATTGTTTGCCCGTACTCTAACGCAACGCGCGGCAATATTGATGTGACGCTGAATATCATCAACTGATATTGAAGCGGGAGCCAGCAATGGCTCCCGCTTCAATTTAATTTTCCTGCCATCATTATGAAAAACGTGCCATTTCGCCGTTTTGCTCGTCACGATGCTTATTTTTTGCCGATGCCCGGCACTTTCTATGCTTTACTACCGCCTTCGCTGCGCCAGCTGGCTGAAATGCCCGGTACAGCAAAGTCTGCCTCACTTTTGAGGGAGATAGCTAATTAACCTGATTCCCGAACTCTGGCGTAATAATAGGGTCTGATTAGCGTTTAGGGCTTACACCGCCATGCCGGGAAAATAGGATCGAATGAATTATATAAAATCGTTAACCCAACAGAAGCTTTCGCTGCTGCTGGCGCTTTATCTTGGTATCTTGTTGAATCTTCCCGTCTTTTATCGGCGTTTTGATCCTTATGTTACTCACTCTTCACTGAAAAACTGGCTCTCCGCCACTGCGGAAGTGGTTGCCATCGTTTTACTTACTTTCTTCCTGATGCGCTTAATGTCTCTGGGCGGCAAACTGTTCTATCGTATCGTCGCCACAATTCTGGTGGTGGTTTCGGTGGCCGCCAGCTATTACATGGCGTTTTTTAATGTGGTGATTGGCTACGGCATTGTGGCATCGGTGATGACCACCGATATTGATCTGTCGAAAGAAGTGGTCGGCCTGCAATTTATTGCCTGGATGGTGCTGGTGAGTGCCGTACCGCTGCTGATGATTTGGTGCAATAAGCTAAGCATGACGCTGCTGGAACAGCTTAAAACCCCAGGACATCGTCTGAAACCGGTGGTTATCATGCTGGCGGCGGTGGCGCTGACCTGGTTGCCGATCCGTTATTTTGACCATCAGCAGTCGGCGCAGGAAAAAATGACCAATATCGATCTGCCAAGTTATGGCGGTGTGGTTGCGCACTCCTATCTGCCATCCAACTGGCTGTCCGCGCTGGGGCTGTTTGCTTATACCCGTGTCGATGAGACGATGAACGACCAGGACCTGCTCGATCCGGCAGAGAAGTTTAGTTATGTCGCGCCAGCCGGTCTTGACGATACCTATGTGGTGTTTGTGATTGGTGAGACCACGCGCTGGGATCATATGGGAATTCTCGGTTATGACCGTGATACCACGCCAAAGTTGTCGAAAGAGAAGAACCTGGTGGCTTTCCGCGGCGAATCCTGTGATACCTCGACCAAACTTTCGCTGCGCTGTATGTTTGTGCGCGAAGGCGGCACCATGGATAATCCGGGTCGTACGCTGAAAGAGCAGAATGTGTTTGCGGTGCTGAAGGAGCTGGGTTTCAGCTCTGAACTGTTCGCGATGCAGAGCGAAGTCTGGTTCTACAACAATACCGATGCTGATAACTACGCTTTCCGTGAGCAGATTGGTTCTGAGAAGCGTAATCAGGGTAAACCGGTAGACGATATGCTGCTGGTGCCGGAGCTGAAAGCGTCTGTCGATCGCCATCCTCAGGGCAAACATCTGGTGATATTGCACACCAAAGGTTCGCACTATCTCTATTCTCAGCGTTATCCGCGAGATTTCGCCCGCTATCAGCCAGAGTGTATGGGCGTTGATGATTTCTGCAGTAAAGCGCAGTTAATCAACGCCTTTGATAACTCGGTGCTGTATACCGACAGCGTGCTGGATAGCGTATTCGATCAGTTACGTGATAAAAAAGCCATCGTGTTCTATGCCTCTGACCATGGTGAATCTATCGATGAGAATATGCATCTGCACGGTACGCCGCGTGAAATGGCGCCACCAGAGCAGTTCCGCGTACCGATGATTGTCTGGGCATCCGATAAGTATCTGGCCGATGATAAGAATAAGAGTGCATTTGAACGTTTACAGGCGCAGCAGCGCACCGGTAAAACGCATCGTCATGTTGAGCTGTTTGACACCATCCTCGGTTGCATAGGCTATACCTCACCGAATGGCGGTATTAAAGCGGCAAATAACTGGTGCCAGGCACCGGATTCTAAGCCGTAATCTGTTGCCTCAGCCGAATATGCATGCTTTCCAGGCGGTTGAGGCGCATTTCACAAAAAGTCGTTGACGCTCCCGGGGCCGCGCAGTAACATGCGCCCCCATCGGCGAGTAGCGCAGCTTGGTAGCGCAACTGGTTTGGGACCAGTGGGTCGGAGGTTCGAATCCTCTCTCGCCGACCATCTTCAGAACCCCTGTCAGCAATGACAGGGGTTTTTTGTTGTTTGCAAAATACCCTTCGAATCTTGATTATGCTGGAGAGCGGCGAGAATGCCGCCCCTGGAGAAATTCACAGACTTATGTAGGGGCGGCGTTTTCGCCGCCCATGCTGATGGTTTGCATCCCGCCTGCCATCCGAACGCCCCTACAGGAGCCTCCACTGATGCCCACTGATATCCGGCAATTACTCGATCTGGTTGATAGTCGTGAAGACGAACTTATCGCGTTGCTCTGTGAGCTAATCGCCTTTGCGACTCCGGCGCCACCCGCGCGGAATACGGCGCAGGCGCAGGCGTTTATCGCCGGTTACCTGCGCGAGCTGGGTTGCGCCATCGACAGCTGGGATATCTACCCCGGCGATCCCAATGTTGTCGGCACACTGAAAGGCAGCGACAGCGCACACCATCACAGTCTGATTATTAATGGCCATATCGATGTCGCGGAAGTCTCGCCGCAGGAAGCCTGGGAAAGCGGGCCTTTCCAGCCAATTGTGCGCGATGATGTGGTAATTGGCCGCGGTGCGGCGGATATGAAAGGCGGAGTGGCCGGAGCGCTGTTTGCGCTAAAGCTGCTGCGCGAGCAGCAGATTACGCTGCCAGGAGACCTGATTTTTCAGTCGGTGATTGGCGAAGAGGTGGGAGAAGCCGGAACTCTGGAGTGCTGCAAACGGGGTTACAGCGCCGATCTGGCGCTGATAGTCGATACTTCCGATCTGCATATTCAGGGGCAGGGCGGTGTGATCACCGGCTGGATTACGGTTAAAAGTCCGCAAAGCTTCCACGACGGCACCCGTAGCCGCATGATCCACGCCGGTGGTGGTTTAGTCGGCGCCAGCGCGATTGAAAAGATGATGAAAATCATCCAGGGATTACAGGAACTGGAGCGCCACTGGGCGGTGGTGAAGAGTTACCCGGGCTGCCCACCCGGCGCCACTACCATTAATCCGGCAGTGATTGAAGGCGGTCGCCATGCGGCGTTTATTGCTGATGAGTGTCGTCTGTGGATTACGGTTCACTACTATCCCAATGAAAACCATCAGACTATCGTGCAGGAGATCGAAAACCATATCCAGGCGGTTGCCAGCGCCGATCCCTGGTTGCGCGACCATCCTCCGCAGTTCCGCTGGGGAGGTAAATCGATGATTGAAGATCGCGGTGAGATATTCCCGTCGCTGGAAGTTGACCCTGAACATGCGGGCATTCGCCTGCTGGCGCAGCGCTACGCGGACATTTCCGGTAAGCCTGCGATAATTGATGTCTCACCCACCGTAACGGATGGCGGCTGGTTCGGCCATGTCGGTATTCCGGCGGCGATTTTCGGTCCAGGTAAACTGGAGCATGCCCACAGCGTTAATGAACAGGTGTCGATTAGCCAGCTGAAACAGTATGTGAAAGTGCTGCTTACCTTTATTGTCGACTGGACAGCCACCCCTTCAGACTCTTAGCGGCACAGACAGAACAGAGCTGGCTGACAGTAATTCTGCGGTTTTTACTTATCAGACCAGCTTATTATGTTTTCACGATGGATTTATGCAACAGTAAGCACTATTTTGCATCGTTTCTGCATAGAGTAATCATCCCCCCTGTCGTGACAGGCTCGCCCCTTATTTCGCGACACATTCTGCTTATGACCGAATGCCGCTTGTTGACCATTTCTTATACCCATGTCGCAGCATATTTTGCTGATTTGCGCTGGATCACAAAACTAATCGTGCAGATATTCATCACTAAACGAGAATTTTTAATTGTTTTTTAGCGGAGTAAATCACTGGTAATAATTTGATACACGCGATCATAGTCTGGTTATTATCGCTGATAGTGCATTTTTCGACTGCAATTGTTAGTGATGTGTTTTTTTTATGTTTGCTTGCTGTTTCTCACACTCTGTGTAAATACCTGGTCTTTGTATTGACGTTAGTTGCAACTGTTGACAAATTGATGCCTCAATGAGGCGGCAGGAAGCGGATTCGTCTGATGGATTCCACAGAGTCAGACGTTAATAGCTCGCCTTCTTATTGATGCCTGAGGGCATGCACCGGCCACACTAAAAAAACACAGGCCGGGCGTAACGCACACAACAACACATCACATTGGAGTATAAGCATGAGTATTTCCTTGGCTAAAACAGGGATGCTGAAGGTTGGTCTGAGCCTGATCGCGATGACCGTAGCCGCCGGTGTCCAGGCGAAGACCCTCGTCTACTGTTCAGAAGGTTCGCCTGAAGGCTTTAACCCGCAGTTGTTTACCTCCGGCACCACCTATGACGCCAGTTCCCGTCAGATTTACAACCGTCTGGTTGAGTTCAAAATCGGTACTACCGAAATTCAGCCTGCGCTGGCAGAAAAATGGGACGTCAGCGAAGATGGCAAGACCTACACTTTCCACCTGCGTAAAGGCGTGAAGTGGCACACCACCAAAGATTTCAAACCGACGCGCGATTTTAATGCCGACGACGTGGTATTCACCTTTGAGCGCCAGCTGGATAAAAACAACAAATATCATGGTGTTTCCGGTGGCAGCTATGAATACTTCGACGGCATGGATATGCCAAACCTGATCAGCAAAATCGAGAAAGTGGACGATAACACCGTACGCTTTGTGCTGACTCGCCCTGAGTCGCCGTTCCTCGCTGACCTGGGGATGGACTTCGCTTCCGTGCTCTCTGCCGAATACGCAGACAATATGCTGAAAGCCGGTACGCCGGACAAAGTGGATCTGAACCCGGTCGGTACCGGTCCCTTCCAGCTGCAGCAGTACCAGAAAGATTCACGCATTCTGTACAAAGCTAACCCGGAATACTGGGGCACCAAGCCGAAGATCGATCGCTTAGTGTTCTCCATTACCCCGGATGCTTCTGTACGTTATGCGAAAATGCAGAAAGGCGAATGCCAGGTGATGCCGTATCCGAACCCGGCTGATATCGCGCGCATGAAGGAAGACAAGAATATCAACCTGATGGAGCAGCCAGGCCTGAACGTCGGCTATCTGTCATTTAACGTTGAGAAAAAGCCGCTGGATAACCTGAAAGTACGTCAGGCGCTGACCATGGCGGTAAACAAGGACGCGATTATCAAAGCCGTGTATCAGGGCGCTGGCCAGGCGGCTAAAAACCTGATCCCACCAACGATGTGGGGCTACAACGACGATGTTAAGGATTACCCTTATGATGTGGAAAAAGCCAAAGCGCTGCTGAAAGAAGCCGGTATGGCAGACGGTTTCGCCATCGACCTGTGGGCAATGCCAGTACAGCGTCCATACAACCCTAACGCCCGTCGTATGGCGGAGATGATTCAGTCCGACTGGGCGAAAATTGGCGTGAAAGCCAAGATCGTTACCTACGAGTGGGGCGAGTATCTGAAGCGTGCTAAATCGGGTGAACACCAGACGGTGATGATGGGCTGGACCGGTGATAATGGGGATCCGGATAACTTCTTCGCCACCCTGTTCAGCTGTGCGGCGGCAAAAGATGGCTCTAACTATTCGCGCTGGTGTTACAAGCCGTTTGAAGAGCAGATCCAGCCGGCTCGCGCCACTGACGATCACAACAAACGTATCGAGTACTACAAGCAAGCTCAGGTCGTAATGCATGACCAGGCGCCAGCCCTGATTATCGCGCACTCTACCGTGTACGAGCCAGTCAGCAAGAAAGTCAGTGGTTATGTGGTTGATCCATTAGGCGGCCACTACTTCGTCAATGTTGATGTCGCTGAGTAAGTCGTTCTGATCTGCAGGGCCAGCGTTGCTGGCCCTTTTCCCGGATGAATAAACTGGTAAAGGCACTTTGATACCTGGTATCAGGCGTGTCGCGGTGAACGCTGGTCAGCGTTTCGCCAGATGTGAGCAATTATAAATCCCGTCGGTTACGGCTGCGGGAGATTACAGAGAATACGGATTATGTTGCAGTTCATACTCCGACGTTTGGGTTTGGTTATCCCAACGTTTATTGGTATCACCCTATTAACTTTCGCTTTCGTTCACCTGATACCGGGCGACCCGGTAATGATTATGGCCGGTGAACGTGGCATCTCTCCTGAACGTCATGCGCAATTACTGGCCCAGCTGGGGCTGGACCAGCCGATGTGGAAGCAGTACCTCACCTACATCAACGGTGTCATGCATGGCGACCTGGGTATTTCACTGAAAAGCCGCATCCCGGTATGGGATGAGTTTGTTCCGCGCTTTAAAGCGACGCTGGAACTCGGTATCTGCGCCATGCTGTTTGCGGTGGCGGTAGGGATTCCGGTCGGCGTGCTGGCAGCGGTAAAACGCGGTTCGATTTTCGATCACACCGCAGTGGGCATCGCCCTGACCGGTTACTCAATGCCGATCTTCTGGTGGGGCATGATGATGATCATGCTGGTGTCAGTGCAACTGAACCTGACGCCGGTCTCCGGGCGTATCGGCGATACGGTTTTCCTCGACGATACCATGCCACTTACCGGTTTTATGATTATTGACACTTTCTTCTGGGGCGAACCCGGCGATTTCAAAGACGCGCTGATGCATATGATTCTGCCGGCGGTGGTGCTTGGCACGATTCCGCTGGCGGTAATTGTGCGTATGACTCGCTCGTCAATGCTGGAAGTGCTGGGTGAGGATTATATCCGTACCGCGCGCGCCAAGGGTCTGACCCGCCTTAGGGTGATTGTGGTGCATGCGCTGCGCAACGCGATGTTACCGGTGGTGACGGTGATTGGTCTGCAAGTCGGCACGCTGCTGGCGGGTGCGATCCTGACCGAAACTATCTTTTCCTGGCCGGGACTGGGCCGCTGGTTAATCGATGCGTTACAGCGTCGGGACTATCCGGTGGTGCAGGGCGGTGTTCTGCTGGTGGCTACCTTGATTATCCTGGTAAACCTGCTGGTCGACCTGCTATACGGCGTGGTTAACCCACGTATCCGACATAAAAAATAAGGGGGCCGGGATGTCTCAAATTGATCCGAGCAGCATCACTGCTGCACCAAAGCCGATGACCCCAATTCAGGAATTCTGGCACTACTTTAAACGTAACAAAGGCGCCGTGATCGGCCTGGTGTATGTGGTCATTATGATCTTAATCGCGGTGTTCGCCAGCGTACTGGCGCCACATGCGCCTGCTGAGCAGTTCCGCGATTCGCTGTTGCGCCCGCCAGTCTGGCAGGAAGGCGGCAGCTGGGAGTTTCTGTTCGGCACCGATGATGTGGGCCGCGATGTGCTGTCGCGTCTGATGTATGGCGCCCGCCTGTCGCTGCTGGTGGGCTGTATGGTGGTGGTACTGTCGCTGATCCTCGGCGTGGTGTTTGGCTTAATCGCTGGCTATGTCGGCGGCACGGTTGACGCCATGATTATGCGCCTGGTGGATATTATGCTGGCGTTGCCAAGCCTGCTGCTGGCGCTGGTTCTGGTAGCGATATTTGGCCCGTCGATTGTTAATGCTTCCATCGCCCTGACCTTTGTCGCCCTGCCGCATTATATCCGCTTAACGCGCGCGGCGGTGCTGGTGGAAGTGCATCGCGATTACGTCACTGCTTCACGGGTGGCCGGTGCTGGTGCGATTCGACAGATGTTCGTCAATATTTTGCCAAACTGCCTGGCACCGCTGATCGTGCAGGCTTCGCTTGGTTTCTCTAACGCGATTCTTGATATGGCCGCGTTGGGCTTCTTGGGTATGGGCGCGCAACCGCCAACGCCGGAGTGGGGCACCATGCTCTCCGATGTATTGCAGTATGCGCAAAGTGCCTGGTGGGTCGTGACCTTCCCTGGTGTCGCGATTCTGCTGACGGTTCTGGCATTTAACCTGATGGGCGATGGCTTGCGTGATGCCCTCGACCCGAAACTCAAGCAGTAAAGAGGCACCGAGATGGCATTACTGAATATAGAAAAACTATCGGTGCATTTCGGCGACGAAAAAGCTCCGTTCCGTGCGGTTGATCGCATCAGCTATCAGGTTGAGCAGGGGCAGGTGGTCGGTATTGTCGGCGAGTCTGGTTCCGGCAAGTCGGTTAGCTCACTGGCGATTATGGGACTGATTGATTATCCCGGTCGCGTCACCGCCGATAAACTGGAATTTAACCAGCGTGATCTGAAAAAAATCTCCGAAAAAGAGCGCCGCCAGCTGGTGGGCTCGGAAGTGGCGATGATTTTCCAGGATCCGATGACCAGCCTGAACCCGTGCTACACCGTCGGTTTCCAGATTATGGAAGCGATTAAGGTGCATCAGGGCGGTAATCGCCGTACGCGCCGCCAGCGGGCGATTGATCTGCTGGAGCAGGTCGGTATCCCCGATCCCGCGTCGCGTCTGGATGTTTATCCGCATCAGCTCTCCGGTGGGATGAGTCAGCGCGTGATGATCGCCATGGCGATCGCCTGTCGGCCGAAATTACTGATTGCTGATGAACCGACTACGGCGCTGGATGTGACCATTCAGGCGCAGATTATTGAACTGCTGCTCGATCTGCAGCGCCAGGAAAATATGGCGCTGATCCTGATTACCCACGATCTGGCGCTGGTGGCGGAAGCGGCGCAGCACATTATTGTGATGTACGCCGGGCAGGTGGTGGAAACCGGTAAAGCGGTGGATATTTTCCGCGCGCCGCGCCATCCGTATACCCAGGCGCTGCTGCGCGCATTACCGGAGTTTGCCGCCGATAAAGCGCGTCTGGCGTCACTACCGGGTGTGGTGCCGGGTAAATATGACCGCCCGAATGGCTGTTTGCTGAACCCACGCTGCCCGTATGTCACCGATCGCTGCCGCAGTGAAGAACCTGAATTACGTGATATTCCGGGGCGTCAGTCCAAATGTCATTTCCCTCTGGATGATGCCGGGAGACCAACTTATGAGTGATGAAAAAACGCTGGAACAGCACTATCTGCTGCAGGCTATTGACCTGAAAAAGCACTATCCGATGAAAAAAGGCCTGTTTGGTCAGGAGCGGCTGGTGAAGGCGCTGGATGGCGTCTCCTTTAATCTGGAACGCGGCAAAACGCTGGCGGTGGTCGGTGAGTCTGGTTGTGGTAAATCGACGCTGGGTCGTCTGCTGACCATGATTGAGACGCCAACCAGTGGCCAGCTCTACTGGCACGGCCAGGATCTGTTAAAACACGATCCACAGGCACAGAAATTACGCCGGCAGAAAATCCAGATTGTGTTTCAGAATCCATATGGCTCATTGAATCCGCGTAAAAAGGTCAGCCATATTCTGGAAGAGCCACTGGTAATCAATACTTCGCTAAGCAAAGCCGAGCGCCGGGAAAAAGCGCTGGAGATGATGGCGAAAGTAGGTCTGAAAACTGAGCATTACGATCGCTATCCGCATATGTTTTCCGGTGGTCAGCGTCAGCGTATCGCCATTGCGCGTGGTCTGATGCTCGATCCGGATGTGCTGATCGCCGATGAGCCGGTTTCCGCCCTCGACGTTTCGGTTCGGGCGCAAGTATTAAACCTGATGATGGATTTGCAGCAGGATTTGGGGCTGTCTTATGTGTTTATTTCGCACGACTTATCGGTAGTTGAACATATCGCTGATGAAGTGATGGTGATGTACCTGGGTCGCTGTGTAGAAAAAGGCAGTAAAGAGGCGATATTTGCTAATCCGCGCCACCCTTATACTCAGGCGCTGTTGTCAGCCACACCACGCCTGAATCCTGATGACCGTCGTCAACGCATCAAGCTGACGGGAGAGCTGCCAAGCCCGCTCAACCCGCCGCCGGGCTGTGCTTTTAACGCCCGTTGTCACCGCCGTTTCGGTACCTGCACGCAATTGCAACCGCAGCTGAAACAACATGGTGAGCAGCAGGTGGCCTGTTTTGCGGTCGATCAGGATGAGCAGCAAAACGCAGGATAAACGCAGAATCAAACGCGTTAACAGGCCGGTGAAAACCGGCCTTTATTTTATGCCATTTCACTTAAATACCTGCATTGAGTCATGCTTAATTAAACCGGCCTTTATGCTTTATCAGTCAAAGCGATGGCAGCTTATTAATTTAACCCATCTGATAGTCACGCCCACAATAAATAACCTTCGTAATTATCGATAAATAATAAATCCTGTAGATTAAAAATCATGATGGCGCAGGACCCTTAATATTAAGAATATTCTCACCTGGCGAAAAGTTGTGTGCTATATTTTGCGAAATTCACCCCCTAACGAATTCAGTTGAAATCATATGAAAAGTTATGATGATCTGCAGCGCTTCAAAGAAAAAACCCAAACAAATAATATCAAATTCAAGGACATGTCTGAGCAAACCCTTGAGTCTGATACGACAAATTGGGCGATTATCAAGCAATTACTCAATGACAATAACAGCAGCTCTGCGCTGGATCGTGGTCAGAGTATTGATGTGATTCAGCCGCAGCCGGTCGCTAAAGACCAGTTTTCAACTGATAAGTCGCCTCATCAGGTGGTGAAATCATTTGTGGCTGCGCCATCGGTGGGCAGCCAGGGCGGTACGCTGTTTGACAGCATTGCGGCAACGTTGAAGCCTGCGGCGGTCGCTGCCGAGCCACAACCCGAGGTCGCAGCGCCACAGACCCAGGCACCAGCAGCGACAGCGTTCCCGGCGTTGGGGGCGCTGGGATCCGATCTGTCGTCGATGGCTGCGCCTGAACCTGCGCCACAGGTAGCCGCACAGCCTGCGGCAGTACCACTGATACAGCAAGCTGGCGCCGCTTTTACCGCTGCGGTTTCTGCTGCGCCCGCAGCATCAGCGCCCGCTCAGGCTGAAAATGCACTACGCTACAAACAGCTGTTTAATGCGCGTCATACTGGCCCTGCTGTCAGCGTGACCAAAGAATCGTTGTTAAAACCTTTGCTAGAGAAAATTGCCTTATGCCGTTAGTTTGCGTGTGTTCCCCTAAAGGTGGCGTCGGTAAAACTACCATGGCGGCTAACCTTGCTTTTGCGCTGGCGCGTGGCGGCAGTAAGGTGCTGGTGGTGGATTTTGATGTGCAAAATGCCTTGCGTCTGCACTTTGGCGTGCCGCTGGCCGACGGCCGTGGTTTTGTCGCTAAGTCCGCAGAAAATTCCGACTGGAGTGCGTCAATTCTGACCACCGGCGGCAATATTTTTGTGATGCCGTATGGTGATGTCAGTGAAGATGAGCGTGTCGCCTTTGAAAATAATCTGGCGAACGACCCGCTTTTCCTGCGTCGCGGGCTGGATACGGTGCTTAACTATCCTGGCCTGGTGATTATTGCCGATTTCCCGCCAGGCCCAGGTCCGGCATTAAAAGCGATGAAAGCGCTGGCGGATCTTCATCTGGTGGTGATGCTGGCGGATACCGCTTCGCTGTCACTGCTGCCACAAATTGAGAATGAGCGACTTATTGGTAGCGCTCTCAATGACAAAGCCGGTCACTATTTTATTCTCAATCAGAGTGATGCGCGCCGTAATATCAGCCGTGATGTCACTGCTTTTATGCAGCAACGGCTGGGTGAGAAATTACTCGGTGTGGTGCACCGTGATGAGAGTGTGGCGGAAGCCAATGCCTCACAACGCTCTATTTTCGATTTTAGCCCGGTATCTGCTGCTGCCTTTGATATCGAGCTGGTCAGTAAACGTCTGGCCGGATTACTGGATATCAAAGTGGGCGATGGCACAGTTCACGCCACATTACGCTCGCTTTAACGCCAATAAGGCATGGACGCCGCGCCCCACTGTGGGTTCACAATAGCTCATTGCTGAGCAATAACGATTAATCCCTGTTCTCAGGATGCTTCATGAATAAAGCGCTGTTTTACCTGCTGCTGCTGGTGTTATTTCCAGTTGCCGCCGTGATTGTTATCACGCCAATGGACGGTCAAAAACAATATATTTTTGGCTTAATAAGCATTGCCATCCTGTTTTTACTCGGGCTGAGTAAAAGTAAGCAGGTCTCAATTGTGATGGTGATTCTTTCGGCATTAATGTCCACCCGCTATATTTACTGGCGTGCTACCGAAACACTGCACTTCAATTCTGAAGTTGAAGCGATCCTCGGGATTGGATTATTTATTGCCGAGCTGTATGTCTGGCTGATTTTGATCCTCGGATTCCTGCAAACCACCTGGCCATTAAAGCGGACCATTGAGCCGTTGCCGGATGATATTAGCCTGTGGCCAACGGTCGATATTTACGTGCCGTCGTATAATGAAAGCCTCGATGTGGTGCGCGATACCGTGCTGGCCGCCCAGTGTATCGACTATCCGCGCGATAAGCTGAAAATCTATCTGCTGGATGACGGCAAACGTAGTGAGTTTGCGGTATTCGCCGCCGATGTCGGCGTGGGATATATCACCCGCGAAGATAACTCCCATGCGAAAGCCGGTAACCTGAACCACGCCATGAAAATCACCAAAGGCGAGCTGATTTGCGTCTTTGACTGTGATCACGTGGCGACCCGTACTTTCCTGCAGGCTACCGTCGGGCCATTCCTGACCGATCCGAAACTGGCGCTGTTGCAGACACCACACTATTTCTACTCGCCGGATCCGTTTGAGCGTAACCTGCGCGCGGCGCGTAATATCCCGAATGAAGGGGCGCTGTTCTACGGTCCGGTGCAGCAGGGTAATGATAACTGGAACGCCACCTTCTTCTGCGGCTCCTGTGCGGTGATTCGCCGTTCAGCGCTGGAAGAGATTGGCGGCTTTGCGGTTGAAACCGTGACGGAAGATGCGCACACCGCCCTGAAGATGCAGCGTCTGGGTTGGGGTTCAGCGTTTCTGTCGATTCCACTGGCGGCGGGACTGGCTACCGAGCGTCTGGGTCTGCATATTGTGCAGCGTACCCGCTGGGCGCGCGGTATGACGCAGATTTTCCGTGTCGACAACCCGTTACTGGGTCGTGGCCTGAAGTGGCAGCAGCGTCTGTGTTATCTCAACGCCATGCTGCACTTCCAGTTTGGCCTGCCGCGTGTGGTGTTCCTGACCGCGCCGCTGGCGTATCTGCTGTTTAACCTGAATATTATTCACTCGTCAGCGTCGCTGATTTTTGCCTATGTATTGCCGCACCTGGTGATGTCACTGTACGTCAACTCCCGCATGAATGGCCGCTTCCGTTACACCTTCTGGGGTGAAATTTACGAAACGGTGATGGCATTCCATCTGGTGATCCCGACGCTGCTGACCATGATTTCACCTAAGCACGGCAAATTTAACGTCACCGATAAAGGCGGCCTGCTGGATGTCGGCTTCTTCGACTTTAATATTGTGCGCCCGCATGTGATCACCGCCGCCCTGTTATTTATTGGTGTGATGGCCGGTGTGATTCGCGCGGTGTTCCATGACTATTTCGGCGTCGATCCTTATGTTATCTCGCTGAACGTCGGCTGGGCGATATTCAGCCTGATCATCCTGATGGCGGCGATTGCCGTGGCGCGTGAAACCCGCCAGACGCGCAAAACCATCCGTATCGAAGTGCAGATTCCGGTGATTATTCACTATGCCAGCGGCATCTCCTCGCGCAGCACCACTGTCGACCTGTCGATGGGTGGCGCACAGATCAATGCACCGGATAATCGCCATGAGACCGATGAAATCGAAGAGATCGATGTGCTGCTGCACTCCGGCACCATCAGTATTCCGGTGAAAACCATCGGTTACAGTGATGGCGTGATCCGTATGCAGTTTGATGAAATGCCGTTATCACGCCGTCGTGAGTTAGTCCGCGTGGTGCTGGCGCGTGCTGATGCCTGGATTCAGCCAGAGCATAAGCCGGATAATCCTTTCCGCTCGCTGTTAACCATTATCCGCACCGTATTTGAGCTGTTCTGGCTCACCTGGCAGGATCGGCGCAATAAACGCCGGGCCAGAAAAGAAGCGGCTCAGGTGCAAGAGGATAACGCAGCATGAAGCAACTGTTTTTAAGGACAATGCTGGCCACGTTAATCAGCGGCAGCGTGACTCTGGGTGGCGCATTAGCGGCAGATCAGAGTGTGACTCAGGATAGCGCTGCGTTATCACAACTGCCTGCCCCGTCCGATGTCGGTGCTGCAGAGAACAGCCTGCGGTCCACCGCCGGCGCGACGCCTTATGCGCCAGAGAGCGCACCTGCGGATAACAGCCAGCCACAGGAACCGATTAGCGAAGAACCACCGGCAGAGATCGAAGGGGGTGAAAGCGTTGCGGCCGATGCTGCGCCAGGTCTGATGCAGCCGCCGGTAGCCAGCGATGCGCCGGTAATGGCGTTCCATCCGATTTCCAGCAGCGTTACGGTGGCGCAGATGGGCCAGCAGAACGGCGTAATGCTGAGCGGCGGCCAGCTGCAATCCGGCATTGTGTTTACCCTGCCAACCGATCAGGTGATTACCAATGCGCGCCTCGATCTTGCGCTGCGGGTTTCTCCGGCGCTGGCGGCACGTAATACGTCCATCCAGCTGATGCTGAATGGTCAGCCGTTGGGCACCCTGCCGCTGAACGCTTCAGATAGCGATACCGCCACCTATCAGCTGGATATTCCGGCGGCGATGGTGGTATCGAGCAACAACCTGAGTTTCAAAATTAACGATGCCGATCAGCTGCTGTGTGAGCGTGATAGTGCTGAACAGTATCAGGTGGTGATTCTGCCGCAGACCCGTCTGTCACTGGAAGGTCAGCAGCTGAATACTGGCACCAGCATGCGTAACTTCCCGCGGCCGTTTATCGATCCGCTACAGATGACTGGTGCCAACGTCACCATGGTGTTCCCGTCGACGGTCACGCCGGGGCAGATCACCGCCGCGGCAATGGTCTCTTCGTGGATGGGCATTCAGGCGGACTATCGCGGAGCCACTTTCCCGGTGCTGCGCAATCAGCTGCCGGAGAAAAACGGCATTGTGTATGGCCAGCCAGGCGAGAAAATTGGCAATCTGACGTTGCCGGTGGTTAACGGACCGACGCTGCAACTGGTGGATAACCCGGATAACCCAACCTATAAACTGATGCTGGTGATCGGTAAGGATGAAGATCAGCTGCGGCAGGCGGCGTATCGCTTAATTAAAGCGCCGCTGATGCAGGACGCCTCGACGCTGAATGTGACGGCGCAAACCATTCCGGTGCGTAAACCTTATGACGCGCCGCGCTGGATTAATACCGATCGACCCGTCCGTCTTGCGGAGCTGCTGCGTAAAGATCAGAGTCTGACCACTAACGGCATCTGGCATGATGCGCTGCGGGTTAACTTCCGCGCTGCGCCTGACCTGTTCCTGTGGGACGGTGACTCGATTCCGGTACAGCTAAACTACCGTTTCCCGGCCGAAGGCTGGATTGATGAAAACAACTCATCGCTTAACGTGACGCTGAACGGCACCTTCCTGCGTAATCTGACGGTCAATAAAGTCGGCCTGCTGGAAAATATCTGGCACCGTCTGGGCGGCGATGCGCGTCAGGAGAGCTATGCACTGAAACTGGAGCCGTATCTGATCTATGGCGACAACCAGCTGCAACTCTATTTCAATATTAAGCCGAAAGCCGATGCGCCATGTAGCGTGCTGCTGAACAACAATATTAAGAGCCGTATCGAAGATAACTCTTCGATCGATCTGAGCAACACCCGTCACTTTACCTTGTTGCCGAACCTCTCTTATTTTGTCGGTGCTTCCTTCCCGTTCTCACGGATGGCGGATTTCTCGCAAACCGTGCTGATGATGCCGGAGAAGCCGAGTGACGCCGAAATTAGCGCCCTGCTGGATATGGCCGGACGCGCTGGTAACGCTACTGGCGTCACGCTGGACCATAACAGCGTGATGTTTGGCATTCCTGCTGGCGGTTCTAGTCTTGAGCGTCTGAAGAACAGCGATGTGCTGGCGATCTCAACCATGGGACAAAGCGCGTTTAATCAGGCGATGCTGGTGAATTCACCGTATGACACCACCACGCATACTTTTGGCGTGAAGGCGCCGACCACCCTCGACAACCTGCGTAGCTGGCTGACCGGTGACTGGTATCGCAAGCCGCTGGATGCGGATCGCTACTTCTCCTCGAACGAATCCTGGCGTGGTTTTGTCAGCTATCGCTCGCCGTGGAGTGAGGATCATCTGGTAGTGATGACCATTGCCAGCAGCGATCAGCAGTTGCTGAGTTTGCATAATGACCTGAACTCCCCGCGTATTAACGCCGGTATCCGTGGCGATACAGCGATTATTACCGATGAGAACGGTATTCGCAGTTTCCGCGTCGGACCGCAGTTCCCGAGCGGTCAGATGCCGTGGTACATGATGATTGTGTGGTATGCCAACCAGCACTCGGTGCTGCTGGCGCTGTGCGCGTTGCTGCTTTCGATTATTGTCGGTGGCAGTGCTTACGTGATGCTGAAGCGCCATGCATGGAAGCGTCTGCATAAGCACAGCAAAGATGATTCCTCTGGCGAACAGAAGTGATAAGACAATGAAAATAAAAAATTTAACCGCCAGAGTTCGCCAGGCGCTGCTGCTGAGCAGCGCGATGGCTACCGCTGCTTTTGCCCCGGCGCTGCTTGCAGCAGAGAACAATCCGGCCATGCAGGCGCTGTTCGACCAGGCGACTTACTGGCATCAGAAGGCGCATGACGAGCTGGCCAGGGATGCGTTGCAGAAAATCCTGATGGTGGACGCCGGTAATGCTCAGGCGCTGTATCTGATGGCGCTCTATTCGCAGCAGAGCGGCGACAGCACCGGCGCCGCCCAGTGGCGCAACCGTCTTAGCCAGGTTTCGCCACAGGATCCTCGTCTGGCGGAGCTGGATAACGCTAAACAGCTGCAGTCGATTCCGCAGGCGCAGCTGTCGCTGGCGCGTCAGCAGGCGCGCAGCGGTAATGTTAACGCCGCGCTGCAAACCTGGCGCAACACCTTCTCCGGTAATGAGCCGCCGGCCAGCATCGCCGCAGAATACTATCTGACGATGGCAGGCGACCGTAACCTGCGACCACAGGCAATCGACAGCCTGCGCCAGTTTGCCGCCCGGCATCCGCAAGATGCCGGTGCACAGCTGGCGTTAGGTAAAGCGCTGACCTGGCAGGAATCGACACGTCGTGAAGGCTTGCAGGTATTGCAGGGGATGGCTGATGGCAATACTGACGCCGACCGTTCGATGCGTCAGGCGCTGTTGTGGCTTGGACCGCAGCCGCAGGATGCCGCGCTGTATCAGACCTGGCAACAGCGTCATCCGCAAGATAGCGCGGTGATGGAGTACTACCGCAAAAACGTCGGCGGTGCGGAGAAAGGCCGTGGCTTTACCGCTCTGAACAGCGGCGATGTTGCTGGCGCGCAAAGCTCCTTTGAGCAGGTATTACAGGCGAATCCACAGGATGCTGATGCGCTGGCCGGTTTAGGCTATGCCGCGCAGCGCAGCGGTAATTATACTGCCGCCGCTGATTATCTGGAGCGTTCGGCGAAGCTGGGTGGCGATAACAGTCAGCAGCGTCAGCAGCAGGCCAGCGATGCTCGTTTCTATTCGCAATTAGCTAACGCGCAGCAGGCGTTAAAAACCGGCGATACCACGCAGGCGTTAGCGCTGAGCGCACCGCTGGCGCAGGCCGAGGGTGAAAAAGGCGTGGCTGCCCGCTTGTTCCGTGCTGATGCACTGCGTCGCGCCAATCAGCTGGATGAAGCGGAGCAGACTTACCGCGCGGTATTGCAGGCGGATGCCGATAACCGCAGCGCCAAAGAGGGGCTGTTCTACGTCTTGCGTCAGCAAAACCGCACTGCTGAAGCCAATACTCTGCTCTCATCGTTACCGGCCTCGGTACGTGAGAGCGTCACGCCACGTCCGGTTGCTACCAGCGAACCGGTACGTCAGCAGGCAAAACAGGCACTGACTGCCGGTAATTCGCAGCAGGCGATTGCGATACTGCAACAGGGTTTGCAGCGCTTCCCGAATGACGGCTGGTTACGTCTCGATCTGGCGCGTATTTACCGTAGCCAGGGTGACAGTGCAGCCGCCGCCAATGTGATGCAGCCGGTATTCCGCAACGGCGCCAGCAGCAACGAGCTGTACGCCGGTGCGCTGAATGCCAGTGAAAGTGGCGCCTGGCAGCAGGCGAATACGCTGTTATCACGTATTCCGGCCCGCAGTCAGAATGCTGAAATGCGCACGCTGGCGCAGCGCGTGAACTTTAACTTACAGATGAGCACCGCCGAACAGTATCTGGCGCAAGGCTCGAATGCGGCAGCAGCCAACACGCTGAAAGCGCTGGCCGCCAGTCCTCCGGCTAATCCGGCGGATGCGGGCAAGCTGGCGCAAAATCTGGCGCAGGCCGGCGATCTCAGCAGCGCTGTGGCTGTGGTGCGCAACAATATGCAGCGTGGCGTGCAGGGCAATGCCGGTGATTATGCCGCGCAGGTGGCGGTGCTGAATCAGGCAGGCTTAACCGCTGAAGCGCAGAACTTCCTGAGCAATCCTTCATTGCAGGCGCGCAGTACGCCGACTCAGCTGGCCGGAATTCGTAATGGCTACGTGATTAATGAAGTCGACCGTCTGCGTGAGCAGAAACAGTATGCGCAGGCATACGACAAGCTGATTAGCGCGCTGCAAAGCGATCCGCAAAACAGCGATCTGATGTTTGCGATGGCGCGTTTATATCAGTCCGGCAAAATGAACAAAGAAGCGGGCGTGGTTTACGACTATCTGCTGACGCGTGACACGCCAACACAAGATGCGCGCGAAGGTTCGATTAACGTAGCGCTGGCGCTCAACGATGTGCCTAAAGCCCGCGCCCTGACGCAGGGACTGCGCGGCGAACAGACGCCGGAACGCCTGTTGCTGATGGCGCGCGTGTCAGAAGCGGAAGGCAATCATAACCAGGCGCTGGGTTATCTGCGTACCGCACGCGGCAAAATGATCGGTCTGCAAGGCGCGGAAACCGGCAGCACGCCATCGGTGGGCGGTCTGGCGCTGGCGGACAATCCATTTATCAACCGCAGTACGCCAGACTCACGCCGTCCGGCCTCCACCTACGGCGCGACGATGCCATGGCAGACGGCGCCGGACGCCACCAGTTATCGCGATATTGGCGGTCAGACGGCAGCCGTCAATGCACCAACCCTGCAGAGCCGTACGCTGAAGCAGATCAATACCATGATGGACGATCTGCAGGAGCGTACCGGCACCTGGGCGCAGGGCGGCGTGGAGATCCGTGGTCGTGATGGCGAATCGGGTCTCAGCAAGCTGACCGAAGCCAAAGCGCCGCTGACCTGGTCCAGCGTACCCTTTGGCGACTCGCGCTTTGAGTTTACTGTGACGCCAGTGTCGCTGAGTGCCGGTAGCGCTGATGGCCAGTCGAGCCGACGCTTCGGTACCGGTGCGCTGTCGCAGGCGGTTTCCGCCGCGGTGCAGACGCTGAAAAACGAAGAGATCACCAAAAGCGACGGCACCGACTATACCTTTGACGATCTCAATCCGCTGACCACCAAAGGTAAGGCGGCGTTAGCGAGCGTGCAGAATTCACTGGCCAGCGCCACTGACAAAGCTAACCTTGATGATGTGACGGTTGACTCCCCGGGTTCACAGAACGCCTCCGGCGTTGAGCTGAAGCTGGCGTTAAGTGGCGATCAGTACAAGATTGACCTCGGCAGTACGCCGCTGGGTCAGGATCTGAGTACGCTGGTGGGTGGCATTCAGTGGTCACCGAAGCTGACCGATTATCTGACGCTGATCCTGACCGGCGAACGCCGTCCGGTCACCGACAGTCTGCTCTCTTATGTCGGTGCGACAGACAAGCTGAGCGGCGAAAGCTGGGGGCGCGTCACCAAAAACGGTGGTAATGCCTTACTGAGCTATGATGATGGCGACGCCGGATTCTATGCCGGAGCCGGTGCTTACAGCTATCTCGGTGAGAATGTCACCAGCAACAAGAGCCTGGTGGCGAACGCTGGCGCCTATATTCGTCCCTTCCACTTTGAAGACCGCGAGCTGAAAACCGGTATCAGCATGAGCTGGATGGATTTCTCGAAAAACCTCAGCTACTACAGCTATGGTCAGGGTGGTTACTTCAGTCCGCAGGATTATGTCAGCGTCTCCTTCCCGGTGGAATATAGCCAGAAGTATGATGATATGAATGTACGTATTGGCGGTTCGGTGGGCTATCAATCCTACTCACAGGATCGCAGCGCCTACTTCCCGAATAATCCGGATTGGCAGAACCAGTTAGAAACGGCGGTAACCAACGGTTATGCGACGGAAGCTTACTATTCTGGCGGCAGCAAAAACGGTATCGGCTACAATCTGCATGCAGGCGCGGATTATAAGGTGAATAAAGATGTCACCGTCGGCGGCCAGTTGGGCTACGACACCTTTGGCGACTATAACGAAAGCACGGCGAAACTCTATTTCCGCTATATGCTGGGAGACAAATAAGCATGGAAAACGCATTACAGGCTCGCCCACACCCGTACCAGCCTGGCTGGTTCGATATGTTTAGTGTGATTATCGGCGGCATGCTGGATAACGCCGGTGAGCAGGAAAGCCATGCATTTTTGCAGCAGATGGGTGAGCAGCTGGCGCAGCGCTACCCGCTGGCGGAAGCACTGACGGTGCAGGATCTGGAAGTGCAGTTTAATCTGACGCTGGCGCGCTTTAACTGGGGCTTTGTCGATATTCAGCCCCATGAGCATGCGCTGGTGTTAACCCATATGGCATTACCAGCAGGTGATGACACGCTTGACCCGCATCAGTGGCGCGGCGTATTAGGCGCCGTGCTGACCGGGCTGTACGCGGCCTGGCTGCGTGCGCAGGGCGGCAGCGAGCAGGTGCCGCTGGTTTGTGATAGCCATAGCGAAAATGCCACGCTGGTGTTTCGTTATCAGAATAGTATTTAAGGGAGATTGATGTGAAGTCCAGCTGGCGCCAGTGGGTGTTGCTACTTGTCCTGTCATTAATCAGCGCCCAGAGTCTCGCCGCTGACGGATGGAGCAGCTACAAAAGCCGTTTCCTTGCTGCTGACGGGCGTATCCGCGATACCGCGAATAACAATGTCAGCCATACCGAAGGGCAGGGTTTTGCCATGTTGCTGGCGGTCGATAATAACGATCGTCAGACCTTTGACCGCCTGTGGCAATGGACGCGTACTCATCTGACTAATCCACAGAATGGGTTGTTTTACTGGCGCTATAATCCAGAAGCCAGCGATCCAGTGGTCGATAAAAACAATGCTTCCGATGGTGACGTGCTGATTGCCTGGGCGCTGCTGCGTGGCGGCGAGAAGTGGCAGGTGGCGGACTATTTGCAGCAGTCTGACAAGATTCAGCGTGCGATTGTGTCGCATGATGTGATCACCTTTGCCAACCGCACCCTGATGCTGCCGGGTGCGCAGGGCTTTAATAAAAACACCTATGTAATTATTAATCCTTCTTACTTCCTGTTTCCTGCCTGGCGTGACTTTGCGCGTCGCAGCCATTTACAGGTCTGGACGCAGCTGATTAATGATGGTTTTGCCCTGTTGGGTGAGATGAATTTCGGTGCTTCAGCGTTGCCGCTGGACTGGGTGGCGCTCAATGCCGATGGCAGTATGGCGCCGGCGATTGCGTGGCCATCACGCTTTAGCTATGACGCTATCCGCATTCCGCTCTATATCTGGTGGTATGACAAACAGAGCTTGCGGCTGGTGCCGTTCCAGCGTTTCTGGGCTAACTATTCGCGTCTGCAAACTCCGGCATGGATCAATGTCAGCAGCAATGAAGCGGCGCCATACAATATGGCCGGTGGCTTGCTGGCGGTGCGTGACCTGACGATGGGGGACTCTGCGCAACTCAGCGATACGCTGGATGCCAGTGAGGATTACTACTCCGCCAGTTTACGTCTGCTGGTATGGCTGGCGTGGCAGAACCGCTGATTTTAGCTTATCACGCAGCATAAACGAAAAAAGGCAGGGGTGGTTTATCCCCCTGCCTTTATCAAGTTCCTTCTTCTCTTATGAGCGTCCGGTCAGTTGCCTGATAGCAACGATTATCTGCAAGGTAACGCGTACAACCTGCAGCATTACCAGGAAAGTTAGCAGACAAATCACTTCGGCTTCTTCCTGTTACGGAAGAGCGCCACACGCCGCTTATGCCTGTGGATTTCCCCTCACGACGTGTATCCATGTTGATAGATACGAGTGGTACTCTCTTGGGTGGAGGCAGACCAGACAGCACCACCTGTTTCCGATCGGGAAAAACGTTAAGCAACTAAGTATCAGCCACTTACAAGAGGCCACTCTGCGTATCTGTCAGCCTGCGGATTATAAATCACTGGCTGAAAAATGATCAATCTGTATTGACGGCACAATAAGAAATGCTAAAATCGATTGGGTTGATAGATACGAGTGGCACCGTTCTTAAAGCGACTACCAATCGCCAGCGGAACAGAAAAAATCCCGGCTACCAACCGGGATTTTTCGCCCTGATTCAGGGGGCAAAAACAGAGAAGGTAGGGAAGTGGTTACCCCCTGCCTTTATCAAGTTCCATCTTCTCTTATAAGCGTCCGGTCAGTTGTCTGATAGCAACGATTATCTGCAAGGTAATGCGAAAGCAGGCCGCTTATCACGCTGTAAAAACGAAAAAAGGCAGGGGTGGTATTCCCCTGCCTTTATCAAGTTCCTTCTTCCCTTACGAGCGTCCGGTCAGTTGCCTGATAGCAACGATTATCTGCAAGGTAACGCGCACAATCTGCAGCATTACCAGGAAAGTAAGCAGACAAATCACTTTGGCTTCTTCCTGTTACGGAAGAGCGCCACACGCCGCTTATGCCTTTAAATTTCCCCTCACAACGTGTATCCATGCAAACAGACACTAGTAGCGCTCCCTTGGGTGGAGGCAGACCAGACAGCACCACCTGTTTCCGGTCGGGAAAAACGTTAAGCGACTAAGTATCAGACACTTACAAGAGGCCACCCGGCGTATCTGTCAACCTGCGGATTATAAACCGCTGACTGAAAAATGATCAATCTGTATTGACGGCACAATAAGAAATGCTAAAATCAGGTTGTGCAAACAGATACTAGTGGCAACGTTCTTAAGGCGACCACCAATCGCCAGCGGAACAGAAAAAAACCGGCATAGTCGCCGGTTTTTTTTCGCCTTTAGATCGGCGTTTCTGGTGTTAAACCACCGACTCGCTATTGCGGATAAGCCACCCAGTCGCCGCCATTTAAGCGTATCCAGGGTTTGCCCTGATAGAGCATCACCACCGCATTGTCATTTTCTGACACCACCGGCGTTTGCGGCAGATTGTCGCTTAGCGCTGCCATATTGACGTTTGCCGCATTAAATACCTGGCCGTCCACTACGCGCGCAATCAGTTCGGAAAGCGCCTGCAAGCTGGTTGGCGTCTCGACACCCACCGCGCTCTGATGAGGAGCCTTCATCCCGGCGAATTTAATGCCAACCGGCACATGGGTAATCGACGGGCTGGGTATATCCCGCAGACCGGACATCTGCATCTTATCGCCTTCCACCGCCGCGCCGTGCTCCGGCACCACGATCACCATCACGCGGCGTCCTGATTTATCCAGTCTGGTCATAAATTCATCCAGCTGATCGAACAGTTTTTGCGCCCGTGGCCGGTAAGCGGCGGTTTTGGTGCTGCCCAGCTCCCGCGTGCCGTCATGCAGTGGGATCAGGTTGTAATAAGTGGCACTGCGCGCATCGCTGCTTTTCTGACGCTCATCCAGCCAGCGCTGCATCAGTTGCGCATCGTTATATACTGGCGAGCCATCAAATGAGGTCAGCGCCGGTGCAATACCGCTTTGCGACATCAGTGGCGCCTGCATATCACCGGCGTCGCGCAGCTCCTGCAGGAAGCCGCCAAATTCACCGGTATGATCCAGCATCAGCTGCTGTTTAAAGCCCAGTTTTGCCAGATTATCGAACAGGTAACACTGGTTATTGGTTGGCTGATAAAGGTCGTGATGCGAGCTCTGTCCGCAGCTGGCGCGCAGCAGACGGATACCTGCCGGGCCACTATAGGCGGTAGCCGAGTTAAAGTTATTCAGCACAAGATCAAAATGCTGCCACAGCGGGTGATTACGCAGCTGTACGGCATCGACATCCGCCCAGGCCAGCGAGCAGATATTGATTACCAGGATATCAAAGGGAGCGGATTCCGGCGCCAGCGTCTGCGGGAAGCGGGTAACGCGCTGTTTTTCCTGCTCATAGAAACGATTGAGATACGCCGTCAGGTTAGCGCTGGTGGGCGGCGCTGACTGGTCCAGTGTATTACCGGATGCGGTATCTTTACTGACTGGCGGTGGGCTATTCAGTACCGCCTCGGGAGTAGCCGCCTTACCCGGCAGCAGTGACAGTGACGGCCCGGCAATATTGACGATATTAATCCACAGCAGCATCAGTGTGACAATCACCGTGACGCGGATCCACTGCGCAATAAACAGATAGATCACCAGCATCACAAAGCCGGCGCCAATCATTTGCCAGTTAATAAAGCGGTTAACCAGATCCAGCAGATAGTCGGCGGAAAACCCGCTGAGCTGGTCGCCCTGGCTCATCAGGCTGGCGATGCCCGGCAGCCAGGTATCATGCCACAACAGGCCAAAGCCGATGGGCAGTGACAGCCAGTGGCGAGCGCGGTGCCAGCGCAGGGAAGGGATGGGCATCAGTAGCCAGGCGAGGAATACCAGGTTACTTAATGCATGAAAATTAAGATAGCCAAACCACAGCAGGGCAAATTTCAGCAAAAAATAGACATTCCAGCCACCCAGTCCGCGCCAGTAGTTTGTTGAGCTGGCACCAGAAATGGGCGTTTGTTTTACGTCGGTCATGACTTATCTTTATCCCTGTCAGCGGGTTTTCTGCGCCACGTGCCTTCATATTTCAGGGCGCGTGGCGGCATCAGGCGGTGAATCATACCGTGCCACGCAGCAGGCAGCCAGCGGCTATAAAAAGGTTTCAGAATCAATAAGATTAGCAGCAGCAGAATCAGAATTTGCACGCTATCGATAAAACTCATTTAACCCTTCCCTGACCGGCGCTGACACCCAGTGTAATGGCCTGTGGCACGCGGCGTACAACAGGAGCTCGCTCTTGCAAAGCCACAGTTTCTGCTGCTTCACTCTCTGGCGCTGCATTGCGCCAGGCTGTGGGGATCAGCGCTTTAATCTGCCGGATCTCCGAGGCAATTTGCAGGTCTTCATACCAAACCATACGGTTGGCGAAGATTTCGTTGTAAGGCAGCGAAAAGATATACTTTAGTGCGGTGTCGAGATCGTTAAAACGGCAGGAAAACAGAAACAGATATAGCCGGTCATCAATCAGGGTGACCAGATCACCAAAGCGGCGCATTTTGCACAGCGTCAGCGCCTGTTGTGGTTGCAGTTCGGGCACCGGGCGGAGCGCGACTAATAATCCTTTGCCATTCTCCGGCAGCAGGGTGTTTTGCACCAGTAGCTGTACCGCAGCATAAAAGCGTGCTGGCGGCAGAAACCCCTTCTCATGCAGTGGCTGCATTGAGGCCATCAGTTGTTGCAGATCGGCCGGGACATGGCGGTTATAGCTCTGTCCCTGAAGGCCTTCCAGTGCAGTAAGGAAGTCCGACAGATTAGTACCATAGGGAATAATGCTGTTGACGCCGCAGGCCAGCAGGAGCCGTTCATCACTGTTACGCATACTGGTTTCCAGTTCGCGCACCACTATTTTAAGGGCACTGCCGCGCGTTCGGCGCAAAAAATGAATACTCTCGGCCAGCAGTGGAATTTGTTGATTATCACTCAGGCTAAAAAGTACCGTTGCCGAACTGGCCTGCTGCGCGCGCGAATAAACTTCATCATTATGGTCAAAAAGCTGCCACTGGCGTGATAATGGCTGCGCACCCTCTAAAACATCTCTTTGCGCAATAAATTGCTGTTCATCGCTCAGGGTTAATGGCGTGCCCGGTTCAGCGTCATTTAATAAGCCGAACTTCTCATGGCGATTGTCTAAACGAATAACCCGATCTGCAAACAGTTGATTGCCACTACACCACCAGTTAATGCGGTAATCCCACCTGTCCTGTTGCCATTCAAGATGCGCCATACCATCAAGTTGATGAAAAAAACGCTGCAACTGATTGCGCAGATTATTCACGCCAGTGCCGGCACTGATAATTAATAACGTACTGTTTTTTTCCGCCAGTAAACGCGTCATTTTTTTTAGCCAGATGGCAATTTCTGCTGCCGTTAAGCTTTGCCATGAAGCATATGCGCTATACAGCAGAATTAAGCGTGGCCGGGCAGATAGCAGGCGGGCCAAATCTTCAGGCAGATTAAGCAGCCCTTTACGCCCGGCGGGCAGCGAATACATCGGTATGCTCAGCGTGTCACCTGCAGGTGCTGGTGTTAACAGCGCCTGTGGCGTTTCTGAATTGCTGATTAGGGTCAGTTTTTGCTGAGCGCCAATGACCTGTCGTGCCAGCATGCGGGCATCCGGCTGGCGATCGCTGGTTATCCAATAACAACCCGGTGCCTGCATCTGCGTTAATTCATCCTGCAGCTGCGCAATGCCGAGTGTAAATGAAAGCGTCATATGATTTTTCGCAAAGTAGATAATCCCGAACTATTTTATTATCAAAGGCCATTTTCGGACTAATTGTAGTTTTTAAAATATTGATTACAACTAAAATAACCCGCGCATTTTTCCCGCTTGCCCGGCTTTGCTGTATATTGTTCTGCTCTGGCAGAGATTGGATTTCCACGGTGATGGACAATGAAAAAAAACAAAAATATTCCCACAGTGGTAAATGTCACCAGGCATGCTGATGACATCCTCGCATTAAGTGAAGCCTTCAACTTTAGCGCCAGGGATTATGTCGATATTGCCAGAGATGAGCGTCTGGAAAATATTCTGATACGCTGGCCATTGCTGCATGAATTAGCCAACGATCTGCAGGAGAAAGGGAATTAATGCCGATCATTGCACTGCAGGGGATCCGCGGCGGCAGCGGAACCACCTCGATTACCGCCGCGCTGGCCTGGGCGCTGAATCAGCTGGGTGAAAGCGTGCTGGTGATGGATTTTTCCGCCAGCAACCAGCTGGCCGCGCATTTTAATCTGCCGCTGAATATAACGCGCGGCTGGATGCGCGCGATGCTGGATAACAGTGACTGGCAGCAGAGCGCTTTTCGCTATCTGCCGGAGCTGGATCTGGTGCCTTTTGGCGGCCTGAATGAACAGGAACGCCAGATGCCGGAGCAGGCCGCAGTCGACGCTCTTTCATCGTGGCTGGCGCATCTGCCAGACCTGAAAAACCACTACCGCTGGCTGCTGCTGGATGTTCCGGCGCAGGAGTGCCTCTGGTCGCGCCAAATCCTCGCGCAGGCCGATCATCATCTCTGTCTGCTTACTGCCGATGCTAATTGCCAGCTGCGCCTGCACCAGCGCTGTTTTGACGCGACTACCCACTTCCTGCTCAACCAATTTAATGCTAACAGTCAGTCACAGCAGGATCTGCAGCAGCTGTGGCTCAGTGGTCTGAGTAAACTGATCCCGGTGAATATTCATCGCGATGAGGCACTGGCGGAGGCGTTGCTGATGAAACAACCGGCAGGGGAGTATCGCCCAGGCAGCCTGGCGGTTGAAGAGATCACCACGCTGGCCAGCTGGGTGCTGATTAACTTTTCCGGGCAGCCTCAATGAATCCACTGCGCTGGTTGTTAATTCCCGCGGTTTCGCAGGCGTTAAGCCAGCGCTATGGAGGCTATCGCCGCTGCGGTGCGGGCAGATTTGCCGCTACCCTGCAATGCTTCTGGGTGATGCTGAGCTGGTCGTTGTTGCGGCTGGAAACGGCAGGATGGCAGAAAATTATTGACCAGCGTCGCGCGCTGTTTCCCCAACTCTCTGCCGAGTGTCCGCGCCCGGCTGATGCGCTGCGTTATCTGGTTCAGAGCTTGTGGCTGCTGCTGACGGTGCCGTTTTATGCCCGGCGCAACCGGCAACGGGTGAATCCTTTATCGCGCGGGCGTCGGCGTGTGCATTTGTGGCTCAACGCGCTGCCGCAGCGTGCTCAGCAACAGAAACTCCCCCGGCGTTCGGAAGCGCGGCTGGATCGGTTGAATCCACGGCTGCGCATTGTGCTGTATGGCATCTGCGCCACGGTTGCCACCCTGCTGGCGTTACTGTGCATTACCCAGCCATTCGATCTGTTGACCCAGTTTATCTTTGTCCTGCTGTTGTGGGCGGTGGCGATGGTGGTGCGCCGCGTGCCTGGCCGCCTGTCGACCACCATGCTGATTGTGCTGTCGCTCACCGTCTCCTGCCGCTATCTGTGGTGGCGCTACACCTCGACGCTGAACTGGGACGATCCGCTCAGCCTGACCTTTGGCCTGCTGCTGATAGTGGCGGAAACCTTCTCATGGATCGTGCTGATTCTCGGTTACTTCCAGACGTTATGGCCGCTGAATCGTCATCCGGTGCCGCTGCCGAAAGAGCGCGCCAGCTGGCCGACAATCGATGTGCTGGTGCCCACGTTTAACGAACCGCTCAGCGTGGTGAAACCCACCATTTACGCCGTATTGGGCATCGACTGGCCGCACGACAAAATCAATATCTGGCTGCTGGATGATGGCAACCGCCCGGCGTTCCGTGAGTTCGCCACCAGCGCCGGCATCCACTATGTGGCGCGCGAAAATAATGAGCATGCCAAGGCGGGTAATATTAACCATGCGCTGCAAAGCGTCTGTCGCGGCGAATATCTGGCGATTTTTGACTGCGACCATGTACCCACGCGCTCATTTCTGCAAATCACCATGGGCTGGTTTATCAAAGAGCCGAAGCTGGGAATGCTGCAGACGCCTCATCACTTTTTCTCGCCGGATCCGTTTGAACGCAATCTCGGACGTTTTCGCCGTACGCCGAATGAAGGCACGCTATTTTATGGCCTGGTACAGGATGGTAATGATGTCTGGGATGCCACCTTCTTCTGCGGCTCCTGTGCGGTGATCCGCCGCAGCGCGCTGGATGCGGTCGGCGGTATCGCTACCGGTACGGTGACCGAGGATGCACATACTTCCCTGCGTATGCATCGTCAGGGCTACACCTCGGCCTATATTCGTATTCCGCAGGCCGCCGGGCTGGCGACCGAGAGTTTATCGGCGCATATCGGCCAGCGTATCCGCTGGGCGCGCGGGATGGCGCAGATTTTCCGGCTGGATAATCCGCTGCTGGGCAAAGGACTGAAACTGGTGCAGCGGCTCTGCTACGCCAATGCCATGCTGCATTTTCTCTCCGGTATTCCGCGCCTGATTTTCCTGCTGGCGCCGCTGGCGTTCCTGCTGTGCCATGCCTTTATCATTTTTGCCCCGGCGCTGGCGATCGCCATCTATGTACTGCCGCATATGATCCATACCAGTCTGACGAATTCGCGTATTCAGGGGCGTTATCGCCACTCGTTCTGGAGCGATATCTATGAAACGGTGCTGGCCTGGTATATCGCCCGGCCGACCACCGTGGCGCTGTTTAACCCGCGCAAAGGCAAATTCAACGTCACCGCGAAAGGCGGGCTGGTCGGGGAACGCCATCTCGACTGGGTTATCACCCGGCCCTATATGTTTCTGGTGTTGCTGAATCTGGCAGGTCTGTTTGCCGCCATCTGGCGTCTGTACAACGGGCCAGAAACGGAAATCATGACGGTGCTGGTCAGCTCGGTGTGGGTGCTCTACAACATGATTATTCTCGGTGGTGCGGTCGCAGTGTCGGTGGAAGCACGTCAGATCCGCGAATCGCACCGGGTGGAAATCGCCATGCCAGCGGCAATTATGCGCGCCAGTGGACATATGCTGCCCTGCACCCTGCGGGACTATTCGGATGCCAGCGTTGGACTGGAGTTGCAGGATGAGGGGCTGTTGCACGCGGAAGAGCAGGTATTCCTGCTGCTGAAGCGCGGTCAGCAGGAGTTCAGTTTCCCCTGTTATATACAGCGTGTCTTTGGCCGCCGCGCGGGCCTTAGCCTGCAAGGACTGAGCACCAGACAACATATCGAATTTATTCAGTGTACCTTCGCCCGGGCGGATACCTGGGCGTTATGGCAGGACGGTTTTCCGGAAGATAAACCGATGCACAGCCTGGCTGACATTATGCTGCTGGGCTTTAAAGGCTATCTGCGTCTGGCGGAATATGGGCCTCCGGGCCTGCGCCGCCTGTTCGCAGCACTCACCGGTCTTATACTCTGGATCGGCTCGTTTCTTCCTAAAGCCCCACTGACCGCAGCGGCAAAAACTCACTAATTGATGATGACAACATGACGAGAAAACTAAGCTGGTATAGCGCATTACTGATGGTGGTGATGCCTCTGTCTTATGCCGCCCCGGGAGCACCAGGCAATAATGCGATGACCACTGAGTCTGCGCCGGTGGTAGTCGACCCGGCGGCGCCGCTGCGTGAGGACGTGTTGCCCTTCAGTAAGGTGGCGCCAGCACCGGGCAGCTTTGATCTGCGCGGCACTCGTCCGCAGGGACAGATTGAATTCGGCGTGCGCAGTGATGAAGTGGTCACCAAAGCGGTGCTGAATCTGCACTATCGCCCTTCACCGTCGTTGCTGCCAGTCATGTCACATCTGAAAATCTACCTTAATGATGAGTTAGTCGGTCTGGTGACGGTAACGGCGGATCAGCTGGGGAAAAGTCAGCAGGCGCAGGTCAATATCGATCCGCGTTTTATCGGCGACTTTAACCGTATCCGCCTGGAGCTGGTGGGACATTACACCAACGTCTGCGAAAACCCGGCTTACAGCTCCATCTGGCTGGATGTGGGTAAAGAGAGTTCGCTCGATCTCAGTATGCAGAAACTGCCGGTGAAAAATGACCTGTCCCATTTCCCGGAACCGTTCTTTGACAGCCGCGACAGTCGTCCGCTGTCGCTGCCAATGGTGTTTGCCGCCCAACCGGATTTAGCGCAGCAGAAGGCCGCGGCGATGCTGGCCTCCTGGTTTGGCGTGCAGGCCGAATGGCATGGTCAGGCATTCCCGGTACTTTATAACCAGCTGCCGCCACAGCAGCATGCGGTAGTGTTTGCTACTAACGACCAGCGCCCCGATTTCCTCAAAGATTATCCGGCGGTGCAGAAACCGACGGTCGAAATCATCAGTCGCCCGGATAATCCGTATCAGAAGCTGCTGCTGGTCATGGGGCGTAACGATCAGGATCTGATTACCGCAGTGCGCGGTATTGCACAGGGTGACGTGCTGCTGCGTGGCCAGCTGTCGACCATCGACAGTGTAAAATCGCTGGCGCCGCGTCAGCCATATGATGCACCGCGCTGGGTGCGCACCGATCGCCCGACCACCTTCTCGGAACTGCAGCAGTATGAAAACCAGTTCCAGGCCAGCGGTATGCAACCCGCGCCGATTACACTGAATATGAATCTGCCGCCGGATCTGTTTCTGATCCGCGCGCGCGGTATCGATATGGATATGCGTTACCGTTATACCTCGCCATTACAGAACGACGGCTCACGTCTGGCCATCCATCTTAATGAGCAGTTTATGCAGGATTATCCGCTGTCGATGAAGCAGGACAGTGCGCGACAGCTGCTGCATATTCCGCTGATTCAGGGGCTGCAGGAGAGTAATAATCAGCTGCGCATTCCGGCGCTGCGCCTCGGCGTGGTGAACCAGATGCGTTTTGATTTCGATTACGCCACTACTATTATCGGCGGCACCAGCGATGGCCGCTGCGAAACTGTGACGCCGGTGGGCAATCATATTGTTATCGATGGCGATTCGACGGTGGATTTCTCCGGCTACCGCCACTTTATGCAGATGCCTTCGCTGGGGGCTTTTGCCAACGCCGGTTTCCCGTTCAGCCGCAATGCCGATCTGGCGCAAACTCTGGTGCTGGTTAAGCCACAGCCTTCCAGTGAGCAGGTCAGCGCGCTGCTTAATGCCCTCGGTAATATCGGCGCGCAAACCGGTTATCCGGCACTGAATGTGCAGATCAGCGACGACTGGAGCAAAGCAAAGAGCAGCGACGCTGACCTGCTGATGATTGGCGTTATTCCACAAGAATTGCGCGATGAGAGCAAAATCAACTTGCTGGTGGACACGACGAAAAGCTGGGTGAATAAACCTAACCGCCAGACGGTGCTGGACAATGTCGACGCCTCCGCCAGTGACCGTCAGGCAGAAAGTCAGACTACTATCGGTTCCACCGGGCCGATGGGCGCGATTGTTGGTTTCCAGTCCCCGTTCCATGACCAGCGCAGTGTGGTGGCGTTACTCGCCGACAGCCCGCGCGGCTGGGAGCTGTTAAATAATGCGCTGCTGGATAGCGGAAAACGTGCAGCGATTTACGGTTCGGTGGCGATTGTGCGCGAGTCCGGGGTCAACAGCCTGCGCGTCGGTGATAACTATGATGTCGGCTATCTGCCATGGTGGGAGCGGTTGTGGAATGCGCTGGCAACCCATCCGGTATGGCTGGCGCTGTTTACCGTGGTGGTGGTGATTCTGTTTGCCCTGCTGATCTGGCGGGTAATGCGGCTGGTCAGCCGTCGTCGTCTCGGCGATGAGGATAGCCATTAGTGATCCGTAAAGCCTGGCCGTGGCTGGCGTTGATGCTGCCCGGTTTTACCACCCCGGTGGTCGCGCAGCAGGTGGCGCCGGTTGGCTGGCTATTGCAGCAAATCCGCATTGGCGAAGCGACCAATAAAGACGATCTGGTGAGTCAGTCGATTTATCGTCTGGAGAAAATCGACCCTGATAACCCGGAACTGCTGGCCGCGCAGCTGCGGCTGGCGCTGCATCAGGGCGATCAGGCGCGGGCGCAGCGTTTGATGGCGCAGCTGAATAGCATCGCGCCGGGTTCAGTCGCTGCACAGCAGTCAGCCGCCGCGATGTTGCTGGTGTCAGCGGAAGGGCGTCAGCAGCTGCAACAGTCGCGGTTGCTGGCCACGTCCGGACGGCTGACGGCAGCCAGAAGCGCGTACGATAAACAGTTTAACGGCGTTTTCCCCAGCGTGGATATTGCGCTGGAATACTGGCGACTGGTGGCGCGCATTGACGGCCAGCAGAATCTGGCCCTGACCCGCTTACAGGCGCTGGATCAGCGCTATCCGGGGCATATTGGCGTACGTATACAGATTGCCCAGCTACAGTTGCAACGCAATAGCGATAATCTCGCATTCAGTCAGCTAAAAGCAGTGGCGCAAAATCCGGCAGGACGGGAACAGGCGGCGAATCTGTGGCTGGCGCGTATTGTTTCGCAGCCGGTTTCTGCCACTACGCTGGCGCAGTTGCAGGCTTATCTCGACACCTTTAACTCAGGTGATGCGCGGCGTAAGGGGTTGCAGGAGCGGGATCGGCAGCAAAAGCTGTTGGCCGATCCGGCCTATCGTCAGCGCGTGCGCGGGCTGGCGCTGGTGGATCACGGCGCCGGTGCGGCGGCGCTGCCGGCGCTGCGTATGGCGTTAAAAGCCACGCCAGACGATGCTGAACTGCTGGGAGCCATTGGCCAGGCATTGTCTCGGGCGAATCAGCGCGCGACGGCGATCGGTTATTTTGAGCGCGCGATCGAGGCGGGTCAGCAGAGCACCAGCATCGGCAAATGGCGCAGCCTGCTGCAATCGGATCGCTACTGGCTGGCGATCGACAACGGCGATAAAGCGCTGGCGCGTGGCGATCTTGCCGCCGCACAACGCGATTATCAGCAGGCGCAGGCACTCGACCGCGGCGACAGCTATGCGCTGCTGGGCCTTGGCGATGTCGCGCTGGCCAGTAAAAATTTCGCCACTGCCGAACAGCACTTCTTACGGGCGCTGCATCTCGACCCGACCAACAGCAGTGCCGCGCGCCGTCTGAGTCAGCTTTATCAGCAGCAGTCGCCGCAAAAGGCGCTGGCGTTTATCGATCATCTGTCATCCGCGCAGCAGCGCGCCCTTGGCAGCTCCCTGAACAGTTTACGCAGCGATGCGCGGCAGGCAGAGGGTCGTGCGCTGGCAGAGCAGGGGCGCTGGCAGGCAGCAGCAGACAACTATCGCCAGGCGCTGCGTGATACACCCGAGGATATCTGGCTTAACGCACGGCTGGCCGCGGCGTTAAGCCAGGCGGGCGAGCCGCAGCAGGCGGATAATCTGATGGCGGCGATGGCGCAGCGACATCCCACTGATCGCGCCCAGGTTTATGCTTACGGCCTGTATCTCTCGGCCAGTGAACGGGGCGATCGGGCGCTGGCTCAGTTACATACGCTGTCCGAAGCGCAGTGGGATCAGGATATGCACCAGCTGGCTACGCGTTTGCAGCAGGATAAGATGCTGACGCGTGCTAACCGGCTGCGTGACGGCGGCAATGAGCGCGCGGCGATTGTCTGGTTGCAGCAACAGCCATTCTCAGCGGCGCGAGATAATACTCTGGCGGACTGGGCGCTGGCGCGTGGCGATGGCGATCAGGCTTTACAGCATTATCAACAAGTTTTGCGCCAGCTGCCGCAGGATAGTGATGCGGCATCAGGACGTATCGAAGCGCTGGTGATGCTGAAACGCCATGATGAAGCGCGCCGGGCGTTACAGGCTCTGCCGCCACAGACCACGATTAACAGTCAACGCCGGGTAGCCAGCGCCTGGCAAAGCATCGGCGACACAGCACAAGCGCGTGAATGGTATGCCCGGCTGAAAACCCGCGTCGCCAGTGCGCCGCCGGGGCTTAGCACTGCGCTGGTGTACCGTGATGCGGCGCGGCTGGAAACGCAACCACAGCTGGCGCTCAATGATTATCGTCAGGCGATGGTCGCCAGCGGTATCAGCCCGCAACTTCCGCAGGATAATCTGAGCTTTACCCGGCTGATGCGCAGCGATGAACGCGATGGCTGGCTGAAACGCGGAGTACGCAGCGATGCCGCCGATCTCTGGCGTCAGCAGGAGAGCACGCTGACGCTGGAGCAGGATTACTCACGCAATAAAGGCAGCGGCGGGGTGTCAGATGTCAGCGCCTGGACCACGATGCTGGAAGCGGAAACACCACTGGCGCAGGGAAAAGCTTTTATGCGTCTTGATCGTGTCGCGCTGTCTGCGGGCAGTTTTGACAACGAAAACGGCACGCATCGCGAGGTGTTTGGCACCTGCGCCGATAATAATACCCGCGGTTGCCGCAGCGGCCTGAAGCAGCGCGCCGAAGGGGTATCGCCCGCCGTTGGCTGGCGTGATCAACGCTGGTCGGTGGATATCGGCAGCACGCCGATCGGTTTTGCGGTACGTAGCTGGGTTGGCGGTGTCAGCTGGAATACCGATCTTGATGATATCGGACTGACCTTTACCGCTTCACGGCGTCCGATCGCCAGCTCTTTGCTCTCGTTTGCCGGAGCCTATGACCCGAGCAGCGAGGGCGGACGTCGCTGGGGAGGTGTGGTAGCCAGCGGTGGCGCATTGGGACTCAGTTACGACCAGGGCGGTGCTCATGGTCTCTGGGGTGATATCAGCGCGCATCAAATCACCGGTGAAAATGTCGCGGACAACACGCGTGAACGCCTGATGGGAGGCTATTACTACAAGCTGATTAATGACTCTCACCGTCGCATGAGTATTGGTGTCAGCAGTATGTTATGGCATTACCAGAAAGACCTGAGTGACTACGCATTTGGTCAGGGGGGTTATTACAGTCCGCAAAGCTATTTCTCGCTGGCATTGCCGGTCAGCTGGCGTCAGCGCACAGAAAACTGGTCATATGATCTGTCCGGATCCGCTTCCTGGTCGCACTCGCGTAGTAAAGGTCAGCAGCGTTATCCGGTTTACCCGGGTTTTGCTACCAGCGCTAATCCGCAATCCGATGACAGCACCGGCGGCGGCTTTGGTTATACGGTACAGGCGGTGATTGAGCGGCGTTTAACCGCGCACTGGACGCTGGGTGCCGGTATTGATATTCAGCAGGCGAAGGATTACACCCCCAGTCATGGGCTAATGTATCTGCGTTACTCAATGGCGGGCTGGCAAGGGGATCTGGATATGCCGCCGCAGCCGCTGACACCCTACGCCGATTTTAAATAGGCTTTTGTCGCGAAATGTCGGTATATGCCATGTTTACGACGCTTTTGACTCGGAAAACCCTTAAACACTAATACCCCATGCATTCTCATGGATAAAAAAACATGCAGCATGAGATATACTCTGGGCAGTTTTTGCCTTCTCATTCCCTCAGAGGGAGCCTGGAGAATAGCTTTGCGCGTCAGTCGTTCACTTACGATTAAGCAGATGGCGACGGTTTCTGCGGTTGCGATCATTACCATCTGTATTTTTATCGTTATCCAGCTTTTCCATTTTGTGCAGCAGCGCAGGACGGACTACGCCCAGCAAATGGAAAATATTGCGCATACCGTTCGTCAGCCATTGTCAGAAGCAGTACTGCGCGCTGATATTACTGAGGCGGAACGTATACTCAATTCGTTAAAGCCGGCCGGCATTCTGACGCGTGCTGATGTGGTGTTGCCGAATGCCTTCCAGGCCTTACATACCGATTTTGATCCCGAAAAGCCGGTGCCGCGCCTTATCGCTCGGGTGTTTGAACTGCCGGTGCAAATCACCGTGCCGCTGTATGCCACAGAGCGCACCGCCGCGCCGAAGCCGCTGGCCTATCTGGTGTTGCAGGCAGATTCCTGGCGTGTGTACCAGTTTATCCTCAGTACCGTCTCCACCATGATGACCACCTATCTGTTGCTGGCGCTGATCCTGTCGGTGGCGATTAGCTGGTGCATTAATCGCCTGATGGTTCATCCGCTGCGCGATATTGCCCGTGAGCTACAGGAGTTGTCGCCGCAGGAACTTCTGACCCATAAGCTGACGATGCCACCACTGCATCGTGATGATGAAATTGGCATGCTGATCCGCAGCTATAACCGTAATCAGCAGGTGCAGGAGTCGATTCACGATGAGATGAGCCGCCTGACCACCCATGTGGCGCTTACCGACCTGCCGAATAAGACGCTGTTTTTAGCGCTGCTTGAACAGCATCTGAAATCGGCTGGCACCATCAGCAGCTTTACCATTATGGTGCTGCGCATTGAGACTTTGCAGGAAGCGAACGGGGTACTGACCGATGAGCAGCGCGATACCCTGATTCTGACGCTGGTGGAAAAAATCCGCAGCTGCCTTGATGAGCGTTCCGTACTGGCGCAACTCAACAGCAGTGACTTTGTGCTGCTGGCGAAACGGGCCAACAGTCCGTTCCGCGCCATTCGTCTGGCGCGCAATGTGATGGCGCGCCTGACGCAGCCGGTGACGTTACAGCATATGCAATTACGGCCCAGCGTCAGCATTGGTATGGCGCAGCGTGATGACGATGCCCTGAAAGCGCCAGAGCTGCTGGGCCGCGCCATTTCAGCCATGATGTCGGCACGCCATCAGGGGAAAAACCAGATACTGTTCTTCGATCCGCAGCTGACCGAACGGGCGCAAAAACGCCTGACGCAGGAGCATGACATTCTGCAAGGGCTGGAGCAGGAGCAGTTCTCACTGTTCCTGCAGCCACAAATCGATATGCGCAGTGGCAAACTGGTGGGCGCGGAAGCGCTGCTGCGGATGCGTCAGGCCGACGGCAGCTACTGCCTGCCGGAAGGTTTTATTATCGGTGCGGAAGAGCTGGGCGTGATTGGCGCACTGGGGCGCTGGGTGTTTGAAGAGTCCTGTCGTGTGCTGGCTGGCTGGCAGCGGCGAGGTATCACGTTGCCATTAAGCGTTAATATTTCCGCGGTGCAGCTACGCGATCCGGGCGTAGTGGCGCATTTACAGGATTTACTGGCGCGTCATCGTATTCTGCCGGGAAGTCTGGTGCTGGAAATTACCGAAACCGCGCAGGTTGGCGATCCTGAGCAGGCTATCGCTTTATTAAGCGAGCTGCAGCGCGTCGGCATTGCGGTGGCGCTCGACGACTTTGGCATGGGGTACTCTAACCTTAATTTCTTACATCAGTTTAAATCATTGCCAATCAGCAAGCTGAAGATGGATCGCAGCTTTGTTTCGGCGTTGCCGGATGATGATGCGATGGTGAAAATCGTCGCCGCGATTGCCGACATTATTGCTATCGATGTGGTGGCTGAAGGGGTCGAAACCCCGGAACAGCGCGACTGGCTGCTGGCGCGTGGTATTCATATCGGTCAGGGCTATCTCTACTCTGAGGCGCTGCCGCTGGCGGCATTTGAAAGCTGGCTACCGCCGGTCGATTAGGTGTTTTTTCCCCTCCCTTTAAGCAGCATTTAGCGCTATCAAAAGTTACAAAACCCTTAGCTGAAGCGTTTCAGTTCATATTAATGGATGATGATTTCCACAACGTGAGACGGGACATATTAATACTGTTAACCCGATGTTACTTTCCGCGCTGTCGTACAATTCTAATGATAGCGATGTGAATCGCATAAACAGCCGTTAACGGAAACGCCTTTATGAAACTATCCCTGTTCAAAAGCCTTTATTTTCAAGTATTAACTGCAATCGCAGTGGGTATATTGCTCGGCCACTTCTATCCGGAGCTGGGCGCGCAAATGAAACCACTCGGTGACGCCTTTGTTAAATTAATTAAGATGATTATCGCGCCGGTTATTTTCTGTACCGTCGTCACCGGCATCGCGGGCATGGAAAGCATGAAGGCAGTCGGGCGCACGGGCGCCGTGGCGCTGCTCTATTTTGAAATCGTCAGTACCATCGCATTAATTATCGGTCTGGTGGTGGTCAATGTGGTGCAGCCGGGAGTCGGCATGAATGTCGATCCGGCCACGCTCGATGCCAAGGCGGTGGCGGTGTATGCCCAGCAGGCTGAGTCGCAAGGGGTGATCCCCTTCCTGCTGGATATTATTCCTGCCAGCGTAATTGGCGCTTTCGCCAGCGGTAATATTCTGCAGGTGCTGCTGTTCGCCATTATGTTTGGTTTTGCCCTGCATCGCCTCGGCGATAAAGGCACGATGATCTTCAACTTTATCGAAAACTTCTCACGGGTGATCTTCGGCATTATCAATATGATTATGCGCCTGGCGCCAATCGGTGCGTTCGGGGCGATGGCCTTTACTATCGGTAAATATGGCGTCGGTTCACTGGTGCAGCTTGGCCAGCTGATTATCTGCTTCTACATTACCTGTGTGCTGTTTGTGGTGGTGGTACTGGGGCTGATTTCGCGCTATGTCGGCTTTAATATCTTTAAATTTATCGGTTATATCAAAGAAGAGCTGCTGATCGTGCTGGGGACATCCTCTTCCGAGTCCGCGCTGCCGCGTATGCTGGAGAAGATGGAGCGTCTGGGCTGTAAGAAGTCCGTGGTTGGCCTGGTTATCCCAACCGGTTACTCGTTTAACCTCGATGGCACCTCGATCTATCTGACCATGGCTGCGGTATTTATCGCACAGGCCACCAACAGTCATATGGATATTGTCCACCAGATCACTTTACTGGTGGTGCTGCTGCTGTCATCCAAAGGTGCCGCAGGCGTCACGGGTAGCGGATTTATAGTGCTGGCGGCGACACTCTCGGCGGTAGGACATCTGCCGGTTGCGGGACTGGCATTAATTCTCGGTATTGACCGTTTTATGTCAGAAGCTCGCGCGTTAACCAACCTGGTAGGCAATGGTGTGGCCACGGTGTTTGTCTCAAAATGGGTCGGTCAGCTGGACGAAAACAAGATGAAGGAGACGCTGTCATCCTCTGCGAAACAGGAAAAAACGGCCTGAAATAGTGCACTTAGCGACTAATTCATCTAAAAAGTCCCTCAAATGCCCGCAGTAGCTTGCCCTTGCTGCGGGTATTTGCATAATAATCCCCAACTTACCCGTTATCTTTCAAGTTGCAGGTGCGTTAGCTGCGCCCGTTCACCCCAGTCACATAGTTATCTATGTTCCCGGGGATTCGCGGGCTTGCCGCCTTCCTGCGACTCGAAATCTTTAGGGTAAGCATTTTTTTTATGATATTTCACTTCGTTGCGCGACAACTCCGCCAATGCGTGGTCTAAGAATTTATTCTCTTAAACGCAGCGGCTTCTCCCTTATTATTCAACGGAATGATAACGGCAAGCGCGGAGCGCCAGTGATTATTATTGGTTTGTGATTGAGTAGGGGTTCACATGCAGGGCACCATAATGCGTCTTTTGGTTGGTGGGGTGTTGCTGGCAGCTGTCAGTAGTACGGTGCAGGCTGAAACACTACAACCCGATCCTGCCTGGCAGCAGGGAAAATTAAACAACGGATTGACCTGGCAGGTGCTCACCACTCCGCAGCGCCCCAGCGACAGAATTGAAATCCGATTATTGGTGAATACCGGATCGCTGGTGGAGAATGCCCAGCAGGTTGGATTCAGCCATTTATTACCTCGTCTGGCGCTGGTGCATAATACCGCGCTGGATACCGCTCAGCAGCGCGCCCTGTGGCAACAGGGCATTGATCCCAGCCGCCCGCTTCCGCCTGCGCTGACTTCATACGACTTCACCATTTATAACCTCAGCCTGCCCAACAATCGCCCGGAAGTAGTAAAAGAAGCGCTGAGCTGGCTGGCCGCCACCGCCGGTAAAATGACCATCAACGATCAGGTGGTCAATACGGCGATCGGTGCCGATGATCCTATCGCTACCCATCCGGGCAATCCGCAGGATGTCTGGTGGCGCTATCGTCTGCAAGGCTCGCTGATGCTGGCTCATGATCCGGCCGAACCGGCCAAAGCGCCGATCGATATCACGCAGCTAAACAGCTTTTATAAACAGTGGTATACCCCGGATGCGATGACGCTGTTTGTGGTCGGCAATGTTGACAGCCGTAGCCTGTCTGAGCAGATCAACAAAACCTTCTCCTCGCTGGAAGGGAAGCGCGAAACGCCAGCGCCAATGCCGACGCTTTCACCGTTACCGCATCAGCCGGTGAATCTGGTAAATAACAATGTCAGCCAGGATCGCCTGTCGCTGGTATGGGACACCCCATGGCAGCCGATTCGCGATTCACAAAACCTGTCGCGTTACTGGCAGAGCGATTTGGCGCGTGAAGCACTGTTCTGGCATGTCCAGCGCGTGCTGAGCGACAGTAAAGCGCAGGGCGTTCAGGTGGGGTTCGATTGCCGCGTGCTGTATCAGCGCGCGCAGTGTGGCATTAATATGGATTCCAGCAATGCCACGCTGCAGAACAATATGAACCTGATTGCGCGTGAGCTGGCGAACATTCGTGATAACGGCTTGCCGCAGGAGGAGTTTGACGCGCTGATGGCGCAGAAAACGTCGGAACTGAATAAGCTGTTTGCTACCTATGCACGCACCAATACTGATGTGCTGATGAGCCAGCGTCTGCGTTCACAGCAAAATGGCGTGGTGGATATTGCTCCCGAGCAGTATCAGAAGCTGCGCCAGGCGTTTTTATCAGAGTTAACCTTGCCGATGATGAATCAGGAATTGCGCCAGCAACTGACGCAGGAACTGACAATGGTGCTGATGCAGCCGCAGGGTGAAGCCGAAACCAATATCAAATCTCTGCAGGATAGCTGGCAGCGGATTATGACGCCGCCAGAAGTGAAAACCACGCCGGTGCAGGCGGAGGATATTAAGCCTGAAGTATCCGATATTCCGGCACCACAGTCCTGATTGTTCTTCTCAGGGGCGGTGAATTACATCGCCCCTGATCCTGCCTTCTGCTATGCCCACACCCTTGAGCGTAACCACTCAGTGACCAGCATCGGCCAGCTGGCCAGTGGCAGATCGGCAACGCCGCGAATACCAAATCCGTGCCCCCCTTTTTCATAAAAGTGCAGTTCAACCGGCACCTCGCACTGACGCAGGGCAGTGAAAAACACCATGCTGTTATTCACTGATACCGAAGGATCATCAACCGCATGGATCAGCAGAGTTTGCGGAGTATCGCCTTTCACCCGCGTCTCCAGCGAATAGTCCTCCACCCGTTCTTTATCCGGGGCAGCGCCCAGCAACCGTTCACGGGAGCCTGCATGGGCCAGGCCGTCACGCATACTGATCACCGGATAGACCAGCACCAGCGCATCCGGACGCGGCGAGCGGCTATCAGCGGCATCCTGCGTCGGATAGATTTTTTCACCAAAGCGGGTGCCCAGGCTGGCGGCAACATGCCCTCCGGCAGAGAAGCCCATCATCACAATGCGTTTGCCATTTAAGCCCAGCTGAGCACGATCGCGCAGCACCCGAACCGCACGCTGTGCATCGGCCAGCGGCGCGTCGGCGCCTTCGTGATGGCCATCGCCGGGCAGACGGTAGGTCATCACCGCCAGCGTATAGCCCATCGCCGTGAAAAAGGTCGCCAGCGCGCTGCCTTCTTTGTCGATCATAATGCGCTGATAGCCGCCACCGGGCGCAACCAGCAGGGTAATGCCATTCGACTCTTCAGGATGCCACAGCGCGATTTCAGGACAGCGAACGCCAGTTGCCGCGCGATCGTGTGGTTCATACAATTTGGCCAGATCGACAATCTGTGGCTGCGCGCGCGAATCACTGGCGCCTGGCGCATCACCGAATGGCCAGATGTTGAATATTTCAGTTTTCATAGGCAGTCCTGAAGAGTTTTATTTAGTGAGCACAGGTGAGCTGCAAACGAAAACGGGATTATCGCTGTTCGTTGTCGCGGCTGAGTAAAGCATTGCCTGGTTTGAACTAATCCGTCCAGTTTTTGCCAGCGGTTTTCGTCAGTTTCAGATTATGCCCCAATGGGCTTTTTTATTATTAAGCCAAATTTTTTTTCGGCGATTATAGTGATAATTATAATCTGTTTTTTTATTTTAGCTGTGGGCAGCGATTACCGTGGCAGACCCCGTCACAAGCGGGTAGAGGGAGGGGATAGCAATAAGCAGCGCATATTCACCGCCAGGATTTTATTGCTATAAAATCATTCACTGATGCTGGTGGTTATTAAGCCTCTCTGCCAGTAAATATTTTAAAGTTAATCACATTGTACAATTAAGCGTGCCGCTTTAGCTGAAATTATCCTTATTTTCGTCGGCATAAATCGGTTGGATAAAGGTTATTTCCTGTTTTTCAGCGGATAACAGCCGGAGAGGATATCTCCCCGGCTGCTGGTTAAGACTTAACAGCATTAACGGCGATGTTCAGCCAGCGAAGCCGCATCGGCTGGTTGCGGTTTTTTGCTGGCACTGCGATACAGCACCCAGCCAAACAGCAGGATAGTCAGCGCACAGGCGAGGAACAGCAGGCGTCCCCACAGCGGATTCGGCACCAGAATCAACAGCATCAGACCAGCGCCCATCATCATCGAGATCTTACCGATCTTATCGCGCTGCATACGATCGAACTCATCCTGATCCTCTTCCGCAAAGACCGGTTGTTCCATGGTCGCGAAGAAGCTGGACACCTCTTTCTGGCGCGCAGGACTGGCTTCGGGACGATAAAACAGGGTTGTCAGGCAGAAGAAGCCGCCGGTAAACACCAGATGCGAGAAGATGTTCCACATCGCCGAGATATCGTTAATTTCACGCGCGGTAGGCGTCATCCCCAGCAGTGCCGCGACATCCGTAGCGGTAAACCAGTGGCTGATCACCCATGAAACAAACAGACCAAACAGTACGGTGACCCAGGCTGACCAGTCGGGCACGCGGCGGATAAACATACCAAAGAACAGCGGCACAATAATCGGCGCCTGTAGCAGGGTGCCAACTTTGATCATCAGGTCGAACAGGCTAAAGGTCTGCATGGTATGCATATACTGAGCAACCAGGATCACCAGAATGCCATTCACTATGCAGACCATTTGTCCGACCCGCAGCTGATAGTTTTCACTGCGTGGCTGGTTGCGGTTGATGATCGGCGTCCAGAAGCTACGCACGAAGATGCCTGAGTTACGGTTTAACGCCGCATCCATCGATGACATGGTGGCGGAGAACAGACCAGCCATCAGCAAGCCAACAGTCCCCACCGGCATCGCGCGTTCAGCAAAGATCAGATAGACCGCATCGGTGGCATTTTTGCCCAGCTCCGGGTGCGCACTGGCGGCATCAGGATAGAGTATTGCCACTGCCCACGGCGGGATAAACCAGATCAGCGTGCCGAAAAACATCAGTATCAGGGCAAACAGCGCCGCTTTTTTAGCATTTAAGCTGTCTTTGGCGGTTAAAAAGCGATAACAATCCTGCATATTGTTAATGCTCTGTACCTGCTTAATAAAGAAAAAAATAAAGCAGACAAACAGCAGCGAAATATAGTGAGGGCCAACGTCCGGGCCGGTGATAAAGCCGGACGGAAATTGTGTGACCAGGTTGATCGGACCACCGACTTTGATCAGCGCCACCACCGCACAGACTACGGAAATCAGTGCCACCACCAGCGTCTGGACAAAGTCACTGGCGACCACCCCCCAGGCGCCGCTGAGCAGGGAAATCAGCAGCACAACAATACCGGTGATCCACAATGTCAGCGTCACGTCATACTTAAATACCGCACTGGCAAATACCGCCAGGCTGTTAAGCCAGACGCCAGCGCTGAGGATACTAAGCGGAATCAGCATCCAGGTAAAAAACTGCTCGTTGACCCGGCCAAAACGATGGCTAATCGCCTCAGTCGGGGTATCGACACGCATCTGGCGAAAGCGGGTAGCAAACCAGTACCATGCCATGATGTAGCCAAACACATTGCCGAGGAATACGGTTATGACGTTAAAACCGTAGCGATAGGCCTGACCCGCGGCGCCGGTAAAGGTCCAGGCACTAAACTGCACCATAAAGGCGGTGGCGCCAACCATCCACCACAGCATACGGCCACCACCACGGAAGTAGTGGCTGGAGGATCCGGTGCCCATCTTTTTGAATGCATAGCTTATGATGATCATCAGTATGAAGTAGCCGATCATCACGATTGTATTGAGATCCATAGCGTTCTTCTCTTTGTAGGGTCAGTAATGTTTTTGTATGACCAGATTTTGCGTACGGATAATTTGTAAAAGTATTACCAGAGTAAAACAAAAAGAATCTGCGTAATTTGTGACCGGCTTCAATAACACCGGATTTACTGCGTGTTCTGCGTGGCATTTCTGAAAATGCTATGGCAGATTTTCCAGCGAAAAGTTTTATTTGTATTACTAATAAGACAAGCGATGTTCAGGAAACCTACATTCTCAGGAGAAGAGTGATGAGAAACAGGATAAGCCGCGGTTTACTCTGCTTACTGTGGCTGATGCTCGGCGCCAGCTTACCGGTGCGTGCAGATGCGCTGGCCTTTCTGGTGGATACACAGATTGCCGCGGTCAGGCAACAGCTGACGCAGCATCAGGCGCCGGCACAGACCACCGCAGCCTGGCAGGCGTTACAGCGCCAGGCTGACAAAGCCCTGCAACACCCGCTGATGAGCGTCACCGATAAAGGTATGACGCCAGCCAGTGGTTCAAAGCATGACTATCTGAGTCTCAGTGCCTACTGGTGGCCAGATGACAGTAAAAGCGATGGTCTGCCATGGGTGCGCCGGGATGGTGAGGTTAACCCGGCCAGTAAAAATCAGCAGTCGGACGGCGTGCGGCTGGCGGCATTTACCGCTGACGTACAGGCGCTGACTTTGGCCTGGTATTTCTCCGGTGAGCAACGTTATGCCGACAAAGCTATTGCTCAGCTGCACCACTGGTTTATTGCGCCGCAAACGCGGATGAATCCCAACCTTAATTTTGCGCAGGGCGTGCCCGGTGTGGCTGACGGACGTTCATCTGGAGTGCTGGATGGCCGCTACTTCGCGACGCGTATTGTTGATTCGCTGATTATGCTGCGTCAGGCGCCAGGCTGGAAAGCCAGTGACGAGCAGGCAATGCAGCAGTGGATGCAAGAGTATCTGCACTGGTTGCAGACCAGCAAACTGGCAAAAAAAGAGGCGCAGGCCAAAAACAACCATGGTAACTGGTATGCCGTACAGGTGGCGGGCATTGCCTGGTATCTGCAACAACCGGCGCTGATCAAACAGATGGTGACGCTGGCGGAAAGCAAGCTGGCGTATCAGCTGGCGGCCGATGGCTCACAGCCGGAAGAGCTGGCGCGTACCCGCTCTTTCCACTACAGCTACTTTAATCTGCAGGCGCTGACCGCGCTGGCGGAACTGGCGACGAAGGCCGATGCCGGAAATTTATGGCATTACCAGAATGCGCAGCAGGCGGGCATTATCCGCGCGCTGGACTTTATGGCGCCTTACACCAGCGATGCGCGCGCCTGGCCATACAAATCTCTTGATCGCGTTAGCGTACGCTTAATTCCCTTGTTGTCACTGGCCGACAATCGCCGGCACGACACTCGTTATCAGCAACTGATTCAGCAGGCGCAATTTGATACCGGCAACAAAGGAGAAGGTTACGAGCAGGACGTTGAACGTGGTGCGGTCATTCAGGCGCAGCGTGAAACCTGGCTGCTATCGCAACCGCACTGGCAACAGGAGAACAAAGGATGAGATGGCAACCATTATTAATTGATTATGCCGATATAGAGCGCTTCAGGAGTGAAGTGGGCACTAACTCACTTTTGGGGCGAAGCCTCAATCAGCAGATTGCGCAGCTTAACCGCTGGCTACAACTACCGCTGGAAATTCCCGGACACGGTGAAGCAGGTGGCCCAGAGCATGCCCGGCATAAACTGAACTATCAGATAATTAATCAGGCCGGACGGCTGTGGCTGATTACCGACGATCAACGCTATCGCGACACGGCGCTGACGCTGTTAAAAGGCTATGCAGACTGCTACCCGCAACTGGGCAGCGCCACCAGCCGCGATACCAATCCGCCAGGGCGTCTGTTCCATCAGACGCTGAATGAGCATATGTTTCTGCTGTATGCCGCTGAAGGCTATCATTGCATTATTTCCTCCCTTAACGCCGACGATCGCCACCATATCGAAGAAAATCTGTTGCGACTGATGGCGGTGGAAGCGATGACGCTGCATGCGGAAACCTTCGATATTGTGCACAACCATGGCCTGTGGTCAGTGGCGGCGGTGGCGCTTTGTGGCTATGTGCTGAATGATCAGCAACTGGTCGATAAATCCCTGTATGGCCTGGCGGGTGACAGCCAGAGCGGCGGATTTTTTGCCCAGCTGGACGGGCTGTTTTCGCCGGATGGTTACTATATCGAAGGCCCCTATTACCATCGCTTTGGGTTGCGTCCTTTGCTGCTGCTGGCGGAAGCTATTGCGCAGCGGCAGCCTGAACTGGATATCTGGCACTACCGTCAGCAGCTGATTTATCGTACCTGTTACACGCTATTTGCGCTGGCCTTCCCTGACGACAGCTTACCGGCGCTGAATGATGCTTCCAGAAGCATGAGTCTGCAAGATGAAGGCGCTCTGATTGCCGTCAGCGTCTGCTGGCGCCGTTATGGTGCTGATGCACGTCTTGCCGCACTGGCGCAGCGTCAGGGAGTACTATGGCTGGGAGGGGGCGCCGCAGAACTGAGTCGTGCGGTGGCCGCTGGCGTGCAGGATGATATCTGGCCCAGCCTGCTGGTCAGGGATGGCGAGCAGGGAGAGTGTGGTGCTATTGCCGTATTACGTCAGCGCGATGAACAGCAGGATACTCATATGGCGCTGCTGTGGTATGGCCAGCACGGCAGTATCCCCCGACTGCACTCAGCGTTAAATCACGGTCACTTTGATGGTCTGCATCTCAGCTGGTTTAATCGCGGGCGCGAGGTATTGAAAGATTATGGTTTTGGTCGCTGGGTCAACGTTGAACCGAAATTTGGCGGACGCTATATTCCTGAAAACAATAGCTATTGTAAGCAGACGGTGGCGCATAACACTGTAGTCGTCGATCAGCGTAGCCAGAATCAGGGCACAAGCTCGCTGGCCGAACAGCGTCACGGTGAAACCTGCTTCTTTATCACCGACCATCCTGACGGTCAGGGGATTAGCGCTCAGCTGCAGGAATATTACGCCGGTGTCACCATGCGTCGTACGGTGCTGATGCTACAGGTTACCGGCAGCGTAAAACCGCTGCTGCTGGATCTCTATAGCCTGCAAAGTCAGCAGCAGCATCAGTATGATTACTGCCTGCATACTGATGGTCAGTTAGTGAATACTAACTTTCAGTACAGCACCGGGAAAAGCTGGAACCCTTTAGGGGACAGTGACGGCTATCAACACTTATGGCGCTGTGCTCAGGGCGAAATCGCGGCGGGCGATTCTGCGTTGATTAGCTGGCTGGATGGCGACAGTTTTTACAGCGCCTGCTGCGCTTTACCTGAAGGGGGTGAAGCGATTATTGCGCGCAGTGGCGCCAGCGACCCGAATTTTAACCTGCGCAGCGAACCCGCCTGGATCTGGCGTACCCACGGCGACAATGTGCTGTTTGCCTGCGCGATTGAAACCCATGGTTACTTTGATGAAGCGACGGAAACCTCGCTTGATGCGCGCGGAAAAGTGCGGCAGGTAAAGGTCAAAAAGCATCTGCCTGACTATTCTGAAGTTAGTGTTCACTTCGTTGACGGGCGAGAGATGTCGGTGGTTGTTACCCGTGATGCTTTTGACGTTAGCTGGCAAACCGCCTGACTGGCGAACGGCGACCGCAGGGTCGCCGTGCTGAGCTTGCGGCCGGTCAGACTACCCGCAGCTCTTCATATGAGATCATCACATGCTCACGATAAGCGGGACGCTGCGTCAGACGCTGATAATAGCGTTGCAGCGCCGGTAAATCGGCGCGCTCAATATCAATATCATAGTAACGATACAGCATATAACCGAGCTGAATATCCGCCAGCGTAAAGGCATTACCCACCAGGTAGTCGTGCTGCGCCAGCCGGGTTTCAGCGATTTGTAATAGCCTGGTCAGATGTCTGATTGCCGCCGTAATCGCCACTGGATCACGATCTTTCTCCGCCGTTCGCACTATTTTCCAGAAGATTGGCCCGGTAAAGCTCAGTGAGATGTTCAGCTTGGCCCACTCCGCCCACATATCCACCTGGCTGCGCTGCACAATGTCATCTGGCCAGAACGGCGCTGTAGCGTACTGCTCAGACAAATAGCGCAGGATGGCGCCGGTCTCAAACAGCGCCGGGCCGTCATTATCCTTCAATACCGGAACCAGACCATTAGGATTCATTGCCAGAAACTCAGGGGTATCGTTGCCGCCATACTTATGGCCGATATCGTAACGCTCGAAAGGAAGCCCGAGTTCACCGATGCACCACATCAGCGCCTGAACATTGGAAGAGGTTTTTCTGCCCCATACTTTAAGCATCGCTTTGTACTCCAGATGACGATAGAAATCTTTGGCACGGACGACGAAAACGCCGCCGCTACAGACGATGTTTACTGGATTCCATCAGATTCAGCGACGCCTGACGTGCTGCTTCGGCATCGCCCATCATAATTGCTTCATAGATTTTACGATGGTCACTCATGCAGGTGCCGCCCTCTTTGGAGGAGTAGCTGATAAACCACTTAAACACCGTGGTCAGCACGTTGCCAAAGGGAATATAGAAGCAGTTGCCGGAGGAGAGAAAAATCATCCGATGGAATTGAGTGTCGATATTCACCCAGGTTTCTGGCTCAAACGTGCCGGCGTCGACTTCGCACATTTCGCGATAAATTCGCGACAGCTCAATGCGCTGCTCTTTAGTGGCATTGATGGCGGCGAGGCTGGTGGCATGTGGCTCAATCACCCGGCGAAATTCCAGAAACTGATGGTACATCTCTTCCGTTGCTTCCATGCCGGTCATCCACTCAAGTAGCTGAACGTCAAGGATATTCCAGTGAGAGCGATCGCGTACGCGTGTGCCGATTTTAGGACGTGATTCCAGCAGGCCTTTTGAGGATAACAGCTTTAATGCTTCACGCAGCGCAGTACGGCTGACGCCAAACCGGCTACATAATTCCACTTCGCTGGGCAAAATATCACCGGCATTCAGGGTGCCAGTCATGATTTTGCGCGCGATGTCGCTGGCAATCAGCAGGTCCAGTCCACGCTGGGCATTGGCTATCATTTCAAACTGCATAGGCTTTTGTCATACCTGAAGTTTCACATGGGGCCGATGATACAACATCAGGTTGGGAACGCCTACGCCGGGCATGGTTTCTTTGGCGCTCCCTTCCAAAATTTGTTTCAGGGTGCCATCTGGCCGCCATTAACATCGATAATCTGACCGGTGATATAACCACTACAGGCGTGTGATGCGAGGAACAGAAAGCTGGGTGCCACTTCTTCACTGCGGCCAAAGCGGCCCATGGCGATAGTACTGGCAATGCGATCGCGCACTTCCTGCGGTTTATCTTCATGAAAAGCGGTATCAATGGTGCCCGGTGAGACGATATTGAAGCGGATATGGTCAGCGGTAAACTCTTTCACCCAGTTACGGTGAATATCATGCAGCCAGGCTTTTGATGCCGCGTAAATGCCGGCGCCAGGGCCACCGCCTTCACGGGCGGCAATCGAACCGGTACTGATTACCGCACTGGTGGCGCCGCTGCTTTTGGCCGCTGCCCGTAAATGCGGAATGGCAAACTTCGTGGTCATCAGCGCTGAACGTGCATTTAAATTCATAACATGGTCGTAAAAATCATCATCGATGCTTTCCAGTCCTTTACGTCCACCTAAGCCACCGGCATTATTCACCAGCACGTCGATGCCGCCAAAGTGGCTAACAAAAGCTTCAATCAACTGCTGGCAGGCGGCAGACTGCGCCAGATCGGCCTGAAAATACGCAACGTCAAAACCCTCTGCGCGCAGCTCTGCCAGCGTTGCACTGACGGCGGATTCCGGGCGTGAACCATTCAGCCCCACTTTGGCGCCCTGGCGGGCAAATGCCTGTGCAGCTGCCAGGCCGACACCGGCCGTCGAACCGGTGATCAGTACACGTTTGTTTTTAAGATCAGAGAACATCAGCTTTTCCTTATTACCGGGTTGTTAGATATATAGTAATACAAATACTAGCCGGTAAAAGGAGAGGCTAAAAGAATTGCAGGCCTGTTTATTGCCTTCAGTCACATAAATGGATTTAATTGTATTACCAGAAGGATCGTAATGATCAGATCAAAGCCGGGATCGACCGGCTTTGGTCATGCGAGAAGGAGGGTTCACTGCGGCATCGCGCTTTTCGGGATCACTGCGCCGCGATACTGAATCACCGTGCTGGCGGTCAGATGACCACGCGCGGCCGCGTCGGCGGGGCTGCCACCGGTCAGGCGTACGGCGAGATAGCCCGCACTGAATGAATCGCCTGCCGCGGTGGTATCGACAATCTTCTCTTTCGGTAGCTTTACCGCCGGCACGTCAATTAATGGCGCATCGCCGCTGGCCACCAGGCAGGATTCCGCACCACGTTTAATCACAATTTCTGCCACTCCCGCGGCGCGTGTGCGGCTGACCACATCATCAACACTGGCTTCGCCCCACAGCAGCGTTTCATCATCCAGCGTCAGGAAGGCAATATCAGTGCAGGCTAACATGTCGGCATAGGCCTGCTGCGCCTCTTCGCGGCTCTGCCACAGGCGTGGGCGATAATTGTTATCAAAAATCACTTTGCCGCCGTTGCTACGACATTTAGCCAGCAAAGCGAGTAATTTTTCCCGGCTGCTGGCATTTAGTATCGCCAGGCTGATACCGCTCAGATAGATGTAGTCAAACAACGCCAGCTGTTCACAAATTTCATCAGCGTGCTCACTCTCCAGCCAGTAACGGGCTGCGGCTTCATTACGCCAGTAGAAGAAGGTACGCTCACCTTGCGGGTCGGTTTCGATAAAATACAGGCCAGGGAGTTTGTTCTCCATGCGCTGGATTAGCGTGGTCTTCACTTTCTCCTGCTGCCAGGCGGCGACCATCTCATTACTAAAAGTATCGGTTCCCAGCGCGGTGACATACTCCACGCTTAATGACTCTGCTGGCAGCTGACGCGCCAGATAGATGGCGGTGTTCAGGGTATCGCCGCCAAAGCCACGGTTTAAATCTGCGCCCTTCTGCGACAGCTCAATCATGCATTCGCCAATCACGGCAATTTTTTTATGCGTCATGGTACTCAGCCTCGAGGAAATTCGGCCTTTAGTCTCGCTTTGCCGCTGACGTCAGTCAATGATTTAAAACAGTGTTTTAATTTAATTTGACGAAAAAGGGTATTGATTAAACAGGGTAATTACCTGCATTTCTGGCCGTTATACTCCGTATTGCTGGTTTAAGTGGCTGATATAGTGGAGTGTATAAAAGTGGCTTTAGACACAGATAAAGTTATTGCTGCGCATGCCGATACTTGCTGCACAGGATGCCATTTGAAGGCAGACTCCCTAATCAGGATGTAAACCATGATGCTGAAACATATCAGTCATCGGCTTCCCTCCTCAATTGTGGAAAAAAAACATCAGGAAAAGCGTCAGTACTGGAAGCAGTGCCAGCGACTATACACTTTCCAGCCGATCTATGAAGTATCCGGTCGCTTGATGGCAATTGAGTTACTTACCGCGGTCTTTCACCCTGCCGCGCCGAGTCAAAGGTTATCGCCAGAAGACTACTTTGCCGCGCTTGATATCTCACAGCGGTTACATATCGTCGAAGAACAGCTTGAGCTGTTGAGCCAATGGGAAGACAAGTTTGTTGATGGCGGCATGGTCGCATCCGTCAATATCGATGGTCCTTCGCTGCTCGCCCTGCAACATAATCTGCAAATTCGGACGCTGATCGCCCGCCTGCCGTGGGTGCGTTTTGAGCTGGTTGAACATCATATTTTACCGCAAGAAGAAGCTGTGGCGCAGATGCCGGAGCTGGGTCCGCTATGGCTGGATGATTTTGGCTCGGGGATGGCTAACTTTTCTGCCCTGACAGAATTAAAGTATGACTATATTAAGCTGGCGCGTGAGTTGTTTATTTTGCTGCGTAAAACTGAAGAAGGACGTAATCTGTTCGCGATGCTGCTGGCGCTGATTAATCGTTACTGTAAAGGCGTGATTGTGGAAGGTGTGGAAACGGCAGAGGAGTGGGCTCAGGTACAGGGATCGTCAGCATTTGCTGCACAAGGCTACTTTTTTTCGCGCCCCGTTCCCTTTGAACAGCTAACCGATCTTCCTCTCCAGCTTGCCTGATGCCGATCTCCATGGTCTCGACTATCTTTAATAGAGACATGGGATTAGCAAGGGGTAGGAGATGTCGCGTACGGGGAAAGTAATAAGCTGGATTGGCGGGATTTTTTTGCTGCTGGTTGTGGTCGTGGTACTGGTTATACTCTTTTTTGACTGGAATCGCCTCAAACCAACCATCAACCAGAAAGTCTCGACGGAATTAAACCGACCTTTTGCCATTCGTGGCGATCTGGGCGTCAGCTGGGAACGCAATCGCGATGAACCCGGCTGGCGCAGCTGGGTTCCCTGGCCGCATGTGCATGCCGAAGATATTATGCTCGGTAATCCTCCTGAAATTCCTGAAGTTAGCATGGTGCATCTGCAGCGTGTTGACGCCACGCTGGCGCCATTGTCGTTACTGGCTAAGCAAGTCTGGATCCCGTGGATCAAATTACAGCAGCCGGTTGCCCGGCTGGTGCAGACCGCTGACGCCAAAAATAACTGGACGTTTAATCTGGCCAGTAGCGATAACGCGGATGCCAGTCAGCAGCCTTCGGCATGGTCATTCCGCCTCGACAATATTGTGTTTGACCAGGGGCGGATTAATTATCGCGACGCAATTAATAAAGCCGATGTGCAGGTGATGGTGGATCCGCTAGGTAAACCGGTGCCTTATGCGCAGCTGGCGGGCGGCGACGATAAACAGCAACATGCGGCTGATTTCGTTTTCGGCTGGAAAGCGCAGGGTAAATACAATAATGAACAGCTTAACGGCAATGGCAAAATCGGTGGAATGCTGTCGTTACGCAGCAAAACCACGCCATTTCCGATTCAGGCTGATGTACGCAATGGCACCACTCGGGTGCGGGTGGCGGGCAGCCTGCAGGATCCCATGAATCTTGGTGGTCTCGACCTGCGTCTGCGTTTTTCCGGCGATACGCTGGCTAATTTGTATGGCTTAACCGGGGTACTGTTGCCGGATACCCCTCCGTACGAAACCGATGGCCATCTGCAGGCGCGCTTCAGTGAACCGGGAGGCCCGGTGTTCCGCTACCAGGGCTTTAATGGTCATATTGGTGACAGTGATATTCATGGCTCGCTGACCTACAGCCAGATTAAACCGCGGCCAAAACTGGAAGGTACACTGGAGTCGCGCCAGCTGCGCATGGCCGATCTGGGGCCGCTTATTGGCGTCGATTCTGGCAAAGACAGCGCTAAAACTGAACAGGCGAAGGCGAAACGCGGCGAAGCCTCAAGGCAGCCTGCGGATCGGGTATTACCGCATGATAAATTCGACAGTAAAAGCTGGAATGTGATGGACGCCGATGTGAAATTTAGCGGCAAACGCATTGAACACAGTAACTCACTGCCAATTAGCGATCTCTATACGCATGTCGTATTAAAAAACGGTGATTTACTGTTAGATCCGCTGCGTTTTGCAATGGCGGGCGGCAACCTCAATTCCACCATTCATTTAGAAGGCGACAAAACGCCATTGCGTGGACGTGCTGATATCCACGCCCGTAAACTGAGATTGCGTGAGCTGTTTAAAGGGGTTGAGGCGATGCAGAGCAGCCTTGGTCAGCTGAATGGCGATGCGACCTTAAGCGGCACCGGTAATTCAGTGGCGGATTTGCTGGCTACCAGTAATGGCGATCTGAAGCTGTTAATGAACGACGGTCTGATTAGCCGTGGTCTGATGGAAATTGTCGGACTTAACGTCGGTAACTATGTGGTAAGCAAACTGTTTGGCGACGATGAGGTTCGCATCAACTGCGCTGCTGCCGATCTTAATGTGCGTAATGGTCTGGCTTCGACGCGTCTGTTTGTCTTTGATACCGAAAACGCGATTATCAATATTTCCGGCACCACCAATTTTGCTAATGAGCGGCTCGATTTATCGATCGATCCAGAGAGTAAGGGGATTCGTATTATTACCCTGCGTTCGCCGCTATATGTGCGTGGCACCTTTAAAAGCCCGGATGCCGGGGTAAAAGCCGGGCCGTTAATCGCGCGTGGCGCCGCCGCCGTCGCCTTAGGTGTGGTCGCCGCACCGGCCGCCGCGCTGCTGGCGCTGGTTTCCCCCAGCGATAACGATGAAAATCAGTGTACTAAAGTGCTGCAACAGATGAAGTCGAAGAAATAGCGTATACGGGCGGCGCATAAAAAAAGCCGGAACACTGTCCGGCTTTTCAATACCCTGGAGGCTATCTCACTATCACAGCGACTGGTGGCGTGTTTCCCTGATGGCAAACAACGCCAGCAGCGTCAGGCAGGCCATGGAAGCCAGATAGAGGCCGACAGCGTACAGGCCATAATTGGCGGTCAGCCAGGTGGCGATATACGGGGCCACCGAAGCGCCAAGAATTGACGACATATTGTAGGAGAACGAAGCACCGGTATAACGCACTTCAGTCGGGAACAGTTCCGGCAGCAGCGCACCCATCGGGCCAAAGGTCAGGCCCATAATGCTCAGACCGAGCACCAGGAACGACATCACCAGCCATTGCTGACCTGAACCCAGCATCACCGGGAACAGCAGGGCGAAAGCGATAATCAGCAGCGTAATGGTGATCATCGTTTTGCGGCGGCCAAAGCGGTCTGCCAGCATGCCGGCAATCGGCACCATAATGCCAAAACCAATCACCGCTACCATCAGCATCCACAGGAAACTGTTACGCGAGTAGCCAAGGCCAACCGGCTGGGCGGCGGTGCCGTAACTCATTGAGTAAACAGTCATAATATAGAACAGCGTATAGGTCGCCAGCATAATAAAGGTGCCAAGGATGGTGGCGGTCATATGTTTGCTGAACAGGGTGCCGATCGGCACTTTAACCTGCGCTTTTGCCTGCTGTACTTTAGCGAACACCGGCGATTCATGCAGTGATACGCGCACATACAGGCCAATCAGCACCAGCACGGCGGAGAGAATAAACGGCACACGCCAGCCCCACTCCATAAACTGCTCATCGGTCAGTAGCCATGAGAGCAGCAGGAAGGTGCCGTTGGCAAAGAAGAAGCCAATTGGCGCGCCCAGCTGTGGGAAAGAGCCATACAGCGCACGTTTTTTTGGCGGAGCATTTTCGGTTGCCAGCAGCGCAGCACCACCCCATTCGCCGCCAAGTCCCAGACCCTGGCCAAAGCGCGCCAGCGCCAGCAGCATTGGCGCGAAGACACCAATTGTTTCATAGCCTGGTAACAGGCCAATTACCACGGTAGAAATACCCATGGTCAGCAGTGAGGCGACCAGTGTCACTTTACGGCCTACGCGGTCGCCGAAGTGACCAAACAGCGCTGAACCAATCGGACGTGCGACAAAGGCGATAGCAAAGGTGGCCAGCGACTGTAGCGTGGCAACCGTCGCATCGCCCTGCGGGAAGAAAATGTGCGGGAAAACAATAACCGCTGCTGTGGCATAAATATAGAAATCGAAAAATTCGATAGCAGTGCCGACTAGCGAAGCGACCACCACTTTTCCGCGTGAATTCACTGGTGTGGCGTCTGGCTCTGCGTCGAGAGTTGGTGCGATGGTGGCTTGCATAGTTAATTCTTATTTATAAAACGAGAGATGAATCTTACGCATAGAAAAAGCCGCATTCAATGGTGAAAACCCGCGTCGGCGCTGGCCTGAAGGGGGTAAAAGTGGATAATTTCTGTCATTGGATGTTTGCTGGCGGATGGCAAGGCAATCAGCCACTTTTTTAGCGTGAATCACTAAAAAATGGCTGAATAAAAGTTAGCTGTCAGCGATAAATGCTGACTGTTGGCTGATATTTGCACAGCAGGCGAGATTTTTAACTGGTTTTAAGCCGTTACGGCATGCTGATGATGTGGCGCCACGCAAAGCATCAGCATGACCGGTAATCAATGCGGCGAATGGTTGCCAGGCTCTGGCATTTTCTTATCGTCGGGATATTGCGCGGTCGCAATCCAGGCGGCGCAGAACAGCGTCAGACGGGCGAAGAAGTAGAAAAACGCCATCAGACCGAGCACCGAACCGAAAGCCGCACCCGAAGGAGAAGATGCCAGCTTTGGCAGGGTCAAGGTCATAATAAATTTAATGATCTCAAAACCGATGGCGGCCAGCAGGGTGCCGCGAAACAGCGCCTTTTTACGCGGCTTATGGCGTGGCAGGATCCAGAAAATCCATAAAAACAGCAGGTAGTTGGCAAAAATCGAGATCGACAGCGCAATAACAGTCATTGCCGGTCGTAACCATTCAATATGATCAAGACCCAATGCGCTGACAATGAGCGCCTGCGCGGCACCAGCTACCGAAGTCAGCGACAGAGTGATAATCAGCGCCAGTACTAAGCCGGTCAGTGAAATAAAGTCGCGGCTGTATTTGAAATAGATCTTCTCTTTGTCGGTGGGATTGCGCTCCCAGACGTCACGCGACTGGGCGCGAATCGCTTCACGCAGATTGCCCATCCAGCTAATACCCGAATAAAGCGCAATCAGTAAACCGGTCAGCCCGACGGTGGTACGTTGCTGGATGGCGGTATTCACCGTATTTTTCAGCGTGGTCGCCAGCGTCGGATCGCTGATATTACTGACGATCTTATTGATCAGCTCAGTTAACAGATCGGGATGCGAAGCGAGAATAAAACCGACGGCGGCGAATGAGACCATTAAAATCGGGATCAGCGACAGAAATGAGAAATAGGTGATGGCGGCGCCAAACTGACTGCCAAGCCGGTCATTAAAACGTTCACCGGCACGAATAAAATGCGCGACTGCGGGGATCGCCTGAAACCAGCTGACCAGCCGCGACAGACGGGTGATCGAGTGATCGACGGTCTTATTACCGGTTTTAATCGAAATCAGTGGCTTCTCTTCAGCCACCTCGTTGACTTGCTGCTGTGGGTTCTGCTTATCCGTCATTAACCGCTTTTATCCTCTTGGCATAATCTGTCTGAATGACAATTATAGTCCGGCTGTCAGCTGGCGTAGCGTTTCATTGCCTGCGTCAGCCACTCCATAAACACCTGAACACGGCGCGCGAGGTTGCGCCGGTGGGGATAAATCAGTGAAACGGGCATCGGCTGGGCGCGAAATGCAGGCAATATCTCTACCAGAGTGCGCGCTTTCAGCGCTTCCTGAGCGCCCGCGCGCGGCACCTGGATAATCCCCAGTCCGGCAATGCAGGCCGCACGATAGGTTTCCGTGCTGTTAACCGTGACCACGCCGCCAGTCTGAATGGTATGACAACGCTGACCATCAAAGAATTCAAATCCTTCCGCCGGGCTGCCCAATTGCAAACTGTAGTGCACCATCGCATGCTGCGATAAGTCATCGAGAGTTTGGGGTGTACCGAAACGCGCCAGGTAGCCCGGGCTGGCGCAATTAATCATCGGCAAATGGCCCAGCGGGCGGGCAATCAGTCCGGAATCTTTCAGGGTGCCGACGCGTACCACGCAATCAAAGCCTTCGCGAATCACATCGACCAGGCGGTCGCTGCTGCTCAGTTCCAGCTCAATTCCCGGATAGTGCTGTAAAAATTCGGGCAGCAACGGAATGACAAAGTTGCTGGCCAGACTGACCGGCATATCGACGCGCAGTCGCCCGCTAAGGGTGGCGGGATCATTCTGAAACAGAGAGTCCATCTCCTCCAGCGTCGCCAGCAGGTCGCGACAGCGTTCGTAATAGATCATGCCATCCTGCGTCAGCTGCACGCGTCGGGTGGTGCGATGCAACAGGCGGACGCCCATCTGATTTTCCAGCGCCTGCAACTGCCGCGAGACACTGCCTTTGGGCAGGCCAAGGCTTTCTGCCGCACGGGTAAAACTCTGCATTTCAGCGACTCTGACAAAAACCTGCATTGCGTGAATTTTATCCATTTATCACCCGATTGTTGTCTGCATTGAAACAGTGAAATGGTGGTACAGCCGTTTATAGATCAAAACGCGAGGAATATCCTTATTTTCGTCCCAACTAATCCTGAGGAACAGAAAATGACGCGTAAAATTGCATTGATCACCGGTGGTAGCCGCGGTTTAGGTAAGAATGCAGCAATTAAGCTGGCAAAAAACCACCGTGATATCATTTTGACTTACCGCACGCAGCAGCAGGAAGCTGAGGCGGTGGTGCGGGAAATTGAGGCGCTCGGCGCCCGTGCGCTGGCACTTCCGCTCGATGTTGCTGACAGCAGCAGTTTCGATGCGTTTGTTATTGAGGTGAAGAGTCAGCTCCAAACCCGGTGGCAGCGTGATAGTTTTGATTATTTATTAAACAACGCTGGTACGGGACTGCACGCTGCGTTTACGGAGACCACCGAACAGCAATTTGATCAGCTGGTTAATATTCACTTTAAAGGTCCCTTTTTCCTGACGCAAAAGCTGTTGCCGCTGCTGGTGGATGGCGGACGTATTCTGAATGTCTCCAGCGGACTGGCGCGCTTTAGTCTGCCGGGATCCAGCGCCTATGCCGCGGTAAAGGGGGCGATGGAAGTGCTGACGCGCTATCAGGCGAAAGAGCTGGGTACACGCGGAATTACGGTGAATATTATTGCGCCGGGGGCGATAGAAACGGATTTCAGTGGCGGCATGGTGCGTGATAATGCTGAGGTGAATGCGTTTGTCGCTGCACAAACCGCGCTGGGTCGCGCCGGTTTACCGGATGATATCGGTGATGCGATTGCACTGATACTCAGCGACGGCAGTGGCTGGATGACGGCGCAACGGATTGAAGTTTCGGGTGGTATGTTTATCTGATTTAAGGTGCAAATCATTGACAGGGGCAGCGAGAACGCCGTCCCTGTGCCTGTGTGATGCAGGGGCGGCGTTCTCGCCGCCCGCAGACATTACAGCCGAATAGTACCGTCAATCACCGTCACCGTCTGGCCGCCAATCCAGATGCCATCAGCGCGGAAGCTGACCTGCAAACGCCCACGACGCTGCATGGCGGTGCCCTGACGCACGCGGTAATCTTCTGTCTTACCCTGTGCCAGACGATAGCGCGCAACACAGGCGTTAGCGCTGCCGGTTACCGGATCTTCGGTCAATGAGCCATTTTCGATAAATAAACCGCGTACCTCCAGCTGTTCATCCGCACCGCTGAGCGGGCCAAATGGCGCCACGCCATTCACTTTGGCGTGCTGCTGGAGTCGCGCGAAATCCACCACATTCGGTTTAATCGCCAGTACCGCTTCTGCTGAGATCATCGGCACCAGCAGCCAGCGAATGCCCATATCCGCCACCATCACCGGCTGCTGCGTATCGAAAGCATCGCTGTTTAACGCCGTGCTGAGCAGCGCATCATCATAAGACGTCAGAGTGGCTGGCGGCGCCGCAAAAGCCAGGCTGCCATCCGTGCCGATATGTACCGTCACCAGACCGACGCCGCACTGTTGCACGATTTTACCCGGTGTTTTGAGCGTAATACCCGCTTCGAGTAAGGCATGGGCGGTACCCAGCGTCGGATGCCCGGCAAACGGCAGTTCGCTATCCGGGGTAAAAATACGTACATGATAATCGGCGCCGGCCTCGGTGGCTGGCAGGACAAAGGTGGTCTCCGACAGGTTAGTCCAGCGGGCGACAGCCGCCATCTGCTGATCGCTTAAACCATCGGCCTGCATAATCACCGCCAGCGGATTACCCTTAAAAGGGGAACGGGTAAAAACGTCGACCTGCTTAAAGGGGATGAGTTGTGTCACAGAATTCTCGTTATCAGCCAGGGGAGTGGGACTATTACTACTGCGATTAGTTTGCCATCGTCAACTAATGAGTTTATGAATGAGAGTTATATAGCTGAAGAAAAGTGGCGGAATTATGCTGAAAATTCTGGGAAGAGCATCCTCGATTAATGTGCGAAAAGTTTTGTGGTTATGTGATGAACTGGATATCGCTTTTCGCCGCGAAGAGTGGGGTGAAGGGTTTAAATCCACCCATCAGGCGGAATTTTTAGCGCTCAACCCCAATGCGATGATTCCGGTGATTCAGGAGGGCGACTTTGTGATGTGGGAGTCGAACGCCATTATTCGCTATCTGGCGAACGCTTACGGCGGCGAGTGGCTCTACCCGGATAACCCCCGCGCCCGTGCGCCGGTTGATCAGTGGATTGACTGGCAATCCACTGAGCTGAACACCTCGTGGCGTTACGCGTTTATGTCACTGGTGCGTAACTCGCCAGCGCATCAGGATCCACGCCTGCTTGCCGCTGCCTGTAAAGGCTGGTCGCATACTATGGGCATTCTTAACCGCCAGCTGGAAAAAAACGGCCGCTATGTTGCCGGCAATAACTTCACGCTGGCCGATATCCCGATTGGGCTGTCGGTTAATCGCTGGTATGAAACGCCGCTGGATCATCCGAATCTGCCCGCGGTGCGTGCTTATTATGAGCGCCTGACCGAGCGTAGCGGTTACGCCACCTGGGGACGCAACGGCACGCCCTGAGGGTTAACTGATGCCGGGTGGCAGGCCGCTCATTTCGCAGGCCAGCGCGCCCGCGCGTTTCAGCGCATAGGTATAACGTTCGTCAAACGGATAACAGCAGGAGAGGCGTAGCGCGTGGTTACAGCGTTCACTCAGGGTGTAGAGCGCGCCGGGCGTAACGCAAATCTTCTCCTGTAACAGACGATGAAACAGCTCAACGCTGTCGACATTTCCCGGCAGCTCAACCCAAAAAACAAAGCCGCCCTGTGGCAGGGTGGCGCGCGTTCCCTCCGGGAAATAACGGGCGATTAAGCCGCGCGCCTCATCCATCTGCCGGGTATAGCGGCGACGCAGGGTACGCAGATGGTGATCGTAGCCACCCGATTCCAGAAACTGACCGAGGGTTTCTGAAAGCAGCACCGATTCCGACATCGATGACACCGCTTTCAGATGGGCGATCTGATGGTTAAAACGACCGGCGGCAATCCAGCCGACGCGAAAATCCGGCGCCAGGGTTTTGGTAAAACTGGAGCAGTAAATCACCCAGCCATCACGGTCAAAGGCTTTTACCGCTGGCGCCAGCGGCCAGCAGAACTGTAACTCACCGTATAAACCGTCCTCAATCAGCGGCGTTTGATAGCGGGTCATCAGCTGGGCCAGACGCTTTTTATCTTCCAGCGCCATACTGCAGCCCAGTGGATTCTGCACATTAGGCATGGCAATCAGCGCATTGATGCGTTTTTCACTTAACAGCATTTCCAGCGCGTCCAGCGATAATCCACGTTGTGGGTCGGTGGGGATCTCGATTGATTTCAGTCCCAGACTGGCCAGCAGCGGGAACAGATAAAAATAGGTCGGGGTTTCCAGCCCGACACAATCACCGGGTTTCGTCACCGCGCGCAGCGCCAGTTGCAGCGCCTCCATGCAGCCATGGGTCAGGGTGATATCCCCGGCGACCAGCGCCATACCGGAATCCATCGCGCGTCGGGCCACTTCCCGGCGCAGGCGCTGGCTACCCGGTGGCAGGGCATAGCGACCAATCATCTCCGGATGACGGCGCAGCAGGGAAGCGATAATCCGGCTGAGTTTGGCCGCCGGATAGAAATCGCTGTTCTGCGGGCAGGCCAGTGAAATATTGATGTAGTCAGGATGGTTTTGCGCGGCAAAAACGGTGGCGATCAGATCGAGCTTTTCACTGCTCGGCGAGGAGACCTGCGCCTGATGTTTACTGGCTTTAATTACTGACGGCAGCACGCCGCGCACATAATAGCCAGACTGTGGCCGCGCTTCGATCAGGCCGCGATCTTCGAGAATACGCCAGGCATTGAGCACCGTATTGACGCTAACCTGATGGGAGCCAGCGACACGACGAATCGCCGGTAAGCGGCTGCCCGGCGGCAAGGTGCCATGATGAATCGCCGCAGCAAAGGTCTCCGCCAGTTGATGGTAAAGCGTGGTTTCCTGCGGTTCGATAATGGACACAATTGCCTCCTGAGCAGACAGGTACAATTTCAATATTCACCTGATTGTACTCAATACAATAGTCGTTTTGTGTATCTGTTACCATCGCTAAGCATTTCTTACACTGGTGCTCTGATAACAACTTCGCAGGTACGCACCATGCTCGATCCATCCTTCTTCAGCTATGTCACCGTAATGTCGATTACGCCCGGCCCGAATAATCTGCTGCTGGCCACCTCCGGGGTAAATTTCGGTCTGCGTCGCACACTACCGATGGTGTTTGGCATTTTAGTCGGCTGCGCGCTGCAAACGGCGCTGGCGGGGGTGATGCTGGAGGTGTTGCTGCACTGGATGAGCCAGATCCGCCTGCCATTAACCGTGCTCGGTTGTGGCTATCTGCTGTGGCTGTCATGGAAACTGTTCCGCTCCTCGGCGCCGGAGATGCGTGAAAACGCGCGGCCGATGACGCTGGTCGGCGGCGCGCTGTTTCAGGCGGTCAATCCCAAAGCCTGGCTGATGGCAACCAATGTGGCGCTGCTGTATAGCGCGAGCAGTGGTGTGCTGGCGGTAATGCTGGGTTTTATGGTGATGAACCTGCCGTGCATCCTGATCTGGGCGGTGATGGGCGACCGGTTACGTCATCATCTGCAGGTGCCGTGGAAGTTGAAACTGTTTAATGGCGTGATGGCTATTTCGCTGGTGATAACCACGCTGTGGATGTTTATTGAGGCGGTGAAGATGGCGTAATAACGGGATAGGGAGCATTATTGCAGGGCTATTCATTGTAGGAGCGGCGTTCTCGCTGCCCGATTATGCAAAGGAGCCTGCTGTTTTGACCTCTCTCTCCCCAGAAATATGGCTAACGGCGCTGGTGGTGACTGTCACTATTCTGCTATGGGCCACGGCGCTGCTACCGGAATTTATTACCGCCTTACTGTTTTTTGCTGCCGCGATGTTGCTGCATATCGCCCCGGCGGCAACAGTCTTTAGTGGTTTCGCCTCATCTGCTTTCTGGCTGGTATTAAGCGGTTTTGTGCTGGGGCTGGCGATCCGTAAAGTCGGGCTTGCCGATCGGCTGGCGCGCAGTCTGGCCGCGCCGTTAACCGCATCATGGCCACGCATGGTGGGTGGCGTGATTGTGATCAGCTATCTGCTGGCGTTTGTGATGCCATCAAATATGGGCCGTATTGCGTTGCTGATGCCGATCGTTGGCGCGCTGGCAAAACAGGCCGGACTTAATGAGGGAAGTCGTGGCTGGATTGGCCTTGCGCTGGCGGTGGGGTTTGGTACTTTCCAGCTATCAGCCAGTATCTTACCGGCTAATGTGCCAAACCTGGTGCTGACTGGCGCGGCGGAAAACTCCTTTGGCCTGCACCCTGGCTATATGCCATGGATGTTCCTGCATACGCCCGTGGTGGGATTGCTGAAAGGGGCACTGCTGACGCTCTGTATCTGCAAACTGTTTCCGGCGATGCCGTCACGCATTACTGAACAGCAAAACATGCCGCCGCTAAGTGGCGAAGAGCGGCGACTGATAGCGGTGCTGTTGCTGACGCTATTACTGTGGATGACCGATAGCCTGCACGGTATCTCTCCGGCCTGGATCGGCCTGACTGCCGCCTGTTACTGCCTGCTGCCGCGCATCGGCTTCCTCTCCAGCGAGGCATTTGGTAAAGGGGTTAATTTCCGCACCTGTATCTATGTCGCAGCGATTCTCGGGGTGACGGCGGTGGTGGTGGAATCAAACCTTGGCAATCGTATTGCCAGCGCGCTGCTGGCGATCACTCCGCTGCATGATGACCGTCCGTTCCTCAGTTTCCTTTCGCTCAATGCGGTGACCACCGCGCTAAATTTTGTTGTCACGGCGAATGGCGTACCGGCGATGTTTACACCGATGGCGCAGAGTTTTGCCGAAGCCTCGGGCTTCTCGCTGCTGACGGTAGTGATGATCCAGGTGTTTGCCTATGCCACGCCGCTGTTACCTTATCAGGCATCGCCGATAGTGGTGGCAATGGGATTAGGCAATGTGCCCGCCCGCGATGGCTTAAAGCTCTGTCTGCTGGTGGCGCTGGTCAGTGCGCTGGTGCTGCTGCCACTGGATTATCTGTGGTTTAAACTGCTGGGGTATGTGTAGTCGGGGCGGAGATTGCGGCTGATTTTTATTTGGTATATACTTTATTGTATATACAATTTTGCATTGAAATTGGCTGAGCTATGGAGTTGGCGGAGCTATGGAATTTGAATGGGATTCAGTTAAAGCGGAAATAAATCACCTTAAGCATGGACTTCGTTTTGAAGAGGCAGTATTCGTTTTTGATGACCCCTTCCATCTGTCAATACAGGATCGTATTGAACATGGAGAGTATCGGTGGCAGACCATAGGAATGGTACAAGGATTGATGCTGATGGTGGTGGCTCACACCACAAGATTTGAGGACGGTACAGAGATTATTCGTATTATCAGTGCACGAAGGGCCGACAGAAAAGAGAGGAAACGTTATGAGCAAGGTTAGATATAAACGCAATGAACTGCCATCTCTGAGTGCAAAACGCGAGTCGGAACTTAACGTTCTGGCCAGTAAGCCTGATAGCGAGATCGATTACAGCGATATTCCACCTCTTGATGAGGCTTTGTGGAAAGGCGCAGTCAGTGGGCAGTTCTATCGCCCGGTAAAAGCTCATGCCTCAGTCAGAATTGATGCTGATGTGCTGGCATGGCTGAAGGCGCCGGGTAAGGGCTATCAGACACGGTTAAATGCGATCTTACGAGAAGCAATGATGCGTGAGTTACTGCATCAAAAATAATACTTTTTACCTGATAATTTTTTGCAGGGATAACGGCGGCAAAATCTGTCGCCGTTATCTCAGACACTAGCAGGTCGCAGCCGCCTCAGCAGAAGCTGCCTTAGCTCTGCTGGCGCGCGCGTCATCATTTGCCGCGACGGTCATCGGTATGTAATCCAGCTGCAGAATACGGCTGGTATCCGCCAGCGCTTTTTCTGTCGCCGCCACATTGCCATTTAGTTTCTGGCCGTAAGAAGGGATAATCTCCTTCAGCTTCGCCTGCCACTCTGGCGTGGCGATCTGCTGTTTAAACACTTTTTTCATCAGCTCCAGCATAATCGGCGCCGCAGTGGATGCGCCAGGTGAAGCGCCCAGCAGTGCGGAGATCGTACCATCCTGCGACGTGACCACTTCGGTACCCAGACGCAGCACGCCGCCCTTCTCGGCATCTTTCTGAATAATCTGCACACGTTGCCCGGCAATCACTAAATGCCAGTCTTCCTGCTTCGCTTCCGGGAAGTACTCCTGCAATGCGGCGTGACGATCGTCGTCCGACAGCATCACCTGGCCGACCAGGTATTTAACCAGATCAAAATTCTTCAGACCCACGTGCATCATTGGCATCACGTTAGAGGTGGTGATCGAACCAAACATATCCCACAGTGAGCCGTTTTTCAGATACTTGGTGGAAAAGGTGGCGAAAGGTCCAAACAGCAGTACCTGCTTGCCATCCAGCACACGGGTATCCAGATGCGGAACGGACATCGGCGGTGCGCCAACCGAAGCTTTACCGTACACTTTTGCCTGATGGCGCTTCACCAGTTCCTGATTGTCGCTGACAAGGAATTCGCCGCCCACCGGGAAGCCGGCGTAGTTTCTCGCTTCCGGGATCCCGGATTTCTGCAACAGCGGCAATGCCGCGCCACCGGCACCGATAAAGACAAACTTCGCCTTCACCACTTGTTCCGCGCCGCCATGTTTCAGGTCAGCCAGAGTGACATTCCAGCTGCCGTCATCATTGCGCTGAATATGGCGCACTTCCTGACCGGTTTGCAGATTGAACCTGTCGCTTTTGCATAGCGATGCCACCAGCTGGCGGGTGATTTCACCAAAGTTAACATCGGTGCCAATTGGAATACGGGTCGCCGCCACTTTCTGCTCAGGATCACGCCCTTCCATCACCAGCGGGATCCACTGCTCAATCTGCTGTTTATCTTCCGAGTATTCCATGCCGCGGAACAGCGTGCTTTGTTGCAGCGCCTGATAGCGTTTGCGCAGGTAGTTGACGTTGTCATCACCCCAGACAAAGCTCATATGCGGGGTGCTGTTAATAAAGCTGCGCGGATTGTGCAGCACGCCTTTCTGCACCTGATAAGCCCAGAACTGACGGGAAACCTGGAAGGATTCGTTAATCTCTACCGCCTTAGCGATATCAATCCCCCCCTGTTCATTTTCCGGGGTGTAGTTCATCTCAGCCAGCGCTGAGTGGCCGGTTCCGGCGTTATTCCAGCCGTTCGAGCTCTCTTGTGCTAAGCCATCAAGACGTTCGACCATCTCAATGGACCAATTCGGTTCCAGTTCATGCAGGTAAGTACCGAGGGTGGCACTCATCACACCCACGCCGATCAGTAGTACGTCGACGCTCTTTTCCTCTGCTGGCTTACGCATAATGCGACATCTCCGACTGTTGATATCTCAACATTTTTTCTGGTGGAATAGCTCCTGCTTCTGAACGAGCGGTTAATCTATTGCCATAACGATAAAGAGGGTACTCACTTAAAATCAATATTTCTGATGATGCAGGTTAACAAAATGTTATGCATACGACTGCAAATATAACATTTCAGTCGATAATTTGAACATTTTGTTTAAGGATTAAAAAGGCTGTGGACTTTATTGTCTGCTGAAGCGATCAGTCCGACAACTACATTTGGCCCGTTATTAACAAAATTAACAAAGTCTGTTCAGTAATTAGCAACGTTTTTGCTGTGGGAAAGGCGGGTGGGGGCGGGGGGGCGCAATTTGCGCAGTACGTAGCGGTTTTGTCGTGGTATGGATGACAAAACTGCTTAGCCGGAAAGGATGGCTAAGCAGTTGATGCAGATCGGTACTGATAACCATTAGTCGCGCGGCGCGCTGTCCGGCAATTTACCTGAACTGATTGCCAGGCGGTTATACGTATTCATCAGACCAATGGTAATGGTCAGGTCAGTGATCTCTTTTTCGCTGAACTGATTGGCAACGGTATCAAACAAGCTGTCTGGCGCGCCTTTTTCGGCGATCAGCGTCAGATTTTCCGCCCACGCCAGCGCGGCTTTTTCTCTGGCGCTAAACAGCGTGCCCGACTCATGCCAGACCTGAGTGAGCACGATTTTTTCCCAGCCAAGGCCCGCAGTGTGCAGCGCTTTAGTGTGCATATCGATACAGTAAGCGCAGCCGTTGATTTGTGATACGCGCAGAAAAACCAGCTCGACCAGTTCGTGTGGCAAACCGCTTTGCGAGACATAACTATAAACACCGCCGAGGGCTTTCATACCCGCAGGGGCAACCTTAGAAAAATCAATACGTTCGCTCATTTTCTTTCTCCTGCCATAATCAATGTTGAGATAGCCTGTGAGTATTCTCTTCTCCGTGATGGAATAGCAAAAGTGCCAGGAATTGATAAAAACAGTGGTCCATTCAGTCTGACCCTCAATCGCGAGGCGCGGAGTGGATTAACCGAACAGATTCGCAGTGAAATTACCCAGGCGATTCGCGAAGGGCGGTTGAAACCCGGCGCGAGAATGCCCTCCTGTCGCGATCTGGCGGTACAGCTTGGTGTCGCGCGCGGTACGGTGCGTGCCGCTTACGATATGCTGGCCGATAGCCAGCTGCTGGTCGCGAAAGGCGCCGCCGGCACTTTTGTTGCGCAATATCCGCCGATAGCGGTCAACCTGACGGACAGCTACGCGGTAATCATTCCGTCATCTGATATCGCCTATGACTTTGACGCACCGCCGCTGACTTTTCAGATGGGGATACCGGCTGATGATGCTTTCCCGGTTAAGGTCTGGTCCCGCATTGTGCAGCGGCACGCGCGTACCATGGTCAGTCGGCCGCTCAGTTACCCTGATCCGCGCGGTAGTCTGGCGCTGCGCCAGGAGCTGGTGGCTTATCTGGCGATGGCGCGTGGCGTTAATTGTCAGGCGGAACAGATCATTATCACCAATGGTTATGCCGGAGCCTTAGGGCTGATCTGTCTGGCGATGAATTTCCGTGGTACGCCGGCGTGGATTGAAGAGCCGGGCTATCTGCTGGCGTGTAAAGCGCTCGGACTGGTGGGGATTGAACCGGTGGCGGTGAGCGTGGATGAGCAGGGCATTAGGGTCAGCGAAGGTATTGCCTGCGCTCCACAGGCAAGTTTTGCGCTGGTGACGGCGGGTCAGCAGGCGCCGCTGGGGATGACATTGTCGCTGGCGCGCCGCAGTGAATTGCTGAAATGGGCAGCAGAGAACGATCGCTGGATTGTCGAAGATGATTATCTGGGTGAATTACAACTGGGCAGTCGCGCCGCGCCGGCACTGGCATCGCTCGATACTGACGGGCGGGTAATGCATATCGGTACTTTCAGCAAAACCCTCAGTCCTTCGTTACGTCTTGGCTTTGTAGTGGTGCCAGCGGCGCAGGCCGCGCGTTTTGCCGATATCGCTGCCGTGGTGGCGCCGGCCTCCTCGTTCGTACTGCATAATGCGGTAGCGGAATTTCTGCGTGACGGGCATTTTTTACGCCATCTGCGGCGTATGAAGCGTATCTACGCCGATCGTCTGGAAAAAATGACCCAGGCGCTGGCTCCCCTGTTTCCCGATCTGCGACGCGGCGCGCTGTCGGTGGTGGTGGTGCTGCCGCCGGGAACCGCCGATCGGGCGATTGCCCGTGAAGCGCTGGCATGGGGGATGGCGCCATCGCCATTATCGGCGTGGTATCAGCGTGATGAACTGCGCCAGTACGGACTGGTATTAGGCGCAACCAATATGCCGCGCGAAGGTTTTGCGCACTATGCCCGCAAGTTACGCCAGTTAGTGGATGCACATACCTGCGATTAATTAAGGGTTTGATTAACCCGCTGCAACATCCACGGATAAAACGGGTTGGACGAGATGCGCATCAGCATATCGAGGCTGACTATCAGCACTGAGCGTTCGCCACGCGGCGTTAAGCTGCCGAGACTGACGCCATACTCATTCGGTTTTTCCGGCGTGCGGCCATACAGCGAGTCACTAAACGGAAACGGCAAAGCGACATGTGACAGTGAATAGATATCCGCCGGATAATCGATTCCTAACGGCTGCACTTCGGTCGCTGTGGCGTTTGCCGGGGTACGTCTGGCGACGGCCGCACGGTTCAGCGGTGAACTGCTGGTAACCAGGGTAGTAGTGTAGTGACGCGGTGCGGCGGGCAGCAGATGTTCACTGGCATGCTGCGCACTGCTGCTGATCATCGGTGACAGCTGTATCGACTGGTTAACGTCAAACAGCACCAGCTCGCTGCCATTATCCGGCAGCTGGTTATACAAGGCATTGACCACCGCGGGGGTGCTGACAGTGGCGTCAGCGACGGACTGGAAAGTGAGCACCGGCGCGAGGCGACTTAACTTATTATCGTGTGAATCATCGATGATCTCTTTCTGCAGCGCCCTGGTCAGCAGATAAGACTGACGCGCTGCTTTTACCGGGAACGAGTTATATTTAAACGGATTAAACTCCGGCAAAATACTCAGCCAGGCGGTGCGGGCAAACGCCGGTAGCAGTGAAGGTAAGCCAGCCAGTCCGGCATAACGGGCATAACCGCTGACGCCAATCATAGGCGAAATCAATACCAGCCGCTGTGGTGCGGGCAACTGAGGATTATCCAGCGCATCCAGCGCGTATTTCATTGCCAGCGCACCACCATTGGAAAATCCCATCATATGCAGCGGAGCATCCGCCGGAATAAGTTTACGCGCTTCGCGTACTGCCAGCCGTGTGGCCGCCATCCACTCTTCCCAGTCAATACGCGTCAGCGCCCCCGGTACGGTGCCATGCCCCGGCAGGCGAATCGCGACCGCGACAAAGCCCTGCTGCTGATAATTACGCGCAAAGTGGCGCAGGCTGTAAGGGGAGTCCGTCAGACCATGCAATAACACCACCGCACCACGCGGTTTGCCCTGCGGCAGCAAGATATAGGAGTGGTTCCAGTTATGCGCGAAACTTTCCGGGTACACCGGACTTTTCGCTGCATAGCGATTGAGGGTTTCCGGCTGCTGATCGCTCAGCTTGTCGGTGACATTCGCCTTAACTTCGGCAAAGACGAGGTTTTCGTGGCTTATCCAGCTGGCCCAGTCTGCTTTATCGATCTCAGTTTCACTGAATTCGTCTGGCACCCAGGTATGCCAGAGCGCCAGTGCCGGGCCGCGTTCGGTAACGGTAATTCGGATTGCCAATAGTGCGATGGCCAGCAGAACAAACAAAATCGTTGCGCGTTTTAGCCAGGTTTTTGTCTGTCGTAGCATGGTGATGCGGGCCTTCTGACGGTTAAATTTTAAAGTAACGTCGATAAATAAAGCGGATCACAAAGTACTCAATGGCGCCTAACAGCAGAAACCACAGGCAGAACACTAAAGTATACAGCTGGCCGATATCCTGCAGATGAAAGCTTACCATCAATGATTTGGTCAGCTGGATGCCAAACCACGGCGCTGGTAGCAACAGCGCAGAGAGAAAACCGAGCAACAGGATGCCCATCGGGATCAGAAAGGTTTCAAAGGTACTTTTCATGCATTCAGCTTATTAAATAAAGAGTGTTGGTATTGTCAGACAATATGCCGCCATATTCAATCTGACCCCTTTGCACGTTAAGGTATTGAAATCGCCTGTACCGCTGTATAAGCCGTAGCCGGAAATCGCTGATTTCATCGCCAGCAAGTTAGCCAGCGTTAAAATGTATAGCCGAGGCTATACTCAAATCCATGATTTTATTGTCTTTTTATCCTGACAAACGCGTGGTAGCATGCGCACTCTTTTGCATATGTCGCGCAATTTTTGACGAAGCCTGATGCTGTTTCTCGTCATACGCCAGTCGGTATAAAAATAATGAGCCTTTACGCAACACTGATTCTCGCTTTTGCTATGTCGATGGATGCTTTTGCCGCCGCAGTCGGTAAAGGCGCCGCACTGCATCGCCCGACGCTGAAAGAAGCCATTCGTACCGGCCTGATTTTCGGCACGATTGAAGCGCTGACGCCGTTAATCGGCTGGGCTATCGGCCTCGCGGCCAGCCAGTTTATTATGTCGTGGGATCACTGGGTGGCTTTCACGCTGCTGTTTGTGCTGGGGGCGCGCATGATTGTCGAAGGTTTCCGCCGCCCGCAACAGGCAGAACAACAGCAGCCACAGCGTCACGGTTTCCTGCTACTGGCCACCACGGCGATTGCCACCAGCCTTGATGCGATGGCGGTGGGGGTCGGACTGGCTTTCCTGCAGGTTAATATTGTATTAACGGCGTTGACGATTGGCGCTGCGACCACGGTAATGGCGGCTTCCGGTATTCTGCTGGGACGTTTTATCGGACCGGTGATGGGCAAGTGGGCAGAAGTGGTTGGCGGCGTCGTGCTGATTGGCATCGGCGGCAGCATTCTGGTCGAACATCTTGGGCTGCTGAGCTAACTTCTTTTAACAATCCCGTCTTGTTTAACTTTTGTTTAAGTTATGGTTTGCATACTTTAGCTAAATAATGTGATCTACATCAAAAAAAATTTGCCTGAAAAACATCCGGATTGTATAATTTTTTGCGTTATTCAACAAAAATTGAACCGGATAGTCTGATGAAAAAGTTTTTTAAATATGTATTCCGCGCTTACGTTGAAACTTACAAACACGTACCGCCAGGCGCATTGAACTGATTTTTAGTACACCAGTAGCAAAATACCCTCGATAACCGCGGTTAGGGATCGACCGATGGTTATCAAACTTTGCTGTAACAACACCGCTCTCTCCCCCTGCTCGTTTCGATTGCAATTTTATCCTTTTCAGGCAATGCTTTAAGCATGCTGATTTCTCTGCTCGTCCTCACTACGCATACCACCACAACCGCATCTGGCGGACTGTGGCGCGTTTGCATGCAGCATAAATAGCAAACTTCCCATCGTCCCGCTGATTCTGACGGGGTTAGCGTTCTCCGTCCGAACGGTATTACCGGAGAATATCATGAGCCAAAATGCTTCTGCCCTGCTGATTATTGATATGCAAAACGGACTGGTGCATGCCGCGCAGGCGCCATTTGCTATCGAGTCGGTACTTGAAAATATTAATCAGCTTATCGACGCTGCCCGCGCGCAACAACGGCCAGTTATTTTTGTCCAGCATACCGGACCTGAGGGCACACCTCTGGCGCAGGGCAGTGAAATGTGGCAGATCGCGGCGGAACTTAAGCGCGACGAGAATGATATTTACCTGACCAAAACCCGCCCCAGCTGCTTTTTCCAGACCTCCTTACTGAGCCTGTTGCATGACAAAGGCATTAAACGGCTGGCGGTAGCGGGGATGCAAACCGATTATTGCGTCGATACTACCTGTCGTGGCGGCCGCGATCTCGGCATTGAGATGGTGCTGGCCAGCGATGCCCATACCACCTTCAGCAACGGTGTGCTGAGCGCAGAACAAATTATTGCCCATCACAATAAATTGCTGTCAGGTCCCTTTGTTAATGTGGCGAAAACCGCTGAGATTGGCTTCTGAGAAACGCACTGGCCGCCAGGCCACTGGATTTACACAACTTTAGCCGCATGGATTGTCTGCTGCGCTGCAAAGGGATATTATTTTCACTTCAAGGTGATGGCATTCCACCTTATCCAACCGCCTGCTGGCTCCTCAGCGGCTGATGACGCCTGGCATACTTATCCTCCTCGCGGGAGTGTGGTGTATGTCAGGAAGTCAGCACTCTGTATTGTTTCCTGCATTCCAGCTTCCCTGAGCAATAAGCAACAGTGAAATTTAAGGGTTTTTACTTATGGTTAAATCGATGCTCGCGGTGATCGTTGGCGGTTCGCTAGGATGTGTGCTGCGCTGGTTAATTTCGGTTCGTTTCAATGCGCTGTTTCCCAATCTGCCGCCGGGCACGCTGATTGTGAATCTGGTAGGCGGGTTTATTATTGGCATGGCGCTGGCTTATTTCCTGAAAAACCCACAGCTTGATCCAATCTGGAAACTGCTGATTGTTACTGGTTTATGCGGCGGTATGACCACCTTCTCCAGTTTCTCGGCAGAAATTATGCTGCTGCTGCAAAGCGGTAACTACCTCTGGGCGATGCTGAGCATTATGACCCACGTTATCGGCTCCCTGCTGATGACGTTCGCCGGTTTTGCTTTGATCAATGCGCTGGGGTAACGCAGCGGGGGCATCCGGCCCCCATATTGTTATGCCAGACAGCCGGCAATAAAGGTCGCGGCGGTGCTCGCGCCCTGGCCGGAGATAGTATGACCCGTGGCGGGTTCAAACTGGGTTTTCACCTCAACGCCCGCGGCGATCAAGCGCAGCGCGGCCGCTTCACTTTCCGCCCACGGAATCACCGCGTCGGCATGGCCGTGGATCAGTAACGCCGGGGTGTGGGTTGCCGGGGTAAAGGGCTGCGGTGAAGAGAGCCGCCCGGAGAACGCCACTACGCCTGCGACCGGCCAGCGCCCGGAAACCAGCGCGTCCAGCGCCATGATTGACCCCTGCGAAAAACCAACCAGCACCACGCGATCCAGCTGGCCGCTCATCTGATGAGCGTCGAGAATGTCATGCAGCAGCTGGTCAAAGGCTTCACGCGCGGCCACCACACGTGCCGGGCGATTTTGCTCAGTAATCCCATCAAGACTAAACCACTGATAACCCGCCCCATGTGGAAAAGGATAAGGCGCATCGGGTGAGGCAAAAGCGGTGCCGGGCAACGCGGGTGACCAGTGGCTACCGAGGCCGGCTAAATCGTCGCCGTTGCTGCCGACGCCATGCAGCATAATGACTAAACTTTTTGCCATAACAATTCCTGAATATTTGCGCGTTCAAAACCATTTGAGGTGTCTGAGCGCATCCTGAGTTTGATGCAGTATGCGAATAATTATCACCGCATCTGATTCATTAAAGAAGAAGAGCATATGCTTTGCCAGGGGGTAAGAAAAGACACCCGTCGCTAATTCAGGACGCGCCGTGCCAATTTCATGCTGGGCGATAGCGCGAAAGGCATGATCAATTTTGTCTAAATAGCGCTCAGCCGCTTCATCACCAAAATGAGACATACCGTAATACCAGATATCCGCTAAATCCTGTTCTGCCTTTGGCGTCAGCTTAATCTTTTTGCTTTTTACCATCATTGTTCTCTCTCATCCTTAAGAGAAAAGCCGCACGATTCCATTCCTCAGGCTCTCCACTGGCTACTCCTTCAGCGATAAGCATGCGCATTTTTTGCAGACTGGACTCAGCTCGCTTTTCTTGTAGCAGCCGCAGTGATTCACGTATTACTTCACTTTGCGTGTGATAGTCACCGGAGAAAATAAGAGACTCAACAAAGCGACGCAGCTCATCTCCGAGATCAACAGTTATTGTTCTGGCCATTAGCATTTTCCCGCTTTATGTAAGATATGTTCTTACATAGCATAACCTGCTTACTGCTGGCTGGCTACTTTTTCGCCCTTTCCCCGCAGACATTAAAGGCGAAATTTGTGCTTTTATTCGGCACTAAAAGCTGAAGCCTGCCGGGAATAGGACTAAGCTGGGTGGTTCGTAATGCGTTGAAAGTGAGTGTGTATATGCTGTTCCGCCGCTTCGAAAGATTGATCAATATCTTCCAGGATGCCCCGAGCGAGGCCCCGCCAGACCAGGTCTGGCCGTTCTATTTTTACTACCTGCGTCAGGTATGGCGCAGCTTTGCCGCACTGCTGGCGGTAGGGCTGGTTGGCTCGCTGATTGAGGTGGCGCTGTTCAGTTATCTGAGCCGGATTATCGATCTGGCCAACAGCTCGTCACCTGCCACGCTGTTTAGCGATCACTGGCCAACCCTGCTGTGGATGGCGTTTGTCGCGCTGATCCTGCGCCCGGTGTTTATTGGCCTGCACGATCTGCTGGTTAATCAGAGCATTAACCCCGGAATGACCAGTATGATCCGCTGGCAAAATCATAACTATGTGCTGCGGCAGAGCCTGAATTTTTTCCAGAATGACTTTGCCGGACGCATCGCGCAACGCATCATGCAAACCGGTAACGCGCTGCGTGATTCTGCGGTGCAGACGGTGGATGCGCTGTGGCATGTGCTGATCTATGCCGTCACTTCGCTTGTGCTGTTTGCACAAGCCGACTGGCGCTTAATGGTGCCATTAATTATCTGGATTGTTGGCTATGTCACTGCCATGCGCTACTTCGTGCCGCGCATCAAAGCGCGCTCGGTAGAGTCATCCGATGCGCGCTCAAAATTGATGGGCTGTATCGTCGATGGTTATACCAATATCACCACATTGAAGCTGTTTGCTCACACCGATCTTGAGCAGCGCTATGCGCGTGAAGCCATGCAGGAACAGACCGAGAAAATGCAGCTGGCTACGCGGATGGCCACCAGTATGGATGTGACTATTTCCACGCTAAATGGCCTGCTGATTGTGGCGACCAGCGGTATGGCGTTGTGGCTGTGGACGCAATCGCTGATTAGCGTCGGCGCGATTGCGCTGGCGACCGGACTGGTGATCCGCATTGTAAATATGTCCGGCTGGATTATGTGGGTAGTGAACGGCATTTTTGAAAATATCGGTATGGTGCAGGATGGCCTGAAAACTATCTCGCAGCCGATTAGCGTGGCAGATGAGCCAGAAGCTGAGGCGCTGCAGGTGCACAGTGGCGCGATTCATTTTGATCGGGTGAACTTTGACTATGGCGGTAGTCGCCAGGTGATTAATGGGCTGGATCTGCAAATTAAGCCGGGCGAAAAGATTGGCCTGATTGGTCCTTCCGGCGCCGGTAAATCAACGCTGGTCAATCTGCTGATGCGACTGTATGACATTAATGGTGGTCGCATTCTGATTGACGGTCAGGATATCGCGCAGGTCAGCCAGCACAGTCTGCGCGCGCAGATTGGTATGATTACTCAGGATACCTCACTGCTGCACCGCTCGATTCGCGATAACTTATTGTATGGCAAACCAGAAGCCAGTGAGGAAGCGTTGCTGGCGGCGATCCATCGTGCGCGCGCTGACGAATTTATTCCGCTGCTTTCCGATCCTCAGGGGCGTACCGGGCTGGATGCGCACGTTGGTGAACGCGGCGTGAAGCTTTCCGGCGGTCAGCGCCAGCGTATTGCGATTGCGCGCGTATTACTGAAAGATGCGCCGATCCTGGTGATGGACGAGGCGACCTCGGCGCTGGATTCGGAAGTCGAAGCGGCGATTCAGGAGAGTCTGGAAACGCTGATGCAGGGCAAAACGGTTATCGCCATTGCTCACCGCCTGTCGACGATTGCGAAAATGGATCGGCTGGTGGTGCTGGAGAAGGGCGCGATTGTCGAAATGGGCAGTCACCGCGAACTGCTGGCGAAAAACGGCCTGTATGCGCGTTTATGGCAGCATCAAACCGGTGGCTTTGTCGGTATCGACTGATTTGTAAAATTTCGGGCGGCGAAAACGCCGCCCCTACAAAAAAATTCATAGACTTATGTAGGGGCGGCGTTCTCGCCACCCGCATCAATATCGACTAATCCCCTTTACGGTACGGCAGGGCATCGCGGGCGTCATCTATCCAGCCGCTGACCCCTGCGCGTTCCTGTTGCAGAAAATCGCCGACCGCCGCGCGCAGACCCGGGTGGCACAGATAGTGCCATGAGTGGGTGAGCTGCGGCTCGAAACCGCGAATCAGTTTATGCTCCCCTTGCGCACCGGCATCAAACTCACTTAGGCCGTTGGCGATGGCATAATCCATGCCCTGATAAAAGCAGGTTTCGAAGTGCAGGCGATCAAATTCGGCGATGGCGCCCCAATAGCGTCCATAGAAGGTGCTGCCGCTGACCAGGCTAAAGGCCATCGCCACCGGGTGTCCGCGTAGCAGAGCCAGCACGACGCGAATATTTTCCGGCATCCGCTCCGCCAGCAGGCTGAAGAACTCGCGCGTCAGATAGGGGCGTTGTCCGCGTACCGCATAGGTGTTGGCGTAGCAGCTATAGACAAAATCCCACTGGCTTTCCGTCACCTGCGCGCCTTGCAGCCAGCTAAATTCAATCCCGGATGCGGCAACCTGTTCGCGCTCTTTGCGCAGCTGCTTACGTTTACGCGACATCAGGCTATCGAGAAAGTCCTGAAAATCGCGATAGCCGCGATTATGCCAGTGATACTGGCAGCCGTGGCGCTCCAGCCAGTCAGGTTGTACGGCCAGCAGACTGTTTGCCTGCGTATCGGTAAAGTTGATATGCGCGCCTGACAGCTCCTGCTGCTGCAGACATTCCGGCAACTGTTCCAGCAGCTTCGCGCTGGCTTCGGCATCACCCAACAGACGTGCGCCGGTCACCGGGCTGAACGGAATCGCGCCCAGCCATTTTGGGTAATAAGCAATACCCGCACGCTGGCAGGCATCGGCCCAGGCGTGATCGAAAACGTATTCTCCACGCGAGTGACTTTTACGGTAGCCGGGGATCGCTGCGCGCAGTTTTCCCTGCTGCTGCCAAAGCAGATGTTCCGGCTGCCAGCCGCTGTGCGCGCCCAGGCTACCACTCTGCTCCAGCGTAACGAGGAAAGCGTGGCGCAGAAACGGATTGTCATCCGGCAGTAACGCGTCCCACTGATCGGCGGGTAGTGCTGACAACGATGACAGGCGAGTTAAAGACATCAACAGACTCCGCTGGCGTTAAAAGTCGAGTGTAAAGCAAGTTTGCGCGCGTTGTTTGCGATTATCTGCGCAAGCGTAGCGGATAACCCCGCAGGAATCGGGCAAAAGTATGCGATTTAACAGCCACTTCCCACGCTTCAGGCGGCAGTCTCCAGGGCTTTACACTAATTTTACTGATTTCCTGCTGAAGAAACTTTATGCGGCCGCCGATAGTATCCCCATATGATTCACCCGGATGCTAAAGGAGCAAGAGAGTGATCAAGCTTATCCCTACGCAAGAACTGCAGCTGGGGATGTATATCCATAAGCTGGGCGTATTTTGGATAAAGCATCCTCTGATTTCGAACCGCATGCTGCTGACCGACTCGCGCCAGATAACGGCGATAGCCGAATGCGGTATCGGCCAGGTATGGGTCGATATGGCCAAAAGCGTGGTGCCAAAACAGGCTGCAGCCGTTACAGACCCGGCGGCAGCGCCAGCAGTGCCGCCACCCGGTTCGTTTCTGAGTGAAGTGGCGCATGCGCAGCGTATCTGCCAGCAGGGAACCTCACAGATTAAAGCGATGTTTGGCGAAGCGCGGCTGGGCAAAACCGTTGATGTGCAGAGCACGCTATCGCTGGTTGAGGAGATCACCGGTTCCGTTGATCGCCACCCTTCGGCGCTGATCAATGTCGCCCGCCTGAAGGATCATGATGACTACACCTATCTGCACTCCGTCGCGGTATGCGCGCTGATGATTGGACTGGGCCGTCGGTTGCAGCTGGATGACCATGGCGTACGTCTGGCCGGACTGGGCGGGCTGCTGCATGATTTAGGTAAAGCCCATGTGGCGCTGGAAATATTAAATAAGCCCGGCAAACTGACCGACGAAGAGTTTAGCGCGATGAAACGGCATCCGCTGATGGGCGCCGAGATGCTGTTTAAAGCCGGTGCGTCAGATGAGGTGATCGATATCGCGTTGCATCATCATGAAAAAGTGGATGGTTCTGGCTACCCTTATGGCCTGAAAGGCAATCAGATCAGTGATTTTGCGCGGATGGCGGCAGTATGCGATGTCTACGATGCGGTTACCTCTAACCGCCCGTATCGTGATGGCTGGAATCCGGCGGATGCGATGCATCGCATGGCCAACTGGGGCGGCCATTTTGATAAGGCGATGTTCTACGCCTTTGTGAAGTCGGTAGGGATCTATCCGGTAGGCTCGCTGGTACGTCTCTCTTCCGGCCGGGTGGCGATGGTGGTTGAGGCGGGGAATAAATCGCTGTTGCACCCTAAAGTCCATGTGTTCTGGTCATTGCAAACCGGGCAGCCGCTGCCGGTTGAACCCCTCGATCTGGCTGACGGGTTCAGCTGCGACAGCATTATTTCACCGGAAGATATGGCGCACTGGAAGCATATCAACTTCAACCAGGTGTGGATGGTGTAGCCACGGCTGGCGCTGCTTTGTCGGACAGGCGTAAAGCTCTGGCGCTGGCGCCATCGAACAGTGACAAACTCTCAATTTGATCGAGCAAAATCACTTTACGAAACGCTAATGCCGATTTCGGCTGCGAATTCAGCGTAATACCATGTTCCGCATACCAGGCACTGTAATTATGTTCGACACAGAACTCGAATGACTTGCTGTCACGGTAACCACTGAGCATCGGAATGAGCACCACATTATTCACTGTAGTGCTGTCAATCGAGGCGGTATGAATCATACCGATATAGATGCGCCGTGACTTCAGGGTAATCCATGCCAGCTCTCCCTCTTCCATACACTGATAAAGTATTCCTTCGACGCCGTTAGCGCGGGTCAGACGTTTATACAATCTCTGACGGCCGCTACTGCTGAGACGTGCGCTGCCCGCCCAGTTAGAGCGATAGAGGCAGAATAGTATGGCAAACGACAGCATCACCACCACCGGCGCCTGAATACCCAGGAAACTCCAGTTCATAAACTCCATCTGGTAATCATGGTGCTGCATACCCACTAACTGCGGCAGCGTATTTAAACTGGCAGAGATTGCTAACAGGATCAGCCAGACCAGGCCAGTCGCGAAGACCCCTTGTAACACAAAGATGCAGCCATATAACGCCACGAGGAAGTAGACATCCCAGCCGAAACTGCGTTTGATTTTAAAGCGGGTTGAGAGGTCACGGCTGGTATACCAGTAGCCGCAAACCATCAGTACCATAAAAATCGCGGTTCCCATGCTAAGTCCTCTTCAGTGCATTAACGTGATTATCAAAATCAACTTGCGCCTCATCACTGAGGACATTGACCGCCGCATTGCCATCTTCATCAATGATAATACGTTCGCCATCGGCGATGGACTCTTCAATATCACTACGGCTAAGAACCTGCAGCAGGGTTTCCGGGCTGGAAAACAGGGATGTGAACAAACGGAACATGCAACCTTCCTCCTTAATTTGCTTTAAGTGTAGGCGCTGCAAGACGTAACGGCAGGGGGGAAAATTCTGCATTTTCAGGCGGGATTGCCCGGTCAGAGCGTTATCTGACCGGGCGCAGAGCAGAGGGTCAGAAGTCGACGCTGGCTTTAAGCACCACTTCACGCGGATCGCCAATCGCGACGCGCAGATTACCGCCGCTGGAGGGGTAGTAGGTTTTATCAAACAGGTTTTTCACGTTGACCTGCCACTTCACCTGATAACTGTTGATCGGCGTGGTCCAGCCGACAAAAGCATCAGCCACGGTGTAGTCACTGAGGGTGAAACTGTTGGCAGCATCGCCCGGGCGGCTGCCAACATACCGTGCGCCGATGCCGGCGCGCAGATCGTCAGTCGCCAGCAAGCCGGTATGGCCGAAATCCTGCGTCAGGAACAGCGCCGCAGTATGACGCGCCACATTAGTCAGCTGATTGCCATTGTTATCCGGATCGGCGGTGACGCGCGCATTGGTGTACGCGTAGCTACCCACCAGGCTTAGTGAATCGGTGAGCTTACCGGCGGCATCCAGTTCAATCCCCTGTGAACGCACTTTACCGGCGGTGCGCGTGACGCTTTCACCATCAACCAGTTCACTGACCATCACATTCCGCTTGTTGATATCAAACAGCGCCAGCGTGCCGGTAATGCCCTGCGGCAGATCGATTTTTGCCCCCACTTCATACGCTTTGCCGGTTTCTGGTGGTAATGCATCGATCTGGGTGGCAATTGAGGTGTTTGGCTTAAACGACTCGGTGTAACTGGCATACAGGCTGGACCAGCTATTGATGTTGTAAACCACCCCGGCACGAGGCACCAGACGGCTGTCAGAGCTTTGCGTATTGGTGACAAACGGGCGCCCTTTACCGGACATCACATCAAAGCTGTCGTAGCGCAAACCGGCAATAAACAGCCAGTGCTCATTCAGGCGCATGGCGTCCTGCATAAACAGACCGCGACTGTCGATATTTTCCCGCTGATCGCTATCTTTGGCGCTGACGGCGGTGGAAGACGGCATCTGGTCGTAAACCGGATCATAGATATTAAAACTGCTGTCGACCGTTTTAGTGCCGCGGATCATATCGCCACGGAAGGTGCGATCGGCTTCGTAGTCAAAACCGGTCAGCAGCTGATGGTTAACACTGCCCCAGTTAAGATCGCCATTAAAGGTCAGCTGAACCATCTGCGAGCGGCTTTGCGCGTCGGCGGTGGAATCGGCCTGACGTGTCAACAGGCCGGTATTCGCATCATATTTGGTGGCGCGCGCCTGGTTATCGCTATAGCGATTGCGGTTAAACGCATAGGTCAGGTGTGAGGTCCAGTCGTCGCTAAGCTCCTGATCAACCTGCAAGCTCAGCGTATCCTGATCGCCGCGGGTGGCGTTATAGCGCTCATCAAAACGGCGTTCGCGTGGCGTATTAACTGGCTTGCCGGTATTCGGATCGATAATGGTGCCGCGATCAAAAGGAGTCAGATACTCCATATGTTCCCATGCGATACGTACGGTGGTGGTTTCGCCGTACCACATCAGCGAGGGAGCCACCACCGTCTGACGCGTCCGGCCAAAGTTGCGCCAGTAGTCGGTTTCATCGTGATCGACAATCAGCCGTCCGGCGAAGCCGGAAGTGCCGAGCGGGCCGGTAACATCTAACTGACCGCCGCCGCCGCCGAAGCTGCTGGTGCGCCCTTCCAGATGCACATGCGGTGTCAGCTGCGGTTTTTTACTGATGATATTCACCAGTCCACCTGGCTCATTCATGCCATACAGCATCGACGAAGGGCCTTTCAGCACTTCAACGCGTTCGCTGGTTGGCGTGAAGTTGCGCGCCTGAATTGAGCGAATGCCGTCGCGCAGAATGGAACCGTCACGGTTATCGCCAAAACCTCGTTTGATTACCGCATCCTGCGTGCCGCCAAGGGTATTGGATTGGGTGATGCCACTGACGTAATACAGCGCCTGGTCAAAATTGCCGACATCCTGATCTTCCAGCAACTGGTGTGGTACCACGGTGATATTTTGCGGTGTGTCGATAATCTTACCCGGCGCGCGCATCGCGGTGGTGCTGGTATGTGGCTGATAACCCTGTTCACTTTGATTGCTGGCGTCCTGACTAACGACCAGCGTTGACTCTTCAGCCTGGCTGCTTAGAGGTAATAACAAACTGCCAAGCAGGCAGCCGGTGATTCTTTTCATTGTGGTAACTGACTCCAGAAAGTCCCTGAGAAATCCAGCGGTAAAAACTGCTGGTAAAGTTGCTGCATGGTCTGCTGCGGATCGATATCGGCAAACAGTTGTGGATAGAGGGCTTTGGCAAAAAATTCGGTGGCGACAACATGGTAAGGATTGAGGTAGAAGTTATGCCACAGATCCCAGCCGCGTCCCTGTTTTACCGCCGACAGCTGGCTGATAATCGGTTGCGCCTGCATTACCTGACGGAAACTCTGTTGTGCCTGCTGCGCGCTGACCTGCGGGCCAAGCTGCAGGGTTTTCGCTCTGGCAGAGGGGCCAGCCATACCGGTGGCGATATACACCTGCGGATTGGCCGCCAGCACCGCTTCCTGATTTAATTCGCCGAACACCCCTTTGACCACCGGCGCGGCAATATTGTCGCCACCGGCAAACGCCAGCAGCTGACCAAGATTGCCATTCACCGCGGTAGTGCAGCAGGTATCGCGACGACCTAAATGCAGATGCAGCATCACCCGGGTTTTCGGCCCCTGATAAGCGGCAATACGCTGGCGGATACGGTCCATATGTTGCTGATAGAAGGCGATAAAATCACGCGCGCGCTGCTGCTGATTAAGCACCTCGCCTAAGATCTTAATGCTGGGAACGGTGTTATTAAGCAGGTCAACGCGCAGATCGACAGTGATCACCGGAATGTCCGCCTGCTGCATCAGTTGTCTGAAATCGGCCTCTTCACGACCGGTTTTCGCCAGCCGCGGCAGGATCACCAGGTCCGGTGCCAGTTTCAGCACGCTTTCGGCATTCAGCTCGCGCACACTGCCGGAACCCAGCTGGGTAATCTGCTTGATTTGCGGGAATTTTTGCTGATACAGCGACCAGGTTTGCGCATCATATTTAGCCATATCCGCCGGCCAGCCGATGATTTTTGCCGCCGGATAACCCGGTTCCAGCAACGCGAGGGTATACAGCATGCGGCTTTCGCCCAGCACGATACGCTGTGGGTTATCAGGAATCTCAACCTGTCGGCCATCGATGTCGGTGATTTGTCTGGCGAGAACGCCGTTGCTGAAAATCAGCAACAGTAAAAGGAAGGCACGCATGATGATTATCATTAAAAGAAAAGCAAATGATAATAAAAATCACTCTCGGTCTCAATGATTATGCCGCTTCGCTGTTTAACCGGCGGGCAAGCCGGGTTGAATTAAGACTTTCCGCAGCCGTTTTTTCGTCAGTAACGCGCGATTGTTGTCTACGCTGATTCTGGTATGCCAATGTTTCTTCCTCGCGACCTTTTTGATGTTAAGGAGATGCTATGCACGCTGCTCAGAAACTTATCCTCGATGATGGCACCGAACTCTATTACAAAGACTGGGGCACAGGGCAGCCGGTGGTATTCAGCCACGGCTGGCCGCTGACGGCCGATGCTTTTGAAGATCAGATGTTTTTCCTCGCCTCGCAGGGCTATCGCGCGATCGCCCTTGATCGTCGCGGGCACGGACGATCTTCCCAGCCATGGGAAGGACATAACCTCGATCAATATGCTGACGATCTGGCCGCCCTGACTTCGGCGCTTGATTTGCAGGATGCGGTGCATGTGGGTCACTCTACCGGCGGTGGCGAAGTGGCGCGCTATATTGGCCGGCACGGCACCACGCGGGTAGCGAAAGCGGTATTAATTAGCGCCATCACGCCAATTATGGTCAAAACCGACTTCAATCCTGATGGCGTCCCGCTGGAGGTGTTTGACGGTATTCGCGCCGGGGTCAAAAATGACCGTGCGGCGTTTTTTAAGGAGCTAACCCTGGCATTTTATGGCTATAACCGCCCTGATGCCGTGGTATCGGAAGAGGTGCGCAACAGCTTCTGGCTGCAGGGGATGCAGGGTTCGATTAAGGCGCTTTATGACTGTATTAAAGCCTTTTCAGAAACCGACCTGCGTGAAGATGTCGCCAGAATGACCATTCCGACGCTGGTGATCCATGGCGATGACGACCAGATTGTCCCGTTTGCCACCTGTGGCCAGGCCACTGCCGCCCTGCTGCCGGATGGACAGTTAAAAGTCTATGCCGGCGGATCGCACGGTATCTGCACAACCCACAAAGATCAGATCAATGCCGATCTGCTGGCGTTTATTGAGTCCTGATGATCAATGGCGACCACCGGCCGGTGGTCGCAAACTATTGCTGCCGTTGCTGTCGCTCCGCTTGCGCCTGCTTGCGGCTCTGACGCCGGTTTTCCAGCGGCGTAACCGTAATGCCATGCACCACAATACTCGCTACTACCAGCGTAAAAGCCATATCCATCATGCGGCTCGCTTCGCTGCCCGACAGCCCATGCATCGCGGCGAAAGCAATATAGTTAATACTGCCAATACCGCGGATCCCCAGCCAGCCGATTAATATGCGTCTTACCCGTGGCATGCCAGTGCCAATGGTTGTCAGCCAGACCGCCGCCGGGCGAATCAACAGAAACAGGATCGCGGCCAGCAGTAAACCGCTGGCATTCCAGTGCAGCGCCAGCGTGGCACCCAGCATCAGTACCATCGCGGCCGCCAGTAAACGCTCAATGGTATCGCCGAAGGAGAGGGCGTCACCGACTACCAGACCGACCGATTTGGTCAGACCGGGACCCGAATAGAGATGGCGCTGATGAATATTGACCAGGCTTTCGGCTGGCGGCAACTGATCGTCCTCTGGCTGGTTTTCCGGCGGGTTACGGGTGACCACGCGCAGTTCAGCGCGCCGCAAACCGACACCGGCGGCAAAGGTCGCGAGAAATCCGGAGGCATCTGCCGCCTGGGCTGCGGCATAACTTAAGGCAATTAACGCCAGTGCGAGAAAGTCGTTAGGGGCAATATCCTGATTAGCGCTGCGCAAATGGGTCGCCAGCACGCCGATAAGCCGGCCAAGCGTAAAACCAATCGCAATACCGCCGATTAACGCCCAGAGCACATCCACCGCTGCCCAGTGTGCGAACATTTCCAGCGAAACCGGCTGTTCGCTGACAATCAGCATTACCGCCAGCATTAACAGCGGCAGTGCCGAACCGTCATTCATCCCCGCTTCACTGGAAAGCGCCACGCGCAGCGAGTCATCGTCGCGGGCATCGTTAACGGAAATCAGGCTGGCAAGTACCGGATCGGTAGGGGCGACAATCGCACCAAAAGCCAGCGACAGGGGCCAGGACAGCTGCGCGAGAAAGTGCGCGGCAACGGCGACACCGGCGACCGTCAGCAACATCGCCGGAAAAGCCAGCCGCAGGCCAATGCGCCAGTCGGGCGCTTTTAACGGCAAGCGCAGTTTCAGCCCGGTAATAAACAGCGAGGCCGCCATGGCAATTTCGGTAATATGCGCGGCCACGGTGGCATGTTTGACGATATCAATTCGCAGCAGATCCAGTACCCAGGGGCCGCAAATAATCCCTGCTACCAGGTAGAGACCAAAAGAGGTCACCGGGCCACGATGAATCCAGCCAGAGGCTAATGACATTAACAGTAGCAGACCGCCAGCAGCAGCAGTCCAGCCAATAAAATCCATAAACAGGGTTTCCTTAATTCACAGGCTTTCCAGGGGCGGCGTTCACGCCGCCCGTAAACGGCCACTTTCAACTGTATTTCTCTTAACTGACCTGCATCAACCTCTAAGCCTGGCATATTGCCGGGCAATTTGTCGCAACAGTGGAGGAAATCCGCAGGATGCATTAGGCTCAGTTTTCCCCCCGGCGAAGGAGTTGAAGATGTTGCCACGTCAGACCAACAGCCGCCTGCCAGCCGATCGCGTGGTGCTCTATGACGGACTCTGCAAATTGTGCAACGGCTGGGCAAATTTTTTGATTCGCCATGATCGCCAGCACCGGGTACGGCTTGCCACGGTGCAGTCACCGGCGGGGCAGGCGCTGCTGCACTGGGCGGGATTGCCGCAGGACAATGTGAAGACCATTGTACTGATTGAAGGAGCGCAGACTTATCTGCGCGCAACTGCGATTTTCCGCGTGATGGCGTATCTGCCATGGCCGTGGCGCGCCCTTGCGCTACTACGCTGGCTGCCCGTTAAGCTGAGCAACTACTGCTACGATCGCATCGCGATCAATCGTTATCGCCTGTTTGGTCGCTACGACAGTCTGCAACGACCACAAGCCGATCACCCGCAACGCTTCCTGGATAATGGCTGCTGAACGGGCAGAAATTGTCAGTTCTGCTGCTACACGGGTAAAGGGAGGTAAATTTCCGCCGCCAACGAGCTGTTTGTCTTGAAAAAGGTCAGAAAGCATCAGTTATACTGTCGGCTGTTTAACTTTGAAGTGGATGCTAATGGAACGTTTCGCAGAAAATCTTATGTACGCCTCACGCTGGCTGCTGGCACCGGTCTATATCGGTTTATCCCTGGGTTTGCTGGCGCTGGCGATCAAGTTTTTTCAGGAAGTCTTCCACCTGTTACCGCATGTGCTGAGCATTGGCGAAAATGATCTGGTGCTGGTGCTGCTGTCACTGATCGATATGACGCTGGTGGGCGGCTTGCTGGTGATGGTGATGCTGTCAGGCTATGAAAACTTCGTCTCAAAGCTGGATATCGATGAGAGTAAAGAGAAGTTAAGCTGGCTGGGGAAAATGGATTCCAGCTCTCTGAAGAATAAAGTTGCTGCGTCGATTGTGGCGATCTCTTCGATTCATTTACTGCGGGTGTTTATGGATGCCAGAAACATCGCGGACAACAAACTGATGTGGTACGTGATTATCCATCTGACCTTTGTACTTTCGGCATTTGTGATGGGTTATCTGGAAAATATGTCGAAAAAAGACGCCGGTAGTAAGCTGTAAAATCGACAAAAAAATAACCGGGTTATGCGGCAAATTGCGCATAACCCTTTTTTTTGGCCTGACGAAACAGCCTGCCGGTTCAGGCCGTTGTAATAATCAGAAATAGAGATTTAAACACTGCAGTCATCCTCTATACCGTTAAAAAATAGCGATTTTTAACGGTATCCCCCCGATTAATTCCACCCATTCTCCCTGTGATAGCGATCACATCTGCTACGCTTATTAGCACTGAAGCAAAAATCACCAAGGAGAACAGCATGAGCGATCAACAGCAAAAATCCTCTGGTTTAGCGAATCCGTTACTGGAAAAAGAGTATCCCACGCCTCCATTTGTTGAACAGCCGCAACCCGTGCCGGGACTCGCCAGTAAGATGATCCCGGTGCCGGATCACGGTGAAAAAAGCTATCGCGGCTCTGGACGTCTGGCGGGCAGAAAAGCGCTGATTACTGGTGGCGATTCTGGTATTGGCCGTGCGGTGGCGATTGCCTATGCCCGTGAAGGTGCTGATGTCGCGATTAACTATCTGCCGGAAGAAGAGTCCGATGCGGCGGAAGTAATTGCGCTGATTCGTGCCGAAGGGCGTAAAGCGATTGCCATCCCCGGCGATATCACCTCGGAAAGTTTCTGCAAACAGCTGGTGCATCAGGCTGCCGAACAGCTGGGCGGGATTGATATACTGGTAAATAACGCCGGACGCCAGCAGTTCGCCGAATCGATTCGCGATCTGACCACTGAATCTTTTGACGCTACCTTCAAAACCAATGTTTATGCGTTGTTCTGGATCACTAAAGCGGCGCTGGATCATCTGCCGCGTGGGGCATCGATTATTAACACTTCCTCAGTGCAGGCATTTAAACCGAGCGATATTTTGCTCGACTATGCCCAGACGAAAGCCAGCATTGTGGCATTTACCAAATCGCTGGCCAAACAGCTGGGTGGTGAAGGTATCCGCGTCAATGCAGTGGCACCAGGACCGTACTGGACACCGCTACAGTCGAGCGGCGGACAGCCACAGGAAAAAGTGAAAGAGTTTGGCGCCACCGCGCCGCTGGGACGTCCCGGTCAGCCGGCTGAAATAGCGCCGCTGTATGTGACGCTGGCTTCGGCTGAAAGCAGCTACACCTCGGGTCAGGTATGGTGCTCTGATGGCGGTACCGGCACCTTGTAATATAAGGCAGTATCAGACCTTATCCACGTTGAGGGAGGAACTGATTTGCATAGTGAAACTGAATTACGCAGTATTCAGCGCGCAATTGGTGAAGCGACCATTCTGCTGACTGATGAGCGGCAAATACTGAGCAAAAACGCCATTATGGCGAAACTCCAGTTGCTGGGTGAAACCGAGTCTGACGACCGGCGAGTGTTACTTTACTGGAACGCCCGTAAACGACTTGGTTATATCAGAGCTTCGGTCACCGGGGCCACCCTGCCTTCTCATCAGGCGCGCTGGAATAATGCGGATAACGATGATGACGGCCAACGCTGGCAAACTCACCGGCGGCGTGATGATAAGGATCCCCATCATCGCGGCGATTAACCGTCGTATACCCCACACGCTGGCTGCAACAGCCAGCGTGTTAACTGCCTCGCGCGTCTTCCTTTGCACGCAATCAGCAATAATGCGTGCGCAATAACCCCATCCGTATTATTTTTGCAGGCAAATAGCATGTTTTATTTTTTATTTGCGTCTCGCAAAATTGTCGCCACATCTTGTTCCGCTTTCCCAGCGAAGGTTCGAAAACCGTGAAAGTCTGGTTGCCGGTTGAATGCGCATCTTCAGGCTTTTAAACCTCTAGCGAGTGGCGGATTGCCGCATGTTCAGGACTGCTCATGCCTCACTTCACGATTGATGTGCTTGCCGACCAGTGTGGCGTAACGCCCGCTAATATCCGCAGCTGGCAGCGATATGGATTATTAAAGCCGCACCGCGATGAAAAAGGACACCGATTTTTTGATCACAGCCATATTGCGCGTATCGCCGCGATTGTCGGCTGGCTGCACCAGGGCGTGGCGTTAAGCGATATGCTGGCGTTATTCAACGGTGAACGGATTAGTCAACATGCGGGCTGGAGCAGCTGCCAGCAGCAACTGCTGGCGCATTGTGAATCTTTCAAACCGCAAAAGTTACGCGCGCTAATCTGGCGTTTTGGCCGTGAAATACCCCCGGCTATCCTGGTTGATGAGGTGCTCCGCCCGCTGCGGCGCTGGTTTGATGCTGGTGAGCAGCCCGCGCCCGATATGTCGCGGGTATTACTGGATACCGCGCTGATTGAATACGCGACTTTTCTGCTGAACAGCGTGCGTAAGCGACCCGCGGCAACGCTGCTGATAATGGCATTTGACCTGCGGGATCCCCTGGAGCTGTGGCTGGAGGCGATACGTTACGCTGGCGATGGTTTTCGCGTCGAAGTATTGAGCGGCGCGGTCGCTGACCCGGAGCTAAGCCGGGTAGAGGCGGAGCATATTATGATCTGGAGTGAACGCATGCTGACCGTTACGCAGCGGCAACGCTATGACGACTGGCTGGCCAGCGGATTTTATGTATTTCTCGCTGGCCCGGGAGCAAAGTGTTTCACCGTGCCAGGTTAAGGTCGCCGCCCGCTTCTCAATAGTCATCCGCACTAAAAATAAATCTGAAATTGCGCCCCGATACTGGCGTATCGGCATTTTGCGACTAAATTTAAGCAACATTCATGTAGTGGCCTGCACGCATGCCCTGCATGAAAGTCATTCCTTCTTTATGATTTTGCCTGTATTTCGGTCCGCTTCCCTGTCCGGAGCGGATTTTTTTATCCCTGGCAGTGGCGGCTCACTTTTAATGCTGTGCAGGCGTTCGTCTGCCGTGCAATCAATACCAGTAATGATTTAACAGGACGGATTTATGCCTTTGCTACGTTATACAAAATGGATTTTGCGTGGCCTGGTAATTGTGGTTACGCAAAATCTTCCCGAACTCAATTATCCACCGTCGAGTTTTATTATGTATGCCTGAGTTGATGCGCTGCGGCCTGGGTTAAACAGAGGCCGCAGCCTTCACGTCCCCGCCTGTTTGCCACAATGTGCTCTGACAGTAATTCTTATTTTACATACCAACCGGTAGGTATGTAGTATAACGCATGTTTTTTCCGCAATAATGACCTGGAAATGAGTGATAAACCACAAGTTCGTAAAAGACAGCCTGAACTGGTGCGTCAGCAACTGCTGCAAAGCGCAGCGCGTCTGGCGACGGAACAGGGTGTCAGCGCCGTCACCGTAAGTGCGGTGGCGCAGGCTGCAGGGGTCACTAAAGGGGGGTTCTTCCATCATTTCCCCAGTAAACAGGCGCTTATCGAAGGGCTGTTTGATGACATGTTGCAGCAGCTGGATACCGATATCGACCAGTTTATCGCTGAAGATCCACTGCCGTACGGCAGTTTTACCCGCGCGTATGTCAAAGTGGCGTTTCTCGATAATCAGCAGGAACGAGGCTGGGCAGCGCTGAGTTTTACGATGCTGGCTGATATCGATCTGACAGTGAAATGGGACGACTGGCTGGCAAAGCGGCTGGAAAAACATCAGCAAACTGACAGTGATGCGCGGCTGGAAGTGATCAGACTCGCCGCTGACGGTGTGTGGCTGGCTTCGTTAGTCCATCGGGCTAAAAAGTTTTGTCATGCCGAATCAAAGCTACTTTCCATGACTTTGGGCGATTAATTGCCTGGGTTTCACAGATACTTTAAAAACCGGAGTGCACAATGTTCAGGGATAATATCGTGTCTGACTTGATTGTCTGGATTAATGAGAATATCGATAACCGACTGAAAATTGATGATTTTGTCGAAAAATCTGGCTATTCAAAATGGCATGTGCAGCGTATGTTCCGCGAGACCACCGGCCAGCCATTAGCGGCTTATTGCCGGCAGAAAAGGTTGCAGGCGGCAGCCACTATGCTGCGCACCCAGTCCGGCCCGATCCTCGCGGTGGCGTTATCCCATGGCTTTCCGTCCCATGAAACCTTTCATAAGGCATTTAAACGGCAGTATGGGATTACGCCGGGTCAGTACCGGGAAAATCACCCTCTGGCGTATTACAGCGACTTAGAGCAGATGACGCAACAGGGCGGCGGAGGTAATGCCAGTCACCACAGTGGGAAGCAATGAGAAGCGGCTGGCAGCCAGCAGCGTAATGACAATCGCCAGCAGATCGGCCGGTTTGTCGGTGGCAAAATAGGGCGCAATAACCGAGATCAATACACAACCCGGCGCCGCTTCCATCACTGCACGGGCGCGCGGCCCCAGCTCACGATTGCGCAGACCGATATAGCCAATTACCCGCGTCAGCCAGGTCACACTGGCCATCAGCAGTATAGTTAAGACAGTGATGCCGCTAATCATGATTTCTCCCCGCTAACAGTATGGCGGTAATCACGCCTGACAGCGCCCCGACCGGCACATACCACGCGCCAGGAAACAGATGCCAGGTACCCGCAGCCATCACCAGGCTCACCATCCACGGGCGGGCAGCATGGAATCCGCGCCACATACCGCGCAACAGCACAAGGAAAATCGCCGGAAACGCCATATCAAAGCCCCACTGGCTGATATCGCCAATCAGCGGGCCAAGCAGCACGCCTGACGTGGTAAACAGCACCCAGACGAGATATAACGAGGCGCAGACACCAGCGTAATAGGGCATGCTAAAAGATGAATTCAGCCCTTCCTGACGTCGTTTAGCCGCATCGGCCATTCCCATCGCCCAGCTCTCATCGGTCATAAAAAACAGTGCAGCAAAAGCTTTGTGCGGTGGCAGATGGCGCAGATGCGGCTCAATAGCAGCGCCCATCAAAATATGGCGGCTGTTAATCAGGAAGGTGACCATCATAATCACCAGAATCTGCGGCGGATGCGTCCAGAGTTCAATCGCCGCCAGCTCTGAGCCGCCGGCAAAATTCAGGCCGGTCATTAGCGGTAACTCAAGGGCGCTAAACCCTTTTTTTGCCGCCTGAGCGCCCAGTACCAGCGCCAGCGGCACCACGCCCAGCAGCATCGGCAAACTGGCACGCACACCACGCCAAATCTCTGATTTCATAGTTAAATTACTGGTCTCGCGCCAGGCCGATCCTGTTAAACTCATATCACCTCCTGATGAAGGTGCATTATATGTGTTTTTACGTGAAATTGGGTTGCTAATATGCCAGTTATGGGTTAACAATTGGCATCTTAATGCCATAATCAGGCAATAATTGGAATTTATCGCCCATGACGTTAGATGCCACCGATCGTAAAATTCTTAATGCCTTGCAGCGCGATGGCCGTATGCAGAATATTGATCTGGCGCGCGAGGTAGGTCTCTCTCCCTCCCCCTGTTTACGCCGGGTAAAACAGCTGGAACAGAGCGGCGTCATTAAAGGCTATGTCGCACTGATTGATGGTGCCAAAGTGCAGCGTAATGTCACGGTATTCACCCGTGTCTGGTTATCAAAACAGGATGCAGAGACCGTCGATCATTTTGCTGCGGAAATTATGAAATTACCGCAAGTGGTTGAATGTCACCTGATGGCGGGGGATTGTGATTATCTGTTGCGGGTGATCACCGCCAGTCTTGATGATTACCGTCAGCTGCAAATCAACCATCTGACGCGCATTCGCGGCGTATCCAGTCTTAAAACCGATATCCCAATGCAGTGTTATAAGCAGACCACTGAGCTGCCATTGCTGTAAACAGAAAGCCTGTTGCGCTATGGTCTGACGCACAATTAAATGTGACTTAAATTATTCACGTATAATTAACATAACTATTTCCGCTTTGGTCTATAGAAATTGCCAAAAATATGGTGATATAGGGCGGACGTTAATCCTCTCATTCTTTCTCCGTAACACACCGCAATGGCGCTGCCATTGACAGAAGTGTGCCCGGTACAGAGACGCTTTCCCGTAACAATAACGTCAGATATCTGCCGGAATTAATTCTGGCATTTTCTTTGCACCTTACAATAACTTTGCTCCTGTCTCAGTAATGGCCAGGGCTTTTGCTCGTTGGTGTAATCGCTACAGAGAATGATGGAAATGCAACATGATTAGTCGTCGTCGGTTTTTGTTGGCTACCGGCGCCACTTTGCTGTCTATGAGCACCGGAAAAATTTTTGCCAGAGAAGATCTTATTCCGCTATGGCCTGACGATCCCCCGGGTGGTGGCGGACCCTCCGGGGATATGCGCATTACCCAGAATGGCTCGTGGTTTAATATTGTCAGCCCGACCATTCAGCGCTTTAAACCGGAAAATCCCAACGGTGCAGCGGTACTGATCGCGGCCGGCGGCGGTTATCGCTGGATTGGCATGGCGCGTGAAGCCTGGCCGGTGGCGCGCTGGCTGAATCAGCGCGGTTTTACCGCCTATGTGCTCAGCTATCGCCTGCCCGGCGAAGGCTGGCATGACGGTAAAATGGTGGCATTACAGGATGCGCAGCGCGCGATTCGCATGGTGCGGGCGATGGAAAAACAGGTTCATTTACTGGGCTTTTCAGCCGGTGGCCATCTGTTTGGCATGGCTGCGGCGCGGCCCGACTTCGCCTCGTATGCGCCGCAGGATGAGCTGGATAATATCGTGCCGGCTGTCGACAGCGTTGGGCTGATCTATCCGGTGATCACGCTGGAAGCGCCGTATAATCAGACCGTCACGCATCTGGAGCTGGTCGGGCATCAGGCCAGTGCGGCAGCTGAAGCCAGCTGGTCAGTGCAGAACTATGTGACCAAATCCTTTCCGCCGCTGTTTATGGCGCATGCCGAGGACGACCGCACGGCAAATCCACATAATGCGATGATAATGAAAGAGACCTGTCGCCGCGCCGGCGTGCCGGTCGAACTGGTGACCATCACCCAGGGCGGCCACGGTTTTGGCCTTGGGCGGGCGGGGACGCCAGCGGCGCTGTGGGATGAAGTCTATGCCATCTGGCTGGAGCACCAGCGGCGGCGCAATCCCTGGATGTCGGCGTAGCTGCCCCGTCAGCGGGCAGCTTGCACCCGGATAACGCAACAATCGGGCATCGCGAGTCTGCTCTGCTATGCCCGCTGTCACTTTTATCCCTCCGATCGTTTAACACTTTTCACTGCCCACGCTAATCTGTTCAGCCCCGAAATTACGATATGATCCCCTGCCATTTCGCGAGCTGCCTTTCTGTCCGGCCCGTTACTCATCATGATGAATGCCGCACGGCTGAGCGTGGGAAAATATGCTAAAACCCGGCGGTTAGTTGCGGGTATCAATTAAATTATCTTTACAATTAATTGCTTAGCGGAAAATACCCTTACTCTTTGCAACATTTTAAAAGTTAAATAATCTTTACAGAACTTTATAAACAATGTGAGATAAATCACCTTTTATTGTTTCAGTTCCACAGGTTCATATGATAACTCGCAGACAGCTTCTTATTTCTGGCGCAGCAATGTGTGGATTCGCCGCACTGAAGCCAGCGCTGTCATGGGCATCACTTCCTGCAGCCAATTCTGACCTGAGTGTGTTTAGCAGCCTGTCAAAATTATTAACCCGCCGCACCGCGCTCAGCCAGGTCGTATCCGCACGCGCGCTACACTGCCTCACGGCAGAAGATACTGATTTTCTTGTGAAAATGCATACGCTGACCGATGCGCTGCACCGCGCCGGCATCACTGATGTTGATCAGTTAAATAACCATCCGATTATGCAAAACCGTCTGGCCAGTGAAGCGATTAAGAAAATCGTATCGGCCTGGTATCTCGGTTTTACCGGTACGCCAGTATCCATGCGCGCTGTCGATAACACTCGTTTTGTGACCTATACCGATGCGCTGATGTATGGCCCCACCATTGATGCCACCGTTATTCCAACGTATTCGCGCGGACACACCAATTACTGGACGCAGCCGCCAGCCACAATAAAAAACGATTAATTATTTTATTCTTATGTGAGCAACGCCATGAGCAAACAATATGATGCCGATGTGATTGTTATCGGTTCAGGTGCGCTGGGCAGTAATGCCGCCACCACTCTTGCCCGTAAGGGGAAATCGGTGATTATTCTGGAAGCGGGAGAGAAAATACCGCGCTGGAAAATTGTTGAAAACTTCCGCAACTCGTCAAAAAAGGCCAATTATAATTCGCCTTATCCGAACCAGCCCTGGGCGCATCACTCTTACGACGAGCAATATATTGAAAATACCGGTTCGTTTGAGTTCCGCCCTGGTATGTTAAAACTGGTGGGCGGCACCACCTGGCACTGGGCATCAGCCTGCTGGCGTTATCTGCCAAACGATATGAAATTGAAATCGCTGTATGGTGTTGGCCGTGACTGGCCAATGGAATACAGCGAGCTGGAACCCTGGTATGTCAAAGCGGAAGAGGCACTGGGCGTGTGCGGCAGCGATACCGATGACCAGAGTGGCCAGGGCGGCAGCGCTTTTCCGCCGCGTTCGCAGCCCTATCCGATGGAACCCGAAGGCGAAACCTATCTGTTTCAGCGTCTGAAAAGCCGTATCAGCCCGGCTGGCTACAACTTTATCCATGAACCGAATGCCCGCGCCACCCGACCATATGATGGTCGTCCGGCCTGCAGCGGCAACAATAACTGTATGCCGGTCTGTCCGATTGGATCGATGTATAGCGGTGATAAACATGCCCAGCACGCCGAGGATGCAGGCGCCCGGTTAATGACCGATGCCACCGCATGGAAACTGGAGAAAGGGGCTGACAATAAAATTGTCGCTGTCCATATTCGCAGTTCAAAAGGTGAAGATCAGCGCCTGACGGCGAAGTATTTTATTGTGGCGGCACATGGTCTGGAGACACCTAAGCTGTTGTTGATTTCAGATGTGGCCAACAGTTCCGATCAGGTAGGCCGCAATCTGATGGATCACACCGGTATGGGACTGCAGTTTATCGCTGATGAGCCAGTATGGCCGGGCCGCGGCGCCGTGCAGCAGGGCGGAATTTTTAACTATCGCGATGGCGGATTCCGCCAGCGGCATGCGGCGATCAAGCATGCGATTTCCAATAACGTTCCCAATATGACTATCGCTCAGCGTCTGATTGCTAACGGCGTGCTGGGCAGTGAACTCGATAAACAGCTTCGCCATCAGGCAGCACGCTGGGTGGATATCTCCACGGTATTTGAAATCCTGCCTCATGCCAGTAATACCGTGCGCCCCAGCACCACGCGCAAAGATGCGCTGGGCATCCCGATGCTGACCGTTAATTACGAAGTCGATGATTACGTGAAAGCGGCCAAACGGGTGGTTGATAATGATTACAAAAAGTTTGTCAGCCTGATGGGCGGCACGGTTATCGAAGATAATACCGGCTGGCAAAACCGCGACCATTTAATGGGAACGGTGATTATGGGTGATAAGGCGCAGGACTCAGTGGTTAATCACGAATGCCGCAGCTGGGATCACAGCAATCTGTTTCTGGCCACTACCGGTGTTATTCCTGCATCCGGCGTGATTAACCCAACCCTGACGGGTGTTGCGCTGAGTATTCGTGCGGCAGAAATTATTGATCGGGAGATTTAACCATGAAAATCTCGCGCAAAATTCTGCTTACTACACTGCTGCTGTTCAGCTGGGGCGCTGCCGCTGCCGAAAGCGCTGATCAACAGGCGCTAATCAAGCGTGGTGAATACCTGGCGGTAGCGGCAGACTGCGGTGCCTGTCATCGCCAGACCAGCGAAGATGGCGCGCCTTTCGCTGGCGGTTATGCCATCGATTCGCCAATGGGTCGTATTATTGCCAGCAATATTACCCCATCAAAGCAGTATGGCATCGGCAATTACAGTGAGCAGCAGTTTGCTGATGCGCTGCGTAAAGGCGTCGCTGCCGACGGCAGTAATCTCTACCCGGCAATGCCCTATACCGCTTATCAGGCGATCACCGATGAAGATGTGCATGCTCTGTATAACTACTTTATGCATGGCGTAAAACCGGTCGACAGCGCACCCTCCGCCCGTACCGAGTTAAGCTTCCCGTTTAATATTCGCCAGATTATGTGGGGCTGGAACCTGCTCTATCGCGACGATAAGCCGTTTGTCAGGCAGGCGGATTTAAGCGATCAACTTAATCGCGGTAAATATCTGGTCGATGTGCTGGCGCATTGCAGCACCTGCCATACGCCGCGCAACCTGATGATGGCGGAAGACAGCAGCCGCTATCTGTCCGGCAGCCCGTTAGGTGGCTGGTATGCGCCCAATATCACACCCGATAACAGCGGTATTGGCGACTGGAGCCAGAATGATATCGCCACCTATCTGCAGACCGGCCACCTGGCAGGCAAAGCACAGGCGGCAGGCCCGATGGGTGAGGCGGTGGAGCACAGTTTCCGCTATCTGGGTGATGACGATCTGAATGCCATCGCGGCATGGATGAAGCATATCCCCGCAATCAGCACACCACAGGCAAGTCAGTCGGCAGCGCCGCCAGCGGTGGATATTAACGAGGTGGTGAAGGGACAGGGCGACCAGCCATCGCTGGCTGACAGCCGCTCAACCAATGGCGCGGAACTGTATAATGGCGCTTGCGCCAGCTGTCACGGGCTGGAAGGTCAGGGGACGCGCGATAATTTCTACCCATCGCTGACGCACAATCGCGCGGTATCGGCTGCTACGGCGCAGAATCTGGTGATGACCATTGTCGAGGGTATCCATCGCAAAGGCAGTGACAGCGATGTTGGTATGCCGGCCTTCGGTCAGCAGTTAAATGATGCGCAAATCGCCGCCGTTACTCACTATGTCCGCTATCAATTTGCCGGTATTGATCAGAATATCAGCGCCGAACGGGTAAACACGCTGCGCAACGGCGGTGACGCGCCGTTTATCGTGCGCTATATCAATTATCTGATCGCCGCAGGTGTGATTGTTGCCTTCATCTTACTGTTGTTGATTGTGCGTATGCGCAGGAAATAACCGTCAGCTACCGCTGGTCGTCACGATCTTCCCCTGAGGATATCGTGACGACTATTCCACGCCATCTTAATAGTCGTTTTATATAAACTTCACTTCCCGCCAGTCGCTATCCTCCCTTCCTGCGCCAGCTGAAAATCGACATCTGTTGCACTAAAAAACCATTTATCGTGCCAAAGGATATTTAATCAAATATTCATCATGCTTGGTTTTCTCTAATCCAGGAAAATTAATAGCAGAATAAAACGGGCGGACAGCAACACCGCCAGTGGACTGTTTTTTAGCGGATGTCAGATGAAAAGGACTTAGATGCGATGTGTGCGGACGATTTTTTGTCTCCGGTAACCTGGTCAGCAGGCGATGAACTGTCTGCGGGCACTACGCGTCTCTTCTGGTTTGAAGCCGGAGCAGAGCAAGGATGCGAAATAATCATTGGCCAGCAAGACGAAGATATCAGCTTTAATTTAACCGGCGGCGAAGCGGGAATGTTTGCGGTAAAAAGTAAAAAAATGCTGATTAAATCGGGCCATGTCAGCGGTGTGGAAGCCAACGTGATTGCCATGGCGAAGTTACAGGCTTTTATTGACGCCGGAAGCCGCGCGGTCGGCCAGACCAGAAAACGTGAGACGCTGTTTGGCTTCAGTCACTGTAAGCGTCCTCAGCAACTTTCATGGAAAAAATTTGAATACTGGCTGATTAGCCAGAGCGTCAAGAAATGCCCGGGAATGGATAATATTGTTCAGCTGATTCGCGACAATGAGTGCTACTGGATTGTGAATTATCTGCTGACCCACTCGGATGAGTATAAATCTCTGCGTGAAATTGGCGGGCGCTATGGGCTGTCCGTATCGCATTTTCGCCGCTTAAGTAAGTCTGCATTAGGCAATACGGCTAAGGTCGAAATGTGTGACTGGCGTCTGATTCGCGCCATCCTCGATATTATGGGGGACGAACAAAATCTGACCGCAATCGCCATGAAGCACGGTTACGCTTCGTTATCGCATTTTTCCGGGGATGTGAAAAACCGCTTTGGTATACCGCCACGCGATCTAAAAAAGATGATCCACTGCGAGCTGCTTAAATGACGCGTGCCTGCTGGCTGGGGCCATTAATGGCCCTTTCACTGATGTATTGCGGCCTGACATTTGCGTTGCCGCTGGCAGCAGACAGTGACGAGAGTGCTCAGGGTTATGTGGCGGCAAAAGATAGCGTGAAGCAGTTTTTTGAAGCCCTTTCCGCCCGAATGAAAAAACCGGTGATTGTCAGTAACCTCGCCGCAAAAAAGAAAATTAGCGGTAATTTTGATTTTTCTGCCCCGCAGCGCCTGCTGGAGACCATCACCAGCAATATGGGTCTGGTGTGGTATTACGATGGTCATACGCTCTATATTTTTGATGCCAGTGAGCTGAAAAATAGCGTGGTAAGACTGAAAAATAGCTCAGTGGCGGAAGTGAAAAATTTTCTGGTCTCGGCAGAATTGTACGATGAGCGCTATCCGTTGCGCAGCGAAGTGGGTAGTCAGACTTTTTATCTCTCCGCTCCACCGGTCTATTTCGATCTGGTATTAAAAACCGCCGCCAATCTTGATCAGCTGGCGGTGCAGGAGGCGGATACCAGCAGCCTGATGGCGATCCCGTTGTATAACAGCTTTGTCGAAGACCGAAAATATCGCTATCGCGATGAAACTATTACCATTCCCGGTGTGGCGTCAGTGATTCGTTCTCTGACCGCTAACGGAATGAAGATGGCCGCATGGCAGGCGCAGGCCACAGATGAGCAGGAAGAAGAAGAAGAAGAAGAAGAACACAACGCCAATGCCAGGGAAGCTGCTGCGGTACAAACGGTAAAGAAGCGCGGGTCTGCCAGCATGCCTGCTGGCAGCGGGATTTTGGTGATCGCCAACCCGGATAATAACAGCCTGCTGGTGCGGGGTGAGCCGGAAGAGCTGAATAATATCAAGCGGCTGGTCAGTATGCTGGATGTACCGAAACGACATATTGAAATGTCGGTCTGGATTGTTGATCTGCATAAAGATGAGCTGGAGCAACTCGGCGTCTCATGGCGCGGTTCGGTTAATTTAGCCGGTCAGTTTGGCGTATCGCTGAACGGCGGCATCTCCAGTACGGTTGATGGCGCCAGCTTTATGGCTGGGGTTATGGCGTTGTCACAGCAGAATCGCGCCAATATCGTGTCGCGCCCGATGCTGCTGACTCAGGAGAATGTTCCGGCCATTTTCGACAACAGCCGCACCTTTTATACGCGGTTGATTGGCGAGCGCTCGACCAGCCTGGAGCATGTCACCTATGGCACCTCACTCAGTGTGCTGCCGCGTTTTTCCGACGGTGAGGAGATTGAAATGATGCTTAACGTCGAAGATGGCAATGAATACCGTCGGGAAGGTAGCAGTGAGAATAGTTTACCGGAGGTGGGGCGCACTAATATCAGCACTGTCGCGCGGGTGCCAAAAGGTAAAAGTCTGCTGATTGGTGGCTACACGCGCGATGAAAACAGTCATCTGCATCAGGGTGTTCCCGGACTAAAAGATATCCCGGTTGTTGGCCGCTTATTCAGTTATCGCCAGCAGCGCAGTGCAAATATGGTACGGGTATTTTTGATCCAGCCTAAAGAGATTGATGCGCTTAACGCTCCCGACGGTAACCGGCTGATCAGAGAGCTGCGCAACAAACCGGCTCAGGATCAGCTGTTTGACTGGATGAATAATTTTCTGGACGCGCAGCGGTGACTGAGGCTATCACATCCTCCAGCACGCCAGTGGATAGCGTCAGGCCGGGCCGGGCGCCAGGTAATACCGGTCATAAAAGTATACTGAGCGCTAATCTGCATAAACCGCTCGCCAATGACAGCAGCATACCGGCACGGACAGCGGATGATGACGGCACCATCGTCACAGCAGAAAAATTTCTTGCATCTGTTGATGAACTGAGCGCGCTGGTGGCGGGGCTGAATAACCGGCGCAGCAGAGAGAGAAGCAACGATTTTTACGCCACGGCAGAAGTATACGAACTGCTGGAGGACGATCCGGGCGCCAGGCTCGACGCGTTATGGCGAATTTTAAGAGTGTCGGGGATAAACAATATTGCGCTGCTGTTGCAGCAGCTAAAAGCGCTGTTCCCGGATGTCAGCGATCGCCTGGTGGCGTTGCGGCAGATGCTCAGGCAGCGCAATCTGGCTGAAACAGAACGCGAGCTGATTGAGCAGGCGATAGCCACGCTGATTGAGAGCGAAAACCCAAAACATCTGAAGTCCGGGATTAATGTGGCGCTTAAAGCGCGTCTGTTTGGTAAAGCGCTGAACCTCTCACCGGCGATAATCAGAGAGAGCTATCGCCATTTTATTGAAAGCGATGAAACTGAACGTGAAATCTATCTGCATTGGGTGCTGATGTTTGGTGGCAGCCGCCGCCATATGGTGATCAATTTTATGGAAAGTGCGGTGCTGGCCGATATGAATGCCAGTGACCCGGGATGCAGCGCCGCGGAATTTGGCGATCTTTTAGGACGCCTGACGCAAATAAAGATTATTCGATCTAGCGATCACTTATTTATTAAGTGCGCCAGTAATGACCAATTTATTGGTCAGTTTGCGATTAGTGAAGACCAGTGGCTGCTGTTTCTGTTACCGCTGTTAAAAGCGGGCGACTTGCTGTACCAGCAACTGGAACAGCTGGCGGGCGGAGTGATAATGCGGCAGCCAACCCGCAGGAAAGTCAGTTTTGTGCAGAAGATCTTTAAGCTTATCGCTGCATTTCCGGCGCAGATTTATGACTGCTGTGACCAGCAGGAGATATTACACCAGCATTTTATTACGTTAATTGATCATGGCTACAGCCAGGAAATGGTGGAAAATCGGGGTTATTAACTGTTATTCAATGGAGAGGCCAGATTACTGACATGGTTAATGATTTCATCATCCAGCTGAGAAAGCATCCGGAATTATTTATTCTGTTATTGGTAGTCGTTATTATTGCCATGCTGGTTATTCCATTACCTACCTATCTGATCGATTTTCTGATTGGCTTAAATATTGTTATCTCAGCGCTGGTATTTCTCTCTTCTTTTTATATTGACCGAATTCTGAGTTTTTCATCATTTCCGGCAGTGTTACTGATCACCACGCTATTTCGCCTTGCGCTGTCGATAAGCACCAGCAGGCTAATTCTGAATGATGCCGATGCCGGAGAGATAATCGCCACCTTTGGCTTGTTTGTGATTGGCGACAATCTGGTGGTGGGATTTGTGATTTTCGCCATTGTCACCATTGTGCAGTTTATGGTGATTACCAAAGGGGCGGAGCGCGTGGCGGAAGTGGCCGCCCGCTTCTCGCTGGATGGTATGCCGGGTAAGCAGATGAGTATCGATGCCGACCTGCGCGCGAATACGATTGATGCTGATGAGGCGATGCAGCGTCGCAGTATTCTGGAAAAAGAGAGCCAGTTATATGGCTCTTTTGATGGCGCGATGAAGTTTATCAAAGGGGACGCCATCGCCGGGATTCTGGTGATTTTCGTTAACTTTATTGGCGGCATCAGCGTGGGGGTTAACCAGCATGGCATGGATATGTCGACGGCGCTCTCCACCTACACCATGCTGACGATAGGTGATGGTCTGGTGGCGCAAATTCCTTCGCTGCTGATTGCCATCAGCGCGGGTTTTATTGTGACCCGGGTGGGCGGCGAAGGCGACAACATGGGGATCACCATGATGTCGCAGCTGGTGAATAACCCCTTTGTGCTGGCGATTGCAGCGATTATCGCCATGGCGATCGGTTTTCTGCCGGGGTTCCCGTTGTTGATTTTTATGCTGCTGGCGCTGATCCCTGGCGGTCTGTTTTTCGTCAAATGGCGCGAAGGGCGGGAAAAAGATCGTGGTCATAAAACACCCCGTCAGAAGCAGGGGATGGAAGCGGGCGGTGAGGAGAAGCCTGCCGCTGATGCCGCCACCCAGCTGGGGCTGATTGACGATCTTGATCAGGTTACCCCGCTGACCATCCCGTTTATTGTGCGCGCCAGCCCTGAGGGGTGTGAATACCTTAACCAGCTTGATGCCGCCGGGCGTTTTCGCAGTCAGTTTTTTGTCGACTACGGCATCCATCTGCCCGCGATTGTTATCCGGGCGGCAGAAAATCAGCAGCAGGATAAAGTGGCGTTGCTGATTAATGAAATTCAGGCAGAGCAGTTCGACATTCTGTTTGATCAGGTCACGGTGGTAAATGTCACCGATGAGCTGGCTCAGCTGGGCATCGACAGCGTCACGACCTCTGGTGCGGTATGGGTGGCGCCGGATCAACGCCAGATGTTAAGCGAGCTGGGTTACCACACCCGTACGCCGGTGGATGAACTCTACTACTGCATCGCCAACACGTTGGTACGCAATGTCAGTGAGTATTTTGGCGTGCAGGAGACCAAAAGTCATATTGATAAGCTGGAAAAAGATTATCCCGACCTGATTAAAGAGGTGATGCGCCATATTACGGTGCAGCGCGCCTCAGAAGTCATGCAGCGGCTGCTGGGAGAGAAAATCTCCGTGCGTAATACCAAACTGATTATGGAGTCACTGGCGGTCTGGGCGCCGCGCGAGAAAGATGTCATTACGCTGGTTGAACATGTGCGCACCGCGCTTTCCCGTTATATCAGCCATAAATTTGCCGTCGGCGATTCACTTAAGGCGGTGTTAATTTCCGCCGAAATGGAAGAGACCCTGCGTCAGGGGATCCGCACTACCGCGACCGGCTCCTTTCTCAATCTGGAGCCAGCGGTTTCCGAAAAAATGATGGACACTTTTACCCTTGGGATCAGCGATATTCTGATGTCACAGAAGGACTACGTCATTCTGGCGTCAGTCGATATCAGGCGCTTTGTGAAACGTTTTCTGGAAAATAAATTCAAAAATCTTGAAGTGCTTTCGTTTGGCGAAATTTCCGAAGGCATTTCAATTGATGTCATCAAATCAATTCAATAATAAAGGACCCGCAAATGGATATTGATATTGCCACACTGGTTCGTGAATCGCTTCGTGCTGGCGGATGCGACGCCTCGCTGCTTAACAACTTTGATGGCCATTCCACTATTTTGCTGGATTTTGACGGTCTGTCCGGAATTTTGATCAGTGTGGTTGATAAACAGGTAGTGCTGTGGTCCCAGCTTTGTGAATACAACAGCCATGTGCTCTCCCAGGTGGCGGACAGAGTGCTGGAGCTGTTAATGGAGCCTGTTAAGTATTCGGTGACGGGGCAGTTGCAGATTGCCAGGGAAGAGAATGTGACGGTGCTGAAGTGCGTACTGGAACAGGATTGCCTGAATGAAGCGATGTTTGGTGATGCGCTGGAAACCTTTTATCTGAGCCTGCATAAATATTGTGAGGTGCTGCGTTAATGCTGGTGCGCTATCAGGCACACCCGCTGCGCGTTACCGGGCCGATAGTGGAAGCTCGCCTTAGCGGCGTCAAAATTGGTGAAGTCTGTCATGTCCATCGCAGTGACAGTGACAACACGGTGGTTGCCAGGGCGCAGGTACTGGGCTTTGAGCGTGATTCTACGCTGCTGAGCCTGATTGGCTCGGCAGAAGGGTTGTCGCGTGACATGGTGATCAGTCCAACCGGCCATAGCCTGATGATCGAGGTGTCGGAAAATCTTGCCGGCACGGTGCTTACCCCATCCGGTGAAGTGATTGAGCGTCTCTCTCCAGCGGGCGTCAGCACGCAGGTTGAGCGCCGGCTGGTGTATGCCGCGCCACCCTGTTGGGATCAGCGACGTGGCATAAGCGAGTTGCTGACCACCGGTGTTCGCGCCATTGACGGTCTGATCACCTGCGGCGTGGGTCAGCGTATGGGCATTTTTTCTGCCGCCGGATGCGGCAAAACCACGCTGATGCAGATGCTGATAAATAATGCCGAGGCCGGGATTGTGGTTGTGGCGCTGATTGGCGAGCGCGGGCGGGAAGTCACCGAGTTTGTTGAGGCGCTGCGCGAGATGGAGCGCAAATCGCGCTGCGTGCTGGTGTATGCCACCTCCGACTACCCGGCGCTGGATCGGGTGAATGCCGCGGCGTCAGCGATGACCATCGCCGAGTACTTCCGCGATCGTGGCATTAACGTCCTGCTGTTTATTGATTCGATTACGCGTTATGCACGCGCATTGCGTGATGTTGCGCTGGCTGCCGGCGAGCCGCCAGCGCGGCGCGGCTATCCGGCCTCGGTATTTGAAAAACTGCCCGCGCTGCTGGAAAGACCGGGGCGTACGCGGGATGGCAGTATCACGGCCTTTTTCACTATTTTGCTGGAAAACGAAGAGGAGTCCGACCCGGTCGCCGAGGAGGTCCGCTCGATCATTGACGGTCATATTGTGCTGAGCCGCAAGCTTGCCAGTAAAAACCACTATCCCGCCATTGATGTGCTGCACAGCCTGAGCCGTGTTAGCCAGCGTGTCACCAGCGATCAGCATCAGACGATCGCCACCGATCTGCGCGATCTGCTGGCCAGGATTGAAGAGATACAGGTGCTGATTGATTTCGGCGAATATCAGCCGGGGCTCAGCCCTGCCAACGATAAGGCATTTAACGCCATTGCGGCGATTCGCCGCTTTCTCTGCCAGCCGCTGCAAGGGAAAGAGGACATCCAGGATACGCTGATAAGGATGCAACATATTGTTAAATAATATCAATATCATTATTCGTCGCTGTGAGCAGCGGGTGCTGGGTAAGGAGCATGCGCGGCAAAAAGTGCAGATTAGCGCCGAAAACACCGGGGCGGAGATTGCTGACGCGCAGCAGCAACGCCAGCTGCTGCAGCAGCATCTGGCATCGCTGACGATTGCCGGTGAAACCACCCTCCACGCTATTCTGGAAAACAAAGCGCACCAGGGCACGCTCCAGCGCAGGCTGGCGGATATTGATCTGCTGCTGGCCGACAGACACCAGCAGCTGGAGGAGCTGACAAAGCAACACAGCGACCTCGAAGTCCAGCGCAATATATTGCAGCGCAAAGTGGACAAAATCACCAGCCAGCTGCAGCGTCGGCGAAAACAGCAGCAGCAGGGCAGGCAGCGTCAGTATGAGGCGGAAACAGAGGAGCAGTTAAATTGGCAAATGTAATTGTCGCCCCTGTGGCACGGCCTCTGTTGCCGGTGGCTAAGTCTGACGAGTGCAATGCAGGTGAACTGGATAAGCAGCTGGAAAAAGCCTGGCAGCAGCAGCCTGAAGATTTGCCACCGATGGGATGGGCGCTACCACAACCGATACCTGCAGCAGAGAAACCGCCTGTGGCACTAAATCTGTCGCTGTTAAAGCGCGATGCTGAGATCAAAACGGCGTTAACCCCCGGTATGCCGCCGATCAGCCAGCAGCCGGTGCAGCAACCGTTGCCACTGACGCGGCGGCATGCGCCCGCGATAGCCAGCATATCGCCGCCGCCGGAGATCAGTGCGCAGCCCGTGGTAACGGAGCGCCCGCTGCCGCCCCTGGCTTCCCGCAGCAGCGATCTGCCATTAAGCCCCGAACGGCATGAAGTGGACATCGCGGATAAGCCCCGGTCCGACGAGCGCCGCATTGTGCCGATTCCCGCCGCATGGTCGGATAAAGCTGCCCCGCAGCCGTGGCTGAGGAGTGATCTGCTACCGATGCCAGTCGCCCGGCACAAAGCGCCACTGCCGGCGTTGCCGGTGGCGAAGCCTGCGGCCAGTGAGGATGGACAACATCGTATTAGCTACGCCTTTACCCAATGGGGCAGTGAACACCGGGTACAGCTAACGGCAGTGCGTGACGGCAATCAACCGTTGGTGGTGGTGATGAACCCTTCTGACCCGCTGGTCAGCCGCCGTTTGCAGGAGGCCATAGTCAGTTCTGCGCCCGCTTCACAGGTGATTCTTGGTGATGAAACAGCTGATGACCAGCGACGCAATAAACCTGAACTGCCATTTGTCGAGGATGACGAATGAAAACGCTGCCGCTTCGCCATTACGATGCGGCCAGCTCAGGGTTGCGATCGGTCTGTCATCACTGGCAGGCGTTGGGAATGCCTGTACGAATGGGCTGCCCGCCACCAGGCGCCGTACTGGCGCAGGCGGCCAGCGCGGGCGGTAGCCAATTACTGGTCGATCTGCGCGCCTGGTTTGGCCACAGCCTGCCGGAAAAAAGCGGGTTACGTGCCGATCTTATCTCGGCCGATGAAATCAGAGATCTGTTTCACTACAGCGGCGCATTACTGCACCTTAACCTGCCCGGGGAAGCAACAGAATCCTTATCGATCTCCTCTCTGGTGGCATCGGCTGACTATTGCACTGGTTCTCTGCCAGTGGTCAGCACCAGCTGTGGTGATGGCTGGCTGATTCAGGCGGCGGAAGGCTATCGCCGCCAGCTCGGTCAGCATTTGCCATCCCTGCTGCATGAGGCGATCCCACTGCGACTGGATTTTGTTGTCGGCTGCAGCATGTTGAGCCTGCGTTATGTACGCAAGCTTGAAACCGGTGATGTACTGCTGGTCAATCAGCTCACTGAACGGGTCATGACTGGCGGCAGGAGCCTGGCAAAATATCGACAACAGGATGACTATTTTATGCTGGAAGATATCTATAACGACATGGATGAACAGGATTATTTCCCCGGGCAGCACGACCATAACGCGATACAGCAGCAGCGCATGGGGATCAATAATATTCCGCTACAGCTTACCTTTGTGATTAATCAACTGACGCTGACGCTGGATGAATTATCGGCGCTGCATATTGGCGATGTGTTGCCCGCCGGTGAAGGGGGCGAGAACAGCATTATTATTTACGCCAATGGAGCGTTACTGGCGAAGGGTGAGCTGGTGATGGTCGATGAGCGGCTGGGGGTGGAGATTCAGACCCTGTGCCATGAGGCCCGGTATGGAAAATGATATCTCGCTGATTGCGGTGTTGACGCTGGCGTCGCTGGCGCCGTTTCTGATTGCCTGCGGCACCTGCTATATCAAATTTTCTATCGTCTTTGTTATGGTAAGAAACGCCATTGGTTTACAGCAGATCCCGTCGAATATCACCCTGAACAGCGTTGCTTTTGTGCTGTCGGTATTTGTGATGACACCGGTGATGAAAGAGGGATATAACCACTTTAAAAATCAGCCCATCGATCTCAGCAGCGCCGAAACCATTGAATCCTGGCTTGATAGTGGCTTTGATGGCTATAAGCACTATTTGCAGAAATACAGCGACCGCGATTTAGCTCTTTTTTTTGAACAAGCGCAGCGCCAGCGTGATGGTGATTTCGGCGATGAAGATGAGACCCCGACCCTTTCATTGTTTGCTTTGCTACCGGCCTATGCCTTAACGGAAATAAAAGAAGCATTCAAAATCGGTTTCTATATCTATTTACCCTTTGTGGTTATCGACCTGCTGATCTCCAGTATTTTGCTGACCCTCGGCATGATGATGATGAGTCCGGTCACCATCTCGGTGCCAATAAAGCTGCTGCTGTTTGTAGTAATGGACGGATGGACGCTGATCTCTAAAGGCCTGCTGCAACAGTATCTCGATATTGGCGCGGTCGGGGTGATTAACTGATGAATGAAGTGATTCTGGCCGGAAATAAAGCTATCTGGCTGGTGCTGATCCTCTCTGCGGCGCCGGTAATAGTGGCGACGATTATTGGCCTGCTGGTCGGGCTATTCCAGACGGTAACGCAACTGCAGGAACAGACCCTGCCTTTTGGCATTAAGCTGCTCGGTGTCTGTGTTTGCCTGTTTTTATTATCCGGATGGTATGGCGAAACATTACTGGCGTATGGCAGGGAAGTTATCTGGTTCGCCCTGAAAGGGTAATGGCAAACGATGCAGACCAACCTCTATTTTGAGCTGAACAACGGTTTTTATATGGTAATGCTTGGCTCTGCCCGCCTGTTGCCGCTGTTTATTCTGCTGCCGTGGTTAAGCCAGTCGACCCTGACCGGATTATTTAAATTTCCTCTCGCCTTCCTGCTCGGCGCTTCACTATGGCATGCGCCCGGCGTGCTGGTGGCTCAGCTGGAATTAATGGCGTTCACCGGCCTGATGATCAAGGAGGTGGTGATTGGACTGCTGATTGCCATTCTGCTTTGTCTGCCATTCTGGACCATGCATGCGGTAGGCAGCCTGATCGATAACCAGCGCGGCGCCACACTCAGTAGTACGTTAAATCCGCTAAGTGGTATCGACACTTCGGAACTGGCTAATTTATTCAATCTGCTGGCGGTGGTGATTGTCCTTGAAGCGGGCGGCGTGCTGACGTTGCTGGAGGTGCTGAAACAGAGCTATCAGTTATGGCCCCCGCTATCCAGCGCGATACCGGGAACAGAACAGATGGCCCGCTATATTGGCGAGTTGATGAAGCAGGCGTTGCGACTCTCGGCTCCGGTACTGACTATTTTTCTGATAAGTGAATTTTTTCTCGGGCTGCTCGCCCGTTATACGCCGCAGATGAATGCTTTTTCGCTGGCATTAACCCTGAAAACGCTGATCGGTTTTATGGTGCTGCTGCTCTACTTTTCCCCGGTGCTGCCTTCCGAGGTACTCAGGCTGGAAACGATTTTCTTTCCACTTCACTGACGCTGACGTCAGGTGACAACATTTATGTCTACCAGCAAAACCGAAAAACCGACGGAAAAAAAGAAGCGCGACGCAGCAAAGAAAGGGCAGACCTTTAAAGGTAAGGATCTGATTATTACCTGCCTGACCCTGGTGGGAATTGAAGTGGTACTCAATTTTACCTCGTTGCGGGCATTTTCCGACCTGTTGCAGATGGTGGTTGAGCGACAGTATCACTTCACGCTGCATGGCTATATTTTGCAGTGCGTCTGGTATGGCCTGAAAATATTGTTGCCAGTGCTGGCGCTCTGCATCGCTGCGGCTTTTTTACCGGGTGTTTTACAGACCGGCATGCGGCTGGCGACCAAAATATTTAAGCTTAACTTTTCGGCGCTGAATCCGATTAAAGGCTTCAAAAAAATCTTTAATCTGCGCAACCTGAAAGATTTAATTAAAGTGATGCTGTATCTGGCCTGCTTTGTTTTCGCCACGCTGATTTTCTGGCAGGAGAACCGCGCGCTGATTATCAGTCTGGTTTATGCCGAGCCCGACAGGCTGTTTAAAGTCTGGGGCGAGCTGATGCATTCGCTGCTGTTGATATTTATCGCCTGTATTCTCACTATTATTCTGATTGATTGTGTCGCTGAGTATCTGCTGTATATCAAAGAGCTAAAAATGGATAAGAAAGAGGTCGACAGGGAGTCAAAAGAGATTAATGGTAATCCGGAAATTAAAAAGAAAAGAAAGTCACTGCATCAGGAACTGTTATCAGAAGAAACCAAAAATGATATCAAAAAATCCAATGTGATTATTGCCAACCCGCAGCATATTGCCGTGGGCATCTATCTTAATACGGAAATTGCACCGATTCCATTTATCTCGATTCTGGAAAAAAACCAGCGTGCTTTGGCGGTACGTCGCTATGCCGAAAAAGTCGGCGTGCCGGTGGTGGAAAATGTGCGTCTGGCGCGTGAAATTTACCATACTCACCAAAAATACACTTTTATCAGTCTCGGGATGTTTTCTGAGGTGATGGAAATTCTCGTCTGGTTACGCCAGGTCGAGAGAAAGTGGCCCGCGGAAAATAGCGTAAGCAACGAAACAGCACGAATGCCAGAGCAACCCTCCGGCAGTCATACTGATGGTGATGAGCGTTCTTTGTGAGCAGGAAATCAACAAATTTGCTTCAATAACCCCATTCGCCATGGATGATTTAACCTAAGGAAGAGACATGACTCAGGAAAGCGAGACAATCCATGAAGCTGAAATGTGTTCCATGCTGCTGGAATATGTCCAGCAAGGTGTGTTACTCAAAGATCTGCAGGGAATTCCTGATGATACCATGGAAGATATTTATGCCCATGCCCATCATTTTTATTATCAGGGACGTCTCGATGAGGCCGAGCACTATTTTAGCTTATTGTGCATGTATGACTTAAAAAACCCCGACTATTTTATTGGCCTTGGCGCCGTTAATCAATTGAAGAAGAAGTACCAGAAAGCCTGCGATCTCTATTCGCTGGCTTATATACTGGCGAAAGAAGATTACAGTCCTATATTTTACGGCGGGCAGTGTCAGCTATTAATGGGCGATGTGATTAAAGCATTACAGCTATTCGAAGTGGTGATAAAAAAATGCCCGGATCAGGAGCTGGTAAAAAAAGCACGAGTCTATTTCGAAACCATCAAAAAAAATCGTTCGTTATTAAGTAAAGATAATGCAACAAACCAGGGACTTAAGGAGACCTGAGCATGGAAGCAGTCAGAGGTATAGGGTCGAATATTATTACGGCAATGCCGCCAGGCTTTAAGCCTGAGATTCATAATCGATTTACTGACAAATTTCGCCTTACGCCGGGTCAGGCGCTGGAAATTTATGCGCGGGCCAGCGAAGGTGAAGAGATAAACGAGATGCCCGCGCTGCGTGAGGTGGGAGAAAATGCCAGCAAGAATAAAAGCAGAGAGGGGGAAACGCTTTATCGTCTGGGGTTACTTAAGCAGCCCACAGCGCAGGATGAACCTTGCACGCTAAACAGCCTGCTTTCGGTGGTGGTTGCAGGCGCCGATAGCCGGCTGAAACAGACATCCGAACTTTCCGCAGCGCTGGAGCGCGCGACTGCACAGTTACAAACCGTCCTTCAGACGCTGGAAGGCGCATCGGCCCGGCTGGGGAAAGAAAAAAGCGCGCAGGAAGCGTGCGAACAGCGGCTGGCAGCACTGCAGAATGCGCTGGCGGCGCTGGAGCAACAGGGCGTGACGGCGGATGACCCGCGTTATAGCGCGCTGACTGACAAAATTGTCGCGGCGAAAAATGCGCTGAATACGGCACATGCCGCGGTGCTCGGTGCTGAAGCCGGGGTACTGCAACAGCTGACGCTGGCGCAGGAGCTGTTAACCGTTCATCGCGAGCTGATTAAGCAGATGACAACCATCAGCACTAACTCTGCAGGATATGTGGTGATGAATCGTCCGCAGCTGGAGGAGGCGGATAAGAAACAGCTGTCGATGGCGGCGAAGGTCGCCCTGTTAATGGCGCAGATGATGAATATGTTCAGTGACGCAAATCTGGCCAGGCTGCAAAGCGACAAGGCGCTCAATGACGCGCTGATGGAAGCTACGCGTAACAGCATGGCCGAGAAAGCCAAAGAATTTGCCGACCAGGAACGCAAGGCGCGGGAAACCAGCGAAAAATGCGGCATTATCGCGAAGGTATTTGGTGGGGCGCTGACGGCACTAGGTGCGCTAAGTGTGGTGTTTGGTGGCGCTGGCGCGACCCTGATGGTGATCGGTATTGGCCTGCTGGTGGCCGATCACGTTACGGAAGCGGCATTTGGTTTTTCGCTGACCGAGAAGATGATGAGCCCGCTGATGGATCATATTTTTATGCCGCTAATGGACGCGATCAGCAATGTGGTCACGGATATTTTTGATAAAACACCGCTCGGCCTGATTCTGCGCGAGATCGATAAAGCGACCGGCGCCAATATGATGAGCAGTATCCACACCGCCGTAGCGGCCGCCGCGACGGTGGCGATGATTGTCGCCGCCGCGATGGTGCTGAAAAGCGCCGGGAAAATGCTCTATAAGCGGTTCGGCAAGGCGCTGGCGCAGGCGGTGGTGGAGAATGTCAAAGGCACGATAAATCAGGCCATAAAGCAGATGCCGAAACTGCTGAAAAAATTTGGCGGCTCGGTGAAAAATTTAAATACCCAGCTCAGCAAAATGATGGATGACCTTGCCAATAACATTCTGAAAAAAATGCATCTCAGCAAAAGCCAGAGCGCCCGCATACTTGGCCTGGCCGGTGAAACCATTGGCTTTGTCGACACTGCGCAGCGCCTGAGTTCCGGCGTGATAATCGCCGATCTGAACGTGAAGGCGCATGAATATCTGGCTGATGTGCAGATCTGCAAAATGGTGATGGATCAACTGAATAAAGCCATCGAACGGATGGCGGAATTACTGGAGAGCCATAATGCATTCATGAAAGAGATGGGCGATCACATCAGCACATTATTGCAAGCCAGAAACGATACGGCGCTGTCTATTATCAGAATGCGGAAAGCTTAGGAGCACAGATATGGCCACTGCAATTCATTTTTCCCTACAAGGCGTCAGTACCCAGAATATTAGCAACATTAAAGTACCTAATATTAAGACAGAGCCATCCCTGAATTCGGCAGACGAGATTATTAAATTCGTACCAGAAGAAAATGCTCTTAATCCGGCAAATGTTCCTGCGCTACCGCCGCCAAAAAAAGACCATCTCGTCACCCCTGAGGTTATTTATTATCAGCTGCTTGAGCAGTCAGATAACGAGCAGAGTGCCGATAATACCAGTCGCACCACGGAGCGACCTGACTATAATTTCTCCAATGTCAGTGGCTGGGCCGGCAAAATTATTGCCATCGTCGGTATGCTGGTGGAGCAGTTTCAGCTGTTGTCACGGATCGAGAGCGAACTGCGGGTAGAGAATAGCAACCGGCAGTTTACACAAACCGTTAACAGCGCCGGAGAAATGGTTAAAGGTGCGAAGGCAGGGCTCAGCGGGGCAATAGCGAGTATGGCAACAGGTGTTGTTGTCGCCGGTTACGGCACGATAAAGACCTGGCGAGATACGGTAAAATATACGAAGGAGGTAACGTCGTTAGGTAATAAGAATGCGGCGTTGCAAACAGATATATCAGCCAATCAACAAATTATGCGCAAAAAACAGGATACATTGCAGGAGCTGCAGCCGAAAAATTATCAAAAAAAGGTCAACCAACTGGATAAAGATCTGAATGATTTGCATGCCGAAAAAAATGCCCTGACTGAGCAACGTGTAAAGATTGATAAACAACTCGAGCTGCAGCGTGCGCTGGATAATGACCCGGCACCATGGTTAAAACGTCAGAAAGAAATAACCGATAAATTACGTGCCGCTGAAACCGAGATCATCCAAAAAAGCGATGAGCGAACAGCTCTTCCTGCTTCTGCTGCCGAACGTGAAGCACGTATAAAAGCGCTGAAACAGGAGATCAATCAGCTGACGCTGGATAACAATAAACTGAACGTGGAGCTGGGTAAAAATAATCATCTGCTTGATCTGGCGCGCAGAGAACTGGATAAACTGCTGGCGGTTGCGCAGTTGCTGATGCAGCTAAGCCGCCCGATGTCGATGACGGCAGAAGCTAACTGGCAACTGAAAAACACCACTGAACAGGCCAATGCGAAACAGTCTGATGTCAAAGCAGATCAGTACCGAAATATCGCCGCGGCAATAGAAGAAAATAAGCGCAAGATTGAAGGGCAACGCGACATGATGATTCGATCGCTGGCGGATCTGATGGCGGCAAATATTGCTACTCAGAAAACGATTATATCAAATATGGTACGCGGCTAACCCCGCGCCTGCGTAACGACCAGGACTAAACGTTAAGTGAGGGAATTATGCCAACAGGAATCTATCCAGAAAGAATATATGTCTCTGTATTTGCGACAAATCCTCAGCAACAACTGATTAAAAATGACCGGTTAGCAGAGGATGAACATCTTCCCGCGGCTGTCAGCGAATCACAAACTAACCTCAATATTAAATCTGTAGTTGTCAAAGAAAGCATACTGGCCAGCAAATTTACCCACTTTAATCTGACATTGGCGGATCGGCTTGCCAGCGACAGTAGCTATTGCCTGCCGATATCCGAGGAAGAGTTAATAATTAAAAAGAAAAAGGTGCCAGGGCTTGAGCATATCAAAACAGATACAGAGGAGCTTAAGGCGCGGCTTGAAAAAGCCGTGACAGAAGGTCAGTTAAGCCGGGAGAGCGCAAAGAAGTGGCTTGAGGAAGCGAAACAGGAAGGGATAACCATAAAAATAGTCGAGCTGGACGATCTTAAAAGCGCCGCAAAAAGTGTGGCGGCAAAGGCGTCTGCAGAGTCGGCGAAAACGGAAATGGATCGGTTGAAATTTTACCTTACCGGTCTGTGCTTCGAAGAACTCACTACCGGCACGCCGAATAAAAGTCTGGAGGAACTGCACTGGGAAGTGATTGAGCAGATGAAAATCCACTATATGGGCGTGTTTTTGGCGGCGGCTGAAAAGATGGATGCCTTCTTTAAGGCCTTTAATGAGATTAAAGCGTCGCTGTCCAACTTCCTGTCACCCGGTTCCAAAGAAGGTGAGGTTAACTTCCGTAACCAGGCTTTTATGGCGCAGCTCGACACGCTATACCATGAATTTGTCAAAGAGAAGAATAGCCAGCTATTTCCTCCGGCGAATGCCGATGGCACTTATCCTGATACCACGAAAGAAGAGGCGGAAAAGTGGATTAAACAGATGGGATTATCAGCAGACTGTCTGTGGGGAGGGCCGACCAGTTATCGGGTGAAGATCGATTTATCGCCGGTAGTGAATATGATTGGCTCGCTGGCCAGATTAGGCTCGGGCAGCAGTGTCAACCTTAACTCCGCGCAATATGGCGCCTGGCAAGCCGGTTTCGACTCGCAAACGGAACAGCTACAGCTGGCGGTGCGTATGCTGACGCAAAACACCACCCATGCCAGTTCGGTATTCAATCAGCGGGTGGAAATTTTAAGCCGTTTTTATCAGCAGGAAACTGAAACCCGGATGGCAATTTTACGCGCCTTATTCTAGCGGGAGCACATATGGACACTGATGCTGGTGTGGATCAGCGTGAGTTACGGGAGAGGATTAGACAGATTATTGCACGTTGTGCTGCGCTGGATAGCGCTGCAATTGACGACTCAAGCTGGCTGGCTATCGACCTCTATATCGATTCACTGATCCTGACAGAAATTGTTTACGAAACTGAGGCTGCTTTTGCTATTAGCATCCATGAAAGTGAGATGACAGGTATTAATCAGGTCGCAGATTATTATCTTCTGGTGGCAAATAAACTGGCCAGGCGTTAATTACCGACGCATCCCCTTCCTGATTATCTTACGGCAGAGCAGGAAAAATAGCTGAACTGCGCTGCCGGCTTAAATGCTGAAATTGCTCTTGCAGAGCTTTTAGTCACCGCAGCTACGACAAAATTCGCGACGAAAAATTAGATTGAAATTCATCAGTATTCTGTCAAGTACTCATGGAGTTACCATGATAGCTTGGAACCTCAATTTGCAGGACGGGTTGTAATCAACGGATGATGACAATGAGTACTGAGGATATGAAACGTCATTACGAGATACGTTTCATAAATACCCGCCTGGCGGGGTGCGAATATATCATCCGTGAGGAGAGAACCTCCTTCGTGGTCGCTGATCGCTCTACTCTGGCCGCTATCCAGCAGCAATCACAGGATCCAGCCACCATTTATGTGCTGGACGACAATATCACTACCAGTTTTGACATCATCTATGGTTCCGCAATGCTGTTGCCGCGACTGGAGATAAACAACGATCACCCGCGCACCAGTGAAACGATCAACTTTCATCAGGTTATCGAGGTTGATGGCGTCAGTTTTATGTTGCGGCCTGAAGGAAGTGAATGGCAGGAGAGCGCTGAAGAGCCGCAACCTGAACCGCCTGAGGAGATAACGGCTTCAGTTTCAGGCGTCGCGCCGCCACAGGTCGCATCAGCGTCGGGTTTTAAAAAGATCATTATTTCGGCATTGTTGTTGCTGTTAACCGCTCTGGCGGGATATTACCTGTTACAAAAGCAGAATTGGCGTCAAAATAGCGCGCTGGCGCTGATACCAGGAGGTAAACCGCACCAGTATAAGACCTTTACAGGAGGTGATGCCGCTGTTTATGTGCTGGCGCCTGAGCCGATGAGCAGTGTCTGGGCCTTGCAATCACTGATAAAAAATAATATCGCTAACCAGTTCACCGTTCTTTCCGCCAGAGCAGAAGAAGACAAAATTACCCGCGAAATCAATGCGCGCTGGCCTCAGGTAAAGTTTCATGGCGTACGCTTTGACGACCCTTCCAGACCCGAAATTATTCTTAGCCTGGAACGGACGGAAATGCTTAATCAGGAGGAGTTGGATCATATTGCCAAAAAACTTATTTCACTTTTCCAGTGGGCCAATGATTTTATTTTTAGTTATATCAGTGATAAAAGCATTGCTGATAATGCCGGGCAAGCATTGTTAAGTATTGTGCCGGATTTTGATACCAGAAAAAATAAAGATAGCGTTACATTTTCGATAACCAGAGAACTTAATGACAGTGAGCTGAATGCGCTGAAGATATTTATCCGCGAATTCAGGTCAAAATGGCAAGGGGGTTATGTTCAGTTTGATATTAAACTTGAAGATAACCGGTTAAAAGGAAAGTCCTGGCGATATGGTGCTGATGGATATATAAAAACATCCGCAGATCAATGGGTTTTTTCGCCACAGAATTAAAGGAGAAGTGATATGGCGTTTATCGGAAGTAATTTATGGGACGGTTTTCTGACGGATATGTCCGGTAAGTTTGACAGTCGTGTTGTCGAGTTAAATACCGAATTGCAGGCAGCGTTACTGGATTTACAAGGGGACTCATCAGATCCCACGCTTCTGGCTAAGTATCAGTCCCTTTCCGCTGACTATCAGGTTTATCGTCAGACGCAATCAAGTGTGGTGAAAAGTTACAAAGATGTGGCCACCGCCATTATTGCTAACTTCAGATAAACAGTGATAACCCTATGAGGTAAAAAATGCTGCCAGTTTCACCAGAAATGATTACCGTGTCATCATCGGCGGATAATGATATCAATAACCACACTCTGGAGGGCTTACTGCGTGAGGCCTATACCCGACATGTCGCCGCGGAATATCAAGAGAAACTGGAAGTACTACAAAGCGCCAGCGATCCGGTTAATGCCACCGATATCGAGACAATTTATCAATATCAGTTAAAAACGTCTGAATATAATTTAAAGTTATCGCTTTATTCAACACTGACGCGAAAGGCAGTAACTGCTGTTGATACGCTAATACGTGCTTAATAATGAGAATGATAAAAGGTGTTTTGCTTACTTTGATATTTATTATCACCGGCTGTAAAGAGGATGCATTGCTCAATGGCCTTAATCAAAACCAGGCAAACGAAGTGGTTGCATTGCTGCTGAAAAATAATATTGATGCCAGTAAAATAAACATAGATAAATCGGGTTACAGCGTTTATGTCGCCAGGCGAGATTTTTCAACTGCAGTAGATCTGATCACTATCTATAATTTTCCATCAAAACCGCGGGTTGAAATCGCGGAAATGTTCCCGGCCGATGCGTTAATCTCTTCACCACGTGCCGAAGTGGCAAGAATATATTCAGCCATCGAGCAGCGTCTGGAACAGACATTGAATCAGATCAAAGGCATCGTGTCATCACGGGTACATGTCAGCTATGACATCAGTAATGTCGATGCAGAAAAAAAGGGACGACCGGTCCATATTTCGGTGCTGTTACGTTACGATTCAGCTTACATCGCCTCGGAGAATCTAATTTTCGATGCGACAAGGTTAGTAAAAAACAGCTTCTCTAATGTTGAATATGACAATATTTCGGTGGTAATGACCCCGGCGCCTGAAGTCTGGCAGTTACCACCGGTGCAGGTGCAACAATATAATTCTCAATATGGCGTACTGATTGCCATTACTGTCGCAATATTACTGCTTATCACTGTTTTTTTCTTTGCCGATAAACGACGGTTGATAAATAAAAAATAACCTGAAAAAGTAGAGCGTCGCCGTGTATTTTACCAATACAGAGAAGATTATAACCGATCCCATCTTGTGGATTCATCCCTTAAGGTCAGGCGTGCCGGATATCTGCTGCAGCGGAGTGCCCCGGGGGATTATCAACGCCATCCTGGTGAAACAGTTTTCGCTTGATGATGCTATCTCTTTGACCGGGGGGGATAACTTAACGCAGACAGTTATTGATAACTGGTATCGGTTAAGCGAGGTGGCATGGTATATGGCTTGCCAGCGTTACCGGACACAGCTGCAGCTGACTCAGGATCCGGTCCTGCTGAGCGCTAAGACGCGCAGCTTTATGATGATCAATATCGTGCCTGCCTGTAGCTGGGGCAATGAAAGCGTTGATTCGCAACAATTATGGCAACGGGCTTATGCCGAGCTTTGCCCCCTGCTGATATTACTGCCTGCTGGGGTGGTTAAACGCATACCGTTGCTGTTTCCGCAACAGGTCATTGATTCCTCTTCCGCTAATAGCAGTGAGTTTGACCCGCTGTTATTTATAATGGCGATTCAGCATGCACGAAAATATCCTGACAGGATTTGAACTGAACGCGATTGAAGATACGCTACTGACCCGAGATTATCTGGCAAAGAAAAAGCGTGTGAGAAATATTGATGATGCGGTGAAATATGGCGCACGACAAATCATCAATAATGCCTGGCTACAAGCGGAGGAAATTAAGCGGAAAGCGTTTAATGATGGTTTTGAAACAGGTTTAATTTACTGTATCGAGCATATCGTAAACTATTTCAACGCGGTTGATAAAGAGCATGCAAGGCTACAGGCTATTTTACAGCAAGAAATTCTCGACGTAATGGGGGAAAGTTTCCGCGACAATACCTTGTTTCTGCATGTCGTCATTGACTGGTATAAGAGGAATAACGTTGACAGTGGTGTTGAAGTTATCATTTCACTGCCACAGCATCAGAAATCGCTGGCTGAGAAACTTTGCGCAAAGCTACGTACTTATCTGCTTTCTGAACCCGGGATTGTCTTTCATCCGCACAGTTATTATCAGGTAAAGAGAGGCGATCAGCTGCTGCAGTTTGATGCCGATGAATTTACTGCCGGGATGATTTATCGGCTGGTCGATAATAATGAGGAAATTGGCGAGCGACTCGGGAAAATAAGCGCTGATGCATTGCAAAAAATTCATTCACTGTTTTGATATTTAATCGATTTAAGGAGGGTTTATATGGATTATTATATAGTCGGATCGCAGGTCAATAATGTTTCCGTCTTTGAGGGTCAAGAGAGATCAGTTACCCGTCCCGCCGAAGAAAGTAATATTGAGTTGATGATGAAAGAGATGATCAGCAGCTGGCGCCGGGAAATAATGTTGTCAGCAGGTGGCTGGTCGGAAGAGAGTAAAATCGAGTGGTAAGCAACCTGCACTCTTTTGTTATCTGTTTTCTGCTTGCGCTGTTGCTGACAGGATGTAACGCAACCGACAGGCCGGCAGTGGCAGAGATAACGTTACCACCATGTGTGGATATCACCGCAGTGGATATGGGCGCACTGACTGCCGAGAGGCACTATGAAGATATGATTAGTTGTATTAAAAACCAACAGTTTAACAAGGCGTCGTTTCATTATGCCATCGCGGGAGTGAAAACCTGGCATGACTATCTGGCCAGTCCGGGGTTAGTCAGCAAAGAACGACATCAATCGGAGCTTCGTAAGCAGCTTACCAGGCTTAGTGAGCAGCAAAAGCGACTTTTCTGGGACGAGCTTAATATGGTTTTACGGGATGAAAAACGTTTGTATGAACTTTGTTCTATGATTGAGATATCTGAAAGTAATAAACGTTCGAAAATTCTTTTTGATAAGGCAAAAACAGGTTATTTGCATTGCGAAAAAGAAATAATGTTCTAAGGTATTTATCTCTATTTCAGGATGAAAACAGGAAATTACTTCGCCGTATTTTTCAATTACTATAAAGTTACTGCTTTATACTATTTGCTAATATCATGTTAGCGGATGGCTGGTAAGGCGCTTATAAATCGATAATTATCGTATGATTTCACATTTAAATTGACCCCGTTATGTTATCTTTTTTATAGTCGCACATCTGCCTGGCTTGTCATGTTTTAGTTTTTGAGATGGCGCTGCAGCTGATAACATTTGTTAGAAAGCCTTGTTTAACAATAAATGGATAAATTGACATGGAAAATTATCGTTTCAGTGACTTTACCCTTTGTGGTGATCAGGTCCTGTATCACAATGACAGGATTGTTACTGTTCCACCAAAGGAAATGGCGGTGTTGTTGTTATTGGTAAAAAATGCAGGTGAGGTGATAACCAAAGATCATATCATCAGAGAAGTGTGGAAAGGCGGTGAAGTTTCTGACGAGTCACTCTCCCGTTGCATATATGTGCTGAGAAAATTACTGGGCGAGAGTTCGTCATATCGTTATATTAATACGGTATATGGCAAAGGTTATCTTTTTGTCATGAACGTTACCCGGGTTGCGCGATTGTCCGGGGAAGAAAAACTGGATAAAAAGGACACGCTGGCCATTTTCCCGTTTGTCATGCAAGATAAAACGTTGTCGATGATGATATTTGATTTTATTATTAACCATAGCGCGATTTTTGAGGAAAAAGGCTTTCGTTTTCTGCCATCAGTATTAACGGTGAACAGCCATAACTTAACCGAAAGCTTCAATAATCTGCGTGCGACGGGTGTACGTTATTTTCTGACCGGTATCGAACTGAAAACAGGTTCTGATACTGTGATTAAAGTTGAGCTTATCGACAGCACGCTGTTAACCGTGGTTTTTCGTGATTCGGTAGTGCTGTCTGATGATAATTCAATTAACCTGGTAAGGTTTAATAATATCATTTCGTTGTTGCTGCATAAAATATCGCACCGTGAAAACAAAGAATTTGCCAAAGCGCTGGTTTCTGCAAACAACAAGTTATGCCAGATAAAAAGTCATTATAATAACTACTCTTTTTTTCTTTTTGAGTATTATAAAAACATTGATTCGCACTCGTTGCTGCTGGGTAATTATGATTCTGTCACCTTATGCCATCTTGCAGGGTGCTATTTTTCTCTCGCCAGCCTGGGTTTGATGAAGTATGAAAAAGCAGAAGAAATTATTACCCTGATTACCGATAAAGTGCTGGTTGATGAGCCTTGTAACGCGCTGGCTATTTCAATGAAGACGCTAATGTGCCGCGATATGTACACCCGGCAGAAGGAATCTGATTTTCAACTGGCGATTATCCTTTCTCCGTTAAGTGCCGAAGTTTACTACTATTATGCCTGTTATCTGGTACAGAACCAGCAGTACGACAAGGCGCAAATTATGACCGGGGTTGCCCTGTCGCTTAATGCTGATTTTTTCGCCGCAAAAATTTTGCACGCCGTTATCCTGACTCTGGTCGGCGATACGGCAGCGGCTATCGCCTATGCAAGCGGAATGAAAGGCTGCGACAGCTCATGTGATATTATTATCAATTGCTTGCTGGCTATTTTGTTTGCCAGAACCAACCAAATGGATAAGGCGACAGACTGCCTGCATGAGGTAAAGCATTATCGCGATTCCTGTGCTTTTGTCGGTTGTTGCTATGAAGCGGTAACCAGCCTGCAGGGAGGGGAAGCGATGAAGAAATTAAAACGACTGCAAAATATGCCGCAAATTTCATTGCCAAAAAAATCGGTCTACTGGATGCCACTTTTTGATTGAGCCCGCTGACAACGTCACCATGGATATCTGACGGATATCATCCCCCGATCCCTGTATGTCTACTATTCCGGTTAATAGTTAACATACAGGTTTTTTTTTCGCCCCTCGCCATCAGAATTTATTCAACTTTAAGCTAATCGTGATAGTTATTTTATGATTTATAAATTATATATTAACTAATAATTACAATATCTGATATTGATAATTTATTAATTAGATCAATAAATCATTTGAGTTGCAGTTATTGATTGTCAATAAACCAATACTCCCTGCCGATAAATCGCTGGTAGTATGGAGAAGGACTATGTATGAAGATTTTTCAGAACCAGACAGTCAATAACGTTTCGATATCTGAGCAAGCAACTGTTAATAGTGCTAAAACTCAGGTTACCGGCAATATTACCCATACCGGAAATCAATCCGCCAGCTTGCAAAGGAAAGAAACAGCGATAACCATTGATTCCCCCACCGCTACCGAATCCATTCCTGCTTTCCGTCTGCGGATCTGGAAAAAACTGGTGACGGTTCGCAACTTTATTCAGTGCTGGGGGCTTAATCAGTTCATCCTGCAACTGGGTCCGCAGATAAAAGTGGGGGACGTTGATCTTAAATTTACGCCTACCCTGGTATTGTTGCCCGATTCACTCTCGTTCTATCCCGTTCATACTGAGGTTGGTTTGGCCTTCGATATCGGCTCTTCCTGGGCCAAAGGTTACGCACTGGTGGTTAAGCAGTTTGGCATTGAGTATAATTTTAACAGCGCCTCTTTCAGCTATAACCGACAGCAGCTGGCGAGAGTTGAATGCGATATACCGGCTCTTTTCGCCGGGCTCTATAAGCCGCTGCAACTTACCCTGGCGCTGGAAGTTGGCACCACCAACAAAACCACTACGCTGGGGCGATCGCTACAACATGCCATCCAGGATTTAACCACCATTGCCCCGGCGAAAGCTATTCTGCTGGCGCAGGCTTACAATCAGGCCGGAATTATTGGGCCACTAATCGGTTTACTGGGGACATCGGCCATTCTGGATGGCCTGATTGACAGCGCATTGCCCGGAACCCATGAGCGTGACAGTAGCCTGTGGTTTGGTTTTTGCCTGGGCTATGCCGATCTTAATCAGACGCTAATACCCGATATCAATAAATTTGATAACGACAAAAATGGCGTTAATTTAATCACCGCATTTTATAGCCGCCATATGCAGGCGATGACCTTAGACCTGCACACCAGGGATGTCATCGTCCCGCCGATAATAAAATTACTGTTTGGCCACTATTATAAAAGTACCATCCAGTATGTCAGCGATGCCTTAAAAGCACGTGGCATCCTTAGTCAGGAACTACGGGAAAAAGTAAATCAGGGCATTATTACCCCGCCAGTGCAGCAAAAAATTAACGAGGTGAGTGATCAGGTTATTGCCGCACTTTATACCGTGGTGGATGAAGGCATTAACGGTGAAGACGATGCGAGTCTGAAGGTGGCGATGGAGGTTATAAACAGTAGTTTCCAGTTTATCTATAATCAGGAATCGCCGCCGCCCTCTGAAGCAAGTGACAGAGAAGAGAGTGCCAGTGCCATCGATACCCGGTTTTAGCATTTAACATTTGTATTGCGGATATAAAAAAAAGAAGCCCGGTTATGGGCTTCTTGCTGGTGAAATTGAATTCTGCGCCATGATTAACGCATGGTCACAAATTCTTCCGCACCGGTCGGATGGATGGCAACCGTATTATCGAAGTCTTTCTTGGTTGCGCCCATTTTCAGCGCCACGGCGAAGCCCTGCAACATCTCATCCATCCCGTAGCCGATACCGTGAATGCCGACGATTTTCTCATCTTTACCGACGCAAACCAGCTTCATACGGCAAGGCTGACGATGCTGAGTAACGGCGGTATACATGGCGGTAAACGCCGATTTATACACTTTGACCTCATCGTCGCCATACTGCTCACGCGCTTGCGGCTCGGTCAGACCCACAGTGCCAATTGGCGGATGGCTGAATACCACGGTCGGTACATTGCTGTAGTCCAGATGCTCGTCCGGCTTGTTGTTAAACAGGCGTTCAGAGAGACGGCGACCTGCGGCAACCGCGACTGGCGTCAGTTCCACCGCGCCGGTGTTATCGCCGACGGCAAAAATACCTTTGACGTTGGTATTCTGATACTTATCGACGTTGATGTAGCCTTTATCATTCAGCGCGACGCCAGTGACCTCGAGGTTCAGGTTATCTGTCGCCGGTTCACGGCCAATCGCCCATACCAGACAATCGACGGTCTGCTCTTTGCCGTTTTCCAGCTTCAGCGTCAGGCTGCCGTCAGCGTTTTTGACAATCGCCTGCGGGATGGAATCAGTATGCAGCGCCGGGCCTTCAGTGTTCATCACTTCAACCAGCGTATCCACGATCAGCGGATCGAAAGTACGCAGTGGCGCATGCTTACGTACAAACAGATGCGTCTCAGAACCCAGTGCATTCAGCACGCCAGCCAGTTCCACTGCGATATAGCCCGCACCGATAACGGCAGTACGTTTTGGCAGCGCGTCCAGCTCAAAGAAGCCGTCGGAGTCGATACCGTACTCCGCGCCAGGGATCGAAGGATGGCTCGGACGTCCACCGGTGGCGATCAGTATATGATCGGCAGTGATTTTCTCACCGTTAACTTCCACGGTGTGCGCATCAACAAAGCGCGCGTAGCCTTTGATAACATCGACTTTATTCTTACCTAATACGTTGTCGTATGAGGTATGGATGCGATCAATATAGGCGCTACGGTTTTTAATCAGGGTATCCCAGTTAAAGTGGTTTACCGTGGTATCGAAGCCATAATCCGGTCCATACAGATGGATTGCTTCAGCGATCTGCGCGGCATGCCACATCACTTTCTTCGGTACGCAACCCACGTTGACACAGGTGCCACCAAGATCTTTTGCTTCGATCAGCGCACATTTCTGGCCATACATGGCTGCGCGGTTAATGGATGCGATGCCGCCGCTGCCGCCACCGATTGCAAGATAGTCATAATGTCTGGTCATTAAACCTGTTCCATAAGTTGTGTAGGAAATTGGCATAGAGTGTAACGCCACTCGGCGTATTGCCGCAAAGTTTGCGTCTATGGTTGTGATAGGGTAAGGGTAATAAGTAAAACCTGGAATTAAGCATCATGGAACTTCTTTTCCTTGGCACCTGTGCCGGTGCTCCCAGTCGGGAGCGCAATGTCACCGCTATCGCGCTGACGCTGAGCGATAATAACAGCGGTGGATACTGGCTGTTTGACTGCGGCGAAGGCACCCAGCATCAGATGATGCGCAGCCCGCTAAAGCCGGGAAAGCTGGAAAAAATCTTTATCACCCATCTGCATGGCGACCATATCTTTGGCCTGCCCGGACTGCTGACCAGCCGCTCAATGGGCGGTGTCAGCAGTCCGTTAACTCTCTATGGCCCGCCGGGAATCAAAGCCTTTGTTGAAACCACCCTGACGCTGAGCGCCTCTTATGTCACTTTTCCGCTGGAAATTATTGAGATCGCAGCTGGTGAGGTGTGTGATGACGGGCAGATGCGGGTTACCGCGTGGCCCATGTCGCATGTGATTGAGTGCTATGGCTTTCGCATCGAGCAGCACGATAAACCGGGGCCGCTGGATGCGGAGCGGCTGAAAGCCGATGGTATTCCGGCCGGAAGCTGGTTTCAGCAGTTAAAACGCGGGGAAACCGTGATGTTGCAGGACGGGCGCGAGGTGTGCGGCCGCGACTATCTTGGCCCCTCGATTAAAGGCAAATCGCTGGCAATATTTGGCGATACCGCGCCAACGCCGCTGGCCAGCGAACTGGCGGCCAATGTAGATGTGATGGTGCATGAGACCACACTCGAAGCAGCAATGGCGGAGAAAGCTAATGGCCGCGGCCATTCCACTACCGTGCAGGCGGCAACGGCGGCCAGAGAGGCTGGCGCCAGACGGCTGATTGCCACCCATTTTAGCGCGCGCTATGGCTATGCCGACTGCGAAAAATTACTGGCGGAGTGCCGGGAAATCTTTCCCGCGACAGAACTGGCGCGGGATTTTGCGGTATTTACCGTCTAGAGGATTTTACTCAGGCACAATCATATTCACGCTGGTATGACCGGTACCGGCTGGCACAAGGATTTTATGCAGCCACGGCAGCAGGTCGCGCATCTGCTGTTCCAGCTTCCACGGTGGGTTAATTACAATCATACCGGAGGCGGTCATGCCACGCTGATCGCTATCCGGGCGCACCGCCAGCTCAATCTGCAGAATATTACGGATGCCGGTTGCTTCCAGCTCTTTACACATACGTTTAATTTGCTGGCGCAAAACGACCGGATACCACAGCGCAAATACGCCGGTGCCAAAGCGTTTGTGGCCTTCATGAATGCCTTTTACCACATCCTGATAGTCCGTTTTCAGTTCGTAAGGCGGATCGATCAGAATCAGGCCACGGCGCGAATGCGGCGGCAGCTTGGATTTCAGCTGCTGATACCCATCGGCTTTTTCGGTGCGGGCGCGGCTGTCTTTGGCAAACTCCGTGCGCAGCATCGGGTAATCACTGGAGTGCAGTTCCGTCATCTGCAACTTATCATCTTCGCGCAGCAGATGGCGCGCAATCAGCGGCGAGCCAGGATAGAAGCGCAGTTTACCATTCTTATTCAGATCTTTAACTGCACTGATATAGGGCAGTAACGCTTCCGGCAAGTCATCCTGCTGCCAGATACGGGCGATGCCTTCCAGATATTCGCCAGTGCGCTCTGCATGTTCACCGCTCAGCTGATAGCGTCCGGCGCCCGCATGGGTGTCGAGATAAAGGAAAGGTTTCTCTTTCTCTTTTAGCGCTTCGATGATCAGGCTTTGCACGGTGTGCTTAAGAACGTCGGCGTGGTTGCCGGCATGAAAACTGTGGCGATAACTAAGCATAACTTTGATGATATCCGGTGCGTTCCTGACGAAGCAGGAGAAGTGCGGTCGCTGCGCAGATGGGGCGGGCGCATGTATGAGCACAGTATACCAGGAAGCGCGACAAAATGCCGAACAGTCGCACCGGCTTTTTTCCGTAAGCGGCAGGCGGCCATTGAAATTCGCTACACTTAACCTCATGTTATTCAGATTGCGCGCGACCACGCGCCACCGACAACCACAAGGACTGCGCTATGACCAATCCGTTACTCTCTTCTTTTACGCTTCCTCCTTTTGCCGCCATTAAACCAGAACACGTTGTACCTGCGGTGCAGGCCGCCCTTGATGATTGCCGCGCGGCGGTAGAGAAAACCGTTGCCCGGGGCGCGCCTTATAGCTGGGATAACCTGTGTCAGCCGCTGGCAGAAGTGGATGACCGTCTTGGTCGTCTGTTCTCGCCGGTCAGCCATTTGAACTCGGTAAAAAATAGCCCGGAGCTGCGCGAAGCCTATGAGCAGACGCTGCCGCTGCTGTCAGAGTACAGCACCTGGGTGGGCCAGCATGAAGGCTTGTATCAGGCGTATCGCAATCTGAAAGAGGGCGACAACTATGCTGCGCTGAGTCTGCCGCAGAAAAAAGCTGTCGATAATGCCCTGCGTGACTTTGAGCTGTCTGGTATCGGCCTGTCGAAAGAGAAGCAGAAACGCTATGGCGAAATCGCCGCGCGCCTCTCTGAGCTGGGTTCGACCTACAGCAACAATGTGCTGGATGCCACCATGGGCTGGAGCAAGCTAATCAGCGATGAAGCTGAACTCTCCGGGATGCCGGAAAGCGCGCTGGCCGCGGCAAAAGCCCAGGCGGAAGCCAAAGAGCAGCAGGGCTGGCTGCTGACGCTGGATATCCCGAGCTATCTGCCGGTGATGACCTACTGCGATAACCAGGCGCTGCGTGAAGAGATATATCGCGCTTACGCCACCCGTGCTTCCGATCAGGGACCGAATGCCGGTAAGTGGGATAACAGTGAAATCATGGCGGAAGAGCTGGCGCTGCGTCATGAACTGGCTCAGCTGCTGGGCTTTGACTCGTATGCCGATAAATCGCTGGCGACCAAAATGGCGGAAAACCCGGCGCAGGTTACCGACTTCCTGACCGATCTGGCGCACCGCGCCCGTCCGCAGGCCGAACAGGAGCTGGCGCAACTGCGCGCCTTTGCCGAAAAAGAGCACGGCATCAGCGAGCTGCAGCCATGGGATCTGACTTACTACGGTGAGAAGCAGAAACAGCATCTGTATGCCATCAGCGATGAGCAACTGCGCCCGTACTTCCCGGAACAGCGCGCGCTAAATGGCCTGTTTGAAGTGGTCAAACGCATCTACGGCATCACCGCGAAAGAGCGTAAAGATGTCGATGTCTGGCATAACGATGTGCGCTTCTTCGATCTGTTCGATGAGAGCGGCGAGCTGCGCGGCAGCTTCTATCTTGATCTCTACGCCCGCGAACACAAACGTGGCGGCGCGTGGATGGATGATTGTGTGGGCATGATGCGTAAAGCTGACGGTTCACTGCAAAAGCCGGTCGCCTATCTGACCTGTAACTTTAACCGTCCGGTCAGCGGTAAACCGGCGCTGTTTACCCATGATGAAGTGACCACTCTGTTCCATGAATTTGGTCATGGTCTGCACCATATGCTGACGCGCATCGAAACCCCGGGCGTTTCCGGTATCAGCGGTGTGCCATGGGATGCGGTCGAGCTGCCAAGCCAGTTTATGGAAAACTGGTGCTGGGAGCCGGAAGCGCTGGCGTTTATCTCCGGCCATTACGAAAGCGGCGAACCGCTGCCGCAGGAATTGCTGGATAAGATGCTGGCGGCGAAAAACTACCAGGCGGCGCTATTTATCCTGCGTCAGCTGGAGTTCGGTCTGTTTGATTTCCGTCTGCATGCTGAATTCGACCCGGCGAAAGGCGCGCAAATTCTGCAGATGCTGGCGGAGATTAAGCAACTGGTGGCGGTGGTGCCGAGTCCGTCATGGGGCCGTTTCCCGCATGCGTTTAGCCATATCTTTGCCGGCGGCTATGCGGCAGGTTACTACAGCTATCTGTGGGCAGACGTGCTGGCGGCTGATGCTTACTCGCGCTTTGAAGAAGAGGGCATTTTCAACCGTGAAACCGGTCAGTCGTTCCTCGATAACATCCTGACGCGTGGTGGTTCTGAAGAACCTATGGAGCTGTTCCGCCGCTTCCGTGGCCGCGAGCCGCAGCTGGATGCGATGCTGGATCATTACGGCATTAAAGGATAACGCTTCGCGTGAAGATCTGTTTACTCAATGAAGCAGGCGCCGATAGTGGCGCCTTATCTGTTTTAGCGCAGCGCTGGCAGCTGGAGCATGATGACGATGCGCCAATGGCGCTGGTGATGACGCCCGGGCATCTGGAGCTGCGTAAGCGCGACGAGCCAAAGCTCGGCGGTATATTTGTCGATTTCGTCGGTGGCGCGATGGCGCATCGCCGCAAATTTGGCGGCGGCCGCGGTGAAGCAGTGGCGAAAGCGGTCGGTATCAAGAGCGGCTATCTGCCGGATGTGGTGGATGCCACCGCCGGGCTGGGGCGCGATGCCTTTGTGCTGGCATCAGTCGGCTGTCATGTGCGTATGCTGGAGCGTAATCCGGTAGTTGCCGCGCTGCTGGATGATGGTCTGCAACGTGGCTATCAGGATGCGGAGATTGGCGGCTGGTTGCGCGAGCGCCTGACGCTGTTGCATGTCTCCAGCCTGACGGCGCTAAGCGAGATTACGCCGCGCCCGGATGTGGTCTATCTCGATCCGATGTATCCACATAAGCAGAAAAGTGCGCTGGTGAAGAAAGAGATGCGGGTGTTTCAGACACTGGTCGGTGCCGATGATGATGCCGATGGTCTGCTGGCACCAGCGCGGCAGCTGGCGAAGAAGCGTGTAGTGGTAAAACGGCCTGACTACGCGCCGCCGCTGGCCGATGTGGCCACGCAGTCTGCGGTGACCACCAAAAGTCATCGCTTTGATATCTACCCACCGCTCAGTTAACCCTCCTTCCCCCACTAAGTGGGGGAAGGCCGGGATGGGTAGCAGCGACTAAGATCTATTTCTACTCGTCCTCGTCCTCATCGCGCAACGGAACGATCAGCATATCAATATGTACGGTATTGATGAGCTGACGCGCAGATGACATCAGCTTGCTCCAGAAGTCCTGGTGATGGCCGCAAACCACCAAATCCACGTCATATTTCTTAATAGCATCAACCAGCACCTGACCTAAATCGCCGCTGCCACTGAGGGTTTCGCTCACGGTATAGCCAGCGTTCTGCGACAGCTCGGTCAGCGCATTGTGTGTCTCTTCAGAGATACGTTTCTGCATATCGCCAAGATTAACGTCAATCAGGCCGGTGTAGAGATCGGAATAGTTCACATCAACATGAATCAGCGACACTTTAGCGTCATACGGGCGTGCCAGCGAGACTGCTTTCTCGACCAGCAGTTTACTTTCCGGGGAGAGGTCTACTGCAATCAGGATGTGTTTATAAGCCATAATCAAACTCCTTCCATTAGATGTGCGATCTGCCAGACAGAGGGCTTTTCTGTCCTGTCACAAGTTGCTGAAATCCATTGCGAAGAATGCGCGCGATGGTCGCCGCAGATTTCATTCTGTTACTGGCGTGACGCGTTATGCTGCCTGCGACACTTTATTATGTCATCAGTATAGCGTTAATTGTTAACAGATGTTGTACAGCGGCGCACCCTTTGCGACCCCGATCAAAATGAATTTTTTTCCACTTTCGCCTGACAGATAAAACATCGCTGGAAAATATTTGAACAGATCTCCTACACTGGATTATGACGGTCTCAAATGCATCTGTGGTCGCCATTCTCGTTTAAAAACATTCGGTCCGGTTCAATAGTGGTTTGGCAAGATACTGTTGGGTGTGTTCAGCGCAGCCTGCTGAAAACTTTCCTGTGGTATCGCCGGGAGGGGATCATGATCAGCACCATCGCACTGTTTTGGGCACTATGTGTGGTTTGTTTAGTGAATATGGCGCGTTATTACTCTTCTCTGCGCGCATTACTGGTGGTGCTTCGCGGGTGCGATCCATTGCTTTATCAATATGTTGATGGCGCGGGCTTTTTCACATCTCATGGTCAGCCGAGCAAACAGGTTCGCCTGGTGCGTTATATCTGGGCGCAGCGCTATCGCGATCATCATGACGACGAGTTTATCCGTCGCTGTGAGCGTGTGCGTGGGCAATTTATGTTGACCAGTGCGCTCTGTGGCCTGGTGGTGATTAGCCTGCTGGCATTAGCGATATGGCACTGAAGCGGGTGGGGAATAAAAAAAGGGCGACATCGCTGCCGCCCCTGTTCAGACTGAGTTGAATTAAATCAATTGCAAGGCAATCCAGTACAACCCGCCGGAAAGCAGTATCGAGATCGGCAGGGTTAATACCCACGCCAGCGCGATATTCTTAATGGTGCGACTCTGCACGCCGCCGCCATCAACCAGCATGGTGCCGGCCACGGAAGAGGAGAGGATATGAGTGGTGGATACCGGCATGCCGGTATAGCTGGCCACACCAATCGATACCGCCGCCGTCAGCTGGGCTGACATGCCCTGCGCGTAGGTCATCCCCTTCTTACCGATTTTTTCACCGATAGTGGTTGCCACACGACGCCAGCCGACCATAGTGCCCAGTGACAACGCCAGTGCCACCGCAACAATAATCCAGACTGGCGCGTACTCCACGGTATTCAGCAGATCGCCTTTCAGCTTATTGAGGAAGCGTTTGTCATCGGCATTGGTTTCCGGCAGTTTCGCAGCTTTATCCGCAGTATCGGAAATACACATCAGCAGGCGGCGCATCTGTGCGCGCTGGTCGACATTCAGTGCATCATAGCTCTGCAGATTGTTCAGCAGGCCCTGTGCACGTTGAATCGCCCCCAGTGCACGTGCGCTGTCGCAATGGAATGCCTGCGGGCCAGACGGCACCTGTTCTGGTGTCGGCAGCGCCGGTGGCGTCATCTGAATGATATGCGTCAGCGTGGCGCTATGCTGCTGGTAATACTGCTCCAGATGGTTGACCGCATCGCGAGTCCGCGTGATGTCGTAACCAGATGAATTCATATTTACCACAAAGCCAGCCGGCGCGACGCCAATCAGCACCAGCATAATCAGGCCAATGCCTTTCTGACCATCATTAGCGCCGTGTGAGTAGCTGACGCCGATAGCAGAAACGATCAGTGCAATACGCGTCCAGAATGGCGGCTTTTTCTTGCCGTCAATTTTTTCGCGATCGGCTGGCGTCATATGGATACGACTACGTTTTTTGGTGCCGCTCCAGTAACGACGCAGCAGGAAAATCAAGCCGCCTGCCACAATCAGACCGATAATCGGCGATAAAATTAACGACATAAAAATGCCGATCATTTTAGGAATATTAAGCGCATCAACCACCGAGGTGCCAGTCAGCAGCGCGTTGGTCAGACCGATACCAATAATGGCGCCGATCAGGGTATGGGAGCTGGACGCAGGCAGACCGAAATACCAGGTGCCTAAGTTCCAGATAATTGCAGCGAGCAGCATGGAAAAGACCATAGCCAGCCCGTGAGCCGATCCTACATTGAGCAGCAGGTCGGTAGGGAGCAAGTGGACAATTGCGTAAGCAACGCTTAAACCACCCAGTAACACACCAAAGAAGTTAAATACACCGGCCATAACTACCGCTAGCTGCGATCGCATTGCACGGGTATAGATGACAGTCGCCACTGCATTGGCCGTATCATGGAAACCGTTAATGGCTTCATAGAACAGCACAAACATCAGAGCGAGTACTAATAACAGGCCGGTATGGTAATCAAGACCAGCAAACAGATGTAGCATAAGCGTTACGCCATTTTGGAGGACATGAACGCGGCGCATTATCAGCGACAAACCGCGCCGGGGGAAAGGGAAATATAGACTTTTTTGATATTAAAGCGTAATAAAGCCAGATTTTTGGCTAAAAAAAGCCTGTAAATTAAACAGTTACATTATGTTACTTTCGCTACACTTTTGTTACGCTGGCATCACTGGCAGCAACTCTCTACAATCAGCGTTTTTTGCCAGCAGGCAGGAGTGAGTTGTGGAAAAGTTTGACGTTATCATCATTGGCGCAGGGGCTGCAGGCATGTTCTGCGCCGCACAGGCAGGCCAGCGTGGTCGCCGCGTGCTGTTGCTGGATAACGGCAAAAAGGCCGGGCGTAAAATCCTGATGTCCGGCGGCGGACGCTGCAACTTTACCAATCTGTATACCGAACCGGCGGCTTATCTGTCGAACAATCCGCACTTCTGCAAATCGGCGCTGGCGCGCTATACCCAGTGGGATTTTATCGATCTGGTCAATCGTCATGGCATCGCCTGGCACGAAAAAACCCTGGGTCAGCTGTTTTGTGATGACTCGGCGCAGCAGATTGTTGAGCTGCTGCTGAAAGAGTGCGAGCAGGGCAATGTGACGCTGCGTTTGCGCAGCGAAGTGATCAGCGTTGAACGCGATGACAGCGGCTATACCCTGCAACTGAATGGCGCGGCGGTGCAGGCGGAGAAACTGGTGATCGCCAGTGGCGGCCTGTCGATGCCGGGACTCGGTGCCACGCCGTTCGGCTATAAGCTGGCGGAACAGTTTGGCCTGCGCGTCTTCCCGACCCGCGCCGCACTGGTGCCTTTTACCCTGCATAAACCGTTACTGGACCATTTGCAGACACTATCCGGCGTGTCGCTGCCGACGGTAATGACCGCTGAAGATGGCACTGTATTTAAAGAAGCGATGTTGTTTACCCATCGCGGCCTGTCGGGACCAGCGGTATTACAGCTCTCCAGCTACTGGCTGCCGGGTGAATTTATCACGGTCGACCTTTCGCCGGGCCAGGATCTTGATAGCTTTATTAATTATGAGCGTAGCGAGCACCCCAATCTCAGCCTGAAAAACAGTCTGGCAAAAGTGCTGCCGAAGCGCTTAATCGAAGTGCTGCAAACCCTGCAAACGGTGCCGGATGTCACGCTGAAACAGCTGAACAGCCGTCAGCAGAGCGAGCTGGTGACCACGCTGCATCAGTGGCGGGTGCAGCCAAACGGCACTGAAGGTTATCGCACCGCCGAAGTGACGCTGGGCGGCGTTGACACCACTCAGCTGTCATCAAAAACCATGGAAGCGCGTGATGTGCCTGGTTTGTACTTTATCGGTGAAGTGGCCGACGTTACCGGCTGGCTGGGCGGGTATAACTTCCAGTGGGCGTGGAGCTCGGCATGGGCTTGTGGGCAGGCGGTTTAACGTATTTAGCGACGAAAGCTGTGCTGCACAAACGTTCCAGACTGCGATCCCTGAAGTCATCTAACATGGTCTTTTCATCGCAACAGACGAGAGACTTTACTGATGTTTGACACCAAGATCGCTTTTATTATCAGAGATGACCTGCCTGCCTGGCAGAAGCTGAACGTTGTCGCATTTCTGGCAACCGGCATTGCTGCAGCGGCTCCGGAAATCATGGGGCAGCCCTATATCGATGCGAAAGGGCGTCATTACGGTAATATTTCTGGTCAGCCGATGCTTATTTTTGCAGCCGATCTTGCCGGTTTACAGGCCGCTCACCGCAAAGGGATTGAGCGTGAAATTACCCTTATTCCTTATGTTCATGCCATGTTTTCCACCGGCCACGACGAAGCCAACCGGGAAGTCTTTCTTGCCGAAGATGCCGAAAATATGAATCTGGTTGGGCTGGCCATGCGCGCGCCGAAAAAAGTCGTGGATAAAGTGATTAAAGGATTGTCCCTGCATAAATAGCGGCGTTGTGCTTCTCTGGCGACAACGATTATCGCCTTAAGCGGTGACATTACCCTTCGCCAGGGCGGCAATATACGCAGAAAACCTATCCGTCATCGCATCAGACCAGCGGTTATTTCTGCGGCCCGATGCGCTGTAAGGTGTGACAGGGTTTCCCCGGTTTACTACCTCGCGATTAGCGACGCATCGCTTTTAAATGCAAGTCGCCAGTGTGGAAAAAGGGTGCCAGATCTCTCTTGCCGCAACCTTAACTGTAATAAAGGGTGTGCAACCTTACATTCATAACGTTTAACTACCGTTGCAGAGCCACTGTTTACTGCAGTTTTTGGCTGGCGTCAGCTGGTTTTTTTAAATCAAATTTGATTATTACCCGACCAGATTTTGTGATCATCGCCGCAATTCTCTCGCAAAACTCCGCTATCACCCCTGCCATCACTTTAGCCATAACAGAGTGTTTATTTACCTTAATAAAATTTAGGCGCAAAAAAATGCGTTTTTATTCCATAGGGAAATAAAACAACTGGTTTCAAATCAGTTTTCTAGGATTATCCTCAAAAAAAAGCGGTCAAAACAGCCAAATTTGGCATTAATAGATAATATAAATTTTTCTTAATTGAGATTCTCTGCTACCTGGCCGTTGTAAATGTGTAAAGAGTCAGTAAACTGATCGACAATATTGAACAATAACCCCGGTTATTGATTCACACTATTGGGATTAATCTGCTTCCCAAGGGCGGTAGCGTTCCTGATTTTAAGATCAATGCAATGATTTGTAACCTAATTATCAAAACTAACACTGAACGGTTACATTTCATATTGGCGTCATCTGATTGTAATGTTATGTGGTTAAAGATTAGCCACGCTGATCAAATTATTTTTATGATGAGGAAATGGGTAACTTTCCCCCTGAAAGGCCTACGGATAGCAGTGTTTTGTCCAATTTTATAAGATGATTTTGGATAATTTAAAGTGGATGTTTTCTTCAATCTTATTTCCGCTGGTCCTGCTATCTCCCCATTTATTGTCTGAAACTGCTTTAACCCCCTTAAATACCCTTTAAACCCTGATTTTCCCTACTCCCTGCGCTTTTTCAGGGCATTTTGTCCGAGTTATCTGTTTGATACCTGAGGGTACAGAATTTGTGCATGATGGCGTCCGGATTAACATTTTCTAAAAAAGCTGTATTTTCAATCAACTGCCAAATCATGAGGATTATGGTGAAAATTCAAATCGCGCTCTCCCTGCTTTTAGTTGCAATGGTTTCAGGCTGTAAGGCGCCACCACCGCCTGTAACCGATGACACCGTCGTTTCCAGCACCGTCGATGGCGTCACCCTGACTTATCGTCACGCTATTACGCCACCGACCAGCTTTACCCCGGCTAACGAAGAGTATCGTGCGCTGTATAAAGCTTCGGTGATGAGCACCCCAGGCTTCGGCGGCAAGCTGGTGCGCCAGCTGGAGAATGGCCAGACCTTTACCGTACTGGGTTCTGTGGAGAACAACTGGTTCGCCATTGCGGAAACCGGTCAGGAGCAAATGATTGGTTATGTGCCACTGCGCGCCGGGGTCAAAAGTGAGTTGTACGACAAAACTATCAAGGCGGATGCCCGTCGTGTGCGTCGTGCCGCGCCTGCCAAAAAAACCTGTGTAGCGGTCAATGGCGAAGGCCAGGCCTGCCGTAACAGCAGCAGTGGCACCTGGATTATCAACTAAACCGCGTCGGCGGATAACCTATGATAACTTTACGTTTTTTCCAGCGCCCGGCACTCCGGGCGCTGTTCCTGTCAGCGCTGGTGTTGCTGACAGGTTGTATCTCCTCTTCACACAGCGTCCCTTCTCGCTACGGCTTACAGTTTCAGGCTCATCCGCAAATCAACGACTCTGCGCCGCTTAAAGTGCGCGTAATGTTGCTGAAATCGGATGCGGATTTTATGTCAGCGGATTTCTACTCACTGCAGAACAATCCTCAGGCGGTACTGGGCGGCAATTTGCTGAATACCGAGCAGTTCTTCCTGATGCCAGGTCAGCTTGGCAAAAAGATCGCCGGACAAAGCACCGCGGAGGCGCGTTATATCGGCATTATGGCGGAGTATCAGTCGCTGGATGGCAAAAAATGGCGACTCTCGCTGCCATTACCTGATCCCTCTGAAAGCAGTGCCTGGAAAGTGTGGCAATGGTCCTCCGATCAGCTGAACGCCGAGATTATTGCGGATGTCAGCGGAATTCGGATGGTTAAAGAGAACCACTAACGCCCTGAAACGGAAGCGATTATGACTAAAGCAGCAAAAGTGGTGTGGACCGAAGGCATGTTCCTGCGTCCCCACCATTTCCAGCAATCTGAAAGCTACCTGTTAAGTCAGGTGCGAGACTGGGGAACCGCACAGCGTCCTTATATGTGGGGTTTTTTTCATCTTGAGTTTGATGAAGCGATGCTGCGCCATGGCAATGTTGCCCTGAGCAGCGCCAGCGGTATTTTACCGGATGGCACCCAGTTTGCGTTCAGCGACAGCCGCCTCGCGCCACCGCCGCTGGCGATTGATGACAATCAGACCGGGCAGAAAGTGGTGCTGGCGCTGCCTGCGCGCCGCGATGGCCGTGAAGAGGTGATCTTTAGCGAAGCCGCCGACTCGCTCGCCCGCCATATCAGTTTTGAAGCGGAAGCTGACGATTGCAATGCGATGTCGATTGGTCCGGCGGTGATGCAGTTCGGTCAGCTGCGTTTGCGTCTGATGCTGGAAAGCGATCTGACGGCGGAGTGGACGGCGATTGGCGTGGCGCTGGTGGTAGAGAAGCGCAGCGACAGCCAGTTACGGCTCGATAACACCTACATCCCGCCAATGCTGAACAGCATCGCGCATCCGCTGCTTTTTAGTTTTATCAATGACATTCAGGGATTACTGGAACAGCGTAGCCAGCAAATCGGCCAGCGTTTACAGCAGCCGGGACGCTTTAATAACTCCGATATGGTCGACTTTATGCTGCTGGCGCTGATGAACCAGCATATTGGCGTGGTCAATCACCTGCACAGTCTGCCGCAACTGCATCCGGAACAGCTGTTCAGCCAGTGGCTGGCGCTGGCCACCGAGCTGAGTACCTACACACCGCAGCGCTCCTGCGATGGTGGCGGGCTGCCGGTGTATGACCATGATGATCTGGCGCGCTGCTTTAACGAGCTGGTGCTGATGCTGCGTCAGCGACTCTCTATCGTGATGGAAGAGAACGCAATTCAGCTGCCGCTGATCGAGCGCTCACACGGGCTGAATGTGGCGACGGTGCCGGATGCCAATATGATCCGCGAGTTTGGTTTTGTGCTGGCGGTAAAAGCCAATGTGCCTGGTGAGATGCTGAACACGCACTTCCCGGCGCAGATGAAGGTGGCACCGGTGACGCGGATCCGTGATTTAGTGCAGCTACAGCTGCCAGGTATGGTGCTGCGCGCCATGCCTTCCGCACCGCCGCAAATCCCATGGCATGCGGGTTACAGCTACTTCCAGCTGGAAAAAGGCGGCGAGCTGTGGAAGGAAATGGATAAATCTGGTGCCTTTGCCCTGCATCTGGCAGGGGAATTCCCCGGCCTGGATATGGCGTTCTGGGCAGTTCGTGACGCCTCTGTCTGACTGAACTGGTGAGTGAAAATTATGCAGGAATTACAATCTGGCGGCAGAGAAGCCGGAGTGACGGGGTCATGGCGCGATAATGCACTGGTCGCTGCTGCCAACCCGTTGCTGAATGCCATCCCCCAAATTCGCCATTCGGTCAGCCATTCTGATCCTGCTGGCCTGCGTCAGCGTTTAATTGAAGAGATTCAGCGCTTTGAAGTGCGCAGCCAGAGCGCGGGTTTACCTTATGAGGCGATCGTCGGCGCACGTTACTGCCTCTGTACGGCGCTGGATGAAGCGGCCGCCCTGACGCCCTGGGGCGGCAACAGCGTCTGGCCCAGCAGCGGTCTGCTGGTCACCTTTCATAATGAAACCTGGGGCGGCGAGAAGTTTTTTCAGCTGCTGGCCAAGCTGTCGCAGAAACCGCGCGATCATCTGTTTCTGCTGGAATTGATCTATTTCTGCCTGATGCTGGGGTTTGAAGGGCGCTACCGCGTACTGGATAACGGTCGCTCACAGCTGGAAACCATCCGTCAGCGCCTGCTGCAGATGATTAATTCGGTACGCGGCGCTTATGCGCCGCCGCTCTCTCCCCATCCTTACGACCAGCCGACACAGAAGAAACTGTGGCGTCCGGTGATCCCGTTATGGGCCTGGACCGCCGTGGTAGGCTTTATGGCCTGCCTGATCTATATCGGCCTTAGCTGGCGCTTAGGCTCGGCCACTACGCCGGTGCTGGCGTCGGTTTACCAGAGTTCGCTGCCGGAAGTCACTATCCAGAATCCGGCGCCGCGACCCCCGGCAATCCTTGATTTGAAAAGCTTCCTGCGTCCGGAAATTGAGCAGGGACTGGTCTCGGTGCGCGATGAGGCAGATCAGAGCGTGGTGATACTGAAAGGTGATGGCCTGTTCCCGTCCGCTTCCACCACAGTGCGCGGTAATTACCAGCCGGTGATCGAGCGTATCGCCAAAGCAATGGATGGCGTCAGCGGCAAAATCCTGGTGGCCGGTTACTCCGATAACCTGCCGATTCGCAGCGCGCGTTTCGCTTCGAACTACGAACTGTCACTGGAGCGCGCAGAATCGGTGCAGAAACTGCTGCAACAGCATCTGCGTCAACCGGGTCGCGTTAAGGCTGAAGGGCGGGGCGACTCAAATGCCATCGCGCCAAATAATTCGGCCGAAAACCGCGCCCGCAATCGTCGCGTTGAAATCACTCTGCTGGTTGCGCCCTCTAATACTCAGGCGCAGCTAAACGGTCTGCAGCAAGGAAATTAAGGATGATGAATACGCTTTTTTCCATACTCTCCAGCCGTTTGCTTTGGGGTTTCCTCGGCATCACTGCGCTGTCATTTATTATCTGGGTGGTGGGGCCGTTATTTGCCATTAATGGCTCCAGCCCGTTAGAACCGGAGATGAACCGTCAGATCAGTATCGGGTTGCTGTATCTGGTCTGGGGCTTCGGACAGGTGATCCCGCGCCTGCACAATGCCTGGCTGAACCGCAAACTGGTCAGCAGCCTGAGCAAGCAGGAGAGCGCCGACGGCGATACGCCGCTGCTGAATGATGAAGAGCAGGCGCTGGCGCAGCGTTTCAGCGAAGCCTCGCAGCTGCTGAGAAAAGCCCACTTCAGCGGTACCTCCGGGCGTAAAAAACCCTCGTGGATGCGTCGCTTCAGCCGCCAGTATCTTTATCAGCTGCCGTGGTATGTGATTATTGGCGCACCCGGCGCCGGTAAAACCACCGCACTGGTGAACTCCGGCCTGCATTTTCCGCTGGCGGATCGCTTTGGCAAGACCGCGTTACGCGGCATTGGCGGCACGCGAAACTGTGACTGGTGGTTTACCAATGAAGCGGTGCTGCTGGATACCGCCGGACGTTACACCACCCAGGAAAGTCAGCGTGAACAGGACGCCAGCGAGTGGAACAAGTTTGTCTCACTGCTAAAAAAATATCGTGCCCGCCAGCCAGTTAACGGCGCGATTATCACCATCAGCGTCTCGGACCTGCTTACCCTGAGCGCGGAACAGCGTCGCCAGCAGGCCAGCGCACTGCGTCAGCGTTTGCTGGAGCTGCACGAACAGCTGGGCATTCGCTTCCCGGTGTATGTGCTGGTGACGAAAACCGATCTACTGCAAGGCTTTACCGCCTATTTCGACAGCTTCGATAAAGCTAAACGCGATCAGGTCTGGGGATTCACTTTCCCGTGGGCGGAGCTGAAAAGCGGCAATTTCGATCTGCAGGTAGCGTTTGAGCATGAATATAGCTTACTGCAGCAGCGTCTTGATGCCGGCCTTGCCGATGTGATGCTGATGGAGCGTGATGGCAAGGCGCGTGCCGAAAGCTATCTGTTCCCGCAGGAGTTCTCTGCGCTGCGTCCGCTGCTCAGTGACTATCTGACGCAAATCTTCGCCCACTCCGGTTTTGAGACCTCGCTGTCCGCGCGCGGTATTTACTTCGCCAGCGGTACTCAGGAGGGCCAGCCGTTTGACAAAGTGATGGGTGAGCTTAATCGTGCGCTGAATCTGCCCAGCAGTGACAGCGGCAATAAAGCCACTGAGTGGGGCGCCGGGCCACAACATCAGCAGAGTGGGCCGGTGCCGCCGGTAAAAGGACAAAGCTTCTTCCTGCGCGATGTGCTGGAAAATGTGGTGTTCCCGGAGTCGGGTCTGGCAGGCAGTAACCGCTGGTGGGAACTGCGGAACCGCGCGGTGTTGTGGTCAGGTTATCTGCTGCTGAGCCTGGCGCTGATGATTGCCGCTATCCTCTGGTTTATCAGCTACAACCATAACCGTAACTATCTGCAGGAAGTCTCCGGCAAAGTGCCGACCGTGAACCAGCAGGGACAGTCATTACAGGCCGGCAACCTCAGCGATCTGTTTGCGTTGTTGCCTTACCTGAACAGCCTGCTGCATCTGCCGGAAAGTGAACAGTTCGATATCAATAACCCACCGCTGACCCGACGTATGGGGCTGTATCGCGGTGGCGAAGTCAGTGATGCCACCAGCGCGCTGTATCAGAAAGCGCTGAAGCAACTGCTGTTGCCGCAGGTGGCGCAGCAAATTACTGGCTGGTTGCGCAGTGATGACGGCAGTGACGCCGATTTCAGTTATGAAGCGCTGAAAGCCTATCAGATGCTGTATCAGCCAAAACACTATGACGGTAAGTTTATCCATACCTGGGTGATGCTGAATCTGCAACGCACCCTGCCGCAGAACGTCACCCGCGAGCAGCTGCGCCAGCTGGAATGGCATCTGTCCCAGCTACTGGAAACGCAGATCCAGTCATCGCCTTATGCGAAAGATGACGGACTGATTGCCCGCGAACAGGCGCTGATTGCCCGCATGCCGTTATCCGACCGGGTTTACGGTCGCCTGAAGCGTCTGCTGGAGCATGATGACAACCTGAAACCGGTTTCTCTGGCGGCGCTGGGAGGGCCGCAGAGTGAGCTGGTTTTTACCCGCAAAAGCGGCAAGCCGCTGAGTGAAGGTATCCCCGGTTTATATACCCCCGACGGCTACTGGAACAGTTTTGACAAGCAGATCGACAACGTCACCGCGGCGCTGTATGCCGATGATGTCTGGGTGCTGGGCAGCGCCACCAGAGATGGTGATAAAGCCCAGACCGACAATGTCGTGCGTCAGCTGTATATGGATGACTATATCCGCCAGTGGGATGGTTTGTTGCAGGATCTCGAACTGAACAACATTGCCAATTTGTCACAGCGTATCAACAGTGCGCGTCTGCTCTCCGCCAGCAACTCACCGCTGCGTCAGCTGGTCACCGGCATCAGTCGCTATCTGGTGCTGGAAAAGAGTGAGGTGCCGCAGGATCAGGGCAAAAAAGCTGACACCGATAACAGCGCCACCCGAACGCTGCGCTCACTGTTTGGTGCGCGCGACAGCAACAGCGCTGCTGAACCGCAAACGCCGGAACAGAAGGTGACACAACACTATGCATCGCTGCTGGAACTGGCGCAGCCGTTGCAGGAAGGCGGGAAAGCCATTGTGTTTGATGACTTTATTAAACAGGTTGACGACCTCTATCGTTACCTGACCGCCGTACAGGATGCCGCGAACAGCGGGATGCCTGCGCCAAACGGCGAAGCGATTAGTCGTCTGCAGGCCAGCGCGGGTCGCCTGCCAGGTTCGCTGCAGGGCATGTTCTCTAATCTTGCCGTGGGCGCCAGCGCCGATACGCAGCGTCGCCAGCTGGACAATATGCGCAAGCGGGTTGATGTGGAAGTTGGCGGTTTCTGCCGCCAGGCGATTGCCGGACGCTATCCGCTGGTGCGCAGTGCGCGTACCGAAGTCACGCCAGACGATCTGGCGCGCATGTTTGCGCCGGGTAGCGGGCTGATGGACACTTTCTTCCGTGACAATCTGGCCGGAAAAGTCGACACCACTCAGGCGCGCTGGCGCATTGCGCCGGGCATTGACGGTAAAACCCTGCCAGGCGGCGAGAGCGTGTTACGCCCGTTCCAGCAGGCACAAAGCATTCGTGATGCTTTCTTTGCCAATGGCGCCACCACGCCGTCATTCCGCGTCACCATCCGCACTGTGCGGATGGATAACGATATTCTGTCGATGACGCTGGATGTGGATGGTCAGTTGCTGCGCTACAGCCACGGCCCGCAGGCTCAGCAACTGATGAGCTGGCCAGGCAGTGGCGGCACCAGTCAGGTACGCCTGTCACTGGGACTGGCGAATGGCACCACTTCGACGCTGGTGACCAACGGTCCCTGGGCGCTGAACCGCCTGTTTGATCAGGCGCGACAGGCCGCAGGCAGCGGTAGCCTGAGTCGTCAGGCCACCTTCTCGCTGGATGGCCATCAGGTCACACTGGAGTTTACTCCCAACAGTATTCGCAACCCGTTTCAGCTTCCCGGGTTCTCTTGCCCTTAAAGGACATCACGATGAGTCACTACCCTGCAATTGGCTGGTACGGGAAGTTGCCCAGTGCCGGCGATTTTTTGCAGCGCCGCTTTCCGGAGGTGCTGAAGAATCAATGGGGACACTGGTTCCAGGTAGGACTGCTTAACTGGCAGAACGCGACGGAGCGGCAGGAAGTCAGTCGCCCGTTCGGTCATGCACCCGTCTGGAATTTTGTTGTGCCGCCGATGCTGGGGAGTCAGCTGGTGCAGATGGGCTGTCTGATGCCAGGGCGCGACAGCGTCGGGCGACAATATCCTCTCTGCGCGCAACGTTTTTTCTCGCCGCAGCACTGGTCCGACAAAATTTTACCCGCGTCAGGCGAGTGGTATCGCCAGCTGGGCGGCACTCTGCATCATGCCGTGCGCAACGGTTACTCGGCCGAACAACTGGACAGCGTGCTGTTGGGGCTGCCGCCGCTGGCGGAACCCGCAGCAGAAACGTCGTCAGATATTCTGGATATCATTGGTCATGACGAGCAGCAGTGCACCCTGAGCTGGCAGCAGGTTTCAGACTGCTTCTCGCCGCAGCACTACACCAGTTTCTGGTGGACCAATCAGAGTGACGGTTACCCGCTGTACACCCATGTGCATAGCGGCAACTTTACCGGCCAGCTGTTTTCACTGCTGTTTGACCCCGCCGGGGGCGCGCGACCGGGTCGTAACGGTCTCTACCCGCCGATGTTTAACTAAATTGTCTGATGCACAGGTAATCCGATGAATACAGATACCTTACTGGAGCCGGTAAGCAGCGATTCACCCTGCGGGGAGAATCTGGAATATGACGCTGACTTTATGGCGATGGATCAGGCCAGTCAGGGCAAAGCGGAACAGCAATTCGGTGACACGATTATCCCGGCTGAACCTGCTGACTGGAACAAAGTGGAGAAGCTCGCTACTGGCCTGCTGACGCGCACCAAAGATTTACGCGTAATGCTGGCGCTGACGCGAGCCTGGACTCAGCTGAAAGGGCTGCCGGGTTACGCCAGCGGCCTGCACCTGATTAATCAGTCGTTGCAGAACTACTGGGACGGACTGTTTCCTGAGCTGTGGTATGACGGTGAAGCCGACCCCTTTTTCCGCATTAATGCGCTGGCGGAGCTTGGCGACAACTCCAGCCTGACCGCCGCGGTACGCCAGTCGGCGCTGTTACGCAGCGCGGCCGATGCCATTACCCTGCGTGATGCCGCGGCGCTGCTGGATGGCAGTAAAGCGGGCCTGAGCGAGTATCCTGGTGGCCGTACCCGGCTGATGGATGAGCTGGCGCAAGGCGGCATGCCTGGCGTTGAGGCGGTGCCGCAGATTGTGGCGTCACTGGAAACATTGCGCAGCTTCCTGACAGAAAAACTGAGTGGCAGCGGCGTGCCGGAGATGACGCAGCTACTGCGCACCCTGCAACTGGTGACACAGGTCAGTCAGACCACCGATGTGACCGCGCTGCTCCCGACCTTGTCAGAAGGTGCGGACAGTCAGCCCGAACCGAGTGCCGCTCCGGCTGCCAGCAGTAAAAGCCGTCAGCCGCAGCAGGACTGGCGCAGCGTAAATCTCGCCTCGCGCGATGATGCCCAGCTGATGCTGGAAAAGGTTAAACAGTACTTTGTTCAGCATGAACCCAGCCATCCGGCGCCGCTGATGATTGAACGTGTCCAGCGCATGGTTGCAATGGACTTTATGGAAATAATTCGTGATCTGGCCCCGGATGGAGTCCATCAACTGGAAACTATTTTCGGCCGTCGTGACAACTAATCCCTGAAATCAGGCTGTCTGGAGCGATTCCGCCACAGCTAATTTTTCACCGTGTAATCCCCTGGAGAATACCATGGCAGGAAATAAATCCCGCAGCGGGCAGAAATTTATCGCCCGCAATCGCGCACCCCGCGTGCAGATTGAATACGACGTCGAAGTCTATGGCGCCGAACGCAAAATTCAGCTTCCTTTTGTTATGGGCGTGATGGCCGATCTGGTCGGTAAGCCGGTAGAAAACCAGCCTGCCGTGGATGAGCGCAAGTTCCTCGAAATTGATATCGACAATTTCGACGAAAGAATGAAATCACTGAAACCACGCGTGGCGTTCAATGCTGAAAATACCCTGACCGGGGAAGGCCGTCTGAATGTCGATCTGACATTTAACAGCATTGAAGATTTCTCGCCGGATGCGGTTGCCCGCAATGTGGAGCCACTGCGCAACCTGCTGGAAGCGCGTACCCAGCTGGCTAACCTGCTGACCTATATGGACGGTAAAAACGGCGCGGAAGAGCTGATTAATAAAATTCTGCAGGATCCGACCCTGCTGAAATCGCTGTCCCATCTGCCGAAAGGCGATGAGCAGCCAACCAAATCTGACGAGGAGTAAGCAATGAGCCAATCTTCTCAACAGCAGCAACCACAGAATGCACCGGCTTATACCGAAGATGAATTCAGTGCACTGCTGAATAAAGAGTTCCGGCCAAAAACCGATCAGGCGCGTACTGCGGTCGAAAGCGCGGTGAAAACCCTGGCGCAGCAGGCGCTGGAAAATACCGTTACTGTCTCTGATGATGCTTACCGCACCATTCAGGCGCTGATCGGTGAAATTGACGAGAAACTGTCAAAACAGGTGAACCAGATTATTCACCATGAAGAGTTTCAGAAGCTGGAAGGTGCATGGCGTGGTCTGCATCACCTGGTGAATAACACTGAAACTGACGAGATGCTGAAAATCCGCTTTATGAGCATCTCCAAGCAGGAGCTGGGCCGCACGCTGAAGCGCTATAAAGGCGTCGGCTGGGACCAGAGCCCGCTGTTTAAGAAAATCTATGAAGAAGAGTACGGCCAGTTTGGTGGCGAACCGTTTGGCTGCCTGGTAGGCGATTACTACTTCGACCATAGCCCGCAGGACGTGGAGATGCTGGCCGAGCTGGCGCGCATCGGCGCGGCTGCCCACTGTCCATTTATCGCCGGTACCGCACCGAGCGTAATGCAGATGGAATCCTGGCAGGAGCTGGCTAATCCACGTGATCTGACCAAAATCTTCCAGAACTCCGAATATGCTGCATGGCGTAGTCTGCGCGAATCGGAAGATGCCCGCTATCTGGGGCTGGTGATGCCGCGTTTCCTGTCGCGTCTGCCCTACGGTATCCGCACCAATCCGGTCGACAGCTTTGATTTTGAAGAAGAGACCGATGGCGCTAACCATAGCAACTATACCTGGACCAACGCTGCTTATGCGATGGCAACCAACATCAACCGCTCATTTAAAGAGTATGGCTGGTGTACTTCGATTCGCGGTGTTGAATCCGGCGGTGCGGTAGAGAACCTGCCATGCCACACCTTCCCGAGCGACGATGGCGGTGTGGATATGAAATGTCCTACCGAAATCGCTATCAGTGACCGCCGCGAGGCCGAACTGGCGCAGAACGGCTTTATGCCGCTGGTGCATCGTAAAAACTCTGACTTTGCCGCCTTTATTGGCGCTCAGTCACTGCAGAAACCTGCCGAGTACTATGATGCCGATGCGACGGCCAATGCCCGTCTGGCGGCGCGTCTGCCATACCTGTTCGCCTGTTGTCGTTTCGCGCATTACCTGAAGTGTATTGTGCGTGACAAAATCGGTTCTTTCCGTGAGCGCGATGAGATGGAGCGCTGGCTGAATGACTGGGTGATGAACTATGTCGATGGCGATCCGGCCAACTCCTCACAAGAGACCAAATCGCGTAAGCCGCTGGCAGCTGCCGAAGTGCAGGTCGAAGAGATTGAGGACAACCCGGGTTACTACACCGCTAAGTTCTTCCTGCGTCCGCACTATCAGCTGGAAGGCCTGACCGTTTCCCTGCGTCTGGTTTCCAAACTGCCATCGCTGAAATCCAGCGAAGTGTAATACCTGGTACGGGCGGCGAGAACGCCGCCCCTACTGGAAAATACAGACTTATGTAGGGGCGGCGTTCTCGCCGCCCGTGTAATCTTTTTCCTCAATTGAGTCTCCTGTAGCGTCAGATGTTTCGAATTTTCACAAATAAAGCCCGGCCATTCACTGGCCTTGTGTTTATTCGCCTCATCTGATTTGGATATTTCAGATATTGAGGCAAGCTGGCGGGTTGGTCTTATTAACGCGCCAGTGATCCTGATTAGCTTATTTAAGATGATCAGGTTGAGGCAGAGGTAAAATATGGATGGTTTTATTTAGCCCCATGCTTTCCTGTTTGCCATATGGATGCTTTTCTCCGAAAGCAACAATGTTAACTAAACAAGAGTAGATAACTATGGCTATTGATATGTATTTGAAGGTTGACGGTATTACTGGTGAGTCTAAAGACTCTAATCACACCGGATGGATTGATATCAGTTCTTTCTCCTGGGGTGCTTCACAGCCAGGTAATATGGCAACCGGCGGCGGCGGCGGTGCGGGTAAAGTAAACTTTAACGATCTGAGCGTTAACGCCAAAATCGATAAAGCAGTGACTGCAATTCTGAAAAACTGTGCAAGCGGCAAACACGTGGCCAAAGTTGAAGTTTCAGTGGCTAAAGCTGGCGGTACGCAGGTTGAATATACCCGCATTACCCTGGAAGACGTGCTGGTGACTTCTGTGCAGTTCGTTGGTTCAGAACACGACGACACCCTGGGCACAACCTATGCTTTCCAGGCAGCTAAAGTGAAACAGCAGTACTGGGAGCAGAGCGCTTCCGGTGGCAAAGGCGCAGAAACCAGCGCTGGCTGGGACATCAAAGGCAACAAAGAAGCGTAATACTCACTGTCCATTCTCTGCGGAGAATGGACAGTTTTTTTGCCGTTGTTTTTTTTAAAAGAAATAACCGCAAAGAATCACAATCGCGCGAATAACTTCAGGTAAAGGTTCGGGTATAGATAAGCCAGGGCTGAACGCTATTTAATCGCATCTGTTTCACAAGGATTTACCAAAATACTGATAATAAATGAGGAAATAAAATGAGTATCTTAGGTTCAGTGGGGTTGGGTGGTAAAAACCAATACGGTGATGTGAAAAAAGTTCAGCAGCTATTACAGCGTAATGGCTTCCCGCAAATTCGTGATGACGGGCGAATCGGCCCGAAAACTATCCAGGCGATTAAAGACTTTCAGGGGCGCTTTATGCGCGCTGATGGCATCGTAGATGTCAATGGCAAAACTTATACTCACCTGTTCCGTGGTACGGCGCCGGGCCGGCCGCCAGCCAGTGCGGCGCCAGCTGCGCCGGTCGATAATCACCCTTCCTCAGGCACGCTGACCGTCAGCGCCGGGCAAGTGACCTTTGATGCAGAAGGCAAAGATATACCAAACAAAGCCTTCTTTAGCCGTTATATCCACTGGCCGGGCAATGCGAAATCTGGCGTTACCCTCGGACGTGGCTACGATATGGGCGAACGTAGCGAAGCCAGTGTTTACAATCAGCTGGTGCAGGCCGGTATCCCGGCGCATCAGGCCACACTGCTCTCCAAAGGCGCAGGCAAAAAAGGCGAACAGGCCAACCAGTTCGTTATCCATAACCGTAACAGCACCGGCACCATCAGCCACCAGCAGCAGGTTCGGCTGTTTGAACTTATCTACCCGGATTATGTTCAGCGCGCCCGCAGCAATTACGATAACTGGACCGGGCAATATCCTGAGCGTACACAATGGGATAGTTTAAAGCCGGTGATTCGCGATATTCTGGTGGACTTTGTTTATCAGGGGTTTACCAAAGGTGAGCCACCGATGAAAGCAGGTATGACTAACGATGTGGATACGCTGATTTATTATATAGAGCACAGTGCTACCATGATGAGTTATGAAGCTGGTCGTAACCGGGCTGGTTACTTGAAGAAAAACCGTTAACAGGGCGTGTTATGAAGAAAATTTTAATCGCTGCCGCAATGCTGGCCGGCATGAGTATCAGTACTTCGCTTTGGGCTGCTGATTGTTCCAATCCTGACGTCAGCGCGCAAATCGACAGTTGTGCAAAGCAGGGCAAAGAAGCGGCAGAGCAGGCGTTGAATAAAGCCTGGACTGAAGCCAAAGGCCGTATCACTACGGCTTATAAGGCGGATGATAAACTGCAAAAGACCTATCAGCAGAACCTGCTCGATTCGCAGCGTGGCTGGCTGAAGTACCGTGACAATCAGTGCAAGATGCAGGCTTTCCTCGCCGAAGAGGGCACCGCTGCTTACGACACACTGACCAGCAATTGTATCAGCGAGATCAACCAGCAGCGTGTTGAGCAGTTAAAGCAGATCCCTTATCAGTGATAACACGCTGCAATGCATGACGACAGTAAGCAGCTTTATTGTCGTCAGCTTATTAACGACTCAGATTTAAGCGCCAATATAATATTACTATGAAAATCACCTGTTTCTCTGTTGTTGCCCTGTGTCTGGGATTTAGCGGTGTGGTGAATGCGATGGAAGATTGCTCTAAGAAAGCCAGTGATCCTGATGTATTTATTTGTGCCGAAACCAATAAAGTCACTGCTGAAAAAGAACTGAATACCGAGTATCTCAACGCCAGAAAAAGAGTCACAGTGGCTTTTTCTGCCGAGGAAACGGTTAAAAAAGAGTATATGACGGTTTTTACTGAGGTACAGCGTGGCTGGCTAAAGTATCGCGATAATCAATGTAAGCTTGAGGCGCATATCGCCGACAAAGGCTCTAATCCTTATATTGTGTTCACTAATAACTGTATTGCTCGTCTTGATGAGGAACGCACCGCGCAGCTAAAACAGATTCCGTATGATGGTTAATTTATAAATTCAGCAATTATAAGGCCATGATCAGGTGAATATAATTTTATATTATTAATTCGAACTGTATTTAGCCACAGCACCCCCTGTTATTAATAATGATTTATTTTCAGTGCCTGTATCGCGCGCGCCTTATACCTTATATAAGAAAGACGCGCGCGATACAGACACCGAATATACCTAAGCAGGAACCCGTTATGCGATTTACGATAATAACGAACAAACCTGGCCATCAACCGCCGCAAACCAGCTGTGATTTTTTACCGCCAGGCGGCACCATTGGTCGTGGAGCGGATAATAATCTGGTATTGCCGGATGATAACCGCACCATCTCACGCTTGCAGGCGATTGTGCATATTGCCGCCAGTGGCGAATGCCGTATTACCAATCGCGGTAATGTGACCTTAGTACTCCTGAATGATATTCCGCTGGAGCGCGGCCGTCAGGTTGAGTTACAGGATGGCGATGTGCTGGGTATTGATGATTACCAGCTGGTAGTCAATGAAATCGGTAGTCAGCCGCGTCCGGCGCAACCGGTCGCTACGCCACGCCCGACGCCGCCGCCGGTGCAGCCACAGACCGCGCCGCCGGTGCAGCCACAGCCGCAGCCGCAGCCACAGCCACCCGTGCAGCAGGCCACCGCGCCAGCCGCCACCGCTGAAGGTAAACCTGCCGCTATCCCGACAGAAATCTGGGACAGCCTGGTGCAGGAGTTTTCTATTTCCGACAGCCTCTCCGCCACGCGCAAAAATCCGCTGGCGCCAGAGAGCATTGATCATATCAATCCGCTGATGGCCTCGCCGTCGCCGGAGCGCAATCCGGATGATCCGCTGGCGCAGCTGCTGGCCAGCGATGACGCGCTGAAAGCCAGACAAAGCAACGATCCTAACGATCTGTTTGGCGGCGACGGACTGTTCGATGGTGAAAGTATTCTTGATGACCGCTCGCCGTCGACACTGGCGAAGCAGCCACTGATGCCGGAACCGGAGCAGCATAAAGCCGATCCGCAGCAGGATCCGCTGGCGTTATTCGGCGGTCATGAAGCAGGTGCCAGCAACGCCATCAGCCAGGATGATCCATTGGGTCTGATGATGAGCGGCGCTAAACCGTTAACCGCGCCGGAAAGCAGCCCGCCTGCCGCGAAAGCACCTGAGGTTGCGCCGGAACCCTCGACGATTTATACCCCGGAACCGTCACCGATTCCTGATGCGGAACCGATGGTTAGCCATGCAGCGGAAACGACGCCGCCACCAGCCGCCAGCGCAGAGACATCACCGGAACTGGCGGATCTGGAAGCTTCGCCGCTGTTTGCTGAGCTGCCTTCTAACCAGGATATCAGTGAAACCTCTAACGTCGTCTACAGCGGTATCACGCTGCCGACACCGCAGGCGGTTGCGCGTAATCCGGTGCCGCCGCCAAAAGGACGTTTACGTATCGATCCGGTGGATTATCGCAGCGCGCCGCAGGCAAAACGCGCGGCCAGCACGCCACCTCCAGCGGGTAACGGCACGTCGCTGGAAGGCGAACTGTTGCAGTCACTGATCGACGGCATGGGCCTCAACGATCTGCAGCCAGTACCGCAGTTTGATAAAGCGCAGATGTATCAGTTAGGCCAGATGCTGAGCATGTTCTCGCAGGGTACGGTCGCGCTGCTCTCCTCGCGTTCGATTCTGAAGCGCGGCGTAAAAGCTGAAATGACCGTGATCCTCGACGAAGCCAATAACCCGTTTAAGCTGCTGCCGTCGGGTAAATCAGTATTGATGCAGATGTACGGCAGCCGTATGCCGGGCTTTATGGCCCCGAGCCAGTCAGTGCGCGATGCACTGATCGACTTGCAGGCTCACCAGCTCGGCATGATTGCCGGGATCCGCGCGATTATCGCCTCGATGTTGCAGTCGTTTAACCCGGAGCAGCTGGAAGCTGAAGCGCGCGAAGAGGGTATTACCTCGCGTATCGGTTTCTCCAGCAGTCGCAAGGCGGCGCTCTGGGAACACTTCACTCAGCGCTATAAAGAGACCGCTGGCGAAATCGAAGACGACTTCCATACCCTGTTTGGCGAAGCTTTCCTGCACGCCTACGACATGGAAGTTAACCAGTACAAAGACTCTCAGAACCGATCGGACAAATGATAAATATCAATATTGCCTCGATATCGAAGCAGGGCGACCGCGCCAGTAACCAGGATCAGACTGGTGAAAGCGTCGGTGAGCGCTCTGCCTGCTTTGTGGTTTGTGACGGCGTTGCTGGCTTTCCCGGTGGTGATGTGGCGGCGAAGCTCGCCCGCGACACCATCCTGGACAGTTTCGACGCCGATCAGCACCTCAATGCCCAGCGTATCCGTGACTTTGTCGGCGAAGCCAATACGGCGATTCGTCAGGCGCAGCAGGATACGCCGACCTTTCACCGTATGGGCACCACGCTGGTTGGTCTGTTTATTGATCGCGATTACCAGCTGGCCTACTGGACACATGCTGGCGACAGTCGTCTCTACCAGTTCCGCCGTGGTTATGTGCGGGAAATGACCACCGACCACAGCCTGGTGCAGCAGATGACCGATGCCGGGCACTCCGCTGAAGGCATCAACAGCAATCTGCTCTATTTTGCCCTCGGTATGGGTGATGAAGAGCGCGACGCCAGCTACAGCGACGTGGTGCCGATCGAAGATGGTGACGTCTTCCTGCTCTGCACCGATGGCTTCTGGCACGGTGTGGCGGCGCGTCAGATGGAGCAGTCGCTGCATATGGTCAATACGCCGGATGAGTGGCTGACCCTGATGCAGCAAATTATCGATACCCAGCCACGCCAGCCGGGAGAAAAACAGGATAACTACAGTGCCCTCGCGGTCTGGGTCGGATCGCCCCAGGACACCACACTGCTGCATTCACTGGCTGAGGCGGCGCAATTTTTTCCCCCTCGGGACTAAACACAGCTTTGCGCAAGGAACCCTATGAAATACTGGCTATCGGGCGTTTTAGCCCTCTGCATGGCGGGCAGTGCCGCCGCTGAAAACTTCCAACTGGTTTACTCTCCCACTCTGAAACTGGAAATCTGGATCGACAATGTAAAAAATAAAAACGTCTCAAGCTGGTGCGCCAGAGAAGTCCCGCTGCGCATTGTCTCGCGTGAGAGTAAAGATCCCGAAGTATTGAAGGCGTTCCTGCCGCGCGTCAGCGGGCTGATGAGTTCTGAATGTAACTCATTGCGCAGCCTGAACTGGCAGATGAATGACAACGCCGGCAATGCCCTGGCGGAAGGCAGCGCCCACAAGGCGAATAACTGGGCAGTGGAAATCACCCCGCCGCCAGCGCCAGCAGTCTCTGAAGCACCTGCTGAGCCAGCGGCTGAAACCGCAGCGCCAGCGCCGACGCCGGAAGAGTTGTCACCGGCTGCCGATACCACACCATGGTTACAGTTCAGTCTGATTAATGGTTGTCATTTCCGCACCTGGTGGAACGATGCCAGCCAGACCTCGGCGCTTTTTGTGCCGGGCAAAGCAGAGATGAAATGTAGCGATGATGGCTGGCTGCACGGGCAGAGCACGATGACCCGCAGCGAAAACGGCGCGACTAAAACCACCCGTGTCACTTTTGTCAGCGGTTTCCCGGTTGAAGGACTGAAAAAGAGTGATGACGCCCTGCGCATCACCACCGTCAACAACGAACGTATGGTGCTGCGTAATGACAAGTCACCGCAGAGCTGGCTGATCCTGCCATGGCAGCCGCAGAGCAACAGCTGGAGCGCAAACGGTGTGATTGCGGTACAGATGACGCCGCAGGAAGCCAGCGACGAAGATATGTTAAAAGCGCGGGTTAACGAAGTGCGCAAAAGCTGGGGCAGTTATCTGAACAGCGACAAACAACCTATCGGACTGGTGCAAGCCCTCTCGCCGCAGTTAAAAGATCCCGCAGCAGGTGCGTTCCGCACCCTGAAGTAACCGACGCCCTCTGAGGAGCCATGATGCATTCATTTTCACAACTGATGGACGGACAATCGCTGGCTGAGGCGTTAAGCGCGGTGGAAAACCGCATTCGCGCTGAGCCAGCCAATGCCGATCATCGTGCGGCGCTGGTGCAACTGCTGTGCCTGAATGGCCAGTGGCAGCGCGCCCGTGCGCAGATGAAATCCTGGCTGGCGCTAAAACCACAGGCGCAGCCGACGATCACGCTGCTGGATCAGTGTATTGCCGCGGAAATCGCCCGTGCTGCGGTATTCGCCGGTGAAGCCGCGCCGCGCCTGCCGGGCGAAGGCGCGGAGTGGGTCAGCGAGCTGCACCAGGCGCTGGTCGCTGAACGCCAGGGCGACAACGCGCGCGCCGCCACGCTACGTGCGGCGGCGCTCGATAGCGCGCCACTGAGTCCGGCGCAGCTCTGGCTGCAGGACGACGAGCAGGGGCAGGCGGTGGAGTGGTTAACCGATGGCGATGGCCGACTCGGGCCGGTGTGTGAAATGGCGGTCAATGGTCAGTACTACTGGCTGCCGTTCTCGTTGATCAGCGAGATGCAGTTCCAGCCTCCGGCCAGCGTCACCGATCTGGTGTGGCGTCATACACTGGTGCAGCTGGTGGATGGTAGCGAGCAGGTTTGCCAGATCCCGCTACGCTATCCGTTTGACGAGCAGGCGTCTGATGCGGTGCGGCTGGCGAAAGTCACCGAATGGCACAGTAATGATGAACTGACCTTTACCGGCAGCGGCCAGAAAGCCTGGCTGGATGCGGAACAGCAGTTTCCGCTGCTGAATCTGACGCGGCTGGTATTTGACGCAGCGGAGTCCGGCGATGAGTGACTCCTTTAATGCTTACGGCCACGATCTGCTTCACGGCGGTTTTCGCCAGCGCAGCAAAAAAGAGAGCCTCAGTGCCCGCGATAAACTGCAGCCGTCACTGCTGGACCGCCTGACCGACGATGCGCCGCATAAAACCAGCGAAGCGGCGCATAACACCCTGATTTCCCACACCACCCTGCGACGCAATGTGCTGCGTGATTTGCAGTGGCTGTTTAACTGCATCAACAGCGAAGCGGTTTACGACCTTGATGGCTATGACGAAGTACGGCGCTCGGTGGTTAATTTTGGCGTGGTGCCGCTGTCGGGTAAACGCATGTCCGATATTGAGTGGGGCGATATTCAGCGCAAACTCACCGACGCCATTCTCAATTTTGAACCACGTATTCTGCCGCAGGGATTGCAGGTGCGCTGTATTTCGGAGCTGAAATCCCTCGATCTGCACAACGTGCTGTCGATTGAGATTAAAGGGCGGCTGTGGTGCGTGCCCTATCCGCTGGAGTTTCTGTTCCGCACCGATGTGGATCTGGAAAACGGGCATTTCAAGCTGGAAGACATAGGCTAATTATGGACAGCAAACTTCTCGACTACTACAACCGTGAACTGGCGTATCTGCGCGAAATGGGCGCCGAGTTTGCCCTGCGCTATCCAAAAGTCGCGGGACGTCTGGGAATGCGCGGCATAGAAGTGGCCGATCCCTACACTGAGCGTCTGATGGAGGGGTTTGCCTTTCTGACGTCGCGTGTGCAGTTAAAAATGGATGCCGAGTTCCCGCGTTTTTCCCAGCGTCTGCTGGAGATGATTGCGCCGAACTATCTTGCGCCAACCCCTTCAATGGCCATCGCCGAACTGCATCCGGACAGCAGCAAGGGCGATATCCGCAACGGTTTTAATGTGCCGCGCGGCACCATGATGGACAGTCTGACGCTGAAAAAAAGCGGCGTCACCTGTAGCTACACCACCGCGCAGGATGTGATGTTGCAGCCGATCCGTATCCAGCAGGTGGAGCTGGGCGGTGTACCGGCAGATGCGCCGCTGAATCAGCTTGGTCTGGGCCAGCGAGGCGCCGCCAGTGCGCTGCGTATTCGTATCGCCTGTGACGAAGCGGTGTTACTGAACCATCTTAGTTTCGATAATCTGACCTTCTTCCTCAGTGGCCCGGATATTCAGGCGACAAAACTGCTTGAGCTGATTATGGCGCATGGCGTCGGCCAGTTCTGTCAGACGGTAGAAAAACAGCCGCAGCGCGTGACGCTGGCGGATGATGCACTGCGTCACGAAGGTTTCGCTGCCGACCAGGCGTTATTGCCGGAAGATATGCGCAACTTTGAAGGCTATCGTCTGCTGCATGAATATTTTGCCTTCCCGCAGCGCTTTCAGTTTTTCAGTCTGCATGGCCTGCGTCCGCTGCTGGCGCGCAGCCCGACGGCGCGCGAATTTGAAATCGTGGTGCTGCTGGATAAAAGCGAACCGGCGCTGGAACGGGTGGTGGATGTCTCGCATATGGCGCTGCACTGCACCCCGGTGATCAACCTTTTCCCGCGGGTGGCCGAGCGGCAGAAGCTGAATGAAGGGCAGTTCGAATATCATCTGGTGGTGGATAATATCCGTCCGCTGGATTACGAAGTGTTCTCCGTCAGTAAGCTGTATGCCAGCGGCGGTAAGCAGGAGCAGGTGTTCCGGCCTTTCTGGAGCACCTACGGCAATGATGATGGCAACTACGGCGCCTATTTCTCCCTGCGTCGTGAGCAGCGAACCCTGTCCGAACAGGCGCAACGTTACGGCACCCGTACTGGCTATGTCGGTTCGGAAGTGTTTCTCACCCTGGTAGATGAGAAGCAGTCGCCGTGGAGTGATGAGCTGACTCACTTTACTACCGATGTGCTCTGCACCAGCCGCGATCTGCCACTGATGCTGATCCAGCAAGGGCAGGCGAATTTCGTGATGCCGGATTCGATTCCGGTGAAGCAGCTGACCTTGCGCAAAGATCCGACGCCGCCGCGCCCGTCGCTGGCGGAAGGACTGAACACCTGGCGGCTGGTCAGCCATCTGCAAATGAACTATCTCAGCCTGATGGAGCAGGATCAGGGCAAAGGCAGCGGCGCATTGCGCCAGATGTTAGGGCTGTACGCCAATCTCGCCGAAGCGCCGATTGCCCGTCAGATTGAGGGTATCCGCCACTGTCAGCTGCGTGCGGTCAACCGCCGGGTGCCGGAGCCGGGTCCGATTGTGTTTGCGCGCGGCGTGGGTATCGATCTGAAGGTCGACGAGCAGGCCTTTTCCGGCAGCAGCCCGTGGTTAATGGGCAGCGTGCTGGAACGCGTCTTCTCGCGTCTGGTATCGATGAACAGCTTTACGGAGATGTCGCTTTCCAGCCAGCAGCGTGGTGATATCGGCTGGTGGGCGCCGCGGATGGGCAAAAGGACGTTGTTATGAGCCCGGAAACCAGTGCGCCTCTGCAAATCCAACAGTTACACCGCCTGCCTGCCGGTTTCTGGCCGCAGCGCAATGCGACGCCGTGGCGGTTTGACCTGTTTCAGCTGCTGCGTCGTCTCGATGCGCAGGCCGGACAGCGCTACCTGCTGGGACGCGCGCCGCAGCCGCGTCATGAGCCGCTGCGCATTGGCCAGCAGCCTTCGCTGGCGTTTGCCCCTTCGACGCTGGCTGAAGTCAGACCGCGCGAAGGCAGCGAGCTGCATGATGTCAGCATTCTCAGCTTCGGCCTGTTTGGGCCGAACGGGCCGCTGCCACTGCATATGACCGAGTACGCGCGCGACCGTGTTTATCATCATCAGGACAGCAGCCTTACCGCCTTTGCCGACCTGTTTCACCACCGGCTGACGCTGTTGCTGTATCGCGCCTGGGCCGATGCGCAACCTACCGTTTCCCTCGACCGCCCTGGCGATCGTCCGTTTGAAAACTACCTCGCCAGCCTGATTGGTATGGGGCAACCCGCCCAGCTTGAGCGCGGCAGTCTCAGCGCCCATGCGCGGTTTGCCGCGGCGGGGCATCTTAGCCGCCAGGCACGCGATGCTGAGGGGCTGGAAAAGATATTACGCCTCTATTTTCAGGTGCCGGTGACGGTGGTGCAGAACGTACCGCAGTGGATGGCGATTGATAAGCGCGAGCAGGCGCGGCTGAAAGCCGGACGTGGTATGCCGCGACTTGGCGAGTCTGCGTTTCTCGGCGTGGCGGTGCGCGATGTGCAACATAAAGTGCGTGTTGAACTCGGGCCGCTGTCGCTGGAAGCCTATAACCAGTTTCTGCCCGGTGAGCCAAAAGCCACCCAGTTGCGTGACTGGCTGCGCCAGTATTTTGGTATCGAATTTTGCTGGGAGGTGCGCCTGTTGCTTGCCAGCGATCAGGTGCAGGGCAGCCGTCTCGGCGCCGCGCAGCGGCTGGGTTACAGCAGCTGGCTGGGTACGCAACCACAGCCGCAAGCGCGCGGAGATTTAACCTTTAGCCCGGAACCAGCGTAGGGGCGGCGCCTAAAACGGGAGCCGAGAACGGCTCCCCTACGGTCACTGAAACACTGTAGGGGCGGCGTTTTCGCCGCCCGTGGCAGCGACCTGGAACAATGTAGGGGCGGCGTTTTCGCCGCCCGTGGCAGCGACCTGGAACAATGTAGGGGCGGCGTTTTCGCCGCCCGTGGCAGCGACCTGGAACAACGTAGGGGCGGCGTTTTCGCCGCCCTTGGCAGCGACCTGGAACAACGTAGGGGCGGCGTTTTCGCCGCCCTTGGCAGCGACCTGGACACTGTAGGGGCGGCGTTTTCGCCGCCCGTGGCAGCGACCTGGACAATGTAGGGGCGGCGTTTTCGCCGCCCGTGGCAGCGACCTGGAACACTGTAGGGGCGGCGTTTTCGCCGCCCGTGCCAATGATTTGCACCAACCTTAAATAGTTTTTTTCTTCAGACCACACGCAAACGAGAACAATTATGTCAGAAATCAGCCGTGCCGTTCTGTTCGGTAAACTCGATACCCTGTTGTTCCGCTCACTGGAGAGCGCGACCTCCTTTTGTAAGCTGCGCGGTAACCCCTACGTGGAGCTGGCGCACTGGCTTCACCAGCTGCTGCAACATCAGGACGGCGATCTGCAACTGCTTATCCGTCACTTTTCGCTGGATGAAGCGGCGTTAACTCAGGATGTGGTCACTGCGCTCGATCGTCTGCCGCGTGGCGCCAGTGCGGTCGCCGATCTCTCTGAGCATATCGACAGCGCGGTTGAACGCGCCTGGGTCTATGGCTCGCTGAAATTTTCCAGCGGCAAAATCCGCGGCGGCCATCTGCTGCTCGGCCTGCTGAACACCTTTAATCTGGCCAGTGTGCTGAAAAGCATCTCTCCGCAGTTTGCACGTATTAATGCCGCGCTGCTGGCGGAGCAGTTCGATGCGATTCTCTCAGGCAGCAGCGAAGCGCAGCAGATGGAAGCGCTTGCCGCTGACGCCGCGGAAGGTGTGCCGCAGGCAGCAAAAGGTACGCTGGCGCAGTATGCGCAGGATCTCACCGCGCGGGCGCGCGATGGCAAAATTGATCCGGTGGTTGGCCGTGACGACGAGATCCGCCAGATGGTGGATATTCTGATGCGTCGTCGTCAGAACAACCCGCTGCTGACCGGTGAAGCGGGTGTCGGTAAAACCGCTGTCGTCGAAGGTCTGGCGCTGCGTATTGCCGCTGGCGATGTGCCGCCGCCACTGCAGGACGTTCAGCTGTGGCTGCTGGATCTCGGTCTGCTGCAGGCGGGCGCCGGGATGAAAGGCGAGTTTGAGGCGCGTCTGCAAGGGCTGATTAATGAAGTGCAGTCCAGCCCGACGCCGATCATTCTGTTTATCGATGAGATCCACACCCTGGTGGGTGCGGGCGGTCAGCAAGGCACCGGCGACGCCGCCAATATGATGAAACCGGCGCTGGCGCGCGGTCAGCTGCGTACCATTGGCGCCACCACCTGGGCGGAATATAAGAAATATATCGAGAAAGATCCGGCGCTGACCCGTCGTTTCCAGACGGTGCAGATTCAGGAGCCGGACGAAGAGAAAGCGACGCTGATGCTGCGCAGCACCGTCAGCCCGCTGGAGAAACACCATCGCGTGCTGCTGCTCGATGAAGCGGTTAGCGCAGCGGTGCGCCTGTCGCATCGCTATATTCCGGCGCGTCAGTTGCCGGATAAAGCGGTGGCGCTGCTGGATACTGCCTGCGCCCGCGTTGCGGTCAGCCAGAGCGCCCGTCCGGCGCAGCTGGAAGATTGCTGCCATCGCATTGATGCGCTGGATGTGGAGCTGGAGATCGCCGGTCGTGAAGCGCGTGTCGGTCTGAATAATGCCGAGCGCGTCGCTCAGTTGCAGGCGCAGCGCGCGCTACTGGATGAAGAGCGTCAGGCGCTGGAAGATCGCTGGCAACAGGAGCGGGTGCAGGTTGATGCGATTATCGCCCTGCGCGCGCAGCTGCATGATGCGGAAGAAGAGGCTATCGCGGCATTAAAAACCGAGCTGGAAGCCAGCCAGCAGGCGCTTAAAACCTTGCAGGGCGAAACGCCGCTGCTGTTTGCGGCGGTGGACGCCAATGTGGTGGCGACTGTGGTTTCCGACTGGACCGGCATCCCGCTGGGCCGGATGGTGAAAAACGAAATTGATGCCGTGCTGCAACTGGCCGACACCCTGAATACCCGGGTGATTGGTCAGCGTCACGGACTGGAGATGATTGCCCGTCGCGTGCAGACTTCACGTGCGCGCCTGGACGATCCTAACAAGCCGGTTGGGGTATTTATGCTGTGTGGCCCGTCCGGTGTCGGTAAAACCGAAACCGCGCTGGCGCTGGCGGAAACCCTGTACGGTGGTGAGCAGAATATTATCACCATCAATATGAGCGAATTCCAGGAAGCGCATACCGTCTCCACCCTGAAAGGCGCGCCTCCGGGCTATGTCGGTTACGGCGAAGGTGGCGTGCTGACTGAAGCGGTGCGCCGTCGTCCTTACAGCGTGGTACTGCTGGATGAGATTGAAAAAGCGCATCCGGATGTTCATGAAATCTTCTTCCAGGTATTTGATAAAGGCTGGATGGAAGATGGTGAAGGACGTCTGATTGATTTCCGCAATACCCTGATTATTCTTACCTCTAACGTCGGAACCCAGTTAATCAGCGGGTTGTGCGCCGATCCGGAACTGATGCCGGAACCTGAAGCGCTGACTACCGCGCTGCGTGCGCCGCTGCTGGAAGTGTTCCCGCCTGCGCTGCTGGGTCGTCTGCTGGTGGTGCCGTATTACCCGCTAAGCGATGAGATGCTGGCGATGATTGTGCAGCTGCAACTGGGACGTGTTGAACGTCGCCTGCTGGAAAACCACAATATCGTGGCCCGTTTTGATGATGAGGTCATTGCGCAGATTGTTAAACGTTGTACCGAAGTCGAATCCGGCGGCCGCATGGTCGACGCCATATTAACCAATACCCTGTTGCCGCAAATGAGCCAGATTTTACTGTCGGCCTCGGCACGCGATGAGAAATTCCGCCAGCTACATGTCACCTTGCAGCAGGGCGAGTTTCACTGTCAGTTTGAGGCATGATGCCGTCAGTCACGAGAGAGTTGTCTACTATGTCGGAAATGGATAACAAAAAATCACTGCCCAACGCCTTGCCGGTGGGCTATCGCTTTAACGAGTTTGAAATCAAAGAGGTCATTGGTGGTGGCGGCTTTGGCATTGTCTACCGTGCCTGGGATCACCAGTTAGAGCGCACCATTGCCATTAAAGAGTTTATGCCTTCATCGCTGGCGGTGCGCAGCGAAGACCTTAATCTGGTGCTGCGCAGTGAGCGATTCAGCAAAACTTTTCACGCCGGACTGAATAGCTTTATTCAGGAAGCGCGGCTGCTGGCGCGGTTTAATCACCCGAATATGCTGCATGTGCTGCGTTTTTGGGTGCAGAACGACACCGCCTATATGTGTACCCAGTTTTACAGCGGCACCACGCTTTCCACCATGGCCGCTGAGCGTCCGGAATCGATTAGCGAAGCCTTTATTCGTGGCGACCTGTTGCCACCGCTGATTGGCGCTATCCGCCTGATCCATAACGAAGGTTATCTGCATCGCGATATCTCGCTGGATAATATTCAGATCCAGGCCAATATGCGCCCGGTGTTGCTTGATTTTGGTTCGGCGCGTAAAGCGATTGGCAATATGTCCGATGAAACCGAAACCATGCTGAAACCGGGTTTTGCGCCGATCGAGCAGTACAGCGACGGCGACGAAAACGAGCAGGGCGCCTGGACCGATATCTATGCGCTGGGCGCAGTGCTGCATACGCTGATTACCGGCGCGCCGCCAGCGGTGAGCGTGGTGCGCAGTATTGAAGACAGCTACGTGCCGCTGACGCAGCGCCGTCCGGCGGGTTACTCGCTGGCGCTGTTGCAGGCTATCGACAAGATGCTGTCGCTCTATCCGGCCGATCGTCCGCAGGATATGGATCAGCTGGCCGGGCTGTTGCAGCTGACGGATGCGGATATTAACGAATCGCTGCTGGCGCGTCCTGGCGGACCGGGCACCATGCTGGTGCCGGTGAAAAGCGAGGAAGAAGCCGCGCCTGAAGCGGCGAAACCGGTTACCGCACGTCGCTGGCTGCTGCCTGCGCTGGTGGCGGCAGGGGTGCTGGTCGGTATCGGCATTGGCGCACTGGTCGTTGGTGGTGGTGATGAACCGGCCTCCGGCGCCAGCAATGCACCAGCGGCGACGCAGGAGAGTGCGCCGCAGAATGCGCCAGCGGCCGACAGCGCGCCGACGGCCAGTGAGACACCGGCGGCACAGCCGTCTGTTGCTCCGCCACCACCGCCACCTGAACCTGTTGCGCAGGTGTACCTCAAACTGCGTCAGGGTGATGAGCTGACGCTGAATGGTCAGGATCAGGCGGTAGTGCCTTCGGTAAATGGTTTTGCCAGCCTGCAACTGCCGCCTGGCGAGTATCAGATTGTGATCACTAATCATGGCCAGCAGCGTCAGCAGAAAATCACTGTCGGCGAAGAAGGGGTTTGGATCATCAATCCGCAGTAATTCCACGCATTTCCCCGCAGACGCCGTACTGGCGTTTGCGGCCCGCTTTAAGAGGCTCTCTATGTTTGACCGTATTACCGTAACCACCCCTGCGGGTGACGGCGCACTGATGTTCTGGAAACTTTCCGGGATGGAAGTGGTGTCGCGTTCCTTTGCGCTGGATGTCAGCCTGTTAAGTACCGATGCACGCCTCGATCGTAAGGCGATGCTGGGGCAGCCGATCACCGTCACTATCCCCACACAGGGGGTGACGGCGGCGCCACGCTATCTTAACGGCAAGATCACCTCGGTAAATGTGCAGAGCACTGAACTCAACGGAACGCGTTATGCGGTTTATACCCTGCATATGGAGTCGGATCTGTGGCCGATGTTGCGCGACCGTAATCAGCGCATTTTCCAGAACCAGCGGGTGCCGGATATTATAAAAACGGTGCTGAGTGAATACGGTGTGCATGTCGAAGATAAGCTGACCGGCGAGTACCGTAGCTGGGAATACTGCGTGCAGTACCAGGAGAACAGCTACAGCTTTATTTCGCGTCTGATGGAGCTGGAGGGGATTTACTTCTTCTTCAACCATGAAGCCGACAAACATACGCTGGTGCTGATGGATTCCGCCGGAGCGCATCAGCCGTACAGCGGTTATGAAGTGATTCCGTATCACGTCAGCGAGTCTGGTGGCAGCACCAGTGAAGAAGGGATTGGTCAGTGGGCGATCAGCGAACGCGTAACGCCGGGCATCTACAGCATTGACGATTATGACTTCCGTAAACCGAACGCCTGGCTGTTCCAGGCGCGGCAGAACCCGGCTTCACCGTCGCCAGGTCAGATTGACTACTACGAATGGCCGGGACGTTTTGTCGATCACAGCCACGGTGAGTTTTACGCCCGTATCCGTCAGGAAGAGTGGCAGGCAGAGCATCAGCGCATCGACGCCGTCGGTACCGCGCTGGGGATTGTACCGGGTCATACCTTTACTCTTGGCCAGCCGCCTTATGCCAGCGACAGCGGCGACTACCTGGTGGTCAGCGCGGCTTATACCCTTGAAGAGAATACCTACGCCAGCGGCAGTGGCGGCGGCAGCGTGCATAAGATCAACTTTGTCGTGATCCCGGCGGATATCACCTTCCGCTCGGCGCAGCGCACCGAATGGCCGCGTACTCATGGTCCACAGACCGCGCGTGTAGTAGGACCAGAGGGTGAATCGATCTGGACCGACCGTTATGGCCGGGTGAAGGTGAAATTCCACTGGGACCGTCATGCTAAAGGCGACGATACCAGTTCCTGCTGGGTGCGCGTCTCCAGCGCCTGGGCCGGACAGGGCTTTGGCGGTATGCAGATCCCACGCGTCGGCGATGAGGTAGTGATCGATTTTATTAACGGTGACCCTGATCGGCCGATTATTACTGGCCGTGTTTATAATGAAGCCAGTATGCCGCCGTGGGCGCTGCCTGCCGCTGCAACTCAGATGGGCTTTATGACGCGCAGTAAAGATGGGCATATCGATAACTCCAGCCACCTCTATTTTGAGGATAAACCTGGCAGCGAGATGATCGCCATGCATTCCGAGAAAGATATGAAAATCTCGGTGGAAAATGATAAAACGGTGGATATTGATGGCAATCGCACCACTACCATTGGTAAAGAACAAAAGCATGATGTGACGGGTGACGGTACCTTTTATTACCGTGCAAAACGTACGACTACTGTCGATCAAGAAGAAACTAAGCTCTTTAACAACAGTGAAAAAACTAAAATCACCAACGGTCGCGAACTGGAGATTGTGAGTGGTGGTGATAAAAGTGATATCACAGGCGATCAAGAGATCGCATTGAAGGGTAATCGAATCAGTTCGACCACCGGTAATGAAACGGTTCATGTGGAAGGTTCAAGGGATGAAACCATTGATAAAGGCCACAAACTCACTATTAGCACGGGCGGTCAGAATCAAACCATTACCGGGGATGTGGCGGTAAAAGTCGATGGAGAATGGAGTCAAAACACTACGGGTCAGATCACAATACAATCTCCGCAACAGATAACCATCAAGAGTGGGACTAAGGTGTTTATTGACTCGCCGATATTTGAGAGAAATGATGTTGAGAAAACCAGTTTTGCTCAAGATGTTAAAGACATTATGAATAAATACATTTCTATAACAGTGGGAAGTGTTGCCTTAAAAGCAGTAAGCGTAGCTGCTACAGGCGCTGATATTTCCTATAAACGCGTCACATTCGGTAGGACTGTAGTTAATGCTACAAGGGTTGAAGGTGCCAGGGTTGATAGCGGCAGTCTCAGAACAGCACTGTTTGCCTTATACATGGTATCATAATTAGAGGTTATTATGTCACTTGCAAGTGTTATTAATGCGATTTTAGCAGTTATTGTTTTTGGTGTTATTTGGTATTTTTCCGGTAAGATTGTCAAAGGGTCTCAAACCCGGGAGAAGAATATTATGGAAAATGGCACCAGTATAAATGTTACTATATTATCTATGAAGCAAAATGGATTGTTTCTCAATAATAATCCTGTAGTTGAGATGAAATTGAAAGCAGCAGATAAAGAGAAAAAAGAAAGCTGGTTAGTTGAAAAACATAATGAAACAGCATTGCTGATTGCACTGGATGCGTACCAGGTTGGTAATGTTTATGAGGCAAAGCTGGGTAAGAATAAAGAGGATATATTGTTTGTCAGAGATGCAAGTGGCAGACCTGTTCCGGCACAGCCTTAAGCAGGTTAATTTCTCTTATGCTGTATCAGAATGGGGTGGCGAAAGCAATGCTCCATTCTGCAAACAAAAAAATGTAAAGCTCTAATTTATGGGAATAGCAAGTTTTGCAATGTGGAGTCTAATCATCGCCTCCGTGGTGATATTCATTATTGTTATTATAGGTGTGCGTAACTCTATTGCTTCTGCACGCAATAACGAAGATATAAAAAGAAATGGCAAAGAGGTTATAGCGCTTATCACTACAGCGACGCAGCATAAAAATAAAAATGCTGAGGGATTATTATCATTGCAATTAATTGTCGAATTTAATGTCGGGAATGAAAAAACTATCACGCAAAAGGATATATTGGTTAAGATTTTTCATGCTGATGATTTTAAAATCGGTAAAAATATCACAATCCGCTATAAAGAAAACAAGCCAGAAGAAATCGTAGTCCTGGGAAATGCGACAAACTAATATAAATATTGTGGAAGGTTAATATGTGATTCTTTGAGGGGTTGTTTATGTCGCTCGCTAATATTCTTAATGTGGCTCTCACTTTTTTCATTATTGCTGCTTGTTATTACTTCGCTAATAAAATTATAAAAGGAAATCAGCGTCGTGAAAAACATCTTATGGAAAACGGTATCAGCATAATTATCACCATCCTGTCGATGAAGCAAACGGGGTTATTTCTTAATAATAACCCTGTGATTGAAATGAACCTTAAGGCAGAAAATATAGATAAGAATGAAAGCTGGTTAATTGAAAAGCATAATGAAACGGCTTTAGTCATCGCACTGAATGATTATCAGGTTGGTAATGTCTACCACGCTAAAGTTGGTAATAATAAAAATGATATCGTATTTATCAAGGATGAAAGTGGAAAACCTGTTCCGATACTTCCTTAGCATCGGGCGGCGAGAACGCCGTCCCTACAACCATATGACAAACCTAAATCTTATGTAGGGGCGGCGTTCTCGCCGCCCTGAGCACACTTTTGCTATTTTAAATTGTATTTTATTAAACCATAAATCGATTGTTATTATGAATATAGTAAACTATTTTGTTACGCTGCCCTTAATGATAATACCTTTAATTGTGATTGGTTTTATGATATATGCCGTTCTCTCCGTTAATGCCCGCTCGCGTGAACACAAGAGACTTAAAGAAAACGGCACCGAAACCACCGGCCAGATAACCAATATCGCCAGCCGGTCAGGCGGCAATTCTGCCTATGTTAATGTCACGATTACCGCAACTTATTTTAATAAAGATACTAATCAAAAATGCAAAGGTAGTGGTGATGCAGTTATTGATATTATTAAGGCGGAAAATTATCAACCAGGTAAAAACGTTCAGCTAATTTATAATAATGAAAAGCCAGATTTGATTTTTTTATTGATACCTCATCCCTTAATGGAGAGGATGAAAAAATGATCTTGTCTTTTTCACCATATAAACAATGAGTGCAATATGGATTTCGGTATTATAGCTATCATTATCAGCACAGCGTTTTTCTTTTTATTGATATTTTCATCTCTGCGCGGCCTTAAAGATTCTAAAGGCGATCTCACTAAAATAAAACACTGGCTTAATCTTCGTACCGGAAAGGGCGATCTAGCCGATGGCACTTTGCTGAGCTGGCATCAAACCGAAACAACATACGGTGAAGATTATCTGTTTTTAATGACGCTGCTGAGTAATGTCGAAGGTGAAGAAAAAGAATATCAGGCCGTCGGATTAGTCAGAGCCAGTAAAATTCATCTACTTAAAAAAACGTTGCCCCTGACCATTAAGTATCAGGGTACTCCACCCAAGAAAATGTCTGTTATTAATGTGCAATATGACTGATACACAGAACCTTGTCTCACGATCTTCTTAAAGGACGCTGTGCATGAAGATTATTAAACCGCTGCGCCTTAGCGTGCTGCACCGCCCATTTCGCTTACAGGGAAAAAACCACCTCGGTGTCTCAGTGATGGCGCTGGCTGATATGGGGAAAAATCCTCAGCTACGCCCGGAAATGGAGTTGTGGCAACTGGCGGGTGATGAGTTGCAGGCCAGCGGCGGTGTGATTGATATGGCGATGCCGAAAGCGCGCGCCGAATTCCTCGCCACCGGCTTTGCTTACAGCCATCATCAGCAGGATAAAACAGCCTGTGCGGTACGGATTGAAATCGAAAATCTGACTAAAACGCTGGCCGTCTCCGGCGACCGTTTCTGGTCAGGCTCCAGACCGACCCCGCCACGTACTTTTGACCAGATGCGCCTCGACTGGAGTCGCGCTTATGGTGGCGAAGGCTATGCTGATAATCCGCACGGTATCGGCGCGGTGAATGAAATGCAGGATGGCGTTGAGTTTCGCCGTCTGCCAAATATCGAAGCCTTAAATGCGCGCATCTCTTCTCCCGGACAGAAACCGGAACCGGCCAGCTTTGGTCCGCTGGATATCCAGTGGCCACGCCGCATGAGCCGCATGGGAAAACAGTACGACGCGAACTGGCTGCAGAATGATTTCCCCGGCTTTGCGCGCGATATCGACTGGCGGGTATTTAACGCCGCCAGCCCGGATCAGTGGTGGGACGAGCGTGACAGCTTGCCGCCGCTGGCGCAGTGGTCGATCTGGAATATGCATCCGCAAAAGCCGCTGCAACAGGGAACCTTGCCACCCTGGCAGGCGCGCTGTTTTATCAATCGCCAGCGCGCGGATGAAACTTTGTTTGAAGAGATCCTGCTACGCGCCACCACGGTGTGGTTCTTTCCCCATCTGGAACAGATGCTACTGATCTGGCAGGGCAACACCCGCATTAATGAAGATGATGCTGCGGATGTCTTACATCTGATGCCCGCGCTGGAAAAAACCGGCGCGACACGTTCGCATAATCACTATCGCAAAGTCCTCACTCAGCGCCTTGATAAAGAGAAAGGCGCGCTGTTCGCTTTCCGCGAAAAAGATCTGATCCCGGAAGAAACCATCGGTCCGTGGATTGACAGCGAAGTGCAGGAATCGCAGAGCCCGATGCGCGATAACCTGAAAAATCGCGCCAGCCAGATGCGTGAACAGCATCGCGCACGGATGGAAGAGCAGGGTGGCGATATCAGCGATCTGCTGGCGGATTTTGACGAGCCGGAAATCCCCAAACTCGATGAGCTGCCGGAATTTATCGAGAAGATGGAGCGCCAGGCCGAAGAGATGAAGGCGCAGGCCGAGGAACGCAAAAAAGAGATGGAAGCGCGTTTTCCGCAGCATAGCGATCAGGACAATTTGCCGCGCGGGCCGGACTCCATGCACCGCATGCAGGAGATGTTGCACAACAACAAAGAACATTTTAGTGAGAAGAAGCTGGAGCAAAGCCGCGAGTCGCTGCACAAGATGTACCTGATGTCAGTGCAGAATCAGCCACCGGCGGTGCGTCTGAAAGGGGATATTGCGCTGATTATCCGTCAGCGTGCGGAACGTACGCAGGCGCAGGGCGGTGATTTCAGCGGTATGGATCTGACTGGTGTTGATTTCTCCGGCATGGATCTGCGCGGCGCGCGTTTTAATAAAACCCTGCTGGAGTGCGCCGATCTCAGCCATTGCCAGCTCGATGGCGCGGACTTTACCGAAGCGATGCTGGCGCGTGCAGAGCTTCAGGAAACCTCACTGCGCGACTGCAATTTTACCGGTGCCAGTCTGGCGCTGGCGCAGTGTCTGCACAGTGACTTCAGCAATGCGCAGTTTAAAGAAACGCAGCTGGATGAAGCGCTGTTTGATAACTGCACCTTTGATGGCGCCACGCTGGATGGCCTGCTGCTGCGAAATAGCTGGTTAACCCGCTGTCGCTTCCATCAGGCGCAGCTGGAAGGCTGTGTGTTTATGGATCTGACGCTGCCGCAACCGGATTTCAGCGGGGCGCGACTAAATAAAACCACCTTTATCAAATGCATCCTTGAAGCCGCCATTTTTAGCGGCGCGCAGCTGGAAAGCTGTTCGTGGGTGGAAAGCCAGCTGGAAGCGGTAAAGTTTGACGGCGCAACGCTGATTACCTGCGCGGCGGCCTCGGAAACTACGCTGGCCGGCGCGGACTTTACCCAGGCGACGCTAAAACAGAGCAACCTGCGTCAGACGGTGCTGACCGGGGCGAAATTCACCCTGGCGAAGCTGGAGAACACCGATCTCAGCGAAGCGCTGTGCCAGGGCAGCGACTTCACTCGCGCTAATCTGGTTGGCAGTATGTTTGTACGCACTGATTTTCGTCAGACCAATTTTACCGACGCCAACCTGATGGGCGCGTTGCTGCAAAAAACACAGCTGGCAGGCGCTAACTTCAGCAATGCCAATCTGTTTCGTACTGACCTGTCGCAATCCTTTACCGATGAGCACACCCGCCTGACCGGCGCGTGGACGAAACGCGTCAAAACGCTGCCGAAGCGTGATGGAGAAGTAATATGAGCGCTCTGAGCGCAGCTGAACTGCAACAGCGGATAAAAAACGGTGAAGCGATCCTGGAGATCGATCTTGATGGACTGGATCTTCAGGGATGCGATCTTTCCGGTGGCATTTTCCAGGAAGTGTCGTTGCAGGGTGCGAACATGCAGGGCGCCAATCTGCAGGAAACGGTGTTTACCGAATGCCAGCTGGATGCGGTCAATCTCAGCGGCGCCAGGCTGGAGCAGACGGTATTTAACCAGTGCGAGATGGATAAACTCAACGCCAGCGGCTTGCGGCTGGTCGAGTGCGTGTTTAATCAGTGCGCGCTTGCCGATAGTGACTTCTCCCACAGCGAACTGGATAAAAGCCAGTTTATGCGCTGCACGCTGGATCGCAGCCGTTTCAGCCAGGCAAAACTGGATCGCTCCACCTTTTTCGAATCGCCGATGCCGGGCGCGCATATCGATCAGTGCCACTGTCTGCTGACTACCTTCTTCGGTATCGACCTGCGCGAAACTAACCTGGCGGCAACCCAGTGTGAACGGGTGGTGTTTTTCGCCTGCGACCAGCGTGGCAAAAGCTATGCGCAGCAGCAGTTTACCGGCTGCCAGTTTACCGATAACCAGCTTGATAACGTCAACTTCTCCGGCGCTCAGCTGACGCAGTGCAATTTTAAAGGCGCGTCACTGAAGGGCGCACAGCTGCGGCAGGTCAACGCCACGCAGGCGTTGTTTATGGAAGCCGATCTCAGCGGCGCGCAGTGTCAGAGCAGTCTGTTCGACCAGGCGATGTTTGTCGGTTCCTGCCTGGATGGCGCGGACTTTAGCCAGAGCCGGTTATTCCAGAGCATTCTGCAACAGGTGAAAGCGGTAAAAACCCGTTTTGCCCTGTGCAACCTGACTTACAGCGACTTCTCAGGCGCTGATGTCTGTATGGCGGACTTTCGTGGCGCCACCTTTTCCCGCACGCGCTTCCATCGCGCGCGCCAGGAGAATGCCCTGTTTTCCGACCGCAAGGGCATTCTTGAATATGATGAAGAATTACTGGCTGCCGAGGCCTGGAGCATTCAGCGCCAGAGCCGCAGCTGAGGAGAATTATGATGAGCAATATTAACCATAAACTGGCGCTGGCCGTGACGCCTCCCACGCAGGCCGCCGGTATTGTCACCCACTGTTTTCCCGATGGTAGCCTGACGATTGAGAGTGAAGGCCGCGGCTGGCACTGCCTGCGCGCCGCCAGTTGTGTTATCGCGCCACAGGCGGGCGATAAAGTGTTGATCGCCGGAGTAGATAACCAGCTTTGGCTGCTGGCGGTGCTGGAGCGCGCCAATCCGCTCAGCGCTGAGCTGAGCGTGCCGGGCGATCTGCATATCCGCAGCGAGGGCGAACTAAGCCTGAGCAGTGAAGCGCTGCGCGTCAGCGCCAGGCAGGGCGACTGCCATATCAGCGAGATGAAATATAGCGGCGATAAACTTTCCGCGTGGGTGAGTGTGTCACGCATTGTCGGCAAGCGCGCCGAGTCGGTCTGGCAGACGGTGACGCAAATCAGTCACAACCTGCTGCGCACCACACGTAATACCGAACAGGTTCGCGCCGGGCAGCTGGATATGAAAGCGGAAGATTATGCCCGTCTGCACGCACAGAACACGGTGATTACCGCGAAAGCGATCGCTAAGGTCGATTCCGAACAGATTCACATGGGCTAAGGAGACACTATGTTTGCTAACTGCCAGTTGATGGGCATGGATCTTGCGTTCCCGGACGTTTGTCTGACGCCGACGCCTGCACCGGTGCCGATTCCCTATCCGGATATCGCGCTGGGGCCGACGGCGATCCCTAACGCATTGAATATATTGTTTATGGGCATGCCGGCGCATAATATGGCGACCATTACGCCGCTGACTAACGGCGATAACCCGGGTGTCGCCACCGGTGTGGCGTCGGGAACGGTAATGGGGCCTTCGCGCCATCTTACCGGCGCATTTACGGTGTTGCTAAAGGGAACGCCAGCAACACGGCTGACCAGCGTCAGTCTGCAAAACTCCACCAATGCGATCGGGATGCGTATTGTACCCAGCCAGCTTAAAGTGCTGATGCTGGCACCCTGACAGGCCTGCAAGTTTCCCTTACCGCCAGCTCATCTCTTACTATGGACAAAACGTTATGCCTGACCGCATTTCTGTACAGTTACCTGTCGAAGGACTGCTTTTCTGGAAACTTTCCGGCATGGAGGTGGTATCACGCTCCTTTGCGCTGGATGTCGGCCTGCTGAGCACCGATGCGCGCATCGACCGCAAAACGCTGCTCGGCCAGCCCATCACCATCACCATTCCCACTCAGGGTCTGACGGCGGCGCCACGCTATCTCAACGGTAAAATCACCTCGGTCAACGTGCAGAGCACCGAGGCGGATGGCTCGCGCTACGCGATTTATACCCTGAAGATGGAATCGGACCTGTGGCCGATGCAGCGCGACCGCAACCAGCGTATTTTTCAGAACCAGCGGGTGCCGGATATTATCAAAACGGTGCTGAACGAATACGGCGTGCATGTCGAAGATAAGCTGACCGGCGAGTACCGCAGCTGGGAATACTGCGTGCAGTATCAGGAGAACAGCTACGACTTTATCTCGCGCCTGATGGAGCTGGAGGGCATTTACTTCTTCTTCAGTCACGAAGCGGATAAACACACGCTGGTGCTGATGGATTCTGCGGCGGCGCATCAGCCGTATGCAGGCTATGAGGTGATCCCGTATCACACCAGTGAGTCCGGTGGCAGCACCGGTGAAGAAGGGATCGGCAAGTGGACCATCAGCGAACGCGTGACGCCGGGCATCTACAGCATCGACGATTACGACTTCCGCAAACCGAACGCCTGGCTGTTCCAGGCGCGGCAGAACCCGGCTTCACCGTCGCCGGGTCAGATTGATTACTACGAATGGCCTGGACGCTTTGTCGACCACAGCCACGGCGAGTTTTACGCCCGTATCCGTCAGGAAGAGTGGCAGGCAGAGCATCAGCGCATCGACGCCGTGGGTACCGCGCTGGGAATTGTGCCGGGTCGTACCTTTACCCTCGGTCAGCCGCCTTATGCCAGCGACAGCGGCGATTATATGGTAGTGAGTGCGGCCTACACGCTCCAGGAAAACACCTACGCCAGCGGCAGTGGTGAGGAGAGTGTCCATAAAATCAACTTTGTGGTGATCCCGGCGGACACCACCTTCCGCTCGGCGCAGCGCACCGCATGGCCGCGTACCCACGGTCCGCAGACCGCGCGGGTGGTGGGGCCGAAAGGCGAGTCGATCTGGACCGATAAATATGGCCGGGTAAAGGTGAAGTTTCACTGGGATCGCCTGGGCAAGGGCGACGATACCAGCTCCTGCTGGGTGCGCGTCTCCAGCGCCTGGGCCGGTCAGGGCTTCGGCGGCGTACAGATCCCGCGTGTCGGCGATGAGGTGGTGATCGACTTTATTAACGGCGATCCGGACCGTCCGATAATTACCGGCCGCGTGTATAACGAAGCCAGTATGCCGCCGTGGTCGCTGCCCGCCGCCGCGACGCAAATGGGCTTTATGAGCCGCAGTAAAGACGGCACGCCGGACAACGCCAACGCCCTGCGCTTTGAAGATAAAAGCGGTGAGGAGCAGCTGTGGATGCAGGCGGAGCGGAATATGGATGTGAGCGTCAAAAATGACGCCACACAGTCTATCGGCAACAACCACAGCCATTACGTTGGTGTTAATGAGCTTTACCGGGTGGAAACCAACCGTGTGCACGGCGTCAAAGGCGGCGAAGAGCTGTATACCGGCAAAGGCAAAGTGGATGCGGCGGCCGAAACCTATGTGATTGGTTCAGGAACCAAACTGCGCCTGGAATGTGGTGATAGCGCGATTGAGCTAAATGCGAATGGCAAAATCAATCTGATTGGCAAAGAGTTTAATTTCTTTGTCGAGGGCGATGGTTATATCACAACTTCCGGCGGCAAGCTGCATCTGAACACCTCTGGCACCCAGCCGGGAACCAGCGCGCCGGGTGACAGCCATAAAAGCAATATCAGTAAAGCGGTGGAGGGTCTTTTCCCCCCAAAGCAGAAAGCTCAGGCAGCGGCGGCAGCGCCTAAAGCTGTAGTAAAGCCTAAAGGTTCCGCACCAGCGAGCCCTAAAGCAGCTGCACCGTCTGCACCCAAGGTGGCTGCTGCTGCAGTCGCCAGGCAACCCGTCGCAGAAAACGCTAAAAAAAGGCCAGCGCATGTACAGAAGTTTATCGATGATAATCTTGCTGCAGCAAAACAAGTTGAAGCTGACTGGGGTGTTCCCACATCAGTTACGCTGGCACAATCTGCGCAGGAAACAGGATGGGGACAGCATGTTAAAAATAATGCCTGGTTTGGTATTAAAGGAAAATCACCGGTTGGTGGCACCACGACATTTCAAACATCTGAAGTAATTAATGGAAAAAGAATTTCTATTAGTGATAGTTTCAGAGCTTATAAGGATTATGCCGAATCGGCTGATGACTATGGCCGCTTTCTGAACAGCAATCCGAGATATAAGGCTGCTTTTCAGGGGGCTAAAGACGCTAACTCTTTTGTTGATGAGATAGCTAAAGCTGGCTATGCTACCGATCCTAATTATGCCAAGAGTGTTAAGTCTATCATTCGCAGTCAGCATCTGACCGATTTTGATTAAAGGTACCATTAATATGCACAAGATCTCTTTTCGATGGCTGGCTGGTATGGTCTTTTGTTCTTTTTTATTCTCCTTTAATGCTACGGCAATGGCGCAAAGTGTGGAGAATAAACAGAGTGAAAAAGCAGCACAAACAGATGAAGATATTGCTGTTTTAGCCGTACATAAAGCTATCAGAGACAATAAGCTATCATCACTGAGAGACCACTGTTTAGCTTATGATTTTGACGACTCATCAGATAAACAGTATTTTATTATCGATGTGCGTGAAGACAAACGCTATGCAGTTTGTGGTGGCGATCCTGAAACATCTGTTCATTTATTCAGATTTAAAATGGACAGAAAGAATCATACACTTTTGACTGATGCGGGTGCAGCAGATGGCACTTTTCATGCCATCACTCAGTAATATCAGCTAAATGCAGGGGCAATATAAGCGTCGCCTCTGGCTTGTCGATGACGATTTTTCCCGAGGTAAATGGAACTTACTATGTTGGAGAAGTTATTGCAGGCTACTTTTTTGTCAATTCTGGTGATGTCATCACCGGTTTTTTCACAAGAATATGACAATTTAAAGAATTATAGCACCCTTGAAAATGCCGATAAGCTTTTTCAAAATGAAGAAATAACAACAGCAGTCAAAAATTTACTAAAATCACAATACGATGATTTTGCTGGTAATTTCGATGTATTTGGCGAGCCTCATTTATTAAATGACGGAGGGGTATTTGTTGATGGTTGGCTTCAACATTTGCGGCAGGAAAATGCATCAGCGCTGGTAGTGAAGCCGGACGGTAAAATCTACGCTGCCTGGGTAACACCAGACTCTGAAAAAATCATGTATGTCACAAATGACACTGAGGCTAAAAGCATACAGCCTGATATCAATGCATGGGCGAGTGAATTTAAGACCATTTCTTTTCAGGGGAAAGTTTTGCCAAAACCTCTTGCTGATAATGAGTCTAAGGTGAAGTATTTTGAATCACCGAAATTCTCGGTAAAAGTTATACTGTCTTGCGCAGACAGAAGTGTTGCCTGTAATAAAGCGACTTATTTCGGTAAACGTAAGTCTGATGGGGAAACGGTTCGTCTGCTTGGCAAAGTAGTCAGGACGCAATGTGATTCGGCAATTTGCCCGGTCAGTTATTATGAGTTTGAAAATAGAAATACAAAATATAAATATCTTCTGAAAATCACTAGACCTTCATTAGAAGTGAGTATTGATAATAAAACAATGGTAACAGAAAATGGTGTCTGGTCAAATGGCACAGAATAATGTTGCTATCCCTGCTTAAGTATGGGCTGTTAAAAATATGATTCTGTTATGAAAGGCAGGGGCTGATATGATTAAGGTTTTATGCGCTTTGCTTTTTACTATTCCACTGCTGGCCTCAGCTAACGACAGTTGTCAAAACCTGGACAGTAACGCTAATATCAAAGGCGTTCATTTCTCTATCCCAAAATTCAATCAAGGAACGTTTGAAAATGGCGTTATCCTCTAAGCAAGCAGCATTGTCAGGTTTTTTCATTTTAGCTTCAGCACCCCCACTTTCAGTTGCAGCGGCAACGATAGTAAATTCCGCGAGTGCTCAAACCGTGATGGCGGCAGCAGACTTTAGCGTTACGCTTAATCAGCAGCGTTTTTCATTGGGTGATAAGTGGGACGATCAGGCAAAACAACGTGCAGGCGCTCAGATAAGCGAGAGTTTTGTCGGCGATGTGCCGTCAGGTGAAAGCAATTATAAATACTATCAGCATAGTTATGCTGGTTATGAAATTTATACAGCCAACCTGTTCTGGGAAAAAGAACAGCGTGATATTGATAGCTATATTATTGCCCAGATTACGCTTAATGCGCCAGGTATCGCCACATTCCGTGGAGTTTCCGTTGGCGATACACAAAGCGAGCTGGTTAAGAAGTATGGTAATGGAACGATTGATGACAGTGATAACCAACACTGGATTTATTATGATGGTGACGGCAAACGCATCTCTTTTCAGATAGAAAATAATAAGGTTAGCCATATTATGATGGTGTTTAATACTGATTGATGAAATCAACGTTATACTGTTATGAACACCAGAGGCTGATATGATCAAGATTTTAAGCGCTTTGCTTTTTTCTATTCCACTGCTGGCCTCAGCTAACGACTTTTGTCACAACCTGGATAGTAACGCCAATACTCAAGGCGTTCATTTCGATAACACAGAGAATGTGTTTAAGGTGGGTGGAAAAGGGAGGCTGCAATTTTATTCTGCCCCGGATAAACGATGCCTGGTAAAAGGAGAGTTTGTTATTCCCGGTAATAATTTATATGCCTGGGTGGAATATCAAGGTTTCTATAGTGTAATGTATCTTAAGGAGGAGGGTGATCAGGTTACGGGCTGGGTGGAAAAAGACCGGTTGACCGAGACCCATAAGGGTATTGCTCCAAATTATGATGGCGCTTTTCATCCGATTACTCAGTAAGGCACTGCTCGCATAGACTGAAAAATGTCTGGTTAAACTCGCCCGTTGTCTTATAGCTGTCAGTATTACCCGAAGATATATATCACCACCTGTATGTTATTTCTTATTTAATCCTTCAGGTAGCTAACACGCCATCTTTGCTGGCGGTGCTGCCCTTTTAGCAAGAGTCTCCTATGAAATACACCCTCCAGGAAGGTTCATTTTCTCTCTTTCCCGCCCCGTGGCAGGACAGCTCCATGAATATTCTGCGTGATGATGAAAGCGGTCTTTCGCTGGTCGTCACACGTGGTGCAATCCCCGATGGCAGCGATTTTGAAAAAGAGTTTCATCGCCAGTGGGAGATGCTGCGTCCGCAAATGGGGGAAATCAACCAGAGTGAATTTGCGCGTGTAATGACCGGTGCAGATAACAGCCTGCGCGCGGTTGAAGTGGAAACCGCTTTTGTCCGCAACGACCAGTCGTTGTGGCAGAAGCAGCTTGCTGTGCAGCAGCCGGATAAACCGGTGCTGCTGCTGTTTACCCTCTCCGCGTTACGTCCTTTCAGTGAAGAAGACGGACAGCGCTGGAGCGCCCTCAAACAGAGTCTGACGCTGAATAACAACCGGAATGTGTAAGGCATGAGCGACAATAATGCGGCCCGTCAGGGCGATGAGATAATCCACTCCAGTATCTTTGCGGATATCACCAGCCTGGTGGTTGAAGGGGCGGCTTACGCCATGTTGGGTAGCCTTGTAGCAGCTACTGCAACGGTTGCTGCACCGCTGCTTGGCGCGAGCGCTGCCGCCGTCGGGGTGGCAGCCATCGGATCAAGCTGCCTGCTAAGCGGCATCGTTGGCGGCGTGCTGGCCAATGTGGCTGGCATCACTGACGATATCAGCGCGGTGGCGAGTGGCGTGGGTGATATGATTTTCCCCCCCTCCCCGGCAGGTGTCATTATCTCCGGCTCTGATAATGTGCTGACTAACACCCTGCCTGCTGCACGGGCGGCAGGCATGCTCACGCCCGCCGGAACACCCGCGCCGGAACCACAGGAACCGCACAGCTTTGCCGATTATGGCGGAATGCTGCTGGCCGCCGCCGGGCAGTTTGGCAGTGAAATGTGGCAGCCGACAGTCGGTTCTGCGGCGGAAGGCACTTCGCCGCTGGAGCAGGATAAAGTCGCCTGTGAGAAACACTCCGGTCCGCAGTACCTGGCTGAAGGCTCGAAAACGGTGTTTATCAATGGCCAGCCTGCGGTGCGCGCGAAAGATCTCACCACCTGTGAAGCCAAAATATCGGATAAGGTTTCCCCGGATGTGATTATCGGCGGCGAAACGCTCCGGGTACGTGACATTAAAAGCGGCAAGATGGCAGGCCTTAGTGTGGCAATGATTGCCCTGTCGCTGATACGCGGTCGTCCGGGGAAGATCATCAAGAATATGCCCTGTGCGCTGGCTATGGCGGGCGGCGGTATGCTGGCAGATATGGCGGTTAACGCCGTGTTCGCTACCCTGAACCCGGTGCATGCCGCGACGGGCGTGAAAGTTCTGAATGACGGTAACGAACTGGATTTCTCACTGCCGGGCCGCTTTCCGTTGCGCTGGCAGCGCAGCTATAACAGCCTGACAAGTCGTTCAGGACTGTTCGGCACTGGCTGGGCGACGGTATTTGACAGCTACCTGAAGCTGGAAGAGGGTCAGGTGGTATGGTTTGACGATACCGGGCGTGAGCTGAGTTTCACCCTGCCGCCGCCGGATCAGTCGCTGTACAGCCTGAGCGAAGGCATTATTGTGCGCCGTAACGAGAACGGCGATGTGGCGATTGCCGATGATGACGGTGCGATGTGGCGTCTGTTCCGCGCGAATCGGGGCAATCCGCAGCAGCTGCACCTGGCCTCGCTGAGTGATGAATACGGCAATGTGCTGGAGCTGAGCCGGGACGAACAGGGTCGGCTGGTGCGCATCCATGATGAACCGCTGGCGATTGATGTCACCCTGCATTATGAAGATCCCCGCTTCCCTGCGCGGCCGACCGCTGCCAGCCAGTTCGATGGCGACACGCACTGGCCGCTAATGAGCTGGGCTTATGACGCGCGCGGCCAGCTGTCATCGGTCACCGACGCCAGCGGCGTGGTGCTGCGTGAATACCGCTACAACGACGAAGGCCTGATGAGCTGGCACCGTCTGGCGGGCGGGCTGGAAAGCGAGTATCGCTGGCAAAAGTTTGACCACTGGCGCGTGGTGGAGAACCGTACCAGCACCGGTGATGCCTGCCGCATGGATTACGATCTGAACGCCGGACTGACCACCGTCACGCAACAGGACGGTTTAGTACGCAAGCATTTCTGGAATGCACAGGGTCAGATCACCCGTTTTATCGATGAGCGCGGCGAGAGCTGGCTTTACGAATGGGACGATAATGAGCTGCTGACCCGCCGGGTCGATCCGCTGGGTCATGCGATGACCTTTAGCTATGACGATTCGGGCAACCGCGTGCAGGAGACCGACGCTGACGGCAATGCTGCCGCTACCACATGGCTGGCACACCGCGCGCTGCCTGCGGTTGTTACTGGCGCTGACGGCGCTGCCACCCGCTATTACTACGATGAACATCACGGGCTGGCGCGCATTGTTGACGCGCTGGGCCAGACCACGCTGCTGCTGCGTGATGAATATGGTCTGGTGACGGAAGAGATTGATGCGGCGGGCAACAGCCGCCGTATGGAGTACAACGACGCCGGACAGGTGATCCGCGCAACGGACTGTTCCGGGCGCACCACCCGCTATCGCTACCATGCGCTGGGCTGGCTGACCGCCGAAATTAACCCGGAAGGGGAAGAGACCCGCTACCAGTATGACGCCGCCGGACGCCCGCAGCATTTGACCCGCGCGGAGGGCTGGGAAGAGCGGCTAAGCTGGAATGCGCGTGGTCTGCCGCAGATTCATGAGGCCGCCGACGGCAAGCGCAGCGAGTTTCGTTACGATGCCGCCGGACGACTGATCGCCACCCGTAATCCACTGGGTGAAGAGGTGCGGCGCAGCTGGGACAGCCGTGGCAGACTGACCGCGCTGGATAATGAGAACGGTGAAACTTACCGTTTCCGCTGGGGAGCAGATTCGCTGCTGCTGGAAGAGGCCGGGCTGGACGGCGTGGCGACGCGTTACGAGTATGACGCCTGTGGCCGCACCGTAGCGCGTACTTTTGCCGCCGGACATTCTGAAGCCATCACCCACACCTTTGCTTACAGTGCCGCCGGGCAGCTGCTGGCGCGCACCACGCCGGAAGGACGCACGGAGTATGGTTACCACGCAGGCGGCCAGCTGTCGCGTCTCTCCCTGCATCCGCAGCTGGGCGAAAACAGCTGGAGCCGCGAGGCGGAGCAGGAGCTGCGTTTTGAGTATGATGCGCTGGGACACATAACCGGTGAACAGGGAGGACAGGGTTCACTGGCGTGGCAGTACGATGCGCTGGGCAACACCACCTCGCTGGCGCTGCCGGATGGCCGCCAGCTGAAGTCGCTTTATTACGGCAGCGGCCATCTGCTGAGCATTGCGCTGGACAGCCTGCCGGTGAGTGATTTCTCCCGCGATGAACTGCATCGGGAAGTCAGCCGCACCCAGGGACTGCTGACCACCCGCCGCGAGTATGATCGGCTGGGACGTATGCAGCGCCGCGATGTATTCAGCGGCAACACGCAGCGTCCTGCGCCGCGCCGCTGGTCTTCGCGGCTGGATTACGACTACCGCAATAATCTTATTCGCGATGAGCGCGATGACAATCCGTTCAGCCACAGCCGCTGGCAGTACGATGATGCCGGCCGCCTGCTGAGCCAGGACGGCTCACTGCCAAATCAGGAGCAGTGGCGCTGGGATGCGGCGGGCAATCCACTGGAGCGCAATGCCGGTCAGGCCATTCGCCATAACCGGGTGACGCAGCTTAATGGCATCCGCTGGCGCTATGATGTGCATGGACGCACCGTCGAAAAAGACAACGGCCAGATGCGCTGGCATTACCGTTATGACGGTGAGCATCGTCTGACGGAAGTGCTGAGCGAGCCACGCGACCGCAATAAAGCGCGCAGCCTGGTGAGTTTTGCCTACGACCCGCTGGGTCGCCGCATCAGTAAAACCGTCAGCCAGCAATTACAGGGAAAACCGACCGGCAAAAGTGTCACCACCCGTTTTGTCTGGGAAGGCTTCCGTCTGTTGCAGGAAATTCACGGCGATGTGCCGCTGACATACGTTTACAGCGATACAAACAGCTATGAACCGCTGGCGCGTATTGACGGCGTGCAGGACCCGGAAATTTACTGGTTCCACTGCCAGGTCAACGGTATGCCGGAGCGGCTGACCGATGCCGGAGGTAAACTGCGCTGGGAAGGACAGAACAGCGCCTGGGGCAAACTGCTGCGTGAAACGACGTTGCAGGGACCCGGATTTGCGCAGAATCTGCGGATGCAGGGGCAGTACCTGGACAGGGAAACCGGGCTTCACTACAATCTGTTTCGGTATTATGATCCGGACTGTGCGAGGTTTACGCAATCTGATCCTGTGGGAGTTGCGGGTGGACTAAATTTATATGAGTACGCACCGAATGCACTTAATTGGATCGATCCGCTTGGATTAACAAGGCGTTGTAAACCAGACTCGGCAGAGAATGCAGCTGACAGAGCATTGCAGGGTGGTAAACGATCAGGTGCCGCCGCCGAAATCAAAGCAGGTGGTAAGGTTTATACAGGGGTTAGTGGAGATGCGGTTCCTCATAATCGTGATGTTACCGGTGCATTAATGGGGACTCCGGCAAAAGAAAGGGCTCCCTGGCATGGAGGATGTGCAGAAATAGTCTGCCTTGATAAAGCATTAAATGAAGGTGTAAACGTTAAGGGGGCTTCCGTCAAGGCCGTTAATATTGGTATATCTGGCGCTGGTCATAATACACCAAAACCTTTATGTCCTTCATGCCAAAGCGTACTAAAATTCTTTGGAGTAGCGATAAAAGATGAGTAAAAGTATTGATTCAATTATTTGGCCAAAAGATTCAGACGAAGCAATAAAAAAGTATATAACTTTCATGTTGTCGGTTTGTGATTCATTCAATATTAGTTTTAGTAATGGCCCTCACAACCCAATTCGCTTATCCAGTGATTTTATTAAAGGGAATGTTGGTTTCGATGCACTCAACGATGCCAGTCTTTATTGGTGGGATGTTGTTGATCAAAATGGAATAAGAGATTTTACGGATAGCGATGTTTTAAAAGCAAGAATAGCATTGTGTTTCTTAGCGTTAAAAGAAAACGCCTATCCAGAGTTAGGTGAACATTTGTCCTGGTTTATCGAAGTGCTGGGTTTCGCTGGATACGATGTAGATAAAGCTTTAGAGATTTATGATACTTTCTTTGATTTTGAGTGATTGATAATCAATTAGATTTAGCCGGGAGTACTCTCAATGACTCTTCCGGTTTTTTACTTTCATAACCACACTAGTCAGACATCGTCTTCAATATTCGCCGGGTTTCAAAATTTTAGTCAGGAAATGCGAAAGCATTATCCATGATTATTCAGGAAAGTAATACCATGCATTACGATTCGAAAATACGTCAAAATTATAGTCGAAACTGATAGGACGATCTGAAATGAGGGTGTTTTTCGCAGCAGGATCCGATAAGGTTGAGGGGGGAACAAATCTCTACAGTTATGCACCAAACCCACTGAACTGGATCGATCCGCTGGGGCTGAAATGTTCCAGTGCTCCTAAAGACAGAAAAGTTAATCGAACTGTTTATCGGTTTGAAGAGCCTGACAGGATGAGCACGACATGGACAACACACAAGTAGAATATCAAAGCATCGCATAGGTATACAGATGAAGGCTTGGGTGGATTGTATGGCGCAAATTCAAGAAAAACTGCACTGTCTGAAGTAACTCACTGGAACGTAGATCTCTCAAGTCGAGTGTTAATTAGTAAAAACTTACAGTTAAACAATGTACTTGAACTTACTAATTCTGGCGTGAGGGATACATTAGGTGTTTCATTGAATGATATCACTGGTAATAAATACGACATTACCCATCAAATTGGTAGTTGGGTGAAAGAGCAAGGGTATGATGGTATACTTGCACCATCAGCAAGAAACCCTACAGGTTCTAACTTAATATCATTTTTTGGATTCTAGATATGTCTTCTTTAGAACATTATTACGCTGGCGACGAAAAATGGAAAAATTGCGCAGATTTTTATGCTGAGGATTATTTAGATGATAATGCCCGCTTGCTTGCTAAAAAATTAGACGGTAATTTAGACTTAGCAGTTATTATCTATGGAAAAATAGGCCTGAAAGAGGGCTTGTGGTGGGTAGAACGTGAAGTCCCAGCGTTAGAAGGTGTTAAGCCGGTTGATTGCCTTAAAGATCCCGAGCTGCTCAAACGCCTTCGGGAATGTGTAATGCGAATGCCTTAAATATTAAAAAGCCGGAAGCGATCCCAGTGATCCTTCCGGCTTTTTATTTTAGCCGCCCGTCAGGCCAGCGCTGCCCACATCCGCTGAAGGGCGTGATCCAGCTCGACCCGCTGCGCCTTCAGCTGCTGCTCCAGTTCCCTCAGCGGCTTCTCTTCCGGATCGTCGGGGATCAGTACCAGGCAGCGATCCATCACCTTCAGACTGACACCGGTCCCGACATCAAACCCCGCCTCTCTCAGCCACTTACCCGCTATATTAACCTGCGGCGTGCTGCGGTCGCCGCCCTTTGGGCGGTATCCCACAATACAGCGGCGTACCGTTTTGGAAATCCCCTGTCCTGACTTACAATCGTGTTCAGCCATGATCAACTCCTGCTTAGTTGCCTGTGGTGAGCGGGGTTGTTGTGCTGAGAACACTTCAATCCCGCGTTAAATCAGCCTGTTATCTTGCCAGTGCCTGAATATGCTTCTTGGTCAGAAAGGCATCGATCAGCTTCTTAATCACTTCCTTGTCTTCATTCGGCAGCTGCTCCACTTCCTGAAACTGCCGTAGTAACTCCCTGTCTTCAAATCTTGCTTTAGCCGCTTCCGTTGATGCACCTTCAAGTAGGTAGTCGCTGGTCACGCCCAGCACATCAGCCAGACGGCTTAACGTGTCGCTGCCCGGTCTGGACGCGCCGCGCTCAAAGCGGCCAATGTGGGTGTAATGCAGGTCAGCCTGCTTACCCAGCTCCGACTGAGACAGCCCCTTCTGCCTGCGTAGTTCACGTAAACGCTGCGCAAACCCGGTATCAATCACATCCGCCATATCAAGCACTCCGGTCATCATTGCCACATTCAATGCAGCCATGTTGCCGTAATTATCCGTCTTCATCCATGCTCCAGTGCATTGATATGAACTCTGAATGCTTGTCACAATAAAGCCATAAAGCTAGATAATCAAGCATAAATACTTTATATTGATAACAAAACCCAGGCTCAGTAAGTTACCTTGGCTGTGACGTCGAGCCTACGTAGGGAGCACGAACTTGCTCACTATTAACTCAGTGGAGGCTCAGGGACACGGGTAGATCGGAAAATCTCAAAAAACGCATCCATAACAGCCAGGCTCGCGCCCTACATGGCGCGGGGCGCTTTCCTCTTCTGTCCGTTTTCCCTGTGCTTTGAGTCTTCAGCTGGCTGTTCGTGTTCCCGGTGCCTTCAGTGTATGTGGGGCCGGTTCACCGTACTTCGATTTTGTTAGCGATATAAAGCACAAATGCTTTATCTAGAATATTTTAAGGACGTCACCTATGGCACGGATAGCCGAAACGGGGATTACAGCACCTGAACCAGACCGTTCCCTCCGGCTTCCACGCAGCAGGCTGCGTCAGGTCGCCATTATAACGGCCACAAACCCGGAATAGCAGCGGCTGACGCAGACAGGAAAGGTAACGGCGGAGCGGTAGCGTGCCCGGGAAGTCAGCCGCCCCCAGGGACTGCTGACCACCCGCCGCGAGTATGATCGGCTGGGACGTATGCAGCGCCGCGATGTATTCAGCGGCAACACGCAGCGTCCTGCGCCGCGCCGCTGGTCTTCGCGGCTGGATTACGACTACCGCAATAATCTTATTCGCGATGAGCGCGATGACAATCCGTTCAGCCACAGCCGCTGGCAGTACGATGATGCCGGCCGCCTGCTGAGCCAGGACGGCTCACTGCCAAATCAGGAGCAGTGGCGCTGGGATGCGGCGGGCAATCCACTGGAGCGCAATGCCGGTCAGGCCATTCGCCATAACCGGGTGACGCAGCTTAATGGCATCCGCTGGCGCTATGATGTGCATGGACGCACCGTCGAAAAAGACAACGGCCAGATGCGCTGGCATTACCGTTATGACGGTGAGCATCGTCTGACGGAAGTGCTGAGCGAGCCACGCGACCGCAATAAAGCGCGCAGCCTGGTGAGTTTTGCCTACGACCCGCTGGGTCGCCGCATCAGTAAAACCGTCAGCCAGCAATTACAGGGAAAACCGACCGGCAAAAGTGTCACCACCCGTTTTGTCTGGGAAGGCTTCCGTCTGTTGCAGGAAATTCACGGCGATGTGCCGCTGACATACGTTTACAGCGATACAAACAGCTATGAACCGCTGGCGCGTATTGACGGCGTGCAGGACCCGGAAATTTACTGGTTCCACTGCCAGGTCAACGGTATGCCGGAGCGGCTGACCGATGCCGAAGGTAAACTGCGCTGGGAAGGACAGAACAGCGCCTGGGGCAAACTGCTGCGCGAAACGACGTTGCAGGGACCCGGATTTGCGCAGAACCTGCGGATGCAGGGGCAGTACCTGGACAGGGAAACCGGGCTTAACTACAATCTGTTTCGGTATTATGATCCGGACTGTGCACGGTTTACTCAGCAGGATCCGATAGGGCTGGCTGGCGGTATAAATTTATATGCCTACGCTCCAAACCCATTAAGCTGGGTAGATCCACTTGGCCTTAAATGTAAAGGTGGGGATGAGCCAGCACTTGGCCCTCATGGACGATTAAAAAATGATCCGCGCCCCGGACAATCGCACCATCTCAATCAGGATGCTGCTTATCGGGATCTAATCCCTCGGGATAGCGGAGCGGCTATAAAGCTACAAGGGAATGCTTTTACTGAACCGGGGACACCACACTACGAAGCGCATAAGTCGCTGGAAAGCTTCTGGAATCAGTACCGTAAAGGTGGAGCGCTTTATAGAGAAATGCCAACGAACCTTCAATATACGCAAGCTTTGAAACATTCCCTGCAGGCTACTGAAATGTCACCAGCTCAGGTCAATGCGGCGGTGAGATATAGTATACAAAACCGCCTTGAGTATGGAGCACTCGGTGGGGAAAATGTTCCAAGAATTCCCGGCAGGATAAATCAGGTGAAACCATGAAGATTTCAAGATCAGCAGTAGACCGTTTATTAAAAATAAATTGGTTTATAAACATTGGAAAAGTATCAGTGTTGAACAATATAAAACAGGTTGCTAATGAATCTGATTTTATTAAAGAAATAACCAGTGCTGACTGGGAAGATGCCACACTTGAGGCTGGTAATGAGATAACTGGCTATCTTGCAAAAAAACACACTAATGATTATCAGCAATGGAATGTTCTTGTTAGAGAAGCAAAGAAAATAATTGATGCTGAAGTTATCCCTATAGTCAAAGATAAAGGTGTAAGTGAAAATATTATATTAGAAAACATCAAATGGGATTTGGTTAATTTTTTAATGGAAGATGCCTACAAACGGTTTTTAAAAGGTAATCTTTTTTTTGAATCTTTGATAGTGATATATGAGGATGGGCATATTCCATGTGGTTGGGAAGGAACGTGGCCATTGGGTAAGTTGATAATATATTAATTTCTATGTTCTAATTGGTATAAATAATATTCAATTAAAGTTTGAATGAATAAAGTTATTAAGAGCAATTTTAGGTCAGCGTTATTTAAATTAAATATAAGTTGGAAATAATCCTTCCGACTTTTAATTTTTTGGCCGCCCGTAATCAGGATCAGACTGCGGTAGCGCACGGGGCAAAAGTACGCATCGGGATCTTCGTGTTAACGCAATGTAAAAACTGCCAAAAGTCGCCTGTTAAAAGCCAGCTGTATCAGTAAGTTAAGGCCGTTAAAAAGTACGATGGCACCGGAATCGTTCCGATGATCCGATAGGGTTAATGGGGGGAACAAACCTCTACAGTTATGCGCCGAATCCATTAAACTGGGTGGATCCGTTAGGGCTGAGTAAATGTTCTCTTGGTCAAAAGAAAGGTAAGTATTCAGCAGTTAAGCCAGGGCCATTAAGCGATGACCATGCAGGTACATTTGCTGGCGGTAGGTATCAAGAAATAATATTGGCAAAAGATACGGATCTTTATCGAGCAGGTATCTCAACCAGGGAGTATGGTCAATTCTTTAGCGTGGACAAACCTCAGAGTATTATTCAAACTAGGGTTGATAAAGCCGTGCTGCCAAAATGGCCTGACGGTGGGGAATCGGCTTTAGATACTGTATTCAAAATAAGAGTTCCAGCCGGTACTAAAGTCTATGTTGGTGAAGTTGGCTCCCAGGGTGATTTTTATATGGGAGGAACGCAGCAGATCTTTATATATGAGGCTTGGAAAATTCCTGGTATTCAAGTTATAGGTCAGTGGCCATTACTATGATTAGTGAACAAAAAAAGTATTTGAAATCTATTGCTGAATTATTACGTGACAACGGTGAGTATAACTTAGTAAAAACCTTAGATAATCTTTATTCAAGAGCTGATACAGACCCTGATCAGTTTATCGATGATGTAAAAAGGTTATTTGGTGGGATGGGAACGCTAAATGATATAGTGTTCAGTAAAAATGGAAGGCCTCTTATTGAAGAGAATAATAAACTAGAAGAGCTTCGAAGGAAGCTTTATAGCGCGTGCTCTTCATATAAATATATATCGTAGAGATATTTAATTAAGCCGGAAGTGATCTTTAGGATCCTTCCGGCTTTTTTACTTTCATCCGCCCGTCAGGCCAGCACCGCTCCTATCCGCTGAAGGGCATGATCCAGTTCGCTTCGCTGTGCCTTCAGCTGCTGCTCCAGCTCCCTCAGTGGCTTCACTTCCGGATCGTCGGGGATCAGCACCAGGCAGCGATCCATCACCTTCAGGCTGACGCCAGTCCCAACATCAAACCCCGCCTCTCTCAGCCACTTACCCGCTATGTTAACCTGCGGCGTGCTGCGGTCGCCGCCCTTTGGGCGATATCCCACAATACAGCGGCGTACCGTTTTGGAAATCCCTTCCCCTGACTTACAATCGTTTTTAATGGTGACGCAGGCAGGGAAGGCCATGGCGGAGCGGTAGCGTGCGCGCGTCAAAAGTGCATGTCGGGATTCTGGTGTTAACTGGCTGTTAAATATGGCAAAAGCCGCCTCTTAAAAGCCAGTGCTGTCAGTGAGTTAAGGCTGCTAAAAAGTACGATGGCACCGGAATCGTCCCGATGACCCTATTTCCTTTCTGGTGGGATTAATCTTTATCAGTATGCGCCGAATGGATTGAGCTGGATCGATCCGCTGGGATTGCGTTGCAGCGTGATGAGCACCTGGAATGAGTTCCAATCGAAAACTCGTGGGGTGTTCTCAAATAGAGGGAGAGCCGCCCAAGCTTATAAAGCAACCCACGGTAAAAGCAAGCTAGATTTCCCTGATCCTAAAAGTTACTTAGATCCATCACATGTTGAGCAACATTTAGCTATGTTTGATGGCGGAGTATCAAAAATTACATGGGGTGTTAATCGTCCGGAGATAGGTCCACCCGCTGGTCATTTTGTTATGCCGAGAACAGTAGCCGATGATTTGATTACGAAATCAGGTGGAAATATTCCTAAACTGGAAAAACTCTTAGGGTTGACTCCAGGAGAACTAGGTGATTCTCCAGTTAGAATCGATATTTCTAATCCCCAAGGATTGAGAATGCCGACAGGAAGGGAACCCGGTGCCAATGAGTTTTGGCTGCCTGGAGGGAAAACCTCAGGAGGAATTCCAGAAGCAGTAATCAATCAAACACCTGTTGGTGATGCTAGTATTACCAACATTTTAAAAAAGTGAAATTATAAGGATTGATTATGATTAAAGTAATATTTAGTGGTTACGGAATTGATATTGTAGAAAAAAATGGCGAGTTTTTTATAAAATATGATGATGGAGGGTTGGTGAGTAAGGAAATAGAATCAAAAATTACAAAGGAAGAAGCTTTTAAGGCTCAAAATAGTCCAGAAGATGCTTCTGAGGTCATTATTTCCAGCCAGATGAGGGATGGGGTTAATATTCCTCGGGTATGAGTTCTTATCTATATATAACAGATCCTATTTATACTTGGTTATTATCTCCTACGGTCAGGATAGGATAATCTAATGTAATCCTGCTCGGCACTGGCTGAATCGAGGGAGATCGATGCAAAAATGCACGTCGGGATTTTAGGGTTAATTGGCTAATGAAAATAAAAAAAATTGTGTCTAATAAATCATCCATATCAGCCGGTTATAGCACTAAAAAGTACGATAGCACCGCAATCATCCCGATGACCCGATAGGGTTAATGGGGGGACTGAACCAGTATGCTTATGCTTCTAACCCGCTGAACTGGATCGATCCGTTAGGGTTGAGTAGATGTAATGCTCCAAAGGGCTATAAAGCTGGTGACGTAGATCCACATGGAAATTTATCCCCCGGAGTAAATCGCGCCCCAGGGCACACAAATAGTAAAGCTGATGGTTTTGTTCAAAGTCACCATCCTATTCAGGATGCATGGGCCAAGAAACGAATCGACGGATATCAAAGAAACTCTGCCCCGGCTACATTATTGAAATCAGCTTCCGGTAGTCCTCATGCAGGAATTAGTGCTGCTCAACGAGCACGACGCGCTTCACCTGGTGGATGGGATAACACTCTGAAGCAAGAATTTAATGTTAGTTATAAAGAAATGCTTGATGCAGGCGTCCCTAAAGGACAGGCTCAGAAATCCGTTAGTGATGCATATAAATATTTTGATGGAATCAGAGAAAGCAATATAGGTAACCCGTTCTTTGATATTTAATTGACCATCACAAAAGTAAAGAGGTAACTGCTTGTGTCTAAAGATGAAATAGTAAAAGAGTTAGAAGGTATAGAGAAAAGTCTTGGTATAAATTTACCTGGTGCATACAAGAAGTTTTTATCTGAAGAAGTGCAAGATGCAGAGTCTTATGAAATAGAAAATAAAAATGGCGATCCTGTATACATATTTAATTACAAGGACATAGTAGAGAGAAATAAAACGTATACAATACAAGAAGTTGAGCCTGATTATTTTCTAATAGGGCAGGATGGTGACCTTGGTTACTTTATCTGCTCAAAAGATAACAGTGATAAAATTTACAGCTTAGATCTTGGTGCACTTGGTAGTCTGGATATGGACGAAGAAGCAAAAGATCTATATGAATTACGAGCATAGATATTTTTAAACTATGTCTATAAAGCCGGAAGCGATCCCCAGGATCCTTCCGGATTTTTATATTTATCTTAAAATTCTCGGGAGCAGACAAAACAATCCCCCTGACCGTCGCCGCATGCCCAGTTTCTCGCCTTACTAAACAGATGCGCTGGTATCATCGTGTTGCCGCCTCCATCTCATAATATATTTTAGTTCAGTTATCGCCACTCTAAACGATTTATGCAGAACCGGTAGGTTACCAGGGAAAACCTTATCTTGGTAGCCAGAACGTACTTCAAACATTTTTTTGTAAGCCTGGTGATTAAGTGGTGTGAATGTCTCGGATAGTTGGTCATTAAGGTGATGTTATGTATAACAATGTAACAGCTAAAAAATTATTGCATGAATTTGAAAGATTAAAATTAATCCTCATAAAATATAATGAAAACAACTGGGTAAGAGGTGTTGAGCTTGTTATAGAAAAGCTTGAATGGTCTTTTAGTGAAAAATGTAATGAACCATATGCTTTCTATCTGGATGCTTGTAATACATGGAAGGCAATGGATAGGGTAAATGGTTCTTTTTCAGATTATTACATTTGGCATGATGATTTCAATGAGAGAGTTCGTCTTAACGAGCTTTTAGATTCTATAAAAAATCACATATGGGATATTGTTATCAAAATCTAAAAATAACGTCTCTTGCTCCAAGCTCTGGACATCCATACAACACCTTTAGGATCACATTAGCGCTAAATAGATGTAAAAATGTGTTGTTATTTAATGCTAAATCGGGCACTGTCACTCCGACAGGATTAAAGATTATCTAATAATATAAAATAATTATTGCGCATATGAAAATGAAAACCATACTCAAGGCAGTTGCAAAGATACAAAACGCGATAGATAAGCTTGAGGAAGTAATTCTGATAAAGGATATAAAAGTTTTATCTGTAAGTTCTGTATCGCAATTATCTAAATTCAAAGAGACTTTTTCTATCGTATTGAAAGTGATAAAATCAGGTAATATTCCTCCAAAAAATGAAAGGATTTTAGGTATCACAAAGATTATAGTTGATCAGTGGCCTTATGACATAGAGCTAGGGGGTATTATTATAGATGCAGAAGAAGCATATAGAGAAATATAATTAGATAAATTCGTGGCCGATCCCCATGACTCTTGTTTTTTTCTTTTAACCGCTTACTTAGACTAGCATAAAATGAAAATTTCTGGAAAAGTTGTATGTCCGCCTATAGACGCTTTGGTCTCTTTGCTCAAAAAAAATGGTTTCCGAGTTATCGATAAAGGCATGAGAGATTATCATTTTAATGAAGTATTTATTAAGATGAAATCACCTTTACCTGATAAATTACCTGTAATTAATATTAGCAACATACAGAATATTAAGTCGGGTGTTTATGCATGCCAGTGTCACTGGTCAACGGTTTATCTTGATACTGTAACAGATAACGAATGTTTTAATGGTGGCACCGCACTTTAGATATCGTAGTCTGTCCAAAACCTACGGATGCGCGAAGGGGCAATGATGCTACATAACGGTAATGCATTTTAATTGGCAGTGAATGATAAATTTATATCATTAGATTACAATAGTGGATGAAGGGTTATGAATCTGGAAGAAATCAGCGATAATATATGTAATGAATTAATTAAGTCTTCTTATATTGATCAAGCTGACGATATTAAAAGATTAATGATAAAAGTATTAACATTAGATGTAAGTGATCTTATCAGAAATGCAGCTATAGATAGTTTAATATCACGCTGCCACCCTAAATGGCTTGGGGATTGTTATATTAAAAATATTACTTATAAAGAATGGAGTGATCTTGTCACTAAATTCAATAATAAACTAAATAAAGAAAAACAAATGAAGGCTGGAAGCAATCCAAAAAACCAATCATAATTTTTTTCGGCCAGGATCACTCAACCCGCGTCGATCCAGATGCTAACCGCCGCTGTACTGATATAGTCAATTGCGGTCAGTAGCCCCACCTATACGTTAATGTTTTGACGATTAATATAGGAGACTTGCATGCTGAATAATATGTTAGTTACGATTCTGGAGCATAAAAGGATTGTAGTCGAATTAAGAGGAGATATTGATGGCATCATGCTGTTGAATCTTGGTTTTTTTAAAAAAGGAATATATTATCTTGCTAATTTTGATAGCGAAAAAGAGCAGCTTCTCTTAGTTGAAAAATTGGCCGCTATTGGTGCGTTATTTTCTTATGGTCATGGTTGGGCGCCATCTCAGGTGATGGAATACTTAAAGGAACAAGGGAAAATAAACTTCCCATATAAAGAGATTTCGTGGCGTGCACCGGGTGATTACATAATAAGAGATAAATAATAACGCCGGAAGCGATCCCCTGGATCCCCCCGGCCTTTTAACCACCTGTAATCGAGATCAGACCACCCGCCTCAACCCCTGCTACTCTCTACTGCACCCCCGGCTCCCAGGTCGCGACATCCTGCGCATCAATACGCTTCGGCAGAAGCTTTGCATCAAAGAACGCATCTGCAATTTTCTGCTGTTCCGCCAGATCGCTTTTTTTCACCGGCTCAATCTGATAGCTGCGGTGGGAGTTGGCTTGCTCAACGGTTGCTACCGGCAGCTTACCCCATAGTGGTGACAAGATTTTGGCGGCATCGGTTGGGTTGGCTTTTAGCCACGCAGCTTCTTTATTTAACGCGTTATACACAGTGTTCAGGATCTGCGGATGCGCTTTGGCAAAAGGTGTCGATACCAGATAATAACGCTGATAGCTCGCCAGGCCATTGCCGCTTGCCAGCACACGCGTGTGTTTTGCCACTGTCGAACTGGTGACAAAGGGTTCCCAGGTGACCCAGGCCGCAACGCTACCGTTCTCCAGCGCTGCGCGACCGTCTGCGGGGGTCAGCCACGCGGGCGTGATATCGCTGAAGTTCAGTCCGGCCTTTTTCAGCGCGGCAATCAACAGATAATGACTGCCCGCCGCTTTGGTTACGGCGATTTTTTTCCCTTTCAAATCTTGTAGCGTTTTGATCGGCGAATCGGTTGGAACCAGAATCGCCTGCGCATCAGGCGACGGCGTTTCACGCGCGTAGTAAGTCAGACTGGCGCCAGCTGCCTGGGCAAATACCGGTACGGTGTCAGCGACGTCAGCAGAGAGGTCAACGTTATTCAGGTTGAGCGCTTCCAGCAGCGGCAATCCGCTGGAGAACTCGTGCCAGCTTACTTCCACACCCTGCGCGGCCAGCGCTTTGTCCAGATCGCCGCGCTGCTTGATTAGTGTCAGCAGCGTGGAAGATTTCTGGTAGCCGATACGTAAGGTTTCATCTGCGGCGTGAGTCGGTAAAGATAAAAGGGCTGTGAGTATCAGCGCACTGCCCGGCAATAAGCGAAAGGGTTTCATGGGCGTTCCTGGTGAGTGGATTATCTGGTGATAATAAAAGCACAGCAGAAACTCGCTAAACGCCATTTTCTTCGTAGCTTTGCCGGGAAGAGGAAAAGGATGGTCGCCTGCTGTTGATAAGTCTGTTTCAAAACTGAGAGATGCGAGCTAACTGATTGCATTTACTTACCAGCCAGTTTCTTTGTTACTTGTTTGCGCCAGGCAGCTGCTGATGCTTCGACGAATTCATCCGAAAGAACTTCACCGCGATCTGCCTGGGCAATCCCGGCCTGTACCTGTTCCCGGAACCATGCATCATGCTGGCGCTGAACAGTCTCGCGCATAAAGTCGCGGATAAGCTGAGGGCCATTGCGGTCCATCGCTTTTGCCGTTTCCGTAACAGCAGCCTTCAGTTCGGTGTCGATTTGTAAATTCAGGGTTGTTAGTGTCATATGTTCCTCGTTGTTTCGCTGAATCTATATGGTGGCACGAGGCAGATAAATGATAAAATTACTTTTATCAGAGCTGATAAGGTGTTTTTTATAATTTATGAACAGAAAAGCCATCGAAATACTCAATAAAATTATATCTGACTCTGAACGAGACGGTAAGGAACAAGGAAATGCGTTATATAAGTTAGCATTGAAAGTTTTACACGATGAGAATGCAAGCGAAGTTGAGCTGAGAAGTTTATATATAAACTTTTGTGGTTATATAGCTCATGGTGATTTTACTTATGCAGAATACAATAATATCACTAAATTGATTGATTGATTGTTTAGAACGATTTTAGCCGGGTGTGAAAAGCTCAATGCTTTAGTTAAGGGGCTTATTTTCAGTAAACCTGGGGCAAGCTTTTTATCAAAACTTACTTTTATTCTGTCTTTTATAACTGCCTCGGGTTGCTGTGTTTTGAATCCCGCAGTTAATCTGACTATGATATTGTTGAAGAAAAGAGATTATTAGGAATAGCAGATGATGACAAAGAAGGATTTTAACCAGACACCAGCGGAGAGCATTATGATTGATTATCAACCCTGGCTTACCGGGGGGGTGCCTCTTCCTGAATGGCTTGCATCAACCCAGCCCGTTTTGGATAACAGCACTCTGCAGGACCGCGCCAAAGGCGCGTTAATTGGTCTGGCGGTGGGCGATGCTGTCGGCACCACGCTGGAGTTTCTGCCGCGCGACCAGCACTCTGTTACGGATATGGTTGGTGGCGGCCCCTTCGCGCTAAAACCGGGCGAATGGACCGATGACACGACCATGGCGCTCTGTTTAGCTGAAACCTACCTGCATAAAGGGCGTCTGGATTTAACGGATTTTCGTAATCGCATGGTGAACTGGTATCGCCATGGCGTAAACAGCGTTAATGGCATCTGTTTTGATATCGGCAACGCGACCCGCTATGCGCTTGAAGAGTATCTGAAGCACGGAGAAAGCTGGTTTGGCAACACCGGGCCGGATACTGCGGGTAATGCTGCCATTATTCGTCTTGCACCCTCAGCCATCTTTCAGCGGCATTCGCTGCTACATACGCTGCATGATGCTGAACAACAAGGGCGTGCGACACATGGTGCTGTCGAATCTGTTGATTGCAGTCGTCTGCTGGGGCTGGTTCTGCACCCGTTGCTCAACGGGGCCGATAAAAATCAGGCTTTCTCTCCGACCCTCTGCTTATTTAATGCCAGAACCGCTTTAATTAATGCCGGTGAATACAAACAGAAAACCCGGGAGCAGATTCGCTCAAGCGGTTATGTTATCGATACGCTGGAAGCCGCGATGTGGTCTGTCTGGCATACAGATAATTTCCGTGATGCCATCCTGCTGGCCGCCAATCTTGCTGATGATGCTGACAGCGTAGCGGCAACCGCCGGGCAGATAGCGGGCGCTTTGTATGGCTATTCCGCGATACCACAGCAGTGGCGGGATAAATTGGTGGATGAAACACGCATTGCTGATATGGCTGCAGAACTGTTTAAACGCGCACCGATAATATAGCCGCTGACGGCTCGGTGCTTTTGATAATGGCATTTGCGGTGATAGAATGCCAGCAGTCAGAGAGGGCGGATAAGTTCTCTCTAAATATTATGATATGGAGTCAGTTGCGTTTTTTAAATCAACTGAATAATAAATAAGGATTGTTATGCCGGGACATATATTGCAGGCTGTTTTTTTGTCATTTTTATTTCTCTCTTCGCCAGCATTGGCGCAAAACTATTCCGGTACCTGGAGTGGCGATATTAATGATGACGATGGTTCCCCATACTCCTCTCTGACCCTGAAACTCAGGCAGCAAGGCCAGCAGATAAGCGGGACATACTGCTACATCACGCAAAATGGCGGGCGCATCGATTGCCCGGATGATGAGACAGAGAATCTGCATGGCACGGTAACTGCTCAGTCAGCTGTCGTTAACTTTGACTCCTCTTTCGGCGGGAAAAACGGTAAGAGTGAGCTGAGGTTCAATGGCGATAAGCTGCTGTGGACGTTGTTACAAGAACCAAAGAGGGGGCAGTATTATGCGCCTGAGAAATATATCCTTGCCAGGTTAGTACCAGATAACCCGCAGACCACCACCAGCAAGTCATTTTCCACCGACAAATTCACGATCACGATCAGTAATAGCTGCGGTGATTTTTTAACCCCGTGCGAAAATATGCTCTATTTTGGCATCAGAGAGAGTGATGCAAGCAGTCTGTCCCTGTTCGGTAAAACGTTAACCGATAGTCAGACCCATAAGGTCAATGGGGCAACCTTCAGCAATGGCAATATCGTTTATCAGGTACTGTTTGATACACCCCAGTTGCGGGTCACCCAGGGGGATAAGGTGCTGGTCGATCAGGCCGGGCGCTGGGGTAATTGAATAACGTCAGCCGGGAGTGATCGCGACGATCCTGCCGGCTTTTTACTTTTCGCCGCGCGTGGGCAGGCTCAAAGAGCCTGCCTGGTGATAACCCACTGGTTCACTACAGCAGCTGTTATGCTGCCCCCCGGTTCCCCCAAAGAGATCCCTGCGATGAATGAAGTTGAATTTTCTGTTCAGTCCGACACGGTCAGCTTGTTGTGGCTGGATCCGCAACAGCGGGTCGAACTGGCTGGCGGTTATGCCACAGTGGCTGACGGTTTGCTGAAGGGCGGCAAAGTAACCGCCTGGGATGTGGAAATGATGATCTATCGTATTGAGGAGATTATCGAATCTGACCACGCAGTGCAGCCGATCAGGGGCGATGCGCTGTGCCGCGACCCGCTGCTTAAGCAGGTCAGTGATAGTTATCTGGCGGGCGCCCGCGTTCTCTTTCCGCCCGCGATTGAAGAGGCATTTAATCAATTCGCCGATCAGCTCTCTTATTCCGCTATCGCTGTTGACGCGGAAAACATCCCCGCGCTGACCGGCTTTATCTTTATCCGCGAGATGGTTCATCACCTCGATATCCGCAAAATCACTCTCAGGTAATCGAACTCTTTAACACGCTATTTTGCTGATGGCGCTCGACCGCCAGTTCAATCAGCCGGGTAATCAGATCGCGGTAACTTAACCCGCTGGCCTGCCACAGTTTGGGATACATACTGATATTGGTAAAACCGGGCAGGGTATTCACTTCATTGACAATCACCTGGCCGTCATCGGTCAGAAACACATCGACCCGCGCCATACCGCTGCACTCCAGCGCGCTAAATGCCTGCAATGCCACCCGGCGGATGGCTTCGCTGGCCGCGTCTGCGATCTGCGCGGGTACCACTATGGTTGCGCCATCGGCATCGATATATTTGGTCTGATAGGAGTAGAAACTGTCGCTCAGCACCACTTCGCCGCACAGGCTGGCTTGTGGATGGTCGTTGCCAAGTACCGCACACTCAATTTCTCTGCCGGTAATCGCCTGCTCAATCAGCACTTTATTATCAAAATCAAACGCCAGCGTCAGCGCCTGTTCAAATTCGGCGGCACTGGCAACTTTGCTGACGCCCACCGAAGAGCCCTGACTGGCGGGTTTAATAAATACCGGCAGGCCAAGTTGCTCAGTGACGCTGGCAAAGTTGAGCTGCGCGCGTTGGGATTTTTTCAGGCTGATAAACGGCGCGACTTGTAGTCCGGCATCGCGCAGCAGACGCTTGGTGACATCTTTATCCATGCTGACCGCAGACCCCAGCACATCGGAACCGACAAACGGCAGATTCGCCATCCGCAGCATCCCCTGCAACGAACCATCTTCACCGAGCGTGCCATGAACTATCGGGAAAATCACATCAACCTGCGACAGCTGCTGCGCACTGGCCGATTCAATCAGCTGGTGCTGCTGCTGGCCGGGGATCAGCGCGATGTTTCTGCCGGACTGATTTAAGGCAATTAACGCCGGGTTTTCGGCATTAAGTAAGAAATTGGACGACTCGTTAAGATGCCACTCTCCCTGCTTATCGATGCCGATCAGCGACACGTCGAAGCGGCTCTTATCTATGGCCTCAAGGATATTTTTAGCCGATTGAAGTGATACTTCATGCTCGGCAGATTTGCCGCCAAACACGATTCCCACATGTAATTTCGCCATAGTTTGCTGTCCGTTCAATGAGATAACCCGGGATACGATAATCCTGCCACGTTATGATGAAAAGCAGAACTGTGTCATTTTTGCCGTGCCAGTACGCTATTTTTATCCAGCAGAAAAGGGCGCAGATAACCGACGGTATTGGAGAGCGGCAACAGATCGTCATGCAGATCGAGATGCAGTACCTCCTTCAGGTAAGCCCTGCGCTTGCAGATACGCTGCCAGAGCGCCGGGTAATCCGCCGCCAGCTGAGCGCGTAGCTGCCGGTCCGCCAGTGCAATGGTGTCTTCAATGCTGGCGCCGCCATAACCCGCTACTGAGGGGATAATATCAATCTGCAACAGCATGCCGCTGGCGAGAGCAATATCTGAATGCGGATAGACTGGCGAGCACAACCACTCCTCATCAGCCACCAGATGACCCGGATTCAGATGCCAGTGAAACGCTGATTTCGGCAGTACCTGTTCAATCAACTGATAGATTTCGCCGCCGGTGACGCCAACCTGTATATGCTCCAGCCAGCTCACCACCGCATGGTAATAAGGTTGCGCCACGCGTTGCAGATAGTCCGCCACCGCGGCTGGCAGCTCACTTTCAGCGGCGACCACATACGCCGCACGGCTGCTCAGTCCGCCTTTGTAGCTGGTGGTCAGGGAGAATTTGTCGCCATGGGCAATCTTTTTATCGCCGGGATACAGGCTGGCATGCTCAAAGCGATCGCCGGTGGCGGCAATCATAATCACATTATTCGCCTGGCCTTCTGCCGCCAGCAGTGCGCCAATTTGCTTCTCGCTTTTGCCCGGCTCGATGGCATTTAGCGCGCGCAAAATAGCCGTGGATGCCAGGTTCGCGCCATACTCATAGTGGGCGATCTCATTGGCATTATTGGTGGTTCTGACACCCTCTTGCGGTGAGATAAACAGGCCGGTGGCATTGACCAGTTGGGCGTCGGCGGACAGCGCCTGTTGCAGTGCCTGACAGATAAAATGCGGGACATCAAACAGGATGTCGTTACTGGCCGCAGGGCCGGTAAACAGCTTCCAGCCTGCCAGCCCGACCCGTTGCTGCGCGCCAATCCCGGCAGTTTGCAGCAACTGGTACAGCGGAGTGGCCGGTTGCATTGGTTGATTGGGTAACGAAAACCACGGCGAGTGCAGCACATCACCTGGCAATCGGGCATGGGCCGCCAGTTTCAGATTCTCATTGCCCAGTATCCAGCAAATCCTGCCGTCTGCGTTAAGCAGCAGCAACGCCTCTTCGAAGCGCGGGATAAATCCACTCAGATACTCAAAATTGGCGCCGTGTTCTTTATCGGCATATATCACCAGCGCATCCAGCGACAGCCTGCGCATACTCTGCAGAACTTTGGTGAGTCGTTGCTGAATGGTGTGATCGCTTAACGGTACGGAGGGCAGGTCAGGGTAGCACTGCGGTTGCGGGACTTGTCTGAGTTGATAGGGGCCGTTGGTCATAAGCTGATCTCTCCACTGGGCAGAAAAGCATCATATCAGGTGGGGAACAATCTCTGAATGTAGCGGAATGATTCAGGAGTGAGCGTGATTGTAGCGCGGTGCTGAAAAGCCATTCTGAGTTGCCACAAAAAGAGTATTGCGTGCTGATTCATAGGTATTCCACAAAGAAATGTCGTGTACTGAGGGCAATGTGACAAGTTCTCCTTGATCAAATCCTGCCAGAGCAGCATCAACTAAATTTTCAGTTGTCATGATTGCTGATGGAGAAAATGCAGATAAAGGAATACCTGACTGATCGTGGAATTCTGTTGCGGTAGTTGCTGGAAGCACGACCTGAACTCGCACTTGTGTTCCTTTGAGCTCCTGTTGAAGACCACGGCTAAAATTTAGCACGAAGGCTTTGGTGCCACTGTAAAGCGAAGTGATTGCAGAGGAATGGAGTGCCATTACGGAAGAAATGTTAATAATCGTTCCCTGATCACGGGATAAAAATTCCGTCAGGGCAGCATATGTTAATCGGGTCAGGGCTGTAACGTTGAGGGTAAGGGTCGAAGCCAAATCAGCAGCGGCAATATCAGTCGTGGCACCTAATTTGCCGTTTCCGGCACTGTTAACCAGAACTTTAAGCGCGGGAGTGGTGGTAATGACAGATTCGGCATTTTTTAAATCGGTTTCAATTGTTAAATCAATAGGTAAAATTGTGGTATTGGTCGCATAGCTCAGATGTAAGTCTGCCGATAAATCTTTCAGACGATCTGCCCGTCTTGAGATTAGAATAAGGTCATATCCGCGAGCGGCAAATCTTTGCGCATAGACCGCACCAATTCCTGATGATGCGCCAGTGATCATGGCTACTGGTTTTTTATTCGATATTGTCATATGGGCTCCTTTGAGTTATTTTTGATGCGATATTTATATATATCTTAAAGATTAGGATGCTAATATTTTTTTTGTGAGATTAAGTTATCATTAATTATTATTAAATATTTTTCTTTATTACACGAACGATTAAAATGATTTCTGGATATTGTATTTTGATGATTGATTTAAATAATGTGTGCTCCCTCACAACTTTTATGATCAATTGCTTCATGCTATTTACAGCAGTGTTTATATTTTACTACCCTGCAGAGGGATAAGGAATGCGCTATGAAAAGGAGGAGTTATGGACTATCAACCATTAGTTTCCTAAGGTAAGTATTCGAGATAAATGGATAGGTGTAGAATTTCTATACCTATTCTTAGATAGAGATACATAATGAGAAAATATATTAGCATATGCGCTAATGAGCTAGATACTTATCTTGATTATACTATTTTCACCATTATTGCAATATATACGCTCTATGCTTTTCCATCATTGATAGGTATCTTAGGTGCATGCTTTGCAATACCGTTTTTTATGTTGGGACGAATGTATGGAATATATTTTGACAAGGGTGATATTTTAAGGGCAAGAATCATCTTTTTTAGCGCAAACTCACTTGTTATTCCTTTGATTTTGTTATCTGATTCAATGATTCACTTGTACATTATTGTGTTAATAAAGAGTGCCTGTCGCTGTGGTATTGCGATATCAAATACAAAATTGAATCGAGAAGATAAAGAGGCTAAGCGATTCTATGAATTATATGGTTATATGATAAATGTGAGCAGGATATTTATTCCTCTGCTGGTTATTTATCTTAATGCAAATTATGGCTTATGGGTTGTTGTGCTGTTATCTGTAATATTAAATTTGACTGGAATGCTGGTAAGCGTTTTTGATGATAAAAACAAATTTCGAGGGGGTGGAGATAATAAATACATGGAAAGAAGTGATTTTTCACTTCGGTTTTTGATGAAAAATAACGTTGAGTTTTATTTTCTTGTGTTTGCTTATACACTTTCTAATTTAGCTTTCTTTATGAGCAATGATTTGCTGGGGATCTTTTTTGAAAAAATAGGTCATGGTGAAAAAAGCATAGGGTTTATCATAACACTTCTCGGTGTGGGGGGGCTGCTGGGGACTTGGTTTTCTGGAATTATGGTTAAAACGCAATCCTCTAAAAATATACTAGTGTCTTCTGTAACTGTAAATTCTGTTGCCTTCTTTGGATTTGGATTTTTAGCAGTGGAGAATTATCATTATATTATTTATTACATTTTTATTTTTATGGTTGGCATTTCATCAGGAATGACTTTTTTTGCCATTAGATATGGTGTGAGAAATATCGTTGGTTATAAAAACACAGCAAAAGTTACAGGTGGCATTCAGAAAATATCTTCTATTGTGGCTATTCTTATGCCAATAGGAGGTGGTTATCTTGCAAATGTAATGGGGGTTGAATTTACGTTTAAATTAACCAGTATCATGTTGGCTTTGATCATCGTATTTGTTTTGTTTAAAAAAAATTTGACGACCATAAAAAGGAGTGACTGTGTCTGATTTAATCAAAATGAGTGACTTGAATTTCGTTAATGATAAACACTATGGCCTGTACCTGAAAGGGAAATCGAAGCAAACATGGGATTATGGACTGGACTGGGATCTGGCCAGTGATGATCTCCTTACCGATGAGCTGCGTGAGACGGCAATTGTTGTGGCGAGTTTATCTGCACATGTGGAAATTCTCGGAATGCAGAATGCTGCTGAGCTACTGATTCAGTGTGATGATTTTTCGTTAAAAATTGGTCTTGCCCAGGCTGTAAATGATGAAGCAAGGCATGCTGAACTTTTTGCAAAATATGCCATTCTCGCCAATGGCAGTATAAAAGACTTATCCCGAACCAGGGATGTCTTTAATGCTCATTTTTCAGCATTAAAAACATTCGATGAAATATTCCTTAGCCATGTATTTTTAGAAAATGGTGCTCTTGAACAGTTTAATATTTTCATTCACGCTTTTGGCTCTAAGAGCCTAATCGGTAAAATTTATGCGGGCGCAATGCAGGATGAAGCAAGACATGTCCAAATGGGAATCATGTATTTCAGACAACTGATTGAAAAAAAACCTACTAAAAAAGAGATGGTAAAGGATCATTTGAAAAAATTTAAAAGTATTCTGCATGTGAATCGCGAAGGTGTGGAATGGTTGTCAGAAATGAGTGGTATCTCTGCAGATGAAATAGAAATAAGAATAAATAGAAGGCATAGTAATTTTATTGATAGGGTGATGGAGGCGTGAAAAATGTTGAAAGGATTTCAGATAATTAAAGGTGCTGTTTCTGCCAGGGAAATTGATATTATCTATCGCTATCTGGCAATATCCAAAAATATTGGTCACTTAAATGGTAATGATGACTGCGATAGTGCACATATGTACTACGCAATACCTTACTTTGAAGCGATGTTGAGCTATTATTGCTCTCTCATAAAAGAAATTACTAATGAGACAGTCTATCCCGGTTATTCTTTTTTATGGAATTATAGAGAAAATCATGCGGTACCGAAGCATAAAGACAGAGCTGCGGTTGATTATATTATTTCAATCGGCATTCATGACCAAAATGAAGAGGATTGGCCATTAATTGTAGAAAGTGAAGTCGTTAATATGAGGGCTGGCGATATTGTGGTATTAGATGGCAAAACGTTCGAACACTGGAGAGAGCCGTGCCCATATCACAACAGGCTTCAGCTTGTACTATGTTATACACGGAATCAATTGTTAAAATTTGATAAGCGCGAACATTTGGGATTCGATCCCGTCCCTGAAGTCATTACCTCACCGTTAAAAAAACAGTTGGGAATCAGTGATAAGTATATAAAATATCTATGCGTAAATGATGTATGAAAATTAGTCTTAAGTTTAATTTTTTATAGCCAATTACGTTTCCTCATTATCCCAATGTTCCGATGGCGTGCCTGTTATAAGGATAGCTTATGGATATTGTTTTCGGGTATTATTTTCTGAATGATTTTTTTATAGAGTTAATTCGTCGCCTTGCTGTTTTTTTTGAACCTTCACATGGTTTGTTTATTGGCTATTTATTATCTTCACTTATTATTGCGTTATTATTTTATAGTTTTGAATTTAAAGCTGAAAAGCCGTTTTTCGTCATAAAGAAAATAATTAGTTCTCATCGATTGATGTCAAGATCAACCAGAGATGATGTGGTTTTTTATTTTGTTGATAAAGTGTTATTTGGTTTTATTTATACTGCAATTATTCCGATATCATATTTATTTAAAGAGTACGTACATAGTGCATTGTTATTTATATCCTTTATTCAGCTTGATATTTCATTAAGTTTTTTTTTGTCGCTTATTCTAACTTTTGGTGCAATAGTTGTCTTTGATTTCGCTGTTTTTATTGAACACCTACTTTCTCATAAAATTAGATTTTTGTGGGAGTTTCATAAGATCCATCATATTGCCGAAAATCTAACGCCGTTCACCGCATACAGAACACACCCGATAAATCAAATGACATTTATTTTTATTGTCAGTTTTTTTAGTGGATTATACTCAGGAATTGTTTCATATATTTTTAAAAATCAGGATGTATTTATTGTTTTTGCAGGTCAGAATATTTTTATGTTTATATTACTTATGTTTGGCTTGAACTTGCAACATTCTATGGTATTTTTAAAATACCCTCAATTTATCAGAAGTGTTTTAGTCAGTCCTGCATATCATCAATTACATCATTCAAGTGCAACTAAACATCATGATATTAATTACGCTTTTATATTTTCATTCTGGGATAAATTATTTAAAACTCAAATAATGCCAGGAGAGAATGAAGGTTTGGCATTTGGTGTGACAGGAGAGAAGTACAGTAGTTATGCTGGGGTTTTAAAAATGTATATAACACCTTTCAGACGTGTGGCAAAAAGAATGAGGAAAAAAAAGCGCGAATAATAAAAAATATGCGGCCACTGGCCGCATATACGATACTACTCAGAAATCAGCTTTCAGCACTACACGGTAATTCGCTTTACCGGCGCGGACGTGATCCAGCGCATCATTGATTTTCGACATAGGGAAAAACTCCACCTGCGGTGCGATATCGGCACGCGATGCCAGTTTCAGCAACGAACGCAGCTGGCCCGGAGAGCCGGTCGAAGAACCGGTTACGGCTTTATCGCCCATAATCAGGTCAAAAGCACCCACCTGGAATGGCTTCATCACTGCGCCAACGGTATGGAATTTACCTTTTGGTGCCAGCGCATCGAAGTAGGGCTTCCAGTCGAGATCGACAGCCACGGTGCTGAGAATCAGATCAAAGCGGCCAGCCTGTTTTTTCAGCTCTTCCGCATCGCGGCTGTTAACCACTTCATCAGCGCCCATATCCAGAATCGACTGCTTTTTAGCTGGCGTTGAACTGAACGCCACCACTTCCGCACCCATGGCGCGCAGCAGTTTGATCGCGATATGACCCAGACCGCCGATACCAATCACACCCACGCGGCTGGTAGCGGTAATATTGCTCATCAGCAGCGGTTTAAATACGGTAATACCGCCACATAACAGCGGGCCTGCACTGGTTGCATCCAGTTTCTCCGGTAATGGGATCACCCATTGCCAGTCGGCGCGCAGTTTTTCGGCGAAACCGCCGTGATTAAGAATGGTCGGCGTGCTGCCCTGCTGGCAGTTCACCTGCTCACCGTTGATACAGGCATCACAGTGCTGACAGCTTTTCGCCGTCCAGCCGATACCGACACGTTGTCCGACAGACAGACCTTTACTTTTAGCGGCTTCACCCAGCGCAGAAACGCGGCCAATCACTTCATGGCCAGCAATGGTTGGATAGCTGGAAATACCCCATTCGTTGTCGATCATCGACAGGTCAGAGTGGCAAACACCGCAATATTCGACCTCAACTTCAACTTCCTCTGCACTCAGCGTGGCTGCATCATATTCGTACAGTTCCAGAGCCTGACCGGCTGCCATTGCTGCATAACTTTTAATTTTCACACTTCACCTCAGATTCAGTTTTTCGGTCCAGCGCAGAGTGTAGTCGTTTGAGATGAAGATTAGTTATCAAAAGTGGTGCAAATTATGTGTGCGGGCGGTGGGAGCGGTGTTATGCAGGTTCGTGCAAATCCGTGACACGGGCGGCGAGAACGCCGCCCCTACAGGATGGAGGGACTTTGTTCTCGCCGCCCGTCTGCAACGATAAACTAACTAAATTCCACCCAGCTGGCGCCGCTGTCGGCGGATCGTACGCAGTTCTCAACCCAGCGTACGCCCATCAGACCGGCATGGACATCGGGATACCAGAAGTTCTCCAACAGCTCAGCGTCACCGCGGTCGGTGGCATCCATGGCGATGGCGAAACGACGATACAGATTCGACCAGGCTTCAAACAGACCTTCCGGGTGTCCGCCGCCAATGCGGTCCTCTTCCAGCGCGCGCGGGTGAAGATAAGACATTCCACGCTCCAGAATGCGCACCGGCTCACCCTGAATTTCGTAGCGCAGCTGGTTCGGCTGCTCATCCCACCATTCAATACTGGCTTTGGAGCCAATTACCCGCACCTTCTGTCCATGCATTGAACCGCAGTTCACTGCTGAGCACCACATCGAGCCAACGGCGCCATTGTCATACTCCATCAGTACATAAGCGTTATCTTCCAGCGGCGCGCGACTTTTCACAAAGCTCTGGCGCGAGCACATCAGGCGTTTAATATTCAGCTCCGGCGCCATGGTTTCGGCGATAAACAGCGGATGGGTCGCCAGATCGCCGAGTACATACCCTGGTCCGACAAAACGCGGGTCGACGCGCCATTTGGTACTCGGGTTATCCAGTTCGACCGCTTCGGCATGGAAGCCGTGTGAGAACGACATATTGATAATACGAATATCACCCAGCAATCCTTCGGCAATCATTTCGCGCGCCTGATGAATCAGCTGATGTCCGGCATAGCCGTAGGTAACGCCAATGATCTTGCGCTGACGGGCGCAGAGATCTTCAAGGATCTGCGCTTCTTCGGTGTTAAAGCAGAGCGGCTTTTCACATACCACATGCAAACCTGCTTCCAGTGCAGCGCGACAGATCGCAAAATGGGTGTTGTTCGGTGTGGCGACTGATACCGCTTCAATACCGTCTGGGCGTTTGGCTTCTTCAGCAAAGAAAGTCTGATAATCGGGGTAACAGCGCTGTTCGTCGACACCGAGTGAACGACCAAAGTCTTTACCGCGTTGCGCATCAATATCAAAAGCGCCCGCCACCAGAGTAAAAGTGCCATCACGTTGTGCCGATGAGCGATGAATATAGCCAATCTGGCTGGTACCGCCGCCGCCCACCATGCCCCAGCGCAGCGATCTGTCGAGTGGTTTAATACCGTTAATCATAATGTTCTCCTGGTCAGAATCCGACGGAATGCAGGTAGTTGAGGCTGGCAGTGACGTCACGCAGACTGGTTTCCACGTTGCGTGGGTCGCGCTCCTGTTCGATGGTGATCCAGCCCTGATACGCACGCTCGGTCAGTAAGGCGCGCACCGCGGGATAATCGATGGCGCCGTTACCCAGCGGACACATCACCCCTTCGGCGCAGGCGGTAAAGAAGTCCAGCTCCTGCTGTAACGCTTTCTCAAACACCTGATGGTTCACATCTTTAAAATGCAGGTAATCAATGCGTGAGAAATATTTGTCGAGCGAGGCCAGCGGATCCATGCCGGCGTAGTAAAGATGGCCGGTATCGAGGCAGAGTCCGGCGATCTGATGCGGAATATCCGCCACCAGTTTTTCCAGCTCGTCGGCGAACTCAATGCAGCCACCGGCATGCGGATGGATCACCGGGCGCACGCCATACTCCTGCTGCGCAATTTTGCTGATGATGGTGATATGTTCCATCATGCGCTGCCAGTCGGCATCGCTGAGGCGTGGCGCTTTGTCATATTGACCGGCCAGACGTGCGCGCTCGGCATTACCGAAATCGATAATCACCAGATAAGGAGCTGGCGCATTTTCACCGCAGGTTTTCTCTGCGGTTGGCACTGCTGACAGGGTGCGGCAGATGTTATGGGTCAGCGTGAGGATATTGTCGAAATTCGCCTCGCTGACCAGATCGTCAAAAATAGTGCCAGCTACCAGCGACAGCTGATGCTGGTTCAGCGCCGCCGTCAGCTGCTGGCTGTCGGTCGGCAGAAAACTCCACGGACCTGACTCGATACTGCGGTAGCCAGCCTGCGACGCCTCTTTCAGTACTTTTTCCCATGGCGGTAAAAATGGGTTTTTCGGGTCGTCGACTCCCCAGCTGCAGGGGGCGTTAGCGATATGAATAGTCATGATATTTTCCCTTATGGATGAGTATGCAAAGTCTCTTTTTTGTCCGCCGCCGCATCAAAGCGATCGAGGATCAGTGCTTCCATTTTCTCCAGCGCCACGCCTTTGGTTTCCGGCAGGCAGGCATGGACAAACCACCATGAAAGCAGTGAACACAGTGCGAACAGCAATAGTGGGAAGCCGCCGTGGAAATTCCCGGTCAGCCATGCGTTCTGATTCATCATCGGGAAGGTCTGGCTGACGAGGAAGTTAGAGATCCACATCGCGCCGATAGAGAAGCCCATACCCGCTGCGCGCAGACGATTCGGGAAGATTTCGCCGATCACCGTCCACACCACCTGCGCCCAGGTGGCGCCGAAGATAAACATAAAGCCGAACAGGCCAATGACTGACGGGATGCCTTTTACACCGAAATAGAAGGTGGCGAAGGTCACTAACAGACAGACGGAAGAGCCCAGCGAGCCAACCAGCAGCAGGATTTTGCGGCCAACGCGGTCAATCAGCATCATGCCGACCATCACCCCGGCAAACTGCAACGCCGCCAGCCAGATGGTCATAAACATCGCGTCCTGCATATTGTTGGTGACGTTCATCAGCAGCGACGGGCCGAAATACTGAATCACATTGATGCCGGTAAGCTGATTGAAGACCGCCAGCCCGATGCCAATCACCAGAAAGATCATATTGCGGCGGTTAAAGCGCAGGCGCTCACTGGCGGGAGATGCATCGGGTCTGGCCTGTAGTGACTGCTGAATTTCGCGCAGCACGCTGCGGGCATGTTCCGCGCTGGAGATGCGCGTCAGGGTGCGTAACGCCAGCTCATCGCGTCCGGCCATCACGTTCCAGCGCGGGGATTCAGGAATAAAACCGACAAAAATAAAGAACAGGATGCAGGGGACAAACGCCGAACCGAGCATCCAGCGCCAGCCTGTTTCCGTCAGCCACTGCGGCGTGGCGTCTTTGGCGATCAGATAGTTGGTGATCAGCACCAGTACCTGGCCGCCGACGCAGCAGATCATATGCATGGTCATTGCGCGGCCACGGTAATCTTTCGGCGCCACCTCGGCGATATACACCGGCGAAACCACCGACGCCATACCAATCCCTAAGCCGCCGAGAATGCGGAAAAAGACAAAAGTGGTGAAATCAGGCGCCAGCGCAGTACCGGCGACAGAGGCGATAAACAGCACGGCAGTGAGGATCAGGATCTTTTTGCGGCCAAAACGATCGGCAAGATTACCGGCGATCAGGCAGCCGACCACACAACCGATAATCACATTGGAGACGGCCCAGCCGGTTTCGGCGGGAGTTAACTGATAGTGCTGGCTTAGAGGTTCGATGGCGCCAGAAATCACCGAGGAGTCGTAACCAAACAGCAGACCCCCGAGTGCAGCGACACAACAGATCGACATAACATACAGCATATTATGTCGGTGGGCAGGGATAGTCATAGGGCATCCTTTATCTTGTCGTTTCGCAGCAGTATTAAATAAATGTTCCAAAACCATCAATGATGGAATGTTTGTTTTTTGATGGTGATCATATTATTTATGATAGATTTGCGTGATATAAAACTATCATTTAGCGGCGATAACAGGCGCACAGTAAAGAGGGGATGCGGGGAAGGGATGCTGTAAGGCTTACAGCATCAGGCAGTTAGCAGTTTTCTGGCGTCAGCAGTTCAAAGGGGCAGGTAAGATTGATAAAACCGCCAGCCGGTTCAAATAAACTCTGGCGAAAAGCCCCGATGACGGCAGCGGAGAATTCCGTCAGCCGGTGGTTAAGCAGTAAATCGATATCGCCGTTAATCAGCGCCAGATGGTCATTCTCAAAAGGCCCGTGGCAAATCATGGTGATTGCCTGTTGTCTGCCGCTCTCCTTTAACGCGGTCACGACGCCTTCAATACCGCCACAGGGCGCATAAATTACCGTCAGATCGGCATGCTCCTGCAACAATTTTTTTGTAGCCTGATAGCCGCACTCAATATTTTCCCGGCTTCTGATCGGTTCCAGCACCTGGTATGGCGTGCCACGTTCACGTAGCCAGGATCGAAAGCTGATTTCGCAGGTTTCCTGACACAGAAACTGATTATCGCCGATGATAATACCAATTTTACCCGCGTTGCTGCCCATCTTCGCCACTGCCCAGGCGGCGGTTCTGCCTGCTTTACGGTTATCCAGTCCGATATAACCGCTATGTCCGCAGGGCGACAAATCCGACAACAGGGCGAAGACTTTTACCCCTTTGCGTGTCACTTCCTCCACCGCATGGCGGATCAACGCATTGTCCAGCGCGACCAGGCCGATAACCTCGACGCGCGTAGCCAGATCGCGGATGGTCTCCGCCATCGCTTCAATGGCATTAATCGCATGAAAGCAGAATTCCGGCGGGCAATCATCATCATGCCAGGGCGCAGCATGCTGACGCAGTTGCTCACCTAAACGGGCATAAAAGGAGTAGTCGCCGGGCAGCAGGATAAAGCCCATTTTGATCTTCACGCCGGTTTTAATCACGCTGGCGGCGGCAGGATTGCCTTGCGGAAAGCGATAACCAAGGCGTTGCGCTGTCGCCAGCACCTTGTTTTCCGTCTCCTGACGGACAGGCGCACGGCGGTTAAGTACGCGGTCGACGGTGGCAACGCCAACGCCAGCTTCGCGGGCAATATCCTTGATGGTACTGTTTTTCATGGGCGGCCAGGGTTGCAATCTGTTTGATAGAAAGTTATCACTGCAGGAGGACGGTTGAAAGTGCCGGAAGGGGATTTTAATAAAAAGTCCCCTCAGTGGCCTGAGGGGACGCGGGAATTACTCGTTAATATTAGGATGCTGGTTGATCAGATGCTTACGCTTCGCTTCCAGCTCGGCGATTTCATCGCTGATATCATCGATTTTCTGTTCGATATTATCGTGATGCTCCTGCAAAATTTCTTTCGCTTCGGCCAGATCCGATGCCGCCGGGGTGGCGCCACGTAACGGTTTATTCGCCGTCTCTTTCATCATAATACCGGTAATCAGACCAATCACCGCCACCACCATCAGGTAGTAAGCCGGCATATAGAGGTCGCCGGTGGTTTCCACTAACCAGGCGGTCAGCGTTGGCGTCAGACCTGCCACCAGTACCGAGATATTAAAGGCGCTGGCCAGCGCGCTGTAGCGAATATGAGTCGGGAACATCGCGGGCAGGCTGGAGGCCATCACGCCGGTAAAGGCATTCAGGATCACCGCCAGAATCAGTAAGCCGGCGAAAATCAGGCCGATCACATCACTGTTGATCATCATAAAGCACGGAATGGCGAAGGCCAGCAGCGCGATACTGCCGATAATCACAAACGGCCGGCGGCCAAAGCGGTCACTTAGCAGGCCCATAATGGGCTGCACAAACAGCATACCGATCATAATCGCGATGATAATCAACACACCGTGATCTTCAGAGTAGTGCAGGTTGTGTGACAGATAGCTTGGCATATAGGTCAGCAGCATGTAATAGGTCACGTTGGTGGAAATCACCAGACCGATACACGCCAGCAAACCTCTCCAGTGCTTAGTAGCAATCTCTTTAAACGAGACCTTCGGACCATCACGCAGACCTTCACGATCGCCCTGTTCCAGCTTATCCACATGCTGCTGGAAAGCCGGGGTCTCTTCCAGCGCATGGCGCAGGTAGAGGCCAATCATGCCGAGTGGCAGCGCGAGGAAGAACGGAATACGCCAGCCCCAGTCAAGGAACTGCTCTTCACCAATAATCGCGGAGATCAGCACCACAATCCCGGCGCCGAGCACGAAACCGGCAATCGAACCGAAGTCCAGCCAGCTGCCCATAAAGCCGCGCTTACGGTCCGGCGAATATTCCGCCACAAAGATCGAAGCACCGGTGTACTCGCCACCGACCGAGAAGCCCTGCGCCATTTTCGCCAGCAGCAGCAGTATCGGCGCCCAGATGCCAATGCTGGCATAGGAGGGGATCAGGCCGATAGCAAAGGTACTGATCGACATAATGATGATGGTGATGGAGAGAATTTTCTGGCGACCGTATTTATCGCCCAGTGCGCCAAAGAACAGGCCGCCCAGCGGGCGAATCAGGAAGGGAACGGAAAACGTACCCAGGGCGGCGATCATCTGTAAGCCAGGATCGGCGCCGGGGAAGAACACTTTACCGAGAGCGTAGGCGACAAAGCCGTATACGCCGAAATCGAACCACTCCATGGCATTGCCGAGTGACGCCGCCGTGATAGCCTTACGTAATCTTGCGTCATCGATGATGGTGACATCATCTAACTCAATTGGTTTTACACGCTTCCTACGTAGCTTCATATAAATGCCCTGTATTTACCCAAAAGTGATCATTCTCACTGAGCCGTACGCGCTGTCTGAACAGCTTGTCCGGGCCAGGATAAAATTTTACTGGCTGTTTTCGAGCCATAAATGACAACGACTATCAGGCACCATTTTCAACAGAAAACGGCGCTCTGCAGGCTTACAGTATATCGTCTGTGGAGCCATATATGTAATTTTCGGTCGGTTTATATCGGTTCATGCCAGACAAAACTTTAGTCAGCTGCTGGCCAGGCAGAGGAAAAATGCGCCTTGCCAGCAGGATATAGCGTTAAACAAATTGTGCTATGGATTTTCCAGGTGCGGTTTTTTTGTACGGTTTATTGCCGGCTTACAAGGAACTCAGCTTGCTGACGCCCCTCATTTTGTAGCCACACGCTAAACGCCTCGTTGCTCATCGGCCTGGCGTACAGATAGCCCTGAATAAATCTTACGCCGTGATTTTCCAGATAAGTAAATTGCATCGGTGTTTCCACCCCTTCACCGAGAATTTGTAGCCCCAGTTTATGGCTGAGGTTAATAATCGCGTCCAGCACCGGGGTTTCACCGTCAACCGATTCGATAGAGTTGATAAAACCACGATCGATTTTCAGGTAGTCCAGCTCAAAGGTTTGCAGGTAGGAGAGTGAGCAGTTGCCGGTACCGAAATCATCAATGGCAATTTCGACCCCTTCGCGGCGCAGCATCGCCAGCTTGCTGACCACATCTTCACCGTCACTGATCAGACTGCGTTCTGTCAGTTCGAGAATAATCACCAGTGATTTATCCGCGACGCGGGCGATAAAGCGGCGGATATCATCGACAAAACAGGGATCCTGCAGATGTTCGGCGGCAACGTTAATCCCAAGATGGATACCTGGCGCTACCTTCCAGCTCTCGACATCGCTGGCAATCAGATCCAGCAGGTGCTGCGTCAGCGGAATAATCATCCCTTCCGCTTCGGCAGCGGCGATAAAGACATCGGGACGCACCCATTCGCCATCGGCACGCTGCCAGCGCATTAACGCCTCGGCGCCAGCATAGGTGGCCAGTGAAACGTCATACACCGGTTGGTAATTGACGGAAAACTCGCGCTTCGCGATTGCCCGGCGCATCTCATCCTGGTATGACATTTTGCGTTTCAGCCAGTTACTGGCTAATGCCATACAGAGCAGCGAGAGGATTGCCGCCATTGGCAGGAAGGTCAGGAATACCTGACGCCACGCCTTAACCGCTTCTGATTCCGGGGAGGTGACACTGACTTTGATCGGGTAGCGCGGCGAGCTGGCGAAGTACACCTCATTATCGAACAGCGGATTATGGTCGGGTCTGACATAGCCGCTGGCGATGCGAAAGCCGTTATTAAACTGCACCGTCACCTGATAATCGCGCGGTTCACCGAGGGCGCGCATAAAGTCGAGCAGATACTGACCATCTACCAGTGCAAAAGCGCCGTCACCCTCAGGCCGCTGGCGAAAAAACAGCACGGCCGGGCGGGTCGGTACGCCAGCAGTGCCCGACACCGACAGGATTATCTCCGGCGCTATGGGTTGTGAGGGCGGCAGGCGTATCATGGTGTTTATGGTGCCGGGATTGAGGCCATAGGCGGAGGAGCAGAGGACATCGTGGCCCTGAGTTAAACCGACGGAACGAAAGTAGGCGGCGATTGAGCCGAGGCGCTGAATATCTTTACCTACCGCGTTACAGGTCTGATGATCATACTTCTGCAGCTGATCCACCATCTCCCAGGCGCGGTCACTGATATTTTCCGCCTGGTTTAACACCGCCATCGCCGTGCTGACCTGCTGGCGCTTCTCCATTTGCTGTGCTTCGACAAAGGTAAACAAGATGCCCAGCAGCAGTGGCAACAGGCCCGCCGCCAGCATTAACAGCCAGCCGTGTTCACCTCTCTTACTTATTGATGCCACCACGCGGTACCCCTTTGTGCGTCAGACGATGCCTGGCTGCCTGCATAATCAAGAATAACATGGTCAGTTAATCTGCTGATTATTTATATCATCCTTAATGACGCCATAAACGGATAACAAAATGTCTTTTTAAGCGCTTTTTTGCTTAAATTGACTTAAGTCCGCCAAAAGCAGACTTTTTTGACCAGACGGTCGCTTTCAACGGGCAGTAATTCCGGGAGAAAAAACATGCAACTCAGCAATATCCCTTTTGGCACCACAGCATGGTCGGCGATAGCGCCAACTGAACATAAGGGTGAGAAAGGCATCGCTATCTGGCGAACCCAGCAGTTCGGCGATATCCGCGTCAGAATGGTTGAGTACAGTGCCGGTTACTTCGCTGACCACTGGTGTTCGAAAGGCCATATTCTGCTGTGTCTTTCCGGGGAGCTGCATACCGAGCTGGAAGATGGACGGGTATTTACTTTGCAGGCGGGAATGAGTTATCAGGTTGCCGATCAGGCTTAAGCGCATCGCTCCTGGACCAGTGAAGGTGCAAAGCTGTTTATTGTGGACTGATATCGGCACGGGCGGCCATCGCCCAGCAGGATCGCCAGTTTGCTGCCACCCGGCGTGGTTTCCATCAGGATCTTACAGACACTGGTCAGCGGCACCGACAGCAACATACCGACCGGCCCCAGCAGCCAGCCCCAGAATATCAACGAGAGAAACACCACCAGCGTCGACATTCCCAGACCGCGGCCCATGACGCGTGGCTCCAGAATATTGCCAAACACCATATGGATAGCGGTAAACAGGCCCGCCACCAGGGCGGCGTCGTAAACGCTGTTCAGCACCAGCGCCTGAATCAGTGGTGGAATCCCGGCGATAATCGGTCCGATATTGGGAATAAAATTCAGAATAAAGGCCACCACGCCCCACAGCAGGGCGAATTTAACCCCCAGCAGCAATAAGCTGAGCCAGACTGCGACGCCGGTCACCAGGCTGATCAGGGTTTTCAGCGCCAGATAGTGAGTGACACCTTTTAATGCCTTATGCATCCCGGCAATGCGAATTTGCGGATTTACCAGCGCGTTGCGCAGTTTGTAGGGCAGATGACGCACCTCAAACAGCATAAATACCACTGTCAGGATCAGCAGCACAAAGTTAGTCATTGCCCCGGAGAACTGGGTTAACACGGTTGTCGCCACATTCATCAGCGAGTTGGGATCCAGCCGTTCAGCCAGCGACTCGGTGGAGATATTGATATGGATGCTGGCCGCCAGATGCTGCACCACCTCCAGTTTTTTCTCCAGCGTGGCGCGAATTTGCGGATAGAGATCGCTGAATTCATTTACGGAACTGGCAATCATCGCCACCAGCAGGGTAATGACCACTAAGATCACCACTATCACCAGCGTGATTGCCAGGGTACGTCGCAGGCCGCGTCGCATCAGCATGGTCACCAGCGGATTAAGGACGATAGCGAGAAAACAGGCCAGTAAAAAGGGAACAATAATCTCCGCTGCTGCATGGATGCCGGCAAGGATGACAACCAGCAATGCCATTTTCAGCAACATATTCTGGCCAATTTTTTCCTGCTGTGGTGCGGTCATGGGGTCTCCTGGAATGGTTAGCATGACAAGTGTAGTCGTTGCAGGCTTAACTTCCTGATTTTCAGAGTAATGGAAGTAGCGCGGGTACGTCATCGCCCATTTGTATGACCAAAGCCGCTTAAAAACGCGTATAATTATTCTTCAGCACCATCAGTCACCCGAACGCGAGCCTTAAATTTCATGTCTGAGCAACCTGCAACGGAAGCTGCCCAAAGCGGATTTCGCCTGAATCTGCGTATTATCTCCACGGTAATTTTTAATTTCGCCAGTTATCTCACTATAGGCCTGCCGCTGGCGGTACTTCCCGGCTATGTCCACGATGTGATGGGTTACAGCGCCTTCTGGGCCGGACTGGTAATCAGCCTGCAATATTTCTCGACGCTGTTAAGCCGTCCCCATGCCGGTCGCTATGCCGATCTCTGGGGACCGAAGAAAGTGGTGATCGCCGGCCTGTGCGGCTGTTTTCTCAGCGGCGTGTTTTACCTGCTGGCGGCACTGAGCGCCGGGTTGCCGGTGCTCAGCCTGGTGCTGTTGTGCGCCGGACGTCTGATTCTCGGTGTCGGGCAAAGTTTTGCCGGTACCGGTTCAACGTTATGGGGCGTTGGCATGGTGGGCTCGCTGCATATTGGCCGGGTGATTTCGTGGAACGGTATTTTCACCTATGGCGCGATGGCGATCGGCGCGCCGCTTGGGGTGCTGATCTATCATTTCGGCGGCCTGCTGCTGCTGGCAATAATTATTATGGCGATTATTGTTGTCGCCATTGGTTTTGCCCTGCGCCGTCCGGCGGTGAAGGCCAGTAAAGGTAAGCCGCTGCCGTTTCGCGCAGTGCTGGGCAAGATTTATGGCTATGGTCTGATCCTCGCTATGGGATCCGCCGGATTTGGGGTGATTGCCACCTTTATTACCCTGTTTTATCAGGATAAAGGCTGGGAAGGTGCCGCCTTTGCCCTGACAATGTTCAGCGTCGCTTTTGTTGGCGCCCGCTTGCTGTTCCCTGACAGCATCAACCGCCATGGCGGTTTAAAAGTGGCGATGTGCTGTTTTGCGGTCGAAGCGCTCGGGCTGTTCCTGGTCTGGGGTTCCGTGATGCCGTGGATGGCGAATCTCGGCGCATTCCTGACCGGCGCGGGTTTCTCGCTGGTGTTTCCGGCGATTGGCGTGGTGGCGGTGAAGGTGGTGCCGCCGCAAAATCAGGGCAGCGCGCTGGCGGCTTATACCACATTTATGGATTTATCGCTGGGGATTACCGGGCCGGTTGCTGGCCTGATTATGAGCTATGCCGGGGTGCCAAGTATTTATCTGTTGGGCGGCTTGCTGGTCTGTCTGGCGCTGGTGGTAACGTTGCGGATGCAGCTGCGGGCGACATAAATCATCGGGACGGGCGGCGAGAACGCCGTCATAACGTATTGTGGAAATCATCGGGACGGGCGGCGAGAACGCCGCCCCTACAGGTACGATGGGGTTTTGTAGGGGCGGCGTTTTCGCCGCCCGCTATCAGATCACCCCTGTAACAGCGCAATACTCTGGCGGATTTCGTGTTCAATATCTGCTTCGCTCCAGCGATCCAGCTCGGAAGAGAACGGCTCAAAGGCGTAGACGCCTTTATAACCCATCCGCTCCAGACGCTGCACCTGGCTGGCGCTGTTAAGCAGATCGTCACTGGTTAACATAATGCGCTCTTCATCGGTTAGCTCAGCGGTTGGACGGCTGTCCTCGACGCCGGAGAGATGCACCAGCCCAATGGCATTGATATCGATGCCCGCTTCAAACTCCTGCTCGGCTTTCTCGTACAGATGATGATGGAACGTATCCAGCACAATCTTAAACGGCAGCTGGCTGTCACGGATCAGTGTCTGCGCCTGTACCGCAGAGCGTAATGAACTGACCGGGAAGCCCAGTGGTTCTACCAGTCCCTGAATGCCATACTGCGCAAACAGTGGCGCCAGCTGCTTCAGCGCGGCCATGGTTTCGTTATCAGAGACTGGCGTACCGTCGTTTAACGGACAAAGCACCAGCGCTTTGGCGCCGACCCCCTGCGCATCTTTCAGCAAACCTTCCGCTTTTTCCAGCAACTCCGCACTGATCTGATTAAACGGATAGACCGCATTAATGGTGACAATCTCCAGGCCATATTTTGTCACCAGACTTTTGACTTCAGCGTGACTGAGATTATCCGTGACTTTACCGCCGCGCATATCGTTACGCAGTTCAACCTTGTTCAGGCCGAGCCGTTGCACCAGCTTAAAGAATGCGTCGAGAGAAAGATTTGGAGCGATTTTACGGTTAATACAGAAACGGGTCGGATCGATGGCCATGTTGTTGCTCCTGCAGGAAAGAGGGTCAGAGGTATGGCTAATAAAAGAACATTTATTTCATAAATAGTTAAATGTGAAATTTAAATTTTTAGATCTGCTTCGCAAAAAATCCTGCAATGACGGAGGAACCGCGCCGCTGTTAACCCCGTTCGCCGCCGGGAAATTCCCCTTGCAGAAAAAATGCGATCCACGCCGCTAAAAACGAATTTTTCAAAGGGAAATATTTGAAAAATTTATTTCAATATAATACTTTCTTAGCACGCATTCGGGTTTTGTCCGGTCAGGTAGCGTGCGAGGTCGAAGTCTGCCTGCAGGGATCCACCACATCAAAGAGGCAAGAACATGAATATCACGGGTAACTTTATTGGCGGTAAAACTTCATTCAGCGCCAGCAATGAAACAATTCCGGTCTACGATCCGGCAACCGGCAAACCAGTGCGCGAGCTGACGCAAAGCACCGCAGCGGAAGTGGCAAAAACCATTGAAGTGGCACATAACGCCTTTGATGAGTGGTCCCGCACTTCACCGCTGCGCCGCGCACGTATCATGTTTAACTTTAAAGCGCTGATGGAACAGCATCGCGAAGAGCTGGCCGAGCTGATTGTCAGTGAACACGGCAAAGTGTGGTCTGATGCGCTGGGTGAACTGACCCGCGGTCTGGAAGTGGTGGAGTTTGCCTGTGGTATTCCTCACCTGATTAAGGGCGAGAACTCTGCTGATGTCGGCACCGGCGTTGACAGCTACTCGCTGATGCAGCCCCTGGGCGTGGTGGCGGGGATTACGCCATTTAACTTCCCGGCGATGGTGCCACTGTGGATGTTCCCGATCGCACTGGCCTGCGGCAACACCTTTGTGCTGAAGCCACCGGCGCTTGATCCTTCCGCTTCTGTACGTATGGCTGAACTGCTGACCGAAGCGGGTCTGCCGGATGGTGTATTTAACGTGATTCACTGTTCGAACCAGGATGCCGAGCAGCTGTATACCGATCCGCGTGTGCAGGCGGTGAGTTTTGTTGGCTCTTCTGGCGTGGCGGAGCATATCTATAAAACCGCCAGTGCCCATGGCAAACGCGTACAGGCATTCGGCGCGGCGAAGAACCATGCCATCGTGATGCCGGACGCCGATCTCGATGCCACGGTGAACGCGATTATGGGCGGCGCGTTTGGCTCTGCCGGTGAACGCTGTATGGCGCTGCCGGTGGTGGTAGCGGTGGGGGACGATACTGCCGACAAACTGATTGCCGCTCTGACGCCGCTGGTAAAAGCGCTGCGCGTTGGCCCGGGCATCCGGAAAGGTAAGGATGAAAATGAGATGGGGCCGGTGGTTTCCGCTGCGCACCAGAAAAAAGTGCTGGGTTATATCGATAAAGGTGAACAGGAAGGCGCGAAGCTGGTGGTTGATGGCCGCAATATCGACGTGCCGGGCTATGCTGAAGGCTACTACGTCGGCGGTACGCTGTTCGATAATGTCACCTCCGATATGGTGATCTGGCGTGAAGAGATTTTCGGACCGGTGCTGAGCATTATGCGTGCGCCGGATTATAAGAGCGCGCTGCAACTGGTGAACAGCCATGAGTTTGGTAACGGCAGCGCCATCTTTACCAGCAATGGCCACACCGGCCGCGACTTTGTGCGTGAAGTGCAGGCGGGCATGGTTGGCGTGAATGTGCCGGTGCCGGTACCAATGGCGTTCCATAGCTTTGGTGGCTGGAAGCGTTCGGTGTTTGGCGCGCTGAACGTGCATGGACCGGATGGCGTGCGTTTCTATACCCGCATGAAAACCGCCACTGTACGCTGGCCGAGCGGTCAGAAGACAGTTTCTGAATTCAGCATGCCAACGCTGGGATAATCATCGACTACAGGAGAAGCAGGATGTCTTTGCTTGCCAGATATCAACAACCGGATGCCAGTGGACGCATCCAGCATGTTACGCCGGAAAGCGCCGGCTGGCGCTATGTGGGCTTTGATGCTTATCAGTTGAAAAAAGGTCAAACCCTGACGCTGGAAAGCGGCGATAAAGAGCTGTGTCTGGTGCTGGTCGCCGGACTGGCATCGGTTAAAACGTTGCATGCCGAGTTTCCGGGCATTGGCAAGCGCATGTCGCCATTTGAGCGCACGCCGCCTTACTCGGTCTATGTACCGCACAGCGATAAAGTAGAAATCTATGCTGACTCCGATTTGGAGCTGGCAGTCTGTAACGCGCCTGGCAGCGGCAAACTGCCTGCGCGCCTGATTGCACCCGCTGATGTCGGGGTTGAGCAGCGCGGCAAGGGGCGCAATAAGCGCCTGGTGCATAATATTCTGCCGGATGACAAACCGGCCGATAGCCTGCTGGTGGTGGAAGTGTATACCAATGAGGGCGATACCAGCTCTTATCCAAGCCATAAGCACGATCAGGAAAACTCAGACACCGAGACCTATCTGGAAGAGACCTATTATCATCGGTTCAACCCGGAGCAGGGCTTCGCCATGCAGCGCGTTTACACTGACGACCGCTCGCTGGATGAGTGTATGGCAGCCTATAACCGTGATGTGGTTACCGTGCCGCGTGGCTATCATCCGGTGGCGACCATCGCCGGGTATGATAACTACTATCTCAATGTGATGGCCGGGCCGGTACGTCTATGGAAATTTAGCTGGGAGCAGGATCATGCCTGGGTAAATAGCGACGACTATCCGCGTAAATAAACCGGTTGTGAGTAATAAGGTCACCTTTACGGGCGGCGAGAACGCCGCCCCTACGCAGATCTATTGTAGGGGCGGCGTTCTCGCCGCCCGTGCCGTTGTGATGCACCATGGCGAGGCGCTTCTGGCTACCACCTAACGCACAAGCCATCCGCTGCCACCATTGCCAGTTATGAAAGCGCATACAGTTATAGTAACAATCGGAGCGTTGTCGGTAGCAGGCAAATGCCGGGGCGCATATACCCAGGGTGAGGGTGGTTAAAACAGCCACCACACAGAGTTGCTGAATTGAACGTGTCATTTTACGTCTCCTCCTGAAACGAACGGGCAGGGTTCAGACTTTATTGTTGTACGCCCCTGCCACTGACAGTCAAAATAGCAACTGAAAGAAACTGTTTCTTTGCGTTATTTTGTATTATCGGCGTTATTCAGCGCCAGTGATACTGCCAGAGTCTGCGCCAGACATAACGATGCGACCTGCGAACGGAAACCATCAACCTGCGCTTCACGCACCACAAAACAGACATCGCTAAAGGCGGCCAGCGGGCTGACCTGGCTGTCGGTGATGGCAATCAGATGCGCACCACGCCTGGCGCCCAGTTCCACCAGCTCGACCGCTTCACGGGCATAAGGTGAGTAGCTGATGGCAATTACCACGTCTTTCGGATTAACCATGCTCAGCTGCTCGGTAAACATGCCACCGAGGCCATCAATCAGAAAAGCACGACGCTCAAGGTGACGCAGCGCATAGGTGAGATAAGAGGCGACGCTAAACGAACGGCGCAGACCGATAACGTAGATATTTTCCGCTTCCCCCAGCATCTGCACCGCTTTTTCCAGCTGCTCCGGGTTGGTCTGCATTGCCAGCTGCTGCAGCGCCTGTGAGTTCACCATGGTAAACACATTGAGGATCTCCGCCGGTGTCTCCGGGGCAGAGGCGCTTTCATCGGTGGCGGTCTGACGAAACAGGCGCGCACGTTCGGTGTAGTTCACCGTCTCTTCCATCAGATGCTGACGGAAAACCTGTTTCATTTCGTTAAAGCCGCTAAAGCCAAAGGCATTAGAGAAACGAATCAGGGTGGAGGGCGGCACATCAGCCTGCTGGGCAATGGAAGCGACGGTATCGAAAGCGATACTGTTACTGTTATCCAGGATATAGCGAGCCACCTGTTTCAGGCGTTTGCTGAGAGTATCGTAGCGACGGCGTATGTCGTCCTGTAACAAGGAAAGTTGTGTCGGATTATTAGTCATTACTTCGGCTCACTAAAAAAATAATTGGCGTTTTGCTGAGCGATATTCTACCAGATGGATGGAAAATTTCACTTCATGACGGATATTGCGGACTTTATTTCATCGCAATATGAATCACCTCACATAAAGTGGTGCGAAATTTCATCAGGAATGGTGCAGGCTTTCGAAACGGGAGCCGATAACGGCTCTCCTGCAAATAAATGTTCTCGCCGCCGGTTGGATCCGCAATAAAAAAAGGCGACCTGACGTCGCCTCTTCTTAAACCGAACAGTTATTTCGCCGGACGCGCTTCGCGCCAGTAGCGAATCAGCTTCAGATAATTGCTTTTTACCTGATTGATTAGCGACTGATCGTCGAGTTCGCCCTGCAGCCACTGACGTGACGGCTGACCGAAAATGGTGCGACCGACGGCAAAGCCTTTTACCCACGGCGCCTGGGCGGCGGCGGCAAAACCGGCTTTCAGTTTCTCTTCCGGTGCATCCAGTCCCAGCAGCAGGATCCCACGACAGTGCGGGTCATTTTTCTCGATAAGCTGGCCAATCGACTGCCAGCTGGCCAGCGACAGCGGCGGCAGTTTCCACCAGTCCGGCTGAATGCCGAGGCTGTAGAAGTGCGTCAGCATCTCGTGATAATAAGACTCCTGATGGTCAGGATTGCTTTCCGGCAGAATCACCTCCAGCAGCAGCTCATGACCTGATTTGTTACAGCCGCGCCAGACATCGAGAATCAGCTCATCCTGCTGCTGACGGATTTCGGCGCTATCGTGCGGATGGTAGAACACCAGGCATTTCACCACATGCTCCTGCGGCCAGTCGATCAGCTGCGAGCCGATATTGCCATGTTCCAGGCGCAGCGGACGTGAACCCGGCAGTTCAATCGGCCGGCCGATCCACCAGCCTTTACCGGTAATCGCATTCAGCGCTTTCTGACCATAAGTGGTATCGGCAAGGATGCCGCTGCGATTTTCCAGACCAGCTTCCGCCGCCGCTTCCTGCGCACCTTTTAACAGCAGCGTTTTCAGCTGCGGAATACGTGCTTCATCGACCCCGGCTTCGCGCGCCATATCGGCCAGCTGCTTGCGGTGGTCAAAGGCGAACACATTCAGTTCCTGCCACTGCTGCTTACGCGTGGTGACGCGATGCAGATGGTTGAGGCGCGCATCCAGATCCGGGCGTTTGACCTCGTTATCGCGCGCCAGGAAGTCATCCAGCTCCTCTTTGGTTGGCATCGCCGGTGCGCAACCGTGGCGTGATACCACCAGCGCGCCACAGGCATTGGCATAGCGACACGCCTGCTCCCAGCCTTCATCATTTAACCAGCCGCGCAGCAGACCGGACATAAAGGCGTCGCCCGCGCCCAGGACATTCAGCACTTCAACACGCACGCCGCTTTGCAGCCGGGTCGCTTCCCAGCTGTCCGGGATGGCGTCTTCAAATACCACGCAACCCAGCGGACCGCGCTTACACACCAGGGTGGCGTTAGTTGCCTGTCGCACATTTTTCAGCGCCGTCAGCGTATCGGTGCTGCCGCCGGCAATATGGAACTCTTCTTCGGTACCGACCACCAGATCGAAGTAGTGCAGCACTTCCTGCAGCTGTTGGGTGACATGCTGAGATTCGATAAAGCGGGTTTCGCCATCGCCGAGTGAAGTCAGACCCCAGAGTACCGGACGATAATCGATATCCAGCGCGGTGCGCAGGCCATGACGGCGGGCGATATCCAGCGCTTTCAGCACTGCCGCACGGGTATCGGGGTGCGACAGGTGGGTGCCGGTGACCGCCACCGCTCGCGAGGAGGCAATATACTCTTCACGGATATCCTCCGGGATCAGACCCATATCGGCGCAGTTTTCACGGTAGAAGATCAGCGGAAAGGTATCTTCATCTTTAATACCCAGAATCACCATCCCGGTCAGACGCGACTCATCAGTGATCAGTGATTGTGTATCAACGCCGACACGTTGCAGCTCTTCACGCAGGAAACGACCGTTATGCTCATCACCCACACGCGCCAGCATGGCGGATTTCAGCCCCTGAATCGCCGTGCCATACGCCACGTTACCGGACGAGCCGCCAAGATATTTTGAAAATGTGTTGGTGTCTTCCAGTCGCGCACCGATTTGCTGGCCATAAAAGTCAACGGCGATGCGTCCGATACAAATCACATCAAGCCGCTTCTGTTGTGTACTCATACCTGTGGTTTCCTTCTGTGATAAGCAGACTCTGCCTGGCTTCTCCGGGTAAAGCCGATCGAACCGATTTAACATGTCTGGCAGTATGAGGAATAAAAATTCCAAATTCAATATGAAATGAAATCTTCACCCCAAAATTGTGAGGTAGATAAAACTCTGGCGGTCTGCAGCCCGTGGTGATGGTTTTATCGCTGACGCCAGGCACGGCAAAAGCTGTGAGCGCTGTCGCAACTCGTGTGCGCTAAAGCCGTGAAGCTGTTGAAGTGAAATTAAATTTCCTTTTACAGCATAAGGGTGGCGGAATGTTTCAGTTCATGGTGTGAAAACCGTCTGGCAAACCCCTGTAAACGGCAGAATTTGATCTCTCTCGCAAAATGAAATGTTTTTTCTGTAATTGTGTTTAGTGGAAAAAATATTTGTTTATAATCGCCTCACGTTTCACTTATCAGTTGTCGCCTGTTCGTTAACGTCAGCGGCGGCCTTAAATACGCACTGCGGCATGTCTGTTTCAGGCGGACCCTTACGTAAAGGATGAGCACATGGGCAAGATTAGATTAACCACGGCACAGGCGCTGGTCAGATTCCTCGATAATCAGTATCTGTCCGTTGACGGCACCGAAACCAAGTTTGTAAAAGGGATTTTTGCCATCTTCGGCCATGGCAATGTGCTTGGCATTGGTCAGGCTCTGGAACAGGATAGCGGTGATCTGGTGGTGCTGCAGGGGCGCAACGAGCAGGGGATGGCGCATGCGGCGATTGGTTATGCCAAACAGAAGCTGCGTCGCGAAATTATCGCCTGTAGTTCCTCCGTCGGACCAGGCGCGGCCAATATGATCACCGCCGCCGCTACTGCCACGGCCAACCGTATTCCACTGCTGCTGCTGCCGGGCGATGTCTTTGCCACCCGTCAGCCCGACCCGGTGTTGCAGCAGATTGAACAGAGTCACGATCTCAGCATCAGTACCAACGATGCGTTCCGCGCGGTCAGTAAATACTGGGACCGTGTTAGCCGTCCTGAACAGCTGATGACCGCCTGTATCAATGCGATGCGCGTGCTGACTGACCCGGCAGAAACCGGCGCGGTGACGCTGTCGCTGCCGCAGGATGTGCAGGGTGAAGCCTGGGATTTCCCGGAGTATTTCTTCCAGAAACGCGTACATCGTCTTGATCGCCGTCTGCCGACCGCTGCCCAGCTGGATGACGCGCTGAAGCTGCTGGCGCGTAAACGTAAACCGCTGATCGTTTGCGGTGGCGGGGTGAAATACTCCGACGCCGGTGAAGCGCTGCGTCAGTTCGCCGAGCGTCACCATATTCCGTTTGCCGAAACCCAGGCCGGTAAAGGTACGATTATCTCCGATCACCCGCTTAATGTCGGCGGCGTTGGTGAGACCGGTTGCCTGGCGGCCAATCTGCTGGCGAAAGAGGCCGATCTGGTGATTGGCGTCGGCACCCGTTACACCGACTTTACCACCGCCTCTAAATGGATTTTCCAGAACCCGGATGTCAGTTTTCTGAATATCAACGTCAGCAACTTCGACAGCTATAAGCTTGATGGCGTGCAACTGGTGGCCGATGCGCGTGAGGCGCTGACCGCACTCGACAGCCGTCTGGCTGAGCAGGGCTTCAGCAGCGGCTGGGGTGAGCAGATTGATCAGGCGCAGAGTAAGCTGCTGAAAGAGACCCAGCGTGTCTATCAGGTGGCATACAGCGGTGCTGATTTTATCCCGGAGATTGCCGACCATATCGATCGCGAAGCGCTGTTTGCCGAATTTAATCGTCTGACCAGCTCCTTCCTGACACAGAGCAGCGTCCTCGGCACGCTTAACGAGCAGCTCCCAAAGAATTCAGTGATTGTCGCCGCCGCGGGTAGTCTGCCCGGTGATTTACAGCGCGTCTGGCGCAATAAAGATTACAACAGCTACCACGTGGAGTATGGCTACTCCTGTATGGGTTATGAGGTCAGCGCATCGCTGGGCGTCAAGCTGGCCGAGCCTCATCGTGAGGTCTATACGCTGGTGGGCGACGGCTCCTTTATGATGCTGCACTCCGAGCTGGTGACCTCGATCCAGGAAGGCGCCAAGATCAATGTCGTGCTGTTCGACAATATGACTAACGGCTGTATTAACAATCTGCAGATGGAACACGGGATGGATAGCTTTACCACCGAGTTCCGCTTCCGTAATGCTGAAGGCGGCAAACTGGATGGTGGCTTTGTGCCGGTCGATTTCGCCGCGATTGCCGCCGGTTACGGCTGTAAAACCTATCGTGTGACTACCCTGCCGCAGCTGAAAGCCGCGCTGGAAGATGCGCAGAAGCAGACGGTTTCGACGCTGATTGATATCAAAGTGCTGCCGAAAACCATGGTGCACAAATACTTCAGCTGGTGGCACGTCGGCGGCGCGCGGGTTTCCACCTCCGAACGCGTTGATGCGGTCGCTAAAATGCTGGATGAACATCTCGATCAGGCACGCAAATACTAATTATTACTGATTCTCAACCCTACAAAATTCTGGAGATATCATGACGCTACGTTTAGGTGTTATCGGTACTGGCGCTATCGGCCAGGAACACATTCGCCGCTGCAGCAAAGTACTGCAAGGGGCCAGGGTGGTGGCGGTATCGGATATCAATGTTGATGGCGCTAAAGCCGCCCTCAACCGTCTCGGCCTTGAGGCTGAAGTCTATGCCGATGGCCATGAAGTCGTGAAATCCAGCGAGGTTGATGCGGTGCTGGTTACTTCATGGGATCCGACCCATGAAGAGTTCACCCTCGCCGCGATTGCCGCTGGTAAGCCGGTGTTCTGTGAGAAGCCGCTGGCGATGACCGCTGAAGGCTGCCGCCGTATCGTTGACGCCGAAATTAAGTTCGGCAAGCGTCTGGTGCAGGTGGGCTTTATGCGCCCGTACGACGCAGGCTATGTGGCGCTGAAAAAGGTGATTACTGACGGCGAAATTGGCGAGCCGCTGATGCTGCACTGCGCACACCGCAATCCAACCGTACCGGAAAACTATGTCACCGATATGGCGATCACCAATACGCTGATCCACGAACTGGATGTGTTGCGCTGGCTGACCGAAGATGACTACAAGACCGTGCAGGTGGTGTTCCCACGCACCAGCTCTAAGTCACACGCCAAACTGAAAGATCCACAGATTGTCCTGTTTGAAACCCACAAAGGGATTCGCATCGATGTGGAGATCTTTGTTAACTGTGCCTACGGCTACGATATTCAGTGTGAAGTAGTGGGTGAAGAGGGAATTGCCAGACTGCCGGAACCTCAGTCAGTGCTGCTGCGTAAAGAAGCCAAACTGTCGGAAACCATTCTTACCGACTGGAAAGATCGCTTTATCGATGCGTACGACGTTGAGTTACAGGCATTTATTAATGATGCCACTGCCGGTCAGCTACAGGGCCCGTCAGCATGGGATGGTTATGCCGCGTCAGTGGCTGCCGATGCCTGTATTAAGGCGCAGAACAGCGGCGCGATTGAGCCGGTTGAACTGCCCGCGCGTCCGGCGTTTTACAACAAGTCATAATCCACGGAGAGACCGATGAAAATCGCTTTTGATGTTGATGTCATTAAAGATTTAGGCATCACCAAAATGGTTCACCAGGTCGCGGACTGGGGTTACAAATATATTGAACAGTCGCCGCATCCGCAGATAAACCCGTTTTATAAGCATCCGAAAGCCAGCCGCGAGATCGTGACCGAGTACAAAAACGCGCTAAAGGCAACGGGTGTGGAGATCTCCTCTTTTATCGTGGTCTATCGCTGGTCTGGCCCGGATGAAGCGCGTCGTCAGGCGGCGGTGAGAAACTGGAAACGGATGATTGAGATCGCCGTGGAGATGGGTGTGCCGGTGATTAACACCGAGCTGTCCGGCACGCCAAACGAGCCGGAAATCTGTGAAGAGATGTTCTATCGCTCGATGGAAGAGTTGCTGCCGATTATCGAACGTGAAGGTATCCGCGTCGAAATTCAGTCACACCCATGGGATTTCTGCGAAGAGAGCAACGAAACCGCCGATCTGGTGAAGTCATTCCGCAGTGAGCATGTGAAATACCTGTACAGCGTGCCGCACACCTTCTTCTATGACAAAGGGAAGGGCGATGTGAAGAATATGCTGGAGTATGCCGGTGATGATCTGTCGCATGTGCTGATCGCCGATACCATGAACCACACCAAACATTGTCGCTATATCGTCAATCCACCGGGCGTCGATGCCACCATTCACCAGCATGTGGGTGTAGGCGAAGGGGAAGTCGATTTCCCGACGCTGTTCCAGACGCTGCGTGAGATGGATTTTGCCAACCGTAACTACAAGGTGGGCGGTGAATCGATTATTGCCTCTTCACTGTTTGGTTATCCGGAAAAAATGAAATATCAGGCTGTGGAAACGCGTGAATTGATTGAGCGTGAGTTGCTGAGCCAATAACCCTATTCACAGGGGGGGCGTTCGTGCCGCCCGTGGAGAGATTGCGATGAATAAAGATAATGTAAAACTGGCGATCGCGCCGATTGGCTGGACCAACGACGATATGCCTGATTTAGGTAAAGAGAATACGTTCCAGCAAATCGTCAGCGAAATGGCGCTGGCCGGTTTTACCGGTAGCGAAGTGGGCAGCAAATATCCGCGCGATCCGGCGGTACTAAAGCCGATGCTGGATATTCGCGGTTTGCAGATTTGTAACGCCTGGTTTAGTACTTTCTTCGCCCAGGGCGATAAAGCGAAAACCATCGATGAATTTACCAATCATATGAATTTCCTGCATGCGATGGGCGCCAGAGTGATTGGCTGTTCAGAGCAGAGCAAAAGTATCCAGGGCACCACGCTGGCGGTACTGGAAGAGAAGCCTTATTTCAGCGATGAAGAGTGGCGCCTGACGGCGGAAGGCTACAACGAGCTGGCGAAAATCGCCGCAGCGAAGGGGATGCAGGTCTGTCTGCATCATCATATGGGCACCGGTATCCAGACCACTGAAGAAGTGGATCGCTTTATGGCGCTGACCAATGACGATGTATTCCTGCTGTACGATACCGGCCACGCCTATTACTCCGAAGGCTCGCAGGAGAAGATGCTGGCGCTGCTGACGACGTATCTGCCACGCATCAATCATGTGCATTTAAAAGATGTGCGCGATGAGATTGTGGCGCAGGTGCGTCGTGAGAAGCTGTCATTCCTCGACGGGGTGAAGAAAGGCACCTTTACCGTACCGGGTGACGGGGTGATCGATTTTAAACCGGTATTTAAAATCCTCGACGATTACGGCTATAAAGGCTGGATGGTGGTGGAAGCCGAGCAGGATCCGGCGCTGGCTAACCCGTTTGAGTATGCTGTGAAAGCACGCAAATATATTCGCGAGACGGCAGGTTTGTAATCGGCTCCCCTACAATAAAACGCAGGGGCGGCGTTCTCGCCGCCCGCTAGCAGAACTATTTCAGCGAAATCGTATTAATAATATTTTCCGCTTCGCTCTGCGCCTGCTGCTGATTATCCGCTGGCAGGGTAATTTGCAGCGTCAGCAGTTTGCCGTCGACTTTACTCAGGATCACCGAAGACCAGGATGACTGGTTGTTCGCCGAGATCACGCTATCCAGCTGCTGCGCCGTCTGACCTTTCAGCGTGATGGATTTATTGGTCACCACCTGCAACTGCGGATCGCGGTTACGCTGCTGCGCTTCCAGACGTTTTGACAATACATCCAGCCCGTCAGTGGTGGCATCACCGTCAATAACGATAATCGCTTTCTGACCCGATTCATCGGCATAAACATGCATATTGTTAGCCTGAGTGCCCAGCTTGCCGCTTTTGTCGGACATGCCCGCTGGCAGAACAAAACTCAGTTTGCCATCCATCAGATTAACCGTCTGCGCCGACTGGCTGCTGCTCACGCCATTATCATCCGCTGCCGCCTTGTCATCTTTACCGTCACAGGCGGCTAAGCCCAAGACCAGTAAACCGATTCCTACATATTTCGCCACGTTACGCATCAGGATCCCTTTTATTAATTCGCGTACTGAGTTTCAGCTTAGGGTACATACAAACTAAATCAGTCAGTAAAAGCAACCCGCTTACTGTCACAGAATATGCTGTTAATGGCTACAGCGGCAGCAGTGTTATCCGAAATTCAGTTCAGCTTTATTGCTGCGTTCCGCCAGACGTTTCAGCGCGGCGTTCAGCAATACGCCATAGGCAGGCAGGAAGAAGACCATGCAGATCAGTACTTTGAAGCTGTAATCCACCAGCGCGATCTCCATCCAGTTCTGCGCCATAAACGGATCGGGGCTTTTGTAGAAAGCAATAAAGAAGAAGGCGAGGGTATCGCTGATATTGCCGAGAAACATTGCTGCGGCCGGCGCAATCCACCAGCGGGCGTTGCGGCGCAGACGGTTAAACACGTGTACATCAAGGATTTGCCCTAATGCATAGGCCATAAAGCTGGCGCAGGCGATACGGGCGACAAACAGATTTACCTCGCGCAGCGCCGCGAAGCCCTGCCACTCGCCCTGAAAATAGAGTGATGAAAGGGCGTAAGAGATAAACAGTGCCGGAACCATCACCAGCAGAATAATACGACGTGCCAGCGGCGCACCAAAAATGCGTACCGTCAGATCGGTTGCGAGGAAGATAAACGGAAAACTAAACGCACCCCAGGTGGTATGCAAGCCGAATATTGAGATCGGTAGCTGTACCAGATAGTTACTGGAAGTGATCACCAGCAGATGGAATAGTGATAGCCAGACCAACGCATAAGTGCGCTGACGCGGAGTAAAAGAGATCATCAATGTAGCCTTTTTAGATATGGGGTGAGGGAACCCAGTGGGAACTTTTTTCGGGCTATCTTATTTGCCATTTTGTCCCCGGGCAGTGCTCGCCATCCTCACGTACTTCAGTACGCTGCGGTGGCTGTGCGCTGGCCGTGACCAAACTGGCTGCAACGATAACGCCCTTAGTATGGGGAAATCATAAACCGGCCGGAATCTTACCGATTTCGTCTTCTATTGCAATGGTTAATTTTAACGCAAACGTTAACGTCACGCATCTGACTTGCACCGCGGGCACTCAGGGGTAGAATAAGCGGTATTCTTGTCAATATGCGGTAATAAGAGTGTTATGAGCGATATCTTCGCCAACCCGGATCAAACCTTAGATGCGCTGGGCCTGCGCTGCCCGGAACCTGTGATGATGGTGCGCAAAGCCGTGCGCGTAATGCAGGAAGGGGAAACGCTGCTGATTATTGCCGATGACCCGGCCACCACGCGCGATATCCCCGGTTTTTGTCGTTTTATGGAACATACTCTGCTGGCGCAGTCGGTGGAGACCACGCCATATAAGTATCTGTTGAAGAAAGGCTTGTGACCGGCGGGCGGCGAAAACGCCGTTATCAAGAACCGACGCAATCATTATCATGGGCGGCGAAAACGCCGCCCCTACTTCCTGTCAGCTATAGGGGCGGCGTTTGCGCCGCCAGTGACCAAATTATTTCTTCCGCAATAACCGCAACGCATTGGCGGTAACCAGTGCCGTCGCGCCAGAATCCGCCAGCACCGCCAGCCACAATCCGGTCATCCCCAACAGCGTCGTCAGCAGAAATACCGCCTTCAGCCCCAGCGCGATGGCGATATTCTGCCGGATATTGGCATGGGTCGCACGTGACAGGCGGATCATCGCCGCCAGACCGGTCAGATGATTATGCGTCAGCGCGGCGTCGGCGGTTTCCAGCGCCACATCGCTGCCGCCACCCATCGCAATGCCAATGGTGGCCGCTTTCATCGCCGGCGCATCGTTAATGCCGTCACCCACCATCGCCACCGGCTGTTGCTGATTCAGCTCCGCTACCGCCTGTACTTTGTCGGCCGGTAACAGACTGGCGCGATAATCGATACCCAGCTCAGCGGCAATCGCTGCCGCCGCCCGTGGGTTATCGCCGGTCAGCATGATGCTGGTAATACCCAGTTCTTGCAGCTGGCTAAGCGCCTGCTGCGCATCGTCACGCACGCGGTCACGCAGCGCAATCAGGCCAATTGGCTGCTGATCTTCCAGCACCACGACGGTGGTTTTTCCGGCGGACTCCAGTTCAGCAATCTGCGCCTGCTGCGCATCCGTCAGCTGCGTCAGTTTTGCCGGCGCCGTGATCAACAGCTGGCGTCCGTTAACCGTCGCTTCGACGCCGCTTCCCGCCAGCGCCCGCTGATCGCTGGCGAGCGGGATCGGCTGATTCAGCGTACTGGCATGGGCGACAATCGCGCGCGCCAGCGGATGCGATGAACCCGTTTCGACCGCCGCCGCTTTCAGCAGCAGGGCCGGTTTATTTTCGCCGTTCAGGGCCAGCACATCGGTGATCACCGGTTTGCCTTCCGTCAGGGTGCCAGTTTTATCAAAGGCGACAGTGCGCACCGCGCCGAGGCTTTCCAGCGCCGCCCCGCCTTTAATCAGCGCACCGCGGCGGGTGGCGGCCGCCAGCGCGGAGGTAATCGCCGCCGGCGTTGAGATCACCAGCGCGCACGGACAACCAATCAGCAGCAGCGTCAGCCCTTTGTAAATCCAGGGTTGCCATTCTGCGGCAAACAGCAGCGGCGGGATCAGCGTCACCAGCAGCGCCAGTGCCATAATCACCGGGGTGTAGTAGCGGCTGAAACGGTCGAGGAAGCGCTCAATCGGCGCGCGACGCTGTTCGGCCTGTTCAATCAGATGCAGAATACGGTCAATGGCGCTTTCGCCATTGCGTGACACCACTTCCATCTGTACCTGACGATCAACACTGGTACAGCCTGCGGCCACTTTTTCACCCTGCTGGCGCTCAACCGGCACGGATTCACCGGTCAGTGCGCTTTCATCAAAACTGGCAAAGACATCGAGCAGGAGAGCATCAGCCGGTAAGCGTGCGCCCGCCGCCACTTCAATCCTGTCGCCAGGGCGCAGGCTATCGACCGCGACAGTTTCGCGCTGGTCACCGCGCAGGCGCACCGCTTCATCCGGCTTCAGCGCCATCAGCGCGGTCACGCCGCGTCGGGCACGGCTGGCGGCAAAGGATTCCAGCCGTTCGCCCAGTAAAAACAGCAGTAACACCATGGCGGCTTCGGCGGTTGCGCCGATAAATAGCGCACCGATGGCAGCAATACTCATCAGGGTTTCAATAGCAAATGGCGTTCCGCTGCGTATCAGCTGCACAGCTTTTTTGCCGACCGGCCAGATACCGGCGAGAGTCGTGGCGATAAACGCCAGCCGTCCGCTGCTTTCGTCGATGCTGCTGAGGATCCAGCTGGTCAGCATCAGCACGCTAAGCACAATGATTGCGCGATTTTCCTGCCAGAAGCTGGCTTCTGATGCGTCAGTTTTGGCGCTTTTCAGGCTAAAGCCGGCCTTTTTTACCGCCTGTTCGACACTTTTAGTGATATTGCTGCCTGCATTGACCACCAGTTTCTCGGTGGCATAGATCACCCGGGCGTGACTGACACCCTCAACACGTTTTACCGCGGTTTCGATTTTGCGTGCACAGCTCGGGCAATCCATGCCGCCGATCAGCCAGCTGAATTGTTCACCGCCAGCAGGCCTGTCGACCTCATCGTCGGGATCGTCACCTGAGGCGCAGGCGGTATCCTGACAACAGGCACCTTCGACCGGCGCGGCTGAAATCGTGGTGATTTTCTGGATAACCGGGCGTGCCGGGGTGTTGCAGGCCGGTTTTTTCGCCGCGTGGCGTTCGCCACAGCCGCAGGAAGAGTGTTGATGCATAAAACCTCCCGGAGTATCAGACGGCGGACGATACTGTCCGCCTGTGCTGATATCCTACACTCTGGAGTCAACTCCAGAGTCAAGCTTCCATCGTCGCTTAAAGATAGAGGGAACGCACAATCAGGAAGTGGCCAAGGAAGTAGCTGGCGGCAACAATAGCGCGATCGGCATTGAAACGGCGACGATAATGGCTGATAAACCAGACAATATTCGCCAGCAGCAGAAACAGCGTACCTGCCAGCAGCGAGAAGCTGTAATCGGTCGGACTAAAGTAATATTGCTCTGCCGTCAGCCATACCATCACCAGCGTCATGCCGATAAAGGTGCAAATCGGCCAGCGCAACTCTTCAAGCCGTGTCCAGATGGCGGCGATCAGCAGTGCGCCGACAATCACCAGCGTCAGCGGAATCGGCCAGAAAAAGGCCAGCGTCATATGCCCGGCAAAACTAATGGTATACAGCAGGTGCGAAAGGAAAAATGCGCCGATGGCATACAGCATGCGCTGTTGCGGCAGCAGCGTCAGCGCATCGCCAGTCAGCGTCGCCAGCAGACCGAATAAGATCAGATATTCGGCAGTGCTCAGTACCGGTGCCTGCCATGCCCAGGCCAGTAACAGCAGCAGTGTCACCGGCTTAAATACCCAGCGTTGCCACTGTGGACCACGATAAGATGCATCAACATACAACCAGCCCGAAAAGAGCACGGCTAAAAAGGACCAAAGCATAATTTTTTTCCTTTTTCTGCGGACTTATGTCCGTAAAACCTGAATATTATTTTCCCGTAGTTTCGATCCCAGTCTAGATTACGCGCTCTGCATGTGACAATGGTAGCAATCTGGTTGTATGCTTTTGCCCGGCCAAAATTTATCACCTGAGACCCTGAAGCACGGGAGAAACATGAGCAAGCCACCGCTAATCTTTTTCATCGTACTGGCGATTATTGCCATTCTTGCCACCCGCCAGTTTATTAAGCAGCGGCGCGAAGTGGCGGTGAATGACGCCTCACCGCTGCGTGCTATCCCGGTTGAAGTAAAGGCTAAACGCGAATTCCCGGCGTCAAATCGCCGTTCGCGCCAGCGCGAGGTGATCCCGGTTGAAGATATGCGCTACGAAGCCTGGTTCCATCCGTTAAATGGCGCCGGTGATTTTAAGCTGGTGCTGAATGCTGAGGATTATCATCAGATTGATAAGGGCGTGCAGGGTAAATTACGGGTCAAGGGATCGCGCTTTGTCAGTTTTGTGCCAACGCCATAAAGCGGGCGGCGAGAACGCCGTCATGCCAATGGTGAAATTATCGGCACGGGCGGCGCCCCTACACGTAGGGGAGCCGTTTTCGGCTCCCATGCTACTGTTTCGGATAGTGCTTTTTCTGCCAGGCCAGCAATTCAAACACGCCAAAGAAAAAGATTTTCGTCTGGGTGAGCTTGCTTAGCTGCGGCCCGTCTTTCGGCTGAGTTGCCCGCAACAGCACCAGCTGCAAACCGTGCATCACCACCATAAAAAACAGCGCGATATCCACGAAATATTTTAAGGGTTTCGGGAATGGCTGGATCACATTCAGCAACAGAAAAGCCCAGACACACAGCATCAGTAAACGTCCAAGATTAAGCAACATCATCATTCTCCTTGTTGATGGCCTGGCGCACATATAAACGACAGGCAACCTGCCCGGCGATTTTCTCGCGGTGCAAATGCCAGTTTGCCGGCACCGGCGGCATGCCGTTTTCGACTTCACTCTCCACATAAATCAGCGCGCCTTCCGCCAGCCAGTGGTGGCTTTCCAGCAGATTTAGCGTCTGATCCAGCAATCCTTTGCGGAACGGTGGGTCAATAAACACCAGATCGTGCGGTTCGCCCTGCTGCGCCAGCCAGCTGAGTGTATTAGCGTTAATCACCCGACCATTTTTCGCGCCGAGCGTCGCCAGATTTTTCTCCAGCTGCTGAGCCACCGGGCGTTCCAGCTCTAATAGCGTAGCCGAAGCGGCATGGCGTGACAGCGCTTCCAGCCCCAGCGCACCGCTACCGGCAAAACAGTCAAGGCAGCGCGCCTGCTGGATATCTGCCGCCAGCCAGTTAAACAGGGTTTCACGCACCCGATCGGTGGTCGGGCGCAAACCGGCGCTGTCCGGCACCGGCAATTTACGGCCACGCCATTGACCGCCAATAATGCGGATCTGTCCGGCGCCACCGCTGCGGGGTTTTTTATTCATCTTAATCAAGTCCGTAATAATTTGTTGCGTAGTTTAACGGGCTAATTGGGTTGAGGAAACGTTAAAAAGGGTGCTGGTGTAGCGCTGCGTGGAAAGTGTTAGACTAAGGGATTCATTATCAGGTTATTTTCGCATTAGTCTTATAGCCCTGGGCGCGCAGTCGGCCGGGTTTTAGCTGTCGAGGAGTGTGGTTGCACAATGGCAAAAGATAAAAAACGTGGCTTTTTTTCCTGGCTGGGATTTGGACGTGATGAGACGTCAGCCGCGCAGGACGAACAAAAAGAGACGTTAGAGGAACAACAGCCTGCTGCTGAAAATGCATCGGATGCCGCAACGCTTACGCCGCCAGAGGCGGAGCTACACACACCGGAGCAAGTTGCCGAAGAGATTGTCGCCGTCACTGAAACGGTAGCTGAAGAGACCCGCAGCGCCGTGCTGCCAGCAGAAAAACCCGCCCAACCGGCGGTAATTGTTGAAGCAGAAGAACCCGCCCAACCGGTGGTGATTGCTGAAGCAGAAGAGCCAGTCCAGCCGGAAGCAATTGCTGAAGCGGAAGAGTGGCTGCCGGAAGATGAGCCGCTACAGGTCGCAGAACCTGAAGCCGAGCCGGAGCAGGCAGTGGCGCAGGTTATTGAACCTGAAATCGCGCCTGACGTTGTAGAGCCGGAGTGGGTCACTGAACCTGAGCCGGTAGTGATTAAAGATGCCGTGGTCGTTATTGACGAAGAAGCGATCGCTGAAGCGGAAGAGATAACGCCGATCCCGGCGCTGGTTGAGCAGGAACGTCCGACCAAAGAGGGCTTCTTTGCCCGCCTGAAACGCAGCCTGGTTAAAACGCGTCAGAATCTCGGTTCAGGATTTATCGGATTGTTTCGTGGCAAGAAGATCGACGACGATCTGTTTGAAGAGCTGGAAGAGCAGTTGCTGATTGCCGATGTCGGGGTGGACACCACGCGCCGTATTATCGCCAGTCTGACACAGCAGGCGGACCGTAAGCAGCTGCGCGATGCTGAAGCGCTGTACGGTTTGCTGAAAACCGAAATGTCGCAGATTCTGGCGAAAGTTGAAGCGCCGCTCGACGTCAGCGGCAAAACCCCGTTTGTGATTCTGATGGTCGGGGTTAACGGCGTGGGCAAAACCACCACTATCGGTAAGCTGGCGCGTCAGTATCAGGCGGAAGGCAAATCGGTGATGCTGGCGGCAGGGGATACTTTCCGTGCCGCAGCGGTTGAACAGCTGCAGGTGTGGGGCCAGCGAAATAATATTCCGGTGATCGCCCAGCAGACCGGCGCGGACTCCGCCTCGGTGATTTTTGACGCGATTCAGGCGGCAAAAGCGCGCGGCGCGGATGTGCTGATTGCCGACACCGCCGGGCGTCTGCAGAACAAAGCCCATCTGATGGAAGAGCTGAAAAAGATTACCCGTGTGATGAAGAAGCTGGATGACGCGGCGCCACATGAAGTGATGCTGACTATCGACGCCAGTACCGGGCAGAATGCCATCAGTCAGACTAAATTGTTCCATGAAGCCGTCGGGCTGACCGGGATTACACTGACTAAACTGGATGGTACTGCAAAAGGCGGGGTGATTTTCTCGGTGGCGGACCAGTTTAGCATTCCGATTCGTTATATCGGCGTGGGCGAAGGTATCGAGGATTTACGGTCATTTAAGGCCGACGATTTTATTGAGGCACTGTTTGCCCGAGAGGACTAATTAGGATGATTCGCTTTGAAGAGGTCAGTAAGGCTTATCTCGGCGGTCGGCAAGCGCTTCAGGGGGTAGATTTCCATCTGCAACCAGGAGAAATGGCGTTTCTGACCGGGCATTCCGGGGCAGGGAAAAGTACCTTGCTGAAGCTGATTTGTGGCATTGAACGGCCAAGCGCCGGTCAGATTTGGTTTGGCGGCCATGATATTAGCCGCCTTAAAAGCCGTGAAGTGCCGTTTTTGCGCCGCCAGATTGGGATGATTTTTCAGGATCACCATCTGCTGATGGATCGTTCGGTGTATGACAACGTGGCGATCCCGCTGATTATTGCCGGCGCCAGCGGTGAAGATATTCGCCGTCGCGTGTCTGCCGCGCTGGATAAAGTGGGCCTGCTCGACAAAGCAAAGAGTTATCCGATTCAACTCTCTGGCGGTGAGCAGCAACGCGTCGGCATTGCGCGTGCGGTGGTGAATAAGCCCGCGGTGCTGCTGGCAGATGAACCGACCGGAAACCTGGATGACGCACTGTCCGAAGATATTCTGCGTCTGTTCGAAGAGTTTAACCGTGTTGGCGTTACCGTTTTGATGGCGACCCATGATATGGGGCTGATCGCACGCCGCAATTACCGCGTGATGTCGCTAAATCAGGGACGATTGCACGGAGGCCAGCAGCATGGTGAATAAACGTAATAAACGCGCACCGGCGCCGAAGAGTAAGCAACCGTCGAAAAGCCGGGCGCTGAAAGGGGGCTGGCAGGAGCAGTGGCGCTATGCGCTGCACGGTTCGCTGTCCGATATGTGGCGTCAGCCGCTGGCGACGCTGTTAACGGTGATGGTGATCGCCATTTCGCTGACGTTGCCAAGCGTCTGCTATATGGTATGGAAAAACGTCAGTCAGGCGGCGGATCAGTGGTATCCGGCGCCGCAGCTGACGGTCTATTTCAGTAAAACGCTGGATGATACGGCCGCCGAAAATGTGGTCGCGCTGCTGAAGAAAGAGGATGGCGTCGATAAGGTGAACTACCTGTCACGCGAAGAAGCGATGGGTGAATTCCGCAACTGGTCCGGCTTTGGCGGTTCGCTGGATATGCTGGAGCAGAATCCATTGCCAGCGGTGGCGGTTATCACGCCGAAGCTGAACTTCCAGAGTTCGAATACCATGCAGAGCCTGCGCGATCGGGTGGCGGCGGTGGACGGCGTCGATGAAGTGCGGATGGATGACAGCTGGTTTGCCCGTCTGGCGGCGCTTACCGGACTGGTCGGCCAGGTGGCGGCCATGATTGGCGTGCTGATGATTGTCGCGGTATTCCTGGTAATTGGTAATAGCGTGCGGCTCAGTATCTTTGCGCGGCGCGATACCATAAACGTGCAGAAACTGATTGGCGCGACCGATGGCTTTATCCTGCGGCCATTCCTGTATGGCGGCGCGCTGCTCGGCTTTAGCGGGGCGTTGTTATCACTGGTGCTGTCAGAAGTGCTGGTGCTGCGGCTGGAATCGGTGGTCACGCAGGTGGCTTCGGTGTTTGGCACCACCTTTACCCTGAGCGGTTTGTCGTGGGATGAGAGCCTGCTGTTGCTGCTGATTGCAGCGATGATTGGCTGGATTGCCGCCTGGCTGGCGACGGTGCAACATTTACGTCGTTTTACGCCCCAGTAACCCCCGGCAACGTTTTTTTGTTATAATCTTCCTCTGCTGCGAGAAAATATGCCGCAGAGGAAGAGTTCCTTCCTCTTAAGCGCCATCATTACGATCTTCACTAATCGATTTTGGGTGTGTAAAATATGCACCGTCAGATTGAACTTGTGGATAACTCTGCCATCGAACTAGCACAGATTGCTTTCGATTTTTGTGAGTAATTCACGTAGGGTAAGTGTGGAGTAAGCGAGTAATCATGGCGCGAAGGAATCGCGTAGCAATCATACACATATGAGAGGGTTTGAATGACCAAAGAAATGCAAACTTTAGCTATCGCACCTTTAGGTAACCTGGAATCCTATATCCGGGCTGCCAACGTCTGGCCGATGCTGTCAGCCGAAGAAGAGAAGGCGCTTGCTGAACGGCTGCATTACCAGGGCGATCTGGATGCAGCTAAGACGCTGATCCTGTCCCACCTGCGCTTTGTTGTTCATGTCGCTCGCAACTACTCAGGCTACGGCCTGCCGCAGGCGGATTTGATTCAGGAAGGTAACATCGGCCTGATGAAAGCGGTGCGCCGCTTTAATCCTGAGGTGGGCGTACGTCTGGTGTCGTTTGCCGTACACTGGATTAAAGCTGAGATCCACGAATACGTGCTGCGCAACTGGCGCATCGTTAAGGTCGCCACCACCAAAGCACAGCGTAAGCTGTTCTTTAACCTGCGTAAAACCAAGCAGCGTCTGGGCTGGTTTAATCAGGATGAGGTGGAAATGGTGGCGCGTGAGCTGGGTGTTTCCAGTAAAGACGTGCGTGAAATGGAATCGCGGATGGCCGCGCAGGATATGACTTTCGATCTGTCATCGGATGATGAATCCAGCGAAGGCAAATCGATGGCGCCAGTGCTCTATCTGCAGGATAAAACCTCTGACTTTGCCGATGGCATTGAAGAGGATAACTGGGATAACCACGCTGCCGACAAGCTGAGCAATGCGATGGAAGGCCTGGATGAGCGTAGTCAGCATATTATCCGCGCGCGCTGGCTGGATGACGAGAATAAAACCACGCTGCAGGAACTGGCCGATCAGTACGGCGTTTCCGCCGAGCGTGTCCGTCAGCTGGAGAAAAACGCCATGAAGAAACTACGACTGGCGATTGAAGCTTAGCTTTCCACGGGAGCCGAAAACGGCTCCCCTACAATCCAGGGGCGGCGTTCTCGCCGCCCTGGTTTACCCAACCATCCGTCTGCGTACGAAAACCAGCAGCCTGCATAAAAGCCGCAATCACTGCGGGTTGTTCACTGCCATCCTGCGCGATCCACCAGTGACTGATTGACGGGTTTTGCGCCAGCGTCTCGCTCAGCAGATACTGACCGACACCGCGACGACGAGTCACCTCACGTACCTGCAAAGCAAAAATCCTGCCCTGTGTACCGCTGATCTCCAGCATTAATGCACCCAGCAGCCGATCGTTAAACCGTGCGGCATACAGCCGATGCTGGTCATCCAGCCTGGCTTCCAGTGCAGCAATCTCTTTTTCCGGCCACACTTTGCTTAAATCCTGTCGATCCTGCGGGCTGAATTGTTGCAGCCGTATGATGGTCAGTTTCATAAATCCCACCTGATGCGTAACAAAGGCATATTGTAGCGAATATGTTGGTTACGGGGCGTGTAACTTTTCCCCGGCCAAAACGACGCGATCTGTTTTTGAACTGCGTCATTACCCGATCAAAATGTCAGATTGTGACTATTATTACAGCACAACCCGCTGGTATATCGGCTATTATGCCATCAATAATGCCAGGTAATTATGCTATCAGCGCCGCGAGTTTCTACATATGTCAGTTGATTTACAGAAGAAAATTCCTGTTTAATAACCTGAAAAATAACACCTTATCATTAAAAAATGCCGATTTGTCTTCTAACTCTTTATTAGCTAAGCGTTTTTAAGCAAAATCAGGCAAAAAATAACCAGCAATCACACAACAGACAAAACAGATGGGGAAGTGCGGATGAAAATCAGTAAAGGTAGCGCGTTTCTGGCAGGTTGCGTTGCGTTGGCAATGAGCCACGCGACAATGGCGAAAGAGATTAAAATTGCCATCGTTGGGGCGATGTCCGGCCCGGTAGCGCAATATGGCGATATGGAATTTACCGGCGCCAAACAAGCCATCGCTGACATCAATGCCAAAGGCGGCGTTAACGGTGACAAACTGGTCGGCGTGGAATACGACGACGCCTGCGACCCTAAACAAGCGGTGGCGGTCGCGAACAAAGTGATTAACGACGGCATTCGTTATGTTATCGGCCACCTGTGCTCCTCATCGACGCAACCGGCTTCTGATATCTATGAAGATGAAGGTATCGTAATGATCACCCCGGCAGCCACCAATGCTGACCTGACCACCCGTGGTTATAAGATGATTATGCGTACCACCGGTCTGGATTCCGATCAGGGTCCAACGGCGGCCAAATATATCCTTGATGAAATCAAACCACAGCGTATCGCCGTGGTACATGATAAGCAGCAGTACGGCGAAGGTCTGGCGCGTTCCGTGCAGGACAGCCTGAAAAAAGCGGGCGGCAATGTGGTGCTGTTTGAAGGTGTGACTGCCGGTGATAAAGACTTCTCCACGCTGGTGGCGCGTCTGAAGAAAGAGAACGTCGACTTTGTGTACTTCGGCGGTTATTACCCGGAAATGGGCCAGATTCTGCGCCAGGCACGTGCTGCTGGCCTGAAGACCGGCTTTATGGGACCAGAGGGCGTGGGTAACTCTTCGTTGTCTAATATTGCCGGTGCGGCTTCAGAAGGCATGCTTGTGACCCTGCCGAAGCGCTATGACCAGGTTCCAGCCAACAAACCGATCGTTGATGCGCTGAAAGCGAAGAAACTGGATCCAACCGGCCCGTTTGTCTGGACCACTTACGCCGCGCTGCAATCACTGACCACCGCTATGGAACGTAGCAAAAGCGAAGAGCCGGAAGAGATTGTGAAAAACCTGAAGGAAGGCCAGCCGGTACCAACGGTGATGGGCGACCTGAGCTGGGATGCGAAAGGCGACCTGAAAGGCTTTGAGTTCGGCGTATTTAAATGGCATGCCGACGGCACCTCAACGGCGGTGAAATAACCTCTGACGTTGCAACTCCAGGGGCGGCGTTATCGCCGCCCTTGCCGATGATTTGCACCAGCCGCAATGGCGGCGCGTGACGTTTTGTACCTTCCGCCAGTGCGGATTTGTAAGGTAATTAAGGTATGTCCGAGCAGTTTCTCTACTTCCTGCAGCAAATGTTCAACGGCGTGACGTTGGGCAGCACCTACGCGCTGATTGCCATTGGCTACACCATGGTTTACGGCATTATCGGCATGATCAACTTTGCTCACGGCGAAGTGTATATGATCGGCAGCTACGTCTCTTTTATTGTTATCGCCGCGCTGATGATGATGGGTATCGATGTCGGTTGGATCCTGATCGGCGCCGGTTTCATTATGGCGATTGTGATTGCCAGCGCTTATGGCTGGAGTATTGAGCGCGTGGCCTATAAGCCGGTCCGCTCCTCCAAACGCCTGATTGCGCTGATCTCGGCCATAGGGATGTCGATATTTTTGCAAAACTACGTCAGCCTGACGCAAGGCTCGCGCGATCTGGCGTTACCAAGCCTGATCACCGGCCAGTGGACGCTGGGTGAAAGCAACGGCTTCGCCGCCACCATCTCCACCATGCAGCTGGTGATCTGGTCGGTCACCTTCCTTGCGATGCTGGCCCTGACGGTATTTATCCGCTATTCGCGCATGGGCCGCGCCTGTCGCGCCTGTGCCGAGGATCTGAAAATGGCCAGCCTGCTGGGCATAAACACTGACCGGGTGATCTCGCTGACCTTTGTGATTGGCGCAGCGATGGCGGCAGTGGCTGGTGTGTTACTGGGCCAGTTTTACGGTGTGATTAACCCCTATATTGGCTTTATGGCCGGGATGAAAGCTTTCACCGCAGCGGTACTGGGCGGCATTGGCAGCATTCCTGGCGCGATGCTGGGTGGTCTGATTCTGGGTATCGCTGAAGCCCTGACTTCCGCTTACCTGAGTACCGAATATAAAGATGCGGTCTCCTTCGCGCTGCTGATTGTGGTGCTGCTGGTGATGCCAACCGGTATCCTCGGTCGCCCGGAGGTGGAGAAAGTATGAAACAGCTTAACCTGGTCAACGCCATTGTCTCGGCGTTGATGCTGCTGATTCTGGCCGCCTTTTTTATGGGGATGCGCCTTGGTCTCGATGGTACTCATCTGGTGGTCAATAACGCCGGTAGCGTGCGCTGGAACTGGATTGCTGTCGGTTGCGCCGTGGTGTTTTTCTTCCAGCTGATGCGCCCGCTGATGCAAAGCGGCCTGAAGAAAATTTCCGCTCCGGCTTTTGTCCTGCCGAGTTTTGATGGTTCCACACCGCAGCAGAAACTGCTGGCGCTGGCGCTGATTATCGCGGCAGTGATCTGGCCATTTGTGGTATCGCGCGGCACGGTGGATATTGCCACGCTGACGCTGATCTACGTGATGCTGGGCCTCGGCCTGAACGTAGTGGTGGGCTTATCCGGCCTGCTGGTGCTGGGCTACGGTGGTTTCTACGCGATTGGCGCTTATACCTTTGCGCTGCTGAATCACTACTACGGCCTTGGCTTCTGGCAGTGTCTGCCGCTGGCAGGCCTGGTATCTGCGATGTTTGGCCTGCTGCTGGGCTTCCCGGTATTGCGCCTGCGCGGCGACTATCTGGCGATTGTCACCCTCGGTTTTGGCGAAATCGTACGTATTCTGCTGCTGAATAATACTGAGATTACCGGTGGCCCTAACGGCATCAGCCAGATCCCAAAACCGACCTTCTTCGGCCTGGAATTCAACCGCAGCGTACGCGATGGCGGCTGGGATACCTTCCATAATTTCTTTGGTATGAAGTACGACCCGGGCGACCGCATTATCTTCCTGTATATGGTGGCGGTATTGCTGGTGGTGCTGACGCTGTTTGTAATTAATCGCTTACTGCGTATGCCGCTGGGCCGCGCGTGGGAAGCGTTGCGAGAAGATGAGATTGCCTGTCGCTCGCTGGGTCTCAGCCCACGTCGCATCAAACTCACCGCCTTTACCATCAGCGCCGCCTTTGCCGGCTTTGCCGGAACGCTGTTTGCCGCGCGCCAGGGTTTTGTCAGCCCGGAATCCTTCACCTTTGCCGAATCCGCCTTTGTGCTGGCGATTGTGGTGCTGGGCGGCATGGGATCGCAGTTTGCGGTGATCCTCGCCGCGATTTTGCTGGTGGTGTCGCGCGAAATGATGCGTGACCTGAATGAATACAGCATGTTAGTGCTGGGCGGTCTGATGGTGCTGATGATGATCTGGCGTCCGCAGGGACTGTTGCCGATGCAGCGCCCGCAGCTGAAGTTGAAGCGTGACGCGAAAGGAGAGCAGGCATGAGTCAGCCTTTGTTAGCAGTAGATGGCCTGATGATGCGCTTTGGCGGCCTGCTGGCGGTCAACAATGTCAAACTGGAGCTGCATCCACAGGAGATCGTTTCGCTGATTGGCCCAAACGGCGCCGGTAAAACCACGGTGTTTAACTGCCTGACCGGCTTTTACCGTCCGACCGGCGGCACTATTAAGCTGCGTGACCAGAATCTGGCCGGACTGCCAGGACAGAAGATCGCCCGCATGGGGATTGTGCGCACTTTTCAGCATGTGCGTCTGTTCCGCGAAATGACGGTGATTGAAAACCTGTTAGTGGCGCAGCACCAGCATCTGAAAAGCGGCGTGTTTTCCGGCCTGCTGAAAACCCCGGCGTTCCGTAAAAGCGAAAGCGAAGCGCTGGATCGCGCCGCCACCTGGTTGCAGCGCGTCGGTTTGCTGGAGATGGCTAACCGTCAGGCGGGGAACCTGGCATATGGTCAGCAACGCCGGCTGGAAATTGCCCGCTGCATGGTGACGCAGCCGGAGATCCTGATGCTTGACGAGCCGGCCGCCGGTCTTAATCCGCGTGAAACCCACGAACTGGATGAGCTGATTGCCGAGCTGCGCGGTGAACACCGGGTGTCAGTGCTGTTAATTGAACACGATATGAAGCTGGTAATGGGAATTTCCGACCGCATTTATGTGGTCAATCAGGGAACGCCGCTGGCGAATGGCAAACCGGAAGAGATCCGCAATAACCCGGATGTTATCCGCGCATATTTAGGTGAGGCGTAAGATGGCGAACCCGATTTTAACCTTAAGCAACGTCAGTACCCATTACGGTAAAATCCAGGCGTTGCATGATGTCAGTATGCATATCAATCAGGGCGAGATTGTCACCCTGATTGGCGCCAACGGCGCCGGTAAAACCACACTGCTCGGCACTCTGTGCGGCGAACCGCGCGCCACCACCGGCAGTATCAGCTTTGACGGTAAAGAAATTACCGACTGGCAGACGGCGCGTATTATGCGTGAAGCGATTGCCATCGTACCGGAAGGGCGTCGCGTGTTTTCACGGATGACGGTGGAAGAGAATCTGGCAATGGGCGGTTTCTTTGCGGAGAAGAAACAGTATCAGGAGCGTATTCAGCGCGTTTATACGCTGTTTCCGCGCCTGCTGGAGCGCCGTGTGCAGCGTGCCGGCACCATGTCCGGCGGCGAACAGCAGATGCTGGCGATTGGCCGTGCGCTGATGAGCCAGCCGCGCTTATTGCTGCTGGATGAGCCGTCGCTGGGTCTGGCGCCGATTATTATCCAGCAGATTTTCGACACCATTGAGCAGCTGCGCAAAGAGGGGATGACCATCTTCCTGGTGGAGCAAAACGCCAACCAGGCGCTGAAGCTGGCTGACCGTGGCTACGTGCTGGAAAACGGCCATGTGGTGCTGGAAGATAGCGGCGAAGCGTTACTGGCGAATGAGGCGGTCAGAAGCGCTTATCTCGGCGGTTAATCTGTATTGCGGGCGGCGAAAACGCCGCCCCTACAGTGAAGCATCTGCAACCGCCCCAGGTGAGCCGTTATCGGCTCCCGTGTTAGCATCATCCCGTCACGTCCCTGTCACATCCCCGTCATAAGACGTTTATCTCACTGTCATTTTTGCATGTCATGTTACTTCCCGAACATAAAATGCGTGAAACCGCGCGTAACAATCATGTCATGGGAAACTGATATGTCATCCACCACATTTCGTCATACCGCACTGAGCATCGTGCTGGGGTTCGCGCTGTCCGGCCAGGCTCTGGCTGCAACCGATATCCCATTCTGGCACTCCATGGACGGCGAGTTAGGGAAAGAGGTTGATTCTCTGGCGCAGCGTTTTAACCAGGCCCACCCTGATTACAAAATTGTCCCGGTTTATAAAGGCAAATATGACCAGAGTCTGGCGGCCGGTATCGCTGCCGTGCGTACCGGCAACGCGCCCGCTATTTTGCAGGTATACGAAGTGGGCACCGCGACGATGATGGCGTCACAAGCCATCAAGCCGGTGTATGACGTATTTAAGGATGCGGGCATCAGCTTTGATGAATCGCAGTTTGTGCCGACGGTATCCGCTTATTACAGCGACGCTAAAAGCGGCCATCTGATTTCCCAGCCGTTTAACAGCTCCACACCGGTGCTGTACTACAACAAAGATGCGTTTAAAAAAGCCGGACTGGATCCGGAACAGCCACCAAAAACCTGGCAGGATCTGGCCGACTACAGCAGCAAACTGCGTGCCGCCGGCATGAAGTGTGGCTACGCCAGCGGCTGGCAGGGCTGGATTCAGATCGAAAACTTCAGTGCCTGGCATGCCCTGCCGGTCGCCACACAGAATAACGGCTTTGGCGGCACCGATGCGGTAATGGAGTTTAATAAGCCGGTTCAGGTCCGTCATATCCAGCTGCTGCAGGATATGAACAAGAAGGGTGATTTCACCTACTTTGGCCGCAAAGATGAGTCTACCGAAAAGTTCTACAGCGGTGACTGTGCGATCACCACCGCCTCTTCCGGTTCGCTGGCCGATATCCGTCACTACGCCAAATTTAACTACGGTGTCGGCATGATGCCTTACGATGCCACCGTGCCTGAAGCGCCGCAAAACGCCATTATCGGCGGTGCCAGCCTGTGGGTGATAAAAGGCAAAGATGCCAATACTTACAAAGGCGTAGCTGAGTTTATGCAGTTCCTCGCCCAGCCGGAAATCGCCGCGGAATGGCATCAGAAAACCGGTTATCTGCCGATCACCACTGCTGCTTATGAGCTGACGCGCAAATCTGGTTTCTATGACAAAAACCCGGGCGCCGATATCGCCACCCGTCAGATGCTGAACAAGCCGCCATTGCCTTTCACCAAAGGGATGCGTTTAGGCAATATGCAGCAGATTCGCACCGTGGTCGATGAAGAGCTGGAAAGCGTCTGGACCGGTAAGAAAACCCCACAGGCGGCGCTGGATACGGCCGTTGAGCGCAGCAATCTGCTGCTGCGTCGTTTTGAACAACAGGTGAAATAATCTGAACGGGCGGCGAGAACGCCGTCATTGCAGCCGTTGCAAATCATCGACACGGGCGGCGAGAACGCCGCCCCTACGGATCGTTCTAATGTTGGGGCGGCGTTCTCGCCGCCCGTCACGTTGCCAACCCCGAGCTAAACTATGTCCTCTGTTCGTCCCGTTTTTCGCACCAGCTGGCTCCCTTATCTGCTGGTTCTGCCGCAACTGCTGATCACCGCCATCTTCTTTATCTGGCCTGCCGGTGAAGCGTTGTGGTATTCCGTGCAGAGCGTCGATCCCTTCGGCTTATCCAGCCAGTTTGTTGGTCTGGAAAACTTCACCCAGCTGTTTAACGATGACTATTATCTGGCCTCATTCTGGACCACGATAATTTTCAGCGGGCTGGTGACCGGTTGTGGTTTGCTGATTTCGCTGTTTTTCGCTGCGCTGGTTGACTATGTGGTGCGCCTGAAAGGTTTCTATCAGACCATGCTGCTGCTGCCCTATGCGGTAGCGCCCGCCATCGCTGCGGTGCTGTGGATGTTTCTGTTTAATCCCGGCCTCGGCCTGATTACCCATTTTCTTGGCCTGCTCGGTTATGACTGGAACCATGCGCAAAACAGTGGCCAGGCGATGTTCCTGGTGGTGCTGGCTTCGGTCTGGCAGCAGGTGAGCTATAACTTCCTGTTCTTCTTTGCCGCGTTGCAGTCAATTCCGCGCTCGCTGGTTGAAGCCGCCGCGATTGATGGCGCCGGTCCGGTGCGCCGCTTCCTGCATCTGTCACTGCCGCTGATTGCGCCGGTGAGTTTCTTCCTGCTGGTGGTTAATCTGGTTTACGCCTTCTTTGATACCTTCCCGGTGATCGATGCCGCGACGGCGGGCGGTCCGGTACAGTCCACCACCACGCTGATCTACAAAATTTATCGCGAAGGCTTTACCGGTCTTGACCTCTCCTCATCGGCCGCGCAATCGGTGGTACTGATGTTGCTGGTGATTGTGCTGACGGTAATCCAGTTCCGCTATGTCGAGCGTAAGGTGCGTTACCAATGATTGAAAATCGCCCCGGGCTGACCTTTTTCAGCCACACCCTGCTTATCCTTGGCATTCTGACCATTCTGTTTCCGCTGTATGTGGCGTTTGTCGCCGCGACGCTGGATAACGTCGCTATCTATCAGGTGCCGATGACGCTGATTCCCGGCGGCCATCTGTGGGAAAATATCAGCACCATCTGGCATAACGGCGTCAGCAGCAACAGCGCCCCGATTGGCGTACTGTTGCTCAACAGCACCATTATGTCGCTGGCGATAACCACCGGAAAAATCAGCATCTCGATGCTATCGGCCTTTGCGCTGGTGTGGTTCCGCTTTCCGCTGCGCACCTTCTTTTTCTGGATGATTTTTATCACCCTGATGTTGCCGGTTGAAGTGCGTATTTTCCCGACGGTGGAAGTGATCGCTAATCTGCAACTGCTGGACAGCTATACCGGCCTGACGCTGCCGCTAATGGCCTCCGCTACCGCAACTTTCCTGTTCCGCCAGTTCTTTATGTCGCTGCCCGATGAGCTGCTGGAGGCGGCGCGTATCGATGGCGCCAGCCCGATGCGTTTCTTCTGGGACATCGTGCTGCCGCTGTCCAAAACCAATCTGGCGGCGCTGTTTGTCATCACCTTTATCTACGGCTGGAACCAGTATCTGTGGCCGATTCTGATCACCAGTGACAACAGTATGGGCACTGCGGTGGCGGGAATTCGCACCATGATCTCCAGCGGTGATGGTTCCACCCAGTGGAATCTGGTGATGGCCGCAATGTTAATGACGTTAATTCCACCAGTGGTGGTGGTAATGGTAATGCAGCGCGCCTTTGTGCGTGGGCTGGTTGAGAGTGAGAAATAACAGATGGCAGGCGTAAAACTTCAGGCGGTGACCAAATCTTACGACGGCAAAAATGCGGTCATTCAGCCACTCAATGTCACGATTAACGATGGCGAATTTATGGTGATGGTTGGCCCATCCGGCTGCGGCAAATCGACACTGTTGCGTATGGTGGCCGGACTGGAACGCGTCACTTCCGGCGATATCTGGATCGACAGCCAGCGCGTGACCGATCTGGAACCGAAAGATCGCGGCATCGCGATGGTGTTTCAGAACTATGCGCTCTATCCGCATATGAGCGTGGAACAGAATATGGCCTACGGCCTGAAAATCCGCGGCATGGGCAAAGAGCAGATTCGCCAGCGGGTGCTGGAAGCGGCGCGCAGCCTGGAGCTGGATGCGCTGTTGCAGCGCCGCCCGCGCGAGCTCTCTGGCGGCCAGCGTCAGCGTGTGGCGATGGGTCGGGCGATTGTGCGTGAACCGGCGGTGTTTCTGTTTGATGAACCGCTGTCGAACCTTGATGCGCGACTGCGCGTGCAGATGCGTCTGGAACTGCAACTGCTGCATCGCCGTCTGAATACCACCAGTCTGTATGTTACCCACGATCAGGTTGAAGCGATGACGCTGGCGCAGCGGGTGATGGTGATGAACAAAGGGGTTGTCGAACAGCTGGGCACGCCGGTAGAAGTGTATGAGCGTCCGGCCACGCGTTTTGTCGCCAGCTTTATTGGCGCGCCGTCGATGAACCTGCTGGACGGCAGCATTAACAGCGACGGTACACGTTTTGCGCTGTCGCCGGGCTTTGCGCTGCCGCTGCCGCAGGCCAAAACCAAATGGGCGAACCGACCATTGACGCTGGGTATACGCCCGGAGCATATTCAGCTGACAACGCGTGAAGCAGACGGTATTCCGCTGGTGGTGGAGACGCTGGAGATGCTGGGCGCCGATAATCTGGCGCATGGCAAATGGGGCAGCAACAATGTCGTTGTACGTCTGCCGCATGTCGAACGACCCGCCATTGGCAGCAGCTTATGGCTGCATCTGCCGGCAAACGCGCTACACTTTTTTGATTCAATTACAGGAATGCGTCTGGAATGATAAATAAAGACTGGCCCTATCCGGCGATTGTCGCTCATCGCGGTGGCGGCAAGCTGGCGCCGGAAAATACGCTGGCGGCGATAGATGTCGGGGCGAAATATGGTCATACCATGATCGAATTCGATGCCAAATTATCGCAGGATGCGCAGATCTTTCTGCTGCATGACGACACCCTCGATCGTACCAGTAATGGCTGGGGGATTGCCGGCGATCAGCCGTGGGAAAAACTGCAGCAGCTGGATGCCGGTGGCTGGTTTAGCCGTGAATTTCAGCACGAACCATTGCCGTTACTGAGTGACGTCGCGGCGCGCTGTCAGCAATATGGCATGAAGGCGAATATCGAGATTAAACCCACTCCCGGGCTGGAGCGGCAAACCGGTACGGCGATTGCGCTGGCGGCGCGTGAGCTGTGGCGCGGGCAGACTGCGCCGCTATTGTCATCGTTCTCATATCAGGCGTTAGAGGCAGCAATGCAGGCGGTGCCGGAGTTACCGCGCGGTCTGTTGCTGGATGAGTGGCATGATAACTGGCAGGAACTGACCGGCGCGCTCGACTGCACCTCAATTCATCTTAATTACCGGTTGCTGGATGCGCAGCGTACTGCTGAGCTGAAAGCGGCGGGGTTGCGGATTCTGGTTTATACCGTTAATCAGAGCGAGCGAGCGCGCGAGCTGCTGAACTGGGGTGTCGATGCCATCTGTACCGATCGCATCGACACCATCGGACCGAACTTCGCTTAAGGCTGCTGCGAAGAACTGTTACTGCCCGGCTGCGTCTTAATGATGCGTTGCTGGGCACTGTCACGCTGTTCCTGCACTTTACGCTGCTGATCCTGACTCTGACGCTGTTGATCCTGTTTCAGCTTCAGCATCTGCTGTTGCTGATTGGTCTGCATCTTCTGCTGCATTCGTTGCTGGCTGGGATTGTATCCCGGCTTATTCGGATCGTTAGTGCTGTTCAGTGTGTTAGCCATACCACTTAGCGGTACCAGTGCGGCAAAAATAATTAACCATCTTTTCATTTTCATTCCTCCATCGGGCAGATAATCCGCCAGATCTCCGTCAACTCGCTTAAGTTTAACTGCTCTGCCAACAGCTGCCGTCAGGAATAGACCGAATTTGACTTTATATTCGCCTTTTTGCTTATCTGGTACAGACTTAACAGATATCAACTCAGTATAAACAACGATAAAAAGGTGTGGCAGGATGATAACAACCGGCAATATGCGACGTGTTTCTTTGTCGCTGATGGTATGTGTTTGTTTTTGGCAGGGCGCGAATGCAGCAACACCAGCATCACCGCCAGTATCCTATGGCGTGGATGCGGATGCTTTCCATCCGGTTAAGGATCGCCACGGCATGGTGGCATCGGTGGATGCGCTGGCGACCCAGGTGGGCGTTGATATTCTTAAGCAGGGCGGTAATGCGGTGGATGCGGCTGTGGCGGTGGGTTTTGCGCTGGCGGTCACCCATCCCCAGGCCGGTAACCTTGGCGGCGGCGGCTTTATGATGCTGCGCACCGCTTCGGGCCGCACCACGGCAATTGATTTCCGCGAGATGGCGCCGGTCAGAGCCAGCCGTGATATGTTCCTTGATGCCCAGGGTAATGCCGACAGTAAGCTGTCACTCACCTCCCATCTTGCTTCTGGCACGCCGGGCACCGTCGCCGGTTTTGCCCTGGCAGCGAAAAAGTACGGCACCATGCCGCTCAGCCGTTTGCTGCAACCTGCGATTGAGCTGGCCCGCAACGGTTTTGTGGTCAATGATGCGCTGGCTGATGACCTCAGTACCTACGGCAAAGAGGTGTTAATCAACCATGCAAACAGCAAAGCGATCTTTTATAAGGCCGACGGCACGCCATATCAGAAAGGTGAGCGTCTGGTACAGCGCAACCTGGCGCGCAGTATGGGGCTGATTGCCAGACAGGGACCGGATGCTTTTTATAAAGGGGCGATTGCCGATGATATCGCCGCTGAAATGGCGCAGCATGGCGGCCTGATCAGCAAAGCCGACCTTGCGGCCTATCGCGCGGTTGAGCGTAAACCGGTCAGCGGCACCTATCGTGGCTATGAAGTGTTCTCAATGCCGCCGCCGTCATCAGGTGGTATTCATATCGTGCAGATCCTGAATATTCTGGAAAACTTCGATCTGGCGAAAATGGGCTTCGGCAGCGCTGATGCGATGCAGGTGATGGCCGAAGCGGAGAAGTATGCCTATGCCGACCGATCGGAATACCTCGGTGACCCGGACTTTGTGAAGGTGCCATCGCAGGCGCTGACCAGTAAAGCCTATGCCAGAACGCTGGCGCAGCAGATTGATGTCGCCAAAGCGCGTCCGTCGTCAGAGATTAAACCTGGCAAACTGGCACCTTATGAAAGCGACCAGACCACCCATTTCTCGGTGGTGGATAAAGATGGTAATGCGGTTGCGGTCACTTATACCCTGAATACTTATTTCGGCAGCGGGATTGTGGCAGGTAATAGCGGCATCCTGATGAACAATGAAATGGATGATTTCTCGGCCAAACCGGGCACGCCAAATGTGTATGGTCTGGTGGGCGGTGAAGCCAATGCGGTGCAGCCTTATAAGCGTCCGCTGTCATCAATGTCGCCGACCATCGTCGCTAAAGATGGCAAAACCTGGCTGGTAACCGGCAGCCCGGGGGGCAGTCGCATTATCACCACCGTATTGCAGATGGTGGTTAACAGCATCGATTTTGGGATGAACGTTGCAGAAGCGACCAATGCGCCACGTTTCCATCACCAGTGGCTGCCGGATCAGTTACGCGTGGAGAAAGGCTTTAGCCCGGATACCCTGCGACTGCTGGAAAGCAAAGGGCAACATGTAAAAGTGCAGCCAGCGATGGGCAGTACCCAGAGCATTATGATTGGCCCGGATGGCATGTTATATGGCGCGTCGGATCCGCGTTCTGTGGGGGATTTAACTGCGGGGTATTGAGGTGAAAGCAGGGCGGTGAGAATGCCATTGCTGGGTCCACCCAGCTGTAGGGGCGGCGTTCTCGCCGCCCGTGGCACGCCTACAACGCTCTCAGACGCGCCATAAAGTAAACATCCACTTTTTCGCCGTGACGCAGCGCATAGTTGCGCCCGGTGCCTTCCACCTCAAAACCAAACTTACGATATACCGCAATAGCCGCGGCATTATCGCAATACACCGTTAGCTCTATGCGCTCTACCGCCAGCCAGTTGTCACACATATCGGTAATCGCCGCCAGCATCGCCTGTGCCACCCCTTTACCGCGATGATTGATATCCACTCCCAGACCAAAATCGGCGGTATGGCGGCGGCGGGGAGACTGATTGACTTCAAGGGTCACTTGTCCCACCACCTCGCCGTCAATACAGGCGACCAGGGAATGCACGCCGGGACGCAGATTTGCCAGACGATCCTGCCAGAGTTTCAGTGATGGATATGGCAACTGTAGCGTTCCGGCCTGAGTATCGGGCTGGCCGTATAACTGCTGAATGGCTGGTGCATCTTCAATACTGACATGGCGGATCTCAATCTGACTCATGCTGCTTCTCCTGCTCTGGCTGGACTATTCCCCTTTAATATCATGGGCTTTAACTAACAGGTCAAATTAAAATTATTGGAAAAAAAACCTTTACAGATGCGAATGATAATGATTATTATTGTCATGCGTTCTCAGGAAGTCCACCCTGGACCTGCTGTGAAGGCACGACATTGCTCACATTGCTTCCAGTGTTTCTTAGCCAGCTCGGGTGCTGGCTTTTTTTTTGCCTTTTTCCGGCTACAGGCTGTAGAAAGTGGCGGCGCCTGGTCCGACCGGCAGACCAAAAACAAACACCCACATCACAAACAGCAGACTCCAGCCGATTAAAAACATTACCGAGTAGGGCAGCATTAGCGCCACCAGCGTGCCGATTCCCATATTGCGCTGATAGCGCGCTGCCACCGCCATAATCAAACCAAAATAGCTCATCATTGGCGTAATCAGATTGGTGACTGAATCACCGATACGATACGCCGCCTGAATCACCTCCGGCGCATAGCCGACCAGCATCAGCATCGGTACAAAAATCGGTGCAGTTACCGCCCACTGCGCGGATGAGGAGCCAATCATCAGATTGATAAAGCCACAGATCAGAATAAAGCCGCAGAACAGCAGCGGGGCGTTGAGATCCAGCGCTGACAGCAGTCTGGCACCTTTTACTGCGATAACCGTGCCGAAATTACTCCAGTTAAAAAAGGCGACAAACTGCGAAGCGAAGAACACCAGCACGATATATAAACTCAGCATACTGATACTTTTCGACATTGCGGCAATCACATCACGGTCGCTGCGCAGAGTGCCGTTTATCCGGCCATAGACATAACCCGGAATGGCGAAAAACAGCATAATAAACACCACAATACCGTGCAGAAACGGCGAACCAGCAAAACCGCCGGTGGTCTGGTTAAGCAGGATGCCATAACCCGGAATCAGCGTCAGTGACAGCAGCAGGGTGATAAATAGCAGCGCAATTCCGGCGCCTTTCAGCGCACGCTTCTCCTGGGGATTGAGGGTGCCCATATCGCCCTGCGGCGCATCGCCATCGCTTTCACGATATTTACCCAGTTTTGGTTCAATAATCGCGGTGGTAATCCAGGTGCCCAGCCCGGCGATGACAAAGGTGCTGAGCGCCATAAAGTACCAGTTTACCTCCGGGCCGACGGTATAGCTGGGGTCGATAATCTGCGCGGCGTTTTGCGTAATTCCGGATAGCAGTGGATCGACGGTTCCCAGCAGCAGGTTAGCGCTATAGCCGCCGGAAACCCCTGCGAAAGCGGCTGCCAGTCCGGCCAGCGGATGGCGGCCCAGCGAGTGGAACAGCATTGCGGAGAGTGGGATCAGCACGACGTAGCCCAATTCAGAGGCTGTATTCGACATAATCCCGGCGAATACCACGGTAAAGGTGAGCATCCGTTTTGGCGCGCCAAACACCAGCGCGCGCATGGCGGCGGAAAGCAGCCCGGATTGTTCGGCAATTCCCACGCCGATCATCGCCACCAGCACTGTTCCCAGCGGTGCGAAACTGGTGAAGTTGGTCACCATATTACTGACAATCCGTTGCAGGCCTTCGGCGCTTAACAGATTGACCACATGCACGATGCCATCGGCAGCGCGCCCGCTGGCGCCTTCGGGGCGCGGATCGATGACACTGAGATTGAAACCGGCGGCGATGCCGGAGGCGACGATAATCACCAGGCACAGGATGGCGAAAAGGGTAATCGGATGCGGCAGCAGGTTGCCGAGCCATTCGATGGTATTTAACAGGCGCGTGATCGGGCCTGGCGGTTTAAGCGCAGTATTATCTGTCATATTCATTCCCTGAAATAGCCAAGTGGTTCAGCACAACAATGGTGTTGTTGGATAGCCATCTTACGTGGCGGTAAAAAGTTACCAAGAGGGTAAAACCGAGTTAACTGACAGGGAAAACCGAATAGAGTGATATTAATTTCATGCGCATCTACAGGCTGGATGTTGATTTTATTGCTTTTAATGGCACCGGTGGCGGTTTAAATGACGGTTTTTCGGTAACTGTCTGCTCCCGCTTAGTTTGCCAGATTGTGATACCACTAAAGATCCCGGTTGATAATTGCGAGCCGTTTCACAGGAAATGGGCCAGCAAAGGGTTTGCACAATGCAGGGTAAAATCATTCATTTTTTTTGAACAGAGGAGTGAAGTTTTTCAGCTATCATCGCGACCGATTCAGGTCCAGACTACGTGAAAACGTTGAGGAGAGTTGAATATGATTTATTTACGTAAGGCAAATGATCGCGGTCACGCAAACCATGGCTGGCTGGATAGCTGGCACACTTTCTCCTTTGCTAATTACTACGATGCGGACTTTATGGGCTTCTCCGCACTGCGGGTAATTAATGAAGACGTCATCGATGCGGGTCAGGGTTTTGGCACCCATCCGCACAAAGATATGGAAATTCTGACCTATGTTCTGTCCGGGGTGGTTGAACATCAGGACAGCATGGGTAACAAAGAGCAGATCCCGGCGGGTGAGTTTCAGATTATGAGTGCGGGTACCGGCGTGCGTCACTCCGAGTACAACGGCAGCAAAGATCAGCCGCTGCATCTCTATCAGATCTGGATTATCCCGGAAAAAACCGGCATTGAACCGCGCTACGAACAGCGTCGTTTTGATGATGTGCAGGGCCGCCAGCTGGTGCTGTCGCCAGATGCCCGTGACGGATCGCTGAAGGTTTACCAGGATATGACGCTGTCGCGCTGGGCGCTGAAACAGGGTGAGCAGGCGACAACCGAAGTTGACGCTACGCGCCGCATCTGGATTCAGGTGGTAAAAGGCGATGTGCAGGTAAATGGCCAGCAGGCGACCACCAGCGATGCGCTGGCGATCTGGGACGAAAGCACGCTGTCGATTCAGGCGGACAGCGATGCCGAAATCCTGCTGTTTGATCTGCCAGCGGTTTAATGGCGTGATCGATAAGTGATGGCCAGCTTTTGCTGGCCATCTTCGCATTGTCGGCAGGACAACGAGGTTAGCGTCGCATTTTTTGGTAGACTCATTGATACCTCACTATACAGTCGCTAACGATGAAGAAAAAAAGACCCGTACTACAAGATGTTGCCGATCGTATTGGCATCACCAAAATGACTGTCAGCCGCTACCTGCGCAACCCCGAGCAGGTGTCGGTCGCCCTGCGCGAAAAAATTGCCGTTGCGCTGGATGAGCTTGGCTATATCCCCAACCGGGCGCCGGATATGTTATCCAACGCCACCAGTCGCGCCATTGGCGTATTGCTGCCTTCCCTTACTAACCAGGTTTTCGCTGATGTGCTGCGCGGTATCGAAACGGTGACCGATGCGGCCGGTTATCAGACCTTACTCAGCCACTTTGGCTACAATCAGGAGAAAGAGGAGCTGCAGTTACGCTCGCTGCTGGGCTGGAATATTGACGGCCTGATCCTCACCGAACGCAGTCACACGCCGGGCAGTTTACGCATGATTGAGACCGCCGGTATTCCGGTGATTGAGATGATGGATTCGATCTCCCCCTGCCTGGATATGGCGGTGGGTTTTGATAACGTCGAGGCGGCGCGGCAGATGACGCGGGCGATTCTGGCCAAAGGGCATCGTCATACGGTTTATCTCGGCGCGCGTCTGGATGAACGTACCTTGCAGAAACAGCGTGGCTACGAGATAGCGATGCGCGAAGCGCAGCTGCAGCCCAACAGCGTGATGATGGAGGATGCCTCCTCATTTACCGCCGGCGCCGAGCTGATGCGTGAAGCGCAGCGGCGTTTTCCCGCCACCGACAGCCTGTTCTGTACCAATGATGACCTGGCGGTGGGAGCGATGTTTGAGTGTCAGCGCCAGGGATTACGGGTGCCGGAGGATATGGCGATTGCCGGTTTCCACGGCCATGATATTTCGCAGGTGGTGAATCCGCAGCTGGCGACGGTATTGACGCCGCGCGAACGCATGGGTCAGCAAGCGGCATCCATGCTGCTGGCACGGATCAATGGCGATAACAGTGTCGTGAAACCGCAGGATGTGGGCTTTGAAATTTCGGAAGGCGGCAGCATCTGATAATTGCGTTTTTTTGAGATAGCTCACATTTACAAGCTTTTCCCGGCAGAACGGTTGCCATTGCCGCCGCACGTACTGAGAATGGCATACGTATTTGTTATCGGTAACATGCGTATCATCATCTGCCGGAGTTAAAACAATGAATAAAAATTCCTCGTCGCATCATGTATTTATCCTGATGGGCGTATCTGGTAGCGGTAAATCCGCTGTTGCCAACCAGGTTTCCTACCAGCTAAAAAGCGCCTTCCTTGATGGCGACTTCCTGCATCCGCGCGCCAATATCGAGAAAATGGCTGAAGGCCATGCGCTGAACGATGACGACCGCCGCCCGTGGCTGCAATCGCTCAACGATGCTGCGTTTGCCATGCAGCGCACCAATGACGTCTCAATTATCGTCTGCTCAGCCCTGAAAAAAAGCTATCGCGACATTCTGCGCCAGGACAACGACAACCTGTCATTTATCTACCTGCAGGGTGACTTCGAAACCATCGAATCACGCCTGAAAGCACGTAAAGGCCACTTCTTTAAGCCGCAAATGCTGGTTACGCAATTTGCCACGCTGGAAGAGCCGGGCGCCGATGAGCCGGACGTGTTAGTGGTTGATATTAATCATTCGCTGGAAGAGGTTGTTGCCGCCACCGTCGCTACGATCGAAGGTGCGATCAAAAAGGATTAGCTTTAATGAGTACCGCAACACTGGTTCTGACCGCCGCAGGTTCGGTATTACTGCTGCTGTTTCTTGTGATGAAAGCCCGCATGCACGCCTTTGTGGCGCTGATGTTAGTCTCCATAGGTGCCGGTATTTTCTCCGGCATGCCACTCGATAAAATTGCCGACACCATGCAAAAAGGCATGGGCGGCACCCTTGGTTTTCTTGCCATAGTGGTCGCGCTGGGCGCGATGTTCGGTAAAATTCTGCATGAAACCGGTGCGGTCGATCAGATAGCGATTCGCATGCTGAAAGCCTTTGGCGAAAACCGTGCGCACTATGCGATGGGCATCGCCGGTCTGATTTGCGCGCTGCCGCTGTTTTTTGAAGTGGCGATTGTACTGTTAATCAGTATCGCCTTTGCGGTGGCGCGCCGTACTAATGACAATCTGGTCAAGCTGGTGATCCCGCTATTTGCCGGAGTCGCGGCGGCGGCGGCGTTTCTGCTGCCGGGGCCGGCGCCAATGCTGCTGGCATCGCAGATGCATGTTGATTTTGGCTGGATGATCCTGCTTGGTCTGTGCGCTGCAATCCCCAGCATGATTATTGCCGGTCCGCTGTTTGGTAACTTTATCAGTCGCTACGTGGAGTTTCGCGTGCCGGCGGATGTTTCCCAGCCGGAGTATGACAGCAGCAAATTACCGTCATTTGGCTTCAGCCTGTCGCTAATCCTGTTTCCGCTGGTGCTGGTGGGACTAAAAACCATCGGCGCGCGCTTTACCACCGAAGGCAGTACGCTGTATCAGTGGCTGGAGTTTATCGGCCATCCGTTTACCGCCATTCTGCTGGCCTGTCTGGTGGCGATTTATGGCCTGGCGTATCGTCAGGGAATGGATAAAGAGCGGGTGATGGAGATCTGCGGCAGTGCGCTGCAACCGGCGGGGATTATTCTGCTGGTGATTGGCGCCGGTGGCGTATTTAAGCAGGTGCTGGTCGATTCCGGCGTAGGTCCGGCGCTGGGCAATGCCCTGACCGGGGCGGGTCTGCCGATTGCACTGGCGTGCTTTATTCTGTCGGCGGCAGTGCGTGTCATTCAGGGTTCGGCCACCGTGGCCTGTCTGACCACCGTCGGGCTGATCATGCCGGTGATTGAAGTATTGCACTACTCTGGCGCGCAGATGGCCGCACTGTCGATCTGTATTGCCGGGGGGTCGATTGTGTTAAGCCACGTCAATGACGCCGGTTTTTGGCTGTTTGGTCGCTTTACTGGCGCCAGCGAAGCGCAGACGCTGAAAACCTGGACGCTGATGGAAACTATTCTCGGCACCGTTGGCGCAGTAGTCGGTATGATTGCTTTTGAATTATTATCTTAATTAACTGGCGGGGGCTAAAATAGCCCCCCTGATTATTGAATACATCAGTAATTAAATAACGCTCAAATGATCGTTGGTTTAAAAAACCGAGTGTATTTTCCAGCGATATTGATTAGCATAACGACGTAAGGAGAATAACGCAGGAATTTTCATTTATATAATGAGGATTGATATGGAAATTGCATCTTCCAGTTTATTAACAGCAAATGGTTTAACCGGGACTCGTTATCGGGCCTCAACCGCACAAGTATTTCCCGCACATCTGAGAGAGAGCATTGTTTCGGGGGGTGCTTCCCGTCATATCTGTTTTCTTGGTGTCAGCCTTGAAAACAAGAACTTTGAAAATAATCGCTTATCCGCCATGCTTGAGTGGATAGCAAAACGCTTTGTATCATGTAAAATTCTTGTCGGTGATAGTATTCACCGAATAACGCTGGAAGCGACGAAAGGCATGCCGCCTGATCAGGCTCTGGCGCATGGGCTAAAACTTGGCCAGAAGTTTATCGCAGAAAATGAGCAGCTTATTTATCGCTTTCAACATAAAGTAAAATGCGAATTTATTACCTGCTCAGAAATCCAAAAACATAAAGATTATAATAGAATAAGATTGGAAATTGATGATTATTTTGCAAAGTCGCCTGATTTCAGAGCTTCAATAGCGTTATTTAGTCGTAAATACCATGAGAAAAACTGGCAGGATTTAAATCCATCTGAGTTATCAGCAAGAATAAGGCGTTCTGCGGACTATTTTCTGGAGGAGTTCGCGATATTTGCCTGTCTGGCGAGGGAGGGAATCGATGTTATGGTTTATCCGGGAACATTCAGCTCACTTGCCGATATCGCCGAAGGCAAGTTTCCGGGCGTCTCAACGGATCTGGAACAGGTGAAATTTGTGTCGTTAAGGCTAAAAGGGCGCTAATGGCAGGCCAGTAGATGATCTTTTACAGGGGCGGCGTCTTCGCCGCCCAGCGGTCAGATCTTCAGATAAGCGCGTATTCCATCTAAAAACATCTGCGTTGCCAGCATAATCAAAATCAATCCCATCAGACGCTCCAGTGCATTCACCCCTTTATCGCCCAGCAGGCGTAAAAACAGGCCGGAGAGCAGCAGGATCACCACCGTCAGTCCCCAGGCGATCATCAGCGCAATCACCAGGTAACCCATCTGGTTTGGATACTGGTGCGACAGCAACATCAGGGTTGCCAGCAGCGATGGCCCGGCGACCAGAGGAATGGCTAACGGCACCAGAAACGGCTCTTCACCCGCCGATAAGCCGGTACTGCTGGTTTCATGTGAGGGGAAAATCATTTTGATGGCAATCAGGAACAGAATAATGCCGCCTGAAATCGACACCGTTTCGGTACGCAGGTTGAGGAAAGTCAGAATTTTTTCGCCAGCAAACAGAAACAGCAGCATGATGCCCAGCGCGATCAGTAGTTCGCGAATCAGCACCACTCGTCGACGTTTCGGCTCCAGATGCTTCAGAACCGACATAAAAATCGGTAAATTGCCCAGCGGATCCATAATAAGCAACAATAATATTGTTGCGGAGATCATCTCAGTCATCGTTATTGTTCTCTTTTCCGGCGTCATGAGTACCGGTTATAAGCCGCATTGCTGAAAAACAGCTAACCATCGAATTAATTCACTTGCCAGTTTTGCTGCATTTTGTAAGGTGGTAGCAATATCTACTTTGTTTTTAACTCTAACAAATCAGGCGTCATCGGCGCAGCCAGTTTTCCGCCCGCCAGCGCGCAGCAACCGGAGCGTACTTAAAGTACGTGAGGATTGCGAGCACTGCCGGGCGGTAAAATGGCAAGTAAGATAGCCTGAAGCAGGTGTAATAATGAAAAATGTAGGACTGGTAGGCTGGCGCGGTATGGTCGGGTCAGTATTGATGCAGCGTATGATCGAAGAGCGCGATTTTGACGTGATCCGTCCGGTGTTCTTCTCCACTTCGCAGCATGGACAGGCTGCACCCGAGTTTGCCGGTAAGTCTGCTGGCAAGTTGCAGGATGCGTTTGATATCGATGCGCTGAAAGCACTGGATATCATTATTACCTGCCAGGGCGGCGATTATACCAGTGAAGTCTATCCTAAGCTGCGTGCCAGCGGCTGGCAGGGTTTCTGGATTGACGCCGCGTCTACGCTGCGCATGAAAGATGATGCGATTATTATTCTCGACCCGGTTAACCATCATGTTATCGGCAACGGCCTTGATAAAGGGATTAAAACCTTTGTCGGCGGTAACTGTACCGTGAGCCTGATGCTGATGTCGCTCGGCGGCCTGTTTGCCAACGATTTGGTGGAGTGGGCCTCGGTTGCCACCTACCAGGCCGCTTCCGGCGGTGGCGCGCGTCATATGCGTGAACTGCTGTCACAGATGGGTATGCTGCATGGTCATGTCGCCAGCGAGCTGAACAACCCCTCTTCCGCCATTCTGGATATCGAACGTAAAGTCACTGAACTGAGCCGTGCTGGCGCGCTGCCAGTGGATAATTTTGGCGTGCCGCTGGCGGGTAGCCTGATCCCATGGATCGACAAACAGCTGGAAAACGGCCAGAGTCGCGAAGAGTGGAAAGGCCAGGCGGAAACCAACAAAATTCTGCAACCCGCGCAGACTATCCCGGTTGACGGCCTGTGCGTGCGCGTCGGTGCGCTGCGCTGTCACAGCCAGGCATTTACCCTGAAACTGAAAAAAGATGTGCCGCTGGCGGAGATCGAACAGCTGCTGGCAGCGCATAACGACTGGGTGAAAGTGGTGCCAAACGATCGTGAGATCACCATGCGCGAACTGACCCCGGCAGCGGTAACCGGTACGCTGAGCACCCCGGTTGGCCGTCTGCGTAAGCTGAATATGGGACCAGATTATCTTTCAGCATTCACCGTCGGTGATCAGCTGTTGTGGGGCGCGGCGGAACCGCTGCGTCGCATGCTGCGTTTGCTGGTGGATTGATACCGTTATCGGGCCTGGTGTTTCCAGGCCCGAAGCCAATACTTTTAAGCTGTTAGTGAGGAAATAAATGTTACTGCAGCGCATCTGACCTGTGATGCTGCACCAAAATAGCCCTTCTGGTGATCCACTTCCCCTTTTTAGCACTGACAAAAATTTATTTATGCATTCTGCAAGGCTAACGGTTGGCCTTAGCTATGCTTGTATCAGATGTCCTGATTTTTGGCTGTTTGCTTTCCCAACTGAATTGAATTTGCGCGTGGTACTGGTTTCTTGTCCAGCGGATGGATGTGCCCTCCATACCTGCGTGCTGATGGCTCAATGAAGAGCAGCTTTCGAGCAATGCCCGGCATTAATCGATTTGCCTGCCAAATGTCACAGGAAGAAAGTCATGTCAGAGCTACCCGATCGCCAGGCGATCAATGCAATTATTGCCGGCCATTATGCCGATCCTTTCGCACTGCTTGGTATGCACCAGACCGAGGCCGGGCTGGAAGTTCGCGCTTTACTGCCCGATGCCTCCGAAGTCTGGGTGATTGAAACCAGCACCGGACGTCAATGTGTTCAGCTTAAATGCCTCGATTCCCGCGGCTTTTTCAGTGCGGTGGTTCCACGGCGTAAAAATCCTTTCCGCTATCAGCTGGCGGTGATCTGGCATGGCGAACAGAACCTGATTGATGACGCCTACCGCTTTGGCCCGCTGCTGGCCGAGCTGGATAGCTGGCTGTTGTCGGAGGGCACTCACCTGCGCCCTTACGAAACGCTGGGCGCCCATGCGGATGTGATTGATGGCGTCACCGGCACCCGTTTCTCGGTGTGGGCGCCGAATGCGCAGCGGGTATCAGTAGTGGGTGAATTTAACTACTGGGATGGCCGCCGTCATCCAATGCGCTTTCGCCGTGAAAGCGGTATGTGGGAGCTGTTTGTACCGGCGGCGCGGCCCGGTCAGATGTATAAGTTTGAAATTATTGATCTGCACGGACAGCTACGACTGAAAGCCGACCCTTATGCTTTCGAAGCGCAGATGCGGCCAGAAACCGCCTCAATGATTTGCAGCCTGCCGCCAAAAGTGGAGATGGCACCGGAGCGTAAGGCGGCGAATGCCTTCGATGCGCCGATCTCGATTTATGAAGTGCATCTGGGTTCCTGGCGTCGCCATACCGATAACCACTTCTGGCTGAGCTATAAAGAGCTGGCGGAGCAGCTGGTTCCTTATGTCAAAGAGATGGGCTTTACCCATATCGAACTGATGCCGATTAACGAGCATCCGTTTGACGGCAGCTGGGGCTATCAGCCGTTGGGTATGTATGCGCCCACTCGCCGTTTCGGCACCCGCGATGATTTCCGCGACTTTATTGCCGCCGCTCATGATGCCGGACTGAATGTGCTGCTCGACTGGGTGCCCGGCCATTTCCCGTCCGATGAATTCGGGCTGGCAAACTTCGACGGTACCCAGCTGTATGAGCATGGCGATCCGCGTGAGGGCTATCACCAGGACTGGAATACGCTGATCTATAACTTTGGCCGGCGTGAGGTGAGTAACTTCCTCGCGGGCAATGCACTCTACTGGATGGAACGCTTTGGCATTGATGGCTTACGCGTCGATGCGGTGGCATCGATGATTTATCGCGATTACAGCCGTCGCACAGGGGAGTGGATCCCGAATGCTTATGGTGGCCGCGAAAATCTCGAAGCGATCTCTTTTCTGCGTTATACCAATCGTACGCTGGGGCATGCGGCGCCAGGCTCGATTACCATCGCTGAAGAGTCCACTGACTATCCGGGCGTGTCGCGCCCGCCGGAAAGTGGCGGTCTTGGTTTCTGGTTTAAATGGAATCTCGGCTGGATGCACGACACCCTCGACTATATGAAGCTCGACCCGGTGCATCGCCGTTATCACCATAATCTGATGACCTTCGGCCTGCTGTATAACTACACCGAAAACTTTGTGCTGCCGCTGTCTCATGACGAGGTGGTGCACGGTAAGCGCTCAATTCTCGACCGTATGCCGGGCGATGCGTGGCAGAAATTTGCCAACCTGCGCGCCTACTATGGCTGGATGTGGGGCTTCCCCGGCAAAAAACTGCTGTTTATGGGCAATGAATTTGCCCAGGGCCGGGAGTGGAACCATGACACCAGCCTCGACTGGCATCTGCTGGAAGGCGAGGACAACTGGCATAACGGCGTGCAGCGTCTGGTGCGTGACCTGAATCTGACCTATCGCCATCATAAGCCGATGCATCAGCTGGATTTCGACGGTAATGGCTTTGAATGGCTGGTGGTCGACGATCACGAAAACTCGGTGTTTGCGTTTATCCGCCGCGATCTCGAGGGCAATGAGGTGATTGTGGTCGCCAACTTTACCCCGGTGCCGCGTCACGACTATCGCTTTGGCATTAATCAGCCAGGCAGCTGGCGTGAAATCCTCAATACCGATGCCGGTCATTATCACGGTAGTAACCTGACAAATGGCTTACTGCATAGCCAGCCGGTTGCCAGCCACCAGCGCGCGCATTCACTGAGTCTGACCATCCCGCCGCTGTCGACGTTATGGCTGATAAGGGAGGGTGCATGAGTTTAATGCAGCTGGGTCAGCCGACCCCGACGGGCGCCTCTTACGATGGTAAAGGGGTTAACTTCGCGCTGTTCTCGCAACATGCGGAACGGGTGGAGCTGTGCCTGTTTGATGCGCAGGGCAGGGAGACGCGTTATGACCTGCCTGCGCGCAGTGGGGATATCTGGCATGGCTATCTGCCAGCGATTAAGGCTGGTCAGCTGTACGGTTACCGGGTGCATGGCCCCTGGCAGCCGCAGCAGGGGCACCGGTTTAATCCGGCAAAGCTGCTGGTCGATCCCTGCGCCCGTGAGGTGATCGGCGAAGTAACAGACGATCCGCGTTTTCTTTGCGGCGAGCAGCAGATCAATCGGGAAGATACCGCCGCCATCGCACCGAAAAGCGTGGTGGTGGCAGATGATTTTGACTGGGATGACGATATTGCGCCGCGCGTGCCCTGGGGTTCAACGGTGATCTATGAAGCCCATGTGCGGGGTTTAACCAAACTGCATCCCGCGATTCCGCCGGAGATCCGCGGCACCTATGCGGCGCTCGGCCATCCGGCGATGATCGACTATTTTCAGCGGCTGGGCATTACCGCGCTGGAACTGCTGCCGATCGCCAGCTTCGCCAGCGAACCGCGCCTGCTGCGCCTCGGGCTGAGCAACTACTGGGGTTACAACCCGCTGGCGCCTTATGCCCTCGACGGGCGTTATGCATCTGGTCTCGATCAGCTGCATCCGCTCAATGAGTTCCAGCAGGCGGTGAAAGCCCTGCACCGCGCGGGTATCGAAGTGATCCTCGATGTGGTGTTTAACCATACCGCCGAGCTGGAGCCGGAAGTCGGGCCAACGCTGTCGCAGCGCGGCATCGATAACAAAAGTTACTACTGGCTTAACGAGCAGGGTGAGTACCACAACTGGACCGGTTGCGGTAACACCCTCAATCTCAGCCATCCCGCAGTGATGCAGTGGACGCTGGACTGCCTGCGTTACTGGGTTGAAGTGTGTCATGTGGATGGTTTCCGCTTCGATCTCGCCACCGTGCTGGGCCGCACGCCGGACTACCACCCGCAGGCGGCAATATTTGCGGCGATCAACGCCGATCCGCTGCTGTCGCAGGTCAAGCTGATCGCCGAACCCTGGGATATCGGCCCCGGCGGCTATCAGGTCGGCAACTTCCCGCCGCCGTTTGCCGAATGGAACGACCATTTCCGCGACACTATGCGCCGTTTCTGGCTGCATGGCGGCATCAGCAACGGTGACTTTGCCCGTCGCTTTGCCGCCTCCAGTGATGTTTTCCAGCATGCAGGCCGTCCGCCATCGGCCAGCATCAATCTGATCACCGCCCATGACGGCTTTACGCTGCGTGATGTGGTGAGCTTTGAACGCAAGCATAACGAAGCTAACGGCGAAGATAACAACGACGGCAGCAACAATAACTTCAGCCATAACCACGGCAGTGAAGGGCTGAAAGTTTCGCTGAATATTGTCGAGCGCCGCCGCCGCAGCGTTCACGCTCTGCTGACCACGCTGCTGCTGGCGCAGGGCACGCCGATGCTGCTGGCCGGTGACGAACATGGTCACAGCCAGCATGGCAACAACAATGCTTACTGTCAGGACAATCAGCTTACCTGGCTGGACTGGCAGCATAACGATAGCGGTCTGTTCGACTTTACTGCCGCGCTGATCCATCTGCGACGCCTGATCCCGGCGCTGCACCAGGATCAATGGTGGCAGGAGGGCGACAGCAACGTGCAGTGGCTTAACGCTAACGGCCAGCCACTGAGCAGTGAAGAGTGGGGGCAGGGGATGCACAGATTGCAGATCCTGCTCTCCGGCCGTTGGTTAATAACAATAAACGCCACTGAAGACGTGAGCGACATCGCACTACCAGCTGGGGAATGGGTCGCCATTCCTCCTTTTGCCGGGGATGATAACCCGATCCTCTCAACTGTCTGGCATGGGCCCGCGCATGGCGTGAGCGTGTTCCAAAAGCAAGCATAAGGAGTCAGACATGGTCAAATTAGAAAGAGCAGATCATCTTATGTTGGCAAGACAATTGCCGACGCAAACTGTAGCCCTGATCCTTGCTGGCGGACGCGGTACGCGCCTGCGGGATCTCACCGCCAAACGCGCCAAACCTGCGGTGCACTTTGGCGGTAAATTTCGCATTATCGACTTTGCCCTCTCCAACTGTATCAACTCCGGTATCCGCCGCATTGGTGTGATTACCCAGTATCAATCCCACACTCTGGTGCAGCATATCCAGCGTGGCTGGTCGTTTTTTAATGAGGAGATGAACGAATTTGTCGATCTGCTTCCGGCCCAGCAGCGTTTCTCCACCGAGAGCTGGTACCGCGGCACCGCCGATGCGGTGACGCAGAACCTCGATATTATTCGTCGTTATCACGCGCAATACATCGTGATCCTTGCCGGTGACCATATTTATAAAATGGATTACTCGCGCATGCTGCTGGATCACGTGGCCAATGATGCCAGATGCACCATTGCCTGTATTCCGGTGCCGATTGCCGAAGCCAGCGCTTTTGGCGTAATGGCGGTGGATAACGAAAACAAAGTGATCGATTTTGTTGAGAAGCCGAAACAGCCACCGGCGATGCCGGGCGATGATACGCAGTCGCTGGCCAGCATGGGAATTTACGTTTTTAACGCCGATTTCCTCTATCAGCTGCTGGAGGAGGACCTGCAAGTGCCGGATTCCAGCCACGATTTTGGCAAAGATCTGTTGCCGAAAATCGTCGCCAGCGGCGAAGCTTTTGCACACTCCTTCAATCTCTCCTGTGTGCAGAGCGACGACGATTCACCGCCGTACTGGCGTGATGTCGGTACTTTAGAAGCTTACTGGCGCGCCAATCTGGATTTGGCCTCGGTAACGCCAGAGCTGGATATGTATGACACCGAATGGCCGATACGTACCCAGATGGAGCAATTGCCACCGGCGAAATTTGTTCAGGACCGTTCCGGCAGTCACGGTATGACCATGAACTCGCTGGTGTCCGGGGGCTGTATTATCTCCGGTTCGGTAGTTGTGCACTCGGTGCTGTTCCCGCGAGTGCGTATTAATTCATTCTGCAATATTGATTCCTCCGTGCTGCTTCCGGACGTGGTGATAGGACGCTCATGCCGTCTGCGTCGCTGTGTTATCGATCGCGCCTGCGTCCTCCCGGAAGGGATGGTGGTTGGCGAGAATCCGGATGAAGACAGCCGCCGGTTTTATCGTTCAGAAGAGGGGATCGTACTGGTTACGCGAGCAATGTTGGCCAAACTGGCTAAGGCTGCTGGCTGACGGACGAAATGATCATTGCTATCGATGCAGAGGAATGCGTCAGAGCATAGTTTAAGGAGCCCAGAATGCAGGTTTTACATGTCTGTTCAGAACTTTTTCCGCTGCTTAAAACCGGGGGTTTAGCGGATGTTGTAGGGGCATTACCAGCAGCGCAGATTGCAGAGGGCACGGATACCCGGGTGTTATTACCGATGTTTCCCGACTTGCGAAAGGGGATCACCAACACGGAAGTGGTCGCTGAGCTTCAAACCTTTGCCGGTTTTGTTCGCCTGCATTTTGGTCATTTTAACGGTGTCGGTATTTATCTGATTGAAGCGCCGGGTCTGTACGATCGACCCGGCAGCCCCTATCACGATGAGTCACAATTTTCGTATACCGATAATCACTTACGTTTTGCTCTGCTGGGCTGGATTGGCTGTGAGCTGGCCTGCGGACTCGATACCTGGTGGCGTCCGGATATTGTCCATGCCCATGACTGGCATGCCGGCCTTACCTGCGCTTATCTGGCGGCGCGCGGACGTCCGGCGAAATCGGTATTTACCGTGCACAACCTGGCCTATCAGGGGCTGTTCGCCGCCCATCATATCGATCAGATTGAGCTGCCGCGGGCGTTTTTTGATATGCACGGGCTGGAGTTTTATGGGCAGATCTCTTATCTGAAGGCCGGCCTGTTTTATGCCGATCATATTACTGCGGTCAGCCCGACCTATGCCCGTGAGATCACCCAGCCGGAGTTTGGTTATGGTATGGAGTCGCTGCTTGAGCAAAGATTGCGCGAAGGACGGCTGAGCGGCATTCTGAATGGTGTCGACCCGGCGATTTGGGATCCGGCGCAAGACCTGTTGCTTGGTTCGCGCTACAACCGCGATGTGCTGGAAGCCAAAGCGGAGAACAAGCGCCAGCTACAGGTGACGATGGGCTTAAAAGTCGATGACAAAGTGCCGGTATTTGCGGTGGTCAGTCGCTTAACCAAACAGAAAGGACTGGACCTGGTGCTGGAAGCGTTGCCAGGCCTGCTGGAGCAGGGTGGACAGCTGGTGCTGCTGGGCGCCGGTGATGCAGTGTTGCAGCAGGGTTTCCTCGCGGCAGCGGCTGAGCATCCGGGCCAGGTCGGCGTACAGATTGGCTATCATGAAGCTTTCTCGCACCGCATTATCGGTGGCGCTGATGTGATTCTGGTGCCAAGCCGTTTCGAACCTTGCGGTCTGACACAATTATATGGCCTGAAATATGGCACATTGCCGCTGGTACGCCGTACCGGCGGTTTAGCCGATACGGTCAATGACAGTTCCCTGGAGAACCTGGCGGATGGCATCGCCAGTGGTTTTACCTTCGAAGACAGTAATGCCTGGTCGTTGCTGAGAGCGATCCGGCGTGCATTTGTGTTGTGGTCCCGTCCTTCACTTTGGCGTTTTGTTCAGCGTCAGGCGATGGGGATGGATTTTAGCTGGCAGGTGGCGGCCCTTGCCTACCGCGATCTTTATCAACGCTTGCTGTAACCAGAAAATGGGATACTTGATATGAACGCACCATTCTCCTACGCCTCACCCACGCTAAGTGTGGAAGCATTAAAAAACTCAATTGCCTATAAGCTGATGTTTACGCTGGGTAAAGATCCGTCGGTGGCAAATAAGCATGAGTGGCTGAACGCCACGCTGCTGGCGGTGCGCGACCGCATGGTGGAGCGCTGGCTGCGCTCCAATCGTGCCCAGCTGTCACAGGATGTGCGACAGGTCTATTACCTGTCAATGGAGTTTCTGGTCGGGCGTACGCTCTCCAATGCGCTGCTGGCGATGGGTATCTATGATGATATTAACCGCGCACTGGAAGAGATGGGCTTTGACCTTGCTGAGCTGATGGAAGAGGAGAATGATCCTGGTTTAGGCAACGGGGGTTTAGGCCGTCTTGCCGCCTGTTTCCTGGATTCGCTGGCGACGCTGGGATTGCCGGGCCGCGGTTACGGTATCCGTTACGACTACGGCATGTTTAAACAGAATATTATTGATGGCCGCCAGGCAGAGTCACCGGACTACTGGCTGGAGTATGGCAACCCATGGGAATTTCAGCGCTTTAACACCCGTTACAAGGTGCGCTTCGGCGGCCGTATCCAGCATGAAGGCAGCAGGGCGCGCTGGGTCGAAACTGAAGAGGTGCTGGCCACCGCTTACGACCAGATTATTCCCGGTTACGATACTGATGCCACCAATACTTTACGCCTGTGGGGCGCGCAGGCGAGTAATGAAATCAACCTCGGTAAATTTAACCAGGGCGATTACTTTGCCGCGGTGGAAGATAAAAACCACTCGGAAAACGTGTCGCGCGTGCTCTATCCCGATGACTCAACCTATTCAGGCCGCGAACTACGCCTGCGTCAGGAGTATTTCCTGGTATCGGCCACGGTGCAGGACATTCTGAATCGTCACTGGACCATGCACCATACCTTTGACAATTTGTCCGACAAGATCGCCATCCATCTTAATGATACTCACCCGGTGCTGGCGATCCCCGAGCTGATGCGACTGCTGATCGACGAACATAAGTTTAGCTGGGATGATGCCTTTGAAGTGACCTGCCAGGTGTTCTCCTACACCAACCACACGCTGATGAGTGAGGCGCTGGAAACCTGGCCGGTGGATATGATTGGCAAAATTTTGCCGCGTAACCTGCAGATTATTTTTGATATCAATGACTACTTCCTGAAAACCATTCAGGAGCACTACCCGGATGACTGGGAGCTGCTGTCGCGCATCTCAATTATTGATGAAAACAATGGACGGCAGATTCGCATGGCGTGGCTGGCGGTAGTGGTCAGTCATAAGGTTAATGGCGTTTCCGAGCTGCACTCCAATCTGATGGTGCAATCGCTGTTTGCCGATTTCGCGCGGCTGTTCCCTGGACGTTTCTGCAATAAAACCAACGGTGTGACGCCGCGTCGCTGGCTGGCGCTGGCGAATCCGCCGCTGTCCAATGTGCTGGATGAGGCGATTGGTCGTACCTGGCGTACCGATCTCAGCGAACTGAATGAGATTAAACCGCATATTGATTATCCGGCTTTTATCCAGGATATCACCGACGCCAAGCTGGCGAATAAAAAGCGGCTGGCGGAGTGGGTAGCGAAAAATCTGGATATCGTGCTGGAACCGCACGCGCTGTTTGACGTGCAGATAAAACGTATTCATGAGTACAAACGTCAGCTACTCAATGTGCTGCATATTATTACCCGCTATAACCGCATCAAGGCCGATCCGACCGCTGACTGGGTGCCGCGCGTCAATATTTTCGCTGGTAAAGCCGCCTCGGCTTACTATATGGCGAAGCATATTATTCATTTAATCAATGATGTAGCGAAGGTGATTAATGCCGATCCGCAGGTGAAGAATAAACTGAAGGTGGTGTTTATTCCCAACTACGGCGTCAGTCTGGCGCAGATTATTATTCCGGCGGCGGATCTCTCCGAGCAGATTTCACTGGCGGGCACCGAGGCTTCCGGCACCAGTAATATGAAATTTGCCCTCAACGGCGCACTGACTATAGGTACGCTGGACGGTGCCAACGTTGAGATGCTTGAGCATGTGGGCGAGGAGAATATCTTTATCTTCGGCAACACCACGCCGCAGGTGGAGGAGCTGAGACGTAAAGGCTATAACTCGCACCAGTATTATGATGACGATCCTGAACTGCGCCAGGCACTGACGCAGATTGCCACCGGGCTGTTTAGTCCGCAGGAGCCGGGTCGCTATCGCAACCTGTTTGATTCACTGGTTAATCTTGGCGATCACTATCAGCTGCTGGCCGACTATCGTAGCTATGTGGATACCCAGGATCGGGTGGATGAGTTGTACCGTCATCCGGAAGAGTGGCAGCGCCGTGCGGCATTTAATATCGCTAATATGGGCTACTTCTCGTCGGACCGTACCATTCAGGAGTATGCCGATGAGATTTGGCATATTTCGCCGATAAGGTTGTAGATCTAAAAAGGGCGGCGAGAACGCCGTCATTACATTCGGTGCAAATCCGTAACATGGGCGGCGAGAACGCCGCCCCTACATCAATTGAACGTAGGGGCGGCGTTCTCGCCGCCCGTTGCGAGGATTATGACGCCAGCGATAACGCCGGTTTTTTCAGATGTGTTGCCAGCCATTCGCTTATGCGCGCCTGCTGCTCTTCATCCAGCCACATACCCTGCTTGGTACGACGCCAGATTGCATCATCCAGTTCTCGTACCCATTCGTGCTGTACCAGGTAGCGCAACTCGGCTTCATAGAATTCGTGACCGAAGTTCTCGCCTAAATCTTCCAGGCTGGTGGCCTCTTTCAGGAACAGCTCAGTGTTGCTGCCGTAGGTGCGGGCGAAATGACGCGCCATACCTTCGCTGATAAAGCTGTAACGACGACGCAGGCTGGCGGCGTAATCTTCACGGCCACCGGCGATATCGCCGCCTGGCAGCACACATTCGCGCGTCCAGGCCGCACCGGCGTCAGGGTAGTACTTCGCCAGTTTCTCCAGCGCATGCTCAGCCAGCTTACGATAGGTGGTCAGCTTGCCGCCGAATACTGACAGCAGTGGCGCCTGGCCTTCATCATCGCGGACATCCAGCGTGTAATCGCGGGTGATAGCCTGCGGTGAATCGGATTCATCATCGCACAGCGGACGCACACCGGAGTAAGTCCAGACGATATCATTACGTGCCAGGTCTTTCTTAAAGTGCGCGTTAAACACTTTCAGCAGATAATCGATCTCGCTGTCTTCAATCTTAACGTTCTTCGGATCGCCTTTGTATTCGACGTCGGTGGTGCCGATGATTGAGAACTCATCCATCCACGGAATCACAAAGACAATACGGTTATCTTCGTTCTGCAGAATGTAAGCCTGCTTCTGGGTATGAACGCGTGGCACCACAATATGGCTGCCTTTGATCAGACGGATACCGTACGGTGATTTCAGCTTCAGACCATCATCAAACAGCTGCTTAACCCATGGGCCGGTGGCATTAACCAGACCTTTGGCGCGCCAGGTAAAGGTTTTGCCGCTATCAACATCTTCAGCTTCCACCATCCACAGGCCGTTTTCGCGCCATGCGCGGGTTACGCGGGTGCGGGTGCGCACTTCACCACCACGTTTCACCACTTCCTGCGCATTCAGCACAACCAGGCGCGCATCGTCGACCCAGCAGTCTGAGTATTCGAAACCGCGCGTGATCTCAGGTTTAAGTACCGAATCTGCGCCAAAACGCAAACCTTTACTGCCGGGTAAGCTGGTGCGCTTGCCGAGGTGATCGTACATAAACAGACCGACACGAATCATCCACGCCGGACGCAGGTGCGGACGGTGCGGCAGACGAAAGCGCATCGGGAAAGCAATATGCGGCGCCATTTTTAACAGCACCTCGCGTTCGGCCAGCGCTTCGCTGACCAGGCGGAATTCGTAGTGTTCCAGGTAGCGCAGGCCACCGTGGATTAATTTAGAGCTGGCGGAAGAGGTCGCGCAGGCCAAATCTTGCGCTTCCAGCATGAGCACAGATAGTCCGCGTCCTGCAGCATCGACTGCAATACCGGCACCGTTGATGCCGCCGCCGATTACGATCAAGTCTTTGGTTTCCACGTCATCTCCTCCGATGTTCGCGATGTTCGTAATAGTTCAATTATGTTCGTTTTCGAGCATTATATTAATCGGAAACCAACATTGATGCCAGTGTTAACGGAATAAAAACATTTATGCGTGATGCAGGTAACATAATTTGCGACATAAAACGGCATTAACCTTGGTCTTATTCAGGTTATTACTGACCCGCTTCAGGCTACAATATGCCCATTAGTAAGGTTATTGACTGGAAACTCTCATGGAACAATTTGAATGTATCAGCGTGCAGCAGGCCGAACAGCGTCTGGCACAAGGCAACGCATTACTGGTTGATATCCGCGATCCGCAAAGCTTCGCTGTCGCGCATACCACTGGCGCTTTCCATCTCACCAATGATTCACTGGGAACACTGCTACAGCAGACCGATGCCGCCACGCCGTTACTGGTGATGTGCTATCACGGCATCAGCAGTAAAAGCGCGGCGCAGTATCTGCTTACCCAGGGGTTCGATCAGGTTTACAGCGTCGATGGCGGTTTTGAGGCCTGGCACGCGGCGTTCCCGCAGCAGGTTGAGGCATAAACGCGCCGATCAATTGCCGAAAGGCGCTTAATACAGATAAGTTCAGGGACTGATACCCGATATGATGCGTATTACTCATTTTAACAATCCGCGTCTGGCTCAGGCCTTTGTGGATTATATGGCGACGCGCGGCGTAACCCTGCGCATTGAGTCAGGCGAGACTTATACGCTGCTGCTGGATGATGAAGCGAAAGCGGAGCTGGTCGAAAACGAACTTCAGCAATTTGTTCGTGATCCAACGCATCCGCGTTATCTTGCCGCCAGCTGGGAATCGGGTAATACCTCCAGCGGTCTGCGCTACCAGCACAGCTCGATTCTGGCCAATATCCGTGAGCGCGCTGGCCCGCTGACCATGACGGTGATGATTGCCTGTGTGGCGATTTATATTCTGATGCAGCTGGTTGGCGATCGCACCGTGATGTCCTGGCTGGCGTGGCCAGCGGATGAAGGGCAATATTTCCAGCTGTGGCGCTGGTTCAGCCATGCGCTGCTGCACTTCTCGCTGCTGCATATCGTGTTTAATGTGATGTGGTGGTGGTATCTCGGCGGTGCGGTGGAGAAGCGTCTTGGCAGCGGCAAGCTGGTGGTGATAACGCTGATTTCTGCGCTGCTCAGTGGCTGGATGCAGGCGAAGTACAGCGGTGTGTGGTTTGGCGGCTTATCGGGCGTGGTGTATGCCCTGATGGGATATGCATGGCTGCGTGGCGAGCGCGATCCCGACAGTGGCATTTTCCTTGAGCGCGGCCTGATGGCTTTCGCTATTCTGTGGCTGGTTATCGGTTACTTTGGCGCCTTTGGTTTAGCGATTGCCAATGCGGCACACGTTACCGGCCTGCTGGTCGGGCTGGCGATGGCGCTGGTCGATACACGGCAGGTACGCAAATAAATGCATAATCTTCGGAGACTTTCGTGAAGCAAACGCAACGTCATGACGCCATTATTGATCTGGTCCGTCGTCAGGGGTATGTCAGTACCGAAGAGCTGGTGGAACATTTCGATGTCAGCCCGCAAACTATCCGCCGTGATCTGAACGATCTGGCCGATCAGAATAAAATACAGCGCCATCATGGTGGCGCGGCGCTGCCTTCCAGCTCGGAAAATACTGCCTGGCAGGACCGTAAGATGATGTGGTCGGCGGAAAAGGCGCGTATCGCCCAGCGCGTAGCCAGCCAGATCCCCGATGGCGCCACGCTGTTTATTGATATCGGCACCACGCCGGAAGCGGTGGCGCATGCGCTGCTGAATCACAGTAATCTGCGGGTGGTGACCAATAATCTGAATGTCGCCATGCTACTGATGTCGAAACCCGACTTTCGGCTGATTCTGGCGGGGGGGGAAGTGCGCACCCGCGATGGTGGCATTATGGGGGAAGCGACCCTCGATTTTATCTCCCAGTTTCGTCTTGATTACGGCATTCTCGGCATCAGCGGTATTGATATGGATGGCTCGCTGCTGGAGTTTGACTATCATGAGGTGCGTACCAAGCGCGCGATTATTGAGAACTCACGCTGTGTGATCCTGGTGGCGGACCACTCGAAGTTCGGGCGGAATGCGATGGTCAATCTCGGCAATATGAGCCTGGTGGATCAGCTCTATACCGACGAGCCGCCACCGCCGGGTGTGATGAAAGTGATTGAGCAGCATGAGGTACATCTGGAACTGTGCTGATAGCGGGCGGCGGGAACGCCGTCATTATGTATCGTGGAAATCATTGTGACGGGCGGCGAGAACGCCGCCCCTACGGGTTATGTTGTCTTTTATGTCGGTGCGGCGTTCTCGCCGGCCATATTGACACCCAGCCCCATTAAATGCAGCAGCTGCTGCGCCTGCTGTACCGCTTCCTGACGGTGCAGCACGCCGAGCTTCTGATACAGATTACGGATATGGGTTTTAATGGTGGTTGGCGCCACATCCAGCTCCCCGGCGATTTGATCGTTGCTGTAACCGGAGTAAATCAGTCCCAGCACCTGCCATTCGCGCTGGGTTAACGGACTGGTGCGAATCAGTTCCGGCACCTGCGGATGGGTCAGCAGACGGGTGACAAAGGTTTCATCGAAATGAGCGAATTTATGCCGGTGATGCTGATTGATATCGCGCAGAATACGCTGACCACGACGCTGTTCCATTTCCGGCAGCGAATTCAGTTGCAGCAGCTGACGCAGCTGCTGCGCCATCGCTTCACCTTCGATAACAAAATGGCTGACAAAGCCGGTGCGATTCGCCAGCGTCAGCGACTCAATCAGCGCTTTCTGCGCCTCACTTTTACGGTCGGTCTGCCAGTAAAGGGCGTTGCTGAGTAGCAGATTGCGATTAAGATCGCTGATTAAGCGCAGGCGGCGCGCATTTTCATTAAGCTCATCCAGCACCACCTCCGCTTCATCATATTGCCCCAGCAGAATTTGCGCGCGCGCGATATTACGCCACTGGCCTTGCAGAAAGTGGTTATCGGCATCCGCCGGTTTTGGTGTCAGACGCAGCCAGTTGGCCGCCGCCACTTTATCGCCGGTCATCTGCCAGTAAATCACCCGTGGTTTATCCGCGTTAGTGACCCAGTCGCTGTGATACTGGCCGTTACTCAGTAAGTTTTCGCAGCGATTGAGATGGCGGCGGGCGTTATCCATATCACCGCGCGCCAGCGCGCATTTCGCCAGCATTGCCAGACACTGCAGCTGCTGCTGCGGCTGGAAGTTAGCCAGTACCTCCAGCCCCTTACGCGCCGCCGCTTCCGCTTCATCGAGATGTGACCACGACCAGAGCAGCTGTGAGCGAATGCGCAGCAAAAACTCATGCATCGGCAGCTGCTCCAGCCCCTCGGCGGCAATCAGCTCAAACGCTTTCTGCTGGGTTTCCCACGCGGTTTGCAGATAACCCTGCGCTATCAGGATCTCGCTTTGCTGCAACAGCGCCCAGAGCACGTAGTGGCAGATATCATGCTGGCGCGCCATCTGATCGGTTTGCTGCATCATCGCCAGCGCCTGGCTAAGTTCCCCCTTGCAGTGCAGCACTTCACCTTTGACCGAGGTGGCGACAATACGGCTGTAATAGTTGGCTATCGGCAGGATCTTCAGCGCCTGATTGGCCAGCTGCTCCGCCTCATCAGGTTTACCGGCATTGATTGCCACCTGCGCACGCAGCGCATCAAACTCAGCGCTCAGCCCGGCATCAATCGCCACCTGTTGCATCGCCATCTCCTGCTCAGCGCGTGCCAGCAGCAGATTGACTTCGCTATAGCGGTGCTGGCTCTGCGCCAGCCAGGCCTGCAACAGAATCAGTCGTGGGTTTTGCACCAATAGCTGCCACGGCAGCGCTTTCAGCCCCTCTTCCAGCAGCGCCAGCTCGCTGTGATTAAACAGCGACCAGGCGTGACGCAGCAAAATATCGCGCAACAGCAGCTTATCCTGCGCGGCCAGTGCATGGTGAATCGCCTCACCGGCAAAACCCTGCGCCATCCAGCCTTCCGCTGCGGCGTGATGCAGCTGATGCAGATCGCTGCCCAGTTCCCACTGACAACGTTGACGCAGGAAGCTGGCAAACAGCGGATGGAAATTAAACCACTGGCCGCTGTCATCCATCCGCTGCAGAAACAGCCCCTGACGCTCGGTCTCTTCCAGACGTTGCTGGCCATTCTCTTCACCGGTGATGCGTGAAATCAGCGCGTCATTCATTGAACGCAGCACCGAGCTGCGCAGCAGGAAATTACGCGTGACATCATCGACGCAGTCGAGCACCTCATCGACCAGATAATCGGCCAGATGGCTGGCATTGATCCCGGCCAGACGCTGTGCCGCCTGATGGGTTGGCGTATTGGACTGGCGTTCTGACAACACGATCAGTTGCAGCGCGGTCGCCCACCCGGCCACTTCATCGCACAGGCGCTGCGAGTGACTGGCGTCGATCGGCTGTTGCAGGCGGCAGTCAAAAAACTGTTTTGCTTCGTCATGGGTAAATGCCAGCGACTGACTGTTAATTTCCAGCAGCTGATCGCGCACCCGCAGATTGGCAATGCCCAGCGAAGGCAGGTTGCGCGACAGGATCACCAGCGTCAGATTGTCCGGCTGATGGCGGATAAAGAAGCGCATCGCCTGATGAATGGCGTTGTTGGTCAGCAGATGGTAGTCATCAATCACCAGCGACAGCGGACGGTTCCACTCTGACAGCTCAACAAACAGCTGGGAGAACAGGGCGCTGAGATTGGCGTATTGACGCTTCTGCACCATCGCTTCGCTGCGCAGGCAGTAGCCACCGCTGGCCTGCTGAATAGCAGCCATAAAGTAGCTGGCAAAGCGCTCAGGATAGTTATCACTTTCGTCCAGTGAGAACCAGCCGAGATTATCCTGACTGCTGGCCCATTGCGCCACCAGCGTAGTTTTGCCATAGCCAGCCGGGCTGGTTACCAGCGCCAGCCGATAGAGATTAATGTTCGTGAGCCTTGCAATCAAACGTTCCCGAACAATGATGTTCTGAAGCCGCGATGGGCGGCTGAGTTTCGATGGTATTAGCATGGCTTACACTTCACTGTGTGATTTAGCCTTCATCTTGCCAGTTGCAGGTGCGTAAGATTGCCGCCTTGCTGCAACAGGAAATACCCGGCTAAAAATGACATGGATCGAAATAAACAGAATTATTTTAGGGCGTGTAATTAAATACATTTAGTCAGATGCACCACTAATGCAAGGTCAGATCCTGATGAGAATTCATTATGTTGCACCTCATCACACTTCCTTAACGTGAAGCTGAAAAATTCAAGCGGCAGAGATCACGAATGCCGGCGCTGGCGATAGGTATTTTTTTTTTACCGAATCGCTCAGGCAAGGCGCTTTTTTGCGCATTACCGTCTTAAATAAGAGTGCTGGCGATCACATTTCCGCCTACGCCCTGCCACTCATCCCCGTCTGAGCCTCTGACAGGATGATGCTGCGCGAAGCCGCAACCGTCAGCATGTGCGCATCAATTTTTGGCGAAACTATTCACTTACCGGAAGAGATTTATGTCGCAGCAAAAATTTAATAAGGCACGTTTTGAGGCAGCGCTTACTCGTCAGTGGCAACAGGCAGGTCTGCACGCCGCGCAGGAAATGAATCAACATCAATGGTGGCACGCGGTCAGCGGTGCGCTGGCCGAACTGCTGGCGGCGCAACCGCTGGCGCCAGCGACAAAAAAGCAGCGTCACGTTAACTATATTTCGATGGAGTTTCTGATTGGCCGTCTGACTGGCAATAATCTGCTTAACCTCGGCTGGTATAACGAGGTACAGGCGCTGCTGGCAGAGCAGCAGGTCAGCCTCAGCGAGCTACTGGAGGAGGAGGTCGATCCGGCATTAGGTAACGGCGGACTCGGGCGTCTGGCGGCCTGTTTCCTCGATTCGATGGCGACCGTCGGGCAATCCGCCACCGGCTACGGCCTTAATTATCAGTACGGTCTGTTTCGTCAGTCGTTTGATGATGGCCAGCAGCAGGAAGCGCCGGATGACTGGCAGCGCCACTGTTATCCATGGTTTCGCCATAATACCGCGCTGGATGTGGATGTGCCGCTCGGCGGAAAAGTGACGCGTGACGAAAACGGTCACACACTCTGGACGCCCGCATTTGTGATGCGCGGCGAAGCCTGGGATCTGCCGGTAATTGGCTATCGCAACGGCGTGGCGCAACCGCTGCGGCTGTGGCAGGCCACTCATCGTCATCCGTTTAACCTGACGTTGTTTAATGACGGCAAGTTTTTGCAGGCGGAGCAGCAGGGTATTGATGCCGCTAAACTGACCAAAGTGCTGTATCCCAATGATAATCATCAGGAAGGCAAGCGCCTGCGCCTGATGCAGCAATACTTCCAGTGCGCCTGCTCGGTGGCCGATATTTTGCGTCGTCACCATCTGGCGGGGCGTAAAATCGCCGAACTGGCGGATTACGAAGTGATCCAGCTGAATGATACCCATCCGACGATCGCTATTCCCGAAATGCTGCGCGTGCTGCTCGACGAACATCAGCTGGAGTGGGACGCGGCCTGGGCGATTACCAGTAAAGTGTTCGCTTATACCAACCACACGCTAATGCCGGAAGCGCTGGAGCGCTGGGATGAGAAGCTGGTGCGCAGCCTGCTGCCGCGTCACCTGTTGATTATCCAGGAGATTAATAAACGCTTTAAAAAGCTGGTGGATAAACAGTGGCCGGGCGATAAAGCGGTGTGGGCAAAGCTGGCGGTGCTGCATGATAAACAGCTGCGCATGGCCAATCTGTGTGTGGTTAGCGGCTTTGCGGTGAACGGCGTGGCGGCGCTGCACTCCGCGCTGGTGGTGAAGGATCTGTTCCCGGAGTATTACCAGCTGTGGCCGCATAAATTTCATAATGTCACCAACGGCATTACGCCACGTCGCTGGCTGAAGCAGTGTAACCCGGCGCTGGCGGGGCTGATTGATGAGACGCTAAAGGTTGAGTGGGCCAACAATCTCGATGCATTAAAAGCACTGGAGCCGCAGGCGGATAATGCCGCGTTTCGCCAGCGTTATCGCCAGATTAAGCATGACAACAAGGTGCGGCTGGCAAACTATATCCATCACTTAACCGGCATTACGGTCAATCCGCAGGCGATGTTTGATATTCAGATCAAACGGCTGCATGAATATAAACGTCAGCACCTTGGCCTGCTGCATATCCTGCACTGTTACCGTCAGCTGCGCGACAATCCGCAGCTGGACAGCGTGCCGCGCGTCTTTCTGTTCGGCGCTAAAGCCGCGCCTGGCTACTATCTGGCGAAAAATATTATTTATGCGATTAATAAGGTCGCTGAGAAGATCAATAACGATCCACTGGTCGGCGATCGTCTGAAAGTGGTGTTTATCCCCGATTACCGTATTACTGCCGCCGAGCTGATGATCCCGGCAGCGGATCTCTCTGAGCAGATCTCTACCGCTGGTTATGAAGCTTCGGGAACCGGCAATATGAAGCTGGCGCTGAATGGCGCACTGACGATCGGCACGCTGGATGGCGCTAATGTCGAAATTGCCGAGCAGGTTGGTGAAGAGAATATTTTTATCTTCGGCAATAGCGTCGACCAGGTAAAAGCGCTGAAAGCGAAAGGCTACGATCCGCTAAAGCTGCGTAAAAAAGATAAGCATCTGAACAATCTGCTAAAAGAGCTGGAAAACGGCTTCTTCAGCCATGGCGACAAGCATGCTTTCGATATGATGATGCACAGTCTGACCAAAGGCGGCGATCCCTGGCTGGTGCTGGCGGACTTTGCTGAATACTGCGCAGCGCAGCAGCGGGTTGAAGCGCTGTGGCGCGATCAGGAAGCCTGGACACGTACCGCCATCCTGAATACGGCGCGTACCGGCATGTTTAGCTCTGATCGTTCCATCAGGGATTATCAGACACGAATCTGGCAGGCGAAAAGGCAGGGATAATGGATTTAAAACAACTCGATAAGGCCGCGACCGCGGCCGGTATTGCCGCCAGTTATATTAATGCCAAAGGTCAGCCAGAAGCGATTGCGCCAGAGACTAAACAGCGTCTGCTGGCGGCGATGGGTAATCCAAAGCCGGTCAGCGCTGCGCCGCTGCCCGCTGCGAAGGTATTTAGCGGCACGCGTAAGCTGAACCTGCCGGTTGGTGGTAAAGGACAGTTTCGCTGGCATCTGCAGGCGGAGAGCGGCAGGCAGTATCAGGGCGAGGTGAATGGCGGTGAGGTGCTGGCGCTACCGCCGCGTCTGGCGCCCGGCTATCACCAGCTGACGCTGACGCAGAATAAGCAGCAGTGGCCCTGCCGCATTATTGTCGCGCCAAAGCGCTGTTTCGAACCGGCTGCACTGCGTGAAGGCAAAAAACTATGGGGCGCCTGCGTGCAGTTGTACACCGTGCGCTCAGAGCGCAACTGGGGCATCGGTGATTTTGGCGATCTGCATAAGATGCTGGATCAGATTGCCGATCGCGGCGGCGCGTTTATTGGCCTCAATCCGGTTCACTCGCTCTATCCGGCGAATCCCGAAAGCGCCAGTCCCTACAGCCCTTCTTCGCGACGCTGGCTGAATGTGATTTATATCGATGTGGCGCGCGTACCGGACTTCCGCGACAGCCCGGAGGCACAACGCTGGTGGCAGCAAAGCGCCACGCAACAGGCGCTAAGCAAAGCGCGCAACAGTGAGTGGGTCGATTATCAGACGGTCAGTGATTTAAAGATTGCCGCCCTGCGTCTGGCATGGCAGCAGTTCTGCCGGCGTGATAAGCAGGATAAAACCCGTGACCATTTCGAGCGTTTTATTACTCAGGGCGGTGGCAGCCTGTTTTCGCAGGCGGCTTACGATGCGATGCATGGCGCGATGCTCAAAGAAGATGCCACGCGCTGGGGCTGGCCAGTATGGCCGGAGGCTTATCAGCATGCTGATAATGCGGCGGTGCAGACTTTTTGCCAGAAAAATCAGCAGGAAGTGCGTTTCTGGCTGTGGTTGCAGTGGCTGGCGAACCGTCAGTTTGATGAGTGCTGGCAGCAGAGCCAGCAGCGTAAGATGCCGGTTGGGTTGTATCGCGATCTGGCGGTCGGCGTTGCCGAGGGTGGGGCGGAAACCTGGTGCGATCGTGAGCTCTATTGCCTGCAGGCCTCGGTCGGCGCGCCGCCGGATATTTTAGGGCCGCTGGGGCAAAACTGGGGACTGCCGCCGATGGACCCGCATGTGATGGCGGCGCGCGGCTATCAGCCGTTTATCGACCTGCTACGCGCGAATATGGCCAGCTGTGGTGCGTTACGTATCGACCATGTGATGTCGATGCTGCGCTTATGGTGGATCCCCTATGGTGAAACTGCCGATCACGGTGCTTATGTTTACTATCCGGTAGAGGATCTGATGGCGATTCTGGCGCTGGAGAGCCAGCGTAACCAGTGCATGGTGATTGGCGAGGATCTCGGTACTGTGCCGGTGGAAATTATCGGTAAGCTGCGCGACAGCGGCGTCTATTCGTGGAAAGTGCTCTATTTCGAACAGGAATCCGCCGATCGCTACCGCGCACCTGCCGACTGGCCACGCCAGTCGATGGCCAGCGCCACCACCCATGATTTACCGACGTTGCGTGGTTTCTGGAGCGCTGGGGATTTAACGCTGGGTGAAACCCTGGGCTTGTATCCCGATAAGGTGATTCTGCGTAGTCTGCATCAACAGCGGCAGCAGCAGCGTCAGGCGTTACTAAATGCGTTGCACCAGTATCGCTGCGTGCCGCAACGCACCGCTAAACGGGCGCAAAAGATGGCGATGACGCCGGAGCTGAATCGCGGCATGCAGCGTTTTATTGCCGACAGCGGCAGTGCCTTGCTGGGATTACAGCCGGAAGACTGGCTGGATATGGAGAAACCGGTCAATGTACCGGGAACCACCGATCAGTACCCCAACTGGCGACGCAAGCTGAGTAAAACACTGGAGGAGATATTTGCCGATGATTACGTTAATCGTCTGCTGAAGGATATTGACAGGCGTCGGAGATCAGTGGGAAATCAGCGGAACGGGCGGCGATAACGCCGTCATCATGATCGGGAAAATCATCGGAACGGGCGGCGATAACGCCGCCCCTACAGTCAAGGTGTCATAGGGGCGGCGTTATCGCCGCCCATCTGACAAGGTACTTAATAGTAAGAGTGTTCGCCACGCTGGTGCTCGGTCAGATCGCGCACGCCTTTCAGTTCCGGGAAAGTCTGCAACAGCTCTTTCTCGATGCCTTCTTTCAGCGTCACATCGACCATTGAACAGCCGTTACAGCCGCCGCCAAACTGCAGAATGGCGTAACCTTCGTCAGTGATCTCCATCAGCGATACTTTACCGCCGTGACCAGCCAGCTGTGGGTTAATCTGCGCCTGCAACTGATACTCAACGCGCTCAATCAGTGGCGCATCATCAGAGACTTTACGCATTTTGGCGTTAGGGGCTTTCAGCGTCAGCTGCGAACCCAGGTTATCGGTGACAAAGTCGATTTCAGCGTCAGCCAGATAGGGCGCGCTCAGCTCATCAACAAAAGCTGACAGCTTTTCAAACTTCAGTTCGGTATCGGTCGCTTCTACTGCATCGGGTGGACAGTAAGAAACGCCGCACTCGGCGGTTGGCGTACCCGGATTAATCACGAATACGCGAATTTGGGTGCCATCTTCCTGGTTTGACAGCAGTTTTGCGAAGTGTTCTTGCGCAGAATCAGAAATTCGGATCATGGCGATTGCTCAATAGTTGACTCATTCAGTTGGTTATAATACGCCCATCACTGGCGCGCTACAAGGTTCGGCACAGGCAGCAAATCTGCACGCTGGCGGCGCCTGCGGCCTGTAACAGGCGACTAATTTCGGCGACGGTACTGCCGGTAGTGACAACATCATCGACTACCGCGATATGACGTCCGGCCACCGCGATTTCAAGCTTAAAGGCACCACGCAAATTTTTGCGTCGCGCTCTGGCGCTTAATTGGTGCTGTAGATCGGCGGCCCGCACACGACGTAACCCTTGCGCAGAGTAATCGCTACCAATCCAGTACGCCAGTTTGCGCGCCAGCAGATCGGCCTGGTTAAAGCCGCGCCGCCAGGCACGCCGCTGATGCAAGGGTACAGCCAGCACAATTTCCGGGCGTACCAGCTGCCGCGTACGTCGTTGTTGTAACCAGCTTAGCAAAATAAGCCGCGCTAACATCACAGAGAGTGCTGTTATTTGCTGAAATTTGAACTGTCTGACCAGCAAACTGAGCGGCGGCTGGTAATTCGTTACTGCCACCAACGCCTGCCAGGGCGGTGGACGTAGCAGACATCGGCCACAATCGACATCACCACTGGCGGCGGGTAATCCGCAGCGCGGGCAGCTGGATGGACTGGCGGGCAACTGGCGATAGCACAGACTACAGATCCCCTGTTGATGCAGCGCCGTTGGCATCAGGCATAGCCAACAACATCCCGGCATTGGTAGCATAGCGACCTCCATAGCAAAGAACAGGACAATAACCGATGGCGCAGCTTTACTGGCAGACCACAGGCACAGGAAAAATCGATCTTGTGCTGTTGCACGGATGGGGGCTGAATGCCGAAGTGTGGCATTGCATTATCGATCGGCTTAGCCCGCATTTTCGTCTGCATCTGGTGGATCTGCCGGGCTTTGGTCGCAGTGGCGATTATGGCGCGCTGTCGCTGGACGAGATGGTGGATACGCTGCTGCCGCAGATGCCGCAACGCGCCATCTGGCTCGGCTGGTCGCTGGGCGGTTTAGTCGCCAGTCGACTGGCGCTACGCTATCCGCAACGGGTGCAGGGATTAATCAGCGTGGCTTCTTCACCCTGTTTTACTGCGCAGGATGAGTGGCCGGGAATTAAGCCGCAAACCTTGCTGAGTTTTCAGCAGCAGCTGAGTGAGGATTTCCAGCGTACCGTCGAGCGTTTTCTGGCGCTGCAAACGATGGGAACCGAGCATGCGCGTCAGGATGCGCGCTTGCTGAAACAGGTGGTGCTGTCGCAGCCGATGCCGTCAGTGGCGGTGCTGGAGGGCGGACTGGAGATTCTGCGTACTGCCGATCTGCGCGCTGAGATGCGTACGCTGACGCAGCCATTGCTGCGTATTTATGGTTATCTCGACGGTCTGGTGCCACGTAAGGTAGCGGAGTTACTGGATCAGCAGTGGCCGCACAGCCGCTCAGTGGTGATGGAGAAGGCCGCCCATGCGCCTTTTGTCTCGCACCCGGAAGCGTTTTGCCAGCAGCTGATTGACTTTTCTCAGGCATAACGGCATCAGGTAATGCCGGTTTTCAGCCATAAATAGTGCCATGGCGGCAGCGTCAGCGTATCACTGCCGTCGATAACCTCCCCGCTGATAATATCGCGATACTTTCTCTCTTCCGGCAACCGCGTGTCGATGTTGCGATGGCTCAGGTTATAGACGCACAGCAAGCTGTGCTGAGCGTCAACACTATGGCGGTGCAACATCAGCAGCGCATTATCGCTGTCGAGAATAGCCAGCGGATTATCAGGATGAAAAGCGGGTTGCCGGGTGCGCAGCTGGATTAGCGCGCTCAGGCGATTAAACACCTGCTGGCGCAGGCCCTCAGCCGCCGTAAGCTGTTGTTCGATTTCGGCGGCGCTGTATTTTTCGCGGTTAATCGCCCGATTATGCCCGGCGGCTTTTACCCCTTCGATATCATTGCGCGAGCCTAAAATACTCTGGATATAGATCGCCGGTACACCCGGAAACGCCAGCAGCAGCGCATGGGCCAGCATAAAGCGACGCAAACGCGTATCGTCATCGTCATCCTGCTTATTTAGCGCATCCATATAGGTGACGTTGATTTCATACGGGCTGGTGGTGCCGTCAGGATTGTTTTTGTAGGAGATCAGCGCGCCTTCCATCGCCAGATCGCGTACCAGCGCGACAATCTCCACCTCGGGCAAAATGCCGCGTGCCGGATTCAGTCCGATACCATCATGCGAGGCGAGGAAGTTAAAGAAGGTGGTAGCGCCAGCGCCGGGGTCCAGCGAGGCAGCCCACTGACGCAGCGCGCGCGATGAACCGTTATGAATTGCATGCAGCACCAGCGGCGGCAGCGAAAACTGATACACCATCTGCGCTTCATCGTGGCCGTTGCCAAAGTAGCTGATATTGTCTTTATGCGGCACATTGGTCTCGGTGATAATCACCGTGCCCGGTGCCACCACATCGGCGATGGCGCGAAACAGTTTCACCAGCTGGTGGGTTTTTTGCAGATGAATGCAGTTGGTGCCCGGCGTTTTCCACATATAGCCGACCGCATCCAGCCGCACATAATCAGCGCCTTTTTTCAGGTAGTCGAGCAGCACATCCACCATGCGGATCAGCACCTGCGGATTGCCGAAGTTAAGATCGATCTGATCGGCGCTAAAGGTGCTCCAGATAAAACGCTTTTCACCGTTGGCGAAATCAAACGGCGTTAGCAGCGGAGAGGTGCGCGGTCGCGTTACGTCGCTAAGATCGGTGGCGGGGGACATACTGATAAAGAAGTCATCCCAGCCCTCATCGAGCGCCAGAAAGTGTTTGAACCACGCGCTGTGCGCCGACATATGATTGCAGACAAAATCAAACATCAGTCGGGTATGGCGATGCAGTTCGGCGATATCTGACCAGTCTCCGCAGATCGGATTGACCTGGTGATAATCTATTACCGAAAAACCATCGTCGGAAGAGTAGGGAAAAAATGGCAGCAGGTGCACCAGATTAAAGGTATTACGCAGATGCTGCTGATAGAAGCGGGAGAAGGTGGCAAGGGTGGGGGCTTCACTTTCGCGGAACTGATCGGCATAGGTAATCAGCACCACATCTTTTTCGTCCCAGTTCGGCTTTCGCGGAACTTTTATTGCCGCCCGCGCCTCGCGGATATGAGATAGCAGCCGCTCTCTGCTCGCCAGCGGAAAGGTTGCCTGGTAGATTTCGTCAATTAAGTTATTGATTATATCCATTGTTATTCAACGGGCCACCGCAGGGTGAATGAAAAAGTACTCTTTTTCACTGTAGTCCGTTGAACTGAATTCGCAAGACGGGCGGCGAAAACGCCGCCCCTACATCAACTGAGCGTAGGAGCGGTGTTCTCGCCGCCAATGCCTGAGACTAGCGCTTTTTACCAAACGCGGCGGCTAAGGCGTCACCCATCGCGCTATTGCCTGCTGGCGTTGACGCGGCTTTTGGCTTCGCTTTGCCCGCTGGCGGGCGATTGTTATCGCGAGATGTCGCTTTACCTGCGCCACCACCGCCCCGTGCATTGCTTTCACCCGGCTGCTCGTCAAGACGCATGGTCAGCGCAATGCGTTTGCGCTGCAGGTCGACTTCCATCACCTTCACTTTGACGATATCACCGGCTTTCACCACTTTATGCGGATCGTCGATAAACTTATCGGACAGCGAAGAGATATGCACTAAACCATCCTGATGCACGCCGATATCGACAAAAGCGCCGAAGTTAGTGACGTTAGTCACCGAACCTTCCAGCACCATGCCTGGCAGCAGATCATTCATGGTTTCGATGCCGTCAGCGAATTGCGCGGTTTTAAACTCAGGACGCGGATCGCGGCCTGGTTTTTCCAGCTCTTTCATGATGTCGCTGACCGTCGGCACGCCAAAGCGCTCATCGGTAAAATCGACCGCTTTCAGATTGCGCAGCTCGGTCGGATCACCGACCAGTTCGTTCAGCGCCTTACGGGTCGCGGCCAGAATACGCTCGACCACCGGGTAGGCTTCCGGATGCACCGTGGAAGCATCCAGCGGGTTATCGCCGTGGTTGATACGCAGGAAGCCGGCACACTGTTCAAAGGCTTTTGGCCCAAGGCGGCTGACTTTCAGCAGCTGCTGACGGTTCTGGAAACGGCCGTTTTCATCACGCCAGCCGACGATATTCTGCGCCATCATTTTGGTTAAACCGGCGACGCGCATCAGCAGCGCTACCGAAGCGGTATTCAGATCGACACCGACGCCGTTTACGCAGTCTTCTACCACCGCATCCAGCTTTTTCGCTAACTGGCTCTGGCTGACATCGTGCTGATACTGGCCAACACCAATCGACTTTGGATCGATTTTAACCAGCTCGGCCAGCGGATCCTGCAAGCGGCGGGCAATAGACACCGCGCCACGGATCGAGACATCCAGATCCGGGAACTCCAGCGCCGCCAGTTCCGATGCGGAATAAACCGAGGCGCCAGCTTCACTGACAATCACTTTCTGCGCCTGCACCTGCGGGAACTGCTTTTGCAGCTCGACGAAGAAGCGCTCGGTTTCGCGTGAGGCGGTGCCATTACCGATAGCAACCAGTTCGACGTTATGTTTGCTACAGAGGTGAGCGACCGCAGTCGCGGCTTTGGCAGCCTGGCCGGTATGCGGATAGACCGTATCGAAGGCGACCAGTTTGCCGGTAGCATCCACCACCGCCACTTTCACCCCGGTACGCAGACCCGGATCGAGACCCATGGTGGCGCGCATACCCGCTGGCGCGGCCATCAGCAGATCGTGCAGGTTACGGGCAAAGACGTTAATCGCTTCATCTTCCGCACGCTCACGTACGCTGCCCATCAGCTCGGTTTCAAGATGCAGCAGCACCTTGATGCGCCAGGTCCAGCTGACCACCGCTTTACGCCAGCCATCGGCCGGGGCGTTATTCAGACGCAGATTCAGGTGTTCGCTGATGATCTGCTCGCCCTGACTTTCACGCGGCGGCTCATCGAATTGCGGATCGGCATTCAGCGCCAGCTGCAACACACCTTCGTTGCGGCCACGGAACATCGCCAGCGCGCGGTGTGAAGGTACGCTGGAGAGCGCTTCGTGGTGGTCGAAATAGTCGCGGAATTTCGCGCCAGCTTCTTCTTTACCTTCCACAACGCGCGAAACCAGATGGGCGTTTTTCCACAGATAATTACGCACTTTCGCCAGCAGGCTGGCGTCTTCGGCAAAACGCTCCATCAGAATATAGCGCGCGCCATCCAGGGCGGCTTTGTTATCGGCGATGCCTTTATCGGCATCAACAAAGCCCGCGGCCAGCTGTTCAGGGTCATGCGAGGGATCCTGCCACAGGGTATCGGCCAGCGGCTCAAGGCCCGCTTCGATGGCGATTTGTCCACGGGTGCGGCGCTTCTGCTTATACGGCAGATAGAGATCTTCGAGTTCGGCTTTGCTCAGCGTGCCGTTAATGGCCGCAGAAAGCGCATCGGTGAGTTTGCCCTGCTCGTCAATGGATTTCAGAATGGATTGACGACGCTCTTCCAGTTCGCGCAGATAGCTAAGGCGCGTCTCCAGCTGGCGCAGCTGGGTGTCATCCAGACCGCCAGTCACTTCCTTACGATAGCGTGCGATAAACGGCACGGTATTCCCTTCATCCAGCAGGCGAACAGCGGCTTCAACTTGTTCAGCCCGGGCATGAAGTTCACTTGCAATAATGCGGCTCAGCGAATCATTCATCATCGGTTACTTGGTAGCTTAAAACAGCTGACAGTTATACGGATTGCAGGGAAAAATTGCCAGCCGCGTGGCGCGGATTGCGGCATAATCCGAATTATCCAGGCACATATTCGATGGTGTTCACATACCACAGCGCTTCGCCGCCAGGGGTGATAACGGTTACGGCATCGCCGGGCTCTTTCTTCAGCAGCGCGCGCGCCATCGGCGAATCAATCGAGATGTAATCGTTGCGGCCAAAGATCTCGTCATAGCCAACAATACGAAAGCGTTTGGTTTCGCCGTCGTCATTTTCGATCTCCACCCAGGCGCCAAAAAACACCCGGCCATCCTGCTGTGGCGAGTAGTCGACCACCCGCAGCGCTTCAAGGCTTTTGGTGAGATAACGTACCCGGCGATCGATTTCACGCAGGCGTTTTTTATTGTACTGATAGTCGGCGTTTTCACTGCGGTCGCCGAGACTGGCGGCCCAGGTGACTTTTTTGGTCACTTCCGGGCGATCTTCGCGCCACAGGTAATCAAGCTCTTGTTTAAGCTTGTTGTAGCCTTCCCGGGTGACAAGTTTGGTTCTCATCGACATTTCGCTCTGCTGGTTCACATGCTGTAGCGGCGATTTTAGAGTGATCGTTGCCAGTGGTACAACCTTGAAAGTGAGACGGGTGCGGTAAAAATTAAAAAAAGAAACGGGGAATAATAGCTTTTTGAAATAAAGCTGTGGTGGTTATTATTCCCCGCTGGCAAGGGCGGTGACGCATACATTATTCTTCAGTGCTGAACTGAATATTTATTAATGAATTATTGTCGCTGATAAAATTAAACGTGAACGTTACTCATCTATTTTGCCGCCGTTGTCCCGGTGGTCGTGGTGGTGGTTCCGGTATTAGAACCATCACCTCCGCCAGAGGTCAGTAAAGCAATCGCCGCAATCGCCGCGACAGCGCCAACACCTTTGGCCTGAGACGAGCCTTCAGCCGAAGATGAGGCGACGCTACCGGCGGCGACGCCCGGTGTCTCAGTGTCGGCATGGACGGAACTGATTGCAGTGAACGCCAGTGCGACAGACAAAATTAGTGTATTTCTCATGATAAATCCCCGGTGAATAAAAATAATCTTCGTTGCGAGGATGAATATAGAGTTATTTGATTTCTGTTGAAAAGCGCTGTTTTTAGCTATTTACTGACGGCTTTACTATCTCTGGTATTGTTATTTATTGGCCTGCATAAATTCCTAATGAACCCGGAGGGTAAAACATTTAATAACGTTATTTTATGCTGCTAATTTATGAAAAGGATGTATATTCTGCACTGGCCGGTTGCTGATTAAGATTTACCCTGGGCGGTTTTAGCAGGTTTAATGGCTAACCGACTGATTTATCGATTATAGTATTTTTTATCTGCACTTAAGCCAGTCATAATCAGAGCGTGACGGACTATTTAAGATAAGACGCAGTCGCTGCCGCAGGGCCGGACAACGGCGGTTAAAATGACGAAAAAACGTGCTGCAACAGCAAGGTATGTGGGATAAGCTGCTGTTTAATATGCTTTGTAACAATTTCGGCTACAATATAAACCATTAATGACTGTCACATCAGAGCAACTTTTTTAAAAATAGCATCTCAGGCAATAGCGCCTTTGGGAGTATCGAAAATGCAAGAAAACTACAAAATTCTGGTCGTCGATGATGATATGCGTTTGCGTGCGCTGCTGGAGCGTTATCTGACCGAACAGGGCTTTCAGGTGCGCAGCGTGGCCAACGCCGAACAGATGGACCGTCTGTTAACCCGTGAATCCTTCCACCTGATGGTGCTGGATTTAATGCTGCCTGGCGAGGATGGCCTCTCGATCTGCCGTCGTCTGCGCAGTCAGAGCAACCCGATGCCGATCATTATGGTCACCGCGAAGGGGGAAGAAGTGGACCGTATCGTCGGGCTGGAAATCGGCGCTGATGACTACATTCCAAAACCGTTTAACCCGCGTGAACTGTTGGCACGTATTCGTGCGGTGTTGCGTCGTCAGGCTAATGAATTGCCTGGTGCGCCTTCGCAGGAAGAGGCGGTGATCGCTTTTGGTAAATTCAAACTGAACCTCGGCACCCGTGAAATGTTCCGTGAAGATGAGCCAATGCCGCTGACCAGCGGTGAGTTTGCAGTGCTGAAAGCGCTGGTGAGCCACCCGCGCGAGCCGTTGTCGCGTGACAAGCTGATGAACCTGGCGCGCGGCCGTGAATACAGCGCCATGGAGCGCTCGATTGACGTGCAGATTTCACGTCTGCGTCGTATGGTCGAGGAAGATCCGGCTCATCCACGTTATATCCAGACCGTCTGGGGCCTGGGTTACGTCTTTGTTCCGGACGGCAGCAAAGCATGAGGCGATTCCGCTTCTCTCCGCGCAGTTCGTTTGCCCGAACGCTGTTACTGATCGTTACCCTGCTGTTTGTCAGCCTGGTAACGACCTATCTGGTGGTGCTTAACTTCGCCATTCTTCCCAGCCTGCAGCAGTTTAATAAGGTGCTGGCATACGAAGTGCGTATGCTGATGACCGACCGGCTGCAGCTGGAAGATGGTACGCAGCTTGAGGTGCCGCCGGCGTTTCGTCGTGAAATTTATCGCGAACTGGGTATTTCGCTGTATACCAATGCAGCAGCGGAAGAGAGCGGATTACGCTGGGCGCAACACTATCAGTTCCTGAGCGAACAGATGGCGCAGCAACTGGGTGGGCCAACCGATGTCCGGGTCGAGGTGAATAAAAACTCGCCGGTGGTATGGCTGAAAACCTGGTTGTCGCCCGATATCTGGGTGCGCGTACCCCTGACCGAAATTCATCAGGGCGATTTCTCGCCGCTGTTCCGCTATACGCTGGCGATTATGCTGCTGGCGATTGGCGGGGCCTGGCTGTTTATTCGTATCCAGAACCGACCACTGGTCGAGCTGGAACATGCCGCGTTGCAGGTGGGCAAAGGGGTTATCCCGCCGCCGCTGCGTGAGTATGGCGCTTCCGAAGTGCGTTCCGTTACCCGCGCCTTTAATCAGATGGCGTCGGGCGTTAAGCAACTGGCGGATGACCGCACGCTGCTGATGGCGGGCGTCAGTCATGATTTGCGTACGCCACTGACGCGTATTCGTCTGGCGACGGAGATGATGGCGCAGGAAGATGGCTATCTGGCCGAGTCGATCAATAAAGATATCGAAGAGTGCAACGCGATTATCGAGCAGTTTATTGATTATCTGCGTACCGGTCAGGAGATGCAGACGGAGCTTGCCGATCTGAATGGCGTGCTCGGTGAAGTGGTTGCCGCGGAAAGTGGTTACGAACGCGAAATTGAGAATGAAGTGATGGCGACCGAGCTGATGGTGGAGATTAATCCGCTGTCGATTAAACGGGCGCTGGCGAATATGGTAGTCAATGCCGCACGCTATGGTAATGGCTGGATTAAGGTCAGCAGCGGCAGTGAGCTGCAGCGCGCCTGGTTCCAGGTTGACGATGATGGCCCGGGCATTAAACCCGAGCAGCTAAAACATCTGTTCCAGCCGTTTGTACGCGGTGACAGCGCGCGCAGCACCAGTGGCACCGGCCTGGGTCTGGCGATAGTGCAACGTATTATTGATGCGCATCAGGGATCGCTGGATATTGGCGTCAGTGAGCGTGGTGGGTTGCGGATTCGTGCTTATTTGCCGTTACCGCAGCAAGTGACCCGCTTAGCGGGCGGCGATAACGCCGCCCCTACATAAGAGCAGGGTTTCCCGTAAGGATGGCAATAACGCCGCCCTTACATAAGACCAGGGTTTCCCGTAAGGATGGCAATAACGCCGCCCTTACATAAGAGCAGGGTTTCCCGTAAGGAAGGCAATAACGCCGCCCTTACATAAGACCAGCGTTTTCCGTAGGGGCGGCGTTATCGCCGCCCTTCTGTCAGAGTTGCGGACCGGCTTTCACCAGTGCCGCACCTGCTGGCGTATCGGTATATTTATCAAAGTTATCAACAAAGCGTTGCGCCAGATCCCGCGCTTTCGCGTCCCACTCTTCGCCATTCTGGTAAGTATTACGCGGATCCAGAATATGACTGTCGACACCCTCCAGCGCCAGCGGCATTTCCAGGTTAAAGATCGGCAACGTGCGCGTTTCCGCCGTGCTGAGTTCACCCTGCAAAATCGCATTGATGATCGCGCGGGTATCTTTAATCGAAATACGTTTGCCGCTGCCATTCCAGCCAGTATTGACCAGATAAGCCTCGGCATTGGCGGCCTGCATGCGTTTTACCAGCACTTCTGCATATTGCGTCGGATGCAACGTCAGGAAGGCGGCACCGAAACAGGCGGAGAAGGTTGGCGTGGGTTCGGTTACGCCGCGCTCGGTGCCAGCCAGCTTGGCGGTAAAGCCTGAGAGGAAGTGGTATTGCGTCTGATCGGGCGTAAGACGCGAAACCGGTGGCAGTACGCCAAAGGCATCAGCAGTCAGGAAGATCACTTTCTGCGCATGGCCCGCTTTTGACACCGGTTTAACGATATTATCGATATGATTGATCGGATAGGAAACGCGGGTGTTTTCGGTTTTGCTGCCGTCATCAAAATCAATCGAGCCATCACTCAGCACCACCACGTTTTCCAGCAGCGCATCGCGGCGAATAGCATGGTAGATTTCCGGTTCAGCTTTTTCCGACAGCTTAATGGTTTTGGCGTAGCAGCCACCCTCGAAGTTAAATACGCCGTCATCGTCCCAGCCATGCTCATCATCACCAATCAGCTGGCGGTCAGGGTCGGTTGACAGGGTAGTTTTGCCGGTGCCCGACAGACCAAAGAATACCGCGACATCACCTTGTTCACCGACATTCGCCGAACAGTGCATCGCCGCGACGCCTTTCAGTGGCAGCAGGTAGTTCATGACGGCGAACAGACCTTTTTTCATCTCGCCACCGTACCAGGTGCCGCCAATCAGCTGCATATTTTCTGTCAGGTTAAACGCCACGAAGTTTTCCGAATGCAGCCCCTGCTGTTGCCAGTTGGGATTGGTGCATTTGGCGCCATTCATCACGACAAAGTCGGGTTTGAAACTGGCCAGACCGGCGTCATCCGGCTGGATAAACATGTTTTTCACAAAGTGCGCCTGCCAGGCGACTTCGGTAATAAAGCGCACGCTCAGACGGGTATCGGGGTTTGCGCCGCACCAGGCATCGACAATAAACAGGCGTTTGCCAGAAAGCTGCGTTGTCACCAGCGTTTTTAGCTGCTCCCAGTTTTCCTGGGACAGGGGCTGATTATCATTTTTGCCTTTGCCCTGGTCACACCACCACAACGTGTCGCGCGTGGTGTCATCGCGCACAATATATTTATCTTTAGGGGAGCGGCCGGTGAAGATGCCGGTATCCACAGCAATCGCGCCGGATTGCGTCTGAATACCGCGTTCATAGCCTTGTAAACCGGGTTTGGTTTCTTCCTGAAAGAGGGTTTCGTAATCGGGATTATAAACCACCTCAACCGTGTCAGTGATGCCATAAGCGACGAGGTCCTGTGGGGTCAGGCCGTTAGTGCGCATATTACTGCTCCTTTCGGTTTCTTTTACTGCATCAGAGTTTGAAGTATTTCACTTTTTACGACAGTGATCATCGACAAATAAGGGATAACAAAGTCGCGATAACCACAATCGCGCGCAGTGTACACCGGTCTCGGGTCAGCGGAAGAGTGAAACGGCAGAAATGAGAGGCAAACACGATTTAATCATGTAATTCAGGATAATCTTACGAGGAAGTGTGTACTAAGCGGCTTATTTTACAGGGGAAAATATCAGATTAACCTGTTACGGGAGGCGTTATCGCCTCCCGCAGGCGATAAATTAATGCAGTTGCTCGTTGCCAGAGGCTGACTCATTGCGGATGGCGGCAATATCCACCGCATCATACACATAGTGGCTACCGCAGTAGTCGCAATGCATATCGATCTCGCCATCTTCCTCAATAATTTCATCCACTTCAGTTTGCGGCAGGCTTTTCAGCACTTCGCCACAACGCTCACGTGAACAGGTACATTTAAACACCACATCCTGCGGATCATAAACGGTCACCTCTTCCTGATGATACAGGCGCCATAATACTTCGTTGGCGGGCAGGGTGATCAGCTCTGCGGTTTTAATGGTTTCGGTTAAGGTCGCCAGATGACTGAAGTCATCGGTGCTGGTGTTCTGTGCCGGTAATACCTGCAACAGAATACCGCCCGCGCCGGCCTGGCCTTCAACTTCACCGGTACGCAAGAACAGGCGGGTTGGCAGTTGTTCAGAGCGCATAAAGTAATCTTCCAGACAGGCAGCAATGGTGTCGCCTTCCAGTCCGACGACGCCCTGATAACGTTCGCCCTGCTCAGGTGCGATGGTGATCACCAGATAGCCGTTGCCGACCATCTCTTTCAGCGTGCTGCCTTCGGCAATCTCACCCTTCGTGCGCGCTACACCACGCATCTCCTGACGGTTATTACCATTGATCACCGCCAGGCTCAGTGGGCCATCGCCCTGCAGCTGTACGGTGATATCGCCGTCAAACTTCAGTGTCGCAGTCAGCAGACTGGTCGCGACCAGCAGTTCGCCCAGCAGTTGCTGAACGGGTTGCGGGTAATCATGACCTTCAATAATTTCACGCCAGGTGTCAGATACGTTGACCAGTTCACCGCGTACGGCATAATTTTCGAACAGGTAACGGTGCATTTGGTCTTGCTGGGCCATAGTCTTCTCTTATTCGTCGCCAGAATGTTTAAATTTCATCAGGTCGCGGCGCTCTTTCTTATCAGGGCGACGGTCAGGATGGGGCATGGTCAGCGCATTCATTTTGCGCGCCAGCGCCACTTTTTCTCGTTTCTCAATACTTTCTGCGCTTTCGCTGTACAGCTGCTGCGCCTCGGTCGCCGGACGGCGCTGATCGGTAATCGCCAGCACCACCACTGTGCGCTGGTCGTTGCCCTGGCGTAACGTCAGTTCGGCATTCAGCTCCACCAGCTTGCCCGGCTTACTGCGCTGGCCGTTGTAGTGAACTTTGCCGCCTTCAACCATCTCACGCGCCACCGCGCGGGTTTTATAGAAGCGCGCCGCCCACAGCCACTTATCGAGTCGTACGCCTTCCGCGTTTTTCTCTTTCATTGCTTATCTCCCGCCATTATAAGGCGATAGCGGATACCAGGCTGCGATAGTCACTGACCGTCGGATGGCGGGCGAAGCTGATATCCGGCCGTGTGGAATCAGGATTGCTGACGCCCAGGCAGTAGCCTATGCCCCAGCGTTTCGCCGCATCAAGAATCGCTTCGTTATCGTCAATAAACAGCGTGCGCGCATTCGCAAAACCGGTGTGCTGCTGCACGGCCTGCCACAACCGTTGATCCTCTTTCGGATATCCAAATATGTGGGTGGAAAGATGTAAATCAAGGTGCTGATCCAGTCCGGTTTGCGCCAGTTTCACTTCCAGATTCCAGGGATGTGCATTAGTTAGCAGGATAGTGCGTTTACCACTGCTGCGCAGCGCCTGCAAAAATGGCAGGGTATCCTCACGCATTGCAGCGCGTTCGCGCAGCTCCCACGTCATCGCGCGGATATCCAGATCCAGCTCCCGGCTCCAGTAGTCGAGACAATACCAGTTTAGCGTATGCTGCACCGCCTGGTACTTTTCGCTAATCATCTGGCTGGCGGCGTCAATGCTAATGCCACGCTTAACGCTGAGCGTTAGCGGCACGTGCTGTAACCAGAAATGGCTGTCAAAAGCGAGATCGAGCAGGGTGCCATCCATATCCAGCAGGACGGTATCAATTTCAGACCAGTTGAGTGCATCAGACATCTGTGGCTCCGCGCGAGGTAAAAATCCGGGCGACAGGGTAGCACAGTTATCCAGCGGTCAGAACAGGGGACGCACGGTCTGAATGGCGGTCAGGGAGTGATTAAAGCAGTGATCGTAGTAACGCTGAATTTCAATAATCCGCGTACGGTTGCGATGACTACGTTTTAACGCCAGCAGTGCATTGACCACCAGGCTCAAACTGACAATCAGCAACAGCAGGCTGGTTGCCAGATAACGCCACAGGCTGATGGCGTCTGGCTCGCTGTGCAGCGCCACATGCTGGGTGCCATTCGCATCAGTGGTGATATTAGTAATAATGCCGGTAGCCTTAAAACGGGTATGCAGCAGCATGGAAGCAAGGCGCTGTAACTCGCCCCACTGTTCCGGCGCATTATAATCAAACAGCGAGACGACCGGTTGCGGCTGACTGACCAGCTGACGACCTTCATCACTGATAATCAAAAAACCGCCCGGCGGTGGGCTGTTTAACGCTTCTGCAGCGCGGCGCGTTTCACGATAAAAGAAGGATGAGGTAGCGGTATTCACCAGGTTTTCCAGCGCCTCAGCACTGACCGGTCGTAACAGCACATTCATGCCGTTCAGCGCGCCGGAGTTGGCGCGTTCCACCAGCGTTTCCCAGTCTTTGGCATTGCCGAGATTAACCAGCGCATTCTTCAGGCGCACGCAATCCTGTTCCTGGCTACAGAGATCCTGGGTTTTCAGCACCAGATCGGAAAAATCATCCAGCAGGATCATGCCCGATTTTTGAATTGCGGTGGCCAGTTGCGGGTTCAGCTTAGGATCGGTAGCGGTTTGCGGATGCAGCTGCTGATTGGTGCTGGTTTGCAAAGCGGTGGCTTTATCGATGATATCGGACTGCGGCTCAGGCAGGGGGGCGGCGTTGTTCCAGTAAATCGCCGAACAGTCGAACGGCATAAAGGCGTAGGCGCGATTACTTTGATAGTTCGCCGGCACCGAACACATGCCGTTACCGCTTACTTCAAGGCTGTCACCTACCCGCAGCGGGATTTTTTCCAGTTCATTAACCGCCGTCACCTTGATGCTTTCGGTGCCTTTAATCCATGCCATGCTCAGTTTCAGCGGCATGCTAAGCGGGATCCAGCTAACCAGCAAGATCAGCACCAGCAGCGAACCGCAGGCCAGCACCAGATTTTTACGCCAGAACTGCACCGGGAAGTTACGCACTTCATCCTGCAATGACAGAAAGCGTCCCTGTCGTACCACCTGGCGATTAAGATAGATATCAACATCGGTGGTCTGCCCTAAATCGTGGGCGACATACGGCTGCCAGTGCGACGGGTAGATCAGATCGATAATGCCTAACGAGATATTGCTGATTTGTCCCTGATTCGATTCGCCAAACAGTCCCCAGCGCTTCGGTGCGCCACGCAGACAGTGAATTTCACGCAAATCTTTTTCTGTTGGCCGGCGATACAGGAACCAGCAACTGACGGCAATCATTGCAATGCCGGCGCTAATCAGCCATGGCATCAGCAGGGGAGGGGAGATCAGGCTGAAGAAGAACAGCAGCAGAGCACAGCTGATCACCAGCGCTTCACGCATCCCGTCGGGGCGTGACAGCGAATACTCTTCAAGCGTCTCTTTACGCACGCTAAGCAGTTCAATATTTTCGCCTTCCTCTTTGCGAATCGAGGCATTTGGCGCCAGCGGACGCACCATCGGCGGCAGCGTCGGTTGTTCATAAGCGTAGCTGGTCAGCGAATGGCCATTCAGCGAAATCACCAGCGGAATAGACTGGGTTTTAATCAGCTCAACGTAGTTTTCGTCTGCAATATACTGTTCCCATAATGGCGGCAGATGCACTTCAACTGCATCAAGGTAATAGCGCCATTTATGCGGTTCATCGGTAGAGAGACCATAGCGGGTGATCGCCCGGGTGACCGGATAGACATTACTGCTTTGCGAGGTGAGTATCAGCTTGATCGGCGCGGTGCTGGTTCCGCCGGGTAACACGTTGCTGCTGCTGCGTTTGGCCAGTGATTCGACATAACGCTCAACGGCCACGCGTTCTTCGTCCGTCAGCTTGCGGTGTGGAGGACTGATAAACGGCAGTGGTTTCGCCATCGGCGGACGATGCCGCATAGCGTACCAAAAGAAACAACCTGCTACGATCGAGCAGGCCAGCATTACAGCCAATATGATAATTATTGTGCTCATGCTTCGCTTATCCCAGCCAAAGTCTTCCCATTACGGTCTCACGAACTCCACGTTGCTTTATCTTTTCCGTATTTGAAGTAGCAGCTGTGTTAGCGGCGGACGGGCGGCGAAAACGCCGCCCCTACGTAGATGCCCCGCAGGGGAGCCGTTATCGGCTCCCGTTCATCGGGAGGCACTCGCTTGCTGCAACTTCAATTACTTTGGCTATGAATCGTTATGCTAAATGCTAATTTTGGCGGGACAGGGCAGAACTGGCAACCCGCCATGCATAAAAAATAGCGCACGAAATCAAAAGTTTATATCTATCACATAAAAAGCCTTGCGCAAATGTTACCGGGGTTATTTGCATTAAAATATCGGTATTATCCTATTTTTAGCCATGATAACCCGCTTTTGCACAATTTTTTCCTTAACATAAACAACGATTTGTTATAAGAAAGTAAATTACAGCATGCAATGATTGGATTCCACAGGCGGCTATCGCACAATGACAGCCAGTCACGCGTTGCGCTTTGTTGGAAGAAACAGAGCTGCACCTTATTCGGCTTTTTCCTGGGGCCACTATGACCAGACAATTACAAAAACCTGAAATACTCAATGTAGAAACAGTCGCGCAATCACGGTTATTTACCGTTGAAGCTGTCGATCTCAGCTTCAGCAATGGCGCGCGTCGGGTCTATGAACGTATGCGCCCCTCTGGCCGCGAAGCGGTGATGATTGTACCGATTATCGACGACCACCTGATTCTGATTCAGGAGTATGCCGTTGGCCTTGAGTGCTACGAGCTGGGCTTTCCAAAGGGATTAATCGACCCGGGTGAAACGGTGTTTGAAGCGGCCAATCGTGAGTTAAAAGAAGAGGCCGGTTTTGGCGCCGCAGCGCTGGAAACGCTCAGCAAACTGACCATGGCACCTTCCTACTTCTCCAGCAAAATGAATATCGTGGTGGCGGAAGGACTCTATCCGGAAAAGCTGGAAGGGGATGAACCTGAGCCGATGCCGGTCGTGCGCTGGCCACTGGAAAACCTGCTGACGCTACTGGAAGAGCCTGATTTCCGTGAGGCGCGCAATGTCAGTGCGCTGTTTTTAGTGCGGGAGTGGTTGGTGAAGCAGGGGCGATTGAATTATTGAGTGCTGACAGGGTGCAAAACATCGGCATGGGCGGCGATAACGCCGCCCATTGAACCTCGCTAGAACAACTCCTTGCTCTCGCCATTATCCATCATGGTGGTGCCAACATCATGCACTGAGTACTCGGTTGGCTGGGTGCCATCGATAAAGAACTCGGGACGACTGTTGCCGCCACCATTGGCCAGCTTGCCTGTGCTGCGATCGATATTCACCGTCACCACGCCAGCAGGGGCGGTGAGCGGCTGCAGCGGCACGCCATTAAGTGCTGACTGCATAAACTCATCCCAGGCAGGCTGAGCGCTCTTCGCACCGCCTTCATAGCCGGAAATCTGATCCTGAATCGCACCCGATGCGGTACTGCGTCCCAGATCGCGACGATGGTCATCAAAGCCAATCCACACCGAAGTCACCACACCCGGGCCATAACCGGAGAACCAGGCGTCTTTCGAGCTGTTGGTGGTACCGGTTTTGCCACCGATATCATTACGCTTCAGATCACGCCCGGCGCGCCAGCCAGTCCCCATCCAGCCCGGTTCACCAAAGATATTGGAGTTCAGCGCGCTTTTAATCAGGAATGACAGCGGCGTATTGATCACATGGGGAGCATATTGCTGCTCACCAGAGGATTGCTGACCGGCTGGCACCTGCTCCAGTGCTGGTTGCGGCACCGCCACATTACGGCCTTCCTGCGACACCGCCACGTTTTCCACACTGTCTTCACTGAGGGCGACAGCTTTCTGGGTGTCGCCATAAATCACCGGCAGATTACATTCGGCACAGGCGATCTTCGGTTTCATTTCAAACAGCGCGTCACCATGCTCATTTTCGATTTTGCGAATAAAGTACGGATCAACCAGGAAACCGCCATTAGCCATCACCGCATAACCACGCACCAGCTGCATTGGCGTAAAGGACGCTGAGCCCAGCGCCAGCGATTCGGTATGCACAATATTTTGTGCCGGGAAGCCGAAACGTTGCAGATATTCTGCGGCGTAATCGACGCCCATCGCACGCATCGCACGCACCATCACCACGTTTTTCGATTCGCCCAGTCCCTGACGCAGACGAATCGGACCATCGTAGCGCGCCGGGGAGTTTTTCGGCCGCCAGTCGGAACCGGCACCGGCATCCCAGCGGGAGATTGGCACATCATTCAGAATCGAGGCCAGCGTTAAACCGCGGTCCATGGCTGCGGTGTACAGGAACGGTTTGATATTGGAACCGACCTGACGCAGCGCCTGGGTGGCGCGGTTAAACTTGCTTTGGTTAAAGTCGAAACCGCCGACCAGCGCACGTACTGCGCCATCCTGGGGATCGAGTGAAACCAGCGCCGAGTTAACATCGGGAACCTGCGCCAGCCACCAGTCATTGCCCACTTTGCGGACCCAAATCTGCTGGCCACTCTGCACTACCTGGGTCACGCTGCGTGGCGTCGCGCCTTGCAGGGTGTCCGATTTATACGGACGCGCCCAGCGCATACCGGCCATACCCAGCGCCACATGACTGCCGTCACGCATCACCGCCGTGGCTTCATCGCTATTCGCGCTGGTCACCACCGCCGGGAACAGCGGGCCATAGACCGGCAACGCTTTCAGAGACTTCACGATTTCACTCTCGCCCCAGGCGGTTTCACCCACTTTCCACAGCACGTTAGACGGGCCACGGTAGCCATGGCGCATATCGTAAGCCAGCACGTTATTGCGTACCGACTCCTGTGCTGCGGTTTGCAGCTTGCGCGTCACGGTGGTGTAAACCTTAAAACCGTCGGTATAGGCATTTTCGCCGTAACGTTTAATCATCTCCTGGCGCACCATTTCCGTCAGGTAAGGCGCGGAAAAGGCGATTTCAGGGCCGTGATAGCTGGCCACCAGCGGCTCGTTACGCGCTTCGTTGTAGCGCGACTGGCTGATGTAGTTCTGATCCAGCATACGCGCCAGCACCACGTTGCGGCGTGACAGCGCGCGATCGTGCGAGTAGAGCGGGTTAAAAGTCGACGGCGCTTTTGGCAGACCGGCGATCATCGCCATTTCGCTTAACGTCAGCTGATCGACATTCTTGCCGAAATAGACCTGCGCCGCCGCACCGACGCCATAAGCGCGGTAGCCGAGGTAAATTTTATTCAGATACAGCTCAAGAATTTCGTCTTTGCTCAGCAGCTGCTCGATGCGAATCGCCAGGAACGCTTCCTTAATCTTACGCATCAGTGTGCGTTCCGGACTCAGGAAGAAGTTACGCGCCAGCTGCTGGGTAATGGTGCTGGCACCCTGCGAAGCGTGGCCCGAGATCAGCGCAATACTGGCGGCACGGAAGATACCAATCGGATCAACGCCATGATGCTCGTAGAAACGGCTGTCTTCAGTGGCAATAAACGCTTTCACCATTTCTGGCGGCATTTGCTGGAGTGTCAGCGGCACACGGCGTTTTTCGCCGTACTGGGCAATAAGATCGCCCTCAGCGCTATAGACCTGCATGGGTGTCTGCAGTCGGACGTCTTTCAGGGTGTTTACATCGGGCAGCTGCGGCTCAATATATTTATACAAGCCGTAGACCGAGCCGGCTCCCAGCAAAATGCAACACACTGCAAGAATCAAAAAATACTTTACGAACTTCACCTGATATTTCCCATGTAATGTCGATTGGGTAGTTTATAAACAATCGCGCGGTAGTATAAAGGCTAGCCAGTAGCTTTGATACCTTCTTTGTACTGACGGACGGCGCGAACGTTGTCATTACGGCCGCTGCAAACTATTGGCACGGGCGGCGATAACGCCGCCCCTACAGACCTTTTTCAAAACGATATGGAGATCGCGCGAAAATGGCTTTTCAGACATGGCAAATTGGACTGGATATTCAGAACGGACAGCTCTGTGCCTTAGGCATCCAGCGCCGTCGTAACGGCTGGCAACTGCGCCACTGGTGGCAGCATGCGCTGCCGCAAGATACGTTAAGAAACGGCGCACTGCAACGTTCCGCCGAATTGACCGCGATCCTGCAATGCTGGCGCAAACAACTTCCACGCCAAATCTCATTGCGGGTCGGATTTCCGCCTCAACTGGTGCTACAACGGCATATCGATCTGCCGCGCCAGCTTGTTACCGAACCGGAGCGTAGCAGCTATGTACGGGCGGCGGCGAGACGATTTTTCCCAATTGAACTGGATGCGCTGGTGCTGGATTACCGTGAGTTACCTCACCCGGCTGGTCAGCTGTGCGTCACTGCCGCGCGGCGTGAGATGGTGGATCAGTGGCTGACGTGCTTGAGCCATGCAGGATTGTTGCCGCAGGTTTTTGAACTGACGGCCGCGGCGCTGCGTTCGCTGTCACAGGGGCTAAAGCTGGATCCGGCCGCTACGCTGGTTCACCGCCTCGCCGATCACTGGCTGTGGTTTTCACCGCAGAATAGTCAGCAGCCTTGCGGCTGGTGCAGCCATGATGAAGCCAGCGATTTTCAGGCGTTACGGCTGCGCTATCTGCCCGACAGTGGCGTGATCTATTACAGCGCTGTCGTGGCTGATCTCTTGCCGGATGAAACCCATGATCTGCTGCCGCTGCAGGCGCTGCAAATGATCCAGCCGCCGTTGCCGCCCTATAGCGGCAGCTTTGCGCTGGCGACCGGTCTGGCGCTGCGCCCGGAGGATCGGTGATGGTGTGGGTCAATCTGCTGCCATGGCGTCAGCAGCAGTTAATCAAACAGCGGCGTGGCTGGTGGCTGGTGCTACTGGTGCTGGTGCTGCCGGGGGGGACTGTATTGCTGATGTTCTGTCAGCAGCTGGCGACGGATAACCAGCACTGGCGGCAACGGCTAAACCAGCTTCAGGTCGCAATGGCGCAGGCTGACGGCCTGGCGCAAAAACTGGCGCAAGCGCAGCAGCAGCGGCATGATCTGCTGGCACGGCAGCAGAAGCAGCAACGCCAGCAGTTGCGTAACCAGCAGTGGCTGCAGTTCGCCGGGGCTCTGCCGCAGCTGATGCCGCAGAGCCTGTGGCTGACCAGCCTGCAACAAGCGACTTCAGGTTTTTATATCAGCGGCATCAGCCATCAGCTTGAGGATGTGGCGGTTTTTCGTCAGCAATTGGGCAGGCAGCCGCTGTTTCAGCAGATACATCACGGCAGCATTGAACGCCAGAGCAACGGCTTGATGCAATTTAGCCTGCAGGCCAGCCTGCAACAGGAGCTGGCGTATGAGTGAGTGGCTAATACGCTGGCAATATGCACCACGCCACTGGCAGTGGTTAACCGTGCTGGGCGTACCTTTGTTGCTGCTGATATTTAGCGCCTGGTGGTGGCTGCAACCGCTGCGCAGCCATCGGCAGTTACTGGCAAAACAGTATCAGCAACAGTATCAGCATTATCAGGCACGGCTGGCGCAGCTGATCGCTCAGCCCACGTTGCTGATGCAACAGCAACAAAATCAGCAACTGCTGGCATCGCTGCAAGCCGCTGATTCGGCCACTTTCTCATTAGCTGCCCTGATGGCCGATGGTGCGGCGCTGGAGAAATGGCAGCCGGACGCGCAGGGCGGTGAGCTGACATTGTTATTAAGCTGGTCGCATTTTCAACAAACGCTGGCGTACCTGGCGTCACGCCAGCCGCCGGTGGTGATTAACACTCTGTTGTTGCAGCGCCATGGTGAACAGCTGCGCGCGACCATCAGCCTGGGTATCAGCAATGCGCAGTAGCCGGGCAGCACGTCTTCTGTGGCTGCTCTGGCTGTTATCCGGCGTGGCCGCGGCGCGTGACCCTTTTGCTCCGTCTGAAACCGCCAGCTGCCTGCAACAGGTGCCGGCGCTGACCCAGTGGCGCCTGCAGGGCATTATCGGTCGTGCAGCCGACTACCGTGGCTGGCTGCTGTCGCCGCAAGGTCAGGTGGTGACGGTAGCGAACAGCGGAGATTTTCCACTTTATCCGTGGGAAGTCAGTGAAATTAATGGTGCAGCTATTCACTTGCAGGCGGTGCAAAGCTGTGAGCCGCGTGGGTTCAGCCTGCGACTAAAAGGACGTAACGATGAAATGGATAATCATCACGATGTTAGTACTGCTGAGCCCGTCCGGGCGCAGCAGTGAAGCGCCGATTTCGCTGGCTTTTGACGAAGCCCCGGTGGAGCGGGTATTACAGGCGCTGGCGGATTACCAGCAGCTCAATTTAATGGTGGCGCCCGGCGTAGAGGGCACGCTATCGCTGCGGCTGAAAGAGGTCTCCTGGCAGCAGGCGTTAAAGTTAATCACCCGCATGGCGAAGCTGACGATTGAAACCGAGGGCAACGTGATGCTGGTCTACCCTGAGAGCTGGCAACTGGAGCAGCAGCAGCGTGTAACGTTACGCAGCGAACAGCAGCAGTTAACCTTACCACTGGAGACGCGCAGCCTGACGTTGCAGTATGCCGATGCCACGACGGTCAATAATAGCCTGCTGTCGCAACAGGCAAAATTGATGACTCCGCGCGGCAGCGCTACCGTCGACACGCGCACCAACGCCCTGCTGCTACGTGATACCGCTGCCGCATTGCAGCAGACCGTGCAGTGGGTGCAGGCGCTGGATGTGCCGCTGGAGCAGATTGAACTGGCGGCGCATATTGTCACCATCAGCGAAGAGAATCTGCGTGAACTGGGCGTCAGCTGGGGAATGAGCAGCGAAGAGCAGATCACCCGTGCGCTGCGCACCAGCCAGTTAGGCATCGATCTCGGCGTCAGCAAACCGACTTTTACCGCCGGATTTCATCTGGCGCGCCTCGACGGGCGTTTGCTCGATTTGGAGCTTAGCGCGCTGGAGCGGGAGAATCAGATCGAGATTATCGCCAGCCCGCGCCTGTTTACTTCCCATCAACAGCCTGCCAGCATCAAGCAGGGCACGGAAATCCCCTATGAAGTCTCCAGCGGCAGCAATGGCGCCACCACCATTGAATTTAAAGAGGCGGTGCTGGGGATGGAAGTGACGCCATCGGTACAACCGAATGGGCGGATTATGCTGAAATTGCGTATCAGTCAGAATGTGCCGGGACGTAACCTGCACAGTGGTGAAATTGAGGTGCTGACAATTGATAAGCAGGAAATTGAAACCCAGATCAGCCTGAAGGATGGCCAGACACTGGCGCTGGGCGGCATTTTTCAGCAGCAGAACTCCACCGGTCGCGATAAGGTACCGCTTCTGGGGGATATTCCGCTGTTGGGTGCGCTGTTTCGTCACGATGTGCGTCAGCAGAAGCGACGTGAGCTGGTGATTTTTATCACGCCACGACTGATCCGTGACGAATGATGCTTTTTTGCCAGGAAAGCATCCAACCTGGACGTTTTTTCGTTGATTGCTAACATATGCGTTTGACGCAAGGGCGGATTTAGCTTACAAGGTTTAGCGATTTTGAATATTAGGCCATCGCGCCTGTTGCAGAGAATGCAATATACCCAAAATAATTCGGGTTGCATCGCGGCGGCAACTTAGCGAATCCGCAGGAGCATAATTACTATGCGACTGGGGTGAGCGAAGGCAGCCAACAAAGAGACAACCTGAAGTATGAAGGGTATTAACCGTTTTATATCGCGCTGAACTAGCGTTCCGATGCATCTGAAATCGGTCAGATAAATAAAGCGGACTGAAACGCGCAGAGGTACGCGCAGTGAGCAGGCAATTTATTCGGTTGCCAAACTACCTTGAGTGTTGAGATAATTTTCAGTCTGACTCTCGAACTATCGCTCATGAGGTTTCAGTTCATGTCCCGCCAGCGGCAACATCGTTGAACGCGGGGTAACATCAACGAATTGTCTTAGTAATACCGAAAAAATGGCAGAGAAACGCAATATCTTTCTGGTTGGGCCTATGGGTGCCGGCAAAAGCACTATTGGTCGTCAGTTAGCTCAGCAACTCAATATGGAGTTTTTCGACTCCGATCAAGAAATTGAGCGACGTACCGGAGCGGATGTGGGCTGGGTGTTCGACGTTGAAGGCGAAGAAGGCTTTCGTGATCGCGAAGAAAAAATCATCAATGAACTCACCGAAAAACAGGGCATTGTGCTGGCAACAGGCGGCGGCTCTGTAAAATCACGTGAAACCCGTAATCGTCTGTCCGCCCGTGGCGTAGTGGTGTATCTGGAAACCACTATTGAGAAACAACTGGCTCGTACGCAACGTGATAAAAAGCGTCCGCTGCTGCAGGTTGATTCGCCACCGCGTGAAGTGCTGGAAGCTTTAGCGAATGAACGCAATCCTCTGTATGAAGAGATTGCGGATGTGACCATTCGCACTGATGATCAGAGCGCCAAAGTAGTGGCTAATCAGATCATTAATATGTTGGAAAAGAACTGATTAGCGTAAACGCGTTGAAAGGGTGACGTGCTGCTTCAGAGACGGTCAGAACCAGCTACAGGATGCGATTTATCCCCGATGGGTGTGCATCTGACGCTGGTTTAACACCGGATCGATACGCGCGGCCGATTTCAACTCAGTTGTAAAAACCTGCCCATGCTATGGGCAACGCATATAGGGTTATACAGCGTCATGGAGAGGATCACCGTCACTCTCGGGGAGAGAAGTTACCCCATCACCATCGCTGCCGGACTGTTTAACGATCCGGCTTCTTTTTGGCCGCTGAAAGCGGGCGATCAGACTATGCTGGTGACGAACCAGACGTTGGCTCCTCTCTATCTGGACAAGCTGCGTAACCTGCTGGAAAGCGCCGGTATTAAGGTCGATCAGGTCATTCTGCCTGATGGCGAGCAATATAAAACCCTGTCCGTTATGGACGAGGTGTTCACCGCGCTACTGGAAAAACCGCATGGTCGTGATACCACCTTAATCGCCCTCGGTGGCGGGGTGATTGGCGACCTGACCGGTTTCGCCGCCGCCAGTTATCAACGCGGCGTGCGCTTTATTCAGGTGCCGACCACGCTTTTATCGCAGGTCGACTCCTCGGTTGGCGGCAAAACTGCTGTCAATCATCCCCTTGGCAAAAATATGATCGGTGCTTTTTACCAGCCAGCTTCAGTGGTTGTCGATCTTGACTGCCTGCAGAGTTTACCGCCGCGCGAACTGGCTTCGGGTCTGGCGGAAGTGATCAAATACGGCATTATTCTCGACGCTGACTTCTTTGACTGGCTGGAGCAGAACCTTGACGCTCTGCTGGCGCTGGATGGCGTGGCGATGGCGTATTGCATTCGTCGTTGCTGCGAACTGAAAGCGGAAGTGGTCGCGGCTGATGAGCGTGAAACCGGCCTGCGCGCCCTGCTGAATCTTGGTCATACCTACGGTCATGCGATTGAAGCGCATATGGGGTACGGCAACTGGCTGCATGGCGAAGCGGTATCCGCTGGCATGGTGATGGCTGCACGTACTGCAGAACGTCTCGGTCAGTTCAGCGCAGCCGATACCGATCGCATTATCAGGTTACTGAAACGTGCAGGATTACCGGTAGAGGGCCCGCAGAGCATGCTGTCCCATGACTATTTACCGCATATGATGCGCGATAAAAAAGTGCTGGCCGGTGAACTGCGCCTGGTATTACCTCTCGCAATTGGCAAAGCCGAAGTGCGTGGTGGGGTTGCGCATGATATCGTGCTGGCAGCAATTGAAGATTGCCAGAAATCGTAGGGGCGGCGTTCTCGCCGCCCTGGTCAGCAATGTTAAGAATGAATGATGTAAACGCTGCCCCCGATGCGGGCGGCGGATGCCGTTAAACGGGAGGAGGTTGTAATGGACGAGTTTAAACCGGAAGACGAGTTAAAACCTGACACCAGTGACCGCCGTCCGACGCGGTCGCGCAAAACGTCTTCTGCACCGAAGGTTGCGGTTTCCCGTCAGCATATGATGATGGGGATTGGTATCCTGGTTCTGCTGCTGTTAGTGATTGGTATCGGCTCGGCGCTTAACGGCCCGGACGATGGCCAGAAAACTCAGCAGCCGGTCCGCGGTAACACCGGCAACGCGGGTAATGCGCCATCAGGCGGCGAAAAGAGTATCGACCTGTCCGGTTCTTCCTCCATCAGCGGCCAGCCAGCTGAGCAGCAGCCGGCAACGGATAGCACCGCGAACTCCGCGGGTAATGGCCAGCCGATCAGTGTGCCACCGATTTCCCCGACGCCAACGCAAGCCGAGCCGGTGCAGACACCACCAGGCCAGCAGCGTGTGGAGCTGCCGGGTGACCTGAACAGTGCGCTCTCTTCACAGCAGGATCAGGTGAATGCGGCGGCACAGGGCGCGTCAAACAGCGGCAGTTCATTGCCCACTGCACCGGCAACGGTAGCCGGTGGTCAGCAGAGTCAGGCTACGCCGCCAGCCAGTAAGCCAGCACAGCATCAGGCGACTGCACAGCAGCATAAGCCAGCGGCGACACATAAACCGGCGGCCAGCAAACCTGCGTCGCAGCCAGCGAGCAAACCGGCAGCGACGGCCAGCCGTGCTCCGGCAGCCAGCAGCGGGTCTGCGCCAGGCGGTAACTATACGCTGCAGCTGAGCAGTGCTTCACGCTCAGATACGTTAAATGCCTGGGCGAAAAAACAGAATCTGTCGGGTTATCACGTGTATAAAACTACGCGTAACGGTCAGCCTTGGTATGTGCTGGTAAGCGGCTCTTACGCCACACCTGCAGATGCGAAGCGCGCTGTTGCTGCGTTGCCTGCTGAGGTTCGTGCCCAGAGTCCATGGGTCAAACCGGTCAGCCAGGTGAAAAAGGAATCCGTTAATTAATCTGTCGGCGCCGTGACAGCACGGCGCCAGAATCACATTTAAGCGCAGATATGCTGCCGTACCTTAACTAATTCGAGCTGCATCAAGGCGGCAAGTGAACGAATCCCGATGAGCGTAGTAATCTACGTGATTCGGGTGAGTGAGCGCAGCCAACAAAGATGCAGTTTGAAACAGGCGGGTAGAAATCCACAGCCAGAAGAGTAAAAGCAATAACCACGGCATGAAAAAAAATCGCGCTTTTTTGAAATGGGCGGGGGGTAAATACCCGCTGCTGGATGATATTCGACACCATCTCCCGCAGGGAGAGTGTTTAATTGAGCCTTTTGTTGGTGCCGGATCGGTGTTTCTCAATACCGATTATGAGCGCTACATTCTGGCGGATATCAACAGCGATCTGATTAATCTCTATAACATCGTTAAAACCCGCACTGTTGAGTTTATCAATGACGCACGCCAGCTGTTTACGCCGGAAGCGAACGATGCGGAGTTTTTCTATGCGCGGCGCAGCGAGTTTAACGCCAGCCAGGATCCCTATCGCCGCGCGGTGCTGTTTACCTGGCTGAATCGCCACTGTTATAACGGCTTATGCCGCTACAACCTCAGGGGCGAATTCAATGTACCCTTTGGCCGCTACCGCAAACCCTACTTCCCGGAAGATGAGTTGTACTGGTTTGCTGAACGCGCGCAAAAAGCCACCTTTGTCTGTGAATCTTACGATGTTACCCTGACTAACGCGCGTGCGGGGTCGGTAGTCTATTGTGATCCGCCGTATGCACCGCTGTCGGCCACGGCGAATTTCACCGCCTATCACACCAACAGCTTCAGTATGCGTGAGCAGCAGCATCTGGCGGAACTGGCGTCAAAGCTGTGGCAGGAGAGCGGTATCCCGGTGCTTATCTCAAATCATGATACGGCGTTGACGCGCGCCTGGTATCAGGATGCGCAACTGCATGTAGTGAAAGCGCGACGCTCCATCAGTCGCAGCATTAGTGGTCGCAGTAAAGTGGACGAAATACTGGCGCTCTACAGTTAGCTTGTTTCGTCCGCGACCTGAGAATTAACTCTGTCTGCTTGTGGTTGCCACAGGCGCACAAATTGGGAGAAACGGATGAAACGATTTTTACTGGCCCCATCAATTCTGGCTGCGGACTTTGCCCGTCTTGGCGAAGATACCGCGAAAGCACTGGCTGCGGGCGGTGATGTAGTACATTTCGACGTGATGGATAATCACTTCGTTCCCAATCTGACGATGGGGCCGATGGTGCTGAAAGCATTACGCGACTACGGCATCACTGCGCCCATCGATGTGCATCTGATGGTGAAACCGGTCGACAGCCTGATCCCCGAGTTTGCGAAAGCGGGCGCCAGCTATATCACTTTCCATCCCGAAGCCTCCCTGCACATTGACCGTTCGCTGCAGCTGATCAGAGAACATGGCTGTAAAGCCGGTCTGGTGTTTAATCCCGCCACGCCGCTGAGCTACCTCGATTATGTGATGGATAAGGTGGATATCATTCTGCTGATGTCGGTCAATCCGGGCTTTGGCGGACAGTCATTTATTCCGGCCACGCTGGATAAACTGCGGCAGGCACGCAAGCTGATTGATAACAGCGGTTACGATATTCGTCTGGAAGTGGATGGCGGCGTGAAAATCGACAATATCGCGGAGATCGCCGCTGCCGGAGCCGATATGTTTGTCGCCGGATCGGCGATCTTTGGTCATCCTGATTACAAAAAAGTGATCGACGATATGCGCAACGAACTGGAGAAATCGCACCATGGCTCATTTCACTGATATTCGCGCGCTGGCGTTTGATCTTGACGGCACGCTGGTTGACAGCGCGCCGGGTCTGGCGAGCGCGCTCGATCAGGCATTGCTGGCGATGCAGCTGCCAGCGCCAGGTGTTGAGCGCGTCTCCACCTGGATCGGTAACGGCGCCGATATTATGGTCGAACGTGCGCTGAGCTGGGCTTCAGGCCAGCCGCCGCATGAAGACCAGTCGCGCGATGCCCGTGCGCTGTTTGATAAATTCTATGCCGCAACGGTGGAGAGCGGCAGCACGCTGTTTCCGCATGTGGCTGACGTACTGGCAAAACTTTCGCAGCACAATCTTCCACTGGCGGTAGTGACCAATAAACCGACCCCTTTTGTGGAACCTTTACTGCAATCGCTGGGCATTGCGCAACATTTCTCGCTGATTATCGGCGGTGACGATGTGGTGGTGAAGAAGCCGCATCCGGCGCCACTGTTTTTAGTGCTGGGAACCTTTGGCTTGCTGCCGCAGGAGTTGCTGTTTGTCGGTGACTCGCGCAATGATATTCTGGCGGCGCAGGCTGCGGGTTGCCCCTGTGTTGGCATGACCTTCGGTTATAACTATGGTGAATCGATCACCACCAGCAATCCGGGGCTCGCTCTGGATGATTTTAACGATCTTCTGCCCGCATTAGGGCTGTAATTATCAGGATAGCAAAGCATGAGCAAACCCATCGTATTTAGCGGCGCACAGCCTTCAGGTGAACTGACCATTGGTAACTACATGGGTGCGCTACGTCAGTGGGTACAGCTGCAGGATGATTTTCACTGCATCTACTGTATCGTTGACCTGCACGCCATTACCGTCCGCCAGGACCCGGTCGCGCTGCGCAAAGCCACGCTGGATACGCTGGCGCTGTATCTGGCCTGCGGCATCGACCCGAGCAAAAGCACTATTTTTGTGCAGTCCCATGTGCCGGAGCACACTCAGCTGAGCTGGATCCTGAACTGCTATGCCTATTTCGGCGAGTTAAGCCGTATGACGCAGTTTAAGGATAAATCGACCCGCTACGAAGAGAATATCAATGCCGGTCTGTTTGACTATCCGGTGCTGATGGCGGCCGATATCCTGCTGTATCAGACCAACCAGGTGCCGGTAGGCGAAGATCAGAAGCAGCATTTAGAACTAAGCCGTGATATTGCCAGCCGTTTTAACGCGCTGTATGGCGATATCTTTAAAGTGCCTGAGCCGTTTATTCCGAAGTCCGGCGCGCGCGTGATGTCACTGCTGGAGCCGACCAAAAAGATGTCCAAGTCTGACGATAATCGCAATAATGTTATCGGCCTGCTGGAAGATCCTAAATCGGTGGTAAAAAAGATCAAACGCGCAGTGACCGACTCCGAAGAGCCGCCAGTGGTGCGTTATGACATCAAAGAGAAGGCGGGAGTATCTAACTTGCTGGACATTCTCTCCGGCGTGACCGGCAAAACTATCGCCGAGCTGGAGCAGGAGTTTGAAGGCAAAATGTATGGTCATCTGAAAGGCGCCGTGGCTGACGCGGTATCTGGTATGCTGACCGATCTCCAGGCGCGCTTCTACAGCTTCCGCAATGATGAAGCGCTGCTTGAGCAGGTGATGCGTGATGGCGCAGCCAAAGCACGCGCGCATGCCCAGCAGACGCTGAAGAAAGTGTATGAAGCGGTCGGTTTTGTGGCCCAGCCTTAAAACCACGGGCGGCGACAACGCCGCCCGTACCGCGTAAACCTAAGCACAAACCTCAACGCGACCCTCGTTAATCCGAACCGGGAAGTGCGCCACCGAATGACTCTCATCTTCCATACACAGTCCATCCCTCAGGCGAAAACGCTGTTTTTTCAGCGGACTGGCGACCCATAATTCCTGCTGATGCTCGGCGATAATCCCGCGTGACAGTACGCTGGCATCGGCGAAAGGGTCGATATTACTGATGGCGAACAGCTGTTCATCCTTTCGCGGGCGGAAAATCGCCACCTGCTGCTGATTGACCCAGGCACAGACTCCGGTAGCAGGCAGGATATCGTTTAAATTGCAGATGTTATGCCACTGGCTCACAGGTTCTCCTCCATCTCAATCTGGCGAACGTCAATGCGTTCATCAGGGCGCGCAGGGCGGTGCTGCTGGCGTTCTGCCACCACCTGCACATTAGGGTCGCGCATCGCACTGTTAATAAAGTGAGCGAAGCGCGCCTGATGCTGCGGATGCTCAACCGTTTCGCGCCACTCGCACACTACCCGTTCACGCAGACGGGTAATATCGGCCTCCAGCTGCTGATTGAGATTCAGTTTGTCGTCGATAATCACTTTTTTCAGATAGCGGATACCGCCGTCGAGACTTTCCAGCCACAGCGAAGTGCGCTGGAGTTTATCGGCGGTGCGTATATAGAACATCATAAAGCGGTCTAGGTATTGCAGCAGGGTGTCGCGATCGAGATCCGCAGCCAGCAGATCGGCATGACGTGGTTTCATGCCGCCATTACCACCGACATACAGGTTCCAGCCTTTTTCGCTGGCGATAATCCCGACATCTTTACCCTGTGCTTCAGCACATTCACGGGTACAGCCGGAGACGCCAAACTTCATTTTGTGCGGGGTGCGGATGCCTTTATAGCGGTTCTCCAGTTCGATACCAAACCCGAGGCTGTCGCCGACGCCAAAACGACACCAGCTGCTGCCAACACAGGTTTTCGCCATACGCAGTGCCTTGGCGTAGGCGTGACCGGTTTCAAATCCGGCATCAATCAGTTGCTGCCAGATGGCGGGCAGGTCGTCTTTCTGCGCGCCGAACAGCCCGATACGCTGTGAACCGGTGATTTTGGTGTAGAGCTGATACTGCTCAGCAATTCTGCCGACCGCCATTAAGCCTGCCGGGGTAATTTCGCCGCCAGCGGAGCGTGGGATCACCGAATAAGTGCCATCTTTCTGGATATTGCCGAGGAAGATATCGTTGCTGTCCTGCAACGGTGTGTGCTGCGGTTCCAGCACATATTCATTCCAGCAGGAGGCCAGCAGCGAAGCGACGGTGGGTTTACAGACTTCGCAGCCATAACCCTGACCATATTTAGTTAGCAACTGGTCGAAGCTTTTAATTTCCTCGACACGGATCAGGTGATATAGCTCCTGACGCGAATACGCAAAGTGCTCACACAGATGGTGATTCACTTCGATGCCCTGACGGCTCAGTTCAGCATTCAGCACCTGGGTAATCAGCGGTACGCAACCGCCGCAGCCGGTACCCGCGCGGGTTTCGCTTTTGATCGCCGCTACCGTATGACAACCTTTGAGCACTGCGCTGACAATATCGCCTTTGGTTACATCGAAGCAGGAGCAGATCTGCGCGCTATCCGGCAGCGACTCCACGCCAGGTAGCGGTTTATCACCGCTTAGCGTCGGCAGGATCAGGGCTTCCGGGTTTTCCGGCAGTTCAATTTTATTTAGCGCCAGCTGCAGCAGATTGCCATAATCACGGGTATCGCCGACCAGTACTGCGCCCAGCAGCGTTTTGTTATCGGCGCTGACTACCAGTCGTTTATAGGTCTCTTTGTTCTCATCCAGCCACAGATAACTGCGTGCGCCTGCGGTGCGGCCATGGGCATCACCAATTCCCCCGACATCAACACCCAGCAGTTTCAGTTTGGCGCTCATATCCGCGCCGGTAAACGCATTCTCTTTACCCAGCAGATGATCGCTGGCGACCTGTGCCATTTTATAACCAGGCGCCACCAGACCATAAATTCGCTGATTCCACGCCGCGCATTCGCCGATGGCATAGATATTCGGGTCGGCGGTCTGGCACTGATCGTTGATCAGAAAGCCGCCGCGTTGGCCCAGCGCTAAATCGCAGTGTTTAGCCAGCTTATCCTGCGGACGGATGCCGGTAGAGAACACGATAAAATCGACCTGCAGCTGGCTGCCATCGGCGAAATGCAGGGTTTTACCCGCTTTACCATGATGTTCAATCAGCTGGGTATTTTTGCCGGTATGCACCTGCACGCCCATACGCTCAATCTTCTGTCGCAGCTGCTCGCCGCCCATCGGGTCAAGCTGCTCGGCCATCAGCACCGGGGCAAATTCAATCACATGGGTCTGGACGCCGAGATTTTTCAGCGCGCCAGCGGCTTCCAGTCCCAGCAAGCCACCGCCAATTACCGCGCCGCTTTTGCTGCGACGTGCGCAGGCTTCAATGGCGTTGAGATCTTCAATCGTGCGATAGACAAAGCAGTCCTGGCCTTCAGAGCCTTTGATGGTCGGAATCCATGGATAAGAGCCGGTAGCTAATATCAGTTTGTCGTAGTGCACGATACGGCCAGTGTTGGAGTGAATCACCTTCTCCTGACGGTCGATAATAATCGCCCGTTCGCTAAGCAGCAGTTGCACATTATGTTTTTGATAATAGCCATCACGTACCAGCGACAGCTCTTCAGCAGTATGGTGGGAGAAATAGGCGGAGAGATGGACACGGTCGTAAGCTACGCGTGGTTCTTCACAAAACACAGTGATCTCAAACTGACCGGGTTCCGCTTTATCGATCAGCTCTTCGATAAAGCGGTGACCCACCATGCCATTACCGATGATGCCGAGTTTGACTTTGCTCATATTGGCCTCGAATGATTTTTTTATAGCGTTACGATAACGCGCTGGTCCGGGCGCTTATTGATGTATATCAACTTAGTCAGATACGGCTTTTGACGTTTATCTGGCTGATTTTAAATGAATTAAGATAAGTTGCAGATAATGTTCAACTTTTGCTGCGGGTCATCTGAAAATGCACTTAACTGACTTGCGCTAATTCATGCCAGGATTACACGCAGTCACCGTTTTTCCTCAGGAGGTTTGGAATGGTTTCAGGTCAGCTAAAGTGGATTAATAATTTGCGCCTGCCATCGCGCGACGGGCTGTGGCAAATCGAAATCGGCGACGGCCGGATTGTCAGTATATCGCCGCAATCACAACCCATCGAAAATGCTGAAGATACGCTGGATGCAGAAGGCGGCCTGGCATATCCGCCGTTTGTCGAACCGCATATCCATCTCGATACCACGCAAACAGCAGGTGAACCGGCGTGGAATCAGTCCGGTACACTATTTGAAGGCATTGAGCGCTGGGCCGAGCGTAAAGCTACTCTGACCCATACCGATGTGAAACAGCGGGCAAAGCAGACCCTGAAGTGGCAGATTGCGAATGGCATTCAGCATGTGCGCACGCACGTTGATGTCTCCGATCCGACGCTGACCGCCCTGAAAGCGATGCTGGAAGTTAAAGCTGAAATGGCGCCGTGGATTGAGGTGCAGATTGTGGCGTTTCCGCAGGAGGGTATTCTCTCCTATCCCGATGGTGAAGCCTTGCTGGAAGAGGCGTTACGCCTCGGCGCTGATGTAGCTGGCGCGATCCCGCACTTTGAATTCACTCGCGAATATGGTGTGGAGTCGCTGCACAAGACCTTTGCGCTGGCCAACAAATATCAGCGGCTGGTGGATGTGCATTGCGATGAGATCGATGATGAGCAGTCGCGCTTTGTGGAAACGGTGGCCGCGCTGGCGCTGCGTGACCAGATGGGCGCGCGCGTAACCGCCAGTCATACCACTGCCATGCACTCCTATAATGGCGCTTACACCTCGCGTCTGTTCCGCCTGTTAAAGCTTTCCGGGATTAATTTTGTCGCCAATCCGCTGGTGAATATTCATCTGCAGGGACGCTTTGACAGCTATCCGAAACGACGCGGCATCACGCGGGTAAAAGAGATGCTGGAGGCAGAGATTAACGTCTGCTTTGGCCATGATGATGTCTTTGATCCCTGGTATCCGCTTGGCACCGGCAATATGTTGCAGGTGCTGCATATGGGGCTGCACGTTTGCCAGTTAATGGGATATGAGCAGATCGATAGCGGCATCAATCTGATTACCCATCACAGCGCAAAAACCCTGCAGCTGGACGATTACGGCATTGAGGTGGGAAACAGCGCAAATCTGGTGATTCTGGCCGCGGAGAGCGGTTTTGATGCGGTGCGGCGTCAGGTTGCCACGCGCTATTCGATCCGTCACGGGCGGGTGATTGCAGCGACTCAACCGGCGCAGAGTGAGATCTTTCTGCAGGAGCCGGAAGAGGTTAGCTTCCGGCGTTAACCGCAGCCAGGGCGGCGTTTCGCCGCCCGTGTCGATGATTAATGCGTTACATGCCCGTGACTGCGATGCTTAGTAACAAAGCCCAGCAGCAGACACATCACAAATACTACGGCATACAGGCCATTTGAGGTCGCCAGCGCTGCATGTGCGCCGCCCTCAGCCACAATCGGGCCGGTAACTACAAAGGTCAGCATGGTGCCGACGGTGCCGCAGGTAAGGATAAAGTTCACCAGCTTTGGCGAGGAGACTTTGGTCTGCAGCGAACCCAGCGTAATGATGGTGGTATAAATCGCGCTGGAGCTGAAGCCCAGAATCATAATAATCCACTTCAGCATCGACGCATCGTTACTGCTGACAAACCAGTACATCAGCAGGGTCGCCAGACCCGCCAGCACCAGCAGAATGCGTTGCAGGTCGAAGAAGCGCAGCACAAAGCTAAACACCCACATGCCAACCATATAAGCGGTCCAGAAGTTACCGACCAGCTGACCGGCGCTGACAATATCCATGCCCATGGTTTTGGTCGCGTATTCCGGCACCCAGGAGATAAAGCCCAGCTGACCAAGGATGTAACAGAGCGCCGCAATCGACAGGAACAGCACGCCGACGCCCCATTTCTCTTTCACCACTGGCTGGTCGCTGTGCGCCTGTTTGCCCAATGCCGGGAAATCAGTGATCAGCGTCAGGGCAAAAATCGCCACATAGATCAGACCGATGCAGGCATATACCCAGTACCATGGCAAATGACGCGCCAGCAATACTCCGGCAATAATCGGGAAGATGGTGCCCGCCATGCTGAAGAAGGAGTCGGTAAACAGCAGGCGTGAGCCACGCTGGCGTCCTTCATACAGATGGGTGATCAGGAAGGTGCCGATCGACATGGTGATACCGCTGACCACGCCGAGTACAAACATGCACAGCGAGAAGATGCTCAGGCTATGGCTGGTCATCAGGCCAGCAACGGCGAGGATCATCAGCACAAAACCGAAGATCAGCTGGCGCTTCAGCGGCACGATCTCCATCAGCCAGGCATTTAGGAAAATAGCGATCAAAATACCGGCATTAAGGAAGGTAAAGGTATTGCTCATTTGCGATACCGGCAGCTGGAAATACTCTGCGATATTGCCCATCACCATCCCGGTGACAATCACCAGTGCACCGGTCAGTGCATAGGAGAAAAAGCTGATCCAGGTAAGCAAGAGTCGATTACGATTTGTCATTATGGAGACCTGTGAGTCGATGGATCCTGTAGCCCGTTAGCCCAGGGAGACAGCGGAATTGTAAAGTTATATGTGATCCGTTTAAACATATATTGAAATATGCGCAATCGATTGCACTAAAAACGTGATACACGTCACTAATTGTTGTGGTTACAACTTGTCTTATTGACTCTGTGAGCTAAGTAAATATAGGTAAAACGCTGGCTCTTATATAACAGCCTCTTTACAATCAATCTCGATTTTTGAGCTTGTGGCCCCCAGTAAGGAATCTTTCATGTTGAAACGTACTCTGACAGCGGTTGCGACAGTTCTCGCGCTGTCCACTATTTCGGTCCCGGCATTTGCCGCAAAAGGCGATACACATGTGCTGTTAACCACTTCGGCTGGCAATATTGAACTCGAACTTGATAACCAAAAAGCCCCGATTTCGGTGAAAAACTTTGTTGATTACGTCAATAATGGTTTCTATAACAACACCACTTTCCATCGCGTAATCCCTGGTTTTATGCTGCAGGGTGGCGGCTTTACCGCTGATCTACAGCAGAAGTCGGTCAATCCGCCGATTAAAAATGAAGCCGATAATGGCTTACGTAATGTGCGTGGCTCGATTGCCATGGCGCGTACCGCAGAGAAAGACAGCGCAACCAGCCAGTTCTTTATTAATATCGCGGATAATGCCTTCCTCGATCACGGTCAGCGTGATTTTGGTTACGCGGTATTCGGTAAAGTTGTTAAAGGGATGGATGTTGCCGACAAGATTTCTCAGGTGAAAACCGACAACGTGGGTCCATACCAGAATGTGCCGACGACACCGGTGGTGATCCTCTCCGCCAAAGTTATGCCTTAATCACTTCACCGCCGCAGCTTCGCGGCGGTTTGCTTTCTGCCTTCTATACTAAGGGGATACCCTGGCGGTAACGGAGGCTCTATGAACCAGAAACTGACCGATAAACAGAAAGCGGCATTGTGGTCGCAGTATCACAATGCCAATTTTCAGGCCAGCAATCGCCTGGAAGGCCACGAGACTGAAGCGATCGATCTCTCTCCGGCAGTGGCGGCAGAACGCCTGCAAACGCTGAGGAGGCACTATGAGCGCTAATGCCATGTCCGAACGCGACCCCTACTTCTGGCAGGATATCCGGGTGCTGAAAAATCGCCTGCAGATCCGCGAAGCGCATCGGCTGCAACAGGCCGAACTGGAGCTTAGCGCGCTGCGTGCGGCGACGATTGAACTGGGCGTGCCGGGTCTCGGTTTCCCCCATCTGCGCGCGCTGCACCGCACACTGTTTCAGGATCTCTACGACTGGGCCGGTGAACTGCGGCAGATCGATATCTATATGGATGACACGCCGTTCTGTCATTTCGAATATATCGAGAAAGAGGGCAACGCCCTGATGGCAGCGCTGGAGGCGGAAAAGGGGCTGGCGGATTTACCGCCGGATCAATTTATTGCCCGTATGGCGCACTACTATTGTGAAATCAATATGCTGCATCCATTCCGTGATGGTAACGGACGCGCGCAGCGGCTGTTCTTTGAGCAGCTGGCGCTGCATGCGGGTTATCTGATTCAGTGGCAGTATGTCGACCGTGATAGCTGGCTGAAAGCCAATCGTGACGGCGTAAGTGGCGATCTGCGGGGATTAATCGATATCTTCGGCAAAGTGGTCAGCACACCGGCGTAAGATGCTAGAATAGCCGCGTGTTAATTTTGCTTTTTAGCCCGGAATCACCATGCTGCTGCTGATCGATAACTACGATTCCTTCACCTGGAATCTCTACCAATACTTCTGCGAACTGGGCAGTGAAGTCTGTGTTCGTCGTAATGACGAGATCACACTGAACGAGATTGCGACATTGCAGCCCGCGCATCTGGTGATCTCCCCGGGTCCCTGTACCCCCGATGAAGCTGGCATCTCGTTAGCCGCCATCCGCCATTTTGCCGGAAAATTACCGATTCTCGGCGTCTGTCTTGGCCATCAGGCTATTGCGCAGGCGTTTGGCGCGCGCGTAATTCGTGCGCGTCAGGTCATGCATGGCAAAACGTCGGCTATTGAACACCATGATCGCGGTGTCTTTAGCGGCTTAAATCATCCGCTGACGGTGACGCGTTATCATTCACTGATTGTCGAACAGCCATCACTGCCGGATTGCTTTGAAGTGACCGCCTGGAGCCAGCTTGACCAGCAGCCTGATGAGATTATGGGCTTGCGCCATAAGACCCTGCCGCTGGAAGGTGTGCAGTTCCACCCGGAAAGCATACTCAGTGAGCAGGGGCATCAGCTACTGGATAATTTCCTCAAACAGACAGTTTAGATTTGCCTTTGCGTGATTTTTTATGCATATTTTGTGATTATTATTTCACGTATCCATAACGCATAATCAGACGAGGTAGTGAATGGCAGCGGAAAAGATGACGGTTACGCGCGCAACATTTGATGAGGTGATTTTGCCTGTTTATGCACCAGCACAGTTTGTGCCGGTGAAAGGCAAGGGTAGCCGCGTATGGGATCAGCAGGGTAAAGAGTATATCGATTTCTCCGGTGGCATCGCGGTAACCGCGTTAGGTCACTGCCATCCGGCGCTGGTCGAAACGCTGAAAACCCAGGGTGAAACGCTGTGGCACACCAGCAACGTCTTTACTAACGAGCCGGCACTGCGACTGGCCAGTAAGCTGATTGCCGCCACCTTTGCCGATCGCGTGTTCTTTGGTAACTCCGGCGCCGAAGCTAATGAAGCCGCATTTAAGCTGGCGCGTTACTATGCCGCCAACCGTCACAGCCCGTATAAAAGCAAGATTATCGCTTTCCATAATGCTTTCCATGGCCGTACTTTGTTTACCGTTTCTGTCGGTGGACAGCCCAAATATTCTGACGGCTTTGGCCCGAAACCGGCAGATATCGTGCATGTGCCGTATAACGATCTGGCGGCGGTGAAAGCGGTGATTGATGATCACACCTGCGCTATTGTCGTGGAGCCCATTCAGGGTGAAGGCGGCGTAATGCCAGCCACCGCTGAATTTATTCAGGGACTGCGTGCGCTTTGTGACGAGCATAAAGCTCTGCTGGTATTTGATGAAGTGCAGAGCGGGATGGGGCGCAGCGGCAAGCTGTTCGCCTATGAACACTATGGCGTGGCGCCAGATATTCTCACTACCGCCAAAGCGCTGGGTGGTGGCTTCCCGGTCAGTGCGATGCTGACCACCAATGAGATTGCTTCGGTGATGGCGCCCGGCGTGCATGGCACCACCTATGGCGGTAATCCGTTAGCTTGTGCGATTGCCGAAACCGCGCTGGATATTATTAATAGCGATGAAGTGCTGAGTGGCGTGGAAACCCGTCGTCAGCAGTTTGTTGCGGCGTTAAAAGCCATCGATGCAAAACTGGATCTGTATAGCGATATCCGTGGTAAAGGTCTGTTGATTGGTGCCGAGCTGAAACCACAGCATGCCGGTAAAGCGCGCGATATCCTGAATGCCGCGGCGGCAGAAGGGGTGATGATCCTGAATGCCGGAACTGACGTGATCCGTTTTGCGCCGTCACTGGTGATTGAGCCGACCGATATCACTGAAGGTATGGCGCGCTTTGCTCTGGCGGTGGAGAAGGTGTTGGGTAAGTAATGGATTGCACAGGGCGGCGATAACCCCGCCCTGGCAAAATGATCATCGGTTCCTGTAGGGGCGGCGTTCTCGCCGCCCGTGTTGATAATTTGCAACGGCCTTCATGACGGCGTTCTCGCCGCCCGTGTTGATAATTTGCAACGGCCTTCATGGCGGCGTTCTCGCCGCTTATCATCGGCACTATCTTATGATTTACGCAATTTCCTTACCAGCCACTGGCCATGATGAGGTCGCTGGCTCCACGCCAGAGATGAGATGGTATGCATCACACCCAGATGGCCGAGTATACGCTTCACATGGCGTTCCATAATTGTCGTTGGTCCCTGCTCCGCATTCTCAGGCGCTTCCAGAATATTGCTATCCGATCCCGGGCCGTCATACTCCAGCCGTTGCTGACAGCGTTGCAACGCAATCTCGCAGGATTGCAGATAGCGCTCGGCCAGCGCTGGCGTCAGCATAGTATGTTCGCGCGCCAGAATCGTCATGGCATTGATATGTTCAACAATAAACTGGCTATGCGTCACCCATAACTTCATATCCGACAGGTAACGGTCGTTAAAGCCGGGTTCCTGCATCGCCTGATTAAGCGAGTTAAATAGCGCATTGTGCGCCTGATTGACGCGCATACGCTGGTAAGCCAGTTTATCAGCGCTCTGTTCGCTGCCCAGCAGCATCTGCAGGGCATCCTGATAGGCGCCGAGCGCGTCGTGGGCATTGCGTCGCATTAAGCCGCTCTGCCACTGCGGCCACAGCCAGACCATGCCGCCAAAGGCGATCAGACAACCCATCACGGTATCCAGCAAACGCGGCAACAGGAATTGTGAACCGGCAAGAGTCAGTAATTGCAACGAGTACACCGCGGTGACGGTAAAACCGATGGTGGCCCAGCCATAGTATTTGCGAATAAACAGATAGCTCACCAGCGTAATCACCAGCATTGCCAGCAACACCCAGCCTTCTGCCACATGAAAGCGCAGCGTGGCCGCCGCGATAATCAGTCCCGCCAGCGTGCCCAACGCACGGTGCTGGATACGTACCCGCGTGGCGCTGTAACCATTCTGGCTGACAAACATAATGGTCATCAGGATCCAGTAGGGTTTGGGAATATTAAAAAACAGCGCCATTGAGCTGCCAAACATCAGCATTACCGCAAAGCGTGCCGCGGTGCGCAGCGCCGATGACTTCAGCGACAAATAGCTTTTCAGCGCCGGGAACACCGGCAGCCGGCGCTGGCGATCGGCCATCAGATCGCGTTGATAAAGCGGCCGCTGGGTGCGTAACACACGCGCGATACGGCTGAAGTGGTAATAACAGAAATTGCCCACCGGATTTTCGCTGTGCTGGCGCGCGATTTTCTCCAGCGCCTGCAACTGTTTATCCATGGTGAAGCGATCGGGCAGCTTATGGTAAAGGATATCATCGGCCAGCTGACGCAGGCGCGCGGCAATCACCTGTGCGTTCCAGCGGATAACCGCTTCGGCATGGCTCTGCTCCACCAGTTTCTGTACCTCTTCCGGCTGATGCAGGCTGACGGCAATATGCTCCTGCAGATCCAGCGCCACCTGGAAAGCGCGCGTCAGGCGCTTATGGTGGTTATCACGATTCGCTGACAGCATATGCATCTGCTGATAGCAGATGGTGATCAGATCGACGGCTTTCTGCTGGCGCGCCAGCAAAGGCGGAAGCGCTTTTTCCGGATCGGTCAGTTTGGTCAGCATGCTGTACTTGGCGTCGCAGTAATCCGCCAGTTCGCGATATAGCAGGCTAAGGGATTCACGCATCGGCTGCTCTTTCCACAGCCAGAACCACAACCAGTTAAATGCGCCATACCAGATGGTGCCGAGAATATACAGCAACGGCGGCTGCCAGATGGGCATATGGCCTGTCAGGCTAAGGGTGAAAATCCCGGCGATCAGTGAGGCGGGCAGCAGGCGGGCGTGTAACGGGCTGATTTCACCGAGGAAACCAAGCAGCATCGCCATGGCGAACAGAATTGCTGGCAGCGGAATACTGTCTTGCGTCATCCACTGGATCAGAAAGCTGCTGAGGGCAAACAGGCCGCCGCCAATAATCAGGCGCTTGAAAAAGCGTTTATGAGGCGTATCAAGACCAGCAATATTGCAACAGGCGGGAACTAACGAGAACAGCAGACCCTGTTGTAATCCGCCGAACAGCAGACCGATCGCCACAGGTAAGCACAGCACCAGCGTTTGCCGCAGCGCGTAGTTTACTTCCGGGTGATAGATAATTCTCCGCCACATCAGGTAATCACAACATAAAAAAACGGCGCGATCGCGAGTGCATCACGCCGTGGGGGTCAGTTTGACTTAACGTGTGCCATACACGACGATGGTTTTGCCGTGTGCGGAGATCAGATTCTGATCTTCCAGCATTTTTAAAATACGGCCAACAGTTTCACGTGAACAGCCAACGATCTGGCCAATCTCCTGACGGGTGATTTTGATTTGCATCCCGTCCGGGTGAGTCATCGCATCTGGTTGTTTCGCCAGATTAAGCAGCGTTTGTGCAATGCGGCCCGTCACATCAAGGAAAGCTAAATTGCCCACTTTCTCTGATGTCACCTGCAGACGGCGAGCCATCTGAGACGAGAGGCGCATCAAAATATCCGGGTTTACCTGAATCAGCTGACGGAATTTTTTATAGGAAATTTCAGCCACTTCGCAGGCGGTTTTTGCCCGAACCCAGGCGCTACGCTCCTGACCTTCTTCAAACAGGCCAAGCTCGCCGATGAAATCTCCCTGGTTAAGATAGGAGAGGATCATCTCTTTGCCTTCTTCATCCTTGATCAACACAGCTACAGCGCCTTTAACGATGTAGTAGAGTGTTTCTGCCTTTTCACCTTGGTGAATCAGCGTGCTTTTGGATGGATATTTGTGAATATGGCAATGTGACAGGAACCATTCGAGTGTAGGGTCTGTTTGCGGTTTGCCGAGAACCATTCGCTTTCATCCTCTGTTGTAATCGTGCCCTAATAACAGGGGGATTCGTTCCCTGCAGGCGTTGAAATATTCAAGCGTTTTCCCATCAGGAAAGTTGTCCGGGCTTCTGTTCAGAGCATAGCTCATAATGTCGTCCCGCTTTCGTCGTGCAGACAGATGCCGACGAAAATATTACAGCTTTGTTTGTAGCACAGCTTTCAACAAGTGTCTCCTGTTGTCTCGTTTCAGCATGACCTGCGTCGCTCTCGTTGCCGTTTTTCCGCTTCCGGCGTACTCTGAAGGTAACTGAATGAATTAGGGGATAATGTTATGCAGGCACGAGTCAAGTGGGTAGAAGGGCTGACATTTTTAGGAGAATCCGCATCAGGCCATCAGGTGCTGATGGATGGCAATGCGGGCGATAAAGCGCCAAGTCCAATGGAAATGGTATTGATGTCGGCAGGAGGATGCAGCGCGATTGATGTTGTCTCGATCCTGCAAAAAGGGCGCAACGATGTGACCGACTGTGAAGTTAAACTGACTTCCGAACGTCGTGAAGAAGCGCCGCGTATTTTTACCCATATCAACCTGCACTTTATTGTTAGCGGCAAGGCCCTGAGCGACAAAGCGGTAGCGCGTGCGGTTGATCTGTCGGCAGAGAAGTACTGCTCGGTAGCAATTATGCTGGGTAAAGGGGTGGAAATGACGCATAGCTATGAAGTGATTGAGCTATAAGTTATTCGCGTCGTTGGCAGGACTCTGACCTGGTCCTGCTTTATTTTATTTATCGTATATCGTAATCACACTGTTTTCTGATATCCCAGCCGGAAGCGGATTCAGCGCCTTTGCTGCCGTTACTTGCCGTTTCCCAGTATTGCTGCCTCACCTTTCCAGCCTGGAATTTATAATCTATCGCAACTTTGGCGCCATGCCCATTACCCTGGTAGTTAGCTGCGGTGATTAAAACATCCTCCAGAGTGATACGCAGATATTCAAGTTGGCCTTCACTGGCCAGGCAGGTAGAAATTTCAACTTTTTTAATCGGTTTACCATTCGACATATAGCGCATTATCGCTGGTGTAGCCTTATCTACCATGGTATGCACATGCAGATCCTGATACTCCACGCGACCAGTGCTGCCGCCCTGGTTATTTGCCGGTTGGGTAGCGCCCCAGTCAAATGAACTGATGGCGATCCAGCCTTTATGGTTCGCATCCTGTGATTCTCCCTCGATGCCCTGGATTTTCATATAGATATCGCTATTCATCCTTGCTCCTTAGCGTTTGAGTTTAGTTATAGTGGCTTTGCTGATAACTATGTATCTTCTCAGAATTTGAGTTTATAGCTTTCCCCGGTTTGATTGTTTTCAACGTGAAGGATGTTTTCTTGATTATAATGAAACATGGTTTCGCGCTGATGATAGTTGTAGCTGATTTGCAGTGGCCTGTTTTCTTTATCAATACAGTTGGCCTTTACTTTCATATCATCAAAACAGATTAGATAGCCATTGCCTCTGTTTTGAATGCTGCCATCCTGATATTCAGAAACCCAGAAAGTAATATCAAAATCTTCTTTGTCAACTGGAATTTCATATTTTTTTGCTAGTGTATTTTTGTTATTATACCACCAGTTTTTTTTTCCGCGGTCAGTTATTGGAAAGTTTTTGACTATTATGTAATATCTTTTTTTATAACCTTCCAAAGAATGAACATCAACTATCTTTGTAGGTAGTAATAATTTTATACCGAACCCGGCGAAAATTATAATAATGGCTATTAATAGTAATTTATATTTTGTCAAACCAGTTACCTTCAAGAAACTTAGTTGCATTCATTTCGGTGATAAAGGGGCGGAAGCCATACCCCTCCCAACGTTGCAGAGTAAACCAGATACGGAAAATGCGAAACTGTCGATAGAACCAGTCCTTAATATCATCATCATCAAGACCAAAATGATCCTGTACGCGGTAATGGATCTCTGCCTTGTAACGATTTCCGGAAATCTTAAGTGACTTAAGCGTGATATGCGTGGCCCATGTATCATGTACGCTAATACCGAGTCCATTGATACGATCTTTAGCATTGTTAAATCTGGGTAGCGAAGATCCCCCAATCGTAGATTTAAATGTTTCAATTTGCTGAGCATGAGAGCGACTGTTTTTGCTGTTCATTATTTTTACTACCGCTTCGCGAATAGCTTGCTGGCTACTCTCCATCGAACTATGCTCAGCCAGCGCTTTGTCCAGTGCTTTATCAGTAAATTTTTCGCCATTATTGATTTGCATATGGGTAATCAATTTACGCATTATTGGCTTATATTCACCGACAAAGGAAAACGTATCAGAAAGAGAACGGAACTCATCGAATAGCAGACGCGCGCTCTGTTGGCGATCCGGGTAAGTAAAAGGATTAACCCGGGTGGAAATATCTCGTAAAGCAAAATGATGTTGCAGGCAGTTCTGCGAAAGATCGCCACAGCGCATATCGGCTGCGCCAGTATCATCCATCTTGCGTTGGGTTTGATAAATAAAAGCAGGTAAAATCAGTGCCGGGGTGGCAGGTCGCTTTCCGGTAGCGGTATTCATCAATAACATCCTGTTATTATGTGCTGTTCCCTTATTTGGCAGAAGTATATCTGCAAGTTTTTATAAATAGAACCAGCTTAAATAAAAAATAGTCGATCGGTTTCACAGGTTGAAGTTTATTATCATTGTATTGTTTGCATATTATATAAATCCGATTGAGGCAGAAGTTTCCACCTCATAGCAGAATAATTTACTCGATCTTTTTACCTTCCATCAGCCTTTTTACCAGCGGTGCCATAATTAATTCCATCGCCAGCCCCATTTTACCGCCCGGCACCACCAGGGTATTAATATGCGAAATAAACGATCCCTGCAGCATCGCCAGCAGATAAGGGAAGTCGATATCTTCCAGTCCACGGAAATGAATCACCACAAAGCTCTCATCCAGCGACGGAATATCGCGGGCGGCAAACGGGTTGGAGGTGTCTACCGTCGGTACGCGCTGGAAGTTGATATGGGTACGGGAAAACTGTGGTGTAATAAAGTTGATATAGTCTTCCATTGAACGCACCACTGAATCCATCACTGCTTCACGCGAATGGCCGCGCTCGCTGGTATCGCGCACCAGCTTCTGAATCCACTCCAGGTTAACAATCGGCACCACGCCAACCAGCAGGTCCACCTTTTCAGCGACGTTATGCTGCTGGGTGACAACGCCGCCATGCAGTCCTTCATAAAACAGCACGTCGGTGGGTTCCGGCAACGGCTGCCACGGCGTAAAGGTTCCCGGAACCTGGTTCCATGGCACTGCTTCATCGTAGGTATGCAGATATTTGCGTGATTTGCCGCTGCCGTTCAGGCCGTATTCGATAAACGTCTGCTCCAGCAGGCCGAAGTCATTGGCTTCCGGGCCGAAGTAGCTGATATGGCGCCCCAGATCACGTGCTTTACGAATCGCCATATCCATTTCTGGCCGGGTATAACGGTGAAAGCTGTCACCTTCAAGTTCGGCGGCGTGCAAGTTTAACTGCTGAAAAATTTTACGGAAGGCGAGGCTGGTGGTGGTGGTGCCTGCTCCACTCGAACCCGTAACGGCAATAACCGGATGCCTGGCTGACATAGTTAGCTCCCTGTGAAGATGCGGGCGATGTGCATTGTTAACACGATTTGCACCGTAAAGTCATCAGGCCGCTTAATCGCGTAGCTGAGTGCGGGGCATGATATTGACGGTTTCATGCAGTTCGGACCAGACCAGCACAATTTCACCGTTTTTCAGCTGGCGGCGCACATCTTCCACTTTTCCGGCCAGTGAGCGCTCCTGCTCGCCGTAATCGGTGCCTTCACGCAGCACAAAGGATTCAATCAGATTTTCCAGCGCCTCGGGCGTCAGTTGTTGCCAGGGAATAATCACAGCTTAGTTATCCAGGTAGTAAGAGAGCCAGTGTGGAATGCGTTGTTCCAGCCACATTTCGGGTTTGCGCAGCGTACCGGCGACAAAGCCGACGTGGCCGCCGTTTTCCGTTAGTTGATACTCAATATTAGCAGGTAGCGTGGCGAGATCGGGGATCACTTCGCCAGTCATAAACGGATCGTCTTTGGCATGGATGATTAACAGCGGCTTACACACTGCGGGTAACAACGGCAGCGCGCTACAGCGCCGGTAGTAGTCGGTGGCGTCGCTAAAACCATGCGCGCGTGCGGTAATCGCATCGTCGAAATCGCGTAATTTTCTTAGCGCTTTGAGTTGCGGTAAATCCACCGGCAGGGTGCCTGGCCAGCGCAGCAGCTTACGTTCGGCGTTCTGCTTTAGCAGATTAAGCAGGTAGCGCTGATAAACCCGCGAGAATCCCTGCTCCAGCCGGATACTGCAAGGTTCCAGCATCAGTGGCGCTGATACCACCACTGCTGCATCCAGCAAACAGTTCTCGCCCTGTTCACCCAGCAAACAGGCCAGCATATTGCCGCCCAGCGAAATACCCACGGCAGCGGTGGGAGCCTTGCCCCAGCTGTCGCGCAGCCATTGCAAAAAGTAGCTGGCATCGCTGGTTTCACCCGAGTGATAGATCCGACGCAGACGGTTAGGTTCTCCGCTGCAACCGCGAAAATGCATTACCACCCCGAGCCAGCCGCGATCTTTCCATGTCTGTAATAAACCGTGGGCATACGGGCTGTGAAAACTGCCTTCCAGACCATGAAACAGCACCACGCGTGGCTTATCCTGCGCCTGTGCCGGGTCTTCGCTCCAGGCTAAATCAATAAAATCGCCATCAGGCAACTCCAGCCGCTGCCAGTGCGGTTGCAGAGTAATACGTCGCCGAATCAGGCGCGGCAACAGAGTCTGCAGATGCGGGTTGCCGAAGCCGGAGATAGGCACAAAGGCATCATTACCGGCGGGAGGAATATTTATCTTCAGAAGGCTTGTACGATCCATATCACACTGTTAGCTTCGATGCGTTGGCAACTGTTTGGGGGTGAGGAGCACCCGTTTCATGGAACTGAGTCTTTTTCTGTCGATGCTGGGTTTTTTGTGGGTCGCCGCGATTACCCCAGGCCCTAATAATATGTTACTTACCGCTTCCGGCGCCAATTTCGGTTTCCTGCGTTCTCTGCCGCTGATGATTGGCATTATGCTGGGCATGCAGGCGATGCTGCTGCTGGTGGCGTTTGGCGTGGGTGGCTTGCTGCTGCTCTATCCATCGCTGCATCTTATCCTGAAAATCGCCGGTAGCCTTTATCTGTTATGGCTGGCGTGGAAAATCGGCACTGCAAGCTATGAAAAGCTGGAAACCGGCGATGGTCCGGCGGCGCCGATGCCGTTCTGGCAGGGTGGGCTGTTGCAGCTGATTAACCCGAAGGCGTGGCTGATGGCGTTGGGCGCTGTAGCCAGTTTTAGCCTGGCGGGTGACGCTTATCGCAGCTCGGTGATTGCCATCAGTATTGGCATCGTGTCGGTGAATCTTATCTCCGGGGTGATCTGGCTGGGTTTCGGCACCCTTATTGGCCGCATTTTACGCAGCCGCCGCGCCTGGGCGATATTTAATATCTCAATGGGGATGCTGACCGCCGCCTGTGTGCTGTTGATCTGGCATTAATTCAGGCGGAACCGCGTTCCACCAGCTTCCAGTCCAGCACTTCATGAACCACCGCCACGCGGTGGTTTTTTATGCGCGCCAGCAGCAGCTGCACACTGCGCACCCCCAGCTGATGCATCGGCTGTTCAATGGTGGTCAGCGGCGGCGAGGTCACAGCGCTAAAGGGCACGCCATCGAAACCCATCACTGCCAGATCCTGCGGCACGGTTAAACCGGCCCGACGCGCAGAGTGCAGGGCGCCACCGGCCAGCACATCGGATACGGCAAAGATCGCATCCGGCGGCTGCGGCAGTTGCAGCAGCCGCGTCATCGCCGCACAGCCAGCGTTATAGTCCACTTCATCCACATATTCGACATGACACCAGCTCAACCCCAGCCCTTCCAGTGTCTCGCGATAGCCCGCTTCACGCTGGTGGGAGTAGAGATAGCGCATATCGGTATTAATCAGGGCAATGCGGCGACGCCCTTTCGCTGCCAGATGGCGTACCACCGCCGCCGCCGCCGCGCGATTATCGATAGTGACAGATGAGCCGTTGTAAGCCGGATCACCCTCGGCGCACTGTACCCACGGCGAATCGCCAATCAGCGCGGTTAAGCCGGGCAGACAGCTAATCGCATCCATGGTAATCACTCCATCCACTACTTTACCGCTTAGCAGGGCAAGATAGGCAGACTCACGCGTGGGGCGCGACTCGGAGTTGCACAGCAAAATATGATAGCCGTGTAGTTCGGCCTCTTCTTCAATGCCGCGCACCACCAGCGAACAAAACGGATTAGTAATGCCGGGAACCAGCACCAGCAGCATGCGGCTCCGGGACGTACGTAGCTGACGCGCCAGCAAATTAGGCTGGTAGTTAGATAAGGCAATAGCGGAGAGCACTTTTTCACGGGTTTCGGGTTTGACGCCGGGATGCTGATTTAACACGCGTGAAACGGTAGCCGTGGAAACCCCGGCGAGACGGGCAACTTTATCAATCGACATGCCAGACCTTATACCCTGAAATAATTACCGTGCTGAAGCGACTAGCAGTACCACAAGCGGCCAGATAACGCCTGAGATTTTGCAAATTATTTGGCTACCCGCTTATTTCACCTGGTGCATATGCAAAGCAGAAAAGCTCCTAATGCGATTTTGTGATTAAAAATAATTTTTAATTACTTTTAGCTTTGCCCACTGTCGGTTAAAAATGGCAGACAGTTAGCAGAAAATCACAATAAGCGGAGTGAAACATGGCGGGAAAATGGCGTTTATCATTGGTTGCGGCAGCATTGTCACTGGCAGCGCTGAATGCGCAGGCCGTTGATGTCACTATCGCTTACCAGACATCGGCTGAACCGGCGAAAGTCGCGCAGGCTGACAATACTTTTGCCAAAGAGAGTGGGGCAAAAGTTGACTGGCGTAAATTCGACAGCGGTTCCAGCGTAGTACGAGCGCTGGCGTCCGGCGATGTGCAGATTGGCAATATCGGCTCCAGCCCGCTGGCGGTGGCCGCCAGTCAGCAGGTGCCGATCGAGGTCTTCCTGCTGGCTTCCCAGCTTGGTAACTCCGAAGCGCTGGTGGTGAAAAAAAGCATCACCAAACCGCAGGACCTGATCGGCAAGCGCATTGCGGTGCCTTTTATCTCCACTACCCACTATAGCTTGCTGGCAGCGCTGAAACACTGGGGGATCAAACCTGGTCAGGTGCAGATTCTGAACCTGCAGCCTCCGGCGATCGCCGCCGCCTGGCAGCGTGGTGATATTGATGGTGCCTATGTCTGGGCACCAGCGGTAAACGAACTGGAAAAAGAGGGCCATGTGCTGACCGATTCGGCGCAGGTGGGGCAGTGGGGTTCGCCAACGCTCGACGTCTGGGTGGTGCGCAAAGATTTCGCCCAACAGCATCCTGAGGTGGTGACGGCCTTTGCCCGCAGCGCGCTGGCGGCGCAGAAAGCCTATCTGGATAACCCGGAGCAGTGGCTGAAGCAGCCAGAAAACCTCAGCAAGCTGTCGCGTCTGAGTGGCGTGCCTGATGAGCAGGTGCCGGGGCTGGTGAAAGGCAATACCTATCTGACCGCCGCCCAGCAGGTTACTCAGCTGGCGCAGCCGGTGGATAAAGCGATTCTCGACACCGCGCAGTTTTTGAAAGAGCAGGGCAAAGTACCGCAGGTCGCCAGCGATTATCGTGATTACGTCACCGATCGCTTTGTTAAACCACTGGCTGAACAGTAAGGCGCGCCCGTGTTATCCGTCTCTAATTTGCATGCCCGTTACGACGGCCAGCTGGCGTTGCAGGATATCAATTTGTCGATTGATTCCGGTGAGCTGCTGGTGGTGCTGGGGCCATCCGGCTGTGGCAAAACCACGCTACTGAATCTTATCGCCGGTTTTTTACCGGCGGAATCCGGCAGTATCACGCTGGATGGCCAGCCGATTAACGGTCCGGGTGCTGAACGCGGTGTGGTGTTCCAGCATGAAGGCTTACTGCCATGGCGTAATGTGCTCGATAACGTGGCGTTTGGTCTGCAACTGGCTGGCGTGGCGAAAAACGAACGGCGCGCCATTGCGCAGCGCATGCTGAAGAAGGTCGGGCTGGAAGGGGCGGAGAAACGCTTTATCTGGCAGCTTTCCGGCGGTATGCGCCAGCGTGTCGGAATAGCACGCGCACTGGCTGCCGATCCGCAATTGCTGCTGCTCGACGAACCGTTTGGCGCGCTGGATGCCTTTACCCGTGAACAGATGCAGGAGCTGCTGCTGACGCTGTGGCGCGATAGTGGTAAGCAGGTGCTGCTGATTACCCATGATATTGAAGAAGCGGTGTTTCTCGCCAGCGAACTGGTGCTGTTATCACCGGGGCCGGGACGCATTATCGAACGTCTGTCGCTGGATTTTGGTCGTCGCTATGCGGCAGGCGAATCCTGCCGGGCGATTAAGTCCGATCCCGAATTTATCGCCCGGCGCGAATATGTGCTCAGCCAGGTATTTCAGCAGCGTGAGGTATTCTTATGAGTTCGCTGATTAATGACAAACTTGCCAGCCAGCGATCGCGCAGGCGCTGGCCGCTGTCGCATCAACTGACGCTGAGCATAATTACCCTGCTGGTGCTGTTAGCTGTCTGGTGGGGCGTGACCGCGCTGAAGCTGATTAGTCCGCTGTTTCTGCCGGCGCCGCAGCAGGTGCTGCATCAGCTGCTGACCGTCGCCAGCGCGCAGGGCTTTATGGATGCCACCTTGTGGCAGCATCTTGGCGCCAGCCTGACACGTATTCTGATTGCGCTGTTTGCTGCGGCGCTGATTGGCATTCCGGTGGGTATCGCCATGGGACTGAATGCCACGGTGCGCGGCATTCTTGACCCGCTAATTGAACTCTATCGTCCTGTGCCGCCACTGGCCTATCTGCCGCTGATGGTGATCTGGTTTGGTATCGGCGAGACCTCGAAAATTTTACTGATCTATCTGGCGATTTTTGCGCCGGTGGCGCTCTCAGCGCTGGCCGGGGTTAAAAGCGCACAACAGGTGCGACTGCGTGCCGCGCGTTCACTTGGCGCCAGCCGCTGGCAGGTGTTGTGGTATGTGGTACTGCCGGGCGCGCTGCCGGAAATTCTCACCGGATTACGTATTGGCCTCGGCGTTGGCTGGTCGACGCTGGTGGCGGCTGAGCTGATTGCCGCCACGCGCGGACTGGGCTTTATGGTGCAATCCGCCGGTGAGTTTCTGGCCACTGATGTGGTGCTGGCAGGCATCGCGGTGATCGCCGTAATCGCTTTTACTTTAGAACTGGGTCTGCGCGCGTTACAGCGTCGTCTGACACCCTGGCATGGAGTGACACAATGAATGAACGTCTGACTATTACCGCACTTGGCCCCCATATCGGCGCGCTGGTTGAGAATCTTAATCTGAGTCGTCCGCTGAGCGATGGTCAGTTTGAGCAGCTTTATCATGCGCTGATCCGCCATCAGGTGCTGTTTTTCCGCGATCAGCCATTAACGCCACACCAGCAACGGGCGCTGGCCGCGCGTTTTGGCGATCTGCATATCCACCCGGTTTATCCGCATGCCGAAGATGTCGAAGAGATTATTGTGCTGGATACTCATGACAATAATCCGCCGGATAACGATAACTGGCATACCGATGTGACCTTTATCGAAACCCCGCCGGCGGGTGCGATTCTGGCGGCGAAGCATTTGCCGGAAACCGGTGGCGATACGCTGTGGGCCAGTGGGATTGCGGCGTATCAGGCGCTGTCGGCGCCGATTAAGACCCTGTTAAGCGGGTTGCAGGCGGAGCATGACTTCACCAAATCGTTCCAGGAGTTTAAACATCGCGGCAGTGAAGAGGAGCATGCGCGCTGGAGAAAAGCGGTGGCCAGTAATCCGCCGCTGCTGCATCCGGTGGTGCGTACGCATCCGGTCAGTGGCAAACAGGCGCTGTTTGTTAACGAAGGCTTTACCACGCGAATTGTGGATTTGAGCCAGAAGGAGAGTGATGCGCTGCTGGGCTTCCTGTTCGCGCATATCACCAAACCGGAGTTTCAGGTGCGCTGGCGCTGGCAGCAGGATGATGTGGCTATCTGGGACAACCGGGTAACCCAGCATTATGCCAATGCGGATTATATGCCGCAGCGACGTATTATGCATCGTGCGACTATTCTCGGTGATAAGCCTTATTACCGCGCGGATTGAAGCAGAGGGCGGCGAGAACGCCGTCATTACGGCAGGTGCAAATCATTAACACGGGCGGCGATAACGCCGCCCCTACGCTCAATTGATGTAGGGGCGGCGTTATCGCCGCCCGTTAAACCATTAATTACTCCGCCAGCATCTGCTCCAGCTGCTCCTGGGCATCCAGCCATGCCATTTCACACTCTTCCAGCGCCGACTTGCTCTCTGCCTGACTTTGCAGCGCAGCGGTTAAATCCGCTTTGCGGCTCTGTTCATAGATCGCTGAGTCGGCGAGCTTCTCTTCAGCGGCGGCCAGCTGGGCGTTCAGCTTCTCCATCTGCTTTTCCAGCTGTGTGATCTGTTTACGCAGCGGCTGAGTCTGGGTGCGCAGTTCCGCTTCGCGTCGCTTCTGATCTTTACGTGACTGGGCGCTGTTGCCATTCTCCAGCTTCGGCGCGGCATCCTGCTGTGCTTGCTGTTTCTGCAGGTCGCTCAGCCACTGCTGATAATCTTCGAGATCACCTTCGAAGGTTTCGACTTTACCGTCATGCACCAGATAGAGGTCGTCGGTAGTGGAGCGCAGCAGATGGCGGTCATGCGAAACCACGACCAGTGCGCCTTCAAAGTCGATCAGCGCTTCGGTCAGCGCCTGACGCATATCCAGATCAAGGTGGTTGGTCGGTTCATCAAGCAGCAGCAGGTTAGGGCGCTGCCAGACAATCAGCGCCAGCACCAGCCGCGCTTTTTCACCACCGGAGAAGCGCTCAGTAATTTCCGTTACCTGATCGCCACGGAAGCCGAAGCCGCCAAGGTAGTCACGCAGCTGTTGTTCCAGCACTTTCGGCGCCAGACGTGACAAATGTTGTAACGGTGATTCATCTGCGCGTAAGAATTCCAGCTGATGCTGAGCGAAGTAGCCGAGCTTGATGCCTTTCGCCAGCCCGATATCACCCTGCAACGGCGCCAGTTCACCGGCCAGCATTTTGATTAGCGTCGATTTGCCCGCGCCGTTGCGGCCCAGCAGGCCAATGCGCGAACCCGGCACCAGGTTCAGCTTGATGGAGTTAAGGATCACCCGATCGCCGTAGCCAGCGCTGACCTTCTCCATCTTCAGTAACGGATTAGGCAGGCTTTCCGGTTCGCGGAAGCTGAAGGTGAAGGGGTTATCAACATGCGCCGGGGCAATCAGCTCCATACGTTCCAGCATCTTGATACGACTCTGCGCCTGTTTCGCCTTGGTGGCCTGGGCGCGGAAACGGTCAATATAGCTCTGTAAATGCGCCACTTTCTCTTGCTGATGCTCAAACAGCGACTGCTGTTGCGCCAGCTTGGTGGCACGCTGACGTTCAAACGAGCTGTAGTTGCCGGTGTACTCGTACAGGCTCTGCTGTTCGATATGCAGAATTTTATCCACCACCGGATCGAGGAAGTCACGGTCATGCGAAATCAGGATCAGGGTGCCGGGATAGCTTTTCAGCCAGCGCTCGAGCCAGATCACCGCGTCGAGATCGAGGTGGTTGGTCGGTTCATCAAGCAACAGCAGATCGGAGCGGCACAGCAGCGCCTGTGCCAGATTGAGGCGCATACGCCAGCCACCGGAGAAATCGCTGACCGGGCGTTGCAGCTGTTCCTGGCTAAAACCTAAACCATGCAGCAGGCTGGAAGCGCGCGACTGGATGGTCCACGCCTGAATCGCATCCAGCTTGCCATGCAGGGTGGCGATAGCATGGCCGTCGTTGATGTCATTGGCGTGCTGTAATTCAGCTTCCAGCTGACGAAATTCACGATCGCCATCGATAACATACTCAATGGCGGGCATATTCAGCGCCGGCGTTTCCTGGTTAACCCAGGCCAGCGCCCAGCCTGCCGGAAAGCTGAAATTACCCGCGTCGGCGCTTATCTCATTCTTTAGCAGCGACAGCAGGGTGGATTTTCCGCAGCCGTTTTTACCCACCAGCCCGACTTTTTGTCCCGGATTGATGGTGGCAGTAGCATTGTCCAGCAGCACGCGGATGCCGCGACGAATTTGTAACGAGGAGAATACAATCATAAGCGCCGTATCGTCAGAATATGTTAATTTATTGCATCATAATCATAATTACGGAATGACCAATTCCGTTGCGTCGTGCATGGTAGCGGAAAACACGCACTATGACGACGGCTGGAGGGGAATAGATGTCGCAGCCCGTTAAAGTTTTGCTGCTTTATGCCCACCCGGAATCACAAGATTCGATCGCTAATCGCGTTTTGTTGCAGCCGGCCGGGCAGTTAGCCAATGTCACCGTGCACGATCTTTATGCGCACTATCCTGATTTTTTTATTGATGTGAATTACGAACAGGAGCTGCTGCGCGAACATCAGGTGGTGGTGTTTCAGCACCCGCTCTATACCTATAGCTGTCCGGCGCTGCTGAAAGAGTGGCTGGATCGCGTGTTATCGCGCGGTTTTGCCAGCGGCGTGGATGGCAACGTGCTGGAAGGAAAATACTGGCGCAGCGTGGTGACTACCGGTGAGCCAGAAGCCGCCTACCATCAGGAGGGCCTTAATCGCTATCCGATGTCAGAGATTATGCGTCCCTTTGAGCTGACGGCGCAGATGTGCCGTATGCACTGGATGACGCCGATGTTTATCTATTGGGCGCGTCGTCAGACCCCGGAAGTGATGAAGAATTATGCGCGGGCTTACAGTGACTGGCTGGCGTCGCCGTTGCCGCATGGAGGTTTATAAATGGAAGGACAAACCCTTCTGACTGCCGGAGTACTCTATCTTTTTGCCGCAGTGGTTGCGGTGCCGATTGCCGCGCGACTGGGCATTGGTGCGGTACTCGGCTATTTGCTGGCCGGCATCGCGATTGGACCATGGGGATTAGGTTTTATCAGCGACGTTGAGGAGATTCTGCACTTCTCTGAACTCGGCGTGGTGTTCCTGATGTTTATTATCGGCCTTGAGCTTAATCCTTCCAAGCTTTGGCAGTTACGCCGTTCAATCTTTGGCGTCGGGGCGGCGCAGGTGATTTTCAGCGCCGCGGTGCTGGGCGGTTTGCTGTGGCTGACTGATTTCTCCTGGCAGGCGGCAATGATCGGCGGTATTGGCCTGGCGATGTCTTCCACCGCCATGGCGCTGCAGCTGATGCGCGATAAGGGTATGAACCGCAACGAATCCGGGCAGCTGGGGTTCTCCGTGCTGCTGTTCCAGGATATCGCGGTGATCCCGGCGCTGGCGCTGGTGCCGCTGCTGGCTGGCGGCGATAGCGGCCATATTGACTGGCTGAAGGTCGGTATGAAGGTGCTGGCGTTTGTCGGCATGCTGATTGGCGGACGCTTTTTGCTGCGGCCGATTTTCCGCTTTATTGCCGCTTCTGGCGTGCGTGAAGTATTTACTGCCGCGGCGCTGCTGCTGGTGCTGGGTTCGGCGCTGTTTATGGATCTGCTCGGCGTCTCAATGGCGCTGGGCACCTTTATCGCCGGGATCCTGCTGGCGGAGAGTGAGTATCGCCATGAGCTGGAGATCGCCATTGAGCCTTTTAAAGGCCTGCTGCTCGGTTTGTTCTTTATTTCAGTCGGGATGGCGCTGAATCTCGGGGTGCTTTACACCCATATTATTGAAATCCTGATCGGTGTGGTCGCGCTGGTGGCGGTGAAGATCGCCGTGCTGTATGTGTTATCACGTATCTACGGCCTGCGCAGTTCTGAACGCCTCCAGTTCGCCGGTGTGCTTAGCCAGGGCGGCGAGTTTGCTTTTGTGCTGTTTTCTGCCGCGTCCTCGGCGAAAATGTTTAGCGGCGATCAACTGCCATTACTGCTGGTGACGGTGACACTGTCGATGATGACTACGCCGCTGCTGATGCAGGGCATCGACAGAATCCTGACGCGCCGCTTTAATGAGGCGGACGACCACGATGAAAAACCTTTTGTCGAAGACGATAAACCCCAGGTGATTGTGGTGGGCTTTGGCCGCGTCGGACAGGTGGTGGGGCGCTTGCTGATGGCGAATAAAAAACGCATCACCGTGCTGGAGCGCGATATCAGTGCCGTCAGTCTGATGCGTAAGTACGGCTATAAAGTATACTATGGTGATGCAACCGAGCTGGAGCTGCTGCGTGCCGCGGGTGCGGAAAGCGCGCAGTCGATTGTGATTACCTGCAATGAGCCTGAAGACGCGATGACTATCGTCCATTTGTGCCATCAGCATTTTCCGCAACTGCAGATTATCGCCCGCGCCCGGGGCCGTGTTGAGGCGCATGAACTGTTGCAGGCGGGTGTGACGCAATTCTCGCGTGAAACCTTCTCCAGTGCGCTGGAGCTGGGTCGCAAAGCGTTAATGACCGTCGGCATGCATCCGCATCAGGCGCTTCGTGCTCAGCAGCACTTCCGCCGTCTGGATATGCGTATGCTGCGTGAGCTGATGCCAAATCACGGCGACAGCGCGCAAATTTCGCGGGTGAAAGAAGCCCGGCGTGAACTGGAGGATATTTTCCAGACCGAGATGCAGCATGAGCGGCGACAGTATGATGGCTGGGACGAATTCGAGTAGGAATAAACATGCGTAAACGTTTTATTGCCGGTGCGGTTTGTCCGCACTGCCAGGAAAAAGATACTCTCGCATTGTGGCGCGAAAACAATGTTGATGTCGTTGAATGTGTAAAGTGCGGCCATCAGATGCGTGAAGCGGATAAGCAGGTACGCGATCAGGTTCGCACTAATGAGCAAGTGATCGGTATTTTTCATCCAGAGTAGCGTAATACCCCAGCTTTTTTTAAGCTTAAGCGTACAGCGGGATTGAATTCCGTTACAATCGGCGCAATTAAGAACCTCTCTGGTTGGTATTATTGCACGCAAAAATAGACCAATGAGGCAGGATCAACGTTCTCAACGGTTAGGAGATATCATGAAAGTAGCAAAAGACCTGGTGGTAAGCCTGGCCTATCAAGTTCGTACAGAAGACGGTGTATTGGTTGACGAGTCTCCGGTGAGCGCACCGCTGGACTATCTGCACGGTCATGGTTCCCTGATTTCTGGTCTGGAAAAAGCACTGGAAGATCACGTGGTTGGCGATAAATTTGATGTGCATATCGCGTCAAACGATGCTTACGGCCAGTACGATGACAATCTGGTGCAGCGTGTACCAAAAGACGTGTTCATGGGCGTCGACGAGCTGCAGGTTGGCATGCGCTTCCTGGCGGAAACCGATCAGGGCCCGGTACCCGTAGAAATCACTGAAGTTGAAGATGAGCATGTGGTGGTTGATGGTAACCATATGCTGGCGGGTCAGAACCTGAACTTCAACGTTGAAGTGATGGCGATTCGCGAAGCAACTGCGGATGAGCTGGCTCATGGCCATGTTCACGGCGAAGGTGGTCATCATCACGACCATGACCATGATCACGACCATGATCACGGTAACGGCGGTTGCGGTACCGGCGGTTGTGGCTGTAGCCACTAATAAAAATGGTCGCTTCGGCGGCCTTTTTTATTTGGGCGGCGAAAACGGCGGTGCTGCCGCCGATGATAATCTTCAACACGGGCGGCGTTCTCGCCGCCCGTGCCGGTTAATAATGCGGTGGTGGCACTTCTTCGGATTGCGAGGCAATCATCGATGGTGCCGCCGCCTTCAGCTTATCCAGCATCAGACGTAACTGTTCACGCATCTTCGCCATCTCCAGCTCATGCTGCACCACCGTCTGATTCAGCTCATCAATGGTGTGCTCCTGAAAAGCCAGTTTGCTTTCCAGCATCTCCAGCCGCTGTTCAAACAATGATTGTTGCATACTATTTCCTCTTGTTACCGCATGCGAATCACATGGCGGCGAATCGTCTGATTCTAACGGCAAAAGCATGGCTTTCACCAGGTAAAAGCAGCTAATTTCGCCATAACGATTGAAAAAGATGGATGTCGTCTATACGTACTCTTTGAAACTTAACGGCATTACAACAGTCGTAGGTTAACTTAGTAATTTTGTTGCGAGAGTAGGTAGTTTCTTCGCGCACAGTTATAGTACTGACCGAAAGGTTAAAAATTATTCCCGAGGTGAGAGGCTTCGGTTTTGGAGAAATGGATGAAATCACTGTTTAAAGTCACATTGTTAGCCACCACCATGGCCGTAGCGCTGAATGCACCGCTGGCAATGGCTGCAGAAACTGCACCTGCTCAAGAAACTGCACCTGCTCAACAGGCCGCGCCTCAGGCTCCGAAGAATGCTGCGTTTAAAAATGAAGACCAGCAGTCCGCTTATGCACTGGGTGCATCGCTGGGTCGCTACATGGAAAACTCTCTGAAAGAACAAGAGAAACTGGGCATTGCACTGGATAAAGATCAGCTGATCTCCGGTGTCCAGGATGCGTTTTCCGGTAAAAGCAAACTCACCGATAAAGAGATTGAGCAAACCCTGCAATCTTTTGAAGGCCGTGTGAAGGGCGCCGCTCAGGCGAAGATGGAAAAAGACGCGAAAGAGAACGCCGGTAAAGGCGAAGCTTATGCGGCTAAATTCGCCAAAGAGAAAGGCGTGAAGAAAACTGAGTCCGGCCTGCTGTATCAGGTTGAGAAAGAAGGCAGCGGTGATGCGCCAAAAGACAGCGATACCGTTGTAGTGAATTATAAAGGTACGCTGACCGACGGTACCGAATTCGATAACTCTTACACCCGTGGTGAGCCGCTCTCTTTCCGTCTTGACGGCGTGATCCCTGGCTGGACCGAAGGCCTGAAGCATGTCAAGAAAGGCGGCAAAATCAAGCTGGTGATCCCACCAAACCTGGCTTACGGTAAAAATGGCGTTCCGGGTATTCCGGCTAACTCCACGCTGGTGTTTGACGTAGAGCTGCTGGATATCAAACCAGCACCTAAAGTCGACGCTCAGGCGCCAGCTCCGGCAGAGAAACCTGCTGCTCAGTAATTTCTGACCAGTCGTTTCGTGTCTGTAAAAACCGCCGCAATCGCTGCGGCGGTTCTGTTTTTATGCCCTGACGCGCACAGTTTGAGTGATTCTGCGCAATTAGCAACAAAGGCCAGGACACAGCTTTCCCTGATTTGCTAAACTATCAGTCGCGCAAAATTCTGTATGTTGAGTCTGCCCAGGCCGCGCTGAGACAGGCTCCAGCCAATATTAGGGTGTCTCTTCCATGTCTAATCCATTCAGTCCCGGTGAGTTGATCGAATCAGACTTACTGGAGCAACGGCCATTTATTCAGACCGACCACGATATTCTGCAGTCGTATGAAGCGGTGGTTGATGGTCTGGCGATGCTGATCGGCTCACATTGTGAAATCGTCCTGCATTCGCTGGAGGATTTGAAATGTTCGGCTGTGCGCATCGCTAACGGCGAGCATACCGGCCGCAAAGTCGGCTCGCCAATTACCGACCTCGCCCTGCGTATGCTGCACGATATGACCGGCGCTGACAGTAATGTGTCAAAAGCCTATTTTACCCGCGCTAAAAGCGGGGTGCTGATGAAGTCAGTGACTATCGCGATTCGCAATCGTGAGGAGCGGGTGATCGGGCTGCTGTGCATCAATATGAATCTGGACGTGCCGTTCTCACAGATTATGTCGACCTTTATGCCGCCAGAAATCAAAGAGGTGGCTTCATCCGTTAACTTCGCGTCTTCGGTGGAAGATCTGGTGACGCAGACGCTGGAGTTTACGATTGAAGAGGTAAGCGCCGATCGCAATGTATCGAACAATGCCAAGAATCGCCAGATTGTGCTCAATCTGTATGAGAAGGGCATTTTCGATATCAAAGATGCGATTAATCAGGTGGCGGACCGTCTGAATATCTCCAAGCACACTGTGTATCTCTATATTCGCCAGTTTAAAAGCGGTGATTTCCAGGGCCAGGATCGTTAATGCAGTTTACCCTGTTGGTCACCGGCCCGGCCTATGGTACGCAACAGGCAAGCAGCGCCTGGCTGTTTGCCAAAGCCTTAATCGCTGCGGGGCATACGCTAAGCAGCGTGTTCTTCTATCGTGAAGGGGTGCTGAACGCCAACCAGCTGACGGCGCCAGCCAGCGATGAGTTTGACCTGGTGCGCGCCTGGCAGCAGTTGCAGGCGGAACACGGCACGGCGCTGCATATCTGTGTGGCGGCGGCGTTGCGACGTGGTGTTACCGATCAGCAGCAGGCGCAGAGCCTGGCGCTGCCTGCCGCTAATTTGCAGCCGGGTTTTCAGCTGACTGGCTTAGGTTCTCTGGCGGAAGCGGCGTTAAGCTGTGAACGACTGGTGCAGTTCTGATGAATTCAATCGCGTTTATCTTTACCCGCGCGCCCCATGGCACCAGTGCCGGACGTGAAGGGCTGGATGCGGTGCTGGCGACTTCCGCATTGAGTGAAAACCTTGCGCTGTTTTTTATCGGCGACGGCGTGTTACAGCTTACTGCCGGTCAGCAGCCGGAGAAAATTCTCGCGCGTAATTATATCGCCACCTTTGGCGTGTTGCCGTTGTACGAGGTGGAACAGTGCTATATTTGCGCTGACTCGCTGGCCGAACGCGGATTAACGGCTGAAGATCCACGCGTGCTGCCCGTCGAGGTATTAAGCGCTGAGGCATTGCGCCAGCGGCTTGATCAGTTCGACCGTATTGTGACGTTTTAGGAAGCACCATGCTGCATACGCTGATGAATTCTCCCTTTCAGTGCGACTTCGCGCTACTGCTGCGGATGTTAAAACGCGGCGATGAGCTGTTATTACTGCAGGATGGTGTGTTAGCGGCGCTGGAAGGCAGTCAGGCGTTAACGGCGCTATTAACGGCGCCAATTACGATCTCTGTTTTGCAGGAGGACGTTGACGCGCGCGGACTTTCTGCTCAAATTTCCGCCAAGGTGACGCCAGTAAGCTATACTGAGTTCGTTGCGCTGGCGGTGAAACATCCTCAGCAAATGACCTGGTAAAACACGAAATCCTGGTTATTTCTTGACACCTTTTAAGCTCAGCCCTAAAATTCTGCGTCCTCGTGATACTGCGAGGCGATTTATCACGTGTTTACGAAGCAAAAGCAAACCCCAGGAGCTATTTAATGGCAACAGTTAACCAGCTGGTTCGCAAACCACGCGTACGCAAAGTTGCAAAGAGCAACGTGCCTGCGCTGGAAGCCTGCCCGCAAAAACGTGGTGTATGTACTCGCGTATATACTACTACTCCTAAAAAACCGAACTCCGCACTGCGTAAAGTATGTCGTGTTCGCTTAACCAATGGTTTTGAAGTTACCTCCTACATCGGTGGTGAAGGTCATAACCTGCAGGAACACTCCGTGATCCTGATCCGTGGCGGTCGTGTTAAAGACTTGCCAGGTGTGCGTTACCACACCGTTCGTGGCGCGCTGGACTGCTCAGGTGTTAAAGACCGTAAGCAATCTCGCTCCAAGTATGGTGTGAAGAAGCCAAAGGCTTAATGGTTCTCCGTTAAGTAAGGCCAAACGTTTTAAACTAAATGTCAAAATAAACTCGTAGAGTTTTGGACAATCCTGAATTAACAACGGAGTATTTCCATGCCACGTCGTCGCGTTATTGGTCAGCGTAAAATTCTGCCGGATCCTAAGTTCGGATCAGAACTGCTGGCTAAATTTGTAAATATCCTGATGGTAGACGGTAAAAAATCTACTGCTGAAGCAATCGTCTATACCGCGCTGGAGACCCTGGCTCAGCGTTCTGGTAAAAACGAACTGGAAGCTTTCGAAGTCGCTCTCGACAACGTGCGTCCGACCGTAGAAGTTAAGTCGCGCCGCGTTGGTGGTTCTACTTATCAGGTACCAGTTGAAGTCCGTCCGGTTCGTCGTAATGCTCTGGCAATGCGTTGGATCGTTGAAGCTGCTCGTAAACGCGGTGATAAATCTATGGCTTTGCGCCTGGCGAACGAACTTTCTGACGCTGCAGAGAACAAAGGTACTGCAGTTAAGAAACGTGAAGACGTTCACCGTATGGCTGAAGCCAACAAGGCGTTCGCGCACTACCGCTGGTAATAGCCACGTAGTAGTTAAGCTAACCAGGCGGGCGCTTTCAGCTAACCCGCCTGGGTTAACTAACCTTGAACGTCCGAGAATCAGAGGAATCAAATGGCTCGTACAACACCTATTGCACGCTATCGTAACATTGGTATCAGTGCACATATCGACGCCGGTAAGACCACTACTACCGAACGTATTCTGTTCTACACCGGTGTAAACCACAAAATCGGTGAAGTTCATGATGGCGCAGCCACCATGGACTGGATGGCACAGGAGCAGGAGCGTGGTATTACCATCACCTCCGCAGCGACCACTGCATTCTGGTCAGGTATGGCGAAGCAGTTCGAGCCACACCGCGTAAATATTATCGACACCCCTGGACACGTTGACTTCACCATCGAAGTAGAACGTTCCATGCGTGTTCTCGACGGCGCAGTAATGGTTTACTGTGCAGTTGGTGGCGTTCAGCCACAGTCTGAAACCGTATGGCGTCAGGCGAACAAATATAAAGTTCCACGCATCGCGTTCGTTAACAAAATGGACCGTATGGGTGCTAACTTCCTGAAAGTTGTTGGTCAGATTGAATCACGTCTGGCAGCGACTCCGGTTCCTCTGCAGCTGGCTATCGGCGCTGAAGAGCATTTCACCGGCGTTGTTGACCTGATCAAGATGAAAGCCATCAACTGGAACGACGCTGACGCAGGCGTGACCTTCGTTTACGAAGAGATCCCGGCTGATATGCAGGAACTGGCTGAAGAATGGCGCCAGAAACTGATCGAAGCGGCTGCTGAAGCTTCTGATGAGCTGATGGAGAAATTCTTTGGTGGCGAAGAGCTGACCGAAGAAGAGATCAAAACTGCCCTGCGTAAGCGCGTACTGAATAACGAAATCATCCTGGTAACCTGTGGTTCTGCATTTAAGAACAAAGGTGTGCAGGCGATGCTGGATGCGGTTATTGAATACCTGCCAGCACCGACTGACGTTACCGCGATCAACGGTATCCTGGACGACGGTAAAGATACTCCGGCCGTTCGTCACTCCGATGATGAAGAGCCGTTTGCTGCACTGGCGTTCAAAATTGCTACCGACCCGTTTGTAGGTAACCTGACCTTCTTCCGTGTGTACTCTGGCGTAGTTAACTCCGGTGACACCGTGTACAACCCGGTCAAATCTCAGCGTGAGCGTCTGGGCCGTATCGTACAGATGCACGCTAACAAACGTGAAGAGATCAAAGAAGTTCGCGCAGGCGACATCGCTGCTGCTATCGGTCTGAAAGAAGTGACTACTGGTGACACCCTGTGTGACCCGGATAACGTCATCATTCTGGAGCGTATGGAATTCCCTGAGCCGGTAATTTCTATCGCCGTAGAACCGAAAACCAAAGCTGACCAGGAAAAAATGGGTCTGGCTCTGGGCCGTCTGGCTAAAGAAGACCCGTCATTCCGCGTATGGACTGACGAAGAAACTAACCAGACTATCATCGCTGGTATGGGTGAGCTGCACCTCGACATCATCGTTGACCGCATGAAGCGTGAATTCAACGTTGAAGCTAACGTGGGTAAACCTCAGGTTGCTTACCGTGAAGCAATTCGCGCGAAAGTTACCGATATCGAAGGTAAACACGCCAAGCAGTCTGGTGGTCGTGGTCAGTACGGTCATGTTGTTATCGACATGTACCCACTGGAGCCAGGCGTTAACCCTAAAGGTTACGAGTTCGTCAACGATATCAAAGGTGGTGTGATTCCTGGTGAATACATCCCTGCGGTTGATAAAGGTATCCAGGAGCAGCTGAAATCAGGTCCTCTGGCTGGTTATCCAGTTGTTGATCTGGGTGTTCGTCTGCACTTCGGTTCTTACCATGACGTTGACTCCTCAGAACTGGCGTTTAAACTGGCGGCTTCTATCGCGTTCAAAGATGGCTTCAGGAAAGCGACTCCGGTACTGCTTGAGCCAATCATGAAGGTTGAAGTAGAGACTCCAGAAGAGAATACCGGTGACGTTATCGGTGACCTTAGCCGTCGTCGTGGTATGCTCAAAGGACAGGAATCTAACGCTACTGGCGTTCAGATTCACGCTGAAGTTCCGCTGTCTGAAATGTTCGGATACGCGACTCAGTTGCGTTCTCTGACCAAAGGCCGTGCTTCATACTCCATGGAGTTCCTGAAGTATGATGATGCGCCAAACAACGTCGCTCAGGCCGTTATTGAAGCTCGTAGTAAATAAGCTACAGTTTTAACATATTGATCATATGCTCTCACCATGGGTGAGAGCATTAAAGTAAGGAATATCGCCGTGGCTAAAGAAAAATTTGAACGTAACAAACCGCACGTCAACGTTGGTACTATCGGCCACGTTGACCACGGTAAAACCACTCTGACTGCAGCAATCACTACCGTACTGGCTAAAACCTACGGCGGTTCTGCACGTGCATTCGATCAGATCGATAACGCGCCAGAAGAAAAAGCTCGTGGTATCACCATCAACACTTCACACGTTGAATATGACACCCCTGCTCGTCACTACGCGCACGTTGACTGCCCGGGACACGCCGACTACGTCAAAAACATGATCACCGGTGCTGCTCAGATGGACGGCGCTATCCTGGTTGTTGCTGCGACTGACGGCCCTATGCCTCAGACCCGTGAGCACATCCTGCTGGGTCGCCAGGTTGGCGTTCCTTACATCATCGTGTTCCTGAACAAATGTGACATGGTTGATGATGAAGAGCTGCTGGAACTGGTTGAGATGGAAGTACGTGACCTGCTGTCACAGTACGACTTCCCAGGCGATGACACTCCTATCGTTCACGGTTCAGCGCTGAAAGCACTGGAAGGTGAAGCTGAGTGGGAAGCTAAGATCGTTGAACTGGCTGGTTACCTGGATTCTTACATCCCAGAGCCAGAGCGTGCGATTGATAAGCCGTTCCTGCTGCCTATCGAAGACGTATTCTCTATCTCCGGCCGTGGTACTGTTGTTACCGGTCGTGTAGAGCGCGGTATCGTTAAAGTTGGTGAAGAAGTTGAAATCGTTGGTATCAAAGATACCGTGAAATCTACTTGTACCGGCGTTGAAATGTTCCGCAAACTGCTGGACGAAGGTCGTGCGGGTGAGAACGTTGGTGTTCTGCTGCGTGGTATCAAACGTGAAGATATCGAACGTGGTCAGGTTCTGGCTAAACCAGGTTCAATCAAACCTCACACTCAGTTCGATTCAGAAGTTTACATCCTGTCGAAAGAAGAAGGCGGCCGTCATACTCCGTTCTTCAAAGGCTACCGTCCACAGTTCTACTTCCGTACAACTGACGTGACCGGTACCATCGAACTGCCAGAAGGCGTTGAGATGGTAATGCCAGGCGACAACGTGAACATGAAAGTGACCCTGATCCACCCAATCGCGATGGATGACGGTCTGCGTTTCGCAATCCGTGAAGGCGGCCGTACTGTAGGTGCGGGCGTTGTTGCTAAAGTTATCGCTTAATCGCGGATAACTTTGCAGTAAAAAAGAGCACTTCGGTGCTCTTTTTTTTTGCCTTTAAGATGGGCGGCGTTTTCGGCGCTGTTTGTATAGTGATTGAAATAAAAACGATTCGCATTTACACTATTGATCAGAAATTGTACTGGAGTGAATAAATGTACGTCTGTTTGTGTAATGCCGTCAGTGATAAAGCCATTCGTGAAGCGGTTCGCCGTTACCAGCCCAAATCCATTCAGCATCTTCGCCAGCTCGTCCCGGTAGGCAAGCAGTGTGGTAAATGCATTCGCGCCGCGCGTGAAATTATGGATGAAGAGTTGCAACACTCCCCGCAGTACAAAGAGATCGCCTGACAATAACCCTGCTTTTTGTCATGGATTTTTGACTTCTTTCAAACCGCATCTACGCTGATATTAACTGGAAGCGGAGGAAGCAAAATGAAGGGCGATACTAAAATCATAAATCATCTCAACAAATTGTTAGGCAATGAACTGGTGGCGATTAACCAGTATTTCCTGCATGCGCGAATGTTCAAAAATTGGGGACTGATGCGCCTGAATGATGTTGAGTACCACGAATCAATCGATGAAATGAAGCATGCCGACAAGTACATTGAACGTATCCTTTTTCTTGAAGGCATTCCCAACTTGCAGGATCTTGGCAGATTACGCATTGGTGAGGATGTTGAAGAGATACTGAAGTCCGATCTGGTGCTTGAGCTGGAAGGGGCGAAGGATCTGCGCGAAGCCATTGCTTACGCAGATAAGGTTTACGATTATGTCAGTCGCGATATGATGATCGAAATCCTTGCGGATGAAGAGCACCATATCGACTTTCTCGAAACTGAACTCGAACTGATCGGTAAAATCGGCGTTCAGAATTACCTGCAGTCACAAATTAAAGCAGCCAGTTAAACCCGTAAGGTTCCCCATTTTGTTGAGCAATAAGCACCAACCATCCGGCAACAGACAGGCATGGCCCAAAAGGTTGCAGGATGGTTTTCTCCCGTCGCACTTTTTTCCCCAGCCAGATAATGATGCCAGTCGCGGCCGCCAGTGTCGCCACCATCGGCAGCGCGGACATACCTGTCCATGCGCCAATAGCCGCAAAATATTTCGTGTCGCCGCGGCCCAATCCTTCACGTTTACGTGCGACGCGGTATAGCCAGTAGAGTAACCAGAAACTGAGGTAGCCGCAGAGTGCGCCGCTGACGGCGTGTTGCAAATGCTGGCTGGAGCGTTGCAGGTTAAATAGCAGGCCGCACCATAGCAGTGGCAATGTCAGGACATCAGGTAACAGCAAATGGCGCCGATCGATTTCGCTGAGCACTACAGCCGCGCAGCTGAAGAGTGTCAGCCACGCAAACAGGGCAGGGCGCTGGCAGCCAACCGCCAGCAGTGCCAGCAACAGCGCGGTGAGCAATTCGATATAGCAGGGATAAATGCTAATCGCCTGCTGACAATAGCGGCAGCGACCGCGCAGCCATAGCCAGCTGATAAGCGGCAGCAGATCCGCCAGCCGGAGGGGATGTCCACAGTGCACGCAGTGGGAGGCGGGCCGGCAGAGTCGTTGCAGCCAGCAGTGGCCGGTGGCGCAGGCAGGGAAGCGTTCAATCGCCAGACCAAGAAAGCTTCCCAACAGAGCGCCGAACATTAGCGCGGGTACGACTATCAGCCAGTTATCCATAATGCCTCCCGGTAAACTGTTGAGCAGCATAGAGCGCCACACCCTGGTTTGTCACCGCGCGCTGGCGGTCAGATCACGCTGCCGGGAAGCAGCACGCAACCGCAGATGAGAATTACCGCGCTTACAGCGGCAGGTGTGTTGCTGATTCCAGTTATCCGCGTGGCAAAGTGGATTATGGGTTGCTTCCTGAACAGATTTACGTATAATGCGCGGGCTTGTCATTGTCATCTCGATGTCAGCGACAGGCGCGATTCAATCTGAATCGCATGGCCAGATGCTAACGCGTTTCGCCACACAATACTCCCGATAGGGGAGTTATGTACTGAACGATTACACTCCTCCATCAATCGTAATGGATGTGGGTAGTAATTTTTGTCGTTTATAAATAATTGGAGCTCTGGTCTCATGCAGAACCAAAGAATCCGTATCCGTCTTAAAGCGTTTGATCATCGTTTAATCGATCAATCAACTGCGGAAATCGTTGAGACCGCCAAGCGCACTGGTGCGCAGGTTCGTGGTCCAATCCCGCTGCCAACCCGCAAAGAGCGCTTTACCATTCTGATCTCCCCGCACGTCAACAAAGACGCGCGTGATCAGTATGAGATTCGCACTCACAAGCGTCTGGTTGACATCGTTGAGCCAACTGAGAAAACGGTTGATGCTCTGATGCGTCTGGATCTGGCTGCTGGTGTTGACGTGCAGATCAGCCTGGGTTAATCAGGTCATTGAGCGATTGAGAGGTTGAAACAATGATTGGTTTAGTCGGTAAAAAAGTGGGTATGACCCGTATCTTCACTGAAGATGGCGTTTCTATCCCAGTAACCGTGATCGAAATTGAAGCAAACCGCGTTACTCAGGTCAAAGGCCTGGAAAACGACGGTTACACTGCTGTACAGGTAACTACCGGTGCTAAAAAAGCAAACCGTGTAACTAAGCCTGAAGCAGGTCATTTTGCTAAAGCTGGTGTTGAAGCTGGCCGTGGTCTGTGGGAATTCCGTACCGCCGAAGGCGAAGAATTCACCGTAGGTCAGAGCATTAATGTCGATATTTTCGCTGACGTGAAAAAAGTTGACGTGACTGGTACGTCCAAAGGTAAAGGTTTTGCCGGTACTGTAAAGCGCTGGAACTTCCGTACTCAGGATGCTACCCACGGTAACTCCTTGTCTCACCGCGTTCCGGGTTCTATCGGTCAGAACCAGACTCCGGGCAAAGTGTTCAAAGGCAAGAAAATGGCAGGACAGCTGGGTAACGAGCGCGTAACCGTTCAGAGCCTGGACGTTGTGCGTGTTGACGCTGAGCGCAACCTGCTGCTGGTTAAAGGTGGAGTCCCCGGTGCTACCGGTTGTGACCTTATCGTTAAACCAGCTGTGAAGGCGTAAGGGGATAGCTATGGAATTAGTATTGAAAGACGCGCAAAGCGCGCTGACTGTTTCCGAAACTACCTTCGGTCGTGATTTTAACGAAGCGCTGGTACACCAGGTTGTTGTTGCTTACGCAGCAGGTGCCCGTCAAGGTACCCGTGCTCAGAAGACTCGTGCTGAAGTAACTGGTTCCGGTAAGAAGCCGTTTCGTCAGAAAGGCACTGGCCGTGCGCGTGCGGGTACTGTAAAAAGCCCAATCTGGCGTTCAGGTGGTGTGACCTTCGCTGCGAAGCCACAGGACCACAGTCAAAAAGTTAACAAAAAGATGTACCGCGGCGCGCTGAAAAGCATCCTGTCCGAACTGGTACGTCAAGAACGTCTGATCGTTGTCGAGCAGTTCTCTCTGGAAGCACCTAAAACTAAGTTGCTGGTAGAGAAGCTGAAAGACATGGCTCTGGAAGACGTGCTGATCATCACTGGCGAACTGGAAGAGAACCTGTTCCTGGCCGCGCGTAACCTGTACAAGGTTGACGTTCGTGATGCAGCGGGTATTGATCCAGTAAGCCTGATCGCCTTCGACAAAGTCGTTATGACTGCTGACGCAGTTAAGCAAGTTGAGGAGATGCTGGCATGATCCGTGAAGAACGTCTGCTGAAAGTACTGCGCGCGCCGCACGTATCTGAAAAAGCATCTGCTGCGATGGAAAAAACTAACACCATCGTTCTCAAAGTTGCGACAGACGCGACCAAAGCAGAAATCAAAGCCGCTGTGCAGAAACTTTTCGAAGTTGAAGTTGAAGTTGTGAATACCCTGCTGGTTAAGGGTAAATCAAAACGTCACGGACAGCGTATTGGTCGTCGTAGCGACTGGAAAAAAGCTTACGTCACCCTGAAAGAAGGCCAGAATCTGGACTTCGCAGGCGGCGCTGAGTAAGTCGGAGGAGAAGAACAATGGCAATTGTTAAATGTAAACCGACATCTCCGGGTCGTCGTCACGTAGTTAAAGTGGTGAACCAGGAGCTGCACAAGGGCAAACCATTTGCCCCGCTGGTTGAAAAAAACAGCAAGTCTGGCGGCCGTAACAACAATGGTCGTATCACTACCCGTCATATCGGTGGTGGTCACAAGCAGGCTTACCGTATTGTTGACTTCAAACGCAACAAAGATGGTATCCCTGCTACTGTTGAACGTCTTGAGTACGATCCGAACCGCTCCGCGAACATCGCGCTGGTTCTGTACAAAGATGGTGAACGCCGTTATATCCTGGCCCCTAAAGGCCTGAAAGCTGGCGACCAGATTCAATCTGGCGTTGATGCTGCGATCAAAGCAGGTAACACCCTGCCGATGCGTAACATTCCAGTGGGTTCTACCGTACACAACGTAGAAATGAAACCAGGCAAAGGCGGTCAGATTGCTCGCTCTGCTGGTGCTTACGTGCAGATCGTTGCGCGTGAAGGTTCTTACGTTACCCTGCGTCTGCGTTCTGGTGAAATGCGTAAAGTCGAACTTGACTGCCGCGCGACCCTGGGCGAAGTCGGCAACGCTGAGCATATGCTGCGCGTTCTGGGTAAAGCCGGTGCAACTCGTTGGCGTGGTATTCGTCCTACCGTTCGCGGTACTGCGATGAACCCAGTCGATCACCCGCACGGTGGTGGTGAAGGTCGTAACTTTGGTAAGCACCCGGTAACCCCGTGGGGCGTTCAGACCAAAGGTAAGAAGACCCGTAGCAACAAGCGTACTGATAAATTTATCGTACGTCGCCGTAGCAAATAATTTTAGAGGATAAGCCATGCCACGTTCTCTCAAGAAAGGTCCTTTTATTGACCTGCACTTGCTGAAGAAGGTAGAGAAAGCGGTGGAAAGCGGTGACAAGAAGCCCCTGCGCACTTGGTCCCGTCGTTCAACGATCTTTCCTAACATGATCGGTTTGACCATCGCTGTCCATAATGGTCGTCAGCACGTTCCAGTCTTTGTTTCCGACGAAATGGTTGGTCACAAACTGGGCGAATTTGCGCCGACTCGTACTTATCGCGGTCACTCGGCTGACAAAAAAGCCAAGAAACGCTAAGGCAGGAGGAAGAGATGGAAACTATAGCTCAACATCGCCACGCTCGTTCTTCTGCTCAAAAGGTTCGCCTGGTGGCTGACCTTGTACGCGGTAAGAAAGTGTCGCAGGCCCTGGATATTCTGACCTACACCAATAAGAAAGCGGCTGTAATGGTTAAGAAGGTTCTGGAATCTGCCATTGCTAACGCCGAACACAACGATGGCGCTGACATTGATGATCTGAAAGTCGCGAAAATCTTCGTCGACGAAGGCCCAAGCATGAAGCGCATTATGCCTCGTGCAAAAGGTCGTGCAGATCGCATCCTGAAGCGCACCAGCCACATTACTGTGGTTGTGTCCGATCGCTGAGACTCTGGAGACTAGCAATGGGTCAGAAAGTACATCCTAATGGTATTCGACTGGGTATTGTTAAAGCCTGGAACTCTACCTGGTTCGCAAATACCAAAGAATTCGCTGACAACCTGGACGGCGATTTCAAAGTCCGTCAGTTCCTGACTAAAGAACTGGCAAAAGCGTCCGTATCTCGTATCGTTATCGAGCGCCCGGCGAAGAGCATCCGTGTGACTATTCACACCGCTCGTCCTGGCATCGTGATCGGTAAGAAAGGCGAAGACGTAGAAAAACTGCGCAAGGTCGTAGCGGATATCGCTGGCGTTCCTGCACAGATCAATATCGCCGAAGTCCGTAAACCGGAACTGGACGCTAAATTGGTTGCTGACAGCATCACTTCACAGCTGGAGCGTCGTGTGATGTTCCGTCGTGCTATGAAGCGTGCTGTACAGAACGCAATGCGTCTGGGCGCTAAAGGTATTAAAGTTGAAGTTAGTGGCCGTCTGGGCGGTGCAGAAATCGCGCGTACCGAATGGTACCGTGAAGGCCGCGTGCCATTGCACACCCTGCGTGCTGACATTGACTACAACACCTCTGAAGCGCACACCACTTATGGTGTAATCGGCGTTAAGGTATGGATCTTCAAAGGCGAGATCCTGGGTGGTATGGCTGCTGTTGAACAACCGGAACCGGCTGCTCAACCTAAAAAGCAGCAGCGTAAAGGCCGTAAGTAAGGAGATCGCTGATGTTACAACCAAAGCGTACAAAATTCCGTAAAGTGCACAAAGGCCGCAACCGTGGTCTGGCGCAGGGTACGGATGTTAGCTTCGGTACTTTCGGTCTGAAAGCTGTTGGCCGTGGTCGTCTGACTGCCCGTCAGATCGAAGCAGCACGTCGTGCTATGACCCGTGCAGTTAAGCGTCAAGGTAAGATCTGGATCCGAGTATTCCCGGACAAACCGATCACCGAGAAGCCGCTGGAAGTGCGTATGGGTAAAGGTAAAGGTAACGTAGAGTATTGGGTTGCCTTAATCCAGCCTGGTAAAGTCCTGTATGAAATGGACGGCGTATCAGAAGAGCTGGCCCGTGAAGCATTCAAGCTGGCAGCAGCAAAACTGCCTATCAAAACCACCTTTGTAACTAAGACGGTGATGTAATGAAAGCAACAGAGCTGCGTGAAAAAAGCGTTGAAGAGCTGAACACAGAGCTACTTAACCTGCTGCGTGAGCAGTTCAACCTGCGCATGCAGGCGGCATCTGGCCAGTTGCAACAGACTCATGTTCTGAAGCAAGTGCGTCGTGATGTTGCACGCGTTAAGACTTTACTGACTGAGAAGGCGGGTGCGTAATGACCGATAAAATCCGTACTCTGCAAGGTCGTGTCCTGAGCGACAAAATGGAGAAATCCATTGTTGTGGCGATTGAACGTTTTGTGAAACACCCTATCTACGGTAAATTCATCAAGCGTACGACCAAACTGCACGTACATGACGAGAACAACGAATGTGGTATCGGCGACGTGGTTGAAATCCGCGAATGCCGTCCACTGTCCAAGACTAAGTCCTGGACGCTGGTTCGCGTTGTAGAGAAAGCGATTCTGTAATAGAATCTCCTCTCTAAAAAATAAGATAAACGGCTCGGCTTAGTCGAGCCGTTTATTTTTTCTACCCATATGCGAGAACCGGTGTTATAATGCCGCGCCCTCAATTATGGGGCTTTCAAACGACCTGTTTACAGGTCCCGAAGTAGTAGTTGACATTAGCGGAGCACTAAAATGATCCAAGAACAGACTATGCTGACCGTCGCCGACAACTCCGGTGCACGTCGCGTAATGTGTATCAAGGTTCTGGGTGGCTCGCACCGTCGCTACGCAGGCGTAGGCGACATCATCAAAATTACCATCAAGGAAGCAATTCCTCGCGGTAAGGTTAAGAAGGGTGATGTGCTGAAGGCGGTAGTGGTGCGCACCAGGAAGGGTGTTCGTCGCCCGGACGGTTCTGTCATTCGCTTCGATGGTAATGCATGCGTTATTTTAAACAATAACAGCGAGCAACCTATCGGTACGCGTATTTTTGGGCCGGTAACTCGTGAACTTCGTAATGAAAAGTTCATGAAAATTATCTCTCTGGCACCAGAAGTACTCTAAGGAGCGAGCAATGGCAGCTAAAATCCGTCGCGATGACGAAGTTATCGTGCTGACCGGTAAAGATAAAGGTAAGCGCGGTAAAGTTAAAAATGTCCTGTCTTCTGGCAAGGTCATTGTTGAAGGTATCAACCTGGTTAAGAAACACCAGAAGCCGGTTCCGGCCTCTAACCAACCAGGTGGCATCGTTGAAAAGGAAGCTGCTCTGCAGGTTTCTAACGTTGCACTCTTCAACACGGCTACCGGCAAGGCAGACCGTGTAGGCTTTAGATTCGAAGACGGCAAAAAAGTCCGTTTCTTCAAGTCTAACAGCGAAACTATCAAGTAATTTGGAGTAGTACGATGGCGAAACTGCATGATTACTACAAAGACGAGGTAGTCCAAAAACTCATGACTGAGTTTGGCTACAATTCTGTCATGCAAGTCCCTCGGGTCGAGAAGATCACCCTGAATATGGGTGTGGGTGAAGCGATCGCTGACAAGAAACTGCTGGATAACGCAGCAGCTGACCTGACAGCAATCTCCGGTCAAAAGCCGTTGATCACCAAAGCACGCAAATCTGTTGCAGGCTTCAAAATCCGTCAGGGCTATCCGATCGGCTGTAAAGTGACTCTGCGTGGCGAGCGCATGTGGGAGTTCTTTGAGCGTCTGATTTCTATTGCTGTACCACGTATCCGTGACTTCCGTGGCTTGTCCGCTAAGTCATTCGATGGCCGCGGTAACTACAGCATGGGCGTTCGTGAGCAGATCATCTTCCCAGAAATCGACTATGACAAAGTCGATCGCGTTCGTGGTTTGGATATTACCATTACCACTACTGCGAAATCTGACGATGAAGGCCGTGCACTGCTGGCTGCCTTTGACTTCCCGTTCCGCAAGTAAGGTAGGGTTACTTCATGGCTAAGCAATCGATGAAGGCACGCGAAGTCGTTCGCGTAAAACTGGCTGATAAATTTCGCGCAAAACGCGAAGAATTGAAAGCTATCATCTCTAGTGTGAACTCATCCGACGAAGAACGTTGGGATGCTGTTCTCAAGCTGCAGACTCTGCCGCGTGATTCCAGCCCGTCCCGTCAGCGTAACCGCTGCCGCCAAACTGGTCGTCCGCACGCTTTCCTGCGGAAGTTCGGTCTGAGCCGTATTAAAGTCCGTGAAGCCGCCATGCGCGGTGAAATTCCGGGCCTTAAAAAGGCTAGCTGGTAATTGTCACCAATTGAATCACGGGAGTAAAGACAGATGAGCATGCAAGATCCGATCGCGGATATGCTGACCCGTATCCGTAACGGTCAAGCCGCGAACAAAGTTGCGGTCACCATGCCTGCCTCCAAGCTGAAAGTGGCAATTGCCAACGTGCTGAAGGAAGAAGGCTATATTGAAGAATTTAAAATCGAAGGCGACACCAAGCCAGAACTGGAACTGACTCTTAAGTATTTCCAGGGCAAGGCAGTGGTAGAGAGCATTCAACGTGTAAGCCGCCCAGGTCTGCGTATTTATAAACGCAAAGACGAACTGCCTAAAGTTATGGCTGGTTTGGGTATCGCCGTTGTTTCTACCTCTAAAGGTGTTATGACTGATCGTGCAGCGCGCCAGGCTGGTCTTGGTGGCGAAATTATCTGCTACGTAGCTTAATCGGAGGAATATATGTCTCGTGTTGCTAAAGCACCAGTCGTGATTCCTGCCGGCGTAGAGGTAAAACTCAACGGTCAGGTAATTTCGATTAAAGGTAAAAACGGCGAGCTGACTCGTACTATCAATGATGCTGTTGAAGTTAAATCTGAAGACAACAAATTGACTTTCGCTCCGCGCGAAGGTTTTGTTGACGGATGGGCGCAGGCGGGTACTTCTCGCGCGCTGCTTAACGCAATGGTTATCGGTGTTACCGAAGGCTTCACTAAGAAGCTGCAGCTGGTTGGTGTAGGTTATCGTGCAGCCATTAAAGGCAACGCGGTGAGTTTGGCCCTGGGCTTCTCTCATCCTGTTGAACATGCGCTGCCAGCGGGTATTACTGCAGAATGTCCAACTCAGACTGAGATCGTGCTGAAAGGCGCTGATAAACAGCTGATTGGTCAGGTAGCAGCGGATATTCGCGCCTACCGTCGTCCTGAGCCTTATAAAGGCAAGGGTGTTCGTTACGCCGACGAAGTCGTGCGTACCAAAGAGGCTAAGAAGAAGTAAGGTAACACTATGGATAAGAAATCTGCTCGTATCCGTCGTGCGACCCGCGCACGTCGCAAGCTCAAAGAGCTGGGTGCAACTCGCCTGGTAGTACATCGTACTCCGCGTCATATTTACGCACAGGTCATTGCTCCGAACGGTTCTGAGGTTTTGGTTGCTGCTTCTACTGTAGAAAAAGCTATCACTGAACAACTGAAGTATACCGGCAACAAAGACGCTGCGGCTGCTGTGGGTAAAGCACTGGCCGAACGCGCTATCGAAAAAGGCATTAAAAATGTTTCTTTCGACCGTTCCGGTTTCCAATATCATGGTCGCGTCCAGGCACTGGCAGATGCTGCTCGTGAAGCTGGCCTTCAGTTCTAAGGTAGAGGTGTAAGATGGCACACATCGAGAAACAAGCTGGCGAACTGCAGGAAAAGCTGATCGCGGTAAACCGTGTATCTAAAACTGTTAAAGGTGGTCGTATTTTCTCCTTCACAGCATTGACTGTGGTAGGTGACGGTAACGGTCGCATCGGTTTTGGTTACGGCAAAGCGCGTGAAGTTCCGGCAGCAATCCAGAAAGCGATGGAAAAAGCCCGTCGCAATATGATTAACGTCGCGCTGACCAACGGCACCCTGCAGCACCCTGTTAAAGGTGTGCACACGGGTTCCCGCGTGTTCATGCAGCCGGCTTCCCAGGGTACCGGTATTATTGCCGGTGGTGCAATGCGCGCCGTCCTGGAAGTCGCTGGAGTTCATAACGTACTGGCTAAAGCCTACGGTTCCACCAACCCGATTAACGTGGTTCGTGCAACTCTGGATGGCCTGGCGAATATGAGTTCTCCAGAAATGGTCGCTGCCAAGCGTGGTAAATCCGTTGAAGAAATTCTGGGGTAATGACCATGGCGAAGACTATTAAAATTACTCAAACCCGCAGTTCGATCGGTCGTTTGCCGAAACACAAGGCAACGCTGCTTGGCCTGGGTCTGCGTCGTATTAACCACACCGTAGAGCGTGAAGACACGCCAGCAGTACGCGGCATGGTTAACGCGATTTCCTACATGGTTAAAGTGGAGGAGTAACAGATGCGTTTAAATACTCTGTCTCCGGCCGAAGGGTCTAAACACGCTGCGAAGCGTGTAGGTCGTGGTATTGGTTCTGGCCTCGGTAAAACCGCGGGTCGTGGTCACAAAGGTCAGAACTCTCGTTCTGGCGGTGGCGTACGTCGCGGATTTGAAGGTGGTCAGATGCCTCTGTACCGTCGTCTGCCGAAATTCGGTTTCACCTCTCGCAAAGCAATGGTTACGGCAGAAGTTCGTCTGTCTGACCTGGCGAAAGTTGAAGGCGGAATCGTTGACCTGAACACGCTGAAAGCGGCAAACATTATCGGTATTCAGATTGAGTTCGCTAAGATCTTTCTGTCTGGCGAAGTTTCTGCTCCGGTAACGGTTCGCGGTCTGCGTGTCACTAAAGGCGCTCGTGCTGCAATCGAAGCTGCTGGCGGTAAAATTGAGGAATAAGTAGCAGATGGCTAAGCAACCGGGATTAGATTTTCAAAGTGCCAGAGGCGGTTTTGGCGAACTAAAACGCAGACTTCTGTTTGTGATTGGTGCGCTGATTGTCTTCCGCATTGGTTCTTTTATTCCGATCCCTGGTATCGATGCCACTGTACTTGCCAAACTGCTTGAGCAACAGCGTGGCACCATCATTGAAATGTTTAACATGTTCTCTGGTGGTGCTCTGAGCCGTGCTTCTATTTTTGCTCTGGGTATCATGCCGTATATTTCGGCATCGATTATTATCCAGCTGCTGACGGTGGTTCATCCCGCCCTGGCAGAGATCAAGAAAGAAGGGGAGGCTGGCCGTCGTAAGATAAGCCAGTACACCCGTTACGGCACTCTGGTACTGGCTATATTTCAGTCTATCGGTATTGCTACCGGTTTACCGAATATGCCTGGAATGCAGGGCCTGGTGTTAAACCCGGGCCTTCCATTCTACTTTACCGCTGTTGTGAGTCTGGTCACCGGAACAATGTTCCTGATGTGGCTGGGCGAACAGATTACTGAGCGAGGTATCGGCAACGGTATCTCAATCATTATCTTCGCTGGTATTGTTGCGGGATTGCCGCCGGCCATTGGCCATACTATCGAGCAAGCGCGGCAAGGCGACCTGCACTTCCTCCTGTTGCTGTTGGTTGCAGTTCTCGTATTTGCAGTGACCTTCTTCGTTGTTTTCGTTGAGCGTGGTCAACGCCGCATTGTGGTGAACTATGCGAAACGTCAGCAAGGCCGTCGTGTCTATGCTGCGCAGAGCACACATCTGCCGTTGAAAGTGAATATGGCGGGCGTAATCCCGGCAATCTTCGCTTCCAGCATCATCCTGTTCCCAGCGACCATTGCGTCCTGGTTCGGGGGCGGTACCGGTTGGAACTGGTTAACAACTATTTCGATGTATTTACAACCAGGTCAGCCGCTGTATGTGTTACTCTATGCGACTGCAATCATCTTCTTCTGTTTCTTCTATACGGCGTTGGTTTTCAACCCGCGTGAAACAGCAGATAACCTGAAGAAGTCTGGTGCATTTGTACCAGGAATTCGTCCGGGAGAGCAAACGGCGAAGTACATCGATAAAGTAATGACTCGACTGACCTTAATTGGCGCCTTGTACATTACTTTCATCTGCCTAATCCCGGAGTTCATGCGTGATGCGATGAAAGTTCCATTCTACTTCGGCGGTACATCACTGCTGATCGTAGTCGTGGTCATCATGGACTTTATGGCTCAAGTGCAAACTCTGATGATGTCAAGTCAGTACGAGTCTGCTCTGAAGAAAGCAAACCTGAAAGGCTACGGCCGTTAATTCAGGCGCTTGAAGAAGTTACGGAGAGAAAAAATGAAAGTTCGTGCTTCCGTCAAGAAATTATGTCGTAACTGCAAAATCGTACGTCGCGAAGGTGTTGTACGTGTGATTTGTAGTGCCGAGCCAAAGCATAAACAGCGCCAAGGCTGATTTTCACATATTTTTCTTGCAAAGTCGGGTTGAGCTGGCTAGATTAGCCAGCCAATCTTTTGTATGTCTATGCGCTGCCATTTGAGTATCCTGAAAACGGGCTTTTCGGCATGGGGCGCATATTTAAATAGTAGGAGTGCATAGTGGCCCGTATAGCAGGCATTAACATTCCTGATCAAAAACACACCGTGATTGCATTAACTTCAATCTACGGTATCGGCAAGACTCGCTCCCAGGCCATCTGCGCCTCTGCGGGTATCGCTGAAAATGTTAAGATCAGTGAGCTGTCTGAAGAACAAATTGACACGCTGCGTGATGAAGTTGCTAAGTTCGTCGTTGAAGGCGATCTGCGTCGTGAAGTCACCCTGAGCATCAAGCGTCTGATGGACCTTGGTTGCTATCGTGGTTTGCGTCATCGTCGTGGTCTTCCGGTTCGCGGTCAGCGTACCAAGACTAACGCACGTACCCGTAAGGGTCCGCGTAAACCGATCAAGAAATAATCGGGGTGATTGAATAATGGCAAAGGCACCAGTTCGTGCACGTAAGCGTGTAAGAAAACAAGTCTCTGATGGCGTGGCTCATGTCCATGCATCTTTTAACAACACCATCGTGACTATTACCGATCGTCAGGGTAACGCGCTGGGTTGGGCAACGGCCGGTGGTTCCGGTTTCCGTGGTTCTCGTAAATCTACGCCGTTCGCTGCGCAGGTCGCTGCAGAACGTTGCGCAGAAGCCGTGAAAGATTACGGTATTAAGAACCTGGAAGTTATGGTTAAGGGTCCGGGTCCAGGCCGCGAATCTACGATTCGTGCTCTGAACGCTGCTGGTTTCCGCATCACTAATATTACTGATGTGACTCCGATCCCTCACAACGGTTGTCGTCCGCCGAAAAAACGTCGCGTATAACGCTCGTTTTTAGGAATGTTGGAGAAAGAAAATGGCAAGATATTTGGGTCCTAAGCTCAAGCTGAGCCGTCGCGAGGGTACAGACCTGTTCCTTAAGTCTGGCGTTCGCGCGATTGATACCAAGTGTAAGATTGAACAAGCTCCTGGCCAGCACGGTGCGCGTAAACCGCGTCTGTCTGACTATGGTGTGCAGTTGCGTGAAAAGCAGAAAGTTCGCCGTATGTATGGTGTTCTGGAGCGTCAGTTCCGTAACTATTACAAAGAAGCCGCTCGTCTGAAAGGCAACACAGGTGAAAACCTGCTGGCCCTGCTGGAAGGTCGTCTGGATAACGTAGTTTATCGTATGGGCTTTGGCGCTACTCGTGCAGAATCACGTCAGTTAGTTAGCCATAAATCTGTACTGGTAAACGGTCGCGTTGTTAGCATCGCTTCTTATCAGGTAACTCCGAATGACGTTGTTAGCATCCGCGAGAAAGCCAAAAAGCAGTCTCGCGTTAAAGCCGCTCTGGAGCTGGCTGAGCAGCGTGAAAAGCCAACCTGGCTGGAAGTTGATGCAACTAAGATGGAAGGTGTGTTCAAGCGTATTCCTGAACGTACTGATCTGTCCGCGGACATTAACGAACACCTGATCGTCGAGCTTTACTCCAAGTAAAGCTTAGTACCAAAGAGAGGACACAATGCAGGGTTCTGTGACAGAGTTTCTAAAACCGCGCCTGGTAGATATCGAGCAAGTGAGTTCGACGCATGCCAAGGTGACCCTTGAGCCTTTAGAGCGTGGCTTTGGCCATACTCTTGGTAACGCACTGCGCCGTATTCTGCTTTCATCCATGCCGGGTTGCGCGGTGACCGAGGTTGAAATTGATGGTGTACTGCATGAGTACAGCACCAAAGAGGGTGTACAGGAAGATATCCTGGAAATCCTTCTCAACCTGAAAGGCCTTGCGGTAAGAGTTCAGGGCAAAGATGAAGTTATTCTTACCTTGAATAAATCTGGCATTGGCCCTGTGACTGCAGCCGATATCACCCATGATGGTGATGTCGAAATCGTCAAGCCGCAGCACGTGATCTGCCACCTGACCGATGAGAACGCATCTATTAATATGCGTATCAAAGTTCAGCGCGGTCGTGGTTATGTGCCGGCGTCTGCCCGAATTCATTCGGAAGAAGATGAGCGCCCGATTGGTCGTCTGTTAGTCGACGCCTGCTACAGCCCTGTAGACCGTATAGCCTACAATGTTGAAGCAGCGCGCGTAGAACAGCGTACCGACCTGGACAAGCTGGTCATCGAAATGGAAACCAACGGCACTATTGATCCTGAAGAAGCGATCCGCCGTGCGGCAACCATCCTGGCAGAACAACTTGAAGCTTTCGTTGACTTACGTGATGTACGTCAGCCGGAAGTTAAAGAAGAGAAACCAGAATTCGATCCGATCTTGCTGCGCCCTGTTGACGATCTGGAATTGACTGTCCGCTCTGCTAACTGCCTTAAGGCAGAAGCTATCCACTACATCGGTGATCTGGTACAGCGTACCGAGGTTGAGCTGCTTAAAACGCCTAACCTTGGTAAGAAATCTCTTACCGAGATTAAAGATGTGCTGGCGTCACGTGGTCTGTCACTGGGCATGCGCCTGGAAAACTGGCCACCAGCTAGCATTGCTGATGAATAAACCGATCACAGGTTAAGGTTTCACTGAGAAGGATAAGGTCATGCGCCATCGTAAGAGTGGTCGTCAACTGAACCGCAACAGCAGCCATCGTCAGGCTATGTTCCGCAACATGGCTGGCTCTTTGGTTCGTCATGAGATCATCAAGACGACCCTGCCGAAAGCAAAAGAGTTGCGTCGTGTAGTTGAGCCGCTGATTACTCTTGCCAAGACCGACAGCGTAGCTAATCGTCGTCTGGCATTCGCCCGTACTCGTGATAACGAGATCGTGGCAAAACTGTTTAACGAGCTGGGCCCGCGTTTTGCGAGCCGTGCCGGTGGTTACACTCGTATTCTGAAGTGTGGCTTCCGCGCTGGTGACAACGCTCCGATGGCTTACATCGAGTTGGTTGATCGTCCAGAGCTGACAGCAGAAGCTGTTGCAGAGTAATCTGTAGCAACGTAGAAAAACCGGGCTTGCCCGGTTTTTTTATATCCAAAATTCCTCATACTTCCCCGCTGACATTTGGTTAAACTATTCATAGTTCATTTCCGCACAGGAGAAGATGATGTGGTTTATAGACCAACTCGTTGAACAACACATTCGTGAAGCGCAAGCCAGTGGTGAGCTGGATAACCTGCCTGGTCAGGGAAAGCCGCTTATCCTCGATGACGACAGCCATGTTGCGCCAGAGTTGCGTGCAGCATATCGGCTGTTGAAGAACTCCGGCTATCTGCCTCCCGAGCTGGAGATGAAACGCGAAGCGATCGAGCTGGATTGCCTGCTTCAATCGCTCGATCCTGCCGACGATCGCTATCAATCGCATGTTAAACGTCTGCGGCTGCTGGAAATAAAACTGACCCAGGCCGGTCTGAGTACCGCTTTTCTTAACGGTGAATACCGTAATCACGTAAAGCAACGCCTCGCAGGAGACAAATAATGTTTCGCATTGGACAGCTGGCAAAACTAGCGGATGTGACGCCAGATACCATTCGTTACTATGAAAAGCAGCAGATGATGGATCATAAGGTGCGAACCGAAGGCGGCTTCCGCCTGTATACCGAACAGGATTTGCAGCGACTTAAATTTATTCGCTACGGTCGTCAGCTAGGGTTTACCCTTGAATCGATCCGCGAGCTGTTGTCGATCCGCGTCGATCCAGAGCATCACAGCTGCCATGAATCTAAAACCATCGTGCAGAACAGGCTGAATGAAGTAGAGGGGATGATTGCGGAGTTGCAACATATGCAGCGTTCACTTCAGCGACTTAACGACGCCTGTTGTGGCGCCGATCACAGCAGTGTTTACTGTTCGATACTGGAAGCGCTGGAACAGGGTGCGACCACCGTTAATGCGCAAGCTAATTGAAAATTGCGCCAATCGGGTCTATATTCTGCGCGTTAATCACAAAGGAGCATCATGATGACCGCTTATCAGCACAAAAAAGGCCAGATACAGCACAACGCCATTGAGGCGCTATTGCACGACCCACTGTTTAAACCGCGTATCGAAGTCAATCAGAAAGGAAAAGGCAGCTATCGACGTAAAGACAAACACGCAAGGAAAGGTAACTGGGAGGCCAGTGGTCAGTATCCGCAACGGATATTTACCACTGGCCTTCTGGTTTCGGGCGCCGTTTTCGCCGCCGTTGCCGCGGTTAAGGACGGCTGTTTTGTTCTTTCAGCAGGTCACGGATTTCAGTAAGCAGAACTTCCTGCGCCGGGGTTTTTGCCGGAGCCGCTTCTTTCTTTTTATGCAGTTTGTTCATCAGCTTAATTGCCAGGAAGATGGCAAAGGCGACGATAACAAAGTCGAACACCGTCTGCAGAAAGACGCCGTACTGCATAATCACTGCGGGAGTTTCACCTTCTGCCGGTTTCAGCACCCAGGCGAACTGTTTGAAATCCACCCCGCCAATCAGTAACCCCAGCGGCGGCATAATAATATTTGCTACCAACGCTGAAACGATCTTACCGAACGCTGCACCGATAATTACACCAACTGCAAGGTCGACAACATTGCCGCGCATTGCAAACTCGCGAAACTCTTTGAATAAACTCATTCTTCTCTCCTTTCCTGTGCCAATGGCTAAAGTCTAACAAACGATTCACCTTTTGCCATCGCTGCACAGGAATAACTGGAAAATACCTGCAGAGGCGCCGTTTCAGCTCCCCTGTAAAACATTGGCACGGGCGGCGAGAGCACCGCCCCTGGAGATCAAAGGAAGAACGGGCTGGGCTGGAACAGGCGCTCGACATCCGGGACAAACTTCTTGTCTGTCAGGAACATAATAACGTGGTCGCCCTGTTCAATACGCAAATTGTCGTTGGCGATCATTACATCATCACCGCGCACAACGGCGCCGATAATGGTGCCTGGCGGCAGTTTGATATCATCAATTAAGCGGCCAACCACGCGCGAGGTAGTTTCATCGCCATGGGCGATCGCTTCAATCGCTTCGGCGATACCACGACGCAGTGACGATACGCTGACGATATCCGCTTTGCGCACATGACCCAGCAGGGCGGAGATGGTTGCCTGTTGGGGGGAAATAGCGATATCAATCACGCTGCCCTGCACCAGATCGACGTAGGCTTTACGCTGGATCAGCACCATCACTTTTTTCGCCCCCATCTTCTTCGCCAGCATGGCGGACATGATGTTAGCTTCATCATCATTGGTGACGGCAATAAACAGATCAACCTGATCAATATGCTCTTCTGCCAGTAACTCCTGATCCGAAGCATCGCCGTAGAACACGATGGTGTCCTGTAGATGTTCGGCCAGCTCGGCGGCGCGTTGCTGATTACGCTCAATCAGTTTCACGCTGTAATTTTTTTCCAGCTTCTGCGCCAGACCAAAACCAATATTGCCGCCACCGACCAGCATAATACGTTTGTAAGGCTTTTCCAGTCGCTGCAATTCACTCATTACTGCGCGAATATGCTGACTGGCGGCAATAAAGAACACCTCATCACCAGCTTCAACGATGGTTGAACCCTGCGGACGAATCGGACGATCCTGGCGAAAAATCGCCGCCACGCGTGTATCAATATGCGGCATATGTTCGCGCATAATTGACAGGGCATTACCCACCAGCGGACCGCCGTAATAGGCTTTCACCACCGCCAGGCTGACTTTCCCTTCGGCAAAGTTTACCACCTGCAAGGCGCCCGGGTATTCGATCAGGCGATAGAGATTGTCGATAACCAGCTGTTCGGGGGAGATCAGATGGTCGATTGGGACTGCTTCGGGCATAAACAGCTTGTCGGCGTCACGGATATAGTCGGGCGCACGGATACGCGCAATACGGTTTGGCGTATTGAACAGCGAATAGGCCACCTGGCAGGCGACCATATTGGTTTCATCCGAGTTGGTTACCGCAACCAGCATATCGGCATCTTCGGCCCCGGCTTCGCGTAATACACGCGGATGTGAGCCATGTCCCTGCACCACGCGCAGGTCAAATTTGTCCTGTAGCTGGCGCAGGCGAACGCCGTCAGTATCGACCACGGTTATATCGTTGTTTTCACCAACCAGGTTTTCTGCCAGCGTTCCGCCAACCTGTCCGGCACCAAGAATGATTATTTTCATCGTCTTTCCAGCTTATCCCGTGACTGATTGCCTGAGCGGGTAATCAATTTTTTATCAGCTTTGCGTAAAAGAAACCATCTCCGCCTTGCGGATGCGGGAAAACTTGCAGACCTGGCAGACCGTCGTCAGCAATCGGCTGCAGTTTCGCATCAGCATGGCGGGCGAGAAACGCGCTAACCTGCTGATGGTTCTCTTCCGGCAGAATCGAGCAGGTGGCGTACAGCAGAGTGCCGCCTGATTTCAGCTGCGGCCACACGGCATCCAGAATTTCCTGTTGCAGGGCTGCGAGCTCAGCGATATCGCGGTCGCGGCGCAGCCACTTAATATCCGGATGGCGACGAATAACGCCGGTTGCGGAGCAGGGCGCATCAAGCAGGATGCGATCAAATTGCAACCCTTCGCACCACTGCTGCGGATAACGGCCATCGCCGGCTTTCACCGTGGCGCTCATCCCCAGGCGCGCCAGGTTCTCATTCACACGTGTCAGACGCTGTTCATCGATATCGACAGCCATCACTTTGGCCAGTGGCGCGGCTTCAAGAATATGAGTGGTTTTGCCACCCGGTGCGGCGCACAGGTCGAGGATCGATTCGCCGTTCTGCGGATCGAGCAGCGCAATACAGCCCTGTGCTGAGGCATCCTGCACGGTCACCCAGCCCTGGTCGAAACCGGGCAACTGATTAACCGAGCAGGGTGCATCAAGGCGCAGCGCGTCCAGGTGTTCAGTATGTGCTTCAGCTTCTTTACCCGATGCCTGTAGCAGAGCCAGCCAGGCGTCGCGGCTGTGATGCTGACGGTTAACGCGTAACCACATCGGCGGACGCTGGTTATTGGCCTCAACAATCTGCTGCCAGTTCTCTGGCCATGCACGTTGCAGACGTTCCAGCAGCCACTTCGGATGCAGATATTTATGCGGGCCGTCGTTCATTTCCAGCATCAGCGCTTCCTGCTGGCGCTGGAACTGGCGCAGTACGCCGTTAATCAAACCTTTCAGCGCCTGACGCTTCAGCACCACCGCACCTTCAACGGTTTCTGCCAGGGCGGCATGGGCCGGAATGCGGGTATACATCAACTGATACAGGCCGACCATAATCAGAAAGTGGATAGTACGCTGTTTGCCGGTCATCGGACGCGACATCAGTTTATTAATAATCCACTGCAGCTGCGGCAGGGTGCGCAGCACGCCGAAACAGAGTTCCTGCAGCAAAGCGCTGTCTTTTTCTGACAGTGATTTCTGTGCTGCCGGCAGGACATTACTTAATGATTGTCCCTGCTCGACAACGCGCTCAATAGCTTGTGCCGCAAGGCTGCGGAGGTTGGTCTGTTTTTTCATTGTTTGAGTCATCAATAAACAAAAGCCCGACCTGAGGCCGGGCTGAAGAATCAGGCAAGGATATTGCCCTGTATGAACCATTCACGGCGGGAGTTCAGGATATCCTGCGCTTTCATCGCTTTTTTGCCAGCTGGCTGCAGTTCGGTAATATTCAGTACGCCGTCAGCGGTGGCGATCTGAATACCATTTTTGTCGGCATGCAGAATTTCGCCTGGCTGGCTGTTCGCCTGATGTGGCAGCACTTGTGCCTGCCACACTTTAACCGGCTGATCTTCAATCTGGAACCAGCTCATCGGCCATGGATTAAAGGCGCGAATGCAACGCTCGAGCTGAGCGGCGGAGAGTGACCAGTCGAGCTTAGCCTCTTCTTTACTTAGCTTCTCTGCATAGTTCGCTGCGGTTTCATCCTGAACTTGCGGCTGTGCACTGCCATTAGCCAGTTGCTCAATGGTGGCGAGCATACCGGTCGGACCCAGCTGGGCCAGCTTATGATAGAGCGTGGCGCTGGTATCGCTGGCTTCAATCGGACAGGAGAGCTTATACAGCATATCGCCGGTATCGAGACCAACATCCATCTGCATAATGGTAACGCCGGTTTCGCTGTCGCCGGCCCACAGTGAACGCTGAATCGGCGCGGCGCCGCGCCAGCGTGGCAGCAGAGAACCGTGCACGTTAATACAGCCAAGACGCGGCATATCCAGCACCGCTTTGGGCAAAATCAGTCCGTAAGCGACAACTACCATCAGGTCGGCATGCAGATCGGCGACCAGCTGCTGATTCTCTTCAGGACGCAGTGATTTTGGTTGAAACACCGGAATATCATGCTCCAGCGCCAGCGCTTTTACCGGGCTGAGCGTCAGTTTGTTACCGCGACCCGCCGGACGATCCGGCTGGGTAAAGACAGCCACAACCTGATGTTCTGAGGTTAACAGCGCAGCGAGATGCTGCGCGGCAAAGTCAGGGGTTCCGGCGAATATGATTTTCAACGAATCGGACACAGTATTCCCTTCGCAAACAGAGCTATCAGTCACGCGCGGTAAGGCGCGCCAGTTTTTCCAGTTTCTGGCGGATACGCTGACGTTTCAGCGGCGAGAGATAGTCGATAAACAGTTTACCGACCAGGTGATCCATTTCATGCTGAATACAGATCGCCAGCAGGCCATCGGCTTGCAGCTCAAAGCTGTTGCCATCACGGTCCAGCGCACGTACTGTGACAAATTCGGCACGCGGCACCAGTGCACGCTGTTCCGGGATCGACAGACAGCCTTCTTCAATGCCGGTTTCACCACTTTTTTCCAGCATTTCCGGGTTAATCAGTACTAAGCGCTTGTCGCGCTCTTCTGACACATCAATCACGATGATACGCTGATGGATATCAACCTGAGTTGCCGCCAGACCGATGCCTTCTTCGGCATACATGGTGTCAAACATATCATCCACGATGCGCTGGATTTTGGCATTCACTTCTTTAACGGGTTTAGCGACGATGCGAAGGCGATCGTCCGGATAATGTAATACCTGCAAAACTGACATATCGTTCCAGATCTGTGTTCAAGGGATAAAAGAATTATTACTCTTATTGTAGACATTTCAGGCGCTGATTGACAGCATTCCTGCTGATGAGCAGCGTACTGTCACGCTGACGTTTACAAGGAAAGTAACGTGACCTCAACCGAGATCTGGCTTCGGCTCTCTGGCGTACGCGGACTGCGCGGCAATCGGCTGTTACAGGCCGCCAGCACGCTGATTTTAAACCAGAGTCTTTCAGCCGACGCATTGCTGGCCGCCGGACTGGATGCTGAGCAGGCGGCGCAGTTTCTGCGCTTTAACCCATATGAGCTGGAGCTGACATTGCACTGGCTGGAACAGCCGCAGCACCATCTGTTAACCGCCGACCATCCGCTGTACCCGCCGCAGCTGAAAAATATCGCCCGCCCGCCGACCTTGTTATTTGTCGCCGGCCATCCTGCTTTATTGTCATCAACGCAGCTGGCGGTGGTTGGCAGCCGCCGTTGCAGCCATTATGGCCGTGAGTGGGGAAGCTGGTTTACCCAGGCGCTGGCATTGAGTGGCCTGACAATTACCAGCGGGATGGCGTCAGGAATTGATGGTGTGGCGCATCGCGCGGCGCTGGATGTGCAGGGTAAGACTATTGCGGTATTAGGTAGCGGCCTGACGAAGCTCTATCCGCGACAGCATACCGCTCTCGCAAGCGAAATTATCACCGCGGGCGGCGCGCTGGTGTCAGAGTTTCTGTTATCCGCCGCGCCACTGGCACTGCACTTCCCTCGACGTAACCGCATTATCAGCGGGCTGAGTTGCGGCGTACTGGTGGTGGAGGCCTCCTTGCGTAGCGGTTCGCTGGTTACTGCACGCTATGCGCTGGAGCAAAACCGTGATGTTTATGCACTGCCAGGTGCACTGGGAAATAGCGGCAGCGAGGGAGGACACTGGCTGATCCAGCAGGGGGCATTATTAGTGGCGCACCCCAACAATATTATCGAACAAATCACCAGCGACTTTAACTGGCTGCCTTTTTTAGCGCCGGAGGCAATATATTCTTCAGACAATGCTGATGTTTCATTGCCATTTGCTGATGTGTTGGCTAACGTAGGAGATGAGGTTACACCTGTTGACGTCGTCGCTGCACGTGCCGGCCAACCTGTGCCAGCCATCGTAGCTAAGCTGCTTGAGCTGGAGTTAGCAGGGTGGATCGCAGCTGTACCCGGCGGCTATGTCCGATTGAGGAGGGCATGCCATGTTCGACGTATTAATGTACTTATTTGAAACCTATATCCACAACGAAGCAGAAATGCGCGTTGACCAGGATAGATTGACTGATGACTTAACCGATGCAGGGTTTCATCGTGAAGATATTTATAATGCGTTGAACTGGTTGGAAAAACTGGCTGATTATCAGGACGGGTTAACCGCACCGATCCAGCTGGCAAGCGATCCGTTGTCAATGCGTATCTACACCGAGGAAGAGAGTCAGCGCCTCGATGCCAATTGCCGTGGTTTCATCCTGTTCCTGGAGCAGATTCAGGTACTTAATCTCGAAACCCGGGAAATGGTTATCGAACGTATTATGGCTTTGGATACCCTCGAGTTCGATCTGGAAGATCTTAAATGGGTCGTGTTGATGGTGCTGTTTAACATCCCGGGATGTGAAAACGCCTATCAGCAAATGGAAGAGCTACTTTTCGAAGTCAATGAAGGAATGCTGCACTGAAGATTGCCTTCGTGTACACAACGCTATGAATAAAACAGCGCTTTTCGCTGTGCGAAAAAATGAACCCTGCCCTCAGTGTGGGGCAGAACTGGTTATCCGCTCCGGGAAACACGGTGCGTTTCTCGGTTGCTCAGATTATCCAACCTGCGACTATATTCGTCCGCTTAAAAGCCAGGCCGACGGCCATGTGGTGAAAGTCCTTGAGGGGCAAAGCTGTCCCGCATGTCAGTCTGATCTGGTATTGCGACAAGGGCGCTACGGGATGTTTATCGCCTGTAGCAACTACCCGCAGTGCGAACATACTGAAGTGATCGACCGGCCGGATGAGACCACCATCGCCTGTCCGCAATGTCAGCAGGGCAAACTGGTGCAGCGTCGTTCGCGTTATGGCAAAACGTTCCACTCGTGCGATCGTTATCCTGATTGCCAGTTTGCCGTGAACTTTACCCCGGTTGAAGGCGAGTGTGAGTTTTGCCACTTCCCTCTTCTTATTGAGAAAAAAACCGCCAAAGGCTTAAAGCGTTTTTGCGCCAGCAAGGCGTGCAGTAAGCCGGTTACCGCAGGAATAAGCAGTGAAGAATGATCTTTTAGCTGGCTCGCTCGAGTCATGTGTTGCCCAACTTCAACAGCAAGCCGTCATCGCCTATCCTACCGAAGCGGTATTTGGTCTGGGTTGCGATCCGGACAGTGAGAGCGCGGTGCTGAAATTACTGGCGCTGAAACAGCGCCCGGTAGAAAAGGGGCTAATTTTAATTGCCGCGGATTATCAGCAGCTGCAACCTTATCTGGCGGATGAGCTACTGTCGGATAAACAACGCCAGCATATGTTTTCCAGCTGGCCGGGGCCGGTTAGCTGGATTGTGCCGGCAGCGGCGAATACGCCACGCTGGCTGACCGGGCGTTTCACTTCGCTGGCGGTGCGCGTTAGCGATCATCCGGATGTGCAGCGATTATGCCGGGCGTTCGGCAAGCCGCTGGTATCAACCAGCGCTAATTTAACCGGTGCGGAGCCATGTCGCACGGCGGCTGAAGTGCAGGCGCAGTTTGGTGCTGACTTTCCGCTGCTGGTGGGCAATACCGGCGGGCGGTTAAATCCGTCAGAGATCCGTGATGTGATAACTGGCGAACTGATCCGTCAGGGGTAATCAGCAGTAAAGGAAGAGTATGGAAACGTTTGCCGTATTTGGTAACCCAATTAGTCACAGTAAATCGCCACGCATTCATCAACTGTTTGCGCAGCAGACCGGTATTGAACATCCTTATGGTACGGTTTGTGCACCTGTAGATGGTTTTGCTGCGAGTCTGAAACGGTTTTTTGCCGGGGGCGCGCATGGCGCCAATATCACGCTGCCGTTTAAGCAGGAAGCGTTTGCCCTTGCCGACCAGCTGACCGAACGTGCGGCATTAGCAGGCGCGGTCAATACGCTGAAGATTGATAACCAGGGGCATCTGTTAGGGGATAATACTGACGGCATCGGCCTGTTAACCGATCTTCAGCGTCTCAATTTGATCAGTACCGGCGACCGGATCCTGTTGATCGGCGCTGGTGGCGCAGCACGCGGAGTGATCCTGCCGTTGTTGTCGGCGGGCTGTGCGATCACGCTGACCAACCGCACCTTAAGCCGTGCTGAAGAACTGGTTACTCTGTTCCGTGATAGCGGCGCGGTGGATGCGCTGGCTCTCGATCAGCTGGATGGTCAGCAGTTTGATCTGATTATCAATGCCACTTCCAGCGGTGTGGCGGGCGAGATCCCGGCATTACCGGCTTCGTTAATTGGTGCTGATGTGCGTTGCTACGATATGTTTTACCAGCCCGGGCCGACGCCTTTCCTGAAATGGTGTCAGCAGCTGGGCGCTACGCAGATGGCTGATGGGTTAGGCATGCTGGTGGGACAAGCCGCACATGCCTTCCTCCTGTGGCATGGCGTCTTGCCAGACATTACCCCGGTGATTGCGATCCTGAAACGCGAACTGTCGGCATGAATCAGGCGATCCAGTTCCCCGATCGTGAAGAATGGGACAGCGATCGCCACGCCGTCTGTTTTCCGGCGCAGGTAAATGGCATCAATCTGACCTGTGCCATCTCTGGTGTCACCCTGCAACAGCGTTATGGTAGCGATATGTCTGAGATCGAACTGTTCAGAGCACATCGCTGGGATCTTGAGGAACAGGCAGAGCAGTTGATCGCTCAACAGCAAGAGGACGATCAGGGCTGGCTCTGGATCTCCTGAGCTAAATAGTCATCTTTCCAGCCAACATAGTTATTCGCGGAATAGAGCAGCCCGGCAATTTCTTTCTCGCTAAGTGGTCTCGCCTGCCTGACCGGGCTACCTATATAGAGGTAACCACTCTCAAGACGTTTGCCAGGCGCCACCAGACTGCCGGCGCCAATCATCACATCATCTTCTATAATGGCGCCGTCGAGAATAATCGACCCCATGCCAACCAGCACGCGGTTGCCAATGGTACAGCCATGCAGCATCGCTTTATGTCCCACCGTGACATCCTCGCCAATGATCAGTGGATTGCCTTCCGGGTTATACGATGACTTGTGTGTAACATGCAGCACGCTGCCATCCTGAATATTGCTGCGCTTGCCAATCACGACTTTATTAACATCACCACGAATAACCACCAGTGGCCAGATACCAACATCATCGGCCAGCGACACGTCACCGACCACTACACTCGACGCATCTACCATGACGCGCTCACCTGACTGTGGAAATAGTTGCTTATAAGGGCGTAATACCGCGGACATAAAATCATTCTCCTGAGATGTGATGATCGAAGGGTAGTGTGCTTGTTGCTTTATTATCAACTTCAGCCGTTTATTGTGCGGCAAAAATGTGCGGATCGAACGAGATCGCAGCGAAAAGATTGAAATCTCAGCAACCAGAATAAAAGATCGAGAAAAGGCTTGTGGATTAAATCCGGATCCCTATAATGCGCAACCACTGAGACGGAACAACGGCTTACACAGCGGCGGCTCAGGAGGTTCAGGAAGTTCTGAACCGCCGGAGAAAAACTTCTGAAAACGGGGTTGACTCTGAGGGAGGAAAGCGTAATATACGCCACCTCGCAACAGCAAGTTAAACCGCTGATTGCACTGCTCTTTAACAATTTATCAGACAATCTGTGTGGGCACTCGCAGGGTTGATATCGCAAACCATCTCCGGAT
>NZ_JAODIM010000001.1 GCF_025527015.1 Winslowiella arboricola | reverse complement strand
AAAAATTTATAGTGCTTAGTCTGAGAATTATCGTCGTAACAATAGTTATGTTGGGATTGATAATACGGGATTCAGTTTGTGAATTCCGCATAAGGCAGGGCAATATGGAGGTTGCGGTTACCATGGCCTGCAAATCCAGCGGGTAAGGCAACCCAACGGCGGGGTAAGTCCCCGCCTGTTGGATGTTGTGAGCATGATCCATGAGCACCC
>NZ_JAODIM010000003.1 GCF_025527015.1 Winslowiella arboricola | reverse complement strand
TATGCTCCTTCCTTTCCTTCACTTGCCGCCTTGCTTCAGCGCAAAATCTTTCGTTTCTGCTGATTCTTATATCCGGTGAACTAAGCTGAAAATTTTCGCGTCTCTCATCACGCTCACCAAAACACTTCTGGTGTTGTAAGGTTAAGCCTCACGGGTCATTAGTACCGGTTAGCTCAACGCATCGCTGCGCTTACACACCCGGCCTATCAACGTCGT
>NZ_JAODIM010000002.1 GCF_025527015.1 Winslowiella arboricola | reverse complement strand
TGGTCTCTGCAGTAACTGTATGGGGCTATAGCTCAGCTGGGAGAGCGCCTGCCTTGCACGCAGGAGGTCAGCGGTTCGATCCCGCTTAGCTCCACCATACCGTTACTAAAAATACTTCAGAGCACGCCGGCAACGGTATGCTGCGAAGTATTATGCTCTTTAAAAATCCGGAACAAGCTGAAAATTGAAACGACATGTCGTCTCATTTCTCCGTAA
>NZ_JAODIM010000004.1 GCF_025527015.1 Winslowiella arboricola | reverse complement strand
GATTCATGACTGGGGTGAAGTCGTAACAAGGTAACCGTAGGGGAACCTGCGGTTGGATCACCTCCTTACCTATGTGAAGATACCCCGCGCAGTGCCCACACAGATTGTCTGATGAAAGTAACGAGCAGAAAAAACCTCTACAGGCTTGTAGCTCAGGTGGTTAGAGCGCACCCCTGATAAGGGTGAGGTCGGTGGTTCAAGTCCACTCAGGCCTACCAAATTT
>NZ_JAODIM010000040.1 GCF_025527015.1 Winslowiella arboricola | reverse complement strand
GGAAATTCATTAAGGTAGACTGTCTGGTGGGTGCTCTGGATCTTTATATCCTGAGCATTTGCAAAGGATATAAAAGAGAAAAGCCCCATACGACTGTTAATCGATATGAGGCTAGTCCAATGCTTGAGAACATCAGGTTAGCCTCTTGCCCAGGAAAATGCAATATGCATGGAGGCCATGATGCTGCAAAAATTTATAGTGCTTAGTCTGAGAATTATCGTCGTAACAATAGTTATGTTGGGATTGATAATACGGGATTCAGTTTGTGAATTCCGCATAAGGCAGGGCAATATGGAGGTTGCGGTTACCATGGCTTGCAAATCCAGCGGGTAACGCAACCCAACGGCGGGGTAAGTCCCCGCCCGTTGGTAGTTATAGAGCATGATCCATGAGCACCCTTTTTATTTTCCGGGTTTTAAACTCCAGATTCGTTATTAGCTATAATTATTTTAAATACCATAATGTGAGTTATTTGATCCGCGATTTCCCTTCATTTAAGGTTTTTAGGGCTTAAGGCAATGATCAATTAATGGCTGCTGCCATTTTATCGCCACTGAAAAGCAGCAAACAAAAAAGCCACTCCTTGCGAAGTGGCTTAATTATATGATTTTAAAGCTAAAATTTGGTGGCCCCTGCTGGACTTGAACCAGCGACCAAGCGATTATGAGTCGCCTGCTCTAACCACTGAGCTAAGGGGCCTGCGGGGCGGGATTATAAAGTAACTCTGGTGCGCAATCCAGTGATAAGCATTCAGTTGTCTTTTTTTTCAGCAACTTCCGCCTGGTGCAAAGCATCTGAATCACAAGGTTTTAATCCGTCGCACCGCACTTGCCATTGATTTTTTGCATCTCACTTTGGTCGGTTTTTGTTTACCCACAGCAGCGAAGCGCCAAAACTATGACTAACGGTAGCGTGAAGCCGACTGGCTAAGCGACAGGCCAGGGATCATCGCTGAGCGCGCACTATCATATTGTTGCCACTGCCCGATATCTTCCAGTGCAGGAATAGTGACCACTTCGCCTGAATCCAGTCCTCGCAGGCTGGCATCCACCATCGTGGTCACTTCCATCAGCATATGTGCCGGCAGATCGTCGATGGACCTGCCTGAACGCTCAAAGATCTCGGTGCGGGTTAAGCCCGGCAGTACCGCCTGTACGCGAACGCCATGTTGTTGCAACTCTCTGGCCAGTGCGCGCGTCAACGTCAGGACAAAGGATTTGCTGGCGTTATAAGCGCCGTTAGAGGTTTCATGCACCAGTGATAATACCGATGACACATTGATAATTGTGCCTTGTCCGCGCGCCTTAAAGCTGTTTCCGGCGGCATGGGCGAGACGGGCTGGCGCAGTGATATTCAGTGCGAGCATGGTTTCAATTTTACTGATATCGGCTGTAAGGAAATCACCGTCGACACTCATTCCGGCATTATTAAGCAGCAATGTGATCTGTGGATCCTCCGTCAGACGCTGAGCGATGCGGCTCAGATCTTTGGCGAGGGTCAGGTCTGCCGCAACCACTTCAACACGAACGCCATGGGTGCTGGCCAGTCTGACCGCCAGTGATTCAAGGCGTGCCCGGTTGCGCGCCACCAGAATAAGGTCGTAGCCGCGCTGCGCAAGGCGTTCAGCGTAGGTTGCGCCGATACCGGCAGATGCGCCGGTGACTAATGCAGTTCCTGAAGATTGTGTAGCGAAAGACATAGTGAACTCCTGAATATGATGGTCATCATTTCTGTGTGTGGATAAATATGACGATCATCATATAAACAGTCAATAGCTGGCAGGGTTTGAATATGACGGTCGTAATAATTATTATGATTGTCATAACCTATAATGGTGACTGATTGCGAAGCGGGAGAGTGAGATGGAACATCTGAGTCACAAAGCGCGCACCCGGCAGCGCATCCTTGACGAGGCCGCCAGTGCAATGCGTGTATTGGGCACTGAGGGCATAGGTGTCGCTGCATTGATGAAACGGGCAGGGTTAACCCACGGCGGTTTTTACGCTCACTTCCGTTCACGTGATGAGCTGGTCGCCGAAACCATCGATCATATTTTTGCTCAGTCGCAGGCAGCACTGGCGGCGACGCTGAATGAACCAGATGCGAAAATCGCGTTGCGGGCATTTATTGACCTTTACCTGTCCGATAAGGTGCGTCTGGCGCCTGAGCAGAGTTGTCCACTGCCTGCGTTGTCTGGGGAGGCTGCCCGGCTGCCAGAAGCGGCCCGGGCGCGTTTTGATTGCGGCGTACAATATATGCATCAGTTAATCCGTTCGCGGCTGCACCAGCGCGGAGAGAGCGATGCTGATGTGATGGCGACCTCAGCGCTGGCAGAGCTGATTGGTGCGATGTCGCTGGCGCGCGCCTGCCCTGATGAGCAGCGTGCGGCGCAGATGCTGGCCAGTTCGCGCCATAGCCTGAAGCAGCGTTTACATCTGTTACCTTAAGTGATAACCCGGAACCTTATGAATAATAATAGTGAACAGCCGATTACCGATATTCTGGCGCCAGGTCTGCGTGTGGTGTTTTGTGGCATCAATCCCGGCAAATCCTCGGCGCATCACGGATTCCATTTTGCCCATCCGGGTAACCGTTTCTGGAAAACCGTCTGGCAGGCGGGATTTACCGACCAGCTGCTGAAACCGGAACAGGAGCAAAGATTGCTGGAGACGCGCTGCGGCATCACCATGCTGGTTGAGCGTCCCACCGTACAGGCAAATGAGTTGTCGGCGCTGGAACTGCGTGATGGTGGTAAGGTATTGATTGAGAAAATTCAGCTGTTCCAGCCAGTTGCGCTGGCGGTGTTAGGTAAAGAGGCTTTTAAGCGCGCTTTTCGCCAGAGCAAGGTGGAGTGGGGCAGACAGGCCATCACTATTGGCGCCACCGAAGTCTGGGTGCTGCCGAATCCCAGTGGGCTGAATCGCGCAACTCAGGAGAAGATGGTGGAGTCTTATAAAGAACTCGACTCCACACTGGCACTGCGCGGTCTTTAACGCCGGCGATAAAGATCGCCAATAATGCTGTTTTTATTGACCAGCTTCAGCCGCATAATAGATTCAATACCGCTGCGATTCGCGCTGTTAAGTTTGATTAGTGGCGGCGGAACCAGCGGCGCATTATTCAGGCACAGCCATTTCGCCAGCTGATAAGCATCCCAGTTAAGATGTTCCTGATATAAAAAGGCGTTCGCTTCGCTGCGTTTCAGATAAAGATTGAGGTTATCACATTGCCGTTGCGCAATCTGCTGCGCCAGATAGACCAGCAAATAGTCTGGTTTATGGATCTTTTGTGCAATCTCGGCATAGTCCTCCCGTGCCTGTATCATATGGTAATAGCCTCTGGCACCCAGCTCTTTTAGCGGTGATAAAATATCCAGCCATTTGCGGATAAAAGGATTATCAGGCGGAACGCAGAGGAACCAGCTTTCTATCACCGGATAATTTCTGTTGGTTGTGGAGATATCCCGATAAAAACCTATCAGGTCGTGATTTGCTGCCTGATTAACCTGATGTACCCACGCCAGGCTGTGATAAAACAGGGTAGAGGCGTCAATCCAGATGCCGCCAAATGTCGCGAGGATCTCCAGGCGAATAATATCGGATTTATTCGCCAGCGGAATATCAGTGGCGGTAAAGTTAACGGGTGGGATATAGTCACTCAGATTTTTTGCATTAAGCAATATTAATGAGTGGTCCGGGTTTTGTAATTGCATGCGGTTGACCATCCGGCGAATATAATCAGGCAGGTTTTCATCCTCCCAATAGATCCAGATAGTTCTGGGGATTATCCCTTTTGTTCCAGACGCCGCAATAACACTGATATCATCTTCGTTTAGCTGATTATAACTGAACAGTGGTGTGTTTTTGTGGGCTAACGCATAGGCGACCACATCCAGTATTTTTTTTACCCGGCTGGCAGTCTTATTCATTTATAGCCTCTGTGAAATGAAGAAGAAATAAAAGAAACTGCTATCCTGGCACTATTTATCGTCATATTCACGACGGTAAAATCTGATTGTTAATCTTCTGACGCTGGGTTGAATAAATGCTGGTCCGAATTTTTACGTCGTTATTATTAGTAATGAGTCAGTTAATCAGCCATTAAAATAAAAAAATAACCAGAGTGCGGGCAATAAAAAACCCCGGCAAGCCGGGGTTTTTTGTCACTTCAGCGCACGATTAATCGTCGAGGAAGCTACGCAGAACTTCAGAGCGGCTTGGATGGCGCAGTTTACGCAGCGCCTTCGCTTCAATCTGACGAATACGCTCACGCGTTACGTCAAACTGTTTGCCCACTTCTTCCAGCGTGTGGTCAGTGTTCATATCGATCCCGAAACGCATACGCAGCACTTTCGCTTCGCGCGCGGTCAGGCCAGCCAGAACATCATGCGTTGCAGAACGCAGGCTTTCTGAGGTGGCGGAGTCCAGCGGCAGCTCCAGCGTGGTGTCTTCGATAAAATCGCCCAGATGTGAATCTTCATCATCACCAATCGGCGTCTCCATAGAGATTGGCTCTTTAGCGATTTTCAGCACTTTGCGAATCTTATCTTCCGGCATCAGCATGCGCTCAGCCAGCTCTTCCGGCGTCGGCTCGCGGCCCATCTCCTGCAGCATCTGGCGCGAAATACGGTTGAGTTTGTTAATGGTCTCAATCATATGCACCGGAATACGGATGGTACGCGCCTGGTCGGCGATTGAGCGGGTGATAGCCTGACGGATCCACCAGGTCGCATAAGTTGAGAACTTATAACCACGGCGATATTCAAACTTATCAACGGCTTTCATCAGGCCGATGTTACCTTCCTGAATCAGATCAAGGAACTGCAGACCACGGTTGGTATATTTCTTGGCGATCGAAATAACCAGACGTAAGTTTGCTTCCACCATCTCTTTCTTCGCACGACGCGCTTTCGCTTCGCCGATTGACATGCGACGGTTGATATCCTTTACCTGCTCAATGGTCAGGCCGGTTTCTTCTTCAATCTGCGCCAGCTTCTGCAGGCTGCGATAAACATCATCAGCCACATCGTTCAGCTTCTCGGACCATGGCTTGTTCATTGCCAGTGCCGCTTTGAACCAGGTCTGGCTGGTTTCATTGCCGGTGAACAGCGTAATAAAGTTCTTCTTCGGCATTTTGCACAGTTCAACGCACAGCTTCAGGATCAGACGTTCCTGCGTACGAACGCGGTCCATCATGATACGCATGCTGTTAACGAGGAAATCGAACTGTTTCGGCACCAGGCGGAACTGTTTGAACACGTCAGACAGGTTCTGAATCTCAGCGGCGGCTTTCGCATGGCTACGGCCATTGGCTTTGATTACGGTACGTGTAATTTCGTACTGGTTACGTAAATCAGTAAATTTCTCGCGCGCCAGTTCCGGATCGATGCTGTTGTCATCTTCTGCATCGTCGTCGTCATCTTCGCTATCATCGTCGTCAGTGTTACGCTCTGCTTCAGAGAGTTCAGAGCCGACGTGAGTGGCCGTTGGTGCGATGTCTTCTTCGGCGTTCGGATCGACAAAACCGGTGATCAGATCGGACAGACGCGCTTCGCCCGCTTCTACGCGGTCGTACTGCTCAAGCAGGTAGGTAATTGCTTCCGGATATTCAGCAACAGAGCACTGTACCTGGTTGATACCGTCTTCGATGCGTTTAGCGATGTCGATTTCGCCTTCGCGCGTCAGCAGTTCTACGGTACCCATTTCACGCATATACATGCGGACCGGGTCGGTGGTGCGTCCAATTTCAGATTCTACGCTGGATAACACTTGAGCAGCCGCTTCAGCAGCGTCTTCATCGGTATCAGAACTGTTCTCATTCAGCATCAGATCGTCGGCGTCAGGCGCTTCTTCGACTACCTGAATGCCCATGTCGTTGATCATCTGGATGATGTCTTCGATCTGATCGGAGTCGACGATATCTTCCGGCAGATGGTCATTGACCTCGGCATAGGTCAGATAGCCTTGCTCCTTACCACGGGTGACAAGTAGCTTTAGCTGTGACTGCGGGTTTTGCTCCATAAGACGGTATCCACACTTCTGTTAAATTAGATTGGTGTCGGTCGGCCATGCAGCCAACAATAACAGTTGAAGGCTTTTAGATTATTGCCGCTGCCCTCGTTGCGGCTGTCGGGACCAGCCCGAACGGTATTCGGCACTTAAGCCGCTGAGTTCTTTTCTGCAGGGGCGGCGTTCTCGCCGCCCGCAATAATTCGGTTACTTCCGCGCCAGCGCCTGGTTTAGTGACCACAGTTCGCGGCGCTCTTCGGCATTCAGACCTTTGGTCCGTTCACGCGCGATAAGCTCTTCCTGACGCTGCTCCAGTGCTGAATCGTACATACTGGCCAGCGAATCTTTAAACATGGTTTCAACTTCTTCATCTACTACCATGTGGTTCCATGTCGCCAGCGTTTCAAGGTTCTGGCTAAAATTTGTTCCGCGATATAACTCTAGTAGCTGTCCGGTGGTCAGGCCAGGGTGAGCAGTGCAAGTATTCACTAACTCAACAAATAGCGGCAGACCAGCCATCTTCGACTGCTCCAGACCCTGCAACGATGGCACCATCGTCGCCAGCTGCGGATTTTGCACCAGCAGTCCAATAAGTATACGCATGGTTGTGCGTTTTAGCTGCGGCGCCAGATTCGGCGTGGCATTTTCCGCTTTTTTTGGCAACAGCTTTTCCAGCTGGCTGTCGTCGAGAATGCCTAAATTTTTCCCCAGCGCCTGGCGCATATAGATGCGCAGTGTTTCACCCGGAATCTGGCTAATCAGCGGCAGCGCCAGGGTGCTGAGACGCGCACGGCCATCACGCGAAGATAAATCGACCTGCGGCATCAGTGAGTCAAATAAGAAGGTGGAGAGCGGTGTTGCCTGCTCCATCCGCGCTTCAAACGCCGCTTTGCCTTCCTTGCGTACCAGTGTATCCGGGTCTTCCCCGTCAGGAAGGAACATAAAGCGTAGCTGACGACCGTCGGTCATGTAAGGTAATGCCGTCTCTAAAGCACGCCATGCTGCTTCGCGACCGGCACGATCACCGTCATAACAACAAATTACGTTATCGGTCGAACGAAAAAGAAGTTGAATATGGTCGGCAGTTGTCGACGTGCCCAGCGAAGCCACAGCATAATCGATGCCAAATTGCGCCAGCGCCACCACGTCCATATAACCTTCCACAACCAACAAACGTGCAGGCTCTGGATGGTTTCTATGTGCTTCATACAGGCCATAAAGCTGTCGGCCTTTGTGAAAAATCTCGGTTTCCGGTGAGTTAAGGTATTTCGGCATACCATCACCTAATACACGTCCACCAAAACCGATAACGCGTCCACGCTTATCGTGAATAGGAAACATCACGCGTTCACGAAAACGGTCATAGCTGCGACCTTTATCGTTGGTCACCAGCATACCGGCATCAATCAGCGACTGACGATTCTCTTCGTCGCGACCAAAACGTTTTAATACGTTGTCCCAGCCTGGCGGGGCAAAACCAATCGCAAACTGCTTAATGATTTCCGCACTCAGTCCGCGTTGCGCCAGATAGTCACGAGCCGTCGTCGCGTTGTCCTGTGGTAGTGCTTGTTGATAGAAGGTGCTTAAGCCTTCCATTAACTGATACAGGCTTTGGCGCTGATGACGTTCCAGCTGAGTTGGGCCACTCCCGGCTTCATACGGCACTTCAAGGCCATATGCAGTGGCAAGCTCTTCAATGCTCTCGACAAATTCCAGACGATCATAGTTCATCAGGAAATCAATCGCATTACCGTGTGCGCCACAGCCGAAGCAGTGATAAAACTGTTTTTCACCATTTACTGTGAAAGAGGGGGTTTTCTCGTTATGAAAAGGACAGCACGCGTGATAGTTCTTACCTTGCTTCTTTAGCTTTACGCGCGCATCGATAAGATCCACGATGTCCGTGCGAGCCAGTAAGTCATTGATAAATACACGTGGAATACGTCCAGCCATAAGCCCCGTTGTTCTGCCTGTGAAAGTGGTTCAGCTCATAAACGAGAACAAGCCGCGCATTCCTTTCGGAAAGCACGGCCTCTTAATGACTCTGTCTGCGCGTAATACGCGGCGGAGGGGTTAACCTCCAGAAGAAATTAGTACAGACGAGTGCGGCGTGCGTTTTCGCGAGCCAGTTTCTTCGCGTGGCGTTTTACTGCAGAAGCTTTAGCGCGCTTACGCTCAGTCGTAGGTTTTTCATAAAACTCACGACGACGAACTTCAGCCAGAACGCCTGCTTTCTCACAAGAACGCTTGAAGCGACGCAGTGCTACGTCGAATGGCTCGTTTTCACGTACTTTAATTACCGGCATGTAACTCTCACCTCGGATAAATTCGGTTTTGCGGCTGACGTCAGTGCCAGCTCATTTCAAAATGGTGCGGAATTTTACTCCAACATACGCTGCGTTGTAAAGCACCATGAACTTATGAAACCAACAGAAGCGCCTGTGCGGCTGCCGGTTAATTTTCAGGGGGCTGATTATACATCAATCAATTTGCTCAAGGGGGAATATTTTACGCTTTTTGCTGATTAAATGCGCGTTCAGCCGTCAAAATAGCCGCAGGCAGAGGGGGGCTTATGCTAAAATGCGCGCCGCGATAATGAGGTAAACAATTGATGCGTGTACTGGGAATTGAAACGTCCTGCGATGAAACCGGCATCGCAATATATGATGATATCAACGGTCTGCTGGCTAACCAACTGTATAGTCAGGTAAAACTGCATGCGGATTATGGCGGTGTGGTGCCAGAACTGGCCTCGCGCGATCATGTGCGTAAAACCGTGCCGCTGATTCAGGCAGCATTGAAAGAGGCCGGGCTGACGGCACAGGATATCGATGCCGTCGCCTGGACCGCCGGCCCAGGTCTGGTCGGTGCGCTACTGGTCGGCGCAACCATTGGTCGCTCGCTGGCGTTTGCCTGGGGCGTGCCTGCGGTGCCGGTACACCATATGGAGGGGCATCTGCTGGCGCCGATGCTGGAAGATAATCCACCGGCATTTCCTTTTGTGGCGCTGCTGGTCTCTGGCGGACATACCCAGCTGATAAGCGTAACCGGCGTGGGTGAATACACTTTGCTGGGCGAATCGGTGGATGATGCCGCAGGTGAGGCCTTCGATAAAACCGCCAAGCTGCTAGGACTGGATTATCCCGGCGGACCGATGCTGGCGAAAATGGCGCAACAAGGACAGGCCGGACGCTTTACTTTCCCACGGCCGATGACCGATCGCCCGGGAATGGATTTCAGCTTTTCAGGACTGAAAACCTTTGCGGCGAACACCATCCGTGAAAACAGTGCTGATGCGCAGACCCATGCCGATATCGCCCGCGCTTTCGAAGACGCGGTTGTCGATACGCTGGCGATTAAGTGCAAGCGTGCGCTGGAGCATACGGGTTATCAGCGGCTGGTGATTGCAGGAGGCGTCAGTGCTAACCGTACGCTGCGCAGCAAACTGGCGGAGATGATGCAGGCGCGGGGCGGTGAAGTGTTTTATGCCCGTCCGGAGTTCTGTACCGATAACGGCGCGATGATTGCCTATGCTGGCATGGTGCGGCTGAAAGGCGGCACCCGCGGTGAGCTAAGCGTCACCGTGCGGCCACGCTGGCCGCTGGCTGAATTGCCGCCTGTCTGACTGAAAAAAATCCGCATCAGGCGGATTTTTTATTTTTACCCTTCTTTCTCTTCCAGATGCGGGTTTCCTGGCCGCGCCACAGACGCTGAATATTGTCGTGATGACGTAGCAGTATCAGGCAGGAGAGCATCGCCACCGGGAAGGTGAACTGCGGCTTAAACCACCAGACGTAGAACGGGGCGATCAGGGCGCTGATAATCGCGCCGAGCGAAGAGTAGCCGCTGAGCAGTACAGTCAGCAGCCAGGTGCCGGTCATCAGCCCGGTCAAGTCCCAGCCGATGGGAGCAATCGCGCCCAATGCCGTCGCTACACCTTTCCCGCCTTTAAAATGGAAGAACAGCGGATAGATATGTCCAAGGCAGGCGGCAATGCCGGTCAGGCCAAGGAACACTGGCGAGACGCCGAGGAAGTAAGCCAGCCATACCGGCAGCATCCCCTTCAGTACATCAAACACCAGCACCGCCGCCGCGGCGCCTTTGCCACCGATACGCAGCACATTAGTGGCACCGGGATTGCCGGAACCGCTAAGGCGTGGATCGGGTAAGCCTGCGAGGCGACAAACCAAGATCGCACTGGAAATGGAGCCGCACAGATACGCGAAAATGATCATACCAGGCGCGATTGCACTCATAACAACGTTCCGTTCCGTAAGGGTCGTTTTATTCTCGTCATCTGTGGATAATACGCATAATCCGCCGGAAGTGGTATCCGGCTAACGCAAAAACAGAGAGCGTCATCATGGATATCGTATTTATTGAGCAACTGACCGTCATCACCACTATTGGTGTTTATGACTGGGAACAGACCATTCAGCAGAAGTTAGTGTTCGATGTCGAAATGGCGTGGGATAACCGTAAAGCGGCAGCCAGCGATGATGTTAATGACTGCCTGAGCTACGCCGATGTCTCGGAAGCGATTATTTCCCACGTCGCTAACGGCAAGTTTGCGCTGGTGGAACGCGTGGCGGAAGAGGTCGCTTCATTATTGTTGTCGCGTTTCGCTTCGCCGTGGGTGCGGATCAAAGTGAGTAAACCCGGTGCGGTAGCGCAGGCGGCGCAGGTTGGCGTATTAATTGAGCGCGGGACTAATCTGAAATAAACCCAATGTGATTGCCATCACAATGAAACCAAACCACATTATGGTGTGTCATAAGCCTGATTCACTCGTAGCTGGCATATTTTTCTGGCGGTAGCCTGCGCAGCGACCGCCTTTTAATGGTTTAAAAATTTAGGGTAGAGGACATTTGATGGCAGATATTCATCAGCTTTGGGTGGCAGCAATCCTCGGGATTGTTGAGGGGCTTACCGAGTTCCTTCCCGTCTCATCCACCGGTCATATGATCATTGTCGGCCATTTGTTGGGATTTGAAGGGCAGAAAGCCGAAACGTTTGAGGTGGTGATTCAGCTGGGGTCAATTCTGGCGGTAGTCGTGATGTTCTGGCGCCGGCTGTTTGGTCTGATCGGCATTCACTTTGGCAGCAAACCGGTAAAGCATGAAGGGACCGGTAAAGGGCATCTGACACTGGTCCATATTTTGCTGGGGATGGCTCCGGCAGTGGTGATTGGTCTGGTGCTGCATGACCAAATCAAATCGCTGTTTAATCCGATTAACGTGATGTATGCGCTGGTAGTTGGCGGCGTGCTGCTGCTGGCGGCCGAGTTCCTGAAGCCGAAGAAGCCAAAGGCGGAAGGTATTGATGATATTACCTGGCGTCAGGCGTTTATGATTGGTTGCTTCCAGTGTCTGGCGTTGTGGCCGGGCTTCTCACGCTCTGGCGCGACCATTTCCGGCGGGATGCTGATGGGTGTCAGTCGTTATGCTGCATCAGAATTTTCATTTATTCTGGCTGTGCCGATGATGATGGGCGCCACGGTGCTGGATCTCTATAAGAGTATGGGCTTCCTCACCATGGCTGACCTGCCGATGTTTGCCGTCGGTTTTGTCACCGCGTTTATTGTCGCGCTGATCGCCATTAAAGCCTTCCTGCACATTATCAAACGTATTTCGTTTGTGCCGTTCGCTATCTACCGCTTTATTCTGGCGGCAGTGGTTTATATGGTATTCGTTTAGATTTAATTCAGGGGCCAGCATAGCTGGCCCTTATCCTGCTTTCCACGCCTCCAGCGCCGCCACTCTTCTGCGCGTCAGCTCTTCCCGCACAGCCGGACCTTTAAAACCTGCTTCAACCACTGCTTTGCTGGAAACCGCCAGCGCCACCTGAAAAGCCTCACGCAAATAGTCACCCTGCGGATAAGGATTGCTTTCAAAGCCAGTGCGTCCGCGCGCATCTGCCTCACTGGTCAAGGCGATCTGCTCCACACGCAGCGGTTTGCGCCAGGCATCAACGCGGTCAAACAGCTGGATCAGCGTTTCCGGCGCGTGGTTCTGTATGCCATGCACTAAATCGTGAAACTCCGCGACCAGCATCGCCAGATCACGCGCCGCATTCGGTACCCGCAGGCGCTGGCACAGTGCGGCCACTAGCGGTACGCCGGCAGGGCCATGACCATGATGGCTGGGCCATTTCTCCGGCGGCGTCAGCGCTTTGCCAAAGTCATGGCACAGGGTGGCAAAGCGGATATCCACTTCCGGGCTGAGCTGGGCGGCAATCGCCAGCGTCATCAGGGTGTGCACACCGGTATCGATTTCCGGGTGCCATTTCGCCGGTGCCGGTACGCCATACAGATTATCGATCTCCGGGAACAGGATCGCCAGCGCCTGGCAGTCGCGCAGCACCTGAAAATAGACCTGCGGATTGGCTGACTGCAAAGCGTTTTCCGTCTCTTTCCACACCCGCTCGGCAGTCAGTTCGGCCAGTTCACCGCTGGCAGCCATCTGCTGCATCAACGCCATGGTTTCATCGGCAATGCGGAAACCAAGATGGGCAAAGCGGGCGGCGAAACGCGCCACACGCAGCACACGCAGGGGATCTTCGTTAAAGGCAGCAGAGACATGACGCAGCAGGCGCTGTTCGAGGTCGTCGCGGCCGCCGTAAGGATCGATATATTCGCCATGCTCATCACGGGCAATGGCGTTAATCGTCAGGTCGCGGCGCAATAAATCCTGCTCAAGGGTCACCTCGGCGGAAAAGTCGGTGACAAAACCGGTATAGCCTTTGCCTGACTTACGTTCGGTGCGCGCCAGCGCATACTCTTCACGGCTGGCAGGATGCAGAAATACCGGAAAATCACGGCCTACCTGTTGATAACCCTGATCCAGCATGGTTTGCGGCGTGGCGCCGACCACCACCCAGTCTCTGTCTTTGATCGGCAGCTTAAGCAGTCCATCGCGTACCGCGCCACCGACAAGATAAGTTTTCACTAACAGCTCTCCAGAACGCTTTGGTCGCGAAATTCGGGGAATGAAAATCAATTAGCGTAATTGTCGCACAAATGGCGGGCATAACAAAAAAGGGTTGCGTCAGCATGGGCGGCGAGAACGCCGTCATCAAGATCGTCGCAAATCATCAACACGGGCGGCGAGAATGCCGCCCCTGGGGAATGCTGCATGTAGAGGCGGCGTTCTCGCCGCCCGTTGCTCAACGACGTAAAATCAGTTCATCCAGCGATCGTTCTTTTTACGGCGCGGGATCATATGCGGCAGCAACAGGCCCAGCAGCAGACCGACGCCCGCCACGCCGCCACCATACATAAACCACTGCATAATAATGGTGCGTTGTTTATCATCCAGCTGCACATTGGCGGCACTGACTTTCTTCTGCGCCACCACCAGCTCGTTCTTCAGCTTCTGATTTTCATCTTTCAGCCCGTTGATCACGCTGTCACTGCCTGAAACTTTCTTCTGCATATCAGCAGTGCGCTGATTCCAGCTGCCATCGATATTGGCCAGCTTATCAGTCAGATCTTTCACCTGTTGTTCCAGTTCCGGCACCCGGGTGCGCAAGCTGGGTTGCGCGCTCAGCTGCGCCAGCGGGATCCAGGTGGTGCGGCCATTAGCATCGCGAATCTGACCATATTTGCTGCTGTCATTGGTCTGCAACAGCGTCACTTCTTCGCCTGCATTGACGCTTCCCACCAGACGGTAATCATCACTCGGACCACTGCGTACCCATGTGGAGAGTTCATCGGAAATATAACGCTTCTCTTCGGCGTGCGCGGAAAGGGCAACGGTAAAAGTGAGCAAAGTCAGGCCAATAAGCTGTGATTTCTTCATTAGATGTCGTTTTTGCATAATGTCCGGAAAAGTAAGGGCACAGTCTGGAGAGGCTCTGCATAAATCTGAATGAGAACTTTCCTGTTCTCAGCGTGATGCAAATGCGCTCGCGAAAATGTAAGAAAGCCGAGACAGCAGTGGTTTTTCTGCATTACTCTTCACTCTTAACCATTTGCTAAATCTCAGCTGCCTGCGCCAGTGAGTAATTGAATAAGAAATTATGACCATCGAAATCGAACTAAAGTTCATTGTATTGCCGGAAGCGGCAATAAAACTTGCCGCACAACTGGCGGCATGGCCACATCAGCACACCCCGGCGGTGGCGCTGACCAATATCTATTATGAAACGCCAGACAACCAGCTACGACGCTGGGATATGGGGCTGCGCATCCGTGGCTTTGGCGAACATTATGAAATGACGTTAAAAACCGCCGGACAGACCATTGGCGGTCTGCATCAGCGCCCGGAATACAATATCGACCTGTCGCAGCCAGAGCTTGATATCAGTCTGTTGCCAGCGGAGATCTGGCCAGCGGGTTGCGATCTGGCTGCGTTGCAGCAGCAGCTGTGCGCGCTGTTCAGCACCCATTTCCAGCGCGAGAAATGGCTGGTGAGTTATCAGAACAGTGAAATCGAAGTGGCGTTTGATCAGGGCGAGGTGTCGGCAGGGGAATTCAGTGAACCTTTACATGAGATTGAGCTGGAACTAAAAAGCGGCGAACGAGATGACTTGCTGGCCTTTGCCGCTGAGCTGGCCAAAATGGGCGGTTTACGTCTCGGCAGCCTGAGTAAAGCCGCACGTGGCTATGCGCTGGCGCAGGGCAAACCGCCGCTGGCGTTACGCCCGGTGCCGGTAATGCAGGCGAAACGTAAAGCAACGGTAGAAGAGGGGATGCGTGCGGCATTTATGCTGGCGTTAAGCCAGTGGCAATACCACGAAGAGCTGTGGTTGCAGGGGCATTCGGCGGCGCTAAGCGCTGTGCAGGAAGCGCTGGAAACGTTGCGTCAGGCATTTTCCCTGTTCGGCGCGCTGGTGCCACGTAAAGCCAGCAGCATATTGCGCCAGAATCTGACCGCACTGGAAGAGGCGTTGCTGGAAGAGAATCTGGATGCGCAAAGCGTCTGTTTCAGTGCGCTCTGGCTGGATACCCAGTTAGCGCTTACTAACTGGCTGGCCACCGAGCGCTGGCGCCAGTTTATCGATGCCAAAGCGGACGCCAGACTGCAAGGCTCCTTTAAGCGCTTTGCCGATATTATGCTGGGTCGTATCGCCGCCGATCTGAAAGAGACTTTTGCCCATGTCCACCATTCGGGTGAATACCAGGATAAAGCGACGCGCCTGATGCGTCAGCTGCTGGCGGTGCATTTGTTAGCCGGCGCCTACGACAGCGCGGTGGTGAATAGCTGGCTGGGCAGCTGGCAGCAGCTGTTGCAGGCGATTCGCGACGGCCAGGAGAGCTGGCTGGAAGCCCATTGCCGTCAGGCGCTGAAACAACCGGCGTTCTGGATGAACGGCAGCGTAAAAGAGCGTCCGGAAAGCGAATAACGATTAGCGGCCACGGGTGTCGTGGCCGATTCTGATGAAACAGGTTCAGGGAGTGTTTATGTTGCCTTTGTTATCACAACCGTTGCCCACGTTAATGCTGGAGCCAGCTGCGAACGCCTGCGAACGGCTGGCGCTGCCGTTATCTCAGGCCAGCGCGCAGCAGCAGGCGGTGCTGGCGTTCAGTGATTTCGTCAGTGAAAACATGGCTCAGCACCCGGAGTGGTGGCAACAGCTGCAACAGGCGACACCTGAGCCTGATGAGTGGCGACACTATGCTGCGTGGCTGGATCAACAACTGGCAGCCGTCAGTGATGAAAGCAGCCTGATGCGCGAACTGCGGCTGTTTCGTCGTCATATGCTGGTGCGTATCGCCTGGATGCAGACGCTGGCGATCAGCAGCACTGAGCAGTCGCTGCAACAGCTCAGCGTACTGGCGGAAACCCTGATTATCACCGCGCGCGACTGGTTATATCAGGTCTGCTGCAGCGATTTTGGCACCCCCTGCAATGCCGCCGGTGAAGCGCAGCCGCTGCTGATTTTAGGCATGGGCAAACTGGGCGGCGGCGAGCTGAACTTCTCCTCTGATATCGACCTGATCTTCTCTTATCCGGAAAACGGCAGTACGCGTGGTGGTCGTCGTGAACTGGATAATGCGCAATTCTTCACCCGTCTTGGTCAGCGACTGATAAAAGTGCTCGATCAACCGACGGTTGATGGCTTTGTCTATCGCGTGGATATGCGTTTGCGGCCATTTGGCGACAGCGGCCCACTGGTATTGAGCTTTGCGGCGCTGGAGGACTACTACCAGGAGCAGGGACGCGACTGGGAGCGCTATGCGATGGTGAAAGCGCGGCTGATGGGCGGCGCAGACGACCGCTGGAGCCAGGAGCTGCATCAGATGCTGCGGCCCTTTGTGTTTCGTCGCTATATCGATTTCAGCGTGATCCAGTCGCTGCGCAATATGAAAAGTATGATTGCGCGTGAAGTGCGCCGCCGTGGCCTGACTGACAATATTAAGCTGGGTGCCGGAGGCATCCGCGAAACCGAATTTATCGTGCAGGTTTTCCAGCTGATCCGTGGCGGACGTGAGCGCTCGCTACAGCTGCGATCCCTGCTGCCTGTGCTTCAGTCGATTGGCGCCCTGAATCTGTTATCTGCTACGCAGCTTAACCAGCTGCATGACGGCTACCTGTTTTTACGCCGTCTGGAAAATCTGCTGCAAAGTATCGCCGATGAGCAGACCCAAACCTTACCCGCTGATGAACTGAACCGCGCGCGGCTGGCCTGGGCGATGGGCTTCAGCGACTGGCAGGCGCTGCATATAGCGCTGGATAGTCATATGGCGGCAGTGCGGGCGATTTTTGATGAGTTAATTGGCGACGACACGCCGGATATCGATGAACAGCAGGATGGTGCCGATTATGGCGTCTTGTGGCAGGACACGCTGGATGAAGCCGAACTGGCGCCGCTGGTGCCACATCTGGACGACATCGGCCGCCACAGCCTGCTGCGCGAAATTAATGATTTCCGCAAGGATGTGGATAAACGCACCATTGGGCCGCGTGGCCGTCAGGCGCTGGATCAACTGATGCCGCGCCTGCTCAGTGAAGTCTGTCCGCGCGAAGATGCGGCGATTACCCTGAGCCGCCTGACGCCACTGCTGCTTGGCGTGGTAACCCGCAGCACCTATCTGGAGCTGCTGACCGAATTCCATGGCGCGCTGAAGCATCTGATTAGCCTGTGCGCCGCATCGCCGATGCTGGCCAGCCAGCTGGCGCGCCATCCTTTACTGCTGGACGAACTGCTCGATCCCGCCACCCTGTACCAGCCTACTGCGACCGATGCCTATCGCGATGAGTTACGCCAGTATCTGCTGCGTATACCGGAAGATGATGAAGAGCAGCAGCTGGAAGCGCTGCGCCAGTTTAAGCAGGCGCAGCATCTGCGTATTGCGGCGGCGGATATTGCTGAAACGCTGCCGGTGATGAAGGTCAGCGATCATCTTACCTGGCTGGCGGAAGCGATAATTGAATCGGTGGTGCAGCAGGCGTGGCATATGATGGTGCAGCGCTATGGCGCGCCTTCGCATCTGACGCAGGACGGTGAGCGCGGTTTTGCGGTAGTGGGTTATGGCAAGCTGGGCGGCTGGGAGCTGGGATACAGTTCCGATCTCGATTTAGTGTTTCTGCACGACTGTCCGGTGGATGCGGTGACCGTCGGCGAGCGCAGTATCGATGGCCGCCAGTTCTATCTGCGCCTGGCGCAACGGATTATGCATCTGTTTAGCACCCGCACCTCATCCGGCATTCTGTATGAGGTGGATGCACGTCTGCGTCCGTCCGGCGCGGCGGGGATGCTGGTCAGTACCTTTGAGGCCTTTGATGATTATCAGCGCAACGAGGCCTGGACCTGGGAACATCAGGCGCTGGTGCGCGCACGCATTGTCTATGGTGAGCCGCAACTTAGCCGCCGTTTTGATGATATCCGGCGCGGCATTCTTTGTCTGCCGCGTGAAGCTGAACAGCTGAAAACAGAAGTGCGTGAGATGCGCGAAAAGATGCGGGCGCATCTTGGGAGCAAGCATCGCGGGCGCTGGGATATCAAAGCCGATGCGGGAGGTATCACGGATATTGAATTCATTACGCAATATCTTGTCTTACGTTACGCTTCACAACAGCCGAAGTTAACGCGCTGGTCGGATAATGTGCGCATCCTTGAACTGCTGTCTGCGTACGGCAGGATGGATGAGGCGGAAGCGAAAGCGCTGACCACCGCCTATGTCACGTTGCGTGACGAGTTGCATCATCTGGCATTACAGGCGTTGCCAGGGCATGTCGATGACGAGTTGTTCTCTGAGGCGCGTCAGGAAGTTACCGCCAGCTGGCAGCGCTGGTTTGATCATCCGCAGGGGTAGCAAGCAGATAGCGCAATTGTGCTATTATCCCGCGCAATATTTTTTCGTAGTCTGGAGTGTCAGGAATGAAAGTAACACTGCCCGATTTTAGCCGTGCAGGCGTGCTGGTAGTTGGCGATGTGATGTTGGATCGTTACTGGTATGGCCCAACCAGCCGGATTTCACCGGAAGCCCCGGTGCCGGTCGTTAAAGTGGATAACGTTGAAGAGCGTCCGGGCGGCGCGGCTAACGTGGCAATGAATATTGCATCGCTGGGGGCCGGATCGCGCCTTGTCGGTCTGACTGGCGTTGACGATGCTGCTGGTGCGCTTAGCGCGACGCTGAATAACGTCAATGTGCAATGCGATTTTGTCGCGGTGCCTACTCATCCGACCATCACTAAATTACGTATCCTTTCACGTAATCAGCAGCTGATCCGCCTCGATTTCGAAGAGGGCTTCGAGGGTGTTGATCCGCAGCCAATCCATCAGCGTATCAGCGCCGCGTTACCGCATATTGGTGCGCTGGTGTTATCCGATTACGCCAAAGGCGCGCTGGCCAGCGTGGAAACCATGATCAAACTGGCGCGCGCGGCAAATGTGCCGGTGCTGGTGGATCCGAAAGGCACTGATTTTGCCCGCTATCGCGGCGCCACCCTGCTGACGCCGAACTTCTCCGAGTTTGAAGCGGTGGTCGGCAAATGCAAGGATGAGGCGCAGATTGTTGAACGTGGTATGCAGCTGATTGCGGACTTTGAACTGTCGGCGCTGCTGGTGACGCGTTCAGAAAACGGTATGACCCTGCTGCAGCCAGGCAAAGAGCCGCTGCATCTGCCGACTCAGGCGCAGGAAGTGTTTGATGTTACCGGTGCTGGCGATACGGTAATTGGCGTGCTGGCAGCAACGCTGGCAGCCGGAGATACGCTGGAAGAAGCCTGCTTTATGGCTAATGCCGCCGCGGGCGTGGTGGTCGGTAAGCTGGGCACTTCCACCGTCAGCACTGTCGAGCTGGAAAATGCCATTCGCGCGCGCCCGGAAACCGGTTTTGGCGTGATGGATGAAGCGCAGCTGAAACATGCGGTTGAGCAGGCGCGTAAGCGCGGCGAGAAAGTGGTGATGACCAACGGTTGTTTCGATATTCTGCATGCCGGCCATGTCTCTTACCTTGCCAATGCGCGCAAGCTCGGCGATCGTCTGATCGTGGCGGTCAACAGCGATGCCTCGACCAAACGTCTGAAAGGCGATAGCCGTCCGGTTAACCCGTTGATCAACCGTATGATCGTACTGGGTGCGCTGGAAGCGGTGGACTGGGTGATCCCGTTTGAAGAGGATACGCCTCAGCGTTTAATCGCAGATGTATTGCCGGATCTGCTGGTAAAAGGCGGCGATTATAAGCCGGAAGAGATCGCAGGCAGCAAAGAGGTGTGGGCGAACGGCGGTGAAGTTCGTGTGCTGAACTTTGAAGACGGTATCTCGACCAGTAATATCATCAAAACCATTCGTTCCGGCAAAAGCTGACGACTGGTAAGGGGACGGGCGTGGCCCGTCCCACATCAGTTTTACTGTGGATCTTCGGTTGTAATCACTTCTTTCGGCGCATTTTCGCTGGCGCGACTTTCCAGAGTTGCCAGACGTTGTTCCAGCGCCGCCAGTTTTTCTCGGGTACGCAGCAGCACCTGAGTCTGGACATCAAACTCTTCGCGATTTACCAAATCCATGCGCGTTAGCTGTGCCTGTATTACCTGACGGATTTTCTTTTCAACGTCGTCGCCGAATTCACGAATGCCCTTTGGCATCGACTCATGAACCTGACGAGCAAGTTGTTCAATTTTTTTCGGGTCAATCATGGCGGTTTCCTGGTCACAACAAGTATCTGATAAGTGTAATGCCTGAGAGCAAAAGGATAAACCTGAATTCGATATACCCGTCATACTTCAAGCCGCAGATGCGTTGGCTGCACCCGCTCACCGCGGTCACATAGTTATCTATGCTCCCGGGATGAGCGGGCTTGCCGCCTTCCTGCGACTCGAATTATTTAGGGTATAAGCAGCAAACTGCATATCAATTTGCCGTTTTTGTTCGTTGCTCTGATTTTTTAATGGCGCTATAGTTAGCTTGCTTATTCTCAGGGCGGGGCGAAATTCCCCACCGGCGGTAAATCAGCTTACGCTGAAAGCCCGCGAGCGCTTCAGACCGCCAGGTCTGAAGGTCAGCAGACCCGGTGTGATTCCGGGGCCGACGGTTAGAGTCCGGATGGGAGAGAGTAACGGCATTTTCGGGCTACGGCCTGACTGCGTTATTTTTTTGTCACAGCATGACACTCCTCAAGATCGCCCTGATTCTGGTAACCCATACACTTATAAAGGTTTATTTACCATGAATCAGACGCTACTTTCTGAATTTGGCACGCCTGAACAGCGTGTAGAACGTGCAATCTCAGCGCTACGTGATGGTCGCGGCGTAATGGTCCTCGACGATGAAAATCGTGAAAACGAAGGTGATATGATCTTCGCAGCCGAGACCATGACGGTTGAACAAATGGCTCTCACCATTCGCCACGGCAGCGGAATTGTCTGTCTGTGCCTGACCGAAGATCGTCGTCAGCAGCTTGACCTGCCGATGATGGTGGAAAACAACACCAGCTCCTACGGCACCGGCTTTACCGTCACCATTGAGGCGGCAAAAGGCGTTACCACCGGTGTGTCGGCCAGCGACCGCCTGACTACCATTAAAGCCGCTATCGCCGATAATGCGCAGCCTGCAGACTTAAACCGTCCGGGCCATGTATTCCCGTTGCGTGCTCATCCGGGCGGCGTGCTGTCACGTGGTGGCCATACCGAAGCCACGATTGACCTGGTGACGCTGGCAGGATTTAAATCAGCAGGTGTATTGTGTGAACTGACCAATGATGATGGTTCAATGGCGCATGCGCCTGAAGTCATTGTATTTGCGAAGCAGCATAATATGCCGGTAGTGACGATTGAAGATCTGGTTGCTTATCGCCAGAGCCGTTAATGTAAGTTACAGGGGCGGCGTTATTGTCGCCGCCCCTGTTATCCCCTCCGTACAATCCCCATCCCCGTTCAAATTTATTGACTATCTCCATCACTGTTATCCGGGTTCATCTGTTAACCAAAGGGCGTAATGTAACTGGCATTAACCATTACATACTTTCCGGGGATAAATGATGAGTCAAACTCGTATGCCGGCTCTGTTCCTGGGTCACGGCAGCCCAATGAACGTGCTGGAAGACAATATCTATACCGAAACCTGGCGCAAGCTGGGTGAGACCCTGCCACGTCCGAAGGCGATCGTCGCGGTCTCTGCTCACTGGTATACCCGCGGCACCGCCGTGACGGCGATGGAAAAGCCGCGCACTATTCATGATTTTGGTGGTTTTCCGCAGGCGCTGTTTGATACCCGCTATCCGGCGCCCGGCTCGCCAGCGTTAGCGCAGCAGATTGCTGAACTGTTGTCACCGGTCGATGTGCAGCTCGATCAGGAGTGGGGTTTTGACCACGGTTCCTGGGGCGTGCTGATTAAGATGTACCCGGATGCGGATATCCCGATGGTGCAGCTGAGTGTCGATGGCACAAAACCACCGGCTTATCATTTTGAACTGGGCCGCAAACTGGCATCGCTGCGCGAGCAGGGGGTGATGATTGTCGCCAGCGGGAATGTGGTGCATAACCTGCGGATGGTGAAATGGCAGGGCGCTGCGGAGGCGTATCCGTGGGCTGAGTCGTTTAATCAGTACGTGCGCGATAATCTGAGCTGGGAAGGGGCAACTGAAGCGCATCCACTGGTAAACTTTATGAACCATGAAGGCGCTGCTCTCTCTAACCCAACGCCGGAACACTATCTGCCGTTGCTGTATGTACTGGGCGCCAGAGCGCAGGGCGAAGCCGTGTCGATCCCGGTTGATGGCATTGAGATGGCGTCGTTGAGTATGTTGTCGGTGCAGGCAGGTTAAGTTGTAGTGCAAATCATTGGCACGGGCGGCGATAACGCCGCCCGTTACAGTCACTCGACAAAAGCATGCGGATAGAAGCGGGACAGATCCTGAGTGATCAATGCGCGATCTTCGCGCAGACCAATGCCAGCTGGTTGATCGTCAATCAGCCAGCTACCGATCAGCGTATAACTGTCGCCAAACTTTGGTAGTTCATGGAACTGCTGCACAATCATGCCCTCTTCGCCATACGGCCCGTCGACACGCGCAATTTCCTGACCATTTTCGACAATGCGAATATTGGCTCCTTCACGCGAAAACAGCGGTTTCACCACATATTTTTCCATCGCCGGAACATCATCTTCAGCGAAGTAAGCGGGCAGCAGGTTAGGGTGATTCGGGAACATCTGCCACAGCAGCGGCAGCAGCGCTTTGTTGGAGATAATGCTCTTCCAGCCCGGCTCCAGCCAGCGCACGCCAGCATCTTCCAGTTTGGTGGAGAACATCTCGCGCAGCATAAATTCCCACGGATAGAGCTTAAACAGGTTACCAATCACCTGATCGTGCACATCGGTAAACTGGCCTTTTTCACCGAGGCCAATTTCATCGATATAGAGAAATTCGCTCGGCAGACCGGCTTCGGTGGCGCAATCCTGCAGATACTGCACGGTGCCACGATCTTCATCGGTATCACGGCAGCAGGCAAAGTGGAGCCAGCTAAATCCGTGTTGCTGATGCAGGTTGGCGAAGCGCTCGATCAGTTTCTCCTGCAGGCTGTTAAACTGGTCGCTGCCCGCCGGAAGATGGCCGGCATTCAGCTGATCTTCCAGCCAGATCCACTGGAAAAATGCCGCTTCGTATAGCGAGGTCGGCGTATCGGCATTATTTTCCAGCAGTTTTGCATCGCCCTTGCCATCCCAGGCGAGGTCGAGGCGTGAATAGAGTGACGGCTGCGATGTTTTCCACGAGTGACGTACAAAGTCCCAGGTGTGTTTTGGAATGCGGAACTTAGTTAACAGCTCTTCGCTGTTAACCACTTTTTCCACCACCTGCAAACACATCTGGTGCAGTTCGCGCGTGGTATCTTCGAGGTAATCGATTTGCTCAAGCGTGAACTGGTAGTACGCGTCTTCACACCAGTAGGGTTCACCGTGCATGGTGTGAAAACGAAAACCGTACTCGGTGGCTTTCTCGCGCCAGTCTGGTCGTTCGGTAATAGCAATACGCTTCATCAGGCTGATTAGCCTCCGTAAGAGCGGCTGGAGCCAGAAGCGGCGCTGCTACGTTGCATGCTGGTTTGCTTCGCTACGCTTTCACCAAAGCCGCCACGGGTGACGGTGCTGGTGGTCGCAGGTTTCGGCGCCAGTGCGGTTTTCGGTACCGTCATGCTACGGCCAGAAGTGGCGTTGCCATAGTTACGACCGGTGGCATCAACAAACTTACCGTTTGCCGGGCTGTTCGGCGCGCGTGAGGTAAACAGCGGCTGCGATGCGCCACCACTCATCATCCGGCCCATCATGTAACCGGCCATCAGCGGCATCCAGAAGCTTCCGCTCTGCTGGGTTTCAGCATTGTTGGTAGTGCCCACACCGGCCTGCGCAGGCGTCTGCTGACACTGGCTTTCGCCAAACTCAGCCACACAGTCTTCGCGGGTCGCATATTTCGGTGCGGTTTTTTCCGCTTCTTTTAATGCAGTGTTATAGGCAGTGGTGCACTGTGCGCTCTGGCCTGGATTGGCTTTTGAGCAGTCATCCGCATTCTGGTACATGGAGATGGTTTCATCAGACTGTTCGCAACCAGCCAACATAAATACTGCAGTAACGGCCAGCGCAACTGGCGTTAAATGACGTGCGCTCCAGCTCTTACGGAAGGAGGCATGATTAATTTGTTTAGTCCGTTTCATAGCAATCTGTCCTGTGCCCAAAGGTAAGCGCATAGAATAGGGGAAGAGTGGTGAAATATGAAGCGATCAACGCAGGTGAAACGGGGATCTTTACTTAGCTATACGTTTGATTGTGAAAGGGGCAGTGATTACTGCCCCTGGTAATGCTTATTGTGCGAACGGATTACGTGAAGAGCTGGCGGCAGCGCGTGGTGCAGCGGCAGGTGTTGCCTGTGCAGCAGCCGGAGCCGGGGCCAGATTACCACCGTTATCGGCGGCGCTGTCCTGTTGCGGATTCTCTGGCGCGACAGCGTCTGGCGTGGTGGCGATATCCTTGCCTAAACGGTTATTCAGCGTCGTCAGATCCTGCTCGTTCAGCGTGCCAAGCGCAGACTTAATATTCAGCTCGTTAATCATATAGTCATAACGGGCGTCAGACAGCTGCTGCTTGGCGTTGTACAGCGTGGTGGTGGCATCCAGCACATCAACGATGGTGCGCGTACCGACCGAGTAACCGGCTTCCATCGCATCCAGTGAGCTTTGCGCCGACACCACAGCCTGTTTGTAGGCATTGATGCTGCTGATCGAAGCATTCACGTTGTTGAATGATGAACGCACGGTCTGCACCGTGGTGCGGTGCGCGCTTTCCAGCTGCTCACTGGCGCTAACGAAAGCGTACTGCGCCTGTTTCACCTGTGAAGTCACCGAGCCGCCACTGTACAGCGGCAGCGTAAAGCTCAGGCCGACCTGGTTGCTGCCGGTAATGCTGTCGTTGGACGAGGTGCTCTGTCCGGCGCGGCTGCCGCCATATTTGCTGTTGGTCATGCCGCTGGACGCGGTCAGGTCAACCGTTGGCATATGGCCGGTTTCTGCTGAACGAATCTGCTCACGCGCCAGATCCTGTGACAGACGAGCGGATAACAGGCTCAGGTTACGGCTTTCCGCCTCTTTCAGCAGGGTATTCACCGGCTGTGGCTTATCCGTCTTAAAGTTATCGACATTCAGCGACGCCAGTGACGGATAGTAGTTACCGGTGACCTGACGCAGGGTTTCCAGCGCATTATCCAGCGCATTGCGGGCAGAGACTTCACTCGCCAGCACGCTGTCATACTCGGAGCGAGCGTTCTGTACATCGGTGATCGCCACTAAACCCACGTTAAAACGCTGGGTGGTTTGATCCAGCTGGCGATAGATCGACTGTTTCTGCGCTTCGATATAAGAAAGCGAGTCAATGGCGCGTAATACATTGAAATAGGCCGTGGCGGTGTTCAGCATCAGCGTCTGCTGCGCCGTCTGATAAGTGACGTCCTGGATACCGGCGGTTTTTTCCTGCAGTGTCAGCGCGCGCCATTTCGACATATCAAACAGGGTTTGCGTCAGCTGCAACGTTCCGCTGGTGGTATTGGAGTGCAGGCCGCTGCTGTCGCGATAACCGTTGTTATAGGTATAATCTGCGCCTAAACCAAGCTGTGGTAACAGTGGGCTGCGAGCTTCATTAATTTTTTCGAATGCAGCATCACGGTCGGCAGCCGAGCTACGAAGGTCAGGGTTAGTAATGCGTGCCTGTTGATAGATCTGCAACAGGTTCTCTGCCTGACTTGCGACGCTGAAGCCACCCAGGCTCAGGCCGATAAGTAATGGGAGCAGTTTCTTCATTTGCATTCCTTGTAGTGCAGCAATATTGCTATGGTAGCGCTGACATAAGTCAAAAAATAATCGCCGATTCTAGCAGAGTCTGCCGTGGGGATAAGTTGGCTGAACGTGCCATCTTTCCTTAATTTACGTAAATAATTCAGAAAGAACCATACTTCTGCAAGATTGAGATTTCAGAACCCCGGTTTTATTGCCGAAGGATTAAGGAAGCGTAACGATGACCAGTGAAAAAAAATCCCCTGTGACTTTTACAAAAAACGATGTAGAAATTATTGCACGTGACTCGCTTTACGACGGTTTTTTTTCATTACAACGCTATCGCTTTCGTCATCGTCTGTTTAATGGCGAGATGAGCGGCATCGTCGAACGCGAAATTTTTGAGCGTGGTCATGCCGCAGTGCTGCTACCCTATGACCCAGTCCGCGATAAAGTGGTGTTAATCGAACAGATTCGGATTGCCGCTTATGATACCAGCCCGACCCCCTGGCTGATGGAGATGGTGGCCGGTATCATCGAGCCGGGTGAAAGTGTCGAAGATGTGGTGCGGCGTGAAGCGGTCGAAGAGGCCGGCGTCAATGTGGGCCGGGTCAGACCGGTGCTAAACTATCTGGCCAGTCCCGGCGGCACCAGCGAGCGCTTATCCATTTTGGTGGGCGAAGTGGATGCCAGCGTGGCAAAAGGATGCCACGGTCTGGAGGAAGAGAATGAGGATATTCTTGTCCATGTGGTAAGCCGCGAACAGGCTTATCAGTGGGTGGAAGAGGGGAAAATAGATAACGCTGCCTCTGTCATCGCCTTGCAATGGCTGGAGCTGCACCATAAGAAACTACGTGAAGAGTGGGATCTGAAATGACCAAGCGCTACACTCCTGATTTCCCCGAAATGATGCGCCTGTGCGAAACCAATTTCGCCCAGTTGCGTCGCTTACTGCCGCGTAACGATGAGGCGGGCGAAGCGGTGACTTATCAGGTCAATAGCGCCAGCTATAGCATCACTATTCTGGAATCTACCCGTTACACCACGCTGGTAGAAGTGAAGCAAACCGCGCCAGCTGTCAGTTACTGGAGCCTGCCATCGATGTCGGTCAGGCTCTACCATGATGCAATGGTTGCGGAAGTGTGTTCAACGCAGCAGATCTATCGCTTTAAAGCACGCTATGATTATCCGAATAAAAAGTTGCATCAACGTGACGAAAAGCATCAAATAAACCAGTTCCTTGCTGACTGGTTGCGCTACTGTTTAGCGCATGGCGCAATGGCTGTTCCGGCCTGTTAACCGTGCGATAAGAAGCGATAATGGCGTGGAGACTAAGGATACTCTTTGGATAGCCTGTTAAAACTTCCTGTGTCGAGTGGGGACAAAATCAGGATTTTACAAATAACGGATACCCACCTTTTCGCAGGTAAAAACGAAACGCTGCTGGGTGTGAATACCTGGGCAAGTTATAACGCGGTGCTGGAAGCGATTGAAGCCGAAGGGCGTTATTACGATTTGATCGTTGCGACTGGCGATTTGGCTCAGGATCATACGGTCGAAGCCTATCAGCATTTCGCTGAGGGTATCTCGCGCCTGCCTGCGCCATGCGTCTGGTTACCGGGTAATCATGATTTTCAGCCTGCCATGTTTAACACCCTGGCCGAGGCGGCAATTGCGGACGCCAAGCATGTGCTGCTGGGCGAACACTGGCAGGTGGTGCTGCTGGATAGTCAGGTATTTGGCGTGCCGCACGGTATGCTGAGCGATTATCAAATTGAGTGGCTGGAAAAGACGCTTGCTCTGCATCCGCAGCGCCATACGCTGGTGTTACTGCATCATCATCCGCTGCCATCGGGTTGTAACTGGCTTGATCAACACAGCTTACGCAATCCTCATACGCTGGATGCGGTGTTGCAGCACTATCCGCTGGCGAGGAACTTGTTGTGCGGCCATATTCATCAGGAGCTTGATCTGCAGTGGAATGGACGGCGTGTGCTGGCTTCCCCTTCGACCTGCGTCCAGTTCAAACCGCACTGCACCAACTTCACCATCGACTCGGTCGCGCCGGGCTGGCGGTGGTTAGATCTGTATGCCGACGGACGCATGGAAACAGACGTTCAGCGCCTGCAAACCCAGGCGTACAGTCCCGATCTCGATTCCGAAGGTTACTGAGTAATGGCCACGCTGCTCTATCTGCATGGTTTTAACAGTTCGCCACAGTCGGCTAAAGCGACGCAGTTTAAACAGTGGCTGGCGCAGCATGCGCCGGATATCGAGATGCTGGTGCCGCAACTGCCGGCTTTTCCCGACCAGGCGGCGTTGCTGCTGGAAAAACTGGTGATGGAACGCGCCGGTGAACCTCTCGGCGTGGTGGGTTCTTCACTGGGTGGCTACTACGCCACCTGGCTGTCACAATGCTTTCTGTTACCGGCGGTGGTGGTTAACCCGGCGGTGCGTCCGTTTGAGCTGCTGGCGGACTATCTGGGCGACAACGAGAACCCATACACCGGTCAGCAATATGTGTTAGAGTCTTGCCACATTCACGATCTGAAAGTCATGCAAATTGACCCGCTGGAGTCGCCGGATCTTATCTGGTTACTGCAACAAACGGGCGATGAAGTGCTCGATTACCGTCAGGCGCTGGACTACTACAGTGCCTGCCGCCAGACGGTAGAAGAGGGCGGAAACCATGCCTTTATCGGATTCGAACGCCATTTCTCGCCGATTCTCGACTTTATTGGTCTGAATCACGCCTGAAGCGCTTGCGCGAGCATGGCTAATCGTTTTTAAGCCACCAATCAGATTTATACGATGACTCAATCCAGCTATAACGCTGATTCCATTGAGGTACTCAGCGGCCTCGAACCCGTTCGCCGACGTCCGGGAATGTACACCGACACCTCGCGCCCGAACCATCTCGGCCAGGAAGTCATAGATAACAGCATTGATGAAGCGTTAGCGGGTCATGCCAAACGTGTAGAAGTGATTCTGCATGCCGATCAATCACTGGAAGTGATCGATGACGGCCGTGGTATGCCGGTGGATATTCATCCGGAAGAGGGGGTGCCAGCCATTGAGCTGATCCTCTGTCGTCTGCATGCCGGTGGTAAATTTTCCAACAAAAACTATCAGTTTTCTGGCGGCTTGCACGGCGTCGGTATCTCGGTGGTTAACGCCCTGTCGACGCGCGTGGAAGTCACGGTGCGCCGTAACGGCGAAGTGTACGAAATGGCGTTTGAAAATGGCGACAAAGTGCAGGATCTTACGGTAACCGGCACTGTCGGTAAGCGTAATACCGGCACACGCGTTCACTTCTGGCCGGATGTCTCCTTCTTTGATAGCCCACGTTTCTCGGTCACCCGCCTGGCGCATGTGCTGAAAGCCAAAGCGGTGCTCTGTCCGGGCGTGGAGATCGTGTTCAAAGATAAAGTGAACAACACCGAGCAGCGCTGGCACTACGAAGATGGTCTGAATGACTATCTGGCGGAAGCGGTCAACGGCCTGCCGACGCTGCCGGAAAAACCGTTTATCGGTTCCTTCTCCGGCGATGTCGAAGCGGTGGACTGGGCGCTGCTGTGGCTGCCGGAAGGCGGCGAACTGCTGACCGAAAGCTACGTTAACCTGATCCCGACCATGCAGGGCGGCACCCATGTGAATGGCCTGCGCCAGGGTCTGCTGGATGCGATGCGTGAATTCTGCGAATTCCGCAATATTCTGCCGCGCGGCGTGAAGCTGTCGGCGGAAGATATCTGGGATCGCTGTGCTTACGTGCTGTCGGTGAAAATGCAGGATCCGCAGTTTGCCGGTCAGACCAAAGAGCGCCTCTCTTCACGTCAGTGTGCGGCCTTTGTTTCCGGTGTGGTGAAAGATGCGTTCAGCCTGTGGCTGAACCAGAATATTCAGATCGCTGAACAGCTGGCGGAACTGGCGATCTCCAGTGCCCAGCGCCGTATGCGCGCGGCGAAAAAGGTGGTGCGTAAAAAGCTCACCAGTGGTCCGGCGCTGCCAGGCAAACTGGCGGACTGTAGCGCACAGGATCTGAGCCGCACCGAACTGTTCCTGGTGGAAGGGGATTCCGCTGGTGGATCGGCCAAACAGGCGCGCGATCGTGAATATCAGGCGATCATGCCGCTGAAGGGTAAGATCCTCAATACCTGGGAAGTCTCTTCCGATGAGGTACTGGCCTCGCAGGAAGTGCATGATATTTCGGTGGCGATCGGTATCGATCCCGACAGTGAAGATCTCAGCCAGCTGCGTTACGGTAAAATCTGTATCCTTGCGGATGCGGACTCCGATGGTCTGCATATCGCCACGCTGCTGTGTGCGCTGTTTGTGCGTCATTTCCGTACGCTGGTGAAAAATGGTCACGTCTATGTGGCGATGCCGCCGTTGTACCGTATTGACCTCGGCAAAGAGGTCTATTACGCCCTAGATGAAGAGGAAAAAGCGGGCATCCTTGAGCAGCTGAAGCGCAAAAAAGGCAAGCCTGGCGTGCAGCGCTTTAAAGGTCTGGGCGAGATGAACCCGCTGCAGTTGCGCGAGACCACGCTCGATCCTAATACCCGCCGTCTGGTGCAGCTGACAATCGACGATGATAATGTCGATAAGACCTTAGCGGTGATGGATATGCTGCTGGCCAAAAAGCGTTCGGAAGATCGCCGCAACTGGCTGCAGGAAAAAGGTGATATGGCGGAAATCGAAGTTTAATTGCCGACTGGCACACGCTGACGTTGATCAACAGCCTCTATATTGAGCCGGGAAGCTCTGTAGAGGCTTTAATATTTATACCCCTGCACAAAATATGCTTCTGTTAAGACCTTGATTGGTGTCTTTTTTGGTCAGGATTTCGATATTTTTGGCGAAAATTTTGATGACATTATGACTGGTTACTTTGACTATGTTAACGACGAAGGGGCATGGAAAAAGCTCCACAGGCAAGTCAACACTCTTTTGGTCATCCCGGATGAAAAAGAGCTGGAAAGCATCATGCTTGAGCTTGCTGAAAATCAATTCAATCCAGAACCCTGGGGATTTACCTGGCACTCTTATTTGCAGGCTGTTGAAAGAACACTTGTTGTAAAGTTGGGCAGGCAATAGCATTTTTATCACTCAATACCGGTCATTTAAGTGATCGGTATTGAGTATTGGCGCGGAGGCGCAATTTACAGTAATAAGTGGTTAAACTGCGGTATCGATACGACCTGTAGCAATAAAGGCGGCAAGCAGTTGCTCGCGGGTAACCGTAAATGGCAGTTGCGCCGGAATATCAGTCGCGATAACCATCGCTTCAGCCAGCGTCGCCAGCAGGCTACTCTGTTCCGCCAGACCAAATTGTTGCAGGGTGGCTGGTGCATGATAACTCCTCAGCAGTTTCCACAACCCCTGTTGCCGTTCAGGATTTTTCTCTTCCAGCTGGCTCTGTACGTTAAGGCTGAATCCGACAATCTCACCGTGTAACCAGCCATGACACTGCGGGTAGCGGGTGAGCACATCATGAATTAAATGCGCCATTCCGGCGCGCGGCACCTCATCGAAAATACTGTTTGCCAGTCCGGCTAAGGCAATATTCGCGTCGATCACCTGTTTTAACGCAACTGAGGCGATGTGTTGTGTATTGTCAGCCACCGCCTGCTCGCCATGGTGATTAATCACCTCCAGCGCCGATTTGGCGGCCTGAATTTTTAGCTGTAAGCCCAGCCCGGCGTCGGGATGGTGCTGATAGAGTGAGAATTCGTACCATTTGGCAATCGCATCGACAATGCCCGCTCGTAAATAACGTATCGGTGATTGCGCAATAATCAGGGTATCGACCAGCACCCAGACTGGCGGACGCTGTTGCACCACGGAGTGATGGTGTCCGCCCTGTTGATCATATAACACCGTAATCGGTGACCAGGCGGCACAGGTCGCGGCAATAGTGGGGACATTGATCACCGCCAGATTATCCAGTAGTCCGCCAATCCCCTTCGCGGCATCCATCACCCGGCCGCCACCGACGCCAAGAATCAGTTCCGCTCCCTGTTTGCCGATCTCAATCGCCAGCTGTTGCAGCGTCTCAAGACAACAGGGGCCGTTGAGAAACCAGACCTGATAGTGAATGGCATGATGCTGCAGGCTGGTTTCAAGCGCCTGACGGGTGAGCTCCCACGCGGTCGGGCTGGTGATCAGCGCAATGCGCTGGGCCAGCGGCGCAATATAATCGCCGATCTGATTAATCACTCCGGATTGATTGAGATAATTATCCGGCGTTTTAATGGCTAGCATACGTCATCCTTACTGGAACAATTGCAGCGCAGCAATACGCTTTAAGGCGCTGAATAAAGCGTCATCATCAGCGGTCAGGCTGATACGAATAAAACCTTCACCACCCGCGCCAAAGCCCGCGCCCGGCGCGACCAGTACATGGGATTCGCTCAGTAATCGCTGCGTCAGTTGCTGGCTGCTATAGCCCACCGGCACCGGCAGCCAGAGGAAAAAAGTGCCCTGATCCGGTGGTACTGGCCAGTTTATCGCCGTCAGTTTTTCTACTACCTGTTGACGCCGTCGGTGATAGTGCGACAGATGCTGCTCAAGACGCGCAGCCGGCAGCGCCAGCGCCGTCACGGCTGCATCCTGAATCGCGCCAAATACCGTGCTGTAGCTATGGGTATGCAATTTCTTAAACGCCTGAATAATGGAGGCATTACCCACCGCAAAGCCAAAACGCCAGCCCGCCATATTGAAAGTTTTCGACAGCGTATAGGTCTCCACTCCCCACTCTTTCCCTCCGGGCATCGACAGCAGACTGACCGGCGCCTGCTGTGGCGTGCTGCCAATCGCCGCATAGGCGAAGTCATGCAGGATCGGTAGCTGGTAACGTTTTGCGAAGGCCAGTGCCGAGTTAAACAATTCAGGTGTGGCCATCGCACCGGTCGGGTTATGCGGATAGTTAAGCAGCAGCAGGCCAGCCTGACGGGCGATATCTGGCGGCACGCGATCAAAATCAGGCAGGAAACCGCGTTGTTGTTCCAGCGGAATGCCGAAAAATTGCGCCTGTGCCTGGATTGCGGCTGAACGATAGATTGGATAGCAGGGATCGGTTGAAATAATGTATTGGCCAGGGCTGAGCACCGCGCGCGGAATGCCGCTGACGCCAATATGCGACCCCTGAAAAACGGCAATTTCGCTCTCCGGATCGAGTTCGACTGCATAATTACGCTGATAAAAATCTGCAATTGCCTCTCTGACCGCTGGCTTACCCCAGAAAGAGGGATAATCATGATTGTCCGCATTATCCACTGCCGCTTTCAGCGAGGCGATAATTTCCGGCGGCGTGCGTTGATGCGGGCTGCCGCTCGACAGGTCAATCAGCGGCTTGTCGGCAGTATTAAACTGCACCGCCATTTTTTCCAGCACGCTAAACAGGTTTTCTTCCAGCTGATTTATCAGCGGTGAGGCAGAAAAATCAGGCATATTATTCTCTGGTTTTTAATTTAGTGCGCAGTAACTCTCTGCGGAAAAAGCATTTATCGGATGATGATAATAACCGTCAGAGATTTAGCAATGCATGGATTTTTTATGGATAACGTTATCAGTAAATAGCAATTGAAAACGCACCAACCTCTCTTTTAAAGCCTATATGCGTATGGTTTAATCATTTTTCTTATGGGAACTGTTCAGAGATTGAGTTATGAATGCATTGTCATTGCGTCGTTTTTTACTGCTGGTTTTATCTGCCGCTTCATTTCTGGCGAGTGCGCAGAGTCAGGATGATAAAACGATAAGATTAGGTTTTAATCCAGGCCCTTACAAAGAGCAATTTGAAAAAGGGGTGGCGCCTTTACTGATAAAAAAAGGGTATAAAGTCGAGTATAAAGATTTTAGCGATGGTATTCAGGTTAACGACGCGGTCAATAGTGGCGCGATTGAAGCCAATATTATGCAGCATCCTATTTATCTGAAATCGGTAAACGACCGTTTAGGTATTAATAATATTGGTATTGTGCAGGTGCCAACGCCGCCGATGGGTATCTATTCGCAGAAATTTAAACAGGCGGATAAACCTGCGGCCGGGACTACTATTTCAGTGCCGAATCAGGCCTCCAATGAATACCGTGCTGCGCTGTTATTACAGAATCTTGGCTGGCTGAAAATCAGCCCGGACAGCGACCCGGCGACCTTTTCGCAAAAGAATATCACTGAAAATCCTTATAAAATCATACTGAAAGAGATGGATAATGCCCAACAGGTCCGTGCCTTACCGGATGTGGATTTTGGCGTGATTCAGGGTAACTTTGCGGTATCCAGCGGCATAAAACTCTCTTCGGCGTTAAAGCTCGAAGATCCGGTGGTTGGCTTTATCAATGTGGTGACCATTGCCGGCAAAAATAAAGATGCGCAGTTCGCCAAAGACATTATCGATGGTTACCATTCGCCAGAATTTAAACAGTACATCCTTACGCATGAGCAGTATCAGGGTTATCTGTTGCCTGATTATCTGAAATGAGTAAACCGATGATTGAATTTCGTCATGTCAGTAAGACCTTTTCGAGAAAGGGCAATGAATTCCTTGCCCTGGATAATATCGATCTGAAAGTAGAACAGGGTGATATTTTTGGCATTATTGGTTATAGCGGTGCCGGAAAAAGCACCCTGCTACGATTAATCAATAATCTCGAAACGCCGACGCAAGGTGAAGTGATTGTAAATGGCAAGGCGTTGCAGGAATTTAGCAAAAGTCAGCTAAATACGGTTAAGAAAAATATCGGCATGATTTTTCAGAATTTCAATTTACTGAATGCCAAAACTGTTTATCACAATGTCGCGATCCCGCTGATTCTGCAAGGGCGCGATAAAGCTTTTATTCAGGCGCGAGTCAAAGAGTTACTGGCGTTTGTTAACCTCAGTGAAAAGATCCATAGCTATCCCGATGAGTTATCCGGTGGTCAGAAACAACGTGTCGGTATTGCCCGCGCACTGGCCACCAACCCCTCGATTTTATTATGCGATGAAGCCACTTCGGCGCTGGATCCGCATACCACCGTACAAATTTTGTTGTTACTGAAAGAGATCAACCTGCGCTACGGCATTACGATTGTGCTGATTACCCATGAAATGTCGGTGATCCAGAAAATCTGCAACAAAATGGCGGTAATTGAGCAAGGACGCGTGGTCGAGCAGGGCGAGGTACTCAGTCTGTTCGCCCATCCACAGCACCCGGTGACCGCCAGCTTTGTGCAGACAGTCATTCACGATCGTCTGCCGGAAAAGGTGGTGCAGTCACTGCGCGACAGCGATAGCGGCGCGTTACTGCGGCTGGAATTTCTCGGCACCACCGCCCGCCAGCCCTTGATCACTGAAGTGATCAAAGCCTACGACTTAGAGGTCAATATCCTGTTCGCCAGTATGTCGGAAGTCCAGGAGACGATCCTCGGCTTTATGATTGTGCAGCTACGCGGTGAGCGCTCGCAAACTGAAGCGGCAATCGGTTTTCTCAGCTCCGCGGGGGTAAAAATCAGCCATGTTTGATCTGTTTAATACGGCGGTCACCGGCGACCAGTTTTTACTGGCGATGCATGACACCCTGGTGATGATCAGCGTCTCGCTGGCCTTTGGCTCCCTGCTGGGCATTCCTCTGGGGATCCTGTTAGTGGTCTGCCGTGCTGGCGGCATTATGCCGAATCGCTTTGTCTATCGGGTGCTGAATCCGGTGATTAATATTATTCGCTCATTGCCGTTTATCATTCTGCTGATCACCATCCTGCCGCTGACCCGGCTGATCGTGAACACCACCATCGGCACGCCGGGCGCCATCGTGCCATTGATTCTGTTTATTGCCCCCTATATTTCGCGGCTGGTGGAAAACTCACTGCTTGATGTGGATGCCGGCATTCTCGAAGCCGCTAACGCGATGGGCGCCACCACGCTGCAAACTATCTGGCATTTTATGTTGCCGGAGGCGGCCTCTTCACTGGTACTGGCGCTGACTACCGCCACGATTGGCCTGCTGGGCGCGACGGCGATGGCGGGCACCGTTGGCGGCGGCGGTATCGGCGACCTGGCGATTACCTATGGCTATCAGCGCTTCGACGCCTTTGCCACTTTCTCTACCGCGCTGGTACTGATCGTCATTGTTCAGCTACTGCAAACCGTTGGCGGCTGGCTGGCTCGCCGCATCCGCCGTGAGTAAACCTCCTCCTGAATATCTTTGGCTGGCGGGCTATCGATGTCACTGACGGCTTAACCATGCATTAATCGGGTGAAACAGATGAAGTCATCAGCAGCGCAATACCATGATTTAGCCGTGATGCACTGGGGCACCTATCGGGTGCGCACCGAAAACGGCCAGTTAACCGGCATCGATCCGGTTGAGTGGGATCGCAATCCTTCAGCCATCGGTCAGTCCCTCACCGCAGCCGTGCAGGGGCCGGTGCGCGTTAAACGTCCGGCGGTGCGCCTTGGCTTTTTACAAAACCGCGCCGCATCGCGTGATGCACGCGGGCAGGAACCCTTTGTTGAAGTCAGCTGGGAGCAGGCGCTGACGCTGGTGGCCAGCGAACTGGCGCGGGTTAAAGACGAGCAGGGCAATCAGGCGATTTACGCTGGCTCCTATGGCTGGTCCAGTGCTGGCCGTTTTCATCATGCCCAGAGCCAGCTGCACCGCTTCTTCAACTGTTTTGGCGGTTACAGCGGCAGTACCAATACCTACAGTATCGCCGCCGGTGAGCGCATTCTGCCGCATATTCTTGGCGATCTCGATACCCTGCAACGGCAGCATACTCACTGGTCGGTACTGGCTGAGCACTGCGAATTATTTGTCGCGATTGGCGGCTTACCACTGCGTAATGCGCAGGTGAATGGCGGTGGCGCCAATGACCATGCGCTGAATGACTGGCTGCAAAAGATGAGTCGCAATGGCGTGCGCTTTATTAATATCAGTCCGGTCAAAAACGATCTTTCCGCCATCCCGCAGGCGCAGTGGCTGGCGATTAAACCGGGAACCGACACCGCACTGATGCTGGCTGTCGGCTATCTGCTGGTAACGGAAAATCTTCACGACAAAGATTTTGTCGCCAGCCATACGGTAGGATTTGCGCAATACCGCGCTTATCTGCTGGGTGAGCAGGATGGCGTCGCCAAAACGCCCGCCTGGGCTGCTGCTATCACCGGGCTGGCGGCCGCTGATATTGCCGCTCTGGCCCGCGAAATGGCGCGCCATAAAACGATGATCAATATCGCCTGGTCCGTACAGCGCGCCCGTCAGGGAGAGCAGGCGTACTGGGCGACCGTGGCGACCACCGCGTTGCTGGGACAAATTGGCACTGCCGGTGGCGGATTAGGCTTTGGCTATGCCTGCACTAACCTTGCCGGAGCGGATCGACGCGTGTTTTCCGGGCCGCGCCTGCCAGTGGGTGACAATCAAGTTGCGACGCGTATCCCGGTGGCGCGTCTGGCGGATATGTTACTGCAACCCGGCGAGCCCTATGATTTTGACGGTCAGCGGTTGCGCTATCCTGATATTCGGCTGGTTTACTGGGCCGGTGGCAATGCCTTTCACCACCATCAGGATCTCAACAAACTGATTCTCGCCTGGCGACGTCCGGAAACGGTAATCGTCCATGAGCAGTACTGGACGGCCCAGGCAAAATTTGCCGATATTGTGCTGCCCGCCACCACCTCGCTGGAACGTGAAGATATCGGCAGCGCCAGCAATGACGGGTTTATGATCGCCATGCGCCAGCATATCGACGCCTTTGCCGAAGCGCGCAGCGATTACGCTATTTTTAGCGCGCTGGCGGAAAAAGTGGGTTGTGCCGAATCCTTTACCGAGGGGCGGGACGCCTTCGCCTGGCTGCAACATCTGTATGAGGCTTCACGACCGCGGGCAGTGGCCGAGGGCATTTCGTTGCCGTCGTTTGCCGGATTCTGGCGCAGCGGTAAGCTGGAATATGCCCGGCCCGATCGCCCGCAAATTCTGTTGCAGGCATTTCGTGATAATCCGGCGCTGGCGCCGCTCAGTACCCCTTCCGGTAAGATAGAACTGTATTCGCAAACCGTGGCGGATTTCGCTTATCCCGAGTGTCCGGGTCATGCTTACTGGCATCAGCCGGAAGCTGACTATCAACAGGCATTAGCCCGTAAGTGGCCACTGCATCTGCTTTCCAGTCAGCCACGCACCCGTCTGCACAGCCAGTACGATCATGGCAAGGTCAGCCAGCAGAGTAAAATTTCAGGCCGTGAACCCATCTGGCTGCATCCCGCTGACGCCGCCGCGCGTGAAATTGTGGCGGGCGATATCGTCAAAGTATTCAATCAGCGTGGCGCCCTGCTGGCCGGGGTGGCACTGAGCGAGGCGATAATGCCCGGTGTGGTGCAAATGGCAACCGGTGCCTGGTACGATCCGCTGGATGTGATGCAGCCTGACTCGCTGGATAAGCATGGTAATCCCAATGTGCTGACCGAAGATTGTGGCAGTTCAAGACTGGGGCAGGGATGTACGGCGCAAAGCTGCCGGGTAGAAATTGTGCGTTTTGACGATCCCCTGCCGCCGATAACCGCGTATCAACCGCCGCTATTTGTTAATTATTAATCGGTTATTACCCTGGGTTATTATTAATATTTCCGCTTGTTGCCAGCTTTTTTTAAATCCCACTTTACTGCTATAGATAGAATATAATTTTCGTAGCTGAGTTTCAGGCAAACTGGCAAGGTGAAGTTTCATAAATAACAGGAGTGTTTATTAATGAGTAACGTGAAGCCTCTGGATCTTCCGGTTATTGATTTTTCATTGCTGCACGGTGATGAAAGTCAGCGTCAGCATTTCCATGAAAAACTTGGACAGGCTGCGCGTGATGTTGGCTTTTTTTACCTTATCAACCATGGCATTGATGCGCAGTTATTAAATAATGTGCAGCGCGTCTCGCGGGCTTTTTTTGATCTGGATAAAGAACAGAAACTTAAAGTGAAAATGGAGAATTCGCCCCATTTTCGCGGTTATAACCTTGAAGGAGTGGAAATAACCCGCAGTCAGCCAGATTATCGTGAGCAATTCGATCTTGGTGCAGAACGGCCGGCGCTGACGTTAGATGAAAACTCACCAGCCTGGGCGCGTTTACAGGGGCCAAACCAGTGGCCCGACGCGTTACCAGAATTGCAGACGGTGCTGACCACTTATCAGCGGGCAATGACCAATATGGCGCTGGAAATGCTGCGTGCCTTTGCTGTTGCGCTGCAACTGCCGCGCAATGCCTTTGATAATCTTTATGGCGCTAAGCCTAACGAACATATCAAACTGATCCGCTATCCTGGCCGGCCGGAAACTGGCTCCCGGCAGGGCGTGGGCGCGCATAAGGACTCCGGATTCCTCACTTTTCTGCTGCAGGATAAACAACCGGGATTGCAGGTTGAAGTGACGCCAGACCATTGGGTCGATGCGGTGCCGGTTGACGACGCTTTTGTGGTCAATATCGGTGAACTGCTGGAGCTGGCGACTAACGGCTATCTGCGCGCCACCGTCCATCGCGTGGTGTCGCCGCAAGCAGAGAATGAGCGTCTGTCGGTGGCCTTTTTCCTTGGCGCTGAACTTGGCGCCGTGGTGCCGGTGTATCAGTTACCGGCGTCCCTGGCCAGCCTCGCACAGGGACCCGCCAGCGATCCGCTTAATCCGCTATTACGCGATGTGGGCTGGAATTACCTGAAAGGACGTCTGCGTTCGCATCCTGATGTGGCAAAACGTTTTTATGCCGATTATATCCAAAATAATTAAACACAAAAAATAAGAGCAAATAAGATGATCAAAGCAACTGCATTAACCTTGTCTGGCTTAGTTCTGTTAATTTCCCAGGGGCTGCAAGCCGCCCCATTGCGGGTGGCAGCCGATCCGCTGCCCCATGCGGAAATTTTAGAATATGTGAAGAAAATAGATCCGTCGCTCGATTTTACCGTGATTGAATTAAGTAATGGCGTTAACGCCAATGAGCTGCTGGCGGCCGGTGATGTCGATGCTAATTATTTTCAGCATTTGCCTTATTTGCACGATCAGGAGAAAGCATTAGGCAAAAAATTTAATGTCGCCGCGACTGTGCATATCGAACCGCTGGGTATCTATTCACATAAAATAAAAAGTCTGGCGGCGCTGCCTGAAGGGGCAAGCATTGCGGTACCCAATAATACGACCAATTTAAGCCGTGCGCTGTGGCTGTTGCAGGACAAAGGGGTGATTCGCCTTAAGACGGAAGGCGGTGCGGGTTCAACGCTGGTGACCCCGGCGGATATCAGTGAGAATCCGAAGAAAGTGAAAATCGTGGAAATTGAATCGCCGCAGATCCCACGCGCCCTTGACGATGTTGATGCGGCGATTATTAACGGCAACTACGCGCTTGAAGCGGGACTGGTGCCAGCCAAAGACTCACTGGGTCTGGAGTCAGCTGCTCATAACCCTTACGCCAACCTGCTGGTCACTAACCCACAGCTGGCTAAGGATCCACGGGTGATTCAGCTGGCAAAAGATTTAACCTCACCGCAGGTGGCTGAGTTTATCCGTCAGCACTATAACGGTTCGGTGATTCCGGTCGCGGATCAGAAGAATGATTAAACTGGAAAAGCTCTCGAAACATTATTCGGATACGCCGACCCCTGCGCTGCAGGAGGTATCGCTACAGATTGATAAAGGGAGCATTTTCGGCATTCTGGGGCGTAGCGGCGCAGGCAAGAGCACCCTGTTACGCTGCCTTAATTTACTTGAGCGGCCCACCTCGGGTGAGATCTTCGTCGACGGACAAAATATTACCCGCTTAAGCGTGGCCGAGTTACGCCGTCAGCGGCAGCAGATGGGGATGATCTTCCAGCACTTTAATTTGCTGCATTCGCTAAATGTGGCGGCGAATATCGCCTTGCCGTTAGAGATCGCCGGTATGCCGGCCGGTCAGCGGCGGCAGCGCGTCAAAACCCTGTTGCAGCTGGTGGGGCTGGAGGAGTTTGCCGCAGCCTGGCCTTCTCAGTTATCCGGCGGCCAGAAACAGCGTGTTGGTATTGCCCGCGCATTAGCCGTGCAGCCTGACTATTTACTCTGTGATGAAGCGACCAGCGCGCTGGACCCTGAAACCACGCTGTCAATTCTCGATCTGCTGGCGGATATTCAGCGTCAGCTGCATATTACGGTGGTGTTGATCACCCATGAAATGACGGTGGTAAAGCGCATTTGCCATGGCGCTGCGCTGCTGGAAAAAGGCCGGCTGATTGAAAGTGGTTCCGTGTCACAGATTATGGCTAACCCGCAGAGCCGTTTGCGCCAGATGCTGGTGCAGGATGGCGCAGCGGATCGCGCCTTCCTGGCAAAACACCATGCAGAGGAGCTTTCGCAATGGGTAGCATAAGCTGGGAGCGCTTTCAGTCATTGTTGCTGAACGCCACGCTGGAAACCTTATATATGGTGGCGCTGGCAACACTGTTTACGGTGCTTATCGGCCTGCCGGTTGGCGTGCTGCTGTTTCTCACCCGTCAGGATGGCATCTTTCCGCAGCGCTGGCTCTCGCGGCCATTAAATGTGCTGGTGAATATCGGCCGGGCATTGCCGTTTGTGGTACTGCTGATTGCGCTGATCCCGTTTACCCGTCTGCTTATCGGCACCACATTAGGCAGCACGGCGGCGGTGGTGCCGATTACGCTGGGGGCTTTCCCCTTTTTTGCCCGTATCGTGGAGAATGCGCTTGAAGAAGTCGATCGCGGACGGGTGGAAGCGGTGGTCTCTATGGGCGGCTCCAACTGGCATATTGTCAGCCGCGTGTTATTACCTGAAGCCTTACCGGCGCTGATGAGCGGCATTACGCTGACGGTAGTGATGCTGATTGGCTTTTCCGCGATGGCAGGCGTTATCGGCGGCGGGGGATTAGGTGATCTGGCGATTCGCTACGGTTACCAGCGTTTCAATAACCAGATAATGTTCGCCACGGTGATTGTGTTGCTGCTGCTGGTCTGGCTGGTGCAACGGATGGGAGACCAGCTGGTGCGCGGGCTGGCGCATCGTCGCTAGCAGCCAGCGCGGCTTAACGCCGGAACGCGTAAATCTTTCCTCGTTCCGGCGTTAAACGTTGCCGCTTACTTACGGCGCGGCAGTGGATCTTTCAGGTAACGCTGAACATTTTTCTTATGCTTACGCTGCGCAAATACGGCGGCGATAAGTCCGAAAAAAATCATTAAAAACATCATGTTGTTATTCTCCTGACGGCATCATATTCACTAAGTCCATTTGCCATGCCGGTACTTTAGAGGCGTCCTGTTTTGCGCGGATACGAAAGATAAAACGCAGAGTAAAATAGTCGGTCATCATCCGGCGCATCTGACGGTAATCCTCCGCGTCATCCCAGCTCTGGGCATACTCAATCCAGTATTTTGCCAGCCACATATTTTTCGCCATACCCCGGCCATTCCAGGCCGCATAAGCATACAGATAAGCGATATAGGCGGTTTGTTGCGGCCCCACTTTGCCATCCAGTAGCAGCAGAGCGCACTGCTGCTCCAGCGCAAAACGCTGATCGTCGACATCATCTGACCAGAACAGCGCGCAGGCGTAATCATATCGCGCCATGGCGTGCCCGTGGTCTGACGCCTCAACCAGTAATGTTATCCGCTCAGCATTCAGGCGATTGCTCTCTGCCGGTGACGAGGCGGTTAGCGCCTGCTCTTCCAGCGCGCGGCTTTTGCGGAACAGCGCCTCAGCGGAGCGCTCCCGACAGGCGATATCGAGGTAGTATTCAGCTTTATCGGCCGCGGGGGCCAGTTCCAGCCGCTCCGCCAGTTTAGGATGTTGTCCGGCAAAGAGTTCTGTCAGTAACAGCGTACCAGGCAGATACTCTCTGGCGCTTAGCTGCAACAAAAAATCTTTCGCCGCCGCGGCATGGCCTAAACCACACAGGCGCTTGAAAATCACCCCCAGCATCTCCACTGGCATCGCCGCAGCAGAATCCAGCAGGCGCTGAAGCCACCAGTCGGCGGGTTGCTGTAGCTGAATATCTTGTGTCGGATAAAGGCGGGCAAAAGCACTGAACACCAGCTCGGTATGATTTTCACCGTTACCTTGTGTCGCTTCCAGATAACGCTTTAACAGGTGATCAGTATCAGCAACCTGGTAATCCGGATGGGAGGGGATTTCACTTAACCACAGGATAAGACTCTCACCGAGGCTGTAGATTACCCAGCTTTGATCGCTGTTAAGCACATACCCGATGCTGTCATAAATACGTCGGGCAAAATAAGGGCTTTGCGCGTAGAGCTTGCCATTATTATCCAGCAGGAAATGTGAACACATACCGATATAGATAATATGCGTCACCGCCATATCATGCGCTGGCATATTAAGTGATAACAGCTGGCGGAACTTTTCATCGTGCTGCTTTAATTTTTTGGCATTACTGTAATCCGGCCAGTGCTCAATGTTATTCACTTTATCCAGCATTTTGGTGCGATACAGGATATTACGCTGAGGCTCGCTCAGGTTTTTACAGTAATCACCAGCCAGAAATGCATCTATTGCCTGGTGCTTCTCATCGCCATACCAGCGGGGATAGAGGTAGTTAATGTACAGGGTGCGGACAACAATATTTTGCGCATCGCATTCCAGTGCACGGTTTAGCCAGTAGAGTGGCGCAAATGTAGCTTCTTCCGCGCTGGGCTCCGGCAGACCAGTGTTAAATGGTGTACTGGATAACGGCACGCCGCCTTTTGACTGAGCAAATTCCAGCGCTGTCGAACCATACCAGGCTAAGTCGAACTGCACCGTCTCATGACGGTTGCGAAACCACTCCGGCTCCTGAAAATGGCCTGTTGCTGAAAGCAGGTGTTGATAAAGGGTAGTGCAATGACTGTCGAGGGAAATGGCTTTTGCCGCCCAGTAGAACATTAAATCATTACTGATAGCGGCACGCTGCCACTGATTATGGCTGACAACCTCAGCGTACTGACCGCCGCGCTCTTCGCCAGCAATAGTCAGCCAGTGCTGCGCCAGTAGCTGGCAGGGATAGCTGCTCATCGGCTGAGCCTGGTGCCAGTCGATTAAATATTGCGAGATGGTTTTGTGGCTGTATATTTTCGGGCTAAGCAAAAAATCAAAATCGATAATATAGAGATAAATATTATTATCGCGATTAGCCTTAAAATCGGCATGGGCGGTGGCGAAGTATTGCGTTAGTTTTTCATACTGCTTGCTCTGCAGGTACTCTCTTAATTGTTGACGTAGAGCAAATATTTCATTTAAAGACAGCAAAATGAGATCCTTCCCGTTTGGTGACAGGCATTCGATTATATGACAATGATTGCATATTGCAGCAAATAAGGTAATAAATTTCAGGGCGTTTAATAACGTATTGGAACTATCTGTTATTTACTGGCGAGGGGTTTCCGCCATGACCGCCCGAAAAGATTTTTTCTGCGCGTATCAAGGCATGTCAAAACGTTACCTTGCAACAAAAATGTCATCCGGCGCTGCCAGACTCGACAACAGGCAAGGTAATATTTTGATTATAAGGAAAAATAAATGAAAATTCGCTTAACGATAGTGGCGGCGGCTTTGCTGTTCGCTCAGCAAGTGCAAGCCCGTACCGATGCTTTACCCCAGGCGGCGGCACTGGCAAACAGCACTTCACCGGCTTCGACCAGTCAGGCGTTTGGCGCGCTGGAAATGCAGATCCTGCAGGCGCAGCGCAATGCGTTAAAAGGCGCGGCGACAACCCTGACGCGCGACCAGCTGGAGAAGGCTAAGCAAACCGATACTCAGGCTGACCGTGCATGGCTGAAGGCCAGCGGCTATGACTTCCAGACCAGAGCCAATCAGCAGGCAGGCATTGAACTGTTATCCGCTTTCAGCGCGCTGCCGGATTCCACATTGCTGGCCAGCAGCGCCACGGTGGCGTCGATCAACCTCAATGCGGTTCAGGGCGCGCGCCATCAGGCACTGGCGGATGCCGAAGGGATCTCATATCTCTATTATCTCGCTGATGCCCTTGGCCCGCGCCTCGGTCAGGCTTTCCTGGCCGCCTATGACAAAGGCGAACTCAGCAAAGCGGCGGCGCTGATTAAAGCCAGCGAAGTCAGCACCAGCGCAGCAAAAAAACACTTTAACTATCCGCGTCCTTTCCTGGTTAAAGGCAACAGCATCCATCTGGTACCGGATGATGTGGTGGTAAAAGATAACCAGCCATATACCGCCGATGGCGGCTCGTTCCCGAGCGGACATACCAATACCGGCTATACCGATGCGCTGCTGCTGGCTGAAATGGTCCCGGAGCGTTTTGACGCGCTGATGGAGCGTGGCGCGCGCTATGGCTACTCGCGCATTGTGCTGGGGGTGCATTACCCGCTGGATATTATCGGTTCCAGAATGGTGGTTCAGCGCAACGTCGCGCATTACCTTAACGATCCGCATTATCACGCGCTGTTTAACGAGGCGCGCGATCAGCTGCGTAGCGCGCTGGAAAAAGAGTGTGGCACATCGCTGGCTGAATGCGCGCAAACTGCAGGTCAGGATGATCCTTATCGCTCGCCGGCAATGAAAGATTTCTATCGCTTTACCATGAGCTATGGGCTGCCGCAGCAGCAGGTGTCGCCGTCGCGCGTGGTGGTGCCTGATGGGGCGGAAGTACTGCTGGAAACCGCGCTACCAAGGCTGTCTGCCGCTCAGCGCCGTGCGTTAATGGTCAATAGTGCGTTACCGGCCGGTTATCCGCTTTCCGGCTCGACTGCCGATCAGGCATTCTGGCAGCGTCTCGATCTGTCGGCAGCTTTTGCGCTGGCGAAACCTGCACACAGCCACTGATTTAGGCCAAAAATGACAATTGATGACGCGGAAAACATGATAAGTTGAATTAACGTTTTGCGTTAAATCTACCAAAGTCAGGGCGACAACCAGGTCGCCCTTCTTGTTTCCGGTGTGCGGGATAGTCTGTGAAAATCACCCTTGAAGAACTACGTGCCTGGGTGGTAGTGGTCGATACCGGTTCGATTACTGCTGCTGCTGAACAGCTGAGCCAGACCAGTTCCGGTATTAGCCGCGCGCTAAGCCGCCTGGAAAACAAGCTGCAAACCACCTTACTGCATCGCACCACGCGGCGGCTGGCACTGACCGAAGAGGGGCAGGTGTTTCTGCAACACGCGCGGCAGATCCTCGCATCGGTGGAAACCGCCGAAGAGCAGATCGCCCAGCGCCGTGAGATCCCTTCCGGACGACTGCGGGTGAATGCCGCCACGCCTTTTATGCTGCATGTGATTGTGCCGCTGGTAGAGGAATTTTCGGCGCGCTTTCCGCTGATCCAGCTTGAACTGCATACTGACGACCTGGTGATTGATCTGCTGGAGCAGCAGACCGATATCGCCATCCGCATTGGCGAACTGCGCGATTCAACCATCCATGCGCGCAATTTAGGCAGCAGTAAACTGCGTCTGCTGGCCAGTCCGGCGTATCTGGCGAAATATGGCCAGCCGGTCAGCGTGGCTGATCTGGCTAATCACCGTTTAATCGGTTTTACCCAGTTAGATAAACATAATATCTGGCCGGTATGGCGCAGTGAGGGGCAGTTTTTGCAGGTGAAGCCGGATGTGTCAGCCTCCAGCGGCGAAACCATTCGTCAGCTGGCGGTATATGGACAGGGGATTGCGCGTCTCTCGGACTTTCTCAGCCGTGAGGATCGCGACAGTGGCCGGCTGGTGCCGGTGCTGGAGCAGGAGACGCAGGAAATGCGCCATCCAGTCAGTGCTGTGTACTACCGTAATACCACGCTCTCCGCGCGTATCACCTGCTTTCTCGATTTCCTCAGCGAGCAGATCGCCAGCAAACCGTTGTTATAAGCCAGGCGGATCAAACACCGCCCGGTTTACGGATTATTTTGCCGCTTCCAGCACAAAAATCTTCACATCCACCACATCATCTTTGATCGCGTTGCGATGGGCTTCCATATGCGGCATCTGCTGATGCTGCTCCAGATGACGCAGCGAATCCCAGTGCTCCAGCATAAAAATGGAGTCCGGTGAATGCTGCTTCCACGGCACCTGGGCTTTATGGTCAAGTAATGCCTGATAAGAGCCACAACCCTCCTCCTGCAATACCACCGGCGTTAAACGCGCGATTGCGGCCATCACCTCGTCGCGACGGCCCGGTTTAACACAGATTTCAGCAATGACGGTCAGCATACTGCGACTCCTGAAAGGGAATAACTAAGTTAAGCAAAGATCTTACCGAGATGCTCACGATAACGCGCGATATCGCGTGGAACATCAGGCAGCTTCATCACATCGTTGCAGATAAAGGTGGGTAATCCTTCCATGCCGAGGAACTGGTTTGCTTTATGGAAATGCAGATACAACCCATCGACGCCGACACCTTCAAAGAACTGTTCCGGATCGGTAAAGGCCTGCAGTGGTGCGTTCCAGGTCAGCGACAACATATAGGTCTTGCCCTGGATCAGGCCGCCGGAACCATATTTTTTCGCCGCATCGGAGCGTGTACGGCCATCACTGGCATACAGCTTGCCGTGACCTTCGGTAAACACTTCATCGATATATTTTTTCAGGGTCCATGGCTCACCCATCCACCAGCCTGGCATCTGATAAATTACGGTATCTGCTGCGAGGTACTTCTCAATTTCGGTAGCCACATCATAACCGTCATCCACCACGGTAATCTCGACATCATGGCCGTTATCGCGCAGGAAAGTGGCGGCAACGTTGGTCAGGGTATGGTTTAGCTCACCTTTGGAATGGGCAAACGATTTGCCCGCATCAATAATAAAAATCTTGCTCATGCGCTTTTTCTTCTCCAGTTCATGAATTTAAGTCAGTGTACGCTGGTAGCGGCCAGAGAAAAATGTGCGATTGATCACAACACCTTTGCTTCGGCAGCAATAATGGTGATGGCTGGGGTAAGGTTTCCGCCGATAAAAAAACAGAAAAGAGGGCAGTGCAGTGATAAATAAATTATGGGCCGTGACATTGATGTTGGTGGCCGGTAGCGCCAGCGCGCAGTCACATCTTGATCGCGTGATGCAGAGCAAAACCCTGAACGTTTGTACCACCGGTGATTACAAACCCTATACGTTTTTGCGCACTGACGGCAGCTATGAAGGCATTGATATCGCCATGGCGCAGTCGCTGGCAGCGAGCCTCGGGGCAAAAGTAAACTGGGTAGCGACCACATGGAAAACCCTGACGCCGGATTTCCTCGCGAAGCAGTGCGATATCGCGCTGGGCGGGGTCTCGGTGACGCTGAAACGTCAGCAAACCGCGTGGTTTGCTAATCCGCTGGGCACCGACGGTAAAATCCCGCTGGTACGTTGCACCGATAAAAAGAAATATCAGACCATCGAACAGCTGAACCAGCCGCAGGTACGACTGGTGGAACCGGCGGGCGGCACCAATGAAGCCTTTGTTCATAGCCATCTGCCCAACGGCAATCTGACCCTGTTCCACGACAATGTCACTATCTTCCAGCAGCTGGTGGATAACAAAGCCGATGTGATGATCACTGATGCTTCGGAAGCGCTGTATCAGCAGAAACGCTATCCGCAACTGTGTGCGGTCAACCCGGATAAGCCGATGCAGTATGGCGAAAAAGCCTATATGTTGCCGCGCGATGATATCAGCTGGAAGCTGTACGTCGATCAGTGGCTGCATCTGAGTACCGCTACCGGCGAGTATCAGAAGATTGTCGGCCAGTGGCTGGCTATCTGATCCCCTCCCCCATTTATGGGGGAGGGTCTGGGGGGGAATAACGTCCTGAGATCTCAGTTTTTAATCCCCCATCCTGTCCCTTCCCCCGCTTCACGGGGGAAGGGACAGTCAGTGCGGCGTTCTCGCCGCCTTATGTCCTCTAATGCCGCATTCAGGCAAAGCTTACCCATTTTGATTGTTTTTCACTGGCTGACGGATTTGCTATTGCTGTGGTTCTTTTTTTCAGCCAGGACACAACGTGATGGAAATTTACTGGTATCTCACCGCGCCAGACGGCCCGCAACCCTGGACTGCCAGCGGCAGTCGTCAGGTGAATTACGCCTATTTTCAGCAGGTGGCGCGCGCGGTTGATCATCTCGGCTTTACCGGTGCGCTCCTCGCCACCGGCGCGCACGATCCCTGGATCCTCGGCGCATCGCTGATCCCCTATACCGAGCGGATGAAATTTCTGATCGCTATCCAGCCAGGCCTGATTTCGCCGACGCTGCTGGCGAAAATGGCGGTCACCTTTAATCAGTTCTCCAAAGGACGCGTGCTGCTGAATGTAGTCAGTGGCGATAAAAACACCCTCGGCGCGTACGGCATGCATCTGGACCATGATGAACGCTATGCGCTGAGTGATGAGTTTCTGCGTGTGCTGCGCCCGTTGCTGGCAGAGCAGCAGGTCGACTTCGACGGCGACCATTATCAGATCTCGTCGGCAAAACTGGCGCTGAGTAATGGTGGCTATCCACCGCCGCCGCTGTGGTTCGGTGGTTCATCCGCTGCGGCACAGGAGGTCGCGGCGCAGCATATTGATACTTATCTCTCGTGGGGGGAAACCCCGCCGCAGGCCGCAGAGAAAATTGCGGAAGTGAAGGCGCGGGCGGCGAAATATGGCCGTCAGTTGCGCTTTGGCATCCGGCTGTATGTGATTGTGCGGGAAACCGATGAGCGCGCCTGGCAGGCGGTGGATGAGCTCTATGCCTCGATGGATGATAAGGCGATCCAGGCGCGGCGGCAGCTGGCGCAAGGCTCCGACTCGGTAGGGCAGGCGCGAATGGGCGCGCTGCACAATAATCAGCGCCCGGACAATGCGCGCGACCTGGAAATCTATCCCGGTTTGTGGGCAGGTATCGGGCTGGTGCGTCCCGGCCCCGGCACTGCGATTGTTGGCAGCCCTGAGACGGTAGAACGTACGCTGCGCGCCTATCAGGATGCGGGGGTTGAAGTGTTTATCCTTTCTGGTTTCCCGCTGCTGGAAGAGGCCTATCGTTTCAGCGAGTTAGTGATGCCACTGCTGGATGTCATGCGTGACGAAAGTCCGGCGGCCGATCGCCATGATACCTTTACCTGGGGCAATCTGTGGGATCGTCCGGTCAGTGAAGTGGAGCCGAAGTGATGCAGATCCGTCTCGGCAGCCACCCTAATAATCTCTCACTGTTTATTTTACGCCATCGCGGCGTGCTGGAGTCTGCTGCGCAGCAGCAAGGCTGGCAGATCGCCTGGCTCGACTATCAGCAGGGCGGTGACAGTGGCCGCCTGTTACGTGAGGATCAGCTGGATATCGTGGGCACCGGCTCGACCCCGCCGGTCACCAGCGCGGCAAGCGGGCTGGATGTCGCTTACCTTGCCAGCTCCACGCCACGTGATGCTAACTGCGCCTTACTGAGCGCGGCAGGCAATGATCTGACCTCGCTGCGCGGTAAACGTCTGGCGGCGATGCCAGGCTCCTTTACCGATCACTTTCTGGCGCGTCTGTTACAGCAGCAGGGGCTGCGCCGTGACGATATCGATTTACAGGATCTGCGCGGACAGGCGGCGCTGGATGCGCTGCTGAATGGTGAGATTGATGGCTGGCTGGCGATTGATCCCTGGCTGACGCGCGCTGCCGCCACTGCTGGCGTGCAGCGTATTGCTGAAGTGGGTGAGTTAATCGTCAATCGTTCACTATTCTGGACGCGCCGCGGCTGGACTGCGGCCCATCCGCAGGCCGCTGCCTGGCTGGTGGCGCAACTCCAGCACAACGATCGCTGGATTGCGCAGCATCAGCCGGACGTGGCCGACTTACTGCACCTGCATCTGAATAACACCATTACCCGTGAAGAGTGGCAGAGCACGCTCGCTGCCCGCCCCTGGGGGATTATCCCTGCCGATGCCGCACTGCTTGATGAGCAACAACAGCAGGCTGATGACCTGTACGCGGCCGGTTTTATTGACACCTCTTTTTCGTTAACACCACGGAGCAACGCATGACCCTCTGGAAAAAAAACGGCTGGCTGGGCGCACTGCTGCTTTGCAGCGCGCTGAGCGGGGCGCACGCCGCTGATGAGATCACCTTACGTATTGGTTTTTTGCGTGGGCCAACCGATCTGGCGCTGGCAAAAGAGAAAGGCACACTGGAAAAATCGCTGGCGGCCCATCAGGTCAAGGTGCAGTGGGCGGGGCCGTTTTCCGCTGCGGCACCAGCTTATGAGGCACTAAATGTTGGCTCGATTGATATGACCACCGGCAGCTCCACCGCCTTTGTCACCGCCATTGCCGCCGGATCGCCACTACGCTTCTTCGCTTATCAGGCGATGCCCGCCGACGGCGAGGGGATTGTGGTGCGCAAAGACAGCCCGATAAACAGCATCGCCGACCTGCGCGGCAAAAAGGTGGCGGTTAATAAAGGCGGCACCGGCGAGTATCTGCTGTCACGCGCGCTAAGCAGCGCCGGGCTGGCGGAAGATACGGTGCAAAAGGTCTATCTCAGTCCGTCTGACACCGGCACCGCTTTTGTTGGCGGCCATGTTGATGCCTGGGCTATCTGGGATCCGTTCCTGTCACTGGCGCAACAGAGCTACGATGCCCGCCTGCTAAGCAATGGCAAAGCGGTAGGATCGGAAAATGCCGCCGGCTACTTTGTCAGCGATGCTTTCTATCAGCAACATCCGCAGGTGCTGAAATGGGTCTACGAGGTGTTGCAACAGGAGAATGCCTGGGCGAAAGCGCATCCGCTGGAGGCGGGTAAAATCTGGGCGTCACAGATGGGCCAACCAGGTGATGCACTGGCGCAGCAGCTGGGTAACGTCAATACCGTGCCGGTTACCACCGTAGGTGAGAAAGAGGTGGCGCATATCGCGCATATCGCCGCCTGGTATCAGCAGCAGGGAATTATCAAAGCATTACCGGATATCGCCAGCCATGTGGTTAATCTGGCTGAATAACTGCCAGGGTAAGGGTAAATCCATAAGGTTAAGCAGATTTCAAACGCCTCGCACCTCGTCATGGTGCATATCATCGGCATGGGCGGCGAGAACGCCGCCCCTACATAAACCTATAAATTTCTGTAGGGGCGGCGTTCTCGCCGCCCGTAAACGGCCACTTTCAACTCTATTTTTCTTAACTGACCAGCTCAGGGGGACGCCCCCTTTTTGCTCAATAAACATTAGTGATTAATAGCGGTTTTTGACACCTGGAAAACGTTTACTTCACTGGCAGAGCACTCTTCCTGAGTGGCATCACTTTGTGTAATCAGGTTGTAAGATTTGCCGTGCTTATCATGAAAGACAAAATGAGAAACCTGAGTATACAAACCCTCCTTTTTCTTTTCAGAGGCGAGTAATTTGAACTCTGTCTTTGGTTCATCCAGTTGGTTTATATCCACGATTTTTTCGTTTTTCAGCCAGACTTCCGCCATATTCATCGGCCAGGAATGGCAATCAGGGGTTTTGGCTGCAACAGATACAGAAAACAGCAGCCCGGAAATAAGTAAAGCCTTTTTCATTGCACAACCTCCATTAAAATCACGCCGCCGCTTCACGGCGTCCTGCCAGCGACTGCAATAACTGCCGGGTATACGGATGCTGCGGCTGATGCCAGATCTGCTGATGATCGCCTTGCTCCACCGTTTCACCCTGATACATCACCATTACGCGGTCGGCGATATATTTTACCACTGCCAGATCGTGGGAGATAAACAGCAGCGACAGCTGACGTTCATGCTTCAGATCGACCAGCAGATTAAGGATCTGCGCCTGAACCGAGACATCAAGCGCGGAGACCGGTTCATCACAGATCAGCAGTGCGGGATCGACAATCAGCGCACGCGCAATGCCAATACGCTGACGCTGGCCGCCGGAAAATGCATGCGGCAGCCGTTTTAAGGCACTCTGCGGTAAACCGACCTGATCCAGTACCTGACGCACGCTCTGGGCATGGCTGGCGCGGCTCTCTGGTCGATGGACGCGCAACGGCGTAGTCAGGATCTCTTCAATGGTATGACGTGGATTCAGTGAGGCGTAAGGATCCTGAAACACCATCTGCATGCGCTGACGCAGCGGCGCCAGTTGCGCCGATCGCCACTGCGCGATCTCATGGCCATCCAGCCAGATCTTACCGCTGTCAGGCGTGAGCAGGCGCAGGATCAGCTTCGACAGCGTCGATTTACCACAGCCGGACTCACCGACCAGCCCGAGGGTTTCGCCAGGCTGAAGGGTCAGCGAGATATTCTTTACTCCGGCAGACCCGCTATCAGCGGCATAGTTAAAGCTGACATCTTCCAGTTGCAGTAACGGCGGCGCAAGACGATTTAGCGGCGCGAAGCTGCGTAGCGGCGGCGTAATCAGGCGCGGAGCCGCTTCCGGCTGATGCACAATCTCGGTCAGCCGCTGACTGAGGTAATGCGGTGCTTCCATACTATGCAGTGAGGCGGCCAATAATCCGCGGCTGTAAGCATGCTTCGGCTGGTGGAACAGTGCGGTTTTACTGTTCTCCTCGACTTTCTGCCCCTGATACATCACCGCTACCCGGTCGGCGCGCTGCTCGACCAGGCCGAGATCGTGAGTGATAAACAGCACGCCCATCTTCAGCTCATGGCGCAGGCGATCCAGCAGGCTGAGGATTTGCTGCTGCACCGTGACATCCAGCGCGGTAGTGGGTTCATCGGCAATCAGCAGCTTTGGCTCGCAGGCGACAGCCAGCGCAATCATAATGCGCTGACGCTGACCACCGGAAAAGTGGTGGGCGTAGTCATCCACCCGGCGCGCCGCGTGCGGAATATTCACCCGATCCAGCAGATCGATCGCCTGCTGGCGTGCGGCGCGGCCTGAGATCGCGCGATGGCAGCGCAGTGTCTCAGTCAGCTGCTGGCCGATGGTCAGCACCGGATTAAGCGAGGTCATTGGCTCCTGAAAAATCATCGAGATTTCATTGCCGCGTAAACCCCGCACTGTTGCCGCCGGAGCGCTCAGCAGATCGCGACCCTGATAGCGTATCGCGCCGGACAACCGCGCATTCTCCGGCGCCAGCCGCATCGCTGACAGCGCGGTAATCGATTTACCGCAGCCAGATTCTCCCACCAGCGCCAGAAACTCACCCTGTTGCAGTGCAAGATTGAGATTGCGCACCGCACGCTGATCGCCAAAACTGGCGGAAAAGTTTTCAAACTCAAGCAGCTTCGCCATGATTCAGTTTCCTTTACGACGTGGATTAAGCGCATCGTTTAGCGCGTCACCCAACAGATTCAGCGCGAGGATGGTGATCGCCAGCGCGCCGCCCGGCAGTACCGCCAGATACCAGGCGTTCTGTAATGACTGACGTCCGTCACCAATCATCGATCCCCAACTAATACGGTTAGGATCGCTAAAGCCCAGAAACGCCAGTGATGATTCGGTCAGAATGGCGGAAGCCATCAGCACCGAAATGCTGATTACCAGCGTTGGCAGCAGATTTGGTAACAGCTCGCGAAAAATAATCCGCAGATGGCTGTAGCCAAGGGTTTGCGCCGCGAGGATAAAATCCTGCGAACGCAGCTGGCGGCATTCGGTGCGCACCAGGCGGGCAATCATCGGCCAGGAAGCGAGGCCGATGGCGAAGGCGATATAACCGACCGTCGGCTGTCCGATAGCCACCAGCACTACCACCAGCAGAAACGAGGGGAAGGTCTGGAACAGCTCCGCCACGCGGATAACCACGCGATCCAGCCAGCCGCCGAAATAGCCAGCTGCGGCGCCTGCCACCACGCCCAGCAGCAGACTGATGGCTACCGCCGCACAGCCAATTTGCAGCGAGACCTGCGCACCATGAAAAATACCGGCGGCAACATCGCGACCTAATGAATCGGTGCCCAGCGGAAACTGCGCATCTTCACCCGGCCAGAGAAAAGGTTGCGCCACCATCTCCAGCGGATCGCCGGGAAACGCCCACGGCGCAATCAACGCCATAATCAGCACCGCCGTTAATAGCAGGAATCCGCAAACACCTTCGGCGGTGCGCCAGAAGCGGTGCAGCCGGGCATGCCTGATATCCGGTACCGGCGATGGCGCGGCATGGATCGGTTCGACGACAGTTTTCATTTGCTTCCCCCGATGCGCGGATCCAGCCAGCTTTGCAGCAGATCGACGGCGATATTGGCCAGCACGACCATAAAGGCTGACAGCAGCAGTACGCCGAGCACCACATTGAAATCGCGGGCGATAATGGCTTCCATCGCCAGGCTACCCAGCCCCGGCCAGTTAAAGACCGTTTCGATAACTGCTGCGCCGCCCAGCAGATTGCCAAAGTAGATGCCCGCCACGGTGGTGACCGGCATCAGGGCGCAGCGCAGGATATGACGCACAATCACTGTGCGCGGAGGCAGGCCACGGGCGTGGGCGCTGCGGATAAAGTCCTGTCCGGCGATCTCCAGCATCGCGCTGCGCGTCAGGCGCGCATAGATGGCGATAAAGTAGCTGCTTAGCGCCAGTACCGGTAACAGCGCATGGCGCAGCGTATCAAGCATCGCTGACCCGCCCGTCAGGCTGGCTCCTACCGTCTGGTTGCCGCCGCTGGGCAGCCAGCCAAGTTGCACCGAGAACAGCAGCAGGATCAGCAAGCCAATCCAGAAACCAGGCAGCGAGTAGAGCAGCAGATTAATCACCGTTAACAGCCGATCGGGCCACTTATTCGCCCACACCGCCATCACCACGCCAAAGGTAATGCCGATAGTCAGCGCCAGCAGCTGGGCCAGCAGCATCAGCAGCAGCGTGCCGGGCAGACGCCCGAAGATCAGGCTGGTGACATCGGTGCCAAAGCGCGGTGAGTAACCGAGGCTGAAATGGGCCAGATGGCTGAGATAGTTAACAAACTGCGCCAGCACCGGTTTATCCAGACCGTATTCGGCACGCAGCCAGGCCATGGTTTCGGCGGTGGCGCTACCGGACTGGCTGGCCATCACATCGACCGCATCACCCGGCACCAGCTGCAGGAACAGAAACACCACCAGCACAATGCCGACTGCGGCAGGGATCGCCTGCAACAACGCATTACCCAACGTGATGATCAGCCGCCGACCACGAATTATCAGAGGGTCCATTGCTGGCCTCCGTCCCAGACCGGTGGGCGCAGTGCCGCCTGGAAACCGTTAACCAGCGTCAGGGTGTCGTACACCGGCAGGCCAAATTCCGCCTGCAACAGCGCGCTAAACGGTGCCAGGTTGGTGCACTCCAGCAGGAAAGCGCCGCTGTGCGGATAGCGTTGCAGCGCGCTGGCCGCCGTGGCGATCACTTCAGTCGCCAGCACCGACCAGGCGACACTGTCATCACCTTGCCGAATCGAGCGGACAAATTCAGAATCAGCAGGCATTCCCGCCACCGCGGCATCGGCCGGAATACCCACCCGTGTCAGATAGTCCGCTTTCAGCGTGCTCTCATCAAAAGTGAGAATCAGTGGCGGACGCTGTGCTGGCAACGACTGCGCGAGGCTGGCATATTGCAGCAGGCTGCTGGTGACTACCGGCACCGGTGACCAGGCCGCCAGCTCCTGCTGATACCAGGAGAGATAGCCGCAACTGGTGGTCAGGCCGTCAACGCCTTGATCAATCAGTTTCTGCGCCGCACGTTTAAACGGTTCCAGCAGCTGATGCTCACCGAGATGCCCCATACGTTGCGGAATGGCTTCCTCCACCACCTGATAAATCACCGGAAACGGCCAGCTTTGCGGATTACCAATATCTCCCTGATAGCGACGGAAGTGGGTCTTAACCAGCAAAATGCCGATCGTAGCGGGTTTTCTGACTGCGATATTCATACTGAAGCCTCAAATTCCCTGACAAAATTCAAACAATAAATTAACTGACCGCTTAATCGCTGGATATCAAGTTTATGCGCATAGCTTTGCCGCTTTGGGCATAAAACTCTGCAGTAACCGCAATGCTGATCAGTTAAGATAAATACAGTTGAAAGTGGCTGTTTACTTATGGGCGGCGAGAACGCCGCCCCTACAGAAAATTCATAGGCTTATGTAGGGGCGGCGTTCTCGCCGCCCGTGCCGATGATCTGCACCATGGCAAGGCGGCAGGCGTTTGAAATGTGCTTAACCTTATAGATAAGATATTAAGGTTCGCTTTTCAGCCAGACGCCGGAAATATTGCCTTCCAGACCATCGGCAGTCAGCGAATGATCCTGTACGCGTTTATTGGCGATGGTAATAAATTGCGGTGAGGCGAGGTTAATATCCGGCAATTCACGCTGCACAATGTCCTGGAATTGCCGGAACTCGGCCAGACGCTTTTGCGGATCATTTTCGGTTTGTGCGGCTTCCAGTAATTTATCCACTTGCGGATTGCTGTAATGGGAAATATTGGTAAAAGGCACACCCGGACGATAGTTCTGCGACCAGTATAAACGCTGCACGCCAACGGTGGGATCATACAGGTTGGCATACTGGTCAATCGAGAAGGCGAAATCACGGTCGGTAAATACCCGCTTCGCATAGGTTGAAAGATCCTGTGAACGCAGGGTGGCGGCAATACCGATACGGCTTAATGCGGAGCGGACAAATTCGGCATTACGCCGGAAGGTATCATCAAAAGTATTATAATCGAGAGTGACCCGCAGACGTACGCCATCGCTGCCTTTTTTATAGCCGGCGTCATCGAGTAATTTATTCGCCGCCGCCAGATCATATTCATAAGGCGAAGGGGTGGTACTGTGGAAGGTTTTCAGCCCAGGCGCCACCGGCGTTTCGGTCGGCGTGGCGTAGCCAAAATAGACCACATTCAGCAGCGCTTTGCGGTTAATCGCATGGGCAATCGCCTGACGTACACGCAGATCTTTAAACAGTTTATCATCAAGGTTGAAATGGATGGAGGCGACGCTGTAAGAGTAATTATTGCCTTTGGTATCAAATACCAGCTCTCCTTTCTCCTTCAATCGCTTCAGTTCGCTTAGCGCCACCGGCGTGCGATAACCGATATCCGCCTGACCGGTTTGCAGATCCAGCGAGCGCACCACCGGATCGGTGGAGAATTTCACCACCAGCTGGTCGATATAAGGTTTAGGGTTGTCCCAGTAATTTGGGTTGCGCTTGTAAATGATATAGCTGCCGCGTTGCCATTTTTCAAAGATAAATGGCCCGGTGCCAACCGGATGATTATTATTCGGGTTTTTCAGCGCATCATCGCTGGTATACAGATGCTTTGGCAGAATAGGGGTTTCACCGGCGGCGAAGGCGCGAATTAAATAGGGCGCCGGATGGCTCAGTTTAAATACTGCAGTTAAGGCATCCGGGGTTTCAATCGACTCGACATTAGCAAAGGTGGCTTTGGCGCGCGGATGGGTTTTCTTTAATAAATTAATCGAGAATGCCACATCTTCGGCGCTAAATGGCTGGCCATCGTGCCATTTTACGCCTTTACGCAGATGGAAAGTATATTGCTTACCATCCGGGCTAATTTCCCATGAGGTCGCCAGTTGCGGCAGCGGATTCAGATCGTAATCATACGTCAGCAGGCCTTCATTAACTTTGCTGCTAACGGCAATAACCGGTTGTGCGACGGTGGCCAGCGCTACCAGTGAAGAGGGTTCGCTGGGTAATATTAAGGTTAAGGTTCCGCCTTTTTCCGGCGTGGTGCTGGCGCCCTGCGCAGCGGCTGAAATTAAACTGATTCCCAGGAAGAGTAAATAAATAGCACGACCGAACAGCCGTTTTATCTGCATAGCAAAGACCTCAATATTTTTTAATTGCGATGGTTTTCTCAGGTGCATCAGCAAACTAACAAATATGCGATCCGTTCACTATTAACTAAAAACGGTTTCATTAGCTGAAATATGGCATAAAGCGCTTAACGATGAAAACGCAGCGTCAGATTAAACGCATTCGCGGCATCGACCACCAGCGCATCCTGCTGCTCGCGCCATGGCACCTCGCCATGCAGCAGGCTGGCGCGGGTTTTTGCCAGATCGTCACTTTGCAGGCTGATTGCCACCATCCGCGCCTCGCCCTGATAATCAGCGGGCAGTGCACCGAAGCGGTTCTCGACATAGCTGGCGGCGGCAAAGCGTACGGTGGCGGCGCCGGCACGTAACACAAACGCGCCGTCCAGGCAGGCCACAATACGATTACTGCCAAACAGCTGACTGTAAACCTGCGCCACTCGTGCCGGATCCTGGGCGACAATCACAAATTCGCTGATATTGCTGACGGCGTTCGGGTGCTGCTGCCACGCGGGTTGCCACACTGACTGCGGCGTCAGGTGCTGGCAAAAAAAACTGCGCCCGTTGACCACCAGCTCCGGGCGTAATGACACGGTGCGAAAGCGCGCCTCCTGCTGGTTGCCGTCGGGCAGGGTGACCGGGCGATAAAAAGCCGCAGGTGCATCGCCATCCAGATCCTGACGTTGCAGATGCTGATAAACCGCATCGGCGTCGTCGGTTTTCCACACCAGCGCATTCAGACCCGGCACCGAATGCTGCAAATCGGGGCGCAAATGGGCGCGTCCTTTTTCCAGCCCCAGCAGCTCAAGGTAATTGTGCTTAAACACCGCCAGATGATTACTGGAGCCGAGCGAATGATGACCACGCGGCGTCAGCTGGAAGCCCAGCCGCTGGTACAGCACGCTGGCGCTATCCAGCTGGTCGGCCACCGTAATCACCACATGATCCAATTCAGGGGCGGGAACCGGAATCACCACCGCGACTCTCCTTGTTTTTGCCATCAGGATGCCAGGCTCTCCGGTTGCGTCAGGGCGAGCAGGGCGCGTGGCGCCAGCGCGGTAAAATAGTCGACCGCCGGTCCAATCAGCGCTTCAGCGGGATCGAATCCCGGATGGTGCAGACCAAATTCGCTGGCACTGCCGATGCTGACAAAAGCGCCTGGGATCTGTTGCAGATAGAAGGCGAAATCCTCGCCACCCATTTGCGGCGTCGCCACTTCGCTGCGATAGCCGGATTCCTGCGCCAGTTGCAGGGCAAAGTCCGCCCACTCTGGCGTATTCACCAGCGCCGGTGGACCGGCCTGCCACTCCAGCTCAGCCTCAGCGCCAAAACCGGCGGCAATACCGTTGATAATTGCCTCAATACGCTGCGGGATCTGCTGACGAATCGCATTGTTATGGGTGCGTACCGTGCCTTCCAGTTCGACCGTTTGCGGCAGCACATTCCAGGTATTGCCTGCGCTAAAGCGCGTCACGCTTACCACCACCGACTCCAGCGAACTGAAAACGCGGGCTGGCAGAGCCTGTAGCGCCAGCACAATCTGGCTGCCAGTCACAATGCTATCGACCCCTTCATGAGGGCGGGCGGCGTGAGCGCCTTTGCCATTAATACGGATCACAAAGCGATCAACATTGGCATACAGCGCGCCGCCACGGGTTTTCAGCGTACCGATCGGCAGATCCGGCGCATTGTGCATGCCGAAAATCGCCTGCACGCCCTCTAAAGCACCGGCATCGAGCAGCTGTTGCGCGCCATTGAAGGTCTCTTCGGCGGGCTGAAACAGAATACGTACCCGGCCAGGCAGCGAGTGCTCCTGCTGGCGCAGACGATACGCCACACCAAGCATCACCGAGGTATGCACATCATGACCACAGGCGTGCATCACACCGGGGTTTTGCGATTTCCAGGGGTGGCTGGTGGCTTCTTCAATTGGCAGTGCGTCGATATCGGCGCGCAGGGCAATCAATCCGGCGCCATGGCCGATTTCTGCCACCACGCCGGTTTTCAGCGGCAGCGGCAGCAGACGAATATCAGCCTGTTGCAGCCAGCGGGTAATACGTTCAGTAGTCTCGAATTCGTGGTTCGACAGTTCAGGATGCTGATGCAGCTCGCGACGCCAGCGCACCAGTTGTTCCGTGGAGATCTCGGCCATGCTTATCCTCAGGATTGTGAAACCAGGAGCCAGCTGTCTATCATGTTCAATTGAACGGTCTGAGAGAAACCAATGATTTGCACTAAGCTTTTGCGAAAATAAGCAATAGGGGGAGCGGGTGGCGGCAAAGTCAGGCGGTGCCTTTCTTATGCCATTTTTCAAGGTCACTAACGCAGATTTGTTGTTTTACCAAATACGCTCCCGATCCCACTATCAATACCATTGATAGCTGAAAAGGAATCTGTGATGAGCGACATTCTGGAAGCCCAACTGATCGCCTGGCGGCGTGAGCTGCATAGCTGGCCGGAACTATCAAATCACGAACAGGCGACCAGCGCGCGTATTCGTGGCTGGCTGGCTGAGGCGGATATTCGCATTGTTGATTATCCGATTGCCAGCGGCGTGATTGCCGAAATTGGTCATGGAGAAAATCTGATCGCCCTGCGCGCTGATATTGATGCATTGCCGATCCACGAAGCCACCGGACTCAGCTATCGCTCGCGCCATGAAGGGGTGATGCACGCCTGTGGTCACGACATTCACAGTGCGGTGATGCTTGGCGCGGCGCGCCTGCTAAAAGCGCAGGAAGCGCAGCTACCCGGTCGTATTCGCCTGCTGTTCCAGCCAGGTGAAGAGAACTGTACCGGCGCGCGCCAGTTTATCAAAGCGGGCGCGCTGAACGGGGTGCAGGCGATTTTTGGTATGCATAACGAACCCGGTCTGCCGACCGGCACCTTCGCCACGCGCGCGGGCGCTTTTTATGCCAATGCTGACCGCTTTGTGGTCCGCGTGGAGGGCAAAGGCGCGCATGCCGCACATCCGGAGCAGGGCGTCGATGCGATTGTGATTGCCAGTCAGATTATCCAGGCGTTGCAGGCGCTGACCAGCCGCAGTTTCAATACGCTGGACAGCCTGGTACTCAGTATTACGCGCATTGATGGCGGTAAAACCTGGAATGTGCTGCCCGGCGTGGTGGAGTTTGGTGGCACCGCACGCACCCATGATTTGCAGGTGCGCGCCCGGCTGGAGCAGCGGGTACGTAAGGTGGTGGAATCGGTGGCGCAGGGCTCGGGAGCCAGCGCCACGCTTAGCTGGCAGGCGGGGCCACCGGTGCTGATCAATGATGCGGAATGGGCAGATTTCAGTAGCGAGGTGGCGCGCCAGAGTGGTTACAGGGTGCAAACCGCCGATCTGCATCTTGGCGGCGAGGATTTTGCGATCTATTTGCAGCAGATACCGGGTGCTTTTGTCAGCATCGGCAGCGGCAGTGAATATGGTTTACATCATGGCGGGTTCAACCCGGATGAAGCGCTGATTGCTCCTGCCGCGCACTACTTTGCCGATCTCGCCAGCCAGGCGCTACAGCGGCTGAAACGGCAAACACCCCGCCCTGCCAGCGCGCTGACAGGGCATAAATAGCGTAATTAATTGCGATACAGATGCGCTTTACCGGTGCCGCCAAACAGCGCCATTTTGTAGCGGATCACCTCTTTTGCCGCCTTGATCGGCTCAGGATAGATAGCGTTCGGATCCCACCAGGTTTCACGGCTGAGGATCTCACGCGCTTTGGCGAAGTAAGCATATTTCATATCGCTGGAGATATTGATCTTACCGACGCCAAGCGTTACAGCTTCCGCCACTTCGGCATCCGGATTGGCGGAACCGCCATGCAGCACCAGCGGGATCGAGACGCGCTGCGAAATATCGCGCAGAATATGCATCTGTAGCTCCGGCTTCATATCTTTCGGGTAGATGCCGTGCGCGGTACCAATCGCCACCGCCAGCGTGTCGACGCCGGTGCGTGTAACGAAATCCTCCGCCTGCGCCGGATCGGTGTAGATCACTTTACTGACCCCGCCTTCAATGGTGGTGCCGGTATCGCCAATCGTCCCCAGTTCACCCTCCACCGAGATACCCACCGCATGCGCCAGTTTCACCACTTCACGGGTCAGCGCCACGTTTTCTTCATAGGGCAGCAGCGATCCGTCGATCATCACCGAGGTAAAGCCACACTGGATCGCCCGCTGTACATGGGCAATCGATGCGCCGTGATCAAGGTGGATCACAAAAGGCACTTTACTGCGCAGGGTTCTTTCACGCACATAGGCAAAGAACTCGTCGGTGACAAACTCCAGCTCGCTGGGATGAATCGAGATAATCGCCGGGGTATCGGTCGATTCGGCTTCTTCCACTACCGCACGGATAAAGCAGCTGTCGGCAACATTAAACGCGCCAATCGCAAAACGGTTTTCACGGGTAGGTTTCAGCATTTCGTGCATTGAAATCAACATGTTAATTCTCCATCAGGGTTAATTTTGGCATAAGTGTTCCCGCATCAGTGCACAGGCACTGACGGGCATTACGGTAAAAGGGTCAGATCAGGCTTTGTTGGCGGCGCCTGACCAGCTGAGGTACTGATACACCACCTGCTGACAGGCGGACTCCATCTGCGCCAGCAGATCGGCCAGTTCGGCAGTGGGCTGCTGGTGCAGGGCGGTTTGCAGCGCATTTTTTCCGGCCTCAAACACCGCCGCGCCAACGTTGATTTTCGCTACGCCATGCTGGCTGACGCGGCGGATATCGTCGGCTTTGGTGCCGCTGCCGCCATGCAGCGCCAGCGGTACCGGTGATTCGCGATGCAGCGCCGCCAGACGCTCAAAGTTAATTTGCGGCGTGACGTTCGCCGGATAGAGGCCATGCGCGGTGCCAACCGAGACTGCCAGCAGATCGATGCCGGTCTGGCTGATAAACGGTATAACGTCCTCGACCTGGGTCATTTTTACCGCCGCATCGTCGAGGTCATACATCGGCGCATCGGCGATATGCCCAAGCTCGCCTTCGACACAGACATCGGCGGTGGCGGCCATCTGCACCACCTGACGCGTCTGGCGAATATTTTCCGCCAGCGGATGGCTGGAGGCATCGATCATCAGGCCGGTAAAGCCCGCGCGGAACGACTGACCAATCAGGTCAAACGCTTTGCCATGGTCGAGACTGAGCGCCACCGGCACCGAGGCCTGCTGCGCCAGCGCCTGCACCAGCGGCATGGCGATATGCGGCGGAAAGTGCCGGCTATGGCCCTGATAAACATTCAGAATCAGCGGCGCCTGCTGCTGTTCTGCGGCGGCGATGGCCGCGCGCGCAGTCTCCAGGTTAAAACAGTTGATGGCTAATACCGCGTACTGGCGCTGCCAGGCGTCATCAATCACGGCTTTCATTGAGGCGTACATAGCTGCTCCTGTTATTCGAGAGTGAATTTAATGTCTTCGTCACGTACGTTATGGTCTTCGACGTCATCGAACTCTTCGTCAGCCTCGGTGACCGGTTTCTTAATCAGCGACAGCATCACGCCGCAGATGGCCGTACCGATACCGAGCGCCAGACAGAACATCAGCGGTTTGGTAAACAGCGGCACCACAAACATACCGCCATGCGGCACCGGCGCTTCCACGCCCCACACCATAATCAGGCCACCGGCGATGGCAGAGGCGACGACGCAGCTGGCCACCACCCGCAGCAGATCGCGGGCGGCGATGGGGATCACCCCTTCGGTAATCATGCAGATGCCCATCGGAAAGGCTGCCTTCAGCGCCTCTTTTTCCGCCCGGGTGTATTTGTGGCGTGTCAGCAGAAACGACAGGGTGATACCAAACGGCGGGATCATCGAACCGACAAACTTCACCGCTTCCGGGCCGTAGATGCCATCAACCAGCATGCCATCGGCAAACAGCGACATAGTTTTATTGACCGGTCCGCCGAAGTCGAAAGTGGCCATTGCGCCGAGGATCGCCCCCAGCAGAAACTTCGAGCCCCCCTGCATCGATTCCAGCAGCGCGATCAGCGCCTTCTGCAGCCAGATAATCGGCTGGCCGATAAAGGTCATCATCAGCAGCCCGGCGATAACCGTGCTCAGTACCGGCAGGATCATCACCGGCATCAGTCCCTGCATTGATTGCGGTAATTTAATGCTGCGCCGCAGCAGCAGCACGGTGTAACCGACGAGAAAACCACCAAGAATGCCGCCGATAAAACCGGTCTGAATCTGGCCGCAGATAAAGCCGACAATCAGGCCAGGAGCAAAACCGGGGCGATCGGCAATCGAATAGGCAATCGCGGCGCTGATCAACGGCACAATCAGTCCCATGCCCCAGCCACCGATCTGATTCAGCATCCAGGCGATGCTGCCGGTTTTTTCTGCGACCTGAGTGCCGCCAATCACCTGGCCGAGGGCGATACAGATACCGGCGGCGACAATCAGCGGGATCATCCACGAAATACCGGTAAGCAGATGCCCCTTAATCTGCTGACCGACGCTGTTTTTGTTATCGTTCATAATGTCTCTTCCGAAAAGTTGATATTCAGGCGCGTTCTAACGAGCCCGCCACTTTTTCCAGAAACTTAACCGGGGACTTAATCACAATATCCGTTTTCACCCGTACCACAGGTTTGCCTTTAAAGCGCTCTTCACCTTTTATCTTGATATCGATGGCTAAAATCACCACGTCAGCAGCGGCGATTTCACTGGCGGTTAATTCATTTTCGGTGCCAATAGTGCCCTGAGTTTCCACGCGAATATCATGGTTTAACGCTCTGGCGCCTTTAAGCAGTTTTTCGCGCGCAATATAGGTATGCGCGATGCCCGCGGTGCAGGCGGCTACACAAACTATTTTCATGTTATGCCTCGTCTTATTAAGGGTTAGCAGAGGTCGGTTTCCGCATACTGACTGAACAGTTGAATAATCCTTTCCGGGTCGGTCTCCTGTAACAGCTGAGCAATCACCTCATCGTCGGCCAGCGCGCTGGCAACCTGAGACAGCAGGCGAATATGGGTGGTGTTCTGATCTTCCAGACGCACGGCAAACAGAATAATGCAGCGCACCTTGCTGCCATCCAGCGTCTCCCAGGCGATATCCTGGCGTGTGCGGCCAATCGCCAGCGTGGTCTGTTTTACCGCCGATGATTTGCCATGCGGAATGGCAATATGGTTTTCAAAACCGGTTGAGCCTTCGGCTTCACGCAGATAAACATCACGAATAAATTCCTCTTTGCAGCTGAGCGCGCCATCCTGATACAGCAACTCGGTCAGTTCCTGAATCACCTCATCCTTGGTGGTGGCGTTCATGGTTAACGTGACCCGATTTGCATTAAGAATTTTATTAATATCCATTTCCTTCACCTCATCAGAAAATTAATGCTCAGTTGCCGGGAGCGCGTTCACCGCCTGATGCAATTTGCTGGCAATCACGCTCTCAGTTACCCGTTTAATATCGTCGTCATTAAAAAATGCCGAAACATAGACCACCGGAATCTCTGTTGTCTGCAGATGAATGGTGGAGATCACCAGCTCAATATCTTCATGCTGGCAAAAGCTGGCCATATTGCTGGCGGAGACCACACCGACGATGATCCAGTCGGGAAAGGCGCGTAAAATCCGGCTTTTCAACAGGTGCGAGGTGCCCACGCCGCTGGAACAGACCAGCAGAATGCGTTTATGGGCAATTTGTCTTTCCAGCGCGGCCTGAAAATGAATGCTCAGATAGCCGGTCTCATCTTCGGCTATTTCCTGTAACTGAAAGCGCTGACACAGCTGGCTAATCGCCTGTTGAGTAATCTGATAAATATCCCGCAGTTCATTTTTAATGTCGTCTAATAACGGATTGCGAATGCGGATATGATATTTAAGCCGGTTCAGCAGCGGTTTAACATGAATTAGCAGGCCGTCATACAGTAATTTATCACTGCGCAGATCGATATTAATCAGATCAGAGAACAGATCAATTAATGACAGTGTTAAACGTCGTGATTCACCATTGGCATATTTATAATGCGCTGGCGGGTTATCGGTATGCTCTTCCAGCACAATGCCGGAGGAGATAATATACTGGTAAATAAACCACACTTCATCGGCCGGCAGCGAATTCGCCACGCGCTGTTCGATTTGCTGCACCATATTACCGGCGATGGCGAAAATATGATTATCCACCTGCTGATAAATGGTCTCATCGCCAAGGGTTAACGAATTTCCCGCTGCCATACGGTGCATCATAATTAAGATATGGGTAAAGATATTGACGTAGTAAGGTTCACCCAGCTGCCACGCCAGCTGTTGTTCCATCTCCTGCAACAGTTGCTGGACAAAATCGACATCCGCCACGCCAAAATAACGGGTCAGGGCATGATAGCTGCCAGGATCGAGGCGCGAATGATTTACCATCCCCGGCTCTTTATGGCTCATCACCTGATTGATTAATGACACCATCGCCTGACGCACGCTGCTTTCGCTGCCTTCAATATGGGTGCCGCTCTGGCTGCGCACCAGCGTCAGTCCGAGCGGTTGCATCCAGCTTTCAATCACCTTCAGATCGTTCACAATCGATGCGCTGCTGATGAAATAGCGTTCAGAGAGTTTACTGATTGAGGTTTCGCGTGGCGTATCGCTCAGCAGCTGCGAAGCAATCTTCACCCGGCGCGCATTGTTGGCCAGCGCATCGCTTTCGCCGTCATCCACCACAATCTGCTGCTCCAGCAGAATTAAACGCTGATTATCGGCGGCGATTAACATAATGCCGGCGCCGACCTTTTTGTCAGGGTAAATATTCCACGCGGCAAGCATGGCCTCAACAAACTGCATATCGCGATGAACGGTTTTTTCTGAGACATCCAGATAATGTGCAATGTTTTTAACCGTTACATGCTCCTGATGTTGCAGCAAGTATTTCAATAGTCGGTTTTGTCGTGAGGTAAGAGGCTGCATCATATTACCCTTCTTATGTGCGTCAGATTTTCTGATGCTTATTTTTGATGAGTGTTGTTTACAGGCTTCCTTAGTTGTTTCCGGGTGGTGAATGGATGTTTAACTGACTGTGATGATTAATCTAGTCGTCGCCAGCCAAAGCGACAATACTAAAACCTGTCCGCCGGATGGGACAAAATTAAAACATCTGCCTGGCGGTTAATTAATTGAGATGGCGGTCACACTCTGTCGCTAAATAAATAAGTGTGACCCCGTTCGCATATTAAATATTATTTTAATCATTGCTGGAAAATAATCCGCTTTAAACTATTCCGTTAACTACCGGCGGTTTTAGCGGCGCGGGCTCGCGGTTCCCTGTGACAGAACATCACCAGATAAGGTACTATCCTCGCCAAACTTACCGCTGTGTGGCGTGTCGAAGTGAGCAGCCATCGCGCTGCGATGTGAGGAAATGAGAATAATGAGTGACCTGACGCAGGATGGTGCAGAGCGTCTTGCCCTGCATACCTTTACAGAGAATGCGTACCTCAACTACTCCATGTACGTCATCATGGACAGGGCGCTTCCTTATATTGGCGATGGCCTGAAGCCGGTTCAGCGCCGCATTGTCTATGCCATGTCGGAGCTGGGGCTGAACAACAGCGCCAAATTTAAAAAATCCGCGCGTACTGTCGGTGACGTGCTGGGTAAATACCATCCTCATGGCGACAGCGCCTGTTACGAGGCGATGGTATTAATGGCGCAGCCATTCTCCTATCGCTATCCGCTGGTCGATGGCCAGGGGAACTGGGGTGCGCCGGATGATCCGAAATCCTTTGCAGCGATGCGTTATACCGAATCGCGCCTGTCGAAATATGCGGAAGTGCTGCTCGGTGAACTGGGGCAGGGCACGGTGGATTATGTGCCGAACTTTGACGGCACCATGCAGGAGCCGAAAATGCTGCCTGCGCGCCTGCCGAATATCCTGCTGAACGGCACCACTGGTATTGCGGTGGGGATGGCGACCGATATTCCGCCACACAACCTGCGGGAAGTGGCGAAAGCGGCGATTACGCTGATCGACAGCCCGAAAACCACGCTGGATGAACTGCTGGATATTGTGCAGGGCCCGGACTATCCGACCGAAGCGGAAATTATTACGCCACGTAATGAGATCCGTAAGATCTATGAAAATGGTCGCGGCTCGGTGCGTATGCGTGCGGTGTGGAAGCGCGAAGATGGCGACGTGGTGATCACCGCGTTACCGCATCAGGTTTCCGGCGCGCGCGTGCTGGAGCAGATCGCCGCGCAGATGCGCAATAAGAAATTGCCGATGGTCGAGGATCTGCGTGACGAATCAAATCACGAAAACCCGACGCGTCTGGTGATTGTGCCGCGCTCCAACCGGGTGGATATGGAGCAGGTGATGAACCACCTGTTTGCCACCACCGACCTGGAAAAAAGCTACCGCATTAACCTGAATATGATCGGCCTCGATAATCGCCCGGCGGTGAAAAACCTGCTGGAGATCCTGAGCGAGTGGCTGGTGTTCCGTCGCGATACGGTGCGTCGCCGTCTGAATTACCGTCTGGAAAAAGTGCTGAAACGCCTGCATATCCTCGAAGGTTTGCTGGTGGCGTTCCTCAATATCGATGAAGTGATCCATATCATTCGTACCGAGGATGAGCCGAAGCAGGTACTGATGTCGCGCTTCGAGATCAGCGAAACCCAGGCCGAAGCGATTCTGGAATTAAAACTGCGTCATCTTGCCAAACTGGAAGAGATGAAGATTCGCGGTGAGCAGGATGAGCTGGCGAAAGAGCGCGATCAGTTACAGGCGATTCTCGCGTCAGAGCGCAAAATGAATACCCTGCTGAAAAAAGAGCTGCAGGCTGACAGCGATGCCTATGGCGATGACCGCCGCTCGCCACTGTGTGAACGTGGTGAAGCGAAAGCGATCAGTGAACATGAACTGGTGCCATCAGAGCCGGTAACCATTGTCTTGTCACAGTCCGGCTGGGTGCGCAGCGCCAAGGGGCATGATATTGACCCGTCGGGGCTGAGCTATAAAGCGGGCGACAGCTATCGTGCGGCAGCACGAGGCAAGAGCAATCAGCCGGTGGTGTTTATTGACTCCACCGGTCGCAGCTATGCGCTGGATCCGATTACGCTGCCATCGGCGCGTGGTCAGGGTGAGCCGCTGACCGGCAAACTGACGCCTCCGCCAGGTGCGGTGGTTGAGCAGGTGCTGATGGAGGCCGATGACCAGAAACTGCTGATGGCGTCTGACGCCGGTTATGGTTTTGTCTGCACCTTTAGCGATCTGGTTTCACGCAACCGCGCCGGGAAAACGCTGCTGACACTGCCAGCCAATGCCAAAGTGATGACGCCAATGGCGATTCACGACGACAACGATCTGCTGCTGGCGATCACCAGTGCCGGCCGTATGTTGTTGTTCCCGGTGGGTGATTTACCCCAGCTGTCGAAAGGTAAAGGCAATAAGATTATCTCCATTCCAGCGGCGCAGGCCGCATCGGGTGAAGATAAGCTGGTATGGCTGCTGTTGCTGCCTGCCAACAGCGCCGTGACCCTGCACGTTGGCAAGCGCAAACTGACGCTGCGCGCCGAAGAGCTGCAGAAGTTCCGCGCGGAGCGTGGCCGTCGCGGTACGCTGCTGCCGCGTGGTCTGCAACGTATCGACAAGGTTGAGGTTGATGCGCCTGCGCGTCCGACGGTGGCGGATAGCGAAGAGTAACGCCAGTTCCGGGCGCGTTGACGGCACGATAAGTGTTGCTGCGCCCGGTGTGTTTTCTGCGGAAGACAGTATACTGAGCGCCTGGCGCCCAAAGGTAAAAATAGCCTGCCGCCAGGTTCTTAGCTTGGAAGTAACCACGAGGTTGTGATGCTCTTAATTTTACGTGCCATTTTTGTCGTTATTTATTCGGTTCTGGTTTGCGTGTTTGGCTGTATTTACTGCCTGTTTTCACCACGAAATCCTCGTCATGTTGCGACGTTTGGACGCCTGTTCGGACGCCTGTCGACGGTTTTTGGCCTGAAAGTGGAGCTACGCAAACCTGAAGGCGCTGAAAACTATGGCAATGCTATCTATATTGCCAATCATCAGAATAACTACGACATGATCACTGCTGCCAATATGGTGCAGCCTACTACCGTGACCATCGGCAAGAAAAGCCTGTTATGGATCCCGTTCTTTGGCCAGCTCTACTGGCTGACCGGTAACCTGCTGATCGACCGTGAAAACCGCACCAAAGCCGTTGGCACCATTGGTGAAATGGTGAAACAGTTCGAGAAAAAAAGAATCTCATTCTGGATGTTTCCGGAAGGCACGCGCAGCCGTGGCCGCGGCTTACTGCCGTTTAAAACCGGCGCTTTCCATGCCGCGATGACCGCAGGTGTGCCGATTATTCCAATCGTGGTATCCACTACGCACGACAAAATTAAACTGAATCGCTGGAAAAATGGCTTAGTGATTATCGAAATGTTGCCGCCGGTAGATGTGAAGCAGTTCGAAAATCAGTCGGTACGTAAGCTGGCAACCCACTGCCGCGAGCTAATGACTGCTAAGCTTGAACAGCTGGACGCCGAAGTGGCCGAGCGCGAAGCGAATAACAAGGTTTAAGCCGCTATTCAGGGCTGGCAGCGCAGTATTGTGCCGCCAGCCATCGACACAGCACATCTCATATCATAAAAAAATGGAAAGCGGCCTGTTCTCCTTAGCCGCGCTTACGGGTACGGAGTTTTTATGTCCTTCAGTCGACGTCAATTTATTCAGGCATCGGGCATCGCCCTGTGCGCGGGCGCAGTGCCTTTCAGCGCCCGCGCGGCAGCCGCTAAGGGAACCGCATTGCCGGTTCCGCCGTTGCTGGAATCACGTCGTGGTCAGCCACTGTTTCTCTCGCTGCAACGCAGCCACTGGTCATTTAGCGGTGACATTAACAATAAGGTGCCGGTGTGGGGCATCAATGGCATCTATCTCGGACCGACGGTACGCGTCTGGAACGGCGATGATGTCAAACTGATCTACAGTAACCGCCTGAATGAACCGGTATCAATGACGGTGGCGGGACTTCAGGTGCCGGGCGCACTGATGGGCGGCGCACCAAGGATGATGTCGCCAGGCATTGACTGGTCGCCGGTGGTGCCGATTCGTCAGGCCGCCGCCACCTGCTGGTATCACGCCAACACCCCGAACCGTATGGCGCCGCATGTCTATAACGGCCTGGCCGGAATGTGGCTGGTGGAGGATGAGATCAGTAAAAATCTGCCGATTCCTAACCACTACGGCGTCGATGATTTCCCGCTGATTATTCAGGATAAACGGCTGGATAGTTTCGGCGCACCGCGCTATGAACCACCTTCCAATGGCGGCTTTGTCGGCGATACGTTGCTGGTAAATGGCGTGCAAAATCCCTTTGTTGAGGTGTCGCGCGGCTGGGTACGTTTACGCCTGCTGAATGCATCCAACTCCCGCCGTTATCAGCTGGTGATGAGTGATGGCCGCCCGTTTAATGTTATCGCCAGCGATCAGGGTTTTCTGCCTGCGCCAGTGGCGGTGCTACAGCTGTCGCTGGCGCCGGGCGAGCGGCGCGAAGTGCTGGTGGATATGTCACAGGGTAAAGAGGTGTCGATTACCGCCGGGGTGGCAGCGGGAGTGATGGATCGCCTGCGTGGTTTGTTTGAGCCGTCGAGCATTCTTACCTCGACGCTGGTGCTGAACCTGCGTCCAACCGGCCTGCTGCCGTTAGTGACCGATAATCTGCCGATGCGTCTGGTTGCCGATCAAATCCTTGATAGCCTGCCGGGCCGTACGCGTGAATTCCGCCTTGGCGACGCGCTGCCGGGTATCAATGGTGCGCTGTGGGATATGACGCGCATTGATACGCAGTCGCAGCAGGGGACGTATGAGCGCTGGATTATCCATGCAGATACACCGCAATCCTTCCATATTGAAGGGGTGATGTTCCTGATCAAGAGCGTTAATGGCGCGCAGCCGATGGGCGAAGATCGCGGCTGGAAAGATACTGTCTGGGTGGATGGCGATGTGGAACTGCTGGTGATGTTTACCCAGTCGTCGTCTGAGCATTTCCCGTTTGTCTATCACAGCCAGATGCTGGAGATGGCCGATCGTGGTTCTGCCGGGCAGTTGCTGGTACAGCCTGCAATGTAATAATTTGGTGCAGGGGCGGCGTTCTCGCCGCCCGTATGGTAATTAATTCAGCTCATCCGGATCCGGCCCTAAACGGTTGCCTTTATCCAGCTTCGCAATATCGCTGATTTCCGGTTTTTCCAGACGGAAATCAAACACTTTAAAGTTCTCTTCGATACGCGCCGGGGTGACGGATTTCGGGATCACTACCAGCCCGCTGTCGAGGTGCCAGCGAATCACAATCTGCGCCGGGGTTTTGCCATATTTCTTCGCCAGGCTTCTGATAATTTCCTGATCAAACACCCCTTTACCACCCTGCGCCAGCGGACTCCAGGATTCAGTCTGAATCTGGTGCATCGCATTCCACGCATGTAGCTCACGCTGTTGCAGCATCGGGTGCAACTCAATCTGGTTGACGACCGGCGTGACGCCAGTTTCATCAATCAGGCGTTTCAGGTGTGGCTGATTAAAGTTACACACGCCGATGCTTTTGGTCAGCCCCTGTTTCTGTAACTCAATGATGGCGTTCCACGCCGCCACATAGTTATCTTTTTGCGGACAAGGCCAGTGCATCAGATAGAGATCAACACTTTCCAGCTGCAGTTTTTTCAGGCTGGTTTCCAGCGCCTGTCCGGCATTCAGCTGATCGTCATTCCACAGTTTGGTGGTAATAAAGATATCGTCACGCGGCACATCCGTTTCCTGTAGCGCCTGACCAATGCCTTCTTCATTTTTATAAATTGCGGCGGTATCTATCGAGCGATAGCCGACGCTGAGCGCTTTTACTGCCGCATTGCGTGCATCCTCAATGCTTGCCTGCCAGACGCCAAGCCCAAGTTGCGGCATCATATTGCCATCGCGGAGTTTAATAATCGGTTGATCTGCCATAATGTCTCCTTTCGAGCGAGTGAACCGGCGCCTGCGACGCCGGTTTAACTTTAGAGTCTAGTCAACAACCTGAGGTTCAATGGAAATTTCGCTTAACGCGCGTCAGCATAAATTTTGCCGCTGACCTCCAGCGTGATGTCCTGATGCTCACCCAGTTGCGTCAGACCTTTCTCTTCCAGCTTCACCAGCAGCGCCGGAATGGAACTGCCATCCAGCTGATAATCCTGCATACGGGTTGGTACGCCCATCGCTTCGAAGAACTCGCGGGTGGCGGTGATAGCCAGATCAATACGCTGCTCCTCATCACCCTCTGTGAAGCCCCAGACGCGCGCAGCATACTGCAGCAGCTTGCCGCGCTTCTGCTCACGTTTGATATTCAGCAGTGACGGCAGCACAATTGCCAGCGTCTGGGCATGGTCGAGGCCGTGCATCGCGGTAAGCTCATGGCCGAGCATATGGGTCGCCCAGTCCTGCGGCACACCGGCGCCAATCAGGCCATTTAACGCCATGGTGGCGCTCCACATTATGTTGGCGCGAATATCGTAGTTTTCCGGCTCTTTCAGCGCTTTCGGGCCATCTTCAATCAGCGTCAGCAACAGACCTTCCGCAAAGCGATCCTGCACTTTGGCGTCTACCGGATAAGTCAGATACTGTTCGATAGTGTGCACAAAGGCATCCACCACGCCATTGGCAATCTGGCGCTCCGGCAGCGAGAAGGTGTAGACCGGATCCAGCACCGCAAACAGCGGCTGCACAAACGGCGAGTGGAAGGCCTGTTTGTCGCCGGTGGCGCGACGGGTGATTACCGCACCGTTATTGGATTCCGAACCGGTGGCGGGCAGCGTCAGCACGGAACCCATTGGCAGCGCCTGTTTGATCTCCGCGCCGCGCGTTTGCAGAATTTGCCATGGATCGTCACCATAGAACGCCGCTGCGGCGATAAACTTGGTGCCATCCAGCACCGAGCCACCGCCGACTGCCAGCAGAAAATCGATATTCTGTGCTTTCACCACGTCGACCGCTTTCATCAGCGTTTCATAAGAGGGGTTAGGTTCAATGCCGCCAAACTCCTGCAGATCGAAATCCTGCAAGGCGCTGTAGACCTGGTCCATCACGCCATTTTTTTTCACGCTGCCGCCACCATAGGTGATCAGCACTTTACTGCCAGCAGGAATTTCGTTGCTTAAATGTGTAATCTGATTCTTGCCAAAAAGAATGCGGGTGGGAGTATGCAGAGTAAAGTTATTCATCGTTGTTATGCCTTTTTCGCGGGGAAATGTCAGTTAACATGGTGACTATTGTCGGGATTCGCTGTCGATCTCTCAATGCTCATTTCTGCCTTTATCTTGCCTGTTTCTCCAATCCTGTGGAGAATTGCGCAGTGAACGGGCACACTCTGCCTATTGCTGACTGACAGAGAACTTCATCATGGATCATCACGCTATCTGCTCACGGCTGGCGCAACAGGTTGTCACCCTGATGACCGGTGACAAAGCCGCGCTGGCTTCGGTGCCGGATATCAATCTGATATATGCCAACCGCCCGATGGGCCGCACGCCAGTGATGTACAAGCCGGGGATTGTGATTCTGTTTCAGGGGCACAAAACCGGTTATCTTGGCACCCGTGTGTTTGATTACGATGCCACCCGATATCTGATGCTGACGGTGCCGCTGCCGTTTGAGTGTGAGACATTTGCTAGCGCAGAAGCTCCGCTGGCCGGGTTATCGCTACATGTTGATACCATGACGCTGCAGGATTTGCTGATTGATATTGGTGATGACGACAGCTTCCATCCGCAACCGCAAACGCGCGGGATTCACTCGTCGTTGCTGACCGAAGAGATGCTGTGTGCCTGCGAGCGCCTGCTGGATGTGATGTCCAGCCCGCGTGACGCCCGGGTGCTGGGACCGCAGATTGTGCGTGAAATCCTCTATCATGTGCTGGTAGGGCCATGTGGTGGCGCGCTGCTGTCGCTGATTAGCCGTCAGACGCAATTCAGCCAGATTGCCCGCGCGCTGCGCCGCATCGAACATCACTACACCGACAACCTCAGCGTTGAACTGCTGGCCGCCGAGGTCAATATGAGCGTGTCCGCGTTTCATCATAACTTTAAAGCGGTGACCAGCACCTCACCGTTGCAGTATCTGAAAAGCTATCGTCTGCATCAGGCGCGCATAATGATGCTGCACGACGGCCTGAAAGCCAGCGCGGCGGCAATGAAAGTGGGCTATGAGAGTGCATCGCAGTTTTCGCGCGAATTTAAGCGCTTCTTTGGCGTGACGCCGGGAGAGGAAGTGTCGAGAATGCGCGCCTCCTGAGGCGGCGCATTATCAGCGGGCCTGAACGACTCAGGCTCGCTGCTTGTTCTTTTTATGTTTCCACACCATCACAATACTGCCGGTCAGACCGATAAACAGCAGCGCAACGGGCAGAATCATCAGTACCGCCATCATCTGATCTTCGTGACGTTTAATAAACGGTACCTGGCTGATGCCATAGCCTGATGCCACCACAATCGTCACCCACAGTAAGCCACTCAGCCAGTTAAAGAACTGAAAACGTCCGTTTTTCAGGCCAGAAATCCCGGCCATCGTCGGTAACAGCGTACGCACGAAAGCGAGAAAGCGTCCTACCAGCAGCGCCATTAAGCCGTGACGGTTAAACATATGCCACGCACGCTGATGATATTGCGCGGGCAGATGCATCAGCCAGCTTTTTACCAGCTGCGTATTGCCAAGCCAGCGGCCTTGCAAATAGCTTAACCAGCAGCCGAGGCTGGCGGCGGTAGTCAGGATCACCATGGTCGGGATAAAGTCCATTACCCCTTTGGCCACCATTGCGCCAGCCAGCAGCAGCAGGCTGTCACCTGGTAAGAAGGAGGCGGGCAGCAAGCCATTTTCCAGAAACAGAGTAATAAACATCACTCCATAAACAATCCACACCACATCCGGATTGGCCAGCGCGGCAAAATCCTGATGCCAAAGCGCCTGCACAATCTCATGTAACACACCCATGTTTCATCCTGTTTGCTGCAGTTATCAATAATTGTAACCGCAAAAGGCAAGCGACATCTTGATCTATGGCGCGAAGGTGCGGGTTGGTTGAGCTTTTATTCACATTTCTCACCGCAGCCTGCGCCAGTTTTGGGATTATTGCGTCAGTCGGGCAAATCCGGCGGCCAGGTCGTCGATTAAATCATCAACATTTTCCAGACCGATATGGACGCGCACCAGTGTACCGCTAAAGTCGACACCGGCAACAGGACGGATTTCCGCCAGCTCTTCCGGCTGGTTAGCCAGAATCAGCGACTCAAAGCCACCCCATGAGTACGCCATGCTGAAATGCGCAAAGTGATCGAGGTAATTAGCCAGCTGCTGCGCGCTTAATTTCTCTTTCAGCACAAAGGAGAACAGACCGCTGCTGCCGCTAAAATCACGTTTCCAGAACTGATGCCCCTTGCACTGCGGCAGCGCCGGATGATTAACCACCGCGACTTCCGCGCGTTCTGCCAGCCAGTTAGCGATGCGGATACTGCTCTCTTCATGCTGGCGCAGACGAACCGCCAGCGTGCGCAGTCCACGGCTGGCCATATAGGCGGTATCGGCATCCACCATCTGACCCATCAGATAGGAGTTTTCCCGCAGCTGCGCCCAGCAGCGTTCATTGGCTACGGCAGTGCCAATCATCGCATCCGAGTGACCAATCAGGTATTTGGTCCCGGCCTGAATCGAAATATCCACGCCGAAATCGAGGGCGCGGAACAGAATACCGGCCGCCCAGGTGTTATCCAGCATAATCACCGCATCCGGCGCTTTACTGCGCACCGCCGCGACAATCGCCGGCACATCCTGTACTTCCATGGTGATTGAGGCCGGTGATTCCAGGAACACGACTTTGGTATTGGGCTGCACCAGATCGGCAATTTCCGCACCACTGCTGTGATCAAACCAGGTGGTGGAGACATTCATTTTGCTGAGGATTTTGGTGCAGAAGTCCTGCGTCGGTTCATACACTGAGCCGCTCATCAGGATATTATCACCCGCGGCGACAAAGGCGAGAATGGCATTGGCTACCGCCGCCGCACCACAGGGGTAGAGCGCACAACCCGCGCCGCCTTCCAGCTCGGTCATCGCTTCCTGTAATGAAAAGTGGGTCAGGGTGCCGCGGCGGCCATAAAACAGTTCACCGCTGGCGCGACCGGCAGTGGCGCGTTTTTTATCGGCCACGGTGTCAAACACCAGCGAGGAGGCGCGCTGAATCACGCTGTTAACCGAACCCTGAGTGAATTTTTTTGCCCGACCGGCGCTGATCAGTGCGGTCTCAATTTTCTTCTTCGTCATACCAAAGCGGCCCTGCTAAATTCATAAGAAAGAAATAACTTAACACGATTAGCCACCACGGGTTTAGACGGAATATTAATAACAGCATTACGCCCGGCTGGCCCCGGGCGTCCTGTCAGTCGGACATCACGCCAGCCATCCGTGGCAGCCACAGGGAGATGGCCGGCACATAGGTAATCAGCAGCAGGACAAACAGCAGCGCGCCATAAAACGGCAGCATCGCGCGTACCACCTGTTCTATTTTCTGCTTACTGACCGCACTGGCGACAAACAGCACCGAACCGACCGGCGGCGTAATCAGGCCGATGCCCAGATTGACCATCATAATCATGCCAAAATGCACCGGGTCGATGCCGAGCGAGTTAGTCACCGGCAGCAGCACCGGCGTTAAAATCAGGATAATCGGCGCCATATCCATCAGGGTGCCAATCAGCAGCAGCATGATATTGATGCACATCAGAATGACGTATTTATTGTCGGAAATGCCGGTGAAAAAACCGGTAATGCGGTCCGGCAGCTGCATCCAGGTCATCACCGCACCAAACGAGGCGGCAAAGCCGATCAGCACCATCACAATGGTGACGGTTTTTACCGTGCGGCACATCAGCTTTGGCAGTTCGCGCCATTTATAATCACGATAGATAAACATGGTGACAAAAAATGCCCACAGACAGGCAATTGCCGCCGATTCAGTGGCAGTAAATACTCCGCTCAGAATACCGCCGAGAATAATCACCACCGTCATCAGCCCCCAGAGCGCATCCAGCAGAATTTTGAATGCCTGTTTAAAGGGAACGCGCTCGCCTTTCGGGTAAGCACGACGATGCGCGAAGCCGATGCACATCACCATCAGCGTCAACCCCAGCAACAGGCCCGGCAGCACGCCAGCAATAAACAGCGCGGCAATCGATACCGTACCGCCCGCCGCCAGCGAGTAGATCACCGCGTTATGGCTCGGCGGGATCAGGATCGCCTGCACCGATCCGCTGGCCGTCACCGCTGCGGCGTAATCGCGTGGATAGCCTTTTTGTTCCATCTCCGGGATCATCACCGATCCAATCGACGCGGTATCCGCCACCGATGAACCGGAAATCGCGCCAAAAAAGGTCGAGGCGACAATATTAACCAGCGACAGGCCGCCGCGAATAAAGCCCACAAACACATAGGCGAAATTCACCAGCCGTCGGGCAATACCGCCTTCGGCCATAATCGCCCCGGCGAGAATAAAAAACGGGATTGCCAGCAGCGAAAATTTATTCACGCCGCTGGTCATCTGGATCATCAGCGCTTCCAGCGGCAGATCGATCCACCAGGCGCCGACCAGCGCGCTGAGTCCCACCGCATAGGCAACCGGCATGCCAACCGCCAGCAGCACAGCTAAAGTAATAAGCAGTACAAAAGCATCCATGACGACCCCTCAGGTGTTACCCATAATGACAACTGGACGATGTTCCTGTGAACCAAACGCCAGACGTTCCAGCACAAACAGCAGCGTCAGTGCCGCACCAATCGGAACCGGCAGATAGCTCTGTCCGGCGGTGACTTGTGGGAATTCAGCAATCGGTTGGATCCAGAGCTGTATGCAAAGCTGGCTGCTGTACCAGAGAATAAACAGCGAGATCACCAGCATCAGCAGATCGGCGATGCGCGACGCCAGCAGGCGCAGATTCTCCGGCAGCCGGTCGGTCAGCATCGATACGGCAATATGCGAACCGGCGCGATAACTCACCGCCGCGCCGACAAAGGTGAAGGTCACCATACACATAATCGCCAGCGGTTCCGGCCAGGATGAGCCGTCGTTCATGACGTAGCGCATAAAGATGGCAAAGGGTACGACCAGCGTCATGACCAGCAACGCCAGTCCGGCTAGCACCATGGCCGCCATATACAGCCCGTCCATCAGGTGATGACATTTATTCGCCATAAAGGACTCCTGATTATTGAACGTCAGCGATGGCTTGCATCAACTGCTGATGCTGAGCGGCATAGCGATCGCGCACCGGCTGCGTCGCCTCGATATAGGGGGTTTTGTCGATCTCGTGGAACTTCACGCCACCGGCTTTCATTTTATTAATCGACTGCAGATTGTAGGCGGCCCATAGCTGGCGCTGTTCCGCCTGCGCCTCTTTCGCCAGCTTCAGAATCAGTTGCTGATCCTGCTGGCTTAGCTTGTCCCATTTTACTTTTGAATAGAGGAACAGCTCCGGAATAATAAAGTGGCCGCTCAGGGTGTAATTTTTCACTACCGGCAGATAGTTATGGGCCACAAAGGTCGGTGGATTATTTTCGGTACCGTCAATCACCCCGGTCTGCATGCCGCTAAACACTTCGCTGACGCCCATCGGCACCGCATTGGCACCCATCGCTTTTAGCGTATCAATGGCGACCGGGCTGCCCTGTACGCGAATTTTCATCCCGTGCAGATCGTCAGCTTTAAGTACCGGGTTTTTGGTGATCAGATTGCGGGTTCCGCCATCCATCCAGCCGAGGAATACCAGTTTTGAGGCCGGGTTCTGGGTGATTTTGTTGCCAATTTCCTGACCGATCTGGCCATCCAGCACCTTATGCAGATGGTTTTCATCGCGGAAGACATAGGGCAGGGTGAAGACTTCGATCTCCGGCAGAATCGCTGCCACCGGCGCCATTGAGACACGAATAATATCGATGGCGCCCAGCTGTGCCTGCTCGATCATCTGCTTTTCATCTCCCATCACACCGCTGGGGAAAATTTTAACCTCAAGGCGATCGTCGGTGGCTTGCGCCAGCTTCTGGCCCATATGTTCTACCGCCACCACATTGGGATACCCTTTGGGGTGGACGTCGGCGGCGCGGAGGGTAGCGGCTTGTACAGCGGGAAAGAAGGTGGTCAACAGACACAAGCTGAGTACAGTTCGGGTTACATTCATCTCAGGCTCCAGAGGTCAGGTCATTGTCAGAATAAGTGGCTAAAAAAAAGTAGCGTTAAAAATGAACAGCGGCGGTGAAGCGACTCACAGTTTTGTAATATTTTGAAATGTCATTCGCTAATTTATAAAACATCATTTCATAACTGTGATGATAGTTGGATGTTCAGCATTGACCTGGACTTGCTTTTAAACAAACCAGGCGCTGAAAAACGCCAGTAAAATGTAAATAGTAATGAGAACTACTATCAATTCACTGCTAATTTGATATGATCCGCGCTTGATTTATTGATGTTGTTAATCGAGGTTGGAGACACAGCGTGGTGACCAATAATCTGATGCAAACAGATCTTTCTGTTTGGGGTATGTATGAACATGCCGACATCGTAGTAAAAACGGTAATGATTGGACTGTTGTTGGCATCCGTCATCACCTGGGCGATCTTCTTTAGCAAGAGCGTCGAACTGCTGTCCGCTAAACGCCGTCTGAAGCGTGAGCAACAGGCGCTGGCGAGCGTGCGTTCGCTGAATGAAGCAACGGAAAACAGCAAAAGCTTTAAATCAGGTAGTCTCAGTACCCAGCTGATCCACGAAGCGCTGAACGAACTGGAACTGTCTGCGGGTTCGGACGATAACGACGGCATTAAAGAGCGCACCGGCTTCCGCCTGGAGCGTCGAGTGGCGGCATTTAGCCGGCATGCTGGCCGTGGTAATGGTTACCTTGCCACCATCGGCGCCATTGCGCCCTTCGTCGGTCTGTTCGGTACCGTCTGGGGCATCATGAACAGCTTTATCGGCATTGCGAAAACCCAGACCACCAATCTGGCTGTGGTTGCGCCAGGTATCGCTGAAGCACTGCTGGCGACCGCGATTGGTCTGGTGGCGGCAATCCCGGCAGTGGTGATTTACAACGTCTTTGCCCGCATGATTGCTAACTACAAAGCCTCACTGGGCGATGTGGCGGCGCAGGTGCTGCTGCTGCAAAGCCGCGATCTGGATCTGGCCAATAGCGCCGATACGCATCGCAGCGCCGCCGCGCACAAGCTGCGGGTGGGTTAAGCGTTATGGCGATGCGATTTAACGAAGATCTCGACAGCAACGGTGAAATGCATGAAATCAACGTCACGCCGTTTATCGACGTGATGCTGGTGCTGCTAATCATCTTTATGGTTGCCGCGCCGCTGGCGACAGTGGATGTCCGCGTTAATCTGCCTGCGTCAACCAGTGCGCCGCAACCGCGCCCGGAAAAACCGGTCTACCTGTCGATTAAAGCGGATAAGCAGCTGTTTATCGGCAATGAAGCCGTCAGCACCAGTAACCTGGTTGCGGTGCTTGAAGCGCAGACCGAAGGGAAAAAAGACACCACTATTTTCTTCCAGGCGGATAAAAGCGTCGATTACGAAACCCTGATGGGCGTAATGGATTCACTGCGTCAGGCTGGCTATCTGAAGATTGGTTTGATGGGTATGGAAACCGTCAGTAAGTAATACGTCTCTCTGCCTTCATGGGCGGCGAGAACGCCGCCCTGCATAAATACAGGCTTTTTCTGTAGGGGCGGCGTTTTCGCCGCCCATGCCGGATAATTTCCCTGCTATTTATCTTCCTCGCCACCGACATAGTTTCTCAGTTCCGCCACTTTCTCCGGTGAGATGGGACGTCCCAGCAGATATCCTTGTAATGTATTGCAGCCCAGTCCGGTAAGAAACGCCTGCTGTTCGCTGGTTTCCACCCCTTCCGCAACCACCTTCAGATTCAGTGATTGCGCCAGCGCCACAATCGCGGAAACAATAGTGGCATCTTCGGTATCCGCCTGTAATTCATTCACAAAGGCGCGGTCTATTTTTAGTTCACTGGCCGGTAAGCGTTTCAGATAGAGCAGGCTGGAGTAACCGGTGCCAAAATCGTCAATCGATGCCTTTACGCCCAGCTGGGTTAATTCCGTCAGAATCCGCACGCTCTCATCCGGGTCGCGCATGGCGGTGGTTTCTGTGACTTCCAGCGTCAGCAGCTCCGCCGGGATCTGATGGGTGTTCAGCGCACTGACCACCGTTTCCACCAGGTTATTCTGCTCAAACTGCAGTGCTGACAGGTTGACGGCCACTGACCAGTGCGAATGCCCCTGCAGATGCCAGATCCGCAGCTGGCGGCAGGCTTCGTCGATCACCCAGTTGCCAATATTGACAATAATGCCGGTTTTTTCCGCCAGCGGCAGGAAGACGTCCGGCGCCAGCAATCCGCGCTCCGGGTGCTGCCAGCGCAACAGCGCTTCAAAGCCAATAATCGGGCCATGGGGCGCGCAATACTTTGGCTGATAAAACAGCCGCAGCTGCTGGTGGTCCAGCGCCAGCCAAAGATCGTTAATCAGCTGCAGCTGATTTTGCGCGATAGTGTTCATCGAAGGCTGGAAGAAGTTGTAGCCGTTACGACCATTATTTTTGGTGTGATACATCGCTGCATCAGCATTAAACAGCAGCTCACGTTCGTCGGCGCCATCGCCCGGATACACCGCAATGCCAATACTAAGCGAAACCACCAGTTCGTAACGCGAGATCTCAAAGGGCCGATCAACCGCCTTTACCAGCATATCGGCTACGGAGGCGGCATCATTGGGATCATCAATCTCGATTAACAGCACAAATTCATCGCCGCCGAGGCGCGCCAGCGTATAGTGATCGGTCATGTTAGCCGTCATACGTTCGGTAACCGCAATCAGCAGATTGTCGCCAATATGGTGACCATAGGCATCGTTGACCGCTTTAAAGCCATCAAGATCCATAAACATCAGCGCAAACTGTGATTTTTCACGGGTCGCTTTATTGATCGCCTGATCGAGACGGTCTTCCAGCAGGATACGGTTTGGCAGACGGGTCAGATTATCGTGCAGCGCCAGCTGCGCCAGTTCGCGGTTGGCTTCAGCCAGCGAGGACGCGAGAATTGAAGTACGCGCTTGCATACGCGCATCCAGCATCGATACCAGCAGCGTAATGCCGAGGATCGCCAGCGTGACGACCATCACCAAGATCGCCAGCCAGTTGCTGTTTACGCCGTAATGCGCGGTGTGACTGCCTTGCGGAAAGTTAGCGGCGGCCATCCCGGTGTAGTGCATGCCGGCAATGGCGATGCCCATAATCACGGCGGCACCTGCGCGTAGCCAGCCGGTATGGGCGCTGCGGTTACGCAGATTAAACGCCAGCCACAGCGCTGCGCCGGACGCGCCGAGTGCAATCAATATCGAGCAGGCTACCCAGCCCCAGTTCCAGACAATACCCGGCTGAAACATCAGCGCGGCCATGCCGGTATAGTGCATGGCGGCAACGCCGCTGCCCATCACTAACGCGCCGATGCACAGCCGCAGCAGCGGCAGTTCGCCATAGCAAACAATCCACAGGGCAAATATCGAAGCAGCAATGGCGATAACCATCGACAGCGCGGTCAGTGAGGCGTTATAGCTCATCACCATCGGCAGACTCATCGCCAGCATGCCGATAAAGTGCATTGACCAGATGCCGATCCCCATGGCGAAGCCACCACCGAACAGCCAGATAATCGCGGTTTTGCCACTGTTGCCGCCGACGCGCCCGGCCATATCCAGAGCGGTGTAGGAGGCCAGGATCGCCACGATAAACGAGACGAAGACCATAACCTGATCGTAAGAACTAACAAGCATAAATATTTCCAGGTGCGGTGAACCAGCAAGCTGGCTGCATAGAGTTAATCGAATTATAAGACATTATTTTTAATATTTATCAGGTTGAAATATCGGCAGATCACCGCTATGGCTTCAATGAAAATCACCGATGCCACGGAGCAGTTTTTTTTCGATCATGCTTCATATTCAGGCGGATGCCAGTGGTTGCTGGCTGTCGATATCGGGCGGAAGAGGGGCCTCACTGATAAACTTAAATTCGCCAACCTGACCGGCAGGCATTGGTTTACCTAATAAATAGCCCTGCAAAGTGTCAAATCCGAGCCGGGTTAGCAGCTGCTGCTGTTCGGCGGTCTCAACCCCTTCAGCCACAATGCGTAAGTTAAGGCGCTGCGCCATCGCCACCATTGCGGTAATGATGGTGCTGTCATCGCTGCCCTGTTTCAGTTTGTTGATAAACGTGCGGTCGATTTTTAATTCACTCGCCGCCAGCCGTTGCAGATGCAGTAGATTGGCGTAGCCAATGCCAAAATTATCTATCGATATCCTGACGCCCAGTGCCGCCAGCGCCGCAATAATCTGCTGACTGAATTGCGGATCGCGCATCGCGATCGCTTCGCTCACTTCCAGCATCAGCGACGATGCCGGCAGCTGACACTGTTGCAGCGCATTCTGTACGGTCATTACCAGCTCGCGCTGGGCAAACTGCAATTCCGATAAGTTGACTGATACCGTCCATTGCTGATGCCCTTGCTGCCGCCAGCTTTGCAGCTGGCGACAGGCTTCATTAATCACCCAGTTGCCGATTGAAATGATAAATCCGGTTTTTTCTGCCCGCGGCAGGAACATCTCTGGCGTCAGCAAACCATGTTGTGGATGCTGCCAGCGCAGCAGCGCTTCAAAACCCAGCAGGGCGCCATCGGCAGCAGAGAACTTCGGCTGGTAGAACAGGCGCAGCTCATCATGCTCAAGGGCAGTCCACAGATCGTTAGCCAGTTGCAGCTGGTGTTGCGAGTGAGTGCCCATCGAAGGTTCAAAGAAGTGCCAGCCGTTACGACCACTGTGCTTGGTGTGGTACATCGCTATATCCGCATTCAGCATCAGATCGTGTTTTTCGACGCCATCAGCGGGAAACAGCGCAATGCCGATACTGAGTGATACCGACACATGGTAGCGCGCCATAATAAACGGCTCTTCGATGGCCCTGACCAGCGTGGCGGCAAGCTGCGCGGCATCATCGGCCCCGGCGTCCTCCAGCAGCAGGACAAACTCATCGCCGCCCAGCCGCGCCAGCGTATGGCGGGCATCCAGTCGTGTTAACAGCCGTTCTGCCACACAAGTCAGCAGTCGATCACCGACATGATGGCCATAAGCATCATTAACCGCTTTAAAACCATCAATATCCATCAGCATCAGGGCAAAGTGGGAATGATGCTGCGTGGCCTGACTGATCGCCCGATCAAGCCGCGTTTCCAGCTGAATGCGGTTCGGCAACTGGGTCAGCGGATCATGGGTGGCGAGCTGCTCCAGCTCGTGGTTGGCGTGCGCCAGACGTGCGGTTAAGCGCGAGGTGCGTATTTGCGCCTCCAGCATCGATACCAGCAGGGTAATGCCGAGGATTGAAAGGGTGATGGCCGTGACCCAGACAGCCAGTCCATGCTCACTGACGCCGCTGGTCAGCATCTGGCTGCCTTGGGCGAATTGCGCAGCAGCCATGCCGGTGTAATGCATACCGGCAACCGCAATGCCCAAAATGATCGATGCCAGCGCGCGGCGCGCCAGCAAACCTCGCTCGCCGCGGCGCAGATGAAAGGCCAGCCACATGGCGCTGGTGGAAGCCAGCAGGGCGATAACCAGCGACAGGGTGACCAGCCCCGGCTGCCACTGAATAGCCGGCGTGATCATCAGCGCCAGCATGCCGATAAAGTGCATCGCTGCCACGCCACACGCGAGCAGCAGCGATCCACGCAGCAGGCGTGCGGGCGTCAGCTCACTGCGGCACACCTGCCATAGCGCCAGTATCGCAGCGACGATGGCGCTAACCAGTGAAGCGGCGGTCAGCGTCAAGTCGTAATGCATCTCCATCGGCAGCATCATTGCCAGCATACCGATAAAATGCATCGCCCAGATGCCGATCCCCATGGCGGTACCGCCACCCACTAGCCAGTAAAGCGCTGCGCGTCCTTGTGATAGCGCCACCCGACCAGCGATATCAAGGGCGGTGAATGAGGCGATAAACGCCACAAAAAAGGAAACGGCGATCAGTACAGGATCCCAGCTGGTGACGAGCATGACTCATTCCTCGTGTGGCCAATAATACCGCCGTTGACGCTGGACGGTTATATAAAAATTATTGTTATGTCGTGCTCAGAATTATGCCGTCAGTACGCCGCATTAACCGCGCCGCCGGTTATTTTTCATCTAAGGAAAGTCTGAGTCACGGGGCGGTCAGCGCTGCTGTCCAATGCCCTTATAATTTATTAAGTTAATTAATAATGCGTGATTATCACTAAAAATAACATTGGAAGGAAAATTCGGATAGATCCCCTCGACATTATCTTTGTTAGCAAACTGTAAGCCTTGATTTGTCACGCAGCTAAACCAGTTGCCGGATGAAAAATAAAACTTAAGTATAATTTTGAAATTTGCTGTAACGATTACTACCAGCCTGTTCTATAGTAAATAAATCTGATGTGTGATGATAAATGCAAACCTTGGGGTCGCACGCAGATAAACTCTTAATATCGCCATTCAGAGCGAAAACATTATGATTTTTTTAATTTCTTGTTATTGATTGCTCACCAGACTGGAAAGCACGCAAATCACTCTTATCAGTAAGGAATGGTTATGAAAATAAAGCTTTTTCTGGTGGGCTGTGGCCTGAGCCTCGGCGTTGCCTCTTCAGGCTTTGCCGCCACCACAACGGGAACAATGAACGCTACGCTGACGCTGACTACCGGTTGTCTGGTCAATGGCCAGAGCGCCACGACCGGCGTTAACTTCGGTACGTTAGACTTTGGTAGCAGCGCCGCCACCTTTGATACGCTTAATGCCACCCTGGTAGGCTCCGCCGGGAACGGTATTTTTGTGCGCTGTACTACCGGCCAGACATTTAACGTACGCGTCACCAGCAGTAACGCCGCACCCGGTACGGTGTATGGCACCGTAACCAGCGCACCGCGTTATCTGGTGCTGGGCAGTGATGCTACTCAGGGCATCGCCTATACCCTCTATAGCGATGCAGCCTTTGCCACCTCAATTGCCAACAATGCCGATCTGGTCTCCAGTGGCACACCTGACCCGGTGCTGGGCACTAACTTCCCGGTTTATGGTCGGGTTGCCGGTGGTGGTCAGAATGCCGCCATTCCTGCAGGGACTTACACGGACACCATTAATGTTGCTGTGAACTACTGATCGGGTCTGCCAGGGAGATCATCGTGGCGGGAAAGCCAGGGTTTATCGCAGTCTGCGTACGGTCGCTGTGCATACTGCTGATGTTTTATGTCAGCAGTGTACAGTCGTTGCCGACGCAGACCTTTCAGGTTGCCGCATCGATTGTGGCGGGCTGCGTGGTTTCCGGTACCAACACCGGCGTATTTGGCGCGCTTAATTTCGGCACTCACTCCGGCGTCGAAACCAGCAGCGTCAGCGCCAGCTATGTACAGAGCTCTTCCATCAACCTGGCCTGCACCCCCGGCACCACCCTGAATATGAGCATTAATGGCGGCAGCAACTACTCCACGACCCGTAACCTGAAACTGGCGAACTTTAGTAATGTTGTCGGCTACAAAATTTTTACCAGCTCCGGCCACAGCGCTGCCAGTGAAATCCCGGTCAATCAGAACGTCGCGTTGAGCTACAGCAATGCCAATAACATCACCTTACCGATTTATGGCCTGCTGCAACTTAACGGCGCCAACCGTGCCGGGAATTACACTGACACCCTGACCGTTACCCTGAGCTGGTAATGCTTCACTTCTCTTTATAAGGACATCAGGAATGAATATCGCTCGCGCCGCACTGCTTCTTCTGGCGACCCTGTTTGCTACTGTCGCCCATGCGGGCAACTCGGTGCTGATTTGGCCCATCGATCCTAAAATCGTCGGCGATGAAAAAGCGACCGAGCTGTGGCTGGAGAATCGTGGCACCAGTACCACCCTGATGCAGGTGCGCGTGTTTGGCTGGCAGCAGATCAATGGTCAGGAGCAGTATCAGACCCAGCAACAGCTGGTGGCCAGTCCACCGCTGGTGCGGATTGAACCTGGGCAGAAGCAGCTGGTGCGCCTGATTAAGCAGACCGCGCCACCGGTCGGACAGGAAGTGGCTTACCGCGTGTTGCTCGATGAAATCCCCACGCCGCAGCAGGAAGGGGAGAATCAGGCCGGGCTGAATTTCCAGATGCGTTATTCGGTGCCGCTATTTGTCTACGGCACCGGCCTGGATGCGAACAGCGCCAAACCGCAACTGAGCTGGCAGATTGTCAATCAGCAGGGTAAACCTTTCCTTGAAATGACCAATCGTGGTGCCGGGCATGCGCGTCTGAGTAAAGTGACGCTTGGCGGACGCAATTTATCCGATGGCCTGTTGGGCTATGTGCTGGCTAATTCCACCTGGCGCTGGCCGCTGTCGTTCTCCGCCCCGGCCAGCTCTGAACTGGTAGCGGAACTGAATAATAAAAGCTGGCGCAGTACCGGTTCACGCTAACGGATGAGCACCTCTTTGCTGGCGCCACCGCAACGTTACTCGCTGTTGATGACTGCGCTGTTAAGCTGCCTGTTCCCGCTAACCAGCAGCGCGGAAACCTATGACGCTTTGCCGCCACCACCGGCGGCGACCACTGGCGCCAGCAATCAGCAATATATGCTGGGGCTGGTGGTGAATGGCCGCGATAACGGCGATATTGTGCCGGTTGAGTTTCGTGACGGACATTACCTGATCCGCGCTGGCGATCTGCAACGCGCTGGTCTGCCGCAGGAGAAACTTAGCACCCCGCAGGTGGATGTGTCGGCGATGCCGGAAGTAAAGGCGGAGTACGACAGTCAGCGCCAGCGCATGTTGCTAACGGTGCCGGTCGACTGGCTGCCTGCACAGACTATCGATGGTGAAAACAAAGGCCCGCGCTATCCCGGACGTACCAGCACCGGCGCGCTGATTAACTATGACTTTTATGCCAGCCGCACCGATAACAGCGGCACGCGGCTTTCGGCATGGAATGAATTTCGCCTGTTTGGCGATGCGGGCCAGTTTGTCAGCAACGGTACCTGGCAGCAGCAGCTGGAGGGTGGCACCGGAACGCTGGATGAAGGTTATCTGCGCTATGACACTTTCTGGACCAATCAGAATGAAGCCAACACCCTCAGCTGGCGCGCAGGCGATCTGGTGACTGACGCGTTGTCATGGAGCAGCAGCGTGCGGCTTGGCGGATTGCAGATCGGCCGCGACTTCTCGCTGCGCCCGGACCTGGTGACCTATCCGCTACCGACCTTTGCCGGTCAGGCATCGGTGCCGTCAACGGTCGATCTGTTTGTTAATGGTTATCGTAACAGCTCAAATAATGTTCAGCCCGGCCCTTACTCGCTGACCAATATGCCGTTTGTTAACGGCGCCGGTAATGCGGTGATTGTCACTACCGATGCGGTTGGCCGCCAGGTGACCACCACACTGCCGTTCTATGTTTCCAGTAATCTGCTGAAACCCGGCTTATCTGATTTCTCTTTTGCTGCCGGATCGATCCGCGAAAATTACGGTATCAGCAATTTCGATTATGGCCCGGCGGCGGTCAGCGGCTCGTATCGTTACGGCGCCACCGACTGGCTGACGCTGGAAACCCATGCCGAGGGGGCGGAGTCGCTGGCGCTGGGCGGTGGCGGGGCGCAGGTCAAAATGGGGCCGCTGGGGGTGATTAATGGCGCAGTGGCGCAGAGCCAGATGTCAGGCCAGACCGGCACCCAATACAGCTGGGGTTATCAATATAATACCAACTGGTTTAGCGTCGGCACCCAGCATACGCTACGTACCAGCGAGTTTGGCGATCTGGCGCTGTATGGCAATCGCCTCGGCAGTACCGCCAGCAGCAGCTATGCGCTGAGTCGCCGCAGCGCGCAGTACAACGCCAGTGTTTCACTCGATCGTTATGGCAATGTCGGCGCCGCCTTTATCGATATTACCGGTGGCGCTGGCGACCGCACCCGTTTATGGAACCTCTCCTGGAGTAAAAATATCTGGGGTAACAGCAGCCTGTATATCTCTGCCAGCCGCGATCAGCAGCAGGGGGACTGGACCGGTGCCATCTCGCTGATGATTCCATTTGGCGAGCATGGTAATGCCAGCCTGAGCGTTGAGCGCGACCAGCAGGGTGGCGCTACCCAGCGTGCCTGGGTATCACGCTCGATGCCGAGTGATGGCGGCATTGCCTGGGACGCCTCCTGGGCGAATCAGAGCGAAGGTGGGGCTTACCGGCAGGGCAGTCTGAACTGGCGCACGCAGAAGATGGAAACGTCGGCGGGCTTCTATGGCAGCGACGACAACACTACCGAATGGGCGGATCTCTCCGGCGCGCTGGTGTTAATGGATGGCGGGTTCTTTGCCGCCAATGCGGTTAACGATGCCTTTGTGCTGGTGAAAACCAGTTACCCGGATGTCAACGTGCGTTATGAGAATCAGTCGATGGGCAAAACCGATAAACGGGGCTATCTGCTGGTGCCGGGCATCAGCTCCTATTATCCGGCGAAATATGATATCGACACCCTCGATCTGCCCGCCGATATGACCGCTTCACGGGTTGAACAACGCTTTGCGGTAAAACGGCAGAGTGGCTATCTGCTGGACTTCCCGATTGAAAAACTCCGTGCGGCCAGCGTGATTCTGCATGACCAGCAGGGTCAGCCCCTGCCGGTTTCGACGCAGATTATGCGTCCCGGCCAGGCGACTGAATATGTTGGCTGGGATGGGATTGCCTGGATGGACAACCTGGGGGCGGAGAACCCGATATCCGCGCTGACGCCGGATGGCCGCAGCTGTGAAACCCACTTAGCCATTGCCGGTGGCCAGCCGAAAGCGCTGAACACTTACGGCCCGTTAATCTGCTCATTGCCGCCGCTGCCTGCGGGTGCTTCCAGCGCGCCACAATCCGACTCGCTTTCAGGAAAACGACCATGACACGACTTTTATCCGCCCTTATCGCGCTGATCGCCCTTGGATTCGCCGCCAGCACTCAGGCGGCCTGCGGCTTGCCCGCGTCGAGCGCCAGCTTTGGCACCGTGACGTCATTTGCCGCCGGTAGCAGCGTCAGTTCCACCTCCACCACTGCCAACATTAACTGCGGATCGGGGCTGATTATCGGACTGCTGACCACTAATAACATCACTCTGGCACTGGGATCCGCCACCAATGTCGCCAGTGCGCGTGGCATTATGAAACGCGCGGGCGATAGCGGTAGCGATAATATTCCGGTGCAGCTCTGTTCGGTCTCCACCTGCGCAACAGAGATGACGATTGGCGCCACGCCGGTTACTTACAGCTCCAGTTCACTGCTTAACCTCGGGCTGGGCGGCACCTATAACTTTGCCCTGCCGCTCTATTTGCGCACTATGCTGCCCAGTCAACCGGTGGCCGCTGGCACCTATACCGTCACCCTGAATGTGGCGGTCACCTACCGGATCTGTACCGGGCTGGGGGTGGGTGGATTACTCTGCCTTGCCGGTCAGGATCAAAACGGCTCCGGCACCATTCCGATTACCGTGACGATGGTGGTCACCAATGACTGCACCACCATTACCGCGCCGAATATAAGTTTCGGCAGCGCACCGCTGGTCAGCAGTTTCTCCACGGTGTCGCAGTCAATCAGTGTGATTTGCACCAAAGGCAGTACCTATACCGTGGGTTTAAGCAATGGATCCCATGCGGTTGGCAGTGTGCGTAATATGGCCAACGGCAGCACGATGCTTAGCTACGAAATATATAAAGGCACTTCCACTACTGACCGCTGGGGACCAACCGGCACTGAGCGTCAGAGCAGTGCCAATGCCAATACCACCAGCACCGATGGCGTGACGCGCACCTATAATTACACAGCCAAAGTACTGACCACCCAGAACACCCCCGCTGCGGGAAGTTATAGCGATAATGTGGTCGTCGATTTATCGTTTTAATGCTGAAAGAAGAGCGTTAATTTGCGTTATCTTTATAGTTAAATAAATATGGATAATGGAAATTACGCTCTGTCAGGAGATTGTAAGTGATATTTGAGTCTTATTTATTTCTGCAGTGCAGTGTGCTGTTGATTGGTTAATTATGATAACTGATTTGACTTTGTTATTAGCGCTGAGCTTATCTTCAGCGCAATTTATTATATTTTATTTTTTATTAGTATGAGTTAACTGTATTTCTAAATATTAATGGTAATCTGTTGCGCATTGTTTGTTCATCAGAATTATCTGTTTATTATGATCACTTTCCGTGTATGGAAACACATACTCGCCCTGATGGTGCTGACTGGCGCGCCGGTGTGGGCCGCGCCGGTGACGCCCGCTGAGCGTGGCCAGCAACAGCAAACTCAGCATTCACTGTTACAGCAAAACCAGCAGCAACGTGAAGAACTTAGCCGCAGTTTTATGTTGCCAAAACCCGAAAACAATCGTCAGCAAAGCAATGATCAACGCTGCTTTATTATTCACTCGATTCAGATTGAGCAGGCGACATTATTACCATTATCGGCGCGTGAACATATTACGCGTCCGTTTATCAATCAGTGTCTGGGTATCACAAAAATAAGTCAAATAGTGGCGCAAATTTCCGACTGGTATATCAGTCGTGGCTATGTCACCAGTCGGGCTTTTTTGATCGAGCAGGATCTCAGTTCTGGTGAGCTGCATATCCCGGTGCTGGAAGGAAAATTGCAAAAGATCGTGATGGATAATGTGCCATCGCGCCAGTTGTACATGGCTTTCCCCGGTCTGGAAGGCAAGGTGCTTAATCTGCGCGATATTGAGCAGGGAATGGAACAGATTAATCGCCTGCGCAGCCAGCCCGCACAGATAGAAATTTTACCGGCCGATCAGGCGGGCTACTCGATTGTTAACCTGACGGCAACGCCAGAATTTCCGTTAACTGCATCCGTCGGTTTCGATAATAGCGGCCAGAAAAGTACCGGTGTTGGCCAGCTAAATGCCTCGCTGGTGGCGAATAATCCGCTTGGTCTGGCCGATAAATGGTTTATCAGCGGCGGACGCAGCAGCGACTTTTCCAGCGCTGGTGATGCCAGCAATCTGCAAACTGGCGTCAGTATTCCCTGGGGCTATGGCTTACTGGACTACAGCTATAGCCGCAGTGACTATCGCAACACCTTCGAGAATCAGGGCTTTGCGTGGTACTCCCATGGTGACAGTCAGGTTCATCGCCTGACCGGCAACTGGGTGGTGTTTCGTAACGGTGATATGAAGACCGGCGTGATGACCGGTATCAGCCACCATATCAGTCGCAACTGGCTGAATGATGCCCTGTTGCGAAGCAGCAGCCGTAAACTTACCAGTCTGCAATTCGGCATTAACCATACGCAAAAACTGGCGGGCGGTGTCGCCACCTTTAACCCGACCCTCAGTCGCGGTGTCAGCTGGTTTAACGCCGAAAACGACGGCGATAAAACCGCCGACCTGCCCAAAGCACAGTTCCGTAAATGGAGCCTGAGCGCCAGTTTTCAGCGCCCGCTGGCGCAGGATCTCTGGCTGTTAAGCAGTCTGTATGGCCAGTGGTCACCGGATCGGCTGTACGGCAGCGAGCGCTTAACGCTGGGTGGCGAAAGTTCCGTACGCGGTTTTAAAGAGCAGTATCTATCCGGCGATAACGGCGGCTATCTGCGCAACGAAATCAATTACACCCTGTTTACTTTGCCGCTGATCGGCCAGGTCAGCGTCCTTGCGGCAGTGGATGGTGGCTGGCTGCAACAGGATCACTATGATCCCTGGGCATCCGGCACCTTATGGGGCAGCGCTATCGGTCTGGGCACCACCAATCGCTATGTGGCAACCCAATTTACCCTTGGTATCCCGGTGAAGTATCCCGACTGGCTGGCACCAGATCATCTTACCGCTTACTACCGTATTTCTCTGGTGTTTTAAAAGGCAATGGTTATGGAAAATCGTCTTCACCCACTGCGTCTCCCGCAACGCCTGCTGAGCTATCTGATTTGCGGCTTAATCGCCTGGCAGCCACTGCTGCCGGCAATTTCGGCCAGCATTAATCCGGTCAATGGCAATACGCAGCTGGACAAAGCGGGTAATGGCGTGCCGGTACTCAATATCGCCACGCCGAATAAAGCGGGTATTTCCCATAACCAGTTTAAAGATTACAACGTCGGTAAAGAGGGGTTGATCCTTAATAACGCCACCGGCCAGCTGACGCAAACACAGCTGGGCGGCCTGATCCAGAACAACACCAATCTGACTGCCGGCAAAGAAGCAAAAGGCATTATCAACGAAGTGGTGGGAGCTAACCGCTCTCAGCTGCAGGGTTATACCGAAGTGGCGGGTAAAGCCGCCAACGTGATGGTCGCCAACCCCTATGGCATTACCTGTAGCGGCTGTGGTTTTATTAATACGCCTGGCGCCACCTTAACCACCGGCAAACCCTCTTTTGACAGCAACGGCAATTTGCAGGCGCTGACCGTCAGCAAGGGCACCATTACGGTTGAAGGTCAGGGGCTGGATGCCAGCCAGAGTGACGCGCTATCGATAATCTCCCGCGCCACTGAAGTGAATGCGGCGATTCATGCCCGAGATCTGAAAGTGATTGCTGGCGCCAATAAAGTGGCGGCAGATGGCGGCGTCACCGCTATTGCGGGCGAAGGCATTGCGCCGACGGTCGCGGTAGATACCGGCGCGCTCGGCGGAATGTATGCCAACCGTATTCATCTGATCTCCAGCGATAAGGGCGTGGGGGTCAACCTTGGTAACCTTAATGCCCGTCAGGGCGATATGGTGCTGGATGCCAGTGGCAAACTGGCGCTGAATAACAGCCTGACCAGCGGCACGCTGACAGCCAAAGGCGCCAGCGTCACGCTGAGTGGCGATAACAAAGTCAGCGGCGGCGCAACCGTCACTGCGCAGCAGGATCTCACGCTGCAAAATGGCACGCTGGTCAGTGATAAAAGTATCGCGCTGAGTGGCGGCGAAAATGTGCGGCTCAGCAACGCGAAACTTACCGCTGGTGCTGATATTCAGCTGGCTGCGGGTGATCTGACGGTAGATACAGCCAGCACCGCCGACGCCACCGGCAACATTAGTGTCAATGCGCAGCGTAGTATGAATAATGCCGGACAACTTACTGCCGGAGCGGATATCGATCTGCACGCCGCCACTGCCAGCAATAGCGGTACGCTGGTGGCAAAAAAACAGCTCAGCAGCCGTAGCGAGCAGCTGACCAACAGCGGCAAACTGGTGGGGGATACGCTGGATATCGACAGCAAGACGCTGAATAACCGTGGCGAGATGCTGGCGGGCCAGCAGCTGAAGATTGCGGCCAGCAGCCTGCAACAGAGCGGCACGCTAAATGCTAAAGGCAGCGCGCAACTGGCGGTCAGCGGAAAAATCGTCAACGCGGCGGGCGGCAAGATCAGTGGCGATCAACAGTTGCAGATCAGTTCGGCGGCGTTAGTCAATAACGGCACCCTGCTGGCAAATGACTTTGCACTGGATAGCCGCGAGATCGGCAACAGCGGTCTGATACAGGGAACGCAGTCGCTAAGCCTGCTTAGCGACCAGCTGGACAACCTGACAACCGGCAGCATTTACACGGCGGGCGATCTGACGCTCGATCTGCCGCAGTTTACCAACAGCGGTTTGCTGACCAGCGACAGCGCTATGTATCTGAGTGGCGACCGGCTAACCAACGATGGAGAGATTAACGCCGCGACACTGACGGCGGATAACCGCCTGTTTAACATTGGCGCGCAAGGGTTAATGCTGGCGAGCGGTACGATGCAGTTAAATCATACTCAGCTGGATAACGCCGGACAGCTGGCGGCAAATCGGCTCGACCTGCATGCTGGCACGCTAAATAACAGCGGCAAGATTATCGGTCAGCAGGCGGTTGACGTTGAATCCGCCACCGTCGATAACCGCGGCTGGCTGATTGGCAAAGCGCTGACGCTGAAGGGCGATCTGGTGAATAGCGGCCTGCTGCAGGGGGATGAGAGTCTGGGGTTGCAGGGCGACCAGCTGGTTAACGCCAGCGAAGGCCAGTTGCTTACTGGCGGCAACGCCACTATTGCTGCGGATAGTCTGGAGAACCGTGGTCTGGTGCAGGCGGATGGCTTGCAGGTCACTGCCCGCCAGTGGGATAACCGCGGCACGGCTCTTGCCACCAGTACGCTGAATGCTGAACTGACCGATAAGCTGGATAACAGCGGTTCGCTGCTTAGCAGTGGAGATATCACGCTAAATGGCGGTACGCTGACCAATAGCGGCAGTGTGCAGGGTAAAACCCTGACCATCACACCGGCACAGGTCATCAACCGTGGCGCGCTGATCGGTCTGCAAGCGCTAACGCTGGGCACGGCACGGCCTGCGATGGGGCGTATGGCGTTAGCTGCACCGGCGCAGGAGCTGCGCAACGAAAACAACGGCACGCTGTTGACCCAGGGAACCCTGACGGTAAATGGCGGCACCGTCACCAACAACGGCAGCTGGCAGGGACAGCAGATCCTGCTGCACGCCCAACAGCTAAATAATAACGGTTCTATCCAGAGTGCAGGCGATTTGCAACTGGTGCTCAGTGACAGCCTGAACTCGGCGTCGGGCAGCAAAATCAGCGCCAGCGGCAATGCCGCATTGCAGGCGCTGGCGCTGACCAGTCAGGGGGAATGGATCGCCAAAAATCTGACGTTAACTGGCGGCACGCTCAATAATGATGGCGTAATAAGTGGTGTGGAGAGCCTGACGGCAGATCTGAGCGGAGGTTTTACTCAGCAGCAGAACAAAACAATGTTAAGCGGCGGCACGCTGACACTCAATGCCGCCTCGGTAAACAACCTGGGAAGTTTGCAGGGCGATACGCTACAGATTGGCAGCGGCGTGCTGACCAACAGTGGCCGCTTACAGGGTGATAATGGCCTGACGCTAAATCTGACCGGCAACCTGACCAACAATGCCTCCGGCACGCTGCTGAGCCAGCAAGGGGTGAATCTCACCACGCCGAACCTGATTAACTACGGTCTGATTCAGGGCGGGGCGACCTCGACGGTCGATGCCACCAGCAGCGCGCGCAATGAAGGTAAATTACTGAATAGCGGTCAGCTGACGCTGACCACCGCGCAACTGATTAACAGCGGCTGGTTGCAGGCAACCACGCTAATTCTGAATGCCGCTAATGCGACTAACAGCGGCACCTTACTGGCGGAACAGCAGGGCACGCTGAGCGGTAATACACTGACTAACCAGGGCGTCACGCAGGGCGGTAATCTGGCGGTCAATTATCAGCAGCTCACCAATAGCGGTACGCTGCTGGGCAATAGTCAGCTAAATGTGACGGCGGCACAGGTGACGCAGCAGGCGGCGGGCAAACTGTTTAGCGGCGGCAATCTGCTGCTGACCAGCAACGGATTCGACCAGCTGGGTCTGGTGGTGGCGCTGGGCGATGCAACCCTGAAGCTGGTAGATGCCTTTACCGGCCGTGGCACTATCGCTGCCGGGAATCGCCTGACGGTCAGCAGTGATGGCAATTTGCTGAATAGCGGCGTTATGCAGGGGCAGGGGCTGACGTTAACCGCTGGCGGCACGCTGACCAATAATGGTCAGCTGACCACTGGCAGCGCCGACAGTGCGCTAAGCGGTAGTCAGATTGCGATGAACAGTGCCGGCTCGTTGCAGGGCGGCGGCAATGTTTCCCTGACCAGCCGGGGCAATATCACTCTCAATGGTTTTACCGGCACCAAAGGCACCATGACGCTGACGGCGCCGGGCAGCATTATCAATACCGCGCTGCTGTATGCGGGCAATAATCTCTATCTGCTGGCGAACAGTATTAAGAATCAACGTGGCGATATCCTCGCCGGTAATAGCTTATGGATGCAGCGCGATGCAGCGGGGAATGCCAATACTGAAGTGGTCAATAGTTCCGGCACCATTGAGACCAATAACGGCGATATAACAATTAAGACCGGGCATTTGTTGAATACGCGGGAAGGATTGAGCGTTACCTCAACAACGCAAAAAGCATCTGATGTGCCAGAGGGAACAGGTGCGGCTACCGTGGATGTCCGTTTGGGAGACCTGGATGAAAGTGAGCTGGGTTACAACCTCAGGACACGCGAAAGTGGTGGGAGTGAAGCTAACGGCGCTGGCAAGCACGAAATTAGATATTACACTCTGGCGCCGAATGAACTGGGAGCTGTGAAACGTTATTTGTCGGAAATTTTGACTCTCGAAGTGACTGCAACAGGCGGTAGTGGACGTATTGCCTCAGGACGTAACTTAGATATTACTGCCACAACACTGGATAACCAGGCCAGCGCCATTCTGGCTGATAAAATGATTACGTTACGAGGCAGCTCACTAAATAATGCATCCTGGTTGAATAGTGTTCGAAATACATATTTAACTTATCAGTTTGATGGCCAGCCAGCGACATACGAACTGGATGAAGATCATGGGATGACCTATTTTGCTGGACTGCCGATCGTAACGAATACCCAGGTTCGGGTTAATAATTTAGATTCACATGTCACTTACCGTCTTGCCAGCGCACCTGAGTATGAAACCCTGTCGACTGGCGGCAATTATCGTTCTGTTATCCAGGCAGGGGGGACAGTTAACGCCAGTTTCAGCAACAATATCAGCAACACCAGTACCAACGCCAATGCAGGCGGCATCAGCAATATACTCGCCGCACCTTCGCTCAATACGCTGAGTCAGGCCGGTATCAGTGGCGCGCAGCAGAAGCAAGCGCTGTCTGGCAGCGACAAAGTAACGATAGATTCGCCACAGTGGCACGATCAGTTGCAGGATGCGCTACAGATAATCAGTGGTGGCGATCCACTGGCTAATTCGGGTACCTCCGGTAATTTGCAGGGAAAATCGGTCGACACCAGTGCTTACCCACTTCCAACCAGTAATAGCGGCTATTTTGTAACCTCGGGCGATCCGAAAAGTCCCTACCTGATTACTGTTAACCCGAAGCTAAATGGTCTGGGGGAATTAGATCAGAACTTATATGGCGATCTGTACAAGTTACTCGGGCAACAACCGACGGGGGCGTCGCAGGAAACCCGCAGCCAGTATACCGATGAGAAGCAATTTCTTGGTTCCGCTTATCTGCTCGATCGCCTGCAACTGAATCCCGAATATGATTATCGTTTTCTGGGGGATGCGGCTTTTGACACGCGCTACGTCAGCAATACCGTGCTGAACCAGACAGGTAGCCGCTACCTTAATGGCCTCGGTTCTGAGCTGGATCAGATGCGTTACCTGATGGATAACGCTGCGGCCGCACAGCAATCGCTGGGGTTAGAATTTGGCGTGTCGCTCACCGCCGTCCAGGTGGGGGCGCTGGATCACAGCATCATCTGGTGGGAAGCGAGCACAGTCAATGGCGAGACGGTGATGGTGCCAAAAGTTTATCTGTCGACAAAAGATGTGGCGATAAATAACGGCAGTGTGATCGCCGGTAATAATGTGGTGCTGGAAGCGGGTGTCGTTACCAATAATGGCAGTACGTTAATCGCTGCAAATGATCTGACTGTTGATAGCCAGAATAGCGTCAGCAATCTAAATGATGCGTTGGTTAAAGCTGGCGGTAATCTGCAACTGAGCGCCCTGGGCGATATTAATAATATCGGTTCCGCTATCAGCGGAAAAATGGTCGCTCTGGAAAGCACCAACGGCAGCATTAATAATATCACCAAGGCTACGCAGTGGCAGTTTAATAGCTCAGAGGAAAGTGGCGAAAAAGTTGGCCTCAGCCATACCTGGCTGGGTAATAGTGCTGCTATTACCTCGCTGGACAGTCTTACGCTGAACGCCGGGAAAGATATTGCCATTACTGGTGCGGAGATTAAAGCAGGCGGTGACTTACAGATGAATGCCAGCGGTGATATTGCCATCACGGCAAATACCATCAATGACACTCAAAGCCAGTCTGGATTTGCTTATAACGCCCGAAAACAAGTGCAAAGCTCCAGTAGTACCGACATTCGCCATGAGGGCAGCACCGTGACTGCTGGTGGCAATCTTGGGATAAGCGCTGGTAATAACCTGACTGCCAGCGCCAGCGCAGTGGATGCGGGTAAAAATGCCAGTCTGACGGCGGGCAATGATCTTAATCTGCAGGCAAAAACGACCCAGCAAGCCAGCAGTAAAGGCAATGCTGAATCACATGCCAGCGGACTGGATCGCGCCACCCTGACCAGCGGCGGCGATCTGACACTAAAAGCCGGTCGCGACCTTACCAGTCAGGCGGCAGCGATGGCGGCGGAAGGCGATGTGGCGCTACAGGGCGGACGCGATATCAATTTGCAGGCGGTGGCGACCACGTCTGGCAGCAGCTATTACTCAGGCAATAAAACCGAAATCGATCAGTCGGTACGTCAGCAGGGGACGGAGATTGCCAGCGGGGGGGATACAACCTTACAAGCCGGGCGTGATATCAGCAGTGCGGCGACACAGGTCACGGCACAGCAGGATATAGCGGTTAAAGCGGGTGGCGATATTAACCTCACTACGGCTAACGAAAGTGACTATCACTTTGACGAAGAAACTACCGTCAAAAAGCGGCTCTTCTCGAAAACAACGACGCATACCATTGCTGAAGATTATCAGACGACGGAGAAAGGGACGCAGCTCTCTGGCAAGTCGATTGCTATTAAGGCGCAAAATGACATCACACTTACTGGCGCTTCGGTCGCCGGTGAGACCGCTGTGACTCTTGATGCAGGAAATAATCTTAATATTGAAGCGGCTACTCAGACTGAATCAACTTACCGGCTCCATGAGGTGACCAAAAGTGGCCTGATGAGTGGTGGCGGTTTGGGGATTACTATCGGAAAACAATCAGCTAAAGGTGAATACAGCGGCGCACAGGTCACGCAAAGCGACTCACGCAGCATGGTTGGCGCGGCTGGTGGTAACGTTACCCTTAGCGCGGGTAATAATCTGGTTATCAAAGGAAGTGATGTGATTGCCGGACGTGCCGCTAATGATACTCAGGGCGCTACCGGTAATATTAATGCCGCTGCACAGAATATTGCGATTCTTGCTGGCCAGGATCAGGTGCGTGAAAGTTATACACAAGAAGCGAAGAGCAGCGGAATTGGTTTGTCGCTTAGCGTAACAGCGCTGGACAGCTTACGTAATATTCGCGATGCATTGCAGTCATCAGGCTCTGTCTATCAGCAAGTTAAAGCGGTGGGAAATGAACTCGGTGCGGCATCGCTGGATAATCCCAGTGGGTTCAGTCTGACCTACAACAAATCTTCCAGCAACGCTTCGCAAGCCAGTGAAAGTCTGTATCAAAGTGGCAGCACACTCAGTGCGGGGGGCGATGTCAGGCTTACCGCCGTTGCCGGTAAAGCCAATGCAAGCGCAGGTAATATCTTGCTTGAAGGTGGGAGTATCGTCGCCGGAGGTATTGCATCTTTGCAGGCAAGTGGTGATATCGCGATTATTACCTCCAGCGATAGCCAGAAAGTAACGAGTAACAGCCAAAGTAAAGCGATGAGTCTCACCAGTTCACCATCGCTGGGCGCGCTGGCGCGTATGGGCGGAAATTCACCTAATAACGGTGACCCCGGTGTCCCCTTTGGTCTGCAAAAACAACAGGAAAATAGTGACGGCGCTTATCTGACGCAGCATGCATCATCCATCACGGGTAATGCGGTGTCGTTAACCAGTTCTGATGGTGATATTACCCTCGCGGGCTCTACTTTAACTGGTGTACAGGGTGTGAATATCACCGCCGCCAATGGCAATGTGAACATCATCAGCGGTGATAATCAGCAACTTACCAGCTCCAGTGGCAGCAGTACAACCCTGGGGGAATTAGGCGGTGATGGCTACAGCGGCACCGTTGGCTGGGGTAATTCAGCCTGGAAGAACGTCAGTGAGGGGAATCAACAGAGTTCAGTACGCAGCGGCATCGTCAGCGAACAGGGCGATGTCCATATTGTCGGGGCAAAGGATGTTCTCTTGCAGGGAGCAGATGTTTACGCAGGTAAATCTCTGGATATTGCAGGTCGGAATATCGAGCTGCAGACCGCTCAGGATAATGAAAAGAGCTCCAGCAACAGCCACTCGACACAGTATGGCGTTACCACTGCGGTTTCTGGTTATGCGGTCAGCATTGCTCAGGCAGCAGATAAAATTGCCGATGCGCGTGCAAATAATAGCGACCCCCGCTTGCAGGCGATATATGCCGCTCAGGCTGCATTAACCGCACTTTCCAGCGTTTACCAGAACACTGCGGCGGTTAAAGTGTCGGTAAGCGCCACCGCTGGCAGCAGCCATCAGTCGCAGGAGCAACAGGCTACCGCGCAGAGCGGAACAACTATCAAAGCCGATCAGGATGTCGCACTCAAAGCGGACCAGGATATTACCGGTAAGGGTGTGCAGATCGCCGGGGAAAATATTTCCCTGACTGCTGGTGGCAATATCGCATTATCAAGTGCTCAGGATACCAGTTCCCTGAAATCTGACAGCGGCGGCAATAAGTTCGGCGTGGGTGTTGGTTTTGGTCTTGGTGGTAGTCAGAATGGTTTTTCCATTGAACTGTCAGCCAGTCAGTACAGCGCCAATGCAAGCGGTAATAACCTGACTAACCATAACAGCCAGGTTGATGCCAGCAAAACGCTGACGGTTACCAGTGGTGAAAATATTACGCTTAACGGCGCGAATCTCTCCGGCAATCGGGTAGAGGTGAATGCTGGCAAAAATTTGTTAATTGCCAGTCAGCAGGACACATCAAGTTATAATAGTAAGCAGAATTCATCAGGTCTTAATGTCAGCATTTGCGTGCCGCCCATTTGCCTGGGTGCTCCGGTTCAGGGGAGCGCCAGCACAAGTGGCGGTAAGCTTTATAATGATTACGCTTCTGTACAGCAGCAAAGCGGGATTGCTGCCGGTGACGCGGGTTACGGCATTTATGTTGGCAATCATACCCAGCTGGATGGCGCAGTAATCAGTTCCACCGCCAGTGCGGATAAAAACCATCTGAGCACCGGCACTCTTGGCTGGACGGATATTGATAATCATGCAGCCCAGGCAGGTAAGGGCTATGGTGTCTCCGTCAGTTCGGAATCAATGCCGGTTGCCACCCTGGGGCAGGCGGGAAGTGATGCCACTTCCACCACTTATAGTGCGGTTTCAGCGGGCACTATTGATATCCGTAATCCGGATGCACAGCAGCAGGATGTGGCATCACTCAGCCGGGATACGGCAAATGCCAGTAATGCGCTTAATAATGATTTTGATGCGCAGAAGCTGGAAGATAAACTCACCATTCAGCGGGAGCTGGGAGCCTTAGGGCAGCAGGCTATCGGGCTGGCCTTTGATTACCAGAAAGACAAGGCGCAGAAGGCGGCGCGCGAACGGTTATCGAAGGAAGATGATGGGTTTTCTGCACTTTCCGCAGAGGAGCAGCAGAAGAAAATCGAGGCCTCGCCGGAATATCAGCAGGTCAATGATGAGTATGGTATCGGGTCAAAAAACCAGATAGTAGCGCAGGCGATAACGGGAGCACTGGCCGCTCTGGCTGGCGGTAACCAGGGTGGCGCGTTGGCGGCGGGTGCGGCACCGTTGCTGGCGCAAACCATTAAGCAGGCTTCGGAAGGTAGCGAAGCGATGCGGGTATTATTACATACCGTCGTATCAGGTTTGCTGGCGAAGGCGCAGGGCGGTAGCGTGGCTGGCGGAGCGGCTGGCGGCCTTGTGGCAGCGGTCAGTGCGGAGGAAATTAGTCAGCTGTTCTTCCAGAAAAGCGCCAGTAAGCTGAATGCGGAAGAAAAACAGCTTTTAGCTACCTTGGTCACCATTGCCAGTGCGGGCGCAGGCGGCCTGGCAGGCAGCGCTGATGGCGCAGCAGGAGCAGCCAGCGGCGCCTTTGCCGGTAAGACTGAGGTGGAGAATAACTATCTGAGTCAGAAGGACATCACGACCTTCACCGAAAAATACGCGAACGCTAAGACTGACGAGGAGAGAGAGCAGCTTCTGGCCGATCTGAAAAAACTGGATGCAGAGCAACAGATACAGGCGTTATCTACGGGAATATCGATAGCCGATCAGAAAGATGTGCTGGCAGATTTGAAGGCCCTTGCCGCATCACCGGAATGTACCGCGAAGTGTCAGGAATTGGCGGCTTACTCCATATCAGAGCTTGAGCCGGTAGCAAACAACACTCAGTTACATGAAGACAATCTTAAAAAGGGAATACTGGCGGGTGTTATTTATGCGCTGACAGTTGAGAAACCAGCATCAGCTAACTCTACTTCTGGCCTGTCTTCGTTGACGAAAGAACAGCAGCAATTAATCAGAAATGCTGAAACTATCACGACAGCGAAAGGTATACAGAATCCGTTCCCGAGGGATCTGAATGAGAAGGTCCTGTGGAATGGGGTCAAGGCTAATCCATCGGCTGGAGAGACGCTTAAAGGAATGAATAATGATCCCCGCTTCCCAGCTTCAGCGGGATTCCAGAAAATGCAGGTTACTCATGAATTACCTGATGGTTCCAATATCACAATACATTATCAATATAACTCAAATACAGGTAAGGCTTATGATATGAAAATAGTGACACCACAAGCGAATCCATTGCAGCCCGGGCCATCATTAAAGGGCAATTAATGAAAATAAAAAATGATAGATCTGAAAAAATTATTGATGTCTACGCTGTTTACTGGAGCGGCGGAGAAACTTATTTTTATGGTTTTTCAAAGGGATATAACGGGCTTCTGGCTTACAAAGCTAATAATGTAAAAATCATTGACCCTGTAATGTCAGGTGATTTTATATTCTTTGAGGGTGGGGTTTTTTATAAGCCTTTGATAGAAGAAAAGCTTCTGGATGATCTTCTTGAATATGATGAAGTTGCCTACAAACGTTTTCTTGAAATCCTGAAAGCTGAAGGTCGAATAGATCCAGACTTTTATTAGTTGAGCGATCCCGGCTTTGAGCCGGGATTTTACTAGGTAATCTAGTTAGTTACCCTTAAGTCGCGAGCCGGATGAGCATCTCTCCCGGCCGGGTGATCACCTCGATCTTCTGGCCGGCCTCAAACCCCAGTTCCGTCATCCAACGGTGCAATTAATCAGACCTTTGACAAAGAGAAAGAGCAGCAACGTCTGCAGACAGCGCAGCTGATAGGCGAGAGAGGGTTGCAGGTTGCGGATATCGCGCGCACGGAAGGGAATATTGCGGCAATCACTGCGGGTAAGGCTGCACTTGAAAAAGGCGGCACGCGGGAACCCGGTAAAAGCGCTAGTAAGAAAGATTGGGCTGAATATAACGACAAGCTGACCAGCTCCCCGGCCTGGAAAGCAGTGCAGGCGGAATGGGGCACCGGCAGCAGTATTCAGCGTGGTATTTCAGCAGCCACAGCGGTGGTGCAGGGGCTGGCAGGAGGCGATCTTGCAGCGGCAATAGCGGGAGGGGCCGCGCCTTATATTGCTTATGAGATAGGTCAGCGTATCCCGGAAGAAAACCTTGCCGGACGCTTGATGGCGCATGCAGTGGTCAATGCCGCACTGGCGGCCGTGCAGGGGAAAGATATGGCGGTTGCCGCAGCAGGCGCGGCGACGGGGGAACTGGCGGCTAAGATTGCGCTGGATGTTTACAATAAAGACGTAAGCGATTTTAAAGAGGACGAGAAACAGACGATATCAGCCCTGGCAACGCTGGCCAGTGCGCTGGCGGGTGGGTTGATTGGTGACAGCAGCGCTGATACGGTAGCAGGAGCGCAGGCCGGTAAGACGACGGTGGAGAATAATGCGCTGAGTGATATCATAGAGAACAAGGTCTCTGGCGTGTCGCAGGAAGAGAAATACCAGAAAGCGCAGCAGCAGCTTAAAACGCTGGTTGAGGAATATAAACAGCAGAACTGCGCAGGGTTAAGTCCGGATGCGTGCTCGGCAAAAATGGAAGCGCACAGCCAGGAACTGCTGACGGGTGCAGGTCTGTTTGGTGCAGACTTTGTTCCGGTAGTTGGTGATATCAAGAGTTTTGCGGAAGCGCAGTCTGCTCTTGACTATCTTGCAGCGATGGCGGGGCTGATACCGGGGCTGGGCGATGTAGCCGGAAAGGCCATCAAGGCAGCGGAAAAGGCGCTGGCGAAGGGAGATGTTGCTGAAGCGGCGAAACTGATTAATGAGGGCAATCAGTACGTATCAGCAAAAGCTAAAGATGTTCAGATCTGGTCAGAAACGAAGAAAACAGATCCTGTTTCAAACGCTTATGGCCACTGGGATAAATACAAAAGTGAATTTCCCGAGTATCAAAACTCGAAGCAATATGTGGAAGCAGCTCACAGCTTTGTCAGTGATCCACCTGCGGGAACATTAACCAAAGTTCGTAGTAATGGTGAGACGGTATATTACAATCCTTCTACTAATACATTCGCGGTGAAAAGGGTGGATGGCGCTCCCAGAACGATGTTTAAACCAGATCCAGCTGATCATGGATATGAAACAAACTTGGATTACTTTAATGGACAGTAATAGCGATCTTTTTATATGCCGGGTCTGTGGAGCCTGGCAATCAGATCCCCTGTGGGGAGATGATGGAAAAAATGCCAGCTTTAATATATGCGACTGTTGTGGCGTTGAATTTGGCTATGAAGATGCCACACAGGTAGGCTTAAAGCGCTTCAGAGAGAAATGGTTGTCTAATGGAGCCAAATGGAACAATCCAAAATACAGGCCGGAAAACTGGTCTTTAGAAGAACAATTAAAAAATATCCCGCAGGAATATCGCTAAAAAAGAATCCCGGCCACCGAGCCGGGATTTTACGTTATCAGCCAGCTGTTGCCAGCTGGATGATCATCTGTCCCGGCCAGGCGATCACCTGGATCTTCTGCCCGGTCACAACCCCAAATACCTTCATCGCGTGGCTCTCGGGCTGACTGCTTAAACTGCCGCTAAGCCTAAGTAAGTCATATGCAGTTGAACCGATATCACCCTCGATGCTGCGCTGGATATCACGCTACAGACGGCAATAGACAGCCAGAAACTCCAGTAAAGGCGGATCTATCGGTATTGATCTGACAGCGGGATCCGACAGAACCGATCTGACTATTTCGGCCAGTGTCAATACCGCAAAAGGTAATGAGAAAGGTAACAATATCAACTGGAAGGAAATCACCATTGATGCAGGCAGCCGAACATATGAAGATAATCGAGTAATAAACGATCACCTCAGGTTGCTGGCAATCTAAATAAAAACTAAATATGGTCGTAATTCAGGTTTTATGTGAGGTGAGATAAAACGGGCTGAAGTTCGTGAAGCGCCAACCCCAATAAAACATAAACTGTCAGGTGTTGACCACTGCTAAAAAATAAAGCTTCGTGTAACAATTTTCTTTCACCTCTATTTATAACACTAACTATTAATTAATGCGTCACTTGTGAAATTTCATGAAATTAGCGATATTTTTTGTGGTTATTCTCACGGATTATTAATTGCGCCTTAGCTTTTACTTTGTGTTTTGCTATTTTAACCACCACTATGATGAAAGCTCTCGACCAAAAGCAGATAATGTCAAACGGAATGACAGGACGCAGTAAAATGACTATCACCTCTACACCACATGATACAGTGTTTAAACAATTTCTCGCCGACCCGACTATCGCCAGGGATTTTCTGGAGATTCATCTGCCGTCCGCATTTTTACGGCGTTGCAACCTGGATACTCTGCAATTGGCGTCTGGCAATTTTATCGACAATAACCAGCGGGAACTTCGCGCGGATATCTATTATTCAATGAAAACGAATAGTGGAAACGGTAATATCTATTGCGTGATTGAACATCAGAGTTCACCACACAAGCATATGGCGTACCGGCAGTTACGCTATGTTGTAGCCGGGATGCAGCCCTATTACGATGCCCGGAGCGAGTCGTTACCGCTGGTGATTCCGATTGTTTTCTATCATGGTCGTAGAAGGCCTTATCCCTATTCACTCTATTTACGCAAGACAACCAATGAGCCAGAACTGGTAATGGGGCTGCATGACACCTGCTTTCTGTTGGTAGACATTACCGCCATTTCCGATAAGGAAATCCTGAAACATAAAGGGATGGCGCTGCTTGAATTTATGCAGAAGAATATCTTTGCGCATGATCTGGCGGTACACTTTGAACAACTGGTTACCTTGCTGGAAAGCAACAACATTACCGAGGCACAGCGCGCTGCGGCGATTGAATATATACTGCGGGCAGGAGATACTGCAGACACGCCATCATTTATCCAGATGCTGGCGAGGCGATTACCACAAGACAAGGAGTTAATTATGACTATGTCACAGAGACTTGAGATGAAAGGACGGCTGGAAGGGCGTCAGGAAGGGCTTCAGGAAGGGCGTAAGGAAGGGCAGCAGGAGGGCTTACTTAAAGTTGCCCGCGCAATGCTGCTTGAAGGAATAAAAACTTCTACCGTAATGAAAGTGACCGGGCTGAAAAAAGGTGTTATCAGACGACTCCGTTTTTGAATGTATTGATAAATAAAACTCAGGCTCATATTTGTAGAATTATTACCTCCGATATAGTTAATGTTATATGTTTTTTTTCGATGGAAGTTGAGCCTGATAATTCTAACCTATAGCAAATTTTAACCTTATTAGCATAAGGCCAGCTAAACATGTATATAGCTGACTGGCAGTTAAATGTTCAGCTATTGAAAACATAAAATTCCCTGTGTTAAAGCCCGACGACCTTAAATGGAATAACAGGGTTAAAAAAATGAAAAAATCGAGCTGCCAGAGAACAGCTGCAGATAGCTTAGCCTGAAGAACTTCTGTTGCACTATGAGCTTGATACTTTGCAGCTGTTGCCTTTATCTGCCACCTTCACCACCCACGACAATCCTGCCGCCATTACCTATAATAGTTCCCTTCTAACCCAAAATGGCCTGTAACAGATCGTGGCAAAATACCAACAGCTGGTGCATCAGATGCGTGCACAGATTGAAGCGGAAGTGTGGCAACCCGGCGAACGCCTGCCTTCATTACGGGAACAGGTGGCACTGAGCGGCCTGAGCCTGATGACGGTAATGCATGCTTATCAGGTGCTGGAGAGCCAGGGCTGGATCCTGTCGCGTCCGCAGTCCGGCTACTATGTGGCGCCGCGTGCGGAGTTCCTGAGTCAGCCGGTCAGCCATCAGAAGGTGCAGCTGGCGGAAACCGTTGATATCAATGCCTTTATCTTTGATGTATTACAGGCGTGTCGTGATCCCGCGATTATGCCGTTTGGTTCCGCCTTTCCCGATCCGGAGCTTTTTCCGCAACGACAGCTTATGCGTTCGCTTAATAGCGTGTCGCGCACACTTACCTCCGCCGATGCGATTAATAATCTGCCGCCGGGTAATGAAGCGCTGCGCAAAATGCTGGCGCAACGCTATGCCCAGCAGGGCATCACCGTATCACCGGATGAAATTGTGATTACCAACGGCGCAATGGAAGCGCTGAACCTTAGCATGCAGGCGGTGACCGAGCCGGGTGACTGGGTGGTGATTGAGAACCCGTCATTTTACGGTGCGCTCCAGGCGATTGAGCGGCTAAAACTGAAGACGGTGGCCATCGCCACCGATCCGCAGCATGGTATGGATCTCGATGAGCTAAGAAGGGCGCTGGCGCGCTGGCCAGTCAAAGCGTGCTGGCTGATGACCAACCAGCAGAATCCGGTAGGCTTTACGCTGACGGCGGAAAAGAAGCAGCAACTGGTCGCGCTGCTGGCGGAATATAATGTGGCATTAATTGAAGATGATGTTTACAGCGAGCTCTATTTTGGCGGCGATAAACCACTGCCGGCGAAGGCGTTTGATCACGCCAGCAATGTGCTGCACTGTTCTTCGTTCTCAAAAAATCTGGTCGCCGGTTTCCGTGTCGGCTGGGTGGCGGCGGGCAAACATGCCCAGCGCATCCAGCGTTTACAGCTGATGAGCACCCTGTCGACCAGTACGCCGATGCAGCTGGCGCTGGCCAACTATCTCGGTACGCGCAGTTACGACAGCCATCTGCGCAAACTGCGTCAGGTGCTGGAGCAGCGTAAAAATCTGGCGCGCCAGTCATTGAAACGCCACTTGCCGCAGGGTACGCGGATTAACGATTCGCGTGGCGGCTATTTTCTGTGGATTGAGTTGCCGAAGCAGGTGAATGCCACCGAGCTTTACTACCAGGCATTAAACCACCAGATCAGTATTGCGCCAGGCAGCATGTTCTCGTCAGGCCAGCAGTATACAAACTATTTCCGTTTTAATGCGTCGTGGGCATGGGATGAAGCGCAGGAAGCGGCAGCAGCGACGCTTGGCGGCCTGATAGCCGCCATGATGTGATTTAAACCGTTGCTGCCGGAGTGTTGCCCCAGGTCAGAGAATAGACGTCGTAAAAATCTACTTCGCCTTTCTTCGAGAGCAACTGGTTAATTCCGGCTTTAACATTCTCCGGGGTGGCGTGGTGGTTGAGGATCTCGCTGATCGCATCATCAGACAGGGTGCGCACATAATACCATTCGCCGTAGTAACAGACGCGCAGATCGTGCAGGTGGTCGATATCCTCAAAGCGGTATTTCGGATTGATATCCAGCAGCATCAGTACGCTCATCACCAGGATAAACACCGTTGCGCCCCAGAATGCCGGCCAGCCAAGAAAATCAGTGGTAAAGATCAGCACCACCGTCAGGGCATAACAGATATACATCGACAGCCACAGACCGGGATGGGTTTTAAGAAAGTTAAAGCTGAAGCGAGGTTTATTATCGCGCTGCTCTTCACGATTGAGTACGTCGATCTCACGCTGCAGGATCTGTTTTATTTCGTTCATTATTCACCTCGGTATACAAACTCCAACCAGGGTAAAATTAGAACACGCTGCGCCAGATAATAACAGACACAGTTATAGCTCTTTTTTCTATAACAGTTGCCGCTGGCAGCTCCATACGCTATTTACTGGAAGGGCTGCGATCCTTTGCAGGGGCACTGCCCTCTTCGCCAGCCTCAGGTTCAACGGGCAGGCAATGACCCCGACGCAGTATCAGGCTGGCGACAATCATAGCCGCCGGGATCGGCAGCAGAGTAACGAGGAATTTGAGTACCATCAGCACGTTGGTCAGTATAAGGTGAGCAGGCGTGCAGTTATCACTGAGGCGCATCGCAATCTGATTTATCGAGTTAATCGCCTCTTCAATCAGCTGCTGATAGTAAGAAAAGAAAAACGTTACGGTAAATACGCTGGCCATCAGGCCGGTAATCAGGGAGATATCAATTGATCGCGGAATTCCCCATTTCGCGCGCATCTCAGGCCGTTTACTAACACCAGGCTTTTCACTTTTGGCATCACTACTGTTACCTGGCATCATTACGTCCTCAAATGTTGAAACTCCTTCGCCAGATCGTAATAATCCTGAAAAATATTCAGCAGAAATACGCGTTCATTTAAACTCTGGCTGCCAATCATGCTGATAAAAAACTGACCATTGTCATGAGTTCATCTGGAATTGCGCCGGTTTTAACATGATAACCAGGTGAGTCTTATCATCATAAGGCAGTAGTGAATATATTCGCCTGCATTAAATAGGATACTTATGTAATATGCAATACCGCTTTTCTTATTAATGAATTAATTTTTATTTTACGAAAAAATTAATATTAATTTCTAACTTTATGATTTATATCAATTAAAGTTTTAATCTCTCATTAATTCTGGTCATAAAATTAGTCCTGAGTATATACTTGCAAACTGTTTTGTCGGCTGTTAATGATATTTCAAGCTAAAGGGAGAGGGTTATTGTTATGGATGGGATTGGGAATGTTCCCGATAAAAAATATGGCAATTATATTGCTAAAGCACCATCCAGTGTCAGTATGTTCTCGCTGGCCAGCCGTCTGGCTAAATTTAATGTTCCGGTATTGATTACCGGTGAAACCGGTACCGGAAAAGAGTGCGTGGCGAAATATATTCATCACGCCGCATTTGATCACACGGCGCCCTATGTCGGAGTTAACTGTGCGGCAATTCCGGAGAATATGCTGGAAGCCACTCTCTTTGGCTATGAAAAGGGCGCTTTTACTGGCGCAGTTAACAGTCAGCCAGGGAAATTTGAGCAAGCAAATGGTGGAACATTATTGCTGGATGAAATCGGCGATATGCCACTTTCATTGCAGGTTAAATTACTGCGTGTGTTACAGGAACAGGAAGTTGAACGGCTTGGCAGCTACAAAAAAATCCCGCTGGATATCCGGCTGATTGCCTCGACCAATAAAGATCTTAGCAGGGAGATCGCTGAAGGGCGCTTCCGTCAGGATCTCTACTTTCGGCTTGCGGTAGTACCAATTCATATTGCACCGTTGCGCGAGCGTAAGCAGGAGATTATTCCGCTGGCCGAATTCTTTATGAGCAAGTATCGCAAACTGCTCCCACAAATGCCGGCGCTGACCGCCGACGCCCGCCTGCTGCTGGAGGGTTATCACTGGCCGGGCAATGTGCGCGAGCTGGAAAACATCGTTCAGCGCGGACTGATTATGAGTGTCGATGGCCAGCTAAACGCCGCCTGCTTTGGTCTGCAACTTGCAACCGGGTTAGCGTCGGAGGCGATGCCGTGCAGCGATGTTGCGTGCGAACTGAGCGGCAACATTTCGATCAAACAGCGCGGACGAATCGCCGAATTTCAATACATTGTCGAGCTGCTCAATCTCCATCAGGGAAATAAAGCCAAAACCGCTGAATTCCTCGGCATTACGCCGCGGGCGCTGCGCTACCGGCTGGCAACTATGCGCCAGCAGGGGTTTAATTTGGGATAACCTGCCTGCATTCACTTATCGTAACTCAATATCAATCCTGACGGCATAACCACCACCCGACGATTCTCAAACTCAAAACCATTCAGCGTTGCGCCATTGTGCACCATGAAACTTAAAATATTCTGGACCAGCCGGTGGCCTTGCGGGTTGGCATAGTAGAGTGGCTGATAGCTGTAAAGTAAGCCGGATGGCGTGCGGTGTTGCAGCTGCATCTTTAATTTACTGCTGAAACTGCTGTCATCCGGGCTGGTAAGAGTAATAAACACTGCACCGCCGCGTACTTCAAAGCGCGGATTGTAAAGCTCACGTTTATCACCCTGCAAATCGTAATAGCCCAGCTGAATATTTTCGTTGGTGATCTGCGGTAAAAAAATATCGCTGTTATTGGTAGCTGGTAACGAACGAACCAGCATCGCCAGCAATAAAATCAGAAAAACCAGTACCATCAGGCTAATTGACGCATACTGCCATTTCATTGAGTTTCCGCTCCGTTTCATTAAAAATCAGGGAATTAAGCTTAGTGATATCCTGCCGCCAGTGAAACAGATTCATTGCCAGCTGACGTTGATCGCAACGACTGCGTAAGCTGATAGTCAGGTTAAGTAAGGTCACTGATGAGTGAAAATAGATATCCATTTTCACCTGCCGCTCTTTTAGCGCGTGTTCCAGCTTTATGAGTGTGGAACCCAGGATGCTATTTATCTCTTCACGTGTTCCCTCATTGCGCGGGTTAAATTGCTCTAATTGCAGCAGCCGAATCTGGCTGTAAACCCCTGCCTGAAATTCCTCAAAGCGAGGCTGTGGCGGATTATCGTTAAGCCAGATGACTGTCGCTAAGGTCAGCACAATAATCTGTAACAGAAAAATCCCCTGCCACAAACGACGCGGATATTTATCGTGTTGCGTGGCCATCTGTTGTTCACTTTCCGGCAGCGGCTCTGCAATCCACTCTTCCGCTGGCGGCAATCTTTCGGCCTCCTCGCCCGATATCCGATCCTCACCGCTCAGCCTGGCGCTTTCAGGCTGTTCGTGCTGCGGATCTTTATCAACATCAAGGCGGCGAAAATGGCAAAATGAGGCATCCAGCATATAGCCTTTTTTCGGAATGGTTTTAATAATGCGCTGCTGTTTACCGTCATCTTCTAATGCCACACGTAGCGCATGAATGGCATTAGGTAAGCTGTTACTGCCAATCACCCGACGTTCCCACACCAGCGTATTCAGCTCTTCACGCGTGAGAATCTGGTCCGCATGCTGGATCATCACAATCAGTAATTTCAGCTGATATTCGCCCAGGCGCCGCTGTTCACCATTCTGCTGGTGAATTAATGCTCCTGCGCTGATATCGATAAGCCAGTTGTTAATGACGCATTCGGCATTCATGCCAGTCCGGAAGGTTGAAATACTTAGCATTGCTATAATGAATCACTCAAAAATGCGCCTGATGTAATTAAGCAAGAAAAATCTCAATCCGTCAGGGCTGAAGATTAATTCACTTGCCGTATATTGTTTATATTTAGCGCAGGGTTATTGCGCCATTTAACCTATTCTGAAACTGTTTAAGTGTAAAGGGCATTTTTTTGATGTTTCATACTTCTCTTTTTTTAATAATGGCTTATCTATCAATATGTTTTTAAAAATGCCATTTCATAATGTTAAAGAACATTAATAATTTTTAATTGATATTATATTTACATAAATGATTTTAACTTTTCGTTTAGGGTTGGTTTATTTTATTTTGTCTTTATTTCCGCCTCAGGGAGGTTAACTTCCCCTGTGACGGAAGAGAAGTTTCCTATGGTTTCATCATCACCCTGGTTTTATTCTGTTTTAAATTCTGGCATGCGCTTTGCTATATCACTGGCCGGGCCTTTGCCATGGATGGTGATAAGTTGCCTTTTGTGGACGTATTAATTCCTGAAATGATTTTCTGAAGATTATTTAGCATGAGCGTATTGAGCGATATTACCACTCTCACGCCAGCAGAAGAGAGTGACTATTTACAACAGTGGCTGCCATTAGTTAAAGGCATCGTACGCCAGCTATCGGCGCAGGCAGATAACGTAATGGATCGGGACGATCTGCAGCAGGTGGCATTAATCGGCTTGCTGGACGCGTTACGTCGTTATGGACGTCCTGATGCGCAGTTCGCCTGTTACGCCTTACAGCGCGTCCGCGGAGCGGTGCTCGATCAGTTGCGGCTGCATGACTGGCGCCCACGTCGTCTGCGGCAGAAAACGCACAAGATCAATGATGCGGTACGCGAACTGACGCGTAAGCTCGGGCACCAGCCAACCGAGGAGGAGATTCGCCATCATCTCGGCCTGAGCAGCAAAACTTTCCAGGAGTATCTGCTGCTGGAAAGCGCCAGCAGTATGGAAAGTTTTGACGATCTGCTGTTAATCGATGGTTTAGAATCTGCATTACAGGGGCGGGTTATGGCGGAGGAAATTGAGGTTCAGCGGACTTTATCGCTGGCGCTCAGTTCACTTGATGAGCGCGAGAAAGTCATTCTCATGCTCTATCATCAGAAAGAGATGAGTCTGAAGGAAATAGCGTTAATTCTGGATTTAACTGAGGCGCGCATTTGCCAGTTGAATAAAAAGATCAGTGAAAAAATAAAAACATTCTTCTGAGTGAAACCTGCGGATGAACCTGTCCGGCAATAAATTGCTCCTGTTTTTTGAACTCTGTCATTGGTTCTACCGGTGAACATCGACACCGGTTTTTTTTCTAATCGATGTGATTTGACTTAAGTCGATAAAAATTAAGTGATTATGTGATCACGGCAGTGATGATTTCTGTTGCACCTCTGTTAATAACTGCCACACTGAATACATCGATGTTCACTTTAACGGGAGTAGTTATATGTTCCCTTCCACAGGCAATTTGTTGTTGATGATGTCATTTGCCGCCGGAACCTTTTCTGCCGGGATCTCAGGCAATCCTCAGCATCTGATGCTGGGATCGCCGTCAAATGGCGTGCCCAATAGTCCCTTGCCGCTGATTATTTATCCGCGCATCGTGCCGGATGAGATTGAAGATATCGCGGCTTATTTTGAACAGCAGTTTGCTCAACATGGCTGGAGCCCACGCTGGCGTGCGCCGGTGTTTCCTTATACCCATTATCATTCCAACACCCATGAGTTGCTGGGCGTCTGTGAAGGCTGGGCCGAAATCCTGTTTGGTGGCGAAAGCGGTCGTATGGTGACCCTGCGCGCAGGCGATGCGGTGCTGATTCCGGCAGGGGTCGGTCATCGACAAGTAGCCGCCAGTGAAGAATTTTTCACCGTTGGCGCTTATCCTGAAGGTATGGAGCCCGATACGCTACGCGATGACCAAAGTAAAATGGCGCTGGCTATCAAAAACATTCAACGTGTCCCAATGCCGCCAACAGATCCCATTACTGGCGGTGAAGGCGCCGTGACGGAACTCTGGCATCCCATCGCGGCCCAGGGCTGATTTTCCCTGTGGCGAGAAGGCCGCACTGATACAGGGGCGGCCTTCTCGCCGCCTGTCCACTCATTGCTGCCATTTTGTGACCTCAGCCACGCCTGGTGTTTTATAACCATATGAATATAAAGATAAATTTATAATCGTTACCCTCAGGCTAATGTTCCGTCGCGCGGCTTTATTGATGCAACAGGACCAACTTCTTAAAATTCATCTCAGTCAGGTTATTCACAGAACTGAATTGAATCAGGAGGTTAACCATGTTGCCTGGACAAGCGTCATCACGTGTCTGGGATACGCGCCGCAGCGAAAAGCGACGTCGCATCGCATCCCTCAATTTGCAGGGAAAAGTCTTACCCACCGCCGACTTACCGGCTTTACTGGAAAAACTGATCGCTCCCGGCGATCGGGTGATCCTCGAAGGTAATAATCAGAAGCAGGCCGATTTTCTTTCACGGATGCTGGCGGAAGTCGATCCGGCGAAAGTGCACGATCTGCATATGATTATGCCGAGTGTCGGACGCAGTGAGCATCTCGATATCTTCGAAAAAGGCATTGCCCGCAAACTCGATTTCTCCTTCTCCGGCACCCAGAGTCTGCGTATCTCGCAGCTGCTGGAAGATGGCGTGCTGGAGATCGGTGCGATCCACACCTATATCGAACTCTATGCCCGTCTGTATGTTGATCTGATCCCCAATGTGGCGCTGGTGGCGGGCTTTAAGGCCGACCGCAAAGGCAATCTTTATACCGGTGCCAGCACCGAAGATACGCCAGCGCTGGTGGAAGCCGCGGCTTTCCGTGATGGTCTGGTGATTGCGCAGGTCAACGAACTGGTAGATGACGAGTGCGATCTGCCGCGCGTTGACATTCCCGGTTCCTGGGTCGATTTTGTGGTGGTGGCCGACAAGCCGTTCTTTATCGAACCGCTGTTTACCCGCGACCCGCGCATGATCAAACAGGAACATATCCTGATGGCGATGATGGCGATTAAAGGCATCTACGCTGAGCATCAGGTGCAGTCGCTGAATCACGGTATTGGCTTTAATACCGCCGCTATCGAACTGCTGCTGCCGACTTACGGTGAACAGCTGGGTCTGAAAGGCAAAATTTGCCGTCACTGGACCCTTAACCCGCATCCGACCCTGATCCCCGCCATTGAAAGCGGCTGGGTGGAGAGTGTCCACAGCTTTGGTAGCGAGCTGGGGATGGAAAACTATATCGCTGCGCGTCCGGATGTGTTCTTCACCGGATCCGACGGATCGATGCGATCGAATCGTGCTTTCTGCCAGCTGGCCGGGCAATACGCGGTGGATATGTTTATTGGCTCGACGCTGCAAATTGATGGCTACGCCAACTCTTCAACCGTAACCCGTGGACGCCTATCCGGCTTCGGCGGCGCGCCAAATATGGGCCACGATCCACACGGCCGTCGCCACGCGACGCCTGCCTGGCTGGCGATGATCGACAAACCCGATCCAATGGTTCGCGGTCGTAAGCTGGTGGTGCAGATGGTGGAAACCTTCCAGGCCGGGGTGAAACCGACCTTTGTCGAAAAACTCGATGCGCTTGAAGTGGCGAAAGCCGCCGCGATGCCGCTGGCGCCGGTGATGATCTACGGCGATGACGTCACCCATGTGCTGACCGAAGAGGGGATTGCCTATCTCTATCGGGCACAGTCGATGGAAGAGCGTCGCGCGATGGTAGCCGCGGTAGCGGGTATTACTGATATCGGGCTGGGTGTCGATGCCGCACGGGTGGCGCAGCTGCGTCGTGAAGGCAAAGTGGCGTTCCCGGAAGATCTGGGGATCCGCCGTACCGAAGCCAGTCGTTCACTGCTGGCGGCCGGTAGCGTGGCGGATCTGGTCGAATGGTCCGGCGGTTTATATAACCCGCCAGCGAAATTCCGGAGCTGGTAATGAGGCTACAACCCGGTTTTTCCGCCACTGACGCTGAGCAGTACGCCGAACGTCTGGCCAGAGTGGCGACGGATTGTCTGATTGCTGAAGCCCGTCTCAGTCCGAAACCCGGACTGGTGGATGCCCGCGGCAACGGCGCGCACCAGGATTTAAGCCTGGCGCTAATGGAGCGCTCCGCCCACAGCCTGACGCCAACCTTCTGTCAGCTGGCGCTGCACAGCTGGCAGCGCCGTGCGGATATCGCGCTACGTCAGCAGGTCGGAAAACTGGGGCGCGAGGGTGAAGCCAGCATGATGGCGGCCACCAACGGGGTAAATACCCATCGCGGCGCTATCTGGGCGCTGGGGCTGCTGGTGTCGGCGGCGGCGATGCAGGGTGATAGCGCCAGCGCGGTGCTAATTACTGACAGTGCAGCTCGTCTGGCACAGCTGCCTGATGAGGCCGCGCCGAAGTCGTTTAGCAAAGGTCTGCGTGCTACTCAGCGCTATCAGTTGCCGGGGGCGCGTGAAGAGGCGCAGCAGCGCTTTCCGCATGTGATGCAGCTGGCGCTGCCGCAGCTGCATCGCAGCCGTCAACAGGGCGCCAGTGAAGCAGCGGCGCAACTTGATGCGCTGATGGCGATTATGACCTCGTTAAGCGACACCTGTGTGCTGTCGCGCGCCGGGCTGGCTGGTTTACAGGCGATGCAGCAGGGCGCAAAAGCAGTGCTGATCGCGGGCGGCTGTGCGCAGCCTGCCGGACGTGCAGCCCTGGCGCGGCTGGACAGTCAGATGCTGGCATTAAATGCCTCGCCGGGTGGCGCCGCGGATCTGCTGGCGGCCACCCTGTTTTTAGACCGAATAACAGAACATTAATTATCTGAGAGGACGTTATGGAACAAATCACCTTATCGTTTCCGGCCACGCGCACCCTGCAAGGCAGAGCGCTGGCGGGCGTGGTGGGTTCTGGCGATCTGGAAGCGCTGTTTGTGGCGAACACTGACAGCACGCTGCATGTCGCCATTACCACCTCGGTAGACAACAGCGAAGCGCGCTGGCGTGCGCTGTTTGACCGCTTAACCGCGCTCAGCAGCCTGCCGGGCGGTACGCTGACCATTCACGACTTTGGCGCCACGCCTGGTGTGGCGCGCATCCGAATTGAACAGGTATTTGAGGAGGCGAGCGATGCGTGACGATCGCAGTTTTATCGAGCTGAAAGCGCGTGAGCGTGCCCGTCAGCTGCTGGATAGCGGCAGCTTCCGTGAACTGCTCGACCCTTTTGCCGCCATCACTTCACCGTGGCTGAGCGGCCAGGGCATTGTGCCGCAAGCCGATGACGGCATGGTGGTCGCCAAAGGCACAATTAATGGTCAGCCAGCGGTGGTTATCGCCGTCGAAGGGGCGTTCCAGGGCGGCAGTATGGGCGAAGTCTCCGGCGCGAAAATGGCGGCGGCGCTGGAGCTGGCGGCGGAAGATAACCGCAACGGCATTGCCACCCAGGCGGTACTGTGTCTGGAAACCGGTGGCGTGCGTCTGCAGGAAGCCAACCTCGGGCTGGCGGCGATTGCCGATATCCACGCGGCGATTGTCGATCTGCGCCGCTATACCCCGGTGATTGGCGTCATTGCCGGCACCGTCGGCTGCTTTGGCGGTATGTCGATTGCGGCGGCGTTATGCAGCTATCTGATCGTTACCCGCGAGGCGCGCCTCGGTCTTAATGGTCCGCAGGTGATTGAGCAGGAAGCGGGAATCGATGAGTACGACTCGCGCGATCGGCCGTTTATCTGGAGCATGACCGGCGGCGAAGTGCGCTACCAGAGCGGCCTGGTCGATGCACTGGTCGGCGACGGTATCCAGGCGGTGAAACAGGCGGTCAATGCGGCGATTGCCAAAGGGGTGCCGGTTCAGCATCGCTCTGATAACTATCACTACTATCTGCCGCTGTTGCAGCGGTTCGATACCAGCAAACAGGCCGACGCGCAGCAAATTCAACAGCTGTTCGCCGACAAGGAGGGGTTATGAGTCATCCAGTCAGTCGCGGTGAACGCTGGCTTTCACTGCTAAGCGCAGGCGGTCAGCGCCTGTCAGGTCTCTGCCCGTCAGTACAGGTGGTGGATGGCAGTCTGGCGGGTCAGCAGGCGCGGTTTATCGCCGTGGTGCCGGATGCGGATAATCACTATCCGCGCGCGGCCAGAGGGGAGGTGGGACTGCTGGAGGGCTGGACGCTGGCCAAAGTGGTTAATGAAGCGGTCGCCGCCGATGCCGGACGTGCGGAAAAACGCATTATCGTGGCGGTGATTGATGTGCCAAGCCAGGCCTATGGCCGCCGCGAAGAAGCTTTTGGCATTCACCAGGCGCTGGCTGGCGCTGCAGGCGCGTACGCCAAAGCGCGTCTGGCCGGTCATCCGGTGATTGGTCTGATCGTCGGTAAGGCGATGTCCGGGGCGTTTCTGGCGCATGGTTACCAGGCTAATCAGCTGATCGCCTTTAACGATCCTGACGTGATGATTCATGCGATGGGTAAAGAGTCGGCGGCGCGCATCACCCTGCGCAGCGTTGAGGCGCTGGAGAAACTGGCGGCCACCGTGCCACCGATGGCCTACGACATTGGCAACTACCAGACGCTGGGCTTACTCGATACCTTGCTGGATATTCAGCAACCCGATCAGCCCACTGCCGCTGATGGTCAGCAGGTGATCGACACTCTGATCGCCGCGGTCAGTCAGGCGCGTGCTGGCGATCGTTCGCTGCGTCACCGCCTGCGTGGCGCCAATCGCCGCAGTTCCGCGCTGGTGCGCGAACGGATGCGCGCCGACTGGTAAATCATTCTGAGACAGACCTGCCAGGGGTGTCCGTGATGGCCACCCCTGAAAAAATAATAAACTCATCGCGCCTGTGCTTAATCTTAACTAATTGTTAACAGGTGATTTATGACTTACGTAATTGTTCATGCCCTTGCACCGATCTTTATTATTATGCTGTTAGGTTTTTATGCCGGTAAGGCGAAAATGGTCGATAACCATAACGTCTCACTGCTGAATATTTTTGTGATGGATTTTGCCCTGCCTGCGGCGCTGTTTGCCGCCACCGTGCAGACGCCATGGAGCGGGATTGTGCAGCAGTGGCCGCTGGTGGTGGTACTGACGCTGGCGATGTGGATCACCTATGGCGCTATCTATCTGCTGTGTACCAAAGTGTTTGGTAAAACCCCGCAGGATGCGGCGGTGCTGACCCTGACCGTTGCGTTGCCAAACTATGCCGCGCTGGGCCTGCCGATTCTCAGCAGCGTGCTGGGCGATGGCTCCACCACGTCGCTGTCAGTAGCGGTGTCGATTGCCTGCGGTTCGGTGCTGATGACGCCATTCTGCCTGCTGATCCTCGAACGTGAGAAAGCGTTAAAAGCAGGTGGCGATGCCGGTTCTTCGCTGGCGATGTTGCCGGTGCTGATGTGGCGTTCCGTTACCAAACCGATTGTCTGGGGACCGCTGCTTGGCGTGGTGCTGTCCGCTTTTGGCCTGCGGATGCCGGAACTGCTGCTGACCTCAATAAAACCACTGGGTCTGGCCGCCACCGCGGCAGCGCTGTTCCTGACCGGGGTGATTCTGTCGGCGCGCCAGCTGAAAATTAATCGGGTGGTAATTATCGGCAGCCTGGTAACCATGCTGGTGCAGCCGTTTATTGCCTGGGGGCTGGTGTTAATGCTGGGCATACATGGATCGCTGGCGATCACCGCGATCCTGATGGTGGCACTGTCAGCTGGTTTCTTTGGCGTGGTGTTTGGCAACCGCTTTGGCGTTGAGTCGCCGGATGCTGAAGCCACATTGCTGATTAGTTCAGTGCTCTGTATTGTCACCCTGCCGCTATTTATCTCACTGACCGCAGGAATCTGAACCGATGTCGCCACGCCCGCACGACCTGATCTGGCTGCATGCCGTTAACGCCCTGCAGGGCGAACTGCCCGCATGGGTCAGCAGCCAGTGGCGCGTAACATTGCCGCTGGTGGTGCGACGTGACATTCATCCACAGGGGCTGATTGCGGTTGGCGTGCGTGGCCTGCGACGCGACCAGCGCGCAGCGGCCTGGGTGGCGCCTGACGCTATCCGGCGCACGCTGGCGCCGGAAGCGCTGGCCGATGTCCCGTTGCTGCTGCGCTCGCCTTTTGTCTCACAGCAGCCGGTACAGGCGGCGATTTTGCTGGCGCAGCAACCCTGGTCGTGGTCGTGGGGGATTACCGGCAGTTGCGGATTTGCGCTGGCCAGTGAAGTGCCGGTGATGCATGGCGACAGCGATCTCGATCTGCTGATCCGCGCGCCGCAGCCGCTGGCCGCTGAAGAACTGGCGCGCTGGAGCCGGATGGTCGCCAGCCTGCCGTGTCGGGCGAACACTCAGATAGAAACTCCTTACGGTGCTTTCGCCCTCAATGAATGGCTGCGCGATGGCCGGGTATTGCTGAAAACCCATTATGGCCCGCGTATTACACAAAACCCGTGGCAGGAGGCCAAATGAAAATCTTATTTACCTTTCCGGGACAAGGTCCCCAGCGTCCCGGTATGTTGCAGAACCTGCCGGATGGCGACAGCATACTGGATTGCGCCAGTGATATCCTCGGCGAGGATGCGCGCCAGCTCGACAGCGCCACGGCGCTGCAACATACCCGGGCGGTGCAGCTCAGTTTATTGATCTGCGGTGTGGCCTGGGCGCGACAGCTTATTGCGCAGCAGGTGGCACCGGATTTTGTCAGCGGTCTGTCGATTGGTGCGTTTCCGGCGGCGGTAGTGGCCGGTGCGCTGAGCTTTAGCGATGCGGTCAGACTGGTGGCCTTGCGTGGTGAACTGATGGAGCAGGCGTATCCACAGGGTTACGGTCTTACCGCGATTGTCGGTCTGACGCAGCACCAGCTGGAGCCATTGCTGGGCGCAACGTATCTGGCGAATATCAATGCTGAACAGCAACTGGTGATTGCCGGTAGCGATGCGCAGATGGCGGCAACCGCGCAGCGTGCGCTGGCGGCAGGAGCAAGCAAAGCATGTCGGCTGGCGGTTAGCGTGCCCTCGCACTGCGCGTTACTTAATGCACCGGCGCAGCAGCTGGTGGCGGCTTTTACCCGGGTGACATTGCAGCGTCCGCGCTATGGCTATCTCAGCGGCAGCAGCGGCCGCGTGTTGTGGCAGCCGCAGCGTATTGCGCAGGATTTAGCGCTGAATATGGCGCATACCGTTTGCTGGCATGAGGCTATGGTGGCCGCCAGCGAGCGCGAAGTCGGGCTGGCGATTGAGATGCCGCCGGGCGCGGTGCTGAGCGGCCTGACGCGGCAGGCGTTTTCCCATGGTGAAGCTATCGCGCTGGAGCAGAGCGGCAGCGAACTGGCGGTTAAACTGGCGCAGCGGGTGCGGGCGCTGCGCTAAAAGCGGTGTCGCGGCTGTACATGCGGCCTTCAGCCGTTAGCGCCAGAATATTGGGGTCATATTCGCGGTTGCGGTTAAAGACGATAGCGATGGTTTGCCGCATCTGATACGGCTCAGCCAGCTTCATCAGTTGCAGCGAATTTTCATACACCTTTTTCATCCGGCCCGGCACCAGGGTAAAGCCCACTCCCGCCTGCACCAGACTCAGCATCGAAAAGATGTCATTAACGCGCATCACAATATCCGGCTCAAAACCGGCGACATGGAAGGCTTCCTGAAAACCGTGATAGGTGGCGAAGCCCTCCGCCAGCGAGACAAACTTCTGCTGGCGAAAGTCACGCAGATCCGCTTCACCGCTGATATTCAGCGCTGAACTGGCAGGGGCGGCGAGAAATATATCATCTTCAAATAGCGGCAATACCTGATGGCGATGGGTATCGATCTGGCTGTCGGTCACTGACAGTAAAATAGCATCCAGCTGACCCTCTTCCAGCTTATTCAGCAGCATCTGGTTGGAGCCCATCATCAGCTCCAGTTCCAGCTCCGGCCGCCGCAGTTTCATGCCCATAATCAGACGCGGTACGGTTTCCAGCGTCAGAGAATAGAGCGTGCCAACCCGCATCCGTCCCTGGCCGACGCCAGCGGCTTTTCGCGCTTCGTCAATGCCGCACGCCATCACCTCCACCGCATCGACACTGTGCGCCAGCAGGGTATGCGCAGCCGGCAGCGGCAGCAGATTACGCCCTTTATGCATAAATAGCGGGCAGCGTACGCTCTCTTCCAGCGTGTGCAGCGCACGATGCACGCTAACGCTGCTCAGACCCAGCGCTTCGGCGGTACGGGCAATATTGCCATTCGCCATAAACGCAATAAAGATTTCCAGTTTGCGGAAAGTGATATCAGCATCAATTTTCATCTGCAGACCTTATGCCGAAATTAACTGACTGTAAATAAGCACATTGTCGGGCGGCAGGGCGCATCAGACCTGACCAGAGCACAAAATAGCTATGAATGTTTTTTCATCAGTGCCGATAGATTATCAGACAAACTGTGACTATCGCTTGATAGTCACTTGTGGGCATTGGCATTTTCAGTTAATAGCTGATTAAGACATTGATTAATCTTGCCGTATTTTTCTTGTTCTCTTCAACCTGCTCAGCAATCGGATTAAAAAAATAATGAATGAAAACTCTGATGTAATGTATCGACTGCTGGTGCAGAGCGTGGTTGATTACGCCATTTATATGCTGAAACCAGATGGCACCGTCGCGAACTGGAATGCGGGCGCGCAGCGAGCCAAAGGCTACCTGTCTGAAGAGATTGTCGGCAAACACTTTTCACTGTTTTACAGCGTGCAGGAGCGGATGGCTTACATCCCGGAGAAAAACCTGCAGCAGGCTTTCCGCACCGGGCGCTTTGAAGATCAGGGCTGGCGTTATCGCAAAGATGGCAGCGCCTTCTGGGCGAATGTGGTGATCGACGCGATTTACGACGACGCCGGCAAATTAATTGGTTACGCCAAAATCACCCGTGACTGCACTGAAGAGCAGCGTGCCAGGCGTGAGCAGAGCGAGCAGGAGCAGAAATTTCGTCTGCTGGTGGAAGGGGTCACCGACTACGCTATCTATATGCTGGATCCGCTGGGCCGGGTAGTGAACTGGAATGCCGGCGCCCAGCGTGCCAAAGGCTATGTGTCAGATGAAATTGTCGGACGTCATTTTTCGCTGTTTTACAGCGCCCAGGATCGTCAGAATAAATTACCTGATGTCAATCTGGCCACCGCACTGAGAACCGGACGCTTTGAGGATGAAGGCTGGCGCTATCGCAAAGATGGCAGCGCTTTCTGGGCCCATGTGGTGATTGACGCCATTTATGATGATAATCGCAGCCTGATCGGCTATGCCAAAATCACCCGCGATGTGACCGAACGCCGCGAATACGAGCAGCAGATCCTGCGCGCGCGTGATCTGGCAGAAGCCAATAGCGCAGCGATGGATGCGTTGTCGAAGTTTCTCGATACTATTATTGCCAATATCCCTTCCTGCGTGATTGTCGAGGATGCAATTTCGCGTGAGATCCTGCTGGTGAACAGCAAAGCAGAATCGCTGCTTGGCAGTTCCAGGACACGCATGCAGGGGAAAAAACCCCATGAGTGCATGACGGCGCAATTAAGCGACTATTTTAATCGTCTGTCTGATGATGCGTTACGCAGCGAAGGCGTGCATAAAAGTGAGCAGTTACTCGCGACTTCCGGTGGCGATCGCATCCTGCATACCCGTGCGGTAATGGCGCGCGGCAATGATGCGCGTACCCATTATGTGCTGCTGATTGCCGATGATGTCACCGACCAGCGCGCAGCCGATGCGCGTATTCACCATATGGCGCATCACGATAATCTGACCAGCCTGCCAAACCGCGTGCTGTTTAGCCAGCGGCTGAATGATGCGCTGCGCCAGGATACAGCCAGCGGCAAACAGACCGCGGCGCTGTGCCTCGATCTGGATAACTTTAAAAACGTCAATGACTCGCTGGGACATCAGATTGGCGACGAGCTGCTGCGCGCGGTTGCCAAACGACTGCGTGGGGTGCTGCGTGATGAAGATACGCTGGCGCGGATTGGTGGTGATGAGTTTGCTATCGTATTGCCAGCCCTTAGCCATCAGCAAGAAGCTGAAGCCGTTGCTACCCGTCTGATTGATGTTGTGCGACCGGTGATTAATATTGAAGGGCATAATTTAGCGGTCGGGCTCAGTATTGGCGTGGCGCTGGCCAGCGCCGATCTTGTCACCACCGATCATCTGCTGCGCTGCGCCGATATGGCGTTATATGAAGCCAAGCGCAACGGCCGCAATCGCTTTGAAAACTTTACCCCCGAGATGGACGATCTGGCGCGGCACCGACGTCTGGTGGAAAACGATCTGCGTGAAGCGATCACCAGCGGACAGCTGAAATTATACTATCAGCCCATCACCAATGCCGAACAGCGCGATATTATTGGCTATGAAGCGCTGATGCGCTGGCAACATCCGCTGCAGGGGCTGATTATGCCCAATGATTTTATCCCGATTGCCGAAGAGACGGGGCTGATCCACAGTCTGGGCGCCTATGCACTGTATGAAGCCTGCCGTGAAGCGGCGAAGTGGCCAGCGCATCAGACGGTGTCAGTGAATCTTTCGCCGTTGCAGTTTAAAAATAGTGAACTGGTGTCGGTGGTCGAAGCCGCGCTAAAAGAGTCGGGGCTGGAACCGCATCGTCTGGAACTGGAGATCACCGAGTCGGTGCTGCTGGATGATTCGCTGGGGAATTTGCGCGTGCTGCAACAGCTGAAAAGTCTGGGCGTGCTGATTGCGCTGGATGATTTTGGTACCGGCTACTCTTCGTTAAGCTATCTGCGTTCGTTCCCGTTCGACAAAATCAAAATTGATAAGTCATTTATCAATGATATGCATGACAGTCGTGAAGCGCTGGCGATTATTCGCGCCATTACCGGTATGAGCCGCAGCCTGAATATTCAGATTACCGCCGAAGGGGTAGAGAGCGCCGCACAGTTTGAAAAGCTGAAGGCTGAAGGTTGTACGCTGTTCCAGGGGTATCTGTTTGGTCGTCCGCAGCCGGCGGAAACCCGGCTGAAGGACTTGTAATCGCAGGGCTGGCCGGGTATCCCCGGCCAGCTGATATCAGGTCACCGGACCGTGATTTTCGCCGCCCATCTTGCCAAGATCTTTATCAATAAAGAACAGACCTTCGCCGCTGTTACCCAGCAGTGCCAGTTTATCCAGCACAGATTTAAACAGCTTCTCTTCTTCATGCTGCTCAGAGACGTACCACTGCAGGAAGTTAAAGGTGGAGTAGTCCTGAGAAGTCATGGAGAAGTGCGCCAGCTCGTTGATTTTGCTGGTGATCAGCTTCTCATGCTCGTAAGCTTCTTTCAGCACTTCACCCAGCGAATTAAATGACACAGGTGGTGCGGTGATGGTGCCCAGCACAGGCATCGCGCCGGTATCCGCCAGATAGTCAAACAGACGCTGCATATGCTGCATCTCTTCGCGTGAATGTTCTTTCAGGAACGCAGCTGCGCCTTCAAAGCCTTTATCACCACACCATGCGCTCATCTGCAGGTAAAGATTGGCGGAGTAGAACTCCAGATTCAGCTGGTCATTTAACCGCGCGGTCATTTCATTGGTCAGCATAGCAGCTCCATAAAATTATACAGGGGAATTTATTCTTAATGGTTAAGTCGTGAATTATGCATCAGGAAATATCAAAGAGATATATTTTTAGTGAAAAAAATGCAAATGCAGATGCTTGTTTTTAAATATAATTACTTCACTTGTTGAATGCTATTGATTCTCATTTTTGCCTGGATTACTGATAAGTGGCGGCAGGTGAGTAAATCGCGCAGTGGATAAATAAAGATATTTGGCGGGTAATGATCATTTTCCTTTATTTAGCCTGATAATATGTTGGGTGAAATGTATTATTTATTGTCCGGTTGGTTATTATTTCCCCACGCACATTCGTAGTGCTGTCGCCCCATTATCATGCACTAAAATGATCGCTTAATTGTGCATTTCCTGAACGAATGAATATCCTGTCTGATAACTCTGTATAAGAAAGCAACAATCCCGGCGGTTAAAACCACTCTGGCACAGAAGATGCTTTATTCCATTATCAACCGACAATTGAGCATCATTTATCGCCACAGGGAATAGCATTATGTCAGATGAAAAAGTATTGCCGCAAACTGAGAGCTGGACCGCCGGGAAAGGGGCCTGGCTGGCGCTGATCGCCGCGATCCTGTTTTTCTCCGGGTTGTTTTTTAAAGTTGATGGTATGCAGTGGCTGGGGGCGTTTGATTTCACTACCCTTGGCGGCAGTTTTGGCACCATGAAAGAGGGCAGCAGCAGTACCTTTATGGGCACGGGCGGCGTCAGTGCGAAAGCCGGGTTCCTGTTTGCCCTGTCGCTGGTGCCGACGGTGATGCTGGCGCTGGGGCTGCTGGAGATTTTTACTCATTACGGCGCGATTCGTGCCGCACATAAATTATTAACGCCGTTACTAAAACCGCTATTAGGTCTGCCGGGCCGATGTGGGCTGGCGTTAATTACCGATCTGCAAAGCACCGATGCGGGTGCGGCGCTGACCAAAGAGTTATATGACAGTCAGCAGATTAATAAAAAAGATGTGGTAGTGATGGGTGCCTGGCAATATTCCGGTGCCGGACTGATTAATAATTACTTCTCGATTGGCTCGGCGCTGTTTGCCTCAATGACATTGCCGATTATTATTCCACTGGTGGTGATGTTTGTGCTGAAATTTGTCGGCGCTGCGCTGGTGCGTGCGGTACTGAACAGCGTATATAAAAAGGACTTCAACCATGGCGAATAATAATCCGGCGACTACCAGTAATAATCCGTTTGATATTTTTGTGACTGGCGCGCGTAAAGGCTTCCATATCGCAATTAATAATCTGCTGCCCAATGTGCTGATGGCGTATGTGATCGCCGAAGTGCTTAACCTGCTGGGCATTATGGGCTATATCGGCCAGATCTTTGCGCCGGTGATGGGGTTATTTGGTTTACCCGGCGAGGCGATCACCGTACTGTTAACCGCATGGCTCTCTTCCTCTGCCGGTACCGGCGTGGCGGTCAGCCTGCTGGCGAAAGGCGTGCTGACCGGCGGCGATATTACTATTCTGGCCCCGGCGATCTTCCTGATGGGCTCGCAGCTGCAATATATGGGACGTCTGCTGGGCGTTTCCGATGTACCGAAAAAATACTGGCCGCTGTTGATGCTGACCAGCATATTGAATGCCGCCATCTCAATGGTGGTAATGCGCTTTTTCGCCTGAGGCTACCCCCTCACCAGGAGATAACAACCGTGTCGAATGTTTTACAGCACTACCACTACTTACATGAAATCCCGGAACTGGGTTTTCAGGAGTTTAAAACCTCCGCTTACCTCGCCACAGCGCTGGAACAGGCGGGCTTCAAGGTGACGCGCAATATTAATCAAACCACCGGCATTGTGGCGGAGCTGGATAGCGGCGTGCCCGGACCGGTGCTGGCGCTGCGCGCCGATATGGATGCCCTCGGCCATGTGATAGATGGCGTCGCCTGCGCGCGTCATACCTGCGGCCATGATGCGCATTCATCTGTGGTACTGACCGCGGCCGAGGAGATTATCCGGCAGGGCGGGGTTAAAAAAGGGCGACTGAAGATTCTGTTCCAGCCAGCTGAAGAGCTGGGTGCCGGGGCGCTGGCGATGGTTGAGGGTGGCGCGCTGGACGATGTCGATATGCTGCTGGGCTTTCATTTGCGTCCGCTGGAAGAGTGTACGCTGGGTCAGGCGGTGCCGGCGATGATCTACTCGGCATGCAGCACTCTTGAAGCCACGATTACAGGCGTGCCTGCGCATGCCGCTCGTCCGCATCTTGGAGTCAACGCGCTGGATGCGGCAGTGATGGCGGTGCAGGCGGTTAATGCCATCCATCTGGCGCCGGGTTTAAGCTGGAGCGCTAAGGCCACCCGTTTCCTGTGTGATGCGGGCGTCACCAATTCGGTGCCGGATGTGGCGCGTGTCTGCTGGGATCTGCGCAGCCAGAGCAATGCGCCAATGGATGAGCTGAAAGCAAAAGTGACCCGCGCCATCGAACAGAGTGTGGCGGCGCTGGGAGCCAGTGCGGAAGTGGTGGTGCTGAAAGAGATGCCTGCGGCGGAAATTCACCCGGAAATGACCGCGCTGATTAGCGAGTCGATTGTTGAAGTGCTGGGCGCGGCGGGCTTAACCGAGCCGAAAACCACCCCGGGCAGCGAAGACTTCTTCCACTATGCCGTCCAGCGTCCGCAGGTGAAAGCCGGATTCTGGGGCTTGGGCACCAATCTGACGCCGGGTCTGCATCATCCTGAGATGCGTTTTGACCTCAGTTCCCTGGAAATCGGCGTGAAGATTTTTAAAACGGCGGTCAGTAAAGTGCTGGGTTAAATCGATAGCGGGCGGCTTAAACACCACCGCTGGGCCTGGATGATTGTCGATACTCTGTTAAGCGTCGAACGATTGCTGAGGTTTTTCGTTGAACAGCTCCCCTGCAACAGTCTTCGGCTTTGTGTAGGGGCGGCGTTCTCGCCGCCCGTGTCGCGGATTTGCACCATAGCAGGTGTGGCATTCGTTATTATGGGAGCCGAAAACGTCTCCCCTGCAACAGTCTTCGGCTTTGTGTAGGGGCGGCGTTCTCGCCGCCCGAATTGAGCTGAAAATTATCCTCAGACCGTTACGGGAAAGTTAAGGCTTACGGCGATCTTATCGGTCACTTCCCGGGATCGCGCTGACCAGCGTTTGCGTATAACGATGTTGGGGCGCGGTAAATACCGCTTCCGGCGTGCCGGTTTCCACCACATCCCCTTTATACAGCACCAGAATTTCATCGCAGATCTGGCTGGCGACCCGCAGATCATGGGTGATAAACAGAATCGAGACATGGGTTTTGCGTTGCACTTCGGCCAGCAGCGCCAGCACCTGCGCCTGCACTGAGACATCCAGCGCCGAAACTGATTCATCCGCCACCAGCAGCAACGGATCGAACATCAGCGCCCGCGCGATGCCAATGCGCTGGCGCTGACCACCGGAAAACTCATGCGGATAACGCTCGTAAGCGCCGGGTTCCAGCCCGACCAGCGCCAGCAGCCGCAGCGCCTTTTGCCGGACCTCATGGGGGGTCACACCGCCATGGGTCAGCGGACCTACCGAGAGGATCGTACCGATGGTATGACGTGGATTCAGTGAGGCGAACGGATCCTGAAAGATCATCTGAATCAGCGGCCGCAGCGGACGAAACTCATTTTCCTTAATCGGCACAATATCGCGGCCATCAAAAAAGATCTGCCCGGAATCTGCTGCCAGCAGTTTTACCAGCACGCGTCCCAGTGACGATTTACCCGATCCTGATTCACCCACCACACCGAGGGTTTCCCCTTTGCGCAGCGTAAAGCTGACACTGTTCAGTGCTCTGACCTGGCGGCCACGGCTAAAGAAGCCGCTATTTTTCTGGTAGGTCTTACACAAATCCACTACCTTCAGCACCACCGGCGGGTTGGCCTGGCGTGACCTCGCCGCTTTTCTCAGTTGTGGCACGGCATCAAGCAGCTGGCGGGTATAGGGATGCGCCGGATCGGTTAACAGCTGGCGCGCCGTGCCCTGTTCAACAATCTGACCACTGCGCATCACAATGACCCGATCGGCAATCTCCTCAACCACGCCGAAATCATGGGTGATAAACATCACGCTCATCTGTTTACGGCTTTGCAGCGTGCGGATCAGCTGCAAAATTTGCGCCTGGGTGGTGACGTCCAGCGCGGTGGTCGGTTCGTCGGCAATCAGCACATCGGGATCCAGCGCCAGCGCCATCGCAATCATTACGCGCTGTCGCTGGCCACCTGAGAGATTAAACGGGTACTGGTGCTGTACGCTGGCGGGATCCGGCAAACCTACCTCTTCCAGCAGCGACAGCACTTTCTCCTGACGGCTGGCAGTGGTGCCGACATTGTGAGCCGACATCACTTCAGCAATCTGTTTGCCGATAGTCATAATCGGATTCAGCGCCGAAAGCGGATCCTGAAACACCATGGCGATGGTTTTGCCTTGCAGGCTGCGCAACATAGCGGGTGAAGCGGTGAGGATATCCTCGCCGGTTAACACTATTTCACCGTGGGTGACGGTTAATGCTGCCGGTAATAGTCCCATTGCGGCATGGGCGGTGACTGATTTCCCGGAGCCGGATTCACCAATAATGCACAGGATCTCGCCGGCAATCAGATCAAAGGAGATATCTTCAACGGCGCAGGCGCGATCCATCCCTTTGGGTAATGACACCGTTAAATGGCGTACCGACAGTAACGGTGGCTGATGTGATGTCAGGGTCTGTTCCATGGTCATTTGCCTCTATCCTGATGGTGACAGAAGAAATACAGGGTTACCGGGAAATCAAATTATCACCCGCTTATCCAGCGCCATAAGATCGTTTTATTATGGCGGAATGAAATCATAAATTTAACCCGCTGTTTACCATGTAATCACAAAATCGTATGGCAAAACTAGTTGTGACTGTCCACTAATCTGTTAATAATCGATTTGCAGCCACAATTAAGCCATTAATGTGGTTTTCTGTGAATGTAACGGGAGTCAGCAAGCAAAGAACTTCTATTCTGTGCGAGGTGAAACCATGACAAAAGTGGAAAGAGCAGCCGACAATAAACCTCCTGGCTTTACCGATTCAGGCGGGCTGCAACAGCTGCTAAGTTTCTCTGTTCGTTGCCTTAATATCGTCGTCTCACGCGATCTCGACAGAAAACTATCCGGTCTTGATGTGGCAAAAGGCACCGGTAAAATCAGTACCTTACTGATTGTCTCTCGCCATCCTGGTATTCGTCCTTCCAGCATTGCCGATCTGATTATGCGCGACCGCTCATCGATGGGCAGACTGATTGATAAAATGGAATTGCAGGGTTTGCTGCGGCGAAAAGTCGCGCCGGATGATAATCGATCGCAGGCGCTATATCTTACCGAACAGGGTTACAAGCTGGCCAGTAAAGTTATTAATCTGGCGCAGAAACAGGATCGTGATTTTTTCCATGCGATATCCGAACAGGATAAATCTCTGATGATTAATCTCTGCAAAAAAATACTTAACAGCCATCGTGAGCAGAAAATGAATTATTTGCTCTATTAGCGCTATGGCTGGAAATTTAACTATTTTTTAACACATTAACCTGCTGCCGGATAAATAACGCGCCAGCCGATATTATCCGGGTAAATAATACAACTTTCGGAAGAGTCAGCTTATGCCTGGTCCACGTGTGGTGCCTGTTTATGGCGATAACGATTTACCTGCAAGTGTTGATGTGGTGGTGATCGGCGGCGGTATTATTGGCGTCTCGACCGCACTGGAACTGGCGGAGCAGGGCATCCGCGTCGCGCTTTGTGAAAAGGGCCAGATTGGCCATGAACAGTCGAGCCGCAACTGGGGCTGGGTGCGTATTTCCCGCCGCGACCCGCGCGAAGTGGCGTTAATGGCCGAAGCATTGTCGATCTGGCAAAACCTCGATCGCCGCATTGAAGCCGATACCGGCTACACCCGGGCGGGGATTGTATTTGCCTGTCACGATGAGCAACAGCTGCAACAGAATCAGCAGTGGCTGGAGCAGGTCAGGGATTATCCGGTCAGTTCGCAGATGCTGGACGCAGGCCAGTTCCGACAAAAATTTCCTGCCGCCAGTTTGCCGGTTAAGGGCGCACTGTATACGCCGGAAGATGGGCGCGCTGAACCGCAGAAAGTGGCGCCGGCGATTGCCGAAGCCGCACGGCGCAAAGGCGCTTTTATCCTGACGGAATGCGCGGTGCGCGGCATTGAAACTCAGGCGGGCAGGGTTTCCTCGGTGATCACCGAGCGCGGCGAAATCGCCTGCCAGAGCGTAGTACTGGCGGGTGGCGCCTGGTCGTCGCTGTTTACTGCACGCCATGGTATCCGCTTGCCGCAGTTAAAGGTAATGAACACAGTGATTCGTACCGCGCCAATTAGCGCCGGGCCGGAAGAGGCGCTGTGGTGCCATGATTTCGCCATTCGCAAACGTCAGGACGGTGGGTATACCGTGGCGAATGGCCATGCCAATATCGCCGATATCGTTCCTGACTCTTTCCGTTATGCCACTCATTTTTTCCCGGCGCTGCGCAGTGAGTGGCGCGCGTTGCGCCTGCGGCTTGGCGGCCGATTCTTTGATGAAGCGCGTCTCAGTCGCAACTGGCGTATGGATCAGGCGTCGCCATTTGAGTATTGCCGGGTGCTGGATCCGCTGCCGTCATATTCGATGGCCGACGGCGCGCTGAATAAGCTGCAGCACTATTTCCCGCTATTTCGTCAAGCCAGAATCGCTCAGTACTGGGCGGGCTGTATCGATGTGGTGCCGGATGCGGTGCCGGTGATATCGGCGGTCGACAGCCAGCCTGGCTTCTTTATCGCCACCGGTTTTTCCGGCCATGGTTTTGGTATTGGCCCGGCGGCAGGACGCCTGATGGCGGATCTGGTGCTGGGACGTACGCCAGTGGTTGACCCCCATGCATTCCGTTTTTCCCGTTTTTCTGATGGCTCAAAAATAGACATTCTCAGCGGTGTCTGACTGCGCTGTGCGCTGAAAGGCAGTTAAACCTAACCAGAGGAATCCAGATGACCAACAAGTTTAACGACAGGCTGCATCTCTCCCGGCGCCAGGCGCTGGTGTATATGGCGGCGGGCGCCGCCTCGCTGGCGCTGCCCAATCTGTTTGGTATCGGTATGGCGCAGGCGGCAGTGACGCCGCAGCGCAAAGGTCAGATGGTGATCGGCTTTTCTCAGGAGCCAACGGTATTTAACCCGCATATGCCGCATATTGAAGTGGATGAAGGGATTCACTTCAGCGTGTTCGACCCGCTGTTTGCCATTGATGACAAAGGGGTGTTTATCCCTTCGCTGGCGCTGGAGGTACCGACGGTGGAGAACGGCGGCATCTCCGCAGATGGTTTACAGTTCCATATCAAGCTGCGCGACAAGGTGAAGTGGCATGACGGCCAGCCTTTTACCGCCGAAGATGTGAAGTTCACCCTTGAAATGCTGGTGGATCCTGATTTCCGCAGCTGGCGTAAAACCGGTCATGACCTGGTGCGCGATATTAAAGTGATTTCACCAACGGAAATCAGCTGGCGAATGGAGAAACCTTTCGCGCCCTATCCGGCGATTCTGGCGTCGACCTTTATTGTGCCGCAGCATATTCTCGGCGCGGTAAAAGATAAAAACAGCGCGCCATTTAATAATGCGCCGATCGGCACCGGGCCATTTAAATGGGTGCAGCGGGTACCGGGCGATCATATCGAACTGGCGGCCAACACCGACTACTTTAAGTCAGGCCCGTATCTCGACCGCGTGGTGTATAAATACATTCCCGATCTCAATGTGATGTATACCCAGTTCGCTTCCGGCGATATTGATGTGGTGGGCTTACAGTGGATTTCCGCCGATCACTACGACGAGGCGAAAAAACTGCCTGGTAAACAGGTGGATGTTTCCTCCAGCGCCACTATTGAAAACTTTGCCTTTAACCTTGGCCGTCCGCAGTTTCAGGAGCTGGCGGTGCGCCAGGCGATCTACTACGCCATCGATAAACAGACGATTATCGACTCACTCTATTACGGTCTGCCGAAACCCACCGAAACCTATATGCCGCTCGGCTCTTATTACTACAATCCGGCGCTGCCAAAACATGAATTTAACCTCGATAAAGCCAGGGCGCTGCTGGATCAGGCGGGCTGGAAACCGGGTTCCGATGGTATCCGCCAGAAAAATGGCGTGCGTTTAGCGTTTACCAACTCCACTACCGCGGGCAACCATCTGCGTGAACAGACGCAGCAGTTCCTGCAGCAGACCTTCCAGGAAATTGGTATGGAGATGAAAATCGCCAACCTGCCACCGGCGGTGATGTGGGGCGAATACTGGATGATGTCGAAATTCGACAGCGTGATTGTCGGCATGAGTTTCCTTACCGGCGCCGATCCTGATACCTCCGACTATCTGCGCTCCAGTTCAATTCCGGCGAAAGGCGGCGCGGGGCAGAATACTTTCCAGTATCAGAGCCAGCAGGTTGACGATCTGCTGACGCAGGGCAGCAAGCTGTTTGTCCCGGAGGAACGCAAAGCGGTGTATCTGAAAATTCAGGAGATCGTGCGTCAGGATATGCCGTTCCTGCCGCTGTTCCCGTTTGCCAATGTACGTGGGCATAAGCAGGGCGCCAGCAATGTGATTCCGAACGTCAATGTGCGTATCGACAGCTGGAATGTGGGAACCTGGTATTGGGCGTAACCGCTGCAGGAGAGGACTTATATGCTGAACTTTCTGCTACGACGTGCAGGCCAGAGTGTGGTGCTGCTGTTTCTGGTGTCGCTGATTGGCTTTGCGGCGCTGACACTGGCCCCTGGCGGCCCGCTGTCGCAATACGCCCTGACGCCTGGCATGAGTCAGCAGGCGCTGGATCGTCTGGCGGAGCAAATGGGGCTGAACCGGCCGCTGCCGGTACAATATTTTGACTGGCTGACCCATCTGTTGCGCGGCGACTGGGGACGATCTTATCGCGATGGTCAGCCAGTGCTGGCGGTGATCTTTTCCCATTTGCCCGCCACCCTGCTGCTGATGGTGACCTCAACCATTCTGGCGATCGGTATTGGCGCCTGGGTGGGGGTTAAAAGCGCGGTCAAACGCTACAGCCTGTTTGATGAGGTGGCGACTATGGCCTCGATGATTGCATTGTCGATTCCCACTTTCTGGTTCGGGCTGGTGGCGATCTACTTGTTTGCTCTGAAACTGCAATGGTTCCCGGCAGGCAATATGTACACCATGGGCGACGGCTCGGTGCTGGATGTGCTGCACCATCTGGTGCTGCCGGTGATGGTGCTGACCTTTGTCGATGTCGCGGTATGGAGCCGCTATATGCGCAGCGCCACGCTGGAGACCATCAATCAGGACTTTGTTAAAACCGCGCGCGCCAAGGGGCTGGCGCCGCGCCGGGTCTTACTGCGCCATGTGGTCGGCAACGCGATGCTGCCGATGATTGCGCTGGCCGGTATGCAGCTGCCGACGATCCTTGGCGGCGCGCTGGTGGCGGAAACCGTCTTTACCTGGCCCGGCATGGGGCGCCTGTTCCTCGACAGCCTTGGCTACAGTGACTATCCGGTGGTGATGGGGTTGCTGATGTTCTCGGCGATTTTGGTGCTGCTGGGCAATCTGGCGGCTGACATTATTACTGCGCTGGTCGATCCGCGTATCCGTCCCGCTTAAGGAGCTGACTATGGTTGTATCTGGCGTTTTGGCCCCGCCCGCAGGCGCGGCGCGCTGGTGGCAGAACCGCACGCTGCGCCGTTTCCTGCGTCATCGTATGGCCTGCGCGGGTCTGGTTCTGATTATCCTGATGGAGCTGGCCTGTGCCTTTGGCCCGCTGCTGCTGCCGTTTGACGATCTGCATATTGATTTGCGTAACCGTTTTGCCCCGCCGCTGACCGGCTGGCATCTCCTCGGCAGCGATCCGTTAGGGCGCGATACGCTGGCGCGTCTGCTGATGGCCGGGCGCATTTCACTGCTGGTGGGCTTCTTTTCGATGCTGCTAAGTATCGCCTTTGGCGCGGTAATCGGCATTATCGCCGGCTATTACGGTGGACGGCCTGGTAGCGTATTAATGCGTATTGTCGATGCGTTTCTGTCGTTTCCCAGCGTGTTTCTGCTGCTGGCGCTGGCGGCGTTTCTTAAACCCAGCCCGATGATGATTACGGTGATCATCGCGGTGACCAGCTGGATGGAAGTGGCGCGAATTGTCGAGACCGAAGTGCGCTCTCTGCGCGAGCGCGAATTTATTCTGGCGGCAAAAATGCTGGGGCTGTCGGGGCGCTGGATTATGTTTCGTGAGCTGCTGCCAAATGTGGTCGGGCCGATTATTGTCGCGGCAACCCTGACCGTGGCGCGTGCCATCCTGCTGGAGGCCTATATCAGCTTTCTCGGTTATGGCATTCAGCCGCCGTTGCCCAGCTGGGGCAATATGCTGAATGGCGCGCAGCAATATCTGGTGCGCGCGCCCTGGCTGGCGCTGGCGCCGGGACTGGCGATTACCCTCGCGGTAACCTGTTTTAACTGTATCGGTGATGGTCTGCGTGATGCACTGGATAGTCGCAGCGAGTAACTGGCAATAATTACTGAGGTAGATATGGGACCAAATGTGGATTTAGTCACCTCGTCAGCGGAGTTTCCCAAAGAAACCGAGGTGGTGGTGATTGGCGGTGGGATTATCGGCGTGGCAACTGCGCTGTCGCTGGTATCACGCGGGGTGCCGACGGTGCTGCTGGAGAAAGGGCTGGTGGCCGCCGAGCAGTCGAGTCGCAACTGGGGCTGGTGTCGCCGTACCGGGCGCGATCTGCGTGAGTTGCCGCTGATCAATCTCAGTATGCAGCTGTGGGAAGGGATGAACCAGCGGCTGGGGCGCGAAACCGGCTTTAGTGTGACCGGTATTGCCTATGCCGCGCGCAGCGAGAAGCAGTGGCAGCGTCATCAGCAGTGGCGTGAAGAGGCGCGGCAGCACGATATTCATAGCGAGTTACTGGATAGCGATCAGCTGCATGCGCGTTTTCCCGATCTGCAGGGGGCGTTTAACGGCGCGCTGTTTACCGCACTGGATGGGCGTGCAGAACCGCAAAAAGCGGCTCCGGCGATGGTGATGGCGGCGAAAGATCTGGGGTTAAATCTGCAACAGCACTGTGCAGTACGCAGTATCGAACAGGCGGCGGGGCAGGTCAGTGAAGTGGTGACGGAACGTGGGATCATCCGCTGTCGTGCGGTGGTGGTAGCCGGTGGCGCCTGGTCGCGTCTGCTGATGCAGGGTTGCGGTCTGACGCTGCCACAATTAAAAGTACTGAGTGCGGTATTTCGCACCAGCCCGACCGATTACGATCCGGGGATCTGCGTCAGCTTCGGCAAAGTGGCGATACGTAAACGCCGCGATCAGGGGCTGACCGTTGCCAGTTCCGCCACCAGTATTACCGATCTGACGCCGGACAGCGTGCGTTTTAGCCGCTTGTATATGCCCGCTTACCGGGAAGAGCGCCAGAGTATCAATCTGCGTTTGGGCAGTCGCTTCTGGGAAGAGCTGACGCGCTGGCGTGCCGGTGAGCCGGATAAAATCTCGCTGTATGAACGTATTCGCGTGCTCGATCCACACCCGGAAGCCCGGGTGGTCCGCGCGATCCGGCAGAATCTGGTGGATACCCTGCCGGGTCTGGCATCGGTAGCGATTGAGCAGAGCTGGGGAGGCCTAATCGATACCATGCCGGATGCGATCCCGGTGATTTCCGCTATCGATTCGCATCCTGGTCTGTTCCTGGCCACCGGTTTCTCCGGCCATGGGTTTGGTATTGCGCCAGGCGCGGGCCAGCTTATGGCGGATCTGGTGACCAGCAGCACGACATCCGTTGATGCCAGGGCTTTCCGCTTTAGCCGCTTCAGCGATGGCGAAGCGATTAAGGCGCAGCACTGGTTATAGATCTGCATCGTCATTAGTTCGGGCGGCGGGAACGCCGCCCCGACAACAAATCGCCTGTAGGGGCGGCGTTTTCGCCGCCCGTAACTGTCTGGTTTAATTTTGCACCCGGTTGCATAAATTGTTTGCAATCGGGTGCAAGCAGCAACATAATCGCAACATGAAGGCAGGTAAAGGTATTAACCTGCGTTTGAATATGATGAAGGTTGATGTCGGAAGTAGTTTTTCCGCTGCGTTTCGCGTTCAATGTCTGAAAGATAAAGCAGAACGCAGGGCATATGACGAAGAAATCCGACGCAATACCGCATAAAAAAGCGACGGCCACTGATGTGGCGCGGCTGGCTGGCGTCTCGAAATGGACAGTGTCGCGCGCCTTTACCGCTGGCGCATCGATATCCGATAGCGCGCGGGTAGAGGTGCTGGCGGCGGCGAAGCGTTTAGGTTATCGCCCGAATCTGCTGGCGCGCAGCCTTTCGCAAAAGCGCACCCATATTGTCGGCGTGGCTATCGATCAGCTGCAAAACCCGCATGCAATGTTATTGCTTGATGAGGTGTCAAAGCAGCTCCAGCTACGCGGTTATATGGCGCTGCTGCTGAATATCACCGAAGGCAAACATTATCAGTCGATAATGGCGATGGCCGATCAGTTGCAGGTGGATGGCATCCTGTTTTTGGGCACCATCCTGACCGATGAGCTGATTACGATTGCCCATGATATGCACCATATTCCGCTGGTGCAGGTGGGACGTAACACCGATGGTCAGGATCTCGATATGGTCAATGTCGATGGCTACCAGGCCGGACAACAGATCGCCAGGTTGCTGCTGGAGCAGGGCTATCAGCGCTTTGGTTATATGAAAGGGCCAGATACGCCTTCCAGTCACCTGCTGCGCATGGACGGATATCGCGATGCCCTGCTGGCGGCAGGCAAACAGCTCGATACTGAGTTAATCGCCGGACATTATGATCGTCAGCGGGCGCATCAGACGATGGCGGATTATTTGCGCGCTACAGCAGCTTCTGAACGCGTCGATGCGATGTTCTGCGAGAACGATATTCTGGCGCTGGGCGCGATGGGCGCGCTGCGCACCGTCGGGCAGCAAAACGCGGTTGCCATCGTCGGTTTTGATGATATTGACGAAGCCAGCGCGCCAGACTGGCAACTGACCAGTTACAGTCAGGGCACGGGCAGGCTTATTCATGAAGCGCTTAACCGTCTGATTGATGGTGAAGCCAGCGAAGAGGGCGAGTGGCGACAGGGGGAACTGCGCGTCAGGCGCTCTCATCTGAAAACATAAACCGGCAAGGAGTAGAGATGAAGTTGTCATTGCACGGCGTCTCAGTGTGGTACAGCAACGCTGTCACTCAGTTACGTATCGCCCGTGATGCTGATTTTAGCGGGCTGGAACTGCTGCCTGAGCATCTGTTTCGTTATCTGGATAATGGCGGCAGTTTCGCCGCTTATCGCCAGTTAATGGCGCAATACCAGATCGAGATCACCTGTATCAACGCCCTGAAGCGCATTGGTCGTCACCAGCCTGACGAGCGTGCAGCGATGCTGCAGGAAGCAGAAAAAATCTGCCGTGCGGCCGTGGAGCTGGGATGTCCGGTGGTGCAGATTATGGCGCTGACTGAACTTGATCATCTCTCTGAATCAGAACGACAGCGTATCCTGCTGGAGAATATCTCCGCAATTGCCGATATCGGTAAGCCGATGGGCATTAAATTCCAGATTGAAGTGGTCGCATTTACCGCTTTTAACTCCCTGAGCCAGGCGCTGGAGATTATTGCGCAGAGCGGTAAAGACAATGTCGGGCTGGTGATCGATTTCTGGCATCTGCATGCCGGTGGCAACACCCAGCCAGCTGAAGTGGCGGCGATGGATAAACAGCTGATTTATGGCGTCCATTTCTGTGACGGGCGCGCAGCGAAGGCGGGTGAAGCCTGGGACGAGTGGGTTCAGCGTAACTATGCGCCGGGCGAAGGCGATGTGGATATTCCACGCTGGGTCGAGGCGGTGAAAGCCACCGGCTATGATGGCGTCTGGTCACCGGAATGGCTCAGCCCGCGCTGCTGGGAACAGGATCTCTGGGATATTGGCCGCCAGAGTCGGGAAAGTCTGAGCCGTTATAGCGTGGAATAATATTACTTATAAAAATAAACTTTGTGCCCTGTCACTATTATAAATATCACACCGGCAGAGAATAATCTGTCGGTAAGTGATCGCATAACTTAATTTCCTCGGGTTAATACAGAGCGCCAATATAATTACACTCTGAGAACAGATAATACCCTGTATTCGTGCAGGGCGACCACTTATTGCCATTTCTCTGGTAAGGCGTGGTTATGCCCGCTCGCCGATAAAACCGATAAAGCATGTCGTGATATTTAAGGGAAAACAGTATGAACCGTAGAGAGGCGATATTTTCGCTAACCACTGTCGTGACTTCGCTGGCCGTGGCGCCAAAGCTCCGGGCGCGCGAAATGCATAACGTGCCATTAGAGACATCGCAGAATGCCGATCATCTGCCGCAGCCGCTGTGGCAGCAGGGATATCGGGTCCTGACCAATGAGACTGATCGCCAGAATCTGACGGCGATTTTTGACCGTCTGATTCCTGCCGATCAGCACGGGCCTTCCGCCAGCGCAGCGGGATGTATCGAGTTTATCGATGGTGAACTGGCGGGTGAGTATGGCGCGGGCGCCGCACTCTATCTTGATGGCCCGATGCAGCGTGAAAATGAAGAGCAACTGATGGGCAGTCCGCAATTTCTGGCGACGCCGAAAGAGCGCTATATGACCGGACTGAAAGCGCTGGAAGCCTGGGCGCAGGTGCATCACCAGGCTTCATTTCATCGCTTAACGGCCGATCAAATCGATAACTTTCTGCACGCGATGGAAGCCGGGGAAATTAATCTCAGTGAGCAGGTAAACAGTCAGGCTTTCTTTGAACTGATGTTGCAAAACGCCCGTGAAGGGTATTTGTCCGATCCAATTTATGGCGGCAATAAAAATATGGCGGGCTGGAAAATGATTGGTTTTCCCGGCGCACGCTATGACTACCGCCCGTATATCGATCGTCGTAATGAAGATTTGGCCCTTATTCCCGTCAGCCTTATTCCTGACAATTAATTTCCCGGAGCAGAGCAGATGTCACAAATAAGAAAAAGAGCCGATGTGGTGATTGTCGGTATGGGTTGGGCTGGCTCGGTGATGGCCGAAGAACTTACTCGTGCCGGTCTGGAAGTGGTGGGGATTGAACGCGGCGCCTGGCGCGATACCTCTACCGATTTCCCGCCAGCGGTCGATCCCGATGAGCTGCGCTGGCATACCCGCCGCAAAATCATGCAGCCGATGAGTGTCGAAACCACCACTTTCCGCAACCGCAGCGATCAGCTGGCTGCTCCGGTGCGCAACTGGTCAGCGTTTCAGTATGGCTGGAACGTCGGCGGCGCAGGCACGCACTGGGCCGGGATGTCCTGGCGCTTTTCGCCGTGGGATTTTGAGGTCGCCACCCAGACGCGCGAACGCTATGGCGCGGCGAAAATGAAAGGACTGCAACTGCAGGACTGGGGCGTGACTTACGACGAAATGGCGCCGTTTTACGATCGCTTTGAGCGTATCGCTGGTACATCAGGGATTGCCGGAAACCTTAATGGTCAGCCGCAGAAGGGCGGCAACGTTTTTGAGGGGCCACGCTCGCGAGATTACCCGACGCCGCCGCTGAAAGATACCCACTGGATGCGTCGCTATCGCCAGACCACCGAACAGATGGGCTATCACCCGTTTACCATTCCGGCGGGCAATATTTCGCAGGCTTATGTCAATCCGCTTGGCGTCACCATGGGACCCTGCACCTATTGTGGTTTCTGTGATTTTCACGGTTGCGGCAACTTCTCTAAATCGTCGCCGCAGGCCTGTATTTTGCCTGCGCTGATGCGCCGCAAAAACTTTACCCTGCTCAGCGAAACCGAAGTGCTGCACGCGGTGAAACACGATGATGGTAAGACGGTAAAAGGGGTGAACTTTATCACCAGAGACGGTGAAGTCGGCTTCCAGCCAGCGGATATCGTCTGTATTACCGCTTATCAGATGGACAATGTGCGGCTGATGCTGCTGTCAGATATCGGCGAGAAATACGATCCGCGCAGCGGCAAAGGTACCATTGGCCGTAACTACAACTATCAAACCTGTTCGACGGTCACCGGCTTCTTTGATGGCGAACATATGAACCCGTTTATTGGCGGCGGCGCGCTGGCGGTGCAGATTGACGATTTCAACGGCGATAACTTTGACCACAGCAATCTGGACTTTATTGGCGGCGCTGGAATTATGGGCTTCTCCACCAACGGGCGGCCGATCCAGAATATGAATGCTCTGCGGCCGGGTACGCCGCGCTGGGGCAGTGAGTGGAAAGCCGGTTATGCCCGTGACTATCAGACAGCGGGCACCATTTTCTGTCAGGGCACCTCGATGCCAGTGCGCGAGGCATACCTCGATCTCGACCCACGCTATAAAGATCGTCACGGTCAGCCGTTAATCCGCATGACTTTCGACTGGAACCAGAATGATATCAATATGGCGAAGTACGTTACCGATCGCGCGGTCGGGATTATGAAGCAGACCGGCGGCCAGCATCTGGTGATTGATAATCAGTCGGAGAAGAGCTGGAACCCCTATCAGCAGCACAGCTCGCATACTATTGGTGGCGTAGTGATGGGCGCCGATCCCACTACCTCGGCCCTGAATCCGTTCCTGCAAAGCTGGGATGCGCACAATTTGTTTGTGGTTGGCGCCTCCGCATTCCCGAATAACGGCGGCTATAACCCAACGGTGACGGTCGGCGCGCTGGCGATCCGTGCGGCACAGGCGATTTATCAGAGCTATATGAAAAATCCGGCTCCACTGGTGGAGGCGTAATCATGAGCAAAAAGAAAACGATAACCCTGACTCTGGCAGCGCTGGCGGTTCTGGTTGGTATTGGCGCTTCCGGCAGAATGTGGATGGTGATGGACAGCTCGCGTTCGGCGGTGGCTGACGATAGTGTCAGGCTGGCGGATTTTCGTAGTCAGGATCGGCAGGCGATTAAGCGCGGCGAGTATGTAATGCGCCTGTCCGACTGCGCCGCCTGCCACCAGCCCGACTTTTCCGGCGGTTATAAAATCGACACACCGTTTGGCGCGCTGCTGACCTCGAATATTACCCCGGACAGCGCAACCGGTATCGGTGAGATGACCGAGCGCGATTTCTTTAACGCCGTACGTCAGGGGCGTGGCGAGCATGGTTTACTTTATCCGGCGATGCCTTATACCGCCTATACCAAAATCAGCGACGACGAGATGCATGATCTCTGGGCATATATGTCGACAGTACCGGCAGTACAGCGTGAGATTGACGAAAATGCCGGGATGAATTTCCCCTATAACATTCGTCTGGCGATGGCGGGCTGGAATATGTTGTTCTTTGATAACAGCAGTTTTAGCGCGGAGAATGCTCAAAGCGGTGAGTGGAATCGCGGTAAATATATTGTTGATGGCCCGGCGCACTGTAGCGTATGCCACACCGCGCGCAATCTGTTGGGAGGCGAAGTCAGCGACGGTTATCTGCAGGGCGGCAGTCTCGGCAACTGGTATGCGCCAGATATTTCGTCCAACCCGCATAGCGGTATCGGCAACTGGAGTGATGAGCAGATTGCTGACTATCTGAAGAGCGGATCGAATGGCGAAAGTGTCGCCGCAGGTCCGATGGCGGAAGCGGTTGAGCATTCAACGCAATACTTCACCAGTGACGATCTGCACGCTATCGCCACTTACCTGCGCGGCGTGCCCGCTTCGGCAACGCCAGCCTCATCGGGCTATGCGATGGCGGCATCACGCCGTGAGCAGGCGGCGCTAAGCTATGAGGTTAACTGCTCAGCCTGTCACGGATTGCAGGGCGAGGGGATAAAAGGGATGGTGCCCGCTTTTGCCGGTAATAATGCGATGCAGCATGATCCAACCAATATGATCCACGCCATGCTGCGCGGCGCGCGCGCGCCGCATACGGAGGAGCGTCAGACCGCTGCCGGTATGCCAGCCTTTGACTGGAAAATGAATGACCAGCAGATGGCAGATATCCTCAACTACGTGCGCAACAGCTGGGGCAATAAAGGCAACGAAGTGACGCCAGATAATGTGGCGGCCATGCGTAAACAGACCGGCGCCGGCGATAAGCTAAAAACGCCTGTCGGTCAGTAATCCGCCTGACAGCCTGTCACCGGCAGGCTGTCAGGTTTAATCTGCCGCGCGTTGCCGCATCCCCGCGGCAGATTGTTGCGCCTGGCTTAACACTTCCGCCATATCGATCCCCTGCATTTCACCGTGATGTTTCACTATTTTGCCATCGACAATCACCGTCTCGACATTCTCCGGTCGGGCCGAGTAGACAATAAACGCCGCCGGATCGCCGCCCGCAAAGCCGCTCATATTCAGCGCCTGCGGATTAATAATCTGCACATCGGCGCGTTTACCGTTTTCCAGCGTGCCGGTAATCGCCCCCAGGCCAAGGGCCTGCGCTGAACGACGCGTGGCCAGCTCCAGCAACTGACGTGGTTGTGGGCGGGTTTCATCGGTAGTCGCACCGCTTAGCGTCAGTGCCAGCAGGCGCATACTGGCGAACATATCCGCGCTGCCTGCCAGCGAGTTGCCATCGATACCCAGCCCCTGACGCGTCACGGCGCTGAAATGGTCGAGCCGCGTCAGGCCGTAGCCCACGCGCTGTTCACTGAGTGGCGTCAGCGCCAGGCTGCCACCTGCCTTTTCCAGCGCCGCCAGCTGCTGCGGAGTGGCATTGGTGGCATGCACCACCGTCACTGAGGGATTGAGATAGTTGCCGCTAATCAATGCGTTAAACATCGCATCGGCATCGCCGCTGACATGCACCTGTAGCGGCAGTTGATGCGCCCCGGCAAACTGATACTCCTGCTTGCGCAGTGCCCAGTTGCTCTGATCGCTCAGGTCGCGTGGCAGACGCCAGGCCAGTCCCGGCTGCACGCGATCATTCGCCTGCGTGGTTAAGGTAGCCAGATGCCTGAGATCGATCGGCTGCTTAGTGGTTTTATCCGGTCCTCCGTAATACATAATCGCGCGAATGCCGCTCTGTTTAAGTGCGTTAAATCCCGCATCGCCCCAGGCTGGCCCCTGGATATTGTCAAAGAAATCGCCGCTGGTGGTGATGCCGCCCTGCAACAGCTCCAGCGCGCCACTGTACATCGCGGTATAGATATCATCGGGTTGCATCACCTGCGCGAGGCGGTTGCTGACCGGGAAAAACTTGCCCTGCTGATTACGAAACTGGCCGCGCATGGTGGTGACCGACAGATGCGAGTGTGCATCAACAAAACCGGGCAGCACCATTTTACCTTTAGCATTGATCACCTGTGCGCCGGGCGCGGCAAGATCCTGGCCGATCTGAACAATCTGATTACCGCGGATCAGTAAATCGGCATCCTGCAAATCTGCCTCGCCGGCTTTCATGGTGAGGATATAGCCATTGCGGATTAGCAGGGTGTCGTGAGTTGCCGCCACGCCGGAAAGGCTGCACAGCAGAGTGGAACCAAGTAACAGTCGCTTCAAATACATCATCAGCTCCGGTTAACTATCAAGATCAAGGGGCGGCACAGGTTTGCATGGTGCCCGCGATGTGAGCGGGAGCCGAAAACGGCTCCCCTACAGAGGTTTTGCGCAGGGTTGCTGTAACTGACGGATACCCCATAACGCCAGGGCATGATCGTCTGCTGAAGGCAGACCACTTACGCTGACCGCGCCGAATAACGCGCCACTCTCATTGAGCAGCGGGAAGGCGCCGCCATGGTCAGTATAGTCATATTGATTAATAAAGGATTGTGTCGCCATCGGCTCGCCATTCTGCGCATTGATGACCCCGACATACATCGAGGAGTTGGCATAGCGCAGCACGGTGTTGCGCTTGCGTCGCATCCATTCCAGATTGTTAGCGGCGGAACCCGGCAGGGCGGCGAGAAACAGCTGCTGACCGAAAGCATAGACTTCAATCGCCACCGGCAGCTGTTGCTCCGCAGCGCGTGCCTGGATCAGCTGGCCCAGCCGCCAGGCGGACTGAAAATCAAACTGGCGCAGACGACTGTCTGCTTCCTGTTGCAGCAACAGGGCGGGCGAGAGTGCGTCAGACATAATCTTCCTTATTGATGAAATTTTATTTTCATTAAACTTACCATCAAAAAAAACATTTTGCATGCGTTCTTCGTCTCAGACGCTTAACCCGCTGGCAAAGGCCGTTTTTTATCGCCTGACTGCCATTCTGCTGGCAAAAAAATAGTTTTAACCGGCTCACATATCAAGAATAAATAATTCGATATTTAATAATTTAGAAAATATATTTCAATTCAGGATTCTGCACTCTGCAGGCACATGCTGATAACAATCATGTCATTTTCGACCGCAAAGCCGGTCAGAGAACACCGATAAGGGCCAGCAAGATGGATACCAGGAAAACGCGTTATAACATGAAGTACGTCATGCTCTGCTGTACGGTGGCGGCCTTTGGCGGGCTGCTGCTGGGCTATGACTCCTCGATTATCTCCGGAGCAATCGAACCGCTAAGCGAGCATTTCCGGCTCTCTCCGGCAGAAACCGGTTGGGCGGTGTCGAATATCCTGCTGGGCAGCCTGATTGGTTGCTTTATCGCGCCGAAACTCAGCGACAAGCTGGGTCGAAAAAAATCCCTCGCCATTACCGCGCTGGTGTTCACTGTCTCAGTGGTGGGTACGGTTATCGCGCATAACTTTACCGTCTTTGTCTTCGCCCGCATGCTTGGCGGGCTGGCGATTGGGCTGGCTTCGGTGATTTCACCGATCTATCTTGCCGAGCTTTCACCGTCGAAATTCCGTGGGCGCACCACCGCACTCTATTCGGTATGTTGCGTTGGCGGTCAGTGCGTAGTGCTGCTGACCAACTACTATATTCATCAGTTTATGGCGGCAGAGGCGATGGTCGATATTGGCTGGCGCTATATTCTGGCTACAGCACTGGTTCCCTGTGCGCTGTTTATTCTGTTTGTGCTGTTTATTCCCGAGTCACCGCGCTGGAATATGTTGAAAGGGCGTGAGAAACCGGCGCTGGATACCCTGACCAAAATCTCCAATGCTCAGCATGCGCAAAGTGTGTTAAATGAGATTAAAGCCTCACTCAAACATTCTGCGGCAAACAGCCATAAGACGCGATTCAGCTTTAATAAAACCACCGTACCACTGCTGATTGTCGGTGTCGGTCTGGCAGTGGGTAATCAGATTAGCGGCATCAACGTGATTCAATATTTTGGCCCGTCGCTGCTGAAAAATGTGTTTCCAGATTCCGGCTCGGCGCTGTTACAGACCTTCTGGTTGTCGATCTGTCAGTTTACTGGCGTGTTAATTGGGATGTCGATGATTGATAAAGTCGGGCGTCGCAAACTGCTGTTATTGGGCGCTATCTCTTCCTGTGTGTTTCTTACCTACTCGTTTATCGCCTTTTACTACCATCTGCCGGGTATGCTGGCAGTGATCGGCCTGTTCGCGTATATGGTGTTCTTTGGCATCACCTGGGGACAGATTGTCTGGACCGTACTGGGTGAGCTGTTCCCGACGGAGATTCGCGCGGTCTGTGTCGGTATTTCCATCTGTATGATGTCGCTGGCGAACTTTATTATCAGTACCACCTTCCCGATTATGAACAGCAATCCGTACCTGCTGGAGCTGTTCCACGGTGGCTTCCCGCTGCTGCTGTTTGCGATTTTCTCACTCGGTATGTATTTCTTCACTTACCGCTTTCTGCCGGAAACCGCGGGCGTGTCGCTGGAAAAAATTCACGGCCTGGTGCTGGAGAAGTTCAACGTCGAGGTCCCGGCGGATCAGCTGCCGGTAAGTGCTGCCGAACAGCTTAAACCTTAAGCGGCCACCGGCCGTTCAGCCAGTTTCCGGGGGGTAATTGGAGAGCGGCACAGTGGCTTTTTTCAGACCGCCGACTGGCAATGATTGTCAGTCGGTTTTTTTTCCGGCACCCACGGTCCTTTAACCGCGGCGCCGGGGAAACCGCCGGTCAGAATACGCAGCTGTGCATCACGCGGAGTGTTATCCCCCTGGCCCTGAATACTGACAATATCCTGCGGACAGGCAGACAGCGCCACATAGCAGTCCATCTCGGCGCGCAGAGTAATATAGTCGCCGGGCTGGGTAACGGTGGGCAGCGTCTTCAGCGTAATGCCATCCGGCTGTACCTGGATATTCATAAAGATATTAAACGACGCCAGGTTGCCGTGCGGCAGAGTGACATCCAGTGCCGCGAGACATTCATGCAGATTATCGTGGCAGTTACGATGTGGCTCGCTGCAACCCAGCAACTCATAGCGACGCGCATCGCAGGCGGCCATAAAGGTATCGTGTACGCCGGGTGAGGTGTCCTCCACCAGCGTCAGAATCGGATGGCGCATATTGGTGATAAAACTGTCGCCCACGCGTGGATTAAGGCGCTGATTCCAGACGCGGGTCGCTTCCATACACATATATTCACTGACGTCGGCGGCAGTGTAAGCCCAGCAATCCACCACCTGAGTGCCGTGCAGATTAATGATCTGTAGCGCTTCACCAGCGGCGAGAAAAACTGCTTTGCCGTGGCGTGCGGGGATCAACTGCTCAGCGCGGCAGTCTGGATTATTGTTCATCTTGTTCTCCTGGTTAATGTGGCATGCGCAGGCTGTAACGCGTCATCCGCTGTTCAAGGCGGCGTGCCAGCAAATCGATAAATGTATTAAGCAGCCAGTAGCAGAGCGCCACTGCCAGATAGATCTCCAGCGGCGCGTAGGTGGCGGAAATCGCCTGTTTCGCCTCGTACATAAACTCCTGTACCGAGACAATCGACAGCAGCGCCGAGTCTTTAATCAGGCCAATCAGCAAGCCCATCAACGGCGACAACATTTGCGGCAGGGTTTGTGGCACAACCACATCGCTCATCGCGCGTAAAGGGCCAAGTCCAAGCACCCGGCAGGCTTCCCACTGGCCAGCAGGTAAGGCGCCAATGGCCGCCCGAATCACCTGGGCAATATAGGGCGCGTAATAGAGCGTCAGCGCCAGTACGCCCACCACCGGCGAAGAGAAGGTGATGTCATATTCCGGCAGCACAAAATAGAGCAGATAGATCACCACCAGCAGCGGCAATCCCAGCGTGAGCGAAGTCCAGAGGCGTAACAGCGATTGCAGCAGCGGCGGTCCGCGCATCAGCAGCAGCGCCAGTACCGCTCCCGCCAGTAACGAGCAGATGGCGGCGATAACGCAGAGTTGCAGGGTGATTTGTAATCCCTGCCACAGCGAAGGCGCCGATGAGATAACTGCCTGCCAGTCCATTATGCCCACCTCCCTTTGCCTTCCAGATAACGCGCGAGGCCAATCATCGGCAGCGCAATCAGCAGATAGCCCACCGCCACCAGCAGCAATACCTGGGTGGCCTCATAGCTGCGGGCAATCACAATCTGCCCGGCATAAGTCAGCTCGGTTAACGCCACCACAGAGGCCAGCGGCGTGGTTTTGAGCAGAATAGTGAACTCATTGACCAGCATCGGCAGGCTGGCGCGCAGCACCTGCGGATTGACCACATACCACCAGGTCAGAAAGCGGCTCAGCCCCAGCGTGCGGCAGGCCTCCAGCTGACCCGCAGTGACCAGACGGCGGTTGACGCGCAGGATCTCCGCCACGTAAGCGCCGCTGTTCATGCCAATGGTGATCACCGCCGCCAGCAGCGGTTGTCCGCCCAGTCCAAGCAGTGGCAGGGTAAAGAACACCACAAACAGCTGCACAATTGCCGGTGTGCCGCGCATCAGGCTGATATACAGCCGTCCCAGCAGACGCGGCAACAGGCGACGGTGCAGTTGCAGATAGCAGCCTGCCTGTCCCAGCAGCAGGCTTAACAGTGCCGCCAGCACAGTCAGTTCGAGGGTGACCAGCAGCCCTTTGGCTAACTCCGGTAATCCGGCGCTGACTTGCGCATCCAGCCACATTCTTGCCTCACTCAGACGGGAAACCCGTCAGATCTTCCGCTACCGACAGACTGATCGGGGCAGGGCGATCGTTGCCTTCAATCCCGGTACAGCAGGCCGAAACGATAAACAGGGTATCCACCACGACACGACAGGTAATGCTGTCACCACGTTTGGTCAGATTGGGTTGCGGCGTAATATCGCCATTACGCGCCAGATCGACATGCATAAACAGATTGATCGGATCCGGCAGCTTTGGCACCGCCATGCCGATGCGCGCCAGTTCCGCGCTCAGGGATTCGACACAGCCCTGCTGGTCGTGGTAGCCACGTTCCGCCAGCCATGCGCTGGTGGAACCCGGTAACAGCAGATCGTGACGTCGCACGCTGTCTTTACCTGATACCATCATCGGACGACGGCGGTTATTCACCATGCGCATGCCGGAACCAAGCAGGTAGCTGTTACTGAACACCCTGGTGTGATGCACTGACAGCCAGATTGCCGGGTCGGCAAGAGTGAAACCAAACAGCGACGCCACTGCGCCGTCGCCAAGTGCGGTAATGCGCAGTAACTGGCCGCGCAATACGCGAATCGAACCGGCGGTTCCCGGCGCAACGGTGACGCTACTGGCCAGGGTGCGTGGCGCGTCTTCACGGGTGAAGCCTTCTTTCATCAATAACATTTCAGGCCTCGGTGGTCAGGGTATCGGAAATATGGATATCAATCGGTGTTACCTGCAAACCGTTGCCCGGAATAATGTCCTGTGGGCAGGAGGAGACGGCGCAAATCAGATCACAGAGCGCGCGGAAAGTGACGCGATCGCCAGCACGACTGTTGGGATCGGTGACTTCCATGCGGCCATCGGGGGTGACCGGACCGTTCTGAAACAGATTAAACGGCTCGGGCAGGGTGAAGTAATTGACGCCGTAAACGCGCATCCCTTCCAGCATATTGTCGACGCAGTTGCGATGTCCCTCGACGCCGAAATCGATGCTAAACCGGGTGCGATCGCAGGCCGGTACATTGGCGTCGTGAATACCGATGCTGTCGCTGATAATCTCCAGCATCGCGCGGTTTTCGCTCGACCAGAGTGCATCACCCGGCTTAAAGAACAGCGAGCGCAGATGCTGGCGGGTATGGACCGGCGACAGTTTTTCCGTGGTGTCCGCCGCGTTAACCGCGACGAAATCCGCGGCCTGCTGACCTTCGCTATCAATGATGGTCAGATATTGTCCCTGGCGGACAGTAAACGCCTGGCCGTGTCCGGCCGTAACATGAACGTGGTGCTGGCACATGGCCTTACTCCTGAGGAATGAAGTTGTCGGCCGGAACCGTGAAGGTAGTGCCAAGATATTGCTTTTGCAGTGCGCCAAGTTCGCCAGATTTCTGCATCGCCAGAATGCGGTCGCTAATCACTTTGTTCAGCGCGTTGTCATCTTTACGAGTCGCCCACGCCATCCATTGTGATGGACCGACGTCACCTGCCTGCGCCACTTTTGTCGGGTATTTCTTCACGATCGGCGCCAGCACCGAGATATCGTCAATTACAAAGTCGGCGCGTTTGGTCATCAGCGTACTGACCGTCTGATCCAGCGTATCGACGCTGATAATGGTGATCGGCTTCAGGCCTTTGCTTTTCAGCGTTTGATTAAAGGTTTTCAGCAGCTGCTCAGGCACGCTGGCGCTTTTGGCGGCGCCGCGCAGACCGGCAAGATCTTCAATCTTCAGCGGCTTACTGGCGAATTTGCCCGCCTCATCATGGCGTACCAGTACTGCGTTGACGGTTTTACTGAACGGCACGGTAAACAGCACTTTTTTCGCCCTTTCGGCGGTGACGTTAAGGGAAGAGCCTTCCGCATGAAACGAACCGGAAATCAGACCGGGAATGATGCCGCTAAAAGCAGTCTTCTGAAACTCAAGTTTCACGCCCAGCTCTTTAGCCACTGACTGCATAATTGCGGCGCTGTAACCCACCACTTCGCCCTTGTCGTTGGTGTACTCATAAGGGGGAAAAGTAGGATCAACGCCGACGGTCATGGTGCCGCTGGATTTAATCTCCGCCAGCGTATCGGCGCGGGCGACGCCACTGAGTGAACCCGCAGTGAGCAGTGCAGCAATAAGTAATGTCATTTTTTTCATTATGATGTTCCCCGGTAGTTGGTGAGATACATCAGGAGTAAGGCAGGTTTCGTGCCAGTTTATGCAAGACAGCAGGCAGCGGAGGGAAGGAGGGAGGGAATAATCCTTAATAATCACAAAGAAACATATGTTTCATGATTATTAAATAATTTTTCATTGGTTTCATTGGGCGGCAGCCGAGTGTGTTGCCGGTCAATGGTGACGCACTAAGATAGCGCACAATAAGTGAGCGGCTGCACCATGGCGATAGCATGGCGCAGCTCAGTGTTACTCCAGCTCATCAAGCCACTGATGAACCGATTCGATTAATGTCAGCTGGTCATTGCTGACTTTGCCGCGCTCACGCGCCACCAGCGAACAGAGCAGATTACACACCCCGGAGAGTGAGGCGGTGCTGTCAAAAATCAGGCTGCCTTCGGTATGGCAACGAATCACCCAGGTCGCCTGTTTTGCCGCTTTACCGGGCAACACATCGGAAAGACAGATCATTGGCACCTTAAGTTCGCTTAAGGCGTTCATCGCCGCCTCCAGCGCCGGCATGCGGCGGCGTAAGCCGATGCAAATCGCCACATCCTCCGGGCCTGATGTAGCCAGATATTCCGCCAGTGAATCCCCGGCACGCGGCAGCAGGCGCACATCGTTATGCACATGCACCAGATCGCGGTACATCAGGGCGGCGATGGTCTGGCTGTGACGCCAGCCCAGCAGCAAAATGCGGCGTGCGCCGGCAAGCGCCTTAACCATCTGATCCAGTTGTTGTGCATCAAGGGCTCGATAAGAGTGAACCAGATTAGCGACTTCGCGTTCCAGATGGCTCTGGATCAGCGCATCCAGCGGCGAGCCAGTCTGGAAGTCCTGCAGGTAGAGCGGCGAACCGCTATTTTGCATTTCCCGCGCCTGGCGTCGCGCTTCCTCATAGTTTTCATAACCGAGATGACGAAAAAAGCGTGTGGTGGTGGCTTTTGACACTCCGGCACTGATCGCCAGTTCGGTGGCGGTATTCATCGCCAGCTGACCCGGCGCCGCGAGGACCACATCCGCCAGACGCTGTTCATGGCTGGAGAGTTGATCCCAATATTGACGAATGCGGCTTTCAAGCGAAACCGTTTTGGCGTTCATCTGTTAACCCTGGAAAAATAAAATCCATCCTGCACAGAGCGGGCGGGCTTGTCATGTAAAAAATGAGATTGATTAGTGATTGGCTATTACCTGCATCGACAATCCACACAAAACCTTAAAAGGGGATCGAAACCGGCAGAGACATCCCTGTTACGTCACCCCTTTTCTGGATAGGATAAACGCACTTCCCCCCATCCCACTTAATCAGCAGGTGCAGGCGTGTCAGTAAAATTAGTCGCAGTTGATATGGACGGAACCTTCCTGAATGCTTCGAAAAGCTATAACCGGCAACGTTTTCAGCAACAGTACCAGGCGATGCGCGCGCAGGGGATACGCTTTGTGGTTGCCAGTGGCAATCAGTTCTGGCAATTGCTGAGCTTTTTCCCGGAGATTGCCGGTGAAATGTCTTTTGTCGCCGAAAATGGCGCTTATGTGGTGAGCGAAGGCCAGGAGATCTACTGTGGCCATATACCGCGTGGCCAGGTGCTGAATATTCTTAACGAGCTTGGGCCGTTTAATGATGTCTGTACGGTGGTGTGCGGTAAACAGACCGCATGGCTACACCAGCGTGCGCCGGAAGCGGTGGTGACGCTGATGTCGCGGCATTATCATCGGTTGCAGCGTTATCAGTCAGTGGATGAGATTGGTGATGATATTTTTAAAATTGCCCTGACGCTGGAAGATACGCGCATTCCGCAGCTTAAGGCGCACCTTCGTCAGGCGCTTAATGGCGATTTAACCCCGGTTACCAGCGGCTTTGGCTTTGTCGATCTGATTATTCCCGGTATCCATAAGGCGCATGGGCTGAAAATGCTGCAGCAGCGCTGGGGCATTGCGGATGATGAGGTGATGGCGATTGGCGACAGCGGCAATGACCGCGAAATGCTGATGCAGGCGGGTTATAGCTTTAGTATGGCCAATGCCAGCGAAGAGATCCGTCAGGTAACCCGTTATCAGGCGGGGCATCACAATGATGAAGCGGTACTGGATGTTATCGATGATCTGTTAAATGGGGTTGACCCTTTTCACAGCTCAGAGCGTTAAAGCCTGCCTGCCACATAGCCCGGCAACCTTAAAACGCAAAACGGACGTCCGAAGACGTCCGTTTATAAATGATGGTGCCCGAACCCGGAATCGAACCAGGGACACGGGGATTTTCAATCCCCTGCTCTACCGACTGAGCTATTCGGGCAACGGGGCGCATTAAACCTTAAGCGAGCCGGAGCGTCAAACACTTTTCCCGGCGGAAAGATTGATTGCTCTCTTTTTCATCCTTTTGCCGGGAAAATCGACAGTTAAGCCAGACTCCTGTCTTTTATGTCTGCAGCTGACTATTTATCTTTATATCATGATGGATGGAGGGAAAACGCACACCATTTATGGCTGAAATTAATATTTAATAACAGCGCCAATAATAATAAAAATGATAACAACATGATCAATGTTAAAACATAATACGGTTTTTTAAAATTAAGTGCCAGCGAATATCCAGGTCCGCAAATAAAATTCAAACTAAAACAATCTAAAGCAATAATTCACTGTGGCTATTGTCAGATTATTACTTATAGTCATTTGTCCTAAAACAAAACCCCCGTATTGATTCGCATCAAAAATATGCTGATATTGACGCCAGAGGAAAAGTCAATTACCACCGTGTTATATCATTTCTAGCTATCTATTGCAGTTTAACGCCTGTTACTGATTTGGCTGGTATAACGGCTTCGCTTGCCAATTGCTTTGACCACCAACCAGGATTTATTATGTCATTAAGAAATAAAACGCTTAGTGCAGTAAAATGGAATCTGCTTGCCACCCTGATTACCACATCGTTGGGTATCATATTACTGTGGGCGCTTTCCCACTTATTAACCACTCAGCAGTATGGTGTGGTCAGTGCGGCATTGATTGTCAGTACATTTTGCATGATGTTAATTGACTTTGGCATCTCCAATTCAATTATACGCAGCCGCTCGCTGCTAGCGGACGAGTTATCATCGTTGTACGTGGTTAATGTGGTACTGGGCATTATTATCTGTGCCGTGATCCTGCTGTTAAGCTCGCAGATAACGGCACTGTTTAAAGCAGACGAAATGCTTACCAGCCAGATTCGCCTGATGGCGCTGGGCTTTATTATTCTCTCTTTTGGACTACAGCCACGTGCATTGCTGACCCGGGAGATGCAGTTCCGTCCGCTGGCGCAGGTTAACATCGCCACCACGCTCACCAACTTTGTGGTCGCTATTAGTCTGGCCTTGATTTACCACACCAGCTGGTGCATCGCGCTGGCCTTTCTGGTCAGTTCACTGGTGAATGCCGTTGCATCGCGCTGGGCTGCACGGCCATTAATGCACTATCGGTTCCGCTTTCGTATTGCGCCGGTTAAGAACCACCTGCATTACGGCATTCAGCTGGTGATGGATTCACTGATTAATCAGATCAGCATTAATACTTATCCGGTACTGATGTCACGGTTGATCAGTATTACCGCTATTGGCGGCTATAGCATCGCGTATAGCATCAGTATCGCCCTGTTTGAAAAGTTAAATCCGGTACTGTCACATGCGCTATTTCCCGCCTTTGCCCAGATTGGTCATAATCAGTTGCGACTGAAAGAGACCTTTTTAAAAGTGACCACCTTTAGCGCGCTGATTAATTTTCCGTTACTGACGGGGATGTTGCTGATAGCCGATCCACTGGTAAACGTTTTTTTTGCCGGGAAATGGCACTTTATTATCCCGGTTATCCAGTTACTCTGTATTGTCGGCGCAGTGCGATCGATTGATACCGCGGTTATTGCGGTGCTGCTGGTGAGGGCCAAAATGTACCTTAATGTACGCTTTGGTATAGTTAAATTACTGTTCGGCATCCCTCTGACCTGGTTTATGGGTACCACTTTTGGTCTGCTGGGAATTGTTTATTCCTTTCTGATTATTCAGGTTGTTAATACTTCTCTGGGATACTTTTTACTGCTGCGACCCTGTATTGGAAAAACCGGATCGGCTTATTTCCGGGCGATTAGCGTACCGGTACTGCATGTTATGCCGATGCTGGTGATATGCAGCCTGATAAGTCAGCAAGCCAGTGCACTGCGTCATAGTGAACTGCTGGCGCTAACCGTGCTCTCCGGCGTCATGGTGTATACCCTGACCATTTTATTATCTCCCTGCCAGACGGTACGCGAGTTTCGCCAGGTCGCGATCCAGGCGTTGATGATAAAGAGGGTGGTAACATGAAATTATCGATTGTTATCCCCTGTTATAACTGCGCTGGCAATATCCTCAGTTTGCTGGAGTCCTTCTGGCGGCAGCGTAACCCGCTGCTGGAAGTGATTCTGATTAATGATGGATCACGCGATGCCAGTGAAGCGGTGATTAAAAGCTTTATCGCCAGCCATCGGCAGGGCAATTTTAACTTATATACCACCGTCAATGGCGGAGCGGCGGCAGCGCGCAGCCGGGGAATGGCGATGGCACGCGGAGAATATCTGTTCTTTTGCGACGCCGATGATGCAGTGGCGCCCGACTTTGTGATTACTGTGCTGGAGAAGATTGCCCTGCGGCCTGATCTGCTCTATTTCAGCTCGGTAAGGGTGCATGGCAGGGGTGCGCAGCAGCGAATCAGCGACAAAATATTCTTTGCTGAAGACCGGGTATGGTCTGACGCCGATGGCTTTTTGCGCTGGCAGCTGGAGCGCAAAGCCTGGACCGCCGCGGTATGGACCTATGTATTCCGGCGACAGCTGGCGCAGGATAGCTATGCCTGTTTTACACCGCGTAAGTCCCATGAAGATCATCTGTTTACCTTACGCCTGATTGCCCATGCAGCGAAAATAATGGTTATCAGCAAAAGGCTATATTTCCAGTATATCACCGCAGGCTCACTCACCCATTCGGTTAAAAACGGACAATATATTAACGATCGTTTATCGGCTTTTCAGGAAGCGCGTAAATATATGCTGCAAAAATTCAGCCAGCAGTCGGTCGCGCTCTATTCCGAATGGTCAGCGCGAGCGCTGCTGGGTCTCTGCTTCAGCAATCCGCTGGCCACGTTTGGTTCATTAATGCAACGAAATGTTTATCTGTTTATCTGGCGCGATCGCCGCCATTTATCACGGACGGTTAAGAAAATGATCTACCAACGATTCTTACGGTAGCTTATCAACCGGAGCAGAAAGCATAATGTATAACATAAACTTAACCACGACACGTGGCCGGCTGGAGTTATGTTCTGCCACGGTATGGTCGCTGATACATCAAACCTTTACACCAGACACTATTATTATTTGGGTTTCACGCGAGCCTTATATGTCTGATGAAGGTATTCATGAATACCCGAGCTGGCTGCCGGAAATTAACCGTATTAAAAATATCGTAAAAGTTGTACATGTGAGAAATACTGGCCCTTACCGGAAAATTATTCCGGCGCTGCGTGCAGCAGATCTGGATGATGTGCTGATTTATGCCGATGACGATGTGATTTATGGCAGTATGTGGCTGGAAACTTTACTGAAATCCTACCATCAGTATCAGGGTAAGCATGTGATAGCGGCGCGAATTCGGGTAAAGAGTAAAAATGTGCTGGGATTTGATAAAAGCTACAATCACTATAAGATTTGCGCTACACCGACCAATTTTACCGCTAACTTTATTATCACCGGCGTCGGCGGCTGTGTGATTGCCCGGCGTCATGTTCGTCGTGAGCTGCTTAATATTGATGCTTTTATCGAAGTGGCGCCAAAAACCGACGATCTGTGGATTAGCAAAATTATAGAATTATCTGGTACTACGGTGACCTGCTCACCGCAGGCGATGGATCATGTGCTGGAAATTAATCACAGTAATAATGCATTGAGCCATAGCAATACAATAATTTCACTGCAAAATACCCTGGTAAATAAAATCGTCAGGAAAATATATTATATGATGATGGGTTATTTTGGTTTTGCGATCTCGAATAATGATACCGCCATGAAAAAAATTAACGCTTTTTTTAAACTGCGCAAAGCCAGACTTTAACCGCTGCTATTAAAAAAGGATATTACAATGGCTAACTTTACTGTCCGTATAGAACTGAATCAGGCCACCTATGATGATCTTGAGCGGTTGCACGATCTGCTGCTGGCGGCGGGCTATTCCAACTTAATTGAAGATATCTCCGGTACGCGCTTTTATCTGCCACTAAAAGAGTATGTGCTGGCCAGCAACAGTAGCGCGCAACAGGTGCTTAAGCAGGTTGAGCGGATTGCCGCATCAGTGCGACCCGATCCGAAAATCCTGGTGACGGAGGCGGTTTCGCGCTGCTGGCTGTTAGCCGAGCGATAAATAGCGTGGCGAGGAAACAGGCTAAAATTTGCATAACTAACGGATTATTAAACATTTATATTACGTTTATTTGATTAGTTTTATTATTAATCAATGAGTTAGTACTTTTCAATTTTTGTGGTTTAATTCACTTTAGCGGGTTGTGTCTGAAAAAAAATAATGCCATTATTGCGCAAATTTTGACGCCATATCATCACCATTCATTTGAGGTCGCCGCCATGAACGGTTCAATGCTGAAACAGAGCACTTGTTCCCGCCATCTTCGGATGTCGCAATACGCGCGATCGTCACTCTGCAACATCCCATCGATACACCCTCTCACCATGCGGTGAGGTCGTCTTGCGCTTGCTGTTGGACATGAGTAAAAACAGACGCGATCTGATTTTACTGATGTCTATTGGTTAAAGCTGAACCCAATTCTGCTTAGTCGAACGCTGACATATTACGTCAGGAATGGCCCCCTGCTGGAGCCCGTTCCTGGGATGTGCCTCTGGCACCCCTCATCCTTGACCGCCAGGGATTTGAGCTATGACAACACTGAAAATTGCTGCCAGCGCCGCCGTTGCGCTGAACCTACACACCACGCGCGAGCTTGTTGCGCTGGACAGTACTGATTTTACTGATGTGGCGGCGGTGGTCGTCTCCGTTGCGGACTCCCGCAGCGGCGTGCTGGCATTGCTGCGCCATACCGGATTTAATCTGCCGGTGTTTATCGCGCTGGACGGCGCAGAGCAGAACCAGGGACTGGCTGAAGTCACCGGTCTGCTGACCGGCGACGCTGAATCAGCGGAACTTCTGGAAGCTGCCGCGGCGCAATATGAAGCCGCGCTGCTGCCACCGTTTTTCGATACGCTGACCAAATATGTGGCGATGGAGAACAGCACTTTTGCCTGTCCCGGCCATCAGGGTGGGGCGTTCTTTAAAAAGCATCCGGCCGGACGTCAGTTTTTTGATTTCTTTGGCGAGAATGTGTTTCGCGCCGATATGTGCAATGCCGACGTTAAGCTGGGCGATCTGCTGATCCATGAAGGCTCAGCCAAACATGCACAGAAATTTGCCGCCAAAGTGTTTAACGCTGACAAAACCTATTTTGTGCTGAACGGCACTTCCAGCGCTAATAAAGTGGTGACTAACGCCTTGCTGACGCGTGGCGATCTGGTGCTGTTTGACCGCAATAACCATAAATCCAACCACCATGGTGCGCTGATCCAGGCAGGAGCGACACCGGTCTATCTGGAAACCGCGCGCAATCCGTTTGGTTTTATTGGCGGTATTGATGCGCACTGTTTTGACGAGCATTACCTGCGCCAGCAGATCAAAGAAGTGGCGCCAGAACGCGCTGCAGAAGCTCGTCCGTTCCGTCTGGCGGTGATCCAGCTCGGCACCTATGACGGCACGGTGTATAACGCCCGTCAGGTGGTGGATCGTATCGGCCATCTCTGCGACTACATTCTGTTTGACTCAGCATGGGTCGGCTATGAGCAGTTTATTCCGGTGATGGAAGCCTGTTCGCCGCTGTTACTCGATCTTAAGCCCGAAGATCCGGGTATTTTTGTCACCCAGTCGGTGCATAAACAGCAGGCCGGTTTCTCGCAGACCTCGCAGATTCACAAAAAAGATAACCATCTTCGCGGTCAGCAGCGTTTTTGCAGCCATAAACGCCTGAACAACGCCTTTATGCTGCACGCCTCGACCAGCCCGTTCTATCCGCTGTTTGCGGCGCTCGACGTCAATGCCAAAATACATCAGGGTGCGGCGGGTCGTCGTTTGTGGCATGAGTGCGTGACGCTCGGTATTGACGCGCGTAAAGCCATTCTGGCGCATTGTGAGATGATCCAGCCGTTTCTGCCGGACAGCGTTGACGGCAAGCCATGGCAGGCTGGGCCGACGGAAACTATCGCCAGCGATGCGCGCTATTTTAGCTTTGCGCCTAAGGCAAAATGGCATGGTTTCGATGGTTACGCGCGCGATCAATATATTATCGACCCGTGCAAGTTGCTGCTGACCACGCCGGGCATTGATGCGGCAACCGGTGAATATGCCTCATTTGGTATTCCGGCCACTATCCTCGCCAGCTATCTGCGTGAGAATGGTGTGGTGCCGGAGAAGTGCGATCTTAACTCGATTCTGTTCCTGCTGACGCCAGCGGAAAGCGCGGAAAAAATGGCGCATCTGGTGGCGAAGCTGGTGCAGTTTGAGCAGCATGTGAAAGATGATGCATTGCTGTGTGATGTGCTGCCAACGGTGTACCGCAAAAATGCCGCGCGTTATCAGGGTTATACCCTGCGCCGTCTGTGTCAGGAGATGCACGATCTCTATGTCAGCTACGGCGTGAAGGATCTGCAGAAGGCGATGTTCCGTCAGGAGAGTCTGCCGAAAGTGGCGATGAACCCGCAGGATGCCAATATCGAATTTATACGTGGCAACGTTGAGCTGGTGCCGATCGCGCAAGCCGAAGGGCGTATCGCCGCCGAAGGCGCGCTACCCTATCCGCCGGGCGTATTGTGCGTGGTGCCTGGCGAAGTGTGGGGCGGCGCGGTGCAGCGCTATTTCCTCGCGCTGGAAGAGGGGATTAATCTGCTGCCGGGCTTTTCACCGGAGCTACAGGGCGTTTACGCCGAAGCCGATGAGCGCGGCGTTAAGCGTTTATGCGGCTATGTGATGGCTTAAAACGCGGCTGTATAAATCTGTCAGGGAGCCGAAATTGGCTCCCGTGCAAACTGTAAACCAGTACCAGGGGCGGCGTTAACGCCGCCCCTGAGTGTTACGATCCTGTATTACAGGCCGATAGCGCTTTCGCATCTTCCCGCGCCTGGCGCACAATGGCTTTTGACATCCATTTCGCCACCTCCTGCAACTCATCGTTATCACAGCCCCAGATATCCTTCATAACCAGAAAAATCTCTGAGCCATATACCAGCGATAGCGCATGCAGTACGCGTTGCATCAGTTCCGGCGACAGCTCGTTTGCCAGCGGCTCCACCACCTTCTGCAGTAACTGTTTGCGGTTACCGCGCACCAGTCGCTCTTTGATCGGAATCGCATCCTGTGACTGCGATTGCGCCCACTGAGTGAGTGACAGATGCAATGCCGCGCGCAGCGTGCCTTCATGCTGCAACATGCGCGGAAAAGCGAAGGTCATTAGTTCATCAATGCGCGCACTGGCTTCTTTCTGCGTTGGCTGCCAGCTATTCATCGGGCTCAGGGTTTCACCGACAATGGCGGTCACCAGCGCGCTTTGCGTTGGGAAGTAACGATAGGCAGTAGCACGCGACAGCTGTGCCGCCTGGGCAACTTCGCTGATCGAGGGAAACGCGCCTCCATCAAACAGTTGCATGGCAGTATTGATTAGCAGGCGGCGCGTTCGTGCGCGAGTAGATGTCATAGACATAGCTTCTTGGTTTTCCTTTTGAACCACAATAACCTCTGTATAAAGCTGCCTGATTTCAGTTACTTAATGGATGCTGGCTATAGTGAACTGCGCCGTTTCCTGCACTGATACCGCTTCAGGCTCGGTATGATAATGAATGAGACTACAGTTTCATTCTATTGATTTATCAATTAAATGGATGGTACTGTAATCCCGGCGTAAAGTGACAGTTTCTATCACAAAGGATATTGTGGTTTTTATTTCAGGTTTATCAACTCTTTATTAACATAAATAACAGGATTGAACCAAAGAAATGAAAGAGAGTACCGGTTTCATCTATGCCGTTGCAACGGCGGATACTAAAGGAAAGGAACTGTATTTCGTTCGCGATTTAATCGCTGCCTGTGGGGCGAAAGTGGTGACAGTTGATCTGTCCACTCAGACACTTAGCAGCGACCCGGCGGCCGATTTTAGTGCTGAAACCGTAGCGAATTTCCACCCTCAGGGGAGGGCTGCGGTATTCTGTGGCGACCGTGGCCGCGCCATTAATGCAATGGCTGACGCATTTGAGATTTTCCTTAGTACCCGTGAGGATGTTGCCGGGATTATTGGTCTTGGCGGCTCCGGCGGTACGGCACTGATTACCCCGGCGATGCAGTCATTGCCGGTGGGTGTCCCTAAAGTAATGGTTTCCACCATGGCCTCCGGCGATACCTCCGGTTACGTCGGTGCCAGCGATATCAGCATGCTCTATTCAGTCACCGATGTCTCCGGTCTTAATCGCATTTCGCGCCAGGTATTGGGTAATGCGGCGCATCAGATTGCCGGCGCGGCGCTGTTTCAGGTTGAACCTGACCCCAGTGATAAACCGGCTCTGGGGCTAACCATGTTTGGTGTCACTACCCCCTGTATTCAGGCGGTGAGCCAGGTGCTGGAAGCGGATTATGACTGCCTGGTGTTCCATGCTACCGGCAGCGGCGGTAAGGCGATGGAGAAGCTGGCTGACAGCGGTATGCTGACCGGCGTGCTCGACCTGACCACCACTGAGGTGTGCGATTTACTGTTTGGCGGCGTACTGGCCTGTGGTGAAGAGCGTTTCGACGCGATTGCCCGCTCAGCAGTGCCTTGCGTTATCTCCTGTGGCGCGCTGGATATGGTCAATTTTGGCCATCCGTCGACGATACCTGCCAGATATGCCGACCGCCTGTTTTATCATCATAATGCGCAGGTCACCCTGATGCGCACTACGCCGGAAGAGAATGTGGCGATGGCGAAATGGATCGCGGCGAAACTGAATCGCTGCCACGGTGAAGTACGCTTTCTGATCCCGCAGGGTGGTTTTTCGGCACTGGATGCGCACGATCAACCGTTCTGGTTGCCGCAGGCGAATCAGGCGTTTATCAGCACGCTGGAAGCGGAACTGTTACAGACTGATCGGCGCAAAATTCACTATCTGCCTTACAACATCAATGATCGGTTGTTTGCAGAAGCAGCGGTGGCGGAGTTTCGCGCCCTCGTTGCCGGGGAGAAATAGTTATGGCTGGATTTAAGCGCCAGGCGTTACTGGCCAAATTTCAGGCGATGATTGCCCGCCGTGAACCTATTATCGGCGGCGGCGCAGGCACAGGCCTGTCGGCAAAATGCGAAGAAGCGGGGGGTATCGATCTGATTGTGATCTATAACTCCGGGCGCTATCGTATGGCAGGACGCGGTTCGCTGGCCGGTCTGCTGGCGTACGGCAACGCCAATGAGATTGTGGTCGATATGGCGAAAGAGGTGCTGCCGGTGGTGAAACATACCCCGGTACTGGCGGGTGTCAACGGCACCGACCCGTTTTGTCAGTTCGACAGGTTTCTCGACGAACTGAAAGCGCTGGGTTTTTCCGGCGTGCAGAACTTCCCGACGGTTGGCCTGATTGACGGCAACTTCCGCGCCAATCTGGAAGAGACCGGCATGGGTTATGCGCTGGAAGTGGAGATGATCCGTCTGGCGCATCAGAAAGATATGCTGACCACGCCGTATGTCTTTAACCAGCAGGACGCGGTGGCGATGACCGAAGCCGGTGCGGATATTATTGTGCCGCATATGGGACTGACGACCGGCGGCAATATCGGTGCCGAAACCGCGCTGAAATTACAGGATTGTGTACCGCTGATTAACCAGTGGGCGCAGGCCGCGAAAGCGGTGCGTGAGGATGTGATTGTGCTGTGTCATGGTGGCCCGATTTCAACGCCGGAAGACGCGCAATATATTCTCGATAATTGCCCGCTTTGCGATGGTTTCTACGGCGCCAGCTCGATGGAGCGTCTGCCCACTGAAGTGGCATTGACGGATGCCACCAGGCAGTTTAAAAAGATTAATCGATAACCATCAGGCAGGCGGCGATAACGCCGCCGCTACGCAGATCTCATATCGGGGCGGCGTTATCGCCGCCCGTGCCAGGGATTTGCAGCAGCCACCCTTTTCTACATCACTTTGATGCCAACACCAGGGGAATTTCCCGTAAGCAAAACGGCGAGCTAATGCTCGCCGTTTTTTTTGCCTGCGCTATCAGTAAAAACGATAGCCTTTCTGCGCCTTACTGACTTTCACCAGATAACGACGTGATTCTGCTGACGGGTGATTGCTGGTCAGCGTCTGATAAACATCGCCCGACGACATAGCGTTAATCTTACTGAAAGCGCTGTTCTTATCGCTGGAGAAGGTACGCAATACGCTGCCCGCGCCACCGTTATAAGCCGTAATCACCGCATAACGACGTGAAGTCGGGTCGGAAATGCCGGACAGATAGCTGCCCTGCAAAATCGACAGGTAAGCAGTACCGGCATCAATATTGTTTTCCGGATCGAACAGATAACTGCGGCTCGGTTTGCCCCATTTGCCCTTCAGACGGAACACATCGACACCCGCGGTATGCTGCACCACCTGCATCAGACCCAGCGCATCCGCATGGCTGACCGCATAGGGGTTGAAGCTCGATTCAATCTGCATAATCGCCAGGATCAGCGACTGATCGACGCCATATTTCTCCGCCGCTTTACGGACCATTGGCAGATATTTATGCGCACGCTTGTCCAGATGGTTTGGCACCATCGGAATGGTGACCGACCAGATGACATGCAGGCCAGAGTTGCGGCGTTGCAGCTTATTCTGAATCAGGTAATCAGCAAAGCTGGCGGCGCGACCCTGCCAGCGGATCGGCTGACCGGTGTTATCCAGCACCTGACCGTACAACAGTGGCTCTTTACTGATCTGAATATCGTTGGCGTCGGAATAGAGATCGACATTGCCCGGATCTTCGCCGATCAGCAAGGTAGTGATAATCGCCTGACGCAGGCTGTCCGTCGGATTGGTGCCGGCGATGGTTTCAATGGTAATGCTGCCTGAATCAAAGTTGATATGGCTGCGGGTGTAGTACTGATCGCTATATTTCACATAGTCCTTTGGACCGGCGATCAGGACCTCATTGATACCCCAAATATTCTCAATGTTATGGGCAAACTGACCCATCAAAATATCAAAACCGTTGGTGTCCTTTACCCATTCTTCGTGGAATGCATCTTTTTTATTACTTGAGCAGGAGATCAACAGCGGTGCTAACAGCAGCAAGGCAATAAATTTTTTTTTCATTTTTACAATGTTTAGCCCAAAAAATGGGGCCTGCGACAGGCCCTGAATCGTTATTCTTCTGGCGGGGTATAGCCTTCGATATGCACATCTTTGCCTTCGAACAGGAATTTCACCATCTCCTGTTCCAGCTGTTTGCGATCGTCAGGGTTCATCATGCTGAGCTTTTTCTCATTGATCAACATGGTTTGCTTGGTCATCCACTGTGACCAGGCCTCTTTGGAAATGTCGTTGTAGATGCGTTTGCCCAGTTCGCCCGGATAGAGCTGGAAATCCTGTCCCTCGGCATCGCGTTGCAGAAACGTGCAGAAAATTGTGCGGCTCATTACTCTTCCTCTTGTGTCGCGCGTGTATTCAGCGTCATTTGCTGTGGTTGCCGTAATTCATGCAGCAGCCGCTCAACCGGAGCGGCCAGTCCCACAGACGGCGGCTGCGCTAAGTTATACCAGAGACCCGCGCCTTCATCCATGGCCCCACGTGCAGAAGGCAGTTCCAGCCACATTGGCACGATATCCAGATGAAAATGGCTGAAGGTATGGCGGAAGGCTACCATCTGGCTTAACTGGCTGCCATCGATGGCGCGGCTTGTTAACCACTGTTGCAGTTCTGGCAGGGTGGTAAATTGCGGGAAGCAATACAGGCCGCCCCACAGGCCGACAGGCGGGCGCTGTTCCAGCCAGACGCCACTGCCGCGCTGCATCAGTAAAAACCAGCCGGTGCGCTCTGGCAGCGTCTGTTTCGGCTTCTTGCCCGGGTACTTTGCCCAGCTGCTGTTGGCATACGCCACACAACGGAGATTTACCGGACAGATCTCGCATTTTGGCTTTGATCGGGTGCAGACCATCGCGCCCAGATCCATCATCGCCTGATTAAACTGACTGACGCCAGCGGCTGGCGTCACCTGTTCACTGATATCCCATAACTTCTTTTCGACATCTTTCTTGCCCGGCCAGCCATCAATGGCGTAGCAGCGCGCCAGCACTCGTTTAACGTTGCCATCCAGAATCGGGAAGTGCTGACCCAGCGCCAGCGACAGGATCGCGCCCGCCGTTGAGCGGCCCACACCCGGCAGATCGGCGACCGCTTCGAAGGTTTGCGGGAATGTTCCGCCATGCAGATTCACCACCTGCTGCGCTGCTTTGTGCAGATTGCGCGCACGGGCGTAGTAGCCGAGGCCAGTCCACAGGTGCAGCACTTCATCCAGCGGCGCAGCCGCCAGATCGGTCACCGTCGGGAAACGCGCCATAAAGCGCTCAAAGTAGGGGATGACGGTAGCAACCTGGGTTTGCTGCAGCATCACTTCCGAGAGCCATACTTTATACGGCGTTTTTTCTAACTGCCATGGCAGGGTTTTGCGACCGAAGCGCTGATACCAGTCCAGCACTTGTTGCGCGAACTGTTGCGCTTGCATCATCAGGAGGAAATTTTCCGTTATTACTCTACACTCAGGCTGGAATTGCAGCACAGACGCCGGATGCTGTAAACCGGAACTTTGTGGGGCTTGCTTCTCAGCCTTAACTTTGCATAATGCCCGCATATTCCTGAATGCGCAGATTAACAGGCAGCCACATGAAGAATGACGTCATTTCACCCGATTTTGATGAAAACGGGCGCGCGATGCGCCGTATCCGCAGTTTTGTCCGCCGTCAGGGCCGGTTAACCAAAGGCCAGCAGCTGGCGCTGGATAACTACTGGCCGGTGATGGGCGTTGAGTATCAGGCGGATCCTGTCGATCTGGTTGGACTGTTTGGCCGCGAAGCGCCGGTGGTGCTGGAGATCGGTTTCGGCATGGGCGCCTCGCTGGTGACGATGGCGGAAAAAAATCCGCAGCAGAATTTCCTCGGTATTGAAGTGCATTCGCCGGGCGTCGGCGCCTGTCTGGCTACCGCCCATGAAGCGGGTGTCGATAACCTGCGTGTGATGTGTCACGACGCAGTGGAAGTGCTGGAACATATGATCCCGGATAATTCGCTGCGTATGGTGCAGCTGTTTTTCCCGGATCCGTGGCATAAAGCGCGCCATAATAAACGCCGCATTGTGCAGGTGCCATTTGCCGAGCTGGTGATGCGTAAGCTGAAGCTGGGCGGGACTTTCCATATGGCCACCGACTGGGAAGCCTATGCAGAACATATGCTGGAAGTGATGAGCAGCATCGAAGGTTACAAGAATCAGTCGGAAGACAATAGTTATGTGCCGCGTCCTGAATCGCGGCCACTGACCAAATTTGAGCAGCGTGGCCAGCGTTTAGGTCACGGTGTTTGGGATCTGATGTTTGAGAGGGTTAAATAATGGCTACACAACGCAGTCGTCGTCTTCGTAAGAAAATGCATATCGATGAGTTCCAGGAACTCGGTTTCTCCGTTAACTTCACCTTCCCGGAAGGCAGCAGCGAAGAGCAGATCGACAGCACCGTTGATGCACTGATCAATGAAGTGATCGAGCCGAACGGTCTGGCGTTTGATGGTAGCGGCTACCTGCAGTGGGAAGGTCTGATCTGTCTGGAGAAGATCGGCAAATGTACCGAAGAGCATCAGGCACAGGTACGTAAATGGCTGGAAGCGCGCGAGCTGAAAGATGTGCGTGTTTCTGAACTGTTTGACGTTTGGTGGGACTAATTATCTGTCGGCGGCGATAACGTCGCCGCCGGGACAGAACAGTTGCAGGGGCGGCGTTATCGCCGCCCTTAAATTTTCATTCAGGAGAGTTCATGATTCGTAAAGCACTGGTTGTCGCACTATTGCTGGCCGCAGGTCAGGCACAGGCCGCTTATGAGTGTAGTGTGAAGCCACAGGATGATGTGGTAATTAAACCGCAAAGCGTGCAGGTGGTTGGGGCCAGCGGTAATCTGGTGATCTCTCCTGAAGGTAATTTGCAGTTTAATGGTAAGCAGGTGGACGTGGATACCGCGACCCGGCAGAAGGCCATTGATTATCAGACCGCGCTGCGTCGCGATCTGCCATGGATCGATCAGGGCGCCACGCAGCGTCTGGAAAAAGGGCGAGTGGCGCTGGATGGCGTGATTGTCGAGAAGCTGGGCAGCGAAAGTCATGCGCGCTCGCGTCTGACCACCCTGAGCAGCCAGCTGAAGCAGCAGATGAACCGTATTATTGAGCATCGCAGCGACGGTCTGACTTTCCATCATCAGGCGATTGATCAGGTGCGTCAGGACGGTGAACGTCTGGCACAGAATGCACTGGGTGGTCTGGTGCAGGACAGTCTGAATGAGATGGGCAAAAAGCAGGCCGGCGCCAGCGATAATCCGCTACAGGCGATTATGGGCAATCTGGGCGGTTTGCAGCAGGCGGTAAAAGACGAATGGAGCAAGCAGGAGCAGGATTTCCAGAACTTCGGCCATGAAGTCTGTAATCGCGTTACCGTGCTGGAAACGCAGCGCAAAGATGTTTTAGCGGGCGTGAAATAATTAGTGCTGGCAGCGGGCGGCGAGAACGCCGCCCCTATACGGATCCTCTGTAGGGGCGGCGTTCTCGCCGCCCGCGTCAATATCGTCACTCCGCCAGAAACAGTTCCAGCAACGAATTAAGAAACAGCTTACCTTTCTGGGTGATCTGCCAGTGCTCCGGCGTTTCCGTCAGATAACCTTTCTCCAGCGCCTGATTGATTTGCGGGCGAATAACCGACTCATCTAAGCCGGTATAGCGTGCAAACTCCTCACGCGGCGCAGCTTCCAGCAGGCGGAAGCGATTCATAAAGAACTCGAACGGCTTCTCGCTGGCTTCCACTTCATGCTGGCGGTCGAGATATTTCCCGGCCATAAAGCCACGCGGATGGCGGGTCTTGGTGGTACGGATAATCCGCCCATCTTCCTGCGTCAGCTTGCCGTGCGCGCCACAGCCGATGCCGAGGTAATCACCAAAACGCCAGTAGTTAAGATTATGCTCGCAGCGGTAGCCTGGTTTGGCATAGGCCGAGGTTTCATACTGCTGATAACCGGCAGCGGTTAGCAGCTGATCGCCCTGTTCGAAAATATCCCACAGCGCGTCATCATCCGGCAGCACCGGCGGGCGCGAGCTGAACAGGGTATTGGGTTCAATGGTCAGCTGATACCACGAGAGATGCGGCGGATTCAGCGCAATCGCCTGGCGCAGATCGTCCAGCGCCTCTTCCAGCGTCTGATCCGGCAAGCCGTGCATTAAATCGAGGTTAAAACTGCGCAGACCGAGATCGGCGGCCAGATGCGCCGCACGCACTGCCTCTTCCGGGCCATGAATACGCCCCAGACGTTGCAGCTTCTCCGGGCTGAAGCTCTGCACGCCAATGGAGATACGGTTGATACCGGCGCGCTGATAGCCGCTAAAGCGATCGGCTTCCACCGTTCCCGGATTGGCTTCCATGGTAATTTCAGCGCCGGGTGCCAGCGGCAGGCGTGCACGCACGCCATCCATCAACAGCATCATCGCTTCACTGCTCAGCAAGCTGGGCGTGCCGCCACCGATAAAAATGGTGCCAACTTCCCGGCCGCCGGTTAACGGCAGATCGTTATCCAGATCGGCCAGCAGGTGGCGCACATACTCCTCGTGCGGCACCTCGCCCTTTAACGCATGCGAGTTGAAATCGCAGTAAGGGCACTTCTGCACACACCACGGAATATGAATATACAGACTGAGTGGTGGGCGATTAGACATTACGCATCGCATCCAGCAGCAGCGTCAATGCTTTGCCGCGATGGGAAACTGCGCGTTTCTCATCTTTAGTCAGTTCCGCAGCGGTTTTACCCAGTGCCGGGACATGGAAGATCGGATCGTAGCCAAAACCGCCTTCACCGGCAGCTGTGCGGGTGATGACCCCTTCCCAGCTGCCGTGGAACACCAGCGGTGTCGGATCAGCGGCATGACGCAGATAAACCAGCACGCAGTGAAACTGTGCCTGACGACGCTCGTCCGGCACATCCTGCAGCGCGACCAGCAGTTTTTCCAGATTCTGCTGGTCGCTGGCATCTTCTCCGGCGTAACGCGCTGAATAAATCCCCGGCGCGCCACCCAGTGCATCTACCGCGAGACCGGAGTCATCGGCAATCGCCGGTAAGCCGGTGATATGCGACGCATGACGCGCTTTCAGAATGGCATTTTCGATAAAGGTTAAACCGGTCTCTTCGGCAGACTCTACGCCGAGATCGGTTTGCGCCACGATATCGAGGCCAAAGGCCGCCAGCAGGTCGGCCAGTTCGCGGACTTTGCCCGGGTTACCGGTTGCGAGAACAACTTTTTGCATAACAGATCCACAATCGTTGACGACAAAATAAGAATTACAGCTGCGCCCAGCCAGGAATAAAATCCATGCCCAGATAGTTCAGCATATACAGAATCAGAATCACCGCCATCGCCGAGAAATCGATGCCGCCCATCGCCGGGATAATTCTGCGCACCGGCGCCATCAGCGGCTCAGTCAGCTGAATCAGCACGTAATCAACCGGGTTGCGGCCCTGGCTAATCCAGCTCATCAGGGAGCGAATAATAATCACCCAGAACACCAGCACACCTGCCGCTTTAACTACGGAAACCAGGCCATAGTAAAAGAAGATAGGATCGAAGATAAATACCCGTGTCTGTATGGCGAACAGCAGCGTAAACGACAGCACGCTAATCACATACGCCAGCAGCAGCGAGGCGCTGTCGAGCGGACCAACTGATGGGATAACACGTCGCAGCGGCTTGACTACCGGTTGAGTTATTTTCACCACAAATTGGGAGAATGGGTTGTAGAAATCACATCTTACCCATTGCATCCAGATGCGCAGTAACAACACTTTTACGTACAGGTTAAATATCGTTGTTACCAGAAAAGTCAGCGTCAGCATGAGGTTCCTCAGTTATTGTTGTGAGAGGCGTGAGAATAATCTCGTGCGCCAAAAATTGCGGTGCCAATACGCACCATGGTGCTGCCAGCCGCGATTGCGGCGTCCATATCGTCGCTCATTCCCAGAGAAAGCGTATCGACGGCCGGATACTGCTGCTTAAGCTGTTCCAGCGCGGCGGCCATCTGCTGGCATACCGCCAGCTGGCGCGCATAATCACTTTCCGGCGCCGGAATCGCCATTAAGCCGCGTAACTGCAAATGCGGCAACTGGGCTATTTCGCGCGCCAGATCCGGTAACGCATCCAGCATGATGCCAGATTTGCTCTGTTCGTCACTGATGTTTATTTGAATCAGCACGTTTAATGGCGCCAGATGCGCCGGGCGCTGCTCATTCAGACGCGTAGCGATGCGCAGCCGGTCCACGGTATGGCACCAGGCAAAGTGCTCTGCCACCAGTCGGCTCTTATTGGATTGCAGCGGACCGATAAAGTGCCAGACCAGCTGCGGATAAGCGGCCAGCGCCTGAATCTTATCGACCCCTTCCTGCACATAATTCTCACCAAATGCGATTTGTCCGGCGGCGATCGCTTCTTCGACCAAGCTCGCAGGTTTGGTTTTACTGACTGCAAGCAGCGTAACTTCTGCTGGATCGCGGCCGCAACGTTCGGACGCCGCTGAGATTCGCTGGCGAACTTCCTGTAGGTTTTGCTGGATTGAGATCATAGTCAGGGAGAACTTTATGGATATGGAAGAAATTGTGGCCCTTAGTGTAAAGCATAACGCCGCCGATCTGCACCTGTGCAGTGGTCATTCGCCAAAGTGGCGCTGTCACGGGCGCCTTTCAGCGATTCCCGGACAGGCGAAAATCAGTACTGGTGCGCTGGAATCGCTGGTGGTGGGCTGGCTCGACAGCAGTCAGCGCGTCTGTTTTGAGTCCACCGGCCATGTCGATTTCGCGCTCACGTTAAGCTGCGGCACCCGCCTGCGCGCCAATATGTTCCAGCAGCGCCATGGGTTGTCGCTGGCGTTGCGCCTGATCGCCAGCCACTGTCCGCCGCTGAAGACGCTGGGGCTTCCCGAGATTATCCCGGCACTGTTACAGCAGCAGGATGGCTTGTTGCTGATCACCGGCGCGACCGGCAGCGGTAAATCGACAACCCTCGCGGCGATGATTGATCTGCTTAATCAGCAGCACGATCTGCATATCCTCACCCTTGAGGATCCGATCGAGTTTATCCATCACAGCAAGCAGTCATTGATCCAGCAGCGGGAAATAGGCCAGCATTGCAGCTCATTTTCTGAAGGGTTGCGCGCGGCGCTGCGGGAAGATCCCGATGTGATTTTACTCGGCGAGCTGCGCGACAGTGAAAGTATCCGTCTGGCGCTGACTGCAGCGGAAACCGGCCATCTGGTGCTGGCGACGCTGCATACCCGCGGTGCATCCCAGGCTGTCGACCGGCTGGTGGATGTATTTCCGGCGCAGGAGAAAAATCTGGTGCGCTGCCAGCTGGCGGGCAGCCTGCGGGCGGTAATTGCACAGCGGCTGGTGCCGGGCGTCCGTGCCGGGCGGGTGGCGCTGTTTGAAGTGCTGGTGAATACCCCGGCGGTGGCGAATCTAATCCGCGAAGGCAAAAACCACCAGCTGCCCGGCCTGTTACAAACCGGGATGCAGGTTGGTATGCGCACCTTTGAACAGAGTTTGCGTGAGCGTATCGCCGAAGGTGCGGTGGCGGAAGCTGTTGTGGATCGCGGGCAGGGGAGTGGCCGGCTCAGTGATTCTCGAACCAGCTTTCCAGGATGATCACCGCTGAGAGGGAGTCGACGCTGCCTTTGGTCAGCGCACGAAAACCGCCGCGGGCAAACAGGTCGGCACGTGCTTCCACGGTGCTCAGGCGTTCGTCATGCAGTTCCACCTGCACACCAAAGCGGCCATGCAGACGATTGGCGAATTTACGCGCTCTGGCGGTCAGCGGCTGTTCAGTACCGTCCATATTCAGCGGCAGGCCGACGACCACCCGATCGGGTAGCCACTCTTTTATCAGGCGCTCGATGGTGTTCCAGTCGGGGATGCCGTCATTGGCTTTGATTGCCGTTAACGGGCGGGCGGTGCCGGTCAGTTGCTGACCGACCGCAACGCCAATACTTTTCGTGCCGAAATCAAACGACAGCAGGGTCATTGTCGACATCAGGCGTGACCCGCTTCACTGGTGATATTATGGATATCCACCCCAATGCTTTTCGCTGCTTCGCGCCAGCGTTCGGCGATTGGCGTATGAAACAGGATATTGCTGTTGGCCGGAGTCGTGAGCCAGGCATTTTCCAGCAGCTCATCTTCCAGCTGATCCTTTTCCCACGCGCAGTAACCCAGCGCGACCAGCACCTGTTCAGGCTGCTCGGGAGTGCCGATCGATTCCAGCACATCACGTGAAGTGGTGATCACCGTATTATCGGAAACCCGGATACTGGAGGAGAATGTCCTCTGCGCCGAGTGCAGAATAAAGCCGCGATCTTCCGCCAGCGGGCCGCCGGAAAATACCGGTTTATCCAGGCTGATTTCAGGATCCCGCAGTGTCGGGGAGATTTTTAATTTTTTGAGGATCCCGTCAACCGTTAAGTTATCCATCGGTTTATTGACGATCAAACCCATGGCCCCTTCATCATTGTGCTCGCAGATGTAGACTACCGAGCGCTTAAACAAAGGGTCCTGTAGCCCAGGCATAGCAATCAGAAAGTGGTGCTGTAAATTCATTGTCACTCGTTCTGTGTTTTGGTTAACAGCAACGGCGTTCACGCACAGTACTGTTAACGGGTTAGCAGCGGGGCTTGCGCCCCGTGTAAACAATCACGCCAGACGTTTTTCAATCGCATCCATCAGCATGCCGGTGATGGATATCGGGAACGCCGCTTCGATTTCACGCACGCAGGTTGGGCTGGTAACGTTAATTTCAGTCAGCTTATCGCCGATAATATCCAGACCAACAAAAATCAGACCTTTGGCTTTCAGCGTCGGGCCAACGCGGCGGGCAATTTCCCAGTCGCTTTCGCTTAACGGGCGCGCTTCACCACGTCCACCGGCCGCCAGGTTGCCACGGGTTTCGCCTGATTTCGGGATTCGCGCCAGGCAGTAAGGCACCGGCTCACCGTCCACCACTAACACGCGCTTATCGCCCTCTTTAATCGCTGGCAGATAGTTTTGCGCCATGCAGTAGAAGTTGCCGTGTTCAGTCAGGGTTTCAATAATCACTGACAGGTTCGGATCTTCCTTCTTAATGCGGAAAATCGACGCGCCGCCCATGCCATCAAGTGGCTTGAGGATAATATCGCCGTGTTGCTGCCAGAATTCGCGGATCTGGTGCGCATTACGCGTAACCAGCGTATCCGGGGTTAGCTCGGCAAACCAGGCGGTAAACAGCTTCTCGTTACAGTCGCGCAGGCTCTGCGGTTTGTTAACAATTAACGTGCCTTGCTCTTCCGCGCGCTCAAGAATGTAAGTGGCATAGATAAATTCGGTGTCAAACGGCGGATCTTTACGCATCAGGATGACGTTAAGATCGGCCAGCGCAATATCCTGCTCGCTACCAAACTCGAACCATTTGTCGTAGTTCTGCTCCACACTCAGGGTGCGGGTGCGTGCACGACCTTCGCCACCACGCAGATAGAGATCGTTCATCTCCATATAGTGAATTTCGTAACCGCGGCGCTGTGCTTCCAGCAACATAGCGAAGCTGGAGTCTTTTTTAATATTGATGGAGGTAATCGGGTCCATCACAATGCCAAGCTTAATCATCTGTTCTCCTGAATTCGCCGGTAGGGGCGGGATTGATGCCGCCCGTGCTTATCATTTGCACGTCTTTTGTATTTACGCTGCCGCAGCCTGACACAAAATCGCCACCGGTATTATACCAGATGGGCTACGGTGGTTTTTCTAGCCAAGGTCACCAAAACGTACCTGCAGGGCGGTGATCGCCGTCAGCGCGGTAGTTTCGGTGCGCAGTACGCGCGGTCCTAACAGAATATCGGTAAAGTCATGTTGCGCGGTCATGGCGATCTCTTCCGCCGATAAACCGCCTTCCGGGCCAATCAATAAGCGTACGCGCTCGACAGGCTGTGGCAGGGTATTAATGCTGTGCTGCGCACGCGGATGCAGATTGAGTTTTAAACCGCCATCGCTTTCCGCACACCAGCTCTCCAGCGTCATGGCTGCGCGCACTTCCGGCACCGCATTGCGGCCGCACTGCTCACAGGCGGCTACGGCAATTTTTTGCCACTGCTGAATCTTTTTCGCTAAGCGATCTGCATCCAGCTTTACGCCACAGCGCTCAGAAAACAAGGGGGTAATGACATTTACCCCCAGTTCAATCGATTTCTGGATGGTAAATTCCATCTTCTCACCACGCGACATCACCTGACCCAGATGGAGATGAAGCGGTGATTCACGGCTGTCGGCGCGGCTTGAGACGATTTTAACTTTGACGTTTTTTTTATCAGCCTGAATAATCTCGGCGGCAAAAGTCAGATTACTGCCATCGAACAATTCCAGCGCCTGGCCACTGCTCATCCGCAGAACGCGGCCAACATGGTTAGCGGCATCTTCGAACAGGGCAATTTCACTGCCGACCTGCAAGCTGTCGGGATGGTAAATGCGGGGTATACGCATGCTGATCCTGAATAATTAGCCGTGCGGCACAACCGCACGGCATACAGATGAATGGCTTAGTTTAGAGGAGTGATTTTACCGCTGGCAAGCTTGCTGTACATAGGGATTATGGTTGCCCTGTACGCGGGCGATGCGTTTATCGCGTTCACACTCCCATGGCGTCACCGGATAGAGCTTGTTCCAGGCGGCCATTAACTGGCTTTGCTGCTTTGACAGCCGCAGCTGGTACTGATCGCGCATATAGAAATAAGTGCGGGCAATTGCGCCACGCGCCCGTACCGGTGGCTCGGCCAGCTTCTGTTTAAAGTCGACTTTCATCTCGCAGCGGCCGTACTGCTGTTCGCCGCCTTTCCACTGACTATACATAAAGTTACCGCGGTCGCCATTCACTTCACCCACCGCCGGTTGCAGATTATGCAGATCGGTTTCTATCTTGCGATAGAGCGGATCTTTGCTGCAGTTTTTGCGCCCGCCATCCTGCCAGCACTGGCGCTGATGACCAAATTGCCAGGCGGGAACCACATGTTCCCACTCGATACGTCCGGCGCGGTTGGCGTTTTTACGCACCTGGTAGCCACAGGAGGCGAGGTCGGGCACCCCTTTTTTGCCGTGCCAGTCTATTTTGCAGCCGCAGTAAAAGCTGCCAGGGGCATCAGCATTAATCCGGGCGGCCCAGGCTTTCGCCTGGGAGAAGCTATTTTGATGGAAGTTATCAAGGCTCAGGCTTTGCGCCGCAAACGACGTCAGCAGCAGCATAAGTGCAAATGGGGATATTATTTTACGCGACATAATCCGTTTTTTACTATTCCGAAAAACAGCGCGCAGGTTAACAGATAGCGCAGCAAACGCGCAGTACGCCGATAGCAATCAGTGAGTTAACGTTTAACTTTTAGCCAGCATTCAGCACTTTTAAGAATTGAGGAAGTCGCCCGGTTGCAGAATATCGCCACAGCGCAGACAACGATACTCGCTCTCACCGCGCAGCACGCGATTGTGGCGGCGTATTGATAACTGATGCTGCTGGCAGCTACAGCGATAGGGGAAGGCGCGGCTGCGTACGGAGTCCAGTTCAAACTGATGCGTGCGGCGTGGGGCGACTTCCAGCACGGTTGCCATCATCCATTTCCACTCTTTGCCGTGCGGCGCCACGCGACCAAAGTATTTCCATACCAGCAGATGCGCCAGTTCATGCGGGATCACCTCATCGATAAATGCCTGCTGATTTTCCAGCAGCAATACCGGATTCAGACGAATTTCCCAGCTTTGCAGCCAGGCGGTGCCAGCCGCGGTACCACGCTGCTGATAAACCAGTTTTGGTTCGGCATAGTCGCGCTCAAGACGCTGATTGGCCTGTTGCAGATTGCTACGCAAAGCGCGCATCACAGATTGCTGTAAAGCGATTGGGAGTCGGGAAGATTTCATATCGGGAAGAATAATTCGGGCGGGAAAGGGATGCAACTGATGACGTACGGGCGGCTTGCGCCGCCCGTACTGCAACGATTAATCGCGTGAACCGATTTCGCGTAGCTTTTTACCCGATAACAGGTTGCGCTCGATATGCTCCAGCGACACACCTTTAGTTTCAGGAATCAGCCACAGGGTCAGCAGAATAAAGAAGATATTCAGGCCCGAGTACACCCAGAAGGTGTTGGCGTTACCCAGCGTGTTCAGCATGGTCAGGAAGGTTGCCCCGACAATCATGTTGGCAATCCAGTTAGTCGCGGTAGAGACGGTGATACCAAAATCACGTCCTTTCAGCGGCTGGATCTCTGAACAGAGCACCCAGATCAGCGGACCGGCGCTCATCGCAAAACCGATGATAAACATCAGCAGCATGGCAACCGCGAAGTACTGCGCGCCTGCGCTGTGAATGCCGATATGCAGCATGGTGCCAAGGATACCCATACCTACCGCCATCACCAGGAAGCCCAGTGTCAGGGTCGGTTTACGGCCCCAGCGATCCACCAGACCGATAGCGATAAAGGTCGCCAGTACGTTGATCAGACCAACGATAACGGTGCCCCACATCTGCTGGGTAGTATTGGTAAAGCCGGCAATTTCAAAGATTTTCGGCGCGTAATACATAATAACGTTCATGCCGGTGAACTGTTGCATCACCTGCAGCAGCACGCCAAGGAACACAGCGCGACGGAAGTTGCTGTTGTCTTTAAACAGACTCCAGCCAGACTGCTTCACTTTCAGGCTTTCACGAATTTCATCCAGTTCACGTTTTGCCTGTTCGCTGGTATCACGCAGGCGATCAAGCACGCGCTGGGCGTCACGGAAGTTGCCTTTTGCCGCCAGCCAGCGTGGGCTGTTTGGCAGGAAGAAGACGCCGACCAGCAGCAGCAGGGCGGGAATGGTGATCACACCCAGCATCCAGCGCCAGTTTCCGGTGTAGCTGAAAGCGGTATCGGAGAGGTAAGCACCCAGAATACCGATGGTAATCATCAGCTGATACAGCGAAATCATACTGCCGCGAATTTTCTCCGGTGCGATTTCCGAGAGATACAGCGGGGCTGTGTAGGAAGCGATACCCACTGCCAGACCCAGCAACACGCGTGCGACAATCAGCATCTCGGCGTTAGGGGAAAAGGCTGACCACAGTGAACCGATAACAAACAGGATAGCGCCAGCCATCAGGCTTTTTTTACGGCCAAGGCTGGAGGACATCCAGCCGCTGATCACGGCACCAACGGCGGCGCCAAACATCATTGAGCTGACGATCCACTCCTGCTGATGGTTGGTGACGTTAAAATCTTTAGCGATAAATGGCAGTGCTCCGGCAATAACGCCGATATCCAGTCCAAACAGCAGCCCTGCGAGCGCTGCAAGAAAGCAGACAAACAAGGTCATTGCCTTATTTGAAGTTCTGCTTTTATGTGTATTGCCAGGCATGTAGCCTCCACGAAGTAACTATGTTGTTTTTATCAATGTTAGAGAACCTTTAGCGGGTGAAAAGTGAGGTCGATCACACTAGTGTAATCGGTTACACTCGCCGGAACCCTGTAAACCAGCATTTTTCACTCTTTCCAGGTTAATTAACCACTCAGTTATAGCACCTGATAAGTTTCTGACATTATTCCAGTTATTGGCTATCAGACGACGCTGAAAATAGCGCATTTTCTGGCTGATTAATACGCCGTAAAATTCCTAAATTACCGATAAATAAAGCGTTTCAAAATGTAATCGTTATCATCTGTTTAATGTCAAATAGTAAAAAAAATGGACCCGGGGGCGGCGTTCTCGCCGCTCGTGCCGATGATTTGCACCGCGCCCGCCATTCAGACGGGAGCCGAAAACGGCTTCCCCTACAAAAAATCAGTGTTTCTCGCCGTCCGTGCGCAAATAAAAAAGGGAGCCGAAAACGGCTCCCCTGCAACAGTATTGCGGATATGAATACTGGCTGAAATTACAGACCTGCAGCGTCGCGCAGCTGCGCGGCTTTGTCGGTTTTTTCCCACGGGAAGTGCTCACGGCCAAAGTGACCATAAGCCGCAGTCTCGCGGTAGATTGGGTGCAGCAGATCCAGCATCTGGATCAGACCGTAAGGACGCAGGTCGAAGAACTCGCGTACCAGCAGCGTCAGCTGTTCGCTGGCGATTTTCTCGGTACCGAAGGTTTCCACCATGATGGAAGTCGGCTCAGCCACGCCGATCGCGTAGGAAACCTGAATCTCACAACGGTCAGCCAGACCGGCGGCAACGATGTTTTTCGCCACGTAACGTGCAGCGTAGGCCGCTGAACGGTCAACTTTAGACGGATCTTTACCGGAGAACGCGCCGCCACCGTGACGAGCCATGCCGCCGTAGGTATCCACGATGATTTTTCGACCGGTCAGGCCGCAGTCGCCCATTGGGCCACCGATAACAAAACGGCCAGTCGGGTTAATAAAGAATTTGGTGCTGGCGGTCAGCCATTCGGTCGGCAGAACCGGCTTGATGATCTCTTCCATCACCGCTTCCTGCAGATCTTTCAGGCCAATCTCTTCCGCATGCTGAGTTGACAGCACGACCGCGTCGATACCCACAATTTTGCCGTTATCGTACTGGAAGGTCACCTGGCTTTTCGCATCAGGGCGTAACCATGGCAGGGTGCCGTTTTTACGCACTTCTGCCTGACGCTGCACCAGACGGTGCGCATAAGTTACCGGCGCAGGCATCAGCACGTCGGTTTCATTGGTGGCATAACCAAACATCAGACCCTGGTCGCCAGCGCCTTGCTCCAGCGGATCGGCACGGTCAACACCCTGGTTAATATCCGGGGACTGTTTGCCAATGGCATTTAACACCGCACAAGAGTTGGCATCAAAGCCCATATCGGAATGGACATAGCCGATTTCACGCACTGTATTACGGGTGATTTCTTCGATATCGACCCAGGCGCTGGTAGTAATTTCGCCGCCAACCAGAACCATGCCGGTTTTGACATAGGTTTCACAGGCAACGCGTGCTTTCGGATCCTGTTCAAGGATGGCATCCAGCACGGCATCTGAAATTTGGTCAGCGATTTTGTCAGGATGTCCTTCTGATACAGACTCGGACGTAAAAAGGTGTTTAGCCATTTTATTCTTTACCTTACTAAAACGGGTTAAAAAACAACTGCATAGCGAAGAGACAGGTTAGCCTGACTCCACGCCCCCTCAGGCAAAGCCGTGAGCAGTTCATTGGTGCAGGCAGGAATGTCACAGTGAAACTGACAGCCTTACAGCGGCATAGCAGTCCAGAAGTTAGCCAGTTTAGACGGATTAACATCTGGATGGCTATTTTAGGTTACTCATTAAACGAATTGCCAGCGATTTTTGCCGTTACGCATTTTTGGCCTCTGCTTAAGTGGCAAATATTCCTGACAGCAGTCTCATTCAGCGCATTTTAACTTTGCATTTTAACGCCCGGAGCTGTATAAAACGCCGCTGCCTTTCAGGCAGATTAAGGGCGCTACTCCGTTACGGTGTGGCCTCCGTCAGACAACCCGCGTTATTGCTGGTTGCACCCTCTGACCCGTTTTTTTCCATATGCTTACAGGGCATATGTGGAGGTGATACGAGTAATGAACCACGTTTTCGCTATGCACGGTTCGCTGCGCCACTCTGGCGTACTTCAATCCCTTTCTGTTTCTCCGTCGATTCTGCTCTCCCGCCGAAGTTATATTCGTTTCGGTAATCTTCACGACACCTGCGCCGGTTAACCTTTTGCTACAGTTCTGCAAGGGGACTCTCAGTTTACTGTGGGTCGACTGCCGCTTTTTCTGACCCGTTTAACGGAGTTCGGCGACGTGTTTTATACTGAAAAATCATTACACCCGCACTGTGCGCTAAAACAGTCATTGATGCCGGGTTTATCGACAGCCTGCGGGTTGTTCTGGCAGGATCGACCTGCGATAGTGGTTAACTGTTCCGCATCATTACTTAAAATTGAGGTTCGCGATGTCTGACGACATGAAGACAATTAAGGGTTCGTCAGCAGGCGAACAGGGTGTACTCCGCTCAATGCAGGAGGTGGCCATGAGTGATCAAGACGCCAGCAAAATGCTGCGCACCTATAATATTGCCTGGTGGGGCAATAACTATTATGACGTCAATGAACTGGGGCATATCAGTGTTTGCCCGGATCCCGATGTGCCGGAAGCGCGCGTCGACCTGGCGAAGCTGGTCAAAGAGCGTGAGGCCGATGGCCAGCGTCTGCCGGCGCTGTTCTGCTTCCCGCAGATCCTTCAGCACCGTCTGCGCTCGATCAATGCGGCGTTTAAACGTGCGCGTGAATCTTACGGTTACAAAGGGGATTACTTCCTCGTTTATCCGATCAAAGTAAACCAGCACAAACGTGTGATCGAATCGCTGATCAACTCTGGCGAGCCGCTGGGTCTGGAAGCCGGTTCCAAAGCCGAACTGATGGCAGTGCTGGCACACGCCGGCATGACGCGCTCGGTTATTGTCTGTAATGGTTATAAAGACCGCGAATATATTCGTCTGGCGCTGATTGGCGAAAAGCTGGGACACAAAGTGTACCTGGTGCTGGAAAAAATGACTGAAGTGAAGCTGGTGCTGGAAGAAGCGGAGCGCCTGAATGTGGTGCCACGTCTCGGTATCCGCGCGCGTCTGGCTTCGCAAGGCTCCGGTAAATGGCAGTCAAGCGGCGGCGAGAAATCGAAGTTTGGTCTGTCAGCGACTCAGGTATTGAAGCTGGTGGAGATTATGCGCGAAGCGGGTCGTATCGACAGCCTGCAGCTGCTGCACTTCCATCTCGGTTCACAGATGGCCAATATCCGTGATATCGCTACCGGTGTGCGTGAATCGGCGCGTTTCTATGTTGAACTGGCTAAGCTGGGCGTCAATATCCAGTGCTTCGACGTCGGTGGCGGCCTGGGTGTGGACTATGAAGGTACTCGCTCCCAGTCGGACTGCTCGGTTAACTATGGCCTGAATGAATATGCCAACAACGTCATCTGGGCGATTGGCGATGCCTGTGAAGAGCATAACCTGCCGCATCCAACGGTGATCACTGAATCGGGTCGTGCGGTTACCGCGCACCACACGGTACTGGTGTCGAATATTATCGGCGTTGAGCGTAACGAGTTCAGCATTCCACAGGCGCCAAACGCGGATTCACCGCGTCCAATCGTCAGCATGTGGGATACCTGGCAGGAGATGCATGAGCCGGACAACCGTCGCTCACTGCGCGAATGGCTGCACGACAGCCAGATGGATCTGTTTGATATCCATAGCGGCTACTCGCAGGGTATTTACGATTTGACGCAGCGCGCCTGGGCGGAGCAGCTCTATCTCAGCATTTGCCACTATATCCAGCTGCATCTGGATCCAAGCAACCGCGCGCACCGTCCGATTATTGACGAGTTGCAGGAGCGTATGGCGGATAAGATTTACGTCAACTTCTCGCTGTTCCAGTCAATGCCGGATGCATGGGGTATTGATCAGCTGTTCCCGGTACTGCCGCTGGAAGGGCTGAACAAATCCCCGGAACGCCGTGCGGTGCTGCTGGATATTACCTGTGACTCCGATGGCACGATTGACCACTATATTGACGGTGACGGCATCGCCACCACCATGCCAATGCCGGAATATGATGTGGAAAATCCACCGATGCTGGGCTTCTTTATGGTCGGGGCGTATCAGGAGATCCTCGGCAATATGCATAACCTGTTCGGTGATACCGAAGCGGTGGATGTGTTTGCCTTTGCCGATGGCAGCGTGGAAGTACAGCTTTCTGATGAAGGCGATACGGTCGCGGATATGCTGGAGTATGTACAGCTGGATCCGAAAGAGTTGCTGCGCCACTTCCACAATCAGGTAAAAGAGACCGATCTTGATGAAGAGCTGCGCGCGCAGTTCCTCGAAGAGTTTGAAAGTGGTCTGTACGGCTACACTTACCTGGAAGACGAATAGCGGTTTAAAGGTTGGGTGCTGACACTGCACCCAACCTGATTAATCTCTCGGTTTGTCAGTACCAGGCTTCTGCCGCCGCCTTCTCACAGGCGCTCAACTTCTGCCGTAATTTATCGATAGTTTCCTGATTATACTGGTTAAATCTTTCCCGATACTCAATTTCTGCTTGCAGAACTGAACCGGCACCGACATCGCGCTGGAAGTCACTAATGGGTTGCCAGCTATGGGTTATTTCGTCATAGAGCGCGCGCTGGCGTGCCGATTTTTGTTCAAATCTTTGCAGGCACTCGTTGTTAGTTTCTCTTTTGGCTTCCGGCGTTGCGATGATTTCAGCCGCGCGGACAGAGGGTGTCGCCAGAAAAAGATTCGGTACTGCGAAGGTAAGCGCCAGCATAAAAAGCAAGGTGCTGGAGGCTGTGAGTGTTAGTAAGATTTTGAATATATTTTTATATTTGCTGTTTAAACGCCACAACGCTAATACGCTGCCAAAACGTGACACCAAAAATCCAGTCATAAACCATGGCTCCAATATGAACTCATTATCAATTTTTTATAGCTAGTATCAGCGATATCGACCTGATATCTGGATCCTTTAGGCTAATACACAATATTTTTTTATGGGTATTGCGGCGAGTTACACAACACTTCTTACCTTTGCAGGTGTTCATGCTAAAATCTGCTGTAATGCATCGATGATGTCAGCTGGTTTAACACTCAATCCCTTCCTCGTCGGGTTAACGACGCGGAGGGGATTTTTTTCATCTATAGCTGAATGATAGATTTAAAGAGGACAGTATTATGAATAACACCCTGGGCAATGAGTATGATAACTCGCTGGTTTCTAACGCCTTTGGTTTTATGCGTTTCCCGGTTAACTTCCAGCCTTACGACGCTGACGCCGAGTGGGTGATTACCGGTATTCCTTTCGATGCCGCCACTTCAGGCCGTCCGGGCAGCCGTCTGGGACCGAACGCTATCCGTCAGATCTCAACTAACCTGGCGTGGGAAGGTTGCCGCTATCCGTGGAGTTTTGACCTGCGTAAGCGTCTGAAAGTGATCGACTGTGGCGATCTGGTGTACGCCTTTGGCGATTCACAGGATCTGACCGACAAACTGCAGGCGCACGCGGAAAAACTGCTGGCCAACGGCAAGCGGATGCTGAGCTTTGGTGGCGATCACTATGTCACGCTGCCGCTGCTGCGCGCTCATGCCAAATACTTTGGCAAAATGGCACTGGTGCACTTTGATGCGCATACCGATACCTATTCCAATGGCGCCAAATTCGATCACGGCACCATGTTCCACCATGCGCCGGCTGAAGGCTTGATCGATCCCGATCACTCTGTGCAGATCGGTATTCGTACCGAGTTTGATAAAGATCTGGGTTATCACGTGCTGGATGCGGCGCAGGTTAACGATCGTGGCGTTGACGATATTCTGGCGCAGGTGAAGCAGATTGTCGGCGATCTGCCGGTTTATCTGACGTTCGATATCGACTGTCTCGATCCGGCCCATGCGCCTGGCACCGGCACGCCGGTGATTGGTGGCCTGACCTCGGATAAAGCGCTGAAGCTGGTGCGTGGATTACAGGGACTGAATATTGTGGGTATGGATATCGTTGAAGTCGCGCCTGGCTATGACCAGTCAGATTTGACCGCGCTGGCCGCCGCGACGCTGGCGCTGGATATGCTGCATGTGCAGGCGGTAAATAAAGGCGAATAAGCCGCGCCTTAATCAGGGCGGAAATCCTTCCGCCCTGATCGTAATAACAGCGGCTGCTGGCGGACAATTTTTGTAAACCAGATGGTGAAGTCAGCGGGATGAGCGCTCAGCGCCTGCTCCACTTCGTCGGGACTTCGCCACGCCCAGTCTGATACTTCGTCAGCATCGGGTTGCGGCGTGCCGCCAAAGGTGCCGGTATACAGATGATCATACTCATGTTCGATCAGACCATTTGCCAGCTCTGCGCGGTAAATAAAAGCCGCTACCCACTGCAAGTTACACTGAAATCCCATCTCCTCCTGCAGGCGGCGTGAGGCGGCGGCGCGGGTCTCTTCCTGCGCGCGCGGATGACCGCAACAGGTATTGCTCCATAGTCCCGCTGAATGGTACTTGACGGACGCACGTTGCTGCAGCAGCAGACGCCCGTCATCATCGAACACAAAAATGGAAAAGGCGCGGTGTAATATCCCGAGCTGGTGAACCTGTAACTTACCGGCAAAACCGATCGGGCAATCGCTGTCATCAACCAGAATTAGCGATTCGTCGTCTGGTGGCCCCTTATTATGCATGATGATCAGAAACCTCCGCGAAAATGGGTTGAGCGGACAGATTGCCCGCGGAAGCTACTGTTGTTGCTGGTGATTGTATCGCGGAGTAGCAGAAGACCATTCGAGATTACCCCGCATCCAGTGTTCCATGCCGGCGATATAGTGCAGCACGATTTTCCGATCTACTGCAGAGAGGTCAGGTTTATACAAAAACGCGGAGAGTTGCGTGCGGGCATGCAGAAAACATTTTACGCGAGAGGTGATTAAGTGATTAACCATTATCATCGCAGCTCTGTTATCGCACCCCATATGATGCTCAAAAATAACCACATAGCTATTATTAGACGGGTGGGCAATCTCTTTTGAATAGGACCAGATATCGTTGGTCATCCCGGTTACATCACAGGTGACATCGGTCAGCACACGGTTGAGGTCACTCTCAAAGAAACCCTGCGGCAGTTCTTTATGCCAGGCGTATTCATTGATGCTGAGGGTAGTTTTTACTGCGCCGGTATTACGGCGTATTTCGGCAAAGGTCAGTAGATCAGGAATATAGCCTTCCGCCGTCATGGCGATCTCTTGTTGTAGTGAAACCAGGTACTGGTCGACGGTCAGCAGAAAGCGTTGTTGCGCATGCTGGCCCATACCAGCCGCGAGTTTCTCCCACAGTATTTTCCACGCTGTTTCAAGCGTGGTCCGGGCAGTGGCCTGCGCATCAGATTTAATCACCAGGCGTAAATGCTCAAGCATCGCCAGCGTATCAGTGGCGGCTGACTGACGGCACGGTTCATCCACCAGGTCATCCAGAACAAAAAGCCAGTTGATCCAGTTAATGATTTGTTCTAATTCTGCCACTCCGACATCAGGACAGGTTCTGGCGGCAAGTTCGCCGAAAGTGGCGAACCGCTGCAAACGGTCGCTTTCGCTTTCTGCATCCACCAGTGCGGTTAATTGCAGCCAGGCCAGTGCGTTTTGGGTGGCCACCTGCTGGTGCCGGTTTATTCGCGTGGTAAATGGAATGTAGAATTCAGCTAAATCGAACGCATGCATGATTATCTCCTGAACCAACCGATTGCCATGCGCGCCGCAACAGAGGGCGCAAACAGGACTGATGGCGGATCGACCATATTCATCACCCGCACAAAACGCTGATAGATATCAGGATATTTTGTCGCCATTATCAGAACCTGATTAAGATAATGCTGAGCAAGTCGGGCATGCCATGCGTTCTCACCGCCTGCGGTGGTGGGATATAACAGATCTGCCCCTGTCGCCATAGTCCATGGCCACGCACAGAGCGCCGCAAGTTGTTGCTGAAACGAGGTGGTGATTTCGGCCAGTCCGGCGCGTGAGTGTAACGTCTTGTCCAGAAGCTCAGCAGAGAGGGCCGCAACCGTCATGCCCTGACCATATATTGGATTAAATCCACAAACTGCATCACCCATCACAATCAAGCCAGCAGGCCATTTCGCCTGACGCTCATAATGGATCCAGCGGTTTTCTGTCCGTCGGTAATGCCAGACAGGTGAGACCGGTTCAGCATCTTTAAGCACCTGATACAGCTCAGGATTGCGCAGGCTGTGGGCAAAGTTAAGAAAACCGGCGTCATCCCTCGGCGGATAATCGCCGCCACCGCCCATCAGCACCACCATCCATTGATCATTCTCAATGGCAAACATCCCGCCAGCGCGAAAACAGTCAGGCGGCTGGGCGCTGATAATTAATGCCTTCCAGGGTGCAGAACGGATGCCAGAAGGGCGTCGATAGAGGCGTGATGAGTAACCCAGGAAGGCGTTAACCACGCGCTTTGGCGCCTGGCCATATCCCAGCTCGTTGAGCCATCTGGCGGTCTGTGACGAGCGCCCGCTGGCATCAACAACAAAATCTGCGGTCAACGCTAGTCTGGCGGTGAGGTCAGAGTGACACGGCATAATCTGTACCGCGCGGATCTGCCCGGTTTGCGCATCAACTTCAAGTCCGGCCACTTTGTGCCGGGTGAACACCTGCACGCGGCGGTCAGCAACGACACGCTGCCGTAGCGCGAACTCAAGCAGATCGCGGCTGGCGGAGCAGGTGATTAACCCATTGCCGCCATATGCCATCCAGCCGGCAGGACCGTACCAACGTACATCGGCGTACCAGTCCAGTGGAATGGCGCCGAGGTTAAATAATTCAGCGTCCAGATGGGGAAAAAAATGGTCGAGCACACGCCGTCCCCGCACCATCAACAGATGGACATGACGGGCCTGTGGCACCCCTTTGCGCGCTTGCGGGGTTGCCGGTAACGCATCCTGTTCGATCAGATAAACATGGGGGAAGTGGTCGCACAGCACCCGGGTTGCCAGCAGACCGGCAATGCCGGCGCCGATAACAATAGCGCAGCGCTCAGGGTTGTTGTTGGCCGGGCGATAGGTGTTCATGATGTGGCGTCACTCTGTGCACGGATGATACTCACTGATTACAATATTGAGTATCATCCGTATCGATCTATTACAGAGAGTGTTACCGGAATTGCAGGTTATTTCCCGGCGGCGATACGCTCTTTAATATGCTCTGCGCGCGCGGCAGAAGCAGGGTGCGAGTCAAACATACTGCTCTGATGGCCGCCTTCCAGTTTCGCCAGTTTCTCGAAGCTGGTGACTAAACCGTTCGGATTGATGCCACGTTTTTTCAGCAGATCAAAGGAATAGTCATCTGCCTGCGACTCCTGGCTCTGGGAGAACTGTGCGTTGACCAGTTTCTCACCGAGATCGCCCAGCTGTGATTGTGACAGTGATGCGGCAACGCCACCGGCAGCACCGGCTGCAGAACGCGCAGCGGTAGTGGCATAAGCAACCTGCATCGCTTTACGCGTGTGGCCCAGCGCAACGTGGCCCATTTCGTGACCCAGTACACCTTCAACTTCGTTGTCGGTCATCATATCCATCAGGCCGCTATAGACGCGGATACAGCCGTTAGCCATTGCCCAGGCGTTGACGTCTTTGGTCACATACACTTTGTAGTTGGCCGGTGTGCCGTTGATATTGTCACCCAGCGCGGCGGAGATTTTTGCCAGTCGTTTGGCATAGGTGCTGCTTGCAGGGGCAATTTGAGCTTCGCTGTCCATCTGCTGACAGGATTTATCGCTCAGCTCTTTAACCTGCGCATCGCTTAGCGTCGCGGCCTGATAAGCCTGCGCGCCGGACTGCATCAGAGCGCTGGTATCAAGGTTCTGGCACCCGGAGAGTAGAGCGGCAATACCCATTGCCAAAACTGCAGTTTGAAGTTTCATTCCATTTATCCCAAATAAGTTAACAAGGTAATAAAAACAAAGACCTGTAAAAACCTCAGCGATGGAGATTTTTGCAGAACAGGCATTTTATAGCCGTTTAGCGAGCAAATGCATAGCAGGCTGTGTCGCAAAGCGCGAAATGTGCTGGTTTTTTTGCAAGATACGCCATGTACATTTCACCTGTTTTTCATGTACATTGATGGTCGTCTTTCCTTCGGCTTTGCCTGATAACTGATTAATTACAATAAGTTAGGGACGGCGAAGCGAATAATTCCCGAACTGGAGTAGAAAATGCCTTCTCGTAAAGAGCTTGCCAACGCCATTCGCGCACTCAGTATGGATGCAGTGCAAAAAGCCAAATCTGGTCACCCGGGCGCCCCGATGGGCATGGCGGATATCGCGGAAGTGTTATGGCGCGACTATCTGAACCATAACCCAACTAACCCGCTGTGGGCCGATCGTGACCGTTTTATCCTGTCTAACGGTCACGGCTCAATGCTGATTTACAGCCTGCTGCACCTCAGCGGCTACGATCTGCCGATGCAAGAGCTGGAAAACTTCCGTCAGCTGCATTCTAAAACTCCAGGTCACCCTGAATACGGCTATACCGCAGGTGTTGAAACTACCACCGGCCCACTGGGTCAGGGTATTGCCAACGCGGTTGGTTTCGCCATCGCTGAGCGCACTTTAGCGGCGCAGTTTAACCGTGCAGGCCACGATATCGTCGACCACAACACTTATGTGTTTATGGGCGATGGCTGCATGATGGAAGGCATTTCCCACGAAGTCTGCTCACTGGCGGGTACGCTGAAGCTGGGCAAACTGGTGGCTTTCTATGATGACAACGGTATCTCGATTGATGGTCATATCGACGGCTGGTTTACTGACGATACGGCGCAACGTTTTGAGTCTTATGGCTGGCATGTCGTGCGCGGCGTTGACGGTCATGACGCTGCGGCGATTAAAGCCGCTATTGAAGAAGCGAAAACCGTCAGCGACAAGCCTTCACTGCTGATGTGCAAAACCGTAATCGGTTTTGGTTCACCAAACAAAGCAGGCACCCATGATTCACACGGCGCACCGCTGGGTGATGACGAAGTCGCACTGACCCGTAAGCAACTGGGTTGGGAGCATGCGCCATTTGTGATCCCACAGGATATTTACGCGCAGTGGGATGCAAAAGAAGCCGGTCAGGCGAAAGAAGCGGCGTGGAACGATAAGTTCGCTGCCTACGCTAAAGCACACCCGGAACTGGCTGCAGAGTTCAAACGTCGTAGCGTCAATGCTCTGCCGGAAAACTGGCAGGCAGAGTCACAGAAATATGTTGAACAGTTGCAGGCTAATCCGGCGAAAATCGCCAGCCGTAAAGCTTCGCAGAATGCTATCGAAGCCTTTGGTAAGCTGCTGCCGGAATACCTCGGCGGCTCCGCTGACCTGGCGCCGAGCAACCTGACCATCTGGTCTGGCTCTAAACCGATCAATGAAGATCTGGCGGGTAACTATATCCATTACGGTGTGCGTGAGTTCGGTATGACCGCCATCGCTAACGGTATCGCACTGCACGGTGGTTTCCTGCCGTACACCGCCACCTTCCTGATGTTTGTCGAATATGCGCGTAACGCCGCACGTATGGCCGCGCTGATGAAAATTCGTCAGATTATGGTCTATACCCATGACTCTATCGGTCTGGGTGAAGATGGCCCGACGCACCAGCCGGTTGAACAGATGGCCAGCCTGCGCGTCACGCCAAATATGAGCCTGTGGCGTCCATGTGACCAGGTTGAGTCTGCTGTTGCCTGGAAGTATGCGATCGAACGTCAGGATGGCCCGACGGCGCTGATCTTCTCCCGTCAGAACCTGGCGCAGCAGGATCGTACTGCTGAGCAGCTGGCAAACGTAGCGCGCGGTGCCTATGTGCTGAAAGATTGCGCAGGCCAGCCAGAGCTGATCCTGATCGCTACCGGTTCTGAAGTTGAACTGGCGGTCGGCGCTTATGACCAGCTGACCACCGAAGGTCGCAAGGTACGGGTGGTTTCTATGCCATCTACCGACGCTTTCGACAAGCAGGATGCGGCTTACCGTGAAGCTGTGCTGCCAAAAGCGGTCAGCGCGCGCGTCGCTATCGAAGCGGGTATCGCTGACTACTGGTACAAGTACACCGGCCTGAACGGCGCAGTTATCGGTATGACCAGCTTCGGCGAGTCAGCACCGGCTGAAAAGCTGTTCGATCTGTTTGGCTTTACGGTTGCCAATGTCGTGGCAAAAGCGAAAGAGCTGATTTAATCGTGTGTAACGGGTGGCGATAACGCCACCCCTGCATAGCTTTGTGTAGGGGCGGCGTTATCGCCGCCCGTGTTCATGATTTGCACCATCCGTAATAACGGCTTTATCGCCGCCTTTTTTTATCTCTTCCCCCCTGATTATTCCTTTTGTAATAACCGCTTTTTGTTCGATTTTGTGATGTGGATCTAATATTGAGCAGCATTATTGATCACAATCATTCCCGCTATTCCTTACTTCATTTACTCTGGCTGAAGCGTTTCAGTTGGTGCGAGTACCAGACTGTGTAACAAAATTCAGGCAGTGAGAATTCCCTGTACAAATTAAGACGGCTGGCACAGGCTATTGGCTGTTTAACCAGTGAATTCTGACGCAGGAGTGTTATGACCGTTCGTGTAGCAATTAATGGCTTTGGGCGCATCGGGCGCAATGTGTTACGTGCTTTATACGAAACCGGGCGTCGGGCTGAAATTACCGTGGTTGCCATCAATGAGCTGGCCGATGCCACGGGGATGGCGCATCTGCTGAAATATGACACCAGTCACGGGCGTTTCGCCTGGGATGTGCGCCAGGAGCGTGACCTGTTAACGGTCGGTGACGACATTATTCGCATTCTGCATCTGGCGCCGATTGCTGATTTACCCTGGCGCGAGCTGAACGTGGATGTGGTGCTCGACTGCACCGGGGTTTATGGCAGCCGTGCCGATGGCGAAGCGCATCTGCAGGCTGGCGCGAAGAAGGTGCTGTTTTCCCATCCTGGCGGGCACGATCTTGACGCCACGGTGGTATTTGGCGTCAATGAGCAAGCGCTGCGGCCTGCTGACCGGATTGTTTCCAATGCATCCTGCACCACTAACTGCATAATTCCGATTATTAAGCTGCTGGATGATGCCTTCGAAATTGAATCCGGCACCGTTACCACCATCCACTCGGCGATGCACGATCAGCAAGTTATCGACGCCTATCATCCCGATTTGCGCCGTACCCGTGCCGCCAGTCAGTCGATCATTCCGGTTGATACCCGTCTTGCCGCTGGCATTACCCGTATTTTTCCGAAATTTAACGACCGCTTTGAAGCTATAGCGGTACGTGTGCCGACGATTAACGTTACGGCCATCGATTTAAGCGTCAGTGTGCGCGAAGCTGTCAGCGCATCCGAGGTCAATGCCTTGCTGCAAAATGCCTCAGAAGGGGCATTTAGTGGTATAGTTGACTATACGGAATTACCGTTAGTCTCTATTGATTTTAACCATGATCCGCACAGTGCCATAGTCGATGGCACGCAGACGCGGGTCAGCGGTCAGCACCTGATTAAGACCTTAGTCTGGTGCGACAACGAATGGGGCTTTGCTAACCGGATGCTCGATACCACGTTAGCGATGGCCGCAAGCGGTTTCAGGTAAGACGCGGTCTGCGTCTGGCAAAACTTATGAGAATCAACGAGAGGGTTCACCATGTCTGTAATTAAGATGACCGATCTGGATCTTGCTGGTAAACGCGTATTAATCCGTTCGGATTTAAACGTGCCAGTGAAAGAAGGGAAAGTGACGTCTGATGCACGTATTCGCGCTTCTCTGCCGACCATCGAACAAGCCCTGAAGCAGGGTGCGAAAGTGATGGTAACGTCTCACCTGGGTCGTCCGACCGAGGGTGAATACAACGAAGAGTTCTCTCTGTTGCCGGTTGTTAACTACCTGAAAGACAAACTGGGTGCCGATAATGTCACCCTCGCGAAAGATTACCTCGATGGCGTTGAGCTGACCGCGGGCAAACTGGTGGTGCTGGAAAACGTTCGCTTTAACAAAGGCGAGAAGAAAGACGACGAAGCGTTGTCAAAAAAATACGCGGCTCTGTGTGACGTGTATGTGATGGATGCCTTCGGCACCGCACACCGCGCCCAGGCATCCACCCACGGCGTGGGCAAATTTGCGCCAGTCGCCTGTGCTGGCCCGCTGCTGGCCGCTGAACTGGAAGCACTGGGTAAAGCGCTGAAAGCGCCTGCGCGTCCAATGGTTGCCGTGGTGGGTGGTTCTAAAGTTTCCACTAAATTCGACGTGCTGAACTCGCTGGTTAAAATCGCGGACACCGTGATTGTCGGCGGCGGTATCGCTAACACCTTCGTGGCTATCGACAACAATGTCGGTAAGTCGCTGTATGAGCCAGACTTCGTTGCAGCGGCCAAAGGCCTGCGCGATCAGTTCGGTATTCCGGTGCCAACTGACTCCCGCGTCGGTACGGAATTCTCTGAAACTGCACCTTCAACAGTGAAAAAAGTTTCCGAAGTGCAGGATAATGAAGAGATTATGGACTTCGGCGATGAAACCGCAGAAGCGATGGCGAAACTGCTGAAAGAAGCCAAAACCATTCTGTGGAATGGCCCGGTTGGCGTGTTCGAGTTCCCTAACTTCCGTAAGGGCACCGAAATCATCGCTAAAGCTATCGCTGAAAGCGACGCATTCTCTATCGCTGGCGGTGGTGACACCCTTGCAGCGATTGACCTGTTCGGCATTGAAGATCAAATCTCCTACATCTCTACCGGCGGCGGCGCGTTCCTGGAGTTCGTGGAAGGCAAAGTACTGCCAGCTGTAGCCATGCTGGAAGAGCGTGCTAAGCAGTAATGCTTACGGCAGGGCGTGTACCCTGCCTGTAGTCGTCTGATACAGGCGAAGCTGAACTAACTTTTTTAATACTGCCAACGAAACAGGACAAATAGCATGTCTAAAATTTTTGATTTCGTAAAACCAGGCGTTATCACCGGTGATGACGTACAGAAAGTTTTCCAGGTAGCGAAAGAGAACAAATTCGCACTGCCAGCAGTTAACTGCATTGGCACCGACTCAATCAACGCCGTTCTGGAAGCTGCTGCCAAAGTTAAAGCACCGGTTATCGTCCAGTTCTCTAACGGCGGTGCTGCGTTTATCGCGGGTAAAGGCTTTAAATCTGATGTGCCACAGGCTGCGGCAATTCAGGGCGCAATCTCTGGCGCGCATCATGTGCATCAGATGGCTGAACAGTATGGCGTGCCGGTGATCCTGCATACCGACCACTGTGCGAAGAAACTGCTGCCATGGATCGACGGTCTGCTGGACGCCGGTGAAAAACATTTCGCTGCGACCGGTAAACCTCTGTTCTCTTCTCATATGATCGACCTGTCAGAAGAGTCTCTGGAAGAAAATATCGAGATCAGCAGCAAGTATCTGGCGCGCATGGCGAAAATCAACATGACGCTGGAAATCGAACTGGGCTGTACCGGTGGTGAAGAAGATGGCGTTGATAACAGCCATATGGACGCATCTGCACTGTATACCCAGCCGCAGGACGTTGATTACGCTTACGAAAAACTGAACGCCATCAGCCCGCGTTTCACTATCGCTGCCTCTTTCGGTAACGTACACGGCGTGTACAAGCCAGGCAACGTTAAGCTGACCCCAACTATCCTGAAAGAATCTCAGGAATACGTCAGCAAGAAACACGGCCTGCCGCACAACTCACTGGATTTCGTTTTCCACGGTGGTTCCGGTTCTTCTGCGCAGGAAATCAAAGATTCAATCAGCTACGGCGTAGTGAAAATGAACATTGATACCGATACTCAGTGGGCAAACTGGGACGGCATCCTGCAGTACTACAAAAAGAACGAAGGTTATCTGCAAACGCAGCTGGGTAACCCGGAAGGCGCTGATAAGCCAAACAAGAAATACTACGATCCACGCGTATGGCTGCGTTCTGCACAATCCTCAATGGTTGTGCGTCTGGAGCAGGCATTTAAAGAACTGAACGCGATCGACGTTCTGTAATCTTTAAACGCGACTGATTAAAAAAGGCCCTGAAGGGGCCTTTTTTTATGGGCAATCGGCGGAAAAGTGTAAGGAAATTCTGCGGTTATTTGGCAGAGGTGAGTTTTTTTGTTTACCCTTTGTAGCGTGGATTGTCAGATCGCTCTGGCAATATTTTGTCTTTTCCCACTGGGGATTTACTACAGGGCTGATAAATGGAAGATTTAAACGTGCTTAATGGCATCAACAGCGCCGGTGGCTGGCTGGTGCGTAACCAGGCATTGCTGCTGAGCTATGCGGTCAATATCGTCGCCGCCATTGCGATCATTATCGTCGGGATGATTGTGGCGCGCATTATCTCTAATGGCGTCAATAAAGTGCTGCGGACGCGCGGTATTGATGCGACGGTAGCAGACTTCCTGTCGGCAATGGTGCGCTATGGTGTAATCGCCTTTACCCTGATTGCTGCGCTGGGACGCGTCGGGGTGCAGACCGCTTCCGTTATCGCGGTGCTCGGTGCTGCCGGTCTGGCGGTGGGTCTGGCGTTGCAGGGCTCGCTGGCTAACCTCGCGGCTGGCGTACTGCTGGTCACCTTCCGTCCATTCCGTACCGGTGAGTTTGTCGATCTTGGCGGCGTGATGGGCACCGTGCTGAGCGTGCAGATTTTCTCCACCACTCTGCGTTCTGCTGATGGCAAAATGGTGGTGGTGCCAAACGGTAAAGTGATTGCCGGTAATATTGTTAACTTCTCGCGCGAACCGGTGCGCCGTAATGAGTTTATTGTTGGCGTCGCTTACGATGCGGATGTTGATGAAGTAAAACAGCTGCTGCGCGATGTGGTGGAAGCGGATGAGCGCGTGCTGAAAGATCGTGGCATCCAGATCGGGCTGAATGAACTGGCGGCCTCTTCGCTGAACTTTGTCGTGCGTTGCTGGAGCAACAGTGGCGATCTGCAGGATGTTTACTGGGATCTGCTGGCGAACTTTAAGAAGGCGCTGGATAGTAAAGGTATCGGCATTCCTTACCCACAGATGGATGTGCATCTGCATCACAACAAGGCCCCTCAGCAGCAGGAGCAGGCTCCGGCTGAGTAAGGCTTTCACAACTGGCGGGTTGCTTTACCCGCCAGCTCTCCTCTATTAGCATATCTGATGCTGCATTAATTCTTTCAATTTCCGCTAATAATTCTGCCAGGTTAAACTTGCCCGCAACATGATGACAAAGAGGATGTTGCTGGTGTTTTCTATTTACTTTCAGGGTGTTGCCTTAGGTGCAGCACTGATATTACCGCTTGGCCCGCAAAATGCTTTTGTGATGAATCAGGGCATCCGCCGCCAGTATCACCTGATGACCGCCGGTCTCTGCTCCCTGAGCGATATCCTGCTGATTTGCGCCGGTGTGTTTGGCGGTAGCGCGTTGCTGAATCAGTCGCCGCTGCTGCTGAATCTGGTCACCTGGGGCGGGGTGGCGTTTCTGTTGTGGTATGGCTGGGGCGCGCTGCGCACGGCATTCAGTGGCAATATTGAGCTGGCTTCCGCTACGCGGTTACAGCAGAGCCGCTGGCGGATTATCGCCACCATGATGGCTGTTACCTGGCTGAATCCGCATGTCTGGCTCGATACCTTTGTGGTGCTGGGCAGTCTCGGGGGACAGTTACCGGCAGAAGCGCGCTACTGGTTTGCGTTGGGCACCATCAGCGCGTCGATACTGTGGTTCTTTGGCCTTGCGCTGCTGGCCAGCTGGCTGGCGCCGCGATTAAGCACCCATAAAGCCCAGCGCATCATTAATCTGCTGGTGGGGCTGGTGATGTGGTTTATCGCCTTCAGGCTGGCGCAGCAGGGGATGGCGGGATTTAACTGATATCTGCGTGTGGCGTCAGGGTTTATAAGAGCATTACGTATGTTGACAATTATCACGATAAGATACTCTGGTAAGAATACTACTATGTCTTCAGGGAGGACTTCAGGTGAAATTGAAAGCGCTGGCTCTGGCCGCAATGATGGGCGCAGGAACACTGCCTTTAACGGTGCAGGCAGATGAGTTGCCAAATGGCCCGCATGTGGTTACCTCCGGGCAGGCAAGCGTCGATGCCTCGCCGGATATCGCCACGCTGGCGATTGAGGTGAATGTATCATCGAAAGATGCCGCCGAGGCCAAGAAGCAGGCGGATACCCGTGTGGCGCAGTACTTCGATCTGCTGCAAAAAAACGGCATCGATAAGAAAGATATTGATGCGGCCAATCTGCGCACCCAGCCAGAATACGATTATACCAAAGAGGGTAAATCGGTACTGAAGGGTTATCGCGCGGTGCGTCAGGTGCAGGTGACGCTACGTCAGCTGGATAAACTCAACGACCTGCTTGATGGCGCGCTGAAGTCTGGTCTCAATGAGATCCGCTCAGTCGAACTGGGTGTGGCGCATCCGGATGAGTACCGTAATCAGGCGCGTAAAGCGGCAATCGATAATGCGACTAAGCAGGCCGCCGCGCTGGCTGAAGGCTTTAACGCCAAGCTGGGGCCGGTTTACAGCATTCGTTACCATGTCGCCAACTATCAGCCGATGCCGGTGGCGCGGATGTATAAAACTGCCGATGCAGCGCCGATGACCTCTGCTGAGCAGACCTACGAGCAGCAGAGCATTCACTTCGACGATCAGGTTGATGTGGTGTTTGAGATTCAGCGTAACCAGCAGTAAAAAAACAGGCCGGATAATCCGGCCTGTTTACTATTCAGTATCCTGTCGCAGTACCCGATGACCATGGGCCAGCAGAGCGTCGGTTACCCGGCGCATCAGACGGCTCTCCGGCGCAAAGCGATGCCAGTAAAGCATCCGGCGCTGTAACAACCCCGGCGTTAAATCAATCAGCTCACCGCTGGCCAGCTCTTTCTCGATCTGCAGGTGCGGGATCATACAGCAGGTCGATCCCTGACGCGCCAGCTGCACAAAGGCTTCCGACGAGTTAACAATATGGCAGGGCACGCTGCCTGGCGACAGATCGAAGTTCTGCTGCAAAAACGCCTGATGCATATCATCCAGATGATCAAAGGCGACCGCCGGTGCTTTCAGCAGCGCGGAGCGCGTAACGCCATTCGGGAAGTAGCGATCGGCAAATTCTTTTGAGCCGACAAACAGATAGTCCAGCGCACCCAGTTGATCGACCAGACAGCTTGGCAATGGCTGCGGCTGGATCGACACTGCACCGACCACTTCACCACGACGCAGACGCTCCTGAGTGCGGGTCTCATCTTCCACCTGCAAATTCAGGCGCACCGGCGAGTCGGTCAGCACGGTTTTCAGCGCTGGCAGCAGCCAGGTCGCCAGACTGTCGGCGTTGACCGCCAGCGACAGCAGCAGCGGGGTGGCGCCACCCTGTTCATCGCCCAGCCACTCCTCTTCCAGCAGCTCAACCTGATGTAACAGCGCCAGCAGTTTCTGCCCCTGTTCCGTCGGGCGCGGCGGCACGGTTCGCACCAGCAGCGGCTGGCCAAACATATTCTCTAACTGCTTAATCCGCTGTGATACCGCGGATTGGGTAATGCAAAGCTTTTGCGCAGCACGTTCGAAGCCACGCTCACGAATCACCGCATCCAGCGCCTGAAGCGTTCTGTAGTCCGGGCGTTTCATTATTGTTGTCTTCTCCTTCAGGGATGGTGCCAGCACTATGCCATAAAAACTGGCGTTTGCCCTGACCTTACTTTTCAATCACTTTGTGCACTGGCTTCCAGTCCTGTCGATCGAACACATCAGAACCGAACATTTTGCGCGATGCTTGCTTTATACTAGCTGCACACTGAAGCAGCACAGGCTTTAAACATACCATGACGCAGGATGAACTGAAAAAAGCAGTCGGTTGGGCAGCGCTCGAATACGTGCAACCCGGAACCATTGTCGGTGTTGGCACCGGCTCTACCGCCGCACACTTTATTGATGCGCTCGGATCGATTAAACATCAAATCGAAGGCGCCGTTTCCAGCTCTGACGCTTCCACCGCCAGACTGAAAAGTTTAGGTATCCAGGTGTTCGATCTGAATGAAGTGGATGCGTTATCAATCTACGTCGATGGCGCCGATGAGATCAACCCGCAGATGCAGATGATTAAGGGCGGCGGCGCGGCGCTGACGCGCGAGAAAATTATCGCTGCGGTGGCGGATAAGTTTATCTGTATTGCCGATCAGTCGAAGCAGGTGGATGTGCTGGGTAAATTCCCGCTGCCGGTGGAGGTTATCCCGATGGCGCGCGCATTTGTGGCGCGTGAACTGGTGAAGCTGGGCGGTCTGCCTGAATATCGTCAGAATGTGCTGACCGATAACGGCAACATTATTCTCGACGTGCATAATCTGCAGATTCTGGAGCCAATTGCGCTGGAAAAAGCGATTAATGCGCTGCCAGGGGTGGTGACAGTTGGTCTGTTTGCCAGCCGCGGCGCAGATGTGGCGTTAATCGGTACTGCTTCAGGTGTCAAAACTATCGATAACTGATCGGTATGCCAGCCGTTATTTACCATAAAAAAATATCTTTTCTTCAGCAGGCCAAATTTGGTGACTTATGTCACATAACTTCAGCCTGCTGCACCATCGTTCTGAGATGGTGAACGGTATCGCTATAATCTGCCGCATTGTTCTGCCTGCCCGTGTGGCCATGCTGAGGCGCAGGCAATCGTTTGTATTGCTGCGCGCGTATTTTTTGATATTTTGACAGAAGGCTGGCTTATATCCCGGTAATCGGTACAGATCACCGGCGATGCCCAATAGCTCTTAAGTTACATCTGAAGTCTGCAAACTAAGGTCGGGAAATGGCAAAGGTATCACTGGAGAAAGACAAGATTAAATTCCTGCTGGTGGAAGGTGTTCACCAGAGCGCGCTGGAAAATTTGCGTGCGTCAGGCTATACCAATATCGAATTTCATAAAGGCGCGCTGGATAGCGACTCTTTAAAGGAATCCATCCGTGATGCGCACTTCGTCGGCATCCGTTCGCGTTCCCAACTGACCGAAGAGATTTTTGCTGCGGCGGAAAAACTGGTCGCGGTGGGCTGCTTCTGCATCGGCACCAACCAGGTGGACCTGAATGCGGCGGCGAAACGCGGGATCCCGGTATTTAACGCGCCTTTCTCCAATACCCGATCCGTGGCTGAACTGGTGATTGGCGAGCTGCTGCTGATGCTGCGCGGTATTCCTGAAGCTAACGCCAAAGCCCATCGCGGCATCTGGAATAAGCTGGCGGTGGGTTCTTTCGAAGCGCGTGGCAAAAAGCTGGGTATCATTGGTTACGGCCATATCGGTATGCAGCTGGGCGTGCTGGCGGAAAGCCTCGGTATGCATGTGTTCTTCTACGATATCGAGAACAAATTGCCACTGGGTAACGCCACTCAGGTTCGTCATCTCTCCGACCTGCTGAATATGAGCGATGTGGTCAGCCTGCATGTGCCGGAAACCGCTTCCACGCAGAATATGATGGGCGCGCAGGAGCTGGCGCTGATGAAGCCCGGTTCGCTGCTGATTAACGCCTCACGCGGCACCGTGGTGGATATTCCGGCGCTGTGTGAAGTGCTGGCGAATAAACATCTGGCGGGCGCGGCGATTGACGTGTTCCCGGAAGAGCCGGCAACCAATACCGATCCGTTTAACTCGCCGCTGTGTGAATTTGATAACGTGATCCTGACGCCGCATATCGGTGGTTCCACTCAGGAAGCGCAGGAAAATATCGGTATTGAAGTGGCAGGCAAGCTGGCGAAATACTCCGACAACGGTTCAACCCTGTCTGCGGTTAACTTCCCGGAAGTGTCGCTGCCAATGCATGGCGCTGCGGTGAGCCGTCTGCTGCATATCCATGAAAACCGTCCAGGCGTGCTGACGGCGATTAACCAGATTTTTGCCGAGCAGGGCATCAATATCGCCGCTCAGTACCTGCAAACCACCCCGCAGATGGGCTATGTTGTAATTGATATTGATGCGCCGCAGGATGTGGCCGATAAAGCGCTGCAATTGATGAAGGCGATTCCGGGGACTTCCCGCGCACGTTTGTTGTACTGATGGCAGGGGCGGCGAGAACGCCGTCATTACATTTCGTGCAAATCATCGGGACGGGCGGCGAGAACGCCGCCCCTACATACTTTTTGTCGGGGAGCCGTTTTCGGCTCCCTTTTTAATGGCGTATCACCACTGCCACACTTTCGACGGCGTAATCATCGCCGACAACGGCACATCCCACTCCGCGACCGGTAGTTCATCCACCAGCTGACAATCATGCGCCAGACCAATCGGCAGAAAACGCTGTTGCCGCCAGTTCTGCAAGGTACGGTCATAGAAGCCGCCTCCCATCCCCAGACGATGTCCGGCAGGGTCAAAGGCCACCAATGGCATCAGTACCACGTCCAGCTCGCTTAACGGCAGCAGATTAAGGATATTCAGCGGCGGTTCAGGAATGCGTAACCGGTTAGGCTGCAACGGCGTCGTGGCGTCATAATGCATAAACAGCAGCTGTCCACGGGCAAAAGGGTGCAGCACCGGCAGATAAACCTGTTTTTTCTGTTGCCACAGTTTGGCGATCAGCGGACGAGTATTCAGCTCACCGTCTACCGAAAGGAACAGTGCGACAGTGTTAGCTTGCTGGATGGGGGCAAAATTAAGGGCGCGCTCGGCGGCTTGTTCGGCTGCCTGTTGCTGTTGCTGGTCGCTTAACCCCTGACGCAGATGGCGAACATGGGTACGAATATCCTGACGATCTGACATTAAAAAGGCTGTCATAGGGAACTCGTTGCCGCTAAGGGTTGCCCGCAGGCAGAAACGGTCTGGCCGTTTTAAGGAAGGGGGAATCTCCGAGATGCCGCAGCTGGCTGTAACCCTTGAACCCATGGTTCAAGGTGAGTATGCCGTCGCAACCATCAGGCTTCTCGGACGGACCGAGCATGCGCACAGGTTACAGAGCGTCACACTCTGTTGGTATTAAATATCGGCTCAGGGGACGGGCCCGCTTGCAAACATCTCAGAGAAAATTTACTTCACCGTCACTGTATCACAGCTAACCATGAAGTGTTATTCGAACTTAGCACCCTGGCGATCAGATATGCGACCTTGTTCAAGCAGTGCCTGCTCAATAGTCTGTTGCAGCATACGAATGCGTTGTTCCATGTTGGCAGCATAGTCGCGTGTTTTGACTTTTTCCTGCGCCAGTTCATGACAAATATTCAATGCAGCGATAAACACCAGTTGCTCGGTATTTGTGACTCTAGTGCGAACTTTTAAATCTTGCAACCGTTGATTGAGGTCTTCCGCAGCCATGTTCAGCGCATCTTGCTGTTCAGGCGGACAATTCACTCGTAATGAACGGCCAAAAATTTGAATATCTACCGGTTGTGCAGACATGCCACCATCCTGACTAATTACCGCGCCCGCTAATCGCCCTTGCCACTCAAGGGCTTGGGAGGGGCGCCACTATATATACCCGAAACAGAAGAAACAAGCGCTTTCTGGAATCCTCAAGGCACCTGGTGTTAGCATAACACGAACTTATCCTGCCAACGACGATGAATACGTATGTCTATACAGAACACAATGCCGGGTTATAACACTCTGGCTTCGGCTCTTACCCAGCAAGGTGTAGGGATGACACCGGCGGAAATGCACGGTTTAATCAGCGGTATTATCTGCGGCGGCCCCGGCGACCGCAACTGGCAAACACTGGTGCATGAGCTGACTAACGAAGGGCTGGCGTTCTCGCAGGCGCTGTCACAACCGTTGCAGCAGCTGCATCAGGGAATCAGCGAAATGCTGGAAGATGACGGTTTTCTGTTCCAGCTCTACCTGCCGGATGAAGATGACATCACGGTATTCGACCGCGCCGACGCCCTGGCGGGTTGGGTTAACCATTTCCTGTTAGGACTTGGCGTCACGCAGCCAAAACTGGACAAGGTCAAAGGCGAGACCGGCGAAGCAATTGACGATCTGCGTACCATTTCCCAGCTTGGTTATGATGAAGACGAAGATCAGGAAGAGCTGGAAAACTCACTGGAAGAGATTATTGAGTATGTGCGCGTCGCAGCGCTGCTTTGTCATGATACTTTTACCCGTCAGCAGCCAACTGCCGTTGAGATAAAGAAACCAACGCTACACTAAACAGAGATTTTAACAGGGAGTCGTATTGTGGTGAATCTTTCAGCGTTTTTACAGCGCCGCCAGGCACTGTTAGCCAAAATGGCTCCGGCCAGTGCGGCGGTAATTTTTGCTGCGCCTGAAGCAACGCGCAATGCAGACAGTGAGTATCCGTATCGCCAGAACAGCGATTTCTGGTACTTCACCGGCTTTAACGAGCCGGAAGCGGTGCTGGTGCTGATTAAAAGCGATGAAACGCACAGCCACAGCGTGCTGTTTAACCGTGTACGTGACAAGACGGCGGAGATCTGGTTTGGCCGTCGTCTCGGTCAGGAAGCGGCGCCGGAAAAACTGGGTGTCGACCGCGCGCTGCCGTATGACGATCTCCAGCAGCAGCTGCATTTGCTGCTGAATGGCCTGGATGTGGTGTATCACGCCCAGGGTGAATATGCGGCGGCGGACAGCATCCTGTTTAGCGCGCTGGATAAACTGCGCCGCGGTTTCCGCCAGAATTTACGTGCGCCGGATACGCTGGTTGACTGGCGTCCATGGGTGCATGAGATGCGCCTGTTTAAATCCGCGGAAGAGATTGAAATTCTGCGCCAGGCCGGGAAAATCAGCGCGCTGGCCCATACCCGCGCGATGCAGCAGTGTCGTCCGGGGATGTATGAATATCAGCTGGAAGGTGAAATTCTGCATGAGTTTAACCGTCACGGCGCGCGCTTTCCCTCTTACAGCACCATTGTTGGCGGCGGCGAAAACGGCTGCATTTTGCACTATACCGAAAATGAATCACCGCTGCGTGACGGCGAGCTGGTGCTGATTGACGCCGGTTGTGAGTTCCACGGCTATGCTGGCGATATCACCCGCACTTTCCCGGTCAATGGCAAATTCAGTGCGCCGCAGCGCGCTATCTACGACATTGTGCTGGCCTCGTTAACCCGTTCGCTGGAGCTGTTTGCGCCCGGCGTCAGTATCCGCGATGTTAATCAGGAAGTCGTGCGTATTATGGTCACTGGCCTGGTTAAACTTGGCGTGATGAAGGGCGATATCGATCAGCTGATTGCCGATGCGGCGCATCGCCAGTTCTTTATGCACGGTCTCAGCCACTGGCTGGGTCTTGATGTGCATGATGTCGGCGATTACGGCACCGTCGATCGTGGCCGTATTCTGCAGCCAGGCATGGTGCTGACCATCGAGCCGGGTTTGTATATCGCGCCGGATGCCGATGTGCCTGCCGAATATCGCGGCATCGGAATTCGTATTGAAGACGACATTGTGATCACCGCTGAGGGTAATGAAAACCTTACCGACAGCGTGGTGAAAGATGCCGATGATATTGAAGCACTAATGGCGGCAGCTAAAGCGTTATGAGCATAATTATCGCAGGTGGCGGAATGACCGGCGCGACGCTGGCGCTGGCGATCTCACAGCTTTCGCAGGGCAGGTTACCGGTGACGCTGATTGAAGCCACCGCGCCGGGCGATCGCGATCACCCCGGTTATGATGGCCGGGCGATTGCGCTGGCCGAAGGCACCTGCCAGCAGCTGGCGGCGATTAATATCTGGCCGCTCCTGCAACAGTGCGCCACTCCGATCACTCATGTCCATGTCAGCGATCGCGGACATCTGGGATTTGTCTCGCTGGAGGCGCAGGACTACGCGGTCTCCGCCCTCGGCCAGGTGGTAGAGCTGCACGATGTCGGCCAGCGATTGTTCAGCATGCTGCAGCAGGCGCCTGGCGTGACGCTGCGCTGTCCGGCGGCGGTGACCGCCGTGTCGCGCACCCGGCAGCAGGTGACGGTGACCCTCGACAGTGGCGAACAGCTGAACGGACAACTACTGGTGGCGGCAGATGGTTCGCGCTCCGGCGTGGCGGCGTCATGCGGCATCCAGTGGCAAACGGAAAATTACCGCCAGCTGGCGGTAATCGCCAACGTATCGACGCAGTTGCCGCATAATGGCCGCGCCTTTGAGCGTTTTACCCGCTACGGGCCGCTGGCGGTATTGCCGATGTCTGCTAACCGCTGCTCGCTGGTGTGGTGTCACCCGCTGGAAGATAAAGCGCGGGTCGATAGCTGGAGTGACGACGAATTTTTAAGCCAGCTGCAAAGGGCCTTTGGCTGGCGACTGGGCAAATTTACGCAAGTGGGGCAGCGGATCAGTTATCCGCTGGCGCTGCAAACCGCGAGCCAGAACACCAGCCATCGTCTGGCGCTGGTGGGCAATGCGGCGCAAACGCTGCATCCGATTGCCGGGCAGGGCTTTAATCTCGGTCTGCGCGATGTGATGTCGCTGGCGGAAACCCTGGCCACCGCCGAACGTCATCAGCAGGATCCCGGCAGTTTTGCCGTGCTGCACCATTATCAACAACGCCGTCAGCCCGACAGGCAGGCCACCGTCGGCATTACCGACGGCCTTGTGCGCCTGTTTGCCAACCGCTATAAGCCGTTGGTGGTAGGGCGTAATCTCGGCCTGATGGCCATGGACAATTTACCGCTGATGCGCAATATGCTGGCCGAGCGTACGCTCGGTTGGGTAAAGCGTTGATAAGAGGATTTAAATGCAAACTTTTGACGTAGTGATCGCCGGCGGCGGGATGGTTGGCCTGGCGGTGGCTTGCGGCTTGCAGGGCAGCGGACTGCGGGTAGCGGTACTGGAAAAATCGCCGCCGCAGGAGATGGCTGCCGATGCCGCGCCGGGACTGCGCGTATCGGCGATTAACGCCGCCAGCGAGCGGCTGTTACAGCATCTTGACGTCTGGTCGGCGATCCTCGCCCTGCGCGCCAGCCCGTATCACGGCATGCAGGTGTGGGATCGCGACAGCTTTGGTCAGATCGCCTTTGATGATGAGCAGCAGGGCATGTCGCACCTTGGACATATTATTGAAAATCAGGTAATTCACCAGGCGTTGTGGCAGAAAGCCAGCCAGCTCAGTGATATTACACTGATTGCTCCCGCTCAGCTGCAGCAGGTGGCGTTTGGTGACAACGAAGCGTTTGTTACCCTGCAGGATGGCAATATGATGAGCGCGCGCCTGCTGATTGCTGCGGACGGCGCGAACTCCTGGCTGCGTAATAAGGCCGATATCCCGTTAACCTTCTGGGATTATCAGCACCATGCGCTGGTGGCGAATATTCGCACTGAGCAGCCGCATGATGCGGTGGCGCGTCAGGTGTTTCATGGCGACGGTATTCTCGCTTTTCTGCCGCTCAGCGATCCGCATCTGTGCTCGATTGTCTGGTCGGTGTCGCCACAGGAAGCCAGCCGTCTGCAATCGATGCCTGCCGAACTGTTCAACCAGCAGCTGTCGGTCGCTTTCGATATGCGTATGGGATTGTGTCAGGCAGAAGGCGAACGTCAGACGTTCCCGTTAGTGGGACGTTATGCGCGTAATTTTGCCGCGCATCGTCTGGCGCTGGTGGGCGATGCCGCGCATACCGTACATCCGCTGGCCGGGCAGGGCGTTAACCTGGGCTTTATGGATGCCGCCGAACTGATTGGCGAGATTAAACGTCTGCATCAGCAGGGTAAAGATATTGGTCAGCATCTCTATCTGCGTCGCTATGAGCGCAGCCGTAAACATAGCGCGGCGTTAATGCTGGCGGGCATGCAGGGCTTTCGTGAACTGTTTGCGGGCAACAATCCGGCGAAGAAGTTACTGCGTGATGTCGGTCTGAAACTGGCGGATACCTTGCCAGGGGTAAAACCGCGTTTGCTGAAGCAGGCGATGGGGTTAAACGATCTGCCCGACTGGCTGAAATAGCAGCCTGCTTCGCGGCATCTGAAACACAGACTGGAGCCGTTTTCGGCTCCAGTCTGTGTGCACTGTAGCTACGGTGATTCACTTCGGAAGCGGTGCGGCTCGCCGGGCGGTTTGCGTTTTTCCTGTCACCGCCATCGCCAGCTCCAGCGTGGCCAGGGCAACCAGCGCCCAGACAAACCCTGCCTTGCCGGCGCTCACCAGCAGCCATCCCCCAAAGGCCGGAAAGCCGAATATCCCGACAAAGTAAGCCACCACAAACCAGGTCAGGGCGGCATGGCGGTCTTCCTGCTGCGAATCATTGACCGCCCAGGTCTGAATAACCGGATACAGCAGACCATAGCCAGCGCCCGTCAGGATGGCGGCGACAATCTGGAATGCCGGATGCACCGGTATCCCCAGCAGGCACACCAGCCCGGCAATCAGACTCCCCAGCAACACGATAACCAGCGGCGTTCGTGGCCAGACCGACAGGCGACGCGCCAGGGTTAATCGTGACACCACCGCGGTGGCGGCATGTACAGCAAAGAAGGTGCTGGCACTGGCCCGGGTTCCTTCGGTGAGTGAGCTCTGGAACGCCATCATGCCGGAAAAGACCGCACCACCCAGTCCGACCATCACAATAGGGCGGATAACGCTGCTTTTGCTAAGCGTGGTGATTTTACCTGCCCAGGGACGAAGTAATACTTCTGTCCGGCCCCGTGGCTCCCTGACACCAAATATGCCCAACAGGAGCGCGGCGACAAGCCCCATGCCGGCGACCCACAAAAAGGTGGTCTGGAGAGGCAATCCACCCTGTCCCATCAGCGCGGTGAGCAGAACGGGGCTGCTGCAAATACCGGTCATCTGGAAAGCACTGAAGCGGGTGAAACCGGGTCCCCGCTCCGCATCAGTGAGACGTTCAGACAAAGCCAGCGGCGCCGCGAGATAGAACATACCCCAGCCGAGACCAATTAGCAGCGTGGCCAGTCGGGGAAGGTAAACAGGGTCAATGCCGCGCAGATTGCCCAGCAGGGCGTAACCGCAGGCAAGCGTCAGGGCCGCGAGGGCAGCCAGACGCGCGGCGTCAATTTTTCCGGCGAACCATCCGACAACGGGGACGCCAGTCAGGGTACCCGCCAGCGCCATGCTGAGAGTATTGCCAGCATCGATATCGCTGCCGCCCTGTGCCCTAAACCAGGCGGAGATCAGAAAAGTGGCTCCGTATCCGCCGGCGGTTAACAGCGTGCCCAGCAGGATATACGGCGCTGATGTGTGTCGCATAGGTCAGACTTCCCTGTTGTTTGCCGGCACACTGAATGAGCCGGGTGCCATCGATCGCAGCATTTTCACCGCCTCAGCCAGCCGGTGGCTGACGTAACGTATTTCATTCTCGTTGTTAAATCTGCCCAGCCCGATGCGCACGCTGGCGCGGATTTCCGCGTCGCTGGCCCCGATGGCGAGGAGCACGTGTGACGGATCCTGTCGCGCAGAAGTGCAGGCCGATCCCGATGACAGCGCAATGTCAGGCAGTTCGAGCAATAGCGACCCGGCGTCCACGCCAGCGAAGGAGACGTTGAGCACGCCAGGTAAACATTCGGTGAGGTGGCCATTTATGCGGATATCCGGCACGGTGCTGAGCAGAGACTGGCGCAGTATATTTCGCAGCTCACAGACTCTGGCCGACTCTGCGGGCAGGTTTTCCATCGCCAGTTCCGTTGCATGGCCGAAGCCGACAATCGCCGGGACGTTAAGGGTGCCCGAACGCAGCCCGCGCTCATGTCCCCCGCCAACAATCAGCGGGGACAGGGTCAGACGAGGATCGGTCGTGTTGACATAAAGCGCACCGACGCCCATCGGGCCATAAATTTTATGGGCGGAGAAGGATGCCAGGCTGATATTCATGCGCCGTACATCAAAGGCGACTTTGCCGAATGCCTGAGTAGCATCGGTATGAAACAGCACACCTTTATCCTGGCAAATCGCACCGATCTCCTCGATCCGTTGCAGTGTGCCGGTCTCATTATTGGCGGCCATGATTGAAACCAGGCGTGTGTCGGCGGTGATGGCGCGTAACAACGCGTCCGGCGAAACAATCCCGTTATGCTGCGGTGGCAAATAAGTCACCGAGGTTCCCGCGTCGACGAGCCGGGTACAGGAGTCTAACACCGCTTTGTGTTCGATCATTGAGGTGATGATGTGCCCTTTCCTTTTCCCCTGCCGCGGCTGAAGACCTGAAAGTGCCAGATTGATGGATTCTGTTGCGCCGGACGTGAAGATAATATCGACCGGGCTGGCTGCATTGATGGCAATAGCAATCATGGCTCTGGCTTGCTCAACGGCCTTGCTCGCTTCCCAGCCGAAGGTATGGCTGCTGCTGGCGGCGTTACCGTAAGCGTGGGTCAGGTAGGGCATCATGGCCTGCAGAACCCCAGGATCTAGTGCTGTTGTCGCGTTGTTATCTAGGTATATCGGGCGGTGCTGACTGTGCATTATAGCTTCCTCCATCATAAGTCAGGCTTCCTGTCCGGGTGAGAGCCGTGGAGCAATCTGCTCGCCGTGGCTCACCTCACCGGCCGCATTAACCAGATTCAGTCTGATGGCTGCCTGGACGCCCAGAAGGTGACTTAGCTGAAGTCCGCGCACATAGGCCAGGCTTTCGGACCAGTCGCTGTTTTCAAAGAACACCTCCAGTAGCGTGTTCGGATGCTGATGGTCGCCGCTGGCCCGCTCAAAATATTCCTTGGTGATGGCAGCGCAGGTGAGTTTTTGTCCCGACACCTCATGATTGTCGCTGAAGTTCGGGGCTGGAGAGCCGGTCAGCATCCTGCGAATAAGTCTTTCGGGGATGTCTCCGCTGGCGATGGTGTGAGCAAGATGCTGCCGTGCGGAGTCTTCGTGGATCGCATGTATATCACTGAGCGCAATTCGGTATTTTTCCGCTACAGGTTGATAGATGCACCGTATTGACGGATGAAGATGGTTCAGGCGCGGACGCCGCTTTTGCGAGTTAGAGAGATTTTCATCCAGAAACTGAAGACGGAAGATGCCGTGGTGGTCAAACGCCACAGAAAGCCTTGGCAGCGGCTTTCCGTTATCAACGCATTGTCGGGTAAAACGCAGCGCCGCGTCAAAAGCGTTCAGCTGTGCCTGAACAATAATCTCGCCATTATTATTCCGGGAAACGCGGGAGTTCCCCGCCAGTATACTGATGTCATTATCCTGCTGATCCATGATGATGAATTTCCTTATTCGTGATGACGCACAGACTGCAAGCAGCACTGTACATTCGCCAGACATCGCTGAAGGGATGAGCTTAGAACTGAGTGTGCTGAGGCTCGGAAAAGCCACTGGCAGAACCTGTTAACGATGCGAAGCCGGACAGTGCGGAAATATATTTCTCCGATAAAATGATGCAAGTAAAGTGTGGAAGATGCCTTTTATGTAATTTATTTGACACTCATCCCGTTTCTAATGAAGTGGCTATTTTTTATGTTTTTCTCCTTTCACAATCGTGTAAAGAGAGCCGGGCATCAGCGGGATTTGCCTGGGCCGCGGCAACAGAGATCCCACCACCGGAACATCAATATACCGGTGTGGGGTAAGCATATTCTTATGTCAGTAGCCACAGAGAGCTGCCTGTCATCGTGACCAGTAAATCGATGCCGGGTCACACTGTTACGATTGCCCGTGACAGGCCTGCACCTGTTGCTGTCGGGGGGAAGCATTCGCGCTTCAGAGGGGTGCCGATGATGATGGCAGCGGCGACTCAGCAATCAGCACCGTGGTCGAGATGGCAGTGTCGGGTTTTTACCACCCTCAATAAAGCTTTCGCCCTGTTTTGGTGCATATTTGAAATATTCTAATTTTACCCCCTGATTCGCATTATATTTTCTCATGCATAATGCCTGTCGCAAAAGTCATTTTTTATCCTCTGCGCTCACAACTCTGCTTATTAATCTGCATTAATGACTTACAGTTGTGAATTGTGTGCCTTACGGCGCAGTTTTTCAGTGGAAAACTCTGCAGAATCGGCGCGCATCGTTATTGTGCAACCACGATTCGCCCTCGTATAGCTTATGGTTAATCCCTGCATTCGGTGGTAACTTCAGGACAAAGGTAACGTTTGCGTCGCACCGTTTTGCCGGTATGGAGCGCGAATCTGTGAACAACTCGCTTATGCATAGGATAGATATGACTCAGCAGACTCCTTTATTCGAACAGCATCAGGCCTGTGGCGCCCGCATGGTGGATTTCCATGGCTGGATGATGCCGCTGCATTACGGTTCGCAGATGGATGAGCATCATGCGGTACGCAGCGATGCCGGTATGTTCGATGTTTCGCATATGACCATTGTCGATCTGCATGGCGCGCGCAGCCGTGAATTCCTGCGCTATCTGCTGGCCAACGACGTCGCTAAACTCACCACCCCTGGCAAAGCCCTGTATAGCGGAATGTTAAATGCATCCGGTGGCGTAATCGACGATCTGATTGTTTACTTTATGACCGAGGAGTTTTTCCGTCTGGTGGTGAATTCCGCCACGCGTGAAAAAGATCTGGCCTGGATCGGCCAGCACGCCACTGATTATGGCGTACAGCTGACCGAGCGTGACGACCTGGCGTTAATCGCTGTGCAGGGACCAAATGCCCAGCAAAAAGCACAAAGCCTGTTTGATGATGCTCAGCGCCAGGCGGTAGCCGGTATGAAGCCGTTCTTCGGCGTACAGGCAGGTGAACTGTTTATCGCCACCACCGGCTATACCGGCGAAGCGGGCTATGAAATTGCGCTACCGGTAGAGCAGGCCGCTGATTTCTGGCAGCAGCTGGTGGCGGCAGGCGTTAAACCTGCAGGTCTGGGCGCGCGCGATACACTGCGTCTTGAAGCGGGTATGAATCTGTATGGACAGGAGATGGATGAAAGCGTCTCCCCACTGGCGGCCAATATGGGCTGGACCATCAGCTGGGAACCTGCCGACCGCGATTTTATTGGCCGTGAAGCGCTGGAAAGCCAGCGTGAAAGAGGCACCGATAAGCTGGTGGGCTTAATTATGACGGAGAAGGGCGTGCTGCGTAATGAATTGCCGGTTCGCTTCAGCGATGCTGCGGGCAATCTGCATGAAGGCATTATTACCAGCGGATCCTTTTCCCCGACCTTAGGTTGCAGCATCGCGCTGGCGCGCGTGCCGGCAGCGATTGGCGATAAAGCCATTGTACAGATCCGCAACCGCGAAATGCCGGTGCAGGTCACCAAACCTGTTTTTGTGCGCTCCGGTAAGCCGGTCGCTAAATAACCCGTTTATTTTTTTCTGGAGAGAGTGGCGATGAGCAATGTACCAGGTGAACTGAAGTACCGTGACAGTCATGAGTGGGTGCGTAAAGAAGCGGACGGCAGCTACACCGTCGGCATCACCGAGCACGCACAGGAACTGCTGGGCGATATGGTCTTTGTTGACCTGCCGGAAGTCGGCGCGACGTTTGCCGCCGGTGATGACTGCGCGGTTGCCGAATCGGTCAAAGCGGCCTCGGATATCTATGCGCCGCTGAGTGGTGAGATCCTTGCCGTCAACAGCGAGCTGGAAGCGAATCCGGAGCTGGTGAACAGCGATCCTTACAGCGACGGCTGGTTATTTAAGATCAAAGCCAGCGATGAATCTGAACTGGATTCAATGCTGGATGCGGATGCTTATAAAGCCTCAATTGACGAATAGTCACTCTCCTTCCTCCGTTTAACGGGGGAAGGCCGGGATGGGGGAGCAGGTTTTCCCCTCCCTGACCCTCCCGACATCACGCGGGAGGAGATCCTTTTTATCTATGCCCGATGCAGGATTTACCGCTAATGACTCAGACTCTCAGCCAGCTTGAACACACCGGTGCGTTTATCGAGCGCCATATTGGCCCCTCACAGGAACAGCAGGATGCGATGCTGGCCGCGGTGGGCGCGGCTTCCGTTGCCGAACTGATTGCCTCGATTGTGCCCGCCGACATTCAGTTACCCAGCCCTCCGGCGATCGGTGACGCACTGACTGAACATCAGGCGCTGGCTGAGCTGAAAGCGATTGCCAGTCAGAACCAGCTGTATAAATCCTATATCGGCATGGGCTATGCCCCGGTGCTGACGCCGCCGGTGATCCTGCGCAATATGCTGGAAAACCCGGGCTGGTACACCGCTTATACCCCGTATCAGCCGGAAGTTTCGCAGGGCCGTCTGGAAGCGCTGCTGAATTTCCAGCAGGTGACGCTGGATCTGACCGGGCTGGATATCGCCTCCGCTTCGCTGCTGGATGAAGCCACCGCCGCGGCGGAAGCGATGGCGATGGCCAAACGCGTCAGCAAGCTGAAAAACGCCAATAAATTCTTTGTCGCTGATGATATTCATCCGCAAACCCTGGATGTGGTGCGTACCCGCGCAGAAACTTTTGGTTTTGAGGTGCTGGTGGATAAAGCTGATAAAGCGCTGGATCACCAGGATCTGTTTGGCGTGCTGTTACAGCAGGTTGGCACTACCGGTGAAGCCCACGATTATCGTCAGCTGATTAGCGAATTAAAAAGTCGCAAAGTAGTGGTCAGCGTGGCCGCTGACTTTATGTCGCTGCTGCTGCTGGAAGCGCCGGGCAAACAGGGTGCGGATATTGTCTTTGGCTCTGCGCAACGTTTCGGCGTGCCAATGGGTTACGGCGGACCGCATGCGGCTTTCTTTGCCGCCCGCGATGAACACAAGCGTTCGATGCCAGGCCGTATTATCGGCGTATCGCGTGATGCGGCCGGTAATACCGCGCTGCGTATGGCGATGCAGACCCGTGAACAGCATATCCGTCGTGAGAAAGCCAACTCCAACATCTGTACTTCACAGGTGCTGCTGGCGAATATCGCCAGTCTGTACGCGGTTTATCATGGCCCGATCGGACTGAAACGCATTGCCGGTCGTATTCATCGCCTGACCGATATTCTGGCTGCCGGCCTGAAGCAGGGCGGTCTGACGCTGCGTCACACCAGCTGGTTCGATACCTTAACCGTTGAGGTGGCCGACAAAGCGGCAGTGCTGGTGCGCGCACTGAGTTTCGGCGCTAACCTGCGTACCGATATCCACCATGCGGTGGGTATCACGCTGGATGAAACCACCACGCGTGAAGATGTCGCGGCGCTGCTGTCGATTCTGCTTGGCGAAAATCATGGTGTGGATATCGATCGGTTAGATGCGCAGGTTGCCGCTGACAGCCAGTCGATCCCGGCCGATTTGCTGCGCCAGGATGCGATCCTGACCCATCCGGTGTTTAACCGTCATCACAGTGAAACTGAGATGATGCGTTATATGCACAGCCTGGAGCGTAAAGATCTGGCGCTGAATCAGGCGATGATCCCACTCGGCTCATGCACCATGAAGCTGAATGCGGCGGCGGAAATGATCCCGATCACCTGGCCAGAATTTGCCGGATTACATCCGTTCTGCCCGGCAGATCAGGCCACCGGTTATCTGCAGATGATTGGTCAGCTGTCACAGTGGCTGGTTCAGCTGACCGGCTATGACGCGCTGTGCATGCAGCCAAACTCTGGCGCGCAGGGCGAATATGCCGGTCTGCTGGCGATTCGTCGTTATCACGAAAGCCGCAACGAAGCGGGTCGTAATATCTGTCTGATCCCCAGCTCAGCGCATGGCACGAACCCGGCGTCAGCGCAGATGGCAGGTATGGCGGTGGTGGTAGTGGCGTGCGATAAGCAGGGTAATATCGACCTGCACGATCTGCGTCTGAAAGCGGAACAGGCGGGCGAAGAACTCTCCTGCATTATGGTCACCTATCCGTCTACCCACGGCGTATATGAAGAGACTATTCGCGAAGTGTGCCAGATCGTGCATCAGTTTGGCGGCCAGGTGTATCTCGATGGCGCGAATATGAATGCGCAGGTTGGCATCACTACGCCGGGTTATATCGGCGCTGATGTATCGCATCTTAACCTGCATAAAACTTTCTGTATTCCACATGGCGGCGGCGGACCCGGTATGGGCCCAATCGGCGTCAAAGCGCATCTGGCACCTTTTATCCCCGGTCATAGCGTGGTGCAGATTGAAGGTGTGCTGACGCAGCAGGGCGCGGTTTCCGCCGCACCGTTTGGCAGCGCATCAATTCTGCCAATCAGCTGGATGTATATCCGTATGATGGGCGCCGAAGGTCTGAAACAGGCCAGTTCAGTGGCGATCCTGAATGCCAATTATATCGCCAGCCGTTTGCAGTCGGCGTTTCCGATTCTCTATACCGGCCGAGATGGCCGCGTGGCGCACGAATGTATTCTGGATATTCGCCCGCTGAAAGAGCAGACCGGCATCAGTGAGCTGGATATTGCTAAACGTTTGATTGACTATGGTTTCCACGCACCTACGATGTCCTTCCCGGTTGCCGGGACGCTGATGGTGGAACCGACTGAATCTGAAAGCAAAATCGAGCTGGATCGCTTTATCGATGCCATGCTGTCGATTCGTATGGAGATCGATCGTGTTGCTGATGGCGAGTGGCCTGCGGAAGATAACCCGCTGGTGAACTCTCCGCATACCCAGATGGAGATTGTTGGCGAATGGTCACATCCTTACAGCCGTGAGCTGGCGGTATTCCCGGCGGGCAGCGACAATAAATACTGGCCGACGGTGAAGCGTCTTGATGATGTATTCGGTGATCGCAACCTGTTCTGTTCCTGCGTGCCGATAAGTGATTATCAGTAGTCGATCCCTTTCCCCGTTTAACGGGTGAGGGAGACAACAGGCCGGGCTTGCCCGGCTTTTTTTATGGGAGAAAAAGATGAAAATTGCATTGGTAACCGGCGCCAGTCGAGGCATTGGGCGGGCAACGGCATTGATGCTGGCGCAATGTGGCTATCATGTAGCGGTTAACTATCACCGGCGCGCCGATGCGGCGGAAGAGGTGGTGCAGCTGATTGAGCAGGCCGGTGGCAGCGCTTTTAGCGTGCAGGCGGATATCGCTGATGAAGCGCAGGTCGTGGCGATGTTTCAGCGCATTGATCAACAACCTGGCGTGCTGAATGCACTGGTTAACAACGCCGGTATTCTGTTTCAGCAGTCAACCGTAGAGCAACTCACCGCCGAACGTATTAACCGGGTATTCGCGACTAATGTCACCGGCAGCTTTATCTGCTGTCGCGAGGCGATTAAGCGGATGGCGTGGCATCACGGTGGTAAAGGCGGGGCGATTGTTAATGTCTCTTCTGCGGCGGCGCGAACGGGCTCGCCGGGAGAATATGTCGATTATGCCGCGTCGAAAGGAGCGATGGACACGCTGACCAGAGGCTTATCGCTGGAAGTGGCGGCGCAGGGCGTGCGGGTGAATGGCGTGCGTCCAGGGCCGATCTATACCGGGATGCATGCTGATGGCGGCGAAGCGGATCGGGTGAATCGCGTAGCGTCATCGATCCCGATGCAGCGTGGCGGCCAGCCGGAAGAGATCGCCAGCGCCATTGTCTGGCTGCTGAGCGATGAAGCCTCATATATTACCGGCTCAGTTATTGATGCGGCGGGCGGGCGTTAAACAGTGTGTGAAGCGGTTACACTTAATTTTGGCTTACATGTGTACTCTGAAATTATTCTCAGTTACGCTGTGTTTGTACAAATTTACTGCACTGCTGCGGAGATTCTCTGTTTATGACCCATAACTCGCTGATCGCACAGGGATATTCCCTGGCTGAAGAGATTGCCAACAGCATCAGCCATGGTCTTGGATTTATCCTCGGTATTGTGGGGCTGGTATTGCTGATTGATCAGGCGATTGATGCGCAAGCCGGGGCGATGGCGATCACCAGCTACAGTGTCTACGGCGGCAGCATGATCCTGCTGTTTCTCGCTTCCACGCTCTACCATGCCATTCCGCATCCGCGCGCCAAATTCTGGCTGAAAAAACTCGACCACTGCGCCATCTATGTACTGATTGCCGGCACCTATACACCGTTTCTGCTGATTGCGCTGAAATCGCCGCTGGCGCACTGGCTGATGGTGGTGATCTGGAGCCTGGCGCTGATCGGGATTGGTTTTAAGCTGCTGTTCGCGCACCGCTTTCCGGCGATGTCGCTGATCACCTATCTGCTGATGGGCTGGTTGTCGCTGATTGTGGTCTATCAGCTGGCAATGAAACTGTTGCCTGGTGGGATCTGGTTGCTGGCGGCTGGCGGGATTATCTATACGCTGGGAGTGATTTTCTACGCGGTGGAGCGTATCCCCTACAACCACGCTATCTGGCATGGTTTTGTGCTGGGCGGCAGTTTATGTCACTTCCTCGCCATCTACTTCTATGTGAAATAAACGCTGCGGGCGAGACACGGCTGTCCCGCCCGCCGTCCTGCCTCAGGTAATTTCGTAAGGCAGTGGCTGAATGGCTAACTGTCCGCCTTCATCGCCATGTACCCGCAGAATGCTGTCGGCTTCCAGATCGTTATTCAGTACCGCCTGCACCCAGACATCGCCATTATCCAGCTGAGTCGCCGCCAGAATGGTGCCGGTGCGCCGCCAGTTTTCACCCAGTTTAATCTCCAGTGAATCACCCGCTTCCGGTACGCGACTGGCGCTGCCCGCCAGCCAGTAGAGCGCACGCTTATTGGCGCCGCGAAACTTGGCGCGCGCCACCATCTCCTGACCGGTATAACAGCCTTTTTTAAAGCTGATAGCATCCAGCGCCTGCAGATTTGTGGCCTGCGGAATAAACTGGGCGCTGTTTTTCTCGTCAATAATCGGCAGACCGGCTTCAATATTCAGCGCCAGCCATTGGGCGCTGTCATTGAACTGCGCTTCGCCCGCCAGCTTTTGCTGGATGGCCTGCGCCTGTGCTGCGCTGGTCACCAGCAGGAAGCGTTCGGCGGGATGGGCAAACCACAGCAGAGTGCTGTCGCCTTGCTGCACTACTGGCGTTTCGGCATCTGGCAGTTGTTCAAACAGACCGGCCAGCGCGCCACGCGCCTGGAAGCCCGCCAGGCCCAGCAGCACGGATTCATCGTCAGCGACGATGGTGACTTTGGCAAACACCGCATATTTTTTCAGTTCGGTAATCTGGGTATCACGCAGGCTGCGGCGCTCAATATAAGCAAAACCTTCACCGCGATGGAACAGGCGCAAATTACTCCACATTTTTCCTTTGGCATCACAGTGGGCGCAGGGAAGATGCTGTCCGGCAGCCAGCGCAGCGACGTCAAGCGTCACCTGGCCCTGCAAATAACTGACGCTGTCCTGACCCTGCACGGTCGCCAGCGCCCAATCTTCCAGCGAGATCAGCGTCAGCGGCAAACGTGCTGAAGCCACAGGCTGACGGGGCGGTAATGTAAAGGTCGGCATAGTTATGTCCTGAATGGAGGGTTCAAAAGCCATCAATATGTTTCTCATGTTAAAAGAGCACACTGGCTTTGCAACCTGTTTTCGGACGATGACGCACAAAACGCGTGTTAACCCTGCATCTTATGCCAGCGCTTTACGCGATATGCCGCAGCGGAGCAATTTGCTTATCGCGCACTTTGCCTGAAAAGCGCTAAACTAGCGGCCATGTCTGGCTAACTGAGGGTTGGAAAATGGATATTAACAACAGAGCACGCGTTCACTGGGCCTGCCGTCGCGGCATGCGTGAACTGGATATCTCGATTATGCCGTTCTTCGAGTATGAGTATGACTCGTTAAGTGACAGCGATAAGCAGGTGTTTATTCAGCTGCTGGAGAGTGACGACCCGGATCTGTTTAACTGGCTGATGAATCATGGCGAACCCGCCGATGCCGAGCTGAAACGCATGGTACAACTGATTCAATTGAGAAATAAGCAACGTGGTCCTGTGGCAATCTGATCTGCGTGTTTCCTGGCAGGCGCAGTGGGTTTCACTGCTGCTGCATGGGACGATTATTCTGCTGCTGTTACTGGCGCCCTGGCCACCGGATTATACCGTGGTGTGGATCGTGCTGCTGACACTGGTGGTGCTGGAGAGTGTTCGTAGTCAGCGGCGTATTCGTCGCCGCGAAGGGGCAGTTGCCCTGCTGAATAAACGGCGCTTGCGCTGGCGTCAGCAAGAGTGGGATATCACCCGCCGCCCGTGGAGGATTGGGCAGAGCATCTTATTGAGTTTACGGGATAATAAAGGCCAGCGAGAACAATTGTGGCTGGTGCGTGACAGCATGGAAGAGGCCGACTGGCGTCAGTTGCGGCAGACCCTTAATCTGTAGCGGCGGCGCGCTCGCCGCCCGTGCCAGCCGTCAGGATGGGAGCCGATAACGGCTCCCCTGCAAAGCTCCTGCTCACGTAAACACCGTAGGGGCGGCGTTTTCGCCGCCCGGGCGAATCACAGCAACTCCGCCATTTCCGTCAATACCTGTTCACACCACTGTTCGATGCGTTCGTCGCTGACTTCATACTGATTCACATCATCCAGCGCCAGACCGACAAACTGTTTACCATCGCGGGTTAATGGTTTTGGACTGGTAAACTCGTAGCCCTCCAGCGGCCAGTAGCCGATAAAGGTGACGCCCATCGGTGTCAGCAGTTCATGCAGCATACCGAGGGCATCAAGGAACCATTCGCTGTAGCCAATCTGATCGCCCATGCCATACAGCGCCACCACTTTGCCGCGCAGATTAAGCGCCGGAATATCGGTCCAGATCGCTTCCCAGTCTTCCTGTAGTTCGCCAAAATCCCAGGTAGGAATCCCCATAATCAGCAGGTCATACTGTTCCATCAGGGCTGGCGCATCATCTTTCAGATTATGCAGCGTAACCAGCTCCTCACCGATAAAGTCACGCATCTTTTCCGCTGCCATTTCGGTGTAGCAGGTACTGGAGCCGTAAAAAAGGCCAATTTTCATGCGGGGAAAACTCATTCTTAATGCAATTATGCCGATTGTATCAGAAGAGGGCGCGGATCAGGCATAATGAGCACAAATGCTCACTTATGAAGCGCTGGAGGCAGCAGTGCCAGATACCGATTTGATCGAGCAATTTCTCGATGCGCTATGGATTGAGCGCAACCTTGCGCAGAACACTCTGGCGTCCTACCGCCTGGATCTGCTGGCGCTGGCCAGCTGGTTACAGCATCATAAGCGCTCGCTGCTAAGCGCCGACGCGGCAGATCTGCAATCCTTTCTCGCTGAACGGCTGGAGGGAGGCTATAAAGCCAGCAGTTCGGCACGTTTGCTGAGCGCCATGCGGCGGCTGTTTCAGTATCTCTACCGCGAAAAGCAGCGCGATGACGATCCCAGTACACTGCTCTCGTCACCAAAACTGCCGCAGCGCTTGCCAAAAGATCTCTCTGAAGCCCAGATTGAGCGCCTGTTACAAGCGCCCGGCACCGAACAGCCAATTGAGCTGCGTGATAAAGCGATGCTGGAGCTGCTGTACGCCACCGGACTTCGCGTTTCAGAACTGGTAGGCTTAAATCTCGGCGACGTCAGCCTGCGTCAGGGGGTGGTGCGCGTTATCGGAAAAGGTAATAAAGAGCGTCTGGTGCCGCTGGGCGAAGAGGCGGTGCACTGGATTGAGCAGTTTATCGAGTATGGACGCCCGTGGCTGATGAATGGCCAGACTAACGACGTGTTGTTCCCCAGCAATCGCGCTCAGCATATGACGCGGCAAACTTTTTGGCATCGGATTAAGTATTATGCGACGCTGGCGGCTATCGACAGCGAAAAATTGTCGCCGCACGTACTGCGCCACGCATTTGCCACCCATCTGCTGAACCACGGCGCTGATTTACGTGTCGTACAGATGCTGTTAGGCCACAGCGATCTGTCGACGACACAAATTTACACGCATGTCGCCACCGAGCGGCTGCGCCAGTTACATCAAAAGCATCATCCGCGCGCCTGAAGCGCCGGTGCGAAAGTTAAAGATTAAGGATCAATATGAAAAAGCGTTTTATGCTGATATCACTGCTGCTTGCGTCAGTCACTGGCGTGGCTCAGGCCGATGATGCGGCAATTCAGGCTTCACTGAAGAAGCTGGGTTTACAGCAAATTGAGATTCAACCTTCGCCGTTAGCGGGCACCAAAACCGTGTTGACTGAAAGTGGCGTGCTCTATGTTTCTGAAGACGGCAAACACTTTATCCAGGGGCCGCTGTATGACGTCAGCGGCACGCAGCCGGTGAATGTCACCAATAAACTGCTGGAGAAAAAAGTCGACGCGCTGGCCAAAGAGATGATCGTGTATAAGGCGGCGAAAGAGCAGCATGTGATTACCGTATTTACCGATATCACCTGTGGTTACTGCCGTAAGCTGCATGAACAGATGGCGGACTATAATGCGCTGGGCATTACCGTACGTTATCTGGCTTTCCCGCGTCAGGGGCTGAACAGCCCGACGGAAAAAGAGATGAAGTCCATCTGGTGTGCGGCGGATCGCAACAAAGCCTTTGATGCGGCGATGAAAGGCGAAGAAGTGTCGCCAATCGACTGCAAAATCAACCTTGATGAACACTACAAACTCGGCGTGCTGTATGGCATCCAGGGGACGCCTGCCATTCTGCTGGAAAACGGCATGATGGTGCCAGGCTATCAGGGACCGAAAGAGATGAAGCAGATGCTTGATGGTCAGAAGCGTGGTGGTTAAGTTTCAGTGAATAAACCAACTCAACTCCGTCGCCGTGAGGCGGTGGACACAGCGCAGCTACCGGCAGAGCTTCATCCGCTGTTGCGCCGTTTATACAGTCATCGCGGTATCCTGCAGGCCAGTGAACTGGAGCGCGGTGCAAAATATCTGCTGCCTTTTCAGTCGCTAAGCGGCATTCAGCGCGCGGTTGAAATACTGCACCAGGCGCTGGCGCATCATAAACGCATTATGATTGTCGGCGATTTTGATGCCGATGGCGCCACCAGTACCGCACTGACGGTGCTGGCGTTACGCAGCATGGGTGGCCGCAATATCGAATATCTGGTGCCGAACCGTTTCGAAGATGGTTATGGTCTCAGTCCGGAAGTGGTGGAACAGGCGGCAGCGCGCGGCGCAGAACTGATCGTCACCGTTGATAATGGTATTTCGTCGCTGGCGGGCGTGGTTTGCGCCCATCAGAAAGGGATTCCGGTGGTGATTACCGATCACCATCTGCCAGGCGATACCCTGCCAGCGGCGGAAGCGATCGTTAATCCTAATCTTGCCGACTGCGAATTTCCGTCACGTTCGCTGGCGGGGGTGGGCGTTGCCTTCTATCTGATGCTGGCGTTGCGTGCGCATCTGCGCGATGAGGGCTGGTTTGAGCAGGGACAGGCAGTACCTAATCTTGCCGAACTGCTGGACCTGGTGGCGCTGGGCACCGTGGCCGATGTGGTGCCGCTGGATGCCAACAACCGCATTCTGGTGTGGCAGGGGTTGAGCCGTATTCGCGCCGGGAAATGCCGTCCTGGCATCCGCGCGTTGCTGGAGATTTCCGCCCGTGACGCCCGGCAGCTGGCGGCCAGCGACCTTGGGTTTGCGCTCGGCCCACGACTCAATGCCGCCGGACGTCTTGATGATATGTCGGTCGGCGTAGCGTTGCTGCTGACGGAAGATGTCGGACAGGCGCGGATGCTGGCGCATGAACTGGATGCGCTGAACCAGACGCGCAAAGAGATTGAGCAGGGCATGCAGGCTGAAGCGCTAAGCCTGTGTGACAAGCTGGAGCGCGGCAGTGAAGCGCTGCCGCTCGGCATCGCCATGTATCATCCCGAGTGGCATCAGGGGGTGGTCGGCATTCTGGCTTCGCGGCTGAAAGAGCGTTTTCATCGTCCGGTGATCGCCTTTGCCCCCGCCGGTGACGGCACGCTAAAAGGTTCCGGGCGATCGGTTTCAGGTTTGCATATGCGCGATGCGTTAGAGCGCATCGATACGCTGCATCCGGGGCTGGTGCTGAAGTTTGGCGGTCACGCGATGGCCGCCGGACTGTCGCTGGAAGAGGCGCGCTTTGAGGAGTTTAGCCAGCGTTTCGCCGAACTGGTCGGCGAATGGCTAGATGCTGACTCGTTGCAGGGCGTGATCTGGTCTGATGGCGAACTGGCGGCGCAGGAGCTGACGCTGGCGACCGCTGAATTGCTGCGCGAAGCCGGCCCGTGGGGACAGGCTTTCCCGGAGCCGATTTTCGATGGCAAATTTAAGTTGCTGCAACAGCGGCTGGTGGGGGAGCGTCATTTAAAAGTGATGCTGGAACCGCTCGGCGGCGGCCCGTTGCTGGATGGCATCGCGTTTAATATCGATACTGCACTGTGGCCGGATCCGAGCGTTAAGCAGGTTGAACTGGCTTATAAGCTCGATGTAAACGAGTTTCGCGGCAACAGGAATGTGCAGCTGATTATTGAGCATCTGTGGCCGTTGTAAATTCGGACTCTCTGAAAAACCGCAGGGGAGCCGTTCCCGGCTCCCCTTCAGAGCATTCAACGCGTTGAATGCTACAAACCTCGCCGTAATTCAGTTAAACTGCCCCGTTATATACAGACATCCTTAACTAAAGATTCTTAATCATGTTTGAAATTAATCCGGTAAAAAACCGTATTCAGGATCTCACGGAGCGCAGCGACGTTCTTCGGGGGTATCTTTGACTACGATGCTAAGAAAGAACGCCTCGAAGAAGTAAACGCCGAACTCGAACAGCCTGACGTCTGGAACGATCCAGAGCGTGCGCAAGCGCTGGGTAAAGAGCGCTCGACGTTAGAAGCGATCGTCGACACCTTCGACCAGATGAAACAAGGTCTGGAAGATGTGGCTGGACTGCTGGAACTGGCAGTTGAAGCCGACGATGAAGACACCTTCAACGAAGCCGTCAGCGAGCTGGATGGGCTGGAGAAGAAGCTGGGCGAACTGGAATTCCGCCGCATGTTCTCTGGCGAATACGACAGCGCTGATTGTTACATCGACATTCAGGCTGGTTCCGGCGGTACCGAAGCACAAGACTGGGCCAGCATGCTGGTGCGTATGTATCTGCGCTGGGCGGAAGCCAAAGGCTTTAAAACCGAAATTATTGAAGAGTCTGATGGCGATGTGGCCGGAATTAAATCCGCCACGCTGCGCATTATCGGCGACTACGCCTTTGGCTGGTTGCGCACCGAAACCGGTGTGCATCGTCTGGTGCGTAAAAGCCCGTTTGACTCCGGTGGCCGTCGCCATACCTCATTCAGCTCTGCCTTTATCTATCCTGAAGTGGATGATGATATTGATATCGAAATCAATCCGGCAGATCTGCGTATCGACGTCTATCGCGCATCCGGCGCGGGTGGTCAGCACGTTAACCGTACTGAATCCGCGGTGCGTATTACCCATATCCCGACCAATACCGTGACGCAGTGTCAGAATGACCGTTCTCAGCATAAGAACAAAGACCAGGCGATGAAGCAGATGAAGGCGAAGCTGTACGAGCTGGAAATGCAGAAGAAAAATGCTGAAAAAGCGGCGCTGGAAGAGACCAAGTCAGATATCGGCTGGGGCAGTCAGATTCGTTCTTACGTCCTTGATGATTCACGCATCAAAGATCTGCGTACCGGGGTGGAAACACGTAACACCCAGGCGGTACTGGATGGCGATCTGGATCGATTTATTGAAGCAAGTTTGAAAGCAGGGTTATAAGGAACCGACATGTCTGAACAACAACCGCAGGGTGCTGCTGATGCCGCAGTTGAGCTTAATAACGAACTGAAAGCGCGTCGCGAAAAGCTTAGCGCGCTGCGTGACAATGGCGTGGCGTTTCCAAACGACTTCCGCCGTGACCGTACTTCCGACCAGTTGCATGCCGACTTTGACGGTAAAGAGAGTGAAGAACTGGTCGATCTGAATATCGAGGTCAGCGTCGCTGGCCGTATGATGACTCGCCGCATTATGGGTAAGGCATCATTTGTTACCCTGCAGGATGTGGGTGGCCGTATTCAGCTGTATGTGTCGCGTGACGATCTGCCAGAAGGTCACTACAACGAGCAGTTCAAGAAGTGGGACTTAGGCGATATCCTCGGCGCACGCGGTAAGCTGTTCAAGACCAAAACCGGCGAACTGTCGATTCACTGTAGCGAACTGCGTTTGCTGACCAAGGCGCTGCGTCCGCTGCCGGACAAATTCCATGGTCTGGCCGATCAGGAAACCCGTTACCGCCAGCGTTATCTTGATCTGATTGCCAATGACGAATCACGCAACACCTTTAAAGTGCGTTCACAGATCATGGCTGGCATTCGTCAGTTTATGGTTGGCCGCGACTTTATGGAAGTTGAAACGCCAATGATGCAGGTGATCCCGGGCGGCGCCTCTGCGCGTCCGTTTATCACCCATCACAATGCGCTGGATATTGATATGTATCTGCGTATTGCCCCGGAGCTGTATCTGAAGCGTCTGGTGGTGGGTGGCTTTGACCGCGTGTTTGAGATCAACCGCAACTTCCGTAACGAAGGCATTTCGCCGCGCCACAACCCTGAGTTCACCATGATGGAACTCTATATGGCGTACGCGGATTACCGCGATCTGATTGAACTGACCGAAAGCCTGTTCCGCACCCTGGCGCAGGATGTACTGGGCAGCACCGTGGTGCCATACGGTGAGCAGGAATTTGATTTCGGTAAACCGTTTGAAAAACTGACGATGAAAGAAGCGATTCTGAAATATCGTCCGGAAACCAATCTGGCGGATCTCGACGATCTGGCAAAAGCCTCGGCGATCGCTACCTCTCTCGGCATCAAAATTGAGAAGAGCTGGGGTCTGGGCCGCATCGTAACGGAGATCTTTGAAGAGACCGCTGAAAGCCATCTGATTCAGCCGACCTTTATTACCGAATACCCGGCTGAAGTTTCGCCGCTGGCGCGTCGTAATGATGACAACCCGGAAATCACCGACCGCTTTGAGTTCTTTATCGGCGGCCGTGAAATCGGTAACGGCTTCTCCGAGCTGAATGATGCAGAAGACCAGGCCGAGCGTTTCGCTCAGCAGGTGAATGCCAAAGATGCCGGTGATGATGAAGCAATGTTCTACGACGAAGACTACGTCACCGCGCTGGAACATGGCCTGCCGCCGACGGCCGGTCTGGGCATTGGTATCGACCGTATGGTGATGCTGTTTACTAACAGCCACACCATTCGCGACGTCATCCTGTTCCCGGCACTGCGTCCAACCAATAAGTAAGCGGGCGTTCGTACGCTAATAACGGTCAGCAGATGCTGGCCGTTTTTTTTGCCGTTTTTTTGTTCTTTCTGTTGTCTGTTTTCGCCCGCTTGTAGTAAATTAATTATGTAGCAACATCTCTACTTGGGGGGCAAAATGACCACCACAACCTATACCAGCCGTCATTTTAATCAGGATGTTTCCAGCGCAAAGAAAGCGGCAGAAACTGGCCCGGTATATATCACCGTGCGCGGTAAACCGGCGCATGTGTTGATTACCTATGACGAGTTTATCCGGTTGTCAGGCCACCGCCGTACTCTGACTGATGCGTTGTCGATGCCTGAGGGGCAGGATATCGAATTCGATACCGTGCGTGCCGTCATCTCTGATCGGGATGTGGATCTCTGATGCTGTATTTACTGGATACCAATATTATCTCGGAGCTACGCAAGGCGAAATCCGGTAAAGCCGATGCGGCGGTGATTGACTGGGCGGAGTCGGTTAATCTGAGCGAGTGTTTTATTTCAGTTATTACCGTGCTGGAAATTGAGAAAGGCATCCTGAATAAAGAGCGAAAAGACCGTTCGCAGGGCCGCATGCTCCGCAGCTGGTTTGAGGATCAGGTGTTAATCGAATTCAGCAAGCGGATTCTCGCTGTCGATAAAGCGGTGGCGCTCTGTTGCGCCAGGCTGCATGTGCCGGATAAACGCTCGGAAGCGGATGCGCTGATTGCCGCCACGGCAATCGTGCACGGCATGACGGTTGTGACTCGTAATACCAACGATTTTATCGGCATGCATGCCCCGTTAGTTAATCCCTGGCTCTGTACATAGCTATTTTTGTTAACCCCGCAGCAATTTCCCGCCATTGGTTTGCCAGTCTGCTCATTCCCCCGCATCATGCAGAAAATATGACAGCGGTGTTACAAAATATGATTAACGTGGCATTGGTCGATGACCATGTAGTAGTGCGTTCGGGGTTTGCTCAGTTACTGTCGCTGGAGAGTGATATTCAGGTGGTCGGACAGTTCTCTGGCGCACAGCAGGCATGGCCGCATCTGTTGCATGACAATATTGATGTGGTGGTGCTGGATATTTCGATGCCGGAAGAGAGTGGTCTGAGTCTGCTACAGCGGCTGCGTCAGCAGCGACCCGGTTTCCGCGCCATTATTCTCAGTATCTACGACAGCAGCGCATTTGTGCAGGGCGCGGTGGACGCTGGCGCCAGCGGTTATCTGACCAAGCGCTGTGGCCCGGAGGAGCTGGTGCAGGCTTTGCGCACCGTCAGCGTCGGCGGTCTGTATCTGTGTGCTGATGCATTGCGTGCATTGCGGCAAACCACTCAGATCCCCGGCGAACTGGCGGAACTGACGCCGCGTGAGAAAGAAATTTTCGACCTGCTGGTAAATGGGCTTAGTGTAAAAGCGATTGCCGTTCAGCTTGATCTGAGCCATAAAACCGTCCATGTGCATCGCGCCAACGTATTGGGTAAATTGCAGTGCGCCACCACCGTTGAACTGGTGCATTTTGCTCTCCAGCATCAGTTGCTGAGTCGTCACTGATGCCACAGCGCCGCCATCTGGTTCTTTCACTGTTTCTGGCGTTGTTTTTTGCCCTTAGCTGGCTGGCGCTATGGACGATCAGTTTTTACCTCAGCCAGAATGGACAGCAGGCGGTATTGCTGCTGCCGCAAGGGCTGCATCTGGCGTTGATGATCCTGTTACCGCGTCGCTACTGGCTGGCTCTGCTGCTGGTGGAAGGGATAATGATCAGCGCCCTGCAGTGGCAGCATTTACTGGCGCGCGATTGGGTGCTGCTGTCACCGTTAATCAGTTTACTCCCCGCCTGGCTGAGTCAGCGCGTCTGGCATCGTCATACCCTCTACTGGCAGCGCCTGACGGTATTGCTGGCCGCAGTCAGCGCTAATACCCTGCTGCAGGGCGTGCTGATTGGCCCATGGCTCAATGATGGCATGACACAAACCATGCTGGCTTCATTTACCGGTGGCATTCTGCTGACACCGTTTAGTTACCTGATCTATGAGTACCTCCGCCAACAACACCTTAGCGATATGCTGGCGCAGCGCATGCCCGATCCGCCACTTCGCACTTCGCTGCTAATCTGGTGCTCGGTGTTCTTTGCCATCGGCGTCAGCATACAGGTAGCGATCGCCCCAGAAATGGAGCGCCTGCTGCTGATGCTGGTATTTCTGCCCAATGTATTTATGGCCTATAAATTTGGCTGGCAGGGCGGGGTATTGTCAGCCATTTTGGGCAGTGTACTGATTACCCTGACACGTCAGGCGAGCGGTGCTTTTCACGATCTGCGCGAGCTGGAGCTGTTTCTCTCCACCCAGGCGCTGCTGGGCACCGGGCTGGGCATTGCCGTCAGCCGTCAGCAGCAACTGGCGCAGCACTTGCAGCGTTACCGTTTGCAACTGGAAAAAGAGTTGCAGGCGCGTCGCCAGCTGATGACGCAACTGGTCGATACCGAAGAAGCGGTGCGCAAAGCGATTGCGCGTGAGTTGCATGATGAAATCGGCCAGAACATCACCGCCATCCAGATTCAGGCGATGCTGGTGAATCGCACCGCCGATTCTGCGGCGGTGCAGCAGGCTGCCGGACAGATCGGCGATCTGTCAAAACGTATTCACCACACCACACGTCAGCTGCTGCGGCAGCTACGCCCACCGGTGCTGGAAGAGATGGCACTGGACAAGGCTCTGCACCAGCTGGCGGGAGAGTTCTCATTTGCTGAACAGGGCATTGATTTTCAGCTCGATTATCAGCTGACTTCCCTGCCGCAGGATGAAACCCTGATTTTTACCCTCTATCGCGTGGTTCAGGAGTTGCTGAATAACATCAGTAAGCATGCGCAGGCACGACAGGTAAAGGTCAGCCTGGTACAGCATCAGCGCCTGATTACCCTTACCGTCAGCGATGATGGCATCGGAATGAGCGTCAAGGGTACGGGAGGATTTGGCTTGCGTGGCATTGAAGAGCGGGTACGTGCGCTTGGCGGCGACTGGCAGATGTCACAGCAACAGGGCACTCGCATTATTGTTAACTTGCCCACAAAACTGGATCAAATATCCCCTTAACCAGGAATAAGTCTTAGCTCACTCCAACTTTATCTCATCCCAAATCATCCGCCGTTTTTTATACTCGCCGCAACCCAGGAGGAGTGCATGTCCGCAACGGTCCTGACTGACGAACAGATAGATGCCGGTTATCGCTACTGGCGTCCCCGGCTGCTGTTCTCAATGGTAGTGGGCTACGCCGCCTTTTATCTGACGCGCAAAAGCGTCAGTTATGCGATGCCGGTGATGCAGCTGGAACTTGGGCTGGATAAAGCGGATATCGGTTTGCTCGGCACGCTGTTTTATCTGGTGTACGGCGCGTCAAAATTCTTCTCCGGCATTATCAGCGATAAGAGTTCGGCGCGCTGGTTTATGGGCACTGGCCTGTTTATCACCGGCCTGCTGAATGTGGTGTTTACCCTGTGCCACTCATGGAGCGCACTGCTGATTGTCTGGACGCTAAATGGCTTTTTTCAGGGCTGGGGCTGGCCACCTTGCGCGAGGCTGTTGACCAGCTGGTATTCACGCAACGAGCGTGGCTTCTGGTGGGGCTGCTGGAATACCTCGATCACCATGGGCGGTGCGCTGGTACCTCTGTTATCGGGGTTTCTCGCCTCCCGCTATGGCTGGCAGGCGGCGCTGCTGGTGCCTGGCGTGATGGGGATGTTGCTGGGGATCTGGCTGTGCTGGCAGCTGTGTGACAAACCTGCGGCGCAGGGGCTGCCAACCGTGGGGCAATGGCGCCGCGATCCGCTGGAGCTATGGCAGGAGCAGCACAGTCCGCCGATGGCGATGCGCGTTATTCTGCGCCAGGCGATTCTGGCCAACCGTACAATCTGGCTGCTGGCGGCGTCCTATGTGCTGGTGTATCTGATCCGTATTGCGCTGAATGACTGGGGCAATATCTGGCTGGCGGAAAGTCATCAGGTTTCACTGCTTGGCGCCAATGCCACGCTGTCGTTGTTCGAGCTGGGCGGCCTGATTGGTGCGTTGTTTGCGGGCTGGGGGTCGGATCTGCTGTTTCGTGGTCAGCGCGCGCCGATGATTTTGCTGTTTGCCTTTGGGCTGTTTCTTAGTATGACCGCACTCTGGCTGGCGCCGGTTCACCATTACGGCTTGTTATCGATGTGCTTTTTCAGCCTCGGCTTCTTTATCTTCGGTCCGCAAATGCTGATTGGCCTGGCCGCCGCCGAATATTGCCATAAAGACGCGGCGGGGACGGTGACCGGCTTCCTCGGCTTATTTGCCTATCTGGGGGCCGCGCTGGCCGGCTGGCCGCTGGCGCAGGTATTAGAACACTACGGTTGGCCGGGCTTCTTTGCACTGCTGACGCTGGCGGCCAGCTGTATTGGTCTGCTGCTGATGCCACTGCTGATCGCCGGGTTAAACCGACTGAGATTTAAACAGGCAGATTAACTGCCGCAGTCTGATCTTTGTACCCAACAGATAAGGATAAAATAATGAAAATCATTCCTCTCGCTACGTTTATTGCTGCCGGACTGGCGCTGGCCGCCTTCGCGGGTAGCGCTCAGGCTAAAGGCCGTCTGGTGATCTACTGCAGCGCCACCAATACTATGTGTGAAACCGAGGCCAAAGCCTTCGGCGACAAGTATCAGGTTAAGACCAGTTTTATTCGCAATGGCTCCGGCAGTACGCTGGCGAAAGTCGATGCGGAAAAAAATAACCCGCAGGCGGATGTCTGGTACGGCGGCACCCTTGATCCGCAGTCACAGGCAGGAGAGATGGGATTGCTGGCCGCGTATAAGTCGCCAAACCTCGAACAGATCATGCCGCAGTTCCGCGATCCGGCCAAAGTTAAAGGTAACTACTCGTCGGCAATCTATATCGGTATTCTCGGGCTGGGGGTCAATACCGATCGGCTGAAAGAGAAAAACCTGCCGGTACCCAAATGCTGGAAGGATCTGACTAACCCGGTCTACAAAGGCGAGATCCAGATCGCCGATCCGCAAAGTTCCGGTACCGCTTATACCGCGCTGGCCACCTTTACCCAGCTGTGGGGTGAAGAGCAGGCATTTGATTATCTGAAAAAACTGAACGGCAATGTTTCCCAGTACACCAAATCGGGGATTGCGCCGGCGCGTAACGCTGCACGCGGTGAGACCGCCATCGGCATCGGCTTCCTGCATGACTATTCGCTGGAGAAAGAGAAGGGCGCACCGCTGCAGTTAATTTCTCCATGTGAAGGCTCAGGCTATGAGATTGGCGGTGTCAGCATCCTGAAAAACGCGCGTAATCAGGATAACGCCAGACTGTTTGTTGACTGGGCGCTGTCCAGAGAGGCGCAGGAGTCGTCATGGAAAAAAGGTGAGTCCTACCAGATTCTTACCAATACCACTGCCGAAACCTCACCTAACTCACTGAAACTCGACGACCTGAAACTGATCGATTACGACATGGACAAATATGGTGCGACAGAGATGCGTAAGCACCTGATCACCAAATGGGTCAACGACGTCAAAATGGGTAAATAACCCAGGCCCCACAGGCACGCCGTTGCGGCGTGCTACTGCTCTCTTTACCCATTACCGGGGAATATCATGAGTGATGCTATAGCTCTGCGCCCGCCGCAGAGACGGGATGCTATTTTCTACTGGCTGGGTGTTCTGGTGCTGGCCTTTGTGCTGCTGCCGGTATTCAGCCTTGATTACGGGCTGCTGGAGTCCACCGGTGACGAAATTGTCGCCGCTTATGGCTGGTCTGGCGTGACTGTCGCGCTGGCATGGCTGCTGCTGCCGCTATTACTGCTGCTGCGTCCGGCTCAGAGTGTTAGTCGCGAAAAGCGTGGCCGCCATCTGTTTGATGCTGGCTACGCGCTGTTTTGCATGTTATTTATGGTGGTAAGCGCAACGCTGGTCGGGCGCGGGATGGGCTACGGCACGATTCTGATGCTGATCAGCCTTGGCGCCATTATGACGCTGGCGCTGTCACGTCTGGAGTGGCTCGGCGGCGATCGTTTTGTCCTCGGCTCACTGATTGCGATTATTGCGCTGATTGCTCTGTTTATCCTCTATCCAAGCCTGGCGATTTTTAAGCCGATGTTCCGCAATGACAGCGGAGAGTTTGCGCCGTTGCAGTTTATGAATATCCTTGGTCAGGCCCATATTGTTCAGGTGATCTGGAACTCGTTCCTGCTTAGTGCGGCAGTTGGCATTGGCTGCACCTTCTTTGGACTGGTGCTGGCTATTTACACCACGCGCATCGCCAAACGCTCGGCGCTGATTGGCCGTATCTTCTCGATTCTGCCGATTGTTACGCCGCCGTTTGTGGTCGGGTTGGGAGTGACCCTGATGATGGGGCGCTCCGGTTATGTTACCGAATTTATGGTGCAATACCTGGGGCTGACCAACAGCAACTGGCTGTATGGTTTTACCGGCATCTGGCTGGCACAGGTGCTGGCATTTACCCCGATGTCTTTTATGATCCTCGATGGCGCGATTAAAACCATTCATCCGTCGCTGGAAGAGGCCTCTTACACCCTGCGCGCTAACCGTTATCAGACCTTTAAACGCGTGTTTTTACCACTGCTGAAACCAGCGCTGGCTAACTCGTTCCTGATTGTGATTGTGCAGTCGCTGGCTGACTTCAGCAATCCGCTGGTGCTCGGCGGTAACTTCGACGTGCTGGCGACGCAGATCTACTTCTATATCACCGGCGCTCAGCTCGACTATGCCGCGGCCAGTACGCTCGGCGTGATTCTGTTGCTGTTCTCGCTGCTGGTGTTCTGCATCCAGTATATGTGGATCGGGAAACGTTCCTACGTCACCATCTCCGGCAAATCGACGCGTGGCGATGTACAACCGCTGCCGGTGTCGCTGGTCACGGCGGTAACACTGCTGCTGTGGGTGTGGATTGGTTTTAACGTATTGCTGTATGGCAGCATTTTCTATGGCAGTTTTACCGTCAACTGGGGTGTCGATTACACCTTAACGCTGGACAACTTTGCCAGACTGTTTGGTCAGGGATTCAGTGACGGCGCCTGGCCTTCACTGCTGGATACCTTGCTCTACGCCGGTATTGCCGCACCGATTACCGCCATCTTTGGTTTACTGATTGCGTATATCGTGGTGCGCCAGCACTTTACCGGTAAGAAGGTGATTGAGTTCACGACCATGCTCTGTTTTGCCGTGCCGGGCACGGTGGCCGGGGTGTCCTATATTCTGGCGTTTAACAGTGCGCCGGTCTATCTCACCGGCACCGCGGCGATTGTGATTATCTCCATGGTGATGCGCAATGTACCGGTGGGGATCCGTGCCGGTATCGCCGGGCTGGGACAGCTGGATAAATCTCTTGACGAAGCCTCGCTCAGTCTGCGCGCCGGATCGTTAAGAACGGTGCTGTTTATCGTGCTGCCACTGTTGCGACCGGCGATCCTTTCGGCGCTGATCTACAGCTTTGTGCGCGCCATTACCACCGTCAGCGCAATTGTGTTCCTGGTGACGCCGGATACGCGCGTAGCGACCTCCTACATCCTGAACCGCGTTGAGGATGGCGAATACGGCATGGCTATCGCCTATGGATCGGTTTTGATCGTGGTGATGCTGGCTATCATTTTTATCTTTGACGCGCTGGTTGGTGAAGCGCGCGTGGCCCGTTCACGGGCGAAAAACAGTTAACAGGGTGCTTATGAACGCTAACACTGCACAACCTAATGAAAATAAAAAACACTTCGTCGAGCTGAAAAATATTGGTAAGCGCTTTGGCAGCAATGTGGTGATTGACGATCTTAACCTGGCGATCCCGCAAGGGCAGATGGTGACGCTGCTGGGGCCATCGGGTTGCGGTAAAACCACGGTGTTGCGGCTGGTGGCTGGACTCGAAAAGCCCAGCGCAGGGCAGATCCTGATCGATGGCGAAGATGTCACTCACCGTTCGATCCAGCAGCGAGATATTTGCATGGTGTTTCAGTCTTATGCGCTGTTTCCGCATATGTCGCTGGGCGAGAACATTGGTTATGGCTTAAGGATGCTGGGCCGGCCAAAAGCGGAAATTCGCGATCGGGTGGAGGAAGCGCTGAAGCTGGTGGATCTGGAGGGGTTTGCCGATCGCTTTGTCGACCAGATCTCCGGTGGGCAGCAGCAGCGTGTGGCGCTGGCGCGCGCCCTGATCCTGAAACCCAAGGTGCTGCTGTTTGATGAGCCGCTCAGTAACCTCGATGCTAACCTGCGACGCAGCATGCGCGAAAAGATCCGCGAATTGCAGCAACGGTTCAATATCACCTCACTGTATGTCACACACGATCAAAGTGAAGCATTTGCCGTGTCGGATACGGTGCTGGTAATGAACAAAGGTAAGATTATGCAGCTCGGCGAACCGCAGACGCTGTATCGCTATCCGGCATCACGTTTTATGGCCAGTTTTATGGGCGATGCTAATATCTTTGATGCACAGATCACTGAGCGTAGCGTTGAGATATTTGGCTATCCGGTTGCACGCCCGCAGGGTTTTGCCCTCGGATTGCAGCAGTGCCATATTGGTGTGCGACCGGAGGCCATTACCCTCAGTCAGCAGGGTGATCTCAGTCAGCGTTGTACGATAAAAAAAGTGGCTTATATGGGGCCGCAGTACGAGGTGCTGGTTGACTGGCACGGGCAGCAGCTACTGTTACAGGTCAATGCCATCGAGCTGCAGCCAGCACCGGGCGATCACTACTATCTGCAGATTCATCCCTTTGGGATGTTTGAATTACGCGATAGTGCCTGAACCGGGTTTTAACTTAAGCAAAGAGCAAAGAGGGTGCCATGACCACAAAACAATCCCGCCCTGACTTTATCCGCAACTGGCGTGAACTGGAGGGTGAAGATAATGAGCATTATCCCGACAGTGATGAATTGATGTCGATTGGCACCGTGCTGAGTTACCGGCTGGGACTGACGCGGATTGGCATTCACCATGAGCGACTGTTGCCGGGGCGGCGCATGTCTTATCCGCATGCAGAAAGCGCTGAAGAAGAGTTTGTTTATGTGCTGGAAGGGCACCCGCACGCGTGGATTAATGGTGAGATGTTTGCGCTGCAACCGGGGGACGCCGTGGCGTTTCCCGCCGGCACCGGCATCTGTCACACCTTTATCAATAACAGCGATCGCGAAGCGCGCCTGATGGTAATTGGTGAGGCGAATAAAGCGGAAAACCGTATCTTCTACCCGAAAAACCAGGCGTATGAAGCGACGCGCGAAGATCGCTGGAACGACGTGCCGGAGCAGCAATTCGGCGATCATAATGGCTTGCCGGATGCGTTAAATACGCTGAAAAAGGAGAGTTAATAAAGCATGGGGCGGCGGATTTGCACCGCCCGTATTGCTTAAGACTTGAGCGCGGTATCCAGCCAGTCCTTAAAGCGTGCGTAGGGCACATACAGCGCCACATCTTTAAACAACGTCTTACCGGTTTTATTGTCGTTAACTTCACTGGTGTAGCCAACGATCACGCCGCCGATACTGTCATCAGAGGCGTTATATACCGCGCCACCGGACATTCCCTGCACCACACCTGCATTGGCGGCCACCACCACACAGCTGAGTTTATTCCATTTATTCTTTAACCCGGTATTGATCAGGTTAGTGCCGCTCGATGCTACCGGCATCGCGGAAATAAAGCTGTAGCCATACAGATTGACTTTGTCGCCCATTCTGCCATTACGAAAGCTGGGTGGCAGGCTGGCTTCGTCGTTCTTGTGATAGACCACGGCCAGATCGCATTCAGGATGGTAGGCTTTCACTTTATACATCGAGAACTTTGCCACATGGGCGGCGGTCAGGCTGTACTGCGATGTCAATGGTATGGTGGTGCCCAGCGTACCGATGCCCATCACTGTCGGGATACCGGTTACCGTCATATCGACCCTTTTTTCAGCCTCTTTGCTGTACTGATAATTCCCTACTGAGCATCCACTCAGGAAAAACATCATTAAGGATGTAACCAGTCGCATTTTGTCTCCCCGACGTTGATTATCAAGCAACGTAACTATTTACCCGCACGTTCCATGTACAAGGTATCGGCTGAACGGCCATATTCTTTAAAGCTGAATTTGCGCCAAAGCCTAAAGATTTCAACGAAGATGGCAACGCTTCATTTGCCTTAAGGTCGAAACTGAGATCAATCTTAGCGTGAAATGTTAAGAATTGATAAAGTTTAGAACGGGAATTAGAATAAAAATTCCATTAGACGTTGATCCAGACTGCCTGGCAAAAGTGTATTTCGCGTGACAATTTTCTGAATAATGCTGGTCGCGATTATTGCTTGTGCGGCAAAAGACCCTTGCGCCATGCGGGGTGTAACCGAATTGTTAGCTATGCTATTAATAGCAGTGTGACAGAGTTCAAATTTTAATCTTGATCAAAACCGGCACTAAAAGCGGATTTATTTTCAGAAACATCCTGCCTGCATTATCAAATGGTCTAATTTTTGGGAGAGAGTGATATGCCCGTTTCATTACTGGCGTTAGCGTTGAGTGCGTTTGCTATCGGCACGACAGAATTTGTCATTATGGGATTGCTGCCCGAAGTGGCGAAGGATCTTCAGGTGTCGATTCCATCTGCGGGCTGGCTGATCAGCGGATATGCCCTGGGCGTGGCGATTGGCGCGCCGATTATGGCGCTGCTGACGGCTAAACTGCCGCGCAAGCGCACACTGGTGCTGCTGATGTCGATCTTTATTATCGGCAATATTCTTTGTGCGCTGGCTTATAACTACAACCTGCTGATGCTGGCACGGGTGGTGACTGCGCTGTGTCACGGCGCGTTCTTCGGTATTGGTGCCGTAGTGGCTGCCAGCCTGGTGGCGCCAGGGAAACAGGCATCGGCAGTAGCGCTGATGTTTACCGGTTTAACGCTGGCGAATGTACTGGGCGTACCGCTCGGTACCTGGTTTGGTCAGCTGTTTGGCTGGCGCGCCACTTTCTGGGCGGTGTCGGTGATTGGCGTGCTGGCATTTATCGCGCTGATTGTCAGCCTGCCGGTGAATAAACAGGAGAAACCGGTGCATCTGGCGAGTGAAATTGGTGCGCTGGCCAATGGTAAGCTGTGGCTGTCGCTGATGATGACCCTATTTTTCGCCGCCGCGATGTTTGCACTGTTTAGCTATATCGCTCCGCTGCTGTTAGAGGTGACCGGTATTAGCGATCGTGGTGTCAGCTGGACGCTGTTCCTGATTGGTGGCGGCCTGACGGTCGGTAATATTCTTGGCGGCAAGCTGGCGGACTGGCGCGTATCCTTCAGCCTGATTTTAAGTTTCTCGCTGATCGCCATCTTCTCACTGCTGTTTAGCTGGACCAGCCATGCGCTGTGGCTGGCGGAAATCACCCTGTTCCTGTGGGCGATGGCCACCTTTGCCACCGTGCCGGGCCTGCAAATCAACGTGGTGCGCCACGGTAAAGATGCGCCGAACCTGGTATCGACGCTGAATATTTCGGCGTTTAACGTTGGCAATGCGCTCGGCGCCTGGGTGGGCGGCGCAGTGATTGGCGGCGGCTATGGCCTGACGGCAGTACCGGTCGCGGCGGCAGTGCTGGCGGTGATTGGGCTGATTGTCTGCCTGATCACCTTCCGTGGCGTACGCGGCCAGACGCAGCCGGTCAGCGCTTAAGCCAGTAAGGCGTCGAGGCGCTGGCTGAACAGGCCAATATGCTGCTGCAGATGATGACTAAAGGCATCGACCAGCGCCGACGCCGGACGATGACGGGGGCGGATTAAGCTGACGGTAAAGGGCACATCGATGCTGAAGCGTCGAATCACCACGCCGTTGTCGGCGTAATCCAGCGCCGTCAGCGGATTTACCACTGAGATACCCACGCCCGCTTTTACCATCGCACAGACCGAAGCGGCGCTGTGGGTCTCCATCACCATTCGCCGCTGCACCCCCTCCGCGGCAAACAGTTTATCCAGCAGCTGGCGATAGCTGTCGCTGCGTGACAGGCTGATATAGTTTTCGCCGGCAAAATCCTGCGGCTGTAGCTCGGTACGATCCGCCAGCCGGTGGCCGCGCGGCAGCACACAGACCTCGTTGCGCGTCAGCAGCTCGATACGATCGGTTCCCGCCGGGGTGAGGGTGGTTTCGGTCAGTCCCAGATCGTGGCGCTGCGCCGACAGCCACTCTTCCAGCAGCGGCGACTCCTGCGGAATAATATTCAGGCTGAGATCGGGATAGCGCTGAAGAAATGGCTGACAGAGTAGCGGCAGCAGCGACTGGGAGAATACCGGCAGACAGGCGATGGAGAGTTCGCCCTGGCGGAACTGACGCAGTCCTTCCGCCGCATCGATAATGCGATCCAGCCCGTACCATGAGCGCTGCACCTCTTCAAACAGACGCAAACCCTGCACCGTGGGTTGCAAACGCCCCCGCACCCGTTCAAACAGCCGCAAGCCAATGAGTTTTTCAAAGCGCGCCAGCTCGCGACTGACGGTCGGCTGCGAAGTATGCAGCATCGCTGCCGCTTCCGTCAGATTACCGCTGGTCATCACCGCATGAAAAATCTCGATATGACGCAGGTTAATATTGGCCATGTTCCGCTTCCGTCGCTGAGTCCGTTGCTGAAAGCCATATCATATTTGCATAGACATGGATTAAACAGATATTTTTCAACAAGGCTGGCCTGTGGCGTAATAAGCGCATAACTACAGGAGAATCGCCATGCCACGCCCGCTAAATAACCGTGAAACCGCACTGAACCGTGACAATCTGCTTACTCTGGCTCGTCAGTACGACTGCCCGGTATGGGCGTATGACGCCGATATCATTCAGGCGCGTATCGCGCAACTGCAACAGTTTGACGTGATCCGCTTCGCACAGAAGGCCTGCTCCAATATTCATATTTTGCGTCTGATGCGTCAGGCCGGGGTGAAAGTGGACTCGGTATCACTGGGTGAAATTGAGCGCGCACTGGTTGCCGGGTTCCAGCCGGGCGACGATGAAATTGTGTTTACTGCCGATGTGTTTGATACACCAACCCTTGCGCGTGTGGCGGAGAAAAAAATCACGGTAAATGTCGGCTCGGTCGATATGCTGCAACAGCTGGGCGCGGTGTCTCCCGGCCATCGTGTCTGGCTGCGGGTCAATCCGGGCTTTGGTCATGGTCATAGCCAGAAAACCAACACCGGCGGCGAAAACAGCAAGCATGGCATCTGGTATACCGATTTGACCCTCGCCCTGACGGCGATCCAGCAGTATGGCCTGCAACTGGTCGGCATTCATATGCATATCGGTTCTGGTGTGGATTATGGTCACCTCGAGCAGGTGTGTGATGCGATGGTCGATCAGGTGGTCAGCTTCGGCCAGGATCTGGAGGCGATTTCTGCCGGTGGCGGCCTGTCGATTCCTTATCACTACGGCGAAGAAGCAATCGATACTGAACACTATTTCGGCCTGTGGAACGGCGCGCGTGAGCGGATTGCCGCACACCTGGGTCATGCGGTGAAACTGGAAATTGAACCGGGACGCTTCCTGGTGGCAGAGTCCGGCGTGCTGGTTTCACAGGTACGTGCAGTTAAAGCGATGGGCAGCCGTCACTTTGTGCTGGTGGATGCCGGTTTTAACGATCTGATGCGTCCGGCAATGTATGGCAGTTACCACCATATTTCGGCGATCGCCGGTGATAATCGCCAGATCGATGAGCAGCAGACCATCGACAGCGTAGTGGCCGGGCCATTATGCGAATCCGGCGATGTCTTCACCCAGCTGGAGGGCGGCAAGGTAGAGACCCGCGCGCTGCCGGTGGTGCAGGTTGGCGATTATCTGGTGTTCCATGATACCGGAGCGTATGGCGCCTCGATGTCATCCAACTACAACACCCGCCCGCTATTGCCGGAAGTGCTGTTTGAAAAAGGTCAGCCGCGCGAAATTCGCCGTCGTCAGACCTTTGCGGAGCTGCTGGCGTTAGAAATCTGAATCTCCAGTACGGGCGGCGAGAATGCCGCCCCTGGAATTAATTGACTGTAGGGGCAGCGTTCTCGCCGCCCGTGCCGATGGTTTGCACGCACCTAATGACGCGTTCTCGCCGCCCATATTAAACCTCTCCAGACATCTCTTTCCTCAGCAACACAATCTCCTCGGCCAGATCGCGGCACAGCATCGCATTCATCAAATGATCCTGCGCATGCACCAGGATCAGCGTCACCGGCACTTTCCCCACCCCTTCATCAGCGCCAATCAGGCGGGTCTGAATCTGATGGGCGGCTTTTGCCGCTTCCACTGACGCCGCCAGCGCATCGTCGGCATTCTGCCATTCGCGTTTGCGGGCAAACTGGATGGCGCTCATCGCATGGGATCGCGCTTCACCGGCGTTAATCAGCAACTCCATCATAATTTGTTCAAAATCCATACTCACCTCACATATTGGTATGCCAAATAATGTGATTTCATATTATTGGAATTCCAAAACACCGTTCCGAGAACTGAATCACAGAAAAATAAATCAATCTGGTTAATTTTGGTATGCCAGGTGAACGGAATATCACCGCTGACCCTATAACCGGATGTCGCCACTTTTACTTTGAGGTATGACTCATGTCTCTACAGGATCGTCTCATCGACTCTCTGGGGAGTTTCGCCACTAAATTCAATAGTTACCGCTATATCATGGCGATCAAAGCATCGTTTATTACCCTGATGCCGGTGATTATTGTCGGTGCTTTCTCGGTACTGATCTCCAATATGGTGCTGGATCCAAAAAATGGCCTCGCCAGTTTTTCTGCGCTCTCATTCCTTGCCGAGCTGAAACCGATTACCACCAGTATTAACTACGCCACGCTCAGTTTTCTCAATATCGGCGCGGTGTTTCTGATCGGTATTGAGCTGGGCAAAATCAATGGCATTAAGACGCTGTTCCCCGGCTTACTGGCGATTATCTGCTTTATCGCCGTCACGCCGACCACTTTGCAGATGATGGTCGGTGGTCAGATGCAGCTGGTTACCGATGTGCTGGCTAAGCAGTTCTCTGATACCAAAAGCCTGTTCCTCGGCATGTTTATCGCCATTTTGTCGGTGGAAATCTACTGCCGGCTGGAAAACGTGGATCGCCTGAAAATCAAAATGCCGGATACCGTGCCGCCCAATGTGGCCGCTTCGTTCTCCGCGCTGATCCCGGCGATTATTACCGTTACCGCTATCGCCACGCTGGGCTTTATCTTTCACCGTATTACCGGCATGTATCTTTACGATGCGGTGTACAAAGTGGTGCAGGAGCCGCTGGAGTCGGTGGTGCAGAGCCTGTGGGGCATTCTGCTGCTGATGTTTGTCGCCCAGCTGTTCTGGGTGATCGGTATCCATGGCAACCAGATGATTAAACCGATTCGTGAGCCGCTGCTGCTGGGGGCGATTCTGGTGAATATGAATGCCTTTGAGCAGGGCAAAGAGGCGCCGAATATTATCACCATGCCGTTCTGGGATGTGTATATGAGCATTGGCGGCTCCGGCCTGACCATTGGTCTGCTGACAGCGGTAATGCTGGCGACCAAACGCAAAGAGATGCGCGAAATCGCCAAGCTGTCGTTTGGCCCCGGGCTGTTTAATATCAATGAGCCAGTGATCTTCGGCATGCCGATTATGTTGAATCCTATTCTGGCGATCCCGTTTATTATCACCCCGCTGATTACCGGCTCGATTGGCTACTTCGCTACGCTCACCGGTTTTGCCGGTAAAGCGGTGGTGATGGTGCCCTGGACCACGCCGCCGATTATCAACGCCTGGCTCTCTACCGCCGGTTCGATGGGCGCGGTCGTCACGCAGATTGTCTGCATTCTGGTGTCGGTGGTGGTCTACTTCCCGTTTGTCAAAATCGCCGCCCGTCGTGCGCAGGCCGCTGAAGATAAGGCGCTGCAACCCGAAATGGCTAACAACTAACAGGAGTCATGATGAGTAAGGTAACCGTCACCCTCCCCGATGACTTTATTCTCGGCGCCGCCGCCTCAGCCTGGCAAACCGAAGGCTGGAGCGGCAAGAAAGCGGGGCAGGACTCGTGGATTGACGCCTGGTATAAGAACGATCGCCAGGTCTGGCATAACGGCTACGGCCCGGCGGGGGCCACCGATTTTATCAATCGTTATCAGGAAGATGTGGCGCTGATGAAGGCGGCCGGTCTGACCCACTACCGCACCTCGATTAACTGGTCGCGCTTTCTGACTGATTACGAAAATGGGGTAGTGGATGAGGAGTACGCCCGCTACTACGACAACCTGATCGATGAGATGCAGCGTCAGGGCATTGAGCTGATGCTCTGCCTTGAGCATTACGAACTGCCCGCTGTATTGCTGGAACAGTATGGCGGCTGGGGATCGAAACATGTGGTGGAGCTGTATCTGCGCTATGTGGAAAAGGTGTTCGAACGGTATGCCGGCAAAGTGACGCGCTGGTTCACCTTTAACGAGCCGATTGTGGTGCAAACCCGGGTTTATCTGGATGCGTTGCGCTGGCCGTATGAGCAGAATACGCATAAGTGGATGCAGTGGAACCACCATAAAAACCTGGCGACCGCCAAAGTGGTGAAGCTGTTTCGCGAGAAAGGTTATCAGGGCACGGTCGGCACCATCCTGAACCCGGAAGTGACTTATCCGCGTTCCGGCGCGCCCCATGATGTTAAAGCCGCAGAGATGTACGACCTGTTTTATAACCGCGTATTTCTTGATCCGGCAATTAAAGGCGAATATCCGGCGCAGCTGATCGCACTACTGGCTGAACATCAGGTGCAGTGGGACTACGATGCCGCTGAATTGCAGCTGATTGCGGATTACCGCGTCGATGAAGTGGGCATCAATCTCTACTATCCGCATCGCGTCAAAGCACCATCCCATGCCTGGCACCCGCAGACACCCTTCCATCCGGCTTACTACTATGACCACTTTGAACTGCCGGGACGCCGCATGAATAAATCGCGCGGCTGGGAAATCCGTCCGCAGATTATTTTTGATATGGCGATGCGTATTAAACAGGAGTACGGCAACTTCCCGTGGTTTGTCGCCGAAAGCGGGATGGGCATCGAAAACGAAGCGCAGTTCCGCAATGCTGACGGCCAGATTGAGGATGACTATCGCATCGAATTTATCGGGGAACATCTTTATCAGACGCTGAAAGCGCGTGAGGCGGGTGCCAATTGTCAGGGCTATATGTTGTGGGCGTTTACCGACAATGTTTCACCCATGAACGCTTTTAAGAACCGTTACGGACTAATCGAAATCGATTTGGATAACCAGCGCCAGCGGCGGATGAAGAAGTCAGCCCACTGGTATCGCAGCCTGCGTGACAGTCATCAGCTGACGATCACGCTTGATGATAAATGGAAATAAGGAGCTGATAATGAAACGAATCGTACTGGCCTGCGCGGCAGGTATGTCGACCTCAATGGTGGTCACCCGCATGGAAAAAGAGGTGACGGCACGCGGTCTTGAGTACCAGATCTACGCCATCCCGGAACAGAATCTGCGTGATGAGTTACAGAACTATGGTAATGAAGTGGTGGTGGTGCTGCTCGGGCCACAGGTGCGCTTTAAACTTGAAGAAAATCGTAAACTTACCGACAGCTATCAAATCCCCATCGCGGTCATTGATTCGGTCGCGTATGGCACGCTTAACGGCGCAAAAGTACTCGATCAGGCGCTGGCTTTGGTAGACTAGAGGCGATATCGTCGCAGATGGGCCAGACGTCAGGTGCTGGCCCGGATAACGTGACAGCTCGAAGCGGAAGCGGGTCGGCGATATTCTCAACATCGTCAATGGGTTAAGGGTGATTAAGTGGATAAGGGCGCACCTCCGCAAGAGAGAAAACAGTATCAGGAAATTGGTCACGATCTGCGTCAGCAGATTATTGCTGGCCACTATCCGGTGGGTTCCCGCCTGCCGCCGGAGCGTAATATCGCGGAAACCTGGGGCGTCAGCCGTACGATTGTGCGCGAAGCATTGCTGATGCTGGAGCTGGAAGGCACCGTGGATATCCGGCAGAGTTCCGGCGTCTACGTGATGCGCATTCCCTCGGAAAGTGGCGATGAAGAAGAGGCTTTTTTCCGCAGTGATGTCGGGCCGTTTGAGATGTTGCAGGCGCGTCAGCTGCTGGAGAGCAATATCGCCGCCTTTGCCGCCAAAATGGCCACCAAAGCGGATATCGAAAACCTGAAACGCACGCTGGAGCAGGAGCAGAAGGCAATTGCCATCAATGACTACAGCCAGGATAACGACAAGATGTTTCACCTGCTGCTGGCAGGCGCCACGCAAAATCAGATGCTGCTGGATACGGTTAACAGCGTCTGGCGTCACCATGAAAGCAGCCCGCTCTGGCAGCAGTTACGCAGCCATATTGAAACCCGCAGTTACCGGCTGAAATGGCTGGGCGATCACCAGACCATTCTGGCGGCATTGCGCCGTCGCGATGTGATGGGGTCGTGGCAGGCGATGTGGCAACATCTGGAAAATGTGAAAAATACCCTGCTGGAGTTATCCGATGCCGATGCGCCGGATTTCGATGGCTATCTGTTTGAATCGGTGCCGATCTTTCAGGGGAAACTGGTCTGATGGCGCTGCATATTGTCTCGCTGGCTGAGGCAACGGAACACCGGGAACTGATCACCGACTGGCTATGGCAGGCGTTTGGCAGTGACAACAGCCGTGACTTTTATGCCAGTGTGATTAACAGCTGCCTGAGCGGTCAGCATCTGCCGCTGACCTTTATCGCGCTGGAGGGTGAGCAGCCGGTAGGTACCGTTGGCGTCTGGCGTTGCGATCTTATCAGCCGTCAGGATCTGTTTCCGTGGCTGGCGGCGCTGTATGTTGCGCCGGAATATCGCGGCAGAGGCGTAAGCGAGCAGCTGCAACAACATGTGATTGCCTGGTGCCAGGCGCATAATTATCCTGAAATCTGGCTTTATTCCGCCTGTGCTGACTATTATGAACGCTTTGGCTGGCGTTACATTGGCGATGCACTGGATTATCCGGATATACCGGTGCGTCTGTATCATAAAGCTATCTCAGGTACAGCTTAACAACATGCGTGAAGAAAATAGTAAAGCGGGGATGATGGTGCCATCAATCTCCCATACCACTGCGGATGACGTTTATGGCCTCGCGCTCGGGGTGATGTTTATCTCTATTGGCCTGAATATGCTGCATTTTTCCGGCATGGTAACCGGTGGCGTAGCGGGGATTGCGCTGCTGCTTTCTTACTTTGTTGATATGAAAATTGGCACGCTGTTTATTCTGGTCAATCTGCCGTTTATGGCGTTTTCCTGGTGGAAAATGGGCGGCGCTTTTACCTTTAAAACCCTGATGGTCAATTTTGCTTTAATGGCAGCTTCGCTGGTGATCCCTGACCTGCTAAAAATCGACTATATCCATCCTGTTTTCTCTTCGCTGGTGGGCGGCACCATTATTGGCATGGGGATTTTATGCCTGGCGCGCCATAACGCTTCGGTGGGGGGCACCGGAGTGATTACCTTGTGGGGGCAGAAAGTTTACGGCGTGAATGCCGGTAAAACCCAGATGCTGCTGGATGTGGTGGTGTTTGTGATTGCACTGGCGAAAGTGCCCGGCAACTTATTGTTGTGGTCAGTATTAAGCGCGGTGGCGATGAATGCGATGTTATTGCGATGGCATAAGCCGGGGCGTTATAGCGGAGCGTGAATCGGGCTGGGGTGACAACATCAGTATGGGCGGCGAGAACGCCGCCCCTACATAAAGCCCATCCCGCGCAGGGGTGGCGTTCTCGCCGCCCGCCAGCAAATATTAACCCGGCGATCCCACCGAATGACGCCGCACCAGCGTCGGACTAAACATATTGGTCACTTCCGGCAACGCGGTGCCATGTGCCAGCGCCAGCGCCAGTGCCGCCGCCTGCTGCGCCATTGTGACAATCGGATAGCGCACGGTGGTCAGACGCGGACGTACATAGCGTGACACCAGCACATCATCAAAACCAATCAGTGACATCTCTTCCGGCACGCGGATGCTGTTATCACTCATCACTGCCAGCGCACCGGCGGCCATCGAGTCGTTATAGCAGGCCACCGCGCTGAAGTTTTTGCCGCGTCCCAGCAGTTCGGTCATCGCCTGTTCGCCACCCAGCTCGTCCGGCTCACCAAACGCCACTAAGCGGTCGTTACAGGGCAGATTGTGTTCGCGCAGCGCATCGTAATAGCCCTTCAGACGATCTTCGGTATCGGAAATAGCGTGGGTCGAGCAGATAAAACCAATATTCTGATGGCCCTGCTGAATTAAATGGCGGGTGGCCAGCCAGGAACCATAACGGTCATCAAGCGCAATACAGCGTTTTTCAAAACCGGCAAGCGAGCGATTTAACAGCACCATGCCGGGGATCTGTTTCATCAGTCCGGCCAGCTCGTCATCGGGCACTTTCTTGGCATGCACCACCAGCGCCGCGCAGCGATGACGCATCAGTTGTTCAATCGCTTCACGCTCTTTTTCTTCATCATGGTAACCGTTACCAATCAGCAAAAAATTCCCCGTTTGCCAGGCTACCTCATCCACCGCTTTTACCATCGCGCCAAAAAAGGGATCGGAAACATCGCCGACCACCAGCCCAATGGTTTCGGTTGATTGCTGCGCCAGCGCGCGCGCATTGGCGTTTGGATGATATTGCAACTGCTCCATGGCGCTGTTAACGGCCAGTCGGGAGCTTTCACTCGCTTTCGGTGATTTATTGATCACACGCGATACGGTGGCGACAGAAACGCCCGCCAGTTTTGCAACATCCTTAATGGTAGCCATCTGTTTACTTACTTCCCGGGAAAACGTTTACACATAAATTCAGTGTTGCGGAAAATGCAGGCTGATTCAAGCTGCGAGAATGCCAGCGGTGTCGCAAAGCCTGAGGAAAGATGGCGCTTTGTCCCCTGGTGCCGCTGAATGCGACCCGTATCACATAGCGGCTGACGGCGAAGGAAAAAATGATATGCTGGTGACAGATTTTTCCACCTGCATGCCGGACAACCGATGACAATTAAGAAAGTGCCACATCTCGCCCATTGGGGCGCGTTTACCGCCGTAACGGACAGCGGCAAGCTGACAGGCTGTGAGCCTTTTTTTGCTGACCAGGATCCGTCACCGATGCTTAACACCATCCCTGAACTGGTCTACTCCGGTAAACGTATCCGTAAACCGATGGTGCGTCGCTCCTGGCTGAAGTCGCGCGAAAACAGCGATCGCACCCTGCGCGGACGTGAAGACTTTGTTGAAGTGGACTGGGATACCGCCCTGGATCTGGTGGCTGAAGAGAACCGCCGGGTGCGCGATCGCTACGGCGCCTCGGGGATCTTTAACGGCTCTTACGGCTGGTCCTCTGCCGGGCGCGTCAACCACGCACGCACCCTGATTCGCCGCTTCTACTTTACCGGTGGCGGCGGCGTTGATCAGCTGGGCAACTACAGCTGGGGCGCGGCGCAGTTTTTCCTGCCGTATGTGATTGGCACCTATATGCCATTAACCGGGCGCGTTACCGACTGGCCAAATGTGGTGGAGCACTGCCAGCTGTTTGTCGCTTTTGGTGGATTAGCGCTGAAAAATGCTCAGGTCGCCTCCGGTGGCGCCGGACAACATAGTCTGAAACCGGCGCTGCAAAAACTGGCGGAGAAGGGCACAAGGGTGATCAATATCAGCCCGATGCGCGACGACTGCCCGGAATTTGTTAATGCTGAGTGGATCCCGATCCGTCCGAATACCGACGTGGCGCTGATGCTGGCGCTGGGTTATGAAATTGAACGCCGTGGCGCTGTCGATAATGCCTTCCTGCAGAGTCACTGCGTTGGCTACAGCGAGCTGCGCGCCTACCTGACCGGTGAGAGTGACGGCATCGCTAAAACGGTGGAGTGGGCCAGCGCCATTACCGGTATTCCGGCGGCGCGTATCGCGCAGCTGGCGCAACAGCTGATTGGTGTACGCAGCTTTATTACCTGCTCTTATGCGGTCCAGCGCGCGCATCGCGGCGAACAGCCGTACTGGATGATGATTGCGTTATCCTCAATGCTGGGTCAGCCGGGATTACCGGGCGGTGGTTTCTCCTTTGGTCATGGCTCGATGAACAGCGTCGGCAACCCGCGTGTCGAAGCGCCTGCGCCGCTGATGTCGACCGGGCCAAACCCGTCTGGGCTCTCTATTCCGGTGGCGCGTATCAGCGATATGCTGCTTAACCCGGGGCAGCCGTATACCTTCCAGGGCGAAACGCATCACTACCCTGATATTCATCTGGTGCACTGGGCGGGTGGTAATCCGTTCCACCATCATCAGCAGCTTAACCGCCTGGTTGAAGGCTGGCAGCGGCCGGATACGGTGATTGTGCAGGATATCGTCTGGACACCGGCGGCGCAGATGGCTGATATTGTGCTGCCCGTCACCACCACACTGGAACGTAATGATATTGGCGGCTCGTCGCGTGACCGCTATGTGTTAGCCATGCATCAGGCGATTAAACCGCAGCATCAGGCGCGTAACGACTTCGATATTTTTGCCGATATTGCCGATCGCCTCGGCTTCCGCGAGCAGTTCACTGAAAACCGCAATGAGATGCAGTGGATTGAGCACCTCTATCAGCAGTGCGCGGTAGCCCATGCCAGCAAAGGCGTGTACTGGCCGGAGTTTGATGAGTTCTGGCAGCGCGGGTATGTTGAAATCCCGCAGGGCGATAAGCCGTATATCTTTATGGAAGATTTCCGCCACGATCCGCAGGTTAATCCAATTAAAACCGCCAGCGGTAAAATCGAACTGTTCAGCAGCACCATTGCCGGTTATCAGCTGGATGACTTTGCCGGACACCCGGAGTGGCGGCCGCCGCAGGAGTGGCTGGGAGCGGAGATCAGCCGCGATTATCCGCTGCATATGATCTCAATTCAGCCGGGCGACCGTCTGCACAGCCAGCTGGATGCCACGCCAACCGTGCAGGCCAATAAAACCGCCGGACATGAAACGCTGTGGATGCATCCGCAGGATGCGGCCACCCGCGGCATCGGCGATGGTGAAGCGATTAAAGTCAGCAACGCACGCGGCGCGATGCTGGCTGGTGTGCGTCTGACGGACGGCGTGACGCCGGGCGTGGTGCTGATTTCCACCGGCGCCTGGTTTGACCCGGGCTTTGGTAAAGCCGAATGGCTGCCGTTTGATCGTGCCGGTAATCCGAATGTATTAACGCTGGATATCGGCACCTCATCGCTGACCCAGGGACCGAACGCCATGAGTTGCCTGGTCGAGATAGAAAGCGCCAATGATTGCAAAAAGAGAGAATAATCACATGGCTGGTTACACTTTGCGGTTAACTGTTGCGAATCATTGATGGCGGCCCATCAGCCGGACTTGCTAAATTTTAAGTCCCAGAGGTATTGATGGGTGAACATCAAAAAGTTTTATATGCTTGATTACACCAACCTGCGCAGATGCGCAGGTTTTTTTTGCCTGAAAAACAGCAATCATGAAATGAAACACAGTTTTCCTGTTAACTGTGCGGACGATTCTTTATAACCCGTTGTAAGACACTCCTTTAATTCAACTAAATAGAAAATGCCGCGACTAAAAAAAATTCTGGGTAAAGATCAGGTCAAAGCCTCGTTTAATCCTTTTCGCTTTCGCCTGCTCTGCGCGGGGGTATTTGGCTGTATGTTGCTGCTGCTGGGCTGGGTGGCCGATCTGCAACTGATTAACCATCCGATGCTCGAACATGAGGCCGATCAGCGTTCGCTGCGCACCGTAACGCTGCCGACCAACCGCGGCACCTTGCTCGATCGCAATGGCGAAGCGCTGGCGCTAAGCGTGCCTTCACGCGATGTTATCGCCGATCCAAAACGCGTACTCGAAGCACAGCCGGATTTCACCAGTGCCAAATGGCAATACCTCGGCAATGCGCTGAATCAGTCGCCTGACCAGATTGCGGCGCAGATTAATGCCAATCCTCAACGCCGTTTTCTTTTCCTCGGGCGCAAAATCGAACTGGGCATCGCCAAAGATATCAGCCAGCTGCATCTGAAAGGGATCTCCACTCAGTATAACGACAGCCGCTTTTATCCGATGAGTGAGGCGACTGCGCCGCTGCTGGGTATTGTCGGCACCGATAATAAAGGGCTGAACGGGCTGGAACATGGCTACGATAAGCTGTTACAGGGCGAGGCGGGCCATGAGCAGTATCGTCAGGACGGTGACGGCAATATTATCGCCATGATTGACTATCAGCCGCCGCAACAGCCGCCAACGGTGCAGTTGAGCATTGATAAATTTGACCAGTACACGATGTACACCAAACTGCGGGAAGGCGTGTTGCTGAATAAAGCCGATTCCGGTGCGGCGGTGCTGATTAAAATCGATACCGGTGAAGTGCTGGGTATGGCCTCTTACCCGTCGTTTAATCCAAATAACTTCGCCGATGTGTCACCGGCGCAGATGCGTAATGCGGCGATTAATGACAGCTTTGAGCCAGGCTCAACGGTTAAGCCGCTGGTGGTGATGGAAGGGCTGGAGCGCAAACTGGTACGCCCGGATTCGGTGCTGGATACCACGCCGTACCGGGTTAATGGTCACTTAATCCGTGATGTCGGCCACTGGCCGCGTTTGACGATGACCGGGATTTTGCAGAAATCGAGTGATATCGGCGTATCGCATATTGCGCTGGCGATGCCGGCGCAGGTGCTGGTCAATACCTTTAGTAACTTTGGCCTCGGCAAACCTACCGGGCTGGGGCTGAGTGGCGAGAGCGTCGGTTACTTCCCGCTGCATCGGCAGCGCTGGGCCGATATCGAGCGCGCCACCTTCTCCTTTGGCTATGGACTGCGCGTCACGCCGTTACAGATTGCCCGTGAATACGCCACGCTGGGGTCATTAGGCATCTACCGCCCGTTATCGATTACCAAAGTCACGCCGCCGGTGATCGGCACCCGGGTGGCGAACGCCGATACGGTAAAAGCGGTGATACATATGATGGAAAGCGATGCATTGCCTGGTGGCAGTGGGGTTCGCGCTGCTGTGCCGGGCTATCGTCTGGCGATTAAAACCGGTACCGCCGAGAAGATGGGGCCGGAAGGAAAATATGATGGTGGCTATATCAACTATACCGCCGGCGTGGCGCCAGCCAGTAATCCGCAGGTGGCGCTGGTGATTATGATTAACCATCCCACCGCGGGCGATCACTTTGGTGGCTCGGTGGCTGCGCCGGTATTTGGCAATATTATCGGCCCGGTATTAAAGCATATGAATGTGGCGCCGGATGCGCTGTACGGGCATGGTTAAGTCTGCAATCAATACGGGCGGCGAGAACGCCGTCATCACGGTTTGTGCAAATCATCAATACGGGCGGTTTATGTAGGGGCGGCGTTCTCGCCGCCCGCTTTATCAGATAATTCTCAATAAAATCAAAATGTAACGTCATGGTGGAGTATTCACACCTGCTTTCAATTCGACGGACTCATTTGCTTTTTGCCGCTGGTTTCAGTGGTGACCTGTTGAGAGGATAAGGGTCCCAGAGGTATTACTTGGTGAGAATGCAGCCTGCCCGTCAGGCTGACACCCTGTTCAGTTGCACCAACCCACGCAGATGTGTGGGTTTTTTTTGTCTGTTATCCATCATTTTGCACATTTCCCCCACATTTCGCCCAAACGTAGTGTTTCGCAAACATGCTTTACGCAAACTTAACACCGCTGGTTTAACGTCCAACTTATAATGCCTCTCTTTTGAGAATGATCATTCTCGTATTTTACTAAAATAACATCCAATCGAGAGTTCACCATGCAGCTAAAACGCCTCTCCGCGAGTGTGATTTTTTTGCTGGCCGCCTGCGACCAGAGTTCAACGCCAGCCACCAGCAACCCGGTCACTGAAGTCGGGATAGTGACCCTGCAGGCCGAGCCGGTCACGCTAATGACCCAGCTGCCCGGCCGTACCACCGCTGTCAGAAGCGCCGAAGTGCGTCCGCAGGTTAGCGGCATTATTACCCAGCGCCTGTTTACCGAAGGCGGCGAAGTCACTGCCGGTCAGCCGCTGTATCAAATCGATGCGGCCAGCTATCAGGCGGCGTATGACAAAGCGCAGGCGACGCTGACCAATGCCAGTATGCTGGCAAAACGCTATAAGCCGCTGGCGGCGGCGCATGCGATTAGCGGGCAAAGTTATGATGACGCGGTTGCGGCGGCGAAAGAGGCGCAGGCCGACCTGGAAACCGCACGCGTCAATCTTAACTACACCCGGGTGCGTGCGCCGATCTCCGGCCATATTGGCCGTTCGCTGTCAACCGAAGGGGCGCTGGTGACCGACGGGCAGAGCAGTTATCTCACCACCATTCAGCAGCTGGATCCGATCTATGTTGATGTCAGCGAGTCGTCGCAGGATCTGCTGCGTCAGCGCCGCGCGCTGGCCAGCGGTCAGCTGACGGCGGCGGGCGACAACGCCGCGGCGGTAAAACTGACGCTGGAAGATGGCTCCGAATATGCGCAGCAGGGCAAACTGGAGTTCTCTGAAGTCACGGTCAATGAAAGCACCGGCACCGTTACCATGCGCGCCTCTTTCCCCAATCCGCATAACGAATTGTTGCCCGGCATGTTTGTCCACGCCAGCTTCCCGCAGGGGATTGCCGCGCAGGGACTGCTGGTGCCGCAGCAGGCGATCGGCCATGACGTGAAAGGCAAACCTTACGTCTACGTAGTGAACGCAGACAGCACCGTGGCGCAGCGTACGGTGACCACCGGCGAAATGATGCAGGACAAATGGCTGGTCACCGCCGGGCTGAAAGCGGGCGAAAAAGTGGTGGTCAGCGGTCTGCAGTCGATTCGCAGTGGCGTAAAAGTCGATGCCAAAGAGAGCGATCTCAGCAGCACCCGGACTGCCGCCAATCTGACCACTACCGATGCCTCTGCGCAATAAGGGATAGCCGATGTCGAAGTTCTTTATCGAACGCCCCATTTTTGCCTGGGTGGTGGCGATTATTGTCATGCTGATTGGCGGCATCTCGATTCTGTCGCTGCCGATTAATCAGTACCCCAATATAGCGCCGACGGCGATCTCCGTCAGTGTGACTTATCCGGGCGCCAGTGCGGAAACCACACAAAACACCGTGGTGCAGGTGGTTGAGCAGCAGCTGAATGGTATCGATAACCTGCGCTATATCGAGTCGCAAAGTAACAGCGACGGCAGCGCCACCATTATTGTCACCTTCGATCAGGGCACCGATGCGGATATCGCCCAGGTCCAGGTGCAGAACAAAGTTTCGCTGGCGGAGTCGCAGCTGCCGACTGAAGTAACGCAGCAGGGCATCAATGTACGTAAATATCAGGCCAACTTTATGATGGTGGTCAGCCTGATTTCGCAGGACGGCAAACTCAGTAATGGCGATCTCGCCAACCTGCTGGTGTCGAAACTGGAAGATCCGATCGCCCGTAGCAAAGGGGTGGGTGACTTTATGGTGATGGGGTCGGAATACGCGATGCGGATCTGGCTCGATCCGGCAAAACTGTTTAAATATCAGTTAATCCCCAGCGATGTGACTACTGCGATCAGTCAGCAAAACGTGCAGGTCTCCTCCGGTAAACTGGCGGGACTGCCGACGGTGCAGGCAGCGAAAACCAGCGCCACCATTATTGGTAAAACCCGTCTGCAATCGGTGCAGCAGTTTGACAATATCCTGCTGAAAGTGAACAGCGACGGTTCCCAGGTGCGACTCAGCGATGTGGCGAAGGTGGATCTGGGGCCGCAGGATTACAGCATCTCCGCCACTTATAACGGTAAGGCGTCAGCCGGTATCGCACTGCGTCTGGCCAGTGGCGCTAATCTGCTGGATGCCACTTCGGCGGTGCGAGACACGGTTAATAACCTGAAATCCAGCCTGCCGGATGGCGTGGATGTCGCTTTCCCTTATGACACGTCCCCGGTGGTCAGCGCCTCGATTGAAGAGGTGGTGAAAACCCTGTTTGAAGCCATTGCGCTGGTATTTGTGGTGATGCTGGTATTCCTGCAAAACCTGCGCGCCACGCTGGTCACCACCATGGTGGTGCCGGTGGTGCTGCTGGGCACCTTCGGTATTCTTGCCGCCTGTGGTTACTCAATTAACACCCTGACGATGTTTGGCATGGTGCTGGCTATCGGCCTGCTGGTCGATGACGCAATTGTGGTGGTGGAGAACGTCGAGCGCGTGATGCATGAAGAAGGGCTCGATCCGAAACAGGCCACCATCAAGTCGATGACGCAAATCCAGGGCGCGCTGTTTGGTATTGCGCTGGTGCTGTCGGCGGTGCTGCTGCCGATGGCGTTCTTCAGCGGTTCTACCGGGGTTATCTATCGTCAGTTCTCGATCACTATCGTCTCCGCGATGGCGCTGTCGGTGCTGATGGCGCTGACCTTTACCCCGGCGCTATGCGCCACCCTTCTCAGAACCCGTGCTGCTGAGCATAAAACCACCGGCCTGGCGGGCTGGTTCAACCGGAAGTTTGACGCCGGTACGCTGCGCTATACAAACAGCGTCGGTACGGTAATTTCACGACGTAATCTGTTCCTGGTGATCTACTTAGGCATTATCGTGGCCACCGGTTATCTGTTTACCCGTGTGCCGACCTCCTTCCTGCCCGCCGAAGATCAGGGCGTGATGATGATGCAGGTCACCTTGCCGGCCAATGCTTCCGCTGAGCGCACCCAGCAGGTGCTGGATGAGATGGGCGACTGGCTGCTGACAAAAGAGTCCGACAGCGTCAGCTCGGTGTTTGCGGTCAATGGTTTTAGCTTCTCGGGTCGTGGTCAGAATAGCGCGATGGCGTTTGTGAAGCTAAAAGACTGGAGCCAGCGTGGCAGCGATCAGTCGGTAGAGCTGCTGGCGCAGCGCGCGATGAGCCATTTTGCCACCCTGAAGGACGCCAAAGCCTTTGCGCTGGTGCCACCGGCGGTGATGGAGCTGGGTAACGCCACCGGCTTTGACTTCTTCCTGCAGGACAGCAAAAACCAGGGCCATGAAAAGCTGATGGCGGCGCGTAACCAGTTCCTGCAACTGGCGGCGCAGGATAAACGCCTGACGGCGACACGCCCGAATGGCATGGAAGATGAGCCGCAGTATCAGCTGGAAATTGATGATGAACGCGCCCGCGCCCTTGGACTGAGCCTGGAAGATATCAATGACACACTGTCGGCGGCCTGGGGTTCCAGCTACGTAAACCAGTTTATGTATCAGGGCCGCGTGAAGAAGGTCTATATCCAGGGCAACGCCGGTTCGAGGGTGACACCGGAAGATATGAACAAGTGGTATTTCCGCAACAGCAGCGGCGATATGGTGCCATTCTCCGCCTTTGGCAGTGGCAAATGGGGCTATGGTTCGCCGCGCTTCGAACGCTTTAACGGCCTCCCGGCGGTAGAGATTATGGGCTCGCCAGCCAGCGGTTACAGTTCTGGCGATGCGGTCAGCGCGGTAAAAGAGATTGCGGCGAAACTGCCTGCCGGTTATGCGGTGTCATGGCATGGCCTCTCCTTTGAAGAGCAGCTCTCCGGTTCACAGACGCCAGCGCTGTACAGCTTGTCAATTCTGGTGGTGTTCCTCTGCCTGGCGGCGCTGTATGAGAGCTGGGCGATCCCGTTCTCGGTGCTGCTGGTGATCCCGCTGGGCGTGCTTGGCACCATCGCGGCGGTACTGATGCGTGGCCTGCAAAATGATGTGTTCTTCCAGGTTGGCTTGCTGACCACCATCGGACTGGCAGCGAAAAACGCCATTCTGATCGTTGAGTTCGCCAAAGAACTGCATGAGAAAGAGGGGAAAGGACTGGTGGAAGCGGCGATCGACGCGGCCAAAATGCGTATTCGCCCGATCATTATGACCTCGATGGCCTTTGTGCTTGGCGTGTTGCCACTGATGTTATCGCATGGCGCCGGTGCCGGCAGTCAGCACTCGATCGGCACTGCGGTGGTCGGTGGCATGATTACGGCGACTTTCCTCGCCATTTTCTTTGTGCCGATGTTCTACGTGGTGGTGGCGCAGCGCTTTGCCGGTAACAAAACCGCCCATTCTGAGGATAATAATAATGATTAAAACAACCTTATCGCTGGCAATTGGCATCCTGCTGGCCGGTTGTAGTTTACAGCCCGATTATCAGCAACCAACACTGCCGGTCGACAGTCAGTATCACGCAGCAGCCGCGCAGCAAGCGGGTAACGGCGCCGATATCGCCTGGCAGAACTTCTTTACCGATCCGGTGATGAAGCAGCTGATTAGCCTGGCGCTGGAGAATAATCGCGATCTGCGCGTGGCGGCGCTCAATGTCGATGTGGCGCGCTCGCAGGTGCAGATTGATCGCGCCGCGCTGCTGCCGACGGTATCGCTGTCTGGCAGTGAGACGGCGCAGCATCTGCCCGGCAATCTCTACAGCACCAAAAGTTCCGGGCCGGTGACTTATCACCAGTTTGATACCAGCCTTGGCGTAACCTCATGGGAACTGGATTTCTTTGGCCGCTTGCGCAGTCTGCGCGACCAGGCACTGGAGAGTTATCTGGCAACTGACGCCACTCAGCGCGCAACGCGTATCAGCCTGATTTCCGAAGTGGCCTCCGGCTATCTGTCGCTCTGCGCGGATAATGCGTTGCTGAAACTGGCGCAGCAGACGGTGCAGAGCCAGCAGGCTTCGTACGATCTGACCAAACGTAGCTTTGATGCCGGTGTCAGTAGTGATCAGGAGCTGGCGCAGGCAGAAACCTCGGTGCGCAGTGCGCAGGCGGATGTCGCCTCGTATACCCGCCAGGTGCGGAAGGATGTGAATGCCTTAACGCTGCTGGCCGGTACACGCCTGCCGTCAGGTTTGCTGGCTAACGCCGAACTGGAAAAAGCCTGGAGCTTCCCGGCCACCCCGGCGGGTCTGCCGTCGGATCTGCTGACGCGGCGCCCGGATATTATCTCGGCGGAACATACGCTAAAAGCGGCGAATGCCAATATCGGCGCGGCGCGTGCGGCCTTCTTCCCCAGCATCAGCCTGACGGCATCCGGTGGTTCGTCGAGCAACAGCTTAGGCCATCTGCTGGAGGGCGGCACTGCGGCCTGGTCGTTTGGCCCGTCAGTTAACCTGCCAATTTTTGACGGCGGGGTGAATCAGGCTAACCTTGATGTGGCCCGGTTGCAGAAGCGCATCGAAGTCGCTAACTATGAGAAAGCGATTCAGACCGCTTTCGAGGAAGTGGGTGATGCGCTGGCCGGTGAGGATACGTGGAAAGCGGAGTTGCAGGCGCGTCAGCAGGATCTGGCAGCTAACCAGCGCTATTACCACTATGCCGAAATCCGTTTCCAGCAGGGAGTCGATAACTATCTTAATGTGCTGGTCGCGCAGCGTTCGTTGTATAGTGCGCAGCAGGCAGCGATTAGTGCTCAGCTGGGACAGCTTAATCAGCAGGTTACACTGTATAAAGCGCTGGGTGGTGGCTGGAAGTCTTGATTGCTTTCGCAATCCTTACACTCTGAGCATAGAAATTAATCAGCCACCCAGATGATAATGTATCGCAATTATCCCTGTCATATTTCTGGCTGCATCTTTGTTGGCTGCGCGGGCGGCGTTAACGCCGCCCCTACAGGATGACTTAACTCATTTTATTTGATTAAAAGAATCTCATGACCTTCACCGCTAAAAAATCCCTGTTCCGCCGCATCCTGTTGGTTGTGATTCTGTTATTGATTATTGCCGCGCTGGCGTGGCGCTTCTGGCCCACCGGTCAGCAGACGGCGGGAGGTGCACCCGGTGGCCCTGGCGGGCCAGGCATGATGACGGGCGGCAGCACGCCGGTGCATAGCGGTGAGGTTACGCTGGCCGATGTGCCGGTCTATCTGAATGCGCTGGGCACGGTGATTCCGAATGCCAGCGTCACGGTCACCAGCCGCGTGGACGGGCAGCTGACCAAAGTGCTGTTTACCGAAGGTCAGCAAGTGAAAGCCGGACAGCTGCTGGCGCAGATCGATCCGCGCAGCTACCAGGCCACCATGGCGCAGTATCAGGGCACGCTGGCAGAAAATCAGGCGCTGCTGAAAAGCGCCGAACTGACGCTGAAACGTTATCAGAAGCTGTTTGCCCAGGACTCGCTGGCGCGTCAGGACCTCGATAGCCAGATCGCCACCGTTGGTCAGTATCGCGGCACTATCAAAGCGGCGCAGGCGCAGATTGATGCGGCAAAGCTGGATATTGAATATGCCAGCATCACTTCGCCAATCAGTGGCCGCGCCGGTTTACGGCTGGTGGATGCCGGCAATATGGTGCACAGCAGCGATACCACCGGCATTGTCACCATCACGCAAACCCAGCCTGCCGCCGTCACCTTTAGCGTGCCGCAAAGCAATGTTCCGCTGCTGGCGAAAGCGCTGCATAACGGCCAGACGCTGCCCGCCACCGCCTTTGACCAGGATGGCAGTACGCAGCTGGAGCAGGGCGCAGTGCAGTTTATGAGTAACTCAATCAATACCGATACCGGCAGCGTTGAGCTGAAAGCGACCTTCGCCAATCAGGATGATGCGCTGTATCCCAATCAGTTTGTCAATGTGCGTCTGCAAACCGGCACGCTGAAGCAGGCGACGGTGATCCCGGCGCAGGCGTTACAACTGAGCAGCGATGGCAGCTTTGTCTATCTGATTAAGCAGGACAACACCGTCAGCCGCACCGCGGTGCAAACCGGCCCCACCTTTGGTGAAGATAAACAGGCGATCCTCTCCGGCGTCAAAGCGGGCGATCGGGTAGTGACTGAGGGCATCGACCGTCTGTCGAACGGCAGCAAAGTTGAGCTGGTCAGTGCGCAGCAGACCAAAGCAGCAGGCGGGAGCGCACAGGCGCAATGAATCCTTCGCGTATTTTTATCGAACGTCCGGTCGCCACCATCCTGCTGATGGTGGGGGTATTACTCTCCGAGCTGTTTGCTTATCGTTTTCTCTCCACCTCGGCGCTGCCGCAGGTGGATTATCCGACCATTCAGGTCACCACCCTCTATCCCGGCGCCAGCCCGGATGTCATGGCCTCATCGGTCACGGCGCCGCTGGAACGCCAGCTGGGGCAGATGGCGGGACTCAGCCAGATGACCTCCAGCAGCTCCAGTGGATCGTCAGTTATTACGCTGAAGTTCTCGCTGGAACTGTCGCTGGATGTGGCGGAGCAGGAAGTGCAGGCGGCGATTAATGCCGCCGATAGCCTGTTACCGAGCGATCTGCCGAATCCGCCAACCTATAAAAAGGTTAACCCGGCAGATAGCGCGGTGATCACCCTGGCGGCGACCTCCGATACCCTGCCGCTGACCAAAGTGCAGGATCTGGTGAATACCCGTATTGCGCTGAAGCTGTCGCAAATTTCCGGCGTCGGTATGGTGACACTGGCGGGCGGCCATCAGCCAGCAATCCGCGTGCAGATGGACCCGAAAGCGCTGGCGGCCCATGGTCTGACGCTGGAAGACGTCAATACCCTGATCGGCAACAGTAACGTTAATGGCTCGAAAGGCGGCTTTGATGGCAAATACCATTCGGTGACCATTGATGCCAACGATCAGCTGCGCACCGCAGAAGAGTACGGCAACCTGATTCTGACATACCAGAATGGCGCGGCGCTCAGGCTGCACGATATCGCGCAGATTTCTGAGGCGGCGGAGAACAGCTATCAGTCGGCATGGGCGAACCGCAATCCGGCGATTGTGATTAGCGTGCAGCGCCAGCCGGGCGCTAATGTGATTTCGGTGGTGGATAATATTAAGGCCCAGCTGCCGACTTTGCAGGCGGCGCTGCCGGATGGCGTTAAGGTGCAGATCCTGTCGGATCGCACCCAGACCATCCGCGCCTCCATCAGCGATGTGCAGTTTGAACTGATGCTGTCGATTGCGTTGGTGGTAATGGTCACTTTCCTGTTCCTGCGTAATGTGGCGGCGACGCTGATCCCCAGCGTGGCGGTGCCGCTGTCGCTGGTCGGCACCTTTGGCGTGATGTATCTGTGCGACTTCAGCCTGAATAACCTGTCGCTGATGGCGCTGACCGTCGCCACCGGTTTTGTTATCGATGATGCGATTGTGGTGGTGGAGAATATTTCGCGGCGGCTGGAAGAGGGCGAAACCCCGATGCAGGCGGCGTTAAAAGGCTCGGCGCAGATCGGCTTTACCATTATCTCGCTAACGTTCTCGCTGATTGCGGTGCTGATCCCGCTGCTGTTTATGGGCGACGTGGTCGGGCGTCTGTTCCGCGAATTCGCTATTACGCTGGCGGTGGCGATTCTGGTGTCGATGCTGGTGTCATTAACCTTGACGCCGATGCTTTGCGCTTATCTGCTGCGCCATATTCCTGAACATCGACAGAGCCGTTTCTACCGTAAAGGCGGCCAGTTTTTCGATCTGCTGGTGCGCGGCTATGACCGCATGCTGACGGTGGTGCTGAATCATCAGCGTATTACGCTGCTGGTGGCGCTGGCGACGCTGGCGCTGACCGCACTGCTGTACCTGGTGATCCCTAAAGGCTTTTTCCCGGCGCAGGACACCGGGCTGATTCAGGGAGTGACCGTTGCCTCGCAGGATGTCTCATTTGGCGAGATGGCGAAGCGCCAGCAGCGGCTGGCGGATATTATTCTGCAGAACCCGGCGGTTGACAGCCTCTCCTCGACCGTCGGCATTGACGGCAATAACACCAGCCTTAACAGCGGGCGTTTGCAGATAAACCTGAAGTCATTTGATGAGCGTGACGAACGCGCCGATGCGGTTATCGCCGAGCTAAAACAGGCGACGCAGCAGGTGCCGGGTATTCAGCTGTATCTGCAGTCGTCGCAGGATCTGACCGTTAATGATCAGGTGACGCCGAGCCAGTATCAGTTCACCCTCGATGATGCCGACAGCGAGAGCCTGGTCGCGTGGTCACCACAGCTGGTGGCGGCGATGCAGAAGCGTCCCGAGTTTAACGCGGTGGTCAGCAATCTGCAGGATCAGGGACAGGTGGCCTATGTCGAGCTGAACCGCGATGCGGCGGCGCGCTACGGCATTACCGCTTCCGATGTCGATACTGCGTTGTACAACGCTTTTGGTCAGCGCCTGGTATCGACCATTTTTACCCAGTCGAATCAGTATCGCGTGGTGCTGGAAGTGCAGCCGCAATACCAGCAGTCACCGGCGTCATTTGATGATATCTGGCTGGCCAGCAGCAGCTCGTCGTCATCGGACAGCTCGACGACCAGTTCCAGCTCTTCGACCTCCTCCACGACGGCCAGCAGCGGTATGGTCAGGCTGACATCGATCGCCAAAATCCATCAGCGCACCGGCTCGCTGGTGCATATGCGTCTCAATCAGTTCTCCGCGGTGACCGTCTCGTTTAACCTTAACGAAGGCTATTCGTTAGAGCAGGGACAGCAGGCAATTGCCGATATCAGCAAGGATCTGGCGCAACCTGCCAGTATCACGCTGCGCTACCAGGGCGAAGCGGCGTCATTCCAGAGCGCCACCAGCAATACGCTATGGCTGATTCTGGCGGCGCTGCTGACTATGTATGTGGTGCTGGGCATTCTGTATGAGAGCTTTATCCATCCGGTCACCATTCTGTCGACCCTGCCGTCGGCGGCGGTGGGCGCGCTGTTGACCCTGCTGCTGGCGGATACCGAATTCAGCCTGATCGCGCTGATTGGCGTGATCCTGCTGATCGGTATTGTGAAAAAGAACGCGATTATGATGATCGACTTTGCGCTGGAAGCGGAGAATAAGCAGCATCTCAGCCCGCGCGAAGCGATCCATCAGGCCTGTTTACTGCGCTTCCGTCCGATTCTGATGACCACCATGGCGGCGCTGCTCGGTGCGCTGCCGCTGATGCTGGCGCAGGGATCCGGTGCAGAGCTGCGTCAGCCGCTGGGGCTGGTGATTGTCGGCGGGCTGATCTTCAGCCAGGTGCTGACGCTGTTCTCCACGCCAGTGATCTATCTGTGGTTTGACGGTTTGTCACAACGTAGCAAGCGCTATCTGCGTAACGCGCAGCAGCGGAGAGGCGAATGAATATCGTCAAGCTGTTTATCTTCCGCCCGGTTGCCACGCTGCTGTTAACCCTTGCGCTGCTGTTACTGGGCGCGCTGGGCTATCGTCTGCTGCCGGTAGCGCCGCTGCCGCAGGTGGATTTTCCGACGATTATGGTTTCCGCCAGCCTGGCGGGCGCCAGCCCGGAAACCATGGCGGCGACGGTGGCGACGCCGCTGGAACGCGCGCTCGGCCAGATCGCCGGCATTACCGAAATGAGCTCCAGCAGCTCGCAAGGGTCGACCAACGTTATTTTGCAGTTTGAGCTAAGCCGCGATATTAACGGCGCGGCGCGCGATGTGCAGGGGGCGATCAATGCCGCACGCAGTCTGCTGCCGAGCAGCATGGCGTCGCTGCCGACTTATCGCAAAGCCAACCCGTCGGATGCGCCCATTGTGATGCTGGCGCTGACTTCTTCAGAAGTGAGCAATGGCGAGCTATACGATCTCGCTTCCAGCAAAATTAAACAGAAAATTGCCCAGGTGCAGGGCGTCGGAGAAGTGTCGCTGGTGGGCAGCGCGCTGCCTGCGGTACGCATCGATCTGCAACCGCAGCAGCTGACCCATTTTGGCGTCTCGCTGGATACGGTGCGCAGCGCCATCGCCAACAGCACCACTAATCTGCCCAAGGGGATGCTGGAAGGCAATAACCAGTCGTGGGTGGTGGACAGCAATGGCCAGCTGGACAGCGCCAGCCAGTATCGCAACCTGGTGGTGAGCTATCAGAGCGGCCGCGCCATTCACCTCAGTGATGTGGCGACGGTGTATGACTCGGTGGAAGATAAATATAACGTCGGGTACTACAACCAGACGCCATCGGTGATGCTCGGTGTGACGCGCTCGGCTGGCGCCAATATGCTGGAAACCATTGATGCGATTAAGGCGCAGCTGCCTGCGTTGCAAAAGGATCTGCCGGGCGATGTCAGCCTGAAGATTGTGGTCGACCGCTCACCGAATATCCGCGCCTCGCTGTATGACACCGAAGAGACGCTGCTGATTGCCATCGCGCTGGTGATTGGCGTGGTATTTGTCTTTCTGCGCAATCTGCGCGCGCTGATTATCCCGGCGGTAGCGCTGCCGGTTTCGTTAATTGGCACCTGTGCGGTGATGTATCTGCTGGATTACAGCCTTGATAACCTGTCGCTGATGGCGCTGATTATCGCCACCGGCTTTGTCGTCGATGATGCAATTGTGGTGCTGGAAAATATCACCCGCTATATCGAAGAGGGACTCAGTCCGGTGCGCGCCTCGCTGAAAGGGGCGCAGGAAGTGAGCTTTACCGTGCTGTCGATGACGCTGTCGCTGGTGGCGGTGTTTATTCCGATTCTGCTGATGGGCAGCATTGTCGGACGACTGTTCCGCGAATTTGCCGTGACGCTGACGGTGTCGCTGATTATCTCAATGCTGGTATCGCTCAGCCTGACGCCGATGCTCTGTTCACGGCTGCTGCGGCGTAAGCCGAAAGTCACCGCGCGTCCGCATCCGGTTTATCAGTGGATTGAAAACCGCCTGAACGGGCTGCTGGCGGCCTATGCGGCGGCGCTGAACTGGGTAATGCGTCATCAGCGTCTGACGCTGTTCAGTCTGATCCTGACGATTATCCTGAATGTCTTTCTCTATTCGGTGGTACAGAAGGGCTTCTTCCCTAACCAGGATACCGGCCTGCTGATGGGCATGCTGCGCGCCGATCAAAATATCTCGTTCCAGGCGATGCAGCCGAAACTCAAAACCTTCGCCAAAATGATTCAGGAGGATCCGGCGGTTGATGGTGTGATGTCATCTATCGGCAGCGGTGCTTTTGGTTCGCGTAACAGCGCCAACTTCTTTGTCCATCTGAAAGCGTTCGATCAGCGTGACGCCAATGCGACCGAAGTGGCTAACCGCTTAAGCGCCAAAGCGCGCAATATTCCCGGCGTCGAACTGTTTCTGATGGCGGCGCAGGATATCCATATCGGCGGACGCAGCGCCAATGCACAGTATCAGTACAGCCTGCAGGCTGACGATCTCGATACCCTGCGCATCTGGACACCAAAAGTGAAAGCGGCGCTGGAGAAGATCCCGCAGCTGACCAGCGTTGACTCCGATTCGCAGACCGGCGGGCAGGAGGTGATGATCACTATCGATCGTGAGCGCGCCACCCGGCTCGGCGTCGACGTCAATATGGTCGATACCCTGCTGAATAATGCCTTCAGCCAGCGCCAGGTGGCGACCCTGTATCAGACGCTGAATCAGTATCATGTGGTGATGACGCTGGATGAGAAGTACACCCGCGATCCGGCAATGCTGAATCAGCTGTTTGTGGTTAATGACAATGGCGATCAGGTGCCGCTTTCCGCCTTTGCCAGCTTTAGCGGCGGCAATTCACCGCTGTCGGTATCGCATCAGGGGCAGTCGGCCACCAGCACTATCGCCTTTAACCTCGCCGATGGCGTTTCGCTGGAGCAGGCGCAGGCGCTGATCAAAACCGCGATGGCGCAAATTGCCCTGCCGGATACGATCCAGGCCGGTTTCCAGGGTACGGCGAAAGCCTTTTCTGAGCTGACCTCCTCAATGCCATGGTTGATTCTGGCGGCGCTGGCGGCGGTATATATCGTGCTGGGCATGCTGTATGAGAGCTATATCCATCCGCTGACTATCCTGTCGACGCTGCCTTCGGCCGGTGTCGGGGCGCTGTTGCTGCTGCTGCTGACCAATACTCAGCTAACGGTGATCGCGCTGATCGGTATTTTGCTGCTGATTGGCATCGTGAAAAAGAACGCGATTATGATGATCGATTTTGCGCTGGCCGCCGAGCGCCAGCAGGGCATGACGCCGCAGCAGGCGATCACGCAAGCCTGTCTGATGCGCTTCCGCCCCATCATGATGACCACCCTGGCGGCCTTTTTCGGCGCACTGCCGCTGGCGCTGGGCAGCGGCGGCGATGCCGACCTGCGCAGCCCGCTTGGCTTAGCCATCGCTGGCGGCCTGGCGCTCAGCCAGTTACTTACGCTGTTCACCACGCCGGTGGTGTACCTCTATCTTGATCGCGCCAGTCGCGCCACTAAACGTCAGTGGCAACGACTGCGCCATGCTGAATAATTGATGATGAAAACCAAACCCGCGATTTACCCTGCATTATTATTAGCGCTACTTGTTACTGGCTGTGCGGTGGGGCCTGACTATCAGCGCCCGTCGGCGGCGGTGCCGACCCACTACAAACACGCGGCGGGCTGGCGCGAAGCCACGCCGCAGGATGATCAGAGTAAAGGTGAGTGGTGGGCGGTTTATCAGGATGCAACCCTGTCGAATTTGCTGAGTCAGGTGCAAATCTCCAATCAGAATGTGGCGCAGTATGAAGCGCAATACCGCCAGGCGGTAGCGTTAGCGGCGGAGTCACGCGCCGATCTGCTGCCCACCGTGAGCGGCACCGCCAGTTCCACCCGCAGCGGCAGCCGTAGCACTACCACCAGCGGTGGCAGTCAGCGCAGCGTCAGCAACAGCCATTCGTTACAGGCCAGCGCCAGCTGGGAGCTGGACGTATGGGGCAAACTGCGCCGCACGCTGGAGGAGAATCGCGCCAGCGCCGATGCCAGCGCTGCCGAGTTAGCCAATATCACCCTCAGCGCCCAGTCGACGCTGGCGCAGGACTACTTCCAGTTGCGGGTGATGGATCAGCAGATTGCGCTGTATCAGCAGAGCGTCACCGCTTATCAGCGCTATTTGCAGGTGATTGAGAATAAATACCAGGCTGGCGCCGAGTCGCGCGGCACGCTGGCGCAGGCACAGACCCAGCTGGAGAGCGCCCGTGCTTCGGCGCTTGATCTCAGCTGGCAACGTGCGCAACTGGAAAATGCCATCGCCATGCTGATCGGTAAAACCCCGGCGGAATTCAGCCTGCCGGTGGCGCCGCTGACCGCCAAAATCCCGACGATCCCCGCTGCTCTGCCGTCGCAACTGTTGCAGCGCCGGCCGGATATCGCGTATGCCGAACGCAATGTGGCAGCGGCTAATGCTGCCGTCGGCGTAGCGATTGCCGGTTACTATCCTGACCTCACCCTTAGCGCCAGCGGCGGTTTCAGCGGCTCAGTACTGCATAATCTGGTTTCGCTGCCCAATCGCGCCTGGTCACTGGGGCCAGAGCTGAGCGGAACGCTGCTGGATTTTGGCGCGACCTCCGCCAAAGTCGGGCAGGCGCGCGCCTCGTATGACGCCAGCGTCGCCAGCTATCGCCAGGCGGTTCTGGAAGGTTTCCAGGAAGTGGAAAACTATCTGGTCGAGCTGAATACCCTGCAAATTGAAGTGCAGGCGCAGCAGCGCGCTGCCGATGCAGCGAAAGAGTCGGCGCGCGTTACCTATAACCAGTATCAGGCCGGGATGATCGATTATCTTGATGTGGCCAGCACCGAAAATACCAGTCTGAGCCAGCAACAGAGTCTGCTGTCAGTGCAAAGCACCCAGTGGGTTACCAGCGTTGAACTGATTGCGGCGCTGGGTGGCGGCTGGCATCAGTAACTTTAATCGCTGAATAATTTCTCTGTTTTGACTTATCGCGCATTGAGTTACGTCGCCATATCCTGCATCGTGATACGCAATATTTATTGCTGCTAAGGAGTTGGCATGCTGTTCTCGTTTTTCCGCTTTGTATTCCGCCTGATGTACCGTGCTGAACTGCGCGGGGATATCGCTGCGCTGTACAAAGAGCGGGTGCTGATTACGCCAAACCATATGTCGTTTCTCGATGGCGTGTTGCTGGCGGTTTTTCTGCCTGTTAAGCCAGTATTCGCGATTTACTCCACGGTCAGTGAGAAGTGGTATATGCGCTGGCTGAAGAAGGTGATCGATTTTGTGCCGCTTGATCCCACCAAGCCGATGGCGGTTAAACATCTGGTGCGGATGATTGGTCAGGGACGCCCGGTGGTGATTTTCCCTGAAGGGCGTATTACGGTGACCAGTTCACTGATGAAAATTTACAGCGGCGCCGGTTTTGTCGCCGCAAAATCGCAGGCGACTGTGGTGCCGCTGCGTATCGAAGGGGCGGAGTATACGCCGTTCGGCCGACTTGGCGGCGTGTTTAAGCGTCGTCTGTTCCCGCGTATTACTCTGACGGTGCTGCCCGCCACCTCGATTCCGATGCCCGATGCCCCGCGCGCTCGCGAGCGCCGTATTCTGGCCGGTGAGCATCTGCATCATGTGATGATGGAAGCGCGTATGGCGGTGCGTCCGCGTGAAACCCTTTACCAGGCGTTTCTCAGTGCGCGTACCCGCTATGGCTACTTTAAAAACTGCATTGAAGATATCAACTTTAAGCCGGACAGCTACACCGGCCTGCTAAAGAAAGCGCTGGGCGTTGGCCGTATCCTCGAACGCTATACACAGCCGGGTGAATATATTGGCCTGTTGCTGCCGAATGCCACAGTGACCGCCGCCGCGATTCTCGGTGCATCGATGCGGGGCCGTATTCCGGCGATGCTGAACTATACCGCAGGCGTGCAGGGCGTCAGCAGCGCGCTGAAAGCCGCTGAAGTCAGGACGGTGTTTACCTCACGCCAGTTCCTTGAGAAGGGCAAATTGCAGCATCTGCCGGAAGGCATTACGCAGGTTAAATGGATCTTCCTTGAGGATCTGAAAGATACTGTGACGCTGCAGGATAAGTTATGGATCCTCAGCCACCTGCTGTTGCCGCGCCGCGCGATGCTGCCACAGCAGCCGGAAGATGCGGCAATGGTGCTGTTTACCTCCGGTTCGGAAGGAAATCCGAAAGGGGTGGTGCACTCACATAAAAGCCTGCTGGCAAACGTTGAACAGATCCGTACGGTTGCTGATTTCACCCCGCGCGACCGCTTTATGGCCGCGCTGCCGCTGTTCCATGCTTTTGGTCTTACCGTCGGCATGTTTGCGCCATTAATGACCGGCGCCGAAGTGTTTCTCTATCCCAGCCCGCTGCACTACCGCATTGTGCCGGAGCTGGTGTATGACCGTAACTGCACCGTATTGTTTGGCACCTCGACCTTCCTCGGTAACTATGCACGCTTTGCCAATCCGTATGATTTTGCCCGCCTGCGTTATGTGGTGGCCGGAGCGGAAAAACTGCAGGAAAACACCCGTCAGCTGTGGCAGGACCGTTTTGGCATCCGTATTCTGGAAGGTTATGGCGTCACCGAGTGCGCACCGGTGGTGGCGATTAACGTGCCGATGGCGGCGCGGCCGCATAGCGTTGGTCGTATTTTACCGGCGATGGATTCACGTCTGATTGCGGTACCGGGTATTGAGCAGGGCGGACAGCTGCAGCTGCGCGGACCGAATATTATGAAAGGCTATCTGCGCGTTGAGCGTCCGGGCTTCCTTGAGACGCCGCAGGCCGATAATGGCGAAGGGCAGATGGAAGCGGGCTGGTACGATACCGGTGATATCGTCAGCTTTGACGAACACGGTTTCTGCCAGATTCAGGGACGGGTAAAACGCTTTGCGAAAATTGCCGGTGAGATGGTGTCGCTGGAGGCAGTGGAACAAATTGCGTTAAAAGCCTCGCCTGAGAAGCTGCATGCCGCCTCGATGAAAGCCGACGGCAATCGCGGCGAAGCGCTGGTGCTGTTTACCACCGACAGCGAACTGACGCGTGAACAGCTGCAACGTGCCGCCCGTGAGATGGGTAGCCCGGAACTGGCGGTGCCACGTGATATTCGCTGTATGAAACAGTTACCGCAGCTCGGCAGCGGTAAACCAGATTTTGTTACCCTGCGTAAAATGGCAGAAGAAGAGGCGCAAGACGCATGAGCAATACTCTGACCGACGAACAACCGCTGCTGTCGCGAGGCATGATGGCGGTGATCGCCGCCCAGTTTCTCTCGGCGTTTGGCGATAACGCGCTGCTGTTCGCCACGCTGGCGGTGATTAAAAATCAGCTCTATCCGGACTGGAGTCAGCCGGTATTGCAGATGGTGTTTGTCGCCACCTATATCATCCTTGCGCCTTTTGTCGGCCAGATTGCCGACAGCTTTGCCAAAGGACGGGTGATGATGTTTGCCAACGGCCTGAAATTACTGGGCGCGCTGGTGATCTGTTTTGGTCTCAATCCGTTTCTTGGCTATGCGCTGGTGGGTGTCGGCGCGGCGGCTTACTCGCCTGCCAAGTATGGCATTCTGAGCGAGATCACCAGTGGCGAAAAACTGGTGAAGGCCAACGGTCTGATGGAGGCTTCCACCATTGCCGCTATTCTGCTGGGATCGGTAGCGGGCGGGGTATTAGCTGACTGGAACCTGCTGGCGGCGCTGATTGCCTGTGTGCTGGCCTACGGGCTGGCGGTGGCGGCTAATCTGCTGATCCCGAAACTGGCGGCGGCGCGCGCCGGGCAGAGCTGGCATCCGTTAAGTATGTCGCGCAGTTTCTTCCATGCCTGCCGGGTGTTATGGCGCAACGGCGAAACCCGTTTCTCGCTGGTCGGCACCAGCCTGTTCTGGGGCGCCGGGGTGACGCTGCGTTTTCTGCTGGTGTTGTGGGTGCCGGTGGCGCTGGGTATTACCGATCTCAGCACCCCGACCCAGTTGAATGCGATGGTAGCGATCGGTATTGTGTTTGGCGCCGTCGCAGCAGCGAAACTGGTGACATTAAAAACCGTCGGACGCTGTATGCCGGCCGGAGTGCTGATTGGTGTGGCAGTGGTGATTTTTGCCGTGCAGCACAGCCTGCTGAATGCGTATCTGCTGCTGGTGATTATTGGTATTCTCGGCGGCTTCTTTGTGGTGCCGCTGAATGCGCTGCTGCAGGAGCGCGGTAAAGCGACGGTGGGTGCCGGTAATGCGATCGCGGTGCAGAACCTCGGCGAGAACAGCGCAATGCTGATTATGCTGGGGCTTTATTCGCTGGCGATTAAGCTGGGCGCACCGCCGGTCGCCGCCGGTATCGGTTTTGGCGCGCTGTTTGCGCTGGCGATTGCGGTGCTGTGGGGCTGGCAGTTAGCGCAGAAGCGAAAAGTGGTTTAATGGTTTGGGCGGCGAGAACGCTGCCCCTGGATAAGCTCACCGTTTCATTTAGGGGCGGCGTTCTCGCCGCCCGTGTCGATGATTTAAGCGGGACCGCCGCCCGTTTTAATGCGCTATCAGGGCGCCGGATAGGTATAACGACGATGAATCGTTTCCAGCCCCTGCATCACCTCTTCATCCAGCGTCAGGTTAAAGCTGTCGATATTGATCTTCAGCTGCTCCAGTGTGGTGGCGCCTAACAGCGTACTGGCGACAAAAGGTTGCTGACGCACAAAGGCCAGCGCCATCTGTGATGGATCAAGATTATGCTTAGTGGCTAGCGCCACATACTCGGCAATCGCCTGCTGCGACTGCTCGCCACTGTAGCGGGTAAAACGGCTAAACAGCGTATTACGCGCGCCAGCTGGCTTCGCGCCATTCAGATACTTACCGCTCAGCGTACCAAACGCCAGGCTTGAATAGGCCAGCAGTTCAACGCCTTCATGCTGGCTAATCTCCGCCAGATTTACTTCAAAACTGCGGTTCAGCAGACTGTAGGGGTTCTGAATGGTGACGATGCGCGGCAGCTCATGCTTTTCCGCCAGTTGCAGGTAGCGCATTACGCCCCATGCGGTTTCGTTAGACACGCCGATATAACGAATTTTACCGGCGCGTACCTGCTCGTTCAGCGCCTCAAGGGTTTCCAGCAGCGTAACCGGTACACTGGCGTCGCTGTATTCATATCCCAGCTTGCCAAAGTAGTTGGCCGGACGCTGTGGCCAGTGCAGCTGGTACAGATCGAGATAGTCGGTATTCAGACGCTTTAATGAAGCGTCCAGCGCTTCACGGATATTTTTACGATCCAGCGCCTGCTGCGGACGAATCGAGGCATCATTGCCGCGTGACGGTCCGGCGACTTTCGAGGCCAGCACGATTTTATCGCGGTTGCCGCGTGCCTTGATCCAGCTACCAATATAGCTTTCGGTTAATCCCTGGGTTTCCGGGCGCGGTGGCACCGGGTACATCTCAGCAGTATCAATCAGATTGATACCGGAACTTAATGCCAAATCCAGTTGAGCATGGGCGTCGGCTTCGCTATTTTGCTCACCAAACGTCATGGTTCCTAACCCCAGCGTGCTGACTTCCAGTGTGCTATGGGGGATACGGTGATATTGCATTTGCCGGCTTCCTTTTTTCATTATGGAAAGGTTAAATCCTGTTGCAGCTTTTTTGACTATAACCCGCGCTGGCGCAGAGGGGGAAGAGGGGATTTAACGGGAAATGCGCAGGTTAAGCCCGCCGCATCTCTGTAAAGAGAGCAGCAGGTAAAATTCAGGAGGATTAACGCTCGATGATGGTAGAGACTTCGTCACCGTTGATCTGCAACTCATGGCCCGACTGGTCGACATATTTTACCAGCCCGGTATCTTTATCGATCACCGGTTTGCCATCGGTCATTATCATATTGCCATCTTTGGTCGCCATCACATAATCACTGCTACAACCACTTACCAGTAGCGCTGCTGCCATTGCGGCTGCACTTAACATCCACTTCATCCATGCTCTCCCTCAGTTTTCTCTTCAGTTTACCAGTGTAGTAATAAACCATTCACCGCGGGGCGTTAATCGCATGATTCTGAATTGTAATGGCGAGCACAACTCGCCATTGACAGAGATTACAGCGGTTTCTTCCGGCTACGCATCAGGTTAAGGCTCTCTACCGCCATTGAGAAGAACATGGCGAAATAAATGTAACCTTTTGGTACATGAACGTTAAAGCTCTCCAGAATCAGGGTAAAACCGACCAGAATCAGGAACGCCAGTGCCAGCATTTTCACCGATGGATGGCGATCAACAAACTCACCGACCGCTCGGGCGGCAAACATCATGACGCCCACCGCAATCACGACCGCAGCCATCATAATAAACAGATGGTCAGAGAGACCGACGGCAGTAATCACCGAGTCGAGGCTGAAAATAATATCCAGCAGCATAATCTGCACGATGGCGCCAAAGAAGGAGTGCACATTGGTATTATTTTCGCTTTCACCGCCCTCAATAGTTTCGTGGATCTCCATACTGGATTTCCATAGCAGGAACAGGCCACCAAACAGCAGGATCAGATCGCGCGTTGAGAAGGCATGATCCATCAGGGTGAACAGCGGGGTGGTCAGACGAATAACCCAGGCTATCGACGCCAGCAATCCTAAGCGCATCAGCATCGCGCCGGCCAGACCCAGGCGGCGGGCTTTGTTCTGTTGATGCTTCGGCAGCTTAGCGACTACCAGCGAAAGGAAGATAATATTATCAATACCAAGAACGATTTCCAGAATGGTTAGCGTTCCGAGAGCCAACCAGGCATTGGGGTCTGCAATCCAGTCAAACATTGTGCCAGTGCATCCTAAACGAAAGTTAAACGGCGATTATACCGATGATTGACAGCGGCGGGAAAATTTTAAAGCAAAAAGTGCCGTGCCAGCAGTGCGCCGGTAAAGGTTTTCTTCAGATAAAAGCCGCGCGGCAGGGTCATAATCGGCTGACCGTTTTCACCGATCCCTTCAGTTAGTGCTTTGCTGTTGGCCGCTTTCGGGCGGATTTGCAGTACTTCGCCATGGCGGGCGGTGATGCGATCCACCTGACCGAGCACAATCATATCCATTAATTCTTCCCAGTCGCGTCGCAGCTGATCCTCTTCGGCGGCGCCCGGGCTCCACAGCAGCGGCGCACCGACGCGGCGTTCAGCCAGCGGAATGGCGCGATCGCCCTCAACCGGGATCCATAACACCCGCGCCAGCTTGTGGCGTACATGACTGTTCTGCCAGGTTACGCCGCTATTACCCGTCAGCGGCGCGACACAGACAAAGGTGGTCTCCAGTGGTCGTCCCAGACTGTCTACCGGAATGGTTTTCAGTTCGATACCAATGGCGGCAAAGTCCTGTTCAGGCTTACTGCCGGCGCTGGCGCCAAGATGAATCTCCAGCAGGGTGCCGACCCAGCCTTTATCCCGTTTGAGATCCGCCGGTATCGGCAGCTGCGCTTTCAGGGCCAGTTCTGCCAGCGTAAAACCCGCCAGCGCCTGTGCGCGCGCCAGTAAGGTGGCTTCATCTTCCGGCGGAAGAACAGACGGGAAATCAACAGCCATGACAATTCCTGCAGTGGAGGTTAAAAAACAATCAGTTATGGCGCATAACAAAGCACGCGCCCAATCTATTGTGTAAAACAGCAATAATAGCATGATTACTCATGCTTTTTTACCCTGCACGCCTGCGGCCGTTTTTTGCCATATGGCGGGTTTTCCCATGTTGTCATCAACAATGAACAGGTTCTACCCCCCGGTTATCCACAGAAATGTGGGATAAGTCGCTTTTTAAAAGAATACTGTTTTGATTTACAGCCTTGACGACCCGCTTTTTTACGCGATCAGTACATTTTGTGCGTAACTTATTGGCATAATCTGTGGATAAAAAGCTCAGCGTTCGATCTTTCACCAGTTGCGAAAGCAGGGCTATTTAGTGGCGCTAAACAGCCCGCTTTATCCTGTGATCAACCTTATCATCAGATTGATTCATATAGGTTAATTCCTAAGATTAAAAGTCGCTATCCCATCGTTGCAAAAAGTTTTACCCGGTTATGTACCGAGTTCTGCACAAAGCTATCCACAGAAAACGTGAATAAGATCGCCATTTTTTGGCAACTCCTGTTTATAACTTTGCTGATATCTGTGAGTTATCCCATTGTTATCCGATGTTCACAGCCGCAACCAGTGGTTTACCGTCTGTAAGGAGTATGAAACAATCAGAACATCCGAGTATTAGTTTTGAGGTAGTCCGGTGATCGATGATGATGGCTACCGCCCGAATGTTGGTATCGTAATCTGTAATAAGCAGGGACAAGTGTTGTGGGCCAGGCGTTATGGGCAACACTCCTGGCAGTTTCCTCAGGGAGGGATTAATCCTGGCGAGACTGCGGAACAGGCGATGTACCGCGAACTTTTCGAAGAAGTTGGTTTACACCGGAAAGACGTCCGTATTCTTGCTTCTACCCGTAACTGGTTACGTTATAAGTTGCCAAAACGTTTGGTGCGTTGGGACACAAAGCCGGTTTGTATCGGCCAGAAACAAAAGTGGTTTCTTCTGCAGTTGATGTGTAATGACGCGGATATCAATATGCAAACCAGCAGCACGCCAGAGTTCGATGGCTGGCGCTGGGTGAGCTTCTGGTATCCGGTGCGCCAGGTGGTTTCTTTTAAACGTGATGTTTACCGCCGCGTTATGAAAGAGTTTTCTGGTGTGGTAATGCCGTTGCAGGAGAGTTCTGTGCAGCGCAATGCGCCTGCTTATCGACGGAAAAGAGGTTAAGCCACGCAGATTATGCTCACTCAGTTGCGCGATATTGTTGAGAAAGTGGCGGGCGCTCCGCGCTTAAATGAGTCGCTGGAGATTCTGGTTAACGAGATTTGCCTGGCGATGGATATTGAAGTCTGCTCGGTTTATCTCGCTGACCACGATCGCCAATGCTACTACCTGATGGCGACGCGCGGGCTGAAAAAGCCGCGTGGTCGGACGATTACGCTTGCGTTTGATGAGGGGATCGTCGGGCTGGTTGGCCGTCTGGCTGAGCCGATTAACCTCGCGGATGCGCAAAAGCACCCGAGCTTTAAATATGTGCCGGCAGTTAAGGAGGAACGTTTCCGCTCCTTCCTTGGCGTGCCGATTATCACCCGGCGCCAGCTGCTCGGCGTGCTGGTGGTGCAGCAGCGTGAACATCGCCAGTTCGATGAGAGCGAAGAGTCTTTCCTTGTTACCCTTGCCACCCAGATGGCAACCCTCCTTTCCCAGTCGCAACTTCATCAGCTTTTCGGCCAGTTCCGGCAGACGCGCATCCGTGCGCTGGCTGCGGCGCCAGGCGTGGCGGTGGCGCGGGGCTGGCTTGATACCACGCAACCCTCGCTCGATCAGGTCTCCGCCGCATCGACGCTGGACAGTCAGCGCGAACGCGAACGTCTGTTGCTGGCGATGGGGGAAGCCTCGAATGAGTTTCGTCGCTTCAGTAAACGTTTTACCGCCAGCGTGCAGAAAGAGAGTGCGGCGATCTTTGATCTCTATTCGCACCTGCTCAGCGATGCGCGGCTGAAAAACGATCTGTTTGCCGAAATTGATGCCGGTTCGGTGGCGGAGTGGGCAGTGAAAACCGTAATTGAGAAATTCGCCGCGCAATTTGCCAGCCTGCAGGATAACTATCTGCGCGAACGCGCCGGTGACCTGCGCGTGCTGGGGCAGCGCCTGCTGTTCCACCTCGACGATACTTTACAGGGCACCAATGCCTGGCCGGAACGCTTTGTGCTGGTGGCCGATGAGTTAACCGCCACTACGCTGGCGGAGCTGCCGCAGGATCGTCTGGCTGGCGTGGTGGTGCGCGATGGCGCCGCCAACTCCCACGCCGCCATTCTGGCGCGCGCCATGGGCATCCCGACGGTGATGGGCGCCGATATTCAGCCAGAGCTGCTGAATAAACGCTTACTGATTGTCGATGGATATCGCGGCGAACTGCTGGTCGATCCCGAGCCGGTGCTGGTGCAGGAGTATCAGCGCCTGATCAGCGAAGAGAACGAGCTGAGCAAGATGGCAGAAGATCTTGTTGAGCTGCAGGGCGCATTAAAAAGCGGTGAGCGCGTGCAGGTGATGCTGAATGCCGGTCTGAGCGCTGAACATGAACAGGCGCTGGGCAGTTGGGTGGATGGCGTCGGGCTGTATCGTACCGAAATCCCGTTTATGCTGCACAGCGGCTTTCCTTCGGAAGAGGAGCAGGTGGCGCAGTATCAGGGCATGCTGCAACTGTTCCTTAATAAGCCGGTCACGCTGCGTACACTGGATATCGGCGCGGATAAACAGCTGCCGTATATGCCGATCAGTGAGGAGAATCCCTGCCTCGGCTGGCGTGGTATCCGTCTGACGCTCGATCAGCCGGAGATCTTCCTGGTGCAGGTGCGGGCGATGCTGCGGGCTAACGCGGCGACCGGCAATCTGAGCATTCTGTTGCCGATGATCACCAGCATTGATGAGATCGATGATGCGAAACGCCTGATCGACCGTGCGGGACGCGAAGTTGAAGAGATGCTGGGCTACGTTATCCCGCAACCGCGTATCGGCATAATGATTGAAGTGCCGTCGATGCTGTTTCTGATCCCGCATCTGGCCGGACGCGTCGATTTTGTTTCGGTCGGCACCAACGATTTAACCCAGTATCTGCTGGCCGTCGATCGCAACAATACCCGGGTGGCGAACCTGTATGACAGCCTGCATCCGGCGATGCTGCATGCCTTGCGGGGCATCGCTATCGAGGCGGAGCGCGCGGGCATTGAACTCTGTCTGTGCGGTGAGATGGCGGGCGACCCGATGTGCGTGGTACTGCTGGTTGGCCTCGGCTATCACCATCTCAGCATGAACGGGCGTAATGTGGCGCGGGTCAAATATCTGCTCAGCCATATCGATCGCGAAGAGGCGGAGACGCTGGCGCAGAACAGTCTGCTGGCGCATACCGCCGGTGGCGTTCGCCAGCAGGTCGCCGCTTTTATGGAGCAGCGTGGGCTGGGCGGATTGATTCGCGGCGGACGTTAAGCACTGACGGTAAAAGGCTTTATTAAAGTTTACACGTTCTGGCCCCCGCATTAATTCGGGCTGTGATATGATTCGCAGCCTTAATTATCCGTGATTTATGGCTGCCTGGTGGCAGGCACATCGCGGAGAAGCGCCTTTTGCGCACGGGTTTAATCATTCAGCCGCCCACCGTTCGGGGCAAAAATTTATGGTGAAAGATGAATAACGGCTACCTGGCTTTCCCTCAATTCGACCCGGTGATCTTCTCTGTCGGGCCGGTTTCCCTTCACTGGTACGGCTTAATGTATCTGGTGGGTTTTGTCTTTGCCATGTGGCTGGCAGTGCGCCGGGCCAACAAACCGGGCAGCGGCTGGACCAAAGATGAAGTTGAAAACCTGCTGTATGCCGGTTTCCTCGGCGTGTTCCTCGGTGGTCGTATCGGTTACGTGTTGTTCTACAACATGCCGCTGTTCCTCGATAATCCGCTGTACCTGTTTAAAGTCTGGGATGGCGGCATGTCGTTCCACGGCGGTTTGCTGGGTGTGATCGGCGTGATGCTGTGGTTTGCGCACCGTACCAAACGTAACTTCTTCCAGGTTTCGGACTTTATCGCGCCGCTGATCCCGTTTGGCCTCGGCGCAGGTCGTCTGGGTAACTTTATTAATGGTGAACTGTGGGGCCGTGTGGCGCCGGATCTGCCATGGGCAATGCTGTTCCCCGGTTCGCGTGGCGAAGACGTGGCGCTGGCGGCAACCCATCCTGAGTGGCAGTCGCTGCTGGCGACTTACGGTGTGCTGCCGCGTCATCCGTCGCAGGTTTACGAACTGCTGCTGGAAGGGATTGTGCTGTTTATCATTCTTAACCTGTTTATTCGTAAGTCACGCCCGATTGGAGCGGTCTCCGGCCTGTTCCTGATTGGTTATGGCGCTTTCCGTATCTTTATTGAGTTCTTCCGCCAGCCGGACGCGCAGCTTGGCCTGTTCGATGGTGTGATTAGCATGGGTCAGATTCTGTCGGTGCCGATGATTCTGGCCGGTGTGATAATGATGATTTGGGCGTACCGTCGTCGCCCGCAGCAACAAATTTCGTGAGGAAAAATGAAACAGTATCTGGATTTAATGCAGAAAGTGCTCGCTGAGGGCACAGCGAAAAACGATCGTACCGGAACCGGCACGCTGTCGATTTTTGGCCATCAGATGCGTTTCAACCTGCAGGAAGGTTTTCCGCTGGTCACCACCAAGCGCTGCCATCTGCGCTCAATTATCCATGAGCTGCTGTGGTTTTTGCAGGGGGATACCAATACCGCTTACCTGAAAGAGAATAAAGTCTCTATCTGGGATGAGTGGGCGGATGAGAACGGTGATTTAGGGCCGGTATACGGTAAGCAGTGGCGCAGCTGGGGCGCGGCGGACGGCCGTCAGATTGACCAGATCAGCAAAGTGCTGGAACAGCTGAAGCAGGACCCGGACTCCCGCCGTATTATCGTCTCGTCGTGGAACGTCGGTGAACTGGATCAGATGGCGCTGGCGCCGTGCCATGCGTTCTTCCAGTTCTATGTTGCCGATGGCAAGCTCTCCTGCCAGTTGTATCAGCGCTCCTGCGACGTGTTCCTCGGCCTGCCATTTAATATCGCCAGCTATGCGCTGCTGGTGCATATGGTCGCGCAGCAGTGCGATCTGGCCGTTGGTGATTTTGTCTGGACCGGTGGTGATACCCATCTCTACAGCAACCATCTGGAACAGACCGATCTGCAGCTGTCACGTGAACCGCGTCCGTTGCCGAAGTTAGTGATTAAACGTAAGCCAGCATCGATTTTTGATTACCGTTTTGAAGATTTCGAGATTGAGGGTTACGATCCTCACCCGCCAATTAAGGCGCCGGTGGCGATTTAAACGCGGTTGCGGTGGTCAGGTTGCTGACTGCCGCACGCTTTATGATAAGCCCGTGGCGTGAATGACAAAAAATGTCGGGGCAACGTGGGCATTTATTGCACACGAATTAAACCATTATCATTGTCCAGTTCATAGACACTATCGTGAAATCCTATTACAAAATATATCCTCTGTTCGGGTATTTTCTTGATGGTTAGCAACAGATTTTTTTCAATGCAGTTATCCTTGCTTTCCATATCACTAAAGCACAGCAAATCTTGTTTATAGTTCTTTTCGTAATTGAGATACCCTTTGCCGGCAGCCCACACCGAAACATCAAAGTTTCCTGACGCTGAAGGCGCGGGAATATGATATTTTTCCCGGAATTCGTCCTGATGATCTAGCCACCATTTAACTTTTGCTCTGTCAGTAAAAGGAAGATGGTCAACTATCACATAGCTAAAATCATTTTTGTAATGAACGCCGATGATGTTGACGGGACGAAGGTTCCAGAAGTAACAGGCAGCAGTTAGCAGGACACATGCTGATAAGATAGCCTTACCAGACCTTTTCATTTTTATATCCTTCAATCTCAACTTCAGTGCTGAAATCATTCATAAAAGGCTGAAAGCCAAACCTCTCATAACGTTGTAAAACAAACCATATGCGAAAAAAACGGAAATTCCGAAAAAGAGGCTTTGAAATATCGCTTTTATCCAGTCCGAAATGATCCTGCGCTTTGAAACTGACCTTTGCACGCCATAAGCTATTACCGACGTCCAGTGAGTTCACTGTGATTTCCTGTGCATGGATATCATGAATGGTAATACCCAGGCCATTAAAGTTATCAGAGAATCGTGTAAATTTGGGTAGCCGGGTTTTAGATATTTCCTCTTGCGCGTCCCGAACGAAATTTAAGGTTTCTGATATAGGTGCTCTATCGGTCCGAAGCGATTTAATGATGGCAATTTTTATCGCATTAAGGGTGTTTCTCACAGGATTCTCCTGAATGATATCTCGGTAAGCCTCATCAAGAGCATAGCTCTGGAAGGATGTCCCTTTGCCAGTCTCGAAGTGCGCGATCATTTTTGCTATCAGATGGGCATATCTGCCACTGGCGAAAAATGTCGACAGCTCTCTCATTTCATCAAAAAGGATACGCGCACACTCAGACTGGGATATTTTCCTGCCACTAGTTTGTGCTCCAGTCATCACCGAACCCAGTGAACCGAATCCCCTTGCAGGGAGCATGAGCGGCTGCTGATAAATTGTCAGTGTATATGGATCAACTCTGGCTGATATGTCTGTAAGTTTAAGGTCACGCAGCTGCTGCTCTGATAAATCTCCATACTGCATATCGTCTGCTGCATGATCGCCAAAAATTTTCTGGGTAGAGAAAACCTGACATGGGATAGATATGGCCATTTGCAATATTCCTTATTTTAAATGTCCTTTAATCCGATGAAACATATTCACAAAATTCTGACCTGTAAAGTCACTGCACTAAAGATGAGAACTGAGTCATATACGTTCACGCTTTTGCCGTATCCGGATACAGCATATTTCAGCGGCAAAACTGGAAGCGGGATCAAAGCCGCGTGCGACAGGCTGTAAAAGAGGACGTTTTATCCCGAGCGATGCCGATAACTGCGTGACTGCTGCTCGTATCCTGCCAGGTTCTGCGCCACATTACCGATGATGAAAACTCAATACACACAAGGTTATACCTTGCCGGAACTGCTTATCGTGCTGGTGATCGCCGGCATCCTTGGCGTCAGCGCTGTGGCGGGCTGGGTGCGCTGGCAACAGCAGCAGCGACTGACGGAGACCGCGCTGCAGATCCAGCATTTTCTGCATCAGCTGCGCGCCTGGGCTAACTGGCACAACAGCGAACAGGTGTTGTGGCTGAAACCAGGAGAGCGCTGGTGTCTCGGCAGCGGCGTGATGCCTGATGGCGCCTGTGAAAACGGACGACGCGACCAGCTGATTGCGCCCCATGCCGATGTTCAGCTGCTGAATATCACCCAAGGGATGGGGTTCTATGGCAAACGCAGCGTGGCGCGGGCGGGCAATATTGAATTTGCCAATGGCGCGGGCAACTGGCGGATTATCGTCTCCGCGCGGGCACGGATCCGCCTGTGTAAACCTGAAGAGCAGGGGAACTGTCAGTGAAAATGCAAGGATTCAGCCTGATTGAAATGCTGATCGCCATGGCGCTCAGTGGGGTGCTGATGCTGGGTGCCATGCGGCTGTTGCCGCAGCTTCAGGGGCAGAATATCCAGCTGATGACGCAAATACATCTTGATGAAGAACTACAACAACTGATGATGACACTGGAGAAAGCGGTGCGCCGCGCCGGTTACTGCAATGGCCAGTGTAGCGGCGAGGGGTTGCAGATTGCCGATAGCGGGCGCTGCATACTGATTCGATGGGACGAAAACAGCAATGGCCGCTGGGAGGAACCCGCACATGCGGAAAGCGAGTTTTATGGCTATCGCTTACGTAATGAGAACCTTGAAATGCAGCGCGGCGTCAGTAGTTGTGAAGGTAGCGGCTGGGAGCGTCTTACCGACCCACAGGTCGTCACCCTGACCCAGTTTTATGCGTTGCGCGATAACCGCACGATTAAACTCAGACTGGGTGGTTATCACCCGGGCATGCCTGCGCGCGCGGTTGCGCTGGAACAGTGGACAGACGGAATGAATTTGCCATGAGCCAACAACAGGGAAGCGGGGCATTAAGTATGGTGGTGATGATCTTACTATTAGGAACCGCGCTGTTGCATGCCACACGCCAGCAGCTTGCGGCTTCGTTGTCGCTGGTAGCCCATGAGCGGCGACATATTATCGATTTTTATGCTGCGCAGGGCGCGCTGGCCTGGGGCAGTACACTCTGGTGGTCAGAAAACAGCGGATGGCAGTGTCAGACAGAGCCACAGCAGCAGTGGCGTGTCTGTCTGAATAGCGCCAATCCCCAGCGCGGATTGCTGCGTGGTGAACATCTTATCGACGCCGGGCCTGCATTAACGCTCTGGCGCTGGGTTCAGTCCGATCCGGCCGTACAGGGGCGTGTTCTGCCGCTGGCCCACGGCTGGATTGATTTCTGCCCACTGAATGATGCTACGGAATGCGATCCCGATGTCCTCTGAGCGGCAGCAGGGCTTCAGTCTGGCCGAAGTGCTGTTTGCACTGCTGCTATTTAGCCTGAGTTTAACCGTGCTAATGCAGTATCAGCGGGTGCTGACGCAAGGCTTTGCCCAGCAATGGCAGCAGCGCCAGGCATGGCGTTATGCCGCGCAACGTATTGAGGGGCAGGCGGTTGATGGCTGGCAGACGCAACTGCTGGCGCAGCCCGGACCGGGCGGTTGTCAGTTACTCAGTGCACAGGCCCGTGGACCGCTGGGGCGTGAAGCGCAGCTGACCACCTTGCGCTGTGAACCCTGATATTACGGCGTAAAATGCGTGATCGTGCGTTTGCTTCGCGCTATATCCGGGTTACAGTGTCGACGCCAGCGGCGCGCATTAGCAGGATTGAACAGGAGCAACGATGTTTACGGTTTACCACTCCAACCAGCTTGATTTATTAAAATCGCTGGCGGCTTATCATATTGAAAACCAACCGTTACGCGATCCTTTTCAGTCTGAAGTGGTGCTGGTGCAGAGCCCGGGGATGGCGCAGTGGCTACAGATGTCGCTGGCCGAACATTTTGGTATCGCCGCCAATATTGAATTCCCGCTGCCCGCCAGTTTTATCTGGGATATGTTTGTGCGCGTACTGCCCGATATTCCTAAAGAGAGCGCCTTTAATAAAGCCAGCATGAGCTGGAAGCTGATGACGTTGCTGCCGGAGATGCTGACGCGTCCCGAGTTTACTGCGCTGAACCACTATCTTACCGATGACGATGATAAACGTAAGCTGTTCCAGCTGGCGGCACGCGTTGCCGACCTGTTTGACCAGTATCTGGTTTACCGTTCGGACTGGCTAAACAGCTGGGAAAAAGGCGAGCTGCTGGAGGGAATTGGAGAAGCGCAGCAGTGGCAGGCGCCGCTGTGGGCGGCGCTGGTGGAGTATACCCGCCAGCTGGCACAGCCGGAGTGGCATCGCGCCAACCTCTATGCTCGCTTTATCTCGCGGCTGGAGCAGAGCAGTGAACGTCCGGCTGGCCTGCCGGACCGGGTGTTTATCTGCGGCATCTCGGCGTTACCGCCGGTCTACTTACAGGCGCTGCAGGCGCTTGGCAAACATATTGATATCCATCTGCTGTTCACTAATCCCTGTCGCCATTACTGGGGCGATATTCAGGACTACGGTTTTCTGGCTAAACTGCAAAGTCGCCGTCGTCGCCATTTCCAGCAATCGGGCGAGAGTGGACTGTTTCGCGATGCGGCTAACGCCGCGTCACTGTTTGATGCCGCCGGTGAACAGCAGCTGAGCAATCCACTACTGGCCTCCTGGGGAAAACTGGGTCGCGACAACCTGTTCTTACTGGCGCAGATGGAAGCGCAGGAGATCGATGCCTTTGTCGATGTCGCGGCCGATTCGCTGTTGCAGGCGGTGCAGTGCGATATGCTGGAGCTGGACGATAAAGCGGTTATCGGTATCACCGCTGAGGAACTGGCTACCAGCGAGCAGAAACGGTTGTTACAGCCGGAAGATCGCTCGATTGCGCTGCATATCTGCCACAGCCCACAGCGCGAAGTGGAAGTGCTGCAGGATCGTCTGCTGGCGATGATGGCGGACAATCCTGAACTCTCGCCGCGCGATATTATTGTGATGGTCGCCGATATCGACGCCTATACGCCGTTTATTCAGGCTGTGTTCGGCAATGCCACAAGTGAGCGTTTTCTGCCGTTTGCCATCTCTGACCGACGTGCCAGCCAGGCGCATCCGGCCTTGCAGGCCTTTCTCAGCTTACTCAGCCTGCCGGACAGCCGCTTTGCCAGCGAAGAAGTGCTGGCGCTGCTGGAGGTTCCGGCGCTGGCGGCACGCTTTAATATCGATGAACCAGGCCTGCGCCGTCTGCGTCAGTGGGTGGCGGAATCCGGCATTCGCTGGGGACTGGATGATGATAATGTGCGCGATCTGGCGCTGCCCGCCACCGGCCAGCACACCTGGCATTTCGGTATTACGCGCATGCTGCTGGGCTACGCCATGGAGAGTGAGTCCGGTGACTGGCAGGGCATATTGCCCTACGACGAATCCAGCGGCCTGATTGCGGAACTGGCGGGTAACCTGGCGGAACTGCTGATGCAGCTGAACCAGTGGCGTCAGCGCCTGTCGCAGACGCGCGCGCTGGATGCGTGGTTACCGCAGTGTCGTCAGCTACTGGACGATTTCTTTGTCGCGGATGCTAATACCGAAGCGGCGTTAGCGCTGATTGAAGAGCAGTGGCAGCAGGCGATTACCTTTGGTATTCAGGCGCAGTATCAGCAGGTGGTGCCGCTGACGCTGCTGCGTGATGAGCTGTCGTCGCGTCTCGATCAGCAGCGCATCAGCCAGCGCTTTCTCGCCGGACCGGTCAACTTCTGTACCCTGATGCCGATGCGCTCGATCCCGTTTAAAGTGGTATGCCTGCTGGGAATGAACGATGGCGTCTATCCGCGCACGTTGCCGCCGCTGGGCTTTGATTTAATGAGCCAGCAACCGCGTAAAGGCGACCGCAGCCGTCGCGATGATGACCGCTATCTGTTTCTTGAAGCGCTGCTGTCGGCGCAGAAACAGCTGTATATCAGCTATATCGGTCGCTCAATTCAGGATAATTCACAACGCTATCCTTCGGTGCTGGTCAGTGAGTTAGTCGATTACATTGCGCAAAGTTTTTGCCTGCCTGGGGATGAACAGCTGGATGTCGACCGCAGCGCGCAGCGGGTGCGGGAGCATCTGCAACATCTGCACAGCCGCATGCCGTTTGCCGCCGAAAATTTCACGCAGGATGCCGAGTTCCGCAGCTTTGCCGCCGAGTGGCTGCCCGCGGCCAGTGGCCGCGGCGAGCCACATCCGCCGTTTATGCAGGCGCTGCCCGCGCCGGAACTGACTGAACTGAATTTCGATCAGCTGGTGCGTTTCTGGCGCCATCCGGTGCGCGCCTTTTTTAGTATGCGACTGGGCGTCGGTTTCAGTCTTGAAGAGACCGAACTGCCCGATGCTGAACCCTTCGAGCTCGACAGCCTCGGGCGTTACCAGATTAACGCGCAGTTACTTAATGCGCTGATTGATGGCAAAGATGGCGATCAGCTGTTTGCTTATCACCGTGCGGCTGGCGATCTGCCCTATGGCGCCTTTGGCCAGCTGTTCTGGCAGGCGCAGCGCGATGAGATGGTCACGCTGGCGGACCTGGTGCGTGAACAGCGGCTGAGCAGCGAAAGCTGGGAGATCAATCTGCAGATCGGTGAGGTGCAGCTCAGCGGCTGGCTGCCGCAGGTGCAGAGCGATGGTTTACTGCGCTGGCGTCCGGGCGTACTGAATTTTAACGATGGCCTGACCCTGTGGCTGGAACACCTGGTGTATTGCCGGATGGGCGGCGTCGGCCGCAGCCGGATGTACGGCCGTAAAGAGAGCCAGTGGGCCTTTGATGCCATTGACCCTGAAGCGGCAACTGAATGGCTGACGCGCTTTATCGACGGGTATCGGCAGGGCATGTCGGCACCGCTGTTACTGCTGGCAAAAACCGGCGGCGCCTGGCTGGCTGCCAGCTATGACGAGAAAAGCGACTCCCTGTTGCTGGATGATGCCACTCAGGCGAAGGCGCGGGTGAAACTGTTGCAGGCCTGGCAGGGTAATTATCAGCTGGAAGGCGAGGGCAGCGATCCCTGTCTGCAACGACTGTTCCGCGTGCTGGATGAGGAGCAGTTGCGTCATATTTGTCGTGAGGCAGAGAGCTGGCTGTTGCCACTACTGCGCTTTAACCAGCGCTGAGTTCGCGCTATCTGCAAGCACGGGCGGCGATAACGCCGTCCCTGGAGGTTGTCACCGTAGCGGCAACTTCAATTACTCCAGGTATGGTGTTACTTTGTAACAGACTTACTTTTTTGTGGTACTTATTTTGCGGCGTACACACAGGCGCAATTGTTGAGGGGTTTGAATGCGTAAGCACGTTGTCTGGATTACGAGTCTGTTTTTTTGCTTTACCTTCTGGAGTCATTTTTCGCAGGCAGCGAACGGCTGGCAGCCGATGGCCGAAACTATTCGTAAAAGCGAAAAGGACCCGCGTCAGTACCAGGCAATCAAACTGGAAAATGGTATGACGGTTCTGCTGGTGTCTGACAAGCTGGCGCCCAAATCCCTGACCTCGCTGGCGGTGCCGATCGGTTCACTGGAAGATCCCGATAATCAGCTGGGGCTGGCGCATTACCTCGAACATATGGTGTTAATGGGCTCAAAGCATTATCCGCAGCCTGATAACCTTGCTGAATTCCTTAAAAAACATGGCGGCAGCCATAACGCCAGCACCGCGTCGTATCGCACCGCTTTCTATCTGGAAGTGGAAAATGATGCGCTGGAACCGGCAACCGATCGGCTGGCAGATGCCATCGCCGAGCCGCTGCTGGATACGGTAAATGCCGATCGCGAACGTAATGCGGTGAATGCCGAGCTGACTATGGCGCGTTCGCGTGACGGACTGCGCATGGCGCAGGTGGGGGCGGAAACCCTGAACCCGCAACATCCGAGCGCCCGCTTCTCCGGTGGCAACCTGGATACCCTGCGTGATAAACCCGGCAGCAAACTGCATGATGCGTTGACGGCGTTTTATCAGCGCTACTATTCGGCCAATCTGATGAAGGCGGTGATCTACAGCAATAAACCGCTGCCGGAAATGGCGCAGATCGCGGTGAAGACTTATGGCCGCGTAGCAAATCGTCAGGCCAGCGTACCGCAGATTACGGTGCCAGCGGCGACGGATCAACAGAAAGGCATCATCATTCACTATGTGCCTGCTCAGCCGCGTAAGCAGTTAAAAATCGAATTCCGCATCGATAACAACAGCGATAAATTCCGCAGTAAAACCGATACGCTGATCGGCTATCTGATTGGCAACCGCAGCAAAAATACGCTGTCCGACTGGTTACAGAAAAGCGGCCTGGCGGATTCGATCAGTGCCGGCGCCGATCCGGTGATCGATCGTAATGGCGGAATCTTTGCCATTTCGGTTTCCCTGACCGATAAAGGCCTGGCGAATCGCGATCAGGTGGTGGCGGCGGTATTCAGCTATATCAATATGCTGCGCCAGGATGGTGTTGATAAACGCTACTTTGATGAAGTCTCGCATGTGCTGGATCTCGATTTCCGTTATCCGTCGATCACCCGCGATATGGACTATATCGAATGGCTGGTGGATACCATGTTACGTGTGCCGGTAGAGCATACGCTGGATGCGCCTTACATCGCTGATCAATACGATGCTCAGGCGATTGAACAGCGTTTGCAGGGTATGACGCCGGAAAATGCACGTATCTGGTATATCAGCCCGAAAGAGCCACACAATAAGCGCGCATACTTTGTTGAAGCGCCTTATCAGGTCGATAAAATCACCCCACAACGCTTTGCGGACTGGCAAAAGCAGGGGCAAGCCATTGCACTCTCGCTACCGGCACTGAACCCCTATATCCCGGATGATTTCAGCCTGATCCCTGTCGATAAAAAAGGCCAGCAGCATCCGCAGGAGCTGATCAACGAACCCGGCCTGCGCGTATTTTATATGCCGAGCCAGTTCTACGCTGATGAGCCAAAAGCCAATATCACCCTGGCGCTGCGTAATAAAGCCTCAATGAATGACGCGCGCAGCCAGGTGCTGTTTGCCCTCAATGACTATCTGGCAGGTGTGGCGCTGGATGAACTGAGTTCGCAGGCGTCGGTGGGGGGCATCAGCTTTTCGACGACCGAAGATGATGGTGTGATGTTTAGCGCCAGTGGTTTCACCCAGCGCCTGCCGAAGCTGCTGAAAACCCTGCTGGAAGGTTACGCCAGCTTTACGCCGGATGAGGCGCAGCTGGAGCAGGCAAAGTCCTGGTATACCGAGCGTCTGGATTCGGCGGATAAAGGCAAGGCGTTTGAACAGGCGATTCAGCCGGTGCAGATGCTGTCACAGCTGCCTTATACTGAGCGCAGCGAACGTCGTAAGTTATTGCAGTCGATTACGGTGAAAGAGCTGCTTGAGTACCGTAAGCAACTGCTGGAAAACGCCACGCCGGAAATGCTGGTGGTGGGCAATATGACGCCTGATGCGGTCAGTTCACTGGCGCGTGACGTGCGTGGACAGCTGAAGTGCAGCGGCGAGAGCTGGTGGCACAGTGAATATGTTGCGGTTGATAAGCCGACGCTGGCGAATATCGAAAAGGCGGGCAGCAGTACCGATTCGGCGCTGGCAGCAGTCTATATTCCAACCGGCTATGCTGAGCATCAGAGCATTGCCAGCAGCGCGATGCTCAGCCAGATTGTGCAGCCGTGGTTCTACAACCAGCTGCGCACCGAAGAGCAACTTGGTTATGCGGTGTTTGCCTTCCAGATGCCGGTCGGGCGTCAGTGGGGCATCGGTTTCCTGTTGCAGAGCAACAGCAAGCAACCGGCATACCTGCTGCAGCGTTATCAGGCATTCTATCCCACGGCGGAAAAACGCCTGCGCGCGATGAGCAAAGAGGATTTTGCGCAATATCAGCTGGCGATGATTAACGAGCTGAAACAGCGTCCGCAAACGCTGGATGAAGAAGCCGGTCGTTTTACCAAAGATTTTGACCGCGAAAATTACCGCTTCGATACCCGTGACAAAGTGATCGAGCAGGTTAAGCTGCTGACGCCAGAGAAGCTGGCGGACTTCTTCCATAATGGGGTGATGAAACAGCAGGGCCTGGTGCTGATGTCGCAAATCTCTGGTACTCAGCATGCCAGACCGGAATATGCCAAAGGCGCAGGCTTTAAAACCTGGGAAAATGTCTCCAGCCTGCAACAAACTTTACCGGTGATGAGTGAGAAAAAATGAGTGATCCGATTCCGCAGCGCCTCGACCCCTTAACTCTGCCGCTGGCGGGTGAGCGGCTGATTGAGGCTTCTGCGGGAACCGGTAAGACCTTTACCATTGGCCTGCTCTACCTGCGATTGCTGCTGGGCCTCGGACAGCAGGCGGCTTATCCGCGTCCGCTGTCGGTGGAGGAGATACTGGTGGTGACCTTTACCGAAGCCGCCACCGCCGAACTGCGCGGGCGTATTCGTAGCAATATTCATCAGCTGCGTATCGCCTGTGTGCGCGGCGTCACTGACGATCCGATGCTGCAACAGCTGCTGTCACAAATCGATGATCTGCAACAGGCTGCGTCAATGTTGCTGGCGGCGGAGCGGCAGATGGATGAAGCGGCAATTTTTACCATTCATGGTTTCTGTCAGCGCATGCTGAACCTCAATGCCTTTGAATCCGGCATGCTGTTTGAACAGCAGCTTATCGAGGATGAACATACGCTGCGCCGCCAGGCGACCGCCGATTTCTGGCGTCGTCACTGCTACCCGTTGCCGCTGTCGATTGCGCAGGTGGTCGCGGCGGAGTGGAGTGGCCCGGACGCGCTGCTGTCAACGCTGTCACCCTGGCTGCAGGGTGAATCACCCACGCTGAAATATCCTCCGGCGCTGGAGGAGACGCTAAGTGAACGTCATGCAAAGCTGATTGCCCGTATCAATAAACTGAAAGCGCAATGGCTCGCCGCCGCGGCTGAACTGCATGCGCTAATCAGTGATTCCGGCGTCGATAAACGCAGCTACAGCAGTAAACACCTGCCGAACTGGCTGGATAAAATCGGTCAGTGGGCGCAGGAAGAGACGCAGACTTACAGTGTGCCGAAGGATCTGGAGCGCTTTGCACAGAGCACGCTGCTTGATAAGACCAAAAAAGGTGAAGCCCCGCGGCATGCGCTGTTTAGCGCGGTTGAGCTGTTTCTGGCGGAGCCGCTGTCGCTGCGCGATCTGGTAATAGCCCGCGCGCTACAGGAAATTCGCTTTGCCACGCGCCAGGAGAAGCGCCTGCGCGCGCAACTGGGGTTTGATGATTTACTTAGCCGGTTTGACGAGGCGTTGCAGCAGCCCGGCGGGCCGCTGCTGGCCAGCACCATCCGTAACCGCTATCCGGTAGCGCTAATCGATGAATTCCAGGATACCGATCCGCAACAGTACCGGATTTTCCGCACGCTGTATGTCGGGCAGCCGGAAAGTGCGCTGTTACTGATTGGCGACCCGAAACAGGCAATCTATGCATTTCGTGGCGCAGATATTTTCACCTATATGAAAGCGCGTTCCGAAGTGAGTGCGCACTATACGCTGGATACGAACTGGCGCTCCTCGCCATCGATGATCGCCAGTGTTAACCAGCTGTTTTCCCGGCTGGATAATCCGTTTCTGTTTCGCGAAATTCCCTTTCTGCCGGTACAAGCGGCAGCGCCCAATCAGGCGCTGCGTTTTACGGTTGATGGTCAGCCGCAACCGGCGTTGCGCTTCTGGCTGCAGCCGGGTAGTGGCATTGGCGTCAGTGAGTACCAGCAGTATATGGCGCGCCAGTGCGCGGCTGAGATCCGTCACTGGCTGAGCGCTGGCCAGCAGGGTAAAGCGCTGATCGGCAGAGGCGACAAAATGCGTGCGGTGCAGGCATCGGATATCACTATTCTGGTCCGCAGTTATGGCGAAGCAGCGGTGATGCGTGAAGCGCTTAACGGCCTGAATATTCCTTCGGTCTATCTCTCCAATCGCGACAGCGTGTTTTCCACCCCGGAAGCGCGTGAACTGTTGTGGCTGTTGCAGGCGGTGCTGGCGCCGGAACAGGAGCGCACCCTGCGTAGCGCGCTGGCGACCAGTATCCTTGGACTGGATGCGCTAACCCTCGATAGTCTGAGTCAGGATGAGCGCGCCTGGAATCAGCTGGTGGATGAGTTCGACCATTATCGCCAGCACTGGCTGAAGCGCGGTGTGCTGCCGATGTTGCGTGAGCTGATGGTGAAGCGCCATATCGGCGAGAATTTACTGCTGTCGGACAGCGGCGAGCGCCGGCTTACCGATCTGCTGCATCTCGGTGAACTGTTGCAGGAAGCCGCTACCCAACTCGACAGCGAACATGCGCTGGTGCGCTGGCTGGCGCAGCAGATTGCCCAGCCTGACAGCCAGGCCTCTAACCAGCAGCTGCGGCTCGAAAGCGACCGCCATCTGGTGCAGATTGTCACCATCCATAAATCCAAAGGACTGGAGTACTCGCTGGTGTGGCTGCCCTTTGTCGCCAATTTCCGTGAGGCGGCCAACGGTATTTATCACGATCGGCAAACCTTTCAGGCGCTGCTCGATCTGCAGGGTGATGAAGAGAGTCAGCAACTGGCGGAACAGGAGCGGCTGGCGGAGGACTTACGCCTTTTGTATGTGGCGCTGACGCGTTCCATCTGGCATTGCAGCATTGGTATTGCGCCGCTGGTAAAAGGCAACCGTAAGAAAGAGGGCAGCAGCGATCTGCATAAAAGCGCCCTCGGCTTCCTGCTGCAACGCGGCGAGGAGGCTGACAGTGCACAGCTGCTGGCGTTATTGCAGCAGCTGGAGGGTGAGGTAATGGCGCTGACCAGCGAAGAGGTCAGCGACAATACCCCCTGGCAGCCTGCGTTAGCGGATCAGCAACTGCTCAGCAGCCGGCAGGTTGGCCGCACGCTGCGTGATGAGTGGCGCGTAACCAGCTACTCCGGTTTACAGCAGCATGGATCCACCATGGCACTGGATCTGACGCCGCGTTTTGATGTTGATGCCGCCGGTGAAGCGGGTCAGGTGAGTGAGCCAACACTTACTCCGCACAGCTTTCCCCGCGGCGCATCGCCGGGAACTTTTCTGCACAGCCTGTTTGAGAATATCGATTTCAGCCAGCCGCTTAACAGCGAATGGTTGCAGCAACAGTTGCAGCAGCAGGGTTACGATGAGATGTGGCTGCCGGTGCTGGAGCAGTGGGTCGAACGCATTCTGGCGACACCGCTTGATAACAGCGGCGTCAGCCTCAATAAGTTGCAGCCGCAACAGATGCAGGTTGAACTGCAGTTTTATCTGCCAATAAATGCGCTGCTGACTGCTCCTGCGCTCGACAAAGTCATGCGTCAGTATGATGCGCTGTCAGCACAGGCGCCTGAACTCAATTTCCATCAGGTGCGCGGCATGCTGAAAGGCTTTATCGATCTGGTGTTCTGCTGGCAGGGAAAATATTACCTGCTGGACTATAAATCTAACTGGCTGGGCGACGAGAGTGCGGCCTATACCCCGCAGGCGATGGAACAGGCCATGATTGCGCATCGCTATGATTTGCAGTATCAGCTTTATACCCTGGCGCTGCACCGCTATCTGCGCCACCGGCTGGCGGATTATGACTATCAGCATCACTTTGGCGGCGTGCTGTATCTGTTTTTACGCGGTGTCGACGGAAGCGCCAGTGAAAATGGCGTATTTCATACCCGCCCTTCAGTGGAATTTGTGACGGCGCTGGATCAGCTATTTGCTGCCAGCACGCAGGAGGCGACATGCTGACAGAGCTATTGCGCCAGGCGGTGGAGAAACGGCTATTGCGCGCGCTGGATGTGCAGTTTGCGCGGATGCTGGCCGATGAATCGCAACCGGCGCTGATGCTGGCGGCGGCGTGGATTAGCGCCGAAGCCGGAGAGGGGCATGTCTGCCTGCCGCTGTCACAACTAACTGAAGCTGCGCTGTTTGCCGGGCGCCATCCCGAGCTGGCGGCGGCCATCTGGCAGGCGGCAGATGCGCCCGATGACTGGCACGCCTTGCTGTTAAACAGCGAAGCGGTAAGTGATGGCTCACTTGCTACCCCGCTGGTATTGCAGCAGCAGCGCCTGTATCTCAACCGTATGTGGCAGGGTGAAGGTAAAGTGGCGGCATTTATTGCTGCTGAACCCGCGTCTGAGGTGGCTGATACCAGTGTGCTGCGTGCGGTACTCGATCAGCTGTTTGGTCAGCAGCCGGATGACTGGCAGAAGATCGCAGCTGCGGTGGCGATAACCCGCAAGATATCGGTGATTTCCGGCGGCCCTGGCACCGGTAAAACCACTACGGTAGCGAAATTACTGGCGGCGCTGATCCGCCTGACGCCTGGCCCGCTGCGCATTCAGTTAGCCGCACCGACCGGTAAAGCGGCAGCACGGCTGACCGAGTCGCTGGGCAAAGCGTTGCGCGGGCTGGATCTCAGCCATGAAGAGCAGCGAAAATTTCCGGCGGAAGCCACTACCTTACACCGGCTGCTGGGCGCGCAGCCGAATAGCCAGCGGATGCGCTACCATGCGGGCAACCCGTTGCACCTTGATGTGCTGGTCGTGGATGAGGCGTCGATGGTCGATTTACCAATGATGGCCAATCTGATTGCAGCGCTGCCAAAGCAGGCGCGGGTGATTTTTCTTGGCGACCGCGATCAGCTGGCATCGGTGGAGGCTGGCGCGGTGCTGGGGGATATCTGTCGTTGCGCCGAGGCGGGTTACAGCGTCGAACGCGCGCAGCAGCTGACACAGCTAACCGGTTGCCAGGTTGACGGACGGCATGACGCACAGGCGTCGGGGGTTCGTGACAGCATCTGCCTGCTGCGTAAAAGCTACCGCTTTGATGAGCAATCGGGGATTGGCCAGCTGGCGCTGGCGGTCAATGCTGGCGATCTGCGCGCCGCTGAAACGGTATTCAGTGCTGATTACCGTGATATAGAACGTTACCCGCTCGCCAGCGCTGAAGATTATCAGCAGCTGCTTAATGACTGTGTGGCCGGATACCGTCCTTATCTGCAGCTGGTTGCGCAGCAGGCGCCGCCACAGCAGGTGATGGCAGCGTTTTCGCGCTATCAGTTACTCTGCGCGCTGCGCGAAGGGCCATTTGGCGTGGTGGGGCTGAACGAACGTATCGAACTGACGCTGCATCATCAGCGACTGATCCAGCGTCCACCTGCCGCCAGCGGCAAATGGTATGCCGGGCGTCCGGTAATGATCGCCCGCAATGATCGTACCCTTGGCCTGTTTAATGGCGATATTGGTATTGCGCTGCGTGATGAAGAGTTCGAGCTAAAAGTGTTCTTTCCGCTGCCTGATGGCACCATTAAAGCCGTGCAACCCAGTCGCCTGCCGCCGCACGATACCGCTTTCGCCATGACGGTGCATAAATCGCAGGGGTCGGAGTTTGAACATACCGCGCTGGTGCTACCCAACCATTTTCTGCCGGTGCTGACGCGTGAGCTGGTGTATACCGCGATCACCCGCGCCCGCGCGCGGCTGACGCTTTATGCTGATAATTCGGTGTGGAAGAAAGCAGTAAAGGTGCGCACGCAGCGACGCAGTGGATTGCAGGAACGGTTGGTTAGCTGGTGAACTGTCTGTGGATGGTAAGCACGTAGTCCACAGCCATCGATATTATGCCTGTAAGCGCAATTGCTCTTTCAGCTGTTCGAGGATAAAGAGGCATTCTGTAATTTTTGCCTGCTCTTTCGATGCGCGAATTCGTAGCGCCAGATTCCAGTTATTCAGCTCTCTGGCATTTTCCACCAGCCCTGAATCTGTCGCAATTCTGCCGCAATTTTCCAGCCATTGCGCCACTTCAGCCCAATCCCAAAGCGGTGACTGACCGGTGATACGCTGAATCGGATTGGGGAAATCACCTTTGCCGCGTGTACCATCTTTCAGCATGGTAATCGCCTGGCGTGACAAATCTGAAAGTTCTGCAATATCGCTCAGGCCGACCAGGGTGGAATCAACAGACTCAACACGAGCACCGATGCCAGCACCTTCAATATCCTGAATAGCAGTGGCAATCGCATTTTTTAGCGATGGCGCATCGCGCTCAAACTCGAGGTAAATGGCTTTGCCATAGTAGCTAAGCATCGCGTCGTCACAACCCGCCTCAAAAAGCGCATCTTCATGGCCTTCCGTGTCGAGATTAATGCCTGAGACTGTCAGTGTGAAGTTATAGAATGCCATGCGGGCTCCTGTTGCCTTTAATGTTAAAAAGGCGGTAATAACCCCCGCCTTTGGGATAATCAAAAAAATTTAGTTTGCGTATTCCATTGTTCAGGCAGGCATTTATTGACATAACGAATGATCTGTCTGGCAAAATGTTCGGGGTTTTTTGGTGTCGACCAGATACTGTGCATATGTTCAGTATGCCCCGCAAGGCCGCAGCGGATTTTACAAAACGGGTGAGCTTTACTGCTGCACTCGACAATAATCCAGCCACTGGCCACGGCATGATCGATCGCTGCCTGTATTTCCTTATGTGGATGCTTTTTCATTAGCCTCCGTTGCGCTAATAATAGACAACGTGTGAACTTGTGTCAACACTCAGGGTGCTGATGGCAGAGTTCCCTTGCCGCACAAGTCACGTCAGTTACGGCTGACATGCTGGAAGCAGTCACCGATGTGCTTAAATTAGCATATGAAGGCAATGGGGTTTTTCGAGCAGGATCAGATAGTTATGTAAATATTTTTCAGCATTGTATTGCGGGCGACGAAAACGCCGCCCGGGCAGGGAATCTAGCGCAAATCTGCCATCAGCACTTTGGAGCGACGCTGATAGTTATACATCTGCTTTTTACTTTCCGGCAGCACTTCAATATCCACTGGCGTGAAGCCCCGTTCCTGGAACCAGTGAATACTGCGGGTGGTCAGCACAAACAGCTTTTTCAGCCCCATCTGGCGCGCCTGTAGCGCCACGCGCTCTAACAACGCTTCACCGCGTGATGAGCTGCGATAATCGGGATGCACCGCCACACACGCCATTTCACCGATCTTCTCTTCCGGGAAAGGGTAGAGTGCGGCGCAGGCGATAGTCAGATTGTCGCGTTCGATAATGGTGAATTTGTCGATCTCCATCTCCAGCTGCTCGCGTGAGCGGCGCACCAGAATTCCCTGTTCTTCCAGCGGACGAATCAGCTCCAGAATGCCGCCGATATCGTTAATGGTGGCGCGACGAATCTGCTCAGAGGACTCCATCACGATTTGTGTACCAATACCGTCGCGTGAGAACAGTTCCTGCAACAGCGCGCCATCTTCCTGATAGCTGATCAGGTGGCTGCGACGCACGCCGCTGCGGCAAGCTTTGACCGCGCCACGCAGAAAACGCACGGTGCCGGAGAGGTAATCACCTTCTGTTTCCTGCACTTCGATCAGCGCCTGCGCGTCGTTGGGGAACAGTTCGGAGATAATTTTACCTTCATCATCGGTTACCCCCTGCTCAGAGCAGAAGCCGATCATCTTTTCTGCTTTTAACTTGATTGCCAGCTGGGTGGCGACTTCTTCAGAAGTGAGGTTAAAGCTTTCGCCAGTAACTGATACCGCTACTGGCCCCATCAGCACAATCGCACCGCTATCAAGCTGACGATGAATCGCTTCTTCGTCGATACGGCGGATACGCCCGCTATGACAGTAGTCAACGCCGTCATCAATACCCAGCGGTTGGGCAATAATAAAGTTGCCGCTGACCACATTGATATGCGCGCCCTGCAGTGGCGTATTATTCAGGCTCATCGACAGGCGGGCGGTAATATCCAGCTGTAAGCGACCGGCGGCCTGCTTTACCAGCTCTAATGAATGCGCATCGGTAACACGTGTATGTTTATGATAAATCGGTTCGAGCTGATGCTCAGCCAGGTTAGCGTCAATTTGCGGACGCGCGCCATACACCACCACCAGGCGAATGCCGAGGCTGTGTAACAGGCCGATATCATTGACGATGCTGGAGAAGTTTTGGTGCTCTATCGCTTCGCCGCCGAGCATAATGACAAAGGTCTTACCCCGGTGCGTATTGATATAGGGAACGGTGTGGCGAAAACCCTGAACCAGTTCAGTACTACGTTCCTTCACGGCAAACCCTCTTTGCATGTTTATTCGAAATTTTTGTATTTTTATTCTTTTATCGCCTCTGATGCAAGAGGCAATTATCCTTAGTTATCACCAGCTACCTCATTTTAGTCCGGCTAATTCTCTGCATTTATTCGCTTTTTCCGGGTGACAGCGATTAACGGATTGGTTAAAGTTTTTGCCATATTTTTCTTTTTGGTTTTTTTTTAGACACACCACAGTAAATCTGGAGCGGCATGACCGAATCAAACTCTTTCCTCAGTCGACGCCGATTGTTACAACGCGCCGGCGCGGTTTGGCTGCTAAGCGTCAGCCCGGCTGGCTTTGCCGCCAGCAGTCATGTAGTGGCGGTGCGCATCTGGCCCTCATCAACTTACTCGCGCTTAACGCTGGAATCGAATATCCCGCTTAAATATAAGCAGTTTGCCCTGAGTAATCCTGAACGTGTGGTGATCGATATCGAGAATATCCACCTCAATCAGGTGCTGAAAGGGGTGGGCGATCTGGTACTGAATAACGATCCCTATATTAAAAACGCCAGGGTAGGGCAGTTTGACCAGAATACCGTCCGTCTGGTGCTGGAACTGAAGCAGAACGTCTCACCGCGCATTTTTACCCTGCCGCCGGTGGCAGGAATCAAAGATCGTCTGGTGCTGGATCTTTATCCGGTGCAGAGCAAGGTCGAAGACGATCCGCTACTGGCCCTGCTGGAAGATTATAACCAGGGCGATCTGGAACGTTCGCAACCGGCGGAAGCGCCGTTACCGGGTAAGGCCGGACGTGACCGGCCAATTGTGATTATGCTCGATCCGGGCCATGGCGGTGAAGATTCGGGCGCGGTGGGGAAAAATAAGACGCGCGAGAAAGATATCGTGCTGAAAATCGCCCGACGCCTGAAAACGATGATCGATAAGCAACCGAATATGCGGGCTTATATGACGCGTAATGAAGACGTGTTTATTCCGTTAAAAGTGCGGGTGGCTAAGGCGCGCAAGCAGCGTGCCGATCTGTTTGTCTCGATTCATGCCGATGCCTTTACCAGCCGTGCCGCCCGCGGTTCGTCGGTTTTTGCCTTATCGACCAAAGGTGCAACCTCAACGGCGGCGCGTTTTCTGGCGCAAACCCAGAATGAGTCAGATTTAATTGGCGGCGTCAGCCGTAGTGGCGATCGCTATCTGGATCACACCATGTTCGATATGGTGCAAAGCCTGACGATTAATGACAGCCTGAAGTTTGGTAAAGAGGTGTTGTCGCGGCTGGGGAGGGTGAATCATCTGCACAAGCGCACCGTCGACCAGGCCGGATTCGCGGTGTTAAAAGCACCGGATATTCCGTCGATTCTGGTGGAAACCGCGTTTATCAGCAATCTGGAGGAGGAGCGTAAGCTGCGTACCACCAAATATCAGCAGCAGGTGGCTGATGCGATTCTGTCGGGTATAAAAGCTTATTTTGCTAATGGCGCGGCGGTAGCGAGGAAATAGTATCATGTAGGGACGGCGTTCTCGCCGCCCGTGCCGATGATTTGCACTGGCAGTAATGGTGGCGTTTTCGTCACCCGTGCTGATGATGTGCACGGAAATAATGTTGGCGAACGCCAGAAACAAAAAAACACCCGGAAGGGTGCTTTAATAGTGGTTGCGGGAGCCGGATTTGAACCGACGACCTTCGGGTTATGAGCCCGACGAGCTACCAGGCTGCTCCATCCCGCGTCCGATTGACTGTCGCTTCCGTCACGACAGGTACTTCTTATTTTACTGCTGATTCGCTATCAAACTGCGAATTGGTTGCGGGAGCCGGATTTGAACCGACGACCTTCGGGTTATGAGCCCGACGAGCTACCAGGCTGCTCCATCCCGCGTCCGTATTCTAACACTTACTTCTTGTTTCGCAAACACTTTACGAATTGGTTGCGGGAGCCGGATTTGAACCGACGACCTTCGGGTTATGAGCCCGACGAGCTACCAGGCTGCTCCATCCCGCGTCCGTGGAAGCGCACTATACTCTCCGCGCGTTTTGATGCAACCCATTTTTGCAGAAAAATGATTTAAATACCCGGTATTGGCCAATTTGTCCGCCAGGTGCTGATTTGTTGCACAATACGCCCGGTTCTTTTTTTTCCTGATGCATTTTAATCTGATTTCGCCTTTGCTAGGCTTCGGCATGGATCACTGGCGAGATAAGAGAAAGCAATGAAAGGATGTTGGGTAAAGTATGTAATCACCGGCGCGTTACTGGCGCTACTGGCGGGATGCTCGTCTAAACCCACTGACCGGGGACAACAGTATAAAGATGGCAAGCTGGATCAGCCGCTGGAGCTGGTGAATCAGCCAAATGCAAAAGGTCGTCCGGTCAATGGCCGCGACTTCTCCGATCAGGTTGGCGCGGTGAGAGTTGCTTCTCCAGGTATGTTCACTCGCCAGAAAGATACCTGGAGTGCAATAGAAGGCTGGCTGATGTCCGGTGGCGATACACGTCAGCTGCGCCAGTTCGGTCTTGATGCTTTCCAGATGGAAGGGGTTGATAACTACGGTAACGTACAGTTTACCGGTTACTACACGCCGGTGATCCATGCGCGCTATACCCGCCAGGGTGAATTCCAGTATCCGTTGTACCGTATGCCACCACGCAGTAAAGGACGCCGCCTGCCAAGCCGTGCCGAGATCTACAGCGGTGCGCTTGATGAGCGTTATGTCGTGGGTTACAGCAATTCGCTGATCGATAACTTTATGATGGACGTGCAGGGCAGTGGCTACGTCGACTTTGGCGATGGTCGCCCGCTGATGTTCTTTGGCTACGGCGGTAAGAATGGCCACGGCTATCACAGTATTGGTAAAACATTGATCGATCGCGGTGAAGTGAAACGCGAAGATATGTCGATGCAGGCGATCCGTAAGTGGGCGGATGAACATAATCCGGCAGAAGTGCGTGAACTGCTGGAAACTAATCCTTCATTTGTCTTCTTTAAGCCTGAGGATTTCGCGCCGGTGCGTGGCGCCAGCGCCGTACCGCTGGTGGCGAAAGCGTCGGTAGCGGCTGACCGCTCGCTGATCCCGCCGGGCACAGTGCTGCTGGCGGAAGTGCCGCTGCTGGATAATAACGGTAAATTTACCGGTAAGTATGAGATGCGGGTGATGGTGGCGCTGGATGTCGGCGGCGCAATTAAAGGCCAGCACTTTGATATCTACCAGGGAATTGGCGCCGATGCCGGTCATATGGCGGGCTTCTTTAACCATTATGGCCGCGTGTGGGTACTGCGCAGCGCGCCGGGCGCCGCTGCTACACTGTTCAGCAACAACCAAAACGGCAATAATGGTTCAATGCTGACCAGCGCAAACCCGTAAACTGCCATCGGTGCGGGAGCCGAAAACGGCTCCCCACGAGACACTGCAACAATGTAGGAGCGGCGTTATCGCCGCCCGCCAGGCTCAAAACGGCAGCCGAAAACGGCTCCCCTACGAGACACTGCAACAATGTAGGGGCGGCGTTATCGCCGCCCGCGATTGATGTGTACCATCCCGCTTTATCGATTCTAACCAGGGCAGATTCATGATTTCTCTTTCCGACGCCTGGCGCCAGCGCTTTGGCGGCACCGCACGTTTATACGGTCAGGATGCACTGCAGCTGTTTGCTGAGGCGCATGTCTGTGTCATCGGCATTGGCGGTGTGGGTTCATGGGCGGCAGAGGCGCTGGCGCGTACCGGCATCGGCGCGATTACCCTGATTGATATGGATGATGTTTGCGTCACCAATACAAACCGCCAGGTGCATGCGCTGCGTAACAATGTAGGTAAGGCGAAAACCGAGGTGATGGCGGAACGGATTCTGGCGATTAACCCTGAGTGCCGGGTGACCTGTATTGATGATTTTATTACCGCAGAAAATACCGCCGAGCTGCTGAGCGGCGGATTTAGCTATGTTATTGATGCGATTGACAGCGTGCGGCCAAAAGCGGCGCTGCTGGCATGGTGTCGCCGCAATAAAATGCCGCTGGTGACCACTGGCGGTGCTGGCGGACAGATCGATCCAACCCGGATTCAGGTCGTGGATCTGGCGAAAACCATTCAGGATCCGCTGGCGGCCAAGCTGCGCGAACGGCTGAAGCAGGATTTCGGCATCGTAAAAAACAACAAAGGTAAGCTGGGCATCGACTGTGTGTTCTCTACGGAAGCTCTGATGTATCCGCAACCGGATGGCACAGTATGCGCTTCACGCAGCACCGCCGAAGGACCGAAGAAAATGGATTGTGCCGCCGGGTTTGGCGCGGCAACCATGGTGACGGCAACGTTTGGATTTGTCGCCGTTTCCCACGTGCTGAAAAAGATGATGGCAAAGGCGGCGCGGCAGGCGGTTTAAGCCACTGTGCGACTGACGGCATCCGCCAGCGCCTGTAATCCACTGCTGCGTGAGCTGCTTAACTGCTGGCGCAGACCCAGCTGATCAAACAGTGTCAGCGGATCCTGCCCGCGCAGCGCCGCGGCGGTTTGCCCTTCAATGGCGGTCAGCAGCACCGCCAGTAAGCCACGAACAATACGGCCTTCGCTGTCACCATAGAAGTGCAGGGTGCCATCCGCCAGCAGCTGGTGGCCAAGCCAGACGCGGTTTTCACAGCCGCTCAGTTCAATTTCGCTGTTTTTTAACGCCTCCGGTAATGCCGGAAGCTGCTTGCCCAGTAAGATCAGCTGGCGATAGCGATCTTCCCACTGCTGGAAGGCGGAGAATGTCTCTTGCAGGCTTGTCACGGTAATGGATGCGCCAAACGGGTGCGGCGCCAGCACGGCTGAAGTCATGATTAATCTGCCAGTAAGTGAATTGCGGTATGCATGGCGGCGATCAGTGCATCGACATCCTGCAAGGTATTATAAGGGGCGAATGACGCGCGCAATGTGCCACTGATGCCCAGCGCCGTCATTAACGGTTGCGCGCAGTGCTGACCGGCGCGTAATGCAATACCGCTTTCGGCCAGCAGAGTCACCAAATCGCTGTGGTGAATACCGACGATATCAAACGACAGCACGCTGGATCGACCGCTGCGATAGCTGCGAAAACCTGGCAGTTCCGCCAGCCGCTCTTCGGCCAGACTCGCCAGGCCACAACTCCACTGTTCGGCGGCGACAATATCGATCTCCGCCAGCCACTCCAGCGCGGCGCTCAGGCCGATAACGCCGGCAACATTTGGCGTTCCTGCTTCAAAGCACCAGGGTACTGGCTGCGGCGTAAAGCCAGCAAATGACACCTCCGTCAGCATTTTACCGCCGCCCTGCAGCGGCTGCATTGCCGCCAGAAGCTCTGGCTTGCCGTACAGCGCGCCAATGCCCATCGGACCGTAGAGTTTATGTGCCGAAAAGGCATAAAAATCGATATCCAGCGCCTGAACATCCGCTGGCTGGTGTACCACACCCTGCGCACCATCGATCATCACCTGCGCGCCGACGCTGTGGGCCAGTTCAGTCGCGCGTCTGATATCCGGGCAACCGCCAGTCACATTCGACATTTGCGTCAGTGCCAGCAGACGCGTACGCGAACTCAGTAATTCAGGCAGGATTTCCATATCCGGCAGGCGATGCTCATCCAGCGACCATTGCACGATGCGCGCTCCGGTTTGCTGCGCCAGCATCAGCCATGGCACCAGATTAGCGTGGTGCTCTGCGACGCTGACAATAATCTCATCGCCCGGCTGCAATTGCGGACGCAGCCAGCTTTGCGCCACCAGGTTGATGGCGTCAGTGGTGCCGCGTGTCCAGACGATGGCCTGTGGCGTTGGCGCATTCAGCCACTCCGCCACCTGAGTACGCGCATTTTCATAGCGCTCAGTGAGCTGGCGAGCCTCGGCAAACTGGCTGCGATGAACAGTACCAGCGCTAAGACTATAAAACTGACGCGTCGCCTCAATCACCGTTTGCGGTTTAAGGGCGGTGGCGGCGCTATCAAGATAGACACCCGCATCGCTAAGCGCTGGAAACTGCTGGCGAAACTGCGCCGGATTAAAAGACTTCATACTGTTCTCGTCGTGATCTCACTGATTATTTTTCACCAGCGTAGCTACCTGGATATAACCGAATTCAACGCTTTAAACTGGCAAAGCGGTGAAAGCGCGTTATGCTATTTATTGCAAGGTTTAAGCTATTACCCGCATAAAGAGGCTGTGACTTCCGAAGAAACTGCTTATCTTCAGGCTCAGGCGGGTGGTTTATCGCAATGTATCTGTATGGAGATAGAAAAATGAAAAAACTCACCGCAGTACTGGCCGCATGTGCCCTGACGTTTACTCTGGCCGCCTGTTCCAGCAATTATGTGATGCATACCAATGATGGGCGCACCATCGTTGCCGACGGCAAACCTCAGGTGGATTCTGATACCGGTATGATCAGCTACAAAGACGCGAATGGCAACAAGCAGCAGATCAATCGTACCGATGTCAAAGAGATGGTTGAAGTAGGGCAGTAAGCGACAGGCAAAAAAAAGCACCGCAATTTGCGGTGCTACATAATATCACTATGGACAGACAGGATAAATCTACAGGAATTAAATGGGTAGCCAGGCTACCTGATCTGAAAATCGTCAGATCAAATGCAAACACAACATCACGACCACAAGCCAAAAGCTCTCCAAAATTCTGCGATCTCTCGCGCAAATCCTAAACAACTTTTCGTTCCGGCTCTGGAAGTGCGGCAACTATAGGTATTTGCTGGAGCTTCCTCAACGGACAATTTATAATGTCTCGGATAAAAAAATCTAATACGTAACACTGCATTGCTGAGTTACGTCCGGTTGTTACAGAAAACATTGCGGAAACCATGTCAAAACGTCTTCCTCCCCTCAATGCACTGCGCGTTTTTGACGCAGCAGCGCGGCATCTCAGCTTTACTAAAGCGGCTGAAGAACTGTTTGTGACTCAGGCTGCGGTGAGTCATCAAATTAAATCTTTAGAGGACTTTTTAGGCCTCAAGCTGTTTCGTCGTCGTAATCGCTCGTTGCTGCTGACGGAAGAGGGGCAAAGTTATTACCTGGATATTAAGGAAATTTTCTCGTCGATCAATGATGCCACCCGCAAGCTGCAGGCGCGCAGCGCCAAGGGGGCATTGACGGTCAGTTTACTGCCGAGTTTTGCCATTCAGTGGCTGGTTCCACGCCTCTCCAGTTTTAACTCAGCTTATCCGGGCATTGATGTGCGTATCCAGGCGGTAGACCGTGATGAAGAGAAATTAGCCGACGATGTGGATGTGGCGATTTTCTATGGTCGCGGTAACTGGCCGGGCCTGCGGGTGGAGAAACTTTACGCCGAATATTTACTGCCGGTCTGTTCGCCGCTACTGCTGACGGGTGATAATCCGTTAAAGGTTCCTGCCGATCTGGAAAAGGTCACGTTGCTGCATGATGCCTCGCGACGAGACTGGCAGTCCTATACCCGTCAGCTCGGCCTGCAACATATTAATGTGCAACAGGGACCGATTTTCAGCCACAGCGCGATGGTTTTACAGGCGGCGATCCACGGTCAGGGCGTCGCGCTGGCCAATAATGTGATGGCGCAAACGGAACTGGAAGCCGGGCGACTGGTTTGTCCGTTTAACGATGTTTTAGTCAGTAAAAACGCTTTTTATCTGGTTTGTCATGACAGTCAGGCAGAACTGGGTAAAATAGCCGCCTTTCGCCAGTGGATTCTGGCAAAAGCCGCGAGCGAACAGGAGAAGTTTCGCTTTCGCTACGATCATTAATAATGGCGATGCGTGGTGTAAATACGGCGCATCCGTGTTGAGGATAGTTCGATGTCCAGTCGTGCAATGTTGATTTTTTCCGCCATCAGCGGATTTATCTTCGTGATGTTTGGGGCATTTGGTGCTCATGTATTGAGCCGGTCACTGGGTCCGCAGGAAATGGCGTGGATTCATACCGGTCTGGATTACCAGGCGTACCATACGCTGGCGATCCTTGGTCTGGCCGCAGCGATGCTGCGCCGCGCCAATATCTGGTTTTACTGGAGCAGCGCGTTTCTGGCGCTTGGCACCGTACTGTTTAGTGGCAGCCTCTATTGTCTGGCGCTGTCGCATTTAAAGATGTGGGTCTGGGTTACTCCGGTTGGCGGCTTCTGTTTCCTTATCGGCTGGGCATTGATGTTAACTGGCGCACTGCGTCTGAAGAAAAGGGCAGATCGCCATGAATAAAGTATTGTTGTATTGCCGCCAGGGCTTTGAAAAAGAGTGTGCGGCCGAAATCACCGCCAAAGCCACCCAGCGCGAAGTATTCGGTTTTGCGCGGGTGAAAGATGATTCTGGCTACGTGCTGTTTGAGTGCTATCAGCGGGAAGATGCCGATAAGCTGATCCGTGAACTGCCGTTCAGCGAGCTGATTTTTGCGCGTCAGATGCTTGTCGTCGGTGAGCTGCTGCGCGATCTGCCACCAGAAGATCGTATTACGCCGGTGGTGGGTATGCTGACTGGCGCGATTGAGAAGGCGGGCGATCTGCGGGTAGAAGTGCCGGATACCAATGAGAGCAAAGAGCTGCTGAAATTCTGCCGCAAGTTTACCGTGCCGCTGCGCGCGCGTCTGCGTAGCGAAAATATTCTGCTGAACTACGAATCGCCGAAACGTCCGGTGGTGCATGTGTTCTTTATTGCGCCGGGTTGCTGCTATGTCGGTTACTCTTATTCCGATAACAATTCGACCTTCTTTATGGGCATCCCGCGTCTGAAATTCCCGTCAGATGCGCCCAGCCGTTCGACTCTGAAGCTGGAAGAAGCCTTCCACGTGTTTATTCCTGCTGATGAGTGGGATGAGCGTCTGGGCAGCGGTATGTATGCGGTTGATCTCGGCGCCTGTCCCGGCGGCTGGACTTATCAGCTGGTGCAGCGCAGCATGATGGTGGATGCGATTGATAACGGTCCGATGGCACCAAGCCTGATGGATACCGGACAGGTGACGCATCACCGTGAAGATGGTTTTAAATATCGTCCTACGCGCACCAATATCTCCTGGGTAGTGTGCGATATGGTGGAGAAGCCGGTGCGCGTCGCCAATCTGATGGCCGACTGGCTGGTGAATGGCTGGTGCCGTGAGGCGATTTTTAACCTTAAGCTGCCGATGAAAAAGCGTTATGAAGAGGTGTCGCAAAATCTGGCGATGATTGCTGAGAAGCTGAAAGCCAATGGCATCAATGCACAGATTAACGCGCGTCAGCTGTATCACGATCGCGAAGAGGTGACCGTGCATATTCGCCGTATCTGGAGCGCCACTCCCGGACGTCGTGACGAGCGCTATTAATTATCGCCAGCGGGATAGCGTCTGCGCGCTATCCTGACTTTATTAGCGAGTAATTAATAAACCTGGTATACATCCTCATCGTCACTTCCCCGGCGCTGCCGATATTCTCTGGCATCGCTACGGTTATAATCCATATTAAAAACCACGCTGCCATTTTTGCAATATCTCACGCGCAGCACCAGATTGTCTTTGCGAATACAATTGCTGCGGCTTTGCATCTCAGCAAAACAGAGTAGTTTGCTATCTTTTTTGCTGGCGGAGCTGTAGTCAGAATCATAAATAAACCAGGTGTAGTCAGTTTCTCTGACCGTAATACCACTCTTTTTCTGCAACGTTAACTGATGTTTCCGCCACCACTGGATACGCTCCTCGTCCGTATCAGGGAAATTATTCACCACCACAACTGTTTTATCCATGGCAATGTTATGTACCCCATGTATTTTAGTCGGGAGCATTAACAGCCAGAACAGAACCGGCGTCAGCAGTATCACAGCAATAAAATATTTTTTATATGTGGTCAAATTATCTTCCTGATAGTTTACCTTTCCTGTTTTAATTGTTATTGATGGTTGAATTAATATGGTTGCTAATTGATTATTTCCTCCTGGTTGTCAGCATGGTATATGAATGACGTGGCTAATGAAATAGCTGTCAGAAAACAGATATTGGCTAGTAATTAATTATTATTCTGCTATGTAAAAATGGCTTTAATATTTAATTAATTTCGAATTGATAACTGTCTGGTGGGGATGACCAGACAGTCAGAACCACTATCCTGCCTGATAACGCAGTTCTTTAAGATTACCATCCAGCGCTAAATCGGTTTTTAATGTCGCCACTTGCTGGCAGATAAAGGCCATTTCGCGATGCTGTTCCAGTTTATTGCGCCATTTCTCGGGCACTGCCTCCAGCTGTTGATAGATGCCTGCCAGTGAACCAAATTCAGTCAGTAACTGACTGGCGCTTTTCGGTCCGATACCCGCGACACCGGGAATTTTACTGCTGCTAATGCCGGCCAGCCCCCAGTAATCGGTCAGCTGTTGCGGTGTGACGCCAAATTCTTTGGCAATAAAGGGCATATCCAGCCAGCGTTTCTGAAAGTAGTCGCGAATAAAAATCGATGGCGCCAGTAACTGACAATAGCCTTTATCGGTGGAGACAATGGTCGCCTGATGGCCGCCGGAAGCCACTTTTACCGCCAGCGTGGCGGCGAGATCGTCGGCCTCATCGCCGGGGGAAGTCCAGCAGCTGACTCCTGCAGCGGCAAATGCTTCGCGCAGCAGCGGCATTTCCGTCAGCAGATTATCTGGCATCGGTGGACGTCCGGCTTTGTAGTCAGGCAGCAGCTGATGACGCCAGCCATCGCGGCGTTCCTCGTCATCAAATACCGCCACCACATGGGTTGGCCGGGTATGCAGTAATAGCTGCTGTAGCGCGTGGACGCAGGTCTGCTGGCAAGGGGAACCCTGAACAGCATGAATACGGCGAATCAGATTCAGCGCATCAACAATTAACAGATGATTAGTCATAATCTCATAAGCTGAGCGGCGTTAGCGCCGCTCTGTTGCAGGTTACTTAATGATTTCATAACAGGGAATATAGGCGGTACCCGGCAGCTTCATACGATGCTGCGCGACAAATCCCTGTAATAAATCGTCCATGCGGTGCATCATTTGCGGATCACCGTGCAGTTTGTAACGCCCTTTCTCTTTGATTTCGCGGATACCCATCTCTTTCACATTGCCAGCGACGATACCGGAAAACGCCCGGCGCAGCGCCGCCGCCAGTAACTCAGGCGGCTGGTCAGGGTAAAGATTCAGGTTAGCCATATTTTCATGGGTCGGCATAAACGGCACCTGCAACTCTGGCGCTATGCGAATCGACCAGTTAAAGCTGTAGGCATCGCCAGTTTCACGACGGTTCTCTTTCACCCGCGGCATGGCTTTTTTCATCTGACGCGCTACTTCCGCCGCATCATCAATAATAATGGTGTAGTAACGACGCGCCTCTTCACCCACTGTATTGACAATAAACTCGTCCAGCACGCGGAAATAGTCGGCGCTCTCTTTCGGCCCGGTCAGGATCAGTGGCAATACCTGGTCATGGTTTTGCGGGTTCATCAGAATGCCGAGCAGATAGAGGAACTCTTCCGCAGTGCCGACGCCGCCGGGGAAAATAATAATGCCATGGGCGATACGCACAAAGGCTTCCAGCCGCTTTTCAATGTCCGGCATAATAATCAGTTCATTGACCAGTGGGTTAGGCGGCTCGGCGGCAATAATCGATGGCTCGGTCAGGCCGATAAAGCGACCGTCGCGATAACGCTGTTGCGCATGGCCGACCGCCGCGCCTTTCATTGGCGCTTCCATGACGCCGGGACCACAGCCGGTACAGATATTCAGTTCACGCAGGCCCAGTTGCGAGCCGACATTGCGGCAATACTGGTATTCAGTGGCGTTAATTGAGTGTCCACCCCAACACACCACGGTATTTGGCTCTTCACCTATATGCAGAGCGCGCGCATTGCGCAGAATCGAGAACACCAGGTTGGTGATATGGATGGAGTCTTCCTGGTTCAGATGCTGGAAGCGCTCGGCATGGGTAATCTGTCCATTTACAAATAAAATATCACGCAGCACCGCAAACAGGTTAGCCTGGAGCGAGCGGATGATGCGGCCATCAACGAAGGCTTCTTCCGGCGGATTAATCAGCTCCAGTTTCACGCCACGTTCGCGACGCAGCACATTGATATCAAAGCTTTCAAAACGTGAAAGCAGCTCATGGCTGCTGTCGGTTTGACTTCCGGAATTAAGCACGGCGAGTGAACAGTTACGAAACAGCTGGTAGAGGTCACTGCTGGCTGTGCGCTTCAGCATGTCGACTTCCAGCTGCGAGAGCAAATCCATCGAGCCAAGAGGGCTAATATGTGTAATCAAGTGAACTCCTTTGCACCCGCCTGGGCGGTTGGTGACTCAGCCCGCAGCAAAATGGCGCATGCGGCGCAGAGACGGAAAATCCTTTCACGGCGCTCGCATCTCTGCCACCGCCGATCTCCAGATTAGCGTTGTCGGACCCGCTTTCACAACTGATTCCTGATCCTGTCTCACGCCCTGCGAGATATCTCGCAATTACTGACGAACCAGCCGTGAACGCGACGGTGAGAAATCGGTATTGGTGCGCCACGGATTGATATCCAGTCCACCGCGACGGGTGTAGCGTGCATAGACCGAGAGTATCTCTGGCTGACAGAAGCGCTGGATATCATTGAAAATACGCTCCACGCACTGCTCATGGAACTCATTGTGGTGGCGGAAGGAGACCAGATAGCGCAGCAGCGCTTCACGGTCGATACGCGGGCCACGATAGCGGATCTGCACGGAACCCCAGTCGGGTTGATTGGTGATCAGACAGTTTGATTTCAGCAGATGGCTGACCAGCGTCTCTTCTACTACTTCTTTCGCAGTAGCCTGCGCCAGATAGTCAGCGTTAAACTGGTAGTTATCGATAGTAATATCCTGCTCATCAATGCAGGTGCCGCTGAAATGGCCAATCGGCTGGCCTTCGACTTCCTGCAGGCGGAACAGCGCCACACGCACCTCACCCTGCGCGCAGGCTTGCAGATCGCGCTCAAGCGTCTGGCGCACTGCGCCCCAGTCGGCGAATGGCGTCTGATTAAAGCTGTTCAGGTAGAGTTTGAAGCTTTTGGACTCTATCAGATTCAGGCTGTTAGCACTCAGCTCCACTTCACCGATGGCTACTTGCGGCACGCCTTTGCTGTTCAGCCATGACAGTTCATACAGGGTCCAGATGTCAGCACCGGAGAAGGGCAGGTTATCCGGATAGAGGCCCAGGGGTTCGCGGTTCATACTGCGCGGAACGGCCTGCAATAAACTGGCATCGTAATTATCGTGATATTCTGTCGGCTTACCTAAGGTCAGGCCATGCAAAGCCTGATGCTGATCGTGTGTAGACATACTGTTTCCTTAATTGCCCGCTCCGCAGGCCTGACGGTCAAATCCTGTGAAACGCAGTTGTTTGCGCCAATATAATCGGCTGTAAGTGTAACTTAGCCAGCCTATAGTGAGAAAATTAAAGATGGAAGAGACCACGCAAGCGTTGCAAGATTTCACCGCCCGTTACTGTGCGCTGTGGCAACAGGAGTGCGGTCATCTGCCCGCCAGCGAGACGCTTTACGGCATCGCCTCCCCCTGTGTGGCAGAAACCGTATCCGGCGTGATTTACTGGCAGCCGCAGCCCTTTACGCTGGCCAAAAACCTCGATGCCGTTGAGCGTGCGCTGGATCTGCGCATTCAACCGGCAGTCATTGCCTTTTACACCACCCAGTTCGCTGCGGATATGACCGCGCGCGTCGGCGGACGCGAGTTAAGCCTGGTGCAGGTGTGGAGTGAAGAGGATTTTGTCCGGGTGCAGGAAAATCTGATTGGCCACCTGGTGATGAAACGCCGTCTGAAACATTCACCGACGCTGTTTATCGCCACCACTGAGTCGGAATTAGAGGTGATTTCAGTGTGCAACTTGAGTGGTGAAGTGATTCTGGAGCAGCTGGGGACGCAAAAACGCGAAGTGCTCGCGCCATCCCTGTCAGGGTTTCTTGCGCTAATACAAGCTGTTAGATAGTTGTTTTGCGATATTGGCGCGTTACGTTGTGCGATATCTCTTACAAGATATGTAAGAGATCACCTGAAATTCCGTGTTCTCATTTCCCGTCTCAAATGTGAAAATATTGTAAATCATGAGGTTAGGGTGAGACATGGATTTTATTCAATGTAAGACGAATCCATAAACGCTGCAACTACCTTGTTTGCCAATGTTGTTATGGCAGAATGTCCAGCAGCAGAAGGGAATCTGTGGATTGGATGGCGTCAGGATGATGCTACTTCAGGATGAAGCGGAACAACCATCGGGAAGATGCAGGGAAGGGCTTCAGGAAGAAGCAGGATATCTCCGGATTGAGATATGGACACCTCCAGGAAGGAGAATGAGAGCCATAGCAGGATGTTGTGGTGGGCCAGGATGCCAAAGGAACTCGAGCCGGGATGGCTTAATGTGACAGGATGACACACAGGACAAGTTTTCAAGGATGAGCAGGGAGCACTAAAGTAGCTGGATCGCTGCAAACGAACCGGGAGCACTGTTTTTAACAGTGCTCCCTTTTTTTCGTTCATACTTTTTACCAGACCGTCTGGCGGATGCTATTCTTGCCGACCATTTTGTTTACCCAATTCGAGAGATCGCCGATGAGCCTTGAACAACAGGTGCGCCAGCGTTTGCTGGACGTGGCACAGGTCATGCATGATAACGATCTGTGGCAGGGACATGCGCCGGATACCGCTGCGTTTAACAGCACGGAGCCATTCTGCGTTGATACCATGTTGCCGCTGGAGTGGTTGCAGTGGGTGTTGTTACCGCGTATGCAGGCGCTGCTCGACAGTCATGCGCCACTGCCGAAAAATTTTGCGGTAGCGCCCTATTATGAAGAGGCGCTGGAAGCCAGTGTCTCCGGACGACTGCTGCTGCTCAGCCAGCTTAAAGCGTTAGATGATCTTTTTACGGATAGCGCAAACTGATGCTGGAAATTATTTATCAGGATGAGTATCTGGTAGCGGTGAATAAACCCGCTGGCTGGCTGGTACATCGCAGCTGGCTGGATCGTAATGAGAAAGTGGTGGTGATGCAGACAGTGCGCGACCAGATTGGTCAGCATGTGTTTACCGCCCATCGCCTTGACCGCCCGACTTCGGGCGTGCTGCTGATGGGGCTGTCGAGCGAAGTCGGACGGCTGTTATCGCAACAGTTTGAGCAGCATCAGATGCAGAAAACCTATCATGCGCTGCTGCGTGGCTGGCTGGACGGTGATGCGCAGCTGGATTATCCGCTGACTGAAGAGCTGGATAAAATCGCGGATAAATTTGCCACTGGGGATAACGGGCCGAAGTCCGCAATTACTGATTATCGTTCGCTGGCGCAGGTTGAGATGCCCGTTGCCATTGGTCGCTACGACTGCGCGCGTTACACGCTGGTTGAACTGCAACCGCATACCGGGCGCAAACATCAGCTGCGTCGCCATATGTCGCATCTGCGCCATCCCATTATTGGTGACAGCGCTCATGGCGATCTGAAACAGAACCGCGGTGCGGCACAATATTTTGGCTGCCAGCGCCTGATGCTGCATGCCAGCTCTCTGGCGCTAAACCATCCGGTCACCGGTGAACCGCTGGTGATCCGCGCCGGACTGGATGATGTGTGGCAGAAAATGATGTCGCAGTTTGGCTGGCAGGATTATCTGCCGGATGTGCCGAGGGTTGAGTTTGTCGCAGCGGCAAGTCAGGATAGTGATTCAATTTAAGGAGATAAGTTATGGCGCAGGTCGGTATTTTTGTCGGGACCGTTTACGGTAATGCTCTGCTGGTAGCGGAAGAGGCGGATGCCATTCTGCAAGAAGCCGGACATCAGGTGCAGATTTTTGACGAGGCAAGCCTCAGTGACTGGCAGCAGTACAGCGATAAAGTGGCGCTGATTGTGACCTCCACCACCGGTCAGGGCGATTTCCCGGACAGCATCGCCACACTGTTCCATGCGATCAAAGATCAACTGGGCCATCAGCCACAGCTGCAATATGGCGTGATTGCACTGGGAGACAGCAGCTATGACCATTTCTGCGGCGCGGGAAAACAGTTTGATGAGTTGCTGCAGGAGCAGGGAGCAAAGCGCATTGGTGAGCTGTTAACCGTTGATGCAACAGAAGATCCTGAGCCGGAAATTGTCACCTCGCCGTGGGTTGAAGCCTGGGCAAAACTGATTTAGGCATTGGCACGGGCGGCGATAACGCCGCCCCTACGGGATCGTATTCTTCTGTAGGGGCGGCGTTATCGCCGCCCGTGTTAAAGGTTTCCCCATACGCAATGGCGGCGTTATCGCCGCCAGCAGATCAGGTGACCGGCGCCGGGTTAAACACCGCCAGCGCATTGCGGATGCCCCAGCGATCGGACCAGGTCTGTTTTCTGCCGCTGGCAATATCCAGAATCAGCTCAAACAGCCGCCAGCCAACCTGTTCAATGCTCTCTTCACCGGTAGCGATAGTGCCGGCGTTGATATCCATCAAATCATGCCAGCGCTCAAACAGCGCGTTGCGCGTTGCCATTTTGATCACCGGAATCGCTGCCAGCCCGTATGGCGTACCGCGCCCGGTGGTAAACACCTGCAACGTAATACCGGAAGCCATCTGTTGTGTACCGCAAACAAAGTCGCTGGCTGGCGTCGCGGCGTAAATTAATCCGCGCTGCGTTGGCCGCTGACCCGGTGACAGCACTTCGGCAATCGGGCTGCGCCCGGATTTGGCAATCGAACCCAGGGCTTTTTCCACCACATTCGCCAGCCCGCCTTTCTTGTTGCCCGGTGAAGGATTGGCGCTGCGATCGGTCTTGCCCTGATTAAGATAGTCGTCATACCACGCCATCTCCTCCAGCAACCTTTTGCCCACCGTCTGATTAACCACGCGCGGGGTCAGCAGATGAATGGCATCACGCACTTCGGTCACTTCGGAAAACATCACCGTTGCGCCACAACGCACCAGCAGATCGGACGCAAAGCCCACCGCCGGATTGGCGGTCACGCCGGAGAATGCATCGCTGCCGCCACATTGCATACCGACAATCAGTTCGGATGCCGGACACTCTTCGCGCTGGCGCTGGTTCAGCCGCTGTAAATGGCGTTCGGCGACTTGTAAAATCTCCTGCACCATCGCCTGAAAGCCGACCAGTTTTTCATCCTGCAAACGCACAATATCCTGATCGTCGAGCGAGATGGCCTGCACATCCTCAGTGCCGGTCAGCAGTTTTTCCGGTTGCAGCTTCTCGCAGCCAAGACTGACGATCATCACTTCGCCGCCGAAATTAGCATTCAGCGCCAGGTTATGAATGGTGCGGATCGGCACCACTGCCGCCGGGGCGTTAATCGCCACGCCACAGCCATACAGATGATTAAGCGCGACCACGCCATCGACATTGGGATAACGCGGCAGTAACTCACGCTCAATTATATTGACGACATAGTCAACCACTCCCGCCACGCAGTGGACGCTGGTGGTGATGCCCAGCAGATTACGCGTGCCGACGCTGCCGTCAGCATTGCGATAGCCAAGGAAGCTGTAACCTTCCAGCGGCGGAAGCGGTTCGGGAACACGATTCGCCAGCGGTAAACTGGCCAGCGGCGGCGCTTCGGGCAGCGCGACCAGCGACTCGTCAATCCAGCTGCCGCGTGCAATATCACGCAGCGCATAACCAATTACCTCGCCATAACGAATAATATTGCCACCACTGGCAATATCACTTAATGCGACTTTATGTCCTTGTGGAACATGCTCAATTAATTGCAAACCGCAGCTAAAAGTGGTGCCTGCAGGCAGGCCGTTATTATTGACCACAATTGCCACGTTATCCGTTTCATGCACCTTTATATAAAGAGGGACTTCATCGGTTATTTTATTCATTGCTTTATTGTCCTGATTTTATCTGCCGGGACAGGCTTCCAGTAAATACATTACCACGACGATATTAAGGCCATTTGCTGAGAGAAAGTATATGTTGCCAGATTTGCCACGGCACTATGCAAATGTCGCTGTTTAAGGCCTCATCCCCCCCTTTGTTTCGTGCAAAACGCCAAAAGCAAGCGAAGGTGCTCACAAACAAAAACACGCAAAACCACAGTGTGCGCCACCTCGCTATGAAAAAACCAATTCCGTGAGCCGTCACGCAGCGGGCTGTGCATATGCCACAAAATACAGCCAAAACCATGTTAAATATCATGCAATGTTCTGGTGTTTCAGCGCGACGGGATTCTTATACTGATTCCCGTGTTGAACGTTAGGTTATTCGTCACGCTGCGTAATTAAGTCATTTGCTCATAACTAAATCGCTGTGTTAACCCAACATCATTCTGATACCCAATGCATGGTGTCTGTTGTTCAGAGTGAAAGTAGCTAACTGCTATATTTCAGGAGTGCATCATGAATTCTGTCAGCCAGGCCGCGAGCGCAGTACAGAAAAGAACTAACGCGCGCTATTGGATAGTGGTGATGTTATTTATCGTCACCTCATTTAACTATGGCGACCGCGCCACCATCTCGATTGCCGGTTCCGCTATGTCAAAAGATATCGGGCTGGATTCGGTTGGTCTGGGCTATATCTTCTCTGCTTTTTCCTGGGCGTATGTTATCGGCCAGATCCCCGGCGGCTGGTTACTGGACCGCTTCGGCTCCAAACGAGTTTACTTCTGGAGCATCTTTATCTGGTCGCTGTTCACTCTGCTACAAGGCTTTGTCGATATCTTTTCCGGCTTCGGCGTGGTGGTTTCGCTGTTTGTCCTGCGCTTTATGGTCGGTCTGGCCGAAGCGCCATCCTTCCCTGGCAACAGTCGCATTGTAGCGGCATGGTTCCCGGCGCAGGAGCGTGGCACTGCGGTGTCGATCTTTAACTCCGCGCAGTATTTCGCCACGGTGATTTTCGCACCGATTATGGGCTGGTTAACCTCTGAAGTGGGCTGGGCGCATGTGTTCTGGTTTATGGGCGGCCTCGGCATCATTATCAGCTTTATCTGGCTGAAAGTGATCCACGATCCAACCGACCATCCGGGCGTTAATAAAGCCGAGCTGGAGTATATGGAGCAGGGCGGCGCGCTGATCAATATGGATCAGAAGAAAGAGGATCGCAAAGTCAGCTGGGCCGAAAAACGCTATCAGATCAAACAGCTGGTGACCTCGCGCATGATGCTGGGGGTTTACCTCGGTCAGTACTGTATCAACGCCTTAACCTACTTCTTTATTACCTGGTTCCCGGTCTATCTGGTGCAGGCGCGCGGCATGTCGATTCTGAAAGCCGGGTTTATCGCCTCGATTCCGGCAATCTGCGGCTTTCTCGGCGGCGTGCTGGGCGGAGTTATCTCCGACTGGCTGATGCGTAAAACCGGCTCGCTAAATATCGCCCGCAAAACGCCAATTGTGCTCGGCATGCTGTTATCGATTTCGATGGTGGTGTGTAACTACGTTGAGACCGAAGCGGTGGTGGTGTTCTTTATGGCGCTGGCGTTCTTTGGTAAAGGCATCGGTGCGCTGGGCTGGGCGGTGATGGCGGATACCGCGCCGAAAGAGATCAGCGGCCTGAGCGGCGGGCTGTTCAATATGTTCGGTAACGTCTCCGGCATTGTGACGCCGATTGCGATTGGCTACATCATCGCCACCACAGGTTCCTATAACGGCGCGCTGATTTACGTCGGTATCCATGCCTTTGTCGCGGTGCTCAGTTATCTGGTGCTGGTCGGCGATATCAAACGTATTGAACTGAAAGTTAAAGCTTAGGAGCGAGCATGAACACGCAAAGCACCCCGGTGATTACTGAGATGAAAGTTATTCCGGTAGCCGGTTATGACAGCATGCTGCTGAATATTGGCGGCGCCCACGGCGCCTTCTTTACCCGCAATATTGTGGTGCTGACCGACAGCGCCGGTCATACCGGCGTCGGTGAAGCACCGGGTGGCGAAGTGATTTATCAGACGCTGGTGGATGCCATTGAGCAGGTCAAGGGGCACGAAGTGGCGCGGATGAACCGGCTGGTGCAGCAGGTGCATCAGGGCAATCAGTCAGCAGATTTCGATACCTTTGGTAAAGGCGCCTGGACCTTTGAATTGCGGGTTAATGCGGTGGCGGCGCTGGAAGCAGCGCTGCTGGATCTGCTCGGCCAGTGTCTGAATGTGCCGGTGGCAGAGCTGCTCGGTCCCGGCAAGCAGCGCGATGAAGTGACGGTGCTGGGGTATCTGTTCTATATCGGCGATCGCGAAAAAACCGACCTGCCGTATCTCAAAGGCGAAAACGCCAGCCACGACTGGTATCGCCTGCGTCATCAGGCAGCGATGGACAGCGCGGCAGTGGTGCAGCTGGCCGAAGCGGCGCAGGATAAATATGGTTTCAAAGATTTCAAACTCAAAGGCGGCGTGCTGCCGGGTGAGCAGGAGATCGACGCGGTTAAAGCGCTGAAGCAGCGCTTCCCGGATGCGCGTATTACCGTGGATCCAAACGGCGCCTGGCTGCTGGATGAAGCCATTGATCTGTGCAAAGGGATGCAGGGCATTCTCACTTATGCGGAAGATCCTTGCGGTGCTGAGCAGGGCTATTCCGGGCGCGAAGTGATGGCGGAGTTTCGCCGCGCCACCGGCTTACCGGTGGCCACCAATATGATTGCCACTAACTGGCGCGAGATGAACCACGCGGTAATGCTGAATGCCGTGGATATCCCGCTGGCGGATCCGCACTTCTGGACGTTGAGCGGCGCAGTACGCGTGGCGCAGCTGTGCGATGAGTGGGGCCTGACCTGGGGCTGCCATTCAAATAACCACTTCGATATTTCGCTGGCGATGTTTACCCATGTCGGCGCGGCGGTGCCCGGCAAACCGACCGCTATTGATACCCACTGGATCTGGCAGGAGGGCGATCAGCGCCTGACCAGAGAACCTCTGCAGATCCGCAATGGCAAGATTGCAGTACCGGATAAACCAGGATTAGGCATTGAGCTGGACTGGCAGCGGCTGGAGCAGGCGCATGCGTTATATAAAACGCTGCCTGCGGGTTCGCGCAATGACGCCGCGGCGATGCAGTACCTGGTGCCAGGCTGGAAGTTTGATCGTAAACGTCCGGTGTTTGGACGCTAAATCGGCTGATTTACAAGGAAAATTATCATGAGTCAACAAAGTGCGACCCCGGTTATTACGTCATTACAGGTGATCCCGGTAGCGGGCTACGACAGTATGTTGCTGAACCTCAGTGGCGCGCATGCGCCATTCTTTACCCGCAATATCGTGATCATTAAAGATAATGCCGGCAACACGGGCGTCGGGGAGATCCCTGGCGGTGAGAAAATCCGTAAAACGCTGGAAGAGTCCGCGGCCTTACTGACCGGTAAGCGCATCGGCGAATATAAAAATCTGTTAAGCCTGGTACGCCAGACTTTTGCCGACCGCGATGCGGGCGGGCGTGGCAACCAGACCTTCGATCTGCGCACCACCATCCATGTGGTGACCGGGATTGAAGCGGCACTGCTGGATCTGCTGGGCAAACATCTGGGCGTCAATGTCGCCAGCCTGCTGGGCGATGGTCAGCAACGCGACAGCGTTGAGATGCTCGGTTATCTGTTCTATGTCGGCGACCGCCGTAAAACCTCGCTGCCTTATCAGAGCCAGAGCGATGAGCCGTGTGACTGGTATCGCCTGCGTCATGAAGAAGCGCTCAGCCCGGAAACGGTGGTGCGCCTGGCGGAAGCCGCTTATGAAAAATATGGTTTTAATGATTTCAAACTGAAGGGCGGCGTGCTCGCTGGGAGTGAAGAAGCGGAAGCTGTGACGGCGCTGGCGAAACGCTTCCCTGAAGCACGTATTACTCTCGATCCAAATGGCGCATGGTCGCTAAATGAAGCGATCGAACTCGGCAAACAGCTGAAAGGCGTGCTGGCGTATGCGGAAGATCCTTGCGGCGCCGAACAGGGCTATTCCGGCCGCGAAGTGATGGCTGAGTTCCGCCGCGCTACTGGCCTGCCAACCGCGACCAATATGATCGCCACCGACTGGCGCCAGATGGGCCATACCCTGTCACTGCAATCGGTGGATATTCCGCTGGCTGACCCGCACTTCTGGACCATGCAAGGCTCTGTACGCGTGGCGCAGATGTGCCATGACTTCGGTCTGACCTGGGGTTCGCACTCCAATAACCACTTCGATATTTCGCTGGCGATGTTTACCCATGTAGCGGCGGCGGCTCCGGGCAAAATCACCGCCATCGATACTCACTGGATCTGGCAGGAAGGCAATCAGCGCCTGACTAAACAACCGTTACAAATCAAAGGCGGCATGGTGCAGGTGCCACAGCAGCCGGGATTAGGCGTGGAGCTGGATATGGATCAGGTGATGACGGCCCACGCGTTGTATCAGAAACATGGTCTGGGCGCCCGCGATGACGCGCAGGCGATGCAGTTCCTGGTGCCGGAGTGGCGATTTGATAACAAACGACCTTGTCTGGTGCGCTAAACCATCGGGCTTTATGCGAAATACACAGGAGTCACTATGAGCAATACAAACTATCCCAACCGTTTTCGTCAGCGTCTGCTGGGTGGTGAAACCCTGATTGGCAGCTGGTGCGGGCTGGCCAATCCGATCACTACCGAGGTGTTGGGACTGGCGGGTTTTGACTGGTTATTACTGGATGGCGAACACGCACCGAATGATATCACCACTTTTATTCCCCAGTTGATGGCGCTAAAGGGCAGCGTCAGTGCTCCGGTGGTGCGTCCACCCTGCAATGAACCGATCATTATCAAGCGCCTGCTGGATATCGGTTTCTATAACTTCCTGATCCCATTTGTCGAAACGGAAGAAGAAGCACTGCGCGCGGTGGCGTCAACACGTTATCCACCGGCCGGGATCCGCGGCGTGTCGGTTTCTCATCGCAGCAATATGTACGGCACCTTGCCGGACTACAACAGCACGATTAACGACAACGTTAGCGTACTGGTGCAAATCGAAACCCAGCTCAGCGTTGACAATATTGATGCGATTGCCGCAGTGGATGGCGTGGACGGGATTTTTGTCGGCCCGGGCGATCTGTCGGCGGCGCTGGGTTATCTCGGTCAGCCTTCACACCCGGAAGTGCTGAAAGTTATCAAACATATTTTCGATCGCGCCAAAGTGGCGGGCAAAGCCAGCGGCATCCTCGCGCCGGTGGAAGCGGATGCACGGCGTTACCTTGAATGGGGCGCAGGGTTTGTCGCGGTAGGCAGTGATCTTGGCGTATTCCGCAATGCCACTCAGGCGTTGTGTGACCGATATAAAAAATAACTGATGGTTAAGGGGAGAAGCGTAATGAAAGTTGGATTTATTGGCCTTGGCATTATGGGCAAACCGATGAGTAAAAACCTGCTGAAAGCGGGTTACAGCCTGGTGGTGCGCGATAACAATGTCGAAAGCGAAGCCGAACTGGTATCTGCCGGGGCGATCACCGCAGCCAGCGCGAAAGCGGTGGCGGAGCAGTGTGATGTGATTATTACCATGCTGCCGAACTCGCCGCAGGTGAAAGAGGTGGTGCTGGGTGAGGGCGGCGTGATTGAGGGGGCGAAACCCGGTACGGTCATTATCGATATGAGCTCAATTGCGCCACTGGCCAGTCGCGAAATACATGCAGAGCTGGCAAAGAAAAATATCGCCTTGCTGGATGCGCCGGTCAGCGGCGGTGAGCCAAAAGCGATTGAAGGCACGCTGTCAGTGATGGTTGGCGGTGATAAAGCGCTGTTCGATAAACACTACGACCTGATGAAAGCGATGGCCGGTTCAGTGGTGCATACCGGTGATATCGGCGCGGGTAACGTCACCAAACTGGCGAACCAGGTGATTGTGGCGCTGAATATTGCTGCGATGTCGGAAGCGCTGACGCTGGCAACTAAAGCTGGCGTCAATCCGGAACTGGTATTCGAGGCGATTCGCGGCGGGCTGGCGGGCAGCACGGTGCTGGAAGCCAAAGCGCCAATGGTGATGGAACGCAACTTTAAGCCCGGTTTCCGTATTGATCTGCATATCAAAGACCTGGCGAATGCGCTGGACACTTCCCACGGTGTAGGCGCGCAGCTGCCGCTGACGGCGGCGGTAATGGAGATGATGCAGGCGCTGAAGGCCGATGGCCTGGGTACTGCCGACCATAGTGCGCTGGCCTGCTATTATGAAAAGTTAGCGAAGGTTGAAATTTCCCGGTAACAGGACCCTTCGGCGCCTGACCGGCGCCGACCGGTCGTTTCTTTCGGCCAGCTAACAGTGCTCGGAAAACCTATGAAAATAGTAATCGCACCGGATTCATATAAAGAGAGTTTATCCGCCTTACAGGTCGCGACGGAGATTGAAGCGGGGTTCCGTGAAATTTTCCCTGATGCGCACTACGTCAAGCTGCCGGTTGCGGATGGCGGCGAAGGTACGGTTGAGGCGATGGTGGCGGCAACGCAGGGAAAGATCGTCAGGCTTAATGTGACTGGCCCGCTGGGCGAGCAGGTTGAAGCGTTCTACGGTCTTTCCGGCGATGAGAGCTGTGCCTTTATCGAAATGGCGGCCGCCAGTGGTTTAGAGCTGGTGCCTGCGGCGCAGCGCGATCCGTTGATCACCACCTCATGGGGGACCGGTGAACTGATTCGTAACGCGCTGGATAACGGCGTTAAACATTTTATTATCGGCATCGGTGGCAGCGCCACCAATGACGGTGGTTCTGGTATGGTGCAGGCGCTGGGCGCGCGCCTGCTGGATAAGCACGGGCAGCAGATTGGCTATGGCGGCGGTAGCTTAACCGATCTTGCCAGCATCGATATCAGCCAGCTGGATGAACGCATCGGCCAGTGCCGGTTTGAAGTAGCCTGTGATGTCACCAATCCGCTGACCGGCGACAAAGGGGCATCGGCCATTTTTGGCCCGCAGAAGGGCGCGACACCACAGCTGGTGACGCAGCTGGACGAGGCGATGGCGCACTACGCGAAGATAATCCAGCGCGATCTGGATATTGATGTGTTGCATATTCCCGGCGGCGGCGCGGCGGGAGGCATGGGCGCCGCACTGCATGCGTTTTGCCAGGCTGAGTTGCGGCGCGGCATTGAGATTGTTACGGAAGCACTGGGGCTGGATAAGCTGGTACAGGACGCCACGCTGGTGATTACCGGTGAAGGGCGGATCGACAGCCAGAGTATTCACGGCAAGGTGCCGATTGGCGTCGCGCAGGTGGCGAAGCGCTACCACAAGCCGGTGATTGGTATTGCCGGCAGTCTTACCGAAGATGTGGCCGTGGTGCATCAGCACGGGCTTGATGCAGTATTTAGCGTGATTTACAGTATCTGTACGCTGGAGGAGGCGCTGGATAATGCCGCCGACAATGTACGGATGACGGCGCGCAATATTGCCGCCAGTCTGGCGATCGGACAGAGTTTTCCCCGTTAACAGGGGAGCCGAAAACGGCTCCCGTGTAATTTTGTCTGGATTTACTCCCTTCTCTTTCTTGATATCGGACAAATATTCAGCGGATTGTCGTATGCGGAAATAGCCGTAAGGGTAATATCAAATTATTACCCTACGGAGAAAAAATACGATGATCGCTAAAACACTTTCAGCTTTTAATCAGCAGGTTAACCATGCTGAACTCGGCAAACTCTTGCTGCGTTTATCGCTGGGCGGACTGCTGTTATTCCATGGCTGGCATAAACTGCTGGCGGGTACGGCGGGCATTCAGGGCATGCTGACCGCTCAGGGCCTGCCGGGCTTTATCGGCTACGGTGTTCTGATTGGCGAAGTGGTAGCGCCGGTCATGATTATCCTCGGCATTCTCTGCCGTCCGGCGGCGCTGGTGATTATTGGCACCATGATTGTTGCCTGGCTGCTGGTGGCGGTGGATAAAACCTTTCAGCTGGATGCGGTCGGCGCATGGGCGCTGGAGAGCATCGCTTTTTATCTGCTGATGTCGCTGGTGCTGCTGTTGCTGGGCGGCGGCAAATATTCAGTGATAAAAAATCCTGACTGGCGCTGACAAGCGCCTTACAGCTGCCGTAACACCTCGGTTGCCAGGCGGGCGACATTATCCATTTCGTCGAGCAGCTCCAGCAGCTCCGGCTCGATATCGGTAATGCCGGAATCGAGCCGCAAATGGTGTTCCAGCTGCTGGCACAGCTGCTTCAGACGCGGCACGCCACTGTAGCTGGCGCTGCCGTGCAGCTTATGAATAATATCGCGCAGGCCGCTGCTGTGATTATTGTTCAGGTTGTGCTCCACCTTTTCCCGCACTTCAGGCAGAAAATCGACCAGCATCTGCAGCAAATCGCGCGCCAGATCGGTTTTATTCGCCGCCTGGCGTAATGCCAGCGACCAGTCGAGTGATGGCGATACCTGCGGCTGCAGTTCCTGCACTTCCGGCTGCAGGCCCGGCGAATAACGCGCCAGCAGATGGCTGAGTTTTACCTCATCAATCGGTTTCGCCAGATAGTCATTCATTCCGGCTTTGATTAGCCGTTCGCGCTCGCCATCAATCGCATGAGCCGTCACCGCCACAATCGGCGTATTGGCATGCTGCGGCAGCTTACGGATCAGTTCGCTGGCGCGGATGCCGTCGATTTCCGGCATCTGGATATCCATCAGAATAATATCCAGTTTCTGGCTGCGCGCCTGTTGAATCGACTTTTCGCCGCTGTCGCACAACACAATATGGTCAACCTGCTCTTCCAGCAGCGCGCCGATCAGCTTCAGGTTGGCGGGATTGTCATCTACCGCCATTACCGTCAGTGGCAGACGCGTACGCTCTGGCAGGTCATACAGTTTACGTGCCAGCAGATCCAGCAAGCCCGGCATCAGGCGCGTCATCGAGACGGGTTTAATGATGCAGCCATCGACGCCGCGCGCCTTCAGCTCCTCGGCATAAACCTGCATCTGGCAGGGGAGCGCCATAATCAGGCAGTCGGCGCGTTCCAGTAACGGTTTAAGCAGCTCGTCGGGGATATCCTGATTCTGGCGCTGCATCACCGGGATGCCCATCAGCAGCACATCATAGTGTTCTTCAGTCAGGCCACTGATCGAGGTGCTGTAACTGATACTCATCGGTGTGGCGCTCAGCATATCCAGCGTGGCCTGCGCTGCCGCCGGGTTGGCCTCCACATACGCCAGCCTTTTGCCCTGCAGACCGTCCAGTGCGCGCGGATCGCTGGCGGCATTGGGATTCAGTTCGAGGTTAACGTGGAACCAGAAGGTCGAACCGTGACTGAGCCGGCTGTGGAATGAGATATCGCCGCCCATCTCTTTGACCAGTTTTTGCGTGATCACCAGCCCAAGCCCGGTGCCGCCATGGCGGCGCGAGATACTGGCATCGGCCTGGCGAAACGCCTGGAACAGCTGTGATTGCTGCTTCTCGGAAATACCAATTCCGGTGTCATGCACCTGCACTTCCAGTTCCACTTTATTGTTGCCCTGGGTGCGTTTCTCAATGCGGATATCGATATTGCCGCGCTCGGTAAACTTAATCGCGTTGCCCAGCAGGTTAGTGACGATCTGTTGCAGGCGCAGCGGGTCGCCAATCACATTATCTGCGACATCGCTCTGGATATTGATGGTCAGCTCCAGCCCTTTCTCATGGGCGGCCTGCGCCAGCAGCACCACGGTTTCATCCAGCGTGGCGCGCAGCGGGAAGGGGATGGTTTCCAGCACCAGTTTGCCGGCTTCCAGCTTCGAAAAGTCGAGAACGTCGTTGATAATGCTGAGCAGGTTATTAGCCGAGCGTTCAATAGTATGCATGTAGTCGCGCTGTGTGGTGTTTAGTGGCGTTTTCAGCGTCTGGCGGGTAAAACCAATGACGCCATTCAGCGGCGTGCGCAGCTCGTGCGACATATTGGCGAGGAATTCTGATTTGATGCGCGCCGCTTCCTGCGCGCGTTTTTTAGCTAAATCCAGCTCGACGTTCTGGATCTCCATCTGTTCCAGCGTTTCACGCAGATCGGAAGTGGCCTGATCGATATTCTGCTGCATCTCTTCGTGGTAGGCGGTCAGTGACATCGCCATCGAGTTGATCCCATTTTTCAGCACATCCAGTTCACCGAGCATATAGCCTTCCACCCGGCTGTCGAGCTGACCACGGCGGATGCGGTCGACGGTACTGACCATATTTCGAATCGGTCCGGTGACATCGCGCATCAGGCGATAAGCAAACAGCATGGCGATGCAGAGACAGAACAGCAGCAGCAGAGTAGAGATAAATACCTCTTTGTACTGCTGCAAGCGCACCGATTGCAGATCCAGTTCAATTGCCACATAGCCGAGCGGATTGCCGGTGGGTTTGGCATCGCGGCCGGGAGATTCGTCCGGATAGTAACTTTCAGAGAGGATCGGCGTGCGCAGGATCATGCTGTTGCCACGGCGTTCAATAGCAATCGAAACCGGCAGCTTCTGGCCATCAGCAATACGCAGCAGGTCAGGATCCAGCTGGAAATTAGAGGTGACAAACAGCTGGTTATGATCATCAAACACGGTGATCGCGCGCACAATATCCGAATGACGGCGATGCAGCAGGCTGACCAGCTGGCGTACCGACTCGCGGCTATGGAACGTCATGCCATATTCACTGGAGACCGCCAGCGGTTCGATAATATTGGCACCGGCATCGACCAGCTGACGTTGCAGTTCGTTATAGCGATGAACAACAAAAAAGGTGCTGAGCAGCAGACCGATCATCAGCGTCGGTGCCAGAATTAAAATCATCATTCGCGCCCGCAGGCTGTATTTGGTCATGGATTTCCACTATGCGACAATAATGACAATACCCTTTGCGACAGCGGGTATTTTATTTAGCCTGGCAACTTCGTCATCAATAATGGCGCAATTCTACTCTGCAAAGCGGCACAAAACGACCCGCATGCCCCATTTTGCAGCGTAAGGCTGGTGCGCCGGATAACTCTCCACGCTCTGATGCGATGTTAATCACCTGCTGGCGCTGGCCTGCCGTGCGTTTTACGGCGCCAGTACAACCTGGAACAGTTTTCGCATAACCCTTTCATCGCGCTAATCAGGCGCGCCGCTCGCCTTTCCCGGCAGCCAGTAAAAGGTGCAACAAAATGTTCAGTGTGTGGAAGCTGTTGCAGCAATAGTTGCTAAGGCTGCGTATAATAGTTACTTGAATAATATGAAAGATATCCGGCTTTTTGTAGCAGAATTATACAGATATCGCCTGTCAGTCTGCGGCGCGGCCGTTGATAATCAAACTTGCGCGATAACCCGATGTCTATCTATGCGTTAATCCGTCTACACTTGCCGTGACAGTCAGACTTTGCTGACTTCCGGTTACCAATTGGAAAGGGTCGTGATGCCCGCATAACGGCGGTCACGAGTCCATGGTGCTATTTGCAAAACTTAGCTGCCCGTGCGGGAGCTTTGCCAGGAGAGGATATGGTTGCGGTAAGAAGTGCACATTTGAATACGGCTGGCGAGTTTGCACTCGACCAATGGATCACCAGTTTGGGGATCTCTAACCAGCAGTCATGTGAACGACTGGCCGACACCTGGCGCTATTGTGAAGCCGCCACGCAAAATCATCCCGACCAGGCAGTGCTGCTTTGGCGCGGCATCGAAATGGTGGAAATCCTGACGATGCTGAGCATGGATAATGACAGCCTGCGCAGTGCGCTGTTGTTCCCGCTGGCTAATGCAAATGTGGTGTCGGAAGAGACGCTGGAAGAAGATTTCGGTAAAGGCATTGTCTCGCTGGTGCACGGCGTGCGCGATATGGATGCCATTCGTCAGCTGAAAGCGACGCATAACGACTCGATGGCCTCGGAGCAGGTGGATAACGTCCGCCGTATGCTGCTGGCGATGGTGGAAGATTTCCGCTGCGTGGTGATTAAGCTGGCGGAGCGTATCGCCCATCTGCGTGAAGTAAAAGATGCGCCGGAAGATGAACGCGTACTGGCGGCGAAAGAGTGTACCAATATCTATGCGCCGCTGGCTAACCGCCTCGGTATCGGCCAGCTGAAGTGGGAGCTGGAGGATTTCTGCTTCCGCTATCTGCATCCTGATGAATACAAACGCATCGCTAAATTGCTGCACGAGCGGCGTATCGATCGCGAACAGTACATTGAGACCTTTGTCGACAATCTGCGCAAAGAGATGGCGAAAGAGGGCGTGAAAGCCGAAGTGTATGGCCGGCCGAAACATATCTACAGTATCTGGCGCAAGATGCAGAAGAAGTCACTGGCGTTCGATGAGCTGTTTGACGTGCGCGCGGTGCGTATCGTCGCCGAACGTTTGCAGGACTGCTATGGCGCGCTCGGTACGGTGCATACCCTGTATCGTCATCTGCCGGATGAGTTCGATGACTATGTCGCCAATCCAAAACCGAATGGCTATCAGTCGATTCACACCGTGGTGCTGGGGCCGCAGGGTAAAACCGTGGAAATTCAGATCCGTACCCGCCAGATGCATGAAGATGCCGAGCTGGGTGTGGCCGCGCACTGGAAGTACAAAGAGGGGCCGGGCGTCAGTCAGGGGCGTGGCGCTTCCGGGCATGAAGAGCGCATCGCCTGGTTGCGTAAGCTAATCGCCTGGCAGGAAGAGATGGCGGATTCCGGCGAAATGCTCGATGAAGTGCGCAGCCAGGTGTTTGACGATCGCGTCTATGTGTTTACGCCGAAAGGGGATGTGGTCGATCTGCCCGCCGGATCGACGCCGCTCGACTTCGCCTACCATATTCACAGTGATATCGGTCATCGCTGCATCGGCGCCAAGATTGGCGGCCGCATCGTGCCCTTTACCTATCAGCTGCAGATGGGCGATCAGATCGATATCATCACCCAGAAGCAGCCAAATCCCAGCCGTGACTGGCTGAATCCTAACCTCGGTTATGTCACCACCAGCCGCGGGCGCTCGAAAATTCACGCCTGGTTCCGTAAACAGGATCGTGACAAAAATATTATTGCTGGTCGCCAGATCCTCGATAACGAACTCGATCATCTGGATATCAATCTGAAAGATGCCGAAAAGCTGCTGTTGCCGCGCTATAACGTTAACAGTATCGATGAGCTGCTGGCGGCGATTGGCGGCGGTGATATTCGTCTGGTGCAGATGAGCAACTTCCTGCAGTCGAAGCTGAATAAGCCGAGCGCTGAAGAGGAAGATCGCGAGGCGCTGCGTCAGCTGACGCAGAAAACCCAGTCAAACAGCGCACGCAGTAAAGAGAGTGGCCGGGTGGTGGTGGAGGGCGTCGGCAATCTGATGCATCATATTGCCCGCTGCTGCCAGCCAATTCCTGGCGATGAGATTATCGGTTTTATCACCCAGGGACGCGGCATCTCAATTCACCGGGCCGACTGTGACCAGCTGGCAGAACTGATCTCGCATGCGCCGGAGCGGATTGTCGATGCGGTATGGGGAGAAAGTTACTCCAGCGGCTATTCGCTGGTGGTGCGGGTGACCGCCAACGATCGCAGCGGACTGCTGCGTGATATCACCACCATTCTGGCGAATGAAAAGGTCAATGTGCTGGGCGTCTCCAGCAGGAGCGATACCAAAAAGCAGCTGGCAACCATCGATATGGATATCGAAATCTACAATCAGCAGGTGCTGGGACGGGTGCTGGCGCGGCTTAATCAGCTGCCGGATATTATTGACGCCCGGCGTTTACACTGATTTTATGGGCGGCATTCCCGCCCCTATCGTTTTAAGGATTTAAATGAACGCTCTCGATCGCCTGCTGGGCATCATGAAAACCCTGCGCGATCCGCAGAATGGCTGCGCCTGGGATCGCCAGCAAAGCTACGCCACCATTGCCCCCTATACCCTCGAAGAGACCTGGGAAGTGCTGGATGCTATTCAGCGCGAGGACTATGCCGATCTGCGTGATGAACTTGGCGATCTGCTGTTTCAGATCGTGTTTTACGCGCAGATGGCCAGCGAAGAGGGGCGCTTTAACTTCGACGATATCTGTCACGCCATCAGCGACAAAATGGAACGCCGTCATCCGCATATTTTTGGCGACTCGCTGGCGGATAGCAGCGTGGATCGCGGCGTGCTGTGGGAACAGAGCAAAGCGGCGGAACGCGCCGAAAAAGCGCAGCATTCGGCGCTTGATGATATCCCCGCGGCACTGCCGGCGCTGATGAAGGCGCACAAAATTCAGAAGCGCTGTAGCGCTGTCGGTTTTGACTGGCACACCATTGGCCCGGTGCTGGAAAAAGTGTACGAAGAGATCGACGAAGTGATGGAGGAAGCGCAGCAGGCGGTGGTGGATGAAGAGAAGCTGGAGGAGGAGATTGGCGATCTGCTGTTTGCCACGGTAAATCTTTCGCGTCATCTGGGTAAAAAAGCCGAAACCGCGCTGCAAAAAGCCAATCGCAAATTCGAACGTCGCTTCCGTCAGGTGGAACAGATTATCGCCGCACAGGGAATGGCGATGAATGACGCCACCCTTGAGCAGATGGAAGCTGCCTGGCAGCAGGTAAAATCAAAGGAATGATTAGTGGGCGGCGAGAACGCCGCCCCTACAGGTGCCTGGGAATCTTTTGTAGGGGCGGCGTTCTCGCCGCCCGGATAACGATTCAGCTAAAAATATTTAACGTGCGATCTTATGACTAAAATCAATCCGCTCCGCGGGTTTGTCGGCTAATTTAGCCTGATAAAAACGTTGTCGCGCACACAACCAGAAAGGATCAATTGTCGGGTCAGGGGGTTTCCGGTATACTGTTTTCCCGTCCTGGTTATTCCATCGTCTTTAAACCTAAACTCTCAGGTTCAGCATGACAACGAATTATATTTTTGTGACCGGCGGGGTCGTATCCTCTCTGGGCAAAGGCATTGCCGCAGCCTCCCTGGCAGCTATCCTCGAAGCTCGTGGTCTTAATGTGACCATCATGAAGCTGGACCCGTATATCAACGTGGATCCAGGTACTATGAGCCCTACACAGCACGGTGAAGTCTTTGTGACCGACGACGGTGCTGAAACCGATCTGGATTTAGGTCACTACGAGCGTTTTATCCGTACCCGGATGACTCGCCGCAATAACTTTACTACCGGTCGTATCTACTCCGAAGTGCTGCGTAAAGAGCGCCGCGGTGACTATCTGGGCGCAACCATTCAGGTTATTCCGCATATCACTAATGCGATCAAAGAGCGCATTATCGCCGGTGGTGAAGGCCACGACGTGGTGCTGGTTGAAATCGGCGGCACCGTCGGCGATATCGAATCCCTGCCATTCCTCGAAGCGATTCGCCAGATGGCGGTTGATGTCGGCCGTGAGCACACGCTGTATATGCATCTGACGCTGGTGCCGTATATGGCGGCAGCGGGCGAAGTGAAAACTAAGCCTACTCAGCATTCAGTGAAAGAGCTGCTGTCGATTGGTATTCAGCCCGATGTGCTGATTTGCCGCTCCGATCGCGCGGTTCCGGCCAACGAGCGGGCGAAAATCGCGCTGTTCTGTAACGTGCCGGAGAAAGCGGTAATTTCTCTGAAAGACGTTGATTCTATCTATAAAATTCCAGGCATGTTGAAATCACAGGGCCTTGACGATTATATTTGTAAACGATTCAGCTTGAACGCGCCGGAAGCGAACCTCTCCGAATGGGAGCAGGTGATTTACGAAGAAGCGAATCCGGGTGGCGAAGTAACGATCGGTATGGTCGGCAAATATGTCGAACTGCCGGATGCCTATAAATCAGTGATTGAAGCACTGAAGCATGGTGGCCTGAAGAACCGCGTTACGGTGAACATTAAGCTGATCGACTCGCAGGATGTTGAAACCCGTGGTGTCGAATTACTGAAAGATTTGGACGCTATCCTGATCCCTGGCGGTTTTGGTTATCGTGGTGTGGAAGGTAAGTTGATGACCGCGCAGTATGCGCGTGAAAACAACGTACCTTACCTCGGTATCTGCTTAGGTATGCAGGTGGCACTGATGGAGTTCGCCCGCAACGTCGCAGGCATGGAAGGGGCTAACTCCACTGAATTTGTGCCAGACTGTAAATATCCGGTAGTTGCATTAATTACCGAATGGCGTGATGAAGAAGGCAATGTTGAGATGCGCTCCGAACAGAGCGACCTGGGCGGCACCATGCGCCTCGGCAGTCAGCAGTGCCAGTTGACCGATAACAGCCTGGTCCGTCAGATGTATGGTTCTGACACCATTGTGGAACGTCATCGTCATCGCTATGAAGTGAACAATATGCTGTTGAAGCAAATCGAAGCTGCTGGATTACGTGTGGCAGGCCGCTCCGGGGATGACCAGTTGGTAGAGATCGTTGAGATTCCTGACCATCCATGGTTTGTTGCGTGTCAGTTCCATCCGGAATTCACCTCAACACCGCGTGACGGACACCCGCTGTTTGCTGGCTTTGTAAAAGCCGCAAGCGAGTACCAGAAGCGTTTAGCGAAATAAATACCAGAATGACGCGCGAACTTATCGTGTGTCGTTTGTCTGAGTTTTAGCTTAGCTTTTAACTTGTACTGAGGAAAATCTAATGTCCAAAATCGTTAAAGTCATCGGTCGCGAAATTATCGACTCTCGTGGTAACCCGACTGTTGAAGCTGAAGTTCATCTGGAAGGCGGCTTTGTAGGTATGGCTGCTGCGCCATCAGGTGCTTCTACCGGTTCTCGCGAAGCGCTGGAACTGCGTGACGGTGACAAATCTCGTTTCCTGGGCAAAGGCGTAACTAAAGCCGTTGCAGCAGTTAATGGCCCAATCGCGAACGCGGTTCAGGGTAAAGATGCGAAAGACCAGGCAAACATCGATAAGATCATGATTGAGCTGGACGGTACTGAAAACAAATCTCAGTTCGGTGCTAACGCCATTCTGGCCGTCTCTCTGGCTGCTGCTAAAGCCGCTGCCGCTGCGAAAGGTATGCCGCTGTATGAGCACATCGCTGAACTGAACGGCACCCCAGGTAAATTCTCTATGCCACTGCCAATGATGAACATCATCAATGGTGGTGAGCATGCCGACAACAACGTCGACATCCAGGAATTTATGATTCAGCCAGTGGGCGCGAAAACCCTGAAAGAAGCCATCCGTATGGGTTCTGAAGTGTTCCACACCCTGGCGAAAGTGCTGAAATCGAAAGGTATGGGTACTGCAGTCGGTGACGAAGGCGGCTATGCGCCAAACCTTGGTTCAAACGCCGAAGCACTGGCGGTTATCGCTGAAGCGGTAGAGAAAGCCGGTTACAAACTGGGTACTGATATCACCCTGGCGATGGACTGTGCGGCGTCTGAATTCTACAAAGACGGTAAGTACGTTCTGGCTGGCGAAGGCAACAAAGCCTTCACTTCCGAAGAGTTCACCCACTTCCTGGAAGACCTGACTAAGCAGTATCCAATTGTCTCTATCGAAGACGGTCTGGATGAATCTGACTGGGCGGGCTTTGCTTACCAGACTAAAGTTCTGGGCGACAAAATCCAGCTGGTTGGTGACGATCTGTTCGTAACCAACACCAGGATCCTGAAAGAAGGTATCGACAAAGGTATCGCTAACTCCATTCTGATCAAATTCAACCAGATCGGTTCTCTGACCGAAACGCTGGCGGCGATCAAAATGGCGAAAGATGCTGGCTACACTGCCGTTATCTCTCACCGCTCAGGCGAAACCGAAGATGCCACTATCGCCGATCTGGCGGTGGGTACTGCTGCTGGCCAGATCAAAACCGGTTCTATGAGCCGTTCTGACCGTGTTGCTAAGTACAACCAGCTGATTCGTATCGAAGAAGCGCTGGGCAGCCGTGCGCCATTCAACGGTCTGTCTGAAGTTAAAGGTCAGTAATTTATTCCGCAGCTTATCCTGAGGATAAGCTCTGGTGATAAGATAAAGCCTCGTGCCTGCACGAGGCTTTTTTTATGGCGCGCGCGCAGAGTAATTTTCTGCCATAATCTGCGCCCCTGATTCCACCCACTAGCGAGAAAGTAATGCAGTACCCGATTAATGAGATGTTCCAGACGTTGCAGGGCGAAGGTTTTTATACCGGCGTTCCGGCAATTTTTATCCGCTTGCAAGGATGCCCGGTTGGCTGCAGCTGGTGCGATACCAAACATACGTGGGATAAGCTGGCCAATCGGGAGACCTCGCTGGGGGATATTCTGGTTAAAACGGTTGAGAGCGACGCCTGGGGTTCGGCGGATGCCGACGGGCTGCTGGCGATGATTGGCCAGCAGGGCTGGACGGCGCGTCATGTGGTGATCACCGGCGGTGAGCCGAGTATCTATGATTTGACACCATTAACTACGGTACTGGAATCTTCTGGCTACAGTTGCCAGATTGAGACCAGCGGTACCCATGAAGTACACTGCTCGGCCAATAGCTGGGTCACGGTGTCACCGAAGGTTAATATGCGCGGCGGTTATGATGTGCTGTCACAGGCGCTGGTGCGTGCCGACGAGATTAAACATCCGGTGGCGCGTCAGCGTGATATTGAAGCGTTACAGGCGCTGCTGGCCACGCTTAACGATGATAAGTCACGCATCATCGCGCTACAACCGATCAGCCAGAAAGAGGATGCGACTAAGTTGTGCATCGAAACCTGTATTGCGCACAACTGGCGCTTATCGATGCAGACCCATAAGTATCTGAATATTGCTTAAGGATTTCGGGCGGCGAGAACGCCGCCCCTGGGTCCGCTCGATTGTATGGGCGGCGTTCTCGCCGCCCGTCAATCAGCCGTAATCAACCCTTATAAACACAACCTGCCGTACAGGTCTCTTTAACCAGCACTGCGCTCAGTTCTGGCAGCGTGGGCTTCATCTGATCCCAAATCCATTTTGCCAGCACTTCGCTGGTCGGATTCTCCAGGCCCGGAATATCGTTCAGATAGTAGTGATCCAGACGATCGTATAACGGCTTAAAAGCCGCCTTCAGCTCAGCAAAATCCATTACCCAGCCGGTATGCGCATCCACTTCGCCGGTGATTTCAATACGCACCAAAAACGAGTGTCCGTGCAAACGGCCACACTTATGGCCTTCCGGCACATTGGGTAAATGGTGCGCGGCTTCAAACTGGAAATCTTTAAATAGCGTGGTTGCCATCGTTACAGTCTCAATCTCATCAAAAAACCGACGAAGTCTAACGGAAAACAGCTTTTTTCGCACCCGTTAAGCACCGGATAGCGCCAGTAACTTTGTCATCAAGATCATCTCATTGTTAACTTATTGATTAAACTGATTTTAGTTAACCGCTTTTGCTGTTAACTCTTACCCGAAAAACCACTTAGTCATTTTGGTTATTTATTATTTCTAACCCTTATTTAATGGTTATTATGTCACTCGGTAACCTACCCTCTCTTCTTACGTCCCGGACCACAGACACTGGAATTTTCAACGCAATGACGACTCAGGCTCCCCCAGGTAATCTGCTTCCGCTTAACCCGGAGCAACTCGCGCGCTTGCAGGCGGCGACAGGTGATTTTTCTACCACGCAGCTGGCATGGCTTTCCGGCTATTTTTGGGGGATGGTCAATCAGACGGGCGGCGCCACTGTCGCTGCTGCCCCGGTAAAAGCTGAGACGCCCGCCATCACCCTGCTTTCCGCTTCGCAGACCGGTAATGCGCGTCGCCTCGCGGAACAGCTGCGCGATGACCTGCTGGCGGCCAAACTGAGCGTCAATCTGGTGAATGCCGGCGACTACAAATTTAAACAGATCGCGCAGGAAAAACTGCTGGTGGTCGTGACCTCCACCCAGGGCGAGGGTGAACCGCCGGAAGAAGCGGTGGCGCTGCACAAATTCCTGATGTCGAAAAAAGCGCCGAAACTGACGGATACCGCTTTTGCGGTGTTCGGCCTCGGCGATACCTCCTATGAGTTCTTCAGCCAGGCGGGCAAAGATTTTGACAGCAAGCTGGCGGAACTGGGCGGCGACCGCCTGCTGGCGCGCGTCGATGCCGATGTGGAATACGCGGCGGAGGCTGAGCAGTGGCGTAAGCAGATTGTGGAGGTGCTGAAATCACGCGCACCCGCCGAATCACCGTCGGCTGCGGCGCTGACCGCCAGCGGCAGCGTCAATGAAGTCGATAGTACGCCGTATACAAAAGAAGCGCCGCTGGTTGCCAGTTTTGCGCTAAACCAGAAAATTACCGGACGTCACTCCGATAAAGATGTACGCCATATCGAAATCGACCTTGGCGACTCGGCACTGCGTTATCAGCCGGGTGATGCGCTGGGCGTCTGGTTTGAAAACGATGCGGCGCTGGTGCAGGAACTGGCTGAACTGTTGTGGTTAAAAGGTGACGAGCCGGTGCAGGTTAACGGCGCCACGCTGCCACTGGCGGAAGCACTGCAAAAACATTTCGAACTGACGGTTAATACACCGCAAATCGTCGAGCGTTTTGCCCATCTGTCGCGCAATGAAGCGCTGCTGGCGCTGGTTTCTGATAAGGCGAAGCTGCAGCACTATGCGCAGAGCACGCCAATTGTCGATATGGCGCGGCAGGCACCAACCGAACTGCATGCCGACCAGTTAATCGAGCTGCTGCGTCCGCTAACGCCGCGCCTCTACTCGATCGCCTCTTCGCAGGCGGAGAACGAAAGCGAAGTGCATATCACGGTGGGCGCGGTGCGCTATGAGATTGATGGCCGTGCGCGTGCCGGTGGCGCTTCCAGCTATCTGGCCGATCGTCTGGAAGAGGATGGCGAAATCCGCGTATTTATCGAACATAACGATAACTTCCGTCTGCCCGCCAGCCCGGAAACGCCGGTGATTATGATTGGACCTGGTACCGGCATCGCCCCGTTCCGCGCTTTTATGCAGCAGCGCGACAATGACGGCGCTGGCGGTAAAAACTGGCTGTTCTTTGGCAACCCGCACTTTACTGAAGATTTCCTCTATCAGGTGGAGTGGCAGCGCTATGTGAAAGATGGCCTGTTGACCCATATCGATTTAGCCTGGTCACGCGACCAGCAGCATAAAGTCTATGTACAGGACAAAATCCGCGCGAAGGGGGCGGAAGTGTGGAGCTGGATTCAGGAAGGCGCACACATTTACGTCTGCGGCGATGCCAATCGTATGGCAAAAGACGTTGAGCAGGCATTACTGGAAGTGGTAGCCGAATACGGTGGCATGGACATCGAAACGGCTGACGAATTTTTAAGCGAGCTGCGCATTGAGCGCCGTTATCAGCGAGACGTGTACTAATGAGCGAAAAACATCCTGGACCGTTGGTGGTTGAAGGCAAACTGACTGACGCTGAGCGCCTGAAAAAACAGAGTAACTACCTGCGCGGCACCATTGAGAAAGATCTGACCGATGGCCTGACCGGCGGTTTTACCGGCGATAACTTTCTGCTGATCCGTTTTCACGGTATGTATCAGCAGGATGATCGTGATATCCGCGCCGAGCGCGCCGAGCAGAAGCTGGAGCCGCGTCATGCGATGATGCTGCGCTGCCGTCTGCCGGGCGGGATTATTACGCCGACCCAGTGGCTGGCGATTGATAAGTTTGCGGAAGAGAACACCATTTACGGCAGCGTGCGCCTGACTAACCGCCAGACTTTCCAGTTTCACGGCATCCTGAAGGGCAATGTGAAACCAGCGCACCAGATGCTGAGCGAAGTCGGACTCGACGCGCTGGCCACTGCCAATGATGTTAACCGTAACGTGCTCTGCACCTCGAACCCGGTAGAGTCAGAGCTGCATCAGGAAGCCTATGAGTGGGCGAAAAAACTCTCTGAACACCTGCTGCCGCAGACGCGCGCCTATGCCGAAATCTGGCTGGATAAAGAGAAGGTCGCCACTACCGATAAAGAGCCGATTCTCGGTGAGACCTATCTGCCACGTAAGTTTAAAACCACCGTGGTGGTGCCGCCGCACAATGACGTCGACCTGCACGCCAACGATCTGAACTTTATCGCCATCGCCGAGAAGGGCAAGCTGGTGGGCTTTAACCTGCTGGTGGGCGGTGGTCTGTCGATTGAGCACGGCAATAAAGCGACTTATGCCCGTACTGCCAGTGAGTTTGGTTATCTGCCGCTGGATAAGACGCTGGCGGTAGCGGAAGCGGTCGTGACCACCCAGCGCGACTGGGGTAACCGTACCGACCGTAAAAATGCCAAAACCAAATACACCCTTGAACGCGTCGGCGTGGAGACTTTTAAACAGGAAGTTGAGCGCCGTGCCGGCATCACTTTCGCGCCGATTCGTCCGTATGAATTCACTACCCGCGGCGACCGCTTTGGCTGGGTGAAGGGCATTGATAAAAAATGGCATCTGACGCTGTTTATTGAAAACGGCCGTCTGCTGGATTACCCTGGCCGCGCGCTGAAATCCGGCGTGGCGGAAATCGCCAAAATCCATCCGGGTGATTTCCGTCTGACCGCCAACCAGAATCTGATTGTGGCGGGCGTACCGGAAAAACTGAAGGATAAAATCGAAGCGATTGCCCGCAGCCATGGCCTGATGGAGAACGTGACTGCCCAGCGCGAGAACTCGATGGCTTGCGTGTCATTCCCTACCTGTCCGCTGGCGATGGCCGAAGCCGAGCGTTTCCTGCCGGACTTTGTCACCAAAGTCGAAGGGCTGATGAATAAACACGGCGTTGGTGAAGAGCACATAGTGCTACGCGTTACCGGTTGTCCGAACGGTTGCGGCCGTGCCATGCTGGCTGAAATTGGTCTGGTCGGTAAGGCACCGGGTCGCTACAACCTGCATCTGGGCGGTAACCGCACCGGTACACGTATTCCGGCGATGTATCGTGAGAATATCAACGAAGATGAAATTCTGGCGAGCATTGATGAACTGGTCGGGCGCTGGGCAACCGAGCGTGAAGCTGATGAAGGCTTCGGCGACTTCACCATTCGCGCGGGCGTGGTGCGTGAGGTACTCGATCCGGCACGTGATTTCTGGGAATAACGGAGGCGATTGATAATGTCTGTATTCGATCTCGCAGCACTGAATGAGATGCCAAAAGTCGAGCGCGTAATGGCGCTGGCGGAAGTGAATACTCAGCTGGAGAAACTCTCCGCTGAACAGCGCGTCAGCTGGGCGCTGGAAAATCTGCCGGGTGATTTTGTGCTGTCATCCAGCTTTGGCATTCAGGCGGCGGTATCGCTGCATCTGGTGACCCGCCAGAAGCCAGACATTCCGGTGATCCTGACCGATACCGGCTATCTGTTTGCCGAAACCTATCAGTTTATCGACTCGCTGACCGAGAAGCTTGATCTGAACCTGAAGGTGTTCCGCGCCGAACAGTCAGCGGCATGGCAGGAAGCGCGCTACGGCAAACTGTGGGAGCAGGGGGTGGAAGGCATCGAGAAGTACAACCAGATTAACAAGGTTGAACCGATGAACCGTGCGCTGGAAACCCTCGGCGGCCAGACCTGGTTTGCCGGCCTGCGCCGCGACCAGTCTGGCAGCCGCGCACATCTGCCGGTGCTGGCGATTCAGCGCGGGGTGTTTAAGATCCTGCCGATTATCGACTGGGACAACAAGCAGGTGTATCAGTATCTGCAGCAGAATGGCCTCAGCTACCATCCGCTGTGGGATGAGGGCTATCTGTCGGTCGGTGATACCCATACTACCCGCAAGTCGGAGCCGGGTATGGCAGAAGAAGAGACGCGCTTCTTTGGCCTGAAACGTGAGTGTGGTCTGCATGAAGGTTAATGATAAATTCTGCTAAACTGATTACCCGGTAGTTTACCGGTGTTTATTAGTTAATATGTTGTATTTTCGTTAGTGCATTAATTTTTTGTTACTTTATTGTTTAATTTATCTAATCGATCAATCCTTGTTGGGTGGATGTTTTACTCACTCAGCAAGGAGAGAACACAGTGTCAGATAAAGCCCTGACGTCGTCTGTACCGCATAAAGACCCTTCTTCCGTTGTGAAGAATTCCCTTCGTTTTGGTAAACAACACTCAACTGACGACATTGATATTCGCCAGGTGAGTTCACTGCAGGATTTTTTTACCGGCATGGGGAAATTACACGCGGAATACCTCAAACTCGGCCTGGTGGCACCTCAGCCAGGCAATATGTTGTTTTCACCCTGGTTCTTCACTGCCGCAAACCGCCTGTTTCTGGCCAAAGTCGATAATGATGTGATTGGCACCATTGCGCTGATTAAGCAGAGCGGGCAGGGATTACCGGCGGAGAAGATATTTGCCGAAGAGATTTGCCAGTCAGGCTGTCAGCCGGAGCACACCGGGGAGATAGGCTCGTTATGCATTGATGCCTGTTATCGCGGTGGCGGTGTGCTACGTGCGCTCTACGGCTGGATTATTCTCTATGCCGCCTTCTTTCAACGCATTGATACGCTGTTTATCCAGGTGGAGGCGCGTAAAGCACGCTTCTACCAGGATAATCTGTTTTTTCATCAGGTGGGGGAGAGCCGCCTGCATCCTGCGTATCAGAACAAACCGGTAGTATTACTGCGTGCGGATATTCGCCAGACGCTGGCTTTCCTGCGCAAAAGTTTATCGCCGCATAAACGCCTGAGTGTAAAAGAGGTGATGGTGTCGATGAATATCAGCAGCATGTACCACAAACTGGTGGCATGTATGAAAGAGGAGAAAGTATTTCGCTGGACGGCGGAGCATGCCCGTCACTACTGCGATCGCTGCTGTGTCAAAAATGACGCGCTAAGCAGCAAACAGCGGGCGGCATTGCATAGCATCCTGAACCGCCATCTGTAACTGACTAAGCGGGCGCCGTCGGCGCCCGCTGCGATCAGATCCCCACCAGCGCTTTAAACTCTTCCGCCGCAAGGGTGATATTCACTTTAGTGACCTCATAGTTTGCCACCGCGACAAACGGATCTTCCGCTACAATCGCATCCAGCCGTTGACGATCGATATCTTTAGCAATGATCAGCCCGCCAGTACGCGGATCCTTACGACCGGCGGTGATAAATACTCCGGCGGCAAAGTAGCGATCAAGCCACTGCAGATGCGGCTCAATCAGCGCTTCCACTTCTTCCATCGGACGGTGATAGGTCAGATTGATGATATACATTACGATGACTCCTTGTTGCGGGCAGGGTTTGTCAGTTCAGTCATTAAGGGCAGCAATATTTGCACCACATCGTGGCTGCGCTGGCTGATCCGGCCTGGCAACCAGCGATCGATATAGCTGAGATTATCACGCGCGGTTTGATGGCGGCTAATGCCCTGCGGGAAATGCGCCGAAGCGCGGCGCTGCTGGCGGCCATCTTGATTGCCCAGCGTCCAGTTGGTCGCGCGCACATTCAGCAGCGGAAAACCGGCACTGTCAAAGGCGTTACCCGGTGGATAATCGCTCTTTGCCAGATTATGGCTGTCGGCGGCAATGCCATAACGGCGGGCGATAGCCAGCGCACGATCGCGCGTCTGACGCGCCACTGCGGCAGGCGTATTGCTACCGCTGTTAAAATAGAGCTTATCGCCGACAATCAGACTGTCGAGGTTAATCACCAGCAGGGTGTTTTTCTTCTCTTCTGGTTTCATGCGCGCCAGATAATCTTCGCTTCCGCGATGGCCGATCTCTTCACCGCTCAGTGCGATAAAACGCACGCCATAATGCAGCGGCTGCTGGCTGAGACGCTGCGCCAGCTCAAGCATCACGCCCAGACCAGCAGCATTATCGTCGGCTCCCTGTAAGCGCAGGCCACCAAGATTGTGTTCAATATCAGCATCGCTCTGCGGGCTCCAGGTATCGAGATGCGCCACCAGCAGAATTTGCTGCGGCACCTGGCCTTCACGCGCGGCAATCACCGAGGTGCCGGTGACATTGCGCCAGACGGAGCTGCCATCTTTATGCAGATATTGATAACGGGTATGAAAATCGCGTTTGTCGCTGTGGTAACCCATCGCGCTGAACTGTTGTTGCAGATAGTCGGCGGTCAGTAACTCAGCCGGACTGCCGATCATGCGGCCCGGAAACCAGGTGGCGATATTACGTAACTGCTGTTCAGCCTGTTTGCCGACGGCAGGTTCCGTCGCCGTCACCGGTAAAACAATGCCGCAACTGAGCAGCGCAGCCAGCGCAGTCAGGCGGAGGGTGGAAAACATTTCAGAATCCTTAGGCGTCATCCCATGACGCATAGCAAAATTTTTTTACTGCGCTAGTATGAAATTGTGATCGCAGTCAGACAATTACATTCGTTCTGAAAGCCGCTAAATATCATCTGTTAAGCACATTTTGTTCTCAGCTTAGTCAGCTCGTTATTCCATTCGGGAACTACTCATTCCAATAAGTAATTTCATCTGACGGAAGCAGCAGACGTATAGTCGCGTTAACTTTTTGTTATTTCATATAAGGCCGACGTGGACTATCTCCCGATTTTTGCCGATCTCAAGTCTAAGCCGGTACTGGTGGTAGGCGGTGGCGACATTGCGGCGCGCAAGATTGAACTGCTGCGTCGGGCAGGCGCGCGCGTACAGATTGCCTCACGCGCGCTGTGCGAAGAGCTACAGGCGTTAACCGAGATCAATGCAGTCGAGTGGCTGGCTACCGATTTCGACGAAGCACAGCTCGATAGCGTGTTCCTGGTGATTGCGGCTACTGATGACAGCGAGCTTAACGCCCGGGTATTTGACGCCGCTAACCAACGTTTTCGTCTGGTGAATGTGGTTGATGACCAGCCGAAGTGCACCTTTATCTTTCCCTCGATTGTTGATCGCTCACCGTTAGTGGTGGCGATCTCCTCCAGCGGCACCGCCCCGGTTTTAGCGCGTTTGCTGCGTGAAAAACTGGAAGCACTGTTACCTGCCAACCTCGGCCAGATGGCGCAGATAGCCGGCGAGTGGCGCGGTAAGGTTAAGCAGCGTTTTAATAAGATGTCGGAGCGCCGCCGTTTCTGGGAGCGCGCCTTTAATGGCCTGTTCGCCAGTCAGGTGGCCGCCGGTAATGTGCAGGGAGCGAAGCAGACGCTGGACGATCAGCTGATTAACCCGGAGCAGGCGCAGGGCGAAATCGTGCTGGTCGGCGCCGGGCCGGGAGATTCCGGTCTGCTGACGCTGCGTGGCTTGCAGGTAATGCAGCTGGCGGATGTGGTGCTGTATGACCATCTGGTCAGCGATGACATTCTGGATTTAGTGCGCCGTGACGCCGACCGTATCTGCGTCGGCAAACGCGCCGGCGCCCATTCGGTGCCGCAGGAAGAGACCAACCGCCTGCTGGTGGAGCTGGCGCAGCAGGGCAAACGGGTGGTGCGCTTAAAAGGCGGCGATCCCTTTATCTTTGGCCGTGGTGGCGAGGAGTTACAGGCCGCGCAGGCCGCAGGCATCCCGTTTCAGGTGGTGCCGGGTGTCACCGCCGCCGCTGGCGCCACTGCCTACGCCGGTATCCCGCTGACCCATCGTGACTACGCACAGAGCGTATTGTTTATTACTGGTCATTGCCGCACCGGCGGTGATGGCATCGACTGGCCTTCGTTAGCGCGTGCGCGTCAGACGCTGGCGATCTATATGGGCACGGTGAAAGCGGCGGAGATCAGTCAGCAGCTGATCGCCCACGGACGCGACGCCAGCACACCGGTGGCAGTGATTGGCCGTGGCACCCGTCAGGATCAGCAGGTGCTAACCGGAACGCTCGAACAGCTCGAAGAACTGGCGCAACGCGCCCCAACACCAGCCCTTTTGGTGATTGGCGAAGTCGTCAATCTGCATGCGCAGTTGGCCTGGTTTCAACATTCAGCACAGCAGGCCGGACGTGAATCCGCCGTTGTAAATTTGGCTTGAGGAAAGATTATGGATCAAAAACGACTCACTCACCTGCGTCAGCTGGAGGCGGAAAGCATCCATATTATCCGCGAAGTGGCGGCGGAGTTCTCCAATCCGGTGATGATGTACTCCATCGGTAAAGATTCATCCGTGATGCTGCATCTGGCGCGTAAAGCCTTCTATCCGGGAACCCTGCCGTTCCCGCTGCTGCATGTTGATACCGGCTGGAAGTTTCGGGAAATGTACGAGTTTCGTGACCGTATGGTGAAAAGCATCGGTGCTGAACTGCTGGTGCACCGTAACCCGGAAGGGGTGGCGATGGGGATTAACCCGTTTGTCCACGGCAGCGCCAAGCACACCGATATTATGAAAACCGAAGGGCTGAAGCAGGCGCTGAATAAATATGGCTTTGATGCCGCTTTCGGCGGCGCCCGTCGCGATGAAGAGAAATCGCGCGCTAAAGAGCGTATCTACTCGTTCCGCGACCGTTTCCATCGCTGGGATCCAAAAAACCAGCGTCCTGAACTGTGGCACAACTACAACGGCCAGATTAACAAAGGCGAAAGCATCCGTGTGTTCCCGCTGTCAAACTGGACCGAACTGGATATCTGGCAGTATATCTTCCTTGAAGATATTGAGATCGTTCCGCTCTATCTGGCAGCTATGCGTCCGGTGCTGGAACGTGACGGCATGCTGATGATGATCGATGACGACCGTATCGATCTGCAACCTGGTGAAGTGATCGAACAGCGCATGGTGCGTTTCCGTACCCTTGGCTGCTGGCCACTGACCGGCGCCGTCGAGTCTGAAGCTCAGACCCTGCCGGGGATCATCGAAGAGATGCTGGTTTCGACTACCAGTGAACGTCAGGGACGCATGATTGACCGCGACCAGGCCGGCTCGATGGAGCTGAAGAAACGCCAGGGCTATTTCTAAGGAGCCGCCAGATGAACAACGTTATTGCACAACAAATTGCCGATCAGGGTGGCGTAGAAGCCTGGCTGCACACGCAGCAACATAAAAGCCTGCTGCGTTTTCTCACCTGCGGCAGCGTCGATGACGGGAAAAGCACCCTGATTGGTCGCCTGTTGCATGATACCCGTCAGATTTATGAAGATCAGCTCTCTTCGCTGCACAATGACAGCAAACGTCACGGCACTCAGGGCGAGAAGCTCGACCTGGCGCTGCTGGTGGATGGTCTGCAGGCTGAGCGCGAACAGGGCATCACCATTGATGTGGCCTATCGCTACTTCTCCACTGAGAAGCGTAAATTTATTATTGCCGATACGCCGGGCCATGAGCAGTACACGCGCAATATGGCCACCGGCGCCTCGACCTGCGATCTGGCGATTTTGCTGATCGACGCGCGTAAAGGCGTGCTGGATCAGACGCGCCGCCACAGCTTTATCTCCACGCTGTTGGGGATCAAGCACCTGGTGGTAGCGATCAATAAAATGGATCTGGTGGAGTACAAGCAGGAGACCTTCGAGCAGATCAAGCAGGACTACCTGGATTTTGCTACCCAGCTGCCAGGCGATCTTGATATCCGCTTTGTGCCGCTCTCGGCACTGGAAGGCGAAAACGTCGCCACGCCGAGCGCGGCAATGAACTGGTACAGCGGCCCAACCCTGCTGGATGTGCTGGAAACCGTTGATGTGCAGCGCGTAGTGGAGCAGCAGCCAATGCGCTTCCCGGTGCAGTATGTTAACCGTCCCAATCTCGATTTCCGTGGTTATGCCGGGACGCTGGCATCCGGTACGGTGCAGGTTGGTCAGCGGGTGAAAGTGCTGCCGTCTGGCGTGGAATCCACTATTGCCCGTATCGTTACCTTTGATGGCGATCTGCAACAGGCGATTGCCGGTGAAGCGCTGACGCTGGTGCTGAAAGATGAGATTGATATCAGCCGTGGCGATCTGCTGGTGGCCGCTGATACCGAGCTGAAAGCGGTACAGGGCGCATCGATTGATGTGGTGTGGATGGCGGAACAGCCGTTGTCGCCAGGCCAGAGTTATGACGTCAAAATCGCCGGCAAGAAAACCCGCGTCCGTGTCGAAAAAATTCAGCATCAGGTTGAGATTAACAGCCTGGCGCGACATGAAGTGGACAGCCTGCCGCTGAACGGTATCGGCCTGGTTGAGGTCACTTTTGATGAGCCAATGGTGCTTGACGCCTATCAGCAGAATCCGGTGACTGGCGGGATGATCTTTATTGACCGTCTGAGCAACGTCACGGTGGGCGCGGGTATGGTGCGCCATACGCTGGAAGATGTGCAGCAGAACAGCGGTGATTTCAGCGCCTTTGAACTGGAATTAAATGCACTGGTGCGTCGCCACTTCCCACACTGGGGCGCGCGCGACCTGCTGGGTGGCAAATAAATGGCCGCCACACATGATGAAAATGTTGTCTGGCACGCGCACGCGGTAACGCGTGCCGGGCGGGAGAGCCTGCATGGTCATCAGGGCGTGGTGTTGTGGTTTACCGGGCTTTCGGGCTCGGGTAAATCCACCGTCGCCGGTGCGCTGGAGCAGGCGCTGCATCAGCATGGCGTCAGCACTTATCTGCTGGATGGCGACAATGTGCGTCACGGACTCTGTCGCGATCTTGGCTTTAGCGATGATGACCGCAAAGAGAATATTCGTCGCGTCGGGGAAGTGGCGAAACTGATGGTCGATGCTGGTCTGGTGGTGCTGACGGCGTTTATCTCACCGCACCGCGCTGAACGGCAGATGGTGCGCGACAGGGTGGGGGAAGGGCGCTTTATTGAGGTGTTTGTCGACACGCCGCTGGCTATCTGCGAAGCGCGCGATCCGAAAGGTTTGTATAAAAAAGCGCGGTCCGGTGAACTGCGTAATTTTACCGGTATTGACTCGGCCTACGAGGCGCCGGAACAGGCCGAAATCCATCTGGATGGCGAACAATTGGTAACAAAATTGATAGCGCAATTGTTAGACGTGCTGCGTGAGCGCGATATTATCAACTCCTGAGATAGTTACGGTATATTTGCGAATATACTGCGGCAGTGCGAACGCCAGAGAGCGGGCCGACAACGCGTCAACAGGATACTTATGCAGAACGTTACCCCCATGCTTGCTCGTAAAGATGAACGTGACCAGGAAGAACACACCTGGTCATTCCCCGGCGGGGTCATCGGCTTTGTTTCTTACTGGTTCGCACTGGCGATTCCTTTCCTGCTGTATGGCTCTAATACGCTGTTCTTCTTTCTGTATACCTGGCCTTTCTTCCTCGCGCTGCTGCCGGTTTCGGTATTGATTGGTATTGGCTTTAGCCTGCTGTTGCGCGGACGCCTGATGTGGACGCTGATTGCCACGGCGCTGGTGGTGGTTTGCCTGTTCTGGCTGCTGTTTTCGTTTCTTACCGGCTGGTAAATCTTTGCTCCGCGCGTTAATCACCTCGTCATCAGGAATGGCACAAATCAATATCGGGCGGCGAGAACACCGCCCGATGTTTCGCAGCGTTACAAAACTTTGCTAAGAAACGACGCGGTACGCGGGTTGGCCGGCGTGCTAAACAGCTGCTCCGGTTTGCCCATCTCCTGAATCACGCCCTGATCGATAAACATCACCCGGTCTGACACTTCACGGGCAAACGCCATCTCGTGGGTGACAATCACCATTGTCATCCCTTCCTGCGCCAGGGTTTTCATTACCGCCAGCACTTCGCCAACCAGCTCAGGATCGAGCGCCGAGGTTGGCTCATCGAACAGCATGATTTTCGGTTCCATCGCCAGCGCACGGGCAATCGCCACACGCTGCTGCTGGCCGCCGGACAGGCTATTTGGCCAGGCGTCGATCTTATCGCTCAGTCCCACTTTCGCCAGCAGCGCTTTTGCCTGCTCAACCGCCACCTTACGCGACAGCTTACGCACGTCCATTGGCGCCATAATCAGGTTTTCCAGCACTGACATATGCGGGAACAGGTTAAAGCGCTGGAATACCATGCCTACCGACTCACGCAGCTGGTTGATATTGCTCTTCACATCGTGCACTGCAAAACCGTTGACCTCGACGCTGCCGCCGTCAACGCTTTCCAGCCCGTTCAGACAGCGCAGAAAAGTACTTTTCCCCGAACCTGACGGGCCGATAACGCAGACCACTTCTTGCGGGGCGATGTCGCAGCTGATGCCGCGCAGGACCAGAGTTTCACCAAACTGTTTCTGCAAATTATTAACGTGAATCACTTTTGCCGAACCTCTTTTCCATATGTTGAACCAGCAGCGAAAGCAGGAAAGTAAACACCCAGTAGACCAGTGAAATCACCAGGTAGGGTTCCCAGTAGGTCGCGTAGGCGCCGGACACGGTACGCGCGGCGTAAGCCAGATCGGCGAGGCCGATAGCCGAAGCCAGTGAGGAGTCTTTGACAATCGCGATGGCGTTATTACCCAGCGGCGGCAGCATGCGGCGAAATGCCTGCGGTAAAATCACTTTGCGCATGGTGCGGCCATACGGCATACCGAGCGAACGCGAGGCTTCCATCTGACCGCGATCGATCGACTGAATACCGGCGCGGAAGATTTCCGAAACATAGGCGCCGGCATTAAGCGTTATCGCCACGACGCAGGAGAGGAATGCACCGTACTCGGAGCGTAGCATACGCGCGAATTCCGATGACATCAGGCCGCTGGTGACCATTATGCCATCACGCGGATTGATAAATAACGGGATTAAGGCGAAATGCACCACCATAATTTGTACGAACAGTGGCGTGCCGCGAAAAGCGCTGATATAGATGCGTACCGGCCACTGCACACAGAAGCGCAGAACAGGCTTCCACGGGCCGTGCGGCGCCTGCGCCAGCCGACCGAGGCCAAGAGTCAGACCCCAAAGTGTACCGGTGATCACGCAGATCAACGTACATTTCAGCGTCATCATGGCGCCATCGATAAACAGCGGCAAATATTCCTGAATGATTTCCCAACGAAATCCAGTCATACAACAACAATCCTGTAGAGAGAATTCGCCGCACAGAGCGGCGAAAAAGAGGGGTTACTCAGCGGGCAGGGTCGGGACATTAGTGTCAAACCAGGTGCTGTAGATTTTGGCGTAAGTGCCGTCGGCGATGATTTTCTTCAGGCCGGCGTTAATTTTATTGCGCAGTTCATCATTGCCTTTTGCTACTGCGATACCGAAATACTGACGTTCGAATTTCGCATCCGGCACCAGCTTAAACTGCTTCTCCGGATGAGTTTTGATGTAGTACTTTACAACGCCAACATCACCTACCGCTGCGCCGATACCATCTTCATACAGCTCCTGCAACATCAGCGGTGTGTTATCAAAACGCTTAATCGCCGTGCTGTTTTTGCCCAGCACATCAGAAACCACAATATCGCCGGTACTGGAGTTCACCACGCCCACGTTTTCACTTTTCAGTGCGGCCAGCGAATCCACTTTAGAATCCTTCGGCACCACAATTGACTGTTCCGCCGGGAAGTAAGGCGCGGAGAAGTCCACCATCAGCTTGCGTTTATCGGTGATGGTAATCCCGGAGATAATCATGTCGCGGTCGCCGGAATTCAGGGTGGCGAAGATGCCTTCCCACGGGGTGTTAACCAGTTTGATATCAAATTTTTCCGCTTTGGCTACGGCCTTAATAACATCAATATCAAAGCCTTCCAGTTGTTTCTGGCTGTTTTCAAACTCGAAAGGACGGTAAGTGCCGCCGGAACCCACTACGTAGGTTTCTGCATGAGCAGCAGAGGCAAACAGCGCCAGTAAGGTACTGATTAGCGCGTATTTTTTAAACATGACTTCTCCCGGGAAATAGATAAAAAAATCGTGATTATGCATTTTAAGTGCATAAAAATACATTTTAGCGCGCAACCAGGCAAGCACTGTTTGCAGCGCTTTTGCCCGACATTCCGATAAAGCAGCTCAATTTCGCCTGCACAGTGGAGTCGGGCCAAAAGTTATGGGATGATTGAGCCGTTTTTCAGGGGGCGTGGATGGGTAAACTGACGCTGTTGTTACTTGTACTATTAGGCTGGCTGCAATATTCGCTCTGGCTGGGCAAGAACGGCATTCATGATTATACGCGCGTCAACGATGACGTCGCGGTGCAGCAGGCGAATAACGCCAAACTAAAAGCGCGTAACGATCAGCTCTTTGCCGAAATCGATGATTTGAATGGCGGCTCGGAGGCGATCGAGGAACGTGCACGTAGCGAGCTGGGCATGATTAAACCCGGCGAGACTTTCTATCGCCTGGTGCCGGATCAAAACAGACGAAACGCGCAACAGGCAGCTCAAAATCAACAACGATAACTAATGACCAACATTGCAGGTTCCTTTCCCGAGATTATCGCCGTGGTTCCCGCGGCCGGTATCGGCAGCCGTATGCTGTCTGAGTGTCCGAAACAGTATCTGACTATTGGCACGCAAACTATCCTCGAACACAGTATCGCCAGCCTGCTGGCGCATCCGGCGGTGACGCGCGTGATTGTGGCGCTCAGCGACGACGATGTGCAATTTAAACAGCTGGCGATCGCGCAGGATCAGCGTATCACCACGGTCACTGGCGGACGGCAGCGGGCGGATTCGGTACTGGCGGGACTTCAGGCGGCAGGCGACGCTGAGTGGGTGCTGGTGCATGACGCCGCGCGCCCCTGCCTGCATGCGGACGATCTGGCGCGGCTGCTGGCGATTGCCAGCAGCAGTCGCGTCGGCGGCATTCTTGCTGCGCCGGTGCGCGATACCATGAAACGCGCGGAGCCAGGCAAAGAGGCGATTGCCCATACCGTTGAGCGCGAAGCCTTATGGCATGCGCTGACGCCACAGTTTTTCCCGCTTGATCTGCTGCGCACCTGTCTGCTGCGCGCGCTTAATGATGGCGCAACCATTACTGATGAAGCCTCAGCGCTGGAGCATTGTGGCTATCATCCTGAGCTGGTGCCGGGGCGCAGCGATAATATTAAAGTGACGCGGCCGGAAGATCTGGCGCTGGCCGCGTTCTATCTGACGCAATTACATAAATAAGGAGAGCGCAAAATGCGTATCGGTCACGGTTTTGATGTCCATGCTTTTGGTGGCGAAGGCCCGCTGATTATCGGTGGTGTGCGAATTCCTTATGAAAAAGGTTTACTGGCGCATTCGGATGGCGATGTGGCGCTGCATGCGCTGACTGACGCGCTGCTGGGTGCGGCGGCGCTGGGCGATATCGGCAAGCTGTTTCCGGATACCGATGCGGCGTATAAAGGTGCCGACAGCCGTGTGCTGCTGCGCGAAGCCTGGCAGCGAATTCAGCAAAAAGGCTATCAGCTGGGCAATGTTGATGTCACCATTATTGCCCAGGCGCCCAAAATGCTGCCGCATATCCCGCAGATGCGGATCAATATTGCGGAAGATCTCGGTATTCATATGGATGATGTCAATGTAAAAGCCACCACCACCGAAAAACTCGGTTTTACCGGCCGTGGTGAAGGTATCGCCTGTGAAGCAGTGGCATTGATCCATAAGGCTAACTCCTGATGGATATGATGAATCTGAGCTGGATGCATGGCAAACCCGCCGTCAGCGGCAAGTTAAAAGCCAATCCGGAAGATTTTGTGGTCATCGAAGATCTGGGTTATGGCCCGGATGGCGAAGGTGAACATCTGCTGGTGCGTCTGCGCAAAAATGGCTGTAACACGCGCTTTGTCGCCGATGCGCTGGCGAAGTTTACCGGTATTCCGCCGCGCGAAGTCAGTTTCGCCGGAATGAAAGATCGCCATGCCGTCACCGAACAGTGGTTCTGCCTGCGCCTGCCGGGTAAAGAGACGCCGGATATGTCGGGATTTGATCTTGAGGGTTGTGAAGTGCTGGAAAGCGCGCGTCATAAACGCAAGCTGCGCACCGGCGCGCTACAGGGCAACGCCTTTAAACTGGTATTACGCCAGATCAGCGACCGTGATGCGGTTGAACAGCGTCTGACGCAGATTGCCCAGCTTGGCGTACCCAACTATTTTGGTCTGCAACGTTTTGGCCGTGGCGGCAATAACCTGCACCAGGCACGCCGCTGGGCGGCGGATGAGATCCGCGTGCGTGAGCGCAATAAGCGCAGCTTTATGCTGTCGGCCGCACGCAGTGCGATGTTTAACCAGGTGACCAGCGACCGTCTGGCGCAGCAGCAGTCACTTTCTCAGGTGCTGGCGGGCGATGCCTTACAACTTACCGGTCGCGGCAGCTGGTTTGTCGCTGAAGCCGCTGAACTGGAGACGTTGCAGCAACGCGTTGATCAGCATGAGTTGCGCATCACCGCGCCGCTGCCGGGCAGCGGCGAGTGGGGAAGCCGTGACGCGGCGCTGGCATTTGAACAGCAGTGTCTGACAGCAGAGTCGGAATTAATTGCTCTGCTGGAGCGTGAACGTGTCGAAGCGGCACGCCGCGCGATGCTGGTTATCCCGCGCGATCTGCGCTGGAACTGGTGGGATGATGTGACGGCAGAACTCAATTTCTGGCTGCCAGCGGGAAGCTTTGCCACCAGCGTGGTGCGTGAAATCCTGCAACAGGAAGGCGACGACGTGGATATTGCTGAGTAAGACAGTGCTATCTGGCGCATCAGCTGGTTAACGTCAGTGGTTGCCATCAACGCCCGGGGCAGAATTCCTGCCCCGGAAAAAACTCCCGCTTTATCTGCCGACACTCAGAATTTACGCCTACCACTTACCCCTCCAGGCAGCTAGAATGCACGAAGCCGCAAGGCTCAATTTTGCGTGTAAAATTGGACCGGCAAAAAATTAAACAGGATAATCAACAGGACAATAAAAAGCCTTGATAGTCTTCATGGTCTATAAAATTCAAAAGGTTACCTATTAAATGCGGATATTGCTGAGTAACGATGATGGTATTCATGCGCCGGGCATTCAGATTCTGGCGCAAGCCTTGCGCGAGTTTGCTGAGGTGCAGATTGTTGCGCCCGATCGCAATCGCAGCGGCGCGTCGAACTCGCTGACGCTGGAAACGCCGTTACGTACTTTTCCTTATCCTAACGGTGATATCGCGGTGCAGATGGGAACGCCAACCGACTGCGTTTATCTGGGCGTTAATGCTCTGATGCAGCCGAAACCGGATATCGTGGTATCCGGCATCAATGCCGGGCCAAATCTGGGCGACGATGTGATTTACTCCGGCACTGTGGCGGCGGCAATGGAAGGGCGCCATCTTGGCTTACCGGCGCTGGCGGTCTCGCTTGACGGACATCAGCACTATGACACCGCTGCAGCGATTACCTGCAAGATCCTGCGCGCACTGGAGCGTGAGCCGCTGCGCACCGGACGTATTCTTAATATCAATGTGCCCGATCTGCCGCTCGATCAGATTAAAGGTATCCGGGTGACCCGATGTGGCAGCCGTCATCCTGCCGATCAGGTGATTCCGCAGCAGGATCCGCGTGGCAACACGCTCTACTGGATTGGTCCGCCGGGTGATAAGTTTGATGCCGGCCCGGATACCGATTTTGCAGCTGTCGATGAAGGCTATGTTTCGCTTACGGCATTGCATGTCGATTTAACTGCGCATGGCGCGCAAGATGTGGTCTCAAGCTGGTTAACTAAAGCTGAGGTTAATGGGGAATGGTGAGCAAGCGTATTGATACGTTGCTGGAGCAGTTACGCCAGCAGGGCATTGACGATGAGCGTTTGCTAAAGGCAATTGAAGATGTGCCGCGCGAGCGTTTTGTCGATGAGGCTTTTGAACATAAAGCCTGGGAAAACGTCGCGTTGCCGATTGGCTCCGGCCAGACCATTTCGCAGCCCTATATGGTGGCGAAAATGACCGCATTACTGGAGCTCACGCCCACTTCGCGGGTGCTGGAGATCGGCACCGGCTCCGGTTACCAGACAGCGATACTTGCGCATCTGGTTGAACATGTCTGCTCGGTCGAACGGATTAAGGGGTTGCAGTGGCAGGCTAAACGTCGTCTGAAACAACTCGATCTCCATAATATCTCTACCCGCCACGGTGATGGCTGGCAAGGCTGGCCGTCGCGCGGACCCTTTGATGCGATTATTGTCACTGCCGCACCGCCAGAAATTCCGACTGAACTGATGTCGCAGCTGGATGAAGGCGGCATTATGGTATTGCCGGTGGGGGAGGAGCAGCAGGTATTAAAACGAATCCGCCGTAAAGGTGGCGAGTTTGTGGTCGATACCGTAGAGGCGGTGCGTTTTGTCCCGCTGGTAAAGGGCGATTTGGCATAAAGCCTCGCGACTTCAGGTATTGTCAGCATTTCTACACAACTGTTTAATGGCACGGTTGTTTCGATATTGTTAGTATCATCAATAATTTCTGCCCGCTGTCGCTACCGGCCAGACGCCACGCTTTGCGTGTGCCGCCGGATTCATACCGACAACGGGTTACAGTTTTGCCGTCACGGGGGATAGATGAGCACGGGAAGCCCAGTATTTAAATTAAGCCGTATCGCGGCAGTTTCGCTGGTTGGTTTTTGGTTGGCGGGTTGTTCCAGCAACTCTACGCAGGCTCCTATTAGCAGCGTTGGCGGTGACTCTGGCGTCAGCAGCAGTCCGTCTTCCGGCGGCGGTATGCTGGCGGGACGCGCACCGGTCAGCACCATGGGGTCGGCGCAAAACATGGGTGCCGCAGAAAGCAATGTGCAGACGCAGAATGGTCGCATCGTCTACAATCGTACTTATGGGAACATTCCTAAAGGTAGCTACAGCGGACAGACTTACACGGTCAAACGCGGCGATACTTTATTCTATATCGCCTGGATTACCGGCAATGATTTCCGTGATTTAGCGCAGCGTAACAATGTCGCTGAACCTTATAGTCTCAATGTGGGCCAGACTTTGCAGGTTAGTAATGGCTCAGGGGCATCGATTACGGGTGGCAATGCGATCACCGTTGCTGATGCTACTCAGGGCGGTGTACCAACACCACCGACCTCGACGCAAATTAAATCCTCAACGGTTGCACAACAACCGGTTATTACGTATTCTGAAGATTCTGGTAAATCAAGTGGGGGCAAGATGTTGCCTTCGTCGGGAACAACTGTTGCAACGACAACAGCCCCGGTTACCGCTCCGACAGTCAGTAGCACGACGAATAGTTCGACCCCGGTTGGAAGCTGGCGTTGGCCTACTGATGGTAAGATCATCGATAACTTCTCTGCTTCCGAAGGTGGCAATAAAGGTGTCGATATCGCGGGTTCACGTGGACAGCCTGTTGTCTCAACTGCCTCAGGGCGCGTTGTTTACGCAGGGAACGCCTTACGTGGATACGGTAATCTGATTATCATCAAGCATAACGATGATTACCTGAGTGCATACGCGCACAACGACACAATGCTGGTCCGTGAGCAACAAGAAGTTAAATCGGGTCAGAAAATTGCGACGATGGGCAGCACCGGTACCAGTTCTGTTAGATTACATTTTGAAATTCGTTACAAGGGGAAATCCGTCAACCCGTTGCGTTATTTGCCGCAGCGATAAACCGGCAGAACCCGAAATAAAGGTGTTCTGCCCTGGGAGTCACGGGTAGGAGCCGCTTATGAGCCAGAATACGCTGAAAGTTAACGAATCACATGAAGATGCGGAATTCGACGAGAACGGAGCTGAGACTTTTGACGAGAAGGCTCTTGTCGGAAACGAACCTGGTGATAGTGAGTTAGCTGAAGAAGAGTTGATGTCGCAGGGTGCGACACAAAGAGTCCTGGATGCGACGCAGCTCTATTTAGGAGAGATTGGATATTCTCCTCTTCTGACGGCCGAAGAAGAAGTTTTCTTTGCTCGCCGTGCATTACGTGGTGACATCCCGTCTCGTCGCCGCATGATTGAGAGTAACTTACGCCTGGTGGTTAAGATTGCCCGCCGTTACAGCAATCGTGGTCTGGCGCTGCTGGATCTGATTGAAGAGGGTAATCTCGGTTTAATTCGCGCGGTTGAGAAGTTTGACCCGGAAAGAGGGTTCCGCTTTTCTACTTACGCCACCTGGTGGATTCGTCAGACTATTGAACGGGCGATTATGAATCAAACCCGTACCATTCGTCTGCCGATTCATATCGTTAAAGAACTGAATGTTTATCTGCGTACAGCGCGCGAACTTTCTCACAAGCTGGATCATGAGCCGAGTGCGGAAGAGATTGCTGAACAGCTGGATAAGCCTGTTGATGATGTCAGCCGTATGCTGCGTCTCAATGAACGCATTACATCAGTCGACACCCCGTTAGGGGGGGATTCTGAAAAAGCGCTGCTGGATATTCTGGCCGATGAGAAAGACAACGGTCCGGAAGACACCACGCAAGACGATGATATGAAACAAAGCATCGTTAAATGGCTGTTCGAACTGAACGCCAAGCAGCGTGAAGTGCTGGCTCGTCGCTTTGGCCTGTTAGGCTATGAAGCGGCAACGCTCGAAGATGTGGGTCGCGAAATTGGTTTGACCCGTGAGCGTGTACGTCAGATTCAGGTTGAAGGTCTGCGTCGTCTGCGTGAAATTCTGCAGACTCAGGGACTGAATATTGAAGCGCTTTTTCGTGAATAAAAGCGGCAGGCTTTAAGTGACTAAGTGAATGCGAAAGCGGTGGTTAATACCACCGCTTTTTTATTGCCCTGATTATACCAACGCTTTTAACCGGTAGATCCATTCCAGTGCCTGACGCGGCGACAATGAATCGGGATCCAGCGCTTCCAGCGCTTCTACCGCAGGCGAAGTCTCTTCCACCAGCAGTGGCAGCTGGGCGCCATCGGCGCTTGATGCAGCCGCGCTGCCTGACAAAGCTTCCAGCTCTTTCAGCTTCTGACGCGCGCGCTTAATCACATCTTTAGGCACACCGGCCAGCAATGCAACAGCCAGGCCATAACTTTTACTGGCGGCGCCTTCCTGTACGCTGTGCATAAAGGCGATAGTATCGCCATGCTCAATCGCATCCAGGTGGACATTCACCACCCCTTCCATTTTTTCCGGCAGGGTCGTCAGTTCGAAGTAGTGGGTAGCAAAGAGCGTCATCGCTTTGATGCGGTTCGCCAGGCTTTCCGCACAAGCCCACGCCAGCGACAGTCCGTCATAAGTCGAGGTGCCGCGGCCAATCTCATCCATCAGCACCAGACTGTATTCCGTGGCGTTATGCAGAATATTGGCGGTTTCGGTCATCTCGACCATAAAGGTGGATCGGCCTGATGCGAGGTCATCCGCGGCGCCAACACGGGTGAAAATGCGGTCGACAGGACCGATAATCGCCTGTTCTGCCGGGACAAAACTGCCGATATAGGCCATCAGTGCAATCAGTGCAGTCTGGCGCATATAGGTGCTTTTACCACCCATATTCGGACCGGTGATCACCAGCATACGGCGCTGTGGCGTGAGGGTCAGCGGGTTAGCAATAAAGGGTTCTTTCAGTACCTGCTCAACCACCGGATGACGTCCGCCGGTCAGTTTGATACCTATTTTATCGCTGAGTACCGGGCGTGAGTAATTTAGCGTCCAGGCGCGTTCAGCGAGGTTGGCCAACACATCGAGTTCCGCCAGCGCAGCAGCGCTCAGCTGTAATGCTTCCAGATGCGGCAGCAACAGGTCGAACAGCTCGTCGTATAAGCCTTTTTCCAGCGCCAGTGCTTTCCCTTTCGAAGTCAGTACTTTGTCTTCGTACTCTTTCAGTTCCGGGATGATATAGCGTTCGGCGTTTTTCAGCGTCTGACGACGCACATAGTTGATCGGCACCAGATGGCTCTGTCCGCGGCTGACCTGAATATAGTAGCCATGCACCGCATTGAAGCCGACTTTTAAAGTATCCAGACCCAGTTTTTCGCGTTCGCGGATCTCCAGACGATCAAGGTAATCCGTCGCGCCATCGGCCAGCGCGCGCCACTCATCCAGTTCGGCGTTGTAGCCTGGGGCAATCACGCCACCGTCACGCACCAGCACCGGCGGCGAATCTTTAATCGCCCGCTCCAGCAGGTCGCGCAGTTCATTAAACTCACCCATCTGCTCGCGCAAAGTTTGCAGATGCTGCACTTTGCTGGGTTCCAGCTGGGCGCGCAGATCCGGCAACTGCTGAAAAGCGTGACGCATGCGCGCCAGATCACGGGGCCGCGCGGTACGCAGCGCCAGACGGGCCAGAATACGTTCTAAATCACCGACCTGACGCAGCGCCGGTTGCAGTTCTGCCCCGGTTTCCTGCAACGCTTCGATACTCTCCTGGCGATGATTGATAGTAACCGCATCGCGTACCGGCATATGCAGCCAGCGCTTCAGCATACGGCTGCCCATTGGCGTCACGGTGCGGTCCAGCACCGAAGCGAGAGTATTTTCAATGCCGCCCGCGAGGTTCTGGGTGATCTCCAGGTTACGTCGGGTCGCCGCATCCATAATGATGCCGTCCTGCTGACGCTCCATGGTCAGGGAGCGAATATGCGGCAGGGAAGTGCGCTGTGTATCTTTGACATACTGCAACAGACAGCCTGCCGCCCGCAGCGCCATATGCGCCTGCTCCACGCCAAAGCCGCTAAGATCGCGGGTACCAAACTGCATATTCAGCTGCTGACGCGCGGTATCGGGTTCAAATTCCCATAGCGGACGACGGCGCATGCCGCGACGGTTATCGATCAACTCCATCGCCGCAAAATCTTCCGGATAGAGCAGTTCGGCGGGATTGGTGCGTTGCAGCTCTGCCGCCATGGTCTCTTTATCGGTCGGTTCCGCCAGACGGAAGCGACCGGAACTGATATCAAGAGTGGCATAGCCAAAACCGCGTGAGCCTTGCCAGATGGCAGCCAGCAGATTGTCCTGACGCTCCTGCAGCAGCGCTTCATCGCTGATCGTGCCGGGGGTGACAATACGCACCACCTTGCGTTCAACCGGGCCTTTACTTAGCGCCGGATCGCCCACCTGTTCACAGATAGCCACCGATTCGCCGAGCTGCACCAGCTTGGCGAGGTAGTTCTCTACCGCATGATAGGGCACACCGGCCATCGGAATCGGTTCGCCTGCTGACGCGCCACGTTTGGTCAGTGAAATCTCCAGCAGCTGCGAGGCGCGTTTGGCGTCGTCATAAAACAGTTCATAGAAGTCACCCATACGGTAAAACAGCAGGATGTCGGGATGATCCGCTTTCAGGCGAAAATACTGCTGCATCATCGGCGTATGGGCGTCGAGTTTATCTGTACTTGTCATAAGGTTACCGGCTTCAGTCCATTGAAATTAAAGTTAATTGTGATTTCGTTTTCATCGTTAGGTATCACATGGTCTGGTGAACGACAGGGGGGAGCAAAGTGACTGCTGCTCAGCTAAATCAAACAGTTATGGTCAAAGTCATGCTATCTGGCTGACAAAGGATCTGGCATCTTACCGCGCCCGTAACAGATTAGATTTTTTCAGTGGCTATACTAGCCCAGCGGGCAATCCGCTGTCACAGTTAAAAGCGGAAAGCATGCCGTAAAATTGTGATGTAACAGCCGTGCGCGTTGCAAAGAGGGCTGGTGTAATCAGCGAGAAAGCGGCGATATTTTGCCACTTCTCACCCGATGGTCGCAACAGATGCGGTATAAGATGGATAATTGAAGGGTCTTGCCTGTTAAAGACCGCATTCGGCATCGCTTGCCAGACCGGCAACCGATAATGGCTGGTTTTCAGAGTGAACAATAATAATGATTAACTCTTCTCGTTGCATCTTACTGCTGTCGCTGTTGTCCTGCGGGGTGAGCGCGGCGGCGGCAAATAGCGGCTCCAGCATGGCGATATTGCACGGCGCCATGAGCGTCGGCGTGGCGAACAATATTTATAAGAATAACTTTGTGTTAAACAGCGCGCCATTGCCGCAGGCAACGGTCACTAAAGTGTTCTGGAACTACTCCCTCGCTCAGAGTCAGATCCCCGCTGGTGGCACCTTGCAGGTCTATCTGTGTCAGGGATCGACCAGTAACTGCGTCGATATTTCCAGCGCGCAAAATGGCACCACCAGCTACTTCTCCGGTAAGGTCGCGCAAATGCCGTTTTACCTTTACTACCGGGTGAATGGCCGCGTACCGATGCGCTATGTACAGGGCAGGGGCGATACGCAGTTAAGCATTAACTGGGAAGTCAGATAGACAACAAAAAACCCGCGGCTGATGGCGGGTTTTTTTATCGCAGTAATAAAAAATCCATCACAGCGATGGATTTTTTTGACGCACAGGCGAGGATTATTAACGCAGGTTGACCAGGGTGTTGAGGATCTGGTCCTGGGTTTTGATGGTCTGCGCATTCGACTGATAGTTACGCTGAGCAACGATCATGTTTACCAGCTCTTTACTCAGATCGACGTTGGATGATTCCAGCGCGCCGGAAGTCAGAGTTCCAAGGTTACCGGTGCCTGCCACGCCAATCAGCGGCTGACCGGAAGAGGTGGTTTCCTGCCAGACGTTATCGCCTGCAGAAGAGAGACCTTCCGGGTTAGCAAAGTTAGCTAAAGCAATCTGTCCCAGTACCTGAGTACGGTTGTTGGAATAGCTACCCACGATAGTGCCGTCATCACTAATTGAGTATGAAGTGAGGTCGCCTGGAGCATAACCATCTTGCGTCGGGTTACCAAAGGTGTCGGCGCCGGTGTTCTGCTGCATACTGCCGGTCATCGACAAATTAAAGGTTGATGCATCTGCACCATTTAATGATGTCATTGCGATCGGCTGCGCCGTGGTTGGGGTGAGCAATTCGCCGGTGGCACTACTAAATGTCATCGTGAAGTCAGCAGCCGCAGTGCCGGTGCTGGCATCAACCGGATGAACCGTCCATGAGTTATCTGTAGCATCTTTGACAAAGTAGAGATCGATCTGATGGGTATTACCTAATGAATCATAGGCAGTGACAGTGGTTTTGGCGTTATAGCTGTCTGCATCAGTAGTGGAGAACGTGGCATTGGTCGGTACAGAGTCTGACGAGTTCAGGTTGGCCACCAGAGAAGCTGTTGAGGTCGCTTTCGCCGTCATCTGGGTGGTTGGGATCGTCAGGGCGACTGGAGAGGCGCCGGTCTGAACCGCCATCGGGCTACCTGATGCCGGATAACCGGTCACTTTTAAACCCTGGGTGTTAACAATGTTACGGTTCTCATCAAGCGTAAACTGACCGTTGCGGCTGTAGTAAACTGCGCCAGCGGTGTCAGTTAAACGGAAAAAACCTTGTTTATTGATCGCCACGTCGAGGCCACGGCTGGTGGTTGTCGCGGTGCCATCGTTAAAGTTCTGGATAACGCCGGCGACTTTTACGCCCATACCAACGTTAGAACCGGCAAACATATCGGCAAAAGCGACGGTGCTGGATTTAAAGCCTGAGGTTGCTGAGTTGGCGATATTGTTACCAATAACGTCAAGGTTGCTGGAAGCCGCGTTTAAGCCGCTTACTGCTTGTGAAAATGCCATGTAACACTCCTAACCTGTGAGTCTGATGAAGTCGATGCGCGGAAGTTTTGTACACATCACCTGTGTGTCTGTGTGCATTCATCATTCTATCGGTCAGGTCGACACGGCTATCCCAGGAATAGACGGCAATACTGCGGTTAATTTGAGCTTAAAAAAGAAGAATTTAACTTAAGTCAGGTTTTGGGTGGTTTGGGGTATGTAAAAGAAGGGAAGAAATAGCGCCCCGCAGAGGAGGCGCCTGATAATCAGAAGTCGTAACGCAGACGCACCAGGGTCATATCGCCCAGATTGTCGGTGCTGGAGGTCAGCACATGTTCCACATCGGCGCGGAAGCCGTAGTCGAACTGGAAGGAGATACCCACACCATTATCGATACGCTGATAATCACGGCCAGTGGCGTACTCCAGACGATCTCCCATAAAATAAGGCATCACTGATTTCACCGCATACTGACCAACCGGGACGGTATAACCGGCGAAGTACTCAATACCCCAGGCATCGCCAGCGAAGTAATTATTCACATCGACGGTTTTGGTGGTGAGGAAGTTGTTGTACCAACCGCCGCCAAAGCTCAGGGTCCAGTTGTCAGGTTTCCAGCTCAGCGCGGTACCGACGATATTCTGGTCGTACTCTTTGCTGTTGCTGTCGGATGGATTACGCATTTCCGCGCTGGTGTAGTTCCACGCAGTGCCCCAGCTCAGATCCTTCGTCAGATGATAATCAACACCCAGTGAACCGCCGCCTTTACGCTTATAACGCAGGCCATTGCCCGGCAGATATTCGTTATCACTGAACAGATAAGAGGCGTAGATATCGGCATCGCCAAAGCTGTTTTTATACTTCAGCATTTTGCGTGAACGATAAGATCCGTCGTAGTCGCCATTGATACCGTTGCCGGGTCCCTGCGCAACCATATCGTAATCCCAGATATCGGTTTTGGCGCCGACGACATCATAATAAACGCTATTCTGCTGACCAAAGGTCAGGATCCCCCAGGTTTTACTTTTCAGACCGGTATATAACATACGGCGGCTGGTATCATTGGCGCCATCGGCGTAATGATGATCCCAGTCAAACAGCGCCGGAATATTAACACCCAGTTCATAATAATTGACCCAACTAATATCGTCGAACAGATAATAGTCAGCCGCAAAGCGGAAACGGGTGCCGCCATCAAAGCCATTACGTTTATATGAACCATTATCGCTGCCGCCGGTCATATTATTGAACTGGGGACGAATGCTGCCGCCAACGGTGAAATTGAGGCGGCTAAGCGGGTTACCCGCCTGTGGATCCTGTTTTAATAGTGTAATTTCTGCATGTGCTGCAAAAGAGGTGCTGCCGACAACCAGGGCTAAACCAATCGCCTGGCTTAAAACGCGCATGTTAATTGCCATTATTATACCTGCTTACCATTGCCATAATTAATAACGCACCGGCGTTAATGTTTTTTATTATACGGGAAACACCCGCGTTAATCCTTTTAACACTTTTGGCAATGGAATAATTAACAAAACGCGCTTACGCACAATATGGTAAAAATAGCATTTTATGAATTTGGCTTTATTTTAATATCGCATTTATTAGAATAATATGGAATGAAAATAAGTCAGGATGATATTTGAGCAATAATCCAGGTTGATATTCTTAATACTGGCCATCGCCGACCCACACCACCATCACCCGATCGCCAGCGCTTTGACGGCTGAAGGCGTAATAGCGCGGCTGATGTTGTGATTGTTGCATGCCGCTGCCAATCGCCGGATGGCGTGCCCGGAAGCTGCCCAGCTTTTGCCAGTGCTGCAGCAGTGCGCCTTTGCTGCCGGATAGCTGCTGCCAGTTCATATCCGATCGTGTGCCCTGCAAGGGATCGGAACCGGTCGGGCCGAAAGTACGGCCACTCTCATCGCCATAGTAAATCTGCACTGCGCCGGGCGTTAACAACAGCAGATCGGCGGCGCGCTGCTGTAATTTCAGCGATTCCCGCGCATCGCTGGTGAAAAACAGCCGGGTATCGTGTGACGACAGATAGCTGAGCACATTAAAATCCTGCAGCTTCTCTGACATCTGCTGCCAGCTGGCGTCAATCTGTGCAAAGCAGTTGAGTGCCTGCGCGGCTTGATCCTGAAAATCAAAGTTAATCATCGCATCGAAGCCATGCTGATAAAAATCACTCTGCATCACCCCATGACCCCAGGCCTCGCCGGTCATCCAGAAGGCGCTGTTATCCAGCGCTTTATCCGGGTTGGCCGCTTTCCACTGCGCCAGCGCGGCGGTGGCCTGTTGCTTGAGCTGTGCGAGTGTTTTTTTATCAACATGTTTGGCGGTATCAACGCGAAAACCATCAATGCCATAGTCACGCACCCACTGGCTTAGCCAGTGGGTCAGATAGTCGCGGGTTGTGGCGCCAGCGATCTCCTGCGCCTGGTTATCTGGCTTATGACGCCAGAACAGCGGCAGTCCACTGGGTTGTGGCGCTTCGGTTTTAATATCCGGCAGGAACGCCAGCGACATGCTGAGATCGTCATAACCCGGGGTATCGTAGTCGCCGATATCACTGCGGATCCAGTTTTTCCCCCACCAGTTGCGCCAGCCGGTTTTGTCGGAGAAATTAATGTAATCATTAAAACTGTGCCAGTTCTGACCACGGCCCGGTCGCCAGTCACCCCAGTTTTTCCCCAACGTTTTTTCCACTTCCGCGCCCTGCAACCAGAGCGAGCCGAACTGAAAGCTCTGCATATCGCTTAACGTGGCGTAGCCGACATGATTAACCACCACATCAAACAGAATGCGGATGCCACGCTGATGGGCCTGATCGATAAGGTTACTCAGATCCTGCCCGGTGCCCATATTGGCATCAAGCCGCGTCCAGTCGAGCGCGTAGTAGCCGTGATAAGCATAATGGGGGAAATCGCCCTTCGTCCCGCCGCCGATCCAGCCGTGGATCTGCTCCAGCGGCGAACTGATCCACAGCGCATTGACTCCCAGCTGTTGCAGATAGTCGAGTTTCGCGCTTAATCCCGCCAGATCGCCACCGTGGAAAGTGGCTATCTCCTGCTGACCATCGCTGCGACGGCCATAGCTGTGATCGTTAGCCGGATTGCCATTGGCAAAACGATCGGTTAGTACAAAATAGATCGTGGCATTGTGCCAGTTAAAAGTCGCATTTTTCTGCGTGGCAGCAGACTCCAGCAGCAGCAGGCCACCGCTGTTTTCTGCCGGTTGCAGCGTGATTTTTCCGCCACTGACGCTGGCAATTTGCCCGGAATAAAAGTCGCGCACGCTCTCGCCTTCGCTGAAAGTGTTGCCGACGTCAATGCTGACCGGCTGACCATCCCAGCGTGGACAACTGCGAGCAGGGCTGCTGGCGCTGGCCGGCGCGGTGCTTTTCATGCTCAGCTGTAACGTGGGGGTGCCGCTGCGCGTATCAATCCGAACCTGATAGTCGCCAGCGCGAAACTGTCGCCAGCTAACCGGCGGCTGTTTACCGCAGGGTTGTAGCGACAGGGTCTGGTTCAGTTTTACCGCGCCCTCGGGTTGCCAGCACTGCTGATCCTGCCAGATTTGCAGCGCCAGCTGGCCCTTTGGTAGCGTTGCGCTGCTGGTAAACAGCCCGTCGCCGGAGGCGGTAAAAGCAGGAAAGCTGTTCAGCGTCCAGTCAGCCAGCGCCGCCGGTGGCAACAGTAACAGAGTCAGGGGCAGGTATTTCATTACTCTCCTTAGTCACGCCAGTCAGAGGGGCTGCGATGATTATCCTGCCTCGCATTATGGCTGCTAACCTCATCCTGCCGGTTAAATCAGGGGGAGGAGAGGGCAGGGGGAGACGGTAACTTATTGTCTAATCACTGTTTCAGGCTTTCAGCGCAGAGGGATGAATATTTGATCCGATTATCGCGCTGTTCTTTTGGCGCGCAAAGGGTGTAAAATGTATACCTATAAAGATTGTGGTTTATGATTCACAAGGTTTTTAATTTTATTTAATTCAATTTTAAGGGGTTAAGGTGCAACAGCTACCAAACTGTCCAAAATGTAATTCCACGTTCACCTGGCAGGACGGCGAACAGTTGAATTGTCCTGAATGCGGTAATGAGTGGTCAGCCAGCGCGGCTTCTGCTGAAGAAGAAGGGCTGATTGTGCGTGATGCCAATGGCAACCTGCTGGTGGATGGTGATGCGGTGACCGTGGTTAAGGACCTGAAAGTAAAAGGTAGCTCATCCACCCTGAAAATTGGCACTAAAGTGAAAAGCATTCGTCTGGTCGAAGGTGATCACAATATCGATTGTAAAATCGAGGGTTTTGGTCAGATGAAGCTGAAATCAGAGTTTGTGAAAAAAAGCTGATCACTTACTGCCGTTGCCACCCGTCGGGTAACGGCAGAAGCATTACTTTTGCGTCATTACCTGCGTCATAATCTGGTTTTGCCAGGCAAAATAAGGGTTCCACGTCAGGCGTGCGTGGATCTTGCCCGTTTCGCGATAGCCCCAGTCAGAAAACCATACCTCCGCACCGGCGCGGCAGGCGCGATAATCACTCTCCGTTTGCCCATTTTCACACATACGATCGCTACCGTGTTCGCCATACAGCGGATTGTCTGGCGCAAACAGTACTGACATATGCGAAAACTGGCTGATATGCCGCTGTGGCAGGCGATCTGGCCGGATCAGCACGCGCGCTGAGAGTACCGGAGATGCAGGCTTGTTGCCGTACCAGATCAGGCGGCTGGCGGGATGGGTAAAGGTGCTGTCGAACTGGCTGAGAAAACGCATGGTGGCCAGCACCGAGTCATGTTCAGTCAGCACCATCAGCGTCGGTTTACTGTAGCCATTGCGGCTTAACAGCTGTTGAGCGGCGGCGCTGGTACGGTAAAACTGGGCGAAACCATTGGTCGGCACCATCATATAGCGCGTCGGGCGCTGTTCAGGGTAGCCAGGACGCGGCTCGCGTAACCAGTCGGTAAATACCGCCAGCAACGGAGTGACAAAATCGAAGGTAACGTTAGATTTTATTGCCGGCGAAAACAGCAGCAGACCCGCCACCTGCGGATGTTTAATGGCATATTCCAGCGCCAGATTACCGCCGGTAGAAAAGCCGCCGAGCCACACCTGTGCGACATCCTGTTGCATGATCGCCGCCTGTTCATTGACTACCTGTCGCCAGTCATTAATCGAGACGCCGATTAAATCCTGCGGTCGGGTGCCGTGGCCGGGCAGCAGCAGTGTACGCACCAGAAATCCCTGGCGCGCCAGTTGCGGGCCAATATCGCTGAACGATCCAGGCGCATCGCCAAGGCCATGGATCAGCAGCACCCCTTTTTCAGGCTTGCCGCCCGCCGGTCGCCACTCCTGCGGCGTATTCCAGATTAACTCCTGCTGGCGATGGTTACTCTGAAAGTGACGATGCTGTTGCACCCAGGCTGTGGTGTCGCGCTGATAGTCAGCAAATGTTGCCTGTCCGGCAGGCGGCAGCGCAGAAGGCGCGCGGACGCAACCGCTGAGCGCCAGCAGACACGCCAGCGTTAAGAGCGCAGCTAATTTGGATCGTAACGTCACTAAGCATTCCCTGGATCACCCTATTGAACAGGCAGCATAACCTGGCCTGCTCAGCATGGCCTTATGCATATGACAGCGAAACCATTATTCGGCGAACAGGCGATCCAGCGCCTGACACTGCAGCTCACTCAGGACTCCGCCATAGTTACGCGAGGCGGGCGTCATATAGCCATACTGGCGCGCCACAGCGGTCTTAATCGCGCTGACAAAATCATCGCCAAGGGTGTAAATCGCCATCAGTTTGCCAATCCGCTGCTGGATGCGCGTCAGTTCCGCCAAATCCTGCGCTTTCCATGCCTGCATAGCGCCGGCGAACAGTTCGGGCACCAGATTATTCAGACCGCAAATCACCCCGGCGCCGCCTGCCAGCAGATTTGGCAGTAAGTATTCATCGTAGCCAGACAGCACCGCAAAATCAGGGCGCACTTTTTTCGTCTCTTCAATCAGCAGGCGATTATGGGACAGGCAGTCCATGGTGTCTTTAATACCCATAAATTTTGGCAACTCCGCCGCCAGTTCCGCCACCAGCGCGGCATCAAGATCGCAACCGGTACGCGCCGGAAAGTTATAGGCAAACCATTTGCCCGGCAGACGCTGGTCCAGCTCACGGTAGTAGCTCAGCAGCTGCTTACGCGTCTGACCAAAGTAATAAGGCGGTAATATCATCACAGCATCATAGCCGGATTGCGCGGCCTGTTCCGCCAGCTGCAGCATATCGGCGATGCAGGTAGTGGAAACATTGGCAACCATCGGCAACGTCGACATGGCGCGCGCCTCGCGAATCAGCAGCAGACGCTCCTGCTGACTTAGCGAGACGAATTCACCAATACTGCCCATCAGTAGCAACGCATCAATTCCCGCGGCAGTTAAGCGTGTAAGATGCTGATGCAGCGCATTAAGATCGACCTTGTCCTGGCTATCAAACGGGGTAACGGAAGGGCACCAGACACCGCTAAAGGGGGTTTCTACAGACATAACAGGCTCCGGGTTCTCAGTAATTAAAATGAAACGCTGTTTTAACTTACTGGTGAATGTCGGCGGATGCCATACTTGTCATGGTGATAACCCGAGCTGCTTCGCATTTTTTACTTTTGTGCGCTTGCCGGATGAGGTGCTGAACTTTATCGGGATGGGCTTTTCATATCTGTCGCTAACCTTAGTTTGCATAACCTTATCGCGAGGTCCGCATGAAAGAGTGGAATCCTGAGCTGTATCGTCAGTTTGAAGCAGAAAGAACCCGCCCGGCGCTGGAGCTGGTGGCGCGAATCCCGGCAATTGAAGTGCATACCGCCACCGATCTTGGCTGCGGTCCCGGCAACAGCACCGAACTGCTATGGCGTGCCTGGCCGCAGGCGCAAATAACCGGGCTGGACAGTTCGCTGACGATGCTGCAGCAGGCGCAGCAACGTTTGCCTGATTGTCATTTTATCGCTGCGGATATCCGCAGCTGGCAGGCGTCGCCGCCACAAGATGTGATTTTCGCTAATGCTTCACTGCAGTGGCTAAATGACCATCCGCAGCTGTTTCCGCATCTGGTTGCACAGCTGGCGGAATACGGCGTGCTGGCGGTTCAGATGCCTGATAATCTCGATCAACCCAGTCATCGCCTGATGCGTGAAGTGGCCGGGCAAGCGGCATGGCGTGAGAAAATCGACAGTCATGCGACGGATCGCAAAAAGTTGCTGAGTGCGGAGCACTATTATGACGTGCTCACGGCGGCGGGTTGTCACGTGGATATCTGGCGCACCACTTATTATCATCAGATGCCTGACGCCGCAGCGATTATTGACTGGCTGCGCGCTACCGGGCTGCGTCCTTTTCTTGCATCATTAAATGAGCGTGAGCAGCAGGCATTTTTGCAGGCGTATCTGGCGGAAATCAGCGAGGCCTATCCGCCGCAGGCCGATGGTCAGGTGCTGCTCGCTTTTCCGCGGCTGTTTATGGTGGCGCAAAAGCGTTAAATCGCCGTGGTTTTCGCCGTGGTTTGCCCCTATTTTCTGTTTCTGAACATAGCGCGCAAAATAATGATTTTCGCCGCTGCCCGCGACGAAAAGTGCTACGCCTTTCCGGCTATTTATTGCTACCGTTGCAGCTTGCCCGCAGCCAGGATTATCAATATGACCGACGACCAATTAAACCAGCTGAGTACCGAAATAGGGGTACGGTTACAGCGCCGCAACGCCACCGTCACCGCAGCGGAATCCTGTACGGGCGGCTGGATCAGTAAGGTGATTACCGATATTGCCGGCAGTTCGGCGTGGTTTGAGCGCAGCTTTGTCACTTACAGTAATGAAGCGAAGCAGCAATTGATTGGTGTCACCGCCGTTACGCTGGAGCAGTTCGGCGCGGTCAGCGAGCAGGTGGTGCGCGAAATGGCGCTGGGAGCATTGCAGGCGGCGCATGCCGATTTTGCGATTTCGGTTAGTGGCATTGCTGGCCCGGATGGTGGCACGGCCGAAAAGCCTACCGGCACCGTGTGGTTTGGCTTTGCCAGCGCCGATGGAACACTGCTGACCCGGCGGCAACTTTTCGCCGGAGACCGCGAGGCGGTACGCCGTCAGGCAACGGCTTACGCCCTGCAAACGTTACATGATGATTTTCTCGAAAATAAACTTGATACTGTATGACCATACAGTATAATCACTGTTATTCGTATTACAGCAAAGCAACCTCGAGTGTGCTTTACCCTGCATGATTAGGAGTGGAAATGGCTATTGACGAAAACAAGCAAAAAGCACTGGCAGCCGCGCTGGGCCAGATTGAGAAGCAGTTCGGTAAAGGCACCATCATGCGCCTGGGTGAAGACCGCTCAATGGACGTGGAGACCATCTCTACCGGTTCGCTTTCCCTGGATATCGCACTGGGTGCAGGCGGCTTGCCGATGGGCCGTATTGTTGAGATCTATGGTCCTGAGTCTTCCGGTAAAACGACGCTGACGCTGCAGGTCATTGCTTCTGCACAGCGTAAAGGTAAAACCTGCGCCTTTATTGATGCTGAGCATGCACTGGATCCGGTTTACGCCAAGAAACTGGGCGTGGATATCGATAACCTGCTCTGCTCGCAGCCGGATACCGGTGAGCAGGCGCTGGAAATTTGTGATGCGCTGGCGCGTTCTGGCGCGGTTGATGTGATTATTGTCGACTCCGTTGCTGCCTTAACGCCGAAAGCTGAAATTGAAGGCGAAATCGGTGACTCCCATATGGGCCTTGCGGCACGTATGATGAGCCAGGCGATGCGTAAACTGGCTGGTAACCTGAAGCAGTCCAATACGCTGCTGATCTTTATCAACCAGATCCGTATGAAAATCGGTGTGATGTTCGGTAACCCGGAAACCACTACCGGCGGTAACGCCCTGAAATTCTATGCCTCCGTTCGCCTGGATATCCGCCGTATTGGCGCGATTAAAGAGGGCGATAATGTGGTGGGCAGCGAGACCCGCGTAAAAGTGGTGAAAAACAAAATCGCTGCGCCATTTAAACAGGCCGAATTCCAGATTATGTACGGCGAAGGCATCAATATTTACGGCGAGCTGGTTGACCTCGGTGTGAAGCATAAGCTGATTGAGAAAGCGGGTGCATGGTACAGCTATAACGGCGATAAAATTGGTCAGGGTAAAGCTAACTCAGGTAACTTCCTGAAAGAAAACCCGGCGGTTGCTAATGAAATTGAGCAGAAGCTGCGTGATATGTTGCTCAATACGCCAGCTGAGAAAGCTGACTATGTTGCCGAACAGTTTGAAAAAGAAGCCAGCGAAACCAACGAAGATTTCTAATTCGTTGTTGGGTGGCGTTCTCGCCCGCGCCAGGGAGCCGAGAACGGCTCCCCTGTAAAACCCATGGCTACTGTGTAGGGGCGGCGTTTTCGCCGCCCGTGATAATGATTTACACCAACCATAACAACGACACTGAACCCTGCTTTTATCTTCGTTAATCGCCTTTTCCTCTGCTTTACTGCGCAATATCCTGCTATTTCTGTCGCCAGCCGGCTAACTTTCTTTGTTTCTCAGCCCGTTTCTGGTTAGGCTCTGCTACTCAGGCATATGATCGCCTGAATCGGTATCACCAGATTTAAACTGTCCCGGAGTGTTATGTCAGACGCCACCACTGCCCGTAATCAATATGCTCGTCTGCTCGACCGCGCCATGCGCATTCTGGCCATGCGTGATCACAGCGAAGCGGAGTTTCGCCAGAAGCTGACATTTTCCATGCAGCGTTCGGCGCGCTTTCGTCAGGAGGAAGCGCCAGAGATTGCTGAAGAAGATATCGAAAAAGTGGTGGCCTGGTGCTATGAACATAGCTGGCTGGATGATACCCGTTTTGCCGAGCGCTTCGTTGCCAGCCGCAGCCGTAAAGGTTATGGTCCGCAGCGCATCAGAATGGAGTTGGGGCAAAAAGGCATTGGCCGCGAACTGACCGCCGCGACCTTAGAAGGCGCGGAGATTGACTGGTCAGCACAAGCCTTTGATGTCGCAGAGCGTAAGTTTGGCTTACCGCTGCCGACAGAATGGAAGGAAAAAGCCAAAGTGCAGCGCTATTTGCTGTCGAAAGGTTTCTTTATGGAAGATATTCAGGCCATTTTCAGAAATTTTGATAATTGACCTCCGATGGGATTTTACTTCGTACTGAAGAAAATTTATCTTATTCCCACTTTTTGTTCGTGTGTCACCGGGCCGCCAGACGGGTTGTCCGCGTCGTGAGATGCACGAAACGTTCGTTAGCGTGATTCCAGGATAATTATGAGCAAGAGCACTGCTGAGATCCGTCAGGCGTTTCTCGACTTTTTCCATAGCAAGGGACATCAGGTTGTAGCCAGTAGCTCCCTCGTGCCCCATAACGACCCGACGTTGCTGTTTACTAACGCCGGCATGAACCAGTTTAAAGACGTTTTCCTCGGCCAGGATAAGCGCAATTACTCGCGTGCGACCACTTCGCAGCGCTGTGTGCGCGCTGGTGGTAAACATAACGATCTTGAGAACGTCGGCTATACCGCACGTCACCACACTTTCTTTGAAATGCTGGGCAACTTCAGCTTTGGCGACTATTTCAAACGCGAAGCGATCGGTTTTGCCTGGGAGTTACTGACCGGCGAGCAGTGGTTTAATCTGCCGAAAGAGCGTCTGTGGGTCACCGTTTACGAGACCGATGACGAAGCCTTTGATATCTGGGAAAAAGAAGTGGGTGTGCCGCGTGAGCGCATTATCCGTATCGGCGACAACAAAGGCGGTGCTTACGCGTCAGATAACTTCTGGCAGATGGGTGATACCGGTCCTTGCGGTCCATGCTCCGAGATCTTCTATGACCATGGTGACCATATCTGGGGTGGCCCGCCAGGTTCCGCAGAAGAAGATGGCGATCGCTATATTGAGATCTGGAACATCGTCTTTATGCAGTTCAACCGTCAGGCTGATGGCGCGATGTTGCCGCTGCCAAAACCGTCGGTTGATACCGGGATGGGCCTGGAGCGTATCACTGCGGTACTGCAGCATGTTAACTCCAACTATGAAATCGATCTGTTCGCGAAGCTGATTAAATCAGTCGCGGAAGTGACCGGCGCCACCGATCTGGCCAATAAATCATTGCGCGTGATTGCTGACCATATTCGTTCCTGTGCGTTCCTGATTGCCGACGGGGTGATTCCGTCCAACGAAAACCGTGGCTATGTGCTGCGTCGTATTATTCGTCGCGCGGTGCGTCACGGTAATATGCTGGGCGCTAATGGCACTTTCTTCTACAAACTGGTTGCGCCACTGATTGCGGTGATGGGCAGCGCCGGAGAAGAGTTGCAGGCACAGCAGGCGCAGGTTGAGCAGGTACTGAAAGCCGAAGAGGAGCAGTTTGCTAAAACGCTGGAACGTGGTCTGGCACTGCTGGATGAAGAACTGGCGCAGTTGCAAGGCGATACGCTGGATGGCGAAACCGTGTTCCGTCTGTACGACACCTTTGGCTTCCCGGTCGACTTAACCGCTGATGTCTGTCGTGAGCGTAATCTGAAAATTGATGAGGCCGGTTTCGAACTTGCGATGGAGCAGCAGCGTCGTCGTGCACGTGATGCCAGCGGTTTCGGCGCCGACTACAACAATGTGATCCGCATTGATTCTGCCTCGGCGTTTAAAGGTTATCAGCAGCTGGAGCTGACAGCGGCGATCACGGCGATCTTCGTTGATGGCCAGCAAGCTGATGAAATCACTGCCGGTCAGGAAGGGGTGATTGTTCTTGATGAGACGCCGTTCTATGGTGAATCGGGTGGTCAGGTTGGCGATACCGGTGAGCTGAAAGGGAACAATGCGCTGTTTGCGGTTAGCGATACGCAGAAATATAGCCAGGCGATTGGTCATATTGGCAAGCTGGTTTCCGGCCATCTGCGCGTCGGCGACCGTCTTGATGCACAGGTGGATGAGGCGCGTCGTGCGCGTATCCGCCTTAATCACTCGGCTACCCACTTGCTGCACGCGGCATTGCGTCAGGTGCTTGGTGACCACGTGGGCCAGAAAGGCTCGCTGGTTAACGATAAGTACCTGCGTTTTGACTTCTCGCATTTTGAAGCGATGAAGCCCGAACAAATTCGTCAGGTAGAAGATATTGTTAATGCCCAGATTCGGCGTAATCTGGCAATAGACACCAATATCATGGAGCTGGAAGCAGCGAAAGCGCAGGGCGCGATGGCGCTGTTCGGCGAAAAGTATGATGATCATGTGCGCGTGTTAAGCATGGGCGACTTCTCTACCGAGCTGTGTGGTGGCACCCATGCCAGCCGCACCGGTGATATTGGTCTGTTCCGCATTACCTCTGAGTCCGGCACCGCAGCAGGTGTGCGTCGTGTTGAGGCGGTTACTGGTGAAGGCGCGCTGGCGCAGGTGCATGCCCAGAGCGAACAGTTGCAGGATATTGCTCAGCTGGTAAAAGCGAATAACAGTAATCTGAATGAGAAAGTGCGTTCGGTAATTGAGCATGTTCGCCTGCTGGAGAAAGAGCTACAGCAGTTGAAAGATCAGCAGGCTGCGCAGGAGAGTGCCTCCCTGAGCAGTAAAGCGCTGGAAGTGAAGGGGACGAAATTGCTGGTTAGTGAGCTCAGCAATGTTGAACCTAAAATGCTGCGCACGATGGTTGACGATCTGAAAAATCAGCTCGGTTCAGCAATTATTGTGCTGGCAACAGTGGTAGATGGAAAAGTATCCCTGATTGCCGGGGTGACAAAAGACCTTACCGACCGCGTGAAAGCGGGTGAGCTGGTTGGCGCGTTAGCGCAACAGGTTGGCGGTAAGGGCGGCGGACGCCCTGATATGGCTCAGGCGGGCGGTACAGATGCTCAGGCGCTGCCTGCGGCGCTGGCTGGCGTTGAGTCATGGGTTGCTGCAAAACTGTAACGATAAAAATGTATCGCTGGAGTGCGTCCGGGCCTTCGTGTCCGGGCGTTTTGACCAAGTGGTACGCACCCTGTAATCATAAAGTCAGGTTGATGTAGTGTATTTCGGCTAAACTAAGTATCAGCAGAATGTATTGGCGCGACGATACTTAATCATGTATTTGTCATAGTCTACGTTTAGCGAATTATGATGGATATGGCCGGGAGCCTTACAAACCCGACTCTTTTAATCTTTCAAGGAGCAAAGAATGCTAATTCTAACTCGTCGAGTTGGTGAAACCCTCATGATCGGTGATGAGGTGACTGTAACGGTGCTGGGCGTCAAAGGTAACCAGGTCCGCATCGGTGTTAACGCCCCTAAAGAAGTTTCGGTGCATCGCGAAGAGATCTATCAGCGCATCCAGGCCGAAAAAACTCAGCCAACGAGTTACTAACGGATCCAGCGTCTCGCTGCTTTTAGCGAGGCGCTACCGCTTTTCCCCTCTTTTTCCTGCTCCCTCTCCCGGTTTTACTTTTCCTGTTTTCGCAAACTTCCCGCTGTTTTTCTGTTGATAAATCACTCTTTTTGTCGTCAAAGTCGCCGGATTGCCTGTGATTTGTGCAATCAGGCGATTAGGCGGAAAAAATGGTTTGACTTATAAGTGCGGGAAAGTAATATGTGCGCCACGCAGTGCCGATGAGCAGAAACAAGTTCAGCAGCACAGTTCGCAAGAACGCGTATGGTGAGGTGGCCGAGAGGCTGAAGGCGCTCCCCTGCTAAGGGAGTATGCGGTCAAAAGCTGCATCGAGGGTTCGAATCCCTCCCTCACCGCCATTACTGATGCATCCATAGCTCAGCTGGATAGAGTACTCGGCTACGAACCGAGCGGTCGGAGGTTCGAATCCTCCTGGATGCACCAAACAGTAATGAGTTGTTCGATTCGTGTTAGCAGCGCGTATCAAGGTGAGTAGTTGGCACCCTGCGTTATACAAGAATTAGTAATGCATCCATAGCTCAGCTGGATAGAGTACTCGGCTACGAACCGAGCGGTCGGAGGTTCGAATCCTCCTGGATGCACCATATTCAATAAGTTTGTCCGCAAGCATCCTTATAAAGTATTCCCTCAGGTCAGTCGCATTATCTCCCAAATTTGCTTTCCCGATGCATCCATAGCTCAGCTGGATAGAGTACTCGGCTACGAACCGAGCGGTCGGAGGTTCGAATCCTCCTGGATGCACCATATTGCTTTAAACGAATCGAAACTTTGTTCTGGCATGCAGTAAAAGCATTACAGCCAGCAACAAGGAGGATAACGTTGCTTCAGCAACGGCCCGCAGGGCGAGGCGAAGTCGAGTCATCCTCCTGGATGCACCATTTAAGTAATACCCCAGTATTCCGCACTATTTTTCTACAATGCATCCATAGCTCAGCTGGATAGAGTACTCGGCTACGAACCGAGCGGTCGGAGGTTCGAATCCTCCTGGATGCACCATATTCCTCTCAGCGAATCGCAACTTTGTACTGGTGTGCAGTAAAAGCATTACAGCCAGCAACAAGGAGGATAACGTTGCTTCAGCAACGGCCCGCAGGGCGAGGCAACGCCGAGTCATCCTCCTGGATGCACCATATTGCTCTCAGCAAATGTTTTCCCCCCGATAAATCAAACAATCACTGCACACTCCCTGTTTTCGCTGAAATTCGCCGTTTCTGATGGTTTTTACTCCCTCGCCTTTATCTGATTTATAAAATCCCCAATGCTTTCAAAGCATTTGCTGTTAATCGCTAACAGCGACAACCAGGGGACTTTACGATAAAGTAAACACTGGTTGCGACAATGCCCGGAGAGAGAATGTACGATCATTATGACGGCTTGATTTTCGATATGGATGGCACCATTTTGGATACGGAGCCGACGCATCGTAAAGCCTGGCGTGAGGTGCTGGCGCGTTACGGCATGACCTTTGACGAAACCGCCATCATCGGACTGAATGGTTCTCCAACCTGGCGCATTGCGCAGTTCATTATTGCCAGCCATCAGGCGGATCTCGATCCTTATGCGCTGGCCGCTGAAAAAACCACGGCGTTGAAAGAGATGCTGCTGGATTCGGTGCAGCCGCTGCCGCTGGTTGAGGTGGTGAAAGCCTGGCACGGGCGTCGCCCGATGTCGGTGGGTACCGGCAGCGAACATCAGATGGCTGATATGCTGCTGCGTCATTTAGGCATTCGCGACTGTTTTGATGCGCTGGTCGGCGCCGATGATGTGCAGCGTCATAAACCTGAGCCCGATACGTTTCTGCGCTGCGCGCAACTGATGGGCGTTGAGCCTGGCAAGTGCGTGGTATTTGAAGATGCAGACTTTGGCCTGCAGGCAGCAAAAGCCGCCGGGATGGACGTTGTTGATGTCCGTCTGCTGTGAATGAGTGGCTGAGTTTCGGTTCATTGTTTGCCAGTAGCTTTCTCAGCGCCACGCTGCTTCCGGGCAGCTCTGAGGTACTGCTGGTGGCTTTACTGATGGCAGGGAAGTTGTCAGTGACTGGGTTGATTTTTATCGCCGCATTGGGGAACACACTCGGCGGTTTGACGAATATTTTCATTGGTCGCTTACTGCCGCAGACAACACAGCAGGGGCGATGGCATGACACAGCAACAGCGTGGTTGCATCGTTTTGGTCCTGCAGCACTGTTATTAAGCTGGTTGCCGCTAGTTGGCGATCTGCTGTGTGTTATGGCCGGCTGGCTGCGTTTCTCGTGGCTGCCGGTGGTGCTGTTTTTAGCTATCGGAAAGACACTACGTTACATAGTGGTTGCGACCGCAACATTACAGGGCATGGAGTGGTGGCATTGATTCTCGCTGATTCGGGGCTACGGTTAACATTATGCTAAACAATAATAAATTTTTCTCTGAGCGGGAGGTCAATTTGATCCCGGACGTATCACAAGCGCTTTCCTGGCTGGAAGCTCATCCCAACGCGTTAACTGGCATCTGTCGCGGTATTGAACGTGAAACACTGCGCGTCAGGCCGGATGGCCGTCTGGCAACCACCGGACACCCTGACTCTCTCGGTTCAGCGCTGACCCATAAATGGATCACCACCGATTTCGCTGAGACGCTGCTCGAATTTATTACCCCGGTTGATGATGATATCGATCATCTGCTGGCCTTCCTGCGCGATATCCATCGTCATGTGGCGCGGGATCTCGGTGAAGAGCGTATGTGGCCGTTTAGCATGCCGTGCTTTGTCGATGCCGGTGCCGATATTGAACTGGCGCAATATGGCAGTTCCAATATTGGCCGCATGAAAACGCTGTATCGCCAGGGGCTGAAAAACCGTTATGGCGCGCTGATGCAGACTATCTCCGGCGTGCACTATAACTTTTCGCTGCCACTGTCGTTCTGGCAGGAGTGGGCGGGCGTGGAAGATATCGAGAGCGGTAAAGAGGCGATCTCCGACGGTTACCTGCGTCTGATTCGCAACTATTACCGCTTCGGCTGGATTATTCCTTACCTGTTTGGCGCCTCGCCAGGGATCTGCTCCTCCTTCCTGCAAGGCAAAGAGAGCAGCCTGCCGTTTAAGAAGAGTGAGAAGGGTATGCTGTATATGCCCTATGCCACCTCACTGCGCCTCAGCGACCTCGGCTACACCAATAAGTCGCAGAACAGCCTTGGCATCACGTTTAATAATCTGCCTGACTATGTCGACGCGCTGAAAAAGGCGATTAAAACGCCATCGGCCGAGTATGCGGAGATCGGCGTTAAAGATGAAAACGGCGATTATCTGCAGCTGAACACTAATGTGCTGCAGATTGAAAATGAACTCTATGCGCCGATTCGGCCGAAGCGGGTCACCAAATCGGGCGAAGCGCCTTCCGATGCGTTGCTGCGTGGCGGTATCGAATATATCGAAGTGCGCTCGCTGGATATCAATCCGTTCTCACCGATCGGCGTTGATGCCAACCAGGTGCGTTTCCTCGATCTTTTCCTGATTTGGTGTACTCTGGCAGATGCGCCAGAAATGAGCAGTGATGAACTGCTCTGTACCCGTAAAAACTGGAATCGCGTCATTCTGGAGGGGCGTAAACCGGGCCAGACAATCGGCATGGGTTGTGAAGAAGCGCAGCAACCGCTGAAGGATGTCGGCAAGCAGCTGTTCCGCGATCTGCGTCGCGTTGCCGAAACCTTAGATGGTAATCAGGGCGATCGTCGTTATCAGGAAGTGTGCGATCAACTGGTGGCGTCGTTTGACGATCCGGAGCTGACCTATTCAGCACGTATTCTGCATGCAATGATGGAAAACGGCATCGGCGGTACGGGATTAGCGCTGGCGGAGCAGTATCGCCATCTGATGGCTGAAGAGCATTTAGATGTGTTGAGTGAAGAAGATTTTACCGAAGAAGCGCAGCGTTCACGCGCCAGTCAGCAGCAGATTGAAGAGAGCGATACGTTGAGTTTCGAAGCGTTCCTCGCCAGTAAGGCGGGCTAGAAAAGAAAATGGCCACATCATTGTGGCCAAATTAACATCTCTGTGTTGTCAGGGATGATGATAACAAAATGCGCGTCTTTCACTTATTCAGACGTACGATGATAAGAAAAGTTTCATCGTTCTAAAAATATTTTCTAAAAACAGGAGGTGACAATATGCCACTGCTGGATAGCTTTACTGTCGATCATACGATCATGGCCGCACCTGCGGTACGCGTTGCAAAAACCATGAATACACCACATGGCGATGCCATCACCGTTTTTGACCTGCGTTTTTGCAAGCCGAACAAAGAAGTGATGCCAGAGCGTGGTATTCATACGCTGGAGCATCTGTTTGCCGGCTTTATGCGTAATCACCTGAACGGCGACGGTGTGGAAATTATTGATATCTCACCAATGGGCTGCCGTACCGGCTTCTATATGAGCCTGATTGGTACGCCGGATGAGCAGCGTGTGGCTGCCGCATGGAAAGCCGCGATGGGCGATGTGCTGAAAGTGACCGACCAGCGTAAGATCCCGGAGCTGAATGAATATCAGTGCGGCACTTTCGAAATGCACTCACTGGACGAAGCGCAGGAGATCGCGCGCCATATCGTTGATAGTGACATTCGCGTTAATCACAATGATGAACTGGCGCTGCCAAAAGACAAATTACAGGAACTGCACCTGTAGGGGGGCGTTCTCGCCGCCCGTCAGGCAGGGGAGCCGATAACGGCTCCCCTACAAAAGAAACAGGGGCGGTTTTTTTGTCGCCCGTTTTTCAGGATCCCACTGACTCTTTCAACGGTTTGTGCGGCGTAATCTTCACCTGCTTGACCATATTTTCCTGCACATCAAGAATATCAATGGCGTAGTTGCCAATCCTGACCGTAGTGCCGGCACAAGGGATCTCCTGTAACGCCTCCAGCAGCATGCCATTGACGGTACGGGCATCTTCTTCCGGTAACTTCCAGTTAAAGGCTTTATTCAGCTCACGCAGGTTAGCGCTACCTTCAATCAGTACCGAACCATCATTCTGCGGCATCACTTCTTCGGCCAGCGTTGGCGACATCGAAGTGGTGAAATCACCGACAATCTCTTCAAGAATATCTTCGATGGTGACCAGCCCTTTAATATCGCCATATTCGTCGACCACCAGACCCGTTTTCTTCTTATTACGCTGGAACTTCACCAGCTGCACATTCAGCGGCGTTCCTTCCGGTACGTAATAGATCTCATCGGCGGCGCGCAGCAGATTCTCTTTGGTGAACTCTTTTTTCTCGGTCATCATGCGCCAGGCTTCGCGTACGCGCAGCATGCCGACAATATCCTCCAGTGAGTCGCGATACAGCACGATGCGACCGTGCGGCGAGTGACTGAGCTGACGGATAATCGATTTCCAGTCATCATTGACGTTGATGCCGACAATCTCATTGCGCGGCACCATAATGTCATCAACGGTGACCTTTTCGAGGTCCAGCACTGACAACAACATATCCTGATTACGGCTCGACATCTTCGAACGTGACTCGTAGACGATGGTGCGCAGCTCATCTTTGCTCAGCGCGGCGCTAATCGCACCATCGGTCTTCATGCCGACCATACGCATCAGTACGCGCGTGATGGTGTTAAGCAGCCATACCAGCGGCATCATTACGATCTGGAGCGGTCCGAGCAACACGCTGCTGGGAAAAGCCACTTTTTCCGGATAGAGCGCCGCCACGGTCTTCGGCAGTACTTCGGCAAATACCAGTACGACAAACGTCAGTACACCGGTCGCAATCGCCACACCGGCGTCACCATACAGCCGCATGCCGACGATAGTCGCCAGCGAAGAGGCGAGGATATTAACGAGGTTATTACCGATCAGCACCAGACTGATCAGGCGATCAGGACGGCGCAGCAGCTTCTCGACGCGGCGTGCGGCGCGATGGCCATTTTTCGCCTGATGCCGCAGGCGATAGCGGTTGAGCATCATCATCCCGGTTTCCGAACTGGAGAAGTAGGCGGAAATCAGAACCATGATGACCAGTGTGATAATCAGGGTGGTGGTGGAAACATGTTCCAACGCAAAAATTCCTTGTGGTGAGAGGTCAGGACAGGAGGTGTTGCAGGACGCGACTGCCGAAGTAGGCCATGGTCAGCAACAGTGCGCCGCCACAGTTAAACCAGACGACGCGACGGCCACGCCAGCCCTCATGATAATGGCCCCAGAGCAATACGATATAAACAAACCAGGCGAGAATCGACAGTACCGCTTTGTCGACGTTTTCGCGGTTAAAAAGGTCCTGCATATAGAACAAGCCAGTGCAGAGCACCAGCGTCAGCAGTACGACACCGACCTGCGTGATATGGAACATTTTGCGTTCAATCACCATCAGCGGCGGCATATCCTGGCTGAATGCCAGCTTTTTATTTTTTAGCTGATAATCGATCCACGCCAGCTGCAGCGCATAGAGTGCGGCGATAATCAGGGTGGCATAGGCCAGCAGCGCCAGACCAATATGAATCATCATCCCCGGCGTGGTTTCCAGATGGGTGATAAACGCATTAGGCAGAAACGCGGCAAAGGCGAGGTTAATCAGCGCGAAGCTATACACCAGCGGCAGCAGCACCCAGCCACGGTTGCGAGAAGCGACGATGGTCATAATCAGACAGATCAGCAGGCTGACCAGCGAACCGATATTCAGCAGGCTAAGATTCTGCCCCCCATCCATGGCAAATATTCGTTGCTGCAACGCGATACCGTGAGACACCAGCGCGACGCAGGCAGAGAGAACCGCCAGACGCCGCCATGCGCTGTTTTTGCGCAACAGGCTGGGGATGATCAGGGCAAGGCTGATTGAGTAGGCGAGAAGCGCCAGAATCGCGAAAACGAACATAGATGTTGTCAGGTACCGGCCAGTGAATAAAAACAGCAGTATAGCGCCCGTAGCAGCTGGTTCCAAACGTTCTGATCGCCGATTGCAGAGATCGTCATTGCTTCGTGCTATAATCCGCCGAATTGTGTCGCCTGGGCGACCTCTGTATATGACGTAAAAGCGAGAGACAATGTTTGATAATTTAACCGATCGTTTGTCGCAGTCCCTGCGCAATATCAGTGGACGCGGACGGCTGACCGAAGAGAACATCAAAGAAACCCTGCGTGAAGTGCGCATGGCGCTGCTGGAGGCTGATGTCGCCCTGCCGGTAGTTCGTGACTTTATTAATCGCGTCAAAGAGCGCGCGGTAGGTCATGAAGTGAATAAAAGCCTGACCCCAGGTCAGGAATTCGTCAAGATCGTGAAGAACGAGCTGGTCGCGGCGATGGGTGATGAAAATAACACCCTGAACCTGGCGGCGCAGCCACCGGCTGTGGTACTGATGGCGGGCTTGCAGGGTGCAGGTAAAACCACCAGTGTCGCCAAACTGGGTAAGTTCCTGCGCGAGAAGCATAAAAAGAAAGTGCTGGTGGTGTCGGCTGACGTTTATCGTCCGGCGGCAATTCGTCAGCTGGAAACGCTGGCCGAACAGGTTGGCGTTGATTTTTGTCCGTCAGACCTGAGCCAGAAGCCGGTTGATATCGTCAACAATGCGCTGCAAATGGCCAAACTGAAGTTCTACGACGTGCTGCTGGTGGATACCGCTGGTCGTTTACACGTCGATGAAGCGATGATGGATGAAATCAAACAGGTTCATGCGGCGATTAACCCGGTGGAAACCCTGTTTGTTGTCGATGCCATGACCGGTCAGGATGCGGCGAATACCGCCAAAGCGTTTAATGAAGCGCTGCCGCTGACCGGTGTGGTGCTGACTAAAGTTGACGGTGATGCGCGCGGTGGTGCGGCACTGTCGATTCGTCATATTACCGGTAAGCCAATCAAGTTTATGGGTATCGGTGAGAAGACCGATGCGCTTGAGCCATTCTACCCGGAACGTATCGCCTCGCGCATTCTCGGTATGGGTGATGTGCTGTCACTGATCGAAGATATCGAAAGCAAAGTGGACCGCGCGCAAGCGGAGAAACTGGCCACTAAGCTGAAAAAGGGCGATGGCTTTGACCTTAACGACTTCCTTGAGCAGCTGAAGCAGATGCGCAATATGGGCGGTATGGCAAGCCTGATGGGCAAACTGCCGGGTATGGGCCAGTTGCCGGACAATGTTAAATCCCAGATGGATGACAAAGTGCTGGTACGTATGGAAGCGATGATCAATTCCATGACGCGCAAAGAGCGTGAGAAGCCAGAAATTATTAAAGGTTCGCGTAAGCGCCGCATTGCAACCGGTTCCGGTATGCAGGTGCAGGACGTGAACCGCTTGCTGAAGCAGTTCGACGACATGCAGCGTATGATGAAGAAGATGAAAAAAGGCGGCATGGCGAAGATGATGCGTGGCATGAAAGGTATGATGCCGCCAGGATTCCCTGGTCGCTAAACCGGTCCGAAATTCTGCAGGCGCAAAAGCATAGTCAGCTTTCGATTGCTTTTTGCGCCAAAATGAGTAAAATTTTCGGGCTTTTTATATTGCACCCGGGTCCCGCCCCTCGCTGGGTCCCGGGTGTTTTATTAACTTAAGAGGATGTTATGGTAACAATTCGTTTGGCACGTCACGGCGCGAAAAAGCGTCCGTTCTATCAGGTAGTTGTCACTGACAGCCGCAATGCACGCAACGGTCGTTTCATCGAGCGCGTTGGTTTCTTCAACCCGATCGCATCTGGTCAGGCTGAAGCACTGCGTCTGGATCTGGACCGTATTGAGCACTGGGTTGGCCAGGGCGCAACGCTTTCTGATCGCGTTAACGCGCTGATCAAGACTGCAAAAAAAGCAGCTTAATCTGTCACGGTGGTCAACATGAGCAAGCAACAGGCCGCGAAATCCCCTGTTCAGCCGTTAATTCTCGGTAAGATGGGTGGAGCCTACGGTATCCGTGGTTGGCTCAAAGTGTTTTCCTCCACCGAAGACGCCGAAAGCATTTTTGACTATCAGCCGTGGTTTATCCAACGTGCGGGTCAATGGCAGCTTATCGAGCTGGAAGGCTGGAAGCGCCACAATCAGGACATGATCATCAAAGTCAAAGGCATTGACGATCGTGATGCTGCGGGACTCTTCACCAATTGCGAAATTGTGGTCGATTCCGGGCAATTGCCAGCGCTGGATACAGGTGACTATTACTGGAAAGACCTTATCGGTTGCCAGGTTGTCACTACGCAAGGCTATGAACTGGGTAAAGTCACTGAGTTGATGGAAACCGGTTCAAACGACGTTCTCGTCGTCAGCGCAAACCTGAAAGATGCATTCGGTGCGAAGGAGCGGTTAATTCCGTTTCTTGATGAACAGGTTATCAAGAATGTCGATCTCACTACCGGCACCATTGAAGTAGATTGGGATCCTGGTTTTTGACCTCCGAAGATTGCGGTAAACAGACGGTTCCATCAATGTGGATTGGCATAATTAGCCTGTTTCCAGAGATGTTTCGCGCGATTACCGACTACGGAGTAACTGGTCGGGCAGTAAAAAACGGCCTGCTAAGCATTCAGAGCTGGAGTCCACGTGACTTCGCTTATGACCGGCACCGTACCGTAGACGAACGTCCTTACGGCGGCGGACCGGGAATGCTGATGATGGTGCAACCCTTACGGGACGCCATCCACGCAGCGAAAGCAGCGGCAGGGGAAGGCGCGAAGGTGATTTATCTTTCACCTCAGGGTCGCAAACTTGACCAAAACGGTGTTTGCGAACTGGCGACCAGTCAGAAGTTAATTCTGGTGTGTGGTCGTTATGAAGGGATTGATGAGCGCGTAATCAAAACCGAGATCGACGAAGAATGGTCGATTGGCGATTATGTGCTTAGTGGTGGCGAGCTACCAGCAATGACCCTGATTGATTCAGTATCCCGGTTTATACCTGGCGTACTGGGCAAACAGGCTTCAGCCGAAGAAGATTCATTTTCGGAAGGTTTGCTGGATTGTCCACACTACACCCGACCTGAAGTGTTAGAAGGGATGGAGGTTCCGCCAGTATTACTGTCGGGCAACCATGCCGATATTCGCCGGTGGCGTCTGAAACAGTCGTTGGGCCGTACCTGGCTTAGAAGACCTGAACTTCTGGAAAACCTGGCTCTGACTGAAGAGCAAGCAAGGTTGCTGGCAGAGTTCCAACGGGAATTCTCCGGGCACCAAAACGATGATGCGGCAGGTAAAGCGTAACGCTACCTCCTTAAATATCAGTTTACCCAGGATAAGAGATTTAATTATGAGCAACATTATTAAGCAAATTGAACAAGAGCAGATGAAACAGGATGTACCTTCATTCCGTCCGGGTGATTCCGTGGAAGTGAAAGTATGGGTCGTTGAAGGTTCTAAAAAACGTCTGCAGGCATTCGAGGGCGTGGTTATCGCTATTCGTAACCGCGGTCTGCACTCTGCATTCACTGTTCGTAAAATTTCTAACGGCGAAGGTGTTGAGCGTGTATTCCAGACGCATTCACCAGTAATCGACAGCATTGCTGTTAAACGTCGTGGCGCCGTGCGTAAAGCCAAACTGTACTACCTGCGTGAGCGTACTGGTAAGTCAGCTCGTATCAAAGAGCGTCTTAACTAAGATACAGCTTACGCTGCATCCAAAAGTTAATATAGAACAAGGGGTTAGCGATGAGCTAACCCCTTTTTTATGTTTTATGTCCACGGATTGTCCACGCAGAATAAAAATGTGGACAGTGGTGGACACAAAAAACCCGCCGAAGCGGGTAGGGGAGTCGATAGGGATTAGAGCCATAGAGCGCCCTGCAATGTTCTGTCTGGATGAGGTGGAACAGGCTTAACCCTGCCGGGGGCCATAATTATTTCGGCTACTGTCTCATGGGATTTGAAGGTGCAACCACAATTGATGTTCTGGCACTGATTGTAACGTTCTTTGGTTTCTTTAGAGACCTGAAAACTACTTCGCGTATGTGCGGCATTCCCACACAACGGGCAATTCATCATATGCACCACTCCCACTAATCTTAATAATTTAGATAATAATACTCTTAATGTATGATTTTGCGAAATTATACTTACCGGTTTTCATTCCATTTCTATGTCTGTGATTTTTACTTCCAACTCAATCGCCGTGGTATAGCCGCTGTCATTCAGGCTGTGCGTCAGCCTGCTGATCGTCCATTCCGCATCATCTATCTGCTTTTTGAAGCCGCTGACTTTCACCGGCATTTCCGGGTAAAGCTCTGCGCGCCCCATTGCCAGCTGGATGGAAAATGACGCTACTCCGCGCTGCAGCCGCTCCCACTGCATTTTTGCTGCCCGCTCAGCATTGCTGCGGTTCGCGTAGGTCCGACTCAGGACCAGCACGTTTTCATCCGAACCCACCAGATAATCGCCTTGCTTCGCCTCTGGCTCCTTTGTCTTTGCTGGCTTCTTTCGCTTGCGCTTTACCTTCACGGTTTCTTTCTTTACCGGTTCACGGGTATGCAGCCAGCTGGCGATCACACCGGTATAAGCGTCACGGTCCTCCAGGCTAAACCGATGGCCGTCACCGGCAGCGCGGGTGATGGTGATAACAGGCAGCGCTTTGCCACTGGCTGTCTTTCCCTGTCCCTGACGGATAAACAGCAGGTTGCCACCCTTTACTGATGCAATCGCGCCGTACTGGCGCGCCAGACGCATCAGAAAACTGCCGTCAGACTCATTGGTCTGGTCGATATGATCGATGGCCTGTTTTGACATTTCATCGCTTAGCGCCAGTTTCAGATCGTGCCGGGCAGAAATAGCCTTCACCACTTCGCCAACAGTGGTCTGGTGCCATGAGGCTTCACGGCGGGTATTTAACGTGGCGCGAAAGTCCGCACTGCGGGCGCGCAGCGTGAGTTTGTCCGGTGCGCCGCTGTGTTCGATGTTATCGACGGTAAACTGCCCCTTACTGATTAGTGGCTGCCCCTGCCAGCCAAGCGCCACTGTCAGCAACACACCGCGTCGTGGCAGTTCCAGCTTGCCGTCTGCGTCGTCCAGTTCAATATCCAGCTGATCCGCTTCAAATCCGCGATTGTCTGTCAGCTCAAGGCCAATCAGCCGTTTATCCAGATTTGCGGTGATGTCCTTACCGCCCATCGTTATGCGAAACGTAGGCGCTGCCGCTTTCCCGTTGATCCATTCTGAAGCCATCACTGCATTAACCCTCCCACGGCGGAGGTCAGATCGTTAACCGCCGACGTTGCCGCATCTTGCATGGTGGTCAGCTGATCGCTCAGGCTGCCATATAGCTCTTTCAGTGATTCATCCACGCGCATCAGGCCAAGAGTGAATTCAATACGCCTGGCTGCACCGTTGCTGAAAAACTCGCTTTTGGTTTCAGCCAGACTTTCGATCACATACATGCCGTAAATCATGCCACTACCCTCAATCAGCGGCCATGCTTTGCCCAGCTCTGCCATCTGCTCCAGCGCAAACAGCGACAGCTTGCCGCCGGTCACCTCCGGCAGCAGCACGCCAGACAGGGTGATTTTATCGTTATCCGGGCCGAGGTATTGCGCGGACGGACGCCTGCCAATGCGGTTATTGGTAGCATGCCGCCAGCCGCGCTGCCGCTGCAATTCCTGATACGGAACGGTCCTTAGCATGAAAACGTATAAACCCAGCGCCATCATCATTATTCGAATCCCCCCTGATCGCTGAAACTGCTGCGGCTACGAGCGCGGGCATGACGTTCCCGCTCATCCAGCTGGCGCGCCACTTCTGTTGCTATGTCCTGCGCGCTCTGGCCCGGTTGCGCCACAATGGAAATCGGTGCATGGATGGTAACGGGTGCAACAGCAGCGCTAATCCCCGGTGCGCGTGCTACATCCTGCCGGTAAGCCTTTGCGGGCAGGCTCATCGGATGCAGTGGCATCGCCTCAACTGGTGTGGCGGCAATCCCCATTGACAGTGCGGCAGCGGCTGCCAGTTGCGCCGTCCGGCGACGGCTGGTTATGTTGACAGGGCCATTGATAATCTCCGGTCCGTTTTCTCCCACAATGCCAAACTGCCCGGACGGAATATTGCCGCCGCTGTCGTACATACCCGCATATGCCGGAAATCCCCCGGCGGGCAGGTTTACTTTGCCATTCGCCACTGTCGCAGACTGCGGCTGCCTGATACTGTCGCCGGACGGTAACTTTTTGGACTCTGTGCTGATGATCCCCATTTTATCCAGCAGCCAGGATATGCCCGATTTCAGTGAGTCCAGCGGATGCAGGGCGATATTGATCCCGTCGGCAAGAAACTGACCGAACTTTTTCCCCATTTCGGCGGCGCTGTTCAGCTCCTCTTTAGTCGAACTCACAGGGGCGAGTAAATCCTTAAACCAGCCGAACAATGCGCGCACCTTGTCGCCAATCCATGTAAACACCGGCTGCAGCGGTGCAAATGCGTCGGAAATAGGGCCGACAGCAGCTTTGAATCCTTCCACCACTCCACCAAGAAACGCCTTAATGGGTGACCAGTATTTCCAGATAACCAGCGCCACTCCGGCAATAGCCGCAACGAGTAGCCCGACAGGACTCAGCAAAAATGTCAGCGTGCCGGATACTGCCATCATCGCCACACGCAGCACGGCCATCGGTCCGCCAGCCAGCCACGCCATCACACGGCCAGCGCCAGAAATTGCCAGCCGCGCCGTGCCCAGCGGATTCATAATCAGCCCCAGCGCGCCGGATGCGGCGGACATTGCACCCCGGAACAGCCTTAGCGGCGCACGTCCGACGGCTCCAAGCGCATTTCCGGTCATTCTCAGAGAAGCACGCAGCGAACCGAGCGGCCCGGCCAGCAGGCCCGGCTTGCTGGCAGTGGACGCTAAACCGCGCCGCAACAATGTCAGCGGCGATGAGGCCAGCCACGACAGCATGCCCCCGGTCCGTCCGGCAGCTTTGCCAAGCGACAGTAGCAGGCTGATGCCCAGCGTGCGCATACTCAGTTTCATTACCGCCAGCGGACCGAGTACGGCGGCCACGCCCACCGCCATGGTGCCAAGCGCCACCAGGGCAAATGCTATCCCTGCGGCTACCTTCATCAGCGTGGCGGTCAGCTGCGGGTTTTCCTCAATCCAGCGGCGGGTTGTGCTGGTCACTTTCTTTATGGTGTTCATCACGTCCATCAGCGGCTGGCGCAGCGTTTCGCCAAGGCTGCTAAAGTCATTAGCCACCCCAGCTTTTACCAGCATCCATTGTGCAGACAGGGAATCAGTGTTGATATCTGACTCTTTCTGCATGGAGCCATTCGCATCACTACCAGCGGTCAGTTTCAGCTGGCGATCCAGCTCCGGCATATTGTTGGCGAGTTTGGCTGCATCATCGCCAAATTCCTTACCGAAAATCATCGTCATTGCGCTCAGACGCTTGTCTTTCGGCAGGTTGTTCACCTTTGTCAGCACGCGCTGGATGGTGCCCATAGCGTCCTTCGTCATCGATTTTTCGATGGCGGCTGGATCCAGTTTCAGCAGGCTCATGCCCGCCATAAAGTTTTTGCCCTGCATGGTGGCAATCGACAGTTCACGCACCATGGCGTTTGATGCGCTGGCCGCGATTTCTGGTGCTGCGCCCAGTGACAGGAAGGTGGATCCCAGCGCGGCCGCCTTGCGAAAGTCCAGCCGGTCAGCCACGCCGCCCATACGCTGCAGCACGTCGATAATGTCCGAACCCTTGGACATGGCGTTATCATCCAGATAGTTAAGCGCATCGCCCAGCTGCTCAATATTGCGTGTCGGCACTTTATACAGCTGCGCAATTTTCCCCAGCCCCTCCGCCAGCTCGTCAGCGGGCAGCTCAAAGGCGGTGGCAGCTTTCGCTGCCGTACTGGCAAACGCCAGTAAATCGCGCTTCTGGTCCTTCCATGAGTCATTCGGATTTACCACATTCATTCGCGCGCCGCCCTCAATCAGCGCGGCATAGTCCATCGCGCCGTTCTGCATCGGCAACTGCTCACTGGCGTTCTTGATAGCGTCCTGCATTTCATAAAAGCGGCTGGTGCGGTTGCCATTGTCATCGCGCAGGCCGTTAACCTGCTTTGCCACGCCTTTCATCGCATCTTCCATGCTGGAATAGCTTTTCACTGCAGCAACGACTGGCACTCCCATTGCGGCACCGGCGGCGGTTGTGGTGGCACCGGCACCGGCAATGCGATCCCTCGCCTCCAGCGAACGGCTGTACTGCGCCCGTGCAGCGTTCATCTGGCGCTGGCGTTCACCCAGGCGTTTAAGTTCTTCCTGCTGTTTCGCCAGCGATGCAGTTACCGCGTCGGCGTCTGTTCTCAGCCCTTTTTGCGCACTGCTCAGCTGCTTTGTATCGATGCCAGCGTCGCGCAGTGCCTCCCGCTGGCGCTGGACCGACAGACGCAGCCCGTTGTATTTGCTCTGCAGATCATTAACGCGGGTTTTGGCTTGCTCAAGCAGTCGGGACTGCTGCGCGGTCGGGCGATTGGTACTGGCAAATTGCGTGGCAAGTTTCGCCGCTTCTTCGCGTGCTGTTTTGAGGCTGTTAGCGGTGATACCCAGCTGGGTATTGGTTTTGCGAAAGCCATCAATGCGGGACGCCTGAGCGTCCAGCTCTTTTAAGCGGGCTTTACTTGCCTGAATGGCGGCGGCCAGCTCTTTACTGCTGGCCTGTGCATTCTTGAAAGGGCGGGTGATTTTATCAACCGCGTTAAGGACCACCTGCAGACGCAGATTGTTATTACTCATCCTGACCGGCTCCGCTTCGGATTATCGCTTTATGCCGCCACTCCAGCACTTCTGTCAGCGGCATAACGTCAGTGACGGCGGGCGGCCAGTGGAAAATGGTGGCAATGTCCGCCACCAGATCGTCAACCGTCAGGCTGTCGGGAAATCTGACCGTGCCGACTTCGGCAACAAAAAAGTGACCACCTCAACGGACAGACTGAGAAGATCGGCAGGGTCCATTTCGGCAATTTCATGAGACTGCAGCGCCGGGATAGTGACGCGGGGCAATACCATCATCATGGCGTTTACGTCCATATCCATCAGCGCCTGCAGGCGTGTACCGCGTAGCGAACCGGATTGTGGTTTGCGTACCGTCACCTCGGTAATTTCGGTTTTGCCGCGCACAACCGGCGTGTCCAGTACGACGGATTTTTCAGTTACCAGCGCAGTGGTTTCGGTAGTGATTTCAGCAGTTTCTTTTTTCATTGTTCAGATTTCCGGGAATTCATAACGGGTTAAACGGCGCGACATTGCGCGCCGGGATAATTACAGGCCCAGCGCCGTGCGGTGTTCTTCCAGCAGGTCCACGCCGTCGACGATTTCAATCATGTTCACCAGATCGACCTCATACAGCACTTCGCCACCGATGGTCAGTTTGGCGTAGCTGTTGGTGTTGCTGACCTTGGTTGATGAACTCTCGCCGGACTTCCACTCGCCGGAATCCAGCTCCTTATGACGCCCGCGCACGATCAGCTCAACGGCCTGCACTTCTGCGGTGTCATCGGCCTGAATGGAGCCGGTAAAGCGCAGCTGAATGCCGTCAACCTTCGGGGTGCCCATCTGCTTAAACAGCAGTGACTCGGTACCGCCAATGGAAAATTCGGTATCCAGTGCGCCGTCGTCCAGCCCCATATCAATATCCACCGCGCCCGGCATCCCGCCGCCGCGATATTTCTCAAACTTGCGGGTGAATTTCGGCAGCGTGACGGACTCCACGATCCCCATCCAGTTTTCACCGGCGTTGAATAAATTCAGGTGTTTCAGTTTGCGTGGTAAGGCCATGATGGCTCCTTATGCGTTAACCTGGCTGGAGAAATCCACCAGGTACTGATCGGTAATGCGCTGGCGCAGCATCAGGTTTTCCAGCGGTGGCACTGGCGTATAGTCGTAATCAATCGCCAGCTTGCCCGCTTTGAGCGTGTCCTTATCGTTGACCGAATCATCCAGCCAGCAGTCGGCTCCCAGCAGATAACCCTGCGATACAAGGTTGCGCATTTTGGCGCGAATACCTTCGATGATGTCGCGGGCCAGTGAAGGCGTCAGCGGCATATCGACCGCCCACATATGCGCCTCAGCCATGGTGTCGGCCAGTACCTGCGCGGTGCGGGTGTAGTTCTCAAACTGGAACAATGGATCGTCGCTGAGCGTGCGGGAACCCCAGAAGCGGAAGCCATCTTTGCGGATAAGCGTGGTGATATCGTTCTGGTTCAGCAGGCCCGCATCGGTTGCCGGATCCTGCAAATCCCAGAACACATCGGCTGAAATGCCGGTTACGCCGTTTACGCCAACGTTTGACAGGGTTTTATGCCATCCAGTCTGCTGGTCAATTTTGGCACGCAGCCCCAGCGCGCGGGCGGTGGCGTATGCCGTTGCCTCTGCATCAGCCACAGTGTCCCAGCTGGTAAAGTCAGGCCAGATCAGCATGCCTTCGCGCTGGCTGAAGTTCGCGCGATAGGCAATGGCTTCTTCGAGGGTTTTGCAGCCATAGGCGGAGATATAGGCAAAGGCGCGCAGGCTCTGCGCCACGCTCAGCAGCTCGGTTGATACGGCCTGCGTGTCGTGACCGGGTACGCCAAGAATGCGTGGTTTAACGCCAAGCTGAGACTGGGCGGCCAGCAGGGCTTTCATGCCGGTGCGTTTACCTTCAGCCGTCACGCCGCCGATAATATTGGAGGTGGTTTCCGCTTCGGTTTCGCCCTGCGCCACGCGCACAACGACCGTCACCGGTTTAGCCTGATCGCCAATGGCATCCAGTGCGTTTGCCAGCGTGCCGGTAGTACCAGCCTTACCGCTGGCGGTCAGCACATCGGTAAGCAGCACCGGCTTGTTTAAAGGGAAGGTGGCAGCATCGGCATCATCGGCGGTGCAGACCATGCCGATAATTGCCGTGCTGACCGTGGTAATGGTGCGCGTGCCTTCGTTGATTTCCTCGACGCGCACACCGTGGTGATATGAATCTGCCATGCAGCGGTTCTCCTGTTCAGGTGTTCCGCTATGGTGTCTGCTGGTTCTTTTTAATGCATGCGCCGGGCTTTGTATGAACGCTGACACAATATATTGCGGCTTATCTTACGCCGCCCGATACCATGCCATCAGTCTGATATAGCTGTTTACCACGCTGATTTCTTTCCCTTCGCCGAGCTGATCGGTCTTTGCCGTCACGGTATGTTTATGCGCCGGGATTTTCACCGGGTGTTTGTGGGCCGGGGCGGTAGCGGTATTAATCTTTTTATTGCCGAACGCCACGTCATCCATTGAGAAATGGCCTGCCGTACCGCCTTCAACGAACCTGTCGTATTCATGGGCGTGCGCGCCGCCATCCTCCGTATTCAGGGTGCCGAAATCATGGCTGGACGTCTCACCCGTCACGTTAATCTGTTCGGCGGGCAGATTATCTCTGGCAAGCCGGATGCTGTCGCTGCCGCCGGTTGCCATCACATCAGAGCCGTCCTGTTTGCCGAGCCGGATGGTTTTATCTTCGCCGAGATACTTCCATTCCGACCACGGCCAGCGCGCGTTAGGGTCAACATTATCCTTAAACAGGCGCACCTCGCCGACCGGGTTATCATCTTCCCAGGCGTCGCGCAGCGCACCCTTAACCGCGTCGGCAATGGCGCTTTTCATCGCGTTATCAAGGTTACCGGCAATCTCGTCGGTGTAGTCCTGCGCCTCGCTCTTAATCCGGTTTACTTCATCAATGGTCGCCAGCACCACCGCCGGATTATCGATAAACTGCACGTCAGCCGTGCTGCTGACCGCCAGCCAGATGCGGATTGCCTGATGGCGTCCGGCACCCTGTGCCAGCTGCGGCTTGTAGGATTCCGGCATATTGGCGACGGCCAGACACACGCCATCCTCACTGAACAGCGCCACCTCGCGCAGCCAGAAGCCGCCGACCTGTGGCGGCATAATCAGTTCCGCCTCGATAATGCTGGCGCCCTGGTCTGCCACCGACAGGCGATTAAGCGGCGCGCGGTAACGCTCGTTAATCAGCCCGGTCTGCTGCGGGTCGGGCACCGGCAGCACGCCATTCGCATCGCCAACCGCCATCTGTGAAAACCCCACCGGCACGCCGGACAGGGCCGCCGCCGTCAGCCGGGCGGCGCCTGCGGCGGTCAGCACCGCGCTGAATTTTTTACCTGTCACTGTTTCACCTCCGTTCCGGCCAGCCATCAGGTTTAAACGCTGATACCGCGCTCAAGGGCTTCAACCCGCACGCTTTCATATACGGCGGCGACCTGACGCGCGACCAGCGCCACGTCATCAAAGAATCCGACTTCACTTACCACGCCGGAAGAGGTCAGGCCGGTAAATGACACCGTGGAGTTGATGCCGACCTGGAACGGGCGGCTCAGGTCGCGCTTCGCAATATCGGTGGCGGCGGAGACGATATCTTCCGTCAGCGTGCCGCCCTTGCCGGTATACAGCCGGTACTGGTAATTCGTGGCGTCAAACACCGCCATCCTGAAGACAAAATCACCGCGCGCCGGTCGCGCCATATCCGGGTCAGCAGTGCTTGGCAGCGTGCCCTGCGCCCCGGCGTCGTTGGTGTAACGAAGCGCGCCATACTCCTCCGGCGAAGCCGCGCGCGGCGTGCGTTCGGTGATGGCTTCGCCCGCCGGGCCGGGTGTGGCATACGCAGAAAAGTTATGCAGCGGGTAAAACTCAGTGGCACCGCTGACAATCATGCGAAACACGCTGTAAAACGAGTGCGTCGCCGCCGGCAGCTTGTCGAGGTTAATCCCGGCCAGCCGGTTGACCTGTACGCCGTCCGGCAGCCAGATAACGCCGCTGCCGCTTGTTTCGCCGGTCATGCCGCTGGCGGAAACGTCCGCGATGCTGGCAGGCGAGTCGCGGAAAATCATGCGCCCGTTAAAGGCGGGCAGGCTTTCAGGCCGGATAAAAATCGTCACCGCGTCAGGATTGGTAATGCGAGCTTTGGTTGCGCCGAGAATTAGAGCCATTATTTCACCCACAGTGTTGACAGTTTATTGCAGTCACCGCCCATCCACGTATCCACGTAGTGGTCGGCAGTTTCCGGCATTCTTCCGGCCACGACGTCAGGGAAGCGCCGCACGTAAAACGGCATGCCGCCCCAGCCGTGCCCTATTTCTGAAATGTCCTGAGTACCCGCGCCGCTGAGGGTGCGAAACCACGCCGGGTCGGTAATGCCGTGAATTACCGTCTCGGCCAGCAGGTGAATCCTGCCGCCGTCCAGCGCATACCAGTCTTCACCGTGCAGCTGCGCTATCTCACACATCATCACCAGCGGGCCAAAGGTGAAATGGTGATAGTGCAGCGCCTTGCTGCCGCGCAGCAGCTCAACGTTAATCGTGCCGTTGTCGTTGATATGGCCGAGGTCGGTCAGGAACTGCGCGGCGGCCTTGTCGTAAAACGCCTGCCTGCCGGTGGCGTTCCACAGGGAAAGCAGCGCGCAGGCCGCCCACGTTTTATGGTTGTTGTTGCCGTACAGCTCCATACGTTCAGATACCGCATCGCCCAGCAGATTCAGCCAGCGCAGCAGCGCAGGACGCCAGCCAAGCGGCGTCACCTTATCCAGCTTCCAGTAGGTCAGCCCGATATTGACCGCGCGCCAGTGGCGGTCGTAATCCGCAATCCCCACCGCTGAGTTAGAGCCGGTCAGGGCATTAAAACGCGCCCAGCGCAGCATCCAGTCAGCCGCCGCCCGGCCACGCGCATAGTCACCGTCAAACAGGAACGCGCCTGACCATGCTGCAATCTGGTCGTTAAAGTCGTTGACCGGCTTCAGCGTCTTCTCACGGATAGCCAGGTTAACCGGGTCAAACGCATTGCCGGTCGAGCCATACGGCCCGACGGTGGTCAGGTTGCGCACGGCCACTGGCGGTAACGGGTTTTCCAGCCACAGCGGATCAACCCAGCCGTCGTCGTAGAACTTCAGCCAGGGCGTGGCTTCCGGGGTGTCATCCGCCAGCGCCCATAACAGCCCGGCTTCGGCGGCAACGCGTTCATTACCCATGCGTACGCCACCGGCGTAAACCGCGCCGTTCTCCGCCATAAACAGCGTCGACCTGCCGTTTTCATCCGCCAGCCCGCCAATGATGGTTTCACCCCGCGCGGTTTTCTGCGCGTCGCCTTCCGTCACGTTGCTTCTGACGTCCGTCACGTTCTGCGAAATCTGCTGAATGGCCGCCATCCCGGCGGGATTCGCTATCGGCTTTGCCGCGCCGCTGTCATTCACATACAGCGTGAATGAGGTGATGCTGTCCACCCCCTGCGCCACCTGAAACACCTGCCCGGAAGGGGTTGCCGCCAGTCCGGTAATCGTGCCGTCCGGGTCGTCGCTGGTTTTAAAAAAGGTGCGCGCGCGGATGTACTCGACCGACTCCAGCATGGTTTTCAGCCACTGCGTGCGGTTGCCAAGCTGCTGCGCCTGCAGGTTGGCAATGCCGGTGCGACCGCCCTCGATTTTGTCCGTCCGGGCCACCTGATAAACCTCGTGTTCCCACTGGGTCTGTTCGTTAATTTTTCCCATCTCTTTCCCCGGAATAGTGATAGTTGTTGTCGTAGTGGGTCGAACCGTCATACCGGTTGCTGCCGTCAGGCTGATAGCCCTGCGGATAGACCGTGATAATGCTGCCGTCGCACAGCGAGGCGGCGTGATAAACCGCCCCCGTCATGCTGGCCGAAAGCGTCAGCTGCGCGATATGACGGCTGGCCGGTCTGGCATCGCCAATCAGCCGCTCAAGCTCGCTGACCATTTCCTCAGTAATGCCGACGTCCATCAGGTCGATGGTCAGGCGGAACGTTCCGGCGGGGTCGGCAACCTGCCACCACTCCGCCAGCGTCATGGTGTAGCCCATGTTTTCAGTCACGCGGCGGATGGCGGCAACGGTGCCCTTGCGCCGGTGGATATAAAACGCATCCTTAACCGTCCTGCGCTTCTCCGCCTCAGACCATTTCTCATCCCAGCGGTCAACGGAAAATGCCCAGGCGAGATAGGGCAGGAATTTCACCGGGCATATGTCCGGGTTCCACAGGTCACGCAGGGGTACGCTTAAATCGCTGATACCGGCGCAGGCTGCAGCCGCGCGGCGCTCAAGCTGTGTAGAACCCGGCGGCAGCAGGCTAGTCATCCGAACCGCCGATGCTGATGTGCCAGGCGGTGCAGTTGGCCGCCTGAGTTTTATCCAGCACCACATCATCAGACGGGGATGCCAGCTCAACGCGCTGCACCCCCTCGGCGTGCAGCGCCGCATAGATGGCAGAGCGGCGGATATCGCGACCGAGGCGGCGCTGCTCGTTGATATAACTGGTCAGGCGCAGTTCAGCAGCGGCGCGGATTGGCTCGACCGCCGGGCCGGGATAAACGTAAAGTACGGCATCAATCCGGTAATCGACGATTTGCGCCGACTGCACCGTGACGCGGTCAGCCACCGGCCTGACAGTTTCATCATTCAGCGCTGCGCTGACGGCGGCCAGCAGCTCAGCTGATGCAGTGCCGTCGCCGGTGCGTGACAGCACGCTGACGGTCACCTCTGCCGGTGCCGGACTGATAACCGAAGCGTCGGCCACGTTGCCGTCGGCGCTGAGGGCGTGGAATTCGTAAGCACCGGCAGGCCCGGCCACGCTCATCCCTTCAAAGGCGGCGGGAATACGCTGGCGCAGGTCGGCGTTGCTCTCCATCACGGCGGCGACCGGCGGCACGGCTTCCTCATCGGCGGGGGTGATCACCAGCCGCTGCACGTTGTTATTCGCCGCCAGCTGATCCAGATCGCCGTTCATCGCATAGGCCACCATCACCGCCTGCGCGGCTTCGTTGACGCGCTGGCGCAGAATAACCTCACGATAGGCGTTTTCTTCCAGCAGCTTAACGATGGGTTCTGATTCCAGCGTCAGCGTGCGGGCCACCGCTTCCTGTTCGTTAGCGGGATACAGGTCGATAAATGCGGCCTTGCGGGTTGCCAGCAGCGTTTCAAAATCCGGCACCTCAATAACCTGCGGTGCGGGCAGCTGTGAAAGATCAATTACCGCCACTGGTTGCTCCTGTTTCAACGGACAGCGCCAGCGGCGTGCCATCTGTACGATGCCCGGTTAAATCTACGGTCATGCTGCCGTCATATGCGCTGTTCAACGTAACGGAATCCAGTGTAATACGCGGTTCCCAGCGGCTGATCGCCAGATAGGCTGCGGCCAGTACCTGCAGACGGTTTACCGGATTCTGCGGCTGGTCAATCAGTGCGGACAGCAGCGAACCATACTCACGCCGCGCGATTCTGCTGCCCTGCGGAGTAATCAGAATGTCGCGGCACGACTGGCGGATATGCGCCAGATCGGTAATACGCTCACCGGTTTGCTGATTCATCCCCAGATACATCATCAGACTGGCCCTCCTGAAATATCGCTGCCGGACTTCACGGCATCATGGCCGTGCTTATCCACCACGATCCCGTTTGAACTCATCGCGCCGCCACCCTGGGTAACGCCACCATTGATAACTATTTCACTGTTAATCCGGGTCTGATCCGCCGTAACAACAAACTGGCCGGTCTTCAGCTCAATGCTGTCTGCCGCCTCAATCAGCAGGCTTTTGATCCCCTTCACCAGCCAGCGCCCCGTGGCAGGCTCATACTCAAACCAGCCGCCATCGGGGTATTCAGTTACGCTGGCATCTTCGGAAAGTGATGGCGGCGGGTTGTCGTCGGAATAGATGGCGGGCAGCGCAAAGGCGGTTTCCAGATTGCCGCCGATACTCAGCAGCACAACCTGCTCACCGACTGAGGGTTTCCACCATGTGCGGGAACGCCCGGCGCGCATGGTGAGCCAGTTAATCCAGTTGGTTTCGAGTTCGCCCGTTTTCACCCGGCACAGCCAGTTATCCCGGTCCACTTCGGTTACCGTGCCGGTGCGGATCAGGTTGGTGATAAGGCGCAGGAGTTCGTTTAGTTGTGCATTCATATGCTTTAAGATGCATGAATCTTGAATTACAAACAGCAACATGCGATTGTGCTATCCATGAAACATGACAAATTGGAAGTTAATTGAATGACTGATATTGATGCACAAATTGAAAGAATCCTGATAGAGAGGGCAACTAATGCTATCAATTCTGGTTCGGAGTTTGAGCTGGAAAAAGAGTTGTTAACTGTGGTCGTGGATTATAGTGAAAAGATAATTATTAATTTGAACGCTGAGTTGGAAGAGTTGATTTCAAAGAATCATGAGCAAAACTTGAAATTTACTGAAAATCACTATGGCAAATGGAAGCCAGCTTTAGATAAATTAGAAATGCTAATTACCACCTGTATTGAGAGTGGCTCTAAGTACAATGAGAAAAAAAAGGATTTAGCATCGGAATATGATGACGTCTATTTTTATGTTTTGATCAGGCTACATGCAAAAGCATGTCATGTTTCCAATGAAATACTTTACTTGCTCAAAGGTGGCTATGCAGATGGTGCACATGCTAGATGGCGAGCTTTACATGAAATAAATGTTACACTAATATTCATTTCTAAACATGGGACAGAATGTGCTGAAAGATTCTATTTTCATGAAATGATTGACTCATTCAATATGATGAAGTCCGTTATAAAATATGAAGATAGGTTACAAGTTAAAGGTTCAGGAAAGGAAGTATATGAAGATTACGAGACTGTTTACAAGGAGTTATTAATAAAATACGGAAAAGACTTTGAACAGCAATATGGATGGGCTAATATTTACTTCCCCGACATTAAGAAGCCAGGCTTCCAGAGTTTAGAAAAGGATGTAGGACTTGACCACATGCGACCATATTTCAAATGGGCTAGTCAAAACATACATACCAGCTTCAAGAGTATAAGTAAAAATTTATCGCTCCCTTTTAGCCAAGGAAATGAGTTAATGGTTGTAGGTCCCAGTAATTATGGACTTACTGATCCTGCTGACGCAACTGCGTTAAGTATCGCTCAGGCAACCTGCTGTTTATTAGTTAACACCACAAATTATGAAAATGTTGTACTGGCTAGTATTATAAGTACACTCTCAGAAAAAATCGGTAGAATTTTCCATTCGATAAGTAACTGCAATGATTTTGAAAGTAAAAGTTAATCACTTATTGTTCATATTACTAAGGATGCTTAATGTCATTTTACAAATACGTCAACATTGATACGCTCGATAAAATTCTTAGTGGTTCAATAAAAATAACTCAACCAAATGCATTTAACGATCCTTTTGAACTTGCGGTGGAAGTCTATAACCCAGATGATATAAACAAAGGATTAGTTACTTTAAATTTTAACGTAACCACTCCTAAAGGGGATATAACTAAATATCTTCAACCAGAAGGATTTGAAGATGATAATTGCAATGACATCTGGACACGAGAGCTAATTAGCTTACTTAGTCAAAAAATCGGTTTTTTATGTCTATCCAGAAATAGCGATTCTCACTTAATGTGGGCGCATTATGCAGACAATTATTCAGGTGCGGTAATTGAGTTCGACGATAATCATGAATATTTTGAAGGCGCCTTTGAAATATCTTATGTGGAAGATAGGCCAAAAATTCACATGGATTATTTTTTAGACAAAAAGGAGGTGGCAATTTCTGAGCTTTGCATAAAATCTAACGAGTGGTCTTATGAAAGAGAGTGGAGGTTGGCGAGATCCTTTAAGGATTGTAAGAAAATAAAAACCGGGAAAGGAATTCCAGATATTTTCACTATGCCATTACCATTAGATTCTATAAAAGGGATAGTGTTAGGTGAACGCTGTAGTCTTGAAAATGCAAAAAAAACATTTCACCGCATTAAAAACACCAGCATTTCATTGAAAATTGCAGCATTAGCTAATTGGAAATATGAATTTAGATATGAAACCGTAAAGTTCAACCTACCAATAAATGAAATGTGTGCCCCTATCTCTCCATATACTGCAGATATATTCATAGGAGAAAAGGGTGTACAAGGAGAAATGGCTAAATGGGTAAAAGAAAATCACCCTATGACAGAGATAACAAAGTGGAGGCTATGAATTTATTCACCAGCAATCCAATTAATTAATGTATATTGAATATCATTTTCTAAATTATCGCTTAAACCAAGTAGCGGGCGCTCAGCATACTTCGCCGTCAGCCCGCGCTTATTCACCCGGTCACGCAGACCATAGTGATGCACGCGGGCAATGCGCTGTACCTTACCCTCAAACTGCACCGTTGCCTCATCTGCCGTCGCGCCAGCCTTAAGATACTTCGCGGTTTTCAGTTTGGTAAACATCTTACGACGCACGCGGCCTTTCTTGCTGCGGGCCGTTATGCGGCGCGGTTCAAATGCCGTGCCGTCCGGGCTGCGCTGCAGGGTGATATTTTGCTGTTGCTGCTTACGCATTTTCAGCGCCACTTCACGCAGCAGCTTTTTACGTTCCGCCGTGGTGAAGCGCCCCAGCAGAGCCGTCAGCCATTCATCTACCTGATGCAGTTCAGCCACGTTTTGTCATCCAGAATACTTCAGGTTCCACCGGTTCCGGCACGGCCTCTATTTTGGTCACGCCATCTTCCTGACGGGCGATCACCCGCTCGGTCAGTTTCAGGTTGAGGCTTAAATCACACGCGCCGTTGTTGAGGATATCAGCCTCAAACGTCAGCGCTTTATCACGCAGATCGGGATTTGCCATCATGTCCGGCTGATTATCGCGCAGCCAGAATAAAACCGGGGCCATCAGCAGATTCTGGTCCCCGGCAAAATCGGTCACCACCACATTCAGCGTGTAGCGATATTCCCACGATATTGACGGGGCCAGCGTGGCAACCAGCGCCCCCTCATCGACAAACAGATGCAGCGTTTCGGGGTTATCGCGCAGGTGCTGCACGCCCTCAGTCAGGGCTTTGCGTAAGGATTCCGGCTTGTTCACTGTTTCGGTTCTCGCAGGCTATGGCAGTATCCACCTTGTCGGCGCACATCGCCCAGGCGGCCTCGGTATCATCCAGCTGACGGTTCAGATCGCCGTTACTGCGCGGGTTTGCCGCTGCCAGCTTGCAGGGGGTCAGCTTCGGACAGCCACTTGCGGTAATCCTCACCTCCGGTGAAGGCCGGGCGCTGCCGCAACCGGCTAATAACATCAGGCAGAGTGGTAGCAGCCCAGCGCTTAAGCTCGTCATTTTCACGGGTTAAATCCTCAATTTTTTGCTGCCGCTTACGTAGCAGCGCATGGGTATCTTCAGCGGTCGCATACAGGCGCGTCTGCTCCCGGCTGCTGGTTTCGGTCAGAATGGACAGAGCAATCAGCTGGCTGTTTTTCTGCGTCAGCTTTGTGCCCTGGCTGGTGATTGTCGTACCCTGCGTTTCGATAGTCTGATGCGCATTGCTTAGCCGCCACGACTGCACGCCTGCAAAAGAAAACAGGATCAGCAGTCCTGCCATCAGAAGGTTACGCATTACTGAGTTACCCCTTTCATGCACCAGGCCATTTCACGCCCGCGGCGGTTATCCAGCCCCTGATTAAACACGCCTTTCACGTATACCCAGCGCGGCAGCTGATGGCAGGCATCCGGCCACAGCCGCTGGTTCAGTAATTTCACCATTGTTGAGCCGCACGCATTGCCGGTGCCGACGTTGAACGCAAAAGACACCACCGCGTCATACACATACTGCGGCAGCTTTACGATGATGCATTTACGCAGCGCCGCCTCAACGCGCAGGACGTTGCGGATAAAGCCGCCAGCGGCCTGCCGCTCGGTAATGCTCTGCCCCTTCACCACGCCGGACGTATTGCCGATCCCGTCCGTCCACACCCCGGCATCGCACTGATAGGGTTTCAGGCGGCAGCCTTCATAATCCGCAATCAGTTTCAGCCCCTCCACGGAGGTATTCAGCTGCGAAAACCCCGGCAGCGTGGCGGCAACGGCCAGCACCGCGCCAATGGCGCAGCGTTTAACGATTTGCAGACTCATACTCACCCCGGCTTATTTTTCCGCTGACCAGCAACTGAAACGTTTTCCGCCGGTAGTACCAGCTCACCAGAAACATGCCGATACCCAGCACCATACCGAGTACGGTGGCAACGTCTTGTAAATCCCATTTCCCCAGCCAGCCCATCAGCAGCGCGATGCTGTACGTGATAAAGGCGCTGATTCTCTCCGTTGTCATGGCTCAGTCCCAAAGCTGAACGGTTTGCGAGGTTGCTGCAGACACCTGATCCGGCAGCTCAAGCTCCATCCCGTGAGGTAAAAAGGGGCCGACTTCCGCCAGCCCCGGATTCGCCTGCAGCACCAGTTCGGTCAGCCCCTGCGTGCGCCCGTAGTAACGCCAGCAAATTGCATCAACCGTGTCGTACTGCTGCGCACGCACTTTCATCAGATCAGCTCCACGATGGAATGCGGTGCATCCTGCAGGTGGCTGATTGCCCAGCGGGCGTCGCGCCACAGCTCATCGGTGGCATCGTCCAGCGCTTCACCGCGTTTTGCGCCTGCGCCGGTGGCATCAACGTCCTGATAGCGCTCATTCAGGTTGGCGCGGGTCCAGCACCAGACCGCGCGGCGATACTGCTGCAGCCGCTGGCTTTCGCCGTCCAGCTCCTCCGCCGGTACGTCGGCCAGCCGCAGAAAACCCAGCACCAGCTGGCGCGCCTTAAAGTCGAACAGCTCCGCGTTCACCTCTGAGATGGCTGTCAGCACCGCCTGACGCAGCCGACCGGTTGTCACCGTTCCGTCAGTACGCATGGCGCTGCGAAAATCAGCCAGATCGAGATCGGGCCAGAACGATGTATTTCTGATGAGTTGCGGCGTCTCCGGTGCCTGTTCCGGTGCAACGAATTTCATTGCGTCTTACTCCTGATTAGTCGGGCGGTGGACGGGGTATCTGATGCGGCTGAAAGCCTGTCGCAACCCCGTGCCGCCCCGCGCGTGGGCACGTTCGGTCAGCCATTGCTGGCGTTGCGCAGCTGGCGTTCCAGCTGCTCAATGTCTTTTTTCACACCGCTGTTTTTGTCACGCTGCAGCGCATGGCGCAGATGATTGAGGGCAGCCGCCGGGTTGCCCTGCCGCTGCGCATAAGCAATCGCTTTATGCAGACGGGCGCGCGACTGATCCGGCATATCCCGTTCGCCCAGCACGTCGAGCGCTTCCAGCAGGATCCCGGCATCAAACGGCTGCTTTGCAGAAGCAGCGGCCATGGCGGCGTCGGCAAACTCTTCCGCAATGACCGTTTGCGGATTGCGGTCAAAGCCACGCGGCATCACCCAGCCGTGTTTCAGCGCGTGGCGGGCAATATCAAGCGCACCCGCGTAATCCCCGGCATCGGTGCGCCAGACCATCAGATACATCAGCACGTCATCCTGCTGCTTACCGTCCGCCGCCAGCACGCCAGCCACCCAGGGGGCATATTTCGGCAGCACTTCCACCTTGATACCGGCGCGTTTGAGCGTGGACTGAATGCCCTTAAGGCGGCGCTTGTCCTCGGATAACTGCAACAGCTGCTGGTCATAGCCGGTCGCATGGCGGCCAGTGCCGCCCTGACGGGCGGCCTCCTTTGCCTGCACAAACTGCGTATGCCGCTGGAAAGGGTTAAGCGCCATGGTTACTCACCTGCGTTTTCACTGGTTTCAGCCACGGCAGCCGGTGCGGTAACTTCGGCGAATTTACCCAGCGTGATGTTTTCCACCAGGCAGGTGCAGTCGTAATCCTCCACCACGTAGGCTTCATTGACGGATTCGAAGTTTTCCACGCGGTCACGCTTCGGATTGTCGATCACCGCGCGGCGGCGGGTGCCGTCCTGCCAGTAGATGGAGAGGTTATCCAGACGGGTAATCAGCAGGGCGTTAGCCGGGAAGTAAGGCGCGCGCACCGCCTGCAGGCCACCCATACGTTTCTGGCTAATGATGAGATCCGCCGCCAGCGCTTCGGTATTGGGCTGCTGCTGATTGACCAGCGGGAAATATTTGTCAGCCAGCAGGCCGCGACCACAGATAACCACCAGTTCGGTGTCATCCTGATACTGCACCGCGATTTTTTCGTTAACGGCGGCCATCACCAGCGCGTCGAGGTTGGCAAAGTCGCCGTTTTCACCCACGCGGATTTCAGCGGAGATCACCGCGCCTTCGTCATCAACAATATTGCTGATAACGTGGACCGGCGATTCCTGGCGGACTTTCTCCAGCCAGCCGATATTGACGTCCTGCAGCAGCTTGTTGGCGGTGCGGTTGGAGGTTTTCTCACGCTTCACGCCGTTGAAGCCGATCATGATGCGGTCCAGCGCCTGGCGGGTAATGATGGCGTCGCGGATGCGGGTCTGAAAATCCTGAAACTTCGCCCACAGGTCCAGCTTGGCGTAAGGCAGAGCCGTATCGAAATTGGTCTGGGTACATTTGTAGCCGGTGCCGTCGATATAGGTCGGATCGGTTGGCTCACGCTCTTTAGACGAGGTATCCGTGGTTCCGGCAATGGTGGAGCCAACGCCCAGCCCCAGCACTTCGCCGGACTGCTCATCCACCGGAATGATGTTAACCATGGTCAGGAACGCGGCGGACTCCTGAATCTTGCTTTCCAGTGTCTGCGCCACAGACGGCTCAACGCTGAATTTAGTGGAGACAGTTTCCACACCGACGTTATTCAGCTTTGCCAGCTGCATCAGGAAGGCGTTGAATTTAAAGCGGGTTGTATTTTTCATTAATCGTCGTCTCTCAAATTTTAGGGAACTTTGCCGGATGCGCTTACAGGCGGGTTATCAGCAGTCGGTAAGCTGACCTGCAGGTGTGTCACCGCCCGGCGCGCGCTGGCGGTAATCGGTGCGGCTGTCCTGCGCACTCAGTTTTTCGGTCAGTTCGGTAAAAGCGGTCTGCTGGCTTGCCAGTGCGCTTTCCAGCTGCGCAATGCGCTGATCGCTGGCGCTGAATTTCTGGCCGGTGCTTTCCCCGTGCGCCTGCTGCTCCTTCGCACACAGCTCAACGGCGCGGTGGATATCACTAAAGCGCGCCTCATCGGACTGTTCTTTTTTGGTAAACAGGGTTGAAATGCGGGTAAACAGGGCCGGCCTGTCGTCTGCCGCCTCTTCAATCTCGATCAGGGTTTCTTCTGACGCGCTGAACAGGTTTTCAGGCGACTTTTTGCGGTTCGCCAGCGGGTTATGTTCAGCCTTCGCGCTGAATGCCAGCAGTTCAGTGCCAAGACTGGCCGGATCGTCAGTGGCGGCCAGGCCGACCAGATACGCCTTGCCGGTGTCGGCAAACTTCGGGTTCACCTCCATTGAGGTGAAAAGCTTCTGGCCTTTTTTCACCAGCTCCACCAGGGAATCGGTCGGCTCTATATCGGCATACAGCGCCATTTTCCCCGCCAGCGGACCGTCCTTAATCTCTTCAGCCGTCAGCGCCGTAACCTTGCCATAACGGCTGAACGTGCTTTCAGGTGAAAACGATTTGATGTGTTCAAGGTTGATAAGCGCGGTATAGACCGACGGGGAGTAATTCGCCGCCATCTGCACCAGCCATTCACGCTGAATCTCGCGCCCGTCAGTGGTTGCGCCTTCAACGCCAATACGGAAACGCTTTGCTTTTGCTGCCATTCGCCTGGCTCCATTCGGTTACTGAGAAGGTAATTTCTCTTTGAGTCCCTATGGTTGCGGCTAACAGGGTGAGGGAACAATGACGCGGCATTGTGCCGTTACTGACACAACTGGCAGGAGCGGAGGAGGTGAACGCCGGGCTGTAGTCTGACGGCATGAAAACGACACTCACTCCGCAAGACCTCGATCCCCGCAGGCAGGCAATGTTCCTGTACTTTCAGGGGCTACGCGTATCCCGCATCGCTGAAATGCTGGGAGAGAAGCCTGCAACCGTGCACAGCTGGAAGAAGCGCGACAAGTGGGGCGACTATGGCCCGCTGGATCAGATGCAGCTGACCACGGCGGCGCGCTATTGCCAGCTCATCATGAAACCGGAAAAGGAGGGACGGGACTTTAAGGAAATAGACCTGCTGGCGCGCCAGGGGGAACGTCACGCGCGCATTGCCAAATTCAAGGACGGCGGCAACGAAGCCGACCTGAATCCGAAAGTGGCAAATCGCAACAGCGGCCCGCGTAAACCGCCGGAAAAGAACGTCTTTACCGACGACCAGATCGAGAAACTGCAGGAAGTGTTCCACGCGTCGATGTTCGGCTATCAGAAACACTGGTGGCGTGCAGGCAATGAGTATCGTGTGCGTAACCTGCTGAAATCACGTCAGATAGGCGCAACCTTCTTTTTTGCCCGTGAGGCGCTTGTCGATGCGCTGACCACCGGGCGAAACCAGATTTTCCTGTCAGCCAGCAAGGCGCAGGCGCACGTTTTCAAACAGTACATCATCGAATTTGCCCGTGAAGTGGACGTGGAACTGAAAGGCGATCCAATGACGCTCAGTAACGGTGCGTGCCTGTACTTCCTCGGCACCAACGCCCGCACCGCGCAGAGTTACCACGGCAATCTCTATCTGGATGAATATTTCTGGATCCCGAAATTTCAGGAACTGCGTAAGGTGGCGTCCGGCATGGCGCTGCACAAGCACTGGCGGCAGACCTATTTTTCCACGCCGTCCAGCCTGACGCACTCCGCCTATCCGTTCTGGTCTGGCGCGCTGTACAACCGGGGGCGTTCAAAAACGGACCGGGTAGACATCGACCTGACCCACGGCAGCCTGGCCCCCGGCCTGCTGTGTGCCGACGGCCAGTACCGCCAGATTGTCACCGTGGAGGATGCGGTGCGCGGCGGCTGTAACCTGTTTGACCTTGACCAGCTGCGCATGGAGTACAGCCCGCCGGAATATCAGAACCTGCTGATGTGTGAGTTTATCGACGATCTCGCCTCAGTGTTTCCGCTGGCCGACCTGCAGGCGTGCATGGTGGACAGCTGGGAAGTCTGGACCGACTTTCAGGCGCTGGCGCTGCGCCCGTATGGCTGGCGTGAAGTCTGGATCGGTTACGACCCGGCGAAAGGGACGCAGAACGGCGACAGCGCCGGATGCGTGGTGATGGCACCGCCCGCCGCACCCGGCGGCAAGTTCCGCATTCTGGAGCGCCACCAGTGGCGCGGCATGGACTTCCGCGCGCAGGCCGACGCCATCAAAAAGCTGACCGAGCAGTATAACGTGACCTATATCGGCATCGACTCAACCGGCGTCGGCCACGGGGTTTATGAACATGTTAAGCAGTTTTTCCCGGCGGTGCGTGAGTTTATCTATAACCCGAACGTGAAAAACGCCCTGGTGCTTAAGGCATACGACATCATCAGCCACCGCCGAATCGAATTTGACGCGGGTCACACCGATATCGCGCAGTCCTTTATGGCAATCCGCAAGGCCACCACCGCCAGCGGTAACCGCCCGACCTACGAAGCCAGCCGCAGCGAAGAGGCCAGCCACGCCGATTTGGCCTGGGCAACCATGCACGCCTTATTTAACGAACCGCTGCAGGGCGAGAACGCCAACAGCTCAAACATCGTGGAGATTTTTTAGAATGGCCAAGCGCAAATTTCAGTCATCCAAACCAACTATCACCCATAACGCCAACCCGCAGGCGGCAGCAGAGGCGTTTTCTTTCGGTGACCCGATCCCGGTGCTGGACCGCCGCGAACTGCTGGATTACGTCGAATGCGTGCAGATGGACAAATGGTATGAGCCGCCGGTCAGCTTTGACGGGCTGGCGCGCACGTTCCGCGCCGCCGTTCACCACAGCTCACCGATTTTCGTTAAGCGCAATATCCTGACCAGCACCTTTATCCCGCATCCGCTGCTGAGTCAGCAGGCGTTCAGCCGTTTTGTACAGGACTATCTGGTATTTGGTAACGCCTATCTGGAGCGCCGGACTAACCGCCTGGGTGAAACACTGGCGCTTGAGCCATCGCTGGCAAAATTTACCCGGCGCGGCGTGGACCTCGATACTTACTGGTTTGTGCAGTACGGCCTGCAAACACAGCCGTATGAATTTACGAAGGGGAGTATCTTTCACCTGATGGAACCGGATCTGAATCAGGAGATTTACGGCCTGCCGGAATATCTGTCCGCCATCCCGTCAACGCTGCTGAATGAGTCCGCCACACTGTTCCGCCGCAAGTATTACCTTAACGGCAGCCATGCCGGTTTTATCATGTATATGACCGACGCCGCGCAGAGCCAGGAGGATGTAAACAATATCCGCAGCGCAATGAAGAGCGCCAAGGGGCCGGGCAATTTCCGTAACCTGTTTATGTACTCGCCGAACGGCAAGAAAGACGGTATTCAGATCATCCCGTTGTCAGAGGTGGCGGCCAAGGATGAGTTTCTGAGCATTAAAAATGTGAGCCGTGACGATATGCTGGCCGCACAGCGTGTGCCGCCGCAGATGATGGGGATTATGCCTAACAACACGGGGGGATTTGGTGACGTGGAGAAGGCCAGCCGGGTGTTTGTGCGGAATGAATTGATACCGTTGCAAAAGCGCTTGGGAGAGTTAAATAAGTGGTTAGATGACGAAGTTATCACATTCGAAGAGTATTCATTATGCTAATAAAACGGAATCACCTATTGGTGGTTCCATTTCAAACAATCACTATATTGGTGACTCTGCAACAGAAAAAAATGAATCATCATCATCTCTCAAACTAATATACTCCAATCTCCACTGATCCATTCTTCGGATATCTGAGAGATTGAATGATGTGTCCGGCATTGCCACGCAACTTTCAAGTTCTATTTCTTTTAGTTCATCCCCTGAAGATGGATCGCCAAAAACTGAATGAAATAATGCAGTTATTTTTCCCGCTGCAGATTCAGATTCTCTGCGACCCACTATATTTCCAATAATACCATCATACACAATAAGGACATTTAGAATATATGGTGTATTCAATGGAAGATCTATGTGACGGCTCTCCCCTAAATCAAAAAAAACGCCAACAAGATGATCCGAATGAGGTGTTAAAGCTTTAGCAATAGCCTGCTCAAAATTGAGCTTACTATTCACTTTTTTTCTAAACCTGCTTTCGAAACAGTCTGGGAAGGCAGGCCTCCCATATCTAGCCGCGAGCCATTGTTTTAGTGCTCTTTTTTCCTCAGCACTTATTAGCAGATTCAAATCATGAGAGTTAAGATTATCAAGTTTATATTTATCTATTCTGTTTTTTTTAATATGATCAATTTCGATATATTTTAAACTTTCATCACTTACGTCATTATAAGCAATCTGCAGCTTTCTTGGGCTACGTGCGCGAAAAAGCATTTTTTCAGGTTTATCAATGATTGTACCAGACGAAACTTCCAGCTCATTTTCTTGATCGTTAGGAATATCACAATCATGAGTGATTACAACAAACCTTTGATTGGTGCCTTTTTCGGGCACCAACTCAAGTCTTACTGCATCTTCATCTGTTAAGAGATGACCCTGTCGCCACGTCGTGCCTCTTCCAATCATTTATTTCTCTTTAGATTAGTCAACTTCCGGAGTTCGAGGAATAGATATTGAATTTTGCCAATCATTGCTTGGCACTGCTTTCGACTGTCCACGTTTAGCCTTGGCTACCATACCATCAATAGCTCTCGATTCATTAATAAGTAAATTAACCAGACTAGTCCATTCAACATCACTTTTTAATTTATCGAACAATGACCTGCCGTTAAAGGCTTTCATCTTTATAAGGTCTTTCGCATTAACAATGCCAGCACTGGAAAAAGCATCTGCTACTAAGCTTAGCTTGGTAATGGAAGCCAAATTCTCTGTATCAGGGTAACTGTCTGCCGACAACCATTTATACACAGCCTGACGAGTTACGCCTATAAAACCCGCCAAGTCAGTCATTGAAGGACTGAGAACAGTTTTTATATTGTTTAGATGTGACACAGCATCCCGAACATCAGCTGTTAACGGATCGGATGTCGAGATATGCGGCTTACGTACCGATGTAAAGCCCAGCATTACTCTTGGCTGAACATACCCCTGCCATTGCTGCTTGTTTTCCATAGGAAAATTACTGCCAGTGCCCAACAAAGCTGTAGTAAGCACAGCAATGGTCTTAGCATCAGGCATATAGTGCCTGATGAATGGTGTAAATGTTGCGACTTCAGACATAGAACCCCCATAACCTACCAGGTGTCTTACTCCCATGTTTGCTGAGCATGGGGCTTAAGCATTGAAAAAAAGCATGTTTTCACTTCCCCATGCATTACGTCTAATTGTTCACGCAACCCATTATCATTTGTCAGCGCAATTGGTGCTTCAACATAATGATCAGTATCAATGATTGCATGATGCATCTTTCCGGTATTTATGAACTTGTCTTTTAGCTTTAGTCCTTGCGGCTGAATATCGGGAGGAAATGAGAGTTCGCCTGTTAACTTATGAACTCTCAGAACCAATGTTCCCTTAGCAATCAAAGGTCCAACTTCCGTCTCATACATATATTCATTCAGAGCATGAAGTTGCCTTGCCCCTGCCTGAACGCCCTGTAACCCATCAACAAGGTACATATCAACATTTTCACCAGCAACTGGTAACACAGCATCTAAGTATCTTATACCTAAACGGCTTACATGCTCTAGTGATACCACTTTGTGGACAGTAAAAAGCCCTGTCATGAGTTCTTGGAAAAATTCACTATGTGTTTCGTAATGGGTTGTCTGGAACGCGATACTATCGTTCTCAAGTATAAAACCACTACTTCTGTCCGCTTTTGTGAACAGCCATCGCCTAACTTCTATAACTTTCGGCTGAGGCGCCTCTTCCCCACTATTGAAAACAAACTGAAGCTGGTCAGCAGATTGCTCTTCGAAAAGAGTATATCCATGCCGTCTCAGCAAGTCTTGAATTTCATCGACAAATCTGTGCATCACCTGAACGACGTTGAACTTTGCTTGAGCTAAAGCGTAGTATACGGGGGCATTAGACATTTTGTTGCCCATACATCCCTCCTGAGTAAGTTACTAAACCTAGTTTACACCTTGGTTGACACTTCTAACAAGTTTAAGTTCCTAACTATAGCCCTTAGTTGATAGAAGACGCAGAGATCAAAGCGCGCGCTCGTATCCCCGCCACGCCTGCCCGCTTTTTGTAGTGGTTTTCATGCAGCTGCATGACCCAATGAAAACGGCACCGTGCCTGGTGCCGTTGAGGTGTTTAAGCTGTGTGTGGTTCATGCGTTTTCATGCAGCATAGGCATGCACTCCGCACTTTTAATTTCAAACCTGTAATCAACGCATCAGGCTCAGTGGGTAAATCTGTAATTGTTGAACCCGTGGGCACCTTCATCAATCAGTTTCACGCGTTCATGTGGTTTTTCTCTGATGTATTTATTCGCCTCGGCAGGGGTTATGGGGAAACCCTTTTGTGCCGCCAGCATCACGAAATCACGCGTGGCAATTTCAAAATAGCCCCGTCCAGTCAGGCGGACAGCTTCACTGTAAGCGCAATAAATTTCGATATCTCGTTTCATCGCTACGACCAGTCGTCACGTTCCCAAACATCCTGCAGGAGTTGGCTCAGCGTTTCCCTGTCTGATTCCAGATTAAAGCCCGCGATCTCAACGCCATTGGCGGAGCCTCTGCGAACTCTGATTTTTGTGGCAGGGAAAACCTCAAGCACCGCTCTATGTACCTCGGCCTCATATGCTTCCAGTTTTGCCTGACTAATTTTTTGCTCTTTATCCAGAGTGATTTCGACACGCATCCTGCAACCTCACTTATTTATTCTACAGCGTAAAAAATGCCCTCATCAGCGCAGGAGCTGAGAGGTTCAGAGTTAGCCAAATCGGCAATTAAAGTTAGCGCCAGCTTGAGATCGGACGGTTTGCAGTTCGCGACTAGCGAAACTTCAGCAATGAACTGCACGCACGCCAGTCTCTTATGAATGGGGCTTAAATCTTCCAGCGGCATTTTTCCCTCCCACTAGGTACTGTGTATTTATACAGTAACATAGCCTTTCGGCTCTTTTAAAGAAAATTATTTCATTTTATATCGTTTTTTATCTTCATGATTTTTTGTGGTTTTATCCTTTTCAGTGCGGAATGTTCGTTCATAAGAGATATTGAAATCTTCGAGTGCCTTTTCGATATACTTACAAACTAAAGGATGATGTTTAGTTCTCTTTTCAGGAACTTTAGGCGCTAACTTAAGGCATCTTTCAGTTAAGTCTGCCTTTACATTGCGCGGTGCTTTTGCTGAGTAAATCGCGCCATCAGCAGCGCCGCGATACCACCGACCTAAGATTTCGGTATCAGCACCACGTATAAGCCGCACGGCCAGTGCCCGGCTGATTACTTCGCCGGTCAGGTCCCTTATTTCCGCTATAGCTCTGTCACAGGCACTTTCTACTGATGCCGGTCTCAGTAATTTCTTGTGCTGTTTTTCAATTCTTTGACCCCGTATCCGGTTGAGCATGTGGCGGCGTTCCTTCCTGCTGACGCTATTAAAGTCTATTTCAGACGAACTTACCGGCGTCGGCGGATCCTCAGATCCCGGTCTCCCCGTACAGTTATTGACAGAACTCCGAGAGGACGCGGGCGCGTCCTGAAGGTCAATGGCCAATTCAACAGCACGCTTTGCGACAATCTTCCATTGCGTCAGGCGGGTTAGAATTGGCGTGTCATTACCCACAGAGGTAGCGTACAGACCTTGCAGCCGTAGCGTTTCCTCTCCGTATTCGTTCAGCTCAGATGCGGGCTGATACCATGTGCGCACTGCCAGATCATCGCGACGAACAAATGGGCCGCCCTGAGCATTGACGTATGCAGCCCAATCTCCTGCGTCTGCGGCATCGTGTGCTTCAGCAAATTCAACGCTGAGACCATGCGCTGTTTCACTATCGTCCATGCGACGTAATTCACGGTATACGGTAACCGGCGCACCACCGACAAACTGAAACTGTCGAATACGCCAGCGCGCCGCCCAGGCTGAAACAGCTGGGGCGGTATCCTTAAGCAGCTGGCCGCTTTCATCGTCGGTTTCACCATCCAGTGCATAGCCATCGATATTTTTCGATATGTACTTAGCTACGTAGCCGGTGGCGCTGCCTTTTTCCGGATCGATTGCTTCGGCATGGAAGCGCGCTTTACGCGCTTTATCGCTGGTCAGTTCGTTATTATCCTGCTCACTGGCATAGTGGCGCATAATCTCGCGTACCTGCTCAACGTGTTCAGTGCGCATAAATAGCAGCATATGCCAGTGTGGAGTTCCATCATGATGAGGCTCAGCAACACGAATGCCAAAAATACGCAGGTCTTGTCGGTGTAGTTTGGCGCGCACCTTTTCCCATACTCCGCGCAGATAGCGCTGGGTGTCCGCCGGGCTGGTGCCATTCCATTTGCGGTTACGATGGCCGGTCTTGATGGTTGCATGATATCGAGCCGGAGAGGTGATGGTATAAAACTCACCAACGTAGCCCATTTGATTGCAGATGTTTTCAAAGCCACGAATGCGGGTCATAAGCTCACAACGGCGTATGGCCGGATTTGCCACGCTGCCATCGTATTTTTCGATTAGGCTGATGCGGTTGCCTTCTTCGTCTTCCAGCTCCATCCCTTTCAGAAACTCTCTTGTGCGGCGCTTTTGTTCGCGCCAGTCATGCACGGTCATTTTGCTGGCGTAGGGATTTTTCTTCTTACTGACGTTTGCCAGTGCTATCTGAATATGTTCGCGCCATTCTGCTGCGATACGGCGCAAGCGATTAAGCCACCAACGCTCTGACTTCATTTTGTATATGGCTGGTGCAGCATCATCTTCACTAAAAAATTTGGACGTGATGCGCTCCCACTGTGGCGCAGCCTGTCCCAGCTGGCGCGTGATGCGTGCGCAGGTCATATACATCTTAAAAAGCGCTTTATATTCTGAGGACTCGCGGGTTTCCTCATTCACCTGGATCAGTTCACTGGTAATGAAATTGGCAATATCACCCGCCAGCAAGTCAATATCTGCCCGCGGCATATCAGCCAGTCGATTCAGGCGACGCATCAGTTGTACCATCGCGATATCTGATGTGGTGCCGCGCTGCGTTGGCGTGTCCTCTATGTTGAAATGAGGTGCTTCGGCGAAATCCAGACGATATTTTGCGTTTACCAGCTCAAGGCGTGGCAATGTCCGCTCGACGAATGTTTTCGTTAAGTAGGCATTAGCCCGCTGAACTCCATGCTCTTTTTCCAGTTCGGCCAGACGGCGATTAATATCCAGACGAACTGTTATGGGCTGTTCTTCCAGAATTTCTTTTGCATGTGAAAGCGCCGCGATCATCTGATCGCGGCGATTGATCTCATCATAAGTAGGATAAGGGCTGGCGATGGCTTCCCGTGGGGTGTTCCACGGGAAGGCGTAATCAGTTTTCACTGTATTGCCTCAGCCATTTGAGAAGGATAAACAGCCGGATAAGTCACCTGGCTGATTAAGCCGGCGGGTCGACAAACGGCGATTATTTCTTTTGCTTTCTTACTCGTACCGGCAGCAACCCCCATGCTGCGCGCGGCATCAATAACCGTTATATCAAACTGGCTATACAGGTTACGCACTAACTCAGTGTCGCTATTAGATGCGATGACCTTATAGCGATTTGCCATATCAGTAAGCATGCATGAAAGGGCATATTGAGAGTCTTGATTAAAGCCCGATCCGTGGTACTGATTAAATGTTTCGTCATACGGTGGATCGCAGTAAATTACATCACCATCTCGAACCATCTGCAGGGTTTCACTGAATTCCGCACAGATAAATGTCGCGCGCTGTGCCTTGAGCGTGAAAGCATCAATTTCATCAGCCGGGAAATATGGCTTGGTGTAATGACCGTAAGGCACATTAAAATTGCCGCGCTGGTTATAACGACAAAGCCCGCGATAGCCATTGCGGTTGAGGTAAAGAAAATAAGCTGCACGGTCAATCAGTGGCAGTCCAGGATGATGATTAAACTCCTCCCGAATTTTGTAATAGCTTTCCTCATCCCGATTTTCAGAAAATACACGGAAAGCCTTAACCTTGAAGACTTGCGCATGCTCCTTTATCTGCCGATAAAGGTTAATCAGATCGGGGTTGATATCTGCAACCAGATAGGCTGGATAATCAGTATTCATCATTACCGCGCATGAACCTGCAAACGGTTCAAACAGACGCTTACCGGCTGGCAGATGTTTGATTAATTCATCCATAATGCCAGCTTTGCTGCCCGCCCATTTCAAGATGGTTTTATTCATAGCGCTGCCCCACGATAGTGGCTGGATTTCAGCTCGCTTAATGTTTGGCAGTCAACGCAAAGCGTGACGCCATCAATAGCTTTGCGGCGGGCTTCGGGAATAGGGGCATCACAGCTTTCACAGAAAAATGCACTGATCTGCGTTGTGCGCATAGTTGCTTTTGCAATGTTGCGGGCAAGGTTCTCAGCTTCGCGCTGCTGAACAAGATCCATTGAATCAGCCATTAGTGCAGCTCCTGCGCCTGATGCATGATATTCATCGCTTCATCACGTACCATTTCCGCAGCTTGCTCTCTGCTGAGCGAATGTATGGCAATTTTTTCGGCCAGAATATCGAGGCGTGCAGCCATAACTTCAGCTCGGTTACGACGTTCATCCATTCGAGCGGCTGTCAGCATGTATTCAATAGCTTCTGGTTCTGTCGTCATTTGCCTGGTTTCTACATTTCGCATATTTGGAACTCCATTTTTAGGCAAAAACATGCCCGGCGGGTTTACGCCATTTATTTAAAGTCGGTTATTTATTCAGCCAGAAATCCGTCTGACTCGGAAAACTGTCGCGGCAATATTCGGCCCCAACGCGCCATTTTATTCATCGCCTTAATAATTAGACGGCGGCGCTCTTCTTCGAAGAACTCAAAGGGCTTACCAATATCATCTTGCTTAAATGTTGATGGGTACTCACGATTAACCAGAGTGAGAACGCAGAATTTAAACTCCCCGTTCTGCCGGTTGAAATACCTCAGAGCAGGATTATCATTATTGCTGCGCATCTGCCGCCAACTTTTCTGAAATTCTTCAAAGGTCATCTTCTCCACTGTATCGGCGCGGGCATGGATCAGCCGGACCTCATTAAATGGGGTAGGGATATCCTTATCAGCGATTGTCAGGGCGAGGCGAGGCATACTAACCCCCCATGCGGCGCTTGATGCGCGCAAGTAAAGTTGGTTTCGCTGACGATAAATCATGTAAAAGCGCTTTCTGGTTATTGCTTGGGTGCCAGCGGTGACCGTTCTCGCCCATAATCCAGCCATGGCCATATGCTGGTGATGGGTTTTGACGCTTTAGCAATGGGGCGATTGATATAGTCATCATTGCCTCAGCTCAAACCAATAGATGCGCCGATACCGCTAACAGCATCAACAGTTGAAGCCATCGCCGGATTGCACTGGATGCGTGCATGAACAGCCATCGCGGCCAGTGAAAGACAGCGGATCCCGGAGTTGATGCTATCTACAAAAGCACTTTTACGTGAAAGAGTCATGCGCTCGTCTGAAACGGTTTCAGCAGCGACCTGACCAACTGCTGCGGTTGCTTTCATTACATAGGTGGACAGTTTTTCGGAAGACATTTCATTGGTCGGTACAGACGGCAAACAATTCATCTGCGCTAGCCAGCCATCAACTAACGTTGCGTCCTCTGTTGCATCAGTCAAAACTGCAATGTCCAGCCAGGTAAGTTGATGGACCTGTTCAGGGTTTAGCTTGTTGCGCAGGGTCTGCTTATTCATGCCTGCCTTATCTGCCAGCTGAGCCAGATTGTGGCGCAACGCGAAGGTACGGCAGGCATTATCAAAATGCGGTTGTTTAGATATCTGATAATCAAACATGAAAATTTCCTTTTTAACTTAAATAATCAAGTTACTTAAGCCGCCACATATCGGCAGTTGATACCCTGAGCCAGCAGCCGAGCGCGAAAGGCGATCATATTGATACGAGCCGCGCCACCGTCTTTTTTACGTGGCATCAATAGCAAATCACCGTCGGTCACCATCTGCTTAACGGTACGGATACTGTATCCATAGCTATCCGCGAACTCTTCATAGGTCATCAAATCGCGACCTGAAGGTATTGCAATTTGAGGTGTCATGTTTGATTATCTCCAGTTGAATGTTGTTTTCGTGCATTGGCGTGCATTTTCGTGCTTCGAGGTGAATATTATGATCCATATGGATTATTGTAAACACCCAAAATGGAATATTTGGTGAAAATATGACGATTGATTTTGGCGATGCTAAGGATGTGCTGGAAAGAATCCTTAATTCTTATGGAGTTAAGTCACGTCCTGAACTTGCAGAGCTACTGCACATACCTCTACCAACTATCAATAACTGGGTTGCTCGGGGAAGCGTTCCCGGTAACTACGTGATCCAGTGCTCGTTAGAAACAAAAGCCGATTTGCAGTGGTTGGTTAGTGGTGAGCTTAAAAATGTAAGTTCACCATCAGTTACTGATGGCACCCTTCACGGAAAAGAGTTGTACGACTTGATGCTGGCATCGGGCGGAAAAGCTGTGCTGCGCAGAATCCTTGACGCTTACGGTTTTACGATGCAAAAACAGCTTGGTGATCTGCTGGATATCGCTTCCGGCACAATGAGTGCCTGGGTGCGCAGAGATTATTTTCCCGGTGATGTAGTTGTCGCATGTGCGTTGGATACCGGTGTGTCGCTCCGGTGGTTGGCAACGGGGAAGGGAGCGCCAGGAGAAAAAGCTGAAACACCTGCAAGCAATCCAATTGGTTTGCGTAAGTTGAATAAATACAAATTAAACGGTGGAAGTCTGGATGCAGCAGGGGAGTGGTGGGCTGACTCTTCATTGCTATCTTCTGATATCAAACAACCTGCGTTTATAGAAAAAGGTGCCATTTCATGGATTGTTGACCTCGGGGCGGAGTCCGTAAGTAATGGTTTATGGATCCTTGATATCGATGGCAATAAAGACATTTATCAAGTGGTGAGGATTCCCGGCAACAGAATTAAAGTTTCAGATAGTAAATCTGAATTTGAATGCTCGACTGAAGATGTGAAGCCAGTAGGAATGGTTACGCTAACACTTACAAAAAACTCATAAGGGATATATGAAACACAGCAATTTTATAATGTTAACTCTAGTTTTAGGCATGTCTTTTTCTTCTCATGCTGCTCCAGAGATGTTTAAAAATTCCGTTGCGATGATGGAAGATCACAATGATTACGCGCCAGACACTGGTTACTTCAAAGTATTAAAGGAAAAGCCTCTGCACGTGCAGATTCTACCTGCGATCTTTCAGGGCGATACTGATAAAAATATTACTTACACAGTAAATAAAGCAGCTGTATATGCGGCTTATCGTGTCTTATTTCAGACGCCAGCTGATTCGGTGAAAGTCACAGTGTTGCCGCGAGAATTAGATATGGGTACTCGTAAATATACGCCTAAACCTAAGCACTCCATTACCTTTACACTTACCCGAAAACGTGCACTGGAGCTAACAAGCCAGTATGCGGGAATTTCTGAGGCCAAAGAACTGATGCAGGACGATGGCTATACATGGGCTGACCCGTTTAGCGAGTGCTGTTACACGGATGGTGGCAATCCGGGTCTTAGTGCTTTTGTAGAAGAGCTTCGTTCAAAGTAGGTTATTGAGTATGGCAATCAGTAAATTGTCCTCTGGTGAGTGGCAATGTGACTTCCGTGTAGATGGCCGTGGAAGCCGTAGGGTTCGTAAGTCATTTTCCACAAAAGGTGAAGCCGTTGCTTATCAAAGTTATTACCTTGGAGAAGCAGAGGACAAGCCGTGGCTTGGTGAAAAACTGGATCGCCGACGACTCAGTGAGTTGATTGATTTGTGGCATAAACTCCACGGGCAGTCATTGGCTGCCAGTAAGTCACGGTTGGCTAAACTTAATATCGTTTGCCGTGGGCTGGGTGATCCAGTCGCGGCAGATATCACCCCGAAAGATTGGGCACATTATCGTGACCAGCGACTCAGCGGAAAGATAGACAATGGTTATCATGCTAACCCGGAAAAGTGGATAGCAAAGCCGATCACGGTTAACCGTGAGCATCAGTATCTGGATGCGGTATTTAATGAGCTAAAGCGCTTAGGTGAATGGAAGTTAGCGAACCCACTCCAAGGGGTGCGAGTCTTCAAGGAAAAAGAAAAGGAGATGTCCTGGCTGACGGATCCAGAGATTAAAAAATTACTGGAAGCATGCGACGCGTACGGAAAAATATTTCTGACCAGAATAGTCAAAGTCTGCCTGGCAACCGGTGCGCGCTGGAGTGAAGCGGAAAGGTTAAGCCGTTCCCAGCTTTCTCCTCATAAACTTACTTTCACTAAAACGAAAGGGGGGAGAAACAGGACCGTGCCGATCCCACGCTGGTTATATGATGAGCTTGCGCCATTGCAGGGGAAAATGTTCCATCCTTGCTATCAGGATTTCAAAAAGATGCTGGCCCTGACCGATATAGAACTGGCCGAGGGGCAAAAAACGCATGTACTCAGACATACATTTGCCAGCCATTTTATGATGAACGGCGGCAATATTTTGGTGCTGCAGAAAATTTTAGGGCATTCAAATATTAGAGAAACTATGCGATACGCGCATTTCGCCCCCGATCATTTAGAGGAGGCTGCACAGTTGAATCCAATTTCTAGCTTCGAAGGTTACTGATATGCATCAAAAAACAGCTAAATCTTCCCTTCATTGATAAGGTTTTCTTTTGTAAATCGCAAATTTTGCGCGGATAATCGACAGCACCTTTAGACAAATGGTGGCTGACATGGAAGAGCAAAAGGAAGGCAGTCTCAGGCTGCTGACACTCAATGAAGTGAAACTGGCGAAATCCGTATTCGGAGATTCAATCGAGTATCCTAAAGTATGGATTCACCATGATAGTTATCTCCCCTTTGGCCTGCAGAACAAAGATACGGCTATGACTCCTAATGGCGAGCTATATTTCCGTCAACACTACAGGTCAGATTTCGCCGTGACTGCTCCCCCACTGCAGCATTTGTTTATCCACGAAATGAGCCACGTATGGCAGAGAAGCAGGGGAATGAATGTTATCGCAAGGGGGCTAATGAGCTGGGCTGTTAGTTACCGTTATAGCCTCGATGGCCGCCCCGTGAGGCGTTACCCAATGGAACAGCAGGCGCAGATTATTGCTGATTACTTCATTCTCAATGCGCATGGCTACATGGTCTGGAACAACCTGAGAAACAGTGGCGATATCACCCTCGACGGGGATATTACGGAGGCTGTGATCAAGCAGCAATATCAGAAAGCTATGCAGAATTTCCCATGGGGCTGAAAATGAACATTTACGCTAAATGCCGCGCAATTTTGTTTCTTATTTCCTTGCTGGCACTTACAGGTTGCCCTGGATCCGGAGACAGATTAAAAGCTGACGAAACAACCTCTGCCAGTATGACTGAAAATGGTGTGTGCTTTCAGATCACCAATGCTGAGGATTATCAGCCCTCTTTTATCGCTATCAATCAACGTGGAACTCCGCCTAAGCAACAAACTTTCACGAACAATCCCAATCTGACCATCCAGAATGGCCAGTTGTGTATCCCGCCATCTTTCCATCGCTTCCCGGACAAAGGGCAATTCATCGTCAACTATGTTCTGGCGTCAAAAAAACAGAGCGATTCACCACGTCGCTTTGTTGTCGGTTTTGAGATTTCCGGTAACCATATCCGTGATCTCCCACTGACCGAACAGGAGATTGTCCGGTGATAAAGGGGGCGGTTTGTACGCTTAATAAAGCACGACTGGCAGTCATTTGAGGTTTGAATGGTGGTAGCGGAAAAGTGTCCACCGATTGTCCACGCAGTATGTTTTTCATAGCACTTGATTGCACCAGAGATACACTTAACTAACTGTTTTATATAAAAATACCATATGTATCAATGGTGCTTATTATAAGCGTCTTAACTAAGATACAGCTTACGCTGCATCCAAAAGTTAATAGCAAACAAGGGGTTGACCAGATGGTCAGCCCCTTTTTTTTGGGGTGCTGTCCACGGATTGTCCACAGCGAGTATGGGTTCCATATTAGTCCCGCTCCTTTGCACTGTGCGCAGCGTATAACGACTCTGGAAACCTTTTTGGCTCTCAAACATGCGCTGAAACTGGCATAGCCACCCCTTATCCTGTCAAAAAAAAGAGCGGCAAATATTGCCGCTCTTCAGTGCCCGCATTACCCGTTACGGATTATCCTTGTCCGCTTCCGGCTCAGGCATATTCTTGCCTTCTTCAATAAACTCTTCATCAATCTCATCGATATTGCCCTGGTGGTCGCGCCCGGAAAGCAGATTCCAGCAGGCAATAAACAGTGCGGCAATTAGCGGTCCAATAACAAAGCCATTGATGCCGTAGACCTCCATCCCACCAAGGGTAGAAATCAGGATCAGATAGTCAGGCATTTTGGTATCTTTGCCGACCAGCAGCGGTCGCAGGATATTATCCACCAGACCGACAATCACCACAAAGAACACCACCAGGAAGATACCTTTCCATAGCATGCCTGAGGCAAACAGGTAAATTGCCGCCGGTACCCAGATGATTGCTGACCCTACCGCCGGTATCAGCGATAAGAAGGCCATTAACGCGCCCCATAGCATACTGCCATCGATATCAGTGAAGTAAAACGCCAGTCCACCCAGTAAGCCCTGAACAGCGCCGACCACCACTGTGCCTTTCACCGTTGCGCGGGCAACCGCTGCGAACTTCATCAGCAGATGGTGCTTAACATATTTCGACAGCGGCAGGGCTTCCAGAATCAGATTAACCAGATAAGCGCCATCTTTTAGCAGGAAGAACAGCAGGTAGAGCATCACGCCGAAACCAACCGCAAAGCTAAAGGTACCTTTACTGATCAGGAACACACTGCCAGCTAAATACTGTCCGCCACGCAGGGCGAAATCAGACAGCTTTTGCTGAATCTCCTTCGCATTATTCAGATCATGCTCGGTAAGAAATTGCTGAGCCCAGCCGGGGAGATGTTGCAGGGTGTCGGCTAGAATTGCCGGTAGCTGGGTATTGTGGTTCTGCAGTTTCTGATAAACCACATTAAATTCAATCGCCAGTGATGATGCAATCAGGCTGAGAGGCGTAAAGACAATCAGACATATCACCAGAATGGTAAGCAATGAAGCCAGCCCGTTTCTGTCACCCATTGCGTTGCGCATTTTGGTTTTCAGCGGATGGAAAATAACTGCCAGTATCGTTGCCCACAGCACCGATGAATAGTACGGCTCTAAAACCCCAAAAAAAGCCAGCGTGACTAAGATAAGGATCAATATAAAGAATCCTTTGGCGATGCCTTTAACTCTCATTTTTATCTCTCAGGAATATGCATTTGCCCCGAATCATATTAGGAAATACTGATTAAGCAACGTTAGCGGGCAGAATATAAAAGAGAACGTGTGCTACTCCCTTGTTTAGCATCATTTTTATGCGCCAAAATAATATCGTTTATTTGCTGATTACACGGCTAAACGGCTCTGGAGTGGAGGCTGTTTTTTGAGCTGCTTCACAGATGTATAAGAAAAACTGATTTCTCTGCAACCGATGCCTGCACGTTGCCACTCAGATATATGGTTATTTATTTCCTGTATGGAGTGGTAGTAATTATGCAAAACGGCATCCCTGCTAGCGGTCAGCGACCGATACCTAATTTTTCCCTTCCCACCAATGTGCAGTCAGAACAGACCAGGGGGAATGGCCTGAGTCGTACAAACAGCAGCAACAGCACCAGCAGCACCGGTAGCGTCGAATCTGAGAGCCAGAGAAACATCAGCGAACTGCATAATCTGTTAAGAGACTATTTCCCTGGTGGCGAAGGTATGGAAGAGCTGATGCATGAGCGCGCCACCGGGCTGGATGAAATGGGTTATGACCGCGATAGCGCCAAAGCGGTACTCAGCAAAGGGATGAAACTGGATGATATTACTGCTGCGGCTGAAGGCGCACTCACCACTGTTTCCTTTGCAGCTTCCGGTTTCCCGGCTGAGACACTGTCTAAAGCTGCTAACCTGTTTTTTAACACCACTAAAGGCTCACTGACTTCCGATGTTATTGGTGGAGTGATGGCGGGCGGTTCCGCCATCGTACTGAAAGCTTATTCAGATAAGGTGCTGGCCAATGCGGTGAAGGATGCCAAATGGATGGTCGCTGACCATGACAAACTGGAGCCGGTGATGCAGGAGCTGGTTGATCGCCGCGAGGGACTGGGGCACAGCATGCAGCAGGCACTGCTGGGCGGAACCGGTTTTAACGCCAGAAACCTGGTGACGGGCAGTGCCGCTGTTGGCACGGCAATGGTAGCCGAAAAGGAGCGCCTTGCGGCGAACACCACGTTAGGCACGGCATTAACCCCTGCTGCCGGCGCGCTGAGCAGTGTTGTTGCCAACAGAAACAACTCGCTGCATGGGCCGGAGTTTTTATTAGGTCGCACCGACTGGCGGGAGCGCTTCCAGCAGCTCGACCAGACCAGCATTAGCGGGCAGATGGTTTCGGGCACCAAAGACCGGCTGATTACCGCTGCACAGGATATGTTGACATCGCCGCGCCAGATTGCGAAAGGGCTGATGAATCCATTTTCCGGCAATATGGTGGCGGAAACCATGACGCTGGCGGCGGGTCTCGGTGGGGTTAACGGATTAAAGAATCTGACGCGTGCGCATATGCAAAGTGGCACCGAGAATCTCGCGTCACAACAGGCGGTAGAGCAGGCGGTAAATCTGGTGACATCGGCTGGCGCCTATGCGTTGCAGGGCATTGCCGGAACCCTTGCCGGGCCGGCGCCGACACGCAACGATGAGGCGATTGACCATTTCTTCGATACCCATCCTCAGCTGGATGTCGCTAAGCGGCTGTGGGGTGATAACGGTACAACTAACGCGCCAGCTGAGGAAGCTCCTCCGCGTCCGGGTAACCCGGTGGCGGCGGATCTTGAACGCCAGAGTCTTGAATCAGCAGGTGACAGCGCCAGCATCGTGTCAGGCGAGTCAAACAGTATTCCGCTGCAAACCCTTTCCCGGCCAGGCAATCCGGTGGCGGCACAGCTGGAACGTGAAAGTCAGGAGTCACTGCAAAACAGTACCGCGCCCCCGGTCAGCAGTGAAACGTTACGCCCCCCACGCGCAGGCGGATCGAACTGGCAAACGGCGATGGCGAAGGTGGGATCGCGTGATGAGCTTAATGCGCTGCAAATGCAGCAAAAATTCGCGGCAAGCACAAGTAGCAGGCCTGTAAAAGATAAACCAGATTAACTGCGCGGTTTTACGCAATAAATTCAGCGGCTTGAAAGCTTACTGCGGCCGCTGTAAATGATAGATAGCGGTATTAACCGGGCCACTCTCAAGAATAATTAAACCGTAGCGCAGGTCGATAAACTCTGCGCCGCTGGCAACTGCCACCGCGCGACTTGCCAGATTGGCCTCAGCTGCCAGAATTTCAATAGTGTTAATCTCCGGGCGCTGGAAGGCCAGTGCTGCAAGCTGTTTTACCGCCTGACGGGCAATTCCTTTACGCTGCTGACTGCTGCGCACCCAGTAGCCAATGGCGCACAGGCTGGCTTTGTCCTGCGGATAGCGCAACCCGGCGCCGCCTAACAGCTGGTCATTATCATCGTAAATACCGAACTCATCGGCTTCGCCTTTCTCACGCTGCATATGGGTAAAGGCAAACCACTGACGCGCCTGTTGCTTGTTATAGCCGGCATGTGCCCAGACCATCCAGGGCAATAAACTCTCCAGCGATTCATTGATCGCGGCGGCGAAGACGCCAGCATCCTGCATGGCAAAAGGACGAAGGTGGATATTCATTGGCAACTCCTCACTTGTCTCTGCTGTTTTACAGCATAAAACAATACAACAACGATTAAGAACTTAATGCAGGTTACGGATTTTACGGCGATTTTTGACGCGTGTGAAGCAGAATGCCTGTCGTTATTGTAAAGTTAAGTTTACAGATATTGATTTCGATGGTTTTTATTTATATGTATGATTTATAACAATTATAATGATAAATAATAGCGTTTTTATATTGAGTGGTAAATAAACTGTACACTCATGGATTGCAGGCTTTACGTTCTGTGGTAAAGTAATCGCAACCTCATTGAGGATCATGACGAACGCATAAACGAGTGAGAAAGGATCAGGATCATGCAAAAAGACGCGCTGAATAATGTTCATATCGCTGATGAACAAGTATTAATTACTCCGGAAGAGCTGAAAAAACAGTTTCCGTTAAACGCCCAGCTGGCAGCACAGATTTCCGCCTCACGTCAGACTATCTCTGACATCATTAGCGGTAAAGATCATCGCCTGCTGATCGTTTGCGGTCCCTGCTCGATTCATGATCCTGAAGCTGCGCTGGAATATGCCCGTTCCCTGAAACAGATCTCTGAACAGTTGAAGGATCAGCTGTATATCGTTATGCGCGTCTATTTTGAAAAGCCTCGTACCACTGTCGGTTGGAAAGGGCTGATCAACGATCCTTATATGGATAACTCATTCGATATGGAAGCGGGTCTGCATATTGCGCGCCGCCTGCTGCTGGATCTGGTGGAGATGGGGCTGCCGCTGGCCACAGAAGCACTGGATCCCAATAGTCCGCAATACCTTGGCGATCTGTTTAGCTGGTCGGCGATTGGTGCGCGTACTACCGAATCACAGACACACCGCGAAATGGCGTCTGGCCTGTCGATGCCGGTAGGCTTTAAAAACGGCACAGACGGCAGTCTTGGCACCGCGATCAATGCGATGCGCGCTGCAGCGATGCCACACCGCTTTGTCGGTATTAACCAGGCCGGTCAGGTTTGTCTGCTGCAAACCCAGGGTAACCCTGATGGTCATGTTATTTTGCGCGGTGGTAAAGCGCCGAACTACGGCCCGCAGGACGTGGCGCAGTGTGAAAAAGAGATGCTTCAGGCGGGACTCCGTCCATCCTTGATGATAGATTGCAGTCATGGCAATTCAAACAAAGACTATCGTCGTCAGCCCGCAGTGGCTGAGTCTGCAATCGCGCAGATTAAAGACGGCAACCGCTCGATTATCGGCCTGATGCTGGAAAGCAATATTAATGAAGGCAATCAGTCTTCTGAACAGCCACGCAGTTCTATGCGCCACGGCGTTTCCGTCACTGATGCCTGCATCAACTGGGAAACTACCGATACGTTGCTGCGTGAGATTCATCAGGGCCTGAGCGGAGTGCTGACGGCGCGTCTGTCACAAGAGGTTTAATTTATGGTGGCTGAACTGACCGCGCTACGCGATCAAATCGATGAAGTTGATAAAGCGCTGCTCGATCTGCTGGCCAAACGACTGGAGCTGGTTGCTGAAGTTGGCGAAGTGAAAAGTCGTTATGGATTACCGATTTATGTCCCGGAACGCGAAGCTTCAATGCTGGCTTCGCGGCGCAAAGAGGCGGAAGCGCTGGGCGTGCCGCCTGATTTGATTGAGGATGTGTTGCGCCGTGTAATGCGTGAATCCTACTCCAGCGAAAATGATAAAGGCTTCAAAACCCTTTGCCCGGAACTGCGTCCGGTCGTGATTGTCGGCGGTAAAGGGCAGATGGGCCGACTGTTTGAAAAGATGCTGACCCTGTCAGGCTATCAGGTGAAAATACTTGATAAAGACGACTGGGATCAGGCGGAAAGCATGCTGAGTAATGCCGGTATGGTGATTATCAGCGTGCCGATCCATCTGACGGAGCAGGTGATTGCCGGACTGCCGAAATTGCCGGATGACTGTATTCTGGTTGATCTGGCATCGATAAAAAATCGTCCGTTACAGGCGATGCTGGCGGCGCACAGCGGCCCGGTACTGGGTCTGCACCCGATGTTTGGCCCGGACAGCGGCAGCCTGGCGAAACAGGTGGTGGTGTGGTGTGATGGTCGTCAGCCTGAGGCTTATCAGTGGCTGCTGGAGCAGATCCAGGTATGGGGCGCGCGCCTGCACCGTATCAGCGCGGTGGAACACGACCAGAATATGGCATTTATTCAGGCGCTGCGCCACTTCGCCACTTTTGCTTATGGTTTGCATCTGGCGGAAGAGAACGTGCAGCTGGAGCAGCTGCTGGCGCTCTCTTCACCGATTTACCGGCTGGAGCTGGCGATGGTTGGGCGTCTGTTTGCCCAGGATCCACAGCTGTACGCAGATATTATTATGTCTTCCGGCCGCAATCTCGAGCTGATCAAGCGCTATCATCAGCGTTTTGGCGAGGCGATTAAACTGCTGGAGCAGGGCGATAAGCAGGCGTTTATCGACAGTTTCCGCCGGGTCGAACACTGGTTTGGCGATCATGCCAAACGCTTCCAGGAAGAGAGCCGCACGCTGTTGCGTCAGGCCAATGACAGTCGCTTGTAAGTCAACGCGCAAAATAAAAAACCGGGAACTTCCCGGTTTTTTTATGCGTTGATTGTCGTCGATTCAGCGAATTATTGAGGATCGACCGGCACCACATTTTCACTCGGGTAGCAGCCGAGCACTTTCAGTGAGCGGGTAATCGCCGTCAGTTCACGCAGCGCCTGCTGCATCTCGGCGGAACGCAGGTTGCCCTGTACATCGATATAAAACATCTCTTCCCACGGATTGCCATTAATCGGACGTGATTCGAGTTTGCTCATAATCAGGTCGTGCTGGCGCAGCACCAGCAGCGCTTCGACCAGTGCGCCGGACTGCTGTCCTGTAGCCATAATCAGCGTGGTTTTGGCCGGAACCTGTTGTGATACTTCGACCGGTTTACGCGCCAGAATAATAAAGCGAGTAATGTTCTGCTGCTGATTTGCCAGATCGCGCTCCAGCACCTGCAAATTATAGAGTTCGCCACCGGCTTCACTGCCCAGCGCGGCCGCTTTCGGTGAATTCAGGGCGGCGACTTTTTCCATCGCTGCGGCGGTGCTTTCGGTGTACTCAATCTTCCAGTGCGGGAAGCGGTTAATAAACTGGCTGCACTGCTGGAAAGGTTGCGGATGGCTGTAAACCGTTTCAATCTGCTGGAGATCGGTGCTGTCCGCCACCAGTACGCAGTGGTTAATTGGCACCGTCATTTCACCCACCAGTGACAGGCTGGTCTGTTGCAGCAGGTCATAAACATCGTTGATCGAGCCGGAGCTGGTGTTTTCAATCGGTAATACTGCGTAATCGGCCTGACCGGTTTCCACCTGATTGATAATGTCATGGAATTTCAGGCAGCCACTTTCAATAAAATGCTCAAAGTGGCGCGCGGCATAGCGGCGGGCAGCAAGGTGTGAATAAGAGCCTTTCGGGCCGAGAAAGGCAATCCGCGCTGAATGGGAATCCGGCTGGTTGAGGTGTTTCTGCAACAGCGCCTGCTGGGTCAGTACTGAATCTTCAATAATTTGCTGGAACAGGCGGGTGATGTAGTGAGCATCCAACTGGTGGCGCTTGCCCACGGTGATCAGATGTTCCAGTAGATCACGCTCGCGATCGATATCGCGAATCGGGCGCTGGGTCGCCATCTTGGCTTTCGCCACTTCAATCGCCAGCCCGCGCCGCTCGGCAAGCAACGCTAATAATTTTTCATCAACGGCGCTGATTTTATCGCGCAGGGCTAACAGAGGGTTTTCGGTGTTCATTATCGCTACCTGTCAGATGTCCAAAAAAAAAGCCTCCCGTTTGGGAGGCTTTGTTGTTCGTCTTCGCATTCATTCTTACACGACGAATTGCCTCCCAATCAGGGGAAGGTAAAAAAGAATGCGAAGAAGAACAATTGCGGTTTCATGGTGGATTCCATTATCAGTGAGCGTTTACAGTAACCGTTGCAATTTATCACTGTCAATAAAAAACGCGCCCGCGGGCGCGTTGATGCTGTTTACCTTGTTACTCTTCATCGACCACGCTGAGGTCTTTGACACTGGCTTCAGCGCGGCGCGCTTCGCCTTTATGCTGAACTTTATTCAGCTGACGCTCCAGTTTATTAATCAAGTCGTTGATTGCTGCGTACATGTCTTCTTTCTTCGCGCTGGCAATCAGCTGGCCATTTGGCGTGTTAATCGTCGCGTCAGCGACAAATTCCTTCGGCTCTTTCGACAACACAATATGCGGATTTATCAGATGGGTTTGCCACTTTTCAAGCTTCGCGAGACGGTCTTCGACATGCTGGCGGATGGCCGGTGTGATTTCCATTTGCTTGCTGGTAATGTTCAGAACCATAGTACTTACCTCTCTGTCATTTCCGTCTTGGTGAACCCAGCATAGCGCGAAAAAGGCCTCAATGCGTGATTGAGATCACGAAAATTTGTCACTTTTTGTCAATCAGGAGAAATCTGTGAAATGGGCCAGTAATTACGCGAGAAGGGCTTGCGGGGTGGCTTGTTAGCGGGCATTATTGATGAGTTAACCCGGCCGGGTAATCTGAAATCAGTTGTTTTTTCGGCCAAAAAAATGGCAGCCAGATGGCTGCCATTTTTGTTTCTTTCTCTTACGCCTGATTAGTGGCGATAATTTTCGCCACCTTCTCTGCCTGAGCATTAAGCTGCAGCTGGCGATAAGCATTTTCCATCAACGGCAGGGCCGTTCTGGTGGCCTGCGTATCCGGATAATCCTTCATCATCTGTTCTACGCGATTAACCACAGCGACATAAGCACCACGCTTAGTATAGAATTGCGCCACGGAAAGCTCATATTTGGCCAGACGATCTTTCAGATACACCAGACGTTTGCGTGAATCAGCGGCATACTGGCTATTCGGATAGCCGCGCAGCAACTGTGAGAAGTCACGGAAAGCATCGCGTGCATGCTCAGGATCGCGGTCTGATCGATCAACACCAAAGAAGCCCTGTAGTGCTGAATCATCCAGAGCCATATCCGTCAGACCTTTCATATAGACGACATAGTCGATGTTTGGATGGGTTGGATTCAGGCGCATAAAGCGATCGATTGCGGCCTGCGCCAGCGGTAAATCGGCATTTTTATAGTAAGCGTAGATCAGATCTAGCTGAACTTGCTGGGAGTAAGGGCCGAACGGGTAGCGGTTATCGAGCGCTTCCAGTTGCGTTATTGCTCCTTTAAAGTTACCGTCCTGCAGTTTTTGCTGGGCCGTAGCGTAAAGCTCAGATGGTGGGCTGTCAGGAACCACATCCTTGGAGCTGGAACAACCAACCAGTGCCAGGCTCAACGTGGCTGCAGCCACCAGATATTTCATACGCGTCATGACGATTTGATTATCCTCAAGTGTTATTGCGGAAGCTGTCCGTTAAGCTCCCTTTAGTGACCAGGTACGATAGCACATTATATTAAACGGCATCGCCGTGAAAACCCAACGTTAACGAAGAAGCTGTTTATGGCACAACTAGTACAACTCACCGCAACGGTGTCCGAATCACAACTCGGACAACGCTTAGATCAGGCTTTAGCGGAAATGTTCCCTGATTATTCACGTTCTCGCATAAAAGAGTGGATCCTTGACCGTCGCGTGACGGTTAACGGCAACGTGATCGACAAGCCAAAAGAAAAAGTGCTGGGTGGCGAGAAGGTCGCTATCGATGCCGAAATTGAAGAAGAAGCGCGCTGGGAAGCCCAGGATATCGCGCTGAATATCGTCTATGAAGATGACCATATTCTGGTGATCAATAAACCGCGCGACCTGGTGGTCCACCCTGGCGCGGGTAATCCTGACGGCACCGTACTTAATGCTCTGCTGCATTACTATCCGGCAATTATGGATGTGCCGCGTGCAGGCATCGTGCATCGTCTGGATAAAGATACTACCGGATTGATGGTAGTGGCGAAAAGTGTTCCGGCGCAAACTCATCTGGTGGAATCACTGCAGTTACGTGAAATCACCCGTGAGTATGAGGCGGTAGCTATCGGTAATATGACTGCTGGCGGTTCAGTTAATGAGCCAATTAGTCGCCACTCCACCAAACGCACTCATATGGCGGTGCATCCGATGGGTAAACCGGCGACTACGCACTATCGCATTATGGAGCATTTCCGTGCCCATACGCGTCTGCGTCTGCGTCTGGAAACCGGTCGTACTCACCAGATCCGTGTGCATATGGCGCACATTAACCATCCGCTGGTGGGTGATCAGCTGTACGGCGGCCGTCCGCGTCCACCGAAAGGCGCTTCTGATTCCTTTATCAGCACTTTGCGTGGTTTTGATCGTCAGGCACTGCACGCTACGATGTTGCGTCTTTACCATCCGATTACCGGTATCGAAATGGAATGGCATGCGCCATTACCACAGGATATGGTCGATTTGATTGATGCGCTGAAAGCTGATACCGAAGAATTTAAAGATCAGATGGACTGGTAATGAGTGAACTGATTATTCCCGACTGGCCGGCGCCGGCCAATGTTCGTGCCTGCTCCACCACGCGTGCCGGAGGCGTCAGTCTCGCCCCCTGGGATGCGCTGAATCTGGGTACGCATGTAGGGGATGATCAGGCGACAGTGCAGGCCAACCGCGAACGTTTAATCACGCTGGCGGATCTCCCCGCGATGCCGGTATGGCTGGAACAGGTGCATGGCACGGATGTTTTGCGCCTTAACGGTGCTGCGCCGGATGACTTGCGCGCTGATGCCGCCTGGACCGACAGGGCTGGTGTGGTCTGCGTCGCAATGACTGCCGACTGCTTACCGGTACTGTTCTGTTCGCAGGACGGTAAGCAAGTGGCTGCCGCCCATGCCGGATGGCGCGGACTGCATGCCGGCGTATTAGAAGCAACTCTGGCCAGTTTCTCCTGTCCCGCGGGCGAAATCCACGCCTGGCTGGGACCGGCGATTGGGCCGGCGGCATTTGAAGTGGGCTGTGAGGTGTTTGACGCCTTCGTTGCCGATAATCCCCAGGCCGCTGCGGCATTTAAACCGGTTGGCGCAAAATATTTTGCCGATATCTGGTTGCTGGCGCGTCTGCGACTGGAAGCACAAGGTGTGCTTTCTATCAGCGGTGGCGGGCTTTGCACCGTGACGCAAGCGGAGCAATTTTTCTCCTTCCGACGCGATGGCGTCACCGGCCGCCTGGCAAGTTTGATCTGGCTGATATAACCTTGACCGTCAAGACGATCCAGTTAGCGTGTTTTTTCGCCATAAATTCAGGTCAATAACCTTGAATAATTTGAGGGATGACCTCATCTAATCTCCAGTAGCATTTTGACCTGTATGGGAGGAATTATGCGTCTGGATCGTCTTACTAATAAATTCCAGCTGGCACTCGCCGACGCTCAGTCACTCGCACTGGGGCGTGACAACCAATTTATCGAGCCTTTGCATCTGATGAGCGCTCTGCTTAATCAGGAAGGGGGATCGGTGCGTCCGTTACTCACCACTGCCGGCGTTGATGTCGCCGCATTGCGCACCGGTATTGAGCAGGCGGTCAGCCGCTTGCCGCAGGTGGAAGGAACCGGTGGTGATGTGCAGCCTTCAGCCGACCTGGTTCGGGTACTCAATCTTTGTGACAAGCTGGCGCAAAAGCGCGGCGACAACTTTATATCATCTGAATTATTTGTTCTGGCCGCACTCGACTCGCGCGGCTCGGTAGCGGATTTACTGAAATCTGCTGGCGCAACCAGCGATAAGCTGACAAAAGCGATTGAACAAATGCGTGGAGGAGACAGCGTGAACGATCAGGGGGCTGAAGATCAGCGCCAGGCTTTGAAAAAATACACTATCGATCTGACCGAGCGTGCGGAGCAGGGCAAGCTCGACCCGGTTATCGGCCGTGATGAAGAGATTCGCCGCACCATTCAGGTGCTGCAACGCCGTACCAAAAACAACCCGGTGCTGATTGGTGAGCCGGGCGTTGGTAAAACCGCGATTGTTGAAGGACTGGCGCAGCGCATTATCAATGGTGAAGTGCCGGAAGGTCTGAAAGGACGCCGCGTACTGTCACTGGATATGGGTTCGCTGGTGGCGGGCGCCAAATACCGTGGTGAGTTTGAAGAGCGCCTGAAAGGGGTGTTAAGCGATCTGTCAAAACAGGAAGGCAATGTCATTCTGTTTATTGATGAGTTGCACACCATGGTTGGCGCCGGTAAAGCCGATGGCGCGATGGATGCCGGCAATATGCTGAAACCGGCGCTGGCGCGCGGTGAGCTGCACTGTGTTGGCGCCACCACGCTGGATGAATATCGCCAGTACATCGAAAAAGATGCCGCGCTGGAACGTCGTTTCCAGAAAGTGTTCGTCGCCGAGCCGAGCGTTGAAGATACCATCGCGATTCTGCGCGGGCTGAAAGAGCGCTATGAGCTGCACCACCATGTGCAGATCACTGACCCGGCGATTGTGGCGGCGGCGACCCTGTCGCACCGTTATATTGCTGACCGTCAGCTGCCGGACAAAGCTATCGACCTGATTGATGAAGCGGCATCGAGCATTCGTATGCAGATCGACTCGAAGCCGGAGTCTCTCGACCGTCTGGAGCGCCGCATTATTCAGCTTAAGCTGGAGCAGCAGGCGCTGAAGAAAGAGTCGGATGATGCAAGTATCAAACGCTTAGAGACGCTGGAAGATGAGCTGGGTCAGAAAGAGCGCGAATACTCCGAACTGGAAGAGGAGTGGAAAGCCGAGAAGGCTTCTCTTTCCGGTACGCAGACGATTAAAGCTGAACTGGAGCAGGCCAAGCTGTCGATGGAGCAGGCGCGGCGTGTGGGCGATTTGGCTAAAATGTCCGAGCTGCAGTACGGCCAGATCCCGGAACTGGAAAAACAGCTGGCATCCGCCACGCAGTCAGAAGGCAAGACCATGCGCCTGTTACGTAATCGCGTAACCGACGTTGAGATTGCCGATGTGCTGGCGCGCTGGACCGGCATTCCGGTGGCGCGCATGATGGAAGGTGAACGCGAGAAGCTGCTGCGCATGGAGCATGATCTTCATCATCGGGTGATTGGCCAGGATGAAGCCGTAGAAGCAGTATCGAATGCTATCCGTCGTAGCCGCGCCGGATTAGCGGACCCGAATCGTCCAATTGGTTCATTCCTGTTCCTTGGACCTACCGGTGTCGGTAAAACCGAGTTATGTAAGGCGCTGGCCAATTTCCTGTTCGACAGCGACGATGCGATGGTGCGTATCGATATGTCGGAGTTTATGGAAAAACACTCAGTGTCACGACTGGTCGGTGCGCCTCCGGGATATGTCGGTTATGAAGAGGGTGGTTACCTGACGGAAGCGGTTCGTCGTCGTCCTTATTCTGTCATCCTGCTCGATGAAGTTGAGAAAGCGCATCCCGATGTGTTCAACATTCTGTTGCAGGTGCTGGATGATGGTCGGCTGACCGACGGGCAGGGCAGAACCGTCGACTTCCGTAATAGCGTAGTGATTATGACCTCGAACCTGGGTTCAGATCTGATTCAGGAGCATTTTGGCGAACTGGATTACGCGAAGATGAAGGAGCTGGTGATGTCGGTAGTAGGTCATCACTTCCGTCCTGAGTTTATTAACCGTATTGACGAGCTGGTGGTGTTCCATCCGTTGGGTGAGAAACATATCGCGTCAATTGCCAAAATTCAGTTACAGCGTCTGTATCACCGTCTGGAGGAGCGTGGCTTTACCTTGCAAATCTCCGACGATGCGCTGTTACTGTTAGGTGAAAACGGTTATGACCCGGTATATGGTGCGCGGCCATTAAAACGTGCCATCCAGCAGCAAATTGAGAACCCGCTGGCGCAGCAGATCCTCTCTGGTGCACTGGTTGCGGGTAAAACCATCGAGATGGTGGTAAAAGACGGGCAGATTGTTGCCCGGCAATAAACCGCTGTTATTAAGAAAAACGGGCCGCAAGGCCCGTTTTTGTATATTTATCCCTCAATGTCTGGCGATTTAGATGCTGTTTGGGTGAAAAGTGAGCGCTTGAGCAATTTATTCAATTTAAACCTTGTCACCCGCCAGAAATTCCCTATACTGCGCCTCCACTGACACGGAACAACGGCTTACACAGCGCGGTGTCAGGAGGTTCGGTAACACGAACCGCCGGAAGAAACCTTCAAAAAAAGGTTGACTCTGAAGGAGGAAAGCGTAATATACGCCACCTCGCAACAGCAAGTTAAACCGCTGATTGCACTGCTCTTTAACAATTTATCAGACAATCTGTGTGGGCACTCGCAGGGTTGATATCGCAAACCATCTCCGGATGGAAAAAATTTGAAATATCAAGTCTCAAGAGTGACTACTATATT
>NZ_JAODIM010000005.1 GCF_025527015.1 Winslowiella arboricola | reverse complement strand
TCACGTTTGAGATATTTGCTCTTTAAAAATCCGGAACAAGCTGAAAATTGAAACGACATGTCGTCTCATTTCTCCGTAATAAGAAATGAATCACGATATGTCCGAGTCTCTCAAATGCTTGCAGCTCAGAAGAGTCGAAAGACACTTCCGGGTTGTGAGGTTAAGCGACTAAGCGTACACGGTGGATGCCCTGGCAGTCAGAGGCGATGAAGGGCGTGCTAATCTGCGA
>NZ_JAODIM010000006.1 GCF_025527015.1 Winslowiella arboricola | reverse complement strand
CGCCGCTTTACGCGGATCAGCCGTTGCTGATTGCTCAGTGGTTTCGCTTGCAGCAGGCGTTTGCGCCGCTGCTTTTTTGGCTTTAGCACGGGCAATTGCCGCTTCCACCGCCGCTTTACGCGGATCAGCCGTTGCTGATTGCTCAGTGGTTTCGCTTGCAGCAGGCGTTTGCGCCGCTGCTTTTTTGGCTTTAGCACGGGCAATTGCCGCTTCCACCGCCGCTTTACGCGGATCA
>NZ_JAODIM010000007.1 GCF_025527015.1 Winslowiella arboricola | reverse complement strand
GCTCCGCTCGTAAAGTCAGTCACATACCAAAGTATGCTCCTTCCTTTCCTTCACTTGCCGCCTTGCTTCAGCGCAAAATCTTTCGTTTCTGCTGATTCTTATATCCGGTGAACTAAGCTGAAAATTTCGCGTCTCTCATCACGCTCACCAAAACACTTCTGGTGTTGTAAGGTTAAGCCTCACGGGTCATTAGTACCGGTTAGCTCAACGCATCGCTGCGCTTACACACCCGGCCTATCAACG
>NZ_JAODIM010000008.1 GCF_025527015.1 Winslowiella arboricola | reverse complement strand
GACAGCCAGGATGTTGGCTTAGAAGCAGCCATCATTTAAAGAAAGCGTAATAGCTCACTGGTCGAGTCGGCCTGCGCGGAAGATGTAACGGGGCTAAACCATGCACCGAAGCTGCGGCAGCGACGCGCAAGCGTTGTTGGGTAGGGGAGCGTTCTGTAAGCCGTCGAAGGTGGACTGTGAGGTCTGCTGGAGGTATCAGAAGTGCGAATGCTGACATAAGTAACGATAAAGCGGGTGAAAAGCCCGCTCG
>NZ_JAODIM010000010.1 GCF_025527015.1 Winslowiella arboricola | reverse complement strand
CTACGGCGTTTCACTTCTGAGTTCGGCATGGGGTCAGGTGGGACCACCGCGCTAAAGCCGCCAGGCAAATTCTGTTATTCATGCCGCCCTCAGGCCGCACAAATTAATCCGTTGTGAACAAGCTGAAATTTTCGCGTCTCTCATCACGCTCACCAAAACACTTCTGGTGTTGTAAGGTTAAGCCTCACGGGTCATTAGTACCGGTTAGCTCAACGCATCGCTGCGCTTACACACCCGGCCTATCAACGTCGT
>NZ_JAODIM010000009.1 GCF_025527015.1 Winslowiella arboricola | reverse complement strand
CTCCACCATACCGTTACTAAAAATACTTCAGAGCACGCCGGCAACGGTATGCTGCGAAGTATTATGCTCTTTAAAAATCCGGAACAAGCTGAAAATTGAAACGACATGTCGTCTCATTTCTCCGTAATAAGAAATGAATCACGATATGTTCGAGTCTCTCAAATGCTTGCAGCTCAGAAGAGTCGAAAGACACTTCCGGGTTGTGAGGTTAAGCGACTAAGCGTACACGGTGGATGCCCTGGCAGTCAGAGG
>NZ_JAODIM010000015.1 GCF_025527015.1 Winslowiella arboricola | reverse complement strand
CGTTGATAGGCCGGGTGTGTAAGCGCAGCGATGCGTTGAGCTAACCGGTACTAATGACCCGTGAGGCTTAACCTTACAACACCAGAAGTGTTTTGGTGAGCGTGATGAGAGACGCGAAATTTTCAGCCTGTTCACAACGGATTAATTTGTGCGGCCTGAGGGCGGCATGAATAACAGAATTTGCCTGGCGGCTTTAGCGCGGTGGTCCCACCTGACCCCATGCCGAACTCAGAAGTGAAACGCCGTAGCGCCGAT
>NZ_JAODIM010000014.1 GCF_025527015.1 Winslowiella arboricola | reverse complement strand
GGAGACCCCACACTACCATCGGCGCTACGGCGTTTCACTTCTGAGTTCGGCATGGGGTCAGGTGGGACCACCGCGCTAAAGCCGCCAGGCAAATTCTGTTATTCATGCCGCCCTCAGGCCGCACAAACTAATCCGTTGTGAACAAGCTGAATATTTCGCGTCTCTCATCACGCTCACCAAAACACTTCTGGTGTTGTAAGGTTAAGCCTCACGGGTCATTAGTACCGGTTAGCTCAACGCATCGCTGCGCTTACA
>NZ_JAODIM010000013.1 GCF_025527015.1 Winslowiella arboricola | reverse complement strand
GCACAGACAGCCAGGATGTTGGCTTAGAAGCAGCCATCATTTAAAGAAAGCGTAATAGCTCACTGGTCGAGTCGGCCTGCGCGGAAGATGTAACGGGGCTAAACCATGCACCGAAGCTGCGGCAGCGGCGCGCAAGCGTTGTTGGGTAGGGGAGCGTTCTGTAAGCCGTCGAAGGTGGACTGTGAGGTCTGCTGGAGGTATCAGAAGTGCGAATGCTGACATAAGTAACGATAAAGCGGGTGAAAAGCCCGCTCG
>NZ_JAODIM010000012.1 GCF_025527015.1 Winslowiella arboricola | reverse complement strand
GACAGCCAGGATGTTGGCTTAGAAGCAGCCATCATTTAAAGAAAGCGTAATAGCTCACTGGTCGAGTCGGCCTGCGCGGAAGATGTAACGGGGCTAAACCATGCACCGAAGCTGCGGCAGCGACGCGTAAGCGTTGTTGGGTAGGGGAGCGTTCTGTAAGCCGTCGAAGGTGGACTGTGAGGTCTGCTGGAGGTATCAGAAGTGCGAATGCTGACATAAGTAACGATAAAGCGGGTGAAAAGCCCGCTCGCCGGA
>NZ_JAODIM010000041.1 GCF_025527015.1 Winslowiella arboricola | reverse complement strand
AAGCGTTGTTGGGTAGGGGAGCGTTCTGTAAGCCGTCGAAGGTGGACTGTGAGGTCTGCTGGAGGTATCAGAAGTGCGAATGCTGACATAAGTAACGATAAAGCGGGTGAAAAGCCCGCTCGCCGGAAGACCAAGGGTTCCTGTCCAACGTTAATCGGGGCAGGGTGAGTCGACCCCTAAGGCGAGGCTGAAAAGCGTAGTCGATGGGAAACAGGTTAATATTCCTGTACTCGGTGTTACTGCGAAGGGGGGACGGAGAAGGCTATGTTAGCCGGGCGACGGTTGTCCCGGTTTAAGCGTGTAGGCTTGCGTTCCAGGCAAATCCGGAACGCTTTAAGGCTGAGGCGTGATGACGAGCCACCACGGTGGTGAAGTAACAAATGCCCTGCTTCCAGGAAAAGCCTCTAAGCATCAGGTAACATCGAATCGTACCCCAAACCGACACAGGTGGTCAGGTAGAGAATACCAAGGCGCTTGAGAGAACTCGGGTGAAGGAACTAGGCAAAATGGTGCCGTAACTTCGGGAGAAGGCACGCTGCCGGTAAGTGAAACCCCTCGCGGGCGGAGCTGAAAGCAGTCGAAGATACCAGCTGGCTGCAACTGTTTATTAAAAACACAGCACTGTGCAAACACGAAAGTGGACGTATACGGTGTGACGCCTGCCCGGTGCCGGAAGGTTAATTGATGGGGTTATCCGCAAGGAGAAGCTCTTGATCGAAGCCCCGGTAAACGGCGGCCGTAACTATAACGGTCCTAAGGTAGCGAAATTCCTTGTCGGGTAAGTTCCGACCTGCACGAATGGCGTAATGATGGCCAGGCTGTCTCCACCCGAGACTCAGTGAAATTGAACTCGCTGTGAAGATGCAGTGTACCCGCGGCAAGACGGAAAGACCCCGTGAACCTTTACTACAGCTTGACACTGAACATTGAGCCTTGATGTGTAGGATAGGTGGGAGGCTTTGAAGCGCGGACGCCAGTCTGCGTGGAGCCAACCTTGAAATACCACCCTTTAATGTTTGATGTTCTAACTTAGTCCCGTGATCCGGGATGAGGACAGTGTCTGGTGGGTAGTTTGACTGGGGCGGTCTCCTCCTAAAGAGTAACGGAGGAGCACGAAGGTCAGCTAATCACGGTCGGACATCGTGAGGTTAGTGCAATGGCATAAGCTGGCTTGACTGCGAGAGTGACGGCTCGAGCAGGTGCGAAAGCAGGTCATAGTGATCCGGTGGTTCTGAATGGAAGGGCCATCGCTCAACGGATAAAAGGTACTCCGGGGATAACAGGCTGATACCGCCCAAGAGTTCATATCGACGGCGGTGTTTGGCACCTCGATGTCGGCTCATCACATCCTGGGGCTGAAGTAGGTCCCAAGGGTACGGCTGTTCGCCGTTTAAAGTGGTACGCGAGCTGGGTTTAGAACGTCGTGAGACAGTTCGGTCCCTATCTGCCGTGGGCGCTGGAGAATTGAGAGGGGCTGCTCCTAGTACGAGAGGACCGGAGTGGACGCATCACTGGTGTTCGGGTTGTCATGCCAATGGCATTGCCCGGTAGCTAAATGCGGAAAAGATAAGCGCTGAAAGCATCTAAGCGCGAAACTTGCCTCGAGATGAATTCTCCCTGACTCCTTGAGAGTCCTGAAGGGACGTTGAAGACTACGACGTTGATAGGCCGGGTGTGTAAGCGCAGCGATGCGTTGAGCTAACCGGTACTAATGACCCGTGAGGCTTAACCTTACAACACCAGAAGTGTTTTGGTGAGCGTGATGAGAGACGCGAAATATTCAGCTTGTTCACAACGGATTAATTTGTGCGGCCTGAGGGCGGCATGAATAACAGAATTTGCCTGGCGGCTTTAGCGCGGTGGTCCCACCTGACCCCATGCCGAACTCAGAAGTGAAACGCCGTAGCGCCGATGGTAGTGTGGGGTCTCCCCATGCGAGAGTAGGGAACTGCCAGGCATCAAATTGCGATAACCCTCGTGCGAAAGCATGAGGGTTTTTTGCGTCTGGGATTTTTTCGGCAATGCTTTCCCGTTTTAGGTGAAACATTTTCAACTATTGGATGATCTCTCGACTTTTGTACGGCAAAAGGCTATCTTCAGGCATCTGGATGTCTAAACGTATAAACGTATGTATGAGGAAAACAGGTTATGCCAATCAGGGTACCCGATGAACTACCAGCAGTGAATTTCCTGCGTAATGAGAACGTCTTTGTGATGGCCTCTTCACGCGCAAGTGTTCAGGAAATCCGTCCGTTAAAGGTGCTGGTATTAAATCTGATGCCAAAAAAGATTGAGACTGAGAACCAGTTTTTGCGCCTGCTCTCCAACTCACCGCTGCAGATCGATATTCAGTTACTGCGTATCGACGCGCGTGAATCACGCAATACGCCGAGCGAGCATCTCAATAACTTCTACTGCAATTTTGAAGATATCCAGCACGATAATTTTGACGGACTGATCGTCACCGGCGCGCCTTTAGGTCTGGTGGATTTTAACGATGTTGCCTACTGGCCGCAGATCCAGCGCGTGCTGCACTGGGCGAAAGAGCATGTGACCTCGACACTGTTTGTCTGTTGGGCGGTACAGGCGGCGCTAAATATTCTGTATGGCATTCCGAAGCAGACGCGACAAACCAAGCTTTCCGGCGTGTACGAGCATCAGACCCTGCATCCACACGCTCTGCTGACGCGCGGTTTTGACGATAACTTCCTCGCACCACATTCACGCTACGCCGATTTTCCCAGCCAGTTATTGCGCGACTACACCGATCTGGAGATCTTTGCTGAATCAGAGCAAACCGGTGCCTACCTGTTTGCCAGCAAAGATAAGCGGCTGGCGTTTGTCACCGGCCATCCTGAGTATGATGCCCTGACGCTGTCGGGCGAATATCATCGTGATTACGAAGCCGGATTGCAGCCGGAAGTGCCATTTAATTATTTCCCGCAGGACAATCCTGAATTGCCGCCGCGCGCCACCTGGCGTAGTCACGGCAATCTGCTGTTCACCAACTGGCTGAACTATTACGTCTACCAGATTACCCCGTTTGATCTGCGCCATATGAATCCAACGCTGGAATAATCTGCTGTGGCGGGTTGAATGCTTTTTGACCCGCCAGACCCTCTGCTTACCCAATCTCCCTGCTGAAAACCCCTTCCTTTCGCTTATCAATATTATTCTATTTATTTTCAATCGATTAATTCAGCTTAATATCAAAAATGGAAATAGTTTTTGATTTTGAAAATTATCTGATTATGCTTTGATCCTGCAGGTTATAAAAACAGCAGCAAGAAGATTGAACGATCGATCGTGCAGGATCAAACGGGAGAGAGCGAACATGACACAACATGCAATCACTACTGAGCTGGCATTCAGTCAGCCCTTTGGCAGCGCAGAACAACAGATTTTAACCGACGGCGCTGTCGACTTTCTTAGCGAACTGGTGACGCGCTTTACACCGCGTCGCAACGAACTACTGGCGGAACGCAGCCTGGTACAGCGCAAAATTGATAATGGCGAGCTGCCTGATTTTATTTCGGAAACCACTTCCATTAAAAATGACAACTGGAAGATCCGCGGTATCCCGGCGGACTTACAGGATCGTCGGCTAGAGATCACCGGTCCGGTAGAACGCAAAATGGTGATCAACGCCCTGAACGCCAATGTGAATGTGTTTATGGCGGACTTTGAAGACTCCCTGGCGCCTTCATGGCAGAAAGTGATCGACGGGCAGATCAACCTGCGCGATGCGATCGCAGGCACCATCAGCTACAGCAATGAAGCGGGCAAAATCTATCAGCTCAAACCCTATCCCGCCGTGCTGGTCTGCCGGGTACGCGGGCTGCATCTGCCGGAAAAGCATGTGTTATGGCGCGGTGAAGCGATCCCCGGCAGCCTGTTTGATTTCGCGCTCTACTTTTTCCACAACTATCAGGCGCTGCTGGCCAAAGGCAGTGGCCCCTATTTCTATCTGCCGAAAACCCAGTCTTTTCAGGAAGCGGCCTGGTGGAGGGGGGTATTCAGCTATACCGAAGATCGTTTCGATCTGCCGCGCGGCACGATTAAGGCGACGCTGCTGATTGAAACCCTGCCAGCAGTATTTCAGATGGACGAGATTCTGTATCACCTGCGCGATCATATTGTCGGACTTAACTGTGGCCGCTGGGATTACATCTTCAGCTATATCAAAACCCTGAAGAATCATGGTGATCGTGTCTTACCCGATCGTCAGTCAGTGACCATGGATCAGGGTTTTCTCGATGCTTATTCGCGTTTGTTGATCAAAACCTGTCACCGTCGCGGCGCTTTTGCCATGGGCGGTATGGCGGCGTTTATTCCCAGTAAAGAGCCTGAACGCAACGAATGGGTGCTGAATAAAGTGCGTGCTGATAAACAACGTGAAGCGGCCAACGGTCATGACGGCACCTGGATTGCGCACCCGGGACTGGCCGACGCGGTAATGGCGGTATTTAACCAGGCGCTGGGCGATAAACCGAACCAGCTGGACGTGCTGCGAGAAAACGATACGCCAATCAGCGCACAACAGTTACTGCAACCCTGCGAGGGAGAACGCACCGAGGCGGGAATGCGCGCCAATATTCGGGTGGCGGTGCAGTATATCGAAGCCTGGATCTCCGGCAATGGCTGCGTGCCGATCTATGGACTGATGGAGGATGCCGCGACCGCTGAGATCTCACGCACCTCGATCTGGCAGTGGATCCGCCATCAGAAAACGCTGACCAACGGTGAGACAGTGACCCGCGCGCTGTTCAGTCAGATGCTGGCTGAAGAGATGCGAGTGATTCAGGAAGAGCTGGGTGACCAGCGTTTTTGTCAGGGACGATTTGATGATGCCGCGCGCCTGATGGAGCGCATCACCACTGAAACTGAACTGGTGGAGTTTCTCACGCTGCCAGGTTACCGCCTGATCCCTTAAGCCTTATTCCCTGACAACCAGGAGTATCCGCTATGACCTCACGTACCCAACAGATTGAGAACACAGAACAAAACTGGCGCAATGCACGCTGGGAAGGCATTACCCGTCCCTACAGCGCGGCGGAAGTGGTGAAACTGCGCGGTTCCGTCAATCCGGCCTGTACGCTGGCGCAGCAGGGCGCGGAAAAACTGTGGGCGCTGCTGAATGGCGGCGCGAAGAAGGGTTATATCAACAGCCTCGGCGCGCTTACCGGCGGCCAGGCATTGCAGCAGGCGAAAGCGGGTATCGAGGCGATCTACCTCTCCGGCTGGCAGGTGGCGGCCGATGCCAATCTGGCGGCCAGCATGTATCCCGATCAGTCACTCTATCCGGCGAACTCGGTGCCATCCGTGGTGGAGCGGATTAATAACAGTTTTCAGCGTGCCGACCAGATTCAGTGGGCCAGCAATATTGAAGCGGGTGATGCGCGCTATACCGACTACTTTTTGCCGATTGTTGCCGATGCTGAAGCGGGCTTCGGCGGTGTACTGAACGCTTTTGAGCTGATGAAGGCGATGATCAGCGCCGGGGCGGCGGGTGTGCATTTTGAAGACCAGCTGGCCTCGGTGAAAAAATGCGGCCATATGGGTGGCAAGGTGCTGGTACCGACGCAGGAGGCGATTCAGAAGCTGGTTGCCGCGCGTTTAGCGGCGGATGTGATGGAGGTGCCGACTGTACTTATCGCCCGTACCGATGCCGATGCCGCCGATCTGATCACTTCCGATTGCGATGAGTACGACCGCGAATTTATTACCGGTGAGCGCACGCCGGAAGGTTTCTTCCGCACCCGCGCCGGCATCGGCCAGGCGATCAGCCGCGGGCTGGCCTATGCACCGTATGCCGATATGTTGTGGTGCGAAACCTCGACGCCGGATCTGGCGCTGGCGCAGCGCTTTGCCGATGCCATCCATGCGCGTTTTCCGGGCAAACTGCTGGCCTATAACTGCTCACCGTCGTTTAACTGGAAGAAAAATCTCGATGACCAGACCATCGCGCGCTTCCAGCAGGCGCTGGCGGAGATGGGCTATAAATATCAGTTTATTACCCTGGCGGGCATCCACAGCATGTGGTTCAACATGTTCGATCTGGCGCAGGCTTACGCGCAGGGAGAAGGGATGCGGCACTACGTTGAGAAAGTGCAGCAGCCGGAATTTACCGCGATTAAGCAGGGTTACAGCTTTTCGTCGCATCAGCAGGAAGTGGGAACCGGCTATTTCGATAGTGTCACCACCATTATTCAGGGTGGCGCGTCATCGGTCACCGCCTTAACCGGTTCGACCGAAGAGCAGCAATTCGATCACTGATCATTCGAAACCGGGCAGCGAGAACGTTGCCCTTGGGTTTAAACGGTGCAGGGGCGGCGTTCTCGCCGCCCGACTGGAGGTTGCGCTATGTCACCAACCGAAAAACTGATTGCGCAAACTATTCTGCAGGGGTTTGACGCGCAATATGGTCGCTTCCTCGAGATCACCGCTGGCGCCCAGCAGCGCTTCGAACAGGCTGACTGGCTGGCGGTGCAGCAGGCGATGAAAGCACGTATCCATCTCTACGATCATCATGTCGGCCTGGTCGTAGAGCAACTACGCTGTATCGGTCTGCCAGATGACGCGGATTTTGTTACGCGCATCAAGGCCATCTACACCGGGTTATTACCTGACTATCCCCGTTTTGAAATCGCCGAAAGTTTCTTTAATTCAGTCTACTGTCGTCTGTTTGATCATCAGGCGCTAACGGCGGAACGGCTGTTTATCTTCAGCTCGCAGCCAGCGCGCCGTTTTCGCACTATCCCGCGTCCGCTGGCGAAAGCCTTTAGCGCACAACAAGGCTGGCGCTCGCTGTTGCAACAAATGCTTGGTGACTTACCTTTGCGCCTGCCGTGGCAGGATTTGCCGCGCGATATCGGTTATATCATTGCCCATCTGCAACAGAACTTTGCCGCCACGGAGCTACAACAGGCGACGCTAAAAGTGGCGAATGAGCTGTTTTATCGCAATAAGGCGGCATGGTTAGTGGCAAAACTCTGTCTGCCATCCGGGGTATACGCTTTTTTACTGCCGATTCACCGCAGCGACGCCGGTGAGTTGTGGATTGATACCTGCTTAACCCGTAAACGTGAGGCCAGCATCGTCTTCGGCTTCGCCCGCTCCTACTTTATGGTGTATGCGCCGCTGCCTGCCGCGCTGGTCGAATGGTTACGCGAAATCCTGCCGGGCAAAACCACCGCTGAACTCTATATGGCGATTGGCTGCCAGAAGCATGGCAAAACCGAAAGCTACCGTGAATATCTGCACTATATGGCCAGCACTGGCGATCAATTTGTCATCGCACCCGGCGTGCGCGGGCTGGTGATGCTGGTATTTACGCTGCCAGGTTTTGACCGGGTGTTTAAGGTAATTAAGGACCGTTTTGCGCCGCAGAAAGAGGTGACGCCCGCCCGCGTGCGGCACTGCTATCAGCTGGTGAAAGAGCATGATCGCGTGGGGCGTATGGCGGATACCCAGGAGTTTGAAAATTTTGCCATTGAAAGGTCGCGGATCAGCGCCGAATTACTGGCGGAACTGCAACGTGAGGTGCCGGAAAAACTGGAGGTTGATGGAGAGATGCTGATTATCCGGCATCTCTATCTGGAGCGCCGCATGACGCCACTGAATATCTGGCTGGAACAGGCGACGGATCAGCAGCGCCATGATGCGATTGAAGAGTATGGCAATGCGGTAAAGCAGCTGGCAGCGGCGAATATCTTCCCCGGCGATATGCTGTATAAAAATTTCGGCGTCACACGCCATGGCCGGGTGGTGTTTTATGACTACGATGAAATCTGTTATATGACCGAGGTGAATTTCCGCGATATTCCGCCGCCGCGTTACCCGGAAGATGAACTCAGCCAGGAACCCTGGTACAGCGTGGCGCCAGAGGATGTGTTCCCGGAAGAGTTTCGCCACTATCTGTGTTGCGACCCGGCTATCGCCACGTTATTTGATCAGCTGCACAGCGAGCTGTTTCGCGCCGATTACTGGCGCGGGCTGCAACAACGCATTCGCGAGGGTTATATTGAAGATGTATATGCCTATCGACGGCGGCAGCGATTTAGTCAGCGAGAAATGGCGGCTGTCATTAATGATGTCCGCCATATTCACGGGTAATCTCTTTGGCTGCTTTAATCACCATCGCGCCGATTTCCGTGACGCGGTCGTCGGTAATGCGCGATATCGGGCCGGAGATGGAGATGGCGGCAAAGGGTTCGCCATGCTCATCATAGATACAGGCAGCGACGCAGCGCAGGCCCAGCGCATGCTCTTCATCATCGAAGGCATAACCGGTTTTACGCACCAGCGCCAGATTCTCCTTCAGGCTGTGCGGCGACATCAGCGTATGTGGAGTGTAATGATGCAGGCCTTTACGATGCAGCAGTTCAGTCAGCTGTTGCTCGCTAAGATTGGCGAGAAAAGCTTTACCCGCGCCAGAGGCATGCATCGGCAACTTACCGCCAATGGGTGCCGACATGCGCATCAGCTGAGTACACTGCACCTGGTCGATAATCACCGCCTGATGATCGCTTAAATCCAGCACCGCCAGATTGACGGTTTCGCCAGATGACTCCATCAGACTGCGCAGCATCGGATGTACCATCGCCAGCAGATTCCGGCTCTGCAGGAAACTGCTGCCGACCACAAAGGCATGGGCGCCGATAGTCCAGTAACCCAGGTCGCCGACCTGACGAACAAATCCCAGCTGCTGCATGGTGGTCAGCAGACGGTGAGTGGTGGAGTTGGGCAGGCCTGATTGCTGAGCCAGTTCAGTTAACGCCACACTGCCGTGGGATTCCGCAATCGCTTCCAGCAGTTTCAGGCCGCGTGTCAGGGACTGAACCTGTCCGGTGGGCTGAGCGGCTGGAGTGGCTGCGCTGCGGGGTTTTTTACCACGTTTGGTGGGAACGGGCGTTGCCATATCAGACTCGCTTATTTTTCAGGATGTGGAAATCATTTTCGTTTTATTGACTAATATTGCAACAGACGCCGTTCTGGTCGGATCAGTGCGCACTGTTAACTGAAAATGTCTCATCCGCCGTCGCTTTTACCGGTACAAAAGTTGTGCCAGTATGTCCTGCTGGCATTTCAGCCAGCGAGAAGACGGTGAAGAGGCGAGTGTGAGTAACAGAACAGAAGCGCTGCAGCAGCAGCTCGCGAAACGCATCATGGTGCTGGATGGCGGCATGGGCACAATGATCCAAAGTTATAAGCTGGAGGAGAGCGACTTTCGCGGCGAACGGTTTGCTGACTGGCAAAGCGATCTGAAGGGTAATAACGACCTGCTGGTACTGACACGGCCTGACATTATCAGCGCGATCCATGACGGCTATCTGGCCGCCGGTGCTGATATTCTCGAAACCAACACCTTCAACTCCACCACCATCGCGATGGCGGATTACCATATGGAATCGCTGTCGGCGGAGATTAACTTCGTGGCGGCGAAACTGGCACGCGCCTGCGCCGACGAGTGGACGGCGAAAACCCCGGACCGTCCGCGCTATGTGGCAGGTGTACTGGGGCCGACCAACCGTACCTGCTCCATTTCGCCGGATGTTAATGACCCGGCTTTCCGTAACGTCACCTTTGATCAGCTGGTGGAAGCCTATCGCGAATCGACGCGCGCGCTGGTGGAAGGGGGTTCCGATCTGATTATGATCGAAACGGTATTTGATACCCTGAACGCCAAAGCGGCGATCTTTGCGGTACAGACTGAGTTTGAAGCGCTGGGCGTCGATCTGCCGCTGATGATCTCCGGCACTATCACCGATGCGTCCGGGCGTACGCTCTCCGGCCAGACCACCGAAGCGTTCTATAACTCACTGCGCCATGCGCAACCGCTCTCTTTTGGTCTTAACTGCGCGCTGGGACCGGACGAGCTGCGCCAGTATGTGGCGGAGCTGTCACGGCTGGCGGAATGCTATGTCACCGCGCACCCGAATGCCGGTCTGCCGAACGCCTTTGGTGAATACGATCTTGATGCCACTATTATGGCTGAGCAGATTGGCGAATGGGCGCGGGCCGGATTCCTTAATATTGTCGGCGGCTGCTGCGGCACCACGCCGGAACATATCGCCGCGATTGCGCAGGTTGTCGATGGCGTCGCGCCGCGTCAGCTGCCGGATATCCCGGTGGCCTGTCGCCTCTCTGGTCTTGAGCCGCTTAATATCACCGCCGAATCGCTGTTTGTTAACGTTGGCGAACGTACTAACGTCACCGGCTCTGCGAAGTTTAAGCGCCTGATTAAAGAAGAAAAATATAACGAAGCGCTGGAAGTGGCGTTGCAACAGGTAGAAAGCGGCGCGCAGATTATCGATATCAATATGGATGAGGGAATGCTCGATGCCGAAGCGGCGATGGTGCGTTTCCTTAATCTGATTGCCGGTGAGCCTGATATTGCGCGTGTGCCGATTATGATCGACTCCTCAAAATGGGAGGTGATCGAGAAAGGGCTGAAATGCATTCAGGGTAAGGGCATTGTTAACTCCATCTCCATGAAAGAGGGCGTGGAAGCCTTTGTCCACCATGCGAAGCTGGTGCGTCGCTACGGTGCGGCGATGGTGGTCATGGCCTTTGATGAAGTAGGGCAGGCGGATACCCGCGCACGCAAAATCGAAATCTGCCGCCGCGCCTATAAAATTCTTACCGAAGAGGTGGGTTTCCCGCCGGAAGATATTATTTTTGACCCGAATATCTTTGCTGTGGCCACCGGTATTGATGAGCATAATAACTACGCACAGGACTTTATCGGCGCCTGTGAAGATATTAAACGTGAACTGCCGCATGCGATGATCTCCGGCGGCGTGTCCAACGTCTCGTTCTCATTCCGCGGTAACGATCCGGTACGTGAAGCGATTCACGCGGTATTCCTCTATTACGCCATCCGTAACGGCATGGATATGGGCATCGTCAATGCCGGTCAGCTGGCGATCTACGACGATCTGTCGGCGGAACTGCGTGATGCGGTAGAAGATGTGGTGCTAAATCGCCGTGACGACGGCACCGAACGCCTGCTTGAGCTGGCGGAAAAATATCGCAGCAGTAAATCCAGTGACGAGAGCAATAAGCAGCTGGCGGAATGGCGCGGCTGGGAAGTGGAAAAACGGCTCGAATACTCGCTGGTAAAAGGCATCACCGAATTTATTGAAGCCGACACTGAAGAGGCGCGGCAGAAAGTGGCGCGCCCCATCGAAGTGATTGAAGGCTCGCTGATGGCCGGGATGAACGTGGTAGGCGATCTGTTTGGCGAAGGCAAAATGTTTCTGCCGCAGGTGGTGAAATCCGCGCGCGTAATGAAGCAGGCGGTGGCTTATCTTGAACCCTGGATAGAAGCCAGTAAAGAGAAGGGTCAGACTAACGGCAAAATTGTACTGGCGACGGTTAAAGGCGATGTCCACGATATCGGTAAAAACATTGTCGGTGTGGTGTTGCAGTGTAATAACTACGAAATTATCGATCTTGGCGTGATGGTGCCGGGGGAGAAAATCCTGAAAACCGCGCGCGAAGTGAATGCCGATATTATCGGCCTTTCCGGCCTGATTACCCCGTCGCTGGATGAGATGGTCAACGTGGCGAAAGAGATGGAGCGCCAGGGCTTTACCCTGCCGCTGCTGATTGGTGGCGCCACCACCTCAAAAGCGCATACCGCAGTAAAAATCGAGCAGAACTACAGTGGGCCGACGGTATATGTGCAGAATGCCTCGCGTACCGTCGGTGTGGTGTCGGCGCTGCTCTCCGCAACCCAGCATGCTGATTTTGTTGCGCGGACGCGTAAAGAGTACGACACCGTGCGTATTCAGCATGCGCGTAAAAAGCCGCGTACGCCGCCGGTCAGCTTGCAGACCGCGCGAGATAACGATTTCGCCTTTGACTGGCAGGATTACACCCCGCCGGTGGCGCATCGGCTTGGGGTCAGCGCGGTGGAAGCCACCATTGATACACTGCGTAACTACATCGACTGGACGCCATTCTTTATGACCTGGTCGCTGGCGGGCAAATATCCGCGCATCCTCGAAGATGAAGTGGTCGGTGAAGAGGCGAAGCGCCTGCTTGCCGATGCCAATGCAATGCTGGATCAGCTGCACAATCAGGGCACACTCAATCCGCGTGGCGTAGTCGGGATTTTCCCGGCCAACCGTGTCGGCGATGATATTGAAATCTATCATGATGAATCACGCAGCCATGTGATTCAGGTCAGCCACCACTTACGTCAGCAGACGGAAAAAACCGGCTTTGCCAACTACTGCCTGGCGGATTTCGTCGCGCCAAAATCCAGCGGTAAAGCTGACTACCTTGGCGCTTTTGCGGTGACCGGCGGGCTGGAAGAGGATGAACTGGCGGCTGCCTTTGATGCACAGCACGATGATTACAATAAAATCATGGTGAAGGCGCTGGCGGATCGTCTGGCGGAAGCCTTTGCCGAGTATCTGCATGAGCGGGTGCGTAAGGTGATTTGGGGCTTTGGCGCCAATGAAAACCTCAGTAATGAAGAGCTGATCCGCGAAAACTATCAGGGCATTCGTCCGGCGCCGGGCTATCCGGCCTGCCCGGAGCATACCGAGAAGGCCACCATCTGGAACTTACTGGATGTCGAAAGCCATACTGGCATGAAACTGACCGAATCTTTCGCCATGTGGCCGGGCGCGGCGGTTTCCGGCTGGTATTTCAGCCATCCCGACAGTAAGTATTTTGCTGTCGCCCAGTTGCAGCGCGATCAGATTGAAGATTACGCCGCGCGTAAAGGGATGCCGGTCACGGAAGTCGAGCGATGGCTGGCGCCAAACCTTGGCTATGATGCGGATTAAGCGGCGGTAAAAGGCACGGAGCGCAGTGGTTTGCGCCCCGTGTTGGTTACTTCGGCAGCTTGCGGGCGGCTTCTTTGCTGATTAGTGGCATAAAATGCCCGTCTCTTAGCAAAATATGGACATCGCGCCCGACTGACGGCTCACAGGTATAGACTTCGGTAACTGTAACCTTGCCAGTGGGATGCTGCTCATTTCTCCTCTCCACCATCTGATGAATCATCACCCGCATCGGATCTTTATGGCTACGCTGCAGATCGGCATTAATTATATCGATTAAGGTTAATAACACCGGAATGTTCAATGTCATTGCGCCGGGATGATTGCCTGCCGGTTTCTGAGAGCCATCCTGGTCCTGGTTTGTCGGCGCTGTATTGAGCCAGTTCCTGGTGGCCAGCACCGAGCGGTAATGTTTCACCCATGCCTGGACAGATGAATCATCGGGCTGATAACACTGATACATATGACGCACCAGAGACTCAATCAGGCGATCGCCGGCCCGTGAATTGATCTGCAGCGGCACTAAATCAGGAGCAGAACTCAGACCGGTCAGATGTGACCCTGTTGGTTTGCGATATATCGGCTGGGTCTTATCGGGAACAGGGGCGCTCTTCTGCCGACTAAGATTTAACCTGAAGATTGCTTCCCTTAGCTCTGTTCTCTGTTTTTGCCCTTTTGTCAGTTCGATTGGCTCCGGTGGAGCTGCCCGTTGCTCTGCTGTCAGTTTCACTGTTGTCTGTTGCATCAATGCTGGCTGCGGTGCTGTCTGCTGCAATGTTTTCTGTTGCAATGCTGCCTCTTGCATCGCCGTCAGTTTCAATGCTGTTTGTTGCATTGCCCTCTGTTGCGTGACATCGGTAGAAATATTATCCGGACGATCGCCCCTGCGATAGACCCGCCAGTCGGGATTTATTCGCGGATCAGCAAACGCTGGCGGCGGGGCAAGCAGGATTTCTGTCATGTTGGAGGATCGCGCGGATTCTGACGGGCCGCTTGTTCCGCCGGCGTCATAGCCCGATCCGTTAGCGGCCTGTTGCGCATAGCGAGGTGCGTCTGGCGAAATACCTGAATTTTCAGTTATCAGATAATTAGCCAGTGCCCCACAGTCAAACGGCCGCGGATACTCTGTTGGATAGCATCCCGCGTTTTCCCTGTTCTTCTCCATAACTTTGACCACCGTAAAGTTACTATTCGCACCAACCACGACCTTCATAAAGGCTTCCAGTGTTAAACACTGTCCGTCAAAGGGTAATACCTGCTCTTCAGTTGCAGTCATTTCGGCGGGATTGCTGGTGGGCATAAAGCCTTTTTTACTCTCGATAAGCTGTTGATCTGCCAGCCCGTCTTTATAGCTAAACTGTCTGTCCTCCTGCGCAGCGAGCAGTTCTTTACGGGAGACTTCCACCATAAAAAGTTTGTCGGTATGTAACCCGCTATGAAGGAACTGGTGACGATTTATTCCGCCAGCAGCACCTTTATTATTGTTAACGGTGATTTTACTGTCCGCCGCCATTTTAATATCAACCACGCCGCGGACATTACAAACAACCAGCAGCTTCGTATTTAGCCACTGCTGGTGTGCCTCCATCTGCAACAGAGTGGCGAGCTGGCTTTCGGTTTTGTTATCGTTCTGCCATTGTCGAAAATTATATTTATAGTCAAGCTCAGTAAGGTGAGAGCATTGTTGGAACAAATCTCTCGCGCGTCGGTCTCTTTCATATTGATATTTACTAAGTTCATTTTCATAATAGTGATAACTGAGGGCATTTTCGCGCTGGCATGCCTCATTTTCTTTTTTATACTCCTCAACACTATCCGCGTAACGTTGAGAGATAATTTCTCTTAGTCTGGTATCAAGATTAACCATTTTACACATCAGACTGCCCGATACCTGTTCCTTTTTATCGGTATACTTAATAAACTCCTGCGCACTGTAGCATTTTTTTTCTTTTTCCTGCACCTGGTAAAAAGTATTCAGTGTGTCATGGTTATCCATATTGATGATAATCTTATACATCTCTTCGATCATCTGCCTGCGTTTAGCATCATCCTGTTCATTTCGGTACTTATTGCGCAAATTATTCAGGGTGACATATAAGAAATGATAGTTAGCGACGTCCTTCAGCACCTTTATATTTCGGGAGCGGCGAAATTCTTCCACTATTTCCATGATTTTATCTTGCGGAGCGGTGATCTTCTCGGAGAGCATTTCATCTAATTTTTTACTGAAATAACTGGCCTCTTCTGGCGATAATTTTTTCAACTCCTGTCCGCGTCTCTCTTTATTTGATGGTGGTGTTTTTGTAACGTTATTACTTGCACCGTTAATAAATTCGCAGGCGATTTTGGTATAATCCATATTGGATGATGTGATACCCCACTCAGCCATCAGACGTATAGCCTCTGCCTTCTTTATTCTGGTCATATTTTCGTGCAGACTTCGGGTCAACGCGTCTAAAAATTCGTGCGACTGGCCTTTAAATTGCACCTGTGGCGTCTTAATACTGCCCGATTCTAAGGTCAGACGAAGCAGGTAATTTAAAATAAGGCGATTTATCTCCGGCTGCGAGTGCTCGGTACTTTTTAGCAGTTCATCTATATAGGTTTTAAAGTTTTCACTGTCTTTCGCAGAAAAGTGGATTCCAAGTTTTTCAATCTTATTGAAGAGTATTGAGATATCGGGAAGAGAGAGCGATAAAAGCCCGGCCTTTATCGTCATCAGCGCATCTGTAACTTCCTCATTATCCTGAATGGAAGCCATAAATTCCTCAAATATCGCTGAATCAAAAAAAATATTAACCATTTCTTTGAATTCACTGATTTTATTTTTTTCGCGCTTGTAAAGGATATCGGTCATTGATGTCAGTAGCGCAGCGATATAAGCGCTGAGTTCAGGCTGGGGAGCAAAAAATAGCTTCATTACATTAAAAGCATCGTAAGCATCTTTCAGCTTACTGATAAAAGCAGAAATATCGATGTGCAAAATTCCAAAGTGCTCGATGTCATCAATATGCGCCATGGTCAGTAACCGATCGTCACCATTGTGGTGATATTCTTTGTAATGCTCAGTAGTCAGATTTTGTTTTTTTAACTTATATGCCAGCATCTCTGAGGGTAACTTTAAGATCTGTGCTATCGTGGTGTTAAAAATAGCTTCTCTTTTATTATCTGAATATCTACCACAAATAAGAAGGTAATCAAGCATTTCACTCTCGATCTGTTTTAATTGTTCTTTACCAATATCAAGCTTCTTAATTAAATTATCGTCGATGATGTTTTTCAGACTACGGTAGAAGTTTTCTTTTAATACTTCAGTTGACAAAGAATCGCGTAATCTTCTACTGATATCATCGGCAATTTCATTAATTTTACCCTCCATGCCACTTTTAAAATAAGAATGAACAATCCGCGTTACTGTTGCTTTATCGGAATGGTTGGCATAGGGGCCACTCCATTGCTCAAAACTATTAATATATTGCTGCATTGCATCATTATACTGTCGATTGTGGAAGTTCACGCTGGAAGGCATATTTTCTATTACCAATAATATTCTTTTGATGTCGATCCAGGCGAGGTCAGGTCGCAAAAAAACCATGGCAGAAATTATTGATGCGCAAACTTCTGTATTAGCATTATTATTAGCTTCTGTTTTCTCTTTACCGATCCCAGCAAAAAAAAACTGTTGCGATTTTTTCAACTGATTGAGGAATATTTCTATATCATCCGGCGTTAACGGGTGGAATTCCATCATGGTGTTAAAAAGTTTTATCGCCCTGCCGTTGATATTATCATGTTCGAAAAAAGCATCACAGGCGCTAAGCAAATAACATATTCGCACAAATTCTTCACACCGTTGGCAATCTACCAGCAGCACAGGGCTAACCTGATTAGCGATTTCTTCCAGATTAAGGCCATTGGTGATAATATCTCGCATTATTCTGTCATCTGAAGATAATAATCCCATTAGCGAATTCTGGACACCGCATCGTTGAATCTGCCATAAGGTGCGAAACAAGTCAGTGCCTAACAGAATGAGTTCCAACATTAACGACTCGGATTTTATTTTTTTGTGCAGCTCTTCGATCTCCCGCCGGGTGATCGCTCTTGATAGAACATTAAGAGCCCGCCATATCAAAGAAAGATTATCTATTTGTTTGATTTTTTCTTTTTTTAATTCAATTTTTTCTAAAAGAGATTCTATATTTGCTCTTACGGACAGTGTCTTGAAATAAACAGGGTGATTGAGTAAGTTAAACCATATGCTCTGACCATAAAACGTGTCATTTAATATCTTTTTTATACCTGTGTTTTTGCTCAGGTAATGGGTTATTTCAATTAAGTTCTTCCCTGTTATATCCAGCTCACAGATTTGATGCAGGTTTAAATTGTCAATTGGTGTGCATAATGCCTGAATGATATCCAGAAATTGCTGTTGTCGTTGATTTAATTCACTAATTGCAACATCGAGAGGGAATACTTCTCTCATCTGTTTTAATACTACGCTGCCAAATGCGGTCTGCCCAAGACGGTTACGTAAATTCTGGTTGGCCCTTAATTGCAGAAACATGTTTTCATAATCGCCATTTATCAGTAGTGTGGATATTTCGTTCAGGAATGGTGTTAAGTTATGCGATGATGGATTACAAATTGCGCAGATAATATCGATCATTAATTTTAATTTTTCTGCAGAAACTTTATCAACTTGACTGTTATAAACTTCTCTAAGTTCTGTAAAGAACTGCTTTGCTCTTATACGTACTGATTTAAAAACGTTTTCTTTTTCATCGTTTATTATCCTGCATGCTCCGGCAGCAGATTGAGTACTGTACTTATCTGATGTTTCTAAATATTTTCCCACTTTATGGTAATCGAATTTTTCTGATGGCAACGTTCTCAAGATCGTCTGCATATTATAAATGTTCTGAGACGGAGATACCTGGAAGTCACCAGGTGTGAAGTGGCGAGCAGACTTATCTCCATTGCCATAATCTGTATTGGTGTTCACTGGTTTTCCGCATTTGCTTCGAAAATCATTATGCTCAACCTGTTTAGCCGGTAATTCAGATGGCGTGCATTGGAGTTTTGCCATGGTTTTTCTGGCGTTCGCGGAGGAGGTAGGAATGGGGCTGATGGTCGCGTTGATGTTTAATACTGATTGTGTTTGTTCCACTATACATTTTTTTCCCTTAACCTGTTGTTCGCAAAACCCGACCGATTGTGATGACGTTGATGTGCCGGGAAGGGATAATTGGTCAGACATAATTATTTTTCCTTAAACCTTCAGTTTTTGTGATCGCTCGTCGCCTGTTAACTTCTTGCGTTTAGCCTGGGGTTTTTTCCCGCAATTCTGGTGTCGCGGCCATCAGGGAAAAAAAGATTACCTCAGGCTGGTTGAAATCATCAATAATTGCCGTGCGATTTGGCGTTTTTTAATAACTCTTGCGCAATATCATCCTGATATGATTTTATTGTTTTTGAATACAGATAAGGAGGGATCCTGCTGAGGCTATATTTATAATCATCAATGATTCTAATAAAATCAGAAGCAGGGAGGATCTGTTTTAATGCTATATCCGTTAGCGGGTTTTTATTAAGGATAAAGTGACTAAATATCAAGGAGGGAAACATTATGGCTGATGGTTCGATAAATCGTTCTTCTCCCAGCGACTGGGCGGTAGAAACAACTAATACGGACAGAAGAAATACCCAGGCTACCAGGCCTTTATCCCATCTTTCTGATGTGAGGAATACGGGGGTTGCGGACTGGCTGGAAAATAATCGAAGGTTTATGGAGCCTCCGCCTGATACGTCGCAATATATGGTATCTGCACGGTCGCCTCTCTACACCGAATTTCGTTTGCAACCTGTGCCGTCGCTCTTCCATACCGGATGTTTTTTACCATCTGTTGAGTGGCCCACCTATGCCAGAGGTACTTTGCCGCCTGCACAGCCGTCCACCTCAACCAGAGATCTTTTGCCACCTGCGCAATCGTCCTTCTATACCGAAGGACCTTTTCAACCCAGGGTATTTACGCCGGAAGGCAGCTATCGTGATTCAGTACCGCCGGTTCAGACATCAACAGAGTCGGTCGGGTCGTTTACAACCACCAGCACGTCGGAGTTAATTACGCAGGAGAATGCAGCATTAAGGCGCGCTAATAATGAACTTCGGCGGCTTTTAAATGCTCAAGCCCAGGAAAAAAAAATCACACAATTCACAAAATTCAATAAAATAGTTGAAGAAACAAATTCATTCCTTTTGCGTAACCAAATTCTTTCTACTAACGAAAACCCGCTTGGCCAGAGAAATCCTCAGTTATCCGACAATTCAAAAGCATTTGCGCTTATACGTTTTGCTGAGCTCTCTGACATCAATATTGCGGATCCTGGCGTAATAAAGGAGCTCGCTGCCTACACCCGAGTTCCCGTAGATATGCTACAGCAGGAAGCCAGCGAAGTTATATACTGTTCGAAACGGTTGTATGACTCACAGCAGCAGCAATCGAGCCTGGCGACCATCGTTCCCTTAGCTGAAGATCTGGAGTGGCAGCGGAATAAGTATCCGCAATCGTGGTCGGGAAGCACTGTCTCCTCAACTACACAGCTGAATCGCACCACTGCACAGTTGAATCTCTCAACAGAACAGCTGCAATCGAACCCGGCATTTATTATCCCCTTAAATCAGGATATGCAGCGGCAGCCTAAGAAACAGAAAGGGAGCATAGCCTCCTCAACTACCCGGCAGTATAGCGAGCGAGAATTACAGCAATTCGCTGTCAACACCCCTTTTCATATTGGTAAGTCGCAATCGTCGGATCGTTCACAGCAGCAGTTGAATCCGCAGACCAACGTCCCATTAACTAAAAATATTGAGTGGCAGCTGAAGCATACGCTACAGAAGCTGAAGCATAAGCATAAGCATAAGGAATCGTCCTCGCTGATCACAGTCTCCTCAACTGCACAGCTGAATCTTTCAACTGCATTTCTGGACCCTGTAACTGCACAGAAGATGGTCGAACTGAGGCTGCTGCAGGGGGATGATGCAGCAATGGGAGCATTAAAAAAAGCTGCTGAAGAAGAAAAAAATAAACCAGCAGTGAGGGTCGTAAATAAAGAATCAGACGAAAAAAGAAAAGAGAAAATGTCTATTTATTCCAACAATGCAGTAGAAAATAACGGGATCGATGCATTGTCATTAAAGTCGGAGGAGGAACAGTTAGAACTAATAAAAATAATGATAGATATCGACGATCCCGATAGTAAACCTGTAATGAATAATGCTCAGAAAAAAATCCTGAAGGATATATTTTTTTTAAGCCGCAGACATGATGATCCGACCCTCACAGGATCAGCTCGTAATGCGTTGGCTGATATGCTCCTTGATGGCGATGAATTGCTGTTAGCCAGAAATATTAAAAAAAAATTTTCCCCTAACAGTATGGAACTATTAATGAAGTTAATTCCGCAAACACCTTTATTCAGACAACATAACGCCAGCCTGATGATTCTTGATAAGAGTAACAAGCCTGTAATCTACAATTCCGAAGGTAATATTGTTAAATTTAACATGATCCTTTATAGCCGTCCGATTGCAGTGGTGCTGAGGGAGGAGGTTCAGAATGGTGATTATCAACATCATGCCTTATGGACGCAGGACGGCAATATTGCGATAGAGAAAGATTCATCAGGCGTTACTACTTTTGGTGAAGGAATCCAGCAGACAACATTTGAATCACCGTCCTCGCTGGCCGAAGCTGCTATCGCTGCATTGCGCTTCCGCAAAGAGGATCTTAACGGTGTTTTCTGGCGCCGCCAACAGTGGCCAGAAATCGCTAAAGCCGCAGATGCAACTGCAGCCCTAATCCCAGCCAAAGACCTCGCCGATGCTGCAATAAAAGCCAAAGCAACAGCCACTGCCTGCTCGGATGCTTTCGTGAGCGGTAAAAGCGGGCCAGATGCAGCGCAGTTGGCAAGCGCAGCCTCATCCGCAGCCGCACACGCAGATGCAGTCCAGGTTCTGAAAACACTCAACGAAATACAGAATGATGGTGAGATTTTGTTTCAGCAAGTTAGAACACATCTTCTGAAAAAAGCCCTCTACCTGAAAGAAAACCCGCCGAAAAAATAATCCACTAACCAGGCACAATACCCGCCGGGGAGGCCATAAGCGCCTCCCCGGTTTTCTTCTACCCTCCGAGCACGCCCTGCGCTTCGACATCGACGCATAACGCATCGTAGCGCCAGTATTCACAGTCGCAGTCAATAATCCGGTCATGCTGATCGCGGTTGATGCGGGTAATAAACAGCGCCGGGCTGCCCGCCGCTACTTTCAGCAATGGCGCCGCCAGCGGCGGCACCGGGCCAGGCAGCATGGTAAAGCGCACGCGGCCATAACGGATACCATAGCGGGTAAGATAGAGGTCGGTCAGCGACTGGGTAAGATCCAGTTCGAGCAGGCCGGGGAAATAACGCGGATTCAGATAATGTTCAACATACAGCACCGCGCGTCCATCAATACGGCGCAGGCGGCGAATGCGAAAGACCTCTTCCCCCTCACTCATTGCCAGCTTGTCCGCCAGTTCATGGCTGACTGCGGCAACGTGCGCATCGATCACTTCAGTATTTGCCGCGCGCCCCTGACGTTGCGCCATCGCATGAAAGTGGCTGCGATGCAGCGGGTTATATACCAGGCGCGGCGGGGCAATAAACCAGCCACGGCGCAGTTCGCGATAGATTAAGCCCTGCGCTTCCAGCTGCCCCAGCGCTTCACGCAGCGTAATGCGCGTGGTGGCAAACTGCTCACTTAACTGTCGTTCGCCGGGCAGCCGACCCTGTGCGGCAAACTCACCACGCCGGATCCTCTGGCTCAATGCCTGGCAAATAATATCAGCGGTTTTATTAGTGAACTGTTCCACAACATTGGCCTTATTTTGGGGCGACTCTGCACTATCCCGGTACATTTTACCTTAGCGCTAACGGTGGCAGTCCCTGCGCTGCATGCAGCTGTAATCCGCGCCGTCACTGAACTGAAATAAAACCTTCATACACTCAGGCTAGATTGGCTCAGATCTTGCTGGTCTAGTCCAGCGTATCATTTAACTTATCATCTGGAGCAGCAGTTATGAAAACTTTGTTCGCATCAGTGTTAGCCAGTGCCATTCTCCTTGCACTTCCGGCCGCGCAGGGCGCCGATACCGATCTGGCCGCGCTGGAAAAAGCGGCGAAAAGTGAAGGGCAGGTCAACAGCGTCGGCATGCCAGACAGCTGGGCCAACTGGAAAGATACCTGGAACGATATCAGCAGCAAATATGGCATTAAGCACAGCGATACCGATATGTCCTCCGCGCAGGAGATCGCTAAATTTGCCGCAGAAAAAAATAACGCCAGCGCCGATATCGGCGATGTCGGCGCCGCGTTTGGCCCGGTCGCGCTGCAAAAAGGCGTGACTCAGCCCTATAAACCTTCTACCTGGGATCAGGTTCCGGCGTGGGCCAAAGACAAAGATGGCCACTGGGCGCTGGCCTATACCGGCACCATCGCCTTCCTGGTGAATAAACAGCTGGTAAAAGATATTCCGCACAGCTGGGCCGACCTGAAAAAAGGCAAATATGTGGTGACCATCGGTGATGTCGGCATCGCCGCGCAGGCCGCTAATGGCGTGCTGGCGGCGAACTATGCGCTGGGTGGTAACGAGAAAGATCTGAAACCAGCGCTGGCGTTCTTTGGCGAGCTGGCGAAACAGGGGCGTCTGGGCGTGACCGATCCGGTAATTGCCAATATCGAGAAGGGTGAAGTGGCGGTGGCGGTAGTGTGGGACTTTAACGCGCTGAACTATCGCGACCAGATTGATAAAAGCCGCTTCGAAGTGCTGATCCCTTCCGATGGTTCCGTTACCTCCGGCTACACCACCATTATCAATAAATACGCCAGGCATCCGAACGCCGCCAAACTGGCGCGCGAATATATTTTCTCTGATGCCGGACAGATCAACCTGGCGAAAGGCTATGCGCGTCCGATTCGTGCCGAGCATCTGAACTTACCGGCGGATGTGCAGGCCAAACTGCTGCCGCAGGAACAGTACAAAAATGCGCGTCCGATTGCCGATCAGGCGGCGTGGGAGAAGACCTCAAAACTGCTGCCGCGTCTGTGGCAGGAAAATGTGACCATCAATATGCAGCAGTAAGGCTGGCCGATGAAAACGATTCTGGTAGTTCTTGACGGCCTGAGCAATCAGGTCGCCCAACACGCGATGGGTTACTTATATGCCGAGTGCGCACAGGGAAAAGGTCAATATTATGTGATGACCTGTGAGCTGCCATCGCTGTCACGTCCGCTGTATGAATGCATCCTCACCGGCGTTCCGCCGGTGAAAAGCGGCATTATTCACAATGGCGTCAACCGGCTAAGTAACCAGCAGAGCCTGTTCCACTATGCGCGCGCCGCCGGGCTTACCACCGCGGCGGCGGCTTATCACTGGGTCAGTGAGCTGTATAACCGCACGCCATTTACCGCCGCGCGCGATCGTCATACCTCTGCGCCAGAGTTGCCGATTCAGTATGGTCATTTCTACTCGGATGACCGCTATCCCGATTCACATCTGTTTGAAGATGCTGAAAGCCTGCGCTTGCAGCACGATCCCGATTTTCTGCTGATTCACCCGATGAATATCGATGATGCCGGACACCGTTACGGCCTGTCGTCGCCACAGTACCGCAATAGCGCACGTGTGGCCGACGGCCTGCTGTCGCACTGGATGCCGGGCTGGCTGGAAGCCGGTTATCAGGTAGTGGTCACTGCCGATCACGGTATGAATAACGATCGCAGTCATGGCGGCATCCTGCCGGAAGAGACTCAGGTACCACTGTTTGTATTTGGCGCCAGCTTCTCGTTGCAGGCGGAACTGATGCCGCTGCAAACCGAGCTGTGCGGCACCCTTTGCACGCTGCTGGGGGCAGAGCATGATAAACCGCTCTGCCGTGGGCTGCTGCGGCTCAACAAGGGGCCAGCGGCATGAAGGGAAAAGGGATAGCGCTGCTCTGTCTGTTGCCGTTTGCGTTGTTCTATCTCGCTTTCCAGATTGCGCCGCTGATATGGATTGCGATTAACAGCTTCTGGAGCGACATCAATGAAGCCTGGGGATGGAGCAACTACAGCGATATCCTCACTTCGCCTTTTTATCAGCAGGCGATTCGCAACTCGCTGGATATCTCGTTCTGGTCGAGCCTGTATGGCCTGATGATCTCGCTGATTGGTGGCTATTCCCTGCATCAGATTGGTAGTGGGCGCTTACATCGTTTTTTTATGTCGTTTACCAATATGACCAGTAATTTTGCCGGAGTTCCGCTGGCGTTTGCCTTTGTGATCCTGCTGGGACTGAACGGCAGCCTGACGTTGCTGATGCGCAAATATGGCCTGATGGACGGCTTTAAGCTGTTCTCGCGCGACGGCATGGTGGTGGTCTACACCTGGTTCCAGATCCCGCTGGGTATTCTGCTGCTCTATCCGGCCTTTGATGGCCTGAAAAAGGAGTGGCAGGAGTCTGCCGCGCTGCTGGGCGCCAGCCGCTGGCGCTACTGGCTGCATATCGGTTTACCGATCCTCTCTCCGGCGCTGATCGGCACCTTTGTCATTCTGCTGGCCAATGCGCTGGGGGCTTACGCCACCATTTATGCCCTGACCACCGGTAACTTTAACGTTATTCCGGTGCGTATCGCCGCGCTGGTCTCGGGCGATATTTCGCTTGATCCAAATACTGGCAGCGCGCTGGCGATGTTGCTGGTGCTGCTGATGGCGATGATTACCGTTATCCATCAGCTGATGGTGCGACGCAGTTACCTCAATGCCAAATAACCCAGGAGGCAACGATGCAGGCCGCTGAGAAAACGTATCATCGAATTATTGTCTGGCTGGTGTTTCTGATTCTGGCGCTGCCGCTGGCGGTTACCTTGCTGTATGCGCTGGCGACCCAATGGGGAGCCACCATTACGCCGGATGGCTTTACCCTGAAATGGTTGCGTGCGTTATGGAGCGACCCGCGCTTTCTGACGGCGCTATGGCATTCATTGCTGATCTGCTTTGGCGCGCTGCTGTTCTCGCTAGTGCTGGTGCTGCCTGCGATGTTTGTAATCGCTTACTATTTTCCACGACTTGATGCGGTAATGAATATCCTGATACTGATGCCATTTGCCGTACCACCAGTGGTGTCGTCAGTTGGCTTGCTGCAACTTTACTCCTCCGGGCCGCTGGTGCTGACCGGAACGCCATGGATCCTGATTGGCTGTTACTTCACCATCGCGCTGCCGTTTATCTATCGTGCCATCGCTAACAATATGCAGGCGATTAACCTGCGCGAACTGATCGATGCCGCCCATCTGCTGGGCGCCAGCACCTGGCAGGCGGCGCTGTGGGTGGTGCTGCCGAATCTGCGTAAAGGCGCCACTATCGCCGTGCTGTTATCGTTCTCTTTTCTGATAGGTGAGTTTGTATTCGCTAACCTGTTAGTCGGCACCAGCTATGAAACATTGCAGGTCTATCTGTATAACATGCGCAACGGCAGCGGCCACTTCACCAGTGCGCTGGTGATCTCCTATTTCTTTGTCGTGTTGCTGGTCACCTGGCTGGCGAACGCCCTCAATCGTGAAAGGGGCTAACTATGTCTTATCTGAACGTTAAGCAACTGAATAAAAGTTACGGCCCGACGCAAATCTTTGAGCAGATCGATTTCAGTGCCGATAAAGGGGAGTTTGTCACGCTATTGGGGCCAAGCGGCTGTGGCAAATCCACGCTGCTGCGCTGCCTGGCCGGTCTGACGTCGGTCGATAGCGGTGAAATTCAGATTGAAGGCGAGGATATTGTGCCGCTGGCGCCGCAGCAGCGCGCGATAGGCATGGTGTTTCAGAGCTATGCGCTGTTCCCCAATATGACGGTTGAAGGCAATGTCGCTTTCGGCCTGAAGATGCAGAAAATGCCGGCCAGCGAAATCCGTCAGCGGGTTGCTGAAGCGCTGGCGCTGGTGGAACTGAATGATTTTGCCCGCCGCTATCCGCATCAGCTCTCTGGCGGGCAGTCTCAGCGCGTGGCGCTGGCGCGATCGCTGGTGACGCGTCCGCGTCTGCTGTTACTTGATGAACCACTGTCGGCGCTGGATGCGCGGATTCGCCGCCATCTGCGCGACCAGATTCGCCGGATCCAGCGCGAGCTGAATCTCACCACCCTGTTTGTTACCCACGATCAGGAAGAAGCGCTGACGCTGTCGGATCGCATCGTATTAATGAATCGCGGCAAAATTGTGCAGAATGGTGGCGCCGAGGAGCTGTATACCCAACCGGTCGATCTGTTTGCCGCCGGATTTATTGGTAACTACAATCTGATTAGCGCCGCGCAGGCGGCTGAGCTGACCGGCGGTACTTTCCGTCAGCAGGTGGCGATTCGCCCGGAGTCGATTTCACTGTGTGCTGCGGACCAGGGTATTGCTGCAGAAATTGTCAGTCGCAGCCTGCTGGGCAATGTGATTCGCTATCGCGTGCGGGTTAAAGATATTGAATTATCTGTCGATGTTTTAAATCGATCTGTGGCTGACCTTCACATCACTGGTGAAATGATTGGTCTACAGTTAGATATGTCGACCTTTCGCGAAGTAGCATAAAAATAAGCCAAAATAGCGTGATTCATGTTATGCGAAAAGTCGGCGGTGGTTTCATATGCTGTTCTTTCGCGTCAGGCAGCCAGCGTATGGAGTATTAAGCCTGACGTAAAAGGAGAACCTTGTATTGCTGACCCTGCTTAATCTACTTTCCGCTATTGCCCTGCTGGTATGGGGCACGCATATCGTGCGCACCGGCATTATGCGCGTCTATGGCGCTGATTTGCGCCGCGTGTTAAGCCGCAGTATTGAAAAAAAACCGATGGCGTTTCTCGCCGGTATTGGCGTCACCGCGCTGGTGCAGAGCAGTAACGCCACGACTTTGCTGGTCACTTCATTTGTCGCGCAACAGCTGGTGGGCCTGACGCCTGCGCTGGTGGTAGTGCTGGGCGCTGACGTCGGTACGGCGCTGATGGCGCGTCTTCTGACCTTCGATCTCTCGTGGCTGTCGCCGCTGTTTATCTTTTTTGGCGTGGTATTTTTCCTTGGCCGTAAGCAGTCGCGCGCCGGACAACTGGGTCGCGTCAGTATCGGGCTGGGCCTGATACTGCTGGCGTTGCAGCTGATTGTCTCGGCAGCCCGTCCAATCACTGAGGCGTCCGGCGTCCAGGTGATTTTCTCCTCACTGACCGGCGATATTATGCTGGATGCGCTGATTGGCGCAGTGTTCGCGATTATCAGTTACTCCAGTCTGGCTGCGGTGCTGATTACCGCTACGCTGACGGCGACCGGGGTGATCTCGTTCCAGGTGGCGCTCTGCCTGGTGGTTGGCGCCAATCTTGGCAGTGGCCTGCTGGCGATGCTGAATAACAGCGGCTCCAATGCCGATGGCAAACGCGTAGCGCTGGGTAGCCTGCTGTTTAAATTTATTGGCTGTCTGGCGGTGCTGCCGTTTATCCATGTGCTGGCGCCACTTCTGGATAAACTGCCGGTCAATGATGAAGAGCTGGTGATCTTTTTCCATGTGTTCTACAACCTGATCCGCTGCGTGGTGATGGTGCCGTTCGCTGAACCGATGGCGCGGCTGTGCCAGCGCTTAATCCGCGACGAGCCGGAAACCGATCTGCGTCTGAAACCCAAACATCTGGACACCAGCGCGCTGGACACCCCGGCGTTAGCGCTGGCCAATGCCGCGCGCGAAACCCTGCGCATGGGCGATGTGCTGGAACAGATGATGGGCAGTTTTAATAAGGTGATCCACGGGGCGCCGCGCGAAGAGCGCGAGGTGCGACGGCTGGATGATGATGTCGATGTGCTGTATACCGCAATCAAACTCTATCTGGCGCAGATGCCAAAAGAGGATCTGGCGGAAGAGGATTCGCGGCGCTGGGCGGAAATTATTGAGATGGCGCTCAACCTTGAGCAGGCGGGTGACATTATTGAGCGCATGAGTGGCGATGTGGCGGATAAATCGCTGGCGACAAAACGGCCCTTCTCGGCGGAGGGTTTACAGGAGCTGGAAACGTTGCAGGAACAGTTGCTGAATAATCTGCGGCTGGCGCTGTCGGTCTTTTTATCGCGCGATATCACCAGCGCCAGGCGGTTACGCCGTTCGAAGCATCGGTTCCGCATTACTAACCGGCGTTATTCCCATGCCCATGTTGATCGTCTGCATCAGCAGAATGTGCAGAGTATCGAAACCAGTTCGTTGCATTTAGGTTTACTGGGCGATATGAAGCGTCTGAATTCGCTGTTCTGCGCGGTGGCGTACGGTGTGCTGGAGCAGCCGGATGATGATCGGGATGAGGAGTAGCCGTAGCCATCATCGGCGCGGGCGGCGAGAACGCCGCCCCTGCGGATTTTGTAGGGGAGCCGTTATCGGCTCCCGTTGTATACCACTGATATTACTTCTTCTTTATCGGCTTACCGGACCAGTAACCTGCCAGCAGTGAACCAGAAAGGTTATGCCATACCGAGAACAGCGCGCCAGGCAGTGCCGCCAGCGGCGAGAAGTAGAGTTTGCCGAGCGTCGCGGCGAGGCCGGAGTTCTGCATACCCACTTCCAGCGCCAGCGTACGGCAGGTGGACTCATCAAAGCCAAACAGCTTGCCCCCCCAGTAACCGCCGAGCAGACCAATGGCGTTATGCAGCATCACCGCCGCAATCACCACCAGGCCCACCGAGCCGATAAAGCCCTGACTTCCGGCGACTACCGCACTGATAATCAGCAGAATACAGACCATCGAAAATGCTGGCAGATACGGCTCAACGCGCTTCACCAGACCATTCATTGAGTGATGAATAATCAGGCCGAGGGTAATCGGGATCAGCACGATTTTTACGATACTCAGCAGCATGCCAACCACATCCACCTCGATATGGGTGTCGACGTAGAAACGCGTCAGCAGCGGCGTGGCAACCACCCCCACCAGCGCTGATACCGAAGAGATGGTCACTGATAACGCCACATCGCCTTTCGCCAGGTAGATCATCACGTTAGATGCGGTGCCACTGGCTACGCTGCCCACCAGAATCATACCGGCAGAGAGGTCCGGCGGCATATGGAACAGTTTAGCCAGCGCCCATGCCGCCAGCGGCATCACCAGATAGTGCAGAAAAGTACCGGCAATCACCGGCGCCGGACGAGTCAGTACGCGCTTAAAGTCACCGATATTTAGCGTGACGCCCATACCGAACATAATCAGCATCAGTAGCCAGCTGACCCATGGGCCAATGGCGAGAAAAGTACCAGGGGAGTAGTAAGCAGCAACAGAGAGCAGGACTGCCCACAGCGGGAACAGACGAGTAATTTTGGCAAGCATAGCCAAAGATCCTTTTATTATAATGGCAGGGAATTGTACTGGCGCAGCAGTCAGGCCGCTGCACCAGAGGAAAAATTTATTCGAACAAATTCTGATGCAGCGTGCGCACCACCTGTTCCGCATCGTTGCCCGGCACCAGGAAGCAGAGGTTATAGCTGCTGGCGCCGTAACAGATCAGACGCAGGTTAAACGGCTCCAGCACGCCAAACACCTCTTTACCGACGCCACACGCCTGCGACAGCTTGTTGCCGATAATCGCCACCAGCGCCAGATTCTCTTCCACTTCCACCCGGCACAGCGAAGAGAGTTCGGTCAGCAGCGCCTGGGTGAGCAGCCCGTCACCGGAGGAGGTGGAGCCGGTGGTATCCAGCGTCAGCGCCACGCTCACTTCGGAGGTGGTGATCAAATCCACCGACATATTGTGACGCGCCAGGATATTAAACACTTCGGCGAGAAAACCGCGTGCGTGCAGCATATTCAGGCTGTGCAGCGTCAGCAGGGTCTGCTTACGACGCAGCGCCAGCGCGCGGAACAGCGGTGGGTTGCTGCTCTGGTTGCACACCATGGTGCCACCGGCCGAAGGATCTTTACTGGAGCCGACAAACACCGGAATATCGCTGCGCACCGCGGGCAACAGGGTTGCCGGATGCAGTACTTTCGCGCCGAAGGTGGCCATTTCCGCCGCTTCTTCAAAGGTGATCTCATCGATGCGTTTGGCCGCTGGCACCACGCGTGGATCGGTGGTGTAGATCCCCGGCACATCAGTCCAGATATCAATACGTCCGGCATGCAGAGCTTCACCCAGCAGGGCGGCGGTATAGTCGCTGCCGCCACGGCCGAGCGTGGTGGTGCGGCCCTGGCTTTCACTGCCGATAAAGCCCTGAGTGACAATCAGCGCCTTTTCAATGCGCGGTTGCAGCTGGCTGAGAGTCAGTTCTGACAGCAGGGTGACATTCGGCTCGGCGCGGCCAAAACGGTCGTTAGTGCGCATCACTTTGCGTACGTCAAACCACTCGGCAGCGACATTGCGCTCGCGCAGCACTTCAACAAACAGCAGGCTCGACATCAGCTCGCCATGGCTGACCAGTTCGTCGGTCAGGGCGGTTGAGGTCGCCAGCGCGGCGGCTTCCGACAGCATGGTGATATTCTCGATCATGCGATCGATCTCGTCACGGATCACGGCAGGTTGTTGCAGGTGGTCGATAATGGCGTACTGAATACGGCGAATTTCATCCAGCTGATGCGCGCGCTGTTGCGGTGGCAGACTTTCAGACAGTGAAACCAGCAGGTTAGTGACGCCAGCGGAGGCGGAGAGGACCACCAGACGCACCCTGGCGTCGGACAGCACTACATCGGCGCTGCGGTTCATGGCCGTAAAATCGGCAACGCTGGTGCCGCCAAATTTGGCCACGATAAGATCAGATTGGGACATTACATTCACTGCCTCGTGTCAGGATAAATTTTCAGCCTTGGCACAAGGGAAGAGCGGGAAACGGGGCAGACGTAGAAAAGATTGACTACGATACACCCAGAAGCGCCCCACCTTGCCGATCGTCCGAATGGCGGACAGATCCTGGTGACAACCCAGAGGATTCAGCCCCTGCGGTCGATATAGCGCACTCCGCATGCGTGATACCTCGGCGTCGCACCCCCTTATGTGTCTTCATCGGATACGGTTCCTCCGACACACTACCTGGGCGACGCGCCTCTTCTGGCTTGCGCACGGGTGCGCAAGTAGTGCGTGAAATATCCCGGTTTCTGGCTTCGCTGTCAACGTCTGACGGGTGATCAATTTTCATTTTGGCGCTTTGACGCAGCACAATGCGCATCCGCTTCTGCTGCGGCAAGATAGCGCCACAAATTTTTTTCCTTTCGACGACAAGAGTGTTCATACTGAAACGCTGTGTGCGGATCATCACCGCAAAGCGGGATGATAGCCGTGACCTGTTGCAGGAAAAGGGGAGCCAATCTCCATCAGCAGGTAAGATGGCGTCCGGTCTGAATTACGGTTCTTACATAAAAAGAGTGTTGCTATGAAAAATATCAATCCGACACAAACCGCTGCCTGGCAGGCACTGCAGCAGCATTTTGAACAGATGAAAGATGTTCAAATCGCCGATCTGTTTGCCAGTGATGGCGATCGTTTTGCGAAATTCTCTGCCACCTTTAATGATCAGATGCTGGTGGATTTCTCAAAAAACCGCATTACCAGTGAAACTCTCGACAAGCTGCAGGCATTAGCCACTGAGACCGATCTGCAGGGCGCGATTAAATCGATGTTTGCCGGTGAAAAGATCAACCGCACCGAAGAGCGCGCGGTACTGCATGTTGCGCTGCGCAACCGCAGCAACACCCCAATTCTGGTGGATGGCAAAGATGTGATGCCGGAAGTGAATGCGGTGCTGGCGAAGATGAAAGCCTTCTCTGCACGCATTATCAGCGGCGACTGGAAAGGTTATACCGGCAAACCGATTACGGATGTGGTGAATATCGGTATTGGTGGTTCCGACCTCGGGCCGTTTATGGTCACCGAAGCGTTGCGTCCGTATAAAAACCACCTGAATATGCACTTTGTCTCCAACGTTGACGGCACGCATATTGCTGAAACGCTGAAAAATGTCGATCCGGAAACCACCTTGTTCCTGGTGGCGTCAAAAACCTTTACCACGCAGGAAACCATGACCAACGCCCACAGCGCGCGCGACTGGTTCCTGGCGACTGCGGGCGACAGCGCACATGTGGCGAAGCACTTTGCCGCGCTCTCCACCAACGGTAAAGCCGTCGGTGAGTTCGGCATTGATACCGCCAATATGTTTGAATTCTGGGACTGGGTCGGCGGCCGTTACTCGCTGTGGTCAGCGATTGGTCTGTCGATTATCCTCTCTGTCGGCTATGACAACTTTGAGCAGCTGCTGAGCGGTGCGCATGCGATGGATAAACACTTCGCTGAGACGCCAGCGGAGAAAAACCTGCCGGTGTTGCTGGCATTAATCGGCATCTGGTACAACAACTTCTTCGGCGCCGAAACCGAAGCGATTCTGCCGTACGACCAGTATATGCATCGCTTTGCCGCCTATTTCCAGCAGGGAAATATGGAGTCCAACGGTAAGTATGTTGATCGCAACGGTGCGCCGGTCAGCTACCAGACCGGTCCGATTATCTGGGGCGAGCCGGGCACCAATGGTCAGCACGCGTTTTATCAGCTGATTCACCAGGGCACCAAGCTGATCCCGTGTGACTTTATCGCTCCGGCGAGTAGCCACAATCCACTTAGCGACCATCATGCCAAGTTGCTGTCGAACTTCTTTGCCCAGACTGAAGCGCTGGCGTTTGGTAAGTCGCGTGAAGTGGTGGAAAAAGAGTTTGCAGATGCCGGCAAAGATGCGCAGTCGGTTGAACATGTTGCGCCATTCAAAGTGTTTGAAGGCAACCGTCCGACTAACTCCATCCTGCTGCGTGATATCACCCCATTCAGCCTTGGGGCGTTAATTGCACTGTATGAGCACAAAATCTTTACCCAGGGGGCAATTCTCAACATCTTCACCTTTGATCAGTGGGGCGTTGAGCTGGGTAAACAGCTGGCAAACCGTATTTTGCCGGAGCTGGGTGGCGCTGAAGCGGTCAGCAGTCATGACAGTTCCACTAACGGTTTGATTAACCGCTATAAATCCTGGCGTTAAGCCAGTCTGAGGGCCAGTTTTTGCTGGCCCTTATCATTTTTCCCTGCGCATTTTCTGACGCTCATTTGCGATCCCCAGCACATTTTTTAGCTATTACATTGGCAAAAAAGCCAAATATGGACTGAGTTTATTCTGAAAAACTCTCTCTGCGTCCTAAATTATCGCAAGATTATTCTGAATCGCTCTATGCTTGCCTGGTACGCTTTTGCGATACATTACGTCGTAAACGATTGATTGTTAGCTACAATTATCACTCATCCTGCTTTTCTGCGCGTTTCTGGCATAAACCTCAGTTAAAAACGACAAATCAGATGATTATGCTGACATTTTGTTTGTTTTTGTAATTAACTGTCGTTAAATTCTAATGACTGGTGTCAAATTGTTAATAATTGCTGTTTTGCTGCCATATCAGCCCGCGCTAACCTGCTGTTTTGCCCCCACTCTCCCCCCTGATTTCTGGTAATTGGTTGCCCTATACTGGAGTGGCCCAGAATCCATCCGGGCAAGTTATCCATTCATCTAATGAAGGGAATGTTTGTTATGAAAAAAGTCTTATGTGCTACTGCAGCCATAATGTACTTCGCTGCTGCCTCCGCCGCTTTTGCTGCGCCAGGTGATGCAGGTGAAGCAGCCGGTGCTGAAGCGGGCGCTCTGTCCGCGGGTGCATCTACGGCTGTCGGTATTGGTGCGATTGGCGCGTTGGTGGGTGTCGCTTTAGCCGCCTCTGGCGGCGGTGACGGTTCAAATACCGGTACAACAACCACAACCACGACGGGCACAACTCGTTAAGTTGGTTAAATTAAGCATAACCACACAGCCGTGTGGTTATTTTTTGACTTTGTCGGAATTCGTTCAGGGACACACAGGTGCGCCATATTCCATTGCTGCTTCTCTGCCTGCTGCTTCAGGCTTGTACCCAAACCCAACGGGGCATTGGGGAGACCGTCAAAATTGCTGTAACCGGGCTTGATGACGTAACCGTAACCACTGACAGAGTACGTTCAGTTCCTTATGCCAGTATGTATCTGCGCATCGATAACGGTCAGCGTATTTTCGTGGTGCTGGGCTATGACGAAGAGGGCGAGCAGAAATGGATTACCCAGGATCAGGCGATGCTGGTTACCCGCAAAGGGCGAGTGGTGAAAACCCTCGGATTATCCGACAACCTCGTCGACATCAATAACCTGCAGCAGGATCCGCTGGCGAAGGGCTTAGCGCTTGCCGATGGTGACCGCTGGACGCGTACCCTAAGCTGGACCGAGAACCAACAACTGCGTTCGGGCACGGCAGTCTCCCACTTCAGCCGTGAAAAAGATCAGGTGCTGGAGCTGGCCGGACGTCAGGTTGCCTGCCGTGTTTACCGTGAAGAGGTCGAAATGACCCATAGCGGTAAGTCGTGGGAAAATATCTTCTGGATTGATGCCATTACTGGTCAGGTTCGCCAGACGCAACAGGCGTTAGGTGCTGACTACATTCCTGTTGAAACCACTATCTTGAAGCCCGCGAAATCATGAAAAAAATAACATTACTCCTCGCAGGGATTATCTCCTGCCTGCCGCTCTGTGCTGCTGCTGATAGCCAGGTGACAGTGCATTATCCGGGGCAGGCCGAGATGGCGATTGTCAGCCACGCCGCCAATTTATCGCAGCTGGTCGCCAGCCCGGCGCTGACCGGTAAAACCTGGTGGCCCGGTACGGTGATTGCCGAAAAGCTGGCGACTGCCGCAGCGGAACAGCAGTATCAGCAACTGATTGCACGCCTGAACGCTTATCGCGCCGAAAGTGATGGCGATAAAGCCGCGGCAATCGCTAACGTCATTCAGCAACTGGCGGCGGTGAAAGTCACCGGACGCCAGTTCGCTAATCTCGATCCGGATTGGGTACGACTAAGGCCGATAGAAAATCGCCGTCTGTCAGGGGAATACGATGTCTATACCCTGGCAAAACCCAATTCAGTGACGCTGTTCGGCACAGTCAGCGGCAGCGGCAAAGTCAGCTGGCAGCCAGGAGCGGCAACCCGCGATTACCTCGACGGGCATGACCGTCTGGCGGGTGGCGAGCGCAATTTTGCGGTGGTGATTGCGCCATCGGGTGAAGTGCGTGAAGTGCCGATTGCCTACTGGAATCACCGTCATATTGAAGTCGAACCCGGTTCGACGATTTATCTCGGTTTCTCTTCCTGGTCATTGCCTGGCGAATACGAAGATCTGAACCAGCAAATTATTTCTGTTTTGACGCACCGGATCCCTGACTGATGAAAAAACGTTATCTTCTCAGCTTCTTATCCCTGTCAGTCGCCTGCGCCTGTCAGGCACAGGCGGCAAGCTATCCTGAACCGGTTGGGCCATCACAGTCAGATATGGGTGGTGTGGGACTGATGCAGGTGCCGACGGCACGTATGGCGAAGGACGGTGAGTTCAGCCTGAACTATCGCGACAACGATCAGTACCGTTTCTACTCGGCATCGGTTCAGCTGTTCCCATGGCTGGAAACCACCATCCGCTACACCGATGTGCGTACCCGTCTTTACAGTACCGTGGAATCCTTCAGTGGCAACCAGAGCTATAAAGATAAAGCCTTCGATGTGAAACTGCGTTTGTGGGAGGAAAACTTCTGGTTGCCTGAAGTGTCGCTGGGCGCGCGCGACCTTGGCGGTTCCGGCCTGTTTGACAGTGAATTTCTCGTCGCCAGCAAAGCCTGGGGGCCGCTCGACTTCACCCTCGGTGTCGGCTGGGGCTATCTCGGCAACAGCGGCACGCTGAAAAACCCGTTCTGTGAAGCCAGTGATAAATACTGTACCCGCAGCAACAGCAATACCTCCGGTTCGATTAATGGCGGCCAGATGTTCCATGGTCCGTCAGCACTGTTTGGCGGTGTTGAGTACCAGACGCCGTGGCAGCCGCTGCGCCTGAAAATGGAGTATGAAGGTAACGACTATGTGGGTGATTTTGCTGGCCGGCTGAAGCAGGACAGCAAAATCAACCTCGGCGCGGTCTACCGTATTACCGACTGGGCGGATATCAACCTCAGCTACGAGCGCGGCAATACTTATATGTTCGGCTTTACGCTGCGCAATAACTTTAACGATATGCGCCAGTCACATATCGACAGTCCGAAGCCAGCGTATCGTCCGCAGCCGCAGTCAGAATTCCTGCAGGGCACCGTGGCCGGAAGCCAGCTTGGCGACCTGAAATACAATGCCGGTCTTGATGCGCCCAATATGCAGGTCAAAGGCAAAACGCTGTATGTTACCGGCGAGCAGTACAAGTATCGTGATACCCAGGAAGGGGTGGATCGCGCCAACGTTATTCTGATGAATAACCTGCCAGCCAATATCGATACGCTGGACGTGACGCAGACCCGTTACGGCATGCCACAGGTCACCACCGAAACCAAAGTCGACAGCCTGCGTCAGCAGCTGGAAGGTTACCCGCTGGGCCATGAAAAACCGCTCGATCAGCAGCGTATCAACCCGGTCGATCCGGGTAAAACCGAGCAGGGCTACTATATCGAGAAAGGCAGCCTGAACTTCAGCATGGCGCCGGTGCTTAACCAGTCACTGGGCGGTGCAGAAAACTTCTATATGTACCAGCTGGGGGTGACCGGTAATGTTGATTACTGGCTGACGAATCATCTGGTGCTGGATGGCGGCGTGTTTGTTAACGCGATCAATAACTACGACAAGTTTACCTACACCAACCCGCCGCTCGACTCCACGCTGCCGCGCGTACGTACCCGTATTCGTGAGTATGTGCAGAATGACGCCTATGTGAACAATCTGCAGGCCAACTACTTCCAGTATCTGGGTAATGGCTTCTATGGTCAGGTCTATGGCGGCTATCTGGAAACCATGTATGGCGGTGGCGGTGCTGAAGTGATCTACCGTCCGGTGGACTCCAACTGGGCAGTGGGTGTTGATGCCAACTACGTGAAGCAGCGTGACTGGGACAACATGATGAACTTCACTGACTACACCGCAAAAACCGGCCATCTGACCGGTTACTGGAAGCCGGGCTTTATGGATGGCGTACTGGTAAAAATGAGTATCGGTCAGTATCTGGCGCAGGATAAAGGCGGCACGGTTGATATCTCTAAACAGTTCGACAGCGGCGTGACCGTCGGCGCTTACGCGACGATGACCAACGTTTCAGCGGATGAGTACGGCGAAGGCAGCTTTACCAAAGGCTTCTATGTCTCGATTCCAATGGATCTGTTTAGCGTCAGGCCGGTACGTGGTCGTGCGCAGATTAACTGGACGCCGTTGACCCGTGATGGCGGTCAGATGCTGGGCCGCAAATATCAGCTGTATGATATGACCAGCGATCGCGATATTAACTTCCGTTAATAACCACCGGGCGGCGAGAACGCCGTCATTACAACCGGTGCAAATCATCAATATGGGCGGCGAGAACGCCGCCCCTGCATCAGACCGGCGTAGGGGCGGCGTTCTCGTCGCCCTTTTTCTTACCGGTCCATTATCAGCATATCTTGTGATCTTCGTCACACTAAAGCATATTGATGCCATCGGCCTGTGCCGACGGATAACAATAATTGTTGAGGGTGTGAGCATGATTACCGGAACGCGTATTGCGACCGCGCTACAGATGGTATTGAACATCGGCCTGCTGGTGTTGGCCGTAATCTTAATTATTTTTTTAGGTAAGGAAACCATTCACTTAGCCAACGTGCTGCTGAACACCGGCGAACAGGCATCATCCTATCTGCTGATTGAAGGCATTGTGATTTACTTCCTTTACTTCGAATTTATTGCGCTGATTGTGAAGTACTTTCAGTCGGGCTATCACTTTCCGCTGCGCTATTTTATCTATATCGGCATCACCGCGATTATCCGCCTGATAATTGTCGATCATAAAAACCCGTTCGATACCCTGGCCTATTCGGCGGCGATTCTGATCCTGGTCGCCACGCTGTGGCTGGCGAACAGCAACCGCCTGAAACGCGAATAAAAAATGGCGGCCCTGAGGGCCGCCAAAGACACAGGTACAACATTAGCAGTGGCAAATACCAAACGAATCTAACCTTTTACGCCGCCAGCGGTGAGCCCGCTGACCAGCCAGCGCTGTGCCAGCAGGAACACCACGGTAATCGGCATCGCTGAGAGCACCGCCGCGGCGGCAAAATCGCCCCACAGATAGTTTTGCGGATTGAGATATTGCTGCATGCCGACCGCCAGCGTATAGCTGTTTACGTCACGCAACAGCAGCGATGCCACCGGTACTTCGGTGACTGCCGCAATAAAAGACAGAATAAACACCACCGCCAGAATCGGCACCGAAAGCGGCAGCAGGATCAGGCGAAATGCCTGCCATGGAGTGGCGCCATCCAGCGCCGCCGCTTCTTCCAGCGAACCGTCGATGGTTTCGAAATAGCCTTTAATCGTCCACACATGCAGCGCGATGCCGCCCAGATAGGCAAACACCAGTCCGGCATGGGTATTCAGTCCGATAAACGGAATATATTGGCCCAGACGATCAAATAGCGCGTAAAGGGCAACCAGCGACAGCACCGCCGGGAACATCTGAAAAATCAACATCCCCTTCAATAAGCTGGCTTTGCCGCGAAAGCGCATGCGGGCAAAGGCATAGGCGCAGGTGGTGGACAGCGCCACAATGCCAGTCGCGGTTATCGCCGCCACTTTTACCGAGTTCCACAGCCATAACAGCACCGGGAAGGGCGGTGGCGTGACGCTGCCGTTTTCATGGGTAATGACAAATCCCAGCGCCAGTTTCCAGTGATCCCATGAGACCTGTTCCGGCAGCAGACTGCCAATCGAGTAGTTGCCGGGACGCAACGAAATCGCCAGTACCATCAGCAGCGGATACATAATCAGCGCGATAAAGCCCAGCAGCAGCAGATGAGTGGCTGCCAGCCGCAGCTTCTGCGATTTGTTTTGTACGATAGCCATAGAGATCGCTCCTTACTGAATCTTCATGCGCGTGGCTTTCAGGTTAAGGATGGCCAGGGCGCCAACCAGCAGGAATATCAGCGTGGCAATCGCTGCCGCCAGACCAAAGTCCTGACCCCCGCCGCCTTCGAAGGCAATACGCCAGGTGTAGCTGACCAGCAGGTCGGTATAACCGGCCGGGGTTGTGGTGCCGAGACGGTCCGGGCCACCGTTGGTTAACAGCTGAATCAGCACAAAGTTATTAAAATTAAAGGCGAAACTGGCGATCATCAGCGGCGTTAGCGGCTTAATCAGCAGCGGTAAGGTGATACGGAAGAAGTTCTGCATTGGCGTCGCGCCATCCATGGCCGAAGCCTCATACAGATCATCGGGAATCGCCTTCAGCAATCCCATACACAGGATCATCATATAGGGGTAGCCCAGCCAGGTGTTGACGATAATCAGCATGGCGCGCGCGGTGGTCGGGTCGCTAAACCAGGCCGGTTTAACCCCCAGCAGGCTATTGAGCATCAGGTTAATTTCACCAAAGCTCTGGTTAAATAATCCTTTGAAAATCAATATTGAGATAAATGCCGGTACTGCATACGGCAGGATCAATAACAGGCGATAGACCGCACGGCCGCGCAGCGATTCCCACTGCATCAGACAAGCCAGCACCATGCCCACCGCCACCGTCAGCAGCACGGTGACCGCCGAGAACAGCACCGTCCAGACAAAAATCGCCATAAAGGGTTTTTTAATCCCCTCATCGGTCATTACCCGCAGGAAGTTTTTCCAGCCCACCGTCACCGTGTAACCCGGGCTGAGTTTGTCGCCGCTCCACTGCTGAGCTGCGTCTTTACTCTGGTAATAGCCGGTACTGTCGTTCGGCCACCAGACCACGCCACTCTGCTTATCGGTCAGGGTGCCGTCTTCGCCGAGGGTATACAGCGGCTGGGTGCCGGAGAACTGGCGTAATGAACTCATCCGTAGCTGGCTGCCATCCGGCATTAGCGCTGTCAGCTGTGCAAGGGCCTGGCGATTCTGTGTCACCACCCGTAACATGGCGCGCTCGCCAGCAGGAGCAGCGTCAGTTTTGCTGAGGGTAAGCGTCTGCTGTTTTGTCGTATCAAAGCTAAACGGCGCAGAGACAAACTGTGCGTTGTCAGTGCCACTTAATAGCAGAATCCACTGGTCGCCCTGCGGCCAGAGTGCAAAGTTATAGCCGCTGCCGGGCTGAAACTGGCGATCCATCAGCACCTGTTGCGCCCGCTCAAAGGTGAGCTGATTGGTGCTGCTGTAGTTGGTAAACGCGATAGCGATGGTGCAGGCCAGCGGAAACAGGACAAACAGTCCCATACCGGCCAGACCAGGCCAGACATAGCGCCAGGCGGAGGCGCGCCGCTGGGCGAAAATCACCAGCCCGGTGCTCAGCAGTATCAGTGTCAGGATGGCGAACAGATATTCGCCCTGCACATACATCAGTACCACCAGATAACCGGAAATCAGCGTACAGAGGGCAAGAACCAGCCACTTCAGGGCGTTATGCCGCCACCATGCAGATTTTGCCATTAAATCTTCCTTTTATTCGGGGGAAGCGGGCGGCGAGAACGCTGCCCCTACAAGACCACAACAAAATGTAGGGGCGGCGTTCTCGCCGCCCGTGTCAAAGATTTCCATTACACTTAATGACGGCGTTCTCGCCGCCCGTGATGATTATTTAGTAATCCGTTTTTCCGCATCTTCCAGCGCCGCTTTTACCGGCTGGCGACCATTGATCGCATTCAGCACCGCGGTGCGTTCGGCGTACCAGAAGGCGCTCATTTGCGGAATATTTGGCATCACTTCGCCTTTCTGCGAGTTTTCCATGGTGGCGGCAATCTTCGGATCTTTGGCCAGTTTCTCCTGATAAGATTTCAGCGCCACGGCGCCCAGCGGTTTGTCCGCGTTGACTTTCGCCAGGCCGTCATCCGTCAGCAGATAGTTTTCGAGGAACTCTTTCGCCAGCTCTTTATTCGGACTGGCGGCATTGATACCGGCGCTTAACACCCCGACAAACGGTTTCGACGGCTTGCCTTTAAAGCCGGGCAGCAGCGTCACGCCGTAGTTCACTTTCGCGGTATCGATATTGCCCCATGCCCACGGGCCATTAATGGTCATCGCGGTTTCGCCCTTATTAAACGCGGCTTCAGCAATGGCGTAGTCGGTGTCGGCATTCAGATGTTTGTTTTTCACCAGATCGACAAGGAATTGCAGACCGGCCTGCGAGCCGGCATTGGCGACGCCGACGTCTTTCAGGCTATAGCTGCCATCAGCCTGTTTTTTAAAGGCGTAGCCGCCGTCGGCAGCAGTAATGGGCCAGGTAAAGTAGGGTTCCTGCAGGTTAAACATAATCGCGCTTTTGCCTTTCGCGCGCAGCTGCTTATCCAGCGCCGGGATCTCTTCCCAGGTTTTTGGCGGTTGCGGCAGCAGGTCTTTATTGTAAATCAGCGACAGCGACTCCACCGCCACCGGGTAACCAATCAGCTTGTTGTTAAAGCGCACCGCGTCCCAGGTGAAGGGGTAAATTTTATCCTGCAGCGCTTTGTCCGGGGTGACTTCCGCCAGCAGGCCCGACTGTGCATAGCCGCCGAAACGATCGTGGGCCCAGAAAATAATATCCGGTCCGTCACCGGTAGCGGCAACCTGCGGATACTTCTCTTCCAGTTTATCGGGATGCTCCACCGTCACTTTGATGCCGGTATCCTGTTCAAATTTCTTACCGACTTCAGCCAGACCGTTGTAGCCCTTATCACCATTGATCCAGATGACCAGCTTACCTTCTTCAATTTTCGCCAACGCGGCAGCGGGCAACAGGGCGCTGGTTAAGGCACACAACAACAGCATTTTTGTATTCAGTTTGAACTTTGACATTTCCCTTTCCTCTAATCATTAGCGGTGTCTTACCGCCAGCAGTCTGCGGATAACCGCACTGCTGCTCATCCTCCCCACCTCTACGCCCCACAGGGCGGAACTGTGATCGTCATGGCTTTTTGCTACCTTTCTGCGTGCCAGACCACAAAAAACAGCCACTTTTTTTGCCAGTTCGATCACGAAAATCTGTTTTATCTCCTGCATTTGCGTAGCCGAACGCGTAGCTCATCCTCCTGCCTCCTCCCCCATAAAAAAGCCGCAGGTGGAGGATTTCACCCCTGATGACATCCCACACACTCGCAGCCATTCGATAAGTGGTACGAACGGGACGGGAGAGGTTAATGGCGAGCGTGGTGCTAAAGGATGTCACCAAAGCCTGGGGCGAAACGGTGGTATCGAAAGATATCAATCTGACCATCGCTGAAGGTGAATTTGTGGTGTTTGTCGGGCCTTCGGGCTGCGGTAAATCCACGCTGCTGCGCATGATTGCCGGTTTAGAAGAGATCACCTCTGGCGAATTACTGATTGGCGACAAACGCATGAATGAGGTGCCGCCCGCCGGACGCGGCGTCGGCATGGTGTTTCAGTCTTATGCCCTCTATCCGCATCTGTCAGTGGCGGAAAATATGTCCTTCGGCCTGAAACTGGCGGGCCGGCCAAAAGCGGAAATTCAGCAGCGCGTTACCCAGGTGGCGGATGTGCTGCAACTGGGACACCTGCTGGATCGCCCACCGAAAGCGTTGTCCGGCGGTCAGCGTCAGCGCGTGGCGATTGGCCGCACGCTGGTGGCGGAACCGCAGGTCTTTCTGCTGGATGAACCGCTGTCGAACCTTGATGCGGCACTGCGTGTACAGATGCGTATTGAGATATCCCGCCTGCATAAACGGCTGCAGCGCACCATGGTTTATGTCACGCACGATCAGGTGGAAGCGATGACGCTGGCCGACAAAATCGTGGTGCTGGAGGGCGGACGAATTGCCCAGATCGGCAAACCGCTTGAGCTGTATCACTATCCCGCCAACCGCTTTGTCGCCGGTTTTATCGGCTCGCCAAGGATGAATTTTCTGCCGGTTAAAGTCACTAACAAGGCCATCGACCAGGTACAGGTCGAACTGCCCAACCGCCAGCAGATCTGGCTGCCGCTCGACAGCACCGACGTGCAGATCGGCGCCAATATGTCGCTCGGCATCCGGCCGGAACATCTGCTGCCCAGTGAGGTTGCTGACGTCACGCTCTCCGGCGTGGTGCAGGTGGTCGAGCAACTGGGCAATGAAACGCAAATCCATATCGAGATTCCTGCGCTGCGTCAGAACCTGGTTTACCGCCAGAACGACGTGGTGCTGGTAGAAGAAGGTGCCCAATACGCCATCGGCTTGCCGCCGCAACGTTGCCATTTATTTCGTGAAGATGGTCGCGCCTGTCGCCGGTTACATCAGGAGCCAGGTGTAGAAGCACGCCAGCAGTAATAATGAGAACAGGAGAGCAAGAATGAAGATGTTGCATAAATATCCTCTGGCCGTGGCAGTGGCTGCAGCGGTGATCTCCAGCCAGGCAGGAGCCGTAGATTTCAAGGGTTATCTACGTTCAGGCATTGGCTGGACCGGTAGCGGCGGGGAGCAGCAATGCTTCAAGGCAACAGGTGCAGACAGTAAATATCGTCTCGGTAACGAGTGCGAAACCTATGCCGAAATCCAGCTGGGCCAGGAAGTGTGGAAGGAGGGTGAAAAGAGCTTCTACGTCGATAGCATGATCGGTTATGCGGTTGATCAGCAAAACGATGCTGAAGAGACGTCACCTGCCGTACGTCAGATGAATGTGGTCGGTAAAAACCTGTTTGATTCATTGCCGGGTGCCAATATCTGGGCCGGTAAGCGTTACTATCAGCGTCATGACGTGCATATGATCGACTTCTACTACTGGGATATCTCTGGTCCTGGTGGTGGTCTCGAAAATGTTGATGTCGGCATTGGTAAGCTTTCGGTCGCGGCAACGCGTAACAGTGAAGCCGGCGGTTCGCAGACCTTTGTTAATGGCGTCACCCGCACCAAAAATCTCTCTAACGATATCTTCGATGTGCGTCTGGGACAGATGCAGGTTAACCCGGGCGGTTCACTGGAAGTCGGCTTTGACTACGGTAGCGCTAATGAAACCGATGGCTACGATCGTGTTTCCAGCGATAACTCGAAAGATGGCTGGATGGGCACCATTCAGCATACCCAGACCTTCGGCGCCAGCGACAGCCTGAACAAGTTTGTCGTGCAGTACGCCACCGATGCGATGACCCAGAACCGCAACGGCCGTCCGGGCACCGCGCAGAACAATGATGGTTCGATGATCCGCGTAATCGATCACGGTGCGATCGATTTCAATGACACCTGGAGCCTGATGTATGTCGGTATGTACCAGGATGTCGATCGCGATAACAACAACGGTACGACCTGGTACACCGTCGGTGCGCGTCCGATGTACAAGTGGACGCCGATTATGAGCACCTTGCTGGAAGTCGGCTACGACAACGTGAAGGCGCAGAATACTGGCGATCGTAACAGCCAGTACAAAGTGACCTTAGCGCAGCAGTGGCAGGCGGGCAGCAGTATCTGGTCGCGTCCGGCAATCCGTCTGTTCGCTACCTACGCCAAATGGGATGAGAAATGGGGTTACTCCTCTTCAACCGTTGGCGACGACAACTATGTTGCCGGTGTGGCGAATGGAACGGCGTTAAGCGATACCAGCGCCCGTCAGTTTAGCCGTGGCGATGATGATGAGATCTCCTTCGGTATTCAGGCGGAAGCCTGGTGGTAAATTTACCCGTCTGAGCGGGCGGCAAGAACGCCGCCCCTACACACGTTGGGTAAATTCGTTATCTGGTGTTAATCCCGTCTTCCTATTGCCTGAGGAAGGCGGGTGACCATGTTGAGGAAAACAACAATGAAAAAGCATTTGATCGCGCTCTGCCTGGTTCAGGCGCTGAGTGTTGCCGCGGTATCGGCGAGTTTTGCCGCCACCAATCTGAATCCGCAAAACGTCTCTACTGCGCCGGTTATTGCGCCAGAAAAACTGCAAAGTCTCTCGTGGCTGCCGGTCACGCCGCCATCCTCACAAGATATTGCACTGACGCCTTCATCAGTAACCCTGAATCAGGGCAATATCAGCGGTGCCGTCGCCGCCATTGCGCTGCCTGCCGATCAGGGTTCGCTGGAAATTACCCTCACCAGCCTTATCAAAGACCGGCGCGTGTATGTGCCGAACGTGCTGGTGCTGGACGAGCAGTTACAGCCCGCCGCGTATTTCCCCGGCAGCTATTTCCCGTATGCCAAACCGGGCATTGCCTCCGGTGACCGGTTGCAGGGCACCATGAAGCTGACGCCGGTGCTGGGCCAGAAGCAGATCTATCTGCTGGTTTACACCACCACTGACGATCTGGCGCGCACCTCGACGATGATCAATCCGGCCAAGCTGTATGCGGAAGGGGCGAATAACGCCATTCCTGATGTGCCGGATCCGGTGGTGCAGCACACCTCTACCGGCACCCTGTCGCTGAAAGTGAAAACCGAGCAGAACAGCGGCAATATTATGATTGGTAAGATCTTTGGCTCCGCCGATCCGAAACCGGTGGTGGTTGGCAGCAGCGCCGCGGCACCAGTTGCCGCGCCATCCGGCGCCCCGGCGCCAGCGCGCCCGGCCCCGGTCGCTAAAGCCGAGCCGATGCTTAACGATACTGAAAGTTACTTCAATAACGGGATCCTTCAGGCAGTGAAAGCCGGTGATATCGATAAAGCGCTGAAGCTGATGAACGAGGCGGAACGTCTTGGCTCGTCATCGGCACGCGCGACCTTTATCAGCAGTGTGAAAGGCAAGGGATGATGAGATCCCCACACCGCTGATGTTGCTGGACGATTGGTGCGTCTTTGACGCACCCTTTTTCAGCGCGGCGCGGCAGATAATTTTCACGAATTCCCCACCGGTGGCGTGTTCTCCACAAGGCTCTGCGTTACACTACGGCATCTGATTTTCTACCCGGAGATGCCGTATGTCGGATAACGCGCTTGCGTTACTGCGCGCGATCGAATGGCTTCCTGCTTCGTCCCCCTTACTTAATGCCTCCCTGCTGGACTGGCTGATGGAGGAAGACTCAATGACGAAGCGTTTTGAGCGTCACTGCAATAAGGTTACCGTTGAGCCACTGCGCGAAGGTTTTATCAGCGCGGCGCAAGTCGGTGACGAAGTGGCGTTATTGCCGCAGGAGCAGCGTTACTGGCTGCGTGAAATCCTGTTATTTGGCGACGGTGTCCCCTGGCTGGCCGGGCGCACTATTGTGCCGGAATCGACGCTGAATGGCCCGGAGGCGATGTTGCAGCAGTTAGGCACCCGCCCGCTTGGCCGCTATCTGTTCTCCTCATCGACACTCACTCGTGATTTTATTGAACCCGGCGCCATTCAGTCGCTGTGGGGACGCCGTTCGCGTTTGCGTCTGGCCAATAAACCGTTACTCCTTACCGAGCTCTTTTTACCTGCGGCGCCGATCTATCACCGCCAGCCCGCAGAAGGATCGCAATAAGTGGACACAACTGTGAAAATGTCGCGTTTTCAGGCTTACTGCCGCCTGATGCGCATTGATAAACCTATTGGCTCGCTGCTGCTGCTGTGGCCAACCTTGTGGGCGCTGTGGCTGGCGGGGAAGGCGTTACCGCCGGTTGATGTACTGCTGGTGTTTGTGCTCGGCGTGTTCTTTATGCGTGCGGCGGGTTGTGTGATCAATGACTACGCCGATCGTAAAATCGACGGCCATGTTAAACGCACCGAATCCCGCCCGTTGCCCAGCGGCGCGATAAGCGAGAAAGAGGCCAAACTGCTGTTTAGCGCGCTGGTGCTGGTGTCGTTTTGCCTGGTGCTGACGATGAACGCGATGACCATCTGGCTGTCGTTTGCCGGTCTGGCGCTGGCGTGGATTTACCCGTTTATGAAGCGCTATACCCATCTTCCGCAGGTGGTGCTGGGGGCGGCTTTTGGCTGGGCGATCCCGATGGGGTGGGCGGCGGTCAGCGAAAGCGTGCCGTTAACCTGCTGGCTGCTGTTCTTTGCCAATATCTGCTGGACGGTCGCCTACGATACGCAGTATGCAATGGTGGATCGCGATGACGATCTGAAGATTGGCGTGAAATCGACTGCCATTCTGTTTGGGCGTTTTGATAAGCTGATTATTGGCGTGCTGCAGCTGGTCAGCCTGCTGCTACTGGCGGCGATTGGTCTGCTGATGGCGCTGAACTGGGCATTCTGGGTGGCGATCGTGCTGGCGGCAGGACTGTTTATTTATCAGCAAAAACTGATTGCCGCGCGCGAACGCGATGCCTGCTTCAAGGCTTTCTTAAACAATAATTACGTTGGGCTGGTACTGTTTATTGGCGTGGCGTTAGCGGTGTAATAAGGGCGGCAATAACGCCGCCCCTGGAATCAATAGCCAGTAGGGGCGGCGTTATCGCCGCCCGTGTCGCGGATTTATACGATATTGAGGACGGCGTGCTCGCCGCCTGTACCGCTTTCCGGTGCCACCGCACTTTCAATGGTCTGGCGCACATCCTGAGTGATCAAATCCGCCAGCAGATGGTAAACCTTCTGGGTCTGTTCAATCAGCGCATCGCCGGTATCACTGATATAGCCTTCATCGCGCAAGGTCAGCACCAGCGTTGAGAATACCGCTTTATCGAAGAACTCCGGTGCGTTAATCCCGTGCAGCACTGACAGGCGTTGCGCCATGGTGCGGCTCTCTTTTTCCAGTGAACCACGGTTAATTGCCGGGTTCGCGCTGAGAATCGAGAACGTGATGGCATAGCGCTGCAAGGTTTCGCGCACGCCGGCAGCCAGCAGCTGCAACGTACGGAAGCGCGCCGGGCTGAGACGTAAGTGGTTGTCATCAGCGCTAATCAGCCCCTGACGCGCCAGCTCAGCAATCAGCGCATCCAGCACCTGTGGCAGCTGCTCTTTGTTCCAGCTCAGGAACAGCTCACTTTTCAGCATTGGATAGATCACGCTGACCTGACGTAACAGTTCCGCCCGCGACAGCTCGCGATGCTGCTGCACAATGGCGGCAATCAGCGCCGGTAACACCAGCATATGATGGATATTGTTACGGTAGTAGGTCATCAGCACCGCCTGCTCACGCGGCAGAATAATAATGTCACCGATATTGTCCTGCTCGGTTTCAAACTTATTCATGCCCAGTGCGCTCTCCAGCAGCGCGGTGGCGCTGAGATCCGGCACCGTGGCGTCTGGCGAGTAAGGCACATTACGCAGTAGCTGAATATAACACTCCAGCTGCTCGGTGAGCTGCTCACGCGTCAGCGAGCGCTGGCGTGAAGCCAGCAGCGCGGTGACGCACAGGTTCATGGCGTTAGCGGCGCCGGCGTTGTTAATCCGCACCATCACGCGCTGAGCGATATCATTCACCGCTGGCGTCAGCCAGGCAGGGCGCTGTGCTTCAATCGGGTCGATCGAATCACGCCATTCCGGCACATGCTTATTCAGGTAGTTAATCAGCGGCAACGGTTCACCAAAGTTAACGTAGCCCTGGCCGAGGTTACGCAGCTTGCGTAAGCCGCGCACCATCTGCATAAAGCCTTCTTTCTCTTTGGTGGCACCGCGCAACTCTTTGGCGTAAGTGCCCACTTCCATCACATGCTCATAACCGATATAGATCGGCACCAGCGTGATTGGGCGGTTGCCGCCGCGCAGCATTGCCTGAATGGTCATCGACAGGGTGCCGGTTTTCGGATCGAGCAGTCGCCCGGTACGCGAACGGCCGCCTTCGACGAAGTATTCCACCGAATAACCACGGGTAAACAGTTCACCGAGGTATTCACGGAACACCGTGGCGTAGAGTTTATTGCCCTTAAAGGTGCGACGAATAAAGAACGCGCCGAGACGACGGAAAATCGGACCTGCTGGCCAGAAATTCAGGTTAATCCCGGCGGCGATATGCGGCGGCACCAGCCCCTGATGATAGAGCACATAGGAGAGCAGCAGATAGTCCATATGACTGCGGTGGCAGGGCACATAGACGATCTCATGGCCATCCTGCGCCAGCTGACGGACGCGCTCGCCGCCATTGACGTTAATGCCCTGATACAGCTTGCTCCACGTCCAGCCCATAATGCGGTCGGTCAGGCGGATCGCTTCGTACGAGAAGTCAGCGGCAATCTCTTCCATCAGTTCAATGGCGTTTTGCTGCGCCTTCTCATGGGAGATTTTACGCGTGCGCGCTTCATCTTCTACCGCTTTGGCGATCGCTTTTGACTGCAGCAGGCGGCCAAACAGCTCCTGACGCACCGGCAGGCGTGGGCCTATTGCCGCCAGGCGCTGACGGGCAAAGTGCATCCGCGCCACGCGCGCCAGTTTCTGCGCGATGGTTTTATCGGTGCCGTGTTCGGTAGCCATCCGGCGCAGCGAGACGGTAGGCGAGAAGCGCACAAAACTGTCGCGTCCCAGCCAGATAACGGCAAAGAACTTCTGCACGCCATTCAGAACGCGCAGATGCGGCGTCTGTTCGCCCTGAACTTCGCGACCCGGCGCACGGCCAAACATCACTGAGATCGGCACCATCTGCACGTCCAGATCGGGATTGCTGCGATGCAGATCCAGATAGTCGTGGAACAGTTTTACCGAATCAGGGTCAGGCACGAAATAGGGGAATACGCGCGGGCCGTCATGGATAAACACATGACGTGGCAACACCGTGCCATCGATTTCCAGCGGCTCCAGCGGATCGGGCAAGTCGCGTTTGCGACATTGCGCACGCAGCGCCAGCAGATCCGCCTTTGAATCATAAGGCAATACATACATAATGGGCCGCGAAGTATCGAGCCCAAGTTCAGCTACCGGATCGGCCGGAATAGCTTTACTCTTCACCAAAAATGAGAGTGGTAAGTTTAGTAACTTGTAGTAGAAATTACGCCAACCTGACATAGACAACATGAAGCCTCTTGTTAGCAAAGCGCGGCAAGCATACCAGAAAGCGCTATTAAGATCTGTTGTGTTGCAATACGTGCGCCACCCACAAGTTGACGTTAAACATCTCAAAGGGTTCCATCATTATGGCAAATAATGTCACAGGCCTGACACGCATCATAAAAGCGGCAGGTTATTCGTGGAAAGGAATATGTGCGGCCTGGCGGCATGAAGCCGCGTTTCGCCAAGAATTGGTCGCTGCGGTGATTGCGATTATCGTCGCCTGCTGGCTGGATGTGGATGCCATCACGCGCGTGCTGCTGATTGGCTCGGTGCTGCTGGTGATTATTGTTGAGATTCTGAATAGTGCGCTTGAGGCGGTGGTGGACCGCATCGGTAGCGAGCACCATCCGCTCTCCGGGCGCGCCAAGGATATGGGATCGGCGGCAGTATTACTCTCTATTCTGCTGGCCCTGCTGGTGTGGATTATGCTGCTCTGGTCATATTGGGCGTAAGCCGACAGAAATCGCCAAACTGCTGTTTTTTACACAGCTTTAGCTTTTCAGCCGACAAATACCTGTATATACTCACAGCGACTGTATAAACAACCAGGGGGCGGTATGAAAGCATTAACGGCAAGGCAGCAGCAGGTCTATGATCTGATTCGTGATCACATTAGTCAGACTGGCATGCCGCCTACACGCGCCGAAATCGCCTCGCAATTGGGTTTTCGTTCTCCTAATGCTGCGGAAGAGCATCTGAAAGCGCTGGCGCGCAAAGGCGTAATCGAGATTGTTTCCGGCGCGTCGCGCGGTATTCGCCTGATGATGGAAGAAGAGACCGGCCTGCCACTGGTAGGACGCGTAGCGGCAGGAGAGCCTTTGCTGGCGGAACAGCATATTGAAGGTCACTTCCAGGTTGACGCCAGCCTGTTTAAACCTAATGCCGATTTTTTACTGCGTGTCAGCGGTATGTCGATGAAAGATATCGGCATTATGGATGGCGATCTGCTGGCCGTGCATAAAACCCAGGATGTGCGTAATGGCCAGGTGGTGGTGGCGCGTATTGATGATGAAGTCACAGTTAAACGCCTGAAAAAACAGGGTAACATGGTGCAACTGCTGCCAGAAAACAGCGAGTTTCAGCCGATTGTTATCGATCTGCGTCAGCAAACCCTGACCATCGAAGGTCTGGCGGTTGGCGTGATCCGCAACGGTAACTGGCTGTAAGATTTCCCGTTCCATCCTGCGCGCGCTGCTCTGTTTCTGAGGCGCGCGTAAGGTCAGACCTCATTATCTCACCCCCATTTCTGCGCCAGCTCTGCTGTGCCGCTTAAAGAGCCGCTCAGTTGCCCGGTGACCTCGCTGACATATTTAGTTACGGCTAGCCGCTAAAGATTAAACCTCTTAAAAAGACACTATTTTCAGAGAGTTAATATAACATCGGACGGTGATTGTAGCGTTAATTACTGGCTTGTCACGCGCAAATGGCTTTTGTTGACTATAATTATCTCTGTGTTAGCAAATGGATAGCGTTTTGTTCTGGTATCAGATAGATGACTGAAATGAAACACTAAACTTTATCACCTGGAGAAATCATATGAATAGCGACCAAGCCAGCGGTAACTGGAAACAGTTTAAAGGTAAAGTGAAGGAAAAATGGGGTGACCTGACTGATGATGACCTGACAGTGATCGAGGGTAAACGCGAGCAACTGGTAGGTAAAATTCAGGAGCGTTATGGTTACGCTAAGGAAGAGGCGGAAAAAGAAGTTAAGGACTGGGAAACCCAAAACAGCGATTATCGCTGGTAACCCTGGATTTAAAGTCTCATTAAGGACGATGCTCCTGCCGAAGGCACACGGAGTGTGCCGCTACACATCACTCTGCTTTTAACGCCCGCGCTTTTTATTACTTACCACCGTATGATCATGTTCGCAGTTGTCCTGATGTGTACAGGCTTCCACTTCGCGACAGCCGATACATAAGCCATGCGCTTCAATTACGCTATGGCGTAATACAAAGCCTGACTGACGCGCCAGCACCTGCAAAATATCTTCCACTCCCGCCGCATGCTTCTCATTGACCGAACCACAGCGATCGCAAATCAGCATCGCCGAACTGTGTTCCGCCTCTTCAAAATGATGGCACACCACATAGCTGTTATTGGATTCAACACGGTGGATAAAACCCTGCTCCAGCAGAAAATCGAGCGCACGATAGACCGTCGGCGGTTTAGCCTGCGGTTCCGATACCCGCAGCAGATCAAGCAGATCATAAGCGCTGATCGCGCCTTTCTGTTCAGTCATCAGACGTAAAACTTCCAGACGCTGCGGTGTCAGCCGCACGTTGCGCTGCTGACAGAGTTGTTCTGCCTGCGACAAAAGTTGTTCAGGAAGGATGGCGCTCATGATGAATCTCCGGACCGAAATGAGATGTTATTTTATCACGTGCAGCAAAAAACGCCGAATGCTCTGTTTTGGACTGCAACCCTCAGCAGGGCATTAACATTTTGAAACCGGGTAAGTTAAACAACATTTATCTGAAATAGTGGTAAATCAACAGGTGAGCTTATCGGTGTTTTTTGTAGCCAATCCCTGCGCTATTGCCTTTTCAGCGGTTTTTCTGATTTGCAGTGAGAAAAAAACCGGTCTACTGTTAAATAATGCTTATCTGGCTAACTGATTTTCCTCTGGTTTTTTTAGAGTTAATCGTTAGTTCATTAACAGATTACACAAACTCCAATCACCAGATAAGTCCACTTAAAGTAAGTGAGTTCACGGCAATAACTCTCCACCCGGATGCGCATTATTTGGGTAGGGGCATTCTGCGTGCATTTCGCGTGTAAATTTCAATTCGGGTGGTTTCAGGCAAATGGCAAATTTATCAAAGCGTATTTTCAGGATTTCTCATCCCATTGTGTTAAATGCACTGCTTATGGTGCCGTTTAGCGGGATTGCGGCCGGCAATTATTTTGATGCACGTAATGACGCGATGGGCGGCACCGGCGTCTCCTCCTCGACGTATGGCACCGCGCCATTAGCCAACCCGGCCCTATTAACCAAAGCGCAGCCGGACGATGATATCAGCGTGATTATTCCTTCCGTTGGCGTGCAGCTAACTGATAAAGATAAGCTGGTTGATAAAGTTGATGATATTTCGGATTCCGTGGATGGTTACCGCGGCCTGACCGATGATTTAAGCCTTGCCAACTATCCGCGATTACAGGCCGCCGCAGGCGATCTGGCGGGACAGTTGCGTGGTCTGCGCGGCAATACCGCCGATGGTTCTGCCGGTGCGGCAATTGTTGTGGCGGTGCCAAATGAAGTGCTGCCGTTTGCCTTTGTCACTAAAGCCTATGGCACCGCGCATCTGGCGACCGATGTTTCACAGAGCGATATTGATTATTTACAGGGTGTCGCAGATGGCACCGTCATTCCAGCCGAGGGTGATGAAGATCGTCTGACTTCAGCAGGTCTGGGACGCGGGGCGATTGTTACCGATTACGGTATTGCCGTGGCGCATGAGTTTAATGTTGCCGGTCATCCGGTATCCGTCGGCGTGACGCCAAAACTGCAGAAAACTTACCTGTATAACTACAGCGTGTCGGTTTATAACTACGACAAGTCAGACTTTACCGAAGGCCGCTATAAAAACAGTAACACCGGTTTTAACCTTGATGCCGGTCTGGCGACCGATATTGGCGACAACTGGACGCTGGGTTTAAGCGCGCAGAACCTGATTTCGCGTGATATCGATACCAAAGAGGTCAGTGGCTACACCGACACTTATCAGATCCGTCCGCTGGTGACTTCCGGCGCCTCCTGGCATACCGACAGGCTGACGACCAGCCTTGACGTCGATCTGACCCCGACTAAGCGCTTTAAAAGCCAGCAGGACAGCCAGTACGCCGGTGTGGGTGCTGAATACCGTTTGTTTAGCTGGTTGCAGCTGCGCGGCGGTTATCGTGCCGATATGAAATCGAACGATACGAATGTCGCTACCGCCGGTTTTGGTCTGTCGCCGTTTAATAATTCGGTACATCTTGATCTGGCCGGTTCTGTCGGTGACGACAATACCTGGGGCGCAATGGCGCAGCTTGGTTTTAACTTCTGATCACCACCTCGGGCGAGGTACCCCTCGCCCCTGCATGATTCTGTGATATCATTGCGCATATTATCGACATCGATTCACCCCCCACAGAGTTATCGTTTTTCATGACCCAGAATCTGCCTGCTCACCGTTTTTCCGTAGCGCCCATGCTTGACTGGACCGATCGCCACTGCCGCTATTTTCATCGTCAGCTGACGCGTCAGACGCTGCTGTACACCGAAATGGTGACCACCGGCGCGATTATCCATGGCAAAGGAGACTACCTCGCCTGGAGTGAAGAGGAGCAGCCTGTAGCGTTACAGCTGGGCGGCAGCGATCCGGCTGCGCTGGCGCAGTGCGCCAGACTGGCTGAAGCGCGCGGTTATAACGAGATCAATCTTAACGTCGGTTGCCCGTCCGATCGGGTGCAGAACGGACGTTTTGGCGCCTGCCTGATGGGCGAAGCGCAGCTGGTTGCCGACTGCATTAAAGCCATGCGTGATGTGGTGTCGATACCGGTGACGGTTAAAAACCGTATCGGTATTGATGAGCAGGATAGCTACGCATTCCTGTGTGATTTTATTGGCACCGTGGCGACGCAGGGTGGTTGTGAGATGTTTATTATTCATGCGCGCAAAGCGTGGCTTTCCGGCCTTAGCCCGAAAGAGAACCGCGAAATTCCGCCGCTGGATTACGATCGCGTGTATCAGCTGAAGCGAGATTTTCCGCAGCTGACGATGGCGCTGAATGGCGGCGTGAAAACGCTGGCCGAAGCGCAGCAACATCTGCAGCATCTTGATGGCGTAATGATGGGGCGTGAAGCCTATCAGAACCCGGGAATTCTGGCGCAGGTAGATCGCGAGCTGTTTGGCCTCAATGTGGCTGACCGCGACCCGGTTGCGGTGGTGCGCGCGATGTATCCCTATATTGAGCGTGAACTGTCGCAGGGGACTTATCTGGGTCATGTCACCCGCCATATGCTGGGGCTGTTCCAGGGTATTCCTGGCGCGCGCCAGTGGCGTCGTTATCTGAGCGAAAACGCCCATAAAGCCGGGGCCGATGTTGAGGTGCTGGAAAAGGCGCTGTCTCTGGTGGCAGATAAAATTCCGGCAGCCGTGTGATTTCGGGCGGCGAAAACGCCGCCCCTACGATTGCACGATTTGTAGGGGCGGCGTTCTCGCCGCCCGCGGACAACGCCGCCCGCGGACAACGCCGCCCCTACAGATTGCATGATTTTGTAGGGGCGGCGTTCTCGCCGCCCGTGGACAACGCCGCCCCTACAGATTGCATGATTTTGTAGGGGCGGCGTTCTCGCCGCCCGTGGACAACCATCCTCAGTTAAAATTTAACCATCTGTTGATTATTTTCACCAACCCTCTTCAGGGTTCATTCCATAAATATCCCTTTTTTCAATAACCTGTACTTTTCACCAACCTGGCATATTTCTTGTAATAGCTATGCAGTACCTAATCTTGTGGAGCATGCCTTATGGAAATCCTGTTTGTGGTTGGATTCTTTTTAATGTTGCTGCTGACCGGCGTTTCTATTCTGGGCGTACTGGCAGCATTAGTGGTCGCCACCCTGCTTATGATGGTGGGCGGGCTGTTTGCGATTGTTATAAAAATGTTGCCATGGCTGGTTCTTGCGGTGGTGGCGGTGTGGATTTATCGTGCCTGTCAGAAGCCAAAAATAAGACGACGCAACTGGACATCGCGCTGAACAATCAACAGGTTGCGTAATTTACAGACCGTAAGAATGCGGGCTGGATCACACCATGGGGTTTTGTTTAGCTGTTTTTTGCAATTAAACATATTTTTTACTTATGTTTTCTGCCAGGATGGATTCCGTTGAGTCGAACACGAATTCATCGCCGCTGACCCTACAAACAGCGCGAACTAAAAAAAAGAAAGAAAAAGGGGCTTCCTTCGGGAAGCCCCGTTTGCATCTGTCGATCAGGGAATCAACAGGCTTGAACCATAAGTGGCGCGACTTTCCAGCGTAATATGGGCTTTCTGCGCATCGGCCAGCGCAAACTTTTGCTGTTCCGGCACATCAACCTTGATCGCGCCGCTGGCAATCAGCGAGAACAGTTCGCTGCTGGCCAGTTCCAGTTCGGCACGATTGGTAACATAACCAAACAGTGTCGGACGGGTGACATACAGTGAGCCTTTCTGCGACAGAATACCGAGATTGACGCCAGTCACCGGGCCGGACGCATTGCCAAAGCTGACCATCAGGCCGCGTCTTTGCAGACAATCAAGCGACGCTTCCCAGGTGTCTTTACCCACCGAGTCATACACTACCCGCACTTTCTTACCGTCGGTCAGCTCGCTCAGGCGCTGGGCAATATTCTCTTCGCGATAGTTAATGGTGGCCCAGGCGCCGGCATTTTTCGCCAGCGTGGCTTTCTCCGCCGAACCGACGGTACCGATCAGATGGGCGCCCAGCGCTTTTGCCCACTGGCAGGCGATCAGACCAACGCCGCCCGCAGCGGCATGAAACAGAAAGGTTTCATCCGGCTGCACTTCGTAAGTCTGACGCAGCAGATAATGCACCGTCAGCCCTTTCAGGAAAGATGCTGCACCTTGCTCAAAAGAGATCGCGTCCGGCAGCAGCGCCACGCGCTCGGCATCGACATTATGCACTTCGCTGTAAGCTCCCAGCGCGGATTGCGCATACACCACGCGATCACCGGGCTTCAGTACACTTACGGCTGAACCCACTTTGGTCACTACGCCTGCCGCTTCAGTGCCTAAGCCCGAGGGCATACCCGGCGTTGGGTAGAGTCCGCTGCGGATATAGGTATCGATATAGTTGATACCTATCGCTTTATTCTCCACCTGCACTTCGTTTGCTGCCGGATCGGTGATAGCAAAATCCACCCATTGCAACACTTCCGGACCGCCATGCTGGCTGAACTGAATACGCTTTGCCATGTTCACTCCTGTCGATTTAGCGTGATTGATGTGAAGATCTAACCTGTGCAAACCGTTATCCCCTTCGTCCTTGAAGCCGCAGCCGCGTTAGCCGCACTCACTCACCCGAATCACTGACTTGAGTCAGCTCATCGGGATTCGTTCATTTGCTGCCTTGCTGCAACTTCAATGACTTTGGGTATATACTTGCGCGTCTTCTCAACTGATTTTCGGTATTGCATCCACTATGGCAGGAAATAAACCCACCAACAAATCAAGCGAACCTCGCGCGAGCGAAACCCGTGACCGTCAGATGGAAGGGCTGAAGTTGCCGCCGCATTCCCTCGAAGCGGAGCAGTCGGTGTTGGGCGGTTTGATGCTGGATAACGAACGCTGGGACAATGTTGCCGAACGCGTGGTAGCGCAGGACTTCTTCAGCCGTCCGCATCGTCTGATCTTCGGTGAAATGCAGCGCCTGCTGGAAATGGGCAAACCGATTGACCTGATCACCCTCTCCGAATCGCTGGAGCAGAAGGGCGAACTGGATATGGTTGGCGGCTTTGCTTATCTGGCCGAACTGTCAAAAAACACGCCGAGTGCGGCGAATATCGGCGCTTATGCGGATATTGTGCGCGAACGTGCTGTGGTGCGCGAAATGATCTCGGTGGCGAATGAGATCGCCGACGCCGGTTACGATCCACAGGGGCGCACCAGTGTCGATCTGCTGGATCTGGCGGAATCACGCGTATTCCAGATCGCGGAAAACCGCGCCAGTAAAGATGAAGGGCCGAAAAGCATCGATCAGATTCTGGAAGCCACCGTCTCGCGTATTGAATCGCTGTATCAGACGCCGCACGACGGGGTCACCGGCGTTGATACCGGCTATCAGGATCTCAATAAAAAGACCGCCGGTTTGCAGCGTTCGGATTTGATCATTGTCGCGGCGCGTCCGTCGATGGGTAAAACCACTTTTGCGATGAACCTGTGTGAAAACGCCGCGATGTTGCAGGATAAACCGGTGCTGATTTTCAGCCTCGAGATGCCCGGCGAACAGATTATGATGCGTATGCTGGCATCACTGTCGCGCGTTGACCAGACACGTATTCGTACCGGGCAGCTGGACGATGAGGACTGGGCGCGGATCTCCGCCACGATGGGGATTCTGCTGGAGAAGAAGAATATGTATATCGATGATTCTTCTGGCCTGACGCCGACCGAAGTACGCTCACGTGCGCGGCGTATTTTCCGTGAACACGACGGCTTAAGCCTGATTATGATCGACTACCTGCAGCTGATGCGCGTACCGTCGCTATCCGATAACCGTACGCTGGAGATTGCTGAGATCTCCCGCTCACTGAAGGCGCTGGCCAAAGAGCTGCAGGTGCCGGTGGTGGCGCTGTCGCAGCTGAACCGCTCACTGGAGCAGCGCGCTGATAAACGTCCGGTGAACTCGGATCTGCGTGAATCTGGTTCCATCGAGCAGGATGCCGACTTAATCATGTTTATCTATCGTGACGAGGTGTATCACGAAAACAGCGATATGAAAGGCATCGCGGAAATCATTCTTGGTAAACAGCGTAACGGACCGATCGGTACTGTGCGTCTGACCTTTAACGGTCAGTGGTCACGTTTCGATAACTATGCCGGACCGCAGTACGACGATGAGTAACCAGGCGAGGCGCGTCTGAAACTTCGTAAGGGAGCCGTTTTCGGCTCCCTTTGCATTAATGTCCCCCGCAGCCATCAGAAAATAGTGTTGGACAACCACGCGACGATTGCGGTTATCTGTAAGGGCACGACGCCCCTACAGATAACATGGATCGGTAATGACCAGCATCGACGATTACGACCTTAAAATACTGACTTTATTACAAACCAATGGTCGCCTGACCAATCAGGAGTTGAGTGATTTAGTGGGCCTGTCGGCATCGCAATGTTCGCGTCGCCGTATCAATCTTGAACAGGCTAATTTAATCCTTGGCTACCATGCGCGACTGTCGCCGGATGCGGTCGGTCTCGGCATGATCGGTTTAATCGAAGTGCGTCTGATAAACCACACCTCAGAATATGTTGAGAGCTTTCATCGTATGGTGGCGGAGCAGGCGTCGATTGTCGATGCGTATAAAACCACGGGTGATGCCGATTATCTGTTAAAAGTAGCGGTCGCCGATCTGGCCGGATTAAGTTCATTAATCAGTCAGTTAGTTGCCGGCCATCAGAGCGTGGCCCATGTTAAAACCTCGGTCGTACTGAATCGCCTGAAAGAGAATGGCCTGATGATGCTGCCGGAGAGTGCTTTGCGCCAAAATAGTGCGTAATGTGCATTTTTGGTGCATAAATATATTCAGATCTGCGTGATCTGTGCAGAATTTAATGATTATGTGCGTGATTTAACTGTTTTTAATTAAAATCATGCACAAAAAGAGCAATAAAGCGCCTTAGTTATCAATGGGTTAATTCGCTGGCACCGTCCGGCAGCCGTAAAGGTTGCCGGATTGGTGCGATTTTTGCAGTCTGATTGCGTCAATAACTTGAGAATCAGACTGATGGCTAACCTTGCGCAACCCCTTATAGCACCGGAAAAAATCCCCCATACCCATATTGAAGACCTTATCGCGATAGTGACGGGTACGCTGATGGTCTCTTTTGGCGTAGTGATGCTGAAACAGGCCGGCGCGCTTACCGGCAGCACCGCCGGCATAGCCTTTCTAATCAGTTATCTGACGCACTGCTCATTCGGGCTGGCATTCTTTTTAATCAATTTACCATTCTACTGGCTGGCGGTGCGCCGGATGGGCTGGGCGTTTACGCTGAAAACCTTCTCGGCAGTGGGGCTGGTGTCGATTTTTACCCAGTTGCATCCACTTTTCGTCCATTTTGATGCACTGAATCCGTTTTATGCGACACTGTTCGGTAACCTGATAATGGGAATTGGGTTTATAGTGTTATTTCGCCATAAAGCCAGTCTCGGCGGGATTAATATCCTGGCGCTGTGGTTGCAGGATCGCTCTGGTATCCGCGCCGGTAAGCTGCAGATGGCAGTGGATACCTGCGTGGTGCTGGCATCGCTGTTTGTGGTGTCACTGCCGATGCTGGCAGTGTCGATTGGTGGCGCAGTGATCCTCAATCTGCTGATTGCCATGAATCATCGTCCGGGACGCTACAGCGGCGTCTGAAGAATATTCCAGCCGTGCACGCCGCGCGGCTGACTTAAAACCAAGCTATGGAGATCTGCACCGTGTTTCAAAACGTTGATGCCTACGCCGGCGATCCAATTCTTTCGTTAATGGAGACCTTCAAACAGGACACGCGACCGCATAAGGTGAATTTAAGCATCGGTTTGTATTATAACGAACAGGGTGTTATTCCTCAGTTGCAGGCAGTGGCCGCAGCGGAAGAGCGTCTGAACGCACAGCCACACAGCGCCTCGCTCTATCTGCCAATGGAAGGTCTGCCAGCCTATCGCAACGCGATTGCGCCGCTGTTGTTTGGCGCTGATCATCCGGCGCTGAAAGCGGGCCGAATTGCCACCATTCAGACGCTGGGCGGTTCCGGCGCGCTGAAAGTGGGTGCTGATTTCCTGAAGCATTACTTCCCGAATTCTGGCGTCTGGGTCAGCGATCCAACCTGGGAAAACCATGTGGCCATTTTTGGCGGCGCGGGTATCGCAGTTGACACCTATCCGTGGTTTGATGCCGAAACCAATGGCGTGAAATTTGACGCCTTTATTGCCAAATTAAAAACGCTGCCGAAACAGAGCATCGTGCTGCTGCATCCGTGCTGCCACAACCCGACCGGCGCCGATCTGACCGACGCGCAGTGGGACATCACCACTGAAGTGCTGAAAGCCCAGCAACTGGTGCCATTCCTCGATATCGCCTATCAGGGCTTTGGTGCCGGCATGGAGCCGGATGCTTATGCTATCCGCGCTATCGCCGCCGCCGGTCTGCCTGCGCTGGTCAGCAACTCATTCTCGAAAATCTTCTCGCTATATGGCGAACGCGTTGGCGGCTTGTCAGTCGTCTGTGATAACGCCGATGAAGCGTCACGCGTGCTGGGGCAGTTAAAAGCCACCGTCCGTCGCAACTACTCCAGCCCGCCGAACTTCGGCGCGCAGGTGGTTTCCTGTGTGCTGAATGACGATGCACTGAAAGCCAGCTGGCTGGCGGAAGTGGAAGCGATGCGCCTGCGTATTCTCGAAATGCGTCAGTCACTGGTGTCGGTGCTGGCGGCGGCGGTGCCGGGCGTTAACTTCGACTACCTGCTGAAGCAGCGCGGCATGTTTAGCTATACCGGTCTTAGCCCGCAGCAGGTTGATCGTCTGCGTGAAGAGTTTGGTGTTTACCTGATTGCCAGTGGCCGTATGTGCGTGGCGGGTCTGAATGCCAACAATGTGCATCAGGTAGCGGAAGCCTTTGCTGCGGTGATGTAATAAACCGCGATCTCAGCAACAAAAAAGCAGCGGGCCAGGTTCGCTGCTTTTTTTTATTTATTTCCCGGTAACATAAAAGCGGGGAAATAGCAGCAAGCTAATAACAACTCACCCGCCTGACAATAACTAATCCCTTTGCGAAATTAATATTTGTGATCGACTTCAACTAATCTCCGCTTTAAATAACGCAATAAAAAACCGGGCGCGTTGTTATGCAAATGCACATTGTCTGACGCTATTTAACTGCCTATCTTCTCTCTATTGCACTATTAATCATTTTAGCAAAAAAGATTTTTATCAAATCAAGGTGGTTCACTATGAGTCAGGTCAATAATCTTGAGGGAGTCGCGTACGCCAAAAAAACCAATATCAGATGGCATATTGTGATCATGTTGTTTTTTGTTACGGCGGTAAACGTTGGCGATCGTACTACTCTCGCTATTGCCGGTAAGGATATGTCGGCGGCGCTGGGGATTAATCCCAGCCAGATGGGCTGGATTTTCTCTGCTTTCGCCTGGGCTTACTGTCTGGCGCAAATTCCTGGTGGCTGGCTGTTGGACCGCTTCGGATCGAAAAAAATCTACCTGTGCAGCTTGTGTCTGTGGTCGGTGTTTACCCTGTTACAGGGGTTTGTGCAGGTATTTGACGGTTACGGTGCGTTGATCGCGCTGGCCGTGCTGCTGTTTCTGGTCGGGCTGGCAGAAGCGCCGGCGATGCCGGGCAACAGTCGTTTTATCGCCGCCTGGTTCCCGTCAAAAGAGCGCGCTACTGCCGCCGCCGTGTTTAACTCGGCGCAATATTTCGCCACGGTGATCTTTGCGCCGATAATGGGCTGGCTGACATTGTCGATGGGCTGGGAATCGATTTTTATTTTTATGGGCATTCTGGGACTGCTGATTACCTTTGCGGCGGCTAAAGTGATCCACAATCCATTATCGCATCCGCGGGTTAATGCGGCGGAAATGGATTATATTCGTCAGGGCGGGGCGCTGGTGGATATGGATCAGAACAATGCTAAACAACAGCGGAAGTTTAAATTTTCACAGTTCAGACAGCTGCTGTCTAACCGTATGTTGCTTGGTATTTATCTCGGCCAGTATTGTATCACCGTTATCACCTTCTTCTTTATTACCTGGTTTCCGTTATATCTGGCGATGGATAAAGGTCTGGATATTAAAACCGTTGGTTTTATTGCTGCGATCCCGGCTATTTGTGGCTTCCTCGGCGGACTGTTGGGCGGGGTGATATCAGATCGCATTCTGAAAGCGACCAAATCGCTGTCTGTCGCCAGAAAGACACCGATTGTCTTTGGCATGCTGCTTTCAATGACGATGATCTTCTGCAATTACGTGGATTCTATCTACCTGATTGTATTCTTTATGGCGCTGGCATTCCTCGGCAAAGGTATCGGGGCGCTGGGCTGGGCGGTGATGTCAGATGCTGCGCCGAAGGAGATGGCCGGTATGGCGGGCGGCTTGTTCAATATGTGCGGCAATATCTCCGGTATTATTGCGCCGGTAGTTATCGGCTATATCGTCAAAGCGACCGGGCATTTTGAATGGGCGCTGGTGTTTGTCGCCGTCCACGCGCTACTGGCGATCTTCAGTTATCTGGTGATTGTCGGGCCGATTAAACGTCTTGAGCTAAAGGCAGAGAGCAGCGAATTTTTTGGTTGATCAAAGATGATGCCGCTGACAGTTAAAATAGTTCGAGGCGGCTTGCCTGTTGTATTTAAAACTGTTCCCCGATAACGCTAAAAACTCTCCGTAAAATACCCATATTACAAGGTGTTGTAATATGGGTATTTTACGTGAAAAAACTCATCGACATTTGTATTGCATTTTGTTTCAATATCGCCACCTTAAAAAAGGAAATGTACTTAACTAATTAAAGATATTAAAAACAATAATATGCCATTATATCTTTCAACTGAATTTCAGGAGTTTCCTCACGGGGGTTATATCGCTCACCGCTTTGACTTCTGCATAGGAAAGGATAAGTTTGTGGTGATATTTGCAGAGGTAGATACAGTAAGCTCTGAGTATCATTCATTCAGGAGTGAAGAGGTGGGGTTCTCAATACCTCCCCATTGTTATGATGTTAAATTCGATCGTCTTGAAAACTTTGAGCAGGGTTCTTTCTACGAATCCCCAACTAAAGGTCAGTGTTCTAAGCAGATTACATTTGCGGCTAAACTTGCAGAAGCTCTGGAAACGATAATTACGCTGCATCACAATATCTACTATGCACGGGCTTACTTTGCCATCGCAGAAACGGATAAGTTAAAACGCTTCTATGACCGCATTTTACAGCGACCTTTACATGATATAGTATATGAAGTATCCACCGGACTCGGTGAAGGAGGAATGGGTTATGCACTCAAAACGCGATATTTCAATCATTAAGCAAATGACGGCGGCTGAGCGTAAAGCAGAAGCAATGCGCCGGTTAAAAGCTTCTTTCGAACGTGCTGCTCGTGAAGGTACGCTGCGTACCCGTGAGGCAACCGTCGGCTGAGTATTTTACCTCTACCTCCTTAAAAGCCCGCTAACGCCTTTTTTCTATTGCTCAATTCCTCTTGCGTCAGACAGTTCACTCATTCTGTCTATTGCCCTCACGCCCACCTCCGCTGCTTTTTTTAACTATTTTCCCGCGCTGGGTTTACCTTTCGCCCACATGCTGCACACTTAACCACAGACATTCAGCAAAGGAATAATGAGATGTGGTATCAGCAGACCCTTACGCTTGGCGAGAAATCGCGAGGTTTTCATCTGGTTACTGATGAGATTGTCGATGAGTTGCGCCGTCTGAAGGATATTCAGGTTGGCCTGCTGCATCTGCTGCTGCAGCATACTTCGGCCTCACTGACGTTGAATGAAAATTGCGATCCCACGGTGCGCAGCGATATGGAACAGCATTTTTTGCGTCAGGTTCCGGAAAATGCACCCTGGAAGCACGACTATGAAGGAGCCGATGATATGCCTGCTCATATTAAGTCGTCGCTGTTAGGTACCTCGCTGGTGTTGCCGGTCAGTCGTGGGCGTCTGGTGTTGGGTACCTGGCAAGGCATCTGGCTTGGCGAGCATCGTATTCACGGCGGTTCACGTCAGATTGTCGCCACGCTACAAGGGGAATAACCATGAACACTTCGGATCTGCTTTCTTATTGTATGAATAAGCCAGGCGCGGAGCAGAGCGTCCATAGCGACTGGAAAGCGACCCAGATTAAAGTCGATGATGTGCTGTTTGCGATGGTGCACGATGTGCAGGGGCGTCCGGCAGTGTCGCTGAAAGCATCTCCGGCGCTGACCGAGCTGTTGCGTGATAAGCATCAGGATGTACTGCCCAGTGAGCATCTGAATAAGAGCCACTGGAGCACGGTATTTCTCGATGGATCGCTGAAAGATTCGCAGATTTACTATCTGGTGGACGCCTCACTGCAACAGGCGCTCAATACCCGATCTGCCGGAGCCAGTCACTTGCCGTCGTGATTTAAGCCATCCAGTCGACAATCAGCTGGCCATATAGCGCTTCAGCATCAGTCAGCTTTTGCAGTTCGCAATATTCATCGGTCTGATGCGCCATTGCCGGTTCGCCGGGGCCGAGAATAATGCAGGGCGGTGAGCCAAGTGCCGCCAGCAATAACGAAGCATCGGTAAAGTAGGGCACAATGCGCGCCGCCAGCGGTAACGGATGTAAAGGCTGACAGCGCTGATAAACCTGCTGGATCCACACATTATCTTCGGCGGTCAGTACCGCGGGCAGATCGACCAGCGGCGTAATTGTCACCGCTTCCCCTAAAGTTGCTGCCAGCCGTTGCTGAATGTCGCTATGTTGCAAGTCGGGCGCGGTGCGGATATCAACATCAAACTGCGCGCGGTCCGGCACCGAATTAATATTCATTCCGCCCTGAATGCGTCCGACATTCAGCGTTGGCTGCTTCATCAGCGGATGCGGTGGACCGGGCTGAAAATGCTGAATCCTACCCAGCGCATCGGCGGCCAGATAAATTGCGTTAATCCCCAGTTCCGGCATTGCGCCGTGGGCGGTTTTACCACGGGTTTCGCAGCGCAGCCACAGCGCGCCCTTATGGCCAATGACCGGGTAGTTGGCCGTCGGCTCACCGACAATCAACGCCCCCGGCTGCGGTAATGATCCCTGCTCAATCAGCGCGCGTGCGCCGTCGCAGCCGGTCTCTTCACCACCGGTAATCAACAGCACCACGCCTCGGCCCTGACGAATCAGCGACCGGTGTTTTACGCAGGCCAGCGCAAAAGCCGCGATCGCCGCTTTCATATCACTACTGCCACGACCATAGAGTTTGCCATCGACCAGATCGCCGCCAAACGGGTCATAGTGCCATGGCTGATTACCCAGTGGCACGGTATCCAGATGACCGGTAAAAGCCAGCGGCGATGCCGGGTTCTGACCCCCGATGCGTGCAATCAGACTGACCCGCTGCTCGCCAAACTGGCTCAGAGTGACGGAAAAACCCTGCTGCTCCAGCCAGTTAGCGAAAAACGCCATACAGGCGGCTTCATTACCTGGCGGGTTAATAGTGTCAAAACCCAGCAGCTGCCGGGTTAAAGCAAGGGTCTCGCTCATGCGGTTTTCCCGGTCAGCCAGTCAAGGCAGTTAATCCATAACTGGCGGTAGCCGGGCCATTGGGAAAAGGCCTCCGGCAACCAGTGCGCCGACATATCGCTGGTCCAGACCAGCGAACGTCCCTGCTGATAGTGACGGGTGGCGACCAGCGGATGGCTGGTGCCGGCAATGGTCGCCAGCAGTTCTCCTTCCGGGTGCATTTCTACTTCGTTATAACCCAGCAGCCATGGCCACTCTGCGGGCAGATTACTGAACAGCGCATGCTGTTGCTGAATTTCCGCAAAGCAGCCTTCCGGGGTTTCAATACGGTCATCCCACGCCAGGCAGCGCACCGGCAGCACTTTCTCCACCGCAGTATTGCGATAGCGCGCGCCGCCGTTAATCCCCTGAAAACTGTAGTAGCCGCCAATCATCATCAGGCTTCCGCCAGCCGCCACATAGTCATGCAGCAGCGTCAGGCGGTTCGCGGTACGCTGGCTTTTCAGCCAGGTATCCGGATGCAGCAGCAGCGTATTAGCGCCAATATCGGATAAAATAATTGCATCCCACTGTTGCAACGCCGCCAGCGTTAGCGGAAAACCGTTCTGCGCCTCATGGGCGGGCATATGGGTAATCGCGTATTCACTGTCGGCCAGCGCGGTAAGAAATTCGCTGGCGCCGTTATGAAAAGTGGCGGTGGCGAACTGATCGAAACCTTTAATATGGGTTGCGGTACTGGTCCAGGACTCCCCGACCAGCAGGACCTTCTTCTGCATCTGTATCCCCTTATTACCCGCCAAAAACGCGCTGCGGATTAGCAATCATTAATGTCTCAAGCTGCTCGCCGCTAACGCCATGGCGGCGCAGGCGCGGCACAAAATGTTTCAGGATGTAGCCATAACCGTGGCCGCCATAGCGGGTCAGCATGGTTTTCAGAAACACGTCCTGGGAGAGTAAAAGTTGATGGATATAGCCATCGTCGATCAATTCACAGATCGCGCGTGCATTCTCCTCATCAGATGGCGACTGGGCGGATTCATCGGCGTAGTAGTAGCTCATGCCAATCATGTCATATTCAAGAAATGCGCCACGACTGGCCAGCTCGCGCTGATACTGCTTATCGGCAAAGCTGGGGTTCATATGGCACAGCACGGTATGGCGCAGATCGGCGCCTTCCTGCTCAAGAATATCCAGCACCTTATGGCCGAGCCGTTCCCAGCCAGGCAGATGGACTTCGATAGCGACGCCGGTAGCGGCACTGGCGCGACCGGCGGCGCGCAGCGACTTCTCTTCATCGGCGGTAAAGCGGCTGGAGACGCCGATTTCACCTATCAGGCCGGCAATCACTTCCGGTTTCTCGCTCATGCCGCCGAGGTCATAAATCAGCTTGTCGCTTAACTGCCCGATGCTGGTGGTTTTCACCCACTCAGGATGCGAAGGCTCCAGATAGAGGCCGGTGCCCATAATGATATTCAGACCGGTCAGCCGTGAGATGCGCTGCAACGCTTTTGGATCGCGGCCAATGCCGATATTGGTCGGGTCAACCACCGTTTCACCGCCCAGCGCGCGGTATTTCATCAGCTCTTCAATCGCCACATCCACATCAAACAGCTGGCAGTTATCGCGGCTCATTAACGGGTTAAGCGACAGCTCACCAAGATTCTCGATACGTACCGGCATTTCAGCAATATGGCGATCGCTACAGCAGCAGGGCGGCACCCATTTACCGGACGCATCCAGCAAAATATGTTCATGCATCAGGGTGACACCCATTTGCGCCAGCGGCAGCGGACCCAGCACCGTCATTACATGGCCGCTGCTGACCCCCACTGGTAACGGGTCGGCATGGCGAAACAGAGAACCTTTCATACGCTATCCTTTGGCCGCGGATCGGGTCGGATTAAGAATGCGGGTATTGAGCCAGATGGCTAACAGGATGATGGCACCGGTGGCAATTTGGGTATAAAACGGCGAGATATGCGACAGGATCAACCCGTTCTGAATAATCGCAATCGACAGCGCACCAAGTAAGGTACCGATAATAGTGCCAAACCCGCCAAACAGGCTGGTGCTGCCTAATACCACCGCCGCAATCACCTGCAATTCAAAACCTTCCCCCTGATTCGAGGAGCCGCTGCCAAGGCGCGCGGTAATAATCATCCCCGCCAGCGCAGCCGCCATGCCGCTGATGATATACACCTTCATCGTCACCGCTTTGGTATTGATGCCGCTGCGGCGTGCGCCTTCGCTGTTAGCGCCGATGGCCGTGATATAACGGCCAAAGCGCATATTCTGCAACACGAAATGACCGACGATCAGCACCGCCACGCCAATCAGCGCGGGCATCGGTACGCCAAGCACCCAGGCGCGCCCCATAAAGGTAAACGGGCTGTCGGCCGGAATCGGGATCGAGTAACCCTGGGTCACCAGCAGGGCGATACCACGTACCACCGCGAGGGTGGCAAGGGTGACAATAAACGCCGGAATGCCTTCATAAGCGATAAAAAAGCCGTTGATTGCGCCGACCAGACCACCGAGCAGCAGGCCGCCAATCAACACCAGCGGCCAGGGCAGACCCCAGTTATTCAGCGCAATGGCTGACAGTGCGCCAACCAGCGCGAGGGTGGAGCCAACGGAGAGATCGATACCGCCCGTGGTAATCACCAGCGTCATGGCGGTGGCGACAATCAGCAGCGGCGCGCTTTGACGGATAATATTCAGCCAGTTGGCGCTGCTGAGAAAGTTATTGGTAATCAGCGAGAACACCACGCAGCAGAAGATAAAAAACAGCGCGATACTGACCACCCCGGAGTGGTTATGCAGCAAGCGCCGCGGCAGTGAATGCTGAATGGTGCGGGAGCCAGACAAATTAATCATACTCATTGATGTTCCCTTAGTGGGCGCGGGCTGAATGGGCGGTAAATTTCTCACCGACAATCAGGTTGACGATATCGCCGAGACTGGTCTGCGACACCAGGCGGTCGGCGACATTGCTGCCTTCGTACATCACCATAATGCGGTCGCAGACAAGGAACAGATCCTGCAAACGGTGGGTAATCAGAATAACGCTGACCCCGCGCGCGCTGACCCGCCGAATCAGCTCCAGCACCGCTTCCACTTCGGCAACCGCCAGTGCGGCGGTAGGTTCATCCATAATCAGCACTTTAGGGTCGAAAGCTGCCGCACGTGCAATCGCTATCGCCTGACGCTGTCCACCGGAGAGATTGCGCACCAGCAGATGCGTATCAGGAATGGAAATCCCTAACCCTTTCAGCATCTCGCGCGCATCCGCATGCATTTTGCTTTGATCGAGAAAGGGGATCCCCAGCCGGTGTCTGATCGGTTCGCGCCCCATAAACAGGTTGCCTGCCACATCGACGGTGTCGCACAGCGAAAGATCCTGATAGACCATCTCGATATGGCAACGCCGTGAATCGGCCGGGTTGGCAAAGTGCTGCTCTTCACCATCGATACGGATGGTGCCGCTGGTGGGCACTACTGCGCCGAAGAGAACTTTGGTCAGGGTGGATTTACCCGCGCCGTTATCGCCGACTAAACCCAGCACTTCGCCGGGCGCCAGTTGCAGATTGACGCCGCGTAGCGAGCGAATCGAACCGAAAGTCTTGGTGATATTGACCATCTCAACCCGCGAGGGGGCCGCTTGTTGCTGTTGCATCTCATCACTCCCAGTGCCGTATTTCAGGTCGGAGGATGTCCGCGATTCCCGCCTGTGCTGCGCTCATTTTCGGTTTACACGCCTTGTAAACCGGTTTACCTAAATGCGCGCAGTCAGGCCGGGTAATCGCAAACATAACAACATTACATAAAGATACTTGTTCGCCATGTTGGATAAAGCAGCAACCATGCCAGCTTAAAAAGTGGTCGATTTTATTGTGACTAACCTGCTGGAAAATAAGCACAAAAAAATCTCACATTCAGTAAACCGGTTTACCTGCTGCTTAATAAGTTTATGCATGTGATGAAAAAATGCACAACCGATGATGTGATTATGTGCGGAAATTGTGCGCCAGGCACCACTTTGGTGCGTTCAGAGCAGAGATTTAATCGAGTCGCGGGCGATCCATTCGACCGGCAGGCGCATTTCAGTGGCAGACTCACCCTTGCCATTTAGCAGTTGCAGCATCATATCCACCGCCAGGCGGCCCATCTGGCGCGCGGGCTGGCGGATCGTCGAAATTCGCGGTTGGGTAAATCCGGCATAACTGGCGTCATCAAAGCCCACCAGTGACAGCGCTTCCGGCGCCTGTAAGCCGCGCTGACGCAGCCCGTCCAGCAGCCCCAGCACCAGATAGTCGCTGGCGGCAAATACCGCCGTTGGACGCTCGGCGCCGCTAAACAGTTGCGTCAGCGCCTGCTGTCCGAATTCACGCTGATAGGCGCCAAACATTACCCATTCCGGTCGGCAGCTCAGCCCGGCTTGTTGCATGGCGAGGCAGTAACCCTGATAACGTTCGCGCACGCTCATCAGCGCATCCGGACCACCGACAAAGGCGATATGCCGGTGACCGGCGGCAATCAGCTGCTCGGTGGCGATTTTGCCCCCCTGCAGGTTATCGGCAAACACCTTAGGCACCTGGCTGCCCGGAATATCTTCATCCAGCAGGACAATGCGCTGCTGACGCATAATCTCTTTACGTAACAAGCCGTTATCCGGACGGTTAGTGGTAAACAGCAGACCATCCACCTGGCAGGTATCCAGCCAGCGAATAAACTGGCTCTCTTTATCCGGGTTGTTGCGAGTGATGCACAGCACCAGGCTGTAACCACGCTCGGAAGCGGCCTCTTCGGCGGCATCGGCCAGTTCGGCAAAAAAGGGGTTGGTGATATCGGGCAGCACTAAACCGAGGGTTTCACTACCGCCTTTGCTGAGACGGCGCGCCAGGCTGTTACCGCGGTAATCGAGTTGATTAATCGCTGACTCGATGCGCTCAATCGTTTCCGGCGGCAATACAATGCTGTTATTCAGATAGCGTGACACCGTGGCTTTTGATAACCCGGCAAGGTTAGCCACATCGGAAAGCAGCACGCGTTTTTTAATCATTGGCCTTACCAGCAAAGGGGGGAATGAATATCAGTAGCATAGTTGTAAGCGGCAGTTATAGCACTTTCTGCTGTGCCTTGCGCCGCCGGTATCGCCGGTGGTTAAAAATTAATCCTTGACAATTTTTGCGCAGAGGCGAATTTTAATAACCAGTTTACCTGCAACACCCATTCACGTTACTAAGACATTTCGCCCAGGCACCGACATGGACCGGCAGCCGAAATGGAACAGCAACGTTTGCCTTAACATACGGCTATTTTTGTCGTGTGCTCGTGATATTTGTCCCGCCAAAAAAATACCTCCGCACACCTTTGGTGCGGGCGACGCTATTCCGACGAGGGCATTTATGATGTTATTCAGCAGCGCAAAAAAAAGCATTATTACCTCCACGCTCCTGGCTTCTGTTTTTATGATCGGCAATGCATTGGCGGAAACCCCAACCTATGCGCTGGTGCAAATTAACCAGCAGGCGCTGTTCTTTAATTTAATGAATAAAGGCGCGCAAACGGCGGCGAAAGAGAGCGGGAAGAATTTAGTGATTTTTAACGCCAATGATAATCCGGTGGCGCAAAACGATGCCATTGAAAACTATATCCAGCAGGGTGTGAAAGGTATCCTGGTTGATGCGATTGATGTTAATGGCATTATGCCAGCGATCCAGCAAGCGGCAGCGAAAAACATCCCGGTGATTGCGATTGATGCGGTGTTGCCTGCCGGTCCACAGGCCGCGCAGGTCGGCGTCGATAATATCGAAGGCGGTAAGATTATTGGTAAGCATTTTGTCGACTATGTGCAGCATGAGATGGCTGGCAAAGCGCGGGTTGGCATCGTCGGTGCGCTGAATTCGGCGATCCAGAACGCCCGGCAGAAAGGTTTTACCGACACCATTCAGTCCAACCCACAGATTACCGTCGCGGATGTGGTTGATGGCCGCAATATTCAGGATGATGCGATGACCGCGGCGGAGAACCTGATTACCGGTAACCCGGATATGACCGCCATTTATGCCACCGGTGAACCGGCGCTGCTGGGCGCGATTGCCGCCGTCGAAAACCAGGGACGGCAGAAAGATATCAAAGTATTTGGCTGGGACCTGACGGCGCGCGCAATTAACGGTATCGACCAGGGTTATGTGGCGGCGGTGCTGCAACAGGATCCGGAAAAAATGGGTGCCGAAGCGCTGAAAGCGCTGAACGCCATTACATCCGGCAAAACCGTGGCGAAAAATATTCTGGTGCCAGCAGAAGTGGTCACCAAAGCAAACGTTGATCCTTACCGTCCGCTGTTTAAATAACTCAGTTTGCCGCCTGCTGGTCGCGGTTCAGAAGTACGGTAAGTTCGCTGTGGGTGGGGAAAGCGCTCAGGGTGCCACGGCGGCTAACGGTAATGGCGGCAGCGCTGGCTGCGTGAGTAAGCGCTAACTGATCAATATTAACGTTGCGGCGTAGCGCCGAGGCCAGCATTACAGCGAGAAAGGTATCGCCCGCGCCGGTGCTATCAATTGCCGTCGTCGGCGTGGCAGGAACAAAGTGGCGTTGCTGCTGTTGATATAGCCAGGCGCCGCTGGCGCCAGTGGTGATCACCAGCGTGCTGGCGGCGCGAGTTAATACCGGTTGCAGCTGTTGCGCCTCCAGCTGATTAAGTACGGCAATATCAATCAATGACCACAGCTGAGCGAAGCCGCTTTTTACTGGCGAGGGGTTGAATACGGTGATCATCTGTTTGTCGCGTGCCAGCTGGAAAATGGCCCGGGTTTTCTCCAGCGGAAAATTGCCCTGCTGCAGCAGGACATCACCCGGCACGGCACTCTCCAGCGCCTGCGCGACAGTGGCAAGATCTAACGCATCGGCGGCTTCGGTGGTGGTAATAATCGCATTATCACCGTCGGCGATATTAAATATAATTGAGGTATCAGTATGAACAGGTAATGACGAAGTGGGTAACAGACAAAGGTTTTCCTGGATAATCACATCTCTTATCCAGCGGCCATCATTATCATCGCCGGTTGCTGCGATTAAGCTGGTGTTTATTCCGCAGCGCGACAGGATAATTGCCTGGTTTGCCCCTTTGCCGCCAATATCCTGTGAATGTTTTTTTCCATGAATCGAGGATCCCTTTAAGGGTAACTCATCTATTTCCCAGGTTTCATCGACGGTAATATTACCGGTGACATAAACTCGCATAACGTTTCCTTGATGTAAGGTGCAGATAATGGTTTCTATATCAGCAGAAAAAACTGACGCAATACAAGCGATATTTTCACGTGAAAAAGTGGTAATTGGTGTTATTCACTGCGACCCTTTCCCAGGAACACCAAAATACAGCGGAAAATCAGTGGAGGATATTATTGAGCGCGCGCTACGCGATGCTGATAATTATATTTCCGGTGGCGTCCATGGTTTGATCGTAGAAAACCATGGCGATATCCCGTTTGCTAAACCTGAAGATATCGGCCCGGAAACCGCCGCGCTGATGGCGGTGATTACCGAAAAAATTCGCAGCCGTTTTGCTGTTCCGCTGGGGATTAATGTACTGGCTAATGCGGCGATTCCGGCGCTGGCGACGGCGCTGGCCGGGGGGGCAGATTTTATACGCGTCAACCAGTGGGCTAATGCCTACATCGCCAATGAAGGTTTTATCGAAGGGGCGGCGGCGAAGGCGCTGCGCTATCGCAGCCAGCTGCGCGCTGAGCATATTCGCGTATTTGCCGACAGCCACGTAAAACATGGCAGCCACGCGATTGTCGCTGACCGCTCAATTACCGAATTAACCCGCGACGTCGACTTTTTCCAGGCTGATGCGGTGATCGCCACCGGCCAGCGTACCGGTGATAGCGCCACCCTTGATGAGATTGATGAGATCCGTGGCGCCACCGCGCTGCCGCTGCTGGTGGGCTCCGGCGTGACGCCGGATAACGTCGGGCAGATCCTGTCACGCACCCAGGGGGTGATTGTCGCCAGCGCGTTAAAACAGGATGGCGTCTGGTGGAATGATGTCGAGCTGGTGCGGGTAAAACAGTTTATGGCGGCGGCACGCGCGGCGCTGGAGGGGGAATAAGATGGCGCTATTTAGCGACCGCCTGCTGCGCGAGCATCAGGGTGCCTGGCAGGCAATGCAACAGCATCGCTTTGTCTGCGATATTGAGCAGGATCGCCTGCCCGCTGCGGTATTTAACCGTTATCTGGTGTTTGAAGGCAACTTTGTCGCCACGGCGATTGCCATCTTTGCGCTGGGCGTCAGTAAAGCGCCGGATATTCGCCAGCAGCGCTGGCTGATTGGGGTGCTGAATGCGCTGGTGGACACGCAAATTGCCTGGTTTGAGCAGGTGCTGGCGCAGCGCCAGGTCGTCAGCGCTGATTACCCGGATGATCTGCCCGCAGTGCGTCGCTTTCGTGACGGCATGCTACAGGTCGCGCAACAGGGCAGTTATGCGGAAATTATCACCTTAATGTTTGGCGCTGAATGGATGTACTACCACTGGTGTGCGCGGGTGGCAAAACAGACGCAAAGTGACGCTGATTTACGTCGCTGGGTTGAGATGCATGCGGAACAGGAGTTTCACCAGCAGGCGCGCTGGTTAAAAGATGAGTTAGATCGTTGTGCGCAGACGCTGAGCGCAGAAGAGAAAATGGCGCTGTCGACGCTCTATGGCAAGGTGCTGAAGTGGGAAATTGATTTCCATACTGCCGCTTATGCGGATTAAAATTATCGAAATGGGTGTATAAAACATTGTAGGGGAGCCGTTTTCGGCTCCCAACAAATTTACACGCCAGCTTCGCTGCGCAAGCTGTCGAGATCGATCACAAAGCGGTACTTCACATCGCTTTTCAGCATACGTTCGTAGGCTTCGTTAATTTCACTGATTTTAATCAGTTCGATATCGGAAACCAGATTGTGCTTACCACAGAAATCCAGCATTTCCTGCGTTTCGGCGATACCGCCAATCAGTGAACCGGCGATGGTGCGGCGTTTAAAGATCAGATTCCCCACATGCGGTGATGGATGATCGTGTTCCGGTACACCGACCAGTGTCAGGGTGCCGTCACGACGCAGCAGTTCAAGAAATGGATTCAGATCGTGCTGGGCTGCCACCGTGTTAAGGATAAGGTCAAAACTGTTGGTATGTTGCGCCATCTGCTGAGGATCTTTCGAGATCACCACTTCATCAGCACCCAGCCGTTTACCGTCAGCGACTTTGGATTCTGAAGTGGTAAACAGCACCACATGTGCGCCCATCGCATGCGCGATTTTCACGCCCATATGACCGAGGCCACCGAGGCCAACAATACCGACTTTCTTGCCCGGGCCTGCGCCCCAGTGATGCAAAGGTGAGAAAGTGGTGATACCGGCACACAGCAGCGGCGCGGCACCGGCCGGATCGAGATTTTCCGGAATGCGCAGCACAAAATCTTCATGCGCCACCACCTGAGTGGAGTAACCACCGTAAGTGATCTTGCCGTCGTGACGATCCTCGCCGTTATAGGTAAGGACGAAGCCATTTTCGCAATACTGCTCCAGACCCTCTTCACAGCTGGAACAGGTGCGACAGGAGTCGACCAGACAGCCAACACCCACCAGGTCGCCAACCTTGTATTTCTCGGTGTGGCCACCGACAGCGGTCACGCGGCCAACAATTTCATGTCCTGGTACAACCGGAAAAACGGTGTTATGCCATTCATCACGGGCCTGATGAAGGTCGGAGTGGCAGACGCCGCAAAACAGCACTTCAATTTGTACATCATGTTCACGTAGTTCACGCGGCTGATATTCGAATGGCGCCAGACGGGATTTAGCATCCTGCGCGGCATAGGCGTGCGTAATATTCATGGTGTCTCCAGATCGGGTTAGTGTCGTATCGTGGGGAACTGCTAAAGATAAAAAACAGCAAAGAAGCGAACATTAAGCGTAGTCAGTGGCGGGGCAGAAGGGTATGCCTGAAAATGTCTAAATCTTGCCTGATTCTGCAAGAATATGGGCAATTAAGCAGAAGCGGTAAAAAGCGGGCGTAGAGGGAAATTGTGGGGCCAGCCAGCACCGGCCCCGCTAAAGATTAGATTTTTAACAATGGTTTCAGGAAGCGTGCAGTATGCGATTTTTCGCAAACGGCGACTGTCTCCGGCGTACCGGACACCAGAATTTCGCCGCCGCCGCTGCCGCCTTCCGGGCCGAGATCAACAATCCAGTCGGCGGTTTTGATCACATCAAGATTGTGCTCAATCACCACGATGGTATTGCCCTGGTCGCGCAGCTGATGCAGCACTTCCAGCAGTTGCTGAATATCGGCAAAGTGCAGACCGGTAGTCGGTTCATCGAGAATATACAGCGTCTGACCGGTACCGCGCTTCGACAGCTCACGCGCCAGCTTCACGCGTTGCGCTTCACCGCCTGACAGCGTAGTCGCCGACTGGCCGAGACGGATATAAGAGAGACCGACGTCGATCAGGGTTTGCAGCTTACGCGCCAGCGCAGGCACCGCATCAAAGAACTCACGCGCCTCTTCGATGGTCATCTCCAGCGTCTCGTGAATGCTCTTGCCCTTGTACTTAATCTCCAGCGTTTCGCGGTTATAGCGCTTACCTTTACACTGGTCGCAAGGGACATAGATATCCGGCAGGAAGTGCATCTCCACTTTGATCACGCCATCGCCCTGACAGGCTTCACAACGCCCGCCACGCACGTTAAAGCTAAAGCGGCCCGGATTGTAACCACGCGCACGCGATTCCGGCACCCCGGCAAACAGCTCACGCACTGGGGTAAAGATACCGGTATAGGTGGCAGGGTTGGAACGCGGTGTACGACCAATCGGACTTTGATCGATATCGATCACCTTGTCGAAATGTTCCATACCGGTGATATCACGATAGGGCGCCGCTTCCGCGATGGTCGCGCCATTCAGCTGACGCTGGGCAATCGGGAACAGCGTATCGTTAATCAGCGTCGACTTCCCGGAGCCGGAGACGCCGGTAATACAGGTGAACAGACCGACCGGCAGCGTTAAGGTGACATCCTTCAGGTTGTTACCGCGTGCGCCGCTCAGCTTCAGCACTCTGGCCGGATCGGCCGGTACGCGCTGCTGCGGAATGGCGATTTCACGTTTGCCGCTAAGGTACTGGCCGGTAAGCGAATTCTCGGTAGCCATAATATCGTCGACCGTGCCTTCCGCGACGATCTCGCCGCCATGCACCCCGGCGCCCGGGCCGATATCAATCACGTGGTCGGCGGCGCGGATCGCGTCCTCATCATGTTCCACCACAATCACGGTATTACCGAGGTTGCGCAGATGGATCAGGGTTTCCAGCAGGCGTTCATTATCGCGCTGATGCAGACCAATCGATGGCTCATCCAGCACATACATTACGCCAACCAGTCCGGCGCCAATCTGGCTCGCCAGACGGATACGCTGCGCTTCACCACCGGATAATGTCTCGGCTGAGCGCGACATCGACAGATAGTTCAGGCCAACGTTGACCAGGAACTTCAGGCGATCGCCAATCTCTTTCAGCACTTTTTCAGCGATTTTCGCCCGCTGGCCGCTGAGCTTCATATTCTGGAAAAAGTCCATGGCATGGCCAATGCTCATTTCCGAAATGGTCGGCAGGGTGGTGTTTTCAACAAACACATGCCGCGCTTCGCGACGCAGGCGCGTGCCTTCACAGCTGGCGCAGGCGCGGTTGTTAATAAATTTAGCCAAATCCTCGCGGACTGCGGCAGATTCGGTCTCTTTATAACGGCGCTCCATATTATGCAGCACGCCTTCAAACGGATGGCGACGCACGGAGGTGTCGCCACGATCGTTGATATATTTAAACTCGATACTCTCTTTGCCGGAACCGTACAGGATCACCTGGCGGGATTTCTCATCCAGCTCGCTAAACGGCGCTTCGATATCAAATTTCAGATGCTCTGCCAGCGAGCGCAGCATCTGGAAGTAGTAGAAATTACGTCGATCCCAGCCGCGAATCGCGCCGCCCGCCAGAGACAGATCGGGATTCTGCACCACGCGATCCGGATCAAAGTATTGCTGCACGCCCAGACCATCACAGGTCGGGCAGGCGCCAGCCGGGTTGTTAAATGAGAACAGGCGTGGTTCCAGCTCGCTCATGCTGTAGCCGCAAATCGGGCAGGCAAAGTTGGCGGAGAACAGCAGTTCTTCCGCGCTGGTATCATCCATATCGGCGACAATCGCCGTGCCGCCGGAGAGCTCCAGCGCAGTTTCAAAAGATTCGGCCAGACGCTGGGAAAGGTCTTCGCGCACCTTAAAGCGGTCAACCACCACCTCAATGGTGTGCTTCTTTTGCAGTTCCAGCTTGGGCGGATCGGAGAGATCACACACTTCGCCGTCGATACGGGCGCGGATATACCCCTGTGAAGCCAGGTTCTCCAGCGTCTTGGTGTGCTCGCCTTTACGATCCTGCACCACCGGCGCCAGCAGCATCAGACGCGTGCCTTCCGGCTGCGCCAGCACATTATCCACCATCTGGCTGACGGTTTGCGCCGCCAGCGGCACATCATGGTCCGGACAGCGCGGCTCGCCAACGCGGGCAAACAGCAGGCGCAGGTAGTCGTGAATTTCAGTGATGGTGCCCACGGTAGAACGCGGGTTATGCGAGGTTGACTTCTGCTCGATCGAGATCGCTGGCGACAAGCCTTCGATATGATCGACATCCGGCTTCTCCATCAGGGAGAGAAACTGACGCGCATAAGCAGAAAGCGATTCCACGTAGCGTCGTTGCCCCTCAGCGTACAGCGTATCAAACGCCAGCGAGGACTTACCGGAACCTGACAGGCCGGTGACAACAATCAGTTTGTCGCGAGGAATGGTCAGGTTGATGTTTTTCAAATTGTGGGTGCGGGCACCCCGGACTTCAATCTTATCCATGCACGTTTCCCGGATTAACACAGACCTCACTGTGCCCCTACCCGTTATAGCCAGGCCCGGCACAGCCAGAACTAAACGTGTCATTATGGCACAAAAAAACCTGAATGGATATCCAGTGTTTGTCTGCAACGTTGCAACAAGGCTCGGCTTTTTACGTGGGTGATCTGAAAGTAGGAACTGGCCGGATGCCATGTTAGAATTTAGGGTTTAGACTTAATGAATATTCAGCGGAGAGACCAACATGGCCAGCAGAGGCGTTAACAAAGTGATTCTTGTCGGAAATCTGGGTCAGGATCCGGAAGTCCGTTACATGCCGAATGGTGGGGCGGTTGCCAACATTACTCTGGCCACGTCCGAAAGCTGGCGTGACAAGGCGACCGGCGAAACCAAAGAGAAGACCGAATGGCACCGTGTCGTGCTGTTTGGCAAGCTGGCTGAAGTGGCAGGTGAATACCTGCGTAAAGGCTCTCAGGTTTATATTGAAGGCGCACTCCAGACCCGTAAATGGACGGATCAGGCTGGCGTTGAGAAATATACCACTGAAGTCGTGGTCAACGTTGGCGGCACCATGCAGATGCTGGGTGGCCGTGGACAGGGCGGCGGCGCATCAGCAGGCGGCCAGAGCGGCGGTCAGGGCAACAACAATGGCTGGGGTCAGCCACAGCAGCCACAGGCAGCGCAGGGCGGTAATAACAACCAGTTCAGCGGCGGCGCGCAGTCTCGTCCGCAGCAGCAGCAGAACAACGCGCCGGCGAACAATGAACCACCAATGGATTTTGACGACGATATTCCGTTCTGATCCTGACGTTTTTCATGTCAGAACAAGGGTTATGTAAGTTTTAGCATAGCCATTATTACTGAAGCGCCAAATTTTATCCTCTGGCGCTTCAGTAATTAAAGGCGCTGTTAATTAGCGCCCCCGCTAACGGCAGGAGCGAATACAGCGGCAATAATCGGTTATTTTTTCTGTTGCCGGAAACGCGCCACTTTTGCCCGATTGCCACAAACCGCCATGCTACACCAACGGCGGCGGTGCGCCTTAGTGCGATCAAAAAACCACAGGCTGCAATCCGGGTGCTCACATTCCCGCACCAGCACAAAGTTCTCATCGGCCATTAACAGGGCTGCCTGCTCTGCCACTGGCGCCAGCTTTTGTACCGGCGTCTGGCTGGTATAAATACGTTTTAACTGCAATCCACCCTCTTCAGAACTAACCAGCTGCTGATAAACAGTGGCCGCTGCCAGATATCGGTTAATCCCTTCTGGCTTAACAACATTACCCGCCTTTTTGTCTGCGACCATTTCTCTGATGACGTCACGCAACCGACGCGCTTCCTGTAGCAAAGCGCCAGCATCTGCTGTCACGTCCTCATTAGCAATTGCCAGCTCTGCCTGCTGTAGCCAGCAGTCTACGTCATTATCAGCTTGAAAGACGTCCTGTGGATGCCCATCAACCTGCATCACCGTATTGATAAAATCCAGCGCAGGATGGTCTGCCACAAACAAAGGTCTGTTAGCGGAATGGGTGTGAGTTTCAGACGCCATAAAAACCTCCATAAGCAAAACGATGCTTAATGTAACCCATAAAACAAAGGGTGAACAGTTACTGTGAGAGGAAAAAACCACAAAGTAACCTCTAAAAATGCACTTGACAGGTTACAAATATTGCACATAATCACTCAACAAGTAACCGCTAAAATTAAATTCAATAGTTACAAATGGAGCGATATGATGAACCGACAATCCGCATTTCCGGTGCACTACAAATACCAACAAGCAGATGGTGTAAACGTTTTTTATCGCGAGGCCGGTGATCCATTAAACCCGACACTGCTGTTACTGCACGGTTTTCCTGCTTCCTCGCACCAGTTCCGTGAGCTGATTCCGCTGCTGGCTGACCGATTCCATATTATTGCGCCGGACCTGCCTGGTTTTGGCTTTACTGACGTACCGGCGGATCGCCATTACAGCTGGCGCTTTGATTCGCTGGGTCAGACGTTGATTGCGTTTGTCGATGCACTTGGTCTCAAAAGTTACGCCATGTATGTGTTTGACTATGGCGCGCCGGCCGGGCTGCGTCTGGCACTGGCTTATCCTGAGCGCGTCACCGGGCTGATTTCTCAGAACGGCAATGCCTATCTTGAAGGGCTGGGCGATGCCTGGGAGCCGGTGCGTGCTTATTGGGCTGATGCTTCAGAAGAGAATGGTCAGGTTATTCGCGATGCGATTCTGAACGCAGAAGGGGTGAAGTGGCAGTATCTGCATGGCGTAAGCGACCCGCACAGCGTGGCGCCGGAAAGCTGGATGCTGGATACCCTGCTGATGGAGCGTCCCGGTAATAAAGATATTCAGCTGGCGCTGTTCCTCGACTATGCCAGCAATCTCGAACGCTATCCGCAGTTTCAGGCCTTTTTCCGTCAGCAGCAGGTGCCAACGCTGGTCATCTGGGGCAAAAACGATCCGTTCTTTATTCCGCCGGGAGCTGAAGCTTACCGACGTGATAATGCCAGCGCCGTCGTGGAGCTGCTGGATACCGGTCACTTTGCCCTTGAAACCCATAGCGTATATATCGCACAGCGGATCGGTGAAGTGATTGGCGATAAGCAAGGCAGTGAACGCCAGGCTAAGGGGAAAGATTCTGTTCTTTAGTGGCTGTGATTCGTTATCGCGTGCAGAGAATCACAGCCGTTAATCAGAGCGCTGTCGCCGGTTTACTGTTGATTAATGCGGCAGGCACTGCACTGACCTCTGGCAAATTCCACTTCTTAAGCAGCGCGGCATAGCGACCATCATCGATCATTTTTTGCAGCGCCTGCTGTAAGTTTTTCTGCAATGGCACATTATCGCTTGATACGCCCATCCCCATGTAGCTGAAATTGATCGGCTGATCCACAGTGGTGAACACGCCTTTTTCGATTTGCTGGATATAAGGAATGGTTAAGCTATCCTGGGCCATGGCATCGACACGGTTCTGTTTAAGTTGCATTCTGGCGTCGATATTATTCTCGGCGCCAACAACGTTCATCTTAGTTAATCCCGCTTGAGTACAGTGTTTATCACTCCATTCATTAAGTTGTGCAATAATATTGGTTGCGCGACTTGCCGCAATTTTTTTGCCACAATAATCTTTTAGCGTATTCCCCTGAACGGCTGCAGAGCTCAATACCATTAACTGAGTGCCTGACCGCAGATAATCAACAAAAGTAAGATGTTTTTGTCTTTCAGCGGTATCATTCATGGCGCTCAGAAAGAAATCAAGGCGACCGGTTTGCAATGAAGGAATTAACTGAGCGAATGCTGTTTCGGAGAAAGTGATTTTTACGCCCATTTCCTGCGCCAGCTCTGCGGCAAAATCTATATCAAATCCGACGGATTTACCCGTGGCGGGATCGCGCATTTCCACTGGCGGATAGCTCGGGTAACCACCCACAATAAGATCTTTAGCACAGGAGAATCCCGAAAACATTGCCATTAACCATCCACACAATATCGCCAGCTGTTTTGGTAAATAACGCATAAACGCACTCCTTAAAATGATAATAATGTTGATATCAGATAAGTAAAACGGCCTGAAAAGTAAGCCAGTATGCTGTTTTGTAACTGCTATTTCGCTATTTCGCTATTTCGCTGGCTAAGAAGTGTTGGTATATATTCTCGCCTGTGGTGATCCAGACATCATTTTTTTCAATAGCATATTCGAGGAACTCGCGTAATAAACGCAGACGCATCGGGCGACCGCTGACCTGTGGATGAATAACGGTGGTCACCATGGCCCCCCAGGCACGTACTTCATCCAGCTCGTCCTGCCACATTGATAAAACCTGCTCGCGCGGCAAAATCGTTCTTGGGCTGAAGCGTGCGCAAAGTCCATGCATCCAGTCGTCATAACTGGCGGTAACAGGAAGTTCAACAATACCCTCGCGCTGGTCGGGGAAAATATGCCGATAGGGCATGACATCATCACGCCATGAGCTGGAGTATTTTATTCCGGCTTGTTGCAGCACCTGCAATAACTCATAGCAGTTCTCGCCAAAGGGAGCGCGATAGCCAGTGGGGGTAATGCCCAATTTTGCCAGGCTCTCAAATCCTTTGCTTATTTCCGCGGAGAAGTAGTCTGCACCCGGATCTGGCAGTAAATGGTGATAGCCATGATGTCCAATCTCATGGCCAGCGGTAGCAATTTTCTCTACCATCGCCGGATAGACATCCGCTACCCATCCCGGGATAAAAAAGGTGGCGGTTAATTGTAAACTTTCCAGCATCTCCAGCAGCTTATTGACGCCTACTCTGTTTTCGTAACCACCGTAAGACATGGTAACCAGTCTGTCGGCATGGGCCGGATCTTTACTGGTCCATGCGGTTTCCGCATCGACATCAAATGATAAAAACATCGCGGCATTATAATGTGCTGGCCAGCCTGTCACCGGAGAGGGGGCCGCAAGGTTAGCGGGGCGCATTGGAATTTGTGCCAGTGATTGTTCATTGAATAACATAAAGCATGCTCCTTAATGACAGTTAAAAGAGGTTTCGCTACCGACTTTTGCATAACGTCCACAGGTAATGCTTACAATAAGCTTTAATTAAGCTCATCTTTTTCAGCGGGATGATCTGTATGGCGAGAATGAGTGTTGCGTTGTAAATGTCAGATGGCAATATTTAATATGGAAAGTGAAGTTTCCCGTTCGGGAAACAATCAACTTAAGATACCCATTTTTTTCGGATATAAGTGACGTTTTATTTTTCAGGGTATTACCGCTTGCACTGTATTAATGTGCTCATCTATAAGGATGAACTTATATTTACTTTAGCTATTCATGTTATTTAGCGGGAAATCGGATTGTGTTAATAAGATTTCGTTATTTTGGTACCGCGAAACCCTATTTTTTTAGAAGTGAGCATAGCCGGTGCGTCTGCGGTAAAAGATAAAGTGCCCCCTGATGCTGGTCACTGCACAGAAATTCTCTTGAAAGCGGTTGATTACCGGCGGCGAGTACGCCGCCCGTACCGAACACTCATAGACTTATGCAGGGGCGGCGTTCTCGCCGCCCGTGCTGATGTGGTGTGCTTAATTTTATTTTGACGAGTTGTTAAAGGTTTTTTGACAAGCTATCTGTATGACTTTAATGGATATTACGCGCGCGCGGCCTGTCAAAAAATTCTGAACAAGTTAACAAATTCTTTCCGCTATCTGTGAAACCATTCCTCTCGTATTGTGATTTCCAGCAGCACAACACTAACCGAAAACAACATCCTGAGAGGAAATAATCATGTCTAAATTCGACCTGCTTGACCCACAGAACTCCACGCTGATTTTTATCGACCATCAGCCGCAAATGTCTTTCGGCGTTGCCAATATCGATCGCCAGCAGCTTAAAAATAATACTGTCGCCCTGGCGAAAGCGGGCAAAGTTTTTAACGTGCCGGTGATTTACACCTCGGTGGAAACCGAAAGCTTCAGCGGCTATATCTGGCCGGAACTGCTGGCGGTGCACCCGGATGTGCAGCCGATTGAGCGCACCTCGATGAACTCATGGGAAGACGCCGCCTTTGTCAAAGCAGTGGAAGCCACCGGGCGTAAAAAACTGATTATCTCTGCGCTATGGACCGAAGTTTGTCTGACCTTCCCGGCGCTGATGGCGCTGAAAGAGGGCTATGAAGTATATGTGGTGACCGATACCTCCGGCGGCACCAGCGTTGATGCGCATGAGCGCTCAATTGACCGTATGGTGCAGGCTGGCGCGGTGCCGGTAACCTGGCAGCAGGTGCTGCTGGAGTATCAGCGTGACTGGGCGCGCAAAGAGACCTATGACGCGGTGATGGATCTGGTACGTGAGCACAGCGGCGCCTACGGTATGGGTGTCGATTACGCCTACACCCTGGTGCATAAAGCCCCGGCGCGTAAAGCATAAGCTGGCTGACTGCAAACTAACGCCGGAGTCCTGATTGCAGGGCTCCGGCAGGAGAGAATAATGCGTAACCCGACTCAGACTACGGCAGCATCCGGCGCGTTTGCGCCACTAACCCAGGGGCTGTTCGCCGTTATCTGGGCGGCCACCGTGATGGGCAATACCGGCAGTTTTATGCGCGATGTCGCCAGCTCATGGCTGGTGACCGGATTATCATCTAATCCGGCGGCAGTGGCGCTGATGCAGACCGCCGCCACATTGCCGATTTTTTTGCTGGCGATACCCGCTGGGGTATTGTCCGATATTCTCGATCGCCGTCGGCTGCTGATCTCTGTTCAGCTGTTGCTGGCCAGCGTCAGCGGCACATTGCTGCTGCTGTCACATTATAATTTGCTGACGGTGGACTATCTGATTGCGCTGACATTTATCGGCGGCATCGGCGCGGCATTAATGGGGCCAGCCTGGCAGGCGATTGTGCCGGAACTGGTGGCGCGACCGCAGCTGAGAAATGCGGTGGCGCTAAATTCTCTGGGTATTAATATTGCGCGCGCTATCGGCCCGGCAGCCGGCGGCTTACTGCTGGCCGGACTGGGTGCCTGGGCGGCCTATGGCGCCGATGTGCTGAGCTATGTATTTGTTATCGCAGCGTTGCTGTGGTGGAAACGACCGCATAAAGCGCAGGATGCCCTGCAGGAGCACTTTTTTGGCGCTTTCCGTGCCGGGTTGCGTTACGTCAGAGCCAGCCGCGAATTGCACCGGGTACTGCTGCGTGCGGCCATCTACTTTGCCTTTGCCAGTGGTATCTGGGCATTGCTGCCGCTGGTGGCGCGTAATTTGTTACAGGGCGACGCCGGTTTCTACGGCATGATGCTCGGCGCGGTGGGTGTTGGCGCGATTGCCGGCGCCTTATTGCTGGCGCGTTTACGTCAGCTGCTGAGTAGCGATGGCTTGATGCTGCTGTCGGCGGTGCTTTCCGCGCTGGTGATGGTGCTGCTGGCGTTAACACCGCCACAGTGGCTGGCGCTACCGCTGATGGTGGTGCTGGGCGTTGGCTGGATTATTGCCCTCACTACGCTGAACGGTGTGGCGCAGGCGGTACTGCCGGACTGGGTGCGCGGTCGCGGGCTGGCGGTCTGGTTAATGGTGTTTAACGGCGCAATGGCCGGCGGCAGTCTGTTTTGGGGACTGGTGGCGCGTCAGAGTGGCTTAGTTACCACGCTGCTGATTGCCGGTGCAGCGTTATTGATGTCAGCATTGCTGGTCTGGCGGCTGAAACTGCCTGCCGGTGATGCCGATTTACAGCCATCGGGCCACTGGGAGACGCCGGAGCTGGAAGGCGACGATCGCGGTCCGGTAATGATTCAGATTCACTATCAGGTGGCGCAGGAAGATCGCCCGGCATTTCTCAGTGCTATTCGTAAGCTGTCACTGGTGCGACGTCGTGACGGTGCATCGGCGTGGGGGATCGCAGAACATAGCGCTAAAAGCGATACGCTGGTGGAGTGGTTTCTGGTGGAGTCATGGCATGAGCACTTACGTCAGCATCAGCGCGTTTCCAACGCCGATGCCGATCTGCAACGTGAAGTGGTGAGTTTTCACCGTGGCGATGCTAAGCCGGTGGTGCATCATTTACTGTCACTGCATTAAGTTACCGCACCGGCGAATCGCCGGTGCGGCATAGTCTATTCTGCGGCGTAAACGGCATGGATGCCGGTGAAGTTTTGCAACCGTTCGCGCCACCACTGCGCGGCATTGCCAGTAGCGCTCTCTTTCCACGCCAGAAAAGCCTGATCGCGCCGCGGTTCACTATCCAGCTGGCGCTCCACCAGCCGGCCATCGGCCAGATAAGGCGCCGCCAGATAACGTGGCAGATAGCCGCAACCCAGTCCGTCGAGCTGCGCCTGCACTTTATCGCTAAAGCTGTGAACGCTGAGAATCGGCTGCTCATCCAGCACCCGCAGATCGCTCCCTTCGCCATGGCGCGAAGAGTCATTCACTACCACCGCCCGATATTGACGAATCTGCTCGCGCAGCAGCGGTTGCGCCAGGGCCGCCAGCGGATGCTGTGGCGCAATCGCAAATACATATTCCAGCCAGCCAATCGGCGTACACTGGATGCCGTTGTGTCTGACCGGTTCCTGTACCGCGCCAAACACAATATCGGCTTCGCCGTAGCTTAACGCTTCCCAGCAGCCTGCCAGCACGTCATGGCGAAACAGCAGTTGAGTATGTTGATGCTGCTGACAGAACTCATCGATCAGCGGCGACAGCAGGGCGAAGGGCACTGAAGCATCAAGGCTGATGGTCAGTTTGCTCTCCCAGCCGCTCTCAACATATTTCGCCTGCTGTTCCAGTTCACTGACCGCGCGCAGCAACACACGACCTTTTTCCAGCATCAGGCGGCCGGTGGAGGTAAAAGTGGCGCGATGGCCGGAGCGATCCAGCAGGGTAATCCCCAGATCGCTTTCCATTTTTTGAATGGTATAACTCAGTGCGGAAGCGGTTTTAAACATTCTGGCCGCGGCGGCGGCAAAAGTACCATGGCGATCCAGCGCATCCAGGATCAGCAGAGCTTCAAGGTTTAATCGCATTATTTACCCAACCCCAAAATTGTTTAACAACAAGCCAAAATCTTTCCGTTATCAATAATCATGCCTGGTTCGTATTGTAAAGCCATCTTAATTGGCTTCAGGAGAATCTTATGGATTATCCGCATCAACCGGATCATATCACCTTAGTGATCACCCATCGCCTGCAGCCGGGCAGGCAGCCTGACTACGAGCGCTGGCTGGACAGAATTATGCCACAGGCGGCGCTGTTTCCCGGTCACCTTGGGGTAAATGTCCTGCGCCCGCTGCATGGTGAACTGACCTATACCGTGCTGGTGCGATTCGTCAGTATGGATAATCTTTATCACTGGATTCATTCCAGCGAGCGTCAGGCGCTGGTGGCTGAATTGCCGCCGTTGTTGCAGGGACAGGAGCATATTGAAATGCGTCCCGGTGCGGCGTTCTGGTTTACGCCCGCGACGGCCACATCGCCGCCGCCCGCGCGCTGGAAGCAGTTTCTGCTGACGCTGGCGGTGATATTCCCCTCGACCAATCTGGTTCCGTGGTTCTGGAGTCAGGTATTACCGATCAGTAAAGGCACCCTGTGGGGACATTTACTGAATGATGCCTGTGTGGTGGCGCTGGTGGTTTATCTGTGGATGCCGGCAATTACCCGCTTATTTAAAAACTGGCTGACCCCGCGCGGTTAGTCTTACCTGGAGAAAAGTAATGACAACAGCTTCATTAGTTCTGACCAACGGTAAGTTTCATACGGTGGATCGTGAAAATCCGCAGGCAACCGCGGTGGCGATCAAAGACGGCAAATTTCTGGCAGTGGGAAGCGAAGCAGAGGTGATGCAGTTTGCCGGTGCGGCAACCAAAGTCGTCGATCTGCAGGGCAGCACTGGCATCCCGGGGCTGAATGACTCGCATCTTCATCTGATTCGCGGCGGGCTGAATTACAACCTTGAGCTGCGCTGGGAAGGTGTCCCGTCGCTGGCCGATGCGCTGCGGATGCTGAAGGAGCAGGCGCTGCGCACGCCGTCGCCACAATGGGTGCGCGTGGTAGGCGGCTGGAACGAATTTCAGTTTGCTGAGCGCCGGATGCCAACGCTGGATGAAATAAATGCCGCTGCACCGGATACGCCGGTATTTATTCTGCACCTTTATGACCGCGCCTTACTGAACCGCGCGGCGCTGAAAGTGGTGGGTTACACCCGCGACACGCCAAATCCACCAGGCGGTGAGATCCAGCGCGACAGCAAAGGCAATCCTACCGGTATGCTGATTGCCCGCCCGAACGCGATGATTCTGTACGCCACGCTGGCGAAAGGGCCGAAACTGCCGCTGGAGCAGCAGGTCAATTCCACACGCCAGTTTATGCGCGAACTGAACCGCCTTGGGGTAACCAGCGCGATTGATGCAGGCGGCGGTTTCCAGAACTATCCCGATGATTATGAAGTCATTGCCGAACTGCACAGTAAAAAGCAGCTTAGCATCCGCATTGCCTACAACCTGTTTACCCAGCGTCCCGGTCACGAACTGGAAGATTTTGAGAAGTGGACCGATATGCTGAAGCCGGGGCAGGGCACCGATTTCTATCGTCATAACGGCGCCGGGGAAATGCTGGTGTTCTCGGCGGCGGACTTTGAGGATTTCCTTGAGCCGCGTCCCGAGCTGGCGCCGGGAATGGAGGATGAGCTGGAGCGCGTGGTGCGCCATCTGGTGGAACATCGCTGGCCGTTCCGTCTGCATGCCACCTATAACGAATCGATTAGCCGGATGCTGGATGTGTTTGAAAAGGTGAATCGTGATATTCCGTTTAACGGACTGCACTGGTTCTTCGATCATGCCGAAACCATTACCGAAGCCAATATTGAGCGTGTCAAGGCGCTGGGTGGCGGCATTGCAGTGCAGCACCGTATGGCTTTCCAGGGAGAGTACTTTGCCGAACGTTATGGTAAAGAAGCAGTAAAACACACCCCGCCAGTGGCGCGGATGCTGGATGCCGGGGTGCCGGTCGGGCTGGGCACCGATGCCACGCGGGTAGCCAGTTATAACCCGTGGACCGCGCTTTACTGGCTGGTGTCGGGTCGTACCGTCGGCGGAATGGCGATGTATGATGATAACGCACGGCTCGATCGCGAAACTGCGCTGATGCTGTGGACTCAGGGCAGCTCATGGTTCTCCAGCGAGCAGGGCAAAAAAGGGCAGATCAAGGTCGGACAGCTGGCGGACTTGGTGATTTTGTCGCAGGACTACTTCAGCGTGGCGGAAGAGGCGATTAAAAGCATCGAGTCAGTGTTAACCGTGGTGGATGGCGAGATTGTCTATGCCGCAGGGCGTTTTGGCCCGCTGGCGCCGCCTTCTATTCCGGTGCTGCCTGACTGGTCACCGGTGGTCAGCGTGCCGGGCCACTATCGCAGCGCGCCGCCGCTGGCCGATGGCCGCGTTGGCATGATGCCGCAAGTGCATCACTGCGGCGGTGCCTGTGGCGTGCATCAGCATCAGCACGATGTGGCGCGTCGTTCTTCCGTGCCGGTGTCAGATGACAACGCGTTCTGGGGTGCGCTGGGCTGTTCCTGCTTTGCGTTTTAACGGCTGAAAGTGCGTCAGGTCCGGTGGTTGTCCGGGCCTGACGGTTAGCCGCAAAATCAGTGCTTCTGCCACTGCTGATACTCGCGTTTCAGTCGCGCCGGGGCAGTTTCTGGCATCAGCATCAAACCGATTAGCGAGATAATACCCAGCACCACCACGTAAGTCGCCAGGCCATAATAGTGCCCGCCCGTTATTTGCAATATTTTAACCGCCACTAATCCCAGCACCCCGCTGCCAATCAGTGAACCGACCTGCCAGATCAGGGCGATGCCGCTACAACGAATATGCGTTGGGAATAGTTCAGGAAAGAAAGAGGCCTGCGGCGCGTAACACATGCTGTGTCCAAACGTCAGAACCATAATCATCACCAGCTGGGTTAACCAGAAATTGTCCTGATTAATCGCCAGAAAGAAGGGCACAATCATAATGATCTGTAGCAACGCACCCGTGATATAGACCGGTTTACGACCGATTTTATCTGACAGGGCGCCAATCAGCGGGATGGCAATAATTTCCAATATGATTGCCACTATCATCGCTTCCATTAAAATATTGGCGTCAAGTTGATTTGCTTTGCCATAGGCCAGCACAATCACGGTAAACAAAGCGAAGGTGCAGGCTTCAATCAGTTTGGCACAGACCCCTTTCACCACAATCCCCGGGAAGTCACGAATCACTTCGACTAACGGGCGTGACTCTTCTGCTTTGGTTTCACGGATTTGGGCAAACACCGGTGATTCATCAATGCGCAGGCGGATAAATAAGCCGACAATCACCAGCAACAAACTGAGCAGAAAGGGAATACGCCAGCCATAATCCATCATCGCTTCCGGCGTCAGAAGGGCATTTAACAGGGCAAACAGGGCCAGCGGCAGTAAAAAACCGACCGGCGCACCCACTTGCACCCAGCTGGCAAAGAACCCACGACGGGCGGGTTGCGAATATTCCGCCGTCATCAGTACCGCTCCCGCCTGCTCTCCTCCCACGCCAAATCCCTGCAACACCCGGATAAGGATCAAAATAATCGGCGCCCAGATACCAATTTTCTCATAGGTCGGTAACAGGCCAATACAGAAGGTGCCTAAGCCGACAATCAGGATGGTGATTACCAGCGCTTTTTTGCGGCCAACTTTATCGCCAATATGCCCGAAGACCATGCCGCCCAGGGGTCTGGCAAGAAAGCCGACAGCGTAGGTGGCAAAAGCGGCAAGCGTACTGACCAGTGGATCGTCACTGGGAAAGAACAGGTGTCCAAAGAACAGTACGGCAGCAGTACCATAGGCAAAAAAGTCGTAATATTCTGCCGCTGTGCCAATGGCTGACGCGGTGGCTACACGTCGGATAACAGGGGTATTCGCGTTAACATCTGTGGCTTCGACTGACGTATGCATTAGGCAATGACCTGTATTGTAGGGTAGTGATATTTCACCAGCGATAAACGTAAACTACCCAATACGCACTACCATACAAGTATTTGATCAATGGGTGGCGATACTGGTCACACTATTTAGATGATTTTTATGTAACCATCATTAGCTCAATGGATTCAGCCAGTGCCGCGGTGCATCATCTGTCTGTCAGGGGGATTTTTAAACATGCTGGCCTGATCAGGATTTTTCAGTTAGCAACTTTGCCCGCCGTCGGCCATAGTGTAAAAACCGCTTTTCCCACTTAACTGATGTGAAAGGAGCACTGCTATGGCCCGTCTGACCGCAAAAGATTTCTCCCCGGAACTGCTTGAGCTATACGACCACTACGTGCATGGCAAAATCACCAAGCGTGAATTTCTCTCCCTCGCTGCAAAATTCGCCGTTGGCGGCACCACCGCCACGCTGCTCGGCACCCTGATGCCCAATTATGCGTTAGCTGAACAGGTCGAATTCACCGATCCTGATATTGTCGCGGAGTATATTGAGTACCCATCGCCCAATGGACATCAGAAGGTGCGGGGTTACTGGGTTCGCCCGGCGTCGGCGACCGGGCCGGTGCCCGCAGTGGTGGTGGTGCATGAAAACCGCGGGCTGAATCCTTATATAGAGGATGTCGCGCGGCGGGTCGCCAAAGCGGGGTTTATCGCGCTGGCGCCTGATGGGCTTAGTGTGGCAGGCGGTTATCCTGGCAACGACGATAAAGGCCGTGAACTGCAACAGGCTATCGACCCCAGCAAACTGATGAATGACTTTTTCGCGGCGATTGAGTTTTTACTGCAGCATAAACAGGTGAACGGCAAAGTCGGTATCACTGGTTTCTGCTATGGCGGTGGCGTGGCAAATGCTGCTGCGGTGGCTTACCCGGAGCTGGCCGCTGCGGTGCCGTTTTATGGCCGCCAGCCGAAAGCCGAAGATGTGCCACGTATCAAAGCGCCGCTGTTAATTCACTATGCGGAGCTGGATACGCGGATTAATGAGGGCTGGCCAGCTTATGAAGCGGCGCTGAAGGCGAATAATAAAACCTGGGAAGCGTATATCTATCCGGGCGTACATCATGGTTTTCATAACGATTCGACGCCACGTTACGATAAAGCCGCCGCGGATTTAGCCTGGCAGCGCACCATCGACTGGTTTAAACGCTATCTGGTGTAGCGGTTTTTGTGGCGACGCCGCTGAGCCGGTGTTCGCCAGTGCTGCTTATAGCGTTTCCACTAGCTGAAACTCGCTAAACAGTAACTCCATCTGCTCCGTGTAGCTGCCTTCACGGCTAAAGAATGCCTGATGCTCATGCCGCCAGTAAGCCAGGCTGCGATCGCCTTCCCCCTCTTTACTCGCCAGCTCGCTGGTGACGTCGCAAAAGCGAATAATATGCAGTGCAGTAGTTTTAATCACCGCAACCGGCTGATCCCTGCCGTCTAAAATAATGCTGAAATCACCGACGGCCGGCAGATCGTTTTCCTGTTGATAAGCCTGGAGCGATCCACAACTGGCGGTTTTGATCCCCGCGATCACCAGCGCTGCCAGTTCATCTGCCATTTCTGGCGAATCACCAAACGACCAGGCTGATGCCTGCGGGTATTTTTGCTGTAAGCAGGGTAATGGATTATTCATCGTGATGTTGCAATCCTTGTAGGGGCGAGACGGCGTAATTTGTACATTCCTTAACAACTTAGCAGAATTCCGCTACTTGTTACTATTGATGCAACCGCTACACTGGATCCCGCATAACGTTATCTTGTGAATCACTAAACGGAAAGGAATGACGGTTAATGAAACTCTACTACTGCCCGGGAGCCTGTTCGCTGGCGCCACATATTGTATTAGAAGAAGCTGGTTTGTCGTTTACTCTGGAGCGCGTGGACTTAAAAACTCACCGTACTGAGTCCGGTGAAGACTTTATGGCGATTAACAGCAAGGGGTATATCCCGGCGTTACAACTGGATAGCGGCACGCTGCTAACCGAAGGTGCGGTGATTTCGCAATATCTGGCCGACCTGAAGCCACAGGCGCAACTGATCCCGGCATCAGGTGAAGCGCGTTATCAGCTGCTGGAGTGGATGACATTTATCTCCACCGAACTGCATAAAAATATGGGCGCTCTGTTTAATCCGGCAATCTCTGATGACTGGAAAGCGGCGGTGACCGCCACCCTGACGAAGCGTATCAACTGGTTAAGTGAAGCGCTGGGTGATAAAAACTGGCTAAATGGCGAAGGTTTTACCATTGCCGATGCTTACCTGTTTACCGTGCTGGGCTGGAGCGGCCATGTCGGCTTTAGTCTGGACAAATGGCCAGCACTGCAGGCGTACCGGGCCAATATTGCCCAGCGCCCGGCGGTGATTAAAGCGATGAAAGCCGAAGGTCTGATCTAAGCGGCAGGCTGCGGCGGCTGGCATGGGCGGCGATAACGCCGCCCCTACAACAAACGTAGGGGAGCCGTTATCGGCTCCCGTTGTTTTGTTATCTATAATAGTCGTGAGGTTTGGCATGCAAGGGGTTCCGCAGCAGTTTCCGTGTGAAAAAGATCGCGCCCGGTTCCGGCATCTGCCTGAAATGCCGGGTGTGGAGCTGTATCATGCGCATATCTCCAGCTACGCCTTTGAGCCGCATACGCACGAAGCTTTCGGTATGGGTACTATCGATTACGGCGCCGAGCGTTTTCGTTATCGTGGCAGCAATTATGTGGCGCCCACTCACTCACTGGTGTTGATGAACCCGGATGAGCTGCATACCGGCGAATCCGCGACCGAGGATGGCTGGCGTTATCGCATGATCTATATCGAACCACAGGTACTGGAAGCGCTGTCCGGTGAACAGGGATGGTGGTTTACCGATGCCGTGCGCGAAGATCTGGCAACCTCGCAGCAACTTTCCCGCACGCTGGCCGCACTGTGGCAGGCTGATGATTCACTGGCAGTCGAGGGGCAAATGTTCAGCATTATGCAACTGCTGCGGCCCCATGCACGGGTAGCGAAAAAGCGGCTTGTCGAGCCAGCGCAGCGCTTTGATATCGTACGCGATTATCTGCGGGAAAATTTCACGCGCAATATCACTCTGGCTGAACTGTCGACGCTGGTGTCGCTCAGTCCTTACCATTTCTTGCGCCAGTTTAAGCGGCAGCATCATGTCACACCGCATCAGATGCTGATGGCCTTTCGTTTATATGAAGCCAAGCAACTGCTGATGCGCGGTATTGCCGCGGCAGAGGTGGCGGCGACGGTAGGGCTTAGCGATCAGGCGCATCTGACGCGCACTTTCGCCCAGCGCTACGGCATAACGCCGATCCGCTATCAGAAGCAGGTCACCGGCTGACGGCGATAGCGCAATCTTATACAATATTTCGCCGGCAGAATGCGGCACAGTAGCGGCGACTTCTCTTTTTTCAGGTGCTGAAGATGCTCGCTGGCGTAATGTTTGCCCTCTCTGCAGGCTTAATGTGGGGATTAATTTTTGTCGGACCGCTGTTTGTGCCGGAGTATCCGGGGGCGTTGCAGTCCGTTGGGCGCTATGTGGCCTTTGGCCTGATCGCTTTGCCGCTCGCCTGGCATGAACGCCATCGTCTGCGTCAGCTGGTGGCCAGCGACTGGATGGAAGCGCTAAAACTTACCGTAATCGGTAATCTTCTTTATTACACCTGCCTTGCCAGTGCCATCCAGCGTACGGGTGCACCGGTCTCAACCATGATTATTGGCACGTTGCCGGTGGTGATTTCGGTAACCGCTAATCTTTTATACAGCCAGCATGACGGTAAGCTCTCGTGGCGCAAGCTGACGCCCGCTTTGCTGTTGATTGCGCTGGGATTAGTGCTGGTCAACGTCGCTGAGTTAGCGGCGAACAGCGCAGAATTTTCCCTCTGGCGCTATCTGAGTGGCATTGCGCTGGCGCTGGTGGCGGTGGCCTGCTGGACCTGGTATCCGCTGCGCAATGCGCGCTGGCTCAGGGAACATCCTGATAAAAAACCGGGCACCTGGGCGACGGCGCAAGGGCTGGCAACCCTGCCGGTGGCGTTAATCGCCGGCGTGCTGGTGAGTATCCAGCTGGCGTTGACGCAGCCCGCCTTTGCCCTGCCATTCGGTCCGCGGCCAGAAGTGTTTATTCCCCTGATGCTGGTGATCGGCCTGTTGTGCTCCTGGCTGGGCGCGCTGTGCTGGAATGAGGCCAGCCAGCGTCTGCCGACGGTACTGGTAGGGCCATTAATCGTATTTGAGATACTGGCCGGGCTGGCATATACCTTTATGCTGCGCCAGCAATGGCCGCCGCTATTGACGTTGCTGGGCATTATCTGCCTGATTGCTGGCGTAATTTATGCGATGCGCATCAAACCCACCGTAAAAATTGTCGAAGTCTCGTCGGCAAACTGAGCATAATTCTGACTGAGACTGGTACCTTTTATTACGCAAGGGGCGCAATTATTTAAGAATATGCGCACCCTTTAGCGCGCCCGGAAATCAGCTTAAGGCTGTTTGATAAGCTTTTTCCTGCCTTGAACGCGGTGTTGATATTCCTTTTATCTCTATAAATGTTCACTTTGGCACATCCAGCGGCGCGTTTAGCGGCTGGATACCACTGCTTTCCTGACGGTCAAATCGGCCGGACGCGGCTCTGTTAAATTATTTTTGCGCTTTCCAGTGGGATAAAGCGTCATTTATGTGATCTTGATCACGTAATTTTGCGGGAGTGGATCGTTGTTTTTTCCGGCAATTTGACTACGCCCCTGCCACAAGCGGTGCAAAAATGGCTATAAGAATTGTCGCTAATAAAATTTTGATGGATCTGGCGAAGCTAAAAGCAATCTACTGAATGCTTTGCGCCGCTTAAAGCCAAATTTTTGTCAGGATTTGCTCTGACGCGATCCAGCTGATGATGGAATAAAAGCGGCAGATGGCTGGCAGCAAGCGGGGTTTACTCAGGTGATAGTTAAGCAGTTGCAGTCTGAGCTGTCTGACAGGTTAAGTATTTCTGGGTGAAAAATAATCAAGTCGTTAGCATTATTAAACCATTATCAATGGCAATCCTCCTGGTCGGATTGGCGCAGACGACAATAAGCGCAGCGACAGGCTCGGATCGGCGGAAAGGGGTTTCAGGACCAGCTGACCTTTTTTGCACAGCGGCAGAAGAATGGCGGGAATGTTTACCATTGCTAACCTTGTTTATGGAAATACTGGCTGAACAGTAAACAGTGATAAAGTAATGAGTGGCGCGTCCATCGGAGTGTGAAACCGATAAACGCGCCTGAATAGCCTGATATTAGGGGGGTTTAAAATAATCGGTTAAGAAAACAGCCAAAGCCACCCTGATCCCAATACTTAAAGCATCAGAAAAGAGAAGGACTGCTTGTTAAAAATTGACCGTTTTAATCAAAAGCATCCATATTTAATTTTTGGCATTATTCTGACTGATAATAAAAAAATACAGATATTACTGGCTGTCGCAATGTAAAGGATAATGGTAGACGCTGCGGCTGATATCCAGCAGTCGACAGCTGCGCCGTGTACCGATTTCATAGGTATCCTGAAGGAAATTAACAGCCTGGCGCTTGTCATTAGTGGTAAAGAAGTGCTTGAGAACGCTCTGCAGCATCTCTTTATCGGCGCTAAGCATCTGCACTTCCCGTTCCACAGCTTGTAATTTCTCTTCCAAGTCCTTGATTTTCCTTCCATCTTCAGAGGACAAACCCGCGTATTTCTTTTTCCAGCTATAGAATGTTGCCTCGGAAATCCCCAGCTCATCGCAGATCTCCTTAACCTTAACGCCACATTCTGAAGCTTTAATAGCGTTGGTGATTTGCTCTTCGCTATATCGTGACTTTCTCATAAATGCATTTTCCTTTCTAAAGTATTAATGATTGAGATTAACCGCAATTAACTCTGGCACTGTTCATCCAGAATATATCTGCAGTGTTTTTAAGTACGAGATTTGAATTGCAAGGGTTAAGTTAAATTATCTTTTAGAAATAGCATCATGGGAATTGTCTTATTTTTTATTAATTGAGTTTGGATGACTTTCGAGAAAGGGTTTTTTGATATAGATTCGTTCCATGCCAATCGGGAAAGCGCATTCAAAGCTTGAGTGGTTTAAGCAGCAGCATTTTTGGTCGAATAAACGATTATGCATTGAAAAATAAATACAACCATTTTGTGAAATCGTTTACATAACGGAGCCGTTACTGGCCCAAAATTAAGCAGAGTCAACCCAGGGTAATTCTTAGGTAAATTTTATTTCCAGTGTTTCGGCGAAGTTTATACAACGGTTGTTTTTAATAATAACCCGCGACCCTTTTTCGCCAGCATGCCTTTTGTGAAATTGTCAATTGTGGACAAGGATGTGTTGTATTAAGTGGTTTTTTTTGGAAACACAAAGGATGAGTCGATGAAATTCAGCGTAATGTCAAATGCCGCCTGGATGATGTCAGAAAAAATTGTCTCTGTTTTTGGCGTGATATTTGTGACGTCTTACGTCGCCAAATCGTTTGGACCGGCGGTTTTCGGCCAGATAGCGTTCTCTGCCTCGCTGTTTTCGGTGGTGCAGACTGTCGCTATCTTTGGCACGGAGACCATACTGTTTAAACGCATCAGTAAAAGCGCGCAGAAAGGTGTGAAGCTGATGGCAGTGGCGAAAAAAATGCGCATCACCATTTTTATGCTGCTGTCGATGCCGGTGCTGGCTTACGTCTGGTATGCCATGCAGGAGAATTTTGTGGCCTTTGCGATCGCCTCTTTTCTGGCGGCGCTGTTTGTTACCCAGGACACATTTAGTGTCTATAACAATGCGCGGCTGGCTTCGCGGCTGAATACGATGGCGAATGCAACGGGGATGACATTAAGCTTCGCGCTAAGTTTTTTTATCGCCTGGTTCAAAATGAATCCGCTATTCCTGACGTTGTCGATTGTTTCGGTAACGCTGGTGCCTTATCTGATTAAACGTAACTTTTTTTATCAGAGTCATTCAGATATTGCGCCACCCAGGCATAAAAGAAAAAAATATTTACGTTATTTGCTTTATGCCGGTCTGCCGTTGGCCATTTCCAGCATATTTATATCGATTCAGGTAAAAATGGCGCAGTTCTTTTTAGTCGGCGTCGGTTCTTCACAGGATCTCGGTCTGTTTGCGGCGGCAAACACAATTTCGGCTTCATGGATATTTATTCCTGTAGCCATTATTACATCATGCTTTACGGAGATTTTCAGAGAACGCTCTGATGTCGCGTTTAAGCTGGCCGCAAGGCTGCATGGTTATGTTATGGCGGTATCATTGCTGATGCTTCTGCTCGTTGCAGTTTATGGCGAAAAGCTCATCATCACACTTTATGGGCAAGACTACACACAATCAGGAAGTCTCGTTACGTTATTGTCGATAGCAACCTGCTTTTCGGCTATGGGGACGGTGGCCTACCGTTACATGGTGAAAGAGGGGGGATTTAACTATCTGCTGAAGAAAATTATCAGCCTGATGGTTATCAGCCTTCCCACTTCATATCTGTTAATTCAGTCTTTTGGCTTAATGGGTGCGGCGTGGAGTGTTTTTATCACTGAGTTATTATCCCTGACCGTAATGAATTACTTCTTTAAAAATGGCGTCATCAAAAAAATACAAGTTTCCTCACTCAACTACAAAACCTACAGATGAGGTGAAAAATGTTGAAGTTTAAAGATGAATTACGAAGAAGCGTCAAGTACTTCATCAAGAAAATGCCGTGGGCATACCAGGACCGGATCCATTATTTTCATAAATTTAAAAAATTGCCGAATATACGCGAGCCTAAGTTGTTTAATGAAAAGGTGCTGTATCGCAAGTTTATAAATGGTGATTATATCCGTTACGGAAGATTGTCTGATAAATTTTTGGTGCGCGATTATGTCGCCAGCACCATTGGTGATGAATATTTGGTACCGTTGGTTTATGAAACTGACGATCCGACTACACTGCTCAGCTTAACATCTTTGAAAGGCACCGTGATTAAACCGAACCATGGTTCAAACATGGTGGATATTTTGCTTGAAGAGCCAGATTGTCTGCAGAAACAACTGATTGTTAATCGTTGTATCGAATGGTTGCGCAAAGATTTCTCCAGCGAAGCGCGTGAGATTCACTATCGTTATATCCGGCCGCGTATCCTGGTCGAAAAGTACATTGGTGACGGCAAGGCGGCGCCGGTTGATTACAAGTTTCATATGTTTAACAAGAAAGATGGATCTTTCGAATATGTGTTGCAGGTGATCTATAACCGCAGTATGCCGGCACTGTCGATGAACTTTTACGTCAACAATCTGAGCGATGCTTTTCACAAGATTCGCGACACCGGACTGGATATTTCTGCGGATATGCACTCGCTGGTGCATGCGCTGGAGCTGAGTAAAAAGCTGGCGTCGGATTTCGACTATGTGCGTGTCGACTGGTATATCAACGAAGGGCATGTTTACTTTGGCGAGCTGACGTTTACGCCGGGTGCAGGTCTGGTCACCGGTCTTGATCGCGGACTGGATAAGATGATGGGCGCGATGTGGATTCAGGACAGCCTTCAGCCCCTGCGTCCGGATGCGGTGGTGCAGGATGTCACGATTCCGGCAATGTTGAAAAAAGTATAACGGCGAAGTAAGTGCCGGATGGGAAATGCGGGCTGTATGTGGCCCGCATTTTTGCTGCAGAGTTATGGCAGCAGAATATTGTCAGGCTGATGGCTCATTACATCGATAAAGACATCTTTGGTCACCTGCCATGCATAGCTCAGGTTCTCCGCGCTTAGCGTGATACCCAGCAGGCCGGTAACAAACCAGCAGGACATACCAATACCCACGCCGCTAAACACAAATGCCATGGCATTACGGCTGCTCTGACGGCATTTAATCTTAAAGGTGCTGGCAAAAAACATCATCACTGCACTCAGCAGTTCCCAACGCATCAGTACAACACTTGCGGCAATGGTACCCATCAAACAAACCTCTTCACGCGATATCAGATATGCCCTGACGAAAAATTGGCATCACCATCCGGTGTTGAGGAATTGCCAGGGAAGCTTCTCAACCCACTGACCCATGGGTCAATTGTGTGATGTGGATCACATTATATCATTGAGTTTTAAAAATTGAACAAAATTTACACTTGGTATGGTAGTTCCGCTGTCGCATGCTGCGGCTGCCACCGTTCGCCGGGAAAATCTTAATTTTCGTGCGGGGAAGTCTTCAGTGACGGGGATTCGCTATTTAGCTTCTCTGCTAAAGTATTATTAATTGCAGATGAAGAAGTGGTTAATTCGGCCGCTAATTCAGCGCCGATTTTATATGAAATAGCCATTTTTTATGCCTGGCTACTGTCAGATAACAGTAAGTTTACTGAAGTAAACACTGATAAGTTATGCTGATTTCTTTTTAAATAAAAAAGAAAACTTAAGCCAAATATTTTGTAAAAGTCCTTATAAATCATTGTGTTGATTTAATTTAATTAGATTAATATTTTAGCGCCTTAGATAATCCAGGAAACTTTCTCATTGTGTCATTGCTGGCAAATCAACCTATTTAAGATGAATCTTACCTACTAAAAAGTTGTACTATTTTCCGATTGGCTGTAGAGTTTTCTGCCTGCCATATGTAATTGACCCTTATTCTGATTTTATTATCAGGATGAGTTTTCTATTATTAAAAAATAATAGTGAATTAACAATAAATCGGCCTGGCCGAGCATTAGAACAGTATCAAATACCGTGGAGTATTTATGTTTACTTATGTTCTTTATTGGCAATACCTTTTACACCACCAGGAGAACGACAACCATGACCTACCTGATTTGTCCCGCTGCAGGCCACAAACGTAGTTGAAGGCCGCAAGGTTGAGCCGCGCCTCCTTAGTCAGTGGCCTCTCAACACCTGAAGACCTTTTCAGTCAATATTACTCTGCCCTGATTGTGGGGAAACAGGCAACGGCCGTACAGATGATATTGTCAGAGGGTCATCGCTGCAGCAGTTAAGCGCGCAGGTTATTGCGCGCCAGCCAGGACATGATGATGGTTAAACGTAATCCGCAAGTCAGCTATGTGGTTGAGCCGCACCGACGCATACTTCCCACGCTGCGTCAGTCGCTACAACGAATTCATATGGTGATTATCCTTGTTTCGCTACTGATCTCGGGGATTTCGCTCTCAACGCTCTCGTTGTTCGCGTTGCGCTACTATGCCGAAAATAATCTACAACTGGTGGCTTCGACCATCAGTTATAGCGCCCAGCCGGCAGTGTTGTTTAATGATCGCAACAAAGCCAGTGATGTGCTGAAGGTGCTGGGTGGACGCGGGCAGTTTTCACAGGCCACTATTTTTAATGCCAGTAATCAGCCGCTGGCCAGCTGGCAGTCACCGAAACATCAGGTGCAAAACAGTATCGATGGGATGATTGCCCGCTGGTTGTTTCCACAGCCGGTGAGCCTGCCAATGATTTATAACCAGCGCGAAGTTGGCCGCGTGTCGATTACCGGCGACGCCAGCGTAGTGACGGCTTATATCTATCGGGCATTTGCCTGGCTGGGCGGCAGTTTATTGATTACCGCGCTGATAGCGGCTTATCTCTCCCAGCGGATGCACGCGGGAATTATTCAGGGCCTGCATAGTATTGCTTCCGTGGCACATGACGTACGCAAACGTCGTGCTTTCTCCCAACGGGTTCCTTCATCGGAGATCGCCGAATTGAATAAGTTGAGTCTGGATTTTAATGGTTTGTTAGATGAGCTGGCCGAGTGGCAGCGTCATATGGCGCGTGAGAACGCTGACCTTGCGCATCAGGCGGCGCATGATTCACTCACCGGCTTGCCTAACCGCGCGCAGTTTGAACGTGCTTTAGCGCGCCAGTTTAGTCTGGGCGACGCGCGCAACAGCCTGGCCGTGCTGTTTATTGATGGCGATCGCTTTAAGCAGGTCAACGATACCTGGGGACACGCCGCTGGCGACGCGGTACTCGGGACTACGGCCGGGCGTTTACGTGCGCATCTGCGTAAAGACGATCTGGTATCGCGCTTTGGTGGCGATGAGTTCGCTATTATGCTGACCAATGTGGAGTCGCCGGATCAGGCGGCGCAGGTGGCGCGTCATATTATGGCGGCGATGCTCCAGCCGATCACCTTGCCGCAGGGCGAGAGTGTGCAGCAGTCACTCAGTATCGGTATTGCCCTCGCGCCACGTCATAGCAGCCCGCAGGCGCTGCTGGCGCAGGCTGATGCGGCGATGTATCACATTAAGCAACTGGGCGGCGGCTGGTATTTCTCGCCATCATGCTGGGAAGCCGGTGCGGATAAGCCGGCGCGGGGGACAAGCCACTGATCCCCTTCGCTGGGAAGGGGAGAGTGGTTTAATTGACCGGGCAGTATTCACCGTTAGTACGCTGGCTGTAGCTGGCGTAGTGTTCACTACAGTCAAAGCTCCAGTTCGCCGGACGCTGCTGCATATTTTGCCGACGCATGCGATGGCGATAAGCGGTAGGCGTTTGCGCAAACTGGCGACGAAATACCCGCGAAAAAGTCTGCTGCGAGTCATAGCCATATTGCATCGCAATATCAAATACCGGGCGCTGGGTCTGAGATAGCGCTTCCGCTGCCAGCGTCAGGCGACGCTCACGAATGTATCCGCCCAACGTCTGTTTCGTCACTGAACGGAACATACGTTGCAGGTGCCACTTCGAGTAACCCGATTTTGCCGCCACTTCATCAATCGACAGAGTTTTATCTAAATTCTGCTCAATCCAGTCAGTCAGTGTATGAATAATGTCGTTATGCATCATGACCTCATCCTTCATTTTTAAAATTTTGATTTCGCCGTTCTGTTGGGGGAGGAGTATAATTCCTCAAGTTAACTTGAGGTAAAGCGCTAAATGAAAAAAGATCGCAATAGTCAGAAAACGGTTCTGACGCCCGGAGATGTGGCGAAACGTTGCGGTGTGGCGGTATCCGCGCTGCACTTTTATGAATCGAAGGGCTTAATCTCCAGTACGCGTAATGCCGGTAATCAGCGGCGCTACAATCGTGATGTGCTGCGTCGCGTGGCGATTATCAAAATTGCCCAGCGTATCGGTATTCCGCTGGCGACGGTCAGCGACAGCCTGATCAATGCACCGGCGGATAAACGCATTTCGGTAAAAGCCTGGGCAGAGATGACCCGTCAGTGGCGCTCGGAACTGGACAAGCGTATTGAAACCCTGACGCGCCTGCGTGACCAGCTGGATGGCTGCATCGGTTGCGGCTGTCTGTCGATGAGGGATTGTCCGCTGCGCAACCCCGACGATCGGCTGTCACTGCAGGGAACTGGTGCGATTCTGCTGGATCCGGAAATTGAATCGTAGCGGCAGGGTCTATACTAAGAAACCGTCCCTGAACAAAAGGTTACCTTATGATTACGGTTCACCATCTGAACAACTCCCGCTCACAGCGCGTCCTCTGGCTGCTTGAAGAGCTGGAAGTCCCCTATCAGATCAAACGCTATCAGCGTGAAGAGAGCATGCTGGCGCCGGAAGCGTTAAAAAAAGTGCATCCGTTGGGTAAATCACCGGTGATTACCGATGAAAATCGCGTGATTGCCGAGTCCGGGGCGATTATTGAGTATCTTGCCGGTAAATATGACCATGAATATCGCCTGAAACTTTCTGATGTCGATGAGGAGCTGCAGTCTCGCTACTGGCTGCATTATGCCGAAGGCTCATTAATGCCGCTGCTGGTAATGAAACTGATCTTCAGCCGCATGGGTAAGCCGCCGGTGCCCTGGTTGTTACGCCCGGTTGGCGCGGCCTTTGGCAAAGGGGTGCAGAAGGGCTATCTTGATAAACAAATCGCGACGCATCAACAGTTTATAGAACAACATCTGGCCGCCCATCCGTGGTTTGCCGGACAACATTTCAGTATTGCCGATATCCAGATGAGTTTCCCCATCCAGGCACTGGCCACCCGTGGCGCCGGTGAGTTGCAGCCCCATACCCGAGGCTGGCTGGAGAAAATTCAGGCCCGCGCGGCATGGCATCGCGCCATCGCTCAGGGCGGTGAGCTGACGCTAAGCTGAATGGTTTTCTTGCGTTGCGCAACAAAGGTTTCATCCTCCTCTGCGCAGCGACCCCCCTATAAGAAAAGTGTATTACGAGGCGCTGTTTCTGATGCGTAAAGTCAGATCTGTGCACGCGATAACCATGATCGTGTCAAACCAGGGCTAAAAAGGGCCAGTCAGCGGTAAACAGCAGTTGAAAAACCGCTATTAAAGGCAGGATAATCGTTTGCCTTTTTAGCTGGCCCTGTAAGTAAACGTTTGCCTGCGCCATTAAGTGCCAGACAGGGCCAGGATACATACAGCGCTTCACTTCATCATAAGAAATCTCAGGGGATATTCTCTATGTCGACTCCTTCACGCCAGGCAGGCGGCTCTATGGATGCCTGGTTCAAAATCTCTGCGCGCGGCAGTACCGTGCGTCAGGAGGTTATTGCTGGCCTCACCACCTTCCTGGCAATGGTCTACTCGGTGATTGTGGTGCCGGGTATGCTGGGCAAAGCAGGCTTCCCGCCAACTGCGGTGTTTGTCTCAACCTGTCTGGTTGCCGGTTTTGGTTCCATTATTATGGGGCTGTGGGCTAACCTGCCGCTGGCGATCGGTTGTGCCATTTCACTGACAGCGTTTACCGCCTTTAGCCTGGTGCTGGGCCAGCAGATCAGTGTGCCGGTAGCACTCGGCGCGGTGTTCCTGATGGGGGTGCTGTTTACCGTTATCTCGGCAACCGGCATTCGCGCCTGGATCCTGCGCAATCTGCCGATGGGTGTGGCGCACGGTACCGGCGTTGGTATTGGCCTGTTCCTGCTGTTAATCGCCGCTGATGGTGTTGGCCTGGTGGTAAAAAACCCGGCTCCGGGTTTGCCAGTGGCGCTGGGTAACTTCGCTTCTTTCCCGGTATTATTGTCGCTGATTGGCCTGGCGGTGATTTTTGGTCTGGAAAAACTGCGCGTGCCGGGCGGCATTTTGCTGACCATTATCGCGATTTCGATTATCGGCCTGATTTTTGATCCGGCGGTAAAATACCAGGGGCTGTTTGCGATGCCCAGCCTTAGCGATGCCAATGGCAATTCGCTGGTGTTTAGCCTCGATATTCTTGGCGCGTTAAAACCGGCGGTACTCCCCAGCGTGCTGGCGCTGGTCATGACCGCGGTATTTGATGCTACCGGCACCATCCGTGCGGTGGCGGGTCAGGCTAACCTGCTGGATAAAGACAATCAGATTATCAACGGCGGCAAAGCATTGACCACTGACTCAGTCAGCAGCATTTTTGCCGGCCTGGTCGGCTCCTCGCCAGCGGCGGTCTATATTGAATCGGCGGCGGGTACGGCGGCGGGCGGCAAAACCGGCCTGACGGCGATTGTGGTCGGCCTGCTGTTTATGGTGATTCTGTTTATGTCACCGCTGGCTTATCTGGTTCCGGCTTATGCCACGGCGCCAGCGCTGATGTATGTTGGCCTGCTGATGCTGAGTAACGTGTCAAAAATCGATTTCAGCGACTTTGTCGATGCGATGTCCGGTTTACTGGCGGCGGTGTTTATCGTGCTGACCTGCAATATCGTTACCGGTATTATGCTGGGCTTTGGTTCGCTGGTGATTGGCCGCATTTTTGCCGGTGAATGGCGCAAGCTGAATGTCGGCACCGTGGTGATTGCGGTGGCGCTGGTCGCCTTCTATGCCGGTGGCTGGGCGATTTAAGTCCCTCAGGCGAAGGGGAAAGGATTCCCCTCCGGACCATCCTGCGGTATATCTGCGCTTTTATGCCAGATTCGTCTCTAATTTTCCCAATCGCACGTCATGTTTTTAAACCACCCGCACTTTTGTTTTACAATGCCTTGAGGCATGTCGTTCCCCATGCCGTTTTTACACCGCCTGTTGGAAGAAGGGGCTACAAAGAAAGCATGGAAATCTTTTTTACAATTCTGATTATGACGCTGGTGGTATCGCTCTCCGGTGTTGCTGCACGTATTATCCCGTTCCAGATCCCGCTGCCGCTGGTGCAAATTGCCGCTGGCGCAATGCTTGCCTGGCCTACATTTGGTCTGCACGTCGACTTCGATCCTGAACTGTTCCTGGTACTGTTTATTCCACCGCTGCTGTTTGCCGATGGCTGGAAAACACCCACCAGTGAATTTATCCATCATGGACGCGAAATTCTCGGGCTGGCATTAGTGCTGGTGCTGATTACCGTAGTCGGTATTGGTTACCTGATTTACTGGATGGTGCCAGGCATTCCGCTAATTCCGGCGTTTGCGCTGGCGGCGGTACTGTCACCCACCGATGCGGTCGCGCTCTCCGGCATTGTCGGCGAAGGGCGGATACCGAAGAAAATTATGTCGATACTGCAGGGCGAGGCGTTGATGAATGATGCCTCCGGCCTGGTGTCGCTGAAATTTGCCGTCGCCGTGGCGATGGGCACCATGGTGTTTACCGTGGGCGGTGCCAGCGTTGAGTTCGTTAAAGTGGCGATTGGCGGCCTGCTGGCCGGTGTTGCCGTCTGCTGGCTGTTTGGTAAATCACTGCGCCTGTTCAGTCGCCTGACCGGTGACGATCCGGCCACGCAAACCGTGCTGTTGCTGCTGCTGCCATTTGCCTCTTATCTGATTGCTGAACACCTTGGCGTTTCCGGCATTCTGGCGGCGGTAGCGGCCGGGATGACCATTACCCGTTCCGGCATTATGCGGCAGGCGCCGCTGGCGATGCGTCTGCGCGCCAACAGCGTCTGGCAGATGCTGGAGTTTGTGTTTAACGGCATGGTGTTCCTGATGCTGGGTCTGCAATTGCCGGGCATTCTGGAGACTTCGGTGGCGCAGGCGAATGCCGATCCGAATGTGCAGCTGTGGATGCTGTTTACCGACATTGTGCTGATTTACGCCGCACTGATGATTGTGCGCTTTGGCTGGCTGTTGATTATGCAGCGCCTTAGTCGCCGCTTCCTGAAGAAGCGCCCGATGGAGTTTGGCAACTACTCTACCCGTGAATTGCTGATCGCCTCCTTTGCCGGAGTGCGCGGCGCTATCACGCTCGCCGGTGTGCTGTCGATTCCGCTGCTGCTGACCAATGGCGAAGAGTTTCCGGCACGCTATGAACTGATTTTCCTCGCGACCGGGGTGATTCTGTTCTCGCTGTTTGTCGGGGTGATTTTACTGCCGATTCTGCTGCGTGGCGTGGAAGGCATCGATAAGTCGGTGCATCGCCATGAGATGCAGAACGCCCGCGCCGCGATGGCCGGTGTGGCGATTGAGAGCCTGCATAAGATGGAAGAGCGGCTGGCGGTCGATACCGAAGAGAATATCGATACCGAGTTGCTGAAAGAGGTGAGTGCGCGTGTGGTCGGCAATATGCGTCGGCGTATCGATGGCAAAGAGGATATGGAGCGCGCGCTGTTTGCGGAAAATCTTGAGCGCCGCTTCCGTCTGACCGCGCTGCGTGCCGAGCGTGGTGAGGTCTACCATTTGCGTGCTACGCAGCAGATCAGTAATGAAACCATGATGAAGTTGCTGCACGACCTGGATCTGCTGGAAGCCTTGCTGGTAGAGAAAGAAGAGTAAACGCGATACGGGCGGCGATTTGCACCTGCCGTAATGACGGCGTTCTCGCCGCCCATCTTAAACCGATAACGTCGGCGCTTCGCCCGGCCAGAACTCTCGACAGCAGCTGATCCACGCCTGCGCACTGCGCGATAAATAGCTGCCTTCACGCCAGATCAATCCCAGTTTCCACTCCAGATCCGACTCCAGCGGCAGCCACAGCAATAACTGTTTATCCAGGCGCTGACAGATAGGCTCCGGCAGAATCGCAATGCCCATCCCCGCCTGCACCATCGCCGCGAGGAAATCCCACTGACCGCTGCGCACCGCAATCTGCGGGCTAAAGCCGCTGCGCTGGAAAGCGCGCATCAGCTGACGATTCAGCGAGAACTCTTCGTTGTAGATCAGGATCGGATGTTCGGCCAGTTCCGCCAGCGCAACGCTGCTACGGCTGAGCCACTGTTCGCTGCGCGGCACCAGCACACATAGCGGATGGCTCATCAGCGGCAGGGTATTCAGTGATACCCCTTCCGCCAGTGGTAATGCCGTCAGGGCTAAATCGAGGCTACCGGACTGCACCGCCTGCTGCACCGTCAGGCCGCCAGACTCCGAGATTTTCAACTCAATGCCGGGATAGCGCTGGCGAAAGGCGGAGATCGAACCGGCAATCTGCATGCCGACCATCGGCGGGATCCCCAGTCGCAGTTCACCGGTTTTCAGCTCATTAATATCACTGATTTCGGTCTCCAGCTGCTTAAACTCCTGCAAAATCGTCTGCCCGCGCTGATACACCGCCTGGCCGCTGTCAGTCAGATGCAGCTTACGCCCTTCACGGATTAACAGGGTGCAACCCAGCTCCAGCTCCAGCTGGCGCAGCATTTTGCTGATCGTCGGTTGGGTGACAAACAGCTTCTCTGCCGCGCGGGTAAAGCTTTGCTGGCGTACTACTTCAACAAAATAGCGCAGCGCTCTGACGTCCATAAACATTCCTTTAAGGCATGGTTTCAATGATTTTAATTCATTTCATTCACTGTTTGTCACTGATTTATACTGACAGCGCTGAATTCTTACGAGGAAACGATCATGGCATTGGCACTGCAGCCGCAAGGCGCGGGAAGACTGCAACGTTTACAGGTGCCGCTTCAGGTGGCGCTCTATGCCGGGATGTTTATTGCATCAGAGCAACTGGTGGAGTGGCTGCATCTGCCGCTTCCGGCCAATATCGTCGGTATGTTGTTGCTGCTGGCGCTGATTATGCTGCGCGTGTTGCCGCTGGACTGGGTGCGTGCGGGTTCAAAATGGTTGCTGGCCGAAATGCTGCTGTTCTTTGTACCGGCGGTGGTGGCGGTAATTAATTATTCGCAGCTGCTGCGCGTCGAAGGCTGGCGCATCTGCCTGGTGATCGCCATCAGTACCATTCTGGTGCTGGCTTCTACCGCACTGGTGGTGGACCGGGTGTATCGTTTTGAAATCTGGCTGGCGCAACGTAAGCAGGCGCGCCGCGATGAGTGATTATATTCTCAGTGTGCTGTGCCTGATCGCTACCCTGCTGATCTACTTCCTGAATAAACGCCTCTATCGTCGCTGGCATAAGCTGCTGCTGATGCCGCTGGTGATGACACCGATGGTGCTGGTGGCGCTGTTGATCGTGACGCATATCTCCTGGCAGGACTATATCGGCGAGAGCCACTGGCTGTTATGGCTGCTGGGTCCGGCAACCTTAGCCTTCGCCGTGCCGGTATATGAAAATATGGCGATTATCCGCCGTCACTGGATGTCGCTGAGCGCCGGCGTGATTACCGCCACCACGGTAGCGGTTTGCAGCTCGGTGTGGCTGGCGCGCCTGCTGACGCTGCCGGAAGAGATTCAGCGCAGTCTGGCGGTACGTTCGATCACTACGCCTTTTGCCCTTGCCGCGGCGAAGCAGCTTGGTGGTCAACCCGATCTGGTGGCGCTGTTTGTGGTGATTACCGGCGTATTTGGCATGGCGATTGGTGACCTGCTGTTTATCCGCCTGGCGGTAAAACAGGGGCTGGCAAAAGGCGCCGGACTGGGGGCGGCATCCCACGGCGCTGGCACCGCCAAAGCTTACGAAATGGGTCAGCAGGAGGGGGTGGTTTCCAGCCTGGTGATGATGCTGTCGGGGGTCGTGACAGTGGTTATCGCGCCGGCAATTGGCCATATTATGTGGGCGACGATTTAGCTTTAGTAAGCGATTACTTACCTGACGCAGCGCAAAGTATCGTATATCCGGTTGTTAATTGGTTTTTTTTTCGTTTACCATTCACCCTCTAAATAGGTCAGTGAACGTATAAGCCAGTTCAGCATGGAGTTTGGCAATGAATAAAATTATTTTAAGCAGTGGCGTAGCGATGTTGTTGTTAGCGGGTTCAGCGCAGGCAATTGAAGGTGGTGTTGATGTGGGTGAGCACTACACCAACCTGAATGTTGGCCTTGGAACCACCACACCAGGCCTGAGCCTGTCCGGTAACTGGATGCGCAGCGACCACGACGGCAGCGTGTCCGGCGTTGGCCTCGGTTATAACATTGAAGTCGGTTCGGTGTTTTTATCACCCGGCGTAAAAGCGATGTTTATCAGCCCGGAAGATGCTAAAGACGGTTATGCCGTGGCAGTTGGCGGCGGCGTGCAGGTGCCGGTAACCAAAATGCTGGGTCTGTATGGTGAATACTATTACTCACCAGATTCGTTCTCCAGCCGTATCGACAGCTATCAGGAAGCGTCCGCTGGCCTGAGCTTTACCCCGATTTCGCTGCTTAATCTGCGCGTGGGTTACAAATATCTGGCGCTCGACGGCAAAGATGGCCGTAAAGACAATGTACTGGCCGATGGTCCGTATATCGGTGGTTCAGTGCGTTTCTGATTTGCGCAGTGGTTTATCTGAGAAAGCCGGGCAATCTGATTGCCCGGCTTTTTTTATCGACTGATCAATGCGCTTTGCTGCTCTGATCAATGCCGACACCAGTTTGCGAGCGTACAAACTGCGCCGGGAACAATTTGCGCTCTGCTGCGCCTTCAGCCGATTTATCGGTAATGGAGAACGCCCAGATGCCGATAAAGGCCACCAGCATCGAGAACAGCGCCGGATACTCGTACGGGAAGATAGCCTGCGGGTTGCCTAACACCTGCACCCACACCGTTGGACCAAGGATCATCAGCACCACCGCCGTCAGTAAGCCAAGCCAGCCGCCAATCATCGCACCGCGCGTGGTCAGCTTTGACCAGTACATCGACAGCAAAATAATCGGGAAGTTACAGCTGGCGGCAATCGAGAAGGCCAGCCCTACCATAAAGGCGATATTTTGCTTCTCAAACATAATCCCCAGCAGAATGGCGACGATGCCAAGGATCACCACGGTGATTTTCGATGCTCTGAGCTCTTCACGCTCGGTGGCATGACCTTTGCGGAATACGCTGGCATACAGATCGTGGGAAACTGCCGAAGCGCCTGCCAGCGTCAGACCGGCGACCACCGCCAGAATGGTGGCGAACGCCACCGCCGAGATAAAGCCAAGGAACAGACTTCCGCCCACCGCATCGGCCAGATGGACGGCTGCCATATTATTGCCGCCGATCAGCAGTCCTGAGGCATCTTTAAATGCCGGATTCGCGCCGACCAACAGAATGGCGCCAAAACCGATAATAAACGTCAGGAAGTAAAAGTAGCCCATAAAGCCGGTGGCGTAGAGCACGCTTTTTCGCGCCTCTTTGGCATCGCTGACGGTAAAGAAACGCATCAGAATATGCGGCAAACCGGCAGTACCAAACATCAGCCCCAGACCCAGCGATAAAGCGGAAATCGGATCGTGCACCAGTCCGCCCGGGCGCATAATATCCTGGCCTTTCGGGTGAACCGCCATTGCTTCCGTAAACAGATTATTGAAGCTGAAACCGACGGTTTTCATCACCATAATCGCCATAAAGCTGGCGCCAAACAGCAGCAGCACCGCTTTGATGATCTGTACCCAGGTGGTGGCCAGCATGCCGCCAAACAGCACGTACAGCACCATCAGAATGCCGACCAGCACCACGGCGATATGGTAATCCAGGCCAAACAGCAGCTGAATCAGCTTACCGGCGCCGACCATCTGCGCAATCAGATACAGTGCCACCACTACCAGGGAACCACAGGCCGAAAGGGAGCGAATCGGTTTCTGTTTCAGGCGGTAAGAGGCCACATCGGCAAAGGTGTAGCGGCCAAGGTTACGCAGCCTTTCGGCTATCAGGAACAGGATAAGGGGCCAGCCCACCAGGAAGCCAAGCGAGTAGATTAAGCCATCATAACCGGAGGTATAGACCAGCGCCGAAATACCGAGGAAAGAGGCGGCCGACATATAGTCACCGGCTATCGCCAGACCGTTCTGAAAGCCGGTAATATTGCCCCCCGCGGTATAGTAATCGCTGCGCGTGCGCGTGCGTTTCGCCGCCCAGTAAGTGATGCCGAGGGTAGCGGCAACAAACACCAGGAACATAATAATGGCTTCGTAGTTAGTCGGCTGCTGCTTTACCGCGCCGGTGAGGGCATCGGCGGCCAGCGATGACAGAGGGAGCAGCGCTAATGCTGCCAGCAGTGCATTACGCGCTTTCATCCTTTTACCTCTCTGAGAATTTGTTTGGTCAGACGTTCAAATTCGCCATTGGCGCGCCAGACGTAAATCGCCGTGAGCACAAACGAGATCACGATCAGCCCGACGCCAATCGGAATGCCGCGGGTGACATTGGTGCCTTCATGCAGCGGGGTGCCGAGCCAGTTGGGGGCAAAGGCGATAAGCAGAATAAAACCGACGTAAAGCACGAGCATGATGACGGAAAGTAGCAGGGCGAAAGCCTGGCGCTTGCGCACCAGCTCTTTAAAACGCGCACTGTTTTCGATCCGCTGATAAATGACGTCATTCATCACAGCATCTCCAGAGGTGGGTGGGAGGCTATTTTGCTTGCCACTTTGCGTCCGGGAAGTGCTCACCATCCTCACGTACTACGTGTACGTTGCGGTGGCTGTGCGCTTGCCGGACACAAATTGACTGCGCCGATAACGCCTCTTGCGTAGGGTGTTTCTTATTGTTTTAAAATTTAACGGCCCCCTCCCGTTACGGGAGGGGGTAAAACTTATGGCATCTTAATGGTCTGTTTTTCTTCAACTAATTTCTCAACCACACCAGGATCGGCGAGGGTTGAGGTATCACCGAAGTTACTGGTGTCACCCGCGGCGATTTTGCGCAGAATGCGCCGCATAATTTTGCCGGAGCGGGTTTTCGGTAGCGAATCGGTCCAGTGCAGCACATCCGGGGTGGCAATCGGGCCAATCTCTTTGCGTACCCAGTTACGCACTTCGCTGTACAGCTCTGGCGTCGGATCCTCACCGTGATTCAGGGTGATATAGGCATAGATCGCCTGGCCTTTAATACTGTGCGGAATGCCCACCACCGCCGCTTCGGCAATTTTTGGATGGGAAACCAGGGCGGATTCTATTTCGGCGGTGCCAAGACGGTGGCCGGAAACATTCAGCACGTCATCGACGCGACCGGTGATCCAGTAGTAGCCATCTTCATCACGCCGCGCGCCGTCGCCACTGAAATACATATTTTTAAAGGTGGAGAAGTAGGTCTGTTCGAAGCGATCGTGATCGCCAAACAGCGTACGCGCCTGGCCTGGCCATGAATCGACAATCACCAGGTTACCTTCGCACGCGCCTTCCTGCGGATTACCTTCGTTATCCACCAGTGCGGGCTGTACGCCAAAGAACGGCTTAGTGGCTGAACCGGCTTTTAGCTCGGTGGCGCCTGGCAGTGGGGTGATCATAAAACCGCCGGTTTCCGTCTGCCACCAGGTATCGACTATCGGGCAACGGCCATCGCCGATTTTGTTGTAATACCACTCCCAGGCTTCCGGGTTAATCGGTTCGCCGACCGAACCCATTATGCGCAGCGAGGAGCGGTCAGTGCCCTCAATGGCCCGGTCTCCTTCGGCCATCAGCGCACGGATCGCGGTCGGTGCGGTATACAGCAGGGTGACTTTATGTTTATCCACCACTTCCGCCATCCGGCTCGGTTTCGGCCAGTTAGGCACCCCTTCAAACATCAGGGTGGTGGCGCCGCAGGCCAGCGGGCCATACAGCAGATAGCTGTGACCGGTGATCCAGCCAACGTCGGCGGTGCACCAGTAGACGTCATCCGGGTGGTAATCAAAGACATATTTAAAGGTGCTGGCGGCATACACCAGGTAGCCGCCGGTGGTGTGCAGCACCCCCTTCGGTTTACCGGTTGAGCCGGAGGTATAGAGGATAAACAGCGGATCTTCCGCATTCACCTCTTCCGGCTGGTGGTGGGCACTGGCGCTATTCACCAGCTCGTGCCACCAGAGATCGCGACCCGGAGTCCAGTCAATCTCTTTGCCGGTGCGGCGGAACACCACCACATTGGTGATCGATTTAACGTCAGGATTGTTCAGCGCGTCATCGACATTTTTTTTCAGCGGAATGGTGCGCCCGGCGCGAATGCCTTCATCGGCGGTGACGACCAGTCGGGCATTACAGTCGACGATACGTCCGGCTACGGCTTCCGGCGAAAAGCCGCCAAAAATCACCGAATGCACTGCGCCGACGCGCGCGCAGGCCAGCATGGCGACAGCGGCTTCCGGCACCATCGGCATATAGATAGCCACCACATCGCCTTTATTAATTCCCAGCTCTTTCAGCGAATTGGCAAAACGGCACACTTCACGATGCAGCTCGCGGAAAGTCAGGGTTTTACTTTCACTGGCATCATCACCCTCCCAGATAATCGCCGGATGGTCGCCACGCTCGTGCAGATGACGATCCAGACAGTTCGCTGCGAGATTCAACGTGCCATCTTCAAACCAATTGATCGCAATATTGCCAGGCGCGAAGGAGGTGTTCTTCACGCGGGTATAAGGTTTAATCCAGTCAAGTATCTTGCCCTGCTCTCCCCAAAAAGCCTCGGGATCTTGTACCGACTGCTGATACATCGACTGGTACTGTTCTGCATTGATCAGGGTATGTTCCGCAATGTTTGCGGGCACGGGATGCTTATGTATTTGGCTCATGGCTGGTCTCCTTGAAGTTGTTAATATTATGTCAACCAAAAGTTAATTAAAGACAGGAATCACGCTTTGTTTCTTTTTTGCGCGACAGATCACGGGAATTATCGACCTGAAATTTCCAAGATTATTACGCGCTTGCCATGGGTACAGGTTGGGAATGTTCTGCCCTAAAGTGTAGGAAAGGTCCAATTGCGCTGCCTAAAAAATCAGCAAACGGCACTGGGCGTTATTTGCACAAAACTGCATAGCTATGCCAAATAGCGTTTAAATATTACTTTTTATAACAGCAAGTTATGCTTTCTATAACTTATCAGCATTTTATCCTGTTGCACCGCCCGGCTGGCGCGCGAACGCGCTAAGGGTTGCTTTTATGCCGGTGAAAATGGTACTGATTACGCGCCTGTTATGCAGGCGTCAACCATCAATAACCCTCGATTTTATCGGATTACTGTCCGCCTCCCATAAGTGTAAAGCTTCCGCATGCAGTGCGTGGAAGTGGGGTTTTGTTAAGGAATTAAGCGTTATGAAAGGTTTTAAAATCAGCCTTGCCTGGCAAATTCTGATTGCTCTGGTGCTGGGGATCGTCGTCGGTGCGATTCTGCATAACCAGCCAGAACAGCGTGAATGGTTAGTCAGTAACTTTCTTAGTCCGGCTGGCGATATCTTTATCCACCTGATAAAAATGATCGTCGTGCCAATAGTGATTTCCACGCTAATCGTCGGTATTGCCGGCGTGGGCGATGCGAAAAAACTGGGTCGTATTGGTGTCAAAACCATAATTTATTTTGAAGTGATTACCACCATTGCCATCGTGGTAGGTATTACCCTGGCCAATGTGTTCCAACCTGGTAGCGGCATTGATATGTCGACGCTGGCAACGGTGGACATCTCTAAATACGAAGCCACGACAGAGCAGGTGCAGAGCGGTGCACACAGCCTGGTGATTACTATTATGTCCCTGATTCCGACGAATATTTTCGCCGCAATCGCCAAAGGTGACATGCTGCCAATCATCTTCTTCTCAGTACTGTTTGGCCTTGGCCTGTCGTCACTGCCGGCAGAACATCGCGATCCACTGCTGAAAGTGTTCCGTTCAACCTCAGAAGCGATGTTTAAAGTGACGCATATGATTATGCGTTATGCCCCGATTGGCGTCTTTGCGCTGATTTCGGTAACCATCGCCAACTTTGGTTTTGCTTCACTGTGGCCGCTGGCGAAGCTGGTGATCCTGGTGTACGCCGCGATTCTGTTCTTTGCCTTTGTGGTGCTGGGCAGCGTGGCGCGTATCTGTAAGTTGCGTATCACTACTCTGATGCGCATTCTGAAGGATGAGCTGATCCTCTCTTACTCCACCTCCAGCTCGGAAACGGTGCTGCCGCGGATTATGCAGAAGATGGAAGCCTATGGCGCACCGAAGTCGATTACCAGCTTTGTGGTGCCAACCGGTTACTCCTTTAACCTCGATGGTTCAACGCTGTACCAGAGCATCGCGGCGATCTTTATCGCCCAGTTGTACGGCATTGACCTGTCGATTGGTCAGGAAATCGTGCTGGTGCTGACGCTGATGGTGACCTCAAAAGGGATCGCCGGTGTACCGGGCGTCTCCTTTGTGGTGCTGCTGGCGACGCTGGGCAGCGTCGGTATTCCACTGGAAGGACTGGCGTTTATTGCCGGTGTCGACCGTATTATGGATATGGCGCGTACCGCGCTGAACGTGGTGGGCAATGCGCTGGCGGTGCTGGTGATTGCTAAATGGGAAGACCAGTTTGATAGCCAGCAAGCCGCCAGCTATGAACTGAGTCTGCGAACCCAGACCGCGGAGTAATCTCTGACCCGTCCTCCCCGGACGGGTTTTTTCGTTATATACCTGCCCGACACACTTCTTCTGGAATGAGTAATTCTTTTCATCATATAGTGTAAGGAATAAATTATTCCTGCCTGTCGATCCTGCCCGGAGCTGTTATGAAAATTGACCTGAACATTCTGATCACCGAAGGCCGTAATCCCGCCAGCGAAAATATTGATGAGCTGCCAACCGAAGCGATGCTGCGCGTTATTAATCATGAAGACCAGAAAGTGGCGCTGGCGGTAGAAGCCATCGTGCCGCAGATTGCCCGTGCGGTCGATGCAATTGCCGCCGCCTTTCAGCAGGGGGGACGTCTGATTTACTCCGGCGCTGGCACCTCGGGCCGGTTAGGGATTCTGGATGCAAGTGAGTGCCCGCCAACTTTTGGCACCCCGCGTGAGCAGGTCGTGGCGCTGATTGCTGGTGGTCACCAGGCCATTTTGCAGGCGGTGGAAAATGCCGAAGACAACCGTGAAATGGGCGTGGCCGATCTGCAGGCCATTAACTTTAGCGCGCAAGATGTGCTGGTGGGCATCGCCGCCAGTGGCCGTACCCCTTACGTGCTGGCGGCGCTGGAGTATGCGCGGCAGCTGGGCGCTACCACCGCTGCGCTGACCTGCAACCCGGATAGCGCGATGGCGCGCATCGCGGATATTGCGCTGACGCCGGTGGTCGGTCCGGAAGTGATCACCGGTTCATCACGGATGAAAGCGGGCACCGCGCAGAAGCTGGTGCTGAATATGCTGACCACCGGCGCGATGATCCGCAGCGGCAAAGTCTATAGCAATCTGATGGTGGACGTGGAAGCCACCAATAAGAAGCTGATTCAGCGTCAGGTAAATATTGTGTTGCAGGCCACCGGTTGCAGTGAACAGGAAGCGCAGCAGGCGCTTAGTGCCTGTGACGGCCACTGTAAGACTGCGATTCTGATGGTGCTGGCGCAGCTGTCAGCCAGCGAGGCGCGTGATCTGCTGCAACAGCATAATGGCTTTATTCGCCAGGCGTTGCCGCCAGAAGGGGTCTGATGATGGCAAAAATAACTGATGAGCTGATTCAGGCGATTTTGCAGGCGGTGGGTGGCGCGCCAAATGTGGCGCTATGTGGCAACTGTATGACGCGATTGCGTTTAACCCTGCGCGATCAAAGCCTGGTTCAGCAGGCAGAACTGAAGAGGCTGCCGGGTGTGCTGGGGGTGGTCAACAGTGACGACCAGCTACAGGTGATCCTTGGCCCGGGTAAAGCGCAAACTGCGGCGGAGATCATGAATCAACGGCTGCAAGCCACGCCGGACCTCAGGACGCTGGCGGCAAAGAATAAGCAGCAGCAGAAAGCCAGAAATAACAGCGCCGCTCATCAGTTTCTGGCGAAATTCGCCACCATTTTTACGCCACTGATCCCTGGTTTTATTGCAGCTGGTTTGCTGTCAGGCATCGCGACCTTGCTGGAACAACTTTTCCATCTTAATACCGCAGGCGAACATCACGCGCTGCTGGTGCAGGGCATCGGTTACATGAAAATTTTCAGCAAGGGGCTGTTTACCTTCCTGAGTATTTTGATTGGTTATAACGCGCAGAAAGCGTTTGGCGGCTCCGGGGTGAATGGCGCGATTATCGCCTCGCTGTTTTTACTCGGTTATCTTCCCGAGGCCAAAGTGGGTTACTACGCCGGTATCGATAACTTTTTCGGCATGGCTATCGATCCGCGCGGCAACATTATCGGCGTGCTGATGGCGTCAATTGCTGGCGCATGGATTGAACGACAAATCCGCCGCTGGATGCCGGATAATCTTGATATGATCCTCACTTCCATGCTGACGCTGCTGATCACCGGCGCCATTACCTTTATGGTGATTATGCCGCTCGGCGGCGAGCTGTTTAAAGGCATGTCGTGGCTGTTTCTCCATCTGAATGGCAATCCGTTTGGCTGCGCATTGCTGGCGGGGCTGTTCCTGCTGGCGGTGATGTTTGGTATTCATCAGGGCTTTATTCCGGTCTATTTTGCGCTGATGGAAGCGCAGGGCTTTAATTCGCTGTTTCCGATTCTGGCGATGGCGGGGGCCGGACAGGTGGGGGCGGCGCTGGCGCTCTATCTGCGGGCGGAAAAGACCTCAATGCTGCGCAGCCAGATCAAAGGGGCGATTATTCCCGGTTTTCTCGGTGTCGGTGAGCCGTTAATTTATGGCGTAACATTACCCAGAGTAAAACCCTTTATTACCGCCTGTATTGGCGGCGCGGCCGGTGGATTCTTCTTAGGGCTGGTGGCCTGGCTGGGATTACCGGTGGGATTAAATACCGTATTCGGTCCTTCTGGTCTGGTTTCATTACCGCTAATGACTTCAAATCAAGGTATTCTGGCCGGAATGGCAGTCTATACCGCAGGCATGATTGTAGCCTGGGTGGCAGGATTTATCGCGACCTGGTTATTTGGCTGCAAGGGTGTCGATCTCAGTTAAACGGAGTAGTTACCTCCATATTAATGGCGGTAACTATCGGATTGAATTGTGAACTTCAACACGGATTTAAACGGCAGCGAATGATTATATTTTGCTATACAACCCCTTCGGCCAGTGATGATTAAATTCAATTAAAACAGATAAGCTAATTTACGGCTGGTGTTAAATCACCATCAGCCGTTATTTATCCCCGGCGTCAGCATTGAATAACAGAGAATATGCTGTCAGTTTGCTGCGCTCATCAGGCGGTAAAGGGTTTATCTGTTGAAGTTGAGCACTGTAATCTGTTTTTATTTAAAGACTATTTTTGATTGTCATAAGCGTTAATTTTTAACAGCCGAAGGGCAGAATAAAACTTACCTTGCTATAAAGTTATTATTTCCTGCCTGAGTATTTTAGCTATTGATTGCCATAAAACACTCCTTGTTGCAGGGGGAATAATGATGCTTAAAGTAAATTCTCTGCTTTGCGCGCTAATTATCTTACATACCAGCTCCTTTATTACAGGCAATGTCCGGGCTGTGGTGCTGCAAAGTTTTAATCCCGTGGCGAATGATAATCTTACCGGTTCAGTGATCGTTTCTGGCACCTCGCAATCTTTAACCGGCAACCAGCAATTTACTGCGGGTGCCAGCGCCAGTCAGGATACAACGCTGAGCAATGTAAATATTACTTCGGGTGCGCAATTTCTTAATCAACCGCGTCTGGAGCCAGGGCCGCAAAACTTTGCGATTACGGTCCCCGATGCAGCCACCGGCGGAAATACCGTTTTTCAGGTGTATAACCCGGCTAACCTGGTCGCGCTGCCACCGGCGACGGGCAGCACTGTCGTACCGGATATTATCAATGTGGCTGATAATCAATATATTAATACGCAGATTGCCAGCGTCAGCAACGGCGGCACTCTGCTGGTCAATATTGGCAGCGGCACCGCCAGCAGTACTGCCAGCACCCATGCCTGGTCGATGGCCGCCAAGCAAAGCTCACTGTTTAATGTTGACGGCAGTAGCGGCACGCTCAGCACCCTGAACTGGGGCAACAATAACCGCATTACCTTTTTCGGCAAAGCAGCCACACCGGTAAGCGGTTCCCGGGCGCAGCTGAGTTATACCGTTGCCGATGTGGCGACGTTTAAAGGGGCATTTAGCGTGCAGACGCTGGATGGCAGCAGCACCGCTTTTAATGTGACCAGTGCCGCCGGGTTGAAAACCTATAATGACTGGCTGATTGAACAGCTACAGGCTGGCAGGCTGGATAAAGCGCGCTACCTCACCGAGTTTAATAGAGCCTTCAGCAAGGCTAACGGTAATATTTTTTACGATGTGACCGCTACCGCACCGGATGAGGCGACGCTGCCGATTGGCAATCGGGTGCTAATCAACGCCACCGGCGCCAATGCCCGCGTCAATGTTGCGGCCAGCAGAACGCTGGAGGTCTCCGGTGCCACCGCAGGTGCCATCCGCGCCACCGGGGGGGCGCAGGTGCGTATTGACGGAAAATTGTCCAGCCAGGGAGATGACACTGAAGGTATTACCGACAGTTCCGCCATCTGGCTTAACGGCAGCAGTGCGCTGAACTCTGCTACCGGGGTGATTAATGGCGGCTTTCTTAATCGTGCTGATACCAGCAACAGCGGCATTGGCCTGACCAGTTATAACGCCAATGGCGTCAGGCTGGCAGACGGCAGTGTTTTTACCAATAACGGGGTGCTGAATTTCGCCACCACCGGCAGCAACACCCCTTTCGGCGTGGCGGCGATTAATATCGGCGCCAGCTCGAATGCCAGTAACAGTGGCAATATTAACATTGGCATTAATGGTTCCAGCGCCACGGGGACCACTTCCGGCGTACTGCTTAACAGTAATACCTCCGCATTTACGAACTTCGCCGGCGGCACACTCTATATTGGCCGGGGGCCGCAAAATACGCTTAGTGAAACCGTCGCCGATACTGCGATGAATCAGAGCGGCCTGACCAGCGGTATTGCTGTGATTCAGCAGGGTAATGCGATCAATAACGGCAATATCGTGATTGGTTCACGGGCGCAAAACAGTGCCGGGATGTTTGTTAGCGGAGCAACAGGAGCCGTGGTGCGCAATCATCAAATTATTGATGTCAATGGCCGGGCAAGCAGTACGCCACGCGAAAACTACGGCATGCTGGTGGTGAATTCGGGTTCGGGCGATGCGATTTCCAATGACGGCACCATCAGTCTTAACGGTATCAATGGGATCGGGATAAAAGTCCTCGCCACCGGCAGCAACAGTGCCGGGGCTACCTCAACAGGTATCATTAATGTCGCAGGTGCCGCGGATCCGGCCAGCGGAACGCGCAACTTTGGCGTCTGGGTTGAAGGGCAGGGAAATGGCAACGCGGCGGCGACCATCGACGGACCGGTAAATCTGACCGGCAATGGCGCGATTGGCGTCCATGCGCGCGGCCGTGCGGTAGTTACCGTGGAGAGCGCCGCAGCACCCAGTTTTAGCCAGGGCAGCAATCAGATCGCCTTCTTTGCTTATGGCCCCAGTGCTGATATCAATGTGGCGGGTAATACTTTATTAAATGTGGCGACCAGCGGTTCTACGCTGTTTCGCGTTGAGGATGGCGCTGACTTCGACGGCACAGACCTCCTGCTGACCACCTCTGGCGCGAATGCTGTCGCCGTGCGCGGCAGCGGAACCGCCACTAACGTTGATACCCATAATGCCGATATGACGATCTCTGGCAATGGCGCGGTCGGCGCAATTATCGAAGGCGGGGCGACCGGGGTTATTGACACTGCTACCACGCTGACGCTGAGCGGCATCAATGCCATTGGCGCGATTGTTGATGGTCAAAAACAGTCCCTGAGCGGAACCAACAGCGGCACGCCGGTGGCCAGTACTTCACTGGTATCGGCAGCGGCGCTGGTCGCTGCGCAAAATGGCCTGACCGGCTATATCGCCCGTCAGCTTGGTCAGTTGACCAATTCCGGGGAGATCACGTTTAGCGGCGCTAACACTACCGGCATCCTGGCGCAAAGTGGCGCCACAGCCACCAACACCGGCAATATTACGGTCAGCAACGGTGGCAGCGGTATCCTGGTCAATAACGCCAGCCAGACCACTACGGCGAATAACCGCGGTGTGATTAACGCTAACGGCGGCAGCGTCACGGCGCGGACCCGGGCGGTTAGCGCCAGCGGGCCACTGGCAGTGGTGAATCTTAGCGCTGGCGCATTAAATCTGAACGGCGTGGGCGCGCTGGGCGCGCAGGCGATGAACGGAGCAAAAATTAACCTTGCAGCGGACGCTGCGCCGGTATTTCACAATAGCGATCAAATCGCATTTCACGCCTCAGGTGCCGGGTCGACGATCAACAGCGCCAGTGCCGATCTGGCTGTCAGCAGCGACAGATCTACTGGCTATCGCATTGATAACGGTGCGGTGGTCAACTTTAGCGGCGCTAACAGCATCACCAGCAGCGGAGCTGAAAGCACCGGCGTGATTGTCTCCGGCAGCGGCAGCAATCTGACCAGCGGCAACAGTGATTTGCTGGTAACAGGTTCAGGGAGTATCGGCATTCGCGTCGAGGGCGGCGGGACGGCCACCTTATCAGCGGATAGTGGCGTGACCATTAATGGTACGGATGGGGTTGGCGTATTAGTGAATAACTTACGCACTGATTTAGCCAATGCGTTAAACGGCGAGAACGCGGCGACTACGGTAACCAGCAGCGCCAACGTCGGGGGTAATGGTGCCAGTGCCACTGGTTTCGAGGTGGTCAACGGCGCCAGCTTAATTCAGCAGGGGATGCTGAAACTGGATGGTGACAACAGTACGGGAATTCGCAGTCGCTCGGCAGCCAGCATTATTAACCATGGCGTAGTGAATATTGCCAATGGTCGCGGTATTGATATCAGCGGCAGTGGCGCCACGCAGGTGCAGGGCGGAAGTCTGTTGGTTAACGACGGCATTGCCGGAGTGGTGGTCGGTAGCGAGGGGTTCCCCGCATTAAGCGATACCACCATCACCAGCGCCGGAAGCGCCCACGGTATTCTGCTTGATACCGGCGCTGGCGGGCTGACAGTTAGCAACACCAGCATTAATGTGCAGGGTGATGGCAATGGCCTGGAAAACAGAGCTGAAACCGGTGCGGTGACACTGGGCAATGTCGCGATTAATGTCGCCGGCGGTAACGGCATTCGTACCGCAGTCAGCTTAGATCCCAGCTCAACGGTGACCACCACGGTTAACGGTAGCGGCACCGGCCTGAACTTTATCCAACTGAACGATGCTGCGGCCACGGCGGATTTAATGCTGGGCGACGGCTGGCAGTTTACTGTTCAGGGCGCTGGCGCGAGCGGTATCCGCGCCAGTACCACCGGCACCGTTTATAACGCGGCGAAGGTCAGCGTTGTTAATCCATCGGGGGGGGCGGCGCTGGCGATCAGCAGCGCAAAAAGCGTAATAAATAGTGGAGTGCTGAGTTCACAAAGCACTGTCTCACCGGTGGTGGATTTTCGCGGGGGGAGCGCCGCAATCTTTGAGAACCACGCTACCATTGCCGCGCGCGCTGCGAATCGGCTGGCGGTAGCGGGCAGTGACGAGGACGATACCGTACGGCTGCTGGCAGGTGATATCCGTGGCGATATCGATACCGGTGACGGCAACGACATTGTGCAATGGGTTGGCGGCAGCTTAGACGGCAGCCTGACGCTGGCAGCCGGCGACACTAACCAGGCGTTGGTGCAGGGTATTGACCTCAGTACGACGGGGCATATCACCAGCGGTGAGGGCAGCGGTAATACCCTCAACCTGGCGGATATTGTCGCGCGTGGCGGATCCTTTACTGCGGACGATGCGGCGAAAGGTGTCAATCTGGGTAGCGGCTGGAGCACTGTTGCGTTTCAGCAGAGCCTGTGGACTTTGACCGATAAACTGCAGCTGGCGGGCAGTGAGGTCTATATCGACAGCGCATCAACGCTGTATGCCGGTGACGGTGTGCATCCGGTGATCGCCGGTGGCGCGGATAACGCGCTGACGTTGATCAATGACGGCATTATCGATCTCACTAACGGCAGCGGATCGCCCGGCAATAGCTTGTCGATCAACGGCGATCTGGTCTCTGGCGGTGGTCAGCTGAATCTGGTCACGCGCTTAAATGCAGGCGGGGCGCTGAACAACCAGTTTACCGACAACCTGCGGGTGACGGGGAACGCCAGTAGCGGCTCTACGCTGATCAATGTGGCGCTGGATGCGCTCAGTAGCGATGCGCTGACCGATCTTAACCATAACAGCAACATTGAATCTTATGAGGGGATTTCGCTGGCGCAGGTGGCGGGAAACGCCGATGCCGCCAGTTTTGTACTGGCAGGAGGCTCGCTGGCGGCAGGGCCATGGCGTTACCAGCTGTATAGCTTTGCACCGGGCGCCAGTGACGCCGATCAGCGCCGTGTCGCTGGTGGCGGCAATAATCAGTTCTGGGATTATCGCCTGGCCAACGTCTACCTCTGTGAAAATGATAATAGTTGTCCACCGCCAGCACAGCCCGGCCAGCCGACGCCAACCAATCCTCAGGCGCCGCCGGTGGCGGAGCAGCCTTCGCCTCCCGGCAGTCCGCGGCTGGATAATCCGCCGCCGGATGGCTGCGTGGTCGACGGGATTGATAGCTGCGCGCCAGGACGCCAGGCGGTTATCGCGCAGGTGCCTGCTTATATTTCTGCGCCCATCGGTCTGACGTACTACACCGCCGCAATCATTGACGATCTGCATAAGCGGCTGGGCGAGCTGCGCCAGCAGCAGACGCGTACGGATGGCAACGGTGCGGAGATGTTTGCCCGCTATATCGGCGCAGATCTCGATTATAAATCGAACGTCGGTTTCCGAAACTTTGGTTATGACCTCGATATCGATTACAGCGCGTTGCAGATTGGCGGCAACCTGCTGCGGCTGGAGGGAGAAGAGGACACTCTGCGCGGCGGTATTGCCTATATCCGGGGTAATACGCGTCTGCGTCCCAAAGCGGCAGATGGTGACAGCAGCACCCGTTTCGACAGCAACAGCGTTGCTCTGTATGGCACCTGGCAGCGGCAGAATGGCCTGTATGTTGACGGCGTGCTCTCTTTTGACTGGCATCGCGGTGAAACCGACACCGGCAGTAATAAAAATGTCGGCAGACCAAAAGGACGCGGCTGGAGCGCCTCGGTGGAGAGCGGTTATCCTGTTACCCTGCCTTATGACATCAAACTCGAACCGCAGGCGCAGTTGATCTATATGCGGTTAAATATGGACGACTTTACCGATAAGCAGGGCACTACGGTGAAATATGACCATGACGCCCAGACCGTGGGTCGCCTTGGCGCGCGTCTGGATCGCAGCTGGAGCGATAATGGTAACCGACAGTACACCCCGTATCTGCGCGCTAACTACTACCGTGGCTGGGGCGGTGCGACGAAAACCACCGTTGGCGCCACAGGCACGAACGCCTTCGACCATACCTTTACCGGTGGCCGTTTCGGGCAGATGGTTGAAGTGGGCGTCGGCGGCACCACCACCTTTAACAATGATCTTTCACTGTATGCGGAAGCGGATTACCGCAAAGCGATCGACAACAATGGCGCCAGAGGCTGGCGTTATAATATCGGCGTGCGCTGGCAATTTTAATTTAAGTCCAGTAAATATTTAATAGTTGTCTTGCTATTAATATTTTACAATTTCTTATTTTGATAAATAAATGTGAACTATATCGCGATATCGTTATTTGTTGTTCATTTGTGTATTTTTATGCGCTATTAATTTGGTTGATTGTAAAAATTTTTGTCTTGCTGGTAATGGCTGTATTTCTCTTTTAACTCAATTCTGCTTTTAAAGGTTGTTAAAAATACCTTCTCTTCAAGAAATAGATGAAGTGAATGTCGGGCCAATAAAAATAACCTGGCGCTGTCGTAATGTTTTGGGCGTGGTGGCGGGAATTATCTTGAGATGAAAATAATCATTCCCGACCACAAAACCATTCACTATTTTATTGATTAAAGGGAAAGTCCATAAAGCTGGAGGGATAATAATGTTTAAGTTAAATCCGGTTGTACGTGGGATAATCTCCTTTTGCGCGTCCTCTTATATTGTCGCTGCGGTTGCTGTCGAGTATACCAACCACGGCGTCAGTCCTGCTGACGTATTTACTGCGGAGGGTGAAGTTGTCGAGGTTAACGATGCAAACATCATTCCATATCGTATGGATGATGGCGCCCAACTGACTGTTACGGGGGCCGGCTCGCCTAATCTTATTCCTTCAAATTTTACGCTTAATGCCGGTGGCAGCACTGGCGTGATTATTTCTGGTCCTGGCAGTGTGCTTAATTCAGATTCTGCCGTGTATAACCTGGCAGGCGCGACAAGCAATGCTATCCGTGTTGAAGGAGGAGGCACGGCGACGCTGACCGACAGAACCAGTATCAATATTGATGGGGAACTCAGCACTGGCGTGTTAGTAAACAATGTCAGAACCGATCTGGCCAATATACCGATTAGTGGTTCGTCTGCTGCTACCCAGCTGACAAGTAGCGCGGCCATCGTCAGTTCGGCTGATGCTGCAAATGCTGCGGGCTACAGCGTGCAAAATGGCGCCAGTTTAATCTTAACGCCGCAAAGTCAGCTGATTATGCATGGTGAGGACAATATTGGTATCTCCATGACTAATGGCGGCAGTGTCACCAATAATGCGGCAATGACGATCGATAACGGTATCGGGCTGGATGTTAACGGCAGTGGCGCGGCACAGTTTCAGGGGGGAACGATTAATGTCGCTACCGGTGATGCTGGCGTGCGTGTCAGTGATGGCGGGCAACTGGCATTAAGCAATACCACCATTAACAGCTCCGGTACGGCAAACGGTGTCTGGCTGTTGCCGGACGCGGCGGGACTCACCGCCGTAAATACCCTTATCAATACTGACGGCAGTGGCGCTGGTTTTTATTTCAGCACTGAGGATGACTCTTTAACCGACGCTGATGTGATTGTGGCAAGCGGTTTGCAGATCAATGTGCAAGGCGAAGCAGGGCAAGGGATTAGCGCCAATACCACTGGCCGGATTGAGAACCATGCCAATGTGAATATCAATAATGCCGCTGGCGGTCCGGCACTGTTTAGCGCCAGCAGCGCGGAGGTATGGAATGACGGGCTGCTGCAATCGCAAAGCGCGTCAGCGCCGGTAGTGAATTTACTGACTGAAGCGCCCGTCAGCCTCGAAAACCATGGTGGTCTGGTATCCTTATCCACTGATGCGGATACGCTTCCGGTAGTCCTGATGTCCGGCACCGTCGCTGCACAGGTGGATAACTATGGCACTATTGCGGCAGCCGATCCTGGCTTACCAGCGATAGTCACCGGTGAGGGTAGCGATACGGTCAGCCTGCTTGATGGCGATGTGGTTGGTGATATTAATACGGGTGATGGCGACGATACAGTGCAGTGGACCGGGGGCAATTTAAACGGCAGCCTGACGCTGGGTGCCGGCGAGCGTAACCTGTCTCAGATACAAGGAGTTAATCTTGATACTACGCGCCATATCACCAGTGAGGCTGGTGAGGAAGGGAGCGATAATATCCTGATCCTCGAGTCACTTGATGGGCGTGGCGGCTCGTTTACGGCCGATGATCTCACCAAAGGGGTTAACCTTGGCGATGGCTGGAATACTATTTATTTTGTTAACAGCCAGTGGACGCTGACTGATGATCTGACGACGGCAGGCAGCGAAGTCAATATTGACTTCGCTGACTGATGATCTGACGACGGCAGGCAGCGAAGTCAATATTGACTCTGGCTCCACCCTGTTTGCCGGTAACAGTGTTAATCCATTTATTCACGCTGATATTAATAACTCAGGCACCATCGACTTAACCAACGGCAGCGGCTCTCCGGGCAATATCCTCTCGGTTGATGGCAATCTTAATTCGTCCGCCGGGGTAGTGAGATTGCAGACGCTTTTCAATCAGGGCGGCGCACTGAGCAACCAGTTCACCGATAACGTGCAGGTATTCGGCGATGCGACGGGAACCACCCTGCTCGATATCACTCCTGCAAGTCAGAGTTCGGGCGCCAGCACCGATACCAATGTTTCCGGTACCGCCGATAATAATGAAGGCATCTCAGTGGCGCAGGTCGTCGGGTCAGCAAATGCGAATAGTTTTGCCCTGCAGGGGGGGTATGCGGCAGTCGGGCCGTGGCGCTATGACTTATACAGCTTTGCGCCCGGCAGCAGCGATGCCAGTCAGTCGCGTATCACTGGCATTGGTAATCAGTTCTGGGATTACCGTCTGGCGAATAGCTTTATTAATGAAGATGGCAGTACCGGTGGTCCTGGCGGACGTCCGCAAGTGATCCCGCAGGTTCCTGCTTATATTTCCGCACCGCTTGGCCTCGCTTATTACAGCACCGCGATAGTCGACGATCTGCATAAACGGCTCGGTGAATTGCGCCGCCAGCAAGCATACCCGGCTAATCCAAATAATATTGGCGGTGAAATGTTCCTGCGCTATATCGGTTCCAATCTGGAGCATAAAACCAATCTCGACTTTACCAGCTTTGGTTATGACCTGGATATTGACTATAACGCGGTGCAGGTGGGCGGCAATGTCATCAGGCTGGATGGCGCAGCCGACAGTTTGCGCGGCGGCCTCGCTTATACTCTGGGGCACACCCGTTTAACGCCGCATGCCGTCGATGGCTTCAGTCGCACTTCATTCGACAGCAATAGCCTGTCGCTGTACGGCACCTGGTTGCGTGACAATGGTTTCTATGTTGATGGTTCGCTGTCACTGGACTGGCATCGTGGCGATACTGATATCAGCCGTGAGCGCAAAGTGGGCAAAATCAAAGCGCGTGGCTGGAGCACCTCAGTCGAAACTGGTTATCCGTTTAAGCTGCAGAATGATTTCCAGCTTGAACCTCAGGCGCAGATCACTTATTTGCGTCTGAATATGGATGATTTTACCGACCATGATGGCACCACGGTCAAATATGACAACTACAGTCAGACCATTGGCCGCCTGGGCGCGCGTCTGGATCGCAGCTGGAGCGATAATGGCGGACGCGAATACACCCCGTGGTTGCGCGTTAACTACTATAAAGGCTGGGGCGGGGCGACGAAGACCACGATAGGCACGGAGGCGGGCGGCAACAGTGTTGATTACACCTTTGACGGTGGTCGCTTTGGTCAGATGTGGGAAACTGGCGCAGGCGGCTCTGTGAGCTTTAAAGGGGGTCTGGCGCTGTATGCGGAAGCGGATTACCGTAAAGAGCTTGGCGACAGTGGTACTAAAGGCTGGCGCTATAGTGTCGGGCTGCGCGGGCAATTTTAACGTTTGATTTACTACCGGGCGGCAGGGCGGCTGCCCGGCAAACATTCATTTTATTTACTCTAAAGAGGATCTTAACAGAATTGGGTAACTCATTTGCTGGTTAATGATTACCCTGCGTGACAAATGGCTGCGCCACGCCTGAATCCATCCCTGTTAACCCCGTCACGAAATATTTGCCCTGCGTCACTAAAGTTCCGCTCTCCTCGCGCCGAAAATATAAAAAAACGTAATCGTTCGTTTTATTCAGGCCATGCTCACCCCCTAAAGGACTTAACCCATGCGTAACAACCAGCCCGTCACCCAGCAAGAGTATGTGTTTGATAACGATGCGACATTGATGTCCACTACCGACCTCAATAGCTACATTACCTACGCCAACGATGCGTTTATTGAGGTCAGTGGTTTTACACCGGAAGAGATTAACGGGCAGCCACACAATATGGTGCGCCACCCGGATATGCCACCGGAAGCCTTTGCCGATATGTGGTCAACGCTAAAACATGGCGAACCCTGGACCGCGCTGGTAAAAAACCGGCGTAAAAATGGCGATCACTATTGGGTGCGCGCCAATGCCATTCCGGTAGTGCGCAACGGTAAGGTGCATGGCTATATGTCGGTGCGCACCAAACCGACGGCGGAAGAGATACGGCAAACCGAGCAGCTCTATCGCGAGTTTCGTGAAGGACAGAGTAAAAACCGCCGTTTCCACAAAGGACTAATTGTGCGAACCGGCATCATGAGCTGGCGTTCGGTGTTTAAAACCCTGCCGCTACGCTGGCGCATTCGCAGCACTATGATGACACTGTTGCCGGTAAGCGTGATTGGCGTCTGGCTGCTGGGTATTGCTGACGCTCAGGTGGCGGCATTTACCGCCGGGATGGCGCTGCTGTTGCTGCTGGCCGGTAGCTGGCTGGAGTACCAGATTTCACGCCCTATCGAACGGGTCTGTCAGCAGGCGCTTAGCGTCGCCACCGGCACCAGCCATAAAGTTGATCAGATGGATCGTGTCGATGAAGTAGGCATGACGCTGCGCGCGATTGGCCAGCTGGGACTGATGTTCCGCTGGCTGGTGGATGATGTCAGCGGTCAGGCAATCAATGTGCTTAGCGCCAGTGATGCGATTGCGCAGGGCAATAACGATCTCAGCCGTCGTACCGAGCAGGCGGCGGCCAATGTCCAGCAGACCGCGGCAACCATGAATGAAATGACCGCCACCGTTAAGAGCAACACTGAAACCGCGGCGCAGGTAAATAGCCTGTCGATGTCGACCAGTACCGCAGCAGTGGCGGGTGGCAAAGCGATGAGCGATATGGTCACGATGATGGCGGAAATTACTGACAGTTCGAAGAAGATTGCCAATATTACCAGCGTAATCGACGGCATTGCCTTCCAGACCAATATTCTGGCGTTAAATGCGGCGGTTGAAGCGGCGCGCGCCGGTGAGCAGGGGAAAGGTTTTGCGGTGGTCGCCGGTGAAGTGCGCAGTCTGGCGCAGCGAAGCGCCAGTGCTGCCAGCGAAATCAAAACCCTGGTGGAAACCAGTGAAACACGGGTAAGAGTCGGCACCGAACATGTTAACGACGCGGGTAAAACCATGGAGAGCATTGTTTCGCAGGTGCAGAATGTCACCGGATTGATTTCGCAAATCAGTTCCGCCACCGCTGAACAGGCGACAGCGCTGTCTGAAGTGAGCCTGGCGGTAGAAGATCTGGATAATATTACCCACCAGAACGCCGCCCGAGTGCAGGAAGGGGCTGAAGCTTCCGATCGTATGTCGCGTCAGGCCACCCGGCTGGTTGAGGCGATTAGCGTATTTCGTTAAACCTTGTAGGGGAGCCGTTATCGGCTCCCGCATAGTGCAAATTATTAGCACGGGCGGCGAGAACGCCGCATTTGATTTTTGTGCAAAATAGCAGCACGGGCGGCGAGAACGCCGCCCCTACTTGAGAAGGACGTTATATTGCGGATTAAATTCATCAAAAATCGGCAGGGCGGCGGCGCCCAGCGCGGCGGTATCGCTACCAGTCATCCCCATTTTTACCCGCATATCGTCCAGATAACGGCTGCGCACTGATTTGTGCAGCGGGAACAGGCGCTTAACTATTTTCTGTAGTAACGGCTGCGGCATCATGCCGCCAATAATTACCGTCTCGGCATCGAAAATACACTCGATCATATTGATCGCGCGGCGCAACGGCGGCAATACACTGAGGATCCAGTTATCAAACAGATCCTCATCCACCGCCAGCAGATCGTCAGGCAGCGCGGTCATCGGATCGAGGCCGCAATGCTCATAGGCTGCCTGCAGCGATACATAGCGCTCAAGACAGCCATGATTGCCGCAGTAGCACTCGCGGCCATCATGCTCAATCACAATATGCCCCACTTCCCCGGCGTTGTGCGCATGGCCGGTATAGATATGGCCGTCGGCAAAAATCCCGGCGCCAAGGCCGGTGCCAATATAGAGATAAACAAACGAGTTTAGCTGGCGCGCAACACCATGAAAACGTTCACCAATTGCCGCTACCGTGGCATCATTTTCCAGCGTCACCGGCAATCCGCTGGCATGATTCAGATGGGCGACGACATCGACATTCTCCCAGCCGTGCAGGGTAGTCGGACCCAGTGACGAGAGACCTTCGACGCCAAACGGCCCGGGCATTACCACGCCAATACCCAGCACTTTGCGCCAGTTTGCCGCCAGCTGCTGTTTGATCTCCTCCAGCAGCCTGACGATTAGCGCCAGCGTTGCACCTGGCTGGGGCTTTTGCACCATCACAAGGCGGCGAAAATGGATCTCACCGGTAAGATCAACCAGCACCATCAACAGGGTTTGATGATCGAGATGAATACCGATCGACCAGGCGCTGGCGGGATTGAGGGTGATCGGGATCGCCGGTTGGCCGCGCCCGCTGACTTTACGCGGCGAGTGCGACGACAGGATATCCGCCTGCTGCAATTCGGCGACAATATTGGACACTGTTTGCGGCGTCAGGGCGGTTAAACGCGCCAGTTCCGCGCGCGTCAGTTCTCCGTTAAGCCTGATAGCCTCAATGATGACGCGTCGGTTATGGGCGCGTGCATGTTCCAGATTGGTTCCCGAAGTTCCCATTAATGATTTCCCTGCTTACGCGCTGCTTTGCGTTCAGTATGTGATCGCGCTTACGGTCGGGCAAACGAATTCTTGATCACCACCGCAATTCCACGCGGATTAATTGGGCAAATACGCATCAGCATGCAAAGTTAATTTATGCAGCTGACGATGCCCGATAAATAAACTGGCACGCAGCTTGCTTATCACCTGTACAGGCGCTGAGGCTGTCAATGTGCTGCGCTTATTTTACCCTCCATTAAATCAATCAAATTGATTTAATAAATCGCCAACTATCGCAGCGTTACCGGAGAGAGAGAATGAAAAGTCGATTTACCCCACGCCTGACGGCTTGCATGCTGGCGCTGATCGCCGCGAGCGCTTCGACACAGGTCTTCGCTAAAACCGCGATCAACGCGCTGTTTATGACCCAGGCGGCTTACAGCGAAAACGATATTCGCGCCATGACCAGCGACTTTGAAAAGCAGAACCCCGATATCAGCGTTAACCTGGAATTCGTCCCTTATGAAGCGCTGCACGACAAAATCGTCGCGGCGCGCGGTGCGGGCAGCAAAGGCTATGACGTCGTGCTGTTCGACGCCATCTGGCCGGCTGAATTTACTAAATTCGATCTGCTGCAGGATGTCTCGGCGCGTATCAAGCCGGAAGAGAAAGAGAAAGTGTTCGCCGGTGCGATGAATACCGTGGTGTACAAAGGTAAAACCCTCGGTATGCCGTGGATCCTTGATACCAAATATCTCTATTACAACAAAGCGATGCTGGCCAAAGCCGGGATTACCACGCCGCCGCAAAGCTGGCAGCAGGTGATGGAGCAGTCGGAACTGCTGAAGCAGAAGGGCATTGTGAAGTATCCGCTGGTGTGGAGCTGGTCGCAGGCGGAAGCGCTGATCTGCGACTACACCACGCTGGTATCGGCGTTTGGTGGTGAGTTTTATCAGAACGGTAAGCTGAACTTTAGCAGCCCGGCCTCGATGAAAGCGGTCAGCTATATGAAGACGTCGCTGGATAAAGGCGTCACCAACCCGAACTCCCGTGAATATCTGGAAGAAGATGTGCGTAAAGCCTTCTCCAATGGCGATGCGGCATTCGCGCTGAACTGGACCTATATGTACAACATGGCCAATGATGCTAAACAGAGCAAAGTAGCGGGTGATGTCGGTATCGTACCCGCGCCAGGTGACGCGCCGGGCAAAGCGTCGGCGGTCAATGGCTCGATGGGATTAGGTATTGCCAAAGCCAGCGAACATGCAGATCAGTCATGGCAATTTATCAGCTATATCACTTCGCAGCCGGTGCAGGATAAATATTCGCGTCTGAGTCTGCCGATCTGGAAAAGCTCGTATGACGATCCGGCAGTGCAAAAAGGGCAGGAAGAGCTGATTGCCGCAGCGAAAAAATCACTGAATGTGATGCTGTCGCGCCCGGAAACGGCGGATTATTCGCGTCTGTCGAACACACTGCAACAACAGCTTCAGCAGATCCTGCAGGGCCAGGTGACGCCGGAAGCCGGTATGCAGGCCGCGACCAAAAGTGCGGAGCGTTTGCGCTAAGGAAACACGATGCTGAGTTTGTCACAACGCGAGCATCGTCAGGCATGGGTGCTGTTAGTGCCCATGCTGATTGTGATGTTTTTGCTTACCGCCTGGCCGCTGGGGCGTACCATCTGGCTGAGCTTTACCGACGCGGCGCTGATTGGCAGCGGCGCTTCACCGCAATATATCGGTTTTGAAAACTATCTTTATGCCTTAACCGATGCCGATTTTCAGGCGTCGATCCTGCGCACGCTGTACTTTACCGTGGTTTCGGTCGCCATCGAGGGGGTGATCGGCGTGCTGGTGGCGCTGTTGCTCAATCAGAAATTCTATGGCCGCAATCTGCTGCGCGTGCTGGTGATTTTACCGTGGGCGCTGCCAACCATCGTCAATGCAATGATGTGGCGCCTTAACTTTAACCCCGATTACGGCAGCATTAACGCCATGCTGACGCAACTGGGGATTATCGACGGCTATCGCAGCTGGCTGGGTTCACCGGATTCGGCGCTGAATGCGGTGATGCTGGCCGATATCTGGAAGAACTATCCGCTGGTGACGTTGCTGGTGCTGGCGGCGTTGCAGTCGATTCCTGAGGACCTGTTTGAAGCCGCCCGGCTGGATGGCGCTTCGGCGTGGCGTCGTTTCCGCGCCATCACTTTTCCGGCCATCGTCGCCCCGTTAAGTGTGGCGCTGGTATTGCGCACCATTGATGCGTTAAAGATTTTCGACATCATCTATGTGATGACGCGCGGTGGCCCGGTCGACAGTACCAAAACCCTCAGCTTCTTTGTCTATCAGGAGTCGTTCAGCTATCTGCGCGCCGGTAGCGGTGCAGCTTACGCGATCCTGATGACCCTGATGTGTGCGGTGCTGATCGCTATCTATATGACCATGCTGCTGCGCCAGCGCCGCCGGAGTACCGCTGATGAAACGTAAAATCCGTACGCTGTTGCGTTATGCCGCGGCGCTGCTGGTGGCCGCCTCAATTCTCGGGCCGATGCTGTGGCTGTTTCTGATGAGCGTCAGTTCAGGCAGCGACCTCACCCGTATTCCGCTTGAATGGCTGCCGCGTCAGTGGGACTTCAGCCGTTACGCGCAGCTGGTGTCGCTGGATGCCGATCAGCCTGGCGCGCTGTTCCTGCATGCGCTGTGGAACAGCCTGCTGGTGGCGACCGGCGCGACGGCGATTTCGCTGCTGCTGGCGATCCCGGCGGCATTCAGTTTCTCGCGCTATCCGGGCCGCGATGGCTGGCTGTTCGGCAGCCTGGCGATCTATATGGTGCCGCCGGTAGCCTTTGTGTTGCCGCTCTACTTTGTGCTGCAACAGCTGAGTCTGCTTAATACCCATCTTGGGCTGGTGCTGGTCTACTGCTCGTTAATCCTGCCGTTTCTTACCTGGATGCTGAAAAACCAGTTCGATGCCTTACCGCTGGATATTGAACAGGCGGCGCGGCTCGATGGTTTACGCGTCTGGCAGGTGCTGCTGCGTATTACGCTGCCGCTGGCGAAGCCGGTGCTGGGGGCTTCGGCGCTGTTTGGCTGGTTGCTGGCATGGGATGAATTTTTCTACGCGCTGCTGTTTACCAGCAATATTCAGGCGCAAACCTTGCCGGTGACGATTGCCGGTTTCACCGCCGGACGCGCTACCGATGACGGACTGATTGCCGCCGTCGGTATTCTGGCGTCGGTTCCACCACTGTTTATCGCCATCTGGTTACAGAAAACGCTGGTTAGCGGTCTGGCCAGCGGCGGCAGTAAGGGTTAAGCATGGACAGAGCAATTAACGCCACGCTGTATGTGGTGGGCAATATTAATGTCGATTTAATTATGAGCACGTTGCACCACTGGCCTGCGCCGGGTACGGAAACCATGCTGGAACACAGCGAGCTGCGCCCCGGTGGCTCCGCCGGTAACTGTGCGCTGGCGCTGGACGCGATGCATGTTCCGCATCGCGCCGTCGCCAGTCAGGGCTGCGATGGTTTCGCCAGCTGGCTGGCGGGCTATTTTACCGATAGCGCCGCGCACTGGCCGCGCTATCAGTGTGAAACGTCGCTGACGGTGGCGGTGACGCACCCCGATAAAGAGCGTTCATTTATCAGCAATCAGGGCCATATCGTGCGTCTGACAGCGGAAGATGTGTTGCAGCAACTGCCATTGCGCGCTCAGCCCGGCGATACCGTGCTGTTATGCGGCACCTTTCTTTGCACCACCCTGTTTGCCGCTTATCCACAGCTGTTAGCCACGCTGCAACAACGCGGGTTTGTGGTGGCGGTGGACACCGGCTGGCCGCCGCAGGGGTGGAGTGATGAATTGCGCCAGCAGCTTCAGATCTGGTTAACGGATTGCGATTATCTGCTGCTGAATGAGGTGGAAACCCTTGGTTTTGCCGGTCTGCCGACGCTGGAAGCCAGCGCCCGGGCGCTGGCGGCCCAGCTGAGTGGTAACGGCGCCTGCGTGGTGAAGTGCGGCAGTGATGGCGCGCAGCTGTGGCAACCGGATCACCATCTGCAGGCGGCGGCGCGTGCTGTCGGGGTGATTGACACCATCGGCGCCGGTGACAGCTTTAACGCCGGATTTCTTAGTGCGCTGCTGTGCGGTGAACCGCATCAGCTGGCGCTGCAATGGGGCATTGAAGTGGCGGCCCATGCGATTAGCAGCTCACCGCGCCACTATCCTGACTGGCAGACCCTGCAACAACGAATTAAGGAGTGCTGAGCCATGGCCAGCGTAGAACTTGTAAAAGTAGCCAAGCGCTATGGCAAACAGACGGTGCTGAATCCGCTGGATCTCACCATCCCTGACGGCAGTTTCACCGTATTAGTCGGACCTTCCGGCTGCGGAAAATCGACATTATTACGTCTGCTGGCCGGGCTGGAGACGCTTTCCGCTGGCGCGATCCTGATGGATAACCGGCAGATCAACGATCTTGATCCGGCGGATCGCGATATAGCGATGGTATTCCAGAGCTATGCGCTCTATCCGCATTTAACCGTGGCGGAAAACCTGGCGTTTCATATGCAGGTCAGGAAGATCAAACGCGACGAGCAGCAAACCAGGGTCGCGCGTATTGCCGCGATCCTTGGCATAGATAAGCTGCTTGGCCGCTATCCGCGCGCACTCTCCGGCGGCCAGCGTCAGCGCGTGGCAATGGGACGGGCGATGGTGCGTAATCCGCAGGTATTTCTGTTTGATGAACCGTTATCCAATCTGGATGCTCAGTTGCGTATGGAGCTGCGCGCCGAGATCAAATCGCTGCATCAGCGCTTTAAAACCACCATGGTGTATGTCACCCACGATCAGGTTGAGGCGATGACGCTGGCGGATCAGATCGTGGTGATGCGCGACGGGGCGATCGTTCAGCAAGGTGCGCCGCTGGCGATCTACGATCGTCCGGTCAATACCTTTGTTGCGCGTTTTATTGGATCGCCGCCGATGAACCTGCTGGAAGGCACGCTGGTGAACCACGGCGGACAACCCGGCGTCAGCTGCGGTGAGCTGTGGTTTGCGTTGCCAGAAAAGTGGCATGCCGCCGCTGCTGCGCAGGGTGATAAAGCGGTGATTATCGGCATCCGGCCACACGATTTTATCCTGGACAGTCGGATTGGCGATCTGCCCGCCGCCACCTTAAACATTGCCGAGGTGACCGGTGAATCAAGCCTGCTGCATCTGGACTGGCGCGGCTTTGCGCTGCATGTGCAGTGTGCCGGACGGGTGGCGACGCAGCCGGGAGAATTGCTGAACTTAGCGATTAAAGCGGAAAAAATACATCTGTTTGATGCCGCCAGTGGCCAGCGTTTAATTGATTAATGGCTAATCGCCTGGCAGTACGTGCGCTGCCAGATTAATTTCATTGCATCTCCGCCAGCGCCTCGCTACCATCGAAATAACTGGTTAAAATTACAGGTATTATGATGGCGAAGTTGCTGCTGCGTGATGAAAAAATTGAACGTAATCGTTTTAGCGGTGAAAAGATTGCCGATGCGGTTTTTATTAACTGTGATTTTTCCTCAGCCGATCTGACGGATACGCAGTTTACCGATTCGCAGTTTTATCATCGCGACAGTGAGCTGGGTTGCAACTTCAGTCGGGCAATGCTGAAAGACGCCAGTTTTACCCGCTGCGATCTGTCGATGAGCAACTTCAGCTATGCCAATTTGCTGGGCGTTGAGATCCGTGAATCGATGTTGCAGGGTGCGGATTTTCGCAACGCCAGCTTTATGAATCTGATTGCGCCAAAAGTGTGGTTTTGCAGCGCGTATATTACGAAGAGCAATCTGAGCTACGCCAATTTTGCCAATGTGGTGCTGGAAAAATGTGAGCTGTGGGAAAACCGCTGGACGGGAACCCAGGTGTCGGGCGCCAAATTTAGCGGTTCCGATCTTTCGGGCGGCGAGTTCGCCTCCTTTGACTGGCGCACGCTGGATGTCACTTGCTGCGATCTGACCGGTTCCGCGCTCGGCGAACTGGATATCCGCCATGTTGATCTGCAAGGGGTGAAATTAGACAGCCTGCAGGCGGCGGAATTAATGGAACGTCTTGGGATTATGGTGATGGGGTAGAGGCTGCTATCCAGACGGGAGCCGATAACGGCTCCCCTACGGTTTTTTCAGATATCTGTGCCGTAGGGGCGGTGTTCTCGCCGCCAGAGCTAAAGCCCCGGCAAATGACGCCATGGATCCATTTGCTGGTGAAGAATGCGGATAATGAAAGTGTCATATTGTCGCAGACGATAAAATATAGCGTGTCTGGCGTACTCATAGCGTAACAAACCAACACCCAGCTCTGGTTGTTCACGCCCCATACGGGGCATTTCTGCAAGCCGGTTCAGGCATTTGTCCATCTCTTCAGTATACCTGTCTGCCTGCTTTTCACCGAAATTCAGCAACGTGTAGTCATAAATGGCGGCGAAATCATCCGCAGCCAGCACCGACAGTTTATACATTGCGTGAACGCTTCCTTTGTTCAGCGATTTCTTTAAGCGTCAGCGAACTTTCACCACTACGCTCACCCTGTAAAATGGCCTCTTTCAAGAGGATATGGCGCTGCTCTTGCTGTTCCAAAAGGCGCAAAGCGGAGCGCATCACTTCACTTACAGAACCGTAGCGTCCATCCTGGATAAGGCTGGTCACGAAAGCGTCCAGCTGTTCGCCTATGGTTACGCTGGTTGTTCTAGCCATCATTTCTCCCGAAATGGAATGTGTTATCTATTCACACAAAACTATAGCTCATCTTTTATTCATATTCGAGAGGTCATTACTTTATTATCTTACACACAAACCCCGCCCCCCGGCAGCCTGAGACTTTTATGCTATTGTTAAAATTGATGGTTTTTGGCTGAGCATTCATGACAACCACAGTAGATTTTTCTTTCGCCTCGCGATCTTTAATCCCTTACGCCCAGGACTATCTGCATGGTGCTTATGAGCCAATGCATCAGCATAACTGCGCCCAGCTGATTCATACGCTGAGCGGCGTGGTGCGGGTAGAAACCGCGCAGGGGAACTGGATTGTGCCGCCAGGCCGCGGCGTCTGGCTACCTGCGGGCACCGAACATGCCTTACAGATTACCGGTCAGGTCGCCGCACGGACGCTATTTATCGATTCACTGGCGCGGGCGGATTTACCGGCCAGCTGCCGGGTGGTGCAGGTCTCTCCGCTGCTGCGTGAACTGATTATTAATGCGCTGGATCTGCCGGAAAGCTATCAGCCCAATAGTCGCGCTGAGCGTATCTATGAACTGATCCTTGATGAGATTCGGGTGATGTCGGAGTTGCCGTTTTATCTGCCGCAACCGCAAAGCGTCAGATTAATGCAGCTGTGTCAGCAGGTGCGCATTCTGCCGGGCGAAAGCTGGTCGCTGGAGCAGGCTGCCGACCGCCTGAATATCAGCAGCCGCACTCTGTCGCGCCATTTTAAGCGCGAAACCGGCTTGCAGTTTAGCGACTGGGTAAGACGCGCCAGGCTGCTGTCAGCCCTGACGCGTCTGGCGCAGGGGGAATCGGTGCTGCGGGTTTCGCTCGATCTCGGCTACGAAAGCCATAGCGCTTTTAGCGCCATGTTTCGTCGTATCCTCGGCGTCTCGCCCAGCGACTATTTCCCGCTAAAGTAGTTCTGCTGTTGCAGGTGGCTGCTGAGCGCATTTAGCAGCGCCTGCAATGACGCGCGCGCCACATCGCTGTCGATCCCCACGCCCCAGGTCGCCTGATTATCGGCAAAGGTGCAGCGGATATAGGCCACCGAGCGGCTGTCGCTACGCTGTCCGAGGGTATGTTCATGGTAGTCCTGAATTGATAACGGCAGATCGAACGCCTGACGCAGCGCCTCTGTCGCACCGGACAGCAGGCCATTGCCCTGGCCCTGGATGGTTTTCCGCTGCTCAGCCATCAGCAGTTCAGCGCGAAACTTCAGCTGGCCGTTAGCCTGGCTCTGGCTGCTGTATTCACCCAGCGCCAGCGGCATCGGGTCGCGCAGACCATAAGCTTCACGGAACAGCTGCCAGATACTGGCTTGCGTCATCTCTTTGCCGTGGCCATCGGTCTGCTCCTGTACCCGGCGGCTAAAGTCCTGTTGCAGGGTACGCGGTAGCGCTAAACCGTGGTTTTGCTCAATCATCCACGCGGCGCCGCTTTTGCCGGACTGGCTGTTAACGCGGATCACCGCCTCATAGCTGCAGCCAATATCGGCCGGGTCGAGAGGCAGATAGGGAACTTCCCACAGCGCGTCCTGCTGCTGCTGGCGGGCGGCAAAGCCCTTTTTAATCGCATCCTGATGCGAGCCGGAGAAAGCGGTAAATACCAGTTCACCGGCATACGGATGGCGCGGATGGACCGGTAGCTGATTGCACTGCTCCACCACATCGACAACCTGTTTGATCTGGCTGAAATCGAGATTCGGCGGCACGCCCTGGGTATAGAGATTCAGCGCCAGCGTCACCAGGTCGACATTGCCGGTGCGCTCGCCGTTGCCAAACAGGCAACCTTCAACGCGATCGGCGCCAGCCAGCAGCGCCAGTTCGGCGCAGGCGATACCGGTGCCGCGGTCGTTATGCGGATGGACGCTGATACAGACCTGCGCACGCTGCGAAAAGCGGCGGCAGAAAGTCTCAATCTGGTCGGCGTAAACATTCGGCGTGCTGACTTCGACGGTGGCGGGTAAATTGATAATCATCGGACGTTCGGCGCACGGCTGCCAGATTTCCGCTACCGCCTCACAGATTTCAACGGCGAAATCGAGCTCAGTAAAACAGAAGGTTTCCGGTGAATATTCAAAGGTCCAGTTGGTCTCCGGCTGCGCGGCGCACTGCTGACGAATCTGCTTGGTTGCGCTGACCGCCAGCTGGATAATTTCCTGTTTGCTCTGACGGAACACCAGGCGGCGGAACACCGGTGCGGTGGCGTTATACAGATGCAATGTGGCATTTTTTGCCCCTTGCAGTGCGGCAAAAGTGCGTTCAATCAGGTCGGTACGCGCCTGGGTCAGTACCTGAATCGACACATCTTCCGGGATGCGTTGCTCTTCAATCAGCTGACGCACAAAATTGAAATCGGTTTGTGAAGCGGAGGGGAACGCCACTTCGATCTCTTTAAAGCCACATTGTAACAGCAGATCCCAGAACAGCAGCTTACGCGCGCTGTCCATCGGCTCCGCCAGCGCCTGGTTGCCGTCACGCAGATCGGTGGAGAGCCAGCGTGGCGCCTGGGTCAGTGTGTTATCAGGCCACTGGCGTGCATCCAGTTTCACCGGGGGGAAAGGACGATATTTTCCTGCGGGTTGCGTCAGCATAGGGTTTTCCTGTTTATGGCGTATCCCCCATTTTTAATCAAAAGCGCGGCGGTAATCTCGCGCATAACTGACAATCACTGTCGAATTGCCGACATACTATAACGGTCGGCGAGGTAACTGAAATACCGTAGGGGAGCCGTTTTCGGCTCCCGTGTATAGCCCAACACCTTGAGAGGATTTCAATGAATCAGTTTTTTATGAACGATAAAAGTGATCTGGTGAATGAAGCGATTGAAGGGGCGCTGATCAGCACGCCGTTTCATAATCTGAGCAAGCTGGAAGTGGACGCCGATATTCGTGTGGTGGTGCGCAACGACTGGGATAAAAGCAAAGTGGCGCTGATCTCCGGCGGCGGCTCCGGTCATGAACCGGCGCATGTCGGCTTTGTCGGCAAAGGGATGCTGACCGCTGCGGTGTGCGGCGATATCTTTGCTTCGCCGAGTGTGGATGCGGTACTGACGGCGATTATCAATGTGACCGGCGACGCCGGTTGCCTGCTGATTGTAAAAAACTATACCGGCGACCGTCTGAACTTCGGTCTGGCGGCGGAAAAAGCGAAAAAGCTCGGTTATCAGGTCGAACTGGTAATGGTCAAAGACGATATCTCGCTGCCGGACAATCCACAACCACGCGGTATCGCCGGAACGGCTTTAGTCCATAAGATTGCCGGCTATGCCGCTGAGCAGGGGCTGGCGCTGGCGGAAGTGGTGAAGCGGGCGAATCAGGCGATTGAGCACACCAACAGTATCGGGCTGGCGTTTGGCACCTGCCATATTCCGGGCGAAGCGCGTGATGAACGTGTGGATGCCGGGCACAGCGAATTAGGTATGGGGATCCATGGCGAACCGGGCGTATCGACGCTAAAAACACAGAACAGCCGCGAAATCGTCGCCATCGTTACGGAAAAACTGCAACAACTGCTGCCTGGCGATAAAAAAGTCGCGTTGCTCAGTAATAACCTTGGCGGTTTTTCCGCGCTGGAGATGGCGGTGCTGACGCGCGAAGTGCTGGCCTCGCCGCTGGGTGAGCAGATTACCCATCTGATTGGTCCCGCCACGCTGGTCAGCGCGCTGGATATGAAAGGTTTCTCTCTGTCGACGCTGCTACTGGATGCGGACACTGAACAGGCGCTACAGGCACCGGTAGAGGCCTTTGGCTGGCAGCCGCTGGTCACTCTGCAACCCCTGAAATCGCAGCAGGGAGAGAAAGCCACGCAGCAACTCAATTTCTCGCCATCGGCGAATGCGCACAACGGGCGGATTATCGCCACGGTCTGCGAGACGCTGATCGCGCTGGAGAGTGAGCTGAACAAGCTGGATGCGCGAGTGGGCGATGGCGATACCGGTTCCACCTTTGCCGCCGGTGCGCGCAAAATTCTCAAACAACATCAACAGCATGAATTGCCGCTGGATAAACCTGAGCAGCTGCTGACGCTGGTGGGCGAACAGCTGGCGGTGGTGATGGGCGGCTCCAGTGGTGTGCTGATGTCGATTATGTTTACCTCCGCCGGGCAGAAGCTGGAGCAGGGCGAATCACTGGCGCAGGCGCTGCAATATGGTCTGGCGCGCATGAAGCATTATGGTGGCGCGCAGGTGGGAGATCGCACCATGGTTGATGCGCTGGAACCGGCCTTTAACGCGCTGGCCAGCGGAAAGGATCTGGCCGCCGCGGCAGATGCGGCGCGTATAGGGGCGGATTCCACCGCAGAGATGACCGCCGCTAAAGCCGGACGCTCATCCTATCTGAATCAGGAAAGCCTTAACGGGGTAAAAGATCCTGGTGCTTATGCGGTTCAGCAGGTGTTTGCTGCTCTGAATTCCTGATATCTGTAGGGGAGCCGTTATCGGCTCCCGCGTAACATTGACCACGGGCGGCGAAAACACCGCCCCTACAAAGATGTCGCCGGTTGAGAGACTTCTTTCCCCTCCAGCACCTGCTCAAAGCTGCGCAGTCGTTTATAAATCGACATCAGTTCAACCAGTGTCGACCAGGATGTGATCAGATACTGGAATGACGCGCGCACCTGATCAAATACGTTGATGATCTGCTGCATCAGGCCGAGGGTGATGGTGCCGGCAATAATCGACGGAAACAGCACAAAAATGCCAAATACCGTATCCACCTGCAGATACAGAATGCGGGTGATATTGAAGTAGAGATAGTGAAAATAGAGGCGGAAATAGTTAAAGCGCACACGGTGAAACAGCTCATGAGTGGTGGCCGGGGTGGCGCGTTCGGCGTTATCTTCCCCATACACCAGCTCCTTACGATAAGCGGCCTCGACGCGCTGATTACGAAACTCCAGCCCTGGTAATTTTATCCCTACCGCCGCCAGTAAGCCGGTGCCAAACAGCGACCACAGCAGGGCGGCAATCACCAGCGCATAGGGAACGTTGCCCAGAATCGGTACGCTTTCGACATGCTTTGACAGCGCCACCAGCACCGGCAGAAAGGCAATCAGCGTCATAATTGCCTTAATCAGATTGATGCCCCAGTCCTCAAGGGTGCTGGAGAAACGCATGGTGTCTTCCTGCACACGCTGGGCTGCACCCTCGATGCCGCGCAGCTGCTGCCAGTGCGCCATATAATAATTATTCATCGCCGTACGCCAGCGGAAAATCCAGTGGCTGACAAAAAAGGCACTCAGTACGCCAATCACCACCGCAATCAGCGCAATGCCGAGAAACGCCTCCAGCTGGTGGTAAAACACGCTGATTTTTATCGAATTCGGATGGCTAAGGGCATTCTGAATCAGATCGTAAAACGGCCCATACCAGGCGTTAATCGCCACGCCAACCTGCACATCAAACCAGGTGACAAAGATAATTAACGCGCTGCCGTAGATCGACCAGTATTGCCAGCGGTGTGGACTCAGACAACACCACGCCAGTGCGAAGATTCCTGTTACCGCCAGATAGTAGCAATAGAACCAGACTTCTGTGGGCTGAACAAAGCGCAACGCATTGTCAGGTAAGGGTTTATTCGCGTATTGCGTCATGCTGCCAGTATGGAAAATAAGATCGCTGCCGCCTTCGAACCAGAAAAGTATCGCCAGCAAACTCCAGATCGCTGCACTACTGAAAAACAGCGCTGGCCGGGGGAAAAAGGACTTGAACATAGGTGCTCCGCTATTGTTGTCAGACAGTTATAGCGTCATTGACTGTTTACAGTCTGTGGTGGGTTGTGTCCGGGCGTAACAAACGCGTTGCGCGTAAGATTATTCTCGCCGATTCGCGTGAAGTGATACGGAAATGTTAAGCATTTTGTGTGCTTTTGTTTCCAGGCTATGAATATTCCCTACAAATGCTGTTAGAATAGATCGGCTTGTTACCGGTAACAATTGAATGTAACAGCCAGATACCCCGCAATAACCAAAATAAAAACGATAAAACCGCAAGTTAACTGTTTATACGCGTCGCATGGCGGCAGCGTGTTAAGGCAATGTAATGTCACAAGAAAAAACAGGCAGCACCAGGAGAGACTTCCTTCTGAGAACCATTTCACTGGCTCCGGCCGTGGCGATTGGCGGTAGCGGCATCGGTTCGCTGGCACTGGCAGCAGAAGCTCAGGCAAAACAGAGCAATGCCCCTGCCGCGCCGCAGCAGGCGAAAGATTATCAACCCACCTGGTTTACCCGCGAAGAGTATGCTTTTCTGCAGGCGGCGGTTGCCCGTCTGATCCCCGCTGATGAGCGTGGCCCGGGCGCGCTGGAAGCGGGCGTGCCGGAGTATATCGATCGCCAGATGAATACCCCTTACGCCACCGGCAGTAACTGGTATATGCAGGGGCCGTTTGATGCTGATGCCGATCCGGCGCTGGGCTATCAGCTGCCGCTGGTGCCGCAGCAGATCTACCGTCTTGGTCTGGCTGATGCCGACGACTACGCCACAGCGCAGCATGGCAAAGTCTTTGCGCAACTTTCCGCGTCACAGCAGGACGCCCTGTTGCAGGCTTTTGAGCGCGGCAGCGCCGAATTTAAACAACTGCCAGCCAAAGTCTTTTTCTCTTATCTGTTACAGAACACCCGTGAAGGCTTCTTCAGCGATCCGGTCCACGGTGGCAATCAGGGGATGGTCGGCTGGACGCTTATCGGCTTCCCGGGCGCCCGGGCTGATTTTATGGACTGGGTAGAGCGCGGCGAACAGTATCCGTTCCCGCCAGTGTCGATTCGCGGGGAAAGAGCATAACCATGGCAAATGAAATGAAAAAAGTGGATGCGGTGATTGTCGGTTTCGGCTGGGCCGGATCGATTATGGCGAAAGAGCTGACCGAAGCCGGACTGAATGTGGTGGCGCTGGAACGCGGCCCGCATCGCGATACCTATCCTGATGGCGCGTATCCGCAGGTGATCGACGAACTGACCTATAACGTACGTAAAAAACTGTTCCAGGATCTGTCGAAAAGCACCGTCACCATTCGCCATAATGCGGCGCAAACCGCCCAGCCTTATCGTCAGCTGGCGGCATTTTTACCCGGCACCGGTACTGGCGGCGCGGGTCTGCACTGGTCGGGCGTCCATTTCCGCGTAGACCCGATTGAGCTGCGGATGCGTAGCCATTACGAAGAACGCTACGGCAAAAACTTTATCCCGGATGGCATGACCATTCAGGACTTTGGTGTTAACTACGATGAACTGGAGCCGTTCTTCGACCAGGCGGAAAAAGTATTTGGTACTTCCGGCTCGGCGTGGAGTATCAAAGGCAAAGTGGTCGGCAAAGAGAAAGGCGGCAACCCGTTTGCGCCGGATCGTTCCAGCGACTTCCCGCTGCCCGCACAAAAGCGCACGTTCTCGGCACAGCTGTTTGCCAAAGCCGCAGAATCAGTGGGTTATCATCCCTACGATCTGCCGTCAGCAAATACTTCCGGCCCTTACACCAATACCTATGGCGCGCAGATGGGCCCGTGCAACTTCTGCGGCTATTGCAGCGGTTACGCCTGCTATATGTACTCCAAGGCCTCACCCAACGTAAATATCCTGCCAGCACTGCGTCAGGAGCCGAAGTTTGAGCTGCGCGTCAACTCGCATGTGCTGCGCGTCAATCTGACCGACGATAAAAAGCGCGCCACCGGCGTGACCTATATTGATGCGCAGGGACGTGAGCAGGTACAACCGGCCGATCTGGTGATCCTCTCTGCTTTCCAGTTCCATAACGTCCATCTGATGCTGCTGTCCGGGATTGGCCAGCCCTATAACCCGGTAACCAATGAAGGCACGGTAGGACGCAACTTTGCCTACCAGAATATCTCCACTATCAAAGCCTTCTTCGATAAAGATGTGCATACCAATAACTTTATTGGCGCGGGTGGCGCCGGGGTGGGTATCGATGACTTTAACGCCGATAACTTTGATCACAGCAAATATGGTTTTGTCGGTGGTTCGCCATTCTGGGTAAACCAGGCGGGAGTGAAACCGATTTCCGGCCTGCCAGTACCGCCTGGAACGCCAGCCTGGGGCAGCCAGTGGAAAGCCGCGGTGGCCGATCACTACACCCATCATGTGTCGATGGATGCCCACGGTGCGCATCAGTCTTATCGCGCTAACTATCTCGACCTCGATCCTAACTATAAAGATGCGTATGGTCAGCCGCTGCTGCGTATGACCTTTGACTGGCAAGATAACGACATCAAAATGTCGCAGTTTATGCATAACCGCATGCATACCATCGCTGAAGCGATGAATCCAAAGCTGATCACCGGCGCGCCGAAAAAAGCGGGCGCTCACTTCGATACCACCGTTTATCAGACTACCCATATGAACGGCGGCGCGATTATGGGTGAGGATCCGAAAACCAGCGCCATTAACCGTTATCTGCAGAGCTGGGATGTGCCGAACGTGTTTGTGCCGGGCGCATCAGCCTTCCCGCAGGGGCTGGGCTATAACCCGACAGGCATGGTGGCGGCGCTGACTTACTGGTCAGCCAAAGCTATCCGTGAACAGTATCTGAAAAACCCCGGTCCGCTGGTGCAGGCATAAGGATGATGGCGATGAAAAACTGGATATCCGCCCTGTTACTGGGCGCAGTGACCTTTGGCGTACAGGCACAGGATGGCAGCGATCTGATTAAGCGCGGCGACTATCTGGCGCGCGCGGGCGACTGCGTGGCCTGTCATACCAGCAAAGGCGGAAAAGCTTTTGCCGGTGGTCTGCCGATGGCGACGCCAATTGGCACGATTTACTCCACCAATATCACGCCGGATAAACAGAGCGGAATTGGCGACTACAGTTACGATGACTTCCAGAAAGCGGTACGTCATGGTGTGGCGAAAAACGGCGATACGCTCTATCCGGCGATGCCTTATCCCTCTTATGCGGTAGTCAGCGATGAGGATATGCAGGCGCTGTATGCTTACTTTATGCATGGCGTGGCGCCGGTAGCGCAGGCGAATCAGGATAGCGATATTCCATGGCCACTGTCGATGCGCTGGCCGCTGGCAATCTGGCGCGGCGTGTTTGCGCCGGATGTTAAAGCCTTCCAGCCAAAGGCGGGTGAAGATCCGCTGCTGGCGCGTGGCCGCTATCTGGTGGAAGGGCTGGGACACTGCGGCGCCTGTCATACGCCACGCAGTATCACCATGCAGGAAAAAGCGCTTAATGATGATAAAGGCAGCGACTATCTTGCCGGTAGCAACGCGCCGATCGATGGCTGGAACGCCAATAATCTGCGTGGTGACAACCGTGATGGTTTGGGCCGCTGGAGCGAAGACGATCTGGTGCAGTTCCTGCGTACCGGACGCAACGATCATACTGCGGTGTTTGGCGGCATGAGCGATGTGGTCGAGCACAGTCTGCAACATCTGACTGCCGAAGATGCGACGGCGATTGCCCGTTATCTGAAGTCACTGGGTGCGCGCGATCCAAACCAGGTGGGCTTTAAACCGGATGACAGCGTGGCGCAGGCCTTGTGGCGCGGCGATGACAGCAAAACCGGCGCAGCGCTGTATGTCGACAGCTGCGCGGCCTGTCATAAAACCGATGGCAGTGGCTATAAGCGTTTCTTCCCGGAACTGCGCGGCAATGCAGTGGTACAGGCGGACGATGCGACTTCACTGATCCATATCGTTCTGACCGGTAATACTCTGCCTGGCGTTAAGGGCGCGCCATCAGCGATTACCATGCCTGCTTTCGGCTGGCGTATGAACGATCAGCAGGTGGCGGATGTGGTCAACTTTATCCGCACCAGCTGGGGCAATACCGCCAGCAGCAGCGTTAGCGCGAAGGATGTGGCGAAGGTGCGAAAAGATGAAACGGTGGTCAGTTATCAGGGTAATGCGGATATTGAGAAACTGAAATAATCGCAGGGGCTACCGGCGCTACTCATTAACACGGGCGGCGATAACGCCGTCATTATGGCCGGTGCAAATTATCAACACGGGCGGCGATAACGCCGCCCCTACGGTTTAATGATGTAGGGGCGGCGTTATCGCCGCCCTTTCTTAAATCCAATCTCACGAAAGAAAATCTTCGCGCTGCGGCGTAAAGGTATCCAGCAGGGTGCCCGCTTCCAGACAGACACAACCATGAACCACATGCGGCTGCTTATACAGCGTATCGCCTGCGCCCACTTCATGGGTGACGCCATCAATGGTAAAAGCAAAACGTCCTGACAATACATAGGTCAGCTGCTCATGGGGATGGTGGTGCAGCGGTCCTACCGCATCTTTGGCAAAATTCACCTCTACCGCCATCATACCGCCGCTATGCGCCAGAATCCGGCGCGTTACGCCGTTGCCTAAATCTTCCAGTCTGGTCTCTTTTTTAAAGGTAAACATAAGGGGTCCTGTGAATATTAAGCGGTTAATGGATCGGGCAGTGCAGCGAGATAGAGCGCAGGTTGCCCCTGATAATCAGAGGTAAACAGCACCTGACGACCATCTGGCGTAAATGACGGATGCGGATGAGTGACCTGGCGGTCGCCATTCAGCACGCGCCATGAACTGTTATGCGCCGCCAGGCGGAAATAACTGCGTTGTGCCACATCAAACACATACAGCCAAGGATCATTATCGATAGTGTAGCCGCTGGTGTCCTGCACATCGACCGGCGTTCCGGAACCATCGCCGACCAGCAGCGTGCCATTCTCATTACTCATCAGATGCGAGCAGGCGGGCATGGTCATCAGCACTTCGTTGTACTCTGTATCCGGGTTAAAGCGGCAGATCTGACGATCCGGCCGATCCTTATGATAAGAGACATAGATCAGCGCCGATCCGTCCGGCACCCAGAATTCATGGGTGCAGCTTTCACCTGGCGCATGATGTTTTACTTTACGCATATTGCTGCCATCTTCGTTGATCAACCACATTCGTGCATCGATCAGGTCATGCGGTCCTTCATGGCAGAAGGCGACGGTGCTGTTGTCGTGCGGACGGTATATCGGATGGCCCAGCCACAGATGCTGCTGGTGGATAATTTGCGCTGCGCCGCTTTTCAGATCGATACGCAACAGGCGACAGTGCGGGTTTTTCTCAAAGAAACGCTGGAAAATTTGCCAGTCGGTTAGCGGTTCCCAGTCTTCACGGGCGATTTCAATGCCAACCAGTTGCGTGCAGTCGCTGTTCGCCACCCAGGTGCCGTAACCGACCCAGTCAGCCGGTACCTGATAAATGCTGGTCTCTTCCAGCGTGGCAAGATCCACACGTTGCAGGCTGCGTTCATTTTTGACATACCACAGATAGCGATCGTCATCGGAAAGAAAGCCGCCAAACGTATTATCACCTTTGCCTTCTGTCAGCTGTAACGCCTCCTGCTGATGCAGATCGAGCAGGTAATAGTTGCGATTGCCATCGAACTCAGCGGCAAACAGCAGATGGTTACCGTCACGGGTAAAGCACTTCTGATAGAAGTAATTACGGTGACAAAGGACGTCCGGCGGCGTGAGTCGGGTAATGTTTGCCCCGGTTTCTGCATCCTGGAAGTGGTGGAAAGGAAGTTTAATGCGTAAGCCCTTCGCCATACTCTTCTCCTTATCAGACTGGCTTTAATTTTTATTGAAACGTTGTTTCATAATTAAGCCAAGCATATCCTTTTCACCTCGTCTGCCGAGCGGCAACCGAAGGATTTGCGAGCAGGGTCACAATAAATTGCGCAGAATTCTACCTGGGTGAGAGACATTACCTTATAAAAATGAAACAATGTTTCATAAATCTGGTGGTGATAACCACCCTCTGTTCCTTAGCCAATGAAGTAAAGGGGAGAACCATGAAAATTGCACTGATGATGGAGAACAGTCAGGCGGGTAAAAACGCCGTGGTATTGAAAGAGCTGCAGCAGGTGGCCGCCAGCAAAGACTACCCGGTTTACAACGTCGGCATGAGCGATGAACAGGATCATCATCTGACCTATATCCATCTTGGCATTATGGCCAGCATTCTGCTGAACGCGAAAGCGGTGGATTTTGTGATTACCGGCTGCGGCACCGGACAAGGCGCGCTGATGTCACTAAATATCCATCCGGGCGTGGTCTGTGGTTACTGTATCGATCCGGCTGACGCCTTCCTGTTTGCGCAAATCAATAACGGCAATGCGCTGGCGCTGCCGTTCGCCAAAGGCTTTGGCTGGGGGGCTGAACTGAACCTGCGCTTTATCTTTGAAAAAGCCTTCACTGGTGAAACCGGTCAGGGTTATCCGCAGGAGCGCAAAGAGCCACAGGTGCGTAATGCCGGCATTCTGAATCAGGTGAAAGCGGCGGTGGTGAAGGAGAACTATCTCGATACCCTACGTGCGATTGACCCTGAGCTGGTGAAAACCGCGGTTAGCGGCCAGCGTTTCCAGCAGTGCTTCTTTGAAAACTGCCAGGACAAACAGATCGAGGATTTTGTCCGTCAGCTGGTGGCATAACCAAAAAAAAATAGCGGCATCGCCGGATGCCGCTGTTATCGTCAGATATTTTCCCGCTTGATGTCATGGGTCTTTCCAACCGACAGCATCACAATCAGCATGCTGACCACGATAAATGCAATGATCCTCAATTTTTGATTCGGATCTTTTTTCTCAGTTAAAAGCTATGGCATTATCTGCTGAAAAATGGAGTTAAGGAGCCGCCAGGATGGCGTACAGTAACCGTCAAATTATCACATCACTGGAAGCAGACAGATATATTGCTTTGAGGCTGAAACGTGCTCTTGGTGGAGTTGGCGAGCAAATGGTAAAACAGGGAAACATGATAGCTGATGCTTTTACGCGGCTTACCTGGTATATTTCCTGCCTGACCGATAATTATCAAGATGTCTGCCAGAATCTCAAAAATGAAGATAAGCGATTTGTGTTGGGTATTTCTGAACTGATAAAACGCAGAGAAATAATCTACGATTTGATCCATATCTATGTTGAAACCTGGCTGACAGGGCTGTCTGAAGACGAAGTCAGGAAAATTGAGAGCCAGATGATTAAGATGGGGGCAATTTTCAGCAGCAATTATCTGACACATTCCACAATTGTATCAGGAATCACCTTGGTTATATTTAACTCCTTCTCCATAACTCCTATACTTTCCAGAGAACGATTGAAAAGATATGCTAAAGGCGGAGTTTTTGCATTGTCTGTCTATGGTCTTGTTGATAAAGCTGCTAAAAAAGCTGAAGAGTTAAGATATTTCAATAGTATTTATTATCATGCGCTTTACAGTCTCAACCTCGAGATGTTGTATTTTCTGGTTGAACCTGTTATCGCAAGAAACAATTATTTCAGTCAATTTATGAGAACAGATAAAGAACTTGCCGAAGGGTTGATGAGGTTAATATTATGATTATCAGGTTATTAAAATTTTTAAGGGATGGAATTATCTGGGAACTTACCGGATACATTCCGGCAGTTCTGATTCTGATATTTGCTATGTTCGCGGTTAATTATTGGGAAGAGTATGCCATTCAGTCAATTGGCTTGTTTATTTTGGTCTTAATTGTGGGCTATTGGTTCTGGATTAAAAGACAAGTGAATAAAAAGCATAAATAACATTTTTGATTCGCCTGTTATATTTTCAACTTTCATATACAGGTCATTCATTCCATTCACCATTGCCCATAAAATATTAACCTGGCAGTCGCGGATAAACTGCTGGTCCTTTTGGCAGGCCCGGCGCATACCACGCCCGCAGCAACAGAACCCAGATGGTGAAGCGCCTGACCGTAAAAGCCAGATAAAGCTTACCGGGAAGTTATTCGCCCGACGAATAACGGATGTTATGATAAAGCGAGTGTTGTCAGCCGCCAGTTGAGGTAAGGGATGAGTAAAATCGCGACCGCGAAGCAACGGGAAGTTCAGCGCATTGTGGATGCGTTATCCATTGCGATTGCTCAGCATCGCCTGAAGCCGGGCATGCGTCTGGTGGAAGCGCAGATAGTGGAAGTGTTACAGGCTAACCGTAACCACGTGCAGGCCGCGCTGCAGCGGATGGCGTTACAGCATATTGTCACTATCGAACCGAATCGCGGCGCAATGGTGGCGCAGCCGGAAGCGCGCGAGGCGCGCGAAGTGTTTATTGCGCGGCGGGCGATTGAAAGCGCGATTGTCGCCTGTATTACCCCGGAAAATATGGCGCAGTATCAGAGCGAATTTAGCGCTCAGCAGCAGGCGGAGAGGGTAGCCAGTGAGCAGGAAGATCGGCGTGATATTGTACGCGAACTGAGCCAGTTTCATCTGCTGCTGGCCAACGTCAGCGGCAATAAGGTGCTGAGTGAAATTCTGTCCAATCTGATGGTGCGCAGTTCACTGATTGTGGCGCTCTACCAGCGCAATGATATTCCCTCCTGCCAGTGCGCTGAGCATGCCGCCATTATCACCGCGCTGAAAGCGGGCGATTCGGCGCTGGCGCAGTCGATTATGATTGCGCACCTGAATGAGCTGGAACAGCAGCTGGATCTGGCTGATGCCGCGCCTGACCAGCTGAATCTGCGTCAGGCGCTGTTGACCAGCTAAGTCAGCAGGCGTGCTGCCGGACGTTCAAAGGTCTGACGTCCGGCTTTAAACCCCATCAGCGGCGGCGCGATTTCCGCCACCACATCACTGGCGTTCGCCACATCAAACACCACAAAATCAGCATGGCAACCGGGAGCTAAACCGTAATCCTTCAGCCGCATCAGGCGCGCGGAGGCGGTGGAGATCCATGCCAGGCAGCGCAGCATATCGGCAGGGGTGCCTAGCTGGCTGACATTGGCGAACAGATTGGCCTGGCGCACCAGCGAAGCATCACCAAAGGGGGTAAATGGATTGCCAATATTATTGCTGGAGAGCGAGCAGGTGACGCCACAGCTGTCGAGGGTCGCCAGCGGCGCGACGCCGCGCGGCTTAAGCGCAAAGCGATCGCGGGCGGTAAGAAACAGATCGGTGGCGGGCAGCGCAGTGACCTGCACGCCCGCCGCCGCCAGCGCGTGCGCCAGTTCGGTCAGCTGCGGTTTATCGAGAATCGACAGCTTGGTGACATGGCCGACGGTAACCCGCCCGGCCATCTGCCAGCGCCGGGTCTGCTCAATAACACAGTCGATCATCCGTGCTTCGGGCTGCAGATCGAAATCGAGATGAAAATCGAGATCGACATCCCACTGACTGGCCAGCGTAAACAGCCGCTCAATCTGGCCGCGCGCATCGCTGTCGGTATAAGGGCAGCCGCCCAGCAGATCGGCGCCCTGCGCCAGAGCGCGGCACAGTAACGCTTCGGTACCGGGGTTATTCAGCATGCCTTCCTGCGGAAACACGCAGATACTGAGATCAAGCGCCCAGGCATAGTCGGCTTTAAGCCGTTGAATGGCGTGAAAACCGGTCAGGCCGATCTGCGGATCGATCTCGACATGGGTGCGCATCCAGCTGGTGCCCTGCATAATCGCTTTTTCGATAATCGTTGCGCCGCGCTGATAAATATCCTGTTCATCAAAGCTCGCTTTGGCGCAGCGAGTCTGGCTTATCGCCTCTTCCAGCGTGCCATGCTGCAGCTGACAGCGCGGCATAATACAGGCTTTATCCAGATGGATATGGGTTTCAATCAGCCCCGGCAACACCAGTTTACCGCCTAAGTCGCGGCTGGCGCCTGCCGCCGCAGGGTCTGTGAATTGCGTAACAAAACGACCCGCTTCGATATAGAGCGTATGCAGCGCCGCAGAGTCCGGCAGACGCGCATTCAGCAGGGTTAATGTCGTCATCAGTGCGTCCCGCCTAAATAGGCTTCCACCAGTCCACCCTCGTTTTGCAGTTGTTTTGCCTCACCCTGATTGACGATGCGGCCGGATTCCATCACAAAGGCGCGGTCGGCAATTTCCAGCGCCAGATTCGCCATCTGATCGACCAGCAGCAGGGTAACGCCATCGTCGCGCAGGCTGGCGAGCGCATCATACAGCTCGCCAATCATCGCCGGTGACAGACCCAGGCTCGGTTCATCCAGCAGCAGAATCTTTGGCTGCGACATCAGTCCGCGCCCAATCGCCACCATCTGCTGTTCACCACCGGAGAGCAGTCCGGCGGGATTATGCAGGCGTTCGCGCAGGCGCGGAAAACGGCGTAATACTGCTTCGACATTGCTGCCGGTTGCGCGGCGATCCTGACAGGAGTAGCTGCCCAGCAGCAGATTATCCAGTACCGACAGCTGACCAAATACCTGGCGGCCTTCCGGCACCAGCGCCAGTCCCATGCTGGCGATCTGGCTGGCGTCAGCCTGATGAATCGCAACGTCATGCAGATAGATTTTGCCAGCGCGCGCCGGATGCAGACCTGCCAGACAGTTCATAATGCTCGACTTACCGGCGCCATTCGCGCCGAGGATCGCCACGGTTTCGCCCGGATTGACCGTCAGGCTCACCTGCTGCACTACGGGTGCTGCGCCGTAATCCAGCGTCAGTTCATGCAACACCAGAATCGGCTCATGGCTGCGCGCCAGCGGATGGCGACGTGGTTGCGCGTGGTAATCGGTGCCGCCCAGATAGGCGGCGATCACCTGTGGATTACGCTGAATCGCCGCCGGTTCACCCGCAGCCAGCGGTTTACCGGCATCCAGCACCTGCAAATGCTGGCACACCGACATCACCAGCGTCATATCGTGTTCCACCAGCACAATCGCCAGACCAAAGCGCGCCAGCTGCTGAAACAGACCGGTCAGACTGTCAGTCTCTTCGCGGCTCAGTCCGGCGGCAGGCTCATCCAGCAGCAGAATTGCCGGGTTAATGGCCAGCGCGCGGGCAATCTCCACCAGGCGGCGATCAACATGCGGCAGATCGTCAGCAGGGGTGGTCACCGAACCGCGAAAACCCACCAGCGCCAGCAGCGACAATGCCAGCTGTTGCTGCTGCTCGCTGGCGCGCCGCCAGGGCCGTCCCATTCTTCCCTGTTGCAGCGCCACCAGCAGGTTCTCCAGTACGCTCAGTTCGCCAAACAGCTGGGTGGTCTGCCAGGTGCGCGCAATTCCGGCGCGGGCGATTTTCCATGCGGGCTGGCCGCGCAGATTGTCCTGCAAGCGGATTTCACCGCTGTCAGCCTGACAGAAGCCGCTGATCATATTCAGCACCGTGGTTTTGCCAGCGCCGTTGGGGCCAATCAGGCCTAAAATCGCACCTGGCTCCACGTTAAAGCTGACGCCTTGCGCCGCCTGCACACCGCCAAAGCGGATACCGATATTGCTGACTGCAAGGCGCTGACTGCCGCGCGGCTGAAAGTGTGCCCGCAGACAGACGGCATCCGCTTCGGTCGGCGCATACTGCGGCTGCGGACGGGCAAACCAGCGCGCCAGCGTGCCTGACACGCCTTTTGGTGCCAGCCACAGCACGCACAGCAGCAGCAGCGAGAAGATCAGCAGGCGATATTCGGCGAAGCTGGACAACAATTCCGGCAGTAACACAATCAATAGCGCACCCAGCACCGGGCCGAACAGCGTGCCGCTGCCGCCAATCACCACCGCCAGCACAAACAGAATCGATTGTGAGAAGGGAAAGGAGTCCGGGTTGATAAACATCATCAGGGGCGCCACCAGCGCACCGGCGGCGCTGGTCAGCATCGCTGACAGCGCAAAGGCGAGGGTTTTGCTCTGCGTGGGATTAAAACCGAGCGAGCGGGCGGCAATCTCACTGGATTTTACCGCGCGCATCGCCAGTCCCCACTGACTGCCATGCAGCCGGGCGTAAAACAGCAGCGCCGCCAGCATCAGTAAGCTACTGCATACCGCCAGCCCAATCGCCGGATCGAGGCCGCCAAACTCAGGCATCGGAATGCCCGTCAGGCCGTTGGCGCCGCCGGTGATATCGCGCCACTCAATCAGCACATGGCGCACCACCAGCGCAAAGGCGATAGTGATCATTGCCAGCCACGGGCCGCTGACGCGCAGCGCCGGGATCGCCAGCAGCGCACCCAGCGCGCCTGCGGCCAGCGCGGCAATCACCATTGCGACGCCGAGCGGTAAACCGGTCATCGTCAGACCGGCGGAGAGGTAAGCGCCAATGGCATAAAAAGCGATATGCCCAAAGGAGATCTGCCCGCTCAGTCCGAGCAAAATATTCAGGCCAACCGCCACCACGACCGCCAGCGCGCACAGCGACATCACCAGCAGTGCATAGCTGCCAAGCCAGAACGGCAGCATAATGCTGACCAGCCCGAGCAACAGCAGTGCCGCCTGATTGTATGGCAGATTTTTCATCACATTTTCACCCTTACTTTTTTGCCAAACAGGCCGTCAGGCCGCAGTGCTAATGCCAGAATCACCAGCGAAAAGGTGAAGATTTGCGTAAACGCCGAGCCGAACCACAGGGTGATCAGCGCTTCCGCCAGACCAAACAGCAGCCCGGCCACATAGATGCCGCTGGCGCTGGAGAGGCCGCCGAGGATCGCCACCGCAAAGGCTTTCAGGCCAAACAGGGTGCCCATATCGCTGTTGATATTAAATAACGGCGCAATCAGCATTCCGGCGATACCGGCAAATACCGTCGACACCGCAAAGGCGGCGGCGATGGCATAGCTGACGCGGATGCCCATCAGGCGCGCCGCACGCGGATTTTGTACGCAGGCTTCCAGCACTTTGCCCAGCGAGCTGTAACGGCGCACCAGCGTCAGCAACAGCACCATCATCAGGCCGCAAAACGGGATCAGCAGGCTGAACAGGCCCAGCGTCTGGCCGAACAGGGTGAAACTGATATCGGTAACCGGAAACTGGCGCGGCTCTTTGCCGAAGGTAAACATGGCGATGTTGTCCACCAGTATGCCGCCCGCCACCGTCGCCATCAGCCAGGCGTCGGAGCCTTTGCTGTGAAACGGCCGGATCAACAGCCGTTCAATCAGCAGACCAAACAGCGCACAGATCACCAGCGTCATCGGAATCGCCAGCAGCAGCGGCCAGCCAAAGGTGACAATCAGCGAGTAACCGACCGTGGCGCCGACCATCATCGCGCTGCCTTGCGCAAAGTTAACCGTGCGCGAGACGATCCAGGTGATATGAAACCCCAGCGCCAGCAGCGCATACATGCTGCCGAGGCTCAGGCCGGTTGAGAGGGCGGTACTCCACATAGCATCACTCCTGTGGGGGGCGGATTAAGGGTTCACCGGCACGATCTGCTCACCAACAAAATGGGCGAAGACGTAATCATCTGGCCCCAGCGCGTCATGCTGCTGTGGCGTGAAGGGGTGCTGATAGTGTTTTATCAGGCCGTTATAGCTGCCGATCTGATAAAAACCGTCACGAATGGCGTTGCCGTCGAGGCTGCCCGCTTTCTCCATCGCCAGCGCGGCAAGGTGCATCGCGTCATACGCGTTAGCGATACCGACCGCGGGGGTGACATCGGCCAGGGTTTTGATCTGCGGATACTGCTTTTTCAGTGCTGTCAGCACCGCATCGCCTTTTGCCGAGTTATGGTCGGTAAACAGAAAGGTCTGGATAAAGGTCACCCGATCGGCGCCCGGACCAGCCAGCTCGCTAAAGCGACCCCCCGCCGGACCCCAGTGGGAAACCACCGGCACCTGCCAGCCCATTTTATGCAGTGATTTCACCACCTGTGCTGAAGGGCCAACGTTGCCGACCATCAGCAGCGCATCTGTGCCGGCGTTTTTCAGGCGGGTGAGCTGTGGCACCAGGTCAACGTCGCTGTCTTCAATCCGTTCGGATCCGGCAACCGCCATCTGGCGTTTCTCCAGCGCGGCGCGGAAACCTTTCTCATTGGATTCGCCCCACGGATTGTTTACCAGAATCATGCCCGGCTTTTTCATCCCGACTTTGCTGATGCCATAGTTGACCAGCGCTTCATCCACCAGCTCATCCACTGCCGAAACACGGAACGCGTAGTTCTCTTTGGCGCCGTTATGGGTGATGCCGGTACCTGCGGCCCAGATGCCCATAAACGGCGTTTTCAGCTGGTTGGTCAGCGGCACAATCGCCAGCGACACCGGCGTGTCCAGTCCGCCAAACAGCACCGCCACTTTCTCACGCTGGATCAGTTCGCGCGCCGCCAGCATCCCTTTGCCGGGGTTACTTTCGTCATCACGGCGTACCAGCTGCAGCGGACGCCCTTTTACGCCACCGGCGGCGTTGATTTCGTTGATCGCGATGGTCAGCCCGCGCGTCAGTGCTTCTCCTGACTTCGCGGATTGCCCGGACAGCGCCGCCACCAGGCCGACTTTGATCGGGTCTTCTGCGGCGAATGCGTTAAAAGAGAGTGCAGCACAGAAGGTTACCGCTGCTGCGCTAAACCATTTACCTGGAGATTTTACTCTGTTCATTTTCACGCCTCTTGAATTGCTAGCTATTTTGATTTTATTTCTAGCAATTACGGTGCCAGTTTGTTATTTCTGTGGCGAGCCGCTTTTTTACTCACTTTGAACCCTGAGGAAAGCGGGGCGTTGTGCGCTATTTTGGTGCTTACTGCGCCGAAAAGGGGCAATTTAGTCGGCAATAATCTAACGAGGTGCGTGATGAACGCTGAGCATCCTGCAGTACAAATCGTGCGCGAATTTCTCGCCGCATCTATGGCACCGGACCCGGTGCTGGCCGCGACGTTTATGACGTCAGAGGTGAAAATCACCTTTACCGGCAAGCGTGTGATGGCCGATCCGCAGGCGATTACCGCCTTTAACGGCGGGCGCTATAAGTGGGTGAAAAAAGCGTTAGGCCAGTTTGACTGGATGGATCGCGGTGACTGCGTGGTGGTATATGCCAACGGCACGCTGTATGGCGAGTGGCCCGACGGGCGCAGCTTTGCCGGCAATCGCTATCTGGATCGCTACGAAGTGCGTGCGGGCAAAATTACCCATATGGATGTGTGGAATGACAGTGCCGAGTGGATACTGACGCCAGAGATTGCGCAATCGGCATAAATCAGCGCACGGGCCGGTTATTGGCCCATTGTGCGGCGTGACGCCCATTTTGCCCCGACGAAGCTGACTACACTTTGCGCTGAGTGATAGCCCATTGTTAAGGAGTCAGCTATGCAAGTGAATCCGTATCTGTTTTTTGCTGGCCGCTGTGAAGAGGCGATCGCCTTTTATCAGCAGGCATTTGGCGCTGAATTACGCTTTAAAATGACCTTTGGCGAAATGCCGGAAGAGCAACAGCAGCAAGAGGGCTGTGCCTCCGCGTATCAGTTTCCGCCGGATAAAATCATGCACGCCCAGCTGAAAGTGGGTGACAGTGAAATTATGCTCAGTGATGGCGATATGGCCAGTGGCGATCGACAGCATGCTGGTTATGCTATCAGCCTGGCGGGCGAGGATGTCGACGAAGGCAAAAGCTGGTTTGATAATCTGGCGGCTGGCGGCAATGTTACGATGCCATGGCAGGAGACGTTCTGGGCCAAAGGTTTTGGCATGCTGACCGATAAATTCGGTATTCCATGGATGGTGAATGTTGAGAAGCCGATAACATAAGATGACGGCCTGTGTACGGGAGCCGTTATCGGCTCCCGTATGGCGGCAGAATCAGAAGTTATAACCTGCCACCAGGTAGTAGCCCCAGCCGGTCGATTTCACTTCAAATGGTCCGTTACCAAAGTTCAGCTCGGTGCCATCTTCCCACTGTCCGCCGTTATGGAAGTAGCGCGCCACAACGGAGTAGTGCCAGTGATCGTAGCCCAGAGACAGAATATGACTGGATGCGATGGAGTCGTTGCTACGTGATGCGCCTGCTTTATCACGCAGCTCGGAACCGAAGTCGAAGTTGGTGAAACTAACATAGCTCAGATTACCGCCCCACAGCTGGGTGATCGGCAGGAAATATTTGATTTTAAAACGGTAGCCGTCCCAGCTATCTTCATTGGCGGCGCCGTAGTTTTCCCACTGGTATTTTGCATAGATATTCGCGGACAGCGCCAGTTTGGTGCCGGTCTCAATATCAGTGCCCAGGCCCATATACCAGGTGTTCTGGCGGTTGTCGCTGTTACGGCCCATATCGTAGATATAGTTGTTAGCGAAATACCACTCTTTAAACGGACCAAAACTCAGATCGGTATTGGTCAGCTTATCAATCGAGAAGCGTGGCTCGATTTCCATAAACAGCGGTGAGCCCTTGTCCCAGATGCCGGTCTGGTTGCTGTTGCCACCAAAGAATTTCGGCACATCAAGGTAACCGTAAAAGTCGAACCAGTCTTTATGGGCAAAGGCTTCATATTCAAGATAGGTGTTGTTATTCAGCTGTGGTCCGAAGCGGGTATGGTAGCTGCCCACCACGTTAACGCTCTGATGCCACCAGTCGGAGACATACTCCGGGCTGTTGCTCTCTGCCATTGAAGAGACACTGTATGACATCGTCATCAGTGCGCCTGCCGCCATCAACATTTTTATTTTCATTTCATTACCACATGCTTAATGACCATTCGGTTTTGCAACATTGATGGTCTTGTTATGTCGCCCCTGCATGGCAGGAGGGTGATTTCTGTCGTCACAAAACAGATCCAACGCCTGAACGAGTGCCCGCGCATCGTGCCTGCAACAGAGGAATAGAAAATAGATATTGCTCACATTTGTCAAAGTTTGTTTCATTATGATTCAGGTGTTTTGTGATCATTATCACAAAAATATCGCATTTAAGCGCAATCGTTTGGCTGCTTAAAAATACGGCAGCGGCAGAAGGGGCATTTTTGCTGATTGAGCGCTGCACAAAAATAAGCAACTATGTTATTAATTTGAATAAATAATCGTTTGCTGTTTGGCTTATTTTCCGGGGATAGAGTTTATGAAGAAAATCGCGCTCACTGTTTTGCTGGCGCTGAGCACCGTCAGCCTCGCTGCTTCCGCTGAAACGCAACTGCGTTTTGGTGTCGATCCGACTTTTCCGCCGTTTGAGTCGAAAGCTGCCGACGGATCGTTGCAGGGTTTTGATATCGATATGGGCAACGCGATTTGTCAGCAGTTACAGGTGAAATGCGTCTGGGTGCAGACCGGCTATGACGGCATTATTCCGGCGTTAAAAGCGCGCAAATTTGACGCCATTCTGTCGGCAATGTCGATGACGGATAAACGCCGTGAGCAGGTGGCGTTTAGCGACCGGCTGTATATCACGCCAAGCGCGCTGATTACCCGCAAAAACAGCGGATTAAGCCCGGATATTGCCACCCTGCAAGGCAAGGTGATCGGTGTGGCGCAGGGCACCACGCAGGAATCCTATGCCCAGAGTTTGTGGGCGCCAAAAGGCATTCAGGTGGTTTCCTATCCAAATCAGGAAGAGATCTATCCTGACCTGGCCTCAGGTCGCGTCGATGCCACTTTTACTAACGCGGCGTCAGCGGCTACCGGCTTCCTGAAATCGCCACAGGGGCAGGATTTCGCCATCAGTGGCAAGGCGCTCTATGATGATAAATGGTTTGGTGAAGGCGTTGGTATCGGCCTGCGTAAAGACGATGAGCAGCACCGCCAGATGATCAACAGCGCGCTGGCGGAACTGCACAAAAACGGCACTTACGATAAGCTGGCGAAGAAATACTTCAGCTTTGATATTTATCGTAAGCCTGAGTAAACATTGCGCTACCCGGCTGCCCGTGCCGCCATTTCACGACTGTAGTGGCGGCTGGCTTCCAGCAACATGCGGGTATATTCGACGTCAGCGCCGCCGCTAAGCAAGGTGTCGGTATCCAGGGTCTCCAGAATCTGCCCGAACTGCATTACCGCCACACGATGGCAAAGGTGGGCGATCACGCCGAGATCATGGGTCACCATCAGATAGGTCAATCCCTCCTCTTTTTGCAGGTCGCTCAGCAGGTTGAGGATTTCCGCCTGCACCGAGACATCCAGCGCCGAGGTCGGCTCATCCAGCAGCAGTACCTGCGGTTGCAGAATTAACGCGCGTGCAATCGCCACGCGCTGGCGCTGGCCGCCGGAGAGCTGGTGCGGATAGCGGGTGCGAAACGCGCGATTAAGCCCGACCTTTTCCAGCATGCTGTTCACCCGCTGGTCGCGCTGGCCGATACCGTGGATTTGCAGCGGCTCTTCCAGAATATCGGCAATGGTATGCCGTGGATGCAGTGAACCATAAGGATCCTGAAACACCATCTGCACCAGACGGCAACGGTCGTGGCCGATGCTGTGTTCCAGCGGCAGGCCGTTTATTGCCAGCTCTCCCTGCCAGTGGGTAAACAGCCCGGCGAGGCACTTCAGCACCGTGGTTTTGCCGGATCCGGATTCACCGACCAGACCAAAAATTTCGCCCTGCTGCACGGCAAAGTTAACGTCAAACAGCACCTGGCTGGCATTTTTCCCGCTATTAAACGTCAGATTAAGCTGGCGGACATCGATCATCGTTGAAGTTTGCACAGGAGATCCTTAATCGGTTAGCCAGCTGGACTGACGCTGGAGGACGGGAAGGCGCGGGCGACGATGTTGCATATCCGGCAGCGCGCTCAGCAACCCCTGGGTGTAAGGATGTTGGGCGTTATCGAGATCGGCGGCGGCAATCGACTCCACCACCCGCCCGGCGTACATCACCAGTACCCGGTCGCAGAAGCTGCGCACCAGATTGATATCGTGACTGATAAAAATCAGCCCGAGACCGCGTGACTGCACCAGATCATCCAGCAGCGCCAGCACCTGTAGCCGCACCGAAACATCCAGCGCGGAAGTGGGTTCGTCGGCGATCACCAGTTCAGGATCGGTAATCAGCATCATCGCGATCATAATGCGCTGCCCCTGACCGCCGGAGATCTCATGGGGATAGAGGTTGTAGACCCGCTCCGGCTGGCGGATACGCACCACATCCAGCATTTCGATCACCTTGCGTTTGGCATCGGCGCGCGAGCAGGGATGATGCGATCGCCAGGCTTCGGCGATCTGATCGCCTACGCAGATCACCGGATTGAGCGAATACTTCGGATCCTGCATGATCATCGAAATGCGTTTGCCGCGGATCTGGCGCATCCGGGCGGCGGAAGCATGCAGCAGATCGATCTCACCGAACTGCATACGCTCGGCGCGGATGCGGGCTTTCGCCGGATGCAGCTGCAACAGCGCGCGTCCGACGGTGGATTTACCGGATCCAGATTCGCCGACAATCGCCAGTTTCTCTTTACCGAGCTGAAAGGAGACGCCGCGCACCGCCGGGGTTTCCAGCCGTCCGTTGATAAAGCTGACGTGCAGGTCGCGCACGTCGAGTAACGCCGGGGCGTTATTCATTACGGGGATCGAGGATGTCACGCAGGCCATCTCCTAAGAAGTTAAATGCCAGACTGTTGATCAGAATCGCCAGCCCCGGAATGGTGACTACCCACCAGCACTCCATCATGTAGGTGCGACCGCTGGAGATCATTGCGCCCCATTCCGGGTCCGGTGGCTGTGCGCCGAGTCCAAGAAAACCCAGACCGGCGGCGGTCAGAATGATGCCTGCCATATTCATGGTGATGCGGATAATCACCGACGGCATGCACAGCGGCACAATATGTCGCCACAGCACCCGCAGTGACGACGCGCCCTGCAACCGTACCGCCGAGATAAAGTCCGCCTGACGCAACGACAGGGTTTCCGCCCGCGCCAGACGCGCAATTGGCGGCCAGGCGGTAAGCGTGATGGCAATCACTACATGCTCAAGGCCGGGGCCGAGCGCGGCGACAAACGCCAGCGCCAGCACCAGGCTGGGGAAGGAGATAAAAATATCGGTGATCCGCATCAGCAGCATATCCACCTTGCCGCCAAAGTAACCGGCGGTGACGCCCAGCAGCAGCCCGAGCGGGCCAACGGTGACGGAAACCAGCAGCACGATATACAGCGTGATGCGCGCGCCATACACCAGACGACTGAAGATATCGCGGCCAAACTCATCGGTGCCAAACCAGTACACCGCATTCGGCGGCGTCAGCGCGTTATTCAGATCCTGCACCAGCGGGTGGAAAGGGGCGATCCAGGGCGCAAATAGCGCAACAATCATCAGTATCAGTACAATGCTGCCGCCAATCGCGGTCAGCGGATTGCGCGCCATGCGCAGCAGAAAATGACCAACCCGGCCAGCACGACGACCGAGGCTGGCCAGCCGCTCACGGCCGCTGCTGGTGGTGGGAGAATCGAGGGAGATAGTCATGCTTTAGTCCTCGGGTCGAAGACCTGATACAGCAGGTCAGAGAGCAGATTCAGCATCACAAAGATGACGCCGACTACCAGTACGCAGCCCATTACCGCATTCATATCGCCCAGCAGCAGGCTGCCGGTCAGATAGGAGCCGAAGCCCGGCCAGGAGAAGACGGTTTCGATTAACACCGCCCCTTCCAGCAGCGAGCCATAGGCCAGCGCCACCACCGTCAGCAGCTGCACGAGGATATTGCGGAAGGCGTGCTGCCAGATCACCTGCCACTCGGTCAGTCCCTTCACCCGCGCGGTGATAATAAATTCCTGCGACAGCTGGGCCAGCATAAAACTGCGCGTCATACGGCTGATATATGCCATCGAGTGAAAGCCCAGTAGCGAAGCGGGCAGAATCAGATGGTTGAGCGCACTACGGAATACCGCCCAGTTGCCCTCCAGCAGTGAATCCACCAGCAGCAGACCGGTATGGCGCACCACCTGACCGTCGAGACTCAGCTCGACGCGACCGGCGCCGCCAACCCAGCCGAGCAGAGCGTAAAACAGCAGCAGACCCATCATCCCCACCCAGAAAATCGGCGTGGAGTAACCGGCGAGGCTGATAATACGTACCACGTAGTCGGCCACGCTGTTGCGGCGTGCAGCAGCCAGTACGCCTAACGGAATGCCCAGCCCGGTGCCGATAATAATCGCCAGCGTCGCCAGTTCGAGGGTGGCGGGAAAGACGCGCAGAATATCGTCGACCACCGGTTTGCCGGTCAGCAGCGCATTGCCTAAATCGCCATGCAGCAGGGTGCTGAGATAGATGCCAAACTGCGCCCACAGTGGCTTATCAAAGCCCAGCTGCTGGTAAACCTGTTGATAGGTGCTGTGGTCGGCGTCCGGGCCAACGATCGCCAGTACCGGATCGATCGGCATGACGCGGCCAATAAAAAAGGTTAACAGCAGCAGACCAAACAGGGTGATGGCGACCTGCATCGCGCGGCGGCCTGCCCGACGGACAGGGCTGTCCGCTAACAACCATTGTGTTGTCATGGTGCGTTCCCCTCAGTGACTGACGCGGATTTAGACACATCACGCAAGAAGGTGGTGGCGGAAGGGTGCGGCTGATAGTGCTGAACGTTATTACGCACCACCACCGAATCCACCATTTGTGACAGCGGGATTAGCGCCGGGATCAGCTGGTCGTAGCGCTGCTGAATGGCGTAATAGTCCTGCTGCTGTTTGCCCGGGTCGCGCTCCAGCAGCGCCTGATCGATCTCGCTGTTGAGCTGCGGATCAAAGAAACTGGTGCGCCAGCCCTGGAAGTTGGTCAGACGCGCGGCATCGCTGTTGTTCGGGTTGTAGACCAGCGAACGCAGGCTGGAGTGCGGATGCGGTTCCACGCCACTGCCGCCACGCCCCACCAGCATATCGAAGCGCCGCTCACGCATTGCGCCGTAAATCTGGTTGCCGGTGCCGGTAATGATTTTGGCGCGGATCCCACCCTGCAACAGCGTTGACTGCACGGCAATCGCGATATTGAGGAACGGCTGATCGGCCAGCACCCGCAGGGTGGTATCAAAGCCATCGGGATAACCGGCTTCCGCCAGTAACGTTTTGGCGCGCGGAATATCCAGCTTATAGCCGGGGTTCGGCAGGGTGGCAGGCATGCCGGACTGAATCGGCCGCTGATGCAGAATGCCATATCCCGGCATTAGCGCCTTATTAATTCCCTGATAATCAATCAGGTAGCGTACCGCTTCGCGTACTTTGGCATTGGCGAAATGCGCCTCCTTCATGCTCATCGCCACATAATAGATGGTGCCTTTTTTCACTGCATCGATGGTCAGGTTTGGGTCATGGCGTAGCGCGTTGATATCGGAAACCGCCATGCTGCTGGCAATGTCCAGATCGCCTTTTTCAATCATCAGGCGCAGGGTTTGCGACTCCTGGAAATGGCGGAATACCACGCGGCTGAGTTTTGCCGGGCCGCGCCAGTAGTCGGGGTTACGACTGATCCGCAGCACATCTTTCGCCTGCCAGGTATCGAGGCGAAACGCCCCGGAACCCGCTTCATTGGTGGTCAGCCAGTGATTGCCCCAGTCGCCGTTACGCGCATGGGACTGCACGGTTTTGCTGTCGAGCACTGAACCGCTGCCAAGCGCCGCCAGTGAATAGATCACCAGCTTCGGATCGTTGGCTTTCGGCAGCGCAATTTCCACTGTCCAGCGGTCAGGGGCGCGCACCATCTGGTCGACATTCTGTCTGGTGAAGCCGTAAGACTTCCACACTGAAGCCTGCGCCAGATTGAGATGCAGAATCCGGCGCATCGACCAGACCACATCGTCAGCGGTCAGCGGATTGCCGGAGTGGAAGGTGACCCCCTTACGTAATTGAAAGGTCAGCAGGTTATCGTCGCTATTCACCTGCCAGCTGGTGGCCAGCGCCGGACGCACATTGGTCAGCTGATCGGGATCCAGTTCGACCAGTGAGTCATACAGATTCACCACAATGCCGACCACTTCATTGCCGGTCATCGCTGCCGGATCAAGCGTCAGCAGGTTATTCATATTCATGCCGACGATCAGCTGGTCAGGTGGAGTTTTCGCCTGCGCCATACCGCCGCCAAATATCAGCAGCAGGCACAGGCAAGCCCCTCGTAGGGTGCCAGTGTTCATATTTTTACCTTCCGGGTAGAGTCAGAGGTTTATTTCCCCTTCGTACTTGACGTTGCAGCTGTGGACGGGCGGCGATAACGCCGCCCCTACAAACCCTGCGATTTCAGGTGGTTTGGGGAATTATTATTTTTCTGCCCGTAGATCAGTCGCGGCTGACAGTATGGGTCTCTATATAGTCAAAATTAATGTCCTCCCCCAGGCCGGGGCGGTTCGACAGCTGGACGAATCCCTGTTCATCCATCGGATCAACAAGGCTGTTGAGATAAGCAGGTGGCTGGTCGTAATCAAGGAACGGATGCAGCAGGCCGCGTTCGTACCAGCGACAGTTACGAATGGCGCCAACCACCGCCAGGCTGGCCGCGCCGTTGCCATGCACTTCGCAGTCCATGCCGAACGCTTCCGCCAGGCTGGCGACTTTCATACAGGGGGAGATGCCTCCCACGCCGTTGGCGCCAGCGCGCAGAATGTCGCAGGCGCCAGCTTTTACCCAGTCGGCGCGGCTGTGGTGTTTGCCGCCAAGACTTTCCGGGCCAATCACGTCAATCGACAGGTTTTCCGCCAGCCAGGCATAGGAGGCCATACTCTCCTCTTCCATCGGCTCTTCAAACCAGGCGAAGTTAAGTTTTTCCAGTGCCTTACCAATAGTCAGCGCCTGGCTGCGGCTGTACCAGTGATAGCCATCAAGCATCAGTTCAATATCCGGCCCTACCGCTTCGCGCACGGCGGCGCAGGCTTTGATATCCATTTTAGGGTCCGGTGCAAAGGCCACCGGCGGCATCCAGGTATGCAGTTTGATCGCCTGATAACCGCGCGCTACCAGTTTTTCGGCAAACTGGCCGAATTCGTCCGGCGTCGACAGTCCGCCTGGCAGCTCATCACCACACATGGTGCTGCCATAGGCCGGAACCTTCTCGCGAAAACCGCCGAGCAGTTTATGCACCGGCATCTTTAGTTTGCGGCCAATCAGATCCCACAGCGCCTGTTCGACAAAGGAGAGCGCGCGTTCGGTCAGTTGATGGGCGCTGCCACGCTGCCAGTGCACCAGATCCTGCCATAAACGTTCACGGTCAAAGGGGTTCTGGCCAATCAGCACTTTTCTGAAGAAGGCGTTAACGACATGCGGGCGCACCACTTCTGGTGGTGCAAAAGCGTAACCACAATCACCTTCATCAGTGGTGATGGTCAGCATCGCCATCGCCGCCAGGCTCTCTTCACCGGGATGGGAATGGCCAGCACTGTCGGCGGCGCGGCGTGTAGGGTAATTAAAGATGGTGACATCAACGGAGCGTATTTTCACAATAATTCCTGCCGTCAGAGGGTGGGTTAGAGATATCGTTGCCGGGGCAATGGCAAAGTTTGCAGGTGAATCGCCCCCGGATTTGGTTAAACTATCCGGCGCGTGTAAATTATAAAACGCCGTTTCATTTATACACTGTATCGTTAACTTTCTGTTATCGCCCTGGTGAAAGCGGAGTAAATTCGGGTCATTTTTCAGGCAAATGCACAGGGTAACGTGAGCATAATCACCATAATGTTGTGAAATGTGATCTGCGTCGGCTGTTGGTGGTGGAGGGCTGCACTGATGATATTGCTACTACCCACTGCGATACCTGGTAGAATTAGCGATCAATGTATTTAAAGAAAATATGTTTATAGCAATGCAATTATCAACGTCATCGGTTACTGAATTTAAAAGCAGGCATTTAATTATCACGATAATTATTTATACGCATAATATGTGCCTATAAAAATCAGTCAGATATAATTTATTAAGTGGGGGTGAAAGATTTTTTTGTATTCTTTTATTCTAAAATTATAAGTATGGGTAAATTTAATTGCGCAAATCAATTGGCGAATATTTAATACACTTGCTTTAATTAATCAAGGAAGTGTTTAATGAAAAACCATATTGCTCTTTTTCTTCTGAGCGCATCACTGTCCGCATCAGCCTTAGCGAATGATGTTAAATGTGAGAAAGCCGACAAGCAGCAAATCGAAGGATTGTTTGACCGCTGGAATGAGTCGCTGAAGTCCGGCGACCCGCAGAAAGTATCGGAAAACTATCTGTCTGACGCGGTGTTGCTGCCAACGGTATCGAACACTGTGCGTCTGACCGATGCAGAGCGTAAAGAATACTTCGGGCATTTTTTAGAAAAAAAACCAGTGGGAAAAATTGATAGTCGTACTATTCGTATTGGCTGTAATAAAGCCATCGATGCCGGGACTTATACATTTAGCTTTAAAGATAATACAACTGTATCAGCCCGTTATACCTTTACTTATGCGTGGAATGGTGAAAAGTGGTTGATTTCCACCCATCACTCTTCCGCAATGCCTGAGTCTTAATTTCTGTTGTACCAGCACCGGGAAAAAAGCGAAGGGCCGGTTAATATTGACCGGCCCTTTGTCATTTTTATCACGCGGCTTAACCGTTAAGGTTATCGCGCAATATTTCCAGCTGCTGCTTTAGCCCCTGCAAGGCTCCGGCATCGCAGGCCGCGGCGCAACTGACGGATTCAGGAATTGAGACTGCTTTCTGACGCAGCTGACGACCCTGCTCACTTAATGTCACGATAACCTGACGTTCATCCTGACGCGAACGCTGGCGATGCAGCAGACCGGCGGCTTCAAGGCGTTTCAGTAACGGGGTCAGAGTGGCGGAATCAAGAAACAGGCGCTCGCCAATTTCGGAAACCGTAACGTCATCCTTTTCCCACAGCACCATCATTACGAGGTATTGCGGATAGGTCAGATCCAGCTCTGCCAGCAGTTGCCGGTAGAGTTTATGCAGCGCCAGATTGGCGGAGTAAAGGGCGAAACAGAGCTGTTCATCAAGCAACAGCGGCAGATCAGCCACTTTTGAATTATTTTGCGTGTTTGTCATTATTCAAAATATAGGTAGGGCGCTACATAATTGCAAGCGAATTTCCTGCTACCGAAGCCAGGCGGGGGCCTGACTCCGGTAAAACATTTACTGCTGGCGCTTATCTTCCGTACGCAGCTCGAAATCAGAGGCATCATGACGCTCATGCAGCTGTTCGGCGGGTTCTCCCCAGGTACGGTTGACGATACGCCCACGCTGTACCGCCGGACGTTTAGCGATCTCCTGCGCCCAGCGTTGCAGGTGTGTGTACGAGCTGGCGTCAAGGAATTCGGCCGCGTCGCCATACAAACCACCCAGCATCAGATTGCCATACCACGGCCAGATGGCGATATCCGCAATCGAGTAGTCATTACCGGCGATATAGCGATGTTCCGCCAGCTGGCGATCCAGTACATCAAGCTGACGTTTGGCTTCCATGGTAAAGCGGTTAATCGCATATTCGAACTTTTCGGGCGCATAACTGTAGAAATGCCCAAAACCGCCGCCGAGATAAGGCGCTGAACCCTGCAACCAGAACAGCCAGTTCAGTGCTTCGGTGCGCGCCGCCGCCTCTTTAGGCAGGAAATGACCAAACTTCTCCGCCAGATGCAGCAGGATCGCGCCAGATTCAAATACGCGTACCGGTGTGGTGCCAGACTTATCGAGCAGCGCCGGGATTTTAGAGTTGGGGTTGACCGCGACAAAACCACTGGAGAACTGGTCACCTTCGCCGATGCGGATCAGGTGCGCATCATACTCTGCGCCGCTGACATTCAGCGCCAGCAGCTCTTCCAGCAGAATGGTAACTTTCTGACCATTAGGTGTGCCGAGCGAATAGAGCTGCAGTGGGTGCTCACCTTCCGGCAGCGTGGCTTCATGGGTCGGACCGGCAATCGGGCGATTGATTTTGGACCAGTTGCCGCCGTCCTGTTGATTCCATGTCCAGACTTTCGGTGGCTGATAGTGTTTTTCCGACATAGTAATGGTCTGCCTTTGCTAAGAATAAGAGATAGCGGAGGGTCAATTTTCGTCTCTGAGTGTAGCACTCTGGCAGGGGGAGATTTAACCGGATGAGGGGTGCTGCGGATCAGATTCCCAGCGCCACGCCATTTTTACCGGCGTGTTTAATTGAATACATCGCCTGATCCGCGCGCAGGGCGGCACTGTCAAAATTATCGCTGACCAGCACCTGGTCAATACCAATCGAAGCGCCAATTTGCCCGAGGCCGTTAGCCAGTTCAAACGGGGCGATCGCCGCTTGCAGGCAGTTTTGCGCAATCACGCGGATCTGCGGATGGTTTAGTGCAAACGGCAACAGCAGAATAAACTCATCACCGCCCAGTCGGCCTGTCACCACCCCGGCCGGACACTGCTGTTGCAGGCGCTGGCTAAGCTGGATAAGCACTTCGTCGCCACTGCGGTGTCCCAGGGTATCGTTAACGTGTTTAAAGTTATCGAGGTCGATAAAGGCCACGCAGAGATCGCCCTGGTTTTTCAGTCGCTGAAACTGCTGCTGTAATGCATGGCGATTTGCCAGTCCGGTAAGTGGATCGTGATGCGCGAGGTCCGCCAGCTGCTGTTCGTAATCTTTTTCTTTAGTCATATCGATATGGGTGCCGGTGACTTTTATCGGCCTGCCGGCGGCGTCCCATTCGCTGACGCGTCCGCGATCCAGCACCCAGGTTATAGTGCCATTCTTCGCCTGCATGCGGTGCAGGGCTTCATAGAAGGGCGTTTTTCCCTGCAGATGACCATAAAACGCCGCCAGCACAAACGCTTTATCATCCGGGTGCAGATGTTCACGCCAGACGTCAAAATGCGCACTGAGCTCTTTTGGCTGATAGCCAAGCATTGAGCCCCAGCGGCGATTAAAAATCACCAGTTTGCCGCTCGGCACATCCAGCTGCCACAGGCACAGGCCGGTGCCGTCCAGCGCCGCACTGAGCTTATTACGCGCGTCATGGGCGATGCGCTTTAAGCGGGCATTATGTTTTTTCAGAGTCTGAATTTGCTGCTCGGGTGATTGTGCTGACATAGCCTTGCGCGCTGTGCGGTGAGTATTGATTATTGCCAGGAGCTGGCAGAGTGTTTCCTAAAATATATTAATACCATCAGGTGATGATTATATTTTTCCATTAATTAACTATTTTAATTTAATTGCTGGTACTAAGCGGTAATCACTGCAATTTGCTCTGCGTTAAGCCAAATGGCTGGAGAACTGCGTTCCAGCTGCTGACAATAAAAATCCTGCAAAGTTCATTAACATTCTTTTACACCAGCAATCAAAATGATTATACTTCTCATTCGCCTTATGATTACGGAATAGTTCGCAGTGGTTCCGCTCTGGCGCAAGCTCACAGGGAAAGCGTTCAATGCCAGAAAGACTGCCATGGCAGCAACGTATTGCTGGCACAGGGAAAATATGCCCGAATGATCGGCATTTTTGCTTTCTGAGAAAATGCGGATGCATTCAGTTAACTGAAAAATAATAATATTTCTTGAGGGTGAATAATGTTTTTTGCTTCACGCCAGAACCGGGAAAATCGCCTTAGCGATGCGCCATCTCTTTCTCTGCTTGCCGTGGTGATCGCCGCCGCCCTGCAGGTTCCTTATGCATCAGCTGCTGAAACCACGAAAAAAGAAGAAACTCTGGTGGTTGATGCGACAACTGAGAGCGCCAGTACACCGCAAGCCACCGATTACAATGTGCCAGTGACCCGTGCAGCGACTAAAATGGCCCTGACCGCGCGTGATACGCCACAGTCAGTCAGCGTGATCAGCAAGCAGCGTATGCAGGATCAACAGCTACAGTCACTGGATGAAGTGCTGAGAAATACCACCGGCATCTCAGAATTTAACTCCGGCACCAGCCGCAGCAACTTCTACTCCCGCGGTTTTACCATTGATAACTATATGGTCGATGGTATTTCAACCACCTTTGAAGATCGCTGGAACCTGGGTGATGCCCTATCTGATACTGCTATCTATGAGCGAATTGAAGTGGTGCGCGGCGCGACCGGTTTAATGACCGGTGCGGGTAACCCGGCAGCGTCGGTGAATATGGTGCGCAAGCATGCTGACAGTAAAGAGTTTGTCGGCAATGTTTCCGCCAGTTATGGCAGCTGGGATAAACAACGTTATGTTGCCGATCTCTCTGCGCCGCTAAGCGAGTCTGGTAATGTGCGTGGACGTGTGGTTGCGGGCTATCAGGATCAGGACAGCTGGCTGGACCGTAACAGCACCACTAAAAAATTCCTCTACGGCGTGTTGGATGCCGATCTGACCGATTCGACTACCGTATCGGTTGGCTATGATTATCAGCAAACCAATACCAAAGGCGCCACCTGGAACGGCCTGCCAGGCTTTTACACCGATGGCAGCAAAACCAATTATGATCGTAGCACCAGCACGGCGCCCGACTGGGCTTATAACGATAAAACCTCGAAAAAAGTGTTTGCCAGTCTGAAGCAGGATTTTGCTAACGGCTGGAATCTGACCGTTAACGGTGCCCATACCGAAGTCGATTTCGATGGCAGAATGTTATATATCGATGGTTACTTCGATAAAACCACCGGCATTGGCGTCAGCCCTTATGCCAACTATCCTGTGGTCGGCGGCACTGGCTGGAACAGCGGCACCCGTAAGGTCGATGCGGTTGATGCCTTTGCCAGCGGTCCCTATGAACTGTTGGGACGTCAGCATGAGTTAATGGCGGGCATCACTTATAGTCGTCAGCACAACCGTTATATGAGTTCGTGGGCGAATATCTCGCCGGAAGAGTTGGGTAATTTCAATAACTACAACGGTAATTTCCCTGAGACCGACTGGAATGAGCAGACCTTAGCGCAGGATGACACGGTACATCAGAAGTCAGCCTATACCGCTACACGTATTTCTCTGGCCGATCCGCTGCATCTGTTAATTGGCGCCCGCTACACCAAGTGGAGCAGCAGCACTATGACGCAGGAGATGGCGCAGAATCATATCACGCCATACGCCGGACTGATTTATGATATCAATGATACCTGGTCCACTTATGCCAGTTACACGTCGATCTTTAAGCCACAGTCATATCGCGACACCAGCGGCAGCTACCTTTCGCCGGTCACCGGCAACAATTATGAAACCGGTGTAAAAGCAGACTGGCTGAACAGCCGTATCACCACGTCCTTCGCGGTGTTCCGTATCGAGCAGGATAATGTGGCGCAAAGCGCTGGCAGCATTATCCCTGGCTCGACTGAAACCGCCTATTATGGCGCGAAAGGAACTGTCAGCAAGGGCGTTGAGTTTGAAATCAATGGTGCGGTAACTGACAACCTGCAAATGACCTTCGGCGCAACCCGCTATGTTGCGAAAGATGCAGAAGGCGAAGCGGTGAATTCAAATCTGCCGCGTACCTCTCTGAAGCTGTTTACCAGCTATCGTCTGCCGATGCTGCAGGATCTGACCGTCGGTGGTGGCGTTAACTGGCAGACTCATGTCTGGGACAATGTTGCAGGACCGAATGGCGAAGGCACTTTCTATGCCGAGCAGGGCAGCTATGCGCTGGTAGATCTGTTTGGTCGCTATCAGGTGACCAGGCAGCTGTCAGTACAGGCTAATCTGAATAACCTGTTCGACAAAACCTACAACATGGATGTCAGCGGCACCACGGTTTATGGTGCACCGCGTAACGTTTCGGTCTCCGCGAACTACAGCTTCTGATTTGCTGTCCGGCATGCCTCAGCAATGGGGCATGCCGCCTCGGTTTATTTCTCTTTGGTTAACTGCTGCATCACCCGCTGATGCTGGCATCAGGAAATAGCACCATCACACTGGCTATCTTGTTGCCTTATATTCGTTTTTGGCTCCCGTAAACATGCATATAAATCCTGGCGTCCCCTTTAATATATGGGGCCAGGAAATCTTCGTTGGGCAATATATTTCAGCGCCGAAGCATGTTTGATTGGCTTGTGCGGCGGTTAACATAGTGGCCTGCCTTTATCGCTCCAGCTATCATGGCCTATCTCTTAAGTAGCGGATAATGCAGATGAATAATACAGTGACTGAAGAAGTTCTGCGAAATAATGGGTTCAGCGACAAAAATATTGCTCGTCTGAACAGCGTCTTATCCAGAACACATGAAGATACTGAATCATATTCGTCTCTGGTTGCTGATTTGAGCAAACGTTTTTGGGGGGGGGGCGCGGGTATTCTGATGATGGTTGCGGCAGGTATCTACCTGATGTTTTTCGAGCCTGAGACGGGTGCAATTGAAGTACTGGCCATTGCGTTCGGTATCGCCGTATTTTGGATTATCACGCCAGTGCCGCTAGCCTGGAAATGCTGGCGGTTTACCTCACGCCAGCGCGTGTCTAACTAAATTTTTACTGATACCGCATAAAAATTAATGTTTCAGGTCCGGTTGTGTAAAATGCAAACATCGAAAGATGATTATTTCATACTAAGGTGAACAGGGAAGGAGGCTCAGGATGAGCAAGCGAAGCGACATTTTAGATGGTCGGCAAAGCCACCTGAAATACGGCCTGATCTATACGGAAGTTTTGGGTTGGATTGACCTTGGGCACGCGCAAGGTACTGACATTCGAAAATTGCTGCGCCTGATTGAAATGGGCGAGTCTTCAGGTCAGGACCGGTACGACATTACCTACTCTCAATCCATGGTCGACCCATCACGATTCGTCAAAATGGGCAAATTCATTACCTGGCGAATTAAGCGCGGCCGGACTCACTGCGAACGCCAGAGCATTGCGCTAGCTATGATGATGTCATTGGCACGAAAATTTGAAGGCTTGCAGGCATCATTCCCAATAAATTTCGCCACCGATAGTGGATTTAGTGGAGAGGATCTGGTTTCCAATCTCCTCGGCTTTTACCGCGTAGTATCAATACAAAACCCATTCGAAATGCTGCGGCCGGTCAGCAAGGAAGAAGTACTAAAACGATGGGATTATTATGGCAAGATTGGCTCCTGGAAGAATGAGACGTTCTCGCCGTTACTATTCCCGGACCCTGAAAAATTTCCTCGTTCGATGCCACGTAGGGGAGTACTGCCGAATTTTATGCAAACAGTCAGACCATGGACTGATTTTCACTCAGATATAGTTGGTGTCGCCTCAGCTGATGGTTCATATATGGACAGAGCAAAAGGAGGGTCGCTCCCTTATGCGTAAATCAATCAAAGTGGTTATTGTCGTAGTAGTTATGGCGGTTGCTGCACTTGCATATACCTGGCCATATATTGAGATGGAGTTTGCTGGTAACGCACATTACACCGAGCAAGATAGTAGAGAGTACAACTTCTACACTCCCGATATATTGAAGAAAATGCCTCGCATCTCTGATCGGTATGACTTTGATTTCGCCAATGTGACAGGCCCCGCTACGCATGTCTATGCCATTAAATTTTATGATAGCGAAGACACTGGCAAAATTGATGCCTGGTTAACTTTAGCTGGATACCAAAGACAGAGTGAATGCGATGAAGAATTGGTGTGCTGGAGAGGCGCTGATCCGCAAGAAACGGTTTATGTTGGCAGGCTCAAAGGCGAAAAAACAGTGATCGTCCAGGTGGTGTATGACTTCACTTAATGTGCAGCGAAAGCCGCACCATCAGTCCTTAGCCCCCTTGGTTAACTGCTGCATCACCCGCTGATGCTCGCCGGGCGCGAGTCGCTGAAAGGCTGGCAGCATCGATGATGCGACTTCACTTAATGCCTCGATTAACGCCAGCAACCGCGGATTGGGCGCACTGCCCAGCGGCGTCACCACGCCGAAATAATAGGGAATATCGACGTCCAGCTCGCGGATCACCACATCTTTGACCGGCAGACCATAAGCGGTAACCGGTTCGAGGATCGCCACGCCCAGTCCGGCGCGTACGCAGGCAAGAATATTGGCTGAAGAGTTGGTTTCCACCACGGTTGTCGGCCGCACTTTCTGCTTCGCCAGCGCTTTGTCAAAGCGACGACGCAGACGCCACGGGTTATGCGGCGCCACCAGCGAGCAGCTGGCCAGATCGTCAAAACTGATGGTGTTTTTCGCCGCTAAGGCATCGGATTCATGCAGCGCCAGCACGCAGCGCGACTGGCCGATCCAGTGCAGATTCACCGCATGATGCTCCAGCGGCAGGCTGCTGATGGCAATATCGGCTTCACCGGTAATTACCGCGTGCGCCGTTTGCTCAGCGGAGTCACTGATAATCTGCACCATCGAACTGAGTGACAGCTTTGCCAGCGCCGCTGGCAGCAAACCTGATGACATCGCCGGGGTGGCCGCGATAATCAGCGGTTTTTCTCCTGCCTGACCAATCTCCTGCGCGCGCAGACGAATCTGCTGCAGAGACAGCAGGGCTTTTTCCACATACTGATGCAGTTTAAGCGCCTGCTCGGTGGGATGAATTCGCGGACCGTTACGCACAAACAGCGCATAACCCAGCGATGCTTCGAGATCCTGAATCAGACGCGTGACGGCAGGCTGCGAACGGTTGAGCACTCTGGCTGCGGCAGTGACGCTTCCGGCTGAGATGACCGTCGAGAAGGCTTCCAGCTGGCGCAAATCCAGATCGTTTAACGATGTCATGCAGTTTACTCTCTCCCTTATTCGCCGCTAACTGGTTAACCGACGATAGTAAATTGCAATTTGTGATTAGGCTAATGATTAATGAACCCCATCAGCGGCTTCGCTAGCGATGCTGGCGCTGAATGGGGCCAATGTCCGGCGCAACGATTAATGTGACTACTCTCTCATTTTGTTAACACGCGCCAGACAAGCGTAAAAGTAATCGATTACATTCTGTCTCAGGCATAATTGTAATCGATTACTTTTAGCGAGGCCATCATGGTTTCTTCAGTGGACAGCAACAGTGCAGTGAACGCCCAACGCGGTGTGATGGTAGTACCAAGACTGGCGTTGATGATGTTTTTAGAGTTCTTTATCTGGGGTTCCTGGTCGGTCACGCTGGGTCTGGTGATGACGCAGCACAATCTTTCCCATCTGATCGGCGACGCCTTTTCCGCCGGACCGATCGCCACCATTCTGTCGCCTTTTGTCCTCGGCATGGTGGTCGACCGCTTCTTTGCTTCGCAAAAGGTGGTGGCGGCGCTGCATCTGCTCGGCGGCATTATTCTGTGGTTTGTGCCGCAGGCGTTAATCGATGAAAACGGCACTCAGCTTATCGCGCTGCTGTTTGCTTATACCCTGTGCTTTATGCCAACGCTGGCGCTGACCAATAATATTGCTTTCCACAGCCTCGCCAACAGCGACCGCAGTTTCCCGGTAGTGCGTGTCTTCGGCACCATTGGCTGGATTGTCGCCGGGGTGTGTATCGGTATGCTCGGACTCTCCGCCAGTGTCTCGATTTTCCATGTCGCGGCGGGTTGCTCGGTGTTACTGGCGATTTACAGCCTGACGTTGCCGCATACGCCAGCGCCGGCGAAAGGGCAAAAACTGGCGCTGCGCGATCTGTTCTGCGCCGATGCCTTCGCTCTGTTAAAACAGCGCCATTTTCTGATCTTTATGATCTGCGCGATGCTGATCTCGATTCCTCTCGGCACTTATTACGCTTATACCGCCTCCTTCCTGGCGGATGTCGGCGTGCAGAACGTCAGTACCGTTATGTCCTTCGGTCAGATGTCTGAAATCCTGTTTATGTTAATTATCCCGCTGCTGTTCAGAAGGCTGGGGGTGAAATATATGCTGCTGGCCGGGATGGTGGCGTGGTTTGTGCGCTATGCGATGTTCGCCATCGGCATTAACGAGGAGTATCGCTGGCTGCTGTACGCCGGAATTATTATTCACGGCATCTGTTATGACTTCTTCTTTGTGATTGGCTTTATCTATACCGACCGCGTGGCGGGGGAAAAAATTAAGGGCCAGGCGCAAAGCCTGATCCTGATGTTTACCTACGGTATTGGCATGTTTTTTGGCTCGCAAATTTCGGGCGCATTGTACAACTCACTGTTCGCCCCCGGCGCTGCATCTTCGCTGCAAAGCTGGGCCACGTTCTGGTGGATCCCGGCGATCGCTGCCGCCATTATCGCGGTGATCTTTATGCTGTCGTTTAAATACCGCGATCCGACCGGGGCCAGAACGTAATTGTTGGAGGTAGTATGAAAACGTTAAAAGGTCCGGGCATTTTCCTGTCGCAATTTATCAGCGATCAGGCGCCGTTTAATACGCTGGATAGTCTGGCCGCATGGGCGGCCGGATTAGGCTTTAAAGCCGTGCAAATCCCCTGTAATCATCCCCATATTTTCGATCTGCAACGTGCCGCGACCAGCCAGACCTACTGTGATGAAGTCAGCGGCGTGCTGGCGTCACAGGGCCTGGTCATCAGCGAGCTGTCGACGCATCTGGAAGGTCAGTTAGTGGCGGTCCATCCCGCCTATGACGCAGCGTTTAACGATTTTGCGCCGCCGCAGTACCGTGCCGATCCGCAGGCGCGCCAGCAGTGGGCGATTAATGCGTTAAAGCTGGCGGCATCGGCTTCTGCACGGCTGGGATTAACCGCGCATGCCACCTTTTCCGGCGCGCTGGCATGGCCCTATTTCTATCCGTGGCCGCCGCGCAAAGAGAATCTGCTTAATGAAGCCTTTGCTGAGCTGGCGCACTTATGGCGTCCGATTCTCGACTGCTTTGAGCAGCAGGGCGTTGATCTCTGTTTCGAGCTGCATCCTGGTGAGGATCTGCATGATGGCGTCACTTTTGAGCGCTTTCTGGCGCTGGTCGATAACCATCCGCGCTGCAATATTCTCTACGACCCCAGCCATATGCATCTGCAACAGATGGATTACCTCGGCTTTATCGATATTTACCATCAGCGTATCAAAGCCTTCCACGTCAAAGACGCGGAGTTTAATCCAACCGCCAGAAGCGGCGTGTATGGCGGCTATCAGCCGTGGATTGAACGCGCGGGCCGTTTCCGCTCGCCAGGTGACGGACAAATCGATTTTAAAGCTATTTTCAGCAAGCTGGCGCAGTATGATTTCGCCGGCTGGGCGGTGCTGGAGTGGGAGTGCTGCCTGAAAGATGGCGAATGCGGCGCGCGTGAAGGCGCTGAATTTATCCGGCAACAGATTATCCCGGTTGCCGCTCGCGCGTTTGACGACTTTGCCGTCACTTCCGATGACCGCGCGCAGATGCGTGCTGTGCTGGGCTTAGCGCCAGAGGAGCAAAGCCGTGATTAATGTGGGCATTATCGGTTCGGGATTTATTGGCCCGGCGCATATTGAAGCCATGCGTCGGCTGGGGTTTGTCAATGTGGTGGCGCTGGCGGATCACGCCATTGAATCCGCGCAGCTAAAAGCGCAGCAGCTGCATATTCCCCATGCTTACGGCAGCATTGAGCAGCTGCTGGCGCATCCGGGGTTGCAGGTGGTGCATAACTGCACGCCGAATGCGCTGCATGCCGCCATCAATGAGAAAATTATTCGCGCCGGGAAACATGTGTTCTCGGAGAAACCGTTATGTATGACCAGCGATGAGGCGCGCCATCTGCTGGCACTGGCGCAACAGTATGGCGTGGTGCATGGCGTCAGCTTTGTCTATCGCCAGTTCGCCATGGTGCAGCAGGCGGCCAGTATGATACGGCAGAACGAAATTGGCCGACTGTTTGCCGTGCATGGGGGCTATTTCCAGGACTGGATGCTACTGGATACCGATTACAACTGGCGGATTGAACCTGAAGTTGGTGGTGAATCGCGCGCAGTGGCCGATATCGGCTCGCACTGGTGCGATACACTGCAGTTTGTTACCGGGCGCAAGATCGTTGCGGTGATGGCCGATTTCTCGATCGTGCATCCGCAGCGTAAAGCGGCGAAAAATGGCGCGACCACCTTTGGTGCTGACCACGCGCAGCAGGAGTATGATCTGAAGCCGGTGGTGACCGAAGACTTTGCCTCGGTGCTGCTGAAATTTGATGATGGCAGTCGCGGCGCCTTTAATGTGTCGCAGGTCAGTGCCGGGCGTAAAAACCGGCTGCTGTTTGAAATTAACGGCAGCGAAAAGTCGCTGTGCTGGGATCAGGAAGTGCCGCAAAATCTGTGGGTAGGCGCGCGTAACCAGGCTAATCAGTTATTAACTGACGATCCTGCGCAGCTGAATGCCGATGTACAAGGCTCGGTGCATTTTCCTGGTGGTCATATTGAAGGCTGGCCCGATGCGTTTAAAAATATGCTGCTGAAGTTTTATCAGTATATTGCGGCGGAAAAACAGCCGGGCGTCGATGCGGCGGAATTTGCCACTTTCGATGATGGCGCGCAGATTATGTTTATTATCGATGCCATTGTGCAAAGCCATCGCCAGCAGCGCTGGATTGAAGTGAGCCAGTAATTGATGCACGCTTAATATCGCCCGCCGTTTACTGGAATAAGCGGCGGGTTTAGCGCCGGATGAACTGTGTTATTCTGTCGCAATCAGTGGATTAGCGTGAGATAGCCTCGAGTATGTCGATTCAAAAAATTGCCCGCCTGGCCGGTGTCTCGGTGGCAACGGTATCCCGGGTACTGAATAATATTGATACCGTTAAAGCCGGTAATCGCCAGCGCGTGCTCGATGCTATTAAAGCCAGTAACTACCAGCCTAATCTGCTGGCCCGTCAGTTACGTACCGCGCGTAGCGGTATGCTGCTGGTGATGGTGTCAAATATCTCCAACCCGTTCTGTGCCGATGTGGTGCAGGGTATTGAAGCGGAAGCCGAGAAAAATGGTTACCGTATTCTGCTGTGCAATTCCGGTTCCGATATTGTGCGTTCGCAATCCAGCCTGCAACTGCTGTCAGGCAAGATGGTCGACGGCGTGATTTCGATGGATGCGCTGTCGACCCTGCCTGAGCTGCAAAATCTGATTGGCGATGCGCCCTGGGTACAGTGCGCCGAATATGATGACGCCTCGGCGGTATCCACCGTGGGGATTAATGATATTGAAGCCTCACGCTTTATTATTGATTATCTGCTTCAGCAGGGCCGCCAGCGTATTGCGATGATTAACCACGATCTGAGCTATAAATATGCCAATCTGCGCGAAAAGGGTTATCGCGAACGGCTGGCCGAGCGCGGCAATGATTATTGCCAAATCCGTTATGCCGCTAAGCTGAATTATGACAGCGGTAAAAGCGAAACGGAGCATCTGTTACGCAGTGCAGAGTGGCCTGACGCTATTTTTGCTGTATCGGATACGCTGGCTGCGGGGGCGTTATCCGCCATTGCCGCGGCCGGATTAAAGGTGCCGGAAGATATTGCGGTGGTAGGTTTCGACGGTACTGAACTGGGCTTTATTACCACGCCGCAATTAACCACTATTGAGCAGCCGACCACCGAGATCGGTAAGCAGGCGGTGACGCTGTTGCTGCGTAAAATCAATGATCCGGGCAGTAAGCCGGAGCAATCAATTCTCGACTGGCGCTTTATTCAGCGCGCTTCAGCCTGAAGCCGCTGGCTGGCAGACGCGCCAGCCAGTTCGGCAAAATCTTACTTTAACGTCTTCTCTAAGTAACGTTTGCCGGCAGTAATAACAGAACGCGGATCTTTTGGCAGATCGTGTTCAACAATATACCAGCGGGTGCCTGCCTTCTCTGCGGCCGGTAAAATCTCATTCCAGGCCAGAATACCGCTGCCCGCCGGTGCAAAGTTCATCTCATCATCGCGTACGCCGATGGAGGCATTATCTTTGGCATGAATGGCAAAGATGCGGCCCGGATATTTCTGCAGGAAACGTACCGGATCCTGACCACCGCGTGATACCCAGGCGACATCCAGCTCAACCTGCAAGTTCTGCGCGCTGGCGTTATCTAGCATAATTTCCAGCGCGGTTTTGCCGCCATACTTCTTCATTTCAAAATTATGATTATGGTAACCCAGCTGCATACCCTGTTTTTTCAGCGTTGCGCCAAGTTTATCCAGCCGCTGACCCATCTGTTTCCAGCCTTCAGCGCTATCCGGTCTCTCATCCAGCGTCAGCCAGGAGACGATAATGGTGTGGTTATTAATCGCCTGATTAAAATCGATAATTTTCTGCGTTCCGGCTTCCAGGTCGGCAAGATGAACATGATCGGAAGTGACTTTAAGCTGGTACTTGTTCAGCAGGGCGTTTAATTGCTGCGGGCTGACGCCCTGATCGCTGACAATCTCAATCGCCTTAAATCCGGTATCATGCGCCATGGCGTATTGCTGCTCCAGAGAGCCGACATTACGCAGTGTATAGCCCTGTAACGCGATCTGATCCTGCGGCGCGGTCGCCGCGATGGCAGAGAGAGTGGATGCCGATAACAGCAGCAGTAAACCTGACAGCCGTTTGCCAGACACAAATCTTGATAGCATATTGATCTCCAACTTTTTTTGACTTGGTTATGGTTAAAGTAATCGATTACTTTTAACTTGCCATCTAAAGTAATCGATTACAATTGGTCTTAAGGTTGATTGTGCGACTCAATATCAAAAATGAGATCTGGGTTGGGGTTTAATGGAGATAAAACGATGGCAAGATGCTGGGTAGCCGGACGTGTTTCGGCTATATATTTAACTGGCGGTACATTTTTGGGACTTTGGATCGACACGCACCCTATTTCTCCAGCTTACTTATCGCCATTGTCAGCCTGTATATGGCTTATCATGGTATGAAGGGTATTAATCTTTAATTCCCGCCAGCGTTAATGCGATTTTCCGCAGGGTAGCGACCCTTTTACCGGTAAATTGATTCGCGATTATATAGTTTTTGGTTATGACACTATCACTAACTCCTGCAGGTCGCCGCAGCCGGTTTCCCGTAACCTGACCTCCTTTCGATACATTTAAATCGGAGGTTAGCATTGTCAGCACTCTCATATGTCAGCGGTGACCATCACTCTGCATGGTCCACTTATCTTGCACAGGTTGAACGCGTGGTGCCGTTTCTCGGTGAGCTGGAACACTGGGTCGATACTCTGCGTCATCCGAAACGCGCGTTAATTGTCGATATTCCACTGGAAATGGATGACGGCAGCGTGCGTCATTTTGAAGGCTATCGCGTGCAGCATAATCTGTCGCGCGGGCCGGGAAAAGGCGGGGTGCGTTTCCATCCTGATGTCACGCTGGAAGAAGTGATGGCGCTGTCGGCGTGGATGACCATCAAATGCGCCGCGCTGAATCTGCCTTTTGGCGGCGCCAAGGGCGGTATTCGTGTTGATCCCCGCCAGCTATCGGTAAAAGAGCTGGAGCGTCTGACCCGCCGCTATACCAGTGAAATTGGAGTGCTGATTGGTCCGCAGCAGGATATTCCGGCACCCGACGTCGGCACCAATGCGCAGGTAATGGCCTGGATGATGGACACTTATTCGATGAATGTCGGCGCGACCACCACTGGCGTGGTTACCGGCAAGCCGGTGCATCTTGGTGGCTCACTGGGACGGGTAAAAGCCACCGGACGCGGCGTATTTGTCACCGGGTGCGCCGCAGCCGCGAAAATGGGACTGGCGATCGCCAGCAGCCGGGTGGCTGTGCAGGGATTTGGTAACGTGGGCAGCGTCGCGGCTGAGCTGTTTTATCAGCATGGCGCAAAGGTTATCGCGGTGCAGGATCACAGTGGCACGCTGTTTAATGCACAGGGTATCGATATTCCGGCGCTGCAAGCCTGGCAGGCGGCGCAGGGCAAAATCAGCGCGTTTCCCGGCGCGGATAATATCGATGACAGCGCTTTCTGGTTGCAGGACATTGATATTCTGGTGCCGGCGGCGCTGGAGGGGCAAATCACCGCTGAGCGGGCGCAGCAATTAACCTGTCGCCTGGTGCTGGAAGGGGCCAATGGCCCGACGCTACCGCAAGCCGATGATATTTTGCGTGCGCGAAATATCATCGTGATACCGGATGTGATCTGCAATGCCGGTGGGGTAACGGTCAGTTATTTCGAGTGGGTACAGGATTTCTCCAGCTTTTACTGGAGCGAAGAAGAGATCGACCAGCGGCTTGATACCATTATGAAGCATGCGCTGGATGCGGTATGGGAAAAAGCGCAGCAACTGAATGTGACCTTGCGTACTGCAGCCTATGCAGTGGCCTGTGAGCGGATTCTGCTGGCGCGAAAAGATCGTGGACTCTATCCATAAGCACGGGCGGCGAAAACGCCGTCATTATGCAGCATGCCAATCATTGACACGGGCGGCGAAAACGCCGCCCCTACAGTTTTTGTAGGGGAGCCGTTTTCGGCTCCCGCGTTTAACATCAGAACTGATAAACCAGCGCCAGCGCAACCTGATCGTCGCTCGCCAGCCCCAGTTTATTATTCTCATTGATCTGATTAATCTTCCATGCCACGTAAGTCTTCATATTTTTATTGAAATAATAAGTGATGCCAGGCTCGATAAATTTCAGCACATATTCATCACCTAAACCTTCAATATCTTTTGCTTTGGTTTGCACATACGCAATCGAAGGGCGAATGCCGTTCAGGAACTGGTATTGCAGTGTCGCTTCAAAGGTTTCCGACTGATTGGCAAACCCGCTTTCGCCGGTGTTGCTGTTGCTAATCGCATACGCATTACGTGTCTGGCCGTAAATAGCGGCAAAATACCACTGATTGGCATCGTATTTGCTGCCCACTGTCCAGCTTTCGCCTTTCTTGCCATTGCCATAAACGCCATCCGCATTTTGCGCATCGGTGCGATCCAGGCTGGCATAACCCCCGGCAAAGCTGACGCCAAAGTCGGTATCGTAGCTGACGGAACTGGCCCAGCCGTCGCCGTTGGCGCGCGAGATGCTGTCGCGGTCGTTTTTACCCTGGTATTGCAGACCGAAATTTAAACCGTCGACCAGACCAAAGAAACCACGGTTACGATAAGTGGCGACACCGGTCGAGCGGCCACGCAGAAAACCGTCAGCGGAGCCGGTAGGGCCGCCAAATTCTGGCAGCATATCGGTATAAGCGATGGCGTCGTACACCAGGCCATAGTTACGGCCATAGTCAAAGCTGCCATAGTCGCCGAATTTCAGGCCAGCAAACCCTAAGCGGGTTTTATTATTGCTGTTGGCGTCACTGCCTTCACTGTTATTCGCCTGAAACTGATATTCCCACTGACCGTAGCCGGTTAAGGAATCATTAATCTGCGTTTCACCTTTAAAACCGATACGTATATAGGTTTGATCGCCAGCCAGACTGTCATCGCTGGAGAAGTAATGCATGCCCTGCACCTTGCCATAAAGATCCAGTTTATTGGCATCTTTATTATAAATTTCGGCGGCCTGGCTTGTCCCGGAGGTTAATAAAATTACTGCCACACAGACTTTATTTATACGCTTCATCATCGTCCTGTTTTTTCATTGAGTGAGATTAACAACATGAAAATCGGATATCGCTTGTCATAGCAAAGGCGAATTTTTATTGAGAATAAAGTGTGGTCATTATTATTATGGATATAACAATCGGGATATTTCCCTCCTTAATTCACGCTGCGTACAATACGCGGTTTACGTGTGCGGTGTTCGCTCCAGACGGTGAAAATACCGGCTGTCGCCACAATTGCCGCCCCAATGACGGTGGTTGAAGTCGGCAGACTGCCGAGGAAAAAATAACCAATCAGCATCGACCACACCAGCGTGGTGTAATCAAACGGCGCCAGCAGCGAAGCATCGGCATAGCGCAGGCTGAGGGTGATCAGAATTTGCGCCATACCGCCAAAGAAACCGCAGCCAGTCAGCAGCAAAAGCTGGGTGGTGTCGGGCACTTCCCAGCCAAAGAATATCGTCGCCATGCCGATCAGCATGGTCATTAACGAGAAATAAAATACAATGGCGCCAGGTTTTTCGACTCCATTTAGAAAGCGAATTTGTACTGAAGAGGTCGCCGAGCAAAACGCCGCCAGCAGGGCGAAAATAACCCCGATCGTGGCGCCGGTATCGGTTGTGGCACCGGAAAAAAAAGACCCGCTGGCATTCAAATGCGTCGAGAGCATAACTATGATCCCGGAGAAACCAACGATTACTGCCAACCAGCGGGAGAAGCGCACACTTTCTTTCAACAAAATGGCCGCCATGATGACGGTAAATAATGGCGCGGCATAACTGATGGCGGTGGCATCGGCCAGAGAGATATAGACTAACGCCAGATAATTAAAATACATACCGCCGGTGCCGGAAAAGCCCCGAATTAAATGGCCGAAGATATTTTTGGTTTTAATCAGCTGAAGAATATTGCCCTGAAACTTTAACCAAATCAGTAACGGGAATAAGGCGACAAATGAGCGGAAAAAGATCACTTCACCAGTCGGGATCGCGCCGTCCAGACCTTTTACACATGCCAGCATTAATGTTGCGCACAGGGCGGCCATAATCTTCAGCAGCACACCCATTCTGGAATTTATCTTCAACCTGTCTCTCGCTTTATTACCGTGATGGAAATCCTCCCTACCTTAGAGTGCAGCTATGACCGGCGGTTAAGATAATTTTGTTCTGCCCGGATAGTTTTTGCTTATAGCCGGTTTGCGCGCTGCGGTGGTGGTTTTTCAGTCATACAAAATGCATATCACCATACAGGGTTTACCTCTTATACAAGCCAAATTGCAGCTTATATAGTCAGACCATCGTGCCAGGGGATACTTCCGCCACTGCTAAATACCATTTCGGGGAAAAACAAATGAAACTGAAGTTACTGTCTTGCACCATGCTGGCGATGCCACTGATGATGACTTTCCCGGCGGCGCATGCTGATGCGCTGTCTGATATTCAGGCACGCGGTCAGTTAAATTGCGCAGTCTATTCCGATGTTCCCCCATTTTCGTCTCCGGATCCGCAAACCCGCCAGCTGGTGGGCATGGATGTCGATCTCTGTACCGCGCTGGCCAGCAAAATGGGCCTGAAACTCAATCTGATGCCAACCTCGGTTGAAGCACGTATTGCGGTGATTGCCACCAAACGTGCCGATGTGCTGGTCGCCAACCTGGCGTACACCAAAACGCGCGGTAATCAGATTCAGTTCAGCGACCCCTACTATGTGGCGAAAGAGATGCTGGTGGTAAAAAAGCCAAACGTGGATAAAACCCGCGCCGACTTTAAAGGCAAACGCATCAGTGCCACCAAAGGCACCACATCAGAGCAGTCTATCTATCTGGCGGGCGCCAAAGCGGTAACGTTCCAGGATTCTGCCTCGGCTTTCCTCGCGTTGGAGCAGAATAAAGTGGTGGGCTTTGTCACTAACACCATGACCGGCATTAAAATGATTTCGCAGGCGCAAAAAGACGGTATTGAACTGGGCATGATTAAAGAACCGATGGCGCTGGAACCGATTGGGGTCGGCATGTCGAAGGAAGAACCTGCGCTGCTGGCGAAAGTGAATACCAGCCTGAAAGCGATGGATGATGACGGCACCATCGACAAAATCTGGGATAAGTGGATTGGGCCAAAAACCGAATACAAAATGATTCGTGAAGAGAAGGTTCAGCCGTTATCCAGCCTTAAATTCGAACCTCTGGAATAACCCATGACGATGCTGTCTGGTGAGGCGCCTTCCCGCGCCTCGTTTATTCTTGCCGGCCACGGCGATAAGGTAAAGATTTCTACCATCGGTAGTCGGGCATGGCTGGTTGAAGCGCCGGGAGATTTCGATCTGCCGGCCCAGCGCCGTATCTGGTCGCTGGCTGCCTTGCTTGAGTCGTGTGCCGATGTGGAATCCCTGATCCCCGGCGTGACGAATCTCCTTGTCTTATTCCGTCAGACCCCGGTTGATTATGACGCCACGCTGGCGCTGTTAAACGAGCTCTGGCAGCAGGCGCAGGCGGTCAATCCGCGTGGCAAGCTGATTGAAATTCCGGTGATCTATGGGGGTGAACATGCCACCGATCTTGCTGCCGTCTGTCAGCACACCGGACTCTCCGCCGCAGAGGTGATTCGTCGCCATGCGCAGGGCAGTTATACAGTGTTTGCGCTGGGTAGCGCGCCGGGCTTTGGCTATCTGCATGGTCTCGATCCGACTATCGCCACGCCGCGTAAGAAAGTGCCTTCGCTGAATATGCTGAAAGGCACCGTCACCATTGGCGGCGCGCAGGCGGGGGTGTCAGCCTTAACCGGGCCGAATGGCTGGAACGCGATTGGTTTTGCCGAATTAAATGTGTTTGACCCATGGGCGGAGAACCCGGCACTGATGGCTCCGGGAGACAGCGTGCGCTTTTTAGCCGAAAGGATTGAGCTGTGATTGAGATTATCAAAACCGGTGCGCTAAATACGGTACAGGATCTGGGACGCAGCGGCTTTCGTCATATGGGCGTGTCGGTCAGTGGCGTGATGGATCCGCTTGCGCTGCGTGCGGGTAATATTTTGCTCGGCAATGATGAGAATGCCGCCTGTCTGGAGATCCAGCTGTTTCCGTTCCGCGTGCGTTTTCTGGCGGATACCAGTATTGCGCTGACCGGCGCTGACTGCCGGGCAAAGCTGGATGGCGAAGCGCTGCCGCCGTGGTGGGGTTGTGCGGTAAAACAGGGGCAGGAGCTGGAGCTGAATTTTCCGCGCCACGGCGCGCGTAGCTATCTCTGTGTGGCGGGCGGTATAGATGTGCCGCTGGTGATGGGGTCGCGCAGCACCGCGTTGCGTGGCAGCTTTGGCGGTCACGAAGGGCGCTGGTTGCAGAAGGGCGATCGTTTACCGCTGGGTGAAACGCAGGCGCTGCCGCTGCCCGCCAGCGGCATGGGTATCGAACCCCCGGCGGTGGCGATGGCGGCCGCTTTTCCCTGCAATGCCGATGGCGTCATCCAGCTACGGGCGATTCCGTCCGGTGAGTATGAACTGTTCGCCGCCGATCACGCACGCTTCTGGCAGCAGCAGTGGCAGATATCGAATCAAAGTAACCGTACCGGCTATCGCCTGTCGGGTGAGCCGATTTTGCCCTCCAAAGTGGTCGAAATGCGCTCCTATGGTCTGGTGCCGGGCATTGTGCAGGTTCCGCCTGCCGGTGAGCCGATTATTCAGCTTAGCGACGCCAATACCGCCGGGGGGTACCCGAAGATGGCGGGGATTATCGAAGAGGATTTATGGCGTCTGGGTCAGGTTCAGCCCGGCCAGTATATTCAGCTGATTAAAAGTGATGCGCGCGAAGCGATTAGCGTGGCCGCGGAGATTCAGCGCTGGCTGACGCGCCTGCGTGACAGCTGTCTGCCAATGAAAAAAGTCGTCGGTCTCTGACCGTTGTCAACTGTGAGTGAATCCTGATGAAGATCGATGTGAACTCCGATATGGGTGAAGGTTTTGGCGTTTATCAGCTGTGTGATGACGCGTCGCTAATGCAGGTGGTCTCTTCCGCCAATATCGCCTGTGGTTTCCACGCCGGCGATCCGGATATTATGACGCGTATGGTGCGGCTGGCGAAGCAGCATGGCGTTGGTATTGGCGCGCATCCGGGTCTGCCGGATCGTCAGGGATTCGGGCGCAAAGAGTTGCCGTTTAGCGCCGATCAACTCTGCCAGCAGGTGGTGTATCAGCTCGGCGCGCTAAGCGCCATTGCGCGTGCCGAAGGCGTGCGGGTGGCGCATGTCAGTTTTCATGCGGCAATGGGCAATATGATTAACCGCGATCTGGCGCTGGCGCAGCAGGTGATGCAGGCGATTGCACGTATCGATCCTGAACTGATTATCTTTTCCCAGCCCGACACCTTTGTTGAGCAGGCCGCCAAAGCCTGCGGATTAAGCACCCTGACGATTTTTCTCGCCGACCGCGCCTACGATGCGCAGGGACAGCTGGTGCCCAGAGGGGTTGCCGGATCGGTGATTAAAGAAGAGTCGGCGGTACGCGCCCGTGTCCGCCAGTTTTTACTGGAAGGCACGGTAACCACCTTTGATGGTCAGCGCTATCCGGTTCGCGCACGATCGATTTTGATCCACAGCGATACGCCGGGATCGGTTGAACTGGCCGGTATCGTACGCAGTGAAATTGAAGCCAATGGCGGCACCGTTGCCCCGGCAGCAGAGGTTATCGCGCAATAACCCAGCGGAGAGGCAGATGAACACCCGGCGACTGAAATCATTTATCACCATTGTGGATATGGGCAGTATCACCCGGGCGGCGGATGCGCTGCATATTGCGCAACCGGCACTCAGCCAGCAGCTGGTATCGCTGGAGGAGCATTTCAAACGCAAACTGCTGATTCGCAGTCAGCAGGGTGTGGTGCCGACCGAAGCGGGCAAGGTGCTGTACAGCCATGCCAACGCGATTCTGCGCCAGCTGGGCCAGGCGGAAACCGATGTGCTGGATGCCGGACAGGCGCTCTCCGGCCGCGTATCCGTTGGCCTCGCGCCGTTTAGCGTCGCCGCGACGTTATCAATGTCGTTATTAACTGAAATGCGTAAGCGTCATCCCGGTATTCTGCTGCATCTGGTGGAGAGCGTCGGCCAGGCCTACAGCCAGCTGATATCCAACGGTCATCTGGAAATTGCCCTGCTGCATGGCAGCGGCGGCATTAAGGGATTGCATTATGAACCGCTGCTGGTGGAAGAGTTTTTCTTTGTTGCCCATGCGGATTTTGATTTTGACGATGAAGGCGGGCCGGTAAATGTCAGTCAGCTCAGCAGTTTACCGATGCTACTGCCCCCAGCTTATAACTTTGTCCGTCGCGCAATTGATAATGCTTTTAACCAGAATGGCGCATCAATGAATATTGTCGGTGAGCTGGAAGCGGTGAAAAGCATTGCGCGTGCGGTTGATGCCGGTCTCGGCGTGACGATTATGCCAAAAGCGATTGCCGAACGTATTCAGTCGGAATCGCGTGATGTGATTATTCGTTCTCTCGCCGGGCCGCAGATCGCCGAGACGCTATCGTTATGCATCTCCGATCGCACGCCGATGTCTGAGCCTGCCGCGGCGGTAAGAGAACTGCTGCTGGAGCTGACGTCGGGATTGTGACAGGTGAAACATTTGGCCAGGGCGGCGAGAACGCCGCCCCTACAATCATCCTGATTCAGAAACTGGCTCGGGCGGCGAGAACGCCGCCGGTTAGCCGCCGACTTACATCTTCACCCGCCGCGCCCCCCAGGCCACCGCCAGCAGCATCAGCGCCACCAGCAGAAAAGCCAGCGGCAGCGTACTGATATGGGCAATGAAACCGATACTGGCTGGCCCGGCAAGCACTCCCATATAGCCCAGTGTGGTAATCGCCGGTATTGCCACCGCCTGTGGCATACTGGTTTGACGCCCGGCGGCGGAAAACATCACCGGCACAATATTGGCGCAGCCGATACCAATCAAGCCATAGCCTGCCAGCGAGAAAATCCAGTGCGGAACAAAGACCGGCAGGGCGAGTCCGGTTGCCGCGATAATCGCGCCAGCGACAACCACCGGATAGCTACCGAAGCGCGCAACAATACGGTCGCCGGTTAAACGCCCAACCGTCATCGTAGCGGCGAAGCAGGCGAAGCCCAGCCCACCGAGCGCATTCGGCATATCACGGTATTCGATCAGAAATACGGCACTCCAGTCGAGCACCGCGCCTTCCGCCAGAAACGAGGCAAAACAGATGGCGCCGATAATCAGTACCGCTCCGCGCGGAAAAGCGAATGCCGGGCCTTCTGCCGGATTGGCATAAGTCAGCAAGCCGCTGAGCGTGATCAGCAACATCACCAGCAGCAGCACGGCAGCGACCAGGGTGGCAGCAAATGGCGACAGCCCAAGCGACATCATGCCGCTCATCGCTGCGGCGCCGCCAATACCGCCGACGCTGTAGAAACCATGGAAACCGGACATAATCGGTTTCGTCGCCGCTTTTTCCACAATAATTGCCTGCACATTCATCGCGCAATCGGTCACCCCAATGCCGACGCCAAAGCCCAGCAACACCAGCGCCAGAATGGCACCGTTGCTAATGACCGGCAGCAGCGGCAGTAATAACACAAAGATCAGCACCGAAACCACCAGCACCGCCCGGCAGCCGAAACGGGTGGTCAGCGCGCCGGTTAATGGCATTGCCACCAGCGCGCCACCGCCCAGACAAAGCAGTAATAGCCCGAGCGTGCCATCATTGACGCCGGTATTCAGTTTGGCAAAAGGCACCAGCGCGGCCCAGGCGGCGGTGGCAAATCCCGCCATAAAAAACATCAGCCGGGTGGCGCTCTGTTCGCGCTTCGCCGGAGCCCACTGCTTTTCAACTGCATCAGAAACATCAGACATTTATCGGGTTTCCCTTACCGGGTGAATGTTAACCATTAAGAATAGTCAGTACCTGCTGGTGTAGCGCCGGACAACCGCTCGCCACCACTGCGCCACCTTTCTCCGCACGCTGACCGTCCAGAGTGGTCACCACACCGCCAGCCTGTTCGATAATCGGGATTAATGCCACGATGTCGTAGGGTTGCAGTGAAAATTCGACGCAAATATCAATCTGCCCGGCAGCCAGCATCGCCGTGGCATAGCACTCGCCACCGTAACGGGTCATTAGCACCTGCTCGCTGAGCTTAGCGAAGTTAATTTCACTGTGCATACCCGCCGGTTTCGGCGCGGTGGTATGCAGAATCGCCTGATCGAGGCTAATACCCTTGCGCGTCTGTAACCGTTGTTTACCCTGCGCGCTGCTGCTCCATGCCTGCTGACCATCGGCCCAGAAGCGTTCGCCAGTAAACGGCTGGCTCATCATCCCCATAATCGCGCGACCATTTTCCATCAGTCCCGTCAGGGTGCCCCACACCGGCAAACCACACAGGTAAGGCCGGGTGCCATCAATCGGATCCAGCACCCACATCAGCGGTCCTTCGCCGCTGATACCGAACTCTTCGCCCATAATCGCGTGCTGCGGGTAATATTGATTGATCAACTGACGCATGACCTTTTCCGCTTCCCGATCGGCTTCCGTGACCGGATCAAAGCGGAATCCCGCTTTGGGCTTAGATGCAATATGTTGCAACTGATGACGGTAACGCGGCAGTGTTTCCTGACTGGCGGCATCCGCCAGCTGATGCAGGAAAGAGAGTTCAGGCAGTTGGCTCATTGACTCGACCCCTTCGTCAGATTAAAGTTATGCTCAGTTTTGCTCGATCAAGGTATTGTGAGGAAGTTTTATGCTCGATTATGCAGCTTTTCCCCAGCAGCGACAATCCCTGATTCGTCAGAAACTGCTGAATGAAGGTCGGGTAACAGTGACAGGCCTCGCGGCAGAATTGCAGGTTTCGGAACATACCATCAGGCGGGATCTGCAGGAGCTGGCGCGCGAAGGAGTCTGTAAAAAGGTCTATGGTGGCGCTGTCAGTATGGTGAAAGAATCTGACAGTTTTATTAACCGCAGCCTGGCAATCAGCGCTGAAAAACAGCGGATCGCCAGTGGCTGCGCCAGTCTGGTCAAGGATGGCGGCTCTGTTTTTATTGACGCCGGATCCACGAATCTGGCGCTGGCCCGTGCGTTGCCGGAGCATCTGCAGCTGACGGTGGTCACCAATTCACCGTTGATTGCGGTGGAACTGATGCGCTATCCGCATTACGAAGTGATTATGCTTGGCGGGCGGGTGCAGCCGCAGACCGGCGGCAGTCTTGGCGTCACACCGCAAAGTCAGCTGAGCGATATCTGGTTCGATCAATGTTTTCTCGGCGGCTGTGCTATGGATGCTGAAGCGGGAGTGACGGTATTTGATTTTACCGACGCCGAGTTTAAACGAACCGTGGTTGCGCGTAGCAATGAGATTATTATTGCGCTGACAGCGGAGAAGATCCCCGGCATTGCACGCTACTCGGTGGCGCAATGCGCTGATATTGCGATTATGGTGGTGGATAAAGGGATCGCCGCAGAGAAGCTGACGGCGTTTACCGGGAAAAATATCAGGATTGAGCGGGTCTGAAACATCGGGCGGCGTTCTCACCGCCCGGAGTGACTAAAGCATCGCTTCTTTACGGCAGTTAATCAGCAGTTCCGCCACCGACAGATTGTTCGGCAGGCGTAACAGCAGTTCGACCATTTCCGCTAAATCTTCCGGTTGGGTCATCTCTTCACGTGTCACTTCGGTTTCACCGGCGGTCATATCGGTCGCGATATAACCCGGGCAGAGCGCAGTAGCGCGCACGCCCTGATCCCAGCACTCCTGACGGATACCGTGCGTCAGCGCCACCACGGCAAATTTGGTCATCGCATAGCCGACATTACTGCCGACCCTGCGCCCGGCCAGTGATGCGACATTAATAATGCGACCATTACCACAGCTAAACAGCGACGGCAGGGCGGCGCGACTTAAGCGCAGCGGTCCTTTCACATTAATCTGCCACATATCATCCAGCGCGCCTTCATCCTCATCCATCACCCGCACCCGGGGATTAATCCCGGCGCAGTTTACCAGCGCATCGATACGGCCATACTGTTGCAGGGTCGCCGCCACCCAGGCTTCGCCGGATCCCGCGACTGCGGCGTCATACTGACAAACGGTTAAGCGCTCGCGTGGTGCAAGGGCGTCCGGGTTGCGCACCCCGGCGCAAACGGTAAATCCTGACTTAAGTAAACGCTCGGTAATATGCAAACCGAGGCCTCTTGCAGCCCCGGAAACCATTACCACACGTTGAGCCGTGTCGAGCATGGTTTTCTCCTCAGTGAATGCCAGCGCAGAAAGCAGCGATGCGGTCACAGCCTTCCTGCAACATCTCCATGCTGGTGGCGTAAGAGAGGCGGAAGTAAGGGCTCATGCCATAAGCTGCGCCCTGCACGGTAACCACATGCTGCTCTTCAATCAGCGCCAGTACGAAGTCCGCATCATTGCTGATCGGACGGCCACCGGCGCTGGTTTTGCCGATAAAGGCGGCGATATTAACAAACAGATAAAACGCGCCCTGCGGTTTATGGCAGCTCAGGCCATCGACCGATGTCAGGCGTTCCAGCACATAATCACGGCGCTGACGGTAAATTTCTGCCCGCTCTTTCAGCAGATCCTGCGGGCCATCCAGCACCGCAACCGCCGCCGCCTGGGTCAGGGTGGTGACACCACCGCTGTTCTGGGTGTTGACGTTGCTCATTGCTTTAATCAGGTCTTTCGGCCCGCCACAGAAGCCCAGACGCCAGCCGGTCATGGAGTACGCTTTCGATACGCCGTTAACCGTCAGTACGCGATCCAACAGGCGCGGTTCCACTTCCGCCAGCGTATAAAAAGTGACGTCATCGTAGATCAGATGTTCGTAGATATCGTCGGTCATAATCCACACTTGCGGATAGCGCAGCATCACTTCGGCAATCGCCTGCATCTCAGCGCGGGTGGCGACCGAACCGGTCGGGTTGCTGGGATAATTCAGCAGTAACCATTTGGTTTTTGGTGTAATCGCTGCCTCTAAATCCGCCGGATAAGGCTTAAATCCATTCTCCTGCGGACACGCGACCGGCACCGGGATGCCACCAGCAAACTTCACGATATCGGCATAGCTAATCCACGACGGCGTCGGGATCACCACTTCATCACCGGGGTTAATGGTGGCCAGAATCGCATTAAAAATAATCTGCTTTGCACCGCCCGCCGTCAGAATCTGGCTGATGTCATAGTCCAGATTGTTGTCACGTTTGAATTTACGCTGGATTGCCGCGCGCAGCGCCGGAGTGCCATCGGTCGGAGGGTAACGCGTATCGCCGCCACGCGCCGCGGCATAGGCGGCTTCGGTTGCGTGTTCCGGCGTCGGGAAGTCAGGTTCGCCAGTGGAGAGACCAACAACATGCACGCCCTGGGCGGCAAGGTCACGCGCCTTCTGGGTCATGGCAACGGAGGCAGAAACGGTAACATTCTTTAAGCGATCGGCGATATCAGGCATGGTGCTGGATTCCAGAAGTCATCAGTCAGTGAGAATTAGCGTGCAGACGCAGTGTCAGGGAGAAGGGTAATGATGAAAGGGTTAAACAATCCAATAGCGCTTTGTTGTGGTGACATAACACAAAACAATATCTGCGGTTAAATCGCTGCTTTATCACAGGGGAATCGCGCCTTATCTCCATAACGGGATAAGGTTGCCACATAATGAAAATGTATTGGTCATTACGCAGTGAATCATATTACCGTTTTGTGACGACGAAAATTATAGAGTAATTCATTTTATTCAATGAGTTATAAAAAGGTCGCGGCTTTTCTGTTCCTACACTCATGCTTACGCTGGCGATTGACAGCCAATCGCATAAAGATATTAGCTTGCTCACAGGAAATCCGATGACTGATATTTCTGCGCCAATGGTTCGAATAAAAAAAAGATTAACCTTCTGGCAATCTCCGGCCTGGTTAATTTTACCTTTACTCGTCTTTCAGCTGTTTTTCTTTTTTGCGCCTGCGGTTCGGCTGATGTTTTTTAGCGTGATGACGCAAACGCCGGACGGAAATATCGCTGCGCCTTATACCTTCGAACATTATCTGCATTTCTTTCAGGTGGCGTTATATAGCGATGTGCTGATCAATACCTTACGTATCAGTGTGATTACCGCCCTGATTGCCGCGCTGCTGGCTTACCCGGTCGCCTCGGTGCTGGTGCGCGGCAACACCACGGTTTCACGCATTATGACGCTGATGATTATCGCTCCGCTGGCGGTCAGCGTGGTGGTGCGCGCGTACGGCTGGCAGTTAATTTTAAATAATGGCCCTGGTGGCTTAGTCAATTACGTGCTGCTGCATCTGGGGATAATCGATCGTCCTGATTCGCTGATGTTTACCCAATGGGCGGTGATCATCGGCTCACTGCATATTTTCTTTCCGATGATGGTGCTGCCGCTGGCGTCGGCGCTCGGCAAAATTGACCCCAATCTGCAATCGGCGGCGCGCACCCTTGGCGCACCGCCCTGGAGTGTTTTTCTGCGTGTGACGCTGCCGCTGAGCCTGCCCGGACTGGTGGCGGGGATGACGCTGGTGTTCTCGCTGGCGGCGGGATCTTATGTGATACCGGCGCTGATTGGCGGGCCGCGATCGCAAATGCTTGGCAACCTCGCCGAGCAGCAGATTGTCGCGGTGTATGACTGGCCGTTTGGCGCCACCATCGCCACTATCCTGGTGTTTATTGTGATTGTGGTAAATACCCTGTCGATGAAGTTACTGGGCGGACGTCGTGTGCCGGGAGATCGCAAATGAATAACAGCTTAAGCGGTTTTGGCGGCTGGGTGTTGTACGGCATTGCCGCCGCAATGATGATTTTTATTATCACGCCGATTGTGCTGATTGTGGTGATCTCGTTTTCGGATGGCTATTTCGTCAGCTTCCCGCCAACCGGTTTTACCCTGGAGTGGTACAGCAAGGTGCTGGCAAACGAGGAGTTTATTGAGGCGCTGCTGTTCAGCACCGTACTCTCGATCGGCACCACGCTGTTATCGCTGCTGCTTGGCGTGCCCGCTGCTTTTGCGCTGGTGCGCGGCAATCTGCCGTTCTCCTCGATGTGCAAAGGCTTACTGCTGTCACCGCTGATCTTTCCGGTGCTGATTACCGGACTGGCGCTGTTACAGCTGTTCTCCGGTTATGGCTGGAGCAATGTAAAACTCAATCTGCTGCTGGCGCACACCGTAGTGACCACGCCGTATGTGGTGCGCACGGTGTTAACCAGTCTGGAACTGGTTAATCCCAGCCTCGAAGAGGCAGCGCGCACCCTGGGCGCCAGCCGCTGGGCGACCTTCCGCCAGGTGATCTTCCCGCAGATTGTACCGGGCGTCACCTCGGGCGCCATCTTCTGCTTTATGGTCTCTTTCGATAATTATCCGGTCTCGATGTGGCTGGCTGACTCACAGAACACGCCGGTGCCTGTGGTGCTCTACCGCCAGATTGGCACCGTTTTCGACCCATCAGTGGCCACCATGTCCACATTAATAATTGTCCTGGCAACGGTAGTCGTACTGGCTCTGGAAAAGCTGGTTGGTCTGCGTCGCGCTATGGCTGCATAACTTTTCACCCCAATACCAGAGGAAGCAGTATGACATCCATCAAGCGACGTACCTTTTTAAAGGCAGTGGCGGGCACCGCGATGCTGCCTTATCTCAATATCAAAGCCAATGCTGCTGCCGACCGCGTATTACAGGTAGGGGTTTATAACTCGGCGCAGGGCGCGTTAATTAAGAAACAGGTGCTGCCCGAATTTGAGAAAGAGTACAACTGCCGCGTATTAACCACTGAAGGCGCAACTCTCGCCAATATCGCCGCGCTGCGCGCCACGAAAAAGAAACCGTTATTTAGCGTGATGTCGATGGACGATATCGGCATCCCGCAGGCGAAGGAAGAGGGGTTAATCGAACAGCTGCCGGTGGATGAGATCCCGAATCTGAAAAACGTCTTTGATCGTTATCTGCTGAGCGATCGCTACGGCGTCGGCTTCTCGGTGTCGATGGCGGGGCTGTTTATTAATCCGCAGGTGACGCAGCCGATTCAAAGCTACAGCGAGATTTTTGCGTCGAAATACGCGCATCAGATGATCCTCAATACACCGAAAAATACCCAAAGTATTCTGATGCTGATTGTTGCCGCCGCGCTGGCGACCGGTAAACCGTTGCAGGAAGCGCAGTATGAAATTGATAAAGGCTGGGAAAAACTCGCTCAGCTCAAAGCCAATGTGATGACGGTGTATGACGGTGAAGCGCAGGTGATGATGGTGGCGCAGAGCCAGGCGATGGTCGGCGGTATTGAGTACTCCAAAGCGATTTATCCGCATACCAAAAAAGGCATTCCGCTGGATATGACCTATCCCAAAGAGGGCGCATTTACCGGGATTAATGGTCTGGCGCTGGTAAAAGATGCGCCGCAGCGCGAGCTGGGATTGGCGTGGATTAACCGTCTGCTGGAGCCTTCGGTGCAGAAAATGCTGGCCGAAGTGACCCTCAGTGCGCCAACGGTACGCGGTATCGAGTTCGATGAGCAGACGCTGAAATACCTCGCTTATCCGGAAGACAAAATGAAAGCCCTTAACCTGTTTACGCCAGACTGGACTTACATCATTCCACGCCGCGCCGAGCTGCTGGAAAAATATAATCAGACATTTACCGGGTAAGCGATTATGCAGCGTTCTTTTGAAGTTCGTCTCGACAATCTGAGTAAGCACTACGGCAAGAGTGTCGCGGTTGATAATGTTTCGCTGAAAGTGAATGCCGGCGAAATTCTGGCGCTGCTGGGGCCCAGTGGCTGCGGCAAAACCACCTGTCTGCGTATGGTGGCCGGGCTGGTAGCGCCAACCACCGGCGATATCATGGTCGGCGGCCGGTCGATTATGGAAACGGCGGTGCACCGCCGGAATGTCGGCATGCTGTTTCAGAACTATGCGCTATTTCCGCATATGAATGTCGCCGAGAACATCGCCTTCGGCCTGAAGATGCGCGGTCTGTCGCGCAGTGATACCGCGCAGAAAGTGAAAAAAGCGCTGGATATGGTGCAGCTTGGACAGTATCACGATCGTCTGCCCGCCCAGCTCTCCGGCGGCCAGCAGCAGCGCGTTTCACTGGCGCGCGCGCTGGTAATCGAACCCGATATGTTGCTGCTGGATGAGCCGCTCGGCGCGCTGGATAAAAGCCTGCGCGAAAGCATGCAGCTGGAAATCCGTCAGTTACAGCAGCGGCTGGAACTGACCACTATTATGGTGACCCACGATCAGGATGAGGCGCTGACGATGGCCGATCAGATCGCGGTGATGCAGGGGGGGCGCCTTGAGCAGGTGGCTTCCGCCGCCGAGATTTACCAGAAACCGGCCACCGCGTTTGTCGCTGGCTTTATTGGCGCATCCAACTTTTTACCGGCGCGGGTGGTGCAGCGCCAGGCGGACAGCGTGCAGTTAATCTCGGCTTCCGGGGTGAATTTGTCGGTGGCGCATTGCCCGTCTGACGCTGAATCGGTGACGGTGACTCTGCGCCCGGAGGCGATTCGCCTGTCGCCTTATCAAAACGGCGCGCCATTACCCGGCCATAACGCGGTGACAGCGCGTATCTCGCAGGTGGTTTATCGCGGCTTTATGCTGCATTACAGCCTGAAGCTGGCGGGCGGTGAAGAGATGATGGTCTGGCAGCAAACCAACGGCAACGGCACGCTGCCGACGTTCAGTGTTGGCGAGCCGGTATTATTGCAGTGGGAGATGGCCAGTAACCATGTAATTGCGGCCTGACGGGCAGGCTGTTGCACCAGCGCGGTGCGGCAGCCGCAGATTCAGGCGGCGTTATTCTGCGTTAAGCCTTGATGTGAAAGCCTTATGGCTGAGTTGTCACCCCTGGCACTGTTATTGCAACAACCTGATTATATTTGGTTCTCAGGAAGTGGTTATGAATCTGCGTCGGCTGAAGTATTTTATTAAAATTGTAGATGTCGGAAGTCTGACACAAGCCGCCGATATCTTGCATATCGCCCAACCCGCGCTGAGCCAGCAACTGGCGACGCTGGAAGGGGAGGTGAATCAACAACTGCTGATCCGCACCAAGCGTGGTGTGACGCCCACCGAAGCCGGAAAAATACTCTATACCCATGCGCAGGCGATTTTGCGCCAGTGCGATCAGGCGCAGAGCGCCATTGATGGCTCGATGCTGGCGCTGTCCGGCAGCGTTTCCGTGGGACTGGCGCCGGGCACTGCCGCTCAGCAGCTGGCGTTGCCGCTGATGGAAGAGGTTCATCGCCAGCATCCGGGGATCGTACTCTATTTTAATGAGAATTTTGGTACTACCCTGAGTGAGCTGATTATGAATGGTCGCATGGATATGGCGGTGATCTATGGTAATCGCGAGATCCACGGCCTGCGCTTTATGCCGCTGATGAAAGAGAATCTCTGTTTCGTCTGCCCTGATAAGCTGGCCAGCCCGGCGAAGAGCATTACGCTGGCGGAAGTGGCGCGCTATGACCTGTTCCTGCCGCGCATCTATAACATTATGCGCAAAGTGGTGGACGATGCCTTTATCCATGAAGGTCTGGCCTATCGGGTGAAATGTGAAATTGAATCCCAGACTACGCTGAACGCGGCGCTGGCTGCCGGACTGGGTTGCACCATCATGCCGGAGTCTGCCGCGCTGGCGATGCTGAAAGCATCCAATGCGTGGATGGCCAAAATCGTCGAGCCGGAAGTGCAGGCGTCACTGTCATTCTGTATGTCGGATCATCTGCCGCTGTCGCAACCGGCGGAAGCGGTAAAAGCGATCCTGCTGGCGCTGATGTCAAAGCGCACGGTAGATAACCGACCACTGACCTTAGTGGGGTAATAAGTCTCCCTTATTACTGCAAAGCGAAACCCTCTTACCTGGCGCGGAGAATGACACGATAGAGTGTCATTAACACTTCGACAAACCTGACGTTTGTCAGTCTCTTCGGCGGGATAAATATGCAAAACAAATCATTAGCGTTACGCGATTTGCGTAAGATCGCACAAAAAATGCGTGCTTCGGGGCTGGGGTGCATTGAATTTGGCGGCGACAACTACCGTGTGCGCCTCGAATATGCGCCGCAAGCCGCGCAGCTGATGCCGATTACTGCCGGTGCCAGCGCGCCCGAAAGCCCGGTGCTGGCCGACAGCGCGGCGCTATGTGCGCCAATGCCCGGCACCGTGCTGTTGCAACATCCCGCCAATGGTCTGCCGTTTACCTCGCCAGGCGCTGAAGTGCAGAAAGACGCGATGCTGGCGCTGCTAAAAGTGGGTTTGATCTATTTACCGCTGCGCAGCCCGGTTACCGGCGTGGTGGAGTCGCTGCAGGTGGCGCAGGGAGAGTGCGTGGAATATGGCAGCGAAATTATGTTGTTACGCAACGCGGAGCTGGCGGCATGAAATATATCGATCTGAATGCTGATATTGGCGAAGGCTTTGGCGACTACCAGATTGCTAATGACGCCGCCCTGATGCCGCGCATCACCTCCGCCAATGTCGCCTGCGGTTTTCACGCGGGCGATGCGGTGATTATGGCGAATACCGTGGCGATGGCGAAGGAGAACCAGGTTGATCTCGGTGCGCATGTCGGCTTTCCCGATTTGATGGGGTTTGGTCGCCGCCGCATGCAGATTGAGCCTGAGGTGATGGCCCATTACGTCACCTATCAGCTTGGCGCCCTGTCGGCTTTTGCCGCCGCCGCCCGTTATCCGCTGACGCATATGAGTTTTCACGGCGCGCTGGGCAATATGGTGTCGGAAGACGCCGCGCTGGCGCAAGTGCTATTGCAGGCGGTGAAGCATTTCGACCCGAATATGATTATCAGCACCATGTCAGGCAATGCGGTTGAGCGTGCGGCGCGCGAGCTGGATCTGCCGGTGGTCTGCACCTTCCTCGCCGATCGCGCCTATGAAAGTAACGGTCTGCTGGTCAGCCGCGCGAAGCCGGGTGCGGTGATCCATGATATCGCGCAGGTTCGCGCCCGCGTGCGCCAGTTTCTAAGCGAGGGAACGGTACAAACCATTGATGGCGCAACCCTGACGGTAAATGCTTCCTCGATTCTGGTGCATGGCGATAACCCGGAATCCATCGCGCTGGTGGATATCCTGCGCGAGATTATCGCTGAACTGGCTATCCCGTTGCTGCCGCCATCACGCCAGCTGCGCCAGCATACATGGGAAAGCACGGTGTTATAAGTCACCCTTATCGCCTCACACCGTTTATGTCTTATACCGGTTGGGGATAACTGGATAAAGTCAGATTACAAATCCAAATCGGCAACAATAACTGAGCCGATGATCCATCTACAGGAGAGGCAAAATGCCATTTGCAGATTATAAAACCGCATTGGTTACCGGAGCATCAGCTGGAATGGGCGAAGCCATTGTTGAGCGCCTTTGTCAGGAAGGGATTACGGTGCATGCGGTGGCGCGCCGTGAAGAGCAATTAACCGCGCTGGCGGCACGCACCGGCTGTATTCCGCACGCCATTGATGTCAGCGATCTTGATGCCCTGACGCGTCTGTGCAAAGAAATTAAGGTCGATATCCTGGTGAATAACGCCGGTGTCTCGCGGCCGGGTTCTATTTTAGATGCCGATGAAGAAGCGATTGATACCCAGGTGGATGTCAATCTGCGCGCGGTGCTGCATCTTTGCCGCCTGCTGGTGCCAGGGATGATGGAACGCGACTGCGGCCATGTCATCAATATCACCTCGATTGCCGCTATCTATAACTTCAATGGCAACTCCATTTATCACGCCACTAAAGCGGGCGTCCATGCGCTTTCACGCCAGCTGCGCGTGGATTGCTATGGCAAGCGCGTGCGGATTACCGAAATTTGTCCGGGCCGCGTGGCGACTGAGATCTTCGGTAATGTGCTGGGCGACCAGGAAGAGGCGCGTCGCCGCTTTATCGATGGCTTTGAACTGCCGCAGGCGAAAGATATCGCTGACTGCGTCGCCTTTGCCCTGTCGGCGCCAGTGGCGGTGAATATCGGCAATATCGAGATTACGCCAACCTTGCAGGTGCCCGGTGGGCTTTCCACCATGCGTCCCGGCGATCGCGCTGAATAATCATGGTTAACCACAGAGGGGTGAAACGATGACACTCGATTTTAGTGCCGTCATGACCGGCCAGTTTGGGCAGATGATCGTCGATGGTACGGTAGTCACCCTGAAGCTTGCATTAGGATCCTGGCTGCTGGCGATGTTTATCGCTCTGTTGCTGGTGGTGATCCGCTTAACCGAGAAACGCACCGCGGTATGGCTGGTCAAGGCTTATGTCTCCTGGCATCGCAATGTGCCAACCCTGGTGCAGTTAATGGTGTGGTATTTCGCCATCCCGACCTTGTTACCGGAAGCGGCGCAGATGTGGATCAATGACTTCGACGCCGAATTCCTGTTCGCCATGTTTGCGCTGGGTCTGTGCCAGGCGGCCTATTTCTCGGAAGATATTCGCAGCGGTTTACGCGCCATTCCTGATGGTCAGAACGAAGCGGCGCGTGCGCTGGGCATGGGTTATGTACGCGCCATGCGCTCGGTGATTTTACCGCAGGGTATTCGCAATGCGCTGCCATCACTGCTGAACCATACGGTGTTGCTGTTTAAAAATACCAGTCTGGCGATGGTGATTGGTGTCGCCGAGTTAACCTATGTCACCCGCGATATTGAAAACAAAACCTTCCGCACCTTTGAGTCTTACCTGGTGGCATCCGTCGGCTATCTGTTCTTTTCACTGCTGTTGATGGCTGTCGGTGCGCTGCTGGCGCGTCACTTCCAGCGCGCTTACGCGAGGTAATCCGATGTCTGATATCTTCACGATTCTGCATGATAACGGCATGCTGTTTCTGATGGGGCAGTATCCGAACGGGGCGCTGGGCGGCATTCTCTGTACCCTGTTGATCTCATTGCTGGCGGTGCTGTTTGCCTTTCCGATTGGCGTATTGCTGGGTCTGGCGCGCCTGTCGCCGTATCGCTGGCTGAGCTGGCCGGCGGCATGCTGGGTGTATCTGCTGCGCGGTATCCCGTTGTTAATGGTGGTGTTCTGGACCTATTTCTGTGTGCCATTATTAATTGGCCACAATATCAGCGGCTTTACCACCATGCTCTGCACGCTGGTGATTTATGAGAGTGCGTATATTGCGGAGATCGTCCGCGGTGGCATTCAGGCGCTGCCGGGCGGGCAATATGAAGCCTCGCGCGCACTGGGCATGAGTTATATGAAAACGCTGCGGCTGGTGATTTTACCGCAGGCGCTGTACAACACGCTGCCAAGCCTGGTCAGCCAGTTAGTGTCGATTATTAAAGACAGCACGCTGGGCTACGTGATTAATGTGCCGGAGCTGACCTATGCCGCCAACCAGGTCAATAACCAGTTACTGACCAAACCTTTCCAGGTGTTTGCCATTGTGGCGATTGGTTATTACATCATCTGTTTCAGCCTTACCTGGCTGGCGAATAAACTTGAAGAACGTATTGCGCGTAAGCGTCGTAATGATGGCCCGGAAGGGAACACTGCGGCAAAAGCCATGCTACTGACCAATACTCAATCGCAATAAGGATCGATAATGAGACCAATGATATTGTTCAATCAGGTCAACAAGTGGTATGGCGAATACCAGGCACTGACCGATCTGAGTGCTGAAATTAAAAGTGGCGAAGTGGTGGTGGTTTGCGGCCCTTCAGGTTCCGGTAAGTCGACCTTAATTCGCACCGTTAATCGCCTTGAGCCAATTGAGCAAGGGCAGATCCTGTTTGATGGCATTGATATTCACGGCACCAGCACACGCCTGAATCAATTGCGTACCCGCATTGGTTTTGTGTTTCAGAGTTTCAACCTGTTCCCGCACGTCTCGGTGATTGAAAATATTATGATGTCGCCGATCAAAGTGCTGGGCGTAAAACGTTCCGAAGCGCGCAGCCACGCCGGTGAGTTACTGGAGCGTGTCGGCTTATCGCATAAGGCCGATGCTTATCCGGCGCAGTTATCCGGTGGTCAGCAGCAGCGCGTGGCGATTGCGCGGGCATTAGCGATGAAGCCGCCGGTGATGCTGTTTGATGAACCCACGTCGGCGCTCGATCCGGAAATGGTCGGTGAAGTGCTGAATGTGATGCGCGGTCTGGCGCAGGAAGGGATGACCATGATGTGCGTGACCCATGAGATGAACTTTGCCCGCGAAGTGGCGGACACTATCTGGTTTATGGATCAGGGGCAGATTCTGGAGAAAGCGGCGCCTGAGCGTTTCTTTACCAATCCACAGCATGAGCGTGCGAAGCGTTTTCTTAGCGATTTGCGCCAGCATTAAGCTTAGTTACAGCCAGTGCGATTGCATATCTCAGAAATATTCCAGGGGAGCCGTTCCCGGCTCCCGTATAATCGCCTATGGTGTAAACTATCAGCCCGGGCGGCGAGAACGCCGCCCCTGGATAAAGCCACGCCTTATGACAATAAATTAAAATCGGACAACAAGCAGATGGATATGCATAACGAAACGGAAAAAAAACTTCTGGATAGCGGATTTAGCGTAGATGAAGTGTTAAAAATAACACAGAGCATAAAGGACAGAGAGGTAGTGAATGATAGTAGTATAAACAAAGAGATCAATGCACTAAGTGGTTTTTTTAAAATGGTGATTGGTCTTTTTTTATTTATATTGATAATAATGTTTTTTGATTTGTTTATTTCAAATCAGTTATCTTTCCCGCAGGTGGCGATAAGATTAGTCGTTGCTGCTTTTATCCTTTTTGCCGCTAATTTAGTATTGCCGCTTAAATTGGGTATTAAAGCATTCAGGTATATGAAGCGGAATAAAAAAAATAAGATTTAATTATTTTAGTCATTGTTGTAAAGATCGCTGATGACTCTTATGGTGTTTCCCGCACCAATGATGTTGAGAGACAGGGCAGCTTTGCTCATGGTGTTTATTTTTCTGAAATAATCTGAGCTAACATAGTTATATAATCGCCAGGCTTCAGGTCTGAGGCTCAGGCTTAATATGCCATAAAAAGATGTAGCCATATCAACTGCATTGTATGCGATTAAACCAGATGAATGACTGAAACCAAAATAGTTAGCGGTTTTAATATAGGCTATTTTCATAAACCCTTCCGCTTCCTTATCTCCCATCAGCTTTTGCATGTTTTCAATAACTGTACTGGAACCATTAAGTACAATTATACTGGCAGTTTCAAGTAAGTCGTAACTTGCGGACTGCGCCAGGGCAGCGTAATATTGCCTGGTCCTTTCTCTTCCGCTGAAATAGATCTCCATAACTCCACTTCCTGTGTTGTTTGATCGGTTATTTGCAATGTAATATTGCATAAAGTGCATGTCTAATGATTTTTTAAAATAATTAGCTGGCGATGTTTCTATGCGTAATGTGATTATTTTTTTTGGGGTTAAAATTGGATGCAGCCAGTGCTGTTACATATCTCAGAAATATTCCACGGGAGCCGTTCCCGGCTCCCGTGGAACATCGGGCACGATGTTACCCCCAGGCACGGGCGGCGAGAACTCCGACCCTACGAAACCACGTGGTGTTTGTGCATAGCCAGTTTCATCGGATTAACAATTTAAATACAATAAATAAAATTGCATTATTTTAGGGCACCACATTAAGTTATTCACCAAATAAGTGCGGTGTTTGTTGTTTTTATGAAAATCCGTTAATTTTAAAAAATCGTTAATTTTGCTGTTAAATTTCGCATTTTATTTATTTTTCGGTTTTTTATTTCAATAAAAATGCTGAATGGCAGTTATTATCGCTAATTTATTGGCTGTGTTGACAATAACACAGCAATCATTAATATCGACTGAAAACGAGGGTTATATATTTAGTCTGTTTAATTAAAAATCCATTTAATTAATCTTTCTCCTTATCGGTGAGGGTAATAATGAATATCAAAAAGCCTTATTTATTATTTCTGGGAGATGCCCACGATCAGTTAGCTGCCAAGGTGGCGATTGGCATTAAACAATGGCATCCGGAATATTGTATTGGCCAGTACCGAATGGAAGGTTGTCATGCTGACTGCGATCTACCCGATATGGATATCGGCGCCGCGCGTGCCGCAGGGGCGCAAACGCTGGTGATTGGGGTGGCCAATCGTGGAGGCATTATCTCAGAACAGTGGATTACCGTTCTCAGCGCGGCGCTGGAAAGTGGTATGGATCTCGCGGCTGGCTTGCACAATCGGTTATCGGATGTACCGCAACTCAGGGAACTGGCGGCAAAACTGGGACGTTCACTGTTTGATGTACGCCATCCTGCGCAAACCTATCCAGTAGCGAACGGCCGCAAACGCAGCGGGAAACGCCTGTTACCGGTCGGCACCGATTGCTCCTGCGGCAAAATGTATACCGCGCTGGCCATCGAAAAAGAGATTCTGTCGCGCGGCGGTAACGCGACATTCCGTGCTACAGGGCAAACCGGGATTCTGATTAGCGGCGCCGGGGTCAGTATCGATGCGGTAGTGTCCGATTTTGTCGCCGGCGCCGTTGAAACGCTGGCGCCAGCCAGTGACGAAAACCACTGGGATGTGATTGAAGGTCAGGGTTCGCTGTTCCATCCCTCCTTTGCCGGGGTAACCGCCGGTATTATCCACGGCGCTCAGGCGGATGCGCTGGTGCTTTGTCATGAACCCACCCGTAAAACCATGCGCGGCGTTGAGTACCCGATCCCCGATTTAGCCGCCTGTATGGCGCTGAATCTGACCATGGCCAGGCTAACCAATCCACATGCGCGGTTTGTCGGTATCTCAGTGAATAGCGCCGCGCTAAATAAAGACGAAGCACTGCAATTCATGGCCGATCTTGAGCAGCAATTTGCGCTGCCGGTGGTGGATCCCTTCCGTCAGGGGGTGGGGCGTATTGTTGATCAACTGGGAGGGTTGTAATGCAACGTCTGGTTTATGTTGATGGCGAGTATGTTCAGGAGCATAACGCGAAGATATCGGTATTCGACCGGGGCTTTCTGTTTGCCGATGCGGTTTATGAAGTCACCGCAGTGGTGAATGGCAAACTGGCTGAGTTTGATGGTCACGTTGAGCGCCTGCAACGATCCTGCCGTGAACTCTCGCTGACGTTGCCGGTTACCCCGGCGGAACTGAAGAGCATTCACCTGGCGCTTATTGCGCAGAATAAGCTGACGGAAGGCGCGATTTACCTGCAGCTGAGCCGGGGCAATGCGGGCGATCGTGATTTTTACTTTCCCGGCGCAGAGGTTAAACCCACGCTGGTAATGTTTACCCAGGCGCGCGCCATTATTGATAATCCTAAAGCAGAAACCGGCCTGCGGGTGGTGACCTGCCCGGATATTCGCTGGCATCGCCGGGATATTAAAACGGTTGGCCTACTGGCGGCCTGTATGGCGAAAGAGTATGCCCATCATCATCATGCCGACGATGCTTTTATGGTCGAAGATGGCTTTATTACCGAGGGAAGTTCCTGCAACTGCTATATCGTGCTGCATGACAATACCGTGGTCACTCGTCCGTTGAGTCACGCTATTCTGCACGGAATTACCCGCCATTCGCTGCTAAAGCTCGCCGCCAGTAACCATATCAAACTGGAAGAACGCCTGTTTACGCCGCAGGAAGCCTTGCACGCCAAAGAGATCTTTATCAGCTCGGCGACGACTTTTGTATTACCGGTGGTGGCATTAGATGGCGTCACTATTGCTGATGGTAAACCGGGCGTGATCACTCGTCGTTTGCGTGAAATCTATATCAGTATGGTGGAGTAGCAGGTTGCTGTTTAACAAACGCAGAAAAGCAAAAAACCAGCCGGAGGCTGGTTTCTTTAAAGATGGTGCCCGAACCCGGAATCGAACCAGGGACACGGGGATTTTCAATCCCCTGCTCTACCGACTGAGCTATTCGGGCAACGGGGCGCATTAAACCGTAAAGGCCGTCTGGCGTCAACGGCTTTCTGTGAAAAACACGCCAACTGCCTGATTTTTATTCAGCCAGAGTGAATCTTAATCAGGTGAGGGCACCATTTTTGCGACACAGGGCAAAACGTAGCACATCTTCCGCCAGTTGCCGTGCGGTAGCGACATCCTGCACTTTACGTTTTACCAGCAGCCGGCTCAGGCAACCTTCCAGAATTAACTCCATCTGTTCCGCCACCAGCGCGGGATTATCCGTCTCCAGATCACTCAACAATTGATGGGTGTACTCCCAGGAGGCGCGTTTTTGCTGTTCGGCCAGCTGGTGAATCGGATGGTCGGTCTGTGGATAGAAACTGCAGGCGGCGATAAACAGACAGCCAGGAAAGCGGCCATTATTCACTGACTCTTCCAGTACCTTATAACGTGCCAATAGCTTATCTTCAGCATTTAGCGTTTCATCCAGCAGCAGCTGACGGCGCCAGCCATCGATCTGCTGACCATGAAAACGCAGGGCGTCGTACAGCAGGGCATTGCGATCGGGCCAGAAGCGCAGTAGCTGTTCTTCGCTAAGGTCCACGTCGCCAGCCAGCATCGTTAATGATGTGGTCGCTGCCAGTCCGTTCTGCTCAAGCACGTTTAGCGCATGCTCGAGTACTTGTTCACGTTGCAAGTGAAGCTCCTCTTGAATGCGTGTTTCTCATTTAGCGCGCGACTTTCTGCACATGGGCAGCAAAGGTAGCGGCATTCATATAACCCGTAATGCGTGAATCCGGGATCTCATTACCGTTGGCATCAAAAAAAAGGATAGTCGGTAATCCCAACACCTGTAAACGCTGCAGTAACGCGCTGTCATTGCTGCTGTTGCGCGTGACATCGGCTTGCAGCAGCTGTAGCGGCGCCAGGAAGCGCTGCACCTGAGGATCGCTGAAGGTGTACTTCTCAAACTCTTTACAGGCAACGCACCAGTCGGCATACAGATCGAGCATACTGACTTTAGCCTGATTGTTTTGCAGCGCATGACTCAACTCTGCGCTACTGGTGATGCGGGTGAAGTTAACATGTGCGGCGTTACTGGCACTCTGCGGCGCACCAAATGCCCAGTCCTGTAGCGGACGCACGCTGATCAGCGCCGCCAGCAGCAGCAGAAGCTGCAATGCTCGCAGCCAGCCTTTAGCTGAACGCAGACTGATAATAAATGCCCAGCCAAAGAACGCGACGCCCAGCAGGCTCCACAGACGTAATCCCCACGCTTCGCCTGTCACCCGCTCCAGTAAAAATACCGGTAGCGCCAGAATGACAAAGCCAAAAGCTTCTTTCACGGTTTGCATCCACGGGCCGCTTTTTGGCAGCAGTTTATTGCCAAACAACGTCACTACAATCAGCGGCAGTCCCATACCGAGGGCATACATATAGAGCGTTCCTGCCCCTGCCAGCATATTGCCGCTCTGGGCGATATACAGCAGGATGGCGCTCAGTGGCGCGGTGGTGCAGGGCGAGCAGATTAAACCCGCCAGCGCCCCCATCAGCAGTACGCCCGGTAGCGAGCCGCCTTGCTGGCGATTGCTCCACAACGTCAGGCGGGTTTGCAGCGCAGAAGGCAGCTGCAGGCTGAACAGGCCAAACATCGACAGCGCCAGCAATACAAACAGCGCCGACAGGCCGATCAGCACATAAGGATGTTGTAATGCCGCCTGAAAACGCAGCCCGGCGGCGGCGACCACCACGCCCATCAGGGTGTAGGTCAGCGCCATCCCCTGCACATACACCAGCGCCAGCGCCAGCAGACGCGCGAAGGAGAGGCGCTGGCTGCCGCCGAGAATAATCCCGGAGATCAGCGGATACATCGGCAGCACACAGGGGGTAAAGGCTACGCCGATACCAATCAGCAGTGCCCACAGCGGCGAGAAGGGCAGTTTGCTCACCGGCGCGATGCTGGCCGGTGCATGCTGGCTATTACCGGCGGCAGGCGCTGCGGTGCTTACCGCCACTTTGCTCAGCGGAATATCGCGGCTTTCCGGCGGATAACAGAAGCCGGCAGCGGCGCAGCCCTGATAAGTCACGCGCACCGTGGCATCGCCGTCGGCCTGTAACAGGGTCAGCGGCAGGGTGATATCGTCAGGATAGATCTCGGTTTTGCCGTAGAACTCATCCTCATGGGCTTTGCCGGGCGGCAAGGTATAAACCGCCAGCCGGGCGGCATGCGGCTCGATGGTAATCTGCTGGCGATACAGGTAGTAGCCGGGTTTTACCTGCCAGCTAAGCGTTAGCTGATTCGCTTGCTGACTGAAATCAAAAGCAAATGCCTGATTGACCGGCACAAACTGGCTGTTGCCCTGTTGTCCGAACAGCGAGGCATTGGCCTGCAGGCTGAACAGGCCAATGAACAGAATAAAAACTAACTTAACGATGCGCTGAGCCATGACAGGTATTCACTCTCTCCATGTTGTACGGGCAAAACCAGCAGTTCCGGCGTCTGGTAAGGATGTGCGGCTTTCAGTAAATCAATCAGCGCCTGCTGATGAGTGACATCACTTTTCAACAGCATCTGCACTTCGGCAGTCTGCTCGAGTTTACCTTCCCAGTAATAGAGTGAGGTGGCGCCAGGCAGCAGGGTGACACAGGCGGCAAGCTTAGCCGCCAGCGCCTGCTCGGCTAACTCCTGGGCACTATCTTCATCCGGTGCGGTGCAGAGCACCACCACAGCAGTGGACGGGTTCATAAGGCACTCCTTCAGTGATATCGGCAGACTATAACATGAGCGGTTTGCGCAGGCTTTTTCAGGATGTAAATAGCGGCGACGGATGTTCCCTCACCCGCGTTGTCGGGGAGGGAACAGGAAGGCGATGTTGTTTACAGAATAAGATGACCAAAAATAAAGCCAAACAACACCGACAGCGTAATCGCAATCACCCCGGGGATCAGGAATGAATGGTTAAACACGTATTTACCGATGCGCGTCGAGCCGGTGTCATCCATTTCAACCGCAGCCAGCAGTGTCGGGTAGGTCGGCAGCACAAACAGCGCCGATACCGCAGCAAAGGAGGCGACAGCAGTGACCGGCGACACGCCAAGCATCAGCGCCGCAGGCATCAGCGCTTTGGTGGTGGCAGCCTGGGAATAGAGCAGGGTGGAAGCGAAGAACAGCACCAGCGCCAGCATCCATGGCGAGTTATGCAGCAGCTCACCGGCGACGGTCTGAATATCGCTGATATGCGCTTTGACAAAGGTATCGCCCAGCCATGCCACGCCCAGCACGCAGATACAGGCGCTCATGCCGGATTTAAAGGTGCTGGCGCTGAGAATTTCACTGGTATCCACTTTGCAGCTCACGCAGATCAGCGTCGCCACGGTCAGCATAAACACCACAATTGCTTCGTTGCGCGGCAGCAGCGGATTGCTGATCAGACCAACGGTGTCGCTGATGGCGGTGGCATAAAAGATCACCGCGATGATACCGAGTAAGAACAGCAGCACCGAACGCTTCGCGCCGGGTTTTTCGCTAAATACGCTGGCGCCACGCAGCACCACTTCACCTTTCGCCACCCGGGCCTGATAGATCACGTCATCTTTCAGCTCCTGACCGAGGAAGTTGGTAATCAGCGCGGCAATAAAAATCGCCGCCATAGTGGAGGGGATCGCCACCGCCAGCAGCGCCAGGTAGCTGATGCCTTTTGGCTCGAGAATACCGGCAAAAAAGACTACCGCGGCGGAGATCGGTGAGGCCGTAATGGCGATCTGTGAGGCGACGACGGCGATCGACAGCGGTCGCGAAGGGCGTACACCTTGCTCCTTCGCCACTTCAGCAATCACCGGCAGAGTGGAAAACGCGGTATGGCCGGTTCCGGCCAGCAGGGTCATCAGATATGTCACCAGCGGCGCGAGAAAGGTGATATAGCGTGGATGGCGACGCAGCAGACGCTCGGCAAGGCTCACCAGATAATCCATCCCACCGGCGACCTGCATGGCAGCGATAGCAGCAATGACCGCCATAATAATTTCAATCACATCGAAGGGAATGGCGCCGGGATTAATCTGGCAGCCAAGCGTTAAAACCATGACGCCCAGCCCGCCAGCGAATCCAATGCCAATTCCGCCTAGTCTGGCCCCCAGATAAATGGCCAGCAGAACGATGAGCAGCTCAACTGTGATCATAGTGTGCTCCTTAAGGTTATTATTGATAACTAACCGTTAATAATTTGTAGGTTGCGCCAATGAAAAAGGCACGTCGTTCTGAGAACTGACGTGCCTTTAAAATGGCTAAGGGGGAGATGTTTTATTGTTCGTTTTCATCGGTATAGCGTTTGGCTTTGTAGGCCGGATGCATCAGGTTCTGGATCGAGAAAATATCGTCGAGTTCCGCTTCGGTCAGCAGACCGCGTTCCAGTACCACTTCACGCACGCTCTTACCGGTTTCCGCACAGATCTTACCGACGATGTCGCCGTTATGGTGGCCAATATAGGGATTCAGATAGGTCACGATGCCGATGGAGTTAAACACATAGGCTTCACACACCGCTTTATTGGCGGTAATGCCGTTGATGCATTTTTCCAGCAGGTTGTAGCAGGCGTTGGTCAGGATGTGGATTGACTCAAACATCGCCTGGCCGATCACTGGTTCCATGACGTTCAGCTGCAACTGACCGGCTTCTGACGCCATGGTGACGGTGATATCGTTGCCAATTACCTTAAAGCACACCTGGTTTACCACTTCCGGCACCACCGGGTTGACCTTGGCAGGCATAATCGACGAACCCGCCTGCAATTCCGGCAGGTTGATTTCATTCAGACCGGAACGTGGGCCGGAAGAGAGCAGGCGCAGGTCGTTACAAATTTTCGACAGTTTTACCGCCAGGCGTTTCAGCGAGGAGTGCACCATCACGTAAGCGCCACAGTCGGAGGTCGCTTCAATCAGGTCTTCCGCCGGTATGCAAGGCAGGTTACTGACTTCCGCCAGCTTCTGCACCGCCAGCTGCTGGTAGCCTTCCGGGGTGTTCAGGCGGGTGCCGATGGCGGTGGCGCCAAGGTTGACTTCCAGCAGCAGTTCCGCGGTGCGCAGAATACTGCGGATCTCTTCATTCAGCAGCACGTTAAATGCGTGGAATTCCTGTCCAAGGGTCATTGGCACCGCATCCTGCAACTGGGTGCGCCCCATTTTCAGCACCGATTCAAACTCCACGGCTTTACGCTGGAAACCTTCGCCTAACTGGCCGATGGCATCCAGTAACTTAAGGATCGAGCTGTAGACCGCAATACGAAAACCGGTAGGGTAAGCATCATTGGTCGACTGGCATTTGTTGACATGGTCGTTTGGGTTGAGGAACTGATAGTCACCTTTCTGATGGCCCATCAGCTCAAGGCCAATATTGGCCAGCACCTCATTGGTATTCATATTCACCGAGGTTCCGGCGCCGCCCTGATAAACATCAACCGGGAACTGATCCATACATTTGCCGTTATTCAGCACTTCATCACAAGCCTGAATAATGGTGTTGGCGATATTACGTGGAATGGTCTGAAGTTCCTTATTCGCCATTGCCGCTGCTTTTTTCACCATAACCATGCCGCGCACAAACTCAGGGATATCACTGATTTTGCTGTTACTGATATAGAAATTTTCAATCGCACGCAGAGTATGAACACCATAATAGGCATCAGCCGGAACTTCCCGCATGCCTAGCAGGTCTTCTTCGATACGAATGTTATGAGTCATGAGAACCTTCTTGTTATTGCTACCGGTTAAGGATCTATCCCGTAGAGTTATCTGTCTGCAACAATGACGCTCTTCGGGATAGATCCTCACAAACGATGTGATTATTTTGTCGTGGAATACCTGCACCGACATTTTATCCATTAACGGTCAGGCGAGCACGATCATATGCTGTTATGTCAGAATTGCCGCAATCCAGATCACTTTCCGGCAATTTACTAACGAGACGGTGTTAACAATATGTGATATTAGTCCCAAAAATAAGTCAGTACAGGAAATTCAACATATCAGGTTGAAAAAGGCGCTTCGCGCTACCATCTATTTGGATACGATCGCTGAGATCGCCATTTTCTGCCGTCACGCATGATGCGGGATGGCCTTACCGCCAGGAGATTACTGTGCGCTGGTTACCGTTATTAGTGTTTTTTCTGCTGGCCTGGATCGAAATTTCGCTGTTTATCCAGGTCGCCCATGTGATGGGCGTACTGCTCACCATGCTTCTGGTGGTCTTCACCTCCTGCATCGGCGTGTCGCTGGTGAAAAATCAGGGCGTGAAGAACTTTATGCTGATGCAGCAAAAGATGGCGGCGGGTGAAAGCCCGGCTGCCGAGATGATTAAAAGCGTGTCGCTGATTATCGCTGGCTTCCTGCTGCTGCTGCCCGGCTTCTTTACCGACTTTATCGGTTTGCTGCTGTTGCTGCCGCCGGTGCAGAAACACCTGACGATTAAACTGATGCCGCACTTGCGCGTCTGGCGCGGCCCGGGCGCAGGTCCTGACAGCGGACAGACGTTTGATGGTGAGTTTGAGCGTAAAGATGTCGACCGCATCGGACATGACGATCATAAAGATCGTTAACATTAACGATATCAATCATGGGTGGGGCTTACTCCACCCATTTTTTTTTACTACTTGCCGCGTAAATGGCCGATTATTCGCGTGAAAAGAAAAAAATTATTTTTTTACCCTTGAAAGCGAGTAGTTCTGGCCCTATCTCTTCCGTCACGAGGCCGAAGGCAAATTTGCGCGGCTTTCATCCCAAATTAGATTGGACTTCTCAAAGGAGAGCTATCACATGAAAATTCGTCCATTGCACGATCGTGTAATTGTTAAGCGTAAAGAAGTTGAATCCAAATCTGCTGGCGGCATCGTTCTGACCGGCTCTGCGGCCGCGAAATCGACCCGTGGTGAAGTTCTGGCGGTGGGCAATGGCCGCATCCTGGAAAGCGGTGACGTGAAGCCACTGGACGTGAAAGTGGGCGATGTGGTCATTTTCAATGAAGGCTACGGTGCGAAAACTGAAAAGATCGACAATGAAGACGTGTTGATCATCTCTGAAAGTGACATCCTGGCGATTATTGAAGCGTAATTCACGCGTAACTCACTTAACGAAACCAATTTTAAGGGAATTTTAAAAATGGCAGCTAAAGACGTAAAATTCGGTAATGACGCACGCGTAAAAATGCTGCGCGGCGTAAACGTACTGGCAGATGCAGTCAAAGTGACCCTGGGCCCGAAAGGCCGTAACGTGGTACTGGACAAATCTTTTGGTTCACCAACCATCACAAAAGATGGCGTTTCTGTTGCACGTGAAATCGAGCTGGAAGACAAGTTCGAAAACATGGGTGCGCAGATGGTGAAAGAAGTGGCCTCTAAAGCGAATGACGCTGCAGGCGACGGCACCACTACCGCTACCGTTCTGGCACAGTCCATCATTAACGAAGGCCTGAAAGCTGTTGCTGCTGGCATGAATCCAATGGATCTGAAGCGCGGCATCGATAAAGCAGTTATCGCTGCTGTTGAAGAGCTGAAAAAGCTGTCAGTTCCTTGCTCCGACTCTAAAGCTATCGCGCAGGTAGGTACTATCTCCGCTAACTCCGATGAAACCGTCGGGACTCTGATCGCTCAGGCGATGGAGAAAGTGGGCAAAGAAGGCGTGATCACCGTTGAAGAAGGCACCGGCCTGCAGGACGAGCTGGACGTGGTTGAAGGTATGCAGTTTGACCGTGGTTACCTTTCCCCGTACTTCATCAACAAGCCAGAAACCGGTTCAATCGAGCTGGAAACTCCGTTTATCCTGCTGGCTGACAAAAAAATCTCCAACATCCGTGAAATGCTGCCAGTACTGGAAGCCGTTGCGAAAGCGGGTAAACCACTGCTGATCATTGCTGAAGATGTTGAAGGCGAAGCACTGGCTACTCTGGTGGTTAACACCATGCGCGGCATCGTTAAAGTGGCTGCGGTTAAAGCACCGGGCTTCGGCGACCGTCGTAAAGCCATGCTGCAGGATATCGCTATCCTGACCGGCGGTACCGTTATCTCTGAAGAGATCGGTATGGAGCTGGAAAAAGCTGCGCTGGAAGATCTGGGCCAGGCAAAACGCGTAGTGATCAACAAAGACACCACCATCATCATTGATGGCGTGGGTGAAGAAGCCACTATCTCTGGTCGTGTATCGCAGATTCGTCAGCAGATCGAAGAAGCGACTTCTGACTACGACAAAGAAAAACTGCAGGAGCGCGTAGCGAAACTGGCAGGCGGCGTAGCCGTACTGAAAGTTGGCGCAGCCACTGAAGTTGAGATGAAAGAGAAGAAAGCACGCGTTGAAGATGCCCTGCACGCTACCCGTGCTGCGGTTGAAGAAGGCGTTGTTGCTGGTGGTGGCGTAGCGCTGGTGCGTGTTGCCTCTAAACTGACTGGCCTGGTCGGTCAGAACGAAGACCAGACTGTCGGTATCAAAGTTGCGCTGCGCGCCATGGAATCTCCACTGCGTCAGATCGTTTCTAACGCCGGTGAAGAGCCATCAGTCGTGACCAACAACGTGAAAGCGGGCGAAGGTAACTACGGTTACAACGCGCAGACCGAAGAGTACGGCGATATGATCGCATTCGGTATCCTTGACCCAACTAAAGTGACCCGTTCTGCACTGCAGTACGCTGCTTCTGTTGCTGGTCTGATGATCACTACCGAAGCGATGATTACCGACCTGCCAAAAGGCGACGCACCTGATTTAGGTGCTGGCGGCGGCATGGGCGGCATGGGCGGTATGGGCGGTATGATGTAACCCCCCCCACGCTCTGAAGCGAAACCCTCTGTCAGTAATGGCAGGGGGTTTTTCTTTTGCGGGGGAAAATAGTATAAGTAGTGGCGCAGTTGTGAAACTGGACGGATGAATTGGCAAGGGATGTTTAAGAAAACCCTCGGTTTTCTGGTACGCTTCTGCCTGACTCTGATGATAATAAATGGGGAATAAAATGCGGATTAACGTCTTGCTGGGACTCTCTGTCGCGGCGATGCTGCTGACAGGTTGTAGTAGCACTAAAGAGCTGGGCTCAGCTGGCCAACGCGTGACTTTTACCGATCAGCAACCAGCCAGTAGCTGTCAGCTGCTGGGTAATGTAACCGGATCACAGAGTAACTGGCTGAGTGGTTCTGGTGGCGAAGGCAGTTCACTGCGCGGCGCAGCTAACGATCTGCGTAACCGTGCGGCGGAAATGGGCGGCAATGTGATTTATGGTGCCACCAGCCCTACGCAGAATATGTGGTCCAGCTTTGCACCGCTGGATAGCAAAATGAGTGGCCAGGTTTATAAGTGCCCGTAACCCTGTCATGGGCAGCGGACGGCGAGAACGCCCCCCTGGATCAATAATCTGTAGGGGCGGCGTTCTCGCCGCCCGTGTTACAGATGTGCAGTTATGGTATTGACGGCGTTTGCGCCGCCCTTTTCAATGCACTATTCCTGACGTAGCTGCAAATCCAGCGGCGTTTTACTCGGTTCACCGCCAATCTCACGCGCCAGCTTCGGCACCAGATAACCCGATACCATCGCCAGCAACTCACGCACAATCGCCCGCGCTTCGTTATCCGGCACGTAAAAGTGCGCCGCGCCCTGAACTTTATCCAGCACATGCAGATAGTAGGGCAGCACACCGGCATCAAACAGCGCATTGCTCAGCGCCGCGAGCGTGCTGGCATTGTCATTTATGCCGCGCAGTAATACGCTCTGATTAAGCAGTGTGACGCCCGCGCGTTTCAGCATCTGCATGCCGTCACGCAGTTCATCGTCAATTTCCTGCGCGTGGTTGATATGGGTCACCAGCAGCACTTGCAGCCGCGATTGCGCCAGACGCTGACACAGACCTTCGGTAATACGCGCCGGGATCACTACCGGCAGGCGGCTGTGAATACGCAGGCGCTTCAGGTGCGGAATCGCCTCCAGCTGACTAATCAGCCAGTCCAGTTCATGATCTTTTGCCATCAGCGGGTCGCCGCCGGAAAAAATTATCTCGTCAAGTTCCGCATGCTGGCGTATATAGTCGATGGCGTTTTGCCAGTTACGCTTATTGCCCTGGTTATCCTGATAAGGGAAATGGCGGCGGAAGCAGTAGCGACAGTTAACCGCACAGCCACCTTTTACCAGCAGCAGCGCGCGGTTGTTATACTTATGCAACAGTCCCGGCACCACGCTGCTCTGCTCATCGAGCGGGTCAGTACTGTAACCTGGCGCATCGACAAACTCCTGCTGCGCAGTGAGAACTTGCAGTAATAGCGGATCCTGCGGATCGCCTTTTTTCATCCGCCAGACGAAGGCTCGTGGCACGCGCAGGGCGAAAAGCCGACGCGCGTCACGTCCTGCAACCAGCTCCGGGTGCGAATCCAGCGCTAAAAGTTGCAATAATTCATTCGGTTCAGTGATTACATCAGCAAGTTGCTGTAACCAACCTTCTCTGTCAGGGGTATTTAGGGTTACAATGTGTGCCATTTTTTTGGCTAAGTACCAGTATTAATATTAGAGGGCCTTTATGGCGACTTATTCTAGCAACGATTTCCGTCCCGGTCTTAAAATCATGTTCGAAGGCGAGCCTTACGCTATCGAATCCAGCGAATTTGTTAAACCTGGTAAAGGTCAGGCATTCGCTCGTGTAAAAATGCGTCGTCTGCTGACCGGTAGCCGCGTTGAGAAGACCTTTAAATCTACCGACTCCGCTGAAGGCGCTGACGTAGTAGATACCAACCTGAACTACCTGTACAACGACGGCGAATTCTACCACTTCATGCACCCTGAAACCTTCGAACAGCATCAGGTTGAAGAGAAGGCTGTCGGTGATGCGGCGAAATGGCTGCTGGATAATGCGGAATGTATCGTAACGCTGTGGAATGGTAAGCCGATTCAGGTTCTGCCGCCAAACTTCGTTGAACTGGAAATCATTGATACCGATCCAGGCCTGAAGGGTGATACCGCAGGAACCGGCGGCAAGCCAGCTAAGCTGTCTACCGGCGCAACGGTTAAAGTGCCACTGTTCGTACAGATTGGCGAAGTGATCAAAGTTGACACCCGCTCTGGCGAATATGTGTCACGCGTAAAATAAGATTGCTGAAGGGCGTACTATCGGTACGCCTCTCTTTTTCAATGTGAGAACCGGACGATGATTAAGTGCGCTAAATTGATCGCCATCGCGTTGTTGATGACTACCGCGCTTAGCGCCTGCAATACGTTCCATGGCTTTGGCCGCGATGTGGAACACCTTGGCGGCGCCATCTCCCGCGCAGGAAAATAATTTCCTCTGTTCTGAAAAATTTCCTTTTAACCGCATGTAGCAGGCAAAGTCGCGATTCAGCGCCTATGCTTATCGTGCTGTACTTAGACTTCTACTTAAAAGGAAATTGTTATGTTAAAGAAGAGTATTGCTGCAATTTTTTCCGTGCTAATCCTGTCCAGCCTGCTTTCTGCCTGTAACACCACGCGTGGCGTTGGCGAGGATGTTGAAGCCGGTGGTCAGGCAATTCAAAAAAGCACAAACTAATCCGTTGTACCGGTACGGCGTCTGCCGTACTGGTTATTCCCTCTCTTAGCGCTGCTCAACCCAGATTAACTTCTCGACCGGGAAATCCGCCTGGCGCGCTTTCTCGACCAGCTGCTGTTTAACCGTGCTGTCCAGCTGCGGTGTGCGCGACAAAATCCACAGATAATCACGATTCGGGCCACAGACCAGCGCATGCTGATAGTTGTCATCCAGCGCAATCACATTGTAGCCGCCATAGAACGGGCCAAAGAATGACACTTTCAGCGCCGCCCGCTGCGGTTCGCCGGTAAAGTACGCTTTGCCGACGCTCTCTTTCCATTGCTGTTTCTTAAGGTTAAAGCCGCGATTCACCACCTTCAGACCCCCATCCTCACGCTTGCTGTAAGTGGCGGTGACCTGTTCCAGCCCGCGTTCAAAGGGATGGTCGAGACGGGCGATCTCGTACCAGCGTCCGAGATAACGTTCAGCATCGAAGCCTTCAACCACGGAGACATTTTTCGGCGGGGTGGTGCTACAGGCGACAGAGAGCAGGGCGCCGGTAACGGCTACCAGTGTTTTCCACAGTTGCATAAGCTATTCCTTTACAGATGAATAGCTTGAGTATAGATGATGATTGCATTGCGGGCGGCGAGAACGCCGCCCCTACAGGAAACGGTGGTTTTTGTAGGGGCGGCGTTCTCGCCGCCCGTGTTGATGATTTGCACCGACCGCAAGGCGTTCTCGCCGCCCGCAGAGCTAAAGCGTCACTATACCAATCACCGTCACCACGCTAAGAATGGTCGCCAGCCCATAAAACAGCCATTTTCCGGCAGGCAGATGAATCTGCAAATCATGCATGCAGTGATGCAGACGGTGCAGGGCGCACCATATCGGCAGGACAATCATCAGCAGCATAAACAGGCGGCCAAACCACGACTGCGCAAACGCCAGCAGACGCGGGTAGTCGAGCGCGCCGTCGGGATAAGCGCCCAGCGGCAGCAGCACGCCAATGATCAGCAGCAACGCCGGGGTGGCAATAGCCGCCCACATGCCGCCAGCGCCAAACAGCCCCCAGAAAATCGGTTCATCAGAACGACGAGGTTGCGATTCCATGGTTATCTCCTTATGCAAACAGCGCGATGGCGATAATCGCCAGCGTAAACAGCAACATCACCAGCCAGAGCGCGATCACCACCGGCGCAGGTCCCATTTTTTCCCCTTTAATCACGATAATCGCCGCTTTCGGCGCCAGATCGAACCAGGTTTTGCTGTGCAGCAACGCGGCCAGCAGCGCGACAATATTCAGCAGTAACACCAGCGGATGTTGCAGAAAACCGACAAAAGTGGCCCAGCTTTCGGCGCCGTTTTTCAGCGCAAACAGACCGAAAATCAGTTCAATACTGAACCACAGTGCCGGGATGGCGGTGCCTTCGCGCAGCATATAGAAACGATAAAATCCCAGCTGTTGCCACCAGTTGCGCGGCATGCTGTGGACCCAGGGTTTACGTTTAGTGAGCATCGGATTCTCCTTATTGTGGCCTCAGCATGGCGATCATAAAGTCTTTGCTGCTCTCGACTTTGCCCTGTTGAATGGCGGCGGCGGGATCGACATGCTTCGGACAGACTTCCGAACAGAAGCCGACAAAGGTGCAGCGCCAGACGCCATTTTCGCCATTCAGCTGCGGCATGCGCTGCGCCTTACCTTTATCGCGGCTGTCGAGGTTATAGCGGTGCGCCAGCGTAATCGCCGCCGGGCCGATAAACTCCGGATTGAGTCCGAACTGCGGGCAGGCGGCATAACAGAGACCGCAGTTGATACAGCCGGAAAACTGATGGTATTTCGCCATCTGCGCCGGTGTCTGCTGATGCGCTCCCTGATCGGGCGTGCGGTCGTTGCCAATAATCCACGGCTTAATTGCTTCAAGGCTTTCGATAAAATGGGTCATATCGACCACCAGATCGCGCTCGACCGGAAAGTTAGCCAGCGGCTCCACTCTGATGCCGTGCGGGTAATCACGCAGAAAGGTTTTGCAGGCCAGCTTAGGCACGCGATCGACCATCATGCCGCAGGAGCCGCAAATCGCCATCCGGCAGGACCAGCGCCAGGAGAGGTCATACGCGAGGTTATCTTTGATATAGCCCAGCGCATCCAGCAGTGAGGTCTGCTCATCGTAAGGCACCTGATAGATCTCGTGACGCGGCACCCGATCCTGTTCCGGGTTATAGCGCTGGATGGTCACTGGCAGGGTTTTTATCTCAGACATGGTTCTGCTCCTTTTTATCTGCCGCATCGGCTTCCCCGCCATACATTCGCTTCGCTGGCGGTAAGCGGGTGATATTCACCGCGTCATACGCCATACGCGGCGCGCCGTCAGGGTTGTAAAAGGTCAGGCTATGCTTGAGGAAGTTATTGTCGTCACGTTCGGTACAGCCTTCATCGAGACGCTGATGCGCGCCGCGTGACTCTTTACGATTGATAGCGGAATGCGCCATACACTCCGCCACCTCCAGCCCGTGCGCCAGTTCAATGCTGTACAGCAGCTCGGTATTAAATACGCTGGAGCTGTCGCTGATACGCACCCGCCGGAAGCGTTGTTTCAGTTCGGCCAGCTTATCGACGGTTTTCTGCATCAGTTCCGGTGTGCGATAAATGCCGCAACCCTCTTCCATCGCCATACCCATCTCATCACGCAGCGTTGACCAGTTTTCGCTGCCCTGCTGATTGACCAGCCCGTATAAGCGTTGCTGAATATCACTGGCCTGCGCATCCAGCAGCACGCCGTTAGCCGCTCCGCTGCTTTGCGCACGCCGGGCGGCCTGCTCACCGGCGAGGCGGCCAAACACCACCAGCTCCGCCAGCGAGTTGGAACCCAGACGATTAGCGCCATGCAGGCCGACTGACGAACATTCGCCCACGGCAAACAGCCCCTGAATGCGAGTTTCACACTGCTGATTGGTTTCGATGCCGCCCATGGTGTAATGCGCGGTCGGGCGTACCGGGATCGGCGCACTAACCGGATCGACGCCGACATAGGCTTTGCTTAGCTCACAGATAAACGGCAGCCGCTCATGCAGCTTTTTCGCGCCAAGATGGCGTAAGTCGAGATACACCACATCGCCACGCGGCGTGGCGACGGTGCGTCCGGCGCGCCACTCATGCCAGAAAGCCTGCGACACTTTGTCGCGTGGCCCCAGCTCCATATATTTATTGCGGGGTTCACCCAGCGGCGTTTCCGGCCCCATACCGTAATCCTGCAGATAACGGTAGCCATCTTTATTGACCAGGATGCCGCCTTCGCCACGACAACCTTCAGTCATCAGGATGCCGGAACCCGGCAGGCCGGTAGGGTGATACTGCACAAACTCCATATCGCGCAGCGGCACGCCATGACGAAACGCCATGCCCATACCGTCGCCGGTAACAATGCTGCCATTGGTGTTATAGCGGTAGACGCGGCCGGCGCCGCCGGTGGCCAGCACTACGGCGCCAGCGCGGATCTGCACCAGGCTGCCTTCCATCATATTCATCGCCACTATTCCGCGCGCCTGGCCATCATCGACCAGCAGGTCGAGGACAAAATGCTCATCGAAGCGTCTGATTTGCGGGTACTTTAGTGAGGTCTGAAACAGGGTGTGCAGCATGTGGAAGCCGGTTTTGTCGGCGGCGAACCAGGTGCGTTCGATCTTCATGCCCCCAAAGCGACGCACATTGACGGAGCCATCGGCTTTGCGGCTCCACGGGCAACCCCACAGCTCCATCTGGATCATTTCACGCGGACAGTGGTTGACGAAGTAGTCGACCACATCCTGCTCACACAGCCAGTCGCCACCGGCAACGGTGTCGTGGAAATGGGAATCGAAACTGTCTTGTTGTTGCGTGACGGCGGCGGAGCCACCTTCAGCAGCCACGGTATGGCTGCGCATCGGATACACTTTTGATACCAGTGCAATGGTCAACTGTGGATTAGCTTCAGCTGCGGCAATCGCTGCACGTAGCCCGGCGCCACCGGCGCCCACTATCACCAAATCGGCATTAAAGGTTTGCACGGTTCCTCCCTGTTCAGGTCGATGTAATCGGAAATATCCACCGTAAAAGGCTCTTTTCACGGTAAATTAGCTGGTTAAAGCGTGGAAACTCTTCTTACGACGCGGGCAGTATAAGCCGGTAAAAAGAGGGGAGATTTGATGTGTTCGGCTATTTAGGCGGGAAAATGCACAGAAGTTTGTCTGTTTACCACGATACGGGTAGACTTCATCCCCCTGTTTGACTGAGGAGTAAACCCCATGAGCGATACGGCAAGCTGGCAGCCGAGCGCATCTATTGCCAATTTGTTGAAACGTGCAGCAATTATGGCTGAAATACGACGTTTCTTTGCCGATCGTGGCGTGCTGGAGGTTGAAACTCCGGCGATGAGTCAGGCAACGGTGACGGATATTCACCTGTTCCCGTTTCAGACGCGTTTTGTCGGACCGGGCGCCGCTGCCGGGCTGGATCTTTATCTGATGACCAGCCCGGAATACCATATGAAACGCCTGCTGGCGGCGGGCAGTGGCCCGATTTATCAGCTGTGCCGCAGCTTTCGTAATGAAGAGGCGGGGCGTCATCATAATCCGGAATTCACTATGCTGGAGTGGTATCGCCCGCACTACGATATGTACCGTCTGATGAATGAAGTTGACGATCTGATGCAGCAGGTGCTGGAGTGCGATAGTGCGGAAACCCTCTCATACCAGCAGGCATTTATTCGTCACCTGGAAGTGGATCCGTTATCGGCGGATAAAACCCAGCTGCGGGAAGTGGCGGCTAAGCTGGGCGTCGGCGATCTGGCAAACGCCGAAGAGGATCGCGATACGCTTCTGCAACTGCTGTTTATGCTGGGCGTGGAGCCGAAGATTGGTCAGGATAAACCGGCGTTTGTTTATCACTTCCCGGCCAGCCAGGCTGCGCTGGCGGAGATCAGCACCGAGGATCATCGGGTTGCGGAACGCTTTGAGGTCTACTATAAAGGCATTGAGCTGGCGAACGGTTTCCGTGAACTGACTGACAGTCGTGAACAGCGTCAGCGTTTTGAGCAGGATAATCGTCGGCGCGCGGCGCGCGGTTTACCGCAGCAGCCGATCGACACCAATCTGCTGGATGCGCTGGCGCATGGCATGCCGGACTGTTCAGGCGTGGCGTTGGGTGTGGATCGTCTGGTGATGCTGGCGTTAAAAGCTGAGCGTTTAAGTGATGTGCTGGCGTTTTCGGTCGATCGTTGCTAATCATAAGGGCGGCGTTTTCACCGCCGGGCGCCGAAACGGCGCCCCTGCAGCGGTTTCAGATATTCCGTCGTAGGGGCGGCGTTCTCGCCGCCCGTGCTGATATGATGGTTTGCACCGCCATCTTTTGTAATTAACAAAAACAAAAAACATTATCATTAATTAAAAAACTAAAAATCTTCCAACCTGCTGGTAACAATATTTTAAACTTTGCTCACTTTTTAATTATCATCAAGCAACAAAGTGCAGATTTAAAATGAATAAAGCAACAAAAATCCTCCCTGGGCTTACCTTATCAGCACTGCTGATTTGTTCAGCAACACACGCTGAAACCACACCACAGAAAACCGACGTACTGTTAGTTGGCGGCGGCATCATGAGTGCCTCGCTGGGAACCTGGTTAGAAGAACTGCAACCGGGCTGGAAACAAGTGATGGTCGAGAAGCTCGACGGCGTGGCGCTTGAGTCCTCCAATGGCTGGAACAATGCCGGCACCGGTCACTCCGCCAATATGGAACTCAACTACACTCCCGAGCGTCCGGACGGCAGCATTGATGTCAGCAAAGCGCTGGAGATCAACGAAGCCTTTATGATTTCCCGTCAGTTCTGGACCGCGCAGGTTAAAAACGGCGTGATGAACAACCCGCACTCCTTTATTAACTCAACGCCGCATATGAGTTTTGTCTGGGGCGATAAAAACGTCGATTATCTGACTAAGCGTTACGAAGCGCTGCAGAAAACCGCGCTGTTCCAGGGGATGAAATTCTCTACCGATCACCAGCAAATCCAGCAGTGGGCGCCACTGGTAATGGAAGGCCGTGATCCACAGCAGAAAGTGGCGGCAACCTGGACGCCGGTAGGTACTGACGTCAACTACGGTGAAATTACCCGTCAGCTGATTGGCAGCCTGAAGAAGAACAGCAACTTCACCCTGCAGACCTCTTCAGAAGTTACCGACTTTAAACGCAATAGCGATAACTCCTGGCATGTCACCATCAAAGATGGCAAAAGCGGCGAAGAACGCGCGATTGATGCAAAATATGTCTTTATTGGTGCAGGTGGCGGCGCGCTGAAGCTGCTGCAGAAAACCGGTATTCCTGAAGCTGATAACTATGCCGGCTTCCCGGTGGGCGGCTCCTTCCTGATGACCGAAAATCCGGCCATCACCAGCCGTCATTTGCAGAAAGTATATGGTCAGGCTTCAGTCGGCGCACCGCCGATGTCAGTACCGCATATCGATGCCCGCAATCTGGATGGCAAACGCGTGGTGCTGTTTGGACCATTCGCGACTTTCTCCACCAAATTCCTGAAAAACGGTTCGCTGTTTGATCTGCTGAGCACCACCACTACCAGCAACTTTATGCCAATGACCCATGTTGGTCTGGATAACTTTGATCTGGTTAAGTATCTGGTGGGTCAGGTGATGTTATCTGATGATGACCGCTTCGCTGCGCTGAAAGAGTACTATCCGGACGCGAAGAAAGAAGACTGGAAACTGATTCAGGCTGGTCAGCGTGTGCAGATTATAAAGAAAGATGCAGATAAAGGCGGTGTACTGAAGCTGGGTACCGAAATTGTTACCGACCAGCAGAAAACCGTGGCGGCATTGCTGGGCGCATCTCCGGGTGCTTCAACTGCCGCACCGATTGCGCTTAACGTAATGCAGAAGTTGTTCCCGGAAGAGTTCAAATCGCCAGAGTGGCAGAGCAAAATCCGTAAAATTATCCCGAGCTACGGTCAGAAGCTGAATGACAATGTTGGTCTGACACAGCAGGTCTGGGATGATACCGCAGCTACACTGGGACTGACCAAACCACCGGTTATCCAGATGACTGAGAAAGCAGCCGCAGCGCCGACTCAGGAAAAAACCACCAGCAGCCCACAGCACGATATGGCGCTGTAAGTTGTCCTCCCGCGCTGCTGCAACAGCAGCGCGGGAAGTTCTGCCGTTACAATCCCCCTGACTTAAAGTTCCTTGCCGCCGGAGAACCATTACTGGCCGGTGTTTTGCGTCCCAGCGTTTCCATACGCACCTGGAAAGGCGGGAACGGCATCTCAATACCATGCTCACGGAAACCGTGCAGAATCAGCTGATGCAGCTCATGACGCAATGGCATCCGGTGACCCATCTCCGCCGCGTGAATACGCAGTTCAAACAGCTGGATCCCCTGTTGCAGATCAACGAGGAACACTTCCGGCTGCGGCATATCCAGCACGTAAGTACAGCGCTCGGAGGCCTGTAGCAGGATATTGCTTACCTCTTCACTGTTTGCTGAAGCTGGCGCCGGAATGGTCAGCACCACGCGCGTTACCGAGTCAGACAGCGACCAGTTAACAAACTGCTCGGTGATAAAGGCCTTATTCGGCACGATAATCTCTTTGCGGTCCCAGTCGGTAATGGTGGTAGCGCGGGTATTGATACGGGTAATGCTGCCGGTTAAGTCGCGAATGGTAACGGTATCGCCGATACGAATCGGTTTCTCAAACAGAATAATCAGGCCGGAGATAAAGTTGGCGAAGATCTCCTGCAATCCAAAACCTAAACCAAAACCGAGCGCGGCCACCAGCCACTGCAATTTCGACCACTCAAGGCCGATCATTGAGAACACCGACATGCCGCCAATTAACAGCAACAGATATTTGGTCAGGGTGGTAATCGCATAACCGGTGCCGGGCGTTAAGTTCAGATGCTGCAACAGCGCCAGCTCCAGTAACGCGGGCATATTACGCACCAGCTGGGCGGTGATAATAATCACCAGAATGGCGATTAACACTGCGCCAAGGGTGATTGGCTCAATGCTTTCCACTCCCTGCACCGTGGTGCTGGCATCCCACAGTTTAATATTCTCAAGGAAGCCAAACGCGGAGTGGATCTCCGACCACAACACAATCACCGAAATCAGCGCGATAAGCGTCAGAATCGAACGCACCAGCCGCAGCGACTGGGCGCTAATCGCATCGAGATCAATCACCGGCTCATCAATCTCGACGCCATCGGCATTATGCGGCGGCGCCTCTTCTTCGCCACGGGCGCGATGGGCCAGCATATCGGCACGACGCTGACGGGCGCGGTCAAAGGCGATGCGACGGCGCTGAATCAGCATCCAGCGGCGGATAATATGGTAGATAATCAGCAGCAGGAACCAGATTGCCACTGAGGTTTCCAGCCTGGCCAGCAGCGCCTGCGCGGTGGCCAGATAACCAACACAGGAAGCCAGTGCGGCGAACAGCGGGATGCAGATCATCAGATTCCACAGAATCTTATTGATGATATTTTCGCTGTTGCCCTCTTTATCGAGATACAGCGGCAGTCCGGCGCGCTTCAGGCTGATGGTCACCAGGCTTAATGCACCGCAAATCAGCACAAAGCACAGGCGACCAAGCGTGGCAGAGAACTGGCGATCGTCCAGATTATCGAAGGCTATCAGCAACATAATCAGCGGCACAATAAAGCCAATCGACAGCGAGTAGTAACGCATCGCGCGCGCCACCCGCTGTTGCGGCCAGCGGAAATGCACCACAAACAGACCCTGCGGGCGGGCAAAGGCGGCGCTGATCATAAACGCCCACAGCACGGGCAGGGTGGCGGTAACGCCATCACCAATCGCCACGGCGATCGGATAAGGCCAGGCGTGCTGTAAGCCATAACCCAGCGCCGCCCATAGCACCGGCAGCGGCAGAGCGGCGATAATCGACCAGAAGACGGTGCGCACGGTCAGGCTGAACTGATCCTGCGTTACTTTACCGACGCGGCTGGTGGCCCGCTCAAGAAACGCATGGTAGTGACGCCGTGAACTGATACTGATACCGACCAGCAGCAGGGCGGCAAATATTGGCACCACCGTTTCACGGCTGGTAAACATCATTACAAACGCCCCGCCGAGCTGGCCGAGGGTATCCAGTGACAGCAGACGATTCAGGTCGTGCGCCAGATCGAACGGGAAACTCAAGTTGATCGGGCTGACATCGGCGGTCCAGAACAGATAGCGGTGGGTGGCCTCTTTAATTTCCGTCAGCGCGTCTTCCAGCTGGCTGTTGGCCACTTTCAGTTTGGTGACTTCGAGAATCAGAGTGTCAGAACCCGAGATCAGCGAGCCCAGCAGTTCACGCTGGGTACGCAGTTGCGCTTCCAGAATCCGCTTCTGCTCGCTGGTCAGTTCGGCGCCGTTTTCCTGCTTCTGCTGTCGAAGTTGCGACTGGCGGTTAAGCAGATCTTCGTAGTGCAGACGCTGCACCCGCAGCTGACCCATATCGCTGTCCAGCTGCTGGGATTTTGGCATCTCGGGCAGCCGTGAAACCTGCGCGCGCAGCGCTTCACCCAGCAGATTAGACGCGCCGAGCCACTGTGACTGTTCGCGGATGGTGCTTAGCGCCTGACGTACCTGAATGGTCTGATTGGTGGCCTGGCGCTGCTGCGAGGCCATCAAATCCATCCGTTGCGCCTGCTGGTTCAGCGCGCCGGAAAGCTCGCGGTTAACGCGGAACTGCTCGGTAATGCCCGGCGGCAGGTCGCCGCTATTTTCGGCCAGTTGCTCGGTGCGTTCCAGCGCCAGTTCAGCTTCGCGCTGGCGCTGGCTGTTAAGCTGATTACGCAACGCCTGCAGATAGTTATCCAGCTGGGCGGCGCGTTTCTGATGGACTTCGGCGCGCATACGCGCCAGTTCCTGACGATTATTGGCCGACAGCTGCGCCAGCTCCAGCTCATCCACCCGCGCTTTTTGCGCGGCGGATTCCGCCTGGCGGGCGTAAATCTGCGCCTGCGCCATCGGTGTTGCCGGACTGGGTTGTCCCTGCAGGCGGCGCTCAATTTCACTGAGCGCGCGCCGTGCTTCGGTTTGTTGCTGGGGCAGTTGTGACAGTGAGTCACTGATTTCGCGTGCGCGATCCTGCTCCTGCTGCGCCTGCCGTCCCTCTTCCAGCAGCTGGCTGCTGACCTGCAGGATCTCCTGATCCAGTTCAGCGCCGGTCATGCTGGCGCGTACCTGTCGGGTGCTGTCGGTCAGGGCGGTGATTTGCTGACGCAGTTCACGCGACAACTTTGGGAAGTCGTCGATCACCTGCTGATACTGTTCAGTCAGTTCAAGCGAAGCTTTGCGTTCGTTGAGCCAGTTAAGGGCAGTTTCCAGCGTTTGCACCAGCTCCGCCTGATTCGGCGTGTTTTTGCCGGATTTGGCCTGGTCAAGCTCCTGCTTAACCTGGGCGTCATCCGGCAGGCTGGCGGCATAAACGGGCAAACTTAAACAGCAGCCCAGCAAAATTGAGAAAATCAGGCGCACAATATTGATCTGCTATGAGTGATGTAACACGGTTTCCGCATCGGTTTTCTGCAATGAGATCGCCAGCGGTTGACCCAGACGGGTTTTTGATTCTGGCGCCAGGCTCTCCGCCAGTTTCACCCGACCCGGGGCAAACAGGTTGATAACTGTTGAGCCTAACTTAAAGCGGCCCATCTCCTGTCCTTTTAACAGCACTACCGCACCTTCTTCATCGGCGCCCGGCCAGGTCCAGCGTTTAATCACGCCAGTACGCGGTGGCGTCACGGTGCCGGACCAGACGGTTTCGATGCTGCCGACGATGGTCGCGCCTACCAGAATCTGCACCATTGGGCCAAATTCAGTATCGAAGTAGCAGATGACGCGTTCATTACGCGCAAACAGGTTTGGCACGTTCTGCGCGGTCAGCGGGTTAACCGAGAACAGATCGCCCGGCACATAGATCATTTCACGCAGGATGCCGTTACATGGCATATGTACACGGTGATAGTCACGCGGCGCGAGGTAAGTGGTGACAAACTCGCCGTCACGGAACTGATCGGCCATCTGATAGTTACCGGCCAGCAGTGCTTCCAGTGAGTACAGATGTCCCTTCGCCTGGAAAATATTGTCGCCGTCGATATGACCGAGCTGGCTGATCGCGCCATCGGCTGGCTGCAGCAGCAGATTAGGGTCGGTATCGAGCGGGCGGGCGTCATCACGCAGCGGGCGCACGAAGAAGTCATTGAAAGTACGGTAGGTCGCGGTGTCTGGCTTCTGCGCTTCAGACATATCGACTTTGTAATACCAGACAAAGCTGTCAATTACCGCTTTGGTCAGCCAGCCGGCGCGCTTGCTGGCGCCCCATCCGGCGAGTTCAGTCAGCCATTTTTTTGGCAACAGATAGTTCAGGCCGAGTTTAATACGATCCAACACGTTAGCCTCCTGGCTTAATTCACGACGTTGAGAGAAAAAGGGGGCGAATTGTAGCAGTGCCCCATCCTTGTGGCTATGTAGCAGAGATTACTGCCTGATAACGTCAACATCAGTCATCACTGGCAAAGTTCTTACGCGTCTTCATTTCCGCCATGCTTTCCAGAATACGATGGTAATTATAGAAGCGGGACTCATTGATCGTGCCGTTCTCTACTGCCGCACGGATGGCGCAGCCTGGATCGGTATCGTGCTTGCAGTCGCGGAATTTGCAATCACCTAAAAACTCACGGAATTCGACAAATCCACGGGTGATTTGTTCCGGCTCCAGATGCCAGAGACCAAATTCGCGCACGCCGGGGGAGTCGATAACATCGCCGCCGGTCGGGAAGTGATAAAGACGCGCAGCGGTGGTGGTGTGCTGACCAAGGCCCGAGGCATCAGAAATTTCATTTGTCAGGATCTCATCGCGACCGAGGTCGAGGCCAAGTAGCGCGTTCAGCAGGCTTGATTTACCGACGCCGGACTGACCGGCAAAGATACTGATGCGATCGGTCAGCGCCGCTTCCAGCTCTTCCAGACCCTGTTTTTCATGGCTGGAGACCATCAGCACGTTGTAACCAATATTACGATAAATCTCCATCTGCTCATCAACAAAGGCGCGGCCTTGCTTGTCCAGCAGATCGGTTTTATTCAGCACCAGCAGCGGCTGCACTTCCAGCGTTTCGCTGGCCACCAGATAGCGGTCGATAATATTCAGCGACAGCTCAGGCAGAATGGCGGAAACAATCACGATCTGATCGATATTGGCGGCAATCGGCTTCACGCCGTCATAAAAGTCCGGGCGTGTCAGCACAGAGGTGCGTTCATGCACCGCTTCGACAATACCTTTAACCATGGTGCCCTGACCGGGGCGCCAGACGACGCGGTCGCCAGTGACCAGTGAACGGAGGGTGCGACGAATGTTGCAGCGATGCACCGACCCGTCAGCATCTTCGACATCGGCGTGCATGCCAAAACGGCTGATCACCACCCCGTCACGCGCTTCACCAAACATACTGTCGTCTGGTTCTGGCTTGCCTTCACGTTGTTTCAGGCGGCGATCGTGGTTGGCGCTGACGCGACGTTGCTGACCTTTGGACAGTTTATTTTTGCTCACTCTTCCTCTCAGGACTGACGGCTTGTTCGCCCATAGCGGGCAAAACGTCTATGATACACCCTTATTCGTGATTATGACGACTTTGGCAACTGCGGGATCAACCATGAGCGGAAACGAAAACAACCTGATTTGGATCGACCTTGAAATGACCGGCCTCGATCCGGAGCGCGATCGCATTATTGAAATCGCCACCCTGGTCACCGACGCCAACCTGAATGTGCTGGCGGAAGGTCCGGTGATTGCCGTGCATCAGAGTGATGAGCAGCTGGCCTTAATGGATGACTGGAATGTGCGAACCCATACCGGCAGCGGTCTGGTGGCGCGCGTAAAACAGAGCCAGTTTGACGATCACGCCGCGGAGCTGGCGACTATCGCGTTTCTGCAGCAGTGGTGCCCGGCGAATACCTCGCCGATCTGTGGCAACAGCATCGGCCAGGATCGTCGTTTTCTGTTTAAATATATGCCCGAGCTGGAAGCTTACTTCCATTACCGCTACCTCGATGTCAGCACCCTGAAAGAGCTGGCGCGCCGCTGGAAGCCGGAGATTCTGCCGGGCTTTAAAAAGCAGGGCACGCATCAGGCGATGGATGATATTCGTGAATCGGTGGCCGAGTTGTCTTATTACCGCGAGCATTTTATTCAGCTCTGAGACTGCGGGCGGCGAGAACGCCGCCCCTACGAATGACGGCGGGCGCTTGTAGGGGCGGCGTTCTCGCCGCCCGTGCCGATGATTTCCACCAATAGTTAAAATTTTTCTATTTAGCTATTGCGCACTTACAGAATCCTCGTATAATGCGCACCCCGTACCGATGAAGAATTTTATCGGCTACGCTTAGCGGGAATAGCTCAGTTGGTAGAGCACGACCTTGCCAAGGTCGGGGTCGCGAGTTCGAGTCTCGTTTCCCGCTCCAGATTAAGTCTTATCGTGGTGTCTGCCGCTGTAAGCACAGTAAAAAAAGGACCTTCGGGTCCTTTTTTGCGTTCTGCATTAACCTTAATTGCCATCAATAAAAAAACCACTTGCGCCTGTCCGGTTATTTCCCTTTCTTATATCCAATATTCGGGTTTACTTATCTGATTTAATCATTTGCCAGAAAATGGGATATGCCGTCAGAATGAATTTCCAGGTAGTTCCTGACTGATCTACCGCAATTAATTCGATTAAAACAGCTTATGCAATTCGATGTTTTTTTCGTTGTGTTTATCACGGCGAACGTGATTTTTTTGGCTATATCAGGAAAAGGCTCCCCTTATGAAGTTATCCACATTAATGCTGCCGCTATTGATGGCGGGAAGTTTATCTTCGGCATGGGCGGCAGAACAGAATGTTCCGGCGCACACCACCTTTAACGTTACTGCAGATAATCAGCTGAAGAGTAAGCTGCCTGAGGATATTCTCAAGCGCGGATATATTCTGGCCGGAACCAATCCTAATACGCCACCCACAACTTTTTATCAGGAAGATAATAAAACTCTCGCCGGACGCGAAATTGATATTATGAGTGCCGTCGCTGCCCGTTTAGGCGTTGCGGTGCACTGGCAGGATACCGGTGGTTTCGACAATATTATTCCTGGCCTGAAATCTGGCCGCTACGATGTAGCGCTATCCAATATTAATGCCACCAAAAAACGTATGGACCAGGTCGATTTCGTCAGCTATTACGACGCTTCACGTCTTGGCGTGATTTCACGTAAAGACGCGAATATCGCGCCCTTTACCTCCTTCCTTGAGGTCTGTGGCAAAGAGATTGGCGCCGGCGCGGGCACCACTCAGCTGACTCGCCTGGATGATGCCAGCAAAGCGTGTCAGGCAGCAGGCAAACAGCCGATTAAAATCGCCGTATTCCCGGATCGTCCATCAGGTGTGCAGGCGGTAGTCAGTGGACGCGTGCCGTTGTTCTTTGGTCCGTATGAGGGCCTGACCTGGCAGGTGCAGCAGGTTAAACCGCTGACCATGAGCGGTGAGATCCATGTCAATGACGCGCCGGTCTCTATTGCTTTCCCGAAAGCGTCTCCGCTGGAAGAAGCGGTGCAGGCTTCACTGAACTCGCTGATCAAAGATGGCACTTATCAGAAGATCCTCGAAAAGTGGTCAATTGGTTTTGGTGCGGTGAAAGAAGCGAAGCGTAACGAAGAGATTCTATGATGAGTGCCGGGCAACCAGAGCAGCATACTGAAGAGCTACGGATAGTCGGTAAGAAGTATATCGGGCGCTGGATCAGCGCCCTGATAGTCGCGCTGGTGCTGTTAGCCATCGCTCACTCGATGATGAACAACCCCCGCTTTGAATGGTCGGTGATTGCCGCCAGCTTTACCGAAGAGTCGATTTTGCAGGGGGTGCTGATGACCCTGAAGCTGACGGCGATTTCGGTGGTGCTCGGTTTTGCTGGCGGTACGGTGCTGGCGCTGATGCGTCTCTCCGCCAATCCGGTGCTGGTGGCCGTCAGCTGGGCTTATACCTGGTTTTTCCGGGGCGTGCCAATGCTGGTGCAACTGTTCCTCTGGTACAATATCGCAGCGCTCTATCCCAATATTTCCCTCACCCTGCCTTTTGTCGGCGAGGTCTGGAGCGCATCGGCCAATTCCTTAATCAGTCCGTTTAGCGCGGCGGTGATTGCGCTGGTCATGCATCAGTCTGCCTATGCCGCCGAGATTGTCCGCGCCGGTATTCAGAGTGTTGGCACCGGACAACTTGAAGCCGCCCGTGCGTTAGGTTATCGCCCGGCGCAGATTTTCCGCCATACCGTATTGCCACAGGCGATGCGCGCGATATTACCGCCCGCCGGTAATGAAGTTATCGGTCAGCTGAAAACTACCGCAGTAGTATCGGTGATTTCGCTGCAGGACGTATTGTTCTCCGCGCAGATTATTTATCAGCGCACCTATGAAGTGATCCCGTTATTACTGGTCGCCACGCTATGGTATCTGGTGATGACCTCGCTGCTGTCGATTGGTCAATATTATGTTGAGCGCCATTTCAGTCGCAGCAGCACACAACGCAAAGTAAAGCGTGAAAGCGCGAAAAGCAGTGCGCCGGCATATAGCATTGAATCAGGGAGAACCAGCAATGGGTGAGGCGATTCAGTTACGTAAAGTCACCAAGCGTTTCTCCGGTAATACGGTGCTGGATGGCATCGATCTCGATATTCCCGCCGGTTCGGTGACGGTGATCCTCGGGCCTTCCGGTTCCGGCAAATCGACGCTGCTGCGTTGTATTAACCATCTGGAAAAACTGGATGGCGGCACGATTCGTATTGGTGGCGAGCTGGTGGGTTATAAACAGGTCGGTCAGTTGCTGTATGAACTGAGCAGCCGCCAGATTGCTGAACAGCGCAGCCGTACCGGTATGGTGTTTCAGCAGTTCAATCTGTTTCCGCATCGCACGGTGCTGCAAAATATTACCGATGCACCGCAGCGGGTGAAAAAGCAGAGCCGCCAGCAGGCGACGGCCAAAGCCCGTTCGCTGTTGCAGCAGGTGGGCCTGGCGGCGCGCGAAGATGACTGGCCGCAGCAACTCTCCGGCGGCCAGCAACAGCGTGTGGCGATTGCGCGCGCGCTGGCGATGGATCCTGAAGTGATGTTGTTTGATGAACCGACCTCCGCCCTCGATCCTGAACTGGTGGGCGAAGTGTTGCAGGTAATCAAAAAACTGGCGCACTCTGGCATTACCATGGTGGTGGTGACCCATGAAGTGGGCTTTGCCCGCGAAGTAGCCGACAACATTATTTTTATGGAAGAGGGCAAAATTGTGGCGTCCGGCCCGGGTAAAACGGTGCTGGATGACACGCAAAACGTTCGTTTCCGCCACTTTCTGTCGACGGTGTTATAACGCCGTCTGTACCCCTCTGCCGGACCGCCTCTATGACTGACCGATCCCACAGTTCACACTGGGGCGCGTTTAGCGCCCGCTTGCTTGATAATCGCCTGACGGTGACCCCTTTCGCCGGCGATCCCGATCCCAGTCCGCTGTTAAAAAACTTTGAAAATGTGCTGAATCATCCGGTACGCGTTACGCAGCCAATGGTGCGTCGCGGCTGGCTGGAAGATGGCCCGGGCGCCGATGAACGGCGTGGGTCCGATGACTATATCGCCATCAGCTGGGAGCAGGCGTATCAGCTGGCAGCTGACGAGTTGCGGCGTGTCAGCAGCGAATCTGGCCCCGAAGCGGTGTTTGGCGGCTCTTACGGCTGGTCGAGCGCCGGACGTTTTCATCATGCCCAAAGTCAGGTGCATCGCTTTCTGAATACCGTGATCGGCGGCTATGTCCGTTCGGTCAACAGCTATAGTTCCGGCGCTGCCTCGGTGATCCTGCCGCATATTGTCGGCGATATGAATGAAGTGGCGCGCCGTGGCGTCAGCTGGGAAGAGATTTCACAACATACTGAAGTGCTGCTGTCGTTTGGCGGTCTGGCGCTGAAAAACTCCCAGGTTGCCAGCGGCGGCCTGAGTGAACATACCGAACGCGGCTTTATCCACGCCGCCGCCACGCGCGGCACGCAGTTTCTTTCGGTCAGTCCGCTGCGCAGCGATCTGCCGCAGGAAGCGCAGGGCGAGTGGATCGCGATTCGTCCGGGCACCGATGCGGCGCTGATGCTGGCGCTATTGCATACGCTGGTGGAAAATGGCTGGCACGATCGGGCGTTTCTGGATCGTTACTGCGTCGGCTGGGAAACGCTGTCAGCCTATATCAGTGGTGAAGCCGACGGGCAGGTGCGTGATGCAGACTGGGCAGCGGCGATCTGTGGTATCACTGCGCAACGTATCACGGCGCTGGCGGCACAGTTGCAGGGGCGACGGGTGCTGGTCAGCGTCGCTCACGCCTTACAGCGTGCGCAGCATGGCGAACAGCCGGTATGGTTAGGACTGGTGCTGGCGGCGGCGCTAGGCCAGCCGGGGTTGCCAGGCGGTGGTTTTGCCTATGCGCTGGGCGCGCTTGGTCATTATGGCAAGCACCATAACCTGGTGTCGTTTCCCGCTCTGCCGCAGGGCAGGAATGGCATTGACCGTTTAATCCCGGTGGCGCGCATCGCCGATATGCTGCTGCATCCCGGTGAGTCATTCCGCTATAACGGCCGCGATCTGACTTATCCGACGATTAAACTGGCCTGGTGGGCCGGTGGCAATCCGTTCCATCACCATCAGGATCTGGCGCGTTTACGCCAGGCGTTCAGTAAGCTGGATACCTTAATCGTCCATGAAGTCGCCTGGACTGCCACCGCCCGCCACGCCGATCTGGTGCTGCCCTGCACCATGACGCTGGAGCGTGAGGATATTGGCGGCGCACCGACCGATCGTCATCTGGTGGCGATGCAGCAGGTGGCGCAGCCGCATGCGCAGGCGAAAGATGACTACAGCATTTTTGCCGAACTGGCGCGGCGCTTAGGGCGTGAAGCGGCGTTTACCGAAGGGCGCACGGCGCGCCAGTGGCTGATTTACCACTATCAGCAGTTGCAGCAACGGCTGGCGGCGCAGGAGGTGGTGATTCCTGATTTTGAGCAGTTCTGGCAGCAGGGCGTGCTGGCGTTGCCACAAATCAAGGATGGCGGCCGCATGCTGAAAGCGTTTCGCGCCGATCCGCTGCAACATCCTTTGCCGACACCGAGCGGCAAAATTGAGATTTTCTCGGCCACTATCGCCGCTTTTGCTGATGCGGATTGTCCCGGTCACGGCCAGTGGCTGACGCCGCTGGAACAGCCAGATGCCCGGCATCCGCTGTATCTGATTGCCAATCAGCCTGCGTCGCGTCTGCACAGTCAGCTCGATTTTGGTCAGCACAGCGTCGATATGAAACGGCGTGGCCGCGAAGTGTGCCGTATGCATCCGCATGATGCGCGCAGCCGCGGCATCAGCGATAACGATGTGGTGCAGATTGTGAATACCCGGGGTATTGCGCTGGCGTGTGTTGAGATCAGTGAGGCGATTATGCCCGGCGTAGTGCAGTTGCCGACCGGCGCCTGGTATGATCCGGTTGATCCGCTGGCGGCGCGACCGATGTGCCGTCATGGCAACCCGAATGTGCTGACGCTGGATATCGGCACGTCGTCATTAAGCCAGGGCTGTAGCGGGCAGATTACGGTGGTCGATGTGCTGCCGTTTAGCGGCGACCCCCCGGAGGTGCAGGCTTTCCTGCCACCGCTGGCAGGAAAACGCTGATTACTTTACCGTCAGCCATGCACAGAGCGCGGGCAGATCGTCTGCCGCGTGCAGCTGGCTGCGCGTCACTATCTGTTGTAGCTGGCTTTCGCTGCGATTCGGCAGGCAGCTGCGCAGCTTGTTGGTCAGATCGAGCGGAATAGCGAGGCTTTGCTGACGCGTGACGCGCTGTTGCAGACGTTCGCCACTGCTTAACCACAACGTCACCTGATGAAAGCGCTGGCCGGGATTTAACTCATCCGGCGGCGCACTCTTATCCGGGCAGCGCACCACCTTCTCTGCCAGCGCGGCAATCTCCGCGTCCAGCGGCCCTTCGGCAAAATCTCCGACCCGCAGGTTGTCGCGCAACAGGGCGATAGCCACCACATACTCCAGACTGAAGCGCGCTTCGACCCCGTTCTGCGGATGGCGGATAAACGCGGCTATATCACCGCCCGGTGGAAAGGCGATGTCAATGCGCTGAATCGCCGCTGCCAGCGCTGCGATACTGTTGCCCTGTTGCAGCCATGCCGTACGCAGCTGACGCGCCGCATCGGCGGCGCTGTGGGTACCGGAGCAGGTGGGATAAGGTTTAAACTCCAGTCCTGGCGCGACGATACGCCACGGCTCGCCCCAGCTGGCGGTCAGTTTTTGCGGCTGCTGTTGCCCGGCGCAATATGCGTGCAGAAAACTCTCCAGCACCTGTTGCGGCTGACCATCAAAACCGGCCAGCGTCAGCAGAGTGGCGCTGACCGCCGCCTGAGCGGCAAGCCCGGCGTGCAGCGGTTTCACTGCGCTGCCAAATTGTGCCCGCAGACCGCTGGCCTGCGTTGCCGCCAGACCAAGGATCACCGCGGTTTGCTCCGTGCTGGCATCCAGCAGACGCGCGCTGGCCGCCGCCGCCGCGATCACACCAAGGGTGGCGGTATTGTGGAAGCCGAGAATGTAGTGCTGCGGCCCGGCCGCCAGCCCCAGACGACCAGCCACTTCGACACCCGTCACATAAGCATCGAGAAAATCGTCGCCGCTGATTGCCGCCTGCTGCGCTGCCAGCGCCAGCAGGGCGGGCAGAATGACCGTGCCCGGATGACCACGAAAGTCGGCATGAAAATCATCAAAGTCCAGCGCATGTCCGGCATAACCCAGCAACAGCGCCTGGGTCTGGCTGTCGTGATGGCGATAAACCTGGCGCAAGCTGCGCAGCCCGGAATCGGCAATCTCACCGCTGACAACCGGCAGGGTGACGGCAATAAAATCCAGCAGGCCGCTACGCGCTCTGGCGCGCGCCTCTTCTGCAGGGCGAGTGCTGACAATCAGCGTGGCGAGCTGCTGCGCTAAACTCATGCTTTCACCAGTGCCTTAACCGCCAGTTGCACCAGATAGCTGGCGGTGGGAAACAGGGCGCGATCGTCAACGCGGAATTCAGGGTGGTGCAGGGCAAACGGGCCGCCGGAGCCAACCATCACAAAAGCTCCGGGGATCTGCTGCTGATAGAACGCAAAGTCTTCGCCAATCGGACTGGCTTCTACGCGCCGCGCCTCAAAACCAACCGCCGCCGCCTGCTGTAAGGCAAAATCCACCCAATCGGCATCATTAACCACCGATGGCGGACCCGGCTGCCAGTTAAGCGTGATATCACTGGCGAAAGCAGTGCCGATACCCTGTACCACCTCGCGGAAACGGCGCTCGATCAGCTCGCGGGTCTGCTGGTCAAAACTGCGCACCGTGCCTTCCAGCCAGGCGCGATCCGGGATCACATTCCAGGTGCTGCCGCTGTGGATCTGCGTAATCGACACCACTGCATTCTCACTGGACTGCACATTACGCGCGATCAGGGTTTGCAGCGCGGCAATCAGCTGTCCGGCAATCACTATCGGATCGTTGCCTTCATGCGGACGTGCTGCATGGCTGCCGGTGCCTGCGACGGTGATATCAAAGCGATCGACCCCGGCGGTCAATGCCCCGGCTTTGCTGCCGAGTACGCCAACCGGCAGGGTGGGATCGTTATGAATGCCAAAGATCACCCGCGCATTATCCAGCGCACCGGTCGCCAGCAGTGCAGGCGCGCCATGGCCGGTCTCTTCCGCCGCCTGGAACAGAATACGCACCGTGCCGGGCAGGCTCTCTTCCTGCGCTTTCAGCATAATCGCCGCGCCGAGCGCCGCTGAAGTATGGAAATCATGTCCGCAGGCATGCATCACGCCAGGGTGTTGTGAAACGTACTCCACACCTGATTTTTCTTCGATCGGTAACGCATCGATATCGGCGCGCAGCACCACCAGCGGGCCTGCCTGCTGGCCGCCGATTTCCGCCACCAGACCGGTGGCTAACGGCAGATCGAGCACGCGGATATGGTGACTTTCCAGCACTGCTTTAATCCGCGCGGTGGTAGCAAACTCCTCGTTGGAGAGCTCAGGATAGCGATGCATTTCATGGCGGAAATCCTGAATAAAGCGCGCCAGATCCTGATGTCGGGAGGGGATAGCTAACATTTTAAGCTCCTGTTAATGTGCGCGTTTCACGTAGTGGCTGATGCGCCAGCCACTCGGCATGACTGGCTTCATCCAGCACTTTCTTCATATACAGTGTGATATGTCCTTTGCCGAGATCGGTTTCATGCATCGGCTGAAAACCGCGCTTCAGATACATTGCGCGTAGCCACGGATGGCTGGTGGCGGTGCCCAGCGACACCGCAGGCGCTTTCAGTTCGCCACGCAGCACCTCCTGTTCCAGCCAGTTAAGCAGCTGGTTGCCGTAACCCTGGCCGTTAAACGCCGGATGGGCGCCAAACCAGCCGATGTGCGGCAGGCCAAAAGGCCCGGGCAGCGGTCCCCAGGGATAACGAATGGTTACCGAAGCGACCATCTGCTGATCGATAAACAGGGCGTACACCCCATGCTGCTGCAGATGGCGCGTGACTTTCGCCAGATCCGCCGTCGCAGCATCAAAATGAATTCCCAGCGCTTTAACCGGGGCATAAGCCGCCAGCATCAGCGCCAGATAGTCATCATGGTCGGCAGTGGTAAGCGCACGGTAGTGTGCTGTCATGGGGTAAATTCCTCTTGCGGCGATAAATGACCGGACTGACGGGCAACGTTAATCACCTCATCGACTTTTTGCGGCGCGCTGCCGATGTAATTGGCCGGATCGAGCCAGCGCTCCAGCTCGGCCCCGGTGACGCTGGCGGCGATCAGCGGCTGTTCCAGCAACACCGCCTGGAAAGCGCGCTGCTGCTCCCAGGCCTGCATGGCGCACTGATAAATCAGATGATGCGCGCTCTGTTTGCCGAGTTTTTTGCCGATTTCAAACATCACTTTTTCCGATAACAACAGACCCTCCTGCATTTGCAGATTGGCCAGCATGCGCGGCTTATTGACGGTGATATCCGGCAACACAGTGCGCGCGCTCTGCAACTGGGCGGAGAGATAGATGCAGATCTCCGGCAGCGCCAGCCACTCTGCACGCCAGCTCATCGCATCGCGTTCGTGTTCAACATGCATCGAGTGATAAATCAGACTGGCGCTGCTCAGCAGCGGCGCGGTTAAGCTGGCTAATCCTTCCAGCGCCGCCGGATTGCGTTTATGCGGCATGGTGGTGGAGCCAATTTTACCGATGCTGAACGGCTCTTCGATCTCGCTGATTTCTGTGCGCATCAGGTTATAGAGTTCGTTACCGATTTTGCCCAGCGTACCGCTAATCAGCACCGCGACGGAGGCAAATTCGGAGAAGCGATCGCGTGCCGCCTGCCAGCCAATATTCGGGGTGTTTAATCCCAGCTGTTGCAGCGCCAGACGTTCAACCTGCGGACCTGCCTCGCCCAGCGCGGCATGGGTGCAAATCGCGCCACTGAGATTACCGGTCAGCAGACGGGGGGCAATCTGTTGCAGACGATCAAGATGACGGATAAATTCATCCAGCCACACCGCGACCTTAAAACCAAAGGTGGTCGGCTGCGCCTGCATACCGTGAGTGCGACCGGCCATCAGGGTGTACTGGTGCTTTTTCGCCAGCTGGATCAGGATTTCACTCAGCGCCGCACAGTCGCGCACAATGATCGCCAGCGCCTGCTTCAGCTGTAACACCGTGGCGGTGTCGACAATGTCCTGGGTGGTGACGCCGTAATGAATATATTCGCCGGCCTCGCCGCACTGCTGCTGTAGCGCCTTTAGCGTCGGCATCAGTGAATGCTTCATCTGCGCCGCGGCACTGGCAATGGCGTCAATATCCAGCAGGCTGGCATCCGCCCGGCTGGCAATCGCGTCGGCCGCCTGTTGTGGAATAATGCCCAGCTCACCTTCGGCCGTCGCCAGCGCGACTTCCACCCTGACCTGTTGCGTCAGTCGGTTATGCTCTGACCAGATATTCCGCATTTCCGCTGTGCCAAAATTATTGCCAATTAAAAGATAATCGATTGGATGTGAGGCCATTTATATCTCATTATTTTAAGGGTTAATTAAAAGGTGTGGGAAGACGTAAGTTAATACCGTTTCCGCTACCTGAAATTAGCCTTAGTTGCCCCTATCATTTCTTTGATCCAGCACAGCGCGCAAGTGTTTTACTGGCTATAGCTGAATTTCATCTATGCTTTTGCGAATTTATGGAAAGCAAATAACCAGTCTGTTATTGCTTATTTTTTAATTTCTCGTAGCATGATGAAAAAGAACTATTTCCCAGACTGTCTGCACCCTGATTGTCCCTCTTTAATTAGGTCATATTCTTTCTCTCTGCCGGGAACGGGATTTTTGCGCCCGTTATTTTATGAATAAATAAACAGGTTATTATCGTGCTTGCCATAAAATCACCGCACAGTTATTACCAACAGGCCGGTCTGGTTGCCCGGGTGGGTGAATATATCGCGCCACTGGCGACCCGCATCGCTATTATCACCAGCCCTCAAGCCTGGCTGGCGGTTAACCCGCAGCTGGAAGCCAGCCTGCGCCAACACAACATTGATTATCAGATCGATTTCCTCGCTGGCGAGTGCAGCGATACAGCGGTTGATCATCATCAGGCACGCACAGAGCAGTATGGCGCGACCCTGGTGCTGGGGATTGGCGGTGGCCGGGTAGTGGATTGCGCCAAAGCGGTGGCTAACCGTTTTGCTCAGATGGAACTGGTGACCCTGCCGACGGTGGCCGCGACCTGCGCCGCCTGGTCGCCGGTCAGCATCATCTATAACCCGCAAGGCGGGCAGGAGCGCAGCGTACCTTTAGCACGGATGCCTGCGATGGTGCTGGTCGACCCGGAAGTGATTGCGCAGACCGATGTGCGTTTTCTCAAGGCCGGCATTGTTGACGCACTGGCCAAGTGGTACGAATTTGTCCCTTATCAGCAGCAAGATCCTGACAGCCTGTCGCTGAAGCTGAAAGTTCAGGCGGCGCGGATGGCGGTCGAGGTGTTTGAGCAATATGGCGCTGAAGCGGTACGAGATAATCAGCGGCATACAGTGACACCGGCGCTGATCAAGGTGATTGACGCCAATATCGCGCTGGCCGGGCTGGCCAACAGTATGCGCGATGAAACCCCGACGCCTGGCGTGGCCCATGCGATTCATAACCGTCTCACACACCAGCCGGAACTGCATGACTGGCTGCATGGCGAAAAAGTGGGATTCTGTCTGCTGGTGCAGTCGCTGCTGGAGAGCCAGAACGGTCAGCCCGATGAAAAACTGCTGGCGTTGCTGCGTCAGTATGATGCGCCGCTGACGTTGTCACCTTTGCAGGGCGATCGCGCCGCCATCCTGGCGACCATTGCGCAGGAAGTAAAATTCTCTGCCGCCAATGCTGCCCGTTTACCTTTCTCCCTTGCCGCCAGCGCCATTGAACAGGCGCTGCTGGCAACCGATCGCGCTTTTTGATTTTTAAGGATCGAATATGTCTGATACCTCAACAAGCCGCCGCCAGCTGCGCCTTGGACTCTTTGTGCAGCCGCTTGGGCACCATGTCAGCGGCTGGCGTATGACGCAGCAACTCGGCTCGCCGACCGATATTGAATGGCTGACGTGGATTGCGCGCAAAGCCGAAGAAGGCACCTTTGATATGTTTTTTGTCGGCGATGCGCTGGCGACCAGCGTCTATCGTCTGCCGTCAACCATGGCGCGTCTGGAGCCGCTGACGCTGTTATCTGCACTAGCGGTGCAGACCAGACATATCGGGCTGGCGGCTACCGCCTCAACCACCTTTAGCGACCCGTTTAATCTGGCGCGTATTTTCTCCTCGCTGGATCATATCAGTCACGGGCGTGCAGCCTGGAATGTGGTGACCTCGTTTTCCACCGATGTGGCGCGCAATTTTAGCCGTGACGATATGCCGAGCCATGCGGAGCGTTATGCCACTGCCCATGAATTTCTTGAGGTCACCTTTAAGCTGTGGCAGGGCTGGCAGGAAGGCGCGGTGCAGCCGGACAAAGAGAGCGGGCAATATTTTGTCAATGAGAAGATCCAGCCGATCAACCACCAGGGCAAGCATTTCCAGGTGCAGGGACCGCTGAATATTACCCGCTCGCCGCAGGGCCGTCCGGTGATTATTGAGGCGGGATCCTCAGCCGATGGACAGAAACTGGCGGCGGCCACTGCCGAAGTAGTGTTTACCGCTGCCGCCACGCTGGAAGAAGCACAGACTTTTTACCGTTCGCAGAAACAGCTGGTGGTGGATGCCGGGCGCAATCCCGATCATGTGCTGATCCTGCCGGGCGTAATGCCGATTGTCGGTCGCAACCGTGAAGAAGCCTGGGCGACCTGGCGTGAACTTAATCAGCTGGTGGATATCGATAACGGTATCAAACAGCTCTCCACTCGCTTTGGCATGGATTTAAGTCAGTTCCCGCTGGATGGCCCGGTGCCGGAAGCGCCGAATATTGAAGGGGGACAGAGCCGGGTGAAACTGCTGACCGATTTAGCCGAGCGCGAAAATCTGACGCTGCGTGAACTGGCGGCAATCGCCGCCGGATCCCGAGGTCACCGGGTGCTGGTCGGCACTGCCGAAGAGATCGCCGATGATTTCCAGCACTGGCTGGAGCAGGGCGGCGCCGATGGCTTTAATATCATGCCAGCGATTATGCCGGAGCAGCTGTCGCTGTTTGTCGAGCTGGTGATCCCGGAGTTAAGACGTCGTGGTCTGTTCCGTGAGGAGTACCAGTACAGCACGCTGCGGGAAAACCTTGGCCTGCCGCTCAGTTAATTCCGGGTTTTATTGACGAGCGGCGAGAATACCCCCCCCCTTAAAATGTAGGGGCGGCGTTCTCGCCGCCCGTGCCGATGATTCCCACGAAATGAGATGACGGCGTTCTCGCCGCCCGTGCCGATGATTCCTACGAAATGAGATGATGGCGTTCTTGCCGCCCGTGCCGATGATTTGCAGTATGGAGGAGTAACCTGTGACCCTGGTATTATCACAACGAGTGCAACGCGTCTCGCTGTCCGCCAATGCGGCGGCGCGGGAGCGCACCCGCAGCCTTCAGCAAGCGGGCGTCGATATTATTGATCTCACCATTGGTGAGCCGGATTTCGACACGCCAGAACATATTAAGCTGGCGGCGCAGGCGGCCATTGCACGCGGTGAGACCAAATATACGCCGATTCCCGGTGTACGCGCGCTGCGTGAAGCTATTCAGCAGAAGTTACAGCAGGAGAATCAGCTGACCTTTGGCATCGAGCAGATTATGGTGGCCAATGGCGCTAAACAGGTGATTTTCAATGCGTTTGCCGCGACGCTGAATCAGGGGGATGAGGTGATTATCCCGGCGCCGTACTGGCCAACGTTCCCCGACAGCGTGCGCTTTAATGGCGGTACGCCGGTGATTGTGCCATGCCATCTGGAACAGGGTTATAAGCTGCAACCGCAGCAGCTGGCGGCGGCGATTACACCGCAGACGCGCTGGCTGGTGCTGAATAATCCGGGCAACCCAAGTGGCGCGCTCTATTCTCGCGCTGAGTTACAGGCGCTGGCGGAGGTGCTGCGTCAGCATCCGCAGGTGTGGCTGCTGCTGGATGAACTGTATGAGCAGATTTTGTTTGACGGTCAGCAGCACTGCGGCCTGTTAAATGCCGCTGACGATCTTAGCTCACGTACGTTATTGGTGGGTGGAGTATCGAAAACCTATGCGATGACCGGCTGGCGTATCGGCTTTGGCGCCGGACCACAGCCGCTGATTAAGGCGATGGTGGTGGTGCAGTCGCAAATCAGTTCTGGCGCCAGTTCAGTCAGTCAGGCTGCGGCACTGGCGGCGTATAGTGGCGGACTGGCATTTCTGACGCCGCAGATTAGCGCTTATCAGCAACGCCGTGATCGGTTAGTGGCTATCTTGCAGGATATCGACGGCGTTGAGTTGCAGTCGCCGGATGGCGCCTTTTTCCTGTTCTGCCGCTGCGCAGGATTGATTGGGCGCATTAAGCCGGACGGCACACGACTGGAAACTGAAGCGGATGTGCTCGACTATTTCCTTGAAAACGGGGTGTCGGGGGTGGCTGGCAGCGCTTATGGCCTCTCTCCCTATTTCCGTTTGTCGACGGCAGCCGACGAAACCAGCGTGGTTGAGGCCGGGAAGCGAATCGCCGCTGCCTGCGCCGAATTACGCGTAACTCTATGATTCTGCCGCCCTTCAGCCATTCTGGTTGCGGGCGGTGTTCGCATGCTGTGTCGAACTTTTAGGCGTTCGCACTGCCTTTGTGAACAAAGGACTTGCCATCATTTTCGAACAAGGCCATAATAGCGTCCATTCCTGATAGGGGAATGGTTAAAAACCTTTTTTAATCAAGAGGTTAGAGATCGAGTTTGGGTCTCAGGTTGTAAAAAAAAATGATTTTTGCTGTTTACAGCAACCAGTTCCAAAGCGGGAATAGCTCAGTTGGTAGAGCACGACCTTGCCAAGGTCGGGGTCGCGAGTTCGAGTCTCGTTTCCCGCTCCAAAATATGATTTTGCTGTGTTACAGCACACCAGTAGTTCCTAAGCGGGAATAGCTCAGTTGGTAGAGCACGACCTTGCCAAGGTCGGGGTCGCGAGTTCGAGTCTCGTTTCCCGCTCCAGTTTTCTTCCTACCTTTTCCAGATGAATTATCCACAGCGATAACCCACCTGCGCATCCGTATGTTTCCAGATTGTCAAAAACTTTTAAACAGAGTTATCCACAGCTGTACTGTTTTTCTTCGCGATTGAACTTATCAGCATTTTCTTACATATACTTATTACTCTGCTGAATTTAAAAGAAAAATTTTTATGTCAATTTGTTAACTGGATCACTTATTGAGCCTGTGACAGTTGAATGACAACGCTTTTTTATTTTTATTCACAGCGTGTGGAAAACGTTTTTCTGTCCGCAGCGCAACTATTTGTCTGTTTATGCATCACGCGGTAATCCCTTCTCAATGGCGCGAACCAGTCGTTTTTGCTGTGGGCGTTGTACTTCAATCCTGTGCTCGGCACGTTTGTTCTGCTGCTGACTGATAGCCCAGTGGATATGTTCATCCAGCATCGCGTTTTCACCCAGTCGCGATTCAAGCAGGGTGATGATTTCATTATCCCAGGGCGCATTACCCAGCGCTACCGCTACATTGCGCAACCAGCGCAGATGGCCGATGCGGCGTATTGCCGATCCTTCGGTAATACGTAAAAATTTCGTTTCATCCCAGGCAAAAAGCTCGGTTAGCGGCGGGGCATGCAATATTGCGCGTGGGCTGAAGTCATCTTCATCCGTCAGCTGGCCATAGCGGTTCCATGGACAAATCAGCTGGCAATCATCACAGCCATAGATGCGGTTGCCAATCAGCGGGCGAAATTCTTCCGGGATCGCGCCTTCCAGCTCAATCGTCAGATACGAGATACAGCGTCGCGCATCGACCACATAGGGTTCGACAATCGCGCCGGTCGGGCAGGTAGTGATGCAGGCAACGCAGCGGCCACAGTTCTCTTCCTGCGGCTGATCCACCGGTAGTGGAATATCAATTAACAGCTCGCCAAGAAAAAACCAGGAACCTGCTTCACGATTAAGTATCAAAGAGTGTTTGCCGGTCCAGCCTAAACCGGCTTTGGCGGCCAGCGGACGTTCCAGTATCGGGGCAGAGTCGACAAACGGCCGATATTGCGTGTCGCCGCAGCGTTCGCGGATCATATCGCCAAGCTTTTTCAGGCGATTGCGCAATACTTTGTGATAATCACGGCCCAGCGCATAACGACTAACATATCCCATACGCGGATTTTTTAGCGTACTGGCAAACGCCGCTTTGGCAGGCAGATAGTTCATCCGCACGCTAATCACGCGCAGCGTGCCGGGCAGCAGTTCATGCGGACGGGCGCGCATCATACCGTGGCGCGCCATCCAGTCCATTTCGCCGTGGTACTGTTTGTCCAGCCATGCCTGCAGGCGCGGCTCTTCCGCGGTTAAATCGGTATCACAAATACCGACCTGCTGAAAACCGAGCGAGAGTCCCCACTGTTTTATATCTTGAGCAAGCTGATGGAGATCGAGAGGATGCGACATGACTGACCATAACCAAAAAGAAAACCAGCGCAGTTTACCACACTCTGTCTGGCCTGCGCAGGCGCTGAGCCAACTGGAGATCAGCGCCGCCGATACCCTTGGCATTACGCTGTTCGAGCTGATGCAGCGCGCCGGTGGCGCAGCCTTTGAACATATTCGCCGTCGCTGGCCTGCGGCGCAGCACTGGCTGATTTTATGCGGCCACGGCAATAACGGCGGTGATGGTTATATCGTCGCGCGACTGGCGCAGGCGGCAGGGTTTGAGGTGACGCTGCTGGCCTGTGAAGGCAGTAAAGCGCTGCCGGAAGAGGCGCAGGCCGCGCGCGATGCCTGGCTGGCGGCGGGCGGGGTGATCCACGCCGCTGATGCTCTCTGGCCAGAGCGGGTTGAGGTGATTGTTGATGCGCTACTGGGCACCGGGATAAACCGTGCGCCTGAAGTGCCTTACGATGCGCTGATTAAGAAAGCTAATCAGCATCAGGCGCCGGTGTTTGCCGTTGATATCCCTTCCGGTTTGCAGGCCAGCAATGGCGTTGCCAGTGGTGAGGTGATTACGGCGGCGGAGACGCTGACATTTATTGCGCTGAAGCCCGGCCTGCTAACCGGCAAAGCGCGCGACTATGTCGGTGAATTGCACTATCACGCGCTGGGGCTGGAAAGCTGGCTTAGCGCGCAGCAGGCGCCGATGGCGCGTTACGATGCGCAGTGGTTATCGCACTGGCTGAAACCCCGACGCGCCACGTCCCACAAAGGCGATAATGGCCGCTTATTGATTATTGGTGGCGACCACGGCACCGCTGGCGCCATCCGCATGGCCGGTGAAGCGGCGCTACGCACCGGTGCAGGTTTAGTGCGAGTACTCACTCACAAAGAGAATATCGCTCCGCTGCTGACGGCGGTGCCGGAACTGATGGTGCAGGATTTAACCTCACAAAGCCTTGATGACGGGCTGGAATGGGCCGATGTGATCGTTATCGGTCCCGGTCTGGGGCAGGGGGAATGGGCTAAGAAGGCACTGAAAAAGGTCGAAAACAGCCGGAAACCGATGCTTTGGGACGCAGATGCGCTTAACCTGCTGGCAATCAGCCCGGAGAAGCGTCAGAATCGGGTCATTACGCCGCATCCGGGCGAAGCAGCCCGGTTGCTTAACGTCAAAACAGCTGAAATTGAGAGTGACCGCTTACATGCGGCGCAACGCCTGGTAAAACGCTATGGTGGTGTGGTGGTACTGAAAGGTTCCGGCACCATTATTGCCAGTCAGCAGGGCGAAATCGCCTTTGCCGATGTCGGCAATGCCGGTATGGGCAGTGGTGGTATGGGCGATGTGCTTTCCGGTATTATCGGCGCGCTATTGGGCCAAAAGCTCGCGTTGTATGATGCTGCCTGTGCCGGTTGTGTAGTCCATGGCGCCGCCGCCGACGCCAGAGCCGCACATTATGGTACGCGCGGGATGTTAGCGACCGATCTGATTTCCGAGCTGTACCTGTTTGTCAATCCTGAGATCTCGAATACTAAAGCATGAATACCAGTGTTATCGCATTGCCCGATGAGGCAGCCACCCTTGAACTGGGGGCCCAACTGGCCCGCGTCTGCGACAGCGCGGCGGTCATCCATCTTTATGGCGATTTAGGTGCCGGTAAAACCACCTTTAGTCGCGGATTTTTACAGGCGCTGGGTCATCAGGGCAATGTGAAAAGCCCGACCTACACGCTGGTGGAACCCTATACGCTACCCACGCGTACGGTTTACCATTTTGATCTCTATCGGCTGGCCGATCCTGAAGAGCTGGAGTTTATGGGCATTCGTGACTATTTCGCTGAAGATACCCTTTGTCTGGTGGAGTGGCCGCAGCAGGGGGAAGGCGTATTGCCGCCACCTGATTTAGCCCTGCATTTACACTATCAGGCGCAGGCGCGCCTGGCGGAAATCACCGCCGTTTCTCCTGCAGGCGTGCGTATGTTGCAGCAGTTCACCGCGAACAAGGACCGCTCATGATGTTTCGCGTTAAAGTAGCGTTTATTCTGGCATGTTGTCTGTTTTCATTTTCTTCATTTGCAGCAAATCTGTCTGATATTCAGGTCTCCAATGGTGACAGCCAGGCGACGGTGACACTGAGTTTTAACGGGCAGCCGGTATATGGTTTCTTCCCGCTCAGCAAACCCGACCGGGTGGTGCTGGATATTCGTCAAAGCGGTGTGATTCAGGGGATCCCGCTGAATTTTAGCGGCGACAATATCGTGAAGCGCATCCGTTCCAGTACGCCAAAAGACAATAAAAGCATTCGTCTGGTGTTTGAACTGACCCAGCCGGCGCGTACCCGCGCGATAACGCAACGCAACGGCAGTCATTACAATGTGGTGTTCACCATCAATGGCACGCAAACCGCGAAACGCAGCAGTTCGCGTGCGGCGGAGGTGAGTAGTGCAACGCGCAATCCGGTGACCTCGACCGCCCCGGCGGAACCGGTCAGTAATCCGTTTGATGGCAATAAAGTCACAGCGGTGACCAGCGGCAATACGCGCGCGGCGCCGGGCCGTCGCGCCAGCGCTAACGATACTGTGGTGGTGGCGATCGATGCCGGACACGGCGGGCAGGATCCGGGTGCGATTGGCGCTAACGGCCTGAAAGAGAAGAATGTCACTATCGCCATTGCGCGTAAGCTAAAAGCGCTGCTGAATGACGACCCGATGTTTAAAGGGGTGTTAACACGCGATGGCGACTACTTTATTTCGGTAATGGGCCGCTCGGACGTGGCGCGTAAGCAGAATGCCAATGTGCTGGTGTCGATTCACGCTGACGCCGCGCCAAACCGCAGCGCCTCCGGCGCATCGGTCTGGGTGCTGTCGAACCGTCGCGCCAACAGTGAGATGGCTAACTGGCTGGAGCAGCATGAGAAGCAGTCAGAGCTGCTGGGCGGTGCCGGTGACCTGCTGGCTAACAGCCAGGCTGACCCCTACCTGAGTCAGGCGGTGCTGGATCTGCAGTTTGGTCATTCGCAGCGCGTCGGTTATGACGTGGCGGTAAAAGTGATTGCTCAGTTACAAAGTGTCGGTTCACTGCATAAACGCCGTCCTGAGCATGCCAGCCTTGGCGTGCTGCGTTCGCCAGATATTCCGTCTCTGCTGGTGGAAACCGGCTTTATCAGTAACCCTTCGGAGGAGCGACTGCTTGGCAGTAGCGCGTATCAGGAGAAGATTGCCCAGTCGATTTATAAAGGACTGCGTAACTACTTCCTGTCACACCCGCTACAGTCGTTCCCAAAGGAGGAAAACCGACCGTTGCAGTCAGCAGCGGCGGTTAATGTCGAGGCAAACAGTGCGCCAGCGGGCACCATATACAGCGGCGCTACCACGCGCCATGTGGTGCAGCGCGGTGAAACGCTGTCCGGTATTGCTGCGCGCTATGGCGTCAGTATGGCGACCATGCGTTCGCTGAATAATCTGAAAAAAGATGGCGTCTGGGTCGGCCAGCGTTTGAAAGTGCCGGCAGGTAGCGCCAGTACTGCCGCTGCCAGCAGTAAACCGAAAAAGCATAAAGTGGTGCGCGGTGACTCACTGACGGCAATTGCCGCCCATTATGGCGTCAGTTCGAAAGCCATTATGCAGGCGAATAATATGAAGAGCGCCAATGTGATGCTGGGGCAGACGCTGACGATACCGGCTTCATAAACGCTCTGATTCACTGTAGGGGCGGCGTTCTCGCCGCCCGTGGCGTACTGCATTGTTGTTGGATGGGAGGCGAGAACGCCTCCCCTACGGTTAGCCCGAGTCATAATACAAGGATAAACCATGCCCATTCAGGTGTTACCTCCTCAGCTGGCTAACCAAATCGCGGCGGGTGAGGTCGTTGAGCGTCCGGCGTCGGTGGTCAAAGAGTTGGTGGAAAACAGCCTGGATGCCGGCGCCACGCGTATCGAGATTGATATCGAGAAGGGCGGCGCCAAACTGATTCGCATCCGTGATAATGGTTGCGGCATCAATAAAGATGAGCTGGCGATGGCGCTGGCGCGTCATGCCACCAGTAAAATCACCAGCCTCGACGATCTGGAAGCGATTGTCAGCCTCGGTTTTCGCGGTGAAGCGCTGGCCAGTATCAGTTCGGTTTCCCGTCTGACGTTAACCTCCCGTACCGAACAACAGAGCGAAGCCTGGCAGGCCTATGCCGAAGGGCGCGAGATGGCGGTGACGGTAAAACCGGCGGCGCATCCGGTTGGAACCACGCTGGAAGTGCTGGATCTGTTTTATAACACCCCGGCGCGGCGCAAATTTATGCGCACCGAAAAAACCGAGTTCACCCATATCGATGAAGTGGTGCGACGCATTGCGCTGGCGCGTTTTGACGTTGCCATTGCTCTGACCCATAACGGCAAGCTGGTGCGCCAGTATCGCGGCGTCACGGAAGCCAGCCAGCAGGAGCGGCGTCTCGGCGCCATCTGCGGCAGCGCCTTTATGACCCACGCGCTGGCGATTGAGTGGCAGCATGGCGATCTCAATCTGCGCGGCTGGGTGGCGGATCCGGCCGGTTCACGTCAGGTGACAGAGTTACAGTATTGCTATGTTAACGGCCGCATGATGCGCGACCGTTTAATCAACCACGCCATTCGCCAGGCGTATCAGGACAAGCTGGGTGATGATCATCAACCGGCCTATGTACTCTATCTGCAAATCGATCCGCATCAGGTGGATGTCAACGTCCATCCGGCCAAGCATGAGGTGCGCTTTCATCAGTCGCGGCTGGTACATGATTTTATCTATCAGGGCGTGCTGAGCGTATTGCAGGAGAGTGTCGCGCCACAAGCAGAGACGCTGGCTAGTGATGAGGCGCCGGTCGAACGGCGGCAGCCGGAAAACCGTCAGGCAGCCGGTGGCAATCATTTTGCCACGCCGTTACCGGCCTCTGTTCCTGCAGTAAAAAGCAGCGGCGGTGGCAGAACAGCCGCGGGCGCTAACTGGCAGCGTCAGGAGCCGGTCTATCAGCCGCGTGAAGGGACGGTTTATCAGCAGTTGCTGAAAACGCCGGAGCCGCCACGCGCTCGTGAAGCCACTGCGCCACTTAAACAGGAAGAGCCCTTACAGAGCCACAGCAACAGCTTTGGCCGGGTGCTGACGGTGGTACGTGAGCAGTACGCAGTGATTGAGCGCGGCAACGGCCTGGCATTGCTGGCGCTGGCGGTGGCGGATCGCTGGCTAAAACAGGCTCAGCTCGATCCCGGTGAAGAGGGGCTGAAACCGCAACCGTTGTTAATTCCGGTGAGATTGAAAATGGCGAAGCCGGAACGTGAGGCAATTAGCCGTTTTGCCGCATTATTAACCATGATGGGCATGGATTTGCAGGTTGACGCGCACCATGTGACTTTGCGCGCGGTGCCTTTACCATTACGCCAACAAAATTTACAAAACTTGATTCCAGAACTGTTAGGCTATCTCGCCCGGCAGCAGGATGTTGCGCCAGCCTCGGTTGCACAATGGTTAGCGCGCCACACGATGGCAGAACATCCGCACTGGAATCACTCGCAGGCGATTGCGCTGCTGGCGGAGGTCGAACGACTCTGTCCGGCGCTAATTAAATCGCCACCTTCTGGATTAGTGCAACCGATCGATATTGATACGGCGCAGAACGCCCTGAAGCATGAGTGACAGAACAATGGCGAGCCTGCCTGAGGCAATTTTTTTGATGGGGCCCACGGCCTCCGGTAAGACCGCGTTAGCCATTGAGCTGCGCAAACATCTGCCGGTTGAGCTGATCAGCGTTGACTCCGCACTGATTTACCGCGGGATGGATATTGGCACTGCCAAGCCTTCCGCCGCTGAGTTAGCGCAGGCGCCTCATCGACTGCTGGATATTCGCGATCCTGCGCAAGCTTACTCAGCGGCGGAGTTTCGACGTGATGCATTAGCAGAAATGGCGGAGATTAGTCGTGAAGGCCGAATTCCGTTGCTTGTTGGTGGTACCATGCTCTACTACAAGGCGTTATTAGATGGGTTGTCGCCGTTGCCCTCGGCCGACCCGGAAGTACGTCAGCGTATTGAGCAGATGGCGAGTGAAAAAGGTTGGGAAGCCTTACACCGTCAATTATGTGAGATAGATCCCGTTGCTGGTAGTCGTATTCATCCGAATGATCCCCAGAGACTCTCGCGAGCACTGGAAGTTTTTTTCATTTCGGGTAAAACTTTAACGGAGCTGACAAAAACTTCGGGCGAAGCGTTGCCTTACGATGTCAGTCAGTTTGCGATCGCTCCGGTAAATCGCGAACTGATACACCAGCGTATTGAGCTGCGTTTTCAACAAATGTTAGCGTCAGGTTTTGAAGCGGAGGCTCGGGCACTGTTTGCACGAGAAGATTTGCATACGGACTTGCCTTCCATTCGTTGTGTGGGATATCGCCAGATGTGGTCATATCTGGCGGGTGAAATCGATTACGACGAAATGGTTTATCGGGGAATTTGCGCGACCCGGCAGTTGGCTAAGCGTCAGATCACCTGGTTACGCGGCTGGCAGAATGTTCACTGGCTTGACAGCGAACAGCCTGAATTAGCCCGTGATGCGGTATTACAGGTTCTTAGTGCGAAGCATGGGTGATTGTGTACAATTGGTGCGTTATCGTGCGCGAATTTTTTACGTAGTATTTCAGAGTCGCAGGGCTCTTAAGTAACAAACAACAAGCATATAAGGAAAAGATAGAATGGCTAAGGGGCAATCATTGCAAGATCCGTTCTTGAACGCGCTGCGTCGTGAACGTGTTCCGGTTTCGATTTATTTGGTGAATGGTATCAAACTGCAGGGTCAGATTGAGTCTTTTGATCAGTTTGTTATTTTATTGAAAAACACGGTCAGCCAGATGGTGTATAAGCACGCAATCTCTACCGTGGTTCCGTCCCGTCCGGTTTCCCATCACAGTAATAGTGCGGGTGGCGGTACCAGCAGCAACTATCATCACAGTGGCAGTACTACGGCGGCGCCTGCGCAGCCACAACAAGACGGTGAGAACGCTGAGTAAGCGCGTTTGCCGTTCTGCCTGGACGGGGAGTTCAGTATTGACTGAGGTCCCCGTCTCGGTCCTATTTATAATGAGAGGTTCTACGCTTGTTTGACCGTTACGATGCCGGTGAGCAGGCCGTCCTGGTTCACATCTATTTCTCGCAAGACAAAGATATGGAAGACTTGATGGAGTTTGAAACTCTCGTCTCTTCCGCTGGTGTCGAAGCGCTGCGTGTAGTGACAGGCAGCCGCAAAGCGCCACATCCCAAATATTTTGTCGGTGAAGGAAAGGCAGTCGAAATTGCCGATGCGGTAAAATCCAGTGGCGCATCGGTGGTGTTATTTGATCACGCCTTAACCCCGGCTCAGGAGCGTAATCTTGAGCGTCTGTGTGAGTGTCGCGTAATCGATCGCACCGGCTTAATTCTTGATATTTTCGCCCAGCGCGCCCGCACCCATGAGGGTAAATTGCAGGTCGAGCTGGCTCAGCTACGCCATCTTGCCACGCGTCTGGTACGCGGCTGGACGCACCTTGAACGCCAGAAAGGCGGTATCGGCCTGCGCGGCCCGGGTGAAACCCAGCTGGAAACCGACCGTCGCTTACTGCGTAACCGTATCACTCTGATTCTTTCTCGTCTGCAACGCGTGGAAAAACAGCGCGATCAGGGCAGACAAGCACGCGCCAAGGCCGATGTGCCGACGGTGTCGCTGGTGGGCTATACCAATGCCGGTAAATCCACGCTGTTTAACTGTATTACGGCGGCCGATGTCTATGCGGCCGACCAGTTATTTGCCACGCTGGACCCGACACTGCGCCGTCTCGACGTTGCGGATGTTGGCGAAGTGGTGCTGGCGGATACCGTAGGTTTTATTCGCCATCTGCCCCATGATTTGGTGGCGGCGTTTAAAGCAACATTGCAGGAGACGCGTCAGGCGACGCTGCTGCTGCATATCATCGATGCCGCCGATCTGCGCGTCGATGAAAATATCGAAGCGGTCGATATTGTCCTCGACGAAATCGAAGCGGACGAAATTCCGCAGCTGTTGGTGATGAATAAAATCGACATGCTGGAAGATTTTGAACCGCGTATCGATCGCAACGATGAAAATCTGCCGATTCGTGTCTGGTTGTCGGCGCAAACCGGCGTCGGCATACCGCTGCTGTTCCAGGCGCTGAGCGAACGCCTGGCCGGCGAGATCGCGCAGTATGACCTACGCCTGCCGCCTGAAGCCGGGCGGTTGCGCAGCCGTTTTTATCAGCTGCAGGCGATCGAAAAAGAGTGGAATGAAGATGATGGTAGCGTAGGTTTACAGGTGCGCATGCCAATTATTGACTGGCGGCGGTTATGCAAACAGGAACCGGCGCTGGTGGATTATATTGTTTAACGGATGTTTGACTGATTTTGCCTGAAACGCGTATCCCGGCCTGGGATACCACCGCACACACAATTAATGGAGTATAAACATGGCGTGGAATCAGCCCGGGAATAACGGACAGGACCGCGACCCGTGGGGAAGCAGCAATAATCAAGGCGGCAACTCTGGGGGAAATAAAGGAGGGCGCGATAAGGGGCCTCCTGATCTTGATGATATCTTCCGTAAACTGAGCAAGAAGCTCGGTGGACTGGGCGGTGGTAAGAACAGCAACGATAACAGTGGCGGTCAACGCACGCCTGGACGCGGCGGACGTCGTCTGGTGACTATCGTGGCCGTGGCTGCCGTCGTGGTTTGGGCAGCGAGCGGTTTCTATACGATTAAAGAAGCTGAGCGCGGTGTGGTAACCCGCTTCGGGAAATTCGACCATCTGGTTGAGCCAGGCCTGAACTGGAAACCGACCTTTATCGATCAGGTACGTGCCGTTAACGTTGAATCGGTACGTGAGCTGGCGGCATCCGGTGTGATGCTGACCTCTGACGAAAACGTGGTGCGCGTTGAGATGAACGTGCAGTATCGCGTGACCAACCCGGAACGTTACCTGTTCGCGGTTACCAGCGCGGATGACAGCCTGCGTCAGGCAACGGATAGCGCCCTGCGTGGGGTGATCGGTCGTTCGACCATGGACCGTATCCTGACTGAAGGCCGTACCGTGGTGCGTAGCGAAACCCAGCGTGAGCTGGAAGAGACTATTCGTCCATACGATATGGGCATTACGCTGCTCGACGTCAACTTCCAGGCGGCGCGTCCACCGGAAGAAGTGAAAGCCGCATTTGATGACGCCATCGCCGCACGTGAAAACCGTGAGCAGTATGTGCGTGAAGCGGAAGCCTATTCGAACGAAGTCCAGCCGCGTGCTAACGGTCAGGCGCAGCGTATTCTGGAAGAAGCACGTGCTTATAAAGCGCGTACCGTTCTGGAAGCGCAGGGTGAAGTGGCGCGTTTCGCCAAGTTGTTGCCGGAGTATAAAGCAGCGCCGGAAATCACCCGTGAACGTCTGTATATCGAAACCATGGAGCGCGTCCTGAGTCATACCCGCAAGGTGCTGGTGAATGACAAGGGCGGTAATCTGATGGTGCTGCCACTGGATCAGTTAATGCGTGGTGGCCAGGCTGCCTCACCGAACAATTCTCAGGACAGCAGCAGTAACAGTTTGTTGCGCCTGCCGCCAGCGTCCGGCAGTAATGACCGCGCCAGCAGCAGTTCGTCGTACAATCCAGACAACATCATGGATCAGCGCCGGGTGAATGCTCAGCGCAACGATACCCAGCGCGAAGGGAGAGAGTAAGCGATGCGTAAGCCATTAATCGTAGTATTGATTGTTGTGCTGGTGGTGCTTTACGCGTCACTGTTTGTTGTGCAGGAAGGCCAGCGTGGCATTGTGCTGCGTTTTGGTAAAGTTCTGCGTGACGATGAGAACAAACCGCTGGTGTTTGCGCCAGGTCTGCACTTTAAGATCCCATTCCTGTCTTCAGTGAAGACGCTGGATGCGCGCACCCAGACCATGGATAACCAGGCTGACCGCTTTGTAACCAAAGAGAAGAAAGACCTGATCGTTGATTCCTATATCAAATGGCGTATCAGTGACTTCAGCCGCTACTACCTGGCAACCGGTGGTGGTGACGTTTCTCAGGCGGAAGTGCTGTTAAAACGTAAATTCAGTGACCGTCTGCGTTCTGAGATGGGCCGTCTGGATGTGAAAGATATCGTGACCGATTCGCGTGGCCGTTTGACTACCGACGTGCGTGATGCCCTGAACACCGGCAGCACCGGCGATGCTGAGATTGCTACGCCTGCGGCGGATGATGCGATTGCTTCAGTCGCCAAGCGCGTCGAGAGCGAAACCAACAGCAAAGAGCCGGCGATTAACCCGAACAGTATGGCGGCGTTAGGTATCCAGGTGGTTGATGTGCGTATCAAGCAGATTAACCTGCCAGCGGAAGTTTCTGACGCGATCTACAACCGTATGCGTGCTGAACGTGAAGCGGTAGCGCGTAGTCAGCGTTCACAGGGTCAGGAAGAAGCGGAAAAACTGCGCGCGACTTCAGATTATGAAGTGACGCGTACCCTGGCGGAAGCTCAGCGTACCGCGCTGATTACCCGCGGTGAAGGCGATGCCGAAGCAGCGAAGCTGTTCGCGGATGCCTTTAGCCAGGATCCTGATTTCTACGCCTTTATTCGTAGCCTGCGTGCCTATGACAGCAGCTTCAATAGCAATCAGGATGTGATGGTGCTTAGCCCGGACAGTGATTTCTTCCGCTTTATGAAATCGCCATCTAACGCGACGCGTTAATTCACACCCCCCGTACCCAGGGCGGCATATTGATGCCGCCCTTTTTTATGGAAATAATTAAAAATGAACGCAACCATTTTGCTGGCGCTGGCCTTAGTGCTGGTGATTGAAGGGCTGGGGCCGATGCTGTTGCCGCGCGCATGGCGCAGCATGATCCACGCGATGACGCAGTTGCCCGATCACTTATTACGTCGCTTTGGCGGTGGCCTGGTAGTGGCCGGAATCGTGATTTACTATATGGTCAGCACCCATATCCAGGGGTGAAATCCTTTCCGCACCTACTACATGCGCTCTGAGCAAAAAAACTCCGCAATCGTATGCTAAAAGTGCTGAAAGACGAAAATTACGATGGTAGAATCCTTTTTTAAGCAATCGGTGATTTTGAGAAATGGGTAAGAACGTCGTCGTACTGGGCACCCAATGGGGTGACGAAGGTAAAGGTAAGATTGTTGACCTTCTAACTGAACGTGCAAAATACGTTGTACGTTATCAAGGTGGTCATAATGCTGGCCATACGCTAGTCATCAACGGTGAAAAAACCGTCCTCCACTTAATTCCCTCTGGCATCCTGCGTGAAAACGTCACCAGCATCATCGGCAACGGTGTGGTGCTGTCTCCTGCTGCGCTGATGAAAGAGATGAAAGGCCTGGAAGATCGTGGTATCCCGGTACGTGAACGCCTGCTGATCTCAGAAGCTTGCCCACTGATTCTGCAATATCATGTTGCCCTTGATATGGCGCGTGAGAAAGCGCGTGGCGCCAAAGCTATCGGCACCACCGGTCGCGGCATTGGCCCGGCTTATGAAGATAAAGTGGCTCGTCGCGCACTGCGCGTCAGCGACCTGTTTAACAAAGAAACTTTCGCCGCTAAGCTGAAAGAAGTGATGGAATATCACAACTTTACGCTGGTGAACTACTACAAAGAAGAAGCGGTTGATTACGATACCGTGCTGAAAGATGTTATGGCAATTGCTGACATCCTGACCGGCATGGTGGTTGACGTTTCTGAACTGCTGGATGGCGCGCGTAAGCGTGGCGATCTGGTGATGTTCGAAGGCGCGCAGGGCACCCTGCTGGATATCGACCACGGTACCTATCCGTATGTGACGTCCTCTAACACCACCGCAGGTGGCGTGGCGACCGGTTCCGGTATTGGCCCGCGTTATGTTGATTACGTACTGGGCATCGTTAAAGCCTACTCTACCCGTGTCGGTGCAGGTCCGTTCCCAACCGAACTGTTTGATGACATCGGTGAGTTCCTGTGTAAGCAGGGCAACGAGTTTGGCGCCACCACTGGCCGTCGCCGTCGTACCGGCTGGCTGGACGCGGTAGCGGTGCGCCGCGCCGTACAGATCAACTCACTGTCAGGTTTCTGCATGACCAAACTGGACGTGCTGGATGGCCTGAAAGAAGTGAAGATCTGTGTGGCTTACCGTATGCCGGATGGTCGTGAGGTCACCACTACGCCACTGGCGGCTGAAGGCTGGGAAGGTATCGAGCCGATCTATGAAAGCATGCCTGGCTGGAGCGAAAGCACCTTTGGCGTCAAGACTGTAGAAGGTCTGCCGCAGGCAGCGCGCGATTACATCAAGCGTGTTGAAGAGGTGACCGGTGTGCCGATTGATATTATTTCTACCGGCCCGGACCGTAGCGAAACCATGATTCTGCGCGACCCGTTTGACGCATAATCTTAGCGCTGGCCGGACAATGTCCGGCCTTTGTCTGTCTGGCCTCTCGCTTCCTGCTGATCCCGGTTCCCGCCCTTTTCTATATAATATCAATAGTTGCTTAAAAAATTGCCCTGAAACTCATGGGCTGGTTTATCATCATTTAAACAAAATGTATTTGAGCGGACGATGCCACGTCGGTGATTCACTGAGGTATATGTGCAGCTAACCAGTTTTACAGATTACGGCCTACGCGCGCTGATCTATCTGGCGTCACTCCCCGCTGACCAGATGACCAGCATTACTGAGGTGAGCGAGACTTACGACGTTTCACGTAATCATATGGTCAAAATCATCAATCAGCTAAGCCGGACCGGCTATGTTGCTGCCGTGCGCGGTAAAAACGGCGGTATACGATTGGGCCGACCCGCCGAAGATATCGTGATTGGTCAGGTGGTGCGCGAAATGGAACCGCTGCAGTTAGTTAACTGTACCAGCGAATTTTGCCATATCACCTCAGCCTGCCGGCTGAAGAAGGCGCTGTATGATGCGGTACAGTGTTTCCTGCTGGAACTGGATAAATATACCCTCGCCGACCTCGTGGAAGATAATCATCCGCTCTACAAATTACTGCTGGTTGACCAACCGTCAATCCGCAGTCGATGACAACGGAGGAACCGATATGTCACAAGATCCTTTTCAGGAACGAGAAGCTGAAAAATACGAAAACCCCATTCCCAGCCGCGAATTTATTCTGTCGCATTTAGACAAACGCGAAAAACCGGCCAGCCGTGAAGAGCTGGCGGATGAACTGGGGATGGACGGAGAAGAACAACTTGAAGCCCTGCGCCGCCGTCTGCGTGCCATGGAACGCGACGGTCAGCTGGTATTTACCCGTCGCCAGTGTTACGCCCTGCCGGAACGCCTCGACTTACTGCGCGGTAAAGTGATTGGCCATCGTGAAGGTTATGGCTTCCTGCGCATTGAAGGTCAGAAAGACGATCTCTATCTCTCTGCAGAGCAGATGAAGATGTGCATGCACGGCGACGTGATCCTCGCGCAGGCGATGGGCGCGGACCGTAAAGGCCGTCGTGAAGCGCGTGTGGTACGCGTACTGGAACCACGTAACAGCCAGATTGTCGGTCGCTATTTTACCGACGCTGGCGCGGGTTTTGTGGTGCCGGACGACAGCCGTCTGAGCTTTGATATTTTGATCCCACAGGAGTCGATTCTCGGCGCGCGTATGGGATCGGTAGTGGTGGTGGAGCTGGAACAGCGTCCAACGCGCCGCAGCAAAGCGATTGGTAAAGTGGTTGAAGTGCTCGGCGAGAATATGGGCACCAGCCTTGCCGTCGATATGGCGCTGCGCACCCATGAAATTCCGAACAGCTGGCCAGAACAGGTTGAAGCTGAAATCGCTAAACTGAGCGAAGAAGTGCCGGAAGAGGCGAAAATCGGCCGTATCGATCTGCGCGAGCTGCCGCTGGTAACCATCGACGGTGAAGATGCGCGCGACTTTGATGACGCCGTCTACTGTGAGAAAAAACGCGGCGGTGGCTGGCGTTTATGGGTAGCGATTGCAGATGTCAGCTACTACGTGCGTCCGGGCACCGCGCTGGATACCGAGGCGGTTAACCGTGGCACCTCGGTGTACTTCCCGTCTCAGGTCGTGCCGATGCTGCCGGAAGTGCTGTCGAACGGTCTCTGCTCGCTGAATCCGCAGGTCGATCGCCTGTGTATGGTGTGTGAAATGACCGTTTCCACCCAGGGCAAGCTGACCAGCTATAAGCACTACGAAGCGGTAATGCGTTCACATGCGCGCCTCACCTACACCAAGGTGTGGCATATTCTGGATGGCGAGCAGTCACTGCGCGAGCAGTATCGGCAGCAGGTGCCGCATCTGGAAGAGCTGTACAGCATGTATCATGCGCTGGAGCAGGCGCGCGCCCAACGCGGCGGCATCTCTTTCGAAAGTGATGAAGCGAAGTTTATCTTCAATGCCGAACGCCGTATTGAACGTGTTGAGCATACGGTGCGCAACGATGCGCACAAAATTATCGAAGAGTGCATGATTCTGGCGAATATCGCCTCGGCGCGTTTTGTTGAAAAGCACAACGAGCCAGCGCTGTTCCGTGATCATGACCGTCCAAGTGACGACAGTATCACCAGTTTCCGTACGGTACTGAACGAGCTGGGCCTGTCGCTGCCGGGTGGCGCGAAGCCGGAGCCGGTGGACTATGCCGCCTTGCTGGATCAGATTGCCGATCGTCCCGATCATGAGATGCTGCAAACCATGCTGCTGCGCTCAATGAAGCAGGCGGTGTATGACCCGGAAAACCGTGGCCACTTTGGTCTGGCGCTCTCCTCTTACGCCCACTTTACTTCGCCGATTCGCCGCTATCCCGATCTGCTGCTGCACCGCGCTATTAAGTATCTGCTGGCGCAGGAGCAGGGCACTTTACAAGGTATCACCACGCCAACCGGCGGCTATCACTATGAATTGCCGGAGATGCTGCAGCTCGGTCAGCACTGTTCGATGGCGGAACGTCGCGCTGATGAAGCGACACGTGATGTTGCCGACTGGCTGAAGTGTGACTTTATGCAGGATCAGGTGGGCGAGACCTTTACCGGCGTGATCGCCAGTGTCACCGGGTTTGGGTTCTTTGTGCGTCTGCTTGATCTGTTTATCGACGGCCTGGTGCATGTTTCGACCCTCGACAATGACTACTATCGCTTTGATGCGGTCGGACAGCGTCTGATTGGCGAATCCGGCGGCCAGACTTATCGTCTGGGTGATACCGTGGAAGTGCGGGTTGAAGCGGTGCATATGGATGAGCGTAAAATTGATTTCGCGCTGATCTCAAGCCAGCGTAAAGTGCGCGGCGCAGGTAAAACTGAACGTGACCGGGCGAAAACGGCTGCGCCGAAAAATAGCGGCAAACGTCGTCGCGATACCGGTAAAAAGGCCAACTTTGAACCCGATGCCGCTTTCCGTGCGGGCAAAGAGGATGCGGCAAAAAAAGAGAAAAAAGCCAAACCGGCTGCGGATAAAACCCGTAAAATCGGCGCCGCTACCCGATCGAAGCGCGCCAGAAAGAAAACCCCGGCTGGCGAATAAATCCATGAATGTAGGGGCGGTGTTCTTGCCGCCCGTATTGATGGTTTGTAATAGTCGCGATGACGGCGTTCTCGCCGCCCGCAATGCAGCATTTTAATTATTGAGTTAACTAAATGAGTGAAATTGTTTTTGGTATCCATGCCGTTCAGGCGCTGCTTGACACCGATCCGCAACGTTTTCAGGAAGTCTTTATTCTGAAAGGACGCGATGATCGTCGTCTGCAGCCGCTGATTAAAGGGCTGGAAGCGCAGGGGATTGTCATTCAGGTGGCAAACCGCCAGTGGCTGGATAGCAAAGTCGAAGGCGCAGTGCATCAGGGAATTGTTGCGCTGATTAAACCGGGTCGTCAGTATCAGGAAAACGATCTGCCGGATCTGATTGCCAGCCTGGATCAGCCATTTTTACTGATCCTCGATGGTGTTACCGATCCGCATAACCTCGGTGCCTGCCTGCGTAGTGCCGATGCGGCTGGTGTTCATGCGGTCATCGTACCGAAAGATCGTTCTGCCCAGCTGAATGCCACCGCGAAAAAAGTGGCCAGCGGCGCGGCGGAAAATGTGCCGTTAATCCGTGTCACTAACCTCGCGCGCACCATGCGTCTGCTACAGGAGTCTGACGTCTGGATTGTGGGCACTGCTGGCGAAGCCGACCACACCGTATTCCAGAGCAAAATGACCGGCCCGATGGCGCTGGTGATGGGCGCGGAAGGTGAAGGTATGCGTCGCCTGACGCGTGAGCATTGCGATGAGCTGATCAGCATTCCAATGGCGGGCAGCGTCTCTTCACTGAACGTTTCAGTTGCCACCGGCATCTGTCTGTTTGAAGCGGTGCGTCAACGCAGCGTTAAGTAATCTCTCCGGGGCGTGACCCGCGCCCCGAAAATCTCCGCCGGTTCAGGCATATTTTCTTTCTGGCTGCATACTTAATTGCGGGCGACGAAAACGCCGTCATCCACGACTGTTATCAATCGTTAACACGGGCGGCGTTCTCGCCGACCGTGCCGATGGCCTGCAAGGAGAACAATATGTTGTGGCACACCCATACCGTTTTTAATCAGCCACGCCCGCTAAATAACAGCAATCTGTTTCTATCCGATACACCGCTGCGCGAAGCCCTGATCCGCGAAGGTGCCGAGTGGGATGTGGATCTTCAGGCATCGGTGGGACAACAACTGGGCAGCGCCGAATCACTGGAGCTGGGACGGCTGGCCAATGCTTCGCCGCCCGAACTGCTGCGCTACGATGCCTGTGGCGAACGTATTGACGAGCTGCGCTTCCATCCTGCGTGGCATCTGCTGATGCAGGGGCTCTGCGCCAATCGGGTACATAATCTTAGCTGGCAGAGCGATGCCCGTTCCGGTGCGTTTGTCGCCCGGGCGGCGCGCTTTATTCAGCATGCGCAGGTCGAAGCGGGCACTCTTTGTCCCGTCACTATGACTTTTGGCGCTATTCCGTTACTGCAGCAGAGCCTGCCGCCGCTGTTTCAGGCATGGCTGCCGGGGTTGCTGTCGGATCGTTACGATCCGCATCAGCAGGCGGGCGAGCAGAAGCGCGGCCTGCTGATTGGTATGGGGATGACCGAGAAACAGGGCGGCACGGATGTACTGAGTAATACCACCCGCGCCGAGCCGGTTACTGCACGCGGCAACGGCGAGGCTTATCGGCTGACCGGCCATAAATGGTTCTTCTCGGTGCCGCAAAGCGATGCGCATCTGGTGCTGGCGCAGAGCAAAGGAGGCCTCGGCTGCTTCTTTATGCCGCGCCTGCTGCCGGATGGCAGCCGCAATGCAATTCGTATCGAGCGCCTGAAAGATAAAATGGGCAACCGCTCTAACGCCAGTAGCGAAGTGGAGTTCGCGAATGCCAGTGGCTGGCTGCTGGGCGAAGAGGGAGAGGGCATCCGCCAGATCCTGAAGATGGGCGGCTATACCCGTTTCGACTGTGCACTGGGCAGCCACGGCCTGATGCGACGCGCGCTGTCAGTGGCGTTGTACCATGCGCATCAGCGTCAGGTGATGGGCAAAAGCCTTGTCGATCAACCATTGATGCGTCAGGTGCTGAGTGCGCAGGCGCTGCAACTCGAAGGACAGACAGCGTTGTTAATGCGGCTGGCGCGCGGCTGGTCAATGCCAGCGGATGAGAGCGAACGCGCTTTCTGTCGGCTGTTCACCCCGGCGGCGAAGTATGTTATCTGCAAAAGTGGTATGTCGTTTGTGGCGGAAGCGATGGAAACCCTTGGCGGCATCGGCTATTGCGAAGAGAGCGAGCTGCCGCGTCTGTACCGGGAGATGCCGGTTAACAGCATCTGGGAAGGCTCGGGTAATGTGATGTGTCTCGACGTGCTGCGGGTGCTGGCGAAACAGCCTGGCGTTATGGAGATGCTGAACCGGCAATTTGATGCGGTCAGGGGCATCAACCGTCACTTTGACCGCCGCTGGCGTCAGCTGAAATTGCGTCTGGCGAAGCCGCATGAATCGCAGGCGCGTGAAATCACCACGCTGCTGTTTCATCTGGCGGTGGGCGTGCAGGTGCTGACGTGGCTGGAGCCGCCGCTGGCGGACGCCTGGTGTCGTCAGATGCTGGATACGCGCGGTATCGCCATGCTCAGTGAGGATGTCTGTACGCGTTTACTGTTGCGTGCTACCGGCAGCTGACGGGTTAAACAGCACCGCCGTGGCGTACCACAGGCCAGGCATTACGGTTTCACTGACCATCACAATTTGATAGTAAGTGGCGCCGCTGGCGTTAGCTTTGGCGGCAATCGCGCGCTGTACATCGTCTGGCGAACCCCGCGATGTGGCGCTGATGGTGCCGACCTTCGTCAGGCTGCTACTTTGCGCGCGGGTAATCTCCTGCGCCTGTGAGGCGGGCGGCGGCGGCGCTTGTGGCGTGGGGGTTAATGCGCTGCAGCTACTCAGCAACAGCGCCAGCAGAAAAGTTATCGCAATACGCATATAAGGCAGCTCCGGGCGGGGATAACCCTTAGTTTACGCCATCCCCGCGTCAGGATTATCCTTTTAAGCTAAATACGCTCACTAAATGGGTGAGGTGATGCCCTTTCTGGCTCAGCTCAGCCGCTGTCTGCTCGGAACGCGCCACCATTTCAGTATTGTGGTGAGTTGCCTGACCAATCTGCGACATCGCGATATTGACCTGACCAATCCCGGCAGACTGTTCATGTGACGCCACATCGATTTCCCCCATCAACGCTTTGACCTGATCAATACGCGTGACAATATTGTCCATCGCTTCGCGCGTCTGTTCCGACAATTTATGCCCTTCGGTCACTTTGCTAATCGAGTCTTCAATCAGGCTGTCGATCTCCTTCGCCGCCTGCGCGCTACGCTGCGCCAGACCACGGACTTCAGCGGCAACCACCGCAAAGCCTTTACCGTGTTCACCGGCGCGCGCCGCTTCCACCGCCGCATTGAGCGCGAGGATATTGGTCTGGAAAGCAATTGATTCAATCACATGAGTGATATCCGCAATACTTTGTGAGGAGACCTTAATCGCCGACATGGTATTAACCGAGCGGGTCACGGTACTGCCGCCATGGTGCACCGCACTGGCCGCTTCAGCGACCAGCGTCAGCGCCTGCGAAACGTTATCGGCATTCTGTTCTACCGTGGCGCCCAGCTGTTCCATACTGGCGGAGGTCTCTTCCATGCTGCTGGCCTGGCGCGAAATCTGTTCGCTGATAGTGCTGCTGCTGGCGGCAATCGCGTCGGTGCCGTGACTGATCTCTTCGGCAGCGTGGCGCACCTGTGAAACAATGCGCTCCAGACCATCGCCGATACCATTGATCGCGGTAATCAGCTGACCGACTTCGTCCTGGCGTCGGGTCTGCAAGGTGGCTCGCAGGTTGCCGGCGGCATAGTGTTCGGCGAGGGTAATCACCTGTTGCAGCGGTTTACTTAACCAGCGACGGGTGACCCAGACGAAACTCAGCGCAAACAGCAGCACCAGCGCCAGACCGACCAGCAGGAAGGTATTACGTGTGGCATTAATTGGTGCCAGCAGGCTGGCTTTACTGATATCGCCGGTAATTATCCAGTTCCAGCCGGGCAGTTGCTGCCAGGCGACGATTTCCGTTTCGCCATGCTGATTGCGGATCTCCATGGTGCCCTGTTTTTCCTGCAACAGGCGCTGCTGATCGGTTGCCGACCAGTCCGGATTCTTGCCTTCGAGCGTGCTATGGAACAGATACTGGCCCTGAGATTTCCCGGCTGCGCCGTTGATCACACTGAAATAGCCGCTGTCGCCCAGGGTTTTATTCAGCACTTTCTCGCGCATCAGATTGAATTGCGACGTGATATCAACGCCGACAAACAGGATGCCAATCACTTCGCCCGTCGCGTCTTTTACTGGCTGATATTGGGTGATATAGCGCTTGCCAAACAGCGTCGCCAGACCGCTAAACGTTTGTGACTGGTTAGCCAGCGCCCAGGCCGGGCTGCTGCGGTCCAGTTTGGTGCCCATCGCCCGGCTGCCATCCTCTTTGCGCAGCGAGGTGGCGACACGGATATAGTCATCACCACTGCGCACAAAAATGGTTGAGATTGCGCCGGTACGCTCAAGGAAATCATCCACTGTTCCTTCATCGAGGTTCAGGGTTTTTAATCCGGCACGTAAGGTGGGGGTCGATTCGCTGCCGACCGCAACCCTCTGGTTGTTATCGCGGCTGAAGGTTTTTGGCAGAAAACTCTGGAACAGTCTGGTGTAATTACCGACTTCTTCGCTTAGGGTGGCGTTAAACATACCGGCCATATCGCCAATACCTGCCACCTGATTTTGCATATTATCGAGGGTTAAGCTCTGTAATTGTTTCGCGGCGTTGTGAGTTAATGAAAGCGTGAGAATAAAAAACAGCACTGCCACGCTTAAAGACGTCAAAACAGACAGCTTTACTCCCAGGCTCCATCTGCTGAGTGAAAGACGTATCATAAGTTATACCTTATTAGAGGGTGTTATAGAGATACGATTAACGGCAGCAGTTGTTTAAATTTTACCCTTCACTCTATAGGGTTAATGGATCTGGTGATATATGTAATAGTTGCGTGGCGAAATAAGTTATTAATTAACAATATTTTGCCTTTGCAGGCAGATATGCGACGGTGCTGAGTAAAGATTTATGCTGGAAGGAGGCGAGATGATTGAGATTGTGACGGAAACCTTTGCGGGGATTGAGTGTTTGCATGCCGCGCCGGCAGGTCAGCGGCAGCATTCATTGCCGACCATCGTGTTTTATCATGGCTTCACCTCATCGAAAGAGGTTTACTCATACTTTGCCGTGGCGCTGGCGCAGGCGGGTTTTCGTGTGGTATTGCCCGATGCTGATCAACATGGTTCGCGTTATAACGGTGACAGCGAGCAGCGGCTTAGCCATTTCTGGGAGATCCTGCGCAGCAATATTGATGAGTTGCCGCAGTTGTCAGGCGCACTACGTGAGCGTGGGCTGGTGGCGGAGGGGCGTTTTGCCGTAGCCGGCGCTTCGATGGGTGGTATGACCGCACTCGGTGCGATGGCGCGTTATCCGGATATTCACAGCGTCGCCTGTATGATGGGTTCCGGCTATTTTATGTCGCTGAGCCAGACGCTGTTTCCCCCGCTGGTGGCGCAGACCCCTGAGCAACAGCAGCGCTTAGCGCAGCGACTGGCGCCGTTACAGGCTTATGATGTCAGCGACAGGCTGGAGCAGCTGGCTAATCGTCCGTTGCTTTTGTGGCATGGCGACGCTGATGAGGTGGTTCCGGCGGCGGAAACCGTGCGGCTGGAACGTGCGCTGCGCGAGGCGTCGCTCGACGCACAGCTGACTTTTTTAACGGAAACCGGCGTCGGCCACCGTATTACGCCGCCAGCGTTGACCGCGATTGTCGCTTTCTTTAAACATCATCTGTAAATCTGCAGGGAGCCGTTCCCGGCTCCCGTATCACCATCGGCACGGGTGGCGATATTTAATTTACGATCTGCCTTGAGTTTCGGCGGGTGCGCCAGTATGATTACGCGTCAATTTTTCAGCCGCAACTTAAAACAACGTTCCTTGCTTCCATGGGCCGCGGCTGCCCTGACAGGAGGCTGAATAATCCGTAAGGAGCAAATTCGATGCGTCATTACGAAATCGTATTTATGGTTCACCCTGACCAAAGCGAACAGGTTCCGGGCATGATCGAGCGTTACACTGGTGCTATCACTGGTGCAGAAGGCACGATTCACCGTCTGGAAGACTGGGGCCGTCGTCAGCTGGCTTACCCGATCAACAAACTGCACAAAGCGCACTACGTTCTGCTGAACGTTGAAGCTCCGCAGGAAGTGATCGATGAGCTGGAAACTAACTTCCGCTTCAACGACGCCGTTATCCGCAGCATGGTTATGCGCGTTAAAAACGCGGTTACCGAAGCATCTCCGATGGTTAAAGCGAAAGACGAGCGCCGTGAGCGTCGTGAAGATTTTGCTAACGAAACCTCTGATGATGCAGATGCTGGGGATTCTGAAGAGTAATCAACCGTGACGGTTAATCGGCTGCGTTTGTCCGGCACTGTGTGCAAGACACCAGTTCGAAAAATTAGCCCGTCAGGTATTCCTCACTGCCAGTTTGTGCTTGAGCACCGCTCGCAGCAGGAAGAAGCCGGATTTAGCCGGCAAGCCTGGTGTCGTATGCCCATCATATTAAGCGGCAAGACACATCAGGTCATTACTCAAAGTATAACGGTCGGCACGCAACTCATCGTCGAAGGTTTCATTAGTTGCCATCAAGGGCGCAATGGCCTGAGTAAGATTGTGTTACATGCCGAGCAGATTGAATTGATAGATTCTGGAGACTAGCCAAATGGCACGTTATTTCCGTCGTCGCAAGTTCTGCCGTTTCACCGCGGAAGGCGTTCAAGAGATCGATTATAAAGATATCGCAACGCTGAAAAACTACATCACTGAAAGCGGTAAGATTGTACCGAGCCGTATTACCGGTACTCGCGCTAAATACCAGCGTCAGCTGGCTCGTGCTATCAAGCGCGCGCGTTACCTGTCTCTGCTGCCGTACACTGATCGTCATCAGTAACGGCCGCTGTCCATTAACGACTTTAAGAGGATATGGTAATGCAAGTTATTCTGCTTGATAAAGTAGCAAACCTGGGCAGCCTGGGTGATCAGGTTAACGTTAAAGCGGGCTACGCTCGTAACTTCCTGGTTCCACAGGGTAAAGCTGTTCCTGCTACCAAGAAAAACGTTGAGTTCTTTGAAGCACGCCGTGCAGAACTGGAAGCCAAACTGGCTGACGTTCTGTCTGCAGCTAATGCACGCGCTGAGAAAATCAACGCACTGGGCACCGTTACCATCGCGTCTAAAGCAGGCGACGAAGGTAAACTGTTCGGTTCCATCGGTACCCGCGACATCGCTGATGCAGTTACTGCAGCTGGCGTTGAAGTGGCGAAGAGCGAAGTTCGTCTGCCGAACGGCGTTCTGCGTACCACCGGTGAGCACGAAGTGGACTTCCAGGTTCACAGCGAAGTATTCGCTAAACTGACCGTGAAAGTAGTTGCTGAAGCTTAATTGATTCAGTAATGCGAGAACGCCGGCCTTGTGCCGGCGTTCTTGTTTCTGTGGTTTACTGCGCGCGGATAAAGGTTCCATCCGGCTGGCGGGTAAACAGAATTGCGCCATTATCGGTTTCCACCGTTAATCCGGTCACCACACCATTGGCATCCTGGCGGATTTTCACCTTCTGACCGGTATGCAGATTGCTTAGCGGCTTATCATCACCTTCCACCCGCGCCATGGCGAACACATCATTCACCTGCAAATTATTATCACGGAACAGCTGCGCCATCGTCTGGCCTGAGGCCACCTGATAGTTGCGCCACTCGCCCTGTGAATCGGCTTTTGGGGGCGTTTCCGTTACTGCTGCCGGTGGGCTGCTTTCATTATTGTTATAAACTTCAGCCTGCAATGGAGTATCTCCGGCGCCACTCTGCTGGGCCGGAGGCGCTTGCGGTAAGTCAGGTTGCGGATTCGGCCACAGAAATGCCAGCAGCATTACCAGCAGCGCCACAATAATGCCGCGGCGATGTCTGGCCGGCAGCGGATCCATCCAGCGGGCGTTATCGACAAAACGCCAGATATTGCTAACTTTCAGCTTGCTGCGTGATGAAGATCCTTCAGGCATCATTGCATCCTCCTGTGGCGCATCAGGTGCTGAGGGTTTGCGCGTTGCCATCCACATCTTCAGTACCGGATGGTAAAACGGCAGGCGCTTCCTTTGCCGGGGGGCAATTCTCCCCATGTAAATAACCTCGTTAACCCCAGACGATATCCCGATTCAGACATCATAAACTGCAGACATTTAATTATAGTCCGCTAACTGTTTGATGTGAAAAGAACAAGCCAGATACGTGACGCTGTGGGCGTTATTAATGATATGAAGGGCTATTGTTTCTGTTTCTGGCGCAAAAGTCATCCACCGAAACACGGGATTTTACCCTCGGGGCTTGCGCTGTTATGCTCTGCGTTTAGTTTTTATCAATGATGAAAGGAAAATCCATGACAACCCCTTCTTTTGACAGCGTCGAAGCGCAAGCAAGTTACGGTATCGGTTTACAGGTTGGCCAGCAGTTGCTGGAATCTGGACTGCAGGGTCTGCAGCCAGAAGCATTGCTGGCGGGTCTGCGCGATGCGCTGGAAGGGAATGCTCCCGCTGTACCGGTTGATGTGGTGCATCGTGCGCTGCGCGAAGTTCACGAGCGTGCAGATGCTGTGCGTCTCGAACGTCAGCAGGAGCAGGCGGTGGAAGGTCAGAAGTTCCTTGAAGAGAACCTGAAGCGTGAAGGCGTCAGCAGCACGGAGTCAGGCTTACAGTTCAGCGTGATTCAGCAGGGTGAAGGTGCGATTCCATCGCGTCAGGATCGCGTACGCGTGCATTACACCGGTAAGCTGATCGACGGCACCGTGTTTGACAGCTCCGTACAGCGTGGCGAGCCAGCAGAGTTCCCGGTAAGCGGCGTAATTGCCGGTTGGATCGAAGCGCTGACCCTGATGCCAGTCGGTTCCAAATGGGAACTGGTGATCCCTCACAACCTGGCATACGGCGAGCGTGGTGCTGGCGCCTCTATCCCACCACTGAGCACCCTGGTATTTGAAGTTGAGCTGTTAGAGATTCTGTAACAGCACTATGCAGGGGAGCCGTTATCGGCTCCCGTTCTGATGACGGGCACGGTGTAAATCATCGGCACGGGCGGCGAAAACGCCGCCCCTGCAGCGGTATCACCGTTTTAAATTAATACTCCAAATCGCAAAGCCCACCTCATCACTGCCTTTCGGCGTCATCGGATACTGCGCGTGCTGCTGAATAAACGCCGTGGCTTTTTCACCCGGTGAGGTTTCAAAACGAATATCCAATGGCTGCTTGCTGGCAATCGGCGCCAGCCGCCAGTTGTTATCCGCCTGCGGTTTCACCTCTCCCTGCGCTTTGCTTTGCGCGCTGATATAAGCCGCCACCACCGAACGGTTCTCATCCGGTGAAGCGAAAGCCACATATTTGTCGCCGGTGCCGGCAAACTTGCCGCCGTAAGCGCGATAGTTATTGGTGGCGACGAGGAAAGTCGCCTCAGGATCGACCGGCTTGCCCTGATAAGTCAGCTGCTTAATGCGCGATGCCTGAGGGTTAATCAGCTGACACTCGGCGTCGTAACGGGCGGGCTGGGTAACATCAATCTGATAATTAACGCCATCAATCACATCGAAATTGTAGGTGCGGAAATCCCAGTTCAGCAGCGCTTGCGGCTGACTGCTGTTAACGTCGATCTGATTAAACTGACCGGCGGAACACTCCAGCCACTGTTTCACCTGCTTACCGCTGACTTTCATCACTACCAGCGTATTTGGGTAGAGATAGAGATCGGCGGCATTACGGAAGGTGAGCTGGCCTTTCTCTACTTCGACATAGCTGGCGGGATCGTTTTTGCGACCACCGGCTTTAAAGGGCGCGGCAGCGGACAGCACTGGCAGATTCGCCAGGTCCGGGTCGCCCTGAATGTAGTGTTTTACGTAATCGAGCTGGGCATTATTGACGATCTGCACCGTCGGGTCGTCCTGCACCAGCGACAGATAGCTGTACATTACATCGGCGGATTTACCGATGGGCTTACTGACGAATTCACGCGTGGCGCGGTGATCGTCGGCCAGCACTTTCACCAGCGCCGGATCCTCAGCCGCCAGCGATTTTTTCGCGCTCTTATCATAGACAGGTCGTGCTTCCGCCCGGGCGCTGCTGACCTGCCATTTACCGCTCTGATTATCCAGCACCAGATCGACCACGCCGAGATGATCGCCCCACATACCGGGCATCACTGCCGGAATGCCATTCAGCGTGCCTTGCTTGATATCCGCACCCTTAATGGCAGCGAATTCCGCACTGGGGAATACCGCATGAGCGTGACCAAACATAATGGCGTCAATCCCCGGCAGCAGGCTGAGGTAGTAAACCGAGTTTTCCGCTAACGCGTGATACGGTTCGCTGGAGAGGCCAGAGTGGGGGATAGCCACCACAATATCCGCCCCCTGCTTACGCATCTCCGGCACCCATTTCCGCGCGGTGGCGGTGATATCGTCAACCGTCACTTTGCCCTGCAGATTGGCTTTATCCCATACCAAAATCTGCGGCGGCACAAAGCCGATATAGCCAATTTTTAGCTGATGCTGCTTGCCGTCGCGGTCGGTAACTTCAACCGGTACTATCAGAAAAGGCGTAAACAGCGGTTTACCGGTTTTCGTATCAATCACATTGGCATTAATATAGGGGAAGCGCGCGCCGCTAATCGCTTTATGCAGGTAGTCGAGACCGTAATTGAACTCATGATTGCCGAGATTGCCGACGCTGTAGTCGAGGGTGTTCATCGCCTTATAGACCGGATGGATCTCACCCGCATTAAGCCCCTTCGCCGCCATATAGTCGCCGAGCGGGCTGCCCTGAATAATGTCGCCGTTATCGACCAGCACGCTATTTTTGCTCTCTTTACGCGCGGCCTCAATCAGGGTGGCGGTGCGTACCAGACCAAACTTTTCGCTGGGCGTATCTTTGTAGTAGTCGAAGTCCATCATATTGCTGTGCAGGTCGGTGGTTTCCATAATCCGCATATCGACAGTAGCAGCATGGAGGCTGGTGGAAACCATTATGGCCAGCAGCGTCAGACAAGGCTTGAACATCACATTCTCCTGTAAGTGATATACTCGATAACTCAATCAGTTATGCTACAGATCTTAAATTACTCCGTTATGGCAGGAAGGCCAGATTTGACTGACTTTTGTCGGCGAGTAATGACAAACTGCTATGATCTAATCAACACGGACTTATCTGGCGCAGGCCCATGCAGGTGGTGTCGCCATGACGAATCAAACCATGAGGTGAAGAATGTTAGAGCAAATTTGCCAGCTGGCACGTGAAGCAGGCGCGGCGATTATGACGGTTTATAATGACCAGGCACCGCTTGACGTTTCTCATAAATCGGATGACTCGCCGGTCACCGCGGCAGATATCGCGGCGCATAAAGTGATTGTACAGGGACTCAGCGTCCTGACGCCGGACCTGCCGATCCTCTCTGAAGAAGATCCTCCGGCCTGGGATGTGCGCCAGAAGTGGCAGAGTTACTGGCTGGTGGATCCGCTGGATGGCACCAAAGAGTTTATTAAGCGTAATGGCGAGTTTACCGTCAATATCGCCCTGATTGAAAAGGGTAAGCCGGTGATGGGCGTGGTGTATGCGCCAGCGATTGGGGTGATGTATTCGGCGGCAGAAGGTAAAGCGTGGAAAGAAGAGGGCGGTAACCGCGTGCAGATCCAGGTGCGTGATGCACGTCCGCCGCTGGTGGTGATTAGCCGCTCGCACGCCAAATCGGATGAGGAACTGAAAGAGTATCTGAAGCAGATGGGCGAGCATCAGACCACCGCCATTGGCTCTTCGCTGAAATTCTGCCTGGTAGCGGAAGGTAAAGCGCAGCTCTATCCACGTTTCGGACCGACCAATATCTGGGATACCGGTGCTGGTCACGCGGTAGCGATTGCGGCTGGCGCCCATGTGCATGACTGGAAAGGCCAGACGCTGGACTATGCGCCGCGCGAGTCGTTTTTAAATCCAGGTTTCCGGGTGTCGATTTTTTAACAGAGGCGGCGTTCTCGCCGCCCTTATTGCAATAATTTACGCACCAGCGTAATCACCTGCTTCACTTCATCCTGAGTTAACGCGCCATCTTTAGCGAAGCGTACTTTCCCCTGCTTATCCAGCACCACAATCGCTGAACCGCCATCGGCTAATCCCCAGGCTTTTTTCGCCGCGCCATGGCTGTCGACAATAAACTGCGACCACGGATACTGCTGCTTATTGCTCTCAATGCTGCTGCGCACAAACATCCCGGTGCCTGGAATCGCATCATCGGTGTTTACCAGCGTGGTGGTCTGATAATGCTCGTGCGGGAACGTCGCTGCTTTAATCGCTTCAATCAGGGCGGCATTTTTCTCCTTGGCGGAAGAGCGCCCGGCGATATGCTGGATGACCCGTACTTTGCCTGGCAGCTGCGCGCTGTTCCAGTTTTTATAACTAAAGTCGTCCTGCTGATAGATCAGTTCTCCACGGTCAGCGATGCCGACGGCAGGAACGCGTTCTCCTTCGGTAAAATTATGGGCGGCCGCCGTCAGGGGGATAAACAGTGACAGCGCGATAGCAAGAAAGCGGGCAGTTGTCATAACGACTCCAGATAAGCAGGTGATCCGACCAGCTGGTCATGTTTCTGCAATAATAAGCAGGGATGATGCGTCTGTCGCATCGAACTGTCAGCTTTGCGGCAGACAGCACAAATCCCTGCTGATTGAAGGTTTATACTGAGATTTATACGCTGAATAACAGACTATTCTGTAATGTTATGTCAGTTCAGTAAAAAACATCGCTTTTCGGAACCATGGAAGGGAAAGGTGTTCTATAGTTTACCGACAATTTGCGCCTCAGTAGTTCGTACCGAATTTGGCAACGGCGGGGCGTAGTGAAGGATTTAACCCTCAGGAGTTAACACAGAATGAAAATATTTCAGCGTTACAACCCACTACAAGTGGCGAAGTACGTAAAAACGCTGTTTCGCGGCAGGTTGTATATCAAGGACGTAGGTGCGTTTGAATTTGATAAAGGCAAAATTTTGTTGCCACGCATCAAGGATAAGCAGCATTTTAGCGTGATGTCAGAAGTGAACCGCCAGGTGCTGCGTTTACAGACAGAATTTAACTAATTTGTGACGGTGGTGAGAATACCACCCTGAAATATCCCAGGGGAGCCGCTATCGGCTCCCTTTTTGCTGGTAGCGATAACGTCTACGGGCGGCGAGAACGCCGCCCCTACTCAGCCATCGGCAGATTTATTGCTGCGACCGGGCGTTCGACAATCCGCGTGACCAGCAGCTGATCAATGCGATAGCTGTCAATATCCACCACTTCAAACTTATAACCAGCAAACTTGACGAAATCGGTGCGTTTCGGGATTTTGCGTAGCATATACATCATAAAACCGCCGATGGTTTCGTAGTTGCCGGACTGCGGGAAGTCATCAATATCCAGTACGCGCATCACGTCATCAATCGGCGTGCCGCCCTCGACCAGCCATGAGTTCTCGTCGCGCGCGACAATCTGCTCTTCCATACCCTGACCGACCAGATCGCCCATCAGCGTGGTCATTACGTCATTGAGGGTGATAATACCCACCACCAGTGCATACTCATTCATAATCACCGCGAAATCTTCACCGGCGGTTTTAAAGCTTTCCAGCGCTTCTGATAACGTCAGAGTATCCGGCACAATCAGCGCCGAGCGGATCTGCACGCCGCTATGCAGCGCCATGCTCTGATTGCCCAGTACACGCAGCAGCAGCTCTTTGGAATCGACATAGCCGACAATATGGTCGATATCGCTGTTACATACCAGGAACTTTGAATGCGGATGGCGGGCGATTTTCTCTTTCAGGCTGGTTTCATCTTCGTGCAGATCAAACCAGACGATATTTTCGCGTGAGGTCATTGATGAAGGCACGGTGCGCGATTCGAGTTCAAACACATTCTCGATCAGCTCGTGCTCCTGCTTGCGCAGCACCCCGGCCAGCGCACCGGCTTCCACCACCGCATAGATATCGTCGGAGGTGATGTCGTCTTTACGCACCATCGGGATTTTAAACAGGCGGAAAATCATATTCGCCATGCCGTTAAAGAACCAGACTAACGGACGTAAGATAAACAGGCAGAAGCGCATCGGGTTGATAATGCGCAGCGCAATGGCTTCAGGCGCAATCATGCCGATACGTTTTGGCGTCAGGTCCGCAAACAGGATAAAGAAGCTGGTAACCAGGGTAAACGAACAGATAAAGCTCAGCTGATCGGCCATTTCCGGTGAGACCACGCGGACTAACAGGCTGCGAAATGCCGGGGAAAACGCCGAATCACCGACAATACCGCCGAGAATGGCGACGGCATTCAGGCCAATTTGCACCACGGTAAAGAACATCCCGGGTGTTTCCTGCATTTTCAGCACATGTTGCGCGTTAATATTGCCATCATCGGCTAACAGTTTAAGTTTAATTTTTCGGGCGGCGGCCAGCGAAATCTCCGACAGGGAGAAAAAGGCGCTGACTGCAATAAGTGCCAGTATGACAAGCATGCTATCTAACATAGGGTATCCGTAGGTTTGTTTCTCTTGTCATTTTTGGCTTGGGTGCAGCGCGGGTGTGGCGTACATCAATGTACATGACATCAGGTCGGGGGCCGTCCATGCCAAAAATGTCTGCGCAATACGACGACAACATAACATAAAGCGTCGGAGCAGAATCCATATATCAGGGCCGGTATTCTGAGCCCCGGTGCGCATTATAGCAGCAGCCCATATCAGGCGGCTAGTGCTTCCCGGTCAGCGGGGAAATTAGACGATAATGTTATTTTTTGCCGAAGACATAACGTAAAGCGGGAGTTTGCGCCTTGTCTAATGACTGCACCTGGTTACACTGCTGTTAAGTGTAGATGGAGATTTACTGTTGTGTACGCTACTGGCTTTGCCGACAATACACCGTAAAGTTTAATTTAGGGGAGCGATTAATCGCTCCCATTTGAGTTGAGAAAACGATCTGCCCATCTGGAATCAGGGCTGGCAAGAGAATCAGGAGTAAGCGTGCCACGAATTCATGTGTACTGCATTTACTGTCTGCTGGTTGCCGCGCCTGCGACACAGGCCGCGACTGTCCGCTTACAGGTTGAAGGTTTATCCGGGGATTTACAGAAAAACGTCAGGGCGCGCCTGTCGACCATCAGTAGCGATGAGGTTTCCGCCGATGGCCGTTTCCGCGCCAGGGTATCGAATGCGATCAAAGAGGGGCTGAGCGCGCTGGGTTATTATGAACCCGATATCGATTTCGAATCGCGACCTGCCCCAGCGCAGGGCGGCCGTCCGGTATTGATTGCCCGCGTAACAGCCGGTGAACCGGTTAAAATCGCCGGAACCACAGTGGTGGTGCGCGGCGATGCGCGCAACGACGAGGATTATCAGAAAATGGTGCGCGACGGGAAGCCAGCGATCGGCACCGTCCTCAATCACGGTAAATACGATAGCTTCAAAAGTAACTTCACCAATCTTGCCCTGCGCAACGGCTACTTTGACGGTGATTTCCGTAAAAGCCAGCTGGGTGTCTCCGTGGAACGCCGCGAAGCGTTCTGGGACATCGACTATGACAGCGGTCAGCGTTACCGCTTTGGCGATGTTAGTTTTGAAGGCTCGCAGATCCGCGAAGAGTATTTGCAAAACCTGGTGCCGTTTAAAAAGGGTGACTATTACAGTTCGCGCGACCTCGCCGAGCTGAATCGCCGCCTGTCGGCCACCGGCTGGTTTAACTCGGTGGTGGTTGCACCGGAGTTCGATAAGTCACGTAAAACCAAAGTGTTGCCGCTAACTGGCGTGGTCTCTCCGCGTACCGAAAACACCATCGAAACCGGGGTTGGCTACTCGACCGATGTCGGCCCTCGGGTTAAAGCCACCTGGAAAAAACCGTGGGTAAACTCGCGTGGTCACAGCCTGACCACCAGCGCCAATATCTCTGCGCCAGAACAGCAGCTGGATTTCAGCTATAAAATGCCGTTGCTGAAAAGCCCGCTGGAACAATATTACCTGTTGCAGGGCGGGCTGAAACGCACTGACCTCAATGACACCAAAGCCGACTCCTCCACCCTCGCCGTCTCACGCTACTGGGACAGCAGCAGTGGCTGGCAGAAAGCTATCAACCTGCGCTGGAGCCTCGATCACTTTACCCAGGCCAGCGTCACCAATACCACCATGCTGATCTATCCCGGGGTCAGCGTTAACCGTACCCGTTCACGCGGCGGCCTGATGCCGGTCTGGGGCGATTCGCAGCGCTACTCGCTGGATGTTTCCGATACCACCTGGGCTTCAGATGTCGATTTCGCCGTGGTGCAGGCGCAGAACGTCTGGATCCGCACCCTTGCCGACAAACACCGTTTTGTCGCACGCGGTAATCTCGGCTGGATCGAAACCAACGACTTTGAGCGCGTTCCGCCGGATCTGCGCTTCTTCGCCGGTGGTGACCGCAGTATTCGTGGTTATAAATACAAAGGTATTTCGCCGCGCGATGATGATGGCAAGCTGACCGGCGCCTCGAAGCTGGCGACCGGCTCGCTGGAGTATCAGTACAATGTGACCGGCAAATGGTGGGGCGCGGTGTTTGTCGACTCCGGCGAAGCGGTGAATGATATCAAGCAGAGTAACTTTAAAACCGGCGCCGGTTTTGGCGTGCGCTGGCAGTCGCCGGTAGGGCCGATTAAATTCGATATTGCCCGGCCGATAGGCGATCAAGAGGAGCATGGTGTGCAGTTTTACGTTGGATTGGGGCCTGAATTATGAGTCGCTGGAAAAAGGTCCTTATTGGCATCCTGATTTTTATGTTGCTGTTGCTGGGCGGCGTGGCATTTCTTATCGGCACCACCACTGGCCTGCATCTGGTGCTTAATGGCGCTTCGCGCTGGGTGCCCGGCCTGGAGATCAAACAGGTCGACGGCGGCTGGCGCAATCTGACGCTGAAAGGTATTCAGTACGAAATGCCGGGCGTCACGCTAAACGCCGGTGAGCTGCATCTGGCGGTTCAGCTGGGTTGTCTGCGGGACTCGGCGTTTTGTGTTAACGATCTGTCGCTGAAAGACGTCAACCTGGTGGTCGACAGCAAGAAAATGCCGCCAGCGGCCGAGCCGGTGCCGGAAGAGGATAGCGCAACCGGCGATCTCTCCACGCCATACCCCATCACCTTGCGTCGTCTGGCGCTGCAAAATATCAATATCAAAATCGACGATACCAGCATCTCGCTGCTGGATTTCTCTACCGGCATGCACTGGCAGGGGCGGGCGATGACCTTAACGCCGACGCGCATTCAGAGCCTGCTGGTGGCGCTGCCGAAAGCGAAAGAGGTGGCAACTGAGCAGGCCGTCGCGGCGAAAACGCCGGCAGAAGAGAAACCGTTGGGTGAAACCCTGCGCGAGATGTTCGCCAAACCGCTGTTGCCGGATCTGCCTGATTTCCGCATGCCGCTGGATGTCGATGTGCAGGAGATTGTGGGCGAGCAGCTGCGCATCACTGGCGATACGGAGATTGTAGTGAATCGCCTGCTGGTGAAAGCGAAAACTGAAGATCGTCTGTTGCGCCTTGAGACGCTGGATGTCGACTCGCCACAGGGGCTGCTGAATGCCAGCGGGCAGGCGCGTCTGGCCGATAACTGGCCAGTGGATTTTAGCGTCAACAGCACGCTGAATATCGATCCGCTGAAAGGCGAGAAAATTAAGCTCAACCTCGGCGGCGGCATGCGTGACCAGCTGAAGCTGGCGCTGAATCTCTCCGGTCCGCTACAGGCGCAGCTTGATGCGCAAACGGAGCTGGCTACCGCTGGCTTGCCGCTGGAGATGACGCTGACCAGTCCGCAGTTCCGCTGGCCGTTAACCGGACCAATTCAGTATCAGGCGGATGATTTCAACTTTAAATTTAGCGGTAAAGCCACCGATTACGTGATGTCGCTGCGTAGCGCCGTGAAGGGTGAAGCGATACCGCCTGCCACGGTCAGCCTCGATGGCAAAGGTAATATCGAGCAGTTTAATCTGGATAAACTGCGACTGGCGGCGTTGCAGGGCCATGCCGATCTCAGTGCGGTGGTCGACTGGAGCAAAGCGATTAGCTGGCGCAGTGAACTGCTGTTATCGGGCATCAATACCGCCAGACAGTACCCGGACTGGCCTGCGAAGCTGGACGGTAAAATCACCACCCGCGGCAGCCTGTACGGCGGCAGCTGGCAGATGCGCGTGCCGGAGCTGGCGCTGCATGGCAACGTCAAACAGAATGCGGTCAGCGCCGATGGCTCGCTGTATGGCAACAGCTATAATCAGTGGAATATCCCCGGGATTAAGCTGGTGCTGGGACGCAATAACGTCAATGTGAAAGGTTCGCTGGGCGAAACGCTGAATCTTGACGCTGATATTGACGCGCAGCATCTGGATAATGCGCTGCCAGGGCTGGCTGGCGTGGCGAAAGGCAGCATCAAGGCACGCGGTAATCTGCAGGCACCGCAGCTGCTGGCGGATCTCACCGCCACCGGCCTGCGCTGGCAGGAGATGCGTATTGGCCGGGTGAAGGTGGATGGCGATGTGCGCTCCAGCGATCAGATTGCCGGCAAGCTGGCGGTGCGGGTTGAGCAGCTGAAACAGGATGCGCTGGCGATTAATCTGCTGACGCTGAACGCGGAAGGGAATGAACACCAGCATCAGCTGAAGCTGAATGTGCAGGGTGAGCCGGTTTCCGGCCAGCTGGCGCTAAACGGCAGCTTTGACCGTAAACAGCAGCGCTGGAAGGGGGCGCTGAATAATACCCGCTTTGATACGCCGGTCGGTGAGTGGCGTCTGTCGCGCGCGATGACCATCGACTATCTTAACAGCCGTCAGACCGCCACCATTGGCCCGCACTGCTGGCAGAACCCCAATGCGGAGCTGTGTGTGCCGCAAGCGGTCGAAGCCGGTCCCAGCGGCCATGCGCGTGTGGTGTTAAACCGCTTTGATCTGGCGATGATCAAACCCTTCCTGACCGATGAAACCAAACTCAGCGGCGTGTTTAACGGTGATGCCGAGGTCAGCTGGACCGCTGACGGTAAATTGCCGCAGGGCAAAGTGGCGCTGAAAGGCAATGGCGTCAAAGTTGAGCAGGATATTGAGGGCAATACGCTGCCGATTGCCTTCGACACGCTGAATCTTAATGCCGGACTGCATAATGGCCGTGCGCAGCTTGACTGGCTGATCCGCATCGCCAATAACGGTCAGCTGGATGGCAATGTGCAAATCGCCGATCCGCAGGGACGGCGTACGCTGTCCGGTAACGTCAATATTACCGATCTGTCGCTGGCGATGCTCAATCCGGCGCTGATGCAGGGTGAGAAGATTGCCGGTGTGCTGAATTCCAGCCTGCGTCTGGGCGGCAATCTGCAACGACCGCAGGTATTTGGTCAGCTGGCGCTGCGCAATGTCGATGTGGACGGTAACTTTATGCCGGTGGATCTGACCAGCGCCAATCTGACGATGCTGTTTAACGGCATGAGTTCGACGCTGGAAGGGCTGATCCAGACTTCACAGGGACAGATTAACCTTAATGGTGACGCCGACTGGAGCCAGCTGGATAACTGGCGCGCCAGAGTGGCGGCCAAAGGCGACAAAGTACGCGTCACCGTGCCGCCGATGGTGCGGATGGATGTCTCGCCGGATCTGGTGTTCCAGGCGACGCCGTCGATGTTTAATCTGGATGGCCGCGTTGATATCCCATGGGCGCGTATCACGGTGCAGGAAGTGCCGGAAAGTGCGGTGGGTGTTTCATCTGATGAAGTGATGCTGGATGAAAAGCTGCAGCCGATTGCGCCAAAATCGACCTCGATTCCGATTAACAGCAATCTGGTGATCCATATTGGCAACAATGTGCGCCTCAGCGCCTTTGGCCTGAAAGCGCGCCTGAATGGCGATCTGAAGCTGGTGCAGGATAAGCGCGGGCTGGGACTGAACGGGCAGATTAATATTCCGGAAGGCAGTTTCAAGGCTTACGGTCAGGATCTGATGGTACGTAAAGGGGAGCTGCAGTTTGCCGGGCCGCCGGACCAGCCATATCTGAACCTTGAAGCGATCCGTAACCCGGAAGCCACCGAAGATGATGTTATCGCTGGCCTGCGCGTCACCGGCCTTGCCGATGAGCCGAAAGCAGAGGTATTCTCCGATCCCGCCATGTCGCAGCAGGAGGCGTTATCCTATCTGTTACGTGGTCAGGGATTGGGCAATGATGGTGACGGAAATGCGTTAACTTCAGCATTGGTTGGTTTAGGGGTTGCACAAAGTGGTCAGGTTGTGGGTAAAATCGGCGAGACATTCGGCGTTAGCAATCTGGCGCTTGATACCGCAGGTGTTGGCGACAGCCAGCAGGTGCAGGTCAGCGGCTACGTGCTGCCGGGTCTACAGGTAAAATATGGTGTTGGCATATTTGATTCACTGGCGACCTTAACCTTGCGTTATCGCCTTATGCCCAAACTCTATTTGGAAGCGGTGTCTGGCATTGATCAGGCATTAGATGTGCTCTATCAGTTTGAGTTTTAGCAATGCGAATAATTGTCTATGGCAGTTTACGACGCAAGCAGGGTAACAGTCACTGGATGACCAACGGCCAGTGGCTCGGCGATCATCTGATCGAAGGCTATGAGCTGTATAGTCTGGGACATTACCCGGGTGTGGTGGCAGGAGCAGGCCATGTTTATTGCGAAGTTTACCGGATTGATGCCAGCACGCTGGGAGAGCTGGATGCTCTGCGTAGCAAAGGCGGAGAGTATAAGCGTCAGTTAGTGCAGACGCCGTACGGCAGTGCCTGGTTGTATGTTTATCAACGTTCCGTTGCCGGCAGGCAACGTATCGAAAGTGGCGACTGGCTGCAGCGGGATGCCGCGAGTCAGGAGTAACATCAGGCTATAAAAAAACACCGCTCAATGAGCGGTGTTTTTGTTTCAGCCTGACGGACAGCGAGGACGCCGCCAGTGGCAATATTTACTTCGCCTTAGCGCGTTCGAAAGAGGTCACAATCTCAGCTTTAGCCGCTGCAGCATTGTCCCAGCCTTCAACTTTCACCCATTTGCCTTTTTCCAGCGCTTTATATTGCTCGAAGAAGTGAGTGATCTGTGCACGCAGCAGTTCTGGAAGGTCGTTCACATCTTTGATGTGATCGTACTCTTTAGACAGCTTGGTGTGCGGAACGGCAACCAGTTTCGCATCTTCACCAGCTTCGTCGCTCATTTTCAGCACGCCAACCGGACGGCAACGAATCACCGAGCCAGGCTGCAGTGGATACGGGGTTGGCACCAGCACGTCAACCGGATCACCATCCAGAGACAGAGTGTTATTGATGTAACCATAGTTGCATGGGTAAAACATCGCGGTAGACATAAAACGGTCAACGAACAGCGCGCCAGTCTCTTTATCCACTTCATATTTGATTGGATCGGCATTGGCCGGGATCTCGATGATCACATAGATATCTTCTGGCAGGTCTTTACCCGCTGGAACATGGTTCAAACTCATCTCGTATTCCTTCAATAGTCTTAAGTCGAGTGACGGCTATTATAGCCAACTGGTTATGAAAGTATTGCCTCTTTTTCCGCTTTCAGAATGCTCCATGGTCAGCGGATATTCTGGTGCAGTACTGCACCGCCACTGTGCAAAGCCGCGTAGCATAATGCCTCGGTATGCAGAAAAGCGCGCTATATCCGCTAACAAAAAGCTGGCACAAAGTTTGCTGTAATTAATTACCGCCATGGTCAGCCCAGGCTGATACAGGCAACGTCGCCTGCTGCGGTCAAATAATCAGCGCCGTGCTATGCAGGGCGCATACAATTTATCATCAGGCAAAGAAGCCCCGTCGACTCTCAGAGTCGGCGGGGCTTTTTTCATTTTTGGAGAGTCATCATGGGAAAACTTAAACAGTGGTTCCAGGGACCACAGGATATTACGGAAGCTGAAGCGGTCGAGGATTATGCCGTGGGACGGGTGCCAACCCATTATCGCTGGCCAATCCCGGCGATTATTCTGGTGCTGCTGGGCAACTCCACCGCGATGTTCTGGTTTAGTCTCGGCGCGGATATGAGTTACAAGGTTGGCTGGCCGACGCTACTGCTGCCGATTGCCTATATGGTGGTATTCGCGACGATTATTGGCTCCTGTATTATGAAGCTGGCAAGCAAAGAGGGGTTGTCACTGAACCTGATGACGCGCGGCCTGGGCTTCGGTTATATGGGCTCGGCGTTTACCTCACTGATCTACGCGATTAACTTTATCTTCTACTTCCTGTTTGAAGGCACCATCGTCTCACATGCGATTGCCAATTATGCCGGCGTGGAGGTGAATTCACCGGCGGGCATTGCGATATTTGCCGTTACCGGGCTGGTGGCTATCTGGTTTGTCTGGAAAGGGATGTCCTCCATGCAGTTCCTGCAGACCTGGGGCGTGCCGATCTTTATCCTGCTGTTTGGTTTCTGCATCTGGCAGCTGACCCATCACTATCAGCCGGTGGGATTCTCGGGCTGGCATGCGCAGGGCGCAGTGGACAGCAATGCGCTGTGGCTGGTGATGAATATGGCCAACGGACAGATCGTGTTCCAGGGGCTGATGGCCACCGACTATGGCCGCTTTGCCAGACCTGGCGTGACGCATAAAGGCACCGCCACCATCATGCTGGGGATGCTGATCCCCATCGTGGTGGTTATGCTGTTCGGTGCGTTTATGGCTTATACCCTGATGCCGCATATTGAGCAGGGCGATGCCTGGGCGCTGGCATTGGATCCGGGTTTTGTCTTCCCGCTGATTATTGCGCTCACCGGCGTGCTGTTCGCAATTATTACCCAGATTCGCATTAACGTGCTGAATCTCTACTCCGGCTCGATTGCACTGTCGAACACCATGGATATGGCCTTTAACTACCGTCCTGGCCGTCAGTGGTGGATGGTGCTGGTATGGGCGCTGGGCGTGATCTTCTATGTTTTCAATATCCTGCAATATACCGGCACTTTCCTGTCGATTACCGGCATTCTGACCAATACCTGGGTGTTTATCATCCTCGCCGACTACTTTATCTGCCGCAAGGTGTTCAGGCTGGCGCCGACCGACTTTGTTGAGTACCGCAAAGAGTATCTGCGCATGTGGAATCCGTCCGGCACCATTGCGCTGTTAGTGGCGGTGGCTATCGGTGCGGCGGGCGTGCTGGGGCTTTACCCGATGGTTTACGCCTCGTTTATCGCCATGCTGGTGGGACCGGTGATCCATGTGATTATCAGCGTTGCCACCCGCGGTCAGTACTACTTCAAAACCTTCCCGACAGATATGCCGACCCGCTGGCGGCCGTCTGATGCTTACAGTGGCCCAAAACCACAGCTTGCTCCGCAACTGAACAAGGAAGCTGAATAATGACCGATCCACACTTGCAGGTAGCGGCGATTCAGTTTGAGCCGACGCAGTTTCGTAAAGAAGAGAACATCAGCCAGCTGCTGGCGCTGGCGGGTGCAGCGGCACAGGACGGCGCCCGGCTGATTGTAATGCCGGAAATGGGTACCACCGGTTACTGCTGGCGCGATCGCAGCGAGGTCGCCCCCTTTGTGGAAACCGTCGATGGCGCAACCTGCCAGCGCTTTTGCGCGCTGGCGCGGGAACATGACTGTTATCTGGTACTGGGCATGCCGGAAGTGGATGCTGAGAGCGGCCTTTACTACAACAGCGCGGTGTTGATTGGCCCGCAGGGGGTGACTGGCGTGCATCGCAAAACCCATCCCTATATTTCCGAACCAAAATGGGCGGCAAATGGCGATCTTGGCCATCAGGTCTTCGCCACACCGATTGGCAATATCGCTTTGCTGATCTGCATGGATATCCACTTTATCGAAACCGCGCGCCTGGCGGCGGTCGGTGGCGCGCAGATTATCTGCCATATCAGTAACTGGCTGGCGGAACGCACCCCGGCGCCTTACTGGCTGACCCGCGCATGGGAAAATGGCTGTGCACTGATTGAGAGTAACCGCTGGGGCTGGGAACGCGGCGTGCAGTTCAGCGGTGGCAGCTGTGTGGTGGATGGCGACGGTAAGCTGCTGGCCGCTCGTGACAGCGGCGACGGCATAGTGGCGGCACAGATATCGTTGCCGCAGCATAATCCGGCGCTGGCGAAACGCCGCCCGGAGCTTTATCAGCGCCTGATGACCAATACTTTTAGCTGGAATCCTGCTGATTTCTTTGGCTTATACGGTATGGAACCGTTGCCGCCAGGCAAGCAGTCGCAGGTGGCGGTGGCGCAGTTTACGCCACAGATCGGGCCGGAGCTGAATCTGTGCAGGATGCGTGAGATGGCGCAGGCGGCGAAATGCGCTGGCGCCGAGTTGCTGGTTTTCCCGGAAAAGGCGTTAACCGGCGGCAGTGGGCGGGAACAGGCAATTGATGCCAGCCATCCGGCAGTGGCGCAGTTCCTGCAACTGGCGCTGGAACTGGATATGGCATTGCTGGCTGGCTGGATTGAGCAGGAAGGGGATGCGTTCTACAACAGTGCGCTACTGGTTGGTGCGCAAGGTGTGATTGCTAACTATCGCCAGATCCATCTCAATGCCGCCGATCAGCGGTGGGCGACAGCGGGCGAGTGCTGGGTCACCGCCGATCTGCCTTGCGGTCGCGTCGGCTTGCTGCTGGGTGAAGATTTGCTGATCCCGGAAGCGGGTCGTATTCTTGCTCTGGAGGGCTGCGATCTGCTGGCCTGTCCGGCGGCGCTGGGTGAACCGCTGCCGCTGGCGCATAGCGGCACCGTGATTCGTCATAACTATCCGATACCCACCGGCGCCGATCCGCTGCACTGCCTGTTGCCAAGAGTGCGTGCCGGGGAGAACAACTTGTGGCTGGCCTTTGCCAACAGCTGCGATGCGCAAGCGGGCAGCTTCGGCATCAGCGGTATTTATGGCCCGGATACCTTTGCTTTCCCGCGCAACGAAGCCAAAGTGGTGCAGGCGGAAGGGATGGTGACCCTGACCATCGATACCGGCGACAGCAGTACGCCGTATCCGACGCATGTGGTGCGGCGCAAAGATCTGGTATTAATGCGCCAGCCACACTATTACCGCGCACTGGTAGCCAGACGTCCGACATGAATCCATTTAGCGGCGGCCTGCAGGCCGCCTTGCAGGAGAGACCTATGCAGTTAAACGGCGATGCCGGTGATAAGAAAACGGTCATCCCGGTGGGGATTCTCTACTCCGTCTCCGGCGATTACGGCGTAATTGGCCGCGAAATGGTCAATGGCATTATGCTGGCGATTGAAGAGATTAATGCCGATCCGGCGTTTAACTTCACGCTGGCGCCGATTGTCTGCGATCCCGGCGGTTCGCTGGATAAGTACTACGAATATTGCTACGACCTGCTGTATCGCCATGGTGTGCGCCATATTGTCGGCTGTTACACCTCGGCTTCGCGTAAGGTGATGCTGCCGTTAATCGAAGGAGCCAATGCCCTGCTGTGGCACTCGGCGCGCTATGAGGGTTTTGAAAGCAGTAATAATGTGATTTACCTCGGCGCTGCGCCAAATCAGCATGTGATTCCAATGCTCAGCTGGCTGCTGGAGCACCATCAGCCGCAGATCTACCACGTTGGCTCCAACTATGTCTGGTCATGGGAAATTGATCGTATTACCCGTGAAGTGATTGAGCCGGTCGGTGGTGAACTGGTGGCCAGCCAGCTGCTGCCGCTGGGGGAAACCGAAGTGCAGGCGATTATTGACGATATTATTGCCAGAAGGCCGAAAGTGGTACTGGCGACGCTGGTGGGGATCTCCGCGTATCGTTTCTACCACGCCTGGCACGCCGCTGCACAGCAGCATCCTTTTCTCGCCTCTGACACCCTGCTTAAACTCAGCCTGACGCTGTGTGAACCTGAAGTAAAACTGATTGGCGCAGCAGCGCTGGAGGGCTATCTGGTCTCTTCGGTGTGGTTCCAGTCAATCGATACGCCGCAGAACCAGCGCTTTCTGCGCCGTTATCGACAGCGCTTTGGCGAGCAGAGTTCGCCTTCGGTGGATTCGCAGGCCGCGTGGCTGGCCGGACAGTTTCTGGCGCGTGCTATCGACCGCAGCGGCAGCGACGAAGTGGTTGGGGTGCGTGAAGCGGTCTGGCAGGATGAGATCGACGGCCCAGCCGGGAAAGTCCGTATTGATGCCGATAATAATCATGCGTGGCTGACGCCGCATATGGCGCGCTGTGAGCAGGGAGTCCTGCAAACCTTCTGGCAGGCGCCTGCGGCGGTGAAACCCGATCCCTGGTTAACCTGGGTCGATCTGGCGCTGCTGGCGCAAGAGGGCAGCGCCTGATGAGCCGCGCCAGAGTGCGTATGCGTGGTCTGAAGGTGTGCGCCATTGGCTGCGACGGGCGTGATGCGCAGCATCTGCAGCAGCAGTTCGCGCGGCTTGGCGTCGAAGCCAGCTTTCATGAGCATTTTCCGCCGCCGGCAGCCTTTGAAGGCCAGCAGCTGGTGATATTTGATGGCGACAACTCGCAGCTGTTCCATCCGACGCATCGCCTGCCATGGCCTGAGTTACCGAAAATTGTCCTGACCGCCATGGAGACGCCATCGCGTCTGCAATGGATTATCGAGCAGCAGATTTCCGGTTATATGCGTAAACCGGTGCGCTTTGATGGCGTGATGACTGCCTTCACGCTGGCGCTGGCGTCTGATGCCCGGCAGCAGGAGCTGACCGCGCAGCTGCAACGTCAGGAGGAGCGGCTGAAGGCGCGGCGTTTTCTGTTTTCCGCCCAGCTTCTGCTGATGCAACAGCTTGAGCTGGATGAAGACAGCGCATACAGCCTGCTGCGCCGCATGGCGATGCAGCAGCAAAAAACCGTCGAGCACTTCAGTATCGATCTGCTGGCGAATCGTCAGGGCTATCTGGCGCTGGCGAAAACTTTGCTGGCGGCGCCTGGTGGCTGACTATTTATTGATCAGAAACAGCGACACGATACCGGCGGCAATCAGCGGGCCAACCGGTACGCCACGAAACAGCGACACGCCGATAATGGTGCCAATCAGTAAGCCACCGACAATGGTTGGCTGACTGCTCATCAGTGAGACGCCGCGGCCACCCAGCCAGGACACAAAAATCCCCACTGCAATCGCCAGCAGTGATTTCCAGTCAAGAAACGATTTCAGCAAGGTGCTGGTGGGCAGCGAACCACTGGCCAGCGGCGCCATCACTGCGATGGTCAGAATAATAATCCCCAGTGTAATGCCCTGTTTTTCCACATAGGGGAAGAATTGCGACAGCGGGGTAATCTTGATTACCAGCAAAACCAGAATCGATACGGTGACAGCAGTGTTATGGACAAAAAAACTCAGTCCACCGAGCAGAATCAGGATAATTAACGACGAGTACGCGGCCATCTGTGGCTCCGGAAAAAGAAAAAAAACGTGCTCCTCACCTTATCACTCTATCTCACTGACAATCATCAGGATTCGCACAGCTACCCTGATTAAGCGATTTCAGCAACAGCGCCTGATTCTTAATCAGCTGGACTCCCTGCGCCCCCAGCGACAGTCCGGCCATGGTGCCCTGTTCTGCCAGATACCAGCCTTTTGCCGCGGTCAGCCAGCTGTCGCGATACTTCAGCCAGTTACGCTGCGCATCGCGTAATTTGGCTTTTTGCCCACTGTTCAGTTTTTTCATCACCGAGTTGTACTGGCGGTTCATCTCCTTATCCCATGACTGATTAGCGGTATCATAGCATTGCGACATGCCGACGGTGGATGAGTTGCTGTTCAGGCAGCTCTCCAGCGCGCTGTCAATCGGGTTGCTGGCAGCAAAGACCGCAGATGGCAGCGCCAGGCAGAGGGCGAGCAGGTTTTTTTTCATCTGTTGATTCCGTAATTTCTGATAACGCATTTAGTTAAGCGTTGGTTATCTGTAGTGGCGGGCCAATAAAAATAGCGCCAGTATCGTTAAAGTTTAGTGGAGGAATTGCCGATAACTTGTGCGTTTTTAGGCTTCAGGATTTTTTGCCTTTTTCCGCAATAGGGAATACCTCATGCTAAACAAAATCTCAATCCGTACCGGGCTGTTGGCTTTACTGGCATTAATGACGCTGCTGCTGCTGGTAGTCAGCATTATGGGCATTACCGCAATCAACAAAGGAACCCAATCACTGGATGCGATCAACCGTATTCAGGGCATCGAACAGAATAGTTTGTATCTGAGTAACAGCAATCTGCTGCGGGTGCGTGTCGTGGCGGCACTGGCGATTCGTAAAATGGAAGTGGGATTAACCGATGAAGGGGCAAGCCAGGTTAAGCGCGCGCTGGGTTATCTTGAGCAGTCGAAAATTGATCTGAAACGCTTTGTTGATGCCGGTACCGTAACCGCGCATGGCAAGCAGCTGGCGGACGCGGTGGTCAGCAGCTATCAGAATTATATGGATAAGGGTATTACACCGCTGGTGAACGCGCTGAACAAGCAGGATGTGGATGCTTACTACGAACAGCTGGAAGGGAATATTACCGCGCTCACGATGCATTTTAGCGATGCGGTGACGGCGTTTGGTGACTATGCCAATCAGGTCAGCGCCAGCCAGCTGGCGCAAGCGGCGAAAAATGAACTGCAGATGAAGATACTGATCGCCTTCAGCTGCCTGTTAACGCTGCTGCTGGTGGTGCTGGCATGGTTTATTTTACGCAACCTGCTGCTGAAACCACTGGATAGAGCCGTGGTGCATCTGGAGTATGTGGCGGCGGGAGATCTCACCCAGCAGGTGCCGCAAGGGGGCTGCTATGAGCTGGGACGGCTTAACTCCGCCTTAGGCAGTATGCAGGTTGCATTGCAGGAATCGGTCAGCCGGGTGCGCGACGCCAGCCTGCAAATTGATGTGGGCAGCCGTGAGCTGAGCGCCGGTAACCTGAATCTCTCCGCGCGCACCGAAGAGTCGGCGGCCTCGCTGGAGCAGACCGCTGCCAGCATGGAGCAGCTTACTGCGACGGTGAGGCTCAACGCGGAAAACGCGCAGAATGCCCATCAGCTGGCGCGCAGTGTTTCCGATACCGCCGATCGTGGTGCCGAAGTGGTCTGTTATGTTATCGAGAAAATGCAGCAAATCTCCCACAGTTCCGCGCGTATCGCCGATATTCTCAGCGTGATCGATGGCATTGCCTTCCAGACAAATATCCTGGCGCTTAATGCCTCGGTGGAAGCGGCGCGTGCCGGCGAGCAGGGGCGGGGATTTGCGGTGGTGGCGACCGAAGTGCGTGAACTGGCGCAGCGCAGCGCCAATGCGGCGAAAGAGATCCGCGTGCTGATTGCGGAATCACAAACCCGCGTCGGCGAAGGTAATCAGATGGCGACGCAAGCCGGGGAAACCATGGATGAGATCTCCAGCGAAGTGATGCGTGTTACTACACTGATGAAAGAGATCTCCAGCGCCTCGCAGGAGCAGAGTCACGGCATTGAGCAGGTAAATCAGGCGGTCACGCAGATGGATGAAGTGGCGCAGCAGAATGCGGCGCTGGTCGAGCAGGCGTCGGCGGCAACGCAGTCACTGGAAGAGCAGTCGCAGCAGCTGGTGGAGAGTATGGCGGTATTTAAGCTACATACCACCTGACAGTAGGGGCGGCGTTCTCGCCGCCCGTGCTGATAATTTCCCCTGCGATGATGGCGGCGTTCTCGCCGCCCGCCGGAGGGCCGAGGGGAGCCGATAACGGCTCCCCTGGATATGACACTTTACTGGTCCGGGAACTCGCGCATAAAGCGTTCAGTGTCGTCGACCATCGCTTCGTTACCAACAAAGAACGGACTGCGCTGATGCAGCGTTTCCGGTTGCAGCTCGAGAATGCGATTTTTACCGTCACTGGCTTTACCACCCGCCTGTTCTGCAAGGAACGCCATCGGGTTGCACTCATACAGCAGGCGCAGCTTACCCTGTGGGTGGCTGGCGGTGCTTGGATAGAGATAAATACCGCCTTTCAGCAGGTTACGGTGGAAGTCCGCCACCAGTGAACCGATATAACGTGAGGTGTAAGGACGGTGAGTCGCTGTATCCTCTTCCTGGCAGAACTTCAGATACTTTTTCACGCCCTGCGGGAAACGGATATAGTTCCCTTCGTTAATTGAGTAGGTATAACCCTTCTCCGGGAACATCATCCGTTCCTGGCTCAGGCAGAATACGCCGAGCGAAGGATCGTAGGTGAAGGCATGGACACCGCAACCGGTGGTATACACCAGCATGGTAGATGAGCCGTACACCACATAACCTGCTGCGACCTGCTGGCTGCCTGGCTGCAGGAAATCTTCTTCCGTGACCGGGGTGCCTGGCGGTGTGATACGACGATAGATAGAGAAGATGGTGCCAACCGAGACGTTAACATCGATATTGGATGAGCCGTCCAGTGGATCCATTAATACCACGTACTTACCGTTTTCCACGCCCTCGAAGATAACGATCTCGTCCTCTTCTTCAGATGCGATGCCGGCAACAATGCCACGCGCTTTCAGTGCTGCTTTCAGCTTTTCATTGGCAAACAGATCGAGCTTCATCTGCTGCTCGCCCTGAATGTTTTCAACGCCGCTGGCGCCGAGAATATCAACCAGCCCAGCCTTGTTGATATCACGGTGGATGATTTTCGCACCCAGTTTAATGGCGGAAAGAAGTGCCGTCAGTTCACCTGTGGCGTGAGGAAAGTCATGTTGCTTCTCGACGATAAATTCGCCTAACGTTTTCATAACACAATCCCTGAATCTGCGGTTGAGTAGCAGCAAGTTTGACGAGCCGCTAACGTATTCGTACGCAGTTTAGCCGATTGAACTGCAAAGGCCATAGTCCAAATCCGTTTATTCCCGAGTAACTCGGCGCTAAACTGTGCGCCGAACTCTAAAGTAATGGACCTTTTATGCGTATTCATATTCTCGGTATCTGCGGTACCTTCATGGGCGGGCTGGCGATGCTGGCGCGCGCGCTTGGGCATGAAGTGACTGGCTCTGATGCGAACGTTTACCCGCCGATGAGTACTTTGCTGGAAGAGCAAGGTATTGATTTAATTCAGGGTTATGATGCCGCTCAGCTTGATCCGGTGCCAGACCTGGTGATTATCGGCAATGCGATGACGCGTGGTAATGCCTGTGTTGAAGCGGTGCTGGAACGTAACATTCCTTACCTCTCCGGGCCACAATGGTTGCATGATTTTGTGCTGCGTGACCGTTGGGTGATTGCGGTGGCCGGAACCCACGGCAAAACCACTACTGCTGGCATGGCAGCGTGGATTTTACAGGCCTGCGGGCTGGAACCGGGCTTTGTGATCGGCGGAGTACCGGGAAATTTTGCTGTTTCGGCAACTTTAGGAAAAAGCCCATTCTTCGTGATTGAGGCAGATGAGTATGACTGTGCGTTTTTCGACAAGCGCTCAAAGTTTGTGCACTACTGCCCGCGAACGCTGATCCTGAATAATCTGGAATTTGACCATGCGGATATTTTTGACGATCTGCGTGCCATTCAGAAGCAGTTCCATCATCTGATCCGCATCGTGCCGGGCCAGGGGAAAATTCTGCTGCCGGAGCACGATCCGCAGCTGAAGCAGGTGATGGCGATGGGCTGCTGGAGCGAGCAGGAGCATGTTGGCGACGGCGGCAAGTGGCAGGCGAAGAAGCTGTCAGCGGACGCCTCACACTGGGAAGTGTGGCTTGATGGCGAAGTGGTGGCGGAGGTCAACTGGTCGCTGGTGGGCGAACACAATATGCATAACGGCCTGATGGCGATTGCCGCTGCGCGTCATGTCGGCGTGAAACCGGAAGATGCCGGTCGGGCGCTGAATGATTTTATCAATGCGCGCCGTCGTCTGGAGCTGCGTGGTGAAAGCAACGGCATTAAAGTTTACGACGATTTTGCCCATCATCCGACCGCCATTCTGGCGACGCTGTCGGCAATGCGTGGCAAGGTGGGGGGAACGGCGCGTATTCTGGCGGTGCTGGAACCTCGCTCTAACACCATGAAGATGGGCATCAGCAAGGATGACCTGGCGCCAGCCTTAGCCCGTGCCGATGAAGTCTTCCTGTTACAGCCGCATCATATCCCGTGGCAGGTATCGGAAGTGGCTGACGCCTGCATGCAGCCTGCTCACTGGAGCTCGGATGTGGATGCGCTGGTCGAGATGGTAGCGAAAGTCGCGCAGCCGGGCGATACGGTGCTGGTGATGAGCAACGGTGGTTTTGGTGGTATTCACCAGAAGTTGTTGGATCGTTTGTCGTAGGGGCGGCGTTTTCGCCGCCCGTGCCGATGCACAACACCATGCCCGCTATAATACGGGAGCCGATAACGGCTCCCCTACAAATCCCGCATCATCGTCACTTCACAATCAATATGACCGGTACAGCCCATCGGGCCGTCGATATGGCGGAAACCCAGCTGCTCATACAGTTTGATCGCCCGCGTCAGCGAGGCAGTGGTTTCCAGATAGCAGCGTTTAAAACCGCGTTCGCCGGCAAAGGCCATCGCCTGCAACGCCAGCGTGCGCGCCAGACCTAAACCACGTACCGCAGGCAGAAAATACATTTTCTGCAGTTCACAGATATCGGGTTCACTGCATAGCAGTGGCGCGATGCCACCGCCACCGACCACCACGCCGTCCAGTTCGACCACCCAGTAAGCGCTATTGGCTTCACTGTAAAGCTCAAACAGACGGTCCAGATTTGGATCGGAAACCGTATAGCCTTTATCCGCCGTCAGGCCAAACTCGGCGGAAACCTCGCGGATCACCCGGGCGATAAGCGGATTGTCTGTCGGCGTAATCGGGCGTACCCGCACGCCAGCCTGAGTTGCGGTTATCATGCTGCTCACTCAATAGAAATGTTGATGATGGAGTGTAATAACATCGCTGGGCGGCTGATGCAATGCTGTTGCAGCAGGATATCTGCCGCAGGTACGCCTTGCACTAAGTAATAAATACTTATTGTCGCTGACTAACGTCCATGTTTAAATAGTCGCGCAAACAGTAACCGCTTATATATTTTCCAGTAATCTGGAACAGTTTTGTATTTTTTCAGGATGAAAATTTATGACCGATAATACCAATCCAATTCAGCGCCATTCAGTGCTGTTTCATGGGAAGTCTGGTGAATACTTCTCTATCTGGCTGACGAATGCTTTTCTGACAATTTTAACGCTTGGCATCTATTCCGCCTGGGCTACAGTGCGTCGTCGCCGTTACTTCTATGGTAATACTGAAATCGCTGGCGATCGTTTTGATTACCATGCGCGCCCGATTGATCTTTTAAAAGGCCGTATTTTGGTTATGGTCGGCATAGTAGTATTCTTTATTCTTTCTGCTGTATTGCCAACTATTTCATCATTGTTTTTACTGGCGCTTTTCGCATTATTGCCATGGGTTATTATCCGCAGCTGGCGTTATAACGCGCTGATGACCAGCTATCGTGGTGTGCGTTTTAACTATCATTGTCAGACGGGGCGCGCCTACTGGGTCATGTACTTGTGCCCGCTTCTGCTGCTACTGGCGGTCTATGTGCCGGTTGGGTTGATGGTATGGGCGGTGGGCAACATGGCGGCCAGTGCCGGCAGTATGACGATGGTCGTCATTGGCGGTTTACTGGCGCTATTGATGCTGGTGGTCGGAGGGGCAGTGGTAAGCGGCATTATGGCTGCCATGACTCACGATCTCTATGTTAACAATATGCAATATGGTCGTCAGGGTTTCAGGGCAACGCTCAGTAAGAAGAAATATATTAAAATGGCATTTATTAGCATATTAATTATGCTGCCATTCTTCTTGTTTGCCGCTATCAAAGTTAGCGCCACAATGGCTTCATTGTTCTATTCCTCCCTGAATGGTGGTGATGATGCGATGATGCAGAGTGTGGCACTGCAAGGATTTTCCAGTCTGATTCTGGCTTATATCATCGTGCTGATTGGCGCCATGGTAAGTTTTGCCTGGCTGACGGTAATGCAGCGTAATTATCTGTATCAGCAGACCAGGGTTGGCGATAAAGTTCAGCTTAAGTCAGATTTAAAGGTTATTCCTTATCTGTTATTGCTGCTAACTAATACGCTGATTGTTATTTTTACCCTGGGTTTTGGCACACCCGTTGCCGAAGTCCGTCTGGCGCGTTATCTGGCGCAATCCACTGCCCTTGAGGGCGATATGTCACTATCAGATGTTCATGCACATCAGGATTCAGCGGGCACTGCCGTAGCTGAAGAAATGGTGCAGGCCTTTGATCTTAACGTCGGAATCTAAACCGGTGCACCTTAGCGGTTACTATCAGCACCCCGGACGGGCAGCTCGCGAGACTGCCCGTCTCAGCTTGTATTCACAGCACTTTTCCCTTCACCTTGCGGCAGCGGACACTCAGTTTCTGTTGAAAGATATTACCCTGTCCGATGCGCTGGGCACGATTCCACTGACCATCACCTTTGCTGACGGCGGACGTTTTGTGCCTGAGGATGATGCTCAGCTGCGTCAGTGGGTGACGCAACATCAACGCCTGGGATGGGTGCACCGTCTGGAGCGCAATAAGCGTGGTGTATTCGCCACGATGCTGGCCACGCTGTTGATGATTGTGGTGACTATCTGGATAGTGCTGCCGTTCGCCAGCCGCCAGCTGGCGCTGCATATTCCTGACTATGTTGAACAGCAGGTTGGTCGCCAGACCTTCCAGCTGTTGCAGCGGGTCGGTTTTCAGGAAAGTCAGCTACCTGAAGCCCGGCAGCGGCATGTTAAACGGCTGTTCTCAGACGTGCTGCTGGCAAGCGGGCTGCAGGATACCACGCCGCCACAGCTTAAGCTGATGCACTTCCCCGGTGTGGCAAACGCGCTGATGCTGGCGGATGGCAGTGTGGTTATCACCGATGAGCTGGTAAAACTGGCGCCAGATGATGATGCGCTGGCGGCGGTGATGTTGCATGAACTGGGACATCATCGCTGGCGCCATCCGATGCGCATGCTGGTGCGATCCTCGCTGGTATCACTCAGCTTTATGTGGATGACCGGTGATGTCAGCGGCATTGGCGATACGCTATTGCAGTCGGCGGCGTTTTTGCATCAGCTGCAATTTTCGCGCGGCATGGAGCGTGAGGCTGATAACTGGGCGATTGTACAGATGGCCGCACAGGGACGGTCGCTGACAGAGATGGCGAAAATGTATGCTGTGATCCAGCAGGCAGGGGAGCGGGGGAGTCCTGGGGTAAAAACCCCTGAGTGGTTGAGTACGCATCCGGATATGCCGTTAAGGATCGAGGCGATCAAAAAAGCGGCGGAAGGGTTGTAATCACATCGTGGCCAAGCGCGCCCGGCCACGATGTTTACAGATTACAGCGCGGCGATAACCGCCTGCTGTTCAATCAGTTTCACTTTAGCCTGCTCGCACTCTTCCATGCGCTCACGCTCTTTCGCTACCACCGCTTCCGGCGCACGTGACACAAAACCTTCGTTCGACAGTTTACCGGCGATACGGTTAATCTCGACTTCCAGCCTGGTCACTTCTTTCGCCAGGCGATCCAGCTCGGCGGCTTTATCCACCAGGCCCGCCATCGGAATCAGCAGTTCAGCGCCGTCAATCAGCTTGGTGACGGAGACCGGACCTTTATCATCGGCAGGCAGCAGGGTGATGCTTTGCAGACGCGCCAGCGTTTGCAGGAAGCTGCGGTTATCAGCAACCCGACGCTGGACTTCTGCACTCGCGCCGCGCAGCAGCACTTCCAGCGGTTTGCCTGGCGCAATGTTCATCTCAGCACGAATATTACGCACCGCGGTGATCGCCTGCTTCAGCCATTCGGTATCCGACAGCGCTGCGCTGTCGACCTTCGCCGTATCAAATGCCGGCATCGGTTGCAGCATAATGGTGTCGTCGCTGATGTTTTTCAGCACTTTCACCCGCTGCCAGATGGTTTCGGTGATAAACGGAATAATCGGATGCGCCAGGCGCAGCAGCGATTCCAGCACTTCAACCAGCGTATGGCGCGTACCGCGCAGTTCCGCTTCTGTGCCGCCGTTCATCACTGGCTTGGTCAGCTCCAGATACCAGTCACAGAACTGGTTCCAGGTGAATTCATACAGAATGTTAGCCGCGATATCAAAGCGATAGCTATCCAGCGCTTCACGATACGCTTTCACCGTCTGGTTGAATTCCGCCAGAATCCAGCGATCGGCCAGTGACAGCACCATTTCGCCGCCGTTCTGACCACAATCCTGATCTTCGGTGTTCATCAGCACAAAGCGGCTGGCATTCCACAGCTTATTACAGAAGTTGCGATAACCTTCGAGGCGCTTCATATCCCAGTTGATATCGCGACCGGTCGATGCCAGTGCCGCCAGCGTAAAGCGCAGCGCATCGGTGCCGTGTGGTTCGATACCGTTCGGGAACTGCTTCTCGGTGCGCTTACGGATTTTCTCTGCCAGCTGCGGCTGCATCATATTTCCGGTACGTTTTTCCAGCAGATCTTCCAGCGAAATACCGTCAACCATATCCAGTGGATCGATAACGTTACCTTTTGACTTGGACATCTTCTGTCCTTCGTCGTCGCGGATCAGACCGGTCATATAGACGGTGTTAAACGGTACCTGCGGCTTGCCATTTTCATCTTTGATAAAGTGCATGGTCAGCATGATCATGCGCGCAATCCAGAAGAAGATAATATCGAAGCCGCTCACCAGCACGCTGGACGGGTGGAAAGTACGCAGCGCGTCGGTATTTTCTGGCCAGCCGAGAGTGGAGAAGGTCCACAGACCGGATGAGAACCAGGTGTCGAGCACGTCTTCATCCTGACGCAGGGCAATCTCCGCACCAAGATTATTTTCCGCGCGCACTTCTGCTTCGTTACGGCCAACGTAAACATTACCGGCTTCGTCGTACCAGGCCGGGATACGGTGTCCCCACCACAGCTGACGCGAAATACACCAGTCCTGAATATCGCGCATCCACGAGAAGTACATATTTTCGTACTGCTTCGGTACAAACTGGATATCGCCTTGCTCAACCGCTTCTACCGCCACTTTCGCCAGCGGTGCGGTACGGACGTACCACTGATCGGTCAGCATCGGTTCGATAACCACGCCGCCACGGTCGCCGTAAGGCACGGTCAAATCATGTGGTTTGATCTCTTCCAGCAGACCAAGGGCATCAACCGCGGCGACAATCGCTTTACGCGCGGCGAAACGTTCCAGATTCTGGAATTCAGCCGGGATCGCGCCGTCATAGACTGCCGACTCTTCACCGTTGGTATCGTAAACCTGGGCGGTATCGCGAATATCACCGTCAAAGGTCAGGATATTGATCATTGGCAGCTTGTGACGACGTCCGACTTCATAGTCGTTAAAGTCGTGCGCCGGGGTGATTTTCACGCAGCCGGTGCCTTTCTCCATATCGGCGTGTTCATCGCCAACAATCGGAATACGGCGATTCACCAGCGGCAGCAGCACAAATTTGCCAATCAGATCTTTGTAACGCGGATCTTCCGGGTTAACCGCCACGCCGGTATCACCGAGCACGGTTTCCGGACGGGTGGTGGCGACCACCAGGTAATCTTTGCCATCGGCGGTTTTGACGCCGTCAGCCAGCGGATAACGCAGATGCCACATCGACCCCTTTGACTCGCGGTTTTCCACTTCCAGATCGGAAATCGCGGTGCGCAGTTTCGGGTCCCAGTTCACCAGGCGTTTGCCGCGATAAATCAGGTTCTCTTTATGCAGGCGAACGAATACCTCTTTCACCGCATTCGACAGGCCTTCATCCATGGTGAAGCGCTCACGCTCCCAGTCCACGGAGTTACCCAGACGACGCATCTGACGCGTAATGGTGCCGCCGGATTCAGCTTTCCACTGCCAGATCTTTTCAATAAACGCGTCGCGACCGTAATCCTGACGTGTTTTGCCCTCTTCAGCGGCGATCTTGCGCTCAACAACCATCTGCGTCGCGATACCCGCGTGATCGGTACCGGCCTGCCACAGGGTATTTTTGCCCTGCATGCGCTGGTAGCGAATCATGGTATCCATGATGGTCTGCTGGAAGGCGTGACCCATATGCAAGCTACCGGTGACATTCGGCGGCGGGATCATGATGCAGAAGCTTTCCTGGCTGGTATCACCATTCGGTTTAAAGTAGCCCTGCTTTTCCCAGTGCTCGTAAAGCGGCTGTTCGATATCTTGCGGGTTATATGTTTTTTCCATTTCTGCTATGTCGTTGTCGTTCCGGGCAAAGGCGGAGCTGCCGTATTCAAGTGGAATCCGACGCTGCGATAAGCTTTATAGCGGTCGCGCGCCAGCTGTTTAAGAGAATCTTCGTGTGGCACGAAGTCTATCACTTCATGGAAAGCAGTGGCAAAGTCTGCAAACTGTGGCAGCAGGCTGATCAGCAGGTCACGCGGCGAGTTTCCCCGTCGTTGTGGCCACGCCAGCTCTACCGGCGCGCCATATTTCGGGCCTTCGCCGGCCAGATTATGTGGCACAAAGGCGCTGGCGGGACGCTGCCACAAGGCTTCATCCAGCTTAATCGCTTGTTGTTCCGTTTCGCAGGCGATCAGCACACGCTTCCCTGTGCGCCAGCGTGCTTCCGCCAGTTCACACACCAACGCTTCAACGGCGTTGAGACCGTCAACCGGCGTATCGGTTTCCAGCAGATAGAAAGTCGCGTTTTTCATTGGTGATGCCTGTGATATCTGTAACAGAACGGGCGGCGAGAACGCCGCCCTGCAAATCATTTAGCCGTAGGGGCGGCGTTCTCGCCGCCCGCATTACGGATGTCTGCCGAATTAATCGTCGCCGTTTAAACCGGCACGATTTAACAGGAACTGCGACAACAGCGCCACCGGACGACCAGTTGCACCTTTGGCTTTACCGGAGCGCCATGCGGTGCCGGCGATATCCAGGTGCGCCCAGTTATACTTGCGCGCAAAGCGGGCAAGGAAGCTGGCGGCGGTAATTGCGCCACCGGGACGGCCACCAATATTCGCCATATCGGCGAAGTTGGACTCCAGCTGTTCCTGATACTCATCAGCCATCGGCAGACGCCATGCTCGGTCACCGGCCTGTTCGGACGCGCCAATCAGCTCATGGGCCAGCGGGTTGTGGTTCGACATCAGGCCGCTGATATGATGGCCCAGTGCAATCACACAGGCGCCGGTCAGGGTAGCGATATCGATAACCACTTCCGGATCGAAGCGTTCAACGTAGGTCAGGGTATCACATAGTACCAGACGACCCTCGGCATCGGTGTTCAGTACTTCCACCGTCTGGCCGGACATGGTGGTCAGCACATCACCCGGACGGAACGCACGACCACCTGGCATATTTTCACAGCCCGCCAGCACGCCGACCACATTCAGCGGCAGATTCAGTTCGGCGACCATACGCATCACGCCATATACCGAAGCGGCTCCACACATATCGTACTTCATCTCGTCCATCGCCTCCGCAGGCTTGATCGAGATACCGCCGGAGTCAAAGGTCAGGCCTTTACCCACCAGCACAATCGGCTTGCTGTCAGGGTCCGGATTGCCTTTGTACTCAATCACCGACATCAGCGACTCATTCTGTGAGCCCTGGCCAACGGCCAGATAGGCATTCATGCCCAGCTCTTTCATCTGCTGCTCGCCGATAACCCGGGTGGTGATATTTTTGCTGTAATTGTCGGCTAACTGGCGCGCCTGCGACGCCAGATACGCGGCGTTACAAATATTTGGCGGCATATTGCTGAGATCTTTCGCCGCTTTTACGCCGGAAGCCACCGCCAGACCATGCTGAATTGCGCGCTCACCGCTGGTCAGTTCGCGACGCGTCGGCACGTTAAACACCATTTTGCGCAGCGGACGACGTGGTTCGACTTTATTGCTTTTCAGCTGGTCAAAGCTGTACAGCGACTCTTTCGAGGTTTCAACCGCCTGACGCACTTTCCAGTAGGTGTTGCGTCCTTTAACGTGCAATTCGGTCAGAAAACAGACCGCTTCCATCGACCCGGTATCGTTCAGGGTGTTGATAGTCTTCTGGATTACCTGCTTGTACTGGCGCTCATCAAGTTCGCGCTCTTTACCGCAGCCAATCAATAAAATACGCTCAGACAGGATGTTCGGCACATGATGCAGAAGTAGCGTCTGGCCAACTTTGCCTTCCAGTTCACCACGGCGGAGCAGGGCGCTGATGTAGCCATCACTGATTTTGTCGAGCTGTTCAGCAATCGGTGACAGCCGACGCGGTTCAAAGACGCCAACGACAATACAGGCACTGCGCTGTTTTTCCGGGCTACCGCTTTTTACACTGAACTCCATGTACTCTCCTGAATCTTAAAGACAACGGCGTCGGCTACCGCTAGAATGTAGCGCTTTCGTAACTTTTAAGACCGTTGCGTAACGACGTTTAGTAAACGGACGTCAGATTGAGTTTCGATGACCATTGTTGTTTTTTGTGTCATCTAAACGCTTGTGTCATACAATATTAGCTATGACGACGGCCATTGATGAGAAAAAATGGCGAACAAGCGTTGAAACTATCGATTTTCCTGCAAAAAGACAAGTTTTCACAGGCGTACTAAGCGTGATCATCATTAGATATCTGGTTCGGGAAACGCTCAAAAGCCAGCTGGCAATCCTGTTTATCCTGCTGTTAATCTTCTTTTGTCAGAAGTTAGTCAGGATCCTCGGTGCCGCAGTGGATGGTGAGATCCCGACAAATTTAGTTCTGACATTGTTAGGCCTCGGCGTGCCAGAAATGGCACAACTTATCCTGCCGTTGAGCCTGTTTCTTGCCATCTTAATGACGCTTGGCCGGTTATACACCGAAAGCGAAATTACGGTCATGCATGCCTGTGGGCTGAGCAAAGCCGTGCTGGTGAAAGCCGCGATGGTTCTGATGCTGTTTACCGCAGTCGTTGCGGCGGTAAACGTTATCTGGCTTGGCCCGTGGTCGTCACGCTATCAAAGCGAAGTGACGCAAAACGCCAAGGCCAACCCTGGTGCTGCGGCGCTGGCGGCGGGGCAGTTCCAGCAGTCCAGCGACGGCAACTCGGTGCTGTTTATTGAGAACGTCAAGGGCGACCAGTTTGGCCATGTGTTCCTCGCCCAGCTGCGTCCAAGCGGCAATGCGCGCCCTTCGGTGGTGCTGGCGGACAGCGGCCATATGGAGCAGCGTCGTGACGGCTCTCAGGTGGTTACGCTGGATAAAGGCACGCGCTTTGAAGGCACCGCTTTACTGCGTGATTTCCGCATTACCGATTTTGAGAACTATCAGGCGATTGTTGGCTATAAAGCGGCGGTTATTGACCCGAATGATGCCGAACAGTCCAGTTTCTCGAATTTAATGAAGTCTGACAGCGTTGAGTTCCGTAGCGAACTGAACTGGCGTCTGACGCTGATCTTCTCGGTGCTGATCATGGCGCTGATGGTGGTGCCGCTTAGCGTGGTGAACCCACGTCAGGGGCGGGTGCTGTCAATGCTGCCGGCGATGCTGCTGTATCTGATCTTCTTCCTGTTGCAAAGCTCCCTGAAGTCCAACGGCGCAAAAGGTCGTCTCGATCCGGCCATCTGGATGTGGGGAGTTAACCTGCTGTATCTGGCGTTAGCGATTTTGCTTAACCTGTGGGATACGGTGCCGATGCGACGCATCCGTGCACGCTTCAACAAGGGAGGTAGCGTGTAATGTTTGGCGTACTCGACAGATACATCGGTAAAACTATCTTCAACACCATCATGATGACCCTGTTTATGCTGGTGTCGCTCTCCGGCATTATCAAGTTTGTCGATCAGCTGCGTAAAACCGGTGAAGGCGCCTATACCGCGCTGGGCGCTGGCATCTACACCATGCTCAGCGTGCCAAAAGATATCGAAACCTTCTTCCCGATGGCGGCGCTGCTCGGTGCGCTGCTTGGCCTTGGCACGCTGGCGCAACGTAGTGAGCTGGTGGTGATGCAGGCTTCGGGCTTTACCCGCCTGCAGATTGCGCTTTCGGTAATGAAAACCGCGATTCCACTGGTGCTGCTGACCATGGCTATCGGTGAGTATGCTGCGCCGAAAGGTGAGCAGATGGCGCGTAACTATCGAGCGCAGCAGCTGGTTGGCGGCTCGCTGATGTCGACGCAAAATGGCCTGTGGGCAAAAGATGGCAGCGACTTTATCTATATCCAGCGCATCAAGAATAACAGTGAGCTGGGTGGTATCAGCATCTATAGCTTTAACGATCAGCGCCGCTTACTGAACGTACGCTATGCCGCTTCCGCCACTTACGATAAAGATCGCAAGGTATGGAAGCTATCGCAGGTGGATCAATCTAATCTGACTGACCCAAAACAGGTGACCGGCAGCCAGACGGTGAGCGGCGAGTGGAAAACCAGCCTGACCCCGGACAAGCTGGGCGTGGTGGCGCTGGACCCGGATTCACTGTCGATCAGCGGCCTGTATGATTACTCGAAATACCTTAAGCAGAGTGGTCAGGAAGCCGCGCGCTACCAGCTGAATATGTGGAGCAAAATCTTCCAGCCGCTGTCGGTGGCGGTGATGATGCTGATGGCGCTGTCGTTTATCTTTGGTCCGCTACGTAGCGTATCAATGGGGACGCGTGTGGTAACCGGCATCAGCTTTGGCTTTCTGTTCTATGTGCTCGACCGCATTTTTGGCCCGCTAAGTCAGGTCTACAATATGCCACCGTTCCTTGGCGCGGTTCTGCCAAGCGCAGCGTTCTTTGCGGTTAGCGTCTATATGCTGCTGAAGCGGCGCTAAGCGTAATGTTACTGAAAAAAATCGGGAGCTAAGTCGCTCCCGGTTTTTTTTTAGCCTCCTGCCGTGACTAGCAAAGTTGAATCAGTACGCCATATTGAGGATCCACACCGGTGGAATTAAACGTAAAGTTTTTCCAGCCGTTTGAACTTGTCGTCGTGGCCATCAAAGTACCACCAAACCTCTGCACCGCCTTCACACAGACACCTGATACAGCTTGCCCGCCCTGAGTGACGGTAAATTGCCATGTCGCCGTGACAGGGACGGTTGTACTGCTGACAAAGCTGGAGCTTATTACCAGCGGTAGCGGAGCAGCGGCATTTACCGTGACGGGCACATTAATCGGCGCTGGCGCCTCCTCAGTCAGCGTCGCATCCTGCCTGACGGTAATCGTGGCGGTGCCGGCATTAATAAATGTCATCAGGCCACTGCTGGCGTCCACCGTCACTACGCTTGCGTCTGAAGAGCTGAAATGTTTAGTCCCGCCGTTGTTACCGCCACTGACGTTCAGCACCTGGGGCGCGTCACCCTGCGTGACCGTGACATCGCCAGCGCTTAGCGGCGGAGCAACATTCAGTGCCACCGTAACGGTGATAGTGGTCTGCTGCGCCAGATAGTTGGTGCTCTCAGCTTCACTGATGGTTACTGTCGCCATACCGGCGGCGACGGCGGTCAGCTTACCGTTAGCATCCACCCGCGCCGTTCCGGGTGCAGAAGAGCTCCAGGAAAGAGCCGTTCCATTGCTGTTGCCGCCGCTAACGGTGATCGTGCTGGTTTCACCGACCTTCATCGATACATTCTGTGCCGACAGCGGCGTTCCGCTAATCCGTTTAACCGTAACCGGAATGGTCAGGTTAGCGGGGGCGGTATGGCTGCTGGTTGCCGCCTGACTGACGGTAATATTTGTCGTACCTGCTTTAAGAAAGGTTACCGTCGCGTTAGTTACTTTCGCCACCGTTTCATCATTCGAAGCATAGTTAAGCGTGCTGCCGTTACCACCAGAGATGGTTAACGTACGCGGATTATCACCAAAGCTGGCTTCAACTGCTGACGGCCCGGTCAGCGGAGTGGCAACATTCAGCTCCACCGTGACGGTAATGGTGGTCTGCTGCGCGAGATAGTTGGTGCTTTCAGCTTCACTGATGGTCACTGTCGCTATCCCTGCGGCGACGGCGGTAAGCTTACCGTTAGCGTCCACACTCACCGTTCCGGGCGCTGAAGAGCCCCAGGAAAGAGCCGTTCCATTGCTGTTGCCGCCGCTGACGGTGATCGCGCCGGTTGCACCGACCTTCATCGACACATTCTGCGCCGTCAGCGGCGTTCCACTAATCCGTTTGACCGTGAGCGGAATGGTCAGACTGGCAGGCGCTGTATGGCTGCTGGTCGCTGCCTGGCTGATGGTAATATTTGCTGTACCCGCTTTAATAAAGGTGACGGTAAAGTTATTCCCGCTGGCACTACTTACCTTCGCCACCGTTTCATCAGTCGAGATCGCGTTCAGCGCGCTGCCGTTACCGCCAGAGATAGTTAACGTCCGCGGATTGTCGCCAAAGCTGGCTTCCACTGCTGACGGCCCGGTCAGCGGAGTGGCAATATTCAGTCCCACCGTGACGGTGATGGTGGTCTGCTGTGCCAGATAGTTGCTGCTCTCAGCTTCACTGATGGTCACCTTCGCCGTACCGGCGGCGACGGCGGTAAGCTTACCGTTGGCGTCCACACTCACCGTTCCGGGCGCCGACGAGCTCCAGGAGAGGGCAGTGCCATTGCTGTTGCCGCCGCTGACCGTGATCGTGCTGGTTTCGCCGACCTTCATTGACAGATCCTGCGCCGTCAGTGGCGTGCCTTGCGCCCGGGTAACCGTGGCCACCACGGTAATCGGCGCTGGCTCCTGCTGTGTCTCAGTCATATCCTGGCGCACGGTAATCATGGCCTGGCCCACGTTATGGAATCTCATCAGGCCACTGCTGGCGTCGATAGTTACCACCTCTTCGTCTGCAGAGCTGAAGTGTTTAGTGCCGCCGTTACCGCCGTTTACCTGCAACGTCTGCGGTGTTGCACCGTACTCCACGGTAACCGCGTCAGCGCGCAGCGCTTCGGTCGCCTGCCTGACCAGCGGAAGGCTCAGCTGCTGCGCGGACCCTCCTGGCTGCTTCACTGCGACCTGCCAGTAACCACTGCCATAACTTCCGGGCGCAGTCAGTTCTGTCGGGGAAATGCCATCCTGGTCAGTCATTGTGGTGCCTGCCGGCTGATCATCACTGCTCCAGTTCAGGGTTTGCTGACTGATACCGAGCTTATCCTGCTCACTCAGGGTCGCGATAAACGCCACTTTCCCGCTGCCAACCACAACCTGTGGCGTGGGGATGGCGGTATGCAGGGCCAGTGACACATGCGGCGGCACAACGTTGAAAGCAACCGATTTCTCTTTGCCGGTGGTGTCTGTCGTTCGTTTGCCTGCGCCCGGATCCAGCAGCGAAGCAACCACCGTGTCGCTGCCAGTAGTGTTAATATTTTCTAAGTAAACCATGGCCTTGCCACTGGCGTCGGTTTGTCCCTGATGAGTTTGCAATGTGCCCAGTTGAGGATTCAGATGGCGCCACCACACTTCGCGACCGGAAATCGGGTTGCCCAGCGCATCAACCGCGGTGGCGGTAAATAAGATGCGCCCTGTTTTGCCTGGTGGAAATTTGATATCGCCATCAGCGTTGATAACGCCATTCTCCAGCACTTGCAGCGTCAGGGATTTCATTGCGTCATTAGGTAATACCGTCAGCTGATAACTGGCGCGGCTGACCGGTTGATCGGACAGTTTTACATAGGCTTCAGCAGTCACAGTGGTTTTGCCAGCACGCAGTGGCGTCACCTGTCCGCTAATACTGTCCACCAGCGCGACCGACGTGTCACTGCTGCGATAACGGGTATGCGCGGTGGTAGTGCCTTTGACCGCATGAATAAAGGGCTGACTTCCGGCCTTGATACTCATTTCCGTCGGATCAAAGTAGATCTGCCAGCTTTTTTTCTGTTCTTTATACGCCAGCACAATATTGTTATTACGTTCAACGAAAGCCGTGCTGGACTGCATCAGTGATGGCAACGCCTGCGCCCGATCCGGGTCGAGCATTTCATCCAGCGTACGCCCAAACTGCCAGCTCAGGTTCAGCCCCGCTTTAAACTCGTTGCTCTGGTTGCTGATAAAATCCTGTTGGGTTTGCAGCGACAGCAGCGGCAGCGGCTGCCATTTCAGGCCAACAGTCAGACCATGCGGATCTGCACTTACCTCATTCCGGCTGCCTTTAACATCAACTTTATCGCCATACCACTGGAACCAGCCGGCATTGGCGGCAAAATGATCGCCCAGTGCGGCATCCAGCTTCACATCCCAGCCGCGTGCCGCCCGCTCATAGAGGGTAAAGTAGTCGCCATCGGATAAGAAATGGTGGTCAGCAGAGTGCCGCCAGTCGCTGAGAGGAGAATAATAGTTAGCTGAGGCGCGCAGGCGCTGACTCCACAGCTCTAACCCGGTACCGAAGCGATTATGGTCGCGAGTGAGATCCTGATCGTAGAACAGGTTGCTGCCAAACATCAGATCAGGGTTGATCATATGTCGCCAGCCGAAGCCAAGATTGACGATATTGCGCTCATTCCAGCGATGGGCGCTGAACTGGGTGAACAGTATATCATCCTGCCAGCTGCGGAGTGGCAGCAGATAGTCCAGGCCAAAATCGTTATCGCCTTTTAAACGGGTATCCATTTTTACCCGCGCATGTCCACCGGTGTGATTAAGCCAGGATTCCACTTCCGCCGTAGCGGCCTGATTAATGATGCTGCTGGCCTGATTAACCGCAGCACGGCTGGCGCCCTGCTGATTTGCCCCGTGCCAGAAGCCATCCATCCACTGCTGGATTTTTTCCGCCTGCGGCGATGACGCTTGCGCTAATGTGCTATCAGTTTTTATCCGCGGCACCACTACCCACTGTCCGCGTAAATCTTCAAGCTGATCAGGGGTTTTAATTGGCTGGTTTACATTTTTTAACTGCGAAAGTGACAGGGAATAACGCCAGGCAAATGCCTGCACATCTTCACCCGGTATAATTTGCGCTAACTCTACCGCAGGATATAAATGCGTCGTGGCATTAATATCAGGCAATAACAACCAGTCGCCCAGCTGCAGGTTATATTGCTGGCTGATATTCCGCTGCAACTGCTCCAGGTCACCGAACTCCGGCTCCATTTGCTGCTGCAACTGTTGCCAGCTCTGCTCCTGTGGTTTCGGTAGCAGAACGTAATGCTTATCTTGAATAAAATTATTCAGACTATGATTCGCAATACTTTTATTTAAGGAGAACGTTATGATAATTAATGAGATTATAAAATAACACATTAATGGCAGGGCGATGTATCCCCACCGAACAACCTTGTTTTCAGATCTGACGTCCATGTGCGTAGCTTCCATTTCAATCGAGAATAACCAACGTGGCAGACTAGCCACTCTGCTAAAGCCGATCCTGGCTAATTTAACAGTGCGGGTTTAAAGATTTCTTCGTGCAAATTTTACTTAAAAAAAAAGCGGTTTAAAACAAAATTTATCCATTCATTTATTAAGTTTTATAAAAGCGTCTTTTATGGAAACTATTCTGGCACTAACCTTATGCTAATATATTCATGACTATAAAGTTTTAATTTCAGTTCATCATAAATAAACCTTAAACGCCCCTGTAATTCACGGGTTAAATGGGTGCAGTTATTTGATTGCTGGTGGGTTTTATTTCTTTGGCTGAGAAGGTGATGAAAGGTTGATTTATAAAATATTAAAATCTGCTAATATTTTATAAAAAATAAATATTGATGGAATTTATCAACGCAATGGCGCCGGGGTGACATCATCACCTCAGCTGTGACTACATCATCAGGCGCTCAATCACCGGCGGCAGCTGCGACAGCAGATACAGAATTAGTCCGATGGTACCGCCCACCAGCGTGCCATTGATGCGGATAAACTGCAGATCCTTACCGATATTCACTTCTATCTGATGCGACATATCGCGCGCATCCCAGCTTTTTACCGTATCGCTGATATGGCGGGTCAGGAAAGCGGCGAAGTCCGGCGCGACGGTGCTGGCCGCGTCCTCCATATGCTGATTGAGCGAGGCGCGCAGACTGGCGTCATTGAGCAGCGTTTCGCTAAACCAGTGGCCTGCGGCGGTGATTTTTGCCTGTACCGCCGAGTTATCGCTGTTTAAATCTTCTTTCAGCCAGCCGCGCAGATCGCCCCACAGCTCGCCGATATAGCTATTCAGCGCCTCATCTTCTTTCAGATATGACTTAATGCTGTCGGCGCGGCGCGCCATCTCCGGATCCTGCTTCAGTTTATCGATAAAGCGCTCAACCGCGCGGTTAAAACCGAGGCGCAGCTCATGACCATGATCCTGACCAATATCATCAAGAAGCGAATTGACCGCATTCGACACCAGCTCGGCGCTGTGTTCGCCCAGCCACTCGGTCGGCAGCATTTTGGCCTTAATCGGATGCTCGCGCTTCAGCCAGCGCACCAGCTGCATGGCGATAAACTCGCGGGTACCGGGCTTATTCAGCAGTTTCAGCAACTGCTCAATTGCCGCATCCAGCAGCTCCTGATGGCGATTATTTTTGGTCAGGCTCTCCAGCAGCATCGCGCCGGACTGCGTCAGATCGACCTTATCAATCGCCTTGTGTACCGCGCGGCGGATAAAACGCTGGATGCGCGCATCATCGGTCAGATCGAGAAAGCCGCGCATCACCTGCAGCAGATGGCGTCCAAGCCGTTCGGCATTGCCCGGCGCGCTTAGCCAGTTAGCGATAATCTGCGCCGGATCGTGACGGCGGATCAGCGCCAGCAGCGACTGGGTATCGAGGAATTTCTCCTGCACAAAGCGGCCAAGATTCTCACCGATACGATCTTTATTGCGCGGAATAATTGCCGTATGGCGCGAGATAAACGGCACCGGCACGCGGCGAAACAGCGCCACCACCGCAAACCAGTCAGCCAGCGCGCCGACCATCGCCGCTTCGGCAATCGCTTTGATCCCGCTGACCCATAAACCGGGCGGGAAGAACAGGGTAGTGACAAATACGCCCGCAGCGATACACAGCAACAACAGGGCGATACGTTTGATTTTCTTTAATTCAGTCTCTTTATCCATACATGCCGCTTAGCGTTTGCGGCCTCCCATAATACTGCCCAGAACCCCACGGATAATCTGGTTGGTGATCTGTCGGCTCGCGCTTTTCGCCATGGTCTGCACCACGCCATCGCGCTTACCGCCACGTGGTCCGGTACTGCCGAACAGAATATCTTTTAGTCCGCCGAGAATACCGTTATCCACCGCCAGCTCATTGCCTTTGCTGGCGGGCGCCTGCTCGCTGGCGGCCTGTACCCCTTTTTGCAGCATCTCATACGCGGACTCCCGATCGACCGCTTCATCATATTTACCCGACAGCGGCGAGTGGTTAATCAGCCCGTTACGTTCGTCATCAGTCACCGGCCCCATCCGTGAGCCGGGAGCAATTACCATCGCGCGTTCGACCATGGTCGGGCTGCCTTTCTCATCGAGGAAAGAGATCAGTGCTTCACCGGTGCCCAGCTGCTGGATAGCGGCGACGGTATCAAAGGCCGGATTGGCGCGCATGGTTTGCGCGGCGGTTTTCACTGCTTTCTGATCTTTCGGCGTAAAGGCGCGCAGCGCATGCTGAATGCGGTTACCCAGCTGGCCAAGCACTGTATCCGGGATATCCGCCGGATTCTGACTGACAAAATAAACCCCCACCGCTTTGGAGCGGATCAGGCGGATCACCTGTTCGATCTTATCCAGCAACACCTGCGGCGCATCGTTAAACAGCAGGTGCGCTTCATCAAAGAAGAATACCAGTTTGGGCTTATCGAGATCGCCGGCTTCCGGCAGTTGCTCATACAGTTCCGACAGCATCCACAGCAGGCTGGTGGCGTACAGCTTTGGCATCTGATAGAGCTTTTCCGCCGACAGGATATTGATCACCCCTTTGCCATTCGCATCGGTGCGCATCCAGTCTTTGATATCCAGCATCGGCTCACCAAAGAAGTACTCGGCTCCTTGCTCCTCCAGCGTCAGCAGCCCGCGCTGAATGGCACCGACCGAAGCGCTGCTGATATTGCCGTATTGTGTCTGGAAAGATTTGGCGTTATCGCCGATATACTGCGTCATGGCGCGCAGATCTTTAAAATCGAGCAGCAATAAGCCCTGATCGTCGGCAATGCGGAAGATAATCTGCAACACCCCCGACTGCACCTCATTGAGATTCAGCAGGCGCGCCAGCAGCAGCGGGCCGAGATCGGTAACGGTGGCGCGTAGCGGATGCCCTTTTGCCGCGAAGATATCCCACAGCACCGTCGGGCTGCTTTGCGGCTGCCAGTCACTGACGCCGATGTTCGCCAGCCGCGCCAGCAACTTCTCAGAGCTGACGCCTTCTCTGGCGATGCCGGTAAGATCACCTTTAACATCGGCCATAAATACCGGCACGCCGATACTGGAGAACGATTCGGCCAGTTTCTGCAGGGTAACGGTTTTACCGGTGCCGGTAGCGCCGGTAATCAGCCCGTGGCGGTTGGCCATATTGGCTAACAGATGCAGTTGGGTTTCGCTGGTCTGGGCAATCAACAAGGGTGCGGTCATGGTGGCTCCGTTATCGTGATTCGATTGCTGGCGGGATGCGTCACTGCACCAGATTATAGTTCAGCGAATACTTCACGATATCGGCATTGTTACTAAAGTTCATCCGCTTCATCATGCGCGATTTATAGGTGCTGACGGTTTTATTGCTAATCGACAGGGTATCGGCAATGGCATTAATGCTTTCTCCATGGGCCAGCATAATCATAATCTGCCGCTCACGCATCGTCAGGCTCTCATGGGGCGCGCGGTTGCCGCCCTGGTATTCGGAGAACACGATCTCCTGCGCCAGATCGTGATCGATATAGCGCGCGCCACGCGCCACGGTGCGAATCGCGTGCAGCAGCACTTCCGGCGGTTTGTCTTTGGTGATATAGCCCAGTGCGCCGCTGTTCAGCACCCGGCGGGCGATTTGCGGTTCGTTATACATGCTTAGCACCAGAATGCGCAGCGCCGGATATTGCGGAATAATGCGGTTAATCAAATCCTCGCCGCTGATGCCGGGCATCGAGATATCCAGCAACAGCAGGGTGATATCACAGTGACGCAGCCGCTCCAGCACCTGGCTGCCATCCGGCGCTTCGCACACTACTTCAATATTTTCATCCAGCGCAAAAATTTGTTTCAGTCCCTCACGCATAATCGCGTGATCGTCGGCGATCATCAGCCGGATAGGTTGTTCCATCGCTTACTCATCCTTTTTATGGTTTTTACTGGCTGCGGATAGCGGGACCGTCAGTTTGATGCGGGTGCCTTTACCGGGTGAGCTGGTGACGGTGGCGTCACCATTCAGCATGCGGCCACGCTCCTGAATTCCGAGCAGGCCGAAAGCATTTTTCTGCACACGATTAACATGGAAACCTTTGCCATTATCCACCACTTCGACCACCAGCGTGTCGGGCTGTGGTTTAACGATAATATAGATATTGCTGGCGCTGGCATGGCGGGCGGCATTGGTCAGCGACTCCTGCACCACGCGGAAAGTGGCGGTCATCGCCGCTTCATCCAGCTGCACGCGGTGTTCGTCGGGGGCGACAAGAATGCAGCGGCAGCCGCCGTTTTTCATAAACTGATCGCGCAGCCACTCCAGCGCCGGGATCAGTCCGAGATTCAGCACATTCGGCCGCAGCCGGGTGGAGACATCGCGCACCACCTGAATGGTGCTGTCCACCAGCCCCATCAGATTCTCCAGCTGAGCCTGAATCACCGCGCTGCCCTCATGCTCACGCATCGACAGCAGCGACAGGCCGGTGCGCAGTGACGTCAGATGCTGGCCCAGCTCATCATGAATATCACGCGCCAGCTGTTTACGCTCCACTTCGCGGGTCAGCTCCTGATTGCGCGTCAGCATCCGCAATTGCTGATGGGCGGCGCGCAGTTCATCTTCGGTCTGGCGCACCAGCGTAATATCCCGGCCGACCGCCAGCACGCTGACCATCTTGCCTTGCAGGTTATATTCCGGTACGCAGCGCACATGTAACACCTGCTTGCTGCCCTCGCGATCGAACGTCAGCTCATTTTCCGCCCCCTGTTCATCGACCAGGGTTTGCGAGATCAGCTTAAAAAAGCTCAGGCCGACATCGCCCAGCGGCACGCTTTCGGTTAACTGCCAGTTATGGATTTCGCGTTCGCTGCGATTAAACCAGCGCCGTACCGCCGGATTGGCGTAGACGCAGCACATATTCAGGTCAAAGCGCGCGATCAAATCCGGCGAGTTCTCCACCACCGTATTCATCTGCTTTTCACGCAAACGTTGCTGCTCTTCCTTGCGGCGCAGCTCCCGCACATCGTGCACCACACAGAGGATCTGTTGCAGACCCTGATTGTCATAGCTGCTGGAACTGACCTCAACCGGAATCAGCTCGCCATTGCGGCAGGCATGCTGCGACGTAAAGGTAATTCCCTCGGGACGGATGCTCAGCTTCCACCACAGGGCGAAGACGTCACTGTCCAGCAATTCGCGATCGATAGTCGAAAAGGTCAGTTGAGAAAATTCCTTGCGCGAATAGCCCATTAACTTACAGGCTTTATCGTTGACATATTGAATGCCTAATTCACGGTCAATAAGGTAAATAGCATCGTGAATACGATTTAAAGCAATGTCAGATAAATTGGGTGAGTTTGAATCTGCACGTTCCTGGCGGTTAGAAAAGCCCTGCAGCAGCATAATTCCCTCTATATTGATGATACTTATTGCTGTATGCAGTCAATTAATCTGCCTGCAGTCGGGGAGTGACGCCGCTCCCCGGGAATATTTTAAAAGGTCGCTTAATATAAGCATGATCATAGTAGCATTTATATCATCCTGAGCAGCGGCGGAGTTTTTTCAGACTGCTTTTCAGGCATAGACCCCGACCCGTAAAGCCTCACGGGCGCGTGACAGGCGGGATCGCACGGTACCAATCGGAATATTCAGATGTTGCGCCACATCCTGATAACTGCCTTCATTCTCTACCAGAATAGAGAGCATGGTGCGAATATCGCCCGGCAGTTTTTCAATAGAATTTAGCGTCGCGCCAAGCAGCTGGCGCTGTTCAGTGATATCGCTGGGATCATTATCAAACAGCAGATCGGCGGTAATCTCATCATCAAGAGTGTCGAGCAGGTAGCGGCTCTGCTGACTTTTGTAGTAATTACGGATCAGATTCACCGCAATACCGAACACCCAGGTTTCCGGCCGCGAAGCTCCCATAAATTTATGGCGATTACGCAGCACTTCCAGACAAGTCATCTGCAGAACATCCTCCACATCCTCCGGGTTAGCGATGCGCTTGCGAATAAAATTCATCAGCTTTTTATTGTGCAGATTAAAAACCTCATCCCAGTCAACACTCAGTGAATATTCAGTGGGATTACGCTGTTCTGCGGTGGCGCCAGTGATTGTCGTGATCATGATTCTCTCCGATTAATGAACACATGCGTTCCTGCTGGATATAGCAAGGGATATGCCAGCAGGTTTTATTCTGTTAACCGGTTGTTTTTACTGATTTTGACTTTTCCGCCAGGAGTTATCTGAGACGAATTTTGTCAGCGGTTTGACCTCAGCTATGCAACTTCTTGCATTAGTGACTGACGGCGATTATTTCGCGACGGACGGCGGAACTTTTTTCTGCCGAATCAGGGAACCACCGCCTGTTAAATGACACACAGGAGATAATGCAAACTGAGGAACGCTGGCGATGATTAAAATGCAACCCGCTATACCCGCAATGCAGCACACCTTAAAAGCGCTACTGAAAGGGACTGAAGCTGCGGCGGCAAAAAATGCCAACCGGGGTCCGGATAATGTGCGCACGCGGGCGGAGACGCAGGCTGATTCGCTGGAAGAGATCGGTTCCATGTTCAGTGAGAAGATGGAGAGTAAAAATAAGGCGCAGAATCGCCGCCAGATGCAGAGCAACCTGATGCGCAATAAGCATTCGGTTGCCAAAGTGGAACATCTTGATCAGCTGTTCCAGTTAATGGACAGTAATGAAGAGCAGGTGCTGGAGCAGCAGCTCGGATTAATGCGTGAAGCGCTGGCGCGTTCCCCGGCCCCGAGCAGCGAAGAGCTGTTGCAGGAGATGGGCGGCGACCCGGCGCGCTGTGATGTGATGCTGCGTATGGTCCAGCAGCAGGCCAGCACCGACGGCGACACTAAGCTGGCCGACGCCGCCAGCCAGCACCTGAGCAACCTGCTGCAGCAGCATGGCGACAGCATTCGTGCCGGCAGCAATACCGCTTCGGCGATTGCCGAGTTCACCAGCGATCCGGCGGAAAAGCAGTCGCTGCGCAATCTCTATTACAACAGCATCGTGCATCAGCAGTCGGCGATGGCAATGCTCGATCTGCTGCTCGATCAGGTGGAGCCGCGCCACTTTGTGCCGACGCTGCGCACCCTGCAACGTGCGCTGGCCGATGATATCGCCGCGCTGGCGCCGTCAATTACCGCTGGCGCCTTGCGCCATATTCGTCACGGCCTGCATGAGGCCGGTCAGCTTAATCACACGCTGGCGGCCAGCAGCACGCTGCTGAAGCGGATGACGCATAAACTGCCGGAAGTGGCGTTAACTGCCGTCGACCTGACCCGCCGTCTGCTGCAACTGAGCCATAACGGCGCTTATAACAGCGATTTTCAGCATCTCGGTCAGGAGGTGGTTGGCGCACAGCCGCAACACCTGTCACTGTTCTTTAGCTGCCTGTTTCCGCTGGTTCATCAGCTGCCACACTCGCTGTGGAAAGAGCCCGATCAGCGCAAAACCGCGCTGCAACTGCTGCGCGGCATTATTACCGAACTGGCGAAAGCTGAGCAGCAACAGCTGGCGCGCAGAGCTTCGTAATGAATACTCTCTTTCTGATCCTTAACAAAATCGCCATCAGCGCCATGCAGCGCTCGGAAGTGGTCGGCGCCGCCTTTGCCATGGCACTGGTGTTTATGCTGATCATTCCACTGCCGCTCGGCTTAATCGATATGCTGATCGCGCTGAATATCTGCCTCTCCTCACTGCTGGTGGTGCTGGCGATGTACCTGCCGAAGCCGCTGGCGTTCTCCACCTTCCCGGCGGTGCTACTGCTGACCACCATGTTCCGCCTGGCGCTGTCGATCTCCACCACGCGCCAGATCCTGATTCAGCAGGATGCCGGTCATGTGGTGGCAGCCTTCGGTAACTTTGTGGTCGGCGGTAATCTGGCGGTCGGGATGGTGATGTTTCTGATCCTGACGGTGGTGAACTTTTTAGTGATCACCAAAGGATCGGAAAGGGTGGCGGAAGTGGCGGCGCGCTTTACTCTTGACGCGATGCCGGGCAAGCAGATGTCGATCGACAGCGATCTGCGTGCAGGCATGATCGATGTCTGGCAGGCCAAGGCGCGACGCAGCGATCTGGCGAAAGAGAGCCAGCTGTTCGGCGCAATGGATGGCGCGATGAAATTTGTTAAGGGCGACGCTATCGCCTGTCTGGTGATCCTGTTTATTAACCTGATCGGCGGCTTTAGCATCGGCGTATTGCAGCTGGGGATGCCGGCCGGTGAGGCGATGCATGTCTATTCGATTCTGACCATCGGTGACGGCCTGATCGCTCAGATCCCGGCGCTGCTGATCTCACTGACCGCCGGTATGATCATTACCCGCGTTTCGTCCGACAATGAAAAAACCATCGATAACAATATTGGTCGCGAAATCGCCGAGCAGCTGACCAGCCAGCCGAAAGCCTGGATCCTCTCTTCAATCGGCATGGTGGGTTTTGCGCTGCTGCCGGGGATGCCGACCGCCGTGTTCCTGGTGCTGGCGGCGCTGACGATGATCAGCGGCACCTTTCAGCTGTGGCGCGTGCGTCAGGAAGGGCGCATGGCGCAGCCGCAGATGGAAAATGAAGTGATCCCGCCGGAGCTGAATGGCAAAGAGGATCTGCGCCAGTTTAATCCGACCCGTCCTTATCTGATTAATTTCCCGGCCGCCAGCCGTGGTCAGCCGGAGATGCTGGAGCTGGTGCAGGATATTCGTCGTCTGCGTAACCGCATCGTCTACCACTTTGGTTTTACCTTACCGGCCTTCGATATCGAATTCCTTGAGCACCAGGATCAGCATGAGTTTCGCTTCTCGGTGTATGAGATCCCGCAGGTGGTTGGCACCTTTAATCTGCCGATGCTGGCGGTACATCGCCGCTGGCTGGCGGAGATGTCAGAGGCCGATCGCGAGCAGGTGATCGCGGGTGATGAGCTGAAGCGTGAAGGCGATCTGATCTGGCTGCCGCCAGAGCACCCGTTACTGCAAAACGACGAAGTGGATCGCTGGAGCCCGCGTGAACTGCTGGTGAAACGGATGGAAAACGCCATTCATGCCAGCAGCCCGCACTTTATTGGCTTGCAGGAGACGCGGGCGCTGATGGGCTGGCTGGAGACCGAGCAGCCGGAGCTGTCGCAGGAGCTGCAACGCGTGATGCCGATAGCCCGCTTCTCCAGCGTGTTACAGAAGCTGGTGGCCGAGCGTATTCCGCTGCGTTCGGTACGCGCGATTGCCGAGGCATTAATCGAGCATGGCCAGCATGAACGCGATATCAATCTGCTGACCGACCAGGTGCGTATCACGCTGAAAAATCACCTCTGCTACCAGTATGCGCAGGCCGATGGTCTGCATGTCTGGCTGCTGACGCCGGAACTGGAAGAGCAGCTGCGTGATGCCCTGCGCCAGACGCAGAACGAGATTTTCTTTGCCCTGATGCAGGAGCAGATCACGGCGATCCTCACCGAAGTCGGACAGGCATTCCCCTCCGACAGCAATCAGAGCGCGGTACTGCTGGTGGCGCAGGATCTGCGCAGTCCGATGCGCACCCTGATCCACGAAGAGTACCACCAGGTGCCGGTGCTGTCGTTTGCTGAACTGCAACCTAATCTGGCGGTGAATGTGCTCGGGCGCATCGACCTCGATCCCGCCGTCTACTCACTTACCAGCTGGGAGAGTTAATGATGTTCGAACTGCGCGTGCTGTCCGGCCTTCATTTAGGCGCGGCGTTGCCCCTGTTTGGCGACAGCTGGTTAATTGGCCCGGCGGAAGAGGCGGATCTGCAACTGAGTGATGCGGCGATCGACAGCGATTACCGTCTGTTACGCCCGGATGAAGAGAGCTGGCAGTTGCAGCAGGCAGTAACCGACAGCAGCCTGCAGGATCTGGTGGTCAGCGAGTCATTTTCCCTTGGCGGCGTCTGGCTGTGCGTGGCGGCAGCGGATACCGCGTGGAGCGCCTTTACCCCGCCGCCAGTGGCTGAACCGGTGATGGCAAACGAGGCTCCGGCAGTAGCCGCGCCAGCGAAAGGCGGTTTTCCGCGCTGGATCAGCGCGCTGATGTTAAGCCTGACGCTGCTGCTGACCTTTACCGTGGTCAGCTGGATCCTGCAACCGACAGTGGCGCAAAGTCAGATCAATCAGTCCGGGCGCCAGCATCTGGATACGCCTGCTGAGATGCGCGCGCCGCTGCTGAACATGTTGCGCGAACGCGATCTGGCCGCGGCGGTCAGCGTGGTGAACGGCAAAAAGACGCTGACGCTGAAGGGCAAACTGAATAAAGAGCAGATGCTGGTATTCAACCGCATGCTGGCGCGTTTTAACGCTGACTATATGACTGCCGAGCCGCTGGTTAATCAGGTCACGCCGCTGAAGATCGAACTGCCGTTCCGTATCGTGCAGATCACCACCGGCGCACGCGCCAATATTGTTACCGATGAGGGGCAGCGGCTGTTTATTGGCGACGAAGTCGACAACCTGCGGCTGGTCGCGATTACCAGCAACCGCATCGAATTTAACGGACGCGACAATATTAAGGTGAGCTGGTAATGACGGTGGCTCTCGATCACTGGTTCCGCCAGCAGCAGCAACGGCTAAGCGCCTTTGCCCCGGTCAGCGCATTTGGGCGCATCACCGGTATTAACGGCATCCTGCTGGAGAGCAGCTTACCGCGTGCGCGTATCGGCGATCTCTGCCGCGTAGAGCGCAACGACAGCAGCAGCGTGCTGGCGGAGGTGGTGGGTTTTAATCCGCAACACACCCTGCTGTCGGCGCTGGGCCAGCTGGATGGTATCGCGCAGGGCGCACGCGTAACACCGCTGTTTCTGCCGCACAGCATCACCGTTTCCGACCGCCTGCTGGGCAGTGTGCTGGATGGCTTTGGCCGTCCGATTAGCGAAGGGAGTATCGGTGCCTTTGTTATGCCCGGCAGCGGCGATGACAGCTTTAGCGTGCTGGGCGATGCGCCACCGCCAACCGAACGTCCACGTATTGATACGCCGCTGCCGACCGGCATTCGTGCCATTGATGGCCTGTTAACCCTCGGCGTCGGCCAGCGTGTCGGCGTATTTGCCGGTGCGGGCTGCGGTAAAACCACACTGCTGGCGGAGCTGGCGCGTAACACGCCGTGCGATGTGATCGTGTTTGGTCTGATTGGCGAGCGTGGTCGTGAACTGCGTGAGTTTCTTGATCATGAACTGGATGAAGAGTTGCGCAGTCGTACCGTGCTGATCTGCGCCACCTCGGATCGCAGCAGTATGGAGCGCGCCCGTGCGGCGTTTACCGCCACCGCCATCGCCGAAGCCTGGCGCGATCAGGGCAAAAGCGTGCTGCTGATCCTCGATTCCCTGACCCGTTTCGCCCGCGCCCAGCGTGAAATCGGTCTGGCGCTGGGCGAACCACCGGGACGCGGCGGTCTGCCACCTTCGGTCTATACCCTGCTGCCAACCCTGCTGGAACGCGCCGGACAAACTAACCGCGGCTCGATTACCGCGCTCTATTCAGTGCTGATTGAGGCCGACTCAATGAACGATCCGGTAGCCGACGAAGTGCGCTCACTGATTGATGGTCATATTGTGCTGACGCGCAAACTGGCCGAGCGCGGCCACTATCCGGCCATCGACGTACTGGCCAGCCTGAGCCGTACCATGAGCAGCGTCACCTCGCGCGAACATATCGGCGAAGCCACCTCAATGCGCCGCATGATGGCGGCCTGGCAACAGGTGGAAATGCTGATCCGCCTCGGCGAGTATCAGCCCGGTCACGACGCGATGACCGATGCGGCAGTAGATGCGCAACAGGCGATCAACGGCTATTTGCGTCAGGAGATGCACGATCCTTCCCACTTTGAAGACACGCTATTGCAACTCTCGGAGGTAAGCCAATATGCGCCGTCACATTAACGTTGAATCTGATATCCCTGAAGTTTCCGATACTGAGGCGTTGCAGAAAACCTTTGCGCTGCTGCTGCCTATCCGCCGCCAGCGTCTGAACCGCAGCGAGCGGGCGCAGCGCGAGCAGGAGCGGGCATTGCAGGCGGCGGACAGCCAGAGCGCAGCGGCGCAACAGCAGCTTGCCCGCCATCAGCAGCACTATCAGCAGCTGCGCGACAGCTTTGCCGCCGGGCTACAGCAGCAGGAAAACCTGCGTCAGGAGCTGCACCAGGAGCGTCAGGCGGGCGAGGCGGTACTCGGACAGAAGCGCGAACTGATCAATTGCCAGCAGCAGCAGAGTGACCAGCAGCAGCGGCTGAGCGAGGCGCAACAGGAAACGCGCAGCCGCCAGCGTGAACTGGAAAAACTGGAATATCTGATGCAGGAAAGTGAGGGACTGCAATGACACCATTACAGCAGCAGGCCCAGCGGGTAGCGGACAACATTCAGGCCAGTAAACGGCGTGACAGCCAGCAGGCAGAGAAAGCGCGTCCGCAGACCCCGGCACGCCAGCCAAAGGCGGATACCCCTAATCAACCGACGGCAAAACTGCTGGACAGAGGCGGACGCAACGCCAGCGAGCAGGGTGATAAACCCCGGCGTTCAGCAACGCGGGAACGCAGCGCATCCTCTGCTGACACGCCATCGCTGAAACGTGCGCTACAGAGTGAACCTGCGCCGCAGGAGGCATCACTGTTTAGCGAACTGCTGGGCAGTGACAGCCAGACGCCGCTGGCACCGGGTGGCGCGCATTTTGACTGGACGGCGGGCATGCCCTCTGCACCTGCGCAGGCCGCCAGCGCGGCGGCGCCATCAATGGCGCTGTGGCATCAACTGGAGCCGCCGCTTAGCGAAGCGCTGGCCAGACAGCCGGGCGGGCCGGTATCGATGACCCTGCTGCTGCCCAAGCTGGGTGAAGTGGATGCGCGCATGTCCAGCCTGCCGGCCGGTGCCGGCTGGGATATCAGCCTGCGTTTTGCTCCCGAGGCGCTGGCGATGCTGGCGCCGCATCACGAGCGCTGCCGGGAGTCGCTACGGCGACGGATGGCCTGCCGCGTGCGCCTGCGTTTTGAACAGCGAGGGGAGGGATAATGAAACCACTGCAACTGCGTCAGCAAAGCCAGCTTGAGGCGCGCCTGCGCCAGCAGATTGGCTCGGGCTATCGCTTTCCTTACGCTTTAGACGGTGCGCGCGGCTGGCTTCAGCTAACGCTGAGCCAGGCGCCCGCGGTGCCGACGCAGGCTTTACAGTGTGAGCTGGGGACGCTGCATCTGGCCGATGCCGAAGCGGTATGCAGCTTGTTCTCAACCTGTCCGCTGCTGCCGCAGGCAGATATTACCGAGCAGTGGTACTGGCCGCTGTTTAATCAAACCCTTAGCGAGGAATTGCGCTGCCTGCTGGGGTGTGTCGCGGTAACAGACGCCGTCGCCGAATACGGTGACAACTTATGGCTGACGCTGAATGTGGTGCTTGGCGAGCAGCGCGCCAGTAGTCAGCTAAAAATCTCGCTTAATACCCTGTCATTACTACTCAATAAAACCGGCTGGCAGCCGCTGATCCCACAATCAGCGGACAAGCTGGCGCTGACTCTGCCACTCACCCTGGGCGCACTGTCGTTCTCGCTACAGCAGCTGCGTACGCTGCAATGCAACGATGTGGTTCTCCCCACCACCACCCATTTTTCCCCCGCCGGAAGCGGTGTGCTGCGTTTTGCCCACCTCAGTTTACAGGGGGAATTGATCAGCGAAGAGGGGCGTTCCGCCCACTTTTATATTACCGATTTGGAGACAACTGACGTGAATTTGACCCCCGATGATTATGCGATGGATGGAATGCCGCAGCCGGAAGAGGAGTGGTCGTCTGAGCCACAGAACGAGGCGTCGGTATTTGATCCGCTGCCGCTGGCGTTAACCCTGCGCTGCGGCAATCTGAAACTCACGCTCGGCGAACTGAACCGACTGAGCGCCGGATCCACGGTGATGGTCGAGCATGTTCAGCCGGGTGAAGCGATCCTCTGCCACGGCGATTTCCCGCTGGCGAAAGGGGAGCTGGTCGATGTCGAAGGGCGGCTCGGTCTGCAAATCACCCATATGCTGCCCGGCGCAGTCAATCCATTGGGCGGGGGCAGGTAACGCGCATGGATATGGGACCGCTTAACCCGATCATGCTGGCGCTGTTTCTTGGCGCCCTGTCGCTGCTGCCGATGATGATGATTATCTGCACCAGCTTTCTGAAAATATCGATGGTGTTGCAGCTGACGCGCAATGCGATGGGTGTGCAGCAGGTGCCGCCGACCATGGCGCTGAACGGTATCGCGCTGGCGGCGACGCTGTTTATTATGGCGCCGGTATTTAGCGATATGTCGCAGCGGGTCAAAGCGCTTCCTCTCGATCTCAGCTCAATGGAACGGCTGGAATATACGCTGGGTAACGGCATTGAGCCGTTAAAAAAATTTATGACCCACAACACCGATCCCGACATTGTGGTGCACCTGCAGGAGAACAGCCAGCGCATGTGGCCGCCGGAAATGGCCAGCAGCGTAAAGCCTGACAATATGCTGCTGGCGATCCCGGCGTTTGTGCTGTCGGAGCTGCAAAACGGTTTTAAGATCGGCTTTTTAATCTTTATCCCGTTTATCGTGGTCGATCTGATCGTCTCCAACGTACTGCTGGCGCTTGGCATGCAGATGGTGTCGCCGATGACGGTATCGCTGCCGCTGAAGATCCTGCTGTTTGTGTTAATCAGTGGCTGGACGCGCCTGCTGGACGGCCTGTTCTACAGCTACTTATAGGGGCATAGGGGCGATATGGAAATTCTGACGCTTTTCCGCCAGGCCATGCTGTTAGTGGTTCTGCTCTCTGCGCCGCCGCTGATTGTCGCGGTGCTGGTGGGGGTAGTGATCTCGTTGATCCAGGCGGCGATGCAGCTGCAGGATCAAACCCTGCCATTCAGTATCAAGCTGGTGGCGGTGGGTGTCACGCTGGCGCTGACCGGTCGCTGGGTAGGCGTTGAACTGATGCAGCTGGCGCAGGCTGCTTTCGCCATGATGTCGACTGCCTGATGCTGCTCGGCGCACCGCTTACCGATACGTTCCACTTTATTCTGGCGCTGGCGCTGGCGATGGCGCGTATCTTCCCCTGCATGCTGCTGACGCCGATCTTCTCCTTTAGCGTGGTGAAAGGGGTAACACGCACCGCGATTGTGGTGGCGCTGTCGCTGTTTATGGCGCCGGTGATCAAGCCGCAAATCGATCTGTTGCAGCCCGATATGCTGACGCTGACCGGCTTAATCCTTAAAGAGCTGATCATTGGCGTGCTGATTGGCGTGCTGATGGCGATGCCATTCTGGATGTATGAATCCATTGGTGGTCTGTTTGATAACCAGCGCGGCGCGCTGATGGGCGGACAGATCAACCCGCAGCTCGGGCCGGACGTTACGCCGCTGGGCAAGCTGATGCAGCAGTCGATTATTCTGTTGCTGATTGTCGGCCTCGGTCTTTCTACTATCACCCAGATTATCTGGGACAGCTATCACCTGTGGTCGGCGACCGCATGGATGCCATTCCCCAGCGAAGCTGGTTTCCAGGTTTATCTGAAGATCCTTGGCGACACCTTTACCGATATGGTGCTGTACGCCGGTCCGCTGGTGGCGCTGATGCTGCTGATGGATTTCGCCATCGGCATTATGAGCATCTACAGTCCGCAGCTGCAGGCGACGGCGCTGGCGGTGCCGGTGAAATGCCTGCTCGGCATGCTGTTCTTTGTGCTGTATCTGCCGCTGCTTAACCATCTGGCCGATCAGCGTCTCTACGATCTGCGCGATCTGATTCATATTCTGCCGACCCTGATGGATAACAAAGGGAGCGTGCCATGAGCGAAAAAACCGAAGACGCAACCCCGCAAAAACTGCAGGAATCGCGGAAAAAGGGGCAGGTTAGTCAGAGCCAGGATATCCCTAAGCTGATGATCTGCATCGGCGTGCTGGAGGCGATTTTTGCCCTGGTGGACACCGGCATGCAACGTATGGAAGCGATGATGCTGTTGCCGCTGGCGCGCCTGCGCGACCCGTTTGATCATGCGATGGAAGAGGTGCTGACCGATTCGCTGACCGTGCTGCTGGGTTTTGTCGGCGCAGTGTGCGGCATTGCGGTGTTGCTGCGTATTCTCGGCGGCTGGGTACAGTTTGGCCCGCTGTTTTCGGTAGAAGCGCTGGCGCCAAAATTTGAGTCGCTGAACCCGGTAAACCATTTTAAGAATATGTTTTCCGCGCGTCAGTTTACCCAGTTGCTGACCAGCATTATTAAGGCGGTGATAATCGGCCTGATTGTCTGGCAGGCGATTGAACCGGAGCTGGGCGGCCTGTCGCAGCTGGCGCTGGGTAATCTCGACGGCTTCTGGCAGGGGGTGATGGCGCTGTTTGTTAAAGTGGCGCGCCGGGTGCTGCTGGTGATGCTGGCATTAAGCGTGCTCGATTTTGGCATCCAGAAATACTTCTTCCTTAAGCAGCAGCGGATGAGTCACGACGATATTAAAAACGAATATAAACAGAGTGAAGGCGATCCGCATATGAAAGGCCACCGGCGTCAGGTGGCCAGTGAAATCATGAATGAGGAGCCGAAAGCGCCGCGTCAGGTGGCGGTGGAAGAGGCGGATATGCTGCTGGTGAACCCGACCCACTTTGCCGTCGGCCTCTATTATCGACCGGGCGAAACACCGTTACCGCGCCTGCTGTTTAAAGCCAGCGATGAGGAAGCGCATACGCTTATTGAACAGGCTCAGCGTAACAAAATACCGGTGATTCGCTTTATCTGGCTGACACGTACTCTGTACCGCACCACCCGCGAGGGCGACTATATTCCGCGCGAAACCCTAACCGCGGTGGCGCAGGTCTATCGTCTGCTACGTGAGCTGGAGGATCAGTATCTGGATGAGGTGATTGAGATTCGGGAATAGGGGGATGGTCAGGGCGACGTTCTTGCAGTCCGAGACGATTGCCAGGCGGGAGCCGAAAACGGCTCCCCTACGACGGTTTCAGATATTCAGGCGTAGGGGCGGCGTTCTCGCCGCCCGCGGGTTTGACGGGCTTATCAATCAGCGTTAAAATTGTTCACAGTTAGCAGGTACAAGCAGCGCCGTTCCTTACAGCGGTCACCAACCGTTAGCGGAACAGAAAAACAACCCGGTTCACCAGACTGGGTTTTTTTTCGCCTTAATTTCACCTTTTCTGGCTGATTCGCTATATAAAAAAAATCAGAGATTGGGTTAGAGGGTGTTGCGTGAGGGAGAGTTCTTGCAGTCCGAGACGATTGCCAGACGGGAGCCGAAAACGGCTCCCCTACGACGGTTTCAGATATTCAGGCCCAAAGGCGGCGTTCTCCCGCCCTGCAGATTACAGGCCGGCAAACACTTCGGTGATTAACTCACGCGCTTCACGCGCCTGCTGCATAAACGCCAGCAACAACGGACTAAAACTGGTGGCATTCAGCGCGGCCAGCGGCTGCTGACTGCACAGGCGGATATTATCCTCTTCATCCAGCGCCAGCCAGCAGCCGCGCATCGCGTTCATTTCAAAATTCAGCGTCATCAGCAGACGCCAGGCCGCCAGCTTTTCGCCATGATCCTGCATGGCGAACAGCTGACAGTGCAGCAGCAGTACATCACTGCCATCCGGCAGTTCCAGCACCAGCGCCTCCTGGCCACTCTCTTCCTGTAAGGCGCAAACGCCATTCTCCAGCTTCAGTACCACGCCCTCGCGGCTGGCGAACTCGTCCAGCAGCATCTGCAACTGTTGTTGGGGTTTCATCGCGCTCTCCTGTTAAGCATTCTTAAACAACACCACGTTTATCCTGCACTTCCGCATTGGTCAGCGCATTCACCACATCCTGGCTGGCGTAGGCGATCTCACCCTCCAGCGAAAACGAGTGCGGCGTTTCCTGATCTTCACCGTAACTAAAGTTAATCTTGCCAAGATTACGGCTCATGCTGACATTGCCTTTGCTCGACCAGCCGGTGACCAGCAACGGAATATTGATCCCTTCCGGCTTATTGTTGGTCTCGGTAAAGCCGATGGATTTGATTCGCAGGTTATTGCGATCCTTTAACAGCTTCTCAATCTGCTGCGGCTGGGTGCGATGATCCAGCCACAGCTGCTGAGTTTCGAATTTCTTGTTGTCTTTCATCTCCAGCGTCACCACTGCCTGCGTATCGCTATGTTTTTGCAGATCGCGGATCACCTCCTTCAGCATCGGCTTCTCGGCCATAAACTGGCTGATGCGCTCCGCATTACTCGCCGGCAACTCGCTGGCGATCAGGCTGTGCAGTACATGCATCAGATTGTTGCTGTCGATCTTATGCAGGTTGTTATAGGTGGTTTGATACTCGGCGCTGTTCATCGCCTGGCAACGCAGATCCGCCGCCTGCTGCTGCAATCGCAGCTGTTTAGCGCTATTAATTACGCCATACTGACCGTTATTGGCTGGCGTCATGCCCTCAAGGTGGCTGGTGAGCTTTTCCAGTTTCTGCTTCACCGCCTGCTTTTCCGGCAGCAATGAGGTGTTGAATGCTTTCTTTTTGGCCTCGGCTGGTTTGGTTTCAGCGGCTTCATCACTGTTCGCTACGGTCACAGCCCCGCCGGATGCCTGAGCTTTAGCCTCTTCGGCGGCCTTAGTCTCATAACCCTCCAGCTGCTTTTTCTCCAGCGCGTCGAGCTTTTTCACATCATCCTTACTCAACGTGGGCTTGCCGTCAGGGTTATTCAGATAACCGCGCAGACGCTGCTCATTAAACGTTTTCATATCCGCTGATAGCTCCACCTCCGGTTTTTTTGGCGGCTTATCGGCGTCTTTGATTTCCTGCACCAGCTTATTCAGTTCGGCATCATCGAAATTCAGTCCAATCTGTTCCAGCAGCTTATCCAGTTGCCGCTGCTCAGGCGCTTCGGCTTTGGCCATATCGATACTCATACTCTGTTTGGTGCGGTTATCGATACTGACCTGAATATTGGTGGTGCTGACGCCAAACACCGGCACGCGCAGATTCGATGCGGCGTTGGTGGTGATACCGGCGCCACCGCCAATACCGGCGCCGGCGCTGGCATTATTAAGAAAACGCATGCGGTTATCGCTGCGACCGTTAGTCTGGCCGCCATCAGAACGGGTGACATTGCGATCGCGCTGGGCCGACGCCAGATTCACCCCCGCCTGGGCGATCACCGTACCGCGCACAGTGGAGGAGTCGCCATTGCCAATCGGCAGCGACAGCGCGCCGCCAGCGGTGGCAAGCAGCGTGGCATCCACGTTAAAGTTCAGCGTGGTGCCGTGCTTCATGCGCTGGCCGACGCCGCGATCGATCAGCTGCTGTGGATTCAGCTCGCCGCTGGTCATCTGTTTAATAAATGGCTGCAGCTCCGCCTCGCTGATGGTAAAGCTGATGCTGTTTTGCATCTGCCGCTGTAGCGCCATCGCAATCATGCCGCCAAGACGTGCCGACGGAATAATCGAATTATTATCACCGAGGTCGACTTTAATATCTTTGTAGTCATCCGCCTCGCTCATCGGGTTCCAGCCCACGGCGCCAAAAGCGGTGCCGGTGCCGCCGCCATTACGGCTAAAGGAGACGGTAATGCCGCTGTCGCCGCGCGAGAAGCTGGCGTTATAGGCGCGATCGAGATTGCCGCGCAAACCGGGGATGCCGATCACTTCGCCGCCGGGGATCACCGACAGGGTTAACAATCCGCCATAAGAGCGATCAAAGCCCATATTTTCCCCCGGCTCCAGCGAGGTGATGGTGCGATGCAAACGCTCGGTCATCTGATCCTGATCCTTCGCTTTCAGCACCGTACGGGTGGTCATATTGATACCGTGATGCGGCTTACTGAACGCATTGGTCATCGATTTAACCGAGTCGTAGCAGGCTTCCAGATGCTTATTGCTGACAAACCCCTGGCTGGTGGTTTTACGTATCGGATCCTCGCCGTAGGTTTCATCGCGTAATACGCGGAAGCGTTCCTGCAGATCTTTTGAATTCGCCGCAATAGCCTGGTCGTCTCCCGCCACGCCTTCCATCTCATCCAGCATCTCGTGCAGTTTGCTCATGGTGACGCCGTCGAGGATCAGCCGGGATTTCGACAGCCCCATATCATCAAAAGGATCGCGCTGACGACTCATCGGCGGGTTCTGCTTCTGATGGCGTACTACCACTCCCTGATTTTGCAGGGTATCCATTAGCGTATGGCTGTCATTTTCCGCCCGCATCGGATAGCGCTGATACAGCGTGGAGAGATCGTTAACCAGATTGCTATCGTCGCTATTAATATTCAGCGCCTGGGTAAAGGCGTTAAGTCGCGATGGCGAGAAATCTTTGGTGGCGGTGCGATCAGGTTGCAGCGCGCCGCTATGCTGGCCCAGCAGGCTGGTCTGATGGCGCGCGCTGTCGGCGACGCCATCGCTAAAGGTTTTCAGGTTCTCAATCAGCGCTTTATTAAACGAGCTGCCTTCCAGCGCGGCCAGGCGATCCTGCAGACTGGTGCGCGCGACAGCGGGCGCTGGCGCGGCGATCAGCGTCTTCATCTCGCTGTGCAGCGCTCCCTGATGCTGGTACAGCGGGCGCAGCCCTTCACGGCCTTTCCAGTCGTGCTGGATATGATAGCTGGCGTTTTTAATCGGGCGCGGCGTGGCGAGGGTTGGGTTAAATACGTGGGCGCGCAGACGGTCGCGCAGGCGGCTGTTGATATGATTGCCGTCGCGGCCTGTCATACCAAGCAGATTAGCTTCACGCTTCATTGTCATCCCCATCACGCGGGTACTTTTGGTGGCGTCATCCAGACGCTCCCAGGCTTTCTCTACACGGCGGCGATGAGATTTGGCTTCCAGTTTTTTATTCGGATCGTAGTCCGGCTGCACCAGCCAGCGGTCGGCGTCCGCCACCTGTTTGGCATTCTGGCTGGTGACCTGGCCCTCTGCGGCGGGATTGGACGCCGCCCCGGCGGCGTTTTCTCCCTGTTTCACCGTGGCATTCAGGCGGCGCCCGGCCAGCTGCAGAATCGCGCTGCGTCCGTCTTTATCGGCCACCATCAGTGAACCGTCCGCAGCATTGTGCAGGCTCGCCAGTTCCACCAGCCCGTCGGGCAGCGGCACTGGCTGCCAGCCTGGCGCGGGTTGTTCCGTATGCCGGTTCTGCCAGTGATCTTTCGGCATGGTATACAGCTTGCCCTGTTCATCGAGGGTATACAGCGACTGCTTTGGATCCATGGCGACATCGGTCAGGGTATTGCCGACACCGCTGGCTGGCATATTTTCGGCGGTGCCCGCTTTGCTCTCTGGCAGCCAGTTATCAATGCCATCTTTGGTCAGGGTATGCATCAGCTTTTCCGGCTGGCGGCTGCCGGAGAGATTACGGTGAAACTGCAGTTCGCCGTTTTCGCTCAGGGCGACAAAGCGATCGGCATCCAGCGGGGCAATCGCGCTGGCTTTGTTCTGGCTGTTGATGCCCACCAGCGGCTCATCCAGCGACAGATTGCTTTTCATCTGGCGCATGGTGAACTGATGATTGCTGCCGCCAATGCTGTCGCTTTTCAGACTGACTTTTACCCGTGAGGCGATGCCGTCTTTCAGTACATACGCCTGTCCGTCCTGGCCGCGTTTGATATTATCGGCACTCTCAAAGCTGGCTTCCCAGCGCTGGGAGTTTTTATTAAAGGCGTTGATTTTGCCATCATGGATCATCACCTGGCCGAGACGGCCCAGATCGACATTATCCTGCGGCAGCGGGCGCGGGCGTAGCAGACCTTCATGATGATCCATCACCAGGCTGGCGCTGAGATTCCAGTCGGGACGGAATGCGCCGCTGGCATCCAGCGAGCAGGCGTGGCGCTCATTGCTGGCATCTTTAACCAGCGCCAGCAGTTTGCCGTCGCCATGGTTAACAAAGCTTTCCACGCTGTATTTTTCACCGAGATGGGCCGCCAGTTGGGCGGATTTTTCGCTGTCCTGCTGCAGCACCAGCTCTTTATCGCCTTTCTTTGGCGCCGCGCTGCTGTACAACTTGCCGTTGCTGCCAATGGCAAACAGCTGGTTATTGTGCAGGGTGATGCCAGTGGCATGAAAATCGCTGGTGGTTTCTCCCTGCTGCGTTTTCAGCGCAATGCTCTGTGCTTTGGTCCGGTCACTGTCCGGCTCGCTTTCCGCATCCAGCGCACTGAGAAATTGCACGGACTGTTTGGCGGTTTTCTCATCTTTCAGTAGCAGCAGCGCATTACCCTGCTCGTTGGTGCAGTAGCTGGTGATCTTCTGCTTAAATTTCTCCGATTCGCCGCCGGTGGAGAGGTTGTACAGGGTTTTACTGTCGTGAATGGCATACAGCATGCCGTTCGGCTGTTTGGTTAATTTGCTGAAGCTTTTCTCTTCATCTTTATCCACCTGATCCCAGTGCATTTTCTTTTCATCAAGCCGATAAAGACGACCACCGTGCTCGCGCAGCTGTTCACTGACCAGATCTTTTACCCGGCCATCACCCTCTTCGCGATCGTGGCTGAATATGCCGGTCAGCTGGCTATGCAGCGCTTCCCCGGGTGTTAAGGTATTAAGTAGCAGCGTGTGATGGTCCTGCACGCTGTCGGGAACCGGCAGGCTTTGCGTCAGGCCGATAAAGGCGGTTTTCGATCCCTGCAGACTGAGCAGACGATTGCGATCGTCCAGCAGCAGATGCTGACTGTTATCGTCACTGGCCTGATGCGCCTTGTAAGTGTGACGTGGCCGCGCCACCGTCTCATTCAGGATATTGCGCAGGTTATCGGAGACGGCATCGGTTACCGTCAGCTTGCCATTATCATCCCGCGCCAGCCCGGCGATCTGCGGGCGCAGCAGGTTTTTATGTTCCGCAGTGTCACGTTCGGCGGCGTCCAGCGCCACCTGCTGCATCTGGTTAAGCTTGCTTCTTTCCAGCTCGTTGAATTTCTCTTCTTCAATCGTATCCAGCTTCGGCGGCGTGGCGGCCTGACGCGTTTGCTGCGGCGCAACGCGGGTGCCTTCCGGCTGTTTGCCACGCGCTTTTTCGCTGATCGGTGGGGTGGGATGCTCGGGACGCTGGCCCTGCGCCTGCTCCAGCAGCGGTGAAGGCGGCTTACTGGCCGGGGCAGGCGGATTATTGATTAATGCTTCAAGCTCCGGCAGTTCAGCAATGGTGTCCATCACTGCGTTGGCGAGGGTTTCCCGCCGCGAGGGTTTCTGCGTGGCCGCTGGCGTTTTTGGCGGCGTGGTGCTGGCTGATGGGCGAGTCTGCACACCCGGGGGATTTTTCCCTGCGGATGCTCTGGTCGGCGCGGGCGGAATGCCGGACGACGGGCGGGTTTGCACGTCAGGCGGCGGACTGGCTGGCGGTCGGGTCTGTGCGCCGGGTGTACGTTGCAGCGTGCTGGCGCGGGTGTAGTTCTCTGTCTTACGCGTCGTCACCTCCGCCTGCGGGCGGGCGCTGCTGCGGGTAAATTGTGCGGTATTCAGATTCTCTTCAGGCCGCGGTGGCGGCAGTGGCGCATTATGGCGGCTCTGCGGCCCCGGGCGCTTCTGTAGTTTATTGCCGTTGGATTGCAGCCGTTCGCGCAACCGCGTCAGGCTGCTGCGCAATCCACAGCCGCTGCTCTGGCGCGCCGGGCTATTCTGCTGGCGCAGCGGCGGCGCGGGCTGGCTGCTCAGACCATCCTGTTGCAGCGATCCTCCGGCGTTCTGACGCGAGCGGGCGCTCATCTGGCGTAACGGAATCGATGGTGTTTGCGGATTACGCGCCTGCGCACCGCGCATGGCGCGGTTGCCGACTAACAGGGGAAGTTTGAATGGCATACTATTCTCCATAAGCCCCCGGCAGCGGGGGCTTAACAGCGGTTAGTTTTCCACCGGCACCTGGGTGAAATCATAAGGCCCGTTGCGCAGCTCCGGCTGCCACCAGATAGTGAGCTTATGCACGTCCGACTGCGGGCGGCAGGAGACGGAGTTGCAGCCCTCCTGCTTTTTGGCACAGGCACTCAGCAGGGTCGCCAGCAGCGCCAGCATGATAATTCGGTTTATCATTCTCTCTCTCCTTAAGGTGTCAGCATGCGGCGGCTGTTGTCGCTACTGGCCGGGGCGCGAACTGGCGTGGTGGGTGCGCCGCCTGCGGCCGACAGCAGCGACATGCGCGATGGGCGTACGGTGCCGTTGGGTTCAAACGCCACATACACTTCGGCGGAATCACCCGGTTTCAGCGCCGAGCGCGGCCAGCTGGCTACCGCCAGCGTGCGGTCGCTGCGACAGGCTGCCTCGTCAAAACGCTGCGTCTGGTTGCTGGTGTTGGTGATCACGCCAACCGTAATCTGTACCGATTTATTGCCGTACCACTGGTGACGTTTGAAATCGCTGTGGAACGCCGACGGGATATTACACAGTGAACTGAGCGTCAGGCCGCTGCCGCCGCTGGTCATACCGGTGGGAATGCGGTTCTGCGCCAGGTCGCGCATGGCGTCTTCCACCATCGCTTTCATATCGGTGAATTTATGACGCTGGTTAACCTCATCCATGGCGTTATTCAGCTGCTCGCGGGATTCGGCGGCGATATAGCGCGAAGGATCAACCTGATCGCCAATCAGATGCGGGGTGATAATAAACAGCCGCTCACGCTGCGAGGTTTCATGACGCGTCGAGGAAAAGAGCTTACCGATAAACGGGATGCTGCCGAGGATCGGAATACGGCGTTCACGGTCGCCACTCTCTTTGGTGTGGAAACCGCCCATCACCAGCGAGCGTTTGGCTTCAACCAGCGCCTGGGTGCTGATCACGCCGTTATTGGTGCCTTCAGCTTCACCATCATCGTTTTTATTCAGCTTGCCATCTTCGACATCAACAATCAGCTGAATCGACGACTTCTGATGGGTGCTGATGGCGCGCGGCGTAACGCGCAGACTGGTGCCGGCGGTCACTGCCTGAATATCGGCGACGCGCTCGCCAATGGCGCGGATATAGGCAGTATCGCTGAAGTCGATCACCGCTGGCTGGTTCTCCAGCGTCAGAATCGAAGGATTGGCAATAATCGACGCGGTGCCTTCGCCTTCCATTGCTTCAATACTGGCGAAAAAGCGCGAGAAATCGGAGATAAACAGCGTACTGGAACCGGCCAGCAGATTGGTTGCGCCTGTGACGTTACCGAACTGACCACCAAGGCTGCTGGAGATGCGCTGCAGTTCGCTGCGATCGACATCGATAATTACCGCATCAATTTCAATCAGCTTTTGCGGCACGTCGATAATATCGATCAGCGCCTGATAGGCCGCGCGGTTTTTCGGATCGTCGCGCACCAGCAGGGCGTTATTACGCACATCGGCAGAGACGGTACCCTGCAAGCTGCTCAGCGATTTGGTTTTTTCACGGCCAAGGCGCGAGGTACCGCGCTGCACCATCTGATTCAGGATATTCTGCGACTGCTGCTGCATCTGATCCATTCCGCCGTCGCCGCCGTCCTGATTGCTGGACTGGCCGCTGGCGGTGGCGCTGTTACTTTGTCCCAGCAGCTCATTCAGCATGGTGGCGACACCCGGCACCAGCAGCTGCTGGTCGCGGTATTTGATATTACGATCGGCCACCGAGGCGTATTTCAGCGGGAATGACATCATATCTTTGTTGCTGGTGTCCGGCTTCTCCTCGGATTTACGCGCGAAATCGGCAATCTGACGCACATATTCCGGCGGGCCGGTAACCAGCACCACGCCTTCATCCGGCAGTTCACCCCAGCCAAAACGCGGCTCCAGCAGGCCGACGCCGCGCAGCGCTTCTTTGATATCCGGTGCGGCGTCCGGTGAGATTTCCAGTCGCTGCGAGCTTTGCGCCGACTGCGGGCTGACATACAGCGTGTTGTTATAAACAAACCACTGGAAACGGTATTCAAGCGACAGGCGATTCAGAAACGCCTCCGGGCTGTCGGCGCGTAGCTTGCCGGTAATATTGCTGTCGCCGAGGGTGCCGAGATTGATCTCGACGCCAAAACTGTTGGCAAAATCTTCAAGGATAATACTCAGCGGAGTGTTATCGGCCGAATAGGCATAAGCACCATTTTTCCACTCTTCCGGCGCGCGGGCGCTGGCAGAACTGATGCTGAATGCCAGTAAGATGATGGCCGCGACGATGCGGCATACCGCAGGAACCAGTTGAAACTTAAACACGCCGAACTCCTTGTTGCCGGACGATCGAAAACGGCAGCGCTGTGCTGCCGTGGGTAACTCAGTTAATTGCATCGATAATTGACTTACGGATACCGAACTTAAACTGGGTGTACTGCGAACTTGCCCAACCGGCGTTGGACATATCCTGCAGCTGGTTCTGGAAGGCGTACATATCGGCGACGTTAAACGACGATTCACCGGACATCTCTTTGGCGAACTGATACGCGTCGTGATGAGTACGGGATTGTTGCGTGCTTAACTGACGTTGGAGCAGATCGTTTGAACTCATGGCAAAAACTCCTCACTTTAAGGTCCAGATTTAAGTGGCACCTGATGCAAGGCAGTTCCCGCGAACGAAAAATTTTTTAACCGGGCTGCGCCGCCAGCTGCTGGCACAGCGCCGCCCAGCCGATTTGCAGTTCACCCTGATCGGTGACCAGCCGCAGCTGATCGACCGGCAGTTGCTCGTCAAAACTCAGCTGCCACTCCAGCTGTGGTTGCTGCGCCAGCCAGGCGCTGACCTCCTGCTGCTGCGCAGTGGCGCACCAGAGCGTCGCCTGTTGCTGGCGCGCATGCTGGCGCAACAGCTGCTGTAACAGCGCGCGGAAACGCTGTTGCGGGGTAAAATCATCCAGCACCTGGGTTATCGCCTGGGTCAGCAGCTGTTCGGCAAGGGTGACCAGCTGCTGTTCATCCTGCTGGCGCTGTTGCTGCCAGCTGCTAAACAGTTCGTCAGCCTGCTGCCAGAATTGGGCTTCGCACTGTTCACGCTGTTCGGCAATATGTTGCTCCGCCTGCTGTTGCGCCGCCGCCAGAATCTCCTGCGCCTGTTGCTGCGCTTCCGCGAGGATCATCTCCGCCTGCTGATGCGTGGCGATCTCTTCCGCCCGCAGCAGATTCCCCGTCGCCTGCTCGCCGTTCAGCAGGCTGATTTTTTTAACTTTCCACATAAGCGTCGCCCGGCTGATTATCGATAAGATCATGACGCTGGCACTGCCACAGCGCTGCCTGCCATAACGGCTGTAAGCGGTCGGCGGCAACCGCGGGGGGAGGGGCCGAATCTTTTACCCGCGGCTGCGGAAACAGCAGTTGCAGACGTGGCCAGCCAGCTGGCCACAGGGCATGGAGCAGGAGCAGGCTGTCGGCTGGCTGCCCGCTGGCAAACAGCGCTGGCGGCAGCCAGCTGGCAGGCCGCAGACCTTTCGCCAGCCGCCGACACCAGATTTTCATCTCTGAAGGCAGCGGCATGGCGCAGCCGCAGATCTCGGCAACCAGATCGAGCAGCAGCTGACGGCCTTGCGGCGTGAGCGCGCTAATCGCCAGGATCAGCGGCTGTGGCGCGGTGACTGGCGTCGGAGGGATCGCCAGCGACTGCTGCAATACCGCCGCATGCTGATGCAGAAAGCGCTGCTGCTGGTCATCAGAGAGGGTGGCGAAGCGGCTGTTATGCCAGCTGCGATCCGCCTGCAACCAGAAGCCGCGCTGCCACCAGTCGAGCCACGCCAGGTTCAGTTCATCATCCTGTGGTGACCTGTTCATGGCAAATTACTTGCCCTGTCCGGCATTATTCAGCGCCGGTTTTTTCAGGCGGCTACCCGGTTTCAGCACCATAATCGCCACGCCCAGCAGCAGCAGAATACCGATCACCAGCGTGATGATTTTTATCAGCGAATAGGTACCTGGGGTCAGCTGGAACGGGCCAAGATGCACCACTTCCACATGATCCTGATAGGCTTTTGCCGGTACAAATACAATGGCCAGATCGCGATCGTCACGCCCGACGAGGCCCGGAATACTGGTGGCGACCAGCCGGCGGATACGCGGCTCAATGCCGTCGGGATCAAGCGTGTCATGGTACTTAATAAATACCGATGCCGAGGCCGGTTGCACTGGCTCACCGGGGGCGATGCGTTCCGGCAGCACCACATGCACGCGCGCCACCACTACGCCGTCGATTTGCGCCAGCGTCGCTTCCACCTCCTGCGACAGCGCATAGATATAGCGCGCACGCTCTTCCAGCGGGCTGGAAATCACGCCGCTTTTCTGGAACACCTCACCTAAATTGGTACGCGATTTACGCGGTAGACCGGCAGCGCTGAGGATATTGACCGCACGCTCAATATCGGGCCGGTTAACCAGTACGCTGACCCCTTCTTTCGCCACCTGTTTTTGCGCTTCGATATGGTAGCGATCCAGTTCGGCGACAATATCGTTGGCATCATTTTCCGACAGGCCGCTGTTCAGCAGGGTTTGATCGCCGCAGGCTGACAGCAGCACGGCTAAGGTCACAGCAAACAGGGCTTTCAGCAGATAAGCAGGCATAAGAGGGCTACTGCAGGTTGGTGAGTTTATCGAGTGACTGCACGCCTTTGGAGATCACTTTGGCGTTCATCAGGCTCTCGATATAGTAGTTAGACAGCTGGGCATTCGCTTTGGCGAAGTCCTCGGGATTGGAGGATTTCGACGCTATCGACAGATCGTGAAAGGCATCTTTCTGCGCGCGCTGGCTGCTGCTAATTGATTCGGTAATCCCGCTCATCATGCCGGGAGAGGTGGCGGCCACGCTGTTATCCGGAGCGGCGGCGTTATTATTCAGCTGCGAGGAAAACCAGTGAATATCGTCCTGGCTGGCCGGTTCCGGATACATCTCAACTGAGGCGACCGGTTCAGAAGTAAGTGCAGGTTTTGCTTCAGTGACTTTCATTGGCACGACTCCATGCAGGGAAAAGTGGGAGGAGCGGAGAGGTCCCCTCCCGGAACGCGATAATTAGTACTGAATTTTAACCTGCGCAGCAGCGGAACCGGCCTGCGCGGCGCTGTCGGCAATGCCGTTAATGCGCTGGTTTTCTGCATCCAGCGCCATTTTATCCAGCTGGTTCTTCTGCATGGTGCCCTGAATTTCCTGAGCGCCATTCATAAAGCTTGCACCATCAGAAGCACCAGAGAGTTTGGATAATGCAGAACCGCCGTTAGTAATCAAACTCGACGCTTGGGTAATTAAAGACATAGGTAGTTCCTCGCTAATGGGTTCAATTTTCATCATGGATGTTGCATTGATTAAGTGGCGAAGCGGTTACGACAGTTCCAGCAAAAGCGGATTTTTTTTTCGGGCAGGAAGAAAAGGGGGGATGGCCCACCGGTCTGATTCAGGTGGGCAGCGATTCAGGCATCAAGGTTTAACAGCTTAAGACGGTGGTAGAGCGTACGGCGCGGAATACCCAGCTCATGCACCACATCATCAATGCGATTGTCATGACGGCGCAGGCAGTCGTGGATCAGGCTGCGCTCAATGCGGCGCATACGATCTTTCAGCAGCGAGCGACCCTCTTCTTTTTTCAGTTCGCTGCTGCACAGCGGCGGCAGCCCCAGCACAAAGCGCTCGGCGGCGGCTTTCATTTCGCGAATATTGCCCGGCCAGCTATGCAACAACAGGGCTTCATCCAGCGCTGACGAGCGTCCGGGCAGCGGCTGATCCAGTCGCAGTGCCGCTTCATGGGTAAAGCGGCGGAACATCGGAATAATCAGTTCAGGACGTGAGCGCACCGTTGGCGTATCGATTTTGATGGTATCGAGGCGGAAGAAAAGGTCGCGGCGAAAACGTCCCTGCTCCACCAGCTGCTCCAGCGGCGTCTGCGAAGCGGCCACAATGCGCAGATCAAGACCGACGCTTTTGGTGCTGCCCAGCCGCTCAATGGCGCGGGTTTCCAGCACGCGCAGCAGCTTGGCCTGCACCGTGAGCGGCATGCTGTCGATCTCATCGAGGAACAGTAAGCCTTTATTGGCGGTTTCGATATAACCGGCACGCGAGTTATTCGCGCCGGTGTAAGCGCCGGACATCACACCAAACAGTTCGCTCTCCGCCAGCGTTTCCGGGATAGCGGCGCAGTTAACCGGCACCATCGGGCCGCGGCAGCCGGAAAGGTGGTAGATGCGCATCGCCAGCGTGTCTTTGCCGGTACCGGTTTCACCCTGTAACAGCACATCGATTTTCAGCGGCGCAATGGTCTGCACAATTTTATGCAGATGATTGTGAATATCGGCCGGCGGATTGCAGGCGTTCGCTGATGCGCTGATAGCGGGCTTTGCGATAGCGGAACGGTTATCAATGCTCACCTCATCTGCGCTGTTGCGCATCTGAGTCTTAGTAAGACCAACCATAAATTCTCCAGTGGCTTAACGTAAACGCCGGATCCCAACATGCTGGCGTTAAAGCAATCCTGCTTGAAGCAATAGTAAAGCTGAGCTGATGTAAGTCTTGTTGTAAAAAATTACAAATCTTAAGTCAGCTTTACTCTCGCCCATGGTTGCCACATCGCGCTATCAGTCCTGGATGATAGTTGTGTAGGGATTGCCAGGTGCTGTGTAGGGATATCCTTACAACTGACAATCTATTGAGCGTAAATACAAGGCATTACGTTAACCGCCTGATGGTGAGGCCGGTGCAGTGAAACTTTTATGACCATCAGACAACCGGCGGATGATGAGATTAATTTGGAACTCATCGATAACACCGCACACCTATTAATCGAGTCGAAACCTGAAAAACTGTCGTGAATGTCAGTTAAGTGTAAATAAATTGGCACGCAGAAGAGCGCAAACTGTAAAGGCAGTAACCGGTTGCGGCTCAAAACATTCGAAACGATTACGTTTACTCGAGGAGTTATCCATGAAATTTCCCGGAATAGGTGGCGGTGCATCCAGCGCCGGTAAAATTGATACTCCGCCCGCAACAGCTGCGGGCAAAATTGAAACCCCGAACACCAATACGGCGGGTAAAGCTGATGGCGCTTCGTCCGGCAAAGCCGGTGGCGGTCCACTCTCTTACGCCGGAACGGCGATGAATGTGGCAGGAGGCGCCAGCACGCTGGCTTCGATGACCGGTATTGGCGGTGGTGGCGGGAATTCTGCCAGCAACGGCGCTGCGGCTAAGGGTTCTGACCAGTCGCAGTCTGCCAGCAGTGGTGGTGGTCTGGCGTCGATGGCATCTAAGTTGTTGATGATGCTGGGTCTGCAGCAGTTACTGGGTGGTGGTGAACAATCCCAGCAGAACCAGGTTCAGCAACAGCCTAAACAGCAGTCTGCTCAGCCAGCCAAAAGTGAAGGCGGCGGTATGGCTCAGCAAATGATGCAGATGATGCAGCAGATCATGCAGATGATGATGCAGCTGATGGGCATGCAGAGCAGTGGTAGCAGCAACAGCAACAGCAACAGTAACCAGAGCGGAGGTGGCAACAATGGCAATTAATCCACTGGGTGCGGGCGGTAATGCGCTGGCGCTGATCAGTCAGCTGACTCAATCGTCACAGAGCCAGCAGAGCACCACTAACCAGAGTCAGAGCAGCGCTGGCGGTACATCGCCGGTTAACTTTGGCACCAATGCCGCCAGCACGGTGCAGCCACAATCGCTGGCGCAGAAGAGCAGCGCCAGCGGCGAGAGCGACTCGCAGGGCGGCATGATGGGCATGATGCAACAGATGATGCAGATGTTGCAGCAGCTGTTGCAGGCGATGATGCAGCAGATGGGCGGCGATTCGAAACAGAGTGGTGACGCGGGAACCTCTGGCGCTTCAGGAGCGGGCGGCGCGGGTAACGCTGCTTCGCCTGAAGGCGCAGCGGGTGGCGAGGGCGCGGGTAATGCAGCTGCTCCGGCTAACGCAGCTGCTTCTGAGAACAGTGGTGAAGCAGGCGGCGGTCAGCAGTCTGGCGGCCTGGGTGATATGTTGAAAAATGCCCTGATGATGCTGGGAATGAATTCGCTGATGCAGATGATCGGCGGCGGCAACCAGAATCAGGCTGAGGGCCAGTCACAGAATCAGTCTCAGGTCTAAGCCCGGAGGAACTATTCGATGGCAATTCAATTAGGTAACGGGGGAGGACTCTCCCCCGGAAAACTGGGCGATATAAAAATGCCGCCCGGCACGCAAAACCCGGCAGCATCGGGCCAGCTGTCGCTGAAGAAAGATGCCAACACCATCAGCTATGGTGGCGGTGGCGGTGGCGGCGGTATTGCTGATAGTGGTTCGTTGCTGTCTGGTAAGCAGAGCAGCGCCGGACAACTATCACAGCAGAACGGCGCCGGGATGTTACAGGGAATGCTGATGCTGCTGGGTATGCAGGCGCTGATGCAGGCAATGGGCGCCGGCAACACTGAAGGGGCGCAAGCGGAAGCCACGGCCTTGCCGGAAGAGTCGGCGGCGGGCAGCGGCACGGCCGATCCTAATATTCGCTCCAGTGAGAAGGATCTTACCGTAAAACCGAGCGAGGAGAATCTGCAGGGGCGCCCGGTGGGTGATAACCGTAGCGCCGATCAGATTATCGATGACAACCCGGTGCTGAAGAACCTTGGCGATCAGAAAGATATCAAGCGCGATGAGCTGAAACAGCGCTTTGGTGACTGGACGGAAGACAATAAGGATCCGAAAAGTCGCGCCGATGCTGCTTACAATATGTCCTGCGTGCTGAACAGCATCAAAGGACTGAACGGCAGCGATGGCAGCGAGAGGACGGAAATTTCAGCCAATGACAAGATCGAAGGGATCACCAAAGACGGCGATGCGCGTCACGGCACTGAAGCCGGTGTGCTGAAGGATGTTGCCGAGCAGGGTCTGAAGATGCTGCCGGACAATAAAAATCTGCCGGAAACCAGTGACACTCACGTGCGCAAAGATGGCACCAATAAGGATAACTTCCAGTGGGGAATGGGCGAGATTGGTAAGGTGTTATCCAATATCCCTATTCTGAAATCGGTGCTGGCGCCAACCTTTAACAATATTGGTGAAGCGCGCGATCTGGGTGAAGTGTTTACCGGAGGCCTGAAAGGGCTGGGTGAGGGGGCATTAAGCGCGGCGCGTGGCCCGGTTGGCTGGGGAATTACCGCCGCCAGTGACACCGTGCAGATTGCGATGGAAAATGCCAATAAAGACAAGAAAGACCCGCCACCGTTCTCCTGAGTGGCGCTGCAATGCCTTGTATTTCCCTTTGTCCCTGCTATTGCTCAGGGACTTTTTTTGGCCTGAATTCGGGGGGCAGGCCTGTAGGGGCGGCGTTTTCGGCCGCGTGAACTGCATCTGACAGGTAGGGGCGGCGTTCTCGCCGCCCGTGCCAAATCAGGCGCTTTAAGAAATAAAGTTCTTACCCTGTTTCAGCACCACATCACAGGCTTTGGTTTTCACCTTTTTGCCCATCTCGGTATCGCCGAGACTCTTCAGATTCAGCTGCTGACCGTTGCCGGTATTCAGCAGCCCCATCAGACCCTGCTGATAATCGGTCTGCTGGGTTTTTTCCTGCTGGGTATTCAGGCCCAGTTTATCCAGCACCTGGTTTTTCACCGAAGCGACATTGTTATCCACCACATTGTTTTTCACACAGTATTCCAGCACGCCAGCGGCGTTGGTCATGCTGTTAGCGCTTACTGCTTTATCGCCGCCGGTTAGCAGGCCGGAGAGCGAAGAGAGCGAGGTGCCGCTTTGTGAACTGTTGCTGGTGGTATTGCTGTTGTTCTGCTGACCGAGCTGCGATGCCGCGCTGTTCAGCTGATCCTGCCAGCTGGCTGCTGCGGCATTGCCCGCCAGCAGTGCTGATGAGATGCTCAGAGCCAGTAACACCCGCTGAGTGGACTTGTTCATTGGTAACCCCTGTTTACTGTATTACGCACAATGCCGACAGAAAAAGGCATTGTGCCTGCTATTAGAGACTTTCCGACTTTGGCTAAGTGTAGAAGTTCCTGCGGCGGGGTACGGGCTGGGGAAATGAGGGGGAATTGGGATTTATCTGTATGGGGGGAATGGAGCTGAAAGCAGCGAAAGCGTGGCTTTGCTGGTGGTTGCGCTGTTTTTTTCAGCACTCAGATCGCAACCCGGAGGATTAAGGTTGCGCAGACCTTGTGTAACGGTATAATCCTCAACGTTTTCCGCGTACCTCTTCGTGCCGAAGTGGCGAAATCGGTAGACGCAGTTGATTCAAAATCAACCATCGCGAGATGTGCCGGTTCGAGTCCGGCCTTCGGCACCATTTGAGTATGAAAAATTAAGTCACCGTGAGGTGGCTTTTTTTTTGTCTGTGGTTTGCTGATTTTGTCTTTAACTGATTGTTTAATAATTAATTATTCAAAAGGTTCCTCTGAACCTGGTAAGCAACCAGCTGTGAGGCCGTGGAATGTGCTGAGACCGTCTGGGCAACTATTTAATCTTTCTTAATAATTGGGTATGCTGGACGTTGCCGGGATAAGTTTTTCGCCGGGTTAATAGCGAACAGATTATTACAGGGAGTAATTATCATGGGAATGCTAAAGTTACCTTTCACAATATTTACCACACAAAGGAAATTTGAAGACTATACTGCGGAAGATATGCGATATGGCGATTTATCATCATCTCAATTAAAAGAAAAATTTAAACTTAACACTATTTCTGAAGTAGCAGATCCTTATACGCTTACCAGACTTACTCCTTTTGATTCGCCGAGATCAAGATTCGCCAACGTTTATGGAAGCAGAAGTGGTGAGAAATTAACTATCAGAGAGTGCGCTAATCTTCTTTTTGATGAAATGCGCGTATTGTCCTGGCCTTTCTCCCTTTACAGCCCATATAAGCAGCTGATAAACCGAATGTTAACGCATATGCAGAATAAAAATGGCATATCATTTCGGGATTCTATTTTTAATTTGGCGCTGGCAAACCAGATTACTCAGAATAAATCTAAAGAGAGTTCTCTTGAGACCATTAAATCAATAATAAATAAAAATGTAGATTATAAAAGAAAAGGTTATCCAGAATCAAAGTTGGAAGCGTTCTCGGATGCACTAAAAGTCACTGTGCTGCCTAAATTCACCAGGTTTTCCGATAACATCAACGGCCTTGGCATAACTGTGCATGATATCCATGCGATGTGTATCAGACTGATAAATTTAGAAGTGAGCCACAATAGCTGGAAAGCAAAAGTACAGTATCAGGCACAAGACCACTTTGGCCTTGATAACAATGATATAATGAAAACAAAGTTTAATCAGTTTAGATTCTTCAGGATCTGGTTTGTACTTCAACGTTACGAGAAGTTTGGATTCAGACCTTTTATGACAGATATGGAGACTACATTGGTGATAGAAGGCGGATCGAGATGAAAAAAATTATAGCTTCTGGTGTTGTTATCGCAGTCGCGGTATTTGTTATATTTTATTATTACTTATCACGCCCGGTTAAGGTCGTTGATGTACATATGACAAATTATAGCGCGACTATACTTGTTGACCATTTACCTGTAACGGATATGCAGAGGATAGAGTGGTGGCAAGAGAACAAGGCAGAGATTTTAAGTAAGTATAAAATTCCTTTAGAGAACACTTATGGGGAGTTATCGTATTATATTATGGCCTTTGGTGATGGTTATAAGGAATTGGGTAAAGAGGACAGGCTTTGCTTTGATGATATGCCGCCGCCAAAGAACTGCATTGATAAAGAGCGGTTGCTTACTGTGCGTACGGCACGTGATGGTGGTACGGAATATGTTTTGAAACGTGGGTTTTATGTTCAGGGAAGGGATGGTGAGGTGCGTGAGGGGGGATGAATTAGGGCAATATTGGGGCAGCGATAACGTAGTGGCCAATTTTGTCGGCCACTACACTCGGGGATTAAGGTCTACCAGAGCTAAATTCTGTGTTGGCACAAGCTGACTGTGCGCCAATTTTTGAAGTTCTGACATTTCAACAGGATAACCCCCACATGGTGTTGGCAGATTATGTAGCAAGGTTTCCATCAGCGCGACGCCCACATTTTCACCGCCATAAATCGTTGGTACAAAAGCTCCATTTTGATCCTTCATCGGGCTGAACCTGGCATGCCCTTTACCCGGATTGAACTGCGCGGCAGTAAAATCCGGGTGATGGATACGATCTATGGGTTTTTCGGCTTCCCATATCGTCATTGAAGCGGACGCATTTTTCGGTGGGGATGGAAGCTTCTGCTTTTTCACCCTGGGGAGCTTAGTATTAACCATGCACCGGTCCCTCTTTATCCATGGCTGCTGCTTTTAATACTGCTTCGGGATCGCTAGCCAGCAGATCTTTTGGTTTTTTGCTACCCAACCAGCTGTTAGGCAGTCCAAACCAAAAAGCTAACGACCAGGGTGTCTTCGAACCGTCGAAGATTTCAAGGATCCTTCTTACCAGTGGCAGTGGCTGGCCGCCAGCATCAAGAGCGTAATCCGGATAAAGATCCTTACCTTTAGACGGCACGGCAAATATTTTACTCTCATGTTTCCAGCGATTTGGTACTGCGCTTGGGTTTTTCACTGCCGGATCAGAGCCAGACCGCTGACTGACTTCCCGCGCTGGTAACAGTGACCATCCTGCAGTATTGATTCCTTTAACTGATTTAATCTTTGCGTATTTCTGTCCGTGAAGGTTTCGGCGTTATTCTGCACAGCGTTTCTTTGCGGGGTGGTCTTACGTTCTTCTTGTTTCCGGAAGTTGATCGCCGCAAGTGTATTAACAGCACTCTGAAGAGCGATCTGAAACACTTCGGCATTAGCGAACTCAGGGATCTCAACAATGACATACTGCTGACCATTTTTGACCGGCAGCTCATTGATGCGGATATCGTGTTCAATCCTGTTGCCTGGCGAAACAAGGTCAAAATTCATTGTTCTGGCTCTTCTTTGTTTTGCGGTCATAGATGCCTCTCTTCTTCTGATATACGCACTAACATATGTCTTAAGGATTGAGTTTGCAGCAAGAGATCATTGCAGCGTTAATTATTGCACCTTCGTAGTTAACCCTCATAGTCGGACAAAATCACGTTAACATTAAAATTACGGATAATATTCGAAAAAAAGTTTTTGATGTCGGTGAGGTATCAATGAATTTGAAAAAGATTAATTGGCAGTTTAATATAACATAAGTGTGGTTATACAGCTTTAAAGTTGTTATTAAATAAATACAGATTTATAATCTGTGTCTAAATTAGCATTAATCAGGAGGTTTTTATGACTAAAAATTAAAACAACTTAGTCAGTTGCGGCTCTTTTTTATGGAAATTAATAATGTCTATTTCACTGTTTAATAATTTTATGCTAATTAATATTTATACTCACATATTTCCTGGTAATATATAATAAAATCAATAAATATTTTTCATCATCTATTATATGGACTTTACCACGTTACTGTATATTATAACAGTGTGTTTTTTAATCGCGATGCGAATATGCGCTAACATACCCGCACCGCTAACCACAACAACTATCGAGGTTAGTTATCATGGCTAAGCAGGATTGTAAGTCAGAATTTTCAGGATCAAAAGCCATCACTGCAAATATTCGGCGAAATACGGTGAGTTATGTGAGGCGGCATCCGGATTTTACGCCAGTACCTTCTCTGTCATTAACAGGTCAGTGGCTGGCGACAGCCGAATTTACTATCGGTAAAAAGGTAGATGTACGCGTAATGCCGGGTTGCCTGGTGATTACTACGCTGGATGAGCCTGGACTTATTCAGTCTTTGCATAGACTCTCTGCACGGAAACAGCGGCAAGTTGAAGAGTATATCGGTATGGTCGCGAGTAACAGCACTCGATAACACTACCGGCCGCTGTCCTGCAACGATAACCGGGACAGCGACCATAGTTTCAAATTGTTAAAGTTATCCGGTGTCGTTACTTTACCTTCCATAAATCCAATGCCTGGAGGTTGATTGTTTATGTGACTTTCTTTGTTAATGTTTGATACTGATGGTATAAACATGCATTGTGGCTAATTTTTATATATAAATATATTTCACAGCTTAATGGTTTTATGTTGATTAATTTTTATAGCTATATATTTTTCTTGCAATATATAATAAGGTCAAAGAGTATTTTTTATCATCTATTATCTGGGGTTTATCCATGTCACTGTATATTATAACAGTCTGTCTTTAATCGCGATGCGAATATGCGTTAACATACCCGCACCGCTAACCACAACGACTAGCGAGGGTAGCTATTATGGCTAAGCAGGATTGTAATGCAGATATTTCAGGATAAAAAGCCATCTCTGAAAATATTTGGAGAAATACGGTGAGTTATGTGATGTGGCATACGAATTTTACTTCAGTGCCTTCTCTAAATTTGAAATCGTTCGCTATCCTGGACTGATAGCTGTGATCGGCGACCATAGTTTAAAAAATGCTTTAAAGAGTAATTAACGATTATTAATATAATTAGCTGTATTTTACTCGATTATTTAATGGCTTTAGCAGGGAAGCTAGCACCGCCGCTATAAGGCAATAGCGTCTTTTTTATTTTCGGACCTCGCAAAACACAACAACTGTTGATAGTTTCCCAGATCTGCTTCTCTTAATGCGGTGATGTAGTCAGTGCGCTGCGCATCAGCATCTCCCAGATTTTCAGTACTGTTTCCCCAGGTAAAACTTCTTTTACCCAAGGCTGTACGCAGAATATCGCAGTAGATACGTGAGTGGCGGCCATTGCCGTTAGGGAAAGGGTGGATCCAGACGATATCGCGGTGCAGGCGTAAGCAGATTTCATCTAACGGGTAGGTTTTATTTTCGACCCAATAGCATGCATTATCGAGCGTTTCTCTTACTCTCGTCGATATCATGTAAGGCGGCGTGTTGCCGATATTAACTTCTCGCAGCCTGAATTTTCCGGCCCATTCCCATGTTGCATCGAACATTCTCTGATGTAACTTACAGCAGAACTCAATGCTTAGAACTTTATTGTAATGGAAACGCTGTCTGCGCAACCAGCTGATAGCCTGCTGGATGTTCATCTTCTCAAATTCGTTAAGATCATCACGCGTCATAATATAGTCAGGAATCAGCCCAACCATATCATCGGGACTCAGTGCCGTTGCTCCATCAGGCAGATTGCTGTTAATTCCTTTAATCATCAGATATCCCAGAAGTCGCGACGCCACTCTCTGAGCAGCTCATCCTTGAGGTTGTTCTTATTGTCCGTTTGAAAGCTTTTTGTTGTCGGTTGCTTTTCAAGAGACATATGAGTTTCGGAATAATTGTTAAGAAACGCGGCTTTTTTTTCTGCCTGCTCCTCACGCAATTTTTCCAGTGATTTCTCCTGCTTTGGCACCAGATAGTATACCAGTTCACACTCCAGTCCGTCGGCGACTTTCTCCAGTGTGTTTAGCGTAATGGTTCCGTCTATCTCACCTTTTTCAATCAGGGCGATTCGTGACTGGCTCAGTCCTGTGCGGTCGCCGAGCGCGCGAGCACTCATACCGAGTGTCGTCCTGATTAGGTTTATCCACCCTTTTTTGGGACGCTTCGCTTTCCGACTACTCGTCATATCGCTAAGTGATCGGTCTAATTGTTTGATTTTAAGCTCTTTATTCCACATTTTATTTATCTTATATTGCGTATATGCAATGATTTTACACCTTTTTCATTGTATATATGATATGAATTTTCCATGTATTTATATTATATATGCAATAAAATTTTAGGGATTGATAACATCAAACTTACCCACGCGCCCTCCAAACCCGGCTAAAACTCATCACCATCGCCAGAACCGTCGCTACCACCGCTAACCAAAGGCTTAATCTCACTGCCTGCGCTTCCTGCACTGCATTGTTCAGCGGCAGGGCATACAGCGACAAAATAACCCCAACCAACGCCGCACCGAGGCACTGGCCGAAAGTGCGCATTATCGCCAGCACGCCGGAGGCATAGCCGCTATTGGCGCGCGACGCATTTGACAGCATCTCGCGGTTATTGGGGCTTTGAAAGCAACCAAAGCCGATGCCGCATAGCAGGCTACGCGCACCAATATCCCACGCCTGCGCGTGTTCAGGCAGTTGCGCCAGCAGCACCAGTCCGGCAGCATACAGACATAGCCCGACTGTAGAGATAATCGCCGCCGGATAACGGTCGGCGAGGCGTCCGGCGTGTGGCGCGGCCAGCACGATACCTGCCGGCCATGGGATAAACAGCAGGGCGGAAACAAAGGCGCTGTAACCATAAACACTCTGGAACAGGAATGGCAATGCCACAAAGGTAATCCCCTGGCTGATAAAGGATGCCAGCGAGGTTAACGCCGCCAGTGAAAAACGTGCAGAAGCAAACATATCCAGCGGCAGCAGCGGTTTTGCCGCGCGACGCTGACGCCAGATAAACACCATGCCAGTAATGATAGCGGTCACTCCGTAAGCGATGGCGGTGGCCAATGTCTCAGGCGCAGGCGCTGCTTCACCAGGCCGGGAAAAGCTGTTTGCCGCCATAATCAGTGCGCCCAGCATCACCGCAGAGAGAATCGCGCCTGCGATATCAAATGGCTCACGCGCTGGCGTCTGTTTGCCAGGGATAACTCGCAGGCTGAGTATCATCGCGATAAGACCCAGCGGAATATTGATGGCAAATAACCATTGCCAGCCGATTGCCGACAGCAAGGTTCCGCCCAGCACCGGCGCGATGGCGGTGCTGGCGGCGATCAGCAGGGCATTAAGCCCGAGAATGCGTCCCAGCAGACGGTTAGGGAAAATCGAGCGCAGTATTGCCGGTGCAATACTGAGGGTTGCTGCGCCGCCAATGCCCTGCAATAAGCGCATCGCAACCAGCATATCCAGCGACGACGATAATGCGCAGCCAAGAGATGCCAGCGTAAACAGCATCAGACCAGCGCTAAATAGCGCGCGAAACCCCATTCGGGTTGCCAGCGCGGCAAAGATCGCCAGCGTCATTGCCGCCGATAAAAGATAGCCGTTGGCTACCCACACCGCCGATGCGGCGGAAACTTCCAGCGAACGGGCGATCTGCGGTAACGCAATATTCACCATCGAACCGTCGAATACCGCCATTGTGGTGCTGGTCATTACCGCAGCCATCGCTAATCCGCGCTCATGGCCTGGCAGCCCTTCATCACCCGACTGGTTGGAGAATAATTCTGTCTTCTGCATCATGGAAGAACCTTGCTTCTCTGGAATATTGATGCAGAAAATATAACCATGCAGGAGATAAGGCGGAAGACGCAGCATTTGCACTTATAACCTGCATCAGACGCCTTCCCACTTCCTTTGACTGTGGATACTATGAGTTATGACTGAACCTGACCTCAATTTACTGATCGCGCTTGATGTACTGCTTGCCGAAGGAAGTGTGGCGGGTGCTGCGCGTCGTCTGAACTTAAGCGCCTCGGCGATGAGCCGCACGCTGAGCCGCCTGCGCGCGGTGACCAATGACCCGATACTGGTGCGGGCAGGGCGTAATATGGTACTGACGCCCTATGCGGAACAGATACGCGAACGCACGCAAAATACCGTTTTCGCCGCACGCGCTATCCTGCGTCCCGCGGCGTCAGAACTGAATATAGCCACGTTGCAGCGAACCTTTACCATTCGCGCTAACGATGGTTTTGTTGAGGCGTTTGGCGCGGCGCTGATTGCCGCTGCGGCAAACGAGGCTCCTTTGGTGCGTCTGCGCTTTGCGCCAAAATCAGAAAAAAGTTCCAGACATTTACGTGAAGGGCTGGTCGATCTTGAGGTGGGTGTATTAAGCGATATGGGGCCGGAAATACGCTTACAGGCGCTGTTCCGCGACCGTTTTGTCGCAGTGGTAAGAAAGGATCATCCACTGGCGCGGGAAGCGAAGGTGTCCGCCAGCCAGTATGTCTCTTACGGGCATGTTGTCGCTTCTCGCCATGAAACGCTGAACGGACCTGTCGATGAAGCACTGGCTGAAATCGGCTTAGAACGTAATATCGCCGCCGCGGTGCCGAGCTTTCCGGCGGCGCTGGCGGTAGCTCAGGCATCCGATCTGGTCGCGCTGGTGCCTGCATCATTCCTTAACCATCAACGTATTGTTGAGGGTGCTGCCGCCACACTCAGGGCTTTTGAACTTCCGGTCAAAACCAGCGGCATCACCATTTCACAGATGTGGCATCCGCGTTCAGAGGTCGATGCGGCCCACCGCTGGCTGCGACAATTAGTGCTGAGCGTCTGCCGCCAGCGGGTGGCGGAGTGATGGTTCGATGCTCTTAGTGTTCTGTAGTAGCTGAAAGTAGTGGAAAAAATGATCTTTTTTGCCACATGATATGTATATCAAATATCATTCGGAGGGCATACCTATGACTCGTATTGTTATCGATCTATCTGAAGAGGATCTGCGTCAGCTGGATAACTTAAAGGCCATTCGCGATGTTTCGAGGGCTGAGTTAATCAGACAGGCTATGGCAGCTTTTCTGGATAGAAATCGTGTGGGCGGTAATAGCAATGCATTTGGCCTGTGGGGAAATAAAAAAGTTGATGGAGTCATTTATGAAAATCAGATGCGCGAGGAGTGGGAATGATTGCGCAACTGGCTTTGTTTGACACTAATATCCTGATTGATTGACTGAGCGGTATTCCTCAGGCAAAAAACACGCTAGAGAAATATAGCTACAGACCCGCTATCAGCGTTATTACGTGGATGGAGGTAATGGTGGGCGCAAAAAAAATGACGGAAGAGCAAGAAGTCCAGACTCGTCAGTTTTTAGCGCAATTTCTGTTACTACCGGTGACTGATGCTGTATCGGAGCGCGCAGTCACTATACGCCATGAGAATAGCGTAAAATTACCTGATGCTATTATATGGGCAACCGCTCAGGTAAATTTCAGGACGTTAATTTCGCGCAATCCAAAAGATTTTGGCACCGAATCTGGCGTTATCATGCCTTACCAACTTTAGGCATGTTTTTCTATGTTGCTAATAAAGTAACAGCCAATATCTTCTGTAATCTCCATCCTGCGAGTTAACAGGAGATCGGCAAAGGCCATCTCCTGTAACTTAACTAATCATCACCACCCATAATATTGCACCGGGTAGCGGTTGCCATCGATCTGCAGATCACGCCATTGTTTCTCAACCGTATTCAGCTTGCCATCCTCTATCGCCTTGCCAGTTAATTGAGCACTATCGCGCAGCGAAATATGTGCAACGGTACGCCAGCTGCCATTCTCTATGCTGAATATATCAATCTTATTCTGGTCGCGGTCATATATCAGCACTTCCGCGATACCATCATTGTTCATATCCATCGACCACGCGAGACAGAATGATGACGCAGCCATGCAGGTACGCACTGCATAACTGTTTTCCGGCAGGCTTTGCCACCAGCTCTCCGGCGGTACGCGGCTGCCTTTCCGCACATGAATATGCTGGCGCAAAGTCTCCGGGGTTAGCGCTGATGCTTCATCGCGACCATTTTCGGTCAGCATCGATGCCAGGGTGCTGCGAAGTTGCGCTGGCTTATTCAGCCATTGCGGATGTTGCTGCAATGTCCGCAGTGCCTGATTGCCACGTCGGCCTGCGGAGCTGAACATATAGAGATCGAGATAGTCAGCGCGGTTCTGGCCCTGTTCCAGCCGTGAGAGCTGACTGTTAACCGCAATCCGGTACGGATCAATAACCGGGGTGTGCAGCAGCAGCCATAGCAGCGCTATCAATCCGAGGATCGCGGTAGTGAGCCGATCAATTTGCGGTACAACATCACGCCATCCATGGCGTAGCATCCAGACGGCACCCAACGTCCAGATGACTATCACGCTGATTGCCACGGCGGCATTGACGCGATCCATGCTCCAACCATATTCCGCTATTCTCAGTCCTAACGCATAGGCCGCCAGCAGGGAAAAAATCGGCGTCAGAAGCTGCGCCACCACCACCAGCTTATGTATCCAGTTGGGGTAACGCAGCGTGGACGTGCCAGTTGTACCGACCATGGCGCTGATTACCATCATCATTAGCGCCAAAATACTGAGCAACGTGGCGGCAGACACATTTTTGGGAATAATCGATAGTCCGGTAAACGGCAAAAAGGCGATGAACAGCAGTGAAATCGCGGCAAACAGTGGCAGAGTCACCGTTGCCAGCAGCGTGAGAAAGCGTCTGAAAATAGCGCTGGCGGCAGGCAGGCTGCGACACAGGGCAATACCCGTCGCGATAACGGTGCCGGTGGCAATCGGTGGAAAGAAGCTGTTGCGGAAAAAGAGCTCATCGAACAATCCGATGCCAATCAGGCTGAATAATTTGCTCCAGAACAGCAGCAGCAGCCAGAACAATCCCGTCAGTAATACCGTGGCCGTAACGGTGAAACTGTTTTGCCACAGTGCAGCGACGACCGCCGTGGCATAACTCTCCTGTTGCGGATTGCTGCGGGCCTGCAATAGCGGCAACAGCAGAAATAGCCAGAAGATAGCGACCACAAAGATCTGGTCCGGGAACGCGCCTTTATCAGTATCAGCAAAGTGCCAGCATAGCCAGCCCGTCATCAGCGCGAGAAAAGGCAGTACCACCAGCGCCTGAAGCCAGGGGGCGGGTGAGCGAAAGCGCGTTACGGTAAATGCCAGAACCCCAGCAAAACCTGTCAGCAAAACCTGCAGATACAGAGTCAGGACAGCGTTGGGTTGCAGATACCCCAGAGCCGCCCAGAATGCGCCGCTAAGCAAGCCGGTAACCATAATGCCCTTGCGTACAGGCGGAGTCAGTGAAGAGGTGACAAACATAAAACAGTCCCTTGTTAAACCAGTTATGGATGATTATGGCGGCAAAAAAAAATATTAAAAGATAATATTACCCATTATTGAAAAACGGAGATTTGTGATCGAACGCGTTTTATATAAATGCGTATTTACGCTATAAAACAGATACAGGGCATGAAGCCCGAGATAATGAGAAGGAATCTCCAATGTCACTATCTTCTACTGCGTTACAGTTTCCCTTTACGCTTTATCAGACTAAGAATCAATTTGATGATTACGATGCTAATGATATGAGGTATGGTGATTTAAGTGAAAATTGTCTGAAAGGCTACTTTGGTTTAAAAACCATCGTCGAAGGCGTCGATCCGTGGAACAGTGAGGTTGCGAAATATCCGCTTGGTAACTACGCTTTCGCCCGCCCGGTAATCATTCATCAACCAACCAGTCACGATAAAATCGCAAAACTATTATTTGACCATTTCAGAAGTCATTCCTGGCCAGTCTCTTTTATGGGCAATCGACGACTGTTTATTGATTTAGTTAATCATATGCAACGATGTACAGGGAACCCATTTCATTCGCGCGATCTGGATATGGCTTACTATTTACATATTCTTAATGATAAAACAGAGCGTAGTTCATTCTCTGCAATTGAAAGGGTGTTAAATGCGAATATTGATTGGGATAATAAATGCTATCCTGATGCGGCAAAAGAAGAGTTTAAAAACATATTAATGGATACGGTTCTACCTAAATTCAATCGATGGCAGGATAAGTACAATGGACTAAGTGTTTCGATTCATGATGTCTTCGCCACTCAGATAACTATTGAATCTTTATATATTGATGGGGCGCGCTTTCGGGCAAAAGTACATTATAAAGGACAGGACCATTTTGGTCTGGATAATCAAGATATAATGAATCTTCGTTTTCATCATATTCCTGTTTTCCGTATCTGGTTTGTTTTGCAACGTTGGGAGAAGTTTGGCTACAGACCTTTTATGACCAATATGTCAGCCACTCTGGATATCACTGGAGAACGAACCAGATGAAATATTTATTTAAAATATTAATTGTATTGTTGTTAATTGTGCTTTTATATTTACTGTGGAAGATCTCTCGCCCGGTAGAAATCGTTGCTATACATTATGAGAATGCTTCCAGCGACATCCTGGTAAAAAACTTTCCGTTAACCATTAATAGACAGATAGCGTGGTGGCAGGAAAACAAAACAATGCTGAAAGAAAAATATGGCCTGCCGCAACTGGACACGAATGGGCTTCGGTGGATATCTTTCTGGAACTTTGGCGAAGGTTATCAGATAGAAAAACCGGAGGATACTTTCTTCCCCAGTAAGGATACCTCTTATCTGCTCTGTTTTGATGATATGAAGGTGGCAGAAAGGTGTATTGTAAAAGATCGCCAGATGCATATAAGCATCACTCGAGATGGTGTAGTGCTTATCTACTTCGGCAGAAAAGTCTTTATTGAACGGCCAAATGGCGAGATTGTCCGGGGTAAAGACCTCTGAAATGACAAAATCATTCGCCAGCGCACCGCCGGACATAAAGCGGTGATTTCATCACTCCCATTAGCAATCATTAACTTTTATACTTGTGACACATATTGAAATGAGTTAGTTTTCCCGAAGTGCATTTTACCCGATGAATGGCGGGTTACGGATAAATTATACGTGATGCTTTACCAGCAAACTGCTGGCTTAGGTACGCTGATAACCCAATCACAAGGAAAAATAATGGCTCTGCCTGGCTCAAATCCCGAAAAAAGCATGATGGATTACGATTTCGCGCATCTCTTTGGTCAGGGAGCGCCTGATTTTGATTTCAAAAGGCTGGGTGCATCAATGGATTGTACTCGCGAGTTCTATCAGGCAGGGATTATCTATGCTGATGGTCCCCATAAATATCTGGTGAGGCCAGGCTACAGGCATCCGAACGGACAGAGTGGTGTTGTCACGCATGTGATTGTCACCAAAACCCCGCCGCAAGGTTCACAAAACAGCGTTGGAAAAACGCTCTCCGAAGCCGTTTCTGCTACCTCGTTAGGCACCGAGATTGCCTCCACGGTGCTCTCTTGCGGCGCAATGCTCATTACCGCTGGTGTGGCGATTGCGGCCGGTGCGGCAACACCGATCACCGCTGGAGCCAGTGGCGCACTGGTCGCGCTGGGATATGCGGGCGCTGCCGCCACCGGTTTGCAATGTATTAATGGTATGTACCGCCTTTATGATATTGGGGAAACCAGTGGGGAAAATGTTGCATGGCTGGACTCGCAAAACTGGTATGTGACAACATCGACTGCTCTTGACCTGATTTCTCTTGCCAGCGCCGCTGGTGCTTTGAAAGAAGCAGTTGCTACTTATCGCGCGATGAAATCCGTATCGTCGTTAAAAGTGACCGAGTGGCTGAAAAATTATCCACGACAGGATCGCGCGCGACTGACTGAATTAATTATTCGGGTACAAAATCCTGGCATTACGGCTAAAGAAATTAAGATAGCGCTGCGCGCTGGCCTCTACCCGAAACGTTTTCCCATTGAGCCGATTCAGCACGAGCTAAGAAAACAACTTGCCGCAGTGGTCACCAGTGCAGCATCCGTAGCCGGAAGCGCGGTCAGTGGCGTTATTGCCGCCCCCGGCAATATCCCCAAATCAGGGCGCTATATTTTTGGCACCATCCAATCTCTCGCGGTAATTTAATGCAATTGTTAGCTTTTTTAGCCGGTTCCCGTTTTTATAAATTGCTGCAGCATGGCAGAGAAACCGAGCAAATTATTGCGCGTAACGACGATAGTTTGTTGCAGCACTCGACGATTGAACTGGAGCGTTATTTTGATAACCCTCCTGCGCAGTTGCCACGGCAGAACGCCTTTTCACTGGCACTCGCCTTGTTGTGTTTTTTGGTGGTATTTGTGCTGAATCTGCTGATGCTGCTGCATATCTTGCCCGATCAACAGCCACAGGTCAGAGCGCTCTGCTTTTTCCTGCCATCAATACTGTTTCTTATCAGCATCCTGTCGGCAAGCTACCAGACTTCCCGTGGTTACCTTCGCGGTCTGAACCTGTTTTTCGCGCTGCATGGCCTGTTGTTTATTGCGACGATTGCGCAGTTAATGTTGGCGATGCTGGCCGGCGATAGTCGCCATGCGGTTATGATGGTAGTTGCGCTGGCGGCGGCGCTGTTATGTCGTCGGCTGATAAACAGTCAGTCATTTATCCTGTTTGTGCTCTGGTGCCGGTCACAGCGAATTGCCAGCCTTGCTCGTGAAATAAGGTCTGAAAATAATAACCTCAGATAAATATTTATAACGGCAAAGTGGCGTTTAAGCTGTCTGAAAAGCGATGTGGATCGCTAAAATCTTGCCTGAGTGGATCTTTCAAATGGTCCACTTATCAGCCAGATTAGAGATCATCATTGTCAGCCGGGAGAACAGTAATGACATCAGTTACCAATCAATATGGCCAGCCGGTGGGCGCGGATCTGCCAGACTGGACGCCGCGCTCATTGCCACCACGTATCATTCTTGACGGGCAATATTGCCGTCTTGAACCGATCGATGTGGATAAACATGCCGCCGATCTCTATGCCGCTTTTGCGCTGGCGCCAGATGGTCGTGACTGGACATATATGTTTGCCGAGCCGTTTAGCGACTTCGACAGTTATCTGCACCATGCGCAGTCAATGGCGGCCAGTCAGGATCCGTTGCATTTTGCGGTTATCGATAAAACCACCGATCGCGCGGTTGGCACGCTATCACTGATGCGTATCGATCCCCAGCACGGCGCAATAGAGGTGGGACATGTGGCGTTTTCGCCGCTGCTAAAGCAGACGGCAATGGCCACCGAAGCCCATTATCTGCTGATGAAACTGGCCTTTGATCAACTGGGCTATCGTCGCTATGAATGGAAATGCGACAGCTGCAATCTGCCATCGCGAAAAGCGGCTCTGCGCCTGGGGTTTCAGTTTGAAGGGCTGTTTCGTCAGGCGCTGGTGTATAAAGGGCGCACGCGCGACACCTGCTGGTTTTCGATTATCGATGGCGAATGGCCGGTGGTAAAACAGGCGCTGGAGTCGTGGCTGGATCGTCGCAATTTTGATAGCGAAGGGCAGCAGATTCAGTCGTTGCAGAGTTTGCGCCAGGGTTGAAGGTATTTTATCCCCTGTAGAGGATATTTTTGTATTATCCGTTATAGAGGATAAAACTTGTTTTATCCGCTATGGGGGATATACTGAAAATATCCGCCCGGGAGGATAAAATGAAGATAACTTCGGCAAAAATGCTGGCAAGTGCGCTGCGTAACGAGCGTAAAAAGCGTCATCAGAGTCAGAAAAAGACCGCTGAAACTATCGGCTTAAAGCAGTCGACGGTATCTGGATTTGAAAACTATCCAGATGGAACCCGCCTGGAAACCTTATTTAAGCTGCTGGCCGCATTAGATTTAGAGCTGCAGATTGCTCCACGCAACAGTAAAGAGGGTGATACGACCTCCTGGGATCAGGAGTGGTAAGCGATGGATAAATTAATTGTCGCATTAAATGGTATCACCGTGGGAGTGCTGGAGAAGGCCGCTGGCGGAGAAATGTCATTTATCTATGATGCCGACTGGCTTGAACGTACTGGCGCCCGTGCGATTTCTCTTTCATTGCCTCTTCAGGTAGCAAAATTTCGTGGCCATGTGGTTTACAATTTTTTTGATAATCTGCTTCCTGATAACGAACAAATTCGCCGTCGTATCCAGTCCCGCTTCAAGATTCCAACCCGACAACCTTTTGATTTGCTCTCCCGTATAGGCAGTGATTGTGTTGGCGCCGTCCAGCTTTATTCTGAAGGAAGCGAGATTGCACCAGTCACCAGCATCAATGCTGAGCCACTAAGTGATAAAGAGGTTGAGCAGCTACTCCAGGGTTATAAAGACGCGCCCTTAGGCATGGAAGAAGGTATTGATGATTTTCGCATTTCTCTGGCGGGAGCGCAGGAGAAAACCGCACTACTCTGGTATCAGAATCGGTGGCAGCGGCCACAGGGCAGCACGCCAACCAGCCATATTATTAAACTACCGATCGGTTATATCGCGAATAACGGTATTGATCTCAGTGAAAGTGTAGAAAATGAGTGGTTGTGTTTAAAAATCGCCCAGGCCTATGGGCTACCCGCCGCCTGTTCTGATATGGCGCGCTTTGGTGAGCAGAAAGTTCTGGTCGTTGAACGCTTTGATCGTCGCTGGTCACAAGACGACAGTTGGCTGATGCGCTTGCCACAGGAAGATTTTTGTCAGGCGTTAGGTGTGGCGCCCGCATTAAAATATGAATCTGATGGTGGCCCGGGCATTGCGGATGGCATGAAGCTGTTACTGGGGTCGCAGCATCCGGTGCAGGATCGGGACACTTTTTTTAAGAGTCAAATACTGTTCTGGATGCTGGCTGCTATAGATGGACACGCAAAAAACTTTAGCCTCTTTATTGAGCCGGGAAGTGCTTACCGTATGACACCGCTGTATGACGTGATGTCTGCGTTCCCATTGATGAATCCAAAAGGTATAGCGGTTAAAAAAGCCAAAATGGCCATGGCGATGCTTGGTCGCAATCGTCATTTTCACTGGCATACCATTTTGCCACGGCATTTTATCTCAACCGCACAGCAAGTTGATTATCCGGTAAGCAGTGTTGAATTGCTGATGAGTGAAATGAAAAGAAAAACGGCGCAGGTCATTACCGATATGCTGGCGATTCTACCGCACGATTTCCCGGAGAATATCAGTGAGCCGATATTCCAGGGCTTAACCCGGCAGGCAACAAGATTACCCTGACGGCGCAGCTCCTGCGCCGCCAGCCCTTAACCCACTACTGCACCGTTGGCACAATCTTAATATCCACCATACCAATCCCCAGCCGACGCGGATCGTGGCCGGTGATATTACCTTCATTGGATAACAGCGGCTCCGGCGGCACAATCACCAGTGTGTCCACTTTAGCCGGATTGCGGAAGTGCAGGGTGGTGGTGGTGTCCTGCTCGCCCAGATTGAGCTGCTGCTTATCCTCGCCGACGCTAATCGGTATAGGTCGGTGAATATTTGGGCCGATAGCCCGCGCGGTAATCACCAGATCAAAGCTTTCCGGCAGCGGCTCGCTGTACTCTATTTTCACTTCTGCGGCCAGATTGGCATTCGACCAGCGTCCCCACTCTTCCGGGCGTGAAATACCGCTAAACTGTTTTACCGCTTGCGGCGCGCCGGGCAGATTAAAAATAAAGCTGTCGGCCTGATAGCGAATATCGTTATCAAGAATTTTCAGCCGGGCGATATTCTGCGTGAACTGCTTATCGTCGCCTTTTACCGCTTTAAAGTTCACCTTGCCTTTATAGATATCCTCTTTAATCAGCATCACTTCGGGCTGGCTATTAAGCTGTCCGCTGGAGAGACACAACTGATTAGACAGCGCTAAATCGTGCGCCCACATGCGCGCCATCTTGAAGCATTTATCCACCCAGATAAATTTATCATCAGCGGTAAAATCGGCCAGCTGATAGCGCAGTGGCGCGGAGTATTCACCTTCCGGCAGCGGTTCGACTTTTCCGTCGGTGATGCGCAGCAGCAGTGGCAATTTAAAGTTAGCGCCGGAAAAGCTAAAGTCGCCGTTTTTCTGATCGATAACATAGCTGGTTATGGTTTTCGGGAAATTCCACAGCTTTACAATATCTGGTTTCCACTCACTAATTTTTTCTTTCATATTGAGGAAAGAGGAGGAGAGCGACATGCCGGACAGGCTGCTACGTCCGAGACCGATATAGTTATCGCCGCCTAAAATATCCAGTACCGTCGCGCCATTATCCAGCGGGCTGCGTTTTACCGGGATCAGCGCGCTATCCGGTTGATCGCCGCGCACAATAAAGAACAGGTTTTTGCGATCTTGTTTAGTGAGATATTTATAAGCGGTATTGTTCATTGCCAGATGGTCGCTGGAGACCACAATCACGGTATTTTTAAAGTAAGGCGAGGCTTTAATGCGCTCAATCAGTCGGGCAATATGCTCCTGGCTACAGGTTACCGCGCTAAATGATTGATTGGCTTTGCCTTCCATACTGTAGCTTTTACGCTGGCAGCTGCGCGAGATAAAGCCGTCAGGATGGTGGGTATCCACCGTCAGGGTAAAAAGCGCAAAAGGTTTTTTCTGTTGCGACAGTTGGGTAAATTTCTGCCACACCTCATCCAGCACCGTATCGTCGTAATAACCCCAGTTATTACGGTATTTAGCATCATCGACCAGATGTTCCAGCTCCTGCAAACCATACATATTTTTGCTGTCGAAGCCGTGGGATTTCAGAAACAGATCTTTACCGGCAAAGCGCAGATCGGCACCCTGCATAAAATAGTTGTCGTAGCCGGAGGCTTTCAGAATATCGCCAAGACAGATATTTTCCGGATAGAAGCTCGACAGCGCCGCGGAGGCATTGCCACTAAACGGCGCAAATAACGGGATGCCGCACTGGGAAGCGACCATGCCGGCAATGGTATATTCGGTACCGGGCAGTTGTTCCGTCTGACTAAAATCAATTGCATTATCTTTGACCGCGCTTAATTCCGCCGTCAGCCCGGGAAAAGCCTGTTCATCAAAGTAAGTGCGTTCAAGACTTTCCGCATAGATATAGACCAGGTTAGGCTTACTGCCGGTCATGGTTTTATGCGGCACTTTATAGTGGGCGGCGAAATCTGAATCACCCTGTCGCGTCTGGGAGCGCACCAGCTCAAACACCTGCTGAAACGCGGGCGTGGTTTTGATCGAGGCCAGCGCCAGCACCACTGCCATCAGACTATAGCCGATATGGTGTGGATGCTCTTTACGGCGCAGTAATATCCACGACAGCAGGCAAAAAATAAGAAACAGAGCCAGAATCAGACCAATGGCGGGCAGGACATATTTACTGATCCCTGCGCCTTCCATGCTGTTGGTTAAGGTATAGATGACCGCATCGTTAATCCCATCGCCGGTAAAATAGTTACTGGCAAACAGCGTGGCATTCAGCACCACAAATGCGCCTGAGATAATTAAAATAACGCTGAACCAAAATTTATTACGCCCGGCTTTTGTCGCATAAACTACAATAGCAACCAAAAATAAAACAACTGAAAGCAGTTCAGACGACATCAATTCCTCTCTTTATCATTAAGCACTTTCCCTTGCGCTTACCCTCCCGACATGGCAGCGATACCACAGTCCAATTTAGCGCGGCAGCTGCGGGCAGGCAACTGACACTGACAGAAATGCGGGCTGAATCAGAATTGGGCTAAAAAAGCAGCGGGCCAGCAGAGAGAAGAGGCTGACCCGTGGAGGGAAAAGCTTATAACTCGCCGGTCATATACTGGGCAACGCCGTTGCCAAAGCTCCAGTCGCCTTTGCCATTGGTGATAAACGCGATCATCAGATCACTGCCGGCAATACCGCAGCTCTGTTTAAACTCGCGCGCCAGCTCCGCCATAAACAGTTGCTTCTGCTCGTCGCTGCGTGGACTGGTAAATACCCGCACCATCACCAGGTTGTCGGTGCGCTGCAGCCCCAGGCCGGTATCTTCAAATACCATCTGATATCTTTTATTTTCGTGAACAATCTGATAGCGATCGCGTTGCGGTACTTCAAAGGCGGTCAGTACTGCACGGTGCGCAGCATCGAGCAGCGTTTGCAGTTCAGATTCTGAACGGCCCTGGATAACGTCGAACTGTAATAACGGCATAGAAGCTCCTGATGACATTGCTGAAAGGATAATCTGACAGGGATTATCCTGAACCTGCTGGCAGCAAAGAAAAAGCGCTATACTTGAATTGATTATTTACTATTTTGAACAATCCTGATGAAAGAACTGAAAACTGAAGCGTTATGGATGCATCTGCACTGGCTGACGGTGCTGGCGGAGCAGGGCAGTTTTACCCGTGCGGCAGAGCGGCTGGAAGTCAGTAAAGCGGCGATGAGCCAGAAAATAAAACAGCTGGAAGAGATGGCCGGTGTGGCGCTGGTGCAACGCACCACACGCAGCGTGCGACTGACCAGCGCCGGTGAAAAGCTGGTGGACGATCTGCGTGAGCCGTTTTCGCAGATTGCGCAAAGTTTTTATAGCGTGCGTGACTCCAGCGGCCCGTTGCGCGGGCTGGTGCGGGTGACCGCGCCGGTGGCCTTTGCCCGCCAGCAGCTGGTGCCACATATCAGCAGTTTTCTGCGCCAGCACCCGCAGGTGAGGGTGCAGCTGGAAGTCTCCGATCGGCTGGTCTCGCTGGCCAGCGAGGGCTTTGATCTGGCGATCCGCCACAGTAATTCGCTGCCGGAAACCCATGTGGCGCTGCCGCTGTGCGATACGCGCGCGCTGCTGGTGGCCTCGCCGGGCTATATCGCTGCGCATGGCAAACCACAGACGCCGCAACAGCTGCATCAGCATCAGTGTCTCTACTATCCGCGCGGCGTTGAGCTGCCACGCTGGATCTTTGCCCACAGCGCGTCGGCCAGCGAGCAGGTGACGGTCAGCGTCAGCGGCCCTTTTGCGACTAACAACAGCGAATCGATCCGCGATGCGGCGCTGGATGGGCTGGGTATCGCCATGCTGCCGGATTTTAGCGCGCAGGCGGCGCTGGATAACGGCACTCTGCAGGTGATCCTGCCGCAGTGGCAGGCGGTGGGCGCGTTTGCCGATAAGCTGTGGATTGTGCGCCCTTACACCGCGCAGGTGCCGCGCGCAGTCACCGAATTTACCCACTGGCTGCGCGCCGCTTTTCGTCAGAACCAATGAACTACGCTTAAAGCAGTGACTTCTCACTTGTCAGCAAGGAGAACAACATGACAAAAGCGCAATCCGGTCTGATCGCAGTTGATAAACAGGGCAGCAACGTGCTGTTTCTTAATCCGCAAACCTTTGCCGTCGAGCAGCAACTTAACGCCTTTCCGCCCCGCCCGCATGAGTTGTTGATCCTGCCGCAGCACAATAAAGCTTATGTGCCGATCTTCGGTGATGGCATCCATGGCGATAATCCCCATCCCGGCCATAAAATCGCGGTTATCGATCTGGTTAAACGCCAGCTCAGTCACTTTATCGATATTCGCCCGCTGGTTTCACCGCATACCGCGCGTCTTGGCAGAGACGGGCGCGTCTATATCTGCTGCGAAAACAGCGCCACAATCCTGGTGATCGACCCGGATACAGACCAGCCGGTTGATCAGATCGCGCTGCCTTCACATAACAGCCATCGCCTGACCATTTTGCCGTCGGGGCGTAAGTTATTCACTGAAAACGAAGAAGATGCCACTATTACAGTGATCGATCTCTGCTCCGCCCATGGCGAAGTGGTGGAGAATATTTTGATGCCGCGGGCGATCAACGGTATTGCCGCCTCATCGCGCTACCCGTATCTGGTGGCTACAGATGCTGAACGGCCACTGCTGTATGTTCTCGATGCGGAGAGTCACCGTATTCGGCATCATCTGCCGCTGCCAGGGCATAAAAAAGCAGCGCAAGTTGCCCGCTTTAGCGAAGATGGTGGACTGCTGGTGGTGATTGGTGACGGTGAACCGATTATCACCCTGTTCGATGGCATGCTGACGCCGCTGAAGCAGATTCATGTCGGCAACAAACCGATGGATGGCTGCTTTAGCCCGGACAATCGCACCCTGCTGATTGCCAATGAAGATGATGGCACGCTAAGCGTGATCGATATCGCCACCGGCAAAGTAATTGCCACGCCATCGGTCGGACGCGGTTGCGAAGTGCTAAGTTATTTTACCCTGAGCTGATAACTGTTTGAGAGGGAGTCAATGAACAACTATAAAGTGGCGGTAATCCCGGGCGACGGCATTGGCGTCGATGTGATCAAAGCAGCCTGGCAGGTGCTGGAGCTGAGCGCGGCAAAGCATCACTTCAGCTTGCAGGGTGAATGGTTTCCCTGGTCCTGTGATTACTATCTCGAACATGGCGAGATGATGCCGCAAGATGGCATCGCCACACTGCGTCAGTTTAATGCCATTCTGCTGGGCGCGGTCGGCTGGCCGCAGCGTGTACCGGATAATGTATCGCTGCATGGTCTGCTGCTGCCGATTCGTAAGCAGTTCGATCTGTTTGCCAATGTGCGTCCGCATCGTCTGTTACCGGGCGTGCGCGGCCCGCTGCGCGAGGAGAACTTCGATATTCTCTGCATCCGCGAAAACACCGAAGGGGAATACAGCGGCGCGGGTGGTCGACTCCATCAAGGCACGCCGCAGGAAGTGGCGGTCGAAACTTCGATTTTCACCCGTCACGGCGTCGGGCGCATTCTGCGTTATGGCTTTGAAGCCGCGCGTCAGCGCAGCGGACGTCTGGCATCGGTGACCAAATCCAATGCCCAGAAATACACCATGGTGATGTGGGATGAGATTACCGACGAAATTGCCAGTGAGTATCCCGATGTCAAGGTGACGCGCTACCATATCGACGCCATTGCCGCGCGTTTTGTGATGCAGCCTGAGTCGCTGGATGTGGTGGTCGCCTCTAATCTGTTTGGCGATATCCTCACCGATCTCGGCGCGGCGATTCAGGGTGGACTGGGATATGCCGCATCGGCCAACCTTAATCCCGATCCGGCTGTGCCATCGATGTTTGAACCGGTACACGGCTCAGCGCCGGATATTGCCGGGCAAAATATCGCTAACCCGATTGCGTCCATCTGGTCAGGCGCATTGATGCTGGATCATCTTGGCGAAAAACAGGCGGCGCAGGGGATTATGCAGGCGCTGGAACAGGTAACGGCGGAAATTCCGTTAAACCAGACACAGAGTACCGCGGCAATTACCGATGCGGTATTGCGCTTAATTTAATGATGACGGCCAGGCGGCTGCGACGTGACTGATCCTCTTAATCGCACGCTGGCGACAACTATGGTTAAATTGCTGACAACCATCGCAAGGAGCATATAATGAATTACACCACGGTTGTTATTGATACCCCACGCCTGATTTTACGCCCCCTTACCCGCGACGACAGCGCCAGCTGGTTCGCCATTATGCGCGATCCGCAGGTGATGAAATATTGGGGACACAAGGTCTGGCGGCAGATCTCGCAGGCTGAACAGGGAATTGTCGCTGATATGGAGGCAATGGCCAGCGGCGAGTATCTGAAGCTGGCGATCACCGCCAAACCGGATAATCAGTGCATAGGTATGTGCATTTTCTTTCATCATCATCAGGGATCGCAGCGCGGTGCCATCGGCTATTGCCTCGCCAGCGAAGCGCAGGGGCGCGGTTATATGACCGAAGCGCTGCAGCATTTTTTCGCCTTTTTGCAGCAACAGATGTCGCTGCGTCGGCTGGAGGCGGATGTTAACCCACACAATCTGGCTTCCGTGCGGATGCTGCAACGGCTGGGCTTTCAGCAGGAAGGGATGATGAGAGAGCGCTGGTGCGTGGAGGGAGTCACCTCTGATTCGCTGCTATTTGGTTTGTTGCTGGATAAACAACAGGAGTGAGTGATGCAGGGACCAACACCTGATACCCCTTTTCCTCTGGCAGGTTTTCCTCAGCTCTGCTTTCTGAAAAATGTGGTGAATAATCCGCAAATTATCATTGGTGATTACAGTTATTACGATGATCCCGATGGTGTGGAAAACTTCGAGCGTAATGTGCTGTACCTGTTTCCCTTTATTGGCGACAAGCTGGTTATAGGCAAGTTTTGCGCGCTGGCTCGCGGCGTAAAATTTATTATGAACGGTGCTAACCATCAGCTTTCCGGTATTTCGACTTATCCGTTCTGGATTTTTGGCCATGGCTGGGAAACCAGTATACCGTCCGCCGGTGAACTGCCGTTTAAAGGCGATACGGTGATCGGCAACGATGTCTGGATTGGTTATGACGCGCTGATTATGCCCGGGATAAAAGTCGGCAATGGAGCGATTATCTCTGCACGCGCGGTGGTGACGCGCGATGTGCCTGCTTATAGCGTCGTGGGTGGCAATCCGGCGCAGGTGATTAAAATGCGCTTTCCAGCGGAGGATATTGCACGACTGGAAGCCTTGAGCTGGTGGGACTGGCCGGCAGAGAAAATCAGCGCCGGCCTGCCACAGATTGTGGCCGGGGATATTGCCGGGCTGGAGCTAATTCGCACCAAGGCGTAGGCGGCGAGAACGCCGCCCCTGCAAGTGAGCTGCGTAGGGGCGGCGTTCTCGCCGCCCGCGGTCTATACCTGATCCAGATCCGTTGACAGGGTAATCGCTTTATCGGCTTCCAGATCGGCCAGCCGCTGTTCCAGCGCCGCTTTGATCAGATTGTAGGCGTCGCTGCCCAGCGCCAGGCGATGTGGGGCAGGCGAGCGATCGACACTGGCGATCATCTCACGCACCATCTTTTTCGCGTCGCCGATCCATGGAAAAGGCTGATGCAGCAGATGCCCAGGGGTGCCGTCATATTCCGCCATCGCTTCTGCCATCACCAGCCCGCGGTCACGGAAACCGGTGTTTGCGGTGCCCGGTTCAATCAGGGTAAATTCAATATTAAAGCCGCGCACTTCCTCGCGTACCGCTTCAATAAATCCTTCAATCGCCCATTTGGTGGTGTGATAAAGGCTCAGGCCGGGGAAGACAATTTGTCCGCCCATCGAAGAGATTTGCAGAATGCGGCCACCGCCCTGGCGACGCAGATGCGGCAGCACGGCCCGCGTCACCTGAATCGAGCCAATCACATTGGTGTTAATTTGTTGCACGATCTGCTCATCGCTTAGCTCTTCGGCCGCGCCGCCGAGGCCGTAACCGGCGTTACTGACAATAACATCAATTCGCCCCAGTTCATTAAAGGCGCGCTTAATCACCGCATGTACCGCCGCGGTATCCGTTACATCCAGCGCCGCAACCCATAACCTCTTGCCATAGCGCTGTTGCAGACCGTCGAGTTGTGCCGGATTACGCAGGGTGGCCGCCACGCGATCGCCGCGTGCCAGCAGGGTTTCAGTCATTTCGCGGCCAAAGCCGGAAGAGGTGCCGGTGATAAACCATGTTCTGGACATAATCATTTCCTCAGAAGATGTTGAAGGTTTAATCACTTTAAGCCAGTCAAATTGATGCTACTATCCGTCTAATTTCGCATGCGGAAGTGAAAATTAAACATGAATCAGAAGCCCGATCTGAGCTCGCTCACGGCATTCGCCGCGATTGTCTCCCATGCCAGTTTTCGTAAAGCGGCGGATGAACTGGGGATGTCGCCATCTACTCTCAGCCATATGATGCGCACGCTGGAAGAGAAGCTGGGTGTGAGATTACTGCATCGCACCACGCGTAGCGTGTCGCCAACCGAAGCCGGTGACGCGCTGTTTGCCAGCCTGCAGCCGGCGTTACGCGATCTCGATAGCGCTTTAGCGGTGGTGGAGGATTTTCGTCAACATCCGCGCGGTAATTTACGCATTAACGCCAGCGAGATTGCCGCACGTTATCTGCTTAATCATGTTGTTCCACGCTTTTTAGCGCGTTATCCGGATATTTCACTCGATCTGGTGACCGAAGGGCGGCTGATCGATATTGTCAGCGAGCATTTTGATGCCGGTGTGCGGCTGGCGGAAGATGTGCCGCAGGATATGATTGCGGTGCCTTTTGGCGGCAATGCGCAATTTGTGGCGGTTGCTGCGCCACACTATCTGCAGGATAAAACCCCGTTAATCGTGCCGGATGATTTACGCCATCATCAGTGCGTACGTTTTCGCCTGCCGAGCGGCAAGTTATATCGCTGGGAGTTTGCCCGACGCGGCCAGGAGCTGACTATCGCGCCGCAGGGACCGTTGATGCTGGACCATCTTGAGTTAATGGCACAGGCGGCAGCGCAAGGATTGGGCGTGGCTTACGTCCCTTATGCGGTTGCGCAGCCTTATCTGCAACGCGGCGAACTGAATCTGCTGCTGGAGGAGTGGTGCCCGGAAATCCCGGGCATGTGCCTTTACTACCCCGGCCATCGCCATATCCCCGCCGCACTGCGCGCATTTATCGATACGCTGCGCCAGTTTAAATAAAGGGCCGGTTATAGATTGCGGTGCTCCAGTGACGGCTACTGGCGTGTTTCTCCGCCTGCCAGCCGCGTTTGCGCAGCTCGCGGGCAATCATCTTATTCATAATGCCATGCCCGACCAGCAGCACCGTTCCCTGCTCTGACAACGTGATCAGCTGTTGCGCCGCCTGTTTCGCCCGCGCGCTGGCCGATTTAAAGGACTCCACCGAACCGGAATAGCCGCAAAACCACAGCAGCCGCCAGAATGACAACCACAGAGCGGGTGGCAGATGAAAAGCGGAAAAAGGCAGGATAGGCAGCTCGACCTCGCTATACAGCGCGTCGCTGGTGTCAGCCTGCATGCCGAGCTTCTCCAGCGATGAGAGTGCTCGTGGCAGCGTACTGGTGACAATCACATGTGCCTGGCGTGCGATCATCCGGCTGCGATCCGGCGGTAAATCGCTGACCAGCGACAGGTTATACTGTTCGCACCACTGCTCCATCGCCAGCGCCGAGACGCGTGCGGGCGACTGGTGATCGGGTTTACCGTGTCGCATTAAAATAATTGCCATAATTATCAGCCCGTTTTGAAGTCCCTTCAGGGTAGCCGATTGCACCTGACGCTAATATATCCCTCAGGCAGTTTCAGATTGCGCCCCTGTTTTACCGTACTGTCATCTGAATGACATCTGATAATGCGAGAAATAGTCCGCCAGTTGAAGCGCCGGTAAAGCGTCATCCTTAGCGCCAAAGATTAGCATCAGCAGTGCGGAAAAAAAAATCACTGCCTGCATTTGAGTTAAATACTGCTTAACTTACTGATTTTGCGCAATCTCATGTTTTCACGGCAACCTGATTGTGAAGCAAATCTAATAATTAACAGGATCTTTGCTTGCTTTATCTACGCGCGTAGATACAATGCAAGGGTAGTGATAACTCACGGTGCTTGATGTCCAGTCTGCTAAGTGATGGTCCGGTTTGTTTCGCGTTACTTAAGCGATCGGTTAATTTAAAACCGACAGACGCGCAGCAAATTAAAAGATCCTGACACCAGGGAACCCTTTACTGACCTTTCATCATGGCTCAGAAACTGAGCGTCTTTACCGGGGAGTTATCTCTTCGTTAAGAGGAACGATGACCCACGGAAGGGCGCTCTTAAGATCTCCTAACATCAGGGAATTTTTTGAATGACCTCACAACAAGCTGTAGAGCAATCGATTGCAGCAACGCAATCTGCTGCGGATGAAAGACTCACCACTGAAGAAGGGCGCAAAGATTTCTGGCGCGCAACCTTCTCCTGCTGGCTGGGTACCGCAATGGAATATGCCGATTTTGCCCTCTACGGACTTGCCGCCGGTATTATCTTTGGCGACATTTTCTTCCCCGAAGCCACCCCCGCGATGGCATTACTCTCCAGCTTTGCGACCTGGTCGGTTGGCTTTATTGCCCGCCCGATTGGCGCACTGTTCTTTGGCTGGCTCGGCGACCGTAAAGGCCGCAAAGTCGTTATGATCAGCACCATCATTCTGATGGGCGCTTCAACCACCCTGATTGGCCTGATTCCCAGCTATGCCTCAATCGGCGTATGGGCGCCCGCATGTCTGGTGATTCTGCGTTTTTCGCAGGGCTTTGGCGCCGGAGCGGAGCTTTCTGGCGGGACGGTGATGCTTGGCGAGTATGCGCCGGTTGAACGACGCGGACTGGTCTCGTCGGTGATTGCTCTCGGTTCCAACAGCGGCACCTTACTGGCATCGCTGGTGTGGCTGCTGGTGGTGCAGATGGATCAGCAGCAGCTGCAGGATTGGGGATGGCGTATTCCGTTCCTCTGTAGTTCGCTGATCGCGCTGACTGCACTGTGGATCCGCCGTAATTTGCGTGAAACACCGGTGTTTGAGCGCAAAAAAGCGCAACTCGAAGCGCAACGTGCTCAGACGCTCAATACCCATCCGCCGGTCGCCGATACCCGTAGCTTCTGGCAGCGCAGTAAAGCGTTCTGGATTATGGTCGGTCTGCGTATCGGTGAGAACGGCCCGTCGTATCTGGCGCAGGGTTTTATCGTCGGTTATGTGGCGAAAGTGCTGATGGTCGATAAATCGGTGCCGACCACCGCGGTGTTTATCGCCTCACTGCTCGGTTTCCTGATTATTCCGCTGGCGGGCTGGCTGTCGGATCGTTTTGGTCGCCGCATTACCTATCGTTGCTTCTGCCTGTTACTGATTATCTACGCCTGGCCTGCCTTTACGTTGCTCGACAGCCGCGAGCCAATGATCGTGATCCCGACTATTGTTACAGGTATGGCATTAGCCTCATTGGGGATATTTGGTGTGCAGGCGGCATGGGGCGTTGAGATGTTTGGCGTCCATCATCGCTATACCAAAATGGCGGTGGCCAAAGAGCTGGGTTCGATTTTATCTGGCGGCACCGCACCGCTGATTGCCGCCGCGATGCTCTCCTTTACCGGTCACTGGTGGCCGATTGCGATTTACTTCTCAGCGATGGCGACTATCGGTTTTCTGACCACCTTTGTGGCGCCGGAAACCCGCGGTCGCGACCTTAATCTCCCTGAGGATGCTATCTGAGACCTGCGATTTATTGTTAGCGCAGATGTAAGTTGCCATCAGGCTGGCCGGGCATTGTCCGGCTGGCATTTTGTCTTTTATGTATCAACCAGCAGGTAAAGTATTGGCCAAACAGCACCCAAAACGCGTGACTCGCGCAGATGTCGCCAGAATTGCCGGAACTTCCGTTGCGGTTGTGAGTTATGTCATCAATAACGGCCCACGTCCGGTGGCCGAAGCAACGCGTCAGCGGGTGCTGGAGGCGATTACGCAGACCGGCTATCGCCCTAACACGATTGCCCGCGCACTGGCGTCGGGCAGCACGAAAAGTTACGGCTTAGTGGTGCCGAATATCTCAAATCCTTTTGTGGCCGCCATGGCGCATGCGCTGATTCAGGAAGCACTGAATGAGGAGATGGTGATTCTGCTGGGGGATGCCGGTGATGATTGTCGTCGCGAGCTGGAACTGATTCACAACCTGTTAAATCGTCAGGTTGATGGCCTGTTTTATTACAGCGTCGATCGCCATCCCTATATTGATCTGATCAAAGCCAGCGGCACGCCATTAGTGATGCTGGACCGGGTCGATCCGGCACTGCAGGTCAGTATGTTGCGGGTCGATGAACGCGCCGCTGCGCGCCTGGTGACGGAACATTTACTCAGTCATGGTTATCGTGATGTCGGTATTATCCGCGGCCCGGACGATATGCTTAACGCACAAGACCGCATTAACGGCTGGCGCGACGCGATGGAGAGCCACGGTCTGGAGATTCATCAGCAGTGGATTTTCCCGACACGCTATACCCGTGAAGGTGGCTATGAAGCCACATTGCAGATGTTGCAGGGCGACACGCTGCCACGCGCGCTGTTTGTCAGTAACGAAGGACAGGCGATTGGCTGTATTCGTGCGTTACAGGAACACAATATTCGCGTACCAGAGCAGATAGCGCTGGTGTGCTTTAACGGAACCGATCAGTCAGCGTTTATGGTGCCAGCGCTGACGACCGTGCGTCAGCCGATTCGGGTGATGGCGAAAACGGCCATTGAAATGCTGAAAGCATGGAATGGCGAGGCAATGCTGCGTGAGGTATCTCATCAGCTGGAAATAGGCGAATCCTGCGGCTGTACGCTGGCTCCAGCACTAAGCGCCAGAAAATAAAGATAATAACTAATGAAACGTTTAATTATTGATTGCGATCCGGGGAATGGCATCGCAGGTGCAAATGTTGATGATGGTCTGGCTCTCGCGCTGGCGATGGCTTCGCCGGATATCTCGCTGGAGCTGATTACGATTGTCGCCGGTAACACGCCAGTGGAGGTGGGCTATGGCGTGGCGCAGGATCTGGTGGCGCGTTTAGGGCTGACGATTCCGGTGCATAAAGGTGAAAGCCAGGCGCTGCGGGAACCGGCTGAACCCTGGCGACAGGCGCTGGATCAGCGCGTGCATCAGCTGAAGCTGGCGCATCTGTGGCATGGCGTGCGTCAGCCACTGCCGCAGGTGGCGCCGCAGCAGGATGCGATCGATGCCATCGGCCAGCTGATTTGCGACAATCCGGGGGAGATCACGCTGGTGGCGATTGGTCCGCTGACTAACGTGGCGCGTGCGATGCAGCGTTATCCGCAACTGGCGGAGTCGGTGGCTGAAATAGCAATTATGGGCGGCGTATTTGCCCTTGATGACTATCTGAAAGATACCAATTTTGGTCTCGATCCGGAGGCGGCGCATCAGGTGCTGAACAGCGGCGCGGCGATTACGCTGGTGCCGATGGATGTCACCACCCAGACATTGATGACCCATCAGGATCTCGACCGCATTGCGAAGATCGATAAACCACTGGCGCGCTTTGTGACGGAAACGTTCCGCCCATGGATTGATTACTCGATTAAAACACGCAATCTGCCCGGTTGCTGGATCCATGATGCGCTGGTGGTTGCCTGGTTGCTGAATCAACGGGTCGCCACCGCCAGCGATTATCTGGTGGATGTTGAACTGCATGCCGGACCAACGCGCGGTAAATCGTGGCGTTATCGTCATCCATTACGTGTAACGGTGGGCATCGAGCAGTCGGCAGGCGGTCTGGTGCATGTGCTGCAAAGCGTGGATAACCAGCTGCTGTTAAGCATGCTGGAACAGGCGCTGGCGGCATCGGAATTTTAAAATAAACGGATCGGGGCGGCGTGAAACCGTGAGTCCGGCAGGTGCAAACCCTCGCCGCCCATATAAGTTAACTTCTTGCGCTTTTATACCAGCGTAACCCGTCAATCAGCAAAAACAGCAGCAGGCTAATGCCCATCAGCGGCAGACTGAAAGCCAGCGCCACGCCGATCACCGCCAGCAAGAAACGCAGACTCAGACTTAACTTGCGCCAGCCGTAAATCAGCGTATCCGCCGGATTAGCCTGCTGTTTAATCGCCGGACGACGCAGCCACCACATACGATAGCCCAGTACCGTCATTACGCACAGCCCGATACCAAACAGCGCCAGCAGCAGCTGATTCGCCACGCCGAACAACACCCCCATATGGGCATCCACGCCCCAGCGTGTCAGTTTTGCCAGTAAACCAAATTGGGCGAACTCAACTTTATCCACCAGCTGAAAGTTATGTGGATTGATGGACACCGCATCGACCTGTGTTGGCCAGCTGCGATCGATTTCGGACACCACCCAGGCTTTATCAGCACTGTACGCCGGACGAATCTCAACTTTACCGGCATCAATATTTGCCTCGCGCGCACTGGCCAGCACCGCATCAAATTGCGCTGGCGTGACCGTGGTTGCGGCCGCCTGATGAGCCATCATCGCCATATGACCGGCATGGTGTTCCGCATGTTCATCCATTGGCATCATTGGCTGACCGCCGCCGAGCGTGGTATTCACCGCTGGCGTCAACCAGCCAAAGTGGGCGCGCATCTGCGCGATATTATTACCCGCCCAGTTCGACCAGGTTAAACCGGTGGCGGAGAAAAATACCAATCCGAGCAGCAGTACCAGCCCCAGTGTGGTGTGCCAGTGGCGCTGGCGCAGAAAGCGCGCGCTCTTTGACTGGCGGCGCGCGCTTGCTGTGCGGCGTGGCGTGCGGCTGAACGCCCATAGCGCGACGCCACCGAGCGCGGCGATCCATAGCCAGCTGGCGGCCAGCTCGCTATAGTTGCGGCCAATATCGCCCAGCAGCAGATTGCGATGCAGATAGTCGAGCCAGGTACGAAACGGCAGCACGCCGCTGGTGCCATACACCCGCAGTTCGCCACGGATCGCCAGCGTTTTCGGGTCGACAAATACCGCATGGGTTTCCGATGCAGCGGCCTGCGCATCACGAAACATCACGCGGGTGGTCTCGCCTGAGGCAGGCGCAGGTCTGACTGCGACAATTTGCGCATCGCTGCCCAGATAGTCAATGGCGCGGCTCACCTGCTGCGACAGCGGGCGATCTTCGCCAGTTGATGGGGTAAACAGCTGCTGCGCATAGAGATGGTTTTCCAGCTGTGGCGTCAGCACGTACAGGGTGCCGGTCAGGGCGGCGATAAAAATAAAAGGTCCAATAAACAGGCCGATATAGAAATGCAGGCGACGCAACAGATGTACCAACGCCTGGCTGTTTTGACCTGTTTCGGCGCGCGCGGCTGGCGCGGCCGGGATAATTTTTTCCGACATAAAGGTTCCTTTGCCCATAGCAGGCAGGTGCAGATACCTGACGCCATTGGCGCCAGGTTAATAATTCCAGTGATTTCAGCGGTTCAGTGTCGGAAAGGGCGGCGCGCGTGAGCGATAATGAATGGGAACAAAAATAGCGATAAACAGCGGCTCCGGCTCAGGCTGCGGCAACGCCGCAGCCTGTAGCAGCGTCCAGAGTTCGGGCAGGTTACTCAGGTTAAGCGGCAGATGGATCAGCAATACGCAGTAGCCACAAGCGCTGTCGTCCATCATGCTCATCGGATGGTGTGGCGCGGACATCGAAGGGTCAGCAGAGGCCATCGTATGTGGCATATCGGCCATCGCCATCTCACCATGGTGCGACATCATCATCGGCATTTCGCCGCCACGCGCCTGCGCCAGTGACTTCGAGATCACCGGTGCAATAAACAGTAGCAGCATCGCAAACAGGCCAAGCCATGCGGGCAGGCGGCTGCGCGAGGTATAAATCCGAATCAGTGACACCGGGAACCTGCAGATAATTTCAACGCGGGGATTGTAGCCGAATCGGCCACAGATGTTGCAAAAGATTGCCTTGAATAAGTTTTTCTCAGCTTCAGGCCGGGCGAGCAGTGGCTCGCCCGGTTACGTTCTTATTGCGGTGGCTGGCAGACATCGATCCATTTGGCTTCAGTCAGCTCCGCCATCTGCTGTGGCGAGATGCGTACTGCGCTGTAAATCGCACCGGCAGCAGGCAACACTTCCGTGAATCCCTGCAGCGACACATCACAATAGACCTGCAACGGATTTTCCAGTCCAAACGGGCAGACGCCGCCAACCGGATGGCCGGTCCAGTTGACCACTTCATCAGTGCTTAGCATGCGGGCTTTGGCGCCCAGCGCCTGTTTTAATTTGCGGTTATCAAGACGTGCATCACCACGCGTCACAATCAAAATCACCCGATCTTTGACTTTCAGCGACAGCGTTTTGGCAATCTGGCCGGGCGTGACGTGGTGGGCTCTTGCCGCAAGGGCGACGGTTGCCGTGCTCTCTGCCAGCTCTATGATATCAATTTCGGGGGCACGCTCGGCAAAGAACTGCCGCACAGACTCAAGGCTCATGCTTATCTCCACAATTTAGCAGCTGATAAAGCTGCCACAATGGCTGAGGTCTGTAAACGGCTGGAGAAAGGAAAATGTGTCAGTAAATAACAGTCGGGAAGTCAGGTGCACTTTAACGTGCAATCACCACAACGCTGGACGTCGGGCACACGATAACGCTGGCAGCAGCTACGGCGCTGCATCGCGCCTTCACGCGGGATCATGGTGCGGTACAGTGGGTTATCGGAACCATCAAGCAATTCGCGGCTAAAAAACAGCGCATGTTCCAGAGTGACTCTGGTCTCTTTATCGATTAATGGCTGCAGGTTGCCAAGAAACCAGTGCATCAGATAGCCGGTATTGTTCCAGATCAGTCTGGCATTTATCGCGCCATGCTGTTCGATAGCCGCCACCACCGGTTGCAGATGGCGCTGAATCAGGCGGTCGATACGCTGGTGGGCGTTGAGATAACGTGCGTCTTTGTCTTCATGTACCTCAAGCCAGTAGCAGGCGGGGCGGCCAGTTTCATGAAATTCAATGCGGAAATGGTGCGGGGAACAATCCAGCGCGCGGGGTTCCAGCAGCAGTGACATCATCATCGGCGGAACAATCAGTCCGAAATACCACTGCGCCCACAATGACTGCAACGGCTTCGCTTCACGGGCCATCTGCGAGTGATTGCAGTAGAGGTGATCGCCATAGTGCTGACAGAGGGTATGGAAGCAGTCACTTTGCGACCACTGATCCAGCGTCATCGCCGCCGCGGGCGCGCTTTGGTCCAGCTTCAGGCTGTCGAGGAAGTAATCCCGCTCCGCGCTGAACAGCGCATGCAGCCTGTTGCCCAGCGCATTGCCACTTTGCAAAAAGATCACTGGCAGTGAAGCATACTCATCGGCCTGACGCGTAGTGATTGCCATGGACATCCTGGGTTTAGGAAACAAAGTTACGAAAACAAATGATAATCGTTCGTAATTCTATCCAGGTTATCAGGCGCAGGCAAGGCGGGAGAGCGCGATTATTGCTCTATTTACCTTCATTTACCCCTGGTTTTTATCTGGTTAAAGCCGGTGATTAGTCCTGATAATTAATTAATTTTAGTTAACTGATATTTTGGCGTAATGGCGTACTAAATAGATCGATTCAGTCAAATTAAATACCAATCAATCGGCTAATTTGTCAAAAGCTTGTGTTAACTGATTTAGTTGAAAGCTAAAGTATTACCTTTATTAAACACTGAGTGGTGGTAAACGAGGAAATAACCAGAAAAGCGCAGGGGTAAGTTAAATAGATGTGCGGGATAATTAATGCGGAAATAGTAGCCCCGCGTGGGGGCTAATTTGAGTTAAATAGCATCTGCGGGCTGAGCACTGGATGTTTTCGGCAAGTCTTCCCAACAGAGAATAGTATTACGGCCGCGATTTTTTGCCACATACAACGCGCGATCGGCATGGGCCAGCGCCTGCTCAAAATCATCAGCAAATAGCGGGGCAATACCGGCGCTGATGGTAACGTGGGTGGCCACCCGTTCGTTGAAGCGATGCGGAATCTCTAAATTCAGTACGTATTGCCGGATACGCTCGGCCAGCTTTAACGCAATCGAGGCATTAACGTTAGTCAGCAGCACCAGAAACTCTTCGCCGCCATAGCGGGTGACAATATCGCGCGATCGCACCGCATCGCGGATAGCCACTGACACGCGTGCCAGCGCCTGGTCACCCATCGCATGACCATAATTGTCGTTATAAGCCTTAAAATGGTCGATATCCAGCAGCAGCACAAAGTGGCTGCCGGAATGGTTCTCCAGCACGCTTTCAAGGCGGTTTTTCAGGCCACGCCGGTTATACAGGCCGGTCAGTGGATCGAGCATACTCAGGTCGCTGTAGGTCTGTTTCTCTTCATACAGCTGATACATCAGGCGACGGGTAAACTCATCGCTACGCCGGCGTAAAAAGTGCAGCAGAGTAAAGCCAGCCAGCGGCAGGGCAATGGTCGACAGTATCAGCGTCAGATTGTGGCCGTTGTCGAGGATCAGCACTGTCAGTGCCGGCGGCGCGGTATGCAGGCAGAATGCGGACAGATGATCGCTGAGAGCAATCGCACAAATAAAGAACACGCTGATCAGGCTGATCGGTAAGTAGCTGGCATTAAAATAGAATACCAGCTGATGCTTAACGGAAATATGCCAGGCCCAGAGTATTCCTGTTATTAATGCCGCACTATTAAGTTGGGATAATTTGACTTTTGGCCTGAATAAAATCCAGACGAATAACGCCACACTCAGGCACGGGATAAGCACCGTCGGCAGGAGTATCTGCGATGTAAAGACATAACTGGCATTGAACAAAATGAAGAGCGATGTGACCATGTTTAAAAAAAGAAAAAACATCATCGTCAGGCGATATTTGCTGTGTAGCAATTCGTCATAAGTTTGTAATTTCATATTATTTACTCGCTGCGGCCCTGAAATATCAAAGCGCTAAATCTGACATTCGATTTTATTATTCGGTCAGGAATAGTTTGTGGCAGTTATTATGTTGTTTTTTTTGAATGCTGAACGAGCCAATCTAGCACTTTACACCTGCTCTGTCATCCTCAGGCACAAAGTCTCAACAATCTTGCTGCAGAATGAAAAAAATTATCATATGCTATTGGTTATCATTATCATCTTAGGGTTGTGACGATGTTAGTGGCGATAGCAACCGCGTGTGGATTATGGGGAGTGAGCTGGATGTTGGGAAAACGACTGGATAGCGCCTGGGGCGTGCTGCTGCCTTGCGCCATGATCCCGGTAATGGCGTTAATGGAACTCTCATTTTCGCAATGGCGTCTGCTGATGGTGATTGCGCTGCTGGCAACGGTAAGCATGCTCTACCATAAGCGTCTGCGGCATTATCTGCTGCTGCCTTCCTGTATTGCGTTAGCAGGCTGCGTAATGGCGATTTCGCTGAAGTTTGCTGTCTGGTAAGTGGGGATTAAAACAGAAAGAGAGAGAATAACCGGGAAGGCAGTAAGCCTGTTTGCAGAAAGTGAGCGTTTACAACTGGTGCGAAGAGAGGGACTTGAACCCTCACGTCCGTTAGGACACTAACACCTGAAGCTAGCGCGTCTACCAATTCCGCCACCTTCGCATCTTCGTTGTCATACGCTTATCGCTGCATTTGGTGCGAAGAGAGGGACTTGAACCCTCACGTCCGTTAGGACACTAACACCTGAAGCTAGCGCGTCTACCAATTCCGCCACCTTCGCGCAAATGCAAAGCAATACATGGTTGTTGGTGCGAAGAGAGGGACTTGAACCCTCACGTCCGTTAAGACACTAACACCTGAAGCTAGCGCGTCTACCAATTCCGCCACCTTCGCATACCCACAATACGGTTTATTGTATTGCAACCACGGAGGCGCATTCTAGAGATTTTACCGGGCACGTCAACAGATATTTCATCGCCATGGAATGATTGCCGGAAAAAGCGACATATCCATGACGATAAGCTGAATCAGTAAGTTGCAAAGCTGCGGGCGACCCGCAGCCGGCAAATTAACGTTTTGCCCGGGCGCCTGCACCCATCACTGCACGGTAAACCTTAAAGCGTCCGGTTTGCGCCAATACTTCATGGCTGCCGAAGATTTCATCCAGCAGTTTTGGATAAGGCAGGAAGGCGTTAGCCACAATACGCAGCTCGCCGCCGCTGTTCAGATGTTTTACCGCACCACGAATCAGCGTTTGTGCCGCATCAAGGCTGGTTTGCATGCCTTCATGGAATGGCGGGTTAGAAATAATCATATCAAAACGCCCGGTAACATCGGAGTAAACGTTACTGGCAAACACTTCACCTTCCAGCTGGTTGGCCGCCAGCGTCGCTTTGCTGGCGGCAATCGCCGATGCACTGACATCCGTCAGCCACAGACGTACGCGCGGCGACTGGCTGGCCAGCACGGTCGATAACACGCCGGTGCCGCAGCCAATATCCAGCACTTTGCCGCGCATATGCGGGCTAAAGGTCGACAGCAGCAGATCGCTGCCGATATCCAGTCCGTCACGGCTGAACACGCCCGGCAGGGTTTTAATGGTGAAATCGTCGAGGGCGTATTCACCCCAGAAGCTTTCCGCATCAAAATCTGGCTGACGGTCGAGACTACCGTGATAAAGGCCACAGCGACGCGCGCTGTCAATTTTGCTCATGGTAGCCCACGGCTCAAGCATCTGCTCTGCGCTACGTACGCCGCTACGGTTTTCGCCGATGACAAAAATATCGCAGCCCACCGGCAGCAGTGACAGCAGGTTTTGCAGCTGGAACAGCGCTTCCGGCTTGTTTTTCGACCAGTAGTAGATCAGGGTATCGCAGTCAGTCACCATCTCAGCACTGGCCACCAGGCTGTATTGCGCGCGCTCACCCATCGTCCGGCTGAGGTTCTGCCAGTGATGATATTGCTGGGTATGAACTTTGCTGAGAGCAGTCTCCAGTTGAGCGGGCAGGTCATCCTGCAGGTCACCGGCAAACAGCACGCGGCGTTCAATAAATTCATCACTGTGGCGCAGAATTACTTCACTGGCCGGGGAAAAAGCGGACATCGGATGGCTCCTTACTAATCAGAGCAGGGATTATACAGAAAGTGTTAGCTGATGCAGCAACCAAACGCAGGGAGGGCGCGGGGAAGTTGGCGCATATTCTTCGGGTTTGTTAGCATAGCGACGCAATCGGGCGACCAGACGGGAAAAAAAATGTCCTCCAGACGTGACTGGTTATTACAGCAAATGGGCATTACGCAGTATGTACTGCGGCGTCCGCGCGCCTTGCAGGGTGAGATTGCACTCACTTTGCCGCCGCATACGCGCCTGCTGATTATCGCCGATGTGCCGCCCTCTACCGATGATCCACTGGTCAGCGACGTGCTGCGTGCGCTGGCAATCGGCCAGCATGAGGCTTTTGCCCTGACGCCGGATCAGCTGGCGATGCTGCCGGATGACCATCACTGTGCCAGCTGGCGCCTCGGGATGGATACCCCGTTGACGGTGCAGGGCGTGCAGCTGGCTTCTCCGGCTCTTGAAGAGCTCTACCATAATGCCAGTGCGAAACGTGTACTGTGGCAGCAGATTTGCGAACATGACTCAGATTTCTTTACTCACCCCGAGCGACCTTAGCCACGCCTTTGCGATTGAACAGCGTAGCCACGCTTTTCCGTGGACGGAAAATACCTTTGCCAGTAACCAGGGCGAGCGCTATCTCAGCTACCGGCTGGATGTGGATGGTGTGATGGCGGCTTTTGCCATCACCCAAATCGTGCTGGATGAAGCCACGTTGTTCAATATTGCCGTCGATCCTGCTTTTCAGCGCCGCGGACTGGGACGTCAGCTGCTGGAGCATCTGATTGCGGAACTGACGCAGCGCGACGTGCTGACGCTGTGGCTGGAAGTGCGCGCCTCAAATCATGGCGCTATCGCGCTGTATGAGCAGCTGGAATTTAATGAGGTCTCGGTGCGCAGAAATTATTACCCGACCGCAGAAGGTCGTGAAGATGCGCTGATTATGGCTTTAACCTTGTGACCAATAACAACAGGATTTATCACCAGATGTTAAAAGATTGGGATTGGATTTTATTCGACGCTGATGACACGCTTTTTCATTTTGATGCTTTTGCTGGTTTGCAGCGCCTGTTTCAGGACTACGATGTACAGTTTTCCACCGCCGATTATGATGATTATCAGGCGATTAATAAGCCGCTGTGGGTTGATTACCAGAATGGCGTCATCAGCGCGTTACAGCTTCAGCATCAGCGTTTTCAGGGCTGGGCGGATAAACTGAGTGTTGAGCCAGGCGAGCTGAACAGCGGTTTTCTCACCGCAATGGCGGAGATTTGTGTGCCGCTGGAAGGGGCGGTAAACCTGCTGAATGGCCTGAAAGGCCGGGTGAAAATGGGTATTATCACCAACGGTTTTACCGCGTTGCAGCAGGCGCGTTTGCAGCGCACCGGCTTTCTTGAGTACTTCGATCTGCTGGTTATCTCTGAGCAAGTCGGCTATGCAAAGCCTCATGCGGCCATCTTTGACTATGCTTTAGCGCAAATGGGCAATCCGTCGCGGGAACGCGTGATGATGGTGGGTGATAACCCTGATTCCGATATTCTTGGCGGCATCAACGCCGGGCTTGCCACCTGCTGGCTGAATGCGGATAACCGCGTTAAGCCTGAAGGCATAGACCCTGACTGGCAGGTCTCCTCGCTGAAGCAGTTAGCTGAATTATTGCAGGTTTAATCTGATAAGGATAAACCCTGCAATGACGGTTATCGCGGGGTGCTAAAACCACAGACCGTTCTTAGATAACACTCCGCGAACTCTGTACTGAATCTCCGTGCTGCACAGTTGAAAACATCAGAACTTGATGATGTAGTTTCAGCGGCAAAAATGCACAGGCGCGGAGTCGTAAAAATGACCCAAAAAAAGCAAAACCCCCGGCGCAAGTTATCCCCTTTATCGCTGATTTTACCTGCCATTATGCTGTCAGGTACGACCGGGCTGGGGCAGATGGCGCATGCAGAAGATGTCCTGCAATATCAGCCGGCTGTTGTTACGCTGGAGGGGGATGTTGATATGCAGCAGTTTGATGGCCCGCCAGGCTACGGCGACGGACCGGATGATAAAAAGGTCTATGTGCCGGTGCTGCATCTGTCTGCGCCGGTAACGGTAAATCCGCCACCAAACACCTCGAATGAAAATGCGGACAGTGAACCTGAGAATAATGTGACTGAAATGCAGATTCTCTCTGATCACGGCCCGGTGAAACTCAATGGTTGCTATCGTATTAGCGGAAAACTGATGCATCAGGTTATTGCCGATCACTACACAACGGTATTAATTATTATGGATTCGGCGCAACCTTCGACCCACTGTAACCAGGCAACCGGGCTGCCTTGATATCTGGCGAGTTGGCTTTTTCTGCCGTACACTCCCCCGACAGCGAACCCGCAAAATTTATCTGAGGTCAATCCGGTGTAAAACAGGCTTAATCGTCCGCCAGCTGATGGCGACAGCACGCTGCCAAATGGCTTGTTGCTCCTTTCTGAACGATTAAGCGCCGTTGCGGATTGTGTATAGCCCCCGGATCGGCGAAAATGCCGGCCATTGATGATAAATCGCCTGTGACAGCGGCTCTGCGCCGTGGCCTCACAGCGCCAAACCAGAAGACTCCTGATGTCAAATGCACCTTTTATGCAAGAGGTGGCTCGTCGCCGCACTTTTGCCATTATTTCTCATCCCGATGCCGGTAAAACTACCATCACTGAAAAAGTGTTGCTGTTCGGACAGGCCATTCAGACCGCCGGTACCGTAAAAGGTCGTGGTTCCAACCAGCATGCGAAGTCTGACTGGATGGAGATGGAAAAACAGCGTGGTATCTCGATTACCACCTCGGTGATGCAGTTCCCGTATCGCAACAGCCTGATTAACCTGCTGGATACCCCGGGACACGAAGACTTCTCTGAAGATACTTACCGTACGCTGACGGCGGTTGACTGCTGTCTGATGGTGATCGATGCCGCCAAAGGGGTAGAAGATCGTACCCGTAAGCTGATGGAAGTCACCCGTCTGCGCGATACGCCGATTATCACCTTTATGAACAAACTTGACCGCGAAGTCCGTGATCCGATGGAAGTGATGGATGAAGTGGAAAACGAGCTGAAAATCGCTTGTGCGCCGATTACCTGGCCGATTGGCTGTGGTAAGCAATTTAAAGGCGTTTACCACCTCTATAAAGATGAGATCTACCTTTATCAGAGCGGTCAGGGCCACACGATTCAGGAAGTACGCATTGTTAAAGGTCTGGATAACCCGGATCTGGACAAGGTCGTCGGTGAAGAGATTGTGTCGCAGCTGCGTGAAGAGCTGGAACTGGTGCAGGGCGCATCACACGAATTTGATCAGCAGGCTTTCCTTGCTGGCAAACTGACGCCAGTGTTCTTCGGTACCGCACTCGGTAACTTTGGTGTCGATCATATGCTGGACGGTCTGGTGGAGTGGGCACCTTCGCCAATGCCGCGCAACACCGATACCCGTGTTGTCACCGCAGCTGATGAGAAATTTAGCGGTTTTGTCTTTAAAATTCAGGCCAATATGGACCCGAAACACCGTGACCGCGTAGCCTTTATGCGTGTGGTTTCCGGTAAATATGAGAAAGGTATGAAACTGCGCCAGGTGCGTACCGGTAAAGACGTGGTGATTTCCGATGCCCTGACCTTTATGGCTGGTGACCGCTCGCATGTAGAAGAGGCTTTCCCGGGCGATATTATCGGATTGCATAACCACGGCACCATCCAGATTGGTGATACCTTTACCCAGGGCGAGAACATGAAGTTCACCGGCATTCCGAACTTCGCCCCTGAACTGTTCCGCCGTATTCGTCTGCGCGATCCACTGAAGCAGAAACAGCTGCTGAAAGGGCTGGTTCAGCTATCAGAAGAGGGCGCGGTGCAGGTCTTCCGTCCGGTGCATAACAACGATCTGATCGTCGGTGCGGTCGGTGTGCTGCAGTTTGAGGTGGTGGTTGCGCGTCTGAAAAGCGAATATAACGTTGAAGCGATTTACGAATCGGTTAACGTTTCCACCGCCCGCTGGGTGGAGTGCAATGATGTGAAGAAATTCGACGAATTCCAGCGTAAGAATGAAGTTAACCTGGCGCTGGATGGAGGCGATAACCTGACTTACATTGCTCCTACCATGGTAAACCTGAATATCACCCAGGAACGCTATCCTGATGTGGTCTTCCGTAAAACCCGCGAACATTAATCGTCAGGTTTTAATGATGCTGGCCGGCTTTGCCCGGCCAGCATTTTTTTCCTGGCAGGCTATAATTGTGCAGGTTTGCTGATAACCGTCTATTCTTTACCCGCCTCACACAGACTCCTCCTAAAAAACCTCTGTTTTCCCGCTTTTGCCTGCTTTTACACCATCAGATCCAGCTAAATCCTGATTCTTGACTATGATTATCTCTGTCGGCTGCTGGTTTGTGTGGTTTGCATCCGGTAACCATTTCAACAGTTACGCCGTTTGTAGCTGTAAAGCCCACGGTTGTGGGGCGTATCAACAGGTAGAAGGAATATATCGATGAACAACTCTAAAATCGTTAAAACTCTGATGGCTGTAATGGTTGGTTCTGCGCTGATGAGCGGCTCCGCTCTGGCAGAGCAAAGCGCGACTCAGAAAGCATCAGCCACCGCCGATAGCGCGGGTTCAAAAATCGATAGTTCTATGAAAAAAGTCGATGGCTACATGGGCGACAGCTCAGTTACAGCAAAAGTTAAAGCCGCTCTCGTTGATGACGAAGCGATCAAAAGCACTGATATCTCCGTTGAGACCCACTCAGGTGTGGTAACGCTGAACGGTTTTGTTACTTCACAGGATCAGGCAGAGAAAGCGGTTGCGCTGGCTGAGAAAGTGGAAGGCGTGAAATCAGTGAGTGACAAACTGCACGTTAAAGACAGCAAAAAGCAATCTGTAAGTGGTTATGCAGGCGATACGGCAACGACTAGCGAAATTAAAGCTAAACTATTAGCTGATGACATCGTACCGTCTCGTAATGTGAAGGTTGAAACCACCGATGGCGTAGTTCAGCTGTCCGGCGCGGTGAAGAGTCAGGCGCAGTCCGAACGGGCTGAAGGGATTGCCAAAGCCATTGAAGGTGTGAAAAGCGTTAAAAACGACCTGACAGTTAAACCTTAATGGTCAGCATGCGATGGTTTCCCTCAGGGAGCCATCGCAGAAAGGTGTATTAACAAGAAAGAGAAGATAAGTCCGTGGGAATGCTCCCCGGACAGACACAAGCAGTTCGATTTTCACTATGGTAAAGGAGAGGCTTATGTTTCGTTGGGGTATTATTTTCCTGATTGTCGCGCTCATCGCAGCTGCGTTAGGTTTTGGTGGTTTAGCAGGTACAGCCGCGTGGGCAGCTAAAATTGTCTTCGTTGTCGGTATTATTCTGTTCCTCGTTAGCCTGTTTACCGGCCGCAAAAGGCCTTAGTTAAATCGGACATGTGTTTCGATTAAGTTCTCTTAGCGGAGGCCAGTCATGAATAGCGACATCATCGTTGGCAGATATAAGCAATTGAAAGGCCAGCTATGGTTGATGTGGGCGGAATGGTTTGATAACGATTGCGCCTGGGTCGCAGGGAATAATGACTGGCTCTCCGGCATCCTCCAGGAGGATTACGGCAGAGAGCAGCAGGATCCGTCACTAAAAAGCACCTCACCTCGGGAGCCTTTGCAATAAGGGCTACCTTGTTTGTCATCCCCTCTTCCCGATGTTATAACCCCTCAGATACCGTCTGTCGCTGCTACAGCATTTCTGAGGAGTACGCCGTTGGGCAAACGCATTCCTGTCACGCTGGGCAATATCGAGCCATTAAGGTTACCCCACTTTAAACCGGGTAAAATCGCACTGGTCTGTGAAGGTGGCGGGCAGCGTGGGATCTTTACCGCCGGGGTGCTTGATGAGTTTCAGCGCGCTAATTTTAACCCTTTCCATCTGATGCTGGGCACCTCCGCCGGCGCACAAAATCTGTCGGCCTTTGTCTGCGCGCAGCCGGGCTATGCGCGCCGGGTGATCACCCGTTACACCACCAGCAAACTGTTTTTTGATCCTCTGCGCTTTGTACGTGGCGGACATCTGATCGATCTTGACTGGCTGACAGATATCACCGCTAAAGAGTTTCCCCTGGCGATGAGCAGCGCGGAGAAGATTTTTAGCAGCGGCAAAGAGTTCTATATGTGCGCCTGTCGCAGTGATGATTATACGCCGGGCTATTTCGCGCCAACGGCGGATAACTGGCTGAATATTATCAAAGCGTCCAGCGCGATCCCCGGCTTCTACCGCCCTGGCGTGGATCTGGATGGCATCAGCTATCTTGACGGCGGTATCAGCGACGCCATTCCGGTGCGCGAAGCAGCCCGCCGTGGCGCCGATACCATTGTGGTGATCCGCACCGTGCCTTCGCAGATGTATTACACCCCGCAATGGATCAAGCGAATGGAGCGCTGGCTGGGCGAAAGTGCGTTGCAGCCGCTGCTGCATGTTATCCAGCAGCATGAGCAGAGCTATCACCAGATTCAGCGTTTTATTGAAAAGCCGCCGGGCAAACTGCGTATTCTGGAAATTTATCCGCCGAAACCGCTGGCCAGCAGTGCGCTGGGCAGCCGGGTGGCGTCACTGAATCAGGACTATCACCTTGGTCGCCGTTGCGGGCGCTATTTCCTCGCCACTGTTGGCCAGTCACTGAACGACAGCGGCAGCTTTATGCGTCATCTGCAGGTCACCCCGCCGGCGGCAGTGGCTAATGAGCCGGCGAACAATGCAATTATCCGCGGTCCGGTGGCCGGTAATGATATCGATTATGACGAAGGATCCCGTGCATGAGTTTTGTTGATACCCACTGTCATTTTGATTTTCCGCCGTTTAGTGAACATGAGAGCGAGAGCTTACAGCGCGCCGCCAGCGCGGGCGTCGATAAAATTATTGTTCCTGCGGTGACAGCCGATCGTTTTCAACGGGTGCTGGCGCTGGCGGAAAACCATTCTGCGCTGTATGCCGCGCTGGGACTGCATCCGCTGGCGATCGCTGAGCATAACGATGCGGCCATCGCGCTGCTGGAGCAGCATTTGCAGCAGCGTCCGGCCAAACTGGTGGCGATCGGCGAGATGGGGCTTGATCTCTATATGGATAACCCGCAGTTTGCTAAACAGCAGGCGCTGCTGGATGCGCAGTTGCGGCTGGCGCGTGATTATCAACTGCCGGTGATCCTGCATTCGCGCCGCACCCATGACAAACTGGCGCAGCATTTACGGCGGATTGAGCTGCCGCGCCGTGGCGTGGTGCATGGCTTTGCCGGTAGTCTGCAACAGGCAGAAGCGTTTATCAAAGCAGGCTATAGCATCGGCGTAGGTGGCACTATTACTTATCCGCGTGCCAGCAAAACCCGTGAAACCATTGCCCGTCTGCCGCTTAACGCACTGCTGCTGGAAACCGATGCACCGGATATGCCGCTGTGCGGTTTTCAGGGACAGCCAAATCGCCCTGAGCGTATCCTGAATGTCTGGCAATCTTTGTGTGAATTACGCAGCGAAGCCCCGGAGCTTATTCGTGAAACCTTGCGTGAAAATACCCGCCAGTTGTTTACCATCTGACTTAAATGTTAGAATTATAACATCATCCGCTGAATAGCCTTGAATGCCGCAATCTGGCTTTGGTTATGGCATTTGATCGCGTTTTTATGTGAAATATCTCACAAAAAATATAGAATGCTAATAGTCGTTTCTTAATCATATGTGAGTTGACGCACATCAATGGCGCCAGTGCGCTGTTAGAATGTTAACATCGTCGCAAGGCTCACTAAACTGTTGTTGGAGAGTAGCATGACTGATGTAACTGCTGCGGCGCTGCGCGCCCTGAAATTGATGGATCTGACCACCCTGAATGATGATGACACCGATGCGAAAGTGATTGCACTGTGTCATCAGGCAAAATCCCCGGCGGGTAATACAGCCGCCATCTGCATCTACCCGCGTTTTATTCCGATTGCGCGTAAAACGCTGCTGGAGCAGGGTACGCCGGATATCCGTATCGCCACCGTCACCAACTTCCCGCATGGCAACGACGATATTGATATCGCGCTGGCGGAAACCCGTGCCGCGATCGCTTACGGTGCCGATGAAGTGGATGTGGTATTCCCGTATCGCGCACTGATGGCCGGTAACAGCGAAGTCGGTTTTACGCTCGTGAAAGCCTGTAAAGAAGCCTGCGCCGCCGCCAATGTGCTGCTGAAAGTAATTATCGAAAGCGGTGAGCTGAAAGAGACGGCGCTGATCCGTCAGGCATCAGAAATTGCCATTGATGCTGGCGCCGATTTTATCAAAACCTCCACCGGTAAAGTGCCGGTTAACGCCACGCCGGAAGTGGCTGAAATCATGATGACAGTGATCCGTGATAAAGGCGTTAAAGCGCAGGTTGGTTTTAAACCAGCCGGTGGCGTACGTACTGCTGAAGACGCCGCACTGTACCTGAAACTGGCTGACGACCTGCTTGGCAGTGACTGGGCCGATGCGCGCCACTTCCGCTTTGGCGCCTCCAGTTTGCTGGCCAGTCTGTTGAATGCCGCCGGATATCAGGGCGCCACCAGCCAGTCCGGATATTGATTCGCCCATGTTGGTACCGAATAGGGGGTTACCTTGTTTCTGCCGCAAGAAATTATCCGTAAAAAGCGCGATGGCCTGACCCTTAACGACGAAGAAATCCGTTTTTTTATTAATGGCGTGCGCGACAATACCGTCTCTGAAGGGCAGATCGCCGCGCTGGCGATGACCATCTGGTTCCATGATATGTCCCTGCCGGAACGTGTCGCGCTGACTATGGCGATGCGTGATTCAGGCACGGTACTGAACTGGCAATCCCTGCAACTTAATGGTCCGATTGTCGATAAGCACTCCACCGGTGGCGTCGGCGATGTCACTTCCCTGATGCTGGGGCCGATGATTGCCGCCTGTGGTGGTTATGTGCCGATGATCTCCGGCCGTGGCCTCGGCCATACCGGCGGCACTCTTGATAAACTCGAAGCGATACCCGGCTTTGATATCTTCCCGGAAGATGACGCTTTCCGCCGTATTATCAAAGAGGTGGGCGTGGCCATTATCGGCCAGACCAGCTCGCTGGCACCGGCGGATAAACGTTTCTACGCTACCCGTGACATTACCGCGACGGTGGATTCGATCCCGCTGATTACCGCATCGATTCTGGCGAAAAAGCTGGCCGAAGGGCTGGATGCGCTGGTGATGGATGTCAAAGTGGGGTCCGGCGCTTTTATGCCGACTTTCGAACAATCAGAACTGCTGGCGCAGGCGATCGTGGGCGTGGCTAACGGCGCCGGGTGCAAAACCACCGCGTTGCTGACCGATATGAATCAGGTGCTGGCCTCCAGCGCCGGTAACGCGCTGGAAGTGCGCGAAGCGGTGCAGTTCCTGACCGGCGAATACCGTAATCCGCGTTTGCTGGAAGTCACCATGGCGCTGTGCAGCGAGATGCTGCTTTCCGCTGGGCTGGCCAGCGATGACGCTGATGCGCGCGCAAAACTGCAACAGGTGCTGGATAACGGTAAAGCCGCCGAGGTGTTTGCCCGTATGGTTGCGGCGCAGAAAGGTCCGATCGACTTTATCGACAAGCTGGACAGCTATTTACCGGCGCCGATGCTCAGTAAAGCGGTCTATGCCGATCGTCCGGGTATTGTCAGCGCGATGGATACCCGTGCGCTGGGGATGGCGGTCGTTGCAATGGGTGGCGGTCGTCGTCGCGCCACGGACAGTATCGACTACAGCGTCGGACTCAGTGATATGGCGCAGCTGGGCGATCATATTGATGCTCATCGTCCACTGGCGGTGATTCATGCCGCCAGCGAATCTGGCTGGCAGGAAGCGGCGCATGCGCTAAAGTCAGCGATTAAACTGAGCGACAGTGCGCCAGCGACGACGCCCGTTATCTATCGCAGAATCAGCGCATAACCATCAATTCGGGTATACTGATCTGATCGCTATTTTTTAATCCGCATCGCGTGCATACGCAGGAGAGCAGGATGAAACGTGCATTTATTATGGTGCTCGATTCCTTCGGAATCGGTGCCAGTAAAGACGCTGACAAGTTCGGTGATGAGGGTTCTGATACCCTTGGCCACATTGCCGAAGCATGCTTTAAAGGTGAAGCGGATATCGGCCGTAAAGGCCCTTTACAGCTGCCTAATCTCAGCGCGCTGGGTCTGGGGAAAGCGGCGGAAGAGTCCACCGGTAAATTTCCGCCAGGACTGGATAAAAACGCCGAAATTATCGGTGCTTACGCTTATGCCAAAGAACTCTCTTCCGGTAAAGATACGCCGTCAGGCCACTGGGAAATTGCCGGTGTGCCGGTGCTGTTTGACTGGGGTTATTTCACTGACAAAGAGAACAGCTTTCCCCAGGCGTTGCTGGATAAGCTGGTAGAGCGCGCAAATCTGCCGGGCTATCTCGGTAACTGCCACTCTTCCGGGACGGTAGTGCTTGATCAGCTGGGCGAAGAGCATATGAAAAGCGGTAAGCCGATTTTCTATACTTCTGCTGACTCGGTGTTCCAGATTGCCTGTCATGAAGAGACCTTTGGCCTCGACCGTCTGTATGAACTGTGCGAAATTGCCCGTGAAGAGCTGACCGAAGGTGGCTACAATATTGGCCGCGTGATTGCGCGTCCGTTTATTGGTGATAAAGCCGGCCATTTCGAGCGTACCGGTAATCGTCACGATCTGGCGGTTGAGCCACCAGCGCCCACCGTCCTGAAAAAACTGGTGGATGAGCAGGGCGGGGAAGTGATCTCGGTCGGTAAAATCGCTGATATCTATGCCCATGTTGGTATTACCAAAAAGGTGAAAGCCACCGGTCTGGATGCGCTGTTCGACGCCACCATCAAAGAGATGCAGAGCGCTCCGGATAACGCCATTGTATTTACTAACTTTGTCGACTTTGACTCCACCTGGGGCCACCGTCGCGATGTTGCCGGTTATGCGGGCGGACTGGAGCTGTTTGACCGCCGTTTGCCGGAGTTAATGGCGCTGGTAAAAGAGGATGATATTCTGATCCTCACCGCCGACCACGGTTGCGACCCAACCTGGCACGGGACCGAACATACGCGCGAGCATATTCCGATTATGATTTACGGTCCGCAAGTGAAGCCAGGTTCGCTGGGTCATCGCGAAACCTTTGCTGATATCGGTCAGACGGTGGCGAAATATTTTGGTCTCTCGGCGATGGATTACGGCAAAAGCATGCTGTAATTGCAGCACTGACAACCTGTTTTAAGGCCGTTGCTGACGGCCTTTGTATTGAACTAATAAAGGATAACAAGATGGCAACGCCTCATATTAATGCTGAAATGGGTGACTTCGCGGACGTGGTACTGATGCCAGGCGATCCGCTGCGCGCGAAACATATTGCCGAAACCTTCCTGCAGGATGCGGTTGAAGTAAATAATGTGCGCGGCATGCTGGGTTACACCGGCACCTATAAAGGCCGTAAAATTTCCGTGATGGGTCACGGTATGGGCATTCCATCTTGCTCGATTTATGCCAAAGAGCTGATCACCGAGTTTGGTGTGAAGAAAATCATTCGTGTCGGTTCATGTGGTGCGGTACGTGCTGATGTGAAACTGCGCGATGTGGTGATTGGTATGGGCGCCTGCACCGATTCCAAAGTGAACCGCATGCGTTTTAAAGATCATGACTTTGCGGCGATTGCGGATTTCGATATGGTGCGTAACGCGGTTGATGCTGCTAAAACACTGGGTGTGGATGCGCGCGTTGGCAATATCTTCTCTGCCGATCTGTTCTATACACCAGACCCGCAAATGTTTGATGTTATGGAAAAATACGGTATTCTCGGTGTGGAAATGGAAGCCGCGGGCATCTACGGCGTGGCGGCGGAGTTTGGCGCGAAAGCCCTGACCATCTGTACTGTGTCGGACCATATTCGTACTCACGAGCAGACCACCGCCGCTGAGCGTCAGACCACCTTTAGCGATATGATTCATATCGCCCTGGAATCTGTGCTGTTAGGCGATCAAGAGTAACTTTATACGGCTGCATGGGCGGCGTTCTCGCCGCTCATATCTGTCATAGTATCTATTCACTGAACACATCTTCCTCTTGCGTTAACCCGCGTCTGCTGTACATTTACTGTTATATTATCTATTCAAGTATCTATTCATAAATCTATTCACTATGACCGATCTAAGCGCATTACTGCTGCACGGGCCGCTGGATAGTGGCACCTTGCAGATCCGGCTGAATATCAGTCAGGCAACGTTGTCGCGGCGGCTGGCCAGCGAGGGCGACAGCATCCTGAAGTTTGGTAAGGCGCGGGCAACGCGTTACGCCTTGTTGCGGCCGTTGCGTGGTGATGCGGTATTTCCGTTATGGCAAGTGGATGAGCAGGGACGGGCATACGCCGCAGGCCAGCTCTATAATATCTGGCCTGTGGGGAGCTGTGTGATTTGTGATACGCAGGGGCAGTGGCAACACTATCCGGGGCTGCCGTGGTTTATCAACGATATGCGTCCGCAGGGTTTTTTAGGGCGCGCATGGGGGCGTGAACTGGCACAGCAACTGGGTTTACCTGAGGATATCCGGCTATGGAATGACGAGCACAGTCTGCTGGCGCTGGCGACTCATGGCGCGGATATTGGCGGTAACTGGCTGGTGGGCGAGCAAACTTACCGGCAGTGGCTCAGCACACACCCGCAAGCCATCAGTCAGCAACAGAAACCGACCCGCTATCCCGAGATGGCGTCGCGCGTACTGGCTGGCGAAGAAGTGGGATCATCAGTGGGGGGGGAGCAGCCGAAATTCGCCTGTTATGCCAGCTGGCAGGGTCGGGATGCGCATCTGTTAGTGAAATTTACTCCAGCGCGCGACAATGAAAATAGCCAGCGCTGGCGCGATCTGCTGCGTGCCGAGGCGCTGGCGCTGGCGCTGTTGCGGCAGTACGGCATCGACGCTGCAGCATGCAACCTGCTGCAGAGCGCCAGCCAGCAACTGTTTCTCGAGGTGGAACGTTTTGACCGCATTGGCATCGGTGGACGATGCGGCCTGGTGTCGCTGGAAGCGGTGCTGGCGGAGTTTGCCGGTTTGCAGGCATCCTGGCCGGTAGCGTTGCGTGAGCTGGCGGACGATGACGTCATTGATGAAGAGAGTGCCCAGCGCGGCACGTTACTGTGGGCCTTTGGCCGCCTGATCGCTAATGGGGATATGCACGCGGGTAATCTGTCGTTCTGGTATCAGTCGCTGCCGCTGGCACTTGCTCCGGCTTACGATATGTTGCCGATGTCTTTTGCGCCCAACAGCGCCGGATATATGCGCGACACGGTGGCGGCCACCGAACTGGATAGCCGCGTATCACAGGAGATCTGGCAGCTGGCCTGGGTCATCGCCTGTGATTACTGGCAGAGGCTGGCACAGGATCAGGCAATCAGCGCCGGTTTTCGTCGGCTGGCGGCTGAGATGTTGCAACAGGTGACTCAACTGGAAACACAGATCAGGCGTATGGCCTGATCAGCTTTTCTCTTCCGCTTTTGGCGTCGCTTCTGCGTCGCGCTCTTCCTCATCATCCTCTTTAACCGGCTTGCTGGCCGTCAGCAGGAACGGTGATTGCTGCCAGCGGGTGCGGCGGTCGCGCAGCAGGGTGCGGGTCAGGATAATGCCAATCGCCAGCGCCAGCAGCATCATCAGACGCAGAATATTGGTGGTGTTATCCACCTGCTTGGCTTCCGTCACCAGCACATGCGTGTCCAGCGTGACGCGCAGAAAACCAAGCGGACCGCCATTGCTGTCGAGCGGCTGCACAATCTGATGGTTAAAGTAGCTGCCAGCACGCTTACCGTCGATGGCCAGCCGATCGCGCACATTGATATTTTCGCCACTGCGTGCCAGCAGCGTGCCGTCATCGTTATATACCGAAGCATCCAGAATACGGCTGTGATCGGTCATCTGCGCCAGCAGCGCCTGGATTTGCTGACGGTTGTCGTCGCCATTCTCCATTAATGGTGTCAGGCTGAAAGCAACCTGTTTCGTCAGGGTGCGCGCCAGCTCCTCGACCTGCTCGGAACGGGCCATCTGATGGCCGAGACTGAACCATGAGGCGCCCTGCATCAGCACAACCAGCAACGTCAGACAGATCAGGACAATCACAGTGCGGTGCAGACGAAATTTCAGTTTGGCTTTTGCCATCTCAAACCTTTAAATTTTGTGAACAGCTACGCAGCTGTTTTCGACACTTTATGTTGCCAGAAGCGCAGCATACAAGGTAGCCTCTTGCGTGGTTTTGTTAGGTTGTGTTAAGCAATTTTACCCAGCCTGTAATGTCCTTAACAGGAGCTGTAATGCCAAATCGTCTGACCTGGTGTGACCTGCCTTCCGATGTCTCTCTGTGGCCGGGTTTACCTCTTTCTCTCAGCGGCGACGAAGTGATGCCACTGGATTATCGCGCCGGACGTACCGGCTGGTTGCTTTATGGGCGTCAGCTCGATAAAGATCGTCTTACACATTACCAGCATCAGCTGGGCGCGGCGATGGTGATCGTCAGTGCATGGTGTGTTGATGATTATCAGGTGATTCGCCTGGCGGGATCGCTGACCCCGCGCGCCACCAGACTGGCGCATGACTCCGGGCTGGATGTGGCGCCGCTGGGCAAAATTCCTTACCTGAAAACACCAGGTCTGCTGGTGATGGATATGGATTCCACCGCGATTCAGATCGAATGCATCGATGAGATCGCCAAACTGGCCGGCAGCGGTGAGCTGGTGGCGGAAGTCACTGAACGTGCGATGCGCGGCGAGCTCGATTTTGCCGCCAGCCTGCGTCAGCGCGTGGCAACATTAAAAGATGCCGATGCCAATATTCTGCAGCAGGTTCGCGATGAACTGCCATTAATGCCAGGCTTAACCACGCTGGTGCAGAAGCTACAGGCGCTGGGCTGGCAGGTGGCGATCGCTTCCGGCGGCTTTACCTGGTTCGCCGAATATCTGCGCGATAAGCTGCATCTGTCGGCGGTGGTGGCCAATGAGCTGGAGATCCGCGACGGCAAGCTGACTGGTGAAGTGATCGGTCAGATCGTTGATGCGAAGTTTAAAGCGCAGACGCTGCTGAATCTGGCGAAAAAATATGAGATTGCTGAAGGGCAAACCGTGGCGATCGGCGACGGTGCTAACGATCTGCCAATGATCGCCGCCGCGTCGCTCGGCGTGGCCTATCACGCCAAACCGAAAGTCAATGAAAAAACCGAAGTGACCATCCGTCATGCGGACCTGATGGGGGTGTTCTGTATTCTCAGCGGCAGCCTGGTTCACGAAGAGCGTTAATCTAAGGATAAAATTTGGCAAAGGCGGTAAAACGCGCCTTCGTGTGTAACGAATGTGGCGCAGACTACCCGCGCTGGCAGGGGCAATGTAGCGCCTGCCAGGCGTGGAACACCATTACTGAAGTGCGCCTTGCCGCATCACCCGCTGTTGCGCGCAATGAACGCCTGTCAGGCTATGCTGGCAGCGCCGGCCCAAGTAAGGTGCAGAAGCTCTCCGAGATCAGCCTTGAAGCGCTGCCGCGTTTTTCCACCGGTTTTAAAGAGTTCGACCGCGTGCTCGGCGGCGGCGTGGTGCCTGGCAGTGCGATTCTGATTGGCGGTAGCCCGGGCGCCGGTAAAAGTACCTTGCTGCTGCAAACTCTGTGTCGCCTCTCCGAAGGGATGAAAACCCTGTACGTCACTGGCGAAGAGTCGCTGCAACAGGTGGCGATGCGCGCCCACCGTTTAGGCTTACCGACGGAAAACCTGTTTATGCTGTCGGAAACCAGCATCGAGCAGATCTGCCTGATCGCCGAGCAGGAGCAGCCAAAGCTGATGGTGATCGACTCGATCCAGGTGATGCATATGGCGGATATCCAGTCATCACCCGGCAGCGTGGCGCAGGTGCGTGAAACCGCGGCTTATCTGACGCGGTTTGCCAAAACCCGTGGCGTCGCCATTGTGATGGTCGGCCATGTAACAAAAGATGGTTCGCTGGCGGGTCCGAAAGTGCTGGAACACTGTATTGACTGTTCGGTGCTGCTGGATGGCGATGCCGATTCGCGTTATCGCACGCTGCGCAGCCATAAAAACCGTTTTGGTGCGGTGAATGAGCTGGGCGTGTTCGCCATGACCGAACAGGGATTGCGTGAGGTGAGTAATCCCTCGGCAATCTTCCTGTCGCGCGGCGATGAAGTGACTTCCGGCAGCTCGGTTATGGTGCTGTGGGAAGGTACACGCCCCTTGCTGGTGGAGATTCAGGCGCTGGTCGATCACTCGATGATGGGCAACCCGCGTCGCGTGGCGGTAGGGCTGGAGCAGAACCGTCTGGCGATTCTGCTGGCGGTATTGCACCGTCACGGCGGCCTGCAGATGGCCGACCAGGATGTGTTTGTGAATGTGGTTGGCGGCGTGAAAGTCACCGAAACCAGCGCCGATCTGGCGCTGATGCTGTCGATGGTTTCCAGCCTGCGCGACCGTCCGCTGCCTCAGGATTTAGTGGTATTTGGCGAAGTGGGACTGGCAGGCGAGATCCGCCCGGTGCCGAGTGGTCAGGAGCGTATCTCAGAAGCCGCAAAACACGGTTTCCGCCGCGCCATCGTGCCGATAGCCAATGTACCGAAAAAGCCGCCGGAAGGTATGCAGGTGTTTGGTGTGAAGAAACTGGCGGATGCGCTGGCGATTCTGGAAGATCTATAATTTCCTGCGCCGGGCGATGTCCGGCTGCAGATTCTTAGCGGTTATTGCGCAGTGACATGCAGGAGGCATTTCATGTCGTCATTTGATTATCTGAAAACGGCCATTCGCCAGCAGGGCTATACCCTGCAACAGGTGGCGGATGCCAGCGGCATGACCAAAGGCTATCTTAGCCAGTTACTGAATGCGAAAATCAAAAGTCCCAGTGCACAGAAGCTGGAAGCGATCCACCGCTACTTAGGTCTGGAGTTCCCGCGTCGTGAGAAAACCATCGGCGTGGTGTTCGGTAAGTTTTACCCGCTGCATACCGGCCATATCTATCTGATTCAGCGCGCCTGCAGTCAGGTCGACGAACTGCATATCATTATGGGCTACGACGAGCCGCGTGACCGCATGCTGTTTGAAAACAGCGCCATGTCACAGCAGCCGACCATCAGCGATCGCCTGCGCTGGTTGCTGCAAACATTTAAGTATCAGAAAAATATTCGTATCCACTCCTTTAACGAAGAGGGCATGGAGCCTTATCCGCACGGCTGGGATGTCTGGAGTGAAGGCATTAGCGCCTTTATGGCGCAGCAGGGGATTGAGCCTAATCGCGTCTATACCAGCGAAGAGCAGGATGCGCCGCAATATTCAGCCCATCTGGGTATTGAAGCGGTGCTGATTGATCCGAAGCGATCCTTTATGAGTATCAGTGGCGCGCAGATTCGTCAGGATCCTTTCCGCTACTGGGACTATATTCCGACCGAAGTGAAGCCGTTTTTTGTGCGCACTGTGGCGATCCTCGGCGGCGAATCCAGCGGTAAATCGACGCTGGTTAATAAGCTGGCGAATATCTTTAATACCACCAGTGCGTGGGAGTTTGGCCGTGATTATGTCTTTTCCCACCTTGGTGGCGATGAGATGGCGCTGCAATATTCCGACTATGACAAGATCGCGCTGGGGCAGGCGCAATATATCGATTTTGCGGTGAAGTACGCCAATAAAGTGGCCTTTATCGATACCGATTTTGTCACTACCCAGGCGTTCTGTAAAAAGTATGAAGGGCGCGAGCATCCGTTTGTGCAGGCGCTAATCGATGAGTATCGCTTTGACCTGGTGATCCTGGTGGAGAACAATGTGCCCTGGGTGGCGGACGGTTTACGCAGCCTTGGCAGCTCGGTGGATCGTAAAGAGTTTCAGGATCTGCTGGTCACCATGCTGGATGCCAACCATATTCCCTATGTGCATGTGGAAGAAGACGATTATGACAGTCGTTTTCTGCGCTGCGTGGAACTGGTTAAAGAGATGCTGGGGGACAGGTGATTCCTGTTTCCCCAATTCCCCTAAAATTACGCTGAGGTTGTCACCTGCTGACTTAAATCAATTGACTGGGTATTGACCAGTTGCTACGCTAATTTATACCCATATAGGTATAAACCGACGAATGGATGACGCGGATGAAAACACTATATTGGATTGGTAGCAGTAAAAAAGATCTTCAGTCGTTACCTGAAGATGTACAGGATACTTTCGGCTATGCCTTACATCTGGCGCAGCGTGGAGGTAAACATCCCCAGGCCAAACCACTATAGGGATTTGGCGGGGCTGGCGTGCTGGAAGTGGTAGAAGATTATTTCAGCAATACTTATCGGGCAGTGTATACCGTCAACTTCGGTGACGTGATGTATGTCCTGCATGTATTCCAGAAAAAATCGTTAACCGGAATTACCACACCAAAACCAGACATGAATAAGATACGTGAAAGGCTGAAATCCGCAGAAAACCATGCTAAAGGAGTTTGCTATGAGCCATGATATTGAAATCAGCAGCGGCAATGTTTATGCCGACATTGGCCTGAATGATTCTGAAGAAATGCTGGTAAAAGCACAGCTTGCTGCGACGATTGGCAGCATCATTAAAAGCCGTAACCTGACTCAGGATCAGGCAGCAAAACTTCTGGGTATGACTCAGCCAAAACTGTCTAATCTGCTGCGCGGGCAATTTCGCGGGATTAGCGAAGCTAAAATGCTGGAATGTCTGACCCGTTTAGGACGTGATATACAAATTGTCGTCGGGAAACCACGCCTGACGCCGGGTAGTTTGAAAGTCGTATTTGCCTGATAAATCGGGCGGAAAATAATCCACGATCCAGGGCGGCGTCCTCGCCGCCCTGTCCTGGGCAACCTTAATACACGATCACTACTTTCCCACGCATATGGCCTTCCAGCACCCGCTGGTGGGCGGCAGTCAGGGTTTCCACACTCAGTCCCGACAGGGTTTCATTTAGCGTGGTGCTTAACTTACCGGCATCCAGCAGGCTGGCCACTTCATTCAGGATCTCTCCCTGACGTGCGATATCCGGCGTGTTAAACATGCTGCGGGTATACATCAGCTCCCAGTGCAGCGCCGCGCTTTTCAGCTTCAGCTGGGTCATATCCAGCGGTCGGGAATTTTCCACGATAGTGCAGATATGGCCCTGCGGCGCAATCAGCTGTGCCAGCGTCTCCCAGTGACCATCGGTATCATTGAGGCAGAAGATATAATCCACCTGTTTCAGACCGTGCTTCTCCAGCTCAGTGGCCATATCCTGATAGTTAATCGTCAGGTCAGCGCCGCGATCCAGACACCACTGCACGGAGTCCGGGCGTGAGGCGGTGGCAATCACTTTCACTTTGCTGTTGAGTTTGGCAAACGGGATCGCCAGTGAGCCGACACCGCCCGCGCCGCCAACAATCAGCAGGGTTTTGCCTTCTGCGGCATGCTGAATATTCAGGCGTTCAAACAGACCTTCCCACGCTGTCAGCGCGGTCAGGGGCACGGCGGCCGCGGCGGCCCAGTCGAGGCTTTGCGGTTTATGGCCGGTAATACGGGCATCAACCAGCTGTAGCGTGCTGTTGCTGCCCGGACGGGTGATATCACCGGCATAGTAAACTTCATCGCCGACGTTAAAACCGCTGACTTTGCTGCCGGTAGCCTGCACAATCGCGCTGGCATCCCAGCCGAGAATACGCGGAACCTGCAGACCGCTGCTCTGCGCGCCTTTATGCACCTTGGTATCTACCGGATTGACCGAGGCGGCTTTCACCGCAACCAGCAGGTCATATTCGCCCGGCGTCGGCGTCTCTGGATGGATCTCAATAAACTGTGCCGGATTTTCCGGGTTAATCGCAATCGCTCGGTTATTCATCATTATGCTCCTGAGTAAAGTGGCTTAAGTGTAGAAGCTGTTTACTGAAGTGATAAGATGGACAATCAATGACAGAGTGTTCGTCCAGGATGAACAATAATGTTTAAACAGTTACAGGATATGGCGCTGTTTGCGTTGGTGGCGGAAAGCGGCAGCTTTACGGCGGCGGCGGCGCGTGCCGGACTGCCAAAATCCAGCGTCAGCCAGCGCATCAGCCAGCTGGAGCAGGCGCTCGGTTTGCGGTTACTGAATCGCACCACGCGCCAGCTGAATCTTACTTTTGCCGGTGAGCGCTATCTGATTCACTGCCAGGAAATGTTGCAGGCCAGCGAGCGCGCCGGGCAGGCGATTGAACGCCTGCGCGCCAACCCCAGCGGCCGTTTGCGCATCACCAGTCCGGCAGGGATTGGCGCCACGCTGCTGGCGCGCTGTAACACACAGTTTCAGCAGCAGTTCCCCGATGTTACCCTCGAAGTGTCGGTGTCTGACGATATTCGCGATCTGGTGCAGGAGGGGTTCGATATTGCGTTACGTACTGGCAAGCCGCAGGACTCCTCGCTGATTGGCCGTCGTATTGGCTACTGCCAGCGGCTGCTGGTGGCTTCGCCGGTTTACCTTGCGCAACATCCAGCTATCCTGCACCCGCAGCAACTGGCGCAACACCGCTGCATTGCTCATCGTGCCTGGAGCGAGTGGCTGCTGACACGCGGCGAGGAGTGGCATAACTGGCTTTTACCGCCAGCACATATGACCGATAACCTGATTTATGCGCGTGAGTGCGCATTGCAGGGGGCGGGAATTACGCTGTTGCCACGTTTTTTAACCCATCAGCTGATGCAGCAGCAGGCGCTGGAGCAGGTACTGCCGCAGTGGCAGGTGGAGGGCAATGAGTTATGGCTGGTCTATCCGAGCCGCAAACTCAACTCCCCTGCGCTGGCCTGCTTTATTGATTTCGCCCTCAGCTCACCGGTGTTTCGCGAGTTCTATAGCTGACAATCGCGCTGGCAGATTAAATCCTGCACAATAGTATGGGTTTAATTCGCATTCTCATTATCATTTACCTTTGCTATTCTTCCTCCCCTGTAATGTTTCCCTAAGTAATCAGAGGCGGTTTTATGGCGGCGGTTGAGGGTTATCGTTTATTTAATGTGGTACTGGCGCGTAAGCAGGTGCTCTCTCCATCGATGCTGTGCTGTGTTTTCAGTGGTGATGAGGTGCGCCAGATGAAAATGGACGGACCGGACCAGCGCATTAAACTGCTTTTTCCGTCGCTGAATGGCACGCCAGCGGCACTGACGGCGAAAAGTCACTGGTGGCAGCAGACCAAAGCACTGCCCGCAGAGTTTCGTCCAGTCCCACGCACGTACACCATTCGCCGGGTCAATGCTGAAGCGGGCGAAATGGAAGTCGAGTTTGTCATGCATGGCACCGAAGGGCCGGCTTCAGCCTGGGCGCTGGCGGCAGAGCCGGGCGACGCACTGCAAATTGTTGCGCCGAATCGTGCTCATACTGAAGAGAGTGGTGGTTTTGAGTGGCGACCACACGCACAGATGGAGCGTGCGCTGGTAATTGCCGACGAGACGGCGCTGCCCGCAGCGAAAGGCATTCTTGAGCAACTGGCGACGCGGGCGAATCCACCGCAATTGCAGATTTTCCTCGAAGTGCCGAAACGCGGCGATTGTGTTGATTTAAGCCAGTTCACCTTCGCCGAAGTACACTGGCTGCCGCGCGAGGAGCATGGCGCCAGTTACGGCGAAGCATTGCTGGGAGCGGTGCAACAACATGTGACGTTGCCGGAGTATGCGCTGAGCGGTCAGGCATTGCGTGAAGAGGGAGCGGGTGAGATTTTATGGGATCGGGCGGCGAGTGATGATACCCGTTTCCATGGCTGGGTGGCCGCAGAGTCCAGCGCAGTAAAGCATCTGCGTCGTTATCTGATTGGTGAGCGCGGTCTGTCGCAGGACACTATCAGTTTTATGGCGTATTGGAGTCGTGGACGCCGTCCTTAAGACGGGGTTACATATGCAGGGGCGGCGTTTTCGCCGCCCCGGTAAACGCCTGATGCTATTTCGTCATACGTTTATATTTGATGCGTTTTGGCTCCAGCGCCTCGGCACCAAGTGTACGCTTCTTATACTCTTCGTATTCGGTAAAGTTACCTTCGAAGAATTCGACCTTACCTTCATCCTGATAGTCGAGGATATGGGTCGCAATACGGTCAAGGAACCAGCGGTCATGCGAGATCACCATGGCACAGCCCGGGAACTCCAGCAGGGCGTTCTCCAGTGCGCGCAGGGTTTCAATATCGAGGTCATTGGTCGGTTCATCGAGCAGTAACATATTGCCGCCAACCTGCAGCAGCTTAGCCAGATGCAGACGGCCACGCTCACCACCGGACAGCTCGCCAACACGTTTACCCTGATCGACGCCTTTAAAGTTAAAGCGGCCAACGTAAGCGCGGCTTGGCATCTCGGTGGTACCGATACGCATAATATCCTGACCGCCGGACACTTCTTCCCAGACGGTTTTCGAATTATCCATTGAATCACGGAACTGATCGACGGAAGCCAGCTTCACGGTATCGCCCAGCTCAATGCTGCCGCCGTTTGGCTGTTCCTGACCGGATAACATACGGAACAGGGTCGATTTACCGGCACCGTTGGCGCCGATAATGCCGACAATCGCGCCTTTCGGTACGGAGAAGCTAAGATCGTCAATCAGTACGCGGTCGCCGTAGGACTTGCTCAGGCCGTTAACCTCAACCACTTTATCGCCGAGGCGCGGGCCTGGCGGGATAAACAGTTCGTTGGTTTCGTTACGCTTCTGATATTCGGTGCTGTTCAGCTCTTCAAAGCGCGCCAGACGTGCTTTGCCTTTCGACTGACGGCCTTTGGCGCCCTGACGCACCCACTCCAGCTCTTTTTCAATCGACTTACGACGCGCCGCTTCCGAAGAGGCTTCCTGCGCCAGACGCTGATCTTTCTGCTCCAGCCATGAGGAGTAGTTACCTTCCCATGGAATACCTTCACCGCGGTCAAGTTCCAGAATCCAGCCTGCAACGTTATCGAGGAAGTAACGGTCATGGGTAATCGCCACTACCGTCCCTTCGAAGTCATGCAGGAAGCGCTCAAGCCAGGCCACGGATTCGGCATCCAGGTGGTTGGTTGGCTCATCAAGCAGCAGCATATCGGGTTTTTCCAGCAGCAGACGACACAGCGCGACGCGGCGACGCTCACCACCGGAAAGATTGGCGACTTTGGCATCCCAGTCCGGCAGGCGCAGGGCATCGGCCGCACGCTCCAGCTGGCTGTTCAGGTTATGGCCATCGTGCGCCTGGATAATCTCTTCCAGCTTGCCCTGTTCGGCCGCCAGCTTGTCGAAGTCCGCTTCTGGTTCAGCATAAAGTGCGTACACTTCATCAAGACGTTTCAGCGCGCCGACCACTTCCGCGACCGCTTCTTCAACGGATTCACGCACCGTATGGTCGAGATTCAGCTGCGGTTCCTGCGGCAGGTAGCCGATTTTCAGACCGGGCTGTGGACGCGCTTCGCCTTCGATATCTTTATCGATACCGGCCATGATGCGCAGCAGGGTGGATTTACCGGAGCCATTCAGACCCAGCACGCCGATTTTCGCGCCCGGGAAAAAGCTCAGTGAAATATTTTTGAGAATGTGACGCTTCGGCGGAACCACTTTGCCGACGCGATGCATGCTATAGACGAATTGAGCCACGTTAAAATGAGCCTCTTAAGGTCTGTGTTGGTGTTGGGGCGGAACTGCCCACTCAGATGACGAAGTTTAGCTGTTTTCCTGCCTTAATCACAGCCGATGCCCAGAGTAATCTGTCGTTTAGTCGTACTTAGCCGGATAACTGTTTGATTTTCGCACGACCCTGACGTTATGCTGATTTTTTGCCTTTTAAACCAAAGGGATATCAATGAAAGTTCTGATTGCGGCTGAAGAGAACGCGTGGGGCGGCATGATCCAGCAGCTGCGCCAGCAACTGCCCGATGTCGAATTTATTGCCTCCGCCAGCCATGCCGCACAAAGTCTGGCCGGTTTTGATGTGCTGATCCCGGGGATGGCGCGGGTGGATGCGCACCTGCTGCAAACCGCTGACAACCTGAAGCTGATTCAGCAAGCGGGCGCCGGTCTGGAAGGCGTTGATATCCATAGCGCCGGGGAACAGGGGATTATCGTTGCCAATGTGCCATCGGATGACTCCGGCAATGCCGATTCGGTGGCGGAACTGGGGATCTGGATGATGATCGGCCTTGCGCGTAAGGCGCTGGAGCTGCCTGACAGCATTGCTCAGCAGCGGCTGGGCCAGCCGACCGGCCTCGGCTTGATGGGGAAAACTGTCGGACTGGTTGGCGTTGGCGGCATTGGTAAAGCGTTAGCCAAACGTCTGACGGCATTTGGCGTGCGGTTGATCGGCGTCAAGCGTGATGCCGACCGCGCCTTTGCCGAACAGCACCAGTTATCCTGGTTGGGCACTATGGAACAGCTGCCGGATCTGCTGGCGGAAGCGGATTTTGTGATTTTAAGCCTGCCGGACAATGCGCAGACCCGGCATATCATCAATGAAAATGCGCTGACGCAGATGAAAGCGGGCAGCTTCCTGATTAACCTGGGCCGCGGTGGATTGATTGAGAAACAGGCGCTGATTGCGGCGCTGGAACTGGGGCATATTGCTGGCGCCGGGCTGGATGTCTTCTGGCAGGAGCCACCCGATCCACAAGATAAAATTTTCAGCTACAACGTGATTGCCACCCCGCATATTGGCGGCGTGACCGATATTTCACTGAATGGCAATGTGGCGGGCGTTTGTGAAAATATCCGCCGCTTACGCGATGATGAAGAGATTTTGCATCGCTGGGCCTGAAGGGGGAAAATCATCGACACGGGCGGCGAAAACGCCGCCCCTACGCAGATCTATTGCAGGAGCGGCGTTCCCGCCGCCCGTATTACAGGCTTATCACGTTAACTTCCGCTGCTTTCAATGTTTGCGCTAGCGCCTTTGGCGGTGCGCTGTCACTGATTAGCGTATCAAACAGATCGAGTTCGCCGATACGTGCCGGTAGCACTTTGCCAAATTTGCTGCTGTCGGCCAGCAGGATCTTATGCTGAGCGCGTTGCAGCGCATGATGCTTCATCTGCAACTCGTTAATATTGTAACAAGTTGCCCCCTGATGGACATCGATGCCGGCTGCCGAGATAAAGGCCAGCGATGGGCAGAGATCGTCCAGCACGTGATTTTGCCCCAGCGGCGTAAAAATCGCGTTATCCGCATGGAATTCGCCGCCGCTCAGGATCACATGACAGCCACTTTTCTCTTTCAGCGCGAGAAAGGTGTTCATCGCACAACAGATCGCGGTAAACGGCAGGCTATCGTCAATGGCGTCAATCACATAGGGAATGGTGGTGCCGCAGTCAAAAAACACCGTATCGTTTGCGTTAATCAGCGTTGCCGCCAGCTGCGCCAGCTGCTGCTTTTTGCTGACATTCTGCGACTGCTGATCGGAGACAAAGTAGTGACCATGGCTGATCCGCGGATCGCTGACGATATAGCCGCCAAGCAACACCACCGTTGAAGGCTGTTCATTAAGATCGCGCCGGATCGTCATCTCTGAGACACCCAGCAGCCGGGCAGCATCTTTCAGATGGATTTTGTCGATGCGCTTTAATGCGTGCGCCAGTTTATTTACACGCTCGTCGCGCCGGGTTTCCATGGTGACTTCCTATAATTAATTTCCCTGAACGGATACGGTGCTGCCAGAAACCATCATCAAAGATTGTACCGCCAATGGTTCTCTTCAGTTCACGATAAATTGCACTGATTTGAATGATTTGCGCGTCATTAAGCCGGCAGATTTGCAATATTACCTTTAATAGAATCGCCCCGCAAACCTCGCGCATCGCGCATAAATCTCACGCTGATTGTTAAAATAATAACATTGATCACGCCGCATAAAATTGCAATTCCCTCCTGCCGCTGCCGTAACGCTGGTTGAGAGTCATGTCACAAATATAACATTGGTTCGTTGTTATTGTTATTTTAACAACATTAAATGTGTGAAAATTATTCAGCGGAGAGTGTTATGGATATTGCCGTCATCGGTTCCAATATGGTGGATTTAATCACCTACACCAATACGATGCCTAAGGCCGGTGAGACGCTGGAAGCCCCCGATTTTGCCATTGGTTGCGGAGGCAAAGGCGCTAATCAGGCGGTAGCAGCGGCAAAGCTCGGCGCCAGCGTGATGATGGTCAGCAAAGTGGGCGAAGATCTGTTTGCCGATAACACCGTCAGGAACTTGCAGGCGTTTGGCGTCGATACGCAGCATGTTACCGTCGCGCCTGGCGTCTCCAGCGGGGTGGCACCGATCTTTGTCGATGATCAGTCGCAAAACCGTATTCTGATCGTGAAAGGTGCCAACAATCAGCTGCTGCCCGCGGATATTGATGCAGCCGCTGCGCAACTGAAGCAGTGTCAGCTAATAATTTTGCAGCTGGAGATCCCGTTGCCGACGGTGTATCACGCCATTGATTTTGCCAGTCAGCACGGTATCACGGTGATCCTTAATCCGGCGCCTGCGGTAGCGGAACTGGATATCGACTACGCCTGCCGCTGTGATTTCTTTATGCCGAACGAAACCGAACTGGAGATTCTGACCGGCCTGCCGGTGGCGTCGGAAGAAGAGGTGCTGCGCGCCGGGCAGACGCTGCTCAGCCGTGGTCTGAAGAACCTGATTATTACGCTGGGAAGTCGGGGTTCGGTATGGATGCAGGGTGACAGCGTACATCGCGTCAGCCCAACTGCAGTGCAAGCCGTCGATACCAGCGGCGCGGGCGATGCCTTTATCGGCTGCTTTGCGCACTACCTGGTGCAGAACGGCGATATCAGACAGGCGATGCAACTCGCTTCGGCCTTTGCGGCCTGTAGCGTGACCGGGCGTGGAACGCAGCGTTCTTATCCCGATGCCATCACCTTCCAACGTTTTCTCAACGCCTGAGTGGGGATCCTTACATGCACCAGAATATCGTTCAGCAACCCGATGGCTATCTGAATAAGACGCCACTGTTTCAGTTTATTTTGTTGTCCTGTCTGTTCCCGCTGTGGGGCTGCGCCGCCAGCCTGAATGACATCCTGATTACCCAGTTTAAAAGCGTCTTTGCCCTCAGCGATTTCGCCAGCGCACTGGTACAGAGCGCCTTCTATGGCGGCTATTTCCTGATTGCGATTCCGGCGTCACTGGTGATCCGCAGTTCCAGCTATAAAATTGCCATTCTGATGGGGCTGGCGCTGTATATCGCCGGTTGCATTATGTTTTATCCGGCGTCGCATATGGCCACCTACACCATGTTTCTGGCGGCGATTTTCGCTATTGCTATTGGTCTGAGCTTCCTTGAAACCGCGGCCAATACCTACAGTTCAATGATTGGCGATCGTCAGCATGCCACGCTGCGTCTGAATATCAGCCAGACCTTCTATCCGGTCGGCGCGCTGATGGGGATTGTGCTGGGTAAATATCTGGTGTTCCAGGAGGGCGACAGTCTCGAAAGCCAGATGGCGACGATGAACGCCGGGCAGATTCATCAGTTTCGCCTGACGATGCTTGAGCACACACTGGAACCCTATAAATATCTGGTTATGGTGCTGGTAGTAGTGATGCTGCTGTTTATGCTGACGTCTTATCCACGCTGTAAGCCGGAAACCGCGGGCAAGAAACTGCCGGGCCTGGCGGAAACCTTCAGTTACCTGGCAAAAAATCGCCACTTTAAGCGCGGCATTGTGGCGCAGTTCCTCTATGTCGGCATGCAGGTGGCGGTATGGTCATTTACCATTCGTCTGGCGCTGAACCTCGGCGCTACCAATGAGCGTCACGCTTCAAACTTTATGATCTACAGCTTTATCTGTTTCTTTATCGGCAAGTTTGTCGCCAATTTCCTGATGACGCGGTTCCGCGCCGAGAAAGTGCTGATTGCTTACTCCATCGCCGGGGTGGCGACGCTGGCTTATGTGATGCTGGTACCGAACTTTACTGCCGTCTATGCCGCAGTGTTTGTCAGCGTGCTGTTTGGTCCCTGCTGGGCGACCATTTACGCCGGAACCCTGGCGACGGTCGATAATAAATACACCGAGGTTGCCGGCGCCTTTATTGTGATGGCGATTGTCGGCGCCGCCTTTGTGCCCGCTTTGCAGGGCCTGGTCTCCGACCATCTCGGCTCGATGCAGCTGGCGTTTGGCGTGTCGCTGCTCTGTTTTGCCTGGGTCGGATTCTATTTCTGGGGTGAGTTGCGCCATAAAAAACAACCACGGGTGCAGGGCGCTGAATTTGTCGGGGAGGCACGATGAAAACCACCTTACCGCTCCATCCTGCGCTGTTTCAGGAAACGCCGCGCACTCTGCTGGATAACGCGCGCTTTAAGGTCGAGCTGTTTCGTTATCCGTCCGGGATTGAAGCAGTGCGGCTGGAGAATGCACGCGGCTTTGTTATCGTGCTGCCGTTTTACGGCCAGATGGTATGGGATATGCAGTTCGACGGGCAGCGTTTAACCATGGGCAGCGGTTTTAAACAGCCGTTGCCGGGCAAAGATATTATCGATACTTACGGCTGTTTTGCCTTTCACTCCGGGCTGCTGGCGAATGGCTGTCCGGCAGCCGATGATACGCATCCGCTGCACGGCGAGATGGCCTGCGCGCGTCTCGACAACGCCTGGCTGACGCTGGAAGAGGATCGGCTGGCGCTGCATGGCGATGCCGAATATATCAAGGGATTTGGCCATCACTACCGCGCCGCGCCGTCTGTGACTTTGCTGGGAGAGGCGCCGCGTATTGAGATCGCCATGCAGGTGACGAATCTTTCTGGCGCACCGATGCCGTTGCAGTATATGTGTCATATGAACTATGCCTGGGTCGCGGACGGGCGCTTTAGTCAGAATATCCCGGATTCGGCGTTTCAGCTGCGCACGTCGATTCCGGCACATGTCCAGCCAACGCCGCAATGGCTGGATTACACACAACAGCTGGCGTCGGCGCCGCAGGCGTTGGACGGTCTGCAACGGCCAGAAATGTGCGATCCGGAAATCGTGTTTTTTGCCGATAACCTGCCGCAGTATGTGCAACAGGCTGAATTTATGCTGCATTCGCCTGAGGGGTATAGCTTTGTCACGCGCTTTGATACCCGCCAGTTCAGCGCCGCGACGCGCTGGCTGCTGCATAACGCTGACCAGCAGGTGGCCGCCTTTGTGTTACCGGCTACCTGTCGGCCGGAAGGGCATAACGCTGCCCGACGCGCGGGCAGCTTAATCACCCTGGCGCCAGGTGAGCAGCGCCAGTTCCGGGTGGAAACCGGGCTGATGGATTAGGATCCCGCGCGGTGAATTGTGCAAATCATCGGGACGGGCGGCGATAACGCCGCCCCTGGCTGTCACCGAACGATGCAGGGGCGGCGTTATCGCCGCCCATGCTGTACAGCAGCAAAGCCTCACCAATTTCCTGATGGCAGTGAATAATCGAATAGTGATTTGCCGCCAGCGGCACCCGGCGCAGCCTGGCGTTCAGCACCGCTAAACCATTATCCTCCAGCGCCAGCAGCGCCTGGCCACTGGAGGATTGATACTCACTGAGGGTGGCAAACTGCGTCGCTTTAAACAGCGTGATACGGCTATGTTGCAGCGGCGCGCTTAGTGGCTGATTACTGAGCATAATATCGGTCTGTTCCGCCTGTAGCGCGCGTTGCGCCGCCTGATCCTCTATGCCAATCATCGCCAGCACCATCTCCAGCGTCCCCGGTTCAGCACGCAGCTGAAACTCGGTCTGATAAACACTGTCCAGCACGCAGATATGAATATCCTGAAAACCCTGACGTTCCAGCTGGGCGGCGATCTCCAGGGCGATATTGCCGCCCAGCGACCAGCCGAGCAGCCGCACCGGGCGTTGCGCAGATAAACCATGCGCCATCATTGCATGCAGGTAATAAGCGGCCAGATCGCTTAGCGAGTCGATATGTGGCTGGTGGAACAGGTTGTAGTTATTGATGCCGATGGCGCTCAGCTTGCCGTTTAGCGATAACGCCAGATCGCGGTAGATCTCACTGCCGACCACTGCCGGATGAACCATCCACACCTCTTCTGGCGCGCACGGGTTATTCAGCGGTTGCAACAGCGAGAAGCTGGCCGGTGACTGATTTAACTGCGCCAGCAGTTTCTGAATCGGGTTGCTGATCGCTTCCGGTGCCAGCTGCTGATCGTCGGCGAGGTTGCGGATCGCCAGCGCCTGACTGGAGAGCGTTGAGTGGGCATACAGCGTTTTAATATCCAGCCACAACCCCTGACGCCGCAGACGTACCATCAGCTGAATCGCATGAATCGAGTGGCCGCCAAGGGCAAAAAAATCATCATCACGGCTGACATTTTTCACCTGCAAAATGTCCTGCCACCAGCTTGCCAGCAGCTGTTCATCTTCGCTTTCCGGTGCCAGCCACAGGCGTCGCTCGCTGCGGCTGGCTACCGGTGGCGGCAGGGCGCGGCGATCGAGTTTGCCGTTGGGCGAAAGGGGGAATGCCTGCAACTGCACCAGCGCGGACGGGATCATATAATCGGGCAGCACGCCGCGCAGATGACGGTGCAGACGGGCATGCAGATCGCGTTGATCGCGGGCGACTACCCATGCCACCAGGCGTTTTTCACCCTGTTCGTTGTCGCAGGCCATCACCACCGCATCATCGACGCCTTCACAGTGACGGATCTGCTGTTCAACTTCCCCAGTCTCAATACGCACGCCACGGATTTTTACCTGAAAATCATTGCGCCCCAGATATTCAATACAGCCATCGTTCAGCCAGCGCGCCAGATCGCCGGTTTTATACAGCCGGTCAGCGGCGTCATCGCTAAACGGATCGCGGATAAAGCACTCCGCCGTCAGCTGCGGACGATTAAGATAGCCGCGCGCCACCTGAACGCCGCCAATATAGAGTTCGCCAGTGCTGCCTGGCGGTAGTGGCTGGAGTTGTGCATCCAGAATATGCAGCTGGGTGTTGCTGATCGGCCTGCCAATCGGGATCAGCGGACGCGGATCCTGCGGATGGCAGTGCCAGTGGCTGACATCCACCGCCGCTTCGGTCGGGCCATACAAATTATACAGCGCCGCACCTGTCAGTTGCTGATGGCAGCGCCGGACGGTGGCCAGCGGCAGCGCTTCGCCACTACAGATAATACGTTGCAGGCTGTTGCACTGCGCCATATCGCCGTGACTGAGAAACAGCTGCAACATTGAGGGCACAAAATGAATAGTGGTGATCTGCTGCTGCTCAATCAGCGCGCTAAGGTAATCAGGATCGCGGTGGCCGCCGGGTTTTGCCATCACCAGCCGCGCGCCGCTGATCAACGGCCAGAAAAATTCCCATACCGACACATCAAAACTAAATGGGGTTTTTTGCAGCACCCGATCTTCCGGCGTCAGCTGATACGCCTGCTGCATCCACAGCAGCCGGTTAATCACGCCGCGATGTTCGTTCATCACCCCTTTCGGTTGTCCGGTGGAGCCGGAGGTGTAAATCACATACGCCAGCGAGCGCTGCAGATCGACGCCACAGGAAGGCAGATTCTCGCCGGCAGCAAACTGCCAGCGCGAACTATCGCGTTGCAGATGCAGCACCACTAAACCCGGCGCGATCGCTGAACCTGTCGCCTGTTCACCAGCATCGTCGAGCAGCAGCAGCCGCGCACCACTATCCTGCAACATGATGCTGAGACGCTCCTGCGGATAGTCAGGGTCGAGTGGCACATAAGCCGCACCGGCTTTCAGAATGGCGAGCAGGGCGATCACCAGCTGGTGACTGCGTTCGGCGCACAGCGCCACGCGATCGTCACGAGCGATACCCGCCGCACGCAGGTGCCAGGCGAGCTGATTGGCCAGCTGATTCAGCTGGTTATAGCTGAGCTGCTGGTCACAGCCACCCAGCGCCACGGCCTGTGGGCTACGCTGTACCTGCTGTTCAAACAGGCGATGTACGCCTTCTGCGGGTGTCCAGGGTTGTGCATGGTGATTCCAGCACGCCAGCTGCTGTCGCTCTTTCGCCAGCAGCAGCGGCAACTGCGCCATCGGCAAATTGGTGGCGGCATCCAGTACGTTTTCCAGCAGATGGTGCAGGCGTGCGGCGGTGCGCATTGCCCACTCTTCGTCAAACCACCCCTGATTAAAATTAAACTCCAGCAGGGGATCATCCTGCGGATGGTAATGACGCAGATAAATCGTCAGGGGCATCTGTTCATAGCCATGGTGCATGGCGGTCACTTTTAGCGGCTGATTGTCCAGCTCAATATCGGTGGGAAAGCATTCGAGGGAAAAGGTGATGTCATACAGCTGACGACGACCCTGCTGGCTGAGGCGCAACTGACGATTCAGCTCGGCAATCGGGTAGCGCTGATGGCGATAACAGAGACGCAGCTCGCTCGCCACCTGCTGAATGAGCTGGCAAAAAGGCTGGTGGATATCAATCTCAATTTTTAGCGGGATCATTGAAGAGAACATCCCCAGCGTCTGTTTATGTTGCGCGCCACAACGGTTATGTACTGGCACGCCGATGGTCAGACTCTCTGCCTGCCACAGGCGCGCATACCAGCAGGTGAGCAGCGCCAGCATAAAGTGCATCACCGATCCGCCGCTCCCGGCGGCATAAGCCGCCATCTGCTGATAGCGATGATGTGGCAGCCGGTGGATAATTTGCCGGCTGAGTGCGGCGGTCTCCTGCACTAACGAAGGCGCTCTTTCGCCCGCCAGCGCACTGGCGGGCGTCACGGCAAAGCGGCTCAGCCAGAAGTCACGATCGGCAGCATAACGGGGGGAGTGCAGATAGGCTTTATCACGGGTAATAAAGTCGGCATAACGCGTGGCGGCGGGCAGGCCGCAGCCGGTCCCGGACTTTAACTGTTTATAACGATCAATAATTAAGCGCCCCAACAGGGAAAGGGTGGTGCCATCGGCAATCAGATGGTGAGCGCTAATCAGCCACAATGAATCGGTGGCATTCACTCTGACAAAATGACAGCGCCACAGCAGCTGGTTATACAACGCGAAAGGTTTAATAAATGAGACGCGAAGATATTCCATTGCCTGATCGTTTGCCGCCCGTTGCTGCGTAAAGTCGCGGTAGTCGATCATTATTTTTTGCCGTGGCCGGGTACTCTGGATAATGCCGGATTCATCTTCCTGCAGACGAATTCTTAGTGCGTCATGTTGATGTAAAATATCATTAATTGATTTTTGTAGCAGAGAGATATCGATATCTCTCTCAATTTCCCATATGGCGCCAATATTATAGCAGGGCGTATCCGGCGTGAGTAACTGATCGATTAAAACAGCTTGTTGTACGGTAGTTAAGGGATACACGGGCATGCGTGCGCCTCCGGTAAAGGATTGGGCTGTAAGCAATAAAGACAGTTAAGTATATAAACTTTTTGCCAAAGTGAAATAAAATGGCGGAATAATTTAATCGCGGGAGGATAATTTATTTAAGACGTGGATCTATATTAATATCTTTATTTGAGATGTGGATATAATAAATGAATTATCGTCAGGATATTATTAAGGAATAAAATAAGGCGTAAGCGTGAAATACCCTTACGCCTGAAAAAGTTAAATGGCTACCAGACCACGCACGCCGTCTGCTTCCATGCTGTCGCCGCGACCCCGCTGCACAATCTCGCCACGCGACATCACCAGATAGCTGTCGGCCAGCTCAGCGGCAAAGTCATAAAACTGCTCCACCAGCAGGATCGACATATCACCTCGCTGCGCCAGCTGGCGGATCACCGCGCCGATCTCTTTAATCACCGAAGGCTGGATCCCTTCGGTTGGCTCATCAAGGATCAGGAGCTGCGGTTTGCAGGCCAGTGCGCGACCAATAGCTAATTGCTGCTGCTGCCCACCGGAAAGATCGCCGCCGCGCCGCTGCTTCATCTCTTTTAGCACCGGAAACAGCTGATAGATCTCTTCCGGTACTTGTCTCGCCTGCGCGGAGGGAAAGCGCGCCAGTCCCATCAACAAATTCTCTTCTACCGTCAGACGCGCAAAGATCTCGCGTCCCTGCGGTACATAAGCGATACCCGCCTGCACCCGCTGATGCGGCTTACGTGAGTTAATTACCTTATCCTGCCAGCTGATGGTGCCGGATTTAGCCGGGATCAGCCCCATCAGACACTTCAGCAGGGTGGTTTTACCGACGCCATTGCGGCCCAGCAAACAGGTGACTTCGCCCTGACGGGTTTCAAACGACAGCCCGCGCAAAATATGGCTGCCACCATAATATTGATTCAGTTCAGATACCTGTAACATATCAGCGCCCCAGATAGACTTCGATAACCTGCTCGTTGGCCTGTACTTCGCGCAGCGAACCTTCCGCCAGCACCTGCCCCTGATGCAGTACCGTAACGTGGTCGGCGATAGTTTCAACAAAGCCCATATCGTGCTCTACCACCATCAGCGAATGCTTACCGGCGAGGCTGCAAAACAGCTCGGCGCTATACTCGGTTTCGGCATCGGTCATTCCGGCGGCAGGCTCGTCAAGCAGCAACAGATGCGGCTCCTGCACCAGCAGCATGCCAATCTCCAGAAACTGTTTTTGCCCGTGGGATAACAACCCGGCGGGGCGGCCACGTTCAGCGCCGAGGCGCAGCAGTTTCAGCACTTCATCGATGCGATCCTGCTGTTCGCTGTTTAGCCGTGCGCGCAAACAGGCCCACACCGACTTATCGGTTTTCAGCGCAATTTCCAGATTTTCAAACACCGACAGCGCCTCAAATACCGTTGGTTTCTGGAATTTGCGGCCAATGCCGCTGCGGGCAATATCGACCGACGACAGGCGGGTGAGATCGGTATCCTGATCGTAAATCACCCTGCCAGTATCAGGCCGTGTTTTGCCGGTGATCACATCCATCAGCGTGGTTTTCCCGGCGCCGTTTGGGCCAATAACGCAGCGCAGTTCGCCGACGCCAATATTCAGTGACAGATCGGTGAGGGCGCGAAAACCATCAAACGAAACGTTGATCGCATCCAGCTGCAGGATCGGATCGCTCTGCTGGCGAAAACGATCCGACGGATGCGGTTGGGTAAAAAGTTGCTCAGTCATGCTTGCTCCGGCGGATCAGACCAATAACGCCGCGCGGCAGAAACAGCGTGACGAGAATAAACATCAGGCCGAGGAAGAACAGCCAGTATTCGGGGAAGGCCATGGTAAACCAGCTTTTGGCGCCGTTAACGATAGCGGCGCCCAGCAGCGGGCCAATCAGCGTGCCGCGTCCGCCTAATGCCACCCAGATAGCGGCTTCAATCGAGTTGGTGGGCGACATTTCGCCGGGATTGATAATCCCCACCTGCGGGACATACAGCGCGCCCGCCAGCCCGCACAGTACCGCCGACAGCGTCCAGACAAACAGCTTAAAGCCCTTTGGATCGTATCCGATAAACATCAGACGGTTTTCGGCGTCGCGTACCGCCGTCAGCACGCGGCCAAACTTGCTGCGCGCCAGCGCAAAGCCGATACCGAGGCTGACCAGCAACAGCAGCACGGTGGCGACAAACAGTCCGATACGGGTGCTGGTGGCGGTTACCGGAAAGCCGAGCAGGGTGGTAAAACCAGTAAAGCCATTGTTGCCGCCAAAGCCGGTTTCATTGCGGAAAAACAGCAGCATCCCGGCATAGGTCAGCGCTTGCGTCATAATTGAAAAGTAGACGCCCTTGATCTTCGAGCGGAAGGCAAACCAGCCAAACACCAGCGCCAGCAGACCGGGCGCCAGCATAATCAGGCACAGCGTCCACGCGAAGTGTTGGGTGCCAGCCCAGAACCACGGCAGCTCGCTCCACGACAGAAACGACATAAACGCGGGTAAACCCTCGCCCGCGGCCTGCCGCATCAGATACATACCCATCGCATAGCCGCCAAGGGCGAAAAACAGACCGTGGCCCAGCGACAACAGACCGGCATAACCCCACACCAGATCCAGCGCCACCGCCACAATCGTATAGCAGAGGATTTTGCCGACCAGCGTCAGCGTGTAAGTGGAGATCGCCAGCGGATTCTCCGTCGGCAACAGCGCCAGAAACGGCATTATCAGCAGCGCCAGCAGGGCGATAAGGCCGATGCTGATGGTCAGCCGCGGTGCTTTTTGCGCGACGGTTAACGTCATTGGTTGTGTCATCAGTCAGTCACCCGCCCTTTAAATGCAAACAGCCCCTGAGGTCGTTTCTGAATAAACAGAATGATCAGCACCAGGATCAGAATCTTGCCGAGCACCGCGCCGATTTGTGGCTCCAGCACTTTATTCAGAATGCCGAGCCCAAAGGCGGCAACGACGGTGCCTGCCAGCTGGCCGACGCCGCCGAGCACCACCACCAGGAAGGAGTCGATAATATAGCCCTGACCGAGTTCCGGGCCGACATTGCCCAATTGCGACAGCGCCACGCCGCCCAGTCCGGCGATGCCGGAACCAAGGCCAAACGCCAGCATATCGACGCGACCGGTGGGTACGCCGCAACAGTCGGCCATCGCGCGGTTTTGCGTTACCGCCCGCACATTCATGCCGAGACGGGTTTTATTCAGTAGCAGCCAGGTGAGGATCAGCACGCCAGTCACAAACAGAATCACCGCGATACGGTTATAAGGCAGCACCAGATTCGGCAGGATCTGCATGCCGCCGGAGAGCCACGCCGGATTCGCCACTTCGAGGTTTTGTGCGCCAAACAACACGCGAATCAGCTGGATTAGCATCAGGCTGATGCCCCAGGTGGCGAGCAGGGTTTCCAGCGGGCGGCCATACAGATGACGGATCACTGTACGTTCCAGCAGCATGCCGATAGTGGCGGTGATAAAAAAGGCCACCGGTAAGGCCAGCAGCGGATACCAGGCCAGCCACTCTGGCGCAAAGCGCTGAAACAGGCTCTGCACCAGCCAGGTCGCGTAGGCGCCCAGCATCAGCATCTCGCCGTGCGCCATATTGATTACGCCGAGCAGACCATAAGTGATAGCCAGCCCCAGCGCCGCCAGCAACAGAATCGAGCCGAGCGACAGACCGGTAAACGCCTGGCCGAGCAGATCGCCCCACATCAGACGCTGTTTAATCTGCTTCAGGCTGTCGGCGGCGGCGGCGCGCACCGCGGCATCCGGTTCATTTTGTTCGCTGGTCAGGCGTTGCAGGCTGCCCTGCATATTTGGATCGCTGGTTTCGCCCAGCAGTTTGACCGCACTGAGACGGACCTGCGGATTGCTGTCGCTAAGTTGCAGATTCGCCAGCGCTAATGCCAGCGCGGCGTGAACATCGCTATCCTGTTCGGCGGCGAGGCGTTGCGTAAGTAGCGGCAACTGATCGACGACGGCATCATTCTGTAAGGCGCGCGCAGCGCGCAGGCGGGTGGACGGGTCATTACTGACCAGCTGGTGCGATGCCAGCGCATTGATCGTCAGTACGCGCAGGCGGTTATTCACAAACAGCTTTTTGGTGGTTCCGGCGGGCTTTGCTGTGCCTTCCAGCGGCGTAAGCTGACCATTGCGCTCGATAAACGGCTGCTTGTTGTGATCGATAACCACGGATTCTTCACGCAGCGCCTGCAACAGGGCCAAACGTGAGGCATCGGGAGCTGCGGCCCACTGCTGTAACAGTCTGGCCTGCTGCGTGCGGCTGGCAGCGGCGTAATCTGCAGCCGGGCCGGCTTGCGCGGCAAAGGGCGCAAGCAGACACAGTGACAGCAGTAGCCAACAGAGTTTTATCATTTTTCATTGTACCTGTAGGGGCGTCGTTTTCGCCGCCCGTGCTTGTCTGTGCAACGGGAGCCGGGAACGGCTCCCCTACGCCAGAGTTTTCCTGGACTATTGTGAAGATTTCACCGGATGGTCTGGCTTCTTATCGTTACCGGCGATATACGGGCTCCATGGCTGGGCGCGCACCGGCTTATCGGTCTGCCATACCACATTAAACTGACCGTTATCTTCGATCTCGCCAATCATCACCGGCTTATGCAGATGGTGGTTGGTCTGGTCCATGGTCAGGGTAAAGCCATCCGGTGCGGCGAAGCTCTGGCCGGCCATCGCGGCGCGTACTTTATCCACATCGGTGGTGCCCGCTTTCTCGACCGCCTGCGCCCACATATGGATGCCGACATATGTCGCTTCCATCGGGTCGTTGGTGACGACGGTGTCAGCATTTGGCAGTTTGTGGGCTTTGGCATAAGCGCGATACGCGGCGACAAACTTGGTGTTGGTTGGGTTATCCACCGACTGGAAGTAGTTCCACGCCGCTAAGTTGCCGACCAGAGGTTTGGTATCGATGCCGCGCAGTTCTTCTTCGCCGACCGAGAAGGCGACAACCGGTACATCGGTCGCTTTAATCCCCTGATTCGCCAGCTCTTTGTAGAACGGCACGTTGGAGTCACCATTGATGGTGGACACCACTGCGGTTTTGCCGCCAGCGGAGAACTTTTTGATATCGGAAACGATGGTCTGATAATCGCTGTAACCAAATGGCGTATAGACCTCTTTAATATCTTTATCCTGAATTCCTTTCGCGTGCAGGAAGGCGCGTAAAATCTTGTTGGTGGTGCGCGGATAAACGTAGTCGGTGCCCAGCAGGAAGAAGCGTTTTGCTTCACCGCCATCTTCACTCATCAGATATTCCACTGCCGGAATCGCCTGCTGGTTCGGCGCGGCGCCGGTATAAAACACGTTTGGCGACATCTCTTCGCCTTCATACTGCACCGGATAGAACAGCAGGCCGTTCAGCTCTTCAAATACCGGCAGCACCGATTTGCGTGATACCGAGGTCCAGCAACCAAACACCACCGCCGCTTTATCCTGAGTCAGCAGCTGACGCGCTTTTTCGGCAAACAGTGGCCAGTTAGAGGCCGGATCTACCACCACCGGTTCCAGTTTTTTACCCAGAACGCCGCCGCTGGCATTGATCTCATCAATGGTCATCAGCGCCACATCTTTTAACGGCGTTTCAGAAATCGCCATGGTGCCGGAGAGCGAATGCATAATACCGATTTTAATGGTATCTGCCGCCTGGGCGCTCCAGGCGATGCCCATGCTGACAACCGTGGCGGACAGCGCAAATGCCTGCAAAAGTGAACGTCGTTTCATATCAACAGCCCCTCAAAGATATTGGTTTGAATTATTCGGGTGAACTGGTTTGAAGCCTTGCCTGCTGCAGCATATGTAGCGTAATTTTCCTGACCTCGGCCTTACTGACGGAGATATGGTCGGTCAGGATGCGTTGTGCCTCCTCGGTTTGTTGTTTTAATACCGCCAGCAAAATACGGGCGTGCTCGCTATAAGTGGCATCAATACGATCCTCACGGGTAAAGTCGAGGCGACGAATGATGCGAATTTTTTCGGTTAACTCGGCATGGATCCGCGCCATTTCGCTGTTGCCGGCGGCGGCGACAAGCGCCATATGGAATGCTTCGTCATGCAGCGACACCGCTTTACCCTCTTCCAACCGTGGCTGATCAACCCAGAAGGCGGTCAGATCCGCCAGCAGTCCGGCGCAGTGGGTGGGCGGCATCGCACACAGGCGGCGAATCGCTTCGCGCTCCAGTACGATGCGCAAATCGTACTGCTCTTCGAAATATTCAAAATCGAATGGCCGTACCTGCCAGCCGCTGCGAAACCACACCTCGACATAGCCTTCCCGCTCCAGCCAGAACAGCGCCTGCCGCACTGGCGTGCGGCTGACCTCCATTCGTTCCGCCACTTCGCTTTCGCTAAAGCGGTCGCCCGGCATCAGGCGGAAATCGAAAATGTCGTTTTTAATCGTCTGGTAAATGCGTTCGGCCAGCACTTCCGGGCGTCCTTTACTGCGTTTCTGATGAAATCCGGCCTGCTGCATGCAGTGGTCCTTATTCCAGCCACAGCAGGGCGTCACCCGGACTAACCGGACGTCCTGGCTGACAGCCGATACGTTTTACGCGGCCCGCGCGCGGGGCATTGATCGCCAGCTCCATTTTCATCGCCTCGACGACAATCAGCGGTTGGCCTTCGGTGACGTTATCACCCGGTTTCACCAGCACTTTCCAGATATTGCCGTTCATATCGGCGCTGACCTGGAAGGCATCGTCATCGACTGCCGGCGCCTGCAAATTCTCGTCGCTGGTCAGCGGCGCGCCTTCTTCTTCCTGCTGCCACAGCGAGACTTCTGCTTCAAATGCAGTGGACTGATGCTGGCGGAATTCGGCTATCGATTGTGCATTGTCGGCGAGGAACTGCTGGTGTTCGGCGAAATCAAATACCGACTGTTCAATGGTGATCTTCCCACGCCCCTCACGGAAATCTTCGCGCAGCAGTTCCAGCTCATCCTCGCTGACCGGGTAGAAACGCACCTGATCAAAGAAGCGCAGCAGCCAGGGTTCGCTGGCGGCGAACTGCGGGTTTTTCAGGAATTTATTCCAGATCGGCAGCGTGCGCCCCACCAGCTGATAACCGCCAGGAGAGTCCATACCGTAGATGCACATATACATGCCGCCAATGCCGACGGTGCCTTCCGCAGTATGGGTGCGCGCCGGGTTATATTTGGAACTCAGCAGGCGATGACGGGGATCGACGGGTACCGCACAAGGCGCGCCGAGATAGACATCGCCCAGGCCGAGAATCAGATAGCTGGCATCGAAAATCACTTTGCTGACTGCTTCACGATCCGGCAGACCATTAATACGCTGGATAAAATCAACGTTATTTGGCAGCCAGGGTGCGCTGGCGCGTACCGTCTCTTTGTAACGCTCGACCGCACCGAGAGTGGCGCTGTCTTCGAAGGCCATTGGCAGCCAGACAATGCGTGACGGCACTTTCATATCGGTGACATCGCCGAGCTGCTGCTCCAGCGTCAGCAACTGGGCAATCAGCTGTTTCTGGCTGAGGATGCGGCTGTCATAGCGGATTTGCAGCGAACGCACGCCCGGCGACAGCTCTTCGATGCCTGGCTGAGCGGTAGCTTTCAGTGCTTCCATCAGCAGATGCACGCGCAGACGCAGCGCCAGATCCAGCACGTTATCGCCATACTCAATCAGTACATAGTTATCACCGGCCTGACGATAAATGGCGGTTGGGGTAGCGCTGGTGGCGGCAATCGACGCCAGTATGGTGGCGGAACCCTGTTCGGTAGTGGCCAGCGACGGCACAGCAAATGTCGGAGCGTGGCTGCTGGTTAAGCTTGCCACCGCCTGGTTTTGCGCTTTTTCCAGCGCATGGGCTTCATCAAAACTGATCGGGTGGAAGCGAATGCGATCGCCCGGTTTTACCTGACCCACTTTCCAAAGTTCCGCTTTGGCGATGGTCACCGGACAGACGAAGCCGCCGAGGCTCGGTCCGTCACGGGTAAGGATCACCGGGAAGTCACCGGTAAAGTTCACCGCGCCGATGGCGTATTCGCAGTCATGCACGTTCGACGGATGCAGACCCGCTTCGCCGCCGTTGGCGCGCGCCCAGCCCGGTTTCGGCCCGACCAGCCGCACACCGAGGCGGTTGGAGTTGTAGTGCACCTGCCACTCGCTGGCAAAGAATTCGTCAATCGACGCCTGGGTAAAGAAGTCCGGTGCGCCGTGCGGGCCATACAGCACGCCAATACGCCACTCATCACCATAAACCGGTACCAGCGTCGGGTGTATTGCTTGCGGCGCGCTAACCGGCGCCGGTGTGGTGCAGGCGTCGAGTTCCGGCTGTGAGATCGCCAGCATATCGGCGACGCGCAGCGTGCGTCCGGCATGACCACCAAACTGCCCCAGCGCGAAGGTTGAACGGCTACCGAGATATTCCGGCACATCAAAACCATTACGTACTGCCAGATAGGTACGGCAACCGGCCTGTGCGCGGCCCAGCGTCAGGGTCTGCCCGGCGCTGACCGTCAGCGGCTGCCAGTAGTCAACCGCCACGCCGTCGAGATCCGCCGGACAGGCGGCACCGGTCAGGGCGATAGTGGTATCGCTGTGAAAACGCAGCGTCGGCCCCTGTAAGGTAAATTCCAGACCGGCCGCTTCTTCAGCATTGCCGACGATGCGGTTGGCGAGGCGGAACGCAAAATCATCCATCGGTCCGGATGGTGGCACACCAATATCCCAGTAGCCTGAACGGCCCGGATAGTCCTGAATGCTGCTCCAGGTGCCCGGTTGCAGCACTTCAATCACTTGCGCCACGGGGGTAAAGCTGTCCAGCATCCGCGTCCACACGTTGCCGCTATGTAAAGCCTCAGTGGCGACAACCTGGCGCAGATAATCGAGATTGGTAGCGATGCCGTGAATGCGGGTTTCATTCAGCGCCTGCTGCATTTTTGCCAGCGCGGCGGCACGCGAATCGGCGTGGACGATCAGTTTGGCGATCATCGGGTCGTAGAAGGCGGAGACTTCGGTGCCGGTGCTGATCCAGCTGTCGATGCGCACATCGTCCGGGAAGCAGACTTCGGTTAATACACCCGGACTCGGCAGGAAGTTTTTCAGCGGATCTTCGGCGTAAATACGGACTTCTATTGAAGCGCCCTGAGGCTCGGCGGTCATTGCTGACCAGTCGGGGGGATCGCCAGCAGCGACGCGCAACATGCACTCCACCAGATCCAGCCCGGTGACGCATTCGGTTACCGGATGTTCAACTTGTAAGCGGGTGTTCACTTCAAGGAAGAAAAACTCATCGCGTTCGGCGTCGTAGATATATTCGACGGTACCGGCGCTGCGATAGCTGACCAGTTCCCCCAGTTTAACCGCCGAGTCGAGCAGGGCCGCGCGGGTGGCGGCCGGCAGATTTGGCGCCGGGGTTTCCTCTACTACTTTCTGATTGCGACGTTGCAGCGAACAGTCGCGCTCGCCGAGAGCAATCACCCGGCCTGCGCCATCGCCAAAAATCTGCACTTCAACATGGCGCGCCTGGTCAATACAGCGCTCAAGGAACACACCGGCATCGCTGAAGAACTGTTCGCCGAGACGACGTACGCTTTCCCACGCCGCGCTCAGGGCGTCAGCGTCAGCGCAACGGGTCAGGCCGATGCCGCCACCGCCAGCGGTGCTTTTCAGCATCACCGGATAACCGATCTGTTGGGCGGCATGCAGCGCCTGATCCAGCGAATCGAGCAGCGGCGTGCCCGGTGTCATCGGTACACCTGCGGCGGCGGCCAGTTCACGCGCGCGGTGTTTCAGGCCAAACTCGCCAATCTGCTGCGCGGTCGGGCCAACAAAAGCGATACCCGCTTGTTCACAGGCGTTGGCAAACGGCAGGCTTTCTGACAGAAAGCCATAACCTGGCCAGATCGCTTCGCTGCCGGTCTGCTGCGCGGCAGCAAGAATTTTGTCGATACGCAGATAGCTGTCAGTGGCTTTTTCGCCACCGAGCGCAATCGCAATATCGGCATCTTTGACATGTTGGGCATTTTTATCGGCATCGGAATAGACCGCGACACTGGTGATGCCAAGGCGTTTTAAGGTACGAATGGCACGACAGGCAATCTCGCCGCGGTTAGCAACCAGCACGGTGTTAAACATTGGATGTCTCCTTGCGGTTCAGCCAGTTGCGCCAGCCACCGAATTCAGTAATGTCGCGCGCATCACTGAGCGCTGCGGGTTCACAAATAAAGCCTTTTACCTGGCGACCATCAATCAGCGTCAGGGTGCCGATGCCAAGTGGCGCCGGGATCTCGGCGACAAACTCACCGAAGCGCGCCAGCGGGATATCCCATAGCTCAACGGTAATTGCTTTGCCGCCGTCGGCTTTCGCCAGACCTGGCTTCGGCGGATGGGTATTAGCCAGCGCATACAGGCGATAGCTGGCGGCGGTTTGCGTCTCCTGCACCAGCACCGCATCGCGGCTGGTCAGCTGATGATTAAGCGGCATGCCGGTCAGATGAGCGCCGACTACCGCGACACGTACATGTAAAGGAGATAGCGGAAGCGGTAAGTGGCTGGCTGGCAGCGTTTTGCCGGTGGCGCCGAGCGTCAGTGCCTGTTGCGTCTGCCACTGCTGACCAAAGGTAGCCAGCGCGCGGTCGTGCCAGGCCGGGGCAATCAGCGTAATACCGGCCGGTAAACCGTCCTGCCGGAATGGGGCCGGTAACGCCAGCGCCGAGAGGTCGGCCAGATTGGTGAAGTTGGTGTAGGTGCCAAACTGCGAGTTAAAACGCACCGGCTCCTGCTTCATCTCTTCGAGGGTATGAATCGTCGGCGAGGTCGGCACCACTAAGGCATCGAACTGGCTGAGGATCTGCTGGATCTGGCGCGTCAGTTCGGCACGCAGGTATTCGGCCTGAAAGGCTTCCACCGCACTGTATTTCTCGCCGCTGGAAACAATGCCATACACCACCGGATCCATATTTTGCGGATGCCGCAACATATCGCCCACCGCTACGGTGCGCTCCGCGACCCACGGACCAGAGTAGAGCTGCTCGGCCAGCTGATGGAAAATGCTGAAGTCGATGGGATGCAGCGTGGCACCGGTGGCGCTCAGCGCGCTTAATGCCTGCTGCCATGCGGCTTCGGCCTGCGTATCGTCAAAGAAGATTGGCGTGGCCGGGATAGCCAGGCGCGGTGCGGCAGGCAGCGCGGCCGGAGCCAGCGCCGGGTTGCTGCGTGAATAGGCGTCGCTGGCATCATAACCGCCGGCAATCTCCGCCACGTTAAAGGCGTCTGCTACCGTCAGGGCAAAAATCGAGAGGGTGTCATTCAGTCGGCAGGCGGGCACCACGCCGCTGGCGGAGAGCCAGCCTTTGGTTGGCTTCAGGCCGACAATATTGTTAAAGCCCGCGGGTACGCGGCCGGAACCGGCCGTATCGGTGCCGAGCGAAAAACCCACCAGTCCACGCGCCAGCACGGAAGCAGAACCGGAGCTGGAACCGCCGCTGACATACTCAGGATTAAAGGTGTTGCCTACCGCGCCAAACGGCGAACGGGTGCCGACCAGGCCGGTGGCGTACTGGTCGAGGTTGGTTTTGCCCATCACCACTGCGCCTGCGGCTTTCAGCCGGGCGACGGCGGTGGCGTCGTTTTCAGCCTGATAAGTGAATGCCGGGCAGGCGGCGGAGGTTGGCCAGCCCGCGACATCGATATTATCTTTTACCGCAAATGGCACACCAAACAGCGGCAGGGCGGCCGGATTGCTGCGATAAGCCGCCAGCAGAGGCTCGATTTGCGCGTGCAACTGGGCGGGCGTTGCCAGATACAGCCAGGCGTTATCGTCGGTGGAGAGCGTTGCCAGTAAATTTTCCAGCGTGGCGGTGATCGCCTCTGCATCCTGTTGATAAAGCTGTTGCCACTCCTGCAGCGTAAAGCCGGTGGTTAGCGCCATAATTTGAATTCCATCTGGTATACAAGATTGGATTCACTACAGCAAAGGACGTGCCAGATTTTATTTAATTGATTTTTAAGGTTTTTAATCTGGTTGTAAGGATCGAGTGCACAGTCATTGAGCATCGGTTGAACAAAAATGGGGCGGGAATTTCATTATGGCCTCATTTTGAAGTGTGATCTTATGCCAGATAAAAATCGTTAAGACGTATTAAGCTTTAAGTATTAAGCCGGGCAGGAGGCCCGGGCGTACAAAGAAGGAACTTTATTATGTTATCTGCATCCGGAATCCAGCCCACGCCGCTACAATTTCCGTTTATGGCGTATCAAACTGAAAATAAAATGAATGATTATGAAGCTGATGATATGAGGTATGCTGATTTCAGTGAAACTACGCTAAAGGGATTTTTTGGATTAGACACTATTACCCCAGGAATAGATCCTTATAGTGGCGAAGTGTTTCATTATCCAGGAGAATATCATTCATTTCTAAAACCTTTAGTCACTAGCGAAAAAAGAAGCCTTAAGCAGATTGCCGATCTGTTGTTTGAACAATTCAGACGCTACTCATTACCGGTTTCGTTTATGGGAAATCGGGCGCTGTTTATTGCGCTGATCAATCATATGAAAGGAAACTCTGGTTTACCCTTTAGTCATAAGCAGTTAAATGAGGCGTATTATCAGCAGATAGTGGGTGATAAATCAGAAGAGAGTTCACTTTTGATAATAAAAAACACCCTGGACGAGTACATTGATTGGTCAAACCGTTGTTATCCCGCAAGCAGGCAAGATGAGTTTAATGCTGAATTAGCAGAAAGCATCCTGCCTAAATTTAATCGGTGGTACGATCGTTTTAATGGTCTTTCAATGTCTGTGCATGATATATATGCAACACATATCTCCATAAAGTCATTGCGCGTAGCAGCTGACAACTATTCTGCTTCGATTCACTTTAAAGCACAGGATCATTTTGGGCTTGACACGCAAGATATTCTAAAACTGCGCTTCCATCATATCCCTATATTCCGCATATGGTTTATTCTGCAACGCTGGGAAAAATTTGGTTATAAACCTTTTATGACTAATATGGAAGCTGTAGTGGATATCATTGGAAAAAGAACGCAAAAATGAAAAAAATCATTATAACATTCATTGTAGGGGTTATCACAATATGTGTCGTTTATACATCAAGACAACTTGCGCGGCCGGTTGAAATTATCGCTGTTCACCAGCAGCAACATTGGAGTCATGTGTTGGTAAAGAACTTTCCCTTTACTGCAAGAGGTAAGGTGAAATGGTGGGAAGCTAATAGAATGCTTTTAAAAGAGAAATATGGCATCCCTGTGCCCACTAATGATGGCTGGTTTTCCGTGACCTTTTGGGATTTCGGCGAAGGATATGAGGTAGAAAAACCTGATGAGAACTCGTGGTTTCCTGATAAGAGTACTGACCATTTATATTGTTTTACAGAGATGAAAGTTGAAGCCAGATGTATAAGGAAGAAGGGGCGACTAATGAAAATTAACTTTACCAGTGAGAACTTAATAAGATTCACAGCTGATGGAGAAACGTTCTACCAACATCCTGACGGAAAAATCATTAAAGGAGAGCGGTTTACCACAACCATTAAGTGATCCTTCCTGCACGGCTTTCGTAAAAGTTTGTCCTTATGATGGCGTGTAGCGCTATGCCTGGTTAGCATGGAGTAGTTATTCCCTGCTGTTGGGTATGTTTTATTGCGATATTGGGATGAAGAGAGGCGCTAACGTGGGAAAGGTCATGGCGGACAAGTGGCAGTACTGGATGGTTGGAGCCTGTTTAACCGTTATAGCGGGTAGTGTGCAGGCCGATTCACTGGATGCACAACGCGAACGTTATCAGCAGATTAAACAGGCCTGGGACAATAAGCAGATGGATACCGTGGCGCAGCTGATGCCCACGTTACGTGATTACCCGCTCTATCCCTATCTCGAATATCGGCAGCTGGCACAGAATCTCGATCAGGAAACCAGCCTGGCGGTAAATAACTTTATTCAGCAGCACCCGACGCTGCCGCCGGTGCGCTCGCTCTCTTCCCGCTTTGTCAATGAACTGGCACGACGTCAGGACTGGCGTGGCCTGCTGGTGTTCAGCCCCGATGCACCGAAACCGGTCGCGGCGCGCTGTAACTGGTATTACGCCAAATGGGCCACCGGCCAGCAGCAGGTGGCGTATACCGGCGCGAAAGCGATCTGGCTGACCGGCACCTCGCTGCCTGCCACCTGCGATAAGCTGTTTACCGTCTGGCAGGATGCCGGTGAACGCACGCCGATTACCACCCTTGAACGTATCCGCCTGGCGATGAAAGCGGGTAACAGCAGCCTGGTGAATTTCCTCGCTAAACAGCTGCCGTCGGAGTATCAGACCATGGCCAATGCGCTGATGGATCTGCAAAAAGAGGCGAAAAACGTCGAAGCCTTTGCCCGTGCTGTCGGGCCGACTGATTTTACCCGTCAGGCGACCAGCATTGCTTTTGCCAGCGTAGCACGTCAGGACGCGGAGAACGCGCGGGCGATGATCCCGTCACTGGTGCGCTTACAGAAAATGAGCGAGCAGGAGAAGCAGGAGCTGGATGAAGCGGTGGCATGGCGCCTGATGGGCAACGATATCACCTCAGAGCAGGCCCGCTGGCGCGATAACGTGGTGATGCGCAGTGAATCCACCACCCTGATTGAGCGTCGTATCCGCATGTCGTTAGGCAATAACGATCGTCGTGGCTTTAATACCTGGCTGGCACGTCTGCCGCTGGAAGATAAGCAGAAAGATGAGTGGCAGTACTGGCAGGCAGATCTGTTGCTGGAACAGGGCCGTAAAGAGGAAGCGGACGGCATTCTGCAAAAACTGATACAGGAGCGCGGCTTCTACCCGATGGTGGCAGCGCAGCGGCTGGGCGTCGACTATCCGTTACGCGTCGATAAAGCGCCGCGCGCCGAAGGGGGGCTGGTGCAGGGCGCGGCGATTAACCGGGTGCGCGAGCTGATGTACTGGAATATGGATAACCTGGCGCGCACCGAGTGGGCTTATCTGGTGAGCAGTAAAAATCCGACCGAACAGCAGATGCTGGCGCGTTATGCTTTTGAGCAGGACTGGTGGGATCTGAGCGTGCAGGCGACGATTAGCGGAAAATTATGGAATCATCTGGAAGAGCGTTTCCCGCTGGCGTGGGACGATCAGTTTAAGCGCTTTACCCGTGATAAGAGCATTCCGCAGAGCTACGCGATGGCGATTGCCCGTCAGGAGAGTGCCTGGAACCCGAAGGCGCGTTCACCGGTCGGCGCTTCCGGCCTGATGCAGGTAATGCCCGCCACCGCCCAGCACACGGTGACCAAATTCAGTATCCCTGGCTACGTTAACAGCAGCCAGCTGCTTGATCCGCAAACCAATATTCAGATCGGCACCCAGTATCTTGAATCGGTGTATCAGCAGTTTGGGCAGAACCGCATCTTCTCTTCGGCGGCTTATAACGCCGGGCCGTCAAGGGTGAAAACCTGGCTGGGCAACAGCGCCGGACGCCTCGATGCCGTGGCGTTTATTGAAACCATTCCCTTCTCGGAAACGCGCGGCTATGTGAAAAACGTGCTGGCTTATGATGCCTATTATCGTCATCTGATGGGCAAGCCGGACAAGATCATTGCTGACGGCGAGTGGCAGCGGCGTTATTGATTGTGCTATTCTTCCGTACTCGTTAATGAGTACGGAAGATCGTTATGACTCAACCTTTAATTCCCGTCACTGAAGAGCCGCATAATGCTGAGTGGCAACGCTTCGTTGCGCTGATGCAGCGTGCATTTGCCGATAATCTGCATCTGCCCTTGTTGCAGCTGATGATGACGCCTGATGAGCGTGAGTCCTACGGTACCCGCTTGCGGATCATTGAAGAGTTAATGCGCGGAGAGATGAGTCAGCGCGAGCTGAAATCGGAGCTGGGAGCCGGGATTGCCACCATTACCCGCGGCTCCAACAGTCTGAAAGCCGCGCCGCCAGCGCTGAAAAACTGGCTGGAGACGCAGTTGCTGCATGGCTCAGATAAGGTCTGATTCTTCTGCTTTCATCTGGTAAATGTCGTTATGAAACGGACAGAGCGCCAGAATCAGTGCCTGATGATAGACGCTGGTACGCGTCAGTAAACCATGGGTAAAAGCGCCAATCGCTCCGCCCTGGTGCTTAATGTTTTCAATGCCGGTCAGGCGCGCCATCTCATCACCCAGTTCACGGCCCTGATAAATTCCTTTCATCACAATCGGCGGCAGAGTAAAGCTCGCGGAACGCGATTCGCCGCGCTGTTTATGATCTTCAATCACCATCCACGCAAAGGCGCTGGTCTCTTCGATACCCGCTTCGATAGCCACCCAGAAGTGCGCTTCGGGTCGGACTTGCCGCGCGTTCATCACACGCTGACGTGCGCCAGTTCTCGTTTCTGTATTTGTTACCGGCTGTGCAGCCACGCCACTGTCGACCTCGACACCTTCGATATGGCAGGATCCCACCCCGAAAACATCGCTGAAGGCCTGAGAAATCGCGCTTATTTTTGCCGGATTGATGGTAGCAGCGACAACATGGTACATAATTGTTTGAACCCTTTAGGCAAATTTGTCGCAGTATAACGGAAAAACTACATGTTACAGGTCTATCTTGTTCGCCACGGAGAAACGCTGTGGAATGCCGCCCGACGTATTCAGGGACAATCAGATAGCGCGCTGACCGCAAAAGGTGAGCAGCAGGCGTCTCAGGTGGCTGAGCGCGTCAAATCGTTAGGTATTACCCATGTTATTGCCAGTGATTTGGGCCGCACGCGCCGTACCGCCGAAATTATTGCTGATGCTTGTGGTTGCAGTGTGACGCTGGATGCGCGCCTGCGTGAGCTGAATATGGGCGTACTGGAACAGCGTCCAATTGATGAGCTGAGCGCAGAAGAAGAGAGCTGGCGTAAAACGCTGGTTGACGGCACCGAAGGTGGTCGTATTCCGCAGGGTGAGTCGATGGCGGAAATGGCTGCGCGTATGCATGCCGCGCTAAATGCCTGTCTCGATCTGCCGGCAGGCAGTCGCCCGCTGCTGGTGAGCCACGGCATGGCGTTAGGGGTGCTGGTCAGCACTATCCTTGGCCTGTCACCGAGCGCTGAGCGTCGTTTGCGTTTGCGTAACTGTTCTATCTCGCGCGTGGATCATCAGCAGAGTTCCTGGCTGGCATCGGGCTGGATTGTCGAGACGGCGGGGGATATCTCGCATCTGGATGCGCCAGCGCTGGATGAGTTACAGCGCTAGATTTTGCGTGGGGGCGAGAACCCCGCCCCTACGCAAATCTGATGCAGGGGCGGCGTTTTCGCCGCCCGTCAGTTACGCCTGACGGCGAATCGGGATCAGATAGTCACAGCGAATCTCGCTCGGCGGATCCTGGCGCTTCTTACCACCATGGGTATGGAAACGTTCAATATCCTGGCCCTGGCGGCGCGTCAGTCCCAGCGTCGGCATACAGGTGCCATAAATCAGCAGAATAAACTCCTGCAGATCGCCCGTCGGTCCGTGATAGCTAAACTGCACATAATCCCCGGCTTCCAGCAATACCGTCTGCGCTGATTGCATCGCCTGCGTCAGCTGATCGGACGAAACGGCAGTGGTATACAGAATCTCCTGCTCATCGTCTTTCTCATGGCTTGGACGCGACTGGTGCAGACCATACAGCATCGGCGGCACGGTGTCGGTTTCTGTCAGGAACTGACGCCAGAAGTGAATACGCATCTCATCGCGGTAGCGGGAAATCTGCTCCAGCGTACAGGTATAACTCTGGGTCTGACCGACCAGCACGGTTTCCGGCAGCGTGACGTATGTCGGCGCCGGCAGCTGGAATTCACCGAGGCGAATCGGTGGGCGGATGCCAAAGGAGTTCCAGTCGGAGGCACGGCGATAGTATGCTGGTGTCTGCGCAAACTGTTTTTTAAAGGCACGAGTAAAGGTCTGCTGTGAATCAAACCGGTACTGCAGCGCAATATCCAGAATCGGACGGCTGGTCAGTCGCAGTGCAACCGCAGCCTTCGACAGACGACGTGCACGGATATAGGCACCAATCGCATGGCTGGTGACTTCCTTGAACATTCGTTGCAGGTGCCATTTGGAATACCCTGCTTTTGCTGCCACATTGTCGAGCGACAATGGTTGGTCCAGATGGCTCTCCAGCCAGACAAGCAAATCGCGAATGATACCGGCTTGGTCCATAAATCGTCCTCTTTCGTACTCAGTGTTGGCGCAGGGAAAAGCAAAGTCGACGAATAATAGCACTAAATGCCCATAAAGCCGCGGCGGTTTTATTAGTCCGAATGTGCTATATCAATGCAAATTGGCGTCAGATAGTAAATGCAGACAGGTGTGAAACCCGTTTCTGCGTTTACCTTACAGTTTCATCTATTTCCTATGCAATGGTAACGTAATGATAATAAAAGCTCGGTTATTAGTAACGGCAGTTATTTTTTCCGCCTTCACTGCCCAGGCAGAGGTCGTCGGCTCAGTAGATACGGTGTTTAAGGTGTTTGGGCCGGACCATAAAATCCTCGTCGAAGCCTTCGATGACCCCGAGGTAAAAAATGTAACTTGTTATATCAGCCGGGCAAAAACCGGTGGTATCAAGGGGGGACTGGGTTTAGCGGAAGATACTTCGGACGCTGCTATTTCCTGCCAGCAGGTAGGACCGGTTACGTTGAGTGATAAAATTGCTCAGGGTAAAGCCGAAGGCGACGTGGTGTTCCGCCAGCGGACGTCACTGATCTTTAAGAAACTGCAGGTGGTGCGCTTTTTCGATCAGAAACGTCATGCGCTGATTTACCTCGCCTATTCCGACAAAGTGGTCGAGGGTTCACCAAAGAATGCGTTGAGTGCGGTGCCGATTATGCCGTGGAAGGGATAAAGCAGAATTAATATGGGCGGCGAGAACGCCGTCATTACGACTGGTGCAAATCATCAACACGGGCGGCGAGAACGCCGCCCCTACTGGAAAAAGTGGTCTTTTGTAGGGGCGGCGTTCTCGCCGCCCGCTGACTCAGTCCTGCAGATCGCCACAAAAACGGTAACCTTCGCCATGAATGGTGGCGATGATTTCCGGCGTATCCGGGGTGGACTCGAAGTGCTTACGGATGCGACGTATGGTGACGTCAACCGTGCGGTCATGCGGCTTCAGTTCGCGGCCGGTCATCTTTTTCAGCAGATCGCCACGGGTCTGAATCTTACCCGGGTTTTCGCAGAAGTGCAGCATCGCGCGGAACTCACTGCGCGGCAGCTTATACTGCTCACCCTGCGGGCTGACCAGTGAACGACTGTTGATATCCAGCTCCCAGCCGTTGAACTTATAGCTTTCAACCAGCTTGCGCTCGTCGCTGCTGATGGCGAGGTTCATGGTGCGTGACAGCAGGTTACGCGCACGAATCGTCAGTTCACGTGGGTTAAACGGTTTGGTGATGTAGTCATCAGCACCGATTTCTAATCCCAGGATCTTATCGACTTCGTTATCGCGGCCTGTCAGGAACATCAACGCCACATTCGCCTGCTCACGCAGTTCACGCGCCAGTAATAAGCCGTTTTTGCCCGGCAGATTAATATCCATAATGACCAGATTAACGTCGTTATCGGTCAGGATCTGGTGCATTTCAGCGCCATCTGTAGCTTCGTAGACCATATAACCTTCGGCCTCAAAAATACTTTTGAGGGTATTACGGGTTACTAATTCGTCTTCAACGATAAGTATGTGCGGGGTCTGCATGTGTTCGCTACCTAAAATTGCCAACAAAATTGAAAACAGGACGTACCACCGTTAATCACTACTGCCTGAATCAGGCTGTTCAATAAGCGATTTAACCGAAGTACAGAATTATGTTCTTGATGCACTATCCATCAACGTCAACAACATTGTCAGCTCAGCCATAAGGATGAATCCTGCATGCCCCGGCAGTGTCCTAACACCGACTATCCTAACTGCATTAACAGCAACATAACAGTGCTGACTACAAGCGATACGCATTAAAACAACGCTTCGTTGACTTATATCAAAATCAATTGTAGCACGTTAACACTTTTGTGAAAAACTCTTCGCAGAATGCCAGCTTAGCTCACAAAACTCCCTGAAATAGCCACGATTCAGCCACAAATGCGCTGACAGACCAATTTTGTTTCACTGATGATTTTAATTCACTGATAAATATTACATATTTGTTAATGATCTGGATTAATTGCCGATTAACGGTTGTCGGGCGGTCTAAGCTAAATCTGAGGTAATTTAACAAGGTAAATTAACCTTGTTGTTTAATTGTTAAATACAGCTGTCTGTTATTTAACATGCTGTCATGTCAGAGTAACCACTTCTGCTAATGTTACATTTAAGGCTGTCATGCTGTTTCCACTGATTCTGGTCGCTCCTGCCCGTGCTGAAAACGTCGGCGCCGCTGCACGTGCGATGAAAACGATGGGTTTTACCGAACTGCGTATTGTGCAAAGTCAGGCGCATTGCGAACCCGCTGCGCGCTGGGTAGCGCATGGCGCCGGTGAAATCCTTGATAATGCGACACATTTTGACTCGCTGGCCGCGGCGCTGGCGGATATTGATTTCTCGGTGGCCACCACCGCGCGCAGTCGCGCCAAATTTCGTTACTACGCTACGCCGCAGCAGGTTGAAACCATCTTGCACGAGAAGTCGCAGTGGGTAAAAAGTATGGCGCTGGTATTTGGCCGCGAAGATAGCGGCCTGACTAACGACGAACTGGCGCAGGTGGATTTACTGACCGGTATTCCGATGGCCAATGACTATCCTTCGCTGAATCTCGGTCAGGCGGTAATGGTTTACTGCTATCAGTTATCCGCGCTGCGCCAACTGGCGGTCGCGCCGCCGACGCGGGTCGATCAGCAGCAGTTAGGCGCGCTGCGTCAACGTATCGACCACCTGTTGGTCACGCTGGATGTCAATAATGATCATAAGCTGGCCGACTGGTTGCAGCAGCGTATTGGCCTGCTGGAGCAACGCGACAGCGCGATGCTGCATCGCCTGCTGCATGATATAGAGAAAAAACTTATAGATAAAAACTCGGCATGAACGGCGTCTGACAGTGCGACTCACCAGCAAAATTGCCACAGCTAAAATATCCGCGCAGGCCAGTCGCCATTCGTCGTTGCAGCGCGCGGTTGCGCGGGTGATTCGCTGCCGATAAAAAAATTGACTTAGCCATCACTTTGCTTTACTTCTGGAAGACAGACGGACATTAAAAGACAGACAGACGAAAAATCTAAATGCGCAAAATCAGCCTGAATACCACAATTATTATTACCACCACCATTACCACAACAGGTAACGGTGCGGGCTGACGCATACAGGAAATAACAAAAAAAGAAGCCCGCACCTAACCAGTGCGGGCTTTTTTTTCGGCATAAATTCAGGAGAGTTTTAAACATGCGAGTGCTGAAATTCGGCGGGACCTCAGTGGCAAATGCAGAAAGATTTATGCGTGTTGCCGATATTCTGGAAAGCAATGCACAGCAGGGACAGGTCGCGACGGTGCTTTCTGCTCCGGCTAAAATCACCAATCATCTGGTCGCGATGATTGAGAAAACCATCAGTGGTCAGGACGCATTGCCGAATATCAGCGACGCCGAACGTATCTTCGCAGAGCTGTTGCAGGGTCTGGCGGATGCTCAGCCTGGTTTCGCTTATGACCGCCTGAAAACGCAGGTGGATCTGGAATTTGCGCAGCTGAAACAGATTCTGCACGGCATCAGCCTGCTGGGACAGTGTCCGGACAGCGTCAACGCGGCGATTATCTGCCGTGGTGAAAAACTCTCTATCGCCATTATGGAAGCGCTGTTGCAGGCGCGTGGTTACGGCGTCAGCGTGATTGATCCGGTCGAAAAGCTGCTGGCGGTGGGTCACTATCTGGAATCCACCGTCGATATCGCCGAATCCACGCGGCGTATCGTCGCCAGTCAGATCCCGGCAGACAATATGATCCTGATGGCGGGCTTCACCGCCGGTAACGAGCGCGGTGAACTGGTGGTGCTGGGCCGTAACGGTTCTGACTACTCAGCGGCGGTGCTGGCGGCGTGTTTACGTGCTGACTGTTGCGAAATCTGGACTGACGTTGATGGCGTCTATACCTGTGACCCGCGTCAGGTGCCGGATGCACGTCTGCTGAAGTCGATGTCCTATCAGGAAGCGATGGAGCTCTCCTACTTCGGCGCCAAAGTACTGCATCCACGCACCATCACCCCGATTGCCCAGTTCCAGATCCCTTGTCTGATTAAAAATACCGCCAACCCGCAAGCTCCCGGCACTTTGATCGGCGGCGATGCGGTGGATGATGAAAACCCGGTGAAGGGCATCACCAACCTGAATAATATGGCGATGTTTAACGTCTCCGGCCCGGGGATGAAAGGGATGGTCGGCATGGCCGCGCGTGTGTTTGCCGCGATGTCACGCGCCGGTATCTCGGTGGTGCTGATTACCCAATCCTCTTCCGAATACAGCATCAGCTTCTGCGTATCGCAGGGCGACCTGGCGCGCGCGCGCCGTGTGCTGGAAGATGAGTTCTATCTGGAATTAAAAGATGGCCTGCTGGAGCCGCTCGATGTGATGGAGCAGCTGGCGGTAATCTCGGTAGTCGGTGACGGTATGCGTACGCTGCGCGGCATCTCGGCCAAATTCTTCTCGGCGCTGGCGCGCGCCAATATCAATATTGTGGCGATTGCGCAGGGCTCTTCTGAGCGATCTATTTCCGTGGTGGTCAGTAATGAAGATGCCACTACCGGTGTGCGCGTGGTGCATCAGATGCTGTTTGCCACCGATCAGGTGATCGAAGTGTTTGTGGTTGGCGTCGGAGGCGTGGGCGCTGCGCTGATCGAGCAGCTGCATCGTCAGCAGGCGTGGCTGAAGAATAAGCATATCGATCTGCGTGTCTGCGGTATCGCCAACTCACGCGCGTTGCTGACCAATGTCCACGGCGTACCGCTGGATAACTGGCAGCAGGCGTTACAGGCGGCAAAAGAGCCTTTCAGCCTTGAGCGTTTGTCACGTCTGGCGAAAGAGTATCACCTGCTGAACCCGGTGATTGTTGACTGTACCTCCAGCCAGGCGGTTGCCGATCAGTATGCTGACTTCCTCGCTGATGGCTTCCATGTGGTGACGCCGAACAAAAAGGCCAACACCTCATCCTGGAACTATTATCAGCAGATGCGCGCCGCGGCGGAAAAATCACGCCGTAAGTTCCTGTATGACACCAATGTCGGCGCTGGTCTGCCGGTGATTGAAAACCTGCAGAATCTGTTAAATGCCGGTGATGAGCTGATTCGCTTCTCCGGCATTCTGTCGGGTTCGCTGTCATTTATCTTTGGTAAACTGGATGAGGGCGTATCACTGTCTGAAGCCACCAAAATGGCACGTGATCTGGGCTTTACCGAGCCGGATCCGCGTGACGATCTCTCCGGTATGGATGTGGCGCGTAAGCTGCTGATTCTTGCCCGTGAAGCAGGTTATCAGCTGGAGCTGAGCGATATTGCCATTGAAGCAGTATTGCCGGACAGCCTGAACCAGATTGCCGATGTCGAAACCTTTATGCAGCGCCTGCCAGAACTCGACGCCGCCTTTAGTGCGCGTGTGGCGACCGCGCGTGAAGAGGGGAAAGTATTACGCTTTGTCGGTGCGATTGAAGAGGGTGGCATCTGTAAGGTAAAAATTGACGCCGTCGACGGTAATGATCCGCTGTATAAAGTAAAAAATGGTGAGAATGCGCTGGCGTTCTACAGCCGTTACTATCAGCCGATTCCGCTGGTTCTGCGCGGTTATGGCGCCGGTAATGATGTTACCGCCGCCGGGGTATTTGCCGATCTGTTACGCACGCTGTCATGGAAGTTGGGAGTTTAATAATGGTAAAAATTTATGCACCGGCCTCGATTGGCAATGTCAGCGTCGGCTTTGATGTGCTTGGCGCGGCAGTATCGCCCGTTGATGGTTCGCTGCTTGGCGACTGCGTCAGCGTAGAGGCGGCGGAGAGCTTTAGCCTGGTTAACGAAGGACGCTTTGTCAGTAAGCTGCCGACCGATCCGCAAGAGAATATCGTTTACCAGTGCTGGGTGCGCTTCTGTGAAGCGATCGGCAAACAAGTGCCGGTGGCGATGAAGCTGGAAAAAAATATGCCAATCGGCTCCGGTCTTGGCTCTTCCGCCTGTTCGGTGGTGGCTGGCCTGATGGCGATGAATGAGTTCTGCGGTAAGCCACTGAGCGACACCGAGCTGCTGGCGCTGATGGGCGAGCTGGAAGGGCGCATTTCTGGCAGCGTACACTATGATAATGTCGCCCCCTGTTTCCTTGGCGGGTTGCAGCTGATGCTGGAAGAGAACGGCATTATCAGCCAGGACGTGCCAGGCTTTGATAACTGGTTGTGGGTGATGGCCTATCCGGGCATTAAAGTCTCCACTGCCGAAGCGCGGGCGATTTTACCGGCGCAGTATCGCAAAGAAGATTGCATAAAACATGGTCGCTATCTGGCGGGCTTTATTCATGCCTGCCACACGCAGCAGCCTGCGCTGGCGGCGAAACTGATGAAAGATGTGATCGCCGAACCTTATCGCACTAAGCTGCTGCCTGGCTTTGCCGAAGCACGTCAGGCGGCCAGCCAGATTGGCGCGCTGGCCTGTGGCATTTCCGGCTCCGGCCCGACGCTGTTTGCCGTTTGCGACAATACGGACACCGCGCAGCGTATGGCTGACTGGTTAAGCCAGCACTACCTGCAGAATGATGAAGGCTTTGTACATATTTGCCGTTTAGACACGGCAGGCGCACGTAAACTGGGATAACGCATGAAACTGTATAACCTTAAGGATCACAACGAGCAGGTCAGCTTTGCCCAGGCGGTAAAGCAGGGTTTGGGCAAACAGCAAGGGCTGTTTTTCCCACTGGAGCTGCCTGAGTTCGAACTGACTGATATCGATGAGATGCTGAAGCTGGATTTCGTGACCCGCAGCAGCAAAATTCTCTCCGCGTTTATTGGCGATGAAATTGAAGCACACCAGCTAAAGGAGCGGGTAAAACAGGCGTTCGCCTTCCCGGCGCCGGTGGTGAACGTCTCCGAAGATATCGCCGCGCTGGAGCTGTTCCATGGCCCGACGCTGGCGTTTAAAGATTTCGGCGGCCGCTTTATGGCGCAGATGCTCTCTTATATCAGCGGCGCCGATGAGCAGATCACCATTCTGACCGCCACCTCTGGCGATACCGGTGCGGCGGTGGCCCATGCATTCTATGGCATGGACAATGTGCGCGTGGTGATCCTCTATCCACAGGGCAAAATCAGCCCGTTGCAGGAGAAGCTGTTCTGTACGCTGGGCGGCAACATTGAAACTATCGCTATTGACGGTGATTTCGATGCCTGTCAGTCACTGGTGAAGCAGGCGTTTGACGATGAAGAGCTGAAAAAGGCCATTGGCCTTAACTCAGCGAACTCAATCAATATCAGCCGTCTGCTGGCGCAGATCTGCTATTACTTCGAAGCGGTAGCGCAGCTGCCGCAAGAGCAGCGTAACCAGCTGGTGATCTCGGTGCCGAGCGGTAACTTTGGCGATCTGACTGCGGGCCTGCTGGCGAAGTCGCTGGGTCTGCCGGTGAAGCGCTTTATTGCCGCTACCAACGCCAACGACACCGTGCCGCGTTTCCTTACCAGCGGTGAATGGCAGCCAAATGTAACGGTCGCCACGCTGTCGAACGCGATGGATGTCAGCCAGCCAAATAACTGGCCGCGCGTCGAAGAGCTGTTCCGTCGCAAGACCTGGCGTCTGCAGGATCTGGCTACCGGCGCAGTCAGTGATGAAACCACCAGAGCCACCATGCGTGAGCTGGACAGCATTGGTTATGTTTCTGAACCTCATGCGGCAATTGCGTACCGTCTGCTGCGCGATCAGCTGCAGGAGGGCGAGTTTGGCCTGTTCCTTGGTACTGCGCATCCGGCGAAGTTTAAAGAGAGCGTGGAAGAGATCCTCGACAAACAGCTACCGTTGCCGCCAGAACTGGCGGAGCGCGCCGATCTGGATCTGCTTTCGCATACGATGAACGCGGATTTTGCTGCGCTGCGGGCGTTTTTGCTGAAGTAAGACGTTGCTGTGGGACGGGCGGCGAGAACGCCGCCCCTACAACAGATCAGCGTAGGGGCGGCGTTCTCGCCGCCCGTGTTAATGATTTGCGCGAGACCTAATGACGGCGTTCTCGCCGCCCGCAAAGGGACTTATTTCTGCTCGTGCCGCTTAAATACCAGCTCATTTTCTGAACTGGATTCGTCATCAAAAAAGTAACCTTCAAGGTCGAATTTCTTTAGCTGGGCCGGTTTGGTCAGACGTTGCTGAATGATATAGCGGCTCATCAGCCCGCGCGCTTTTTTGGCGTAAAAACTGATCACCTTAAATTTGCCGTTTTTCTCATCGAGAAATACCGGTTTAATTACCCGTCCGTTAAGTTTCTTCGGCTTCACCGCTTTAAAATACTCATCAGAAGCCAGGTTGATCAGCACATCGTCGCCTTGCTCCGCCAGCGCATTATTCAGCGCTTCGGTCAGGGTTTCGCCCCAGAAAGTATAGAGATCTTTCCCCGCCGGATTCGCCAGTTTAATTCCCATCTCCAGGCGATAAGCCTGCATTAAATCGAGCGGGCGCAACAGACCATACAGACCGGAAAGCATCCGCAGATGCTGCTGGGCAAAGTCGAAATCCCTGGCGCTAAAATCTTCCGCCTGCAAGCCGGTATAGACATCGCCTTTAAACGCCAGAATCGCCTGTCGTGCATTATCGAGTGTGAAGGGCGGCTGCCAGTCGTTAAACCGTTGGGCGTTAAGTTCCGCCAGCTTATCGCTGATATGCATCAGCGAACCAATCTGCGCCGGTGACAGGGCACGCGCCACCTCGATCAGCTGCTGCGATTTGTCGAGAAGTGCGGATTGGGTAAATTTTTTGGTCGCCAGCGGGCCGTCAAAATCCAGCGTTTTGGCCGGAGAGATCACCATCAACATCGTTCTATTCCTCAGCTGCCCCGCAGGGTTTTCTTCTGTTTATTCGTCGGTTTAGTTGCGCTTACTGTAGCAAAAAAGCCATTAGATTAGGCGAATCATTACGATTCGCGCTGGCTATCTGTTTAGCGGCAACCTTACCTTGCGCGGTCAGTTGCGCGTGATATTATCGACCACAGACTTTTTACCCCTCGACAGTCTAACCTAATGAGAATGACAACTATGACGGACAAACTTACTTCCTTACGTCAGCTGACTACTGTGGTTGCTGACACCGGCGATATCGCAGCGATGAAGCTGTATCAGCCGCAGGATGCCACCACCAACCCTTCTCTGATTCTGAATGCCGCGCAAATCCCTGAATACCGCAAACTGATCGATGAAGCGATCGCCTGGGCGCGCGATCAGAGCAGTGATAAAGCAGAACAGATTCAGTACACCTCCGACAAACTGGCGGTGAATATCGGTCTGGAAATCCTGAAGCTGATCCCCGGTCGTATCTCTACTGAAGTTGACGCCCGTCTTTCCTACGATACCGAAGCCAGCATCGCTAAGGCGCGTAGCCTGATCAAACTGTACAACGATGCAGGTATCAGCAATGACCGCATCCTGATTAAACTGGCTTCCACCTGGCAGGGTATCCGTGCCGCTGAGCAGCTGGAAAAAGAAGGCATCAACTGTAACCTGACCCTGCTGTTCTCCTTTGCGCAGGCACGTGCGTGTGCTGAAGCGGGTGCCTTCCTGATTTCGCCGTTTGTTGGCCGTATCCTTGACTGGTACAAAGCTAATACCGACAAAAAAGAGTACGCGCCGCACGAAGATCCAGGCGTGGTTTCAGTGGCTGAAATCTATGAGTACTACAAGCAGCACGGCTATGAAACCGTGGTAATGGGCGCAAGCTTCCGTAACGTCGGTGAGATTCTGGAACTGGCTGGCTGTGACCGTCTGACTATCTCTCCTGGCCTGCTGAAAGAGCTGGCGGAAAGTGAAGGCACCGTTGAGCGTAAACTGAGCTTTAAAGGCGAAGTGAAAGCGCGTCCGGCGAAAATGACCGAATCTGAGTTCCTGTGGCAGCACAACCAGGATCCAATGGCGGTTGCCAAACTGGCTGAAGGCATCCGCAACTTTGCCATCGATCAGGGCAAACTTGAGAAGATGATTGCCGATCTGCTGTAATGCTTTTTAAGTGGCCGGCAACCGGCCACTTTCTCTTTCCCGCCCCGATGGTTTATTCTTGCTGGCAACCCCTCTTATAAACCGCGCCGCTTCTGACTGACCGGCCGCGACTAAGCAGCGAACTGACAATGAATACATTACGCATAGGATTGATCTCGGTTTCCGACCGCGCCTCGAACGGCATTTATCAGGATCTGGGTCTGCCCGCGCTTGAGGCCTGGCTGGGTCAGGCGATCAGTACGCCGTTCGAACTGGAAAAACGTCTGGTGCCCGATGAGCAGCCACTGATTGAGCAGGCGATTTGTGAACTGGTGGATGAGATGTTCTGCCATCTGGTGCTGACCACCGGTGGTACCGGCCCGGCGCGTCGCGATGTGACTCCCGACGCTACGCTGGCGGTGGCCGATCGCGAAATGCCCGGTTTTGGCGAACAGATGCGGCAAATTAGCCTGAATTTTGTGCCGACGGCGATTCTCTCGCGCCAGGCCGGGGTGATCCGCAAGCAGTCGCTGGTTCTTAACCTGCCAGGCCAGCCAAAATCGATTAAAGAGACGCTGGAAGGGCTGAAAGATGAACAGGGCAATACGCGTGTGCATGGCATCTTTGCCAGTGTTCCGTACTGCATTCAGCTGCTTGAGGGGCCTTATGTGGAAACTCATGAGTCGGTAGTAGCAGCTTTTCGTCCTAAAAGCGCAAGACGTGACACAAACAACTGAAAAACGAATTTTTCAGGCATAAGATCCAGCACCACTGGGTGTAGCGAGAAATTGACGGTATAGTCATCACAGCTTTACAGTTCCTGCTATGCCTTTTTTTCTTCTGCCTCTGGAAATGCACGAAAAATTATGGATCACGATATCGCACGCCGCTTAAACCGGCAGGATTACAAAACCCTTTCTCTGGCGGCACTGGGTGGCGCGCTGGAGTTCTACGACTTTATCATCTTCGTCTTTTTCGCGGCGGTGATTGGCGAGCTGTTCTTCCCGCCGGATATCCCCGAATGGCTGCGCCAGGTACAGACTTTTGGTATCTTCGCTGCCGGCTATCTGGCGCGTCCATTGGGCGGCATTGTTATGGCGCACTTTGGCGACCGGGTCGGGCGCAAGAAGATGTTCAGCCTGAGTATTCTGCTGATGGCGCTGCCAACGCTGGCAATGGGCCTGCTGCCGACTTACCAGAGTATCGGCATTGCCGCGCCACTGCTGTTACTGCTGATGCGCATGTTGCAGGGCGCTGCTATCGGCGGTGAAGTGCCGGGGGCCTGGGTATTTGTCGCCGAGCATGTGCCGGAAAAACGCATTGGTATCGCCTGCGGCACGCTGACCGCCGGTCTCACCTTTGGCATCCTGCTGGGATCGCTGGTCGCTACGCTAATCAATACCATCATGACGCCGCAAGCGATTGCCGCCACCGGCTGGCGTATTCCGTTCTTCCTTGGCGGCATCTTTGGTTTACTGGCGATGTATCTGCGTCGCTGGCTGCAGGAAACCCCGGTATTCCGCGAAATGCAGGCGCGTAAGGCATTGTCTGAAACGCTGCCGCTGAAAACCGTACTGGCGCAGCATAAGCGTGGAGTAGTGATGTCGATGCTGCTGACCTGGCTGCTCTCGGCCTGCATTGTGGTGGTGATCCTGATGGCGCCGACCCTGATGCAGAAACAGCACGGCATTGCTGCCGCGACGGCGCTGCAGGCTAACAGCGTTGCGACCGTGATGCTGATGATTGGCTGTATCACTGCCGGTCTGCTGGTTGATCGCTTCGGCGCGGCGAAAGTCCTGACGATCGGTAGCCTGCTGCTGGCGATCTGTAGCTGGGGCTTTTTCCACAGCACGGCAGTCGCGCCGGAATATCTGTTCCTCGCCTATGCCATTGCCGGACTGAGCGTGGGAGTGGTCGGCGTGGTGCCGTTTGTGATGGTGCATGCCTTTCCGGCGGAAGTGCGTTTCACCGGTATCTCTTTCTCATATAACGTCGCGTACGCCATTTTCGGTGGCCTGACGCCCATTTCCGTCACCCTGATGATGAAGTATACGCCGATGGCGCCCGCCTGGTATGTGGTGGCGCTGGCGGTGATGGGCTTGCTGGCGGGCTTATGGCTGGCCGCAGAGCGCCGTCAGCAGGGGCTGATGCGTGAAGTCAGCGCCCGTTAATCTGACTGCGTTTTATCAGACAGGCCCGCAGATGCGGGCCTGTTTTTTTTCATCAAAATGAAAATTTTTTTAGTTTTAACCCTTGATGCTGTCAGAAGCGGCCCCACTTACTTCTCATCCAATAGTTGTTGGACCGGAAAAAAAGCAGTTGTCGGCGCTTGAAATAACGCAATTCGCCCGCATAACTGGTTCACAATCAGATTGATTACGAATTGACGAATTTAAGTAGGAGACGTTTAGATGGGTAAGATTATTGGTATTGACCTGGGTACAACCAACTCTTGTGTTGCGATTATGGATGGCGGCAAAGCTCGCGTGCTGGAAAATGCGGAAGGCGATCGCACCACTCCTTCAATCATTGCTTACACGCAGGATGGTGAGATTCTGGTAGGTCAGCCTGCTAAACGTCAGGCTGTGACTAACCCGCAGAATACCCTGTTTGCGATTAAGCGCCTGATTGGCCGTCGCTTCCAGGACGAAGAAGCACAGCGTGACCTGAAAATCATGCCTTACAAAATCATCGCAGCCGATAACGGTGATGCGTGGATTGACGTAAAAGGCCAGAAACTGGCGCCACCGCAGATCTCTGCGGAAGTGCTGAAGAAAATGAAGAAAACGGCGGAAGATTATCTGGGCGAACCAGTAACTGAAGCGGTTATCACTGTACCCGCTTACTTTAACGATGCTCAGCGTCAGGCAACTAAAGACGCCGGCCGTATCGCGGGTCTGGAAGTAAAACGTATTATTAACGAACCAACCGCAGCCGCACTGGCTTACGGTCTGGATAAAGAAGTTGGCAACCGCACTATCGCGGTTTACGACCTCGGCGGTGGTACTTTCGATATCTCCATCATTGAAATCGATGATGCTGATGGCGAAAAAACCTTCGAAGTGCTGGCGACCAATGGTGATACTCACCTTGGTGGTGAAGACTTCGACAGCCGTATGATCAACTACCTGGTGGCTGAGTTTAAGAAAGATCAGGGTATCGATCTGCACAACGATCCACTGGCGATGCAGCGTCTGAAAGAAGCCGCAGAGAAAGCGAAAATTGAGCTCTCTTCTGCCCAGCAGACCGACGTGAACCTGCCGTACATCACTGCTGATGCTACAGGTCCTAAACACCTGAACATCAAAGTGACCCGTGCGAAGCTGGAATCACTGGTTGAAGACCTGGTGACTCGTTCTATTGAACCACTGAAAGTGGCGCTGCAGGATGCGGGTCTGTCGGTTTCCGACATCAACGACGTTATCCTGGTCGGCGGTCAGACGCGTATGCCAATGGTTCAGGCGAAAGTGGCTGAATTCTTTGGTAAAGAGCCGCGTAAAGATGTGAACCCGGACGAAGCAGTAGCCGTTGGTGCTGCAGTACAGGGTGGTGTTCTGGCGGGCGACGTGAAAGACGTGCTGCTGCTGGACGTAACCCCGCTGTCACTGGGTATCGAAACCATGGGCGGCGTGATGACTGCGCTGATCAACAAGAACACCACTATTCCGACCAAACACAGTCAGGTGTTCTCTACAGCGGAAGATAACCAGTCTGCGGTGACCATTCACGTGGTGCAGGGTGAGCGTAAGCGTGCCGGTGATAACAAATCACTGGGTCAGTTTAACCTCGACGGCATCCAGTCTGCGCCGCGCGGTATGCCGCAGATCGAAGTCACTTTCGACATCGACGCCGATGGTATCCTGCACGTGTCAGCGAAGGACAAAAACAGCGGTCGTGAGCAGAAGATCACCATCAAGGCTTCTTCTGGTCTGAACGAAGAAGAGATCGCGAAAATGGTGCGTGACGCCGAAGCTAACGCTGAAGCTGACCGCAAGTTCGAAGAGCTGGTGCAGGTACGTAACCAGGCCGATCATCTGTCGCACAGCACGCGTAAGCAGCTGGACGAAGCGGGCGATAAACTGCCAGCAGACGACAAAGCGCCGATTGAAGCGGCTCTGGCTGAGCTGAACACTGCGCTGAAAGGCGAAGATAAAGCTGAGATCGAAGCCAAAATGCAAGCGCTGATGGAAGTTTCCAGCAAGCTGATGGAATTTGCTCAGCAGCAGCAGGCTGGCGCTGGCGCCGATGCAGGCGACGCTTCTGCGAAGAAAGATGACGACGTTGTCGATGCTGAATTCGAAGAAGTAAAAGACGACAAAAAATAAGCCCTGAACGGAAAGGGGGCCAGTGATGGCCCCCCTACGGAGTTTCAGGTACCCGGCGTAATATTCAACCATTACAACGGGTAAAGGTAACCAGCACGGGCGTAGGAGATCTCTCCACGCCCGTGCACGCATGTTAAGGGCAGGACAAATAACAATGGCGAAAAGAGACTATTACGAGGTTTTAGGCGTTCCGAAATCTGCGGATGAGCGTGAAATCAAAAAGGCCTACAAACGCCTGGCAATGAAATTCCATCCTGACCGTAATCAGGAAAAGGATGCCGAAGGTAAATTTAAAGAAGTTAAGGAAGCCTACGAGATTCTGACCGATGCGCAGAAACGTGCGGCGTACGACCAGTACGGTCATGCAGCCTTTGAACAGGGCGGTATGGGCGGTGGTCATGGCGGCGGTGGTTTCGGTGGCGGCGGCGGCGCTGACTTCAGTGATATCTTTGGCGACGTATTTGGCGATATCTTTGGTGGGGGACGCCGTCAGCGTGCCGCACGTGGCGCTGATTTACGCTACAACATGGAACTCTCGCTGGAAGAAGCAGTGCGCGGCGTGACCAAAGAGATCCGTATTCCTACCCTGGAAGAGTGTGACGTTTGCCACGGCAGCGGTGCGAAATCAGGGACGAAGCCACAAACCTGTTCCACCTGTCATGGTGCTGGCCAGGTGCAGATGCGTCAGGGCTTCTTTACCGTGCAGCAGGCGTGTCCGACCTGTCACGGGCGTGGCTCGGTAATTAAAGATCCTTGTAACGCCTGTCATGGCCACGGCCGTGTCGAGAAAGCGAAAACGCTGTCGGTGAAAATCCCGGCGGGTGTGGATACCGGTGACCGTATTCGTCTGACCGGTGAAGGTGAAGCCGGTGAGCACGGCGCGCCTGCAGGCGATCTCTACGTTCAGGTACAGGTGAAGAAACACCCGATTTTTGAACGTGAAGATAATAACCTGTACTGCGAAGTGCCGATCAATTTCGCGATGGCTGCACTGGGTGGCGAGATCGCGGTGCCGACCCTGGATGGTCGCGTCAACCTGAAAGTCCCGGCCGAAACCCAGACCGGCAAGCTGTTCCGCATGCGCGGTAAAGGTGTGAAATCCGTACGCGGCGGCGCTCAGGGCGACCTGCTGTGCCGTGTTGTGGTGGAAACGCCGGTTAGTCTGAATGACAAGCAGAAGGCACTGTTGCGCGAGCTGGAAGAGAGCTTCGGCGGTCCATCCGGCGAGAAAAACAGCCCACGCTCCAAAAGCTTCTTTGACGGTGTGAAAAAGTTTTTTGACGACTTAACCCGTTAATCTGCACGGGCGGCGAGAACGCCGCCCCTACATCCGATTTGCGTAGGGGCGGCGTTCTCGCCGCCCGTCCCGATGATTGTCGCGCTACATAATGACGGCGTTCTCGCCGCCCGATTACCTCCCCGAACGTCTTACCACCACATCCGGTCGCGCACGTAGCGCATCACTCAGTGCAGTCCCCAGCCCCGGCCCCTGTGGCGGCGATAACCAGCCTTTCTCCAGCGTCGGCAGTGTGGTGACCAGATCACCATAGAATCCTGCCAGATAAGCGCGCACCACTTCCTGAAAAATCGCATTCGGCGATGATAAACCCAGATGCAATGACGCCATTAATACCACCGGACCGGTGCAGTCATGTGGCGCAATCGGTTTCTGATATGCTTCCGCCAGCGCGGCAATTTTTTTCGCCTCGGTGATGCCGCCGCACCACGACAAATCGAGCATCACATAATCCAGCGCATCCGCCGCCAGGTGATCGCGGAAATTACTGGTGGCCGCCAGGGTTTCACTGCCGCATACCGGTAGCCCCGACAGCCGGCGATAATCCGCCAGCGCCTGTGGTGAATCCATTTTTATCGGGTCCTCGGCCCAGAAAATATCCAGTTCACGCAGTGGCCTGGCAATCGCCAGCGCGCTGCTGGTATTCCATAACGAATGAAACTCGCACATCAGCTCAATGCGATCGCCCACCGCCCGGCGGATCTTTTCAAATGGCGCGATCGCTTTTTTGATATCGGCACTGCTGATGAACTGCCCGCCGCTGGCGGCGGCAAAGCTGTCCACCGGCCAGATCTTCATCGCGCTAAATCCTTCCTCAATCAGGCTTTGCGCCAGCTCGTCCGGACATTCGAGAAAAGCCACCTGGTCGTCGTAACGTCCGCTCGGTTTGCTGTCACCTTGCGCAATCACCCGCCGCTGCTCGCCCTGGCTGTTAAAGCTGACGCCCGCACAGGTGTTGTAAGCGCGCATACGGTCATGACACAGGCCGCCCAGCAGCTGATACAGCGGCTGATTAAGCGATTTCCCCAGCAGATCCCACAGCGCGATATCAATTGCCGAGGCTGCACGCGTCTCCACGCCCGAACCGTTAAAACCGAGGTAGCCGCGCAGCAGAGTGCGGTTATGCCGCTCAATCTGACCGGCATCCTTGCCCAGCAGCAATGGCGCTGATACGGAGTGGATATAAGCCTCGACGGCCTCTGCGCCACGAAAGGTTTCGCCTAAGCCGACCAGTCCCTCATCGGTATGGATCTCGACCCACAGCAGGTTTGCGAGACTTTTAACCCGGGTGGTTTCAATACGGGTGATTTTCATTGCTGCGCCCTACCATGGACAAGATTGTTAAGCGGACGATGCTGTTGCAGACGCTGAATATTATCAGCAATTAATGCATAGCGACGGGCAAACAGACCGCTGGTCCAGCCGGAGATATGCGGTGTGCAGACGGCGTTTGGCAGCTGTTCAAAACGGTAGTGCGCTGGCGCCACCCGGTCATTACTGCCAGCCGGATACTGATACCAGACGTCGAGAAAAGCGCGGGAGATTTTTTGCTGCTCCAGCGCTTCGTACAGCGCCTGTTCGTTGACTACGGCTGCGCGTGCAATATTGATCAGCACCGCATCAGCGCGCATCGCCTCCAGTTGCGCGTGGCCAAAGGAATCGCGCGTTTTGTCATTTAACGGGCAGGAGAGCACCACATAATCGGCGCGCGGCAGATGCTCCAGCAGATTGTCCGGATGCCAGGCTTCATCCGCCGGTCCCTCTACTTTGCCATCCTGCGCATGGCCGGAAATAGCAATCACCCGCACGCCAAACGCCTGGGCACGGCTGGCGATCGCCTGCCCAATACGACCAAATCCGACAATTAGCAGCGTACGGCCATAAAGTTCGCCGCGCGGCGTGCGCGACAGATAGGTTTCTGACCAGTGCTGACTGTCAAAGCTGGCACGCAGCGTCACCAGGCGCACTTCATGTTGCAGCATGGCGGCAAGGGTATATTCCGCCATCGGAATTTCATGTTCATAGACATTACAGACGCTGCAATCTGTGGGCAGCGCGGCAAAATCGATCCCATCCAGCCCGGCGCCAGGGACGTGCAGCAGACGGAACGCCGGTGGTGGGGTTTTACGCTGAAAACGCATCGCGACCAGCACATCGGCGCCGTCAATCTGGTCGTCCCATTGTGCAGACTCATGAGCTTCACGGGGAAGGGCAATAAACTCGGCGGGGAAATCGAGTGCCTGCGCAATCTCCTGCTGGTGAGTGGCCGCTTCGCCGATCATGACAATCTTCATGGTGATTTCCTTGTAAATGATTAATGAACAATCAGTGATTTTTTCAGTTCGAGGCGCTTAATCGGCCCGACAACCAGCAGATAACAGACAATCGCCCCCAGCGCATTGGCCGCCACAAAGGAGAGGGCGATGGAAAAGTTGCCCGCTTCGTTCACCAGGTAGCCGATAATAATCGGGGTGGTGATACCGGCAATATTGCCAATGCCATTAAACAGCGAACCGGCGAGGCCACTGGCCTGCTTCGGCACCACATCTGACATCACGCCCCAGCCCTGGGCGCCAAAGCCTTTGCCAAAGAAGGCCATCGCCATAATCGCCACGATCAGCCATTCGGTATCGAGGTAGTTACAGATAATCATGGTGGTAGAGAGCAGCATGCCAAACACGATCGGAATTTTGCGCGCCCAGGTAATCGAGACGCCGTTTTTGATCAGGCGATCGGAAACCACGCCGCCCAGCACGCCGCCGATAAAGCCGCAGATCGCCGGGATCACCGCGATAAAGCCGGTTTTCAGGATCGACATGCCCCGATCCTGCACCAGATAGATCGGGAACCAGGTCAGAAAGAAATAGGTCAGGGTGGTTACACAGTACTGGCCGATCAGGATCCCCAGCATCATACGATTGGAGAGAATTTCACGTACACAGGGCCAGGTGGCGACCGTTGGCTTCGCCGGTTGTCCCTGTTGCTGTTTGCTGTCCATATCAACCAGCGCACCGCCTGCGGTGATGTAATCCAGCTCAGTTTGGTTAATCCGCGGATGCTCTTTCGGCATAAACATCACCCGCAGCCAGATCAGTGTCAGCAGCATGCCAAGGGTGCCCATCATCAGATAGACGTACTGCCAGCCGAAACGCTGGGTGATCCAACCCATCACTGGCGCAAATACCACGGTGGCAAAGTAGGAGGCCGAGGTAAACAGCGCCGAGGTGGTGCCGCGTTCCGAGGCCGGAAACCAGGTGGCAACAATCCGGCTGTTACCGGGGAACGCCGGGGCTTCCGCCAGACCAATCAGAATGCGCAGCACAAACAGCGCGGTAATGCCGACCACCGCTGGCAGACCCGCGACAAATCCCATACTGAAGGTCAGGATCGACCAGAGAAAAATACTGATGGCGTATACCTTGCGCGAGCCGTAGCGGTCCAGCAGGCGGCCGCCGGGGATCTGGGCAATCACATAAGTCCAGGCGAAGGCGGAAAACATATAGCCAAGGGTGACAGAGGAGAGGCCAAAGCTGGATTTAATGGCGGTGCCGGTAATCGACAGGGTTGCACGGTCGGCATAGTTCATGGCGGTCATAAAAAACAGCATAACCATAATGCCATAACGTACGCGGGTAGCTTTCGCCGCAACGTAAATGGTTGCGCTACCATTTTTATTTAAAGGAATGGAGGAGGGGGTATTTTGTGGCATGATTTATTCCAGTAATTCATTAATAATAATGATTTAATATCAAATCAACCCGTTTATGGTTGCGCAACCATTTAAGGTGAATACTGAGCAGTGGATGCCTGCCTTGCAAGCATCAGGAGTGAAAAGTGGGAGCCAGACGACAAATATTGTTGCTTGTTAATTAACCGTTAAAGGTGCTGTCGCGATCGATAATCGTAAAGCCGATGTCGCGATAAATGGCAGCCGAATCATCGCCTTTCAGCCGATCAAGTAGCGCGCTGGCGGCCAGCTGGCCAATCTGTTTGCCATCGATTTTGACCGTCGAGAGCGGGGGAAAGGTATGGGCGGCAAAATTCATATCACCAAAGCCAAATACCGCAATCTCTTCCGGGACTTTAATGCCACGGCTGGCGGCCTCGGTTAATACACCATGCGCAATGGTATCGGAAGTGCAGACGACCATCAGTGGGCGCGGCGTGCTGGCCAGCAGCGCGCTCAGGCCTTCACGTCCTTGTTGCAGCGTCGGCAGGCCGGAGAAGTAATGCTGCTGAACATCGTTAATACCGCTGGCGCTCAGCGTATGGATAAAGGATTTGGCGCGCAGCGAACCGCGCGGATCGTCCACCGACAGCAGGGCAAAATGGCGATAATTTTTCGCCAGCAGATGCAGCGCGATAGCCCGACCGGTGTCTTCATGAGAAAAACCAATCAGCATATCGATCGGATCCGGTGAGATATCCCAGGTTTCCACTACCGGCACCCGGGTGGCGCGCAGCCGTTTACGGCTGTCTTCGGTATGCAGAGTGCCGGTAAGGATAATGCCATCCGGGCGACGGCTGAGGATCACTTCCAGCAACTCCTGCTCATGCTGTGCCTGATAGCCCGAGGTTCCCAGCAGCACCTGGTAGTCGGCCGCCGCCAGTTTTTCGGCAATCGCCTGAAAGGTATCGGAAAAAATCGGATTGGTGAGCATGGGCACAATCACCGCTACCAGGCGGCTGCGATTGGAGGCCAGCGCACCGGCAATCTGGTTGCGCACAAACCCCGTTTCCTCAATTACCCGGCGCACTTTTTCCAGCGTCGCGGGTTTCACCTGCGCAGGCTGATTAAGCACGCGTGAGACGGTAATGGGTGCAACCCCCGCCAGTCTGGCGACGTCGGCAATGGTCATTCCTGATTGCGAGCTGTGTTTAATTGCCATAAGCGTGCTACCACAGGGAAACGAAGAGGCATTCTATAGTTAATGCATTTGACCAGCAACCGAGCAACGCCCGCCTGACCGCTGGGATTATGTTTCGTTAATTTCGAGTATTAAGCGCTAAATAAACTGTTATTTTCGAGTCTTCAAACGGCGTATGCTGCTTAGCGGATACTCAAACGGGTAATAAACAGGGACTGAATAATATGCTTTTTCACCTCAAGCGTTTGCTTAACAATGAGGCCACCAGTGGGGTGGTGCTGATTCTGGCAGCCGCGCTGGCGATGATTCTGGCAAATAACGCCGTGACGCAACAAGGTTATCTGTCGCTACTGGCGACGCCGGTTGAATTTCGTTTTGGCGCGCTGGATATCAGCAAGAATCTGCTGCTGTGGATTAATGATGCGCTGATGGCGCTGTTCTTTCTGATGATTGGTCTGGAAGTGAAGCGCGAGCTGATGGTGGGAGCGTTAGCCAGCCGCGATCGGGCGATATTCCCCCTGATTGCCGCCCTTGGCGGCATGGTGGTGCCGGGGCTGCTGTTCCTCGCGTTTAACGGCGGTGATGAGGTGACGCGCAGCGGCTGGGCGATCCCGACCGCTACCGATATCGCTTTTGCGTTAGGCATTCTGGCATTACTGGGAAGCCGGGTGCCGCCGGCGCTGAAAATTTTCCTGATGGCGCTGGCGATTATCGACGATCTTGGCGCGATTATTATTATTGCGCTGTTCTACACCAGCGAGCTGTCAATGGCGGCGCTCGGCGTCGCCGCTGCGGCGATTGCGCTGCTGGCGCTGCTGAATATCGCCAATGTACGCAGCACCTCGCTCTATCTGCTGGTGGGGATGGTGTTGTGGGTGGCGGTGTTAAAATCTGGCGTGCATGCCACCCTTGCCGGAGTGATTGTCGGCTTCTTTATTCCACTGGCGAAGAAAGAGGGACATTCCCCGGCGGAGGAGCTGGAGCACGGACTGCATCCGTGGGTCAGCTGGCTGATTCTGCCGCTGTTTGCCTTCGCCAACGCCGGTGTGGTGCTGGACGGCATTTCCGCTGGCGATATGTTCTCGCTGCTGCCTCTGGGGATTATGGTCGGTTTGCTGCTCGGTAAACCGCTGGGGATTACCCTGTTTTGCTGGCTGGCGGTTAAATCTGGTCTGGCGAAACTGCCGCAGGGGACCAGTATGTCAAATATCGTCGCCGTCGGCGTGCTGTGCGGGATTGGCTTTACCATGTCGATCTTTATTGCCACGCTGGCCTATGGCGATATCGACCCGGCCCTGATTACGCTGGCCAAACTGGGTATTCTGATTGGCTCCATCGCTTCGGCGGTGGTGGGCTACTTCCTGCTACGCGTTAAACTAAAATAAACGTCAACGACAAACCTGTTCCGGCAGGTTTGTCGCGTTTTTTGCGCCCGTTTATCGGTTAAGCTGGCGCTATAGCGACTGACACAGGAGCATATCGGTGCGTATGTCTCATATTAATTACAACCACCTCTACTACTTCTGGCAGGTGTGTAAAGAAGGGTCGATCGTGGGCGCCGCCGAAGCGCTTTTTTTGACGCCGCAGACCATTACCGGACAGATAAAAGCGCTGGAAGATCGTTTGCAGGGCAAGCTGTTTAAGCGCCAGGGACGCGGTGTGGTGCCATCGGAGCTGGGGCAGCTGGTGTTTCGTTATGCCGATCGCATGTTTACCCTGAGCCAGGAGATGCTGGATATCGTCAATTACCGCAAGGAGTCGAACCTGTTGTTTGATGTCGGCGTGGCGGATGCGTTATCGAAGCGGCTGGTGAGCCAGGTGCTGGAAACTGCGGTGCGGGACGATGAAAAAATTCATCTGCGTTGTTATGAGTCAACGCATGAAATGCTGCTGGAGCAACTCAGCCAGCATAAGCTGGATATGATCCTCTCGGATTGCCCGATCGATTCGACGCAGCAGGAAGGGCTGTTCTCCATCAAAATTGGCGAGTGTGGTATCAGTTTCTGGTGTACACGGCCGCTTCCCGACAAACGTTTCCCTGCCTGTCTTGAGCAACGGCGTCTGCTGATCCCCGGACGGCGTTCAATGCTCGGCCGCAGGTTGCTGAACTGGTTTCATTCGCAGGGGCTTCAGGTGGAAATTCTGGGTGAGTTTGATGATGCCGCGTTAATGAAGGCGTTTGGCGCCTCAAACAATGCGATTTTTGTCGCGCCGTCGCTGTATGCGCAGGATATTTACACTGATGATGAGATTGTGGAGATTGGCCGCATTGATAATGTCACTGAAGAGTATCACGTGATTTTTGCGGAGCGCATGATCCAGCACCCGGCGGTGCAACGAATCTGCAATAAGGATTTTACCGCGTTGTTTCCGCAATAGCGGGTGGGGAGAACGCCACCCCTACGAAACCTGATTCAGGTGCGTCGTTCTCGCCGTCCGTAAGCGGCAAAATTCACCTATAAAAAAACCGGCGCAGGCGCCGGTTCTTTTCAAAGCCGATTAACAACTTAGCATTAAGCCAGTTTGTTGATCTGTGCAGTCAGGTTTGACTTATGACGTGCAGCTTTGTTCTTGTGGATCAGACCTTTACTAGCCTGACGGTCCACAATTGGTTGCATTTCGTTAAATGCTTTCAGTGCAACTTCTTTATCGCCAGCAGCGATGGCCGCGTATACTTTCTTGATGAAAGTACGCATCATTGAGCGGTTGCTTGCGTTATGCTTACGACGCTTCTCAGATGTTACGGCGCGTTTCTTAGCTGATTTGATATTAGCCAAGGTCCAACTCCCAAATATATTCTATTGAGGACAATTCAAAGGCCGTGGAATATGCCTTTTCAGCCCTCGTTTGTCAATGGATTTGTGCAAATAAGCGCCGTTTAAAATGACGACACTTGGTTACGTTGTGATGGCGCAGGATTCTACCAGCATCGTGGGGATGAATACAGTCTTTCTCAACAAAATTGTCTGAAATCTGACTATATCCGTCATACTTCAAGCTGCATCTTTGTTGTCCGCGCTCACTCACCCGAATCACGTAGATTACTACGTTCATCGGGATTCGTTCGCTTGCCGCCTTGATGCAGCTTGAATTATTTAGGGTAAAACCAGCCCTCATCTCACTGAAATCAACATAAGAATCCCGCAAAGGGATCAATCGCGGGTTAACCTTAACCGCTGTACAAGGTATAATCCGCCGATTTCCACAAATTTGAGCCAGCCATGAAGTTTATCCGCGGCATACATAATCTCAGAGAGCAGCATCGCGGCTGCGTGCTGACCATAGGTAACTTTGACGGCGTGCATCGCGGTCATCAGTCCCTGCTGGCGCGTTTGTGCGCGGAGGGGCGTAAGCGTGGCTTGCCGGTAATGGTGATGCTATTTGAGCCGCAGCCACTGGAACTTTTTGCCGCCGACAAGGCGCCAGCGCGGCTGACGCGTTTGCGTGAAAAAGTGCGTTATCTGGCCGAAGCCGGCGTTGATGCAGTACTTTGTGTGCGCTTCGACCGCCGTTTTGCCGCGCAGACAGCGCAAAGCTTTGTCGCCGATTTGCTGGTGAACAAGCTGGGCGTGCAGCTGCTGGCGGTTGGCGATGATTTCCGTTTTGGCGCTGGTCGCCAGGGGGATTTCCTGTTATTACAGAAAGCGGGCGTTGAGTATGGCTTTGATGTCATCAGCACCCAGACATTTTGCGATGACGGTAAGCGTATCAGCAGCACCGCAGTGCGTCAGGCGCTGGCGGACGATAATCTGGCGCTGGCGCAGTCGCTTTTGGGGCATCCTTTCAGCATTTCTGGCCGGGTGGTGCATGGCGATGCGCTGGGGCGCACCATCGGTTTTCCGACGGCGAATATTCCTCTGCGGCGTTCAGTTTCGCCGGTTAAAGGGGTGTATGCCGTTGAAGTTTATGGTCTTGCTGAGCAACCGTTGCCCGGCGTGGCCAATATTGGTACCCGCCCGACCGTTGCCGGGTTACGTCAGCAGTTAGAAGTTCATCTGCTGGACGTTGCAATGAACCTGTACGGACGCCATATCGATGTGGTGCTCTGTCAAAAAATCCGCAGCGAGCAGCGATTTGCATCGCTTGACGCGCTAAAAGAGCAAATTGCTAAAGATGTGGTGACTGGCCGAAATTTTTTTGGGCTACAAACACCGGTTTAAGAACTGAACCGACATACGGAACCGAGAATCTGATGAGTGACTTTAAATCTACCCTGAATTTGCCGGAAACGGGGTTCCCGATGCGTGGCGATCTGGCCAAACGCGAACCGGGAATGCTGCAACGTTGGTATGCTGACAATCTGTACGGCATCATCCGCGAAGCCAAAAAAGGGAAAAAAACCTTTATTCTGCACGATGGCCCTCCCTACGCGAACGGCAGTATTCATATTGGTCACTCAGTTAACAAGATTCTGAAAGACATTATTGTGAAGTCCAAAGGCATGGCTGGCTATGATTCGCCGTATGTGCCGGGCTGGGACTGTCACGGTCTGCCAATCGAACATAAAGTTGAGCAGATGATCGGTAAGCCGGGCGAGAAAGTGAGCGCGGCTGAGTTCCGTGCTGCCTGCCGCAAATATGCCGCCGAGCAGGTTGAAGGTCAGAAAGCTGACTTTATCCGTCTTGGCGTGCTTGGCGACTGGGACCGTCCTTATCTGACGATGAACTTCCAGACCGAAGCCAATATTATCCGTGCGCTGGGTAAAATCATCGGCAATGGCCACCTGCATAAAGGCGCCAAGCCGGTGCACTGGTGTCTGGATTGCCGTTCTGCGCTGGCGGAAGCGGAAGTGGAGTATATCGACAAAACCTCCCCTTCGATTGACGTGATGTTCAATGCGGTCGACAGCGCTGCGGTTGCCGCCAAATTTGACGCGGGCAGCGTTAATGGCCCGATTGCGCTGGTGATCTGGACTACGACCCCGTGGACCATGCCGGCTAACCGCGCGATCTCCCTGCACCCGGAATTCGAATACCAGCTGGTGCAGATCGACGGCAAAGCGTTGATCCTTGCCAAAGATCTGGTTGAGAGCGTGATGAAGCGCGCTGGCGTCAGCGAGTGGAGGGTACTGGGCAGCACCACCGGCGCTGAGCTGGAGCTGATGCGTTTCCAGCATCCCTTCCTTGGCTTTGATGTGCCGGTCGTGCTCGGCGAGCACGTTACTCTTGATGCCGGTACCGGTGCAGTGCATACCGCGCCGGGTCACGGCCCGGATGACTATGTTATCGGGCAGAAATATGGTCTGGAAACCGCTAACCCGGTGGGGCCGGATGGCACCTATGTCACCGGTACTTATCCAACGCTGGATGGCGTGCAGGTATTTAAAGCCAACGATATGATTGTTGAGCTGTTGCGTGAACATGGCGCGCTGCTGCATGTGGAGAAAATGTTCCACAGCTATCCGCACTGCTGGCGTCATAAAACGCCGATCATCTTCCGTGCTACGCCGCAGTGGTTTATCAGCATGGATCAGAAAGGTCTGCGTGCGCAGTCGCTGAAAGAGATCAAAGACGTGCAGTGGATCCCGGACTGGGGCCAGGCGCGTATCGAATCGATGGTCGCCAATCGTCCTGACTGGTGTATCTCCCGTCAGCGTACCTGGGGTGTGCCGATGGCACTGTTCGTCCATAAAGAGACCGAGCAGCTGCATCCGCGCTCGCTTGAGCTGATGGAAGACGTGGCGAAACGGGTCGAAGTGGATGGTATTCAGGCGTGGTGGGATCTGGACAGCAAAGATCTGCTCGGTGATGACGCTAACGACTACGTTAAAGTGCCGGATACGCTGGATGTGTGGTTTGACTCCGGTTCCACCCACTCTTCAGTTGTCGATGTGCGTCCTGAGTTTGGCGGTCATAGCGCGGACATGTATCTGGAAGGTTCGGATCAGCATCGTGGCTGGTTTATGTCTTCGCTGATGATTTCTACCGCGATTAAAGGCAAAGCGCCTTATCGTCAGGTACTGACCCACGGCTTCACCGTGGATGGTCAGGGCCGTAAGATGTCGAAATCTATCGGTAACACCGTCAGTCCGCAGGACGTGATGAATAAGCTGGGTGGCGATATTCTGCGTCTGTGGGTGGCATCGACGGATTACACCGGCGAAATGGCGGTTTCGGACGAAATCCTGAAGCGTTCCGCCGACTCTTATCGTCGTATCCGTAACACCGCGCGTTTCCTGCTGGCCAACCTGAATGGCTTCAACCCGGAAACCGATATGGTGAAACCGGAAGAGATGGTGCTGCTGGATCGCTGGGCTGTCGGCCGCGCCAAAGCGGCGCAGGAAGATATTATTGCCTCTTACGCCAGCTATGACTTCCATGAAGTGGTGCAGCGTCTGATGCAGTTCTGTTCAGTTGAGATGGGCTCCTTCTATCTGGATATCATCAAAGATCGTCAGTACACCGCGAAAGCCGATGGCCTGGCGCGTCGTAGCTGCCAGACCGCGCTGTGGTATATCGCTGAAGCGCTGGTGCGCTGGATGGCGCCGATCATGTCATTTACCGCTGATGAGATCTGGGCTTACCTGCCGGGCAAACGTGCGCAGTACGTGTTTACTGAAGAGTGGTTTGACGGCCTGTTTGGCGTGGCGGAAAATGAGCCGATGAATGACGCTTTCTGGAACGATCTGTTGCAGGTCCGTGGTGAAGTGAACCGCGTGATTGAGCAGGCGCGTGCGGATAAGCGTATCGGCGGTTCGCTGGAAGCGACAGTCACACTGTATGCTGACGCGGATCTGGCGCAAAAACTGACCAGTCTCGGCGATGAACTGCGCTTTGTGCTGCTGACATCCGGTGCGCTGGTGGCGGATTACAGTCTGGCTACCGCTGAAGCCCAGCAGAGCGAAGCCGTAAAAGGTCTGAAAATTGCGCTGCACAAAGCAGAAGGTGACAAATGTCCACGCTGCTGGCATTACACTACTGACGTTGGTCAGAACCCGGAGCACGCAGAAGTTTGCGGTCGCTGTGTCACTAACGTCGCCGGAAACGGCGAACAACGTAAGTTTGCCTGATGCGTAAGCCATTTTTATCGACCGGATTGCGCTGGCTGTGGCTGGTGCTGGTAGTGATCGTTATCGACTTCGGTAGCAAGCAATGGATTATGGATAATCTGATGCTGCACCAGTCGATGCCGGTTATGCCGTACTTTAATTTCTTCTATGCCCACAACTACGGCGCGGCATTCAGTTTCCTCGCCGATAAAGGTGGCTGGCAACGCTGGTTCTTTGCCGGTATTGCGGTGGCGATTGTGGTGGCATTGCTGGTGATGATGTATCGCACATCCGCCAGCCAGAAGCTTAATAATATTGCTTACGCGCTGATTATTGGCGGTGCGTTGGGCAACCTGTTTGATCGTTCGTATCACGGCTTTGTGGTCGATTTTATCGACTTCTATATTGGCGACTGGCACTTTGCCACCTTCAATATTGCCGACTGCGGCATCTGCATTGGTGCGGCGTTGATCGTTCTGGAGGGATTTTTGACCCCTTCGGGAAAGCAGGCTAAACAGAAAGGGTAAGGCATGACTGATTCTGTACAGCGCGATAGCGCGGTGCTGGTGCATTTCACGTTGAAGCTGGAAGATGGCTCAACGGCGGAGTCGACGCGTGCCAATGGCAAACCGGCGCTGTTCCGTCTTGGCGACGGCAGTTTGTCGGCAGGACTGGAAGAGGCGCTGCTGGGGCTGAAGGCTGGCGCTAAGCATAACTTTAGCCTGCCGCCGGAGTCTGCGTTTGGCGCTGCCAGCCCGGATATGATTCAGTATTTCTCACGCCGCGATTTTGCGCAGGCGGGAGAGCCTGAGCCTGGTGCTATTATGCTGTTTACCGGTATGGGTGGTAGCGAAATGCCGGGTGTGATCCGTGAAGTGTCCGGTGATTCGATCACCGTTGACTTCAACCATCCGCTGGCCGGACGCACCATTCAGTTTGATATTGAAGTGCTGGAGATCGATCCGGTGCTGGAGGGGACCGATGCAAATCCTGTTGGCTAACCCACGTGGTTTCTGTGCGGGCGTGGATCGTGCAATCAGCATCGTTGAACGCGCGCTGGAGATGTATGGCGCGCCAATCTATGTGCGTCATGAAGTGGTGCATAACCGCTATGTGGTCAATAGCCTGCGCGAGCGCGGGGCGATCTTTATTGAAGAGATCACCGAAGTGCCGGATGGTTCGATCCTGATTTTCTCGGCGCATGGTGTTTCTCAGGCGGTACGTGCTGAAGCGCGCGCACGCGATCTGACGATGCTGTTTGACGCCACCTGCCCGCTGGTGACCAAAGTGCATATGGAAGTGGCGCGTGCCAGTCGTAAAGGCACCGAAGCGATTCTGATTGGTCATGCCGGTCACCCGGAAGTGGAAGGCACCATGGGCCAGTACAGCAACCCTGAAGGGGGCATGTATCTGGTGGAGTCGCCGGCTGACGTTGATAAGCTGCAGGTGAAGGATGAACAGAACCTGTGCTTTATGACGCAGACCACCCTGTCGGTTGATGATACTTCGGATGTGATTGACGCCTTGCGTCAGCGCTTCCCGAAAATCGTCGGGCCGCGCAAAGATGATATCTGTTATGCCACCACTAACCGTCAGGAAGCGGTGCGCAGTTTAGCGCAGGATGCTGATGTGGTGCTGGTGGTTGGCTCGAAAAACTCGTCCAACTCCAACCGCCTGGCCGAGCTGGCGCAGCGTGCCGGTAAACTGGCGCGGCTGATCGACTCCGCTGATGATATTCAGGAGATCTGGCTGAAAAATATCAAATGTGTTGGCGTCACCGCCGGCGCTTCCGCCCCGGATATTCTGGTGCAGGATGTGATTAAACGCCTGCGCGAAATGGGTGGCGAACCGGCAATTGAGCTGAGCGGCCGCGAAGAGAATATTGTCTTTGAAGTACCGAAAGAGCTACGTGTTGAAGTAAAGCAGGTCGACTGATTCTTATCCCCACATCGTCATGTGTTCCCTCATCCTGACCTTCCCCCGTAAACGGGGGAAGGGACTTTAAATCTCCTCTCCCGTGATTTGTTTTACTGATAATCCCTGCCCGCTGGCGTAAAATTCTAATTATGTAATGAATATTGTGGCGGGATTGTAGCCGCCTCGTTAACCTTATCGTCGCTTGCAGGCACAGAAATTCCAGGGACATTAATATGAGTCATTCAGAAATCCGTATTGCTATCGTGGGCGCCACCGGGCGCATGGGCCGACAGTTGATTCAGGCGACGCAACAGGCTGAAGGTGTGCGGCTGGGCGCTGCTCTGGCGCGTAACGGCTCTTCGCTGGTCGGGAGTGATGCGGGTGAATTAGCCGGGACAGGCGCGATCGGAATTAAGGTCAGCGACAATCTCGAAGCGGTGGTTAATGATTTCGATATCCTGATCGATTTCACCCGGCCGGAAGGAACGCTGGAGTATCTGGCTTTTTGCCGCCAGCATCAGAAGGCGATTGTTATCGGCACCACCGGTTTTGATGACGCAGGTAAAGCGGCGATTAAGCAGGCTTCAGCCGATATTGGCATCGTATTCGCGGCTAACTTCAGCGTTGGCGTTAACCTGGTGCTGAAATTGCTGGAAAAAGCAGCAAAAGTTATGGGTGATTATGCCGATATCGAAATTATTGAAGCGCATCACCGTCATAAAGTGGATGCGCCATCAGGCACCGCTCTGGCAATGGGCGAAGCGATTGCCGATGCAATGGACTGGGATCTTAACCAGCATGCGGTTTACGCCCGCGAAGGCTTTACCGGCGAGCGTAAGGCGCAATCTATCGGATTTGCCACTGTCAGGGCCGGAGATATCGTTGGTGAACACACCGCGATGTTTGCGGATATTGGCGAGCGGGTAGAGATTACCCACAAGGCTTCCAGCCGTATGACTTTCGCCACAGGTGCGGTTCGTGCTGCACAGTGGCTTAATGACCGTAAAACCGGTCTTTATGATATGCGTGATGTGCTTGATTTAGACAGTTTGTAAAGTGTTGCGACCATCGTGATGTGGTTATTTCAATCATAAGTTTATGATTGGTAGGGTAATAATTTTATTACCCTTTTTTATTTGTAAAAATAGTGATTTTAGAGGTTTTTTCTTCTGAGATTGTTAAAAAAGTGATTTTTGCGGCAGTAATGAGTGGAAAAAAACGCATTTTTGACCATTTGGTCTGGTTTTGCGTACTCATACAACCCTTTTTAATTTCATTTCCCCAGGCAACCGGTTTTATCAGCCGGATATCCCCTGTTTTCAGCATGAATCTTCCGATTTTTCCTCCAGTCGGCTAAAAAAGTATGAAAAACTCACTCTCAGGGTAGACAATGGGCAGGGCGATCATTAGAATGCGCGCAATTTGCCGAAAATCGACATCTCAGGCGGTTTTTGCATTGATTCATGGTGGTATTATGAATTAATATGCAGATATTGTGACTGTTTATTCCCTGGAGGACGTTTTGATTAAGTCAGCGCTATTGGTTCTGGAAGACGGAACCCAATTCCACGGTCGGGCCATTGGGGCAGAAGGATCGGCAGTGGGTGAAGTTGTTTTCAACACTTCAATGACCGGTTATCAAGAAATCCTCACAGATCCTTCCTATTCCCGCCAGATCGTCACTCTTACTTATCCCCATATCGGCAATGTCGGCACCAATGCTGCTGACGAAGAATCCTCCCAGGTACATGCGCAAGGCCTCGTCATTCGTGACCTGCCGCTTATTGCCAGCAACTTCCGTAATGAAGAAGGGCTGTCTGCGTACCTGAAGCGTCATAATATTGTCGCGATTGCTGATATCGATACCCGTAAGCTGACCCGTCTGCTGCGTGAGAAAGGTGCCCAGAATGGCTGCATCATCGCCGGTGACGCACCGGATGCTGAACTGGCATTGCAGAAAGCGAAAGCCTTCCCGGGCCTGAAAGGCATGGACCTGGCGAAAGAGGTCAGCACGCAAGAGTCTTACAGCTGGCAGCAGGGCAGCTGGACGCTGGAAGAGGGCCTGCCAGCGCAGAGCAGCGACCTGCCATTCCATGTTGTGGCTTACGATTACGGTGCGAAACGCAATATCCTGCGGATGCTGGTGGATCGCGGCTGCCGCCTGACAGTTGTTCCGGCACAGACGCCAGCGGATGAGGTGCTGAAACTCAACCCGGACGGTATTTTCCTGTCAAACGGCCCAGGTGACCCGGAGCCATGCGACTACGCCATCAGCGCCATCAAGTCATTCCTCGAAACCGATATCCCGGTATTTGGCATCTGTCTGGGCCACCAGCTGCTGGCGCTGGCCAGCGGTGCGAAGACGGTGAAAATGAAACTGGGTCACCACGGCGGTAACCATCCGGTGAAAGACCTGGATAATGACCGTGTGATGATCACGGCCCAGAACCACGGTTTTGCGGTCGATGAAAGCAATATGCCAGCCAGCCTGCGCGTGACGCATAAATCGCTGTTTGACCATACGGTGCAGGGGATTCACCGCACTGACAAAGCGGCGTTCAGCTTCCAGGGACACCCTGAAGCCAGCCCGGGTCCAGCCGATGCGGCGCCGTTGTTCGATCACTTTATCGAACTGATCGAAGCTTACCGTTCAACCGCGAAATAATCAGGAGCGACAAAATGCCAAAACGTACCGACATAAAAAGTATCCTGATTCTTGGCGCTGGCCCGATTGTTATCGGCCAGGCTTGTGAATTCGACTACTCTGGCGCGCAAGCCTGTAAAGCGCTGCGTGAAGAGGGTTACCGCGTAATCCTGGTGAACTCCAACCCGGCGACGATTATGACCGACCCGGAAATGGCCGATGCGACGTATATCGAGCCGATTCACTGGGAAGTGGTGCGCAAGATTATCGAAAAAGAGCGCCCGGATGCGGTACTGCCGACCATGGGCGGCCAGACGGCGCTAAACTGTGCACTGGAACTGGAGCGTCAGGGGGTGCTGGCTGAGTTTGGCGTCACCATGATTGGCGCGACTGCCGATGCGATTGATAAAGCGGAAGACCGACAGCGCTTTGATAAAGCGATGAAAAAAATTGGCCTGGATACCGCGCGTTCCGGCATCGCCCATACCATGGAAGAGGCGCTGGCCGTCTCTGAAGAGCTGGGCTTCCCGTGCATTATCCGTCCCTCCTTCACTATGGGCGGCACCGGCGGCGGTATCGCTTATAACCGTGAAGAGTTCGAAGAGATCTGTGAACGTGGACTCGACCTGTCACCGACCAGTGAGCTGCTGATTGATGAGTCGCTGATTGGCTGGAAAGAGTATGAGATGGAAGTGGTGCGCGATAAGAACGATAACTGCATTATCGTCTGCTCTATCGAAAACTTTGACGCCATGGGCATCCATACTGGTGACTCGATTACTGTCGCGCCAGCACAGACCCTGACTGATAAAGAGTATCAAATCATGCGTAACGCCTCGATGGCGGTACTGCGTGAGATTGGCGTGGAAACCGGTGGCTCTAACGTGCAGTTCTCGGTGAACCCGCAGAATGGCCGCATGATCATTATCGAGATGAACCCACGCGTTTCCCGCTCTTCGGCACTGGCATCGAAAGCGACCGGCTTCCCGATTGCGAAAGTAGCCGCCAAGCTGGCGGTGGGTTTCACGCTGGATGAGCTGATGAACGATATCACCGGTGGTCGTACCCCGGCGTCCTTCGAACCGTCCATCGACTATGTCGTCACTAAAATTCCCCGCTTTAACTTCGAAAAATTTGCCGGCGCCAATGACCGTCTGACAACCCAGATGAAATCGGTTGGTGAAGTAATGGCGATTGGCCGCACCTTCCAGGAGTCAGTGCAGAAAGCGCTGCGCGGTCTGGAAGTGGGCGCCAACGGTTTTGACCCGAAAGTGAGCCTGGATGACCCGGAAGCGTTGACCCGCATCCGCCGTGAGCTGAAAGATGCTGGCAGCGACCGTATCTGGTATATCGCTGATGCTTTCCGTGCCGGGATGTCGGTTGATGGCGTATTTAATCTGACCAATGTCGACCGCTGGTTCCTGGTGCAAATTGAAGAGCTGGTGCGTCTGGAAGAGCAGGTCGCACACGAAGGTATCAACGGTCTGACTTACGATGTGCTGCGCAACCTGAAGCGTAAAGGCTTCGCCGATGCGCGTCTGTCGGATCTGGCGGGTGTCGCGGAATCTGAAGTGCGTAAGCTGCGTGAGCAGTTCAAGCTGCATCCGGTCTATAAGCGTGTGGATACCTGTGCGGCGGAATTCGCCACTGATACCGCTTATATGTACTCAACTTATGAAGAAGAGTGCGAATCCAATCCCAACAGCGACCGTGAAAAAATCATGGTGCTGGGCGGCGGTCCAAACCGTATTGGCCAGGGCATTGAGTTCGACTACTGCTGTGTGCATGCCTCGCTGGCGCTACGTGAAGATGGTTACGAAACCATTATGGTTAACTGTAACCCGGAAACCGTCTCTACCGACTATGACACTTCAGACCGCCTCTACTTTGAGCCGGTGACTCTTGAAGATGTGCTGGAAATCGTGCGCATCGAAAAACCAAAAGGGGTTATCGTGCAGTACGGTGGCCAGACGCCACTGAAACTGGCGCGCGCACTGGAAGCCGCCGGTGTGCCGGTTATCGGCACCAGCCCGGATGCGATTGACCGTGCTGAAGACCGTGAACGTTTCCAGCAGGCAGTGGATCGTCTCGGCCTTAAGCAGCCCGCCAACGCCACGGTTACCGCGCTGGAGCAGGCAGTTGATAAAGCGACGCTGATTGGATATCCGCTGGTGGTGCGTCCTTCGTATGTGCTGGGCGGTCGTGCGATGGAAATTGTGTACGACGAAATCGACCTGAAGCGCTACTTCCAGACCGCAGTATCAGTATCCAATGATGCGCCAGTATTGCTGGATCGCTTCCTGGATGATGCGGTAGAAGTGGACGTTGACGCCATTTGCGACGGTGAGCGCGTGCTGATTGGCGGCATTATGGAACATATCGAGCAGGCGGGCGTGCACTCCGGTGACTCAGCATGTTCCCTGCCGGCTTACACACTGAGCGTTGAAATTCAAAACGTGATGCGTCAGCAGGTTGAGAAACTGGCGTTTGAACTCTGTGTCCGTGGCCTGATGAACGTACAGTTCGCGGTGAAAGACAACGAAGTCTACCTGATTGAAGTTAACCCGCGCGCCGCGCGAACCGTGCCTTTCGTCTCGAAAGCGACCGGTGTGCCGCTGGCGAAAGTCGCCGCACGCGTGATGGCTGGTAAATCACTGGCGGAGCAGGGCGTAACGGAAGAGGTGATTCCACCTTACTACTCCGTGAAAGAAGTGGTGCTGCCGTTTAACAAGTTCCAGGGCGTTGACCCGATTCTTGGCCCGGAAATGCGTTCTACCGGTGAAGTGATGGGTGTTGGCCGTACCTTTGCTGAAGCTTTCGCTAAAGCGATGCTGGGTGCGCAGTCCAATATGAAGAAATCAGGCCGTGCGCTGTTGTCGGTGCGTGAGGGCGATAAGAAACGTATCGTCGACCTCGCCGCGAAGCTGCAGAAATTTGGTTTCGAGCTGGATGCTACCCACGGTACAGCGGTGATCCTCGGTGAAGCCGGTATCAATCCACGCCTGGTTAACAAGGTGCATGAAGGTCGTCCACATATTCAGGACCGTCTGAAAAATGGTGAGTACGCCTATATTGTGAATACCACCGCCGGACGTCAGGCAATTGAAGACTCGAAGCTGATTCGCCGTAGCGCGCTGCAGTATAAAGTTCACTATGACACTACGCTGAACGGCGGCTTTGCCACCGCGATGTCGCTGAATGCGGACCCGACGGAGAAAGTGACTTCCGTGCAGGAGATGCATGCGCAGATCAAGGCCCATCAGGGCTGATAGCCAAAAACGCGTTTCAGCACGGTAACGGCTCCCATCAGGGAGCCGTTTTTTTATGTCAGTGGGTGCAGGAAAAGCATTCGCAAATTCAAGGCTAAAATTTACCCTGGATAACAAAAATCTGTTCTGTTTGCGCAGGGTGCCAGGTTAAAGTCTGACCGGCTGGCGCTGAGCAACGCGCACCCAGGATGTGTGGGATTGAATCGACAGGGATGGCTAAACTATGGATGCACACAGAGCAGTTGTTGGATTGCGGCCTGAATCTGATATGACATGGAATGATGGATTTAGTCACGTCAGGAAAGACTATCTGGCTTCATGGAGCGGTAATGGAAGAGTGGGTATGGAAACAAGAGTGGCGAAGCTCGAAACCAATGTTGAGCATATAAAAAACTCAATAACCGATATCAAACATGATATTCGCGAATTTAAAGGTGAAGTGCAGGAATTCAAAAAGAGTGTCCATGCCGAATTTAAGGAAGTCAGAAGGCAAGCCCGCACCGACTTTCGTCTGTTATTTGGCACCATCATTACGGTTGCTTTAGGAATGGCTGGATTAATGGCAAAGGGTTTTCAGTGGTTGTAACGCCGTTGGCAGACCACTTTTTCACCGTGCCTCACCTGCTTCCAAAGGGGCGTTAGCGATCAGGACCCAGCATTAATCAGCGCTCTCCCACGCCTGTATATCTGCAACCCTTAGCTAAAACTATGATCACGCATCACTTTTTTTACTGGCACAGATTATAGAATTGAAACCCCGTTTCAATTTCTGATCTGACTGGAGTGAAAAGTGAAATATTTGCGTTTTGCCGGCACTGCCACCGCAGTATCAGTATCGTTAATACTTACCGCCTGCCAGAGCACCGCTAACCCGCAGGAGCGTTTTCTCCCGACCTGGCCGGGAACCGCGCAGCGACCGGTGCTCTCTGCGCACGAGGCATCCCGTTTTACACCGCAGCACTATTTTGCTTATCGCGGACAGTATGAGCACCCGGTTGCTGATGGCTGGCGACCTGGGCCGATAGATACTCGGGCGGTGAACACTGCTTTCGTGGTTGGGCCGCAGCTCGGTGTGGACGGCGCAACTTACACTCACGTTCAGCAGGCGGTTAACGCCGCCCTTAGCCAGCAAAAAAGTCATCAGCGTATTTACATCAAACTACTGCCTGGCACTTACACCGGTACCGTCTATATCCCGGCCGACGCGCCGCCTGTCACGCTGTTTGGTGCAGGCGATACGCCGCAGCGGGTGGTAATCTCGCTGGCGCTGGACTCCATGATGTCGCCAGCAGCTTATCGCGCCCGGGTTAACCCCGCTCAGCAGTATCAGCCGAACGATCCCGCGTGGTATATGTATGACCTGTGCGCCAGTAAAAATAAGCAAACTATCGACACCACTTGCGCGGCGGTAATGTGGTCACAAAGCGATGAGTTCCAGTTGAAAAACCTGACGGTAGTCAATGCATTACTGGATACGGTGGATAACGGCACCCATCAGGCTGTGGCGCTGCGTACCGATGGTGACCGCGTGCAGCTGGAACAGGTCCGTTTGATTGGGCGACAAGACACTTTCTTTGTGAATACCAGCGATCGGCAAAATAACTATGTCACTGACCACTATAGCCGTGCTTATATCAAAGACAGCTATATAGAAGGGGATCTCGATTACGTTTTCGGCCGCGCAACAGCGGTATTTGATGGCGTGCAGTTCCATACCGTATCAAGCCGTGGTTCAGCAGAAGCCTATGTCTTTGCTCCGGATACCATGCCATGGGTGAAATATGGTTTTCTGGTGATCAACAGCCAGTTAACCTCGGATAGCGGCTACAAGACAGGAACGCAGAAAGCCAGTATGGGTCGGGCCTGGGATCAGGGGGCGCGGCAGACCGGCTATTTGCCGGGTAAAACCGCCAACGGTCAGTTAGTGATTCGCAACAGCACGATTGATAACGGTTATGATTTGCTTAATCCCTGGAGCGCGGCGGCGACCACCGCTCGTCCATTTAGCGGCAATATCAGCGCACAGCGGGATCTGGATGGGATTAATTTCAATCGGTTGTGGGAGTACCAGACGGTGGTGATGAAATAGCTTTTCGCCCCCGACGGGGAGTCGGGGGGCGTTTACACGGTCACGATAGCGCGACTTTAATGCCTAAACCAATCAGAATACCGCCCAGCAGTTTATCGATAAGCTTTTGCGCTTTTGCCAGGCCACGACGAACCGGCGCGCTCTGAATCAAAAACACCAGCATTGGCCACCAGATCACTGACAGGCCGAGAATAATGCCCGCATACCATAACTTCTCGCCGAAGCCGGAGTGGATGCTCAGTACCTGGGTAAACACCGAAAGGAAGAACAGCGTGGCTTTCGGGTTCAGCAGATTACACAGATAGCCCTGTAAAAAGGCCTTCTTCAGCGACGTCTCGGCGCGCTGCACATTCTCGAGATCCATCTTACTGTTGCCGCGCGCCAGCAGAGCCTGTACGCCGACATAAATCAGATACGCGGCGCCGGCATATTTCAGCAGCATAAACAGCCATGGCGTGGTAGTGATCACCACCGCCAGACCGGCGACACAATAGGTCATATGGGTCGCTACGCCGCAAATCACGCCGAGCGAGGTAACCAGAGCCGTGCCACGCGCATAACGCGCCGCATTTTTTATAATCAGGAAAAAATCGGGGCCGGGTGAGAGCATGCCCAGTGTTGCGATAGCCGCAACAAACAAGCTGGTTTCTAACATGGTGATAATCTGAGTCAAAATGGAAAGCGTAAGTTTAGCACGGCTGGATGCAAAAGATGTTACAGCAATCTCTTCAGGGCGATGCAGGGTGCAGCAGCAGAAATCCTTTACAACCTTTACGTAAATCCCCGCATCTCGCTATCGACGAAAGTTTCACCTTTACGTATGATGGCGCCAATTTCAGCCCCTGTTGAGTTTCATATGAAGATTAGTCTTATCGCGGCCCTCGCAGCCGATCGCGTTATTGGTATGGAAAACGCGATGCCGTGGAATTTACCCGCGGATCTCGCCTGGTTCAAACGCATTACCCTGAACAAACCGGTGATGATGGGTCGTCTGACCTGGGAATCTATTGGTCGTCCGCTGCCGAATCGCCTGAATATTGTGATCAGCAGCCAGCCTGGCAACACAGAGAATGTGACCTGGGTAACGTCGATTGAAGAAGCGATTAAAGCTGCCGGCGATGCGGAAGAGATCATGGTAATTGGTGGTGGGCGTATCTACGAACAGATGCTGGGCCGTGCTGACCGTCTGTATCTGACCCATATTGACGCTGAAGTTGAAGGCGACACGCACTTCCCGGATTACGAACCGGATGAGTGGGAATCTGTTTTCAGTGAGTTCCACGACGCTGACGAGAACAACTCACACAGCTTCTGCTTCGAAATCCTCGATCGCCGCTAGTGGTTCTGAGCCCCGGCGCGGTTTATCGCCGCGCCGGTGTCGGTTATTTGCCACTGACTTCCGCAGCTATCCCAGATGACTTTCCTTTCGCGCCACTTAATGGCGTACCGTCGATGGCATCCACCATTCTTAATGCTTGCGGCCGCAGCCAGCGCTGCATACGTGATGGCATATCCAGCCCAATCAGTATCACCACCACCAGTGTTAAGCTGAATGATAATGATGCCAGCGCGCTACCCAGACTCATATGCTGGGCAATCGATGCGCCAAGAATTGGCGCCAGTGCGCCACCCAGCGCGCCGACATTATAGGTAAAGCCAAGACCGGCCGCGCGCTGGTCGGTATCGAAGTAACCGCCCAGCAGTTTGGGCAACAGCCCGGCAATCCCCTGTCCCAGCATCTGTTGCAGAAACAGCACTGCGCCCAGCAGCATAATATTACTGCTGCCGATGGCGAACAGCGGCACGATCAGAAACTGCGAAATCAGCAGGCTGATGGCATAGGCTTTGCGCGTGCCGAGCCAGTCACCAAGAAAGCCGCCAACACAGCAGCCGGTGGCTGCGCCAAAGCCGCTAAAGAACAGCACATTGGCCACGGTCTGCGGCGAATATGCGAGGTCGACCTTCAGATAAGTGGGCAACAGAGACTGAATGGGCCACGAATAGAGAAAGGCAAACAGCACGATCACCATCAGCGTCACACCGGTAGGCCAGCGATCGCCACTGGTCTGCACCATAAACCAGATAAAAGTGGCGGCGCATAGCAGGCCGAGCAGCACCAGTGGCGTCACGCTGAGTTGACCCGAGAAGCAGAGATAGAGCGCTGCACCCGCCAGCACGGTTAACAGCATATTCAGCAGCCGGTGTTTACCGCGATAGAGAATATCGATCATGGTATGCGGCTTTTCGGCCTGCGCACCGGCTTTTTCGCCATGAGCACGCTCCCAGTCTTCCGCCTCCGGCAGGTTTTTACGCAGCCATAAAGCAAACAAAATCGGCAGCAGGCCAATATAGAACAGCATGCGCCAGCCGAAGATCGGCACGATATGGCTGTAAGCCTGAGCGGCGATCACTGCGCCAATCGAAAATCCTGAAATCAGAAAGCCACTGGCCTTATTGCGCATTTTCTGCGGCCAGCTCTCCATCACATAGGTCGAGCTGGCGCCGTATTCACCCGCCATACCAATACCAATTAACAGGCGTGCGAGGAACAGGGTGGTATAGCCGGGTGCCAGTCCGCAGGCCAGCGTACCGACAGAAAACAGGACAATACTGGCGATCATCGCCAGCTTACGACCGTAGCGATCGCCCATCGCGCCAAGCATTAAGCCGCCGAACCAGCGTGAGATAAACGCTGCGGAAATCAGACTGGCGGCCTGAATCAGGCTGAGGTCAAACTCCTGCTTAATGTCGGTCAGAACCAGGGTAATAAGCACAAAATCGAAGCCATCCAGTGCATAACCGATCCATGCAGCGAGAAAAGCTTTCCATTGTTTGCCGCTGAGTTGTTTATACCAGCGGACAGAGGATGGAGCAGTATTCATGGTGGAGGATCTCCGTTATGTAGCTAAACCCCAAAATTAATATAAAAAGGGAGTAAAACTCCAAAACGGAGTGTATAAGAAGCGAATGGTTTTACAACCATGATTCGCCATAAGTGTGAATGACTTCAATAAAACAGCGTGGGCTGAAAATTTTTATAATTATATCTTATTGAAAAATAAATTTATTTTTTGTGGAGTTCCGCTCCATACTAATTTGATCTTTGACTGACGGCCTGAGCGGTTTTGTCTTTGGTCAGCTGTGCCGCGTGCGGGTCGGCTTTGACCAGCAGGGCATAAAGCAGATCCAGTACCAGCAACTGGGCGATTTTGGTGCCGATGGAATCGCCCTGAAGTCGCCCCTGACGGTTACCGTTAATCAGTACATGGTCAGCGTCGAGGGTAATCGGCGAACCGAGATTATGGGTCAGCGCCACCACCGTCGCCCCGGCTTCTTTCGCCAGCTTCAGCGCTTTTACCGTCTCTTCCGAGGTGCCGGAATGGCTGATACCAAAAGCCACATCGCCCGGCTGCATTAACGACGCCTGCATATACATAAAGTGGTTGCTGGTGGCGGCATCCACGCGCATGCCGATGCGCATCAGCTTGGCTTTGGCATCTTCAGCGGTAATACCGGAGGAGCCAACGCCGAACAGGCAGATGCGGCCCGCTTGTTGTAAGCAGGTGACTACGTCAGCAACGGTTTTTGCCGAGATCAGATTGAGGGTTTCTGACATTACATTGTTGATCGAGGTTTGCAGTTTGGCGCCAATCAGCAGTACATCGTCACTCTCCTGCACGTCGGCATCCAGCAGGCCATCTTCGCTTTTCTCACGCGTGGCCACTTCAATCGCCAGATCGATTTTAAAGTCCTGGAACCCTTTATAACCGAGGGTGCGGCAGAAGCGGATAATCGTGGCTTCACCGGTGCTGGTTTGGGCTGAGAATTCCGCGATAGAAAATTGCGTGACGCTGGCCGGATTTGCCAGCGTGTAGGCTGCAATGCGCTGTGCGGAGCGCGTCAGACTATTTTGTAACGCTCCTAAGCCGTCAAGAATTTTGCCAGGCTTCCAGCGGGGGATGAGTGCAGTCACGACATTACCTCATTGATCACGAAATCAGTTCGGTGTGCATGATCGCACAGTTATTCTGCAGGGTGAAGAATAATGACCGCCGGCGGTGTGGCGATTAACAAAACCCCTGCGTGGCCCATAAGGCGGCGCCAAGTAAGCCGCTATCCTGGCGATGGAAAGCGGGCTGCACCGGCGTGCGGCAGATGGCTGGCAAATGCTGCTGCGCCGCACTGATCCGCGCCAGATAACCGGGCGCCAGACCGACACTGCCGCCGATCACGACCCGTTGAATATCCAGCGCCATGGTGAGATCGGCGATCAGCCGGGCAATGGCGCTGGCCGAACGATCAATAATCGCGCTGGCGGGCTGATGCTGTGCACTGGCCTGCGCGAATACCCCGGCGGCGGTGAGCGGCACTGGCCACTGGCGGGTTGCGGCGGCGATGGCGGTGCCGGAAGCGATACTCTCCACACAGCCATAGCGTCCGCAGCCGCAGAGCGGCCCCTGTAAATCCGCCAGCATATGACCGATATGACCACTCAGGCCGTTATTGCCGGTCTGTAGCGCGCGGTTGAGAATAATGCCGCCGCCGACGCCGGTCGAGACGGTAATAAACAACATATTATCCACGTCGCAGGTTTGCAGCGCCTGATATTCCGCCCAGGCAGCGGCCTGCGCGTCATTCAGCAGGGTGCAGGGCAGTTTGCTGACCCGCTCAATAGTGGCGGCCAGCGGAAAATTGGCGATGCCGCCGAGATTGGCTGGATTCAGCGCCACCAGCCTGCCCTGGCGGATAATGCCGGTCGATGCCACCGCAATTGACGTCGCCCCGGGCAACGAGTCACGTAACAGCTGCTGTAAGCTGCTGGCAAACGCTGCCGCGCCGCTGTGAGGGGTGATAATCTGCCGACGGTCGCTCAGTTGCCCCTCTTTATCCACCAGCGCCGACGCAATTTTGCTGCCGCCAATATCCACAGCCAGACATTTTCCCATGGTTACTGCCTTATTGATTGAGTCACTCAGTGGCAGAAAAGATAAACTCCATTTAAAGTAATTAAAAGGAGTTTTGCTTCATTGAGCTGGACGTTTGTGATTTTGTGGAGTAAAACTTCAGTTAATGTTTTATTTTGGAGTTAAAGCCATGTCGTCTGTTGCTTCGCTGAAAGAACGTCTTCATCACGGCCTGATTGTCTCCTGCCAGCCGGTGCCGGGCAGCCCGATGGATAGCCCGCAGCTGGTGGCGGCAATGGCCGCCGCGGCAGTGCAGGGAGGCGCTGTCGCGTTGCGTATTGAAGGCATCGACAATCTGCGCGCGGTACGCCAGGTTACCGATGTGCCGGTTATCGGCATTATTAAACGTGACTTGCCAGATACCCCGGTCCGCATCACGCCGTGGCTCAGCGATATCGATCAGCTAAGCGCAGCGGGAGCCGATATTATCGCTTTCGATGCTACCTGGCGTGCGCGCCCGTGCAGCGTGCAGGCGCTTTATCAGCGCGCGCGTGACAATCAACGCCTGACGATGGCGGATTGCGCCAGTTTTGAAGAAGGCATCGCCGCGCAGCAGATGGGCATTGATTTTATTGGCACCACGCTTTCCGGTTATACCGGCGGTAAGATACCCGCTCAGCCCGATATTGCGCTGGTCAGCGATCTTGCGCAGGCCGGTGCTTGTGTAATTGCCGAAGGGCGCTATAACGCGCCGGATCTGGCCGCGGCCGCCATCGGCGCGGGTGCGCTGGCGGTTACCGTCGGTTCCGCCATCACCCGGATTGAACATATTTGCGGCTGGTTTACTGCCGCCATTACCACAGCTGAATAAAGAGGAGAGACCATGAGCAAGTTAACCGGTTTGATTGCCGCCCCGCATACCCCTTTCGACCAGCATGGTGCGGTAAATTATTCTGCTATCGATCGGATTGCCGCTCATCTGATTGATGACGGCATCAAAGGCGTTTATGTCCTTGGCACCACCGGAGAAGGTTTGCATTGCTCGGTGAGCGAACGTAAGCAGATTGCCCGGCGCTGGGTTGATGCTTCTGGCGGCGCTTTAGCGATTACGCTGCATACTGGCGCGCTCAGTGTGGCGGATGCAGTTGAACTGTCACAGCATGCCGAAACGCTTGATATTTTCGCCACTTCAGCGATTGGCCCATGCTTTTTTAAACCCGCCAGCATCGCCGATTTAGTCGCTTATTGTCAGGCGATTGCCGCTGCGGCGCCGTCAAAAGGCTTTTATTACTACCATTCCGGCATGTCCGGGCTGAATCTCGATATGGAGCAGTTTTTAATCCAGGCAGAGTCCGTCATCCCCAATCTGAGCGGTATCAAATTTAACAGCCCGGATCTGTATGAGTATCAGCGCTGTCTGCGTGTCAGCCAGGGTAAGTTTGATATTCCGTTTGGTGTCGACGAGCATCTGCCGGGTGGGCTGGCGGTCGGCGCCATTGGTGCGGTGGGCAGTACCTATAACTATGCCGCTCCGCTGTTTCGCAGCATTATCAGCGACTTTAACGCGGGCCGGCATGCTGCGGTAATTGAGCAGATGGATCGGGTGGTAGCGCTGATCCGGGTGCTGGTCGAGTTTGGCGGCGTGGCAGCAGGTAAAGCGGCGATGCAGCTGCACGGCATTGATGCTGGCAATCCACGTTTGCCGCTGCGCGCGCTGACTTCAGAGCAGAAGCAGACGGTCGTGCGGCGTATGGCTGAAGCGTTAGGGCGTTGATTTTTGCGTCAGAAATGTAAAGAAACATTTCTGTAACAGTCTGGTTATAGCATGAGGGCGATCACTGGGAAAATAACAGGAAGTCGTGCTGATGAGCGAAAAAATTACAGAACTGAATGCAGATCGTTTAACCGATCCTTCGCGGCGTAAACTGCTGGCAGGCACCGGCGCGGTGGGTTTAACTGGTTTTCTTGGCGGCGGCATCTGGAGTTTGCCTGCTGATGCGTTCGCCAAAGGCGAGCCTGGCGGCAGCAAACTGCTGGGGTTTGACGGCATTGCCGCTTCGACGGCAGATAATATTGTAGTGGCCGAAGGTTATCAGGCGGATGTGCTGATCTCCTGGGGCGACCCGCTGGTGGATGGCGCTCCGGCTTTTGATCCGCACGGCAATAACAGCGCCAGCGATCAGGAAAAGCAGTTTGGCGATAACAATGACGGTATGAGTTTCTTCCCGGTGGATGAACACCGTGGCGTAATGGCGATCAATAACGAATACGTCAATGAACAATACCTGTTCGCCCATGGCGGCGCAAAAGCGACCAGCGCTGAAGATGTACGCAAATCCCAGGCGGCGCATGGTGTTTCAGTGGTGGAAGTGCAGCGTGACGCCGACAATCGCTGGTCGGTGGTGCGTCCGTCGCGCTACAACCGCCGTATTACCGCCACCACGCCAATGGTATTCAGTGGCCCGGCCGCCGGTGATAAAGCCTTGCAGACCGCTGCCGATCCGACGGGTATGAAAGTACTGGGCACGTTTGGCAACTGCGCCAATGGCAAAACGCCATGGGGCACCTACCTGACTTGCGAAGAGAACTACGACACCTACTTTGGCACCAGCCAGAGCGACTATAAAGTCACCCCGCAGCAAAAGCGCTATACCCTGAAGCCCACTGAACCCGAGCGTAACTGGGCGGACTTTGATCAACGTTTCGATATGGCGATGAATCCGAATGAATTTAACCGCCACGGCTGGATCGTCGAGATCGATCCGCTGGATCCGGCCTCGACGCCGATCAAACGTACTGCCCTTGGCCGCTTTAAGCATGAGAATGCAGCGGTAACGGTAGCGAAAAATGGTCATCTGGTGGTGTATATGGGTGACGACGAACGCGGCGAATATATCTATAAGTTTGTTTCTGATGCGCAGGTCGACAGTGCCAATCCGGCGGCGAATCGTCAGCTGCTGGATCACGGCAAACTGTATGTGGCAGAGTTTACCGGTGATGCCGCCGGTACCCCATTGCAAGGCAGTGGACGCTGGCTGGAACTGAGCTGGGGTAAAAATGGCCTGACGGCCGAAAATGGTTTTTACAGCCAGGCGGACGTGGTGATCAATGCGCGTATGGCGGCGGATCGGGTGCATGCCACACGCATGGATCGCCCGGAATGGATCGCCGTCAATCCGCATGATGGTCGCGCTTACTGTACGCTGACCAACAACAGCAAGCGCGGGGATGAAGGGATGCCGCTGAATCCGGCCAATCCGCGTCCCAATAATATCTATGGTCAGATCATTCGCTGGGATGAACAAGGCGACGCTACTGCACTTCAGTTTAACTGGGATATGTTTGTGCTGTGCGGCAACCCGATTGCCCATCCACAAGGGGTGAATCGCGGTACGCCTAATGTGACGGCGGAAAACACCTTTAACAGCCCGGACGGTTTAGGTTTTGATCGCGACGGTCGTTTATGGATCCTGACCGACGGCAAATACAGCAATAAAGGCGACTATCAGGGGCAGGGTAATAATCAGATGCTGGTCGGCGATCCGCAAAGCGGTGAGATCCGCCGTTTTATGGTCGGGCCAAAGTCCTGTGAATTAACCGGCATCGCCTTTACACCCGACTATAAGACCCTGTTTGTGAATGTGCAGCATCCGGGTGAAGAGGGTGACTCACATTTCCCACACAACAGCCCACGTCCGCGCTCATCGGTGATTATGGTGACGCGTAAAGATGGTGGCGTGATGGGTGCCTGATCGCCGCCAATATACTGGTGCATATCATCAATAAGGGTGGCTAACGCCACCCCGACAAAGTTTCAATATTTTTGTCAGGGGCGGCGTTAGCGCCGCCCACTTCTTATTATCCCGCCATTCAATATCACTCTTCTATATTCAGTCCGCTGGATAGAGAGGCAGAGATCACTATTTCGAAAACAATATTGATCAAAGCTAAGGCATTTGCTGAGGAGCATGGAGTCGCCTTGCTATGAAAACCAGAATGATACTGAGTGGCTGGCTGGCGTTTGTCTGCTGCGATTTCGCGTTAGCGATGCTGAGCCTGCAGGTCAGAGATGTCTGGAGTTTATCGTCGTTAGTCTGGTTCCCGGCCGGGTTGCTGCTGGGAGTGGTTTGCGCTCTGCCGGTACGTTACTGGCTGGTGTGGCTGTTGAGTGCTGCGCTACTGCATCTGGTCGCCAGTCAGCTGTATGGCCGTCCGGTCAATGTCTCCTTAATCTTCTGTGGTTTCGATGTGCTGTTGCTGATGGTAACGGCGCTGATCTGGCAATTTTATTATGGCGCCATGTATCGCCCCAGCCGCCCGCGCGACATTCTTGCCCTCACGTTGTTGAGCGGCCTCAGCGGTGTTGCCGAACGGCTGATTACCACCTGGGCGCTGTTTCTGCTGGATTATCCTATCGATCAGTCACTTTCCCTGCTGTATATGGCCGGTTATGTACTGAGTTATCTGCCGTTAACCTTTTTTGTGCTGTGGCTGGTGACCGCAGGCGGTGAACCGCAGCAAGATCTCTGGCGGTGGTTGCTGGCGTTCGGCATGTTACTGGCGCAGCTGATGCTGTTTTTCGCCCCGGCCAGCAGCAATGATGAACTGCGCTGGCAGGATCTGGCGCTAATGTTCTCATTCGCTTTGCCGCTGCTGCTGGCGATGCGAGGCGATCTGCTGTTGCTCAGTGCCTTCCTTTCCCTCTGTGTGGTCAGCGTGGCAGGCGCCACCCTGTTTGGTCAGGGACCCTTTTATCATCCACTGCGCAATGTGCAACAGGATGTGCTGCTGGCGACCTGGTACTGCGCAGCTTACAGCCTGCCGGCACTGCTGTGCGCCAGTTGGATCAACCAGCGCTATGCGCAACTGGCCCGTTATCACTGGCGAGAGCAGTTAATGGACCGGGTATTGCAACAGGGATGGTTCCATCGTTTTCAGCTCGACAGTGCGGGCGCAATACGCTGGCGTTATCAGAGCCGCTGGCAGGATACCAGCCATGCACCGGCGTACTGGTCGCAGTTTATCGCCTGGCTGCATCCGGAAGATCGACCGGCCGTTGAGCAGCTCAGGGCATCGGTGCCGCAGATCCCGCAAGTGCTGGCGGTACGGCTGGCTGATGTCAGCGGCCAGTTTCACCGTACCAGTATGGCGCTGATTGCCTGTCGTAAGGGCAATCAGCTGTGGTTTGAAGGGGTGCTGTTTCCTGATGCGCAGAGGCAGTTATGAGTATTCGCGTAATTGTTGCCGACGACCATCCGGTATTTTTGCTGGGTTTACGTGGCGTATTAGCCTCGCTGCCCGAGGATTACCAGATTGTCGCCGAAGCACATGATGTCGGCGGCCTGTTCGCGCTGCTGGCGTTGCACCCGGTGGAGATGCTGATTACCGATCTGAATATGCCGGGTGAGCAGCAGGTCGACGGGGTACGGATGATTGGCCGGGTGCGTCAGCTGTATCCCGATCTGGCGATTGTGGTGATCACCATGCTGAGCGACCCGCGTATCCTTGAGCTGCTGACCGGCTATCGGGTAAAGGCGATTCTGAATAAGAGCAGTCTGTCGCAGGAGCTGGCCGATGGGTTGCGCAGCCAGCAGCCGGAAGGCCAGCCGTGGCTGAGTGATCTGTTTCGCAGTGACCCGTTGCAGCAAATTGAAAAGGCGCTCAGCGCGAAAGAGCTGGAAGTATTACGACTGATTGGCCAGGGGCTAAGTGTTAACGATATCGCCGCGCGCCTGTACCGCACCAAGCAGACCATCAGCGCGCAAAAGTTGAGTGCGATGAGAAAGCTGGGGCTGGAAAATGATGCCGCACTCTGGCGCTATCTTAATCAGACTGGATTGGGGCAGTAACGATGTTGCGCCCGCATTGGTGGTGGTTATGGCTGATTTTTTCACCATGGGTTGTGGCGCTGGCGGCGCAACCCACAACCGAACAGCCGGAAGGTCGCCGTGTGGAGATCTGGTCCAATATGACCAGTGAAGCGATGGCGCCAGCCGCCAGCCATAGCCGGGTGCTGCTCCACTATCCGCAGTTGAAAGTGGGACTGTTCTGTTGCTCTGCGGCGCCGCTGCAAATGATGCGCTGGGATGGCAAGCTGGAAGGTTTATACCCTGATTATCTGCGCCTGCTGTCAGTGGTGCTGAAGCGTCCGCTGGAAGCGCGGCTGTATAACAGCTGGCCGCAGGCGTATCAGGCCTTGCAGCGTGGTGACATCCAGCTGCTGGCCCAGTCCGATTTCGCCGTCGCGGATGCGAATAATAATCGCACCGATCCCATACTGGTACAGCCTCTGATGCTAATGGTGCGCAAAAGTAATCAGAATACGCCGCTTGCTGAGCTGCATATCGTTACCGCACCGGATATTAATCCGACGTTGCTTGAGCGTCTGCGCAGCCGCTATCCGCAGCTAACGGTCGCCGGCAGCCCGCAACAAGGCGTCCAGGCGGTGATCAGCCATCAGGCCGATGCCTGGCTGGATGGGCAAAGTCAGATCGCCTGGTACAGTGCGCAGCGACCGCTGTCCGGGCTGGTTTACCGCCGTGATGCGCAGCTGGATGAGCTGCTGTACGGTTTTGTCGGACGTCAGGGCGACGGGGTGGTGGAGACGGTTAACGCTATTCTGACCAGCATTCCGCACGCCATCAAAAATGAGATCTACCAGCGCTGGATATCGGGCCTGGCGCAGGGCTACCACAGTAATGGCCCGCAATTCAGTCAGCAGGAAATTGACTGGATTAAGCAGCATCCGGTGATCAATGTGGCGGTGGATACTGATACGCCGCCCTATTCATTTCTGAATAAAAACGATGAGATAACCGGGCTGGATATCGATATTTTGCAACTGCTGGCGGAAAAAAACGGGCTGAATTTTAACTTTATTTCCGCCTCTGGCCCGCCGCAGGTGGAGAAGATTTTGCGCGCGGAGAAGGCGCAGATGACGCCTTCGCTGATGGACTCGCAGGCGCGGCGCGGCTGGCTGACATTCAGCGATCCCTGGGGAGCGATAGAGTGGGTGATGATCACCCGTAACGAACGCAGCGCGCCGTTTACTTTGCAGCAGTTAAGCCATAAACGGGTGGCGATTCAGCGCGGTCATGCGCTGCTGTCGGCAATGCAATTCTATCCGCAGATGTCGATCGTTGAAGCGACCACGGTACCAGAGGCGGTCGATATGATGCTGGCGGGTGCGGTTGATGCGACTTTCGCCAGTATCGGCAGCGCCAGCTATTTGCAATCCAGCCGCTATGGCAACCGTATTATTGTGCAGACGCTGGATAATGCGTTGCAACCGGAGCGGTTCGCGGTGCTGCCCGCTTATCCGCAGTTAACCAGCATTCTGAATAAAGGCATTGCCAGCCTGTCGCCGAATGAACTGCGCGCGCTTAAGATCCACTGGTTTTCCGTGGCCAATCTCACCTCTTATAACAGTCAGCTGCCGCCCTGGGTAATGCTATGGGGCGTGGCGTTGCTGGTGATTGCCGTCAGCTCGATATTTTGGGTCAGCTATCTGGCGCGTCAGATCAGCAGACGTAAAAAAGCGGAGTACCGTTTGCAGGAGCTGCTGGCTTACTGGGAAATTCTGTTTAATAACGTTCCGACGCCGATGTTTGTCTGTGCTGCCGATATGAGCGTTACCGCCGCCAACCAGCATTTCTGCCAGGCGACGGGGCTGCGCGGTCAGGAGGTGCTGGGACACGATCTCTTTACCCTGCATTTTCTCCCAGTGGCCGATAAGCAGGAGGTGCGCGGGATTTTTCTGCGCTGCCTGTCAGGAGATGCGGCGCATTTTTCCGATCGCACCCTGCATTTGCAGGGTAAAGAGCGGGAAGGGTATCTGTGGTTTGAAGGCTATCGTAATCCTGCCGGTGTGATGCTGGGCGTGATTGGCGGCTGGTTTGATGTTACGGAGCGTAAATCACTGGCGCGCGAACTGCTGCTGGCACGTGATAAGGCCGAGCTGGCCAGCCAGGAGAAATCGGCATTTCTGGCGCGTATGAGTCATGAAATCCGCACTCCGCTGCATGCGATTATCGGCATTCTGGAGCTGGCGGTAAAACAGCAGCCAGAGCAGGATAATCCGTTGCGGATTGCCTGGCAGGCCGCTGACTCGCTGCAGGGCATTATTGGCGATGTACTGGATTTTTCCAAAATCGAAGCGGGCAGTATCGATATCAGGTTACAACCGACGCGGCTGGAGAGTTTGCTGGAGAGCTGTGCCGCCACTTTCCGCCTGCGCGCCGAAGAAAAAGGGCTGACGTTGCAGACGCTGATGCGGCTGCCTGCGGAAACCGCACACTGGGTGGATGGCGCACGTCTGACGCAGGTGGTTAATAATCTGCTGCTGAATGCGATTAAATTTACCGCAAAAGGCGGGATCCAGCTGCGCGCCAGCGGCCGCTTTCTGCGCAGCGAAGATCGGGATGAGGTCACTATTGAGGTGGAGGACAGTGGCTGCGGTATTCCGCCAGAAATGTATCAGGCGGTACTGCAGCCCTGGGTACGAGCCGAAAGCGCCGATGCAGTGCCCGGCAGCGGTCTGGGATTACCGATTTCCGCCCGGCTGATTAACCTGATGGGCGGCACGCTGACGCCTGGCGCCAGTGCATCCGGCGGCGTCAGGATTAGCATTGTGTTGTCACTGCAACGCGCCGGGCCTGAACTGCTGGCCAATCCTGCGTTGCCGGGCAGCGGACAGCAGGTGGAAAGTGAATCGCTGAATATTCTGGTGGTGGATGATTTACCGGTGAATTTACAGGTTATGGCGCTGCAATTTGCCTCATCCGGTCACTATGTTGAGCTGGTGGGCAGCGGGGCGGAAGCCCTTCAGGAGGTTGAACAGCACTATTATGATGTGGTACTGACCGACTGTCAGATGCAGGGGATGGATGGCTATAGCCTGACGCGTCATTTACGTGAATATCAGCAGCGACATCAGTTGCCACCGCTGGTGATCCTGGGATGCACCGCCAACGCGTTTGCCAGTGAACGTGAACGTTGTCTGGCGGCGGGAATGGATGATGTGCTGATTAAGCCGTTGTCGCAACAGGCGCTGCTTAATGGTGTGGCGCAGGCCTGGAAGCAGGTTAATCAACGAAGCGTCGCCATTGCAGATGAACCACTACGGGCGCTGGCGCAGGGCGATACACAGCAGGAACGCCAGCTACTGACGGCGCTGCAACAAGGGTTACAACAGGATATGGCGGCCATCCGCCAGATGCGCGATGGTGACAATATCGCGCAAATTACCCGGCATGCGCATCGGATGCAGGCGTCATTTGCGCTGCTTTATGACCATCCCGGGATGCGGGTCTGTTTGCGGATTGAGAAAAGCGGGCGGGTTGATCGTCAGACGCTGGATACGCTGCTGGAACGAGCGGAAATCGTGCTGGCGAAGCTGGCGCAAAGAGTGTCGCCATAAATAAGCCCGCCTGAAGGCGGGCTGTTAAAGCGAAGTAACGATAATTCTGTTACTTAGCGCCTTTACACATCGCGTGCATACGGCTGTCGCCGACTTTACGCCATACGCCCCATTCACCGTCTGCGCCTGGCTGGTTATTCTGCGTCCACCAGCCGTTCATCCATTCGGCGCCGTTCCAGGTCACTTTATTACATGGCGTGGCATACGTTTTATTTTTATCCCATGAGCCACCTGGCTGCTCAACCACCTCTTTCTTCGCGTTCAGTACCAGCGTAGTTTCACCGCTGTTATTCTCCGGGTCGGTGGCTTTCAGCTGCACAACCACATCGAAATCTTCGGTTGCCGCTGCTTTCAGACGCACACGCGTGGCGATGCCACGGTCGCTTTCCAGCTCCACCTTGTCGGCGTTACGCTCGACGGACCACACGAAGTCCAGCTGGTGCACCGGGGTACCATCCGCATCCTGTGACTGATCCGCACCCAGGTTAACCCAGTTATTATGCGTGATGGTGGTGGTAGAAGGCGTGATGACCGCCAGTGGCGGCGTGCCAGTTCCCGGTTTTTCAACCGCTTTAACATCAATGGTGTAGTTGTAATTTTTGCTCTTATCAATGGCATACACGTTGTAGTTATTTTTCACCGAGGTGATTTTAACCTGACCGTTTTCCAGCGTATCGCCAATCTTCACCGGCATATTTTGCTGGTTAACTTTGCGAGCAAGATCATACAGCCAGTTGGCCGCAGAACCCCATTGATCCTCGGCGATCTCATGGGTGAAATCGCCTGCCGAGTCGCCATTGCTGAACAGGCGGAAGGTAACCTTATCACCCGCTTTCAGATTCTGCTGCGCCTGCACACCGTTGCCAATCGCGCCCCAACCCTGCTCAGGATTTTCGCTGCCCTGGATATCCACGTCACTACAGGAGACAAAGTTTTCGCTGGTACCATGTGAGCGGGCTACCGGCCACATTGATACAATGGTGTGCTTGCCGCTGGTCCCCTGTGGTAATTTAACCGTTTCACGCCACTGCACAAACTCGCCATTGCCAGGCTGCGCGACCGCAGGATAGTGGGCTATCTCGACCAGATCGCTCCATTTGATCGCCTGCATATTGTCCGTTTCGTTTTTGGTGATGTAGTAACGAATATGGTCAGTCGTATGATGGCGGGTGAAATAGTAAATAATCGGGATTTCGCCGTTTTCATTTGGTGTTATCGCCTTACGCGCCCAGTAGTTAGCCGGCAGATCCAGTTTGGTGTTCGCCGCATTGGCGCTACAGATACGACCATCCGGTAAAGAGCGAGTATAATCCTGGTAATCATTGAAATTAACATAGACGTTCTGCTGTGGAGTGGTGATGGCGCTGCTCTGATTGTTATCTCTTAGCGCATCACATCCCTGTGAGTTATCGGTTTGACACAAAAATCCACGTGCAGGCGGATCCATTAAATAACCATGAGCAGAGGCAATCTGTACATGAGCAGCGCTGCCTGCCAGAGCCATGAGTACAAGTAATGTCTTTTTCTTAAAAGAACGCATAATTTATCCAGTTGCTATGAAATATCACATAAAGTTGAAGTGTTTTATTGGCGCGAGCGGGCGCGGAAATAAAAACGCACTTATCGCGAAGTGAGTAAATTCCACCCGGGAATTTGTATCGCGAAGTGGGGGATATCATAATTACTGCATAATGCATTAGAATCGGAAGATTCTTGTCGCCGCTAAGAGCGCTCTTTTTAATCTGCCCGTTATTGGCGGGGTTTTTCTGTGACGGTAATTATTGTTCTTAATCAGCAGCAGAATTGTCCGCTGTTAAATAATCCTCTGCTATACGATTATTTATTCCGTGATGTTAAATATGTTATTTACAGGGGCCTGTTAATGAAGGTTAAATTTATTTTATTATTACTGGTATCAACCATTTCTTCACTGTCATTTGCCCATGAAGGACATGACGAGAGTGAAAATACCGAACTACATGTGTTTCATACCGCAGAAGGACAGCAGCCGGAAAATAGCGACGATGAGCAGTCGCAAGCCGATGCGGCCCATAATTGTGACGGTGCCGGGTCTGCTGATGAGCAGCAGGAGTCGCTAGATTAGCCACCGCTAAGCAGTCGTCAGGAGATAACCCATTGATAATAATCAGTGGGTTATCTCCGTGCCGGCTGCGCTGCAAAGTGAATAATCACAGTTTAATATCAAACAGGCCGGAGCGGCTGAGCAGAAAATAGAGCTGACAGTCGCTCTCTACCGCCAGTTTATCCATCGCCCGCAGTTTATGGGCGCTGACCGTCTTGATGCTCAGATTCATCCTGCCAGCGATTTTGGTTAAACTTAGTCCCTGGCATAACAGGCGCAATACTTCAGACTCCTTCGGTGAGATCTCGTTAGTATTATTATTGGCATTAAGCAGGCTGCGCATTAAGTCATTTTCCACATAGACTTCGTTGTTCAGCACGCTGCTCATCACGCGCTCCAGCGTTTTTTCACAAATATCCATACTGATATAACCGGAAATGCCGGAACCGAGCATCATGCGCACCAGACTGGCATGACGGTGCGGTGACATCACCACAATTTTGATATGCGGATATTTGTTACGCAACCACTTCACCAGGTTATAACCGTCCATCGAAGCCAGTGGGCTGCTTTTACGCTCATCCGTATTGAGCGTATATCCCAGTAACAGCAGATCGATATGATTGCTGTTTAAGGTGCTTACCAGCTCGGCTGGAGTGGAAACATCATTAATAATCGAATAGCTGGCATCATCATCCCCGGTAGAAAGTTTTTTCCCGGTCATATTTTTAATCAGCGATTTAATACCGCAGCGAATCAGCTTATGTTCATGGGCAATAGCAATATTAATGGTCATTCGGTCTGTCCTGATAAAATTGAGTGATGAGTAAACAGGGCGGATAATAACCATAAATCTGTTGCGTCAGCGAGAAAACTCTTGCTGATTAAGAAAAACTCATTTTATAAAAAAATTGTTATCGGGGGGAGGAGATTTTCTGACCAGTCAGATTTAATTGCGCAGGCTTTGCCGTTAAGATTTATCTCGTGAATTAACGATATTTTACCTGTAAATTTTCCGGGGACGAAGATGAGAGCGGGATTTAAAAAAATTAATGCTTTTCTTACCGTTGTCGATACCGGCAGTTTTGAAGAAGCGGCACGGCAACTCTATATTACACCTTCAGCTGTATCATTGCGTTTAAGCTCACTGGAAGATGAGATGGGCGAGAAACTGGTGGTGCGTCGCCGCCCCTGCATTCCAACCGCGAAAGGCAAAATATTCTATCAGCACGCCCTTGAGCTGCAGAATGTGAAAACCCAGTTAGAGCGCGCTTTTGCGCAATAATTACTCAGATATTACCCGCTGCACCGCACCGGCAGCGGTGCGGCTGGATCCTCTTCCACTTTAAACTGCCAGTCGGCATAGCTGGCCGCCTGTTTAAAACGGCTATACGGTTCACTGAAACCCTGCTGTTTAAGTGGTCTGCCGCTGCCTTTACTGTAAACCCCGATCCAGCGTTGCTGTTCATCATAGATCATCCCCCATTCACGCTGCTGGCTAAACGGATCGGGATAGATCTGTCGCAGCAGGTGCTGCACCTGGTTACCGCGCGTATCACTGATCAACTGCCGGAAAGCGGTCGGAAAGCATTTATTGCCCGCCGGGTTTTCCCGATACTGGCGGATTGCCTGACGAATCTGATCGCCAGCGAACAGCAGCTGCTCTTCGCGCTCCTGCCGCCACTGGGTCTGACGGTGGTCATAACTACGCAGCAGCAGCAGCGACAGCACACTTAACCACGCCAGTAGCAGCAGGTAGCTGAAGCCCGCCTGGCGATTACCAGTCGGCATAGGGCACTCCATCCAGCGATGTCTGCGGCGAACCACTGCGAATATCAATAATCTGCCCATGCTCGTCCTGGCGGCTGACCCAGCTATTGTACTTATCCGTCAGCGGATCGAGCGGCAACTGACGCAGATAGCCTTTTTCCACCAGTTCCTGCAACCGCGCCGGGCCCTCAATATGGTCGTGGCGATAGTGATCAAGCGAAACCCGCAACGTATTCAGATTGTGTTTTAGCACCACCTCTTTGGCGCGCTCGGTTTGCTGGAAATAGCGCGGCGCCACCATTGTCACCAGCGTGGCGATAATCGCCATTACCACCAGCAGCTCAATCAGGGTAAAGCCTTTTTCACCATTGCGCATAAGGCACCCCGTTTAATCCGCGGGCTTCGCTAAACGAGGCCACATCATAGATATCCCCTTTGCGGGTAAAATTACCCGGTTCACTATTACTGCTGCGGATGCGCCAGCTCTCATGGTCGGCTTTGCCGGCGCAATCACACATCGGATCGCGCGGAATACGCCGCAGAAAATAGATTTTGCGCTGATTCGGCGAGGTTTTATCCACCACCCCGTCGGTCAGCGCCTGTAACGTTGGCGGATAGCCGGATTCATCGCTGCGCTTCTCAATCAGCCCCTGCTGGCTGGCGTGCTGATAGCGATCCAGCGCCTGGCGGATCTGACGCAGCGCCTGTTGCAGCTGCTCCTCTTTATTGCGCTGTGCCTGTTTCTCAATTAGCGGCAGCGAGGCCGCCGCCAGCGAAGCCAGCAGGCTGAGCGTCACCATCATCTCCACCAGGGTAAAACCCTGTTGCCGCCGCTGACTCATGGCGCGCTTCTTGCGGCATTATCATGGGCCGGATTGGGTGACGGCAGTTCACCACGCTGCTGCGGGAAGTGCGCTGGTGGCGCCAGCGGTGGCGCCACTGCGGCTTCTTTGCCGACCTGGATGCGGCCCGCTGCGCGCAAACGCATATCCTGATCGCCAGGCAGATCTTCGGTCCCTACAGCGATCGCATTGATATGAGATCCCGGCAGATCGATGCTGCGGGCAATACGCGGTGTGATCAGTAACACCACTTCGGTGCGCTTCTTCTCTTTGTCCGAGGTGCTGAACAGTGATCCGATTAAGGGCAGATTGCTGAGTCCTGGTATGCCGCTTTTGTCATTTTTCTGGTTCATGCTGATCAATCCGGCCAGCATCTGGGTTTCGCCATCGAGGCTACTGAGGATGGTTTTCGCCATCCGGTTGTTGGTGCTGTAATATTTCAGGCCATCCTTGCTCTCCTGTGCGAGGCCAAGACTGCTGAGGCTGAACTCCACATCCATGCTGATCTCACCGTCGAGACTGATCTCTGGCGTCACCTGCAACTTCAGGCCAACGTCCTGATACTCCACCTTCTGATTGGTCACGCCGTCATTGGTGGTATTGGTTAATACCGGTAGTTTTTCGCCAATTTCGATCAGCGCCTGCTTGCTGTTTTTCACATGAATGCGTGGATTGGCCAGCACTTTGGCATGACTGCGGATTTTACTGATATCGAGTTTAAGTCCGCGACTGCTGCCAAGGTTGATAAACATATTGTCGCGACCAAAAGCATTCAGCGGGATATTGCTGGATGCGTCGGCGCCGCCGTTAAAGCCAATACCGATCTCACCCGGATAACGAATACCCAGTTTGGTGGCGTCATTGCTGTTGATCTCCAGCACTTCCACTTCCAGCGTGACTTCCGCTTCCGGGCGATCCAGCGTCATCAGCAGGCGTTCAATCATCTCGATACTTTCACGCGGACTGCGCACTGTCAGTGAGTTAGTACGTTCGTCGACGTGAATATCTTTTATCTTCATCAGGTTACGCAGCGCCACGTTGACATCTTTCGCTTTGGCGTAACCGAGGAAAAAGGTTTTCACCATAATGTCGCGGTAGATTTTCTCTTTGTTCTGGCTGGCCGGATAGATCAGCAGGGTGTTGCCATTCAGCACCTTTTTCCGCAGCTGATTGGAGATCAACAGCAAGTTGATCGCGTCTTCCGCCGTGGTTTTGTTGGCAATAATGCTGGTGGAGATATTACGTGACACATCGTTATCAAAGATAAAATTCACGCCGGTGATCTTCGAAATGGTATTGAAGATCTCCATCAGATTATGCGAGCGGAAATTGAGTGATACCGGCTTTTGCAGCTCAGCGCTCATCCGCTGCGATGGCTGGGTGCTGGACGACAGCTGGCGCAGCAGATGATCGCGCAGCGCGGTGGCCTGCGGCCAGCCCGGCTCCTCTTCCAGCACTTTCTGGATTTTTTCCAGCGCCGCCTGCGGGTTGTTAGCTGCCAGCTTGCTGGCCTGCTGATACATCATATCCAGTGAACGCCAGGCATTGATGCGACGCAGCCCCTGCTGGGCGCGCATATTGCCCGGCTGATATTGCAGAGCGGTGCGCCACAGACGTGCCGCGTCCTGATGGTTATTCTGTGCGACGGCGCGTTCCGCTTGTTTCAGGTACAGGTCTACCAGCTGGCTGCTCTCCAGCTGTTCACGGCTTTTCAGTGTCAGATCCTGCGGGTCGGCCAGACGCTGTTGTTTCAGCTTATCCAGCGAGTGGATAAGCTGCTGTTGATGATCTTGCGGCTGCTCGTCAGAGCCAGGTGACTGCTGATTAGCACAGCCTGCCAGCAGCAAAGCGGCGATTAATACAGACAGCTTTTTTTTAGTAAACATAGTCAATATCGTTAGAATTTAGGTTTTGATGTCATATCGCCCAGCGACAGGCGCTGGTCGTTTTCCAGTGGCAGCCAGCGGAAAACCAGATGGTCAGGTTCGATCGCTTTTAACTGCCAGTTCTCATTTAATTTTTCGCCGCTGCGGATACTGTCGGCGATCCTGCACTGATTGCACACGATCCAGCTTTGCTTGCCATCACTCAGCACCAGATAGCGCTGGTTATGGTTCCACCAGGCGCCCACCAGCTTAAACGGCAGACTGGGCGCTTTTGGCGCCGCCGCCGGTTTTGGCGGTGGCGGTGGTGGCGATGGGGCAACCTGCGGTCCCTGAAAGGGAAACAGATTGCTTTCGCTATGGCCGAACGCCGCCGTGACTAAGGAGTCGGTGTTGTGACTGGTAATGCTGGCCGCTGGCTGTTGCTGCGGCAGCAGATCCTGCTGTACGGGCGTCTCATAGGGCTCGCTAAACTGACTCCACAGCACCAGTGCGCCGGTTACACCGAGCGCCAGCTGTAAGTAACGCGGCAGTTTCATGGTGCTTCTCCCGCCAGCGTGACGCGCAGCGACATGCTTAACTGGGTGGTGGCAGGGGTTGTGCGCGCCATCGCCAGCGACTCAAATTGCAGTGGCAGGCTGGCTGTCATTTCACGCAGCGCGTTTTGCAAATTCATATATTCGCCCACTAGCGGAATATCGAGCATCAGCTGAACGCGCTGTGCGCTGCTACTGTCGGTCAGTTGCTGGTAACGGCTCTCCCTGGCCTGCAAGCCATGCTTTTTCAGGATGGCGAACAGCGCTTTAACCTGCTCATATTCAGTCACGCTCAGCGCGCTCTCCGCCGTCTCCTGCTCCGGTGAGATAATCGGCAACGGTACCGCCAGCTGCTGGTGAATCGCCTGCTGACGCTGACTATCAGCAACCAGCGCCGGTCGCAGCTGAGCGCAAAGGTAAAACAGCAGCGTCAGCCACAGCGCGGCAATCAGCAGCGGCAGAGGGCCAAGCAGCTCATAGCACTGACTGGCATACCAGCGCAGACGGGGTTGCCACTCATTCAGCGAGGACAAAATGCCTGAATTAAGGTGCATCGGCGTACTCCAGATTTAACGTGGCGCGAATCTTCCATGTTTCGGGCATAGTCGTTTCCGTTTGATGACTTTCCAGACCGACCCTGGCCGGAAGCCGTTGTAAGCGTGAGACAAAGTCCAGCAATGCATCCAGCGAGCGGCTTAGCACCTCAATGCGCATCCGTTGCTGGCGGGCATCTTTTTCCAGCGACAGCAGGGCAATATCGTCGTGCAGCGCAGGGGCGATCAGCGCCAGCCCATTTAGCTGCGAGGATTCCAGCTGCTGCGGTGCTTTGTCGAAAGCGCGTTGTTTAACGCTAATCGCTTCCGCTGCCTGGCGGTGGGCCTGTAACAGCTTCATCTCCTGCGTCAGCACCTGTGTCAGCTGCTGGTGCTGTTGCCGGGTGATAGCGATCGTCACCAGCGTCGGTGCAATCAGTACCACCAGCAGGGTGAGGCTTATCGTCAGCCGCCCGCGCGTGATAAATTGATGACGATTGATCATGGTGGCGTTTCTCCTGCGGCACGCCGGCCAGGCGGCGTGTCCGGCAGACAATGCAATACATAGCGTTGCAGCGTCGGCAGATTCGCCAGGCGGTTAGCGGTTTCCAGTTGTTGTCTTAATTCGCTGTGTGGCAGATGCAGACTAAATACGCTGTGCCACTGCTGCTGGAAGCGGCAGGCAAAGCTGCTTTGCTGCGGGCCAATACAGGCGAACAGCGCGTTTTCCGGCAGCTGGCGGCCAAAACTGCTCAGCATATTGCTGAATGGCGTGCTGCAACTGTGTAGCCGCAGGCGCTGATCCTTTGCTACTTGTTGCAGCTCGCCCAGCAGTGTCTGGGGCAACAGCGCGGCAAAGGCGTTGCCGCCATAGCCACTGTGCAAAAAGCTCACCGCCATCGGCTGCTGTTCATCCTGCTGCTGCGCCAGTAACAGCGCGGCATACTGGCGCAGTTCCGCCGGTCGCGTGATGCCGTTGCTCCATGGCACCAGCAAATAGCTGAGGTGGGGCGTATCGACCACAAACTCCAGCGTGTCGCGCCAGCGCGGCGCGGGCGGCAGATTAGCGAACAACTGCGCCAGCTGATCCGTCAGCGGCAGCTGCGGCTGCCAGCTGCACTGATATTGCAGCCGGTTATTGAGCCACAGCTGCAGATGCTGCTGTTGCAGGCGGCAACACCAGCGCTTAATTGAGGGAAATAACACGTTTCACCTCCTGCAAACTGGTCAGCCCTTTGCTGGCCGCGTTAATGGCGATCTGCTGCAATGGCATAAAGCCTTCCGCCAGCGCGACTTCACGTAGCTGGCGCAGCGGCGCGCGCGCCAGCAGCGCCTCTTTCATGGCGTCGCTGAAATGCAGTACTTCCGCCAGCGCCAGTCGTCCGTGATAGCCGCTGTGACGGCAGTGATGACAACCCGCGCCCCGGCTCCAGCTGGCCGCGCTCAGCAGTTGCCGATCAAGCTGCCAGTCGGCAATCTCTTCCGCTGTCGGCTGATAAGCCTGCTGACACTGCGGGCAGATCTGGCGCACCAGACGCTGGGCGACAACCCCGTTAAGCGCAGTGATCAGACTCGCTGGTTCTACCTGCATATAGAGAAAACGTTCCAGCACGCTGAACACGCTGTTGGCATGCACCGATGAGAGCACAACGTGTCCGGTCAGCGCGGCCTGCACCGCAATACCGGCGGTCTCACCGTCACGAATTTCTCCCACCAGAATGATATCGGGGTCGTGACGCAGGATGGCGCGCAGGCCACGGGCAAAGCTCAACCCTTTCTTATCGTTGACCGGGATTTGCAGTACGCCTTCCAGCTGATACTCCACCGGGTCTTCAATGGTGATGATCTTGCTTTCACCACTGTTCAGCTCGCTGAGCGCGGAGTAGAGGGTGGTGGATTTACCGCTACCGGTTGGCCCGGTTACCAGCACCATGCCGTGGGGAATCTGTGTCAGCTTGCGTATCGCCTGCAGCGTCGGCACATCAAAGCCGAGTGTTTCCAGCCGCAGCTTTTTATCATGGGATTTATCCAGCACGCGCAGTACTGCATCCTCACCGTGGATGCTGGGCATAATCGAGACGCGGAAATCGACATCGCGCTGCTGAATATGCGCTTTAAAACGGCCATCCTGCGGGACACGACGCTCAGAGATATCCATGCTGCCAAGCACCTTCAGACGCGAGATAATCTGCTCAGCATTCTGCCAGCCGTTGCAGCGCGTAATATTGTGCAGCACACCATCAATGCGGTATTTCACCACCAGGCCATCAGGCACGCTCTCCAGATGAATATCGCTGGCGCGGCTTTGCAGGGCGTCGTACAGCGTGGAGTCGACCAGCCTGATCACCGAGCTTTGCTCCTGATCGATGGTGACCAGCGAGATCTCCAGCGTTGTCTCTTCGCCCTGGCTGGCGAAATCCTGATGATCGATCTGCTCCATGGTGCGCTGCTGACGCGACAGATTATCCAGCTGATCATTGACCCAGCCCGGACGACAGAGCGCCAGACGCTCGGTGTGGCGCTGCGCCCACTGGCGCAGTGGCAGGCTGAAGGGATCGGCCAGCAGCAACCACTCTTTACCGCCCAGCAGGATCGGCAACAGGCGGCGCGCCAGCGCCTGCGGCAGGCTGATACGGCTAAAGTCCAGTTCCGCCGCCGCGAGCTGATCTTCCTGCAGCGGCCAGAGGCCCAGTTCAGTAGCCAGTGACTCCAGCTGCTGCGGCTTTGCGGCCAGCAGCTGCTCCAGCCAGGCAGCACGCTGTTCCGCTGCCAGGCTCTGCCATGCAGAATCTGGCATTTCGCGATGATCGTGAGTCATCAGGCTAACCCTCCCGCCATTTCAAAAATGGGCATATAAAGCAGAAACACCACCAGCCCAACCAGGCCGCCGACGATCAGCATCAGCAACGGTTCAAACACTTTGCTGAAGGTCTCAATCGCGCGTTCCAGGCTCTCGTCATAAAAAGCGGCGATGCGCTCGCACATGGCTGGCAGTTCGCCTCCGCGTTCGCCTACTACCAGCAGACGGCTGGCGACCGGTGTGGTCAGCCCTTGCGCGGTCAGGCAGTGTGATAACGCTTTACCCGCTTGCACTTCCGCCAGAATCTGGCGCAGCCGTGGCTGATAAGTGGCTGGTAACAGGCAGCCGGTCAGCTGCAACGCCTCAACCGCGGCCATGCCTCCCTGCAACAGCAGGCCGAGGGTGCGATAGAAACGCACCAGGATCGCCAGCTGATACTGTTGTTTCAGTTGCGGGATGCACAGCAGCTGTTTAAAACCCGCCTGACGCAGTGCTTTATTGCGCAGCGCGGCAATAATCAGGGCGATCGCACCGGCAGTCAGCAACAGCAGCAGCGGGCCGGAGCTGCTGGTCAGTTCGCCCCACCAGACAATAAAGCGCGCGCTGGCGTTCAGGTTTTGCATGCCGTTAAACACCACGGCAAAGCGCGGAATAATAAATCCCAGCAGAAAGAACAGAATCAGGCAGCCAACGCCAATCACCACGCTGGGGTAGAGCAGGGTGCTGCGAATGCGTTTACGCAGGGTTTCCATGCGTTTTTCGTAATGCAGGAAACGTCCCAGCGCCACCGGCAACTGGCCCGTCTGTTCCGATGAGGCGACGGTGCTGACCAGCAGCGGCGGAAACAGCGCTGGCTGGGCAGCGAGCGCTTGCGACAGCTGCTGTCCACGATAGAGCTCGCGCAGAATGTCACCCAGTACCCGACGCTGCTCTGCCTCACGGCAGCTTTCATTCAGCGCTTCGATGGCTTCGACAATCACCAGTCCGGCCTCCAGCAGGGCAATCAGCTCCTGAATAAATAGCGTCAGGGGAAACGGGCGCGCGCGGCGCAGCCTGGTTTTGGCCCTCACTTCTAATACCAGCGCATCGCTGGCGACTTGCGCTTTTGCTTGTTCGACGCTGTTGGCACAGACCTGCTGCACGCTGCGGACACCGTTGCGCAATAACGTTATCTGATAATTTTTCATCGCTCTTTATTGCTCAGCCGTGCGGCTCTCGTTTTTCAGCCGCGTATAGTGGGGGTGTACGCGCTGGATATAGCGCTGCCGTAAATGTCCCCGGTCCGCCGCATTACCGGCGTTGTAAGCGCCTACTGCTTCCCAGCTATAGCCATAGCTGCGCATAAAGCCCGCCAGCACCCAGGCGCCAGTCATTACGCTCAGGCAGGGGTTGTCGAGCAACGCGCTTTCAGAGATCTGAAAGTTGCGCAGCAGTGGCAGGTGGCGGCTGTTAATTTGCATCAGGCCAATGTCGTAACTGCCGTCACGGTTCTGATTACGTGCTGAACTCTGCAGGTTGGACTCAACGATGGCGATGGCCTGCAACAGCTCCGGCTCGATACCATAGCGTTGGCCAGCCTGTTGCCAGCAGGTCGCCTGTACCGGTAGCTGAATAAGACCCAGCAACAGAAAACAGAGAAATGCACGCACGATCAGAATCCGTAACTCACCGGCTGGTCGCCATTGCCGGTCGCCAGCAGCTCGACTTCATACACCGTATTTTTATTACGCGTCGGGTTATGCCACTGGAACGGGTTGCCCCAGGGATCAGCAGGCACAGCTTTACTCAGGTACGGACCGCGCCAGCTTTTGACGCCATTCGGGCGTTCATTCAGCGCTTTTAGCCCCTGTGCTTCGCTGGGATACTGGCCAACATCAAGACGATACTGACCCAGGGCCTCAGACAGGATTTTCATCTGACTGATAGCGGTTTTCTCTTTTGCCTGGTCCACCTGAGAAAACAGGCGCGGGCCGACAAATCCGGCCAGCAGCGCAATAATCATTAATACCACCAGCAGTTCGAGCAGCGTAAAACCCTGCTGATGACGGTTACGGGGTAATAAGGTCTTTTTCATGATGTTCTCACGGTTATTTCACGACAGCGGTTGGGTAATTGATATGAATATTCTTAAATAACCCCTGAGCAATAAACAGGCTATTGCTCTATGGTTAATTAAGAATTAATGCCAGGCGATCGGGAATTTTCTATATTTAGCACAGGCGGGAATTTATGATGGTATGGCGGGTTATTATCTGACGTGCAATATCTGATAGCCGTAATATATATACTGAGAATATCCTGAACCAGGGTTAAATGAGAGTGTAAATGGAGATGATATGGGCTGCGTTAGCAGGCGCAGTGATTGGCAGTTTCCTTAATGTGGTGATTTACCGCCTGCCGCTCATTATGGCGGGTGAAGCATGTACGTTAAGTTTCCCCGCCTCACACTGCCCCAGCTGTAAGGCGCCAGTGCGCTGGCGCCACAATCTGCCGCTGCTTGGCTGGTTGTTGTTGCGGGGGCATTGTGCCGATTGTCATCAACCTGTCAGCTGGCGCTACCCGCTGGTGGAAGCCGTGATGGCACTGTTGTTTATGCTGGTGGTTTTTCGCTACGGGATGACATGGCAGAGCGGGTTTAATCTTGCGGCGATTTGTCTGCTGCTAGCCCTGGCGGTGATTGACTGGCGCACCATGCTGCTGCCGGATCGTCTGGTATTGCCGCTGTGGGCGCTGGGGATGACAGCGGCGTTGCTGAAGATTAATGCGGTCAGCTGGCGCGATGCGCTCATCGCTTCGCTTATCGGTTTTGCTCTGCCGTGGCTGCTGGATCGTCTGCATTATCTGCTGCGTGGCACCGCCGGAATGGGGATGGGCGATATGAAGCTGTTTGCCGCGCTGGGCGCCTGCTTTGGTGTGGAAACCCTCTGCCATATTATGTTGTTTGCTCCTCTGCTGGCGCTGTTTAGCGCAGTGCTGTTGCTGCGGGTAAAAGCGGGCGAGGCTTTTGCTTTTGGTCCTTATCCGGTGATAGTGGCGATATTCTTCCTGATAGTTGATCCTCGCTATTATCACTTTTAATTATTGCCGGGAATATTCTCAACCATAGCGGGAAGCTGCTGCTGGTTTTTATCGGACAAAGAAAATAGTTTCCTGCGAATAATGATTTTTGTTAATGCGAAATATTACCTGTGAAAAAGCAACTTAAAATAAACCTGATAACGGCATCACTATTGTTGGTGGGCACCCTGAGCAGTGCGATGCTGAGTGCTGCTACATTTGATACGGCGGATAGTTTCCCGGATATCAGTAATAAAAAGATTATGGTGGGCTACTGGCATAACTGGGCGAGTCAATCCGATGGTTTTCAGCAGGGGACTGCCGCCAATATCGATCTGACTGAGATTCCGGCAGAATATAATGTGATTACCGTGGCCTTTATGACCGGCAGCGGCATTCCGACGTTTCAGCCTTATAATATGAGCGATGCCGGGTTTCGTCAGAAAGTGGCCACGCTTAACGGCGAAGGACGCCCGGTATTGATTTCACTGGGAGGCGCGGATGCCCATATTGAGCTGGCGCCCGATGACGGGCAAAAGTTTGCCAGTGAAATTATTCACCTGGCAGACACTTACGGTTTTGACGGCCTGGATATCCATCTGGCAGGCAGTGCGATTGCCGCTGGCGCCAATCAGACGGAAATCCCTGCTGCGCTGAAACGGGTTAAAGCGCAATACCCCAAATTTATTATTAGTCTGTCGCCTGAGTTTCCTGATCTGCGCGATAAAGGCGGCGCATGGAAAAAATTGATCGAAAATCTTGAGGGCTACTACGACTTTATCTCTCCACAGTTTTACAACCAGAACGACGATGGCGTGGAGGGAGAAAATGGCTGGTATGCGCAAAATGATGACAGCAAAAAAGCGGAATTTTTATATACCCTGACCGATTCACTGGTACACGGCACGCATGGTTATCTCTCTGTTCCGGCAGACAAACTTGTTATAGGTCTGCCCAGCAACGAGGATGCTGCTGCTAATGGTTATGTCAAAAATGAAGCTGATGTGCGTAGCGCCTGGGAGCGTCTGGCGGCCCAGGGAACGGCAGTCCGGGGGCTGATGGCCTGGTCGGTTAACTGGGATGCTGGCTATAACAAAAGTGGTAATGCGTATGGCAACGCGTTTATTGAGCGTTTTGCTCAGCTGATTAACGAAGATCTGCCAGGCGCCCCGGATCATGAAGCTCCCGGCCAGCCTGCCAAGCCAGACCTCACCGTGTCAGAGGGGCGGGTGATGCTGTCCTGGCTGCCTGCCAGCGATAATGTTGGGGTGTCACACTACAGTATCTGGCGTAACGGCGCTGAGATTGCCCAGTCGCTGCTGCCGGAGTGGATCGACACGGAGGTAAGCGCCGGCAATCACTATGAGTACCATATTGTGGTGGCAGATAAAGCGGGAAATCTCTCCATGCCTGGGGAGTCCTCTTCAATCCTCGTTGAGGAGGAAGCGCTGGCAGAAGGGAGTGAGAAGCCAGCTACCCCCTCAGAACTGGTCGCTTCTGAGGTGGGTAGCGATCGACTGACGCTGAGCTGGCATGCCGCCGCCACGGATAATATGGCAGTAAAACACTTCCGAATTTATCGCAACGGGGAGTTTATCAGCGAAGCGGCGGAGACCCGCTATACCGATAGCGGACTGGTGGCAGGAAGCATTTATGAATATCAGGTGGCGGCAGTGGGGGCAGCGGAGATGTTCTCGGATAAGAGTCAGCCGCTGATAGTGAAAACCGCTACTGCCATCACCTCGGCATCAGGCAATCCGCAGTAAAGTCAGTCAGGGTGACCGCGACAGCGGTCACTCTTCATTGGCGCGTACGCGATTAGAAGGCTGGACAAACAGCGAGCGATCTTCCCAGCGCAGCAGCGTCAGGGTGCCGCCCCAGCAACATCCGGTATCCAGTCCAATAATCCCTTCCGGCGTGCCGCGTCCTTCCAGTGAGGCCCAGTGGCCAAAGACAATGGTGTAGTCGCGGGCGACAGGACCGGGAATGGCGAACCAGGGTTTAAGCGGCGGCGGGGCTGATTCCGGTGACTCTTTGGCAATCATATCCAGCTGGCCGTTAGGGAAGCAGAAACGCATGCGCGTCAGCGCGTTGGTACTGAAACGCAGACGGGATAGTCCGCTCAGTTCCGGCGTCCAGTTATTCGGCATATCGCCATACATCGCATTAAGAAACAACGGATAGCTGTCGCTGGACAGCACTGCTTCAACTTCGCGCGCGCACATTTTCGCCGTGGCGATATCCCATTGCGGCGTGATGCCGGCGTGGGCCATCACCAGCTTCTTTTCTTCATCAACCTGTAACAGCGGCTGACGGCGTAGCCAGTTAATCAGCTCGTCAGCATCAGGAGCAGTCAGCAGTGGGGTAATGCGATCTTTGGGTTTGTTACGGCTGATACCGGCGTAGACCGCCAGCAAATGCAGATCGTGATTGCCCAGCACCAGGCGTACGCAGTCGCCGAGTGAACGCACAAAGCGCAGCACCTCCAGCGAGCCGGGGCCACGGGCAACCAGATCGCCAGTCAGCCACAGGGTATCTTTCTCTGGATTAAAGGCGACCTGCGCCAGCAATGATTGCAACTCATCATAGCAACCATGAATGTCGCCAATAAGGTATGTACTCATTACGTTTTTTTCTTAGTGAATATGGGTCGGGATGGCAAGGCGGAACACCGGAATATCAACATGAAAGGTTTCCCCTTGTTGATCAACCATCACGTAGTGACCTTGCATGGTGCCCATCGGCGTTTCGAGGATCGCCCCACTGGTATACTGGAATTCGTTGCCAGGCTCGATCAGTGGCTGTTCGCCAACCACACCTTCGCCCTGGACTTCAGTTTCCCGACCGTTACCGTTGGTAATCAACCAGTAACGGCCAAGAAGCTGCACAGGATTGCGCCCCAGATTGCGAATGGTAATGGTATAGGCAAAAACATAGCGATCGTCATGAGGTGCGGATTGCGACTCAATATAGACACTCTGCACCTGTACACATACTCGGGGCGAATCAATCATGCGTTTAGCTCTCCTGCGACTCAGGATGCGCAGTTAACCAGTTAGCTAACTGGCAATATTGTGCGACAGAGATGTTTTCTGCGCGCAGTGTATTGTCGATGCCCAGCTCGGCCAGCGTCTCCAGCGAGAAAATATGGCCCAGGCTGTTACGCAGCGTCTTTCTGCGCTTGCCAAAGGCTTCAGTGGTGATGCGACTCAGGGTGCGAATCTCATCCACCGGGTTCTGCATCTTAGCATGCGGCACCAGGCGCACCACGGCTGAATCCACTTTAGGCGCAGGTGTAAACGATTCTGGCGGCACTTCCAGCACCGGAATGATATTACAGTAATACTGCGCCATCACGCTCAGACGACCATAAGCTTTGCTGCCCGGGCCTGCCACCAGACGGTTAACCACCTCTTTTTGCAGCATAAAGTGCATATCTTTGATGGCACTAGTATAGCTGAAAAGATGGAACATCAGTGGCGTCGAGATATTGTACGGCAGATTGCCAAACACGCGCAGCGACTGACCTTTCTGCTCGGCCAGCTCGGCAAAGTTAAAGGTCATCGCATCCTGCTGAAAAATGGTCAGCTTCGGGCCAAGGAACGGATGCGTTTGCAAACGTGCCGCCAGATCGCGGTCAAGCTCAATGACGGTCAGGGCATCGAGTCGTTCACCTACCGGTTCGGTCAGGGCGCCAAGGCCGGGACCGATCTCCACCAGCGCCTCGCCGGGCTGAGGATGGATAGCGGAAACAATGCTTTCGATGATGTACTGGTCGTTGAGGAAGTTCTGTCCAAAACGTTTGCGGGCAAAATGGCCCTGGTGGACGCGATTATTCATTACTGCTCTTGATCATGGTAATGGCGAGATTAAGCGCCGTGATAAAGCTGCCCGCATCGGCTGTTCCCTGTCCCGCCAGTTCAAGCGCGGTGCCGTGGTCAACAGACGTACGGATAAATGGCAGGCCGAGGGTGATATTCACCGCGCGGCCAAATCCCTGATATTTTAGCACCGGAAGCCCCTGATCGTGATACATCGCCAGCACCGCATCGGCATGTTGCAGATATTTGGGCTGGAACAAGGTATCGGCCGGCAATGGGCCGGTCAGCTGAATCCCTTGCAGGCGTAGCTCGTTCAGGGCCGGGATAATGGTATCAATTTCTTCACGGCCCATATGGCCGCTTTCGCCCGCATGCGGATTAAGGCCGCAGACGAAGATATGAGGGGTGGCAAGGCCAAACCTGGTTTGCAGTTCGCGATGCAGAATACCAATCACTTCATGCAGGCTGTCACGGGTGATAGCCTCCGCGACATCTTTTAGCGGCAGATGAGTGGTGGCCAGCGCCACGCGCAGTTCTTCCGTCGCCAGCATCATCACCACGCGATCGCATGCTGCACGCTCGGCAAAGAATTCAGTGTGACCGGTAAACGGGATGCCCGCATCGTTGATCACCCCTTTATGCACCGGTCCGGTAATCAGCGCGGCAAACTCGCCGTTCAGACAGCCGTCACAGGCGCGCGCCAGGGTTTCCAGCACGTAAGAGCCGTTAGCGACGCAAAGTTCACCGGCTGTCACTGGCTGCGCTGTTGCTATCTCCAGCAGCGTCAGGCTGCCCGCCTGCTGCGGCTGAGCGGCAACGCCGGGCTGATACTCGCGCAGCGTGAGCGGCAGACCGAGTTTCGCCGCGCGCTGGCGCAGCAGTTCGGCGGAGGCGCATACCACCAGTTCAACGGGCCAGTCGCGCTGGGCCAGCTGAACGCAGAGATCGGGACCAATCCCGGCGGGTTCGCCGGGAGTGATCACTACACGCTGATTACTTAGCATTGCTATCCAGAATTTTCACATAAGCACTGGCGCGTTGTTCCTGCATCCAGGTTTGTGCTTCTTCAGCAAACTTACGATTGAACAGCAGACGATAAGCACGCTCTTTCTGCGCCGCATCGGTTTTATCAACCTGGCGGGTATCCAGCAGCTGAATCAGATGCCAGCCGAAAGAGGAGTGGACCGGCTGACTGACCTGGCCTTTATTCAGCTTCAGCAACGCATCACGGAATGCCGGGTCAAACACCTCGGCTGATGTCCAGCCCAGATCGCCGCCCTGATTGGCCGAGCCAGGATCGTCAGAAAGCTGTTTCGCCGCAGTGGCAAAATCAGTTTTTCCGCTCTTGATATCGGCAGCAACCTGCTCCAGCTTCTGGCGTGCCTGCGCATCAGTCAGAATCGGTGACGGTTTCAGCAGAATATGGCGTGAATGCACCTCGGTGACCGAAATATTTTGCGACTCACCGCGCAGATCGTTCACTTTCAGGATATGGAAACCGACGCCGGAACGAATCGGACCGACGATATCGCCTTTTTTCGCCGTGCTCAGCGCCTGCGAGAACAGGGTAGGCAACTCTTCAATTTTACCCCAACCCATATTGCCGCCTTTCAGCGCCTGAGAGTCAGCAGAGTAAGTGACCGCCAGTTTACCGAAGTCAGCGCCGCCTTTGATCTCACCGACCAGCTGTTTTGCCAGGTTTTCCTGCTCATCAACCTGTTGCTGCGTCGGGTTTTCCGGCAGCGGCAGCAGGATATGGCTGAGGTTCAGTTCGGTGCCACGATTGTTCTGGGCGCTAACCTGGGTTGCCAGCGTATCCACTTCCTGCGGCAGGATGGTGACACGACGGCGCACTTCGTTATTACGCACTTCTGCAATCTGCATCTCTTTACGGATCTGCTCGCGGTAGGTGCTGTAATTGACACCGTCATAAGCCAGACGGCTACGCATCTGATCCATCGATATCTTATTCTGCGCCGCAATATTGGCAATCGCCTGATCAAGTTGCTGATCGGTGACCTGCACGCCCATCTGTTTGCCCATCTGCAGCAGGATATTATCCATAATCAGACGTTCAACAATCTGATGGCGCAGGGTACGATCGTCAGGCAGCTGTTGTCCGGCCTGCTGCGCCTGGGCTTTCACCGACTGCATCATGCCATCAACATCACTCTCTAATACCACACCGTTGTTTACGACGGCGGCAACTTTATCAACCACTTGTGGTGCTGCAAACGCGGTATTGGCTGCCAGGGCCACACCAAGAATCAGCGTTCTCCAGTTCTTCATACTTTTTCCATTCTTCTTTCCGCACTGCGGGTTTGCATGCCAAACATTACAACATCAGAAAGCGCGCTGGTAAGGCAGAATACCCTGACGCAGCATTTGACCGGTTCCTAAGCCGTAGTTAGAGCTCAGGCCACGCAGTTCAATGTTGAACGAGATTTGGTTGTCATATTTACTGCTTTCGTTTTCCCAACCGTTGATTTTGCGCTCGTAACCCAGGCGAATGGCATAACAGCATGAGCTGTATTGCAGGCCAACCAGCTGATCGGCAGGCTGTTTAGATTTGGTGTCGTAGTAATACGCCCCCACAACCGACCAGGCATCAGCAATCGGCCAGCTTGCCGTCATCCCAACCTGAGAGATGCCATCTTTATAGATCTCGTTGGTAGAAATATCACGCTGCAGAGCAGACGCCACATACTCCGGGCTGCTGTAACGGTAGTTAAGCTGCACCATGCGGTCAGCGTCACGACGATACTCCAGCACCGCATTCCCCTGCGAAACGTTATCCAGTCGCGTATCGTACTGAATGCCGCCGCGCGTGCTCCAGCGATCGCTAATTTTCCAGTATGTATCACCGGCCCACACCAGGCTGCCAGTGTCATCTTCATCGCTCGTTGTTTCCAGTCCGGTGCGAGAAGGGGTAAACGAGTAGATTTGACCCACAGAAACGTTAAAACGTTCAACCAGATCGGTATCATAAATTCGCGAAGTGACACCGGTGGTCATCTGATTGGCGGATGCGATGCGATCCAGACCGCTATAGGTGCGATCGCGGAACAGTCCGGTGTAGTCAGATTGCAGCAGTGTGGAGTCATACGCGTTGATATGGCTCTGGTCGCGATACGGGATATACAGGTACTGCGTACGCGGTTCCAGCGTCTGGGTATAACCCTCCGCCCAGTTCATATCGCGTTCAAACACCATTTTGCCATCAACTTTAAATTGTGGCATTACGCGGTTGACCGACTCTTTCAGCTGGTTAGTTTTATCGGTATCGACGCTGGTATTGTAATACTCCACATCACTCTGCTGATAGTGGGTTGCCAGCAGCTTCGCTTCGGTATTCAGGCTGCCCCAACCATTGGCCAATGGCAGATTAATGGTTGGTTCAAGATGCAGACGCGTCGCTTCAGGATAGCGGGAGTCGACGTTGGTAAACTTCACCGCCTGACCATACAGGTGGGTATCAAACGGCCCGACATCGTTCTGATAGTAGTTAACATCCAGCTGCGGCTGCGCACGATAGACATTACGCACCGAGAACACCTGGAAGTCTTTACTCGACAGGGTGGCGTTCCAGTTGCTTTCCGCATAGCCGACGCTGAATTTCTGCGTCAGATAACCATCCGTCGACGAGTAGTACGGCGAATCGAGGTCGTTAAAATAGTAATTGTCGCTGACTTTCGAGTAGTCAGCATTGAAGCGCCAGTTCTGATCGTAGACGCCAGCATGGCGCCAGTAGAAGAACCAGCGATTCGAATCTTTCTCTTCAGGATGATCTTTATTGAACTGATCGTCTGATGCCAGATAGTCGAACTCCACCAGACCGGTACCCGCGGTGGTCAGATAGCGGAACTCATTCTGATACTGGATGCCGCGCTTGCTCATATAGTGCGGCGTCAGGGTAGCGTCAAAGTTCGGCGCAATATTCCAGTAATACGGCAGAATAAATTCAAAGCCGTTGTTACTGCCATACTTGGCATTCGGGATCAGGAAACCAGAACGACGGCGATCGCCGATTGGCAATTGCAGATACGGGCTGTAAAACACTGGCACCGCACCAATCTTAAAGCGCGCATTCCAGATCTCAGCCACCTCTTCCTCGCGATCCTGAATCACTTCAGAACCGACTACGCTCCAGCTGTTATCGCCGGGCAGACAGGAGGTAAAGGTGCCATTTTCCAGAATGGTGTAACGATTTTCACCGCGCAGCTTCATCTGATCGGCGACGCCACGCCCCTGGCGGCCGACCATTTGATAGTCACCGTTCCAGACGTTAGTGTCTTTGGTATTCAGATTCGACCAGCCTTTCGGACCTTTCAGGATGACCTGATTGTCGTCATAGTGCACATTACCCAGCGCATCAACCGTACGGGTAGGTACAGTTTGCCCAGGCATGGTTTTCTGATGCAGCTGAACTTCATCAGATTGCAGGCGGCTGTTACCCTGTTGCACATCGACATTGCCGCTGAAAACCGCATCGTCGGGGTAGTTGCCTTTCGCGTTATCAGCGTTAATCGTTACCGGCAGTTGATTGGTTTGTCCCTGGACCAGAGGTCGGTTATAACTCGGCACGCCAAGCATGCACTGCGACATTAAATCGTCGGCAAGCACATGCTGACTGTAAAGTGCTGAACCAATCAGAGTGGCCAGCAAAGTAGGAATATGTTTTTTCATACGCGGTATCGAGAATTCCGTGATAACTGGCATCATGCCGACAAACGGTCAGAGACTAACTTACTCAACTGCGTTGCGCTAGTGTTAATCCTGCTCGTTTACCCGCGTTGCCGTTAGGCTCTGAGATAAATGACAGGTATGATAATGCAATTTTTAGCCTTCAGCATGGCGAATTGAGGAGTATATGCGCTATTGGGGAAAAGTACTTGGCCTTGTGCTGGGTTTGTTGTCTGGAGCAGGCTTCTGGGGCCTGGCGATTGGCCTGATTATTGGTCATATGGTTGATAAGATTCGCGGCGCGCAGGGGCGGGGCTATTTCGCTAATCAACAAACGCGGCAGACGCTGTTTTTTCGCACGACTTTTCAGGTGATGGGGCATCTGACCAAATCGAAAGGGCGTGTGACCAATGCTGATATTCAGATGGCTTCGCTGCTGATGGAGCGGATGCAGCTGCATGGCGTGGCGCGTACTGCGGCGCAGCAGGCGTTTCGTGAAGGTAAGCAGGGTGAATATCCGCTGCGCAGCAAGCTGCGTGAACTGCGTAGCGCCTGTTTCGGCCGTTTCGATCTGATTCGGATGTTTCTGGAAATTCAGATCCAGGCGGCGTTTGCCGATGGTTCACTGCATCCCAATGAGCGCCAGGTACTGTATGTGATTGCTGAAGAGCTGGGTATTTCCCACGGCCAGTTCGATCAGTTCTTACGTATGATGCAGAGCGGTCAGCAGTTTGGCGGCGGCGGTCAGTCGTGGAACGGCTCATCTTCGCAGGGTGGTTTCCAGCAGGCGCCGCGTGGGCCGACGCTGGAAGATGCCTGTAGCGTACTGGGGGTGAAAAGCAGTGACGATGCGGTCACCATTAAGCGCGCCTATCGCAAGCTGATGAGTGAACACCATCCCGATAAGCTGGTGGCGAAAGGTTTACCGCCGGAAATGATGGAGATGGCGAAGCAAAAAGCGCAGGAAATCCAGTCGGCATATGATTTGATTAAGCGCGAAAAGAATTTTAAATAGCCGTGAATTGAAAAAGGGCGGCTCGCCGCCCGTGCCGATGATTGGCACCGCGCCGCCATTCATAACGGGAGCCGAAAACGGCTCCCCGACAAAAAAATCAGTGTTTCCGTTAGGGTCGGCGTACTCGCCGCCCGCTGCAAAATTAAAAATCCGCCGGCTGACGAAAGGTCATTGGCGTTTTATATTGCGGATGGGTAATTGTCAGCATCTCTGCATGCAGCTGCAACCTTGGCGCCATGGCTCTGGCTTCATCATGGGCATAAAAGCGGTCGCCGAGAATTGGATGGCCCAGCGCCAGCATATGTACGCGCAGCTGATGCGAACGTCCGGTAATCGGCTTTAAACGGATGCGCGCGCTGTTATCAGCGGCATACTCCAGCACTTCATAGCCGGTCTGCGCCGCTTTGCCGGTTTCAAAACAGACTTTCTGCTTTGGCCGGTTCGGCCAGTCACAAATCAGCGGTAAATCGACCAGTCCGGTCTCCGGCTGCGGATGTCCCCAGACGCGCGCCACATAGGTCTTTTGCGGCTCGCGTTCGCGAAACTGCCGCTTAAGCTCACGTTCCGCGGCTTTGTTCAACGCCACAACCATCACACCGCTGGTTGCCATATCCAGCCGGTGTACCGATTCGGCCAGCGGGTAATCACGCTGAACGCGCGTCATCACACTGTCTTTATGCTCTTCCAGACGACCAGGCACCGACAATAAACCACTCGGCTTGTTGACCACCATAATATGCTCATCCTGATACAGGATATGCAGCCAGGGATCTTGTGGGGGATTGTAGGGTTCCATCATATGTCCAACGGGTACTCAGGCAATACCCGCCACCACTAAAGTGGCGGCGGGCTGGGGTGGGGAAGCAACGATTAACGCTTACTGGTGCGTCACCACAATCAGGCGCAGCGCATCAAGACGCCAGCCCGCATCGTTAAGGCTGGCCAGTACCTGCGCACGATTGCTCTCCAGCGCATCGACCTCGTCATCACGAATATTCGGATTGACCGCTTTCAGCGCTTCCAGACGCGACAGCTCAGCGCTCAGCTTCTCATCCGCTTCCTGACGTGCCGCATCAATCACCAGACGCGCTTCCGCCGCGGCCTGCTCTTCGGATAATTTCAGGATCTCATGCACATCCTGCTGTACCGCATTGACCAGCTTGCTGCCGGTATGGCGGTTCACCGCGTTCAGCTGACGGTTAAAGCTTTCAAATTCGACTTTGCCCGCCAGGTTGGTGCCTTTACGATCAACCAGCATGCGGATTGGTGTCGGCGGCAGGAAGCGGGTCAGCTGCAGGTGCTTCGGCGCCTGCGCTTCCACCACGTAAATCATCTCCACCAGCAGGGTGCCGACGGGCAACGCTTTATTTTTCAGCAGCGACAGCGCACAGCTACCGGTATCGCCGGAGAGGATCAGATCCAGACCGTTGCGAATGATCGGATGCTCCCAGGTGACATACTGGGCATCTTCGCGCGACAGCGCCAGCGCACGATCAAAGGTAATGGTGCAGCCATCTTCCGGCAGACCCGGGAAGTCAGGCACCAGCATATGATCGCCTGGCGTCAGCACGATCATATTATCACTGCGATCTTCCTGATTGATGCCGACAATATCGAACAGGTTCAGCGCAAAGTTAACCAGTTCGATATCACTATCCTGCTCGCCAATCAGTTCGGCCAGCGCCTGGGCCTGCTCGCCGCCATTGGAGTTCAGCTCCAGCAGACGGTCGCGACCCTGCTCCAGCTGGCTTTTCAGCGCATCATGCTGGCTGCGGCACTGATGGATAAACTCCTCCAGCCCTTGCGGATTCTCCGGCGCCGCCAGGTACTCAATCAGCTGCTGATAAACGCTGTCATAGATGGCGCGGCCGGTCGGGCAGGTATGTTCAAACGCGTCCAGACCTTCGTGATACCAGCTGACCAGCACTGCCTGCGCGGTTTTTTCCAGGTAAGGCACCATAATCTGAATGTCGTGCGCCTGACCGATACGATCGAGACGGCCAATACGCTGCTCCAGCAGATCCGGGTTAAACGGCAGATCGAACATCACCAGACGGCTGGCGAACTGGAAGTTACGGCCTTCGGAGCCGATTTCCGAGCACAGCAGCACCTGGGCGCCGCCCTCTTCGGTGGCAAAGTAGGCCGCCGCACGGTCGCGCTCAATAATTGACAGACCTTCATGGAACACCGCGGCGCGAATACCTTCACGCTCGCGCAGCACCTGCTCAAGTTGCAGGGCTGTGGCGGCTTTGGCGCAGATCACCAGCACCTTCTCGTCGCGGTTGCTGGTCAGATAACCCAACAGCCATTCAACGCGGGGATCGAAGTTCCACCAGGTGCCGCTGTCGCCTTCAAATTCCTGATAAATCTGCTCCGGGTAGAGCATATCGCGTGCGCGCTCATCGGCGGATTTACGTGCGCTCATAATCCCGGAGACTTTAATCGCTGTCTGATATTGCAACGGCAGCGGCAGGCGAATCTGGTGCAGTTCGCGTTTCGGGAAGCCTTTCACGCCGTTACGGGTGTTACGGAACAGCACACGGCTGGTGCCATGGCGATCCATCAGCATGCTGATCAGCTCCTGACGCGCCTGCTGCTTGCCTTCACGGTTGCTGTTAGCCACCTGCAGCAGCGGCTCGATATCCTGCTCGCCCACCAGGTCGTTCAGCATATTCATCTCATTCGTGGAGATGGTTTTATCTGCCAGCAGCATGGTAACGGCATCGGCGATCGGGCGGAAATTCTGTTGTTCTTCCACAAACTGGGCGAAATCGTGGAAACGATCCGGATCCAGCAGGCGCAGACGGGCAAAGTGGCTCTCCATACCGAGCTGTTCCGGCGTGGCGGTCAACAGCAGCACGCCCGGGATCTGCTCAGCAAGTTGCTCAATCACCTGATATTCGCGGCTTGGCTCGCCTTCGCTCCACGCCAGGTGGTGGGCCTCATCGACAATCAGCAGATCCCACTCGGCCTCGGCCATTTTCTCCAGGCGCTGCTTATTGCGGCGCACAAAGTCCAGCGAGCAGATCACCAGCTGTTCGGTTTCAAAGGCGTTGTCGCTGTCATGCTGCGCTTCGGCATAGCGGTCGTCGTCAAACAGCGCAAAGCGCAGGTTAAAGCGACGCAGCATCTCGACCAGCCACTGGTGTTGCAGGGTTTCCGGCACCACGATTAATACGCGTTCGGCACGGCCTGCCAGCAACTGCTGATGGATAATCATGCCTGCTTCGATGGTTTTGCCCAGACCGACTTCATCGGCCAGCAATACGCGCGGCGCATGACGACGGCCAACATCATGGGCAATATGCAGCTGGTGAGGGATAAGGTTGGTGCGCATGCCGCGCAGGCCGCTGATCGCCAGACGATACTGTTCACTGTGATATTTGCGTGCGCGGAAGCGCAGGGCAAAACGATCCATACGATCGAGCTGACCGGCAAACAGGCGATCCTGCGGTTTGCTGAACACCAGTTTGCTGTCCAGCATCATTTCGCGCAGCGTCACGCCACTCTCGTCGCTGTCCAGACGCTTACCGACATAGGTCATCAGACCTTTATCGCTGAGGGCTTCTTCGACTTCCAGCTGCCAGCCTTCATGACTGGTCACAGTGTCGCCCGGATTAAAGATAACGCGGGTAATTGGAGAATCATTTCTGGCATAGAGACGGTTTTCACCCGTGGCGGGGAACAGCACTGTCACCATACGTGCATCCAGTGCAACAATGGTTCCCAATCCCAGTTCGCTTTCCGTATCGCTGATCCAGCGTTGACCAAGTGTAAAAGGCATAGATAGTTGGCTCGATTCTCGTAAAAATGTTTTTTTGAACGCGCTCCAGGCAATAGCATTGCGGCCGGACAACAAGAGAGTGTCTGGCTGAAGGTGCGGAGCGCTGAAGTTCAGGAAGGGCGCTATGGTACTGGAAGGTAACGCGTTCGTCACCTGTCAAAACAGCCCTAACTGTCCTGTTATCAGTGTAGCAAAGTCATCCTGCATAAATGGCAGAATGCCGTCCGCCACCGGTTGCAGCTGACGTGAGAGATAGTGATCATAGTCGAGGGGCGTGATTCTCGCCTCCAGCGGTTCCGGGCCTGAGGTCGCCATCACATAGCGAATATAACCGCCGTTCTGGTACTGCAATGGACGGCCCAGCTTGCGGTTGTGCTCATCGGCCAGCCGCGCGGCGCGCACATGGGGCGGTACATTACGCTCATACTCTTTCAGTGGTCGGCGTAACCGCTTTTTAAATACCAGCCGATCGTCAAGTTCGCCGTCCAGCAGCTGACGCACGGTTTCACGAATAAAATCCTGATAAGGCTGGCGCTGAAAAATGCGCTGATAAAGTTCCTGCTGAAACTGCTGCGCCAGCGGCGTCCAGTCGGTGCGCACGGTTTCCAGCCCTTTAAACACCATGCGCTGCTGACCGTCCTCGGTAATTAAACCGGCATAGCGCTTTTTGCTGCCCTGTTCGGCGCCGCGAATGGTTGGCATTAAAAAACGGCTGAAATGGGTTTCATATTCCAGTTCCAGCGCGCTTTCCAGACCATATTGCTGGCTGAGATGCTGCTGCCACCAGAGGTTAACTTTCTCCACCAGCCGCTGGCCAATCTCCCTGGCCTGCGCGTCATCGTGCGGTGATTTCAGCCAGACAAAGGTGGAGTCGGTGTCGCCGTAAATCACATCATAGCCTTCCGCTTCAATCAGTTCGCGAGTCTGGCGCATAATTTCGTGGCCGCGCAGGGTGATCGAAGAGGCGAGGCGGGGATCAAAGAAGCGACAGGCGCTGGTGCCAAGCACGCCATAAAAGGCATTCATAATAATTTTCAGCGCCTGTGACAGCGGCTTATTACCCTGCTTTTTCGCCGCTTCACGTCCCAGCCAGATCTGCTTAACGATTTCCGGCAGGCAGTGTTCGCTGCGCGAGAAGCGCGCATGGCGGAATCCGGGCACGGAGTGCTGGTCGTCAGGGGTTGCCAGCCCGGCCACCAGACCGACCGGATCGATCAGAAAGGTGCGGATAATCGACGGATAAAGGCTTTTATAATCCAGCACCAGCACCGAGTCATACAGACCGGGACGTGAATCCATTACATAACCGCCCGGGCTGGCTTCCGGGGCGATTTCGCCGAGATTCGGTGCCACATAGCCAGCGCGATGCATACGCGGCAGGTAGAGATGGCTGAAGGCGGCGACAGATCCACCATGGCGATCCACCGCCAGGCCATTGACCGAGGCGCGTTCCAGTAAAAACGGCATCAGTTCGGTGTGCTGGAAAATGCGCGTCACCAGTTCGCAATCTTTCAGGTTGTAGCGCGCCAGCGCCGGTTTGTCGTTGGCAAAGCGTTCATTGATCTCTTCCATACGCTGCCATGGATTATTAATCGCTTTGCCTTCACCCAGCAGCTCGCGCGATACCGCTTCAAGGCTGAACGAGGAGAAGTTCCAGAAGGCGGACTTTAGCGCTTCAATGCCGTCAATAATCAGCCGTCCGGCAGCTTGCGCGAAAAATACGCCAGGTTTAAATCCATGCTCGCGCCACTCCAGCGGCTGGCGGTCACGACCCAGACGCAGCGGTATGCCATAACGGTCGGCATGTTTTTGCAGCACGCGCAGATCAAACTGCACCACGCTCCAGCCGATCACCACATCGGGATCGTGCTGCTGGAACCAGGCGTTCAGTTTTTCCAGTAGTTGCGGACGGCTGCTGACATACTCCAGATTAAAATCCAGCTGGCTGGCATCGCCATTTTCCGGGCCGAGCATAAATACGTCGCGCTGACCGCAGCCCTCAAGACCAATGCAGTAAAGTTCACCATGCTGGGTGGTCTCGATATCCAGTGATACCCACTTTAGCGGCGGCCGATAGTCAGGATGCGGCTTCAGGCGGGCATTGATCAGGCTGTCACCGGCAGGCTGGCCGCTGAACCATACCGGCGCAGTAATAAAGCGCTCCATTAAAAAGCGCTCCGGTGGCCGGATATCGGCCTCGTACAGAGGGATCTGCTGTTCACTTAGCCGCTTTTCGAGCCGCTGTAGCTGGCGATACTGCCGGCAATAGAGCGCAAACACCGGGCGATGACGAAAGTCTTTCAGTTCGAGGGGCGTAATACGGCAGTGCTGTTCAGCGGCCAGCAGCTGTTCTGTTTGTTGCTGATATTGCTGCGGAATAAAGGCCACCGACTCCTGCTCCGGCAGTACCAGCCGTTGCGGCCCGGTATCGGTTGCCAGCCACAGCACCACTTCCGTGCCGTTCGCGGTGTCCCGCCAGTGGCGAGTAAGTAAAAAGCCTGCGCGTGCGTTGTCCACCCGGAACCCTTATTGCGTTAACTGTAATCAATAATAGCATGTTTATTTATACAGTTCTTGCGTAGCGATTAGCGCGATTTTAATTCAGCTGCTAAACCTTTTGGGTAGCATAAAACGTCATCGATGACCTGTGCCAGGCTGGCGCTGTAACAACTAAAAGGATGTTTCCATGGATCGTGTAATCGTAGCCCATACCCCACTGGGTGATGGTCAGCTGCTGTTCAAATCACTGAGCGGCACTGAACAGCTCTCCGCACTCTACGCTTTTGAAGTCGAACTACTTAGCCACAACAATAATATTGCGCTAAAAACTTTACTTGGTGGTGATCTGGCGGTTGAGTTAAAAGATCAGCAGGCGCCATCGCGTTATTTAACCGGGAAAATTACGCAAATCACCCATGCCGGGCAGGCCACCGGCGCTGAACGCTACACCCTCTATCGCGCCATTATCCGACCCGCAGTATGGTACCTGACGCAAAATCGTGATTTCCGTATCTGGCAGGAAAAAACGGTGCCTGAAATCCTGCATGATGTGTTTAAAGCCCACCATATTTTGTATGAAAACCGGCTGAGCTGGCGTTATCGCCAGTGGGATTACTGCGTCCAGTACCAGGAGAGCGATTTCGATTTTATTAGTCGCCTGATGGAGCATGAGGGGATTTATTACTATTTTTCGCATCAGGCGGATGGGCAGGTGTTAATTCTGGCCGACGGGCCGCAGGCGCATAGCGTCCTGGCGGGCCATGAAAATATTCCGTGGAGCACTGATGAGCATCACTCCGCAGGGATTAGCGGCTGGAGTGCTACCGACAGCATTACCCCGGCGCTTTACAGTATGGATGACTACGACTTCCGTCAGCCACGCGCGCGGCTGCTGGAGGCGCGGCAAAATCCCCATTCCGGCGCCATCGGCAGAGCAGAAGTCTTCGACTGGCCGGGCCGTTTTAACGACCGTCAGCAGGGGGAGTTTTATACACGCGTACGCCAACAGGAGTTTGCAGCGCAGCATCAGCAGATGGCCGGCAGCGCCAGCGCCTGCGGAATCGCGCCCGGTTATCTGTTTCGTCTTTGCGGCGCGCCGCGTCGTGAGGATGAGCGGCAATATCTTACCGTTAGCACCAGCTGGTTGCTCAGCGCCAGCCCCTACAATAGCGGCGCAGCAGGCGGAGGCGATCGGCTGGTAAGCTTTACCCTGGTGCCGGATGATATCAACTGGCGCCCGCTGCGGCAGACGCGCTGGCCAAAGACCCATGGCCCGCAAACTGCCGAGGTGGTTGGACCGTATGGCGAAACGATCTGGACCGATAAATATGGCCGGGTAAAGCTAAAGTTCCGCTGGGATCGCCATGGCTGCGGCGATGACAGCAGTTCGTGCTGGGTACGCGTCTCCAGCAGCTGGGCAGGCTGGAAATATGGCGCCTTGCAGGTGCCGCGCGTTGGTGAAGAGGTGGTGGTGGATTTTATTAATGGCGACCCGGATCGACCGATTATCACCGGGCGTGTCTATAACCAGCAGAGTATGCCACCCTGGGATCTGCCCAGCGCCGCCACCCGCATGGGCTTTATGTCGCGCAGTAGCGGCGGCACCATGGACAACGCCAGCTATCTGTTTCTCGACGATGCCGCCGGTAACGAATCTTTTACCATGCATGCTGAACGCGATATGACGATTTCGGTGGAGAATGATCTCCATATGCGGGTTGGCGGCAACAGGCAGGAGCATACCGGAGGGGATCTGATGGTTTCGGTTGATGGCCGCTGGCAGCAGCAAGTGACCGGCGGTGAAATCCTGATCTCGTCGCCACATAAAATTACGCTGAAAAGTGATACCACTATTGAAATGGATGCCCCGGTCAGTACCGTCAATGCACGCAGTCACGCTTATACCACCACCGGTTTTAATGTCAGCATCAACGGGCTGGATATTAAGATGAACGCCATGTCCGTGGGCACCACCATCTCCAGTAATGAAATTAAGAGTCTGGCCTGTACTTTTACCGGATTAAGTCTGTCGAAAACCGGCATTACCATGCAAACCAATACCATCAAATACAGCGGAACGCAGCTGATGGTCGATCTTTCGACCGTGCGTACTTTGATGAGTGGTCTGTTTTTATATATGTGATAACGACGGGCTAAAGGCCATCGGCTGCTGACATTGACATAAACCCAACACTCCCATACAAAACAAGCCTTGACGCTGTTGTGACGGGTCAGGACAATCCAGCATTCGAAATACCAGAATGGAACGTTATGGAAGCCTGGCTGGAACAATTAATTACGCAATCGCTGGCGTGGTCGCTGTTTGCGGTGATGCTGGTGGCTTTTCTGGAGTCGCTGGCGCTGGTGGGACTGTTATTACCCGGCACGGTGCTGATGGCGACACTCGGCGCGCTAATCGGTAGCGGCCAGATGGGACTCTATCCGGCCTGGGGGGCAGGGATTATCGGTTGCCTGCTGGGCGACTGGATCTCCTACTATATTGGCTGGCAGTTTAAAGGGCCGCTGCATCGCTGGTCCTTCCTGCAACGGCACAAGTCGATGCTGGATAAAACCGAGCATGCCCTGCATCAGCACAGTATGTTTACCATTCTGGTCGGCCGCTTTATTGGTCCGACCCGTCCGCTGATCCCGATGGTTGCCGGTATGCTGGAGCTGCCGATAAAGAAGTTTCTGCCGCCTAATATTATTGGTTGCCTGCTATGGCCGCCGCTCTACTTTATGCCGGGCATTCTGGCGGGTGTGGCGATTGATGTGCCGAAGGATGCGGAGAGCGGCATGTTTAAATGGCTGCTGCTGGCGGTGGCGCTACTGCTGTGGCTGGGCATCTGGTTATGCTGGCGCTGGAAGCGCGCCGCGAAGCAGAATGACTGGGCGACGCCCATGTTGCCGGTCAGTCGTCTGCGCTGGCTGGCACCGACTGCGTTTGTGATCGGTGTCGGCAGCTTTATTGCCATCCAGTTCCACCCGATGATGCCGATATTTCGTCATTTGCTGTGGCAGGTGTTTGTCGGGCGTTAAGCCTCGGCAAATCACCGGCGGCGAGAACGCCGCCCCTACAGTTGTCTGAGGCTTTTCCCAGGGGCGGCGGGTTTAACCTCAACCCCCAGAATTGCCGCTTCCTGTATTTCTCCCCTGGCCAGCGACACAGTCGCGCCATCCCAGTAAACCCGCCCGTCGACAATCAGCACGCTGCGTGCGGCGATCTGCTGCGCATCTTCGAGGCTGTGCGACACCATCAGTAAGGTGATTTGCCGCTCGCGACAGACTTCATCGACCAGCTGCAGCATCTCTTTGCGCAGCGCCGGGTCGAGGGCGGAAAACGGCTCATCCAGCAGCAGCAGCGGCTGTTGCCGCACCAGGCAGCGCGCCAGCGCGGCACGCTGGCGCTGGCCGCCGGAGAGTTGTGATGGCAGGCGTTCGAGATACTCACTGAGGCCGACGCGTTGCGCGATAGCGTTAATGGTCTGTTTCTGCTGCGCACTGAGTTTTAAGCCGGGATGCAGACCCAGCCCGATATTTTGCGCCACGCTCAGATGGGGAAACAGATTGTTTTCCTGAAACAGCATCGACACCGGGCGTTGCGCCGGGGCGCTGTAGGTATGGTCATCGCCGTTAAGCGCGATGTTGCCGCTACTGGCAGGCAGAAAACCGGCAATCAGACTCAGCAGCGTGCTTTTACCGGCGCCGCTCGGGCCAAGAATTGCCAGCCGCTCGCCCGCCTGCATCGACAGAGAAAAGCGCATCGGCAGATGCTGATAGAGATAGGTTAAATTATTCAGCGTAAGCATGGCGTCCCGGCAGTTTTTCAATCACAGTGAACAACAGAAAACAGAGTAATAACAATAGCAACGCGGTGACGGCTCCCTGTTCGCTGCGATAAGAGCCAATCTGCTGATAAAGCCAGAAGGGCAGGGTGCGGAAATCTTCATTGCCAAACAGCGCGACTACGCCAAAATCGCCAATCGATAATACACAGGCAAAGGCCAGCGCCTGGGCCAGCGGGCGCTTCAGCGCTTTCAGTTCAATCAGTTTCAGCCGGTTCCAGCCCTTAATATCCAGCGACAGACACAGCAGATTGTAGCGCTCGGCAATATCCCGCAGCGGGTTTTCCAGTACCTTCATCGCATAGGGAATGGCCATCAGCGCATTGGTGAACATCACCAGACCCTCTGCCGACTGTGGTAAACCGATGGTGCTGTTGAATAACAGGAAGAAACCGGTGGCCAGCACAATGCCCGGCATGGCGAGGATCAGCATGCCGCTGAGTTCCAGCATCTGGCCCGCCAGCTGTCGCTGACGCAGACGCAGTTCGCGGCTGGTCCACAGCAGCATGGTGGTCAGCACCACGCACAGCAGACCGGCTCCCAGCGCGATGCGCAGCGACGTGGCGGTTGCCTGCCAGAGCGCCGGTTGCATCAGTACGCTACTGAAACCCTGATTAATGCCATCAACCACTACCGCCAGCAGCGGCGGCAATAACAGGATTAACGCCAGAGCGATGATCAGGGTATCGGTGAAGCGTGCCTGCAGGCTCTGTTGCGGATTACGCCAGCCGCCCAGCGTGGCGTTGCCCGCCGGAATCACTTTGCTTAAACGCTGGCTAAGCATCACCAGTCCGAGACAACAGACCATCTGTAGCAGCGCCAGCAGCGCCGCCCGGCCAGGATCGTAGTCGTAACTAAGCGCCTGGAAGATGGCCAGCTCAATGGTGGTGGCTTGCGGTCCGCCGCCCAGCGACAGCACGGTGGCAAAGCTGGCGAAGCAGAGCATAAAAATCAGCGCGCCGGCGGGCAGGATCTGCCGCCGCAACCACGGCCACTCCAGCAGGCGAAAGTGATACCAGCCGCCCATACCCAGCTGTGCTGCCAGCTGACGCTGTTCAGTGGGAATATTCTCCAGCGCCTGCAACAGCAGGCGGGTGGCGAGCGGCAGATTAAAGAACACATGCGCCAGCAGAATGCCCTGCAGGCCATAGGGCGAGAAACGGTAGTCAATGCCAATCAGCTGACAGAGATGCGCCAGCCAGCCTTCGCGACCATAGACGCTCAGGATGCCAAATACCGCCACCAGAACCGGCAGCACCAGCGTCATGGCGCACAGGCGTAGCAGCGCGCGACGTCCGGGGAAGCGGCGACGCCAGAGCGCGCGCGCCAGCGGGATTGCCGGGATCACGGACAGCAGCGCCGATAACAACGCCTGCCAGAACGAGAAGCCCAGCACATGCCAGAGATAGCTATCCTGCCAGATCGCGCGCCAGTCGGTTGCCGGCGCGTTAAACCATAATGCGGCAAACGCCAGCAGCGCCACGGCGACCAGCAGCAGGGCCGCCAGGCCGCCGGGGACCATCCAGCCGGCAATTAGCGGCTGACGGCGCGTTGCCATTCACTGATCCACTGACTGCGTTTATCGGCGACTTGCTGCGGGCTGAACTCCAGCGCGGTTTTCGGTACGCTAAGGGTACTGAAGCCGTCCGGCAGTTTGCTGTCGATCACCGGATACATCCAGTTGCCGGTCGGAATGGTCTGCTGGAATGGCTGGCTGACAATAAACTGCATAAAGCGCTGCGCCAGTTGCGGTTGTTTACTGCTGGCGAGCTGACCGGCGACTTCTACCTGCATATAGTGGCCTTCGGCAAAGTCGGCGGCGGCATACTGATCTTTTTTCTCTTCAATCAGATGATAAGCCGGGGAGGTGGTGTAACTCAGCACCAGATCGCTTTCGCCTTTCAGGAACAGGCCGTAGGCTTCGCTCCAGCCTTTAGTCACGGTAACGGTTTTCTTCGCCAGCTTCTGCCAGGCTTGCGGCGCATCAGCGCCATACACTTTCTGCATCCACAGCAGCAGGCCGAGGCCCGGGGTGCTGGTGCGCGGATCCTGATAGATCACTTTCCAGTTTTGATCGCTGTCGACCAGTTCTTTCAGGCTTTTCGGCGGATTTTTCACTTTGGTCTTGTCATAGACAAAGGCGAAGTAGCCGTAGTCGTACGGTACAAAGGTGCTGTTATGCCAGCCACCCGGAATGTCCAGCGTGCTGGTATCCACCTTACTCGGGCTGAACAGGCCGGTTTTTTCCGCAGCCTGTAGCAGATTGTTATCGAGGCCAAGCACCACATCGGCTTTACTGTTTTTGCCTTCCATCCGCAGACGATTAAGCAGCGATACGCCATCTTCCAGCGCGACGAATTTCAGTTCGCAATTGCAGTCGGCTTCAAACGCTTTTTTGATCGCCGGGCCCGGACCCCACTCCGCAGAGAAAGAGTCATAGGTATAGACCGTCAGGGTGGGTTTCGCTGCAAAAGCTGGTGCAGCCAGCAGCAGTAAAAAGGGCAGGGTTTTCTTTAACACTTTGCGCTCTCCTGGAGAGAAATTTTATCAGTCGCAAAGGATCTGAGTGATGCGCAATCTCAAATCCCTACGCCGGTATAAGCCGGATCAGGTTCGACGGGTTTTTCTCAGCGGAAAAACTTGCTGCGCTGCATTGATCCTGCGTCGGGCAGTGCTCACACTCCTCACATACTTATGTATGCTGCGGGTGTTGCGCGCTGGCCGACTTCGGCTGAATGCTTGCTCGCGGCGTTTTTACATTGGCGCCACATAAGATTTTTCCGCACCCCGTTGAGAACTGCCTATTCTAGTGATTTATGCTACATAGCGAAAGCATCACGACTCGGGTGGCGCAAACCAGGCGGATTTAAAATCAAACCAGCCGAGGGTATTCATCCGCACCCCGCGCATACTGCGCTGACCTTCCAGCAATAACCAGTGATGGAACAACGGATGCAGGCTGTAACTGTCGACCAGCTGTTTACTCCAGTCCGCCAGCGACAGTTGTTGCTGACGCCACAGTTGCGCATCGCCTTCCCAGTCAATCTCCACGCAGTGATGGATCAGCGGAATTTCATACAATAACGAAAACAACGAGAACTCTAATGGCAAGGTGAAATTGGCGCTGCCCAGCCAGATATCACTCTCGGCTTCACCGCGATACCAGCTGTTGTAATCCACCTCCTGGGTCACCAGTTTTACGCCATGGGCCGCCAGAATCGGCTCCAGCGCATTGGCAATGCCCTGATGCTCAATATGATCGCTGTACCAGGTGAGGGTTAATGTTTCCAGCCCTTCGGGTTTGCTGGCTGGCGTCATATTGCGCCGGTGATGCCAGCGCGGCAGCAACCCATAAGCGGGGAACCAGTAGCGCTGATAGCCAATGCCGGAGTGGTTAAGCATCGCAATCGGGTTAAAGATGGTGCTGATCCAGCGCCGCACCTGCTCGTTGCGTCCCTGTTCCGAGCGCTGGTCGAAGAGCAGAAAATAGCAGCCCTCCTCAAGGCGGCTCTCTTCCGAGGTTTCATCCTGCTTTCCCCCCTGCAGTTTGACGCCGGAATAGACCAGTTCGTCAGAGATCTCCGGCAGTACCCAGATTGCCACTTCATCGATTAGCGCGCGGTAACCAAAGTAGGCGTCAAATGCCTCAATCTTTAACTGTGACTGCTGATTGCGTACCACCGAATAGGGACCGGTGCCAATCGGCTCGCGCGCGAAGTCCGCCAGCGTTGACCATTCACGCGGCAGGATCATGGCGCTGACACTGCCCAGTAACCACGGCAGCCAGTTATCCGGCTGGCTGAGATGGATATCGAGCGCCCAGGGTGTCGGGGATTCAATACGCGTCAGATGGCTGAACAGCGGCTGAGCGTTAAGGCGTTGCAGGGTGCTGATAACATCTTCCATCTCCAGTTCGCGACCGTGATGAAAATGGATCGCCGGACGCAGATAGAAGCGCCAGTGGCTGGCGGAAATCTGCTGCCAGTGATGAGCAATATCGGGTTCCAGTTCCCCGTTTGCCTCATTTATGCGGGTCAGGCTGCTGAATATCTGTCTGGCGAGGTGGGTTTCGGAGCGGCGCAGCGGTGAACCGGGCAGTAAATTCAGCAGCGGGCGGTAATAGAGCACGCGCAGGATATGTTTCCCCTGACGAAAACTGCGCCCGAGGTGCGAGCTAATCATCTGACGCACCTGATTTTTATCACCAACCAGCTGCACCAGCTGGTCGATGCGATCCTGCTCCAGCAAGTCTTCGGCACGCTGCTGCTGGAGCGCGAGGCCGGTATAGAGGAAACTCAGCGTCGAGCGCTTGCCACGGCCGGCTTCCGACTGCCACTGCAGCCAACCTTCAGCCTGCATGGCATTCAGCAGGTTACGCATATGTCGCCGCGAGCAGCTGAGCTGCAGCGCCAGCTCATTAAGGGTGGTTTCTTGTGGCTGGCCGTTACAGCTCTGCCACAGCCGAATAAATTGCTGCCGCAAGCGGGGAGAGGACATAAAAGGGGAACTCCGCAGTGAAAGCCATCAGTTTTTCATTTCCTGTATTATGGCGATAATAGCGGCAGATGGAAGAGCGGGAGGCATCGTTATGATGCGCTTAACCATCCTTAATTTCACGCAATGACCTGGCTCACTGGTGATTTTCCCCCCGGGCAGTGCTCAGAATCCTCACGTACTTTAGTACGCTGCGGTTCTTCCGCGCTGTCCGGGAGCAAACTCACTGCGCCGCCAGACGGTCATTGGTTGAAATTAGCTTTCTGAGTATGGTGCTTTCACCAGCCAGCGGATTAATGTCTGCTGGCTTTTTTCTTTTCCCTGTGGTTTCTTCTACGCTTCTTACTCTGTCGACTTTTCGATGACTCCTTTTTCATCCTGCAAGGATTAAGGCATGAAATCGCTGCTTACCCGCCGTCGCCGTATCAATCCGGTTTATATCGCCTTTATGGCGGTCTCTTTTATGGTTGGCGTGGCCGGTGCGCTCCAGGCGCCAACGCTGAGTCTGTTTTTATCGCGTGAAGTGGCGGTGCGTCCGTTCTGGGTTGGGTTGTTTTATACCGTTAATGCGATTGCCGGAATTGTGGTGAGTCTGCTGCTGGCGAAACGTTCCGACAGCCGTGGCGATCGGCGGATGCTGATTCTGTTCTGCTGTGTGATGGCGCTGCTGAACGCGCTGCTGTTTGCTTTTAACCGAGATTATCTGACGCTGATTACGCTTGGAGTGTTTCTCTCGGCGCTGGCCAGCGTGGCGATGCCGCAGATTTTCGCGCTGGCGCGTGAGTATGCCGACAGTTCAGCGCGCGAAGTGGTGATGTTCAGTTCGGTGATGCGTGCGCAGCTGTCGCTGGCGTGGGTTATCGGGCCGCCGCTGTCGTTTGCACTGGCGCTGAACTATGGTTTCACCACTATGTTTCTGGTGGCCGCCGGGCTGTTTGTCGTCTGTCTGGGGCTCATCTGGCTGGCTTTGCCTTCGGTGCCGCGCGTTGAGCAGTCGCCGGAAGTGCTGCTGACGCAAATCAGCGCATGGAAAAATCGCGACGTGCGCATGCTGTTTTTCGCCTCAATGATTATGTGGACCTGCAACACCATGTATATCATTGATATGCCGCTGTATATCAGCAGCGTACTTGGCTTACCGGACCGGCTGGCGGGGTTGCTGATGGGAACCGCCGCCGGACTGGAGATCCCGGCGATGCTGCTGGCCGGGCATTACGTGAAGCGTTTCGGTAAACGCAATATGATGCTGTTCGCGATTGCTTCCGGGGTGCTGTTTTATCTTGGACTGGTGCTGTTCCAGTCGCGCACTGCGCTGATGCTGATTCAGATTTTTAATGCTATTTTTATCGGCATTATTGCCGGGATTGGCATGCTCTATTTTCAGGATTTGATGCCGGGGCGTCCGGGGGCGGCCACCACACTGTTTACTAACAGTATCTCTACCGGGGTGATCCTTGCCGGGGTGTTGCAGGGGGCGCTGTCGGAAACCTGGGGGCACTATGCGGTGTACTGGCTGGCGTTATTGTTATCGATAGTGGCGCTGGGGCTGTCGCTAAAAGTTAAAGATGTCTGAATAAAAAGGGCGGCGATAACGCCGCCCCTACAGGATAATGGCGGCGTTATTGCCGCCCGAATTCCTCTGTTACAGGAATGTCGGCTGCCGACTCTCAAAAGCGTCAATATCAGCAGCATGCTCAAGCGTCAGGCCAATGCTGTCGAGGCCATTCAGCATGCAGTGGCGACGGAAACTGTCCAGTTCAAAGCTATAGCGCTTATCGCCGGCTATCACTGCCATATTCTCCAGATCAACGGTAAAGCGGATACCTGGCTCGGCGGCCACAATCGCAAACAGCTCATCAACCTGCTGCTCGCTGAGGGTGACCGGCAGCAGCTGATTATTAAATGAGTTACCGTAAAAGATATCGGCAAAACTCGGCGCAATCACCGCCTGAATACCGTAATCGGTAATCGCCCAGGGCGCGTGCTCGCGTGACGATCCACAACCAAAGTTTTCACGCGCCAGTAAAATACTGGCGCCCTGAAATACCGGTTTGTTCAGGATAAATTCCGCATTCGACTGCGTGCCTGCCGCGTCCAGATAGCGCCAGTCATGGAACAGATGCACACCGAAACCGGTACGTGTCACTTTCTGCAGAAACTGCTTTGGCAGGATAGCGTCGGTATCGACATTGGCCGCATCGATCGGCACCACCACTCCGCTATGCCGGGTAAATTTTTTAGCCATAATCTTGTCCTTAATGCAGTTCGCGAATGTCAGCGAAGTGACCACTGATGGCTGCTGCTGCTGCCATTGCCGGGCTCAGCAGATGCGTACGTCCATCGCGTCCCTGACGGCCTTCAAAGTTACGGTTGCTGGTGGAAGCGCAACGTTCGCCAGGATTCAGACGGTCATTGTTCATCGCCAGACACATCGAGCAGCCAGGCAGACGCCATTCAAAACCGGCATCGAGAAAGATCTTATCCAGACCTTCCGCTTCCGCCTGCGCTTTTACCGGGCCGGAGCCGGGCACCACAATCGCCTGCACGCCCTGCGCCACTTTACGCCCTTTGGCGATGGCGGCGGCGGCGCGCAGATCTTCAATACGTGAGTTGGTGCAGGAGCCAATAAACACCTTATCAATGCGCACATCGGTCATTTTGATGCCGGGCTTTAAGTCCATATAAGCCAGCGCTTTCTCGGCGGAAGCGCGCTCAACTGGATCGCTAAATGAGGCCGGTTCCGGGATCAGCTGATTGACCGCAATCACCTGGCCTGGATTGGTGCCCCAGGTTACCTGTGGCGCGACATCGGCGGCATCAAGGGTCACCACGCGATCAAACTGCGCATCGCTGTCGGATTTCAGGCTGCGCCAGTATTCCAGCGCCTGCTGCCATTTTTCCCCTTTCGGCGCAAACTGACGACCTTGCAGATAAGCAAAGGTGGTGTCGTCCGGCGCCACCAGACCGGCTTTCGCCCCCATCTCAATCGCCATATTGCACAGCGTCATGCGGCCTTCCATGCTCAGCGCTTCAACCGCTGCGCCACAGAATTCCACCACATGACCGGTGCCGCCGGCGCTACCGGTTTTGCCAATTACCGCCAGCACGATATCTTTGGCGGTGATACCGGGCGCAGCAGTGCCGGTGACTTCGATTTTCATCGCTTTGGCGCGGCTCTGTTTCAGGGTCTGGGTCGCCAGCACATGTTCCACTTCCGAGGTGCCGATGCCAAACGCCAGCGCACCAAAGGCGCCATGGGTCGAGGTATGGGAGTCGCCGCACACTAGCGTGGTGCCCGGCAGGGTCAGCCCCTGTTCCGGGCCGACCACATGCACGATGCCCTGAAACGGGTGGTTCAGATCATACAGCTGCACGCCAAATTCGGCGCAGTTCTTGATCAGTTCCTGCATCTGAATGCGTGCCATTTCGCCGGACGCATTGATATCTTTGGTCTGGGTCGAGACATTATGATCCATAGTGGCGAAAGTCTTTGACGGCTGGCGTAGCGGACGACCGTGCGCGCGCAGGCCATCAAACGCCTGTGGCGAAGTGACTTCATGCACTAAATGGCGATCGATATACAGCAGCGGCGTCTCGTTCGGCGCTTCGCGTACCACATGAGCATCAAATAATTTCTGGTATAATGTCTTACCCATTTTCTACTTTTCCTCAGTGATAAAGCGGGCAATGATCGAGCCCATCTCATCGGTACTGATTGCCTGTCCGTCACCGGCTAAATCACTGGTGCGGAAACCTTCTTCCAGCGCCCGGTTAATTGCGCGCTCAATGGCGTCAGCCGCCTCATCTGCTTCCAGGCTGTAACGCAGCAGCAGCGTCAGCGAGAGAATCTGGGCAATCGGGTTAGCGATATTTTTACCGGCAATATCTGGCGCGGAGCCGCCTGCCGGTTCATACAGACCAAAACCCTGTTCATTCAGGCTGGCGGAAGGCAGCATGCCCATGGAGCCGGTGATCATCGCGCACTCATCGGACAGAATGTCACCAAAAAGATTAGAGCAAAGCAGTACGTCAAACTGTGACGGATCTTTAATCAGCTGCATGGTGGCGTTGTCGATATACATATGGCTCAGCGCCACATCCGGGTACTCTTTGCCGATTTCGCTCACGATTTCACGCCACATCACCGAGGTCGCCAGCACATTGGCTTTATCGATGGAGGTCACTTTGCTGCGACGCTTGCGCGCTGATTCAAAGGCGATACGCGCAATGCGCTCAATCTCGAAACGATGATACACCTCGGTATCAAATGCCCGTTCATGCATACCGCTGCCTTCGCGTCCCTTCGGCTGGCCGAAATAGATGCCGCCGGTCAGTTCGCGCACGCAGAGGATATCGAAACCGCGGTCTGCGATATCGCGACGCAGAGGACAATATGCCTCCAGACCTTTATACAGGCTGGCCGGACGCAGGTTACTGAACAGTTTGAAATGCTTGCGCAGTGGCAGCAGCGCACCGCGCTCAGGCTGTTCGGCAGGCGGTAAATGTTCCCATTTCGGACCGCCAACCGAGCCAAACAGAATCGCATCCGCCTGCTCACAGCCGGCAATAGTCGCGGCGGGCAAGGGCACGCCGTGACGATCGATGGCGATACCACCAATGTCATATTCGCTGGTGGTAATCCGCATCGCAAAACGCTGGCGAATCGCATCCAGCACTTTGGCTGCCTGCGCCATCACTTCCGGGCCAATTCCGTCACCCGGCAACACCGCGATATGATAAGTTTTCGACATGATTACACCGTTTCCTTCTGGTCTTTATTCTTGAATTTGCGTTGCAGTTCTTGCTCAACCTGACGGGCGCGCCAGATATTGTTCAGCGCGTTTATCATCGCTTTGGCGGAAGACTCAACGATATCGGTCGCCAGACCGACGCCGTGGAATTTGCGGCCATTATAGTTGACCACGATATCCACCTGACCCAGCGCATCTTTGCCGTGGCCTTTGGCGGTCAGCTGGTATGTCACCAGTTCGGTATCAAACTCGGTGATACGGTTAATCGCCTGATAAACCGCATCCACCGGGCCGTTACCGGTTGCCGCTTCTGATTTCTGCTCTTCGCCGCAGTGCAGATGAACTGAGGCGGTGGCGGTGATGCTGGAACCCGACTGCACATTGAAATCCTGCAGCTGGAAGTGTTCCGGCTCTTCATTCTGTTTGTTGATAAACGCCAGCGCTTCCAGGTCGTAATCGAATACCTGGCCTTTCTTGTCGGCCAGCTTCAGGAAGGCGTCATACAGCGCATCCAGACTGTAGTCGGTCTCTTTGTAACCCATCTCTTCCATACGGTGTTTCACCGCCGCGCGGCCAGAACGGGACGTCAGGTTCAGCTGGATTTTATGCAGGCCGATTGATTCCGGCGTCAGGATTTCGTAGTTTTCGCGGTTTTTCAGCACGCCATCCTGGTGAATGCCGGAGGAGTGGGCAAAGGCGTTGGAACCGACAATCGCTTTATTGGCCGGAATCGGCATATTGCAGATCTGGCTGACAATCTGGCTGGTGCGGTAGATTTCCTGATGCTGAATGTTGGTATGCACATTCATTATCTGGCTGCGGGTTTTAATCGCCATAATCACTTCTTCCAGCGCACAGTTACCGGCGCGCTCGCCCAGACCATTCAGCGTGCCTTCTACCTGGCGAGCGCCAGCCTGAACGGCAGCGATTGAGTTGCCAACCGCCATCCCCAGGTCATCATGGGTATGGACTGACAGAATAGCTTTATCGATATTCGGTACGCGGGCAATCAGCTGCGAGATAATATTGCTGTATTCATCCGGCAGCGTGTAGCCAACGGTGTCCGGGATATTGATGGTGGTGGCGCCGGCGTTAATCGCCGCTTCAACCACGCGACACAGATCGTCAATCGGCGTGCGTCCGCCATCTTCGCAGGAGAATTCCACATCGTCGGTATAGTTACGCGCACGTTTGACCATGCGTACCGCACGCTCAATCACTTCCGGCAGGGTGCTGCGCAGTTTTGTGGCGATATGCATTGGCGAGGTAGCGAGGAAGGTGTGGATACGATAGGCATCAGCAACGCGCAGCGCTTCATAAGCGGCGTCGATATCTTTCTCGACGCAGCGCGCCAGTGCACAGACGCGGCTGTTTTTAATCTGGCGCGCAATGGTCTGCACCGATTCAAAGTCACCCGGTGAGGAGATCGGGAATCCGACTTCCATCACGTCAACACCCATGCGCTCCAGCGCCAGCGCGATTTGCAGTTTTTCTTTCACACTCAGGCTGGCCTGTAACGCCTGTTCGCCATCACGCAGAGTGGTATCGAAAATAAATACTTGTGAGCTCATCGTTATCGTCCTTCCCGTTAGTGCTATATCAGCGCCTGTTCCGCGAGCATAAAAAAACCCGCGCATCGGCGCGGGTTTCTTTAGTTTTGCGAGTCTGAATCAGTGATTGATTCCGCCCACAAGCCTACCGCGCAAATAAGATGCGTTTAGTAGTAGACCGAGTAGACGGAAGTTGCCAATCATTGAATCAAACCCCATAAAATTTCTGTTGCCAATATTGATACGTGTTTCAGCCAGCGTTGTCAACCTTGATACCCGCATCAACCGGCAGGCTTATGTTTCAAACCTTCCGGCTTAATTTTAATAACTATCAGATCACTCTGTTGATGGGGATTCAGACAGAATAAACCGCTTTTATTTCGCCGCTCACTCAGTGAATTTGTCGAAGCTAATCCCACTGCTCCAGATGCTTAATTTTAGCTGTTAATCGCGAAGCTGCGTTTGTCGTTTGCCTGCCAACTTTTTCGCGGTTATGGTAAATACACAACTCTAACGAGAAATTAGCAAGGGCATTACTTCCCCTGTACCTGGGTTGTGGAAATGATTTCCATAACCTGAGCATAAAACCCAAAGGTCTGCCTTCTGATGGCATCGTCTGTGCGACGCTTTACGTTGTTGCGCAGCGCAAATGGCAAGCGAACAGAGTCAGCAGAATCAGTACCTTAAGCCTGGAGGCAAAGATGGAGATGTTGTCAGGAGCCGAGATGGTCGTCCGGTCGTTAATCGATCAGGGCGTAAAGCATGTGTTCGGTTATCCGGGCGGAGCGGTACTCGATATTTATGACGCTCTGCAAACGGTCGGCGGCGTCGACCATGTGCTGGTGCGTCACGAGCAGGGCGCGGTGCATATGGCTGATGGCTATGCGCGCGCAACTGGTGAAGTCGGCGTGGTGCTGGTGACTTCCGGTCCGGGCGCCACCAATGCGATTACCGGTATTGCCACCGCTTATATGGATTCGATCCCGATGGTGGTGTTGTCCGGGCAGGTGGCTTCATCGCTGATTGGTTACGATGCGTTCCAGGAGTGCGACATGGTGGGGATCTCCCGCCCGGTGGTCAAACACAGCTTCCTGGTGAAGCATACCGAAGATATTCCTGGCGTGATTAAGAAAGCCTTCTGGCTGGCGGCCAGCGGTCGTCCGGGGCCGGTGGTGATCGATCTGCCAAAAGATATCCTCAATCCGGCGAATAAACTGCCGTACGCCTGGCCGGAGTCGGTGAGCATGCGCTCATATAATCCGACCACCCAGGGACATAAAGGCCAGATTAAACGTGCGTTGCAAACGCTGTTAGCGGCGCAAAAACCGGTGATTTACGCCGGTGGTGGGGTGATCAACTCCGTCTGTCACGATCAGCTGCGTAGCCTGGCGGAAAAACTGAATCTGCCGGTGACCACCTCGCTGATGGGGCTGGGCGCGTTTCCTGGCACCCACCGTCAGTGCGTTGGCATGCTGGGCATGCACGGCACCTATGAAGCCAATATGACGATGCATAACGCCGATGTGATTTTCGCGGTCGGTGTGCGTTTTGACGACCGTACCACCAACAATCTGGCAAAATATTGCCCGAATGCCACGGTGTTACATATCGATATCGATCCGACATCGATCTCGAAAACGGTGCCGGCGGATGTGCCGATTGTCGGCGACGCGAAGCAGGTGCTGGAGCAGATGCTGGAACTGCTGGATCAGTCTGACGCCAGCCAGAATTTCGACAGTCTGCGCGACTGGTGGCAGAGCATCGATCAGTGGCGTTCACGCAAGTGTCTGGAATTTGACCGTACCAGCAACACCATCAAACCGCAGGCGGTTATCGAAACCATCTGCCGCCTGACTCATGGCGAGGCGTATGTGACTTCCGATGTCGGACAGCATCAGATGTTCGCGGCGCTCTACTATCAGTTTGATAAACCACGTCGCTGGATCAATTCCGGCGGTCTCGGCACCATGGGCTTTGGCCTGCCTGCCGCGCTGGGCGTGAAGTTAGCGCTGCCGGAGGAAACGGTGGTGTGTGTTACCGGCGATGGCAGTATTCAGATGAATATTCAGGAGCTGTCCACCGCGCTGCAATACGATATTCCGGTGCTGGTGCTGAACCTGAATAACGGCTATCTGGGGATGGTGAAGCAGTGGCAGGATATGATCTATTCCGGTCGCCATTCACAATCCTATATGCAGTCGCTGCCTGATTTTGTGCGCCTGGCAGAAGCTTATGGCCACGTTGGCGTATCGATTAGCCACCCGGAAGAGCTGGAAGAGAAGCTGACGTACGCGCTGGAACAGTTGGGCAAAGGGCGTCTGGTGTTTGCTGACATTAACGTCGATGGCACTGAGCACGTCTACCCGATGCATATTCGTGGTGGTGGTATGGACGAGATGTGGCTGAGCAAAACGGAGAGGACATAATTATGCGGCGTATTTTATCAGTATTACTGGAGAACGAATCCGGCGCATTGTCCCGCGTAGTCGGGCTGTTTTCGCAGCGCGGTTACAATATCGAAAGCCTGACGGTCGCGCCGACCGACGATCCAACGTTATCGCGGATGACGATTCAAACCGTCGGCGATCAGAAAGTGCTGGAGCAGATCGAAAAACAGCTGCATAAGCTGGTGGACGTGCTGCGCGTCAGCGAGCTGGGCCAGGGCTCTCACGTTGAGCGTGAGATTATGTTGGTAAAAATCCAGGCCAGTGGTTATGGCCGTGAAGAAGTGAAGCGCAGCGCGGAAATTTTCCGTGGTCAGATTATTGACGTTACGCCAACGCTTTACACGGTTCAGCTTGCCGGGACCAGTGACAAGCTGGACGCTTTCCTCAATACCGTGCGCGAAGTGGCAGAAATTGTCGAAGTGGCGCGTTCCGGGATTGTTGGCGTGTCGCGTGGCGACCGCATTATGCGCTGATAAACTGCCGCCGGACGCCTTACGCGTCCGGCGGCCAGGTTTATTTGCGTTGCGCTTTGGGAATGCGACTTTCAGCAATATTCCCCAGCCAGTCTGCCTGTTGCAATCTTTGATTGGCTTGTTTGGCAAGCTGAGCTTGTTCAGCAAGCTTCACTCTTGCAAAAACGGTGTTACTTCTCCGTCCTGCTCTTTCATCACTCCATACCGAATTAACTACCATCTCGTGATGTGACTTAAGCGCATTCGCGGCTTCTTGTTGTCTGCGGGTTAATGAGCGGATCCTTAAGGTGGGAAACGGCTGTCGCTCATCTGCTTTTGCCGGGCTTTGATTCGCTGTCACACTGCGAATTCTCAGCGTTGGCTGGCGCTGAGAACCCTCAGATGGGAATACGTTTTGGCGCGCTGCAATCTCAAGAAACGACATAAAATTTCCACGGCCACCGCTGGCGCGAGGTAAATGTGGGATGCGGCTATTGCCAGACGCTTGCGGCTGGATTGTCCTCGCCGGTGATTGCAGCAGTGTGACACTACTACTGCCACTTCTGTTGATCATTATGCCAGCCGCTAAGTGTGATGCCGCTGGCTGAGATTCTGCAACACTCACCTGCGGATGAACGCTGGTTGCTGCTTCTACCTCGTCTTCTGCAGCCGCTACGGTCGTTATTTTGCTGTCGCTCTGTGCGCTGGAATTATTACCCTCGTCGCTGTAATCGTTGCTGTCGTATAGCGGCGGCATGGGTTGCTGCTTTCGTTGTAATTGCGCCGCCTGCAGCTCCTCAAGTTGTTCTGTCAGGGATTCCAGTTGATCCTTTAACTGTTGGTTATATTCATCACGTTCTGCGCGATCGACTTGCCAGACAAAGTCTCGTTCCCTGTCACGCTGTTGGTGTTCCTGACTGAAGGTTGGAGTGGCGACCATTATTTCAGCGATGGCGAGAAGCAGGCCGTCTGTTATCGCAGATGAAGAGACTGCAGATCTGTTTTGCCGGCGCTGGATATGGAGCTGGAAGTCGGTATAGTTGCCGCCGCCAGTCAGATCATAAATAGCTGCATGAGTTTGATTCGTATATTTTATGCTTTTACGGGCGCTCTCTTTGATCTGGCTGGCATGTGTTATTAACGTTTTATCCTGCAATACCCGGTTTCTTAACCTGTTAAGAATATATTCCGTATCAGAGTAGAGTGACTGCAAATAACGGGAGAGAGACGTTAAATTTTTTAATTTTTTGTCTACTCCCTGATTTTCTTTGATTATTGCAATGATTTCATTGATAGTATCGATATTCGCTAAGATAGCGATGATTATTGCTTCGTGTAGCGTATCTGCCGCCGCGGTTTTTATATTATATCCTGCGGTAGTTATCCGCGTTATGGGCGATTCTTGCTTTATATGTAAGATATGGCTTTTTTTTCCCTCATTCAGATGATGCAGGAGCTTATCAAGTTTATTTATTATTTTATCAGCATGTTTATTCACTTTGTCGGTGTGGTTTAGATGGTTAAATATTCCTGGCTTTTCTGTCGTATTACGCTTAGCAGAAGATTTTTGGGAGGGGCCTTGCAGTGCCAGTACGGCATCAAACAGTCTGCTATTGGTGTCAGGTCTCTCTGTGCTGTGGATGATATAAAATCCTTCAGCCGTCTGTTGATTAAGCGTTAACTGATCCGCCGTAACCACTAACACTAGCTCATTGTTTACCAGAATCTGATGCTGCTGGCTGATATCATTTCCTTGTGGATCGAAGTAATTTATCGTATCGCCATCAGCGTTTTCGTGGGCAATATACCATCCCCGTAATCTTGCCAGCCCGGATAATAACTCTTTAATTGTGAGCGCGTCAGGGGGAGAAGAAAATATCGGATGAGCGATCGCCGCCAGCGTGGATTTAAGTGTGATAGCATCAACCGAACCTGCTTTTAGCTGAGAGGTTAATTTCCTGCTGCGTAACCCAACTTCATAATTCGCCGGGATGATTCCTTGTTTTAACATATTATCAAGGGTGCGTATTATTGGCGTAAAATGCTGCGGTTCACGTTCAACAACCCCAAGTTGCGCATCTAATTGTTGCAGGAAAGTGATTCCTTGCGCCGAGCGGAGGAAGTTTTTAAGATATATTTTTTGCTCGGTTTTATCTATTTGATCAAAGCAGCGTCGTATCAACTGCTGCCAGACGATTATTTTATGACTGCGCCAAAATGGTTCAGCGACAGCATTGCACAGCGGGGTATCCAGCGTTGAGTCTTGCGCCAGAATAATTTTTAATATTTCTTTTGCACTCAGCTCTTTGTCTCTTAATGCCTGGTCGAGTATAAGCAGAAATAGCAGGGTGTTATTATCGGACATTATGCCCGGAGTGGTAGTGGCAAAATGGAACAGGGTTTGCGCCATTTTAGCGGCGTTTTCTTTCAGGAATTGCTTAAGGATTGATGTATCGCCCGGCATAGCGGGAGGGACAGAGATATCAATTATTTCCCTTGTGTCAGTACTGACAGCAAAATCAGCAAGATCTTGCAGGCACAGGTGAAATTGAAAAACGGTAAGAGATTCTGCATCTTTCAGCGCGAGATAATCAAGCTCAGGCGTTGAACTTACATCAGATAATAAGCTAAATGTACTATTACTCCGGGTGCAGATATGCTCATAATGATGGCTGTCGAAATGGTCACGGATAACATCCTGACCGCAGACAAACAAAAACAGAATAAATGAATCTGCATTTTGCAGCAGCAGCTTCCACATCGCGGTCCTGTCAGCATAAATATTGTGAAGCAACTGTCGCGGGGTGGTGTATTCCACCCCTGATAACTGTGATATTAAACGCCAGGTTGGTGCTTTATCAATTATCCTTCTGAATACGCTCAGGTCTTGTGCGGTTATGTTGTGTTGTTTTATCGCAAGCGCACAAAAGGCAGCCCATTTTTCATTATCCAGCACACTGGCTATCGCGCTTTCCCATAGTGAGATATCATCGCCAGAGAGCGGTATTTTAAGCATACGTTTGATACTTGAAATATGAATGGGATTAAAGCGCGCAAGGATTATCGCTTCAAAACCGGCCTGGTCGAATGCCTGCCGATTTTCTTCTTGCATTGCTGCAAACATCTCAGAACTTCGGGATATATCATCTACCAACCCATGCTGCAGCACATAAAAAATATCACTGGTGCCGTAAGTCTCCATCATATGACTTTTTTCGTGCGCGACGGCTATTAGCTTCTGCAGAAATGGCGCCGTTTTTAGTGATGAATTAAAAATGATTCTGCGGTGTTCATCTTCAGTAAATGCCTGGGCAAGCGATCCCGGGTCTGCATTTTCCCCCAATAAAAATTGGTTGGCATTAGTGGTCAAATAGCTTTTGATTACCTGTTGGTACTCGAGAAAAACGCTGTGGGTCTGTTCAGTCATTGCAGCAGTGACTTCAGCAATATCAATACCGAGATATTGAGCAATAATCGGTTGCAGTGCTGATGGATTGACATGTTTATCTGCTAAAACGTTGGATAACATTTTATCGATTAACTTTAAGCACTCGCGTAGCTGTGGTAGTTGATGATGAACTTCCCGACCCCGTGCTGTAATAGTGAAACCCACTCGGGGTAACTGGTGATATTCAAGATGATCGCCTGTGCCGCGGTAGGGAAAAACTTCAATCCCACTTCTGGTTATCCAGTGGCGGAAATGCTGTCTGATATAGCCCAGGCAATCGTCGCCATTATTCAGCTCAGCGGCTAAGATCCTGCGCATTTCGGCTATCTCACTGCAGGAAATTTGATCAGGTGCAATACCATATCTGGCAGCTTCCAGCGCAATAAACAGACTGTTGTTAGCGCAATCGGCACTGACGGGGATAAAAAGCCCCTGAATAGCGGGCGTATAGCTTAGTAGTCCATCTTCATTTACCGACTGGCAAATGGTGATTACATTTTTTGCATGTCCTGAGGGCGCAGTAAGAAACAGGACCTCATGTCCGTCGCTATCCTCAATGCGCAACGCATAATTACCCAGCCTGTTTTCATAAACATAAATAAACGGGGCCAGCTCCATGGCATCCAGATTCCAGCAACCTGGCTGACTTAACTCAGTAATGATGAGCTGGAGTTGTTGCGCGGTTAAACTATCCCAATAATCACTCGCCAGCGGCGCGGCGGGCGGCGGAGGATTATTATAAACAGCGGAAGTCGCGGCACTGACAGGGTTGGAATGCAACATATCATCTCCTTATGATTGTTCTTTTGTCGGTTTACAGCTTGCCGATCTGTTTGCAGGCTGCATTAGCGAATAAGCATCGATTTTAATATTGCAAAAATCCGCCAGCTGGCAGGGCAACTCTCGCGCTTAGCTGAAACGGTTACTCAAATTATAAACATCATCACTTCAGTTGATGTGCGTTGTGCCAAATTTTGCTTAACAACTGCGCTAAGCCGATGAAAAGCGGTTGCTCACCACTCTTTTCTGCTGTTAGATGTTAAAAGAGACTTATCCATAACTACGACAGGGCTATTCTTCGCGCGGTCGTGGTATCTGAAGTGTGGGGTTATTGTGAAACTGGATGAAATTGCGCGCCTCGCCGGTGTTTCGCGCACCACTGCCAGCTATGTCATTAATGGCAAAGCCAAGCAGTATCGTGTCAGCGATAAGACCGTCGAGAAAGTGATGTCGGTGGTGCGTGAGCATAATTACCATCCTAATGCAGTGGCAGCGGGGCTGCGTGCCGGGCGTACGCGCTCGATTGGCCTGGTTATTCCCGATCTGGAGAATACCAGCTACACGCGTATTGCTAACTATCTTGAACGTCAGGCGCGTCAGCGTGGCTATCAGTTATTGATCGCCTGTTCGGAAGATCTGCCGGAAAATGAGATGCGCTGTATTGAGCATCTGCTGCAACGTCAGGTGGATGCAATTATTGTCTCTACTGCATTGCCGCCGGAACACCCGTTCTATCAGCGCTGGATCAACGATCCATTGCCGATTATTGCCCTCGACCGCGCGCTGGATCGTGAACACTTCACCAGCGTGGTCGGCGCCGATCAGGATGATGCGGAAATGCTGGCGGCGGAACTGCGTAAGCTGCCGGTGAATAACGTGCTCTATCTTGGCGCGCTGCCGGAGCTGTCGGTCAGCTTCTTACGTGAGATGGGCTTCCGTCAGGCGTGGGAAGGCGACGAACGTAATATTGATTATATTTACGCCAACAGTTACGAACGTACGGCGGCGGCGGCGCTGTTTGAGAACTATCTTGAGGACCATCCGATGCCGGAGGCGCTATTCACGACCTCCTTTGGACTGCTGCAGGGCGTGATGGATGTGACGCTGAAACGAGAAGGCCGTCTGCCGGTTGACCTCGCGATTGCCACCTTTGGCGACCACGAACTGCTTGATTTCCTTGAGTGCCCGGTGCTGGCGGTAGCGCAGCGTCATCGCGATGTGGCGGAGCGGGTGCTGGAGCTGGTGCTGGCCAGTCTCGATGAACCGCGCAAACCAAAACCGGGTTTAACCCGCATTCGGCGCAACCTGTTTCGCCGCGGAAAATTAAGCCGCAAAAGCAGTTAAAAAAAATGACAGGCAGCGCAAGCTGCCTTTTTTACATCTATTAATATTTTTACTGAATTTTAACTGCCGCGAAAAATTGATGGTTAAATTCAATGCGACGCGCGCTGTTTACGTAAATTAAAGTAAGTATTGTCTCTGCCGATGTTTAAGTTTAAAACCGATATTGCGTTGTCACCGTCAGATTTTGCCCTCAGTTCAGGCCCCGTCAGGCGCTGACGCCCTGTGCATTCCTTCAGAAATACCTTAAAATGCAAGCCGGCTCGCAAAGTTTGCAGCTTAATTTTGTCCGCTTTTAGCTGCTATATTTTTGAGCATAGTTAAAATTAATGTGAATTTTTTGTCACTATTCATCGGCTTATTTTTTTGTTTTGTATCAGGCAGGCTTTATTTTTAACTCTCCTCCCTTTTTCCCCCTCAGAAATAATGTCTTCAGGCCCGTACTGCGGCTTGACAATGTTTTCCTTCGCTCCGTAAACTCTTTTGGTGGGAATTTGTGGTGTAAAGTGGTGTAACGGGGTAATCAGGGGGTGAGGCTGGCATGTTCCGTGGGGCAACGTTAGTCAATCTCGACAGTAAAGGGCGGCTCGCCGTACCTACGCGTTATCGCGAAACGCTGATCGGGGAATCACAGGGGCAAATGGTATGTACCATTGACCTCCACCAGCCATGCCTGTTGCTTTACACCTTACCCGAATGGGAAATCATTGAACAAAAGCTGTCTCGCTTGTCCAGCATGAATCCCGCCGAACGTCGCGTACAGCGACTGTTACTCGGGCATGCCAGTGAGTGTCAGATGGATAATGCAGGTCGTTTATTGCTGGCGAACACCCTTCGTCAGCATGCGAGCCTGAGCAAAGAAGTGATGCTGGTTGGACAGTTCAATAAGTTTGAGCTGTGGGATGAACAGACCTGGTATCAACAAGTCAGGGAAGATATTGACGCTGAGCAGTCGACCCGGGAACCGTTGTCCGATCGATTGCAGGATTTGTCGCTATAGCTATGCAGGATAATTTTAAACATACCACGGTGCTGTTAGATGAGGCGGTTAATGGCCTCAACCTCAAGGATAACGGCATCTACATTGATGGCACTTTCGGGCGCGGTGGACATTCGCGCCTGATTCTTTCCCAGTTGGGAGAGCACGGCCGTCTGTACGCCATCGACCGCGATCCACAAGCGATCGCCGCTGCCGCAGAGATTACCGATCCACGTTTCAATATTATTCATGGCCCGTTTTCAGCGCTGGCTGAGTATGTGGAAGAGCTGGGACTGACCGGCAAGATCGACGGCATTCTGCTGGATCTTGGCGTATCGTCACCGCAGCTTGATGATGCCGAACGCGGATTTTCGTTTATGCGTGACGGACCGCTGGATATGCGTATGGATCCATCGCGCGGCCACTCCGCGGCTGAATGGTTGCTGCACGCTGAAGAGAGCGACATCGCTTTTGTGCTGAAGACTTTCGGCGAAGAGCGTTTCGCCAAGCGCATTGCGCGCGCCATTGTTGAACGCAACCGCGAACAGCCGATGACGCGCACTAAAGAGCTGGCCGATGTGATCTACGTGGCGACACCGGTAAAAGACAAGTTTAAGCATCCGGCCACCCGCAGTTTCCAGGCGATCCGTATCTGGGTAAACAGTGAACTGGAAGAGATTGAACTGGCGCTAAAAGGTGCGCTGATTGCGCTGGCTCCGGGCGGACGCTTATCGGTGATCAGCTTCCACTCGCTGGAAGACCGCATTGTGAAGCGTTTTATGCGCGAACAGAGCCGCGGTCCGCAGGTTCCGCATGGCATCCCGATGACTGAAGCACAGCTGGCAAGTCTTGGTGGTCGTCAGCTGAAAGCGCTCGGCAAGATGATGCCGGGTGAAGCCGAAGTAGCGGAAAATCCACGCGCGCGCAGTTCAGTGCTGCGGATTGCTGAAAGGACCGCCTCGTGATTGGCAATGAGCGCCACAGCTTACCCGGGGTTATCGGCGGCGATCTGCTGCGTCATGGCAAGATGCCGTTAATCCTGGTGGTGGCGGTGCTGGTTTCGGCGGTGCTGGTGGTGACCACCGCGCACAAGACCCGTCTGTTGACCGCGCAGCGGGAGCAGCTGGTGCTCGAACGTGATGCGCTGGATATCGAATGGCGCAACCTGATTCTGGAAGAAAATGCCCTCGGCGATCATAGCCGGGTCGAGCGTACGGCAACCGAGAAGCTGCAAATGCAGCATGTCGATCCGGCGCAGGAAAATATTGTGGTACAGCAATAAGGAACCACGGACTCAATGAGAGCCGCAGCTAAAACGCTTAAATTGAAAAAACCGGAAAATAAGGCCAGCTTTGTCAGCTGGCGTTTTGCGTTGCTGTGCGGTTGTATTTTACTGGCGCTGGCAGGTCTGCTGTTGCGTGTGGCGTATCTGCAAGTCATCAACCCTGACAAACTGGTACGTGAAGGCGATATGCGCTCGCTGCGCGTGCAGGCGATCCCTACCGCACGCGGCATGATTAGCGATCGCGCCGGTCGTCCGCTGGCGGTTAGCGTGCCGGTTAACGCTATCTGGGCCGATCCGAAAGAGCTGCATGAACACGGCGGCGTCACCCTCGACAGCCGCTGGAAAGCGTTGTCTGATGCGCTCTCTATTCCACTCGATCAGCTGGCGGCGCGGGTTAACGCCAATCCGAAAGGGCGCTTTGTCTATCTGGCGCGTCAGGTTAATCCGCAGATTGGCGACTACATCAAAAAACTGAAGCTGCCGGGCATCTATCTGCGTGAAGAGTCGCGCCGTTACTATCCGGCGGGTCAGGTCACCTCGCATCTGATTGGTTTTACCAATATCGATGGTCAGGGCATTGAAGGCGTAGAGAAGAGCTTCGATAAGTGGCTGACCGGTCAGCCTGGCGAACGTACGGTGCGTAAAGACCGCTATGGCCGGGTGATTGAAGATATCTCCTCGGTGGATAGCCAGGCGGCGCATAACCTGGCGCTAAGCATCGATGAACGCTTGCAGGCGCTGGTCTATCGCGAGCTGAACAACGCCGTGGCGTTTAACAAAGCCGAATCCGGCACCGCGGTGCTGGTGGATGTGAATACCGGCGAAGTGCTGGCGATGGCGAACAGCCCGGCCTATAACCCGAACAACCTGACTGGTACGCCGAAAGAAGTGATGCGTAACCGTGCGATTACTGACATCTTCGAACCGGGTTCGACGGTGAAACCGATGGTGGTGATGACCGCGTTGCAGCGTGGCGTAGTGAAAGAAAACAGCGTACTGAATACCGTTCCGTATCGCGTAAACGGCCATGAAATTAAGGACGTAGCGCGCTACAGCGAGCTGACCCTGACCGGGGTTCTGCAGAAATCGAGTAACGTCGGCGTGTCTAAGCTGGCGTTAGCGATGCCATCCTCAGCGTTAGTAGATACTTACGCGCGCTTTGGACTGGGAAAGGCGACCAATTTGGGGTTGGTCGGAGAAAGCAGTGGCTTATATCCTCAAAAACAACGGTGGTCTGACATAGAGAGGGCCACCTTCTCTTTCGGCTACGGGCTAATGGTAACGCCGTTACAGTTAGCGCGAGTCTACGCAACCATTGGCAGCTATGGCATCGCCCGTCCGCTGTCGATTACCAGAGTTGACCCGCCAGTCTCTGGCGAACGCGTCTTCCCGGAAGAACTGGTGAAGACGGTAGTGCATATGATGGAAAGTGTCGCCCTGCCGGGCGGCGGTGGCGTAAAAGCCGCAATAAAAGGCTATCGCATTGCGATTAAGACCGGTACCGCTAAAAAAGTCGGGCCGGATGGTCGCTACGTCAATAAATACATTGCTTACACCGCAGGCGTTGCGCCTGCCAGCCATCCTCGTTTTGCTCTGGTGGTACTGATTAACGATCCGCAGGCCGGTAAATATTATGGCGGGGCAATATCAGCACCGGTGTTTGGCGCCATCATGGGTGGTGTATTGCGCACCATGAACATCGAGCCGGATGCGCTGCCGACGACTGATAAAAACGATATGGTAATTAACAAGAAAGAGGGATCAGGTGACAGATCGTAATTTGCGCGACCTACTGGCTCCGTGGGTGCCTGGCGCACCGGAGCGACCGCTTCGTGAAATGACACTGGATAGCCGCCAGGCGGCATCCGGCGATCTGTTTGTGGCGATTGCTGGTCATCAGGCCGACGGACGACGTTTTATTCCGCAGGCTATCGCCCAGGGCGTGGCGGCAGTGATTGCTGAAGCCGAAGGCGAAGCGGCGGATGGCCATATCAGCGAAATGCACGGCGTGCCGGTGATTTACCTGTCACAGCTGCCGCAGCGTCTGTCGGCGCTGGCGGGGCGTTTCTGGCAGCAACCGGGCGAAAAACTGCGCCTGATTGGCGTCACCGGCACCAATGGTAAAACCACCACCACGCAGCTACTGGCGCAATGGTCCAACCTGCTGGGTGAAACCGGCGCGGTGATGGGCACCGTCGGCAACGGCCTGTATGGTCAGCTGGTATCTGCTGAGAACACCACCGGCTCGGCGGTTGATGTGCAGCACGTTCTACATTCACTGGTGCTACAGGGCGCGACCCTCGCCGCGATGGAAGTCTCTTCTCATGGTCTGGTGCAGCATCGTGTGGCGGCGCTGCCATTTGCTGCGGCGGCTTTTACCAACCTCAGCCGCGATCATCTCGATTATCACGGTGATATGACGCGCTATGAAGCGGCCAAATGGCTGCTGTTTTCTGAGCACCAGGTTGGCCAGATCATTATCAATGCTGACGATGAAGTGGGCCGCCGTTGGTTAGAGAATCTGCCGGATGCGGTAGCGGTGACCATGGAAAACAACCTGCAACCAGGTTGTCGTGGCCGCTGGTTAAAAGCCAGCGACGTGGTTTACCACGATGGCGGCGCCAGAGTACGTTTCGAATCGAGCTGGGGCAATGGTGAAATCGACAGCCGCCTGATGGGCGCCTTCAATGTCAGTAACCTGCTGGTGGCGCTTGGCACCTTACTGGCGCTCGATTATCCGCTGGCATCACTGATTGCCACCGGTAATCAGCTGCAGCCGGTGTGTGGCCGCATGGAAGTATTTAACGCGCCAGCGAAGCCGACGGTGGTGGTGGATTATGCCCACACCCCGGATGCGCTGGAGAAAGCGCTGGAAGCCGCGCGCCTGCACTGCAAAGGCAAACTGTGGTGCGTCTTTGGCTGTGGCGGCGATCGCGATAAAGGTAAGCGCCCACTAATGGGCGCGATTGCCGAGCAGTTCGCCGATGTGGTGGTAATCACGGATGATAATCCGCGCAGTGAAGAGCCTGCGGCGATTGTTGACGGCATTCTTTCCGGCTTACTTGATGCCGGCCGCGCGCGGGTAGTTCATGGACGTGCGCAAGCGGTCACTAACGCCGTAATGCAGGCGCAGCCTGACGATCTGGTGCTGGTGGCCGGTAAAGGCCATGAGGATTATCAGCTGGTTGGCAATCAACGCCTTGATTATTCCGATCGTGTAACGGTTGCCCGTTTACTGGGAGTGGTCGCATGATCGCGCTGTCATTAGAGCAACTGGCGACGGTAACCCGCGGTCTGCTGGTGGGCGCAGACCTGACGATTGCGGCGGTCACTACCGATACACGTAAAGTCAGCGCCGGTGCGCTGTTTATCGCCCTGCAGGGTGAACGTTTTGATGCCCATGATTTTGTCAGCGACGCCATTGCAAACGGTGCTTCTGCATTATTAGTGAGTAAGCGCTTACCTGTCGCTGTACCTCAAGTGGTGGTGAAGGATACCCGTCTGGCGCTGGGGCAGCTGGCGGCGTGGGTACGTCAGCAGAGCAGCGCCCGCGTGGTGGCGTTAACTGGCTCATCCGGTAAAACCTCGGTAAAGGAGATGACCGCTGCGATCCTGCGTGAGTGCGGTGAAACCCTGTATACCGCAGGTAACCTGAATAACGATATCGGTGTGCCTTTGACGCTGCTGCGTCTGAGCGCTGAACACCAGTATGCAGTGATTGAACTGGGCGCCAACCACCAGGGCGAAATTGCTTACACCACCGATTTGACCCGGCCGGAAAGCGCGCTGGTTAATAACCTCGCGGCAGCGCATCTGGAAGGGTTTGGTTCGCTGGCCGGCGTGGCAAAAGCCAAAGGCGAGATTTTTAACGGTCTGCCCGCCAACGGCACCGCGATTATCAATGCTGACAGCCATGACTGGCCGCACTGGCAGCACCATCTGCACAATAAAACCGTCTGGCGCTTTGCTCCTGATCAGCAGCCAGACAGCGATTTCTGGGCCAGCGAGATTCGTTTCGCCACCCAGGGCACCGAATTTACCCTGAATACGCCAGCCGGTGCGGTGGCGATTACGCTGCCGCTGCCGGGCCGCCACAATATTGCTAATGCGCTGGCCGCTGCAGCGCTGGCGCTGTCGGTGGATGCGCCACTCAGCGCCATTCAGCAAGGGCTGGCCACATTGCAGGCGGTACCGGGGCGTCTGTTCCCGATTGTGCTGAACCGCAGCCAGCTGCTGCTGGATGACAGTTATAACGCTAACGTCGGTTCGATGACCGCTGCCGCACAAGTACTGGCCGATATGCCGGGCTATCGCGTGCTGGTGGTCGGCGATATGGCTGAACTGGGCGATGACGCGGTTGAGTGCCATCGCGAAGTGGGTGAAGCGGCGCGTCTGGCAGGAATTGATAAAGTATTGAGTGTCGGCTCGCTAAGCAAAGGCATCAGCGATGCCAGCGGTGTGGGTGAACACTTTGTCGAAAAAGCAGCAGTGACTGAACGTTTGTTGTCGCTGTTGTCGGAACATCCAGAGATCACCATTTTAGTTAAAGGTTCTCGTAGTGCCGCCATGGAGCAGGTAGTACAGAGCTTACAGGAGAAAGGAACATGTTAGTCTGGCTGGCCGAGCATCTGGTCGCTTTTTATTCTGGCTTTAACGTCTTTTCCTACCTGACGTTTCGCGCCATCGTCAGCCTGCTGACTGCGTTGTTCCTCTCACTGTGGATGGGGCCGCGCCTGATTGCTTATCTGCAAAAATTACAGATTGGTCAGGTGGTGCGTAACGACGGTCCTGAGTCGCACTTCAGCAAACGCGGCACGCCGACCATGGGCGGCATTATGATCCTGACTTCCATCACTATCTCAGTGCTGATGTGGGCGTATCCGTCAAATCCGTACGTCTGGTGCGTGCTGTTTGTACTGGTGGGCTATGGCATTGTCGGCTTTGTTGATGATTACCGCAAAGTGGTGCGCAAAGATACCAAAGGGCTGATCGCGCGCTGGAAGTATTTCTGGCAGTCGGTGATTGCGCTGGCGGTGGCGTTTGTGATGTATGCCATCGGCAAAGACACTCCGGCGACCGAGCTGGTGGTGCCGTTCTTCAAGGACATTATGCCGCAACTGGGACTGCTGTACCTGTTGCTGGCGTACTTTGTGATTGTCGGCACCAGTAACGCGGTTAACCTTACCGACGGTCTTGATGGCCTGGCGATTATGCCAACGGTATTTGTTGCTGCGGGCTTTGCGCTGGTGGCCTGGGCGACCGGTAACGTTAATTTCGCCGCCTACTTACATATTCCTTATTTGCGTCATGCCGGTGAGCTGGTGATTGTCTGCACGGCAATTGTTGGCGCCGGACTGGGCTTCTTATGGTTTAACACTTATCCGGCGCAGGTGTTTATGGGGGATGTCGGCTCGCTGGCGCTGGGCGGCGCGCTCGGCACTATCGCCGTACTGCTGCGCCAGGAGTTCCTGCTGGTGATTATGGGCGGCGTATTTGTGGTGGAAACGCTGTCGGTGATCCTGCAGGTCGGATCATTCAAGCTGCGCGGTCAGCGTATTTTCCGCATGGCGCCGATTCATCACCACTATGAACTGAAAGGCTGGCCGGAACCGCGCGTGATTGTGCGCTTCTGGATTATTTCGCTGATGCTGGTGCTGATTGGCCTGGCAACGCTGAAGGTACGGTAACCATGACAGACTATCAGGGTAAAAAAGTCGTCATCATCGGACTGGGCCTTACCGGGCTCTCTTGTGTTGATTTCTTTTTAGCGCGGGGCGTTACGCCACGCGTGATGGATACCCGACTGTCGCCGCCGGGCCTCGATAAGTTGCCGGAGGCGACAGAGCGTCATCTGGGGTCGCTGAATGACCGCTGGTTGCAGAGTGCTGATCTGATTATCGCCAGCCCGGGTATGGCGCTGGCGCATCCCTCACTTTTGGATGCGGCTGAGCAGGGCGTGGAAATTATTGGCGATATTGAGCTGTTCTGTCGTGAAGCCAAAGCGCCGATTGTGGCGATTACCGGTTCTAACGGTAAAAGCACCGTCACCACACTGGTGGGTGAAATGGCGCAGGCGGCGGGCTGGTCTGTGGGCGTCGGCGGCAATATCGGCCTGCCCGCGCTGACGCTGTTACAGCATCCGGCGCAGCTGTATGTGCTGGAACTTTCCAGCTTCCAGCTGGAAACCACCCATAGCCTGAAAGCGGCGGCCGCCACTATCCTCAATGTGACCGAGGATCATATGGATCGCTACCCGCTTGGCCTGCAACAGTATCGTGCCGCGAAGTTAAAGATTTATGAAAATGCGGAAGTTTGCGTGGTCAATGCGGATGATGCCCTGACTATGCCGGTACGCGGCGCGGATAAGCGCTGTATCAGTTTTGGCGTCGATGTCGGTGACTATCACCTGAATCGTCAGCAGGGCAACATCTGGCTGCGGGCTGACGGCGAAAAAGTATTAAATACCGACGAGATGAATCTGGTCGGTCAGCATAACTACACCAATGCGCTGGCGGCACTGGCGCTGGCGGATGCGGTCGGTTTACCGCGCGCCACCAGCCTGAAGGCGCTAACCACCTTTGGCGGCCTGCCGCACCGTTTTCAGCTGGCGTATCAGCACAACGGCGTGCGCTGGATTAACGATTCTAAAGCCACCAATGTTGGCAGCACCGAAGCGGCGCTGAATGGCCTGAAAGTGCAGGGCACGCTGTGGCTGCTGCTGGGTGGCGACGGTAAATCCGCTGATTTCACCCCGCTGGCCAGCTACTTACAGGGCGACAACGTGCGGATTTACTGCTTTGGCCGTGACGCGGCTGAACTCGCTGATTTACGGCCGGAAATTGCGGTACAGACTGAAACCATGCAGCAGGCAATGACGCAAATCGCTGCGCAATTGCAGCCAGGCGATATGGTGCTGTTGTCACCCGCCTGCGCCAGCCTCGACCAGTTCCGCAATTTTGAACAGCGCGGCGACTGCTTCGTGCAACTGGCTAAGGAGCTTGGCTGATGCGATTTCCTGGTCTGAGCCTCGCAGGTGGCATTTCCGGTCGCCTGAAAGAGTGGGTAATGGGGCCGCGTGAAAACGATGCGACTTCGATGGTGCTGTATGACCGCACCCTGCTGTGGCTGACTTTTGGCCTGGCGATTATCGGTTTTGTGATGGTGACCTCGGCATCCATGCCGGTGGGGCAGCGTCTGTCAGACGACCCGTTCTTCTTCGCCAAGCGCGAGGGCTTCTATATGGCACTGGCGTTTGGTATGGCGCTGCTGACTCTTCGGGTGCCAATGGATGTCTGGCAGCGTTACAGCAATATTATGCTGCTGGCATCGGTGCTGATGCTGCTGATTGTGCTGGTGGTGGGTAGCTCGGTAAACGGTGCCTCGCGCTGGATTGCCCTTGGACCGCTGCGTATCCAGCCAGCGGAGCTGTCGAAGTTGTCGCTGTTCTGCTATCTCGCCAGCTATCTGGTGCGCAAAGTGGAAGAGGTGCGTAACAACTTCTGGGGCTTCTGCAAGCCGATGGGTGTGATGGTGGTGCTGGCGGTGTTACTGCTGGCGCAGCCGGACCTCGGTACGGTGGTGGTGCTGTTTGTCACCACGCTGGCGATGCTGTTCCTTGCTGGCGCGAAATTATGGCAATTTCTGGCGATTATCGGCTCGGGTATTTTTGCCGTCTGCCTGTTGATTGTCGCCGAGCCCTATCGTATGCGCCGTGTAACTTCCTTCTGGGATCCGTGGGAAGATCCATTCGGTAGTGGTTACCAGTTAACCCAGTCGTTGATGGCTTTTGGCCGCGGCGAATTCTGGGGGCAGGGACTGGGTAATTCAGTGCAAAAACTGGAGTATTTACCCGAAGCGCATACCGACTTTATTTTCTCGATTATCGGGGAAGAACTGGGTTATATCGGTGTGGTTTTTGCACTGTTAATGGTATTCTTCGTCGCTTTTCGTGCGATGTCGATTGGCCGACGTGCATTAGAGCTTGACCAGCGATTTTCCGGCTTTCTGGCCTGTTCAATTGGCGTCTGGTTTAGCTTCCAGGCACTGGTTAACGTCGGTGCCGCAGCGGGTATGCTGCCGACCAAAGGCCTGACGCTGCCGCTGATCAGTTACGGTGGTTCCAGTCTGATTATTATGTCGACGGCTATCGTGCTGTTATTGCGTATTGATTACGAAACGCGTCTGGCAAAAGCGCAGGCGTTTACACGAGGTGGTCGATGAGTGGTAAGCGACTGATGGTGATGGCTGGCGGAACCGGTGGACATGTTTTTCCCGGGCTGGCGGTAGCGCACCATCTGATGGCGCAAGGCTGGCAGGTGCGCTGGCTGGGCACCGCTGACCGTATGGAAGCGGATTTAGTGCCGAAGCACGGCATCGAAATTGATTTTATTCGCATCTCTGGCTTGCGCGGCAAAGGTGTAAAGGCGCAGCTGCTGGCGCCGATGCGCATTTTCTCCGCCTGGCGACAGGCACGCGCGATTATGAAGGCGTATCAGCCGGATGTGGTGCTGGGAATGGGCGGTTATGTTTCCGGTCCCGGCGGCCTTGCGGCCTGGAGCTGCGGCATTCCGGTGGTGCTGCATGAGCAGAATGGCATTGCTGGCCTGACTAACAAGTGGCTGGCGAAAATTGCCAAAAAAGTGATGCAGGCATTTCCGGGCGCGTTCCCGCATGCCGATGTGGTCGGCAATCCGGTACGTACCGATGTGCTGGCGCTGCCATTACCGGCACAGCGTCTGGCAGGGCGGGAAGGCCCGGTCCGTGTGTTAGTGATTGGCGGCAGCCAGGGCGCGCGGGTACTGAACCAGACGTTGCCAGAGGTGGCGGCCAAAATGGGCGACAGCATCAGTTTATGGCATCAGGTTGGCAAAGGCGCGCTGGAGACGGTGCTGCAGGCCTATCAGGATGTCGGCCAGCCGCAGCATAAGATCACCGAGTTTATCGATGATATGGCTGCGGCCTACGCCTGGGCAGATGTGGTGGTATGCCGTTCCGGCGCCCTCACCGTCAGCGAAGTGGCCGCCGCAGGTTTACCGGCAATTTTTGTGCCGTTTCAGCATAAAGATCGTCAGCAGTACTGGAATGCGCTGCCGCTGGAGCAAGCGGGCGCTGCCAAAATTTTCGAACAGCCGCAGTTTACTGCGGAGGTAGTAGCAGCAACGCTGGCAGGCTGGGATCGCCCAACCCTGCAGCAGATGGCAGAAAAAGCGCGTGCGGTGTCGATTCCTGATGCTACCGAACGTGTTGCTGTCGCGGTAAGCGCCGCTGCAGGTAAATAAATGATTGTCGGGGACGGATCACTCCGGCCCGGTATTAGCAGGCAGAAGAGATGAATACACAACAATTAGCGAAACTGCGTTTAATCGTGCCCGAGATGCGTCGCGTCCGGCACATTCACTTTGTCGGCATCGGTGGTGCTGGCATGGGCGGTATTGCTGAAGTGTTGGCTAACGAAGGTTATGAGATCAGTGGTTCGGATTTAGCGCCGAACCCGGTTACCCAGCATCTGACGGCGCTGGGCGCGACGATCTTCTTTAACCATCGCCCGGAAAACGTCAGCGGCGCCAGCGTAGTGGTGGTGTCGACGGCGGTTTCCCAGGATAACCCGGAGATCGTTGCCGCGCGTGAAGCGCGTATTCCGGTGATTCGCCGTGCAGAGATGCTGGCTGAGCTGATGCGTTTCCGTCACGGCATCGCCGTTGCCGGCACCCATGGCAAAACCACCACCACGGCGATGGTGTCCAGCATTTATGCCGAAGGCGGACTGGATCCGACTTTTGTTAACGGTGGTCTGGTCAAAGCGGCGGGCACGCATGCGCGCCTTGGCAGCAGCCGTTATCTGATTGCGGAAGCGGATGAGAGCGATGCGTCGTTCCTGCATTTGCAACCGATGGTGGCGATTGTCACCAATATCGAAGCCGATCATATGGATACCTACCAGGGCGACTTCGAGAACTTAAAGCAGACGTTTATTAACTTTCTGCACAACCTGCCGTTTTACGGTCGTGCGGTAATGTGTGTTGACGATGTGGTCATCCGTGATTTGCTGCCGCGTGTCGGGCGCCAGATTACCACTTATGGTTTCAGCGATGATGCCGATGTACGTATCGAGGATTATCAGCAGCAGGGCGCGCAGGGGCACTTTACCCTGGTGCGCCATGACAAGCCGCTGATGAAAGTGACGCTGAATGCGCCAGGCCGTCATAACGCGCTGAATGCCGCGGCGGCGGTGGCGGTCGCGACCGAAGAGGGGATCGAAGATGAAGATATCCTCAGCGCGCTGGAGAGTTTCCAGGGTACCGGACGCCGTTTCGACTTCCTGGGCGAGTATCCGCTTACCAACGTTAATGGCGTCGCGGGCAGCGCGATGCTGGTGGATGACTATGGTCACCATCCGACCGAAGTAGACGCTACCATTAAAGCGGCGCGCGCGGGCTGGCCGGACAAAAAGCTGGTGATGGTTTTCCAGCCGCACCGTTATACCCGTACCCGCGACCTGTATGACGATTTCGCCAATGTGCTGTCACAGGTTGATGTGTTGCTGATGCTGGATGTGTATGCCGCCGGGGAATCGCCGATTCCGGGCGCTGACAGCCGTTCGCTGTGTCGCACTATTCGTGGACGCGGCAAGGTGGATCCGATTCTGGTGTCGGATCATGACGCGGTGCTGGAGACGCTGGCGCCAACGCTGACCGGTAACGATCTGATTCTGGTGCAGGGCGCCGGTAATGTCGGCAAAATCGCGCGCAAGCTGGCGGACCAAAAGCTACAACCACAGGTTACTGAAGGAGGGGATCATCATGGCTGAGAAAGTGGCTGTATTGCTGGGTGGAACCTCCGCTGAGCGTGAAGTCTCGCTGATGTCCGGAACAGCGGTGCTGGCGGGGCTGATTGAGGGCGGCATTGATGCCCATCCGGTTGATATCCGTGATTTCCCGGCGACGCAGCTAAAAGAGGCCGGTTACGACAAAGCCTTTATCGCGCTGCATGGTCGCGGTGGTGAAGACGGTACGTTACAGGCGCTGCTTGAATATCTTGATATTCCTTATACCGGCAGCGGCGTGATGGCTTCGGCGATCACCATGGATAAGATGCGCACCAAGCTGCTGTGGCAGGGCGCTGGTCTGCCGGTGTCGCCTTATGTGGTGATTAACCGTCAGCAGATGAGCGCCGGCATCCACGGTGAGCTGGCTGAACGTATTGCTGAACTGGGAATGCCGCTGTTTGTAAAGCCAAGCTGTGAAGGCTCCAGCGTTGGTATCTCGCGGGTTAATCAGCCTGCCGATCTGCCGGCGGCACTGATCGAGGCTTTCCGTCACGACGACGAAGTGTTGATTGAGAAGTTTTTAAGCGGTCCGGAGTACACCGTGGGCATTGTTGGCGACGATATTTTGCCTTCAATTCGCATTAAACCGGCCAGCGACTTCTATGACTACCAGGCAAAGTATATTTCTGACGACACTGAATATTTTTGCCCAAGTGGATTAAGCGCTGGGCGCGAAGCCGAATTAAGCAAGCTGGTTGTCGACGCATGGCGTGCGCTGGGCTGCAGTGGCTGGGGCCGGGTGGATGTGATGATGGACAGCGATGACGGGTTTTACCTGCTGGAAGTTAATACTTCGCCAGGCATGACCAGTCACAGTCTGGTGCCGATGGCGGCAAAACAGGCGGGAATGAGCTTCTCGCAGCTGGTAGTGCGCATTCTGGAGCTGGCGGACTGATATGTCCCAGGCGGCTCTGAATGTACGTAACCGGGAAGCGCAGCAGGAGAAAGCGCGCAACGGACGCAGCAATGGTTCGCGCCTCGCGGGGATTATTTTCCTGCTGATGGTGGTCGGCACCATGGCTTTTGGTGGACTGGTGGTGCTGAAGTGGATGAATGATGCGTCGCGCTTACCGTTATCGACGCTGGTGGTGACCGGGAAAACCCATTACACCACCAACGATGATATCCGTCAGGCGATTCTGTCGCTGGGTTCACCGGGCACCTTTATGTCGCAGGATGTGAACATTATCCAGCAACAGATTGAACGTCTGCCCTGGATCCAACAGGTCAGCGTGCGCAAACAGTGGCCGGACGAATTAAAAATTCATCTGGTGGAGTATGTACCGGTCGCGCGCTGGAACGATCTGCATATGGTTGATGCCGAAGGCAAATCGTTTAGCGTACCGGCAAGCCATATCGGCAAAGAAGAGATGCCTTTGCTGTACGGCCCGGAAGGTAGCGAGCAGGAAGTGCTGAGCGGCTATCACCAGATGAGCCAGACGCTGGCAACAGGCAAGTTTAAGTTGAAGATGGCATCGATGACAGCACGTCGTTCATGGCAGTTGGTGACGGCAGATGATGTCCGCATCGAACTTGGCCGCAACGATGATATGAAGCGTTTGAAGCGTTTTATCGAGCTCTATCCTTCACTGCAACAGCAGGCGACGGCGGAGAATAAGCGCATCAGTTACGTTGATCTGCGTTATGACTCTGGCGCGGCAGTAGGATGGGCACCGGCCTTAATTGAGCCGCAGGACAGTAATCAGCAACAGAATCAGGCACAGGTTAAACAATAATGATCAAGTCGACGGACAGAAAACTGGTAGTTGGACTCGAGATTGGCACCGCGAAGGTCGCCGCTTTAGTAGGGGAAGTTCTGCCCGATGGCATGGTCAATATTATCGGGGTCGGTAGCTGTCCGTCCCGCGGTATGGATAAAGGCGGTGTAAACGATCTGGAATCGGTAGTGAAATGCGTGCAGCGCGCTATCGACCAGGCGGAACTGATGGCGGATTGCCAGATTTCTTCGGTTTACCTCGCATTATCGGGCAAACACATCAGTTGCCAGAATGAAATCGGGATGGTTCCGATTTCCGAAGAGGAAGTGACACAGGAAGATGTAGAGAATGTGGTACATACCGCTAAGTCGGTCCGCGTTCGTGATGAGCATCGTATCCTGCATGTTATTCCTCAAGAGTATGCAATCGATTATCAGGAAGGGATCAAGAACCCGGTGGGTTTATCCGGTGTGCGCATGCAGGCTAAGGTGCATTTGATCACCTGCCACAATGATATGGCGAAGAACATCGTTAAAGCCGTTGAACGTTGTGGTCTGAAAGTTGACCAACTTATTTTCGCCGGTCTGGCATCGAGCTTTGCGGTGCTGACCGAAGATGAGCGCGAACTGGGCGTCTGCGTCGTGGATGTTGGCGGCGGCACCATGGATATCGCGGTTTATACCGGCGGTGCGCTGCGCCACACTAAAGTGATCCCGTATGCCGGGAACGTGGTGACCAGCGATATCGCGTATGCGTTTGGTACGCCGCCAACCGATGCCGAAGCGATTAAGGTACGTCACGGTTGTGCGCTGGGTTCGATTGTTGGTAAAGATGAAAACGTTGAAGTACCGAGCGTCGGCGGACGCCCGCCAAGAAGTCTGCAACGACAGACACTGGCTGAAGTGATTGAACCACGCTACACCGAACTGCTGAATCTGGTAAATGAAGAGATTCTGCAGTTACAGGAACAGCTGCGTCAGCAGGGTGTAAAACACCATCTGGCGGCAGGGATTGTTCTGACGGGCGGTGCGGCACAAATTGAAGGGCTGGCGGCCTGTGCGCAGCGTGTTTTCCACACGCAGGTGCGTATCGGGCAGCCACTGAATATTACCGGATTAACGGATTACGCGCAGGAGCCGTACTACTCAACGGCGGTAGGCTTACTGCACTACGGAAAAGAGTCTCACCTGAACGGTGAGGCTGATGTGGAAAAAAGAGCCTCAGTTGGCAACTGGTTTAAACGTATCAATAGCTGGCTGAGAAAAGAGTTTTAATTTTAGTAAAGGGGATCTGGCACCATTTTTTATCCCCAGGCGACAGGCACATAACGGAGAGAAATTATGTTTGAACCTATGGAATTAACCAATGACGCGGTGATTAAAGTCATCGGCGTCGGTGGTGGCGGCGGTAATGCCGTTGAGCATATGGTGCGCGAGCGCATCGAAGGCGTGGAGTTCTTTGCAGTGAACACTGACGCGCAGGCGTTACGTAAAACTGCTGTCGGTCAGACTATCCAGATCGGTAATGGTATTACTAAAGGTCTGGGCGCGGGTGCAAACCCGGAAGTCGGCCGTAACTCCGCTGAAGAAGATCGCGAAGCACTGCGTTCCGCGCTGGAAGGCGCCGACATGGTGTTTATCGCAGCGGGCATGGGCGGCGGTACCGGTACCGGTGCAGCGCCTGTGGTGGCTGAAGTAGCTAAAGAGTTAGGTATCCTGACGGTTGCTGTGGTGACCAAGCCTTTCAATTTTGAAGGCAAAAAACGCATGGCATTCGCCGAGCAGGGTATCGCGGAGCTGTCCAAGCACGTTGACTCATTAATCACCATTCCTAACGACAAGCTGCTGAAAGTGCTGGGTCGTGGCATCTCTCTGCTGGACGCGTTCGGCGCGGCTAACGACGTACTGAAAGGTGCGGTGCAGGGTATTGCCGAGCTGATCACCCGTCCGGGTCTGATGAACGTCGACTTCGCTGACGTGCGTACCGTGATGTCTGAAATGGGTTACGCAATGATGGGTTCTGGCGTTGCCTGTGGTGAAGACCGTGCTGAAGAAGCGGCCGAAATGGCGATCTCCAGCCCACTGCTGGAAGATATCGACCTGTCTGGTGCGCGCGGCGTACTGGTCAACATCACTGCTGGTTTTGACCTGCGTCTGGATGAGTTCGAAACCGTGGGTAACACTATCCGTGCGTTTGCTTCTGACAACGCAACAGTGGTTATCGGTACCTCACTGGATCCGGAAATGAACGACGAACTGCGCGTGACCGTGGTTGCGACCGGTATCGGCATGGACAAACGTCCGGAAATCACGCTGGTGACCAACAAGCAATCCAGCCAGCCAGTGATGGATCATCGCTACCAGCAGCACGGTATGGCTCCACTGCCTCAGGAGCAGAAACCGGCAGCGAAAGTGGTTAACGATCCAGGCGCGCCAGCCAGCAAAGAACCTGACTATCTCGATATTCCGGCCTTCCTGCGTAAGCAGGCGGACTAAGAATTTCCTGAGAATTGGGTTCCTCCGCTCTTTGTGCTAAAATGTTCGTCCGCTGGTGATATACACTGGCGGTCGGATGAGTAATTTTGCGAGATAATACGATGATCAAACAACGGACATTAAAACGTATTGTTCAGGCGACTGGTGTCGGTTTACATACCGGCAAAAAGGTCACACTGACGCTACGCCCTGCGCCGGCTAATACCGGGGTCATCTATCGTCGCACTGACTTGAATCCACCGGTCGATTTCCCGGCTGATGCCAAATCCGTGCGTGATACTATGCTCTCTACTTGCCTGGTAAATGAGCATGGCGTGCGTATTTCAACGGTCGAGCACCTGAACGCGGCACTTTCTGGTCTGGGTATTGATAACATTGTGGTTGAAGTCGATGCGCCTGAAATCCCGATTATGGACGGCAGCGCAGCACCCTTTGTTTATCTGCTGATGGACGCAGGTATTGAAGAGCTGAACAGCGCGAAAAAATTTGTCCGCGTCAAACAATCTGTCCGGGTTGAAGATGGCGACAAATGGGCTGAAATCAAGCCATTCAATGGTTTTTCGCTGGACTTTACCATCGATTTTAACCATCCGGCGATTGATTCCAGCGCGCAGCGCTACAGCATGAATTTCTCTGCTGAGAACTTTGTGCGCCAGATCAGCCGTGCACGTACTTTCGGCTTTATGCGTGAAATCGAGTATCTGCAGTCTAAAGGCCTGTGCCTGGGCGGCAGCTTCGATTGTGCAATCGTGGTGGATGACTACCGCGTATTGAACGAAGATGGTTTACGCTTTGAAGACGAATTTGTGCGTCACAAAATGCTTGATGCGATCGGTGACCTGTTTATGTGTGGCCATAATATTATTGGTGCGTTTACCGCATTCAAATCGGGTCATGCATTAAATAACAAACTGTTGCAGGCGGTGATGGCTAAACAGGAAGCGTGGGAATGGGCAACGTTTGAAGACGAAGCTGAACTTCCGCTGGCATTCAAGGCACCTAATCTGGTTCTGGCGTAAGCCATAATCAGACTATAACGACTGGTTGAGCTGGCACTCTCTCCGGCCAGTGAGACCAGTCGTTCTATTATTTCCTTCTCTCTCTCCCGCGTTTGAATGCTGCTTTCCTGGTCAGTTCAGGGCACTTTTCCTGCACGCGATAGATTTATCCTGATGTCGGCCGCCACTAATAATGGTAAGATTTGCCCTCAGAAAAATCAGTAACTGGCGAGTAATGGCAGAATAAAGTGACAGGCATTCTTGATCGTTGGCGACAATTTGGCAGACGTTACTTCTGGCCGCATCTCCTGTTGGGGATGGTCGCGGCGAGTCTTGGCCTGCCTGCCGCCCATGCCAGCGAACAAAGCAATTTACCTGAAGCCTCTTCCCGTAGCCTGACTATCGGCAATGTGGTGCGTTTCGACAGCCTTGCGCTGTTGCAGGAGAGCGCCCGTCGTCCGAACTTTACTGTCGACTACTGGCACCAGCACGCTATCCGTACGGTTATTCGCCATCTCTCTTTTGCGCTAACGCCAACGCACTTACCGAGTGCTGAGCAGGCGTTACCGCTTGAAGTACAGAAATTCGCGCTGCTCGACACTCTTAACGCGCTGTTGACCCACGAATCTCGTCCCCCGGTTATTACCCGTGACTCGTCACACCCCGGCATTACGTCACGCACAGCGCATCAGACCGGCTTATGGCTGGCTCAGGTTCAGGGCATCCGTGCCGGACCCGCGACTCTCGCCTGAAAAAACTCAGAGCACAGCTCTACACCTTTATAAGCAATAACAATGCTGTAGGCCGACATTTACGGCTGGAGAGAAGTATTTATTATGTTGACGAAAATTTTAACCAAAGTCTTTGGTAGCCGTAACGACCGTACGCTGCGTCGTATGCGTAAAGCGGTTGAACAGATTAATAAGATGGAGCCGGAGTTCGAAGCGCTCTCTGACGATCAACTGAAGGCGAAAACCGATGAATTCCGCGCGCGTCTGGCGAAAGGCGAAGAAGTAGAAAGCCTGATCCCGGAAGCGTTTGCCACGGTGCGTGAAGCCAGTAAGCGTGTGTTTGGCATGCGTCACTTCGACGTGCAGCTGCTGGGCGGTATGGTACTGAACGACCGTTGTATCGCCGAGATGCGTACCGGTGAAGGTAAAACTCTGACCGCAACCCTGCCTGCCTACCTGAACGCGTTAAGCGGCAAAGGTGTGCACGTGGTAACCGTCAACGACTATCTGGCACAGCGTGATGCCGAGAACAACCGTGCGCTGTTTGAGTTCCTTGGTCTGAGCATCGGTATTAACCTGCCAAATATGCCCGCCCCGGCCAAGCGCGCTGCGTATGCCGCCGATATTACCTACGGCACCAACAACGAATACGGTTTTGACTACCTGCGCGACAATATGGCGTTCAGCCCGGAAGAGCGTGTACAGCGTAAACTGCACTATGCGCTGGTGGATGAGGTTGACTCCATTCTGATTGATGAAGCGCGTACACCGCTGATTATCTCGGGTCCGGCTGAAGACAGCTCCGAGATGTATATCAAAGTGAATAAAATCATCCCGCACCTGATCCGTCAGGAGAAAGAAGATTCCGACACCTTCCAGGGTGAAGGTCACTTCTCAGTGGATGAAAAAGCGCGTCAGGTGCACCTGACCGAGCGCGGTCTGGTGAATATCGAAGAGCTGCTGGTCAGTCAGGGCATTATGGATGAGGGCGAATCACTCTACTCGCCAACCAACATTATGCTGATGCACCATGTGACTGCCGCACTGCGTGCGCACGTGCTGTTTGCCCGTGATGTCGATTACATCGTGAAAGATGGCGAAGTGATCATCGTTGATGAACACACCGGCCGTACCATGCAGGGGCGTCGCTGGTCTGATGGTCTGCATCAGGCAGTTGAAGCGAAAGAAGGCGTGGACATTCAGAACGAAAACCAGACACTGGCTTCGATCACCTTCCAGAACTACTTCCGTCTGTACGAGAAACTGGCCGGTATGACCGGTACTGCCGACACCGAAGCGTTTGAATTCAGCTCGATTTACAAGCTGGATACGATTGTGGTGCCGACTAACCGTCCGATGGTGCGTAAAGATCTGCCGGATCTGGTCTATATGACCGAGGCGGAAAAGATCGACGCGATTATCGAAGATATTCGTGAGCGTTCTGTTAACGGTCAGCCGATTCTGGTCGGTACCATCTCGATTGAAAAATCCGAAGTGGTTTCAGCTGCGCTGGATCGCGCCGGTGTTAAGCACAGCGTACTGAACGCCAAGTTCCACGCCCGCGAAGCGGATATTGTGGCGCAGGCAGGCCAGCCGGGTGCGGTAACTATCGCCACCAATATGGCCGGTCGTGGTACCGATATCGTGCTGGGCGGTAGCTGGCAGGCGGAGATCGCAGCGCTGGAAGATCCAACCGCTGAGCAGATTGACGCGATTAAAGCCGCGTGGACTCTGCGCCATGATGCGGTACTGGCATCAGGTGGTCTGCATATTATCGGTACCGAGCGTCACGAATCACGCCGTATCGATAACCAGCTGCGCGGCCGTTCCGGTCGTCAGGGTGACCAGGGTTCATCCCGCTTCTACCTGTCAATGGAAGATGCGCTGATGCGTATTTTCGCCTCAGACCGCGTCTCGAATATGATGCGTAAACTGGGTATGAAGCCGGGCGAAGCCATTGAGCACCCATGGGTGACTAAAGCGATTGCCAATGCGCAGCGCAAAGTAGAAAGCCGCAACTTTGATATTCGTAAGCAGCTGCTGGAATATGATGATGTTGCTAACGATCAGCGTCGTGCGATCTACTCGCAGCGTAACGAACTGCTGGACGTTTCTGACGTCAGCGAAACTATCCACAGCATCCGTGATGACGTGTTTAAAACCACCATCGACAGCTATATTCCGCCGCAGTCGCTGGAAGAGATGTGGGATGTGGCCGGTTTACAGGAGCGCCTGAAAAACGATTTCGACCTCGACATGCCGATCAGCGAGTGGCTGGACAAAGAGCCAGAGCTGCATGAAGAGACGCTGCGTGAGCGCATCATGGAGCAGGGCAAAGCGGTCTACCTGGCGAAGGAAGAAGTGGTTGGCACCGAAATGATGCGCAACTTCGAAAAAGGCGTGATGTTGCAAACGCTGGATTCCTTGTGGAAAGAGCACCTGGCGGCGATGGACTATCTGCGTCAGGGTATCCACTTACGTGGTTACGCGCAGAAAGATCCTAAGCAGGAGTACAAGCGCGAGTCGTTCGCTATGTTCGGCGCCATGCTGGAATCACTGAAATATGAAGTGATCAGCACCCTGTGCAAAGTTCAGGTGCGTATGCCGGAAGAAGTGGAGGCGATGGAAGAGCAGCGCCGTCTGGAAGCTGAGCGTCTGCAACAGCAGCAGCAGCTGAGCCACGTTGATGCCGATAGCGGAGCGGCAGCGTCAATGGCAAGTCAGACCGGTGAGCGCAAAGTGGGTCGTAACGATCCTTGCCCATGCGGTTCCGGTAAGAAATTTAAACAGTGCCATGGTCGGTTAGCCTGACATTTGTAACGGGAGGCGAGAACGCCTCCCCTACAATTTTTCAGTCAATCCTTCCCAGGGTGGCGTTCTCGCCGCCCTTTTTTATGGAGATAAATCATGAAACATCTGCAAGTTGCGGTAGGCATTATCCGTAATGCCAGCAAGGAAATTTTCCTCGCACAGCGTTCTGCCAGCTCGCATATGGCGAATATGTGGGAATTTCCTGGCGGTAAGATTGAAGCGGATGAGAGTGCGGCAGAGGCCTTAAAACGTGAGTTGCTGGAGGAGACCGGGATTGAGGTTACGGCGGCCGAGCCTTTTGAAATCGCGGATCATACCTACGATGATTTACGCGTTACGCTGCACTTTTTTATTGTTGAAGGCTGGAACGGCGAACCTTATGGCCGTGAAGGACAACCGATGCGCTGGGTGCCGCAGGCGCAATTAGTCGCGGCAGAGTTTCCACCCGCGAATATTCCGATTGTTAGCCGTCTGCTGGCGGAAATTAACCGCTGAATATCCGGGCGGCGAGAACGCCGTCATCGGTATCGTGCAAATTCGTGACACGGGCGGCGAGAACGCCGCCCCTACAGAAAAAACGGTGATCTTTTGTAGGGGCGGCGTTCTCGCCGCCCACTCTTAATGACGATCGATCTGCTCTTCGCTCCAGTCGTCGCTGTCGGACAGATCGCCGCTGCTGGGGATACGCTTCTCTTCTGCGGCCCATTCGCCGAGATCAATCAGCTGGCAGCGCTTGCTGCAAAATGGCCGCCACAGGCTCAGCTCATCCCAGATCACCTCTTTGCCACAGGTCGGGCAGTTCACACTTACTATTTCTTCTTTCATAACCACAAACCTTTAACAACAAGCCAGTTCAAAATCGAGTCGGGCAGGAACGTCACCGTTCTCACTGTCCAGCGGCAAAAAACGAATCGCATAGCGGCTCTTATGCCCCGACACTTGCGGATAAAGCGAATCTTCCAGCATCAGTTGCAAACGCAACAGATCGGAACCCTCCGCGTTATCCTGGAAAAAACCATTCAGGCTGGTCTGATTACGGAAAATGCCCGACTGACGGATCAGATCGAGGATCAATGTCAGCGCTTCGCGCACTGCTGCCAGCGACGCCAGCCACTGCGCCACCTGGTCATCACGTAGCTGCTGATCCTGGTGCAGCCAGATATGCAGAGTAGGCAGATCGAAGCTGCAACAGCCGCCGGGAATGCTGAGGCGCTGACGCACCAGACCGATCAGGCGATCCTCACGTAGCTGTTGCCCCATACGTGGCGCGGCCATCAGAACCGTTGAGCAGCGCTTAAGACGCTGGCTTAACGCATTAATCAGTTCCATATCGACGCCAGGGACTTCAGTCCAGGATCGCAACTTTAGCTGCTGACGCTCCAGTTCTTTCAGGATGTCGGTGCGCAGTTCGCCACGCTCAAAGACATCGAGTAATTCAGCGGCGTTGCGAAAAAATGTCAGCGCGCCAAGATGGTCGGTAATGCTTTTGCTGGCCTCTAACTGCTTGAGTAAAAACTCGATACGCAGCCAGGTACGCATTTTTTCATTCAGTGGATGCTCAAAAAGTATCGTTGTGCTCATGCTTTTTATCCTGTTCCGCTAGCGTCGCCAGCGCGCAATAGCGCTGATGTAACGCAGCCACAAGTGGTAATACCGCTGCGGGATCGCCACTGTTATCGATAACATCATCAGCTACGGCCAGGCGAGCTTCTCGCGTCGCCTGGGCAGCAAGAATATTGTTGGCTTGTTCACGACTGATATTGTCGCGCGCCATGGTGCGCGCCAGCTGAGTCGCCGGGTCAACATCGACCACCAGCACACGATCTGCCAGCTTATGCAGATTGTTCTCAACCAACAGCGGCACGACCCATAAGCACCATAAAGAGCGGCTTGCCGCCAGCTGACGGCGTGTCTGCTGGTGAATTAAGGGGTGAAGCAAGTTATTCAGCCACTGTTTATCCGCGGGCGAACTGAAAATCATCTGGCGCAGGCTGGCCCGGTTGAGCGATCCGTCAGCACTGATCACTGTATCACCGAACTTATCGGCAATAGCCTGCAGTGCCGGCTGACCCGGTTCGACCACCTGGCGGGCAATCACATCCGCATCCACCACATCAACACCGAGCGCGGCAAAGGCATTGGCGATGGTGCTTTTTCCGCTGCCGATGCCACCGGTCAGCGCGACGGTATAGCGCATAAGCCTGATCCCAGATTAACTTGCGAGAATAAACAGAATTTTGGCGGTTTTATCGCAACAACTGCACTCAATTCTGTGGCATAGATCACAAGTAAGATTTTCAGATAAATTTAAGCGATTGTAGCGTAAATAAAGCCACTTTCGCAGTCTTGTAGTCGCGATTTTAGTGCGTATGATAGCTTCACTGGAGCTGGGCAGCAGCACCCGATCGTCAGATCGTCGCCACTAACCAGGAAAACTGTCATGCGTATCGAAGAAGATTTAAAACTCGGTTTCAAAGATGTTCTTATCCGGCCTAAGCGTTCAACGCTGAAGAGCCGCTCCCAGGTTGAACTCGAACGTCAGTTCACTTTCAAACATTCCGGCATTGCCTGGTCAGGTGTTCCGATTATTGCCGCTAACATGGATACCGTTGGCTCTTTCCGCATGGCAGAAGCGCTGGCGTCGTTCGATATTCTTACCGCCGTCCATAAACACTACAGTGTTGAGCAGTGGCGCGCCTTTGTCGCCAGCGTACCGGAAAACGTGCTGCGTCATGTGATGGTCTCCAGCGGCACCTCTGAAGCTGACTTTATTAAAATGCAGCAGATTCTGGCGCTGTCACCGGCGCTGAACTTTATCTGTATTGATGTGGCTAACGGCTACTCAGAACATTTTGTTGAGTTCTTAAAGCGCGTGCGCGAAGCCTGCCCGGATAAAACCATTTGCGCAGGCAATGTGGTTACCGGCGAAATGGTTGAAGAGCTGATTTTGTCCGGCGCTGATATTGTTAAAGTGGGAATTGGCCCGGGTTCAGTCTGTACTACCAGGGTGAAAACCGGTGTCGGCTATCCACAGCTTTCCGCGGTCATTGAGTGTGCCGATGCCGCTCATGGCCTTGGCGGTCAGATTGTCAGTGACGGCGGCTGTGCCGTGCCGGGCGATGTAGCCAAAGCGTTTGGCGGCGGCGCTGACTTTGTGATGCTGGGCGGGATGCTGGCGGGCCACAACGAGTGTGAAGGCACCATTGTTGAAGAGAATGGCGAGCAGTTTATGCTGTTCTACGGTATGAGCTCCGAATCCGCGATGAAGCGTCATGTGGGCGGCGTAGCCGAATACCGTGCCGCAGAAGGGAAAACCGTGAAGCTGCCGTTGCGTGGCGCGGTGGAAGATACCGCGCGTGATATTCTCGGCGGTCTGCGTTCTGCCTGCACCTATGTTGGCGCCGAACGACTGAAAGAGCTGACCAAGCGCACCACCTTTATTCGTGTGGCCGAGCAGGAAAACCGCGTATTTAATCGTTAAACGCCGGGAGCCGATAACGTCTCCCCTGCAAAACCGGCACGGGCGACGTTGTCGCCGCCCGTGCCGTTAATTTGCACCAGCCGTTACCCCAACGCATCCCCCAGACCAAATATCGGCAGGTACATTGCTACCACCAGGATGCCGACAATCAATCCAATCACCACCATCATTAGCGGCTCCAGCGTGGCGGCCAGCGTATCCGCCAGCTCATGGGTGTGCTCTTCATGCCATTGCGCCAGTCGTGCCAGTAAGATATCAAGTGAACCGGCCTCTTCACCCACTTTAATCAGCTGATGGCAGAGCGGCGTAAAAAGTTGATGCTGCGCCAGTGCCTGATGCAGCGGTTTACCCGCGGCAATATGCTGCTGTAACTCACGGATGGCTTCGCACCACAAACAGTCACTCAGGGTTTTCTCTACCGCCTGCAAGCTTTGCAGCAGGGTCAGACCGGCCTGCTGGGTTAAGGTCAGGGTAGTGAAAATCTGGCTAAGCTGGCTGCCGCGATACAGGGATGAAATCAGCGGCAGGCGCAGCAACAGTTGTTGTTCTTTGCGCTGCCAGCCAGGGCGTTTTTTACGCTGGCTGCGCCATAGCAGCAGCGGTATAACGGTGATGACGGCCAGTGGGATAAAGCCCTGTTGCAGCGTTTCAGATAACGCCATCACCGCCGCAGTAAACGCCGGCAGCGGGGCGTCAAACGCCGCGTAAATCGAGACAAACTCCGGTAAGACCAATATCAGCATACCCAGAGTTACCGCGAGGGCGACCAGCAGAATAAATAGCGGGTAGCGCAACGCTTTCATCACTTTCTTTTGCAGCTGCAGCTGACGCGCCAGCTGAAAGCAGCACTCATCCAGCTGGCCGGTCACTTCGCCGATATGCATCAGCGCCGGAAATAACGGCGGAAAAATCTCCGGCCAGCGGCCCAGCACTGCCGAAAAGGGTTCGCCCTGTTCGATTTGCGCCTGAATTTCCAGTAACAGCGCCTGCCAGCCGGGATGAGGATGGCCTTCGGCCAGTAGCCTGATGCCCTGCGCCAGCGTCATCCCCGCTTTCAGCAAGGTTGCCAGCTGACGAATCAGCATAATCTTTTGCTGCCATTGCCATTCATATGGACGCCAGCTTTTACCGCGTTTAATCGACACTGGCGAGCAGCCGTCATCAATTAAGCGTTGCATCACTGCCAGCGAACTATTGCCAAGAAGGCTGCCGCTAACAAAGTCACCGCGGGCATCAATCGCCTGCCAGTGGAACAGCGTATGGTTAGCCATCACCGACACCTACAATGCGATTGATCTCCTCCAGTGAGGTATCACCACGGTAAACCGCATGCAGGCCTTCGGTAAACAGTGAGTTCATGCCTTGCTGCTGCGCCAGGCTGGCCAGTTCATCGGGAGTGGCATTGGCGGCAATCGCCTGTTGTAGCGGGTCGCTGATCGGCAGCAGCTCGAATAGCGCCAGGCGGCCGTAATAGCCGGAAAAGCAGTGATCACAACCTGTGGCGCGCCAGCTTTGCAGCGCGCCCGGCCACAGGGCGGGCGGGAAGTGGGTCAGCGCGGCGGCAGGCTGGCGGCAGCGCTGACATAAACGACGCACCAGACGCTGGGCGATCACCAGCTTGAGCGCTGATGCCAGCAGATAGCCGGGGATCCCCATCTGACCCAGACGGGTCAGGGTTTCGGTGGTTGAATTGGTATGCAGGGTCGATAACACCAGATGGCCGGTTTGCGCCGCTTTAATGGCAATTTCAGCGGTTTCACCGTCACGGATCTCCCCCAGCATAATCACATCCGGATCCTGGCGTAACAGCGCACGCAGTACGCGATGAAAATCGAGCCCGGATTTACTGTTGATTTGCGTTTGATTGATTCCCGGCAAAGGGATCTCGACCGGATCCTCGACGCTGCACAGATTTTTCCCCGGCTGGTTTAACGCGCTTAAGCCACTATAGAGGGTAAACGTTTTGCCGCTGCCGGTAGGGCCGGTGACCAGGATCAACCCCTGCGGACGCGCCAGCGCGGCGCGATAACATTGCAGCGCGGCGGCAGGCATGCCGAGTTTATCGAGGTCAATCGCCTGGGCTTCACTCTGCAGCAAACGAATCACCGCTTTTTCGCCAAAGCGCACTGGCAGGGTGGAAAGGCGAAAGGACTCGGCTTTACCATTAATCTGCTGACTAAATTGCCCGTCCTGCGGCATTCGCCGCTCCGCGATATCCAGGTTGCCGAGAATTTTCAGGCGCGCCAGCAGCGAGGCGCTGATATTGTCATAACTGCCTTGCAGCGGATGCAGTACACCATCAATGCGCAGACGAATGCGTAATCCATTAGCCTGCGGTTCAAAATGAATATCGGAGGCGCGCCGCTGGACAGCGATTTGCAGGGTCTGCTCCACCAGCTCAACCGTCGAAGCACCCTGCGCCTCGTCAGGGCGGCTTTCGCGCGCTACCGGGCTGGCTGAAGGCTGCTGACTATATTGCTCGATACGCGCCTGCGGCCAGCACTCGATCTCAACATGACACTGACTGGCGAAGCGTAATGCTTCAATCATCTGCGGCGCAGGGTTTTCACTCACGGCAAGCAGCAGGCGGTGAGCATTATGTTCCAGAATAATCGCCTGATAGCGCTGACAGAGCGCCTGAATAGTGCGCTGATTTGCCGTCTCCATTATAACGCTCCCACGGCAGCATCAAACCGGAACACATCGTTGCAGGCATCGACCAGGCCACTCTGGGTGCTGTTACAGCTGCGCTGCCAGCTAATACGACCATCAGCCGCGGCCCAGACCGGGGTTAATATTACGGTTAAGCCATCCAGGCTCTCCTGACCGACCAGCGTAATCACCCCGGCGGTAATTGCCACACTGCGCACATAGCGCGAGCCGCTGCCGGTTGGCACGCCATTGCTGCCAGCGTTACAGTTAGTGGTAGCGCCACGCTCAATGGTGCAGAGTTCCACCGCCGTTTTATACGGCACCATGGTCTGTAACATATCGGTGAGTGCGGCTTTCTGCAGGTAGTTTTGATACGCCGGTAAGCCAATCGCGCTGAGAATAGCGACGATGCCGACCACGATCATCAGTTCAATCAGAGTAAATCCGCGTTGCTTATGCTTGTTCATTACTGCTGCTCTCCTTGAGGTGTCTGACGGCACCTTATGCAGACGGCCAGCGGGAGACCAGTGGCAAAGCGGCAATCTGCGCGGGATCACGTAAAGGTTTTAGCGGCCAGGCAACAGCTGACAAACAGAATGGAAGCGGGGACACAGAACGGGCGGCGAAAACGCCGCCATTACGGGTATTGTAGGGGAGCCGTTATCGGCACCCGTGTTTCACTTAAAGCGCATCGACAGATCCAGCGCCCGCACATGCTTGGTGAGTGCGCCAACAGAGATATAGTCCACACCGGTTTCGGCAAAGGTACGCAGCGTTTCATTGGTCACATTGCCGGACACTTCCAGCAGCGCACGTCCTGCGGTTAAGGCCACGGCTTCGCGCATCTGGTCGACGCTGAAGTTATCCAGCATCACGATATCAGCACCCGCGGCCAGCGCCTGCTCCAGCTCATCAAGAGATTCCACTTCCACTTCAACCGGGACATCAGGATGCAGCCAGAAGGCTTTTTCCACCGCCTGTCGAATCGAACCGGTAGCGATAATATGGTTCTCTTTAATCAGAAAAGCATCGGACAGTCCCAGCCGGTGGTTGCTGCCGCCACCGCACAATACGGCGTACTTCAGCGCGGTACGCAGGCCAGGCAGGGTCTTGCGCGTGTCAAGCAACTGGGTGTTAGTCCCTTCGAGCAAGGCGACATAGCGGCTGACTTCAGTTGCCACGCCAGACAGAGTTTGCACAAAGTTCAGCGCGGTGCGTTCGGCGGTCAGAATCAGCTGCGCCGGGCCGCTAATTTCAAATAACAGCTGATCAGCGCTAATCGCATCGCCGTCGTTCACATGCCAGGTCAGTTGCGTGCGGTTGCCGAGCTGGATAAACACCTCTTCAACCCAGCGTTTACCGCAGAAAATACCTGGCTCGCGGGTAATCACTGTGGCATGAGAATGGGTATCGGCAGGCAGCAGGCTGGCGGTGATGTCGTTGCTGGCATCCACTTCGCCCCCTAAATCTTCCTGAAGCGCATGGGCAACCGCCGCAGGAATATCGTTCTCAATACGGCCCAGCAGTTCAGCACGGCGGCTGTCAGAGTCGTAGCGACGCGTCGTCATATTCAAGCTCCGAAGGTTCGGATAATAGAGTGCGGACACTCTAGCGCGTTTGCTAAAAGCTTGCCAGACAGTGGTTGACGTAACGCAGTGGGCGGGTAAAGGTATCGGTGTCAGCAATCACTAATCGAATAAGGAACAGCATGCAGGTGATATCGATTCGGGAAAAAGGGCAGCCGGTAAACGGCAAACAGTTGCTGCGGGATGTCTCCCTGCCTGCTCTGGTATTACACCAGTCGGCGTTACAACATAATCTGCACTGGATGCAGCAGTACGCCACGGCGCATGGCGCTGAGCTGGCGCCGCACGGTAAAACCACCATGACCCCGACGCTGTTCCGTCGTCAGATTGATGCGGGCGCCTGGGGGATTACCCTGGCGACTGCGACCCAGTGCGTTGTCGCGGCTCAGCACGGTATCCGGCGGATTCTGCTGGCGAATCAGCTGTTGGGCCGCCCTGATATGCAGCTGGTGGCCGATCTGCTGCGCGCGGGCGATATCGAATTTCACTGCCTGGTCGACAGCGCGGTTAATGTGCATCAGCTGGGAGCGTTTTTCCGGCAGCAGGGACTTACGCTGAATGTGATGCTGGAAGTGGGCGTGGTTAACGGGCGCTGCGGTTGCCGTACCGGGCAGCAGATTAATGAGGTGACTGAAGCGATTGCCCGGTATCACTCGCTGGCGCTCAGCGGCATTGAGGGCTATGAAGGGGTGATCGCCAGCAACAATGAACAGCATGACGTTGCCGCCTTTATCAGCATGCTGGTGAAAACCGCGCTGGCACTAAAAGCGGCCGGAAAGTTTGCCACTGAACGGCCAATTATTACCGCCTCTGGTTCAGCCTGGTATGACCTGGTTGCCGACGCTTTTGCCCGTGAGGATGCGCGCGAGGCTTTTATTACCCTGATGCGTCCCGGCTGTTATCTGGTTCACGATCACGGTATCTATAAGCAGGCACAGAATGCACTGCTGGTGCGCCATCCGCAAATGCACAGCGCTTTGCTGCCAGCAATGGAAGTGTTCGCTTATGTGCAGTCGGTGCCGGAGCCTGGGCGGGTAATTGCCGCGCTGGGTAAACGCGATATCGCCCATGACAGCATGCCGGTGCCGCTGCGGGTCTATCCGCAAGGTCAGCATAATGCACTGGCGCTTGATGAGCATTACCAGGTGATCCGCCTGATGGATCAGCATGCTTTTATTGACGTTCCCGATAATCATCAATTAACGCCAGGTGATATTATCGCCTTTGGCGCCTCGCATCCCTGTCTGACCTTTGATAAGTGGCGTCGTCTCTGCGTGGTGGATGAGCAGCTGGAAGTGATTGAGACGCTGGAAACCTTTTTCTGAACTCGCAGCAAAAAAAACCATGCTACTCTGGAGAAAAGGTGATGACAGGAGGAAAGGGGATGCAGTTGCAGGATGGCTGGATAGTGGGTGTGAAGCAGGTGCCATCGCCACATTTTAATTTACGCCCGGTGGATGAAGCGCCGTCATTGCTGGTGGTGCACAATATCAGCTTGCCGCCTGGCGAGTTTGGCGGCCCGTATATTGATGCGCTGTTTACCGGTACGCTGGATGCCAGCGCCCATCCCTTTTTTGCTGAAATCAGCCATCTGCGCGTCTCGGCCCACTGCCTGATTCGCCGCGACGGGGAAATTGTGCAATACGTTCCTTTTCATCTGCGCGCCTGGCATGCGGGCGTTTCTCTGTGGCAGGGCCGCGAAAACTGTAATGATTTTTCGATCGGCATTGAGCTGGAAGGTACGGATATTCTTCCCTATACCGATGCGCAGTATCTGGCGCTGAAGGATGTCACACAGCTGTTAATGCAGCACTATCCGCTGACCGTGGAGCGTATTACCGGCCACAGCGATATTGCGCCGGTGCGCAAAACCGATCCCGGACCGGCATTTGACTGGGATAAATTTCGCCACGCCTTAGGCCCGGCGAGGGACGCCACTCCGAAGGAGCGCAATGCATGACCTTGTTTAGCTTATTGCTGGTGTTAGGTTGGGAACGCCTGTTTAAATCGGGTGAGCACTGGCAACTGGATCACCGACTGGAACCGTTATTCCGCCGGCAACGGCGCTTTTCGCTGCTGCGTACTTTACTGATGACGCTGATCGCGATGGCGATGGTTATGGTGGTAATCGGGTCGCTAAAAGGACTGTTCTTTGGCGTGGTGCAGCTGATTTTCTGGATTCTGGTGGGCCTGCTCTGTATCGGCGCCGGTTCGGTGCGCCTGCATTATCATGCTTATCTGAAGGCGGCCAGCCATAACGACGCTAACGCGCGTGATGCGATGGCGGAAGAACTGACGCTGATCCACGGTATCCCGGTGGATTGTGACGAGCGCGAATACCTGCGTGAACTGCAGAATGCCTTGCTGTGGATTAACTACCGTTTTTATCTGGCGCCGATGTTCTGGTTTGTGGTGGGTGGCCCGTGGGGGCCGGTGCTGCTGGTGGGTTATGCCTTTTTACGCGGCTGGCAGAGCTGGCTGGCGCGACATCATACGCCACTGGAGCGTTCGCAATCCGGCATTGATGCGGTATTACACTGGCTGGACTGGATCCCGGTGCGTCTGGCCGGGGTGGCCTACGCTCTGCTGGGGCACGGTGAGCGCGCGCTGCCAGCCTGGTTTGCTTCGCTTGGCGATCGCCACAGTTCGCAATATCAGGTGCTGACGCAACTGGCGCAGTTCTCGCTGGCACGCGATCCCCATCTGGATAAAACTGAAACACCGCGCGTGGCGGTGTCTCTGGCGAAAAAAGTGTCGTTAGTGCTGGTGGTGGTGGTAGCGATACTGACGATTTACGGCACCCTGGTGTAACTACTCTTCGGCTGGCGGTACGCCAAAGTTGGGCATACCGTCAGCATCCCAGCTAAAGCTTTTGATGCGCGTGTGGCGGTTCGGATCCCATAACGGGTCGCCCTCGATTTCCGTGTAGTTACGCGCATGATAAACCAGCACATCCTCGCCATTTTCCGCCGTCGTAAAGCTGTTATGTCCCGGGCCATATTGCCGGTGCAGCCAGTGGGTGGTAAACACCGGACGCGCCGATTTAGACCAGTTGGCCGGGCGCAGCGGATCCGCCCCGGCATCAATCCACAACAATCCCATGCAGTAGTTTTCATCGGTCGCACTGGCGGAATAGCTGATAAACAACTTGTTGCCGTGACGGATCGCTGCCGGTCCTTCGTTAACGCTGAAACCGGCGCACTCCCACTGATATTGCGGACGGCTGAGCATTACTGGCGGGTTTTTTAACGTCCAGGGATTTTCCAGCTCGGCCAGATAGAGGTTGGAGTTGCCGGGGATTAGCGGATCTTTCTGCGCCCATAAATACCAGTTCTTGCCCTGATGCTGAAATACGGTGGCGTCCAGCGCAAAGCTGTCGATCGGCGTACGGATCTGCCCGCGTTGCTGCCAGTTGCCGCTGAGGGGATCGCTGTCAGTACACTCCAGCGCGAACATGCGGTGCTGAAACAGCCCGTCTTTAATCGCTCTGCTGGGGGCCGCGGCGAAATAGATCATCCAGCGTCCCTCGATATAGTGCAGCTCCGGCGCCCAGATCAGTTCACTCATCGGGCCGCTGTCCGGTTTACGCCACACGACCACGGCGCTGGCCTCACGTAGTCCGTTCAGCGTATCGGCGCGGCGGATCTCCAGACGGTCATATTCGGGTACTGAGGCGATAAAGTAGTAGTGATCTTTATGGCGCAGGATAAAGGGGTCAGCGCGCTGCTCAATAAATGGGTTAGGCCAGCTCTGGTTCTGCATTACGCCACTCCTTCAGGTTTGATATCAACAGGTTTGCCTTCACGATAGTCGCTCAGTTCGCGATAGTTTTCGCGTCGTTTAGCCAGATCGATCTGAATGGTCTGCATCAGCTGGCGGTCAACTTTTAGCAGACGAATAACGCCTGCGGTAATCAGATAGCCGATACCCGGGATCACGGTAAACAGCAGCATAATACCGTTAATCGCCGTGGCGCTTTGCTGTCTGGCGCCTGCGTCGTAGCCGTACCATGACAGCAGAAAACCGACCATCGCCCCGGCTACCGCCAGTCCCACCTTCAGGAAAAACAGGTTGCCGGAGAAGCTGATGCCGGTACTGCGCTTACCGGTTTTCCATTCGCCGTAATCATCGACATCGGCCATCAGCGACCAGTGCAGCGGCGATGGGATCTGATGGAAGATATTCAGCAGGAAGTACATCACCAGAATTAATACCGTGGCATGCGGATCGAGGAAGTAAAAACCGGTTGAGAAGATCGCCAGCACGATATTGGTCCAGAAAAACACTTTCAGTTTGCACCAGCGGTCGGTCAGCGGTTTCGCCAGCGTACTGCCAATCATCATGCCGACCACCCCAAGGCTGATAAACAGTGTGGCGAAGCTGGTCGACTGCTGCATCACCCAGGTCACGTAGTACATAGTGGCAGCCATGCGGATAAAACCAGGGCAGACGTTGCAGAAGGTCAGCAGCAGAATGCGCACCCACTGATCGTTTTTCCACACATCTTTCAGGTCAGCTTTCAGATCGTCATTACTCGGCACCGCCGGAGTGATGCGCTCACGCACCGTGGCAAAGCAGAACAGAAACATAAACAGCCCGATGGTCGCCAGAACGCCCATCGCCATCTGATAGCCGCGCGCCCGGTCTGCGCCGCCAAACCACTCTGCCAGCGGCAGCAGCGACAGGGACAGAATCAGCGTGGCGATGCCGACCATGACAAAACGGTAAGACTGACAGGAGACGCGTTCGCCAGGATCATTGGTAATCACCCCGCCGAGTGAACAGTAAGGAATATTAATCGCGGTATAGGCCAGTGACATCAGGAAGTAGGTGACAAAGGCATAGATCACCTTGCTCTGATAACTCCACTCGGGGGTGGTAAACATCAGTACGCTAAACAGCACATAAGGTACCGAAACCCATAACAGCCACGGACGAAAACGCCCCCAGCGGCTGCGCGTGCGGTCGGCAATCGCTCCCATAATCGGGTCGGTAACCGCATCCAGCACCCGCACCGACAGCAGCAGGATGCCGACCATCGCTGGCGCCAGGCCAAACACATCGGTGTAAAAGTAACTGAGGAACAACATGATGGCGCCGCCGATCATATTGCAACCCGCATCACCCATGCCGTAGCCAATTTTTTCTTTAACCGAAAGCGCTGTTGCCTTCATTGTCTGTTCTCCCGCCCCTGGATGGTCATCCTGTGTTGTGGGAAACATTATTGATGTTTATGTCTGCGCCTGCGCAGCAGGAAAGCGTCGCACAGATGGACAAAATAACTGAGCAGGGAAAAGTGTGAGGGAGATCATTAAAACGGGCGGCGATAACGCCGCCCTTACGACAGGCTTCATGTAGGAGCGGCGTTATCGCCGCCCGCCGACAATATTACGCCTTCTGCGCTTTGCTCTTAATCAAGTAGCCGATAGCAAGGATCAGCACCCATACCGGGATCAGCCATACCGAGATCGCCATACCTGGTGTCATCGCCATAATCACCAGAATACCGGCGAGGAACACCAGGCAGATCCAGTTACCGATCGGATAGAACAGCGCTTTAAAGCGCGTGGTCACACCCTGCTGATCTTTCTTACGACGGAATTTCAGGTGAGCAAGGCTAATCATTGCCCAGTTGATCACCAGCGCAGAAACCACCAGCGCCATCAGAATGCCGAACGCTTCACCAGGCATCAGATAGTTAACCAGCACGCAGATGGCGGTGGCCAGTGCGGAGACGCCAATCGCGATTACCGGCACACCACGCGCATCTACCTTCAGCAGCGCTTTCGGGCCGTTGCCCTGTTTCGCCAGGCCGTAGAGCATCCGGCTGTTGCTGTAAACGCAGCTGTTATACACCGACAATGCAGCGGTCAGAATCACCACGTTTAATGCATTCGCCACCAGGCTGTCGCCGAGATCGTGGAAAATCATCACAAACGGGCTGCCGCCTGCGACCACTTTGGTCCATGGATAGAGCGAAAGCAGCACGGCCAGCGAACCAATATAGAAAATCAGAATACGATACAGCACCTGATTGGTCGCTTTTGGAATGCTTTTTTCCGGATCATCTGCTTCGGCCGCGGTAATACCGATCAGTTCCAGGCCACCAAAGGAGAACATAATCACCGCCATCGCCATCACCAGCCCGGTGACGCCGTTCGGGAAGAAGCCGCCAATATCCCAGATATTGCTGACCTTCGCTTCCGGTCCGGCAGTGCCGCTGAACAGCAACCAGCCACCGAAAACGATCATCCCGACCACTGCCACCACTTTAATGATGGCGAACCAGAACTCCATTTCGCCATACACTTTGACGTTGGAGAGGTTAATGGCGTTGATCACTAAGAAGAACACGGCGGCAGAAACCCAGGTGGGGATCTCCGGCCACCAGTACTGGACATAAATCCCGACCGCGGACAGCTCAGCCATCGCCACCAGCACATACAGTACCCAGTAGTTCCAGCCGGAAGCAAAGCCGGCAAAGTCACCCCAGTATTTGTAAGCGAAGTGGCTAAAGGAACCGGCTACCGGCTCTTCCACCACCATCTCACCCAGCTGACGCATAATCATAAAGGCAATAAAGCCGCCAATAGCGTAACCCAGCAGTACGGATGGACCGGCCATTTTGATCGTTTGCGCGATCCCCAGAAACAAGCCGGTACCGACAGCGCCACCCAATGCAATAAGCTGGATATGGCGATTTTTTAATCCCCGCTTCAGCGCATCGCCTTGTTGTTGTTCCATATAAACCTCGTGATGTCGTTATTTTTATTGGCATTTTTTGCGCCGCTGCGTGAGCCGTTGTAAGCAAAATATGACAGATAACGTATTGATTATTTTACAGTAACAGCATCACAAAAACCGGCGTGATGCTTTCTCCGCGACAAGAATAGTGGTAAGCGCTGGCCTTTGCACATGCTTTCTCTTTTCGTGCGGCGAAGTGGCGAAAAATTAGTCACTTACATCTGCCGCGCAACTTCCCTCTTCTGGCATAGATTGGCCCGAAAGACGAATAGTTTTGCCTTATGGGTAAGCGCCAGAAACCCCACTAACCCCGTGTAAGGTTTCGTAAAAGTTAGCGTTATTAACAATTCTGTCGCCCGCGTTTGGTACGCTTTCCGGTGGCTAATCAGTATCTTTACAACGTGAGCCAGCCCCGGTTTCGGGCTTATGCCATATAGACACAAGGTGAATACTTTGTTACTTTACGGTCACCTTTTTGCAATTGGTATTACCAATTTACTCCGGACAAATGGCAGAAGAAGGGAAGATGGCCTACAGTAAGATTCGCCAACCAAAGCTATCCGATGCAATCGAGCAACAGCTCGAGTCTCTGATTATGGAAGGGACCCTGCGTCCGGGCGAGAAGCTGCTGCCAGAGCGCGAGCTCGCCAAACAGTTTGATGTTTCCCGCCCCTCTCTACGTGAAGCTATCCAGCGTCTGGAAGCAAAAGGCCTGCTGCTGCGCCGTCAGGGCGGTGGCACATTCGTACAACAAAGCCTGTGGCAAAGCCTGAGCGACCCGCTCGTAGAACTGCTTGCCGAACATCCTGAATCTCAGTTCGATCTGCTGGAAACCCGTCATGCACTGGAAGGCATTGCTGCCTACTACGCGGCGTTACGCGGCACAGACGAAGATTTGCATCGCATTCGCGAATGTCATCAGGTTATTCAGCTGGCACAGGATAGCGGCGATTTAGACGCCGAAGCCGATGCGGTTATGCAGTATCAGATTGCTGTCACCGAAGCGGCGCACAATGTGGTGCTGTTGCATCTGTTGCGCTGTATGGGACCAATGCTGGAGCAGAACGTACGGCAGAACTTTGAATTGCTCTACTCACGCCGGGAAATGTTGGCGAAAGTGAGCGGTCACCGCGCCAGCATCTTTGCGGCGATTGTGGCACGCGAGCCGGAACAGGCCCGTGAAGCGTCACACCGCCATCTGGCGTTTATCGAGGAAATATTGCTGGACAGAAGTCGGGAGCAGAGTCGTAGAGAGCGCTCCTTACGACGTTTACAGCAACGTAAGGAATAACGCGTCGAGAAAACGCGGCTATATACCCGACACCATTCGCGTTGCAGCTAAGTCAGCGGCAGCCTGAAGGATGAAAGGGATAAACGACGAGCCTGTCTCCTTGCGCTCCATCAGCAGGCAGAGTGCAACGAGACAGGCTCCAGACAATTCAACGTATTAGACACAGATAAGGAATACCCCCCATGTCAGAACGTTTACACAATGACGTGGATCCGATTGAAACTCGCGACTGGCTACAGGCGATCGAATCGGTCATCCGTGAAGAAGGTGTTGAGCGCGCGCAGTATCTGATTGATCAGGTATTAAGCGAAGCACGTAAAGGTGGCGTTAAAGTGGCTGCGGGTACCGGTGCAAGCCAGTACATCAACTCCATTGCCACCGAAGACGAGCCGGAATACCCGGGCAACGCCTCTCTGGAGCGTCGTATCCGTTCCGCGATCCGCTGGAACGCAATCATGACGGTTCTGCGTGCATCGAAGAAAGATCTGGATCTGGGCGGTCATATGTCCTCCTTCCAGTCTTCCGCCACCATCTATGAAGTGTGTTTTAACCACTTCTTCCGTGCGCGTAACGACAAAGATGGCGGCGATCTGGTTTACTTCCAGGGTCATATCTCCCCAGGCGTTTACGCCCGTGCCTTCCTTGAAGGCCGTCTGACTGAAGATCAGATGAACAACTTCCGTCAGGAAGTGGATGGTAAGGGTCTCTCTTCTTACCCGCATCCAAAACTGATGCCTGATTTCTGGCAGTTCCCGACCGTATCGATGGGTCTTGGCCCGTTAGGCGCGATCTACCAGGCGAAATTCCTCAAGTATCTTGAGCACCGTGGTCTGAAAGAGACCGCCGCGCAGACCGTTTACGCCTTCCTCGGCGACGGCGAAATGGATGAGCCAGAATCAAAAGGCGCGATCACTATCGCGACCCGTGAGAAGCTCGACAACCTGTGCTTTATCATCAACTGTAACCTGCAACGTCTGGACGGCCCGGTCACCGGTAACGGCAAGATTATCAACGAACTGGAAGGCATTTTTGCCGGCGCCGGTTGGGAAGTGATCAAAGTTATCTGGGGCGGTCGTTGGGATGAACTGCTGCGTAAAGATACCAGCGGTAAACTGATCCAGCTGATGAACGAAACCGTTGACGGCGACTATCAGACCTTTAAATCACGTAACGGCGCGTATGTGCGTGAACACTTCTTCGGCAAATATCCGGAAACCGCTGAGCTGGTTAAAGATATGAGCGACGACGAGATTTGGGCGCTGAACCGTGGCGGCCACGATCCGAAGAAAGTCTATGCGGCGCTGAAAAAAGCGCAGGACACCAAAGGCAAACCGGTGGTGATTCTGGCGCATACCATTAAAGGTTATGGTATGGGCGACTCCGCAGAAGGTAAAAACATTGCTCACCAGGTGAAGAAAGTGAACATGGATGGCGTGCGCTATATCCGTGATCGTTTCAACGTACCGGTTGAAGATGCAGAGCTCGAAAAACTGCCATACGTGACCTTTGCCGAAGGTTCAGAAGAGCACACCTATCTGCACGCCCAGCGTCAGAAACTGGGTGGCTATCTGCCAACCCGCCAGGCGAAGTTTAGCGAGAAGCTGGAAATGCCCGCGCTGTCTGATTTCCAGTCACTGCTGGAAGAGCAGAACAAAGAGATCTCCACCACTATCGCCTTTGTGCGTGTGCTGAACGTGATGCTGAAGAATCAGTCGATCAAAGATCGTCTGGTGCCAATCATCGCCGATGAAGCGCGTACTTTCGGTATGGAAGGTCTGTTCCGTCAGATCGGTATTTACAGCCCGAACGGCCAGCAATACACCCCGCAGGACCGTGAGCAGGTTGCTTACTACAAAGAAGACGAAAAAGGTCAGATCCTGCAGGAAGGTATTAACGAACTGGGCGCAGGCGCATCCTGGCTGGCGGCGGCAACCTCTTACAGCACCAACAATCTGCCGATGATTCCGTTCTACATCTACTATTCGATGTTCGGTTTCCAGCGTATCGGTGATCTGTGCTGGGCGGCCGGCGATCAGCAGGCGCGCGGCTTCCTGGTTGGCGGCACGTCCGGTCGTACCACCCTGAACGGTGAAGGTCTGCAGCACGAAGATGGCCACAGCCATATTCAGTCACTGACTATCCCTAACTGTATCTCTTACGATCCGGCTTACGCCTATGAAGTGGCGGTCATTATGCATGACGGTCTGGTGCGTATGTACGGTGAAGCACAAGAAAACGTCTACTACTACATCACCACGCTGAACGAAAACTACCATATGCCTGCGATGCCGCAGGGTGCGGAAGAGGGTATCCGTAAGGGTATCTACAAGCTGGAAACGGTAGAAGGCAGCAAAGGTAAAGTTCAGCTGCTGGGTTCAGGCTCTATCCTGCGTCACGTTCGTGAAGCAGCGCAGATTCTGGCGAAAGATTACGGCGTCGGTTCTGACGTTTACAGCGTGACTTCATTTACCGAGCTGGCGCGTGATGGTCAGGATTGTGAGCGCTGGAACATGCTGCACCCGGCTGAAGAAGCGCGCGTACCGTACATTGCTCAGGTGATGAGCGAAGCACCGGCCGTAGCGTCAACCGACTATATGAAACTGTTCGCTGAGCAGGTTCGCAGCTATGTACCGTCAAGCGATTACCGCGTGCTGGGCACCGACGGCTTTGGCCGTTCTGACAGCCGCGAAAATCTGCGTCACCACTTCGAAGTGGATGCGTCTTACGTTGTTGTTGCAGCACTGGGCGAACTGGCCAAACGCGGCGAAATCGAGAAGAAAGTCGTGGTGGATGCCATTGCGAAATTCAATATCGATGCTGATAAAGTCAACCCGCGTCTGGCATAAGAGGTAAAGTTTAATGGCTATCGAAATCAAGGTACCGGATATCGGTGCAGACGAAGTTGAAGTCACCGAGATTATGGTGAAAGTTGGCGATAAAGTTGAAGTTGAACAGTCGCTGATCACCGTGGAAGGTGACAAGGCCTCGATGGAAGTCCCTTCGCCAGAAGCTGGCGTAGTGAAAGAGATCAGAGTGGCCACCGGTGACAAAGTGGAAACCGGTAAACTGATTATGATTTTCGAATCCGCCGACGGTGCAGCAGAAGCTGCGCCTGCTCCGGCAGAAGAGAAAAAAGAAGCAGCGGCGCCAGCTGCTGCGGCCGCACCGGCAGCCAGCGAAAGCAAAGAAGTTGCCGTGCCGGATATCGGTTCTGACGAAGTTGAAGTCACCGAAATCCTGGTAAAAGTGGGTGACAGCGTTGAAGCTGAGCAGTCACTGATCACCGTGGAAGGCGACAAAGCGTCCATGGAAGTGCCTGCGCCATTCGCCGGTACGATCAAAGAGATCAAAATCGCTACTGGCGATAAAGTCAGCACCGGCTCGCTGATTATGGTGTTCGAGACCGCCGGTTCCGGCGCTGCGGCTCCGGCTGCGGCAGAAGCGCCAGCGGCTGAGAAAAAAGCAGAAGCGGCTCCGGCGCCAGCGAAGAAAGAAGACGCTAAACCCGCCGCTGCTGCTGAAGCGAAAAGCGATTTTGCGGAGAACGACGCTTACGTGCACGCCACGCCGGTTATCCGTCGTCTGGCGCGTGAGTTCGGTGTTAACCTGGCGAAAGTCAAAGGCACTGGCCGTAAGAGCCGTATCCTGAAAGAAGACGTTCAGTCTTACGTGAAAGATGCCGTGAAACGCGCCGAGTCTGCACCTGCTGCAGCGGGTGGCGGTATCCCGGGCATGCTGCCGTGGCCGAAAGTTGATTTCAGCAAATTCGGTGAAATCGAAGAAGTCGAACTGGGCCGCATCCAGAAAATTTCTGGCGCCAACCTGAGCCGTAACTGGATCGTTATCCCGCACGTTACCCAACACGACGAAGCGGATATTACCGAAGTGGAAAACTTCCGTAAGCAGCAGAATGACGAAGCGGCGAAGAAGAAACTGGATCTGAAGATCACCCCACTGGTGTTCCTGATGAAAGCGGCTGCCAAAGCGCTGGAAGAGTTCCCACGTTTCAACAGCTCACTGTCGGAAGATGGCCAGAAACTGACGTTGAAGAAATATATCAATATCGGTGTGGCGGTTGATACGCCAAATGGTCTGGTGGTTCCGGTGTTCCGTGACGTCAACAAGAAAGGTATTGTTGAGCTGTCGCAGGAACTGGCGGTGATCTCGAAGAAAGCGCGTGACGGCAAGCTGACGTCTTCTGATATGCAGGGCGGTTGCTTCACCATTTCCAGCCTTGGCGGCATTGGCGGTACGGCATTTACCCCAATCGTCAACGCGCCGGAAGTGGCGATCCTCGGTGTGTCTAAATCATCGATGAAACCTGTCTGGAACGGTAAAGAGTTCGTACCGCGCCTGATGCTGCCTCTGTCACTCTCCTTCGACCATCGGGTTATCGATGGCGCGGCGGGTGCGCGTTTTGCCGCTTACATCGGCACCATCATGGCAGATATTCGCCGTCTGGTGATGTAAGTTAAGAGGCCGGCATTTTGCCGGCCTTATTACAGGCTCCTGGATTGAGAAGTTAACATCTAAGGAAACCAAGCGGTTTGCAGTCTGTTAACAATTCTGTAAACTCTTGCGATGAATATGTCCCGGTGGAACAAGGGCAATAACCAGAAAGTCTGACCCGCCGGAACGCCAATCAAAGAGGTCATGATGAGTACAGAGATTAAAACTCAGGTCGTGGTACTTGGGGCTGGCCCTGCAGGCTACTCTGCAGCCTTCCGTTGCGCTGATTTAGGTCTGGAGACCGTCATCGTTGAGCGTTTCAGCACCCTTGGTGGTGTTTGTCTGAACGTCGGTTGTATCCCTTCGAAAGCGTTGCTGCACGTCGCGAAAGTGATTGAAGAAGCCAAAGCGCTGGAAGAACACGGTATCGTATTTGGTAAACCTACCACTGATATCGACAAGATTCGTTCCTGGAAAGAGAAAGTCATCACTCAACTGACCGGTGGTCTGTCAGGTATGGCGAAGGGCCGCAAAGTTAAAGTGGTCACTGGTCTGGGTAAATTTACCGGTGCTAATACGCTGGTGGTTGAAGGTGAAAATGGCGCCACTACCATTAACTTCGACAATGCGATTATTGCTGCTGGCTCACGTCCGATCGAACTGCCATTTATTCCACATGAAGATCCACGCGTCTGGGACTCAACCGATGCACTGGAGCTGAAAGAAGTTCCTGAGCGTCTGCTGGTGATGGGCGGCGGGATTATCGGTCTGGAAATGGCGACCGTCTATCACGCGCTGGGTTCACAGATTGATGTGGTTGAAATGTTTGACCAGGTCATTCCGGCAGCGGATAAAGACGTGGTTAAAGTCTTTACCAAGCGTATCAGCAAGCAGTTTAACCTGATGCTGGAAACCAAAGTGACAGCGGTAGAAGCCAAAGAAGACGGTATCTATGTCACGATGGAAGGCAAAAAAGCGCCGGCAGAACCACAGCGTTATGATGCGGTGCTGGTGGCAATCGGTCGCGTACCAAACGGTAAGCTACTGGATGCGGGTCAGGCGGGCGTGGAAGTGGATGAGCGCGGCTTTATCCGTACCGATAAGCAGATGCGCACCAATGTGCCGCATATCTATGCGATCGGCGATATTGTCGGTCAGCCAATGCTGGCGCATAAAGGCGTGCACGAAGGCCACGTAGCGGCAGAAGTGATCTCCGGTAAGAAGCACTACTTCGATCCGAAAGTGATTCCTTCCATCGCTTACACTGAGCCAGAAGTTGCCTGGGTTGGTCTGACTGAGAAAGAAGCGAAAGAGAAAGGCATCAGCTATGAAGTTTCCACTTTCCCGTGGGCAGCTTCTGGTCGCGCCATCGCTTCCGATTGTGCAGACGGTATTACCAAACTGATTTTCGACAAAGAGACGCATCGTATTATCGGTGGCGCGATTGTCGGCACTAACGGCGGCGAGCTGCTGGGTGAGATCGGTCTGGCGATTGAGATGGGGTGTGATGCTGAAGATATCGCCCTGACCATTCATGCGCACCCAACGCTGCATGAATCTGTTGGCCTGGCGGCTGAGATCTTTGAAGGTAGTATTACTGACCTGCCAAACCCGAAAGCGAAAAAGAAATAAGTTTTCGTACTTCAGGTTGGATAAAAACGGCTCCTGAGTTCAGGAGCCGTTTTTTTAAATCTGGTAAATTAAAACCACTGTCCAAATTTGCGTATATAGAGCTGTTTCATCCCCTGGCTTAACAGGCAGTAACCCAGCAGGGTCGCCAGCAGCCATGGGAAGTAACTTACTGGCAGCGACTGCAAACCAAACCAGCTATTTATCGGTGAGAACGGTAAACCAATACCCATAATCACCACCAGCGCGGTGGTTAACATAATCGGCCAGGTCGCGCGCGCCTGAATAAAAGGTATCTTCTGAGTGCGCAACATATGCACCACCAGCGTTTGCGATAACAGCCCTTCAATAAACCAGCCGGACTGGAACAACGCCTGATGATCGGCACTGTTGGCGCCAAAAATATGCCACATCAGCGTAAAGGTGGTGATATCAAAGATTGAGGAGGTTGGCCCCATCCACAGCATAAAACGCCCGATATTTTTGGCATCCCATTTGCGTGGCTGGCGGACAAACTCCTTATCCATTTTGTCCCACGGTAGCGCCAGCTGCGAGATATCGTAAATCAGGTTCTGCAACAGCAGCTGAATCGCCAGCATCGGTAAAAACGGAATAAAGGCGCTGGCCACCAGAATGGAAAACACATTACCAAAGTTTGAACTGGCGGTGATATTCAGATACTTGATGATATTGCCAAAGGTCTGGCGGCCGATCAGTACCCCTTGCTCCAGCACCATCAGACTCTTCTCCAGCAGAATAATATCGGCGGACTGTCTGGCGATATCGGTCGCGCTGTCGACAGAAATCCCGACATCCGCCGCCCGCAGCGCCGCAGCATCATTAATGCCGTCACCAAGGAATCCGACGGTATGACCGTTCTCCTGCAACAGGGTCACCACCCGCTGTTTCTGCGCCGGGGTCAGTTTGGCAAAAATGGTATGCAGCTCCACCCTCGGTTTAAGCTGTTTATCGCTTAACTGCTCAATCTCATCACCCAGCAGCGGCACGCCGGGGTCAAGATCAAGATCACGACAGATTTTGGCGGTGATCAGCGGGTTATCACCAGTCAGCACTTTGATCTGCACGCCATTATCCTGCAGCGCGCGGATCGCTGCCGCTGCACTCTCTTTGGCCGGATCGAGGAAGGTCAGCATGCCGCACAGGGTTACATCGCGCTCATCATCCGGCGTCAGGCGCTGATGCCAGCCGCTGCTATGCAGCTTACGGGTAGCGATCAGCAGCACCCGATAACCCTGCTGATTGAACCCGGCGGCGCGCTGCAGTATTTCAGTACGCCATGCCTCATCCATCGCCACCACCTCAGCGTTGTGTTGCAGATGGGTGGTGATTGCCAGCATCTCTTCCACCGCGCCTTTGCAGATCAACTGATGCTGCCCCTGATCATCGCTGAGGGACACCGACAGACGGCGGCGGGTGAAATCAAACGGCAGTTCGTCGACTTTACGTAAAGTACGCGGTAAGTCGTCGTGCTGGCGTGCAAACGCCAGAACCGCGCGATCCATCAGATTCTTATGCCCGCTCTGGTGAAAACTGTTCAGCCACGCCAGTTCCAGTACCTGACGGCAGGGGCGGCCGAGAATATCCAGATGGTGCTCCAGCGCAATATGATCCTGCGTCAGGGTGCCGGTTTTGTCGGTACAAAGCACATCCATCGCGCCAAAGTTCTGAATAGCATTCAGCCGTTTGACCACCACTTTACGCCGTGCCATCGCCATTGCGCCTTTGGCCAGATTAGTACTGACAATCATTGGCAGCATCTCTGGCGTCAGACCAACCGCAACCGCAACGGCAAACAGGGTCGCATCCAGCCAGTCGCCTTTGGTTATGCCATTCAGCACCAGCACGATCGGCACCATAATGGCCATAAAGCGGATCAGCAACCAGCTGACGCTATTGACGCCACGGTCAAAAGAGGTGGGTGGGCGTTTGCCGATAATATTTTTCGCCAGCGAACCAAACCAGCTCTGAGAGCCAGTGGCGACCACCACCGCGGTGGCGTGGCCGCTGACCACATTAGTACCCATCAGGCAGATATTAACTAAGCCGGGCAGTGCGCCTTCGCCGATGCTGTGCGGCGTTGGCGTCAGCTCAGTCAGACAATATTTTTCCACCGGCAACGCTTCGCCAGTCAGCGCCGCCTGGCTGACCAGCAGGTCGTGTGATTCAATCAACTTGATATCGGCGGGAATAATATCGCCAGCCGACAGTGAGACAATATCTCCCGGCACCAGCTGCTGCTGATTAACGTAGATCCATTGTGGTTTGCTGCTATTGCCATGGCGGCGCAGGGTGGTGACCTGGGTGGACACCAGCGATTTCAGCGCATCGGCTGCCTGATTGGTGCGGAACTCCTGCCAGAAACGCAGTACACCGCTCAGGGTAATCATTATCAGCATAATGGTTACGCCAGTCAGATCGGTCTCTTCACCCTGCTGCGCCGGCAGCCAGTAGTCGGTGAAAAAACTGATACCGGCGAGACCCATCAGTACGAAAATAAACGGATTATTAAAAGCCATCAGCAGCTGAATCAAGGCGTGTGGCGCTTTCTCCTCTGCCACCTGGTTCAGGCCAAACTGTTGCAGACGCGCTGCCGCCTGGCGGGCGTTCAGCCCCTGCGGGCTGCTGTTAAGCGTGGCAAATGTGCTGTCGAGGCTCACCTGGGCCTCACTGGCAATTGGCCATACTTTAATGGGGCGGTTTTTACTCTGGCGGCGCGCTTGCTGCGCGGTATCGATCATTTGAGTCATCTGTTGCTACTCCAGATTCTATGCACGGCAATCTCTCTCAAATTGAGAGTGTCGTGAAAAAAAGAGTGCGTTGCAGATGGGAAAGGAACTAGCTCACTGCTCCCTTGCAACGCGGATTACGTTGCGTACTGGGGTGCTCGTCCATAGGGACTCCTTAACTGACAATGGTAATAACCTGAATAGCAGGATCGGAAACAGACAGCCGCGCGTCAGGCGCAGCCGATCGCAGGATGGGCATCAGCCCGGAGGAAAAAGGGTATGGTTAAATTTCAGTATCATAATGACTCGTCCGGGTAACAGTGGAGAAGCAGACGAGTTAACCGATCGCTGCTTGCCAGGGTGGCAAGCAACAGGCTTGCCTTAATGGGTTCGGTAATGGTCCAAAAAGGTTGCTCCACGTGATTAAACGACAGGCACTATACTCCCGACGTTTTGTGCTGTAAATCTCACTTCCTCAACCGCCAGTCAACGCATTGTCATTAATAACTGGCCGCCTTTGCGGCCAGGAACAGTGAAATTTACGGCTGTAGCAGATATTTCGGAAGCATTTCCGGCGTCAGTCCGGTTATACAATTAATATCATTTTGTGTAATGCCGGGAATGTCATGCAGGCGTTCATGCCATGTTGTCCACGGTTCACCAGGGCGGAAAGCATAATATCCCTCTGTCGATGAGTTAATCGCATCCCGGGTCATTTGCCCCGTGGGCGTTAGCTGTTTTCGCAGCGCTAAATGGGTATCAATTAACGAGCTGGTCTGGCCGCTTATTAGTACGCTTATTTGCAAAAAATCGTTTCCGTTCAGGCCGGCATCCATATCTGCCAGACGTTCTATCCATTTGAAAGGGGGTCGTTACCATAGGGCTTATGGGGACTCCATGCCTCTGAATTTAGCCTTTCCAGTAATTTTTTTCCGCTGTCCGATAAACCTGCTTTATGTGCCTTCCAAAGCCTTCTCAGCCAGAAACCATTGCCGCCGGTAATCAGTATCAAATCTTCTGTCGTAAGTTCCGGTTGTTGCTGGATTAACCTGCCTGCCCATTGATAACTGGTTTCACTCTCTTTCCAGGCATAATGACCCGGAGCGGTTGAGTCGAGAATTTGTATAATTTCCAGCCCGTGAGAACTAAGCGCGGTACTAAAATTCTTTGGGAAATCGCGTATTTCATCTTCAGTAACACTTACCAGCGCTATAATATCGGTTTCTGTTAGCAGTAATGCATATTTGCGTGCCATGAGCAGCAGTTCTCTGATTCTTATAATCGGCATCGATGAGCTATTGAGTTTTATTTTTTTGCTGTTGATTAAATTTTCCATTTTCTCACCATCGCCGGAAAGATCGCGTAGCGTGATAACAACGGGCTTTGTCGGGGGGCGGGAAGGCTTAGCGGTAAGCTTAAGCGGTCGCACAGGGGGGGGATTTGCCGCCCGGGATGGCCCGGCAACCGCGGGGAAATTATCGCACGGGGGCGGCAGGCGCGGTAGCGGTAATAGCGCTGAAAAATGGTGACCAATATTCAGGATATGTACCTCGCGCGCATTGTCGTCAAAGGAACCCAGAGTATCCTGAGATGATATGCCGGGGAGAAAGCGATAATTGATGACGCGTAATGGCTGTCTTTGACGCGCGATTAAATCCTGATTAAGCATATCCACGAATGCCGCCGCCGCGCCCGAAGGCTTGAATGCGATAATGCCGTCGGCAAGAAACCCCTGTGCATGCCCCAGCCAGCCTCGCTGTACCAGCCGCTGACGATATTTGTTTACCTTTGCGCTTAGCCGGAAGCTTTGTGAGTAATCATGTGTTGCCAGCTGTAGCAAGGCGATCAGCAGCGAATTGTTATAATCAGTGCCGGTTTTGGCGTCGTTAGGCAACTGACTCCAGCCATTGCCGTTGAGAAACTGCTCGACGCGCATATCATTCGCTGGCCGGACAAGATCAAGTTTTTGCTGGAGAACCTGAATGGCGCCCCGGAGGTTTGCCACCGGTCGCGGGGCGGGCAACGAAGTGGTGGAAATTCGCTTTGGGCGCGGGTTGAACAGGAGATCGTCCTGTAAAAGTTTATTCGCCGGATAGCCTTGCTCAATCGCTGGCGTAAAACCAGTAAGAGTTCTGACCTCCTTTTCTGAAAGATAGTATGCATTCTCTGCCAGCCGGGAAACCCAATCCGGCCACTCTTCGCCTTGCTGATAACTTAATTCCCCCGAGGCCTTTGAGTGGATAAAATTCATCACTCGCCGCGCCGCATCAGATAATGGCTCCCTCGCCATTGTCTGAGTTTTTACCATTTCTTCGTTGCATCCTGTCAGCCTGCTGACGTCTCTATCGGTCAGAAGATGATTCATATTGCTAAGGCGTCGCGCCCATTCAAGGGGCGTTTCCCCGGCTAATTGTTTATAGGGATTCCAGCCAGAGGAGTCGTGCCATACTTTCAGCGCGATACCCGCCGCCGTCAGATGCTTATTCTCCAGCGGGGCTATTGCGCCTATATGGCGATAGAAATGAAGCGTTTGATTCCACGTTTGAGGCGCAAGTCCCGATGGGTGTTGCCGCAATTCCTGCTCAATGGTTGACAGAACGGGCGGTTCAGGCCGGGCGTCAGCCGCTAAAGGGAAGGCCGCGTATGACCGATGCTCGCTGTTTTGCAACACTGGCTCCGCATAGCCAGCTGCTGTCACTGCGCCTGGTGTTGGGACGGAAAAATCCTGGCTGCGTGGCGAAGGTGGCGGCGTAAACCACCGCGTCATATTTAACGAACTTTGACTCACCTGTGATGGTAGATGCCGCTGCGCTATATCAGCGGCAGAACGTGGGATATAAGTGCTTGACGCGATACTCCAGATATCAGGATTCCGGGTGATTTGGTTATTATTCATCGCAATGGCTCCCTGCCAGTTGTTACACAATCAAGTAAGATAGTTCTGAGTGCAAAGTGTAAACAGCTATCGGTAAAGCAGCGGAAACATCAGCAAAAGTGAGCGATTTTTGATGGTAAGGTGAAATTGGTAATGAAATGCCGTCGTTCTGACCGTGAAAAATGGCATTTTGCCCGGCTGTGGCCCGCATTCAGCAGGTTTATCCGGTGAATGTTGCAACCCGCCGAATAATGTTGCTTTTTTGTAAACAGATTAACAAGCAAACTAATTCCTGATATGCTGGCACCCGCGAAACCGGGCACCTTACCCTATGCAAAACCCGTACATGGATGGTTAATCACGTCGACGTGAAAAAGGTGGCCGGAAAGCCAAATACAATGAGAGCGAGGAGAACGTCGTGCTAGAAGAATACCGTAAGCACGTTGCCGAGCGTGCTGCCCAGGGGATTGTTCCTAAACCGTTAGATGCTTCCCAAATGGCCGCGCTGGTTGAACTGCTAAAAAACCCACCCGCAGGTGAAGAAGAATTTCTGTCCGATCTGCTAATTAACCGAGTCCCGCCCGGCGTTGATGAAGCGGCCTATGTCAAAGCGGGTTTCCTCGCGGCCATTGCCAAACGTGAAGCAACCTCTCCTCTGGTTTCGCCTGAAAAAGCGGTGGAACTGCTGGGCACCATGCAGGGTGGTTACAATATCCATCCGCTGATTGATGCCCTCGATGATGAAACGCTGGCACCGATTGCCGCCAAAGCGTTGTCCCACACGCTGCTGATGTTTGATAGTTTCTACGATGTTGAAGAGAAAGCCAAAGCGGGTAACCCGCACGCCAGACAGGTTGTACAAGCCTGGGCTGATGCTGACTGGTATCTCTCGCGTCCGGAACTGGCGGCAAAAATCACCGTCACCGTCTTTAAAGTCACCGGCGAAACCAATACCGATGATCTCTCTCCGGCACCAGATGCCTGGTCGCGCCCGGATATTCCACTGCATGCGCTGGCAATGCTGAAAAACGCCCGTGAAGGCATCGAACCTGACGAGGCGGGTAACGTCGGCCCGATTAAGCAGATCGAAGCGCTGAATCAGAAAGGTTTCCCGCTGGCTTACGTCGGTGACGTGGTCGGTACCGGTTCATCACGTAAATCCGCCACCAACTCGGTGCTGTGGTTTATGGGTGATGATCTGCCGTTTGTGCCGAACAAAAAAGGCGGCGGCGTGGTGCTGGGCGGTAAAATTGCGCCGATCTTCTTTAACACCATGGAAGATGCCGGTGCACTGCCGATTGAAGTGGATGTCGATAACCTGAATACCGGCGACGTCATCGATATCTATCCGTATAAGGGCGAAGTGCGTAGCCATGACACCGATGAGGTGCTGGCGAACTTCGAACTGAAAACCGAAGTGCTGCTGGATGAAGTGCGTGCCGGTGGCCGTATTCCGCTGATTATCGGTCGTGGTCTGACGACCAAAGCGCGTGAATCACTGGGCCTGCCGGTAAGCGACGTATTCCGCATCGCGAAAGACGTGGCAGAGAGCAGCCGTGGCTTCTCGCTGGCACAGAAAATGGTTGGCCGCGCCTGCGGTACCGACGGCGTGCGCCCTGGTCAGTATTGCGAACCGAAAATGACCTCGGTAGGCTCGCAGGATACAACCGGCCCGATGACCCGTGATGAACTGAAAGACCTCGCCTGCCTCGGTTTCTCCGCCGATCTGGTGATGCAGTCGTTCTGTCATACCGCAGCCTATCCGAAGCCGGTTGACGTCAGCACCCACCATACGCTGCCTGACTTTATTATGAACCGTGGCGGTGTTTCACTGCGTCCGGGCGACGGTATTATCCACAGCTGGCTGAACCGTATGCTGCTGCCGGACACCGTCGGCACCGGCGGTGACTCCCATACCCGTTTCCCAATTGGTATCTCGTTCCCGGCGGGGTCAGGTCTGGTGGCGTTTGCTGCTGCCACCGGCGTCATGCCGCTGGATATGCCGGAATCGGTGCTGGTACGCTTTAAAGGTAAAATGCAGCCGGGCATCACCCTGCGCGATCTGGTGCATGCGATCCCGCTGTACGCGATCAAAGCGGGTCTGCTGACGGTTGAGAAGAAAGGGAAGAAAAACATCTTCTCTGGCCGCATCCTTGAGATCGAAGGCTTGCCGGAGCTGAAAGTTGAGCAGGCATTTGAGCTGTCCGATGCTTCCGCTGAGCGTTCTGCGGCGGGCTGTACTATCAAGCTCGGCAAAGATCCGATTATCGAGTATCTGAACTCCAACGTAGTGCTGCTGAAGTGGATGATCTCCGAGGGTTATGGCGATCGCCGTACGCTGGAGCGTCGTATCCAGGGCATGCAGAAATGGCTGGAAGATCCACAGCTGCTGGAAGGCGATGCCGACGCGGAATACGCTGCGGTGATCGATATCGATCTGGCTGAGATCAAAGAGCCTATTCTCTGTGCGCCAAACGATCCTGATGATGCGCGTCTGCTGTCTGACGTGCAGGGTGAGAAGATCGATGAAGTGTTTATCGGTTCCTGCATGACCAACATTGGTCACTTCCGTGCAGCCGGTAAACTGCTGGATGCCCATAAAGGCCAGCTGCCAACCCGTCTGTGGGTGGCTCCGCCAACCAAGATGGATGCGGCGCAGCTGACCGAAGAGGGTTACTACAGCGTGTTTGGTAAGAGTGGTGCGCGTATTGAGATCCCGGGTTGCTCACTCTGTATGGGTAACCAGGCGCGCGTATCCGATGGTTCGACGGTGGTCTCCACCTCGACGCGTAACTTCCCGAACCGTTTGGGTAATGGCGCTAACGTCTTCCTGGCGTCAGCAGAGCTGGCTGCGGTAGCCTCACTGCTTGGCAAACTGCCAACGCCGGATGAGTATCAGCAGTTTATGGAGCAGGTGGATAAGACGGCGGTAGATACTTACCGTTATCTGAACTTTGACCAGCTTGGCCAGTACACCGATAAAGCTGATGGTGTGATTTTCCAGACCGCAGTGTAATCGGTTGTGGCGGGCGGCGAAAACGCCGCCGCTACAAAAGACCCCAGCCTGTAGGGGCGGCGTTCACGCCGCCCTTTGTTATTTCAAACCATTGCCCTCTCGATACTGCCAAAATTGATAAGTTTAGCTGCACATATTCTTTCCCAGAATAATCCATAATCCCCGCCTCGTTGCACTTCCTTACTTTAAAATTGTAATTATCGTGTTTATTCTATTAGGGTTTGTTAACGTACGTATCAATCACAACTTCATGGAAGGAGAAGAATAATGAATATTCCCGGTCAATCTGTGGAAATTAGCATGTTGAGTTATGATTTCGCGCACTGGATGGGAAAAGCAACAGGTGGTGATATCAATTTTAAAAAGCTTGCTGAGCAGCTGGATTGTAGCCGTGATTTCTTTCAGGTTGGCATTATCTATGATGATGGCGCGCAGCGCTGGATTAAAAAGTACCCTGGAAACTTATAAGATTATGAAGGCGGTGTCCGCTAAAAATGTCACTGAATGGTTTAAGGGGCTAACGCGTGCTGAGCGTAAGCGACTGACTGAAGAAATCATCCGTGCCCAAAATCCGGGTATATCAAATGCGGGGATTAAGGCTGCAATGATAGCAGGCCGTTATCCCAAACGTTTTCCTTCAGAATCAATTCTACGTCAGCTACAAAAAGAATTGTTAATTGCTATGAATAATACCGTCACTTTCGCGGGTAGTGCTGCAACAGGTACCATTCGTAATCCGCAAAACCTTAACAAGACCGGCCGCTATATCATTTCCACTATCCAGTCTTTCTCGTTTTAAAAGGATGATAATGTTATATAAAGCATTTCAGCAACGATTACATCATTGCCAGAAAAATGAGCTGGCCATCAGGGAGGCTAAGCCTGACAGGCTAAGGCAGATACAGGATGAGCTGAATAACAGCATTCATCAGTCGACTGGAATGTTCACCTTTACCATACCGCTGGTGCTCAGTACCTTTTTTATGATCCTCAGCCTTGCTATTGCACAGTATTCACTATGGGAAATGGTAACTCGTTTTCTGCAACTACCGTCAACCACAACGCTGATATTGGTAGTGATCAGCTCAGTGGTTTGCGCCATACTCTATATTATCCCACTTTTTGTTATGACAAAGGGGTATATGATCGGAGTTAAAGTCCATATCTGGTTGGCATGGTTCACGCTACTGATGGCTGGAGTGTATTTTGTAAATTATCTGCTTTGCGCAATAACCTCTGAAACTGGCTTTATCGCGCCGCTATTATCACTGGCATTTATCATTTTCAGCTTTGTAATAATTTGCTCTGAGCGCTTTTATTACTCGCTGCTGTTTGCACTCTGGTGTCGGGTAATGCGTAAGCTCGCCATAGTCCAGCGCTATGCCTGAGTCAGTGATGCAATTAAGCACGGCGAAAGACCCCAGCCTGTAGGGGCGGCGTTCACGCCGCCCTTTGCTTCAAACCATCATCTTCCGCAAAAATCCCAGACCACTTTCCTGCTGTAAATTCTCCAGCCGTTGCCAGATCTGATCATATCCGCGTAAACCTGCGCAGCAGTCAGCGAACTTCTGCTGCTTATCCGCAGCACTAAAGGGTTCTGCCAGTGAGCCTTTGGCGCTCAGGCGCTGAGCCGTTAACGTGCGGCCATCTTTTAGTATAATGGTGACTATATGCGGCAAATTACCCTGTTCGGCTTCTTCGTCGGCGCTCCAGCTGCTCATCGACACCCTTGCCAGCCTGGTGGCATCGGCCTGACGCTGCACCTGCTGTGGTGTGAAGTCAGCGACGCTGAGCATGCCTTTCTCCAGCATCACCGCCACGCAGTAATTCATCGAGAAACGCGCCTGCATCTCATCCTCTGGCTGCGCATAAGCCAGGTTGCGCAGATTGGAGATGCCGACTTTGGTGGTCACCGACTCGACATCTTCCGCGCTAAAAGCATGCAGCGCCTGCAAATCGGCAATCGCATCCAGAATCCGGTGCGTCGATCCGCAGCAGGGATGTTTTTTCGGCATCACACCAACGGTTTCGATCACATGCTGTGGCAGTGTTAACCAGCGCTGGATGCTTTCCGGCTGAAAACCGGCGCCATCAAACAGCTGATAAAATCCCATATCGCATTCGATAATATCCAGCCGCCCGGTCATCTCGCAGGCTGCCAGCTGAGCGGCATCTATCGCGTTACGTGCCGCCATGCCAGCATGAAACGGTTTTAACGGCGTGCCAAACTGGCCTTTAATCCCGCTGGCGAGGCTGACGGCAATCGACAGCGTGCGCGCAATACCGGCCTCATCAAGCCCTTTTAGCCAGGCGACGCCAGCCGCAGTGCCAATACAACCGATGGTCGAGGTGCCATGCCAGCCCGCCGTATAGTGCGCATTGCTGACCACTTCGCCGACAAACGCCTGCGCCTGTAAGCCGATCAGATAGGCTTCAGTCAGCGCTTTACCATCGCAATTCTCTTCCAGCGCTACCGCCAGCAGGGAAGGGACCAGTACTGCCGAAGCGTGGCTCATCCCTGGGCCAAAGTTGTCATCGTAATCAATCGCATGGGCGGCGGTGCCATTCAGCAGGGCAACAATCGCCGCTGGCTGACTTTCATAGTGCGCCCAGGCGCGCTGCACCGCTTGTGTGGAGAAATCGTCGCGTCCGGCATACAGACAGCCCAGCGTATCGGCGATCGCATCCTGCGCCAGCTGGCGCGCCTGTTCGCTAAACGCCGGGTGACGAACGCACCAGGCGGCAATGGTTTCAATCACACTCATACAACACCTCCGTTGTCACATTCATCCAGCAACAGCTGCAATAATTTTCCGATCTGAAAACGGTTTACTTCACGACCCGGCTGGTCAGTGTCGACCCGATGCACCACCACCATATCCAGCGTCGGTAGCACCAGGCAGAAGTGGCCGCCAGCGCCGCGCGCCGAATAGCTGCCCGCCGGTAATATCGCTTCCGGCCAGGCGACGCTATCGCGCGTCACCCACCACATATAGCCATAGGCGCCGCGATCGCCGGCGTGCGAAATCGGTGCGGTACTGGTGTTAACCCACGCCGCCGGAATAATGCTTTCTCCCTGCCATTGCCCCTGCTGCAAAAAAAGCTGGCCGAAGCGCGCCAGATCGCGCGTTGACAGGCGGAACGGGTAAGCCGCATGTTGCGATGACTCTCCCGGTTCCATCCAGCCATCCTGTTCCACGCGGAAATCTTCCATACCCACTGGTCGTGCAATACGCTGATCAAACGCCTGATGGATATCCTCGCCGGTCAGCTGCAACCAGGCCGTGCCAAGAGCATTAAAATCCCAGTTGCTGTAGCACCAGTTTTCCCCCGGCGCATGACGGTGACGCGCTGGTTTGATGCGCTTCATCCATGCGGTTTCATAATTGGCCGGATGATAGATGCCGGAACGCGCCGTCAGCAGGTCATACAGACAGGCCTGTTTTTCCACTGCCGATAAACCTTCACGATCGTCAATGCCCAGCGCCTGCAAGGTCAGCGACAGATCAATACGATCTTCCGCCACCGCCGGGCCATACAGCGCGCTGAGAAAGCTTTTGCGCATTGAGTGGCACTGAAAACGGTGGCTGAGATCGCCGACGGCAAACTGGCACTCGCCGTGTTGCAGCACCATCATCGCATCGGTATTAATGGTTTCCAGATAACGACGCAGCTTGATAAACATGCTTAAAGCTTCTCCTTAGCATTCACTGGCAGCAAGAAAACGCTGCGTATAGGCTTCGCGCGCATTGCCCTGACGCAGGGCATCGGCGCTTAACTCTTCCAGCAGCACGCCCTGATGCATAATCGCCACTCGCTGGCAGAGATGGGTCACCACCGCCAGGTCATGGGTGACCATCAGATAGGTCAGCTGGCGCTGTTTGCGCATCGTGGCAAGCAGGTTAAGGATCTCCGCCTGCACTGAAACGTCGAGCGCTGATGTCGGTTCATCAAGCAGCAGCACGGACGGCTCCATAATCAGCGCACGGGCAATCGCTACACGCTGGCGCTGGCCGCCGGAAAGCTGGTGCGGGTAGCGATAACGGAAAGCATCGCTCAGGCCGACCGCATGCAGCACATCGCTGATGCGCGACTCATGGCGATCGAGGCCGTGCAGCTGCAATGGCTCACGCAGCGCATTCCATACCATTTTGCGCGGATGCAGCGAGGCGTAAGGATCCTGAAATACCATCTGCACCTGGCGATAAAAGGCTTTATCGCGCACCGGCTGCTGCTCTTTGTTATCAAACAGAATGGCGCCCTGATAGTCGCTATTCAGACCGGCGAGGGCGCGCAGAATGGTGGATTTACCGCAGCCGGATTCACCAATCAGGCCATAGCTTTCACCTGCCGCCAGCGTAAAGCTGACATCGCTCACCACCTGGCGGCGCTGGCTGCCTTCACCAAAGGCGATATTCAGGCTGACCGCTTCAACACTGCGCTGTTGCGTGGGGATCGGGGTATTCATACGGCAACTCCATCACGCCAGGTCGGGCCGTTCAGCCAGGCGGCGTCACGGGTCGGCACACTGAGGGTTTCCACCGGCTGATGCAGCCGTGGCTGACTGGCAAGCAGCGCGCGGGTGTAGGGATGACAGGCATGTTCCAGCTGGCTGGCCTGAATCTCCTCAACTACGCGACCGGCATACATCACCAGCACGCGGTCGCAGAAGCGCGACACCAGATTAAGATCGTGAGTGATAAACAGCATGCCGGTATTACGGCGCGCCAGCAGTTCATCGAGGATACTCAACACCTGCTGACGCACGGTCACATCCAGCGCCGAAGTGGGTTCATCGGCGATAATCAGATCCGGCTCCGGGATCAGCATCATGGCGATCATCACACGCTGTCCCATACCGCCGGAAATCTCATGGGGATAGAGTTGATAAACTTTCTCCACCTCGCGAATATGCACCGACTCCAGCATCGCCAGCGCCCGATCGCGCGCCACGCTTTTGCTCGCCTGGGTATGCAGGCGATAAGCTTCGCTGATCTGATCGCCGATACGCATCAGCGGATTCAGCGAGAATTTGGGATCCTGCAGAATCATCGAAATGCGCCCGCCGCGGATCCCACGCATCTGCTTCTCACTGGCGGCCAGCAGATCGATATCGCCAAACTGCATTTTATCGGCGCTGACGCGCCCGATTTTCGGCGTCAGCTTCAGCAGCGCGCGGCAGGTTTGTGATTTGCCGGAGCCGGATTCGCCGACAATTGCCAGTTTTTCGCGGCCGACGCTGAAAGAGACATTGCGCACCGCATGGTGATCCTGATGCGCGCCCTTAAAAGTAATATTCAGGTTTTCCACCTGCAGCAGGGTGTCATTCATGGCGGAGATCCATTACGTCGCGCAGGCCGTCGCCAAGCAGGTTAAAGGCCAGACTGGTAAAAAGAATCGCTAAACCGGGGATGGCGGCAATCCAGCCATTGTTCAGCATAAACTCACGGCCGGAAGCCAGCATCGCGCCCCACTCCGGGCTGGGTGCTTGCGCGCCGAGTCCAAGGAAGCCGAGTCCGGCAGCGGTGAGGATAATCGCCGCCATATTCAGCGTGACGCGCACCACCACGGACGGCAGACACATCGGCATAATATGGCGCAGGATAATGTGCCACGATGATGCCCCCTGCAAACGTACTGCCGCGATATAGTCCATCTTGCGGATCGACAGGGTTTCGGCGCGCGCCAGCCGGGCAATCGGCGGCCAGGAGGAGAGTGAAATGGCGATAATCGCGTTATCAATGCCCGGACCCAGCGCGGCGACAAACGCCAGCGCCAGAATCAGGCTGGGAAAGGCGAGAAAAATATCCACCAGACGCATCAGCACGGTATCCACCCAGCCACCGAGGTAGCCCGCAGTAGTGCCGATAATCAGTCCCAGTGGGGTAATAATTACCGCCGTCAGTGCGGCGATATACAGTGTAATACGTGCGCCATGCAGCAGGCGGCTGTAGATATCGCGCCCCAGCTCATCGGTGCCGAGCCAGTGCTGCGCCGTCGGCGGCTGCAGACGGTTGGTCAGATCCTGGTTAAAGATATCGTGGGTGCTGAGCCAGGGGGCAAACAGCGCCGCCGCCAGCACCACCAGCAGCACCAGCAGACCAAACAGCGCCGAGTGGTTAGCGCAAAAACGCAGCCACTGTAGCCATATTTGCTGCATATGTGCCTGGAACGGTGAAGCTGGTATTGGCGCGCTAAGCCAGCTGCGTAACGCCGAACGCTGGCGCGTTGGCAGTGATTTATTTACCGAGTCGGTCATTGTCCCTCCTGACGCGTGCGGGGATCGAAAATACGGTACAGCAGGTCACAGATCAGATTGAGCACCACAAAGATCGCGCCGATCAGCAGCGTACAGCCGACCACCGCATTCATATCACCGGCCAGCAGCGCATTGGTGAGGTAGCGGCCAAAACCAGGCCAGGCAAACACCGTCTCGGTCAGCACCGCGCCTTCCAGCAGGGTGGCCCAGGAGAGCGCCACCACGGTCAAGGTCGGCACTGCAATATTGCGCAGCGCATGCACCCAGACGCAGCGCGCCCATGACAGTCCCTTTACGCGCGCGGTGATAATATATTCCTGTGAAAGCTGCTCAATCATAAAGCTGCGCACCATGCGGCTGATATAAGCCAGTGAGCTGAGGCCCAGAATCGACGCCGGCAAAATAATATGGCCGAAGACGTTCTTAAACACTTCCCAGTTACCGGCCAGCAAGCTGTCAATCAGCCAGAAGCCGGTCACCGGTTGCAGATCGAACTCATACATAAAGTCGATACGGCCTGGTCCGCCGATCCAGCCGAGTGAGGCATAGAACAGCAGCAGTCCCATCAGCCCCAGCCAGAAGTGCGGCGTGGAGTAACTCAGCAGGCCGATAAAGCGGATCACATGGTCAAACCATGAATTACGGTACATCGAGGAGAGCACCCCGGCCGGAATACCGAGGCCGACGCCAATGATTGCCGCCAGCGTCGCCAGCTCCAGCGTGGCCGGAAAGACGCGGGCGATATCCTGCGCCACTGGCTGGCTGGTGGTCAGGGCGGTGCCAAAGTTGAGATGGGCCAGCTGCCAGACGTAATCAATAAACTGTTTCCACAGCGGCTGATCGAGGCCCAGCAGATGGTACATCTTGTCATAAGCTTCCTGACCGGCGTTGTCGCCGATCACCGCGACTACCGGGTCGATCGGCAGCAGACGGCCAATAAAGAAGGTCAATGCCGCCAGCCCCAGCAGCGTACAGAAGATGGAGAGCGTGCCTTTCAGCAGCGCCCGCAGGCGGCGCCAGATCGGTGACGGTTCCAGGGTCATGTGTTGTTGCGGTAAAAGCTGCGACATGGGCGGCCTCCGTTATTTGCTTGCGGCGTTGTACCAGACGCGGAAGCCATTCCAGGTCCAGTTTTTCACCGTCGGGCTGATGCCGGCGGTGTTGTACATCTGGAACATAATCGCCATCGGTCCTTTCTGCATCACTTCACGTTGCAGATCGGCGTACATGGCGGTGCGCTTGCTGTCGTCCGGCTCCAGCAGTGCGGCTTCAACGGCTTTATTCATCTGCGGGTCGTAGTAAGCGGCGCGCCAGCTTGGATACTGCGTTGCACGCGCTTCTTTGCTGTTGTCCGGGTTAAACACCAGCCGCGAGGCGTTGCCGTAAGCATCCGGCACCGAGGTTTGCCATGCCATCATCACGCTCTGGAATTCACGCCCGCGTGCGCGGCTAAACAGCTGGGCATTGGCCATCCGCTCCAGTTTCAGCGTGACCCCGACTTTGGCGGCGTTCTGCTGAATGCTCTGGGCGATAGGTGCCGAGTGCGGCAGGGTGCCGAAAAAGACGGTGGAGGTGAAACCATTCGGATAACCGGCTTCGGTCAGCAGCTGTTTAGCTTTGGCCAGATCCAGTTTAAACGGCTGGCCCTCTTTGGCGTCCAGCGCGCCGAAAGCGCCGAGTTGCGCAAAACTGGCGCGCGGCACGCCGAGGTATGGCATGACGCTGTTGGCCAGACCGTCGTAATCGATCAGGTAGCGCATCGCCAGACGCACTTTCTCATTTTTGAAAATCGGGTCTTCGTTGTTAAAGCTCCAGAAGAACAGCTGCGGCTTGAGGGTTTTCTCCACTTTCACCTTGCCGCCTTCATCCAGCGTTTTCAGATCGTCCGCCGACAGGTCACGGGCAATATCGACATCGCCCTGCGTCAGCAGCAGGCGCTGGGTGCCGGTTTCCGCCACATGGCGGATCAGAATGCGCTTCAGTTTCGGCTGCTCACCCCAGTAGTTTGGCGTCGCCTGTAATACCACGCCCTCACCGGCGTTCCAGCGCGCCAGCTGATAAGGTCCGACGCAGGCGGTATGGGTGGAGAGATATTTATGACCGAAATCGCCATCCACCGCCTGCTTCTCCAGCAGTTTGCGATCGACCAGCGAGGAGACGTTATTGGCGGCAATCGCCTGTAGCACCAGATTGGTTGGATAGGCTTTGTCGAAGGTCAGCACCAGTGTGTTGTTATCCGGCGCGGTAATCACCTGATCGACGTTCTCTTTGGTAAAGCCGTACTCTTTGATCGCCGCGGCATTGCCATAGCCGAGTTTAACCACGCGTTGCAGTGACCACGCCAGGTCGCCCGCCGTTGCCGGAGATCCATCGGCAAACTTCATATTTTTTTGCAGATGAAAGGTAATGGTTTTACGGTCATCAGAGACATCCCAGCTCTGCGCCATATTCGGCACCACTTTCTTCTCATCTTTGACGTCAAAGTCCACCAGCGTATCGCAGGTGTTGGTATAGATTTCATTGGTGACCACTTCACCAATTTGCGCCGGATCCCAGGTGCTGATGGCGTCGATATTCCACGCCATTACCAGTGAGTCAGGCGGTGTTGCGGCCTGGCTGGCCGCGCTAAACGTGCCCGCCAAAACCAGTGCGGCGGCAATTGCATTCAGTTTGGTCATTATTATGCTCCAGAGGAAAAAGGAATCAGACTTCAGTTGGACGCGGTTGCACCGGTGGCTTCACTTCCGCCGGGATTGGGCATTGATAAGGGGTCTCACTGACCTGCTCGTAGTGGGCTTTTTTCACCTGCGCCAGCAGCACTTTGTCGGTCAGCACATCAATGGCGGTGGAGGCCATCACTTTGGCGACATGGGCCAGGCCTTTATGCGCGGCAGGCATTTTGCCCTGTGCGGTCAGCTGCCAGGAGTGGCCCGGCGTGGCAATCGCCATCGTCGGCACATGGGCCTGCACTGTCGGGATCACCCAGCTGACATCGCCAACGTCAGTGGAACCCATCATCACTTCACCCTGGGTATCAAGCGGGATGATAAAGTCGCTGAGCGGCTTAGGACTGGCGCGTTTTATGCCGGTTTTGCGGATATCGCTGGCGATCTCTTCCGCGCTTAGCGTCGCCTGAATCTCGGCGGCAAAGGCGAGGTCGGCGTCATCAAACTTGACGGTGCCCAGCTGTTCCAGATTGCGCTGCATCGCTTCTTCCAGCGGGCGGTTGCCCAGCAGATTGGAGACGGCGCTCATAATGCTGATTTCAACCTGGGTATCGGTCATCATCGCCGCGCCCTGCGCCACGCGTTTGACGCGCTCATTCAGATCGAACATCGCATGCACATCGCGTGAACGGATGGCGTAACGCACTGCGGCTTTCGCCTGCACCACGTTAGGCGCGATACCGCCAGAATCGAGCATCGCGTAGTGGATACGCGAATCCTGCGGCACATGCTCACGCAGGAACTGGACGCCGACATTCATCAGCTCGGCGGCATCCAGTGCGCTGCGGCCCAGATGCGGCGACGCGGCGGCATGCGAGGAGCGGCCGGTAAAGAAGAAGTCCATACGGGTATTGGCAAGGGATTGCGGTTTTGCTACTTCGTGATGGGCGCTGGGGTGCCAGGTAATTGCCACATCAACATTATCGAAAGCGCCTGCGCGCGCCATAAACGATTTTGCCGCGCCGCCTTCTTCGGCCGGACAGCCGTAGTAGCGTACGCGGCCTGGCGTGCCGGTCGCCGCCAGCCACTCTTTTAGCGCGGTGGCGGCCAGCATGGCGGCGGAACCTAACAGGTTATGGCCGCAACCGTGGCCCTGACCATTGCCTGGCAGCGGTGACGGATAAGCGACACCGGACTCCTGGCTCAGGCCGGGCAGGGCATCATATTCCCCCAGAATGGCGATAATCGGGCCGCCTTCACCGGCTTCGCCCATCACCGCCGTCGGGATCTCAGCGATATTCTCGGTCACGCGAAAACCCTGCTGTTTCAGCATCGCGGTATGTTCGGCCACTGAGCGGTACTCGGTATAACAGATCTCCGGCATGCCCCATACGCGGTCGCTCAGATCACAGAATTCAGTTTTATGCTCATCCACCAGATTCCAGACTAACTCTTTGTTTTGCATAATTGTCCCCAGAAATCGTTGTCAGGCGCGTGCGCGGCCCAGGACATTCAGAATGCGCGTGGGCGGCGGCAAAATACCAATGAGCTTTTCGCCTGTCCCATTCCAAAAATGCATAGTTTGCGGCTGGATTTGCGGGCGGCGATAACGCCGTCATTATAAATCGTGCCAATCATTGGGACGGGCGGGGAGAACGCCGCCCCTACATTCTTTTTGTCGGGGAGACGTTTT
>NZ_JAODIM010000011.1 GCF_025527015.1 Winslowiella arboricola | reverse complement strand
CTAACTGGAGGACCGAACCGACTAATGTTGAAAAATTAGCGGATGACTTGTGGCTGGGGGTGAAAGGCCAATCAAACCGGGAGATAGCTGGTTCTCCCCGAAAGCTATTTAGGTAGCGCCTCGTGAATTCATCTCCGGGGGTAGAGCACTGTTTCGGCTAGGGGGCCATCCCGGCTTACCAACCCGATGCAAACTGCGAATACCGGAGAATGTTATCACGGGAGACACACGGCGGGTGCTAACGTCCGTCGTGAA
>NZ_JAODIM010000016.1 GCF_025527015.1 Winslowiella arboricola | reverse complement strand
GGAAATTCATTAAGGTAGACTGTCTGGTGGGTGCTCTGGATCTTTATATCCTGAGCATTTGCAAAGGATATAAAAGAGAAAAGCCCCATACGACTGTTAATCGATATGAGGCTAGTCCAATGCTTGAACAACATCAGGTTAGCCTCTTGCCCAGGAAAATGCAATATGCATGGAGGCCATGATGCTGCAAAAATTTATAGTGCTTAGTCTGAGAATTATCGTCGTAACAATAGTTATGTTGGGATTGATAATACGG
>NZ_JAODIM010000017.1 GCF_025527015.1 Winslowiella arboricola | reverse complement strand
TCGGCAGAGATGCCTTAGTGCCTTCGGGAACCGTGAGACAGGTGCTGCATGGCTGTCGTCAGCTCGTGTTGTGAAATGTTGGGTTAAGTCCCGCAACGAGCGCAACCCTTATCCTTTGTTGCCAGCGCGTAATGGCGGGAACTCAAAGGAGACTGCCGGTGATAAACCGGAGGAAGGTGGGGATGACGTCAAGTCATCATGGCCCTTACGGCCAGGGCTACACACGTGCTACAATGGCGCATACAAAGAGAAGCGAACTCGC
>NZ_JAODIM010000018.1 GCF_025527015.1 Winslowiella arboricola | reverse complement strand
CTACAGCTTGACACTGAACATTGAGCCTTGATGTGTAGGATAGGTGGGAGGCTTTGAAGCGCGGACGCCAGTCTGCGTGGAGCCAACCTTGAAATACCACCCTTTAATGTTTGATGTTCTAACTTAGTCCCGTGATCCGGGATGAGGACAGTGTCTGGTGGGTAGTTTGACTGGGGCGGTCTCCTCCTAAAGAGTAACGGAGGAGCACGAAGGTCAGCTAATCACGGTCGGACATCGTGAGGTTAGTGCAATGGCATAAGCTGGCTTGA
>NZ_JAODIM010000019.1 GCF_025527015.1 Winslowiella arboricola | reverse complement strand
AAATTTTCAGCTTAGTTCACCGGATATAAGAATCAGCAGAAACGAAAGATTTTGCGCTGAAGCAAGGCGGCAAGTGAAGGAAAGGAAGGAGCATACTTTGGTATGTGACTGACTTTACGAGCGGAGCCAACGCAGCAGCGGCGTAAAAGATTCGTTTCGAGCACCAAGAATTTGCCTGGCGGCTGTAGCGCGGTGGTCCCACCTGACCCCATGCCGAACTCAGAAGTGAAACGCCGTAGCGCCGATGGTAGTGTGGGGTCTCCCCATGCGAGAGTAGGGAACTGCCAGGCATCAAATT
>NZ_JAODIM010000020.1 GCF_025527015.1 Winslowiella arboricola | reverse complement strand
GTCTTTCGACTCTTCTGAGCTGCAAGCATTTGAGAGACTCGAACATATCGTGATTCATTTCTTATTACGGAGAAATGAGACGACATGTCGTTTCAATTTTCAGCTTGTTCCGGATTTTTAAAGAGCATAATACTTCGCAGCATACCGTTGCCGGCGTGCTCTGAAGTATTTTTAGTAACGGTATGGTGGAGCTAAGCGGGATCGAACCGCTGACCTCCTGCGTGCAAGGCAGGCGCTCTCCCAGCTGAGCTATAGCCCCATACAGTTACTGCAGAGACCATCTACTACCAGGAGATACATTTTCACG
>NZ_JAODIM010000021.1 GCF_025527015.1 Winslowiella arboricola | reverse complement strand
TGCCTGGCAGTTCCCTACTCTCGCATGGGGAGACCCCACACTACCATCGGCGCTACGGCGTTTCACTTCTGAGTTCGGCATGGGGTCAGGTGGGACCACCGCGCTAAAGCCGCCAGGCAAATTCTTGGTGCTCGAAACGAATCTTTTACGCCGCTGCTGCGTTGGCTCCGCTCGTAAAGTCAGTCACATACCAAAGTATGCTCCTTCCTTTCCTTCACTTGCCGCCTTGCTTCAGCGCAAAATCTTTCGTTTCTGCTGATTCTTATATCCGGTGAACTAAGCTGAAAATTTTCGCGTCTCTCATCACGCTCACCAAAACACTT
>NZ_JAODIM010000022.1 GCF_025527015.1 Winslowiella arboricola | reverse complement strand
GTATGGTGGAGCTAAGCGGGATCGAACCGCTGACCTCCTGCGTGCAAGGCAGGCGCTCTCCCAGCTGAGCTATAGCCCCATACAGTTACTGCAGAGACCATCTACTACCAGGAGATACATTTTCACGTTCGTGAGAATGTAATTTGCGCTCAGGCAAGGCGTGGATTCGCGAAGCATACTTTTGTATGCGAGCCGGAGCCACAACGCAGCATGAGTACAAATTTGGTAGGCCTGAGTGGACTTGAACCACCGACCTCACCCTTATCAGGGGTGCGCTCTAACCACCTGAGCTACAAGCCTGTAGAGGTTTTTTCTGCTCGTTACTTTCATCAGACAATCTGTGTG
>NZ_JAODIM010000023.1 GCF_025527015.1 Winslowiella arboricola | reverse complement strand
GCGTGCTCTGAAGTATTTTTAGTAACGGTATGGTGGAGCTAAGCGGGATCGAACCGCTGACCTCCTGCGTGCAAGGCAGGCGCTCTCCCAGCTGAGCTATAGCCCCATACAGTTACTGCAGAGACCAACTACTACCACTCGCGAGGAGTCACATCTGTACAACAGCACAAATGTTAATTTTTGCTCAGGCAAGGCATGCGGGAGGGAAGTTTACCTGGGTAAACGACCGACTGCATAACGCAGCATGAGTGAAAATTTGGTAGGCCTGAGTGGACTTGAACCACCGACCTCACCCTTATCAGGGGTGCGCTCTAACCACCTGAGCTACAAGCCTGTAGAGGTTTTTTCTGCTCGTTACTTTCATCAGACAATCTGTGTG
>NZ_JAODIM010000024.1 GCF_025527015.1 Winslowiella arboricola | reverse complement strand
TTGCCTGGCGGCTGTAGCGCGGTGGTCCCACCTGACCCCATGCCGAACTCAGAAGTGAAACGCCGTAGCGCCGATGGTAGTGTGGGGTCTCCCCATGCGAGAGTAGGGAACTGCCAGGCATCAAATTAGTAAGGGCGACATTTATGTCGCCCGAAGTTTTGCTGATATGGCTCAGTTGGTAGAGCGCACCCTTGGTAAGGGTGAGGTCCCCAGTTCGACTCTGGGTATCAGCACCAGTAATAAGCGTGAGTTCGGTAAATCAAGAATTTGCCTGGCGGCTTTAGCGCGGTGGTCCCACCTGACCCCATGCCGAACTCAGAAGTGAAACGCCGTAGCGCCGATGGTAGTGTGGGGTCTCCCCATGCGAGAGTAGGGAACTGCCAGGCA
>NZ_JAODIM010000042.1 GCF_025527015.1 Winslowiella arboricola | reverse complement strand
CCGTTGCCGCCATCCGCCGCGTGACTGAAAACATGGGCTACACCATGACGCTGGCGGAGTGGTGGCAGGTTGCCGACCCCGCCGGAACGTTCCGCCTGACCATCGACCTGATGGACGTCGGCATTACGGAGGAAATGGTCAGCGAGCTTGAGCGGCTGATTGGCGACGCCAGACCGGCCAGCCGTCATATCGCGCAGCTGACGCTATCTGCTGGCATGACGGGGGCGGTTTATCACGCTGCTTCGCTGTGCGACGGCAGCATTATCACTGTCTATCCGCAGGGCTATCAGCCTGACGGCAGCAACCGGTACGACGGTTCGACCCACTACGACAACAACTATCACTATTCCGGGGAAAGAGATGGGAAAAATTAACGAGCTGACCCAGTGGGAACACGAGGTTTATCAGGTGGCCCGGACGGACAAAATCGGGGGCGGCCGCACCGGCATTGCCAACCTGCAGGCGCAGCAGCTTGGCAACCGCACGCAGTGGCTGAAAACCATGCTGGAGTCGGTCGAATATATCCGCGCGCGCACCTTTTTTAAAACCAGTGACGACCCGGACGGCACGATTGCCGGGCTGGCGGCAACCGCTGCCGGGCAGGTGTTTCAGGTGGCGCAGGGGGTGGACAGCATCACCTCATTCACGCTGTATCTGAATGACGGCGGCGCGGCAAAGCCGATAGCGAACCCCGCCGGGATGGCGGCCATTCAGCAGATTTCGCAGAACGTGACGGACGTCAGAAGCAACGTAACGGAAGGCGATGCGCAGAAAACCGCGCGGGGTGAAACCATCATTGGCGGGCTGGCGGATGAAAACGGCAGGTCAACTCTGTTTATGGCGGAGAACGGCGCGGTTTATGCCGGTGGCGTACGCATGGGAAATGAACGCGTTGCCGCCGAGGCCGGGCTGTTATGGGCGCTGGCCGATGACACCCCGGAAGCCACGCCCTGGCTGAAGTTCTACGACGACGGCTGGGTGGATCCGCTGTGGCTGGAAAACCCGTTACCGCCGGTCGCGGTGCGCAACCTGACCACCGTCGGGCCGTATGGCTCGACCGGTAATGCGTTTGACCCGGTTAACCTGGCTATCCGTGAGAAGACGCTGAAGCCGGTCAACGACTTTAACGACCAGATTGCAGCATGGTCTGGTGCGTTCCTGTTCGACGGCGACTATGCGCGTGGCCGGGCTGCTGCCGACTGGATGCTGCGCTGGGCGCGCTTTAATGCCCTGACCGGCTCTAACGCAGCCGTCGGTATTGCGGATTACGACCGCCACTGGCGCGCGGTCAATATCGGGCTGACGTACTGGAAGCTGGATAAGGTGACGCCGCTTGGCTGGCGTCCGGCGCTGCTGCGCTGGCTGAATCTGCTGGGCGATGCGGTATCTGAACGCATGGAGCTGTACGGCAACAACAATCATAAAACGTGGGCGGCCTGCGCGCTGCTGTCGCTGTGGAACGCCACCGGCAGGCAGGCGTTTTACGACAAGGCCGCCGCGCAGTTCCTGACCGACCTCGGCCATATCAACGACAACGGCACGATTAACGTTGAGCTGCTGCGCGGCAGCAAGGCGCTGCACTATCACCATTTCACCTTCGGCCCGCTGGTGATGATGTGTGAGATTGCAAAGCTGCACGGTGAAGACTGGTATGCGCTGGACGGTGGAAAAATTCACCTGCTGGCCGAAACGGTGATTCATGGCATTACCGACCCGGCATGGTTCAGAACCCTCAGCGGCGCGGGTACTCAGGACATTTCAGAAATGGGTCACGGCTGGGGCGGCATGCCGTTTTACGTGCGGCGCTTCCCTGACGTCGTGGCCGGAAGAATGCCGGAAACTGCCGACCATTACGTGGATACGTGGATGGGCGGCGACTGCAATAAACTGTCAACACTGTGGGTGAAATAATGGCTCTTATTCTCGGCGCAACCAAAGCACGCATTACCAATCCTGACGCGGTGACGATTTTTATCCGGCCTGACAGCCTGCCCGCCTTTAACGGGCGCATGATTTTTCGCGACTCGCCAGCCAGCATCGCGGACGTTTCCGCCAGCGGCATGACCGGCGAAACCAGCGGCACCGGCGTTATCTGGCTGCCGGACGGCGTGCAGGTCAACCGGCTGGCCGGGATTAACCTCGACAAGCTGCCGGCGGCGACGCACTCGTTTTACAGCGTGTTTCGCATGATTGTCAGCGGTGCCACCGAGTTTTACCCGCTGCATAACTTTTCTGCGTATGCCACACCCGGCCCGGCGGGCGAAGCCATCACCGAACGCACGCCGCGCGCGGCTTCGCCGGAGGAGTATGGCGCGCTTCGTTACACCAACGACGCCGGGGCACAGGGCACGCTGCCAAGCACTGCTGACCCGGATATGGCGCGACCGGCGCGGGGCGATTTTGTCTTCCGAATGGCGGTGTTTGACGCCACGAATTACCAGTACCGGCTTTATACCGGCAAGGGCGGCACGCTGACGGAAGATATCGTCTCCGCTGCCACCGATATTGCGAAGCGCGACCTGAGCCGCCCGTTCCAGGTCGGCATCAACTCCACGGTGTCATTTACCGGCCTGACCTCTTCCGGCGTGGTAAGCGAAGTCGGATTCTTTGATGACGTGGCGCTGGTCGCGCGGCAGGTTGCCGCCGTGTACGAAAGCGTGCGGGTTGAAGCCCTTGAGCGCGGTATCAGCGTTTAACCCTGATGACAGGCCGGAACGGAGGTGAAACAGTGACAGCTAAAAAATTCAGCGCGGTGCTGACCGCCGCAGGCGCCGCCCGGCTGACGGCGGCGGCCCTGTCCGGCGTGCCGGTGGGGTTTTCACAGATGGCGGTTGGCGATGCAAACGGTGTGCTGCCGGTGCCCGACCCGCAGCAGACCGGGCTGATTAACGAGCGTTACCGCGCGCCGCTCAATCGCCTGTCGGTGGCAGACCAGGGCGCCAGCATTATCGAGGCGGAGCTGATTATGCCGCCGCAGGTCGGCGGCTTCTGGCTGCGCGAGGTGGCGCTGTTCAGTGAGGATAACGTGTGTCTGGCCGTCGCCAATATGCCGGAATCCTACAAACCGCAGCTGGCGCAGGGTGCCGGTCGCCATCAGGCGATCCGCATCTGGCTGGGGGTCAGCAGCACGGCAGACGTGCAGTTTATTGATAATCCGGCGGTGGTACTGGCGACCATTGATGAAGTAAACCGCATTAAGAGCGAGGCGCAGGACTACACCGACGAGATTGCCGGTAACCTTGATGACGCGATGAAAAGCGCCATTGCCGACGCGGTTAAGGGTGCGCTGCGCGACGCCTGGGAGGATGATAACCCGGTCGGCGAGGTGCGGCTGTTTAAGGATAATGTCGACCCTAACGCGCGCTGGCCGTGGTCGGAATGGAAGTATCTCGGCGAAGATAAAACCATCCGGCTCGGCAAACAGGACGGCTCAGATGTGATGGCAACCGGCGGCAGCGACAGCATCCGGCTTGCCAGAAATAACCTGCCCGCCGAACAGATTAACGTGACGGGTGAGACGTCCAGCCATGATTTCGGCACCCTGAATACGGAGGATGGCGGCGCGCACGATCACGAGTATGACCAGTGGGGCACTGGCGGCACGGCGGCCAGGTTCTCACTTGATGACGTCTGGTTCGGAAATAAGAAAGCCAGAACGGCAGCCGCCGCCGCCCATAAACATGCGATGAAAATCCCGGCGCATAAGCATACCGTGACGGCAAAGACTGAACAGCTTGGCGAAGGGAGAGAAATCAGCGTGGTAAACAGCTATATCAGACTGATGGCGTGGTATCGCTCTGCATGAAGAAGGTCTGGCGATTTAATGATGATAGTTTTTTTAATTTAGCAGGCTCTGTACAGTTTCTTATTAAGATGAATCCACTTTTCATCTTAATAAAACCTGTCATTGTTAGAAGGATAATGATTCCTTCAGGAATGAAAAATGGCCATTAAAAACAAATCCTGCCGTTTTACCTGCCTTGCATTTCTGAGCATATTTACTCATTATGCAGCGGCTGGCGGTGAAACAAGGGAAGGAATTTTCTTCAACCGGAATACGCAAACAACAGACAGAAACTATCTGATTTCATCTGAGAAACCCGATGTTATATTCAGGATAAGCTGTCTTGATGAAGAATCAGTATTTATCTCGATACTGAGCCGTACAGGGGCGCTTGAGAAAAACACACTCGTGGTTACTACGGCTTCCGGAGATCAGTATTCTGACTGGATTGGAGATGAGGACGGTAATATCATTTATGCGGCCCGCCCGAGGCAGTTAATCCGGTTACTGTCAGCGAACGGCACAGAACCTGTGAGACTGGTAAACATTAATGATCACCATGAAGAATTATTATACAGACCTGCGCACATGAAAAGTTACATCACCGCTTTGCCATCGGCCTGCATTTGAGTTTTTCCAGTCTGATGTGTTCATCATAATCGGCGAGAAATTGCTCTCCCAGCACCGTGAGCCGGTAAGAGACTGAGTCACGCCCGTAGTGATTTACCTTACAGGCTTCAACGAGTCCCATATCGACCAGCCTTTCCCTGTGTTTCCTGCTTAATACAGGGGGAGCCGATCTGAGTTCCCTTATTGTATTCAGAAGCCGGTAGTAACGCGGATGAAGCTTCATTTACCCTCCTGGCAAAATAAAATCATATTTCATCGTGCCGTTATTTAAACGGTCATGCAAGGCAGAAAAGTCTGTAAAAAACATATCAGCGATGCGCGCCAGAAGGATAATTAATTTAAAAACCTTACATTACACAATGAAACATCCTGAATCTTATTGTCATGAATCACATACTGCTGATTACGGCTTCAAATTCGCGACAGGATAAAATATCTGACATCCGACTTTGTGATGATGCTGTTAAAAACAAACCCATCGGATAACATTATTTATGTTGTGTCTCTGACCAGCAAACCCTGATTGCATGCAGGCGCCCGCCTGAGCTGACAATCTGAGCGCACCCTCAATACGGAGTGCATCAGATGTCTGATTATCATCATGGTGTCCGCGTCGTCGAAATTAACGACGGCACGCGCACCATTTCCACCGTTTCAACCGCTATCGTCGGTATGGTCTGCACCGCCGATGATGCCGATGCGCTGGCCTTCCCGCTCGATACGCCGGTACTGCTGACTAATGTGCAGTCTGCCATCGGCAAGGCCGGTAAAACAGGTACGCTGGCAGTGTCACTGCAGGCCATCGCCGATCAGTCAAAACCGGTTACCGTTGTGGTGCGCGTCGCGGAAGGCAAAAGCGAAGCGGAAACCACCTCCAATATCATCGGTAAAACCGACGAGAACGGACGTTACACCGGCATGAAAGCGCTGCTAAGTGCGCAAAGCGACCTCGGCGTGAAACCGCGCATTCTCGGCGTGCCGGGTCTGGACTCACTCGAAGTGGCAACAGCGCTGGCCTCCATCTGCCAGCAGCTGCGCGCCTTTGGTTATATCTCCGCGTATGGCTGCAAAACGCTGACCGAAGCCACCGCTTATCGCGACAACTTCAGCCAGCGCGAGCTGATGGTGATCTGGCCCGATTTTATCGCCTGGAACACCGCAGCGAACGCCTCCGAAACCGCTTATGCCACGGCGCGGGCGCTGGGCCTGCGCGCCAGAATCGACAACGACACCGGCTGGCATAAGACCCTGTCGAACGTTGGCGTTAACGGCGTAACCGGCATTTCTGCGTCGGTCTTCTGGGATCTGCAGCAGGCTGGCACCGACGCCGACCTGCTGAATCAGGCTGGCGTCACCACCCTGATCCGCAAGGACGGTTTCCGCTTCTGGGGCAACCGCACCTGTAGCGACGATCCGCTGTTCGCCTTTGAAAACTACACCCGCACCGCGCAGGTGATTGCCGACACCATGGCCGAGGCGCATATGTGGGCGATGGATAAGCCCATGACCCCGACGCTGGTGAAAGACATTATCGCCGGTATTAAGGCGAAGTTTCGCGAGCTGGTCAGCGCGGGGTATCTCATCGGCGCCGACTGCTGGTATGACGAAAGCGCCAACGATAAAGACACCCTGAAAGCGGGCAAACTGTTTATCGATTACGACTATACGCCGGTGCCGCCGCTGGAAGACCTCACCCTGCGCCAGCGCATTACTGACACCTATCTGGTGCAGTTCGCTGCCGCCGTTAACAGCTAAGGAGCCGTAAACAATGGCACTACCAAAAAAACTGAAGTACCTGAACCTTTTCAATGACGCCAACAGCTATCAGGGGCTGGTGACAGCCGTCACCCTGCCGAAGCTGGCGCGCAAGCTCGATGCGTATCGCGGCGGTGGTATGAACGGCGCCGCCCATATTGATAACGGTCTGGAAGATGACGCGCTTGATATGGAATGGACTATCGGCGGCATGGATGAGCTGATCCTCAGCCAGTGGGGGAAAAGCGACGTGCCGCTGCGCTTTACCGGCTCCTACCAGCGTGATGATACCGAAGAGACGATTGCGGTTGAGGTAGAGGTGCGTGGCAGGCATCAGCAGTTCGATTTCGGCGAAGCCAAACAGGGTGAAGACACTGAGACAAAAGTCACCAGTAAAAACACCTATTTCAGGCTGACATGGAACGGCAAAGACCTGATTGAGATCGACACCATCAACATGATTGAAAAGGTCAACGGCACTGACCGCCTGGCTGAGCATCGTAAAAATATCGGCCTGAACTGATACGCACGCCAGCGCTACGGTGCTGGCGCCTCAACACCTTTTAAGTGAGATAAGAAAACATGGAACAGAAAGACAATATCGTTACGCTGGAAACGCCAATTATGCGCGGCGAGACGGAAATTAAAACCATTGAGGTTATCAGGCCGAATTCCGGCGCCCTGCGCGGCACCCGCCTGGCCGAGCTGTGCAATGCGGATGTGGATTCACTGCTGACCGTGCTGCCGCGCATCACGCTGCCAGCGCTGACTAAAGCCGAGTGTATCAGTCTCGACCCGGTAGACTTGATTGCGCTCGGCGGCAGGGTGATCGGTTTTTTGTCCTCGAAGTCGGCAGAGTAAGCTGGCCCGCCGGGCTGACGGTCAATGACCTGATGGCCGATATCGCCACCCTCTTCCACTGGCCCCCTTCTGAAATGTACAACATGCCGCTGGCCGAGCTTATCGACTGGCGGCACAAGGCACTCATCCGCAGCGGAGCAAATGACGATGAGTAATAACCTGAAGCTGCAGGTACTGCTGAAAGCGGTCGATCAGGCTACCCGACCGTTTAAGGCCATTCAGACCGCCACCAAATCACTGAGCAGCGGCATCCGCGATACGCAGGCCGGTATCAAAGCGCTCGACCAGCAGGCGGCGAAAATTGACGGCTTTCGTAAAACCAGCGCACAGCTGGCAGTCACAAAAGAGGCGTTGCAGAAAGCGAAGGATGAGGCGGCTGCACTGGCCGTGCAGTTTCGTAATACTGCACAGCCTACTAACGCCCAGGCGAAAGCGCTGGAGGCCGCAAAGCGCGCCGCCGCAGAGCTGCAAAGCAAATCGAACAGCCTGCGCCTGTCGGTGCAGCAGCAGCGCGAAGCCCTGAAAGCGGCGGGCATCTCGACTAAAAATCTCAGCAGTGAGCAGCAACAGCTGCGCTCCAGTTCGGCACAGGCGACGGTGTCACTCAGCCGGCAGAAGATGGAATTGCAGCGGCTGAACCAGCAGCAGGAGAAGCTAAACCGCACCAGTGAGCGATTCCGTAACGGCCAGGTGGCAGCGGGTAAAATGCGTAATATGGGCGCAGCGGGTGTCGGTGCGGCGACTGTCGGCGCGGTTGCCGGTGCCTCTGTATTGCGCCCCGGCTATGAATTTGCGCAGGCTAACTCCACGCTGCAGGCAACACTCGGCCTTGATAAAACCTCGCCTGAGTTTCAGTCCCTGCGCACCCAGGCGCGCCAGATTGGTGATAACACCGCAGCATCAGCGGGCGATGCGGCCAACGCGCAGATCGTTATCGCCAAAGCGGGCGGCAACGTTGATGACATCAGGGCGGCAACGCCGGTGACGCTGAATATGTCGCTGGCAAATAACCGCACCATGGAAGAGAGCGCCAGTCTGCTGATGAGTACCAAAAGCGCGTTTGGTATGGCAAACAGCGAAGTCGCGCACCTGGGCGATGTGATCTCAGCCACGCTGAATAAAACCGCTGCTAACTTTGACGGGTTAAGCGATGCGCTGACCTATATCGCGCCGGTGGCAAAAAACGCAGGGGTCAGCGTGGAGCAGACCACCGCAATGATCGGCCTGCTGGCTAAGAACGGTATCACCGGCAGTATGGCAGGCACCGGCGCACGCGCCATGCTGTCACGCCTGCAGGCGCCGACCGGTCAGGCATTTTCTGCGATTAAAGAACTGGGCGTTAAAACTGCCGACAACAAAGGCAATATGCGCCCCTTCTTCACCATCCTGAAGGAAATGCAGCACGCATTTGAAAAGAACAAGCTCGGCACCGCGCAGCAGGCCGAGTATATGAAAACCATTTTTGGTGAAGAGGCCGCCTCATCAGCCGCAACGCTGCTGAAGTCCGCAGCCAGTGGCGCGCTTGATGAGCTGACAAAGACCTTTCAGGGTTCGGACGGAGCGACAGAGAAGCTGGTCAGGGTGCAGCAGGACAATCTCGGCGGTGACTTTAAGGAGCTGGATTCCGCGCGCGAGGCCATTGGCACCGATCTGTTTGACCAGATGGAGGGCAGTCTGCGCAAGCTGACGCAGAACACCACTAAGTTTCTGCTGAGCGTCGATAAGTGGATTCAGGCTAATCCTGAACTGGCGGGCGGTATTACCAAAGCAGCAACCGCTGGCCTGATCTTTGTAGGCGCGCTCGGTGCTATCGGTCTGATTGCCTGGCCTGTGGTTACCGGCGTCAGCGCACTGGTGGCCGTCGCCGGGTTTTTAGGTACGGCTTTTACCGTAGCCGGGGGCGCCATCGCTGCCGCCCTTGGCGCCATCAGCCTGCCGGTGGTGGCCGTGGTCGCCCTGTTTACTGCCGGTGCGCTGCTCATCCGTAAATACTGGGAACCGATTAGCGCCTTTATGTCGGGCGTGGCCGAAGGGTTCACCGCTGCCATGGGGCCAGTCACTAATTCCTTTGGCTCCTTAAAGCCCGTCCTCGCATGGATAACCGACAAGGTGAAAGCAGTGATCAACTGGTTTAAGGAGCTGATTACGCCGGTCAAAGCCTCACAGGAGCAACTCGAATCTGCCGCCGATATGGGGAAGAAGTTCGGCAATATGCTGGCCGAGGGGCTGAAAATCCCCTCTGAAGCACTGGATCAGCTGCGCAGCGGTATCGACTGGGTGCTGGAAAAACTCGGCATTATCGACAAACAGTCTGATGGCCTTGGCGACAAAGTGCCACAACCCGAAGGCCCGGCACTCGGCGGCGCAGGCTATGACACGACATATTCATACAACCCGGCGCTGGGCGGTGCGGCAGGTTATTCCCCCGTCACGGCTGGCGCTGGCAGCAAGCCATCCAGCCAGAACAGCTATCACAGTGAATACACCATCAATATGCATCCGGGGATGACAAAAGACGACGCACTGTCGCTGATGGCCGAGAACCGGGCGCGTGAAAAGCGTCAGGCCGCCGCACAAGAGCGCAGCATAATGGGATGGGAGGATTAAAGCGATGATGATGATTTACGGCATGATGGTATTTATGCGCCAGACTCTGCCCTATCAGGAGCTGCAGCGCAGCGTTGATTATCGCTGGCCGACAAACAGCCGCGTCGGGCAACGCGCATCGGCGCAGTTTACCGGCGTCGGTGATGAGAAGATCACCCTGTCCGGCGAGCTGCGCCCGGAGGTAACCGGCGGCACCGTGTCGCTGCTGGTACTGAAACTCATGGCCGACGAGGGCCGGGCGTGGCCGCTGATTGGTGGCAATGGCACCATCTACGGCATGTATGTTGTTGAGAACTTCAGCGAGACGCACGCCGAGTTTTTCTCCGACGGCACGGCGCGCAAAATCAACTTTAACGTCAGTCTGAAGCGCGTTGATGAGTCACTGACTGCGATGTTTGGCGATCTGAAAAAGCAGGCCGACGGCTTAATCAGCGGCGCGGGTAATCTGCCAGGGCAACTGTCCGCCGCCATTAATAATGCGGCGAGTACCGTTACCTCATCTGTCGGGGGGATCCTGCGATGATTAGCAGCCTGCCGATCGCTGCCGGTGCGCAGATGTCACCTGACTTTATGCTGACCGTTAACGCGAAAGATATCACCACCAGTATCAGGCCGCGTCTGATATCGCTGACGCTGACCGATAACCGCGGCTTTGAAGCTGACCAGCTGGATATCGAGCTGGACGACACCGACGGGTTGCTGTCGTTACCCGAACGCGGCGCTGTGGTGGCGCTTCACCTGGGCTGGAAAGGGGCATCGCTTATCGGTAAGGGTGATTTTACCGTTGATGAGGTTGAGCATCATGGCGCACCCGATACGCTGACCATCCGCGCCCGCAGCGCCGATTTTCGCGGCTCGCTGAATTCCCGCCGCGAGGTGTCTTATCACGACACCACCCTGGGCGAGATACTGAAACAGGTTGCCGCACGTAACAAGCTAACAGCCATGCCCGCCGCCGGTCTGGCGGAGATTAAAATCAGCCATATCGACCAGACGCAGGAGACTGACGCGAAGTTTCTGACCCGCCTCGCTACCCTGAACGGCGCCATAGCTGCGATTAAATCCGGGCGGCTGCTGTTTATTAAGCCCGGCAGCGCGGTTACCGCCAGCGGAAAACCGATCCCGCAGATGACCATTACCCGTAAGGATGGCGACCGGCACAGTTTCAGTATTGCTGACCGTGGCGCCTATACCGGCGTGACTGCCAGCTGGCTGCATACCAAAGAGCCGAAGCCGAAAAAGGTAAAGCTGCAGCGTAAGAAAAAAGAGCAGCACCTGCGCGCCCTGCAACATCCGAAAGCGAAAAAGGCAAAGACCAGCAAAGAACCGGAAGCGCGCGAAGGTGATTATCTGGCGGGCAGCGAGGATAACGTATTTGCGCTGACCACGGTTTTCAGCACCAAAGCCGCCGCCATGCGTGCCGCACAATCGAAATGGGAAAAGCTGCAGCGCGGCGTTGCTGAGTTCTCGCTGACGCTGGCGATGGGCCGCGCCGATCTGTTTCCTGAAACACCGCTGACAGTCAGCGGCTTTAAATCGGTGATCGATGCACAGCCGTGGATAATCAGTAAGGTAACGCACAACCTCGGCGACAATGGCTACACCACCACGCTAAATCTTGAGATATTACTTAGTGATATTGGCTACGAATCCACTGAAGCATAAACTAACATTTGCAAATTCGTGTTTGCTTATTCAGAATATAACTCGTAAATGTATGATTTATGAATTTTAAACAAGGTTGGTCAACTCATGATGCATTGCCCGTTATGCCAGACTGCTTCTCATGCGAGATCCAGCCGCTACATTTCACAGGAAACCAAAGAGCGCTATCACCAGTGCCAGAACATCAATTGCGGCTGTACCTTTAAATCACTGGAGAGCGTCACGGGTATCATTATGCAGCCAGGGGTTATCAATAAGGCGCCGCCCCACCCATCCCGCGACAATCAGGGAACACTCTGGCTCTAATCCTAACCTGCTGCGGCAGGTTTTTTTATGTTTGTTAGCCTGCAAACAAACATTGATAACTGGTTATATATACAGTATTTTCATCAGCTATTTTTTGCAGGTGATAGTATGGCGATTAGAAAACAGTCCGATGGTAAATGGCTTTGTGAATGCTACCCCAACGGACGCAACGGCAAGCGTGTCAGAAAACAATTCAAAACTCGCGCTGAGGCCGTCTCATATGAGCGGTATCATCTTGAAGAGGTCAAAGCTAAGCCGTGGCTGGCCGAGAAAGAAGACCGCAGGCTGCTGAGCGAGCTGATTGATCTCTGGTACAAACTGCACGGCTGCTCACTTAGCGATAAAAAGGGGCGCTTAGGTAAGCTTAATATTATCTGTAACGGGATGGGCGATCCGGTTGCTTCAGCCATCACGCCGAAAGACTGGGCGCACTATCGTGACCGCCGCCTCAGCGGGCTGATTGAGAATGGTTATAAGACCAGCCAGAAATCACTGAAGGTTTCCACCGGTACGGTTAACTGTGAGCATGCATTTTTGCGTGCGGTGTTTAACGAGCTGGAACGCCTGGGCGAGATTAACTACCCCAACCCGCTAAAGAATATCCGCGAGTTTGACCAGCCAGAAAAAGAAATGGCATGGCTAACCGAGAGCCAGATAAAAAAGCTTTTTTTAGCCTGTGATCTTCACGGCAACCCCGAATTAACCCTTATCGTAAAAATCTGCCTTTCGACCGGCGCGCGCTGGAGTGAAGCCGCCAATCTTAAAGCCAGCCAGATATCACCGAATAAAATCACCTTCATTAAAACCAAGGGTAAAAAGAACAGAACTGTTCCCATTGATAACGCATTACATAGCGAACTAAAAAATAAAGAAGGGAAGTTTTTCGCTGAGTGTTATCGGCAATTTTATCGGGTAATCAGACTAGCCGAAATTGAATTACCCGAAGGACAAATGAGCCATGTTTTACGCCATACCTTTGCCAGTCACTTTATGATGGCCGGGGGCAATATCATCGTACTGCAACGTATTCTCGGGCACTCAGATATACGCGTAACAATGCGTTATGCGCATTTCGCGCCGGATCATCTTGAAGAGGCAATTAGTCGCAATCCACTGGCGATCATTGCCGCCAAAAGTGGCGACAAAATGGCGGCAGAGAATCAATTGAGTAGAATCCGGTAGAACAGGAGGCGTGAAAAGTCGTTGATTTCACGCTAAGTCACTGTTTTTAAAACCCCGACAAAAAAAGACCGAATACGATTCCTATATTCGGTCCAGGGAAATGGCTCTTGTGGAGCCGTGCGCTAAAAGTTGGCATTAATGCAGGCAATTTCGCCTTGCCCTTTAAAGCGTAGACAAAACCGATGAAATTTCCACCAGGTTGTAAACGGCTTGCAGGAAAGAAGTTAACTCTGTGATCGTTATGGCAGAAATCCGAATACGACCTTTCACGCTGGAAAAGTTTCGACTAGCTGAATAGTGCTTTAACCGGCAGTGTCCTGATAACTCAGGCGCTGCCGGTTATTTTATATCAATCAGTTGCAGAGTTTATCTGCGCGCTCAATATAAGGCGCCAGGCTCATTTTCTGACCCGGATTTTTCGGATCGTCAATCTGGATCACACTGATTGACTGCCCTTTCGCTTCGCCCGCTTTCACCAGTTCACTGGCTTTATCATTTAACGGATACTGCACCAGCGTGCTGGGATTGATAGCGAACAGCGCATGATCTTTACCACATGTCAGCATCACTTCTTCACGGTTAAATGCCCACTTCTCTTTACCAATCTCAAAACGACTGACGGTAATGATTTGCGATGCAGCGAATGCGCTGCTGCTGATGCCCATTGCGAGCAAAACACAGACCAGTTTTTTCATCGAGTTTCCTGCGCTCAGTGAATGCGCCCGAACAGTCAGGCGCGAAATAAATTATGCCGGTGCCAGGGTGGCGAAAATACTGACCAGCCACAGCACCACACAGCCCAAAAATAATTCCAGTTGGGTCATGCGGATAAAGATATGCTGCGCCTGCTCACCTGCCCGGCGAAAACGCGGTACCAGCCAGTAACGATTAATCAGCGCCACCAGCACCATCAATCCCACCAGCGATATTTTTGCCAGCAATAGCTGGCTGTATAACGCAAAGCTGGACAGCGGCCAGCCAAGTATCATCAGGGCGTTGATCATACCGGTGATAATCACCAGTGCAACTGCCAGATGACCGTAACGTGAAAAACGCATCATCGCGCGGATGGCATCGCTGCGCAGCGCAATATTGCGCGCATCGACCATCAGCAGCAGTAGGGGCAGCAGACCACCGACCCAGAATGCTGAGGCAATCAGATGCAAGGCATGATTAGTACGCTGCACGGTTCCGGGCCAGCCATCCAGCATCGCCGCATGGCCGACAAATGCCAGACCACATAACTGCGCCACGCCAGCCAGCAGCAATATTCGCTGGCGCAGCTGTCCGTGTAGCATAAATGCCAGGCAGGCCACCAGCGGCAACGCCATCTGCCAGCGCCAGGCGCGGCCAAACCCGGTGCTGAGCACCGCCTGCCAGGTTTCTGCATCAGAGATATTGCGCCAGTCGCCACTCATCAGGCCGGTCTGGGCGGCAAGTAACGCCACAGCGCTGACCAGCGCAACCACACTGCTGGTGACTAATAACGGCTGTAGCCGTCGCGCCAGCTGCGTTTTATAGCGTCCGGGAGCCAGTAAGGCGCTGTAAAAAGCGCTGCCCGCCAGCAGCATAACGGCGGCGAAATGCAGCCAGCGGCAAATAATAAACAGTGTGCTGAGCGACATAAGCTACTTCACGCTAAAGCGGTAGTTCCCTTTGGTTTTATGACCATCAACCGACAAGACGTGCCATTTAACCTGATACGTTCCACCCGGCAGCGGCTTTTCCAGTGGCACAATCAGCTGGTTTTTTTGCGCGCCATTACGCTGCGCTTTCGCCAACGGCAGTGGCTGGTTATTGGCACCGGCAATTTCCAGGCCGCTAAAAGCGGGCTCAATATCTTCCGAGAAAGTCAGCGTCAGTGCTTGCGGAGAGGCATCGACATGCGCGTTCGCCGCCGGATACTGATTTTTCAGATGCGCATGCGCCAGTACTGACGGCGAAAACGCCAGCACAGACAGCAGCACTGCTGTGCTGAAAATCGGGGGAAATTTTGGGTCAAACATCGTCTTGTCCTTCAGTGCTGCAGCCTCCCCGGCTGCCGATGGTGTCGAAGAATACTCTCCTGCAATCAGGCTGTCGAGGCGATAACGGCTATCCGCGTGCCTCAGAGCTTGCCAATCATGCTTATCTGCATTACTTTTTGCCGCAAAGCGAAAGGAGAAGCAAATGAGTCACAACCTGGCAATACTGTCGAAAGAAGAGAAAGATAAAATCAACGTCGATTTGGCCGCCGCCGGGGTGGCGTTTAAAGAGCGCTACAATATGCCGGTTATCGCCGAGGTCATGGAACGTGAACAGCCAGAAGCGCTACGCGAGTGGTTTCGTCAGCGTCTGATGCATTATCGTCAGGCGTCACTCAGCCTTTCCCGCTTACCCTGGGAACCCAAGCAAAAATAATCGCTTAAATCTTGAAATTATCAGAAAACCAGGCTGATATAGCGCCTCAAATCTGAGAACTCTGGAGCTAGCATGCCAAACTGGAATGTTGCCGCCGCGCAATATGCATCCCGCGCCGGTGATATTGATGCCAATATTGCGCATCATCTTACCTTTATCAGACAGGCTGCTACGTTAGAAGTCGACCTTATCGTTTTTCCCCAGCTTTCCATAACGGGCTATGAGCTGGAGGTTACGCCTGAACTCGCCATGTTAGCCAACGATCCCAGACTGCAACAGTTTGCCGATGCCGCACGCGACTATGACATGACAGTGATCATTGGCATTCCGCTGCGCGTTGATCAGTCACAACATAATGCCGCCATGACCTTTCTACCCGATGGCACACGCCTGACCTACGCCAAACGCCACCTGCTTGATCAGGAACCGCGATTTTTCGTGCCGGGAGCGCATGGTGGTCCGATATTTGGCGCTCAGCAGCGCAATGTCGGAATGGCAGTGTGCGCCGATATTTCGATTGAAGAGTTTGCCCGCGATGTGGCTGATGGCGGCGCCGACCTTTATGTTGTCACTGCGTTGTTACCGCAAAATATCTATCACGACAACTGCGCCCATCTGGCGCGCTGGTCTTCCGAATTAAAAATGTCGGTGCTGATGTCTAACCACGCCATTCCCACCGGCGGCCACCTGAGTGACGGCGGCAGCGCGTTCTGGGATGCTGAGGGTAACCAGGTAATTCACGCTGGCAGCGGTGAAGCGTTGATGATCGCAAGGCAGAACGCCGGGGGTTGGCAAGGCGAAATTCATCCGTTAGGCTAGCGGCAATATTCGTAAGTAAGGTGAGTCATGTTACGCGTTATTGATACCGAAACCTGTGGTCTGCAGGGTGGCATTGTCGAAGTCGCCTCGGTGGATGTGATTGACGGCCAGATTGTTAATCCAATGAGCGATCTGGTGGCGCCGGACCGTCCAATCAGCCGTCAGGCGATGGCGATTCACCGTATCACTGAAGCAATGGTCAGCGGTAAGCCGCCTGTCGAGCAGGTTATCGGCCGCTACATGGGCAGCCGTTACTATGTGGCGCATAACGCCAGCTTTGACCGTCGTATGCTGCCGGAAATGCAGGGCGACTGGATCTGTACCATGACACTGTCGCGCTCCCTGTGGCCAGGACTGAAATATGGCAATCAGGCGCTGCGCGAAACGTTGCAGCTGGATGTTACGCCGCCTGCCGGTTTGCATGCGCACCGCGCGTTATATGACTGTTACGTCACTGCCGCACTGTTAATCCGCATTATGGAGACATCTGGCTGGGATGCAGCGCAAATGGTTGAGCGCATGCAAAGTAAAAGTGGCGGGGACAGCTTCCCGTTTGGCAAGTATCGCGGACAGAAAATTGCTGATGTGGCGAAACGCGATCCGGGTTATCTGCAGTGGATGCTGAAAAATATCCCGGATCTGAAAGCCGATCTGCGCAGCACAATGCTGCGCCATCTGGCTGACTGATTAGCTGGCGCTGCCTGAGGTTAAGGTTTCCTGCGCCAGCCCAATCAAAAACGCATACTCCAGCGCCACCCCTTCATACGCTTTAAAGCGACCGGACTTACCGCCGTGGCCGGCATCCATATCGGTGCAGAGCAGTAACAGGTTGTCGTCGGTTTTCAGCTCACGCAGTTTTGCTACCCACTTGGCCGGTTCCCAGTATTGCACCTGGGAATCGTGCAGGCCGGTGGTGACCAGCAGATGCGGATAATTCTGCGCACGCACATTATCGTACGGGCTGTACTGGCTGATGTAGTGATAATAAGCCTCATCATTCGGATTACCCCACTCGTCATATTCACCGGTAGTGAGCGGAATCGACTCATCAAGCATGGTGGTAACCACATCAACAAACGGCACCTGCGCCACCACGCCATGCCACAGCTGCGGTTCCCGGTTAATCACTGCGCCCATCAATAATCCGCCCGCGCTGCCGCCCATCGCATACAAACGCTGTGGATCGCCATGCCCCTGCCCCAGCAGCGCATGGGTGACATCGATAAAGTCATTAAAGGTGTTCAGTTTATTTAGCAGACGGCCATCGTCATACCACTGCTGACCCAGCTCGCCGCCACCGCGGATATGCGCGAGGGCAAAGACAAAACCGCGATCAAGCAGGCTAAGACGGCTGCCGCTAAAGTCAGCATCCATACTGCTGCCATAAGAACCATAACCATAGACCAGCAACGGGTTTTTCCCCGGCTGATAGTGCTCGCGGTGATAGACCAGCGACACCGGGACTTCGATGCCATCACGCGCCTTCACCCACATATGTTCGCTGCGATATTTACTGGCATCGAAGCCTTTCACTTCCGACTGCTTCAGCACCAGCCGTTCGCCGCTGTCCATATCCAGTTCAAACAGCGTGGCAGGTGTGGTCATCGAAGAGTAGCCATAACGCAGCTTGCCGGTTTCCGGGCTCGGATTGTACGCCAGCCAGGTGACATACGCCGGATCGTCAAAGGCGATACCGAAAGTATCCCCGCTTTGCCAGTTGATCTGCCGCAGACTGGTCAGCCCGCGCTGCCGCTCTTCCAGCACCAGCCAGTCGCGAAATAGCTGGAAATCCTCCAGCACAATATGATCGCGTGGCGCGACTATCGTCTCCCAGCGCGAGACATCTTTATAGTCAGTGCGGTACAGACCAAAGTTTTTACCTTCACGATTTGAACGCACATAAAAGTGATGATTGTAGTGATCAAGAGTGTACTCGTGGTCTTTACGCCGCGGACAGAATACCTGCGGCTCGGCCTCGGCATATTCGCCATCCAGCAGCAGAATTTCACTGGTGGTACTGCTGTTCAGGGCAATCAGAATAAAGTGCTCGGAGGTAGTTTTATGCACGCTGACATAGAAGGTATCGTCCAGCTCTTCATATACCAGCTGATCGGCGCTTTGCGGCTCACCAATCGTATGACGCCATACCTGCCAGGGCAGCAGCGTCTTTTTATCTTTCAGTACGTAATAGAGCGTGCGGGAATCATTGGCCCAGACAAAGCTGGATGAGACATCTTCCAGCACTTCCGGATACCAGCTGCCGCTGCTGAGATTGCGAAATCGAATGCCATAGATGCGGCGCGAAAGGAAATCTTCCGCCAGCGCCATAATCTGATTATCCGGACTGATATCCAGCGCGCCCATGGTATAGAACTCACTGTGCGAGGCGCGCTGATTAGCATCAAGCAGCGTTTCCCACTCTTCCGCCGGGTCGCTGTCGGCAGGCTGGCGGGTGTAAACCGGATATTCATTGCCGGTTTCATAACGGCGCTGATAGCGGAAACCGTGCTTCACATAGGGAACAGAGTGGTCCTGCTGCGGAATGCGCCCTACCATCTCCTGCAACAAGCGGTCCTGCAACGCCTGTTGCGATGCCATCACCTGCTTGCCATAGTCGTTTTCGGCATGCAGATAATCCAGCACCGCCGGATCTTCGCGCTCATCGTCGCGCAACCAGTAGTAGTCATCCTGACGGCTTTCACCGTGGAGGGTCATGATATGCGGAATTTTTTTAGCTTTTGGCGGAGTCATAGAGCGTTAACACCATTAAGAGACATAGTCTAAGGGTGGCAGCTAACTCAATGATTGCCAAGTGCTAAACGGTAAGAAAACCACAGAGAGGCGGGTACTGAGCCAGCTTGCGCCGGCCCGGTTATTTATGCGGTTAGCTTTTTCTTCTCTTCGCGGATATCACTTTCAATGCCATCACGCACATCCTGAGGAATTTTCAGCGCGTCGCCCAGCGCCTGCAGATAGCTGCGCTCCATAAAGTGGTCGACATCAATCACCGCATTACTCAGGAAGTAAAGTTCCAGCGCCTCTTCTTCATTTTTAATATCGCGGGCCAGCAGCTGTGGATCCAGCGGTTGATCAATCGCCTGCTGGATCAGCTTTTCGCCCTGCGCGCCAAGGCCCAGCTGGTGGACATTCTGCTCAATCGACTTTCGCTCTTCACCGTCAATATGGCCGTCGCTTTTGGCGGCAAACACCAGCGCGGTCAGTAAGCGCGCGGCACGTGCATCCACCGGGCTTTCACTCTGGCCGAACTGCGGCTCATTGCTGTGGCTTTCGCTGACGCGCTGCTTGTACTTATTCCACAGCACGGTGCCTGCAACTGCCCCGCCACCGATAATCAGGGCATTTTTACCGAACTTAGTCAGCAGGCTGCGTGATGATTTATTGGCAATCAGTAACCCCGCCAGACCACCGAGCGCGCCGGGTGCCAGCATCTTGCTCAGGCCTTCACTGCCACCCTTGCCTGCGCTGCTTTTGCTGCTGCCTAATACGGATTGAATTTGCTGTAGCCAGTTACTCATCTCTTTTCCTTCAAAAAATGCGATGAGTTTCAGAGTAGAGGAATGGGCGTCAAGAAGCGTAAGGAGAAGAAAAGACGGGAAAACATTGGGCTACCGCTGGTAGCCCGTCAGGCAGCATCAGGCCGCTTTTACTGCGCGTACCGGCTTGCTTTTGCCCTGCTCGCTGTCAGCAGCGCTTTCATCTGCTGCTGCGCTGTTGTCGGCAACGCTGGCATCATCAGATGTCGCTTCCGGCATTTTGCTGGTGCGCAGGATATGCTGCACCGCATCTTTGTTTTCAGCAAGATACATGCCCAGCGCTTCGAACTGATGCTCTTCCAACCCGGTATTGCTGGTGACCAGCCAGTCGGAGAAGACTTCCGCCATATCAAGCATCTTGTCATACGCATCCGCTTCTTTTTTGCTGGCAAACGTCATCTTTTCCTCACCTTTTCTGACAACGACATATTTTACTTCAACGGCCATTATTTTTGCCTCAGCTAACTGTGTTTATATCCAGTATATCAGCCGCTTTTTTTGTAAGCAAGCGGGCAAAGCAGATGTCTGCGCAATCGTTTTCGTTTATACTGCGCGCGAATTTTTCAACTCTGTCAGGTAGAAATTATGTCGACTCTTGGAACCGCGCTGCGCCCTGCCGCAACTCGCGTGATGCTTTTAGGTTCAGGTGAACTGGGTAAAGAAGTGGCGATTGAATGCCAGCGTTTAGGCGTTGAAGTAATTGCCGTTGATCGCTATGCCGATGCTCCGGCAATGCACGTCGCGCATCGCAGCCATGTGATTAATATGCTGGATGGCGAAGCGCTGAAGGCGCTGGTTGCGCAAGAGCGCCCTGACTATATCGTGCCGGAAATCGAAGCGATTGCCACTGATATGCTGATCGAGCTGGAAAAACAGGGTCAGCGCGTGGTGCCCACCGCCCGGGCTGCGCGTCTGACCATGAACCGTGAAGGTATTCGTCGTCTGGCGGCGGAAGAGCTGGCGCTGCCAACCTCCAGCTACCAGTTTGCCGACAGTAAAGAAGCCTTTCTGCAAGCCGCCGATGAAATTGGTTTCCCATGCATCGCTAAGCCGGTGATGAGTTCATCCGGTAAAGGACAGAGCTTTATTCGTGAAGCCTCACAGCTGGAACATGCATGGGACTATGCGCAGCAAGGCGGACGCGCCGGTGCCGGTCGGGTGATCGTTGAAGGCGTGGTTAACTTTGATTTCGAAATTACCCTGCTGACCATCAGCGCCGTCGATGGCGTTCACTTCTGCGCGCCAATTGGTCATCGTCAGGAAGATGGCGACTATCGCGAATCATGGCAGCCACAGCAGATGAGCGATCTGGCGCTGCAACGTGCCGAAGAGATCGCCCGCAAAGTGGTGACTGCGCTCGGTGGCCACGGCCTGTTTGGCGTTGAACTGTTTGTCTGCGGCGATGAGGTAGTGTTTAGTGAAGTGTCACCGCGTCCACACGATACCGGTATGGTGACGCTGATTTCACAGGATCTGTCTGAGTTTGCCCTGCATGTGCGCGCCTTCCTCGGCCTGCCGGTAGGTGACATCCGTCAGTACGGTCCGGCGGCTTCAGCGGTGATCCTGCCAAAGCTGGACAGCGATAATGTGCAGTTTAGTGGAGTGCCTGCGGTGCTGGGCGCCGGTCTGCAACTGCGTCTGTTTGGCAAGCCGGAGATCCGCGGTCAGCGCCGTTTAGGTGTGGCGCTGGCAACCGGCGACAGCATTGATGATGCCGTAGCACGCGCTATCACCTGTGCTGCCGGGGTGAAGGTTAGCGGTTAAAAATAAGGGGAGCCGGTAACGGCTCCCCTGGAATATGACCGATATTAACGTGCGCCAGCCACCGCTTCCCGCGCCAGTTCAGTAATCCGCGCATAATCGCCCGCTTCCAGCGCATCCGCTGGCACCAGCCACGAACCGCCAATACACAGCACGCTTTTCAGCGCCAGATAATCACGATAGTTGCTCAGTGAAATTCCACCGGTTGGGCAGAAACGCACCTGCGGGAAAGGTCCGCCAATCGCCTGCAGGGCCTTAACGCCGCCGTTGGCTTCCGCCGGGAAGAATTTAAACTCACGCAGGCCATACTGCATGCCAAGCATCAGTTCGGACACTGTGCTGATCCCCGGAATTAACGGAATCGACCCTTCCACCGCCGCCTTCAGCAGCGATTCGGTCAGACCCGGACTGATGGCAAATTTCGCACCAGCTTCAGTCACTTCCGCCAGTTGCTGGGTATTCAGCACCGTACCGGCGCCAACAATCGCTTCCGGCACTTCTTTAATAATTGCGCGCAACGCATCCATCGCCACTGGCGTACGCAGTGTCACTTCCAGAACGCGCACCCCGCCGGCAACCAGCGCCTTCGCCATCGGAACCGCATGCTCCAGTTTATTGACCACAATCACCGGCACTACAGGCCCGGTTGTCAAAATCTGTTCAGCACTCGTTTTCCAGTTCTTCATCACTCTCTATCTCCCGTCGGGCCGCTCAGCATTACGGTGGCTGTAGCTGGCAAAAGTGACGCGCATCCGGCGTCAGGAAAGTCATAGCGCATCTACCATACATGATTTCGCTGCACAGCGTCCATGCGCTAACGCAATTTTTAAAACCGTGGTTCATTTTTACCCGTGGCGTGCAGAGGCCAAAAAAAACCCGCCATCAGCGGGTTTGATTTACCTGAATAATTACTCGAATTCGTTCCAGGAACGACCATCACGGGTAATCATCGCCACGGAAGCCACCGGGCCCCAGGTACCAGCCTGATAAGGCTTAGGCGCTTCGTTATCCGCAGCCCATGCCTCCATAATTGAGTCGACCCACTTCCAGGCTTCTTCTACTTCATCACGACGCACAAACAGCGCCTGGATGCCGCGCATCGACTCCAGCAGCAAACGCTCGTAAGCATCGGCCAGGTGCGACTGGTTAAAGGTTTCGGAGTAGCTCAGATCCAGCTTGGTGGTCTGCAGATTATGTTTATGATCCAGACCTGGCACTTTATTCAGAATCTGAATATCCACGCCTTCGTCAGGCTGCAGACGGATAGTCAGTTTGTTCTGCGGCAGCTCCTGCCAGGACTCTTTAAACAGATTCAGCGCCGGGTTCTTAAAGTACACCACCACTTCCGAGCATTTGGTTGGCAGACGTTTACCGGTACGCAGGTAGAACGGCACGCCAGCCCAGCGCCAGTCATCGATATCCACCCGAATCGAGACAAAGGATTCGGTATTACTGGATTTATTGGCGCCCTCTTCTTCCAGATAGCCAGGCACTTTTTTGCCCTGCACAAAACCGGCGGTGTACTGACCGCGCACGGTTTTATCACGCACATTGCTGTGATCGATACGGCGCAGCGAGCGCAATACTTTTACTTTCTCATCGCGAATACGGTCAGCAGAGAGATCGGCCGGGGGCGACATGGCAATCATGGTCAGAACCTGCAACAGATGGTTCTGAATCATATCGCGCATCTGACCGGCCTGATCGAAGTAACCCCAACGGCCTTCGATACCCACTTCTTCCGCCACGGTGATCTGCACGTGGTCGATAGTGCGGTTATCCCAGTTAGAGGCGAACAGAGAGTTAGCGAAACGCAGCGCCAGCAGGTTCAGTACCGTCTCTTTACCGAGGTAGTGGTCAATACGGAACACCTGCGACTCTTCGAAATACTCACCGACCTGGTCGTTGATTTCGCGTGAAGTCGCCAGTGAAGTACCCAGCGGTTTTTCCATCACCACGCGCGCCGGCATGGCGTTAAGCTTCGCCTGACCGAGACCTTTACAGATCGCGCCGAAAGTACTTGGCGGCATGGCGAAGTAATTGATGGTGACGCGATTTTTCTGATCCAGCATCTTGCCCAGTTTCGGGAAGTGCGAGGAATCATTAACATCAAGGTTACAGAAATCGAGACGGCTGCTCAGTTTGTCCCACAGCGCTTCATCGATTTTCTCTTTCATGAAGGTTTCCAGCGCTTCACGAATCACCTTGGTATAGGCAGCTTTATCCCAGTCAGCGCGTCCAACGCCAATAATGCGCGACTCTTCATGAATCTGTCCGGCTTTTTCCAGCTGGTACAGGGAAGGCAACAGTTTCCGGCGTGCAAGATCGCCCTTGGCACCGAAAATAACCAGATCGCACGCCTGGGCTGTTTGTGTTACCGCCATTTTAATCTCCTCGTTGCAGGATGAATCTGACCTGCGGGTTCCGTAATCAGTCAGATTCTTATTGTAATTTTCTTTCAATACAATGTACTTCTTTTGGCTATTGCACGTAAACCGGTGCAGCGTCTGCCAGAGCAATGTATTTACCGCTATTCAATTTAACGGCTGTTATAATCAACAAGTACGTCAGTTTGTGCGTAATTTTCCGACTTTTTTGTTACTGTTTTACAGTAATGAAAATCAGACACAGTTCAAATTCTGGCAAAAAATGTCAGTTTCGGCCGGATGGCTCTGCCCGTCGTCTGCTACGGCATTGTATATTCTCTACAAATCGACATCGATTTCTCCTTTGAATGAAATCGTCAGAATTGATGAGTGGTCATCAGCCTATGAATATGCTGGAAAAAATTCACACTTTCCTCGAACAACTTAGCAAATCTGAGCGCAAAGTCGCTGAGGTGATCCTTGCGGCGCCACACAGCGCCATTCACTCCAGTATTGCCCTGCTGGCACGCGCCGCAGAGGTGAGCGAACCGACGGTTAACCGCTTTTGCCATCGTATGGAAACTAAAGGTTTCCCCGATTTTAAACTACAACTGGCGCAAAGTCTGGCTACCGGCACCCCCTGGGTCAGCCGTCATGTCGCTGAAGATGACAGCGCCGAATCCTATACCGCGAAAATCTTTGAATCAGCGATGGCCGGTCTTGATCAGGTACGCCAGCATCTGGATATCAATGCCATCAACCGCGCTGTCGATATGCTGACGCAGGCGAAGAAGATTGCCTTTTTCGGTTTAGGCGCATCGGCCGCGGTAGCGCATGACGCGATGAATAAATTTTTCCGCTTCAATGTTCCCGTTATCTATTCCGATGATATTGTGATGCAGCGCATGAGTTGCATGAACAGCGCAGAAGGTGACGTAATGGTGCTGATTTCTCATACGGGCCGCACCAAAAATTTAGTCGAACTGGCGCAGCTTGCACGGGAAAATGACGCCACGGTGCTGGCGATTACCTCGCCGCACTCGCCGCTGGCGCTGGAGGCCACCCTGGCGCTGACGCTGGATGTGCCGGAAGACACTGACATTTATATGCCAATGGTGTCGCGTCTGGCGCAATTAACCCTGATTGATGTACTGGCCACCGGTTTTACCTTACGTCGCGGACCAAAATTCAGAGATAACCTGAAGCGCGTCAAAGAAGGTTTAAAAGAATCGCGTTTAGATAAGGATGCGACGAACTCTCTCTTTCCGCGATAGCGTGCAGTAGTCGCCATGAAATCAGGTCGCATGCAACAGCGATTTGTTATATAAATGTTATATAAAATTTAGCCATTGTAGTCAGGCTTGCAGCACGGCAGTACCAGGGCAGATCCGCTGCAGCCAGTGCTCCCAGGGGCATAAAAAGAATCTGGTGTGATTGCAATGGCAACACCACGTTAAAGTCAACGGAGTCCTACATGTCAAGACGTCTCAGAAGAACCAAGATTGTAACTACTTTGGGTCCGGCAACCGATCGCGATAATAACCTTGAAAAAATCATCGCTGCTGGCGCTAACGTTGTTCGTCTTAACTTCTCACACGGTACGCCGGAAGATCACCAGCTACGTGCCGACAAAGTCCGTGAAATTGCCGCAAAACTGGGCCGTCATGTGGCGATCCTTGGCGATCTGCAAGGTCCGAAAATCCGCGTATCGACCTTTAAAGAAGGCAAAGTGTTCCTTAATCAGGGCGACCGCTTTCTGCTGGATGCCAATCTGAGTAAAGGTGAAGGCGATAAAGAGAAAGTCGGCATCGACTACAAAGGCCTGCCGGAAGATGTGGTGCCGGGCGACGTGCTGTTGCTGGATGATGGCCGTGTGCAGCTGAAAGTGCTGGAAGTTCAGGGCATGAAAGTGTTTACCGAAGTCACCGTCGGCGGCCCCCTTTCCAATAATAAAGGGATTAACAAACTCGGCGGCGGTCTTTCTGCTGAAGCACTGACCGAAAAAGATAAAGCCGATATCCTGACCGCGGCGAAAATCGGCGTCGATTATCTGGCAGTCTCTTTCCCACGTTGCGGTGAAGATCTGCATTATGCCCGTCGTCTGGCGCGCGAAGCCGGTTGCGATGCAATGATCGTTTCCAAAGTTGAGCGTGCAGAAGCGGTCGCCTCGCAGGAAGCGATGGATGATATTATCCTCGCCTCCGACGTGGTGATGGTAGCGCGTGGCGACCTCGGCGTCGAAATTGGCGATCCTGAACTGGTCGGCATCCAGAAAGCGCTGATTCGTCGCGCGCGTCAGCTTAACCGCTCGGTGATCACCGCTACCCAGATGATGGAATCGATGATCACTAATCCGATGCCTACACGTGCGGAAGTGATGGATGTGGCGAACGCAGTCCTCGACGGCACCGATGCAGTGATGCTGTCGGCAGAAACCGCAGCGGGCCAGTATCCGGCGGAAACCGTGTCTGCGATGGCGAAAGTCTGTCTGGGCGCAGAGAAAATCCCAAGCATTAACGTGTCCAAACATCGTCTTGAAGTACAGTTCGACAATATCGAAGAAGCGATTGCGATGTCGGCGATGTACGCCGCCAACCATCTGCAGGGCGTTAGCGCCATTATCACCATGACCGAATCCGGTCGCACCGCGTTGATGACTTCACGTATCACGTCCGGCCTGCCGATTTTCGCCATGTCGCGTCACCAGCGCACGCTGAATCTGACTGCGCTGTATCGTGGGGTCACCCCGGTTTACTTCGACAGCAACAATGAAGGTGTCGTGGCTGCTAACGATGCAATTAATCTGCTGCGCGACAAAGGCTTTCTGGTGTCAGGTGATTTAGTTATCGTTACCCAGGGTGACGTGATGAGCACCGTCGGCACTACCAATACCAGTCGCGTACTGCGCGTCGAATAATTCCAGTCGGTTTCAGTTCCGGGCTGCGCCAGCCAGCGTGGCCCGGAATCTTTTCTGCCCTTCCCTTCTGCCATACTAAAACCCCTGATTAACCTGATAATCACTCTGTTTATTCACAACTGATAACGTGATCCAGATCACACTTCCTACATCAATTATACTTATATTTAACCTGTAAGAATAAACTTATTGAATGCTAATGATTCCTATTTATAATCTCATTAACGTCAATAATCGCAACAAGCATGTTACAAATTGTGATTTAACACTATTAAATGAGGGTTTATTGCCTGTTTAAGCTAACTATCTCAGTTATCGCGATATTTACTGAATCACAGGCAACTCCAGACAATCTTTAATCATTCTTAACATATGTCCACAGATTTTGCAGGGTCACGGCTGTCATTTTGTTATGGCGGCGGGGTTTCTTACGTCCAAAAAAAGGTACAGGGTATGGTCTTTGGTTCGCAAACGGCACGCGCTGCCACTCAGATTCAACCACAGCCCGGGGAGGCTGCAGCTGAATTGCTGTTTAACGCCGCCCAGCTCGACGCTTATTCACAACAAACACTGACGGCGCTGGAATTAATTAACAACACCATCCGGCAGGTCGAAAAACCTTTTAGCGGTATTCTCCCGCATGAGCTTGCTCCGGCCTTTAATGCTGTCGATCTCAATGTTCCGCTGCTGGATAATCAGGCGGCGCTGGATGAACTGTCACAACTTTATTTGCGTGATGCGGTTTACTTCCACCATCCAAAATATATCGCCCATCTCAACTGCCCGGTGGTGCTGCCGTCCTTGCTCGCCGAGCAGATTATGAGTGCAGTTAACAGTTCGGTGGACACCTGGGATCAGAGCGCCGGCGGCACGCTGATTGAGCAGAAGGTGATTGACTGGACGCTGAGCCGTATTGGCCTGCCCGCCAGCGCGGATGGTATTTTTACCAGCGGCGGTACCCAGTCCAATCTGATGGCGATGCTGCTGGCGCGCGACAGCTGGTGCACCCGCCATCGCCCGGGTCATCTGATCAAGCAGAAAGGATTGCCGCCGGAAGCCAGCAAATGGCGTATTTTCACCTCGAAACTCAGCCATTTCAGTATTCAGAAATCGACCGCGATCCTCGGACTCGGATATGACGCGGTGATCGCCATCGACCACGATGAACACTACCGCATGGACGCCGCGCTGCTGGAGCAGGAGATCCAGCGCTGCCAGCAGGAAGGTCTGATTCCGATTGCGGTGGTCGCCACCAGCGGCACCACCGATTTCGGCAGCATTGATCCGCTGAGTTCAGTGGCGACCATTTGCCAGCACTATGGCCTGTGGATGCATGTCGATGCTGCCTATGGTTGCGGGCTGCTGGTTTCACCGCAGCATCGTCAGCGCCTGCAGGGTATCGAACAGGCCGATTCGGTTACCGTCGACTATCACAAGTCATTCTTCCAGACCGTCAGCTGCGGCGCCTTCTTTGTGCGTGACCGCCAGCATCTCAGTCATGTCACGGTGCATGCAGATTATCTCAACCCGCTAAGTGCGCAGCAGGAAGGCACGCCAAACCTGGTGAGCAAAAGCATTCAGACCACCCGCCGTTTTGACGCGCTGAAGATGTGGATGACGCTGCGCATTATGGGGCCGGAAGCGCTGGGCAATGCCTTTGACAGCCTGCTGGCGCTGACGCGTCACGCCCACCAGCTGCTGGCGGCGCATCCGGCGATTGAGGTGCTGCATCAGCCAGAACTGACCACCCAGATTTTCCGCTATATCCCACGCCCCGGCATGAGTGACGCTGCCGTCGACGAAGTAAACGCGCAGATCCGCAAAGCGCTGTTCCGTTCAGGTAACGCAGTGGTTGCCGGCACCAAAGTGGATGGCCGTCAGTATCTGAAATTCACCCTGCTAAACCCGGCAGCGACCAGCGCCGATCTGGAAGACATTATTGCCCTGATCGCCCATTACGGTCACGAGCTGGCGCGAAGTCAGAATATCAATGCCGCCAATCAGTGAGAGCATAACGATGAATAGTCCTGTTTATGATTTTATCGCCATCGGCGTCGGCCCGTTTAATCTCAGTCTGGCTTGTCTGACCGATCCGATTGACGAGCTTAACGGCGTATTTCTCGACCAGAATCCAGGCTTTGACTGGCACACCGGTATGATGCTGGAGAGCGCCCATCTGCAAACACCGTTTATGGCCGATCTGGTGACGCTCGCGGACCCGACCAGCCGCTTTAGCCTGCTCAACTATATGAAGCAGACCGGCAAGCTGTATCGCTTTTATATCCGCGAAGACTTCTTTCTGATGCGCAAGGAGTACAACCAGTATTGCCAGTGGGCCAGCGCGCAGCTGAACAATCTGCACTGGAATACGCGGGTGGAGTATGTCAGCTATGACGACGCCTTGCAGTGCTACCGGGTACGCAGCAGCTCCACGCTGACCGGTGAAACACAGAGCTGGCTGGCACGTAAACTGGTGCTTGGCACCGGGCCATCGGCGTGGATGCCGCCGTGCAGCCGTCCGCATCGCCAGCGTCTGACCCACTCCAGCCACTATCTGGTGGATAAGCCGGCACTGCAGCAGAAAAAATCGATCACCGTACTCGGCAGCGGTCAGAGCGCGGCAGAGATTTTCTACGATCTGCTGGGCGATATTGATCGCCATCACTATCAGCTCAACTGGGTGACACGCGCTCCGCGTTACTATCCGCTGGAGTACACCAAGCTGACGCTGGAGATGACCTCGCCGGAGTGGATTGACTACTTCCACGCGCTGCCCGCCAGCAAGCGCGATGAGCTGAATGCCAGACACAAGAATCTGTATAAAGGGATTAACGGCAGCCTGATCAACGACATCTATGACCTGCTGTATGTCAAACAGCTGGATGGCGATCTGGACGTCAATCTGTTTACCCATTCCGAACTGACCGATATGCGCTGGCTGCCTGAGGGTGAATTTGAACTGTCGCTTCACCAGCAGGAGCAGGACCAGCACTATATCCGCCGCAGTGAAGGGGTAGTTATGGCGACGGGTTATCAGTATCAGCCACCAATGTTTGTCGAAGGGATTGCCGACCGTCTGCGCTGGGATGATAAAGGCCGTTATGACGTGCAGCGTAACTACAGTATCGATCAGCACAACCAGATCTTTGTGCAGAATGCCGAGCTGCATACCCATGGTTTTGTCACCCCGGACTTAGGTATGGCCTGTTATCGCAACTCAGTGCTGATCCGCGAACTGGTCGGGCGCGAAGTCTACCCGGTGGAACGGCAGATTGCCTTCCAGACCTTCCCGGCGCAGTCGGAGGTTAAAAATGAGCACTAGTCCCCTTTACAGCTGCGCGCGCAGCGCGGGTGAATTCACCCTGCGCCCGATGCAGCCCGAAGACGCCGAACTGGTTTACCGTTGGGTGACGCAGGATTACGCCCGCTTCTGGGGCATGCAGGACGACTCATTCGACAAGGTCGCCAGCTTCTATCGCGATCTGACACGTGATAACCCCAATGCGGCGCTTATCGGCTGTTGCAATCAGCAGCCGGTATTCCTGATGGAGTTCTATCAGGCGCAGCAGGATCAGATTGGCGAGTTCTATCCGGCACGCGACGACGATTACGGCATGCATATTCTGATTGCCCCGGCGGAGAAACCGATTCGCCAGTTTAGCTGGCAAGTGTTCAGCACGGTAATGGATTACATGTTCAGCCTGCCGCAGGTAGCGCGCGTGGTGGTGGAACCGGATGTGCGCAATCACAAGATCCACCCGCTGAATAAGCGCGCCGGTTTCTGCTATCAGCGCACCATCGATATGGGACACAAAACCGCCTGGCTGGCTTTCTGTCAGCGAGACGACTATCAAAAAGCTTTATTGCAGGAAACCCTGAATATGACCAACACCTCAACGCTCTCGAACGGTAGCCATCTTGCCAGTAACCACTGGGAACAGGCCAACCGCATGCTGATCCGCAAAGCCATTTCTGAATTCGCTCATGAAATGCTGATTGAACCGAAAAAACTGGCCTCCGGCGATAAATGGGACAGCTACAGTCTGGCCGTGCCGGGCAGTGAAGCTGAATACCGCTTCAGCGCTGCGCGTCTGGCGCTGGATCACTGGGCGGTCGATCCTGATTCGCTGCGTAAACATCAGAATGGCGAACCGCTAAAGCTGGATGCGCTGAGTTTTATCGTCGAGTTTAACCAGCAGATTGGTATTCCGCCCACTATGCTGGCGACCTATATGGAAGAGATCACCAGCACTCTGTGCAGCAGCGTATTTAAATTGCAGAACAATGTGCCGGACAGCGCTGCGCTGACCCGCGCCGATTTCCAGACGGTGGAAGCGGCGATGACCGAAGGCCATCCCTGCTTTGTTGCCAACAATGGCCGGATCGGTTTTGATGCGCGCGATTATCTGGCATACGCTCCCGAAGCCGCGACGCCAGTCAATCTGGTGTGGGTGGCAGTGCACCAGCGTAATGCACACTTCTCCAGTATTGATCAGCTGAGCTATGAGCAGGTAATGCGTGACGAGCTGGGCGAAGCGACAGTGGCGCAATTTAACGCGCATCTGGATACGCTGGGGGTAGCACGCGCAGACTATCTGTTTATGCCGGTGCATCCATGGCAGTGGCAGAATAAGCTGCTAACGGTCTTTGCGCCGGATATTGCCGCACGCGATATTGTTTATCTTGGTAGCGGTGACGATCAGTATCAGGCGCAGCAGTCGATTCGTACCTTCTTTAACCGCAGCCAGCCGAATAAGCGCTATGTCAAAACCGCGTTGTCGGTGCTGAATATGGGCTTTATGCGCGGCCTGTCGCCTTACTATATGGCGACCACGCCAGCAGTAAATCAGTGGCTGGAAGGTCTGGTGAAAAATGACAGCTGGCTGCAAAAGTGCGATTTCCGCATCCTGCGCGAAGTGGCGGCTATCGGCTATCACAATCGCTACTATGAGCAGGCGATCAGCGGTGACTCCGCCTATAAAAAGATGTTTGCTGCGTTATGGCGCGACAACCCGGTGGTTGATCTGCAACCGAATCAGCGTCTGATGACCATGGCGTCACTGCTGCATGTCGATCATCAGCAGCAACCGCTATTGCCTGCGCTGATTGCCGATTCCGGCGTCAGTGCCGGGCAATGGGTGACCGCTTATCTGCGCTGCTATTTAAGTCCGCTGCTACACTGTTTCTATCAGCACGATCTGGTGTTTATGCCGCACGGCGAAAACCTGATTTTACTGCTGGAGAATAACCTGCCGGTCAGCGCATATATGAAAGATATCGGTGAAGAGATTGCGGTGCTGAACCCGGATGCGGTACTGCCGGAGAAAGCACAGCGCCTGGCGGTGGACGTGCCGGAACACCTGAAGCTGCTGTCGGTGTTCACCGATGTATTCGACTGTATTTTCCGCTTTATCAGCGCTATTCTGGCGCAGGATAATACCCTGCCGCAAGAGGTGTTCTGGCGCTGCGTGGCGGATTGCGTAAAGGAGTATCAGCAGGCGCATCCACAGCTGAACAGTAAGTTTGCCCGTTATGACCTGTTTATGCCGGAATTCCAGCGTTCATGTCTCAACCGTCTGCAACTGGCTAATAATCAGCAGATGATTAACCTGGCGGATCCGGCGGAAAACCTGAAGTTTGCCGGTACTCTGATCAACCCTATTGCTGCATTTGCCCATACGCGCTGATTTATTAAAGCGCAGTATCAAGGCTTTACTCTGAACGCGATCGCACTGGCGATCGCGTTTTACGTTACTGGAAACAAGGAGCCTGGATGGCGTCGTATACCCCGGTGTCGAATCTTACTTTTCGTCACCTGATTTTTCCCCTCTCACTGGTGCTGTTCGAGTTCGCGACCTATATCGCCCACGATATGATCCAGCCGGGTATGTTGCTGGTTACCGAAGAGTTTCGCGTCGGGCCCGAATGGGTGTCTGCTTCGCTGACCGGCTATCTGATCGGCGGCATTGTGTTGCAGTGGCTGCTGGGGCCGCTGTCCGATAAATATGGCCGCCGTCCGGTGATGCTGGTCGGTGTCGCTTTCTTTGCCCTCTGCTGCGTGGTGATGCACTGGGTGAGCAGTATTGAGCAGTTTATCGCGCTGCGCTTTTTGCAAGGCATCAGCCTCTGTTTTATCGGCGCGGTGGGCTATGCGGCGGTGCAGGAAGCCTTTGATGAAACACTGAGCGTGCGCATTGCCGCGCTGATGGCCAATGTCGCGTTGCTGGCCCCCATCCTCGGACCGGTGGCGGGCGCCGCATTCCTTGGTTTTAGCGGCTGGCGCAATATGTTCTATCTGTTTGCCGTGGTCAGCGCTCTTGCCTTTATTGGCTTATGGCGCGCCATGCCGGAAACAGCTGGCGACAGAAACCACTCCATTTCGCTGAAATCGATGGGCAGCGGTTATCTGGCGCTGGTCAAAGATCGTCAGGTGATGAGCGGTTCACTGGCGATTGGCCTGGTCATCACTCCGATGCTGGCGTGGGTCGCGCTGTCGCCGGTGATTCTGATCCATGATGCTGGTTTAACGCGCATGACCTATGCCCTGCTGCAGCTGCCAATCTTCCTGGCGATGGTGGTGGGCAATCTGACACTCGGTAAACTGGCGGGACGTCTGCCGATTGAACAACCGCTGCGGCTCGGTGCGTGGCCGATTATGCTTGGTCTGCTGGTGGCGCTGGTCAGTACGCTGGTCGATAACCATAACTACTGGTGGCTGATCGCCGGGCTGAGTCTCTACGCGTTTGGCGCCGGGCTGGTTAATGCCGGCCTTTATCGTCTGACGATGTTTGCCAGCGAGGCCGGAAAAGGCAGCGTGGCGGCGATGGTCGGGATGTTCAGTATTGCGGTATTTGCGGTCGGTATTGAGGCGGCCAAATATGCTTATTTTGCTGGCGGCAATCTGCTGTTTAGCCTGGTCAATACGATTTGTGGCATTCTCTGGCTGCTGCTGGTGCGGGGCTTTTTACGCGAGCGGAAACGGCGTACGGCGATTAAAGCGATTTAACCATAGCGGGCGGCGATAACGCCGTCATTACATATCGCGGAAATCATCAGGACGGGCGGCGATAACGCCGCCCCTACGAAAGAGTATCTGGAAAGGCGTAGGGGAGCCGTTATCGGCTCCCGTTCATATTATTTCTTCGGATAGAGATCGTCACGCTGATAAGGTTCGGCTTCACCCTCTTTACGCGTTTTCAGCAGCTTCAGGATCCAGGTGTACTGCTCAGGATTCGGCCGGACAAAAATTTCCACTTCTTCGTTCATCCGACGCGCCAGCGTGACATCATCAGCATCAAGCAGATCGTCCATCGGCGGACGAATATGCATATGCAGCTGATGGGTCTTATTGTCGTAGGTCGGGAACAGCGGCACCACTTTGGCGCGGCATACCTTCATCAGACGGCCAATCGCCGGTAACGTGGCTTTATAGGTGGCAAAGAAATCGACAAATTCGCTCTGCTCAGGGCCATGATCTTCATCCGGCAGATAGTAACCCCAGTAGCCCTGACGCACCGAGCTGATAAACGGCTTGATGCCATCATCACGCGCATGCAGGCGACCACCGTAGCGACGGCGCATAATGTTCCACATATAGTCCACCAGCTCATTACGCTGATGATGGAACATGCCGGCAATTTTCAGTCCTTCAGAAGCCATCAGCATCGCCGGGATATCAATTGCCCAGCCGTGCGGCACCATGAAAATCACATTCTGCCCGCTGTCGCGCAGCTCATCCATAATTTCGCGCCCATGCCAGACAATGCGATCGCGCATTTTTTCCGGCTTACGTAACGCCAGCTCAGCCACCATCGCCATCGACTGCGGCGCGACAGCAAACATCTCATCGATGATCGCTTCACGCTGTGCTTCGGACAGTTCAGGCATGCAGTAATGGAGATTGATCTGCGCCCTGCGCCGCGCGCTACGGGCAAATTTACCGGCAGTACGTCCCAGCGCGCCCAGCATCGGATCACGCACGCGTGCCGGTAGCAGCGCGATGCCTGCACAGGCACCAATCCCTAACCACGCGCCCCAGAATTTAGGTTTCAGGAAAGCCTTTTGAAAGACGGGAATAAATTCACTATTACTTTTTTTATGGTTTTCCATGCACTCGCCTCAAACAATAACCGGCTAATGATAGTGCTGACGGACAAATTTGCAATCATTGTGCATCATGCATAAAAAAAACCGGCCGGTTTCCCGGTCGGTTTTTCGTTGCTGCCAGCTTAATTAAAGCTGAGCTGCGGGGTCACTTCTCTGACCTGCGCCAGATAATCTTTGCGATCGCTGCCTGCCAGTCCTTCAGAACGCGGCAGTTTAGCGTTTAATGGATTCACTGCCTGATTGTTAATCCAGATTTCATAATGCAGATGCGGACCGGTTGAGCGGCCGGTATTGCCGGACAATGCGATACGATCGCCGCGCTTCACCTTCTCGCCGGGCTTCACCAGCAGTTTTTTCAGGTGCATGTAGCGTGTCATATACTGACGACCGTGACGAATCGCCACATAGTTACCGGCACCGCCGCTACGTTTGGCAACCACCACTTCACCGTCACCCACTGCCAGCACAGGCGTGCCGACCGGAATAGCGAAGTCGACGCCTTTATGCGGCGCAATACGTCCGGTAACCGGATTCAGGCGACGCGGATTGAAGTTGGAAGACACACGATACTGTTTCACCGTCGGGAAACGCATAAAGCCGCGCGCCAGACCGGAACCGCTGCGATCGTAGAACTTGCCGTCTTCGGCGCGGATCGCATAGTAATCTTTGCCGCCGGTGCGCAGACGAACGCCTAACAGCTGGCTCTGCTCACTTTTACCATCCATCATTTCGCGCGACATCAGCACCGAGAACTGATCGCCCTTACGCAGTTTGCGGAAGTCCATCTGCCATTGCAGCGCTTTAATCACCGCGCTGGTTTCACCGCTGGACAATCCGGCGCGCTGGGCGCTGGCGGCAAAGCTGCCACTCAGCTCACCGCGCAATACGTTGTTCTGCCATTCACCCTTTTGCATCTCGCTGGAGGCTTTAAAACCGTTGCCGGAGCGATCGTAAGTACGGGTTTCACGGCGCGACATTTCCCAGGTCAGGCGCTGTAACTGGCCATCATCGGTCAGGGTCCAGGAAATTTGCTGACCGATCTTCAGGTTAGTCAGATCCTTATCGGCTTTCGCCAGCTGATTGATATCAGCCATCTCAATGCCATACTGATTCAGGATGCTGCTTAAGGTGTCGCCAGTCGATACTGTGTAATCGTGGGTGCCGGTTTCATTTGGCACGTCTTCATCGATTTCATCTTTCGGAATATCTTCTTCCGGTGCAGGGGTTGGCTGATCGATAGGTTCACTGGCTTCGGGCAACAAGGTACGCAGCTCGTTTTTATCCAGCTCGATATGTTTAACGATCGGGTTTTCGCTATCAACAGGGTGATAAACGTAGGGCCGCCAGACGGCGACGGCCAGCGTTACGACAGTCAGCGACCCCAGCATGACACGGTGGGGTCGCGGTAAGTTATTGAACGCCATGGCGACAGAGCGGGCTATCTGCTGCACTTTTTACTATTCCTCTATGCTCCTTTCAGGCAGCTCACATACTGGCTCGACAACTGTGAGAGGAATTTCACATAGCTGTCTTTTGCTAAGCTGATACCCATTCCCAGCGGATCTAAGGTGCCTTTTCGCACAGAAGTTCCGCGGGCAACGGCATCGATGACGGCCGGCCTGAATTGTGGTTCAGCGAAAACACATACGGCTTTCTGCTCAACCAACTGTGTTCGTATTTGATGTAAGCGCTGAGCGCCCGGTTGGATCTCAGGATTCACGGTAAAATGCCCGGCAGGCGACAACCCGTAATGTTTTTCAAAGTATGTGTAAGCATCATGAAAAACGAAATATCCCTTCCCTTTCACCGGCGCCAGCTCAGCACCAATCTGCTGGTCAGACTTCGCCAGGCTAACTTCGAATTGCTGGAGGTTAGCGTCTAGTTTGTCTTTGCTTTGCGGCATAAGTTCCAATAATTTTTGGTGGATTGCAACCGCCGATTGCCTTGCTATCTCTGGGGATAACCACAAGTGCATATTGTACTCACCGTGATGATGGTGGTCATGCCCCTCTTCATCGTGGCCGGAATGGCTCTCATCATGGTGCTCATCCTCTTCGCCACCGCGGATTAACAGTGGTTTTACTCCCGGCAATTCAGCCAGTTCAAGGTTTTTCTGCGGGGTAAATCCGGCCGCTGGTTTGGTCAGAAAAGCTTCCATTTCAGGGCCGATCCATACCACCAGATCCGCGCTCTGCAAGCGTTTAACGTCAGAAGGGCGTAATGCGTAGTCATGCTCAGATGCACCATCCGGAAGCATAACTTCCACCGGCGTGACACCATCAGCAATCGCCGCGGCGATAAAACCGAGCGGTTTAATTGAGGCCACCACCGCCGCCGAGGCTGGCGCAGCAAGCGAAGCGGCGAATCCCAGTGCGGCGAAGGCTGAAAATAAACGTTTTTTATTATGTAACATAATGCGTCAATCCATCGTGATTAGCTGATGGAGTGTGATATTATAACATTCGATATCTTCTGCAACCTGTAATTGACGATGCCCTCACTAATCACTCTGGAAAACATCTCGGTGTCCTTTGGTCAACGCCGCGTACTGTCTGATGTTTCACTGAAACTGGAACCCGGACGTATTCTTACGCTGCTTGGTCCTAACGGTGCCGGAAAATCGACGCTGGTACGCGTGGTGCTCGGATTAATTGCACCCAGCGCCGGTAAACTCGATCGCCCTGCCGGTTTGCGTATTGGTTACGTGCCGCAAAAACTGCATCTCGACTCTACCCTGCCGCTGACGGTCGATCGTTTTATGCGCCTGCGCCCCGGCGTTAAGCGCGCCGATATTCTGCCTGCGCTGAAACGCGTGCAGGCCGGGCATCTGCTGGAATATCCGCTGCAAAAACTGTCTGGCGGTGAAACGCAGCGGGTATTACTGGCGCGTGCGCTGCTGAATAATCCGCAGCTGCTGGTGCTGGATGAACCGACGCAGGGTGTCGACGTCAATGGCCAGGTGGCGCTGTATGATTTGATCGATCAGCTGCGTCGTGAACTGAACTGCGGCGTGCTGATGGTTTCCCATGACCTGCACCTGGTGATGGCGAAAACCGATGAGGTGCTGTGTCTTAACCAGCATATCTGCTGCTCCGGCACCCCGGAAGTGGTCTCAACCCATCCTGAGTTTATTTCAATGTTTGGCCCGCGCGGCGCCGAACAACTGGCGATCTACCGCCATCATCATAATCATCGTCACGATTTGCAGGGACGCATTATTCTGCGTCGGGGACAGGGTCCGTCATGATTGAATTGTTACTTCCCGGCTGGCTGGGCGGCGTGATGCTGGCCATTGCCGCCGGCCCGCTTGGCTCGTTTGTGGTCTGGCGCCGTATGTCCTATTTTGGCGATACGCTGGCGCACGCGTCGCTGCTTGGCGTCGCATTTGGCCTGCTGCTTAATATCAACCCGTTCTACGCGGTGATTGCGGTGACTTTGCTGCTGTCATTTGGTCTGGTGTGGCTGGAACGCCGCCCGCATCTGGCGATCGATACCCTGCTGGGGATTATGGCGCACAGCGCCCTGTCGCTTGGCCTGGTGGTGGTGAGTCTGATGTCGAACGTGCGCGTCGACTTAATGGCGTATCTGTTTGGCGATCTGCTGTCGGTGACGCCGGTTGATCTGATTGCCATTGCGGTCGGCGTCGCGCTGGTGCTGGCGATTCTTGCCTGGCAGTGGCGGGCGCTGCTGTCGATTACCATCAGCCCGGAAATGGCGCAGGTGGATGGCGTCAATCTTCAGCGCACCAAATTACTGTTGATGCTGGTAACGGCGCTGACGATTGGTGTGTCGATGAAGTTTGTCGGTGCGCTGATAATCACTTCACTGCTGATTATTCCGGCGGCCACCGCGCGTCGCTTTGCCCGTTCACCGGAGCAGATGGCGGCTGTCGCCATAGCGATTGGCGTGCTGGCGGTAACCGGCGGTCTGACCTTCTCGGCGTTTTACGATACGCCTGCAGGACCGTCAGTGGTGCTGAGCGCAGCGTTGATGTTTGTGATCAGTATGGTGAAAAAGCCAGCGGTTTAAATAACGGGCGGCGAGAACGCCGCCCCTGCAGAATATTATAAAGTCATATCGGGGTGGCGTTCTCGCCGCCCATGCCGAAGATTTGCACAATAAATAATGGCGACGTTTTCACCGCCCATCAGGTTATTCGCGGGTAATACCGAAATGTTTATAAGCGTGCTGAGTGGCGATACGGCCACGCGGAGTGCGCTGAATAAAACCCTGCTGAATCAGATACGGCTCCAGCACATCTTCAATGGTTTCACGCTCTTCGCCAATCGCCGCCGCCAGGTTATCCAGCCCTACCGGACCACCGGTAAACTTATCAATAATCGCCAGTAACAGCTTGCGGTCCATATAGTCAAAACCTTCAGTATCGACATTCAGCATATCCAGCGCTTTCGACGCCACATCGCCGCTCAGCTCACCGTTGGCGCGCACTTCTGAGAAGTCACGTACCCGGCGCAGCAGACGGTTAGCAATACGCGGGGTGCCGCGGGCGCGACGCGCAATTTCCAGCGCGCCATCTTCGCTCAGATCCAGCCCCAGCACCGCAGCGCTGCGGCCGACGATATGTTGCAAATCTTCAACGCGATAGAACTCCAGACGCTGCACGATACCAAAGCGGTCACGCAGCGGCGAGGTGAGTGAGCCAGCACGCGTAGTGGCGCCAATCAGGGTAAACGGCGGCAAATCGAGTTTAATCGAGCGCGCAGCCGGGCCTTCGCCAATCATAATATCCAGCTGATAATCTTCCATCGCCGGATAGAGCACTTCCTCGACCACCGGTGACAGACGATGGATCTCATCGATAAACAGCACGTCGTGCGGTTCAAGGTTAGTCAGCATCGCCGCCAGATCCCCGGCTTTCTCAAGTACCGGGCCGGATGTGGTACGCAGATTAACGCCCATCTCGTTGGCGACAATATTTGCCAGCGTGGTTTTACCTAATCCCGGCGGGCCAAAAATCAGCAGATGATCGAGTGCCTCACCGCGCATTTTCGCCGCTTCGATAAAGATTTCCATCTGCTCACGCACCGGCTGCTGACCGACATATTCCGCCAGCAGCTTAGGACGTATCGCGCGGTCAATTACCTCGTCTTCAGAGATAATACCCGGCGATATAAGGCGATCGGCTTCAATCATGCGTTACCTCAAATAGCTGCGCGCAGGGCTTCACGGATCAGGGTTTCGCAATCCGCACCGGCACGACCCACTTTGCTGATCATCCGGCTGGCTTCCTGCGGTTTATAGCCCAGCGCTACCAGTGCAGAGACCGCTTCGCCTTCCGCATCATTGGCGGCTGGCGCCGGACTTTCGCTGGTCAGCGCAAAGGTTGAATCGGTCGCAAACAGATCGCCATGCATCCCTTTAAAGCGATCTTTCATTTCCACCACCAGCCGCTCAGCGGTTTTCTTGCCAACGCCCGGCAGTTTTACCAGTGCGGCAATCTCTTCCCGCTCGACTGCGGTAACAAACTGCTGCGCCGACATGCCGGAGAGGATCGCCAGTGCCAGCTTGGGTCCGACGCCGTTCACTTTAATCAGCTCGCGAAACAGCGCACGCTCCTGCTTGCTGTTAAAACCAAACAGCAGCTGCGCATCTTCACGCACCACAAACTGAGTGAAGATAATGGCTTCGTGATTCAGTTCAGGCAGCTCATAAAAACAGGTCATCGGCATATGCACTTCATAGCCCACGCCGTTGGCTTCAATTAATACCTGCGGTGGCTGTTTCTCAAGAATAATGCCTCTCAGACGACCTATCACGTTAAGCTTCCTTTGGATAATGAGGGAATGTGCTGTTTATAACATAAAAAAGGCTGGATGAATATCCAGCCTGTTAAGGACGCAGACGCCCGCGCGTCAGTTGTAGTCGGGTTTCACTGAGACGGCTGGCGTTCTGGCTGACGTGACAATGGGTAATAGCAATCGCCAGCGCATCGGCAGCATCCGACTGCGGATTGGCCGCCAGTTTCAGCAGGGTTCGCACCATATGCTGAACCTGGCTCTTTTCGGCGCTGCCGATCCCCACTACCGTCTGTTTCACCTGACGCGCCGCGTACTCAAATACCGGTAAGTCCTGATTGACCGCAGCGACAATTGCCGCGCCGCGCGCCTGGCCCAGCTTCAGTGCAGAATCCGCGTTCTTCGCCATAAACACCTGTTCGATGGCAAAAAACTCCGGCTGAAACTGGGTAATGATTTCGCTGACGCCGGCATAAATCAGCTTCAGCCGCGTCGGCAGATCCGGCACGCCGGTACGAATACAGCCGCTGCCGAGATAGGTGAGCTGCCGCCCAACCTGACGAATCACACCGTAGCCGGTTACGCGTGAGCCAGGGTCAATGCCCAAAATAATTGCCATCACGCGTCTCCGGTGGTGTGCTGTTGCCTGCAGGGTAACGCCATTACAGCGTAGCCGCCACCTCATCGGAAATTTCACCGTTATGGTAAACTTCCTGCACATCGTCACAATCTTCCAGCATATCAATCAGACGCAGCAGTTTTGGCGCGGTCTCTTCATCCATATCCGCTTTGGTCGATGGGATCATCGTCACTTCAGCAGAATCAGCCGTCAGACCCGCCGCTTCCAGCGCCGCTTTTACCGCACCGAGGGATTCCCATGCGGTAAAGACGTCGATAGCGCCGTCATCATAGGTGACGATATCATCAGCACCGGCTTCCAGCGCCGCATCCATCACTGTATCTTCATCAAGACCCGGCGCGAAAGTGATCACCCCTTTTTTGGTAAACAGGTAGGCCACAGAACCATCAGTGCCGAGGTTGCCACCGGTTTTAGTGAAAGCGTGACGCACTTCACCAACAGTACGGTTACGGTTATCACTCAGGCACTCGATCATTACGGCAGTGCCGCCCGGACCGTAACCTTCGTAGATAATGGTTTCCATATTGCTGTCGTCTTCGCCGCCAACACCACGGGCAATCGCACGGTTCATGGTGTCACGCGTCATATTGTTCGACAGCGCTTTATCCATTGCCGCACGCAGACGCGGGTTAGAATCCGCATCGCCGCCGCCCAGTTTCGCCGCCGTCACCAGCTCACGAATGATTTTGGTGAAGATTTTACCGCGTTTGGCATCCTGTGCCGCTTTGCGGTGTTTGGTATTAGCCCATTTACTATGGCCTGCCATTGAATTTCTCTCCAAATGATATATCGCCCAGGCTTTCTTGCTGGCGAGTTTGCCCGCTGGCAGTGCTCGCAATCCTCACGTACTTCAGTACGCTGCAGTTGCTGTGCGCTGGCAGCGAACAAACTCGCTGCGCCGATAACGCCTGGCCTTTAATGCAAAAAAATCAGAACAAAACTTAAATCACAAATTCTTCTATCGCCTGGCGATTACTCCAGGACTTGGTCAGCTGCGCGGCGTTGACAGCATCAAGCCATTGATATGCCAGATGCTCACTGATCACTACGGCGCGTTCCGTCGGTAAGGCCAGGCTAAACCAGTGCTCCTGGTTATGCGTAACGCCTGGCGCATAGCGATGACGAAAGTGGCTGAAGATTTCAAATTCTATCTGACGCTGGCAGTCGACAACTGTGAGCTGCTCAGCGTTGATATCAATTGCAACCTCTTCCAGCACTTCACGCCGGGCAGTTTCCCGCGGAGTTTCCCCGGCTTCCACGCTGCCGGTGACCGACTGCCAGAACTCAGGGTCGTCGCGACGCTGCAGCATCAGCACCCGCCGGGTGTCGCGGGCGAAGATCACCACTAACACCGAGACGGGTCGCTTATAGCCCATATTATTCGTTCTCAAGACTCTGTGGCTTGTCCTTCTTCACCACCTGAATCGCCAGCTCTTCCAGCGAAGCCGGATTGGCGAAACTTGGCGCTTCAGTCATCAGACAGGCGGCCGCGGTGGTTTTCGGGAAGGCAATGACATCACGAATATTGTCGGTGCCGGTCAGCAGCATCACCAGACGGTCCAGACCAAAGGCGAGGCCCGCGTGTGGCGGCGTACCGTATTTCAGTGCATCCAGCAGGAAGCCAAACTTCTCACGCTGCTCCACTTCAGTAATGCCCAGAATGCCGAATACGGTTTGCTGCATCTGGCCCTGGTGAATACGAACTGAACCGCCGCCCACTTCATAACCGTTAATTACCATATCGTAAGCGTTGGCAATCGCAGTTTCTGGTACGGATTTCAGCTGTTCCGGCGTCATCTCTTTGGGTGCGGTAAATGGATGGTGCATGGCGCTGAGACCACCTTCGCCATCTTCTTCGAACATCGGGAAATCCACCACCCACAACGGTGCCCATGCGGCATCACGAGTGATATTCAGATCGCGACCCAGCTTCAGGCGCAGTGCACCCAGCGCATCGGCAACCACTTTGCCGTTGTCGGCGCCAAAGAAGATCATATCGCCATCGGCCGCGCCAGTGCGCGCCAGAATCGCTTCAACGATATCCGCATCAAGGAATTTCGCCACCGGACTCTGGATACCTTCCAGACCTTTCGCGCGCTCGTTTACCTTGATATACGCCAGGCCTCTCGCGCCGTAGATTTCGATAAATTTACCGTAGTCGTCAATCTGCTTACGGCTCAGCGTAGCGCCACCCGGTACGCGCAGTGCGGCAACGCGGCCTTTGGCATCGTTCGCCGGACCGGAGAATACTTTGAACTCAACGTTTTTCAGCAGGTCGGCAACATCCACCAGCTCCATCGGGTTACGCAGATCCGGTTTATCCGAGCCGTAACGACGCATCGCTTCGGCAAATGTCATGGTCGGGAAATCGCCCAGCTCGACGCCTTTCACTTCCAGCCACAATTCGCGTACCAGACGCTCCATCACCTCACGCACCTGAGGCGCAGTCATAAAGGAGGTTTCGACATCGATCTGGGTAAATTCAGGCTGACGGTCAGCGCGCAGATCCTCATCACGGAAGCATTTCACGATCTGATAGTAACGGTCGAAACCGGACATCATCAGCAGCTGCTTAAACAGCTGTGGTGATTGTGGCAGCGCATAAAACTTGCCTTTATGTACGCGGCTTGGCACCAGATAGTCACGCGCGCCTTCCGGCGTGGCTTTGGTAAGCATCGGCGTTTCAATATCGAGGAAACCGTGGTCATCCATAAAACGACGGACAAAACTGGAAATTTTGGCGCGCGTTTTCAGGCGATTAGCCATTTCCGGACGACGCAGATCCAGATAGCGGTATTTCAGGCGCGCTTCTTCGGTGTTCTCATGATTTGAGTCCAGCGGCAGCGGTTCAGAGCGGTTAATAATGGTCAGTTCGGTGGCAAATACTTCCACTTCACCGGTGGCCATATCGCTGTTTTTGTTCTTATCATCACGCGCACGTACGGTGCCCGTAATCTGAATGCAGAATTCGTTACGCAGTTCAGAAGCCAGATTAAACGCGTCCTGACGGTCCGGATCGAAAAACACCTGAACGATGCCTTCACGGTCGCGCATATCAATAAAGATCAGGCTGCCCAGATCGCGACGACGATTGACCCAACCACACAGTGTCACTTGCTGGCCGACGTGAGACAGATTGATCTGTCCGCAATACTCAGTACGCATAACGATATCCTTTTAACTTCACCGCTGCTGCACGCGCAGCATTTTAGGTCGTCTTTTGTTATTACCTCATCAGGCAATCGCCGGAGGTAGTGAGCAGACGCTGCCCTGAAAAAGGCAGGCATTATAATGTAAAATCGGCAGGGCGATAAGTGCTGAGCGCCATAACCACCGCAGATTGCCGTGATTCATCTCCACCCGTAGCCGGTTTATCACAAAAAGTAACAAAATTCGCGGTGTTACGACACCTTTCGCCTCGCCGCTGATAACAGTTTATCGCTACTCTCTTCCTTTTCCCGCCACTTTGGAGTCGATAATGAAGTTAAACACTGCTACGACCGCACTGGTATTAATCGATTTACAGGAAGGTATTCTGCCGTTTGCCGGTGGCCCGCATACGGCAGATCAGGTTGTCACGCGTGCCGCCACGCTGGCGGAGAAGTTCCGCGCGGTCAATGCGCCGGTGATTCTGGTGCGCGTCGGCTGGTCAAAAGATTTTGCCGAAGCGCCAAAGCAAGCGGTGGATGCGGAGAATCCAGGCGCTGCTCTGCCGGATAACTGGTGGGTTTATCCGGCTGCGCTTGGCGTGCAGCCGGGTGATATTGAAGTCACCAAACGCCAGTGGGGCGCGTTTTACGGCACCGACCTTGAGATGCAGCTGCGTCGTCGCGGCATCAATACCATTGTGCTGGCCGGGATCTCCACCAATATTGGCGTTGAATCCACTGCGCGTAACGCCTGGGAGCTGGGCTTTAATCTGGTGATTGCCGAAGATGTCTGTAGCGCAGGCAGCACGGAGCAACATCAGGGCAGTCTGAACTGGATTTTTCCACGCATTGCGCAAGTTCGTCAGTCCGCAGAGATTATTGCCGCGTTATAATAATGGCCGGACAGGGAGTGTCCGCCACCGGAGAGGGATAAAATGATTTGGCTGGGCTTACCACAATGGCAGCACCCACAATGGAAAAAACTCGGGATTGAAACCCTGGCGGATTACGCGCGCTTTTTTAACTGTGTGGAAGGCAATACCACCCTGTATGCCCTGCCCAAAGCAGAAATCGTCCAGCGCTGGAAGGCGATGACCGACGACCATTTTCGTTTCTGTTTTAAGTTTCCGGCCACCATCAGCCATAAGGCCGCCCTGCGTCATTGTGACGATCTGACTGAAGAATTTTTCCGCACCCTGGATCCGCTGGCGCGACGGATTGGTCAGTACTGGTTGCAGCTGCCCTCCGCTTTTGGACCCGATGAACTTCCCTATCTGTGGGCGTTTCTCGATAAGCTGCCACGCGCCTTTCAGTACGGTGTCGAAGTGCGTCATCCGCTGTTCTTTGCCAAAGGCGAAGCTGAACAGGCGCTGAACCGCGGCCTGCATCAGCGCGGCATCAATCGGGTGATGTTAGACAGCCGCCCGGTACATGCCGCCACTTCCGGTACGCCGGCGCTGATTGAAGCCCAGCGTAAGAAACCGAAACTGCCCGCCCATGCGGTGATGACGGCAAATAATCCGATGGTGCGTTTTATCGGCGGCGACGACCCGGCAGCCAACCTGCCCTTTTTTAACGACTGGCTGCGTAAATTGCCCGCCTGGTCGCAGCAGGGCCAGCCATGGCTGTTTATCCATACCCCCGATATCGGTGAAGTGCTGACGCTGGTCCAGTATCTCTGGCCGCATCTGCAACAGGCCCTTCCTGCCATCGGCGCAGCGCCTGACTGGCCACAGCAGGCGCAGCTGTTCTGACTGATCCACTGAATAAAGGCTAAACAGTTGCGCGGCGGCAAGGCGACACTTATCAGTTTCCCGGCTATGATAGGCGCAGCAACAATCTTTCCTCGATGGAGTTCAGCATGGTCAGCGCGCTTTATGTCGTGCTTGGGGCACTGTTTTTAATTAAGTTTTCAGTTGATGTGATACGCCTGCGTCGTTCATATCGCGTTGCACATGGCGACGGTGGTTTCTCTGAATTACAGATTGCGATGCGCATTCATGGCAATGCGATGGAAAATATCCCTGTTGCCCTGCTACTGCTGGTAATGATGGAGATGAATGGCGCCGATATCTGGATGCTGCATCTGAGCGCGCTGTTTTTCTTTGTCGGCCGCGCCATGCATTTCTGGGGCATGCACCACAGTGTGATGTTCTGGCGGCGTAACGGTATGCTGTTAACCGGCCTGTCATTGATTGCGATGGTGATCTTTAATCTGCTGTTTATGCCGTGGGATCTGATCCTGACGCTGCATTAATCGCCTGTTCTGGCAAAGCAGGTGCAGCCCGCGCTGCTTTCTGCCAAAATAGTGCCCTTCCCGTTGTTCACCGGATTTACCGTTATGTCTAACCGCGATACGCTTTTCTCCGCGCCAATCTCGAAGCTTGGTGACTGGACCTTTGATGAGCGCGTAGCTGAAGTTTTCCCTGATATGATTCAGCGCTCGGTGCCAGGTTACTCCAATATCATTTCGATGATTGGCATGCTGGCGGAACGTTTTGTACAGCCCGACAGCCGGGTTTACGATCTCGGCTGCTCGCTGGGCGCCGCCACGCTTTCCGTGCGCCGTAATATTCAGGTCGCTGGTTGCCAGATTATTGCCGTGGATAATTCACCGGCAATGGTGGAGCGTTGCCGCCGCCATATCGACGCCTTTCGCGCCGACACCCCGGTTGAGGTGATTGAAGCGGATATCCGCACCATCAATATCGAAAACGCCTCGCTGGTGGTGCTGAATTTCACCCTGCAATTCCTTGCGCCGGAAGAGCGCCAGCAGCTGCTGAATACTATTTATCAGGGGCTGAAGCCGGGTGGCGCGCTGGTGCTGTCAGAAAAGTTTAGCTTTGCCGATCAACAGGTTGGTGAGCTGCTGTTTAATATGCATCACGACTTTAAGCGCGCCAATGGCTATAGCGAACTGGAAATCAGCCAGAAACGCAGCATGCTGGAAAATGTGATGCTCACCGATAGCGTGGAAACCCATAAGCAGCGTCTGCATACGGCGGGTTTCGAACATGCAGAACTCTGGTTCCAGTGTTTTAACTTTGGCTCTTTGATTGCGGTAAAAGCGAGTGATAAATGATCGACTTTGGTAATTTTTATCAGTTAATCGCCAAAGGCCCGCTGGCGCCGTGGCTGGAGACACTGCCCGCGCAAATCGCCAGCTGGCAGCGTGATAATCTGCATGGCAGTTTTAAAAACTGGCACCGCGCAGTGGAGTATTTACCGCTGCTGGAACCAGAGCGCCTCGATCTGCTTCACAGCGTCACCGCTGACAGCAATAATCTGAGCGAGCGCCAGCGTGGCGGTATCAATAATTTACTGCGCAATTTAATGCCGTGGCGTAAAGGCCCTTATTCGCTTTACGGCACGGAGATCGACACTGAATGGCGTTCCGACTGGAAATGGCAGCGGGTGTTGCCGCACATCTCGCCGCTGGCGGGCCGCACGGTGCTGGATGTCGGATGTGGCAGTGGCTACCACATGTGGCGCATGCTTGGCGCGGGCGCGCAGCTGGTGGTCGGCATCGATCCGATGCAGCTGTTTCTCTGCCAGTTTGAAGCGGTACGTAAGCTGCTGGGTAACGATCAGCGCGCTCATCTGTTGCCGCTGGGTATTGAGCAACTGCCGGAATTAAAAGCCTTTGATACGGTGTTTTCGATGGGTGTGCTCTACCATCGCCGTTCACCGCTTGACCATCTGTTCCAGCTGAAAAACCAGCTGGTCAGCGGTGGCGAGTTAGTGCTGGAAACCCTGGTGATTGAAGGGGATGACCAGGCGGTGCTGGTGCCAGGCGAGCGCTATGCGCAGATGCGTAATGTTTACTTTATCCCTTCTACCGGTGCGTTAAAAAACTGGCTGGAGAAGTGTGGTTTTGAAGATGTGCGTATTGTCGACTATTCGCTGACCAGCACCGATGAACAGCGTCGCACCGACTGGATGACCAGCGAATCCCTGGCGGAATTCCTCGATCCTGAAGATGCGAGCAAAACCGTGGAAGGTTATCCCGCACCGCTGCGTGCGGTGCTGGTGGCGAGAAAGCCGTAAATAACTACGCTATGCGGGTGGCGAAAACGCCGCCCCTACAAAAAACCATCACAACCTGTAGGGGCGGCGTTCTCGCCGCCCGTATTGATGATTTTCACCTGCCATAATGACGGCGTTCTCGCCGCCCTTAAATTTTTACCGGCTTAACAGCGCCATATTATTGCGCCTCTTTTGGCCAATACTCAAAACGATAAGCGGTGCTGATATTACGTTTAACCGTATTGCTATCAAACACTTCCGTTTCACGGCCATAACTCAGAGTACAGTTACCGATATCATCCCAGGACTGACACTCATGAATTGTAGTGATCGTACTTACCGCCGTAGAGGCGACGCTGTGCAGCCCCAGTTCGCGTTCCTGCTTATCGTAGGTGTAGGTCTCTTTGCTTTTATCTGAGGTGGTGGTAAGCAAATTACCTTTAGGATCCCACTGATAGCGATATTCACCATTACTCAGATGATCAGAACCACGCGCCACACTTTTCAGCAGCCGAAAATGGCGATCGTGACTGTAGGTGGTTTCAGTAAAGCCTTTCTTGCCCATCAGGGTAAACACATCGGTCGAGCTGGTGATATTGCCGTTTTTGCCCAACTGGTAGTTGATGGTGCCCTGCTTGTTACTGACCTCCACCATTTTCTCCTGCTGCTTCACTTTGACGGAAATCGCATAGTCCGCCTGCCAGCCACCGGGGATTCGTACCACATGCTGCTCCATATTCAGCAGCACATTACCTTCATTCTTATCGAAACTGCTGTCGGCAATCAGCAGAATACCGCAGTTGTCGAACTGCCCCAGCAGACGCTTTTGCAGATCGACATCTTTGCCGAATTCGCCGACCACCACCTGCTTAATCGGCCCTCTGGCGGTACCGCCCAGCATAATAATCGCATTGCTGTCGTTAACCGCTTTATTGTGCAGCGGACACTGCTCAGCGGCGCTGGCGGTAAAACTGAGTAAACCGCCGCACGTCAGCGCGATAACCACACCAGAAATCGTTTTAATCATTCTGTTCCCCGTAAGACCTGAATCCCTGACGATTAAGATAAGTGTAAACGGCATTGGTTACACGCCCATACTGTGCGGAGAATTGTTTTTGTTTCTTCAAGGGCGGGTGCCGGCAATAAATTGCAGAAAAAAAGCCCCAACAAGATGTTGGGGCCTGGTACTTGCAAACATCACGTCATGATAACGGCGTGCTGCGCGGCAAAATCGGTTGTGATAGTCAGGCTACACGTACGGAATTCATATTAATGATCCCTTTCATCGCTTCCACCACATCGCCATCGACACAATAACGGCTGAATTCATCGGTTTCGGTATCAGAGCACATCGAAACACCGGCTTTACGGTAACGCATCGGCGAGGCCACCAGACGACTGGCTGAACTGTGCAGCTCTGCGATGCCAACGTCGAGAAACTTTTGCAGATTACTTAAACGCACCCCTGCGCCTGCCATAATAATTGGACCTTCGCTGCTGTGAGTTAGTTCCTTCAGTAATGCAATTCCACTTTCCGCGCTTTGTTGCTGGCCTGAAGTCAGAATGCGCGCAACGCCGAGGTCGGTCAACTCCTGAAGTGAACGTTTCGGACTATGGCACAGGTCAAAGGCACGATGGAAAGTCACCGCCATCTCACCGCACAATGTCATAATCTGCCGCATTCTGGCCATATCAATATGGGCATCTTCATCCAGCATACCCACTACCACGCCGGGAAAACCCAGATCGCGGATCGCCGCGACATCAGATTTCATCGCGGAAAACTCGCTGGCGGAGTAACAGAAATCACCGCCGCGTGGACGCACAATCGGATGGACAGGGATTGCTACCAGCTCACGCGCCATTTTCAGGCTGCCAAAGGATGGCGTTAGCCCGCCCTCCTTAGGTGCGGCACAGAGTTCAATGCGATCTGCACCGGCTTGTTCTGCAGTGATCGCACAATCCACTCCGTAGCAGCATACTTCCAATTTAGTCATCACATCCTCCTGTTTAATGACTGCTGGCTGGTAATCAGATTCTCAGTTAGGCTGGTTTAGCGGTTATTTTAACGGGAATAGTAATCATGGCATTCAATTTTGATCAATGGATAGACCGACGTCACAGCGATAGTGTTAAGTGGCACAAATATGGCGATCGCGATGTTCTGCCTTTATGGGTGGCCGACAGCGATTTCCGTGCGCCAGACTGTATTATTTCCGCGCTGCAACAACGGGTTGAACACGGTATATTTGGTTATGGCGACACACCGCATGAGCTGATTAATATTGTGATTAAGCGCATGGCCGAACGTTACAACTGGCAGGTGGAAGCGGAGTGGCTGGTGTTCCTGCCCGGCGTTGTCAGCGGCTTGAACCTTAGCGTGCGCGCCTTTACCGGCGCAGGTGAAGGCACTATCGCCCCGACGCCAATCTACCCGCCTTTCCGCCACGCGGCGAAACTGGCTGACCGCAGCCAGCTGAGTCTGCAGATGCGTCTGCAACAGGGCCGCTGGTTAATGGATCTGGAGGCCGCTGCGCCGCAATTAACCGGCAGCGAAAAACTGCTGATGCTGTGTAATCCGCAAAACCCGGGCGGCACCGTCTATCGCCGCGCCGAACTGGAAGCGCAGCTGGCTTTTGCCCGCCGTCATGATCTGATTGTCTGTTCCGATGAGATCCACTGTGACCTGCTGCTGGAACCCGGCGTGCAGCACATCCCCTTCGCCAGCCTGAGCGAAGATGCCGCCCGGCGTTCCATCACCCTGATGTCGCCGTCAAAGACCTTTAATATTGCCGGACTGGGCGCTTCACTGGCGATTATTCCCGACAAAGATTTGCGCGAACGCTTTAAACGGGTACGCAAAGGCATTGTGCCGGATGTCGATATTCTGGCGCTGGTGGCCGCCACTGCTGCGTGGCGTGATGGTCAGCCATGGCTGGACGCCCAGCTGGATTATCTGCGCGAAAATCGCGATCTGCTGGTGGCGCGCGTCAATGCCCTCGACGGCTTATCAATGGTGGCGCCGGAAGGCAGCTATCTGGGCTGGATCGACGCCCATAAACTGTCGGTTGCCAGCCCGGCGATCTGGTTTGAAAAGCACGGCCTTGGCTTCTCACCTGGCCGCGACTTCGGCGATGACGCGTTTGTACGTTTTAACTTTGGCTGTACCCGTGCCACGCTGAATGAAGCCATCAGCCGTATGGAGCGCGCAGTCAGTACGCTTTAAACGCCCTGCTCGCTGGCAACAATCTCCTGCAAACTCCACGGATGGAATTTGATGGTGATTTTGCCATCGGTCACTGCCAGCGTCGGATTAGGCAGGCGCTCATATTCACCTTTCGGCGAACTGGTTTTAATCGAAATCTCGCGCCGCGCCAGCCCTTCATCAGAAAACAGCGCCAGCGCGCGCGCGCCCAGCGTCTCCACTTCACCGCGCAACACGATCTCCACATGTTCCCAGCCTTCATGGCGGTACAGCGTCTGTCCCGGCCATGGCAGTTCAACCACATTTATCTGCCACGGGCCAACCTGCAGCGGCTGCGCCAGCGCAAACAGACAGATTGGCCGGCCATTAATCATATTTTGCGAAAAAAGATCGCCAACTTGTGACAGACCCTGTTTCCAACGCTCTGCGGTAGTGTTCTGATGACAACGCACGGCAATATGATCGGCTACCAGATCGGTTAAAGATAACCCCAGCGTCTCCGCCAGGCTGTTTAACGCCTGCTCAAAGCGCGGTAGATCGCTAGCAAGATCATTTAATTCTTCTACACATTTCCATGCCGTCACTAAATTCTCCTCAAATTTAAACAGTTTTATTAATAGTTACCGCCCAGTGATGATGCTGGTTGGGGTCCAGTTAACACTTGAAAATATTAGTTTCCTGTAAACTTTCCTCAGGGAACAGGTTAATTTGCCGGATAACTGTCCAGTTTACTGCGGTACAGGTCCAAAAAAAAATTTATAAAGCGAACCTTAACCTTATGTTTTACTTTAATTTTATTTACTCAATCCGATTATTCCTAATTGCGGGAGCCACAATTGCAGCCTGACAGCGTTTCTTATAGATTTGTCTCACCATCACACAAGGAACAGCTATATGCTTATGTTAATCGTAGTCGCAGTCCTAATCGCGCTGATGGGTTTTGCTATTACTCGCCACTGGAAGGTGCGCAGTAATAAAACGGTGAGCAATCCCTATCGTCACCTCCGCCGACGTTAAAATTTCCGCTTTTTGGGGGAAACATCCGCAGCAATGTTTCCACCCTGCCCCTCCGGCTACTGACGCCATTTAACAAATACAGTATACTTTTGCTCTCACTTTTCCGCGCCGCCATTGTACAGCATCACTATCGGCTGTCAGGCGACGCGATGACGACGGCTCGATCTGCCCGCAGACGGGCCTTTTCAGCTTATTAAGGTAATTCGGTGAATATTCAGGCTCTTCTTTCAGAAAAAGTCAGTCAGGCGATGATCGCCGCAGGCGCAGCCGCCGATTGTGAACCTCAGGTTCGTCAGTCAGCGAAATCTCAGTTTGGTGATTATCAGGCTAACGGCATCATGTCGGTGGCGAAAAAACTGGGCCAGCAACCGCGACAACTGGCAGAACAGGTGTTACAGCATCTTGATCTGAACGGAATTGCCAGCAAAGTCGAGATCGCTGGTCCGGGCTTTATCAATATTTTCCTCGACCATCAGTGGCTGTCACAGCAGATTGATGCGACGCTGGTTGCGCCACGTCTTGGCGTTGCGGCCGTTGAACCACAGACGGTGGTCATTGACTACTCGGCGCCCAACGTGGCGAAAGAGATGCATGTCGGTCATGTGCGCTCCACCATCATCGGTGACGCCGCTGCACGTACGCTGGAGTTTCTCGGCCATAACGTTATCCGCGCTAACCACGTCGGTGACTGGGGCACCCAGTTCGGCATGCTGATCGCCTTCCTGGAAAAGCAGCAGAATGAACACCATGAAGATATCGCACTCGCCGATCTGGAAGGGTTCTATCGCGAAGCGAAAAAAACCTACGATGAAGACGAAGAGTTTGCCCTGCGCGCACGTAACTATGTGGTGAAACTGCAGGGTGGCGATGAGTATTGTCGCACCATGTGGAAGAAGCTGGTCGATATCACCATGACGCAAAACCAGCTGATTTACGATCGTCTGAACGTGACCCTGACGCGTAAAGATGTGATGGGTGAAAGCCTGTATAACGACATGTTGCCCGGCATCGTTGCGGACCTGAAAGCGAAAGGTCTGGCGGTAGAGAGCGAAGGCGCCACTGTGGTATTCCTTGATGAATTCAAAAACAAGGAAGGTGAACCGATGGGCGTGATCATCCAGAAAAAGGATGGCGGCTATCTCTATACCACCACGGATATCGCCTGTGCGAAATACCGTTATGAAACTCTGCATGCTGACCGCGTACTGTACTTTATCGATTCACGTCAGCACCAGCACCTGATGCAGGCATGGACCATCGTCCGCAAAGCGGGTTATGTGCCGGATGCAGTGCCACTTGAGCACCATATGTTTGGCATGATGCTGGGTAAAGATGGTCGTCCATTTAAAACCCGCGCCGGTGGCACCATCAGGCTTTCCGATCTGCTGGACGAAGCGGTTGATCGCGCGACCAGACTGGTTGCCGAGAAAAATCCCGATATGCCAGCCGACGAACTGAAAGCGCTGGCTAACAGTGTCGGTATCGGCGCAGTAAAATATGCCGATCTGTCGAAAAGCCGCACCACTGATTACATCTTCGACTGGGACAATATGCTGGCATTTGAAGGCAACACTGCGCCTTACATGCAGTATGCCTATACCCGTGTGCTGTCGGTATTCCGCAAAGCAGGTATCGAGCTGTCCGGCGTCAGCGGCAAGGTTAATATCAGCGAAGATCGTGAAGCCGCGCTGGCAACCCGCCTGCTGCAGTTTGAAGAGACCATTACTCAGGTCGCTCGCGACGGTATGCCGCATGTGATGTGTAGCTATCTCTACGATCTGGCCGGGCTGTTCTCCGGCTTTTACGAGCACTGCCCGATTCTGACCGCCGAAGACGAAGCGACTCGCCAGAGTCGCCTGCAACTGGCGCTGTTAACCGCGAAGACGCTGAAACAGGGGCTGGATACGCTGGGTATTGAAACTGTCGAGCGTATGTAAATGATAAGGGCGGCGAGAACGCCGCCCCTACATCCTTAAACCGTAGGGGCGGCGTTCTCGCCGCCCGTGTCGATGATTTGCACCTGCCGTAATGACGGCGTTCTCGCCGCCCTTTTTTATGGCAGATTACTGATGACCACCAATGGTGGCGGTCATACGGATCTGACGGTTATCGGTCAGCTCCAGGTTGGACAGCACCATCAGCTGCGGCAGATTGCGACGCAGGAAGCGCGCCAGTAACGCACGTAACGGATGGTTAACCAGCAGCACCGGCGGCGCACCCAGCGACTCCTGACGTTGCAGCGCCTGCTGCGCCTGCACCAGCAGACGATCCGCCAGTCCAGGCTCCAGACCACCGCCGCCCTGCAATGCCTGTAACAGCAGACGTTCCAGCGTGGTGTCCAGACCAATCACCTGCACTTCGTCGCTACCCGGGAACCACTGCTGGGTAATCGCACGGCCCAGCGCCACACGCACCACTGAAGTCAGCTCATTCGGGTCAGGCTGCACCGGCGCATGTTCCGCCAGCGTTTCAATAATGGTACGCATATCACGAATCGACACCCGCTCGGTTAACAGATTCTGCAGCACTTTATGCAGCGTGGTCAGCGTCACCACTCCCGGCACCAGATCTTCCGTCAGTTTCGGCATCTCCTGGGTCACGCGATCCAGCAACTGCTGCGCTTCCTGGCGGCCAAACAGCTCGCTGGAGTACTGACCAAGCAGATGGTTAAGATGCGTCGCTACCACGGTACTGGCTTCTACCACGGTAAAGCCCTGGATCTGCGCCTGTTCTTTCAGCGCACTTTCAATCCAGACCGCCGCCAGGCCAAAGGCCGGATCGACAGTGGCTTCACCTGGCAATGTACCGGCGGCCGTGCCCGGGTTAATTGCCATCCAGCGGCCAGGATAGGCGTCACCGCTGCCAATTTCCACGCCTTTCATCAGAATACGGTAGCGCGCAGGCGGCAGTTCCATATTGTCGCGAATATGCACCACCGGCGGTAAAAAGCCGACTTCCTGGGCAAACTTTTTACGGATACTGCGGATACGTCCGAGCAGTTCACCATCCTGCTGGGAATCGACCATCGGAATCAGGCGATAACCGACTTCCATGCCCAGCGAATCTTCCAGCTGCACATCGGTCCACGAGGCTTCAAGCGCCGGTGAGGACTCCTGCGATTTTACCAGTGACGGTGCGGCAGCGGCCTTGGGTTTCATCTCCTTGCCTCGCATATACCAGGCCAGCCCTAACAGCGCGCCGGTAAACAGCAGGAAGACAAAGTTTGGCATACCCGGCACCAGGCCCAGTAAGCCGAGTACCCCGGCGCTTAACATCATCACACGTGGATTAGCGAACAGCTGGGTAACCATCTGCTCACCGACGTCCTGATCGGTGCTGACGCGGGTCACGATCACACCGGCTGCGGTGGAGATTACCAGCGCCGGGATCTGGGCAACCAGACCGTCACCGATGGTTAACAGGGTGTAGGTTTCAGCTGCGTGGCCCAGCGGCATACTGTGCTGAACGACACCCACAATCAGACCACCGATGACGTTGATCACCATGATCATAATGCCGGCGATCGCATCACCGCGCACAAACTTACTGGCGCCGTCCATTGAACCGTAGAAATCGGCTTCCTGGGTAACGTCAGAACGGCGTTTTTTGGCCTCGTCTTCACCAATCAGACCGGCGTTTAAGTCGGCGTCGATGGCCATCTGTTTGCCGGGCATCCCATCAAGCACAAAACGCGCGCCCACTTCAGCGATACGTCCGGCACCTTTGGTAATAACCATAAAGTTGATCAGTACCAGGATGATAAACACCACAATACCGATGGCGAAGTTGCCGCCGACAAGGAAGTGCCCAAAGGCCTCAACCACCTGCCCCGCCGCGCCAGCACCAGTATGACCATCCATCAGGATAATACGGGTAGAAGCAACGTTCAGCGCCAGACGCAGTAACGTGGAAAACAGCAGAATGGTAGGGAATGCGGCAAAATCCAGCGTGCGCTGGGTGAACATTGCTACCAGCAGCACCATAATCGATAACGCGATATTAAAGGTAAACAGCAGATCGAGTACGAACGCCGGTAATGGCAGCACCATCATCGACAGAATCATCAGGATCAGTACCGGACCAGCCAGCACCTGCCACTGCGTATCTTTAAAGTTGCCAGGTAACCGCAATAAAGAGGCCAGATTAGACATCAGTTTTATTCTCTCCAGCAAAGTCCAGTGCTTCCGGCACCGGCAGACGTACAGGTTTCTTCGGCATCAGGCCGCCTTCGATTTTCCAGCGGCGTAGCTGCCAGACCCATGCCAGCACTTCCGCAACCGCACCATACAGGGCGCCAGGAATATGTTGACCAATTTCACTGTGACGATAGAGCGCACGCGCCAGTGGCGGCGCTTCCAGCACCGGTATACGGTGTTCCTTGCCAATCTCACGAATACGCAGAGCAATCTCTCCCGCCCCTTTCGCCACCACTCTGGGTGCGCTCATTTTCTTTTCGTCATACTGTAATGCGACCGAGTAGTGGGTCGGGTTAGTGACAATCACATCGGCTTTAGGGATATCGGCCATCATGCGGCGCTGTGCGGCGGCACGCATTTGCTGGCGAATACGCCCCTTAACATGCGGGTCGCCCTCTTGCTGCTTATACTCGTCACGAATGTCCTGACGGGTCATGCGCAAGCCTTTGTAGTAGCTGTACAGCTGCCACACCACATCGTAGGCCACCATCGGGATCAGCCCGAGTAAAATATACAGTCCGCAGACGGCGATCATATTCAGCGCATGGTGCAGCGCATCGAATGGCGATTCAGTCAGCAGATGCAGCATATCCGGCCAGTGGCTATGCAGGTAGGCGCTGGTCACACAACCGACCAGAATCGCCTTCAGAATCCCTTTCAGCAGCTCGGTCCACGCCTGCGCGCTCACCATCCGCCCGAGCCCTTTGATTGGGTTCAGTTTGCCAAAATCAAACTTAATCGCTTTACCGCTGATCACGATGCCGCCCAGCAGCATCGGGGCGGCAATTGCCACCACCACCAGTCCCGCCAGCACCGGCAGCAGCGCCCAGATGGCCTGACCTAACAACGTGCTGATATGGCGGACAATCTGTTTATCATCGCTGATAATACCGTGGTCGAAATGCAGACCAGCCGCAACCATGGTCGATAACTGGCGTGCCATATTTTCGCCGCCCAGCCAGAGGATCATCAGGCCAATCAGCACCATTAATACTGAGGTGAGTTCGCGCGAACGCGGAATCTGCCCCTCCTCACGCGCTTTTTCTATTCGGTGGGGTGTGGGGGATTCTGTTTTTTCCTCATCGCTGTCTTGAGACACGGCAGCCAACCTTGATACGCGGAATTTCAGGCATCAGCATGCCAAAACCGCGCCGGTCTGATGGCGGGAGTAAAGAGGGAAAATAGCGGCTATTTTGCGGATAGGGTAATAGTCCCCTTATCCTGCCACTCCCCCCAGGCGGGAGGAAGGCAGGATAAAGGGCAATAAGCAACGACTGAGCGGATTAAAACCCGAGGCTATCCAGCAGATCGTCAACCTGATCCTGGTTAGCGACCACACCGGGTGCATCCGAGTGGATCTGCGGCCCATTTAACAGGCTGCTGCTCTCTTTCTTCTGGCGCTGGCTGCCTTCCGGCATGTTGTCGATCAGCACCATCAGTAACTGGCGTTCAATCTCCTGCACCACATCCATCATACGTTTGATCACCTGGCCCGTCAGGTCCTGGAAATCCTGCGCCATCATGATTTCCATCAGCTGGGCATTGGTAAACGACGTATGGGTAGGCACCACTTCCAGATAGCTACGGGTATCCGAAACCAGTGAACGTGCATCGGAAAGCTCAATAGGATTTTCAAACCACTCATCCCAGCGACCTTTCAGTTGTTTGGCGCCATTTTCTATTTCAGTCTGACGTGGCTGGGCAGCTTCCACGCAGTTCAGTGCGCGCTCTGCCGCTTGCGCCGTCATCTGTACAACATAGTCGAGACGATCACGGGCATCCGGAATCGCTTCCGCGGCTTCGGCAATTGCCTTATCAAGACCCAGTTCACGCAGACTGTCACGCAACATACGTGTCAGAGAGCCGATCTGCGTAATAATATCTGGAGCAGGCGCCGTATTGTTGCCTGGTTTCGGAAGTTCGCTCATCAGCTCTCCTTACATACCCAGTTTTTCGAAGATTTTACCTAACTTCTCTTCCAGGGTTGCTGCTGTAAAAGGTTTAACAACATAGCCACTGGCACCCGCCTGCGCAGCCGCGACAATATTCTCTTTCTTGGCTTCTGCCGTTACCATCAGTACCGGTAGTTTCGCCATCCCACCATCAGCACGAATCGTCTTCAGCAGTTCAAGGCCATCCATATTCGGCATGTTCCAGTCGGAAATGACGAAGTCAAATGCGCCAGCGCGCAGCTTGTTCAGTGCATCCGCTCCGTCTTCTGCTTCTTCGACGTTATTGAAGCCAAGCTCTTTCAGCAGGTTACGCACAATACGACGCATCGTATTGAAATCGTCCACTACCAAAAAGCGCATATTTTTATCAACCATATCAACTCCTGTGTTATCTCGACCCGCGGGACGGGCTTTGGTTAAATACGTAATGCCTGTCCGGCGCTAATTTTCGCCAGCATGTGCTGACTGATTTGGTGGAGATCCACCACCTCACTGACCGCCCCGTGGGCAATCGCCTCACGTGGCATGCCGAAAACCACACAACTTGCTTCGTTCTGCGCAATGGTCCAGGCGCCTGCCTGATGCATCGCTTTTAATCCCGCCGCACCGTCATTGCCCATCCCGGTCAGGATCACCCCGACGGCGTTACGGCCAGCGAACTGCGCCACTGAGTTAAACAGCACATCTACCGATGGCTTATGACGATTCACCGGGGGACCATCATTCAGTTTCACCTGGTAGTTAGCGCCGCTGCGCGTCAGCTCCATATGCATGGCACCGGGAGCGATATAGGCGTGGCCTGGCAGAATACGCTCGCCATCTTCCGCCTCTTTCACCGTAATCTGACACAGCTTGTTCAGACGCTCGGCGAAGGAGCGGGTAAAACCGGGTGGCATATGCTGTGTAATCAGCAGTGCCGGGCTGGTCGCAGGCAGTGGCTGCAGCACATGGCGAATCGCCTCGGTGCCGCCGGTTGATGCGCCAATGGCAATCAACTTCTCACTACTCAACAACGGACCTGCCTTTAACATCACCGGTGGCGCATCGCTGCGGCGCACATGCAGTTTCGCCCGCGATGCGGCACGCACTTTATCGGCAATCATCTGGCTGTACGCCAGCATGCCTTCGCGAATGCCCAGCTGTGGCTTAGTGACAAAATCCACCGCCCCCAGCTCCAGCGCACGCAGGGTCACTTCGGAACCTTTACCGGTCAGCGACGACACCATCACCACCGGCATCGGACGCAGGCGCATCAGTTTCTCAAGGAAATCGAGGCCATCCATCCGCGGCATCTCAACATCCAGCGTTAACACCTGCGGATTGAATTGTTTGATTAAATCGCGCGCGGCCAGTGGATCCGGCGCCGTGGCGACCATCTCCATATCAGGGTGGCTGTTAATGATCTCGGTCATTAGCTGCCGCATCAGCGCTGAGTCATCAACGCACATGACTGTGATTTTGCTCATTATCTTTCCTTAGTCAGTCCATAGACTGTCTGTCCACGCAGATAGAACTCTTTACTGATCTGGCTGAAGTTTTCTGAATGTCCTGCAAACAGCAGACCACCGGGTTTCAGCAGCGGAACAAAACGCCGCAGGATCTTCTCTTGTGTCTCTTTATCGAAATAGATCATTATGTTACGGCAAAAAATAACATCAAACGGACCGGGTAATGGCCACTCCGGCGCCAGCAGGTTAAGCTGGGCATAATTCACCATCCCGGCCAGTTCCGGACGCACCCGCACCATACCGGAATGAGGGCCGGTGCCGCGCAGAAAGAAACGCTGCAACTGCTGCGGTGAAATGGTGCGCAGCTCTTCCTGGCGATAGACACCCGCCAGCGCTTTTTCCAGCACCTGGGTATCAATATCGGTGGCATGAACCTGGAACTTCCCCTGTCCTGCCCCCAGCGTTTCCGCGAGGGTCATGGCGATCGAGTAAGGTTCTTCACCGGTTGACGCCGCCGTACTCCAGACGTTATAGCTGCCGCTACGCTGTTTGGCGTGTTCAGCCAGAATCGGAAAATGGTGCGCCTCACGGAAAAATGCCGTCAGGTTGGTGGTCAGCGCATTCACAAACGCCTGCCACTCTGCGCTATTCGGGTCATGTTCCAGCAGCGCCAGATAACGACCAAAATCATCAATATTTAACGTGCGTAACCGACGCACTAAACGGTTATAAACCATCTCCCGCTTATGATCGGCGAGGACAATGCCAGCGCGTTGATAAATAAGCTGGCTGATACGCCGGAAATGCGTATCCGATAACGGCAGCCGCTGTACCATCTGCGACAGCAGCGTAGCGTTTTCAGGCGGCGCTGCCAGCAACGTCGATTTTTTCATCTAAGGCCACCCAGCAAAAGGCTGATTAAGGGGTTAATACGATGCCACTTCCCTTGATGCCACCCGGGAATGCTGAAAAACGGCGGGTTCGGCGGCAGTATCGAGCGTAAATCTCGTTACCGCTTCGCTGAGCAGCCCGGCCTGTGATTCCAGCGCCTCAGTGGCGGATGCCGCTTCCTCTACCAGCGCGGCGTTCTGTTGCGTGACCTGATCCATTTGACTGACCGCCTGAGCGACCTGTTCAATGCCACGGCGCTGTTCGTCAGACGCCGAAGCAATTTCCCCCATAATGTCGTTTACACGCGTGACCGACTGAACAATCTCCTCCATGGTTTCCCCGGCGGATGCCACTAAGGTGGATCCCTGGTCAACCCGATTGACTGATTCTTCAATCAACACTTTGATCTCTTTTGCCGCCTGCGCACTACGTTGTGCGAGGTTGCGAACTTCGCCAGCGACCACGGCGAAGCCGCGTCCCTGTTCGCCTGCCCGCGCCGCTTCTACCGCCGCGTTCAGGGCCAGAATATTGGTCTGGAAAGCAATGCCGTCGATCACACTGGTGATATCACCAATCTTCCTCGAGCTGGTGGCAATTTCATGCATGGTGCTGACCACATTACGGGTCAGCGAGCCGCCTTTATGCGCCGTGGTTGAGGCGTCGCGTGCCAGCTGCGAAGCCTGGCGGGCATTTTCCGCGTTACCGGTGACAGTGGCGGTTAACTGCTCCATGCTGGCGGCAGTTTCGGCCAGTGAGGCGGCCTGCTGCTCGGTGCGTGCGGATAAATCGTTATTGCCAGCGGCAATTTCGCGGATACCGACATGCATATTCTGGCTGCCGTCGCGTACCTGCAGCACGGTTTCCGCCAGGCTGTTCTGCATCACTTTCAGGCCGTCAAACAGCTGACCAATCTCATTACTGCCACTCTCATCAATGCGCCCGGCAAGATTGCCGGAAGCAATACGTTCAAAATGGCGACGCATACGCGTCAGCGGAGCGATCAGCGCCTGTTTCAGCCACCATAGTGCTGCCGCAGTCGCCAGCAGTGAGAACGTCACCGCCATGGCAAAAATCCATTTCGACTGGCTGTAGAAGCCGCTACTCTGCTGTTTCGCATGATCGAGAATGTCATCGATATGCGTCATCCAGCGGTTGTAGTGCTGCAGAAAATCGTCCTGGAATTGCTGCGTCGGTGAATCAAGAAAATCCTGCAGCTGATTGTTCTGCAGATAAGCGATCAGCTGCGACAATTCATGGTGATAGCGATCAAAGCTCACTTTCATCGCCTGCGTCAGACGCTCACCTTCCGGCGTCACACGGGGTAACGCCATAAACTGCTTAAAACTGACCGTGGCAGCATCCAGATCTTTCTGGGCGCTGCTCATCAGGGTCAGAACCTTGTCACGCGGTGCGTTCAGCGCCGCACGGGTTCCGGCCCGGCTCAGGGTGACGCGGGTACTGAGCAGTAACGCCCAGCTCTCGCTCAGTGCATCACGCTGCTGTCCACTGACAGCCACCTGATGCAAATTATTCGTGTCCAGCCGGAAAGAGTTGAACGACAAGCCACTGCTGATCAGTTGCATCAGGCAGAACACGGCAAGAATAAAAATCAGCGCACTTGAGACACGAATACGGCTATACATCACTTCCTCCGGCCAGGCCGCCCAATGCGGGCGGCGAATAAGGTCTAATCAGAATGTTTCCCAGTTACTGTCGGAAACGTTATTACCCGCTTTTTGCGACGCTGCGCCGGAGCCTGCGATCAGAGCGGTTTTTGTTGCTGTAATAGTGTTAACGGCGCGCTGCGGAATTTCTTTACGAATTCTGAATACCGCTACCGCTTGCGACAGTCGGCTGGCCTGCTCTTCCAGCGCCGCGGCGGCAGCTGCAGACTGTTCCACCAGTGAAGCATTCTGCTGGGTCACCCGGTCCATCTCGGTCACCGCCAGGCCAATCTGGTCGATGCCACGGCTCTGCTCGTCAGAAGCGGAGGCGATCTCGCCCATAATGTCGGTAACGCGGGTTACCGCATTAACGATATCGCCCATGGTTTCGCCGGCGCTTTCCACCAGTACCGATCCGGTATCGACCCGGTTAACCGATTCTTCAATTAATGTCTTAATTTCTTTTGCTGCCTGCGCACTGCGCTGGGCCAGACTACGCACTTCGCCAGCGACTACCGCAAAACCACGACCCTGTTCACCGGCACGCGCCGCTTCTACCGCCGCGTTCAGCGCCAGAATATTGGTCTGGAAGGCAATGCCGTCGATAACGCTGATAATGTCGGCAATTTTCTTCGAACTGGTGGCAATATCGCTCATGGTACGCACCACGCCATCCACCACTTTGCCGCCCTTCTGTGCGGTTTCGGAGGCGCTGAGCGCCAGCTGCGAAGCCTGCCGCGCGTTTTCGGCGTTCTGTTTCACCGTTGCCGTCAGCTGCTCCATACTGGCCGCAGTCTCTTCCAGTGAGGCTGCCTGTTCTTCGGTACGCGCCGAAAGATCGTTATTACCCGCGGAAATTTCGCTGGCGCCGGTGTAAATAGCATCGGAGCCATCACGTACATCGCCGACCGTGTTCACCAGCTCCTGCTGCATATGTTGCAGGCTGGAAGCCAGCAGCGTCATTTCGCTACGCCCTTCCACGATGATCGGCTGCGTCAGGTCGCCACTGGCGATCTGACGGATATGATCGATAGTGCTGTTGAGCGGACCTAACAGGATGAGGTGCATACCGCGCCATACCAGCACCATAATCGCCAGCAGTATCACTACCACAGCACCGATTACCCACATCGCCTGTTGATAAGCGCTTTCATTCTGTGTCGAACCCTGGGCAAACAGATCGGCGGTATTGTTCAGCCAGCTGCTGTAAGCGGCTTCAAAACCATTCTGATATCCCTGCGTCGGTTGATCGACGAAACCTTTAATATTGCCGGTACTCAGCATCTGAATCAGTTCGGTCAGCGCGTCGTGCAGAATGACGTAATTATCGGCCACCGCTTTCACATGGCTGAGTGCTTTCACATCATCAGGAAGCTCGGCGTTATACAGCGCATATTGCTGCTCTGCGGTTACCAGCTGGGTTTTGGCCAGATCTAATAATTCCTTCATCCCTGCCCCGGTGCCGATCTGATTGCTATCGAGCATAAAGCGCATACCTGCGCGATTAAGGGTATTACGGGTCTGGATCAGGGCTATCCACGAGGCAGTCAGATTAGTCTGCTCGCGACGGAGTTGCTCTGTGAGGGTAAAATTCGCTTTATCACTTTTTAATGCCTGGAAGAAAAGACCGCCGGACATTAATTGCAGTGCGCCAAAAACTACCAGCACTAAAATCAGGCTGGTAACCACTTTCATACGCTTAAACATACGATCCCTTATGACATTGCCATTGCAGAACTGGATTGCTCTCTGCTGGGGATTATCGGCAGCGACCGGTGAACCTTTATGATGGGGGCGACAGAGCCGCCCCCAAATGATTAAAAGGTTTCCCAGTTATTGTCTGCGCTGGCGGACGCCGTTGCTTTACGCTGTGCTGGCGCGGCTGGCGCGCGTGACGCAGGCTGGCTGGCAGCCGCCATCACTTTATCTGCACGTACTTTAAATACCGCCACCGCCTGGCTCAGACGACTGGCCTGCTGTTCCAGTGCAGCAGCAGCAGCAGCGGACTCTTCTACCAGTGAGGCGTTCTGCTGGGTCACACGGTCCATTTCGGTTACCGCCTGGCCCACCTGGTCAATACCACGGCTCTGCTCATCGGAAGCCGAGGCAATTTCACCCATAATATCGGTGACGCGGGTGACCGCACCGACGATATCAGTCATGGTAGAACCGGCGGTTTCCACCAGTGAAGAACCGGCATTAACGCGGCTGACAGAGTCTTCGATCAGTGTTTTGATCTCTTTCGCTGCCTGCGCACTACGTTGCGCCAGGTTACGCACTTCACCGGCTACCACCGCAAAACCACGACCCTGTTCCCCGGCACGCGCCGCTTCTACCGCCGCGTTCAGCGCCAGAATATTGGTCTGGAAGGCAATGCCATCGATAACGCTGATAATGTCGGCAATTTTCTTCGAACTGGTGGCGATTTCACTCATGGTTTTCACCACGCCATCGACAACCTGGCCACCTTTCTGCGCGGTTTCTGAGGCGCTAAGCGCCAGCTGCGACGCCTGACGGGCGTTTTCAGCGTTCTGTTTCACTGTTGCCGTCAGCTGTTCCATACTGGCCGCGGTTTCTTCCAGTGATGCCGCCTGCTCTTCGGTACGCGCCGAAAGATCGTTGTTACCGGCAGAAATTTCGCTGGCGCCGGTAAAGATCGCGTCAGAACCATCACGCACATCGCTAACGGTACGCATCAGTTCCTGCTGCATATTCTGCAGGCTGGCAGCCAGCTGCGTCATTTCGCTGCGGCCTTCCACTTCGATACGCTGGGTCAAATCACCGGCAGCAATATATTTGATATGGCTGATGGTCTGTTGCAACGGTTGCAGCAGGATGCGTTGTAAACCGAACCAGCACACTGCGATAACCGCCACCACCAGCAGCATAATGCTGGCAAGGATCCACATCATCTGCGAATAGGCTGACTGGTTCTGCTCAACACCGGCTGCGGTCAGCAGCGCCTGCGCTTCACGCCATTTGGCATAAATCGCGGTCATATCATTCTGTTTCTGTTCAACATTCAGCCCAAACATCTCTTTCAGCTGATTATTGGTCATCATCGCCAGCATCTGCTCCAGCGTATTGCTGTAAGTGGCATAGTTCTTTTCCAGCTCTTCGGTCAGATGTTTATCGAGTCCCGGGGTATCTGGCGTCGCTTTATAGGCAGCGAAATATTGTTTACCTTGTTCCAGCTGTTTATTGCCTTGCTCTGCTAATGCCGCCAGTGATGACATATCATTAGTTTGCATCCGCAGCATGCCGCGGTTAAGAATAATGCGCGTCTGGTTAAGGGCAATCCATGCATCAGTAAAGGTTGCGACATTCATACTTGAATTTTGCGCAACGGCGAAGTTTTCTTTGTCGGTTTTTAGTGCGTTAAAAAACAGTCCGCCGGACACTAACTGCAAGGCACCAAAAATCATCAGCACCAGAATTAAACTGGTGACCACTTTGATACTTTTAAACATGTTTACCCTTGATGTGTGCTAAGTGAAATTACAACTCTGTTATCGGCATTACGATGGGGGGAGTTTATTTGCGCTCGACGTTTTTCTGCTTAAGTAATTATTGTTATCGGCTATTAATAATAGTCGGGGCAGTTTTGCGCTGCCCCGAATAAATCGCTTACGCGCTACGCAGCGTGTCCATCAGTTCCATCTCTTCACTGCTCAGCAGTTTTTCGATGTCAACCAGGATCAGCATGCGCTCGCCCAGTGCGCCGAGTCCGGTAAGGTACTCGGTGGACATAGTGACGGCGAACTCGGGTGAAGGGCGGATCTGCTCCTGCGTCAGAGACAGCACGTCAGAGACGCCATCCACCACAATCCCGACTACGCGATGTTCCAGATTCAGAACGATCACCACGGTATTGTCGTTATATTCCACACCAGGCTGCGCGAATTTAATCCGCAGATCGATAATCGGCACGATCACGCCGCGCAGATTCGTCACACCTTTAATAAACTGTGGGGTGTTGGCGATACGCGTTACCTGATCGTAACCGCGGATCTCCTGCACCTTCAGAATATCGATACCATACTCTTCATCACCGAGCGTAAATACCAGGAACTCCTGTCCTACGCTTTCGCCAGTAATTTTAGTGACATTTGCCAATCCAGTCATAGGTCTACCCTTAATCGGTTACAATTAAGCTGCGGCGCCGGCCACACGCTTTTCTCGGTTTAAAGATTGCAGTGCAGAGACGTCAACAATCAGCGCCACACTGCCATCGCCGAGGATGGTGGCGGCTGAGATACCCGGCACTTTGCGATAGTTGCTTTCCAGGTTTTTAACCACCACCTGATGCTGACCAATCAGCTGATCAACTAACAGCGCATAGCGTTTACCGGCACTCTGCAGGATCACTACGATGCCCTGCGTTGCTTCCGTTTTGGCGCCCTGCACTTCAAATACATTCCACAGCTCTACCAGCGGCAGATATTCACCACGCACTTCCAGCACGCGCTCACCGCCCGCCAGTGGGTGCAGATCTTCGGCCAGTGGTTGCAGCGATTCCATCACCGCATTCAGCGGCAGAATAAACACCTCTTCCGCGACCCGAACGGACATGCCATCGAGAATCGCCAGCGTCAGTGGCAGCAGAATACGGATGGTGGTGCCTTTGCCCTGCTTAGAACTGATTTCAACATGGCCACCCATCTCCTGGATGTTTCTTTTCACCACGTCCATGCCCACGCCGCGACCGGAAACATCGGTAACCTGCTCAGCAGTGGAGAAACCCGGGGCGAAGATCAGCATGCCCACTTCTTCATCGCTCATCGCTTCACTGACCTGCATCCCCGAAGAGAGTGCTTTCGCCAGAATACGTTCACGGTTCAGGCCCGCGCCGTCATCGGTCACTTCAATGCAGATATTCCCGCCCTGATGTTCCGCAGACAGCGTCAGATTGCCGGTGGCGGATTTGCCGCTGGCAATACGTTTATCCGGTGATTCAATGCCATGATCGAGACTGTTACGCACCAGGTGCGTTAACGGGTCAATAATACGTTCGATCAGGCTCTTATCCAGTTCGGTCGAGCTGCCCAACAGCGTCAGTTCCACCTCTTTGCCCAGCTTGCTGGCCAGATCACGCACCAGACGCGGGAAGCGGCTAAACACATACTCCATTGGCATCATACGAATCGACATAACCGATTCCTGCAGGTCACGCGCATTGCGTTCCAGCTGGCCCATACTGTTCAGCAGTTCGCCATGATTCACCGGGTCAAGCTCGCTGGAGCGCTGCGCCAGCATCGACTGGGTAATCACCAGCTCGCCAACCAGGTTAATCAGCTGATCGACCTTCTCAACCGCCACACGAATACTGGTCGATTCGCTGCCACGCGCGGGCGCGGCTTTTTTAGTTTCGCGTTTCGCCACCGGGGTGATATCACTGACGGTCGCCAGCGCTGGTGTATCGATCGCCACGGCCGCCACTTCGGCCACCGCTTCAACTACCGGCTCGGCAGCAGGCTGATCGATAAATTTGATCTGCGCTTCATCAATGACAAAACAGAGCACCGCGACGATATCATCTTTATCTACCGATGAATCGAGCGTCACTTCAACTGAAGTCTGGCCTTTGGTAATGTCGCTGACGGTGCCGAGGTTACCCAGCTCTTCCAGCATCAGATCCACTTCTGTCGGCTTCAGATCGATCAGCGCCAGACGAAGACCGGCGGCAACCACAGGCTGCACTGCCTCAACGCTGGCCAGGGTTTTCGCTGGCTCGATAACGTCGCCTTTTGCTTCCAGCGCCAGCTGACGCAACGCCTGACAGATATACTGAAAGGTCTCGGCGTTTGGCTCGGTCGCGGTTTTATAGGCATCCAACTGTTCCTGCATAATATCTTTGGTTTCCAAAAACAGGTTGATGATATCGGTGCTGAGCTGCATTTCACCGCGGCGTGCCCCGTCCAGAATATTCTCCAGAATATGCGTGGTTTCCTGTAATACAGTAAAACCAAAAGTACCCGCTCCGCCTTTAATCGAATGGGCCGCACGGAAGATGGCGTTTAGCTGTTCCGAATCGGGTTCCTGTGGGTCTAATCCCAACAGGTGTTGTTCCATGTCAGCCAGTAACTCATCGGCTTCATCGAAAAACGTTTGGTAAAAATCGCTGATATCCATGCTCACGGTATCACCTCGGCTGTGAGTCGCGATTAGGCTGCGACGGACTGACAGGCGCGGCCGGTAACGTGGTTACCGGTTGCGGCTGCGCGTTCGGTGCGGCCTGTGAAGGTTTAGGGTCTGGTGTTAATGCCGCGGCTGAAGGTTCAGCCGGTGCGGTAACTTGTTTAATACTCATTGCATCGTTGATTTGTACTGCATCACTCTCAGCGTTCTCTTTTTCAATCTGCGCCTCGGTATCATGGTTCAATACCAGCAGACTGATACGACGGTTCACCGCATCAGTGCCCACGCGGTTTTTCAATTTCATGGTGTCGGACATGCCCACCACGCGCAGCATCTTGCTGCTATCCAGGCCGCCAATCACCAGCTCGCGACGAGAGGCGTTGGCACGGTCTGCCGACAGTTCCCAGTTGCTGTAACCACGATCGCCACTGGCATACTGGAAATCATCGGTATGTCCCGCCAGACTGATGCGGTTTGGAATATCGTTAAGGATCGGCGCAATCGCCCGCAGGATATCGCGCATATAGGACTCCACTTCCGCACTACCGGTCTTAAACATCGGGCGGTTCTGACTGTCGATAATCTGAATACGCAGCCCTTCCTCCACCATGTTTATGATCAGATGCGGACGTAACGCCCGCAGACGCGGGTCAGCTTCAATCAACTGGTCGAGCTTTTCACGCAGACGATTCAGGCGGATTTCATCCAGCTTGCGTTTCTGCGCGTCCATATCGACCACTTTTTTGACTTCACCTTCCTGCTGCGTCGGGTCATCGCCGCCACCCGGAATCGGACTTTCGCTGTCGCTGCTGCGTTGTCCGCCGGTCAGCGCTACTTTTAACGGCGTCCGAAAATACTCAGCAATCTGTACCCGCTCCTTAGGGCTGGAGATCGAAATCAGCCACATCACCAGGAAGAAGGCCATCATGGCAGTCATAAAATCGGCATAAGCGATTTTCCATGAGCCATGCGCGCCCCCATGATGTTTCGCTTTGCGCCGCTTAACCAGCACGATGGGGTGATTGCTATTCTTCATGCATCTTGATCCGAAGTCTGTTGTGCCGGTGATTTGGCATTACGCACGTGCTCTTCCAGTTCGGTAAACGACGGTCGATCGGTGGAGTACAGCGTTTTACGGCCAAATTCCACGGCGATTTGCGGCGCGTAACCATTCAGGCTGGAAAGCAGAGTCACCTTAATACACTGCATCATCTTGGTGGTTTCCGCACACTTCTGCCGTAACACCGGGGCTAACGGCGAAATAAAACCGTAGGCCAGCAAAATGCCGAGAAAGGTTCCGACCATCGCATTGGCAATCAACGCACCCAGTTCCGCTGCCGGACGGTCCGCCGCTGCCAGCGTGTGCACAATGCCCATTACCGCGGCGACGATACCGAATGCCGGTAACGAATCGCCCAGTGCAGACAGGCTTTGAGCCGGAACCTCACATTCGTGTTCGTAGGTTTCAATCTCTTCATCCATCAGCGCTTCGATTTCAAATGCGTTCATATTCCCGCTCACCATTAACCGCAGATAGTCAGTGATAAAGTCCACCAAACGGTTATCGGCAAGAATTCGCGGGTAATTAGCAAAGATTTCACTTTCGCGCGGACTTTCAATATCCCTTTCCAGCGACAGCATGCCCTGCTGGCGCGATTTCGCCATCAGCCGATATAACAACGCCATCAGATCCATATAGATCGCTTTGTTATATTTTGACCCTCTCATTAAAAGGGGTAAGGCTTTCAGCGTGGCTTTAATTGCCTTGCCATTGTTGCCGACAATAAAGGCGCCAATGCCCGCACCGCCGATAATGATCAATTCCGAAGGCTGATAGAGGGCGCCAAGATGGCCGCCGACCATCATGTAGCCCCCCAGCACTGAGCCTGTTACCAGCAAATATCCCAATATAACCAGCACAATAAATCCTTACGTCTCAAACAACGTGTGGGTGGAAGTTAAGCCAGAGAGCCGAAGGCGTTATTCGTTAAACGTGACGCAAAAAAAAAGCAGCGGTTAAAAAACCGCTGCTGGATGTCATTCCACGTTTCGAACAATCTTAAACGGCGCGTTTAACCTGTTCATCCAGCAGTTGTGGATTACTATCGGCAAACTCCGCAGAAAGTTTACGTCTTTTTACCGCTCGTGATGGCGGCTGGCACAGGCTGCAGACGAAGCTGCCAACTGGCTGGTGAGCATGAGTAATAAAACTACCGTTGCAGCATTTGCAGCTGGAGAGTTCCAGCATATTGCTTTCAACAAAACGTACCAGTGTCCAGGCACGGGTCAGCGCCAGCAGAGGGGCTTCATCTGCATGAGGGCACTGCTCCAGATAGAGACGGTAAGCTTTGATCACCGCCTCCACGCCGCTACACAATCCGGTTTTCAGTAAAAACTGCCAGGCATTGCAAAACATCGTTGCATGGATGTTTTGCTCCCAGGTCATAAACCAGTCGGTCGAAAAGGGCAGCATGCCTTTCGGCGGTGGGCTGCCGCGCAGTTCTTTATATAATTTAATCAAACGGCCGCGACTTAGCTGAGTTTCACTCTCCAGCATTTGTAAGCGCGCACCCAGAGTAATCAATTCCATCGCCAACTGAATATCGCGAGCTTCGCGAACAATACTTTTCTCTGTCATTATCCCGCCCTCTTCTTCGGCAACTCTTCTGTAGATGAAGCGTCGCGTAATAAACGGCTGGATAACAGAATACCGGTATGGATTTGCTGTAAATCATCCACACGTGATTCTTTTGTCAGACGATTAATAGTCTGGTGATCGTTAAAACGGAACTGGCAAACCAGCTGGTTGGTCTCAGCCAATTTAACCATTTCAGGTAATGTTAATTTTGCCAATGTATCTGCCATTGGTTCGTCAATACCCAGACGAAACATTGCAGAGGCTTTTTCCTGGTTAATTAAACGTTGTGCAAGCAATAAATATGACAAATTGATGTCGTAGATATGTTTGAGTAATTCTGATGTACCCATTATTTTTTCCATCCTGACTAACACTACTTTTAACGTGTGCGGAATAAATCCGCTACCTTGGTTGCTGGTTGGTAAATCTTAAGATGGCAAAAACATGTGGCTGTAGCCGAACGTTCGCTGAAACATTTTTGTTTCTGGCCGCATACTGCCTCAGTAAGTCGTCTTTAACCCATTTTGCCGTCACTCTGGCCTGAGCTTTAACAATCTTCCATGACGTCCGCTTACATCGTTTTTAAGAATATTCCGAAAGCAACGCAACTCTATCCGCTCTGATTTCTACATACAACGAGCGAGCCACCTAATTTTAGATAAAGTGTGATCCAGATCACACTTTTAAGCCAAATCTTTTCACCCGACCCATCAGTGCCGCTTTTGAATAGGTTAAAAAGTGAGCAATTACCCCATTTTTTGCTAAATTTCATCCCTGGTGAATCTTTTGCCGCTAAAAATGCTTACTTTTTGATCCAATCAAAACAAACCAGCGGCCAGTTGCTTATAAGCAGACATTTAATACTAATAAAAGTGTTGATATCAGCATTAAGTACTAATTAATCAAAACAACTATCGCAGCAACGATTAGTTACTTACTGAAACTGTTTTAATGGAAAGTAGATTTAAATTGCGATCAACAGCAGAGTTTACGCAGCGTAGCGCAATGATTTGTTAACTTTTTAAGGGGAGTGTTCAGGAGTCGGTAAAACATGTAACAGACCATTACATTAGCAGAATGAATGTTTAGGGGTTAAGGCAGGGGGTACAAGCTAACTATCGGCAGCAGCTCATTATTCTTTAGAAAAAAAGTGGCTTTTTTTAAATATGGCCCTAAATAAGCCACTTTTAAGGCTGATTTAGACCCTAATCTCACTTTTATTCTGTTCCTATACATTAGCGAACCGCAGTTTTTTTCATCCTTAAGTGAAATGTGGCATGAAAAAACATGCCACCAAAGGCCAACGTTATTATTGTCACATTGGGGATCTTATGGGCGGCGAGAACGCCGCCCCTACATAAGCCGGTAAATTATTGCAGGGGCTGCGTTCTCGCCGCCCCTGCCATGATATGCACCTTGCCGAGGTCTCAGGCATAAAAAAGGGAGCCAAAAATGGCTCCCGCTCTCCTTCAGTGCCGTAAAGCACGTACTTTTACTGCAATTCAGGCTAATCGTGGAAAGGTCGCAACCTTATTGGTCACCTCGTGATCGTCGTCACGTGCGGCAATCGCCTGCAAATCCTTCAGGAAGGTCTCACGCCAGTGAGTGATATCGTTTTTACGCAATACCGCCATCATGTCGTTATAGCGAGAAATACGCTCGGTACGCGGCATATTCAGCGCCCGGTCGAGAGCCGCCGCCACTTCATCACGGTCATAAGGATTGACGATTAACGCTGAGGTCAGTTCGTTGGCGGCACCGGCAAAGCGTGACAATACCAGTACACCCGGATCGTCCGGGTCCTGCGAAGCCACATACTCCTTCGCCACCAGATTCATCCCGTCGCGCAGTGGCGTGACCAGTCCGACATCGGTCAGACGGAAGATTTTCATCAGCAGGCGGCGGTCGAAATGCTGGTTAAGGTAATAGAGCGGCGTCCAGCCCAGCGTGCCATATTTGCCGTTAATACGTCCGGCTTCAGTCTCAAGCTGGTGACGAATATCCTGATAGGCCTGCACATCACCACGCGAAGTCGGTGCAATCTGTGAATAGCGAATATTGCCGCGATGCTCCGGGAAGTTCTCCAGCAGAGCCTCATAAGCAAGGAAACGTTCCGGTAAGCCTTTTGAATAGTCCAGACGCTCACAGGCGATAATATTTTTTGCATCACCCAGTTCGCGCTTCATCGCCGCCATTTTCGGCGGCAGCGGACCTTCGGCCATCTCTTTGATGCTTTCCGGCTCAATACCGATCGGATAGACCTCGGTGGCAAAGTTATTGCCAAAAGCACGGTGCTGTTTCGGCCCATTACTTTGTACCTGAGTCAGCAGCGACAGGCTTTCGAGGAAGGCGGTACGATCGCTTTCAGTCTGGAATCCCAGCAGATCGTAATCACACATCATCTCCAGCAACTCCTGATGCGGCGGCAAGGCGTTGAAAATTTCCGGTGTAGGGAAAGGAATATGCAGGAAGAAGCCAATGCGGTTTTTCATTCCAAGTTTACGGCAGGCGGCGGCGAACGGTAGCAGATGGTAATCGTGGATCCACAGAATATCATCCGGCTCCACCAGCGGTTGCAGGCGCTCGACCAGCAACTCATTGACGCGGCAATACCCTTCCCAGGCTTCACGCTGGAACTGCACTAAATCGAGGCGATAGTGGAAAGCGGGCCAGATAACAGTATTGGAGAACTGACTGTAATAGAGGTCGTAATCATTCTGGGTCAGACTAAAAGAAGCATAGGTAATGCCCTCCTGTTTAACCACGCCCAGTTGTTCCTCTTCCTCTTCGCCGATGGCGCTGATTTCACCATTCCAGCCGAACCACAAACCACCTGTTTTCTTTAACGCATCCAGAATACCGACTGCCAAACCACCTGCACTGGCTTTCGAACCATCGGGTACAGCGATACGGTTAGATACGACCACTAAGCGACTCATAACCTTTACTCCTTACCGACGTTGTCTTGTCTTGATCTAATTGTAATTTCATCTGTTCCAGCCAGAGATACACGTCATCAACGCCCTTCAGGCGGTAGCGTGCATGGCTGGAACCTTCACCGACCTTCACTGATAAGCCATTCATGGCATTGACCGCCAGAAATCCTGCTTCATCAGTTAAATCATCACCAATAAACACCGGAATACGTCCGGTAAAAGGCGCTTCCTGCATAAAAGTGCGGATTGCCGCCCCTTTATCAATACCTTTGGGCTTCAGCTCCACCACACATTTTCCCGGCTGCAGCGCCAGCATCGGGAAATGTTCCACCATTGACTCCGCCAGCTGCAAAATCTGAGTTTCATACTGCATTCCCTGTCGGTAATGCAGCGCAAAAGCCATGCCTTTGGCCTCCAGCTGTGTGCCAGGCCAGTTAGCCATGCTGCTGCTTAGCGTCGCGTCGAGCGCATTGGCCACCTCTTCCGGCAACACAGTGCGATGTAATTCGCCCAGGGCATCACGTCGTTCGGCGCCGTGAACACCGGCAGCCGGCGCCCGTAACGGCGCGGCCAGTTGATCCAGCTGTTCAATCGGACGGCCGGAAATCAGCGCCAGCGCACCATGGCTGAGCGTCGAGATCGATTGCAGGGTATGACGAACCTGCTCCGGGATAGAGACCTCATCCGGGCGTGGTTTTATGGCAGCCAGCGTGCCATCAACATCGAAGAAAAACGCGTAGAGGCCGCCACCTATAGAAGGGAATACATCGGAATCTCTGGTCACACTTTCCTCCTGTCTGCATGGGATCGCGCAGTCCATTAATGATTATCGGGTGCGCGAACGTCTGTTATGGCAGTCAGGAATTGTGCTGATATCAAAACTAACAGATTAAAGTGAGAGAGGCGTTACAACTGAACTGGAGCGGCTGATGACCCGGTAATTATCGTTGTACTGTGGTGCGTTTCTCCTGTACCGACTCTTCACTTTTCGCGCTGTTAACTTATTTTCTCTGACCAAACTGCGCATAACATCACAATTTAGTATAGACGCTGTTTCTGCTTGTGCCAGATTAACGGGGTTTTAAGAGCAATCCGAAGCCGCATACCGGCGCAGTACACATGCTGGCCGCGAACATCTATTGTCTGTTTTATGCAAAGCAAAGTCTAAAAAAGCATTTAATTATTCAACATATATTATTCCAATAAACACGTTTCAAATTTCTCCCAGTCCGGCAGGATATTGTCTTTCCAGCTGGCGAAAAACGCCATTCGTCCTTTACCTTTGCGGATAAATACAATGAACAGCAAAACTTACACCCCCTGGCACGTTGTGGCTGGCACGCTAACCGCCTTTAGCTTACTGGTCAGTTCAGTCAGCGCGCGCGCCGAGGGAAATATCAGCATTGCGCAGCAATTCGGTATCGGCTATTTAATTCTCGATGTGGTACGCGATCAGCATTTAATTGAGAAACAGGGCAAAAAAAAGGGGCTGGAGATTAAGGTTGACTGGCGTACCCTGTCCGGCGCGACGGCAATGAATGAAGCACTGCTGTCCGGTCACCTTGATGTCGCTTCCGCCGGAGTGCCGCCAATGTTAACCCTGTGGGACCGTACCCGCGGCCGCCCGCAAGAGGTGCGGGCCATCGCCTCACTCGGCTCAATGCCAAATTATCTGCTGTCGAACAATCCGGCAGTCAAAACCATCGATGACCTGAGCAGTAAAGACCGTATTGCGGTTCCGGCTGCCGGAGTTGGCTTCCAGTCGCGCACCCTGCAAATTGAAACCGCGAAACGTTATGGCAATGCCGAATATAAACGCTTCGATAATATCAGCGTCAGCCTGCCTCATCCGGATGCCACCGCCGCATTAATTGCCGGTGGTTCAGAGATCAATACCCATTTCTCCAGTCCCCCTTTCCAGTATCAGGCGCTGGAGCACAAAAATGTGCATAAAATTCTCAGCTCTTATGATGTCCTCGGCGGCGAAGCGACATTTAACGTGCTGTATACCACTAAAAGATTCCATGACCAGAATCCTGAGACCTATCGCGCCTTTTATGACGCGTTAAATGAAGCGGCGCAAATTATTAATGCGGATAAAGCCAAAGCGGCGGAAACCTATATTCGTGTGGAGAAATCCCGTCTGCCGCTGCCACTGGTGCAGAAGATTGTTGCCGACCCGGAAATTAATTTCACTGTCTCGCCGGAACGCACCTTTGTCTACGCCGAGAAGCTGCACGAGTTAGGTGTGCTGAAAAACCGTGCTACTTCATGGCAGGACTATTTCTTTAAAGAGGCCTGGGAACAACCCGGCAGTTAAGCGCAGGAGAAGCTACCGTGACTGAACAACAACCTGCCGGCCCGCTGTTACGCGTCGAGGGTGTCGGACTGGAGTATCGCACCGGCCAGCGCCTGATCCGCGCCACCCATGATGTCAGTTTTGATGTCTGGCCATCCGATCGTTTTATTCTGCTGGGTCCTTCCGGCTGTGGTAAATCCAGCCTGCTGAAAGCGATTGGTGGTTTTCTGCCAGCTACCGCAGGCAGTATCCATCTTGATCAGCAGCCGGTGACCCAGCCGGGACCGGATCGCATGATGGTATTTCAGGAGTTCGATCAGTTACCGCCGTGGAAAAGCGTGCTGGAAAACGTGATGTTTCCGCTGATTGCCAGTGGCAAAGCGCGACGCCGTGAGGCGCGGGAGATCGCCCGCCATTTTCTCGATAAGGTCGGGCTGGCCGGTTTCGCCGATGCGCTGCCGCATACCTTATCGGGCGGCATGAAACAGCGGGTGGCGATTGCCCGCGCGCTGGCGATGAAGCCTAAAGTGTTGCTGATGGATGAACCCTTCGCCGCACTCGACGCCCTCACCCGCCGCAATATGCAGGAAGAGCTGCTGAATCTGTGGGAAGAAGCACGTTTTACGCTGCTCTTTGTCACTCATTCGATTGAAGAGGCGCTGGTGGTCGGCAACCGGATTCTGGTGCTCTCGCCGCATCCGGGCAGAGTTCGCGCTGAACTTAACTGCCATCAATACTCGCTGGCGCAATTTGGCAGTGAGCCGTTCCAGCATGCCGCGCGTCAGATCCACCAGCTGCTATTTCCGCAACAGGGGCAAACTGTTGCGCCTGCCGTTTCTGAACAGGATAAAAATCATGTCAACCCTGCCCCCCGTCCGTCCCGAGTATCAGCGTGAACTGACGCCGCTGGAAAACTTTGCGCTGGAGGTGCCGCTGCCATGGCACCAGCGCCTGTGGAATCAGACCTGGCTGCGCAAAACGGTGATCGTCGCTTTTTTGCTGCTGCTGTGGGAAGCGGCGGCGCGCTGGCAGAATAACGATCTGATGCTGCCGGGGGTGATTCAGACCTGGCAGGCATTTATCGCCGATATGGCCAGCGGTGAGTTACCGGCCCGCATGGCGATCTCACTGTCGCTGCTGCTGAAAGGCTATCTGATTGGCAGCGTGCTGGCACTGCTGCTGAGTGCGCTGGCGATCTCTACCCGTTTTGGCCGCGATCTGCTTAGCACCCTGACCGCAATGCTCAATCCGCTGCCCGCCATCGCGCTGCTGCCGCTGGCGCTGCTGTGGTTTGGCCTCGGTAATAACAGCCTGTTGTTTGTGCTGATTCATTCGGTGATGTGGCCGATAGCCCTCAGTACCTGGTCCGGTTTTAGCAGTGTCTCCGACACTCTGCGCATGACCGGTCGTAACTACGGGCTGAAAGGGCCGCGGCTGGTGCTGAATATTCTGATTCCGGCTTCGCTGCCCGCCATTTTGTCCGGCCTGAAGATTGGCTGGGCCTTTGCCTGGCGTACGCTGATTGCCGCCGAACTGGTGTTCGGCGCCTCCAGCGGTCAGGGTGGCCTCGGCTGGTATATTTATCAGAACCGTAATGAGCTGTTTACCGACCGGGTATTTGCCGGGCTGGTCTCGGTGATTGTGATTGGCCTGCTGGTGGAAGGGTTGATATTCGCCACCATCGAGAAAATCACCGTTAAACGCTGGGGTATGCAGCGTTAAACAGCACCTCACGGATCCAGCGCTGTGCGGGCGAGCTGTGATTGCGCGCATGCCAGACCGCCAGCTTGGTAAAGCCCGGGATCGCTACCGGCGGCTCCATGCTCACCAGTCCCTGCGTATTGACCGCCAGACGCTGCGGCACCACTGCAATCAGGTCGCTGACGCGCAATAACTCCGGCAACACCAGAAAACTGCTGACCGAAACACTGACTTTACGCTGCTGGCCAATCTGTGCCAGCGCGTGATCGGTCACGCCACTGAAAGCTTCGCCTTCATACGACACCAGCGCATGTTCCAGCTCACAGAAGCGCGCAAGGGTCATCTCCCCTGCTGCCGCCGGATGTCCGGTTCTCAGCAAACAGATATAACGTTCATCAAACAGCCTGCGCGCATGCAAATCAGGGTGCGAACTTTCCGGCGTCACCAGCGCCAGATCGATATCGCCGCGCTCCAGCTGGCTCTGTAGTTTGGTGTGATCCACAGGTCGCACCGCCACGCGGATCCCTGGCGCCTGCTGTCGCAGAATGGCGAGAAACGGCACAATCACCGCCCGCAGCGCATAGTCGGTGGAGGCGATAGTCAGCGTCATGCTGGCCTGCGCAGGGATAAATGCCGCCGGTTGCAACAGGCCCTCAATATTACTGAGGATGGCTCTGACCGGCGCCGCCAGCTCCAGCGCCCGCGCAGTCGGGATCACCCCGCGCTGGCTACGCACAAACAGCGCATCGTCAAAACTTTCCCGCAATCTGACCAGCATGCCGCTTACCGCCGGTTGCGTAAGCGACAGTCGCGCTGCCGCGCGCGTCACACTGCGCTCTTCCAGCAGAGCATCCAGCGCCTTCAGCAGATTAAGATCGAGGGTTCTGATATCAGAAATCATGATGCCAACCATCACTAAGCATAATTAGACTGATGTCAGCGTAGCACGCAATATAGTGCAACACCATTTGCCCTGTTAAGGAGAATCACCATGCACGCTATTTTCTGGCCAGAAGCGTATCTGCCCGGCCTGACCGACAATTTTGCCTCCAATGAGATCATTATTTCCGGGTTAAGCGCCGCCGATGTCTGGCCATTGCTGAATAATACCTCGGCCTGGCCGGGCTACTACAGCAATGCGGCAGATATTGTGTTTTATGACGCGCCCGGCCCGTTGCTCAGCAGCGGCGCGCGTTTCCGCTTCACCACATTTGGTTTTCTGGTGGAAGCGGAAGTGACCGAGTATCAGCCGCCGGTTGCCGGTCAGCCAGCGCGTATCGCCTGGCATGGCTGGGTTGAAGGCGACGCCGGGTCACGTCTTGATGTGCATCACGCCTGGCTGTTTGAAGATCTGGACGGCGGACGGGTGCGTATTCTGACGCAGGAAACCCAGAATGGCGCACCGGCGCGTGAGCTGGCGCGCAGCAAACCCAATCCGATGATCAATGCACATCAGGAGTGGATTGAAGGGCTGGCAGCAGCGGCGCGGGAAGCGAAGCGCTAAACGCTCAGAAGGTGCTGATACCGGCACCTTCATTGCCCCATCAGCGATAGTAAACCGCAATATACTGATTATTGACCTGTTCAATGGTCACTTGCGTATCAAAGATCGCTTCGATAATTTGCGGATGCATTATCTGCTGCGGCGTACCACGATAGATCACTTCACCCTCTTTCATGGCAATAATATGATCCGAGTAAGCGGAGGCGAAATTGATATCATGGATCACCAGTACAATGGTTTTATTCAGCTCATCCGCCGCACGTCGCAGCTGTTTCATCATCGCCACACTGTGCTTCATATCCAGATTATTCAGGGGTTCATCCAGCAAGACATACTGCGTATCCTGGCACAGCACCATCGCCACCCAGGCACGCTGGCGCTGGCCGCCGGATAACTCATCGAGATAGCGATCTTTCAGTGGCAGCAGATTCAGAAAGCACATCGCTGCATCAATATGCTGACGGTCGTCAGCGGTCAGCCGTCCTTTGCTGTAAGGATAACGGCCAAAACCTACCAGGTCATACACCGTCAGACGGCTGGTAAGATGGTTCTCCTGACGCAGCACCGACAGAATTTTCGCCAGCTGGTCGCCAGGGGTTTTTGCCACATCCAGCCCGTTAAAACTGACATGTCCGCCATCCGGCGTCAGCAGACGACTCATCACCGATAACAGCGTCGACTTACCCGCGCCGTTCGCGCCAATAATCGATGTTACCCCACCTTGTGCGATACTTTCAGTCACCTGATTCAGCACCGGCGTATCGAGGTATTTTTTTACCACCGCATTGATTTCAATCACAACGACGCCTTTTTCAGCAACAGGTACAGGAACAGCGCGCCGCCGGTAAATTCAATCACCACTGACAGCGTGCCCGCCATATTAAAGATGCGCTCAAGAATCAGTTGCCCGCCGACCAGTGCAATCACACCGGTCAGCACCACACCAGGCAGCAGATAGCGATGACGATGAGAGCCGATCAGCTGATAGCTGAGGTTAGCGACCAGCAGGCCAAGAAAGGTCAGTGGCCCCACCAGCGCAGTGGAAACCGCCACCAGCACCGATACCAGCAGCAGAATAATCATCACTTTTTGCTGATAAGGCACCCCCAGATTGATCGCGCTGTTGCGTCCCAGCGCCAGCACATCCAGCGTAAAACGCATGCGCCAGATAACGACAGCCACCAGCAGCACAATCGCGGCGGCTAAGGCGATAATTTCCGGCGCCGCGCGGGTAAAGGTGGCGAAGATACGGCCTTGTAACACGGCAAACTCACCGGGTGACAGCAGGCGCTGCAGTAAATTCGACAGGCTGCGGAACAACGTGCCGCACACCAGCCCCACCAGCAGCACCTGATGCAGATTGACGCCGCTGCTGCTTAACAGCCAGCGATACAGCAACAGTGAAAACAACACTAACAGCAACGATTCACAGATAAATTTGCCGCTGATCCCCAGCACGCGCAGCCCGTCGGCGTCGATAAAAAAGATCATCGTGGTCTGGATCAGAATAAACAGCGCTTCCAGTCCCATTACCGACGGCGTCAGAATGCGGTTATTGGTTACGGTCTGAAACAGCAGCGTCGCCACGCCGGAGGCAACAGCCACCAGCAGCATGGTGGCCAGAATCAGACCGCGATGCACGAGGATATAAGCGATATTGCCGTGCAGATTGATGGTCATAAACAGCGTAATCGCCAGCAGCGCCAGCGCGGCCAGTAGCAGTAAACGCCGCGCGGGTCTGCTCAGACCCGCGCCTGCAGCGGCGGTCTGTTCTGAAGATAGCGGATTAGCCTGCATGACGTTTTGTCCTGAGGATCAACAGCAGAAAGGTCAGCGCGCCAATCGCGCCGAGAATGACACTGGCCGGAATTTCAAACGGATAGCTGACCAGCCGGCCAATAATATCGCACAGCACCACCAGCGCGCCGCCCCCAAGCGCCACCCACGGAATGGAGCGCCGCAGATTATCGCCCATCGCCATACTGACAATATTCGGCACGATTAAGCCGAGGAACGGCAGTACGCCGACCACCACCACCACTACGCCACAGATAATGGCGATAATCGCCATACCGATCAGCATCACCTGCTGATAGTTAATGCCGACATTAAGCGAAAAATCGCGGCCAAGCCCGGCGACGGTAAAACGATCGGCAATCAGCATCGCCAGCAGCGTCAGCGCACCGACAATCCACAACAGTTCATAACGCCCCTGCAACACGCCGGAGAAATCGCCAGACTCCCAGCTGCCCAGCGACTGCAACAGATCAAACTCCATCGCCAGAAAGGTGGTCACCGCGCTGAATACCGCGCCCAGCATAATGCCGGTCAGCGGCACCATCAGCGCAGACTTAATCCGCATACGTTGCAGCAGTAACATAAACAGTGCGGTGCCGCCGAGGGCAAACAGCACCGCCACCACCATTTTCACCAGTACTGACGCTGACGGGCTGATAACCATTACCAGCAACAGACCCAGGCTGGCGGACTGAGTCGTACCGGCAATCGACGGTTCAACAAAGCGATTCTGCGTCAGCATCTGCATAATCAGACCGGCGACGCTCATCGCCCCGCCCGCCAGCACCAGCGCCAGCGTGCGGGGCACGCGGCTGATCAGGAAAATATCGCGCATATCGGCATCTGACCAGAAGCCGTCGAAGGTCATATAGCCCGCGCCGATACACAGGCTGCAGATCATCAGGCCCAGCAATCCTGCCAGGCCGATCATTAAGTGAAAGGTTTTCATCGTGGTTAATTACGGCTGCTGCTGATCCAGCGTGGTGCTGATTTTATCCATCAGCTGGCTGTAACTTTGCAGCCCACCGGCGATATACAGCGCGCCGGAGTCGAGATAAACAATATGTTTATTCTGCCAGGCAGCGGTTTTACGGATCAGCGGATTATCCAGCACCTGCTGAGCAGACTGCCCCTGTTTACGGCCAATGGCATTATCGCGATCCAGCACAAACAGCCACTGTGGATTCGCCTGCAGAATAAACTCGGAAGAGACGACGTTGCCGTGACGGCCGGTTTGCGGGAAGCTGGTGGCCGGTTTAAAGCCCAGCACATCAAACACAAAACCAAAACGTGAGCCAGGCGTATAGGCAGACATCTTACCGCCATTTACCATCACCACCATTGCCGTCCCGGCATTCGCCGATTTCACCTTCAGGTCGGCGATTTTCTGTTTAAAGTTATCCAGCAGGATTTTCGCTTGCGGCTGTTTAGCGAAAATAGTCGCCAGCTGTTCGGTGCGCTGTGACAGGCTGGCGACAAAGTGCTTCTCATCAATATCAAGCGAGATAACCGGCGCAATGGCGCTCAGTTTTTCATAAGTATCACGGGCGCGACCACCGGCAATAATTAAGTCAGGTTTAGCATTACTCAGCGCTTCATAATTCGGTTCAAACAGCGTACCGGCATTCAGATATGCGCTGCCCTGATACTTCGCCAGAAACGGTGGCAGATGTACGCTGCTTTGCGGCACCCCGGCCACCGGGATCTGTAACGCATCAACAATATCCAGCGTCGCCGGGTTCAGCACAATCACTTTGCTTGCATTAAGCGGTACTTCAGTGCTGCCCTGCGCGTGTTCAATAGTGATACTCGCCGTTTTAACTTCCGCCATTGCCGGAGCAATACCACTGACGATAAAGGTCGCAGCCACCAGCGACGCAGCCAACGCTAAACGTAATTTCATTTTCTCTCCTGAAAAGTAAACAACTGTAACCGCGAATTAAAACAGTAACGATTCTTATTACCAATTGTCACAATCATACGCGATAGCGCAGCAGAAGAAACACATCTGCTGTGCGGAATCTTATGCAATCGCGTGGTGGGAATCGGCATTCAGGCAGGAACGGCGTCTATTGCTATATGACGTATATTACTTAACCCGTTGTATTGTCGTTATAAAATATTAACGGGTTAATTTTATTGTCTTTTTTATCAACAATCATGGAGATTCTGTGAAGGATTTTGCCCGCTTTGTATATTAATGCAAATTATCACAGTGCTGGCTGCAGCCTTTTTTGTGCTTCAATCTTCATCAGAAAATCATACATCGGCGCCAGCTGCCGGAAGCCGCTGGCTAACACTGGCACCAGCTGCGGGGAGAACAGCAAATCCATCTGCCGCTGCTCGCAGATTAATGCCCAGGATTTCTTGTTGTACCACTGTGACAACGCCGGCTGCATGCCCTTTATCAGTTCACGCTTATAGCTTTCACCTTCCAGCGTAAAGTCAGCCGGGATCGCGGCGGTCATCTGAAGAAAAGCGGCGGGATCCTGCTGCAAAAGCTCTCTGAACAGATTCATGGTGATCCGCGAAGCGCTGTAGTAGCCGAGGCCATAACGCCACCAGTCGGGGCCAAACTCGAAAAAAAAGACCGGCGCATCGGTCCAGTTTTTACGGGACCGCTTAAAGGTCAGCCAGATATTGCTGCGATACAGCGATTTATCGCGGGAGAAACGCGTATCGCGATGCAGGCGGGAAATGGTCTTGCCAACCGCCGGGCGTATTTCAAACAGCTCATCGATAACCAGCATATCCTGCGCTAAATCTGCCACCAGCTGGCGCACAGGCTGTAGCAGATCCTCGTCATAGATCCCACGATGCTCGTCGAACCACTCTTTATTATTGTTCTGGCTCAGCTGTTGTAAGAATGTCAGGCCGCGCTGGGTAACACCGCTAAATTCGCTCATGATGATCCTTTTTCGCCGTTAAGCGATAAAGCTTATCAGAACAGACAGCAGGTTTTAAATCAGCCTGCGCCATACGGAATTTGATCGCTTCTGCAGGATCTGGCGAGCTGACCGGATAGTGTTTATGTTGATCATTTTCGCTAAGAGTGATCAAGATAATCCCCCTCCTCGCCGTCAGGCTGCGGATCGCGTGCAAAAATGGGCGCTCAGGCTTACCGCGCAACAGGTAATCCCGCATAACGTGTCGTATACGCCGGAGAGAGCATCTCGCGCTTCATCGCCCAGGGCTTCTGAATTCCCTGGCCGGCAAACCAGACTCTGCCATTGGTTTTCTGATTAATGTTATCAATAACCTGCATTAATTCTGCATGGTTAACCCGTGGCGGATAGTTATCAAACAGATTTAACTGCGCGACGCCGTGACTGAAAAAGTCGCCCAGCATGATCCCGGCTTTCATATAGCGATGACCAGCGATCCAGATACGATCGAGACACTCCAGCGCGGCGCGGATAATATCGCGCGTATCACAGGTCGGTGTCAGCACTTTTACCGTGGCCTGGTTGCCATAGAAGGTTTCCCCCTGCGCGTGAGGGCTGGTACGCACAAATACCGAAATTTGCTGGCAATACTGATGCTCACCGCGCAACTTTTCCGCAGCACGCTCCGCGTATGCGCATACCGCTTCGCGCATATCGGCATACTCAGTAATGCGGCTGCTAAAAGAGCGGCTACAGAGGATCTGCTGTTTAGGCGGCGGGCACTCATCGGTTTCCAGGCAAGGCTCGCCACGCAGCTCGCGTACCGTACGCTCCAGCACCACGTTAAAGTTTTTGCGAATAAAACTCGGGGTGGCTTCCGCCAGATGCAGTGCACTTTCAATTCCCATCAGCTGCAGTCTCTTACTGATACGACGCCCTACGCCCCAGACATCACCGACCCCGACCAGGCTGAGCAGCTTACGCTGGCGATCAATATTCGACAGATCCAGCACACCATTGGTTTTGCTCCATAGTTTGGCGGCATGATTCGCCAGCTTGGCCAGCGTTTTGGTTGGCGCAATGCCGACGCCAACCCGCATATGGGTTTCACGAAAAATACGTTGCTGCACCTGCTGGCCGAACAGCTCCAGCGACATACAGTTACTGACGCCATGCAGAGTCAGGAAGGCTTCATCAATCGAATAGATCTCCACCTGCGGCGCCATCTCTTCCAGGATGGTCATCACCCGCTCACTCATATCGGCATACAGCGCGTAATTGGAACTGAAGACCGTGACCTGATGGCGCTGAAACAGCGCTTTCTGTTTAAAATAAGGCTCCGCCATGGTGATACCCAGCTTTTTCGCTTCTGCGCTACGCGCAATCACACAGCCATCATTATTACTCAGCACCACCACCGGTTTACCGCGTAAATCCGGGCGAAACACCGTCTCGCAGGAAGCATAGAAGCTGTTGACATCGACCAGCGCATACATAGTTATTGATTATTTCCTGAGCTAAAAGGACATGACAGATAAACTGTATATATATACAGTATTACCGATCGCCGGTGGTGATCAAGCAGCTTGTGGCAGAATTTCACGAAGGGGTTGTTGTTATGGGGGATTTATCTGGACAGAGTTAGCAGAGTCCTTCCCAGTATGAGAAATTTAGCAAAAAAAAAACCGTCATAATGCGCATCTCTGAGAAACCAGGCGTGGCGGGTGTACTGCGATAAATGCCACCCAAATTTCACCCACCCGTCAATCCCGTCAGCTCACACTTCATTCAGTATGATGCGGTAAGCGCCGCAATTTTTCAAACAGCCAGAAGAACGCTAAGTAGCAAATATTCAGCGGCGATATCACGGGTTATCCGCAGTTTTCCCGACTGCATGCGCTTAATCGAAGACGCGGCAATAGGAAAGGGGGCGTAACGCCCCCTGCTAACAATATTATACGGTGATAAACACCCGGCCAATGCGGCCGCGCTCTTCCGCGCGACGATGGGCGGCGGCGGCCTCCGACAGCGGGAAAGTGGCATCAATCGGTAGCTGCAACTCGCCATGCAGAGCTTTTTCCAGCAGATCGGCGACCAGTGCCCGCGGCTGCGGATCGCCCATTTCCGGGCCAAACAGACAGCCGATAACCGTCTTGCGGTGCATCAGCAAATGCCCGGCATCAACAGGCTGGTTGCGTCCAGCCAGTACGCCGATCAATACCGCACGACCGCCATCTCTCAACGCCTCAATGCCGTCGCTCAGCTCCGGGCCGCCAATATTATCAATCAGCAGATCGACCGCATTGCCACCCAGTAAATCACGCAACTGGGCGCTGGCAGAGCGGGAACCGGTAACAATCGCGTCGGTTAAGCCGTACTCGCGCAGCTTTTCCAGGCTGGCAAGGCTGGTGCCGGTGCCAATCACGCGCGCGCCCATTTTTGCCGCCAGCTGAACGGCAGCGATACCCACACCGCCGGCAGCACCGAGAATCAGTACCGTCTGACCACGTTGCAGCGCGCCGAGCTGTAACGCCCAGGCCGCAGTGCCCGGCCCGACCGGAATGGCCGCCGCAATCCGCATATCCAGCCCTTGCGGCACCACAAAGCAGTTTGCCGCCGGAACCGCGCGCAGTTCAGCATGCGATCCTGTCCAGTGAAAGGTCGTGACCTTTTGACCCACCGCAAATCCCTCTACCGCTTTCCCGACCTGCAGCACTTCGCCCGCTGCCGCATAGCCGAGAATAGCGTCCGCGCCGCCTGGCCGGTGTTTACGCCCGACCAAATCGCCACCTTCGATACTGATAGCTTCAACGCGGATCAGTAACTCAGTATCGGCTGGCACCGGATCGGCAACCTCCTCAAGCCGTAAAACTTCCGGCTCGCCGGGCTGATCATAGATTATCGCTTTCATCTGTTTCTCCATCAGTGTGCTGTGATGATAGAAATAACAGAGTGATAGCCTGGAAAGATACCCTCATGGTGCTATCGGCTGATTTAACGCTGGATGGTTGTCCGCCAGCCATTGCGCGACATCGGTCACGTCAATGTCGTACCGGGCATTAAAACTGTCGGCTTTTTTCCACGCCACCCCCTCTGCGCGCGCAAAAGCCAGCCGGTAAGCGGCGGCCAGATCACCTGGCGCTGCCGCCACCGCATCATGCAGCTGTTGATGGCTGAGCACCTGCAAAGTGAAAGGCACGCCATAGTGTTCACTCAGCACGCTGGTCAGCTGGTGATAAGTAAGGGTATCGCCGGCGATATACACCACGCTGTTTTTAATCACCGGCTGATGACAGAAAATCTGTGCCGTAAGCCACCCAATATCTTCGGGCGTGGTCAGTGTGAGCGCATAGTCAGCAGCACCCGGCGCATAAACCCGCTGCTGCTGACCATCGACAATGCCGAAGCTCGGTTCAAACAGATAGCTGGTAAACATACCGGTCGAAACTATCACCCACTGCGTCTGCTGCTGCGCACGTAATATTTCGCGCACCGCCAGCTGTTCATCCCATACCGGCTGCCCGCTGTCTTTACCAATCTGGTCGTAATCGACGCCAAACTGCCACGGAAAATAGCGTGCGACTCCGGCATCCAGCACCGCCCGGGTGATCTTCAGCTGGGTACCTGCGCCGCCGACAAAGCCGCTACAGTTGATAATCGCGTCAAAAGGCGCAAAGCAGTGGCTCAGCTCGCCGGTGGTCTGCTGGCTAAAATCCGCGGTAATCACTTTAACGCCCCACTCCGCTAACTGTTGCAGCCGCGCCTGGTTGGCCGGATGCGGATCGGTTAACGATGCCGGGCGCAGCAACACGCTCAGGCGCAGCGCTGGCCGCTGTTGACGCTGGCGGATAAAGCCTGCCAGCATCGCCATACCCAGTTCGCCGGCACCCAGAATCAAAATATTTTGCCATTGACGCATTGCAGAATCGTTCATACTCTCCTCCTGTTGTTGCGCCCTATCCTGCCAGCGCCGGGGGGAGGCAACAATCAGGTACACGCGTGATACCAGGGGAAATAATGAAGCTAAGTGAAGAGAGAATCAGGCAGTTTGCAGCCATTTGTGATGCGCTCAGCGATGAAGATGACAGTATGAAGCGAGAAATCCTCACCCATACCGGTAATCGCTGGTCACTGGGGATTGTCTACGCCTTAGGGACGCAGGGAACGCTGCGCCATGCCGGGCTGGCGCGCGAACTGAGCGGCATCACGCAACGCATGCTAACCCGCACTCTGCGCCAGCTGGAACGTGACGGCCTGATTAGCCGCCATGACTATCAGCAAAAATATCCGCACCCCCGGGTCGAATATACGTTAACGGCTCTGGGCGAAGGGATGTTGCTGAATATGCTGCCGTTATGGAACTGGCTAATGGATAACGCGGCGGGATTTCGCGCTGCCCGCAGCCATTTCGCCGCCAGCCATCCGGCTGATAGCGTGCCGTAGCCCGGGGATTACTGCATATTTTTAATCACAAACGTCACCACGCCGAATACATCGAGCCGATCTTCACTACCAATCATAATCGGTGAGTAAGCGCGATTCATCGGCATCAGCTGCACGCGCGGCTTCAGCAACAACTTTTTTACCGTAAACTCGCCTTCCACCGCCGCCACCACAATGCTGCCGTGGGTGGCATTTAGCGAGCTGTCGACCACCAGCATGTCATCATCACTGATCCCGGCTTCGATCATCGAATCACCGGATACTTTGACAAAATAGGTGGCGCTGGGATGCAGGATGCAGTGCTCATTCAAATCGATCCGTTTTTCGACATAGTCCTGGGCCGGAGACGGGAAACCACAGGGAACCTTTTCCAGAAACAGCGGAAGAGAAAGAGAGTGCGGAATATCGGCCATGCGTAAAAAAGTGATCATGCTAACCTGCAATAATATCTGTATATATATACAGTATTATCGTTCACAGCAGCAGTGACAACTGGATTTTTTTGGAAACCCGTTAGCGGCCTGATTGTGCAGAAGATTTAGTTAACGGTGGATCGTCCCTGCTGCGCCAGCCACTCGTCGCGCGGTTAAAATGCCAGACAGAGGTGAGTTTGCTGCCGGGAATATAAACTGGCAATTCCGCGCACTTTTATCACACTTAAGGCTGACCTGAACAACCGGAGAAGCCGCCATGAGCAGCAACAACGCGAAAATCGATTTCCCGCCAGAGAACGTCCGAAAATACCTTGAGCCAGGCCCGGTGGTGCTGATCTCGTCACAGTGGCAGGATGAGCATGACATTATGACCCTCGGCTGGCATACCATTATGGAATTCTCGCCGTCACTGGTGGGCTGTATGATTTCGGCGATGAATCACAGCCATCAGCTGATCCGCGCCAGCGGTGAGTGCGTGATCAATCTGCCGACGGCGGATCTGGTCGATAAAGTGGTGGCAATTGGCAACAGCAGCGGGACAAAGATTGATAAATTCAGCGCCAACCAGCTGACGGCGTCTGCCGCCAGTAAGGTGCAGGCGCCGCTGATTGCGGAGTGTTACGCTAACTTTGAGTGCCGGTTATACGATGATGCGCTGGTGGAAAACTATAACTTCTTTATTTTTGAAGTGGTGAAAGCGCATATCTGTCGGCTGCCGGAATATCCGCAAACCCTGCACTATACCGGCGACGGCATCTTTACGCTTTCCGGTGATCGGCATCTCGATAAAAGCGCCGATTTTCGACCGGAAATGCTGTAGATCAGCGACTGAGGCTGGCAGCGTTATCAGGTAGTGTGCGGTCTCCTTCGCCCAGCTCGCGCTGCAGGAATACCGTATCCAGCCACTGTCCGTGCTTCAGCCCTACCGAATGCAACGTGCCGCAGAGGGTGAATCCCAGCGATTCATGCAGCCCCAGCGAACCATGATTTTCGCTGTTGCCGACATTGGCGATCATCTGACGATAGCCCTGTTGCTGCGCCCAGTCGATAGCGTGCTGCAACAGGGCTTTGCCCACGCCACGTCCCTGATAATCGGGATCGATATACACTGAATCTTCCAGTGTGTAACGATAGGCATAGCGCGTGCGATAAAATGACAGGTAGCAGTATCCCATCACGCAGCCATCCATTTCCGCCACCAGCCAGATCAGCCCTTCCTGCTGTACTTTGGCAATGCGGCTGGCCATCTCTTCACAGGAAGGTGGCAGCGTTTCAAAACTGCCCAGCCCGGTATTGACATGATGGGCGTAAATCGCCTGGACGGCGGCAATATGGTTCTGACTGGCGTGGAGAATATTCACGGTTTTTCCGCAAAGGTTAATCTGGAGTATCGGTGAGAATACCGCAATCCGGTGACGACGCTAAATAGCTAATACTTATAACGTTTAGAATCTGAACAACAGTTTTTTCGTCAACCGGCGCTGGTTGTCAGCGGGCAGATACGGCTACAATAAAGAAACGTATCAACAGGCAGGAGTTTTACGATGGCGATTGAACACGCAATTATTGCCGGTGGCTGTTTCTGGTGCACCGAGGCGGTATTTAAAGATGTGATCGGCGTGGAAACCGTCGAGAGCGGCTATATCGGTGGCCACACCGCCAATCCGACCTATGAAGAAGTGTGCACTGGCACGACCGGTCATGCCGAAGGCATCCGCATCGGTTTTGACCCGCAAAAGCTGAACTATGGCGATTTGCTGGATATCAGTTTCGCTACTCATGATCCCACGCAGCTGAACCGCCAGGGCAACGATATTGGTACGCAATACCGCTCAGCCATTTTCCCGACCAGCGAGGCACAGCGCCAGGAAGCCGCCGCAGCCATTGAGCGTGCGCAGCAGGATAATCAGCAGCCGGTGGTAACGACGATTGAAAGCGGTGAATGGTATCCGGCGGAAAACTACCACCAGGATTACTGGAGTGGCCGTGGTCAGCAGAACGGTTACTGTATGGCGGTGATCCCACCAAAACTGCAGAAGCTGCGTAAAAGCTATGCGAACCGGGTGAAATCGCTGAATCCGTAGCAGTAACGGCAGGTTTTTTGCCTGAAAAAATCGTTAATGGTTACGCCTTAACCGAATATAACGAAAGGGAAAAAATCTGCTTGACCGTTACCCCACGACTCCCTATAGTAGCGCCCCGTTGCCCTCTGCGGAGGATAACGTGAAAAAAAACGGTGAGGTGTCCGAGTGGCTGAAGGAGCACGCCTGGAAAGTGTGTATACGGCAACGTATCGAGGGTTCGAACCCCTCTCTCACCGCCATCTTAAAAGAGAAAGTCTGAACGCAAGTTCAGACTTTTTTTTGCCTGAAATTTATGCAGAAGAAGCCTCTGCTTACCGAACTATGCGTCTGTGGAATTTGTCTCGCCTGCAACGAAGCCGGGCATCTGCAGCGACCCAAGTGAGCTGAAAAAACGCTGATAATCTTTAGCGCCTGATAGTTTTTCAGCCGGGTAAGTCGTGACTTCGCTGCCTGCAAGGCTGGATTTTTGCACGGTAAGTCCACTGCTTATACTACCGGGGAAATAGAGGGTATAAACGGCACTGATTTTTTCATTATCAGTAATAATCATAAGTGAGATTAACTTCTTATTTTCTTGCGCCATAAAACGCATTATTGCTTCGGCATCATGTTGACGAAATGCCTCAACTAATGCTGAAGGCATAGCAATAACCCCGTCATTTTGACGCTCCTCACCTAACAGGCTTTTAGCTCTTTGATGTTCAAGCGATAACTCAGAGGCAACGCTCACCGTATTTTGTTGAAAAACCTGCATATTGGTTGACGCACCAGGCACACCACTTATATCTGACATAAGTTCTGCTCTCTGAAGATAATTAGAAAACAGAAAATGTCATGATTATTCATCGTATTCTTCTAAATTTTGACTTTTCTGAATGGTTATTGATGAGCAGCACAGTGTTTTTTGGCAATAAAAAAGCCCGGACTTGCGTCCGGGCTTGCGGCTACATACTAACTCAACTAACTATAAGCATGCAGCGTGCGCTGACAGAGCATCGAGCGCACACAATCATCTTTACCAAAACGTACGATTCCAATCATCTCATCTTCCTCGAAGCGCGCTAAGGCATCGCTGAGGCCCGATTGCACATGGGACGGCAAATCACACTGGGTGATATCACCGTTGACGATAACCGTCACATTTTCCCCAAGGCGTGTCAGAAACATCTTCATCTGGGCGGCGGTGACGTTTTGCGCCTCATCAAGGATCACCACGGCGTTTTCAAAGGTGCGTCCGCGCATATAAGCAAAGGGCGCGATTTCGACCTTACCGATTTCAGGTCGCAGACAGTACTGCATAAAGGAAGAACCCAGACGTTTAACCAGAACGTCATACACCGGCCGGAAATAGGGCGCGAATTTCTCTGAGATATCACCTGGCAAAAATCCCAAATCTTCATCCGCCTGCAGTACCGGGCGCGTAACAATAATCCTGTCGACATCCTTATGTATCAGGGCCTCGGCCGCTTTCGCGGCACTGATCCAGGTTTTACCGCAACCTGCTTCGCCGGTCGCGAAGATCAGTTGTTTCTTTTCTATGGCATTGAGATAGTGCGCCTGAGCTTCATTTCTGGCTTCAATCGGCGAATGGTCACGGGTATCACGCGCCATACCAATTGAATCCAACCCACCCATCTGCACCAGCGAGGTGACCGATTCTTCTTCACGCTGACGATGACTGCGTGAATCGCTACGAAGCACACGTTTTGCTTCACGACGCGCTTTGATCACTGCTTTCTGTCTTCCCATAGTGGCACCTTACAGTTGGTTTCATTTCCCGCCGCCCTTAACATTAAGAGAAGCGATTACGTGAACGCTTTAGAGGTCGTGGCTTCCTTTTAAGCCTTGAATAGCCGTTGAGAAAAGTGCGTACAGAGGCCATAGCGTATTACGCACAGGGTAATGCATATCGATTTGAATGAGGCGTTGGAAACGGAAAAGAGAAGGAAATATTGTTGAGGAAGAGACACCCTCGCGAGGAAAAGCGATTAAACACCAGCTAACACTTAATTGTCCTGATACGGCTTTTCCCATTCGCGATCTCCATGGTAATTCATAAACAGATCTGACTACCGCTAAGATTAAAGTGCATCAAACCGCGATCGGATTGCAACAATATTTTCACTTCTTAGTGCAGAAAAAAGCATGGGTTTAATCAGGTAATTAAGCGCTAAATACAATTCTCCCTATAAATCAACGGGTTTAATCAGGCCGGTACCGGGGGAATAAATCAGACGATTCGCAGCAAATAAGCACAGCAGGATCATTAATAGAAATTACGATTAAAATCTGACCGCCAGTTCCACGCCGGAAGCGACGGCCAGAGTGACTATCCCACTTCGAGTAAACTTTGCGCCAGATAATGTTTATCATCCGGCACACCTGGCAAGGCGAAAAAATAACCGCCGCCGACAGGTTTGATATACTCTTCCAGCGCTTCGCCATTTAATCGCTTTTGCACCGTCAGAAAGCCTTTTTCTAAATCATGCTGATAACAGACAAATAACAGCCCCATCTCCAGCTGGCCGGAATTTGACACCCCCAGCGAATAGCTATAGCCACGACGCAGCATCAGGCTATTACTGGTTTCCGTGGTACGCGGATTTGCCAGACGAATATGCGCATCCAGCGGGATCAGATTGCCATCCGGGTCTTTACTGTAATCCGGCACATCATGCTCATGCCGCATTCCCAGCGGCGCACCGCTGTGCTTTTCACGGCCAAAAATGGTTTGCTGCTCACGCAGTGGCGTCCGGTCCCAGAACTCGACGCGGAACTGGATAATGCGCACCGCCTGATAACTGCCGCCCTGCGTCCAGGCGGGTTCGTCCTGGGCGGCGTTAACCCACAGAATGCGATCCATCAGCGGTTGATCGCCGGTATCCGGATTTGCCGTGCCGTCTTTAAAGCCCAGCAGGTTAATCGGCGTCTCTTTACCCCGGCTGCGCGCCGCATGGTCGGAAATAAACCCTTCCCTGCGCCAGCGCACGCTCAGCAGATCCGGCGAGTGCTTAATAATATCGCGCAGCGCGTGGATCACCGTATCGTTGGTATTGGCGCAAATCTGCAACAGCAGGTCGCCATGACACAGTCGGGCATCCAGCGCATCATTGGGAAACCGCGTCATGGTTTGCAGCTTGCTGGGTTTCAGCTGCTGCAAACCAAAACGCTCATCAAATAGCGACGAGCCGAGCGACACGGTGATAGTCAGATTATCGGGACAGATCTCTTCACCCAGGATGCCGGAATCGAGCGGCGGCAGTTGCGGATTGCTGACCAGCGGCGCTTTGCCGCCTTTGGTTAAAAACGCGATGCGCTGAGTCAGCAGGGTAAACAAACGTTGCAGGTCGTTTTTATCCGCCGCCAGCACATCAAAAGCCACCAGCATCATGGCAGCCTGTTGTGGGGTGACGATACCAGCCTGATGCGGGCCGTAGAAAGGCTGCTCTTCCTGCCGCGCATTCGGCGGCAATGCGCCTGGCGAGAAGGATTTTTCCTGCGCAGCACTGGCGGCGGCCACCGGACAGCCGCCTCCCACCACCAGGGCACCGCTGAGGATGCCCATCCCTTTCAATAATCGCCGACGCGACGGCATCGCCGCATTATCCTGTTTTACCATTTCAGCTTAATCCAGGCCTAACGTACCGCGCAGCAGAGAGAGATCTTCAGCCAGGGAAGTAATCGGTCCTTTCAGCGCATTACGGTCGGCAGCAGTGAGTTTATCGTAGGACTCATAGCCCTCTTTGGTACGATACTTATCAAGGATGGTATCCACTTTTTTGAAGTTGCCATCCACTTTCGCCAGCAGTTCAGGATTGGCTTTGACCAGCAACGGACGCAGCAGGTTAACGATTTTCTGCGCACCGTCGACGTTAGCGCGGAAGTCCCACAGGTCGGTACGGCTGTAACGATCTTCTTCGCCGGAAATCTTACTGGATGCCACTTCTTCAATCAGGCCTGCCGCGCCGCCCACCACTTTGCCCGGCGGGAATGCCAGCTCATTGATGCGGGTTTGCAGATCCAGCGTGTCTTTATACAGACGGTCAGCAAACGCTTCCTGCCCTTTGGTGGTGTTGTCAGCAAACAGCGCTTTCTCCAGACGGTGGAAACCGGTGAAGTTAGGATCCTCGGCTTTCTTTTCGAAGTCATCTTCGCGCGCATCAATGCTGCCATCAAGATCGGAGAACAGCTCAGCGATCGGCTCAATGCGCTCATAATGCTGACGGGTTGGCGCGAACAGCGCTTTGGCTTTATCGAGATCGCCCGCTTTCACCGCATCGGTAAAGGCTTTGGTGCCGATCACCAGCTGATCAACTTCTTTAGTGACATACACTTTGTACTCAGCAATCGGGCCGACCAGCTGCAACACATCCGGTTTACCGTCATTCACTTTGCCGCCGGTATCTTTGACGATCAGCTTGCCTTTCGGATTGCTCAGCAGGCCACAGGTCATATCATACTCACCGGCTTCCAGACTGGCGGTCATCTTCTGGGTGAAACCAGGGGCGATATTCTCACGCTCCTCCACCACCATTACCCCTTTCAGGATCTCCCACTCCAGTCCTTTCTGGCTGTCATTTTTGATAATAAACTGGGTTTTACCGGCGTTTACCGTCAGGGTCATCGGCTCACACTGTTTGTCGTTAACGCTAATCTTTACCTGTGGAACATCAGCAGCCTGCGCAGCGGAGGCGGCGGAAATCGCCAGCAGCGCGACGTACAGCGCCTTACGGCGAAAACGTGTAGTCATACAATTTCCCTTTTAGGTCGTTTAAATGCACGTCGTAAGACGCACTGTCACTTAGCTTAACGCGTAGTTTTCGCCGCCGAAGCCGCCGGACGTGATGGCATCACAAACAGCAGCAGCGCCGGTATCAGATAGATAAAGTACACCGCCACTTCACTGACGGTTGGCGTCTCCTGGTAACCCAGAATCCCTTCCAGCAGCGTGCCGAACAGGGTATGGGTGGAGAGTGAATCACTCAGATCGAAGGCGATATCCTGGAAGTGGTTCCACAGACCGGCTTCATGAAATGCGCGGATGGCGCCCGCCGCCAGACCGGCGGCGACAAACAGAATAAACAGGCTGCTCCATTTAAAAAATTTCGCCAGGTTAAGGCGCACACCGCCCCAGTAAAGCAGCATGCCGAGGATCACCGCCAGCGCCAGGCCGAGCATCGCGCCAATCGGCGGTGCCATACCGACATCCTGCTGAAAAGCCGCCAGCAGGAAAAATACCGACTCCAGCCCTTCGCGCGCCACGGCGAGAAACACCATCAGCACCAGCGCCCAGCCATTGTTGTTACCTTTCTGCAGCGCATTGTCGACGGCGTCTTCCAGCTGTGCTTTCACATTGCGCGAGACTTTGCGCATCCAGAACACCATCCAGGTGAGGATTGCTACCGCAATCAGCGCCACAATGCCTTCAAACAGCTCCTGCTCTTTCTGCGGAAATTCACCGGTGGTCTCATTGATAAATACACCGACCGCCAGGCAGAGTGCTACCGCGATAAACACGCCAATCCACATGGCGCCAAACCATTTCGCGCGTTGAGTACGTTTCAGGTAGCTGGCGATCAGGCTGACAATCAGCGCCGCCTCTAATCCTTCACGTAACATAATAAGAAATGGAACGAACATGCCTGACACCTCAAGTGTGAAACGCGGTCAACGGGGGTAAAGAAACGTAAATCAGAACGATATCGATTATCATTATCGCCATTAAAAATACAAGAGGGGGGTGCGGTATTTTGCGCATTTGCCCGCTTTTCAGCGCTAAAAAAAACCGCACGAGGTAATGCTGGTCAGTGAAGAGAAATACCGTTGAAGGTGGCCGTTTACGACCGCGCTTTCATGGTGATATTGGTGATTCAGGGGTGGCGAGAACGCCACCCCTACATAAAGCTATGAATTTTCAGCACGGGCGGCGTTCTCACCGCCCGTGCTGATGATATGCACCATGCCGAGGCGCCAGACGGTCGGAACAGCGTTAATCAGCGTTAAACTCTGCCTCAGCAGCGGCAAAACGCTGCTGTGCAGTCTGCGACGGCGCACGTCCCAGCAGACTGAACAGCACAATCGCGATACTGGCAAAGATAAAGCCAGGGATAATCTCGTACAGTCCCAGCCAGGCGTACTGCTTCCACACCAGCACGGTAACCGCACCAATAATCATCCCGGCCAGCGCACCGTTTCGCGTGGTGCGTGACCAGCAAAGTGAGAACAGCACTACCGGACCAAAGGCGGCGCCAAAACCTGCCCAGGCATAACTGACCAGGCCCAGCACGCGGTTATCCGGGTTAGCGGCCAGCGCAATGGCGATCACCGCCACCAGCAGCACCATCAGGCGCCCTACCCACACCAGCTCACGCTGGCTGGCATTTTTACGCAGGAAGTTTTTATACAGGTCTTCGGTCAGCGCGCTGGAACAGACCAGTAGCTGACAGCTCAGCGTCGACATCACCGCCGCCAGAATCGCCGACAGCAGAATACCGGCAATCCACGGGTTAAACAGAATACGCGCCAGTTCGATAAACACCCGCTCGCCGTTTTCGCTGACCCCCGCCGCCTGATCCGGGTTATTCTGGAAGTAAGCGATACCGAAGAAGCCCACCGCCACCGCGCCCGCCAGACACAGAATCATCCACGCCATCCCGATGCGACGTGCGGTGCGGATAGAACGGTGCGAATCCGCCGCCATAAACCGCGCCAGAATATGTGGCTGACCAAAGTAACCCAGCCCCCAGCCCAGCAGCGAGATCACCGCGACAAAGTTCAGGCCTTTCAGCATATCGAGGTTCTCAAGGCTTTTCGCCTCGATCACCTGTAACGAATCACTGACGCCACCTACCGCAAAGATAACAATCACCGGCGTCAGCAGCAGGGCGAAAATCATCAGACTCGCCTGCACGGTATCGGTCCAGCTTACCGCCAGGAACCCACCGACAAAGGTGTAGATAATCGTGGCAGCCGCGCCGGCCCACAGCGCAGTTTCGTAGCTCATACCAAAGGTGCTTTCGAACAGACGCGCGCCGGCGACAATACCGGAAGCACAGTAGATGGTGAAGAACACCAGAATAATCACTGCAGAGATCACCCGCAGCAACTTGCTCTTATCTTCAAAACGGCTGGAGAAGAAGTCCGGCAGCGTCAGAGCATTGTCATGATGCTCAGTTTGTACCCGCAGGCGTCCGGCAACAACTTTCCAGTTAAGCCAGGCGCCGAGCGTCAGGCCGATGGCAATCCAGCTCTCTGAAATCCCCGAGAGGAAGATCGCCCCTGGCAATCCCATCAGCAGCCAGCCGCTCATATCGGAAGCGCCCGCCGACAGCGCAGTCACTACGCTGCCAAGACTTCGCCCACCTAAAATATAGTCATCAAAGTTTTTGGTCGAACGGTAAGCGAGAAAACCGATCAATACCATGCCAAGAATATAAACCGTAAAGGTCACCATCATCGGTGTACTTATCGTCATCCAGGATCTCCATTTTTTATCAATTTTTATCCGGGGGATACTCCCCCTTTGTTACCGCCGGAACGTAGCGGTATCACCACCTCAACCCCGAGGCGCAGTATCCTGCCGGAAACCGGTTATGCGCACAATGGATTTAACACATTCATTACTGCTACTTCACCTTCGGCATAAGAAAAAAAGCCAACAGGTTGCACCCGATCACAGAACTCGCGGTTACACCTGATAACAACCCGAATAATATTACGGATTTACAGGACATTAAGAACTGGCGAGGATCTTGCAGCAATAACCATGCCGCTTTTATAGCGTTAACATTTAGAGGGATTATCAGCTTGCTAACCCCGTCACAATTAACAGGGTTGCACAAAGTTGCAACATCAGTGATATTGCTGCTGATTATCATCATTTTTCATTTTGAGGAGTGTATCTGGCATGGCAACAACCACGATGGGTGTCAAGCTTGATGAAGCTACGCGCGATCGGATTAAACTGGCCGCACATAAAATCGATCGCACACCGCACTGGCTAATTAAACAGGCCATTTTCAACTATTTAGCCCATCTTGAAGCGGATGATGCCCTGCCGGAACTGGCGTTACTGAGTACCGGAAATGAACAGGATGAGCAGCCGGTTGAAGAGTTCCACCAGCCGTTTCTCGACTTCGCCGAACATATTTTGCCGCAGTCGGTCACCCGGGCAGCGATCACTTCCGCCTGGCGTCGGCCGGAGAGCGAAGCGGTGGCAATGATGCTGGAGCAGGCGCGCCTGCCTGCCCCGCTGGCAGAGAAAACGCATCAGCTGGCGCATAGCCTCGCAGAGAAGCTGCGGCACCAAAAAGGGGCAACCGGACGCGCCGGCATGGTGCAAAGCCTGTTGCAGGAGTTCTCCCTCTCTTCGCAGGAAGGGGTGGCGCTGATGTGTCTGGCGGAAGCGCTGCTGCGTATCCCGGATAAACCGACGCGCGATGCGCTGATCCGCGACAAAATCAGTAACGGTAACTGGCAGTCGCATCTGGGCCGCAGTCCGTCGATGTTTGTCAATGCCGCCACCTGGGGATTGCTGTTTACCGGCCGGCTGGTTTCCACTCATAACGAAGCCAGCCTGTCGCGCTCGCTGAACCGCATTATTGGCAAAAGTGGCGAGCCGCTGATCCGCAAAGGCGTTGATATGGCGATGCGCCTGATGGGCGAACAGTTTGTTACCGGCGAAACCATTGCCGAAGCGCTGGCCAATGCGCGCAAGCTGGAAGAGAAAGGCTTCCGCTACTCGTACGACATGCTGGGTGAAGCGGCGCTGACCGCGGAAGATGCGAAAGCCTACCTGCACGCTTACCAGCAGGCGATTAACGCCATTGGCAAAGCGTCTAACGGTCGCGGCATCTACGAAGGACCGGGTATCTCCATCAAACTGTCGGCACTGCATCCGCGTTACAGCCGCGCGCAGTATGATCGGGTGATGGAGGAGCTCTATCCGATCCTGAAGTCCCTTACCCTGCTGGCGCGCAGTTACGATATCGGCATTAATATCGATGCCGAAGAGGCGGACCGCCTTGAGCTGTCATTAGATCTGCTGGAAAGACTCTGCTTTGAGCCGGAACTGGAAGGCTGGAACGGCATCGGCTTTGTGATTCAGGCCTATCTGAAACGCTGCCCGTTTGTCATCGACTCGCTGATCGATATGGCGCAGCGCAGCCGTCGCCGCCTGATGATCCGTCTGGTCAAAGGCGCTTACTGGGACAGCGAAATCAAACGCGCCCAGATGGAAGGCCTCGAAGGCTATCCGGTGTATACGCGCAAGGTTTACACCGATATCTCCTATATTGCCTGCGCACGTAAGCTGCTGGCAGTGCCAAATCTGATCTACCCGCAGTTCGCCACCCATAACGCCCATACGCTGGCGGCGATTTACCAGCTGGCGGGCAATAACTACTATCCGGGACAGTATGAGTTCCAGTGCCTGCATGGCATGGGCGAACCGCTGTATGAACAGGTGGTCGGCAAAGTCGCCGACGGCAAGCTGAACCGCCCGTGCCGTATTTATGCCCCGGTCGGCACCCACGAAACGCTGCTGGCTTATCTGGTGCGCCGCCTGCTGGAAAATGGCGCCAACACCTCGTTTGTCAACCGCATCGCCGATGCCACGCTGCCACTGGATGAGCTGGTCGCCGATCCGGTGCTGGCGGTGGAAAAACTGGCGGCCACTGAAGGTGCGGTCGGGATGGCGCATCCAAAGATCCCGCTGCCGCGCGATCTGTATGGTGCTAAACGTCAGAACTCTGCCGGGCTGGATCTGGCCAACGAACATCGTCTGGCCTCACTTTCCAGCGCCCTGCTGAACAGCGCCAGTCAGTCATGGCTGGCGCAACCAATGATTGACGGCGAGCTGGCTGGCGGCGCGACGCAACCGGTGATCAACCCGGCAGAACCGAAAGATATTGTCGGTGAAGTGCGCGAAGCCACTGAGCAGGAGGTTTCCGGCGCGCTGGCGGCGGCGGTGCTGGCCGGTTCTATCTGGTTCGCCACGCCGCCGCAAGAGCGCGCAGCGATCCTTGAACGTGCAGCGATGCTGATGGAAGGTCAGATGCAGCAGCTGATGGGTATTCTGGTGCGTGAAGCCGGAAAAACCTTCAGTAATGCGATTGCCGAAGTACGCGAAGCGGTGGATTTCCTGCACTACTATGCCGGTCAGGTACGTGATGACTTCGACAATGAAACCCATCGTCCGCTGGGACCGGTGGTCTGTATCAGCCCGTGGAACTTCCCGCTGGCGATTTTCACCGGCCAGATTGCTGCCGCGCTGGCGGCGGGCAATAGCGTGCTGGCAAAGCCTGCTGAACAGACGCCGCTGATTGCTGCGCAGGCAGTACAGATCCTGCTGGATGCCGGGGTGCCAGCGGGCGTATTGCAATTGCTGCCAGGCCGCGGTGAAACCGTCGGTGCGCAGCTGACTGGCGACGACCGCGTGCGTGGCGTGATGTTTACCGGCTCCACCGCTGTCGCTACCCTGCTGCAACGCAATATTGCCGGACGTCTCGATCCACAGGGCCGCCCGACGCCGTTAATCGCCGAAACCGGCGGGATGAATGCGATGATTGTCGACTCCTCCGCCCTGACCGAGCAGGTGGTGACCGATATCGTCGCCTCGGCGTTCGACAGCGCCGGACAACGTTGCTCTGCGCTGCGTCTGCTGTGTATTCAGGAAGATGTCGCCGGACATACGCTGAAAATGCTGCGCGGCGCGATGGCCGAATGCCGGATGGGTAACCCGGAACGCCTGTCGACCGATATCGGCCCGGTGATTGATGCCGAAGCCAAAGAGAATATCGATCGTCATATTCAGGCGATGCGTGCTAAAGGCCTGAAGGTTTACCAGGCAGCACAGGAGAACCCGCAGGACAGCAAAGAGTGGTCACAGGGCACCTTTGTGATGCCAACGCTGATTGAGCTGAATGCAGTGGGGGATCTGGATAAAGAGGTGTTTGGTCCGGTGCTGCATGTGGTGCGCTTCCAGCGCAGCCAGCTGCCGTCACTGGTGCAGCAGATCAATGCTTCCGGTTATGGTCTGACACTTGGCGTGCATACCCGTATTGATGAAACCATTAACCAGGTTACGCAGAGCGCCAAAGTCGGCAACCTGTATGTGAACCGCAATATGGTCGGCGCGGTAGTCGGCGTGCAGCCATTTGGTGGCGAAGGCCTCTCCGGTACCGGGCCGAAAGCCGGTGGTCCCCTGTATCTCTATCGTCTGTTGTCGCACCGCCCGGATGGCGCGCTGCGTGTAACGCTTGATCGTCAGGATGCTGAACGCCCGGTTGATGCCGCGCTGCGTCCGGCACTGCAGGCGCCGCATCAGGCGCTCAGTGAGTGGGCGGCGGATAAACCGCAACTGGCGGCAATCTGCCAGCGCTATGCCGGGCTGGCGCAGGGTGGCACGTTGCGCCTGTTGCCGGGCCCGACCGGTGAACGCAATAGCTTTGCCCTGCTGCCGCGCGAACGCGTGCTGTGCCTCGCGGACAATGATGACGATCGCCTGGTGCAGCTGGCCGCGGTCACCAGCGTCGGCAGCCGCGTACTGTGGCCGCAGGACAGCGCATACCGCGCGCTGTTTGACACGCTGCCGCCGCTGGTGCAGACGCGTATCGACTTTGCCGCCGATGTGCTGAATGAGGATTTTGATGCGGTGATCCATCACGGCGATGCCGACCAGCTGCGCGAGTTGTGTGGCCGTGTGGCGGCGCGCGACGGCGCGATTGTCTCGGTGCAGGGCTTTGCCCGCGGCGAAAACAATCTGCTGCTGGAACGCCTGCTGATTGAACGTTCGCTCAGTGTTAATACCGCCGCTGCTGGCGGTAATGCCAGTCTGATGACCATCGGTTAGCGCTCATCACTGACCGCCAGCTATCAGGCTGGCGGTCAGCCCCACTCAGTGGTTAAACTTCATACGCAATAATTTCGGGTAGATAAACAGCGATTTCCCCATACCACGATTCAGCAGCGTCCACACCGCCATCGAGCAGGCGGAACAGAGCGCGACCATTGCAACCGGGAAGCCAATCGCCCATACCAGCGAAAACAGATGATGGCTGAACAGCTGATGTTGCAGCGCAAACAGAATGGCCGTCATACCAAAGTATTCAATAAAAATGCGGTGCAGCACGTAAATCTGCAACGTATTCTTGCCCATCCAGTTCAGCAGCGACAGATTAAAATGCTGGTTCAGCTTACGGGTAATGGCGATACAGCAGACGATAGCCAGCACGCAGAGAAAGATACTCTTATCCAGTCCGAGCCAGATATGCACTGCCGCCAGCGCCAGTAGCAGCAACCACGGCAGGATATTGCTGCGATGCCACTCACTGAGGCGGATCATCGCTGAACTGTAAAAGGCACCCAGCAGGAAATAGATAAAATATTGCGACAGACTCTCCGGGCCCCAGCCAGGAATAATATTATCGACCGCGGCATAGTTCAGTAGCAACGCCCCCGCCATTAACGGCAGACGTTGCTGGTGGAACAGTTTAGCCAGCAGGAAAAACAGTCCGAGCGCATACAGATACCAGGAGCTGCTCATCGCCAGCAGCATCAGTTTGATAAATTCCAGCGGCGACTGCGAGTAGGATGAATTAAGGTTCTGCGAAATACGCTGCCCGGTAATACCGGTAGAAATACTGTAGATCGACAACCACTGAATCACGCCCCATAAAATATAGAGATAGAACAGATTGGTGACGCGACTGGTGAACACCTCTTTCCACGGTTTATTGATAATTGCATTAGCTGCCAGCAAGCCGGAAACAAAAAAGAAAGCCGGCATCCGCAACGGCGATAACACCGTATTAAATTCAATCCACAGCCGCGCAGGAATAATTCCCGCCGTCAGATATTGCACTGTGCCCTGATATCCCGGCAATACGACATGATAAAGAACCACCAGTAATATGCAGGCGCCTTTCAGCGTGTTGACCCACAGAATTTCTTCTGTTTTGTTATTATTCATGGTGTTAACTCCGGCTGTGTGTAGAGCAAAGTGCGCAGATAAATGCGCAGTTATTATTTTAATTATTCAGGGGATTATTAGCGAAACGCGAAACAAATAGCTTTAGCGTTTATCTTAAAGAGGATTGACTGGCCCTGAGGATGGAACAAAACGGGCGGCGATAACGCCGCCCCTGCAGCTCGCAGGGGAGCCGTTATCGGCTCCCGCGCAGTGACGGGCGGCGAGTTTTTTCAGATTTACCGGGCGGGCGGCAGACCAGTTAATTATTGAGAAATTTTTCCAGAAACTGACGGGTTCGCGCATGCTGCGGATTGGAGAACAGCGCTTTTGCCGCTCCCTGCTCGACAATCTTACCCTGATCCATAAAGATGGCGCGATCCGCCACATCGCGGGCAAAACTCATTTCATGCGTCACGATCACCATAGTGCGCTTCTCTTCCGCCAGCGCACGGATGGTGCTGAGCACCTCGCCGACCAGCTCCGGGTCCAGTGCTGAAGTCGGTTCATCAAACAGAATCACTTCAGGACGCATCGCCAGCGCCCGGGCAATCGCCACACGCTGCTGCTGGCCACCGGACAGACGGCGCGGATAGCTCTCTTCTTTGCCCTGCAGACCGACCTTTTCCAGCAGCTGGCGCGCACGCGCCACAGCTTCGGCCCGGTTTTCACCTTTAACGATCACCGGCCCTTCAATAATATTCTCCAGCACCGAGCGATGCGGAAACAGATTAAAGCTCTGGAATACAAAGCCCACCTGCTGACGCAGCTGGCGCACTTTCTCTTTCTGCTTGCCGATCGGAAAAGCGGCGTCAATCAGGATATTGCCGACCTTAATGGTGCCGCTGTCGGGCACTTCCAGCAGATTGATGCTGCGCAGCAAGGTGGTTTTACCGGAACCGCTCGGGCCGATAATCGCCACCACTTCGCCGGAACTGACTTCCAGATCGATGCCATGCAACACCGTCTGACCATTAAACTGCTTCACCAGTTTACTGACTTCGATGGCGCTCATTTTGACTCCCGATCCTGACGATTAACATGATCTTCCAGCTTGTTTTGCAATGCCGACAGCAGTGTCGCCATCACCCAATAGATCAGCGAGGCCGCAAGATACATGGTGAACACTTCCAGCGTACGCGAGGTGATTAACTGCGCCTGACGGAACAGTTCCGGCACCTGAATAGTGGCCGCCAGCGAAGTATCTTTCACCAGACTGATAAAACTGTTGCCCAGCGGTGGTAACGCAGTGCGCGCCGCCTGCGGCAGGATAACCCGGCGCAGGGTTTGCCACGGCGACATGCCGATACTGGCCGCGGCTTCCCACTGACCGCGCTCAATAGCGGCAATCGCGCCACGCAGCGACTCGGAAGCATAAGCGGCGGTATTCAGCGACAGGCCGATCATCGCCGAGGGAATCGGATCCAGCTCAATGCCAAACTGCGGCAGGCCGTAATAGATCATAAACAGCTGGGCGATAAGCGGTGTACCACGGAAAATCGAGACGTAAAAACGTGCCAGCCAGGAGACGGGCCAGAAGGCCGACAGCCGCATTAATGCCAGAATAAAGCCGAGGATCAGGCCAAAGAACATGCCGCCAATACTCAGTTGCAGGGTAAAGACGGCGCCTTTCAATAAAAAAGGTGCTGAATCCAGCACCAGTTGAATACTCTCTTGCATTATTTAGTGACGTCCGCGCCAAACCACTTATCAGAAAGTTTAGTGAGGGTTCCGTCTTTTTGCATATCCGCAATCGCGCCATCAATGGCTTTCACCAGATCTTCATTGCCTTTGCGTACCGCTACGCCCGCTTCCTGACGCGAGAAGGCCGGACCCGCAACCGCCAGCGTCGCACCGGTTTTCTTCACCAGATCCAGCGCCGCAAGGCGATCCACCAGAATGGCGTCAATACGGCCAACACGCAGATCCTGATATTTGGTTGGATCATCATCATAGGTGCGAATATCGGCATCTTTCACGTTTTCACGCAGCCACTGCTCGTAGTTAGAGCCAAGGCCTACGCCGACTTTCTTACCGTTCAGATCTTCCGGTTTGGTGATGCTGCCCGCCTGATCTTTTTTGGTCAGCGCCTGAATCCCGGAGACGGTATATGGCGTGGAGAAATCATATTTCTTTTTACGCTCGTCAGAGATGGTGACCTGGTTGATCACCACATCAATACGTTTTGAATCTAATGACGCCAGCATACCGTCCCATTTGGTCGGTTTCAGGTTCGCTTTCACCCCCAGATGCTGCGCCAGCGCATTGGCGAAATCGACCTCAAAACCGGCCAGTTTGCCATTTTCGTCCTGGAAGCTGAATGGCGGATAAGTGCCTTCCAGCCCTACCAGCAGCGAACCGCGCTGTTTAACTTTATTCAGCAGATCTTCAGCAGCAAACGTTTTCGCCTGAAAACCTGCCAGCAATGCAACCGCCATCACCCCCATCGCCAGCTGGCGACGTACCAGAGAAAATTTCATAGCAACCCCATTAATTATCAGTATAAGCGTGCGGATTATATTCCGTTTTTCGCCCTGACCTTAGACCGAAGGATGATAAGCAAATAACGCCGGTGATCCACCGGTATGCACAAACACAATCGGGCCTTCGCGGCGGAAACGTCGCTGGGCAAGACCATCAATCAATCCTGCCATTGCCTTACCAGTGTAGACCGGGTCGAGCATAATGCCCTCCAGCCGCGCCAGCAGTTTTACCGCTTCCATGCCCTCTTCATTCGGCACGCCATATTGCGGGGCAAAGTAGTCATCCCACAGGGTAATGGGCGCGCTGGCGGTCAGTTCCAGCGACTGCGCCAGCGACTGTTGCAGCTGCTGCACTTTCGGTAACTGATCGGCGACTTTGCGCGAGACGGTGACGCCAACCAGCTCGGTATCCGGCAGCAGCTGCTCCAGACCGACCGCCAGCCCGGCATGGGTACCGGCGCTGCCTGAAGCCACCACCACCGCCGCGATATCAATAATACCTTCACACTGATGGACAATTTCCTGCGCGCATTCGACATACCCCAACGCGCCAAGTGCATTCGAACCGCCAACCGGAATCACATAGGGACGGAAGCCCTGCGCTTCCAGCAGTACTGCCTGCTCTTCCATCTGGCGATCCGGTGCATCAAGCGCGTCGACCATCACCACTTCGCAGTCCATTAATGACAGCAGCAGGCGATTACCGTTGCTCAGGTAGTTTTCGGCGTGGGTGGCAATCGGATTTTCCAGCAGCGCAACGCATTTTAAGCCGAGTTTGGCGGCGACGGCGGCGGTCTGACGCACATGGTTGGACTGAATCGCACCGGCGGTGACCAGTACATCGGCTCCCTGACGCAATGCGTCGGCAGCGAGAAATTCCAGTTTTCTCAGCTTATTACCGCCAAGCGCCAGCGGCGTGACATCGTCACGTTTGATAAAAATATCGCGGCCAAGGTAGTCAGAAAGACGAGGAAGGTGCTCTAACGGCGTCGGGGCGCCAATAAATTCAAGACGGGGAAATTGCATTAAATGATGTAAGGACAACGGAGCCTCCGCAGAAACGGTTTCAGTTATCCTTACAGTTTTACAGAAGATCACCTGATGGTCATCTTCCATTTACGCACAATGCTAACTAAGCACTCTGCCAGCCGAGAAATTGATCGTATTTGCGCAGCGCGATGCGATAGTTGTCATGACCCGCATCCGGCAGGTCGTTTTCCAGACATTCACGCCAGCTATTGCCCCGTAGTTTATCCACCGGGAAATTACGTTTCGACAGCATATCGTCGAGGCGGCGCAAGCGCACCACATACTCGCGAATCGTGCTGTGGCTCATTTCGGTCTGCTCAAACAGGTACTGTTTGAACGCCATGATGTCAAAGTAATTAGGATGAGTATTGCAATAAATATCACTACAAAAACGACATAACGCCGTAAGTTCATTTTGCAATTTCAGCCAGACCTGATCGTCTATCAGCTGGTCCATCCGGGCGATGGCCTCTTTATTTATTATCTGACCACGAAACACCAGTGCCATTCTGTCTAACACTTTACTGCAATGGGAACAATGGCTCTGGCTGTGCTTGTAGTCTTTCAAATAGCGGCTTAAAGGCCTTGTTTTAGTTTTGGATCCCATTAGGAATTCCCCGGTTGGTGTTTGAAAGCGAGAACTGACTCTGTCAGCGCGCTCCCGACAACCGGGCGCGCAGGCGTTTGATCGCCTGACTGTGCAGCTGGCTGACCCGGGATTCCCCGACCTCCAATACCGCGCCAATCTCTTTCAAGTTCAGTTCTTCCTGGTAATACAGTGTCAGCACCATCTTTTCGCGATCGGGCAAGGCCTCGATGGCTTCAATGACACGTTCACGCAGATTCCCTTCCATCAACTGATGCAGCGGGTTAGCCTCTTCGTGCCCCTCTGTCACCAGTTCCGCGCTGTCGCCATGCTCTTCACGATATTCGTCGTAGGAAAAAAGCTGGCTATTATTGGTATCCAGCAGTATCTGTCGATACTCTTCCATCGATAAATTCAGCTGCGCGGCAACTTCCTGCTCGGTGGCTGTTCTGCCCAACTGCTGCTCCACCTGATGCATGGCACCGGCAACTTCGCGTGCATTACGACGGACGCTACGCGGCGCCCAGTCGCGACTGCGCAGCTCATCCAGCATCGCGCCACGAATCCTCTGCACGGCATAAGTGGTAAAGGCTGTCCCCTGCAACGCATCGAAGCGTTCCACGGCGTTTAACAGGCCGATACCCCCCGCTTGTAGCAGATCGTCCAGTTCGACGCTGGCTGGCAGCCGCACCTGCAGGCGCAATGCTTCATGGCGCACTAGCGGTACGTATCGCTGCCACAGCGAATGTTTATCCATCACGCCTTCGGCGGTATACAGATCGTTCACTCTGACTTTCCTGCGTTAATTAAGTTATCGGCATGATTATCCGATTCTGTAGGGATATCGATTGGCGGAATAGGGATAAAAAAGGCGGGTTATTTCGTTTTATTGCATTTTGGATCCCGCCATTACCAACCAGCAACAGCGGGATCCGGGTAAAACCAGCAATCAGGGTTTACGCCCTAAACGCTGGCGGGTATTGTCCGGCACCTGTGACCACAGCGCGCAGACTTTGCCTTCCAGCTCACGATAAAACGGCAGCAGCATTTGATCTTCCAGCAATGTCTGGCGCAAATGTACCGTTCCGCTTAGCGGATCGATAGACAGGCGCTGACTGGCGAACAGGCGCTGCAAGTCGCTGCGTAAAAACAGCCCGTTGTCAGTGCTGTTATCCTGCAGAAAGCCCAGATCGTTTTCACTTGTATCGATATGGCAGGCTTCAACCCAGGGCCATGCCTGTTCATCGGACAACCGCGTTCCGGTGATCACACAAGCGCCATAACGCGCGCGCACCGCCTGGTTAAACTCCGAATGGCTGGCGCGCTGCCATAACCGCGCCTTGACCCGTCGTCCCACCTGCGTACCGGCGATTACCGCGCCTGGCGGCGGCAGCAATGCCGAAGAGAGCACCACAATAAACTGCAACTGACGCGAGAACTCAAAGCAGGGTTTCGACTGACGGTCATACAACTGCCAGTATTCATCCTCATCATCACTGCGGATCAGCGTTAGCGTATAGCCGCGCTGTTGCAACAATGACTGCGCCATGATCGATGCCGGATCCAACATCGCCAGCACTTTACTCTCCCCCATCACCTTCCAGCTATTCCAGGGTGCAGGAGCCTGGGCACGGCGGAAGTAGAGGAACGGCTCCTGATTGTGTAAGTAGTGTTCAAAACGCGAAAGATAATTTTTGCGTTCGTTATCACCACTTATAAACAACAGGTCTTCCAGCGGAATATGACCATCCTTGCTGGCGAATACCGCGCGGATGGTGACACTCTTACTGGTGGTGGAAGGACTCAGCAATCCACGGGTGGTCAGTAATTTGTCATCAGGGTATTTCTGGCTATAGCGTTCGCTGATCTCATCGAACGACAGCACATCCCCAGGTAACAAGTCATAATTGAAGCGCATAGCACACTCCACAACAAATAAGAAAAAAGGAAAAATAACGCAATAACTTCACTGGTTGTTATCGGCAAAAAGTGGTTGAACTGTAGGCAACGGCGCGGTTTAAAATGGGGAATGTGCAGTAACGCGCCGGAGATGGCGCGTTATGGATACGGGGCGGACAGATGGCGATCAGGTTATGGCATAACGCTTACGGATCTCTTTTAACTCGCGATTGATTTCAGCGCCGGTTTTAACCGGTAATTCAGGCGGCAGACAGCCATATTTTTCACCAAAATGGCTTACCGCCACCATACTGATTGCGCGCGAGGAGAGTTTGCCGGAGATATTGGACTGCTGCGGGCTCCAGCTTTCATCACCGAGATAAGCGGCGGAATTCTCCAGATCGGCAAAATAGTGATAAGAAGGATGCATCCCGGCCAGACCTACCCGGTAAGTGTGCTCCAGATGCTCTACCGCATTGTAATAGATTTCATCCATCAGCCCGACTTTCTCCAGGCAGAGTCTGGAGTAATAACAGAACGCGCCGACGCAGGCGGGATAAAGCACCAGTGTCTGCTCGTCATATTTGACCTGCATCATAATGCGCTGCGTGCCATCTTCACGAACATTTTTCGGTCCATGCTGGCTAAAATTGAAGTGCTGGATCCCGGTCTTTGCCGACAGGGCGATATAACGGGCAAACACCGTCGGATCTTTAACGAAGATATCATCCTCAATCAGGAAAAAATGATCCACTTCGCGTGCCTGCAAATAACGCAACGCGGTATTTTTACTGCGGCCGACACCTTCATTATTCTCATTGTGGTGCACTTCACAGTCCAGTTCATCCAGTTGCGGATAACGCTGACCATCGTTGACCACAATTAACGCATCAATCAGCTCTCGCGGCAGCGACTGGTAAAGCTTCAGCAGGCCATGCTGGCGGTTATAAGTGACAATACCGACGCCGACCTTTTTTCCATCGATCATTCAATTCTCTCAACATAAAGCATGCGCATACTATTATGTTAGCCGGGCAGCACGGCGCTCAATCGCACTATAAACGACAAAAATAGCCCGCTAATCTGCAAAATAAACGACCCGCCGTAGCGGGTCGTTTCAGCATTAGCGCGGTAGCCAGGCCTGTCTCCAGTCATTCAGCCCTTCACCCTGTAGCATCCAGTCACGGTGCACCGCTTCACGCAGCGCATCGCCACGCGCCGCCAGCGCATCAGGATCGGCGATATGCTCGCGGATGGCATTCATCCAGTCGCGGTAGCGGTTCTGCACCCGGGCGACGGGCAAGCCACAGCGATAAGGTTCAATATCGGTGCAGATCACTGGCACACCGAGCGCACCGAATTCCAGCAAGCGTAAGTTACTCTTACACTCGTTGAAGTGGTTCATTTCCAGCGGCACCAGCGCTAAATCAATATTCAGCATGGCGAATTTTTCCGCGTAGTAGTCAAAGGGTACGCCAACATGAAATTCACACTTCACATTTTTCGGCTGCATCCCCATAAATACCCACTCGACGTCGTTTTCCAGCTCTTTCATAAACGGCAGCAGGATCTCAAGGTCACCGGTATGGCTACTGCCACCGACCCAGCCCACACGCAGCTTTTTCCCCTGACGACGGGCCGATTGCAGCGATCCCCATTGATTGACGTCCAGACGGTTCTTCGCCACGCGAATATCATGGTGGTAAGGCGCGTACGCTTCCGCCAGCGGCTGTGTAGATACCACCAGCCAGTCAGCCTGCTCCACCGAACGGCGTAAACGGCTAATCGCATCTTTCGGCACCTTGGAGCGAAACGCGCTCTTTAGTGGCAAGTTAGGAATATAGTCATCATATTCCATAAAGATTTTCACATCAGAGACCTGGCGATACTGCTTAATACGCTCGCCAACATCCGGATCGATAATCAGTTCTAACAACATGATATCCGGTTGTACCTCAGCCACTTCCATCACCGATGGGTAACCATGCGTCAGCCCGCCCTCCACTATCAGCTCACGCTCCAGCGCTTTAAACGGGGTAATAACACGATACTGGCCACAACCAGTAAAGTTTTTGTTGCAAGCCATCATCACCGGCAAAGGACGGCCGGGCAACGGCTGCTGATAAGACGCCTGACGTGTGCCAAGGCGGAAGTTGCTGCCGACTTTGGCCAGTTGCGGGTTATAACTGATATCCGCGCTCAGCGCGCCGCGCCATTTCTCACGCAACACATCGTACATCTCCCCGCTCAGGGAAGCCTGAACGCCAATTTGCTCACCTAATACCCGCGTGGCACCGCCCATATGTTGCAGACGGGCATACGGTGTCCAGACCGTCAGATAACCGGCAGTGCGCGCTTTCAGCGCAAAATCGACATCCCCCAGATAAACCGGGAACTGCTCAGCGTCAAAGCCACTCAGCTCCTGCCAGACCGATTTGCGCACCATCATACAGGCGGCGCTGACCGCAGTAACATTGTGCACCGACTTCAGGCGTTGCAGATAGCCATCGCTGTCACCGGCTACGCCCTCATAGACCGGCGAGGTACCCAGCCCGACACCGGCGGTAATACCGGCATGCTGAATACGTCCATCATGAAATTCCAGACGTGCGCCGACAATCCCCACTTCAGGACGCAGCGCATGTTCCACCATCGTCTCCAGCCAGTCGCCGTCGACGATTTCAATATCATTATTCAGCAACAGCAGCAGATCGCCGCGCGCCTGCTCAGCGGCAAAATTGTTAATTGCTGAGAAATTGAACGGCTGCGGCCAGCGCAGTACCCGTACCTGCGCCAGATTCAGCGCCGCCAGCTGATCGAGATACTCGCAGGCATCAACGTCTTGCGAACCGTTATCGACAATCAGCAGCTCATACTGTTGCCAGCGCGTCTTTTCCATCAGGCTTTCAATGCAACGACGCAGCAATGGCAGACGATCGCGCGTGGGGATAATAATCGACACCAGCGGCTGTTGCGCATGGTGGAAACGTATCCGCTGCAACCCTGGCGCCAGTCCCGCATCCACCTCGGCCGGCAGGCCACAGCGCGCCAGATGAGCAGCCGTCAGCTGCAGGTTTTCGGCAACAACCTGCGGATCGGTCAGCCAGCTTTCGTAAGAACCCGGCACCTGCATCAGCACATCGGCAATATGGCCGATATGGCTGGTGCCATGCGTTTCAATAATCTTCCAGGCTACGTCCAGCAGCGCCAGCTGTGGCAGCAAGGCGTCCAGCCCACCCACGGCGCGGGCAGCCTCCAGATTAATCAGCAGCTGGTTACCGATATAAGGCTGGCTACGCAGCAGATCGAGATTGAGGTCAGGTTTTAACAGCGTTTCCGCATTTTTCAGTTTGACGCCGTTGACGGTATCGCAATACCACAACGCCACCTCTGGCTGGCGCAGGCAGTGTTCAGCAAACACCAGTAACGCCTGTGGTTGCAGAAGGGTGCCGGCGTTAATCACTAACAGTGAAGTCTGGGTACTTTGCGTCACCAGTGCAGGCAAATCGCTCGCTTCTGCCAGCAACACCTGTTGCGGCGCGAGATGCTGGTTTTGCAGCGAAGTCACTGTCGCCTCAACGGCTTCACTGTCGCCAGGCTGCTGGACAATCACCACAATTATATCGGCGGCAGCAGGAGACTGCTGCAGGAATGACTGCAATACCGCAATACGGGTCGGCGACGGCTCGCGGGTTTTCAACCAGTTGGCCAGCACCTGCAATTTCTCGACGTCATCACTGATAACTTTGCGGTGCAATGTCAGGCTGGCGGCATCCGCCGCGCTGATGGTTAATGGCTGGGGTTCAGGCAGTTGCTGGACAATCTGCTCCAGCTGCGGGCTTAACCCCCACTGTGCGATGGCTTCCGCGCGGAAGGCGCGTGTCCACTGCTGAGCCTCGGCAAAGTTCGCAATAATGTCCGTCGCCCAGGCATCCGGGCTGACCACCGTGGTTTCCGGGTTAGCCAGAAAGTGACGATCCAGATTACTGTCCAGATTCAGCTCACTAACGTAACCACCACCATAAGTCGCATCCGTGGTGTAGGCCGGGATACCCAGCGCGATCGCCTCAGCAATCACCCGGGTCTGCCCCATCACCACCTGATAGCCATTTAATAATTCCGGCGTCACCTCGTCATCGACCCGCTGGGTACTGAGATGATCCAGCGTAATTCCCTGCTCGGCCAATAAAGAGGTTAACGTGGTAATTTCATTATTCTGCTCTTCGGAGACCAGCAAAACGCGCGTGAGCGCCTGCGGTTCGTCAGTCGCGGGTTGTCGGCAAATTGCCTCACTAACAGATAAAGGAAAGATCTTGAGTTTGCGCTGATCAATCCCCTTTAACGCCATTTTGGCGTAGGAGAATGTCGAGACCGCCAGACTGCGCCAGGCGAGGTGGTTTTCCAGTGCCACGCCATACGGCAAATCCTGGTCGGCATAGTTGTGGTAGTGGTGAAAAACGCAAACGCCAGAGAGTTCCCCAGCCAGCATCGAGGAGATCATCCTTGCGCTCATATAACCCTGGCAAATCCAGATAAGTTGATAACTTTGCGCCAGCGGATGTTCGTCTTCGTGATAACAGTGGATGCGTCCACTCTCCTCCAGCTGTCTGAAGCGCTGAAGGTAGGATCCTTCTATCAGGCGGGTAACAATATCCACCTGCCAGCCCTGCCGATGAAAGTGCTCGACAATATCAAAGAAGGTCGTTTCACAATCATTAAACCGGTTAATTTTATCAATCGTTAACAGAATCCGTTTCATCTATTTTCTCCGCACCATCGAATGTGGGCTTTTTGAGGAAAAAAAACCCGGCCATGGCCGGGTTGGTTTTTTAACTTTAGAACAATTACTGCAGCAGAGACAGTACGTTCTGAGTAGTCTGGTTCGCTTTGGACAGTACTGAGGTACCAGCCTGCTGCAGAATCTGCGCACGAGACATGTTAGAAACTTCAGTAGAGTAGTCAGCATCCTGGATACGGGACTGAGACGCAGACAGGTTGGTCACAGTGGTGTTCAGGTTGTTGATGGTAGATTCAAAACGGTTCTGAATCGCACCCAGGTCGCTACGTGCGCTGTCAACGTTCTTGATGCGCTCATCCAGAGTAGACAGGTCGCCGCCAGTTACGTCGAAGCTGGTGCCCAGAGCAGAAGCCTGGAAGCCTGAACCAGACAGAGCGATAGAGATAACGTTCGCGCCAGATGCATCGTCAGCACCAACCTGAATGTTAACGCTGTCAGTACCGTTAAAGATTGAGGTGCCGTTGAACTTGCTTGCTTCACCGATACGGGTGATTTCAGACAGACGTGCATCAACTTCAGCCTGGATAGAAGTGATATCGTCAGCGCTGTTAGTGCCGTTTTTCGCCTGAACAGTCAGCTCACGGATACGCTGTAAGTTGGTGTTGATTTCGTTCAGTGAACCTTCAGCAGTCTGCGACAGAGAGATACCGTCGTTAGCGTTACGTGCTGCCTGAGTCAGACCTTTGATGTTTGAGCTCATACGGTTAGAAATCGCCTGGCCTGCTGCGTCGTCTTTAGCGCTGTTGATACGCAGACCAGAAGACAGACGTTCGATGGCGGTGCTCAGAGAAGCCTGTGATTTGTTCAGGTTGTTCTGAGTAGTCAGGGACATGATGTTAGTATTGATAACGGCCATGGTAATATCCTTTAAATTCAGTTGGGTTTAGGTATGAGCCTGTAAGCTCACGGCGTCTCTCACCGTCAAACAAGTTATCGGATGCCCCTTTCTGAACTTTAGAAAAAAAACGCAGAAAATGATAACTTATTGAATCTAAACAACTTTAAAATTGAAGTTATTTACCAGCCGGTTTTTTATTACCAATATCAACTGCGGACAGATATTAAATTAAAGAAGGATTTCTCACAAGCCATGGCATTTTTCTTTTTTTCCTGTAAATGCTATCGCGCTAATTACCTATAAACAGACGCTTTATTCCGCCCATCATTTTTAGCAGACACCTCTAAACTTTTCCCCATCAAGGCCGATATGCCTCTCGTACATCTGTTTAACCTGAGGATTAATTATGGCGAGTGTAAGTAGTCTTGGTGTAGGGACCAGCCTCGATCTGGATACTCTTTATACCTCTTTAGAAACAGCTGAAAAAACCAAATTAACTGCGATCACTACGCAGCAGTCCAGTTATTCATCGAAACTGACTGCTTACGGTAAGCTGTCAAGCTCGTTGACGTCATTGCAGACAGCGGTCGCCGCGCTAACCAAAGCCAGCGCGTTTACCGCTACCTCGGTGACCAGCAGCAATACTGCGTTTACCGCCACCACTGACGCAACCGCCAGCACCGGTGATTACAGTGTCTATGTTGAGCAGATTGCCAAAGCGCAGTCACTGATTTCTGGTTCTTTCAGCAGTAAAAGCACTCAGTTAGGTGAAACCACCACTGACGGCACCCGCACAATTTCAATCAGCCAGGGTAGCGGCGATCCGCTGACTATTACGCTGAAAGACAGCCAGACCACGCTGAGTGGTATTGTCAGCGCGATTAACAGCAGCGCGGGCAACGTCAGCGCCTCTATTATTACCGCCAGCAACGGCGACTACCGTCTGCTGCTGAGTTCGAAAACCAGCGGTACTGATGGCGATATCACCCTTGCGGTCAGCGGTGATGACACGCTGCAAGGCCTGATTGGCTATGACTCGACGGCCACCGGCACGCAAAACATGTCGGTACAGACCGCTTCCCAGAACGCCAAGTTAAGTGTTAATGGCGTATCAATGGAGCGCAGCAGCAATACCATTACCGATGCATTAACCGGTGTCACCCTGAACCTGAAATCCGCCAGCAGCAGTACCGATGGCGAAACCCTGAGCGTGGGCGCATCAACGGATACCACGCTGACGGCGATTAAAGCGTTTGTGACGGCGTATAACTCACTGCAGTCCACCATCGCCTCCGCCACCAAATATACGGCAGTGGCTTCTGGCGCGGATCAGTCGAGCACCAACGGCGCCCTGTTGGGCGACAATGTGGTACGTACGGTACAGACCCGTCTGGCGAGTATGCTGACCACGGTGCAAAGCGGCGGGTCTTACTCGATTCTGGCGCAGATGGGCATCAGCATTGATCCAACGACCCAGAGTGATGGTTCTACCGGTGCGTTAACCATTGACGAAACCAAGCTGACCACTGCGCTGACTAATAATCCACAGGCAGTAAGCAGCTTCTTTATCGGTGACGGCTCCACCACGGGCTTCGCCACCACCATGAATACCAAGCTGACCGATATGCTCAGCACCACGGTGGGTAAAGAAGGCATTATCAAAAATGCCAAAGATGGTATTCAGTCGACCATCGATGATTTAAGCGATCGTTACGATTCAATGGAAGCCAGTATCGAAGCGACCATGGCACGTTACAAGACGCAGTTTACCAATTTAAGTACATTGATTAGCTCGTTAACTAACACGTCGTCCTATCTGACAAGTCAGTTCGCGACTACGTCATCTTCAAGCTAAGGATTGAAAAGGTTGTTACATGTATAAAAATTCGGGAGCGCAGCTCTACCAGAAAGTAGAGCTGGAAAGTGGCGTCATGGAAGCAAGCCAGCATCAACTAAACGTTATGTTGTTTGACGGGGCGCTCAGCTCGCTGGTGCGCGCCCGTCTGTTTATGCAGGATGGTCAGATTGAGGGCAAGGGAAACGCCATTTCTAAAGCCATCAATATTATTCAAAATGGTTTGCAGGTTGGGCTGATTAAAGAGGCGGGTGATGAGCTCGCCGATAACCTGCTCGCTTTATACGATTACATGGTGCGTCGCCTGCTCCACGCGAATCTGCGCAACGATATTTCCGCCATCGAAGAAGTTGAAGAACTGCTGCGTGGCATTGCCGACGCCTGGAAAGAGGCGTCAACTCTTCCTAGCCCCGTTCAGGATGTTTCATAATGAGTCATTTGCCGCACGTGTTTGAAACCTATCAGCATTTACTGAGTCTTAGCCAGAATATGCTCCGTCTGGCGAATGATGGCGAATGGGATGCGCTGATCGCGACCGAAGTTGACTATGTCAGCGCAGTGGAAAAAATGGCTCTTGTGACGCAGAAGCATTCATTGTCTGACCGTACGCTGCAACAAATTCGTCCGGTGTTGCGCCATCTGATAGACAACGAAACAGAAGTAAAAAGATTGCTGCAACAGCGCCAGGATGAATTAAGCAGATTGATCGCTGGCTCGACGACGCAGAGAAATGTGCTGCATGCTTACGGTAATTTATCCGGGCAACTGCTGATGCCGCACGACCATAATTAATCTTCTCTCTTCCTGAACCCGAGCCGGTTGTCACTCCCCTGACAGCCGGCTTTCTTTTTATCCGCCTTGCACCATACTTCATTCTCCCTGCGGTGGAAAATGGAACCAGAAGATGCGCAATCCCACGCTGTTGCAGTTCTTTCACTGGTATTACCCGGATGGTGGCAAACTCTGGCCAGAAGCGGCTGAACGCGCAGCCTGGCTGGCAGAAATTGGCTTTACCGTTGTCTGGCTGCCGCCGGCCTGCAAAGGTGACGCAGGCGGCTATTCAGTCGGTTACGACAGCTATGACCTGTTCGATCTCGGTGAATTTGATGCCAAAGGCAGCCGGGCGACCAAATATGGTGACAAACAGCAGCTGCTGGCGGCAGTCGGGGCGCTCAAATCCCACAACCTTGGCGTGCTGCTGGATGTAGTGCTGAACCATAAAATGGGCGCCGATGAAAAAGAGACGGTGCAGGTTAACCGGGTCAATGCGGATAATCGTGAAGAGATCGATGAAGAAGTGGTAACGGCGGAAGCCTGGACGCGCTTTACCTTTCCGGTGCGTAATGGCAAATACTCGAAATTTATCTGGGATTACAAATGTTTCAGCGGTGTTGATCATATCGAAAACCCCGATGAAAACGGCGTATTTAAGATTGTAAATGATTACACTGGCGATGGCTGGAATGATCAGGTCGATGACGAGCTAGGTAATTTCGACTATCTGATGGGTGCAAATATCGACTTCCGCAACCGTGCAGTCACCGAAGAGCTGAAATACTGGGCGCGCTGGGTGATGAATGAAGTTCACTGCACCGGTTTCCGGCTGGATGCGGTAAAACATATTCCCGCCTGGTTTTACAAAGAGTGGATCGACCATATTCAGGACGTAGCCGAACAGCCGATGTTTATTGTGGCGGAATACTGGTCCCATGAAGTGGATAAACTGCAGCAATATATTCATCAGGTGGCAGGCAAAACTATGCTGTTTGATGCGCCACTGCAGATGAACTTCCATATCGCCTCAAAACAAGGGGCCGAATACGATCTCAGTCAGATCTTTAACGACACGCTGGTCGCCGCAGATGCTTTTCATGCCGTAACGATTGTCGCCAATCACGACACTCAGCCGTTGCAGGCGCTGGAAGCGCCGGTGGAAAGCTGGTTCAAACCCCTCGCCTATGCGCTGATTCTGTTGCGCGAACAGGGTGTACCGACAGTATTCTATCCCGACCTGTTTGGCGCCAGTTACAGCGATAAGGGCGGTGATGGTGAAGAGTACGCAATTGAGATGCCGGCTATCACCGAACTTGAAGCGTTAATCCGCGCGCGTCAGCAGTTCGCTCATGGCGTGCAAACCGATTACTTTGACCATCCGAACTGCGTCGCCTTTAGTCGCAGCGGCACCGAACAGCAACCCGGCTGTGTCGTGGTCATGTCTAATGGCGAGGAAGGTGAGAAAAATGTGGCGCTGGGCGAGCATGGCGCGGATTCGCAGTGGTATGACTGGCTTGGCCATCGCGACCAGATTATTACCTGCGATAAGCAAGGGAATGGGCAGTTTTACTGCAATGCCGGCAGTGTCAGCGTCTGGGTAATGCAGCAGGATTAACACCACTGGCCCGGAGAGCCTCTCTCCGGGCGTGAGCTGCGGCGGTGTTACGGTGTGGTTTTTTTCACTTTCATCAGCGCCGGTTCAATATTTTGCAATGTGGTGGCAGTTGGCTGATTCGGCAGTTCATCCAGTGCCTGCTGGCACTCAGCCGTCGGGTGATTCATTTTCTGCATTTCCAGTTTGTCATACAGCAGCGTCGTGCCTTTTCTCTCCAGCGGCATCACACGTAACGCCCGGTTGACGTTAACATAATCCCCACTGCGCACCGTCAGTTTGCCCGGTTTGGCAATCACACGCTGCCACTGGCGACAATCCAGCGTATCACCCTGCGGGGTGATAATCAGACTGGCCACCGCCTGCTCGCTGATCAACCCCGACTGCGGCGTTACCGTTTGCCAGACTCCCTGCAAATCGGCCGGAGCCGGTGTCTTAACCGCCTGATCATAACTGGTAATCTGCGTACAACCGCTCAGTGCTAACGCACAAAGTACAATCCACTTCTTCATTTTTATTCCCTGTCTTCGATGCGTACGCCGGTACGGTATAATTTTTCCGGTAATTTCTGCAAGAAACATTCGCCAAATTTCCTCCAGAGCTGGCCCCGGGGGAGAATCTGTGGTGCATCAAGTGTAAACTATCCCGATTGAGTCAAAAGGATAATTACCATGAAAACCCCAGAAGAGTATTACACCCTCGCCCGCGCCATGTTCTTACAGGCGCATCCCGATTTTCACGCTGCGATGGAGAAAATCTCGCCACAAGACGCGCAGTCGATGGGCGTATCACTGGAAAAACTGAAAGAGATTCAGGCCGATCGTATCTACGCCGCCTTTCTGCGCGCGAAAAAACAGGATGCGATGCTGTTCTCGATCCAGCTGGCTGAGCCCGACAAAGAAGTGGCGGCGCAGGCGATTGAAAAATATCTGCGCTCGCATGCCAAAGCGCTGGGTATGAGCTGGGAAGAGTTCTGTATTAAAAATGAGCTATAACGCCACATTTATAAACAATTGATCCGGCAGCCTTTGCCACTGATGGTCTACCCTTAATGGTGTCTCGCAATGACGACTCAATAGTTTATTAAGGAGAAATTATGTTTGACCAGGCTAAAGACAAAGTTGATGAAGCTATCGGTGCAGGTCAGGAACAGTTCGGCAAAGCGACGCGCTCACCGGAACACGAAGCGAAAGGCTCGGTGCGTAAGCAGCTGGCGCGCGGCAGCTATGCGGTAGACGATCTGGTTGATTCAGTAAAACAGCAAACTAAAAGTTCGCCGCTTGGCGCGCTGGCAATTGCTGCGGGAATCGGATTTGTTCTCGGCAAAGTGATTGGCCGTAAATAAATCGCTATTGAGCTCGCTGCGGCGAGCTCAACACGCGTCGACAGGATTATGCTTCTGATTTCTCATCAACATAACGCGTCACCGCCAGCAGGCGATTAACATGGGTCAGCAGCAAATCGACATCGGATTGCAAAAAAGCCGCCGGAGATTCGGTCGCCATCTGCACAGCATTCTGAATATTTTGCGAGATATTATTCGAACCCTCTTTACCGGCGGTCAACAACAGCGCCGCGATCAACAAAGATTGCGCTTCAACCTGAGCCGTCAGCTCTTTGCTATCCACATCCATCTTCGCCAGCTTCATTAAAATATCGATAACCAGTTGCTTCATAGGTATTCCCCTGTGTATTAACCCTAAACCCCGACCTTGATCAGGTGGCGCTCATCGCCTTAATCCGCGAATAACCATAACTGAAGGTCTGATCACCAGGGCAAACCAGCACTAACACATCACCGGATTGTGCCTCGCCAAGCATCTCATCAAGTTCGCTATCAAACTCTTTACTCAGATTGGGTAACGCCATAAACATTTCACCGGGATAATCCTCGTTATCATCTGGCGGCATATCTTCAATGCGCGCACCTTTAACCACATAGATAAGCAGTTGCTTACCTTCATGCAACACTTCCGCCCTCAGGTGCTTACCCGTTGGATGCTTAGCCATACTTACTCCAAATCTGTTTTGTACCCGCAGGTACGCCATTCTTACTGACCGAGAGAGAGGAAGCTACCACTGTCTCACATATTTAAGAAAGACTGTTGCACGCAGAAACGATAATTTTTGCGACAATCGCCGTATAAATCACCTGTTGTGTGCCGATAGCCATTGATACTGTATTATTATCCAGTATTATTGGCGAGCAAAATAAACACCCCAGGGATCCCTGACCAGAGAGGTTTTCAGTAATGTTCGTCGAGTTGATTTACGATAAGCGCAATGTGGCAGGATTGAACAATGCCAATGAAATGATCCTTGAAGAGCTGGAAAAGCGAATTCATCGCGCATTTCCTCAGGCTCTGGTGAAAGTGAAGCCAATGCAGCGTAATGCTATCGACACTGACGCCAGTAAAAGCGATAAGGCGATTATGGCGCGGATTATTGAAGAGATGTTTGAAGAAGCGGATATGTGGCTGGTTGCGGATATGTAAGCAGATTACGCCTGAAATTTTGCGGGCGTCAGCACTCTTTCCGGCGGATAAAAAGCGAGCTATTGCCCGGAACCGGGCGTAAACTGAGCTACCTGTAACGAATGAGATAACCCCTATGATAAATCTCGACAGTTTACTTTTCTTTCGTTCCGGCACGCGGCAGATAAAATGCCCCGCCTGCGCGCATCCTCATAAGCAGCTTTCGGCGAAAGTCAGCAAAAATCTGACGCTGATCTGCCCGCATTGTGGCCATTATTTCACAGCTGTACAGCGCAATAGCGAAAAAACGCCGTAATATAATCATGAAAATAATATTGTAAGCGGCAATATTATTTTTTATCTGCGTTTTAATTTTGGCAGGCGGGCGCCAGCAATGCTTTGCCGAAATTCAGACGCAAAAAAACCCGCACAAGGCGGGCTTTTTATTACAGGCTATTTACACTACTCCGGCCGGGGCCATCATCGCTATGGTAAATAAGCCTGTGGCGTTATTGCTTAGCGTGCAACAACGTTGGTCGCTGAAGGACCTTTAGCGCCGTTCTCTACAGAGAACTCTACGCTCTGACCTTCGTCGAGGGTCTTGAAGTTATCACCCTGGATTGCAGAGAAATGTACGAATACATCTTTGCTGCCATCGGTAGGAGAAATAAAGCCGAAACCTTTCTCAGCGTTGAACCATTTTACTAAACCAGTCATTTTGTTAGACATAATACTTTCCTCTGAATTTCAAAGCCCGTAAACAGGCGGACAGGATTGCTTTGCAGATAATACTTATGAGCAAGGTAATAAGAAGATTCAGGAAAAGAGATATCTAAGATAACGCTCGAACTGAGAACTGCTTTAATAAAACCGCTTGGCATAAATAGGTCTGTACCACAAACCGATGCGCTATTTACACATGGAACACTTTTTTAAGCAAGCACTATCATCGATTTATTTTTAACAGACGTAACCTGGCTGCAACAATTACTGGCCGTTACCGGCAAAAAAAAAGACCCGCAATATGCGGGCCACGGCAGTTTATCAGGCTTCATTTTCGATGCGGTTGGCTTCGATTTCAAGATCCTGCACGGTTTTTTCCAGCGTCTCAAGCACGGCGCCTTGCTGGGTAAGCAGATCATTTATCGCCGCGGCGAACGCCTGATTTTTGTATTCGCCAGCATCAAATGCCAGCCAGTGTGCTGACAGCGTTTCAGTATTGGACTGGGCATAGTGACGCATTTCTTTCAACTGCGAAGTCACATCGCGTAAATAATCGGTCTGCGTTTTCGGGGTTTCATTATCACTCATGCTGTTCCCTTTCTGGTTAATTAGCGTAAAGAAATCACACTACCCAGTTAAATGTAGTGGAAAATCGCCAGTTAACCTTAGGATTAATCGGAAGATGCTTTTGGCAACCGTTAAAGGCCAAAAAGGCCGTCTGCTAATACAGACAGCCTTACATAAAAGGGGTGACCTTTCTCCGGCGCTTATCTCCGGCGCTCACATCGCTGTGGCGTTAGCTCTGCGAAAGGATCAGCATAGCGTAACAGCCCATTTCTCAACGGCAGTGAAACCATTTTAAATCAGCAGGATCAGCGCGACGCTTCATCCATAACACGATGCAGAACCGCAGACAGCTCATTGATCTCAAATTTCGCCACGTAACCATTGGCGCCAACTTTACGCACATGGTCTTCATTGGCGCTGCCCGACAGCGACGAATGGATCACTACCGGTAGCTGTCTTAATACCGTATCGGTTTTAATATTGCGCGTCAGAGTAAAACCATCCATCTCCGGCATTTCCAGATCGGTCAGCACCAGCGAAATCTTATCGCTAACAGGCCGCCCTTCCGACTGCGCCTCTTTCGCCAGCAGTTTGATTCGGTTCCAGGCTTCCAGTCCGGTGTTATGTAACTCTGCAGGAATACCCATAATCTTCAGGCCCTGCTCCAGCATATTACGCGCAACTTTGGAATCTTCCGCCACGATAGCCACCGCGCCGGGGGTGAATTTGAAGAATTTTTCCTGAATCTGCTCAGCCGGCACATCGCGCACGGAAGGAATAATGTCATGCAGAATCTGCTCAACATCCAGCACCAGCGCCATATTATTGCCGTTGCCCTGCTCTTCATTATCAAGCAGCGCAATGCTGGTGACATTACGGCTACTGACGCTGGCATCTGCCGGATGCACCTGGCTCCAGTTCAGCCGGACAATATTATCCACGGACTCCACGGCAAACGCCTGCGTGCTGCGGGCATACTCAGTCACTAACAGCAGGTTCAGACCGGTAGTGGGTTCACAACCCACAACCGCTGGCATATCGATCACCGGGATCAGCTGGCCACGAATATTGGCCATTCCCAGCAGCGGGGAGCGCATCCCCGCTGCACGGGTAATCGGTGGCATAGGGACAATTTCACGCAGCTTAAAGACATTAAGGCCGAACAGCTCCGATTTCTCTTCCTGATTCGCATTACCCAGGCGAAATAATAAAAGTTCGAATTTATTTGATAATGTGAGATTCGCTCTTTCATCGATTTCTTTCTGAAAGTTATCCATCTTTAACCTCTAAGCTATTATTTATTAATGTAAACTTACATGTGATATCGATGATGAGCCAAAGCAGTAAAGCCTGCGCCTTCTCACGAGCATGCGTGCTGTTGTTATTGCTGTTAAAGGTTATCGGCAGAGGTTAGAAAAAATAGAGGTCTGAAAGAGGAGAATAAGAATTAATTTTGTAAAACAGTGCGAGGCGGTTTGACGGACTCAGAACAGCAGTTTAGCCAGCGCCACGGTCAGACCGGCGGTGCCAATAATGATCGACGCGATCCATTTGGTCTGCTTGTTAATCTCTTCGTGCAGGTCAGCTTTAGTGCAGTAGTTGGCTTTGATTATCGCAATATCCATCTCAAGCTGGGTGATTCTTTGTTCCATATGCTCTTCTCCCTGAACTTATCGTGTTGTAAACCATCCTCGCATCGTTAAAAGCTATTTTATCACCAGCATTGCCACCAATGAATCACTTTTTTGTCAAGGTTACCAAAGATATGTCAGGCAAGACGAGGAGGAAAAGCAGATAAAGAGAGCAGAGCCGGGGGCACAGATGTTACCCCCAATAGTGTTAGCTGATACCCACTACACCTGCATATTCATAATGTCCTGATACGCCGACACCAGTTTATTACGCACCTGGATACCCATCTGCATTGAAATCGAGGATTTCTGCAGATCGACCATCACATCATTTAGCGCCACACCGGGTTTACCCATTTCGAAGTCCTGAGCCTGGCTGCGAGCCGCATTCTGCGTTTCACTGATTTTACCTAATGCCGCTTTTAACTGACCGGCGAAATCTGCATGCGAGGTGCTGTCACTGCTTTGATTGCTGGCCTGTAACATCGCGGTCTGCATCTGCTGAACAACACTTTCAATACCCTGAATTGCCATCTTTTTACCCCGGTATAGATGATGGTGATTTTTTGATGTCTGCAAACTTATCACAGTGTCAATAAGACAAAGCCCCTAAATAGCAGCAAAAAACACAGCTTATTCACCCATCGAATTTTACGATTCAGAAAATAATGGCAATCCATTGAGGTGGAACTTTATTTATTGCAAGCCGCATCAGGGAGTCAGTTTTGCTACCACACAACGTGAAACCGTCAGGTCAACTGTCAGGCAGGAACCGGTCATGAATGCTACCACACAGGATTCAGCAGAAAAGAAAGGCTTTAGTGACCTTTTGGTTCGCCTGCGCGCAAACCCTCGCATTCCTTTAATTATTGCCTCCGCGTTTGTTATCGCGGTGGTCATTGCCATGGTTCTGTGGGCGAAAGCGCCAGATTATCGTGTCCTTTATAACAACCTCACCGACGAAGACGGTGGCGCAATTGTTACGCAGTTAACCCAGATGAACGTCCCTTATCGTTTTGAAGAAAACGGCGGCGCGTTAATGGTGCCAGCAGAGAAAGTTCACGAACTGCGTCTGCGCCTGGCGCAACAGGGTTTGCCGAAAGGCGGCGCAGTTGGCTTTGAACTGCTGGATAAAGAGAAGTTCGGTATCAGCCAGTTCAGTGAACAGGTTAACTATCAGCGCGCTCTTGAAGGCGAGCTGGCCCGCACCATCGAAACCTTTGGTCCGGTCAAAACCGCACGCGTCCATCTGGCGATGCCAAAACCGACCTTATTTGTCCGTGAGCAAAAGTCACCTTCTGCTTCCGTTACGCTGAACCTGCAGCCGGGCCGTGCGCTCGATGAAGGCCAGATCAGCGCCGTGGTACATATGGTCTCCAGCAGCGTCGCCGGCTTACCGCCAGGCAACGTGACGGTGGTCGACCAGGCCGGACGTCTGCTGACCCGTGCTGAAGCTGCAGGCCGTGACCTGAACGATGCACAGCTGAAATACACCACCGACGTTGAAAGCCGTTACCAGCAGCGTATTGAAGCGATTCTGGGTCCGATTGTCGGCCAGGCTAACGTTCACGCTCAGGTTACCGCGCAGATTGATTTCGACAGCCGTGAGCAGACCGACGAGCAGTACAAACCGAATACCGACCCGCGTAACTCCGCGATTCGCTCTCGTCAGAGCAGCGTCAGCGAGCAGCTGGGTGGACAGAGTGCAGGTGGTGTACCAGGGGCGTTATCGAATCAACCGGCGCCGGCGAATACCGCTCCGATTTCAACCGAGAACACCACGGCAGGCGCGAACGGCGCGGCTAACGCGAATGGCAACAACGCGAATAACGCAAACGCTGCGGCAACCGCCAACGCTAACAGCGCGCGTACTCTGCCGTCGAACACCCGTAAGGATGACACCACTAACTACGAAGTCGACCGCACCATCCTGCACACCAGGATGAATGTCGGCAACGTTAAACGCCTGTCGGTGGCTGTGGTAGTGAACTACCGCGCCGACGATAAAGGCAAAGAGATCGCGCTTAATGAGCAGCAGATTAAGCAGATTGAAGACCTGACGCGTGAAGCAATGGGCTTCTCCACCGATCGCGGTGATAGCGTCAACGTCGTCAACTCACCGTTTACCCAGAGTGATGTTAGCGCGGGTGAACTGCCGTTCTGGCAACAACAGTCGTTCTTTGAACAGCTGATGACCGCCGGACGCTGGTTGCTGATTGCGCTGGTCGCCTTTGTCCTCTATCGCAAACTGGTTCGTCCGCACCTGGTACGTAAGCAGAAGCTGGAGAAAGCCGCCGAAGAAGCTGCCGCTGCCAAAGCCCTGCAGCCAGAGGAAGAAGATTATAAGGTCTCGCTCAGTAAAGATGAGCAGGACCAGGAACGTAAGTCTCAGCATCGTATGAGCGCTGAGGTCCTGAGCCAACGTATTCGCGATATGTCTGAAAACGACCCGCGTGTGGTGGCCCTGGTTATTCGCCAATGGATGAGTAACGAACTATGAGTCTGACCGGTACTGAAAAAAGCGCCATCCTGATGATGACAATTGGCGAAGAGCGCGCAGCTGAGGTGTTTAAACACCTTGGCACCCGCGAAGTGCAGCATCTGAGTGCGGCGATGGCCAATATGAAGCAGGTGTCGCACAAACAGCTGACTGACGTGCTGCGTGAGTTCGAATCCGATGCTGAGCAGTATGCGGCGCTGAGCCTCAACTCAAATGATTACCTGCGTTCGGTGCTGACCAAAGCGCTGGGTGAAGAGCGTGCCGCCACCCTGCTGGAGGACATTCTCGAAACCCGCGAAACCACGACCGGCATGGAAACGCTGAACTTTATGGAACCGCAGGCGGCGGCAGATCTGATTCGCGACGAGCATCCGCAAATCATCGCCACCATTCTGGTGCATCTGAAACGTGGTCAGGCGGCCGATATTCTGGCGCAGTTCGACGATCGTCTGCGTCACGATGTGATGCTGCGTATCGCCACCTTCGGCGGAGTACAGCCAGCGGCGCTGGCGGAACTGACAGAAGTGCTGAACGGCCTGCTCGATGGCCAGAACCTCAAGCGCGCGAAGATGGGCGGCGTAAGAACCGCAGCCGAGATTATCAACCTGATGAAAACGCAGCAGGAAGAAGCGGTTATCGAAGCGGTACGCGAATTCGATGGCGAGCTGGCACAGAAAATTATCGACGAAATGTTCCTGTTCGAAAACCTGGTGGAAGTGGACGACCGCAGTATCCAGCGCCTGTTGCAGGAAGTGGAGTCCGAGCAGTTGCTGGTCGCACTGAAAGGTTCCGAACAGCCGCTGCGCGAGAAGTTCCTCAAGAACATGTCTGCCCGTGCAGCCGATATCCTGCGCGACGACCTGGCCAACCGTGGTCCGGTCCGTATGTCCGCAGTGGAAAACGAACAGAAAGCGATCCTGCTGATTGTTCGTCGTCTGGCGGAAAGCGGCGAGATGGTCATTGGCGGCGGCGAGGAAACTTATGTCTGATGCCTTTTCTTCCCGGCCGTGGAAAGCCTGGCAGCCTGATGATTTAGCGCAGCCAGAGAAGCCGTTAATCGAAGAGTTTGTGCTGCCACAGATGGCTACCGACGATATCGATGAAGCCGATGAACAGCAGAGCCAGCTGGAAATGTTACAGGCGCAGATCCGCAGTGAAGCGCAGAATCTGGGCTACGCCGAAGGGCATAAAAAAGGCTTAAGTGAAGGCCAGCAGGCTGGCTATGAAGCGGGTTTTCAACAGGGTCTGGCTGAAGCCCAGCAGCAGCAGGCGCCATTGCAGGCGCGTATGCAGCAGCTGGTTGCCGAATTCCAGCATACGCTGGAAGCGCTCGACAGCGTGATCGCTGCGCGCCTGATGCAGATGGCGCTGGAAGCTGCGCGTACGGTAATTGGCCAGGCCACCGCCGTCGACGGCACTGCCCTGCTGCGTCAGATCCAGCAGATGATTCAGCAGGAGCCGATGTTTAGCGGCAAGCCGCAGCTGCGCGTGCATCCGGACGATTTACAGCGCGTTGAGCAGACGCTGGGCGCGACGCTGGATCTGCATGGCTGGCGTTTGCTGGCTGACAGCTCGCTGCATCCAGGTGGCTGTAAAGTCAGTGCGGAAGATGGCGATCTTGATGCCAGCATTGCCACCCGCTGGCATGAGTTATGCCGCCTGGCCGCACCGGGAGAATTGTAATGACAACACGTCTTTCACGCTGGCTTGGCACGCTTGACTCCTTCGAGCAGCGTATGGCCCAGGTCCCTGCAGTACGCCGCTATGGCCGTCTGGTACGTGCCACCGGTCTGGTACTGGAAGCGACCGGCCTGCAACTGCCACTGGGCGCGACTTGCGTTATTGAACGTCATGACGGCAACGACGTTTCCGAAGTGGAAAGCGAAGTGGTGGGTTTTAACGGTCAACGGCTGTTTCTGATGCCGCTGGAAGAAGTCGAAGGCATTCTGCCCGGCGCGCGCGTATACGCCCGCGTGGTTGGTGATAACCAGCACAGCGGTAAACAGCTGCTGCTGGGACCAGAACTGCTGGGTCGCGTGCTGGATGGCGCAGGTCGTCCGCTGGATGGTTTGCCGGCACCGGACACCGGCTATCGCGCCCCGCTTATCACGCCACCGTTTAACCCGTTGCAGCGCACGCCAATTACCGATGTGCTGGATACCGGTGTGCGGGCGATTAACGCCCTGCTTACTGTTGGCCGTGGTCAGCGTATGGGACTGTTCGCCGGTTCCGGCGTCGGTAAAAGCGTGCTGCTCGGCATGATGGCGCGCTACACCAAAGCGGATGTGATTGTGGTCGGGCTGATCGGTGAGCGTGGCCGTGAAGTAAAAGACTTTATTGAAAATATTCTTGGGGTTGAGGGGCGTTCCCGTGCGGTGGTGATTGCCGCGCCCGCCGACGTCTCTCCCCTGCTGCGTATGCAGGGTGCCGCCTATGCCACGCGTATCGCCGAAGATTTCCGCGATCGCGGTCAGCATGTGCTGCTGATTATGGACTCCCTGACGCGTTATGCGATGGCGCAGCGTGAAATTGCGCTGGCAATTGGCGAGCCACCGGCAACCAAAGGCTATCCACCTTCGGTGTTTGCCAAACTGCCGGCGCTGGTTGAGCGCGCCGGTAACGGTATTGACGGTGGCGGATCGATCACCGCTTTTTACACCGTCCTCACCGAAGGCGATGATCAGCAGGACCCGATTGCCGACTCGGCGCGCGCCATCCTTGATGGCCATATTGTGTTATCACGTCGCCTGGCGGAAGCCGGTCATTATCCGGCGATTGATATCGAAGCCTCGATTAGCCGTGCAATGACCTCGTTAATCGACGAAACACATTATGCCCGCGTAAGGCAATTTAAACAGTTGTTGTCGAGCTACCAGCGCAACCGCGATCTGGTCAGTGTCGGCGCCTATGCCGCCGGGAGCGATCCGACGCTGGACAGAGCGATTAAGCTCTATCCGGAACTGGAAGCGTTCCTGCAACAGGGCATTTTTGAGCGCAGTCAATATGATGACGCCAGCCTGCATCTGCAGGCCATTTTCGGTTAATAACAACCGCAGATAACATCCGTTGAGACCAGCATGGCGAAACAGAATACACCGATAGAGACGCTGCGCGACCTGGCACAAAAAGACGTCGAGAAAGCCGCCGTGCAGCTGGGCGATGTGCGCCGCGCGCACAAGCAGGCTGACGAACAGCTCTCCATGCTGCTCAACTATCAGGATGAATATCGCAATAAATTAAATACCGATATGTCGGGCGGTATCGCCAGCACCCGCTGGCATAACTATCACCAGTTTATTCTGACGCTGGAAAAAGCCATTGAGCAGCATCGTAATCAACTGGCGCAGTGGAACCTCAAACTGGAACAGGCTTTACAGCTGTGGCGCAACAAACAGCAGCGGCTGCATGCCTACGAAACGCTGCAGGCGCGTGCCGAAGCTAACGAATTGCTACAAGAAAACCGTCTCGATCAGAAACGGATGGATGAATTTGCCCAACGGGCATCATTGAGGAAAGGCGAATGATAACGCTGCCAACACTTCCCACTTCAGTCACCTCTGACACCAGCACAGATACCTCAACCAGTGGCGAAAGCCTGCTGGCCGCTGGCGATACGCCAAAAGAATTTTTAACCCTGCTGGGCAATCGCCTTCTGACCCTGGCGCAGCAATCAGGCGGCACCGCGGTCGCCAGCGCACAGCTGGGTAAAGGCGAAGCCAAAGGCCAGCAGCAGCCGGTGACCGAACTGAGCGAGCTGATGGCGGCGCTGGATAAACCGGAGACCTTAAATGCCTTGTTGCAGACCGAAAATGTTAAAGGCAACAGTAAATCCGCCGATGATAAAGATAAGTTAGCCGCAACGGACTTAAGTGACAGTGACATGCAGACGTTACAGGCTCTGTTTGCCATGCTGCCACAGGCGCCGGTGCAACAACTGGCCACCGCCCCTGCCGCTGCGCAGAGTGCGCTGATCGGTAGCGGAACCGGTACTGGCACTGGCGGTAGCGCGGATAAAAACGGCGTGCTGGCGGCGGCGCTGAGCAGCCTGAGCGCGAAAACTGCGGCTGGCGATGATGTCAGCAACAGTGCGACAACCCCGCTGACCACCAGCAGCGCCACTGATGGCAAAAACCCGGCGACTGCGCTGCACAGCCTGTTCAGTGCTAACAGCAGTAATAATCAGACAGCAACCGACACATCGGCCAGCAGCGCCTTCCAGCAGGCATTAAGCAGCTTCACTAAAGAGGAGCCGCTGGATCAGAGTCCACAACAGGCCAGCAGCGTTAATCTGAGCGCAGTGGTCTCCAGTGCCAGCATGGTGACTACCACGCCGACCGCATCAGCCACCAGTCTGACACCGGCCACGCCACAGCTGAATTCACAGCTTGGTAGCCCGGAGTGGCAGCAGGCGTTAAGCCAGCAGGTACTGATGTTTAGCCGTAATGGTCAGCAGACCGCTGAGTTACGCCTGCATCCACAGGATCTTGGCAGTATTCAAATCAGTCTGAAACTGGATAACGACCAGGCGCAGCTGAATATGGTTTCCGGGCACAGCCAGGTGCGCGCCGCGCTTGAAGCCGCCCTGCCGCAACTGCGCACTGCGCTGGCGGAGAGCGGTATCAACCTCGGACAGACTAACGTCAGCAGCGATGCCTTCCCACAGAGCCAGTCGTTCAGTGGTCAGCAGGAATCGCGGCGTGATGGCGGTCATGGCAGTTTTGCCCAGGCAATGGACAACGATAGCGAAATAACGCCAATCGCCGTTCCGGCCGCTTTGCAGGCGCGCGCGGCAGGCAGTAATGCCGTCGATATTTTCGCCTGATAGCAACAAACGCAGAAGGTAGTAGCAAAACGCGTGTCTTTTCCCGCCATTGAACGGCGAGAGACGCGGCATAATCTGACCTGGCTCGCCGGCTGGCGTCGCTCAAATAATTCACAGGAAGTTATTGCAACATGTCTGATAACGCGAAAGCCAAAGGCCGCAAACGTTCATTTATGATCCCGCTGTTACTGGTCGTAACACTGGCCGCTTGTAGTGCAGGTGGCTACGCAGTGTGGCGCATGATGCATAAACCGGCTGGAACAGCTGATGCTGCTGAAAAGCAGGAACCGCCGGCCGCGCCTATATTTTTAGCTCTTGATACTTTTACGGTTAACCTGGTCAATGCTGACAACGATACCGATCGCGTGCTGTACGTAGGCTTTACCCTGCGTGTGCCCGATGAGGAGACCCGTCGTCGCATGAACGACTATCTGCCTGAGGTCCGCAGTCGTTTGCTGTTACTGCTGTCTCGTCAGAACGCTACGGCGCTGGCGGTTGAACAGGGTAAACAGGATCTGATGACGCAGATCAAACAGGTGCTGGCGCCTCCGCTGGTGAAAGGTCAACCACCGCAGGTGGTAAACGACGTACTGTTTACTGCCTTCATTTTGAGGTAAGTCGATGGGCGATAGCATTCTTTCCCAGGCTGAGATCGATGCGCTGCTTAACGGCGACAGCGACAGCGCGGAAGACGAAAATATTAAAAATAAGGGCGAAAGCGATATTCGTCCTTACGATCCCAATACCCAGCGTCGCGTGGTGCGCGAGCGTTTGCAGGCGCTGGAAATTATCAATGAGCGCTTTGCGCGTGCATTTCGTATGGGGTTATTTAACCTGTTACGTCGTAGCCCGGATATCAGCGTTGGCGGCATTAAGATTCAGCCTTACCATGAATTTGCCCGCAACCTGCCAGTACCGACTAACCTTAACCTGATACATCTGAAACCTTTACGCGGTACGGCGCTGTTTGTGTTCTCGCCAGGACTGGTATTTATCGCGGTGGATAACCTGTTTGGTGGTGATGGTCGCTTCCCGACTAAAGTTGAAGGCCGCGAATTTACCCATACCGAACAGCGAGTGATTCGTCGCATGCTGAAACTGGCGCTGGAGAGCTACAGTGACGCATGGAAGGCGATTTATCCGCTCGACGTTGAGTATGTGCGTTCGGAGATGCAGGTTAAGTTCACCAATATCACCACGTCACCGAACGATATCGTGGTCACCACCCCCTTCCAGGTGGAAATTGGCAACCTGATCGGCGAATTCAATATCTGTATTCCGTTCAGCATGATTGAACCGCTGCGCGAACTGCTGGTTAACCCGCCGCTGGAGAACTCGCGTCAGGAAGATCAAAGCTGGCGTCAGACGCTGGTGAAGCAGGTGCAGCACTCAGAACTGGAACTGGTAGCCAATTTTGCCGACGTCTCACTGCAGATCTCGCGCATTCTGAAGCTGCAACCCGGTGATGTGCTGCCGATTGAAAAGCCCGACCGAATTATTGCGCACGTCGATGGCGTGCCGGTATTAACCAGTCAATATGGCACGCTGAATGGCCAATATGCGCTGCGTGTAGAACATTTGATTAACCCGATTTTGAATTCGCTGAACGAGGAACAGCCCCATGACTGACAATAAACCGTCCGACGATAACGGGTCCGCGGACGATCTGTGGGCTGAAGCGATGAACGAGCAGGCGTCGTCATCCAGCGCGCCATCACCGGAGTCGGTGTTTAAGTCGCTGGAAAGCAACGATGTTGTCAGTTCAATGCAGGACATCGACCTGATTATGGATATTCCGGTCAAGCTCACCGTTGAGCTGGGCCGCACCAAGATGACCATCAAAGAGCTGCTGCGCCTGTCGCAGGGTTCCGTGGTGGCGCTGGATGGCCTGGCCGGTGAGCCGCTGGATATCCTGATCAACGGTTACCTGATTGCCCAGGGTGAAGTAGTGGTAGTGGCGGATAAATACGGCGTACGTATTACCGACATCATTACCCCGTCTGAACGTATGCGTCGACTGAGCCGTTAAATGAAAAGCAGCACCCAGCAGCTTCAACAGATTCCTTCAACTCAACCCGCAACATCTGCGGGTTCTGTGCTGACCCAGGTCAGTTCAGTACTGGCGTTTATCGTCTTACTGATCCTGCTCTGCGCCTGGCTGGCGCGCCGTTTTGGTTTTGCACCGAAAAAGGTGGGTTCGCAGTCGCTGAATATCAGCGCCAGTGTCAGTGTCGGCCAGCGTGAACGCGTGGTGATTGTCGATGTTGACGATGCGCGGCTGGTGCTGGGTGTAACTGCACAAACTATTACGCATCTGCATACGCTGCCGCCAAAGGACGAGGACGAAAATCCGATGCCCGCGGCCAAAGTTGATTTCCGCCAGATGTTGCAGACGCTGACCAAACGCCCGGGAAAACCGCAATGATTCGTCGCCTGTTAACCCTGTTGCCCCTGCTGCTGCTGGTGCTGGTTCCTGAGGTTCACGCACAATTACCCGGTCTGGTGAGTAAACCACTGGCCAACGGCGGTCAGAGCTGGTCACTGCCGGTGCAGACGCTGGTATTTATTACCTCGCTGACTTTTTTACCGGCCATGCTGCTGATGATGACCAGCTTTACCCGCATCATCATCGTCTTTGGTCTGTTACGTAACGCCCTCGGCACGCCGTCGGCGCCACCTAACCAGGTGATGCTCGGCCTGGCGCTGTTTCTGACCTTTTTTATTATGGCGCCGGTGTTCGACAAAATTTATCAGGATGCTTATCTGCCTTTTAGCGAGGATAAGATCAGCATGGAAGTGGCGATCGACAAAGGTGCGCAGCCGCTACGTGAATTTATGCTGCGTCAGACCCGTGAAGCTGATCTGGCGTTATTTGCCCGTCTGGCGAATACGCCGCCGATTGCCGGCCCGGAAGCCGTACCGATGCGTATCTTGCTGCCCGCTTATGTGACCAGCGAGCTGAAAACCGCGTTCCAGATTGGTTTTACGGTATTTATTCCGTTTTTGATTATCGATTTAGTGGTCGCCAGCGTACTGATGGCGCTGGGAATGATGATGGTGCCACCGGCAAGCATCGCCCTGCCCTTTAAGCTGATGCTGTTTGTGCTGGTCGATGGCTGGCAACTGCTGGTCAGCTCGCTGGCGCAGAGTTTCTACTCCTGAGCGGGCGGCGATAACGCCGCCCCTACGAAATACCTGGAAAACACAATATGACACCTGAATCGGTAATGGTCCTCGGCCAGGAGGCGATGAAAGTGGCGCTGGCACTGGCTGCCCCGCTGCTGCTGGCAGCGTTAATTAGCGGTTTGCTGATTAGCCTGTTACAGGCGGCGACCCAGGTTAACGAACAGACCCTCTCTTTTATTCCGAAAATCCTCGCCGTGGCGTCTACCGTGGTGATCGCTGGTCCGTGGATGCTGAGCCTGGTGCTGGACTATATGCGCACCCTGTTTAGCAACCTGCCTTACATCATCGGCTAATGCTGACCTTCGATAGCAGTCAGCTGCTCACCTGGATCGGTCAATTCTTCTGGCCAATGGTACGTATTCTGGCCCTGATTGCCACCGCGCCGATCCTCAGTGAGCGTTCGGTAAACCGTAAAGTGAAAGTCGGCCTTGCAGCAATGATCACCTGGCTGCTGGTGCCAACCCTGCCGCCAACTGACGTCACGCTGTTTTCCGTCGGTGGGTTCTGGCTGTTGATCCAGCAGATGCTGATTGGCATTGCCCTTGGCTTAACCATGCAGTTTGCTTTTGCTGCGGTGCGTACCGCCGGGGAAGTGATTGGTTTACAGATGGGAATTTCATTTGCGACCTTCTTTGATCCGGGTAGCCGTCTGAATATGCCGGTGCTGGCGCGTTTTCTCGATATGCTGGCGATGCTGCTGTTTCTCACCTTCAACGGGCACTTATGGTTGATTTCGTTGCTGGCGGACAGTTTTCATACCCTGCCGATAGGCGGCGATCCGCTTAACGCGAATGCCTTTCTGGCCCTGACCAAAGCCGGTGGATTAATTTTCCTTAATGGCATGATGTTAGCGTTACCACTTATCACTTTGCTGCTCACCTTAAATATGGCACTGGGTTTGTTAAACCGTGTTTCACCACAGCTATCGGTTTTCGCCATTGGCTTCCCTATTACCTTATCGATTGGAATTTTGACCCTCGGCATCATGATGCCGCTGCTGGCCCCCTTCTGCGAACATTTGTTCAGTGAAGTGTTTGATTTACTATCCAACCTCCTGACCGAGATGCCAGGAAAGTAAACATTAGCCCGACAAACACAACACCATCCCGATACTTAAGCATCTAAAATCAATGTGTGCATTTTTCGAACCATTTTTATCAGAATTCAACTAAGGAAATTCTGATAAATGCATTTCTCCGATGAAAATTATTCTTATTAAATGGCGCTTCGCGTATTTTAAAAATGAAAACCCAAACTGAGCGGGCTCAGGTTTACTGCAGCTATACAGCGTAAATGGGTGTTTTAAAAGGAATTTTTATTTAGTTTTTTTTCCTTGTCTAAAATTGTTTTTTGCGGCATTGTCAACACTCCTCGGGGTGCAAAACATTCGGAGAGTAAATGAATTTAAGAATTGTCCTATCAGCAACAGACTAGTTCTGCGCGATAGTGGCAGCGCTTTCAAAAAATTGCAGTGGGTACTTTGAAATGGCGGGCTGCCAGCTGGTCGTTCTGATCAGCACGATTTCACTGCGTTTAGACAGAGCACTACGTCTCCCAAACCCAACTATGCAGCAATCAGCAAGGATAAAAAGAGGGTCCAGGCAGAACATCGCTAAGGAATCCTGTCAGCTGAGAAACAATAAAAACTAGTGATAACAATCTTTCTCGTACCGCGATACGCGTAATTCATCGTTGATTTAACGGATAACAATTTGGTGAGGGTCGCTAACATGCCAACGATTATTATGGATTCATGCAGCTATACACGACTTGGTTTAATGGACTACATGGCGTTAAAAGGAGTTAAGAAAAAAAATATCTCCTCTGCCAGTGATATCGACCAGCTTCATAATAAATGCCAACAGGTAAAACCTGGCATTGTATTTATTAATGAAGAATGTTTTATTCACGAAGCAGATGCCAGCCAGCGGATCCGTAGTATTATTATGCAGCATCCGGATACGTTATTTTTCATCTTTATGGCAATTTCTAATATCCATTTTGAGGAATACCTCTACGTTCGTAAGAACCTGATTATTACATCAAAATCGATAAAGCCATCAACTTTAGATAATCTGCTGAGCACCTATTTACAAAAAAAATTCAGCACCACAACGCGTATTTCATCTGGTCTCGATGTGCACCCACTGACATTAAGCCAGACTGAATCAAATATGCTAAAAATGTGGATGTCAGGTCATGATACCATTCAGATCTCTGACAAGATGCAAATCAAAGCCAAGACAGTTTCATCGCATAAAGGCAATATTAAACGCAAAATTAAAACACACAACAAACAAGTTATTTATCATGTGGTTCGTTTAACTGATAATGTCACCTCGGGCATTTATGTTAACGTGAGATAATCACGTTGTGAAAAGGTCGGCGCCTGCCGGCCTTTTTATTGACTTTTTTTCGCTGATTTTGCGACGCAGATCCCACTTACCCCCCTAATGTTTCTCCCCTGCTGGCCGATGTCTGGATCGATTACCGGAGCTATGCTTCGCCCTTCATCTGACAGAGAGCTACAGGATATGAAAGCTAACCAACAACCCGCACAGGGTGGGATACGTTTCTGGCAGAATCTGCGACTGGTTCCTTTGTTCGCAGTGATCTTCAGTGGAATTCTGCTGTTGTTTGCATTGTGTATTGGTCTTTCCAGCTATTTTTTGGTTAAAAGTAATCAGTCATTAAATGACGCCACGGGCGAAATTCAAATTCGCATGGGGCTGTCTAACAGCTCCAACCATTTGCGCACTGCCCGTCTGCTGGTGATTCATGCTGGCGCAGCAGCGCGCATTGGTGAAATGGATGAGTTTAAAGCCAACCTCGCGGCCGCCGAAAAAAGAATTAAACAGGCGCAGGATAACTTTCTTATCTATATCAACCGCGGCAATAAAACTGCCGATGGCATTAACCTTGATGGCCCTTTAAAAGAGAAATTTGATCACTACGTCAGTGATGGGTTACAGCCAATGTTAAGTTCGGCCAGCCAGGGCAGTTTTGAAGGTGTTATTGCCCATGAAACCGATGTCACCCGCAAACTCGATAATGAATATAATGACGTACTGCTAAAGGCGATTAAGATCCGCACCGACCGCGCGGAAGAGATTAATATTGTCGCGCAGCAACAATCGCGCATGGGCTTTATTATGATGGGCAGCGCATTTGCCGTAGCGCTGATTATTACCTTGGTAACCTTTATCTTCCTGCGTCGCGTCATCATCAATCCACTGCATAAAGCCGTTAGCCGTATTGAGCTGATCGCCAGCGGCGATTTAACCGCGCCAATGCAGCCATGGGGACGCAGTGAAATCGGCACGCTCAGCCATAACCTGCAAATTATGCAGCAGGCGCTGATGAAAACCGTCGGCACAGTGCGCGAAGGCGCAGTGGCTATTTATCAGGGTTCAAGTGAAATTTCAGCCGGCAACACCGACCTCTCCTCACGTACCGAGCAACAGGCGGCAGCGCTGGAGCAAACCGCAGCCAGTATGGAACAGCTCACCGCGACGGTAAAACAGAACGCCGAAAACGCCCATCACGCCAGCCAGCTGGCGGCAGATGCCTCCGGTAAAGCGCGTCAGGGCGGCGATATTGTGACCGGAGTGGTCAGCACCATGAATAATATCTCTGACAGTTCAAAGAAAATCGCCGAAATTACCACCGTAATTAACAGCATCGCCTTCCAGACCAATATCCTCGCGCTTAATGCCGCGGTGGAAGCCGCTCGTGCCGGTGAGCAGGGACGCGGCTTTGCGGTGGTAGCCAGCGAAGTCCGCAGTCTGGCGCAGCGCAGTGCGCAGGCGGCAAAAGAGATTGAAGGTTTGATCTCGGAGTCGGTGGATCTGATTGGCCGGGGTTCATCACAGGTTGGACAAGCGGGCGATACCATGGGCGAAATTGTCGATGCCGTACGCCGCGTAACCGACATTATGGCGGAAATAGCCGCTGCCTCAGATGAGCAGAGCCGGGGTATTGAGCAGGTCAGCCAGGCCGTTACCGAAATGGATAACGTTACTCAGCAGAACGCGTCGCTGGTTGAACAAGCCTCTGCCGCGGCCTCATCACTGGAAGAGCAGGCGGGTCGTCTGACGCAGGCGGTTGCCGCCTTCCGGCTGAGCGATCAGCAGCATCTCAGTGATAAAAGGGTGCCATCAGCAGCGCCAGCCAAAACATCACTGGCGGTTGCCGCAAGGCCAGCGCTAAGCAATGGTGATAACTGGGAAACCTTCTAGCAACCATCAGGGAGCCGAAAACGGCTCCCCTACATGTAGGGGCGGGGTTCTCGCCGCCCGGGGTTCTCGCCGCCCGGGGTTCTCGCCGCCCTTAAAAACCGTTAATCGTCGTACGGCACGACAAAGATACCCTCTTCATGGCCCTGCTCATTAAAGAACCAGATGCCCAGCGGATAATCATCCAGCGCTACCAGATACATGGTGCCTTCGCTAAACTCTTCCACCGCCAGCACATTACCTGTGCGGCGTGGACCGCCATCCGTCTTAACCGTCACCCGATCATTAACCTTCATGCGTTTCCTCCCACTGGATTACCCGCTGAAGTTTAACTGAAAACGCCGCGACTTTCCTGACCTGGCGCAATCACTTAGCGACGCGCGATCACCCAGACGGCATGCACGATACCCGGAATATAACCACACAGCGTAAGCAAAATATTCAGCCAGAACGCGCCGCCAAAACCTACCTGCAGAAAAACACCCAGTGGTGGTAACAAAATAGCGATAACAATACGCAAAAAATCCATAATGACTCCTGTTGGATAAATAATCAGTACAACATTTTTAATCTGACCGCTAAAGATAGCAGTTATCCCGGCTCTCGCTATCTCAGCCGTGTAAAACATCGTAAGTACGTATCCGCATAGCGATATTTTCGATTTCTTAACAGTTCGCAACGAGATTTTTGACACCGGCTGGCGCTACAATTTCCTTACTGCACCAACCCCAAAGGCGCAGTCAACCTAAAAGTAACAAGGATTTTTGCCCGCGCAGCGCGGGCTTTTTTTTATCCTTTTTCACCCTGCCCCCTGCTGTCGACCACGACTATACTTACAGGACAGTTGCTCTGTGAGGGTATTGCTATGACTACGGCGAAAGAGTACAGCGATAACATTCAGCGAGAAGTAGGGATCGATGTTGAGGCGTTGCTGGAGGCGATTCAGCGTCGTGCTACCGGTGAGGTGCAGGATTTTATGGAAAATGATGATGCCCACCACTTTCAGGTGGATGGTAAGCAGTATCACTCCTGTACCGAACTGGCGGAAGCTTTTGAGCTGGATATCCGCGACTTTTCCATCAGCGAAGTGAACCGATGAAATCGATTTCAAAAAAAATCCCGGCCACTGGCCGGGATGAAAATAGTATTCAATGAAATTTGTTACACCAGGGACTTCCTTTACAAAATCAGCTTACGCTTTAACCAAACTAAGACAAGTCTGATGTTGCAGCCAAAATACGACAATTGCCACAACCTTCATATCAGGCCGTGCAGACAAGTCACAGACATCGCGGCTTGCAGGGCGATCATGCCTGTTGAGTGCCGCTTCAGCCCCCGTCTCGCTTTAAGATAAATCCTAACCATTTTACCTCTCCCTCGGCCCGCAGCAACAAATCCTGGCGGCTAAATTCCGCCTTGTGCAGAGTCCGTTATACTTAACGGTTAATCAGGAAGTTATCTTTGTTATTTGGCTGACAGTTGAGGTACGTAACATGCCCGGTTTGCATGACTCGTTAATGATAGTGACGGATTTAGATGGTTCGCTGCTGGATCACCATAGCTACAGCTGGCAACCGGCGCAGCCATGGCTGGATAAAATTCTTCAGCATCAGATTCCACTGGTGATCTGCTCCAGCAAAACCGCATCAGAAATCATCCCGCTGCAACAGCAGCTGGGACTTAGTGGTGCGCCCTTTATTGCTGAAAACGGCGCGCTGGTGCAACTGGACCACGTCGATGGCGACAATCTGCGCCATCACGCCGGTAAAGATTACAGTGAAATCTGTCACTGCCTGCGTCGTTTGCGCCAGCAATATCAGTTTCGTTTCAGCGGCTTCGCTGATTTTACCGATCAGGAAGTGGCCGATATTACCGGTCTGACGGTGCGCAATGCCGCCCTTGCCCGCCGCCGTGAGGCCTCGGAATCTCTGGTATGGCGCGACAGCGAGCAGCAGTTCGCCGCTTTTTCCCGGGCGCTGGAGCAGGAGGGATTATCACTGACCCAGGGCGGGCGCTTCTGGCATGTGATGGCCAGCGGCAGTGGCAAAGGTGCAGCCCTGGCATGGCTGTTGCAAGCATACAAACAGGATAAGCGGTTCAGTCAGCACAATTTTATTACCATCGGCCTCGGCGACGGCCCCAATGATGCGCCGATGCTCGACAGTGTTGACTACGCGGTGGTGATTAAAGGCCACAGCAAAACGCCTGTCACTTTAACGCGTCAGGATCAGCAAAATATCTATCACACTTCAGCTTATGGCCCCGAAGGCTGGCAGGAAGGGCTGCAACATTTTATCGCGCAAGATTAGCCAAAATGCTGGCAAGCCGTACGCTGTTTAAAGGGGAATGCTATGAGTGATTTTTACCAGAATGGTGTTATTACCAATTTCCACAATCTGACCGGTCGGCGCGTCAGCGAACTGGAACAGGATCTGATCGCGTTTTCACATAAACGTAAAATGGGGCTGATACTGCCCTCGCTGTATTCCGAGCTGGAAGGCCCGGCGCTGAGTCATATTGTTGATGAACTGGCGAAAGTGCCCTATCTGGAAGAGATTGTTATCGGACTGGATCGCGCCGACCGCGATCAATTTCTGCATGCGCGTGAATTCTTTTCGCGTTTACCGCAGCGACATCGCATCCTGTGGAATGACGGCCCGCGTCTGAAGGCGCTGGATGCAGAGCTGGATAAAGAGGGATTGTCACCGGCCCAGCCAGGTAAAGGGCGGAATGTGTGGTTCTGTACCGGTTACACGCTGGCATCCGATCGCACCACCTGCGTTGCGCTGCATGACTGCGATATCGTTACCTATGAGCGCGGCATGCTGGCGCGCCTGCTTTATCCACTGGCGAACCCCTCATTCCAGTATGAGTTCTGTAAAGGCTTCTACGCGCGCGTGGCGGATAACAAACTCAATGGTCGTGTCGGTCGCCTGCTGGTCGGGCCGCTGCTGCGTTCGTTACAGAAAGTGTATGGCCATTCCGATTACCTCGACTATCTCAGCAGCTTCCGCTATCCGCTCTCCGGTGAATTCGCCATGCGTACCCATGTGCTGAATGGCATCAAAATCCCCGGCGACTGGGGGCTGGAAATTGGTGTGCTGTCAGAAATTTATCGCAACTACACCACGCGTCAGAGCTGTCAGGTGGAAATTGCCGACAACTACGACCACAAACATCAGCCATTATCGGAAGAGGATGGCACTGGCGGTTTGCGCCGTATGAGTAATGATATTGTGCAGTCGCTGCTGCGCAAAATGGCCACCATGGGAGTGAATATCACCAGTGACTCTTTCCGCGTACTGAAAGCCACTTACTACCGTAACGCGCTGGATATGATGGAAGTGTATAACCATGAAGCGGCGATGAACGGCCTGAAATTCGATCAGCACGCCGAAGAAGCGGCTGTGGAGATGTTTACCCAGTCGATTCTCGAAGCGGGCCAGTCGTTTATTGAACGCCCGAACGAAAAGCCCTTTATTCCCAGCTGGAGCCGCGTACAGTCCGCTTTCCCGGATATCCTGCAACGCATCTATCAGGCGGTGGAAGAGGATAACACTGGCGAAGTTTAACTCTGCCAGCAGATGCGGTTACGGCCGCTCTGCTTGGCGATATACAGCCTGCTGTCCGCCAGCGATTGCAGGCTTTCAACCTCATACTCACCCTGCTCTTCACTGCTGGCGACCCCCAGTGAAGCCGTCAGCTTCAGGGTTTGATCATTATGAATAAGCAGCTCTTTCTGCGCCAGTTTTTGCCGGATACGTTCGGCAATCGCGACCGCATCCTGCAGTGACGTTTCCGGCAATAACAGACAAAACTCTTCGCCGCCCACCCGCCCGGCGATATCCATGGCACGCAACGCGCGTCTGATCACCCCGGCGACATGCGCCAGCGCCACATCTCCGGCATGATGACCCCAGTTATCGTTAACCATTTTAAAGAAATCAATATCCAGCTGAATCACGGACAGCGGGCGCTGATTGCGCTGACACAGTGCCGCGCTATGGCTGCTGAGATCGAAAAATGCGCTGCGGTTATACAGACGGGTTAAACCATCGTAATTGGCACGCCACGCCAGCCGCGTTTGCAACTCCATCATGCGGCGAATTAAGCGGGTAATCGCATACCACGCAGCCAGCAACATCAGGCTAAACAGCAGCCACATCAGCAGTAACACCAGCGCTACCCGACCGGTTTCATCATGCAGGCCCTCGCGCAGCGTCTGGATATTAACGATCACACCATCAAAACCACGCAATCTGTCCCAGGTGATAAAACGGCTGCCAAGCCGCAATTCTCCTCTGGCACCCCGTTGCACCGCCGCCTGCAAGCGGGCGACTTCTGCCTGGCTGAAGTTGTGTCTGCCGGGCTGTCTGTCGCTGCTCGCCAGCTGATTAAACTGGCTATCCATCAGCATCACAATGCCCTGTTGCGGCTGCTGGAAACTGCGTTGCAGCAGTTTCTGGATGCTGTCACGGGTAAAGTCCATTGCCAGCACCCCATACCAGTACCCTTTGCTGTCAACCGGGGCGATGACGGTGATCATCGGCACCTCATCCAGTAATCCCTGATAGATGCTGGTCCAGTACAGACGGCGCTGGGGATTCTGTTGCAGACTCATGGCGCGAAAGTAATCGCGCGAAATCATGCCACGATAGCTCTCCAGCGTTTCCCGGTCATTTAGCGGCGGCGTGGAGCTGACATAAAAACCGCCGCGTGAGATATACCAGAGACGCGTCTGAAAATCGTGCTCGGGGTCGCTGAATTGCAGGATAAAGCTGAACTCCAGCGCCGCACTTAACTCATTTTTCAGCCGCTCAGGATCGTCACGATTCAGCAGCGGGTAATCGCGCAGCCAGCGGTCAGATACGCCATTAAGCGGCATGCTGCGCTGTGTATTCAGATTCAGTCGCCAGACCGGGCTGTCGCGCTGCGTGGCAAACAGCGCTATCGCCCGACGGGTATTGTCCGACTCTATTGGGCTGGTCAGCGCATAGCTGAGCATTGAGCGGTAAAAACTGAGCGCATCAAGGCCAAACTGGAACTGACGATCCAGCGCCACCGCCACGTTGGTCAGGTGGATCTGCTGGTTCACCTTCCAGGTATTTTTCAGCACCAGCCCTTCCCGCCAGGTGAGAAAAGTGGAGAACAGAAATACCGCTATAAAGCAGAAATGCACAAGGCTGCCGGGACGATGTTCTGCACCTGATAAACGGATAAAAGCATGACTCTTCAAGCGACAGCGCTCCCGATACTCAGCCGCAACAGTGAGTTGAGTGTAGACGGTGGTTAAACTCAGCGACAGGTTGCGGCAATGGCTTGCGCATACGCCATTGCCGGTGTCAGTTAATAACGGATCGAAAACGCCATTCAGTGCGGTTGCTCTTTATCCGCTGGCGGTAAACTGTTGTTCACTTTTTGCAGCGCATCGGCATCCAGCCGCTGCGCCAGTTGTTGCAGAATGGCGGTGCGTTTACGCTGTTCAGTGCGGTTATCACGCCAGATTATCAGCCCACGCAACAGGGTAAAAAACAGCCCCAATAAATAGCCCCACTCCTGCAGGCTCAGCCGGGTTAAGGCGCTTCTGGCAATCCCAATCAGCAACAGCAACGTATTCATTATCATCTCCATAAGCTTCTCCTGTCGGATAAGAGACAGATCGATAATGAACTTAAAGTTCATTTACAGCAATTGCGATTACGCATTTTGTTAAGCGGATCGCTTAACCTAAATTTTCCCATTTCGCTTCCACCACTACGCCTATAATGCGGCAGTTATGGCTGATTTCCTGCATTTTATACTCAGGGTTAAGCGGTTTCAGATACTTACGTCCGCCATCTTCAATATATTTTTTAAACGTGGCTTCATTCGCATCCGTCAGACGTGCAATTACCAGCTTGCCGGAGGTGGCGGCCACCTCCGGATCAACCAGAATCAGCATCCCTTCCGGGATACTCAGCCCCACCGGCGCGGTCATTGAATCACCTTTCACCTCCAGCCAGAAGCTGCTCTCACTCACATGACGGGTGGTGGCGGGCCAGCGATCGATTTCGTCACGCGTCCAGGGTTCAATCGCCTCACTCCAGAGTCCGGCGCTGACCCAGCTAATCAGCGGATAACCGTTATAACCCGAAGGCGGCACTACGGTTTTAACGTTGTTATCCCACTCGCCGCTGCCGAGCTGCAGCCACTCCAGACTGACATCGAGAAAACCTGCCAGCGCCTGCAGCTTCGCCTGGCGCGGTATCGCTTCACCGTTTAGCCATTTGCCCACCGCCCGCGGCGTGACCTTCAGCGCACGCGCCAGCAGCACACCGCGACCATGGGTATCAAGGGATTTTAGCCGGCAGGCTTCGTTAAGGCGGGCGGAGAACGCTTTACGCTGCTGAAGTTCATCCAACATAAGTTCACCTGGTTCATATCACAGCCATAATGAACTTAAAGTCTATACTGAATCAGCGCAACTGGAAAGGTGCGCCGCCTGCGAGGGGATAAATTTGCAGGCGGCACAGGGTTTAGCTGGCGAGCTGACGGCCGGAGGAGAGCGCAAACAGTTCATCTTCTTTAAATGCCTCACGCCTGACGCTGAATCCATCATACCAGCGGCATTCAACCATCCCACTGGCGTAACCGGTAACAATCATGCGGGGTCCGCCATTTTTAAGCTGTACTTCATCACTGACAAAAAAGAACATCATGCGCCTCCATATCAGGGTGAGAAAAACATACTTGCAAAAATATAGCAGCCCGGTCTGATTCCCGCCTGCGACCAGCGACACAAAAATGGACTTAGAATGAATTAGTAGAAGAAAATATCGATATTGCAGGGGTTTAGTGAGATATACGATTTTATGATGACTATTTGCGTAAATTATCAAAAAAACACGGGCAAAAAAAACGGACAACCGTAGTTATCCGTTTTTAATGAAACCGTTATGCCTGGAATCAGATTTTGCAGCCTTCACAATCGGCTTCATCGCCCAGATCGGCGGGCACTTCACTGGCTTTCTTTTCGGCTTTTGCTTCAGCCTGTTCCAGCTGTGCATCAATATCAAATTCGAAAATATCGTCGTTCATGGTTTACTCCAGGTATTGGTCTTAAAGATACTCGCACTCTTTATACTGATTTAGTGCGCGCTTTCGCAATCATATTTACGACAAACAGCACAATCGAACCAATGATAAAGCCAATCACTAAATTAGCGCCATTGCTAATCAGCGCGGCCACCAGTCCGTTAAATCCGGCGCTAAAGGCTTCGATATGATGATGCAGCCATGCGATGCCGTGCACCACAATACCGCCACCGACCAGAAACATCGCCAGCGTACCCACCACCGACAGGATCTTCATCAGCCATGGGGCGGCCACCAGCAGACCACGGCCCGTCGCCTGCGCCAGCGCACCGCTTTGCTGCGTCAGCCACAGCCCCAGATCGTCGAGCTTCACAATCCCGGCGACGATGCCATACACCCCGACCGTCACCAGAATGGCAATACCGGAAAGGATCAGCACCTGATTCAGCAACGGCGCATCAGAAACGATTCCCAGCGTAATGGCGACAATTTCCGCCGACAGAATAAAGTCGGTGCGCACCGCACCTTTAACCTTATCCTTCTCAAATTGCGCCGGATTTTTCTCTGCGGCTTTCAGCAAGCGTTGCTGACGTGCTTCCGGCGACTCCTGCGATTTATCGCGATGCAGGCTATGCATCACTTTTTCCACCCCTTCATAGCAGAGGTAAGCACCGCCAACCATTAACAACGGCGTAATCGCCCAGGGGGCAAAAGCACTGATCACCAGCGCCAGCGGCACCAGAATCAGCTTATTAAGGAACGACCCTTTCGCTACGCTCCAGACTACCGGAATTTCCCGATTGGCTTTAACCCCACTCACCTGTTGTGCATTCAGTGATAAATCATCACCCAGTACGCCAGCGGTCTTTTTCGCCGCCAGCTTGCCCATAACAGAAATATCATCGAGCAACGTGGCAATATCATCTAATAACGTCAGTAAGCTACTTCCAGCCAAAATGGATTCCTTGATTAATGTTCGTGGTGCTGACAACAGGGACAGATCTGCACTTCCGCGACAGCCATATCAGCGATGCCATCACAATCCCATTCCACCCGCACCGGCTGCCCCTCGGCCTGATCGTGATGCAGATATTTACTCACCGGACTTTCGGTCATTCCGGCGATCTCTTCGGTTGCAATCAGGGTGTCGCCGACATAAATACGAGCCGTTGCCTGGGTCGTCACCAGGCGCTGATCGCGCAATTTATACAGACGTCGAACGGTCAGCTTAATGCTGGACATAGGTTCACCGTGGGCGAGTTAGCAATGGAACGGCAGATCTAAACAATTATGGGTCAGAATGGCAATCTTTGTAATCGTTAACAGTTGATTTAATCGGCAACTTTCCTCCGCAGGGACGTGAATCTCTGGAGGAAAATTAATTTTAGCGGTAGTGTATTGCCCCTGTTAATCCACCGGAATGGATCATGTCACGCCTTACTGCGCCTGCTGTGCTGTTAATCGCTTCACTTTTTACGCTGTATATTATCTGGGGTTCCACTTACTACGTTATTCGCCTCGGGGTGGAAAGCTGGCCGCCGATGATGATGGCGGGCTTACGCTTTCTTACCGCCGGGATTATTCTGTTTGCGGTGCTGCGCCTGCGCGGACATCAGCTTCCATCACGCCGCGCGGTACTGAATGCCGCTGTTGTTGGCGTGTTGCTGCTGTCGGTCGGTAATGGACTGGTCACCATTGCTGAACATCAGAATGTGCCCTCCGGCCTCGCGGCGGTCATGGTGGCAACCGTGCCGCTGTTCGCCCTCTGCTTCAGCCAGCTGTTTGGTATCGCCACCCGCTGGATTGAGTGGCTGGGGATTGCGGTCGGACTGAGCGGGATTATTTTGCTGAACAGCGGCGGTCATCTCAGCGGCAACCCGTGGGGTGCGCTGATGATACTGCTGGCGGCGGTCAGCTGGGCATTTGGTTCAGTATGGGGATCCCGTGTAGAACTGCCCAAAGGGCCGATGGCCGCGGCGGTGGAGATGCTGGCGGCAGGCGTGGTGTTGCTGACAGCCAGTACGTTGAGCGGTGAAAAGCTGCAGGCGACGCCGGATTTACAGGGCTTTCTGGCGCTCGGTTTTCTGATTGTTTTCGGCTCGATTATTGCGATTAACGCCTATATGTACCTGATCCGCAATGTCACACCGGCGGTGGCGACCAGTTACGCCTACGTTAACCCGGTAGTGGCGGTTCTGCTCGGCACCAGCTTTGGCAACGAAACTCTGTCGACGCGCGAATGGCTGGCGCTGGGCATTATTATCTTTGCGGTGGTACTGGTGACGTTGGGCAAATATTTGCTGACGGCAAAATCACGTAATCAGACAGCGTAAACACCCAGCTAACAACGGTGGATGCCCTGATAATCAATCCCGGCATTGCCGTTTCCGGCAATAATCCACTCCTCCAGCCGCGAGGTAATCGCCTCATCATCCAGCCGCAGTTTACCGCGTAATGCACACTCCCAGACAATCAGCACCTGCCAGCCGGCGGCGGTTAACTCAGCACTATCACGTGCATCGCGCGCCACATTGCGGTTAATTTTCTCCAGCCAGAATTCAGTGCGTGTCGCCGGTAGCTTAAACAGATGGCAGTGATGGTGATGCCAGAAACAGCCATGGACAAAGATAATCGTCTGGTGGTTCGGCAGCACAAAATCGGGCCGCCCCGGCAGGCTTTTATCCTGCATGTGATAGCTAAATCCCAGCGTATCCAGCAACGCGGCCAGTCGCTTTTCAATTGCGGTATCCTGGGTACGAATGGCACGCATATTTTTACTGCGGATGGCGGCGGAGTGAACATCAGCCATACTCTCTCCTTCTCTGTCATGGCGCATACTGCAATTTTTTACAAGCCAGCGACCCTGCTGACCGGCATAGTGAATCTATGTTTGCTTACTAAAGAGTACATGATGACTGAACTGATTTGCCGTAGCCAACCCGATGCTGTCAGCTGTCGCGCCAGCGTAATCAACAGCGGCGACGATGAGAAAGGCCACTGGGTGCAGGTCGACCGCACGGTATTTTATCCGCAGGGCGGCGGCCAGATGTCCGATCGCGGCACGCTACAGTTTAACCAGCAGCGCATTAATTGCCAGCAGGTGCTGGTGCGGGATGGTGAAGTGCGCCACTACCTCGACAGCGCTGTCGCATTACAGCCCGGTGACGCACTGGAGCTGACCATTGATGCAGATTTCCGTCTGCTGGCGTCGCGCGCGCACAGCGCAGGCCATCTGATCTCGCATGTGGTGGAAACCCTGAAACCCGAACTGGTGCCGACCAAAGGCCACCATTTTCTGCCTGGCGCATATGTGGCTTTTGCCGGCGAACTTACCGACGATCCACAGACGTTTCTGCAGCAGGTACAGCAGCAGCTCGATGCTGCTATCGCGGCCGCGTTGCCGGTGACCATCAGCAGTGAAAACCTGGCGACTATCACTGCGCTGCGGCCGGAGTTAGCGGGCGCGATCCCTCAGACAGATGAAATTCGCCTGGTAACCATCGGCAATTATCGTCCTTTTGCCTGTGGCGGCACCCATACTGGCGACACCGGCAGTTTGCAGAAGGTAGAACTGACAAAGATAAAGCGGAAAGATGGTGTGCGCATTAGCTATACGCTGAGCGCCAGTTAGTCAGTAAGCTGAAGGGGCCACGCCAAATGCCTGGCGAAACGCGCGGTTAAAGTGGCTTTGATCGTAAAAACCGACGGCGGCAGCCACCTGCGCAATCGGGCTGTCACCGCGATTCAGGCGCTGACAGGCGATTTCCAGCCGCAGGCGCAACAACCAGGCGTGCGGCGTCATTCCCACACGCTGACTAAAGCGGCGTAAAAACTGAAAGCGGCTCATATCGCAGAGCGCCGCCAGCTGCGGCAGGGCGAGGTTTTCGCTGATATTGTCATAGCAGTAATCCCGCACCCGGCGGAAATCCCGATCGGACAAACCGCCCTTCAGCTGCTGTGGCTGCAGGGTTTTCAGCTGCGTCAGCAGTGGTTCCAGCGCATTAAGATAGTGTTCATCCACCAGCGGCTGGCGGGTTGACTGCTGGTGCAGCTGCTGCAGAAAGCGGCTTAATCCGGGGGCGGTCAGTATCGCGCCACCAAACCTCAACTCCACGGTTTTTCCGGCAATCTCATCTGCCAGACTTTGCAACAGCTGCGGCTTTACCCGGAAGGTATAAAGCGTATAGGCGTGCTCTCCTTCACGCGTGCCGGTATGCACTTCGCCTGGCGGCATAATCGATATCCGTCCCGCCGCCAGCAGCTGTGAACTGCCGGCAAAACGCTGACGCTGTACGCCATCCCTAATCACCCCGATGTGGTAATCAAGATGGTAATGCGGCGCAAAGTTAAAGTCAGAGAAGCGCGCCTCACCCAGCACCATGCCAGGCATCTCTGCCGGGTGATAGTAACGCACCTGTTGCTGTTGCATAACGCCGCCCCTGCATAAGACTGATGACTGTCCCAGGGGAGCCGTTTTCGGCTCCCGTCATAACGAATGCCACTCTCGCTATGGTGCACATCCGCGATGCGGGCGGCGAGAACGCCGCCCCTACACAAGCCGATGACTGTCCCAGGGGAGCCGTTTTCGGCTCCCGTCATAACGAATGCCACTCCCGCGATGGTGCACATCCGCGACGCGGGCGGCGAGAACGCCGTCCCTGCGTTTGTCCGTGGAAACTATTGATACTTTACCACAAGCAATAGCTTCACTAAGATAAGCTAAACGGTCAAATCCACACAAACGGTCACTATCGGTCAGTCATTCATTCCCTATGCGACCGCCACGCGCCATATCAGATCGAGTAAAAATCGCGCTTTACCCGATAAAAGTGTGATAAGCATCAATATTTAACTGTAATAACCATTAAATTTCACAATAAATCTTCGTATTTCATCACTTGAAACGGGTATCAGATTTCTTCGTATCAGAGTGCCATGCAGCACACGTTCTTTACGCCTGATTTTCCTTAATCTAAATATCAACCGGAGGTCACCATGATGCCAATTGAACGCCAGCGCCTGATTATTGAAGAACTCAATAAAGATGGCCGAATCCTGGTTGCAGAATTAGTTGAACGGCTCAAGGTATCGCAGGAGACTATTCGTCGTGATTTGGCGGCATTGCAAAAAAAAGGATTACTGAATCGCAGTCATGGTGGCGCAGTAACCGTACAACGCAGCACGGGTAATTTAGCCGCCCCGTCCACCAGACCGGAAGAACATGCTTTATCATTCAGCCAGCGAATGAATGATAATGTGCAACAGAAAATGCAGATTGCTAAACGGGCGCTTGATTTTATCAGTCCGGGCGACTGTATATTACTGGATAGTAGCACCACCAGCTGGTTTCTGGCGCGCCAGCTACCGGATATAGAATTAACCGTGCTGACAAATTCGTTACGTAATGTTCAGACGCTGGCGCCCAAGGGAAATATCCGCACCATCTGTCTCGGCGGCGAATACTCAATACGTTATGAAGATTTTAATGGCTTAGTGGCAGAACAGCCGTTAAAGGATTTCCTGATAAATAAAATCTTTTTTTCCTGCCGTAGTCTGGATAATGATGGCTACTTGCGGGAAGGACATGAAAATAATGCCCACCTGAAACAGCAAATGCTGCTGGCTTCAGAGCGCAAGTATCTGTTACTGGACTCCAGTAAGTTCCTTACTCCCTCATTCGCGCGTATCTGTCATTACCGCGAAGTGGACTTCCTTATTACCGACAGTATGAAAGACAAAGAATTAAAACAAGAATTAGCGTGGAATGGCGTCAATATTATTGACTGTTCACAACGTCCGCAAGCCACGCAAATAATCAATTACTGATCCGTTCTTACAATAACACTATCCATACTACCTGGAGTAGCCACTTCAGGTACGCCGGGTATATCGGAGAGAAAATGAAAACAACACTTATTGCCTGTACCCTTATGTCGCTGTTCGCTGCTGGTTTGGCTCACTCCGCAGATAAATTGCGGATGGGTATTGTGGTTAAAGTTGGCGGTATCCCATGGTTTAACGCGATGGAAAGCGGAATTAAAAGTGAAGCAGCAAAACGCGGTATTGATGCCTGGCAGGTTGGCCCTACTTCGGCTGACCCTGCATTACAGGTACGAGCAATTGAAGATTTAATTGCGCAGAAAGTCGATATTATCGGCGTGGTGCCAAACGATCCCAAAGTTCTTGAGCCAGTATTAAAACGCGCTAAAGAAGCCGGCATCCTGGTGATTACCCATGAATCACCGGATCAAAAATATGCCGACTGGGATTTCGAGCTGGTTGATTCAACCACCTACGGCATCACCAATATGAAGAAATTAGCCGAATGCATGAAAGAAGAAGGCAAATACGCCATGTATATCGGCGGCCTGACTATTCCGCTGCATAACCAGTGGGCTGATTCGGCCATCGCTTATCAGAAAGAACACTATCCAAAAATGCAGCTGGTCGGTGACAAATTTGGCGTCGGTGAATCGCTGGATGACTCCATTCGCACTACCAATGAGCTGATGTCGAAATATCCTGATCTGAAAGGTCTGATGGCGTTTGGTTCCAGCGGCCCGATTGGTGCCGGTCGTGCAGTCATGAACCGCCAGAAAATCGACAAAGTTTGTGTGATTGGCGCCTTCAGCCCGAGCCAGGGCGCGTCACTGGTGAACCGTGGCGCGATTAAAGGCGGTTATATCTGGAACCCACTGACGGCCGGTGAAGTATTTATCCGAATCGCGGATATGGCACATAAAAAAGAAGCATTTACCGACGGTATGACCATCGACGGTTTGGGAAAAGTAAAAGTGGATGAGAAGACCCACACCATCCTCGGTAACAGCACCGAGAGCCTCGATAAAGCTAACCTGCCGAAACTGGTCAAACTGGGACTGTAAGTTATGAAGCCAATCGAACCACGCCAACTTATTGTGCTGGAAAACCTGTCAAAAACCTTTGGCGGCAACCGGGCATTAAGTGAACTGTCACTTTCGTTGATGGCTGGCGAAGTGCACTGCCTGGCCGGCACAAACGGCTGTGGTAAGAGTACGCTGATCAAAATTATCTCCGGGGTGCATGCCCCGGATAGCGGCAGCACCATTACGCTGGCTAATGGTGAAAGCTTTTCACGTCTGACGCCAAAAAAAGCGCGCGATTTTGGTATTCAGGTGATCTATCAGGATCTCTCCCTGTTCCCTAATCTCAGCGTGGCGGAAAATATCGCCTTTGAACATAACCTCAATGGCCTGCTGGGCTGGTACAACGCGAAACAACTGCGCCAGACCGCCCGGCGGGTGATCGACGAATTGCAGTTTAATCTGCAACTGGATGCCAAAGTCTCGGCGCTGTCGATTGCTCAGCGTCAGCAGGTGGCAATCTGCCGCGCGCTGGTCGCCGATGCGCAGCTGGTGATTATGGATGAGCCGACCGCGTCTCTCACCCGCACCGAAGTCAACCAGCTGCTGCGCACCGTACGCTATCTGAAAGAGAAGAATATCTGTGTGGTGTTTGTCAGCCATCGCCTTGATGAAGTACTGGAAATCTCTGACCGCGTCACGGTGATCCGCGATGGCGGTAAAATCGGCACCTGGCCTGCCAGCGAAATCGACAGCCATCGGCTCACCGAGCTGATGACCGGGCTGAAACTCGATTATCAGTTAAAAACCCCCAACGCCGTCGAAGGTCGGGTGCTGCTGGAGGTGGAAAATCTGTCACGTATCGGCCAGTACAACAATGTCAATTTCACACTACGCGCCGGTGAAGTGCTCGGCCTGTGCGGCCTGCTGGGTTCCGGGCGCACCGAGCTGGCGCTGTCGCTGTTTGGCATGACGCAGCCGGATAGCGGCAAAATCTGGCTCGACAGCAAGCCGGTGAAATTCCGTGGTCATGAAGATGCGATTAAAAGCGGCATCGGTTATGTCTCCGAAGACCGGCTGACCCTCGGCCTGATCCAGCAGCAGTCCGTGGCAGATAATATGGTGCTGTCGATTCTCGACCAGTTGCGTAACCGATTCCATATCATCGATGAATACCGCAAAAACAAGTTAATCCTTGAGTGGATTAATCAGTTAGGCGTACGCGTAGCCGACCCGAATAACGCGATTTCCACCCTTTCCGGCGGCAACCAGCAAAAAATTGTGCTGGCGAAATGGGTGCTGACTCAGCCCAAGATTCTGATTCTTGACTCCCCTACCGTTGGCGTCGATGTCGGGGCGAAGGCCAGTATCTACCGGCTGATCCACCAGCTGGCGCTGGAAGGATTAGCCATCATTCTTATTTCCGATGAAGTGCCTGAAGTCTATTACAACTGCGATCGCATTCTGCATTTCCGCGATGGCACGGTAACTGCCGAGTATCAGCCAGGTAGCGTCGGGCAACATACGCTTGCAGAGGTGATCAATGCCTGATTTATCTTTCTTTAAACCGCAGTCCAGTCAGGGCTGGCTGGCATGGGTATTAGTCTGCTGCGTCACTGTTTTCTCTTTCTCCAGTGACCAGTTTCTCACTATCCAGAATTTACTCGATCTGACAGAGACCTATGCGGTCACCGGCATCTTCGCCCTTGGCCTGTTTGTGGTGCTGGTCACCGGCGGCATTGATATCTCCTTTGCCGCCGTGGCTTCGGTGGTGCAGTACTTTATCGCCACGCTGTTTATCCAGTTTCAGTTTGATAACGCGCTGCTGAGCATCGCGCTGGCGATTTTAAGCGGCATGCTGTTCGGCATTATCAATGCCATCCTGATTTACTCGTTACGCATTGTCTCAATCATTATCACCATCAGTATGCAGTCGCTGCTGTTTGGCATGCTGATGTGGCTGACTGATGGCCGCAGTCTCTACTCCCTGCCGGAATGGTGGACGACCCTGCGCAGCGTGCTGCCGTTTGAGGTGAATGGTCAGAGCTTCCAGCTCGGGCTGCCGCTACTGGTGATGTTGTGTATCTCCGCGCTGACCTGGGTCTTACTGAATAAAACCCATCTTGGCCGTCAGCTGTATGCGGTGGGCGGCGATCAGGAGTCGGCGCGCCGTATTGGCATCCGCGTCGGGCTGATCCATATCTTTGCTTACGGCTATCTCGGCGCGCTGGCGGCGATTGGTGGCCTGGTACAGGTTTACCGAATGGGCGAAGTGGTGCCGAATGCCTTAGTCGGTGGCGAACTTGACGTGCTGGCGGCGACGGTACTGGGCGGCGCCAGCCTGATGGGCGGTAAAGGTACGGTGACCGGCACCCTGATGGGCGTGTTCCTGATTGCCATCCTGAAAAACGGTCTCAATCTGATCGGGGTTTCTGACTACTTTATGAATATCGTGATTGGCAGCGTCATTATGTTAGCCATCGCCATTACTCACTATAAAAAGCGTAAAGAGACCGACGTCAGCTTTATCTGACACCGAGGAGAAGTAAATGAAACAACTGCATATGTTTAAACCTGACGGTGTTCAGGGCGGTTTGCTGCTGCTTATTGCGCTGGCGGTAATCACCTTCAGCCTGTTATTACCGGGACGTTTTTTAACTGCGCCGACCTTTATGAGCATTGCGTTTCAGCTGCCGGAAATTGGCCTGCTGACGCTGGCGATGTTTATTGCCATTCTCAGTGGCGGACTGAATCTCTGTATTATCGCCACTGCCAATATCACCAGCCTGTTTATTGCCTGGATGCTGATCAGTTATTTACCGGCTGATGCCAGCATCGCGATGCAACTGCTGTGGCTGACTATCGGTATTATCGGCGCGGCAATTATCGCCACGGTAATTGGCGTGATTACCGGACTGATGGTGACGCGAATTGGCGCTCACCCGATTCTGGTGACACTCGCCACGATGATGACGGTAAAAGGGATTGGTATTTACCTGACCAAAGGCACCTCGATTAGCGGCATGCCGGAGGTAGTACGCATCTTTGGTTCCGGTACCCTGCTGGGCATTCCGCTGCCGCTGTATCTGTTTATTATCGCTGCGGCGGCAATGGCGTTATTCCTTGGCAAAACCCGCGCCGGTAAATGCATTTATATGGGCGGCAGCAATATCAACGCCACCTGGTTTAGCGGCATCAACACTCACCGCATGCTGATTATGGTGTATGTCATCTCCAGCTTACTCTGCGTGCTGGCCGGACTGGTGATGATGGCGCGCTTTAACTCGGCGCGTATCGGCTACGGCGACTCATACCTGCTGCTGACCGTACTGGCGATTATCCTCGGCGGCACCGATCCAAACGGCGGTTTCGGCAAGGTCACTGGCGTGGTGTTATCGCTGATCGTCCTGCAGGTGTTATCCACCGGCTTTAACCTGATGAATATCAGCCAGCACTTTAGTCTCGCCATGTGGGGAGCGGTGCTGATTGTGGTTCTGGCAATTAAATATTTTAATTCTCATTATGCAGCACATCGTGCAATGCGTCGAAGTGCGCAATCTGCCCAACAGACTGCTCTGACTAATAAAAAGGAAATCTGATGCGTACTAAAATCTCCCCTTCTCTGATGTGTATGAACCTGATGGAAATTAAGCAGCAGTTGCATGTACTGAATACGCGCGCTGATTTCCTCCATGTTGATATTATGGATGGGCACTTTGTTAAAAATATTACGCTGTCACCCTTTTTTATTGAGCAGATCCGTCCGTACACGCCACTGCAGATCGATGTTCATCTGATGGTGGAACAGCCGACCGATTTTATCGATGCCGTCGCCAAAGCGGGCGCGGATTATATCTGCCCGCACGCGGAGACCATTAATAAAGATGCATTCCGTGTGATTAACCAAATTCGTGCCTTAAATAAAAAAGTCGGTGTGGTATTAAACCCGGCAACGCCGGTCTCGTTTATCCACCACTATATTCACCTGCTGGATAAGATTACCATTATGACCGTCGACCCGGGTTATGCCGGTCAGCCATTTATCCCGGAAATGGTGGAGAAAGTGGTCGAGCTCAAAGCGCTGAAAGCGCAGCACGGTCATAAATACCTGATTGAAATCGATGGCTCCTGTAACACCAAAACGTACTCCACCCTGCTGGGCGCCGGGGCGGAAGTGCTGATTGTCGGCACCTCCGGCCTGTTTAACCTTGATGATAATCTTGAGACGGCGTGGGACACCATGAGCCACAACATTCAGCAGGCTCAGAATGCGCCAGGAGCGACCGCATGACACAATCCTGGCTGGGTATAGATATTGGCGGTACCAGCACCCGGTTTCAGATTATGGACAGCGATCGCCAGTGGCAGGGATTTGATAAAATTGCCACCCGCAGCTGGGCTACCGCCGATGATGCGCTGTCGACGCTGGCCGGACTGATTCAGGCGGCAGTAGCAAAACAGAATATTCATGGCGTGATGCTCGGCCTGCCCGGCATCCTCAGTCGCGATCGCCGTCAGGTGCTGTCGTTGCCATTTATTCAGGCGCTGGACCATCAGCCCATCGCCCAGCTGCTGAGCGAGAAGATCGGTATTCCGGTGGCGATGGATAAAGATGTTAACCATCTGATGCTGTGGGATCTGATGGAACTGCCACAGCTGCCAGACAATGCCGTCGGCATTTATCCGGGTACCGGACTGGGCAACAGCCTGTGGCTGAATGGCCAGTTTTATCATGGCCATCATGGCAGTTCCGGCGAGTTAGGCCATATTCCGCTGCTGCACAGTGCCAGCGCCGCCGCGCCGCTGCCCTGCCCCTGTGGCAATCACGGCTGCGTGGAGACGGTGACCTCCGGCCACTGGCTGAGCAACTGGGCGCAACAGCATGTGCCGGACACCGCAATGGCACAACTGTTTAGCCGCCATCATGCGCATCCCGATCTGCAGGCATTTGTGCAGCGTCTGGCGCAGGTAATCGCCATTGAAATCAATATCCTCGACCCGGAATATCTGATCCTCGGCGGCGGCGTGCTGGGGATGAACGCTTTCCCGCTGTCCAGCCTGCGCGAGCAGATTATCCGGCATCTGCGCCCGCCCGCCACCCGTGATGGCCTGAAGATTATTTTCAGTAAAGCCACCGATTACACCGGTTGTCGTGGCGCCTGCTACGCAGCAGAACGGCATTTCAGGAGGGCGTTATGAAAGGCAGAGTATGTGTATTCGGCTCCTTTAACCTGGATATTGTCGCCGGCATGGCGCGCTTTCCGCAGCCCGGTGAATCGCTGGTCGCCCATAGCAGCATGATGGGCGCCGGTGGCAAGGGGGCCAATCAGGCCACTGCAGCACTGCGTGCCGGTGCGCGGGTGCACTATATCGGCAAGATCGGTAACGACGATTACGGCATTTTTGCGCGCCGCCACCTGGAAAATACCGGTTTTGACGCGATCACCCTGTTTACCTGTAAAGAGAAACCCACCGGTAATGCGCTGATTTTTGTCGCCGGTGATGATGCCGAAAATATGATTTCGGTCTATCCGGGGGCGAATTTAACCGTCACCGCCGCCGAAACCCAGCGCTGCCAGCCGACGATAGCGGCAGCGGATATTCTGTTATTGCAGCTGGAAAATAATCTAAGCGCCATTCAGCGCATGATCGATATCGGTCGCGACAGCGGCACCTTTGTGATTCTCAATCCCGCGCCATGGCAGAAAGTGAGCGATGTGCTGCTGAATAAAGTCAATCTGCTGACCCCTAACAGTACTGAGGCTTCGCAGCTGAGCGGAGTTGACGTCACTGATGTTGCCAGCGCGCAACGGGCGGCGCGGCTTCTGCACGATAAAGGGGTTGGACAGCTGATTATAACCCTGGGTATGCAGGGCGCACTGCTGTCGGTTGACCGCGTGATGTCGCTGGTGCCGGTTTATCCAGCGCAGCCAAAAGATACGACCGGCGCGGGTGATGCGTTTAATGGCGCGTTAGCGGCACGTCTGGCTTCGGGTGATGCGCTGGAAGCTGCTGCGTTGTTTGCCTCGGCTTATGCTTCGGTTAGCGTAGAAAATATTGGCGCCGCGCAAGGTATGCCGCGTTATGCCGATGTGCTGGAGAGAATGAAACACTATCCGCAGTTAAAGATTATTTCGCTCGGGGAGTGATGTCGGGGGAGGTATTACCTCCCCCGCTATCCTGATTAAGCCTGAAGCCGATCAGGGACAGGTGTTGGTTGCAGCATTTTTAGCACGCCATGCTCCCCACGCACCGCCGGTACCTGGTTCTTCCTGGCCCGGGTTCACATACCACTGGTTCTGCCAGACTTGCCCTTTGTAGCTCACGCTGGTGCATTTTAGCGGATAGCTGATCTTTGAATTATAAGCTTCCGCCTCAACTGGCACAGATACTGCCGGAACCGTGATGCTCTGCGTCAGCTCGCGCGACGGGCTGCCTGCACTGACCTTCACTTTCACTTGCAGATTCTGCGCCTGACTGGTTTTAGCCAGCGTAAATTGCTGCTGTGCTGCGCCCTGACTGCCGTTCTGGGCGCCGGATGGCAGTGTCCACTGGTAAACCGGGGTACTGGTTGGCACAGTATCTGCGGTCACGCCACCACTGAAGGTGACGCTGGCGCCATTATCCGCCGCGTTCATCGCCAGTTTCAGCGCGGCAATAAAGGCCTGGTCATTATTCTCAACGCCTGCCGTGATCTTCACCGCATGTGTGCTGGTCGCAGAACGTTGTCCTCTTTCGCTCCATGCGGTGACTTCTGCGCTATAGTCGCCAGCCGCCAGACCGGAGGCTATTACGCCCTGCTGGCTGATACCGCCGTTTACGACCTGACTTCCGCGCAACAGGCGCCATGTATAACTCTCATTAGCGAAGTTAGCTTTAGCCTGCAGTTGCAGCGGATTCGCAGCAGGCATGCTGTTGCCGCCAGTGATGCTGACAGCCGGTTTCACCACCGTCAGGGTAGCAATAGCCTCACCGGATTTTTGCTGGCCGTTGGTGGCGACCAGACGATATTTCGCGGATACGTTATAAACCTCTTTCGGCACCACAAATTCTACTGATGCGCCATTATGCTGATAATCTCGCAGATAAATGCGTTTATCACCTTCCACATACTCCCATTTCCAGTTCACATTGTTTTGATCGCTGGTGCCGGTGTACCGGTAACCCCATCCCCAATCGCCGGTGCCCACTACGCTCAGTGCGTTGTGATTTAATGTCACTTTTGGCGCCTGAATCACCTCTTCTGGCGGATTTTCACCATCAAACTTCACATCAACCATCTGGTAAAAAGCGTTGCCGGTATCACGTACGCGCCATACCGCATAGATTTTTTGCTCGCCGCTACGCTGAGGTACGTTACAGGTGTGGGTGGTATAGGCCACCGGCATGGATTGATCGAGAGCAGGAGTCGGCGAATACGCATAAATCTTATGGCAGAACGGCTTATCTTCAAACATCTCGCGGGTCAGCCTTTGACCGTAACCCGGTTTAGACTTCCAGTCTGGTTTAGTAATGTAATAGGTGAAGTAGGTGGTTCGGTGTTGCGCCTGGAGATGCCATTGGAATTGTTGCTCACCCGACTTCATCGGGCTCATCCGCCACGGATAGCCTTCATTATCCATTTGTGCACGACTGCCGTTGTTACCACTCGCCAGTTTACCATCGGCGGGAAATTCAAAACTATTTTCATACGCATTCTCGGCCGCCATCGTCCCACCCGCAGGTAATTTCGGCGCTTCAATTTCATTGGCGGGCCACGGCTTGGCATAAAATTGATATGAGCGACTCTCAGGGCTCATCATATAACCATGGGCGCTGGCCGTGACTGAATATCCTGCGCAAAGTGCTGACATTATCGCCAGAGGCAATAATTTTACTTTCATTGTATTCATATTAAATCTACCAAAATAAAAATCGAATTAATTAAAAGAAACTTCCGCATGAATTAACTGACTCTTTTCCCCGACAAAAATAGTGTTAATGCTTTCACTTTCAGGGACAATATCGCCATGCTCATTCAGCACACCGGCGCGGATATCTTTATATTTGTCATTAATCGCGCGGGCGAGATGATATGACCATGTCGTTTCTTCACCAGGTAAAATGGTCAGTCTGACTTCCATTTTCTCCAGTTCACCGTCGTGACTAAAGAAACGGGCGCGAATAACATCGCCAGCTTTAACAGTGACCAGGCCATGACTATCCGCACGATCGATTGTGGCGATCTCTTTTTTCCACGGCGTATTCAGCGCAAGACTCTTTTTAGCCGTGACATTAGCAATATCGACATCAACCACGTTATAGATGCTGCGACTGATACCATCAGCTTGCGGCGCAAGATCAGCAACAGCATAAATCACCTGATAGCCATCACGTTCAGGCAATTTACATTTATGCGCGACCGTGCCCTGCTGCTGTTGCGCATTACCCTTAATTTCACAGAATGGCGCGGCATCGAAACTTTCCCGCGTCAGCTGATGTTGTGCATTTAAGCTTTCGCGCCAGTTTGATTGCGTAATATAATATTTCCAGCTCACCACATTTGACGGTGAGGTAAGCTGCCAGCTGATATTGACTTCACCTTTATTAATCAGGGTCTTTTGCCAAAGCCCCTCATCTTCATTATTAAGTGACTGATAATCTTCAATGCCTCCAGATGGGATTTTGCCATCCTCAGGGAAACCGGATGCATGAGTTGCAGCAATGATATAATCGCTCGCATACAGCGATGCGTTATCACATGTTTTGTTTTCGCCCTTTTTGCAGAGAACATTACGTGCAGGTGGTTCTGAGACATAACCGGTGGCAAGGCACTGGCTCGCCCATATTAAACCAGGCAGCGCGAGTGGGATCATCACGGCAAGTGTTTTTTTACGCATAAATAACTCTTCCTGAAAAAAAATGTAGATTTCAATGCAATATGAAATCACATACCGAAATAATCAGAAATAAGGTTATTCTTCACCCGGTTAAGAATAAAGGAAGCAGAGGCGTATCGGGCAGGGACCAGCATAATAGCTGAGGGGATAATTCACCGGAGAATAATGCGGTATCGGGGCGAAATGCTCGCCCCGATCTGTTACGCCAGTATTGTCGAGACAATATTCTGCACCACCGCCTTACCGTCTATTCCGCTACAGACGCGCATATTCGCCGGTTGATCGCGTTGCGGCACCGTCTGCCCGAGCGTCAGCCTGCCCTGAGTCTCAACGGCAATCGCCATCTGCGTAAACTCACCGAGCGCCGGATCGGCAGCCACCGCAACCGCCAGTGGGTCATACAGCACACATCCCTCGGACCATTCAAACATCGGCGCATCAAGAAACGTGGCGCACACCTGTTTAAACATCGCCGCCAGTGGTGATGCAGTGGCATCGATATCTGCCACCGGCTCTTTTGCCAGCACCAGGCCGGTCGACGGGTTAGTCACGTCAAGGCCGACCATCGTCAGATCGACACCCGAACGAAATACAATATCCGCCGCCTGCGGGTCAAACCAGATATTACATTCCGCGACCGGGGTAATATTGCCGCGGCCATATTCGGCATTAAAACCCAGCGCGCCGCCCATAAACACAATCGAGTGCAATGCCGCGCAAATTTTTGGCTCTTTCACCATCGCCAGCGCAATATTGGTCTGCGCACCGATGGCGACAATCGTTACCTCCCCCGGATGCGCCAGCACGGTCTCTATAATAAAGTCGACGGCGTGCTGATGATTATGCGCATCCTCCAGCGCAGGCAGCGGGATAGAACCCGGCTTACCGCGTGCACCGGCATAAGCCTGTTGCAGCAACTCCGGCAGATCGCCGCCCATGCGCGTCGCCATACCGATCGCCACCGGAATATCACTTCTGCCAGCCGCGGCCAGCACCTGAGTGGCGCAACGCGCGCCCAAATCCGGCGGACAGTTGCCAAAAATAGTGGTGACGCCCAGCAACTCCAGGCGTGGATCTTTCACTGCCAGCATAATGGCGATCGGGTCATCCGCATCCGTGCCGGGAATGCCAATTGCCGGATCGGTATCGAGGATTATTTTTCGTCTAAAGTCTGCCGTCATCGGGTTTAACTCCACTTTTTATCAGGGCGCAGGATCACTGTTTTCAAAGGTTTAAAGTAAGGGGAATCGCGCCGATAAACCGTGAACTGGTCAGGAGTTTCGCAGCGGCAAAACGACAGGCAGATTTAATTAAGACTTTTCACTCACACTGGACTGAAGAATGCGGAAGATAATAAGAAAAGGTGATCTGATACACAAAATTAACGCCAGCCCGGCAGCAACGTCTGTCAGCAAGCCTGTTTTTCAACACCTGAGCAGTGGAATGCGATGACCGGTAATGACCGAATATGCGGTTATGACCGCAAGTGGAAAAAATTTTACCTGGATAATCAGCCCGCAGACGAAGAGTCGTCATGCGGGCCTGTGTCGTGGCGCAGTGAAAATTAACTGACTGCCCGGCCGGTTTCACGCTCGAAAATAGCGGCCATTTTATCCCATGCTAACGTAACATCGTCATCGAGATTAAATAACCCGGATGTACCGACAATAAACACATCCACACCGGAATTAGCCACCTGATTAAAGGTTTTCTCATTACAAGAACCATCAATCTCGGTCAGATAGTGCAGACCATTATCATCACGGTACTTCACCAGCTCAGCAATTTTATTCAGCGTTTCCGGGATAAATTTCTGTCCGGCAAAACCCGGATCAACCGACATAATCGTAATTTTATCCAGCAGGTGAATATACTCTTTAATCGATGCCACAGAAGTGGACGGATTAAGCACTACGCCAGCCTTTTTACCGGCATCATGGATTTCATTAATCAGACGGAAGATTTTATTATTTGCCGTCTCAGGATGAAAACTGATGTAATCAGCGCCAGCCTCCAGACACATCGGAATAATCTCTTCCGGTTTTTCCACCATCAGATGGACATCAATCGGAATAGTGCTGACTTTCTTCAGCTGCTCAATAAAGAACGGCGACAGGGTGATATTTTTAACATAGTGGCCATCCATAATATCCACATGAAAAAAACTTGCCCGGCTGTTTAATGCGGTAATTTGCTCACTGAATTTGGTTAAATCCATACACATCAGTGAGGGATTGAACATGGCGCTCATGACAGATTCCTTAGCTAATTAATTCAGACTTATCGTCAACAACGATTAATTGAAGATCTTGATCATATTGCCCAACACAATGCCCACCACACCGAAATCCGCATCGCCAAAGGTGGTCGAGGCAAAACCAAGGTCGCCCATCAGCGGTAACAGAATCGCGGGCAGGAAGGAGATAATCAGTCCGTGGACAAAAGAACCGATTACCGCACCACGACGTCCGCCGGTAGCATTACCGTAGACACCTGCCGTCGCGCCACAGAAGAAGTGTGGCACCAGGCCCGGCACAATCACGCTCAGGCCCACCAGCGGCAGGATAAACATGCTTAACAGACCGGCGCCAAAACTGCACAGGAAGCCGATAATCACCGCGTTTGGCGCAAACGGGAATACTGTCGGGCAGTCCAGCGCCGGTTTAGCGTCTTTGACTAATTTATCGGCAATCCCTTTAAATGCCGGTACGATTTCCGCAATAACCATACGGACACCGGCCAGAATGATATAGACGCCACCGGCAAAAGTAATCGCCTGAATCAGTGCAAATACCAGGTAGTTCTGCCCGCCACTGACCTGTGATTCGGTGTACGCTTTGCCGGAAACCAGCACTAACACCAGAAACAGAATGGTCATGGTCAGCGAAATTGCCACCGATGAATCACGCAGGAAGTTCAGTGACTTAGGAACGTTAAGTTCTTCCGTCGATGGACTGCCTTTCCCCACCAGCTTGCCGACCAGCGCCGAACACAGATAACCGGTTGAACCAAAATGTCCTAACGCCAGATCGTCGCTGCCGGTAATTTTACGGGTAAACGGCTGCAGAATAGCTGGCGCAATCACCATCATCGCACCGAGGATCAGCGAGCCAATCGCCACCAGCCAGAAGCCGGTCACACCGCCACTGGAGAGGATCACCGCCAGCATCGCCGACATATACAGCGTATGGTGACCGGTGAGGAAGATATACTTCAGCGGGGTGATACGCGCCAGCAGGATGTTGATCAGCATGCCGAACACCATAATCATCGCCGTAGCTGAACCATAGTTCTTCTGCGCCAGTGCGGCCATCGCATCGGTGTTTGGCACCACACCCTGAATATTAAATGAGTGCTCAAATAACTGACTGAAGGTGGTCAGGGTGGTCGCCACCAGCGCGGCACCGGCAATCAGAATAAGGAAGCCCATGATGGTTTTAGTGGTGCCGGAAACCACCTCCGAGAAGGACTTTTTCTGCAGCAACAAACCAATAAGCGAGAATAACCCCACCAGAATCGCCGGGGTGCCCAATACGTCCTGCATAATAAAACTAAGCATTATATACTCCGGTATTTAGCGAAAAAGCTCACAGATTTTCAGCGAGTATTTCTTTAATCTTATTATTATCGAGTAAGTTTTTCAGTCCAAATACCAGACGGCTGCCATCATCAAGCTGCGAGATGATATCCTGGGCGCCAATAAAGATATCGGCCTTTTCAGATTTCGCCGAGGTTAAATCGGTATGGGAAACTTCCGCTTCTTTACCTAATTCTTTAACGATTTTTTTGACATTCATCTCAACAATAAAGCTGCTGCCGAGACCATTACCACAGACGATAAGAATTTTTTTCACAGGAACCTCAGATTACAGGGGTTAACAGATCAATTAATATTTTGCGATTAAGGCATCAATCGCTGACTGATTATCAGCTTTTAACAGCGCGGCCAGATCCTCTTCATTACTGAACAGTTCGGCCAGCTGAGAAATTAATGACAGATGTTCTTCACCGCTAAGCGCACAGAGGAAAATAACCACATACACCGGATCATTTTCATCAGCAGCGAAACTGACACCCTGTTTAATATGCAACAGTGACAGTGCGGTTTTATAAGCCCCCTGCTCCGGCCGGGCATGCGGCATAGCCAGTCCGGGAGCCAGAACATAATAAGGCCCGGTCTCATGATGCGAGCGAATAATAGCGGCGATATACTTTTCACTGATAGCACCATCGATCAGTAAGGGTTCGGCGCTAAGCTTTATTGCCTGTTCCCAATCGGTGACCTGATCAATGATTTTAATTCTTTCTGGTGTAAGCCAATTAGATAACATCGCTGGTCTTCCCTTTTCTCCTGATGCTGTGCATGTTGACGAATTCAGCGGCTAAGATCCGTGACAACCCTCACAAAGTTAGCGCTAACATCGTTTTTTGTTAAAATATTTGTTAGCGCTAACACTTTTAATGTTTAATGACTGTGAGTAAGATTGAGAGGTTATTTCTCCAGGGATAAATAACTGCCCGGCCGTCCGGGAAAAATGCTATTTAAATCATCAGTTTTGTAACGCTATTATCCGGGCGAAATCACCCTATGTTATGCTATGGCGCATTTTGCAAAAATGACTGAATTTTGAAATACGGGAGTGTACATGGAAAGTAAGCGGCGGCCGGGAACCGGAAAAAGCACGCTCGCAGATGTGGCCAAACTTGTCGGTGTCAGTGCGATGACGGTTTCCCGTGCATTAAGAGCGCCGGAAAAGGTGTCGGATCAGCTGCGCGAGAAGATCCAGCAGGTCATCGCCGACCTGGGTTATGTACCCAATCTGGCGGCCAGCGCACTGGCGTCCGCCTCCTCCCGCCTGATTACCCTGGTGGTGCCTTCCCTGAAAACGCCAGGCTGTGCGACGATTTTTCACACCCTGCAGCAGGTATTACTGCCCGAAGGCTATAATATTTTACTTTCCGAAGCCGACAACTCTAATGCCAGCGGCAGCGACCTGATCGAGACCCTGCTGGCTTATAACCCGGCGGCGATTGTGCAGTACAACTTCGATAACTCACCTGGCGCGCAGAAAATCCTGCTTAATGCCGGTATCCCGGTAGTGGAGATTGGCGGCCTTAACAAAACCCCCATCGGCATCAGTGTCGGCTGTGATTATGCCAGCGCGATTAAAATGCTGGTCACTGAGATGGTGCAACAGGAATACCGGAATATCGGCTTACTCTGCTCCCATGATGAGCAAAATATCTTTCAGCAGATGCTGAGCGGCTGGAATACCTCAATGCTGGCGGTAAATCGTTCACCGCACCGGGTGGTCAGCACCCCGCTGCCACCCACCTTTACTACCGGACACAGCCTGTTGCCGGAAATATTACTCACCTGGCCGGAGCTGGATCTGTTGATCTGCACCGCTGATGATGTGGCCTGCGGCGCGATTTTAGCCTGTCACAGTATCGGGGTTGCAGTACCGAAACAGCTGGCGATCGCCGGTATCGGCGGCAGCGAGCTATCGGCCATCTGCTCGCCAGCCTTAACCACCGTGGCGGTGGCTTACAAAGAGATGGCCACTATCGCCGCCGAACATTTATTGTCGTTGTTAAAAGGTAAAGCGGTGGCAGACGTCAGCGCCACGCCTTCCCGTTTAATCCAACGCGCCAGCACCTGGCAGTGACATTTACGGCTCAGACTTCTAAACTTGCCCTGTTTTAGTTTAAGGAGCCTGACAAAATGAGCGTAACACCTCGTACCCCGCTAACGCTGCCTGATGGCGCCAACAAACTGCTGCTGCACTCCTGCTGCGCGCCCTGCTCGGGTGAAGTGATGGAAGCGATCCAGGCTTCCGGCATTGATTACACTATCTTTTTCTACAACCCCAATATCCATCCGCAGAAAGAGTATCTGCTGCGTAAAGAGGAGAATATCCGCTTTGCCGAGCAACACGGCGTGCCTTTTGTCGATGCCGACTACGATACGGATAACTGGTTTGAACGCGCCAAAGGCATGGAGTGGGAGCCGGAGCGTGGCGTGCGCTGCACGATGTGCTTTGATATGCGTTTTGAACGCACCGCGCTCTATGCCTGGGAACACGGTTTTTCCGCGATCTCCAGCTCGCTGGGTATCTCCCGCTGGAAAAACATGCAACAGATTAACGACTGCGGACAACGCGCCGCCGCGCCCTACCCTGATATGGTTTACTGGGACTATAACTGGCGCAAGCAGGGTGGCTCCTCGCGGATGATTGAGATCAGCAAACGCGAACGCTTTTATCAGCAGGAGTATTGCGGCTGTGTCTACTCGTTGCGTGACAGCAACCTGCATCGCAAATCGCAGGGACGTCCGCTGATTAAACTGGGTGTGCTCTATTACGGTGATGAAGAGTAAACGCGGCAGGAAAGATAAAGGCCACCGGTGGTGGCCTGAGAATCACATGATTAAGCTTATTTTTTCTTTTTCTGCTTTTTCAGTAAAGCGCGAATCTGTTTTAATTCGCTGTTGCTTAACTGGACAGAGGTTTCTTCAGCTTCTGCAGTATGCTGGCTGTCAATGGCCGGGTGATCAGGGGCAAGCAAACTACTTTGCAGCCGCTGGCTGACTTCCTGACTGACGGAGACTTGATTTTCCAGCGCCAGGTTTTTTAAAATCTCTTTCAGCGCGGGGTCGATCTTAATCGTTAAGCTAACGTTGCCGGTCATATCTGATTCTCCTGATGATATTCCTCAACACCGTAGCCTGGCCTGCCGTTGTTTAATAGCCTGTCACAAAAATTTAATATTTCAGCGCGTCCGGGGTGAAATCGCGTAATACCGACTGATCCAGCTCACAAAGCTCGCCCTGCAACTCCGCACATAATTTGGCGACAAACGTCACCAGAAAATGCGAGTTATGCTGCGCCAGCCGCTTGCCTTCTGCGGTTTGCATCGTATCGGGCAGCGTAAACAGTTTTTTCTGGAAATGATCCAGCGTCCAGCGGCTGTCATCCAGCTCGCGCTGTATACCTAAAGGATCGTTGCTGTCGAATAACGGACGTCCCAGCGCGCCCGAGGTATAGAATACCCGCGCCAGCCCTATCGCCCCCAGAGATTCCAGCCGATCCGCATCCTGCACAATTTTTGCTTCCAGCGTCTGTGGCGCCACACCAGCGCTAAAACTGTGCGCATGAACCGCGTGGGTGACCGCATCAATCAGGGTCGCCGGGAAATCAGGAAATTCATTCTGCAAAATACGTCGCGTTTCCACTGCCGCCTGACTGGAGGCGAGATGGCGATCGGGGTGATTTTTCGGCAGATTGACCACGTCATGGAAGTAACAGGCCGCCAGCACCACCAGCGGATTCGCATCGCTGTCGCGCATTATACGTTGTGCGGTTTGCCAGACACGTTTCATATGCGCAACATCATGCGCTTTATCATCCTGGGGCCAGCTCTGGTGCAGCCAGTGTTCAAATCGTGATTGCCAGGTTTCGAGGGACATTGATGACATAGACTTCTCCCTGTGTGCTTTTATGACCTTTACAGTCGTTTACACTGAACTGCCGGTCGGGCGCACAGTCAGCTTATTCTGCTGCCCGTAATCCGTTTATAGTCGATGACTGATGATACTTTTATGACATGTATTGAACGCGTTATGCAAGCGATGAAACTAAACCCACCAAAATGAGATCCCCATCAAATTATACCAGCGCATAATGCTATCCGACCGTTGAGGAAATCAAATCAGCCTGTGACCCATCAGATACCGCAGCTTATGAAAGGGAAAAAACATTAGAATAAATTACGATGATATGAGATAAGTCTTAAAGCACACTGCCTGATATTATCTTCGGCAAATTGAGCAGAGTTAAGTAATGGATAAACTCAAATAATCAGTCTTAAGTGATTCCCATACAGCAATTATTGCCATAATATTTTATTAATATCAGTAAGCTATACACCCGATCTTCAGCCCGGCAGGTTGACAGTTCAGTGCCAGCTATTGCCGCAGTTCAGGGTTATCTTTACAACCACTGTAAAGATGTCTGTTCCCGGCAGTATTTGATTAGCTGCTCTCATCATTAGTTGCTCAATACCAGGGTCTGTTGCAAAAAGTGATGTCAGGATTGGTTGAACTGCCGATAACTACTGTAATGAACGGGAATTCCAATAATGAGTACAACGAGGTAATTCATGAAAGAGCGGCCGATTCTTTTTTCTGACCAACGAGTTCGCGCTCTGTTAACAGGCCAGCAGACACAAACACGCCGGATTATGAAATCGCTGGCGTTCACGCCTGGCCAGGATAATCACGAAGGTTGCTACGGTTTTGACGTTATCAGTAACCAGATACGCGGGCGTCATGTGATGGAGATGTCTGACCTGAGTTATCAGTGTCCGTTCGGGCAACCTGGCGACCGGCTCTGGGTACGCGAAACCTGGCGCGGACCGGTGGTGCCCAAAGAGCAGATGGCCGATTATGCCAGATCGCCTGACGTTTATCGCAACACCCGCTATTGCCACTATCGCGCCGACAGCAGTGAGCTGGGATCATCGCTGGATGATGATCATGAACAATCCGGCTGGCAAACCGCTATTCATATGCCGCGCTGGGCCAGCCGTATTAATCTGCAGATCAGCGGCGTGCGGGCGCAGAAAATCCAGGAGATCAGCGACGACGATATTATGGCGGAAGGGGTGCAAACCGACTCGCACTTTCTTAACAACTTTTTCACCATGAAAAACGACTCGGTGGCGCCAAAAGAAGCCTATATGAAAGCCTGGGAAAAACAGTATGGCGGCACCAGCTGGGAAGTGAATCCCTGGGTGTGGGTGATCGAGTTTACCCGTATTTAACACCGGTGCGCCAACACGATTATGGCTGCTTTTCGCTTATATTGCGGTGCTAATCACAGACATTTATAACAGTAAGTGGTTGAATAATCGCATTGAATTCCGCATCTTGCACAAACGGGATGCTGCGCCCCATCGCCATGCTTATTGGTTATCTCTGCTGCTGACCGTGATAATTATTGCGGTCAGGCCCGGGCTGCGGCATGTTAGTAACAGCTGCAGGCGGGCAACCACAGTGAGCAGAATAATGATTAAATGGCCGTGGAAAGCAAATACCGAAGAATCCGTTGCGTCACTCCCCTGGCAGCAAGCGCTGGCGGTGCCGATCTTCGCGCCACTCTCGCCGGCAGATAAACAGGCGCTACAACAGCTGGCCGGACGTTTTCTGCAGCAAAAGCGCCTGGTTCCACTGCAAAACTTCGAACTTGAACCGCTCAGCATAGCCCGTATTGCCCTGCTGTTCTGCCTGCCAGTATTAAAGCTGGGACTGGAGTGGCTGGATGGCTTTTATGAAGTGATGATCTATCCCGGCCCTTTTGTGGTTGACGATGAGTGGCAGGATGATTTTGGCCTGGTGCACAGCGAACGCATGGTGCAATCCGGCCAGAGCTGGCAGCAGGGACCGATTGTACTGAACTGGCTTGATATTCAGGACTCTTTCGATCTCTCCGGCTTTAACCTGGTTGTGCATGAAGTGGCGCATAAACTGGATGCGCGCGGCAGCGGCCACGCCAATGGTATCCCGTCGATTGCGTTGCGTGATGTTGCCGGCTGGGAACAGGATATCCGCATCGCGATGGAACACATTCAGGAAGAGATCGATCTGGTGGGCGAGAACGCCGCCACTATTGATGCTTACGCTGCCAGCGATCCGGCAGAGTGTTTTGCGGTGTTATCAGAGTATTTTTTCAGCGCGCCGGAATTACTGCATGAACGTTTCCCGTCTCTCTATCTGCGCTTCTCGCGCTTTTATGCGCAGGATCCGTTAAAACGCGTCGAAAACTGGCAACAGCGGCGTGATAATGACGCAGCTGTTCATTAAGCGATCGTCTTGCTGAAAACGCAGCCAGTTGAAAGCTAAATGTTTTTTAGCTGTTGACAGTCTGACGGCCACTCGCTAATATTCGCCCCGTTCCAACGATTCCTCTGTAGTTCAGTCGGTAGAACGGCGGACTGTTAATCCGTATGTCACTGGTTCGAGTCCAGTCAGAGGAGCCATATTAGAGAAGCCCGCTCAGGGAAACCTGAGCGGGCTTTTTGCTTTTATGCTGCCGGTCAGCCAGCACTCTTCAGCAGCTGAATCCCCTGCTGCATATCCTGCAACACAAACGCATCGGTCTGCTCAAACGGATAGATCATCTCCAGCAGATAAGTTTGATCGGTTAACTGGTTATCACGCCAGAATGCGCTCAGCCGTTGCGGGGTGACAATCCCCGGCTGGGTAAAACTCCAGTGGCGATCGAGCAGGCCATCGGTTTGCTGGATATGGTAAGCGGCAATATAGTCGCCACATTGCGCTATCCAGTGCTCCATATTGGCGTGCTCGCCGAAAATCGGCGTAAACAGCGCATGACCCCAGTCCACCAGCAGCCGCACCGGCACATCGGTTTCGCCATCCAGATCGGTCATCAGACGTAGCGCATCCTCCGCAGAGGACGGAAACTCGGTAGTAAGCGGCACCGGCTCAATCAGCAGCGTCGACAGACCACGAATTTTGGCATAACGGGCAACATCCACCAGCGATTGCAACGCCCGCTGATAAATCTCCTCACGCCTTGCCACATCCAGCGCATCCTGCGCCGAATATGAACCCAACGGCATTCCTGTTGCCGCCACTTCCATTTCGGCGGTCATATCAATTGCGCGCCTGAGATGCTCCTTGCCGAGATCACGCAGGGTGGCGCTGGGCGCCAGCAAATGGTTGTAACAATAGGAAGCCAGCCCGCCGAAGGTGCTCTCTACGGTTATACCGGCGGCACGAAAGGCATCAGCATACTCGCGCGCAACTGCGTTACGTTCGCGGGCTGGCCACCAGGGATCAACTAAATCCCAGGTAAACTGCACACGATCGATCGCCAAATCCTGGCTGACGACTTTTGCCAGTTGCTCGCCGCCCAGCCAGCGTTTGATGGCAAACGAGAGATTTAATCCGAGTTTCATCTGTACCTCCGCGTAAATGCACGCCACCACGGCGTATCACTCTTCTTTACGGATATAACGCCGCGAAATGGCATCGAATGAAATGGCGACCACCACCAGCACACCGCTGACAATGCCCTGCCAGTATGGCGATACGCCAAACAGCACGATAATATTTTCGATAATGCCGATAATGGTCGCGCCGATAATCGCGCCAAACGGTGATCCGACGCCGCCGGTGGTGGCGACACCGCCAATCACCGAAGCGGCAATCGGCGGCAGCACCCAGCTTTCACCGATCGAGGGCTGGGCGGTGCCGAGGCGCGCCACCATCAAAATGCCGGCCAGCGCGGCGAGAAATCCGGCGCAGGTAAACACCAGTATCCTCACCCGATCAACCTTAATTCCCAGCATACGTGCCGCCGCACCGTTATTGCCGATGGCATACATATAGCGTCCAAACGGCGTCCTGAGGGTGACAAAGCTGGCAATCGCCAGCACCGCCAGCATGATGACAAAGGGCACCGGCAGAGCCAGAATATCGCCGCGGCCAAAATACTGCAGGCCGGGCGGAATACCGGTGATAGCAACGCCCCGGGTCAGCACCAGATTGGCGCCGCCAAAAATACCGGCAGTACCGATGGTCAGCACCAGCGAATGCAGCCGTAGTTTGGTCACCAGCAGGCCATTTATAAAACCGAGCGCAGCGCCAAGCGACAATGCCATTAAACAGGCGATAGCCGGATGAATACCGATATTCACCATCAGCATCCCCGCGGTAACGCCGCATAAGCCGCCAATCATGCCGAGAGAGAGATCCAGTTCGCCGAGGATCAGCAGCATAGATTGCCCGACGGTAATCAGGCCGATAAACGCGAGGGTGCGCGCCACCACCGACATATTGTAAGGCGAGAGAAAGTAAGGTGAAGCGAATGACGACAGGATAAAAATAATCACCAGCGCCACCAGCACCCCGGCCAGCGGACTGGTCGCCAGAATGGCGAAACGGCTACGCCGCATCATGATTCACCGGGGCAAAAATCGCTCTGACCAGCGTCTCGGTATCGGTGGTGGCAGTCGGGAAATCACCGGTAATCGCGCCGTTATGCAGGGTGATGATACGGTTGGCGCATTTATATAGCTCCTCCAGCTCCGACGACACCAGGATAATACCGACGCCGTCTTCGCACAGTGAGCGCATGATTTTGTAGATTTCCACTTTGGTCATCACATCAATCCCTTTGGTCGGCTCATCAAAAATCAGCACCTCTGGTCGGGTGGCCATTGCACGTCCGATAATGGTTTTCTGCTGATTACCACCGGAAAGAAAGGTAATGCGGGTTTCAATATTCGAGGTTTTTACCTCGTAGGCTTTTATCACTTTTCTCACCAGTGATTTCTCTTTACCGGCAGCGATGCCTGACCATGACAGGGTCTGTTTAATCACGGCAATACCGATATTTTCACGTACGCTCAGCAGCGGCAAAATACCGTGGAGCTTGCGTTCTTCCGACAGATAAAGCATGCCGTTTTTCACCGAATAAGGCGGACTGCCCAGCTTCCACGGCTGACCATTCACCGTCACGCGACCGCCGCTCGCGGGCAGATAGCCAAATAAAGTCTGCATCACTTCACTGCGTCCGGCGCCAACCAGTCCGGCAAAGCCCAAAATTTCACCGCGTTTCAGCGTAAAAGAGATAGCGTTAAAGCGCCGTCCGCTAAGCTGCTCAACGCGGATAATCGTCGCCGCCTTATCCGGCTGCGGCGCAGCGATCGGACGAAAATGCGCGTTAATTTTCATATCCGTGCCGGACATCGCTTTAATCAGTCCGGCTTCGCTGGTCTCGTTGATCCTGCCGCTTTCGATGATTTCACCATTGCGCAACACGGTATAATCGTCGCCAATGGCAAACAGCTCATCCAGTTTATGCGAGATAAACAGGATGGCGAGATTGCGCGCCTTAAAATCCGCGATAACCCGGAACACCCGTTCCACTTCGGTGCGGGTTAGCGAAGAAGTGGGTTCATCGAGGATCAGCACCTTCATCTGCTTATTGGTCGATGCACGGGCGATTTGCAGTAACTGCTGATCGGATATCGAGATATTGCGCACCCGCTCCTCCGCACGCGCCTCAATCGAGAATGTATCAAGATAGCGCTGTGCCTCACGGTTGATCGCCTGAAAGTTGATATAACGGCCGCTGAACCCCGAACGGTTATAGGGAATAAACAGATTCTCCGCCACGCTCATGTGTGGAAACAGACTCAGTTCCTGCGGAACATAAGCGACAGCGTTAAACAGCGCGCGCCTGGCCAGCGGATCTTCGCCGTCAATCCTGATAGCGCCACGGCTTGGGCTGTCAGTGCCGGTCAGCAGCTTTACCAGCGTTGATTTCCCCGCGCCATTCTCTCCGGCAAGGATATGCACCCGGCCGGATGCAAATGCCAGGTTAATGTTATTCAGCGCCGTTACTCCCGGAAAGTCACGGCCAAGGTTTTCAACTTCAAGGATCGCCATATTGTGCTCTCCGGGGCTGCGCGCTTATTGCCCGACATTACTCTTATTGATAATCGCAATACCGGTATCGATATATTTCGGCGTGGGGATCCCCATCGCCTGCTGCCACATCGCCATCACCGCCCAGTAGCCCTGCATTTCCGGTCTGGTCGACGAGGAGCTGTCAGCAACGCCGTCGCGGATCAGCTGCAGCATTTCCGGCAAATCATCGAGGCCGACCATAATCACCTTACTGGCTTTATTCGCCTCTTTGATCGCCTGGCCAATACCGACAGGACCGGCGGCATCGCAGGCCACCCAGCCTTTAAGATTGGGATGGGCCTGCATTATCGCGGCAGCCTGTTTTTGCGCGGTTTCAATATCGTCGTTATCGATGCCGGTAGCGACTACTTTGATACCAGGGGACTGAGCAAAAGTGTCCTGATGGCATTTGGCGCGGATCGCATGGTTAGGCGCACTGGGAACCCCCATCATAATCGCCACTTCGCCCTGCCCTTTTAACAATTCAACCAGACGTCGTGAGGCGATTTTCGCCTGCTCACAAAAGTCATTGCCGATGCTGGTCAGGTTCATATCAGCAGGCGGCACCGAGTCAAAAATCGTCACCGGAATCTTCTGACTTACCGCTTCCTCCAGCGAAGCGCGGTTGCCCTTTTCATCCAGCAGATCGATGGCGATACCGTCAGGGCGGGTGGCAATGGAACTCTCCAGAATCTGATTCTGGATCACCACATCAGCCTGCTGCGGCGCACTGTACACAATCTGCACTTCAGAGCCGGTCTGCGCTTTAATCACCGCAGCCGCCTGTTTAGCGCCGTTATTAACTTTGTCAAACCACGGATGAACCACTTTGGGAACAATCACAAAGCGGTAGCTCTCTTTCTTGTTAAGACCGGGCTGCTCGTCCTGTGAAAAAGCCACAAGCGGTAATAACAGAGCGGCAGCGGCGATAATACCCACAGTCATTTTATTCATCATTCACTCCATATTAACCCGATATTTTGCACAGGGCATTACAGGGCCAGTGATTAATTGAATAATAAATATCTTTATCTCTTAGTTTAGTTTTCGCATTTTGGCCGAGTTTAATCTGCGTCCAGGCTCACATAAATATCGCGCGAATTTGCCGGTTCGATTAACCAACACGTTATTAATCTCTTTATTCAAGATTGGTATGATTAGCGGACATCAGCGCAGGGGAAATCGCCAGCGCTTGCTGTAACTGCACAATTATATTTTCGCACAGCAGGAATAACGCCCCTTCATATAACGAACCTAACGGCAATACCGAACTCGTCGCGCCCTCTGCGTCGGCCATGGTTTGCGCTGGCAGCGTAATAATGCGGTCGGCTTTTAATGCACTGACGCCTGCGGGCTGGGCAGTGATACACAGCGTCGCCGCCCCGGCCTGCCGGGCCGTGATTAACAGCGCATCGACGGTAGAAAACCAGCCCGGACCCGCCGAAACAATCAGCAAATCCCCCGGTCCCAGCGGCGGCGTGGTCATCTCACCGACCACCGATGCACGCAGCCCCAGATGGTAAAGGCGCATGGCGAATCCCTTAATCTGCAACCCTTCGCGGCCAACGCCATACAGGCTGATGCGCCGCGCTTGTTGAATCAGATCCAGCCCCTGCTGCACCGTATTTTCATTTAAATTATCCAGCACCACAGCCAGTTCCCGCAGCGCCTGTTGATACACAATCTTCATGGCTGACCTCTTAATTAAATAAACCGTTTATTACTGCGGTGGCAGATTAACTTCAGATAAAGATTAATACGCCTGTTATTGCCTCTGATAATGCGAGTCAGGTATCAGAACGTTTAATTACAGCGATAAATCGCTGTGTTATGCGAAGCCCCTCAAACTTTCACAGCGGCAAATTACTTATAAACGTCCATTTACTGCGGCGCGTTAAGCTGGAGGAGCTATGTTGCCTGTTGCGATCGGCAGCGATGATGCTGCGACAGAATTAAAAGATACCCTGATGGTGTTCCTGCGGAATAAAGGCGTGGAAGTAAAAGACTATAGCGATACGGCAGAGTTATATCCGGATATTGCCGTGCATCTGGCGCAGCAAATTATCAATGGCACGCATCAGCGTGGCATTCTGTTATGCGGTACCGGTATCGGTATGTCGATATCCGCCAATAAAGTGCCGGGTATCCGTGCCGCCCTGTGCCACGATAATTACTCCGCCGAACGGGCACGCAAAAGCAACGATGCGCAAATCATTACGCTCGGCGCGCGGGTGATCGGCCCGGAACTGGCAAAAAGTATTCTCAGCGCCTGGCTGGCATCCGAGTTTGAAGCGGGTGCTTCGGCAGCAAAAGTGGCGCGTATTCAGTATTACGACCATCAGTTCCATCAGCCGGCTGCGGGAGCCGATAATGAGAAAACCTAAAAAATTACTTAATCATCCCGCCGATGTTTGCCAGCAACAGCTGGAAGGACTGATTGCCGCCAGCCACGGCGATATGCAAAAAATCGCCGGGATCAGCGCGGTGGTGCGTAAAGATTTAAACCATGGGCAAGTGCTGATCGTGACCGGTGGTGGCAGCGGGCATGAACCGATGTTCGCCGGTTATGTCGGCGACGGGCTGGCGGATGCCGCGGTACTGGGTGAGATTTTCACTTCCCCTGCGCCTGACGCCATTATGGCGACGGTAAAGCACACGCGGCCCGGTAAAGGGGTACTTTTTATCTACGGTAACTATGCGGGCGATAATATGAATTTTGCTATTGCCGCCGAACTGCTTGAGGAAGACGGTATTACCAGCCGCAGCGTGCGGGTTAATGACGATATTGCCTCGGCTCCCGCCGATCGTCAGCAAGACCGCCGTGGCGTGGCCGGAGATATGATGGTGCTGAAAATTGCCGGTGCCGCTGCGCGTCTGGGACTGGCGCTGGAAGAGGTCTGGCGGCTGGCGGAAAAAGCCCGCCAGCACACCCGCAGCATTGGCGTGGCATTATCGCCCTGCTCACTGCCGCAAACCGGCAAGTTTACTTTTACTCTCGCGCAGGATGAGTTTGAGCTGGGTATCGGCGTTCACGGTGAGCCGGGCGTACGGCGTCAGAAAATGGTCCCTGCCGACCAGCTGGTCAGCGAGCTGGTGGAAAGCCTCTGCGAAGATCTGGCGCTGACAGCTGGCGATGAAATTTGTCTGCTAATCAATAACCTCGGCGCAGCCACATTCAGCGAACTGCTGATCGCCAGTCGTAAAGTCCATCAGTTGCTGGCACAACGCACAGTCGTTGTCCACGACACGCTAATCGGCAGCTACTGCACCTCACAGGAGATGTCCGGCTATTCGATTACATTTTTCCGTCTGGATAAGCCACTGAAAGCGCTGTATGACGCCCCCTGCCATAGTTTTGCCTGGAGGAAATAAGCATGAATGCCAGCGAGCTGTCGCGCCTGCTACGATCTGTCGCCCGCCGTATGATTGCCAGCGAAGCACAACTGACGCAGCTGGACAGAGCTACAGGCGACGGCGACCATGGCGTGGGTATGGAACGCGGTTTTAGCGCCGTGGAAATATTGCTGTCGCAGGAAACTGGCGATGATATCGGCATCCTGCTAACCGATGTGGGCAGCACACTGATGTCCAGCATGGGCGGCGCATCAGGGGCAGTTTTCGGCACTCTGTTTCGTGCGGGTGGTAAAAGTCTGCACGGCGAAATGGTGCTGACGACGCCACTGCTGGCGCGTTTTCTTAAGAATGGGCTGGAGGCGGTAAGCCAGCGTGGCGGCGCTAAACCCGGAGATAAAACCGTGGTCGATGCGCTGGCGGCGGCAGCGGATGCGGCGCAGTCGCTAATAGCCGAACCTCTGTGTGACGCGCTGCCGAAAATCGCACAGGCGGCAAGAGCCGGCAGCGAACAGACCCGCCAGATGGTGGCGGCGTTTGGCCGTGCAAAAGCCCTTGGCGAACGCGCCATCGGCCATCTGGATCCCGGCGCGGCCTCAATGTCGCTGATTCTGACGTTTATGGCGGAAGGGATTAAACGGCAGGAGGAGTAAAGGTATATCTGAGCACGGTTTACCGCCTCGCCAGCAGATTCAGGGCAAGGCAGTGGAAGAAATTATATAATAACCAACCTCTTATGGTTGCCGTGAGGTCTGTTTTGAAAGGCCTCAAGGTCACGCTGTAAAACCAACTCGTCGCTAGCTGAGCGCCCTCGTGGAAGAGGCATTTTGCCAGACTCAGCTAGTAGCGCGCGAATACGCTGAGCGTCCTCAATATCTTTATCAGTTAGTGTGAACATAATTATTCTCCTGGTCTTTATTTGGCTCGCCCTTTAAAAAAGAGATTGCAACATCACCATTTAAATTATAAGCATTTAACAAATGCGGAGCAAGCGGTCTCCCGGTACATGCCAGCACCTCACACATTGAATTAAAAACACGGTCAAAATCTTCGGTTAAATCCAGAATCAATGTCTCCACTTTATAAAGTTTTTTTTGTTGATATACATCGCTGGCGAATAATAAAACTTCGCCAGATATTGGATCAACAAGGCGTGGTTTATGGTAGACAATACAAAGGTTTGACCCGGCTGTTACCCTTACATGCGCAAAACGAGTGTGGTAAGTAAAATAACTAAACAGGTAAGCAGCAGCGCTGATAGCAAATCCACTAAAAACCAGATCAACTTTGATATTTTTCTCGCCAGCCTCATTTATGGCAGCGATAAAATCCCGCATAACATTAATATATCCACCATTGTGAGCGTAAATAGTGATTTTTAATATGACAGATTGATTTTTCTCAATATTTTTGACGAAAGTTTTTAGCCTTATAAGCTCCCGGTCATACCTGCGAAATTGCCATGAAAAAAGAAACTTCTCCTCTCTTAGCGCAACACTCCCTGTCATCGGTTCTCTCCATCGCCGTCTGAAGTTGCGCTATTATCAACCAGCACCAGTTGCGATAATATTTTATTTACCATAATTTTCATTAAGTTAAAGCAACTCGTTACAATACGATCTGCGAGGCAAATCGCAATTAGCGCCTTGCTGCTATCCCCGCAGCCATTGAAATCAAAAAGTGAATACCGTATAAATATCTGCTCCGAGGGGTGTCCTGTAATGGACTGAGATGGCGTAAGCCGGACCCTTTGAACCTGATCTGGGTCATGCCAGCGAAGGGACGGGCTGGTAGTCTGCATTTGCCATTCACCTTATCGCACCCGGATCTCCACGTACTTTTTTGGAGGTCACATGTTTAGCATCACCCTTAAAAATTCTGCTGCATCCTTGCCGGTTACTCTGCGAGGCGCCCTGTGACGACCATTGATTTCGGCCAGGGTCTCTACGGGCGTTTACGTCAGCAGGCGGGCGCCGACTGGCAGGCCTATGTTAATCACTCCTTTATCCAGCAGCTGGGGGCCGGAACGCTGGCGGAAAGCGCTTTTCGCCGCTATCTGACCCAGGATTACCTGTTCCTGATCCACTTCGCCCGCGCGTACGCCCTGCTGGTGTACAAAATGCGCACCCTGCCGGAGATCCGCGCCGCCGCCGCCTCGCTGCAGGCAATTGTTGCGGAGCTGCCACTGCATGTCGGTTATTGCGCCAGCTGGGGACTTAGCGAATCGCAGATGACCAGCGAAGCCGAAGCCATGGAAACGATCAACTACACGCGCTATGTGCTGGATATTGGCCAGTCGGGGGATGCACTCGATCTGCTGGCGGCACTGCTGCCCTGCGTGGCGGGTTATGCGGAGATTGGCCTGCACCTGCTTAATAACCCGGCAACGGTAATCGACGGCAATCCTTATGCGCCCTGGATCAATAACTATGGCGACATGCAATATCTGCATGGCGTGCAGGCAGCAATCGATCTGCTGGAACGTGTCGGCCATCAGCGCGGCGCTGAGAGCCGGTTTGATGCGCTGGCGGAAATCTTTACCACCGCCACCCGACTGGAAGCGGCGTTCTGGCAAATGGGATTGAATGCGCAATGAACCGCTTTTCACCCCCCGGCATCCAGGTTGAAGATTTAACCCTGCGTTATGGCTCCCGTACCCTGTTCGAACGGCTTAATTTCACCATCGAAGGCGGCAGTTTTGTAGCGCTGCTCGGCGCCAGCGGCGTCGGTAAAAGCAGTTTACTGAAGGTTATCGCCGGGCTGGCGCGGCAGAACGCAGGTCGGGTTACCGGCAGCGACGGTCTGCCGATTGCCGGACGTATCGCCTGGATGGGACAAAATGATCTGCTGTATCCGTGGCTGACGGTGCTGGAAAATATCACTCTCGGCGCGCGCCTGCGTGGCGAAAAAGCCGATCGCGCCTGGGCGTTGCATCTGCTGGAACGCGTTGGACTCAGCGCTCAGGGCAATGCGCGACCGGCGACGCTCTCCGGCGGTATGCGCCAGCGCGCCGCTATTGCGCGCACCCTGTATGAGCGCCAGCCCATTGTGTTAATGGATGAGCCCTTCTCGGCGCTTGATGCCATTACCCGCGCGATGATCCAGGAACTGGCGGCTGAGCTGCTGGCCAGCCATACCGTGCTGCTGATAACTCACGATCCGCTGGAAGCCTGCCGCCTCAGCCATCGCCTGCTGGTGCTCAGCGGTCAGCCAGCGCAGATCACCGACAGCCTGACGATTGCCGGTCAGCCGCCACGTGCGCCAGACGATCAGCATCTGCTGCACAGTCAGGGAGAATTGCTACAGCAACTGGTGAGGGCGGCAGGATGAAGGGGCTGACGGTATTCAGCGGTTTTGTCCTGTTATGGTGGCTGATCACGCTGAGCGGTATTCCGGCATTTCTGCTGCCGTCGCCGGCGGCGGTTGCAGAAGCGTTATGGCATAGCCGGTCGGTGCTGGCCTGGCACAGCCTGATCACCGCCAGCGAAATGCTCAGCGGCCTGGTATTGGGCGTCCTGCTTGGCGCACTGCTGGCGCTGGCAATGATCGCCTCTCCACGGCTGCAACGCTGGCTGATGCCGGTGGTGGTCACCAGCCAGGCGATTCCGGTATTTGCGCTGGCGCCGCTGCTGGTGCTGTGGTTTGGCTTCGGTATCAGCGCCAAAGTGGCGATGGCGGTACTGGTGATCTTCTTCCCGGTGGCATCCAGCTTTTTCGACGGACTGCGCCGGGTCAGCAACGACTATCTCGATCTGGCGCGCACCATGGGCGCCTCGCCGTGGGCGCAGCTGCGTCATGTACGGCTGATGGCGGCACTACCGGCATTTGGCTCCGGGCTACGTATGGCCGCGGCGGTCGCACCGATCGGCGCGATTATCGGTGAATGGGTCGGCTCGGCGGAGGGTCTGGGCTATCTGATGCTGAACGCCAACGCCCGCATGCAAACCGATCTCTGCTTTGCCGCGCTGTTTATTCTGGTGCTGATGACGCTGTTGCTATGGAAAAGCGTCGATGCCCTGCTGCGCCGCCTGATTAACTGGGCGCCAGGAGCACCCTCATAATCGTAAAACAAAAAGGTCATTAAAATGATAAGCAAATCCCTGCCCGCACTGACGCTCGCCGCCCTGTTTGCCGCCCAAACCAGCGCTGCCGATAAAATCACCCTGGTGCTCGACTGGTATATAAACCCCGATCATGCGCCGATTATGGTCGCCGAACAGATCGGCGCCTTTAAAGATGAAGGGCTGGAGGTGAAAATCGTGCCGCCGTCCGATCCGGCGCTGCCACCGCGCCTTGTCGCCGCAGGCCAGGCGGATCTCGCCATTACCTATCAGCCACAGCTGCACTTTTTCGCCGATCAGGGTTTACCGTTGATGCGCGTCGGCACTCTGATTAACTCGCCGCTTAATACAGTGATGACACTGGATAAAAGCATCACTTCGCCAGCCGATCTGCGCGGCAAAAAAATCGGCTTTTCGGTTAGCGGTATTGAGGAGGCGACATTAGGCACCATGCTGCGCCAGCAGCAACTCAGCACCCGTGATGTGAAGATGATTAACGTGAATTTTCAGCTGACCAGCGCGCTGCTGGCGGGCCAGGTGGATGCCATTATTGGCGGCTATCGCAATATTGAAGCGGTGGAGCTGGAGTTACAGGGCAAAAAACCGGTGGTATTCAACGTCGAGGATTATGGCGTTCCGGCCTATGACGAACTGATTATAGTCGCCAACAAAGCCGAAGTGAACCAGCCGAAAATTAAGAAGTTCCTCGCCGCGTTGCGAAAAGGCGCTAACTATCTGCAGGCCCATCCTGAGCAGACCTGGAACAGCTTCGCCAGCAGCCACCCGGAGCTGAATACTGCGCTTAACCACCGTGCATGGCAAAAAACGCTGCCGCTGTTTGCCCGCGATCCGGCGCAGCTGGATCGTGCACGTTATCAGGCGTATGAGCAATTTCTGTTTGATAATAAGCTGATCAAAAAAATCACTCCGGTCAGCAACTATGCCACTGAGATAGAGTGATTTTTCGCAGCAGCCGGGGGCAATCCCCCGGCGCTGGGTCGTTACCAGGCGCTGTTTTTAATATCGATCACAAAGCGGTATTTCACATCGCTTTTCAGCATGCGGGCAAATGCAGTTTCAATCTGTTCGCCGTTAATTAACTCAATGTCGGCGGTGATATTGTGCTGACCACAGAAATCCAGTACTTCCTGGGTTTCACGGATGCTGCCAATCGAGGTGCCGCTAATACTCAGACGGCGGAATACCATTGGCGTCACATCCGGCGCCGGATGACGGCTATCCGGAATTCCCACCAGCACCAGATGACCATTGGTCTTCAGTGTGCGCAGATAGGCATCCAGATCGTGCGGCGCCGCCACACAATCAAGAATCAGATCGAGATGGTTTGCCGCATCCGCCATCTGCTGCGCATCGGTCGATACCACCACCGATGTTGCTCCCAGACGTCGGGCATCCTCACCCTTGTGCGCGGAGGTGGTAAACAGCGTCACTTCCGCCCCTAAGGCGCTGGCCAGTTTCACCGCCATATGGCCGAGACCACCGAGGCCAACGACGCCGACTTTATCTCCGGCCTTAACGTTCCAGTGACGCAGTGGCGACCAGACGGTCACGCCAGCGCACAGCAGTGGCGCAACGCCGCTCAGCTCAAGGTTTTCCGGCACGGAAACCACAAACTTACTGTCGACCACCATACTCTGCGCATAGCCACCATAGGTAGTGCCGCCGGTGTACTTATCTTTACCGTTATAGGTGGCAGTAAAACCGGCTTCACAGTACTGCTCTTCGGCGCTGGCGCACGCCGCACAGTGACCGCAGGAGTCGACCATCACGCCGACGCCCACCAGGTCACCCGCTTTAAAGCCAGTGACGTTATTACCGCTTTCCAGCACGCGGCCAACAATTTCATGGCCTGGCAGCATCGGATAGATGCTGACGCCCCATTCATTGCGCGCCATATGCAGATCGGAATGGCATACGCCGCAATAGAGGATATCAATACAAATATCATCAGGTTGCATATCACGCGCATCCAGCGTGGCGGTAGCAAGAGGCAGATGGGCAGCGCTGGCAACAAGGCCTTTAATTTTCATAGGGCATTCCGGGTCAGGTAAATTTGCGGGGAGGCACTATAGACAACTGGCGTCACTATTGGTAGTAGTTACCCTTTTGGGACATAGATACCAAATGGTGACCATATGCCTGTGATGGTGAACGGCAAAATGATGTTTTATGCGGACTCAGAGCCACGCCGCTTAATGGAATTATTCTCAGTAAAATGGACCACCATGGTGATCCATGCGCTGTACCACTGGCCCGGCGGCAAATGTCGTACCGGCGAACTGCAGCGCAGCCTGGATGGCATTTCAAAGAAAATGCTGGTGCAGTCGTTACGCGAAGTGGAACGCCGTGGTCTGGTGACGCGTAATGTATTTAATGTGGTGCCGCCGAAAGTGGAATATGAACTAACTGCGCTGGGACGCACCTTCGCCGAGCCAATCGAGCTGATGTATCAGTGGGGGCAGGATAATAAAGCCGCGCTGGATGCGATGGAAGCCAGCTATCAGGCCAGCGACGAAGCAGCGGGCGGCGAGAACGCCGCCCCTGCAAAATTATGTAACCCGTAGGGGCGGCGTTCTCGCCGCCCGTGCCGATGATTTGCAGAAGTTGTGATGATAACGGCCGAAACCGCTCACTGAATCATCACATCCAGCGCGCGCAGATGGTGTCGCTGCCAGGAGAGCAGCACTTCATCGCCCGGCCGCCAGCGCGGATCGATTTTTGCCGGTGTCAGTTTAACCATAAAATTACCCTGCCCGGCCACTTCGGTCAGCATGCGCACATGGTCACCAAGGTAGATAAACTGCTGAATACGCGCGCGGATTTGCTGGTCGCCCGCTTCCGGTGCATTAACGTTCACCCGTTCCGGGCGAATACTGAGCTGGATCTTTTTGCCCGGTGAGCTGGGACGCACTTTCAGCGCATCAAGCTGGGTGCCGTCATCCAGTTTCACCTGATAATAATCCCCACTAATCCCCGCCTGCGTTGCCAGCAGGGTGTTATTCTCGCCGATAAACTGCGCAACAAAGGCGTTGTTCGGTTCTTCATACAGTTTACTCGGGCTGTCCATCTGCTGGATCATGCCGTCATTAAACACCGCCACGCGATTCGACATGGTCATCGCCTCGCTCTGATCATGAGTGACATAAACCACGGTCAGATTGAGCATCTCATGCAACTGTTTGATTTCCATCTGCATATGTTCACGTAACTGCTTGTCCAGCGCGCCCAGCGGTTCATCCATCAGCACCAGTTTCGGTTCAAATACCAGCGCACGCGCCAGCGCCACCCGCTGCTGCTGACCGCCTGACATCTGCGCCGGATAACGGTCCGCCAGATCGGTCAGTTTCACCATATCCAGTACGCGTTTCACCCGATCCTGCACATCGGAACGGTTCATGCGGCGAATATTCAGCGGAAACGCCAGATTTTGCGCCACGGTCATATGCGGAAACAGCGCGTAGTTCTGAAACACCATGCCAATATCGCGCTGATGCGGCGGCAGGGTATGCAGTGGCTGATCGCGCAGTAAAATCTCGCCGTCTGTCGGGGTTTCAAACCCGGCCAGCATCATCAGACTGGTGGTTTTACCGGAGCCGGAGGGGCCAAGCAGAGTGAGAAATTCCCCCTCTTCCACATCCAGATTGAGATTACGAACCACCAGCTTGTCGCCGTCGTAGCTCTTTTTGATATTGCGGAAACTGACAAATGTTCTCATGGCATTCTCTTCTCAAACGCGTTGGCAATTCACCCGGCATGATTCCTGCATCATCGGGTAATGCGAACTTTCCGGTGGCGGGTCTTTTTTTAGGATTACCACTGAAGATTTGCCGAAACAAGTAGCATCTGACAAAAAATGCGAAAAAAAAGCCTGAGGATTATCGCCTCAGGCTATTGTTTTCTATTGTCTTTTCAAAATATCCTGCAAAACAATAAGGTTATCCCTTTGACAGTATCAGGCAACCCCGACGGCGCAACGCGCCTGCTCATGCCGGTGCCCCGTCACGATGCAAATGCCGCTTCAGGCAGTGCGCAATCGGCGCAAAGGTCTCTGCCATTTGCGCTTCATCAACACAGGCGTAGCCCAGTAACAGCCCACGCCGTTTAGCGCCGGACATATAATATCCCGACAGTGCGCGCGTCAGGACGCCAGCCTGTTCCAGCTCGGCGCTGACCGCCACATCATCGATGGTATCCGGCAGCACCAGCACCAGATGCAGCCCGGCGTTATTCTGCAGATTGAGAAACTGCGGCCCCAGCTCGCGGGTAATCGCCGCCACCAGCGCAGCGCGGCGCTTGCTGTACAGCTGACGCATACGCCGCACATGGGCGGCGTAGTGACCTTCACGAATAAACTCCGCCAGCGTCAGCTGTACCAGACCATTGCCGCCGCGATACAGTTCGGAGTGCGCCATTTTCATCCGCGGCGCCAGCTGCTTCGGCAGCACCATGTAGCTGATTCGGATGCCGGGATAGAGGGTTTTGCTGAAGGTGCCGAGATAGATCACCGGCGCATCCGGCGCCAGCCCCTGTAGCGCCGGAATCGGGCTGTCAGCAAAGCGGAATTCGCTGTCGTAGTCATCCTCCACCACCCAGCTGCCCCATTCGCGTGCCAGACTCAGCAGGCGCTGACGCCGTTCCAGGCTCATCACCACGCCAAGCGGATACTGATGCGAGGGGGTGACGCAAATCAGCCGCGGCGGCGTGAGTGCGTCCTCATGCTGCGGCGGATTCATCCCGCCGTTATCGACCGCTGTCGGAACTATTTTCACCCCGTTCACTGCCAGCACATTGCGGATCCCCCAGTAACCCGGCTCTTCCATCCATGCGCTATCGCCGGGGTCGCAGAGCATCTTCGCCAGCAGATCCAGCGACTGATGGGTTCCGGCGGTGATCACAATCTGATCCGGCGTGCAGACCACCGAGCGCACCACGCGCAGATAGTCCGCCAGCGCCTGTTGCAGTTCAAGGCAGCCACCGTGCGGTGAATAGGTCAGCGAAGCAAACGGCATCCGGCGACTAAGCCGCAGCTGAATTTTGCGCCAGATATCATGCGGCACATGGCTGACATCCGGCACTCCCGGCATAAACGCGCCCCACTGGAACGGGCCGACGCCGCTGCGGCTTAGCAGCGTATTGCCCCGTTTGGAGAGCCGCAACGGGCTGAATGGCGTACTGAGCGGTTTTTTCGCCGCCCCCTCCGGCGTCGGGCACAAATCGGGCAGTGGATCGCTGACGAAAGTACCACTTCCGGCACGGGTCTGCAGATAGCCCTCGGACTGCAACTGTTCGTAGGCCGCCAGCACGGTATTGCGTGATACGGCAAGTTCCGCAGCCAGGTCGCGCGTGGCGGGCAGCCGCGCACCGGGGGCGATAGCGCCCTCCTGAATCGCACTCTGTAACGCGTCGTACAGACGCTTGCTGAGCGCGCCAGTTGTCATCCGGCTTAAGCGGTGGGCGAGCAGGTCGCCAAGTAACGATCGCAAATTGGTACCTCGAAATAATTAAAACTGGCTCTGGATAATACAACCGCCGGAAGGCTAAAAAGCAAGGGCAGCATACGGAATCAACGCGGAATAACCGCAGCGGGAATTGAGTGAGGTAACCCCATGAGCATCAGTGAAGTTCAGCAACGCCGTCTCGATGCCACGCCACGCGGCGTTGGCGTGATGTGTGATTTCTTTACCGCGAAAGCGGAAAACGCCACCCTCTGGGATCAGCATGGCCGTGAGTATATCGATTTCACCGCCGGTATTGCCGTACTGAACACCGGCCATCGCCACCCCAAAGTGCTGGCCGCCGTACGTGAACAGCTGGAGTTTTTCACCCATACCGCTTTCCAGGTGCTGCCATATGAAAATTATATTGCGCTGGCCGAGCGCCTGAACAGGCTGGTGCCAATCGCCGGAAAAGCGAAAACCACATTCTTCAGTACCGGCGCTGAAGCGGTAGAAAATGCGGTAAAAATTGCCCGTGCCGCCACCGGACGCCCGGGAGTGATCACCTTCACCGGCGCCTTCCATGGCCGCACCCTGCTGACCATGGCGCTGACCGGCAAAGTCACGCCGTATAAAACCGGCTTCGGTCCGTTCCCCGCTTCGGTGTTCCATGCCCGCTACCCTAATCAGCAACAGGGTGTCAGCGTTGCCGACGCGATGCAAAGCCTTGAGGATATTTTCCATTGCGATATCGCCCCGCAACAGGTGGCGGCGATCCTGTATGAACCGATCCAGGGCGAAGGTGGTTTTAATATCGCCCCGCCAGAGTTTGTTACCGCCCTGCGTGACCTCTGCGACCAGCACGGCATTCTGCTGATTGCCGACGAAATCCAGAGCGGCTTTGCCCGTACCGGCAAAATGTTCGCCAGCGACTACTACGACGTTAAACCCGATTTGATCACCATGGCGAAAAGCCTGGGTGGCGGCTTTCCGCTCTCCGCCGTTGCCGGTCGCGCCACAGTGATGGACGCGCCGCTGCCGGGTGGACTGGGCGGCACTTACGCCGGTAATCCGGTGGCGATTGCCGCCGCCTGCGCGGTACTGGAGGTGATTGCCGAAGAGCAGCTGTGCGAGCGTGCGCTGCAACTTGGCGCAGAGCTGGTGGAGAGCGTCAAAGGCTGTCATCACCCGGCGGTCGCCGATGTGCGCGGCCGCGGTTCGATGGTGGCAGTGGAGTTTAACGATCCGGCCAGTGGTAAACCCTCGGCGGAGATCGCCCGCAACGTACAGCAGCGCGCGCTGGCCGCCGGGTTGATTCTGCTGACCTGCGGCACCCACGGCAACGTAATTCGTTTTCTTTATCCGCTGACCATTCCCCACGCGCAGTTCCGTGAAGGCCTCAGCCGCCTGACCACCATTCTGCAAAGTTAAGCACCCGCGGTGGGGATTTCGCACCAGGCTGGTGCAGACTCGCCGCCGCTGAATATGCAACAAGGGCTGTGTGCCGCAGGATGCGTGATGGCACGAAAAATGCACTACAAAATCCATGTAAAAACATGATGCATCATACATCTGACCGTTACCCCGTTTTTCGGGCATCGATTATTTCACTTATTACCGGGATACCGAGGAGTCACAGCATGCATAAGAAATTGGCCGCTCTCGCCGTATTAACCACCATGGCCTTTGCCGCGCAGGCGGAAACGCTGACCGTGGTCTCTTTTGGTGGTCTGAATAAGGACGCTCAGGATAAAGCCTTCTATAAACCTTTCGCCGCTGCTGGCAAAGGCAGCGTTGAACCGGGCGAATATAACGGCGAAATGGCGCGGATCCGCGCCATGGTCGAAACCGGTCAGGTTGGCTGGGATGTGGTGGAAGTGGAAAGCTCGGAACTGGTGCGCGGCTGTGATGAAGGGCTGTTCGAACCTCTGGACTGGAGCAAGCTGGGTAACAAAAACGATTTCGTGCCGGGCACCATTGTTGGTGAGTGTGGCGCCGGGATTTTCCTCTGGTCAACGGTGCTGACTTACGATGCGCAGAAACTGAAGAAAGCGCCCACCGACTGGCGTGATTTCTGGAATGTAAAAGCGTTTCCCGGTAAACGCGCCATGCGTAAAAGCGCCAAGCTGACCATGGAAATCGCGCTGCTGGCGGACGGCGTAAAACGCGAAGATATCTATAAAGTGCTGGCGACCCCGGCCGGTGTCGAGCGCGCATTTAAGAAGCTCGATCAGCTGAAACCCAATATTCAGTGGTGGGAATCCGGCGCGCAGCCATTGCAGTGGATGGTTTCCGGCGATGTGGTAATGACCACTGCCTATAACGGCCGTATCAGCGCCGCGCAGAAAGAGGGGCATGACTTTAAAGCGGTATGGAATAACAGCCTGTATGACCTCGACAGCTGGGCGATTGTGAAAGGCAGTAAGCATAAAGCGCTGGCTGAGGAGTTTATCGCCTTTGCTAACAAGCCGGAAAATCAGAAAGTTTTCGCCGAAAACATTCCTTACGGCCCCACTAACAAAAATACCAGTCCGCTGATTGATGCCAGCATCCTGAAAAACCTGCCGACAGCGCCGGATAACCTGGCCGTCTCTTTGCAAGTCAATACCGAGTTCTGGATCGAACACGGTGAAGATCTGGAGCAACGCTTTAACGCCTGGGCGGCGAAATAACCTGCGATGCGGCCTTCACCGGCCGCATCCTGCCGATTTAACCCGTAAAGGAGCCAGCCATTGAGCCAGAATCCCGTGATGAACAACGCCATCAACAACGCCCCTGCCACCGACGGTCCGACCCTGAACCAGCGGTTGCGCAAAGTCGATGCCGCTAAAACACGCCGCTCGCTGTGGCTTATCGCCCCGTTACTGGCTTTTGTGGTGGTCTGCTTTTTGTTCCCGATTGGTTCGATTCTGATAAAGAGCGTGCAAAACCCGGAACTGACCAATACGCTGCCGAACAGCGTGGCGGCGCTGCAAAAATGGGACGGCGTCAGCCTGCCTGACGAAGCGCTGTTCGCTACGGTCGGCAATGAACTGGTGGCGGCGCGCGAACGCGGACAGATTGCCGCCGTCGCCAAACGTATGAGTTATGAAGAGAGCCGCTTTCGTCGCCTGATTGTCTCCACGCCACGCCAGATGCCAAAAGATGGCGCGCCGGTCAAAGAGACCTTAATCGCCGCCCTGCCCGACTGGGGCAAAATCAGCACCTGGCAGGCGCTGCAACGCGCGTCGGCCACCGTTACCCCCTACTATCTGTTGTCGGTCTTTGACCGCAAAGTCGATGGCGACAGCGGCAGAATCGAAAAACTGCCAGCCGATCAGGCGCTCTACTTTAATGTGCTGCTGCGCACCTTATGGATGGCGACGGTGGTCACGCTGTTTTGCGTGGCGCTCGGTTATCCGCTGGCGTACTGGTTAGCAAAGCAGCCGGTGGGGCGCGCCAATCTGCTGATGATTATGGTGCTGCTGCCGTTCTGGACCTCGCTGATTGTGCGTACCGCCAGCTGGATCGTGCTGTTGCAGTCCGGCGGTCTGATCAACAGTTCGCTACAGTGGCTGGGGATTATCGACCATCCACTGGCGCTGGTGTTTAACCGCGTTGGCGTCTATATCTCAATGACCCATATTCTGCTGCCGTTTATTGTGTTGCCGCTGTATGCGGTGATGAAAGGCATCTCGCCAAACTATGTGCGCGCGGCGATCTCCCTTGGCGCGCATCCGTTTAGCGCCTTCTGGCGGGTGTATGTGCCGCAGACTTATGCGGGGGTTACCGCCGGTGCGTTGCTGGTATTTATGATGGCGATTGGCTATTACGTCACCCCGGCGCTGCTGGGCGGACCGGAAGATCAGATGGTCAGCTACTTTGTTGCCTTCTTTACCAATACCACCATGAACTGGGGTATGGCCGCCGCGTTAGGCACGCAGCTGCTGATAATCGTTATCCTGCTGTATATCGTCTATATCCGCGTCACCCGTACCCCGGCTGAAGCCGCGCGTCATTAATCACGGAGAAGCGTAATGAAACAACATGGCTCACAACTGTTACGCCTGTGGAAATATGCCTTTAACTTCTATGGCGCGGCAATTCTGCTTTTTCTTATCGTACCGATTCTGGTGATTGTACCGCTGTCGTTTAATGCCGGATCCTTTCTCAGTTATCCGTTAAGCGGCTTCTCCCTGCGCTGGTATCAGACCTTCTTCCACTCGCAGGAGTGGCTGGGTGCGCTGGGCAACAGTCTGTTAATCGCCCCGCTCGCCACCCTGCTGGCCACCGTACTCGGGGTGCTGGCGGCGATGGGGCTGGTGCGCGGCGAGTTTCGCGGTAAAGGGCTGGTGATGGCGATTATTATTTCGCCGATGGTAGCGCCGGTGGTGATTATCGCCGTCGGTATGTTCTTCTTCTTTGCCCGTCTGTCACTGCTTAACAGCTATCCCGGACTGGTGCTGGCCCATGCGCTGATTGGCGTGCCGTTTGTGGTGATTACCGTCACCGCGGTACTGAAAAACTACGACACCAACCTGTCGCGCGCCGCCGCAAACCTCGGCGCCAGTCCGCTGCTGGTGTTTCGTAAAATCACCCTGCCGCTGATTGCACCGGGGGTATTTTCCGGCGCGCTGTTCGCCTTTGCCGCATCGTTTGATGAAGTGGTGGTAACCCTGTTTCTCGCCAGCCCGCGCCAGCGTACCCTGCCGATTCAGATGTTCGCCGGTATCCGCGAAAACCTCGATCCGACCATCGCAGCCGCGGCCAGCCTGATGATTGGCGCATCACTGATACTGTTAATCGTCATGGAAGTTCTTCGCCGCCGCAGTGAGCGGCTGCGCAGCTAATCACAATGGAGGTCCAGTTATGCAGCAGCAGAAAAAGACCCTGCTTCTTACCGGTGCCAGTCGTGGTATCGGTCATGCCACGGTAAAACATTTCCATGCCGCAGGCTGGAAAATCTATACCGCGTCACGCCAGAGCTGGGTGGAAGAGTGTCCGTGGGCCGAAGGTTTACTAAACCATATCCATCTGGATTTAGAAGATATCGATGAGATCCACCGCAGCCTGCCGATGATTAAAAACCTGCTGGGCGGGCGGCTGGATGCGCTGGTCAATAACGCCGGCATCTCGCCAAAAGATGCCGCTGGCGGACGCCTTGGTATTCGTGCGACCGATTACGCCACCTGGATGAAAGTATTTAACGTCAATCTGTTCTCGTCGGCGATCCTCGCCAGCGGCCTGTTTGATGAACTGAAAGCCTGCCAGGGCAATATTATTAACGTCACTTCGATAGCGGGCAGCCGGGTGCATCCGTTTGCTGGCGCTGCCTATGCCAGTTCGAAAGCGGCGCTCTCCGCGTTAACCCGCGAAATGGCGCACGAATTTGGCCCGGCGGGCATTCGCGTCAATGCCATCGCGCCGGGCGAAATCGAAACCTCCATTCTGTCGCCGGGCACTGCCGAGATTGTTGATCGCAGTGTACCGTTACAGCGTCTGGGGAAACCCGAAGAGGTTGCTGCGCTGGTATGGTTTCTCTGTACCCAGGGTGCGTCTTATATCAATGGTGCGGAAATTCAGGTCAATGGCGGCCAGCATGTCTGACCGCGTTGTCAGGCAAACTGTGTCTGTAGCGCGGCCACCGCGTGACCGGCGGCGATCACCGGATTAATCACCGGTAGTCGGGTAAATGGCGCCACCAGCGCCGCCACATCAGTAGTGGCCATACCGGTACAGGCCAGCGCAATCACTTCAGCGCCATCCGCTTCGCAGGCCAGCACTGCGGCGATAATCGCCGCTTTGCCGGCGTCAGTATGAATATCATGAGTACAGTTCACGCCGTCCGGCTGATGGTAAGCCAGCAGTTTTTCGCCCAGCACCTGATGAAAGGTAGCCGGCGCTTCCGCTTCAATGCCAATCACTCCCACCCGGTCGCTGTGCGTCAGCGCCTGCCGACAACAGGCCTCGCCTGCACCAATCACCGGAATCGTCAGCTGCGCGCGCAGCTGCGCCACGGCCGGATCGGCGGCGCAACTGACCACCAGCGCATCATACTGCTGCTGCTGAAACTGCTGCCCAAGCGCCAGCAGCTTAGGTTCAGCCAGCGCCAGCGTCGCCTGATTATGGATGCCGTTCGGCTGATCCGGCAGACAGCGGGTGGTGAACTGCGTCTGCGGACAAACCGTGGCGATCAGCGTCTGATGCATATCAAGGAAATGCTGATCGGATGAGGTGACAACACGAATAACGGCGACTTTTGCTGGCATAACGAGAGCCTCAGGAAAAAAAATGATGCTGATAACATAACCATTTTTAGCCAGAGGTATAGCGTTTATTTGCTTTCAGCAACAGCATCAACCCGGTCAGGATCTGCCAGCCGGTAATCGGATAGACCGCGGCACGCTCAATCAGGCCAGTTGGCAGCCACGCCAGCGGGATGGTCAGCATACACAGCAAACCTGCAATACCGGCAAGCAGACTTAGCCAGCTGTAAATCCGGCACTGGCGGCGCGAGCAGAGCCATCCGCCGACGCTAATCAGACAAAGGTTGCCGCCGCCGATAGCCATGACTGCGCCGGTTTCATGCAGCGTCACGCCTGCCGCCGCGCCGCCGCTATGAAATAGCGCAATCAGCACGCCGCCGACCGCGTGCAGCAGGCCGGTAAGCAGCATCAGGATGCGTCCCCAGCCGCTCAGCTGCCTGCGCAACAGCCAGCAGGCGCTGAAAAACAGGATACCTTCCAGCGCAAAACCGCTGTTCATTACCGCATGCAGCGGCGAGCAGATCTGCGGGCCACACTGCGGGATCCCCAGATCGCTGATATAGTTCTGGCTGTAGACATAGTGCGGCTGTACCCACGCCAGCGCGCTGACGCTTTCCGCCAGTAAATATTGCAGCCCGCCCAGCGTAAAACAGAGCGCGCCGATTTTGTGCCATCGGTTTTGCAAATTCATCGTTACCGGTTATCAATGAGTGTGCGCTAATCCTGGCTGAAGTTACTGTTTCCTGCCGCTTTTCTGGCGTTGCAGGTGTACTTTCGTCTTCCTCTGATCGCAAATGCTGGCATGATGTCCGGATGATATACTGAGCTGAAACCCGTATTAAGGAGCGAGTATGAACGGATTAACCGTCAACGAGGCGCTGGATAAGCTGGAGTCGATGTACGATGCGGCAGTGAGTGCCCTGCGCGATGCCATCACCGCCTATATTGAAGATGGCCGCCTGCCAGATGCCGCACTGCGTGCCGGCGGGCTGTTTGTCTACCCGGAACTGCGCGTCAGCTGGCAGGGCAACGCCGCCGATCACCGTCTGTCACGCGCCTTTGGCCGCTTTACCCGTGCCGGTTGTTACACCACCACCATCACCCGTCCGGCGTTGTTTCGCGCCTATCTGCAACAGCAGCTGGAGATGCTGCACAGCGAATACCCGATTACGCTGGAGGTGCAGCCGTCCACGCAGGAGATCCCCTTCCCTTATGTGATCGATGGTTCCGGGCTGATGCTGGATCGCACCATGAGCGCCGGTATCGCCCAGCACTTCCCGACCACCGAGCTGTCGCAGATTGGCGATGAAAATGCCGACGGCATCTTCCATCCGGGCGAAACTCTGCCGCTCTCCCATTTTGACGCGCTGCGCAGCGATTTTTCCCTCGCGCGCCTGAAACACTACACCGGCACACCGGTGGAACATTTTCAGTCATGGGTGCTGTTTACCAATTACACCCGCTATGTCGATGAGTTTGTACGCTGGGCCTGTGAGCAGATTGCCGATGCCGATTCGCCGTACCAGGCCCTCTCCTGCGCTGGCAGTATTGTGATTACCGCTGAGACCAGCAATCCGCAGCAGACGGTTTCCGATCTGGCGTGGAAAAATCATCAGATGCCAGCCTGGCACCTGATTGCCAAAGAGGGCCAGGGCATTACGCTGGTCAATATCGGCGTCGGCCCGTCCAATGCCAAAACTATCTGCGACCATCTGGCGGTACTGCGCCCGCACGCCTGGCTGATGATCGGCCACTGCGGCGGCCTGCGCGAAAGCCAGACGATTGGCGACTATGTGCTGGCGCATGCCTATCTGCGTGACGATCATGTGCTGGATGCGGTGCTGCCGCCGGATATTCCGATCCCGAGCATTGCCGAAGTGCAGCGCGCGCTGTTCGACGCCACTAAAATGGTCAGCAATATGCCAGGTGAAGAGGTTAAACAGCGACTGCGTACCGGGACGGTGGCGACCACCGACGACCGTAACTGGGAGTTACGTTATTCCGCGTCAGCGCTGAGATTTAACCAGAGTCGCGCCGTCGCGGTGGATATGGAGAGCGCCACCATTGCCGCGCAGGGTTATCGCTTCCGCGTACCTTACGGCACCCTGCTGTGTGTGTCGGATAAGCCACTACATGGGGAAATTAAACTGCCTGGTCAGGCTAATCGCTTTTATGAAGGGGCGATCTCAGAGCATCTGCAGATCGGCATCTGCGCGATCGATCTGCTGCGCGCCGAGGGCGATCGCCTGCATTCGCGCAAATTGCGTACCTTTAACGAACCGCCATTCCGTTAAGGGTAAAGGGTTGTGAGAACGTATTTAACGCCGCTGCAAATCATTGATACGGGCGGCGATAACGCCGCCCCTACGTTTATATTAATGTAGGGGCGGCGTTATCGCCGCCCGTGCAGATACGGATTACCAGCTGTAGCTAACCGAAGCCACCATCGTACGACCACTGCCATAGAAACAGGCGCTGTCGTTGTTGCACGATGAAACATAGTGCTTATCGGTCAGGTTATTCACATTAAACTGCAATGTGGTGCCTTTCAGTGCCGATGAAGCCTCACCCAGTTCATACTTCGCCATCGCATCATACAGCGTGTAGTGCGGCACGGTCACCCCACCCACCGAGTCACCCCAGGTCACACCGGTGTAACGCACACCACTGCCTAACGTCAGACCGTTCAGTACGCCATCATGGAAGCTGTAACTGCCCCACGCCGATGCGGCATGACGCGGAATGATCGCTGGCGTATTGCCTGCCTGTCCGGCGATGCTGCTCTCTTTGGTCACCGCGTCAGTGTAAGTATATGCCGCCATCACATTGATTTCTGGCGTCAGCTGGCTGTGAATCTCGGTCTCGACCCCTTTCGACTGCACTTTACCAATCTGCTGGTTATAGCCCAGCACGCTGTTGTACTGGGTAATATTTTTCTGCGTAATATCAAAGGCCGCAACTGTAATCACCGTTTCACTGCCTGGCGGCTGATACTTCACCCCGACTTCGGTCTGTTCACCGGTGGTCGGTTTAAACGGATCGCTGCCTGGCGCACCGCTGCTCAGATTCGGCTCAAACGAGGTGCTGTAACTGATATAGGGTGAAACACCATTAGCAAACGCATACAGCAGACCAGCACGGCCGGTAAACTTATTGTCGTTTTGCTGGCTTTGCGTATCCGACGTGCGGTCAAGGGTACGGACTTCCGCCCAGTCATGACGGCCTGACAGCAGCAGATTCCAGTTATGCCATTCCAGCTGATCCTGCAAATAAACGCCAACCTGATCGAGCTTCTTACGGGTATCGGTAGCAATACTCATACTGCTTTCGTCAACGCTGATCCGGGTCGGATTTGACCAGTTCAGATTGTACTCATCGCCACGCACCAGCCACATCTGCGTATCGACATCACTCCACTTATAGTCCAGCCCGCCCAGCACCGAGTGTGTGACCTCACCGGTGTTAAACAGCGCTTTCAGCTGGTTATCAATCCCCAGCTCTTCCGATTCGATTTTATCGTGCTGCGGACGGCGGCCAATAACCCCTGGCGAACCGGCAACATCCGAGGTGTAAACCAGATATTTATACGACTCACTCATATTGCTGTAGCGGAAGTTCTGGGTAAACGACACGCCATCGTTGAAGTTATGCTCGAAGATATAACCTAAAGATGTCTGCTCGCGCTTCGCTTCGTGATAGCTGCTGTCGCTGACGTTAAAATCATAAGGAATGGTATTGCCGTTAACCGGCACCACGGTTCCGGCATATGGCAGAAAGTTGCGGTAGCCCGCTTCCGGCTCATTGGTGTAGCTGGTTAACAGCGTAATGCTGGTGTCTTCGTTCGGCAGCCAGGTCAGCGCCGGTGCAATCGCCATCCGTTGCTGTTTTTCATTCTTCACAAATTCATGTTTAGTGCTGGCGATGCCATTCAGCCGGTAAAACAGGCTGTAGTCGTCATTTAGCGCACCGCCAAAATCAAACGCCGCCTCGGCCAGATGCTGATTGCCGCTGCTGAATTTCACTTTATGGATGCTTTCCGCCGTCGGACGTTTGCTGGTCATATTGATCAGCCCGCCGGGGTTGACCTGGCCGTACAGCACCGAGGCCGGACCATGCACCATCTCCACCCGCTCCAGCAACCAGGGATCCACCTGCCCGGCAGCGCCCGCCTGTCCTGACAGGCCATAGCTCAGGCCATCAAGGAACTTCGGTGCATAACGGAAACCACGGCTGATCACTTCATCGTTACGGTTGGAGTTACCGCGATAATTGGTCATCACGCCGCTGGTGTAGCTCAGTGCATCGGACACCGAAGGCGCCGCCTGATCGTCCATCTGCTGACGGGTGATCACCGAAATAGCCTGTGGTGTTTTGCGCAGCGGCGTAGCGGTCTTGGTGCCTGAAGCACTCTCCTTCGCCACGTTGCCTTTTAACGGGGAAGTGACACTCTCCTGCGCACTGGCAGTGACAGTCAACGTCTCTTCGGTAGCCGCCGCCGCATACGCCAGCGGAACCACCATCAGGGCCGAAGCCAGTATCAGACGCGTGCGCGCGCTGTCGGCGGTTAAGACTTGCTGTTTTTTTAAACGCTTAAACATTTTTTTATAATCCCTGTCGGTACTGAATGCATATCATCAGACGGCATTAGCCACTTCTCCTCCCGCTTGCCACGATAACCCCTTGCCACAGAGGCAAAAAACAGCGTTCAGCGGAATGCCCGGCATGCTATTGCAAACACAAATGCTTCTCAATAACATTCGTATTAGTATTTCTTAAGCGAGGTTTTGACAACAAACTGTTAGTCTCTGTGGCGAAAAGTAACGAAGGACAAGTCGATGATAAAGCGAACAAACCTGATGCCAGCCCTGCAACCGGCGGGGACAGTGGCGCAACTGCTGGCGGCGTCCAATGTCGGCCAGCCAGAGTGGTGGCAACAACTGGCGGAGATCGGCACACCGCTGGTTGAACAGCAGACGGGAAGTGACGTCAGAATGAGTTATTTCTGGCGCGATAGCGGCGGCAGTCAGCCGCAAACGGTGCAGGTCTATATTGATGTCAATGGCGTCACCGATCACCACAGCCAGCAACCAGAAACGATGCAGCACCTGGCGGGCACCGATGTCTGGTACTGGTCAGCCGCCATCGATCCGCGCTGGCGCGGCAGCTACAGTCTGATCCCGGTGAATGCCAGCCAGCTGCCGCCCGATTTTAGTCAGGATGCGGACACTGCGCGCCAGCAACAGCGCGCGTGGTGGATATCGCTGTTCCCGCTGGCAATCGCCGATCCGCTGAATCCGCTACGCCCGCACTTTACCAGCCGCCGTAAAGCGCTCTCCGCCGCGCATATGCCCGACGCGCCTGTGCAACAGGGCTGGCGGACCTTTGACAGCGGCGGCGATATCGACGCCGACGCCGCCCGCCTGCACCGTTTTCACTGGCAGAGTAGATTACTGGGTAATCAGCGCCCGATCTGGCTGTATACCAGCGGTGAAAGCGCGCAGCCGGAGCAGCGGCCGCTGATTATTGTGCTCGACGGCCAGAACTGGGCGCAAAATATCCCGATTTATGCCGCTATCGACCAGCAAACCGCCGCCGGTCAGCTGCCTGCCGCCTGCTGGTTATTTATTGATGTGATCGATATGGCGCATCGCGGCCAGGAACTGCCGTGCAACCCGCATTTCTGGAAGGCAGTGCAGCAGGAGCTGTTGCCGCTAAGTCGTCGCCTCACCCCCTTCAGCGACGATGCGCAACGCACGGTGGTCAGCGGTCAGAGCTACGGCGGCCTCGCCGCGCTGTATGCCGGACTGCACTGGCCGCAGCGCTTTGGCCGCATTCTCAGTCAGTCGGGATCATTCTGGTGGCCGGATGTGAATATTATGCATCATCCTGAAACAGACAATACCGGCTGGCTGACAAAGCAGGTTGCACGCCGCCAGCAGTCGGCGGCGACGCTGAAGATTTTTATGGAGTCCGGCAGTACTGAAGAGGATATAGGCTTTGTCAATCAACAGATGCTGAGCGCATTAACAGCGGCCAGTCTGCAGGTGGCTTACCGCGAATATATTGGCGGCCATGACCCGCTCTGCTGGCGTGGCGGACTGATTGACGGCGTGCAGGCGCTGCTAAAAGATACCCTGTAACTGCACATCCGCCCGGCGCTTAACGCGCCGGTGCCGGATGAAAGCGACCGCAGGGCACAATCAGCGGCGTATGCGATACCGGGTCATCAATAATCACGCTGGTCATGCCAAACACCTGTTGCACCAGCTGCGCGCTGATAATCTCAGCAGGTTTACCCTGCGCCACGATCTGTCCGCTGTGCATCACAATCAGGTTATCGGCATAGCGGCAGGCCTGATTCAGATCGTGCAGCACCGCTATCAGCGTATGGCCCGACTGCTGATTAAGCTGACGGAACAGATCCAGCAACTCAATCTGGTGCGCGATATCAAGCCAGGTGGTGGGTTCATCCAGTAACAGCAGCGGCGTCTGCTGCGCCAGCACCATCGCCACCCACACCCGCTGGCGCTGGCCACCCGATAACTCATCCACACTGCGCGCGGCAAGATCGCTGATATTGGTGGCGGCCATCGCGGCATCCACCGCCTGACGATCGGCGTCACTCCACTGCTTTAGCAGACTCTGATGCGGATAGCGGCCACGCGCCACCAGTTCCGCCACGCTAATCCCCTCCGGTACGATGGCATGTTGCGGCAGCAGCCCCAGCTGGCGCGCCAGCGCTTTGGTGCCCAGCTGATGGATATCTTTACCGTCCAGCAGCACCTGACCGCCGCGCGGCTTTAACAACCGGCAGAGCGCTCGCAACAGCGTCGATTTGCCGCAGGCGTTAGGGCCGATAATCACGCTAAACTGTCGGTCAGGAACGGTGACATTCAGATCGCGGGTAATCACTTTTTGCTCATAGGCCAGCGTCAGCGCGGAGGCCTGTAAACGACTGGTAACGGTACGGTTTATCATTAGCGACGAGACTCACGGATCAGCAGCCAAATCAGATACAGACCGCCGATACTGACGGTCACTGCGCCAACCGGCAGCTGCACGCCGTTGAAGCTGTGTTGTGCCGTAATATCAGCGGCCAGAAGTAACAGCGCGCCGCTCGTCGCCGCCGAAAACAGCGGCACGGAACTGGCGCGCGTCAGACGGCGCGCAATTTGCGGCGCCGCGAGGGCGATAAACGAGATCGGCCCGGCGCTGGCGGTGGCTATGGCGGTGAGGATAATACCCGACAGCATCAGCCACAGGCGGCTGGCTTCGGCGTTTACTCCCAGCGCACGCGCGCTGTCATCACCCATCTCCAGTAGTTGCAGTCGTTTTCCCAGCAGCAATATAACGGTAATGGTCAACGGTATACCCAGCAGCGCCGGTTGCCCTTTCGCCCAGGTCATCCCGTTTAGCGAACCAGCCCCCCACAGCGCGGCGCTCATCGCACTCTCCAGCGAACCGGTGATAATCAGCCAGGTATTCAGCGCCGACAGCAGCGCCGCCACCCCCAACCCGACAATAATCAGGCGAAAGCCGACAATGCCCTCGCGCCAGGCGAGCAGCCACACCAGTGCGGCGGCGGCGATACCGCCGATCAGCGCGCCACTGGCGATCTGATAATAGCTGCCATTAAGCAGGATAATGGTCACCAGCACGCCGGTGTATGCACCGGTATTAAAGCCCACCACATCCGGGCTGCCGAGCGGATTGCGGATCACCGACTGAAATACGGCCCCACTGACGCCCAGACCGGCGCCCAGCACCAGCGCCAGCACAATCCGCGGCGCACGCCACTGGCTGACCACGGTAATCATTCCCGGCTCGCCGCTGCCCTGCAATGCGCGCCACACCTGTAACGGCGTCAGGCTTAATGTGCCGTAGCACAAGGCAAACAGCGCCAGCAGCAATGCCAGCAGCAGTAACAGGCCGTTGGTCAGCATCACCCGCAATGACAGACGACCATTAATCATGCCACGGGGATTCCCCAACAGCACCGTTCTGGCTACCACCCGACTCTCCTTAATATTTATGTTGCCGTACCAGCCAAATCAGCACCGGCGCGCCGATAAAGGCCGTGACAATGGATACGCGCAGCTCGCCCGCCACCAGCAGACGGCCAGTGATATCGGCGGTCAGCAGTAGCACTGGCGCCAGCAGAAAAGAGGCAAGCAGGATCCAGCGCTGATCCGAACCAAACCACCAGCGCGCGACATGCGGGATCATCAGGCCGACAAACGCAATCGGCCCCACTAATGCAGTGGTGGAACCACACAGCAGCATCACCGCCACCACCGCCAGCAGACGCACCAGCAGCACCCGCGTCCCCAGCGCCGCCGCCATCTCCTCGCCCATACTCAGGCTGTTAAGCGCACGCGCCGACAGCAGCGCCAGCAGGCATCCGACAGTAATCGCCGGGGCGATAAAGCGCAGATTATGCAGCGAACGGATATCGAGAGTACCGGCCTGCCAGATCCGCATCTGGTCAAAGGTTTGCGGATTCAGCAGCGCCAGTGAAGTGGTCATCCCGGTTAGCACCGCGCTCAGCGCCACACCTGCCAGCGTCAGACGCACCGGATTGACCCGGCCGCCGCCGAGCGATCCAATCAGCCATACCGCAATACTGGCCAGCAGCGCCCCGCCCCAGGCGAAGCCCAGCCATCCGGCCATACCGCTGACGCCAAACAGACTGATACCGATGGCAATCGCAAAACTGGCGCCAGCGTTAACCCCTAAAATGCCCGGATCGGCCAGCGGATTACGGGTTAACGCCTGAATCACTGCGCCTGCACCGCCGAGCGCCAGTCCGGCGAGGATCCCGGCAATCGTGCGAGGCAGACGCGCATCGACAATAATCACGCTGTCGGCATTTTGCAGCTGCCCGGTCAGACTGTGCCAGACATCCGCCGGGCTGATGGTTTTCGCCCCCAGCAGCATGCTGGCGCCACAGCACAGCAGCAGTAGCAGCAAAATCACGCCGAGCAGGCTGAGCTGGCGTTGCGTGCTGTATTGCGTCATGGTTTTGGCGCAGCAAAATGCTGCTCAATGTTGTTGAGCATATTGCTGGCGCTGTAGTAATCGAGGCGGAAAGTATCCGGCCCCATCGCATAGACCCGCTGTTGCTGCACGGCGTCGAGATGGGTGAGAAAAGGATTGGCGCTGACACGTTGCACCGTCTGCGCATCGGCGGAGAACAGCAGCAGCGTATTGCCATTCAGCCCGGAGGCCATATTCTCGCCGGATAACTGGATAATATCATTGCGCTTACCCATGCTGGTTTGCGCATCAATATTGGCAGGCAGAGTGGCCAGCGTGAAGCCGAGTTCGCTTAACAGCTGCCCCTGCGCCGAAGCGCGGGTCCAGAGATTAACGCCGCGTCCGTCTTCGTAATACACCAGCGCCGAAACGGGCTGCGGCGGCAGAGTGATCGACTGCTTTACCGCCGCCACCCGCTGCGCAAAACCGTCAATCCGGCGACGGGCATCCGCTTCATGGCCGGTGATATTGCCCAGTTCGCTGGCCAGCTGTTGCCAGCTTTTATTGCCGTAATCAATCACCAGCGTCGGCGCGATGGCTGAAAGCTGATCATAGAGTTTCACTGCCGAATCGCCACCGGTGGCGGACATCACAATCAAATCCGGCGCTTCAGCGGCAATCGCTTCAGCATTTGGCTCGGTGATATAGAGGGATTTCATATGACGTGCTTTGGCCTGCGCTCCCCACTGGGTGAAGAAGCCCTGCTCGTCCGCCACGCTGCTGTTACGGCTGGTGGCGCCGGAGGCAATCACCGGCGCATCAATCGCCAGCAACGTTCCGGTAAGCGTCACGCTGGTGGAAACAATCCGCTGCGGCGCGTGATCCAGCGTCAGCGGCCCTTTTGGCGTCGCCAGCGTACGTGGCCAGTCGCCCTGCTGCGCACCCGGCTGGCTGGCCACTGGTTGCTCGCTCTGATTATTGTCACAACCCGTCACCATCAGGGCCAGCGGAAACACAAGCAGCGCAACCATTTGCGATGCGCTTTTTGACAGCAAATTTTTCATTTATTAACGAATTTAATGTAAATGAGTATTATTATCATAGCGCTAATCTTATTGAATTTAAACCTGTTTACCGCCGCCCACGACACCTGAAAAAGCGAATCCGCAACCAAAAAAGGACTTTTTGTGCGGTGCCGGATAAATAAATTGATTATTGTTCAGCCCTTAACCATCCTTGCTTTACTCCCCCCGTATTTCTGATGTTGCCGGAACTCACTTGCAAAAGCTGTACACCAAACTGCTGCACGCCATTCAGGGCACCGCCTGGTATCCAAAACGGCGCTCTTATCATGTTCTGCTGCGGCGGGAAATCACTCCGCTGGCTGTGCCGATCTTTTTCGAGAATATGTGCGTACTGCTGATGGGGGTGCTGAGCACCTTTCTGGTCAGTCGCTTAGGTAAAGAGGCGATGGCGGCGGTCGGGCTGGCCGAAAGCTTCAGTATGGTGATTATCGCTTTCTTTGCCGCCGTCGACCTCGGTACCACGGTGGTGGTGGCTTTCAGTCTGGGCAAACGTAATCGCAAGCGCGCGCGCGCCGCGACCCGTCAGTCGCTAGTGCTGATGACGCTGGCCTCGGTGCTGCTGGCGCTGGTGATTGAATTTTCCGGTCCGGCAATTATTGATGTCATTGCCGGGGCGGCCGAACCGCAGGTAAAAGAGTTAGCGCTGATCTATCTGCGCATTACCGTCTGGAGCTATCCGGCGGCGGCTATCGCCTTAATTGGCTGCGGCGCGCTGCGTGGCGCGGGCAATACTAAAATGCCGATGCTGATTAACGGCGGCATGAATATCCTCAATATCATTATCAGCAGCATTTTGATTTACGGCTGTCTCTCGTGGGACGGGCTGGGCTTTATTGGCGCGGGCATTGGCCTGACGCTGTCGCGCTATATCGGCGCGGCGGCGGTGATTTATGTGCTGATGATCGGCTTTAACCCGGCGCTGAAAATCACCCTGAAAAGCTACTTTACACGTATGAACGGCTCCATTCTGATGGAGGTGTTAAGCATCGGCCTGCCAGCCAGTATTGAATCAGTGTTGTTTAACGGCGGCAAGCTGCTGACGCAGGTATTTGTCGCGGGGATGGGCACCAATGTGATTGCCGGTAACTTTATCGCGTTCTCAATTGCCTCACTGATTAACCTGCCGGGTAACTCGCTGGGATCGGCGTCCACCATTATTGTTGGCACCCGGCTCGGTAAACAGCAGATCGGACAGGCGGAGCGTCAGCTAAAACATATCTTCTGGTTATCGACCCTCGGTCTGTGCTGTCTGGCGCTGATTTCGGTGCCGCTGGCAGGCGTGCTGGCGTCGTTTTACTCCAGCGAACAGGATGTTATTGATGTGGTGAAAGTGCTGGTGTGGCTGAATGCCGCCTTTATGCCGATCTGGGCCGCGTCATGGGTGCTGCCTGCCGGGCTGAAAGGCGCGCGCGATGCGCGTTATACCATGTGGGTATCGATGCTGAGTATGTGGGGTTGCCGGATTGTGGTTGGTTATACCCTCGGCATCGTGCTCGACTTTGGCGTCGTCGGTATCTGGCTTGGGATGTTCTTTGACTGGATTGTGCGCGGCATCTGTTTCTACTGGCGGATGGCCAGTGGCCGCTGGTTATGGAAATATCCGCGGGTGCGGTCGCCGGACTGAACTTCAGCCGCGCCGGTTAACTCCGCGCGCGGCAATTCTGCGGCTGATGCCGAAAAATCCACGCGCCGCCCGCGACCCGTCTCACAGTTTTATCGCCTGCCCCTCACGCCGGTTAGCGGCTCAGATACACTGCTTTTTAACCTGTCTGCAACCTGTGAGGTCGCTGCGATGAAACCCGCCATTCTGGTGGTCGACGACGATAAAGCCATCTGCGAGCTGCTTAACGATGTGCTGAGTGAACATGGGTTTACCCTGTATAGCTGCCATTGCGGCGAGGATGCGCTGGCGTTGCTTGCGGGTCATCGCGAGATCTCGCTGGTGATGCTGGATATGATTTTACCGGATACCAATGGCCTGCTGGTGCTACAGCAGATGCAGCGAACCCGCCCCGATCTGCTGGTGATTATGCTGACCGGCATGGGATCGGAGTCGGATATCGTGGTCGGACTGGAGATGGGCGCAGACGACTATATCGCCAAGCCGTTTAACCCACGGGTAGTGGTGGCGCGCGCCAAAGCGGTGTTGCGCCGTAGCGGTATACTATCGCTGGAAAATCCTTATACCAGCTGGCGTGGCTGGCAATTTAATGGCTGGCGGCTGGATGAAAACCGCTGCGTGTTGCTGAACCCGCAGCGTGAAGAGGTGGTGCTGACGCAGGGCGAATATACGCTGCTGCTGGCGATGATCAGCCATGCGCGCAAAGTGCTGACGCGCGATCAGCTGCTTGAACTGACCCACAGCGAAACCCTCGATGTATTTGACCGCACCATTGATGTGCTGATTATGCGGCTGCGGCGAAAAATTGAAATCAACCCGCACCAGCCGACGCTGATCCGCACCATTCGCGGACTGGGCTATGTGTTTTCCGCTGATGCGGTGCGCCCGGATGCGGCGCTGATTAACAGTCGTATTGCCTGAGACAACCTCTCCCCTCTTACCATACATACAGGCTGCGTATCGCGAAAATCATCCACACGGGCGGCGAGAACGCGGCCCCTGCGGTTTAATGTGGCAGGGGCGGCATTCTCGCCGCCCTTTGCCGCAGCAGACTCTGATTTAAGATAATTATTGCAAAAGTAAAACGATCGGTTTACTTTTTACAGATGCAGAAAAAACAGGATATTATTCAGGCCGCTGAGCAGTTGTTTTATCGCAACGGTTTTCACGCCACCAGTACCGACCGCATTTGTAGCGAGGCGGGCGTTTCTACCCGCACGCTGTACAAATACTTTCCTTCACGCGAGATGCTGACTGAAGCGGTGATGACTGAACGCAAAAACCGCTTCTTCTCCGCCCTTTATGCACCGCAGCATCCGCAGGCAATTAGCCAGCTTTTCACGGTGCTTGAACAGTGGATGCAGGAACAGGGCAGCTCCGGCTGCTTCTTTCTGAAAGCCTGGGGCGAATATGCGGAGCAGGATGTCAGACTGTCAGCGCAGGCGCTCGACTATCGCTATCAGCTGCGCGAGTACATCGCTACCTGCGTCAGACATTCGCATGGCGCAGACAGCGTGGCGATTGCTGATGCGATCTGGATGTTATCCGAAGGCGCTATCACCTCTGCGCTGATTATCGGCCCCGCAGCGGCCAGCCATGCCGCAGCAGCGGTCGCTCTGCTGCTGGCCGGCAGCGGGAAAAAACCGTGAGGGCTTCTGTCGCACTCGGTATCACCGGTTTTTCACTGATTGCGGTCACCTACGGCATGGCAAGATTCTCCTGGGGACTGATGCTGCCTGCGGTAGCCAGCGATATACCCTTTAGTTCCCGGCTGGCTGGTGTGATCTCTGCCTGTAGTTTTGCCGCTTACTGCCTGGCGATTATCGCCGCATCACTGCTGACAGCGCGTTATGGCGCGCGTTTACCGGCGGCGCTGGCAGCGTTATGCGCCGCTGGCGGACTGCTGCTGCTCGCCCTCGCCTTCTCCCCGGCGATGCTGGCCGCCGGACTGTTTATTGCCGGTCTGAGTTCCGGCCTCGCCTCTCCGGCGCTTGCCGCCGCCGTCAATCGGATGATTGCTGCACAGCAGCAGCCTCAGGTAAATACCATGATTAACGCCGGCACCGCGGCGGGCATTATCCTGTCGGTGCCGCTGTTGCAGTGGCTGCCCGGCGGATGGCGGGTGGCCTGCATAGTATTTAGCATCATGGCGCTGGCCTGCCTGCTGCCGGTTCTGCGTTATCTGCCAGGCAAGCATCCGGATAGTCGTGATGGAAAGATAAACTGGCGTAAGACGCTGCTCTGCCGTTCGCTGGCGCGGCTGGCGATAGTTGCCTTTATCAGCGGCCTCGCCAGCGCGGCATGGTGGAGCTTTGGCCCGGAGCTGCTGCAGCATCACTCTGCTGTGGATAAAAAAACCACCAGCCTGTTATGGCTGGTCAGCGGTGGCGCAGGAATAGTTGGCGCACTGACCGGACCGGTTGCGGCGCGTATTGGTCTGCATCAGGTCTGGCGTCTTTCGCAACTGTTTATGGCGCTTCCACTGCTGCTGCTGGCGCACAGTGAAAGTTTCACCTGGGGGTTATTTCCGGCCGTGGCGCTGTGCGGCGCAGGTTATGTCACCGTCTCTGGCGTGCTGCTGGTATGTGGCGCTGCCGCAACTGCACACTCCCCGGCCTCTGGCGTCGGCGTGCTGTTCTTTATGCTGGCAGCGGGCCAGGTGGTGGGATCGGTGATCTTCGGTATGCTGTATGCCGCCGCAGGCGCTGCTACAGCACTTACGCTGTTTGCACTGCTCTCCGCGCTGATGATGATTTTTGTCCCACAGGGAATCCACGGCAAATAACGGCTTATGGCAGATAGCGCCCGTATTCATTGCACAGCAACCAGCGTGGCGCTTCGTCATCTTCAAGCGGATTAAAGCGCGACACCGGCGTGAGAAAATAGTTATCGCGTTCATCATCGTTAATCATCGATACCTCGCCTGTCAGCACATCCCCCAGCCCGGCCTCGCTCCAGAAGCTGTGACAGATGCCGGGCGGCAGCGTAATGCTCTCGCCAGGCGATAAGCGGATCTGCGTACCGGCGGCATGAGTCTGGCGAAAACCGTCAATCGCTACCGTTACCGGCGTGCCAGCCAGCGCTTCACCGTCGCGGTTATACAGCTCAACAATCAGATTGCCGCCCGCGCGATTAATAATATCTTCGCGTTTACGCCAGTGAAAATGCAGCGGCGTCACCTGCGCCTCACGGCAGTGCATAATCTTTTCAGCATAGCATTTGGCATAGGGCACGCCGTCAGGCGAACCGTTACGCAGGGTAAACAGCGTCAGCCCCTGCTGCTGAAAGTTATCACTGCCAAAAGAGGTGACATCCCAGCCCAGCTTCAGATCGAACACTTCCTGCCACTCCTCACGCGCTCTCTGCCGCCACTGCGCCAGCGTGAACTCCGCCCAGCGCGGCAGATGCACATCCTGGCGGGCAAAGAACGCGAGGGTCTGTTGCAAAATCGCGTTGACCTCAGAGCGCTTCATCGGCTTATCTCCTGTTTAATCGGGCAGGCAGCGGTTGCATACCTGCCACGGATGCGCTTATTTCACCGTCCAGCCTTTGTAGTCAGCGATATTGTTGCGGTCGATGGTTTTTACCGGGATCAATACCGTCTCTTTCGGTGCCGGTTTGCCCTGCAAAATGTCATAACCAATTTCCACCGCCCGTGCCGCCATTACCTGCGGATCCTGCGCCGGGGTGGCGACAAACAGGGAATTCTCACGTTTCAGCGCTTCTTCACCATCTGGCGAGCCGTCAACGCCGACGATAAAGAATTCGCTGCGCTGCGCCTGTTTAGCGGCTAAATCCGCGCCGATAGCGGTCGGGTCGTTAATCGCAAATACTGCGTCGAGTTTTGGGTGGGCCGAGAGCAGCGATGTCATCACTTCCAGGCCGCCTTCACGGCTGCCCTTCGCGTTCTGATTAGAAGAGAGCACCTTGATATCCGGATGTTTTTTAAACTCGCGCATACAGCCGGATACCCGGTCCTGAATCGAGGAGACCGGCGGACCGTTGATAATCACCACATCGCCCTTATTCTTCAGCCGCTCAGCAATATACTGGCAGGCCTGGCTCCCGGCCTGGGTATTATCGGAGGTCACCGCGGCATCGGCACCATCGGCAGTAACGTCAACCGCCACCACCACGATACCGGCATCACGCGCACGTTTTACCGCTGGCGCAATACCTTTTGAATCAGCGGCGCCAAGGATAATCATATCCACCTTCGCGGCAATAAAGTTATCGATCTGCCCTACCTGCTGACCAAGGTCATAGCCGCTGGAGACCAGCGTGACATTGACATTGTCACCCGCCAGCTCCCGCGCCTTCATCTCGGCGCCTTTCGCAATCTGCACAAAGAACGGGTTGGCCAGATCCCCCACGGTCACGCCGATGGTTTTTAGTGGCTTTGCCTGCGCCAGCGGCGCGGCCACCAGCATGGTTGCGGCCAGCAGCCCGGTAATAATCGGATTTAAACGCATGGACCTTCTCCTGTATCGGTTGTCGCCAACAGCAGAATGGCGTGTCAGTTGTGTCGGGAAATCCTTAGTTCGCCTGATGATGACGGGTGCGATATTTATCAATCAGTACAGCAATAATGATCACCGCACCTTTGATCACCAGCTGCCAGAAATAGGAGACGCCCATCAGCGTCATACCGTTGTTCAGGGTGGCGATAATCAGCGCGCCAATTAAGGTACCGGTGATGGTGCCGATACCGCCGACAAAACTGGTGCCGCCAAGGATCACCGCCGCAATCGCATCCAGTTCATAGCCGACGCCCAGATTGCCGTTGGCGCTGTACAGTCGCGAAGCGCTCATCAGCCCGGCCAGCCCGGAGAGCAGTCCGCTGGCGGCATAGACAAACAGCAGCACCGCGCCCACTTTAATCCCGGTCAGACGCGCCGCCTGAATATTGCCGCCCACCGCATAGATATGGACGCCCAGCGTGGTGCGCCGCAAAATAAACCAGCAGAGTGCGATCACCGCAAAAGCGATCACAATCAGCCACGGGATCGGGCCGAGATAGCCATTGCCGATCCACTCAAAATTAATACTGGAATTGATTACCGTGGTGCCATCGGCCAGCAGATAGGCGGCACCGCGCATCGCGGTATAGGTGCCCAGAGTGACAATAAACGGCGGCAGCCCGGCCCAGGCGACCAGCACGCCGTTAAACAGTCCCATTAACAGCCCGGCAAACAGCGCCGCCGGTATGGTCAGATTCGCCAGCGCCGGATCGAGCGACGTGACCATCGCCACCACCGCCGTTGCTCCGAGCATCGAGCCGACCGACAGGTCGATACCGCCGGTCAGAATAATAAAAGTCATCCCCGCCGCCAGCACAATATTGATTGAAGCCTGACGGGTAATATTCAGCAGATTTGATTCGGTAAAAAAGTTGGGCGTCGCAAAGCCGAACACCACCACAATCAGGATCAAAATCGGCAGAATACCGATGGTTTGCATCATATCGGCCATCAGTACACGCTTCAGCGCCGGAGTTTTGCTGCGCGCAGGGACAGAGTTAGTCATGGGTGGCTCCTCAGACGTTAACCGGTTGCGGAAGATCAACGCCGGTTGCCAGCGTCATAATATTCTCCTGAGTAATACTGTCGCGTTGCAGCTCACCCACTATCGCGCCTTCACGCATCACATATACCCGGTCACTCATGCCGACCACTTCCGGCAGCTCACTGGAGATCATCAGGATCGCCACGCCCTGCTGCGCCATCTGATTCATCATGCGGTAGATCTCGCTTTTAGCGCCGACATCAACGCCGCGGGTCGGCTCATCCAGCAGCAGAATACGCGGACCAATCGCCACCCAGCGCGAAACCAGCAGTTTCTGCTGATTACCGCCGGAGAGTCCGCCCGCCCGCACCTGCGCATGAGGGACACGGATATTCAGCGAGTGAATGGCGTCGCCGGAGATTTTCTGCCCTTTGCGCCGATCCAGCAGGCCGTAACGGGCATCGCGTTCAATCGTGGCCATCACGATATTTTCATGGGCAGCAAGTTCCAGAAACAGCCCCTGTTCTTTACGGTTTTCCGGCAGATAGCCGATGCCGAGCGCAATCGCTGCACGCGGCGAGGTGATATGAACCGGTCGCTGATCCACCGCCACCGTGCCGTTGGTGGCTTTATGGACGCCGAAAATCAGCTGCGCCAGCTCAGAGCGCCCGGCGCCCACCAGCCCGGCAAGGGCGACAATCTCCCCGGCACGCACCTCAAGGCTACAGGGATGGATTTTACCGCCGTCGGTCAGGCTATCTACCGTCAGCCGCGGCGCGCCGTCGGTAATCGACGGCTCTTTGTTAAACAGATCGCTAAGCGGACGGCCAACCATCATCCGCACCAGTTCGCTGGCATTCAGATTGTCGCGCGTCAGGCTGCCGACATACTGACCATCGCGCAGTACGCTGACGCGATCGGAAAGCTGATAGACCTCGGCCATACGGTGACTGATATAGATAATCGCCATCCCTTCGGCGCGCAGACGTTTAATCAGGGCAAACAGCTGCTCCGTTTCGCGCGACGACAGCGCCGCCGTCGGCTCATCCATCACTAAAATCCGGCTGTTGCGGTGTAAAGCGCGGGCAATCTCCACCTGCTGCTGTTCGGCGATACTCAGTCTGAACACCCGGTCCGTGGAAGAAAAACGGGCATGCAGACGGTCAATCACCTTTTGCGCTTCCTGCGCCATCTGCCGCCGTTTCACCAGGCCGTAGCGCTGGATTTCACTGCCAAGAAAGATGTTTTCAGCCACCGTCAGATTGGGCGCCAGATTCATCTCCTGATAGATCAGCGTAATGCCGGCTTCCAGCGCATCCTTCGGCCCTTTAATCAGCGTCGGCTGACCATCAATCAGAATTTCCCCGCTGCTGGCGCTGTAAGCACCGGCCAGAATCTTCATTAAGGTACTCTTACCGGCGCCATTCTCGCCCATTAAGGCATGCACCTCGCCCGGCCAGACCGTCAGGCTGACATCTTTTAACGCCCAGAACTGACCAAAGCGGCGCGAGATATTTTTCATTTCCAGAATCGCTGTCGCTGCCATGCCATGCATCCTGTTCGCCGGATAATGGCAGCAGTAAAACAGGGTTAAATAAATGGAAAATGTCAGCGCTCATTCATCTTTGTCATAGTGTTAAACCGCACCACTTTTATACTCGCTGCTCAGCCTCAGCGATGTTGCGGAGCCTCTATGATCACCGAAACGGTTTATCCCCGACGACTGGCGGGCGCGCGTGGCCGTCTGCTGATCTTTAATCTGCTGGTGGTGGCGGTGACATTGATGGTCAGTGCGGTGGCAATTATCGGATTTAACCATGCGGGCGCCATTCAGGAGCAGGCACAGGCGCAAACCCTCAGTGATATGACCGGCAGCCTGGCGCTGGCGCGCGATACGGCGAATGTCGCCACCTCGGCGGCACGCCTGTCGCAGGTGGTGGGCGCACTGGAGTATCAGAGTGAATCGGCGCGGCTGCGGCAAACCCAGCGGGCGCTGCAACAGTCGCTGATGCGCATCGCCGCCGCGCCGCTGGCCAGCCGCGAACCGCAGCTGGTTAGCCGGATCTCACAGCGCAGCCAGACCCTCGAACAGAGTGTCAGCAGATTACTGGCACGCGGCCATCAACGCCATCTGCAACGTAATATGATGTTAAGCGGTCTGTATCAGGCCCAGCTGCAACTGCACCATATCAACGACATTATGCGGCGTGACCGGCTCAGTCAGCCGCCACTGCCGCTGCGTCAGCAGATCGATCGGCTGATTACCGTTGCCACCCGCACCCCTTCGCCGTTACCGGCGATCCAGCAGTGGCGCCAGGTGATGCAGCAATGGCCGCAGCACAGCAGCAATCGCCTGCTGAACGATAAGATGCAGCGGCTGCTGGCGACCGGGCGCTCGCTGTTGCCGCTGGCGCAGCAGCTGGCCGACAGCGATCTGGCGATTGCTTACCACACCTACCAAATCAAAGCGCTGGTGGCGATGCTTAATGAGGACATCACGCGGTATGTCGGCAAAGTGGCGCAGGAGACCACGCTGCGCACCGCCGCCACCCATCACGAACTTAACCTGATCATTTTGTTTATCACCCTGTTTGCCCTGCTGTCGCTGGTGATCACCGGATTTGCCGGCTTCTATATTTACCGTAATCTTGGTTCGAATCTGACGGCGATTGCCAGCGCGATGACCCGGCTGGCACAGGGACAGCGCGACGTCAGCGTTCCGGCGCTGCAACGACGTGATGAACTGGGCGATCTGGCGCGCGCCTTTAGCGTCTTTGCCCGCAATACCGCCTCGCTGGAGCACACCTCACGACTGTTAAAAGAGAAAAGTAATCAGCTGGAGTCGACCTTTTTAGCGATGCGTGATGGCTTTGCGCTGTTCGACGGCGGCGGCCATTTAGTGGTATGGAACTCGCAGTATCCGCTGCTGTTAGGTCTGGCGGCGCAGCAGCTGCATCGCGGACAGCACTATCAGCAGCTGCTGCAACAACTCGCGCCGCAGTTAGCGCTTAATCTCAGCCACGACCTGCCGGAGCCGCAGGAGCTGCGCCTGCATGATGGCCGGGTGATTGAGCTGCGTTTCAGCCCGGTGCCGCATCGCGGAATGGTCAATACGGTGCTGGAACGCACCGAACGTAAAGCGCTGGAGGAAGCGCTGGTGCACAGCCAGAAGATGAAAGCGGTCGGCCAGCTTACCGGCGGTCTTGCCCATGATTTTAACAATCTGCTGGCGGTAATTATTGGCAGCCTGGAATTGATTGACCGCGCCAGCCTGGAGGCGCAGAGCGCTCAGCGTATCAGCCGCGCGCTAAAAGCCGCCGAACGCGCCGCCCAGCTGACCCAGCGCCTGCTGGCGTTCTCGCGCAAACAGGCGCTGCATCCGCAGGCGGTGCAGGTCGCCAGCCTGGCGGAAAATCTGCAGGAGTTAATGAGCCATTCGCTGCCTCCCGGCCAGACACTGGCGATCGAGGCGCAACAACCGGGCTGGCTGGCATGGATTGATGCCGGGCAGCTGGAGAATGCGCTGATTAATCTGGTCGTGAATGCCCGCGACGCGCTGGGGGAGAATGACGGCGAGATTAAAATACGCATCTATAATCAGCGGGTTGAAATCAGCCCGCAGGAGAAAAGTGACAGCGTCACGATTGAGGTAATTGACCAGGGTTGCGGCATGTCAGAGGAGATCCGCACGCAGGTTTTTGAGCCGTTTTTCACCACCAAAGCGCCTGGCAGCGGCAGTGGCCTGGGGCTGTCGATGGTGTACGGTTTTGTGCGCCAGTCTGGCGGCAGCATCCATCTGGAAACCGCCCCGGATCAGGGCACGCTGGTTCGTTTGCAGCTGCCGCGCGCACCGGCGCAGCTGCAACCCACCAGCCCTGTAACGGAGCCAGAGCCGGCCGGCCATCAGGATCGACTGGTGCTGGTGCTGGACGATGAGCCGGATGTGCGCCAGACGCTGTGTGAACAACTGCATCAGCTCGGCTATCTGACGCTGGAGTGCGCTACCGGCGAGCAGGCGCTGAGACTCCTGCAGCAAACCGCCGATATCAGCATGCTGGTCAGCGATCTGATGTTGCCAGGAGGGTTAAACGGCGCCGAGGTGATTCGCCAGGCGCAGAGTGTTAATCCGGCGCTGGCCACCCTGCTGGTCAGCGGTCACGACCTGCGTCAGCAGCAGCAACAAGGCACGCTGCCGTTGTGCGAACGGCTGGCGAAACCCTACAGCCAGTCGCAGCTGGCGCAGGCGATGCGCCGGGCCTGGCAGCGCAGTCTGACGGTAAGCCGCCTGCCGCTGGCTGGCGAGTCTGGTCAGCACACTTCCACCTGAGTAGTACGCGGCAGCGCCATCATCGCCTGCCCACAGGTGAAGATCAGGTCGATACCTTGCGGAAAACGCTGCTGGCGTTCGCGTAGCGCCTGCAGCACACGCTGCGGCAACTGCGGCGCAATGGCGCGCGTCTCCATCAGGCCGGCGCCGCGCAGGCGCAGCGTCAGGCCGCCATTCAGTGACGGCACTTCAATAATCACCGTGGTGCTCTTTTCTGCCGCTATATCGTCAGCGGGAGCGAAACAGTGCGGATCGATCTCCGAGCGTGCATGCAGCAAAGCAAAAGGCGCATCGTGGCGATCGGTTACTGTCGCGCCGGTATGAAAACGCAGGCTGGAGAGCAGCACCTCATCGTGCAACGCGTTATCCAGCCACAGTGGGGTTTCAGCATCGACCAGCGTCAACAGTACCGAGGTTGCCGCGGGCGAAATTCCGCCCCAGCTTTGTTGCATCGGCAGCGAGACCATCACGCCAGGCTCGCTCATCGCTTTCAGAATACGGCGGAAAGCGTGCTGCGTATCGGCCAGCGGAGGGTTAAAACTTGCCAGTAAAGTCATTAATGATCTTCCCGAATCAGGATAAAAAATCCACGCCGCTGCTGGCGGTTTCGCTGCCGCATTGTGGCGTGGCCGGTGGCTAATGTTGCAGCGTCAGTTCAATCATATCGGCGCGCGTCAGGCTGACCGAGTACTCCGCCATCGCACCATCGTCCATCACGTTTAAGGTACGCACGCACAGCAACGGCGCCTGCAGACCAATCTCCAGCAGCTTGCTCTCTTTGGCCTGCGCCTTGCGGGCGCTGATACGTGTCTGACGTCACGTAAACTGATGGTGGAGGTGTTGATCAATAAATTCGTGCAGTGAGCCGCTATGGAACTGTTGCAGTTGCGGCCACCATGTCAGGTGGGGAATAAAGTGGTTAATCACACAGACCGGCAGGCCATTGACCCGGCGTAAGGTGCGCAGATAGATCACATTCGCACCTTCCGCACAGGCCAGCGCCGCAGCAACTTCGCTACTGGCCGGACGCAATACCGCCAGCAGGCGCTCGCTGGTGGGATGGCTGCCCTGCTCCAGCAGATTCTGGCTGAAGCGCGTCTGTGAGTGCAGCGGATAATCGTAAGGGCGCATCAGCACCAGGATGCCGACACCGTGACGGCGTTGCAGCAGCCCTTTATTGACCAGTTCATCCACCGCACGGCGCAACGTATGGCGATTGACCGCGTAACGGCTGGCCAGCTGTTGCTCTGAAGGAAGATAGTCACCACAGCGGTAACCCTGGCGCAGCTCTTCTTCAAGTTGCGCGGCGACGGCCTGATAGACAGTGGTCGGATGTCTGGATAAGTTCATCATAAGCATAACCTCCGTAACACGGGGATGGCGAAAATCGCATGCCGGTACCGCTGTTAACTGGCTTATCGGTGGTGGCGTGCGATTACCTTGCCGTTATGGTGTGACAGGGAGGTTAAACTGAGATTGCATGCTGATGAATTTGCCGTGCAGGAAACGGGCAGCAGATTGACTCCTGCTGCCAGATGGCTAAGATAGACTATGACAAATGGCAGCAATGAGGTCGACAATGAAAACCTATTCCCTCCCGCTTAAAACAGAGACGCCCAGCAGTTTATGGGTAGCGGCGAACCTGCCGGATGCCTCCGGCCCGGAGCTGCGTGGCCTGATGTCGCTGGGTTTGCAGGTAGACGTGATCGACAATATCCGCGATATCATCGGATTTAAAAAAGAGGAGTTTCTCTCTACCCTCGGACTGAGCGCCCGCAGTATCGCGCGGCGTAAAGATCGGCTATCGCCGATTGAGAGTGAATCGATCACCCGCTATGTCACCGCTTTCGACCTGGCGTTGTCGATGTTTAACAACGATTATCACAAAACCATCCACTGGATGGACACTCCCGCACGCGTGCTGGGCGGGGAAACGCCAAATCAGGCGATGAAAACCGAAACCGGCGCGCGTGATGTGATGAGCCTGATCGAAGGCATCAAACATGGCGTGGTAATGTGATTCTGTATCGCTTTTGTCAGAAACAGTGGGTGGCAACCGCATGGAGCGGCGTCGGTGCTGTTAATAACAGTCTGGCGCGCTGGAATATGCCGGGGACGCCGATGGTCTATCTGGCGTCATCGGTGTCTCTGGCGATGCTGGAAATTCTGGTGCATGTGCAGGATGAATCGATTCTGGAATGGTATCAGTTGATGAGCATTGAGATCCCGGATGCGCGCATCGTAAAGCTGGATCCAAATGACCTGCCTGCCAACTGGAATTCTGAGGTGCCTGGTCGCGCGACCAAAGAGATTGGCAGCGGCTGGTTCAGCGGAAAATCGAGTGTGGCGCTGATGGTGCCCTCCGCGATTGTGCCAATGGAATACAATGCGCTGCTGAATAACCAGCATCCCGATTTCGCCGCCTGCCTGAAGACAGTAAAAATGCTCGATTTCGCTTTTGATCCACGGCTGACTGCACTATAGGGGAGCGTAATCTACTAATACTCCACCTGCGTATGACGTGAAATCAGTGAGCGCAGCGGCACGCTGCTTTTCATAATCGGCGATTTAATAACGATATAACTGAAGTACTTATCAATACCGAGTTTGGCATCCAGTAAGCCTTCAATCACTTCCTGATAGTGCTCAATACTGCGGGTGATAAAGCGCAACAGATAGTCGTAACCGCCGGTAATCAGATGGCACTCCATCAGCTCATCCACTTCGCGAATCGCATTCTCAAATTTAAGGAAATCTTCGCGGCGATGGCCTGCCAGGGTGACTTCGGTAAATACCGTCACCGAATCGGTAATTTTGGTCAGGTTGATATGGGCTTCATAGCCGGTAATAAAGCCCGCAGTCTCAAGGCGTTTTACGCGCTGTAAGCAGGGGCTGGGCGAAAGCCCAACGGCGTCGGCAAGGTTCACATTGCTGATGCGGCCATCTTTTTGCAGTTGCACCAGGATATTGATGTCGATGCGGTCCAGTTTCATTAAGCCGTTCATAGAACCCCTCATTGTTACACAATTGTGCACGCCTAGTTTGATGGTATAACACGCTTTCTGGTCAGCGCGCCAGCGCTAAGCGGTGTTATACCATCGCGCGGGCAGCCACGATAACTTCAACAATTTCAATGAGGAAACTATGACTAGCCTAAACGACCGGTGGCGCGCGCCAGCGCGATATCAAAGATATGCAACGCCTCTTCCAGCTGCGAATCACTGGTGACCAGCGGCGCGAGGAAACGCACGGTATTGCGGTGCAGGCCGCACTTGATCAGCAATAAACCTTCCTGACAGGCACTGTCGAGGATCTTCTGCGTCAGTGCCGCATCCGGTTTTTTGCTCTCAAAATCGATAATTTCCACCGCCTGCATAAAGCCAATCCCGCGCACTTCACCGATACAGGCGTATTTATCCGCCAGCTGCTGTAAACGCGCATTAAGCTGCGCACCCAACAGATTCGAACGCTCCAGCAGATTGTCATTTTCCAGCAGATCAAGCACCGCCAGTGACGCGGCGCAGGCCAGCGCGTTGCCGCCATAGGTGCCGCCGAGTCCGCCGGGGGTTGGCGCATCCATAATCTCCGCACGCCCCACTACCCCTGAAATCGGCAAACCGCCACCGAGACTTTTCGCCACGGTGACCAGGTCCGGGGTAATCGCGGAGTGCTCGAAGCCAAACATTTTGCCGGTACGGCCAAAGCCGGTCTGCACTTCATCGCAAATCAGCAAAATGCCATGACGCCCGGTGATTTCACGCAGCGCCTGCATAAAGCTGGCGGGCGCCTGCAGGAAACCGCCGTCGCCCTGCACCGGCTCAATAATTATTGCCGCAACGCGCTCCGGCAGAATCTGCACCGCAAACAGATTCTCCAGCGCCGCCAGACAATCCTCTGGCGAAATATCATGGAAAGCATTGGGGAACGGCACGCGATATATATCGCCAGGGAAAGGACCAAAGTTCTGTTTATAGGGCTGACTCATACCGGTCAGAGTAACACCTAATAAGGTACGACCATGAAACGCGCCATCAAACGCAATAATGCCCGGACGATTGGTATAAGCGCGGGCAATTTTCACCGCATTTTCTACCGCTTCAGCGCCGCTGGTAAAAAAAACACTTTTATAGGCTTTATCGCCGCCGATTAATTTATTTAACCGCTTTGCCAGTTCTATATAACCGGGATAAGCCGCCACCTGGAAACAGGCATGCGATACCTGCTGCAACTGCTGCGTCACCGCATTAATCACCGCCGGGTGGCTGTGACCGACATTCAGTACGCCGATACCGCCAACAAAATCTAAATAGCGATTGCCCTCCACATCCCAGACTTCAGAGCCTTTCCCTTTGGCGATCACCACCGGGTGAGCGGTGACCACACCGCGCGGCACATTCTCTTCGCGTGCATTCAGAAATAGTGCGTTATCAGAAAATGTTTGCTGCTCAGCGATTAAATTATGCATCTCTCTACCTCATCGACGTAACGATAATATGGGTCAAGTATCGCAATAAGCCCTTTTGCTAAGCTGCTGTAATTGCCACCGCAGCAGCATTTACTTTCGAATTCAGCGTTAATCAGTTAATTAAATTTTCACCCCAGCGTTTCGCGCACCACTTCGCAAAACCATTTCACGCCGAACGGGATCAGATCATCATTAAAGTCATAAGCGGAATGGTGCAGAGGATGGCTGTCGGCAGAGCCGAGCCATAAATAAGCGCCGGGACGCACTTGCAACATAAAAGAGAAATCTTCCGAGGTCAGCGCGGGCTTGTCGGCGGTGCTGGCCTGCAAACCGGCATGCTGCGCCGCCCGCAAGGCAATCGCCGCTTCCGCTGCGCTGTTAATGGTCGCCGGATAATAACGGTTGTACCGCACTTCCGCCTGTAAGCCGTGGGCGGCGCTGACATATTCCGCCATCTGCCGCAGGCGCTGCTCAATCACATCCTGCACCTGCGGACTAAAGGTGCGTACCGTGCCGGTAATTTCCGCTTGCGCCGGGATCATATTGTGCGAGAAGCCGCCCTGAATGCGTGTCACCGTCAGTAAACCCGGTTCGCAGGGATCAATTGCGCGCGCCACAATGGTATTCAGCTGCACCACCAGTTCACTGGTGGCTAACAGCGTATCGGCACTGAGGTGTGGCTGCGCCGCATGACCACCACCGCCTTTGATGGTGATATCGAAACGGTCGGCGGCGGCCATAATCGGCCCCGCGCGGGTTTGCGCGCTGCCGAGCGGCAGTTCCGGCCAGTTGTGCACCGCGTACACGGCATCGCAGGGAAAGCGGGTAAACAGATCGTCATCGATCATCGCTTGCGCGCCCGCCAGCCCCTCTTCAGCGGGCTGGAAAATAAAATTTACCGTGCCGTTAAAATCAGCGGATTTGACCAGCGCTTCCGCTGCGCCAAGCAGCATTGTGATATGTCCGTCATGACCGCAGGCGTGGCAGACGCCAGCATGGGTGCTTTTCCACGGCTGGCTGCCGCCATCATCCATCGGCAGCGCATCCATATCGGCACGCAGACCGATACTGCGGCTACTGCTGCCACGCCGCAATACGCCGACGACGCCGGTTTTACCGACGCCGCGATGCACCTCAATACCCAGCGCGCTCAGGAACTGCGCGACGATCTCCGCAGTGCGATGCTCGGCAAAACCCGGTTCAGGATGGGCATGCAGATCCCGTCGCAGCGCGACTAAATGTGACAGCGCCATATTAATATCCTCTCTGCCTGTCGATCACCCCGACCATCGGTTCACCAGCCTCAAAGCGCCGGATATTCGCCAGCAGCGCTTCAATCGCGGTGTCCGCCATGCTGTGACTGGCGATATGCGGGGTTAACCAGATGGCCGGATGCGTCCAGAACGGGTGTCCGGCAGGCAGAGGTTCCGGATCGGTAACGTCCACCACCGCAGCGCTCAGCTGCTGGCTCTCCAGCGCACTAAGTAAGTCGTCGTGATTAAGCTGGGCGCCACGGCCAACCTGTACCAGCGCCGCACCGCGCGGCAGCTGGTTAAAGCAGTCGGCATTCAGCAGCCCGCGGGTGCTGTCGGTCAGCGGCAGCAGGCAGATTAAGATATCGCTACGCGCGAGGAAATCCCCCAGCTGTTCAGGTCCGGCCCAGCACTGTACGCCGTCGATATCACGCGGCGTGCGGCTCCAGCCGCCACAATCAAAACCGAACGCCTGCAACGGTTTCAGCACCGCTTCGCCCAGACTGCCCAGCCCCATCACGCCGACACGACACTTTGCCGCCGAACGCATCAGATGCGGCTGCCACTGCTGCGCACGCTGCTGCTGAAAATAGCGCGGCATATCGCGATGCAGACCGAGTACCGCAAAGCTGACGTACTCCACCATGCCGTTAATCAGACCCGGTTCGACCATCCGCACCACCGGCAAATCGGCGGGCAGACGCGCATAGTCAAACTGGTCAGCGCCCGCACCGACGGAGAACAGCACCTTCAGATTGGGGAACTGCTGCATAATATCCGCTGGTGGCTGCCAGGCGACCAGATAGTCGACAGTTGTCGGGTCACCGATATCCGGCCACAGGCGAAAACTGGCGTGCGGCACCTGCTCTTTTACCAGCGCCGCCCACTTGCGCCCGCGCTCGGGTTCAGACTTATAGACAATATTCATCAGGCCATCGCCTGGGTCATTAACCCGAACACCTGCATAGCGCCCGCTGCGGGCTGCCAGGGTGTTCCCTTAACCATGGTGGTTGGCGCATCGACTTTTGCCAGTCCCTGCGCGGTTAACCAGTCACCCAGCCCACTGCTGGCATCAGTATCGATACGCACAAACTGGCCGCTTATTCCGCTAAGTAAATGGGTGACCAGCAGTTGCGCCGACGCCAGGTCGCGGGCAATTACCGGCCCGATAGCGTAGCCATGACCAAAGCGGCGCAAACAGGCGAACCCCTGTGGTTGACCATCCTGCTCCAGCACCAGCAGCGGCTGTTCGCTGCCCAGCAGTGCGGCGATAAGTTGTGGACGATGCTGACCGTGCGCCTGTTGATCAAGCATGGTCAGCAGCGCCGCATCTTGCGGTTGCGCCTGACGCAGCTGCTGATCGGCGGCCAGCGGTATCGCCGCAATCTCCGCCAGTTCAGGGCACTGATGCTGCTCAACGTAGCCAGTGGCGACAAAACCGAGCTTTTCATATAACCCTTTGCCCGCCTCAGTGGCATGCAGCCGCACATGGCTGCCGGAAAGTTTCTCCAGCACCGCCAGCATCAGCTGTTTGCCAATCCCGCGCCCCTGCGCCGCACCATCAACAATCACCAGTCCGAGGGTGGCGTAATCACTGCCCCAGCGCCAGCAGAGCGCCGTTCCAGTCAGCTGCCCCTGCTCTTCCGCCACTACCCCTGCGCCCAGTTGCAGCGCCTGCTGCCAGTCGGCGCGACGATGTGGCCACTTCATCTGCTGCGTCAGCGCAAAAGCGCCGTCCAGATCGCGCTCACTCATCGCGCGTAGTTGGATGCTCATCGCTTCTCCTTACATCATGCCGGGTGTATCAAGACCGGATCCATCGACCAGTCGCGAATAACGATAGGGTGTCGGGTCGACCACCGGTTGCTCATTCATAATCAGGTCGGCGGCCAGCCGTCCGGCTCCCGGCCCGATACCAAAACCATGCCCGCTGTAACCCGCGGAGATCACCAGTCCCGGCAGCTGCGGCACCGTGGAGATCACCGGAATCGCATCCGGCGCGCTGTCGATCATGCCGCCCCACGCCTGCACCATGCGCAGATCCGCCAGCGCCGGATACTCTTTGCGCATGGCGGTGATGCCTTCCTGCACCAGCGCCAGATCGGCATGCGGATCAAGAATGCGCACTTTTTCAAACGGGGAAACCGCGTCGAACTGCCAGCGGCCCAGCGCTTCCGGCCCGCGGTAAAATGGCGCAAGACCGAGGCGGATCTTCAGATTTTTACGCCGTGCTTTAAAAGTGGGATAGAACTGACGCGCATAGCGCAGCCCCTGCGCACCCGGCTCCAGGCGGCCACGCCCCGAAACCGAGACCGTATAGCTGCCATCCAGCTGCGGACGGCAGGCAAAGCCCGGGGTATACAGCGGCATGGCAATCGCCTGCTCAATCGGCGCGGTGCGAAAGGCGGTGCCAATCACATTGCCCAGCGGCAGATCGATACCATGACGGCGACAGAACATAGAGGTCCAGGCGCCACCGGCGCAGATGACGCTGCTGGTTTTGATCAGGCCGCGTTCGGTCCAGACACCGCTGACATGACCCGCAGCGATATCCAGCCCGCGCACCGCGCACTGCTGGATTACGCAAGCGCCGAGACGTTGCGCAGCAATCGCTAAACCGGGTGCTGCCAGCGACGGTTCGGCATGACCATCTGTCGGCGACGAGACGCCGCCCAGCCAGGCGGTGGTGCTACCCGGGGTCATCGCTTTGGCCTGCTCAGCGTTCAGGATATCGCTGCGCACATCATAGCTTTTCGCCATTTTGCCCCAGTTATCCCAGGCATCGATTTCACTCTGATCGCGCGTGGCGTACACCAGCCCGGTACGCCGGAAACCCAGCTCCTCGCCGGTTTCCTCACTCAGCTCCTGCCAGCGGCGCAGGGCATAGATAATCAGCGGTAACTCACGCTCGTCGCGGTTCTGCTGACGGCACCAGCCCCAGTTACGGCTGGACTGTTCACCGCCCACCAGCCCTTTCTCCAGCAAAACCACCTTTACACCCTGTTTAGCCAGTTCATAAGCCGCTGCGGCGCCGGCGATACCGCCGCCGATCACCACCACATCAGCGGATTCAGGAAAATATGCGTTGTCCTGTACATATCGAATCGGTGCTGGCATTGCGTGTATGTCCTCATATGCAAATTTCTGGCACGGGCGGCGAAAACGCCGCCCCTACAGTGGATGTTGCTACAGGGCGATATCGCCCTCTTCATGCTCATCTAACCAGCCCTGACGCAGCTCCGGCACCGCGCGTTTCAGCCGTTCATAGTAAAGATCGCTGGACGGTTTGTCATAATCGGCGCGCGCCACCTGCGCCACCATGCGGCCGCTTTTCACCACAATAATTTCATCACACACCGAACGCACCGCATGCAGATCGTGGCTGATAAACAGCACCGACAGCCCCAGCTCGCGGCGCAGATCGGTAATCAGATCCAGTACCGCTGCCGCCACCACCGTATCCAGCGCGGAGGTCACCTCATCGCACAGAATCAGATCCGGCTCAGCGGCCAGCGCCCGCGCCAGATTGACCCGCTGTTTCTGACCGCCGGAGAGCGCCCACGGCCGCCGCCACAATACGCTGCGCGGCAGACGCACCAGATCCAGCAGCTCATACAACCGTTTTTCCCGCGCCGCGCCGCGTAAACCGTGAAACAGTTTCAGCGGACGGGTCAGAATATTTTCCACGCTGTGCGCCGGATTCAGCGCGGTGTCCGCCATCTGGAACACATACTGAATACGTCTGAGTTCATTTTCCGGCCGCTGCTGCAGCGCCCCGGAGATATAGTGACCATTAAACAGAATATGGCCGCTGGATGGCGTATTAATCCCGGCAATAGCATGAGCCAGCGTGGTTTTACCCGAGCCGGACTCGCCGATAATACCGATCGCCTGACCGCGAAACAGTTTGAAATTAATATCCTGTAAGATACTGATTTCTGGCTGGCCGCGGCTGTCGAGCGGACCGTAACCGGCGGAAAGGTCGCGCACTTCCAGCAGCGGATGAATATCGGCTTCGTCTGCATGCCAGGCGCTGGCGCGGGTTTTCTGCTGCGCCGCCTCCAGCAGCAGACGGGTATATTCCGCCTGCGGCGCCGCCAGCAATGCATCGGTGCTGCCATATTCGGCGATCGCTCCTTTCAGCAACACCAGAATACGGTCCGCCATCTGCGCCACGACCGCCAGATCATGACTGACGTAGATTGCCGTGGTGCCGCGCTGACGCACCACGCGGCGAAAGGCTTTCAGCACTTCGACCTGAGTAGTGACATCCAGCGCAGTGGTCGGCTCATCAAGGATCACCACTTCCGGATCGCCAATCAGCGCCATCGCCGTCATCAGACGTTGCAGCTGACCACCGGAAACCTGATGCGGATAGCGTTCGCCGATGGTATCCGGGTTCGGCAGCGCCAGTTCGCGGAACAGCTCCAGCGCTTTCTTCTTCGCGTCGGCGCGGCTCATCAGGCCGTGGATCACCACCGGCTCAATCACCTGGTCGATTATTTTCATCGCCGGGTTAAATGACGCTGCCGCACTCTGCGCAATATAGGCGATTTTATTGCCGCGAAATTCGCCCAGTTGCCCTGGCGTCAGCGACGTGACATCGGTACCGGCAATATGAATGGTGCCTGCGGCGATATGGCAGCCATGGCGCGCATAACCCATCAGCGCGAGGGCAATCGTGGTTTTACCGGAACCGGACTCCCCGATCAGCGCCAGCACTTCGCCCTGCTGCACGGTAAAACGAATATCGGAAACCAGCGATACTTCATGGCCATCGTCGGCTTTGGCAGTCACCCGCAGGTTTTCCACCGCCACCATCGGCCGTGCGCTATGTGGCGTAATATTCATGCAACCCCCTTCACCCAGTTTATCGGACGCATCGCTTGTAAGCTGTCGATAAACAGGTTCGCGCCAATGGTCAGACTGGCAATCGCCACCGCAGGCATCAGCACCGCCGGTGAGCCATCAAACAGCCCCTGCAGGTTTTCGCGCACCAGCGTGCCCCAGTCAGCATAAGGCGGCTGAACCCCGAGACCGAGGAAGCTCAGGCCACTGAGCATCAGCACGATATAGACAAAACGCAGACCAAAATCGGTCAGCATCGGATGCAGCATATTTGGCAGAATATCGTGGAGGGCGATATACCAGCGGCTTTCACCACGCAGCCGCGACGCCTGCACATAGTCCATCGAGCGCAGGCTGGAGGCCATCGCATAGGCAATACGGTAAGCGCCCGGCCAGTAGGTAAATACCGCAGTGACAATCAGCATCGGCAGCGAGGAGCCGAATACCGCCACAATCATCAGCGCCAGAATTTTACCCGGCAGGATCAGCATCGCATCGTTGATGCGTCCAAGGATCTCCTCCAGCCAGCGGCCGGTCACTGCCGCCAGCAGCGCCAGCAGGGTACCGATAATACTGGCCAGCAGCGCGGCGCTCAGCGCCAGGCCAATCGAGTAGCGGGCGCCAAACATAATGCGGCTGAGAATATCGCGGCCAAGATAGTCGGTGCCGAACCAGTATTCAGCGCTAAAGCCGCCAAACATCGGCCCGCCGCCAATATCCTCCAGATTATGCGGCGCCAGCGCGGTGCCGAATATCGCCATAAAAATCCAGAACAGCGTTATCAGCAGACCGAGGCGGCCAGCGTTATTCAGCGACTGGAAAAACCTTAAGGGCAACAGAAGCGTATTCATCAGCCCCTCCACTTTGGATTAAATGCAATCGTCAGGATATCCGCCGCCAGCAGCAGCACCAGATAGCAGACGGCAAAGAACATCACACACAGCTGCACCACCGGCAGATCGCGGTTGCTGACCGCATCCACCATCTGGCTGGCCAGCCCGGGATAACTGAAGATGCTTTCAATAATAATCACGCCGCCAAACAGATAAGAGAGGCTAAGCGAGACGGCATTGGCAATCGGCCCGACCGCGTTTGGCAGCGCGTGACGCAGCATCGCGCGCAGCGGTGAAACCCCTTTCAGCAGCGTCATCTCCAGATACGGACTGTCCATCTGATTGATAATCGCCGCGCGCGTCATACGCGCCATTTGCGCCACCACCACACAGCACAGGGTCAGCACCGGCAGCGCGTAGGTACGCAGAAAACCGAGCAGATCCTGATCCGGCGAGCCAATCGACATCGCCGGCACCCAGTGCAGCTTCACGGCAAAAATAATCACCGCAATGGTGGCCACCAGGAACTCCGGCACCGCCACCACCGCCATGGTGCTTAATACCAGCGCGCGATCCAGCAGCGAACCGCGCTTCATCGCGGCGGTAATGCCAATCACCAGCGCCAGCGGTACCGAAACCAGCGTGGTGGTGGCGGCCAGCTGGAAAGTGGCGGGAATGCGCTGCGCCACCAGCTGGGTAACCGGTAAATTACTGGCGAAAGAGGTACCAAAATCGCCCTGAAGCATTCCGGCCAGCCAGCTGAAGTAACGTAACACCAGCGGCTGATCAAGCCCGAGCTGCTGACGCAGCGCGGTAATGGTTTCCGGGGTCGCTCCTTGTCCGAGGATCATCTGCGCCGCATCGCCCGGCAGCATACTGGTGATCAGAAACACCAGCGCCGACACAATCAGCAGCGTTAATAAGCCGGAGCCGAGGCGCCGCGCAATCAGTCTGGAAATGGTCCGATTCATCGCCGTTCTCCTTAATCAAATCAGGAAGCGAGCCAGGCAAACTCATGGAAGCGATAGCCCATCATCATGCCCGAAGGCCAGGCCTCAACCCCTTTCACTTTATTACTGTGTCCATCCATCGAGCTGATAAACACCGGAATAATGGTGCCGCAGTGGTCATGCACCAGCGTCTGCATATCGCCATACATCTGTTTGCGTTTGCCCTGATCCTGTTCGCCACGCGCCGCAGTCACCAGCTGGTCAAACTGTGGATTTTTCCAGCCCGATTCATTCCACGGCGCATCGGAGCGGTAGAACTGCGAAAACAGCATATCCAGCGTCGGACGTGGGTTGACCGAACCGTAGCCAATCGGATCTTTCATCCAGTGGGTCGACCAGTAGCCGTCATACGGCACGCGGCGCACATTGACGTTCAGTCCGGCGGAACGGGCGATCTGCTGAATCAGCTGGCCGCCTTCTACTGCGCCTTCGATATTGGGTGTAGTAATAATCTCGACTTTCGCGCCCACCATATTGGCTTTCTTCAGATGGAATTTAGCTTTATCGAGGTCCAGCGGACGCTGCGGGATATCTTTGTTAAACATCGGATGCCACGGCGGCACCGGCGTATCGTTGCCGATATCGCCATAGCCCTGCATCACGGTTTTCTGCATCATTTCGCGCGGCTGCATATATTTCATCGCCAGTACAAAGTCAGGATTGCTGCCCGGCTGCTGATCGGTACGCAGGATCAGGTCGCTGTACATCCCTGATTTGGTTTCCATGATGCCGAACTGTCCGCTCTGCTTCAGGCGTTTAACGTCATTGGCCGACAGAGTGGAAACGATATGCAGATCGCCGGACATCAGGGCATTAACCCGCGCCGCCGGATCGGTCACGCCCATCAGATCCACTTCATCAAGGTGCGGCAGTCCCGGCTTCCAGTAGTTTTTGTTTTTGCTGCCGACGGTACGTACGCCGGGCTGGAAAGATTTCAGCACAAACGGGCCGGTGCCGACGCCTTTACTGAAATCTTTAGTGTTGTTCTGCACAATCAGGAATGAACTGGTGGCGAGAATTGATGGCAGGTCAAAGTTGGCCTGCTCAAGCGTGATCTCCAGTTCGGTTGGGCTAATCGCTTTAAAGGTTTTCATCTGCGATGCCAGAGTGATCACCGTCGACGCCACCGCCGGATCTTTATGGCGGCTCAGCGAGTAAATAACGTCGTCAGTGGTCAGCGCCTTGCCGTCGTGGAAGGTGACGCCGGGACGCAGTTTGAGATGCCAGAGAATGCCGTCGCTGCTGTCAATCGATTCCGCCAGCGCCGGTTGCGCAACCAGGTTTTTGTCGAGTTCGGTCAGGCCGCTGTAGAACATAAACTGACGGCTGTAATCACCGCTGTTGCTGCCTTTTGCCGGGTCCAGCGTATCGGTTGCAGAGGAGTTGGCCAGCGCAGCGCGCAGCTTGCCACCGGCGACCGGGGTTTCTGCGGCATAACTAAACTCAGGGAAGCCCAGCAGGCCGGTACTCATTACCGCACCTGCCGATAATAACTTCATCATGCCGCGGCGGGAGATCGACACATCGTTAATTGCCTGCGTGATCGCAGCATTAACCGGGCTAAATTCTTTACGAAATTTACTCATCTGCACACCCTCAAAAGTAAAACGTTCAGTGGTTCAGGAGAGCCGATCCATAGCCTTGTAGTACAAGCCCGCGACGGGCAAAAACCAGGGTTTACCAAAGTAGCCCGGTACGGCTGGCCAGCTGGTGCGCTGCCATGGATTCTCCGTGCTTTTTTCGGCGATCAGATCCGCCATCACGCTGCCCATCCACACCGACATCTGCGTGCCGTGGCCGCTGTAGCCGAGTGAATAGAACACCCCCTCGTGCTCACCGGCATGCGGCAGGCGGTCAGCGGTCATATCCACCAGTCCGCCCCAGCAGTAGTCGATCACTGGCGCGCTCAGCGCCGGAAACATTTTTTTCATCCCCGCTTTCAGCACATCGCCGCTGCGCGCATCCGAGGTCGGACTGCTGATGGCGAAACGGGCGCGGCCGCCAAAGACCAGACGATTATCCGCAGTAGTGCGAATGTAATTGCCGAGATTCAGCGAGGTGACATAGGTGCGATTTTCTGGCAGCAGCTGCTGCAATAAACCGGCGTCCAGCGGCGCGGTGACCACCACAAAGCTGCCGACCGGAATAATGCGGCGCTGGAACCACCCGAAGGGGCCGAGATTGGAGCAGCCGGTCGCCATCAGCACTTTTTCAGCGATAATCTCGCCTCTGGCGGTGCTGACGCGATGACGATACCCTTCCAGACGGGTTAAGCCGGTCACCGCCGTCTGCGGATAGATTTTCGCGCCGCTGCGCGCGGCGGCACTGGCCAGCCCGATGCCGAACTTGCCCATATGCATCTGGCCGCCATGTTGTTGCAGCAGGCCGCCGTGAAACGCCGGAGAATCGATCTCGCGGCGTACCTCATCGGCGCTCAGCAGTTCGACGTCCGGATCCACATGGCGACGCATCATCTCGCAGGCGGCTTTTAGCGCCGGCAGATGCGAGGCTTTACTCGCCAGTTTCAGCTTGCCGCAACGGCGGAAATCGCAGTCGATCTGCTCGCTCGCCACCAGCTGCTGCACATAATCCACCGCATCGGCAAAGGCGCGGTAGTAGCGGCTGGCCTGTTCAACGCCCTGACTCGCCACCAGCGCGGAAAAGTTCTGCGCCACGCCGGTATTACAGTGTCCGCCGTTGCGCCCGGAGGCCTGGCTCATCACCTCGCCAGCTTCAAGCAGCACCACATTGATGCCGCTGCGCGCCAGATTCAGCGCCGCTGAGATGCCAGTAAAGCCACCGCCAATCACCACCACATCGGCGCTGGCAGGCAGATCGCCTGCGCTGGCGCCGTCAAAAGCGGGCGCCGTTGCCTGCCAGAAGGATTCCAGTTTCATCGCCTGCTCCTGTCTCCGCTTACAGTCCGACAACCGCCGGAAGGCCGCCGATATCGTTAATTTCGCTGTAACCAAAGTACGGGTTACCGGCATCATGACCGCGCGCCACCCAGACTTTATGTTTGATGCCGAGGTCATGGGCGGTCATCAGGTCATAGCGCAGGCTGGAAGAGACGTGCAGAATCTCTTCCGGGCCGCACTCCAGCTTATTCAGCATGTATTCAAAACCCTTCATCTGCGGCTTATACGCGCCGACTTCTTCGGCGGTGATGGTCATATGAATTGGCGCGCCAAGACGCGGCACATGGTTTTTAATCAGTTCGTCGGTGGAGTTGGTCAGCAGCACCAGCGGAAACTCTTCCGCCACTTTTGCCAGCCCGGCAGGCACATCGGCGTGCGGCCCCCAGCTGGCGCAGGCGGTCATCACGTCGGCGCAATCCTGTTCGGTACATTCGACGCGCCACTTATTACAGGTGCGGTACAGCGCATCCGCCACCACCCGTGGATAGAGTTTAAAAGCACCCAGCACCTCATCCATGCGGTAGCGGGCGAAATCGGTGGTAAACGCCGCCATCTGCCCAGGACTGACGCGATCGACGAAAATTGCCGCTGCCGCGCCGGCCATATCAAAGTTGATCAAGGTGCCGTAGCAGTCGAAGGTGATGTATTTCGGTTTAAACACAGCCATTGCGCGACCTCTTCAGATTGTCGGATTACGTTGGGATTAAAAATCGATCAGTACGCTTTTGTAGCGCTGGCAGGCTTCGAACGCCTGACGGCCCAGATCTTTGCCAATGCCGGAGCCGTGGAAGCCGCCGGTGGGAATAATAAAGTCGCCGGAGCGGCCATAACGGTTGATCCAGACAGTACCGGCGGCGATGCCGCGCATCGCGCGCAGGGCGCGGTCGAGGCTACCGGTATGCACCCCGGCGCACAGGCCGTAAGTGGCGTGGGAAGCCAGCGCCAGCCCCTGCTCTTCGTCATCAAAAATCTGCACCGTCAGTACCGGGCCAAAAATCTCCTCCTGCACCGCCGGATTATCGTTACTGACGCCAGCGATCAGCGTCGGCTGCCAGAAGTAACCGTCGCCGGTATCGGCGAAACGTTCGCCGCCCACCAGTATTTCGCCGCCCTGCTGCTGCGCAGCGACAATAATCTGCTGCACTTTCGCCGCCTGACGGGCGTCAATCATCGGCGCATAGCGGCTGTTTTCATCCCAGGTGACACCCGCGCGGAAACCCTGACACAACAGCACCAGCTTTTCGATTAGCGCCTGCGCAATCCCGCGTTGCACCAGCAGACGGGTACCGGCCACGCAGGCCTGGCCGCCATTGGCGGTAAAGCCGCGCAGAATGCGGCCGGCCACTTCAGCAACATCACCCGCATCATCAAATACCAGCTGCGGGCTTTTACCGCCCAGCTCCAGCGTCACCGGCTTCATGCCGTTAAACGCCGCATCGCTCATAATGCGCGCGCCGGTCTGCGTCGAACCGGTAAAGGAGACTTTGCGCACCAGCGGATGGGCCACCAGCGCGCTGCCGGTTACCGCCCCGCCGCCCTGCACAATATTCAGCACACCAGCAGGCAATCCGGCCTGAATCGCCAGCTCCGCCATCCGCACCGTGGAGAACGGCGTCAGTTCAGAAGGTTTCAGTACCACCGCATTGCCAGCCGCCAGCGCCGGGCCGCATTTCCACGACGCCATCGACATCGGAAAATTCCATGGCGTGATTGCGCCAATCACGCCATAAGGTTCCGGCACCAGCATGCCAAGACTGGCATCACGGGTTGGCAACAGATCGCCGCTGTATTTGTCTGCACATTCGGCATAAAAGCGGATGGCTTCGGCGGTAAAAGGGAGTTCGTGATGGATCACATCATGGATCGGACGTGTTGAGCTTAAGGCTTCGAGCGGAGCCAGCGTGTCGGTATCGGCAGCAATCAGATCCGCCCAGCGACGCAGCACTGCACCGCGCTCACGCGGTGGACAGCTGGCCCAGCCGCTCTGTTTCACCGCGCGGTCGGCCAGCGTCACCGCTTCATCTACCAGCCGGGCATCCGCTTCATACAGCTCGGCGGCCGGTTTGCCGTCAGAAGGCCGTTTCACCAGCAAAGCGTTACCCTGACCACGCCGATGCTGACCATTAAGATAATGACCGGCGGGCAACGTCACTTTATCGGGATCGAAACTTAACATGGATAAACCCTTATATTTAGCGGGCCGGCAGAATAAGCGATGCGATCTTTATTTAGCCTGCTAACTAAATAATTTTTTCATCTAACTTATTCACGGTTATTAAAGTAATGCAGAAAGTATGCCAGCCCGTTAAAAAATAAAAATGCGTAAAACAGGCGCGAAAAAAATTTTCTGCCGTAAATAAAGGCAAATTTTTCCAGATAAACCGACTGTGTAAATTGATGATTTACATCACATTATAAGCGCACCAGCATAGAGCAAAGCATGCTAACAGTGCACCAAAACAGCGAGAGGGGAATTTAATCAGGGCGGGACAGATAAATAAAAAAAACGCCAGCGATGTATTTATCGTCGGCGTTTTTCAGCGGATTAACGGTTATTTTTAGTTACAAACCACCGAAATGAAATGCCTTGATTTCGAGATATTCATCGATGCCATGATGAGATCCTTCACGGCCAATACCGGACAATTTAATCCCGCCGAAAGGCGCGACTTCCAGCGAAACAGAACCGGTATTAAATCCGACCATGCCAAATTCCAGCGCTTCGCCGACACGCCATGCGCGGCGGATATTTTCAGTAAAGAAGTAGGCACCCAGGCCAAATGGCGTGTCGTTGGCCATCGCTATCGCCTCATCTTCATGATCAAAAATAAACAGCGGCGCCACCGGACCAAAGGTCTCTTCGGCGGCGATAATCATCTCGCGCGTCACCTCGCCCAGCACCGTCGGCTGCACAAACGTGCCCTCCCCCTGACTGATCCCGCCGCTCAGCAACGTCGCCCCTTTGCTTAGCGCGTCGGCAATATGCGCATTCACCTTATCGACGGCGTTGCGGTTAATTAACGGTCCCAGCGTACTGCCAGCGGCAAAGCCGTCGCCGACCTGCAGTTTCGCCACCCCCGCCAGCAGGCGTTCGGCAAAGCGCGGATAGATATTGCGTTGCACCAGGATGCGGTTGGCACAGACGCAGGTCTGTCCGGCATTGCGGAATTTACTTAGCATCACGCCGCTGACCGCCAGATCCAGATCGGCATCATCAAAGATAATCAGTGGCGCGTTGCCGCCCAGCTCGAGGCTGAGACGTTTAATGCTGTCGGCGCTCTGCTGCATCAGCAGCTGACCGACGCGGGTGGAGCCGGTAAAGGAGATTTTGCGCACCGTGCGGCTGGCGGTCAGCGCGCTGCCAATCTCCTGCGGTAAGCCAGTCACCACCTGCAATACGCCCGCCGGAATCCCGGCGCGCTGCGCCAGTTCCATTAGCGCCAGCGCCGACAGCGGCGTCAGCTCTGATGGCTTAACGATAATCGGGCAACCAGCGGCCAGCGCGGGCGCGACTTTGCGGGTGATCATTGCAATCGGGAAATTCCACGGCGTTATTGCCGCCGCGACGCCCACCGGCTGCTTCAGCACCAGAATACGCCGGTCATCGCCTGGCGCCGGAATGGTTTCGCCATAGATGCGGCGCGCCTCTTCGGCAAACCACTTTACAAAGCTGGCGCCATACAGCACTTCACCTCTGGCTTCTGCCAGCGGTTTGCCCTGCTCGGCGGTCATAATCATCGCCAGATCGTCGGCATGCGCCAAAATCAGCTGATGCCATTGCTCCAGCAGGGTCGCGCGCTGTGCGTTAGGGGTTTTCGCCCAGCTGATCCGTGCGGCTTCCGCATACGCAATAGCCAGTTCAGTCTCGGCTTTACCCAGTGCCGGAATAGTGGCAATTGTCTGTCGCGTGGAAGGATTAGTAACGTCCAGTGTCTCGCCACTGTGCGCGCCCTGCCATTCACCGGCAAAGAAAGCCTGCTGACGCAACAGGCCAGCATCTTGTAAACGTTGTTCGAGCATAGCATCCCCTTTTGTCTGATCACTTCACTGTAACCAACCGGGAAAATCGATGCTGCGTTATGCGGGGGCCTGCTGATGCTGGCGGTAAGGAATTTGGGCGGGAAACGAAATTTTATGCTGTATGCGTCGGGCGGCGAGAACGCCGTTATTGAGATCGCCGCAAATCCTCGACACGGGCGGCGAGAACGCCGCCCCTACCGGTTTTCCAGGGGAGCCGTTTTCGGCTCCCGTAATAACGAAAGCAACCATCTCAGATTTGGAAATCGATCACCGGCAGCTCTTCTTCACCCACCGACAGCGCCTGGCGCTTGATCTCTTCCAGCGACAGATTGGCATTACATAACTCAAGGAACTGCCAGACATAATTACGCTGCAGCTGACCGCGCTTTAAACCCAGCCAGACGGTGTTGGATTCAAACAGATGTTTGGCTTCCAGCCGCGTCAGGCGGGAATGCTCATCCAGTTCGCAGGCCTGATCGGCCAGCACGCCAACCCCCAGTCCCAGCTCGACATAGGTTTTCACCACATCTGAATCCTGCGCACTGAGCACGATATCAGGTTTCACCCCGGCGGCATGAAATGCGCGGTCGACACGTGAACGGCCGGTGATCTCCTGACGATAAGTGATTAAAGGATAACGGCTCAGGGCATTCAGCGTTACTGGCTGCTGCTGCTCCAGCTCGTGGCCTTTCGGCACCAGCAGCGCATGATGCCAGCTAAACCACGGGAATGCCGCCAGCGCCGGGTTGTTCACCACCTGCTCACTGGCAATACCGATATCCGCCTCACCCGCCACCAGCATTGCCACAATCTCCTGCGGTGAACCCTGATTCAGCTCCAGACGCACATTAGGATAGAGCGCACGGAACGCTTTAATCACCCGCGGCAGGCTGTAACGCGCCTGGGTATGGGTAGTGGCAATCGTCAGCACCCCGTTCGATTCATTGGTAAACACATCCGCCAGGCGGCGCACTTTACCGGCCTCATCGAGGATACGTTCAGCAATCGTCAGCAGGGCTTTACCCGGCTCAGTCATCCCTAACAGGCGTTTGCCACGACGTATAAAAATTTCCACACCCAGTTCATCTTCCAGATCGCGAATGTGGCGACTGACGCCCGATTGCGAGGTGAACAGCGCATTAGCGACTTCGGTGAGGTTGAATTCGCAACGGGCGGCTTCTTTGATGATTTTAAGTTGCTGGAAATTCACGCGCTTTTCCCCTCTATTATCTGCTAAGTTGCCTTTATGTTAAGGAGGCAAATTGATAGCAACAAATAATAAAAAAGGGTTTGTTATGCGATTTAGTGATAAGGAGTGAGCCGCTTCCGTGCGCGCCCAGTATCTGGAGGGATTTTTATTAGCTCACTAACATCAGTTCACGATCTTCAACCAGCGGTTTATTCAGCAGCGACAGCAGGATATTTTTCACTGCCTGAGCGGACGGTGAAAGCGGCAGACGTGCGGAGACATTCAGTGACAGCGGCAGACTGAGTGACGGGCTGTTGATTCGCGCCATCCACGCATTGGTTGCGCTAACCAGCGAACGCGCAGCAGATTCAGGCAGTACGGTGACGCCCATTCCGCTGGATACCGCGGCCGTCAGCGTGGCGATAGATTCGATTTCACCGATAATCCGCGCACTCAGGCGACGCAGTGAAAAAGCTTCATCAACCCGTTTACGCACTGCGCTGTAATCGCGTGGCAGGAACAGGTTCATCAGCGCCACATCAGCCAGATCGATAGTCTGGCCCGGGCAGGTGGTCGCGCCAACCAGATACAGCTCTTCTTTCATCAGCGGCATGCTGGTGATACCGGCAGTTGGCGCACGGTCATAAAGTACCGCCATGTCAAGCTGACCATTCATCACTTTTTCGTTTAGTGAAGCGCCGCTATTTTCATGCAGGTAAACCAGCACATCCGGGAATTGCTCACGCACGGTTTGCAATAAAGGCATGGTCAGCGATGAGGCGGCAGTGCCTGGCGCCAGGCCGATAGAAACCTGGCCATTGAGGGATTGTCCGGCATTAATCACTGCGGTTTGCGCCTGTTCACACTGGCGTAAAATGGTGCGCGCATGCGCATATAAAATCTTGCCCGCTTCCGTTGGCGTCACGCCACGCTTGGTGCGGATCAGTAGCTGCTGGTCCAGTTCATTTTCCAGAGTCGCAACCTGCTGGCTAAGCGCAGGCTGTGCAATATGCAACACTTCTGCTGCCTGAGTCAGGCTGCCGATATCGACGATTTTCACAAAATATTTGAGTCGTCTTAAGTTCATTTTGCCTCCGTTACGGATCCCCGAATGCCTGAATGCGGCTGTTAGAATTAGCTTTAACACTGGTGCAGCCATAAGATTGCAATATGCAGGCCAATTATTTATTAAGCGCATAAAGTAAAAAGCGGACCGGGCTAACAGACGGTAAAATAAGCGTTTCTGATTACTGGCTGGCGGATAATCAGTGCCAGTAATAGCGGGCAGGTCAGACGAGTGTGGTATGACGCACCATCCGAGTGCAGAAAATGCGTTAGTGATGTGCGTTACAGGTACAGGGGCGGCGCTATCGCCGCCCCTGTTGCGTCAGTCAGCGTTTCTTACGGTTACGATGCATATCGATAGACACTGCCGCCACGATAATCATCCCTTTAATAATGTCCTGCACATAGGCGTCCACACCAACAAAGGTAAAGCCGCTTTTAATCAGCCCGAGGATCACCGCACCGATCAGCGTACCGGTAATACGACCAACCCCGCCCATCAGGCTGCTGCCACCGATAACCGCGGCGGCAATCGCGTCCAGCTCGTAGGACATCCCCATACTTGACTGACCACTGCTGACGCGCGCCGCCAGCACGACTCCCGCCAGGCCAGAGAGCGCCCCGGCAATGGTATAGACGATAATCAGATACTTATTAACGTTAATCCCGGATACTTTGGCGGAGGTCATATTGCCGCCGATAGCGTAAACATATTTACCGTAGCGGGTATGTTTCAGCGCGATATGGAAAATCACCGCCACCACCAGAAAAATAATCACCGGCATTGCGCCCTGACCGATGGCGGTAAAGCCATCAGACAGGAAGCTGATCGGATTTCCCTGCGTATAGTACTGCGCCAGACCGCGCGCCGAGACCATCATTCCCAGTGTGGCGATAAAAGGCGGGATACCGGTTTTAGTAATTAATACGCCGTTAAAGATGCCGCACAGTAACCCGACGCCAATACCGGCGACTATCGGCACCACTGCGGGCAGATTGACCAGTGACGGAAACATCGGTGACAGGCTGTCAGAGGTTTGCGCCAGACTGGCGGCAACCACCGCACTCAGCGCAATCAACGATCCTGAAGAGAGGTCAATACCGGTGGTAATAATGACCTGTGTCACCCCCACCGCAATAATGCCGATAATGGCGACCTGCAGCACAATCAGCACCAGGCGGTTGGGGTTCATCAGAAAGGACTGATCGCGGACATACCAGCCGGCAATTTCAAAAATCAGCGCAATGCCGACCATCACCACAAAAATGCCGGTATCTTTCGGCAATTTGCTTTTGAGATTGTCGAACACTGAGCTGCGCTCCGCAGGTTGCTGCGAACTGACTTTTACGTTACTCATAGTTTTCCTTACGCCTCACTCGGATGCCAGCGACATAATGGTTTCCTGATCGGCGTCTTCTTTATCGAGAATGCCGGTAATACGACCTTCATGCATCACCATTACCCGGTCGCTCATGCCAAGGATTTCCGGCAGTTCAGACGACACCATAATGATGGCGACACCGCGGTTCGCCAGTTCACTGATCAGACGATAGATTTCTGCTTTCGCGCCGACATCAATGCCGCGCGTTGGCTCGTCAAGAATCAGGATTTTCGGTTGCGCCAGCAGCCAGCGCGCAATCAACACTTTCTGCTGATTACCGCCGCTGAGGTTGTTGATAATTTGATCCATGGTGGGCGTTTTAATATTGAGCCGGCGGATCTGCTCCATGCAATCCTTCGCCATCTGCACATGGCTGACAAAGCCTGCCTTGCCGATATATTCCGGCATATTGACGATGCTCATATTTTCCATCACCGACAGCACCAGAAACAGGCCCGACTTTTTGCGATCCTCAGTCAGGAACGCCAGTCCTTTTTCAATCGCTACCGACGGCGAGTCAATACGGGTTGGCACGCCATCGATCAGCAACTCGCCACTGTCATACGACGCCATACCAAACAGACTTTCCATCACTTCACTGCGTCCGGCGCCGACCAGCCCGGCCACGCCAAGGATTTCGCCGCGTCGCACGCTGAAACTGATATCGTGAAACTTGTCCTTCAGCGTCAGGTTGCGCACCGTCAGCACGTCGCTGCCGATATCGTTATTAAATTTCGGGAACAGCTGGGTTAATTCGCGGCCGACCATCTGGGTAATCAGCGACTGGCGCGTATAACTGGCGGTCTGATCGCTCGCCACCCAGGCGCCATCACGGAACACGCTGACTTCATCGGTAATGGCAAAGATCTCATCCATTTTATGACTGATATAGATGATGGCTTTGCCCTGCGTCCGCAGGTCACGAATAATGGTAAACAGATGCGCCACTTCCCCTTCGGTCAGGGCGGAGGTTGGCTCATCCATAATCACAATGTCAGCATTCCACGACACCGCTTTGGCAATTTCCACCATCTGCTGGGCGGCAATACTTAGCTCGCCGACCATCTGGTGGGCTTTAAGACGAATGTTCAGTTTGCTAAGCAGTTCAGCGGTGATTTTATTGAGCCTGGCGTGGTCGACAAAACCGTACTTCATCGGTTCCCGGCCTAACCAGATATTCTCGGCTACCGTCATATGCGGCACCAGATTAAGCTCCTGGTGGATCATCGAGATGCCAGAACGCAGTGCGTCCATGGTGTCATCAAACTGCACCGGCTCGCCTTTAATGCGGATGATGCCGTCATCGGGACGGTAAATCCCGATGAGGCATTTCATTAAAGTCGATTTACCCGCGCCGTTCTCTCCCATCAGAGCATGAACCGTTCCTGGCTTAACCCGTAACGACACCTTATTCAGTGCTTTTACCCCAGGGAAAAACTTGCTGATGCCTTCGGCTTCAAGCGCATAAGCGGTCATACGTCACCTCCGTACAGCTGGGTCAGGAACGATTATTTAAGGTTCTTGCTGGTGAATTCGACGTAGTTATCCTTGGTGATCAGCTGATAAGGGATCATCACGTTTTTCTGCACTTTCTCGCCTTTTACCAGCTTGATCGCGGTCTGAACCGAACCTTCACCCTGTCCTTTCGCATCCTGGAAGACGGTGGCGACCATTTTGCCGTTCTTGATCATCTGTAATGCGTCTGGTGTGCCATCGACACCGGCAATCAGCACGTTATCGCTGTTTTTACCCAGCGCCTGTAACGCACCAATCGCCATTTCATCGTTGTTGGAGGCAATGGCGTTGATCTCATCACCGGCGGTCAGCCAGTTACTGACCACATCCACCGCATCATTACGCTGGAATTTGGCAGTCTGTTTCTGCACGATTTTGATATCAGGGAATTTCGCTGCTACCGCTTCCACACCTTTGGTACGGTCGCGGGTCGCTTCGTTCGCCAGGTCGCCCAGCAGAATCGCCACGTTGCCTTTACCGTTTAACGCTTTCGCCAGCGCTTCCATCTGCAAGCGACCAGCCAGTTCGGAATCGGAGCCTACGTAAGCCATTTTATCGGTTAGCGGTGCCTGTGGACGGCGGTTAACAAACACCAGCGGAATGCCCGCTTTGGTCGCCTGATCCATAATCGGTTTTACCGCATTGGTATCCACCGGGTTGACGATAATCGCGTCCACACCCTGACCAATAAAGTTCTGTACCTGCTGCAATTGTTGAGCAACGTCGCCTTTGGCGTCTTCAACCTGCCCTTTTACACCATCCTGCTGCATCTCTTTCTGAATCGCGGTGCGCACAATAGTCAGAAAGTTGTCATCAAATAGCGCCATGGATACACCGACCTGAATATCTTTGGCAAAGGCGGCTGTTGGCAACATGCAGGCTAACATCGACGTTACGATCGCTTTTTTGAAGTTCATGGGTAACCCTTATAATCGTTAACATGCGAAGGCTGGGCTGGACGACGAATGAAAAATATCTTTTACATTCACACAACGTCACCGACGACTTTATGAGTAGGTAGAGGTCAGACTCTATGATTCTGCTGCTAAAATTACCGCTTGCATCTTTTAATCAACTTATTGTTAATTAAAATATTTATTTCAAAACTTTGTTTCACTTTTTGCACAAAAGTGACCTGCGCAATTATTTTAGTTCGTTTGTTTCATAATTATCTAGTTTGAAACTTTCATAATAAAAGCACTGAAACACGCGTTTTAAAATCGACAAATAACAAAAATTTGACACACATCTAACATCTGCCCTGAAATCGCTTTAAAGTGGGATCCAGTCAGCAGATTAGATTTCAGCCATATCAGCCGGAAAAACAGCAATTCGCTGTTTTTGCCAGCAAACGCACTGAAAAGGTGAATTCCGCCTTTGACATTCACCAGCGGCATCGCTAATATTCGCCCCGTTCCAACGATTCCTCTGTAGTTCAGTCGGTAGAACGGCGGACTGTTAATCCGTATGTCACTGGTTCGAGTCCAGTCAGAGGAGCCATACATAGAAAAGCCCGCTCAGGGAAACCTGAGCGGGCTTTTTGCATTGTGCGCTTAGCAAATCGGTGGCAGAAGATAAGCAAGGGTACAGGCATACTGACGCAGCAAATAAAATACGACGTCAGCTAAACTGATTAATGACAGAAAAGCTCGACGTCGTCTTGAGTCAGACCGGTCATCGTCATCACTGTGTTGTGATCCATACCATTTGCCAGCATCTTACGGGCGATTTCCAGTTTGGTTTCCAGACGTTCGGCCTGACGACCTTTCTGCTCGCCCAGCAGCATTCCCTCCTTCCGGGCTTTATCCTGAAGTTTTTGCGCGATGGTCATCAGTATCTCCTCGTGTTGCGGTAAACTCTGCGCCAGGCTGCTGATTAACAGGCCAGGATTTTCCGTATCCCCGGCCATCAGCATATAGCTGAATAAAGCCTCTAGCTGCTCGGGTGTAGTGTAATCCAGCTGCAACAGCATGACCAGATGCGGCTCCAGTTCCGCTATATCCCGCTGGCGAATATGCTTCTGCACCAGCTCCAGCGCAGCAACACGCCGGTGCCGGATAATGTCATCGTCGCTGATCACAGTAACATCCACCAGTGGAAAATGGCCGCAGTAAAGCTGCCGCGCCGATTCCGCATCACTGAACGCATCCAGCCAGTTCATGGAGTGCGGGTAGGGGCTATCCCTGCCATGGTAAAACAGGACAGGAATCACCAGCGGCAATTCTTTTTTCTTCCTGTTGTTATCAAGATGCCGCTGCATCGCTGCCAGCGCATAACGCATCAGGCGGAAAGTCATCAGCCTGTCGGGCTTACTCTGATGCTCAATCAGACAGTAAATATAACCCTCACCGCTGTCAGTCTGTAGCGAGTAGAGGATGTCAGACTGAATCCCGCGTAACTCTCGCTCGATAAAGCTGCCAGACTCCAGCTTTAGTGTCTTCAGATCGCAACGTGCCAGCAGCGCTGGCGGCAGATGGATTTCCAGGAAATCCCTGGCAGTCTCAGTGCGGGTAAGGAACTGTTTGAAGACTGCATCGTGCGGTGTGGGTGTACTGGCATTCATTGCCGCTGTCCTGTCGTCCGTTTGACACACGCAGGACTGTAGCACAGCGGTCAGCGTGTTAAAATCATCACAGCTTATATTTTGAACACCCTATAATTAGATAACAGTGATTTTAAATCAGTCAATTGCAGAATAATGTTACGCTTCCCATTGCCTGACTTCCCGTGATTATCTTAGCGTAATACTATGATGTTTTATGCGTGTGTCTCCCGATAACATATCACTGCGCTGCGGATCGCATTCGACCAGAGCGACATAACCTTCATCGAACAGTTGTTGATATTCAGTGCAGATCCCCCAGCCTGTCGTCGTATGCTGCTCCATGCTAGCGCGAAGACGCCCGTCCAGCAGAATGCAGCCTGTGTCGAACGTAGTACCGCAAACCAGGCAAACACGTTGTTCCAGCGAAATGTGCGATTTATCGTTCATAAGATGACCCTCAGATTGCCAGGGCGGAATTGCCCGGCCCCCCGTCAACACAGCGCAGTGCAGACAGTCAAAGGTCAGCGACGGCCTTCAGGCCGCAAGAGTGCTAGCACGCGCAGCCCTTGACTGCGAGAACGCTGTGGTACGATCAGGGGGACAGCAAGACCGCCACACCCACATAGTACACGGGGGTTGGCAAGCGAAGCGCGCAGGCCTGATAAGGCCGGAGAGGTTGGGGTTAAAGGGCGGCATGTGGTACGCAAGAAGCATTATACCGCGCTAAAAAGGGGTTAACCTGGGCTATGCATATCGCTTAGTTGAAGTCCCCACACATCGGACACGCCTATAATGAATGATCCATAATGTCGGTCCGCTTTGTGCCAGACTTTTCTGAAACTATTGCGTGTCAAACAACTGGGCGCAGGTCAGCTATGCAGATTTTATTACGTTGTTTTTACGCTGAGTTTTTGACAAAATGGCTCGCCATTCATTTATTTTATTTAAGAAATGAAGCAGAACGGGAAAGTTTCCGCTTATACTTATAACGTTCCAAAAGCAATACTGCGAGGTTATTTCAGGCACAGTATTCAATCAAGTATAACGGAAGAAATAAAATATTAATACTAATAGATACGAACATATTTTATAATAATTGGAAGATGTCTAGCGCTATGTTTCAAGTTCTATCTAACTTTATTAATAACACAGCAGAAAATCAACTCATCATACCTTTCGTAGTATTCAAGGAAACCAAAAAAACAATGAGGAACTTGAAAAGTTGCAAAAAGTAATAATCCAATTAAAAGGGAGAATAAAGAAACTATCAGAAAATTAGTTTCTCACCGATGATTTAAATGATGAAATCAAAAAATTCAGCTTTCAAAATGAATTGTTAAAAATGTTCCCCAACACACATATTATATCATCATCATACATTGATAATGATCTGTTATTAAAAAAGAAATTTTTCCCAAGCGGCCATTTAGAGACCATGAAAAAGGCTATAGAGATGCGTTAATCTGGAATGGGCTGAACAATATTTACACAAGAGTAAAATGGAAGATATGATTGCTTTTATTACAAATAACTCACATAACTTTATGTCTCCAGACAAACAAAAAAAGAGTTCCATTCTGATTTAAAAAAAGACCTGGCCAATCTTGGTTTACACAATGAATTTTTACTCTATAATTCATTAAATGAATTTATAACTGAGCATGTAGATCAAGAACTACATAGTTTTTCACATAGAAACATTCAGGAAATAGAAGAGATATCGGTAATTCTCAACCTTTCAAGGTCCAGTGTAAGATCAAGTCGCGACTAATACAATTTATCATATACAAAATCAACCTCAACGCTTTTATCAACAACAAGCAGAGAAGCCCCAACGGATTTAATAAAATTCAACTCATACTCTTCAGTACGAGTCATTGAGATAACATGAACTGGAATAAACAAACCCAGATCTCGCAGCTTTCCCTTTAATAATAAACCGTCGACACTATCACCCATCACAAGTATGTCAATGTCATTTGCGCTGCCAAAATTCTTTAATGCTGATCCAAACACATATATATCAACCACATAGAAACTATGACATATAATAACATCACAGATCGATTTAATCGTATTTTTAAAATCCACTACCGTGAAATTCTTCGCAATAAATCACTTAACTTGTAAAGTTCCACCCCAATACTTTCAGCGGCTTCTTTTGCCGGAGTCGTCAACCGCCCATTAGGATTGGAAGAAAAAACAATATCACAATTGCCATGCAGCCCTATAGCATCTCTTACAGAACCCGCTGTCATATCATAATCATTCACAGCAACAATAACCAAATCCGCCATCCCACGTCTTTTAAGTCTATATTTTTTGTTGGTCTCTCGCTCTACAGAGCTTACATGTGAATGTTGTTTGAACACTCGATTAATAAACAAATGTTCTTTGTCAATATGTTCATGTGGATTGTTAGAACTTAAAGAAGATGCAATATGCCCAAATGAATCCACTCCTATTTTTTTTTGCTCAAGCAATTTCATTGCATCCCCAGAGATAAATTCAACACCCCCCTTGACTGATAGCAAATAAATTTCCTTATTCTCTAGATATTCATTTAGCTCGGGGCATGTTATCCGGCCAGTGTTGATTGCTCCAATTGAATAGGTTTCCCCCCCAGTAGTAATAACCACTAAAGTCCCATTATCTGCTACCTCAATATTTTCAACACCTTTGCTTTCTTGTAATTTTCCGACCATCCATGAAATATAGCCTTCACTTGCATTTATGCTCATTGAATTCATCCTATAAATAGTTCTGATGCAGCCTCTGGAAACCTACTACCATTAGCATCGGTTAAACCCAAATGCTTTGATTCAAAGTCATCTATATGAACGCAAAGCTTTGAAAAAACATTCTTTTCATCTTCACTCATGAGATGATAGTTTTGTTCAACTAGTCGCTGTATTTTTCTATTGTTGGGTAAGATGTGAGATTGTATTTTCCTTAACCACACTTCTGCATTTGGATTTTCGGGGTCAACGCTATTCTCTTGGGTTGGCCCATATGTTACAAAAATCGTATTGTTTTCTCTGAAGTATTTTTCTAACTCCTGTCTAACAGATTCTCTGTTCTCGTATGTTTTAACGCCAAAAGTTGCATTAATCTTATCGATATGGTCTTTTTTCCAAGAGCGGATCATTTCATCAGTAAAATGTTCTTCTGCCTTGTCAATTTTCGTATGGCAATTAGCGCATACAAGAATGATGTTATCAAATTGGCCTCGCTGCTCATCAGTTAGATCAGTATTGGTTCTTGGACCATTATCAATGGCGCTGAAAATGTGAGCAAGTTCTCCAATTGTTATGTTTTTGTCACCAGCATCAACAAACAAAGGTTGCAAGCATTGTGGATTTTGGCAAAAACCGCCTGAACTTGCAAAAAGCCGTCTAATTGTATTTGCGTTTGGAGAAGCTTTTCCCCTACTACAAGCCATGAACTAACCTTAAAAGTATAGAAATTAGGATGTTAATTTATTCTTGAACAAACCTATAATCAAGCTTGCTAGTTGGGTTGAGCGCGCTCGTATCCCCGCCACGTGTAAAAATTGGCGTCGGATATACCCAGCTTGCGGCAGACTTCCGGCACTGACGTACCCAGCTCAGCCTGCTTCAGGGCAAAGACAATCTGCTCTTCGGTGAATCGTGATTTTTTCATCGGCACCACCTCCGTTCAGGGGAGTATGCATCATGCCGAAATTCTGTTACGAAATTGAGCAGGATTTCGGGTCAGGGTCAGATTCGCGCACCAGGTCAGACTGCACCAGAGGCAGGCTGATATCGAAGTTGGTCACTGTGGTGCCGCTACGCTGTAACAAGCGACTTTCAATTTGCATTACCAGTACATTGCGCGACCAGTTATGTTCAATAGCCCTGGCGGCATACCAACGGCGATCCTCCTGGTGGGTCAGCTTGTCCAGCAAGGCCAGTTGGTGATACCAGGGCAATTGTGCAAGCACCGCTTGCACAAATTCTGTATCCGGCCAGGCTTCAGCAAACGCACGCATGTATTTGAGGTTTACTTCTGAAGTTTTTGCTGCCAATGCCGATAACACTGCAAGGCTTTGTCACAAAGCCGTTATCAGTCACTTTTTTGGTTGTATCAAACAGGAGAGCAAAATGGATGTCTCGCAAATTGCATCACTGGCTACCAGCCTTGATAGCCTGGATTTGAACAGTAAGGTAAGCACCCTCGTACTGAAGAAGACCCTGGATAACCAGCAGTCTGCGGCAAACGGTATTCTCGAATCGATCCAACAGTTACCTGCTAACCCGGCAATTGGCAGGAATATCAATACTACCGCCTGAATCGCAGTTTAAAAGAAGGTGGCGCGCTGATTGACTCACCGATGTAATAGCCTGCTTCCTTCTGCGGGGAGCGCGATGCTCCCCCCGGTTTTCGACCATGACCCTATATATCAATCCTCAGACGGCCCGGAAATCTGGCAGTGGCAGTTGAATAGCACTTCGCGCCATGTCACCGACAAAAATCTATCTAAGCTTCGCTCTGAAACGCGTTACCCCTATTTCACTACCTTCAGGAGCAGAGCGATGAAATTTAAACCCTTTCTTGCATGGCTGTTATCCTTCTCACTGCTTTCCGGCGCGGTTTTACCCCTCACCGCCCTCGCCACCGAACAGAACGTCAGCTGGGGCCAGCGCTGGCAGCATCTGCCGCCAACCCCTGCGCCGGTCAGCGGCCTGAAAACCGGCTATGCCAAAGTGAACGGCATAGATCTGTTTTACGGCGTCATCGGCAAGGGTTCGCCGGTGATCTTTATTCACGGCGGGCTGGCGAACGCCGATTACTGGGGCAAGCAGGTGCCGGTGATCGCCCGCAACCACCAGGTAATCGTACTGGACAGCCGCGGCCACGGACGCAGTACGCGCAACAGCCAGCCTTATGGCTACGATCTGATGACCGACGATGTGGTGGCGTTAATGGATCACCTGCATCTGCAGAAGGCGGATATTGTTGGCTGGAGTGACGGCGGGATTATCGGTATCGATCTGGCACTGCGCCATGCAGAGCGCATCAATAAGGTATTTGCCTTCGCGCCCAATACCACTACCGCGGGCGTACGCGCCGACGTCGCCGAGAATCCGCTATTTGCCGCTTATATCAGCCGCGCGGGTAAGGAGTATCAGCGGCTCTCTAAAACCCCGGATCAGTACGACAGTTTTGTTGAGCAGATTGGGCATATGTGGGAGACACAGCCCAACTGGAGCGATGCGCAGCTGAAAAGCATCCGTACGCCGATTCTGGTTGCCGACGGCGATCATGATGAAGGGATCCTGCGTCCGCATCTGGAGCATATCGCCGCCACTATCCCGCAAGCCGGGCTGCTGATTATCCCCAACACCAGCCATTTTGCCTTTATCCAGGCGCCAGATGAGTTTAACGATGCGCTGGTTAATTTCCTCGATCGGTAAACACGTCGCCCGCATTAGTTTGCGGGCGTTTTATACTGATATGCCAGGCAGTACGCAGACAGTGAAACTGGCCTGCACTGTAATCTGTTCAGAACGCGACAGCCCGCCGTCAAAATGCTTCACGCCAGGAGCATGCTGATCAGATAAAATCCGTGTCTCCCTGTTATTTTCCCGCCGCGTGCTCTGTCGATACTCGCGCCGCTCCGCGAAGCGCCATAAAAATCACCAAAGACGTGGCTAAAGTCACGACTGCCAGAATGATAAGCAGGCTACTGAAGGCGCTGTTATAACTGTGCGCCAGTGTGTTATGGGCTGACAGGGCAAATAATGACTGCACCGAGGACAGGTCTCCGGCAACGAAACGTTGCGCTGTATCACCTGCCAGCCCGGACGAAACGGGAAAATCCGTACTGATCCTGGAAGCAATCAGGGCGGACAAGAGCGCACTTACAACAGCCAGCGCCACACCTTCGCCAGCAACCCGGGTGGTGTTGAAGATACCCGTCGCCATTCCGGCGTTTTCGCGGGGAACAACGCTTACAGCCAGTCCGTCCATTAATCCCCATGGCAGGCTGATGCCGGTACCAATGACAAGAAGCGGAGCAATTAGCGTTATGCTCGCCGCGCCACCGGGCCAGCAACTCAGCCACAAAAGCCCGCCTGCTGACACGACAAATCCCGTACCACAGAGTGTTGCTGCTGAGAACCAGCGAGTCAGTAAACCAGCAATAAGTGGCAGGAACAAAAGGGGACCGCACAGCGCTACCATAATCCACCCTGCCTGCAAGGCCGTCATACCGTCGATCCCGACAAAACGAACCGGTAACAGAATCAGAAGAACGACAAACGCATAGGCCGGTGCGGCTGCGAGCAGCTGGACAGCGACAAAACGGGGTTCCCGGAAAAGAGAAAGATTCAGCATCGGTCGTTGTGCCCGTAATTCGATAGCGGAAAAGAGTATGAACAGCGCAATACTGAGCGTGAGACAGAAGAGAGTGCCTGTATCTCCCCATCCTTTTTCCGGCGCGACAAGAATAGCCTGGGTAAAAAGCGCCAGTGCCGCGGTGAAACAGAGGCCTCCTTTCCAGTCAATACCTGCGGCTTGTGGATCCCGCGACTCACGAACAAATACCGATCCCATAGCGTAAGCAAAGGCTGCAAGTACCGCGACAAGGACAAAAATCGATCTCCAGCCAAAAGCCGCTATCAGAAGGCCCGAACTGATTGGTCCAAACGCAAGTCCGACGCCGAAACTGGTACCCACCAGACTGAAGGCCCGCATACTGCCAGCGCCCTGAAATTCCTGGGCCAGCGCAGCCATAATGCCAGCAAAAGCCGCAGCGGCAGCGACGCCCTGCCCGGCTCGTAGCAGATCGATAATAAAGATGTTCGGTGCAACACTGAGCGCGAGAGAAAACGCGAAAAGCAGCCCGGCGCCCACAAGAAAAACTCGTCGACGCCCCAGTGCGTCCGCAAGCGATCCGGCAGTTAAAAGGCAACTACCAAACGCCAGCATAAAGGCGTTGGTCACCCATCCCAATTCGACAGCAGTGCCTTCCAGCGTTTGGCCTATAGTGGGCAGCGCTACAGCAGGTCCGGTAAATGCGAGCGGATTGGCGACGGCGACGATACATGCCGCCATCAGCACAAAACCCCTTCGATTAGCCCCTGAGGCAAAATGTGATGCGTTCAAAGTTGCTCCTTCCGGTAAAAACAGGGATAACCTGATGTTGTATCCCACTATGATTCAATAAAAAGATACATGTAATATTGGCGAATAGGTTTCTCCTTACTGAAGACGAAAAGGAAACGGAGTGGTGCATGCGAAGAACAAACATAAGCGATATCATCGCGTTCACGACGACGGTTGAAACCAGCAGCTTTGCGGGTGCAGCGCGCGCACTCGGCCTGTCGCGCTCTGCAGTGGCTAAAGCGGTCGGACGGATCGAAACCCGTCTTGGGGTGCGTCTGTTTAATCGAACAACCCGCTCGCTCAGCGTGACTGAGGAGGGCCGGCGCTTTTATGAGCAGTGCACTGTCATACTGGATGATTTGGCGTCCGCGGAAAACAACATTGCTGGCCGCGATGCGAGGCCAAAAGGCCTGTTACGTATTACGGCGCCAGGCGCCTACGGCCAGTTGCACGTCATGCCCGTTGTTCGTGATTTTCTTACGATGTGGCCGGAAGTGGCCATTGAGCTGAATCTGACCGATCAGACAGTCGATATTGTTGAGGAAGGTTTCGATCTGGCGATCCGTATTGGTGAGACTTCAGACCTGCACCCTGATGTCGTCACCCGGGTGATCGCGCGCTATCGCACGATGTTTTGTGCTGCGCCGGAATATTTAGAAAAATATGGCACGCCGCAAACGCTTGAGTCTTTGCGAAGCCATCTTTGCTTACCTTATATAAACACCCGGACATCTGTTGCACGGGAGCATGTATGGCGCGTTCTTACTTCTGAAGGGACGTGGCAAACGATCCCGGGACGAATTGCCTTTATGGCAAATCGAGGTGAAGCCGTGCTGGATGCAGCCCTGTCCGGTATGGGCATTGCCTGGCTTCCGTCCTTTTTGTCCGAACAACACGTAGCAGAAGGACGGCTGGTGCCTGTTCTTTCCGATTATAAAAGCGCGGAATTGCCTGTGATGGCTTTGTATCCGACAAAGAGATACTTACCCGCCAGGGTCAGAGTGTTTATTGATACTCTCGTGGCAGCAATACGTCTGCAACAAGAAAGCGATGCCAGCCATAAAAACAGCCCGCTCAGAAAATCCTGAGCGGGCTGTTTTGCTTTTCATCCCTGCCTCAACCACTTTGCGAGCCTCCTCGACGTTTTAAACTTTCCTGCTGTGCGCCACCCTCAACGCATAGCCTCCCCTGCTCTGCCGCCGTTAAAATCCTCCGCAATAAATCGCTGCTGGCATATTGCATGTACGCAACAGTTCGTACAAAATAGGGAGGCGTTATGGGATTCAGGGATGTAAAACGGGAAGCGATACGCTGTCTGCTTGAGGGTGCTTACCATCATGAAATCCGTGTCGATATCGCGGTAAAAAATGTGTTTTCCACCGGTCTGATTGATCAGGCCGGGGTTATTGAGCTAATCAGGAAAACCAGCGGAGACGAATACCTCTGCACGCCACACCATCAGGATGCTGACATTGATGTCCATATCCTCAGGCCGTGGAAGGCGGGTTGCCGCTGGTATGTGAAGTTCTATTTTATCCAGCCAAATCTGATCTTTATTAGTGTTCACCTCTGACTAACAAAGGAGTGTTCCGTGAGAATGGTAAAAGAAGGCGATAAACTGACCGTTATCTGTCATCAGTGCGGGAGATCAACAGCCACCCATCGGCTACGCGATGTCAACTTCAGCGATGGCAGCGGCATGGTAAAAAATATTCTTGCCGGCGTCTGTGATCGGTGTGACGACGTGGTCAGCATACCGGCTCAATGCACGCCACAAATTAAGGCCGCGTTTGAACAGCGAAAACTGCCGCTGGAAGTCAGGGTGCCAGCGCACTATCTCGATATTCTGCATGTAGCGACGCAAAAGATAGATGCATCGCTAAATGAGGATTTCAATAAAGCCCTTATTCTTTACTACCTTCATGCCCTGACCACCGGTCACTACCAGCAGGCGCAGCTGAACGCATTGTTAAGCAGCGACTTTGCGCAGGCCAAATCATCAAAACGTATTTCGATGAAAGTCAGTCCGCGGCAGCTGGAAGAGTTAAATGCGATTATGCAGCAGCAAAGCATGAAGAAAAATTCCGATGTGGTAAAAGCGGTGATCCTGAAGATTCATGAAGACATTATTCAGGAGAAAAATCTGGCCGTACTGCCGGAACTGCGCGGAGTTGCCGCCGCATTTGGCTGATACTTTCCGCCAGATGTCCCGCTGTCTTACTTTGTCCAATGTTTGCAGATGCGGATGCGTATGATTCGTGTTTAACATGAATTCTGTGAGAGACGTTCTATCATGCATCCCCATTTTCACCGTCAGCCTCTGGCCATTATTATCCAACTGGCGCTGCTGCTGCCTGCCAGCGCCTGGGCCGATGAAGCAAGTTCTGCCAGCGATCAACCCGCAATGGTGGTAACCGCGGCCGGTTACGAACAGAGCCAGGAAGAAGCTCCGGCTTCGATCACCGTGATTGACGGTGAACAGTTGCGTAAACGCTCTTTCCAGAACCTGGGCGATGCGGTGCGCGATGTCGAGGGGGTAGTGGTTAATGGCGGCGCCAATGAAACCGATATCTCTATTCGCGGCATGCCAGCCGATTACACCCTGCTGTTGGTAGATGGCAAACGTCAGAGCGGGCGCGATTCGCGCGTCAACGGCAATAGCGGTTATGAGCAGAGTTTTGTGCCGCCCGCGGCGGCCATTGAGCGTATCGAAGTGATTCGCGGGCCGATGTCATCTCTGTATGGCTCTGACGCCATCGGCGGCGTTATCAATGTGATTACCCGCAAAGTCTCACGCAAATGGGGAGGTTCACTCTCTTATGATTACTCTGCGCGCCAGCACAGCGATCAGGGCAATGCGGGGCAGACCCAATTCTATCTGAATGGCCCGTTGGTGTCGGACGTGCTGGGATTACAGGTATGGGGACGCTATCTGGATCGCCAGGCTGATGATAATGTCGAAACCACCAATGGTTTCACCAAAGCACAGCATAAAGATATCACCGCGCGCCTGGCGATTACGCCGACCCCTGACCAGGATATTCTGCTGGAAGGCGGCGTCACCCGCCTGAAAAACGGCGACGGCGTCAGCGCCAACTGGGCAACCCGCGAGCAGAAAAATAACCGCGACCACTGGTCGGTATCACATGAAGGACGCTGGGACTGGGCCACCACCAGCCTGAGTCTGTCACAGGAAAAAACCAGTCGTGAAGGGCTGGCCAGCGAAACCCAGACCGACGTGCTGGGCCGTAAACCGGAAATCAAAAATACCGTGTTTGACGCCAAACTGGTGGCGCCGACCGATTATCATGTGATCACCGGCGGGGTGCAGTGGAATCAGAGCGCCCTCACCGACTGGAACCAGGGGCTTAACGATCGGAAAAACTACAAATTCGATGTGGTGCAGAAAGCGATATTCGCGGAAGACGAATGGCGTCTTAGCGAGAGTTTTGCGTTAACTACCGGTCTGCGTCTCGATCACCATGAACAATACGGCAATCATATTAACCCGCGCATCTATGGCGTATGGCACCTGAGTGACGAGTGGACGCTGAAAGGCGGCGTCGCGCGTGGCTTTAAAGCCCCTGAACTGCGCGCCGTTATCGATGACTACGCGGTGCTGCGCCGTAACACTTACGTGATGTTTGGTAATTCGGATCTGAAACCAGAAACCAGCACCAACTATGAACTGTCGGCGTTGTGGAATAATCGCGACGATCTCTCCGCAGGCGCAACCGTATTCTATAACGACTTTAAAGATAAGCTGTCGACGGTGACCACCGACCAGCAGTGGAACGGTTATACCATTATGCAGCGCGTCAATATCGACAAAGCGGTGATTAAAGGGGTCGAGCTGAACGGACGCTGGCAGATTCTGCCTGCGCTGTCGCTGAAGGGTAACTTCACTTATACCGATTCTGAGCAGAAAAGCGGCGCCAATGCTGGCGCACCTCTGGCGTTAACCCCAAAACGTAAAGCCAGCCTGCGCAGCGAATGGGATATCAGCGAAAATCTGCAAAGCTGGGCGGCGGTCAACTACTACGGTAAAGAGTTTGGCACCACGGTGAATAATACCCCGGCGCCGGACTACACTACCGCGGATATCGGCGCATCTTACCAGCTGACCCCGGCAGTGACGCTGAATGGTGCGATTTACAACCTCAATGACAAGCGCCTTGACGACGAAACATACGGCACCGTCAATTACGGTCGTACCTTCTGGTTTGGCAGCACCATCACCTTCTGACCCTCAGGCAGAATCACTATCGCGCACAACCCGGCTGGCGGGCGATTCTCAAGAATCAGCTCGCCACCGTGGGCATGCACAGTGGCACGGGCGATCGACAGCCCCAGTCCCAGTCCGCCGCCAGCGCCCGTATCCTCACGCACCTTCATATGTGACAGCTGCACAAAAGGCTCGAAAGCCTGCGCCAGAGAAGCTGGCGCGATGCCCGGACCATGATCCAGCACTTCAATACGTACGCCGCCCGCCTGCTGATGCAGGCTTAGCGTCGCGTCGCCGGCATACATCAGCGCATTATCGATCAGATTGGTCAGCGCACGTTTCAGTGACAGAGGACGGCAACGAATCTCAGTCGCCTCTCCGCCCTGCCACGTTACCGGCTGCCCGAGGGTGCGATAACGGCGGGCAAGATCGTCCAGCAGGCGGCTAACCGACAGGCTGCTGGTCTGTTCCTGCAAGGCATCGCCGCGCACAAATTTCAGCGTTTCACTGACCATTGAGCTTAGCTCCTGCAAACTTTCCAGCATATCGTCGCGATCCGGCCCTTCCGCCATTAACTCGACGGTCAGGCGCAGTTCGGTAATCGGCGTATTAAGATCGTGGCTGACGGCGGCAAGCATGCGGGTGCGGCCTTCAACATGGCGCGCCAGACGCTCCTGCATCAGATTAAATGCCTGCGTCAGTTCACGCGCTTCCTGTGGTCCGCGCAGCGGCAGCGGCTTGATCCACTCGCCACGGCTGACGCGCTCCGTCGCCTCAGCCAGCGTCTTAACCGGATGCACCACCCGTCGGATAAAGAACATCACCATCAGCAACACCGGCACACTGGTTACCGGCAGCGCATAAGCCAGCAGGCGACGCCATTCATAAGCCTGCATCGGATGCTGCACGCCATTCAGATAGCGACCATCCGGTAATTCGACACTGGTACGCAGACGCAACGGCTGCCAGCCAGCGGCGCGGAACAGGTGCTCACGCGCCACGCCACCATCGGTACGTTCAAGTTGCATCATAATATTGTCGGTGGCGGGCAGCAGTGAGGCTAAATCGGCCGCCAGCCGCTGCTCTTCGCTGCGCATCGGGAAAGCGGGAACGTCGGGGCGCGCGGCAATCCAGAATCGGGCATCGCGGGTATTTATCGCCTGCAATAATGGTTCAGTATCAGCCGGGGCCAGCCGCTGCGCGGCCTGGTAAGCAATACTCAGACGTTCCAGCGCATGCGCGCGCGATACCGGATGGATCAGCGCGCCGGTAAGCTGGATAGCAACAATGGCGATAATATTGGTCAGCAGCAGCGCCAGAACCAGTAACAACACCAGCTGGTTGGCCATCCGTTTTGGCAGCCGTTTTTGCAGCCACGTCATGCCTGTAATTCACTGACATCGGCCGCCAGCCGGTAGCCACTGCCCCAGACGGTAATCAGCACCTCGCTGTCACGCAGAAAATGCGCCAGCTTGCTGCGCAGACGACTAACCTGACGATCGATCGCCCGATCGAAAATATCATTGCCTGGCGACACGCAGAGATCGATTAAGCGATCGCGGCTTAATACCCTATTCGGATGCTGCAAAAATGCCGCCAGCAGCCTCCCTTCCATAGTGCTTAAGGCGATACCAGCCCCATCCTCACCGCTCAGCAGTCCGCTGGCAGGCAGAAAATGCAGACCGGCAAAACGGTACGCCAGCAATCCGCCGCATCGTTCAGCCTGCGCGTCAGCCGCAACTGTGCCGCTGCGCCGCAGCACACTGTTAATCCGTGATACCAGCTCGCGCGGCTCAAAAGGTTTAACCACATAGTCATCCGCACCGAGATCCAGTCCGCGCACGCGGTCGTCGGTAGCATCGCGCGCCGTCAGCAGGATAACCGGGATATTGTTACGCCGTTGCAGCTGCTGACACAGCACCATGCCATCGCCGTCGGGCAGCATGACATCGAGAATAACCATCTCAAAACTAAGCTGTTTTAACAGCAGCCACATCGCAGCAGCATTTTCGGCGGTGCGTACATCAAACCCCTGGCGGCGCAGGTAAACGGCCAGAGGCTCACGGATTTTACGGTGGTCATCGACGACCAGTACACGTGGAGTTGTTACCATGCCAGCTTCTCTTTGCTTTAAATCCCTGTCAGACACTGGCCCCTGCCAGATGCGCAGATAATATAAAGCATTAGAGAATGATTTTCATTTCCATTACCGCTACGCCCCGCGCGGATAAGCGGGCGGAATCGCACTGAGCAGATAACGCGTCCACTGATGCTGCGGCTGCGTAAACAACTGCGCGGTTGCGCCCTGTTCGACGATTTTGCCGCGATACATCACACCAACCCGGTCGGCAATATGGTGTACAACGCTTAAATCATGCGAAATAAACAGGTAAGCCAGCCCGCGTTCACGCTGTAACGACATCAGCAAATTCAGGATCTGCGACTGAATCGAAACATCCAGCGCCGAAACCGGTTCATCGCAAATAATCAGTTTCGGTTCAGGCACCAGCGCCCGCGCAATACCGATGCGCTGCAACTGACCGCCGGAAAACTCGCGCGGATAGCGGCCTGCATCGGCGGCCTGCAGGCCGACGCTTAACAGCATTTTTTCCACCTGCGCCTTACGCCATGACTTATCGTTAACACCGTGGATAATCAGCGGCTCTTCGATGCTGTAACCCACACGGCGCTTCGGGTCGAGCGCAGAGAGCGGATCCTGAAACACCATCTGGATATCTTTGCGCACCGCGCGCCACTCGTTGCTACTGAGTTCCAGCAAAGAGCGGCCATTAAAACGAACCTCGCCCGCGCTGGCCGCCGTCAGCCCCAGCAGGCAACGGCCGGTGGTGCTTTTGCCGCTGCCGGACTCCCCCACCAGCGCATAAGTTTCGCCGGGCATAATGTCAAAACTGACATCATCCACCGCCGTAAAACGTCCCGCACCCCTGGCGGAATACGTTTTACTCAGATTACGTACAGTTAGCAGAGGAGCTGTCATTGCGCTTCTCCTGGTAATTCCGCCAGCCAGCAGCGCACCGCATGGCCGGATACTGGCAGTGAACGCAGTAGTGGCGACTGCTGATGGCAGCGCGCTTCCGCCTGCGGACAGCGCGGCGCAAAGCTGCACCCGCCAGGCGGTGCGTGCAGGTCGGGAACTGTGCCGGATATTTCGCGCAACCGTGATTTTGGCTCGCCCTGCAGTCCGGGGCGCGCGGCCATCAACGCCTGGGTATAGGGATGCAGCGGGCGATTAAACAGCGATATCACATCCGCCTGCTCGACCACCTCACCGTAATACATCACCAGTACCCGCTGACACAGTTGCGCCACCACCGACAGATCATGAGTAATCAGTAAAATGCCCATCCCGTTTTGCTGGTTGATGGTTTGCAACAAGCTGAGGATCTGCGCCTGAATAGTCACATCCAGCGCGGTGGTCGGTTCATCGGCAATCAGCAGCGCAGGTTGTGAGGCAATCGCTATCGCGATCATCACCCGCTGACGCATCCCGCCGGAGATCTCATGTGGATAAGCCGCCGCACAGCGTGGCGCATCATCAATCCCCACCTCTGTCAGCAGCGCTAAAATACGTGACCGTCTGGCATTACGCTTTAGCGAGGTATGCAGCTTCAGGCTTTCATCAATCTGATCGCCGACGGTAAAGACCGGATTCAGGCTGGAGAGCGGATCCTGAAAAATCATTGCCATTTCACTGCCGCATCGCTGCCGCTGCTGGCGCGGGGAGAGTTGATCGAGCCGCACACCGTCGAGCGTCAGTTCGCCGCTAACGGCACTGGTCTGTGATGGCAGCAATCCCATCAGCGCCTGCACCGTGACACTTTTACCGCAGCCGGATTCACCGATAATCCCGACAATTTCATGGCGATTAACGCTAAACGAGAGATCGCGTACCGGTGAAACCACGCCCTGCCCGGTGGCGAATTTCACCTGCAGATGTTCCACCGTCAGCAGCGGAGAGTTTGCTGGCGTTGTCATCGCGAGGGAGTTCCTTTTTTTAGCTGACGCAGTATCGAACGCGGCAGCGGTTTAAGTCCGGGTTGCGAACTGTCGCGCAGCGCATCGCCAATAATATTTAACGCCAGAATCAGTAACACAATTGCCATCCCGGGAAAGAAGGTCATCCACCAGGCGGTAAAGATCACTTTCTTGCCCTCCAGCAGCAGATTACCGAGGCTGGGCGTTGGCGCGGGTACGCCGGAGCCGAGAAAACTGAGCGCGGCTTCGGTAAGAATCGCCACCGAAAACACCCAGCTTACCTGCACGATAAACGGCGAAATCACATTCGGCAGCAGATGAAGCCAGATAATGCGCGCCGATGTCGCGCCCTGCGCACGCAGTGCTTCAACATAGTTTTTCTCTTTAATCACCAGCGCAGCGCCACGGATCACACGGGCAATTGAAGGAACGTAAACCAGCGACAGCGCCAGCACCACATTGGCGATATTCGGCCCGAGGATACCCACAATCGCAATCGCCAGCAGCAACGACGGAATGGCAAACAGACCATCGCAGACGCGCATCAGCAACAAATCCAGCAGCCGATACCAGGCGCAAAGCAGGCCGATAATCATGCCGGTAATCCCGGCAATCAGCGCCACCGCCGCGCCGACCGACAGCGAAACTCTGACGCCCATCACCACGCGTACAAACAGATCGCGACCAAAATTATCGGTGCCAAACCAGTGCACGGCATCGGGCGCTTTCAGGCGCTCTGACGGGTTGATGGCATACGCATCAAACGGACTGAGCCAGGAACCCGATAATGACAATATCACCAGCAGCACTAATACCGCGCTCCAGATAACCAGCGGCTGCTGCCCTGCAAGTCTCTTCATGCCGATTTCCCTGTCACCGAAATGCGCGGATCGGCGAGATAACTCAGCAGATCGACCAGCAAATTAATCAGCACATAGCTGAAGGTAATCAGCAGTACCGTCCCCTGAATCACGGTGAAATCTCGCCGTTCAATCGAGTCCACAATCAGCGAACCGACACCGGGGATCCCGAACACACTTTCAATCACAATGGTGCCGGTCACCAGTGAGGCGAACGACTCGCCGCAGATGGTCAGAATCGGGATCAGCGCATTTTTCAGCGTATGGCGCAACAGCACCCGGCGCTCCGGCACTCCTTTCGCCCGAGCGGTTTTGATAAAGTTTTCCTGCAGCACATCAAGCATTACCGCGCGCGTCATGCGGGCAATCAATGCCGCAATACGGAAACCCAGCGCCAGCGCCGGTAAGGTCAGATACCACAGATTGGCCAGCAGGCTGCCGCCGCTGGAACGATATCCCACCACCGGAAACCAGCGCAGCTGCACGGCAAAAAAGAAGATCAGAAACAGCCCCAGCAGAAAGCCCGGCACCGACATGCCCAGCGTTGCCAGCCAGCGCACCACCCGGTCAGTAAACCGTCCATGCTGCCAGGCGCTGAGAATGCCACCACCCAGCCCCAGCACCAGCGCAATCAGCTGGGCATAGATCGCCAGCGCCAGCGTGGGTTGCAGATGCTGGAAAAACAGCGAGACCACACTGGCGTTCATAAACAGCGAATGGCCTAAATCGCCGCGCAGCACCGCGCCGGACCAGGCGATAAACTGCACCAGCAGAGGTTTATCCAGCCCCATCTGCTGGCGCAGGGCGGCGATATCCGCGGGGCTGGCATCATTGCCGAGCATCACCAGCACCGGATCGCCCGGCGCCAGATGCACCAGGCAAAACACCACCACGGAAATAACCAGCAGCACCGGTAACAGCGCCAGGATGCGGTGACAGCTATACCACAGCATCAGGGGGCGCTAACGCTGATATTCCACAGCACCGGACCGATCAGATCCTGATAGCCGTGGATATTACGCTTGATGGCGATCGGTTCCGGGGTGGTGTGCCCCAGCACGATCACCGGTAAATAGCGCCAGCTCAGTTGGTTGAGTTGATCCACCAGCGGCTTCGCCTCTTTCAGCGACGGCGCCTGCTTAATCGCATCCAGCACGCCATCAATCTCCGGGCTGTTGCTCAGCCCCGGGAAACGCGCACGCGAATCGAGGAACGGATACTGATGCAATACCTGACGCATGGAGAACTCCAGCGCGCAGAGATCGAAGTTATTTGGATCCTGACGACGTTGCAGCACCGTTGGCCAGTCATACACATCCAGCCGCGATTTAACCCCGATTTGCTTTAACACCTGCTGGGCGACAATCGCCAGGTTATACAGTTCGGCATACTCTTTAGTAGCGATAATCACCACTTCTTCACCGTTATAGCCGGACTCTTTGACCAGTTTCCGCGCCTCATCGAGCTTATGCTGATTCCAGAATGGCCGACCAGCTTCGCTATACCAGTCCACCTGCTGCGGAAAGCCCAGCGAAGGATCTTCTTTAAAGAAACGCGGATCGCTGTAGCCCGCCAGCAACACCTGATGAACATCCAGCGCCAGATTAAACGCCTGCCGCAGTTTCACACTGGCGAAAGGGCCACGGTTTTTATTAAACAGAAAGGTAATCAGCGAGCCGCCGCTGTCTGGCTGATAAAGCTGCACCTCGGGCGCGCCCTGCAGGGTATCGATATTGTCCTTTGGCAGGTTAAAGACGATGTCATATTCGCCAGTCATCGCCCCCGCCAGCCGCGTCGACTCATCGGTGATATAACGGAACCAGATATCTTTTACATCGGCTTTTTTCTGCCCGGACAGACCGCTGGCAGGCTCGCTACGGGAAACATAGTTGTCATAGCGGGTCAGGTGCAGATATTCACCCTGTTTAAACTCCGCCAGTTTATAAGGGCCGGTGCCAATCAGCTGGCTCACCGGTTTTTTACTGCTGTTAGCCTCGTCGATAATGCTTTTCGGCATAATCGCCGCAATATTCTTCACATCCGCCAGAATATTCAGAGTAATCAGCGACGGCGTTTGCAGCGTCAGCTGCACCTGCTGCGTATCCACTTTGCTGAACTGCGCCCCGGCAAGGTTCGCTTTGCCCTGCGTCGACACCGCCAGCCAGCGATTCATCGACGCCACCACGTCGTCAGCGGTTAACAGCTGTCCATTATGAAAATGAATGCCGTCGCGCAGCGTGAAGGTGTAGGTTTTGCGATCGTCGCTCAGCGTGTAGCTTTTTACCAGTTCCGCTACCGGTTCAAACTTTTCATTGATGGTGAACAGCTCTTCAAAAATATTGCGGTCAACGTCAGAGGTGGCGTTATTGGTGGTCAGGTAGGGATCGAGCGTGCCAGGACGGTTGCCATAAGCAATGCTCAGGCTGGCGTTACGATCCACGGTGGCGGCCAGTGCGGCATCCCAGGGTAAACTCGCTGCCAGCAGCAGCGCGGCGGCGGAAAAATTAAACAACTTGTTCACGGCAAACTCCCTTATTGTCGGTTTTATGCGGCCTGTGTCGCCGTGTGCGTACCAGCAAACTCATCTTTGGTTTTTTGCAGTAATTCACCGTCAGTCAGTAACCGTAATCCGCTGCGCGCCAGCACCTGCGCGCCGGTAATCAATGCCTGATAGCCCTGTTCTGAATCAGCGGCTTCGCGGAACGCCACGGTATGACCAATCAGATCATCGGGGCCGATTTTGATATAAGGGTGCGCAGTCGGCACCGCATGACTGATATCCCCGGCATCGGTTGACCCTTTGCCCTGTTTCACACTCTGATCGACGATTTCACCAGCGGCGCTAAACTCCTCCAGCAGCAGCCCATTCAGCGTGTGATTAATACGGAAATCACGCGGGCCAACCTGATGTTCAATCTCAACCCGGGTGCCGGTAGCCAGCGCCACGCCTTCGGCAATCGCACGGAAGCGCGGCTCCAGCGCCACTACCTCTTCGCGCGTATCGGCGCGAATATAGTAGTGAGCCGAGGCATACTCCGGGATCACATTGGGCGCCTGCCCGCCATTGGTAATAATTCCGTGCACCCGCACCCCATCCGGCAGCTGCTGGCGCAGCACGCTAATGCCGTTGTACAGCAGCACCAGCGCATCCAGCGCGTTGACGCCTTTATGCGGCGCGCTACCGGCGTGGGAGGGCTTACCATAGAAATGGAAATAGAGATGATTATTGGCCAGTGACGGGCCGGAAAGGCGGGTTTTACCGGCAGGATGCACCATCAGAGCCACATCCACCTCATCAAGGAAACCATGCCCGACAAAGCGCGCCTTAACGTTGCCGTTAGGCCCGCCTTTACCGCGTAAGCCGCCCTCTTCTGCCGGTGTGCCCAGCACCACGACCCGGCCACCGGTTTCGTCAATCACCTCAGCCAGCGCAATTGCCGCCGCCACGCTGGTGACGCCAATAATATTGTGGCCGCAGGCGTGACCAATATCGATCAGCGCATCATATTCCGCCAGATAAGCGATGGTCGGGCCGGGTTTCGCGCTCTCTTTTACCGCATAAAAAGCCGTTTCATGACCGGCGACATCACTGGTGACCTGAAACTGATGCTGACGTAATAACGCAATTAACCGGCCACTGGCATAATATTCATTATTGCCGGTTTCCGGGTGCTGAAAAATATCTTTGGAAATCGACAGATACTCTTCTCGATGCTGTTCAATACTGTTATTCAGTTTTGCTGTTAAAGCGTTAAGGCTCATATATTCTCCCAGGAGATAATTAAACCGAGATAAACAACAGTGCCCCTCCCCGGTAATATAAGAGAGGGGGGCAGTAAGTGCATATTTGCCAGTGATAAGCGTGTATTACCGGTCAGATAAGATGCCGCCTGGCCTCCTGTCGTACGCGGTGTAATACATGATGTTTTATTTCGCGATACTGCTCCTGTTCCGCCAGCGTTTCGATATCGCGCTCGCGGCCAAACGGCAGCACAATTTCATCGACGATTTTTCCCGGACGCGCAGACATAATCACAATCCGGTCAGCGAGAAACAGCGCTTCCTCAACATCATGGGTAACAAACAGCAACGTGGTTTGCGTTGCCAGCCACGCCTGACGCAGCAACTCCTGCATCATCATGCGGGTTTGCGCATCCAGCGCGCCAAATGGCTCGTCAAGCAACAGCACTTCCGGGCCGGGCAGCCAGGCACGCGCCAGCGCCACGCGCTGCTTCATCCCCCCCGAAAGCTGCCAGGGCGCGTGATGTTCAAAGCCCGCCAGCCCTACCCGCTGCAACCACCCCTGCGCTTCCGCATTGATCTGCGCTTTATGGTGTTTCTGTAACCGCGGACCAAAGGTGACGTTCTCCAGTACCGACAACCAGGGAAACAGATTAGGCTGCTGAAAGATCATGCCGCGATCGGGACCCGGCTTTTGTACCGGCCTGCCCGCGCAGCTGACCGTGCCGCTCTGTGGCGTGTTAAACCCGGCCACCAGATTAAGAATGGTGGACTTGCCGCAGCCCGATGGCCCCAGCAGCACGACAAATTCCCCTTTCTCAATCTGCAACGAGATATCGTCCAGCACCGTCAGCGGCTGTGGTCTGGCCGCATAGCGCAGCGAAACATTATCCAGTGAAATATGTGCGTCCATTACTCTTTCCCCGCCCACGGCACCAGCCAGCGTTGCAGGCCAAGCAGCAGTAAATCCAGTAAATAGCCAATCCCGCCCAGCAACAGAATACCGAGCATCACAATATCGGTGCGCAGATAAGAGCTGGCGTTAATCACCATCCAGCCGAGACCAGAACTGGCCGCCACCATCTCCGCCGCGATCAGCGAAGTCCAGCCAATACCTATCGACAGCCGTACCGTGGTGAACAGCTCCGGCAACGCATCCGGCAGCACCACGCGCAGGAAAATCTGCCGCCTGCTGGCGCCCAGCGTCTGCGCCACACGGATGCGTGAACGGCCAATACGATCCACCGCGGCGCTGGCCCCCACCACCACACTGAGAAAAGTGGCGATAAAGATCAGGAAAAATTTCGATGCCTCGCCAATACCCAGCCACACCACCGCCAGCGGGATCAGCGCAATCTTCGGCAGAGGCCGCAGAAACTGCACAAAAGGGTTAAGCACCGCAGCAAGCCCGGAAGACAACCCCATCAGCAAGCCCAGCGGAATACCCAGCAGAATCGCCACCGAGAAAGCGCTTAGCGCGCGCGCCAGACTGACCGCAATATGCTGCCATAACGGCACCTGCCGGTAACCGTCAGCCAGCAGCTCTTCTGTGGTGATGCCAATATCCGTCAGCGAGGGCAACAACAGCGGATCGACCCACTGCCGGGTCGCCGCCACCTGCCAGAGAATAAAAAACAGCGTTACCGAGACGGTACTGATAGCGACATGCTGACCTAATTTCATGGTGCTGGCGTGGCCGCTTCACGGATATAGCGGGAATTAATCGCCTGATCCCAGTGAGCGGGAATATCACGCTGGCGAATTTCACCGATGCCGGCAAGGAAGTTTGCGGTTTTGCTTAGCGCCTTGCCGATGCCACTGTTATCGCTATCGGAACCATCACCCAGCCATAACGCGGTGCCCTGCTCGCTGAGGGTCGGATATTCAAGCCCGCCGAGGGTATTGGTCGCCGTGGCGACCGGTGCGCCCACTTCCTGCGCCACAATTGCAGCAGCGCGTTCCGGGTTGTGGCGGAACTCATCGACTTTTTGCTGGTGCACACGTAGGAACGCGCTGACCACTTGCGGATATTGTTCCGCGAAGGCTTTACGCACCACATAGTTGTTGTAGATCAGATAGCCCTCTTTCTGCAGGTCTTTGGTAGCAAACACCTGATGTCCGCCGTCTGACTCCAGCTGTTGGGCAAACGGTGCCCAGACATAACCGGCGTCAATATCGCCACGTTTCCATGCCGCCACCATTTCCGCGGGGCGTAAAGGGAGTAATGTGATTTTACTGCGGTCGAGTTTATGCACTGAAATGGCGGCTTCCAGCGCATATTGCGCCGTGGAGTTAGGCGGATAAGCCACCCGCTTACCCTCAATATCGTTAATTGTGTTGATGCCCTGTTTGCCGATCAGACGTTCATAGCTGGCAATCACGCCGGATACGCCAATAATTTCGACCGGCAGGCGGCGCACCACACCGGCGGTTGCCGGACTGGAGCCGAAGTTAGCGATATCAATTGCATCGCTGGCAAAATAACTCAGTGCATCCGCACCGGAAGCAAATTGCACCCATTTCACTTTAGTGCCGAGGGTTTTTTCCAGTGAACCGTCAGCTTTTGCCAGCATAATTACCTGCGAACCGCCGCTATAGGCAATACGCACTTCCTGAGGAGTATTTGCAGCCCAGCTGGCGCCGCTCCATAAACTGGCGGCAGCCAGCAACAGGGTGAAACTTTTTTTCATTATTTTCTTCCTGGTAAAATGAGATAAATAATCCTGAATGTGCCCGGGCATTATAGAGAGTTGCTTTGGTTTTATTTAGATGAATAATCGCTAAGCATTGTTATAAAATCGGCTAAGCTAATTCACTCCTGGCATTAACTTATATTAAAAAAAAGCAATGGAATGGTTTAATCGTTTATTTAAACTCTGTTATATCGCGCGCTGCTGCTGCCATAAACGCGCACAGTGCGCCGCCATCGCAGCGGCGGGATCAATAGCGCGCTGAGGCGGCGACCAGCCAATGGCATCCAGCGCCAGCGGCACCTCGGTGCAGGCCAGTATCAGCCGCTCAGCGCCGCGATCGAGCAGCGCCTGCGCCAGTTTTGCCAGCAACGCTCCGCCCTCCTCCACGGCTCCACGTTTTACCGCATAGCAACCTGGCACAAACCATTGCTCTGTCTCCTGAGCCGTCGGCAGCAGCGTGGCAATGTGATGGCGGGCAAAACGCTGCTGGAACCAGCCGGCATGCGCAGTAGCCGTGGTGGCAATCAGTCCGACCTTTTGCGGTGCGGCGCGAAGGTTTAACACCGCATCAAGCGTGGCATCGGCAATATGCAACAGCGGCGCCCTGCTGACTTGCGCCAGCTGCACAAACCAGTGATGGGCGGTATTACAGGCAATCACAATATGGCTCGCCCCGGCGCGATTAAGCGTGGCCGTTGCTGCCAGCAGCTGCGGTAACGGCGAAGGTCCGCTGCCCGCCAGCGCTTGTTGCCGGTCAGGGATTTGCGGCACATTCACGATAACCATCGGGATCTGCTGCTGATCGCTGTCAGCCGTCACCGCCCGCAAAATCTTATACTGAAAATCCACCGCCGCCAGCGGCCCCATACCGCCAAGAATGCCGAGCAGAAAAGGCTCAGACACGCAGCGACCCGGATTCCAGCAGATGCCGGTAGCCAAACAGTCCCGCCGCGCCGCCGGTATGGATAAACACCACATTTTCGTCTTTGCGGAAATGGCCTTTGCGCACCAGATCGATTAACCCCGCCATCCCTTTACCGGAGTAAACCGGATCGAGCAAGATACCTTCATGCTGCGCCAGCAGCGTCAGCGCTTCCAGCATACTGTCGGTGGGTAAACCATAGCCATCGCCGACATAATCGCTGTTAGCCACCACCGCCTCGCGCGGCAGTGCGCCCTTAACCCCCAGCAGTTCCAGCGTCCGCGAGGCGAGCTCCCAGACATTTTGTTGCTGTTTATCCTGCGGCGCCCGCACGCTGATGCCGGTGACCGGAACAGCGCTGTTGCTGGCGGTAAATCCGGCAACCAGCCCGGCCTGCGTGCCGGTGCTGCCGGTGGCGTGCACCACATGATCAATGCGCAGTCGCTGCTGACTGGACTGATACAGCAGCTCTTCGGCACAGGCGACATAACCCAGCGCGCCGGTCGGATTGGAACCGCCACCGGGAATAATATAAGGTTTGCGCCCCTGCTCGCGCAGCTGCTGCGCAAGTTCTTCCATCGCCTGCTGCATATCGGTGCCGCCCGGCAGATGCGCCATCACTTCGCCGCCCAGCAGATGATCCAGCAGCACATTGCCGGAGCGTTGATACTCCTCACCGAAATCAGTGACGCGTTTCTCCAGCAGCACTTTGGCCTGCAACCCAATTTTAGCCGCCGCGGCAATGGTCTGGCGCACATGGTTCGACTGCGTCGCCCCCTGCGTAATCACCACATCCGCTTTTTGCGCCAGCGCCTCGGCCAGCAGAAATTCCAGCTTGCGGGTTTTATTGCCGCCAGTGGCAAGCCCGGTGCAGTCATCACGCTTGATCCAGATCTGCGGCCCACCCAGCAAACGGGTGAGATTGGTCAGGGGTTCAAGAGGCGTCGGAAAATGTCCTAACGTCAGGCGGGGAAAACGTGCCAGATGCATACCTGCTCCTTAATATCATCAGGGAAACGGCGGGCACGCAACAGGCACCCTTATCTGGCGTACTGTATAACTGTTGGTCGGGATTGCTTAAAAAGATATATTGCTATCAATAGCCATATTTTTAATATGGCTTTATCAGCACAATAAACAGCGGCAGTGTGACATCGAGGATTTTGTGGGTGGCATATTACCCGCTAGTCGCCGCGCCCAGCACATGCGACAGGCCCTGCGCCGCCTCCAGCAACAGTTGCTGACTGGCGGTCTCTTCCGGGTCAAAACGACTGGTGGGACCGGAAATACTCAGCGCCCCCGCCAGCTGGTTGCCATGTTTAAACACCGGCACCGTGATCGAGGCGGTGAGCAGACTGTTGGTTTCCAGCCGGTTCAGGCCTGCGCCGCTTGAGGTAAACAGTCCATCCTGATAACGCCAGCGTTCTGGCATACCCTGTTCGAACTGGCGCAGTACGCTGGCGGCAGAGGTATCATCCATGGCCAGCAGGGTGCCGACCGGCACACTGGATTTAATATGTTGCGGCGAGTCTTTGCGCAGCAGGCACATACGAAAATCGCCGTCGCGCACATAAAAGGTGCTGCTTTCCAGCGTTGCGGCGGTCAGTTTTTCCAGCACTGGCATCACATGGCGGTGCAAATCAAAGGTACGTTCGTAGACACAACCGAGCTGAAAAGCGCGTGAGCCTAATTCATAGCATCCGTCCGCGCGCTTAAACACATAGCGTTCGGCTTCCAGTGTCAGCATATAGCGCAGAATCACGCTCTTAAACAGGCCGGTTGCCGCTTCCAGTTCACCCAGCGTAATGCCGCCCGGATGGGGAATAAAAGCATCAAGGATCGCCAGCGTGCGCTTGACCGCTTTGACCGAACGATCAACATCAGTACTCTTTTGTCTCGACATAACTTCCCATTCAGTAAGCCAACATGACGATTACAGCTACGCAGTAATGTACAAAAATTACTATGCCATGCCAATCAATGGACTGCCGGCAAAGTGACGGATAACGTTATCCAGCATCCGCTGCTGCTGCGCCTGCTGTGCTGACCAGGTATTGGCGGCGATATGCGGCGTCAGAATCGCATTTGGCGCGGCGCGCAGGCGGGCGGAGACTTCAGGCTCAAACTCATAGACATCCAGTGCGGCGCCAGCCAGCTGCCCGGACTCCAGCGCATCACAGAGCGCATTTTCATCAACCAGCATGCCACGGGCGATATTAATCAGATGGCCGTCGGCGCCGAGCAGGCGCAACACTGCTGCATCAATAATATGGTAGTTTTGCGGCGTACCCCGGGCGGCAACCACCAGCACATCGGCCCACTGCGCTAACTGTTCAAGACTCTCCAGATAAAGGTAGTCGCCGGGTTTACGCGTACGGCTGTGATAGCCCACCGACATATTAAATGCCTGCGCCAGACGCGCAATCTGCACGCCAATTTCGCCGAGACCGTAGATGCCGATCCTTTTGCCCTGTAAGCCAGCCACCAGCGGATAGCGTTCAACGCTGTTACCTTTCCATTCACCGCTACGCAAAAAGCGGTCGCCGGACAGAATATGGCGGCAGCTGGCGAGGATCTGGCCGATAGCAAATTCGGCGACGCTGCTGGCATTAGAGCCGGAGGCATTGGTCAGGGCGATGCCCTTCTGTTTTAAATAGTCGCTGTCGACAAACTCCATACCGGAGCCATAACAGATCACCAGTTTTAAGCAGGGCAATGCGTCAATCAGCGAGCGTCCGGTCTGAATACTGCTCATGGTTAACAAAACTTCCGCGCTCTCCGCGCCGGCGGGCAGATCGCTGCCGTCCAGCGCACTGACGGGCCCCATCAGATTGCAATGCACGTTTAACTTTTCCACCAGCCCGGCGGGCAGCATGCGTACCATCAATACGTTCTTTTCCATTATTGCCTCATCTATTCGGTTGTCGCCGGATTGTGTTGTTTCCACTTCAGAATGCCCCACTGCCCGCCAAGTAAGACCGCCAGCATCAGTGACATCAGCAGGAAGGTCAGCATGATGTTGCCGAGCGAAGCCAGCAGGCCAACCAGCAGATTGCCGATCGGCATGGTGCCCTGAAATGACATGCCATACAGACCGACCACGCCGCCGCGCAGCTCTGGCGGGCTGTGGTGTTGCAGGGTGGAGTTGATCATGGTGGAGAAAAAAGTCAGTGACAGGCCCAGCCACAGGAAGCAGAAACAGGTCAGTAACGGCGCTGAAGAGCTGGCGATACCGCCCAGCGCCAGCACCGCGGACCAGGGCGCAATTTGCAGCCACTGCACCAGCCGCTGATGGGAGATGCGCGCCGAGATCAGCAGCGCCGCCAGCAGCGAACCGATACCGGCACTACTAAAGAACCAGCCGGTAAAGCGCGCGGTATCATGGAAACTTTCTGCCGCCAGCACCGGGATCAGTGACTGATAGGAACCGGCAAAGATGCCCATAAATGCCAGCATCGGCAAAAAGCGCATGGCGAAGTGATCGTTTTTCACATAGCGCAGCGCCTTGCGCATGCCACCGGCGCGGCGGGTGCCGGTTTCGCTCTCCACCACCCGCATGCTGCGCACCGCAAACCACATGGTGATCAGGCCGCAGAGAGAAATCACAAATCCCGCCGCCGCGCCATAGTGATTAAAACTCCAGGCGGCAATTGCCGGGCCAAACATCCTTCCGAGATTAAAGACCATGGTGTTCATGGCGACCGCGTTATACATCAGCGACTTATCCTGCAGGCTGCTGGTCAGCAGCAGATGCCGCGTCGGCAGCTCCATCGATGAGATACAGCCCGCCAGTGCGGCAATCAGCAAAATAAACGGCGGCGAGATAAATCCCAGCAGCACGCTGGTCAGCAGTAAGCCGCTGATGGTCATCGACAGGCAGAGGATTTTCATCATAATGCCCTTCACCCGCGCAGGCGTCAGGCGGCTGCCAAACAGCAGCGGCACAATCAGCGACGGGCAGTAGAGCAGAAAATTAAGCACGCCAAGCAGCCATGGCGAATGGCTCATCTGCCACAGCAATAAATTCAGGGTGACGTTTTGCGTCCACAGACCAACAATCGATGCCGCCTGTCCCATCAAATACCTGCGTGTCATCGGTTCTTTAAAGACAGGAAAAGTACCAGCCAGAATCATGCGACATCCTTGACGGTGGCGGGATACCCCCCACCGATAAAAAGCGTCAGGCGCCGGGCGAGTCATCTCCCCCGGCGTTGGACAAACCGTTACTGCAGGCTGGCGCAAAAGCGCTGAATACGCGCGCAGGCTTCCTGCAGCTGCGCCATCGACGCGGCATACGAGAGGCGGAAATTCGGCGCGAGGCCAAATGCCGCGCCATGCACTAACGCCACGCCTTCACTGGCGAGCAGCGCCTCGGTGAAATCTTTGTCCGTATGCAGCACCCGTCCCTCAGGCGTGGTTTTATTCAGCACCCCGGCGCAGGAGGGATAAACATAGAACGCCCCCTGCGGCACCTGACAGTGCAGGCCCGGCGCCTCATTCAGCGCCGCCACCACATAGTTGCGACGCTCAACAAAGCTGGCGCGCCACTCAGCCAGAAATTCCTGCGGCCCGGTCAGTGCGGCCACCGCCGCCCACTGAGAAATTGAAGAGACGCCGGAAGTGGTCTGCCCCTGAATGGTCTCCATCGCTTTAATCAGCGGCGCTGGCGCCGCGCCGTAGCCGACGCGCCAGCCGGTCATCGCATAGGCTTTCGAAACCCCGTTAATAATCAGCGAGCGTTCGATTAACGCCGGTTCAACCTGCGGGAAGGTGTAAAACTGGCTGTCGTCATACACCAGCTTTTCGTAGATATCGTCGGCCATCACCCAGACGTGCGGATGGCGCAGCAGCACATCGGCCAGCGCACGCAGTTCCTGATGGCTGTAGACCGCGCCGGAGGGGTTGGACGGCGAATTAAACAGCAGCCATTTGGTTTTTGGCGTAATCGCCTGTTCCAGCGCGTCGGCGGTCAGCTTAAAGCCATGTTCCGCACTGGCGGAAACAATCACCGGCGTACCGCCGCACAGCGACACCATTTCCGGGTACGACACCCAGTAAGGCGCGGGAATAATCACTTCGTCGCCCGGATTGAGGGTCGCCATTAACGCATTGGAGATAATCTGTTTGGCGCCGTTCGAAACGATGATCTGTTTAGTGCTGTACTCCAGCTGATTATCGACGCGAAATTTATTCACCACGGCTTCACGCAGCGCCGGGATCCCGGCAATCGGCGGGTATTTGGTTTCGCCGTTATTCATCGCCTGTAGCGCCGCCTGCTTAATATGATCCGGGGTATCAAAATCCGGTTCGCCGGAGCTGAGCGCGATCACGTCCTTGCCCTGGGCTTTCAACTCACGCGCCAGCTGGCTGGCGGCATTGCTGGCAGAAGGTTTAATACGGTCGAGGGTTTGAGAAAGAATGTTCATATCCGGAGTCCTGTCAGTGACGAATATCGGCAACAAATTTTTGCGCACGAGGATGTTGGGGTTGATGGAAAAAGCATTCGGGGGTAGCGCGTTCAATAATTTCGCCCTGATCCATAAAGATCACGCGGTCGGCGACTTCGCGGGCAAAGCCCATCTCATGGGTGACACACACCATGGTCATGCCCTCTTTGCCGAGCTGCTTCATCACCTGCAACACCTCGCCGACCATTTCCGGGTCGAGGGCGCTGGTTGGCTCATCAAACAGCATCACCGGCGGTTTCATCGCCAGGGCGCGGGCTATCGCCACCCGCTGCTGCTGACCACCGGAGAGCTGATGCGGATAAGCCTGCAGTTTTGCCGCCAGTCCCACTTTCTCCAGCAGCGCCGTGGAGATCTCATCGGCCTCGCGCTTGCTGCTTTTCCGCACCCGCCGCTGCGCAAGGGTGACGTTTTGCAGCACCGTCAGATTGGGAAACAGATTGAACTGCTGGAATACAAAGCCGATATTGCTGCGAAACTGATTTAAATCGACGCTTTCGTCACGGCTGTCGACACCATTCACCAGAATGCGGCCGTGCTGGATCTCTTCCAGCCGGTTGATGGTGCGGATTAAGGTTGATTTCCCCGATCCGGAGGGACCGCACACCACCACCACTTCGCCTCTGGCAACCTGTTCGCTGACGCCGTTCAGCACCTTATGCGCGCCATACCATTTTTCGACATTTTCAAGTGTTAACATTTCAGCTCCCTACAGCTTAATCTGGCGCTTACGTTGAATAACGTTTTCCAGTTTTCCGACTAACTGCGTCAGTGAAAAGCAGACGATAAAATAGATAATGGCTAACACGCCAAATACCTGTAGCGGTTTGGTCAGTTCAAGCGTATTAATCTGATACGCCGAGTAAGTTAATTCGGCAACGCCAATCACATAACCCAGCGAGGTATTCTTAATTAGATTAATAAACTGATTAAGAATACTGGGGATCATGGTAAATAACGCCTGCGGTAAAATCACTTCCAGCATGGTGCGCGAATAACTGATGCCCAGCGTGCGTGCTGCTTCAACCTGACCGCGCGGCACCGACAATATACCGGCACGGACAATTTCACCGAGAAACGCCATCTCATAAATAATTAACGCCACAATCAGGGTCTTTACCCCGGAAATTGAGTGACCCGAAATTAATGGCACCGCAAAATAGGACCAGAACACCAGCATCAGAACAGGTAAACCACGGATCACGCTGGTAAACAGGGTGACCGGCAGATAAATAATTTTAAATTTACTGGTACGCGCTATGCCAATGAATATCGCCAGCGGAAACGCACAGACTAACCCCGAGGCCGCAATAAACAGCGTTAATGCCAGTCCGCCTAAGGGACCATTGGGATAACTGCCGCTCAGCAGTAAATCATGGTAGTTGATAATAATATCGAGCATATCGTGCATCTTATCGACTCCCGGCGCGGAAAATATAACGGTCATAAGCAGAGCCGACGCTGGTAATCAGCAGCGAACCGATCAGATAGATCACCGAGACAATGGCAAACGCCTCAAAGGTGCGGAAGGTTTCATTCTCAATCTGTTTCGCCGCATAAGTCAGTTCCGCCACGCTGATTGCCATCGCCAGACTGGTGGATTTATACAGCGACAGCGACTGCCCCAGCAGCGGCGGAATCGACACCCGAATCGACTGCGGCAGAATGACGTCACGCATCGCCTGGGCAAAGCTCAGCCCCAGCGCGCGACAGGCTTCCATCTGCCCGCTGGCGATTGAACGTAATCCACTGCGAAGATCTTCCGACATAAAAGCAGCGGTATTCAGCGTCAGGGCAACATAAGCAAAAAAGAATTCGCTGCCATGCTGATTCACCCATTCCGATAATGCATAAGGCAAGACCGCGGACAGGCCAAAATACCACAGCAGCAGCTGTACCAGTGCCGGTACATTACGGTGATACTCGACATAACACACTACAAACCAGCGCAATGGCGCAATTCCGGAAATACGCATTGATGCCAGCAGCAGCGCGAAAATAAAACCAGAAAGCAGACAGAGAAAAAACAGTATCAGTGTGGTTTCCAGTCCGGTAATTATCCACTGCAAATATTGCCCTTGCAGCAATGTCATTGGGTCAAAACTTATCATCAGACTCGACTCCCTGGAGCAGGCATAGCTTAAAAACCATGATGCAATCATGTTTTTATTGCGCACCGGGTAGAAAATAAAAAGCATTATTCCGATCGGGTTAATCTGTCATAACCCGTAAATATTACGCCGCGACAGTGGCGACCACGGCGCATAGCCAGCTATCAGAAATAATTACTTAACGCTGCTGCGGACCTGTTCAATCGGCTCTAACTTATGTTCGCGTTTAATCTTATATACCGTTTCGGACCCCATCCATTTATTCCAGATAGCTTCCAGCTGACCATCCTGCTCCATTTTTTCCAGTGCGCCATTGACGGCCGCCAGCAGTTCAGGCTCATTCTTTTTAATCCCCAGCGCATTCGGTTCCCAGCTGATTGCCTGGTCAATAAATGCGTATTTGCCTTTTCCGGCTTGCAGATAACGCATCCCGGAAGTCTGGGCAAACGCCAGGCCATTAATTTTACGCTGCTCCAGCGCCAGGAAACCGGATGGAGAATCGTGGTAAGTCACCACACCGATTTTCGGGAAAGATTTGCGCAACCAGTATTCCGAGGTGGACCCCGAGGTCATACCGACGCGTTTACCATCAAGATCGGCCAGCGTTTTATACCCTGCCGCCACCGGTGCCAGCACTTTTAACGGTACCTGGAAGTGTGAAGAGGAGAAATCGATCTGCTTTTCGCGCTCGGCGGTATAGCCCAGCGCCGCCGAGAGCACATCGACACGGCCAATCTGTAACTCAGGAATACGCGCTTCCACCGACAGACTTTTTTGCACCATCTTCACCCCCAGCTGGTCGGCCAGCCCCTGACAGATATCGACATCAAAGCCGACAATCTTGCGGGTTTTCGCATCGGTAAAGCCCAGTGGTTCGGTGGTGGCCAGCGTGCCGCACACCAGTTCACCGCGCGCTTTAATATCCGCCAGTTGATTAGCGGATGCCGCACCACTGATGGTGAGCAGTGCCAGCACACTGGCGCTGATAAGTTTTCGTTGCAGAGCAGGGTTGGTTACATTTCTGGCCACAGGTAATCCTCCAGGATTAAAAAACAATTGAGAAAGTCGTTCCTGTCAGTCCGGACAACTTCGTTAACACCCAGTCAGTCATATCTGCAGTTTTCATAATGGCATTATGATTTATGCATATTCTCTTCGTAGCATAATCAGTGCCAACTTATGTCAACAGCTGCAGGCAGCAGAAAAAGTCGCCTATATTCAATCAGGTAAATTTTTTATCAATCTGGTTATAAGTAAACACTCTGACCGTCGGGAGGCGCAATGCGCGGTGGAAAAACAGATTACAGAACAATCTGATGCACTGTTTCGGGGAAAGATGATCCATTGTGGGGAGAGAGCATAACGCTTTAAGCATGTTGAAGAATAACTCCGCTTCTTAATAAAATCCTTTCTGACTTACAGAGGTACTGTCTAAAACAAACCGGGCGTAAAGGTGGTGGGTGAACAAAAGCAATCATTTCACAACTTGCACAATGGTAATCTATAAATTACCATTGTGGCATGATAACGGAAATCATTATTAAAGAATACGTGACACCGGAGGGTGTCAGCCCCCCTGGCAAAATGGCGGAAGAAGCATCCCCAGGCCAGGGTTAAGATTGACTCAGCGATAGCCCGACTCACGGCAGGGAATACATCGTCGATTAAATGGCTCAGTGGTCGCGCCGGAATCGGTGAATACCGGATAAACTGGGGACCAGGCATTCGATTGTATTTAATGCAAGATGGCTATGAACTGATAATTTTATTATGTGCTGGTGACAAATCAACCCAGGACAAAGATCTGGATAACGCTCAACAGTATCGTAGTGATTATCTGATTGAAAAGAGAGGTAAATAACTATGCCCGCTGTTTCAGTAAATGAACGCATAGTGCAAGAAATGCGTGAAGATCTGCAATATCGTCAGGCGATGTTTGCGGAAGCCAGAGAGCTTATCGCTGATGGAGAATTCGACGCTGCGGCGGTAATTCTTCGCTGGCTGATACTCGCCACTGGCGGATTCGTCACCATCGGCGAAGATATCGGTAAAAACAGCAAGTCTGTTATGCAAATGCTGAGTCCCGGTAGTAACCCAACCGTACGTAATTTCTTCTCTATCGTCCGTTCCGTCCAGCGTCAGGTTAACGCCGTCGCTTAGCCAGGGGTTAGCCCGAAAGACCTGAGCGCCCCGGTTGTGTCCGCCCGGCAGGAAAGATACTCTATGCTCCCTGCCCTGATTACTACCCGGATGCCATAACCCCTATGCCTGTTGTTGCCAAAAGAAAGAACGATCCTGAAGGACTCAAGAAACGCATTATTGCCGGCGCGCTTAAGGCTTTTGCGGAGTTTGGCATGCAGGGCGCACGGCTGGAGCAGATTGCGGAAAATGCTGAAACCACCAAACGCATGGTGGTGTATCACTTTGGCAATAAAGAAAAGCTGTATATCACGGTGCTGGAGCTGGTATATCAGCAGATTCGCCAGCATGAAACCGGACTGAATCTGTCGGCACTGCCGCCGGAAGAAGCGATGATTAAACTGGCAGAAGAGAGCTTTGATTACCACGCCACCCATCCCGACTTTATCCGCCTGGTGTGCAGCGAAAACCTGCTGCGCGGTCGCTATATCAGCCAGTCGGCACATATTCAGGCGCTGAATAAAAGCGCGCTGGATGTACTGGATGATATTTTAGCCCGCGGTCGCGCCGCGGGCCTGTTCAGCGAAAATGTGGAAACCATCGATGTCCACCGGCTGCTCAGCAGCATCTGTGTGCACTATGTTTCGAACCGCTACACCTTCAGTACCCTGTTTACCCGCAATACCAGCGACGAAGAGAACGCGAGCCGCAATCGCCGCTTAGCGGTGACCGCCACTCTGCGCTATATCCGCCGGGAATAAATTACGACCACGGCCAGAGTGGCAAATACAGATGAAGCATTTTAATAAACACCAGCCACGACAGCAGACTCATGCAACCGGCTATCAGCAGATTTTCCTTTAGCGTGATATCCCGGTTAGCCAGGCCGGCAATAAATGACATCACCAGCGTCGCCAGAAATAATCCCGCCCCGGTAAAAGGCAGAATTTTTCCCGTTCCGCCGATCAGTACCGCAAAACTGACCAGCGCCGCGACAATCAGCGCAATCTGCCGCCACGGCCAGCGGGTGGCGGCCGGTTGCTCAGCCGTCGGCGCGCAGAGCAGTGCGCGCAGGATTATCAGCACCGCCAGCAGCACCAGCAGGGCGCCAAGCAGTAGCGGGAAATAGCCGGAGCCTGGCTCCATCGCATCGCCTACGCCATATTCACGCGCTTTAAACAGATAAAACGTTCCCCAGCCCGCCAGAAACAGGCCAGCAAGCGCATTTTCTCTGCCTGACTGATTTAATCTGGCCAACGAATAGTCTCCTCTGCTACAGGCAGCGCCTGGTGATGAATCTGCTTCAGCGCGGCGCAATCGGCAGCGCCGAGCAGGGTCATGGCAGTGATCATTTCCTGTTCTGTTTCCTCCAGCCAGGCCGTAAGCAGCGCCTCGCCGCCAGCGGCGTAGGGATAGAGATAGCCCCGTCCGATAGCCACCAGATCGGCTCCCAGCGCCAGCGCTTTCACCACATCGCTACCGCTGGCGAAGCCGCCGTCGACAATAATGCGTGTCGCGCCACCCACCCGCCGCACCACCGGCGCCAGTAAATCGATGGCCGCAGGGCCATGATCCCACTGCCTGCCACCGTGGTTAGAAAGATAGATAGCAGCAACACCCGCCTCACAGGCTAATTGCGCATCGCGCTGATCCTGAATGCCTTTAACCATAAAGGGGATATCAGGGCACGCGGCGATCAGCTGCTGTAATCCCTGCCAGGTAAAATTGCGTCGAAATAGCGGTGGTATTTGCTGACTGCGTCGCGCAGCATGATTAGCGCTCGCCGCGTCCCGCCGCCGCACGGGAAACAGCGGCACATCCACTGTCAGGATCACCCCGCTATAGCCGCGCCGTTGTGCCGCGCGGCACTGCTCCTGCAACCACTGCGCATCGCCATTGATATACAGCTGAAACCAGCCGCAGTCACCGCCTTCGGCAACATGTTGTTCGGCGTCAGGCAGTGCCGAGCCGATGGCGTAAGCGATGCCGCGCCGCCGTGCTGCTGCTGCCACGCCGCTGGCAGCCTCCGGATGAATCAGATGCAGCGATCCCACCGGCGCTAATAGTAATGGCGTGCGCAGCTGATGCCCGAGAAAATCAACGCCGGTACTCACGGTACTGACATCGCGCAATACCCGCGGCGCCAGCGTCAGCGATTGCAGCGCCTGCTGATTTCGCCGCAGCACATTTTCCTGCTCCGCGCCGCCTGCCAGATAAGCAAATGTGCCTTCCGGCAGGCAGTGGCGCGCCGCGAGTTGATAGTCGCGCACCAGTGATTTCATACTGATGGCTGACCGGCGGGTTCAAGTGGAAACGCAGGGTCCGCGGCCCACTGCGCCAGAGAAGCGTCATAAATAGTGATCGCTTCCCAGCCCGCCAGCCGGGCGGCAAAAGCGTCGACACTGGCGGCGATACCGGCGCCGCAATAGGTAAGCAGCGGTTTATCGGCGATCGCCCCGGCCTGATAAAAGCGCTCACGCAGGCTGCTGGCCGCCAGAAAACGATGATCATCGCCGATCAGCGTATCCGCCGGGACGTTCAGCGCGCCGGGGATATGCCCACTGCGGCCATATTTCCCGGCTGCTTCGCCGCGATAGTGCTGAGGGCTGAGCGCATCGATAAGCGTGCTGTCGCTGGCGCCAATAGTCAGCTGCACGCGTTCAGCATCAACAAAGATCGGCTGCGGCTTAAGCGTCAGCTCTCCGGCACTGAGCGCTGACGGTGAGGCGTCCCCCTGCTCAAGGGGTCGTCCCTCCTTGCGCCATTTTTGTAAACCGCCGTTCAGTATCCGCGCGCGGTGAAAGCCAATAGATTGCAGCAGCCACCATACGCGGGTCGGCCAGCCATAGCCGTTCTGCGAATAGAGCACCACGGTGCTGCTGTCACTGACGCCAAGTCCGGTAAACACCCGCGTAATCTGCGCCAGCGTGGGTGAAATAAATTTATACGGTGACTGCAGATCGCTGAGCTGACTGGCCTGATCCAGCCAGCGCGCCGCGGGAATATGTCCGGCGCGAAAGCCCTGGCTGGCGGTGATCTCCGCCCCGCCGTTATCCGCAACATTACCGGCGGTCACATCAAATAACAGCACGTCCTGCGCGGCGGCCAGCTCTTCAGTTTCAATTAAAGGGTTAATCCGGGTCATTGCTTTTTCTCTCCACTATTGGCCAGCAGGGCACGCCACTGGGTAATGCTATTGCCAAGCTTCTGTTGAACGGCCTCCGGGCCACCGGTCAGCGGCTGGCCGCCCCATTTTTTAATCAGGCCCGCAATCGTGCCGCGGCGCTCAATCTCCGTCACCGCGCGCGTCAGCCGTTGTTTCGCCGCCGTCGGTATTCCCGCTGGCGCGAACAGCGCAAACCAGGTGGTGCCAGCAGGCGTCAGCGCCGGGTAACCCGCTTCACTGGCCGTCGGCACCGTCGGGAACAACGGCGAACGCTGCTGATCGATCAGTGCAATGGCGCGCAGCGTACCGGCATCGAGGTAAGGCTGGACAAAGGCGGCGGTCAGAAAGCCGAAATTAACTTCGCCGGACATCACCGCCAGCGCCTGAGCGCCGCCGCCTTTATATGGCACATGCACCAGCTGAGTATGGGTTTCACTCATCAGAAACTGGCCCATTAAATGCGCGGCAGTGCCGGGACCCACGCTGGCGTAAGTGACTTTGCGCGGGTGCTGACTGGCGTAATGAATAATATCTGACAGCGTTTTAAACTCACTGTCCGGGCGCACCACCAGCAGAAACGGCTGGGACATCAGCGGGCCGATCGGCTCAAGATCGCGCTGCGGATCAAAACTATCTCCCGGCGTCAGCGCTGCCTTGATAGCCATGCCATCACCGGCCACCACCAGCGTGTAACCATCACTGGCGGCATTGGCGGCATATTTACTGCCGATCGCGCCGCCAGCGCCGGGTTTCACTTCAACAATCACCGGAGTATCCAGCACTTTAGACAGCTCATCGGCATAAGCACGACCAAGCTGTTCAGTAACGCCGCCCTGAAACGGAATAATCAACGTAATCGGTTTAGCCGGATAGTCGTCAGCCACTGCCCCGGCCGCCACAAGCAGCGATAACCACGGCGCCAGCAGTAAAGAGAGGAGAAAGGTCTTCATTAATTGTCAGCCTTATCAGGGAACCAGGCTTCCGGCTGCGGGCCTGCGACGGTGACGCGATTCATAAAGCGTGGATAGTCGCCATAATCGTGGATGGCGAAATGCATGGTGCAGCGGTTATCCCAGATAAGCAGATCACCCGGCTGCCATTGATGGCGATAGCTCAGTGCAGGCTGACCAATATAATTGCGCAGCAGCTGGAAAATTGGCGCGCTGTCTTCACGGCTCAGCCCTTCGATATGCTCGGCATGGGCGCTGAGGTAAAAGACCGGTTTACCGGAAACCGGATGGCGGATCACCAGCGGATGGGCAAATCCCGGCAAATCGTCGCGACTTTCACCGGTGCGCACTTTTACCTGCCCGCGGTTGTAGTGCACCGCCTTCAGCGGCGCAATAAGCTTTTTCAGCCCCTCAGGCAGAAATTCGTAAGCCAGATACTGGCTGGTCCACATGGTATCGCCACCCAGTGGCGGAATATCCACCGCGCTTAAAAATGATAAATAAGGCGGATACTGATCGTAAGTGCTGTCAGCATGCCAGCGCTCGGAAATCGCCAGCGCCTTACCCTTATTGGCTATCGGTATCGCGAATTTCTGCCCCTCCAGCGGTTTGAGAAAATCGCCCAGCCACCCTTCGCCAAAATTCAGCGCCGCGCTTTCCAGCTCATCGGGCGTTAAATGCTGGCCGGGAATATGAATCACACCGTGCTCAGCAATTAGCGATTTCAGTTGTGACAGATCAGTTTCGCTCATTCTTTTAATATTAAAATTGGTAATGCGCTTACCTGTGACAGGCGTCAGAGATGTAATATCCATAATTCCCCCGGTAAAAATAAAATGTAAATTTATAATAAGAACCCATTAACAAATGGCAAACAACAAAAAATAAAAAGCAATGCAAAAATAACAACCATAAAATAACGCAAATAACGCCGCATACCGGTTATATAAATAACCGGTTAATGTTGTGTGCTACCCTGTGTTTCAGCCGTAATACGCTTTATTCAGACATGATATTGCGCTGTGGCACGCGCCCTCTGTTGTAAAAGCGGCAGTAAAATATCCAGTACCGGCGTCGCTATATTTGCCTGTCGCGCCAGCGCCTGCACGGTGAGCAACTGGGCGTCCAGTTCCAGCGGCCGGCCAGCCAGCAGATCCTGCAACATTGAGGGCGCATGCTGGCCGCCAGACAGCCCCGCCAGCAGCGATTCGCCCGGTTCCGTCAGCAGCACACCATATCCTCCGGCCACCGCCCGGGTCTCATCCAGCAACTGAATAAACAGTTCGCGCAGCGGTGCGCGCTGCAATACATCATGGGTAAAAGAGTGAGTCAGTGTGGTAAGCAACGAACTGGCGACATTGATGCGCAGCTTTTGCCAGATCTCATCACGGATGCGCGTGGTGGCAATTACCGGCAGCGCGGGTTCCAGCGCAGAGATAATCTGTTGCAGGCGTGGCGATAACGAATTATCCGGTTCGCCAAGATAATAGCGGCTATGCCCGCTATCGAGTTGTACCACTCCGGGTGCCACCACCGAACAGGGCGCGCGGATAACGCAACCGATGGTGCGCTGAATACCAATCTGGCGCGCTAACTGATGCTCTTCATCACGGAAATACCACCAGGGTATGCCGTTTTGCGCGAAGATCACCGAAGTCTCCGGCCCGAGCAATGACGCCAGTGCGGGCGCCGCCGCTGGCAGGCTGTGTGCTTTAACCGTGCAAATCACCAGATCCTGTGGCCCGAGGGCGGCGGCATCGTCAGTCGCCGTTACCGGGCAGAGCCACTCTTCAGCGGCGATCCGCAGGCGTAGCCCCTGGCTACGCATGGCGTCCAGATACGTGCCACGCGCCACCACGCTTACCGCTTTGCCTGCCCGCGACAGCTGAGCAGCAATCACCCCGCCCACCGCGCCAGCACCAAAAACCGCGATACGTTTCATTCTCGGCTCCTTATCGCCATGCAGTTACACCACCGCCTTCAGACCACCATCTACCGAGACCATCGCGCCGTTGATATAAGAGGCTAACGGGCTGGCGAGGAAGGCCACGGTATTCGCCACTTCCCATGGCGTGCCGTGGCGGCCAAACGGATGAGCGTCATTGTGCAGTTCCTCAGGCAGCGCGGACAGCGACAACAACCCCTCTCCGACGCGGGTTTGCTTATCAATCATTGCCGGATTAACCGCATTGATACGAACCCCTTTGCGGCCATAAGCCCCGGCGAGGCCGATGGTTGCCAGCATCAGCGCCGCATTGGCCGCCCCGCCGCTGATATGTTGCGGCCCCGGAATTTTACCACCGGTGCCAATAACATTGACGATGGCGCGCCGCGCCACCACGCCAGCAGCAACCGACGGATATTCACGCCAGTGGGCCAGTACCGCATCCTGCAAGGTGACACAGGGAAGAAATTTATGGTGGAAGCCGTTAAGCCACGCGTCAGCATCCAGCTGTTCGGCGGGATAGCGCGCGGCGCCCCCCGCGCAGTTGACCAGCACATCGATGTCATCCCAGCGGGCCAGCACCTGCACCAGCGCGGCGCGGCAAGCCTGCGGGCTGGTACAGTCAGCACTCAGTGTCAGCACGCGATCCGCCCAACGTTCCAGCCGCTGCTGCAGTTGCTGCAGTTTGTGGTTGTCACGCGCCAGCAGCGCCACCCTCGCCCCTTCCTGCAACATACGTTCGGCGACGGCGCTACCTATCGCCCCCGAGCCACCGCTGATCACCACCACGGCATTATCCAGATGCAAATTCATTCAGCGTCCTCGACAAAGATTTCAGCACGTTTACGGCGCACGCTGCCCAGGCAAATGGTACACAACAGCAGCAATGAACCCGCCAGCAGGGTTGCTGAAATCGGACGCTGCCACAGTACATCCCATTGACCGCCGGAAAGCGTCAGCGCGCGGCGCAGATACTCCTCCATCTGGCTACCGAGAATAAATCCCAGTAACAGCGGCGCGCCCTCAAAGCCCAGTCGCCGGGCGGCATAACCAAAGAAAATAAAACCGGCAAGCAGCCAGACCGAAAAACTGCTGCTGGCGATGCTGTAAATACCCACGGTGCAAAACAGCACAATGGCGGGGAAGATCCACTTATAGGGAATGGTCAGCAGTTTGACCCAGATATTTATCAGCGGAAAATTGAGCACCAACAGAAACAGATTGCCGATCCACATTGATGCCACCAGCGTCCAGAACAGGTCGCCATGCGTGGTAAGCATCTGCGGGCCTGGCTGGATATCATGAATCGAGAGAGCGGCAATCATCAGCGCCATTGTCGGCGTGGCGGGCAGCCCTAATGTCAGCATCGGGATAAAAGAGGTCTGCGCGCCAGCGTTATTGGCTGACTCCGGCCCTGCCACGCCTCGCAGGTTACCCTTGCCAAGCGGGATCTCCCCTTCTGCCAGCGGCATCTTTTTTTCGAAGGTATAGGCCGCGAACGATGCCAGCACCGCGCCGCCGCCGGGCAGAATCCCCAGCAGGCTGCCAAGCATCGACCCCCGAAACATCGCGGGAAAACTTTCGCGCAGCATCTGCCAGGAGAGTCGCAGTTTCGCCACCCGCGGCGGCGGTGTGGCTGCCTGCTGGTCACGGGTTTGCAGGTTCCAGATAATTTCACCAAAACCAAATAACGCCATCGCCACCACGGTAAAATCGATGCCATCCTCCAGCTCGAGAAAACCAAAGCTGTAGCGCACCACCCCGGTATTGACATCGCTGCCCACCAGTCCCAGCGTCATGCCAAAAATAATCATCGCCAGCGCTTTAAGCAGATCCCCTGACGACAGCGCCACAGAACCGATCATCCCCAGACACATCAAAGAGAAGTATTCCGCCGGACCGAAATAAAAAGCCACTTTCACCAGCTGCGGCGAGAAAGCGGCCAGTAACAAGGTGCCGACGCAACCTGCGAAAAACGAACCGATAGCGGCTACCGCCAGCGCGCGGCCAGCCTGATTGCGCTTTGTCAGCGCATGTCCGTCAAGCGCAGTGACTACCGATGAGGACTCGCCTGGCAGGTTAATCAGGATGGCGGTGGTCGATCCGCCATATTGCGCACCGTAGTAGATCCCGGCGAGCATAATCAGCCCGGTGGCCGGTGGCAGCGCATAAGTCGACGGCAACAGCATAGCGAGGGTCGCCACCGGCCCCAGTCCGGGAAGAACGCCGATCAGCGTACCGAGCAGACACCCGAGCAGGGCATAGCCAAGATTAGTTAATGACATAGCGGCGGCAAAGCCGAGTTCCAGGTGCGATAAAAATTCCATAAATTAATATTGCCCGTAATAGTTTTTTGTACTGTCGCTGCAATTATGGATATACAGTCGACCGGGAAAAAAGAAGGGCAAGTATAGGCATGCGATACGGCTAAGCAAAATACGCAAATTAAATAACCATAGCCTTGATATAGCTATTAAGGCGTATCTTATGCCGGCAGAAATATATCGATAGAATGTTAATAGATATTATTAATTAAATAAGCATATTGCAAACATGCAATTAGCCTGCTTTTCCGTTTCATTTTCTCAGATTAAATAACAGCATAATCTTCGTTATAGTCAGCGAAATACCAGACGATTATACCGGTAAATTAACGCAGAGTTCGATTATCACGTGGCCCTTCCGCCCGTAATCCCCTTCTTCACCACTGCCGCTTAACCAGCAGAAATGCAAATAGTCTACGCTTAAACCAAACGGTGGATTTCAGGACCACCTGTATAGCACTGCTCGTCAGGGCAATTCACAGACCTTAACAAAGGAAAGCAGTAGTGAAAGCAGAGGACGAACAATTTCCGCTCAGACAGACCCAATCTGTGCAGGGTGACACGCAATTATGGAACTGGGCGCAAAATGCCCCACTGGGCGCACGGCAAAACCTGTATATGCCTGCCAGCGAAGCCGAACTGCAACAGCGCGTTGCCAGCCATAACGGCAAAATACGCGTGATCGGCAGTCGTCTGGCGCCTGGCCGCATGCTGAATATCAGCGATGATCGCGATCTGCTGCTGGATCTCAGTCAGTTAAGTGGTCTGCTGGCGCAGTCGGATAACAGCGTCACCTTTGCCGCTGCCACCCCCCTGCACGAGGTCTATCAGACGCTGACCAGAATGGGCCGGATGCTGGCCTCGTCGCCCGGGGTGATCGATATTCAGACGCTGGCAGGCGCGATGGCGACCGGCACCCACGGCCAGGGATTGCAGCAGAGTTCCCTGGCGGATGAAGCGTTATCGATTCGCATGGTGCTGGCCGACGGCACTATCCGCGAATTCGACCGCCAGCATCCGTGGTTTGGCGCGGCTCAGGTGGCGCTGGGCGCGCTCGGCGTGGTGACCGCGGTCACGCTAAAAACCATCCCGTCGCAGATCTATACCTGCTTTAAAAATGCCGTTAGCGCCAGCACGCTGGAAAGCGATCTGTATGACTGGAACCAAAACTATGCCTTAAGCAAAGCCTGGTGGTTTGTCGATGACGATCAGATGCACGTCTGGTGTGCGCGTACAGCGACTGCCGACGAACAGCAGACGTATCAGCTTAATCTCGGCGAACTGGTTAAACAGCCGGACAGCGACAGCTCACTGAATAACACCATTGAGCAGACGCTGGAGCATATGCATAACGACACCCAGATCCGTGGCGAAGGCGGTAAACAGTTTAAAACCGTCACCCGTTTTAAAGATTTCTCGGATGTCACCGGCGATATCTATCAGGTTTTCTGCCGCGGGATTGCCGTACCGCAAATCAATGTCGAAATCGGCATTCCGCTGGCGCGCGCCGCTGAAGTGATTAGCAGGATAAAAAGCTGGTATGCCCGACATCACCCGCATATGCACTATCCCATAATCCTGCGCTGCACCGGCCCGTCCACGGCCTGGCTGAGCCCGGCATACCAGCAAGCCACCTGCTTCTTTGGCTTTGTGGTCTATTACGCCGATGACGGCACGCTGTCAGAGGAAGGCTGCCATTTCCTCAGGGAAGTGGAAAAACTGCTGGCGCAGGCAGGCGGACGCCCGCACTGGGGGAAATATTACCATCAGCCGCTGTATCAGTGGCAGCAGGTCTATCCGCAGTGGAATGCCTTTCGTGATGTACGGCGCCAGCTTGATCCCAGCGGTAAATTCAGCAACCACTATCTTGCCCAACTTTTTGACTGACTTATCTTACCAGGGGGACACGCTATGTCAGCATGGATCACACTACTGACTCAGCCCGACTATCTGACGGGCGTGCAGACGCTGCACAAATCTCTGCGCCAGAGTAAAACCGCTTATCCGCTGCTGGTGATGGTGACAGAAAATATCGCTCCGGCAATTTGCGCGCAGCTAAAAGAGGACGGCTGCGAGGTGGTTGCCGTCGCGCCACTGAATCCGCATCCTGATCTGACGCACCATTATGCTTCCGCGCAGTTCGTCGAGGTGTGGACAAAGCTGCGCGCCTGGCAGTTAACCGATTATCAGCGGCTGGTCTTTCTCGATGCGGATATGCTGGTGGTACAGAATATGGATGAGCTGATGACGCTCGAACTGCCGGAAGACGGCATCGCCGCCTGTCACGCCTGCCGCTGCAATCCAAACAGCATCGCCAGCTACCCGAAAAGCTGGGTGCCGGAAAACTGCTTCTATAGCTGGCAGGATCGCCAGCAACCGGCGCCCGCACAACTCGATGCCTATTTTAATGCCGGTTTTCTGGTGCTGACGCCGGACGCGGAGGTATTCAGTGCGCTGGAAAGCCGTATCGCTGCGATTGACGATCTGTCCCGTTATCAGTTTTCTGAACAGGATTTGCTGAATGAGCACTTTCACGGACGCTGGAAAGCATTACCCTATATCTATAATGCGCTGAAGACGCTGTCAGTGCAGCACGCGGCAACCTGGGATATAACGCAGGTGAAAAATATTCATTATATCCTCGCCAAACCCTGGCAGCGTGACTGGCAGCAACCGGCGGCGCAACGCGACCGTTATTATGCCCTCGACGAATTATGGCAGCAGATTGCCGGTCAGGAATTACCTCAGAAAAGGAACACGTGATGCGTATTGGATTTATCGGTCTCGGATCAATGGGCCAGCCAATGGCGGAAAACCTGCTTCAGGCCCACTACTCCCTGAACGTCTGGAACCGCTCTGCCGCACCGGCAGAAGCGCTGGAAAAACTGGGGGCTACCGTCTGCGAGTCTCCGGCGGAAGCGGCGCAGTGTGATGTGCTGATCAGCATGCTGGCGGACGATGCGATTACCCGCCAGGTGATTGTCGGCCATGGCGCACTGGAGTCACTGGGTGATGGCGCTATCTGGATCAATATGGCGACGGTTTCCGTCGACTTTACCCATGAGATGCAGACCCATGCGGCGGCCAACGGCGTAAGTTATCTGGCGGCGCCGGTACTGGGGCGCAACGATGTGGCGGCTGCCGGTAAGCTGAATATTCTTACTGCTGGCGACAAAGCGCTGATTGCCCGTGTGCAGCCGATTTTCGATATTCTCGGCCAGCAAACCTGGTATTTTGGCAGCGAGCCGAGCCAGGCGGTGACCGCCAAGCTGGCAGCAAATTTTATGCTGGGCAGCGCCATTGAGGCGATGGCGGAAGCCTCGGCGCTGGTGCGCGCGCACGGTATTCCGGCTGCAGATTTTCTTGGCATGCTCACCAGCACGCTGTTTAACGCCCCGGCGTATAAAGGCTATGGCGAGTTAATCGCGCAGGAGCGCTACTCGCCACCGGGGTTTAAACTGCGTCTGGGGTTAAAGGATATCCGTCTGGCGCAACAGGCCGCCGAGGCGAAAAACGTGCCGATGCCGTTTGCCAGCGTGATCCGCGATAACTGCGTCGATGCACTGGCGCATAATGAAGGTGATCTGGAGTGGGCAGCACTGGCGAAGGTCGCGGCGCGGCGTAGCGGACTGAAATAATCCGCCCCGGGCGGTGAGAACGCCGTCATCAATATCGTGCAAATCCGCGACCCGGGCGGCGAGAACGCCGCCCCTACAGGCGATTTGTTGCAGGGGCGGCGTTCTCGCCGCCCGGGGGCTATATTGGTGCAGGAATGATATTATCGCCGCCCACAGATGATTAAACCTTAATCCAGCGGCGTTCCACGGCGGACACCGCAATGGCTTCCAGCACTTTCGACACCTGCAAACCTTCGGCAAAATCCGGCCACATCCGATCGCCAGCGGCGATGCCGTTAATCAGATCGCGAATTTCGACGGTTTTCTGATCGTTAAAACCGATGCCGTGCCCGGCGGAAATGCAGAAAGCGGCATAATCCGGGTGCGCAGGCCCGGTCAGAATGGTTTTAAACCCCTGACGCCCGGCCGGATCATCATGCAGATACAGCTCCAGCTCCGCCATCCGCTCCTGGGTATAGCGCAAAGCGCCTTTGGTGCCGGTCACCACATAGGTCAGCCCCATTTTACTACCGCAGGCGATACGTGAGGTTTCAACCACGCCATGCGCCCCCTGGGCAAAGCGCAGCAAGGCGCTGGCCTGATCTTCATTTTCTACCGGCAGTAAACGCGTGGCATCTTTGGGATCCGGGCGCTGTCTGATTACCGTCAGCATATCGCCGCTGACTTCTTCAATATCACCGACCAGATAGTGCGCCATATTAACGATATGCGCCGCCAGATCACCCAGAGCGCCCAGCCCGGCCAGCGCTTTCTGGCAGTGCCAGTCGAGCGGCGTTTGCGGATTCGCCAGGTAATCTTCATTGTGCGTGCCGTAGAAATGCACCACTTCGCCAATCTCGCCGCGCGCAATAATCTCACGCGCCAGCTGGCTGGTCGGGTTCTTCATATAGTTGAAGCCCACCAGCGTTTTCACCCCGGCCTGCTGCGCGGCGCGGGTCATCTCTTCGGCATCGGCTACCGACAGCGCCAGCGGCTTCTCGGAATAGACATGTTTGCCATGGCGAATCGCTTCCAGCGCCATCTCTTTATGCAGAAAATTGGGCGCGCAGATATCCACCACATCAATATTGGGATCGCTCACCAGTTCACGCCAGTCGCCGGTAGCACGGCTGAAGCCAAATTCATCCGCTTTGCTGCGCGCCAGCTCCGGCGTGACCTCTGCCAGCATCTCGCGCACAATTTCACCTTTCAGCTTAAATACGGTGGATGCCTGGGCATAGGCGATGGCGTGACAACGTCCGATATAACCCGTACCAATAAGTCCGATTCTTACCTTTTTCATGCCGGTTTCCTGTGCGCAGATGAACGATTTATTTGGAATGTATATTTCAAAATAAGCGTACACAATCAGGAAATGAAATAAATGTGATCATTTTGCAGAATGAAGGCAGTTAAGATGCAACGCTGCCGTTGGGTTGCATAACAGCAGCGATAAAGATCACAGTATTTTCACCAAGCCGATGGTTTTCTCAATCACCATCAGAATCAGTACCGCAATCACAATAAAAATCACCGAGATAGCATTCACCGTCGGATCAAAGGTCTGGTCGACATAGTTAAAGATGCGCACCGGAACGCTGATGGTGTCTGGCGCACTGAGAAACAGACTGACGGAGACTTCACCGAAGGAGATTAGTTCGAATATAAACGTCGATATATCTGCACAAACACCCCTTTTTGAGAGTGAATATTACCGACCGTAACCTCATCCTTAGTCGCATGACTTTCCCAGCATTCGGCTTCTACATCACATGATGCCTGGAGTTCATACCCCTCTGCTTTTAAGTAATTCCTGATATCCTGAGTTTCAGCAACACCATAAAACTTCACGGTAAAAACATTAGCTTCCGTGCCTGTAATCCTGCCGAACTCAAATTCATAATCGCCTGATATTCTGGGCATTTTTTTTAACAATTCTGGAGTGTAATATTCATACGCCCGTTTATCTTGCTCGGAATAATATGCGCTGCTGGCAAACTCCATCCTCACATACGGCCAGCCAATGGCCAGCGCAATACCAGCGATGACAATCACACCAATCAGGACGGCGATAGCTTTCCTCATAATCCCATCCTGCCGTTGCCGGCACCAAGTATCACAAACGACCCGTCATGCTGCGGTAAGATTACGTTCCCGGACAGAAAATCGTTATAGGGAACAACCGTCCGCATGAACGGTGGTAGCAGCCCTTTACGAGGCCTTGAGTGCGGGAATTTTTCCGGGTCGGGGAACAGCAGCGGCAGGAACGTCTCGTTTTTCCAGCTGCCGATCTCACCGTAGTAGTCCCAGCGCTTCAGAGCTTCGGCCTTGCTCACCGGCCGGAGTAACCCAAAGGGTGACGTCATCCCCTGTGAATACCTGATATCATAAAACTCCTTGCCCGATGATTCACCCTGCGCCATCAGCCCCAGAAGAGTACGAATATCCGTCCCCTGTGCGTGGCCCAGATCCACCCAGCCAAGCACCTCCGTGTAAACTATCCCGTATTTAGCTGTGCTTGCATCCCTACCATCAATAATGTCTGATCGCTTACTCATCCTGAGTATCCCGTCCCGTATTGTTTCACTGCGGCTTAATTTACCATATCCCCCCTTAACCGTGAAAAGATGCTGCTACGGCGTCACTTCCGTCAGTTTGCATAGCGAGAGCGATAAAGATCACAGTATTTTCACCAGGCCGATGGTTTTCTCAATCACCATCAGAATCAGTACCGCAATCACAATAAAAATCACCGAGATAGCATTCACCGTCGGATCAAAGGTCTGGTCGACATAGTTAAAGATGCGCACCGGAACGCTGATGGTGTCTGGCGCACTGAGAAACAGACTGACGGAGACTTCACCAAAAGAGGTTACAGCGGCAAATACCGCCCCGGCCAGCATACCGGGCTTGATCAGCGGCAAAGTGACATGGCGGAAGGTATACCAGCGTCCGGCGCCAAGGCTCATCGCCACCGCTTCCAGCCGCCGATCCATCGCCGCCAGGCTGACGCTAACCGTGCGCACCACATACGGCAGCGCCACCACAATATGACCAATCACCAGGCCACTGATCATGCCGGCAATCCCGGCGGCGGTCAGCACATACAGCAGCGCAATGCCCAGTACTACCTGCGGGATCATCAGCGGAGACAAAATAAACGCCTGCAACGCTTCGCGATAGCGAAACTCCAGCCGCGCCAGCGCCCAGGCGGCAAAGGTGCCAAGCACCACCGTTACCGGCGTCACCACCAGCAACAGAATGACGCTGATATTCAGCGATTCGCGCCAGCCTGCGTCATCCAGCAGCGCACTGAACCAGCGCAGGGAAAAGCCCTGCGGCGGAAATTGCGGGTATGCCTCGGGGCTGAACGCCGACAGCACAATCACCAGCACCGGCAGTGCCAGAAAAGCGTAAACCGCGATGCCTGCCAGCGTCACCAGCCAGTATCCCGCACGTAACCAGCCGCGACCATCAGTGACCATGATTTTTCTTCTCCCAGCGTTTAAGAAAACCGCCGCAGATCCCGGCGACTGCCAGCGTCATCACCAGCAGCGTCAGCGACAGCGCCGCCGCCAGCGGCAGGTTGGCGATCTGCATCGCTTGTTGATAAATGGCGATCGGCAGTAACGGTTGCAGACGACCACCAATTAACAGCGGCGTAATATAACTGCCTGCCGCCAGTGAAAAGACGATAATAAAACCGGTCAGCATCCCGGGCAGCGTCAGCGGCAACACCACCCGGCGAAAAGTTTGTACCGGCGTGGCGCCCAGGCTCATCGCCGCCAGACGCAGCGACGGCGCAATCTCATTTAATGAGGTGATTAACGGCAGCACCGCAAACGGCAGCATCACCTGCACATAAGCAATCACCACCGCATTCATATTCCATAACAGGCTGAGCGGCTGCGGGATCAGGCCGGTAGCCAGCAGAAAGCCATTAATCAGACCGTTTTGCGCCAGCAACACAATCCAGGCAAAGGTGCGGATCACCACGCTGGTTAACAGCGGCGAGATTAGGATGATATACAGCAACGTGCGCCAGCTGCGTCGTTTCATCGTCACCAGCAGCCAGGCAGCCGGCCACGCCAGCAGCACGGCGATCGCTGCCGTCAGCAGCGACACCCACAGGGTAGTCCACAGCGCATACCAATAGTGCCGCTCGCCAAACACCGTCAGGTATTGGGCAAAACTGTAGCCTGGCAATGGATTAAGCAGGCTGTCGACCCTGGTCAGGCTCTGATCAAACAGCAACAGCAGCGGCACCAGCAGAAACAACACTAAAAACAGCAGGCATGGCAGCAGCATCAGCCATGGAAAGGCGTTCTGCCGCAGTCCCGCCCTCAGGCGACTCATAGCGCCGCCCCTGCCGCAGGCAGCACAATCACATCTTCCGTGCGCCATGTCAGCAGCAGCGTTTCGCCCACCGCAGGCAACTGCCGGAAATGCTGCTCCGCAGGCTGGACCCGCAGCTCGCCGCCGCCGGGTAACTGGCATAACAGCCGCAGGGTCGATCCGGCAAAACTGACCTCTTTAAGTACCGCAATAGTGCTGTTAACCGTCTCCGCGGGTTGCTCTTGCGCGATGCGAATCCGTTCCGGCCTGACAATCAGCAATGTGGCGTGCGAATTAAACTGCGCGGCGGCCAGCAGCAGCGGTTGTGCGTCAGCGCTGAAATGTTCGCTGGCAATATAGCGGCCCCGGCTGCTGTCGGCGGTCACCTGAAACAGATTCGCCTGGCCGACAAACTCGGCGACAAAGCGATTTTCCGGCATCCGGTACAGCTGCGGCGGCGTACCCACCTGCTGCAACTGCCCCTGACCGAGAATGCCGATGCGATCTGACAGCGTCAGCGCCTCTTCCTGATCATGGGTAACCAGCACGGTGGTAATGCCGACGCGTTTTTGCAGTGCGCGTAGCTCATCCTGCATCTCCTTGCGCAGACGGGCATCCAGATTCGACAACGGTTCATCCAGCAGCAAGACCTGTGGCTCTATCGCCAGCGCACGGGCAATCGCCACCCGCTGCTGCTGGCCGCCGGAGAGCTGATGCGGCATCCGTGTCGCCAGCCCCTCCAGCCGCACCTGTTTTAACGCTTCCTGCACCCGACGTCGCTGCTCATCGCGCTTCACTTTGCGCACCTTCAGTCCGAAGGCGACGTTTTCCCCGACGCTAAGATGGGGAAACAGCGCATAGTTTTGAAATACCATGCCGATATTGCGCCGGTATGGCGGTAAAGCGGTCACATCCTGACCGCCAATCAACACCCTGCCCTTATCCGCCGCCAGAAAACCGGCAATGATATTCAGCAGCGTGGTTTTGCCGCAGCCGCTCGGTCCCAGCAGGGAGAAAAACTCCCCCTGCTTAATCTCTACAGAGACGCCATCCAGCGCGCGGTGTTGCGCAAAATTACGCTCAACCGCTTCAATAACCACTGAACTCATTGCGCTCCTCCCAGCGCCTGGCTCCAGCGACGAGTCCAGTCCGCCAGCTGTGGCGTGGCGCTGGCGTAATCGATCCAGATCAGCTTGCTGTACGCCTCTTCGCCGACTTTGACCTGCTGCTTCATACTGTCGTTATACTGCACATCTTTATTGGTCATGCCGTACAGCGACTTGTCGGCGAAAGATTTCTGCACCTCCGCGCTGGAGAGCGCATTAACCACTTTGTACGCATTAGCCAGATTCGGCGCGCCTTTCGGGATCACCCAGTTTGCCGCGCCGACTACCGGACCATCGGACGGATAGACAAAATCAACTTTCATCCCCTGCTGCTTTAGCGCGAACACGCGACCATCCCAGTACGGCACGATCCAGGCGTCGCCTCTTTCCAGTAAGGTCTGAATCGCTCCCGGGCTGTCAGGGAATGCCACCGCATTGCCACGCAGCTGTTGCAGCTTAGCAAAGGCTTTATCCACATCCGCCGGTTTGTTCAGCTCGCCACCTGTCGCATGCACCAGTCCGGCAAAGAATTGCAGTCCGGCGGCGTAAGTTGGTGAAGAGATCGCCACATGGCCCTTATATTCCGGCTTCCATAAATCAAGCCAGCTTTTCGGCGGATTGGCGACTAAATCGGTGCGGTATGCCAGCCCCAGCTGCCCGAGGCTAAAGGCGGCGGCATAAGTCTGGTTATCGGTGACAAAACGCGTCTGCACGCTGCGATAGAGTTTATCGAGATTCGGGATATCCTTTGCTTCCAGCGGTTGCAGCAAGCCCGCCGCCTGCGCGCGCTGCACGGTATCGGGCTGGAATACCACGATATCGTACGGTGAACGCCGCCCTTTTGCCGCCCGCAGCTTGGCGAACCACTCCGCATCGGCGCCGGGCACCACCGTCAGTTTGATATGGTTATCTTTGGCAAACTGTTCCAGCCCGGATGCACGGATATTTTTCTCCCAGTCGCCGCCGTAAACGCCCACTACGACCGCGTCGGTCGCTGCTGGTGTGGTTGCGCCACTGGCGACGCTGCTGAATAAAATGGCTGATAAGGCGGAAAGCACTACCCCTCGGCTGATTGTGGTGCGCATAGTGAGTTATCTCCTGGCGATGATGGGTTAACAGTGAAAAGATGCTGTTCCAGCGTGGCGACAGCCTCAGCAAAATAGTGGCGAGCAGTCTCAGTGGTGGTATGGGTTTCCCGTGGAAAAGCGTGCGGTAACTGGCTTAGCGCAGCAGCAAACGCCTGCTGGCGATAACGCCGCCGTTCGGCGCTGGTCAGCGGATAGAGCAGCTGATTGAGACGGGTCAGCAGCGCGGGGTCAAATACCGCCTGCCAGTTTTCCCGTGCGCTTCCCAGCGACGACGGCGTAGTGCGCTGCTGACGCAATAGCGCGCTGGCGGCCAGATCGACGCCCTGCGCAGTAATCACCACGCCATACTGCTGCGCCGCGGCATCAGTGCTGATTAGCTGATTATCCACATCACGTTTTACCGCTGCCGGATCGCGCAGGAAAGGGTCGCCCCAGCCGCCGCCGCCCGGAGTTTGCAATAGCAGCTCATCACCGGCTTTAACGCTCAGCAGATCGATTTTGCCCTGCTGCCTGCCGCCGTTATCGGCGGGGTTGAGCGTCATGCGGGTGGGTTTGCCCGGCAGGCCGCCGTTGACACCCCATGGCTGGAACAGCATGCGTTCCATGCCGCGCGCCAGCAGCGTGGTGTCATCCTGCAAAATACGGATATGAATCTGCTGCCCCATCCCGCCGCGCCACTGCCCGGCACCTGCGGAGTCCGCGCGCAGAGCATATTGCAGAATCTGAATCCGGGTTTCGGCTTCCACCATCTCCACCGGATTATTGGCGAGGTTGGAAATACTGTTATCGCGTCCGTCGATGCCGTCACGGCCAAAACGCCCGCCGCCGCCGCCGACCATCGGCTCAATCACCTGCACATTTTGCTCCCGGCCACCGCGTGCGGTTTCGGCCACTACCAGCGGAATAATGGTGCCGCCGCTGGCAGCGGGCATCACCTCCGGTAACGCCTGACCCAGCAGGCCATTCAGCAGATCGTTGACGCGTACCGCAGTGGCGTGCCTGACGCCTACCGCCGCCGGAAACTGCGGATTTACCAGCGATCCGACCGGCGCAAACAGCGAGATGGGTTGCAGTAAACCGGCATTCAGCGGCACGCTCTTGTCCAGCGTGCAGACCAGCGCCAGCACTCGCAGCGTCAGCCAGGCATGCGGATCGCCATGACTGGGAATATTAATCGCCGCCGCCACCTGCGCATCGCTGCCGGTGAAATCGAGATGTACGCGGCCATCGGTAAAGGTGGCGCTCAGTGCCAGCCGCACCGGCAATCCGCTGCCTGCCTCATCATCAAGATAATCTTCAAACTGGTAAGTGCCGTCGGGGATCTGCCGTAATACCTGACGGGCGCGCAGCGCCGCATACTCCTGCAGATCCTGTTGCGCCTGCGTCACCCCGGCCACCCCATGCTGAGCAACAATCTTTTGCAGGCGCTGACGCCCGGCACTCAGCGCCGCCAGCATCGCCTGGATATCGCCGGCATTGGCATCCGGCGTGCGGCTGTTAGCGGCGAGGATGCGCATCACATCCTGATTCAGCACCCCGCCCTGCACCAGTTTTACCGGCGGAATTTGCAGACCTTCCTGCCAGATATCGCTGTTGGTCGGCGAAATGCTGCTCGGCACACGGCCACCGACATCGGAGGCGTGTAAAAATGCCCAGCCCCAGGCGACAATCTCGCCGTCAATAAACCACGGCTCCAGCACCTGCAAATCGGGAAGATGCGTTGCCAGGCCGCGTGAGCGCCAGGGATCGTTGGTAAGAATCACATCGCCCGGCTGTAACTCACCGACCGCCTGCATGGTGGTCAGCGAATTGAGGCCGACAAATCCCGATACGCCAATACCGCGCGGATACGCGAAGAACTTGCCCTGATGGTCAGCAATCGCGCAGCAAAAGTCGGCAGTCTCTTTGACATACAGCGTGCGCCCGGTGCGTTGCAGGATATGGCACATCTCTTCAGTCAGCGCCGTCAGTTTGTGATTAAGGATTTCCAGCGTTATCGCATCCAGCTTCATAAGGTTTCTTCCTGCGGCTGACGGCTGATAAGCAGATTGCCCGCACTGTCCAGGCGCGCCTGCCAGCCGGGTAAAATCAGCGTGGTGGTGTCGTCCTGTTCAACGATTGCCGGTCCGTTTAGCCGGTCTTCAAACTGAATGGACGCACGTTGCCAGACGTCGGCCTGCTGCCAGCGCTGATCAATATAGAGGGGACGTTGCCTGTGGGCTGTGGCGCGATCCGGCGTAAAAGGCTTCTCTTCTGGTCGCGGCAATACTGCGGTAAGCGACAGACGCAATGTGGTTAACTCCACTGCCGCATCGGCATTGCTGAAACCGTAGCGTTGCTGATGCAACTGCTGAAAACGGGATAGCAGATTCGCCAGACTGATCTCTTCGGCACTCTCCAGCGTAACGCTCAGCTCATAAGCCTGCCCGCTGTAGCGCATATCCGCTTCAACCCGCGTGCGCGCTGCGCTGCTCAACGCGGCGGCCTGCTGGCGGAACCACTGCTGCGCCAGATGATTAAGTTCATCGACAGTGTATGTAATCCGGCCAAAGCTGGCGGCATTAACCGTAACCCGCAGGCTGCGCACAAAATCGCGCCGGATATCGGCGGTAATCGCGCCCTGCGCGCAGAACGTGCCGGGGCGTAAAGGCACCAGGATGCGGTCGATGCCAGCCTCGCTGGCAAACAGATTGGCATGCGTCGGTCCGGCGCCGCCAAACGGAATCAGCGTCAGCGAATCAGCCGTCACGCCGCGCTGCGCAAGGGCTTTATTCAGTTCGGTCGCCATTTGCGTGGTGGCGACAGCAAGCGCGCCACTGGCGACCTGCTCTGCCGCATCATTGCCGGTAATACCCAGTTGCTGCGCCAGGCCGTTAAGCGCGGCACGCGCGGCCTTGATATCGAGTGGAATAGTGCCCGCCAGCAAAGCATCAGCCGGTAAAATACCGCTGACCAGATAGCAATCGGTAATGGTTGGCGCGCTGCCGCCGCGGTTATATGCCACCGGCCCTGGATCGGCGCCCGCGCTCTCCGGCCCCACTTTTAAAATGCCGTATTCATCAACATGGATAATCGAGCCGCCGCCAGCGCCAATCGCCGACACCCCGACCACCGGCAAGATCAGCGGCAGACCGCCGATATCGGTTCGGTTGACACGTTCCACTTCGCCATCGGCTGAAAGAGAAATATCACTACTGGTGCCGCCCATATCAAATGAGACGTAGCCGCCACTGCCACGGCTGGATGCCAGATGCGCCGCCGCAATCACGCCGGAAGCCGGACCGGATAACAGCGTATCGACCGGACGCTGACGCGCCGAGGCCAGCGGCAGCACACCGCCGTTAGAGGCGGTAATCAGTAACGGCGCGCTGATTGCCTGCTGCTCCAGCAGACTATTGAGGCGGCTAAAATAGTGCTGCATCAGTGGCTGGATATAAGCATTCAGACCGGCCACCAGCGTGCGTTCATATTCGCGGATTTCCGGCCACAGTTGTGCCGATGAGAGCACCGGAATATCGGTCAGCTGGTCGCTAATCAGCGTCGCCAGTTCAGCTTCGCGATCAGGATTGCTGTAACCATTGATTGTCACCAGCGCCACCGCACTGATATCCAGCGCAGTGATCTCTGCTGCCAGTCGGGTGAGTGCGGTTTCATCGGGCCACTGCACTACGCTGCCTGCCGGACTAAAGCGAGCGGCAACTTCCAGCACCCGTTGTCGTGGCAAAAACGGCGGCTCGCGATCGGCATGAAAATCAAAAGAGGACGGCATACGCGCGCGGGCAATTTCCAGCACATCGCGGAATCCTTCGCTGATCACCAGCGCGATGTTCGCCCCGCGACGCTGAATAATGGCGTTAAGCCCCAGCGTGGTGCCATGCAGCAACAGCGAGAGCGCGCTGGCCGCCAGCTGACTTTTCGCCAGCAGCGTCAGCAGGCCATCGCTGACCGCCAGCGCCGGATCCTGCGGCGTGCTGGGCTGTTTATGGAAGAAATAGCGCTGACGTTGCGGATCAAACAGGACAAAATCAGTAAAGGTTCCGCCGACATCCACTCCTACAGTGACCCCGGTTTCGGCAATGTTATTCACCTTATTTCTCCTGATTTAGTCGTAAGTTGCGAAAATAATTGATGAAAACTGCTGATAATCTTCCCTGGTTACCACGACAATACGAATAACAAATATCACTATCCTTTGCCGGAAAACGCATTAGCCCGGCGTATTGCTGCTGAGCAGCTATCGATGGGTAAAATCCATCTAAGCCATCACTCCGCGATGCTTTATTTTGAGCAAAACCCACAGGAGAAAACTGATGCCTGCACCGCTTAACCCACAGGAACACGCACTGCTGCCATTAATTGAGCAGTGGATTGAGACACAGCAAGAGCAACTGGTTAGCGAGCTGGCCGACTGGATTGCGATTCCCAGCGTCAGCCGCGCCGATCTGGCGCAACCTGGCGCGCCCTTCGGCCCGGAATGCGCGCGCATTCTGCAACATGTGCTGGCGCTGGCCGAAGGCGCAGGACTGCGGACGGAAAATCATCAGGGTTATGCCGGATCGGTGGTTTACGGCGATCATCAGCGCGATATCGGACTGATCAGCCATCTGGATGTGGTGCCTGCTGGTGATAACTGGACTTATCCGCCCTTTGCGCTGACGCGCCGCGATGAGTATTTAATTGGCCGTGGCGTGGCAGACAATAAAGGTCCGGCGATTATGGATCTTTATCTGCTGAAGCTGGTGCGTGATCTGGCCATTCCGCTGCATCACAATCTGCGTATTGTTTATGGTCTGGCGGAAGAGACCAATATGGCCGATATCGCCTGGTACGCTGAGCATGGTCCGCGCCATGAGATTTCGATTGTTACCGATGGTCGCTTTCCGGTGAATTATGCGCAAAAGGGGCAGCTGACCTTTAATCTTGAAGTGGCTGATGCCGGGTTGCTGTCAGGTTTGCAGGCCGGCACCGCCAGCAACAGCGTGCCGGAGTTTGCCCGGCTTGCACTGACCGGCGCCGATTATCCGCGGCTCAGGGATAAAATCGCCGCGCTACAGGGCCTGGCCGCCGGAAAAGTGACGCTTATCGACAGCGCGGACAGGCTGATTTTACAGGCGCGCGGTAATGGCGGACATGCCGCCTTCCCCGACGGCACCCTGAGTGCGGCATGCGTGCTGCTGAGCGCGTTACAGGAGCTGGAGATACTCTCTGCAGCTGAACAGCAGCTTGCCAGCCAGCTGGAACGGCTGTTCTCTTCCGCTTACGGCGAAACGGCTGGCGTCGGTATCGAAGACCGTGAGTCAGGAAAATTAACCCTCAACGCTGGCGTCTGGCAGCGCAGTCAGTCCGGCGCGCTGACCATCACCTGCGATATCCGCTATCCGGTCTCGTATCGCGGTGCGCAGATTGTCGAGCGGCTACAGCAGCAGCTGGCCGATAGCGGGATTCAGCTTGCCAGCCAGTGGCGCGATGTACCGCCATTCTTTCTGCCGGAAGAGCATGAGGTTATCCAGTTATTACAGCAGAGCTGGAATGATGTCAGCGGGCGCGACGATCGTCCTTATGCAATGGGCGGCGTAACCCATTCCAAAGTGCTGCCCAACGCGATTACCTTTGGTCCGGGATATGCGCGTGATGCCAGCAACAGCGCCGATTTTCTGCCGCCAGGGCATGGTCTGCCCCATGGCGCCGATGAGGTGATTCACCTGCCTTCACTGCTGGCCGCGTTGCCGCACTATGTGATTGCGCTAATCCGGCTGGATAACTATTTGCTGCAGAAACGTGCAAATTAACGCCACTGGCTGGTGAATCGCTGCTTTATTCGGCAGTCAGCAGCATCAGGTGAAAACAGGCTTTGACAACCCAGGGCGCCCTCGATATCATGCGCCCCGTTCCAACGATTCCTCTGTAGTTCAGTCGGTAGAACGGCGGACTGTTAATCCGTATGTCACTGGTTCGAGTCCAGTCAGAGGAGCCAAATTCTTGTTTTCATGCCGCTTTGCGAATCCCTATGTGATTCAGATTCAATAAGTTAGCGTGAAAAATCTTCCCGATGCATTTTCAGTTTACCCTCCGCATCGGGAGAATTTGGTGGTCAGATTTGGGGTCAAGTTGGTTCGATGACGGAGTGACCCCCACATGTCTCTTAACGACTCAAAAATCCGCAATTTAAAACCATCCGAAAAACCCTTCAAAGTCTCCGACTCTCATGGTCTATACCTTTTGGTCAATCCAGGCGGTTCGCGTCTCTGGTATCTCAAATATCGCATCAATAGAAAGGAATCACGCCTCGGCTTAGGTGCCTACCCTGATGTCTCTCTGGCTGATGCTCGTCAGCAACGTGATGGTATCCGCAAGTTGCTGGCGCAGAATATAAATCCAGCACAACAGCGCTCTGCTGAAAGAACCACTTCCTCACCAGAAAAAACCTTCAAGCATGTGGCATTGGAGTGGCATAAAAGCAACCGCTCATGGTCAGAGAACCATGCCGCCCGTCTGCTTGCCAGCATGAACAATCATATCTTCCCGAAAATTGGACACTTGCCAGTCACAGAACTGAAAACTCGCCACTTCATCGATCTGCTGAAAGGGATTGAGAAAAAAGGTTTGCTGGAAGTGGCGGCTCGTACCCGGCAGCATATGTGCAACATCATGCGTCATGCCGTACATCAGGAATTAATAGAGCACAACCCGGCGGCCAATCTGGACGGCATTATCGCTCCGCCCGTTAAACGCCACTACCCTGCCCTTCCGCTGGAGAAACTACCGGAACTGTTGACTCGCATTGAAGACTACCAGCAAGGGCGAGAATTAACCCGTTTGGCAGTATCACTTACTCTGCATCTGTTCATCCGTTCCAGTGAGTTACGCTTTGCCCGTTGGTCTGAGATCGATTTTAGAAACAAAATCTGGACCATTCCTGCTACCCGTGAAGCCATCCCTGGTGTGCGTTATTCTGGGCGTGGTGCCAAAATGCGCACGCCACATATCGTTCCCCTCTCTCGTCAGTCCATCACTATTTTGAAACAAATACGGGCTATATCCGGGCATCAGGAACTGATATTCCCCGGTGACCATAATCCGTATAAACCAATGTGCGAAAACACGATTAACAAGGCGCTGCGCTTGATGGGTTATAACACAAAAGATGAAATCTGCGGCCACGGATTCCGCACAATGGCCTGTAGTGCCCTGATGGAATCAGGCCTATGGTCGCAGGATGTGGTTGAACGTCAGATGAGCCATCAAGAACGTAATAGCGTGCGTGCAGCTTATATCCACAAAGCAGAATATCTCTATGCCCGAAAAGCAATGATGCAATGGTGGTCAGATTATCTGGATACTAACCGAGAAATATATGTTGCACCTTACATTTACGCCCAAGAGTAAAAGATGGCTTGAGCTGCCAAATCGGTAATTCTTTTAAAAGCAGATCTTGGTAAAAAATATCTGCTTTCTTTGGCCGTCCACACAGGCTGGATACACTCTTTTTACAATGTTTTTCATACTCCACATACACAATGTATGGCATATCCCCATGCCTGTGTTAAGTGCGGCTAAAACAGGCTATCCCAGTGTCCTGACTTTGAGATCTACTACAACTTGCCTTATAGGTTTGCCAAGAAGATAAATTCTTCTAATGGAAACCCAATAGGAGTAGAACCCTCTCGGAAAAATATGTTATTCAGTCGAGCATGTTTAATATGTACAAACTCATTTCCCTGCCATTTTCATATAAGGCGCTAACCGAGGTTCGTGAACAGGCAGATTGATCAGTGCCGCGGCGACGGCCAGCGCAATATCTAAATACCACATACAGTTGTAGCTGCCAGTTAACTGGACCACTCTCCCGCCCATGTAGGCTCCGAAAAATCCCCCTATCTGGTGGAGCATCATCAACACACCAAATAACATTGCCAGGTTTTTTGGACCGAACATTTTTGCAACCAAGCCTATTGTTGGAGGCACTGTCGACAGGAAGGTTACTCCCATGATGGCAGAAAAAATAAGAACGACTGTGGGAGTCATGGGCGACAGCACAAATATCACCACAGCCAATCCGCGGATACTGTAAAGCAGCACGAGTAACGACTTCATTCTCCAGCGCCCGACTGCCCACCCCATGAATAAGCTTCCAACGATGTTGAATAAGCCGATGAGCGCCAGAGACCAGCCACCAATGGACGAAGACATGCCGCACATTGCAATAATGCCTGGCATATGTGTTACAAGAAAAGCAACGTGGAAACCACACACCATAAAACCTGCAGCCACAAGACAATAACTTGGCGTCTTAAACGCCATAATCAGGGCCTGAATTGTCGTTAACTCATCTCTGGTTGAGTCCATTTCCATCGTTACAGTCAGGTTCCGCGCATTTCCTTTTAATATCCACGCTGCGGGTAGCGCAAGCAGAACAAGCACACCCAGCCACTGCATTGAGGTAACCCAGCCGTACGCCGCCGTCATCCAGATAGCCAGAGGGGCCATAACCACCTGACCGGTCGAACCACCAGCATTAACGATACCCGTCGCCATGCCACGTTTACTGGCGGGTAGCAACCGCGCACTGGATGCCATCATTACTGAAGGGCCGGCCATTCCACAGCCGCCTGCCGCCAACACAGCCATGGTAAATATCAGGCCAGAGGTTGACGTCATGTAAGGGGTAAGTATTGTACCGGTAACCACTAAGATAACCGCGACGAAAATCACGCGCCCTGACCCGATGCGGTCGGCAACAGCGCCCGCAAAAGGCTGCGTCAGCCCCCAACAAAGTTGCGCAAAAGCAAAAGCCAGGCTGATATCTTCAATACTCAGGCGGGTGGAAGTACTTAATGATGAAAGATAAACCCCCATCGATAAACGTACGCCATTCGTGAATGCCAGTCCACCCGCGCCGGCCAGCAACACCAGCCAAATCAAAGGACTTGAAAAGCTAAAACGCCGCCGGGCTGACCGTTTGTTATTGCTCATTAATAGAGTCCAGCCGAACCCGCCGCACGACTGGCCCGCAACGCATCATCGTCATATATCCACCACTTGTACTCTGAAAAAGCCATCAATTTCGTGATGGCTCCATACACTACCTGTTAATGCGAAAAATCATTGAGCGGGTATCAGACACTCAGGCAACAATACGAGGGGTATTACCGCTTGCCCAGTCAATGACTTTTCTCTCAGGAGCCTTGAGGTTTAGGGTGCTGACAGTGTCCAGTCGGTTTATTTGCTCAGTAGACAGTTCCACAGAGAGAGCACCAAGGTTATCGTTCAGTTGATCAAGTGTACGCGGACCAATGATAGGGACCGCCCCGTGAGTGCCCGCCCAGGCGATGGCCACCTGACCTGCGCTGACACCGATCTCAGCGGCTATATCAAGTACAGTGTCAAGGATCTGTGTACGGTTGATCGAGTCTTCTGGCTGGAATACCCTTCCACCAAATCCTTCAGCGCGGCCTTTCTCGCCTTGCCGGTATTTTCCCGTCAACATACCTCCGCCCAGTGGAGACCATGTGACGATACCAAGTCCCAGTGCGTGCGACGCAGGAAATAGATCACCCTCAGGTTCACGGTGAACCAGGCTATGCTCAAACTGGACAGCTGCGATTGGAACCGTGCGGGTAAGCTCTGCGAAAGTCACCGCCCTGGCGAGTCGCCAGGCGGAGAAATTCGACAGGCCCGCATAAAGAATCTTACCCGCGCGCGCGAGATCCTCAAAACCACGGATGATTTCTTCCATAGGGGTGACACCATCAGGATGATGCGCCCAGTAGATATCGATCCTGTCCGTTTTAAGTCGTTTGAGGCTGGCCTCAACAGATGCCACCATTGCTTTTCGACTGTTACCTGTGACCAGCCGGTCTGGACTGGGAACTGCACCATTCGTGAACTTAGTTGCAAGGACGAAATCCTCGCGACGTCCTTGCAGTAAATTTCCCACCTGCTCTTCCGACTGCCCAAACTGATATACATCCGCAGTATCAATGAAGTTGCCACCCGCTTCAGCATAAGCCTCAAAGACAGCTTTACTACCATCTGCATCGGACCCATATCCCCAGCCAGTACCAAAGTTGCCAGTGCCGAGCGCCACCTGTGATACGCGAAGACCCGTGTTACCAAATACGGTGTATTTCATCATTTGCTCCATACATTGAGTTAAAGCAGAAGTGCCAATCCTCTCCTGCCGTAGAACAATCCAAAAGCAGATTCAGGTTGACGCACAAAGCAATAACTTTGACGTCATACCGAACCTGCGCCCTGACCCCAGTTTTCATCGAACTAACTGACATTCCCTGATGCAAACATCCGATCATTGCTATCTGACAGGCATTACTATAAAGTTGCATATACAACATTTGTAGATACAGTATATTATATGAAGCGGTTCATCAAGCCAGAGGGATGCACCAACCTGAAGCTTCGCCAGCTTAATCGCATGGTGACGCGACATTACGATCATTTTGTCGCTCAGGTTGGCTTAAAAAATACCCAGTATGCATTGCTGTCTCACGTGGTCAGATTGGGGCCGATAAGACCAGCTGACCTGGCAAAGCATATGCAGTTAGATGCCTCAACGTTGACACGCAATTTGCAATCCCTCACTGCACAGGGGTGGGTGACAATCAACGCGGGAGAAAACGCTCGCAGCCGATTAGTGATAGCAACCGAGTCTGGACATGAAAAACGCATAGAGGGGCAGCGTGCCTGGCTGGCTGCGCAGGAAGCACTGAATGAACGACTGGGTATTGAGCGGGTCGCCGAGTTGCATACTTTACTGGATTCATGCATTCAGAGCCTTGATGACGAACCCTCTTTGCCCTGAAGTTTTGATTTAACTTAAATTCTGATTATGCCATAACCCAATATGCATGCGATCGCATACGCTCTGACTGACGGGGTTTAAGGGGAGTTGCAGATGCTGTTTCTACTTATGCCTGTTGGTATAAATCAGCGTGGACGAACTTTGCTAAACAGATGTGGAGTGTTCTAGTGAACCAACGCCTTTTTTCCCCTTTAAAAATTGGAGCCCTTAAACTGTCCCATCGCGTTGTGATGGCTCCGTTAACACGTATGCGTGCTGCTCAGCCGGGCAATATACCCCAGTCACTCAATACAGAGTACTACCGGCAACGTGCTTCCCAGGGCGGACTCATCATTACCGAAGGCACCCAGATTTCCCCTACCGCGCAGGGTATGCCGGCGACGCCGGGCATCCATAGTGCAGAGCAAATCGAAGTGTGGAAGGCAATAACACAGGCAGTTCACGCCAGAGGCACTTTTATCGTGATGCAACTGTGGCATGTTGGTCGCATTTCTCACTCCAGTTTATTGGGCGGGCAACGGCCAGTGGCTCCGTCAGCTATTTCTGCACCGGGTGACGCCTTTACTGCCACATTTTCCCGCGCGCCTTTCGAGACGCCGAATGCGTTGAGTACAACAGATATCCCCTTGGTTATCGAGGATTACGCTCAGGCCGCACGCAATGCATTGCTGGCGGGCTTTGACGGGGTGGAAATTCACGCAGCAAACGGCTATCTCCTGGAACAATTCTTACAAAACCGCAGCAATCATCGTACTGATAATTATGGTGGGTCGATAGACAATCGCTGCCGTCTTGTGCTGGAAGTTGCCACAGCCGTTTCACAAGTGTTTGGACCCGATCGGACGGGTATCAGGCTGTCCCCCTTTGGCATCGCCAACGGCAGTGGAGATGATAACCCCTTACCGCTTTACTCTTACCTCATAAAACAACTGGCCACATTAGATTTGGCATATTTACATCTGATCGAACCACGCGCCAGCGGTGCTGGACAGGCGGAAGTGAACCACCAGAATGTGCCATTTGCTTCAGAACTCTTTCGCCCGCTCTGGCCTAATGCATTGATTGCAGCCGGCAATTATTCCCCTGAGACAGCAGAAGCAGCAATAGGAGCAGGCCGAACCGATGCAGTGGCATTTGGTCGGCTTTTCATTGCAAATCCTGATCTCCCCGAGCGTATAAAAATCGGAGGAAGTCTTAACTCTTATGATCGGACAACATTTTATGGTGGTGGAGCAAGTGGGTATACCGACTATCCTGAACTTGGTACATGTGACGCCGGGTAAGCAACCCGACAACACTTAATGCTTTCATAGCGCGTCCATTAATACCCAACTCATGCTCAATAACGCATTCTGGCAAAGTAATTAGTATCTTGTCTGAATCGCTCCCTGACAGATTCAACGTTCACAAGTCAGAGGCGCATTCATTTAACCGAGGAATAAAAATGGCTTACGCAACGACCAATCCCTATACGGGTGAAACGCTGAAGACTTTTCCCAACGCGACAGATGAAGATGTTTCTCTCGCACTCAATCAGGCAGATACTGCTTTTCATCAGTGGAAACTCACGTCAATATCCGATCGTGTCAAAGTCCTGAAAAAAGCGGCTGACTTGCTCCGCGCCAGACATACGGAATATGCAAAATTTCTTACATTGGAAATGGGTAAGCTCCTGAGTGAAGCCGAGGCTGAAGTGGAATTGTCTGCCGCAATATTCGAGTATTATGTCGAACATGCCGAACAACAGCTTGCCCCAGAAAAACTCCCTTCTAAAGACCCGGCCGTAACCGAGGCGTGGCTGGTGCATGAACCTTTAGGGATCATTCTTGCAATTGAACCCTGGAATTTTCCGTACTACCAGATCGCCCGTATCATCGCACCACAACTGGCTGCCGGTAACGTGTTGGTACTAAAGCATGCATCCAATGTACCGCAATCCGCTGACCTTTTTGAGAAGCTCATGCTGGAGGCGGGATTACCTGTGGGGGGGTTCAGAAATATTTACGCGACCCGCAAGCAAATAGAGACAATTATCAACGATCCCCGTGTACATGGTGTCGCGCTGACGGGGTCGGAAGGTGCGGGTGCCGTGGTAGCTTCACAGGCAGGAAAGGCATTGAAGAAGTCCACGATGGAACTGGGGGGAGCCGATGCTTTTCTGGTGCTGGAAGATGCTGATCTAGATAAAGCTGCCAGGTGGGCCGTATTTGGTCGTCACTGGAATGCCGGCCAGGTATGCTGCTCGTCCAAACGTCTCATCGTCATCGAAGCAATCTATGAAGCTTTTATTGAACGCTATATTGCCGGCGTCGCAGCACTCAAGGCAGGCGATCCACTAGATCCCGAAACGTCGCTGGCTCCACTGTCTTCACAGGGGGCCGCTGATGATGTTCGCAGACAAGTAGAAGAAGCTGTAGCGCATGGCGCGTCCGCTACCGTCATTGGTTCTGAAGTACCTGCTCGCGGTGCCTTCGTACGTCCGGTTATGCTCACGAATCTGACGAAAGAAAATCCGGCTTACTACCAGGAATTTTTTGGCCCGATATCACTTGTCTTTAAAGCTAAAGACGAAACAGAAGCTATCCAGATAGCCAACGATTCTCCTTTCGGACTTGGTGGCTCTGTTTTCACTCAGGATATAGAACGAGGTAAGAGAGTTGCCAGACAAATATCGACAGGAATGGTCTATATCAATCATCCCACTGCGGTGAAAGCCGACCTGCCATTTGGAGGCATTCGTCGCTCAGGTTATGGTCGCGAATTAATCGGTCTTGACCTGAAAGAATTTGTCAATCACAAGCTGATCGGCGTAACTGATATTGATGGCAATTTTTAAGATGTGAAATACCGGCCCGTGATGTATTGCCCGGGTCGGTAACTTATCTTATTTCCTCTTCTTCTTTTAGTAAAAAAATAATCGAAGCTGTACCCTTTCAGGAAATATTCCGGGACTGACATCCCTGATTAAAGCGTCAACTGACTTGTATTTATTGAAATAAAACCCATTGGATCAACGACTTATTTATCAGATCTGACAAATCATTACAATGAAAGATAAATATGTTCATAGAGAATCATTATGCCACTGTACAGTAACATCACTCCCATGAAACCGTTCACAATGAATTGCGATTTCAGGTCAGAGAATTTTCTGGAAAAACATCTCCCCGCAATGTTATAAGCCACTGATGAGCCACCGCAAATCAGGGCTAAAACGGTTGAAATAAATAAAAGATACCATCCTGTTATATCATTCTGTGGATAGTAGATAAATACTAGAGGAAAAGCTGCCAGCCATGCTTTCGGATTGAACAGATGAATAACGAAGCCACTAATGAAACCGACATCCTGAGACTGACCTGATAATGGTTTATTGACAAAAGAAGTGAGGATAACCTTTACGCCAAGATAAATAATGTAAATCCCACCAATACTGCTTATCCACGGTAGTAAGCGGTTATTCAACAGTCCCTGCCCGGAAAAGCCCAGGACAAGTAGTATCAGATACATAGCGACTGCGACTCCGATTGCAAAAGCAGTGCGAAACGGTGCTTTTTGATCCATCCCGGCGCTGAACGCTATCGTCGTCACAGGACCGGGGGTATACATAATGCTAAAAGCATAAATGAACAGTGCAATCATTTTTGTCTCTGCGTGATAGTATTTTTATTCATCAAAGCAGTATCATTGCCTGAAGCATACAGGCATTGCCCCCTACTAATCCGGATACTTCAGGTCATTAAAAAACTCAATGACCCTATCTGCCAGTTGATAAAGATTATCGCTTACTCAGCATGTCTGTTTTCTTCATAAACTGAAGTTTGCCGTTTATCACTGCCAGGAATGCCTCCTGTCAGCAATTGGTAGGATCAGAATGAAGTGATTTGAGTAGCCCTGTACGGCAGATATCGAGGATTTCATCAGCCAGAGGTGAGTCATCAGGGCAAGCACGTGAAAGCACAACAGCACCAACCATATGGGCAAGCATATTTAGAGTGGCAAGGCGAGCCTCCTGACACTCGGGATCTACAGTCTTGTGCGTACCCTGCCCCAACCCTACGAGTAATTGTTCAATCCCCTCAGCAAACGTGACCTTAACCTCTTCCGGCTGGCGTGCCACATCTCCGCACAAAGCAGCAAAGGTGCAACCGTCACCGCGTTGATCACGATGTTTTCGGGAAAGATAGTGGTTAATAAATGCCAGCTTATCCGTTTCGGCACTCAATTCCGATGATCGAGCCAGAGAACATGCCGCTGACTCTGCCATTAGATCTACCTTCGAGCGGAAGTGTTTGTAAAAACCGCCATGGGTAAAACCTGCCGCAGCCATCAAATCGGCCACCCCCACACCGTCATAACCACGCTCACGAAACAGAACCGAAGCTGTTTCGACTATGTGCGCCCGATTGGCCTGTGCCTGAGCTTTTGTGACCCTCATTTCAAATGCCCCTGTCCGTTTATGACAATACTCGCTAACAATATACATTGATGTTAATCGTCATCAAAGCCCTTGACGACAAAGATTATGATCATCATCATAATGATTCATGCTTTTATGAAGGGCTTTACGTTATGAGCGATAACCACCAGACCGCAACCACACGTTTCGCTTGTCATCGTTGTGATAACACTTCCTGTACTGAAGCGCCCTGGCTCCCGGCCCCATCAATTTTCGCCTGGCATCTGGCAAAAAAAATATCTGACACTCAGCTTTTATTTTCCCCGATGCCGGTCATGGTGTGCAATTTCAGTTTCCGGAACGATTTCTCCGGCATGCCATCCAGCTCTTTGCTGAGTAAAACGTGTTCCCCTCTTTCCTCAATGTATTAAACGGAGATATAAACATGGCCGACAAAACGTTATTTGAACCCTATACACTTGGCTCACTGCTGCTCTCTAACCGCATCGTTATGGCTCCGCTTACCCGTAACCGCGCTGGAGCTGGTCTGGTCCCTGGTGAACTGGCTGCAACTTATTACAGTCAGCGTGCGACAGCAGGTCTGATTATCACAGAAGCAACCCAAATTTCTGCCGGGGCGCAGGGTTATCAGGACACTCCCGGTATCTATTCACTTGAGCAGATCACCGGCTGGCGCAAGGTAACACAAGCTGTACATGTGAGAGGGGGCAAAATATTTCTGCAAATCTGGCATGTCGGCCGCATCTCCCATGTTGATTTACGCCCGGATGGCTCCGCACCCGTCGCACCTTCAGCCATTCGCGCCGATGCTAAAACATTCGTCAACAATGGATTCGCTGATGTTTCCGAGCCTCGGGCGCTTGAACCCGATGAAATCACGGGGATAGTTGAAGACTTTCGAAATGCAGCAGCCAACGCCATCGCAGCGGGTTTTGATGGCGTGGAGATTCATGCGGCCAACGGTTACCTGCTTGATCAGTTCCTGAAAGAAACCGCTAACGTACGCACAGATGCTTATGGTGGTTCGGTAGAGAATCGAGCACGCCTGGTCCTGGAGGTTGCGGCAGCTGTCTCAGATGAAATTGGCGCTGAACGCACCGGCATCCGCATTTCGCCAGTAGGCCCTCTGAATGGGATCGTGGTGAATACCTCACAGCAGGCACAGTACAATTATCTCGTCGAAAAACTGGACGCGCTGGGCCTGGTTTATCTGCACGTCGTTGAAGGTGCGCCTGGCGGTCCCCGCGACATCGCCCCTTTCGATTATGACGCGCTGCGTGAACGCTTCAGTAATACATATATCGGTAACAACGGCTACACCCTGGAACTGGCTACTTCACGTCTCAGTGCAAACCAGACCGATCTGGTCGCTTTTGGTCATACCTTCATCGCCAATCCCGACCTAGTCGAGCGCCTGAGGACGGGTGCTGAGCTGGCTCAACTGGATCCAACCACGCTTTATGGTGGCGGAGCGAAAGGCTATATCGATTATCCAACACTTTCTGATACCCCAACGAATTAATCCCACTAGGGCATACCAGGTGCTCCATACACCCTCGCCGGTCATCCCGGTGAGGCTTATTTAAAGCAAGAGGAAACAACATGGCTATCCTTCCTACCGTCCTTATCACCGGTGCCTCCACGGGTATTGGAGCCACCTATGCCGATCGTTTCGCACACCGTGGACACGACCTCATTTTGGTCGCCAGAGACAAAAATCGCATGGAAGATCTCGCTGCCCGTCTGCGATCTGAAACAGGCGTCACCATTAATATTCTCCCGGCCGACCTGACACAACCTGATGACCTGGCAGTAGTTGAAGCGGCGTTGCACAACAACGAGAAAGTGGGGATCCTGATTAATAACGCAGGCATCGCGCAGTCCGGTGGCTTTATCGGGCAAACTGCCGACAGTATTGAACGGCTGATCACGCTCAACACCACAGCTCTGACCCGACTTGCCAGTGCCATTGCCCCACGGCTTGCACAGACCGGCGAGGGTGCAATCGTCAATATCGGTTCGGTTGTCGGGCTGGCACCTGAGTTTGGTATGTCGATATATGGCGCGACCAAAGCCTTTGTACTGGCACTCTCACAAGGACTTAGCCTCGAACTCACACCTAAGGGCGTCTACGTTCAGGTCGTGCTACCGGCAGGAACCCGTACCGAAATTTGGGAACGTGCCGGCATTGATGTCAATGCATTGCCTGACCTAATGGATGTCGGCGAACTGGTGGACGCCGCTATGGTGGGTTTTGACCGCCGAGAAACCGTCACCATTCCGCCACTGCATGTTGCTGAACGTTGGGAAACTCTGGAGTCCGCACGCCAGGGACTCTTGTCCGATTTGCGCCAGGCACACGCCGCAGATCGTTATCGCTCAGACAGTTAAAAGCCAATAATCCTTGTATCCCTCTCCCTCGAATGAGGCCTCAAACATGACATTTAAAGCACTGCTGGCAACCAAAGAAAACGGAAAATTTTCGGTGGATTCGGTCGACATTAATGAGCAGGACCTGATGCCCGGAGACGTGACGATTGCCGTTGATTATTCTACCGTAAACTATAAGGATGGTCTGGCGCTCAACAACCGTTTTGACATCATTGAACAATTTCCCTTGATCCCTGGTGCCGATCTTGCCGGTACGGTAGAAACATCATCCTGGCCAGGCATTAAGCCTGGTGACAAGGTGGTCGTCAACTGCTGGGGCCTTGGCCAGACCCATCATGGTGGTTTTGCGCAGAAGGCACGCGTGCCAGGTGCATGGGTAGTCAGGTTACCCGATCAGTTTACAACAAAAGACGCCATGGCCCTAGGCACTGCCGGCTACACAGCTATGCTCAGTGTGCTTGCTCTGGAGCATGGCGGACTTAACCCTGACAGCGGCGACATTCTGGTGACCGGAGCCAGCGGTGGAGCCGGATCAATCGCCATCATGTTGCTGTCATCCCTTGGTTACCGGGTCGTAGCATCAACCGGGCGTCCCGAAGAGGCCAATTATCTACGCAGCCTGGGTGCTGCGGAAGTTATAGATCGCCACACCCTGTCCGAACCAGGCCAGCAAATTGCCGCTGAGCGCTGGGCAGGGGCTATTGATACCGTCGGAAGCCATACGCTGGCCAATGTTCTGGCTCAGATCCGCTATCGCGGCGTTGTGGCCGCATTTGGTATGGTCCAGGGGATAGATCTACCTGCCTCGGTACTGCCTTTCATTCTGCGCAATGTGACCCTCGCAGGTATTGATGCGGTTAACGCCCCCCATGACATCCGTGTTCAGGCATGGGCACGGCTGGCACGTGACCTGGATTTAAATAAACTGGCACAAACAATTCAGGTCATTGGGTTGAATGACGTGGTGGCTGCCGCCAGTGATATTCTCGAAGGCAAAGTCCGGGGACGGACGATAGTCGACGTCAATGCCTGAATGCCAGTCTAGGCCTGTTAATCTGCATCAATGGAGGAAGTCATGTCTGATCCCTATGCACTGTGTGTGATCCTGAAGGTAAAACCTGAGCATGTTGCTGAGTTTTCTGCTCTGGTTGAAGAAAACGTAACCGGTACTCGTAAAGATAAAGGTGTGATTACTTTTAATTACCATCAAGTCGTGGGAGAACCCACTTGGGTGCTTTATGAAATCTGGGAAAGCAAAGCAGACTCTGATGCCCATCAGCAAAAACCCGATGTTCAGGCATTCTTTGCTAGAGCTCCCTCGTTACTGGCGGGCGAACCGACGATCCTGCAACTCGGGGCCGTGATTTAGCCCACCATCACGACCCGTATCACAGAGCGCATGAAAGGTCACTGAACACTGCGCTCTGTTCCATTTTATTTCGAGCCCATCGACCTGGAGGACCTGATGACAACCGAAGCAGAAACCCAGCAGGCCGTCATGACGGAGAGTGAATATCAGTCTGCCCTGCCGCGCATGAGAATTACGGTCGTACTGAGAGAAGATCTCGAACCGTGGCAACGGTTGAATGTCACCGCGTTCACCATCAGTGGCATCGCTATTAATGAAGAGGCTCTCGGCGAGACTTACCATGATGCTTCAGGGAAACAATATCTCCCGATGTTCAGAGATCCTGTACTGGTCTTTGGTGCCAGTGCTGAGACTATCAAACGTACGGCCGAACGCGCCCGCAGCCGAGGTGTTGCGTTCTCGGTGTTTACCCGGGAACTTTTCGATACCTTCAATGATGATGATAACCGGGCTGCGGTGGCTGCAGTAGCAACTGAGGATCTTGACATTGTCGGGCTGGCATTCCGGGCCGGGCGCAATACCGCAGATAAAATCCTAAAGGGACTCAAGCTGCTGCAATAACCTGTTCACAAATAAAAAGCACATCCTTACTGACAATCAATGTAGCGGGATAAACCGGTAATGTTATTCGCCTCTATCCCAAGCAGACTACCGCATCTTTGAGGCTCATATCATCATGTTTGAAGATTTTACAACTCATCGCATCAATACGGGTTCGCTGAACATCGCCTGTGTCACCTTAGGCACGGGCGAACCGGTTCTGCTTTTACACGGTTTTCCACAGACCATGGCAATCTGGGCACGGATCGCACCCGCCCTGGTAGCCCGTGGTTATTGCGTCATTTGTGCCGATCTACGTGGCTATGGTGCATCGGATAAGCCGCCAGCAGAAACCGGGTTGATGAATTATGGATTTCGCGCCATGGCCAGAGATCAAGTCATGTTAATGCAGGCATTAGGGCACTCTCACTTCCATGTGATCGGTCATGATCGCGGGGCACGTACCGCCCATCGTATGGCTCTCGACTATCCGGATACAGTGAAAAGCGTGACACTTCTGGACATCGTGCCGACGGTGGTGATGTTGAAGGATTTACGTCATGACGTTGCGAAAAGTTATTGGCATTGGTTCTTCCTGTCCCAGCCAGCCCCTTTTCCGGAGCGGGTTATTCAGACCGATGCTGATTTTTTCTTTGAGAATTGCCTGTTCGGTTGGGGAGCGGCTGGACCGGAAGATTTTGATCCCATCCAGTTGGAAGCCTATCGAGCCGCCTGGCGTGATCCGGAGACAATCTCAGGATTTTGTAATGACTATCGCGCCACCCTGACAGTCGATCTGGTCGATGATCTGGCTGATGAGGGGCGACTAATTGAGGCTCCGGTACTGGTTCTCTATGGTGACAGCGGTGTGATGGCCAGACTCTATGATTTGCCTGCTACCTGGAACGCTCGCTGCAGCCGGTTGACGTCTTCCCCAATATCCGGCGGGCATTTCTTCCCGGACTCACAACCAGACGAAGTCATAGAACACGTGACACGTTTTTTATTAAACCACTCGTTCGCATGACTCAGAATCTTGAGTATTTAAAATTGTTTCGATACCTGACAGGGAAATACCCACTCAGGCTTCCCACCCCCGAATTGTAGAAGGTTAGAAGAGTTTATCTTGCCGTTTACTTAAATTTAGATTATGGTCATAATCATATGAAGAAACACACTACCCATACAAAAGAAGCAACACATGACAGGATCGTTGAAGCCGCAGCGCGCGCTATCCGACGTACTGGTTATAACGGTACTGGTGTTGCAGACATTATGAAAGACGCTGGCCTGACGCATGGAGGTTTTTACGCCCACTTTGCATCCAGGGACGCCATGCTTGCTGAAGCTGCCGATCGCGCCGGTGCCCAGGCGGTGACCTCAGCCTCAAAAGTGGCGTCATCTGCTCCTCATGGCCAGTCGTTGGAGTACATGGTTCGAGCCTATCTTTCACCACAGCACCAGGAAGACATCGAATCTGGCTGTCCTATTGCTGCGCTGGGCTCAGAAATGCCACGGCAGGCACCTGAAGTTCGCCATGCAGCGACTTGTCGAATCAAAGAAATGATCGAAGTCATTGCCGGGCAAATACCAGATCCTGACCTGATTAATAAGAACAGACGGACTCTGATGACCATTTCCAGCATCGTAGGTGCACTGATATTAGCCCGTGCCGTTGGTGATCCTCAGCTTGCCGAATCAATAAGTCATGCTGTGATCGAACAATTTACAACCGGGTGATTTTTTTCGCCCAGCAATATGATGGTCGTCATATTTGTTGTATGTAGGCGGCATACAAAATTCCGTTAAAAGATATACAGCCTTAACTAAACCATCCTGATCGAAGTTTATGGATCACATTGAAGGAGTTTTCATGACAAGCATTAAACCTGTAGCGCTGATCACTGGCGCGTCTTCTGGTATTGGTGAGGCTACTGCTATCAGGCTGCTTGCAGCCGGCTATAAAGTATACGGTACGAGCAGACGCGGTGAGCAGGCAGGACAAGGGCAATTTCCTTTAATTGCACTCGATGTCACCGATGACAGCTCTGTCACAGCGGCAGTGAGTGAATTGCTTCAACGAGAGGGGCATATCGACCTTCTCATCAACAATGCAGGTTTTGGCGTCGCGCCAGGTGCTGCAGAAGAGAGTTCGATCGAACAGGCTAAGGCTATTCTGGACACTAACTTCCTCGGTATCGTGCGCATGACCCGCGCGGTAGTGCCCCATATGCGTCAGCAAGGCAGCGGCCGGATTATCAACATCAGTTCAATTTTGGGAGTGGTGCCGATGCCATATGTCGCACTCTACGCAGCCAGTAAGCATGCTGTTGAAGGATACTCTGAAGCGCTCGACCATGAACTTCGTACTCGTGGGATTCGCGTCTCCGTCATCGAGCCGGCTTACACCAGAACACAGTTCGAGGCCAATAACATGCAGCCCGATACGAAGCTGGAAGAATACAACCAGGTACGGAATAACCTGGCAAAGGTCGTTGCTCAGGCAATGGAGAAAGCAGATGCCCCTGCGGTGGTGGCAGAAGTGGTGCTGAAAGCGGCGCAAGCGACACAACCAAAGTTGCGATACACAGCAGGCAAGGCAGCTAGACAATTGCAGTTTCTACGTCGTTTTGCACCTGCCAGTGTACTGGATGCGGGCATCCGCAAAAGCCTCCAACTAGATGCATAATTTAACAGACAGACAAATAAAAAAATGCGGATCGAGGCAATGCTTACTGGCATGCAGAGCAAAGTAATTTCAGATTTTGCGATGGGTACAGTAAAGAATATTTACCGCTATATCGCAAGGAAGTCACAATGACAAATGCGGCAACTCCACTTTTCCGTCGTCTGGCGACGATAACTGCTTTACTATTTTATTTACTGTCAGTCTCATGGATGTTTATTCCCGAACAGATGCTGTCTGCCTGGGGGGTCATTTATTCCTCCGGAGCTGGGTTGATGAGTCGCCGCGTCGCAGCAATGTGTGCCGGTATCGGTACGATGTTCTGGCTGGCCAGATACGCTGGGCTCTCCCCTGCCCGCTCGGCGCTTATTCTGGGTTTTTCTGTTGCATGTCTGCTGCTTGCATTTCTTGGCATATTTGAACTAAAAGTCAATCACGTCAGCCCGGGGATTTTGGTGTCCGTCGGGATTGAAATTACGTTATCGCTGGCGTTTTTGTATGTTGCATGGGCTGATGCAAAACGGTCATGAAAGAAGAATTGTAAACTCTGGTTTTAATTCTGAATTATTATATCAGCTTTGTATGCTGTGAATAAAACCATGGCCCATAGATTTATCCAAAGGACACCATCCAGGAATGAAATCATATAAAAGTCAGCTGACAACATTCAAAATTTAAACCGTGTTCCTCTGTGAAAATTGATCATTAAACCTGTGGTAATAATGAAATGAAAACAATGAAAGCTCTGACCTTCTCGCGCTACGGTAAATCACCCGATATCAAAATCACTGATGTCCCACGCCCAACGATAAAACCTGATGAACTCTTGGTTGAAATATATGCAGCAGGGTTAAATCCCATAGATAATATGATCTTAAAAGGTACCTTCAAACCTATTTTAAAGTTTAAACTTCCGGCTACGATAGGAAGTGATTTATCCGGGATCGTAACAGAGGTGGGGAGACACGTTACGCGCTTTAAACCTGGAGATGCCATTTTCGCAAGTATTTTCGACCTTGGCACAGGCTCAATAGCTGACTTTGCAGTCGTTCCAGAGCATGCAGCCGCACTCAAACCTGAGAATCTGGATTTTGTGCAAGCTGCTTCTATTCCCATGGTGGGACTAACCTCATGGCAGTCAATTGTCGAGCGTGCAAATCTTCAACCGGGTCAGCGGTTGTTTATTCCGGCAGGCTCCGGTGGTATTGGTACATTTGCCATTCAACTGGCCGGACATCTGGGGATAAAAGTCGCTACAACAACCAGCACTGGCAATCTTAAATGGGTCAAAGATCTTGGTGCCGAGAAGGTCATCGATTACCGGAAAGAGGAATTTGATGAATTACTTAAAAACTATGACATGGTACTCGGCACAGTTAGAGGGAACTTTATAGAAAAATCGATTAAAATCGTGAAACGCGGCGGAATTATCGTTTCTCTTATTGGCCCATTGGATGAAGCGTTCGCGCTTGCAAGAGGTTTAAATTTTGGTCTGAGGATTATATTTAGGTTAATGAGTTTCAAAATCAAGCGCCTTGCAGCGAAACAAGATATAGCGTACTCCTTTCTGTTTGTACGACCCGATGGAATGCAACTCACCGAAATAAAAAAACTTATTGAGGAAAAGCATATCAATCCTGTCATAGATAAAGTATTTACTTTCGGACAGGCTCAGGATGCACTCAACTATCTTGCTGAGGGACATTCAAAAGGTAAAGTCATTATTAAAATCAAGGAAATAAAGTAAGGGATATTATTAAAGTCAAAAACGAGTTTTTATCTATAAACATTCCTTTACTAGCCATATATAACATAAGAAAAACTTGGTTAGTAGAGGAAAAACTATTTTTTATTTCATTTGTTTTCAACAAAAATCATCCCCCCCCCCTTCCTTAATAATTATTAACTGTAAATATATTTCAGCATTCAATTCCCTCTCTTATATAAATGAGAAACAAATAAAAATATATTAAACAGAAGGAGGTGTGCCATGCAAAACAAACAATCGCCATCAAACATAACTCATAATTCTCCTGACTGGTTCACTATAAGCGAAGCAATCAAGTTAGCGAACAAGAAAAAAGACTTAAATTTAAAAGAAAGCGATATATATAGGCATGCTCTGCATGGGGAAATATCTCTTTCAATATACTTTCAATCCCCGTTCGCACTTCGCAAAATCAATAGAAAAGAATACAAGGTTAAGCTCAAGTCGATAGGTCAATCACTTATTGATAAATTATGCTTTCTTGATAAAAACTGTTTCCTTAATGAAAGAGACTTGATTGTAAGCACTGATGGTAAATACATCACCCCCCGACAGCGAGTGATTGATACAACATTATTTGGCTATGAGTATGTGCTCATACAAAGATTACTTGCCCGCTCCTTAAAAATACCGTTACCTGTAACAGGTGCAACTGAAACTAATTATGGTATAACTGTCAGTTATCATGGGGAAGTTTTTCTTGTTTTCGATAGAATCACATGGAAAAAACGAATAAAACAAAAAATTACGGAACTACCAAAAAACATCGCACAAGATGTCAATAACGATATCTCTTTGCAAAGTATGAATAATCACCGAGAAAAGGCATATTTCCCGGTTCATGATTTACCGCAAGATGCCTGGTTTGTGATTAGATACGCTGAACTTGATAAACTACTCAACTTGACGATTAATAAAAGAAAGAATCCATTGTCGTCAACACGTATTTCAACACCTCTATCTCGTCTGTTCTGGCTTGCCTGCCAGCATAATGAAACCATCAGCCCCTTGATTAAGCAACCTTATAAGCTCTTATCTATTTTTGAACAATGGGCAAGAACTGATGGTATTACCGATCATTTGAGTGGCGATACGTTGAAAACAGCGCTTGAGCGGGGTTCTCCCACTTTCATTTCATCAACTAGTTAATTAACCGTAATTCATTATGTTAAAAGCCCGTATTAAGCACAATGTAATCCTTAATACGGACTTACTAACTTTATTTAGCCGCATTTTAGTGTTTTCTTGTCATCTCCGGGCACATCCCATTTCTGCACTGGAGGTATCAATGACATCTCATCAGTTATTACGCCTGAAACAAGTGGAAGTAAAAACCGGGCTGAAACGCTCACAGATCTACCTGTATATGAAAGAAGGTACCTTCCCCTCTTCAATCAAGATAGGACCCGCCAGTGTAGCCTGGCTCGAATCTGAAATTGACGAGTGGATTAACCTCAAATTGGCTGACCGCTCAACGCGTTGAAGGGAGGTGTAAATATGTTCCACTCTCTGAATTATGCGGTATTAACAAATGCCCTTACCGAGATCAAAGATGGCAATTTTCTTCGTTGTGAAACGTTAGGATTCACACTCGACGAAGTGAATGCCCTCAATCAACTATCCCTCGACGAACTCTTCATCATCAGTCGTACATCCACACAGTTTATGTCGATCACCATCCATCACGACGTTTTAAAACAGATCCTAACATTGTCACGTGAGGAAGCACACCGTCAGCAACAGATTAATCGTGCCATAAGATTAAGAGGCTCCATTGCGCTCCTCAATCACTTTTTTGGCATCACCTCAAATGAGGTTTGTAGTCGTCGACGTTTGCTAGGTGTCGCCATCCCTTATGGCCGAACACCTATCCCTGATGAAACTATCGATGCCGAAATCTGGCTATCATGGCAAAAGAATCGCTATGAAAACCTTGATACTTATGAAGCACTGGAAGCGATGATGCAGGTCACTGAGTCATTGTCCTCTCGGGAAAAAGGTCCTTCCCTCACCACTGTCTGGAACCGCATCACCCTTTGTGAGAAAGAAGCACTGAACAGGAGGGCATCGCATGCCTGATGAGATAGACCGCGATCAGGAGTTTAATGAGCAGCGACTCGAAGAAATGATTGAACAGAGCCGTTTCAAACCAGCTGCCACTCCCTCAAGATCCCACTGTCATTTCTGCGGTAAGCCCATTCCAGAGAAGCGAAGGCAGTCATTGCCGGGGGTGACAACCTGTATTGAGTGTCAGTCCATACTTGAACGCCGCAATCGTTGTAAATAATCATAAAGACGTGTGGGGAAATTATTTTCTTTGCGCGTCTTTATATTCCCTCATATATAAAGTCGCATTCCAATAAGTACTTTTATTAATTTTATCTCTCACCAACCTTTTGATTTTTTCGTTTCCACTCTCTGACTGAAATAGCATCCTAAACACATCAGTATTCGATGATCCACCTGATGGTCGTTTATTCGTCCAAGGCGAGTATTGCTCTTTAACAATGTGCATCGGGCTGTCACGCAACCACAATTCAGGATGCCGCTGAATGTTCTCGCTGACCCGTTAAAACCGGAATGCAGAATCGGGATGTGACCCGTTAATTTCATTCGTTGTAGTTCTGATGAGAGGATAATTCATGAGAAAACCCATATATCACGTTTTTGTCACCCAGGAAAGTCCACCCGATACGCAGGGCGAAAAAAACACATACTGGACCAGGGTTGGCGTGGCATTTGCCCATAACGGCAAGCCCGGCCTGAATATTGTCCTGACGCCCGGTATCGCGGTTTCCGGCAAACTGGTCCTGCTCGAGCCTCGGGAGGATAATATTCCGCCACAGAGTGCGGAACCCATAGAGTCGGCGCTTTAACCCTTCTTTATTACTTAACAGCGTGCGGGGTCTGCTCACTGTGCACGCTGCCTGCAATACCGAGGTCATCATGCTTTCCATCACTGCTTTTCTGGCGGCGGCCATGCAGTGTGCCGCCAGCATTCATCCATCTACCGCGCTCGACGTGGCGCGAGTGGAATCCGGTTTAAATCCTTATGCCATCGCCGAAATAGTCCCTAGGAGCAGAAGAACCTCAGGTGACAACCCTGTTATCTCCCATCAGCCTGCCAGCCAGGAAAAAGCTGAGCAGATTATCCGCCGTCTTATGGCACAAGGACGCCGTTACTCTGTGGGGCTGATGCAAATCACCAGCACCAACTTCCGTCATTACAAGGTGACTGCCAGCGACCTGCTTGATCCCTGTACCAATTTGTCCATCTTTGAACGCATTCTCAGCGACTGTTACCAGCGTGGCGGTTCCCTGAAAAGAGCGTTGAGTTGCTATTACTCCGGCAATTTCCGTACCGGACAACAGCCGGAAGCGGCGTTTTCCGGAACCAGCTATGTGCAGCGGATTGGTTACATTGCGGCATCTCCTAGCTATACCGTACCCAGCACCCAAGAGGATGAATCCACAGCCTCGCCGTCCCTGAAAACTGTTCCTGCCACTAACATGTACCGTCCCCGAGTGATCTGGCCGGGGAGCGTCGTCCGTGGTGTCCCCGAGAAACTTCGCAAGAAAATAATTGCTACCTCACAACTCTCCGCATTATCAGCGCGCAGGGATATCTCCAACTCCCTATCAACATATGAGGAAGAACAATGACACTTTTCCGCAAAGTAAATGGTGCGGCCTTCCCTGTTTTTACTTATGTGTTGAGCTCGTTATCCGCGAGTCCCGCGTTTGCCGATGGTTTCACTCGCGCAAATACCGTGATGGAAAAGGTCTCCACCGGTCTTCATGGTCTGGCGGCCATCACCATCACAGTGGCCGTGATCTGGGTGGGCTACAAGACGCTCTGGAAAGGCGAAAGCCTGTCCCAGTGCGCCTACATCATTATTGGCGGGATCCTGATTGGTGGAGGCAGTGAGATCGGCGCACTGCTGATGAGCTGAGAGGTCATCTATGGCAAAGCTGCTCAAAGCAATGAAACGCCCGGCGGCATTGTGGGGGGTGCCGATGGTGCCCCTGCTGGGTGTCACCGGTATCACCATCATCGTCGCTGTCTGGACTTCCGTCGCTTTCCTTGCCCTGCTCCCGGTTGAATTTCTGGTGATGAAATCCGTCACCCGAAATGAACCCATGCGGTTCAGCCTGATTGCCGTCTGGCTCAGGGCAAGAGGAAAACCGGCAGCAAACCGTCTGTTTGGCGCAATAACATTTATGCCCGTTGAGCATAATGCTGTTGATATCACGGAGTTTCTCAACGCCATGAAACTGAATCAATGTGCCACGCTCAGGAAGTACATTCCGTATTCATCGCATATTCATCAGCATGTTGTGCGCTCTCCAACCAGTGACCTCTACTGCACCTGGGAACTGACGGGCACCCCATTCGATTGCGAGTCAGATCAAACCATCAGTATTGATAGCAACCAGTTGCACGGACTCATCCGCTCATTCGAGGGGATGCCGGTCACTTTTTATGTTCATAATGTGCGGGAGCCCTTTACCGATTCACTGTACAAATCGTCCGGCAACCCTTACGCCGATGAAATCAGCCGTCTGTATTATGCCTCGCTGACAGCGGATCCGTTTCGCCGTAACCGTCTGTTCCTGACTGTCTGTTACCGTCCGTTCGTCAGCCTAGAAAAAGCCGGACGCAGACGCATGAATGACGGCAAGAAGCTGAAAGAGCTGGACGCTGCACTACGGGAAATGCTGGAAATCAAAGGTTCGCTCGATACCGCACTGTCACGCTACGCCGCACGTTCTCTTGGCACGTTCACCGAAGGTCACGCAGTATTCTCCTCCCAGTTATCCTTTTATGAGTACCTGTTGACGCACCAGTGGCGCAAGGTGCGCGTCACCCGCGCTCCGGCGTATTCGATGATGGGGTCGGCGGCGCTGTTCTTTTCCGGGGAGTCTGGGCAGATAAACCACGCCAGCGGTACAGGGTATTTCCGGGGGCTGGAAGTGAAGGAGTTCCCGGAGGAGACCGCGACAGGGATGATGGACTCGCTGCTGTATGCCCCCTGCGATTATATAATCACCCAGTCGTACACCTGCATGTCACGTGAAGAAGCCCGCAAGGCCATCAAACGTACCCGACGTCTGTTAATGAGTGCAGATGATGATGCGGTGTCACAGCGACTGGATTTGGATGTGGCGCTTGACCTGCTGACCTCGGGGAAAATCGCCTATGGAAAACACCATTTCTCCATCATGGTGTTTTCCCGCTCGCTGGACAATCTGGTGGCCGATACCAGTGAAATCAGCAATGCCCTGAACAACCTCGGCATTACACCGGTTCCCGCCGCGCTTTCACTTTCAGCAGCGTTTATGGCGCAACTACCCGGCAATTATCACCTGCGTCCCCGCAAGGGCGAGCTGAGCAGTCAGAACTTTGTTGAGCTGGCCGCGCTGCACAATTTCTATCCCGGCAAGCGCGATAACGCACCCTGGGGGGATGCGATGGCCTTACTGCGCACCCCGTCAGGGGATGGCTACTATCTGAACCTGCATAACACGCTGGCGGACAAGGACGAGTTCAATGAGAAGAACCCGGCCAGTACCTGCATTCTTGGCACCAATGGTTCGGGTAAAACCATGCTGATGACTTTCCTTGAAAACATGCAGCAGAAATACGGCCGTACGGACAGTTTTTCTCCGGATGCGAAAACCAAACGACTAACCACCGTTTATCTGGACAAAGATCGGGGCGCGGAAATGAATATCCGGGCACTGGGAGGCCGTTACTACCGCATCACACATGGCGACCCCACGGGGTGGAACCCGTTTTCGCTGTCCCCCACCAAACGCAATATCAGTTTCATCAGTCAACTGATGAAAGTGCTGTGTACACGTAACGGCGCGACCATCACGCCCCGTGATGAACGCCGTCTGAATGACGCCGTGCTCGCGGTGATGAGTAATGAACCACAGTATCGCATCTATGGGATCACCCGTTTACTGGAGAATCTGCCAGAGCCTGCCACCCGGGAGGCGCAGGAGAACGGTCTGAATATTCGCCTGTCGCAGTGGGCGCAGGGTGGCGAGTTTGGCTGGGTGTTTGATAACGCCTCAGACACCTTCGATATCAGCCACTGCGATAACTTCGGCATTGACGGCACGGAGTTTCTGGATGATGCAAACGTCTGTGCGCCGATCTCCTTTTACCTGCTGTACCGCATCACCACTCTGCTCGACGGCCGACGACTGGTTATCTTCATGGATGAGTTCTGGAAATGGCTGCGGGATCCGATCTTTAAGGATTTCGCCTATAACCGGTTGAAAACCATCCGTAAGCTCAACGGTATGCTGGTTGTGGGCACCCAGTCCCCGGCGGAGATCATCAGGGATGAGATTGCGCCCGCCATCATTGAGCAGTGCGGAACACAGATCCTGGCAGCCAACCCCAGTGCGGACCGGGCGCACTATGTTGACGGGATGAAGTTTGAACCGGAAGTGTTCGATGTGGTGAAAAATCTGGATCCGCAGGCCCGTCAGTATGTGGTAGTGAAAAATCAGTTCAGGCGTGGCGACACAAAACGTTTTGCTGCACGCGTGACGCTCGACCTCTCCGGTATCGGCAGATACACCCGGGTCATGAGCGGCAGCGCCGACAACCTCGAAATCTTTGATTCCCTGTATCGCGAAGGGATGCAGCCCCATGAATGGCTTGAATCCTACCTGGCTCAGGCACTCTGATAACCCAAAGGAGATCCATGATGAAAAGGCGTTTTCATGCCCTGATTTTCGCGTGCGTCATTGCCAGCCCGCTGGCGCACGCCGGTATTCCGGTCCTTGTTGATGCTGACCCGCTGCGTGAGCTCGAATGGCTGAAAGAAGCGCAGCGCTGGATGCAGACCGCGCAACATTACCAGAGCCAGATCCAGGCGTATAAAAATCAGTTAGCGACAGCCACCGGCGTCCGGGATATTGCAGATTTTGTGGATCAGGCGAAGAGTCTGAAATCGGATCTGGAAAAACTGCGCAAGCCGGGCCAGACACTCAATGATCTGCTACTTTCAGGCGGCACCTCAGGACAGTTCGATGCGCTTTACGCGAAGTACCGGGTTTTCGATACCTGCAATGCGGAACAGTCAGGAAGTTATGCCAATACCTGCAAACAGCTGGTCATCAATAAAGCGATACAGTTTGAGCAGACTGGCGAGATCCAGGAGCAGGTCAGCCAAACGCTGGGCGAGATTAACGGCCTCTCGAACCGTATCGCACTATCCAAAGACTCAAAGGAGTCTCAGGACCTTGCCAACAGTATTCAGCTAAAATCAGTGATGCTGAACACGCTCACTGACCAGTGGGAAATGAGCGTGAAGGCAGCAGAAAAGCGCGAAAAAGTACTGGAGGATGTGCGTATTAAACAGTGGAATCAGCAACAGTTAACTGCGCCAACCCCTGATTTAAACGGCTAAAGGAGTCTCACATGCGTTTATTAACCCTCTCTTTCCTGTCCTTAGTATTCATCATCAGTGGCTGCAAAGAAGAAGCCAAAACCACTCAGTGGTACAAAGATCATCCCGATGAGCTAAAAGCGGTGTATGAAAAATGCCAAAAAACCGGCGATGCCTCAGATAACTGTAAAAACGCCAATGAAGCCCATTATCAAATTCAGCAGTTAAATGCCCCCACTCCCGACCTGAACTCATAGTGAGGTTAATATGCCCGGTGGTGTATTTATCGGTGTTGAAAAACACCTGATAGGAGGAGTTACTGACGCCACAAAGGGACTGATGATGTCATATTCCTCGATGATGGTGGGGCTGGCGGCAACGTCAGCCACGCTTTATATCATGTGGCGTGGATACCAGACCCTGGCAGGTAAGCTGTCCACGCCAATGGAGGATGTCATGTGGGACATCATGAGGATGGCAATCATCCTGTCCTTTGTGGCAAATGTCAGCGGTTATCTCGATGGGGTGATTGATGCCATTAATGGCCTGAAAGAGGGATTTTCCGGCAGCGATAATATCTGGCAGTTACTGGATAGCTTATGGGGTACAGCGAAGGTATTAGGTAAAACGTTACATGACATGGATAACTCAACGTACATAAAAGATGAGGGAATGACCGCTCAATTTTATGTCTGGCTCGGGATATTCGTATTAATGATTATCACCGCCTTTATTTCAATGATCGCGGAAGTCATGATTTTACTGCTCAGTATTACCGCACCCGTATTTATCTTTTGTCTGCTGTATGGCTTTTTACGCCCCATGTTTAACAACTGGCTGCAAAATGTTTTCGCCGCCATATTAACGGTTCTGTTTTCTGCGTTGTCACTGCGCATTGTCGTTAATTATTTAAACTCGCGGTTAGATATTGCAACACAACTGTCTGCACAATCCAACATTGTGGAGTTAGGCGCACAGGTCTGTCTGGCCGGTGTCTGTGCAGCAATACTGGTCTACCTCTCCGCAAAATTGGCCAGCGCACTGGCCGGGGCCAGTGCAACCGTGTCCATGCAGGGGCTGGCGGCGGTGGGTATCGGCGCGGCGGCGTTTGGTGCCGGGAAACTGGCAGCAGGAGCCGGTAAGCAGACTACCCTTCAGGACAATATCCAGGGCTGGAGAGATGCCAGTGCAGGTAAACCCGGCAGCGGTCCGGGATACAGCGCAGCTCAGGCACGTAAAAATGCAATTGAACAGATGATTGCCCGCAACGAAGCCCGGAGACTGGCGCGATCAAGAGAAACGGCCGTTCAGAAATTCCATCATTAAACCTGTCATCCCTGCTGAAATACTCACGTTAATTCCTCCGATGAAAACATAAGCCTGTCTTCATCTCACTAAGGAAGCACCTCATGAAACGCTTGATTGCGCTGGTTTTGCTGTGCGCGCTTTCCGGATGCGCGCAGTCCCCCCGTCCCCCTGCCTTTGGTGGTCAGGGCATCCCGGTGAACCCCCCTCAGATAATGGAGGAGTTAAACAGTCATGAGTGAACAGACCCTCATTGCGGATTCCCGCACCTTTGAGCAGCAGATGATTGAGCGGGACAAACGTGCCACAAAAGCCGGGTTTATGGTGGGTGGTGCGGGCCTGCTCACCGCCCTACTGGCACTCATCGCCGTGGTGCTGATGCTGCCCCAGAAACAGACGGTCGTTGAACTGTACACCGTGGATAATCATACCGGACGGGTGGAGCACGTCACCCGTGCATCGAAAACCAGTCTGACGGCGGAGGCAGCTTATCAGAGGGCGATGACGTCCGGTTACGTCAGGCTGCGTGAACGGTACGTTTACCCTTCCCTGCAGGACGATTACGCCACGGTACAGGTTTATAACAGTCCTCAGGTCAATGATGACTATCTGGCGCTGTATGCCGGAAAAGACGCCCCGGACAAGGTGTACCAGAATGGGACAAATACCGTACGCATCGACATTCTGTCAAACCAGATCACCTCAGGCACGGATCCCGATAAAGTTGCCACCCTTCGTTACAAAAAGACCATCCGCCGCCTCGCAGACAACAGCACCCGCACCGAATACTGGGATGCCCGTCTGACATTTCACTCCGACCCCGGCCGAGAAATGAGCGATACGGAACGAGAGGTTAACCCGTTCGGTTTTATCGTGACCAGTTGGCAGGCAGACCGTGAAATCCGGGGAGGTGAATAATGAAAAGCATCTCTCTTATCCCGCTGGCGCTGATGATGTGTGGCACGGCATGGTGCGCGGCCATCCCGCAGGCGAGCCGCTATGATGCCCGCGTTCAGCAGGTTGTCTATAACCCGCTGAACGTTACCGTCGTCAATACCCGTCCCGGTTTCATGACCACACTGGTCTTTGATAGCGACGAGGCGGTTATCAGCGCCAGACCCGGTTTTGAAGAAGCGTGGGAAGCCACACCGGACGCCAACCGGGTGAACGTCCGCCCGGTGGCGCTCGTTCAGGGTGCGCCCGGCGCGGACGGTAACACCACGCAGGTGGTGATCCCCCCTAACAGCCAGGACTGGCATACCAACCTGCTGATCGTCACCACCCGTCGGCTGTACAACGTCGAGCTGAATGTCATCGATGATAAGTCACAACAGCAGCCCGCTTTCCAGGTGAGTTACCGTTATCCGGGCGAAGACCGGGAGAAGGTCAATCGTGAGACAGCGGCCAGAGTGCTGGAACGGGAGCAAAAACAGCAGCAGACTGACATTCAGCAGGCCCTGAATGCCGCGCAGACGCCACGCAACTGGGACTACCTCAAATATCCGGGGCGCGACAGCACCCGTATCGTCCCCGATTTTGCGTATGACGATGGCCGCTTTACGTTCGTGGGCTTCTCACCGGCCAAATCTATTCCCTCCGTGACAAAAGCGCTGAACGGCCAGGAGCATGTGGTTAACAGCAGTATCCGCAGAAAAGGCAACTTCACCGTATTGGTCATTCAGGAGGTCACGCCCCGTCTGGTCCTGCGTTCCGGTAACGCCGTGGTCGGCCTGGAAAATCGCGGTTTCGGCAGAGTCCAGACCGCTGATGGTGCCACGGTTTCACCGCATGTTGACCGGGTGGAAAAGCCCGCAACCCACTGACAACTGAGGAGTCATGCAGATGAACGATGAACACCCGCATCCGGTGCCTGATGGTGCAGAGCCTTCTCCTTCGCAACAGGATGACGATATTGCCGCGCTGGAGCGCGAAGCCCGTGCAAGGCGTGAAGCGACGCTTCTCACCGCGCAGGACGATGAAGAGAACGACCCGCTACAACCCGCCGTCAATAAACTGAAAAAGCGCAGGCGCGGGAAAGCCACCGCGTTTCTGGCGATCGCCGCCGTTGCGCTGATTGCGCTGGCATGGGCGGGCAACTGGGTATATCGCAATCTACTCTGGCAACCCGGTGAAGAGAAGCGGCAGGATGCTACGCCACAGCCGAACCGCAGCGATTACCGGCAGCGTACCGATCTGGGTACGCAAGATACCGGGGCCGAAGCATCCGAACCGGCAGAAAACAACCCGCGCATGACGACAGCCCCGGAGCCTGAGATGCCGCCTCAACTTGATAAAGCCCATTTTTTGGTTCGGCGTGATGGTTCAGCCGCTGCGGCTCAAAACCCGGTCCGGACCAGGCAGCAGGAGATGACGCAGGCAGCCTCTGCCGGACAGCAACCAGACACCACGTCGCCACCGTCGGAACTCTCCCCGGCAGCAGTCCGGCGTATTCCTTACAACCCGGACCTGTACGTCCCGGAAAATATCGCTATTCCCTGTTCACTGGATTACCGCTTTGTCTCGGACCGGGCGGGGAAAATCCGCTGCACGATCGCCGACGATATCTGGAGTGCCAGCGGTAATACGAAGCTGATTGAAAAAGGGACCACGGCTTCTGGCGTTTACCAGACTGGCGCAGAGACAGGAATGACGCAAGGACAGGGACGCGCCTTTCTCATCATCACAAAACTGCGTACCCGCCAACCTCCTTATCTTGATATTCCGCTGGTCGATACACATGCTGCCGGAGAACTGGGCGAGGCTGGCGTTGACGGCTGGATCGACACACATTTCAGAGAGCGCTTCGGTGGCGCATTACTTGTCGGGATGATCCCTGATATTGGTGCATGGGCATCTAACAGTGCTGGCCAGAAAGATCGTAACACGGACTATACCGAAAACAGCCGTCAGGCCATGGCGGATATGGCACGTACCACGCTGGAAAACAGCATCAATATCCCGCCTACCCTCTACAAAAATCAGGGGGAGATCATCAATCTGATCACAGGGCAGGATATTGATTTTTCCGGCATCTATACACTGAGGATGAAGAATGAATAATCGAAAGTTTCTGTTTGGCGTCACCGCGACAGACGTCATCGTCAGGGACGATTACAACAATGTTGTAGTCAACGACGTAATGTCACACCTTACCGGGATCAGGAGAATAGTCATGACATGTTATCGTGCCGGGGGCGCATTGACAGAGTTCATCATTGACTTTGGGGAAGAACAAACGTTCTGCCTCACCATCGGTGAAGGTTCTCTGGATGTAGCGCCTTTTACCTCAGACGATATCCGGCTGGCACATAAGCAGATATCGCTGCCTGACGTCACCGATATTATCATTCTTGCGACGACATTAGCCCGCTATGCCGGACTGTCCCCATCCTTCTCCGGTGATGGAGAATCATCTGCCTTGCTGGAGTTCAGCTCGTAGTAAATCGCCAGTTGACGTAGTTTTGATATTTCAAGGTTGATAACAGATTTTCCTGCGCTGTTTTCCCGTTCAGAAACAACCGGATTGAGCAGAAACACACGGAAATATCTGACGTTTTCTGTGTCCAGTATTTCATCGATATAATGACCAAACCGGCCTTTCGCCATCAGATCTTTACTGACATACAGGCGAACAGGTTTACCCTCATGTTTATCAAAGAAATTAAAAAGAAAACCCCGTCCATACCGATGCATTAGCGTCCCGCCGCCATAGATGACGCCCGCGTACGGGTTAGTCAATCCTCGCTGAATATGCGTTATATATTCATGAAGATAGATCTGACCGTAGTTCATGATCCTGAGTCTTAACGCCCAGAACTCATCAGGCAACGTTTCTTTCGCTTCCTGCCATGTGTCGATCAACCGCTGCAGCTGGTTGGTTCGCGTATAGCGACTCCAGCGTGGCTCTTCACCTGCACCGGGCTCTTCATCATCCCCGAGAGGTTTTTTTACATAAGCTGGAGTAACAAGCTTAACGGGATCGGCTGGTTCACCCTCAGGATCATCAATCGAAGGATCAAAGCAGTTGATATAGTCTGTCAGCTTTTGCTTTGCTTTTCTTTCCGTGAAATCAGCCTCTGATTCATCCGGCCGTCTGTCCTGATCGACATCCTCGGTGAACGCGATCCATTCACATCCAAACTTGTGAGGATGGGGAGAGCGGAAGTGTGCAGCCTTGAATTTTTCGCCATCTTCAGCTTTGACGTGATAGTTAACGCCGCTAATGGTGACATTACAGTTGCGATCGCTACAGGAAAAAGTGAACCGCTTTCTTTCTTCCGGCTTTCTGGAAAAAAATTCCGTTCGCGCTTCATCAATGGACAAGCAGCGCCCCAGTTCATGGCAATAAGCGAACAGTACCTTCGTCTTCGACATACTCCCTCCACACATTTATCCGATTAAAGGATATCACATGAAAAACCTCTCTCTCGACCGCTATAAGCAGCGATTTTTTGGCGATTTTCTGGATCGCCGAGGACTGACAGAGATCGCCGTCAACCGCCCGGGTGAGCTATTCACCAAAATTGATGGCATCTGGGAACAGCATACTGTTCCGCTGGATTATGAGGGCTGCTACAACTTTGCCAGATGTCTGGCTAAGCATCACGGCGACAATATCGAAGATATCAAGCCGGGGCTGTCAGCCACGCTGGAATCCGGCGAACGTTGTCAGGTTATTGTGCCCCCGGCCTGCGAGCGTAACACGGTGTCCATCACCCTGCGTAAACCCTCACAGGTGCAAATCCCGCATCAGGACTATATCGCCGCCGGGTTTTATAACAGAGTGACGGGCACGGAAAAAATACAGACGCACGATCAGGAATTACTGGCCCTGTATAACGCAAAAGACATTCCACGCTTTATGGAAAAGTGCGTGGAGTACGGCAAAACCATCGCAGTGGCCGGGGAAACCAGTACCGGAAAAACCACCTATATGAAGATGCTTATTGGTTTTATTCCGCGCCATCTTCGTATTACGACCATTGAAGATAATCCAGAAATCACCTTATTTATTCATAAAAACTACGTCCACCTTTTTTATCCGTCGGAATCGGCAGATGAAAAAGGGTCAATTGTGACGCCCGCCAGCCTGCTACGCTGGAATTACCGCATGAATCCCGACCGCATACTATTAACCGAAGTGCGCGGCGGTGAGGCCTGGGATTTTCTCAAGATAACCGGTTCCGGCCATGAAGGCAGTATGACCTCTATCCATGCCGGTTCGGCAATGGAAGCGGTAGACGGCTTTATTACCCGCTGTTATGAAACCCCGCAATGCGCCCGACTCCCTTACACCTTTATGTTACGCAAGGTACTGGACAGTCTGGACGTTATCGTGAGTATCGACCTGGACGGTAATGTGCGTCGGATGAATGATATTTATTTCCGGCCACTGCACCGCAGCGCCTTTTTTGAGGAGATGAAAGCATGATAAAAGTTATCCATATGCTGTTATTTTCGCTGGTGCTTTCAGGCTGTTCATCACCCCCGCCACCGGTTCCTGTTGAATGGGATAAACCGGGTAAGTCAGTCAATACCGGTTTACCGCAATGGCGAGACAACCCGGTTATTATTCCTTCTCCGGTGGTAAAAGATACATGGTTATTAACCATTCACGCACGGAATTTTAATGAGACTCGCTGGACGCCCTCCATATTTTACGCGGTCGCCCACTCTGCGCGTATTGTTGTTGCTACACCATCAGGCGCAGAATTCTTTACTGCAAAAAACTGGCTACGGCGATATGGCGCTAAAGGCGTTATTGAATATCAGCCTGTCTCTGGCAGCCTGACATGCAGCGACACCCGAATTTATTTCTCGCATTAAATCTTCCCCCTCACATCCTGAAATTCACCTCACCGTAAGGAGGTCATCATGGAATATTCCGCTATTGCGGCGGCAATGCTGTGCATTGTCGCCGGAACGCCTGTTTATTCTTTGGCTGCCGACCCGTGCGAAGTTGTGCTTTGTATGTACGGTAAAACAACCGGAAACAATGGAGGAAGTCAATGTCGTTCTGCGGAGCGTGCTTTCTTTAATATCGTTAAAAAGAATAAACACGGTTTTTTACCCAACCACACACTGAATGTCAGAAAAGCCTTTTTGGGAGAATGCGCCAGTGCTGACCCGGAGACGGTGAATAAAATCCTGTCCAGATTTGGCAGGGTCAGAGGGTAATAGAACCCTGGCCGTTATCTTAATATATTCCCTGCATGGAGAAACAAAAGTGAATAAAGAAGACCTGTTTATTGCCAACATTCACTCAACGCATCACGACAGAATATCTGTCACATGTATCTATGATTCCCTGTCAAAAGAAGCCAATCAGGGATGCGGGCTTTATTACGAAATCTATGAAAGCCGATTTACCGGTTTATTGCGACATCATCTGTCACAGCTTAATGAATCGGACGCCGAGAAGCTCAGGCGGTATGCCGAAAGTCAGGGAACGAAAGTCGATGATGACACCTATCATGCGGTATTAAACGCGGAACGAGAATGCCGGGCTGAAATAGCCCGCGAACAGATGTGAATAACAAACATTGATAATGTCTCGAATGACGCCACAGACTGACAGACGGCGGTTTTAAAGCATGCTTATTTTGGCTTCAATTTCGGAGAAATTGTTAAGCCGTAAAATAAGTATGTGGAGCGCGGACAGAAAATTTAATTTCGCAGAAATTGCTAATTTTCAGGCACCGCGCCCACCTGCGAACATTCGCCCAAAGCGAATTGAGCAGGCCGGGGGGAGCCGAATAAATTTCGCCGCCCCAGCGAGCGAAAAGCTGTCGCCCACGACAGCGGTTTATTTGGGGGGCAAAGCCCCGCACACCGTCAAGCCAGGTAATATTTCCCGCCCCAGCGGGGAATATTGCCGATCAGGCGCGACCAACCCCTTTAAAGCAGCGTTCCCGTTTTTTGGAGCTTGCGAGAAAAAACAGGCGAAACGCGCGTCTTAAAGGGGTTGGTCGCGCGTAGCGGGCGACGGTGTGCCGCCGTTGACCCTGGGGGTTTTGGCGCGGCGTCCAGCCACGACATTACCCCCATGTGACATGCAGGGAGAGCGTCCAGCCCGAGCGAAATGCCACACGCCGTTTCCCGTCATTCGGGCGTTTCAGGAGACTGACGACCACTGGTCGGCTGTTTTCTGAAAGCTTAAATAACGGGCATGAGCGTCGGAGACGTTCAGTACTTTTCATCCTTTTATGGGCGTCATCAATAGGCGTAGCGTATGGGCGTGGGGTTTAACGTCCATCGGTGACGCCCATGTGATGCGCCCTTCACACCGAAATCAGACCGGAGATCACTGCAATGGGAGCTCATCTGATGCAAAGGCTGAATGCCTTTTCGGGTGCCTTTTCTTTTTTTCTGCTCTGGCTGCAACATAACCCGGTAATACTGTCCATATTTGCCGGGCTGACACTGCCATTTATTTTTCATCTGCCACGTGAAGAAAGAAAAAATGCCCCCATCTGGTTAAAACTGATGGCGGGTGTATCCACCTTCTTTCTCATATTTGGCACCTTGTCACCACTGACCATTCAGGGGCTGAGTTTTTTCTTCAAAGTACTCGACAATAACATTCTGCTCAGATTATCACTCTGGATACTGACTGTCGGATTTACGCTTGCCGGTCTGGCTTTTCATATTACTGCCCGAAGGCTGCTGGCCGGAGAAATCGACAGCCTCAAACACCGGATGATTAAAAAAAGCAAACTGGAAAGAAATGTCAGAACAGATGTTCGTGAAGTCAGAGACATGTTACCAGACAGCATTGCGTATAATCCGCTGGATTATATTGACCTGAGTAACGGTATTTTTATCGGGCTTGATAAAGACAACCAGCCGCAATATATCACCCCCGAAGAATTTCAAACTCAACACGCCGACCTTATCGGCACCACAGGTTCTGGTAAAGGTGTCAGTGCCTGTGTTCTGCTTTATCAGGCAATACTTTCAGGTGAAGGCGTATTTGTCGAAGATCCTAAAAATGATGAGTGGGCACCGCACGTACTGCGGGAAGCCTGCCAGAAAGCGGGAAAACAATTCGTCCTCATTAACCTGAATGACCTTAATTTCCAGCTTGATTTACTGGCTGATATCTCTCATGAACAACTGGAGGAACTGTTTAATGCCGGTTTCAGCCTGGGTAAAAAAGGCGAAGGTGCTGACTTTTACCGTATCGCCGACCGTCGCGCAGCCAGAAATACGGCAGCTATTTATGAAAATGGCATGACATTACGTGATTTATTTAACACTGACTTTGTGAAATTTCTCAGTGAAGATGTGCCTGCTTTTTATGGCGAGCTTGAAGAAATCGCTTTAGTGAATTCCATTAATGCTCGCAACGGATTTTCCTTAAAGACCATTTTTGATGAAGGCGGATGCTGCTACATCATCGGCTCGATGCGTAACCAGAAAATCATATCGGCTCAGCGCATGATTTTAACTCGCCTGATTCAGATAGCCGAAACGCGTGATCGGATAAAAGGCAAACCTCGTCCGGTCGCTATTTTCCTTGATGAACTCAAGTATCACCTGTCCCGCCCTGCACTCGAAGGACTTGGCGCAGCGCGGGACAAAGGTGTGCATATCATCATGGCCCACCAGTCGGTAAAAGATTTGTATGACTGCCCGGCAGACCTGGAGGGTGATGCCGTTGCCGGTTCGGTGATTGAGAACTGCAAGTTTATGCTGGTTTATCGCCTTCGCGATCCGGACACTGCCGACTGGGTGGCAAGGATGACCGGCTCTATTCTGGTAGACGATGAAATGAGGAAAGTTAAAACGGATATCTCCCTGACGGAGAAGATGGAAACAGACAGGATGATCCGCCAGGCTGAGAGATATTATATAGACAGCAATATGTTGCTCAACCTCCCCCAATTTGTTGGTTTTGTTTTTACCCAGAATGATCTGGCGAAGGCAACCAAACTATTCCACATACCAGCGAAAAAGCAGTATATCGACCTGTTTTCATTTGAACATAAAAACCCTCCGCTACATGTCAAAACCGAAAATCAGGTTCACAAACCTTCCATTAACCTGTGAGGCTATCAATGCTTGTCCATAACGTTGCTGAAAGAAATGAGGCCGCAAAACGGAGAATGCGGGCATTACTGTATTTTCTCAAGGAAGAAACATTCTCTGATTTGCGGACCTTAAAAAAAGTTGTCGGCTATAAAGGAAAACATAACCATGCGATGTATAACCTGCTTAATAAAGCAGTTGCAATCGGCCTCCTGAACAAACATGAATACCCGGTATTGACGGGGAAAAAATCATTGTGGGGGATCACCATGCAGGGACTGGCGATGGTGGTTAGCGCTAATGACAGGGTTTTCCCCGCCTATTTTGAGCCGGGAAAACTTAAACACTGGACGCTGGAACATCGCCTGTTAAACCAGCGGGTGAGGATCGCCCTTGAGCAAAAAGGTGGTAAAGACTGGCTTAACGGCGATCGGGGAGAGTTTATGGCGCGATACCCGGGTGTCCGGCACCGACCCGACGGCATTATTACCTCAAGCAGCGGTGCCATCGTCGCAGTGGAAACAGAGCGGTCGATGAAAACCCGCGCCCGTTACATCAGCATTATTAGCAGTCATCTGGCCGCCAGCGACTCTGGACGCTGGCACTATGTGATGTATGTTATGCCGGATGATAAAACCAAAGAATCGCTGGTCAGGCTGTTTGACAGCATCAGGACAGTGATGAGGAACAGCGTTCCGGTTCCGTTTGATGCGAAGAACCGGGAGATGTTTCTGTTCCGCACCCTTGATGAACTGGAAAATAGTGTCAGTGATAAGCAGGGGGCCCCCTCTTCATCAGTTGGTGGCGATGACGGGAGGGAACGCCATGCATGACATTTTGACTCATGGCGAATGCCTTGACGTTCTGCGCAGTATGCCGGACAACGCTGTGAACAGCATCGTGACCGACCCGCCGTATGGTATTAAATTCATGGGGAAGACGTGGGACTATGATGTCCCTTCACCGACCATCTGGGAAGAATGTCTGCGTGTACTCAAACCCGGCGGTCATCTGCTGTCGTTCGCGGGCTCCCGCACTCAACAACGGATGGCAGCGCGTATTGAGGATGCGGGATTTGAAATACGTGACATGATCGTATTTCTCTACGAGACCAGCACTGCTGCTCAGGTCTTCATTGAAAGTTTATCGCCGGATCAGCTCAAATTACTGGACGCGGCATTTGGACGTGACGGAATGCTGGGCTGGGTATATGGCTCGGGTTTTCCTAAATCTCACCACGCGTTAAAGCCCGCACTGGAGCCGATTATCCTTGCTCGTAAGCCATTCAGGGGATCCATAGCATCCAACGTATGGGTGTATGGTACCGGCGCTCTGAACATCAGCGAATGCAGGATCCCTCTGGCAGAAGGAGAATACTCCTATGATTATCCAAATGGACCGAGCGGTTCCAATCCAAACCACATGTGACGAGGCAGAAATAAAGGTGATGGTGTAAGCGCCCCGTTTTAGTTCCACGCACTTTTTGAGATTTCCGGGGTTTCAGTCATCAGCCGGTACTCTTCCGGCTTCAGGTTATTCAGGGATTCATGCGGGCGCTCGCTGTTATATTCAGCCAGCCAGCGCTCTGTAATTTCCCGTGCTTCATTCAGCGTTCTGAACAGATAAAAATCCAGTATTTTTGTCCGGTACGTCCGGTTGAACCGTTCGATAAAGGCATTCTGCGTTGGCTTGCCGGGCCTGATAAATTCCAGAATCACGCCATGCTCTTCTGTCCATTGTGCCAGCGTCAGCGAAACCAGCTCCGGGCCGTTGTCCATCCGCATCTTCAGCGGATATCCGCGGTTTGCCACGATCCTGTCCAGCACTCTCACGACCCGCTGCGCCGGGATATTCAGGTCAATTTCGATCGCCAGTGCTTCCCGGTTAAAATCATCCACCACGTTGAAGGTCCGGAAGCGTCTGCCGCACACCAGCGCATCGTGCATAAAATCGATGGACCAGCTACTGGTTCATCGCTTCCGGCGTCGCCAGCGGAGCCGGATTACGCACCGGCAGGCGCTGTTTTCCCTCACGGCGAAAATTCAGTTTCAGCAGGCAGTAAATCCGGCGAACGCGCTTATCGTCTAATCAGTCAATATCAGATGGAGTCTTTGTCGTCTTCGTAGTCACTATTCAATGCTACAACATGTTGCAAGACGTCGCCTTCATTCCTATATGATTCCCGCGAGGCTGTAGCCCGGCAAAGCGAGTCCCGGAATTGAATTTTGAGGCGGTCTCAGTCTGATTTGATTATGATTTTCTACTTCTTAATTTACCGCTTTAAACCGTTCATTATAAAAAATCTCTGATTTCCACATACTCAGCATTAATGTTGTCAGTTTTCTCGCCAGGGCAACAATAACTTTTTTGTAGCCCATCCTGTGCCTGAGTTCATTTGTCCATATAGCCAGACTTATATCTGTGCCATAGCGAGTCAGCAAGCAGGATGCTGCTTCATAGACAAGAGTACGCGTCATTCTGTTGCCCTGTTTTGAAATTCCCCCATTCCTGTCCACCTCACCGGATTGGTACTTTTTGGGCGTTAACCCGAGGAAAGCGCCAGCATCACTGACACGTCTGAAGCGCGAGGGGGCATCAATTGAGGTTTTAAAGCTTAATGCCGTCAGAACGCCCCCCCGGGATAGATTGTAATATCTGACAAAGAGATCGTTTCGGGCAAGTTTTTCCAGCATATAGTTAAATTTTCTTACCTGGCCGGAAAGATGTTCCCATGTATCCAGTAGCATCATAATTGCAGGTTTAATGGTTTCCAGAGTAGGTGATGACTCAAGTACAACACGCTCAAAAACACTGTTTTCCCCTGAGGAAGAACAACGCCGAATGTTTCAGGAGCCCGCGGATCTGATTCGTGACAGCAACCCTGAGTTGAACCAGTTTTTCCCGGCTGGTCAGAATGAGTCTTTGCTGATGGCATTCAAGGCTTTTAACATGTACCGGCTTGTACCATCCAGAAAGAACAGCCAGGCAATACCAAAAGCATCATTTTGATCTGTTTTATTCAACTGCATCTACAATGCTGCATGAACATGATGGGCATGGATACAGTCAATGTCTAGGCCAAAACTCTTGAGTGAATGGTAAAGCCAGATGCAAAGCGGCCCTGTTTCCAAACAGACTTTTGACTTATCAAATCCTTCAGAAAAGAGATAATCAGCGATAACCCTAGGATGTGTATCGAGGTTAGCCATACGAATTTTATTGCCATTATGGTTTATAACGCAGACGCTTGTTTTCTTTTGAGAAACATCAAGCCCAACGAAAGTTTTCATGACAATTACCTCAGATATCACAGACACGGATCGCTTTAAGATTACAGCATGTGGTTCCAGCTGTTGCCCTGCCTGCCCAGCACCTGAAAAAGCTTTTTAAATCCGTATCGCGGATAGAGTTCAGTCGCCACGGTCAGCCTCATCCCGTCGCGAATCCGGCTGATAACGAAATACCGTTCTGCTCAGCGACAATGTCCTGCATGCCTGACGTAAGCTCATGGCAAACTGCGCGGTCAGATAGCTGACCAGCTCACGCTTTATCGCTGGTTTTAAAGCTTATGGAATGGTTCGCTCCCACCCTGCTTGCTAAAATTTCACTTAATGTCAGTCCTTATAGTGGAGGTGTGTCATGTCGAGAACAAAAGCACAGTCCCTGAGCAGAATGGGTATTGATATCGGTAAAAATACATTTCATACAGTAGGGATTGACGATGCAGGAAACGTCCTGATTCGGCGATATTTTTTGCCCGCGATAAATTGATTGAGCTTCTGCCCCACTCACCCCAGACGACAATTGGGATGGAGGCTTGTCCGGGATGCCATTGGTTGGCCAGAAAAGCTAAGTCATTTGGGCATACACCCTGCATTGTCCCGGCACAATTTGTGAAGCCTTCCGTTAAATCAAACAAGAATGACCTGTTTGATGCTGAAGCAATAGCTGAAGCTATTTCTCGTCCAACAATGCGAACAGTGATACCGAAAACAGCGGCACAAATCGATCTACAGGCATTGCATCGGATCAGAGAACATATTGTGTCTCATAAAACAGCGGTGGTTAATCAGACCAGGGCATTTCTCCTTGAATACGGGCTGACTATTCACAGTGGGATTGTGAAATTCACACATGATATGCCTTCACTGCTAGCTGACGAGTAAAACGGGTTGAGCCCATCGATGAGGGATATAGTCACTGAGCTCTGGCAGGAATACCGCGCCCTTGAAGAAAAGCTTTTGCACTTACGTCACCAGATTGGATCTATCGCTGATGCCGATGGAACAGCTAAAAGACTGACGTCTATTCCCGGTGTAGGAAAATTGACAGCGACAACAATGACGGCGTTTGTCAGCAATGGTCTGCAATTTAAATCAGGGCGAAATTTAGCAGCCTGCTTGATCTGGTCCCCCGGGAATACTTAACAGGAGGCAAACAACGTTTATTAGGGATGAGTAAGCGTGGTAATGCATATCTGAGAAAATTGCTTATCCCTGGTGCACGAACCTGTGTTCTGCATTTAAACAGAACAACAAATTTTCTGTGGCAGTGGATACAAATTATAGAAGAGCGCGGGGTGCACCGCAATAAGGTTGTTGTCGCACTGGCTAACCAGATTGCCCGAATTATCTGGCTGTCATGACATGACCAGGCACTTTTTATTTACAACAACGAGATATCTGAAATCGCTTAAAATCTTACCAGTTTGCGGTATGTGATGACAAAACTGTGCAATGGCGTCTTGTAAACCCGGGACAAAAAAAGCGGCTTTAACAACCGAAGAAGCTTATTGGGAATCTGACGCGCATATTCCATCATGGCCTTGCTTCCAAAATCAGCTGACTTGCAAGAGGCCGGATACATTAACGCAAACAGCTTTTATCATCGCGTGCTTGCAAAACGGGAGCGAACCATACATTTTTTTTAATAACGTCTTTCAGTGCGCGGCACTCGAGACTCAGTTCCGCAAACATCTGTTTCAGCCGGCGGTTATCATCCTCGAGGTCTTTCATCTTTTTGGTATCATAGGCTTCCGTACCGCCGAACTTCGCTTCCCAGTTATAGTACGAGGCCTCAGAGATCCCGGCCTCGCGGCAGACATCTTTAACGGTACGTCCGGCTTTGACGGACTTCAGAACGGCGATAATCTGGTGTTCGGTAAATCGGGCTTTGCGCATGGCGATCTCCTCCAGGGACATAATCAGTATGCCGGAAGATCTCTAAAAATGAATGGTTCGATTTATCGGGATGCTTACAGCTCCAGCGCCTGTACGTACCCGGGCTGGCGTCGCCTTTTACCGTTACTCATGGCAAACTGCCAGGAGTCGCGCAGGATAACCTCTCTTTCCCCTTCCACCTCCATGTCCTAGGCTCCGAAGATGACTTTCATATCGTTGTGATCGATGAATGACCAGCTCCGCGTCCAGTTTGCGCAGGTCGCGCCTTTCGATAAGATAAACTGCTTTCTGTTCATACCCTGTTTCCCATTGCAGCATGCCTGTCAGGCCAGTAAACGACCGTTTCGGACGAAGATCACCAGCCCCTATGACAGTAAAATGAATCAGCCACTGCGTCTTGTAAGCTCCATAAATACCTGCTGCCAGCTTGTTTTTCCGGCATTCCCCCGGTTTCCCCTGATAAAATCCGCATGTTGCAGTAATTTTAGCAAAATCTCCTGAGTGTCCATTGTGTGCTTTTTTTTCAGCGCATCAGTCCATGATCCATCGCGCCCAGTAATAACAGATGCCCTGCATAAGCGTGAAAAAAAAGCGTCGTGGGAAAAAACGCTTATTTCCCGCGCTGAAAAAAGGCACCATATACACCACGGTCACGGGAAGCAGCAGCGTAGGAATAATGGTGTAAAGGGTTGTCCGCTCCGTTGATGCAAGCGTATCTGTATAGACGCAGAATGAGGCGATTAACAGGCCACTGATTATGAAGGTGTGGGCATATCGCTGTAGCCCGACAAAGCAGAAAATCGCCAGCATCAGACTCGCAAAAAACAGTCCTGTCAGGCCATAGCTGGCGGGAGCCAGAGGCCAGGCAAGGATGAGTAACAGTGTCAGACCAAAAAAGGGCACCGCTTGTACCTTTCTGATAAGTCCAGCTCAGAGCCTGTGTACAACCTGCAAAAACAAAGAAGATATTAAGAGCAAGCCAGGATTGTCCGCTTTCCGCAAAAGCAAGCCAGAACAAAGGCTGAGAGAACAACGCCCATAACCACAGGCGACGTGTCAGTTGCCGGAGATCGCCCAGAGCTGACGCGGTATGGCGAGCCCACAGGATTACGAAAACCGGGAAAGCCAACCTGCCAATAGCATAGAGTTCAGAACTGTGAGAGTGAAGATAAATAATGTTTATATGATCTGCAACCATTGCCAGAAATGCGTAAACCTTTACCAAATCGGTTTGAAGGGGAGAAAGGTTGTTTATAAGAGAAATAAGGCCCTGTGATTTTTTTATTTCCTCTGCCAGCATGGCATCCCTCTTGCTGCTGATGGCTGTTTTTTGTATCTGTATGAATGAACTATTTGATTAAAAAAACATATCGTGTTTGTGGATATAGCCCGTCTGGCGGGAGTTATTTGTTGAATTTTTGGTTATATTTCTCGGGTAGGATCTTGTTTCAGCAAAACCGCAGGGCAGATTCAGTAAACGCACCTACCGGAAATGGTATTTACCATATCACGCAAGTGAAGGACCTGAAAAGTCCCCTTTTATTGTAGATGGCATCACACTCCGGGGAAAAAGTCTCAGCTGGCGCGCATTCAGGGCTACAATTTACGTGCAGGCTGCAGCTTTTTTAATCAGAAGAAGCCTGTTATTTCCCTTACACCCACTTCTGTTTCGCCCACACCCGCGTGTGGGCTTTTTTACCCCCAAGCGCACAACCACAAGCTATGACTATAAATCATTTGGTTTAAAATAATCACTGATGATACTGTACGTGCGCGATTTCACTCGTCGCGAATTTCATGTATATCTGTCATTTTTTAACCGGCGACGTCGGGTTGCCGGTTCTTTTTGAAGTCGACAGCACGATGGGCCAGCCGCAGACCCGGCTCTCAGAACATTTTTTTCCCGCTGCGTGTACGTATATGTCTGCCCACCGGGTCTGAAATATCGCGGCCCAGACAGGGTCAGTCACGCAGCCATGGTGATTTGACAGTGAATTAAAACCGGCAATACAGTAGCTAAGGCAGTCTCTCTGACCAGCCATAAACTCGACACGAGCTTAGCCCGCCCTCTGCGGGCTTTTTTTTGTAAGCCGGTCTGATTAAGATGACATTATTGCATGCCGCAGAGGATTATTCAGGCCGAGGATGTAAAGCTTATACGGCCTGATGGACCGCCACAATTTCCCCTGCTTTCCAACGACGTTACGAATTGATACGAGCCTCAGTTTCACATCGTTATCGATATTGATATTGATATTGATATTGATATTGATATTGATATTGATATTGATACAAAAATTCTCTTCCCCTGTCGTCAGCTAGGCACCATAAGAGATCTTTATCCATTCTGAATCCAGAAAAAAAGCGAAAATGAATTGTTTCCGGTTCCATTTTGTAAACGTGATAATTATCCAGCCAGAGCTGGACATAATTATAAAGGATCCTGATCCTCTCATTTCCCGGTGAAAATATGCTTTTTTCGTTCCCGTCGACCTCAAGAATGAGAAATTTCATGCTTGATAGTTTATGAAGCAGCGCACGATCTCTCAGCAGTAAATTCATCTGAATAACATCTATCTTTACATGAACTTCAATTTGTTCTTTTTCAAAAAAAACCGGAATATAAAAATAATTATTCTAACTGCGATGAGATGATTTTTCCTTCAGATTCTTTGTCAGATTACAGAAAAATTCGTGTTCTTCAAAAAATGGATAATCACGTGATGGCTTCAGACTCACCGTCATTTCCAAAGAAATAATGTTATTATTCAGGTTGATAACCGGGTAATAGTTAAACCCCAAGACCAACCTTTCATTAATAACCATGTAACCTCCTGCCAATAAAATATAATCACGCCCCGTTTAATGTTTATTTAATACCATTAAACCCTAACATGGATAATGTTTATCTGATTATGATTGCTTATTCTTATCAGGATACAGTGTTATTCTATTCTATCCTTAAATTATAAGCACGCCTGTGTCAGGGATCCTTTTCTGACAACTTCGTCAGTGCAAGCGAACAGCAGAACATGCGAGGATGGCCTATAATAATAACGCTCTCTCATAAATGGTGAACTATGCTGTGGATGGAATAAGGCCTTTATCTACGCGTGCAGCAAATGGAGAATGGCCCCAGCCTCTTCTCATGGAAAATGGATTTTTATCTGGTACGGCATATCGTGCCCTGGGGTGTTTTAATACTTCGGAAACTTCTGACGCTTACTATATTCTGTCGAATGACAGAAATGAAATATGGTTCATATGCAACAGACACTTGCGTACAGTGGGGTTTCCAGAAGAAGTACGGCAATCCATCAGGCAGCCCCTTCCCATCTGTAACGACCCTATACTTGACAGCGTGGCGTTAAAGTCACCAGTCAGCCCGAAGGAGAATAATTAACTCTGTAGGCACCGGTATCGCCTGCACAACCCGGATCCTAAGTTGCAGAAATCTGTATTGACAGTTTTCCCCCTTAAATTATAGCACTCCGGTGCTTTAGTGCTTTAGTGCTTTTCGCACGGCGCGAAGGCACTGTGCGAAAAAATAAGGGGTAATGGATCAAAGTGTCAGGGTGAGAATGTCAAGTAAATAACCTGGCAATGCGACGATGGATGGGTAGAAGTTCTGTCTCAATAACTGGTGACTTAACCTACTTCCGTCAGGAAAAATACACCGCCAGATTACATTAAACCTTACCGATGCAAAGTAAAAATAGAATGTTAATTATACTGGACTGCGGCTTAAATGTTTTCAACAGACTTATATTTAATAGAACAGTTGATTATGATGCCATCTTCTTCGATGTATAATTCGAACACGCGACAAGATAGTGAAAAAAAACGTATAAGTATGGAAGAGTTCTTTCAGGAATATTGGGCAGCTGATCAACTGGATAAGTAACGCTGCACCTCCTCTGCATCGGCACCCACCATTTTTATAGCTTTCCCCAACCTATCCTGTGTCGTGTTAAAATATAGCATCCAGTGGGTTATTTGCCATTGCTCTTGTATAACGATGGTTTTTATTATCGAGCTCACGACGATGGAAAGTTCTTTTCATAAAACAACCTGAGATATATTCACATAACATTTAATGATTCTGAACGTAAGTTTTAATCCTATCACTTTTATAAAAAGATCATAAGTGAATTAATTTAATCTTTATGATAAACAGAAATACTGAACGGACTTGTTGTAACTTTGCGACAACATTTATAAACAGCCTTATAATAGAAAATATAAAAAACATAATGTAACTTCCTAAAAGAAAATTAAGACAGATGTTGATAACCACTAGAAAAAGAAGGGATTTATTTTTCCTGTGAAAATATTTTTTTAAAAAAGACTACATTATAATTAATGCTTATGACATGGTGCCGGTCATCAGAACTATCGGATCAGAGGCAATAGGGTGCACATAAAATCGGAAAATATCAACATTTCAGTCGGGTTATTGACTGCCATCAATGGCTTTCAGCGTTAATAGCCTGGATCTAATCCTGTAATTTTACACCGGCAGACTCCTGAGAATGGAATAAATTTGAGAGATGGTCTCTTAAAACCATTATTAACGAGACAAGAGATTACGATGAAGGCCTGTAAGATTAATGTAAAAGCAGTAAATACGGATTTTTCTCATACTGATCACCAGTAGAAGTTGATTACATGCCCAATAAAAAATAAAAATCCTGTTGGTGTTGGTGTTGGTGTTGGTGTTGGTGTTGGTGTTGGTGTTGGTGTTGGTGTTGGTGTTGGTGTTGGTGTTGGTGTTGGTGTTGGTGTTGGTGTTGGTGTTGGTGTTGGTGTTGTGATTGGCATCTTGCTGCAACAAAGTTAATTCGAAAAATGACTTTTTCTCGATACAACTTAACCGGCTATTAATTAAAATATAAATATCAGCATGACAAAGCCACTTTCAGAATTAAAACCAACCTTCCGTGAGAAAATTAATTATTTCCTCCAGCTCACTATGTTACATGTGCTGTGTACAGATGGCCGTAGAATTATTTGGTTTCAAGCCAGGTTTCAAGCCCCCCTACCGACGGGAAGGTGGCTGTCATTATAAGAGTGACTACCAGAGCTGCAGCAAGGATGATCTTAATGATGTTACTTCTGTCCGGCGGAAGAATCATTTTAGTACCTCATAAAAAAAGACCGTGGATAAGGATGCATCATAACAAAGAATATCAACTTACCTCTGCCAGTGTTACCTGCGACTCAGCTAAGAGGTGTGTTCGTTAGGTAAGTTATCATGTTACTCATGCTGCATTATTCTGCCATTATAATCCATGAAATAAAAAAACACTAACTTATATTTTTCTTACCATAAAGCATAATAATCTCATTATTTTTCTTACGGAGGTTTTTGTTGCGGGCGTAAATAAAATACTTAATGAAAGCCCTTATTCGCTTAGAGGGAGTGGACAGAAATCAGATTTACTCGATTAGGCCACCATAAATAATAGGTGCTTACTAAAAATGTCTGTTTCCGATCTCTTTTTTTATTTTCTGCAATGCTTAACTGATTGTTTTCTTTAATTTAATTTAATTTTTTTATTTATATTTTATTCATAAGTAAAGTTCATGCATTTTTTAATTATTCAGGTTTTTTTACACTAGATTCAATCTCCGTATTTAAAGGGAGTGAAAAAACCGGCTGAGGCTATCATTAAAGTGCATTTTTTAACCCCCATTAATAAAATCACACAAACTTATGAGATACAGAATGCAGAACACTACGGTTATCTCTGACGATATCCCCGGGATATAGGAGCTATATGGCCAAGGATTCCCGGGCAGGTTTGACGCAAAACGTGCGTCCCGGCCCATTTTTGAAGTTCGATGGAAAGCCACAGCGTAAAGTAAGAGAGCCTGTGCAGTTCAATGCTTACAGTGTCCGCCTTCCCCAATTGGCGGATCGTCAGCCTTGGAGGCCGGGCTATTCGCCTGAAAGGACACATGATGTGCTCCAGCCCAATTTGCGTATCAATATATAGTTTTTTCCTGAACGGCACGGATCAGCAGAGGAGCTGAATCCGATTGTCCTGATGTCCGGTTTTTGGAAAAAAATAAGGAAACCCGGACATTTATTCCTGTTCTCCAATCCGACTTTAAGGTATTTTTTTTGCTGGCTAATCGGATAAGTACAGATGAAAATTTCATTAATTATTGTCCTGTTCGTTCGATTCAGGCCGTAGCGTGCTAACGTTGCGTACATGAAAAATGGCAGTGTTTGTTTACCTTCTGTCTGTCTTCCGAATTCACTTAGTGCAACATGTAATAATTCAAGGTCTACTATGTCACCGATGTTACCGGCTTCTGCCAGCACTGGTGCGCGTGCCCCAGACATGAATCTGCCTCAGGCCATGAGCCTGCGCCGTATAACCTATCCACGACGGCCGCCTGCCGCGCTACCTTCTGGCACCCGAAATTGCAGCTCTTATTTCTTATATTTCGGATCTTCAGCGCACAAACGTGATTGTCACATTATGGGACACCTGTGCGAGGATTAATGAAGCGCTTGCATTGACGCCTGCGGACTTTATGTTAGCTGATGTCAGCCTTACGTGGTTTTACGTGCTCTTAAGCAACGCTCACGCGGCCAGGGAAGACAAAGAAAAGGTCAAAGCTATATTCCTGAGCGTATTGTCCCCCTGACTGATGCGGGATACTCAAACGGCTGCGCAAGCATCTGGCGACTTTCAGGCCAAAAAGACATGATCCCGTCTGGACGGTAACGGAGCGGACCGTCCGTCGCTGGCTAAATGAAGCGGTTCAGATAGCGTCGGTTGACGGGGTTACTTTCCCGATGGTTATCTGCCCCAAAGCATTGCGTCACTCTTTTACCATGCATTTTTTCTATAATCACACCATAAAAAAGTGGTGCAGGCTCTGATGGGGCACAAAAAAGAGAGGACTACTGATATCTATATGCAGGTATTTTCCCTCGGCGTGGCAGCCGATGGACAGGTGCAGTTTTCGTGGGATCCCGGCAATGCACGCCAGCTACTGTGCAAGGCTGCCTTCCCGTAAGATCCGCCGCTGGATCCGCGAGCCACTGAGTGAGCTTTGTCAGGCGAAAGAAAATCAGACTTTAACCCTGCTCACTTCGCCGTTCGTGACATTGATGCCCTGACACAGCTGCCAGAACAAATCATCCTCCTGGCAAGGAGACGCCGTGTAATATCATAACTGACTTTATTTAATCATAATGGAGAAAAATTATCGCCGATCTTGCCTCAGGAGAGAGATTTAATATTTTCATGGCGAGCTGGTGCTAAGAGGTGTGGAGTCAGGAACGCCGCTTGCCTACTGGCAGGCTACTCATCCTGTGCCCTGTGGTCGCAAACCGTGTGAGCATAACGAATGTACCGAATGAGCCGGCACCATTATTGCTTAATCAGGGAGCGCTGTTCGTTAAGAGCGCAATCCACGCACCCTTCCCCGATACCGAGATGGATGAGGGAATATTGTTTTGCATAGCGAAGTGAATTGAACGTGCCTATAAAGCGAACGTTGCTGCAGGTATCCAGTAGCGGACAACCTTTATGGTGGACGCGCACAATTCTGAGTGGCGCAGCATGCGTGGCAATGAAATAGCGTTGTTGCATGGTTCTCCCGTGGTCCCATTAATGATGCTGAGATTATTCAGGTTTTTATGCCTGATTTTGTTTCCAACGCGGTGAGTAAAAATGCCGGGTGATGCCCGGCCAGAAGCAGTAACAGTTCGTATTCTCCCTGCCGTAAATTCGACGCTTTATCCGGAGAGCACTCCTTCGTCTGCCAGACGCGAAGACTGTAATCAAATCTTTCTGCCGCCTGCTCCTGTGACAGCCCTGCAGCCCTGCGAAGCTCTCTAATCCTGCCCGGAGTGGGAACAGGTAGATTCAGTATTTTCATTTACAGCTCCTTTATCGCAGACAGTGGCGCCATAAGAAGGATTCTGTTGCGAATATGTATATATTAACCTAGGCATATCCCGGGCTGTATCTGAATTATGGGACGCCTTACTTTCTGAAAGCTTAGGATATGTTTACCTGCCTGAAAACTTATTTTTTTTCCGGCATTGCAATAGTCACAGCCTCATTCAGTTTCTCATTATCTTATCATTCGTTTCCATTCAGTAAACACTGGCAGGGGACTAATCTGCGGGGTGGGCTCAGTCAGAAACGTTGAACATGTGAACGTACATCAGTGCATCACCTTTGCAGGTTTTAAAGAGGACTTCACATGTAAGGGTGTATTTCGATCTCAGTCGTGGATGGCACTCCTGAAAATGACATATATATCAATAGCATATATTAATTTCATTAAATAAATGCACATGACAGCGAAGCCGCACAGGAGTACAGTTATCATGACGGATCGCTTTTTTTATTGGCAATATCCTGCTTCTTAAATGGCTGTAAAATTAATAATTTAATGTAAATTCATTCTTGTTACTTTTTCTTTTACCCCCTTTTCCTGTTCTCTCCGTTGCGCCCCGTATCGGGGAGGAGATACACATGCTGATTAATCTTACCGGTGAAGAAGCATCGCGCCTCAAGGCTCAGGCCGCATTACGGACCCTTGACGAAAGTCGCGATGTGATGCTTGATAAATTTGTCCTTCTGACCGCAAAGTCACTGGGTATTCCGGGCGGCTTTATTTCAGTTCATCGATGATGAAAAAAAGCATGTTACGGCCTTGCGAAATTTTATCCTGTGTGAGTCAATCCGCGAGGAGGCTTTCTGCCAGCACGTGGTTGACAGTAGAGAGGCTTTGGTAGTTACCTGATACATTCCTTGATGCCCGTTTATCAGGCCATCCATTAACGGTGGCAGCCCCTTTTATCCGGTTTTATGCCGGAGCGCCGCTCAAAAACAGGGAAGGGATTATTCTGGGTACGCTATGCGTGACGGACACTTTCCGTCATTTCACAGACGATAAGCTGCAAACGCTGAAGCTGCTCGCTGCACTTGTCATGTCCTTTCTGGAGGCCTGGCATTCTGCCGATTTTGTTGACGCCGCCACCAATTAACCTAACCGCCTGCGTGTGATCCGCTATTTTCAGCTGCTGGCAAGTGCCCGGCATGATGAAACCTCCTGTCTGGTCATCATAGTCTGCATCAACATAACGGGTGCTCATGAACCGGACCGTTCACTGAGCATGGAACCCGTCGAAGACATGGCCACCTTGCTACGGTTGCGGCTCAGGCTGGCACTGGAACAGGTCATTTATACGGTTGCCACCGGACAATATGCAAGTCTTACTAGTTCTGAACCACGTTATTCTGCCACGCCCGTCAGTGAAAGACTGCATGATGTGAGCGCTCATGTTGACGAGGGGATCTCCGTTGAGCTCACGGTTCGGGCGGGAGAGGTAAGCTTTTCGCCCGCTACGGTCACCACTCATGAAGTCGTTCGCCACGCGGTCAGTGCGCTTCATGAACCTATTACTCGTAAAGCTCGGACTTGGGCTTTTGATGAGCAGACTGACGTTTTACGCACTGGCGACTTTCGGATGATGAATGAGCTGTCACATGCCATGCGTGGCGACGGTGGATTATATCTCGTATATCAGCCCAAAATGTTCTTGGAAACCGGGAAGCCTGTCGGACTGGAAACACTTATTCGCTGGCGCCATCCGGTGCTGGGTGATTTGACGCCCGGGCATTTCCTTCTCATGACGTAACATACCAGCCTGAGTGCTGCACTCACGGACTGGCACTGATGCGGCCATCAGACTCTGAGAAAATGGCAGAGTACGCCTTTCTGTCTACCAGTGTCGGTTAACGTCAGCATAAGCGATCTTTCCCGAAAAAGTTTTGCAGCACGACTTGAAGATAAGATGAAAAAAACCCGCTTGTCAACTTCACTTCTTGGGGTTGAGTGTCTGCAAACAGAAGAAGTAACCGGCAACACCGAGGCGCTTCACAGCCTTGAAATACTTAAACTCCGGGGATTAAGCATATCAATAAATGACTTTGGGCGGGTTACAGTAAACTCAGTTACCTCAGACGCATGCCAGTAGACGTCATCAAGCTTGACAGCGGGCTTATTCGCGACCTTTCCACGAACATTGCAAGAAAAGTTATTACAAGAAGCGTAATCCGGATGCTGAAGAATCAGGATTACGTGGTAGAGGCTGAAGGCGTTGAGAATGCACAGACCCTTTCAGCTCTTAAAGAGTATGACTGTGATCAAGTGCAGGGCTATCAATACCCACCCTTTGGAACCAACCGCGCTGGAGAACTGGCGACGCTCACAGCTTCTGCCCGTGCCCCTTCAATGATCGAGCCGGTGCGTCAGAATGGCTTTGTCGCACCGGCGTCTTTGCCGTACTCGTTTGCGAACATACTATTATCCTCTTCAGCCTGAGCACCTCCGCAAAAGGAGAGAATGATCGTCTACGGTAAATGACCTTGCAGGAACAGTCGCTTCATGTGCAGCTTTTTGAAATAACAGAATAGATGGTCGCAAAATTAAAAGGTTACCCCCCCTCTCATACCTACCGCACAAATCTTAACAGTAATCACCCGCATAAAATGTTAGCATTTATTATCTGTACATTTCACGTTCAGCCTGCACTGAGATGCGGATGAACACCATTATGCAAAGCTCTGGCGGCAGTCCTTCATGCAGAAAAACAAAATTAAGTTAAGAACACTTCTAGTCGTCCTTTCAGCGGGTGGCGTGCTGCTTACGTCTGCGCTTCTGCTGACCGTATTATATGCGTATCAAAAATCTGATATTGAGAACAGCATTCTCAGCAGTAATATTGCCTATGCGCGTAAGCTGGCTGACGTTACTGACCGGTATTTCAGAATGGCAACTATGGAGCTCTCTTACAGTGCCGGCACGCTACAGGATTTTGGCGATCAGGCCCGGCTTTCAGGCGAAGCGGATCGCTTAAGGGGACAGTCAGGCCTTTTTAATTCAGTGGTTGTGGTAAACAACAAGGGGGTGGTGCAGGCGGCGTCCCCGGAAAGCCTTTCCCTGAATGGATTGACCCTTACTTCAGAGTCCAACCGCATAGCGCTGGCAGACAAAAAAACCTATATATCCTCCCCTTTCACCTCAGCGGCAGGTAATTACGTGGTCTTCCTCTCGCACCCCGTCTTTTCTGCGTCAGCCGAATATCTCGGGTATATTGGCGGAACAGTATACCTGAAGAAAAAAAGTATTCTGAGTGATATTATCGGTCAGCATTTTTATCTGGATAGCTCTGAAATTAGCATCGTCAGTAATGAAGGGGATATAATTTACAATCACAATCCCGGCCTGGTGGGCAGCAGAATTGCACTGAGCCCGGAGCTGAAAAGCCATCTGGCGCATTCTGCAAGTGGTCGGGTAAATTACCGTAATAATGGACGCGATTACCTGCTGGGATATGCAGATATTGGACTTACCGGATGGAATATTTTTATATACGGTAACGAAGAAAACGTCAGCTCAGTACTCTGGAAAACCATTAAACGCTCATCACTACTGGTTATCCCTGTTATCGGTTTTATGCTGATATTGATGACCGTGCTTTCCTATTGCATAGCCTATCCCCTCCGGACTCTGGCGGAACTGGTCCGTTCGGGTGACAGTGATTCAACCCTGCGTTCCATTAAGGGGATAAATACCTGGTATGATGAGGCAGAGAAGCTGAAATCAGCTGTTTATCATCACATCCTGCTGATGGTAAATAAGATGAGCAGCCTGAATGACGAGGCCATGACAGATCCGCTTACCGGTACTTACAACCGCCGGGGGTTTGACTCTCTGGTTCAGCCTTATCTGTACTCATCGGATCACAGCCTGATTTTGCTGGATGTTGATCATTTTAAAAAGATAAATGACCGCTACGGACATAAGACGGGAGATGCAGTACTTGTCAGGCTGGCCCAACTGATCATGCACACGTGCCGTAGTTCTGACATTGTGAGCCGTTTTGGTGGAGAGGAGTTCATTGTTTTTCTGCCTGATACCGGAATAGAAAAAGCTTTATTTACGGCTGAAAGGATCCGACTCTCGGTCGCTGCAACAGCATTTCATATCGCCGGTCAGGTCACAATATCGGCTGGCGTGAGTGCTTTTGGCGAAGATGCCGATGAGCTTTCACGCCTGATAGGTGAGGCGGACAGTGCGTTGTACCATTCTAAGGGGGCTGGCCGCAACAGAACCTCTGTCAGCCATCGCGGGAAACTTTTTGCAGCAGACGTGAGCGGGGGCATGTAACTTTACCTGCATGGTTACAGGTTTTGCTCAGGAAGGCCCGACCCGTATTTTTTTTGCGGCGCACGAGGCACATACCGGTATTTGCTAATCACTGTCTTAATAAGCAGGTAATGATAAAAATCGCCCCCTCCGTGCAGAGGGGTGTCTTACAACTCTCCACGTACAGGCATTCCAATGATACCCCATGTTTTTGTACTATACTTACCTCTTATGAGGAAGGTGAGTTGAGTTTAAAAGACGGCTAAGTATTTCATCCACAAATAATACACGTGGCGTGGTGTCTGCTGATATCCCTGCACATTACTTACCAGGATTGTATTATCACTTTTTGTTATCAGGAGAATATTTATATTATTCTCGGGCTTACGAGAGCCTAGAAAAAGAAAGCTTTTCCTAAATCAGCGATTACAGACGTATTATGACTGTAATCGCAGGTTAAGCGTCAGGGGCAGTGCGCGGTTAAGTGAAAATTCGAATATATATGGGCTTTCGGGACAGGCTATACGACTAAGACAGAGTTATCTACTGTGTGTCTCACCCTTTCTGCGTGTCCTGACGCTGCTGGGGTGGCCGGCTGCCTCGTCTGCCAGTTGCTGTAACGACGGCAACCCTGCTTCATTATGATGCCTCCGGGCGTAAACGATGATATTACCGTTGGCCGCCCGGCCGAATAATACGCAGGAAAAAATCCGGTATAACGCATTGTAAAGCAGGCTGCCGGGCACCGGCACCTGGTGATAATTAAGAACCAGCCATCCGTGTGGGGTCAACTTGCGGCGGCATCTTAACAGAAATTCTTCTGTCTCTTGGCAGGGGGCAACAGCATGGGCAGAATACAGATCAGAGAAGATGCAGTCATATTTTCTATCCCCTTCCTTTGCCAGAAAACATGCGGCATCCTCGGTATATACCGTGATGAGTGGGGAATCGGGTAGTGGAAAATAATCTCGGGCGATAGAAACCACCGCCGCCCGAAACTCAACGATGTCGGGTATTGTTCCGGGGTTACGCGCATATAAAGAGCGAACCAGGCAGCCTCCACCCAGGCCGAGGACTAACGCTTGCGATACCGATGTCCAGTCCGCGGCCATGAGCATGCCTTTAACATAACTGTGAATGGGGGTGAGTGGTGAACTGATTTTCATTTTACTCTGCTCATAGAGGCTGCCAAAACTCAATATACGGTATCCCTTCCGTTCCGATACAATAATATATCCTTATTTATCTTGTCTTCTGTCTATTTCCCGGTGGCGGGAAAAAAAATTAAAGTTCGACAGGAATTCATCAGATAATGTCATAGTAGCTCCGGGAATTAATGCTGGTTACAGCATCGTTTTTTCTTTCCTTTTGAAAGTATTTATTGTCCAACCACCTCATCTTACGCCGGCAGGCCTCTCAAAAAAAGTCTCGTACTTCAGTACTATGGGGGGATGCAGCCTTGCAGCCTGAAAAATTGAAACAAAAATTGCAGGGCTGCCCCGGCCAGCAGCTTCCTGCGATTCTGTGCGCAGGGATACACCCGTGGTTCTCGCCTTTTCTGGTGGAGCAGATTCGGCCCCCTGATAAGCGGTGTCAAATGACGCTATGCCATTTACCGTGTAACAGCGTACAGCAGCTATTCTGCGCAAAGCAGCGTGCAGCAGGCGCAATACCAACGGAAAACGCCGATGGTCGTATCAGATAATACCGTGGCGCATGCAGATCCGCAGCTCCTCAGAGCTCTCTACTGACGTACGCAGAAGTGAAGGAAAACTGAAAAATAAGATGATTCCGTAATGCCGACCGCGCTATACTATCTTTCTGTTTTAATGAAAATATTCTACTCCTGCGTATGTAAGACCTGAGTGTAAATAATAATTATTTCTTATTTCTTATTTCTTGTTTTATCGTGTTCTGTCATAAGCTTACCGTGCACATAAGCGCGCACTAGGGGGCAGTCAGCTCAGGGGTAAACCGGCTTCGTTTTCGTATTACTCTCTGAGATATAAACTGGCAGCCCTAGCACACAGAGCTACCGGTGCCGCCAGAAAAGACTAATTTTGAATATGTCACCGGGCTGATGAGTAAAACCTGCCTCCCCTAGAGCTATATTTTTATTTCAAATGAAATTATAATATTCAGCCAGTTTTTGTGCGTCAGTACTCCTGCGATTGCCGAATTCCGTGTGCGTTTTCCTGTGATTAATTAGACGTAAATAAAGAGTGCGGGTATGACTTGCTGTCGGAAAGAGACATGCGGACAGAGTCTGCATATTCACCCTGTCCGCATGATTTCCTTATGATTCCTTGGCATGTCTTATGCTCAAATACTGTCCTGGCTGCGATATCGTTACTCAGCCAGAGGCTGATGACTTCAAAGAGCAAAGGCTACTCAAACTCAAACGTTGTTCCGCAACTCCTACCCGGCAGGTGCGATGAACTGCCGGCGATGTTACACCCGCGCTCGTACGCGAGGCCGGTGAACACCGTTACATCTCTGGCAAACATGTTCTGCAGGGGCTACACTGGTAGCCCTTCATTCTTGCGGTCAGCGTTGCATCCTTCTGCGAATAAAATGTACCAATAAAAATACGCTTCCTGTAAGAAGGAAGGTACGAACACCCATCACGGTGTAAAAGGAAACGACCGCTTGCTTTTTTTTCTACATAGTAAAAAAGGCCTTTATACATATCATTACTCCATTGGTGAAAAGGAAGAATGATATGAAGGAAGAGCTTATATGAAACAACGAATGTGTACATTTTTCAATGCGGCTTTCTCTTAATTTAACATACTCCCTGTTGAATAGGAATATTTCTTGCTGGTATTTATTCTAAATCCTGGCGGGTAAATTTATTGATCTCTGCATGGTTAAGGTTAAGTGATGACGGGACTGTTTTTTACTTTACCTCAGTGAATAAACATTAAAGATGGCTAGGTTTATTTGTTTTATTGGTCATACAGCAGCAGATAGTGATATCTTTAGGTGCCATGTATAATTATTATGTAACGTTATTATTATTGTTTTTTTCGGCTATTTTTTTGATAATTTGCACAGGTGGTGCCCCCTCTCATCTGATTAAAAAAATACCAGATAGGTTTTTCTTAAATATGTCTGTCATTTTTCCCGTGGCGCCGCATACGATTTATCTGTAAAGCGTTTGAAAAAACAGGGATTTATTCCACGTTGCTGCCGTCCTTTCCTTCCGCCCTCATCTTTGCTCCCCTGGCTGCTGTGCAAATCGGTGCAACGTTTCAGTCACGCCAGAAGAGGCCGACTTGAGGATGTTAGGTATAAACCGCGCCCCCAGAAATAGTGATGCGTGTGATTATCACCTCTTTTCAGGGGGCCAAATTCAGTGTGCCACTTCAGTGGCCAGTTTTAGTTGACCACTTCAATGCAATGTAACGGGAAGCGGTGAGACGTCAAAGAGTCGGTTATCGACCTCTATGCCCATAACGTGATGGGCTGGTCAATGAAACCGACGCATTCATGAGAGATGGCGCTGGATACGCTGATATCCTCGATTACATTCAAGTCTTTTACAACCGAGTCCGGCACCACAGCCATGTCAGTGGTTTCAGCCCGGACGCCTTCGTACAAACCCCGTCGTGTGGGGAGTAAAATTTCTAGTGCCGTAGGATCAGTCCACCATATGCAGAGCGTGGAGCTCAAACCAGATTTATGTAACCCGCAACTATTGGTGGTCATTATGGTGGTCTTGACAACTCCCCTCTTCAGCGATAGCCTATTTTTTAGCCAGTTACTGGCAAAGGCGATCCCAGTCAGAGGAGCCATACATAGAAAAGCCCGCTTAAGGAAACTTAAGCGGGCTTTTTGCTTTCTTCAAGCATGTCCTCAAAAGCCAGGCTCCAGGATAAAACTTCAACAGATGCCCGCAAGCCATAGAGCCAAAACGGATCATCGGAAAATATGGATAAGGCATCTTCTTCATTTTCAGCGTCAACGACCCATAGTGCCCCGACAGGTTGATCGCTGTGCTTTTCACGTAATGACCCGGCAGCCTTAATCACATCACGTTTTTGCTTCAGCCACTCAAGGTGGGGATGCAGATACTGTTTTCTGACGTTGAACGCAGTTGGGTGGTCGGTAAACCTTATTGCGAAAAGCATAGCGAGTCCTTTTAAAAGGCTAAAAGTATTTATCCTGATAATTGGGTTATGAACCGGGTTACAATTCCCGTCTCATCAGAAATTCGTCATAGAATACGCCATCAACGCATAGCGCGGCAGTATCAGTTGCCCACTCAGTAAAGCCATAAGATCGATAAAGAGCACAGGCTGCATGATTGGTAGTAACCACTGAAAGCTTAACGATTTTGGCTGGGGCTGCTGCATTCAGTGCCACCTCCATAAGTCCTGATGAAAGCCCCGAACCTCGCATTTCGGTACGGATATACATTCCCCAGACATTGGCGACATGGCTAAATTTGGGTAAAGTACTGCTGCTTACACCAATAATGCCTTGCAAGGTATTGTTAAGATCAAATCCACCAAAAACCTGACTGGTGCGTAACTGGTCAGCAAAGAACTGCGCTGGCTTCTGGCTACAGTCTTCATAAGACGCACCGAAAGCATCTGGATGAAGCCGCAAAGCCTCTAATCTCACCGTTCTGAATGCGTCCAAATCATTCCCGATAATCCGGCGTACCGTAAATGCTTTCACATCATGTTCCTTGCCATCGTCAATTTGTAAGGGGCGAAATAAAAATTAACATGAGATTCATACAAGGCATATTTGAAATTATGCAAAGAGGCCAGATCCGCTCCTGTCACGAAGCAGCCATATTGAAGGCCCGCCAGGTCTGGAGCGGACGTCCCCTCTTTGCCGCTTACGGTCATACAGTGCCCTGATTAACAGCCCTGACAGAAAGGAGCAATCTGTAAAGAGAATGCATTAACGTTTGTTGCTGCTTTGACGTGATGTGAAAATTGTCAGCACTACGGCGCTGAGGAGTAATATACCACTCAGCCCAAAAGAGCTCTGCCAGCCAAGATGGTCAAATACAATGCCTCCGGCCGTCGAACCAAGCGCAATAGAGAGCTGGATGACAGCGACCATTAACCCACCTCCTGCCTCTGCATTCTCGGGCAGAGTACGTGCGATCCATGTCCACCATCCGGTTGGAGCAGCAGTCGCGAGCATCCCCCAAAAGCCTAACAGCGGCGCAACAATCCACACGTTGTGCCCGGTCAGCATTAACATGCCGGCAATGGCGGCCATGAGAAAAGGGAGAGTAATTAACGTCTGATAAAATCTGGCGTTCAGAAATGTAGTGATGATCAGTGTGCCAATAAAACCCGCCACACCGATGGTTAGCAGAATCAGTGATAAATCAGACGTATTTACCCCGGTGACGGCCTCCAGAAATGGCCGTACATAGGTAAATAACGCAAACTGCCCCATAAAGAATAGTCCGCAGGCCAGCATACCTGTTGAGACAACCGGTCGTCTGAACAACTGAAAAATCACACTGCGGGACTGGTGGCCATTATTGCTACGCATGTTGGGCAGGCTGAACCACTGCCAGATGAACGCCGCTATCGCAACTGGTACCAGACATAAAAAGGCCCCACGCCAGCCGATGGTTGCGCCAAGATAGCTGCCAAGCGGCGCTGCTACGACAGTCGCCAGTGCATTACCTCCGTTAAAAATGGCTAACGCGCGGGCGACCTGGTGCCGGGGCACAAGACGAATAGCCGTTGCCGCGGACATCGACCAGAATCCACCGATAGCGATACCAAGCAGGGCTCGACCAAACATATAAACCAGATAGCTGTGAGCCAGGGCGACAACCATCCCCGATATTGCCATCAACACTGTCATCACCAGCAGAAGATATTTACGATTCACACTTCCGGCAAGGCCAGAAATTGTCAGACTGACCAGAACCGCCAGCGCACCAGAGATGGCAATTCCCTGACCAGCCATACCCTGCGTTACGTGTAAATCTCTGGCTATCGGCGTCAGCAGGCTGACCGGCATAAATTCCGATGCAATAAGGACAAAAACGCACAAGGTCATGGCAAAAACGCCGCTCCAGAGTGCGTGCTCTTTATCGTGTGGTGTATTACTGCTCTGTGTGGACATATTATTAGCATCTCTGAATATCGCCCCAACCTGTGGAGAAAAACACGAGACCGGCGCTATTCATGGAATAACAATTAAAAAAAGAGTGAGAGGAAATGCGATAGCAGGCTGGGCTGAGGCCAGAATAAAAGCCACCTGCCTGTTACAGGCGGCTTTTTAAACGTTTCTGGCCCAGGGTTTTATTTTAAGCTGGATTTGAAAAACTGTTCAAAGCTGGCAAAAGGTATCTTACCGGCAACATTGTCATATAAGTCCACATGGTTAGCGCCCGGTACAATCACCAGTTCTTTCTCTTTGCTACCAACAGCTTTGAATGCATCTTCTGCAAAATAGCGTGAATGCGCATTTTCACCCGTCACGATGAGCGTTGGGATAGTGATTTCATTTGCATAGCTAAGAAGCGGCATATTCATAAATGATAAGGGCGTTGTCGCAGTCCATGCACCATTAGAGTTAACTGAGCGTTCATGGAAACCACGCGGCATCCGGTAATAATCAAAGAATTCTTTCAGCACTGGGTTCGGATCCGCGGGTAACGTTTCCGGCAGAATACGCTCAGAGGTACTCACCTTCCCATTCTGATCAACATAAATATCATGGCTCGCATGTGTGATAGTGCCTTTTTCTACATCCTTCCAACGCTGCTCGTTCAGATACTGCAAAACGGCACGGCGATCGGCTGTTGAATAACGGTCTTTTCCCTCTCCAACACCATGCCCCATGGCTCGGCTCATGTCATACATTACGCTGGTCGCGACCGCTTTAACGCGTGTATCCATTGCAGCTGCATTTAGCGCCATCCCTCCCCAACCGCAGATGCCCAGTAAGCCGATACGGTTGCGATCCACCTCTTTTTGTAATCCAAGGAAATCAACCGCCGCACTAAAGTCCTCGGTGTTGATATCCGGTGAAGCCACATTGCGTGGATAGCCGCCGCTTTCCCCCGTATAGGAGGGATCGAATGCCAGCGTGACAAACCCCTGTTCAGCCAGGGTCTGCGCATACAGACCGCTGGATTGTTCTTTGACCGCCCCAAAAGGACCACTTAATGCGACGGCAGCAAGCTTGCCTTCACCGCGATGTTTGGGAATGTAGAGATCCCCGACTAAGGTAATCCCGTATCGGGTCTGGAATGTCACCTTACGGTGATAAACTTTATCGCTTTCAGCGAAGGTTTTGTCCCATTTTTTTACCACTGAAACGGGAGCATTCGGGTTGGTTGTATCTGCATGACTCATTGCTGTGACTCCACTTAATGATGCACATAGCAGCATCGCGACTGTCAGGTTGCGGGTGAAAAAATTCATAAACGATCCCCTGAAAAACAAGAAGTAGGTACAGGCTTCTTACGGACAACACTGCTGTGCTCTGTTTCGATGAGTACATTATATTCAGCAGCAATAGTGATTATTAGAGGGGTATTTATGCTAGATTTAATATCATATTGTTATATATAGATGTTTGAGGGCACGTTGATGGCGAAACGGGAAAACTATAATGAGCTCTACTTGTTTATGCTGGTGGTGCGTGAAGGCAGTTTTACTGCAGCGGCGCAACGGCTTGGACTTGCACAGTCAGGGATCAGCCGCTCTGTTCGGGAACTTGAGGAAAGATTAGGTGTGCAGCTTCTGGTTCGCACCACGCGCAGGCTGTCGCTGACCCAGGCGGGTGAGCAACTCTACCAGACGGCTGAGTCCGGATTTGATGCTTTAGATATGGGGCTTGCCACACTTGCACATTACCGTCAAACCCCCTCCGGCACTGTACGTATCAATGCCAGCCTGCATGCCATTGATAAAGTTCTTCTGCCAAAGCTCGCGATATTTAAACAACGTTACCCAGACATCAGGTTAGAACTGATCAGTGAAAGCCGGTTCGTCGATATTATCGCAGAGAGATTCGATGCTGGCATACGCCTTGGACCAGAAGTTGGAAACGGCATGATCGCAGTACGAATTACCCCCGATATGGAGATGGCTGTTGTTGCCACACCTGAACATTTTCGTCGCTACGGTTTTCCACAAACTCCGGCTGATTTAGTGGTACATCCATGTATTTCGTATCAGTTTGCTGACGGCAGTCTCTACCAGTGGGAACTTATTCAGGACGAGAAAAAAATAACACACCGACCGCAGGGGCAGTGGGCCTTTTCGGACAGCTATATGGAAGCAGAAGCAGCGAGGTTAGGTCTGGGGCTGGCTTATGTACCGGAGGAGCTGGTTTCTGATGATTTAGAACGTGGCAGTCTTATCAGAGTGTTGCAACGTTTCAGCCTGCGGCTGGAAGGTTCATTCCTTTATTATCCTCATCGCAATGTGTCACCCGCATTAAGAATAGTCATTGATACTTTAAAAAACTGAAGCTGAGCCAAATAATAATCCTGTTTGTTCAGGACATGACTATTTGAGTCATGTCCGTTTATGGCACACAGCTGGATCATGCTTACCCACGTTCTGCTATTAACAAAAAGTGGAGGTTCAGTTTTCCTCAGGCTTATTTAACACCTTTACGGGATCTGAACGCTCCAGTTTATATCTGCAAAAAAAGAGCGCTGAATTACTGACCTGCCGGACGACTTAACACCGGATCAGTCAGTGTAGCCCTCACGCGAGGAAGGCTCTGCGGATAGTTTTGCTGAATAAACTCAATCATCTTTTCCCGCACGTGGCAGCGTAAATCAAAGGCCGTGGGGGAATTCTGTGCAGTCATCAATAATCTGATAGTCATGGTTTTGTCAGTCGTATCGGTAACCTGCAGCACCTGGGTCTGCTGATCCCAGAGCTTTGTTTCACTGAGTATTTTTGCAAAATGCGTTCGCAGAGGATCTAATGGCATAGAATAATCCAGGTAAAGGAAAACAGAGCCTAATATTTGTGCGTTATTTCGCGTCCAGTTCTGGAAGGCATTTTCTGTAAAGTAGGTAATGGGCAGAACCAGTCGTCGCAGGTCCCAGATACGCACAACAACATAAGTCAGGTTTATTTCCTCGATCCAGCCCCATTCATTTTCAACCACCACTGCGTCATCAATTTTAATAGGTTGCGTAAAGGCTATCTGTATTCCTGCAAACAGGTTGACCAGCGACTTCTGCAGGGCAAATCCAATGATTATTCCTGCAACCCCGGCACCAGCAAGGATGGTGGTACCGAATTTTCGCACCCCAGGAAAACTGAGCAAAATCAGGGAAAGACAGAATAACACAAGGAGTACAATCGCGACCTTTTTAACATATATTATCTGCGTGCGAATTTTACGGGCACGAAGGTTATTTGAGAGGTTTATGTCATAGCGTATAAAAAGCATATCCTGAGCGACGTTAGTCATTCTAATTAAAACCGAGCATAACGACAGGATAATAAACACATTAAGACTTGTTGTAATAAATGAAAGGGAGTCAGGGTGAATGTTAATATAATTAACCCCTACATTTATTAACAGCAAAGGGATGAACAGAAACATTGATCCTCGAAGATGCTTTTCAAGTGATTTGAATAGCTTTCTGTCACGACTCTGCCAGTAGCGGATAAATCTGAAAAGTAAGAGTCGGGCCAGAAAACCCGCTACTAATGAGAGGGTGACGAGCAATACAGCAGGCACCCAAGATGGAGCGCCAGATAAATCACCAAAAATCAATGACATTATTTTCCCTTATATTCAGCTGACAACCTTAGTTGCCAGATAATTCACAACATTCAGTAACCGTTGTCTTCCCGGTTATCTGCGGATTACATGATTCACACCCATTAGTTTATGAAAAATTATGTTAACTGACCTGTTTAATACAGAAAAAACTCGAAAAGAACCTGGAAACTTAGGGGTTGGAAAAAATCAATACATTGATATATATAGGAAATTTTAGCGTATTCTGCCAGTCAAAAGGATGGCCATACCTGTACCGATCTTATGCCATCTGTCCATGGCACAGGTAGAGGATTTGGGATCAGGTTACTTTCAGATCAAACAGCCGGTACATTGCCCCCCTGCCACCGTCGGTCACGTTCACTTCACGATATCCCGGCGTACGCGTTACGATTTTTGCTCCACGGCGACGTGCTCACAATCACATCTCCTTCGGCACAGGAGGTTTTATTATGGTTGTCTCTCAAGAGTGAGGAGTGGAAGTTGCTGCGTTTATATTCATGTCAGAAAATTGACTATTTATCAGCCCAAAATACAAGCGGTAAATAGTCGGTTATTACTTCTAAAATAAACCGAACGCCTAATCTTCGAGGGCTTTAATGACGGATGGGTGTGCGGCAATCCTGTGTGAAAAATCTGTATAGACTGGATATTCATCTTTCATGTTAAAACCAATCTCGTTACCCCAGTTGAAAAAAACCAACAAATAAGGATCAACGATGGTTAACGATTTTCCAACCGCAAACGCTTTGCCTGATTGCGACTCAATGGCTTTAAAAGCGTCAGCCACCCGTTGCTTTGCTTTTATTTGAATGGATTCATGATGGTCAGGCTCTTCAGTGAAGCGCTGTGGCCTGAATAATCCGCCAAATGCCTGACCATGAACCTCGCCTGATAACCAGCACATCCATTCCAGTACGCGTACTTTGTCCAACTCACTCACCCCGAGGAGGCCTTTCTTCGGAACCCATTGCGATATTGCAAACGCTATAGCAGGCGTTTCGGTAATAACCGCATCATCGAAAGACAGTACAGGAACACGCTGTTTTGGGTTTATCCTGGAGAACGATGCGCTCTGAGTCTCCTGCTTCTGAACTGATGTTTCAATAGAGGTGAACGGTAGCCCGGACTCATAAAGAAGGGTATGTGTAGCTAACGAACATGAACCACGTGAAAACCAGAATTTGATGTTATGCATACAAAACTTCCATTAGTAGGTAGACTGGTCTATCATGGTTACAGGTTGTCACATTGTCAAGAGTGCTAAAATGAAAGAGAAAACACGCAGAGGCGCAGGGAGAGAGATCTTAGTTTCCTCGGCTAAACATTTGTTTATAAAACATGGCACAGCCAATGTGGGTATAAATGATGTTACAGCTGATGCAGGCTTAGCTAAGATGACTTTGTATAACAATTTTTCATCTAAAGATGCGCTAATAGCAGAAGTTTACCAGCTGGTTGCGGAAGAGATTCTCGAGATGTGCCGAGACGCGATATCGAAACTGGACAGCGAGCAGGGAAAAATAATTTCATTGTTCGATAATGCTATTGCGCAAAAAGAGTATCAGCGCGGTTGTCCAATGAACCATGCCGTATTTCAGTCTGCTGAGCCAGATGGCGAAATTTTTCACATCGTGCAAAGCTATAAGCGACAATTAAGGCAGGTTATTCTTGATTGTCTGAGTGTTAGTCGCATCAATCGACAACAGCTAGCAGATCAAATTTTAATTTTATTGGATGGTTTTGCTCTGCAACAATATATCAAAGCCGTAGATTCACCTGTTGAATCAGTAAAGGTTTTGATAAAAGCCATTTTGAATGAAAAAGAGTAATACCGGTGAGAATGGGATTTTAACACACTATTTCATAATCTAAAGATTCGCCTGATATAGCGAGTCATCTCCGCTGTTGGCACAGAGCGGACAGCTAAAGGTCCGCCGCTGTAAGCGAAGAGTGGACGTCAGACCTGAAAAATTGTTATTTATCTCTGATTCCGCTTTCAGCGCTGTTTTGACCGCAATTATCAGGTAGCCGACGGAGATTATCGAATCATGCGCATGGCCCCGGGAGACTTGCCCGTCACGCGTTTAAAGGCCCGGCTGAAGGCTGCTTGCGAGGAATATCCTAACCGCTGCGATGCGATGTCGACGGTGATTTTCTCTGACGACAACCAGCGAACAGCCAGGCACATCCGCACTTCAGTTGCATACCGCAGCGGTGGTATGCCGATCGTTGCCTGAAACCGCTCTGCGAATGCAGATCGGGAGATATGCGATTCGGCGGCGAGTTCAGCCACGCTCCAGTCCCGGCTCGGTTCGCGGTGAATCGCCAGGATGGCGCGAGCCAGGCGCGGATCACGCAGGGCTGCCGCCAGTCCAGGGCGGTTATCGCAACCGCTTTCCACCCAGCCCCTGATAAACATTGCGGCAACCACATCAGCCAGCCTGGCGAGAATGCCAGCATAGCCTATGCGTCCGGAACATATCTCACTCTTCATCGCATCAAGTATATGCATAAGTCCCGGCCAGTTCGTACCATTCGCATCGGCAAGCATGATTTCAGGCATCACGCCCGCCAGCCGTTGCATGCTTCCCAAATCAATTTCCATGCAGCCAAAAAACAGCACAGCACCTGGCGTTTCCTGGGTGCTCGGGCAGGTATCAAGCCCACTCACCTTTTCATCCAGGGGTGCCGTCTCAAAATCATCGATATCCAGTACGTCAACGGCGGTTGCCGACAAAAGCTGGTGCTTTTCGCCGTGGGGAATAAATACGGCTTCCCCGGCCGAAAGCGAGAGACAATCTCCCTTTGCAGTCTGAAGCACCACATCCCCCACAGCGACATAGTGCAGGTAAGCATGACCGGGTCGGCTGGCGAAGTTCAAACCAAAAGTATTGCCAGTCTGAATACGCTGATACCGCACGCCGTGAAGCCGCAGGCCGGAAAGCAGCTCGCTGATAAGTTCTGATGAGAGGGCAAAAGGTGAATTCATAAGCACATTCGGGTTTTGGGTTAAAAGGTGAGGGTTTTAGAGCATAGATCATCCAGGCTCGCCTGAATAGACTTCGTCTCTTAAAACCACTTTTCAGGAAACTCAGTAATGACTAATGAAGCCTCTATCAGGGTTCGCAAAAAAGTATTTAACAGCGATGAGCAAATCCGGCCTGCCTGGCGGGCGGTGTTTTCGTTAACCATGGGTGTTTTTGGTTTACTCACCGCAGAGTACCTGCCTGCAAGTTTATTAACGCCCATGGCTCAGGATTTGGGTGTGTCAGAGTCTCTTGCAGGACAGGCCGTAACGGTTACGGCGGTGATTGCGTTATTTGCCGGATTACTGGTGCCGCGATTAACGCGTGCGCTTGACAGACGCGCCGTGCTGTTGAGCTTCACTGCCCTTATGATCTTTTCAAACCTGCTCGTGGCGCTCTCTTCAGGCATTGTGATGCTGCTGGCAATGCGCGTCTTGCTGGGTATCGCTCTGGGTGGATTCTGGAGCATGGCAGCGGCGGTAGCGATGCGGCTGGTGCCTGAGAGGCTGGTACCGCGCGCGCTGTCGATCATTTTTAGCGGTATCGCGGCAGGCACTGTTGTTGCCGTACCGCTGGGGAGTTATCTGGGGGAGATTTTTGGCTGGCGTAGCGCCTTTATTGCCGCCGCCGTGGTTGGAGCAATCACTTTGATTTTTCAGTGGTTCACGCTGCCCGGGATGCCGCCGGTAATTCGGGTAAAGACAGCATCGGTGTTTTCCCTGCTGCAGCGGCCTGGTGTTAGCGTGGGTATGCTGGGGTGCGTGCTTGCACACACCGGCCAGTACGCGCTATTTACCTATATACGGCCTGCGCTGGAAGGACTCGCACACGTAGACGCAGAAGGACTCGCGTTAATACTGCTAGGGTTTGGAGTTGCTAACTTTTTTGGGACGCTGACGGCAGGATGGCTGATGGAACGCAGCTTGCGCTTTACGCTAATTGTCATGCCCGCTCTGGTGGGAGCGGCGGCACTGGGCATGATCACCCTGCCATTATCGATAGCTGGGCTTACGATGCTGGTCATGCTTTGGGGGGTGGCATTTGGCGGCGTACCGGTGGCGTGGTCAAGTTGGGTCGCACGGACTCTTCCAGATGAGGCAGAGAGTGCGGGAGGTATGGTGGTCGCCGCCGTTCAATCCTCAATTGCCGCAGGTGCGGCAATAGGAGGCCTGATATATGGCTTCAACGGGGTGACGGGCGTATTCATCACTGCGGGATGCATCATGCTAAGTGCCGCGCTGATTATTGCATTCCGGGTCAGAGTCTCTTCATCAACTGAAGGAACTCAAAGCAGAACATTTCACTGACACGTTAACCCCACCGGGACATCTCCGTCGGTCAGCTTATTAATAACGCGGCTTTCGCTTAGTTGCCTGATAAAGGCTTCAAGCGTAGCCGCTATGTCATTACGCAGGTGAGATGGATAAAGGCATACCTCAGTCGGACAGCTTTGCGATGTACGCCGTGGCTTTTTTTAGTATGTCTCTCTCGTCGGTAACCCGCTTCAGCCCTTTCTGAAGCCGCCGGATCTCAGACTGGGCATCAGACTGCGTTTTAGTAGCTGATGAATCAGGACCATACTTTTTTACCCAGGCATAGAGACTGTGTGTGGTGATACCAAGCCGGGTGGCGACACTTGAAATAGAATGACCACGATCAACGACCTGTTTGACCGCTTCAATTTTGAACTCTTTGGGATAACGTTTACCGCTCATGGGCACCTTTCTTTTAAGTCATTCCAAAGTGCTTTAAATTGTAGATTGATCGATCTACAATCAATCATCAGTACAGGAGAATGAAATGAAATCATCTGCAGGCAGACCCCGAGAGTTCGATCCACAGAACTTCCTGAACACTGCACTAGAATGCTTCTGGCAGAAAGGTTATCGGGCAACCTCAATGGCCGATCTCATGAAAGCATCAGGCTTAGCTAGCGCCAGTATCTATAAGCTCTACCCGGATAAGCGAGCAATATATCTTGCGGCGCTACACCAATACATGGATGAAGGCGTTGCCAGAGGAGCGAAGCACGATGTGGAATTATCACCAGAAGCTGCATTGCGCGAAACGCTCGAATTTGTGGCGCTTTTCTCATCCTCTCCTGATGGAGAGAAAGGCTGTTTTACCATTGCAGCTGCCAGCGAACTTTTACCGGGTGACGAAGAGGTAAAAAGAAAGGTTCATCATAAATTCACCTCCATAATCAATCGGTTGGAAAGAATTTTATCTAAAGGTCAGACTCAGCAGGTCTTCCGGCGCGATGAAAGCGCGCGAGTAATGGCCCTGAGCATTTTTATGATGCTGGAAGGGATGCGAGTTTACGGAAAAATTCAGCCTGATGTTGAGGATCTCAAAAGGTGTAACGATTTCATTGTCAGATCGGTGCTCTTAAACAGAAATGTTGATGAGAAAGAGCTTTCATTAAGGCATCAACATGGTTGAAGTGGGTACAATCGTTCGGCGTCGAAAAAGAAGACAAACAATGGTTGTGCTCGAATGCGAAAATGGCATGGCCTTATGCGGTTGGGCCGATAAAGGAAAGTTTTTCATAAGACGCTTTCCACTATCTCAGCTAAAGATATGTGTGCCTTATTCAAACTTTTGGCCTCTTACTTGAAGTGCCGTGATCTCCCTTGCGGGTTGTTTGGTACAGACGTCTGCTTCAGGCACAGGGCGAACAGCTGAGTTGAACACTGTCCACAATGAGCGATCTGCAGACATTCAGAATACATGCTTTCATCGTCCAGTCTTATAGATGGGGATCGTTCAAAAAAGTATTAGTAAAAAGTGGCTAAACTAACTATCTTGGAATTGTCACCTGTTATGGCTATTACCCTGTAATTTAAGCTATTTCTCTTAGAAGTTTCCACCAAGTATCCACCGCCTTCAAACTGCTTGAGTTGAACTTTATTCCCCAGTAAATCGATACCATTTTTATAATAGCAAAATCTTACCTTGCCAAATGTTTCATTTTTAAGTTTGGTGGATTTACTTGTTTTAAAGCAGGAGGAAACCCCCTCGTTATAATAAATTGGGATGTTTATTTGTAGTTCTATTTTTTTAACTGAGTGGTCTGCGATAGTAGTAGGGGTAAGTAAATTGGCTAATGTTTTTTTGTCTAAAGGGTTAAACATACTCATGTAACTCACAGCAGCACCGTCCTTAACTAATTCAACGTCGATTTTTTTATTGTAACAGGCCTGCTCATGTTATTTGATACTTCGAGAGTTATCGAGGCGGGACCAGTAAATCTAGTACTATCCCCATATAGTGCTTTAGGTACAGCAATATCTTTGTTTAATTCTAATTCGGAACTGGCTACAAAACCTGTATTGACGGCCATCTCAAGCTTATCTGTTTCTGGTTTAAATTGATTGTAAAAGCTACATGCAGCAAGAACTAGCCCCGACAAGGCTATGATAGTGTTTATATTTTCACGTTTAATTAATTTCTTCATGATTTATCAAGTTCTAATAATTGATTTTTAAAATCCATTATATATCAAAGCTATAACTTTCCTAGGTGAGATGTCCACTCATGGCACCAAACTGCTGAAGGTGGGCCAACGAGGCTGCTCCGAGCGAGGTACTTAAGTGCATTCTCAGGTAACATACTCCATATGCAAGAGGGCCTCTAAAAGAGAATGAGGCGTCTAAGCCGGATACTTAAAGTCTCTGATTCCCAGGTGAGTCTAACGCCGCGCTCATCTGCTAAATGAAGCGCAGCGTAATTTAGTCCGTATGAAGCGCTTTGTTAGCCGAAAGTGATGTGATTCTTAGTTAGATCTCTATATCTCTTATCATTGTGTACTTTATGGAGGATCGTTTGGTTGGCAATCAAAAAATCTATAATTTCTTGAATTCTTTCGCTACGGGCATTGGCTCTTAACAAAGTCAAAACCCTTACCATATGTAGCTGGCAGTGTTTATTGTCTAAATTCACTCGTACTTCATTAGAGTGCATTGCTATAACTGTATTGATAATATTTTGATCGCCAAGCATGCCAAAAAACTGATCATACATAGGTCGCCCCGCCGGAGAAACACCAGAATTATATGGTATTCCTTTACCAATACGGCAAATTAAAACTGTTTTAATAAGCTTATTAACCCTCTCTGATGGGATGTCGTTTTCAGTCTTCAAATACGAAAGAATCTTCTGCATATGAGGGGGTTCATTATAAAAATTATCCCAAGCATACCTAGCCTCTAAGAGATCGTCGGCATGGCCATCCAGTGATATAATTCTAGAGTCTAATGATTGATAACGATTACCATCACAAAACGTAAAAAACTCAATACCTAAAGCATGTTTCTCGTTATGAAGGTTATTCTTGTATCCGTCTAGTGTCACACCGAGCTTGTATTTGACGTTCTCACTGCTTTTGTTCCAGATGTGCGGAGCAAAAAGAGCGATATTTTTTCGGATAACATTTCCTGTTGAATCAGTTGTATATATACCGAAAATACTATTGAGTAGATTGTCAGTATTCTGAAGCGACAGATCATTCAAAGGTCTTTCCATGCTTTGAATTGTGGCTTCATCAAGGACATTAGTGGATCTTTTTAGATTCTCAATGAATGATTTTATTTGTATGGCAGATGCAGAAGGTTTGTCGTTCAAAATATCTTGAACGCATGTTTGGAGCCAGCCAAGAAGTTCAAAAGCATTTATGGAGTATGAATTGGGGTGCGACGCACCAATGTCATTCCTCATAGTCAATATATGATTGAGCTTGGTGTAAACAATGTCAGATATTAATTCAAGTTTGCGGCATGTATTAATAAGGGTGTTATCTTTTAAACCAGAAAGATCTTCTTCGGTAGAATATAACTCTCTACGTCCTCCGCCGACTGCGGCATCAAAGAACATATCGAGACCATAAACTACCACTTTCTCCCTTAAATTCAGTACAACTTCATTCCAAACATAATTCAACGATGCGTCAAATAATCCTATAGCCGCACCAGCAACGAACTTTGATAAATATCGCGCATCTCTTTTTACCTCAGCAGGTAAAGATTCTATGAATGCGGGGAGATTATTTTCAATAATTTGGCGTTCAGGGAGAGGGGCAATTATATTTTCGGTCGGCAAACCAAGATATGCTAAATATACTTCGAATTTTGTTGTATCTGTGGAAAGCAACCCTGTTCCGGGTTTTGCAATCAATTCTGAACTCATACAATTATTTCCTTATCTGATTGAGGGCTAGAGAACGGCTAACGCTTTTAGCAGGGGCGCGACGTCAGGAGCGTCCCTTGCCTAAACTTGGTAGGGATTTGCGAACAAACGCCACCAGTATTTGGGTTTATAGCCAATACAATTTTTATATGAACACAACCGATCCCGAATCAAGCAGGAGCCATCCAAGATTGGCATAAAAGGTACATTTAACCTTTTTACAGCATCCCAATGGTGGGCGTATTCGGTTTTGCAACTCGGGCACTCTAGGTTTGCTCCAGGAACAAACCTGCCGCCACAAGGACAATTTGGAAGAGTTGCCGCTATTAGATCTTAAAGCTCATAGTTAGCTTCATGCTCATAGAGCAGTGCATGATCTTGTTCTCTGTGGATTATATTCGAGCAAGTATCACAGAAAAATGTGGGCAAATATCGCTCAGACCGCTTGATTGCTAAGCAAGAGCTTCCCTCCCACACTTAGGGGTTAGACATTTCATTTGCCCTACCCATGGTGCATTCGATTCGTAAAGTACGATCTTCATAAAGCCGTAACAATTTAATAGAAGGCTTTTTAGCCCGCAAGTCAAACGTTTTTCTGCCTTCTTCCCTGATTTTTACTCATACCAAACTAACGCTGATGTACCTCTATTTTAACCAATGCCCGCTTTTGGCACACAGAAGACCGACAAAATGTACAGCGCTCATAAGCGAGCAGCGGTTGCACAATAAGTCAGTCTTTGTGCAACGCGCCACTCCAGTTGGGGCTATCAGTCTTTTAATTAAGAAGATTGCGCTTTCAGTCTGGCAACCTGCCTGCCCAGATCTCTGGATGACGGTCATTCCAGAGATTTGCTCGTTCAAGCTGACCGGCAAGGCTCAGTAGTGCATGCTCGCGGTTGTATCCTGCAAAGAACTGCATCCCGACTGGCAGATGTTTTGATTCGCAGAAACCCAGTGGAACCGACATTGCCGGCGTTCCGCACACATTGGCCAGTGCGGTAAAGGGTGACTGATTGAAAATATGATGCAGCCAGTCGCGGCCATCCATTTTATTCTGGTCGAGGTTGAAGGAGCCAAGTATCGACGGAACATCAGGCAGAGTCGGGCAAAGCAACATATCGTATTGCCCAAAGAACACCCCCATTTTTTGCGTGACGGCGTTTCTCATGTGCATTGCCCCGACTAAATCAGTTGCCTTAAGCTCATGACCAAGCTTCCACAGAGCAAGGTTAGAAGGTTCGAGCGTTTCAGTATTGACGGGCTTGTTGTTCACAGAAGCCAGCGCATCGATCCATCCCGCAGAGTTTGCAGCCCAGTAACGGGTATTCATCTCAACAAAAGCTTCCCAGCTCAGCCCAATGTCCAGCGTAACTTCTTCAACGTGATGACCGAGTGCCAGCAGATGCTTAACGGTTTGTTCCAATACTGAAATTACATCCGATGCAGTTCGCTTGCCGTTAAGGGGATGAGCCAAAACGCCAATTCTGAGTTTGCCCGGATCCTTATTAACGCTGGTAATCAGCCCAGGCGTGGAGTGGTCAGTGATAAACGGATCGCCCGGCACATTTCCCTGTACGGCTTCCAGGAGCGCAGCGCTGTCGCGTACCGAACGGGTGACAAAACCATGAACAGCCAGTCCCGACCAGACTTCATCGACATCAGGTCCCATACTGATCCGCCCCCGGCTGGACTTTAATCCAAACAGGCCGTTAGCGGATGCAGGGATACGGATAGATCCGCCGCCATCGGTAGCATGCGCGGCAGGAACAATACCGGAAGCGACGGCGGCAGCTGAACCGCCACTCGAACCACCGGCACTATAATCGGTATTCCACGGGTTACGTGTTCCCCCATTGAACTGCGGTTCGGTCGTAATGCTGGCTGCTAACTCAGGCGTGGTGGTTCGCCCCATAATAACCAGTCCTGCCTGCCTCATTTTTACGGTCAGATTAGAATCATGAGGCGAAACACTGCCAGCTGCGAGACGGCTGCCGAGCTCATTAAGTCGCCCGGCGACGGAAATTCCCAAATCTTTAACGAGCATCGGGACGCCAGCCATTGGCCCGGTCTGATTATATTGCTCACTTTCCCAGCATTCTATAACAGCCCGAACATCACGGTTTACGGTCTGATAAGCCTGCATGGCTGCGGAGGACACTTCGGCATGTGTGACTTCCTTTTTAGCTATCAGCTCAGCAAGACCGACAGCATCAAAAGAGGTGTATTCAGATAAATTCATGTTCATTCCGGTGTGTTTGAATAAGACATAGATGCCCGCATGGCATATACTGGGTAGTATCCATCGATACTTACCAGTATCGTATGATACTGCCCAGTATCATTGCAACCAGGAATTTACTATGCCCAGAGCCAGTGAACCACGTTTACCCCCTCGCGACCGCATTCTGCTGGCGGCTGAAGAGCTGTTTTATCAGGAGGGAATAGTCCGGGTTACCGTTGATGCCATTGCAGAAAAAGCCCAGTCAACGAAGATGACGCTTTACCGCCATTTTGAATCTAAGGAAGTGCTGGTTTGGGAATGGATCGGATTATTAATCGAGGATTACAGCCACGTGTCAGATCAGCTGGCGAAAAGTCATGCTGATAATGCGGCTGAGCAAATAAAAGGGTTCGTCCGTTTCGTTATCGATAACCTCTCCGGCACGTCCCGGAGAGGATGCCCATTTACCAACACGCTGGCAGAAATTGGTGACCAGTATGCTGATGTTCGCGCACTGATTATCGGTCATAAACAACGGCAATATCAGCGTCTGGAGGCGTTATGTTCCGGGGCTGGAGCAAATGCTCCAGAGATGCTGGCTAAAGAGATCACGCTCATTCTTGAAGGGATTCAGGTGGTTGCTCAAAATGGCAGTTTTGAAAAAGCATCAGAATTCACCCTGGAGATTATTGAAGCCAAACTTGCGAACCTTAAATGATCTATTTATGAGCCTTGAAGCCAGTCAGGTCAGAAACCGGTACGTACCCGTTGTGACCTGAAACTTTGAATATGTTTGGCGATAGCCATCATGTCCGCTTCTGGCACTAAGCGGACCGTTCAAAGCGCCGCAAGGTCCGCTATGAGCGAGGGGCAGAAGTTAGCCTCCCACGGAGAATGAGTTTTTCGGAAATGCTCTAAAACGGAATGGTTCGAATTACCGAAAAACTCAGATTTCAAGTGCAGCAAGGATTGCGGCTTCCATTTTCCCCGGGGTGGTGATCGATGCAAAACGCTTGAGCGGTTTACCGTCGCGTCCGATCAGAAACTTAGTGAAGTTCCACTTGATCCGCCCACCCAGCACGCCGGGCAATTCGTTTTTCAGATAACGAAACACCGGGTGCGCTGCGGTTCCGTTGACCTCCACTTTCTCGAACATCGGGAAGCTCACACCGTAGTTAATGTGGCAGGTCCGCGCGATTTCGTCGGCGCCGCCGGGTTCCTGTTTACCGAACTGGTTGCAGGGGAAACCAAGCACCACCAAACCCTGGCCGGCGTATTTCTTGTAGAGCGCTTCAAGGCCGCCGTATTGTGGCGTGAAGCCACAATGGCTGGCGGTATTAACTACCAGAACTACCTTACCAGCATAGTCGACCATAGAGATAGGCTGGCCGCCAAGGCTGGTGGCTGTAAATTGATGAAAGGTGGTCATATCGGAATCCTCAAAGCGGCACCAGTTCGACGTCGACATTGCCACGTAGCACGATGCTGCCGGGGAACAAGTTATGGGGCGTGGAGAGTCGATCCTGTTCCTGATTGCGTGGCAGATCTGGAATAGTGTGCGATATATCTTTGCAAAGTCGAACGAAAAGAACAACAAACAGGCGATCGTTGACCTGCCTCCCGTTGATTAACACACCATGATGTTAGTTGTGTGCATTTTGGCACGAAACCAAACATTGCGTCATCATTGGACAGGTATGAGCGAGGTATAGTCATTCGCACCCTGACAATTACACTTTCACAGGCTAACGACTTTTCCCATGTGTTTGTGTTACCTTTTGCACACTTATGTTCAATTCACTCAGGCTAAGTGAACACAACATTGCATGGCAGAGCGCGCAGTGTTAATTTGGGCTGTCCTCAGGCTGAAGACCAAAGACATTCCCTGATAACCGACAATTGCTGCAAAGCACGCAAGGTGAAAAACATGATAAAGCTGATTATTTCTGATCTTGATGGAACATTTTTAAACAGCCATGGTGACTATGACCGTGAGCTTTTTGCGAAGACGTGGGGAAATATGTCGGCCTGTGGTATACATTTCGCGGCATGCACAGGAAAGCAGTGTGAGCGCGTTGAAGAGCTTTTTGGAGAATACAGCAAAGACATATGGATTGTTGGCGACAGCGCCACGCGAATTAAACATAACGGTGAATTTGCCTTTCAGTCATTGATTGAGAACGCTTCAGGCATGGCAATCATCAACACGCTTCAGGAAGTGAGTTCATCGCATGTTATTATTGCCTGTACGCCAGAGGGCGCAGTGGTTCGTTCCGACATTTCCCCACACCTCAAGGACAAAGTCAGACGCTCCTACACGCGTATGATTGAGACCGAAGACTTCAGTACGGTAAAAAGTGACTTTGTAAAAATCACGGTTTTCGATGAGCAGGGAAATTGCCCGCAGACTCGCCCACATCTCAGTCCTTTTGAGGATGAAGTCTATATCGTGGTGTCCGAAGCCTCATGGATAGACATTGCAGGGTATGGCGTGCATAAGGGCAGTACGGTTCAGAAACTCCAGGAGATCCTCGGAGTGACAGCAGATGAAACGATGGCATTCGGTGACGGATATAACGACCTGGAGCTACTGGTGCAGGCGGATTATAGCTTTGCTATGCGTAATGCGTTTGAGGAAGTAAAAACGGCGGCGCGTTTCGTCACCGGTACTAACGATGAGAGTGCGGTGATGGAAACAATTAACCGCATAGTCGTATTGCAGTCATGATGACGAAGCAGGAAGACTAAATTTTCTTATCTTCCTGCCAGCCAGTGTGCTGGTCAGCCTGCAACGACCAGCCTGACACTTGTGTGAGCCAGTGAGTCGGTTTCAGTCAGACTGCTGGCCACAACGATATCAATGTCCTCACATGACGCGACCTTATATCGCGCGACCTGAGGCATCTTGTCGGCAATCACTGCGGCAATAATCTCATTGCTCTGACGCATCACCTCTTTCTTGAAGCAGGCATCTTCATAGTAAACCGCAGTCAGCCCTGCCTGAATATCTAACCCGCAGACCCCGATAAACATCTGGTCGAACAACATTTCCCTGACTCCCTCCAGTGGCTGTGACCCCAGAACACTGCCTGTCTGCGCATTGAGTTTCCCGCCGAGCATAATGACTTCACCCTTCAGGCGTCCACTCAGCGCAGCGGCTATTTGCGGAGAGTTAGTGACAATTGTCAGCTCATACTCAGGGGGAATAAACTCCACCATCGCCAGGTAAGTTGACCCTCCATCTATAAAGATGCAGGTTCCGGGTTTGATGAGCTCAGCACAACTTTTAGCAACACTCGTCTTTTCTTCAATACTGTGCATAACCCGCGTCTCAAAGCTGGCTGATTGCTTGAACTGACTGACGGCCCCCCCGTAGACCTTTTTACACATTCCCTTACGCACCATAGCCTGCAGATCCCTGCGTATTGTATGTTCAGACACTCCCAGTTGTCGGGCAATGTCTGCGCCAATAACTCTCCCGGTCTGCTGCAGCATCTGATAAATCACTTCCTGTCTTTGTTCAGGCAACGCGTCGTAGTCAATCATTTCTAAACCTTACAATGAACACAATATTGCATAATTATACACAATGAAGCATATCAATCTTACCTTTATCATACACAGATGACGAAACAGATCATGCACCATTTAACAGTCTTCATCAGGAGAAGAGAAGATGTGTGAGATTATGAACGGAGCGGACTTTGAACAAAGGATGTCTGACCTGGCTAATTAGAGTTCAACCTGGTTCAGGAGGCATCAGCATATCGGTATGCCAATGAGTTTCGTGCTTTATGTTGCAGAATCACAATCCGGTAGTCTGAAGAAACAATATCCCCGTCTTCTTGATAATTCCCTGGAATGCCTGATCAGCATTCTTCCTGTAATCGCGAACCGCCTCGCGGTTGAAATCGGTCAAGTATTAGCTGTACCGCAACAACAAATTCGTCCGGTATTAGGCTTAATTGTCTATTGGCTAATTCTGGCTCATACAGATAAGAAGACCGGGATGCCAGACAGGGATCAGATGTTTGATATCCTTAGCGGCATCCTGTCTGTAAGGTTTTTGGCATTTAAAAAAATATGAGTCTGCTTGCTACGAATGGGCCATTAGAAATTGCCAGACGTGAGTCACTTATGTCCGCTCCTGGCACTAAACCGCCACAGAAAAAACCTCGGGCACTGATGAGCGCAAAGCTGATATACCTAATATTCAGCAAACTTGCCTGCATCGTTTAAGACCAAATTGATAATTACAATGAGCTGGCTACGGTACTGTGTAATCTGATGTCCGGCCCGAGGCCTTTACTGTCATCGAACAGTTCGTAATCCTGACCGAATTAGATACCGATCAGGTCATCCCGTGCCAGACAACGCCGGTCACAGGTTTTCACTTCAGATGAACCACGCTTATTTTGCTGCAGAGCGTCGGTCCAATATGTCTTTTACATAGTGATCAATAGCAATGTGATGTTCGCGACTCACCCGCGCAATAAACGCCTGGAGAAAATCGAACGTGGAGTGAAGCGTATCCGCGACAAGGCCATCGAAGTCGCTTTGGCTGAAGCGGGCATTCCCCTGCATCGTCGAATGCTGTAGCAAGGCATGTGCAGTGGTTTCAAGAACGGCACGCCTGTAGTCATCGGTAAGCAGCACATCCACATCGACCTGGCGAATCTCAAACCTGAAGCTGAAGCTGACAAACCCTGAGTCGACAGGCTGATCCCAGGTCAACCGCTCGCCTGACTGCTCGACACAGGCTTCGTACCCTTCACCCATCAGCCGTATTGGTTGCATATCGATGCCCTCTCCTTTCAGCCGTTTACTCTTCGCGGAGACATACATTGATGTCCCCCTTAGCAAGACCAGCGGCGCTGACGTTAACGCCGATCAGTTAGTATCACCGGCGTTGTGCTGACCGCTATTCAGTCAGGTCTGTTTACAAGTTTTCAAGGAAATCGCCGAGTGCTGATGCAACCTCATCAATCCGCGGTTCACAGCGCCGGTAATATGTCCACTTGCCTGATTTGCTTGCTTCCAGCAGCCCGGCATCCTGCAGGACTTTCAGGCATAGCGATGTGGCGGGTTGTGAAAGCCCTGCTTTGTCCTGAATCAGGCTGGCGCAAACGCCATACAAATCGTAGTCATAGAGCTGGGTGTAGGCTGCAAAAGATTCGCCTGGATTTTTCAGCCATTTCAATACTGACAGACGGGTTGGGTTGGACAGTAATTTCATGGCATTTTCAGGCGACATGCAGCCTCACAAGGTTCAGGAATTGTAAACAGGATAGTCAGTATATCCTTTACGGGTTCCACCATACAGCGAAGCGCTATCGACGGGGTTCAGGCCGGCATTTTGTTTAAATCGCGCTGGCAAATCCGGGTTAGCAATAAAGGTACGACCAAAGCCAAAGAAATCCCCCCATCCCTTGCTCAGCACATACTCAGCTTTCTCCCGGGTATAACGTCCGGAATACATAATCGGGGAACTGAATGTTTCGCGCAGCGCAATGCGGAAATCTTCAGGCATCTCCGGGCTGTTGTCCCAGTCAGCCTCAGCAATCGACAGATAGCCGATTTTGAGTTCATTTAACATGTTCGCCGCTGAAATATAGGTCGTATGCGGATCGCTTTCTACCAGTCCCAGATAAACACGCTCTTCATCAGTGCTGCTAAAGAGCGGTGCAAAGCGGACGCCGACTTTATCGCTGCCAAAAACAGAGCTCACCGCAACAATAATTTCTTTCAGAAAACGCAGTCTGTTTTCTAAACAACCGCCGTATTCATCGGTACGGAAGTTGGTGTGTTCAGAGATAAACTGATTAATAAGATAGCCATTCGCAGAGTGAAGCTCAACGCCATCAAACCCGGCTTCTTGAGCATTTTCCGCCGCCTGGCGATAAAGTTCGACGATATCTTTAACTTCCTGAGTGCTTAATTCCCGCGGCATACTTGGTGAGGTCAATATACCGGCACCAGGCCCTGTTTCGATAAATACGCGGACGCCTTCAGCAGCAACGGCGGATGGTGCGACAGGCGCTTGTTCTCCCGGTTGAAGCGCATTGTGAGAAACACGCCCGACGTGCCAGAGCTGACAGAAAATCACCCCACCTTGCTGATGAACAGCCTCAATAACTTTTTTCCAGCCGCTGATCTGTTCCTTGCTGTGAATACCAGGCGTCCAGGCATAACCCTGGCCCCGTGGTTCAATTTGCGTGCCCTCGGTGACCATAAATCCGGCGCTTGCGCGTTGACGATAATATTCCACCATCATGTCCCCCGGAATATTGCCAGGCTGTTCGCTGCGACAACGTGTCAGCGGAGGAAGAGCAATACGGTTACGGAGCGTGAATTCTCCAAGCTGAAATGGGGTGAAGAGGGATTTATGGGTCATGAAAAGCGTTGTCCGTTTTGTAAAAGATGGCCTCATTATATTCATACATTTAAATGTGTAAATGTGTTTTTGCTAAAGATGAATGTATCAGCGCCGATCAGGGTTCCATCCCCGGCATGGCTGCGACGCTGTTCCGTTAACGAGCAGGCGGATAGCTTATAAGGACAGGATGCATGGGCACATTTGCATCCCTTATTAAATGGCCTCAACAGGCGCTATTCATTGCCCCATTGATTCAGGAAGGTCGCTATCTCATCAATACGCAGCTCGCTGATGCCCGCTTCACTGGCCATCTCTTTCTGCGCATTCTCACTGATCTCTTCGTTATTCATCAGGCGGGTGATCAGCAACTGGAAATAGCGCGCCAGAGGTTCACGTTCTGGCTCGTTAACCGGCGCTGTGGTTTCCGTCGAATACTCATCCACGATGTCATAATATTTAAGCGGTACTTCATTGTTCATACGTAATTCCAGGGGATAATGTAAATGGCGCAGGGCCAGGCCGAGTTATTCAGACCTTGAGCAGTTTCACCGTGGCATCCACGTCTGTCTCATCTTTCGGGAAGATTAACGTCCTTCCTTTCAACGTGGTAATAGCCCGTTTTTTGCAGCGCGCAGTGTAAAACACATTGCCTGCGCAGACTACGTCTTTGGTTTAAGTCTGGACGATAAATTGCTGGTTTGCGAGGGGCGGCGTCCCCCATGGCGGTTCAAACGATCCGCCCTGCCTAATCCATCAGATATTATTTATCCGCACCGCTTACGAAAAATTCATCGTCAATGTCGCATTCACCTTACGCACTTCAGGTACTGCACCCTCTTTAATCGTCGCTTTAATAACTGGCGTAACGGTTTTACTTTCACCATTGATTTTTCCTACCGGATATTTTTGCTCGCCGTTAGCCAGCCACTCGTTTCCTTCCTGATCCGGGACATCACTGCCATACAGCATTTGCAGCGTCAGGTTATCGTCTTCAAGCAAACGCCCGTGAACATCATGCGCATCGCTGGTCAGCGTCAGTGAAACATCCGGTATAAACTGAAACTGATCGGCTTTTTCACACTCCAGCTGTACCGGCAGCGCAACCCTCGTCTGCGGATTTTTCCTCGACACTGGCGGCACGTTAATCGTCGCCGGCACCGTTATTGAACAGCTGGGCCGTGGCACCTCAATGGTAACAATCAGTTTTGCAATCAGCTTATCTTTAACAGAGACCGGATAATATTCGGTGCCAAGCAGACTGCACTCATATACCTGGCGCTTGGAGATCATCTCCTCAGATTTTTTCCGGGTAATGGTTATCCATGCCGTGGTCTGGAACTGCGCCTCACCCGGTTTCATCTGATAACTGTCATGCACCTCTGGCAGATCGCGTAACCCGATGATTTGCATATCGAAGCCGGAAGAACCGCCCTGCGCTTTGCAGCCCGCCCACTGAACCTCAACACTCGCTGACTGGCCTGCCAGTATTGACTCATCAACCCGAATAGTTATCTTTTCATCCAGCGCGACCTTTTCGTGATTGATATAACGTTTAAAATTGCTTTCATTAATATGCAGCTGTGTCTCCGGAACCGCGCCAAACGCCAGAAAAGAGCAGCTTGCAAGGAGTGCGCACACTATTACTTTTACCATGATTTCATTTCTCAAATAATAACCTGAGCACACCCCTTAATTAATTTATCCGGGAATACGCCTGATAGCTTACCGCTGTTTTACTCGTAGTTAATTTGCATCGTCACAACACTTTTTACATTACCCGCAGTGACGGCAGCGGCGCTGCTCTGTTCCAGTTTCGCGGTAAAATTCATATCTACCTTATGGCTAATCACTTTATAGGTCACCGGAGTGGCACCATTAGGGGTAATTTTTTTACTCTGATCTTCACCGCCATACAGCAGAATCGCTACGCCGCCAGCGCCACCTGATTCGGCATTCAGCGTATTGGCGAATGCATCGGCATCACCCGCATCAACCAGACCACTGGCGGTAACGGTCACCTGAGAGGCGGCATCACCACAATCTTTCAGTTTTAAGGTGAAAGGCTTAGACAACACAACCTTCCCTTTGCCGGTAAAATCATGCTGCGAAGCTTTGCCCATCAGCACATTAACCTCTGAACTTCCCCATTCCGGCGTACAGGTATTATCTGCCACTTCCGCCGTAATATTTACCGTGGCGCTTTCCGACGCCGCCTGTGCATTCAGCGAAGAGACAAACAGAGCAACAACCACAGAAGCCAAAGCCGTTATTTTATGGGTGATTAATGACATCGATATTTCCTTTTTTGCAGAAGAGGTATGACTACCTCGGTGGATTAATAAAAAAATTACTTACAGATTTGCTGAATCTGAATTAACGATTGCTGCAGGTTATTTTCATTTAACTGATAATGCGCGCTACATTGCTGGTTCGCTTCATTACCCCATTTTGCGCTGATAATGCCTTTAGCCGATAAACCGGATAAGTAGACCTGTCCCTCATCCCCCACCAGACCGCTGCTGGCGGCATCCCCGGCGCTGACGATGGCGCCAAAAGGCACCGGTTTGCCATTAAATATCAGTGTCACCAGCGCACGGACGCCGGTATGGGCGCTAAAGTCAGCGCGAACCAGCGCTCCACGTGTCGGAATAACCCGGGTTACCGCATCATCAATATCAACATTGTCATTCAGGTGACTGACATCCAGGGTTACCCGGTTCTCGCGGTATACGCTGGCATACGGCACCACGGTGTAACCCCGCCAGTCGGTGTGGATCCCGGTTTCATTTTCCACCGGTACCCCCGCCGCGCCAGGCGCCGCCACTAACACATTGGTGGTGCCCAGTGGTTGCCCCAGCGTGACCCCACTACCGGTGGCCACTATCCCGCCGGAAGCGCCGTAACGCAGCTGACGGTAGCCATTGCTGGCGCCATAACCCGCAGCAACATTGCCATAGGTGCCTTTGTAATCCAGGCTGGCGTCACCATTTGTCCCTTCGCGCTGTCCGTAACCCTGCGTCACGCTCCAGTTCAGGTTATTCTCTTCCAGCGCCGTACCACTGAGGCCCGTCTGCTGACTGAGATTGCCGTCACCATCGCGACTGGTCGTGGAGGTCGCCCAGACCTGATGCTGTTTACTGCTGTCATGCGCCGAGCCGAAAGTGAGCGGTACGGAGAGCGAAAACAGCACCGCTTTATCCGGGTGCGGCTGTCCGTCCTGCTGACTGTAGCTATATGCCAGGCTGTAACTGACACTCCCCCAGTGACTGTTAAAACCGGCCTGCAGCGTGTCCGCCGCCGCGGCGTTATGCCAGTAAGTCTGGTGACTGCCGCTGAGCGTTAACGAGCCTGAGTCGCCAATTTGCTGGGTAATATTGACCTGCAGCCGTTCACGCTTGTTACTGTTCAGATTGTCATAGCCGCCACTGTTCGGCTTGAGCGCTGTCTCTTCCAGTGTATGGAACCCCTGGGTTGAGTAACGATAACCCGCCAGTTGCAGGGTGGTGCCGGTAGACGCCAGCGTTCGGCCATACAGAAAACGCAGCGACTGCCCATTCTGCCGGGCGCCATCCGGCAGCGTGCTGTTGGCCTGGGTCACATCCGCGGATATTGCGCCCAATACCCCAAGGTTGATGCCCGCGCCCAGCGCTATTGCCTGGTACTCTTCAGCCAGCTGTGCGCCGCCATACGCGGTAATATTGTGTGGCAGTCCCCACAACAGCGTGCCCTGAACAAATGACGGCGTGGCATAATTGCTGCCGCTACGGCGATATTCACCTGCGGTCAGCGCATAACGCAGATGTCCCTGTCGCTGTAACAGCGGAATCGACGCATACGGAATGGCAGAAACCCGTACCGAGCCATCGGCTTCTTTCACTTCGAGCTCAAGATCGCCACCGGTTGATAGCGGAAACAGATCATTAATCACAAAGGCGCCGGGTGCGACAAAAGTCCGGTAAATCACATTGCCCTGCTGCAGGATGCTGACCTGAGCATTGCTTCTGGCGATGCCTCTGATCTCCGGCGCATAACCGCGCTGGGTGTCGGGGTACATATTGTCATCGGTTGCCAGCTCGACCCCGCGAAAAGAAACCGCATCGAACACCTCATTGCTGGTGCTGCTGTCCCCCATCGTCAGTTCACTGCGCAGCGGAATAATGGTCCGCTGAACCGAGGTATTCAGATGCTGCCAGCCACTGTGATAGCCGTTGCGGCTTTCGTAATCACTCCAGCTGCTGTTATCCCGTAAACGCCACGGCCCGAAGTTGATCCCGCTGTTCAGATTCAGGTAGTGGCTGCTGCTGTTACCATAGCGGCCGCTGTTTTCACTGCCGCTAAACTGATAGCTGAGCAGCGCGGCATTAATACCTTCATCCCAACGTTCCGGCGCAATCCAGTCGTGCGGCTGAGTTTGCATCGCAGCCTGCGGCATGCTGATATCCAGTCGCATGTTGCTAAAATCAAATGCGCTGTAAGCCCCCGGAATATCTTTGCCCAGTGAAACACAATAATCATCCGCCCGTGAATTCAGTGCGGCAAAGGCGGATATATTGACCCCCATCGCCAGCAGATCTTTTTTGCTGAGACAGGCGACCAGGCCGGTAACATCATGTGCCTCTGCACTGTTCTGCGCTGGCATAAAACCAATTATCCGGCTGGCGACATTATTGCCATTTAAATAGATATCTACCGGATAAGCGCCCGCAAGCTGAGTCCCTTCGCGTTCAAACTGCGACAGGTCGGAAACTGAATCAGCGTTACCATCAATCATTGATGGATCAAAATGTAACTTTGCCATGGCAGAAATTGGGAATAGCAATATCAGCGATTTTGTCATCAGCGATAAAGAAAAACGTGAACAGATCAATTTATATCAACTCATTTATAATTGACGACAGGTTAAATAGCGCAGAGAAATAACTTATCCATTCACAGCAAACTATTTTATCTCTTTAGTTTCCGCTTTACTGATTGCGCCATAATCATTGATAGTGCTAAAAGTTATTGATCTGGCGCTGCCTGTCGGCAATGATGCAAATGCATGGCTTTTTGGCGCAACCATAATATCTTTAACCCCTTTACCATCACATTCGATGCGCGTCAGGGTAATATAATAAGGCGTTGGATTATCAATATTCAGCTGACTACCCTGATGCTGAAAACTGAGATAATCTGGCGCTCTGGCTGCCTCGGGCGTCAGTCCGGCAGGCCGCACAAACAGCTTAATACGGCTGGCGGTGGCAATCTGCAGCACACTCTTATTCGTTCCGCTGGCATCATCCACTGACGGAATCGCCTTAACAATAAAGTAATACAGCGATTCTCTGTCTTGCGGCACATTACTGTTAAGCTGCATCAGACGCAGAATATTTTCATTCTTCGGGCCGCTAAGATATAACGGTGGCGTCACCACAAAATCTTTACTTTTTTTACCCGCCGCATCTTCTGTCCAGGACTGCACCAGAAAAGCATCCTTAGCCGAGGTATTGCTGACCGTAATACTTTGCTGCTTCGCATGCAGGGGATAAATAATCCGCGTCCCCTGGATAGATACGCCGCCATCCGCGATAGATGAAAATGCCGTTAAATATAACGCAGCAACACCCAGAGCAATAACAACCTGTTTATTAAAAGTTACAGTCATAAAACCCTCACCATCGGCAAACACAGAACAAACGTTATTATATTAACCATAAGATTACTGGCGTCTGATATCTTGATTGCAAGCTTATCACCCCTGAATACCGGGCAGCCGTCAGGTCAGAACAGAATATTCATTCTGTAGTCAGTGCCGAATCTTTACTGGAATAAGAAATTACTTAATCTCGATGCAGAGAATTATAAGGCAGCGATGCGAAAAATTGCTATACCCCGGTAAGACAAAACCTTAAGAATCAGACTGGTCAGATAAACCAGACCATTGCGGGTATGCCGCGATTTAACCGGAGGATTACAGAACAGAAAAAGCAGTATGATGATTTTTATAGCGATGTCTTTATATGGCATATAAAGACATCATTGATATAACAGGCTGACAAAGATGAGGTGACGTTAAAGGCGTTTCAATAAACGCCCCTGCCGACCCTGTACTTTGCCATTCTCATAACTCACCAGCAATTCCCCTTTGCAGAGTTCAGATCACACCCCACCCAAATAAGCACTACGCACTTCAGGATTCACCAGTAAATCCTGGCCGCTGCCAGTCAGGCGAATCTCACCATTAACCATCACATAAGCGCGGTCAGAGAGTTTCAGTGCATGATTCGCATTCTGCTCCACCAGAAACAGCGTCATCCCCTGCTGCGTCAGCTCGCGCAGAATCTGAAAGATCTGCTTCACCACAATCGGCGCCAGCCCGAGACTGGGTTCGTCCAGCAACAGCAATTCAGGCCGGCTCATTAGCGCGCGGGCAATCGCCAGCATCTGCTGTTCCCCGCCCGACAGGGTCATGGCGCGCTGACTGCGACGCTCCTCCAGCCGCGGAAACAACTGATACATCCGCGCCTTATCCTCCTTCTGATAGCGGCTGCCGATGGCGATAGTGCCCATCAGCAAATTCTCCTCGACCGTCATATCCGGGAAAATACGCCGCCCTTCCGGCGCCTGCGCAATGCCATTACTGGCGATAAAGTGGGTGGATTTCTGGCTGATATCCGCGCCGCGATAGAGAATCTGTCCGGCGGCAATACGCGGCTGACCAAAGATCGACATCAGTAAGGTCGATTTTCCGGCGCCGTTGGCGCCAATCAGCGAAACGGCTTCCCCTTCATTAACCGTCAGCGAGATGCTTTTCAGTGCCTGAATCGGACCGTAAAATACATCGACGTGGCGAAACTCCAGTAACGGCTGGCTCATCCGGCGATCTCCTGTTCGTCAGCACCCAGATAGGCGGCGATCACACTCACATTGCTCTGAATCTCCTGCGGCGTACCGCGTGCAATCACATCACCGTGGTCGAGCACAATCACCTGATCGGAAATCTCCATCACCATCCCCATATCATGTTCAATCAGCAGCACCGTGACCCCATGTTGCTGACGCAACGTGCGTACGATGCGGCTGAGCGCGCGAGTTTCCACCGGATTCAGACCTGCAGCTGGCTCATCAAGACAGATCATCTCTGGCCCGGTGCACATCGCGCGCGCAATCTCCAGCCGGCGCTGCTGACCGTAGGAGAGCGTACCCGCCAGGCGGTTGGCGCACTCCACCAGTTCCACCGCTTCCAGCCAGTAGAAGGCCCGATCCAGCGCCTGATTTTCCGCCCGGCGATAACCCGGGGTGTTGAAAATCCCGGCGATAAGATTGCGATTGGCCTGCATATGCTGGGCCACCATCAGATTTTCCACCACCGACATCTCACGGAATAAGCGGATATTCTGGAAGGTGCGCGCCAGCCCGGCGCGATTCACCAGGTGCGTGCCACCAAACATTTTGTACCAGATGCGCGACCCCAGCCGGGCAGGATGGAGAAAATCCGCCGGGCGAATTTTCTGTCCCAGCACCTGGATCACATCGGTCATGCGTGATTGCGCGTTAAGCATAATCGCGCCGCCGGAAGCCTGATAGAATCCGGTCAGGCAGTTAAATACCGTGGTTTTCCCTGCGCCGTTGGGACCAATCAGCGCGGTAATTGAGCCGCGCTCCACCTCAAGGTTAACGTCGTTCAGCGCTTTGATGCCGCCAAAGTGCATCATCAGATGTTCCACACGCAGAATACTGTCACTCATGGCGCCACTCCTTTGCGAACCGCAACACCGACGCGGCTGGTGCGCACCAGCCCGCGTGGTCGCCAGATCATCATCAGCACCATCAGCACGCCAAATAACAGCACCCGGTATTCGGCAAAACTGCGTAATAATTCCGGCGCTACGGTCAGTACAAATGCCGCCAGCACCACTCCCAGCGTCGAACCCATTCCGCCCAGCACCACAATCGCCAGAATTAGCGCCGATTCAAAGAAGGTAAAAGAGGTTGGGTTAACAAACCCCTGATAAGTCGCGAAAAACACCCCGGCGACGCCAGCGGTCGACGCCCCCAGCATAAAAGCAGAAAGCTTGACCAGCACATGATTCAGTCCCAGCGAGCGGCAGGCGACTTCATCTTCACGCAGCGCTTCCCACGCCCGGCCAATCGGCATCCGTGTCAGACGATGTTTGATAAACAGCACCAGCAATACCACCAGAATCAGCACCGCATAGATAAAGATAAATTTCAGATTGGGATTGTAGGTGGTGTGAAAGAACTCATGGAATGGCACACCGCCATCCCTGGCGCGACGCGCGAACTCCAGACCGAAAAAGGTCGGCGCGGGCACCGATACGCCATTTGGCCCACCGGTAAAGCTCAGCCAGTTAGTCAGCACCAGGCGAATGATTTCGCCAAAACCGAGGGTGACAATCGCCAGATAGTCGCCATGCATACGCAGCACCGGAAAACCCAGCAACGCGCCCGCCAGCGCCGCCAGAATCGCGCCCAGCGGCAACATCGCCCAGAAGCCCAAACCGAGATATTGATAGCCGAGCGCCAGCCCGTAAGCGCCAATGGCATAAAACGCCACATAACCGAGATCAAGCAGCCCCGCCAGCCCCACGACAATATTCAGCCCCAGCCCCAGCAGCACGTAGATCAGGCCGAGGATCGCCACCGTCAGCAGATATTTAGTGGCGATAAACGGAAACAGCATCGCCAGCAGCAGCAGCAGCGGAATAATCCAGCGCAGACGCGACTGATAACCCGCCGGGCGCACATAGACGCCATCATCCGCGCCCTCAAAACGGCTGATAAAGCGTCGCCCGCGCTGGCTTTGTAGCGCCAGGCTTAACAACAGGCGCCCCACCATCACCACGCTAACCAGCACCGCCACGCGTCCGGGCGAGAGCGTAAAACTGTACCCTTTTAAAATCACCCCAACGATCGGTCCAAACACCACCAGCGCGCAAAGTCCGGCCAGCACCATATCGACCAGGCACTGCCGGATATTCAGCCCCGGCTTGATAGCCATATCTGTCATCGTTTATCCCTCAAACCTTCGCGACCATCGGACGACCCAGCAACCCCTGAGGGCGAAAAATCAGGATGACCACCAGCAAGCCAAACGAGAAAACGTCTTTGTAATCGGAGTTCACCAGCCCGGCGAATTGCGCCTCGGCGATGCCCAGCAGTAACCCGCCAAGCATCGCGCCCGGCAATGAGCCAATGCCGCCTAACACCGCAGCGGTAAATGCTTTGATGCCGATAATAAAGCCGGCATAGAAATCAAAGGTGCCGTAGTTCATGGTCACCAGCACCCCCGCCAGCCCGGCCATCGCCGCGCCCATCACAAACACCAGCGAAATCACCCGGTCGGTATTGATACCAAGGATCGAGGCCATTCGGCGATCCTGCTGCGTCGCGCGGCAGATGCGCCCCAGTCGGGTAAACTGAATAATCCATGTCAGCAGCGCCATCCCGGCCAGCGCCGCCAGCAGGATAAAGATTTTGGTCCAGGTGATTTGCACGATGCCGTCGCCGACATCAAAACGCAATACGCCGGTCAGCAACGTCGGGATCCCCTGCTGATTCGGTCCCTGGCTGATCTGGACGTAGTTCTGCAGGATCAGCGACATGCCAATGGCCGAGATCAGCGGTGCCAGCCGCGTCGAATTACGCAGCGGACGGTAGGCAATCCGTTCAATCGCCCAGCCGTAAACAGCGGTCACCACGATGGTGAAGATCAGCGTGCCAAAGATCAGCAGCGGAAAGGAGTGAATGCCAAAGAAGGAGAGCAGCCCGAGGCCAATGGCGCAGAGGTATGCCGAAATCATATAGACTTCGCCATGAGCGAAGTTAATCATGCCGATAATGCCGTAAACCATGGTGTAACCGATGGCGATCAGGCCATATACCGCGCCCAACGTCAGCCCGTTAATCAGCTGTTGCAGTAAGAATGCATCCATTGTGAACAGTCTCGCCTGTGATAAGGCAGCAGGGCTACGCGCCCCGGCTGCCTTCAGTGTCGCGACATCCCAACCTGGCGGCGGGACGGAGAGTCAGTACCGGTGCAACAGGGTTACAACTGGTGGTACTTGCCCTGATCATCCCATTCATAGACCACATAATCCGAGACTTTCAGATCGCCCTTGCCATCCCAGGATTTTGCTCCCATCACCGTATCGACGCTATGGGATTTCAGCCATTCACTGGCTTTTTCATTGTCCTTACCGGCGCCGTTATACGCAGCGGCGATCGCCTGAACAGAGGCATAGGCATACAGGGTGTAGCCTTCCGGCTCAAATCCACTGGCGCGGAATTTTTCAATCACCGATTTACCGGCAGGAATAGTGCGCGGATCATTACCAAAGGTCATCAGCACCCCTTTGGTATACTGCGGGCCGCCTGCGGCGGTCACCATCTCGGCGGTAACCACACAGTCACCGGAGAAGAATTTCGCCTGCACCCCTTGCTCACGCATCTGGCGCACCAGCGGACCAGCTTCCGGGTGGCAGCCGCCGAAATAGACCACATCCGGCTTTAACGCACCGATTTTGGTGACCAGCGCATTAAAGTCTTTTTCACCGCGCGACAGGCCTTCATACAGCACCTCTTTGGTGCCGCGTTTTTCCAGCGCCGCTCTGGTCGCGTCGGCCAGCCCCTGTCCGTAAGTATCTTTATCGTGGATAACCGCAATTTTTTTCGCTTTCAGCACATCCAGCATATAGTTTGCCGCCACAACACCCTGCTGGTCGTCACGGCCACACATGCGGAACATGCCTTTCATGCCGCGTTCGGTGATTTTCGGATTGGTCGATCCTGGGGTAATGGTCAGTACACCAGCTTCGTCATACACTTCAGATGCCGGCATGGTTGATGAGGAGCAGAAGTGCCCGACCACGGCAGAGACTTTTGATTCATCCACCAGGCGGTTAGCCACCGCCACCGCCTGCTTGGGTTCGCAGGCGTCATCACCCTGCACCAGCACAATTTTTTCGCCTTTAATGCCGCCAGCGGCATTAATATCGGCAGCGGCTTGCGACGCCCCTTTCCAGTATTGGGCGCCATACGTGGCATTGGGACCGGTTAATGGCCCGGCGATGCCAATTGTCACATCCGCATGCGCATACAACGCCGTACTTAAACAACCAGCAATAGCCATCTGAAGCGGTAACTTAATCATTTTCAAAGACATTCGGATATTCCTCAGCACTGTTCAGAACCAGGCGCCAGCATCTGGCGCGGGAAAAATCACGGACTTCGTCAATACAAGGTGCTTTCAAGCGGGCCGCGAACGGCTTTTTTGTGGCTTCGGTTACTTCGGTTAAATAAGAAAAGAAGCAAAAACTCCGCCAAACAGAGCAGAAACAGAAAATTTCTTTCTGCAATGCAATGCGACACGCAGTAACAGGGCGTTATCCGCCCGAGTCTTAGCTAACAGGGAGTTGGTAGCCATCATGTGGCTGGCAGGGATGCGCGGTGTCCGGACCGTCCTGAATCTTAACTATAGTGGCATGAAACTCAGGCTGCGCACTCTGCTGGTGCAAAAATGCGGCGAAGATCACCTCAGTGCACTGCAGAATAAAATTAAAACTTAAGCTTTTAAAGCGCAGTGTCGCTTTATAAAGGATTTTCTCAATATATGGCGGGAAATTTCCTGGAGAGTTCCGTTTATATATTGTTATACGATCGTCTGACAGTATATAGCGTGGTTTTATTTCTTGATGAGAAGATAAACCCGGAAAGATAAACTTTTACCGGCAGGAATCAATGCCGCCCTGTATATCCGACAACAGTACATTAAATTAACCAGAGGCTTACAATGCGTTACCCAATAGCAAAGATATTTTTGCTGACGGCTATTATGCTCTTTTTATTTTCATCAAGAATCAATGCCAGTGAAATCAACCTTTACTCATTAAATACCGGCTCATTTATTTACCACATTTACGCCCCCGGGACGAATAAAGTTGAATATTTTAAAAATCAGTATGTCGCTGTCGAGCGAAAGTTTTCCGAAGATTCCAAATACAGTATGGTATTGGGAACCCTGAACAACAGCCAGGGAAACCGCTGTGCGCTGATGGGGGTGAGAAGAGACTGGTGGTCTGATAACTCTGGCTGGACAATCAAAGGGCTATATACCTATACCGGTGAATTCTTCTTTGACACTTTTAGTCATTGCGGCGATGACGGCTTTTATCACTCGATAAAACAGAGTACCGGGCTCGGCTTTGCGCCTTATGTTTATCATGCCGCACAATATAACTTCACTTCTTATTTTGGCGTTGAAGGTGGCATTATTTTGCCGGGAATATTTGTCGTCAGCATGCAATGGAGTTTCCGATAACAGCCAGATATCGAAATACCGTTCCCCTTCTGTTGATACAGAAGGGGAACGACAGTGCTAATTGATTAAATCATTTTTAATCATTTTTGCCGGCAATCCGGCTATACCGGCGCTTTTAATGGCGCCAGTTCCAGACTGCTGCGAAAATCCTGCCCCTGATAATCATCATCCAGCAAGCGTCGTTTACGCAGCTCAGGTAGCAGGCCGTTAAGCAGCTGGTCCTGCTGATCGGCCTGACCAAGTCCGTGCAAAGAAATCACATCCAGTAAACCGGCGCGGTAGCGTTGTTCAATCGCATCCGCCAGTACCTCCGGCACCCCGGCGACAAACCAGTGCCCGGTCTCCTCGGCCTTGATGATTAACTCCCTCAGCGTCAGCCCCTGCAGGGCAAAATTGCGGAAAATTTCCGCCCGGCCACGGCGCCGGTTGACCTGCGCCAGCTGCGGCAAGCGCGATTCCGGCAGCGGCTGGTCAAGCGGCAGATCCTGCAGCTCAATCTCGCCTCCCAGCATATCCGCCACTTTCAACCGCCCCCGCTGATAGTCAATTCGCTCATATTTCTCGCGCAAACGGCGCGCGACATCGGCTTCGCTATCGCCAATAATCGAGTGAAAGGAGTTCATTATCAGTGGCAGATTGTTTTCGCGGCCAAATGCCCGCGCCCGCTGCTGCAACTCAGTGACAAAAGTGTTGGCCGCGGTAAAGGTCGGCTGTGAGGTATAAATCACCTCCGCATAACGTGCGCCCAGCGTGATCCCGGCCTCAGACTGCCCGGCCTGAAACTGTACCGGCCGGTGCTGCGGCGGTGGCGGCACATTCAGCGGCCCCGCGACACGGAAGTACTCACCCTGATAATTAATCGGATGCAGTCGCGTGGGGTCAATGCGCACCGCGCCGCTGGCACTGCGTTGTACCGCCTCACGTTCATTGGCGTCAAACAGCGCATTGATCACCTCGATAAACTCGGTGGCGCGCGCATAGCGCTCCGGCGGCGAGGGTAATTCGCTATCGCCAAAGTTCTCTTCCCCGACCGACGAGGTTACCGCATTCCAGCCAGCGCGACCGGCGCTGACATGATCCAGCGTACCAATCAGTCGCGCCAGATTATACGGATGCTGCCAGCTGGTGCTGACGGTGGCGATCAGGCCAATCTGCGAAGTGGCCTGACTTAATGCCGCCAGCGTGATAATCGGGTCCTGACTGCCGGTGGTGCCCGCCAGTCCGGCGGTATCTGCCTGCAACAGATCGGCGGTAAACAGTCCGGTAATCTTCTCTTTCTCGGCAATTTTTGCCAGCGCAATCGCCCGCGCGATCCCGGCGCCCGGTGTATCATCATTCGCGGCAGCAATCACGTTTGCGGCGCCGACCAGGGTTTTCAGACGTCTGCGATTCGGATGCGTCAAAGCGTTCACCTTATATCCTTGTTAATCGAGCGATAAAATCCGTCAGGCCACATCCTGTCGGCGCGCACGGCTAAACTGATTTTCCGGTTCAGCCAGCCCGAGGTTTTCACGCAGGGTGTCGCCTGCGTATTCACGACGATAGATGCCGCGCTGTTGCAGCAGCGGGATCACCTGGTCGACAAAATCATCAAAGGCGTTTGGCGTACCGCCGCGCACAATAAAGCCGTCAGCCGCGCCCTCCAGGAACCACTGCGCCAGCCCCTCCGCCACCTGCTGCGCAGTGCCGAGGAAACCGGGACGCGGCGTCGCGGCTTCCAGTGCCACCTCGCGCAGCGTCAGGTTGCGCTGGCGGGCATCGCGTTTAATGGTGTCGGTGGTGCTGCGGAAGCTGTTCTGGCCCAGCTCGCCAATGTCCGGGAACGGCGCATCCAGCGGGTACTGACTGAAATCGTGATGCTCAAAGTAACGTCCCAGATACTCCAGCGCCTTGTCGATACTTACCAGCTGTGCGGTCTGCTGATAGCGCTGTTCAGCATCGGCTTCGCTGTCGCCAATAATCACGCTGATGCCCTGAAAAATACGAATATCGTCGGCCTGACGTCCGCGCTCCACCAGACGGCGGCGCACATCTTCACGGAAGGCGCGCGCCTGCGACAGGGTTTCATGGCGGGTGTAGATCGCATCGGCGACTTCGGTGGCGAAGGCTTTACCGGCTTCCGAGGCCCCAGCCTGAAACACCACCGGTCGCCCCTGCGGTGAGCGTCCGACATTCAGCGGTCCCTGCACCGAGAAATATTTGCCTTTATGGTTCAGGGTATGCAGCTTGTCAGCGGCGAAAAACTCACCGCTGGCTTTGTCGCGCACAAAGGCATCACCCTCCCACGAATCCCACAGCCCGGTTACCACCTGCAAATATTCGCTGGCGACACGATAGCGTTCATCATGTTCCGGGTGAGTCTGCCGCGAGAAGTTTTTCGCCGACCCTTCCAGTGGTGAGGTCACCACATTCCAGCCCGCACGTCCGCCGCTAAGATGATCGAGGCTGGCGAACTGACGCGCGACGGTAAAGGGTTCGCTGTAAGACGTTGAGAGCGTACCCACCAGGCCGATTTTCTGCGTTACCAGCGCCAGCGCTGACAGCAGAGTGATCGGCTCAAAACGGTTAAGGAAATGCGGGATCGACTGCGGGGTAATAAACAGGCCGTCAGCGAGAAACAGAAAATCAATTTTTCCCTGCTCGGCTTTTTTCGCCAGTTGCTGCACATATTCAATATTGATGCTGGCATCAGCGACCGCATCGGGGTGACGCCAGGCGGACATATTGCCGGAGACACCCTGAATAATCGCCCCGAGGCGCAGCTGAGGTTGTGTCTGACTCATCATTCACTCCTTGCAGATTAATTAAATGTCAGGCGACCTGCTGCGGCAAAACCGGCAGCGCCTGTAATAGTTTTTGCGTCCAGGGATGCTGCGGCGCAGCGAAGACCTGACTGATATCGCCGCTCTCCACCACTTTGCCGTCCTGCATCACCAGCACCCGATCGGCCAGGTGCTGAATAACACCCAGATCGTGGGAGATAAACAGCAGCGCGGTGCCGTGCTGCGCCTGCATATCGGCCAGCAGATCGAGAACCTGCGCCTGTACCGAAACGTCCAGCGCGCTGACCGGCTCATCGGCGACCAGCAGCGCCGGGTTGGGCGCAAAAGCGCGGGCAATCGCCACACGCTGGCGCTGACCACCGGATAGCTCACGCGGATAACGGTTTAAAAAGCGATCGCCGAGCTGCACTTCATCCAGTAGCTGACGCACCCGCTGGCGGCGCGCATCACCAAAGATGCCAACGCTGTCGAGGCTTTCGCCGATAATCTTCTCTACCGTGTAACGCGGATCAAACGAGCTGAAGGGATCCTGCGAAATCAGTTGCAGCCGGGCGCGCCGCGGCCGACGCACCGTTTCCGTCAGGTTGTTCCATGGCTGACCATCCAGCAGCAGCGTGCCACTGTCCGGCTCGCTAAGTCCCATCACCACTTTTACCAGTGAGGTCTTGCCGCTGCCGGACTCACCGACCACGCCAAGGGTTTCTCCGGCATGCAGGGTAAAGTGAATATTATTCAGCACCTGACGTTCGCCATATGCCTTATTCAGCGCCATCGCCTGCAACAGCGGCGCTTCGCGCTGGATAACTTTGGCGGCTAACGGCGTGGGCTCGGCGCTCGCCAGTCGTAATCCGCGCGTCTGCGGCGTCGGCACCGCACGCAGCAGGCGCTGTGTCCAGGCATGCTGCGGCGACTGCAATAACTCCCGGGTCGCCCCCTGCTCCACCACTTCGCCATCACGCATTACCAGCACTCTGTCGGCCAGTTCCGCCACCACCGCCAGATCGTGACTGATCAGCAACAGCGCATGGCCGTCGCGCTGGCGCTGCATCAGCAATTGCAGGATCTGGCGCTGGACGGTCATATCCAGCGCAGTGGTCGGCTCATCGGCGATCAGCAACGCCGGACTGCCCGCCAGCGCAGTGGCGATCAGCGCGCGCTGGCGCTGGCCGCCGGAGAGCTGATGTGGATAGAGCGCCATACGGCTTTCCGCATCGGCAATCCCCGCCGCGTGCAGCAATTCTAAGCTGCGTTCGCGTAATACCGCGGGCTGACGAATGCCCGCTGCTGAGAGCGCATCCGCCAGTTGCTGTTCGATACGCCGCAGCGGATCGAGGGAGATCAGCGCATCCTGCAGTACATAGCCGATACTGCGACCGCGTACCGCCCGCCACTGACGTTGATCGACGTTCAGCATCTCGCGCCCGGCGATCAGAAAGCGATCGGCCGTAACCTTCGCATCATCCGGCTGTAAGCCCAGCAGACTGCGGGCGGTCAGGGTTTTGCCGCTGCCGGATTCCCCGACCAGCGCCACCGATTCACCCGGCCAGATTTGTAAATCCACATTTTTTACCACCGTCACCGCCCCGAAACGGATGGTGAGATTACGAATATCAATTAGCGGCTGACTCATGGTTGCCTCCCTTCAAAACGTGCCTGCCAGTAGCGGCCAAGGGTATTGACCGCCACCACTGTCAGGGTGATAAACACTCCCGGCCAGACGGCAATCCACCAGGCATTGCGCAGATAATTGCGCCCTTCGGCCAGCATCAGCCCCCACTCCGCAGTGGGCGGTTGCGGCCCCATACCCAGGAAACTTAACCCGGCGGTGCCAATAATTGCCGTGCCCAGCCCGAGCGTGGCCAGCGCTGGCACCTGCGCAATCGCATGCGGCAGCACATGGCGGGTAATCAGGGTTAACGGCCGCAGACCAAAGGTACGCGCCTGTTCAACATAACCGGAAGAGAGCACCAGAAAGGTCTGGGCGCGCACCACACGGGCAAAGCGCGGTACCGAAGCGACACCCAGCGCAATAATCAGATTGCTGGTGCCGGGGCCGGTAAAGGCAATCAGCATCAGCGCCAGCAACAGGTCAGGAAATGCGGAGATCACATCCACAGTGCGACTCAGCAGCTCATCCACCACGCCTCTGGCCAGCGCGGCGAACAGCCCGAGCAAGGTGCCGACCACCACCGCCAGCGAGATCGCCGCCACACTGATCAACAGCGAGTAACGGCTGCCATAGATAATCCGGGTCAGCAGATCGCGCCCTAACTGATCCGTACCCAGCCAGTGACTCAGTGAAGGCGGCAGCTGGGCATTGACCGGATCCGCCAGCAGCGGATCGTCCGTCGCCAGCCAGCCCGGCACGATCACCGCCAGCGCCACCAGCAGCAGAAAGCCCAGTGCTGGCCACAACGGCCACGGCAGTGAGGGGCGCAAACGCAGCGCTAAGGTGCTCATCGGCGCGCCTCCCCGGATCCCTGCCGTAAGCGCGGGTCAATCAGCAGATAGAGAATATCCACCAGCGTACTCATCAGCACATAGATCAGCGCCGAGAAGATCGCCACCGCCAGTACCACCGGCAGATCCTTCGCCAGCACCGCGTCGACCGTCAGCTTACCCAGTCCCGGGCGACCAAACACCTGTTCGGTGATCACCGCGCCGCTTAGCAAGCCGCCAATTAACCAGCCGGTCAGGGTCACCGCTGGCAGCGCCGCATGGCGCAGCGCATGGCGCAGACGGATACGGCGCTCACCAACTCCCCAGGCGCGCAGCGTCAGGGTAAAAGGCTCATCCAGCGCCTGTTCCAGTCCGCGCCGCAAAACCTGCGCCACCACCGCGCCCTGCGCCAGCCCCAGCGACAGCGCCGGTAGCACCAGCGCCGACAGATGGCGATCCCCCGCTACCGGAAACCAGCGCAGGGTGAAGCTAAAAATCGCCAGCAGCACCAGTCCGAGCCAGAACGACGGCGTGGAAGCCAGCAGCAGTTCGATACCGTTAGCGATACGCCGCCCCCAGCGCCGGTGGGCGGTCGCCACCGCAACGCCGACCGCAAAGATCAGGCTGACCCCCAGCGCCGCCAGCGTCAGTTTCAGCGTCGGCCACAGCTGGGACAGCAGCAGCTGGCTGACATCAGTATTGAGGATATAAGAACGCCCCAGATCGCCATGCAGCAGCCGCCACAGATAGTGCAGATATTGCCACCACAGCGGCTGATCGAGTCCCCATTCGGCGCGGATCGCCGCTTCAATCTGCGGCGTGGAGATCTGCTCGCCAACCAGCAGGCTGACAATATCGCCAGGCGCCAGATGCACGCCCAGAAAAGCGAGACTGATCGCCGCCCACAACACCAGCACACCGCCCAGCAGGCGTTCAACGATGCGCCGGGTTAACCCATTGCCGCCGAAGCGCGGTGCGCGACGCGGCTGCGGCTCTGTCAATGTGCTTTCCAGACTCATGATTCCCCCGGTAAATTAGTGGTCACTCAGCCAGACGTCATAGGCGTTTTCCGGCATCTGTTTGTAACTGCGGAAACCGACACCATGCACATAGCTGGCAGCCGCAATCTGATCTTCCGGCTCGTACAGCGGCACCGCCACCGCCTGCTCCGGCAGGGCGTACTGCTGCAACTGCCCGTAGAGAGTGCGGCGTGTGGCGGTGTCCAGCGTGCGCGAAGCCTCATCCAGCCAGTGCTGAATTTCCGGGCTGTTGACACGGCTGTAGTTAATCGATCCGCCGGCATTCACCGGGCGATAATGATTTTCGATATCGATGCCATCGGTTTCGGTATTGGAGTTAGCAATCGAGCCAAACTGTCCGCTTTTGCGCACCTCCGCGTAAGTGCCGGAATCCACATAGCGGATATTCAGCTCCACGCCAAGACGCTGCCGCGCCTGCGCCTGGATGGCCTGCAACAGCACATCGCGCTGGTCACGCACCGTGGCCTGCGCCTGGATAATCTCCACGCTCAGACGTTGACCCTGTTTAGTACGGAAACCGGCGCTGTCGCGTACCGTCCAGCCCGCCTCGTCAAGCAGCTGGTTAGCTTTCTCTGGCTGATTGCCATACTTCTGCTCCAGCCCCTTGTCATACAGCGGGTCGACCGGCGACGTGATGCCCCACGCCCGCGTACGCTCGCCGCGATACACCGATTTCAGGATCGGGTCGATATCCAGCCCCTGCAGCAGCGCCTGACGCACGCGCACTTCGCGCGTCGGGCCATAGTCAACATTCAGAAACAGTGAATAAGGGGTGCCGGTATTCAGCGCGTGCTGATAAGTGAAATCGTCGTTATCTTTAAATTCTGCGGCGTCGTTGCCGGAAATACCTTCAATCACATCCACCTGACCGGAGAGCAGCGCGCCACTGCGCACCGAGGATTCTGGCAGGAAGCGATAGATCACTTTATCGAGGTAAGCAGGCCCCTGATGTTTTGTCACCGCTGGCGCCCAGTTGTAATGCGGGTTTTTCACAAAGGTCACCTGCTGACCTTTCTCGTAATTTTGCAGAATAAACGGGCCGGTGCCGGCAATCTCTTTACCGCCCGCTTTCAGTTGCGACGATGTCCAGCTAGCGGGAGAGAGCTGTTTCAGTGACGCGGCAAAAGAGAGGAATGGCGTGTAAGTCTGTTTAAGTTTAATCACCAGCGTAAAGTCATCGGGCGTTTCCACGCTGGCGATTCGCGCGCCCATCGCGCACAGGCTGGAACCGGCGCAGTAAGCGGCATCCTGGGTATGCAGAAAGTTCTGCGCCACGGCCTGCGCGTTAAATTTTTCACCGTCAGAAAAACTGACATCCTTACGCAGCTTAAAGCTGAAGGTCTTACCGTCATCGCTGACCTGATAACTTTCCGCCAGCCAGGGCACATAGCTGCCATCGGCTTTACGCGCCAGCAGTGATTCCCAGGCGACGCGTAAGATCAGTTCGGCCTTGGATTGTCCATTCAGTTGCGGGTTAAAGGTATTCGGTTCGGTCTCAATGCCCCAGGTCAGTGTGCCGCCATTACGTGGTTGTTCGGCGGCAAACGAAAAATGGCTGGTCCCCAGCGCGCAGGCAATAACCAGCGCAGCATGCAAATGATTGGCTTTCATATTGTCCTTAATTAATTTAATGGCAGAAGATCTTTTTTCAGATAGACCAGCTCTTCACCCAGTGGATTCACTTTATGATGAAAAGATTGATAACCACGTTTTTGATAGAGTTGGGTTAGCCAGGGATGTTTAATCGCCGTCGCTAAATAGACTGCGGATGCGTTTAGCTTCTCGGTTAATAAATTCTTTTCGGCCCAGGTTAATATCTGATCGCCAAATCCCTGGCGTTTATATTCCGGCGCCACCGCAAACCAGTGAATAAAAGGCAGCGCGGGCAGTCCGGGTGGATTGTCCCCCTGCGGCAGGCGTACGGTAACGGTAGCAATGGCTTCTCCCTGCTGACGCAGCACCAGCACCGTCTCGTCGCGGATGGCTTTCTGCACCACCTCAAGCGGGGCGCGGGTAATGGTGAAATTAACATTCAGATCCAGCAATGCAGCATAGGCGCGTTGCAGCAGGTTATATATCTCTTCCGCATCTTGCGGTTTGGCAATCTGAATGGTGCTGTCCATTATCGGTGTCCGTTTCATTGATCCGGATCAAATTATTAAAGCACTGTTATTCGATTGTAAAACGACAATAGCGAGAATCTTTTCCCTGATAGTGAAATAAGATAAAGCGTTTTAACCGCTATACTCTTTTTACGATAAGCATCGATTAATTTCTTATAAAGTGCATATCATCAGCACGGGCGGCGAGAACGTCGCCCGTAAAATAAACGCGGAGTCTTTCTTTAATAGCGGAGCACTAAACCTGTTTTGTTACGAACGCCAGCCCATCGCCGGAGCAATATGCTGCAGGATCGATTCAATCACATGCGCGTTATAGTCAACGCCCAGCTGATTCGGCACCGTTAACAGTAAGGTATCAGCTTCAGCAATCGCTTCATCCTGCTTCAGCTGTTTAATCAGCTGTTCCGGTTCGGCGGCGTAACTGCGGCCAAAGATCGCCCGGGTTTTCTCATCAAGGTAACCCACCTTATCCCCTTCCTCACCGCTGCGACCAAAGTAAGCCCGATCGCGATCGTCCATTAACGCGAAGATACTGCGGCTGACCGACACCCGTGGGGTACGCGTATGACCCGCCTCCGCCCATGCCGCACGGTAAGCGCGGATCTGCTGCGCCTGCTGCACATGGAACGCTTCACCGGTTTCATCATCCTTCAGCGTTGAGCTTTGCAGATTCATACCCAGCTTCGCCGCCCATACTGCGGTAGCATTCGAACCTGCGCCCCACCAGATGCGATCGCGCAGACCGGCAGAGAAAGGCTCAGTGCGCAATAATCCCGGCGGATTGGGGAACATCGGCTGCGGGTTAGGTTTAGCAAAGCCCTCGCCACGCAGCACCTCCAGCAGCGCTTCGGTATGACGTCGGCCCATATCGGCATCTGTCTCACCTTCTGCGGGCTGATAACCAAAATAGCGCCAGCCGTCAATTACCTGCTCCGGCGAACCCCGGCTGATACCCAGTTGCAGACGGCCGCCGGAAATCAGGTCGGCGGCGCTGGCGCTTTCGGCCATATACAGCGGATTTTCATAGCGCATATCAATAACGCCGGTGCCAATCTCAATACTGCGGGTACGGGCGGCAACCGCAGCCAGTAACGGGAAAGGAGAAGCCAGCTGACGGGCAAAATGATGCACGCGGAAATACGCGCCATCGGCGCCCAGCTCTTCTGCCGCGACGGCAAGATCAATAGATTGCAACAGCGCGTCGGCCGCCGAACGGGTTCCCGATTGCGGTGAAGGCGTCCAGTGACCAAACGACAGAAATCCGATGTTCTTCATGGCGTATGTGCCCTTATATGCAGGAAAGTAAACCCAGCATGCCATTATTCGATTAGCAGGGGTTAATCCTTTCCTGCGTATTAACGGCGTTTATCGACCCGCGCCACCAGCCGATCGCCCAGCCACTGAATGCCGCATACCAGCACGATCAGTACGGCGATCACCGCAATCATAACGCTGGTTTCAAAGCGCTGATACCCGTAGCGGATCGCCAGATCGCCGAGACCGCCAGCGCCAATCGCACCGGCCATCGCTGAAGCGCCAATCAGCGCCACCAGCGTCACCACAAAACCGGCCAGAATGCCCGGTAACGCTTCCGGGATCAGCACATCCCAGACAATACGCAACCGGCTGGCGCCCATTGCGCGCACCGCATCGATTAAGCCGCGGTCGACATCGCGCAGCGAGACCTCTGCCACGCGGGCAAAATAGGGTGTCGCGGTGATCGAAAGCGGTACTATCGCCGCCCAGGTGCCTAATGAGGTGCCGACCAGAAAACGGGTCAGCGGGATCAGCGCCACCAGCAAAATAATAAACGGCAGCGAGCGGAAGCCATTAATCACCATTCCCAGCGAGCGGTTTACCCAGCGATTTTCCGCTACGCCACCGGCGCTGGTCATCACTAAAATCAGCCCTAACGGCAGCCCGGCGATCAGCGACAACAGCCCGGAGACTGCCGTCATAATCAGCGTTTCCTGAATCGCGTTAAGTAACAGATCAATCATTACCGGTGACATAGCCACTCAACTCCACCTGGGCCTGGTGCTGATGCAGCCAGGCGAGAACCTCTTGTTGCGCCGCGCGGTCGTCTGCCGACACTGCAAAGAAAAAACGTACGATGGCGTAATGCTGAATATGGTCGACACCGCCCTGAATCAGGCGAAACTTGCCGGGCAGTGCCTGCGCCATTCGGGTCAGAATTTCACCCTGCCGATCCTGACCGGCGTACTGCACGCTGTAGATCGCCTGCCCCTGCGGATGCGACGAAAGCTGTGCCGCCAGGCTTTCCGGCAGCTGCGGCAATAATCCGCGCAGTAACGTGCGCGTCAGCTGCGACTGCGGATGGGCAAATACCTGCCATACCGGCCCCTGCTCAACAATCTCGCCGCTATCTATCACCGCCACCCGATGCGCCACACTTTTGATCACCTCCATTTCATGGGTGATCAGCAAGATGGTGATACCCAGCTGCTGATTCAGTGATTTCAGCAGCGCCAGAATGGCGCGCGTGGTTTCCGGATCAAGCGCCGAGGTGGCTTCATCACAGAGTAACAGCGCCGGGCTGGCGGCCAGCGCGCGGGCAATCCCCACCCGCTGTTTTTGTCCGCCAGAGAGCGCTGCAGGATAAGCCAGCGCTTTATCTTCGAGACCGACCAGCGCCAGCAACTCCGCCACCCGCTGCTGGCGCCGGGCTTTAGCGTAACCGGCGATCTTCAGCGGCAGCGCGATATTCTGCTCGACGGTCTTCGCCGACAGCAGATTAAAGTGCTGAAACACCATGCCCACGCGGCTGCGCACTGACTGGAGCTGTTTCTCACTCAGCGCGGTAATCGCCCGCCCCTCAATCTCAATGGTGCCGCTATCCGGCTTTTCCAGACCATTCAGACAGCGGATCAGGGTCGATTTTCCCGCCCCGCTGCGACCGATAATGCCGAGGATCTCGCCTTTTTTTACCGTCAGCGAGACCGATTTCAGCGCCTGCGTATCGCCAAAGCGTCGGCTGACCTGATGCAGACGTACCACATCCTGCGGTGATTCGTCTGGCGTGCCGGGTTTGTCTGCGGAAAAGGCGCCTTCCGGCGCCTGCTCTCTGATGGTAAAACTCTCTGCAATTGCACTCATGCCTGACTATCCTTACCAGGCAGAAACGCCGGTGCCTTTATAGACCTGATCAAATACTTTTTTCACCGCGTCATTCTGGTAAGCGCTCACCAGCGTTTTTACCCATGGCGCATCGACATTCTCTTTTTTCACCGCGATAAAGTTGTTATACGGGTTACCTTTAACTGCCTCCTGCGCGATGCGATCGGCTGGCGTCAGGCCGCTTTTCAGCGCCCAGTCGGTATTGACTACCGCCGCATCCAGATCGGGAACCGAGCGGCCGATAATGCCGGAGTCCAGCTCTTTAATTTTCAGCTTACGCGGGTTATCGGTAATGTCGGCGATAGTGGCGAAAATCCCGGCGCCAGCTTTAAGTTTAATCGCCCCTTCCTGCTGCAGCAGAATCAGACCACGCGCTTCGTTAGCCGGATCGTTCGGTACGCCAACCACCGCCCCCTCTTTCAGCTCTTTAACGCTTTTCACTTTTTTCGAGTAAAGGCCTATCGGCCACACCGCAGTGTCGCCGACACGTACGATATCGTAATGATTCACTTTGATTTGGTTATCCAGGAACGGTTGATGCTGAAAGGCATTGGCGTCGACTTCGCCATTTTGCAGCGCTTCATTTGGCTGGTTATAGTCATTAAATACTACCGGCTTCACCGTCAGGCCTTTCGCCGCCGCCTGCTTAACCACTTCACGCCAGACATCTTCATCTTCGCCGCTGATAATGCCCACTTTAATGGTGGTTTTATCGGCCGCCCGTGCGGCGTTCAGCGGCACCAGTGCCGCGCCAATCATTACTGCGGTGGTGGCTGCCAGTAACACAGCACGAGAAGTTTTACTGATCAACGTGTGCATAAGGTAATCCCCAAAAATAGAATAAGATGCCTGCGTCAGTGCAGGAATGATCGCAGTATACTCAGCGACTTATTCCATAATAATAATATTTTTATAATTGTTATTTCTTTTGGGTATATATTGAATAAAACACCTAATGCGAATACGTATCATTTATTTTACCATTATTATCTGGAGTGCTAAGATGCGCCTTATCCAGCGCAGGTGGGGGGTTCACCTGCCCGCCCCGCAGCAACCGGACAAGCATGAACACACAGCGACCCGCACGGCAGGAACAGCATTTCTCTGTGGCGAACTTTCTCGATTATGGTCAGCGTCACGGCATTGATTACCGTTTTCCGTCGCTGATGGATCCGGTGGCACGGCCGGCACAGCATACGGTGGTGCAGGGTCATGTTGATGAGATTTTGCTGCCGTCAGGGATCAGTGTGACCTGCTCGGATCTGCGTGTACTCGAACCTTATGAAACCACCTCGGTCGGCAGCTCCCCGCTCTATATACTGGTGATGGTCGAAGGCAGCGTACATCTGTGGCTGAACGGCGAAGCGCAATATATGCAGCCAGGTATGGCGCTGGCGACCAGCATCGGTGAACAGCTGGTGCTGCATGCCCGTCATCAGCAGGACCAACATCTGGTGACTATCTCTCTCGGCATCCAGCCCGGGCGTTTTCATCCGCGCTCAGAAATCGCCACTCTGCTCAGCGCCTGGCAGCAAAAAAATCCCGCTTCAGCGGCATGGCATATCCCCGATCATCTGCTAACCGGCCTGCGTAGCGTGCTGCAACCCTGCGCTAACCCGGTGGCGCGTCAGCTGATGCTGGAGGGATTGCTGTTGCAACTGCTGGCGCAACAGCTGCTGGCGCCGTCGCTTCCTGATACGCCCGCTATCGCCGACAATCAGATTGTGCTGCCGCCAGGTGAGCGCAGCCGGCTGGAGCAGGTGCGTCAGTTACTGGCGGCTTCTCCCGAACATCCCCATACGCTGGATGCGCTGGCACGCATCGCCGCGATGAGCCCCAGCAGTCTGCGCTGCAAGTTCCGCCAGACCTATGGTGATTCGGTGTTTAACTATCTGCGCGATTGTCGCCTGGCGCTGGCGCGGCGTTATTTGCAGGAAGGACACAGCGTACAGCAGGCGGCATGGATGTCCGGCTATCAGCACGCCACCAATTTCGCCACCGCCTTTCGCCGCCGCTACGGCGTTGCGCCAAGCGCGCTGCACTCGGCTTAATGCCCTTTCCCGGCGAATCAGCGCCATTTTGTCATCTCTCATACATAACCCGGCATTGTGCATAGCGGTCCGCACGGCCTGAAAGACAATAATAGCCGTCAGGCACCTTATAAAAACAACGAGAGAAACAGATTATGACCAGGCACAGTTACGCACATTTTTCCCTGCTGGCGCTCAGTATTGCCGCCGCAGTTTCATCTCCGGCCCAGGCAGCAAGCGAGCCGAAAACCGACAGCACCATGGTGGTCTCGGCACAGGGTGACGGCAGTGACAACAGTGTCGCGCCTTACACTAACAGCGCCACTAAGTCCGCAGTACCAGAGAGCCGCACCGCGCAAACCATCGATACCATTGGTAAGCAGGAGATCGAAAAACGCCACGCCACCTCACTGAACGAAGTGCTGCGGTATGATGCGGGCGTCTCCAGCGAAATGCGCGGCTCGACCACTTATATGAGCGAATATAAGATCCGCGGCTTCAGTGCAGAACACGAATATTACAATGGCCTGCAACTGCCGTATAACGTCAGCGGCAATACCAAAGCCAGTATCGACCCGATTCTGATTGAGCAGGTAGATATCCTCAAAGGCCCCTCCTCGGTGCTGTATGGCAATGCGTCACCAGGCGGCCTGGTGAATATTCAGGGCAAAACCCCACAGAAACAGCAGAGCACCGAAGTCGGTTTTAACAGCGGTAACCGCAACCTGCGTGAAGGCTATCTCGATTCCACCGGACAGATCGCTGACAGTGACTGGAATTACCGCTTTATCGGTAAGGCCAGCGCCGGTGACGATCAGCCGGAAACCACTAAAACGGAAAGTTACCTGCTTGCCCCTTCGGTGACCTGGCAGCCTTCAGAACAAACCCGTCTGACGCTTGATGCCATTTACCAGAATCAGCCGAGCCTGACGCCATCGAACCCGTTGCCACTGGCTTATCTTCGCAGTGGCTATGCTTCCCGCCGCGACTATGCCGGTGACAGCTGGAACGGGTTCCAGCAGCGTCAGACTCTGCTGGGTTACAGCTTCGAACATCAGTTTGACAGCGGCTGGGGGGTTGTGCAGAAAGCGCGCTACGCCACCGTTGAGACTTACCAGCGCAGCATCTACTCCACCGGCACCAGCGGCAGCAACACCGAGCTGTCGCGCTTTGGCTACACCACGGATGAAGATCTCGACAGCTTTAATATTGATAACCAGCTGAAAAAAACCGTCGAACTGGGCGACTGGACGCACCATCTGTTAGCCGGTTTTGACTACCAGCACCTGAATTCCAACTTTAAATATGATTACGGCACCGCCTATCCGGGCATTGATATGCTCAACCCGGACCATAATCAGCTGACCGATGATAATCTTGGCCTGTATACCGCAACGAAACAGCGTCTGAGCTTTAATCAGGCGGGCTATTATCTGCAGGATCAGCTGGTGTCTGGCGGTCTGAACCTGGTCGCCAGCCTGCGCTATGACGATTATCGCTCTACCACCACTAATCAGCTGGATGGCGACAGTAAAAGCTGGGTCGATCAGCATCGGGTGACCAAACGCCTCGGTGCGTTATATCAGTTCAGCAACGGTATCGCGCCATACATCAGCTACTCTGAAGGCTTTATGCCGGTTTCACCACAGGGCACGCTGACCGCCGATCAGGCCAAACCCACCACCAGCGAACAGGTGGAAGGCGGGGTGAAATATCTGCTGGCGAACTACGCCACCACCCTGACCGCATCGGTATTTAAGATCACCCAGAAAAATGTGCTGACCACCGATTACACTTACGACGCCAACAGCCAGCTGAACTACCGTCAGACCGGCGAAGTGGAGTCGAAAGGCGTTGAATTTACCGCCGTCAGCCGTCCGCTCGACAACCTGAATCTGCTGGCAAGTTATGCTTATACCCATGCGATTAATACTGAAGATGACCTCTATCAGGGACAACGCGCGACCCAGGTGCCGGAAAACGCACTTAAGCTGTGGGCTGACTACACCTTTGACGACGGTATGCTGAATGGATTGATGCTGGGCGCCGGACTGCGCTACCAGGGCAAAACCGCCATTACGCCGGACAACTCAGAGCCAGCGATGGGCGGCAATACGCAGTATGACTTAGCGGTGGCTTACGATATGGGCGTGCTTAGCCCGAGTCTGAAAGGATTAACCCTGAAAGCTGGTGCACAGAACGTGACGAATAAGTTCACCTATACCTGCTACAGCAGCAGCTATTGCTGGATTGGCCGCGATCGCACCTGGCAGGCAGGCGTGAGCTATCGTTTCTGATTTGACTGACGGGCGGCAATAGATCAGATGCAGGGGAGCCGTTAACGGCCCCCTGGGAAGTTTCATAGCGTTATTTGTAGGGGCGGCGTTTTCGCCGCCCGCAATATCACTCCACCTGCCCTTTCGGCAATGCAGCAAAGAAATCCGCATGCTGCGGCTGACGCGTCTGGCGTAAAATTTCCCCCAGCATCTCAAGCGGCGCATCTGACCAGTCGGCGCGCAAATCGACACTGGCGTACTCGCGATCGTGCCAGATTTTTAGTGCCGCCGATTTCAGCCCGCGACGGTCGCCGCCGGCAGCGGCCCCGGCCTGCATTGCCGCCAGCAGACGGTCAGCAAACGCTAAATCATCCCGCACCAGATAAACACGCAACATCTCGTCCAGCGTATCCACAGCGGTCAGCAGATTGCCCGCCACCGCACACTCTGCGCCCTGCTGGCTGGCGGCAAATTCTCCGCACTGCTTACCGCTCCAGTGCGCAATATCGCCGTAACGATCGATGATTATCACCTGCCGTCGTGCGGCATCAGCATCGGTCGCCAGCAGCAACTTCAGGGTCTCGCTGGCGGAAATGCCTTTACGCAGTAGCGCCAGCCCGCGAATGCCGTATAACGGATTGGTCATCGCCTGAGTCGCTATCGCCCCGGTGCTGGTGCTGCCATGCACCACCAGCGCCCCCACTGCCGGACCTGCCGTGGCGCTGGCCACGCCCAGCGCGCCGGTAAGCGGATCGCGTGCGACTATCGAAAAAGTCATCTCAGCTCCATCAGCGTCAGATTAAATTTATATGCATAAATTATTGCAATAAAGTGTATTTATACGCATAAATAAAAAGCAGGACAACGCTTATTCTTTCACCAGAAACTGATGAGGCCACAATGCTGAGTGCGCGACGAAGAGATGTGTTAATCAGAAAAGCCCTGCCGTTCTGCCTGCTGCTTGGTCTGACTGGGATGCCCGCCGTGCAGGCCGCCACGCCCGCGGATGCACTGCTGATTGGTCAGGTGGCGGAGCCGCAGTCGCTCGATCCGCAGGTGGCGACCGCCGCCAATGATTCGCGTATTCTGGTGAATATCTATGATGGTCTGGTGCGCAACGGTGCAGGTACGCTGGATATCGAACCGGCTCTGGCCACCAGCTGGCAAATCAGCCCGGATGGCCTGACTTACCGTTTTCAGCTGCGGAAAAATGTGCGTTTTCAGGACGGCACACCGTTTAATGCCGACGCCGCAAAATTTACTTTCCAGCGTATGCTCGATGAAAAGAGTGCCTGGCATCATACCGGCCCGTTCCCGCTGTCGTTCTTCTTCTCCTCGATAAAGTCGATCGCTACTCCTGACGAACATACGCTGGTATTTCATCTGAATGAGCCGTTTGCGCCACTGCTCTCTAACCTCGCGACGCCAACCGGTCTGATCGTTTCGCCGACGGCGGTTAAAAAATATGGCAAAGATTTTGGCCGTCATCCGGTGGGCACCGGTGCGTTTCAGTTTGCCGAATGGCAGGCTAATCAGCGCGTAGTGGTCACGGCAAACAGCGCTTACTGGGACGGCAAACCGGCGGTCAATACCGTAGTATTCCGCCCGATTACCGATGGCAATACACGCGTGGCGGAGATGCTCTCCGGCGGGATTGATGCGATGGTGGAAGTGCCGCCTGATACGGTGAAACTGTTTGCCGAAAAAAGCAAACGCTTCCGTCTGTATGAAACCACCGGCCCCCACGTCTGGTATGTGATGCTGAATACGCAGGTGCCGCCGTTTAATGATGTGCGGGTGCGCCAGGCGGTGAATTACGCGGTGAATAAGCAGTCGCTGGTGGACAATATTTTGCAGGGCTCGGCTGGCGTGGCCGACGGCCCGATACCGGCCGCTTTTCGCTGGGCCGCCAATAAAGAGGTCACCCCCTGGCCTTACGATCCGGCCAAAGCCCGCCAGCTGCTGAAGGAAGCGGGAGCCGAAGGCGCAACGCTGACCTTCTACGTCACCGAAGGCGGCTCCGGCATGCTGGATCCGGTACCGATGGCCACAGCCATTCAGGCGGATTTAAAAGCGGTCGGGCTGAATGTCAATATTGAGACTTATGAGTGGAATACCTATCTGTCGAAGGTCAATGCCGGACTCGATAACCAGACCAATATGGCGGAAATGGCGTGGATGACCAACGATCCCGACACCCTGCCATTCCTCACCCTGCGCAGCGATGCCTGGCCGAAAAAAGGCGGCTTTAACTCCGGCTATTACAGTAATCCGCAGGTCGACAAACTGCTGGAGCAGGCACGCCTCACGACCGACAACGCCGCTCGCGGCCAGCTGTATCGCCAGGTGCAGCAGCTGGTGCATAACGATGCGCCGTGGATTTTTGTCGCCAACTGGAAGCAGAACGCCGTGACTTCAACCCGCATCGGCCACTTTTCCCTGCAACCCAACTTCAACCTGTTACTCAACCGGGTGACGAAGCACTGATTATTAACGCGGAGCGTGATTATGTGGAGCTACCTGCTGAAAAGGCTGTTATCGATCATCCCGGTGTTTATCGGCCTGTCGCTGATTGTGTTTCTGATTATGGCGATGATCCCGGGAAATCCGGCCGAAGCGCTGCTGGGCGCCTGGGCAACCCCGGAAAATGTCGCGCGGATTAACCAGCAACTGAGACTGGACCAGCCGTTGTATCGCCAGTATCTGATCTGGGCGGGCAATATTTTGCACGGCGATTTTGGCCGCTCATATGTGCTGAACCGGCCGGTGCTGGATGAAGTGTTGCAGCGCCTGAGCGCCACGCTGGTGCTGGGCGGCAGCGCCCTGTTGCTGAGCACCGTACTGGGTCTGCTGGCCGGTACGGTATCAGCAGTACGCCAGTTTGGCTGGGGCGATCGTCTGATCACCCTGCTGGTACTGCTCGGTATTTCGCTGCCCTCCTTCTGGATTGGCCTGCTGATGATTATGTTGTTCGCCGTACAGCTGCAATGGTTCCCTGCCTCCGGTATGTATGCTATCTGGGGTGGCGGCGGCTGGCTGGATTTGCTGCATCACCTGGCGCTACCGGCCATAACGCTGGCGATTGTCGCCACCGGCGTGATTGCCCGCCTGACCCGCACCGCAATGCTGGAAGTGCTGCGTCAGGACTTTATCCGTACCGCACGCGCGAAAGGTCTGTCGGAACGCAAAGTGATTTATCGCCACGCCTTTCGTATGGCGCTGGTATCGGTGATTCCGGTGATCGGTATTCAGGCCGGATTTGTACTCGGCGGCGCAGTGTATATCGAGACGGTATTTCAGTGGCCCGGCCTCGGCGCGATGCTGGTAAAAGCGGTCTCGACCCGCGATCTGTTACTGGTGCAGGGGGGTGTCCTGGTGGCCGCAGCCGCCTATGTGTTGATCAACCTGTGCGCCGATATTCTTCAGGCCCTTCTCGACCCGAGGTTAAAATCATGAGCCAGACGCTGAACTCTCCGGCAGTGCGCCATCGCCCGTCGCCGTGGTCGTTATTGCTGGCCAACCGGCTGGCGACGCTGGGACTGATTATTTTGCTGATCGCGCTGATTACCGCATTATGCGCCCCGCTGCTGCCGCTGGCCGACCCTGATGCCACCGATTTACTGCAACGATTGTTACCGCCGTTATCACCGGGCCATCTGCTGGGGACCGACCCGCTGGGGCGTGATGTGCTGTCACGGCTAATCTGGGGCACCCGCATCTCGCTGGCGGTGGGTATCAGCGCCACCCTGCTGGCGGCTTTTTTCGGCACCTTAATCGGTCTGATTGCCGGTTACGCCGGCGGCAAAGCCGACAGCCTGCTGATGCGCCTGATCGATATGCTGATGGCGTTTCCCTATATTCTGCTGGCGCTGGTGATTGTTGCGGTGCTCGGTCCCGGTCTGCTGAATGCGCTGTACGCCATTGCGGTGGTAAATATTCCGTTCTTCGCGCGCAATATTCGCGGCCTGACCGTCGGCCTGCGTCAGCGTGATTTTGTGCAGGCCGCGCGTCTGTCGGGGAAAAATCACCGCCAGATTCTGCTAAGCGAAGTGCTGCCGAATGTGCTGCCGGTAATCGTGGTTACCATGTCGACTACCGTCGGCTGGATGATTCTGGAGACCGCCGGGCTGTCGTTCCTTGGCCTTGGCGCCCAGCCTCCCGCCGCAGATCTCGGCTCAATGCTCGGCCAGGGGCGCGCCCAGATGTTCAGCGCGCCACATGTCTCACTGGTGCCGGGAATAATGATTTTCCTGCTGGTAATGAGCTTTAACCTGCTCGGTGACGGCATCCGCGATCTGCTCGATCCACGGCTTAAATCCGGCGTATTGCAGCGCGCCAGCGCGGTGACCCGCGTCAGCCGTAAAACGATACCGGCAGCCAGTCAGGGTAATAATGCGCTGCTGGAGGTGGTCGATTTGCAGGTCAATTTCCGCTCTGGCGCAAAAACTCAGGCGGCAGTGAAAGGCGTCAGTTTTTATGTTAAAGCCGGTGAGTGTCTCGGTCTGATTGGCGAAAGTGGCTCCGGTAAAAGCGTAACCGCGCTGTCGGTGATGGGGTTGGTGGCCTCGCCGCCGGGCGAAATCAGCGGCGGCGCGATTTATGTCGCCGGTGAGGAGATGCTGTCGCTGTCGCCGCAGGCAATACAGCAGCGCCGTGGCGCACGGGTGGCGTATATTTTCCAGGATCCGCTGACCACCCTGCACCCGCAGATGAGTATTGGCGCACAGTTAATCGAAGCCATTCAGGCTCATCAGCCGCTGTCGAACGCCGCGGCGCGGCAGAAAGCGCTGGAACTGCTCGACAGCGTCGGCATTCAGGATGCCGCACAGCGTTTTTATGCCTTTCCGCATCAGCTCTCCGGCGGTCAGCGTCAGCGCACCGGTATCGCCATGGCGCTGGCCAATGATCCGCAGATTATTATCGCCGATGAACCCACTACCGCCCTTGATGTTACCGTGCAGGCGCGGATCCTCGAATTACTGCAGCAGCTGCGCCGTGAACGCGGCCTGACCCTGCTGTTTATTACCCACGATTTCGGCGTAATCGCGCAGATTTGTGACCGCGTGGCGGTAATGCGCCACGGTGAAATCGTCGAAAGCGGCGATACTGCCACGGTGCTTAATGCGCCACAGCATCAATACACCCGGCGACTGATTGCCAGCGTGCCGAAACTGGGCCAGGGGCGTGAGTTTCTGCAACAGGTGGCGAAACTCTATCCCCCACGTCAGTCGCAGCAGGAGACGCTATGAGCTATGTGATTGAAGTCGATAAGCTGTATAAAACATTTGGCCGCAAGGCCAGCTGGCTCTCTCCGGCGCGCCATCAGGTGCAGGCGGTCAAAGGCGTATCGTTGCAGCTGTCGGCAGGTGAAACTCTGGCGGTGGTCGGCGAAAGTGGCTCGGGCAAAAGTACCCTGGCACGGATGCTGGTCGGGCTGGAGACGCCCACCTCCGGCAGTATCAGACTGATGGGCGAAAGCGCGCAGCAGCGTGACGCAAAAGCCCTGGGGCGGCTGATACAGTATGTATTTCAGGATCCGGTAGCCTCACTTAATCCACGTAAAACCATCGCCGACATTCTCAATGTGCCGCTTAGCCATTTATGTGGCTATCGCGCCACGCAGCGTAAAAACCGCATGCTGGAACTGATGGAAGCCGTGCAGATGCCCGCCGATGCGCTGCTCGGTTACCCTCATGAGTTTTCCGGCGGCCAGGCTCAGCGGCTGGCTATCGCCCGGGCGCTGGCGGCGGAAGCGCGGATTCTGGTGCTCGACGAACCGGTGAGTGCGCTGGATGTCTCAGTGCAGGCGCAGGTATTGCTGTTGCTGGATCAGCTGAAACAGCAATTTGGCTTGTCATACCTGTTTATCAGCCACGATCTGGCGGTAGTGGAATCCATCGCCGATCGGGTGGCGGTGATGTATCGCGGAGATTTGGTAGAATGTGCCGATAACGACGCCCTGTTTCGCGCGCCGCAACACAGTTACACCCAGAGTCTGCTGGCCAGTGCGCCGCGACTGTAAGGATAAAAGTCTATGAGCAGTGAAACCCCGGCGACGCCTGAACCAGTGCGTCGCAAGCGTACCGATGAAATCGTTGATGCCATCAAAGAGAGTATTATTCGCGATAATCTGTTGCCGGGCGACCGCCTGCCGCAGGAGAAAGATCTGGCGACCCGCTATGCGGCTGGCAAAGGGACGGTGCGTGAAGCGCTGAAGTCACTGGAAGTTCAGGGACTGATCCGCACCAAAACCGGCCCCGGCGGCGGCGCCTTTATCGATTCGATGACCGAAACCCGCGCCATCAGCCTGCTGTCGAACTATCTGTTTACCCGCCAGCTGTCGATTGCCAATATTTATGCCCTGCGCAAGGCGCTGGAACCGCTGGTTGCCGTCAGTGCGATTGGTAATATTGACGCCAAAGGCTTTGAACAGCTGCATCAGCTGATTGCGGTATATGACCATGAGCCGGCGGACGATGCCGAACGCTGGGAACAGCGTATGGCGGAACTGGATTTTCATGCGGTGGTCGCCAGCTACTCTGACAATGTGCTGCTGGCCTTTATCTGCCACTTTCTGCAACGCCTGCTAAAAGACCTGGCGGTCTGCAAAGATATTTACCAGCGCCCGCAGCCGGTGGATCGCAGTGTGGGTATCGACTATCAGTACCGTTTAATAGAAGCGATGCGCCGCAAAGATGCCAGCGCGGTCGAAACGATTATGACCGAACATATGCAGCATGCAGAGGATGCGATGCTGGGTCTGGAAGCGACGCTGGAGGAACGGTTTTTAAAGTGATCGCAAGCGATGAACACCATTATGCGAAGGTTTAAGACGTTATTATCTTAAAACATCAGCGTCTGTTTTAAGGTTAACGTCAGACGAGGGGATGGGACTATTAAACATATTCTGAACACGTCCCCAAAAACTGTTCAATACCCCAACCTTGATCTCTTTATCAGAGGACCAGTAAGCCACAGTATGCAAAATAAATATCAATACAAACACGGCAACCACGCTTTGATAGCCGTTCCATATCCACATAAATATCTTTTTTTTCAAAGAGTAATGTGTTAATGGCCAGGCTCTCATTTTTGTCAGCAGTTCTTTCTGCGTTATTGATTTAGTCTCAGCCTTACATCTGGCAAGCTGTTTTTTACAAGCCTGCTCATTCTGCTGCAGAACGTTTTGATAATGGTTTTTGAGTGTGTCCATCTCTTCTTTATGCTTATCGATTAATCCCTGATCTAAACTTTCGGTAAGTGCTGCCATCACAGCTAACCCTTTTTCTCTGAATTTTTCTAATTGCCCTTGCGTAACGGATACCGCATGAAATAGCTTTAAGGACTTTGCAATGTCACCTTCAGATTTTTTGGCGTTAATTAAATCCCGAGCAAGTTTATCTTTTTCGAGTTTATAACATGCATATGCCAGAATACCCTGATAATCGTGGTCATTACCCACTAATTCTTTAAAGACCCATAATCTGGACTCCACGCTCCGCTCCCCAAATAAAGCATAAAAGATGAATCATTTATTTAACCATATTATTTAATAACCTCAGCAAAGGCTTTTTCAAACATTAAGTTTAACTCTGCCGCCGAACGTTTAGCAGAACGTTGTCTGGCAAGACTGACCGCTGAAGTACTCACGTTATGCGGATCATTAATATCGGGATTATATTTTGAGTATTTAAACGCTACTGCCTGGGCCACAGCATAAGCTCTTTCGCTTACATTTTTAATGATTTCCGCCATTTCGCTTCTCCTTATCTTATTTAAATAGTATTTACCATAACCTGACAGGCAGTTCAAGATGCTGATATTTAATTTTAATATAGCCATAAAGAGACCTCGAATTGGTTATTTAATTATTTCAATTAAAATAATTAAAATTTAAACCTACCAGAGTGCAGATATTTTTATGATTATCACATCATATTCCTGCCACGAAACAGAACTGACTTATGCATTTTTCAACATAGCACTGCGTTTTTAATACGTTGTTATTTCTCAGCCGCCCACGCATGTTGATTTTTATCTCAGCATTTTTTCGGGCGGTATCGATGTCGACTGTGAATTACCTTCATCAGCAGCAACGGGCCTGGATCCATCAGTTGTCACGCAGCTGGCTATGGCGAACTGAGCTGCCGACATGGATACTGATCGTGGTGATTTATGGTGGCTGGTTCGCCACGCTGGCTTACTGGAAAACGCTGGGGATTTTGCCGGCGACCTTGCTGCTGATCTGGTTTACCACCTGGTATATGTCGCTGCAACATGAGCTGATTCATGGTCATCCCACCCGCTCCGCCGCCTTTAATCAGCTGCTGGGGCTGATGCCATTAGCCATCTGGTATCCGTTTGGACTGTATCGCGACTCACATCTGCAACACCATCGCGATCAGCATCTCACCCACCCTGATGAAGATCCGGAAACTTACTATTTTTCTGCGCAACGCTGGCAGCAGTTTTCTGGCTGGCAACGACGTCTGGTGCAGCTGCGCAACACTCTGCCTGGTCGGGTGATCCTTGGCCCGGCCAGCGATATTATTCAAACCCTGCTGAGCATGCTGGCGGCTTTTGCCGGGCGCGACTGGCGCGCCATCGCCATGTGGCTGACCCACGGCAGTTTATTAATGGTGGTGTTTGCCTGGATGCATGCTGTCGATTTCCCGCCAGGGTGGTTTCTGCTGGCGGTCAGCTATCCCGCGCTCAGCCTGACCAAAATCCGCTCTTTTCTCGAACATCGGGCCGCCGACGATCCGCAGGCACGATCGGTGATTAACGAAGCGGCATGGCCATGGCGACTGCTGTTTCTTAATCTGAACTATCACTCGGTACACCATAATCTGCCGGGAGTGCCCTGGTTTGCCTTACGCAAGGTCTATCTGGCCTATCGCGACAGCTATCTGCAACTAAATCACGGCTTTCTTACCCGCGGCTATCGCGAGTGGTTGCAGCGCTTTCTGTGGCGTTCGGTTAAGGTGGAAGTCCATCCGACCATGGCGGGCAATCATTATCCGACTGATAAGATGAGTGCTGAGTTGCACCAGAAAAGAGATGAGCAACAAACGGTCGTCTGAGGCGATAAACCCAGCCCTGAAACCATCCTTTGTTCAGGCTTCCTTCACAAAATTCGCGCCAAAAGCCCGCTCAGAAACCCCGAATCAATGCTATGTTATGGCCGCAACCTGATGCCAGACGGAAGCAGCAATGGACTATAAACAACAGATTCTTAATATTCTGCATAGCGCCGTGGAATCACGGGTCAGCATGACCAAAACGCTGCAGATCACCAAAGCCTGGGTCACCAAGCTGACCTCATCACTGCTGGAAGCGGGGATTATTGAAGCGCGCGAAGTGAAAGATTCGCCCTTTGGTCGTCCGCAGCAGATGCTGGCGGTAAAAGCGCGACAATTTTACAGCCTGAATATTATGATGCGCAGCTATGGCTTGCAGGCAACCCTCAATGATTACAATACTCTGCAACCCACCGCCGCCGCGGTTGAGTATCCGCTGCATGCGCCATTAAGCGCCCGTCAACTGGCCGACACGGTCAGTAATCTGCTTGCTGAACTCTGCGGCATAGCGGTGGTGGACGCCAGCCAGGTCAGGCAGATTGGTTTAGCCCTTGGCGGCGGTATCGAACAGCATTCCGGTGTGGTGAGATGGAGCCCGGTGCTGAAGGAGCATCACTACAATCTGCGTGAGCTGCTGCGTCACACCACCGGCATCGCCACCCAGGTGGTGAATATCGCCTGGTGCTCATGCCATATGCTCAATAAACGCATTGCTTCACGTGACTCCTGGATCGCCCTGATGCCGGGCTTTGGCAGCCTGGGGTACGGTTATTGCATCAACGGTAAGCCGGGACTCGGCGATAACGGCTTCTATCCGGAAATCGTCCATCTTCCCTATGCTGGTGGACTGGAAAATGCGCTGCAATTCGATGCTACCGACACGCAACAGTCCGCCGCACGCGCGGCGGCGGCGCTCTGTTTCGCCATTTGCTGCACCGCGCCAATCCACAATATAAAACGCGTTATTCTGAGCGGTGAGCTGTTTGAAGATTATGCCGATTTGATTATTCCGCTGACGGCAAAATTGCTGGCCGATAACCCCAGTGAACATATCAACACTATCCGCCTCGAATATATGCCAGCCCCCTATAACTACAGCATGTTTGGTCTGGTGCAACTGAGCTCAGATGCCATCACTGATAGCCTGATTTAACTCTCCCGCTGACTTTTTGTGATGCAGATTACAAAAGCGGCTTTTACTTTTTACTTTGTTTCCACTGTTAACTAATGTGTTTTTGTTCGGTTACCGCCATGCCATAAAACCAATAAATAACCATAACTAACTTATTTTTAAGGACTAAAAGTAAAATGTTTATGCTACTGCCCAATCCTCTCACCAGAAGTCTGTTCCTGACCCTGCCGCTGCTCTGCGCCGCTTTACCCGCCACCAGTTATGCCGCAGAGACCCTCCAGCAGATTGCCGGTAAAAATATTCCTTCGCAGGCCAGGCCGCGCGTGTTTGTGCTGACCGATATTGGTAATGAGCCGGACGATCAGATGTCACTGACCCGTTTCCTGCTGTATAGCAACGAAATGACGGTCGAAGGACTGGTCGCGACCACCTCCACCTGGCAACGGGAAAAAGTGCATCCCGATATGATTAACCTGGTGCTGGGTCACTATGCGGAAGTGCAACCAAATCTGCTGAAACACGATAAACATTATCCTTCTGCGGCAGAGCTTAAAGCGCTGGTGGCCTCCGGTCAGCCGGCTTATGGCATGGCCGCCACCGGTAAAGGCAGACAGAGTAAAGGGTCAGATCTGCTGCTGAAATCGATTGAACACAGCAGCAATGCGGCCAGCCCGCTGTTTATCAATCTCTGGGGGGGCGCCAACACGCTGGCACAGGCGCTGACCGATTTATCAGCGAAATATCCGGCGGAGAAAGTGCAGGCGTTAACCCGTAATCTGATTGTCTATTCCATCTCCGACCAGGATGACGCCGGTTACTGGGTACGTCAGCACTATCCGCAGATTAGCTATATTGTTGACCCCTCCAGTCAGAACGGCGACGACTATGCCAGAGCCACCTGGACCGGCATCAGCGGCGATAAATATTACCGTAATGCGCCCGGCGCCGATTTCACCACCGTGTCCCAAAGCTGGCTGGATAAACATATCCGCAGCAAAGGGCCGTTAGGCAAAGGCTATCTGCAATATGCGTTTATTATGGAGGGCGATACCCCGGCCTTCCTCGGCTTAATTCGTAATGGTCTTAACAGTGAAATGAATCCGGGCTGGGGCGGCTGGGGTGGGCGTTATATTGTGCGCCAGCCACAGAATGAATCACATCCGATCTGGAGCAGCGGTGGCGATTTCTATCCGGGCAATGCCAATGCCGCCGATACGGTAACAGGCAGTGACGGTAAATCTTACACCTCCAATCAGGCGACAGTCTGGCGCTGGCGCGAAGCGTTCCAGCACGATTTTGCCGCCAGAATGGACTGGAGCATTAAAGATTACGCCGCAGCCAACCATAATCCGCAGGTGGTGGTAAATGATAAAGCGGGTAAAGAGGTTGTGACCCTTGCCGCCAGAGTCGGAGAAACCCTGACGCTGAGCGCCAAAGGCTCGCGCGATCCGGATGGTAATAAGCTGAGCTATAACTGGATCCGTTATCCGGAAGCCAGTTCCCCTCTTGCCCAGCCGGTGGCGCCAGAAAAAGTGGTCGGTAAACGTGGCGAAGAGTGGCTACAGGCGCCGCCCGTGTTATCGCTTAGCGGTAATCGCCAGCAAACGGCCGAGGTAAAACTGGAAAATAGCGGCACCGAACATATTATTCTGGCGGTGACCGACGATGGCACCCCGGCATTGACCTCCTATCGCCGCATTATTATCACCGCGCAATAACCCTGCTAAGAAGTCAGGAGAGGTGACTCTCCTGACAAATACCTTCCTCCCGCGCGACAAAGATAATGATAAGCATTATCATAAATAACACACCTCACAGCGGGACAGATCAGATGCAGCCGGAATCAGCGCAGAGCGTAAGCACGGATTGTTGTATTGTTGGCGGAGGTCCGGCCGGACTGATGCTCGGTTATCTGTTTGCCAGAGCGGGTGTCAGGGTCGTGGTGATTGAGAAGCATGCCGATTTTCTGCGTGATTTTCGCGGCGATACCATTCATCCCTCGACCCTGCAAATTATGCATCACGCAGGCTTACTGGAAGAGTTGCTGCGCCTGCCGCATCAGAGGGCGGAGAAATTGCAGGCAGAAGTCGGCGGTGAAGAAGTTACGCTGGCGGATTTCACCCGTCTGCCGGTGCAGTGCCGCTTTATCGCGTTTATGCCGCAGTGGGATTTCCTTAACTTTCTCGCCCGCAAAGCCGCTGAACTGCCATCCTTTACCCTGCTGCAATCTACCGCTTTTGACGATCTGCTGTATCAGAATGGCAGCGTCTGCGGTATTCGCGCGACTGCTGACGGGGAAGAAATTGATATCCACAGTCAGCTGGTGATTGGTGCTGATGGCCGCCATTCACAAGTGCGGGAAAAAGCCGGATTACGCGGCCAGTCTTTTGGTTCGCCGCGCGACGTACTGTGGCTGAGGCTCACCAAAGCGGACAGCGATCCTGCATGGGGAATGGGCCATAAAGGGCCGAAGCAGAATTTTATTATGATCGATCGCGGCGAGTTCTGGCAGTGTGGCTACTCAATCACCAAAGGTGACTATCCGGCGCTACAGGCGGCGGGACTCGATGCGTTAAAAAGCCAGATTGCCGATGTTGCGCCCTTCCCGGCTGAGCGACTGGCCGAGATCAGCGACTGGGACCAGCTTAAGCTGCTGGTGATCCGCATAGACCGTCTCGATCACTGGATGAAACCCGGCTTGCTGTGCATTGGTGATGCGGCGCATGCGATGTCACCGATTGGCGGCGTCGGCGTCAATCTGGCGATTCAGGATGCGGTCGCCACCGCGAATTTGCTGACGCCCGCGCTACGTAAAGGCGCGGTCAGCCTGCATCAGCTGGAAAAAGTGCAGAAACGGCGCCAGTTCCCGACCCGTGCCACGCAGTTTTTGCAGATAAAAATGAGCGGTAAAAAGCGCAAAGGCTCGCAGGGCAGTCCGCTGCCCAGGCTGATCAAACGGCTGCCGTTTCTGCCGTATGTTTTTGGCTGGATTATCGGGCTGGGCTTTCGCCGCGAAACGCCGCGTCACCTTCGTTAAGCCGCGCCACTGTTACGCCGGTACAGGCGGCGCGGGTGCCCTACTTTGCCGTACAGCATCTCGACACTCAGCACGCCTTTATCGACGCAGTGTTCCAGATAACGCCGGGTGGTGGTCTTGCTCAACCCGGTTTCCGCCACCACATCATCAATCGAATAGCAGCGCTGGTCGTTAAGCGTAAAAAACTGCTCAATACGTTCCAGCGTTTTATGCTCAATGCCTTTACTGCCGCCATCCTGGCCCATGCCCGTCGCCTGCAATTTATACAGATTATCGACATTCTGCTGATCCACCACCTTCCAGGTGCGCTGGGTTTTCGTAAACTCGACAAAGCGCGCCAGCGAGTGTTGCAGGCGACGCCAGGAGACTGGCTTCAGAATATAATCAAAAGCGCCGCAGCGAATCGCCTGACTACAGGTATGCATATCACTGGCGGCGGTAATAAAGATCACCGAACACTTCAGTGATTTAATCAGCTCGCTTTCAATCAGGGTGATGCCCTGACCATCCGGCAGGAAGTTATCAAGCAACACCAGTTGCGGTCGCTTTTCCTCCAGCATCCTGCGCGCTTCACTTAAGGTAGAGGCAACGCCGCTCAGTCTCAGCCAGGGGTGATTCTCAACCAGATCGGCATGCAGCCGCGCCAGCTGACTTTCATCCTCAACAATCAGTACATCTATTATTTCAGGTTGCATAAATGTCATCTTCCTGGTGATGCGGTTTGTTATCCGGAATAAACAGGGAAAAAACGGTGCCGCGCGGCAGGTTCTCCGCCACTTCAATCGTCCCTTCAGCCTTGGTGACATAACTGGCTACCAGATGCAGACCCAGCCCGTGGTCGCCCTGCGGCTTAGAGGTCACGCCAAAAGTAAACAGGTCTTCACGCAGCGCGGGGGCAATACCGCAGCCCTGGTCTGCCACTTCAATCACCAGTTCTCTTTCACCACTGGCGATATACACCTCCACTGGCGCCCAGGGCGGTTCACTCATTAATGTCGCTTCAATGGCGTTATCCAGCAGATTGCCAATAATCGACATCAGCTCAGTTTCCGTCAGCCGCTGCGGCAGATGAGTGATGCGGCAGGCGGGATCAAACGCCAGCGCCACTCCTTTCTCCTGCGCGCGGGCATACTTGCCCAGCAGCAGGCCACACAGCATCGGCGAACAGAAGCGCGTGGAGACAAAATCCAGCACCTCCTGCGCACTTTCCGACTGCGCTTCAATATAGCGAATCGCTTCGTCGTAGCGTCCCATATGCAGCAGCCCGGCCAGCGTGGCGGTCCAGTTAAGCTGCTCGTGTCGCATAATGCGCAGATTGTCGGCATAGCGCTGCACCTGACTCAGCTGAATACTCAGCCGGTCAATCTCATTGCGGTCGCGAAAGCTGATCACCCAGCCCTGCAGATCATCCTCCAGCAGAATACGCACCCGGCTGGCAATCACCGTCAGCTGGTTAAACAGGCAGATCTCATCATGGGTATCTTCCGCCAGCATCTGCGCCGGATCGAAAAAGGGCACCGGCCTGATCACCTCCGCCAGCGGCTGACCACGCAGTGCCACCGATGGCGCGCTGATCCCCAGCAACGATTTCGCCGCCTGGTTAATCACCGCAATACGCAGCTGATCGTCAACCGCGATCACCCCTTCATAGATCGACTCCATCAGCGCTTTTTGCTGCCGCACCAGCAGGCCAATCTCGCGCGGCTCCAGCGAGAACATCTGCTTTTTAATCCCGCGCGAAAAGAACCAGCAGAGAATAAACAGCGCGCTCAGCACCACCACGATAGTCAGCAGTATATTGATCACTTTACCGCTGGTGACATTGTCGATATGGCTGGTCAGATAGCCAACCGAGACAATGCCGATCACCGCGCCAGCCTTATCCAGCACCGGCGCTTTGCTGCGCAGCGAAATACCGATGCCGCCCTGCCGCACGGTGGTGGTGCTTTTCCCCTGCAATACCTCACTGTTATCGCCGCCGACCAGTTCTTTCCCCACCCTTTCACTGTGTTGTGAATGATACAGGTGCACTGCCTGACTATCACCAATAACAATAAAACTGGCATCGCTGTGGCGGGTAATATTATTCATCAGCCGGGCGATCGCCGGGATATTTCGTGCTTTAATCGCCTGATTCAGATCGGGGATCACCGCGATCTCTTCTGCCTGTATTTTCGCCCGCACGCCCATCTCATCATAAAGCTGACGATCAATATCCAGGTAATAATAAAATCCCAGCAGGGAGAACAACAGCAGGAAAAACACTGTCAGCCAGAGGAAAAGTTTTATCTGGAAAGAGAGCTTCATTCGCATAGGCAGGCCAGACACCGAAAAAACAGCCTGTAACCCTAGCACGTAAGCCACTGTCTGACTGCGACTTTAACGGAAAGTTGTGATCTTCCCCACAGTGAAGGTGAGGACGTTATTGGCGCTATTTAACGCAGTCTTTATTTAAAAACAAACCTCAACATAACGCTCACAGTTAATTAACAATAACTATTTTACGCCAGAATAAATAACATCAATAACAACGAATCTGACGCATAATAATAAAAACCATAAACTCCACGTATTTATTATTTTATCTAAGCAATAATAAAAACCTTAAAAACCATAGAAACCTTTAAAAAACCGTTTTTAATTTGCGACGCTTCACATCCCTTGCCGTTCTGAACAATTAGTCTGGGCCGACATAATGACAAAGGGGCTTATAGCATGAGCACAACTGATGATTCTTTCTCTGTACCGCAAACCCAGGATCCCATCGCACTGAAGCAGACCAGTGTGAAGGAGAAATGGTGGCATATTCTCGATACCTGGAAGGTGGGCATTATTCCGCTGCCGTTGTTTGTGCTGGCAGGCGCGCTGATTGCCATCGACTGCCTGGGCGGAAAATTACCGAGCGATATTGTGGTGATGGTCGCCACACTGGCGTTCTTTGGTTTTGCCTGCGGTGAATTTGGTAAACGCCTGCCGATTGTTGGCAAGATGGGCGCGGCAGCAATCTGCGCCACCTTTATTCCCTCGGCGCTGGTCTATTACGGTTTACTGCCGGATGTCGTCGTTGACTCGACGACTAAATTCTTTAAAAGCACCAACATCCTCTATTTGTATATCTGCTGCATTATCGTCGGCAGCATTATGAGTATGAACCGCACCACCCTGATTCAGGGCTTTCTGCGCATCTTCTTCCCGATGCTGTGCGGTGAAGTGGTCGGCATGATTGTCGGTATGGGCGTTGGTGTCGCGCTGGGTATGGAACCCTTCCAGATCTTCTTCTTCCTGATCCTGCCAATTATGGCTGGCGGCGTCGGTGAAGGCGCCATCCCGCTGTCGATTGGTTATGCCGCCTTACTGCATATCGATCAGGGTGTTGCGCTGGGCCGCATTCTGCCAATTGTGATGCTGGGCAGTCTGACCGCCATTGTCATCTCCGGTTGCCTGAATCAGCTTGGCAAACGTTATCCGCATCTGACCGGCGAAGGTGAACTGATGCCGGCCAGCGAAAAAGAGCGCAAAAACAGCACGGCAGCCAGTGCGGTATTTAGCGGTAAAGCCGATGTCTCGACGATTGCATCCGGCGCGTTGCTGGCGGTACTGCTGTATATGGTCGGTATGTTAGGCCACCGCATTATTGGCCTGCCCGCTCCGGTCGGCATGCTGTTTGTCGCGGTGCTGATCAAGCTGTGCCACGGCGTCTCACCGCGCATGCTGGAAGGCTCGCAAGTGGTGTACAAATTCTTCCAGACCTCGGTGACCTACCCGATTCTGTTTGCAGTGGGCGTGGCGATCACCCCATGGCAGGAGCTGGTTAACGCCTTCACGCTGTCAAATCTGCTGGTGATCGTCAGCACCGTCTGCGCTCTGGTCGGCACCGGCTTTCTGGTCGGTAAAAAAATCGGCATGCATCCGATCGATGTGGCGATTGTCTCCTGCTGCCAGAGCGGCCAGGGCGGCACCGGCGATGTCGCGATTCTGACCGCCGGTAACCGCATGGTACTGATGCCGTTTGCGCAAATTGCCACCCGCATCGGCGGCGCGATTAACGTTTCAGTGGCGCTGCTGGTTCTCGGCAACTTCCTTATTTAATCCTCAACCCATCAGGGACAGGCTATGAAACTTGCAAGCTATCTTCACCAGGGCATCCGTAGCTACGGCATTCCCACAGCGGAAGGCATGATCGATTTAGGTGTGCATCTCGGTCATCTGTTTCCGGATTTGAAAGCGCTGCTGGCTAACCATGGTTTAGCGCTGGCGCAGGAGCTGGCGCATCTGCCGCCAGATCTCCGCTTCGATGAGCTGACCTTCCTGCCGGTGATTGAGCACCCGGAAAAAATCCTCTGCGTCGGGATGAACTACGCCGAAAAGCGCAAAGAGTTTGACCAGCACAATCCGGCGCCGACGCTGTTTGTACGCTTTGCCGATTCGCAGACCGGCCACGCCTCGCCGGTGATTAAACCGCACTGCTCCAGCGAGTTTGACTACGAAGGCGAGCTGGCGGTGATTATTGGCCAGGGTGGCGAAAATATTCCGCGCGCCACGGCGCTGTCACATGTGGCCGGTTACAGCTGCTATATGGATGGCTCAGCGCGCGACTGGCAGCACAGCTGGTTTACCGCCGGTAAAAACTGGGCCAGCACCGGCGCTTTTGGCCCGTGGATGACCACCAGCGATGAAATCCCCGACCCGCAAACGCTCGGTATTCGCACCTGGCTGAACGGCGTGATGGTGCAGCAGGACAACACCAGCAGCATGATCCATAACGTGGCGGAGCTGATTGAGTACATCAGCACCTTTACCCATCTCAGCGCGGGCGACGTGATTATCACCGGCTCCCCGGGTGGCGTCGGCAAAAAACGCACGCCGCCGCTGTTTATGCATCCAGGCGACCAGATCGAAGTAGAAATCGACAAAATCGGCCATCTCAGCAATGTGATTGTCGCCGCCGTACAGCCGCAGAACGCCGTGGCATAACTGACGCACGACCTTTTCCGGGCGCACGCCGCCCGGCGTTTGAGACCAGCAGCAGGGACAGAACTATGTTTAATCGTGATGCCATCGACTTTAGTGTGATTGACGTTGTGCAGCAGCCGGCGGCGCTGGAAGAGGTCCGCGCGCTACTGGAGCAGAGTCAGCTGGGCATGGATGATGATATCGAACTGTTTGTGGTGGCTTATCACGGGCAGCAACTGGTCGGTTGCGCCGGGCTGGTAAGTAATATTATTAAATGCGTTGCGGTGCGCGCAGATATGCGCGGCGCTAATCTCAGCGCGCGCCTGCTGAGTGAAGTGGAAAACCTGGCGGTGCGCAACGGCCATTTCCATCTGTTTCTGTATACCCGCCCCTGCAATCTGGCGCGCTTTCGCGGCTGCGGATTTTACCCGCTGGTGCAGTGGGACAAGGTGGCGGTGCTGATGGAAAATACCCCGGTCGGCATTCAGCACTATTGCCAGCGGCTGACGGCGCAGGCGCGGCGCGGTGAGCGCATCGGCGCCGCGGTAATGAACGCCAACCCCTTTACCCTCGGCCACCGCTATCTGACGGAACAGGCCGCCGCGGCCTGCGACTGGCTGCACCTGTTTGTGGTGCGTGAAGATGTGTCGTTTTTCCCGTTTCGCGCCCGGCTGGAGATGGTACAGCAGGGGGTGGCCGATCTGCCGAATGTCACCGTACATGCCGGATCCGAATACCTGATCTCGCGCGCCACCTTTCCGGGCTATTTTCTGAAAGATGCCGGGCTGGTCAATCAGACCTGGAGCGCGATGGATCTGCTGATTTTCCGCAACCATATCGCCCCGGCGCTGGGCATTACCCATCGCTTTGTCGGCACCGAGCCTTTCTGCCCGGTCACCCATCAGTACAACCTCGATATGCAGCAGTGGCTGGAAGACCGCAGTCGCTCGCCGCGGCCGCCAGTAGCGGTGGTCGAAACGCCACGCAAGCGCCATCCGTCAGGCCGGGCAATCTCCGCTTCCGAGGTTCGCGCGCTGCTGCAAACCCAGCAGTGGGCGCGCATCGCCGAGATTGTGCCGCCAACCACGCTGGCGCATCTGCAACAGCACTACTGCGTGGCCGTGGCTTAACCCATTTTTATTAATCAGGACAGTAATTATGAGAATTATTCAGGAAGCACTCGCCGGTACGGTGGAATCCAGCGATCTGCTGGTGAAAATCGCCCCCGCTGAGGGCGAATTTAACCTCGTTATTAACAGTGAGGTGATGAAACAGTTTGGCGATCAAATCCGCCTGGTGGTCAGCCAGACGCTGGCCGCGCTGGATATCCGTGAAGGGCTGTTTCTGATCGAAGATAAAGGCGCACTGGACTGCGTTATCCGCGCACGCGTGCAAAGTGCGGTACTGCGCGCCGCGGGCGTCGATGAGATCAACTGGGAAAAACTACAATGAAAAAACTCCGCCGCAGTATGCTGTTTCTGCCCGGCGCCAATGCCGCGATGTTATCGACCGCGTTTATCTACCGCCCGGACGCCATTATGTTCGATCTGGAAGACGCGGTGTCGCTGCGCGAAAAAGACAGCGCACGCATTCTGGTGTTCCATGCGTTGCAACATCCGATGTATCAGGATATCGAGACCGTCGTCCGTATTAATCCGCTTAACACCCCGTTTGGTCTGAAAGATCTGGAAGCCGCAGTGCGCGCCGGGGTGGATGTCATCCGCCTGCCGAAAACCGATACGCCGGAAGATATCTATCAACTCGAAGCCCATATTGAGCGCATCGAGAAAGCCTGTGGCCGCACGCCCGGCTCCACGCAAATTATGGCGGCGATTGAATCGGCGACTGGCGTGATCAATGCGGTGGCGATTGCCCGCTGCTCGCCGCGGCTGATTGGCATCGCCCTCGCCGCTTTCGACTATGTGATGGATATGCAAACCGAACGCGGCGACGGCACCGAGCTGTTCTACGCGCGCTGTGCGGTGCTGCATGCCGCGCGCGCGGCCGGCATCGATGCCTTTGATGTGGTGTGGTCCGATATTAATGATGAAGCCGGTTTCCTGCGCGAGGTCGAGCTGGTGCGCAAAATGGGCTTTAACGGCAAATCACTGATTAACCCGCGTCAGATCGAACTGCTGCACAACGCCTATGCGCCGACCCAGGAAGAGGTTGATTACTCACGCCGGGTGATTGCCGCCGCCGAAGAGGGAGAACGCAACGGACTGGGGGTGATCTCGCTGAACGGCAAAATGATCGACGGCCCGATTATCAATCATGCCCGGGTGGTACTGGAACGCGCGTCTGCCTCCGGCGTACGCCGCTAACGCTGCGAACATATAACAGGAACGAGTAATGAGTAACCTGACTGAAATGCTTCATATGCAGTATCCCCAGCTGCGCGATCTGCGCCCGTTTGATCGCGCCCATAGCAGCACGCCATGGCTGGATGATGCTGCTGGCAAAAACCAGCGTAAGTTATGCGCCAGCGTCGAAGATGCGGTGGCGCGTTGCGGCCTGCGCGATGGGATGACAATCTCTTTCCATCACGCTTTCCGCGAAGGTGACCGCACCATTAACAGTGTGGTCGCCACCCTTGCACGGCTGGGATTGAAAAATCTGACGCTGGCCTCCAGCTCGCTGATGACCTGTAACGAGGCGTTAATCGAGCATATCGAGGCTGGCGTGATTACCCGGATTTACACCTCCGGCATGCGCGGCAAACTGGCCGATGCGATATCCCATGGCCTGATGGCCGAACCGGTACAGATCCACTCCCATGGCGGCCGCGTAAAACTGCTGCAGGACGGTGAGCTGAAGATCGACGTGGCATTTCTCGGCGTGCCATGCAGCGACGAGTTTGGCAATGCCAACGGCACCCAGGGGAAATCCTGCTGTGGCTCGCTCGGCTATGCAATGGTTGACGCGCAGTTTGCCCGCCAGGTGGTACTGCTGACCGAATCGCTGGTGCCTTTCCCGAATATGCCGGCCAGTATCATGCAGGATCGCGTCGACTATATTGTGCAGGTGGAGGAAGTGGGCGATCCGGCGAAAATCAGCGTCGGCGCCGCACGCGTGACCAGTAATCCGCGCGAACTGATGATTGCCCGCAGCGCCGCCGAAGTCATCGAGCACTCGGGCTATTTTCGTCAGGGCTTCTCGATGCAGACCGGCTCCGGCGCTTCCGCGACCGCCTGCACGCGCTTTATGGAAGAGAAGATGGAGCGCCAGCAGATTGTCGCCCGCTTTGCGCTCGGCGGCATCACCGGCAGTCTGGTGGATTTACATGAAAAAGGACTGATTGAGACACTGCTCGATACCCAGTGTTTCGACGGCCAGGCCGCCGCTTCACTGGCGCGCAATCCCGGACATATCGAGATCTCCACCAACGTCTATGCCAATCCGGCGGCGAAAGCCACCAGCTGCGATCAGCTGGATGTGGTGATCCTCAGTGCGCTGGAGATCGATACCGACTTTAACGTCAATGTGATTACCGGTTCCGACGGCGTGATGCGCGGCGCTTCCGGCGGTCACTGCGATGTCGCCAGCGCCGCCAATCTGACGATTGTCGTGGCTCCGCTGCTGCGCAGCCGTATTCCCACCGTGGTGAAACGCGTCACCACCCGCGTTACGCCCGGCGAAAGCATTGATGTGCTGGTCACCGATCACGGTATCGCCGTCAACCCGGCGCGAGCAGAAATTCGTCAGCGCCTGGTTGCCGCCGGGTTGCAGGTGATGGATATCGACACCCTGTATCAGCGCGCCATTTCACTGTGTGGCGAGCCAAAACCCATCGCCTTTACCCAGCGAATTGTCGGCGTGATCCGCTATCGCGACGGCTCAGTGATCGATGTGGTTCGTCAGGTTAAGGAGGAGTCATAATGTCAACGCTTACGCCCGCTACTGCGGGCGTTACCCTGTCTGAACTGCTGGATGCCAGAGAGGCACGCGCACAACGGCAGTCCGACTGGTTAACCCGCTACGCCCGGCCGCTGGTTTCGCTGACTTTAGTCACGCCCGGCGCGGTAAAAGATAACAGCCGCTATCACCGCACCATGGGCATTGCGTTGCAGGCCTGCGATCAGCTGTTCTGGCAGCATCACTGGCCGGTTGTCGCGCGCCAGGTGCTGTGGTTGCCGACCGGCGCCGAAGCGCTGTGGTGTATTGATCACGGCGCGCCGGAGATTAAAGCCGCAACCGTCGCGCTGGAAGCGGAGCATCCCCTTGGCCGCCTGTGGGACATCGATGTGATTTGCCCGCAGCAGGGGCTGATTGGCCGCCGTTCACTCGATGAAGCCAGCCGCCGCTGTCTGATTTGCGACGGTCCGGCGCACGCCTGCGCCCGTGCGCGCCAGCATCCGCTTGAGCAGGTGGTGAAAAAAGTGGAGGGGATTATTGATGCCTGGTTTACCCGTGATTAATCCGGCGCTGGCGGCAACGGATATTGCGCTGCTGGCCGAACAGGCGCTGTTGCAGGAAGTGTGGCTGACGCCGAAGCCGGGGCTGGTCGACGCCAGCAATAGCGGCGCGCATCGCGATATGGATCTGCCGCTGTTCCTGGCCAGCATTGCCGCCATCGCCCCGTGGTTTACGCAGTTTGTGACGGCCGGAGAGCAGGCAGCGGAACTGCCCGCGACTCAGGCGCTGGCGCAGGTGCGCCCGGTCGGACTGGCCTGCGAACAGGCGATGTTTAGCGCCACCGCGGGCGTCAACAGCCATAAAGGTGGCATCTTCTCGCTTGGCCTGCTCTGCTTTGCTGCCGGACGGCTCACTCAGCATGCGCTGCCGCTTACCCGGTCGGCATTATGCGCGGAAGTGGCTGCACTGTGCAGTGGCCTGGTAACGCGCGAATTGCGGCAGTCACGCCGTCAGGCCACGGTCGGCGAACGCCTGTACCAGCGCTACGGCCTGAGTGGCGCGCGCGGTGAAGCGCAGAGCGGGTTTGCCACCGTGCGCCGCTATGTGCTGCCTTACTGGCATCAGGAACAGGATGCCAGCCGACGTCTGCTCGCGGCGTTGTTACGCCTGATGGCGGTCAATGCCGATACCAATCTGGTCGCGCGCGGCGGCCTTGCAGGTCTGCGCTATGTGCAGCAGTCCGCGCATCAGCTGCTGAGCGGTGGCTGGCAGATTGCCGATCTGCAGGCGATGGATCAGCAGCTGACGCGGCGCAACCTCAGTCCGGGCGGCAGCGCCGATCTGCTGGCGGTCAGCATGGTGCTGGCTGCCTTTCCGGCATGATCGAGTTTCTGCTGGTTCCCGGTCTGCGTGACAGCGATCCCGCCCACTGGCAAAGCGCATGGCAGCAGCAATATCCGCACTGGAAACGCATCACGCAGCGTAACTGGAGCCAGCCGGATCTGGATGGCTGGTGTGACGCCATTAGCCGCCAGCTGCCGCCACCCTGCCCGCCTGCGCTGCTGATGGGGCACAGCTTTGGCGCGCTGGCGGCATTAAGCTGGGCGCGCCTTTATCCTGAACGCGTTGCCGGTCTGGTGCTGGTCGCGCCAGCAGAGCCGCTGCGCTTTCTGGTTGAGGATCGTATTCTGCCGCAACCGCTGCCCTGCCCCAGCCTGCTGTTCGCCAGCCATAACGATCCGCTGCTGCCGTTTGGCCGCGCCAGTTTCTGGGCTGAAGCCTGGGGCAGCACACTGCTGGATATTGGCGAAGCGGGACATATTAATAGCGAAGCGGGTTTTGGTCCGTGGCCGTGGGGACTGGCGCAGGTTATCGCCTTTGCCGCCAGCCTTACGCCAATGACATTGGACTGAGCGCGGTCACTCTGTTATAGATCACAGCATGCATCAGGGAACAGATTAAAGGCCGGGAATGACGTCTTTCGAAAAAACCGAGGTGGTAGCATTCAGTCAGCAGCAGATGTATCAACTGGTCGCCGATGTCGCCGCCTACCCTGATTTTCTGCCGTGGTGCCACCGCGTCGAGATCCTCGACAGCCATAACAATACCAAACGGGTGCGCATTGGCCTGCAACACAAGCCGCCGCTGCAACTGAGTTTAACCACCGTTGCCACCTTTGATCCCGATAATTCACTGCATCTGAAGCTGAGCGAAGGCTCGTTTCTCTCCGCCTTTGAAGGCGAATGGCGCTTTACGGCGCTGTCGGCGCAGCAATGCAGTATCACCTTTACCGTAAGCTATCGCTTTGCTAATCCGTTGCTGAAGCTGGCACTGGCGCCGTTTTTCAGTATGGTGGTGCGCATGCTGCCGGGGCTGTTTATTCGCCGCGCGCAGGATATTTATCCGCACAGCAGGTAAAAAAAACCGCCCGGGGTGTCCAGGGCGGGCTTTTGATTGGGCGCTGAGTTAACGCCAGATATCATCAATCACTTCAACTTCTTTGCGCGCAAAGGCCTCATCAATCCACCCACGCTCAAGTGAACCGGTTTTCGCCAGCGCAAAGTTATGCTCATCGACAATCAGGTACGACTGCGCGGCACGTAAAATGCGCTCCGCATCGCTGGCCGGGATAATAATCACGCCATCGGCATCACCCAGCACAATATCGCCGGGGAAAACCGGTGCTTTGCCGCAGGCGATCGGCACATTGATTTCTCCCGGACCATCCTTAAACGGCCCGCCGGGGGTGTGGCCGGCAGCATACAGATGGAAATCCATTTCAGAGATGCCGGTAATATCACGGATTGGCCCGTCCAGCACGATGCCTTCAACGCCCTGATAACGCGCATATGTGGTCATCACCTCCCCCATCAGCGACTGACTGCGGTCGCCTTCGTTTGACAGGATAATCACATCATCTTTGCCCGCGATATCCATCGCTTTATGCAACATCAGGTTATCGCCGGAACGCGCTTTTACTGTCACCGCCAGGCCACACATCACCGGTTTCACAGGATTGCTCATCAGTTTGATCTCTGATGACAGAGCCGGCAGACGACTCATACAGTCCGCGACCACCGCAGCCGGTAGCTGGCGGAAGGCTTCCAGGTAAGGCGCGGCACCACCAGGGCGTTTCAGGAATACACGATTGCCAGTAGTCATCTTAACCTCTCATATCAAGTGATTTTTTCTTCGCGGAATCAACCAGATTTGTCCCGGCGGATGGCGTGTCTTTGGTAAACGCACCGCTTAACGGCGTGCCGTCAACGGCATCGTAGTAGCGCAGCGCTTCGGGTTTCAGCCAGCGCTGGACGCGTGAAGGCATATCAAAACCAATCAGCAGGATCACCACGAATGTCAGGGTAAATGACAACCCGCCCAGTGCGGTTCCCAGACTGAAGTTCTGCGCGATGGTAGCGCCCAGCACTGGCGCCAGCGCGCCGCCCAGCGAACCGATGTTATAAATAAAGCCTAAGTTAGCCGCGCGCTGGTCGGTATCGAAATAACCGCTGATCATTTTGGCCAGCAACCCGCCAACCCCCTGGCTGAACAACTGCTGCAAAAAGATCAGAATACATAACAGCCAGACACTGGAGCCGGTCAGCGCAAAGACCGGGATGATAATCACCTGAGCAATCAGCAGGCTGATAACGTAGGTTTTGCGGGTGCCTAATTTGTCAGCCGCGATACCGGCAAGACAACATCCCAGCCCCATACCGAAGCGACTGAAAGAAAAGACCAGTGCCACAATTTCCGGTGAATAGTGCAGCTCAGATTTCAGGTAAGTCGGCAACAATGCATGGATCGGCCAGCCATAGAGAAATACGCACAGGATGGTGACCGTCAGCATCAGACTGGTCGGCCAGCGTTTCCCGCCGCTCTGGACCAGAAAAGAGACAAAAATTATCGCCACAATCGCCGCAAATAACGCCACCACCCCGGCGGCGGTTTTATGACTAAAGCAGAGATAAAGTCCGAAGGCCGCCACCAGTGAGAACACAATATTCATCACATTGCGCGATCGATTTTCACTGCGATAGAGCATATCGACCATCGTTAACGTCGGCTGACTGTTTTTGGCTTTATTTTTTACCCACTCTTCCGCTTCGGGAATTGCACGTCTGAGCCACAATGCGTAGAAGATAGGGATAATGCCGAGATAAAACAGCACCCGCCATCCCCATAAAGGCACCACCACACTGTAGGCCAGCACCGACAGAATCGCGCCGGCGGAAAAGCCTGAATTAAGAAAAGCGCTGGCTTTATTTCGCATATCTTTAGGCCAGGTCTCAATAACATATGCCGAGCTGGTGCCATATTCACCGGCCATACCCACGCCGACAATAACCCGCGCGACAAACATCCAGCTATAATTTGGCGCTAAACCACAGGCTAACGTACCACCAGCAAACAGGACAATACTGGTAATCATCGCGCTTTTACGGCCAAACTTATCGCCCATTGCTCCCAGTGCCAGTCCACCAAACCAGCGTAATATAAAGGCAGCAGAAATAAGCCCGGCGGCTTCTACGGTTGAAACCTGATATTCACTCATAATCTCGGTCAGGACCAGAGTAATTATCACAAAATCAAAACCGTCGAGCATATACCCCATCCATGCGGCCCAGAATGCTTTCCATTGTGTTTTCGTTAGTCTGCGATACCAGGGCAGTTGCGGCGTAATCGTATTCATTTAAACTCTCCGGGGTTTATTACCGACTAATTTGCCGACACCAGAACTTTCCCATGGGAAAAATAACTTTCCAGATTGGAGAAACACAAATCTGCCATTGCCTGCCGCGTTTCATGGGTGGCGCTGCCCACATGCGGTGTCAGAATCACGTTGTCCATCGCCAGCAATGCGGCGGGAATAAACGGCTCCTCGCTAAATACATCCAGTGCCGCGGCCTTAATACCGCCACGGCTTAATATTTCAGTCAGTTCAGGTTCGTTAACCACCGTACCGCGCGAGATATTAATCAGGGTTCCGGTCGGTCCCAGCGCAGTCAGCACGCCACGATCCACCGCCCCCTGCGTGTTACTGCCGCCCGGCACCGCCAGCACCAGAAAATCACTGAAGTCGGCCAGCTCTGTCAGGGTGGCAAAATAACGGTAATCAACACTGTTATCTTCACGGCGGTTGCAATAGGCGACAGACATATTGAAACTCTGCGCGCGACGGGCAATCGCCTTACCGATTTTACCCAGACCAAAAATACCGATTTTTTTGCCACTCACTTTGCCTGACAGCGCCGGGGGCTGTGAATGCCAGTTACCGTTGCGGCAGAATCTGTCTTGCAGTAACAAATTTCTGCTGCTGGCCAGAATAAATGTCAGCGCCAGATCCGCCACATCATCCGTTAAAACATCGGCGGTAATCGCCACGCTGATATTTCTTTCTCTGGCGCTGAGTAAATCAATACCGTCAGTACCAATACCAAAAACTGAAATAACCTCCAGGTTGGGTAACCGGGCCATAATTTCAGCATCCACCCCCACATCACCGCGGGTGGCGATAGCGCGGATTTTCTCTCCGTGATGCTGAATATAACGGGAAATATTTTCATGCTCATACAACAAGTGGCAATTAAACGTTTCTTGCAGCTTAGCCGTTAATTCTGGCATTAACGGTTTTATAATTAATAAGTCAATATTGTACGCAGGCATATTACTTCCTTATTTTCATCAGGCAGCAGGTGATGATGCGAATACATTATTTCCAATTCTGGCCTGTTCAGATGACACAGCCATATTGAATGACTCTTAATAAATAGACTAAATGGTTTTAGTTTTGTGATAAATGTCACAGAGCAGATTATGTTACACGACTCTGTTACGCATAACATAACCTTTATCACAAATCAGGCTGCCTGAAAGGTGAAAAAAACTTTCCTCATTCCGCTACTGCCAATTTCCCGCACCTGTTTACGGCTAAAATATAAATCAGCATCGTTGATCAACGCGTCGCAATATTTACCAGCCGTGGGCTGTCGATTAACAGGCGAAATGCTGCTTCAATTTCTGCCGGGATATCCACATGGGCAATAAAGTTTTTTCCCTGCGGACCATAACCCCTGGCATCATCGCGCAAGCGCGGAATCTCTCCCAGCAGCAGTGACAGAAAACGCTCCAGCGACCAGAGACCCTGCTCCGGTACACCGCTAAACTCTGCTTCGCCATTGTTCAGCGCCAGCTGCGGCACCAGTACCGGCCAGTTTAAAAAAGTGGCCGCCAGCCCGGCCTGCTGCCAGTGATGGCTGAAGGTGGCAAAAGTACGGCGCTGCATCAGCGGATCCTGCACCAGCACGATACGCTGCGCCTTAAGCTGTTTGTCAGCCAGTAACTGACAGCTAAAGGCGGCGTTCTGCCCGCAGTTAGTTGAGGCTTCTTCGCTAAAAATCTTCTCCGCCGGAATAGCGAAGCACTCCAGCGCGATCGCGCGCAACATCGCCGCTTCCGATAATCCGTCGGTGTGCAGATGCTGATAGCGCGGATGCGCTGCCATCGCCTGCGCCAGAAAAACCGTCGAATGGCCAATACCGCCACTCAGCAGCAGCGGCAGCTGATATTCGCGTGCAAGGCTGAAAGCCCCTTCGATATTCGGCAATACCGCATGGCCCGCCAGCACCAGCAGGTCAGCATCGAGTGTGGCGCGCTGTGGCGTCACATCGTCCAGCGCCAGCCAGCGCGCAATAGTATTGATCGCTGCGCATTGCGCCGGGTTAAGGGGGATTTGCGGCATTTCGGGTTCCTTAAAGGAGATCTGGGAGATATCACATCATCAGATATCTGATGCAGGCTGAAAACCCTGTTCGACGATTTTCAGACTACGTGAATTATTTGCTACACTCGCGCCAACATATTCAGGAGATAGCCATGACATCCCGTTCGGTGACCCTTGAAGACGTGGCGAAACTGGCCGGCGTCTCCTATCAGACTGTCTCACGCGTGCTGAATCATTCGGCAAAGGTTTCCGCGGCCACGCGCGAAAAAGTCAGTGCAGCGATGCTGCAACTTAATTATGTGCCGAACCGCGTGGCGCAGCAGCTGGCGGGAAAAGCGACCCGATCCCTCGGGCTGGCCACCACCGATTTGATGCTGCAGGCTCCGGCGCAAATTGCTTCGGCGATCCAGCATCGCGCTGCCGCACTTGGTTATCAGCTGGTGATTGCGATGGCTGACCTGCCTGGTTTCCCCTCCGCGCAGGCGGCAGTCAATGATTTGCTGGCGCAGCGTGTCGACGGATTGCTGCTGAATCTGCCGTTGCAGAACGATGAAGCGCAGGCGTTGGATCAACTGTGTGGTCAGCTGCCCTGCCTGTTTATGGATGTCGCCAGTGATGCCGCGGTTAACCGCTGCCAGTTCAGCGCCAGCCAGGGCGCGCGTCAGGGTGTCGAGCATCTGTATGCCCTCGGGCACCGGCAGATCGCGCTGATTAATGGCCCGCTGACCTCGGTTTCCGCGATGCAGCGTTTTCAGGCGTGGCAAAGCGTGCTGGCCGAACACCAGCTGGCACCACATTCGGTGCATCAGGGAGACTGGAGTGCAGAATCGGGCTATCAGGCGGTCAGATCGCTGTTACCGGATAATCTGCCGACGGCGCTGCTGGTTGCTAACGACCAGATGGCGCTGGGTGCGATGCGCGCCCTGCACCAGCAGGGTATTCAGATTCCGCAGCAGATCTCAGTGGTTGGCTATGACGACACCGCCGAAAGCGCCTGGTATCAACCACCGCTCACCACCATTCGGCAGGATATTCGTTTACTCGGTAAGCAGAGTGTCGATGGCTTAGTGGCGGCGATTCAGAGTCAGCAGGGAGAGCAGCTGGCGCCGTTATCCACCGAACTGGTGGTGCGCGAGACCACGGCCAGCGTGGATCAGGGAGCGGATATTAGCGAAGTCGCCGGGCAGTTAGCGTCGCTGGCGCAGCAGTTAAGACGGTTGAAGATTAAACCGTAGGGGCGGCGTTCTCACCGCCCGTATCACAGGTTAGCACTGTGTCTGCTATTTGAGCGGGAGCCGAAAACGGCTCCCCTACGATGTTGCAGATTGTCAGGGGAAAGTTATTCTTGTGGCTTTGGCTCGCCCATCGCTTTCAATTTCTTCGACAATTCACGACGTTCTTTCGACAGGTCGGCGTTTTTGATGATGTAGTCATCAACGCGATCTTCATAGTCGCTGCGCATGCTGGCGATGATTTCCTGAATGGCTTCAATGCTCATACCTGGCTTGATGTATTCGCCGAGGTTATCCAGCAACAGCACACGTTTCTGGTTATCACGAATTTTCTTTTCGTTGTCGTGAATTTCACGCTGCAGTTTATTCTTACGACGGAACATACGTACGAACTCCAGCACGTCCTGAAAAGATTGCTTTGCGTTTTCCATGATGACACCTTTCATTGGGCCTGCAGAGGCAGGCGTAATTGTCGTAGCCTTCAGCTTAGCGGCTCACTGTCGCCGTTGGCAATTCTTCACATTCAAATTCAGACAGGCGCTTATCTTAGCGCGAAAAGTGCCAGCGGCGCAGTAAGTTGTTGTTAAAGCTCTGCCGTCGTCATTGTGATACGTTACTTACGCATCGCCAGCCGAATCAGATCCGACAGACGCTCCAGCTGACGCGTCAGCTCAAGACTCAGCCAGACGTAGCCGTGGATCTGGGTCTCCACCCGCGGATCGCTGTTCGCCTCGGCGATCAGCTGTTTCAGCTCCTGCGACATCTCCGCCAGTTCGGCGCTGGTCGCCGCCAGTTTACTGGTATCGGCGCTTAACAGCGCCGCCGAAAGCGCCTGCAGGGTCTGCCCGGTCATCTGCTGGGTACGACGCAGGGTTGGCGCGTTAAGCATCAACAGGTGACTTTCACGCGACGACCACCAGGCATTGATTTGCAGCTCCAGCGTACACAGCATATTGCGGTTAACCGTCTGGATACCATCCAGCACCGACTTCGGGATGCGGGTTTCTTTGCTGGCGGGGTCGAGGAAGGCGCGCATTTTCACCACTTCCGTCAGCAGGCGCTGCATATGTTTGGTGAGCCGGGGTTGCTCCACCAGATTTGGCGAGAAACCGGCATGATGCAGTTTCGCCATCGAAGAGAGTGCGTCGGAGAGTTTAATCCGCCAGTGGGTATAGGCCTTCTGCGGGTAGATACTGCTAAACAGCAGCGCCAGCACGGAACCGAGGATCACATCACCACCGCGCCACAGCGCCGTCTCGAAATCACCGGCAGGCGCGCCGCACACCACTGCCAGCGTAATTCCAATCAGCAGCGCCATATAGGGATGTTTACCCAGCGTCAGATAGCCGCTGAGAAATACCACTACTGCGCACCATGCCAGCATGCCCGGCAGCGAGATCAGTTCCAGTTTCAGCGCAATCAGGCCGGAGATGGAGCCAAACAGCGTGCCGCCGATGCGCTGCACTGCACGCGGCAGCACGTTGCCCCACGACGAGATCGGTCCCATTACTACGACCAGGGTGATTAATGGCCAGGTGCCTTCGGGAATATCCAGCCCGCGCACCAGTAAAAAGGTCAACACAAATGCCAGTGAAATACGGCAGCCATGCACAATACGGTAATGTCGGTAAATGCTGAATTCAATGGCCGAAAGCGGCTTGTCGGGGCGCAAAAGTGTTCTCCGGTGAGTAATAAAGCGTTCGGGCGTTATCATAACCGATCGATTTGTACGGTTTTAAACCCATTATCGCTATTTCATCACCGTTTTTGCCGGTTTTACCTTATCACCTGGTTTAATTAACAATAACCCAACAGCTGCTAACCTTTGATTAGCAGCTGTTTTACCGGCTATTCCCTTTTCCGGCGGCGTACTGCTCAGGATTTAACCACCGGCACACAAATCTCAAACTCCCAGATGCCACTGAGTGAGCCGTCGTTAAGATAGCGATCAAAACAGGGAGCATCGGCTTTGTGGTAATCACTGCCAGCCAGCCACGCAAACATCGCCAGCCAGGGTTTGGCAAAATCGCCATCCTCAACCCGCACCTGCGCTACCGCATAGGTGCCAGCCGCCAGGTGACGAATCTCAACTTCATCGCTGTGCGACGGCAGGATAAAATCATCCGGCACGCTTATGGCGGTATCAATACGCAGCGCCTCTTCCGGCACCACTTCCGGGTTATCGTAGTAGACCGCCAGCCAGTCGCCGCCGACAATCTGGTGCTGTGTCACCCAGTGACCTAATTTCTCAAAACCCGCCGGTGCGGTTTGCGGCCAGGGGCCTGTCAGGCGATAACCCGCGATGGTTCGATGCGGTAGTTCCATAATCTGCACATTCATCTGCTTGCTCCTTTTATTGACTGATTAGCCATCGATAGTAGCGCATGGCGCGCGGCGCAATCTCCGATCGCGGCGGCAATAATAAGATAACGGCATCGGGAAAGAGGGAATACGGGCGCGCTGAACGCGCGCCCGTCAGCATCAGAATGTCAGTTTCAGATAATCTTCAATACGGGTCACCACGCCTGCGGTGGCGACACCCTGTAATGTCATCAGCGGATAGCTGGCAATCTGCTTGTCGCCCGCCATCAGCTGGATAGTACCAACCTGCTCATGGGCTTGCAGTGGTGCTTCCAGATCTTTTCGGTCAATAACGTATTTCGCTTTAATACTTTTCACCTGGTCGCGCGGCAGTGACAGATAAATATCTTTATCGACACCCACCTCGACCTGATGCGGATTACCGTACCAGACGGTTTCATGGCCGATAGCTTTGCCGGCATGGAACAAATGCACGGTATCAAAACTGTTCTGACCCCAGGTCAGCAGCTTGCGCGCCTGCTCTTCACGGCCTTTCGTACTTTTACCGCCCATCACCACCGCAATCAGGCGGCGCTGCCCCTCGGTGCTGGACGCGATAATATTAAAGCCCGCGCTTTCGGTATGACCCGTTTTCAGCCCGTCAACATGCAGCGTTTTATCCCACAGCAGGCCATTACGGTTCTGCTGGGTAATGCCGTTCCAGGTAAGGGATTTCTCGCCGTACATCTGATAGAAATCCGGCTCGCCCTGAATAATTGCCCGTGACAGTTTCGCCAGATCGCGCGCGGTGGTGAACTGTCCCGGCGCATCCAGTCCGTGTACGGTTTCAAAATGGGTATTCGTCAGGCTGAGTTTAGCCACATATTCATTCATCATTTTAACGAAACCCGCCTCGCTGCCAGCGACATAATCCGCCAGCGCCACGCAAGCATCGTTACCAGAATCGATAATGACACCCCGGCTGAGGTCACGCACCGTCACCTTCTCGCCAGGTTTCAGGAACATCAGTGACGAACCTTTAAACACCGGATTACCCGCGCCCCACGCATCGTTACCCACTGTTACAATATCGTCACGGGTGATATGGCCATTATCAATTGCACGATCAACCACATAGCCAGTCATCAGCTTGGTCAGGCTGGCAGGATTACGCCGCTCATCGGCATTGCCTTCGGTGAGGATCTGGCCGGTAGTGGCATCCATTAGTACCCAGGAGGCCGCATCAACCGCTGGCGGGGTTAACGGGAAAGGCATCGCACTCTCATCGGCATGCGCCAGGGAAACAAAAGCCAAAAACAGACTAAAACTTGCAAGCTGACGCCTTTTCAACGGTTCTTCCTCTAATCAAAAACATTTAGTTAATCAGGGCGATGTTTTACGGTAATCAATCTGCGATTGCGTTAATCAATTGCAAGTAAATATGAATAATTTCCTGCAGCGCTTCCGATCTGTTTTTGTAAAGGAATCGCCAGAAATGGGTGAAAAAGCGCCTCCCTCACCCAGGGATAATCCGATAATTTTCTTTTTAAGAATCATCAACATTGTTAAGAATTCTTAATCAACTAACCTCCCCCTACGGATTATGAATTATTCTGAGGTAGAAATGTCGACATCAAGAGGATGGTCAACTGAATTAGAGGGCCTGCGCGGATTCGCTTCGCTATGGGTGTTGCTCGGACATGTCAGCTTGCTGGTTCACTGCACCATCCCGATCATTTCGATGCCCAGCATGGGGGTCGATCTGTTTATTTTACTGTCAGGCTATCTGATGGCGAAAAACTATATTGAACGTCAGCAAAAAGAGCCGTGGAATAGCGCAAGTACCGTTAAAAAATTCTGGATCCGACGGTTCTTCCGTATTGCTCCGCTCTACTACCTGCTGCTGATTGTGGCGATGGTCAATGGTCACTGGTTTGGTGAAATGCGCGATACCATTGCGCAATTTTTCCCCTCTACCGCCACTGAAACCTCCCGTTATGCCGATCAGTCACTGGGCAATATTATTTCGCATCTGAGTTTCACCTTTGGTTTTTTACCGGGTTACAGTTTTAATACGGTATTACCCGACTGGAGCATCGGCCTGGAAATGCAGTTCTACCTGCTGTTTCCGTTTATTATGCTGCTGACCCTGCGCCTCGGCTATATCCCGACGCTGTTGATTCTGATGGCGGTGTGCGCCGCAGGACGTTTTGCTCTCGCCAGCTACTATGAAGCCTTTGCCATGCCGTCGATGATTCTGATTAAACTGCATATGTTTATGGCGGGTATGTTACTGGCCGAAGCGGTACGGAAAAAACATTTCGGTTATCTGCTGGCGGCATTGATCGCGCCGGTGCTGAGTGCGGTGATTAGCAGCGATTTAAGCAAGCTGGCCATTGTGGTGGAAGCGGTGATGATTATCGGTATGGCCGCTATCTTATGGCAATACCAGCCAGACGCCATAATGAAGAAAGTGATCGCGCTGCCGCGCGCTATCCTGACCAACCGCTTCAGTACCTGGCTGGGTGATGTCTCTTATTCGGTTTATCTGCTGCATCTGTTGATTGTGGTGCCCGCTATCGCCCTGCTGCTGCGCGATTACCATATGGATGGCGTCAGCGCGCCGCTGCGTTTCGCCATTGTCTGCGCTATCTGTATCCCGCTGACTTACGCCATTGCCACCCTGCTGTATCGCTTTGTTGAGAAACCGGGCATTCTGCTGGGCAAACGTGTACTGGCGCCGCGTCCGGCCGCCTCCGATATCGCCAGCTAACGCTGGCAGATCGTACGATAAGATCCGCAGCCCTCAGGGTTGCGGATTTTTTTTTGCGTTGTTTCGCGTGTCAGACAGCCTTAGCCGCGAGGAAGTCGTCCTCCCGGTCGAGGTTGCTCTCTGGCGGTTTCGGCAATACGTGCCTGCGCGTTGCCATCCGTTTCCCGTGCAGGCGCCGCGCTTAAATTTCCCCGGCCAAAAAACAGCAGGCGAAGGTCGCGTATCTGTTGCGCACCGGGCGTGACAGGCGATGAGTTGTTTAACGATCGTGCGGGTAGGTGAGTTGCCACTCGTGCTGGTGGCCGATGGCTGATACGCAGGGTGGCCTCTGTTCTCTGCGGCACTAAGGCTTGATAAAGGACATTATCACGGCTTTGCAGTTCACTCATCGTCCTGATATTCGTTCCGCTGTGTGGCGCATAAGTGGATTGCCAGGCCCTGACAGGATGAGTCCATTGGCTGCCCTGCTGCGGCAGTTGGGGCACCGTGCCGGGCGACAGCAGTTGCGTCACCGTTCCCCCACCACCGCGGTTAACCATCATGCCACCGCTTGCCGCAACGGCCACCGCCTCGCTTATCGGCACGGGCGCAACACTGACAAATTGCGGCGCCTGCTGCTCAGCCAGCGGCTGTTCAACCGCCACTTCACTGCCAGCGGCGTTCCCCGCGCCATCGCTGGCTGGCTGATTATGGCCAGAATCCGTGATATCGGCATCATCGGTCAGCCACGTTAGATGCTCGCGCCGTCCTGCCCGAGCTTTACTCTCCGCCAGCCACTGTTGCAGCTCGAAGCTAACGTTTATCAGACCATGGCGGATTTGCCTTATTAACTCCTCCGATCTGACATCACGCTTAGCCCGATCGATCTCTTTTTGCTGATTTATCTGCTGATCACGCTCAAGGCACTGCTGTTGATAATCAGAACTAAATGGCGTGCGGGACATTATTCCGAGGGGGCCGTTAAATACCAGGTTTACTATATCCGCAAAGGATTCAGCGGCGACTGCTGGCGGCAATAAACTACCGCTGTTTTCTGCCATTATCGCCGGCTCAGATGCGAAATACTCGCGCAGCCGGCCAGCGTGATAACCTGAGAATGTGCCATCCCGCCGCTCACTGACCATCGAATGGATTTTTCCTTTGGTTTTAAGTGTCTGACTGATCCCCGCTTCGCTATTGCGGCTGATTTTTTTAACATCACGCTGTTCAGCGCGAGTGCTATTTTTATGTCGCTGGCTCTGGCTGTAACTGCGACTCAGATTTAACGTGTGTTTTCGCATCTGATGAAAATCGGCGGGCAGCGTATTAAAATGCCGCAGGCGCAGGTCAATCCCCTCGCTCACGCTTATCTGCTGCAGTTTCGCTTCGATTTCACTAATACACCCAGAGATGGCGTTGACTTCCGCTCTTTCAGCATCACTTACAAGGCGGGCGGCAAACTCAGTTAACGACCTTTTAATCCTGGACAGCGCCCCTTCCTCTCCCCGCTGTGTAAACCGCGTATCCGCCGTTATTCTCCAATGGTATTTATCGAGCTGGCGATGAATTTTCACCGCATTTTTGTGCACCTGACTGGTATTACTCAGATCGGCCAGCCAGCCCGTGGCCGGCATTGCCGCGGCTGGCGCGACCGCTTCGGTCGCTGGCTGTTCGGCGTTTGTAAGTGATATTCGCCTTAAAAATTGCTGGTTGATCAGTTGCTGGTTAGTTGACGGATTCACCGTCAGTTGCTGTACTGCGGCAATCAGCGCATGATTATTACCGGGCTGCCACAGGCTACTGCCAATATCCCGTGGTCCCTCGGGTAACTGCTGGTAGAGATGAAGCGTATTGCCGCGTAACACCAGCACCAGTTCGTTATTCTCCAGTTGCGGCGGTTGAGCGCTAATATCATTGCCCAGCGGATCAAAGAAATATTGCATCTCCCCCTCTTCATCTTCGCCGACGACAAACCAGCGATGCTGCGTTGCCACCCCTGCCAGCATTTCCGCCAGTCCGAGCCGCTGAATCTGTTCATCATTAATGATATGTCTGAACTCTCTGACGTAATTTAATGTGCTGAAGATATCCATCACGGCCACCGGCGAAGCGGTTTCGACGCCACGCGGCATCAGATTGCGGATATCAAACGCCAGTTGATAGCTAAAAGGGATCAGGCCGTCTTTGATCAGCATACTCAGCGTATTAATGACCTCAGGATAATGTTCGCTGTAAGGGGCAATCTCACGCAGCTGGTTAGCCAGAGTTTTCAGCAGCTCCCGTCCGTTGGGGGAAGAGATAAATTCATCCTGGTAGCTGTGCCGAATCGGCCAGTGGAGCAGATTAAAACAGTCATTAACCAGTTGCTGCCATGCCAGTAGTTTACCCGCACACCAAAAGTTGCTGGCGACGGCTTCGCATATTGACCAGCCCTGATAACTGCGCCCGGGCAGGATAACGTTAAGAATCTGCTGCGGTGTCATCAGCTTTTCGCTTAACATTTTCCTCATCGTCGTGAGAAACAGGGTGGTGCTGATCTGCGGCAACGCTGACTGCTGGCCCGTCAGATAACCGAGACGCGCGGCAATCCTCGCTGCCGTGCGTGTAAGAAACCGACTGACCGCCAGCATATCTGCGCCTTCAGGATGCCGGGTGTCAGCCAGTGTGGTCGATGCGTGCGCCAGGTCCTCCAGCGCGCTGTGCAGCTGGTAAGGCGTGAGCGTCTCCGGATGCGCCAGCGCGGTATAATTGGGTTCCGTTGTCAGACTGGTATCCGATAACGTATCAAAACTATCTGACGACATGTCGCGCTGAATAAACCGGTGCCCCTGGCGGTCTAACTGCCTGGCGAGCTGCTCATCGTAACCGAAAACCAGGGTAACCAGCGAGTCGGCATTTTGCAGAATCACTTTTAATAACATCATCTTATTAGCATGAACATCCGCCAGCAAACCCGCAGGACTGGTTGGATTGAGTCCGGTAAGACGCGCAAGCACCCTCCAGATACGATTGTGATAAATCTCCTCGCGCAGCGTGTTTAGCTCTTCCGGCGATAGCGGATAATGGTGCGGTGCATAGCGAAGAAATTGCTGCCAGCGCTGATCGTCCAGAACCGCACTTCTGATACGCTCCAGCATTTCCAGAAACTGCGGTCTGCGCATCCCCGCTGGCGTCCTGGATTTCATCATCAGGTCATCAAAGATTTTCGCCAGTATCAGTTCGGTAAAACCCTGCAATGATGCGCTCTCCTCCTCCTCGGCTACCATAGCGGCGATCCCTGCCGTTGTGCGCCGCAGCTCATCAGGCAGGCCATAACTGATGTCATACCATAAGTCATCAGTTGACTCTTCGCCCGGCAGCATATGACTGTTCTCATGGGAAACCACATGCAATTTTTCCAGAAATGAGGAGCCATTATTAATGGTGGTAAACACGATACGGTGTTGACTGTCACCGGGAAACGCCTGGCCGCCGATCCCTTCACGCTTCTTATTTTGCTCAGAGAGCAAAATCTGGCCGCCATCCTCTTCCAGATAACGCAGGGTAACGCGATAATAATTAAGCAAACGCGCGCGCGTCATTTCAAGCATCTCAGATGTGACCTGATCCGGGCGGATCCCCAGCCGTCGGGCAAGCAGCCCCGCCAGCCGTGAGGTATTTTTCGCGCTATGGTTCAGGGTGTAGTGCAAACTGCTATTAAATAGTACCTGTGCTTCATGGATTTGCGGCACCTGGCGATATACATCCTCGCCGCGCGCGATAATGGTAAAACCGAGGGTGGACAGATGATGCTCAAACTCGTCGTTATTGCCACGGTAGGGTGGCGTGGTGACAGGCGCTGCTGGCGCCCAATGGAAAAAGCGTTGCTCGATAAAATCACGGCAATTTTGGTTATGTTCCAGGGTATATTGCAACTGCTGACGAAAGCCGCCCACTTCATGGCTTCCTAACTGACCGGGTAGCAGATTAAAGTTTGCCGCATAGATCGCGGCTAAAAAATGGTCGCCATACTTACCGCTACTGATCTCCTCAAAGCGTTGCCCCACCAGCGGCTGATAGAATAACTGGCCGTGCTGATTTTGCGCCTGACGTATCACAATCAGTATATTGGCTTCATCCCGCATCGCCGGCAAAAACAGGACGCAGTGACTCTCTTCGTCTTCAATGCGCAGCGCAACCTGTTCCCAGCCCGGTAAATTCAGCGCAATAAAAGGCGCCAGCTCCATCACCTCAGTGTTCCATAATCCGTTATGGCCCAGATCGCTGATGATGGCGTTATAGCGTTCTGCGCTTAGCGTTGACAAATAGTTTCCCGGCGGGGCCGGAGGCGGCGGTGAAGAGATTGAGGTAGATGGCCTTCTGATGGGCGAACTGTATTCGCCAGAGTAATAATGACTGCCAGAAGCAACCGGGTCCATAATCACTCCTGATAAGTGAGATAAATATCAGTAAGCTGTTTCGAAGATGAGCTGGCACGCCCTGCGCGCACAGGCAGCAACCGGGTTAATAATAAAACTAAAAATTAATCACTCCGCTTCTATAAATCACCCGGCAGCGATCAACCGGCGAAAAAAAACGCCCGCTAACATCGCGGGCGTTGAGTATTACTGCGTATCAGTTATTTCTGCTCAGGCAGTGCGTAGGCAACCACATAGTCGCCGAGCTTCGTGCCAAATGAACCATGACCACCGGCAGCAATCAGCACATACTGTTTACCGTTTACTTCATAGGTCATTGGCGTCGCCTGGCCACCTGCCGGCAAACGTGCTTCCCACAGTTTATTACCGTTAGAGACGTTAAAGGCGCGCAGATAGTTATCCGCCGTTGCCGCGATAAAGAATACGTTACCTGCTGTGGTAATTGGCGCACCCAGCATTGGCATTCCCATCTTAAATGGCAATGGTACCGGAGAGCTGTCACGTACGGTACCGATGCGTTTTTTCCACACGATATCGTTGGTTTTCAGATCAACCGCGGAGATATAACCCCATGAAGGCTGCTTACAGGGGAAACCAAGCGGTGACAGGAACGGATTCAGCGTCACACCGTAAGGCACGCCATACTGCGGCTGAATGCCCGATTCGGAACCGGTGCCGCCTTTATCGCTCTCATCAGGCTCGATCGGATTGCCCGGGCCACGTGGGATCAGTTTTGATACAAACGGCAGCGCCATCGGGTTAGTGATAGCAAGCTGACGGTTAGTATCAACCGAGATGCCACCCCATTCGAACATACCGAGGTTACCCGGGAATACCAGCGTCCCCTGCTCTGAAGGCGGAGTAAACGGACCTTCATAACGCAGGCTGTGGAACATCACACGACAGATCAGCTGATCGTAGATGGTCGCGCCCCACATATCTTTACCCTGCAGATGCTCTTTCGGACGGAAAGAGAGTTCAGAGTACGGCTGGGTCGGTGACACGCGGTCGCCTTTGGCCGCTCCTTGCGGAACCTGCATTTCCGGCGCCGGCGTGACCGGTTTACCATCACGACGATCAAGCACAAAGATATCGCCGGTTTTGGTCGGTACATAGACCACCGGAACCTTGTTACCGTTTTTATCATCGATATCCGCCAGCGTCGGCTGGGCCGGAACATCCATATCCCACAGATCGTGATGAACGGTCTGATAAAACCACGCCAGTTTGCCGGTGGTGGCATTCAGCGCCAGCAGGCCGGTAGCATAATGCTCCATCTCCGGTGTGCGGTTGCCCCCCCAGATATCAGGCGTTGCGACACCGATTGGCAGGTAGACGGTATCCAGTTTTGCGTCATACGCAGCTGGCGCCCACGAGTTTGGTGAGTTAGGCGTATAGTGCTCATCCACACCTGGCACTTTATTCGGATCTTTCGCGCCGGTATCGAATGCCCACAGCAGTTTGCCGCTGTTAACATCGAAACCACGGATCACACCTGACGGCTCGCGCGTTGAGTAGTTATCCGTTACCGCACCGGCAATCACAATTACCTTGTCGGTGATCACTGGCGGTGAAGTCGGCTCATAAGCGCCTGCGCGCGCATTTGGCATATTGGCTTGCAGATTCACATCGCCGTTATCACCAAATTCAGCACAACGCGCACCGGTTTCCGCATCCAGCGCATACAGATGGCCATCATTGACCGGCAGGATAATGCGACGCGCGCAGAGTGCTGGCTGGGTGCCTGCGGTTTGCGCTTCTGCTACCGCCGGGGTTTCATGATAAGAAACGCCGCGACAGGTCACATGCTGGAAGGTTGGATTGGTTTTCAGCTGCGGATCAAAACGCCATTTCTCTTTACCGGTGGCAGCATCCAGCGCAATCAGCTTCTGGTGCGGTGTACAGAGATACAGGGAATCGCGGATTTTAATCGGCGTCACTTCGTCGGTGATTTCACCCGGATCGTTAGCGGTTTTCAGATCGCCAGTGCGGAAGGTCCAGGCCTCTTTCAGCTCACCGACATTTTTGTCGTTGATCTGGTTCAGCGGCGAGTAACGCGTACCTTCCTGGGTACGGCCATAGGCAGGCCAGTCACCGTCAGGAATGCCCTGTGCGTTCTTCTCAATCGCGGCGGTCTGATCAGACGTCAGAGTGCCATTGATCTCTTGCGGATCGTTAAACACTGAGTAAGCCAGAACAATTACCGTAAACAGCAGCGATGCCGCCAGCGCGCCACGCGCCAGCTTGCCGCCAGACGGCAGACCGCGCCAGATCAGCGGTAATGCAATCCACAGGCCGAAGAAGAAGGTAACATCCAGACGCGGCGTCAGCGCCCAGAAATCTGAGCCCACTTCCCACAACGACCAGATAGTGGTGCAGAGCAGGAAAATCGCGTACAGCAGCAGCGCGACGGTACGACGGCGGAACAGCAACCAGGCAGTGATCAGCATCACCAGGCCAGCCACAATGTAATACAGTGAGCCGCCCAGTTTCGCCAGCCAGATGCCACCGACTAACAAGTACACACCACTCAGGGCCGCAAACAGCACCGTGAGTATTAGCAGAACGCGTGATAACGCAGTTCCATTTTTCATATTTTTAACCTTACCAAAATTTAACATCGTCGATTTAGAGATTAAGCTAAATCTTCAAAAACGCCCGGTTTGTGTCTGATTATCCATCCGGGTGTCTCGCACCGATCACATAAAGCGATCGGCTTGCTGGATTCTGTTAGCGGCGTTATCAGCCGCTTATTTTATTATTCAAAGCTGTAAGTCAAAGTCGCGCCGCCGCCCCAGTTACGTCCCGGCGCCGGTTCGAAGTAACGGCCATTGCCTTCATTGACAATCACCGAACCGACATAGTGGCGGTCAAACAGGTTATCTACCCGTCCGAACAGATCGAGCGACCAGCTGCTCCAGTTAAAACGGTAGCCGCTGTTCAGGCTGGCAACGGTATAAGACGGCGCCTGCGCACTGTTTTCGTCGTTAACCTGAATATCGCTCATATAACGGATATCTGCGCCTGCGTGCCAGCCCGCTTCCGGTGCCCACTGCAGCGAAGCGTAGCCCATATTGCGCGCAATGCCCGGCAGACGGTTGCCGGACGGTGTGCAGCTGACGCCACAGGTTTCATTGCGGAAGGTGGCATCCAGCAGTGTCCAGGCCATCTTCATGCGCCAGTCCATACCAAACTGTTGATCGATGCCCAGTTCAACGCCGCGACGGCGGGTTTTACCGGCATTGGTGTAGCTGGCGCGTCCACCGCTGCTCTCCGCGACAATCAGTTCATTGTCGGTATTGGTCTGGAACAGCGCTGCGGTGACCAGCCCATTGCCGATGCGGTTTTTGCTGCCCAGCTCAAAGGTATCGCTGGTGGCCGGCTTCAGTGCGGTATTCAGACCGGTCTGGCCGTCGGAACGGTATGAAAGCTCATTAATGGTCGGCGTTTCGAAACCGCGTCCCGCGGAGAAGTAGAGATTCCATGCCGGCGTCACCGCATAGTTAATCGATCCCATCGGCAGCAGTTTGTGATAGCGAGCGCTGCCGCTGTCGTCACCATTGCCGTTGGTGATGTAATAATCTTTTGAGTCGAAATTCACCGTGCTGTAACGCAGCCCGGCATCCAGCGTCCACTGTGAAGTCAAATTCCAGCTGGTTTGCAGATAGGGATCGAGGTTCCACATCTGGTTCTTTTCATTACGACGTTGCGCGCCCTTCTCACCATACTCCGGCACGCCATTACTGAGATTGTAGTTCTCAAAACCCTGACGACGTTCGGTCATGGTTTCGTAATCGATACCGCCGGTCAGGCTATACGGCACTGAACCGATATTGTCCTCATGCTTCCAGCGCGTATCGATCCCCTGATATTTTCTTTCCAGCACAATCACCCCGCCTGCATGGCTCGGGTTTAACTGCGGTGACATCGGGATCGACTGATACTGCGTGGTATGACGCTCGCCGTGCCACGCCATCATGGTCAGCTCGTCGTTTTCGCTCATCTGACGCTGATAGCGCAGACCAAGCTGGGTCTGATCGAGAGATTTACGGGTATTGTACTGATCGCCGCGCGGCGACTGGCGCGGATTATCTTTCCATTCGGACTCAGACAATCCGCCCGGATCGTTGGCGTCAACCGAGACGCTGTTAAACAGCAGCGTCAGGGTACTGACGTCATCGAGGCGCACGCCAAATTTACCGTTGCCAAGGCTCTTCTGCGTGCCGCTATGGTCACGATAGCCGTGGGTGGTAAAGCGCGAGCCGGAAATCGCATAGTTGACGTCGCCCGCATGGCTGCCATCGCCGGTGGCGCCGGTAGCTTTAACACTGTTATGTACGCTGCCGTAGCTGCCGTAATAAGTCCCGGCCTGCAAGGTGGTGGGCTGAGTACCGGTTTCAGTATCGATATTGACCACGCCGCCTGAGGCATTGCCGTACAGCGCAGAGTAAGGCCCGCGCAGCACTTCGACCTTATCAACAGAGTTAATATCGATATTGGAGGTCTGCCCCTGGCCATCCGGCATGGTGGCCGGAATACCATCAACATAAAGACGCACGCCGCGCACGCCATACATTGAGCGGCTACCAAAGCCGCGCACAGACAATTGCAAATCCTGCGCATAGTTCTGGCGGTTCTGGATTTGCAGGCCTGGCACACTGCCAAGGCTTTCCGACAGATTGACCTGTGCAGTGCTGTTGCGCAGATCCTGACCGTCAATCACGCTGACAGCGGCCGGGGTATCCAGCTCGGATAAGCCACTGCGTTGTTTGATAACCATCAGGGATGAGCCCTGCGATCCGACGGATTCGCTGGCGGTGGGGACAGAAGACTGTGCATAGCTGACAGAAAATGGGTGTAACAAAAACAGCGGAGTCAAAATAAAAGCTGAGGTTTTATTGTTCACTGGAATGATTCATTTTTAGAGTTAACACTTCAACAATTCTTCTCAGGACTTAACCCGGAGAGAAGTCACCCGCTCTTCATTAACACAGCACTGAACGGCCACGGCGCATCACCGCTGCCGAAAGTATAAAGGCAGTTGCTTAATTTGCCTGGTTTTCAGCCCGCTGGCGTCCGCGGCAGGTTGCTGACCTTGGTCAGAAAGGGGCCTTCAATGCAAACGAAAATGAGATGTTGCAGAAAAACGTGATCATTGTAGCAGTTATGAGTTTGCTTGCGAACTGTTTAGCGGGGTGAAAGCTGAATTGATTCAGCTAAAAGATTAACAGAATGTTACTGGTATCAAAGACTCACAACCTCAATTTATAGAAGGTGGTTTTTGCAAGAAGTTGGCGGGGAAGGAATTTTAGTGGGAGATGCAGGTATGAGTGACTACGTTGTAATAACACACCGCAGCCGGCATGAAGATGAACGAAGTCTATAGCTGCCAGTATTTGGTTTTTTTAAGTTAAATCTTCACTTTTAGTTGCGCTCTATTTCATGACGTTTAATATGGCGTAGCCTATAAAATTAAGAGTTCAAAATGCTTAAGTCTAAGAACAGAATTGGGGCCGTTGAGGGAATTCGTGGCCTTGCCTGCTTAATGGTTTTCCTTTCTCACCTTTCTTCTACTTTTGCTCCTTCTATGCATACAGGAAACCCATCCTCAGCAAAAACTTCACTTGACCTGCTGATTCACAATTCACCTTTTGCATTCATGTATTCAGGCGCTGCAGCTGTAGGTATATTTTTTGTTCTAAGCGGTTTTATTCTAGGGTATGCCTTGTCGGAAAAAGGTGATGTGGTTGAAAGAGCATCAGCAATGTTTGTGAAGCGATACTTCAGATTGATGCCTGTCGCTCTTTTTTCATCTGTACTGGCCTACTTTATTTTTAAATATATAAGTGTAGACGCATCAGGCTTAGGTCAGTGGGCTAAGAACTATGAAATAAAAAACCCTTCCTTATTAGATTCCATTTACTACGGCTCAATTACACCTTTTTTCTCAGGGGCTGCTCCGTACAATTGGTCTCTTTGGACCATGAAGATTGAAATGTTTGGGTCCGCAACAGTTTGCTTTCTTACCTGTTTTTTATCTAAAACAAAATTCAAAAAATCCATAATATTAATTTGCATGATTATTCCTTTCTTCATGAATATCAAGAAAGGTGATGAAATATATTACGCATCATTCATATCAGGCTTGTTAATATATCACTTAGATCTAAGGTTAAACAAACATTTTCTTACACTCACTTTTTTGTCTGGCTTGTACCTTTGTGGATTTCATCAAACATCCTCTTATTACAAATGGTTGAGTACTATCACGAATATAATAGTAGATGGCAGAGTTATAGATAATTATACTCTTTATAACAATATTGGTGGTTTCTTGGTTGTTTTCTCAGTGATCAAAAGTGATATGCTCAGTAAAGCGTTATCAACAAAGCCTCTTGTGTTGCTGGGAACGCTGTCTTTTTCAGTGTACGCAATACATCAACCACTAATGCATGTATTTTGCCCCTCAATTTTTAATTTAATGATGACAAATGAATTTACCTACTCAGCATCTTCACTAATGGCCTCTCTACTAACTCTTTTAATAACATATTGTTTATCATTTTTTGTATACATTTACATTGATAAATCCAGCGTGTATTTATGCAAGTTAGTAGAAAGACGCGTTATAAACTCCAATGGTGCTTTATAAGCATGGGTTTAAGTAAAAAGTCATATTCAATCCGGGTTTTATTGTGGTTAAGATGGCCATACAGGGCTAGCCGTCTTTACTGAAGACATTGAATTTATGTAATCCATCCATGCATTAAGAAACATTGTTTCCATATCAGATACTTTTTTACACATTAACAGCTTAATCTGCCAAATGGCAATCTTATCTGTAGCAAAGTCAAGTAGCCCGCTGTCGTACATAAACCCTGAGGTCAGCCACAATATTTCTGGCATCTTTAAGGCTAACTGCAGGATACCTTCCAGGCCCGATACACTGAGGCTTTACTTTCCACCGATACCGGTACAATAAGGCCATCAGCATCTGCTGCTTCTGGACTTCCTGAATATGGTTTACCATGTAACGAGCGTAGTTTAGTGTCACTGAGAGCCATAATAATATTTTGTACGCACCGAGATTGAGATTCTGTACCGGGTTTGTACGCAATATTACATGAACTAAAGTGAACCACCATGACCGCATGTGTACATAAGTGAACGTAGACAGGTATGAAAGGTGAATTTTACACTGCGTTTTCAAAAGGTTAAACAACAGATATGGACAAACAAAAACAGTGAAAAACGAAGCTAAACAGCCCACCTTCCTCTTTCACGACTACGAGACCTTTGGCAAAAGCCCGTCTCTGGATCGTCCGGCACAGTTTGCTGGTGTGCGAACCGATATGGATTTCAACATTATCGGTGAGCCGGAAGTGTTTTACTGCCAGCCAGCAGATGACTATCTGCCGCAGCCGGAGGCGGTGATGATCACCGGTATCACCCCGCAGCAGGCGAAAGCGCGCGGTGTCAGTGAAGCAGAGTTTTCACGCCGTATTCATGCGCTGTTTAGTGAAGCCAATACCTGTGTGGTGGGCTACAACAATGTGCGCTTTGATGATGAAGTGACACGCAATATCTTTTATCGCAACTTCTACGATCCCTATGCCTGGAGCTGGCAAAATGGCAATTCCCGCTGGGATTTGCTGGATGTGATGCGCGCCTGCTATGCGCTGCGCCCGGAAGGGATCAACTGGCCAGAAAACGACGATGGTATGCCGAGTTTCCGTCTGGAACATCTGACTAAAGCCAATGGCGTCGAACATGCCAATGCCCATGATGCGATGTCCGACGTCTACGCCACGATCGCCATGGCGAAGCTGGTCAAAGAGCAGCAGCCAAAACTGTATGACTATCTGTTTACGCATCGTACTAAGCAGAAACTCACCCCGCTGATCGATATTCCGCAGATGAAACCGCTGGTGCATATCTCCGGGATGTTTGGCGCATTTCGTGGTAATACCAGCTGGATTGCCCCACTCGCCTGGCACCCGGATAACCGCAATGCGTTGATTACCTGCGATCTGGCGGGTGATATCACACCGCTGCTGGAGCTGGATGCCGATGCCCTGCGTGAGCGTCTGTATACGCGGCGTGACCAGCTGGGCGATGCGGCCGCGGTGCCGGTTAAGCTGGTGCATATCAATAAATGCCCGGTGCTGGCGCCCGCCAACACCCTGCGGCCGGAAGATGCACAGCGTATTGGTATCGATCGTCAGCGTTGCCTGGATAACCTCGCCCTGTTGCGTCAGCATGCGGAAATTCGCGAAAAAGTGGTGACGCTATTTGCCGAAGCCGAACCTTTTATCGCCGCTGATGATGTTGATGCGCAACTGTATGCTGGCTTCTTCAGTGATGCCGATAAATCAGCAATGAATATTATTTTGCAGACTGAACCAGCCAATTTACCGGCGCTGGATTTAACCTTTAACGATAAGCGTATTGAGAAATTGCTGTTCCGCTACCGCGCGCGCAACTTCCCCGGCACCCTTGATGACGCCGAGCAGCAGCGCTGGCTGCAACATCGTCGCGAAGCGCTGAACCCGGAACGAGTGCAGAGTTATGTGCAGGAGCTGGAGTCGCTGGCGAATTTATATGAAGGGGATAATGACAAGATGGCGCAGCTGAAAGCGTTGTTTGATTATGCCCGCGAGCTGGTTTCCTGAATACAATGACGGCATTAATGCCGTCATTGTCTCGGGCGGCGAGAACGCCGCCCCTGCAATTACCTTTACATCAAATCTTCACTGCACTGCGGCACCGGATTGCGGAACACGCGGGTGACAAACGCCAGGTAAGTCAGACCAATTGCGCCCCATACCAGGCCGAGAATCATTGAGCTCTCTTCCAGGTTAATCCACAACGCCCCCACAGTCATTGCGCCCAACAGCGGCAACACCAGGAAGTTGAAGTTATCTTTCAGCGTCTTATTGCGACCTTCACGGATCCAGAACTGCGAAATCACCGACAGATTCACAAAGGTAAACGCCACCAGCGCACCAAAGTTAATCAGTGCGGTGGCGGTAACCAGATCAAAGGTTACAGAAGAGAGCGCAATTACGCCCACCAGCAGCACGTTCAGCGCCGGGGTACGCCATTTGGGATGGATGTAACCGAAGAAACGCTCCGGGAAGACACCATCACGGCCCATCACATACATCAGACGTGATACGCCAGCGTGAGCCGCCATACCGGAAGCCAGTACAGTGACGCAGGAGAAGATCAGAATACCGAACTGGAAGGCTTTGCCCGCCACATACAGCATAATCTCTGGTTGTGATGCATCAGGATCTTTAAAGCGGCTGATATCCGGGAAATAGAGCTGCAGGAAGTAGGAGACGAGAATAAAGATCACGCCACCAATCAGCGCGGTCAGGAAGATCGCTTTTGGGATCACCCGGCCTGCATCTTTGGTCTCTTCGGACAGCGAGCTGATGCCATCAAAACCAAGGAACGAGAAGCAAAGAATGGTTGCCCCGGTAATCATCGGCACCACATGGGCATTCTCGGACCAGAACGGACGGCTGCTGACCAGCGTACCTGCCCCTTCGCCATGGGCGACGCCGTAAACCACCATGCCCATTATCGCCACCATCACCGCCACCTGCAGCACCACAATCACGCTGTTAAAGTTAGCAACGGTTTTGATGCCCTTCAGATTAGAGATAGTCATAAAGCCCACCAGCAGCACGACAAATATCCATGACGGAATGCCGGGCACCAGTGCTTCAAAATAAATTTTCGCCAGCAGGATGTTGATCATCGGCATAAACAGATAATCAAGCAGCGAAGACCAGCCAACCATAAAGCCGACGTGCGGGCTGATAGCTTTCTGTGCGTAGGTATAAGCGGATCCCGCAGATGGGAAGCGGCGTACCAGCTTACCGTAGCTTAACGCGGTAAACAGAATCGCAATCAGTGCAAAGGCATAGGCGGTGGCGACATGACCATCGGTCAGACCTGAAACGATGCCGAAAGTATCAAACAGCGTCATTGGCTGCATATACGCCAGACCCATCATTACAACAGGCATCAGCGTCAGCGTTTTTTTCAGGTGCGCACGCGGTTGTGGCGCAGAGGTAACGTTATCAAGCGACATGATTCAGCCTCCCTATAGCGCCAACCTTTCTGGGTTGTACCACAGGGAAACTTCGCGAATTGCGATAAATACTCTCAAGAGGGGAAATGGTCGAACAGGCAGGCGAAAAATGACCTGCAGCGGCGCCGTAATCATCACGCTGGCGAAGACCGGTAGTGACCGGTACATAGTTAAAATGTTGACCCATCTTTCTTTTCCTCAACAAGACACGTTCATGTGTGCTTAAAGCGACTATCTATCCGGAAACTGGCCCGGCCTCTGAGTTTGATTTGGTTTATTGCAAAAAAAATAACCGGCGCTGGCGATAAGCGTCGGTTATTTTCATCCCCAAAGTCATTGGTGTGGCAGCAAGGCAGCAAGCGACGAATCCCAATGAGCTGACTCAAGTCAGTGATTTGGGTGAGTGAGCGTCGCTAACACCGCTGCAACGTCAAGGACGAAGGGGATGTTTTGCAGGGCGCATATTCTGCACTACCTGGAGGGAGGATGACAAGATGTTGAGACCTTCAGTAACAATTTCTTTTTCAGCTGTCAGCGGAATGAGAAAACGAATCACATTGCCGCGCACGCCACAGGAGAGTAATACCAGCCCCTGACGACCAGCCTCCTGCACCAGCGCCTGGGTTAAGGCTTTATCCGGTTTATGGTGATCGCGCTGCTCCACCAGCTCCATGGCAATCATCGCGCCGACGCCACGCACTTCACCGATACAGTCAAACTCTTCGGCAAGATGATGCAGATGCTGCATTACCCACTCGCCCTGCGCCTGAGCTTTCTGGTTCAGCTGTTCTTCTTCAATTAACGCAATCACCGCCAGCGCCGCAGCAATAGCGACCGGTGAACCGGCATAGGTGCCGCCGAGGCCGCCGACCTGCGCTTTGGCCATTAATGACTGTTTGCCCACCAGCGCCGATAGCGGAAAACCTCCGGCCAGACTTTTCGCCATGGTGATCAGATCCGGCTCAACGCCGCTGTGTTCTATGGCAAAGGTTTTACCGGTGCGGCAAAAGCCACTCTGAATCTCATCGACGATCAGTACAATGCCGTGTTCATCGCACAGCTGACGCAGCTGCCGTAAAAAACTGTGCGAAGCCGCATAGAAACCGCCCTCCCCCTGCACCGGCTCAATAATAATCGCCGCTACCTCGTCCGGCGCAATATCGGCGGCAAAGATCCCCTGTAAAGCGCCAATCGCCTGCATATCGCTAATCCCGAGATAGCTGGCAGGATAAGGCGCATGGAATATACCGCCCGGGAAAGGACCGTAGCCTTTTTTATACGGCTGAACTTTACCGGTCAGCGCCATGCCGAGCAGCGTACGGCCATGAAAAGCGCCGCGAAAAGCGATAACCGCACTACGTCCGGTGGCAATACGCGCCACCTTAATGGCATTCTCCACCGCTTCCGCACCGGTCGACATCAGCAGAGTCTGGGCTGGCTGATGGATCGGCGCCAGTTGATTGAGCTTTTCCGCCAGCTCGATATAGCTGCCGTAAGGGGTGACCTGAAAACAGGGATGGGTAAATTTTTCCAGTTGTGTTCTGACCGCCTCAATCACTTTCGGGTGATTATGGCCGGTGTTCAGCACCGCAATGCCGGATGCAAAATCGATGTAGCGTTTGCCCTCAGCATCCCACAGCTCGGCATTACGGGCTTTTTCGATATAGACCTGAAGCGAGTTGCCTACGCCTGGCGTGACTGCCGCTTCACGCCGCGCCTGCCACTGCTGATTAGTCTGCTGCATAGATCTGCTCTCCACATCAGGCGTTTTTTAACATCCAGTCGATTTCGGTCGCGGTAATTAACCGTTCGAAATGCATCAGCTCATGATGTTTACAGCTGTGCCAGACAAAACCAAATCGTTCACCCAGCAGTTTTTGTAGCGACTTGCTCTGCTCAAACTCATACAGCGCGTCGCTCTGACGGATCGGCAGCGGATTGCCCTCGGCCTCATGCCCGTTACCGGTGACGGCATGCGGCAACGGTAGCGGGTTATCCATACCATGCAACATACCGGCGAGAATCGCCGCTACCACCAGATAAGGGTTGGCGTCAGCACCGGCAACCCGATACTCAATACGGTGATTATCGATATCGCCACAGGGAATACGCAGCGCCACGGTGCGATTATTGTGTCCCCAGGAAGCCTGCAACGGCACAAAGGCATCGGGCAGAAAACGGCGATAAGCATTCACGTTCGGCGCCAGCAGCGCCATTGAGGCCGGCATCAAATCAATCATGCCCGCAAGGGTACGCTTCAGTAATGGCGAATCGCTGCCATCATCAGTGGCAAAGGCATTTTGATCGGCGGCATCCAGCATGCTGATATGCACATGCATCCCGCTGCCCGCGTACTCTTCGTAAGGTTTCGCCATAAAGGTGGCGTTCATACCGTGGTTTTCCGCCACCTGACGCACCAGCCGTTTCAGCTGGATAGCGTGATCACAGGCGCTCAGCACATTACGTGTATGGTGCAGGTTAATCTCAAACTGACCCGGCGAGGCCTCTGCCAGCGCGCCGTCGGCAGGAATGCCCTGCAAACGCGCCAGTTCGTCGATATCACTCAGCACCTCAGAGAAATGGTCGAGGTTATCGACGGAGTAAACCTGGCTTTGCATATTACGTTCGTCGCTACCCGGCGCGCACGGCGGCTGAATATAGCCTTCGGCATCACGCTGTTTGTCGACCAGATAGAACTCCAGCTCTACCGCTACCACCGGAAACAGACCTCGATTGCGCAATTGCTGCCAGAGGTGATTAAGGACATTTCGGGGTTCAACGTCAAAGGGAGTGCCATCTTGATTACGCATAGTCAGCAGCACCTGCGCAAGATGTTCGGGATCGGAAGCAGAGGGGATAAGCGTACCGGAAACCGGAACACAAATATTATCGGGTTCACCCAGCGCCTGGCCTAAACCGGCCTCTTCTACGGTATTACCGAGGATATCCATGGCGAAAACTGACGCCGGGAAATAACAACCTTTTTCAACTTTTGCCAGACTGGCGAAGGGTATGCGCTTACCGCGAAAGACACCATTTAAATCGTTAAGAAGAATATCAACATACTGCGTTTCAGGATGGCGTTCCAGATAGGCCTTGACCTCATGCTGGAACGCGCTGGTTCGTTGCCCTTCACTGTGTCTCGTGAAGTCTTCTACTTCCACCAGATTCGTCATAATTCCACCCGCCGTTGACCTGTAATTATCGGTTGTGCGTGATGCTCAAAATAACAGCCACATTTCTAACATAGCTCCAACACAAAAAGTGTGCAAATGTTACATTTCAGTTTGAATAATGAACAAGCGGTTGCTAGATTGAAAATATATTGCACAGTTTCGCGCCATGAGCGCCTTGCCGGTTAATATTTTTGACAGCGCAGCGAGGATGAGATGGGCATTATATTTAACAAGCCGTTGATTGGCGTAGTAATGTGCCAGATCGATAAAGGCGGTCACCCCACCCAAATGGTGCATAACAAGTATCTTGACGCCGTGGCGCTTGCCGGTGGCGTGCCGCTTGGCCTGCCCCACAACCTGATGAGCCAGCCCGAACTATTGGAAAACGCTATGGCGGCGCTGGACGGCATTTTGCTGACCGGCAGCCCGAGTAATATTGAGCCATGGCACTACGGCGAAGAAGGTAGCGAGAGTTATGCCGACCCGGGCCGCGACCAGCTGGCGTTTGCGTTAATTACTCAGGCGATTGCCCGCCAGATGCCGATTATGGCTATCTGCCGCGGCTTGCAGGAGCTGGTGGTCGCCACCGGCGGTTCGTTATATCGCCAGTTACACCTGCAGCCGGGTTTTCAGCAACACCGTGAAGATGAAACGCTGTCGCTTGACGAGCAGTATGCTGACGCCCACCAGGTATGGATCGAACCCGATGGCCTGCTGGCGGGATTAATGAATGGCAGCCAGTCGATATGGGTCAACTCGTTGCATCAACAGGGAATTCGTCGTTTAGGTCCGCAACTCCGCATCGAGGCGCGTGCCGCCGATGGGCTGATCGAAGCGGTCAGTCTGCAGCATCATCCGTTTGCTTTCGCCGTGCAGTGGCACCCCGAATGGCATTGCGATGCATCGGCGCAGTCACGCCTGTTGTTCGATGGCTTTATTCACGCCTGCAACAGGTATCAAAAGGAAACACGGCTATGAGCGAAGCCACTCTGGCGCCCGGACGGCGTTTATCGCAGATCCGGCAGCAGATGGGATTGTCACAGCGGCGCGTCGCCGAACTTTCGGGACTGACGCACAGTGCTATCAGCACCATTGAACAGGACAAGGTCAGTCCGGCAGTCAGTACGTTACAGAAATTATTAAAGGTTTATGGCTTATCACTGTCGGAGTTTTTCTCCGAGCCGGTGATCGCCGAAGAACCGAAAGTGGTAGTCCATCCGGCTGATCTGATCGATATCGGCAGTCAGGGCGTGTCTCTGAAGCTGATCCATAACGGCAATGCCGAACGTACACTGGCAATGCTGCTGGAAACCTATCAGCCGGGCGCCACCACCGGTGAAAAGATTCGCCATCAGGGCGAAGAGACCGGCACCTTGCTGGAAGGCGAGATTATGCTGGCCATCAGTGGCCAGATCTATCATCTGCATGCCGGTGAAAGTTATGTGATTAATACCGGTAATCCGCACAGTTTTACTAATAATTCGACCGAACCTTGTCGCATTGTCAGTGCTCACACGCCAGCGACATTTTAGATCGATATTTTTGTCAACCGTGCCAGGGAGGTTGTATGAAACATGTGGAAAGCTATTACGCAGCGACAGCCAACCCGCACGCAGACTGGCCGCAACTGGAAGAGAGTCTCCAGTGTGATGTCTGTATTATCGGTGGCGGCTTTACCGGCCTGTCATCGGCGCTGTATCTCAGTGAAGCCGGTTACGATGTGGTACTGCTGGAAGCCGCACGTATCGGTTATGGCGCCAGCGGCCGCAACGGCGGCCAGCTGGTGAACTCTTACAGCCGCGATATTGATGTGATCCAGCAGCGTTATGGTGTAAACGTCGCGAAAATGCTGGGAAGTATGATGTTTGAAGGCGCCGATATTATTCGTGACCGTATCGACCGCTACGCCATTGATTGTGATTATCGTCCCGGCAACATTTTCGCTGCGCTAAATAACCGGCAGATGGGCCATCTGCGCGCGCAGAAAGCGTTATGGGAGAGCTACGGCAATCAACAGATCACTCTGCTGGACGAAAGTGGCATCCGGCGTGAAGTGGCTACCGAACGCTATGTCGGCGGCCTGCTGGATGAACGCGGCGGCCATCTGCATCCGCTCAATCTGGCGCTGGGCGAAGCCGAGGCGATTCGCCGCCACGGCGGGCGCATTTATGAGCATTCGGCCGCCACTAATGTGCTTTACGGTTCACCGAATGTGGTTAAAACCGCGAAAGGCGATGTGCGGGCAAAATTTGTCGTTTTCGCCGGTAACGCCTATCTGGCGCCACAGCTGGAGCCAAGGCTCGGTAAAAAAAGCATGCCTTGTGGTTCGCAAATTATTACCACCGAACCGCTTAGCGCCGATACCGCGCTGTCGCTGTTGCCCAATAATCGCTGTGTCGAAGACTGTAACTATCTGCTCGACTATTTCCGCCTGACCGCCGATAACCGGCTGTTGTATGGCGGCGGCGTGATTTATGGTGCGCGCGATCCGCAGGATATTGACGCGCTGATCCGGCCGAAACTACTGAAGACGTTCCCGCAGCTGAGCGGCGTCAGCTTTAGCTATCGCTGGAGCGGTAATTTCCTGCTGACGCTGTCGCGTATGCCACAGTTTGGCCGGCTGGAAAACAATGTCTATTATATGCAGGGCGACAGCGGACACGGTGTCACCTGCACCCATCTGGCAGGCAAACTGATTGCCGAAACCCTGCGTGGCGATGCCGAGCGTTTTGATGCTTTCGCCACCCTGCCGCATCTGCCCTTCCCGGGCGGACGCCGTTTTCAGATCCCGTTAACCGCGATGGGCGCGGCGTGGTATGCGCTGCGCGATCGGCTGGGGGTCTGATTATTAAAACGCCATCATCAATACCGTGCAAATCCGCGACACGGGCGGCGAGAACGCCGCCCCTACAGTGATTCTGGCGTAAATCATCGACACGGGCGGCGAAACGCCGCCCGTGCGAGGTATTTTTTATTTTTTTGTAGGGGCGGCGTTCTCGCCGCCCATCTTGCTATCCTTACCGCTCTAAGCCAGCGGCATTTTCTGCGGATCGGGCCAGCTGTATTCAAAACCCAGCTCACTACAAATCTTATTGCCGTCAATGATTTTACCGCTGGCGGCAGTCTGGTCATCGATAAAGGTGGGCGGTGTCAGACCCAGCTGGCTGGCGACAGCCGGATAGAACTGATTACGTGGCGGATGGCCGGGCGCGCTGAGATTATAAATATGACCGCCTTTCGGCGTCTGCAATAACAGTGTAATGGCTTCCACCACATCATCCAGATGCACTAAATTAACCCCCTGATCACCATCGGCCACATCGGTTTTACCAGCAAGAAACCGCCCCGGATGACGATTTGGCCCCACCAGCCCGGAGAGGCGCAGAATATCCACCGAGGTTCCTGGCAGGGCATGCAGCCAGCTCTCCAGTTCCACCAGCGTTTTACCGGCGACCGTTTCCGGCAACAGCGGGCTGTTCTCTTTTACTACGCCGCTGGCTTTACCGTACACTGAGGTGGAACTGGTAAATACAATGCGCGGAACATTAAATGCCAGCGCACTGTCGACGATTTGCTGCACCGCCTGCACATAGTGATCCCCCCCTTCCACCGTGCGGCTGGCCGGTAGCGTGACCACCAGCGCATCAACACGCAGCAGCGACTCCAGGTCGTCAGCATCGCAGATAAGTTCTGGCGTCAGTTCCAGCTGATAGCCGTCAATGCCGCACATGCGCGCCGCCTCAACGCCATCCGGCGTGGTTTTACTGCCGCTAACCTGCCAGCCACGTGACGCCAGCGCCATTGCCAGCGGCATCCCCAGCCAGCCCAGCCCCACTATCGCGACTCTCTTCATGCCCTTCACTCCCACACAGTTCCGTCCAGATAATTAAGGCTACGCCACTGCTATCAGGCTGACAATCTCCGCCTGATAAGAGAATATGTCATCGTTGACAAAAAAGGGTTGCCATCAGCGCCCATCTTGGTTAGGTTATTTACACATTAAATGAATACACATTCATCTACGGAATTTATATGACACGCGTTCAGTTCAATCACCATCATCACCATCACCCTGACTAGTCTTTCAGGCGATGTGTGCTGGAAGACGTTTAGGATCTTCCAGTGGTGCAGAACGCAAGAGAGCCCCCGGAAGATCATCTTCCGGGGGCTTTTTTTTGGACTTTACGCGCATCAGAATCGTTTCATTGCTAACCAGCAGCTAAGAGTTAAAAGAGGACAGGACCCATGTTAGATAACACCCGTTTGCGCATAGCTATGCAGAAATCAGGCCGTTTAAGCGATGAATCACGCGAATTACTGGCGCGCTGTGGCATCAAGATTAATTTACAGCAGCAGCGTCTGATCGCCTTCGCCGAAAACATGCCAATCGATATCCTGCGCGTACGTGATGACGATATCCCTGGCCTGGTCATGGACGGTGTGGTTGATCTCGGTATTATCGGTGAAAACGTGCTGGAAGAAGAGCTGCTGACCCGCCGCGCACAGGGCGAAGATCCGCGTTACTTTACGCTGCGTCGCCTCGATTTTGGCGGCTGCCGTCTGTCACTGGCGATGTCGGTGGATGACGAATATAGCGGTCCGCAGTGTCTGCAAAACAGCCGTATCGCTACCTCTTATCCTCACCTGCTGAAGAAGTACCTCGATAAACAAGGCGTTAATTTTAAATCCTGTCTGCTGAACGGCTCTGTTGAAGTCGCGCCGCGCGCCGGTCTGGCCGACGCCATCTGCGACCTGGTCTCTACCGGCGCCACGCTGGAAGCCAATGGCCTGCGCGAAGTCGAAGTGATCTACCGCTCTAAAGCCTGTCTGATTCAGCGCGATGGCGAAATGCCAGCGGCTAAACAGGAACTTATCGATAAGTTAATGACCCGTATTCAGGGCGTGATTAAAGCGCGCGAATCCAAATATATTATGCTGCACGCACCAAGTGACCGTCTGGATGAAGTGATTGCCCTGCTGCCAGGCGCCGAGCGTCCAACCCTGCTGCCGCTGGCCGGTGATAAGAGCCGTATTGCGATGCATATGGTCAGCAGCGAAACCCTGTTCTGGGAAACCATGGAAAAACTGAAAGCGCTGGGCGCCAGTTCAATCCTGGTGCTGCCAATTGAGAAGATGCTGGAGTAAGCCCATGAGCGCGTTCAATACGGTAATCGACTGGCAGGCATGCAGTGCCGAACAGCAGCAAAACTTGCTGACGCGTCCGGCCATCGCCGCTTCAGAGAACATCACGCAAACCGTGCGTGGCATTCTCGACAAGGTTAAAAATGAAGGTGATGAGGCACTGCGTTACTACAGCGCAGCCTTTGATAAAACCCAGGTTGATGCCCTGCGCGTCAGCGCGGCAGAAATCAGCGCCGCCGCAGCGCGTCTTGGTGATGATATCAAACAGGCGATGGCGGTCGCAGTGGGCAATATCGAGACATTCCACCTTGCTCAGCAGCTGCCTGCAGTAGATATCGAAACCCAGCCCGGCGTGCGTTGCCAGCAAATCACCCGTCCGGTAGCCTCGGTGGGCCTCTATATCCCGGGTGGTTCTGCCCCGTTGTTCTCCACGGTATTGATGCTGGCCACGCCAGCGCGCATCGCCGGTTGCCAGCGTGTGGTGCTCTGCTCGCCGCCGCCAATTGCGGATGAGATTCTCTATGCTGCGCAACTGTGCGGCGTGCAGGAAGTATTTCAGGTTGGCGGCGCGCAGGCGATTGCCGCGCTGGCGCTGGGCACCGAATCCGTACCGAAAGTGGACAAGATATTTGGCCCGGGTAATGCTTTTGTTACTGAAGCAAAACGCCAGGTCAGTCAGCGTCTGGATGGCGCCGCCATCGATATGCCAGCGGGTCCGTCGGAAGTGCTGGTGATTGCCGATGCCGAAGCAACGCCGGATTTTGTCGCCTCCGATCTGCTTTCGCAGGCGGAACATGGCCCGGATTCGCAGGTGATTTTGCTGACGCCGTCGCGGGCGATGGCAGAAGCGGTCGCCGTGGCGGTTGAGCAACAGCTGACCCAACTGCCGCGTGCGGAAACCGCGCGTAAGGCATTAGAGAGCAGCCGCCTGATTGTGGCGCGCGATCTGCAACAGTGTGTTGAGATCTCGAATCGTTACGGCCCGGAGCATCTGATTATTCAGACGCGTCAGGCGCGCGATCTGGTCGACAGTATTACCAGCGCCGGTTCGGTATTCCTTGGCGACTGGTCTCCTGAATCCGCAGGCGATTACGCCTCCGGCACCAACCATGTGCTGCCGACCTATGGCTATACCGCCACCTGTTCCAGCCTCGGTCTGGCGGATTTCCAGAAGCGCATGACGGTGCAGGAGCTGACGCCACAGGGCTTTCTCAATCTGGCGCCTGTCATCGAAATTCTGGCCGCTGCCGAGCAGCTGACCGCCCATAAAAATGCCGTGACATTGCGCGTGGCCGCGCTGCGGGAGAAAGCATGAGCACCGTTAATATTGAAGATCTGGCACGTGCCAATGTCCGCGCCCTGACGCCTTATCAGTCGGCGCGTCGTCTTGGTGGTAATGGCGATGTCTGGCTGAATGCCAATGAGTACCCGCTGGCGGTGCCGTTTGAGCTGTCGCAGCAGACGTTAAACCGTTATCCCGAATGCCAGCCAAAATTGGTGATTGAACGTTATGCTGCGTATGCCGGCCTGACGCCGGAGCAGGTTCTGGTCAGTCGCGGCGCCGATGAGGGCATTGAGCTGTTAATGCGTGCCTTCTGTGAGCCGGGTAAAGACGCGGTGCTGTTCTGCCCGCCAACTTACGGCATGTACAGCGTTAGCGCCGAAACCATCGGTATCGAATACCGCACCGTTGAAGCGCGCGAAGACTGGCAGCTGAATCTGCCGGCGATTGCCGACCAGCTGGAAGGGGTAAAACTGGTTTATGTCTGCAGCCCAAACAACCCAACCGGCAATCTGATTAATCCTGACGATCTGCGTCAGTTGCTGGAGATGGCGCGCGGTAAAGCCATCGTGGTCGCTGATGAGGCGTATATTGAATTCTGTCCGCAGGCGACGCTGGCGAGCTGGTTAACCGAGTATCCGCATCTGGTGGTGCTGCGTACGCTGTCGAAAGCCTTTGCGCTGGCCGGACTGCGTTGCGGCTTTACGCTGGCCAATAAGCCGGTTATCGATCTGCTGATGAAAGTGATTGCGCCCTATCCGCTCTCGACGCCGGTAGCTGATATTGCCGCGCAGGCGCTTAGCGATCAGGGCATCGCGCTGATGCGTCAGCACGTAACCGATCTGATCGCCACCCGCGAGTGGCTGATTGACGCTCTTAAGGGCTGCGACTGCGTTGAACAGGTGTTCGCCAGCCAGACCAACTATCTGCTGGCGCGCTTTAGCGCGTCCAGTCAGGTATTTAAAACACTCTGGGATCAAGGCATTATCCTGCGTGACCAGAACAAACAACCGGGACTTGCCGGATGCCTGCGCATCTCCATTGGCACCCGTGAAGAGTGCGAGCGCACTATCGCCGCACTGAAACCTTTACCCGGCGCAGCTGGATCCAGGGAGCAAGCATGAGCCAGAAAACGCTTTTTATTGACCGTGACGGCACCATTATTTCTGAACCACCCGCCGATTTTCAGGTAGACCGCATGGATAAACTGGCCTTTGAGCCGGATGTGATCCCTGCCCTGCTGGAACTACAAAAAGCCGGTTACCAGCTGGTGATGATTACCAATCAGGATGGCCTCGGCACCAGCAGTTTCCCGCAAGCCGATTTCGATGGCCCGCAAAATCTGATGATGCAAATCCTGACCTCACAGGGCGTGAAGTTTGACCAGATCCTGATCTGCCCGCACAAGCCGGAAGATAACTGTGACTGCCGTAAGCCAAAGGTGCAGATGGTTGAAGCCTGGCTGGGGGATGGCGTGCTGGATAAAGTCCACAGCTATGTGATTGGCGACCGCGCAACCGATATCGAACTGGCGGAAAATATGGGCATCGGCGGCCTGCGCTATGCCAAAGATGGACTGAACTGGCAGCAAATCAGCCAGCAGCTGACCAAACGCGACCGTTACGCGCGGGTAAACCGCAATACCAAAGAGACACAGATTGAAGTTGAAGTCTGGCTGGACCGCGAAGGCGGCAGCAAGATCAATACCGGCGTCGGTTTCTTCGACCATATGCTCGATCAGATCTGCACTCATGGCGGCTTCCGTATGAATATCGAGGTGAAAGGCGATCTCTATATCGACGATCACCACACGGTGGAAGATACCGGTTTAGCCCTCGGTGAAGCGTTGCTGAAAGCGCTCGGCGACAAACGTGGTATTGGCCGCTTTGGCTTTGTCCTGCCGATGGACGAGTGTCTGGCGCGCTGTGCGCTGGATATCTCGGGTCGTCCGCACCTTGAATATAAAGCCGAGTTTAATTACCAGCGCGTTGGTGACCTGAGCACCGAGATGGTCGAGCACTTCTTCCGCTCACTCTCCTACTCGATGGCCAGCACTCTGCACCTGCGCACCAAAGGTAAAAACGATCACCACCGCGTCGAAAGCCTGTTTAAAGCCTTTGGCCGCACGCTGCGTCAGGCGATCCGCGTTGAGGGCAACACCCTGCCGAGTTCGAAAGGAGTGCTGTGATGAATGTCGTTATTCTTGATACCGGCTGTGCCAACCTCTCTTCAGTGAAGTGGGCGATCCAGCGTCTTGGTTATCAGCCACAGGTCAGTCGCGAAGCGGATGTAGTGTTAAATGCCGATAAACTGTTTCTGCCCGGTGTCGGCACCGCTCAGGCGGCGATGGATCAGCTGCGTCAGCGTGAACTGATAGAATTAATCAAAGCCTGCACCCAGCCCACGCTGGGGATTTGTCTCGGCATGCAGCTGCTGGGATCCGGCAGCGATGAGAATGGCGGCATTGAGACACTGGGCATTATCGACCAGCCGGTAAAACTGATGAAAGATTACGGCCTGCCGCTGCCGCATATGGGCTGGAATCAGATTACCTCACAGGCGGGCAACCATCTGTTCCGCGGTATCGAGGATGGCAGCTATTTCTACTTCGTCCACGGCTATGCCATGCCGGTCAATGAATTTACCATCGCGCAGTGTAACTACGGCGAGCCGTTTACCGCCGCGGTGCAGAAAGATAATTTCTTTGGCGTGCAGTTCCACCCTGAACGTTCCGGTGCTGCCGGCGCACAGCTGATGAAGAATTTCCTGGAGATGTAACAGCGATGATTATCCCGGCATTAGATTTGATTGAGGGTAAAGTGGTGCGTCTGCATCAGGGCGATTATGGTCAGCAGCGCGATTACGGCAGCGACCCGTTGCCGCGTTTGCAGGATTATCAGCGTCAGGGTGCAGAGGTATTGCACCTGGTGGATTTAACCGGGGCAAAAGATCCTGAAGCGCGCCAGATCCCGTTGCTGCAAAAACTGCTGGCTGGTGTCACCATTCCGGTACAGGTTGGTGGCGGCATTCGTACGCAACAGGATGTTGAAGCGCTACTGGCTGCGGGCGCGACCCGCGTGGTGGTCGGTTCTACGGCGGTAAAACAGCCGGAAGAAGTACAAAAATGGTTTCGCCAGTATGGTGCGGAAGCGATTGTGCTGGCGCTGGATGTTCGCATCGACGCCAGTAATCGTAAAGAGGTGGCGATTAGCGGCTGGCAGGAAGCTGCGGGCGTCACGCTGGAACAGGTGATTGAACAGTTCCTGCCGTTCGGCCTGAAGCATGTGCTCTGCACCGATATCTCGCGTGACGGCACGTTAAGCGGTTCTAACGTTGAACTGTATAAAGAAGTGACCGCGCGCTACCCGCAGATCGCTTTCCAGTCTTCCGGCGGTATTGGCTCGCTGGATGATATCGCCGCCCTGCGCGGATGTGGCGTGCAGGGGGTGATTGTTGGTCGCGCCCTGCTTGAAGATAAATTTACGGTGACGGAGGCTATTTCATGCTGGCAAAACGGATAATCCCTTGTCTTGACGTGCGCGACGGCCAGGTAGTGAAAGGCGTGCAGTTCCGCAACCATGAAATCATTGGCGATATCGTACCGCTGGCGCAGCGCTATGCACAGGAAGGCGCCGATGAGCTGGTATTTTATGATATCACCGCCTCTTCCGATGGTCGTGTTGTTGATAAAAGCTGGGTATCACGCGTGGCGGAAGTGATTGATATCCCTTTTTGCGTCGCGGGCGGCATCAAATCGGCGGAAGATGCCGCGCAGATCCTCTCCTTTGGCGCGGATAAAATTTCGATTAATTCGCCGGCGCTGGCCGATCCCGAACTGATTACCCGTCTTGCCGATCGTTTTGGCGTGCAGTGTATTGTGGTGGGTATTGATACCTGGTTTGACGAGCAGAGTGGTAAATATCACGTCAACCAGTATACCGGTGATGAAAGCCGCACCCGCGTAACCCAATGGGAAACGCTGGAGTGGGTTCAGGAAGTGCAGAAACGCGGTGCGGGTGAGATTGTACTGAATATGATGAATCAGGATGGCGTACGTAATGGCTACGATCTGGTTCAGCTGAAAAAGGTGCGGGAAGTCTGTAAAGTGCCTTTGATTGCCTCCGGCGGTGCGGGCACCATGGAACATTTCCATCAGGCATTCCGCGACGCAGATGTCGATGGCGCACTGGCAGCTTCAGTGTTCCACAAACAGATTATTAATATCGGCGAACTGAAAACGTTCCTGATTAAGCAAGGTGTGGAGATTCGCGCGTGTTAACACAACAACAACTGTCCAGTCTGGATTGGGTAAAAACTGACGGCATGATGCCGGTCGTGGTACAGCATCGCGTCTCCGGCGAAGTGCTGATGCACGGTTATATGAATCAGGAAGCGCTAAGCAAAACGCTGAGCGAAGGCAACGTCACCTTCTTCTCGCGCACTAAGCAGCGCCTGTGGACCAAAGGTGAAACCTCCGGTCACTTTTTGCAAGTGGTTAGCATCACACCGGACTGCGATAACGATACATTGCTGGTACTGGCGAATCCGATTGGGCCAACCTGCCATAAGGGCACGTCCAGCTGCTTCTCCCCTGCCGCAGCGGACTGGACCTTTCTTTACCAGCTGGAGCAACTGCTGGCGGAACGTAAGCATGCTGACCCGGAAAGTTCTTACACTGCGCGTCTCTATGCCAGTGGCACCAAGCGTATTGCGCAAAAAGTCGGTGAAGAAGGCGTGGAAACCGCACTGGCAGCCACCGTCAACGACCGTCACGAACTGACAAACGAAGCCTCTGACCTGATTTATCACTTGCTGGTGCTGCTGCAGGATCAGGATCTTGATTTGAGTACGGTGATTGAGAATCTGCGCGAAAGACATAAGTAAGCGGGATTTGAGGTTAAAAAAAAGGCCGGGGAACCGGCCTTTTGCTTTTCTGCCGTGTCCAGACGAAAAAAACCCGGCAATGGCCGGGTTTCATATTGGCGAAAATTTAGTGAGTTTCGCGGTAGTGGCATGCCATATTGCGGCCAAGTACGATTGCTGAGCCAGCAATCCCACCTAATATAACGGCAAGAATCATAATCAGTGCTTTTTTAGGACTGTCACGACGAATCGGCAAATCTGGCTGCATAATCGAACGGTAAGATTGCAGATTATCTACCTGAATTTTCAGATTTTGAATCGATAGTAGTCCGCGCTGCGTTTCATAATAATAATCATCAAATGCTAGCGGCTTAGTGTGTTCATTGGCGATCATTGATTGCAGCGCATCAGTGCCTAAGAGATACAAAGTATCGTCTGACAAATACTCGGCTTGCTGCAACTGTGATTTTTCTATGTTAGATGATTCGGCAATCTTCAACGCCTGCTTCATCACATCAATGCGACGTTGTTTCTTATCTTTTGCAACCTGAAGCTGTGAAGCCAGAGATTCAGTCAGCTCGCGTTTTTTCACTGTCAGGTTACGCATAATATCGGCGCTATAGTCGTCAACGACATCATCATTGATAGTCTGAATATATTTTGTTAATTCCTGTTGCGCCTGTTTAGCGGTTTCAGCAGTAAAAGCGATACTTAGTGGATCACTTTGCCCTTTAACCAACTGCTCGACCTTAAGATCAAGTGGCTGTTCAAGATTATGCAATGATCCTGATAGCGCTGAAATAGAGGCACTAAAGCGACCAAAAAGCTGCTTCTGCAGATCACCTATTGCCAGCTTATCCTGTGGATACTGGGAATAAAGTGCATTAAGCGCAACATTATAGTTAGCTACCTGGCCAGCACTTGGCGCCGTAACGATCGCATGGGATGTCCACTTCTCTTTGGCTACTGAAAGATAGATACCCGCTAATACTACGGCCAGAACCATAACAGCGATTATAATAATTTTTCCACGCCAAAGCTGGGCGATAACATCCAGCAAATCAAGCTCATTATCGTTATTATAAAAGGTTTGACGTAGGGGAGACTGCTCCGACACTTCAGAATTATTGTTGCTCATGATTTCCTTGAAACTTCGCTCAATAAAAAATTGATGGAATTAAGGCTGGTCGAATAAATTTACTCGCCAAGGACAGAATGGAGAACAGCAGGTAAATCGGAGAAACCGAAATAAAACCTCTACAATTTCAAGTAAAAAACTCCCCTGCCAGGACGCGGGGGAGTTTTTGATCTGACTTAGTCCAGCCACTCGGTGTGGAACACACCATCTTTGTCAGTGCGCTTGTAAGTATGGGCACCGAAGTAATCACGCTGAGCCTGAATCAGGTTAGCTGGCAGCACCGCAGAACGATAGCTGTCATAGTATGCAATCGCAGCAGAGAAGGTAGGCGTTGGAATACCGTTCTGAACGGCATAAGCCACCACATCACGCAGCGCCTGCTGATACTCATCAGCAATATTTTTAAAGTATGGCGCCAGCAGCAGGTTAGCGATGTTAGCGTTGTCCGCATAAGCATCGGTGATTTTCTGCAGGAACTGAGCACGGATAATGCAACCTGCACGGAAGATTTTAGCAATCTCGCCATAATGCAGATCCCAGTTGTTCTCATCAGAGGCCGCTTTTAACTGAGAGAAGCCCTGCGCATAAGAAACAATTTTACCGAGATACAGTGCACGACGCACTTTCTCCACAAACTCAGCTTTATCACCGCTGACTGTCTGAACAGTTGGACCGCTCAGCACTTTAGAAGCCGCAACGCGCTGGGTTTTCAGAGAAGAGAGGTAGCGTGCAAACACAGATTCAGTAATCAGTGACAGCGGCTCGCCGAGATCGAGGGAGCTTTGGCTGGTCCACTTACCGGTGCCTTTGTTGGCAGCTTCATCCAGAATCACATCGACCAGATATTTACCTTCTTCATCCTTCTTGGTGAAGATATCTTTGGTGATATCGATCAGATAGCTGCTCAGTTCACCTTCGTTCCACTCGCTGAAGGTTTTAGCCAGCTCTTCGTTATCAAGATTCAGGGCATTCTTCAACAGCGAATAGGCTTCAGCAATCAGCTGCATATCGCCATATTCGATGCCGTTATGCACCATCTTCACGTAGTGACCCGCACCGTCCGGACCCATATAAGCTACACAAGCTTCGCCTTCAGCAACGGCAGCAATCTCGGTAAGGATTGGCGCGACCAGTTCGTAGGCTTCTTTCTGACCGCCAGGCATGATAGAAGGACCTTTCAATGCGCCCTCTTCACCACCTGAAACGCCAGTGCCGATAAAGTTAAAGCCCTGCTCAGACAGTTCTTTGTTGCGACGGATAGTATCTTTATAGAAGGTGTTGCCGCCGTCGATCAGAATATCGCCTTTATCGAGGTGTGGAGTCAGGGAAGCGATAGTTTTGTCAGTAGCTTCACCCGCCTGCACCATTAGCAGGATACGACGCGGTTTTTCCAGTGAATCGACAAAGTCTTCCACGCTATAGTGAGCAACCAGATTCTTACCTGGATTCTCAGCAACGACTTCATCTGTTTTTTCACGTGAGCGGTTGAAGATAGAGACTGAATAGCCGCGGCTCTCAATGTTGAGTGCCAGATTACGGCCCATTACAGCCATACCTACAACGCCGATCTGTTGCTTGGACATACCTACTCCTGTCTAAGGTTGTTGCATCTCGCAGAAACATTGCTGCTATGTGAGTGTGATGTTAACCCATTCGAAGAATTCTTGGATAGTAATTAATGCGATTGATAAGAGCATAATAGCTCAACAAAACAGCACATTTTCTATGGAATATACTTGTCGTCGGTTTTAAATGTGAACGAATCTTTTAGCGCATCGAACACCACTCGCACCTCACTGAAACGTAAGCGAATAAGCGAATAGATCAAATAACCGCCAGCGATAATAAACGGTTTGACATACGCGCTTTTTTTTACCGAGTGAGTAAAATACAGACGAAAAAGATTTCTCAGCATAAAATATCCTTTCCAGGAGGAAAGGTCATTTTTCTGATTATTTACTAATAACCTGGTAGCCATTGCCTCTGTGGCACAAAAAATCTGAAAGCCTTTCTTTTTAGCGCGAAGCGAATAATCCATATCATCATAAAAGATAAAGAACCGTTTTTCCGGGATACCAACTGCATCAACTACTGCTTTTTTGATTAAGGGACCTTCAAAAGGTACTCCATCGATAGAGATTGGCCCTTTGATATAAGGTTGCTCTTTTAAAAGACTTTGTACTGTTCCTTTTTTTGGCAAAATAGCAAAAAAATCGTTTAAATCAAATTTTAACGGTGAAAGCTCAGCAATTGAACCGTCGATATTCTTGCGTAAAGGCTGGACAATGTCACCCTGAGAACAATTGAGTAAATTCTCCAGGCAATTATCAGAAGGAAGCAGGTCGTCATCCATTAACCAAAGATGGTCATAATCGCGTCCAGCCATCTTTTCAAAGCCGAAAGCAAACCCTCCCGCACCTCCAAGATTCCCCCCCGTATTAAAATACTCTAATTTATCAGGGTAAGAATTAATAACACTTTTTACCAGTTCGACAGTGCCATCATTGCTATTATTATCTATAACTACAATTTTTGACAAAGAATGGGTTTGGTTCAACAAGGAATTTAATACTTTCTCTAACAAATCTTTTCTTTTAAAAGTAACCACCAGGGCGATGACATTTGTCATTTAAATTCCTTAGAAACACATTTCAGAGCCGATGCTATGATTTGATGCATATCATAATACTTATATTCAGCAAGCCTGCCACCAAAGATGACATCCTGGTATTCGTCAGTCATAGATTTATATTTTACATATACACTGGTGTTCTTCTTATCATTGACAGGGTAATAATACTCATCACCCTCAGAAAACTCTTTAGGGAATTCTTTTGTAATAACAGTCTTTTCTTGCTTACCAAATTCAAAATGCTTGTGTTCTATAATACGAGTAAAATCATATTCTTTATCGATATAATTCACCACCGCATTCCCCTGATAATTATCTGAGTCTACGATGACAGTTTCAAAATTCAGGGAACGGTAATCTAATTTACCATGCCGATAATCAAAGAATTTATCAATCGGGCCAGTGTAAATTACTTTTCGCGCAGATTTAATAAGCTCATCTTTATTTTCAAAAAAATCACAATTAGTTTCAACTTCGATGCCGTTCAATAATGCATCGATTAATACGTTGTAGCCACCTTCAGGAATCCCCTGATAGCGGTCATTAAAGTAATTGTTATCGTAGGTAAAACGAACAGGCAAGCGCTTGATGATAAATGGAGGAAGTTCTGTACAGCTGCGCCCCCATTGTTTCTCTGTATACTCTTTAATTAATGTCTCATAAATATCTTTGCCAACTAAAAAAGTGGCCTGCTCTTCGAGATTATTAATGTTCTTTTCATCAATATGAGCGCGCTGAGCATCAATTTTTTCTTTTGCCTCAACTGGAGTCTTTACTCCCCAAAGCTGGTAAAACGTGTTCATATTAAATGGCAAATTGTAAAGCTTGCCTTTAGATATAGCGACAGGAGAATTAGTAAAACGATTGAATTCAACAAACTGATTTACATAATCCCAAATTTCTTTGTCATTGGTATGGAAAATATGAGCACCATATTTATGCACATTGATGCCTTCAATATTTTCACAATAAAGGTTCCCACCGATATGTTCTCTTTTTTCGATAACCTTAACTTTTTTCCCACGTTTGTGAGCTTCATGGGCGAATACAGAACCAAATAAACCAGAACCTACGATCAGATAATCGAACATATATTAAATCTCAGTTAATTCTTTCATTTTATCAATATGAGAACTATTTATATCATTCTCGCCGAAATAATCCAAGTCGACTAAATAACTGTGAATATATTGCTGTAACCGAGATGAGTTAAAGTTACTATATATAGCACGCCCCAGCACCACGAGATCTTTTTCAAAAATAAGGCTCTCAAGGCCTACTGTTGAGTTTATTGTGTAGACTTTTCGTGCCTTTCTGATTAGTTCAATAGTATTATTATTTACCAATATAATTTTCTTTTCGTCCGCTAAGGCCCTGAAGAAGTTTATTGTCGAAATATCAGACTCTGCCGGGTGAATTTTAACGTAGATGGCCTGCCCTTTCTCAAGTTCAATTATCTTATTTATCGCACCAATATTATCTACTTCGCTATTTATCTTTAATTGTGTATCCGATGTGACTTGCGTTGGATAAAAAACATATTCACTATCGACATCCAGATTAGCTCTAATATTGCTGGCTAAAATTTTCCTGGACTTGTACTTATCAATAAACATATTGATTTTTTTACTTAGTGGTAACGAGTCTTCTCTTATAAACAAAGGAAAGATCCTGGACATGAAATCATCAAAAGCAATAACTGCGTAGGTTTTAACATTTATCCTGGATTGCGGCAATGGGCTGCTTTTATAATCAATATATCTGGCAACCCATTTTTTATGCACTTCATCAGCAACTATTGGTAAAGTATCAAGAATTTCAGGGCGTTTAAAAAGTACAGATTGAGCATTAACACCCGAAGGATCAAAAATCATTTTTCCAGGCAAATTACTAATTTCCGAATATAATGTTTTAGCATTATGACTTCGGAAAAAATCTGCAGTAGCGATGGCTGAAGCATGATTCCCATTAAATAAAACAACAGTATCATTGCTACTTAACCTGGATTTTAGCGTATTAAATAATGCAAAAAAAACTTGCTGATAGTTTTTTACTGCATTACTAAGAGATTGCCGACCATTAAGCACTGAGATAGTATTTTTTAACCTTTCAATATCGACATCAGCTTTAGCGTTGTTTATGGACTTTAAAAATATTACTTCTCGTGTGGTTTTTAATTTTAGAAATAAATAACAAGAAGGTTTATTAGTTAAATAAATTACATTATCAAACTTAGCAAATGATATAAAGAATTTTGCTTTTAAGATATCGTCTACCAGAATATAAAACATATATAACACCAAGGTTCTTATTTAATGTAGGTATAAAAATATCTAATTCATTGTGGAAATTGGTATATCACATACATCAGTGGTGTTGATACAATAATTTATATTGTAATTCCCATATGATGGATCATATAACCCTCTCGGCATGAACATGGCAATATTAGCAACAATTAACATCAATACTACACAGAGTAAAAAGGTCGGCTTCAGTTTCAAGGAAACCCTATTTTGAAGGTACCATGTTATCGCCAAAGCTATAAAGAAATACAATACCGGTGAAAAATATCTCGACATCCTTGCAAATATAAACAATTCACTTGAAAATATTCTAAATGCAATGAATAATAAAATAGAAAGTTGGAAAACTGATTTAAGCCTCCTGTTTTCTATAAAGACATAGCGTGTAAATGAGAAATAAAATACTAAGGCGAGGACAACACCACCATAGGCTGACAATTGTCCGATGAAGTTAGCTGGGACGGCATATGTCTCTGACAAAAAATAGTTATAGTACATTAACTGATAAGTTACAAATATATACTTAACAATACTTATCGGATTAGTAATTAAAATGATTGAAAAAATAAGGAAAGTTTTATTTTTAACCGGGAAAACAAATTTCAACAGTACTACACTAGATACTGCTATAGGTATCAAGCTAAAATGAATAGTTCCACCCAGAGCAAGTAACAACAACATTAATGCACGTTGATTTTTAATATAATAATAAAGACTCATAACATAAATAGCTGCAGCAAGGCAAGATCTTATACTGTTCAGCGTCAGGAAATAATAATTACCGACGAATAATATCGTCGATAAAGCAAATACCATTTTTGTGTTTATACTGAGATACACTTTCGACATTTTATAATAAAACAGCGAAAACAGAGAGATTGTAGATATCGAGTATACGAAAAAAATGAACTGTGGACCTAATTCAAAGTAGTTTGCAAATTCATTTAAGAGGTAATGAAATGGCTCCAAATGCAAGTAACTCTGATAACCAGCCTTTATGTCGTAGTACAAGCCAACATAGCTAAGATAATCAGAACCTACTTCAAATCTAAACGCCGAAACCAATGTGATAAAGATCCAAAAAAAAACAGTTACTCTATTACGGCAAACAGTAAGAAGCACAGATGATGACAGTAAGAGCAAAAAAAAGATCATTATTAAGGCCATATTTTAGATATTTATAAATAACAATATCATTTAAATGATACCACCCTACACTCCAATAGAAAGCAATTATTGCGTTTAATAAATACCGTTGCTCCTCCCAGGAATAAATTTATAGCGTTCTAAAATATGTTAGCAATGATTTAACATCATATTTATCAATAATAGCTTCATCTAGTTTTTGATAGGGGGATTGAATAAACAAAGAGAGCTCTTTTTTCAACGATGAATGATCTATTTCAAAATCAATAACAAAAATATTACTTTTCCTGTAGAAGTCGTAATTTTTGACACTATGGTTATCTGTTATGAGTTTTTTATTAAAAAAAATAGACTCCAGCGCGCGTAATGTTAATCCAAGCTGTCCTTCCTGATTTATTTCAACAATTATATTGATTTGACTTAACTCTTTGATGTAATCCTGATAAGTCACAGGACTTGAGATAAAAGACACACCTAAGAAATCTTCAGTATCAGCAACTGTATTATCAACAACTTTGAAGTCAGCCTTAACATCGGCCTCATCAAGTATTAAAGCCAACTCTTTTAACTTCTGAGCTCTACCTTTATTAGTACCAACAAAAAACGCCTTTAAAACCTGTTGCTCTTCGCCATTAAATTTTCTTGCGGCTATAAAGCTGGAGTATATTTGTGGATGATAATTCAAATTATATTTATTTGCATCTGCCTCATCGAATGTAGCGATCTTAAATCCTGCAAATTTCATTAATTTTATTCTAAACCAAAAGTCAATTTTTTTTAGTTTATTTTTTGGTTGTGGGTTCCATTGCCAAAAAAATAGCTCATTTACAGTGGAGTATTTTTTATAGACCGGAGCAAGATCATATAGATCCTCAATACCCACAACCAGCAGTTCGTCATAACTGCTATTGTTTTTCTTCAACCAGCGAATTATTATTGAGTATATGATAGAAATATAAGCAAACAATCGCCTTTGAAAAATCGCCTGATATAAATTAGTTAGCCAACCAGTACTGGTTTTATCCTTATATCTGTCAGGAGCTGACACAACATCAGTCGTTTCATTTCTTAAACCGTCAAAAATAATCTCAGCAAGAACGTTTCTGTCATTAAAAACAAGTGTTCTCGGTTTTTTTTTCATAAGTTATATCAGATCTCAGCGATTTTTTAGAACGTGATAGTTATACGATATTCATGTCTATCAGTTATTGAATGATTGATTCAATTTAAGGAAACATATTTAGTAATAAATTCTTCTACATTTTTCTCAAAAGAGTTATTTTCGTTCTGTATGGATTCGCGGTATTCATGAAAATGCAACCATTCATTAGCAAAGTCATCAAATATACTTCTGCATAGAACTTCAAAGTGAGCAATAAAATCCGGGTCACTTTCTTCAATTTTGAATTTATCAGGAAGCGGGAGGTCGATATTATTCTGAGCACTGCCTCGCCTGCCAGTAATAACGCAGCAATTTGCTAATGCAGCTTCTCGCGGAAAACGATCTTTGCCCGGATGATTGCCAAAATCTATATAAATCATAGCACTAGCCAGAGTTTTATTTACTTCCGATGGTGACATATTAATTAATGGTACGTAATCAAATTCAGGTAATTTATCAATTAACTTCCTGGTTATTTCAAAACCTTTTTTGGGATTATAGGTTATAAGTTTTTTCTTTTCATTGATATTTAGTTCATTTTTGGATGCAAAGTGAGCACCGCTGATATAATCAGTTAACTGCAATGAACTAATGTTATTTTCTGCCAGCAAAATTTTCGCATATTCACTTTGATGAAGATGGATGAAATTTCTCATTTTTCTGAAGGACAGCTTCTTATGACAAATCAAGCTTGCTACATGCTTTATTTTGGCAATCCCAAAACTTTTAGGTGAACATCCAAAATAATTATCTACAGACAACCACCATATCGCAACATTATCGCTGGGAAACATTTCGGCTAATTTAGTGGCTGTTTCCGGCAGAATCACCAGCGAAGTACTCTTAACCTTATCTAAGGTAGCAACTTTTGCATGATAATGTTTATATTGATTGGGCGTATCAGCGTTTAAATCAAATGGATAATACAAAATATAAGCATCTACACCTTTACCCTGTAATTTATTCACAAACTGATGTAATAGTTCCGGCCCCCCGGTTGTGGTATTCGCGGGACAACAAACAAACACATTGGAGAAAGACATTTCAACACCATTAACTGAGAGATTTAACTCATTTGAGTAGATAGATGATTTTTAATAGCATCAAATATCCGACTACATTTCACAAAATTCATTATTATTACTTACTGGAATAATTTTTATGGTGGTAATTATTATTAATCTAAAGATATAGATGTGACAGTATGTCAATTAATGAAGTATTTTTCTATTATTAATAAAGCTAATCATTAAAATTGTTACTAATGCTTCAGAAAGGACGACTGTAATTGCAGCACCAGTTTCAAGATAAAATTTGGAGAGGGGGTAAAGAGTAACTATGCAAATAGAACTTGCCATTAATAATATATTGAAAAATTGTTTTTTAAATCCTAAGGCTGACATAGTATGGATGCCTAAAATATTGCTTATGCCTACTAAAAAGGGACATAATGACAATATTTGCAACGTAGAAATCGATGGGATGTAATTACTACCATACAGAAAGTTAATGATATATGGGGAAGAGAAAAATATACATATGCTAATTAATACGCCCAGACCTCCCTGAAATACTAATAGTTTACGAATGAAAGCAATACCTTCTTTCTTATTTTTTGATAATAATGATACCACTCTGGGGTAACAAGCCTGCGATACAGGGATGATTAGCCCCTGGGCTGCTAACCTTAGTTTGTCTGCTGCAACAAAATATCCTACAACTACCGGGCCGCATATAATCCCCAGCAACACTGTTATGCTGGATGTATATATATTAATTGCGGCAGTGGAAAGAAATAGATACCAGCCATCATTGAACTCTTTTATTGCCACAGATAAGTTCACTTTCTTCCAAACTATCCATTTCTCTTTAATAAGAATTATTATAGAAAAAATTCCACCAAGAATACTTGCAGCAGACATTATTAATGCAGCGATCCATGCATCACCGGGTTCATCAACAAAGATAAAGACTAATGGGATTGTTAGCAATCTGGAAATAATATTTACAAGAGAAGATAAGGTCATACGTTCTTTCCCCTGAAACAACCAGACAGGAAAAAGGACGTTACCTAATAATAATCCCATACAGGCGAATAATATACTCCACTGTTCCTGTAGAAAAGAGCTAAATTCAATCGATATTATAATAATTAAAAAGCTAACGATGACTAATATCACCTGGCAGGCTATCACATTCCAGAATATCTTACTAACCTCATTTTTGTCATGAGAAACTAATGCTATTTTTTGCGTTGCTGAAAGGTTGAACCCGTAATTGATTAAAACATTAAAATACTGTATAAGAGCTAGTGAAAACCCTAATAACCCATATGAATATGGCCCTAATGTTTTAACTAAATACGGAAGGGTAATAAGGGGGATTATATAATTCCCGCCCTGCACCGCCGCCAGAGACATTATATTTTTTAGTAAATTTTTTTCCACTGTTGATTCCGCACTATTCAGGTAATTCAGCATGTAAAAAAGCAGGGCTGATTTTATCTTTTTCGGACAAAACTATGCCACCGTTTTCTGGCACTGGCCAATTAATAGCGAAATCTTTATCATTCCATATGATGCTTCTCTCATGCGCAGGGTTGTAATAATCAGTGGTTTTATATAAAAACTCAGCACTCTCACTCAACGTCAAAAATCCGTGAGCAAACCCTTCTGGAATCCAAAGCTGTCTGTGATTATCGGCAGAAAGATTGATACCAACCCAATGACCAAAAGTTGCAGATTCTTTACGAATATCAACGGCAACGTCAAATACCTCACCAGCGATGCACCGGACAAGTTTACCTTGAGCATATGGCGTCAATTGGTAATGTAATCCGCGAAGGACCCCTTTTGCTGACTTCGAATGGTTATCCTGTACAAATTTTATTTCAGAACCTACAGCTGCTTCAAATACCTGCTGATTAAAGCTCTCAAAAAAGAACCCGCGGTCATCACCAAACACCTTAGGTTCAAAAATCAGTACATCAGGAATTTCCGTTTTAATCACATTCATCGCAATCAGAGGCCTTTGATCATTTTGAGCAAATATTTGCCATAATTATTTTTTGCCAGTGGTTCTGCCAGCTTGCGCACCTGTGCAGCATCGATAAACCCTTTACGGTAGGCAATCTCTTCCGGACAGGAAACTTTGAGGCCCTGGCGCTCTTCAATAGTCTGAATAAAGTTGCTGGCCTCGATCAAACTATGGTGAGTTCCGGTGTCTAACCAGGCGTAACCACGTCCCATCGTCTCTACCGATAAACGCCCCTGTTGCAGGTAGAGGTTATTGATATCCGTGATTTCCAGTTCGCCGCGCGCGGAAGGCTTAAGATTCTTCGCCATTTCCACCACGCTGTTATCATAGAAATAGAGTCCGGTAACGGCATAATTACTCTTCGGCTCCAGCGGCTTCTCTTCCATCGAGATAGCTTTACCCTGCATATCAAACTCTACTACGCCATAGCGCTCTGGATCGTTAACATGGTAAGCGAAAACCGTTGCTCCGGACGTCTGGTTTACCGCTGATTCCAGCTGTTTTGGCAAATCGTGACCGTAGAAGATATTATCGCCCAGCACTAACGCACAGCTATCCTCACCGATAAATTGCTCACCAATGATAAACGCCTGTGCTAAGCCATCCGGGCTTTCCTGTACTTTATATTGCAGGTTTAGTCCCCACTGATGACCATCGCCCAGTAATTGTTCAAATCGCGGTGTGTCCTGCGGGGTGCTGATTATCAGGATATCGCGGATACCAGCCAGCATTAGTGTACTGATCGGGTAGTAGATCATCGGCTTATCATAGATAGGCAGCAACTGCTTGCTGACAGCGATTGTCACCGGATACAAGCGGGTGCCGGAGCCGCCGGCCAGGATAATTCCTTTACGCATCATTGTTTTCTCTAATCGTTTTTTTCTGCGTCAGCGCCAGAGATGGCTGGCTGTGCAATTAAATAGCCCGTAATGCGATTAACTCATCGAGCATCCGTTGTACCCCACTCTGCCATTCAGGTAATGTCAGATCAAAAGTGTTGCGAAACTTTTGCGTATCCAGCCGTGAATTCAGAGGGCGGCGTGCGGGGGTTGGATAATAACTGGTCGCTATTGGGTGAACGGTGGTTAGCGTCAATTCCACACCGGCTTTTTTGGCCTCTGCAAAGACCAGGCTGGCATAGTCAAACCAGCTTGTGCTGCCGCCAGCCGCCAGATGATAAATTCCAGCAACCTCAGGTCGCTGCAGTGCTGATTTAATCGCATGTGCAGTACAGTCAGCCAGTAGTTCTGCACTGGTAGGCGCACCATGCTGATCATCTATTACCGATAGCTCTGGTCGTTCTTTTGCCAGACGCAGCATGGTTTTTGCGAAGTTATTACCTTTAGTGGCATAAACCCAGCTGGTACGGAAGATAAGGTACTTGTCGCAACACTGTTGAATCGCCTGTTCGCCAGCAAGTTTGGTCGCGCCATAGCGATTCAGGGGTGCGGTCGCATCACTTTCACGCCATGCGCGGCTTCCGTCCCCCGGAAATACATAATCGGTGGAATAATGAACCAGCCAGGCGCCCACTTCCTGCGCCGCTTTAGCAATCGCCTCGACTGCAGTGGCATTTATAATTTCCGCCAGCTCACTTTCGCCCTCGGCTTTATCAACAGCAGTGTAAGCCGCAGCATTGACGACAACGTCTGGTTTGATATGGCGCACGGTCCGGGCAACATCTTCAGGACGAGTGAAATCTGCGCAATAGTCTGTTGAGCGGCTATCCAGCGCGATTACATTACCTAATGGCGCCAGCGCACGCTGTAGCTCCCAGCCCACCTGGCCACTCTTACCAAACAGTAAGATATTCATTAACTACGTTTCCCGTAATTCTGGTCTATCCAGGATTGATAAGCTCCGGATTTAACATTACCGACCCAGGTACTATTGTCCAGATACCAGTTAACCGTTTTACGGATACCACTCTCGAAGCTTTCTTGTGGTTTCCAGTTCAGTTCTTTACCGATTTTACTGGCATCAATCGCATAGCGCCGGTCATGGCCTGGGCGGTCTGTGACATAGGTGATTTGCTGGCGATAACTGCCACTCTTTGGTCGCACTTCATCGAGAATGGCGCAAATGGTGTCAACGACTTCGATATTTTTCTTCTCGTTATGGCCGCCGATATTATAGGTTTCACCACTTTTACCCTGCGTCACTACCACATATAAAGCGCGTGCATGATCTTCGACATAGAGCCAGTCACGAATCTGGTCCCCCTTACCGTAAACAGGTAATGGCTTACCATCCAGAGCATTCAGGATAACCAGCGGTATCAGCTTCTCAGGAAAATGATAAGGCCCATAATTGTTTGAGCAATTAGTGATGATCGCGGGCAGACCATAAGTACGTTGCCATGCTCTGACAAGATGGTCGCTGGATGCTTTGGATGCAGAGTAAGGGCTGCTGGGTGCATACGGAGTCACTTCAGTAAATAAGGGTAGTGCTTCATCAGCAGCCTGTTCGTCCGGATGCGGCAGATCGCCATACACTTCATCAGTAGAAATATGGTGGAAGCGGAAAGCGGCCTTTTTAGCATCATCAAGCTTTGACCACCACTCGCGGGTCGCTTCTAACAAAACATAGGTGCCAACGATATTTGTTTCGATAAAGTCTGCCGGGCTGCTAATTGAGCGGTCAACATGGCTTTCTGCCGCCAGATGCATCACAGCATCAGGTTGATACTGTTCAAAAATCTGGCCTAACGCTTGCTTATCACAAATATCAGTTTTAACAAAATTGTAGCGCTCGCTATCTGCCACTTCAGCTAAAGACTCAAGGTTTCCGGCATAAGTCAACTTATCAACATTAATTACTGAGTCTTGTGTGTTTTTGATAATGTGTCGAACTACCGCTGAACCGATAAATCCAGCACCGCCAGTAACAAGAATCTTCACTTTATTTATCTCTCATCTGAATATGAAAATACCCAACTCTTTAGTACCGGGTATAATCCGCTGCAAATATCTGGCCTACAGACCAGATAATAATGATACCTGTATCTTCCTTTTTAACGAGTTAAGCTCTGAAGGAGTCAGTAAACACAAACAGAATGTTGATTACAGGGTTCATCGCAACTCAAAAAAATAGCAGGAGAAAATCGCTAAAAACGTCTGATTAACGGCGGTACAGAGAAGCAGTGCGAGATCTTACACTATAACCACGCTACCGCCCCTGGCTCTCAGCAACCAGTTGCTGAAAAGACTTCAGCGATGTAAATCAGGCAGCAAAGCACGCGAGATATCAGGGCATTCAGTTAAAATTCACCCTGAAACGTTCAGCGCCATGTCGCATTTGACAGCCATCCTGGTGCTGCGCTGATCCATAATTCTCGTACTAACCTGCGTTACAGACAAGCTTAGATTAGGCAAGTTTTGAGGCAACCCCAAGAAGAATCTCTGATTCGGTGGCCAACTGGCTATTTCACGCACGATCCAGAGGTTTTCGCCGTGGGCCGGCAGGGCTGAATTCGCGGAATTTCGCGGCTAAAAAAGCAAAAAAAAAGCCCCCCTTTTACGCTGCAAAGGAGAGCTTTATTGGAAAAATTATTTATAGCCTTGCGGATTCTTCGACTGCCAGTTCCAGGTATCACGCATCATCGCATCAATACCGCGGGTGACACGCCAGTCCAGCTCTTTATCAGCCAGCGTGGCGTCTGCCCAGAATGCGGCCAGATCACCATCACGACGAGGGGAAATCTGATAAGGCACGGCGCGGCCTGATGCTTTCTCAAAGGCTTTAACCATCTCCAGCACCGAGAAACCGGTACCAGCACCGAGGTTATAAGCTTTGTAGCCTTCGATGGCTGCCAGATGATCCAGCGCTTTCAGATGCCCTTCCGCCAGGTCAACCACATGGATGTAGTCACGCACGCCGGTGCCATCTTTGGTGTCATAATCATCACCAAAGATGCCCAGTTTTTCCAGACGACCAATCGCGACTTGCGCAATATAAGGCAGCAGGTTGTTGGGAATACCGTTCGGGTCTTCACCAATCTCACCAGACTCATGCGCCCCTACCGGATTAAAGTAGCGCAGCGCGATAGTCTTAAAATTGCTGTCAGCTTTAGCATAGTCCTGCAGAATCTGCTCGACCATCAGCTTGGAGGTGCCATAGGGACTGGTGGTACCACCAATCGGCGTCGTCTCTACATAAGGAACCGGTGAGTTGGCGCCATACACGGTTGCACTGGAGCTAAAGATAAACTGGAAAATGCCGGCATTACGCATCTCTTCCAGCAACACTACGGTGCCGGAAACATTGTTCTCGTAGTACTCAAGTGGCTTACGCGTTGACTCGCCTACCGCCTTCAGGCCAGCAAAGTGAATCACTGCGCTGATGCTGTGACTGGCAAAAATATCGCGCAAACAGGCGCGATCAAGAATATCGCCTTCGCAAAAAACGGCTTTTTTACCCGCCAGTTTTTCCACCCGATTCAGCGACTCACTCGACGCATTGCTCAGATTATCCAGCACCACAACATCGTCACCGCGCTGTAACAGCGCCAGTACGGTATGGGAACCGATATAACCCGCTCCCCCCGTTACCAAAATAGCCATCTGAACTCCTTTAAGCCGCAGCTTAGATACGGCGTTTAGATTGAATTATTTTGCCAGTAGCTTCTGAATCTGTTCGCGGAATTCACGCCCCTGGGCATTATTGCGCAGGCCGTAAGAGACAAATGCCTGCATATAACCCAGTTTACGTCCACAGTCGAAGCTGTGCCCCGTCAGCAGGCAAGCATCAACCGGCTTTTTCTTGCTGAGATTGGCAATCGCATCCGTCAGCTGGAAACGTCCCCATGCACCGGGTTCTAAAGTCTCCAGCTCTTGCCAGATATCAGCTGAGAGGACATAACGGCCGACCGCGGCAAGATCCGAGTCCAGCGTCTGCGGGTTTTCTGGCTTCTCAACATATTCAGTGATGGTGGCAGTATGGCCTTCGTTGTCGAGGCTTTCTTCGGTAACAATCACTGAGTACTCAGAAAGATCAGAATCAGGCATATGTTTGGCTAATACCTGGCTGTGACCTGTCTCTTCAAAACGTGCCACCATCGCGGCGAGATTATAACGCAGCTGGTCAGCGGTGGAATCATCTAACAACACATCCGGCAGGACCACCACAAAAGGATTGTCGCCGATCATTGGACGCGCACAGAGCACCGAGTGACCAAGACCCAGCGGCTGCGCCTGACGTACGTTCATAATAGTCACGCCCGGCGGGCAGATTGACTGCACTTCGCTCAGCAATGAACGCTTAACACGCGCTTCAAGCAAGGCTTCAAGCTCGTATGAGGTATCAAAATGGTTTTCAACCGCGTTCTTGGACGCGTGGGTGACCAGCACAATTTCCTTAATACCTGCCGCAACACACTCATCAATGATGTACTGAATCATTGGCTTATCAACGACAGGCAACATCTCTTTAGGAATGGCTTTTGTAGCAGGGAGCATATGCATACCGAGACCCGCAACGGGGATAACTGCTTTAAGCTTGGTCATATTTTTTCCATATTATGTTGTTTAAACATTTTGAAACTATGCAACAAAATTATTTAAAAGAGTATAATCTTCATCTGAAAAATTGAAAGCGGGTTATCTTTAGCACAACCACTGTGTAGTGCTGAATAGTGCCGAAGTAGAGATAACCACTCTTATTTTTAAAAAATTTTGCTCACAGCTGCATTTCCTGAGCCAAAATTATTAATACTGACTTAATACCTGCCAAATTATTATTATATTCACCACTTTTAATCGTGGTGCGTAGGGCAAAGGGCAATAGCAATTAACTGGCTACCTGTTTAATTTTTCTTAAACCAAAGCGAATCACACGGTATAAGAAGAAATTCACACCGGCAACCTTACTCATAAAGTTTGCATGCTTATCACAAATCGCATTGTAGCGTCTGCGAGTCTCGGCACTGAGTTGTAAATCAGATGATTTTTTCATCAGCGTAATATTAATGATATTTAAAATAATCCGCTGTTTAAGATTGCTACGCGTTGTCTCATTTTTCGCTGACATTGCCAGTGACTCAAGCGTATCAATACTGCAAAGATAACCTGTAATATTCTTTTCCGAATGCGCAGTATTCATAATCGAACCAGGACGCACACGACGCTTAAAATAGATGCGATCGGTGACGACCGTTTTACCGGCAACCAGGAACATACGCGGGGTAAATTCCTCATCCTCATGAATGATAGGCTGGAAAAATAGCTGATTCTCTACCTGCACGCGTCGCGCATAGACATAAAGCCATGCATTGGGATAAAACACCTGACGCAGCGAGAGATCATTAAACGCCTCTTCACCGGTACTGAATACTGATTCCGCCGCACGCCGGTAAACCGGCAGGCGTGCTTTATCGGGAACTTCAACCGTTTCAGCCAGCGGATCAAAAAACGACTCTGCGGAGAAAGCAAAGACATCCACATCAGGCTCTGTTTGCAGAACCTGGAAGAAATCTTCCACCAGGCCAGGAAACAGCAAATCATCTGAATCAAAATAGTAAATATAGTCACCAGTAGCAGCACGGGTGCCGACATTACGGGCTTCTCCAAGCCCCTGGTTTTGCGTGTGAATAATCTTCACATGACTTAAATGACCATAATGTTTTTCAGCTAATTCGCCAGAGTCATCGGTAGAGCCATCATTGACGATGATAATTTCATCAGCCTGAACAGTTTGCTCCAGAACGGAATCCACTGCCAGGATGAGATATTTACTCACGTTATAGACAGGGATGACTATTGATAAAGTTGCTGTTTTATCTATTTCATTCATAAAGTTATCAACTCGCACTCGGGAACATCCTTGGTCCATGCTTGATAATAGCCTGAATTTTTACCATAGGAATTGTCTAATAACTTCGTTTTAACGCCGAGCAGGCAGCAAAGAATATGGCCATGCATACGTGAAGTCACTACGGTGTCATAAGACATAAAGTAGTTGTTTACGCGCGAGACTAACTTGTCGGTATAGTTTTCCCAGATAGAGGATGTACCAATCAGGCCGCTGCTAAAGGTTTTATTAATGCGTTCAGTTCTTTCAAGAATCTTCAGCATTTTACGGTCTTTATCGTTGCAAATATCTTCCCAGTCTTCGTACTCACTGGCGGAAGGTAAATCAATCTCGCCAGAAACCTTACCACCTTCGATATCTTTCCTGATCATCCATAAGGTTTCATTTGGTACTGATGCGCGTTCCTGATTAGGGAAAACACCCCACAGGGCATGAGCCATATCCGGGCACATCACTACGTTATCGCAGAAGTGCTCTTTAAAGATTTTAAAGCTGCGCTCATCGCGACAGAAAATGGTTAAATCTTTATGACTGCGGATGATATTGCCGGATTTGATCAGTTCAGCATGATCTTCAAAATGCAGCGTCTGTGGCAGGAACACCACTTTGTTATTGGGGAACTTTTTCACCACCGCTTCACGCAGGCGCTGATGGTGCACATACAGATCGCCGAAGTTACCGCCACCATGTAACAGAATAATGGTATCCGCTGGCAGAGAACGAGTCTCTTCAACGTATTTCAGGCTGCTTTTGTCCGTGCGGCGCGCCAGCACCTTGTAGTTCTGCTCTTTGAAAAACTGCTCTGTACCCTTATAAATCAGCAGATCGCCGACATTAAGATGAAGAGGAATATCGAGATAAACCACCTTGCTGCCACGTGGTACAACACTATCAATCACAGACAGCTTTTGTTTAAGAAGACTCATAGGATGCATATAATGTCACGCTCTTAATAGTTTACGGAGTTTAGGGTTTTTAAACAGTTGCTGCTTAATTTCAATAATTAATGGCGCTTTGCTTACCATCATAGTGATGGCAAATACAATCACACCCGCTGAAACTTGCAGCATTAACATTGCGGCTACGGGCAAATGTAAGCCTGGAATAAATGCTATGCCATACGCCACGGCAATGGTCGGTAACGACAGTAACAGTGGCAGCCATATGCTGTTGATATATTGTCTGTAACTACTCCCTAACACTGGTTTAATCAAAATAAAGTAACTCAGGTAAGTATTAAGTACCTGGACGGCCAGGAAGCCAAGAGCAGCACCAATGCCTCCGGCAAGGTGGGCGCCAAGCCAGATGCTTGGAATGAAAAGCACCAGTTTGAACACATTGAATTTAAAACTGATATCAACGCGTGCTTTGGCCATCAGCAGCGAACCAATCGGATTACCAATCGAACGTAACAAGCCCACTACACATAAAATTTGCAGAATTGGCGTAATAAAGCGCCATTTTTCACCAAATAACACCAGAACAAAATTGTCCGCTACGACCATCAATCCCAGCAGAGCCGGGAAGTTGATTAAGCCAACCAGCGACAGCAACTTATAAAAGTTTTCACTGAGTTTTTTCTGGTCGTCCTGAATCTTGGCAAATGCCGGGAATAACACGCGGGTAATAATCGGATTTAAACGCGTTGGCGGTAATACGGCGACGTTAAACGCCAGATTATAACCACCGGCGACAATCGCACCGAGTGAACGGGACAGCACCGCGGTGGCAATATTGGAGTTCAGCTGATTAATCAGCGCATCCGCCGTCAGATAGAGGCCAAAACGCAGATTGGATTTCACCGTTTTCAGTTTGAAAATAAAACGCGGTGAATACTGTTTTCTGCCGACCCAAGACAGCAAGATGGTTCTGACCGTCGACATCACCAGATAGCCCCACATGGCGCTGATCGCTAATGGCTTGAACCACGCACTGATCATGGTAACGCAGAAACCCGCAACAATCGCCAGCGTCTCAATCGCGCCAATCTTGGAGAATTCCAGCTCTTTTTGCAGTAACGCTCTGAACTGCTGACCATGCGGAATAATCAGGAAAGCAAAAGCCATGGTGGCGATCAGCGATTCCAGATCCGGTTGCTTCAGCAGCAGCGCAATGGTGTGACTGAAGAAGAAGGTGCCACAAAAAACCACGAAACCAATGGCGATATTGATCCAGTAAAGTGTCGATAACTCGACTTCAGTGATGTCCTTGCGCTGGATAATCGAGTTGGATATGCCGAAATCACTGAGTGTGTCCGCAATAATGATCACCACCATCGCAATGGTCAGTAACCCAAATTGATGCGGCTCAAGCAGCCGCGCCAGTAAAGTAATCTGTAAAAAGTTAATCCCGATGCTGGCGGCAGTTGATATTGCCGACCATTTGGCACCCTTTACCGTTTTCTCTCTTAAGCTCATAGATATCTTCTTTTTTATTCGATATGGAGGCCTGAATGTTCTCCCCTTAAACATTCAGGCCTCATACTTAACACATCCCTGATCGGCGCGTTTTATCTTCACGCTGCCAGCCTCAGGTACGGGACTCAGAGACCACGATAAAACTTCAGTGCAGCCCTGCAGACAAAGCCTGGATGCTGCACCTCTCCCCTCTTGTACTTAAATCAGCTCAATACAATGTAAAACACGCTGCGTTCGCAGCTCTGACAACCTTTGTCCAGTAAATCGCCGGCAACATTAATCGTACTCACGCCATTGGCGGTTTTTACCGGCACTTTCTGTTTAGAACCATCAGCAAAATACAACGTCGCTTCAGGATTCTGTTTCAGGCTCTTCAGCTGGTACTGATAGCTCTGCTGTTTATTCGCCGGCTTGTAAGTCGAAGTGATTACCTGACGCTGCTCACCGACATTAATGGCAAAATACTTCGTCCATGAATCATTATTGGTGGCTGGCTGCTTGATCAAACTCTCTCTTACCAGCGGCCCGCCGCTAAAGAATGAGTTCAGCAACAGCAGCTGTTTACCATTATCGGTATAAGCAACACTGCGATCAGAAGCGGTCACGGTCATTGAGCGCAACGGCTTTTTATTCCCCTGCCACGCCGGGAACCAGAATGCCTTGTACTTCATCGGGTCATCCCACTTATGCGTGGTAGCAAAGTCGAGGATGTAAGAGTAAACCAGCGCGACAGACTCCGGCTTGGCGGTGTAACCCAGCTCGGTTTGCCAGATCCCCTCAACCTTGCCGGTGGCGACATAACGATCATACAGCCACTGATAAGGACGCAGATTGCCGTAGTGGAAATCGATCACATCGGTATATTTAATCGCATCGTGATACTCAATGGTATCAGCAAATTCCTTAAGTCCATTTGAAGCAGGCCAGCCACCAAAAACCACTTTACCGTGATGATTTTTGATAATTTTTGCCGCTGGCAGATAGATTTTATCGATAAAGTCCTGATTGGAACCTAACCAGTAACTGGCTTTGCGCGTCGGTTCGTTCCAGATCTGGAAGTATTTCAGGTTAAAAGGCGCTTTGCTGTAGCGGTCAACCGCAGCCTGCACAAAGCTAACCCATGCCTGATAATCTTTCGGCTCTGAGCCAGTGGTCTTCGGGGTGACACGGTTCCATGCCGGGGTGTAAGCCAGCAGCGGCAACACTTCAACCCCCTGGGCATGCGCGCTTTTCACTTTTTTGTCCAGCTGCGCCCAGTTATAAGTGCCTTTAATTTTTTCTACCTGCGCCCAGCTAAAATCTTCACGCACCCAACCGATGCCTAAATCTTTCGCTGTCTCCTTACCAGGAGGAAGGTAGTTAGTTCCAAACAGGTCGCGGAAGTAAACATCCTTTGCGACGGCCTGGAATGAACCAAGCAGTAGCAGTGCAAGGGTAATACTTTTTCTGAAAGGCATATGCAGCATTGCCAGCTCCTTAAAGAGGATCAGAGAGAAAACAGAGAGTGCTCTCTGTTTAAGAGTAAGTTCCCGGAAGAGGTAAGATGTTTAATCTCGGTGGTGACAGGTATTAACCCTTATGCGCCACAACGCATAAAAACGGTCAATGACCTGAAAGTCATTGACCGTTGAACGTCAATACGCCGTTTTACTGACAAACCCTTTAAACAGGGTAAAGAAGACAATGCGTAAGTCGAGCCAGATGCTCCAGCAACGAATATATTCCAGATCATATTCGACGCGTTTTTCCATCTTATCTAAGGTATCTGTTTCGCCACGCCAGCCATTAACCTGCGCCCAGCCGGTAATGCCTGGTTTCACTTTATGGCGCAACATATAGCCTCTGATTAGATTGCGATACTGTTCATTATGCGCAACAGCATGCGGACGAGGGCCGACAATCGACATATCACCAATTAACACATTGAAGAACTGTGGCAACTCATCCAGCGAGGTACGGCGCAAAAAGCCACCAATAGGCGTCAGACGCGCATCACCTTTGGTTGCCTGCACCACTTTATCGCCGTTTTCCATCACGTTCATCGAGCGGAATTTCCACACCTTGATCGGTTTACCGTCCATGCCGTAACGGACCTGACGGAAAATAACCGCGCCAGGTGAGGTGAGTTTTACCGCGGCGGCGATGGTAATCAGCACCGGTGCAATAAACAGCAGAATCATCGAAGATAAAATAATATCTTCGAGGCGCTTCAGCACCATATTCATCCCGTCCATCGGGGTGTCAATCAGCGAAACCATTGGCACACCATTCACTTCTTCACTGCGCGACTGCAATACGTTGAAGGTGAAAATATCCGGGATCAACATCACCGTACAAGTGGTGTCGGTCAGCAGATCGACCAGGTCGCGGATTTTCTGCTCTTCGCTCATCGGCATCGCAACATACACTTTGTCGATACGTCCTTCGCGGGCATCTTCCAGCATGCTGGTAAAATCACCACCAAAAGGAATATCTTCATCATCGTAGTCACGGCTTTCACCGTAGATACCGGCGACTTTAAAGCCTAACCACGGCTGATCGATAAATGAACGCGCCAGCGCCAGTCCCTGTGGCATATTGCCCGCAATCGCCACATAACGCAGGTTATAGCCGCGCTTACGGAAGATTGCGGTGATTGAACGAATGGTGCAACGCGCAATCACCAGCCCGACCGCCACCAGTAAATACCAGGAGAGGTAAAAGCTGAAAGGTAAATCTACTGCACGAAACAGTGAGACAAACCCTACAGTTAGCAACAGACTTAGCGTCCAGTTTTGCAGAATCAGAAACAGCTCACTGGAGAGCTTAATTCCGCGCCATGAACGATAAAAATCGGTTATACCGCCAAGCATCTGGAATACAACCAACGCACCCAGAATTAACAGCGCGTGAATGTAGTTAAACTTTTCATTATGGATAAGGCATATCAGGTAAATCCCGACGATCATAATTAAAATATCGGAAAACCTTTGGGTAATCGATATTAATGATGCGTTAGTCGGCGATCTGCCCCGGCTCAGCACTGACATAAAATCACCTGTATTCGGTAGTTAAGCTTGAGAAAACTGCATTGCCGTGTTGGCGGCAATAGAAAGTCACGATCTCAATAACTCCAGGATCTCATCAGTTTTTTCCTTAACTGTTTGCGTGCATTGTTTTGCTTCAACATTAAGGCGTACAACCGGCTCAGTATTTGAACTGCGCAGGTTAAAACGCCAGTTCTCAAATTCAAGACTGATACCATCAGTATGATCAATCAAAACTGCCTGCGAACTGTACTTTTGCAACACACGGTCGATCGCCGCTTTTGGATCCTGAATCACGCTGTTAATTTCACCTGAAGCAGGGAAAGCAGCGACACGGTCAGCCACTAATTCACCCAGCGTCTGACCTTTAATTGACACCAGTTCAGCGACCAGTAACCAGGGGATCATTCCGCTATCACAATAGGCAAAGTCGCGGAAGTAGTGATGAGCACTCATCTCACCACCGTAAATAGCATCTTCGTTGCGCATTCTTTCTTTGATAAACGCATGGCCGGTTTTCGACATCACTGGCACGCCACCGGCGCGCTCTACCACATCGATAGTGTTCCAGCTAAGACGCGGGTCATGGATAATTTTGCTACCGGCATTCTTCTGCAAAAACGCCTCGGCCAGCAGGCCGACAATATAGTAGCCTTCGATAAAGTTGCCTTTCTCATCGAAGAAGAAGCAGCGGTCAAAATCGCCATCAAAAGCGATACCCATATCCGCATTGTGCTGGCGCACGGCGTTTTCGGTATCGGCGCGGCATTCCGGTAACAGTGGATTAGGAATACCGTTCGGGAAGTTGCCATCTGGCTGATGATGTACTTTAATTAATTCTACCGGTACGTTTAGCTGCGCAAAACGCTGCTCCAGCTCATCGATAACATGACCTGCGGCGCCGTTACCGGAGTTAACTACCAGTTTCAGTGGTTTAATATTTGCGGGAGTAATATAGCCAAGCAGATGATCGACATAATCTTTGATTACTGACAACTGACGATAGCTGCCGCGTTTGGCCGCATCGACTGGCGGGAAGTTATTCTCTTCCGCACGCTGCTGAATCTCTTTTAAACCGGTGTCGCCACTGATCGGGCGTGAACCTTCGCGCACCAGTTTCATGCCGTTATAATCCATCGGATTATGGCTGGCGGTGACTTCAATGCCACCATCGGTTTCGAGGAAAAAAGTGGCAAAATAGACTTCTTCGGTGCCGCTCATACCAATATCGATAACGTCAGTGCCGGCATCCTGCAAACCCTGCGCTAAAGCAAGTTTCAGTTCTTCACTGCTCAGACGAATATCACCGCCAATCACCATCGTCTTCGACTTCAGATATTCACCGCAGGCGCGTCCGATACGGTAAGCAATATCAGCATTGAGTTCTTCGCCCAGGCGGCCACGAATATCATAAGCCTTAAAACACGATAATTTGTTGCTCATAGTCTGAAATGTCCTTAATGTTAATTTTATATTATTAACAAACTATTTTCTGTTAAATTCTGCCATAACGGTCTTCAAAACGAACAATGTCATCTTCTTCAAGGTAAGCGCCGGAACGAACCTCAATTAAATGCAATGGTATTTTCCCTGGGTTTTCCAGTGAGTGTTTTGACCCCAGTGGAATATAAGTTGACTGATTTTCAGTCAATAAGAATTGTTCTTCACCACGTGTGACTTTCGCGGTGCCGGCAACCACAATCCAGTGTTCCGCGCGATGATTGTGCATCTGTAACGATAACTTCTCACCCGGCTTCACCGTAATGCGTTTTACCTGATAACGATGCCCGGAATCGATTGAGTCATATTTACCCCACGGACGATACACTTCGCGGTGCACATAGTGCTCTTTGCGACCAGAGGTTTTAATCTGCTCAACAATTTTCTTAATGTCCTGCACCTTGTCCTTGCGGGCAACCAGCGTCGCATCTTTGGTCTGCACCACGACCAGGTCATCAACCCCGACCAGCGAAACCAGTGATGACTCAGCGTAAACATAGCTGCCGGTGGAGTCGTGACTTATCACATCGCCCTGCAACACGTTACCCTGCTCACTCTTCTCACTGATATCCCACAGTGAAGACCAGGAACCAACGTCATTCCATTTCGCATCCAGCGGCACGACCACTGCGCTGTTGGTTTTTTCCATCACCGCATAGTCGATTGACTCATCCGGGCAGCGGGAGAACACCTCTTCATTGACGCGAATAAAATCCAGGTCCGGGTCAACTTTCGCTACCGCATCACAACATGCTGAATAAATATCCGGGCGATACGTTTTTAATTCTTCCAGATAGCGGCTGGCTTTAAACAGGAACATGCCGCTATTCCAGTAATACTCACCACTACTGACATATTTTTCCGCTGTTGCGCCATCTGGTTTCTCGACGAAACTGTCAACCTTAAAACTATTTCCGGCATAAACTGAATCGGCGTCTGCAGCGCCATCTTCATCAATCGCTTCACTGCGCTTAATATAGCCGTAACCTGTTTCCGGATACGAGGGAACAATTCCGAAAGTGACCAGATGCCCTTTTTCCGCCAGCGGAGTGGCTTTTTTCACGGCGGCCTGGAAAGCGGCGATATCTTTAATCACATGATCCGCGGCCAGCACCAGCAATAAAGGTTCCTGATCATCACTTTCAGCCTGTTGCTTCTGCAGCGCAACAAAAGCCGCCAGCGCGATGGCCGGTGCAGTATTGCGGCCAACAGGCTCAAGGATAATATTGTTGCTCAGGCTGTTCATCTGATTCAGCTGCTCAGCCACGATAAAGCGATGCGCTTCGTTAGAGATCACCACCGGGGCGCCACAACCCAGACCATCCAGACGCTGAATGGTCTCCTGCAACATCGTCTGTTCGCCATTCAGCGCGAGGAATTGCTTCGGATAGAGCACGCGAGATAAAGGCCATAAGCGACTACCGTTACCGCCCGCCATAATAACCGGATGTAACTTAGACATTTTCTGCACCCTCTTTAATAGTGACGATGCCGCGCTCGGCCTGAAACTGATCCCAGCGAGTCATGACATATTCGTGTAATTCATGATGGAAACGTACGGTAGAGAATTTTTCCGCATTGTCGCGACAGGCGGCTGGCGTGATTTCATCGGCCAGCGTTTCAAAATGGTTTACCGCAGCGCAAATGGATTCCACTGTCTGCTCAGTAAAGAATACACCGGTTGGATTTTCTTTACCCAGTGGACGCACGGTCTCCAGCGAACCGCCTTTACCAAAGGCAATCACCGGTGTGCCACAAGCCTGAGCCTCAACCGGCACAATGCCGAAATCCTCTTCTGCCGCAAAAACAAAGGCGCGGGCACGCGACATATGATCTTTCAGCACGTCAAATTTCTGATAACCAAGTAAGGTAATATTGTCTTTCGCCGCGGCTTTCACTTTATCAAACTGCGGTCCCTCACCAATCACTACCAGTTTCTTATCTGGCATTTTGCTGAAGGCTTCAACAATCAGATCAATCTTTTTGTACGGCACCATACGTGAAGCAGTGAAGTAGAAATCTTCTTTCGCTTCCTGTACCGCAAAATCTTCGACGGCAACATTCGGATAAATTACGTCCGCTTTACGTCCGTAAACTTTTTTGATGCGGCGCGCAATATAACCGGAGTTAGCGACAAAATAGTCTACGCCATTGGCGGTGCGGTAATCCCACAAACGGATCCGGTGCAACATCCAGCGCGCCAGCATCCCTTTCAGACCTTTATCAAGATTGGCCTCTTTCAGGTATTGATGCTGCATATCCCAGGCATAACGAATCGGTGAGTGGCAATAACAGATATGCAGCTGATCCGGGCCAGTGATAATCCCTTTTGCCACCGCATGGCTGCTGCTGATCACAATGTCATACGCGGAAACATCAAGCTGCTCAATGGCGTAAGTCATTAATGACAGATAATTACGGTATTTGGTTTTCGCTTTTGGTAAACGCTGAACAAAAGTGGTGGTCACTTTCTTGTTGTGAATAATTTTACGCTGTTCTTCTGGCAGAAAATCCACGACGCTAAACAGATCTGCATCAGGGAAAACATTGATAATCTCTGAAAGAACTTTCTCTCCCCCACCAGAAACGACTAACCAGTCATGAATAATAGCAACTCTCGGTAAGCCCATGCTAAATCTCCTGTTATTTATTATTGACGAGCTGTGTATAGATTTTTTCCAGGCTCGACTTATAGGCTTCAAATGTAAAAATGGTTTTATCTTTCAGCGCGTTGGTTTTCCGCTTTGCAAAGGCCAGCTCAAGCTTATCGTTAAGGTCATTCTGATTATAATCAAACAGAACAGCTTGCTGCGTCAGCTCCGCCATCTCCTGCAATCCACCGTAATTCGGCACTAACACCGGCAAACCGGCATTCGCTGCTTCGACGATAGAGATCGGCGCGTTTTCATACCAGACAGAAGGCAGAACGAAAACATCATATTGCGCTAAATGCCCGGTCACTTCTTCGCGTGGTTTAAAGCCATGGAAGATAAGCTTCAGTCCCGGACGCAAAGACGTGGCTTTAAGCGCTTGTTCTGCTTCTCCCTGACCATAAATATTCAGGTTGATATCGCCATGGCTCTGTTTATTGAGTAACCCGACAAATTCGAGCAACCCTTTTTCGACCGACAGACGACCAATAAATACCAGCTCTTTTGCCCTGTTTTGATTAACGACCAGGGTTTCCTGCTCAACGGGTTCTGACGGTAAGAATTCAACAGGATTGCGAACAACGGTGACAGGCTGTTTAACGCCCCAGGCGCTAAACACCCTGCTAAGAAACTCCCCGGGTGAGATAATTAAATCAAAAACACCGCTTAATTTAAGCAAGCGATAATTAATCAAGTGCTGCGTACATTTTAATAACGAGTGAACCACAGACCGGTGGTCAAAGCGCTGCAGATAACTTAAGTTTTTACGCTGCGGATTAAAATTGGTCCTTTTCCCTGCCGTAAAGTGCTGAAAACCACTATTAGGGCAAATCAGGTGATAATCATGCGCCGTTAACACCACTTTGAATTTATGCTTTTTCTTCGCATCGCGCAGTGCTTTTAGCACTGAGGGTGTCAGATAATGATAGTAATTATGCAGATGAACGATATCCGGAGAGAACGCGGTAATCAGCTTCAGAGTTTCCCGATAATACTTTGACGAAAACAGATAGGACAGGGGATTGGTTTTCCCGTCCGAACAGAGCATTCGGCTTTCATAACCTAACTCTTCTGTCGCCTTAATCGTATCGCGAAATACTGACTCTGCCCCACCGCCCTCATACTTATCATTAATATGAAGTACTTTCATTTGTTTCATCTTATTCCCGCGATTCAGGCACGAAAGAGCATGGCTTTCAGGAAAGGCATTTTCTTTCTGACTTTATATTTCACAAACATCGGCACCACAGGTTTTGAAAAGTGCTGGAATAACTCTTTCAGACTCACATCCTGATTACGGTTAATGCGGTCTTGCAGGAACAGGCTGTTGCGATGGCCGCGCTCAAGGATATCTGCATACTTTTCAGTAAACATTTCATAGCCTTTTACCGCTTTCGGCGAATTGGTAATGCGGTTCTCTTCATGGTCAATATTCAGCTGGTAAGTGTATTTCTCCAGGCGATAGCCAGGACCACACTTAAGCGCCATATTTACCCATGCATCGTAGTCCTGCCAGGCTGGCATTCTGTCATCAAATGCACCCGCTTTGATAAAGTCGGCAGTGCGGGTAAAAATCTGGTTACCGGCGAGATTGCGATACAGCAGCTTATCCAGCGTCATCTCCTCTTCAGAAATTTTCTGGCGGAAGAGATGCTTACTGTTTTTCACAATCTGTCCGGCGCTGAGCCACGGATATTTTTCGCGCATCGGTGAGGTCATAAACTCCTCGACGCGGTTTGGCAGAAACTCATCATCGTCATCAAGGCCGGTGATAAATTCGCCGTCAGCGCGGTGAATCATTTTATTGCGCGCCACACAGGCGCCCTGCGGAATTTCATTGCGCAGAAAGACGAAATCGTCGAACTGGTTTTTATACTCTTCGACGACTTCAGCGTAGCTCTGGGATGAGCCATCATCGCAAACCAGCACCTGCAAGTTTTTCCAGCTTTGTTTTGTCAGCGACGACAGTGCGCGCGCCAGCATCCCAGGTCGGTTATGAGTAGGAATATAGATGCTTACAGTCTGATTCATCGATATTGATCCTTAATCTTACGTCAGAAAAAAGTGTGGCCATAAGCCACACTTTGATTTCAAGAAAAGTACAGACAGCAGGGTCACTTGAGGTAAGTTGCTTTTATCACCCAGTACAATAATGACTTCATGTTACCGGCTTACCTTCTGATGAAGCAGGCGGCTTAATTTTTGGTCCATGATGCGAAAGTGTCTCAGCTTCTCTTTTTTTACCGAAATACTTCACATAACCAATACCAAACAGCGTAAAGAACGGAATCATCTGCGCTGGCGTGGTAATACGGTGTTCGGTTGCAGATGAGAATACGCAGGTCCAGAACGAAAGCGTCAGTGCTAATGACAGACCCGGATCAAAGTCCTTCATCTTTCTGATCTTCAGCAGCATCTGACCAAACAGCAGCACAAACAGGGTATAACCCACTAAGCCCAGCTCAGCCAGAATCGTGAAGGTTGAGTTGTGCGCATGGGAGTCTGTATGGCGGATCAACTGATGATCTTTCAGCGTCAGGATATGTGGAATCACCGTGGTGTAGCGATACCAGAGATCGTCAAAGCTACCAAAGCCCATACCTAAAATCGGCGAATGCAGGAAGTTGTCAAACGCGCGTGGCCATAAGTAGTACAGGCGGTCGATAAAGGTACCGGCACGTTCGAAGTCCATATCCTGGTTAATGGTAAAGTTGGCGCCCACCGACATGATTTTGCCCATTGAGAGCCACACCGGATAAGTATCCAGCACCACCAGCAGCTGTACGGCGAGGAACAGGCCAAACACTAAACCCGGGCGCTTAAAGCGCAGGGTCAGGCCATAACCAATGGCGGCGATAATCGCCAGCACGCTTCCCCTGGAATCGGTCTGATACAGGAAGAAGACAAACGCCAGGCTGTAAAGCAGATAGAGCGGACGTCGTTTAACCCACCACAGCCCTAAACAGGCCGAAGCCACCACTGAGTAGAATCCGCCGGCGGCATTGTGCGACACAAAGAAGAAGCGATAGACCCCCTCCTCCAGCGGCATGCCCACGAACCCGACACAGGATAAGCCGAAGAAAATGGCGAAAATAATATAAAACGCGCGGTCGACATTAATATTGACGGCCAGCGGCAGAAAGATAAACACGAACAGAATCAGGTAGCTGATAATAAAGTTGCCATCGCGCCGGTAAAAATCGAAATCACCCAGTGCAGATTTGTTATACATCACGGTAGAGATGATGACGTAGGCGAACAGCAGAAGCAGGTACAACTCAATTTTTTCAAAGCGCAGAAAATCTTTGCGATAAAACAGGCCGATCAGAGCCATTGGCAGCAGCACAATCATAATGACGCTGGCTGGTACCAGATTGGTTACTGTGCAAACCAATGAAAACAATATCAAGAACTTAAATATATGCCTCACAGTGTTTTCCTTGCCGTGTTAGTGACATAGCGTTCCCGAACCGCTTACGCGATTCGGGAACTCCCGGCCATTTTTATGCAGAGAGAGGACAATAACACCGGAGTGTTCTCTTTCTGTGAAAACTATTTTTTGGCATCACCATATTCATACTGATAGTAACCGTAACCGCCATTGCCATACTGGCTGGCTGCACGCTGTACTGCCAGGTTCAGAATCACGCCTTTGATTTCCACGCCATTCTGTTCGAAGCGACGAATACTGACATCAACCTCTTTCGCCGTGGTTTCTTCAAAGCGCGCGACCAGCAACGAAGTGCCACAGCTGCGACCACAGATCGCGGCGTCAGTGACGGCCAGAATCGGCGGGGTATCAATCAGTACGATATCGAAGTTCTTGTTGGCCCAGTCCAGCAATTCATCAAAACGTTTGTTCATTAACAGTTCAGATGGATTTGGTGGAATCTGACCACGGCTGATCACCGACAGATTTTCAACTTTACTGACTGGCTTCACCGCATCTTCGACCGCTAAGCGACCAGAAAGAATCTGCGACAGACCTTTATCGCCTTCCGCTGCATCCAGGATGGTATGCATATAGCCTTTGCGCATATCCGCATCAATCAACAGCACGCGCTGCCCTGCCTGCGCCAGAATCGCCGCGAGGTTGGCACTGATAAACGACTTACCAATCGATGGACTCACACCACTGATCATCAGGATGTTATTCGGTGATTCCATCATTGCGAAGTGCAGACTGGTACGCAGACTACGAATCGCTTCCAGTGCCAGGTCGGTTGGATTACCCAACGCCAACAGACTCTCCTGGCGTTGCAGTTTGCCACCGGATGTCGCCAGCGTGCGGTTTTGATCCTGCTGCCATTTTGACAGAGGGATGCTGGCATAGACATTGATGCCCATGGTTTCCAGCTGGTCCGGAGACTCAATACCTTTATGCATCGCTTTACGCGCCAGCACCCAGGCACAAGCAAGGAAACCACCAAACATCGCCGCCAGCAGCACGATAACCGCTTTCATCGGCTTAACTGCGCTTAAGCGGGTCATGGCCGGGTCGATAATACGCACATTGCCTACGGTGCTCGCTTCAGCGATTTTCAGCTCTTGCTGGCGGTTCAGCATCTGCATATAGACCTGCTGTCCCACTTCAACTTCACGCGTCAGACGCAGAATCTGCTGCTGCGTTTCCGGCAGCGCAGAGACTTTCTTGTTCAGCTCCTTGCGCTCATCTTCCAGAACACGACGCTTCTCGACCAGCGCTTTATACGCCGGGTGCTGTTTGGTATACAGCTTGGAGATATCGGTTTCTTTGAAGGTTAACTCGTTCAGCTGACCTTCCAGCTGCACCAGCGTATCCAGCGTAGACTTGGCTTCCAGTGACATATCAACAGAGTCGTTGGCACGACGGTAAGCATTCAGCTTATCTTCATCGGAATCCAGTTTACCGCGTACTTTAGGTAGCTGGTCGGCAAGGAACTGCAGGCTCTTCTGCGCTTCCGCCGTTTTGCGATTCACGTTTTGCAGCTGATAGTTGTCAACAATGCTGTTCAGCACATCGGCAGCTTTCTGCGCGTTGGTATCGTCATAGCTGAGGTTAATTACGCCGGTGTCTTTACCCGCATCCGCGACCTGCAACACACCATAAATCGTGTTGTAAACCGACAGCAGTGGGTGTTTGACCACCGTAAACTCACGACCTTCTTGCGATTCCAGCGCCGAAATCAGCAGGCTGTAACCTTTACCCGTAACACGCTCACCAACTTTACCCGAGAGGATCTCACCCTGATCATTGCTGAGGGTATAAGTGTCCGCGCCGGTAACGGTTAAAGTGAAAGGTTGATTGATGCTGCTTTGCGGCATGGAGAAGGTGGTGATGGTCACCACATCTTTATCATCACCGGTTAACGCCGCATATCCCTTACCAAAGATTGGGAAGTAATGACGCGCGACATCATATTCCAGATGAAGATCATCAATGGTCTGGCCCAGCACCATACGTGACTGGATCAGGGCAATTTCCGTTGATGAAGCCGGTTCTGAATCTGGCATCATGCTGCTGATAGTCGAAATCAGTGAGCTGCCCGGGGCTTTTTCAACCTGCACCACGGCATCTGCACGATAAACGGGGGTAGTAAAAAGAACGTAGATGATGGAAATGATGATAAAGAAAAGTGTGATAGTCAGAATCAGCCACTTGGCATCAACCAGGCTTCCCCACACACGTCCTAAATCAATCTCATCACGATTGTCGCTGATGCCTGGCAGCGATAATTTATTTTTCTCTGTCATTGCGGTCCCTGATTTATTAGTTAAGTGCCTGAGCCCACTTTTGTGCGGATTGATCTAAGAGCAAATAGACGGACTGAAAATATTCTTCACTCTTCCGATAAGGATCGGGTATTTCCTTCGACAACCAGTGTCCGAAAAGCATAACTTTTCCTCTTACTTGAGAAGATACCTGACATACAGCATCAATATGATTCCGTTCCATAACCAGGATAAGGTCGCTGTTATGGCAAAGTTCCGGTTTTAACTGACGTGCAATATGCCCATCAAGCGAAAGTTGATGCTTTGAGGCCACCTCAGTCGCACGCTTATCGGCAGAGTGGCCTACCATTGCGCTAATGCCTGCCGAGGTAATCACTTTGTCGGGCGCATACTGTTTAAGTAACCTTTCAGCAGTAGGCGACCGACAAATATTGCCAACACAGACAATCAATATTGAATCAAACATACTCATTACCAGTTATGGAGTTGTTGAGTAGTGCTGACCCCGTAACGAAGGGTGTTAATTGTAGGCAGCAACTGGTTGATAACACGGTTCCAACGGGTCAGTGGTGTTGCGGTGACATAGACAATGTCGTAAGGCTGCAACTGGAACTCAGTTCCCATCACCATCGCGGTAGCATCAGAGGTATCTAACTGATAGATATTGGCCATTTTGCCGCCCTGTCCACGATTAGGACGGATAACAAATACGCCGGTCGCATTGGCGGCAGTCTGATCCAGACCTTCTGAGTTGCCCAGCGCCTCGGTCAGCGTCATACCGCTGCGGTCCATTTTCAGCGTCTGCTGCTTATTCACTTCGCCCATCACGAACACTTTCAGATCATCGTTACGCGGCACATAAAGAATATCGCCCGGATAGAGCAGGCGGTTCTGCGTCAGGTCACCGTTCTGCATTAATGCCTGCAGGGAGATACGCTGTTCACGGCCGTTATGCGTTAGCACCACATTACGCCAGTCAGCATTCTGACCCATACCGCCTGCGCGGTTGATGGCATCAAGGACAGTCAGAGGAATGTTAGTGATAGCTTGCTGGCCGGAGGTGCCGACTTCACCGGTCACATAGACCTTCTGGGAGCGGAAACCGGCGATATTGACGTCAACCTGCGGACTTTCAATGTAGGTGGTCAGGCGGTTTTGAATTTCATTACGGACTTGCTGAATGGTTTTGCCGACGACATTCACCTTACCAATATAAGGGTAGAAAATCGTGCCGTCAGAGTGGACCCAGTTACCGGTGTCGCTGGCGCTGCGATACTGTCCGGCTGGCGTGGTTAATTCCGGGTGATCCCAGACGGTAACGCTGAGCACATCGCCCACGCCGATACGGTATTCATAGGAAGCCAGCTCCTGGTCAAGCTGAGGGTTCGGTCGCGCGGTGACCGGCGCCTGGCGCATCTGCTCAATCAGCATTGGCGTCATCGGGAAGACATTGACCATTTTATCAATATCATAATCAGCATCTTGCTGTTTAATAACATCCTTACCGCTGGTTGAAACGCCTTGGCCTGGAACAATGGTACAGCCACTGATAAGTGTTATCGACACCAGCAAGGGTGCCAACTTGAGTTTTGATTTCATCATTGAATTATCATCGCTATTGCTGATTTATTGTCTAAAGCGGTCAATGCCGCAAAGTGTTCGTGAATCGTGTCTCACCCACGTCCAGCTTTATCCCCAACTATTCTCGTTCCGTCATCAGATATTCGCCCTCGAAATTGCGCACAAAAATTGCTGACTTAATGCAGCCTTTTAAGAGTTTTGACAAGATTCACACCACCGGACCAGGGGGAAGTGTAGCAACATGCGGCGCGCCGACAAGCTGTAACTCTCCGAATCCCCTGATTTTTCCCGAACTTATTACCGTAGTCAGGTCACTGAGTTCAGTAAGAAAAGGTTAATTCCGCAGATTTAACTGGCATTAATCTTAAAATAGCGCAATTAACGATATTTATGTTGACGAGCATTATTTAATATACATCGTCGATTTTAAGCACGCTACCGCCCCTGGCTTTCAGCTACCAATGCTGTTAAATCCGGAACAGTGCTATTTGTGAGTGACGAATAAGTGAGCTTTTAATACCCGAGCTAAAAGATCGCCAATAAAACTTTTCATAATCACCCCTGTCAATCAGACAGATGTAATCAGTAACTGGCGACTAATGTTATGGCTAGATTTTTATACTATTGATCGTTCGTTACAAGCGTGAGTATGCAAAACCAGGGCACTTTCAGAATAAGACTAACAAAATCAAAATTTAAATGTTATATTTCATATGGTTACATAATACCGCAAAGCGCGCAATTTCCAGAGTAATCCATGTTGATAATAATATTTTTGCGATTTCAATCTTTGTTTGCTGTAATTTCCACCGGTTATAAATGAACTGACCATATAAAGGCGTAGAATGGATATACAATTTCCATGCCCCTTTATGGAGCTAACATCTTAGTGCCAGTGCAACTAAATTTTTTTTAGGAATTATCTTATACTGCATTGCATTCTGGCTATTCTCACTTCACTATCAGCATTAATCTGATTAATGTTCTGCAAATAAGGTAAATTACGTCGTATGGAATGGATCGCTGATCCTTCAATTTGGGCCGGTCTGGTCACGCTTATCGTGCTGGAGCTGGTTTTAGGCATTGATAACCTCGTCTTTATCGCCATCCTGGCGGAGAAGCTGCCACCGGCTCAGCGTGACCGCGCGCGCGTCACCGGCTTATTGCTGGCTCTGGTTATGCGGCTGCTGCTGCTGGCCTCTATCTCCTGGCTTGCCACTCTCACCGCACCGATTTTCACCATTGTGGGGCACCCTTTTAGCGCACGTGACCTGATTATGCTGGTCGGCGGGGTCTTCCTGCTGTTTAAAGCAACAGTGGAGCTTAATGAACGGCTGGAGGGGAAAGACGAGGAGCAAAATCCGCAGAAACGCGGGGCGCGCTTCTGGCCGGTGGTGGCGCAGATCGTGGTGCTGGACGCCGTATTCTCGCTGGATTCGGTGATTACCGCGGTCGGTATGGTCGATCACCTTGCCGTAATGATGGCCGCGGTTATCGTAGCGATTTTCCTGATGCTGCTGGCCAGCAAGCCGCTGACGCGCTTTGTCAACAGCCATCCGACAATCGTCATCCTGTGCCTCAGTTTTCTGTTAATGATTGGCTTTAGTCTGGTGGCTGACGGCTTTGGCTACCATATTCCGAAAGGTTACCTCTACGCCGCCATCGGCTTCTCGGTGATTATCGAAAGCCTGAACCAGCTGGCGCATTTTAATCGCCGTCGCTTTCTGTCAGCCGGACTGCCACTGCGCAAACGTACCGCGGAAGCGGTGCTGCGCCTGCTGCGTGGTCATCATGAGAATGCCGAGCTGGACGCGGAAACCTCGTCCCTGGTGGCTGATAACCATGAAGGCAACGGTATTTTCAATAAGCAGGAACGGCTGATGATCGCCCGGGTGCTGGGCATGGGACAACGCAGCGTCAGCAGTATCATGACCTCGCGCCATGATATTGAAAATATTGACCTCAGCGATGAGCCGGAAGAGATTATGGCGCAGCTCGACCGTAATCAGCACACCCGCATTGTTATCACCGATAACAGTGATGAGCCGCTGGGTGTGGTGCATATTATCGACCTGCTGCATCAGTCACTGCATGAGAATTCACTCGACCTGCGCGCATTGATCCGTCAGCCGCTAATCTTCCCTGAGCAGCTGCCGCTGTTACAGGCGCTGGAACAGTTCCGCAGCGCACGCACCCACTTTGCGTTTGTGGTCGATGAGTTTGGTTCGGTCGAGGGAGTGGTGACGCTCAGTGACGTGATGGAAACCATCGCCGGTAATCTGCCGAATGAAAATGAGGAGCTGGATGCGCGTCATGACATTCTGCAGAACCAGGATGGCAGCTGGACCGCCAACGGCTATATGCCGCTGGATGACCTGGTGATGTATCTGGCGTTACCGCTGGATGACAAACGCGAATACCACACTATCGCCGGGCTGCTGATGGAGCATCTGCAACGTATTCCGCAGGAAGGGGAAGAGGTGCAGATTGGTGAGTATCTGTTCCGTACTTTGCAGGTTGAAAGCCATCGCGTGCAGAAAGTGCAGATTATCCCGGTAAATATGGCCGAACCGGATTACGAGGTGTAGTTGGCGGGTAACCCGCCAGGGGGAGCCATTAACGGCCCCCCCTGGCGGGACTTTTTTAACCAAGGCACAGTTTAATATGCATTCCGCAAGCAGCTGCATAGCGCTGTAAAGTCGAGAGACTGGCGCTTGACACATTCCTCTCCAGACGGCTCACTGCGGGCTGGCTGACACCCATACGTACAGCGATTTCTGTACTTGTCAGACCTGATTTCGACTTCATCTCGATCAGGACTGCGCGCAGTTCCTCTTCCTGGCTTTCTTCTTCATAAGCCTTTTTAACCGCTGGATTAGCAAGCGCTTTCGCTTTAACTTCTGAAAATTTGATACCTTTAACTGTCATCTTTCAATTCCTCCCATCTTGACTTCGCCAGAGCTATTTCAGCTTTCGGGGTCTTAGGGCTTTTCTTTACGAACGTTCTTAAAATGTAGATCTTACGTCCTTTCGCATAAGCGAAAAACGTTCTGGATATATCTTTTCGGCCAACCCGTAACTCAAACAATCCACCTTCAATGATATCCGTATCCGGATATCGTAGTTCCGGTCCTTTAGCTTCCAGCTTTTCAAGTCCCTTAAGAGCCTTTGCCTGCATAACAGGTTCGAGGTCATAAATTTCGCTCTCAGCTTCGGGGTGAAATATTAATTCATACATATAAGTCCCCTTGTTAATGGGGATTATAATTTATGAGTTATAATAACTCAAATGTTATATTTCATCTGCACACGACACTGTTAGCAGCTCTGAATGGCGGACAGGGTACAAATCATTGACACGGGCGGCGAGAAGCCGCCCCTACTTCAGTAACTTCTTCGCATCATCGTTATATTTACTGTCCGGATTACGCTGGATCCAGTTATTCAGCCTTGATTTAGCCTCATCCTGAATACGCTTACGCAACAGCTGATCGACCGGCAGCGAATATTGCAGCCCGTCCCATGAGCCATACAGGCGCAACGGCACGGCAGTATTGCTCAGCGTCTGCACCAGCGCATTATCGCCCTGCCAGCCGCTAATCACTTTAATATTAAACGTGATATCGCACTGCTGCTGGTCGAGATCGATAACCCCTTTGCCGGCCAGATCGAGCAGCGCAGAGCGCCCCTGCAGATTGACCAGCGCCATAGAACCATTATCCAGCTGCAGCGAACCTTTTAACTGCTGAACTTCGGTATAGTTTGCTTCACTGTCGCTACCGCGCACCTGGTCGCTACTGCGCTCAACCGCACGCTGCACCATCTGCTGGAAGTTAAGACCGGCCAGACGCGCATTATCCATGCTGATTTCGGCATTGCCGCGCCAGTTTTGCTTAAAGTCGGCGACGCTTAAGCCATTGCCATGCAGATCACCCTCCATCGACAGCTTGCCGCTGACGGTTTCCGGTAATTCAAAGCCTTTTAACAACGGCGCCAGCTCAATAGCGTGCAGTTGTGGCTGGAACGCCACTTTGCTCTGTGGTCCGCGCAGGTTAATGGTGCCCGGCACCGCGAAATCACCGCCGCCTGATTTGCCGCTCAGGGTATTAATCGCAATCTGACCACGATCGTTACGGGCGTCGAATACTAGCTGATTAAAATCCATGCCGCGCCAGCGCAAGGCGTCGACCTGCATTTTAACTTCAGCGGTAAAGTCATTTAACGGCGAGTTAGCGCTGTTGCGATCCGCCGGCTGGGAGATCACCGGCGCGCGACCGGAAAGCTGCACCTGGGTTGATGAGCTCCCTTGTTCCTGCGCGGCAGGATCATGGCCAGTCAGCGCATCCACATCCAGTTTTGCAGAGTGCAGATCGATATTGAGATCCGGGATAACGCCCAGCCTGCCGGTAATGGTGCCGTTCAGCTGGCTGTCGTTAACCGATAGCGCCAGATTTTTCAGCGAAAATTGCTGGCGATCATTCAGCCACTCGGCCAGTAAGGTGCCCTCACCTTTCAGCCCCTGCGGCGGCAGATCGACGCCTTTAAGCTGCCAGCTCAACTGCTGAATATTGCCGGTAAGTTGCTGCGGATACTGCGCAACATTCATATGGCCTTTCAGCGCCAGCAGCAGTTCACGCTGGTCACGACTGACGCGGGTGCTGAGTTCCACCTGCGCCTGTTTGCGATCGTCCTGTGACAGGTCGAGATTGATATCGCGAAAATTAATCTGCTCGCCACCGGCCTGCTGCCAAATCAGCAAACTGTCCGCCACCTGCAACTGGCCAATATCAAATTTCCAGCCGCTCACCGCTTCCGGCACAGAGCTGCCGGACGGGCCAATCGGCGCATCCTGCGGACGCTGTGCTTCGCTTTCCGGGGTCATGCGGATCACCGCATTTTTCAGCATCACCTGTTTGACGCTGAGCTGATGAGAGAATAACGGCAGAAGATTGACATCGAGGCGCATATTTTCCGCATTTACCAGCGGTTGCTGCGCCCCGGGCGCGGTGATTGACATGCGACCGGCGAGAATACTCAGCTGTGGCCAGACATGCCAGCGCAGATCGCCTTCCAGCGCCAGCTTATAGCCGCTGCGCTGTTCAACCTGCTGAACCATATAGGCGCGAAAATCGTTGGGATTCACCAGCAGTACCAGCGCGGACATTCCTGCCACAATCACCACCAGCAAAATGCCCAGCGCGGTAATCAATCTTCTCATCCGACCCTCTTATTCACCTGAACATGCAGGTTATTAATCTTTATCAATCCGACTGGCGTCCGCGCCCTGCTGATCCTTATACTTCGCATCCTGACGACGGTTATAAGGACGCGCGGCTGGACCTGAAAGCGGTTCAAAACTCAGCGCGCCGATCAGCATACCCGGACGCAGCGCCAGCGGCAGCTTACCGGAATTATAGAACTCCAGCACAATACGTCCCTGCCAGCCGGGATCAATACGGTGTGCAGTAACATGAACCATCAATCCTAGTCGCGCCAGCGAAGAACGGCCATCCAGCCAGCCTACCAGATCATCAGGCAGGGTGACGGATTCCAGCGTGACCGCCAGCGCCAGCTCGCCAGGATGGAGATAAAAAGCCTCTCCTTCCGGCAGCACAATTTCATCGCTCATCACGCGATCCAGCGCGGCGCTGACTTCATCTTTAGGACCACTTAAGTCAATAAAGGCAGCGGTATGACCGCGAAAGGTACGAAACTTATTGCCGAGGCGCACATCCACCGTGGCGCCGCTGATGCGCTCTTGCGGCGGGCGTGGCGAAATATCCAGCTTACCACTGTCAAGCCAGGCCTCGATGTCGCGGTCGCATAATCTCATCGTCGTCTACTCCCTGAACGTATTAAAGGCGGGTTATTCGAAGAACTGATTAATCTTCGCTTTCAGAATATCAATCGCGATACGGTTTTTGCCGCCGCGTGGCACGATAATGTCAGCATACTGCTTGGAAGGCTCAATAAATTGCAGAAACATCGGGCGAACCGTCTTCTGATACTGTGCCATTACCGAGTCCATTGAACGCCCGCGCTCATTAACATCACGCTTCATACGGCGCATCAGGCAGATATCCAGCGGGGTATCGACGAAAATCGAGAAGTTCATCTCCTGACGCAGACGCGCATCGGTCAGCAGCAGAATGCCTTCAAGGATAATCACTTTTTTCGGCTTGAGATGGATAGTCTCTTTGGTGCGGGTATGATCAACATAGCTGTAAACCGGCAGTTCAATATCCTGACCGGACTTCAGCATCTGCAGATGTTGCAACAGCAGATTGTGGTCCATCGCACTGGGATGGTCGTAGTTGGTTTTAACCCGCTCTTCCATGGTGAGGTGGCTTTGGTCTTTGTAGTAGCAATCTTCCGGGATAACGCCGATATGTTCGTCGCCAACCTGGTCACGCACTTCACGGTACAGGGTACTGGAAATTAAACTTTTACCCGACGCTGAAGCGCCTGCGATTCCTACAATGACGCATTGGTGAGACTTGTCAGTCATATAATTAAAGACCTGATAACTATGTGACAAATCGATAAGGCAGCACTACGGTGCCCGGCCTTATTGACTGGTCAGGAATGAGAGGGGTGATTCGCTGGCAATTATAGGGATTTAGCGGTTTTGATGCCAGAAAAAAGCAGCATCCGGCTTTTCAGACTTTCCCTTTAGTGAAAAACACCTTTCACCGGTAAACTACTTAGCCTGTATTCGGGTGCTATTTATCCGCTTTTTGATCTGTTCCGCACAGTCCGGCCGGCAATAACCGTGCAAATAACAAGGAAATTTATGTCCTGGAGAACGCTAACCTATTTCGGTGACAGTATGCTGCTGATCCCCACCGCAGTGATTATTGCGCTGGTGATGCCATGGAAAAATGACGATCGGCGCGCCGTATGGTTCTGGATCACCACGTTCTGTCTTACCGGGATAATTGTCAGCCTGTCGAAAATTGCCTTTATGGGCTTCGGTATTGGCAGCGCACGCTTTAACTTTACCGGTTTCAGCGGCCATAGCGCGATGTCCGCCACGCTGTGGCCGGTAATGCTATGGTTGCTGACCGGGCGTCTTCCGCTGTTCTGGCGTGGGATGGCGATCGGTTTAGGCTATATGATCCCGCTGCTGGTCGGCCTGTCGCGGCTGGTGCTGCATGCACACTCCACCAGCGAAGTCATCAGCGGTTTACTGCTTGGTTTTACGCTCAGTACGGCATTTTTAGTCTCGCAGCGCAGCGCGCGCCTGAAAAGCTTTAGCGTGATGCAGCTGTGCGTGGCGCTGCTGGTGCCGCTAATATTATTAGGTCATGGCCGCATCGCCGGCACGCAAGATTTCCTTGCGCAACTGTCAACCAAAATTGCCGGGGTGGAAAAGCCCTGGACCCGCGCTGAGATGCTAAAACAGGCGCGTCAGCCCCACTCTGTCAACGGATGGCGCTGAAAAGCGCCGTCAATCGGCCGAATAACGCATAAATTTGATTTGCCACAAGCATTGCGCAACGGATGTGCTAGCATGCAAATAGATTAATTATTGTGATAGATTCGGCCTGTTCGGCTCTCAGGCGCGCAGCTGGAACCGTTGATGACGACAGATATTTTCCCCTACCGACCTGCAACGCCATTGTGGCGCACAGCCTTTTTATTTGGCGCGTTAAGCTTCCTGCTAACGCTATTCTGCCTTGAACTGATTATGGTCATTGGTCGTATTTCGCCGCTGTGGTTTCCGACGGCGTTAATGACCGTGGTGGTGTTCCGTTATCCGGCCCGCGCCCTGCTGCCAATCCTGCTGTGCTGCATGACCGCTGTTATCGTCGCCAATGCCATCATTTTCGGGCCATCTGTCGCCTGTATCACTTTTCCGCTGGTAAATTTGCTGCAGGCGCTGATGGGCGGCTTTTGGCTGCGTCTGCTGCTGGATCGCGATAATCCGCTGAACTCGCTCACCAGCTGGTACAAAATGATGCTGACCGTCGGGCTGATTACCCCGTTACTGGGCGGCTTAATGGCCAGCTGGTTATTGCATCAGACCCACGCCACCAGCCTGCAATTTTTTATTACCTGGGTGATTTCTGAAGTGATTGGCATGCTGTCACTCGGCCCGGTGGCGCTGCTGTGGCAACCCGGCTACTTCCGCAAACAGCTACAGAGGCCAGCCCGTATCGAGGCGGCGATTATCCTGGTCGTTACGCTGGCGCTAAGCTACCTCGCGCTACGGTTTTTGCCATGGCCGTTTACCTTTGTCATCGTCATTCTGTTCTGGAGTGCGGTACGCCTGCCGCGGCTTGAAGCCTTTTTGGTGTACCTCGCTAATATCGCGATGATGTCACTGATGCTGGCGTTCCATCTGCTGGATTTGCGCGGCGTCGGCGTCAGCCACGCCTTTATTGCCACCGCGCCCTGGCTGCCATTCCTGCTGGCGCTGATCCCCAGCCATATGATGACCATGGTGATGCACGCTTTTGGTGAAGATCGCAAGCGTATCATCGACAGCGAAAACCGTTTCCGTAGCGCCATGGAACATTCGGCGATTGGCATGGCGCTGGTCTCCACGGAAGGCGCCCTGCTGAAAGTGAATAAATCGCTGTGCCAGTTCCTCGGCTATCAGGCTGATGAGCTGCAGCGCCTCTCGTTTCAGCAGATTACCTATCCTGACGATCTGAATGCCGACCTTGAACAGTTCAGCGCCATGCATGAAGGTTCGCTTGAAACCTACACCATGGAGAAACGCTACTATCGCAAAGACAGCCAGATTGTCTGGGCGCGTTTATCGGTGTCGATGGCGCGCGACTCCGGGCAGAATCCACTCTATTTCATCTCGCAAATCGAAGATATCACCGAGCTGAAACGCTCGACTGAGGTCAACCGTCTGCTGATGGAGCGGATTACGCTGGCCAATGAAGCTGGCGGCATTGGCGTCTGGGAGTGGAATTTTGTTGAGGACATCATCAGCTGGGATAAGCAGATGTATGAAATCTTCGAACTGCGTAACGGTGAACGCCCCACCTATGAATTCTGGCTGTCACGCATTGTGCCGGAAGATCGCGAAATGGCGGATCAGGCAGTGCAGCGTGCGCTGGATCAGCAGGAAACCTTAAATGTCGAATACCGTATCTTCAGCGTCAGAGGTATTCGCTATGTGCGTACGCAGGCTAACCGTATTCTCAGCCGAGAAGGTCATATTGAGCGCATGTTAGGGGTGGCGCAGGATATTACTGAAGTGCGCGCGCTTAACGATGCGCTGTTCCAGGAAAAAGAGCGCATGCTGATTACCCTCGACTCGATTGGTGAAGCGGTGATCAGTACCGATGAAGATATGCTGGTGACCTTTATGAATCCGGTCGCGGAGCGGATCAGCGGCTGGTCGCAGTCTGCCGCCGCCGGTAAGCATCTCAGCACCATTTTGCATATTACGCACGGCAGAGATGGCCCGGAAATGGAGAGCCTGCTGCTGTGCGATCTGCCGTTGGTCAAAACCACACCAGACTTTGATCACGATCTGGTGCTGCATAATGCCAGCGGTGAGCAGTTTGATATCCATTACAGTATCACCCCGCTGAAAACCCTCGCCGGGCGCAGTAAAGGCAGCGTAATGGTGATTCATGACGTCAGTGAATCGCGGGAAATGTTAAAACGCCTGAGCTACAGTGCCTCGCACGATATGCTGACACGTCTGCCCAACCGTTCCAGTTTTGAACATCAGCTGAAACGTCTGCTGGTCTCCGCCAGTGAACATCAGCAGCAGCATGTGCTGATCTTTATCGATCTGGATCGCTTTAAAGCGATTAACGATACCGCCGGCCATGCGGCGGGTGACGCCCTGTTGCGTGAGCTGGCTAACTTAATGCAGTCGCAGTTGCGCAGTACCGATCTGCTGGCACGTCTGGGCGGCGATGAGTTTGGCCTGCTGTTTAATGACTGCGCACTGGACCATGCCAAAGAGGTAGTGCAGCGACTGGTCACCAGCATCAATGAATACCGTTTTCTGTGGGAAGGACGGCTCTATCGTGTCGGTGCCAGCGCCGGATTAACGCAAATTCGCCGTGATAACTGCATCAGCAGCGACGTGATGGCGCAGGCGGATCTCGCCTGTTATAACGCCAAACATAATGGTCGTGGTCAGATTTCAGTGTATGAAGCGCGCCTGCAGCGCCAGCTGCGGCCGGTGATGACCCATGGCGAGATAATGCATATCATCAATGATAATCCGTTGCGCTTGCTGGCGCGGGCGGTAACGCCGCCACGTAAAACTCAGTCGGTCAGTTTCTGGCTGGCGGAACTGCAACTGTTCTCCAGCGCCGGTCAGGAGATCGATGAAGCTGAGTTTCGCGCTAACCTGCAGGAACCGCAGCAAACTATCGCGCTGGATCGCAAAGTGATCAACATCTTCTATGCCAGTTATGCTGAGGGGATCGCTAGTAAATCCATTGGCATTGCGCTGCCGCTCTCCGGGTACAGTTTAAAAGATGATGCCTTTATTGATGAGCTGGTCAGCAAAATAAGCGCGGGCAAGGTCAACGGTAATCTGCTGTGGTTTATGCCGGAGGCCGAAGCGTTGCTGGAGCAGCATGACGGTCTGCATGCCAACGTTGCCCGTTTACGCAAACTGGGCTGCGGCATTATTCTGCGCAACTTTGGCCGTAACCTCGACGCCTTTAATGTACTGCACGCCGACGAAATTGATTATCTGATGTTCAGCGCCGATCTGATTGCCAACGTCCACTGCAATCTGATGGATGAGATGATGGTGTCGATCATTCACGGCCATGCGCAGCGGCTGAATATCGCCACCGTGGCCGGCCCGGTAGAATTGCCGGTGGCGCTGACCACGCTGGCGACGATCGGCGTCAATGTCGTCTGGGGCGAGGCGATTAGCGGCCGTGAGTCTTTGAGCGCCCTGCTGTCCCACAACTCTTTCGCCATCAAATAAGTTCGCGGGCGGCGAGAACGCCGCCCCGGCACAAAACCTAAGGCTGTTGTAGGGGAGCCGTTTTCGGCTCCCGTAATAACGAATGCCACTCCCGCTATGGTGCAAATCCGCGACACGGGCGGCGAGAACGCCGCCCCTGGATAAGACCGATAGCTGTTGCAGGGGAGCCATTTTCGGCTCCCCTGGCGTTTCCGCCAGCATCGCCGTAGATACCGTTTGCCATGTCCCGCGCGCTGCGCTAAAGTCGCCCCCTTTTTTCGACATTGAGAGGGTAACCATGTTTATTGGTTTCGATTACGGGACAGCTAACTGCTCGGTAGCAGTGATGGAAAATGGCTCGCCGCGTCTGTTGCCACTGGAAAATAACTCGCCCTGGTTGCCCTCAATGTTATGTGCGCCGACCCGGGAAGCGATCAGTGAGTGGCTATTCCGCCATCATCAGGTCGCCACGCCGGATGCGGAAAACCAGGCACTGTTGCGCCGCGCCATCGCCTTTAACCGCGAAGAAGATATTGAGGTCAATGCCAGCAGCGTGCAATTTGGTCTGGCCTCGCTGGCGCAGTATATGGATGACCCGGAAGAGGTGTGGTTTGTTAAATCACCGAAATCCTTCCTCGGCGCCAGCGGCCTGAAGCCGCAGCAGCTTGCGCTGTTTGAAGATCTGGTGTGCGCCATGATGCTGCATATCCGCCAGACGGCCGAAGGCCAGCTGGGCAACACCATTGAACAGGCGGTAATTGGCCGTCCGATTAACTTTCAGGGTTTAGGCGGCGATGACGCCAATCAGCAGGCGCAGGGTATTCTTGAGCGCGCCGCGCATCGTGCCGGTTTCCGGGACGTGGTGTTTCAGTTTGAACCGGTCGCCGCGGGCCTGGAGTTTGAAGCAACCTTACAGCAAGAGACGCGAGTGCTGGTGGTCGATATCGGCGGTGGTACCACCGACTGCAGCATGCTGCTGATGGGCCCGCAATGGCGCGCCAAAGCGGAACGCAGCGCCAGCTTACTCGGCCACAGCGGCTGCCGCGTCGGCGGTAACGATCTTGATATTATGCTGGCGTTTAAAGAGCTGATGCCGCATCTCGGCCTGGGCGGTCAGACGCAAAAAGGCATTGGCCTGCCTGCGCTGCCATGGTGGAACGCCGTCGCCATCAATGATGTCCCGGCGCAAAGTGATTTTTATGCCGCCGCCAGCGGCAAGCAGCTGCAGGATTTGATTCGCGATGCGGAGCAGCCTGCGGTGGTGAAACGTATGCTGAAAGTGTGGCAACAACGTTTAGGTTATCGTCTGGTGCGTACCGCAGAAGAGAGCAAAATTGCGCTGTCGGACAGCAGTCAGACTACCGCCGCGCTGGACTTTATCGAGCCGCTACTCAGCAGTGAGATCACCGTCGAAGGGTTAGAGGCAGCAATTGCACAGCCGTTAGCACGCATTCAGGAGCAGGTGAAACTGGCGTTAGCTACCAGCGGCACCCGTCCTGATGTGATCTATCTCACCGGTGGTAGCGCCCGCTCACCGCTGCTGCGTCAGGCATTGCAGCAGCAGTTGCCGGATATCCCGCTGGCCAGCGGCGATGATTTTGGTTCCGTAACCGCCGGCCTCGCGCGCTGGGCGCAGGTTATGTTCTGAGACTGATTAACGGCTGGCTTCGGTCAGCTGTTCAATCTCCGCAATATTCAGTTTCAGATTGGCCGCTTTAACCAGTTCGTCCAGCTGTTCCAGAGACGTGGCGCTGACAATCGGCGCGGTAATGCCTGGCTGGGCAATCTGCCACGCCAGCGCAACCTGCGTCTGGCTGACGCCACGGCCATCGGCAATCTGATCCAGTGCGGCCAGAATCTTCAGGCCGCGCGGGTTAAGATACTTCTGCACTACCCCCTCGCCACGCTTACTTTTACTGGCATCCTGCGGTGTACGATATTTGCCGCTGAGAAAACCGCTGGCCAGTGAGTAATAGTTAATAACCCCCAGATGCTGCTCTACCGCCAGCTGTTGCAGACCATTTTCATACCCTTCGCGGTCGTAAAGGTTATATTCCGGTTGCACGGTTTCGTAGCGCACCAGGTTATGTTCTTTACTCACTTTCAGCGCTTCCGCCAGACGCCCGGCACTGTAGTTAGAGGCGCCAATTGCCCGCACTTTGCCCTCTTTTACCAGTGCATCAAAAGTCGCGAGGGTTTCAGCCAGCGGCGTATCCTGATCGTCACGGTGCGCCTGATAAAGATCGATATAATCGGTTTGCAGTCGACGCAGGGAATCTTCTACCGACTGGCGAATATATTTCGCCGCCAGCCCGCTTTTGCCGGGCCCCATTTCCATACCGACTTTGGTCGCCAGTACAATCTGCTCACGTTTACCGCGGCTTTTTAACCAGTTACCGATAATGGTTTCTGATTCGCCGCCCTGATTGCCTGGCGCCCAGCGTGAGTAAACATCAGCAGTATCAATAAAATTGAGTCCCTTCTCTACCAGTGCATCCAGCAGCGAAAAGGAGGTGGCCTGATCAATGGTCCAGCCAAATACATTGCCACCAAAAGTAAGCGGAGGTACCTGAAGTTCGCTGCGACCAAGCTGGCGTTCGGTTAACTGACTCATACCTTTTTCTCCTTAAAGTGATTTTTCCCGTGCGTCAGTCAGCTTAGCAAACATTTTTCGCCGTGCTTTGCTCAATTCTGGTGAAAGAATTTCAGTTAAGCCTGGTGCGGACTTTTCTCAGGCTGTGGCAGTACAATCGTCGCGACACAACCAAACTATACAGTTATCCTTAATTCCTTCATTTTTGTACCGTAGCAGATGACTACACTACTGTTTTGGCGGATTGCCGGTTTTTTTTATCCGCGTGAATGCCTGGCCACACAGCTGGAGAGCAACCCATCCTTATGAATGCCCGAAAAACCACCCTGACCCTTGCTGTTATCGTAGCGATTGCCGCCGGTGCATTCTGGTGGTGGCACCACAGCAGTTCAACTGGCGCAGAAAGTGGCGCACAGCCTCAGCAGCAGCAACGCGGTAAAGGTGGACACCGTTCCGCTGCGCTGGCGCCGGTGCAGGCCAGCAGCGCGCTGAAGCAGAGCGTACCGCAATATCTTGCCGGACTGGGCACCGTTACCGCCGCCAGCACCGTCACCCTGCGCAGCCGCGTCGATGGCGAACTGATGGCGCTGCATTTCACTGAAGGTCAGCAGGTGACGGCGGGTCAGCTGCTGGCGGAGATCGATCCGCGCCCTTATCAGGTGGCGCTGACGCAGGCACAGGGACAGCTGGCAAAAGACCAGGCGACGCTGGCCAATGCACGCCGCGATCTGGCGCGTTTTGAAAAGCTGGCGAAAACCAGCCTGGTATCGCAGCAGGAGCTGGATACCCAACGTTCACTGGTCAGCGAAACCCTCGGCACGATTAAAGCCGATGAGGGTAGCGTGGCCAGCGCCCAGCTGAATCTGACTTACAGCCGTATCACCGCGCCGATTTCCGGCCGCGTCGGGCTGAAGCAGGTCGATATCGGCAACACCATTACCAGCGGCGATACCACCGGTCTGGTGGTGATTACCCAGACTCACCCGATTGATGTAGTCTTCAGCCTGCCGGAAAGCAGCATCACGCCGATATTGCAGGCGCAAAAAAGCGGCCAGCCGCTGCTGGTGGAAGCCTGGGATCGCAGTAACAGCACTAAAATCACCGAGGGCACGCTGTTGAGTCTGGATAATCAGATCGACAGCACTACCGGCACCATTAAGCTGAAAGCGCGCTTTACCAACAGTGACGATCAGCTGTTTCCCAATCAGTTTGTCAATGCCCGCCTGAAGGTCAACACCCTGAATGACGCCATTGTGATCCCGACCGCTGCCTTGCAGATGGGCAACGAAGGCCACTTTGTCTGGGTGGTGAACAGCGAGAACAAAGTCAGTAAAAAGCTGGTTAGCGTCGGCACGCAGGACAGCAAACAGGTGGTGATTAAAGCAGGACTTGACGCCGGGGAACGCGTGGTTACCGATGGTCTCGATCGCCTGACGGAAGGCGCGAGCGTCGAAGTGGTGGCGCCGCAAACCACGCCGCTGCCTGCCGGGAAAACCGCGCAACCGGCTAAAGGAGAGCGTTCCTGATGCAGGTGATGCCTCCCAACGCCAGCGGCGGGCCCTCACGACAGTTTATTCTGCGGCCGGTGGCCACCACCCTGTTAATGGTGGCGATTCTGCTGGCGGGCATTATCGGGTATCGCGCGTTGCCGGTCTCGGCACTACCGGAGGTCGACTACCCGACCATTCAGGTGGTCACCCTCTATCCCGGTGCCAGTCCCGACGTTGTCACGTCGGCGATTACCGCGCCGCTTGAACGTCAGTTTGGCCAGATGTCGGGGCTTAAGCAGATGTCATCACAGAGCGCCGGCGGCGCATCGGTGGTCACGTTACAGTTTCAGCTAACGCTGCCGCTGGATGTCGCCGAACAGGAAGTACAGGCGGCGATAAACTCAGCGACCAACCTGCTGCCCTCCGACCTGCCGAATCCCCCGGTCTACAGCAAAGTCAATCCGGCGGATCCGCCGATTATGACCCTGGCGGTCACCACTACCAGCATGCCGATGACGCAGGTGCAGGATATGGTGGAAACGCGGGTGGCGCAGAAAATATCGCAGGTCTCCGGCGTCGGTCTGGTGACCCTCTCCGGCGGCCAGCGTCCGGCCGTGCGGGTGAAGCTGAATGCGCAGGCGCTCGGCGCGCTGGGTCTCGACAGTGAAAAGGTGCGCACCGCCATCAGTAACGCCAACGTTAACTCGGCGAAAGGCAGTCTCGATGGCCCGGAACGCTCCGTTACATTATCCGCCAACGACCAGATGAAATCGGCGGAAGATTATCGCCAGCTGATTGTGGCGTACCAGAATGGCGCAGCGGTGCGACTGGGTGATGTCGCCACCGTTGAGCAGGGCGCAGAAAATAGCTGGCTCGGCGCCTGGGCCAACCGTCAGCAGGCGATCGTACTGAATGTGCAGCGCCAGCCGGGCGCCAATATTATTACCACCGCTGACAGTATTCGTCAGATGCTGCCGGCGCTGACCGCTTCGCTGCCAAAATCGGTCGATGTGCAGCTGCTGTCGGATCGCACCACCAACATTCGCGCCTCGGTGCATGATACGCAGATGGAACTGATGCTGGCGATGGCGCTGGTGGTGATGATTATCTATCTGTTTCTGCGCAATGTGCCCGCTACGATTATTCCGGCGGTGGCGGTGCCGCTGTCGCTGGTCGGCACCTTTGCGGTAATGTATTTCCTCGATTTCTCGATCAATAACCTGACGCTGATGGCGCTGACCATCGCCACCGGCTTTGTGGTTGATGATGCGATTGTGGTGATTGAAAATATCTCACGCTATATCGAGAAAGGCGAAAAACCGCTGGCGGCGGCGCTGAAGGGGGCTGGCGAGATTGGCTTTACCATTATCTCACTGACCATCTCGCTGATCGCCGTACTGATCCCGCTGCTGTTTATGGGCGATATCGTTGGTCGGCTGTTCCGCGAGTTCGCCGTCACGCTGGCGGTGGCGATTCTGATTTCGGCGGTGGTGTCGCTGACCCTGACGCCAATGATGTGCGCGCGGATGCTTAGCGCCGAATCGCTGCGCAAACAGAACCGTTTTTCCCGTGCCAGCGAAGCGATGTTTACGCGGATTATTGCCGCATATGGCCGTCTGCTGCAGAAGGTGCTTAATCATCCGTGGCTGACGCTTAGCGTCGCGTTTGGCACCCTGCTGTTAACGTTGCTGCTGTGGACCTTGATTCCGAAAGGCTTCTTCCCGCTGCAAGATAACGGCATTATTCAGGGCACCTTACAGGCACCGCAGTCGGTCTCTTACGCCAATATGGCGCAGCGTCAGCAAACCGTGGCGTCGATTATTATGCAAGATCCGGCGGTGCAGAGCCTGACCTCCTTTGTCGGCGTCGACGGCACCAATCCGGCGCTGAATAGCGGTCGTTTGCAGATCAACCTCAAACCGCTGGATGAGCGTGATGATCGCATTCCGGCGGTGATCGCGCGGCTGCAGGATCAGGTAGCGAAGGTGCCGGGTATCGCGCTCTATCTGCAACCGGTGCAGGATCTGACCATCGATACCCAGCTTAGCCGTACGCAGTATCAGTTCACTTTACAAGCCGGTTCGCTCGATGCGCTCAGCGAATGGGTGCCGCAACTGCTGGAGCAACTGCATCAGTTACCGCAGTTGCAGGATGTCAGCAGTGACTGGCAGGATCAGGGGCTGGAAGCTTACGTTAATGTTGACCGCGACAGTGCCAGCCGGCTCGGTATTTCAATGGCGGATGTGGATAACGCGTTGTATAACGCCTTTGGCCAGCGGCTGGTGTCGACGATTTATACTCAGGCGAACCAGTATCGCGTGGTGCTGGAGCAGGACAGCCAGCATACGCCGGGACTGGCGGCACTCGACAGCATTCGTCTTACCAGCAGCGATGGCGGCAGCGTGCCGCTCAGCGCGATTGCCCGCGTCGGGCAGCGCCACGGCGCACTGACCATCAATCATCTCGATCAGTTCCCCTCGACCACCTTCTCGTTTAACGTCAGTGACGGCTATTCGTTAGGTGAAGCGGTGGCGGCGATTACCGCAGCAGAACAGCAGCTGGCGATGCCGTCAGATATTATGACCAGGTTCCAGGGCAGTACGCTGGCCTTCCAGGCGGCGCTGGGCAGTACCGTCTGGCTGATTGTCGCCGCGGTGGTGGCGATGTATATCGTGCTCGGCGTGCTGTATGAGAGCTTTATTCACCCGGTCACTATTCTCTCCACCCTGCCCTCCGCCGGAGTCGGCGCGCTGCTGGCGCTGATGCTGAGCGGCAATGAACTGGATGTGATTGCGATTATCGGCATTATTCTGCTGATCGGCATTGTGAAAAAGAACGCCATCATGATGATCGACTTTGCCCTTGCCGCCGAGCGCGAACAGGGAATGACGCCTTATGACGCGATTTATCAGGCCTGCCTGCTGCGTTTTCGTCCAATCCTGATGACCACGCTGGCGGCGCTGCTGGGCGCGCTGCCGCTGATGCTGAGTACCGGCGTCGGCGCTGAGCTGCGGCATCCGCTGGGGGTGGCGATGGTGGGCGGCCTGATTGTCAGTCAGGTGCTGACGCTGTTTACCACACCGGTAATCTATCTGCTGTTTGATCGTCTGGCGCACGCCACGCGTCGTCGCCTGAAACAGTCGGAGAGAACGTCGTGAAGTTCTTTGCGCTGTTTATCCACCGTCCAGTGGCGACCATTCTGCTGACGCTGGCGATAGCGCTGGCAGGTTTTCTTGGCTTCCGTCTGCTGCCGGTAGCTCCGCTGCCGCAGGTCGATTACCCGGTGATTATGATTAGCGCTTCCCTGCCGGGCGCTTCGCCGGAAACCATGGCCTCATCGGTGGCAACCCCGCTGGAACGCTCGCTGGGCCGTATCGCCGGGGTCAGTGAAATGACCTCCACCAGCTCGCTGGGCAGCACGCGCATTATTATGGTGTTTGATTTCGACCGCGATATTAATGGCGCGGCGCGTGATGTGCAGGCGGCGATCAATGCGGCGCAGGCGCTGTTGCCGAGCGGGATGCCCGCCCGCCCCACTTATCGCAAAGCAAATCCCTCGGACGCGCCCATTATTATTCTGGCACTGAGCTCTGATCAGTGGTCAGCGGGCCAGATATATGACTTTGCCTCGACGCAGCTGGCGCAAAAAATCTCGCAGATTGACGGCGTCGGTGATGTTTCGGTCGGCGGCAGCTCGTTACCGGCGGTGCGTGTGGCGCTCAACCCACAGGCGCTGTTTAATCAGGGGGTGTCGCTGGATGCGGTGCGCACGGCGATTGCTAATGCCAATGTGCGTAAACCGCAGGGGGCAATTGAAGATCAGCAGCAGCGCTGGCAGTTAAAAACCAATGATGAACTGCAAACCGCTGCCGAATACCAGCCGCTGATTGTGCATTATAACAACGGTGCGGCGGTGCGCTTGCAGGATGTCGCCAGCGTCGAAGACTCCGTACAGGATGTGCGCAACGCCGGGATGTCCAATGCGCGTCCGGCGGTACTGATGCTGATCCGCAAATCGCCGGAAGCCAATATTATTGACACCGTGGATCGCATCCGCGCACAACTGCCGCAATTACGCGAGATGATGCCCGCCACGATTACGCTGGATACCGCGCAGGATCGCTCCCCGACAATTCGCGCCTCGCTGGCAGAAGTGGAGCAGTCGCTGGTGATTGCCGTCGCGCTGGTGATTCTGGTGGTCTTTCTGTTCCTTGGCTCGGCGCGCGCCACGCTGATCCCGGCAGTGGCGGTGCCGGTATCGCTGATTGGCACCTTTGCCGCCATGTATCTGTGCGGCTTTAGCCTGAATAACCTGTCGCTGATGGCGCTGACCATTGCTACCGGCTTTGTGGTCGATGACGCGATTGTGGTGCTGGAGAATATTTCGCGCCATATCGAGGCCGGTATGAAACCGTTGCAGGCTTCACTACAGGGGGTGCGCGAAGTCGGCTTTACGGTGTTATCGATGAGCGTATCACTGGTGGCGGTGTTTATTCCGTTGCTGATGATGGGTGGCATGGTCGGACGCCTGTTCCAGGAGTTTGCCGTTACGCTGTCGGTGGCGATTATGATCTCGCTGGCGATCTCCGTTACGCTGACGCCAATGATGTGTGCGTATCTGCTGAAAGGGCACCAGCTGCGCAGCCAGCCACGGATTCGCGGCTTTAATAAACTGCTGCTGAAGATCCAGCAGGGTTATGGCTCTTCGCTGAAGTGGGTGCTGGATCATGCGCGCTGGACCCTGTTGCTACTGCTGGCGACCATTACGCTGACGGTTTATCTCTATATTTCAATCCCGAAAACCTTTATCCCTGAGCAGGATACGGGCCGTATCATGGGTAATATTTCTGCCGATCAGAGCATCTCTTTCCAGGCGATGCGCAGCAAGCTGGAAGACTTTATGAAGATTGTGCGTGAGGATCCGGCCGTCACCAATGTCAGCGGCTTTACCGGCGGTTCGCGCACCAACAGCGGCACCCTGTTTATCACGCTGAAACCGCTGTCTGAACGCAACGAGAGTTCGCAGCAGGTGATTGCGCGGCTGCGCACTAAACTGGCGAAAGAGCCGGGCGCAAGTCTTTTTCTGATGGCGATGCAGGATCTGCGCCTCGGCGGACGTGAGTCAAATGCCGAATATCAGTATTCACTGCTGTCCGACAATCTCGATGATTTACGTGAATGGGAACCCAAAATCCGCCGCGCCTTTGCCGCCCTGCCGCAACTGGCCGATGTTAACTCCGACCAGCAAGATAAAGGCTCGGAGATGGCGATCACCTACGATCGTGAAAGCATGTATCGCCTCGGCATCAGTGTGGCGGACGTTAACGGACTGCTGAATAACGCCTTTGGTCAGCGGCAGATCTCCACCATCTATCAGCCGCTTAACCAGTACAAAGTGGTGATGGAGGTCGATCCGCGTTATACCCAGGATATCAGCGCACTGGATAAGATGTTTGTGATCAACAGCGACGGCAAGCCGGTGCCGCTGTCGTTCTTCGCCAAATGGCAGCCCGCCAACGCGCCGCTATCGGTAAATCATCAGGGATTGTCGGCGGCGACGACCATCTCCTTTAACCTGCCGCAAGGGGTATCGCTTTCGGAAGCCTCCGAAGCGATTGACCGCACGATTACCGGACTGGGCGTGCCAGCCAGCGTGCGCGGCAGTTTCGCCGGAACCGCACAGGCGTTTCAGCAGTCGCAAAACAGCCAGCTATGGCTAATTCTGGCCGCCATCGCCACCGTCTATATCGTGCTGGGCATCCTGTATGAAAGCTATGTGCATCCGCTGACCATTCTCTCTACCCTGCCCTCAGCGGGCGTCGGTGCGCTACTGGCGCTGGAGCTGTTTGACGCGCCTTTTAGCCTTATCGCGCTGATTGGCATTATGTTATTGATTGGTATTGTGAAAAAGAATGCCATTATGATGGTGGACTTTGCGCTTGAGGCGCAGCGCAATGGCGATCTGAGCGCACGCGACGCCATTTACCAGGCCTGCCTGCTGCGTTTCCGCCCGATTCTGATGACCACGCTGGCGGCCCTGTTGGGCGCGTTGCCGCTGGTGCTGAGCAGCGGCGATGGCGCGGAACTGCGTCAGCCACTCGGGATAACCATTGTCGGCGGACTGGTGATGAGTCAGTTGCTGACGCTGTATACCACGCCGGTGGTGTATCTGTTTATGGATAAGCTGCGGCGCAGAAAAGCGTATCAACCACAGCTAACGGAACAGGGATGAGATTATTGTCACGGGCGGGGTTTTCGCCGTTCGTATTAAACATCCAGGAAACCCTAACCCATGAGTAATACCCCTGCGACGGTACGCTGGCAGCTGTGGATTGTCGCTTTTGGTTTTTTTATGCAGACGCTGGATACCACCATCGTCAACACCGCACTGCCATCGATGGCGCGCGATCTTGGCGTCAGTCCGCTCAATATGCATTCGGTGATCGTCTCCTATGTGCTGACGGTGGCGGTCACTCTGCCGGTCAGCGGCTGGCTGGCCGACCGCTTTGGCGTGCGTAATATTCTGTTTGTCGCCATCCTGCTGTTCAGCCTTGGCTCATTGCTGTGCGCCCTGTCCGGCACCCTCGATCAGCTGGTAATGTCGCGCGTGGTGCAGGGCATCGGCGGTGCGATGATGGTGCCGGTAGGCCGCCTGACGGTGATGAAAATTGTGCCGCGTGACCAGTATATGGCAGCGATGACCTTTGTTACCCTGCCCGGCCAGATTGGTCCGCTGATCGGCCCGGCGCTCGGTGGCGTACTGGTGGAGTACGCCAGCTGGCACTGGATCTTCCTGATTAATATCCCGGTCGGCATTATCGGCGCCATCGCCACCATGACCCTGATGCCGAATTACACCCTGCCCGCCCGACGCTTTGACTTCACCGGTTTTGTGCTGCTGGCCGCCGGGATGGCGACCCTGACGCTGGCGCTGGATGGGCCGCGCGGCTCAGGAATCTCACCGCTGCTGCTGGGAATGTTTATCCTGGTGGGGATGTTTTCGCTGCTGTTCTATCTGCTGCATGCGCGCGGCAATGACCGGGCGCTGTTTAGCCTGAAACTGTTTGATAACCGTATCTACTCGATTGGTCTGCTCGGCAGTCTTACCGGGCGTATCGGCAGCGCCATGTTGCCATTTATGACGCCACTGTTTCTGCAAATCGGTATGGGCTACAGCCCGCTGCATGCCGGTTTGATGATGATACCGATGGTACTGGGCAATATGGGGATGAAACGTATCGTCGTGCAGATCGTTAATCGCTTTGGCTATCGCAATGTGCTGACCGGCTCGACACTCGCGCTGGCGCTGGTGGTGGTGCTGTTCCCGCTGGTGGCGCTGCTGGGCTGGTTCTGGCTGTTGCCGCTGGTGCTGTTCTTACAAGGGATGGTCAATGCAATACGCTTCTCGGCGATGAATACCCTGACGCTGAAAGATCTGCCGGATGAGCTGGCCTCCAGCGGCAACAGCCTGATGTCGATGGTACAGCAGCTGTCGATGAGTATTGGCGTTACGGTGGCGGGTCTGCTGTTGGGTGCCTTTGGTCATCATGCGGTGGCCGACAGCGCCATGGCGCATCAGACCTTTATCTATACCTACCTCTGTATGGCGCTGGTCATTGCCTTGCCGGCGCTGGTGTTCTGGCGGGTGCCCACTGATATCAGCAAAAATGTGACGCTTGCGCGCAGGAGAAAGAACCAACCATGAGAAAAATGCGTATCGGCATCAGCGCCAAATTGTTTCTCGCCATCTTTTCCACCTGCATGCTGGTGCTGATTATTATGCACTGGGGTGTACGGCTCAGCTTTGAACATGGCTTTATTGACTACATTAAACGCGGCAATGAGCAGCGTCTGGCGCTGTTAAGCGATGCGCTGGCCGATCAGTATGAGCAGCATGGCGACTGGGATTTTCTGCGCAATAATAACAAGCTGGTGTTTACCATCCTGCGCTCACTGGAGCAGAATCCGGATGCCAATAAACCGCTGCCGCCGCATGGCTGGCGCACCCAGTTCTGGATTATTGACCAGCAGTATCGCGTGCTGGTGGGGCCGCGCGCGCCGGTGCCGCAGGAAGGTACCCGGCGTAATATCACCACCAGCAATAATAAAGTGGTCGGCTGGGTGATTGGATCGCCATCTGAGCGCATCACCCGAAGCACCGATATTAATTTTGACCAGCAGCAGCGGCGCACCAGCTGGCTGATTGTCGGTCTGTCGACGCTGCTAGCCGCCGCGGTCACCTGGCTGATGTCGCGCGGCCTGCTGGCGCCGGTCAGGCGGCTGGTCGAAGGCACCCATCATCTGGCGGCCGGGGATTTCGCCACCCGCGTTGAGGTCGGCAGCCGTGATGAACTGGGGCGGCTGGCGCAGGACTTTAACCGCCTCGCCAGCTCACTGGAGAAAAACGAGAGTATGCGTCGCGCCTTTATGGCCGATATCTCCCATGAGCTGCGTACGCCGCTGGCGATCCTGCGCGGCGAGCTGGAAGCGATGCAGGATGGCGTACGCAAGCTGACCCCCGACGCCATCGCTTCATTACAGGCGGAAGTGGTGACGCTGACCAAACTGGTGGACGATTTACATCAGCTGTCGCTGTCTGATGAAGGCGCGCTGGCTTATCGCAAAGCCGCCACCGATGTGGTTTCGCTGCTGGAAGTGGTTGCCGGGAGCTTCCGCGCCCGCTTTGCCAGCCGTCAGCTCGCTTTAACCCTGTCGCTACCGCAGGAAGCGGCACTGTTTGGCGATGCCGATCGCCTGATGCAGCTGTTCAGCAATCTGATGGAGAACAGCCTGCGCTATACCGATGCAGGCGGTGGACTGAAAATCTCGCTGCAACAGCAACCTGGTAAAATAGTGCTACATTTTGATGATACAGCGCCCGGCGTCAGCGATGAGCAGCGGCAGCAGATTTTTGAACGTTTTTACCGAGCAGAAGGCTCGCGTAATCGTGCCAGCGGCGGATCCGGGCTGGGACTGGCGATCTGCAAAAACATTGTTGAAGCACATGGTGGTACACTCAGTGCAGACCACTCTGATTTGGGCGGCTTACGTATTAGCGTAATCTTGCCGCTCGACGCCAACTGAATAAGAGAAGATGACTGAATATCACGAACCAATGATTCTGGTAGTGGAAGACGAGCCGAAACTGGCCCAGCTGTTAATCGATTATTTACAGGCTTCGAACTACCGCACCCACCATATTGCCGATGGCGCGCAGGTGATCAGCTATGTACAGCAGACGCCTCCCGATTTGATCCTGCTGGATCTGATGCTGCCCGGCACTGACGGACTCACCCTGTGCCGCGAAATCCGTCGTTTTTCCGAGCTGCCGGTTATGATGGTCACGGCCAAAACCGAAGAGATTGACCGGTTGCTGGGGCTGGAAATTGGTGCTGATGACTATATCTGCAAGCCCTTCAGTCCACGTGAAGTGGTGGCTCGGGTGAAAACCATTCTGCGCCGGGTAAAAAGCTCGCCGGAAGAGGTGCAGAAAGCCTCGCTGCTGCTGGTCGATGAGGGACGTTTTCAGGCCAGCTGGAGCAATCGCCCGCTTGATCTGACCCCAGCCGAGTTTCGCCTGCTGAAAACGCTGGCGCAGGAACCGGGCAAAGTGTTCTCACGCGAACAGCTGCTGAACCATCTGTATGACGATTACCGCGTGGTCACCGACCGCACCATCGACAGCCATATTAAAAACCTGCGCCGTAAGCTGGAAGCGCTCGACAGTGAGCAGCCATTTATTCGCGCGGTCTACGGTATGGGCTACCGCTGGGAAGCGGATATCTGTCGCCTGGTTTGATCCACGTCAATTTACATAATCGTCTCAACCTCCTACAATCCCCGCACATTTTGTAAGGCCGGCAAATTATTTGTCGGCTAACGGCTTGCAGCCGTTCTGACCTGACATCAGACTGAGAAAAACATGTTTAAACCGGAACTCCTCTCTCCGGCCGGAACGCTGAAAAATATGCGTTACGCCTTTGCCTATGGTGCAGATGCGGTGTATGCCGGTCAGCCGCGTTACAGCCTGCGGGTGCGCAATAACGAATTCAATCATGAGAACCTTGCCAGCGGCATTGCTGAGGCACATGCGCTGGGCAAAAAGTTCTATGTGGTAGTTAATATCGCGCCGCATAACGCCAAGCTGAAAACCTTTATCCGCGATCTGCGCCCGGTGATTGAAATGGCGCCTGATGCGTTGATTATGTCCGATCCTGGCCTGATTATGCTGGTGCGTGAAGCCTTTCCGCAGATGGCGGTACATCTGTCGGTGCAGGCCAATGCGGTTAACTGGGCAACGGTGAAATTCTGGCAACAGATGGGACTGACGCGGGTGATTCTGTCACGTGAACTGTCGCTGGAAGAGATTGAGGAAATTCGTCAGCAGGTGCCGGAAATGGAGCTGGAGATCTTCGTCCATGGCGCGCTGTGTATGGCCTACTCCGGTCGCTGTCTGCTGTCTGGCTATCTGAATAAACGCGACCCGAACCAGGGCACCTGCACCAACGCCTGTCGCTGGGAATATAAGGTGCAGGAAGGTAAACAGGATGAGGTCGGCAATATTGTCCATCAGTACCAGCCAATCCCGGTGAAAACCGTGGAACCCACCCTTGGTGCCGGTCAGCCCACCGATAAAGTCTTTATGATCGAAGAGGCACAGCGTCCGGGTGAATATATGTCGGCGTTCGAAGATCAGCACGGCACCTATATTATGAACTCAAAAGATCTGCGTGCTGTCGCCCACGTTGAACGTCTGAGCAAGATGGGCGTGCATTCGCTGAAAATTGAGGGGCGCACCAAGTCATTCTACTACTGTGCGCGCACCGCGCAGGTCTATCGCCGCGCCATTGACGATGCCGCTGCCGGTAAGCCATTTGATAACAGCCTGCTGGAGACGCTCGAAGGGCTGGCGCATCGCGGCTATACCGAAGGTTTTTTGCGCCGCCACACTCATGACAGCTATCAGAGTTATGAAACCGGTCACTCGCTGTCGGACCGCCAGCAGTTTGTGGGTGAATTTACCGGCGAACGGCGTGGCGCGCTGGCGCAGGTGGATGTGAAGAATAAGTTTCTGGTCGGCGACAGTCTGGAGATGATGACGCCAGCCGGCAATGTCACTTTCCACCTGAATGAGATGGAAAACAGCAAAGCGCAGGCGGTAACCGTCGCGCCCGGCAACGGCCATTTTGTCTGGATCCCGATCCCGGACGAGATCGATCTCAGTTACGCGCTGCTGATGCGTAATCTGTCAGAATAACTGGCACTACACCATATGTGAGATTACGCCAGGTTTAATTCACCTGTTGTTACAGATATTAGAATTTGATCACATTACCTTGCCGCTTTTATCGCTAGTATCTCGCTTGCTAAAACGAGCAATAAAAAAAGCAAGGTTTTACAGGAACCACCTCATTCGCCCGCCCGGCTCCCCCGTGCGGGTTTTTCTTTTTCTGTTGCAGGTAACTCTGCCCTCTCTTGCAGTAAACCTTTCCTTCCCGATGTGCTATACATCTAATAATTTCAATTTTTCCGGCCATTATGGCCAGCGCAACAGAAGGGATAATAATGGAAAAGCAGGCACTTATGCTGGTGATTTTAAATGGCAAAGGCGCGGGTAACGAAGATCTGCGCGCAGCGATTACCACTTTGCGTGATGAAGGCTATGACATTGCAGTGCGGGTCACCTGGGAACAGGGGGATGGCGCACGCTATGTGCAGGAAGCGGTGCAGCTGAATGCAGAAACGGTGGTTGCTGGCGGCGGTGATGGCACGATTAATGAAATAGCCACCGCGCTGGCGCAGCTGGAGAATGTGACACCGCCGGTACTGGGGATTCTGCCGCTGGGCACCGCCAACGATTTCGCCACCAGCGCCGGAGTGCCCGAAGGCATGGAGCAGGCACTGCGTCTGGCGATTGTCGGTAAAGCGGTTGATATCGATCTGGCCTGTGTGAATCAGCAGCGCTACTTTATCAATATGGCGACCGGCGGCTTCGGCACCAAAATCACCACTGAAACCCCGGAAAAACTGAAGTCGGCGCTTGGCGGCGTCTCTTACTTTATTCACGGCCTGATGCGTATGGATCAGTTAAAAGCGGACAGCTGCGAGATCAGCGGCCCGGATTTCAGCTGGCAGGGCGATGCGCTGGTCATCGGTATCGGCAATGGCCGTCAGGCAGGCGGCGGACAGCGTCTCTGTCCGGGCGCGCTGATTAATGATGGTTTACTGGAGCTGAGTATTGTTACCTCGCAGGAGATTTTACCGACGCTGCTGCACTCATTGACCCGTGATGATGATAATCCCAATATTATTTCCGCTTCGCTGCCGTGGCTGACCATCCGCTCGCCAAATGAGATGACGTTTAACCTTGATGGCGAACCGCTAAGCGGCAGTGAATTCCGCATCGAAATATTGCCAAATGCCCTGCAATGTCGTTTACCGCCATCGTGCGAGTTGCTGACTTAATCACAGGCGGCGAGAACGCCGTCATCAAAACCGTGTATATCCGCGACACGGGCGGCGAAAACGCCGTCATCAAAACCGTGCATATCCACGACACGGGCGGCGAGAACGCCGCCCCTACAGGCTAGTTATTGTAGGGGCGGCGTTCTCGCCGCCCGTAGTAAACATTTGCACAAAACATGACGACGGCGTTCTCGTCGCTCTTCCTCACACACAGCACAACGTGATCCCTGCCGCAAAATCCACCGCCCGAACTTGTATGGTAGTATAAAGGCGCGTAATTTTTCATCATCGAATGTGGCTACAAGGTTATTAAGATGAAAATTATTAACGCAGAAGTGTTTGTCACCTGCCCCGGCAGAAATTTTGTCACGGTAAAAATCACCACCGATGAAGGATTAACCGGTATCGGTGACGCCACGCTCAATGGCCGCGAACTGCCGGTGGCCTCCTACTTGAAAGATCATGTCTGTCCGCAGCTGATCGGCCGCGATGCCCACCAGATTGAAGATATCTGGCAGTTCTTCTACAAGGGCGCTTACTGGCGTCGCGGACCGGTCACCATGTCGGCGATTTCTGCGGTTGATATGGCGTTGTGGGATATCAAAGGCAAAGCCGCCAATATGCCGCTGTATCAGCTGCTGGGCGGTGCCTCACGTACCGGCGTGATGGTCTACTGCCATACCACCGGTCACACCATTGATGAAGTGATGGACGACTACGCCCGCCATAAAGAGTTGGGATTTAAAGCCATTCGCGCCCAGTGCGGCGTGCCGGGGATGAAAACCACCTACGGGATGGCGAAAGGTAAAGGACTGGCCTATGAACCCGCCACCAAAGGCAACTGGCCGGAAGAGCAGCTGTGGTCGACCGAAAAATATCTCGATTTTACGCCAAAGCTGTTTGAAGCCATCCGCGATAAATTCGGCTTTGATGAACATCTGCTGCACGATATGCACCACCGCCTGACACCCATTGAAGCTGCGCGCTTTGGTAAAAGCGTCGAAGATTATCGCCTGTTCTGGATGGAAGATCCGACCCCGGCAGAAAATCAGGAGAGCTTCCGCCTGATCCGCCAGCATACCGTCACCCCGATTGCGGTCGGTGAAGTGTTTAACAGCATCTGGGATTGCAAACAGCTGATTGAAGAGCAGCTGATTGACTATATCCGCACCACCATCACCCACGCCGGGGGGATTACCGGTATGCGCCGCATCGCCGATTTTGCCTCACTGTATCAGGTGCGCACCGGCTCGCACGGCCCTTCCGATCTGTCACCAATTTGTATGGCGGCGGCGCTGCACTTTGACCTCTGGGTGCCGAACTTTGGCGTGCAGGAGTATATGGGCTACTCCGAACAGATGCTGGAAGTGTTCGGCCATAGCTGGAGCTTCGATAACGGCTATATGCATCCGGGAGATAAGCCGGGCCTCGGCATCGAGTTCGACGAAAAGCTGGCGGCCCGCTATCCCTATGAGCCCGCTTATCTGCCGGTGGCGCGCCTCGAAGATGGCACCCTGTGGAACTGGTAAAGGAGCTGATAATGAACACAGTAGTGATTGAACGTCCGGGCGTGCTGACGCTGGAAAAACGCGACATCCCGCAACCAGCCCGTGGCGAAGTGCGGGTAAAAGTGCGTTATGCCAGTATCTGCGGTTCCGATGTGCATATCTGGCACGGTCACAATCCCTTTGCCCGCTATCCACGCGTTATTGGCCATGAATTCTTTGGCGTGATTGATGCGGTTGGTGAAGATGTCGATGTCGTCCGCCTCGGCGAACGGGTGGCGGTGGACCCGGTGGTCAGCTGTGGTCACTGTTATCCCTGCTCCGTGGGTCGCCCGAATGTTTGTAGCGAGTTACAGGTAATTGGCGTGCATCGCGATGGCGGCTTTAGTCAGTATGCGCTGGCGCCAGCCGCTAACGCTCACACCCTGCCGGCCAGCATTCCCGACACGCTGGCCAGCCTGGTGGAGCCTTTTACCATTGCCGCCAATATCACTGCTTTTCTGCAACCGGCCGCTAACGATATCGCGCTGATTTATGGCGCCGGTCCGATGGGGCTGACCGCTGTTCAGGTACTGAAAGGCGTGTATGGCGTACAACAGGTGATCGTGGTTGATCGTCTGCCAGAACGTCTGGCGCTGGCCAGCCAGAGCGGTGCCGATCGGGTGCTGGACAACAGCGAACAACCGCTGGCGACCCAGCTGGGTGGCGTCCAGCCAACGCTGATTATTGATGCCGCCTGCCACCCGGCGATCCTTTCCGAAGCGGTGGCGCTGGCCTCGCCAGCGGCGCGGATTGGTTTGCTCGGTTTTTCCGGCGAACCCTGCACGCTGACGCAGCAAAGTCTGACCAGCAAAGAGCTGTCGCTGTTTACTTCAAGACTGAACAGCAAGCGTTTCCCGCAGGTCATTAGCTGGATGGAACAGGGGCTGATTCACCCGGAAAAACTGGTCACCCATACCTTTGCGCTCAGTGATGTGGAACAGGCAATGACGCTATTTGAAAAGCAGCCACGCAGCTGCTGCAAGGTGATTTTAAAAGTAGATTGATATTTACCCTAAATAATTCGAGCGACAGGAAGGCGGCAAGCCCGCTCATCTGTAGCTCGAAGTATGACGGGTAGACCGGGAAAACTGTACCTGCATATTATAATTACTACGGAGTCATTATGTTCAAGAACCTGCGCTGGACTATCGTGCTGCTGCTGTTTCTGGTCTACATGATTAACTACCTCGATCGTGTCGCCCTCTCCCTGACTGTCCCGATGATTGAAAAAGATCTGCTGCTGAATGCTGAACAGTTCGGCATGATTTTTGGCAGCTTCTTCTTCGGTTATGCACTGTTTAACTTTATTGGCGGCCTGGCTACCGATAAATATGGCCCGACGCTGGTGCTCGGCGTGGCGGTCGGTATGTGGTCGCTGTTTTGCGGCCTGACCGCCGTTGCCACCGGCTTCTGGTCGATGCTGATTCTGCGTGTGCTGTTTGGCATGGCCGAAGGACCGATTTGCGCCTCCGCCAACAAAGCGATTAACGGCTGGTTTCCGAAGAAACAGGCCGCCACCGCCATGGGCTTTCTCAGTGCCGGTTCACCTCTCGGCGGCGCGGTAGCCGGACCGATTATTGGCTATCTGGCGCTGTCGTTCGGCTGGCGCCCGGCGTTTATGATTATCTGCTGCATCGGTATCGTCTGGATGGTGGTGTGGTTCTTTATCTCGGCGGATAATCCGGCGAAAAGTAAGCATGTTTCCGCTGATGAACGTACGCTGATTGAGAAACTGAAGCAGGAGCAGATCAGCGCCGAAGAGGATCTGGCGCAGGCCGCTCACGGCCTTGGCTACTATCTGCGTCAGCCGATTATTCTGGTCACCGCGTTCGCCTTCTTCTGCTACAACTATATTCTGTTCTTCTTTCTCAGCTGGTTCCCGGCTTACCTGGTGCAGGCTCACGGCCTGAATATTAAAGAGATGAGTATCACCACTATGATCCCGTGGATTGTTGGCTTTGTCGGCCTGGCGCTGGGCGGCCTGATCTCCGATAAGATCTTTAAGGTCACCGGTAAGTTGTTGCTGTCGCGGAAAATTGTGCTGGTGGTCTCACTGCTGGCGGCGGCAGTTTGTGTCGGACTGGCGGGTACGGTAAAAGAGGTTACTTCCGCCGTGGTGTTGATGTCGGTATCGATCTTCTTCCTGTATATCACCGGCGCCATTTACTGGGCGATTATTCAGGATGTGGTGCATAAAAGCCGCGTCGGCGGTATTAGCGGCTTTATCCATCTTATCGGCAGCATTTCCGGCATTATCGGCCCGATTGCCACCGGCTATATCGTGCAGAACACCGGAAAATTTGACAGCGCTTTTGTGCTGGCCGGCGTGGTTGCCGCCCTTGGCGCCTTCCTGGTGCTGTTCTTGATTAAAAGCCCGAAAGCCAACAGCGGAGACGCCGTTTCGGTCTGATTATTCAGGGCGCGTTCAGCGCCCTACTCACGACAAGGATTGACTATGCTTAGCCTCGAACAGCTCCCGCCAGACGTCCAGCTTCCCGGTTACGATCGCTCCCGTCTGCGCACCCGCATGGTACATATTGGCTTTGGTGCGTTTCATCGCGCGCATCAGGCGTTGTGCAGCGATAAACTGGCCAGCGACTACGGCAGCGACTGGGGTTACTGCGAAGTAAATCTGAATAGCGGTGAACTGATTGCGGCACTGCGCGCGCAATCGCTGCTGTATACGGTGTCAGAAATGGCGGATGACAGCCTGTCAACGCGGGTGATCGGCGTGATCAATACCGCGCTGCACGGACAGAGTGATGGCATTGAAGCAGTTATAGCAGCGTTAAGTGAGCCGGATGTGGCTATCGTCTCCATGACGGTGACTGAAAAAGGTTACTGCCATCACCCTGCCAGCGGCACGCTGAACCTCGACCATCCCTCCATTCAGCACGACCTGGCCCATCCCGACAGCCCGGTGTCACTGCCCGGCGTGATCCTGGCGGCGATTAAACGCCGTCAGCAGCGTGGTCTCGCGCCCTTTAGCGTGATGTCCTGCGATAATATGCCGGAAAATGGTCACGTCACCCGCGCGGTGATTACAGAACTGGCGCGCCAGCAAGATAACGCACTGGCAGAGTATATCGTCAGCCACCTCAGCTTCCCTTCGACCATGGTCGATCGCATTGTCCCGGCGATGACGCCGGAAACCCTGGCCGCTTTGAGCGAAAAACTGGGCTGCCGCGATGAGGCTGGCGTGGTCTGTGAACCGTTCTTTCAGTGGGTAATTGAGGATAACTTTGTCAGCGGCCGCCCGGCATGGGAAAAAGCGGGCGCGGAACTGGTGGCCGATGTGCTGCCGTACGAACAGATGAAATTACGGATGCTTAACGGCAGCCACTCGTTTCTGGCCTATCTCGGCTATCTTGGCGGCTATCAGCATATCAGCGACTGTATGGGCGATCCGCACTACCTGATTGCCGCGCGTCAGCTGATGCTGGCGGAACAGGCGCCGACCTTGTGTACCCTGCATGTCGATCTGACCGCCTACGCCGATTCACTGATTGCACGCTATCAGAACCGCGCGATTAAACATCGCACTTACCAGATTGCCACCGACGGTAGCCAGAAACTGCCGCAGCGCTGGCTTGACAGCATTCGCTGGCACCTGAACAACGGCAGCCGCTTTGAGCTGCTGGCGCTCGGTGTGGCGGGCTGGATGCGTTATGTCAGCGGGGTTGATGAGCAAGGCGCGGCGATTGTGATTAATGATCCGTTAAAGGATGAGATCGCCCGACGGGTTGCCGAAACCGCGGAAGGTCCGCAGCGTGTCGCCGCCCTGCTGGCGATAACAACCCTGTTTGGCGACGATCTGGCGGCACAGCCACTGCTGGTGGCGCGTGTAAACCACTTTTACCAGCAGCTGCAAACCCTGGGTGCCAGAGAGACGGTAAAACAGCTGATCGCCAGCGACTAATGCTGGCGCTGGCGCAACGGGCTGTTTAGACTGAAAGCTTTCCAGCAAGGTTGACCTGTGTGTTAGCCGCAAAAAGGATGTTGCTGAATGTCGAGCTCTTACACCATAACTGCCAGCGAACCGGTGAATCAGCAGATCTACCGCTTTTTGCGTCAGGATATTGTCACCTGCGCGATTCATCCGGGCGCACTGCTGTCAGAGAAAGAGGTTTCCACCCGCTTTAACGTCTCACGTCAGCCGGTGCGCGAAGCCTTTATTAAGCTGGCAGAAGCCGGACTGGTTCAGGTGCTGCCACAGCGCGGCACCTTTGTGCGTAAAATCTCTGCTCAGCGCGTAGCCGATGGCCGTTTTATCCGCGAAGCCGTGGAAGTGGCGGTGGTGCGCCGTGCAGCACAGGAAGCCACCCCGCAAGCCCTTAGCGAGCTGGAGCATAATTTGCAGCTGCAACGGCTGGCGGCGCAGCGTCATGACAGTCAGGCATTTTTACTGCTGGACGATGAGTTTCACCGTCTGATCGCGCAGAGTATTCGCTGCGAGCTGGCGTGGGAAACGGTAGAAAATATTAAAGCGACCATGGACCGGGTGCGTTTTCTCACCCTGAGCGAAGTCTCGCCACCGGAAAGTTTGATTGAGCAGCATCAGCAGATTTATCAGGCACTTGTCGATCAGGATCCTGACGCCGCCGAAAGCGCGCTGCGCCGTCATTTGCAGGAGATGATCTTCTCCATCACGCCGATTGCCGCGCAGAATAGCGACTGGTTTGAGCAGGCATAAACTTCATATCAACACGGCTGCGCTGACGAGCGGCCGTCGGTGTCGCAGCTGGTTTGTACGCGGCCAGCGCACAGCAACCGCAGCATACTTAAGTATGTGAGGATTGCGAGCACTGCCCGCGTGCAAAATAGCAAGAAAACCAGGCCGATCAGGCAATCGTCACATCTTTCGACAAATAAACATCCTGCACTGAATTAATCAGCGCCACGCCCTCTTTCATCGACTTTTTAAACGCCTTACGACCGAGAATCAGCCCCATACCGCCAGCGCGCTTATTGATCACTGCGGTACGCACCGATTCGGCGATATCGGTATCACCGGAAGCGGCGCCACCGGAGTTAATCAGACCGGCGCGCCCCATATAGCAGTTGGCGAGCTGGTAGCGCACCAGATCAATCGGGTTCTCGCTGGTCAGCTTGCTGTAGACGCGCTCATCGGTATAACCGAATTTCACCGCCTGATAGCCGCCATTATTTTCCGCCATTTTCTGCTTCACAATATCCGCACCAATGGTCGCCGCCAGATGGTTAGCCTGACCGGTCAGATCCGCACTGGCATGATAGTCAGTGCCATCTTTTTTAAATTCGTTATTGCGCAGATACGCCCACAGCACCGTCACCATGCCCAGCTCATGGGCGCGCTCAAAGGCGGCGGAGATCTCTTCAATCTGGCGTCGCGACTGCTCAGAACCAAAGTAAATGGTCGCGCCAACCGCCACCGCACCGAGGTTAAACGCCTGCTCGACGCTGGCATACAGGGTCTGATCGTACTGGGTTGGCAGGCTGAGGGTTTCGTTATGATTAAGCTTAACCATAAACGGAATACGGTGCGCATAGCGACGCGACACCGATGCCAGCACGCCATAAGTGGAAGCCACGCAGTTGCACCCGGCTTCAATCGCCAGTTCAACAATATTTTTCGGATCAAAGTAGAGAGGGTTGGCGGCAAATGATGCCGCTGCTGAGTGTTCAACCCCCTGATCCACTGGCAGAATCGACAGATAACCGCTGCCCGCCAGCCGCCCGGTGTTATACAGAGTTTGCATATTGCGCAGTACCGCAGGAGAACGGTTGTTATCGATCATTACCCGATCAACATAATCCGCGCCTGGCAAATACAGGCTTTCCGCTGGAATGGTCATGCAGCGATGTTGCAGAAGTTCATCAGCTTCTTTGCCCAATAACTGTACGATGTCCGTCATGTTAGCTCCTGAAAAATAAGTGATGGGCCAAAACGGTTCAGCCGCTTCAGCCCGACCATCGGCCTGCGCCGACCCACAACAGCCTGGACCCAACCTGACCCTTAAGGCAAATTGCTGACTCCATTTTTCAGAACGATCCGCAGTAAAAAAAGCATCAGCCTGGCATTACGCCCTACCACCAGCGATAAAAATGATGCACTGGCCCAATTCCCTGCCCGACCTCCAGCGAATCCGCATGCTCCAGCGCGCCCTGCAACCACTGCTTTGCTTCCGCCACCGTCGCCGACCAGTCGCTGTGACGCGGACGCAGCGCCGCCAGCGCCGCCGATAAGCTGCAGCCAGTGCCATGGGTATGACGGGTGTGTACGCGCGGTGCGGTAAAACGCTGCTGCAGATCGCGGGTAAACAGCCAGTCCGGACTTTCCTGCTCACTGAGATGACCGCCCTTAATCAGCACCGCCTGGCAGCCAAGATCTAACAGCGCGCGCCCCTGCTCACACATCTCCTGCTCATTGCGCGCCATTGGGCAATCCAGCAGCGCCGCCGCTTCCGGTAAATTAGGGGTAATCAGCGAGACCAGCGGCAATAAATGCTGACGTAACGATGCCACAGCCGCTACCGACAGCAACGGATCACCGCTTTTCGCCAGCATCACCGTATCCAGCACCACCCATGGCAACGCCGCCTGCTGTAAGCGTCCGGCAACCACTTCGACGATATCGCTATCTGCCAGCATCCCTATTTTGGCGCTATCGATACGGACATCAGATAACACTGAATCAAGCTGGGCGCCGACAAATTCGGCATCAATGCGATATACCGACTGCACACCACGGGTATTCTGCGCCACCAGCGCAGTGATCACGCTGGTGCCGTATGCGCCAAGCGCCGAAAAGGCTTTTAAATCCGCCTGAATACCGGCGCCGCCACTGGGATCGGTTCCGGCAATGGTTAAGGCGTTAATTCTTTTCATCGCAGGGCCTCCGCATCCAGCAGCCACAGCGCATCAAGAAAAGCGGGAATAAAACTCCCCGGTCCCTGAGCGCTGGCCGTGGCGCGCTCACCGGCGCAGGAGATCACCCGGCAGGCGCTGGCGATATGTTGCAGAGTATCGCCCGGTAAGGCGGCAAAACCGGCCACCACGGCGGAGAGCGCACAGCCGGTGCCAACCACCCGCGTCATCAGCGGTGAGCCACCCGCCACCGCCAGCGTACGCGTGCCGTCAGTGACATAGTCCACAGCTCCGGTCACCGCCACCACTGCGCCGCTACTGCGCGCCAGCTGCTGTGCGGCGGCCAGTGCCGCAGCTGAATCGTGTAAACTGTCGACGCCGCGCCCCTGCCCCGCATGCTGCGCCAGCGCCAGAATTTCCGAAGCATTGCCGCGAATCGCGCGTGGTCGCAGTTGCAGCAATCCCTGGCAAAACGCTGTGCGCAAGGTCAGACCGCCGACCGCGACCGGATCGAGCGTCCAGGGTTTATTGACTTTATTGGCGGCGTCGATTGCCGCGCGCATTGCGCTGGCGCGTTCACGGGTTAGTGTGCCGACATTGATTAACAGGCCATCAGCAATCGCGCTAAATTGTGCGGCTTCTTCAGCATCGATCACCATCGCCGGTGATGCGCCCAGCGCCAGCAGCACATTCGCAGTAAAGGTTTGCACCACATCGTTGGTCATACAGTGCACCAGCGGCGCATGCTGACGAAACAGGGAGAGGGATGCGGCGACAGCTGCGCCGCAGACAGGATCAGGTTGATGATGCATAACTACTCCCAACCGGCGATCGGGAAGGCGATGCGGACAGGCATCTGACTTCCCTCCGCTGGCATTATCCAGTTCAGGTTCGACGGGTTTTTCTCAGCCGGTTCCTGTTACGGAACGGCACCCCGAGTCATTGATAATTCTGTAGATTGTCGCTGGCAGTTACGCCAGCCAGCCTTCAGGATAAAGCTCTGCCCGCGCGTTGTAAACGTCTTGCCATCCTGCATTAACCTGTGATAACACATTTCTGCTGGCTTATATGTTTAACTCCCTGTAATTGTTAAACACATATTTCAACTTGCCAGTCTGGCGCAGTGCAGAAATGATAGGGAATCGGGGGCCGGTACAGGCTCGGGCTGAGCATAACCCCTAAATAACGTGGAGAGGGTATGAAAAAAATAAAAATGATACTGCTGGGTGCATTACTGACAACGGCGAGTGCCGCCTTTGCCACACCGCAGCTGGCGACGCCGTCAGATAATGAGCAGAAGTATCAGTTACAGGAATTTGTCGCTGACTTTACCAAATACACTATCGGTGACACGGCTCCGGCGCTGTATCGCAGCCAGAAATACAATATTAAGCAGTGGCAGGCACGTAACCTGCCCGCGCCTGACGAGGGAACCCACTGGACCTATATGGGCAGTAATTACGTCCTGATTACCGATACTGATGGTAAAATTATTAAAGCCTATGATGGCAATATTTATTATCAGCGTTAAATCAGCCACGCACTCCAGATAGTAAAAAAGGAGTGCGTAACTCCGCGCCACCACAAGCAATTCTCCCTTCTCCCTTTCTCACCCACCTCGCCAGCACGCTTTATTTTGCTGATTTGCGGTGGAGCGCCTAAAGATCGTTCAGCCCGCCGTCGATAAATGATCATACAGGCCTCCTCCTCTTACGAGTCATCGTTATGCTAAAGAACATAAAAGTTGTTACGGCTATTGTCCTTATCCTGGTGATATTCAGCGGGCTGCAGCTGGTTTCTGGATCGCTGTTTCTGAAAGCTATCTATGGCGATAAAAATAATTTCGCCGCCAATAGCGTGTTGTCTCGTCAGCAGAGCCAGCTTGGCGATGCCTGGCAAACGCTGGTAAAAACCCGTGTCACCATCAACCGGGTAGCGATTCGTTTTCTTAAGAATCAAACCGATCCGGCATCAGTGGCTGCAATGCAGAAACTGCTGGCGGCTGCGGACGACACGCTGAAAGACGCCGCCCGGCATTTTGCCAGCTACCAGGCGTTAGCGATGGTCGCAGGGCAGAGCGCGGAAGTCGCCAGCGACGTTGAGAAAAAATATCAGGCCATGTATGACGTGATGAAAATGTCTGGCGAATACCTTAAAGCCAACAATTACGCGGCATACGGCAACCTGGAGGCACAGGAAGTACAGGACAATCTCGAAGCCAGCTATGAAAAGTGGCGCGCGCAGAATGAGTTGCTGCTTGATGCCGGTATCGCCAACAATGAGAGCGGCTTTACGACCATGGTCGGCGTGCTGACGGGCATGGCGGTGTTGGTGCTGGCGCTGGTTGCTGCAGTCTGGATGCTGGTGCGCAGAATATTGCTGAAACCGCTGGCACAACTGCAAACGCAGATTCAGAACATTGCCGCTGGTGATCTTTCACGTCAGCTGGAACTGAGCGGACGCAGTGAAATGGCGATGCTGGCGCATAATCTCACGGAGATGCAGCAGGCTTTGATTGTCACTGTCAGCAATGTGCGTGACAGTTCCGATGCCATCTTCAGCAGCGCCAGTGAAATCTCCACCGGCAATACCGATCTGTCGTCACGTACCGAAGAGCAGGCGGCCTCTCTGGAGCAAACTGCGGCCAGCATGGAAGAGTTAACCGCGACGGTGAAACAGAATGCCGACAACGCCCGCCAGGCCGCGCATCTGGCGAAATCCGCTTCTGAAACTGCCGACAAAGGTGGCAAAGTGGTCAGCGGTGTGGTGAAAACCATGCATGATATCGCTGACAGCTCGAAGAAAATTGCCGATATCACCAGCGTCATCGACGGCATCGCCTTCCAGACCAATATCCTTGCACTGAATGCGGCGGTAGAAGCCGCACGTGCCGGTGAACAGGGTCGTGGCTTTGCGGTAGTGGCCGGTGAAGTGCGTAATCTGGCACAGCGCAGTGCGCAGGCGGCCAAAGAGATTAAAGCGCTGATCGAGAACTCAGTACAACGCGTTAATGTCGGTTCTGATCAGGTCGCCAGCGCCGGTGAAACGATGCAGGAGATTGTCAGCGCGGTCGTGCGCGTGACCGATATTATGGGTGAAATCTCGTCGGCTTCGGACGAACAGAGCCGCGGTATCGATCAGATTGGTCAGGCGGTTAATGAAATGGACCGCGTTACCCAGCAGAACGCCACGCTGGTGCAGGAATCTACTGCGGCTTCGGCTTCGCTGGAGTCACAGGCCAGTCGCCTGTCACAGGCGGTAGCGGTATTTAAAATTGCTAAATATCATCAGGTGGCGCCGGCAGTCGTTGCCGCTACGCCTGCGGTGAACAGGGTGAAAGCGCTGCCAGCCAGCGTCGACAATGGTAACTGGGAAACCTTCTGATTAAGAAGACGCCCGTTTTGCAGCAGGGGAGTTCGCTCCCCTGCCCGCTATCGCTTTAGCGCGCCAGCGCGACTGCTTCACCCAACTGCCAGACCGCCATCGCATAGTGATTACTGTGGTTGTAGCGGGTAATCACATAGAAATTCGGTAAGCCGTACCAGTACTGATACGAGGTTCCCATATCAAATTTCAGCAAGCTGACCTGCTGGTTATCCTGCAATGGTGTTTGCGGGCTGAGTCCTGCTTTCATCAGCGCTGACGGGCTGTAACGGGTTTTAAAACCGCTCTCCAGTCCTGGCGCCTGACCATTGGCAGGCACGGCAATCGAGCGATTACTCTGCCAGCCATGCTGCTTAAAGTAGTTCGCCACGCTGCCGATCGCATCGACCGGATCCCACAGATTGATATGACCATCGCCGTTGAAATCCACCGCATACTGTTTAAATGACGACGGCATAAACTGTCCGTACCCCATCGCGCCGGCAAAGGAGCCGCGCAGATCCAGCGGATCATCCTGCTCGTTGCGCGCCATCAGCAGGAAAGTTTCCAGCTCGCCGCTAAAGTATTCCGCACGACGCGGATAGGCAAACGACAGTGTCGCCAGTGCGTCAAGGATACGGGTGCGCCCCATTACCCGACCCCAGCGCGTCTCCACACCGATAATACCGACGATAATTTCTGGCGGCACGCCATACACCTGCTGAGCACGTTCCAGCGCGTCCTGATACTGATTCCAGAACACGACGCCATTTTTCACGTTATTCGGCTGAATAAATTTATCACGATAACGGATCCACGCGCCGTTTGGCCCGGATGGTGCCTGATAACTCGGCGCCTGACGGTCCATTAACCGCAGCACATTATCGAGGCGTTTAGCCTGCGCCAGCACATCATGTAGCTGCTGGCGGTCAAAGCCATGCTTACTGACCATTTTATCGATAAAACGCTCGGCCGCCGGGTTACCGGCAAAATCACCGCCTAATGGATGTATATTGTGCGATGGCTGGAGGATAAATCCGCCGCCGGGCGCCGTGGCGGCGGAGCCACTGAACGGATTGCCAGAGCGCTGCTCCGCCGGAGGCGTCGGTTTGCTGCTACAGGCAGCCAGTAGAGTGATAAGCGGTAACAGAGTGACAAGTGAACGCATGCAAAATCCAGATAGCCGAACCAAAAATTGTCAAAACTATACTATAGATTACTGATATGCGCTTACACCACAGCTGACTGCTACGTCTATTTATTGAGGCTCACGCCAGATTGGATAAAGTTCAGGAAAACCCTCAATGCATAGCGGGGCACCGGCATCACGATAACCCCATCGCCTGAGCAAGGTTCGCGTGCTAAACCTTGTACACTCTGCATAACAGGGAAAGTGATCTTTATCGAGTATGGAATGCAGATCACGGAATAAATCTCTTACTACTGCCCCACCGCGGCTCTGGCGATTGACGGCAAGAAGAGAGATATAGTAATGCGGTGGAGTCCGGGGATGAAAATGGTCGAGTCCATTTATATAGGCTAATGCAGTAGCAAAGCTTGAACCACACACCTCAATTAATTGATTATTGACTGCGGCGTGATTTTTACTAATCATTTCTATTGCTTCAGGCCGAAAATAAACCAAGGCACCAGCGTCATTTTCGGCGAGAAGCGTACCGCCGCAGTCGTTGGCAAGATTGACGTATATACGAAAAAAACGCCGTAATACATCAACACGATCTTCCAGGGTGGCGAATACAACCTTATGTACAGGATCGTTATAAAACTCAGCAGCCAGTAAGTCACATACCTTGTCAAGATCCGAACGTTTGGCATGCCTACATATCATTTTCACCTCCCTTAATAGTTAGCATTTGAATAATAAAAAACTTAAATACCATTATTAAACACCATTTTATCTTTAATAAAAAAGGTACTCATATCATTGCATACTCCGAGAAGGAAATTAACAACCGGACTGAAATTTTAAGTATCAAAATACTTCACGCAACCAACCAAATAGAATATACTTTAGCAAAAAAACAATATGCATGTCTATTTTTTCGAGAATCACAAGACCAAAAATTTTTATATCTAATCAATAAATATTAATGCACACATGATTGCGGGGACTAATTCAGGGAACCAGGTGAATTTGATCGTTATTTCTTTAACGGAGGAAAAACAATATTGAGTTCGTTTCCTAAGCTAATGGCATGTTTTGCATTTTTCACACCCATTTTCTTTACAATATTTGCCATATGAAATTTAACCGTGCTAACAGTAATTTGTAAAATATTTGCCACCTCAGAATAGGTTTTTCCTGTACTGCTCCAGTAAAGCACTTCAGTTTCACGCGAAGAAAGTGCATTTTTAGCAATCTCATTTCTATTTTGGTAAAGATTGAGCAGCATTTCATGGATATAAATCAAAACTCCTTGAATCTCATCTTTATGCATCCTAATATTACTTTCAGTTTCAGACATTAAAAGGCTATCTATTAATAAAGATAACACAACCAAATTATTATTCTGATCATGCAACACAAAAGCATAACCATTAATGATATTGTAAGGTTTTACTGGTTGAAAAATTTTACTAACCGTCCACTGAGAATTAATCATTAAACTTTCATCCCAAGAAAAAGGTGAAAGTCGACTCAATGCATTGATAATGACTGGGTCAATATTTTGGTATTTTTCATTAAGATAATTATCAACGACATCATCAGGCATATCACTAATGATGATCATTTCATCTGCATTTCTTTTATTCATTACGCCATAAGCATAATGCAATTCCCCATACTTCTCCAAGCGCCTCTGTAGAATCTCACTTATATTTCTATTTTTCTCAACATCTGCGAAAAAACCTTTACTCATTGACTATCTCCTTTGGCAAGCCAGTGATAATAAAATAGGCCTGACACTTTCTACGTTTGCGCTTCATATGTATGATTACAATTCAAATCAGGAAAAATTACATTGATCGAGTTAACATTTTATATATTAAAATCTCAGTCGCAAAGTAGTTGCTTTATTTTTAATTATTCTGCGAAGTAATTTTAATGTATCTTAGCGTAGACATTATGAGTACTTTCAGAATCATTAATGAATATTTATTGTTGCTTTTTCCTCTATAAAAGGATTAACAGAAAGCATAAACATCTCATAATCTCGGGAGAAACACGTGCATATCCGCCCCTTTACTGAAGCCGACCGCCCTTTTTTACGCACGCTATTTCTGGCTTCACGTAAGGCCAGCTGGCACTGGCTGGATAGCAGTGGCTGGCGGCTGGAGGACTTTGATCGCGTCACGCTGGGGGAAACCATTCTGGTGGCAGAAGAAGATGGACATCGTCTGGGATTTGCCGCGGTGCTGGACAATGATAATTTCCTGCACAGCCTGTTTGTCGACCCCGACGTTCAGCGCCGTGGCGTTGGCAGCGCGCTGTTACAGGCGGTTGAGCAAAGCTTTACCTCGACCGGCGCGCTGAAATGTCTGGCGGCTAATCAGGCGGCGCGACAATTTTATCTGCAGCATGGCTGGCTTGAAGTGGCAACCGGCGAGAGTGAACAGGGTGAGTATATGTTGATGCATCATAAACGAACGTAAATTGCGGAATACCAGGCATCCCGCAATTCTGTCACACAGCCCGAAAAGCGATATCAGCCGGAATCACTTCACCCTGCCAGTACAGCTGTGCTGCAACCGCGCCAGCCAGTTGACGGTAAAGCGCGGTAAAATCACTCTGCGGACGACGGATCACCGTGGGTTCGCCAACATCCAGATCTTCACGCAGGGTGATATGCAGCGGTAGCTGGCTTAGCAGGCGGGTGTTATAACGCTCCACCAGCTGCTGCGCGCCGCCGCTGCCAAAAATCGCTTCATGATGGCCGCAGTGGCTGCAGATATGCACGCTCATATTCTCCACTACCCCCAACACCGGCACATTGACCTTCTCAAACATCACAATGCCTTTACGTGCATCGATCAGAGCGATGTCCTGCGGCGTGGTCACTACAATTGCACCGGTAACCGGCACGTTCTGCGCCAGTGTCAGCTGAATATCGCCAGTGCCTGGCGGCATATCAAGAATCAGATAATCCAGCTCCGGCCACAGGGTTTCATTCAGCAGCTGCATCAGCGCCTTACTGGCCATCGGCCCGCGCCACACCATGGCGTTATCATCGGTCACTAAATAGCCAATTGAGTTGGTCGCCAGCCCGTGCGCCATAATCGGCGCCATATGGGTACCGTCGGGCGAGGTAGGTCGCTGATCTTCAGTGCCCAGCATATTGGGTACCGAAGGCCCGTAGATATCGGCATCAAGAATACCAACCTTCGCTCCTTCAGCGATTAACGCCAGCGCCAGATTGACCGCGGTGCTCGATTTACCGACGCCGCCTTTGCCGGAACTTACCGCAATAATATTTTTCACCCCGTTGACGCCAGCGTGGTTTTTCACCCGTTTCAGGGTGGCGATATTATGGCTTAAACGCCAGTTAATCGCGCTGGCGCCGGTTATCCGCAGTAAATCAGCGCTGCTGCGCTCCTTTAATACGTCAAACCCGCTCTGCCAGGCAAACGGCATGATCAGTTCGATATGCAGCGTGTTATCCATCAGCGCCACATGGTGCAATGCTTTCAGTTTGGTCAGAGTGTGTTGCAGCGTCGGATGTTCAAATGCGGTCAACACGCCCATCACCATGGCACGCAACCTCTCCGGCGTGTGCTGACCCTGGCTTCCTGAATTCATCCCGGCTCCTTGATAATCTGGTGGTAAATGTTGTTGCTGTTGCTAAGCATACCAGATGTGGCTGTAATGGCATGGCAAGCCATGGAAATTTAAGCTTTCCCCCCGACAGCTCAAACCCTTTGTTTACGCAGGGTCGGCCTTTCGGTTACCATCTAAAGCCCTTTTTAAACCAGAAGAAAGCAAGTTCTACTATGACTCAAGTCGCGAAAAAAATTTTGGTAACGTGCGCACTGCCGTACGCCAACGGTTCTATCCATCTCGGCCACATGCTCGAGCATATCCAGGCAGATATTTGGGTCCGTTACCAGCGAATGCGCGGCAATCAGGCTTATTTCATCTGTGCGGATGACGCACACGGCACGCCAATTATGCTGAAAGCACAGCAGATGGGCATTGAGCCAGAGCAGATGATCGCCGAAATGAGTCAGGAACATCAGACTGACTTCGCTGGCTTCAATATCAGCTATGACAACTATCACTCGACGCACAGCGACGAAAACCGTGAGCTGTCATCGTTGATCTATGGCCGTTTAAAAGAAAATGGTTTTATTAAGAACCGCACTATTTCACAGCTGTACGACCCGGAAAAAGGCATGTTCCTGCCGGATCGTTTCGTCAAAGGCACCTGCCCGAAATGTAAGGCGGTCGATCAATATGGCGATAACTGTGAAGTCTGTGGTTCGACTTACAGCCCAACCGAACTGATTGAGCCGAAATCGGTGGTTTCCGGTGCCACGCCGGTAATGCGCGATTCTGAGCACTTCTTCTTTGATCTGCCGGAATTCAGCGCCATGTTACAGGCGTGGACCCGTTCAGGTGCGTTGCAGGAGCAGGTCGCGAACAAAATGCAGGAGTGGTTCGAATCGGGCCTGCAACAGTGGGATATCTCCCGTGATGCGCCTTACTTCGGTTTTGAAATTCCTGATGCGCCGGGTAAATACTTCTACGTCTGGCTGGATGCGCCAATTGGTTATATGGGTTCATTTAAAAACCTGTGTGACAAGCGTGGCGACATCGATTTCGACGCGTTCTGGAATAAAGATTCCGATGCCGATCTCTATCACTTTATCGGTAAAGATATCGTCTACTTCCATAGCCTGTTCTGGCCAGCGATGCTGGAAGGCAGCAACTTCCGCAAGCCAACCAACCTGTTTGTGCATGGTTATGTGACGGTTAACGGCGCGAAAATGTCAAAATCGCGCGGCACCTTTATCAAGGCCAGCACCTGGTTGCAGCATCTTGATGCCGACAGCCTGCGTTACTACTACGCAGCGAAGCTCTCTTCACGCATCGATGATATTGATCTGAATCTGGAAGATTTCGTCCAGCGCGTGAATGCCGATATCGTCAATAAAGTGGTCAATCTGGCGTCACGTAATGCTGGCTTTATCAGCAAACGTTTCGGCGGCAAGCTCTCTGCTGAACTGGCGGATCCGGCGTTGTATAAAACCTTTACCGATGCCGCAACCAGCATTGGCGAAGCCTGGAACAGCCGTGAATTCAGCCGTGCGATCCGCGAAATCATGGCGCTGGCCGACCTGGCTAACCGCTATGTCGACGAGCAGGCGCCGTGGGTAGTGGCAAAACAGGAAGGCCGTGATGCTGACCTGCAGGCTATCTGCTCAATGGGGATTAACCTGTTCCGCGTGCTGATGACCTGGCTGAAACCGGTCGTGCCTTCGCTGGCCGAGCGCGTTGAAGCCTTCCTGAATGTGGAACTGAGCTGGGAAGGTATCCATCAGCCGTTGCTGGATCACGATATCGCCGGATTTAAAGCGCTGTACAGCCGTATCGAAATGGACAAAGTTAACGGCCTGATCGAAGCCTCGAAAGAAGATGCGGCCGCCGCTAAACCTGCCGTGACCGGTCCGCTGGCGGACGATCCGATTCAGGACACCATCAATTTTGATGATTTTGCCAAAGTAGATATGCGTATTGCGCTGATTCAGAAAGCAGAATTTGTTGAGGGTTCTGACAAACTGCTGCGTCTGTCACTGGATTTAGGTGGCGAAAGCCGTCAGGTCTTCTCCGGTATTCGCTCCGCTTATCCGGATCCGGCGGTACTGGAAGGTCGTCTGACTGTGATGGTGGCCAACCTCGCGCCGCGCAAAATGCGTTTCGGTATTTCTGAAGGCATGGTGATGGCAGCTGGTCCTGGCGGCAAGGATATCTTCCTGCTCAGCCCTGACAGTGGCGCACAGCCTGGTATGCAGGTTAAATAATCTTCGGTGAATTGCAGGCGGCGAAAACGCCGCCCTGCATGAGATTTTACCCAGGGGCGGCGTTTTCGCCGCCCGCTAAACTGTGACCGGTAGCACACCTGAAAATTTCATCGTATGATGAAGGCTTATAAAACAGGAGCCTGTCATGCTCAGCGTGCTATCTGTCGGCTGGCGTTATCTTCGCGCCTTCGCCATTATCTACCTCTGTCTCTATGCCGGAAACGGCCTTTCTGCCCTGCTGCCCATCACTATCCCTGGCAGTATTCTCGGCATGCTTATTCTCTTCGCGCTGCTGGCATCGCAAATTGTACCGGCGAAATGGGTAAAACCCGGCTGTCATCTGCTGATCCGCTATATGGCGTTGCTGTTTGTGCCGATTAGCGTTGGCGTGATGAGCTACACCGATATTCTCAGCGCCCAGTTTGGCCCGATTGTCGTCTCCTGCGTTGTCAGCACGCTGGTGGTGCTGGTGATTGTCGGCGTCTCATCCGAACGCATGCATAACAAGGCGCTCAGCAAGGAGAGCAAAGGTGACTGATTTCTGGTGGTCGCTACCCCTGACGCTGCTGGTGTTTTTTGCCGCGCGTCGGCTGGCGGCGAAGACGAAAATTTCGCTGCTCAATCCGCTGCTGGTGTCGATTGCGGTAATTGTGCCGATTCTGCTGCTGATCAATATGCCTTATGCGCGCTATTTTGCTGGTAGCGCAATCCTGAACCAGTTACTGCAACCGGCGGTGGTCGCGCTGGCGCTGCCGCTGTATGAGCAGATCCACCAGATTCGCGCACGCTGGAAATCGATTATCAGCGTCTGCTTTATTGGCAGCATCACCGCGATGATCTCCGGCACCGCCATCGCGCTGTGGCTGGGTGCCACGCCAGAAATCGCCGCGACCCTGCTGCCGAAATCAGTGACCACGCCGATTGCAATGGCGATTTCCGCGTCACTGCAAGGCATTCCGGCGATCAGCGCGATTTGCGTGTTGCTTGCCGGACTGCTTGGCGCGATATTCGGCCATATGATCTTGAATCTGCTGCGGATACGCAGTAAAGCGGCGCGCGGGCTGGCGATTGGTAATGCCTCGCACGCACTGGGCACCGCGCGTTGCGCCGAGATCAATTTTCAGGAAGGCGCCTTCAGCTCGCTGGCGCTGGTGATTTGCGGGATTATTACCTCACTGCTGGCGCCGTTTATCTTCCCGTTGCTGATGCGGATATGGGGCTAAAACTTGCGAGAGATCTCGCAATTTGAAATTTACTTTCATGGATTGCATTGATACAGCGATACAGATCACATATAACCTGCTGATAGCACCGTAAAATCGGTGGTCAACGACGCCAATAAGAGGCATTCAATGCATCCACGTTTTCACACCGCCTTTGCAGCCCTGACGCCCGAATTGCAGGTTGCGCTTAATCCGATTCTGACCGCGAGTGATTTCAGCGCCAGCTTTACTGCGCAACATATCGCCACCATCCGCCAGCAAACTGGACTGGATGAGGATGCGCTGGCCTTTGCCCTGCTGCCGCTGGCAGCGGCCTGTGCAGTTGCGCCCCTTTCCAGCTTTAACGTCGGCGCGGTAGCGCGCGGCAACAGCGGCAGCTGGTATCTGGGCGCCAATATGGAGTTTGTCGGCGCGACCATGCAACAGACGGTGCATGCCGAGCAGAGCGCTATCACCCATGCCTGGCTTAAAGGTGAAACCGCACTGCAAGCCATCACGGTGAATTACTCGCCCTGCGGCCACTGCCGCCAGTTTATGAATGAACTTAATAGTGGCACCGCGCTGCGCATCTGTCTGCCTGAGCGCGAACCGGCCACGCTGGGTGATTATCTGCCGTATGCTTTTGGTCCGCGCGACCTGGCGATTGAAACCCTGCTGCTGGACCCGGTCAACCATGGTTACACCCTGAGCGGTGATCCGCTGGAGCAGCAGGCGATAGCTGCCGCCAACCAGAGCCATGCGCCTTACAGCCATGCCCATAGCGGCGTGGCAATCGAAACCAGCAGTGGCCATATCTTTGCGGGTCGTTATGCGGAAAATGCCGCGTTTAACCCGAGTCTGCCGCCGTTGCAGGCGGCGCTGATCCTGTTAAATATGTTTGGCGAAAGCGGCATGCAGATTAAACGTGCGGTGCTGGCGGAAAGTACCGGCGCAAAGCTGAGACAACATGAAGCCACTGAGGCTACCCTGAAAGCATTAGGTTGCGATAATTTCCGCGCAATAGCGTTGCAAAAAACGTAACGGTTGCCACATTACCTCGAGAAAGTTCGCAGCTTTTGTTTTCAATAGTTAACAAAGGCTGTACTTCTGCGTGAATTCTCTTAGGATCCCTGGTCACAACATCACGAGCCAGGGGCTATTTTTAAATGGAACTCGAGTACGAGAGTAAAAGACCGCTATATATTCCTTACGCCGGACCTATTTTGTTAGAGTTTCCGCTGCTGAATAAAGGCAGCGCATTCTCAATCGAAGAACGTAATGACTTCAACCTGAACGGTCTGTTACCCGAAACCGTTGAGAGTATCGAAGAACAAGCTGAACGCGCCTGGCGTCAGTTTCAGGATTTCAAAAACGACAACGACAAACACGTCTACCTGCGCAACATCCAGGACACCAACGAAACACTGTTCTACCGCCTGCTGGACAACCATCTCGAAGAGATGATGCCAATCATCTATACCCCGACGGTCGGTGCTGCCTGTGAGCACTTCTCCGAAATCTATCGTCGCGCCCGCGGCCTGTTTATCTCCTATCCGAACCGCGCCAATATCGAAGATATGCTGCAGAACGCCACCAAACAGAACGTGAAGGTGATTGTGGTTACCGATGGTGAACGTATTCTCGGTCTCGGCGATCAGGGTATCGGCGGCATGGGTATTCCAATTGGTAAGCTGTCGCTGTACACCGCCTGTGGCGGCATCAGCCCGGCATATACCCTGCCGGTAGTGCTGGATGTTGGCACCAACAATCAGCAGCTGTTGAATGACCCGCTGTATATGGGCTGGCGTCATCCGCGCATCACTGGCGAAGAGTACGAAGAGTTTGTCCATGAATTTATTCTGGCGGTAAAAAGTCGCTGGCCAAACGTGCTGCTGCAATTTGAAGACTTTGCGCAGAAAAATGCCATGCCGCTGCTGGAACGTTATCGCGATGAAGTCTGCTGCTTTAATGATGATATTCAGGGCACAGCGGCGGTCACGCTGGGTACGCTGATTGCCGCCAGCCGCGCGGCGGGCAGTAAATTACGTGAGCAGACGGTGGTGTTCCTTGGCGCCGGTTCCGCCGGTTGTGGTATCGCCGAGCAGATTATCGCCCAGATGAAATCAGAAGGTCTGAGTGATGAAGAAGCGCGTGGCCGGGTGTTTATGGTTGACCGCTTTGGTCTGCTGACCGACAAACTGCCAAACCTGCTGAATTTCCAGGGCAAACTGGTACAGAAAAGCGAAAAACTGAGCGGCTGGGATGTCAGCACTGACTCACTGTCACTGCTCGACGTGGTGCGCAACGCGAAGCCCGATATTATGATCGGCGTTTCAGGTCAGCCAGGCCTGTTTAGCGAAGAAATCATTCGTGAAATGCATAAGCACTGTCCACGCCCGATTGTCATGCCGCTGTCAAATCCCACCTCACGTGTTGAAGCGACACCGCAGGATATTCTGGCCTGGACTGACGGTGCTGCGCTGGTCGCTACCGGTAGCCCGTTTGCGCCGGTGAGCTGGAAAGGGAAAACCTATCCGATTGCCCAGTGCAACAACTCCTATATCTTCCCGGGGATTGGCCTTGGTGTACTGGCATCGGGCGCAACCCGTGTGACTGACAGCATGCTGATGGCGGCAAGCCGTGCGCTGGCCGACTGTTCACCGCTGGTCAATGATGGCGTTGGTGCGGTGCTGCCGGAAGTGAAAGATATTCAGGGTGTTTCCAAGCTGATTGCGATGGCGGTAGGTAAAGCTGCGCAGCTGTCAGGCGTCGCGGTGGTCTCTTCAGAAGATGTGCTGTCGAAAGCTATCGCCAGAAACTTCTGGTTGCCGCAATACCGTAATTACCGTCGTACTTCAATCTAAACTCAGTTGCCGGGTACAAATGTGCCCGGCACTGCGCAAAAATGCGGCGTCCAACGGCGCTTTGCTTGCTTCGCAGCAGCGGGTCAAGTAGCCTTGAGTCACCCTGTTCCCTTGTCCGACTGAGCGCCCTGAAGCATGTTAAAACGCTTGATTTATGGTCTGATTATCATTATTTCACTGATGATAATAACTGCGCTCGGCCTGGATCGCTGGATTAGCTGGAAAACCACGCCTTATGTGTATGATGATTTAACCTCGTTGCCCCATCGCCAGGTGGGTGTGGTGCTCGGTACCGCCAAGTACTATCGCACCGGGGTAATTAATCAGTACTACCTGTATCGCATGCAGGGGGCGATCAACGCCTACAATAGCGGCAAGGTAAACTACCTGCTGTTAAGCGGCGACAATGCCCAGCAAAGCTATAACGAACCGATGACCATGCGCCGCGACTTAATCGCCGCCGGTGTGGAGCCTGCCGATATCGTGCTCGATTATGCTGGCTTCCGTACGCTGGATTCGATTGTGCGCACGCGTAAGGTGTTTGATACCAACGATTTCATTATTATTACCCAGCGTTTCCACTGTGAGCGCGCGCTGTTTATTGCCCTGCATATGGGGATTCAGGCGCAGTGCTATGCGGTGCCCTCGCCGAAAAATATGCTCAGCATCCGTTTGCGTGAAGTGGGCGCCCGTCTTGGCGCGCTGGCCGATCTCTATCTGATGAAGCGGGAGCCACGTTTTCTCGGCCCGTTAGTGCCGATTCCGGCATTGCATGAAGTACCGGAAAATACGCAAAGCTATCCGGCAGTAACCCCGGAGCAGCTGCTGGAGTTGCAGCAGAAGCTGGAGAAGCGGTAATTAACTGCCTAACGGTATATAAGGGCTGGGATTAATAAATCTGTTGGGTGCGAATTTATCATACCCTGCATTGCGACAGTACTCGATTAGCTGACTTAACGCGCTGACATTGGTTTTTTCATATATCGTCTGCAGATATTTTTCCACAGTTTTGTAGGAAATATTCAGCCGCCGCGCAATTTCTTTGGCACTTAATGATTGCAGCGCGAAGAATACCACATCAAACTCGCGGTCAGTAAACAGATCGGTAGGATTTCCGAACGATAAAGATTCCGGGCATTTATTATTTTCAAGATGATACATCGAATAGATTTCCAGCTTTTTGGCCCTGCCGACCACGCCAATTGATTTTCCGTCCTTAATCAGAGGTGTCACATCGGCCATAAAAGGCTGGATAAGCTTTTCTCTGCCGCCATACATAAAGGTAATCAGCGTTGGAATGACTTTCTGACTGTCCATCACATGCTTATCGTTAGCCTGAATGATATCAGCGATCTCTGACCAGTAAACCGGACATTCGCTGTCCAGCTTTCCTTCTACGTTAAATCCTTTCGGCAGGCCACTGTAGTGTAAGCCGTAGTCATTCATATAGATAAACCGTGATTCATGGTCTTTTATGTACCAGAATTCATTGCTGTTTTGCATATATGAGATCATGGCTTCAAAAGTTCGCGAGCGAATATCCATATCTTTATTAACTGAGAATTCCATATAATTGCTCTCCATAACATCCTCTTGTTGAGATTGATACGGAAATCATCCTACCACTCTTACCCCCCGGATAATCAGATACAGCTCTCTATTTGAGCGATAACAGATCCACGGCGATATGCCAGCATTGGCTCATGGCTGTCTGCTGGCATATCGCGCTGCAATTACTTTTTACGTGAATATTTCAGTGAATCCAGCGCTACGGCGAAGATAATAATTCCGCCTTTAATAATATACTGCCAGTAAGGGTTCACTCCAATATAAGTCAAACCGTAGTTAATTACCGTAAAGATAATTACCCCGGTCACTACACCTGCGACCGTACCCACACCACCGGCAAATGACACGCCGCCGACCACGCAGGCAGCAATCGCATCAAGCTCATACATAAAGCCGAGGTTATTGGTGGCGCTGCCGATACGGCCCGCTTCCAGCATACCGCCGAAGGCATAGAACACCCCGGACAGCGCATACACCATAATCAGGTTTAATGGTACGTTTACGCCGGAGACTTTCGCCGCTTCCGGGTTACCGCCGATAGCAAAAATGTTTTTACCGAAGCGTGTTTTATTCCACAGCACCCAGACGAAGATAATGGCGATAATCGCATAGAAGGTGATATAGGAGAGCTTAAAGTCACCAAAGCGCAGGAAGCCCTGAGCAAAGGTTGAAAAGCCTGAATCAAAACCGGCAATCGGTGATGCGCCAACATAATCATAATAGAGCGAGTTAACGCCATAAACGATAATCATGGTGCCAAGGGTGGTAATAAATGGCGTAACCTTCAGATAAGCGATAATAATACCGTTAATCAGGCCAATAAACGCACCGATAATACAGACGGTCAGAATAACCAGTGGAATCGGGATAGTATCAATATTCGGGAAGACTTTATTAACATTATCCATCGCCTGCAACATGGTAGCCGCGACCACCGCCGCCAGACCGACCTGACGTCCGGCTGACAGATCCGTGCCCTGGGTAACAATCAGTCCCGCCACACCAAGCGCAATAATCACACGCACGGAAGATTGCGTCAGAATATTACTTAAGTTCATTAAGCTGAGGAAGGTTGGATCCTGGAAAATAATAATTGCCAGCAGCACCAGTAATACGACATAGATACCGCCTTCTTTTAACCAGGTGAGCGCATTTTTCTTATTAACTGCTTTCATGGTAACAGCCCTTACATCATTAAAGGTGTAACGATGCCAAACGCAATATTTCGTTCTGCGTGGTGCTTTTCGTTTCGACAATGCCTGCAACCAGGCCATTACTCATTACCAAAATCCTGTCGGTAATCCCTAAAAGCTCCGGCATTTCGGAAGAGATGATAATAATCCCCTTCTCTTTCTTCGCCAGCTCAGCAATCAGCTGATAAATTTCAAACTTCGCGCCAACGTCAATCCCGCGCGTCGGCTCATCCAGCATTAAGATTTCTGGTTGAGTCAGTAACCAACGACCAATTATCACTTTCTGCTGATTACCACCGGAAAGCGAACCAATAGAGGTGTGATGACCGGGGGTTTTTACCCGCATCGCATCAATTACCCATTGGGTATCGCTTTTCATCCGGCTGTTATCCAGCAGACCAATGCTGTTTTTATATTTACGGATATTAGCGATTAGCGAGTTAAAGCCGATATCCAGATACGCATAAATACCGGTTGAGCGGCGCTCTTCCGTCACCAGCGCAAAACCGTGATTAATCGCTTCGTTGGCGCTGTGGTTATTAATCGCTTTGCCATGCAGCTTAATGGTGCCGCCTGATTTATCGCGAATACCAAACAGCGTTTCCACGATATCGGTACGTTTTGCCCCAACCAGACCTGCAATACCGAGGATCTCCCCTTTATGCAGATCAAAGGAGATATCACGAATCGACGGCTGGCTGCGGGAGGTTAAATTACGCACCTCCAGAATCACTTCGCCCGGCACGTTGCTCTTATCCGGGAAACGCTGGCTGAGTGAGCGTCCTACCATCATCGCGATGATCTTATCCATATCCAGCCCTTCCAGCGACTGGGTGGCAATCCACTGACCATCCCGTAAAATCGTAATTTCATCACACAGCTGGAAAATCTCTTCCATCTTGTGTGAGATATAGACGATGCCACAACCGCGATCTTTTAATTTACGGATAATGGTAAACAGATGGTTTACCTCTTTTTCCGTTAATGACGACGTCGGCTCATCCATAATCACGATTCTGGCGTTATACGAGAACGCCTTGGCGATTTCTATCATCTGCATCTGCGAAACGGACAGTGTCGCCACTTTGTCGCGCGGATCGATATCAATATCTAATTCGTCAAATATCGCTTTGGTATCGCGATACATTTTATCCTGGTCAACAAAAAAGCCTTTGCGCGGATAGCGGCCAAGCCACATGTTATCCATCACCGTACGCTGCAGCACCAGGTTTAACTCCTGATGCACCATTGATACACCGTTTTCCAGAGCCTCTTTGGCGCTGTTAAAATTGATTTCCTCACCCTGAAACAGAATGCTCCCCGAATCCTTACTGTAAATGCCAAACAGGCATTTTAATAACGTCGATTTACCCGCGCCGTTCTCGCCCATCAACGCATGAATAGAGTGCGGTCTGACTTTTAAATTGACGTTGTCGAGTGCCTTCACCCCTGGAAATGACTTATTGACGTTGGTCATTTCCAGCAGGAATTCTCGCTGTGGTGTCGTATTATCACTGGCCATAATTTACCTGGCTGAAAGAGTCAATCGGGCAACTGATGCATACGGGCGGCGAAAACGCCGCCCCTGCGTTGGGGTATTTCAGATTCCCCTCTGCTTTATTTCGCGAACTCGGACAGATTGTCTTTATCGACCGCAACATACGGCACGCGGACAATTTTGTTTTCCACTTTGTAGTCAGTGCCTTCAGCCGCTGGCTTGCCGTCAGCGAGGTTTTTCGCCATCAGGAAGGTGGCGCGCGCCTGGTTTTTCGCATCATTCAGCACGGTGCCGGCCATCGCGCCGGATTTCACCATCGCCAGCGCTTCTGGCAATGCATCGACGCCAAATACCGGAATAGAGGATTTATTATGGGCTTTCAGCGCTTCAACCGCACCCATCGCCATGGCGTCGTTGTTAGCGATAACCACTTCAATTTTGTTACCGTTCGGACCAGATAACCAGGCATCCATTTTATCTTTCGCCATTGCGGTATCCCACATCGCGGTATCTAAATGCAGCTGCTGGGTTTTCAGACCGTCTTTATTCAGGGTATCAATCACATATTTGGTTCGGGCTTCAGCGTCAGGATGGCCCGGCTCACCTTTCAGCAACACGAACTGAATCTGACCATCTTTATTCAGATCCCAGCCGGCATTGGCTTTCCAGTGTTTCTCAATCAGTTCGCCCTGCTTCACGCCAGACTCTTTTGAGTCAGTCCCGACGTAATAAGCTTTATCGTAACCGGCCAATACTTTCGCGTTAGGTTCTTTATTGAAGAAGACGATCGGCACATCGTTACCGCGCGCTTTATCGACAATCACCGCCGCCGCCGCCGGATCCACCAGGTTAATAGCCAGCGCTTTCACGCCTTTTGCCATCATCACATCAACCTGATCGTTCTGCGTTGACTGACTGTTTTGCGAGTCATTCATTAACAGCTGCACGCCGGAAACCTGTTTTGCTTCTTTCTCAATGTCTTTACGCACCACAGACATAAAGTTGTCGTCATATTTATAGATGGTGACACCGATACGGGTGTCTGCTGCATGAGCCGTTGCTCCAAACATCATACTGGCAACCAGGGCTGTGAGGGTAAAAGCCTTCTTATTCATAATATCTCCGGGTTTTTACAGGGTAAGGCAATAGATGATTAACACTCGGCAGCGGCATTGTTATCAATATGTTGCACGCCACCGACGGATTGCTAATACAAAACCTGACGTCCTTGTTGACTGATACTTCCGCAAAAGATGTTTGAAACTGTTTCGCAGCGGCGATATGGACACGTGAAGCCAGAAGAACCTCGCGTTACATTATGTTTCAGCCCCTGCATTGCGCTGTCATCATAGAGAGCGCGTTGTTAATTAACTGTGAATTTACTCACAGATTGGAAACGGTTACATGGGGGAATCGCTTGAATTAGTGACCGGCTCCACACTTTGCCGGACGGCTACTGAATGGCGACGCACCAGCGTTGGCATAAAACAGTGCTGCGCAGTGTGATCCTGCTGTCCGGCAGCGCCTTTCAGCGCCAGTTCGGTGGCCATTTTAGCCATGGAAACAATGGGATAACGGATGGTTGTCAATTGCGGATCGGTATAACGTGACATTGGAATATCATCAAACCCGACGATAGAAACATGCTGAGGAACGCGAATTCCGTTATCTTTCAATGCGGTTAGCGCGCCAGCCGCCATGCTGTCGTTGTAGGCAAACACCGCCGTCAGATGCAGATTGCGGCCCAGCAGTTCAACCATCGCTTCTTCACCGCCCTGCATATCGGGTTCACCACTGGCAATCCAGCCTTCCGGCGGTGTAATCCCCTGCTCTGCCAGCGCCTGCTGCCAGCCGTCACGGCGCTGCGCCACGTCCTCAATCGGATGGCTGGAGCCGAGATAACCAATACGAGTGTGACCCTGCTGTTGCAGCATACGCGTAGCCATCAGCGCGCCGCTGACATTGTCGAGGCAGACACAGCGATGGGCATAGCCCGGCACAATGCGGTTAATCAGCACCATACCCGGGATCTGGTCCATAAAGTGCGCCAGCTCGTCATCCGCAAGGGTTTTCGCATGCACAATTAAGGCGTTGCAGCGCTGCCGAATCAGCACCTCAATCGCATGGCGCTCTTTCGCCTCCTGATGCCAGGAATTGCTGATCAATACATGCTTATTCATCTGCTGCGCCACGGTATCGACCGCTTTCACCAGCGCGCCAAAGAAGGGATCGGAAACGTCCATCACCACCACGCCAATGGTGTCACTGACCTGGGTGGCCAGTGCCTGCGCGTTAGCATTGGGTCGGTAACCTAATGATTCTACAGCCTGTAGCACATTCTCGCGGGTTTCCGCCGTCACCGCGCTATTGTTATTCAGGACGCGAGAAACGGTTGCCACAGAGACGCCAGCAAGGCGTGCAACATCGCGGATGGTAATCATGGACGCCCGGCCTTGAAAATAGTTAATTGCATCGTTCTTCCCGACATCTGAAGGTGTTCTGTCGGCTATTTTGTCAGGGGCGGGAGGTTAGCAGCGTGAATCTCGTCACACAGATGAAAACGGTTACATACAATTCTGTAACCTTTGTGATGGCGGTCATTATCCGGCGCGGGAATTCTCAGGTTGGGAGCCAGCGGCAAGCGCGGTCAGTTTACGCCACAACCACTCCAGTGGCCCCTGGCGGAAATAACGCAGCCACAGCACGGAGAACAGGATATTGATTGCCCATACCGCCACCACTACCGCCAGCAGTTGCAGCCGGTCCAGCTGCATAAACCAGCCAAAGCGATAGAACAGTGTGGTACAGAGCAGAGTCTGCATCAGGTAATTGGTCAGCGCCATGCGCCCCACGCAGCTGATGGCGTGCGTGAATTTCAGTTTTGCCAGCTGCGGCCAGTAAGCAAAGCAGAGCGCGGCATAACCCAGCGCCTGCAACGGCCCGGCCAAATCACGTGGCGCCTGCAATAAAAAGCCGCACCAGCGGAAATCCCAACGCAGATACCATTGCAGATAAATGCCGGGGATCTGGATTACCAGCGCCAGGCTAATCAGTATTAATGCGGTGCGGCGATAGTGTCGCTGGCTGAATTCGCCTTTCAGCCAGCCGCTGCGCATCAGCGCGCCGCCCATCATCATCGCCCCCGCCAGCTGCCAGCCATACTGCGCGCCCAGCGCCAGCAGGCTGGAGGAGAGGTGATCGAGACGCGCCTGCGCCGCCAGCCAGCCACCGGACAGTTTCCAGAACGCCTCATATTGCAGATCGGCCGCGCCCGGCAACCAGGAGCTGTTCGGCTCGCCGCTGGAGATCATACTGAAGATAATCAGCACGCCGACGCCCACCAGGTACAGCAGCGCACCGGTATGGAACAGGGAGCGCGTGGAAGGCACATCGCGGATCATACGCCAGGCAATCAGGCCAACGATGGCGTAATCCAGCAAAATATCGCCTTCCCAGAAAAACACCGCATGGATAAAACCGATGATCGCCAGCCACGTCAGACGCGACTGTAGCCAGCGTTTGCCGCGTGGCAGCAGCATTTGCAGGCCAGCGCCGAACAGAATGGCAAACAGGGTCAGAAATTTAATCTGCGCAAACAGATCAATCGTCGCCCAGGTCCAGAAATCGGACGCCGACGGCATGCCGCGCCAGGCGGGATTGAGATAGGCAGCGGAGGGAAGCGCAAAACCACTGATATTAAGTAACAGGATACCGAGAACGGCGAGACCACGAATAAAATCCAGCGTGATATTGCGTTGCATTAAGGGTTCCCGTTAACAAATAACAGCCCTCTTACCAGCGGCAAGAGGGACAGAATCAGAGACAGGCGTCGCTAATTAGCTATGACGCACCGCGCGTAAAAATTCCTGGCGAGTATTCTGGCTGGATTTAAACAGACCACCCAGTGATGTGGTGGTGGTGGCGCTGGTGGCATCGCGAATACCACGTGCTTTCACGCAGTAATGTACCGCATCGATCGAGACGGCCACATTGCTGGTGCCGAGCAGAGTCTGCAACGCCACTAAAATCTGTTGGGTCAGACGTTCCTGCACCTGCGGACGTGAAGCAAAGAACTGCACAATGCGGTTGATCTTCGACAGACCAATCACCTTCTCTTTCGGAATATAGGCCACGGTCGCCTTACCGTCGATAATCACAAAATGGTGTTCGCAGGTGCTGGTCAGCGTGATATCACGTACCGTCACCATTTCATCGACCTTCATTTTGTTTTCAATCACGGTAATTTTCGGGAAGTTAGCGTAATCCAGACCGGAAAAGACTTCATCGACATACATCTTGGCGATGCGGTGCGGGGTCTCCGCCAGGCTGTCGTCTTCCAGATCCAGATTCAGCAACTGCATGATTTCCGTCATATGACCGGTGATCAGGCGCTTGCGCGTTTCGTCATCCATTTCACGCGCTGGCGAGCGTAATGGGGTTTCCAGCCCACGCGCGAGCAGCGCTTCATGAACCAGGGCAGCTTCCTGACTTAACGTCGTCATAATGATGATTTTCTCCAGCAGGTGTTTCACCCGCCCAATACAGCGATGTATCGGGCGGACAGTTTTCTGAAGGCGTATTCTGGAACACTCCGCCAGGTTAATCCAGTGAATCAATTTAATTGGCAGTGAAAGTGTTTCATTTACCCTTACGCACCACCAGCAATCCGGCGACTACCAGCCCGGCACCAGCCACATACAGCGCCGGTTCCAGCCGGTGGGTCAGCATGGTGGAGAGCGCAGACAGCATCGGTCCCACCAGCTGGCCGATGGCATAGCCGGTTGTCAGTAAACCCGCCAGATAGCGCGCATGTTTCGGCGCCAGCTCACGACCATACTGCAATGTCAGCTGCACCACGCTGAGGAAACCGCCGCCAATCAGCACAGCCCCCAGCACCAGACCACTCATCCCCGGCAGCAAATCAGCAGCAAAGACGCCCAGCGCCTGCGCCCACAGCGTGATGGCCAGACGGGTATTGGCGGAAGAGTAATGTCGGGTAAGGATCCCCAGCCCGATACCAATTACCGCTGCACCGCCAAAAATCGGCCAGACAAACTGTGCAAAGGCGCTATCCGGGAATCGCGCCGCTGCCATCTGTGACAAAAAGGTCGCTGGCAGGATATAACCAAAACCCGCCAGGCTGTAGCTCAGCACCAGACGTTTCAGCCGCGGTGTCAGTACCAGCGGTTCTGGCGCACTTTCCGGCCGGTGCAGCTGACCGCTGCGCGGCAGGAAACGCGCTATCAGTGCAATCAGGATCAGCGCCAGTAAACCATAGGCACCCCAGGCAAAGGCCGCACTGACGCCCAGTGCATGCAGCACAACCGCCAGCATCCCACTGATAAAAATCCCGGTACCCGGCCCGGCAAACACCGCCGCCGACAGCCCCGGACGACCGTGATGCAGCAACTGCTCATTACTCCAAGCCGCCACCAGCACCATTGCCCAGCCACTGGCCCAGCCAATTAAAAAGCGCACTACCCCATGCCACCACGGCCCCTCAATACAGGCGGAAAGCAGAGTCAGCACCACGGCTCCCCACACCCCGCCCTGCAGACGCCACTCCACCCGGCGGCTGGCGCGCATCGCGTCATAAGAACCGCACAGATAACCGAGATAATTAAATGCCGCGACTAATGCCGCGCTGGTTAAGCTGAGCTGATGCTCATTAATCATCAGCGGAACTTGCGGGGTGAAAGCAAAACGACCGATGCCCATTGCTACAACCAGCGATAAAAATGCGCTCAGTGCCACGCGCAGTGCCATAACTCTCTCCTTAAACGCCGGATGCTTGCTTGCATATCGGTAGTTTTTTTATGTCAGTCTCTCATAACGGTTGCCAGTATGATGCATGCTGGTTAAAATCACAAAAAGTGAATAATCATAAACAAGTTGCTTACGGAAAAAGAACGGATGGATTTAACCCAGTTACGCATGTTTTGTTCGGTAGCGGAAACCGGCTCGGTTGCACGCGCTGCGGAACAGCTGCATCGCGTGCCCTCTAACCTGACCACCCGACTGCGTCAGCTTGAGCAGGAATTGGGCACCGATCTGTTTATTCGTGAAAAACAGCGCCTGCGCCTGTCGCCAATGGGCCATAATTTTCTCTGCTACGCCCAGCGTATCCTTGCACTGAGCGAAGAAGCGCTGAGCATGACGCGCACCGGTGAACCGGCGGGCAACTTTGCCCTTGGCTCAATGGAGAGCACCGCCGCCACGCGCCTGCCAGCATTACTGGCCGCCTATCATCAGCGTTATCCGGCGGTGGCGCTGTCGCTGATTACCGGCACCTCCGGTGAAATTATCGAACGGGTACGCGCCGGTACGCTGGCCGCCGCCATGGTCGATGGCCCGGTCGCTTATGATGAGCTTAATGGCTGTATCTCATTTCGCGAACAGATGGTGCTGATCTCCAGTGTTGACCACCGTGCGATCCACAGCGCGGCCGATGCCAGCGGCGACACGCTGTTTGCCTTTCGCCACACCTGCTCCTATCGCCTGCGCTTCGAGTCGTGGTTTCGCGAAAGCGGCGTCCAGCCCGGCAATGTGATGGAGATTCAGTCCTATCACGCGATGATGGCTTGTGTGGCCAGCGGCGCCGGTCTGGCGATGATCCCCTGGTCAGTGCTGTCGCAGATGCCGGGTCAGGAACGGGTGCAGGTACATCAGTTACCGCCGCAGTATCGCGACAGCGCGACCTGGCTGATCTGGCGCCGCGATGCTTTTACCCCGAATGTGGAAGCGCTGAAATACCTGATTATTGAACAGTTCGACGATAAGCCAGAAAGCGCATAAATTTGGTCCATAATTATCTAATATTCTTAACCACTAAACTGACCAGGCGTTTACCGGCGCAGCCAGTTTGCTGACGGCCAGCGCGCAAAAACCGCAGCGTACACGTAGTACGTGAGGATTTTGAGCACTGCCCGGCGACAAAATGGCAAGTAAGGTAGCCTGGAGCAATGTCAAATATGAGGAAAAGCGAGTGGAAATGATTAAAACCAGGGCAGCAGTCGCCTGGGCGGCCGGTGAGCCACTGAAGATTGAAGAAGTGGATTTGATGCCGCCGCAGAAAGGTGAAGTGCTGGTACGTATCGTGGCGACCGGCGTCTGCCATACCGATGCCTATACCCTCTCCGGTAAAGATCCTGAAGGTGTGTTCCCGGCGATCCTCGGCCACGAAGGCGGTGGTATCGTTGAAGCGATTGGCGAAGGCGTTACCAGCGTGGCGATCGGCGATCATGTGATCCCACTGTACACGCCGGAGTGTGGCGAGTGTAAATTCTGTCGCTCCGGCAAAACCAATCTGTGCCAGGCGATCCGCACCACTCAGGGTAAAGGTCTGATGCCGGATGGCACCACCCGCTTCTTTAAAGACGGTAAGCCAATTTTCCACTATATGGGCACCTCGACCTTCTCTGAATACACCGTATTACCTGAAATCTCACTGGCGAAAATCAATAAAGAAGCGCCACTGGAAGAAGTGTGTCTGCTGGGTTGTGGCGTGACCACCGGTATGGGCGCAGTGATGAACACCGCGAAAGTGAAAGAAGGCGATACCGTGGCGATTTTCGGCCTCGGCGGTATTGGTCTTTCGGCGATTATTGGCGCCACCATGGCGAAAGCCGGTCGTATTATTGCTATTGATATCAATACCAGCAAGTTCGATCTGGCACGCAAACTGGGTGCAACCGACCTGATTAACCCGAAAGATTACGATAAGCCGATTCAGGATGTGATTGTTGAGCTGACTGATGGCGGCGTCGATTTCTCCTTCGAGTGTATCGGTAACGTCAATGTGATGCGTTCAGCACTGGAATGCTGCCATAAAGGCTGGGGCGAGTCGGTGATTATTGGCGTCGCCGCCGCCGGTGAAGAGATCTCCACCCGTCCGTTCCAGCTGGTAACCGGTCGCGTATGGCGCGGTTCCGCCTTTGGCGGCGTCAAAGGCCGTTCACAGCTGCCAGGTATTGTTGAGCGTTATATGCAGGGTGAGTTCCAGCTGAACGACTTTATTACTCATACGATGCCGCTGGAGCAGATCAACGACGCATTTGACCTGATGCATGAAGGCAAATCGATTCGTACCGTGGTGCACTTTAATAAGTAATCAGGAGGATTAATGCCATCCACGCTGGAGTTACTGGAAGAACATCGCATGTTTGGCGGCTGGCAGCAGCGCTACCGCCATCCATCATCGACGCTGAACTGCGCGATGACGTTCAGCATCTTTTTACCGGGTCCTAAGCGCGAGACACCACCGCCAGTGGTGTGGTTTCTCGCCGGGCTGACCTGTACCGATGAGAATTTCGCCACCAAGGCCGGGGCGCAGCGTATCGCCGCCGAACTGGGTCTGGTGCTGGTGATGCCGGATACCAGTCCACGCGGTGAAGGCGTGCCAAATGATGACGGCTACGATCTCGGTCAGGGCGCAGGTTTCTATCTGAATGCGACCCAGCCGCCGTGGGATCAGCATTTCCGCATGTATGATTACCTTAACGATGAGCTGTCGACGCTGATTGCGGATAATTTCAATGTCAGCGATCGTCAGGCGATTGCCGGTCATTCGATGGGCGGTCACGGCGCGATTATGCTGGCGCTGCGCAATCCGGGTAAATTCAGCTCGGCTTCGGCCTTTGCTCCGATTGTGAATCCGTGTCAGGTACCCTGGGGGCAAAAAGCCTTCAGTCACTATCTGGGGGATAACCCGCAGAGCTGGCTGGAGTATGACAGCTGCTGGTTGATGCGTCAGTCAGCGCCGGGCTTGCCGATTCTGATCGATCAGGGCGATAGCGATCAGTTCCTTGCCGATCAACTGCACCCTGAGCGTTTAGAGCAGGTGGCTGCAGATGTTGGCTGGCCGTTAACCGTGCGTATTCAGCCCGGTTATGACCATAGCTACTTCTTTATCGCCAGCTTTATCGAAGATCATCTGCGTTTTCATGCAAAACATTTGCTGGTGTAATTAGTGGGCGGCGAGAACGCCGCCCCTGCATAAGCCAGGGAATTTATCCAGGGGAGCCGTTTTCGGCTCCCTTCTTTTTACCCAATCAGAACGAATAGTCCATCGCGAGGAAGTAACGGCGTCCATCTTCACTGTAACTGTAGTCGTCGCGGTTCAGCTCTTTATCGACCAGGTTCAACACCCCGGCGCGCAGATTCACGGCTTTGGTGGCCTGCCAGCTGGCACCGGTATTCCACAACACATAACCCCCCGGAGTGGCGCCATCATTTGTCAGCGTGCGACGTTCACCTGAGTAGTTAGCCTGCAGATAGAACGACCAGTCCTGCAATGGCGTCCAGTCCAGCGTACTGTTAGCGGTATGCAGTGGCATCTCTTCCAGCGGTTTATTGCCGCCGCCACTTAAATCACGCCCATCGGTATAGGTGTAATTCAGCGTCAGCTTCCACTGATCGTTAAACGGCACTTTGAGCTCGGTTTCAATTCCTTTAATTCGCGCTTTATCGACATTGTAGTAGCGGAAAATCGGCCGCCCGCTGCTGTCAAACCCGACAAAGTTTGGATAACCTGGCGCCAGAGCCGCATCGGCGGTACGGGCAATATTGATCATATCGTCGACATTGTTCTGGAAAGCGGTAACGCTGCCAGTAACGCCGTCCAGCCAGCCTTCATCACCCGCATAGTAAAGACCCAGCTCAAAACTCTCACTGGTTTCCGGTTTCAGCTCCGGGCTGCCCACGACCGCACAACTGCCGCGACAGGAGTTGGTCTGCCAGTCAGGACTTAGCTGCAGCAGCGACGGCGCTTTAAACGCATTGGCCCAGCCGCCCTTGACGGTGACAGTATCAGTGGCGCTGTAAACCAGATAAACACGCGGGCTCCAGTGGTCGCCGTAGGTCTCATGGTCATCAAGACGCACGCCGGTGGTGAGCGCCAGCGGTTCAAAAATGCGCCACTCATCTTCGACAAACAGCGCGTACTGATTAGCTGAAGTACTGGTGCCGTTGCCACCGGTCAGGTTAACCGGGTCGCTTAACTTATCGTGACGCCATTCGCCGCCAAAGGTCAGCAGCTGATTGATATCGCCCAGCGGCAGCACCAGCTTGCCATCCAGTGAGCTGTTTTCGGAGGTAATGGTGCTGGTGGTGAAGTTATCCACTTTGTCGCCGTAGAAACGCAGCTCGGTATTACCAAAGTCCCAGCGCCCGTCGTGGCTGACCGAGTAGTTCTGACGTTCAAGGCGGTTTTTATCCAGCGAATCAGAATCACGATCCTGGCGGTTAAAACCATAACCGAGAGCGATATCCTGGTTGTCGGTCGGCGTCAGGGCAAATTCAACATTGCCATTACGCGCGGTAAAACCTTCGATTCCCGGGGTTAAGCCATTGGTGCCGGTATCGGATGGCTGCTGCTGATCTTTCTCACGCTTGCCAAGACCGCCGTAAAGCTTAACGCCGAGCAAATCATCAATCAGCGGCCCGCTGGTAAAGAAGTTGCCGTTATAACTGTCACCGCGATCGCGATGCTGCTGAAGGGTGGTATCCGCACTCAGAGTGCCGTGCCAGGCCTTACCCACTTTACGGGTAATAATGTTGACCACGCCACCCAGCGCGTCCGAACCATACAGGGATGACATCGGCCCGCGCACTACTTCAATACGTTCGATGGCGTCGGCCGGGATCCAGTTAAGGTCAAAATCGTTGTGGCGGAACACCGCATTACGCGAGTTAACCCGTTTGCCGTCGATCAGAATCAGCGTGTAGCTGCTGTCGAGGCCGCGCAGGCTGATGCCTTTACGGTTATCGCCTTCATTCGTGAGCTGTACCCCTGGTACTTCACGCAGCACATCACGCAGGTTTTGCACCGGCTTACGTTTAATATCGTCGGCGGTAATCACGCTGATACTGGCGGGCGCATCTTTCAGATTAACTTCTGTTGCCGAGGCGGTAACCACCATCGTCTCTTCATTCTCTTTCTCACTTTCAGCCGCCACCACCGGCAAACTTAAGGCGAGCGCGGACGCACAGAGGCCCCCGCGGACCACAGGATTTAAACGGAACATGCTTTTCTCCAAAAGGTAAAAATAAATATAAAATTGAACAGATTTGCGTTCAGGTGCCGTTATTTGCTCACAATAAGGCGGCGAGATAATCTCGCTTATTTTTTCCGGTTATATTCCGGATTAGGATAATAAAAGACAATTCTTTACATTAACGGGAGGGGTTTATCCCTCCCGAAACTAATGATGTTATTTTACGAATTCTGATTATCAGTGGTATTACTCTGGACTTTACAGTGCCGGTTCCGGTTCTGCTACCAGGCCATCAATCAGCACCTGCGGCGTGCCATGCGAGCAGCGCTCAATGCGCCCTCTCACGCCATACACCCGCGCCAGGCTCTCCGGTGTAATGACTTCGATCGGCTGACCGTCGGCAATTAATTCGCCGTTCTGCAGCATTAATACATGTTCACCATGACGCAGGGCGATATTAATATCATGCACCACCACCACGGTAACAATATTGCGCTGCTGTGTTTCGCGACGCACTAAGTCCATTACATGAAACTGGTAATTTAAATCCAGCGCACTTAATGGTTCATCCAGTAATAATAACTCAGGACGACGAATTAATGATTGCGCTAATCCCACCAGCTGTTTCTGCCCGCCGGAAAGTTGATCGAGATAACTCAGCGCCAGATGGGCAATTCCCAGCTGTTCCAGCAGCGCCATCACTTCGTTTTCGCTGCTGGCACTGCTGCGCCCGCCGGAAGCACGCTGCGCGACAATAATCGATTCCAGTACATGCAGATGCACCCCGGCGGGCAGCGACTGCGGCAGATAGACCACTTTATCGGCCCGACGCGCAAACGGCTGCGCCATCAGCTCTTCACCGTTCAGCCACAGTTCGCCCTGCGCGCGGTTCAGACCGGCGAGAGAGCGCAGCAGCGTTGATTTACCGCAGCCATTTGGCCCCAGCAATACGGTGATTTTTCCGCGTGGCAGCAAGGGGACATGCAGATTTTCAATAATCTTGCGTTTGGGGTAACCAGCATTAAAGCCGCGAATCGATAAACCCTGCATCAGACGCTCCCCCGATGACGTAAAATAATACTCAGGAAGAACGGCACGCCCACCAGCGAGGTGACGATGCCGACCGGGATAATGACGCCGGGTATAATATTCTTCGACGCCACCGAGGCCATCGACAGCACCAGCGCACCGGTCAGGGCGCTGGCCGGTAAATAGAAGCGGTGATCTTCACCAAATACCATACGTGCAATATGGGGCGCCACCAGTCCGATAAAGCCTATCGGGCCGACAAACGCCACCGCCAGCGCCGACAGAATACTGATACGCAGCAGCGTCGCCAGACGTAATCTGCGCACATCAATACCAAAACTGACCGCGCGATCTTCACCGAGCCGCAACGCCGTCAGCTTCCAGGAGCTCATCATTGAGAAAGGCACCACAATCAGCAGCGCCAGCAGCAGCACGCCAAGTTTCTCCCACGAGGCACGCGCCAGGCTGCCCATGGTCCAGAACACCAGGCCCTGCAAGGTATCTTCACTGGCGATAAACTGCATCATCGATACCAGCGCATTAAAGGTAAATACCAGCGCGATACCAAACAGCACCACGCCGGAGGTTGCCACCCGCGTCCAGCGCGTCACGCCATCCAGCATCAGTGCGGCAAACAGCGCGAAAACAAAAGCATTGGCAGAGATAAACCACTGATCGGGAATGCCAGGAATACCAATACCCAGCACAATCGCCAGCGCCGCGCCAAAAGCCGCCGCCGAAGAGACGCCAAGGGTAAACGGACTGGCCAGCGGGTTATTCAGGATAGTCTGCATCTCAGCACCGGCCAGTCCCAGCGCCATGCCAACCACTATCGCCATCAGGGCGTAAGGTAAACGGATATCCCAGACGATCACCCGCGTACCGGCATCGACGGTAGCTGGCTGCATCAGCGCATGCCACAGGGTTTGCAGGGAAAGGCCTGAAGGACCGAGGGTAAAATCCAGGATCAGCGAGGCGAGGATCGCCAGCAGCAGCACGCCCATAATCATCAGGCGGTGACGTAACAGTTGTTGATAGCGTCCCATCACGCTCTGAACCGGGTTTTTCTTCGCGTACGGCATGGGCTCGTGAGTCACACTCATTATTCTTCTCTGTCTTCTTTTGCCCGGCTGAAATCCTGCTGCCAGAGCAAGTTGAAAAAGTAACGGCTGTCACGATAACGAAAATGATAATGGTTATCAATATAATTAGCACACCTAAAAAAGGCGCGGAAACCGCGCCTTAATTGCATTCACCGCAACATTCAGTCTTTAAAGGTCGGGAATTCCATTTCACTGTATTTAACAAAGTGACTGCCGCGGCTCAGCTTGTAACCAAACCAGATAATCAGGAACAGTGGAATACCAATATAGGTCGCCGCTACGCCATACCAGTCAATACGGTCGGCGAGAAATGCCTGATAGTTCTGACCCAGGGTGATGATTAAGCAGAGCACAAAAGCAAAGATCGGCCCGAGCGGGAAGAAACCGGAACGGTATGGCAGATCGGCAATATTATGCCCCTGCTTGACATAACCACGACGGAAACGGTAATGGCTGATGGCAATCCCCAGCCAGGCGATAAAGCCGGTCATCCCCGAGGTATTCAGCAGCCACAGATAGACTTCCTGGTTGCCAAACATCGAGGTAAAGAAGCACAACATCGCCACCACCGTGGTGGCATACAGCGCGTTGCGCGGTACGCCGCCTTTGGACAATTTGGCGAAGATACGCGGCGCTTTGCCTTCTGACGCCAGGGTATACAGCATACGGGTGGAAGCATACATGCCGGAGTTACCGGCCGAGAGCACCGCCGTCAGGATCACCGCATTCATTACTGCCGCCGCTGACAGCAGACCAGCGTGCTCAAATACCAGGGTAAACGGACTGACGCTGATATCTTTTACATCGTTGCGCAGCAGGCTCGGGTCGGTGTAAGGAATAATCAGGCTGATAATCAGAATCGCAAACACATAGAACAGCAGAATACGCCAGAACACCTGACGCACCGCACGCGGGATATTTTTCGCCGGCTCTTCCGATTCGCCAGCGGCGATACCAATCAGCTCGGTGCCCTGGAAAGAGAAGCCGACAATCATCGCCACGCCAATCATCGCGGCAAAGCCACCCGCGAATGGCGCTTCACCCACCTGCCAGTTATGCCAGCCCGCGCTTTCCGCGCCGCGCATAATACCGCTGATCATCAGCACGCCAACCACAATAAAGATGATGACGGTCACCACTTTTATCAGCGAGAACCAGTATTCCGCTTCACCGAAGCCTTTGACTGAGATGTAGTTCAGCAGGAACATCAGACCAAGGAACAATGCACTCCAGATCCAGCCCGGCGTATCCGGGAACCAGTAATTCATTACCAGTTGTGACGCCACCAGATCGACCGCAATGGTGACCGCCCAGTTGTACCAGTAGTTCCAGCCCAGCGCGAAACCAAAGCCCTCTTCCACGTATTTGGAACCATAGGTCGAGAAGGAACCGGAAACCGGCATAAAGGCGGCCAGTTCGCCGAGGCTGGTCATCAGGAAATAGACCATCAGCCCGATCAGCATATAAGAGAGCAGCGCCCCACCCGGCCCCGCCTGGGAAATCGTGGCGCCGGAGGCGACAAACAGGCCGGTACCGATCGATCCGCCGATGGCGATCATCGTCAGGTGACGGGCTTTTAACGCGCGTTTTAACGCAGGCTGTTGTGTTGTTTTTGTGTCCTGAATCATGAAGAAACGCTGTCCTGGGTAAAAATGAGGCGCGATTGTAGCAAATCCCCCCCTCAGGTATAGCGATACCGCGAGGTTATAAGTTAGCTTCATAATCCGGCGCGGATCATTAAAAATTCAGAGCAAGATGTTATCAACCTGTAAGGGCGACGTTATCGCCGCCTGCAATTATCGCCGCCCGCATCCGTTATTCCACACAATAACTCAGGAAACGCAGCAGCGCTTTTGACATATGTTTCTGCCGGTGCCGGATACGGTAGAGCGTGCGTGACAGCGTCGGCAGCGGGATCTTCACCTCGACCAGCGAGCCAGCCGCCAGCTGATCGGCAATCACCCGGCGCGATAAACAGCTGATGCCCATCCCATGGCGTACCGCATGTTTAATCGCCTCGGAATTGCCCAGCTCCATCGCCAGCTCAAAACGTGGCAGATGCGACAGCAGCAGATAATCGACAATTTCGCGGGTACCGGAGCCATGCTCGCGCAGGATCCACTGCATCGCCGACAGGGTTTCCAGCGTCACCGGCTGTTGCAGAATCGGCGCATCGGGCGCGGCAAACACGACCAGCTCATCCTGCAGCCACGGCTCGCTAATCAGCTCGGTCATATGGCAAGGCCCTTCAATCAGCCCGACATCGACGCGAAAATCCGCCACCGCATTAATAACGTCCTGACTGTTGCCGACACTGAGTTCCAGCGGCAAATGCGGAAAATCACGGCGATAACCAGCGATCATCCCCGGTAGCAGATAGTTGCCGATAGTACTGCTGGCGTAGATACGGATGGCGCCATTATCTTCGCGGAACAGCTGTTCAATCTCTCCCGCCTGTTCCAGCAGACCCACCGCACGCGGATAGAGCAGGCGGCCATGCTCATTAACCACCAGCCGCTTACCCACGCGATCGAAAAGCTGAACGCCTAACTGCCCTTCGAGATCCGCCAGCGCGGCGCTGACTGCCGACTGCGACAGCGCCAGAACCTGCGAAGCCTGGGTGGTTGATCCACTCTTCAGCACTTCGGTAAATACTTCAACCTGACGCAACGTGATATGCATCGTGATTCCTTACGACATCCAGTGAAATATGGCATACCCCAGCAGCAGCAGCCAAAGTACCAGCATAACCAGCAGCGTGGTGGTCAGCCCTTTTCTTTTATTAGCGGGCGTAGCCTGACGTCGCCTCGCATCGCTACGCACCTCTTCCGGCAGCAGCTTCAGCAACATCGCCATACCCAGCGGCACCACGATGGCATCGTCCAGCCAGCCGACCAGCGGGATAACATCAGGGATCAGATCCAGCGGACTGATCAGATACACCACAATCGCGCCCATCAGGCCTTTAATATACAGCGGCGTGCGGGGATTGCGGCAGGCATACCACATCATGATCAAGTTGTTTCTGAACTTCGCGATACGTCTGAACATCCTGCGGCCGCCTTATCACCTATTCCGGTTAATTATAAATATATAATCAATTTCTCTTTTAAGCCAGTTAACCCCACACTAGCCGTAATGAAATCGGAGGTTAACCATGGCTGAACTTACTCTCCCGGCAACTCATCGCGCACCCGGCAGGCATCTGCCAGGCTTACTGCTGGCAGCGGCTATTGCCGGTACGGCCATCTGGCTGGGCAATCAGCCAGCAATCGCCGCGCTAGGTCTGGGTGCGCTGACGCTGGCGATTGTGGTCGGGATGCTGGTTGGCAATACCGTCTGGCCGCGTCTGCAACCGGTGTGCGATCCCGGCATTCTGCTGGCAAAACAGCGTCTGTTAAGGCTGGGTATCGTGCTGTACGGCTTTCGTCTTACCGTGCAACAGATCGCTGATGTCGGCCTGAGCGGCGTAGTGATCGATGTGATAACGCTCTGCTCCACCTTTGCGCTGGCGTGCTGGCTCGGTCGCCGGGTATTTGGCCTTGATCGCCAGACCCGCTGGCTGATTGGCGCTGGCAGCAGCATCTGCGGCGCAGCGGCAATTCTGGCAACCGAACCGGTGATCAAAGCCGATTCCGCCAAAGTGGCGGTGGCGATTGCCACGGTGGTGATTTTTGGCACCCTGGCGATCTTTATCTATCCGCTGCTGTATCCGCTGGTGCTGGCATGGTTTCCCGCAGTAACGCCAACCGCATACGGTATTTATACTGGTTCAACTCTGCACGAAGTGGCACAGGTCGTGGCTGCGGGTCACGCCATCAGCCCGGAAGCCGAAAATGCCGCAGTGATTGCCAAAATGCTGCGCGTGATGATGCTGGCGCCTTTTCTGTTGTTTCTTGGCGCGCTGATGCGTCGCGGCGGCAACATCGCGCGCGGCGCGATCAGTTTTCCGTGGTTTGCCCTGCTGTTTATTGGCGTGGCACTGTTTAACTCGCTGCATCTGCTGCCGCCATCGCTGTTGCAGAATATTAACCAGCTGGACAATTTGCTGCTGGCAATGGCGATGGCGGCGCTGGGTTTAACCACCCATATCAGCGCCCTGAAGCGCGCAGGAGTAAAACCGTTACTGATGGCACTGCTGCTGTTTATCTGGCTGATTGTCGGTGGCGGTGCGATCAATCTGCTGGTTCAGCACTTGATGGGCTAGTCGCTTCGGTTATCATGGAGGGCTTACGGCATCGCAAAGCCATCTACAGGAGAACGGCATGAAATATATCGGCGCCCACGTCAGCGCAGCAGGCGGCGTAGACCAGGCAGTCATTCGCGCGCACGAACTTGAAGCCACAGCCTTCGCGCTGTTCACCAAAAATCAGCGCCAGTGGCGCGCGTCCCCGCTGAGTGCTGAAGTGATTTCCGCTTTTCGCGCCGCCTGTGAGAAATATAACTACAGCTCACAGCAGATTCTGCCGCACGACAGCTATCTGATTAATCTTGGCCATCCGGTAGAAGAAGCGCTGGAAAAATCGCGCGAAGCCTTCCTCGATGAGATGCAACGCTGCGAGCAGCTGGGCCTGTCACTGCTGAATTTCCATCCCGGCAGTCATCTGCATCAGATTGAGGAGGCCGAGTGCCTGCAACGTATTGCCGAGTCGATTAACATCGTGCTGGATAAAACCCAGGGTGTGACCGCGGTGATTGAAAATACTGCCGGTCAGGGCAGTAACCTTGGTTTCCGTTTTGAGCATCTGGCGGCGATTATTGCCGGTGTGGAAGATAAATCACGCGTCGGCGTCTGTATCGATACCTGCCATGCTTTTGCCGGCGGCTATGATCTGCGTAGCGAAGAAGAGTGCGTAAAAACCTTTGCCGAGTTTGAGCGCGTGGTCGGTTTCCAGTATCTGCGTGGTATGCACCTGAATGATGCGAAAAGTGAATTTAACAGCCGCGTCGACCGCCATCACAGCCTTGGTGAAGGCAATATCGGTAAAACAGTATTCAGCTGGCTGATGAAAGATAGCCGCTTCGACGGTATTCCGATGATCCTCGAAACCGTTAATCCGGATATCTGGAAAGATGAAATTGCCTGGCTGAAGTCAGAGCAAAAATAGTCAGGGTGCCGGGATGTTAACCGTGCCTGCTATCTGAGCGGGAGCCGAAAACGGCTCCCCTACAAGTTTCAAATATCCCACAGCAGGGACGGCGTTCTCGCCGGCCGTATCAGGCTTTTCACTGTGCTACCGGGTTCTCTCTAACCACGTCTTATAATGCGATGGCCACTGCATCGTCGCGGTCCCTGCCCTGCCCATGCCAAAGCCATGCCCGCCATCGGCATAGCGATACATCTCAACCGGCACTGCGGCCTTCCGGCAGGCGGCGGACATGATCAGCGTGTTATCCGGATTTGAAATCGGATCGTCCAGCGCCTGCACCAGAAACAGCGGCGGCGTATGCGCGTTAACATAATTTTGCACCGACCAGGCGGCATTATCCGCTGCAGAAGCATGCGGCCCCACCAGCAGGCGATGCGTGGAGCTGTGGCTGTAAGGTTTTTCCAACGTAATAATCGGGTAAATCAAAGCCGCACGATCGGCATACGCAGGCAGGCTGTCCAGCTTGTCCTGTGGAGCATAAGAGGCAAAACCGGTACGCGTTATCGCCAGCCCCAGCAGATGGCCACCGGCGGAAAAACCCAGCACGCTAAGGTGCTGTTCGCGCTGCCGGATAATCCGCAATGCCCGCTGCGCATCCTGTAATGACACCATGTTGCCATCCACCCAGCCTTCATGCGGCAGCCGATAACTGAGAATATAAGCGGTATAACCACGTGCCGCCAGCCATTGCGCGGCTGGCCACGCCTCGCTCGCCATCTGGATGCGCTTATAGCCTCCGCCAGCTGCGATCAGCACCGCATGACCGTTGGGATCTTCGGGCGTCAGTACGGTCAGTGCAGGCACCGCGATATTGCTCAGCGCCCCCTTTGCGGAAAGGATAGCGCTACCGGACGGTCCGCCGCCGCCGGGAGCCATCCGCGGCCATAACGGCAGCGTAGTTTGCTGATAATTAACCGCGCTGACGTGTCCGCTGCGTAAAGCAACCACGCTGGCGGCGACACCGCAGAGAAAATCACGACGATTGATCATTTAGCCTGTACCGTCCTATTTCCAGGGATTTGAAGCAGTCGCATTCAGATCGATACGGGGCATTACCGGCGTTCTGGCATCATAGTAAAAAGCCGAGTTAGAAAAGGAGTACACCTTACCCGTCAGCTTTACCAGCACGTGGTCGCCAATAGCCGTAACGGTGGCATCACCGCTATCTGCCTGAAGAAACGGGCCGCTTTTCTGCAGCACCTTCATCGGATCGCTGAGATGTTTATTCAGATAGTAACGATAAACGTCAGAGTCAGTGGCAGCGGCATCCTGATATTGGGTAACGTACAGCCAGACACTTTCTGATAACTGTTTCTGACTGACTAAGCGGTCATCGCGAGGAGCATTCCCGGAATACCATACTAAGCCGCCCACTATTACCATAAGTAACAAGACGATCGTTAGCGCCCTGTGTGCCCATTTAATAGCTGTGCTGATTGACATAATCTATTCCCTGTTGAATCCAATACTGATCGCGCGGATCATCCCCGTATGGAATGTCTCTGTACCAGTGCCCCCACCGGGGATCAGTGGTGCCCGCCCTGCTTTGCGCCCAACCCGCCCCCCGTAACAATACGTCTTCGGGTATTCCTGCAACAACGCCCGTTGCACCATAGTTAAAATCGCCGAAATTCTGGTAGCTTGCTCCTTGCTGTTTGTAATCCCACGGCCCCTTATTACGGACTTTCTGATAAAACCAGTAGTAAACTGGCGGAGAGGCCATGTTGCGCGGCATCCCACGGTGGCGGGCTTCCTGAAGATTCGTTGCTAAGAGAGAGAAGCCCCCCCGGGGGCATTAGCGGAATAACAGCCATAATATTGAGTCCTCCTGACAGAATAAAAAAGCCGAATTAACCCTATCAAAAAGTCGTGTGGCATTACATGCTGGCGTACATCAGAAACATAAAAAAAGGCGCGGAAGCCCGCGCCTTTTTATCATCAGGGTGACGCTAATCAGGCTTTCGCCAGCTCAGCTTCCGCTTCCGGACGTTTCAGGATCGCATAACCCAGACCCGCCAGCAGCGTACCGGCAATAATCGCCAGCAGATAACCCACCACCGGGGTGATAGCGCCAGGGATCAACAGCACAAACAGACCGCCGTGTGGCGCCATCAGTTTCGCGCCAACCGCCATCGAGATCGCGCCGGTCACTGCGCCGCCAACGATACAGCATGGCAGTACGCGCATCGGATCACGCGCCGCAAACGGAATCGCACCTTCAGAGATAAAGCACAGACCAAGCACCAGCGCAGCTTTGCCGCCTTCCTGCTGTCCTTTATTAAACTTACGACGCGCAACCAGCGTTGCCAGACCCATTGCCAGCGGTGGCACCATACCGGCCGCCATAATCGCCGCCATCGGCGCATAGGTTTGCGAACTGAGCAGACCAACCCCAAAGGCATAGGCCACTTTGTTCACCGGACCGCCCATATCGGTACACATCATGCCACCGAGGATTGCGCCCAGCAGTACCGCATTCGCTGTGCCCATATTCGCCAGCCAGCTGGTCAGGCCGCTCATAATGCCTGCAACAGGTTTGCCTACCACATAGATCATCAGTAAGCCGGTGATCAGGCTGGCAAACAGCGGGATAATCAGAATTGGCTTCAGCGCTTCCATACTTTGCGGCAGTTTAACCTTGCCGCTAATCAGTCTGGCGGCGTAACCGGCAATAAAACCAGCAATAATACCGCCGAGGAAACCGGCATTAATGCTGGTAGCCAGCATCCCGCCAATCAGACCCGGGGTCAGACCCGGACGGTCGGCAATCGAGAACGCGATATAACCCGCCAGCACCGGCACCATTAAGGCAAAGGCGCTGCCACCGCCGATTTGCATCAGCGCAGCGGCCAGCGTTCCCGGCTCTTTAAAGGCAGTAATACCGAACGCAAAGGAGAGCGCGATACACAGACCGCCCGCTACCACCATCGGTAACATATAAGAGACACCGGTGAGCAGATGACGGTAAGCACCTGCGCTTTCCTGCTTCTGCTCGCCCTGCGAAGCCTGGTTGCCGCCCTTCGGCTGATACGGTTTGGCTTCAGCCACTGCTTTATCCAGCTCCTGCGCTGTTTTCTTCAGCGCCAGGCCGGTTGAAGTGCGATACATCGGTTTGCCAGCAAATTTCGCCAGATCCACTTCGATATCCGCCGCCACAATCACCAGATCGGCCGCCGCCACTTCTTCAGCGGTAATCGCATTACCAGCGCCGACGGAGCCGCGGGTTTCCACTTTTACCCACCAGCCACGTTTGGTTGCTTCGGTCTGGATCGCTTCCGCTGCCATAAAGGTGTGCGCCACACCGGTAGGACAGGCGGTAATCGCCACAATACGTTTCGGGCCAGCCTCTGAGTGAGTCGCTACTGGCGCCACAGCAACAGCTGCCGGCGCCTGGTACGGTTTAGCCTGCGCTTGCGCGTTAGCGAGGAACGCTTCCGGCTGACGCAGCGCCTGTTCGATATCGCCGAGATAGACCGCTTTGCCGTTGAGCGCGCCGTCAGCAGGTACAGTTTTACCCGCAACCGCCACCAGCTCTGCGTCTGCCGGATTATCCGTCAGCGTCAGGCCAGTTTTTGCCGCAGCCGCGGTGAGTAAATTTTTTGCCAGGTAGCTGGTTGCCAGACCCAGCGAGGTATCGATTATCAGCAGCGTTTTCATTTTGCCTTCTCCTGCTGTTAGTGAAAGGGTTTCAGGTCGACGCGCGCCATCATTGCGGCCAACTGGGTACGATCGGTAACACCAACATTACTTTGACTGACGGCCATCGCCGCAACGGCAGTTGCCAGGCGCAGCGTATGCTCGCTGGACTCACGCATCAGCAGGCCATAAATCAGGCCACCTACCATCGAATCGCCAGCACCGACGGTACTGACCACTTCACAGGCTGGCGGTTTAGCAATCCACTCGCCGGAGGCATTCACCCACAGCGCGCCTTCGGCACCGAGTGAAATCACCACATGCGCAATGCCCTGCTCGCGCAGTGCATGGGCAGCTTCAATCACATCCTGCAGCGTCGGCAGTTTGCGGCCGGCCCAGATCTCCAGCTCACGACGGTTAGGTTTCACCAGCCATGGCGCCGCTTTCAGTCCCGCCACCAGCGCTTCACGGCTGCTGTCGAAAATAATGCACGGGCACAGGGTGCGCAGGGTCGTCATCCATTCGGTAAAAGCTTCAGGCGCCACGCCAGCCGGTAAACTCCCGCTGACGCAGACCATATCAAACTGGCCGAGCCAGCTTAATGAATCGGCGCTAAAGCGCTCCCAGTCTTGTGCACTGACGTCAAAACCAGAGAAGTTCAGGTCAGTCACATCGCCGCCTTTCTCGGTCAGTTTGACGTTGATGCGGGTACGGCCAGGCACCACCTGAAAGCGGTTAGCAATACCTAACTCACTGAACAGCTGCTGGAAGCCATCCTGGTTATCTTTGCCGAGGAAGCCGCCGACGGTGACGTCAATGCCCAAATCTTTCAGCACTTTCGCTACGTTAATCCCCTTGCCTGCCGCATGCAGACCGGTGGTTTTCACCAGGTTAACTTCACCGCGTTCGATCTCATCGGTATAACCTACCAGGTCATAAGCCGGATTCAGGGTAATAGTCGCGACGCGTCTGCTCATGCTGCCCCCTCGCCCAGACCGGCGGCGATGGCTGCTTCAATCGCGTTCAGTGCCTGTTGCGCATCTTCACCGCTGGCGGTAAAGCGCAGGCGATGACCTTTTTTCACGCCCAGCGCCACCACTTTCATCAGGCTGCGACCATTAGCCGGTTTACCGCTGCCATCAAGGTTGGTTACGGTGATATCACTGTTAAATTGCTTGATGATGCTGACCAGCGCGGTGCCCGGACGCGCATGCAAACCATGTTCGTTGCGGATAGTAAATTCTGCAGTCAGCACATCAGCCTGCTCGTCGACTTCGCTGGTTAACAGCGCCAGTACACCGGCGGCATCGGCGTTCAGCAGACGTTCGGCTTTCTGATTGATCAGCAGATCGCTTAAATAGTTCAGCACCTTCAGCGGCTGCTCGTCGGTGACGGCAACGGTAATCAGCAGCGCAGCTTTTTCACCCGCCACATCAAAAGCGTTAGCGGCGCGACTGACGGCCACGGCGCTGACCAGGTTACCGACAGTGCTGTCGCTCAGCCAGATACCCTGTCCCAGATTCAGCGGCTGAGCGGAGATCACACTGCTGACAAAGCTGGCGTCCACCGCGCCCGCCTGTTGCAGACGACCGGCGTTCAGCGCCTGCAGCGTCATCAAATCGCCTGCCGCGACATCAAGCGCGATCAGGCTGTTATCGAATTTAAATTCCGCAGCCTGTTTTTCGCCCATCAGGATGCTGCGCAACTCTTCAGCGGACGTGGTGGTTTTCAGCTGTTCAGCGACGCTGTCATCGCTCAGCACGTGAGTCAGCTGACGCAACAGCGCCAGGTGCTCATCGGAGCGTGCGGCAATACCGATGGCGACATACGCGGTTTGGTCTTCTCCCCAGGCAATACCCTGCGGGAACTGGAATACCTGCACCCCGGTTTCCAGCACTAAATCGCGGGTATCGGTGGTGCCATGCGGAATGGCGATACCGTTACCAAGATAGGTTGAAGTCTGGGTTTCGCGCGTCAGCATGCCGTCAACATAGGCTTCGCTGACGTTGCCGGCAGCAGCCAGCGCGGCGGCAACCTGACGGATGGCGTCTTCTTTATTCGTGGCGCTGGCGCCGGTATGAATGGCTTTCAGATCTAGCTGGAACATAGTTCTCCTCTCCTGCCGAAATTGAATCGTTTCAGCTATTATGAGAAAAAAAGCGTGATCTCCTGACGGGCAACCGGTTGAGACAACGCTGAAACGTTTCAATGAGTTTGGTACAGTCACTGCAGTACTGGCAAGATTTACCGCAAACGGTGTAGCAGATTTTTGACGTCACGCACATTTCACTTAACTTTTTCAGAGAAATGCCGCAGGTGCCGATAACGTTGCTGAAGCGAATTTGACTTAGAGCACTTTTTAACCCAACGCGGTCAGCAACTTCAGCTTTCCAGTGGCAATGGTGCAAAAAATGCGGAAGAGGAATATCCCCTCCCCTCTATTTTTAAAACAGGTTTTTAAAAAACAGCGTAGCGGCGTAGAATTCCCCGTCCCTCTCTGCCGGTTAACTCTCATATATGCAAACATCTGGTGCCACTCTTCGCCGCCTGCCCGACCTGCGTTCAGCTGCCTTTCTGCTGGTCGCGTTTCTCTCCGGCATCGCCGGGGCGCTGCAAACGCCAACGCTTAGTCTGTTTCTCTCGACGGAAGTGCATGCGCGTCCATTTATGGTGGGACTGTTTTTTACCGGCAGTGCGGTGATTGGCATTGTGGTGAGCCAGCTGCTGGCGGCGCGTTCCGACCGCCAGGGCGATCGCAAAACGCTGATCTTTCAGTGCTGCCTGCTGGGCGCTCTCGGCTGCATTTTGTTTGCCTGGAATCGTAATTACGTCGTCTTACTGCTGGTCGGTGTACTGCTCTCCAGTTTTGGCTCGACCGCCAACCCGCAGATGTTCGCGCTGGCGCGTGAACATGCCGATAAAACTGGCCGTGAAGCGGTGATGTTCAGCACTATTATGCGTACCCAGGTTTCGCTGGCATGGGTGATTGGCCCGCCGATTGCCTTTGCGCTGGCACTGGGGTTTGGTTTTCAGGTGATGTACGCCTGTGCGGCGGTGGCGTTTGTCTGTTGCGCGGTGATCGTCCGCTATCTGTTGCCCTCAATGCGCAAAACCGCGGTGAAAACCACTGCCACTTTGCAGGCGCCGACACGCAACCGTCGCGATACGCTGTTGCTGTTTATTGGCTGCACCATGATGTGGGCCTGTAATAATATCTGGCTGATCAATATGCCGCTGTATGTGGTGCATGAGCTGCATCTGCCGGAGAAACTGGCGGGGCAATTAATGGGGCTGGCGGCCGGACTGGAAATCCCGGTGATGCTGATTGCTGGCTATTACGCCCGGCGCTTCAGCAAACGCGCGTTGATGCGCTGCGCTGCCGTCTGCGGGCTGCTGTTTTACAGCGGGGTGCTGCTTATTCACAGCGCCATGCCATTACTGCTGATTCAGGGGCTGAACGCCATATTTATCGGCATTCTGGCCGGTATTGGCATGATCTATTTTCAGGATCTGATGCCAGGCCAGGCGGGCGCGGCGACAACGCTGTTCAGCAACTCTACTCGCGTCGGCTGGATCCTCGCCGGATCGCTGGCCGGGCTGGTGGCGGAATTCTGGAGCTACCATGCGGTGTTTTACTGCGCGTTGCTGATGAACGTCGGCACCCTTTACTGCATGTGGCGGATTAAAAACGCCTGACGCTCGCTTAGCTGGAGGTATCCGCTTCCAGCTGTAACAGCCAGGTCATCGCCTGCTGACGACTGTCGCCACACATTTCCGCTTCCGGTTGTAATCCCGCACAGACTTTTGGCCGCAATGGCGAGCCGAAAATTTTGCAGCGCTGCCGGTCGTCAAGCTGTACGCATGGCGTATTCGCCGGTTTGCCGTGCGGCATACCGGGAATCGGGGAAGAGATCGAGGGGGCCGTGCAACAGGCACCACAATCAGGACGACACTGCATCAGCACGCTCAGGAGCAACGTAAAGCGCGACAATAGCAGTGGCGAAAGGTGAAAGCTATACTCAAAATAATTCAAGCTGCAGATCTTGCCTGAAGGTCGCGCCGCGAGTAACTTGTCGCGATTAATTCCGCACAGGCTTATTGAGAACCTACCATGGCAAGAGCAAACGAAATCAAGCGCGGCATGGCCGTGAGCTACAACGGCAAATTACTGCTGGTAAAAGATATTGATGTGCAAAGCCCCAGCGCCCGTGGCGCCTCTACCTTATACAAAATGCGTTTTACGGATATCCGCACTGGGCTGAAGGTGGAAGAGCGTTTTAAAGGTGACGATATTATCGACACCATCGCCCTGAGCCGTCGCCAGGTCACCTTCTCGTATATTGATGGTGACGAGTATGTGTTTATGGATGACGAAGATTACACCCCTTATAACTTTAAGCAGGAACAGATTGCTGAAGAGCTGCTGTTTATTCCTGAAGGGGGAATGCCGGGTATTCAGGTATTAACCATGGATGGCCAGATTCTGGCGCTGGAGCTGCCACAAACGGTAGATATGGAAATTGTCGAAACCACACCGGGCATTAAAGGGGCGTCCGCCAGTGCGCGCAGTAAACCCGCTAAAATGGCTACCGGCTTAGTGATTCAGGTGCCTGAATATCTCAGTAGTGGCGATAAGATCCGCATTCATATTGCTGAACGTCGTTATATGGGACGCAGCGAATAATCGCTCTGCTCTCTATCCGGCGATGAGGGTGTGCATCGCCGGCAATGTTATGTTATAACAATTCGTAGCAGCGGTTATCAGTAGTAATTCACCGTAAGCATCCCCAGCAATTTAGTGCGATTAATCCACGCAAACTGGCTGGTGCCCTGACTTAATGGCAGTTTTTGTTGCTGCATAACATTAAGCATGGTGGTGCTGGTAGCCACCCTGCCGTTCTGATAACAGGTTGTGTTCAGCCTGTCCTTAACACCGGAGCTGATAACACAGCCGCCGTCAACGATACTGCCAGAAAAACGAATAATGCCTGAGCTGGCTGATGCTGTACCACTCCCGGCGATGACGCTGCTCGTCCATGAGGTAAAAAGCATTATCAAAACAGCTGATGTAATGCAGTTCATATCAACCTCACTTATTGACCAACTACAGGTTAAAGGTAGCTGTTTTATTGTCCTGATGATTAAAATCGGCCAGCAATAGCCTGAACTTTAATTTCAGCACCTGAATACCCTGATGGAGGAAAAACCTGTGACAAAGGTCAATCTGATTACTGGCTTTCTGGGCAGCGGAAAAACCACTACCTTGCTTCACCTGCTGGCGCAGAAGCCTGAAAATGAAAAATGGGCGATTCTGGTCAATGAATTTGGTGAAATTGGCATTGATGGCGCTCTGCTGAAAGATCGTGGCGCAGTATTAAAAGAGATCCCCGGCGGCTGCATGTGTTGCGTTAATGGACTGCCAATGCAGGTGGGGCTGAATATGTTATTAAAGCAGGCGAAACCCGATCGACTGCTGATAGAGCCCACGGGTCTTGGCCATCCAAAGCAGATTATCGCCATGTTAAGCGATGCGGTGTATCAGCCCTGGCTGACGCTGAATGCCACGCTGGCGCTGCTGGATCCGCGCCAGCTTAGCAACAGCAAAATCACCGACAATGAGAACTTCCGCGATCAGCTGGCAGTGGCGGATATTATTATTGCCAATAAACAGGATCGCTGGCAGCAGAGCGATCGTCAGGCGCTGAGCGCCTGGCAACAACAGCATCTGGCTGAACGCCAGTGCCTGGAAGCTGAGTTTGGCAATATCGATGCTGCCTTGCTGGACATGCCACGCCTTAACCTGCGCGAGCTGCCGGATGCCCGTCACCATACGCACAGCAATGCGAAATCGGGGCTGGCCGCCCTGCGCCTTGACAGTAACGTCCGCTGGCGCCGCGCGCTGAATCAGGGCCAGGGCTACTATGCCTGCGGCTGGATCTTCGATGCCGATACGGTTTTTGACACCATTGGTGTGCTGGAGTGGGCACGGCTGGCGCCGGTGAGCCGGGTCAAAGGCGTGCTGCGCATTGCCGAAGGGCTGCTTAGTATTAATCGCCAGGGCGAGGATCTGCAGATCGAAACCCGTTCGTCTGCCCCGCCGGACAGCCGTATTGAACTTATTAATGAAAATGATACGCAATGGAATGATTTGCAAGCTGATCTGTTGAAGCTTCGTTTAGAGAGCGTGGCTTAGGCTACGCTGTTATTTTTAACCCGACAGATTCCCCCCTATGAATGCAAAGCGCTTAGCGATCATCCTTGCCTTAAATATTGCCGGCATCGCCCTGTTTTTATCCTGGTACCTTCCGGCTAACCATGGCTTTTGGTTTCCGATCGATAAATCGATCTTTTTCTGGTTTAACGATCATATGGTGAACAGCAAACCGCTGCTGTGGCTGATTGCGATTACCAACTTCCGTGGTTTTGATGCCGTCTCCCTGCTGGCAATGGGGTCGCTCTATATGAAATTCTGGCTGCGCGAAACAGCAGAAGGGCGCCGCCGCCTGATCACTATTGGCGTTACCATGCTGATTACGGCCGTGGTTCTGAACCAGCTTGGCCATTTGCTGCCGGTGAAACACGCCAGCCCTACTCTGTTCTTTGACAATGTGCATCGCGTCGCCGAGCTGACCGGCATTCCGGCCAAAGATGCTTCGCGTGACAGCTTCCCCGGCGATCACGGTATGATGCTGATGATCTTCGCCTGCTTTATGTTGCGCTATTTTGGTAAGGGCGCGTTTCTTACCGCCGCGCTGATCTTTGTGGTATTCGGCCTGCCGCGCGTAATGGCCGGGGCACACTGGTTTACCGATATTGCCGTCGGTTCGCTGTCGGTGGTTATGGTGGGCCTGAGCTGGTGGCTACTGACGCCAGCCAGTGATTATTTAGTCAACTGGCTGCATCGAACATTACCGGGAAAATATAAACCGCTGCGTTAAACGCTATTCCGTAATTAAGCCAAATTGTATTAATTGATTACCACGCGGAATGGCGACGGATTGATAATTAGCACACTAAGTATTTCTCTGTGAAAAGAAAATATGATGATAAACGGGGCGGGAAAATGCCTTTCCTGCCCCCCTGTCTATTGGGATTACGCTTATTTCTTCTCCTATCCCCGGAAATAGCCGCTTAAATTGCCCTTAATCCAGCGATTATCGACTGCTAATTGTTGATAATTTAACCTAAGTGTTACCCAATTGTTTCTCATCAAAAAAACCTATAAGAAAGACGCTAAAACCCCTCGCCACGGGGCTTTTAATCGGGTAATCTCAATTCGGATTAGGCAAAAACGGTGATTTTTTTCCTTTTTTACAATTAAAATGTGCTCGTTAACACATTTTAATGATTTAGGAATTGTCTCACGCGCCTGCACTAATTAATCTCATTTTCGTTTCGCAACTTTGCTAACGACCTCTGTCGTTAAGGACCCCAAGGGATAACAAACATAATGGTCAAGTCTCAACCTATCCTGAGATATATTCTGCGGGCCATACCCGCTGTCGCACTCGCGACACTGCTTTCGGCATGTACTACCAGTAACGGTCACAACGCACAAACTGAGACCCATGCAGTTAAAAGCCAGAATGGTTTTTTACTTCAAGCGTCTCAGGATGAATTCGAACAGATGGTTCAGAGCGTGGATATTAAATCACGTATCATGGATCAATATGCTGACTGGAAAGGCGTTCGTTATCGTCTTGGCGGCACCAACAAACGTGGTATCGACTGCTCCGCTTTTGTTCAGGTGACCTTCCGTGAACAATTTGGTCTGGATCTGCCGCGCTCAACCTCAGAGCAGCAGGACAGTGGTAAAAGTATTCAGCGCAGTAAGTTACGCCCCGGTGATCTTGTGCTGTTCCGCGCCGGTTCGACAGGACGACATGTTGGCATTTACCTCGGTAATGACAACTTTGTTCATGCCTCGACCAGCAGCGGCGTAATGATTTCCAATTTGAATGATTCATACTGGAAAAATCGTTACCGTGAAGCAAGACGCGTACTGAGTCGTACACAAAGCTGATTCTTATCCCTGAAGTCTGCGAAATGAGAATAGGAAAAACGCTGCTCCGGCAGCGTTTTTTTATGCCTGAAATATGCCTGACTACGCGCTGACGATTTGAGATGCTTCAGGACAATCAGCCAGCCGTCGCGACAAAAATAGTATTGCTTATCATAATAATATCGAGACAGGACCCCCGACGACGTTATATCCTGCTGTACTTATTCCCGGAAAATGGCAGTGCATAATTCCAACAAAAAAACAGGCTAAAGCGGGAGATAAAACGCAATGCCACTATCAACACTGGTTAAACACCCGCTGACCAATGCGCGCAAAATTGCGTGGGTCAGCGTGGCGGTTGGTTTGATCTTTTTTTTGTTTTTTACTGCCATCACTATGAGCATCGCCTGGCATAAACGCGCCAGGGGCAATGACCAGCTGCTGTTATATACGCAGAATTTTATTCTCAAGGGTTTTGGCAATCTGCGAACGTCGCTGGATCCGCTGCGCACCCTGACGATGTCAGAGTGTTCACAGGTTAATAACCAACTCACTTCACGCGCAGCATTTATTAATGAAGTCCGTGCCATTCTGCTGGTGCGTAACGGCATCGCCTATTGCTCCTCCGCCACCGGCGCCTTCAGCCTGCCGGTCAGTGCTATCTCCGCACAGAGTGATTTGAATAAAGATTTCGACCTGACGATGATCGCCGGGACACCGATGCTGCCAAAGCAACCGGCGATTGTGATGTGGGTGAAGCAGCCCGGCTCTGACCGCAGCGGCGTTCTTACCACCCTGAACCTGAATATGACGCCTTATCTGCTGCTGGCATCGCGCCAGCTGGAAATCAGCGGCATGGCTTTAGCCAATAAAGAAAATGCGGTCACCACCTGGAGCGAGGCGATGATCCACACCAGCCAGCTGCCCGCCAGCCCGCTGCGTATGACCAATGTTCCCGGTTATCCTCTCAGCTTCTACCTGTATGGCAATAATCTGCCGCAGCGCGACATTCATATTATTCTGCTTACCGCACTGTTGCTGGCAGTGCTGGTTACCTCAGGCTGTTTTTTGATCCTGACGCTTCAGGTGCGTCCGGGAAAAGAGATTATGCAGGCGATCAAGCGCGGTGAGTTTCATGTCGAGTATCAGCCGCTGGTGGAAGCGGCCAGCGGTAAGGCCTATGGCCTGGAGGCGCTGCTGCGCTGGGTGCATCCCGTCGCCGGTAATATTCCGCCCGATCTGTTTATCAGCTATGCCGAAGGACAGAATTTAATTATTCCCCTGACACGTCATTTATTTGAACTGGTGGCGCGCGATGCACATAAAATCCGGCAGGTGATCCCGGTGGGCACCAAAATGGGGGTTAATCTGTCACCGCTGCATCTGTCGTCTGACAGTTTCCGCGATGACGTTAACAGCTGGATCCGGGCAATGCCGGAAAAACATTTCGGTTATATCTTTGAGATTACTGAGCGCACCATGGTATCCGGTGGCAATACCAGCGAAGTATTCGACTGGCTCCACGATCAGGGCTATAAAATCGCCATTGATGATTTTGGCACCGGACACAGCGCGCTGATTTACCTGGAGAAATTTAAATTCGATTATCTTAAAATCGATCGCGGATTTGTGCAGAGCATTGGTATGGAAACCGTGACCTCACCGGTACTGGACGCAGTGCTGAATCTGGCGAAGAAATTGAATCTCAGCACCGTCGCCGAAGGGGTGGAAACCGAAGAGCAGGCAGTATGGCTGGTCAACCGTGGAGTAAGTCATATGCAGGGCTACTTCTTTGCCCGGCCAATGAATGTTTCGCAGCTGATTGCGTGGTTTCAGACGCGTCAGCCCGCATGATCCCGATCGCCGTGTAATGACATAATACTCTGGCAAAAACCAGCCAGAAACAGAGCCTGGCGGTGAATACTGCTACGCTGAATGAAAACTGTTTTACTTTTTCGCTGTGGGAGCCAACCAACACGATGCTATTGCGCCTGGTTACACTTATGCTGCTCAGTGCTGTCGGCTTATCAGCACAGGCAGAAAAAATCAACGAGAGCTATGCGTTCTCGAAGCTGGGCGAACCAAAGTACGCCACCCATTTCACCCATTACGATTACGTTAATCCTGCCGCGCCAAAAGGCGGAAAGATGACGCTGACGGTGGTGGGCACCTATGACAACTTTAACCGTTATGCTTCCCGTGGTTATCCGGGTATCGCCACCGATGGCTTATATGACTCGCTGTTTACCACTTCCGATGATGAGATTGGCAGTTACTATCCTCTGATCGCTGAATCGGCGCGCTATCCTGATGATTTTAGCTGGATGGAAGTGACCATTAATCCCAACGCCCGTTTCCAGGACGGCTCACCGATTACTGCCAGCGATGTCGCCTTTACCTTTACTAAATTTATGACTGAAGGCGTGCCGCAATTCCGTGTCGCCTATAAAGGCGTTACGGTTAAAACCATTGCGCCGCTGACGGTACGTATTGAGCTACCCAAGCCGGATAAAGACCAGATTCTCGGCCTGTTCTCTCTGCCGGTACTGTCGCAGAAATTCTGGCAGAGCCGCAAATTTAATGAGCCGCTCGGCTATCCGCCACTTGGCAGCAGCGCTTACCGTGTCAGTGGCTATAAAGTCGGTCAGTACATTACCTATTCACGGGTAAAAGATTATTGGGCGGCCAATCTGCCGGTCAACCGCGGACGGCACAATATCGATACGCTACGCTACGACTACTATCTTGACGATAATGTCGCCTTTGAGGCGTTTAAAGCCGGTGCTTTTGATTTCCGCACCGAAGGATCAGCAAAAAAATGGGCCACTCAGTATCGCGGCAAGAATTTCGAAAATAATCAGATTGTCAAAGACGCCAGACCTAATACGGTGGCCACCGATACCCAGTGGCTGGCGTTTAATACCGAAAAAGCGCTGTTCAGTGACCGCAAAGTACGTGAAGCGCTTAGTCTGGCCTTTGATTTCCAGTGGATGAACAAGGCACTGTTCTACAACGCTTATAAACGCACCGACAGCTATTTCCAGAATACCGACTATGCCGCCAGCGGCTACCCGGACGCCAGGCAGCTGGAAATTCTGGCGCCGCTAAAAGGCCAGATTCCCGATGAGGTCTTTACCTCGCGCTATCAGCCGCCGGTATCGGATGGCAGCGGTTACGATCGTAAAAATCTGCTGAAAGCGCTGGAGCTGCTGAAACAGGCGGGCTGGGAGCTGAAAAACAAACAGCTGGTCAATACCACCAGCGGCAAACCCTTCCGCTTTGAGCTGCTGCTGAACAGTAGCAGCAGCAGTAGCATTCAGTGGGTGCTGCCGTTCCAGCATAATCTGCAACGGCTGGGAATTACGCTGGAAATTCGCCAGGTGGACAGCTCGCAGTATCTGCGGCGTATGCGCGAGGGGGATTACGATATGATCCCGTCGCAATATTACGCCCAGCCATCACCGGATCCGTCGCTGCGTATTATCTGGGCTTCACAATATATTGAATCCAGCTGGAACCGGCCACGGGTGAAAAGTCCGCAGGTGGATAGCCTGATTGAGAAAATATTGCAACATCAGGGTGATAAAGCCGCACTGCTGCCGCTTGGCCGCGCCCTCGATCGGCTGCTGCTGTGGAACTACTATATGATTCCGATGTGGTATAACGCTGACGATCGCTACGCGTACTGGAATAAATTCTCCATGCCGGCCATTGCGCCAACCTATGCCCTTGGCACTGACACCTGGTGGTACGATGTTAACAAAGCCGCACAGTTGCCGGCCCAACGCCGCTAAGGAGTAGATTTGGGCGCTTATCTTATTCGTCGACTTTTGCTGATCATCCCTACCCTGTGGGCGATTATCACCATTAACTTTTTTATCGTGCAGATTGCACCTGGTGGTCCGGTGGATCAGGCGATTGCCAGTGTCCAGTTTGAGCGCAGCTCCGGCCTGCCCGGTGGCGATACCGGCGTCAGCAGCGGACGCAACGCATTAAATAACAATAATCCTGGTGACAGCCAGTATCGCGGCGCGCGCGGGCTGGATCCTGAAGTGATTGCCGAAATCACCAAACGCTACGGCTTCGATAAACCGCTGCATGAGCGCTATTTTAAAATGCTGTGGGATTATGCGCGCTTTGATTTCGGCGACAGCCTGTTCCGCAGCGCCTCGGTGATTCAGCTGATTAAAGAGAGTCTGCCGGTCTCCATTACCCTCGGTCTGTGGAGTACGCTGATCATCTATCTGGTGTCGATTCCGCTCGGGATCCGCAAGGCAGTGCATAACGGCAGCGCCTTCGACATCTGGAGCAGCACCATGATCATCGTCGGCTACGCCATTCCCTCGTTCCTGTTCGGGGTGATGCTGATTGTACTGTTTGCCGGCGGCAGTTATCTCGACTGGTTCCCGCTGCGTGGATTAACTTCGCCGCAGTTTGACGCCCTGCCCTGGTACAGCAAGATCACTGACTATCTCTGGCATATCACCCTGCCGGTACTGGCGACGGTGATTGGCGGTTTTGCCACGCTGACCATGCTGACCAAAAACGCCTTTATGGATGAGATCCGCAAACAGTATGTGGTAACCGCGCGCGCCAAGGGGCTGGATGAGAAAAAGATTCTCTATCGCCATGTGTTCCGTAACGCGATGCTGCTGGTGATTGCCGGATTTCCGGCCACCTTTATCAGTATGTTTTTTACCGGCTCGCTGCTGATTGAAGTGATGTTCTCGCTGAACGGCCTTGGCCTGCTGGGTTATGAAAGCACCATTCAGCGCGACTATCCGGTGATGTTTGGCACGCTGTATATTTTCACCCTGATTGGCCTGCTGCTGAATATCGTCAGTGATATTACCTATACGCTGGTTGACCCGCGCATTGATTTTGAGGGACGCCAATGAGCCGCCTGAGTCCGATTAATCAGGCCCGCTGGGGCCGTTTCCGTCATAACCGCCGTGGTTACTGGTCACTGTGGATCTTTGCCGCGCTGTTTGTGCTCTGCCTGTTTGCCGAGCTGCTGGCGAATGATAAACCGCTGGTGGTGCATTATAAGGATCGCTGGTACGCGCCGGTGCTGTTTGACTATACCGAAACCGATTTCGGCGGCCCGCTGGCCACCAGTGCCGACTATCAGGATCCGTGGCTGCGGCAGCGCCTGGATAACCAGGGCTGGACCCTGTGGGCGCCGATTCGCTTTGCCGACAGTACCATTAACTTCGCCAGCAGTGACCCTTTCCCGTCACCGCCATCGGCTAAAAACTGGCTCGGCACCGATGCCAATGGCGGCGACGTGCTGGCGCGCATTCTTTACGGCACGCGTATCTCGCTGCTGTTTGGTCTGATGCTGACCATCGTCTCCAGCGTGATTGGCGTCGGCGTCGGTGCCGCTCAAGGCTATTTCGGCGGCAAAGTCGATCTGATCGGTCAGCGCTTTATCGAAATCTGGTCGGGTATGCCGACGCTGTTTCTGATTATTCTGCTCTCCAGTGTGGTTCAGCCCGGTTTCTGGTGGCTGCTGGCGATCACCGTAATCTTTGGCTGGATGAGCCTGGTGGGCGTGGTGCGCGCCGAGTTTCTGCGCGCAAGAAACTTTGATTATATCCGCGCCGCTCAGGCAATGGGCGTCAGCGACAGCCGCATTATGCTGCGCCATATGCTGCCGAATGCGATGGTGGCGACGCTGACCTTCCTGCCGTTTATTCTTTGTGGCTCCATCACCACCCTGACCTCGCTGGACTTCCTTGGTTTCGGTCTGCCGCTGGGTTCGCCTTCACTGGGCGAGCTGCTGTTGCAGGGCAAAAATAACCTGCAGGCGCCGTGGCTGGGGCTGGCCGGATTCTTCTCGCTGGCGATTTTACTGTCGCTGCTGATTTTTATTGGCGAAGCCGTGCGTGACGCCTTCGATCCCAGCAAGGTGCATTGATATGAGTACGCCACTTCTTACCATTAAGGATCTCAGTATTGCCTTTCGCCAGGGTAGCGTGCAGCAACAGGTGGTTAATCGCCTGTCACTGTCGCTGGAAGCTGGCGAAACACTGGCGCTGGTGGGGGAATCAGGATCCGGCAAAAGCGTCACCGCACTCTCCGTTATGCGACTGCTGCCAACGCCGCCTGCCCTATACACCGGCGGTGAGATTCATTTCGGCGGTCACAATGTGCTGCAGGCCGATGAACGCACTCTGCGCGGACTGCGCGGCAACCGGATGGCAATGATTTTTCAGGAACCGATGGTGTCGCTGAATCCGCTGCACAGCATTGAAAAACAGCTGTATGAAGTGCTGTCACTGCATCGCGGCATGCGCAAAGAAGCCGCGCGCGGTGAAATGCTTAACTGTCTCGATCGCGTCGGCATTCGCAACGCCAAAAGTCGTCTGAATGATTATCCCCATCAGTTATCCGGCGGTGAGCGCCAGCGCGTGATGATCGCCATGGCATTGCTGACTCAGCCGGAACTGCTGATCGCAGATGAGCCGACCACCGCGCTGGATGTCACGGTGCAGGCGCAGATCCTGAAACTGCTGCAAGAGCTGAAGCAGGAGCTGAATATGGGGCTGCTGTTTATTACCCATAATCTGAATATTGTGCGTCAGCTGGCAGATAACGTTACGGTGATGCAAAACGGCGAGGTCGTGGAGCAGAGCAGCACTCACCAGCTGTTTAACGCCCCGCAGCACAGCTACACGCAAAAATTGCTGGATGCCGAACCGGAAGGCCGCCCTTCCCCGGCAGATAGTGCAAAAGCGCCGCTGCTGCGCGTGGAAAACTTACAGGTCTCTTTTCCCATTAAACGCGGTCTGTTACGCCGGGTTGTCGATCACCATCATGCACTGAAAGCGCTGAGTTTTGAGTTACGACCGGGGGAGAGCCTCGGGCTGGTGGGTGAGTCAGGATCGGGAAAAAGCACCACCGGGCTGGCGTTGCTGCGCCTGATACAGTCCCGGGGCGATATCTGGTTTGATGGCCAGCCGATTCACGGCTGGAACCGCAAGCAGATGCTTGCAGTGCGTCCGCGTATCCAGGTGGTGTTCCAGGATCCCAACTCGTCGCTGAATCCACGGCTGAACGTGACGCAAATTATTGCCGAAGGATTACAGGTGCATCGCCCGCAGCTGTCGGAAGCGCAGCGCGATCAGCAGGTGATCGCGGCGATGCAGGAAGTAGGACTCGATCCTGCCAGCCGTCATCGCTATCCGGCGGAATTCTCCGGCGGTCAGCGTCAGCGTATTGCCATTGCGCGCGCGCTGATCCTGCAGCCAGAGCTGATTATTCTTGATGAACCGACCTCTTCGCTCGATCGCTCGGTGCAAAAACAGATTCTGACGTTGCTGAAAGATTTACAGCACCAGCATCGGCTGGCGTATGTGTTTATCAGCCACGATCTGCAGGTGGTGCGATCATTATGTCATCAGGTTGTGGTGCTGCGTCAGGGAGAGGTGGTGGAACAGGGCGACTGCGAGCAGATTTTTGCCGCACCACAACAGGAATATACCCGCCAGTTGCTGGCGCTGGCCTGAGCGGGTTTCAGAAAGGATTGCTGGCGGAAAAGGCTTCGGCAATGGCGACGCCCTGATTTTTCAGGCGGCAGTTGGTCGCGCTTTCATCATTGCGATGCACAAACAGGCAAGGTTCGCCTTGCCATTCCACTACCGCGCATTCCACCTGGATTTCGTTCAGCGCCGTTTTTAATATCTGCATGATATCCCACGCCGACTCGCCGTTATGGCTTAATAATTTCAGGCCAATCAGGTCGTTATCATTGGTTAATCCGCTGATCTCCAGTGGCTCAATGGTTCCGCCACTCAGACCAGACGACCAGCGATAGCTTTGCGGCAGGCGATGGACAACTGAAAGCTGTAACCTATTCAAATCAAATCCCCAGAACGTTGAGCAAGAGATACGGCTGTCTGGCTGCGTGAAGCAGCGACCCGAATCCCTGGTCAGCAACTGCAATAAGCATCAATGCAAACCGTCGCGTTTTTAAACATTTCATATTTACGAGGTCGTTTTTGAGAGTTAGCTCTCATTTTATTGTTATATGTACCGCGTTCATAAAGTGATCACAACCCTTATTGCTGCAATATTGTTACTTTTATATGCGCTAAATTTCACAATAAAGCAACATTACTGTTACGGAATAGCGGAATAAAGGCGGGATGGGCGGCGAGTTATGATGTTTTTGTCGGGGCGGCGTTCTCGCCGCCCCCAGACAATGCCATCGCCGACGATATTTACGCGGTATGCCGTGGCCGGCTGGCATAGAGGAAAAGCAGCAGCGAGACTGTGGCGCACAGCGCAATCGCCCACACCATCGGCCAGGCGCTGGTAAAGGTCGCATTCGACAACAGCATGCCTGCCAGTGCGCCAACACCAAAACGCAAAGTGCCCGCCAGTGACGACGCGGTGCCCGCGATATGCGGAAATTCGTCGAGGATCACCGCCATCGCATTGGAGGAGACCATCGACACGCAGCCGATAAACATCGCCACGCCAAATACCAGCGGCAGAAAGCCGAGATTCAATGCACTGACCACCAGCAACCAGATGCCCATCGCAAACTGAATCAGCAGGCCGAAGCGGAACATCGCCAGCGGGCCAAAACGGCGCACCGAGCGGCTGTTAATCAGTGTCATCACAAACAGGAAGACAATATTCAGTGCAAAGTAATAACCAAAGTGCTGCGGCGAAATATGGTTGATTTCGATATAAACGAAAGGTCCGGCGTTAAGAAACGAAAACAGACCGGCAAAGGAGAAGCCACTGGCCAGCATATAGCTGAAGGCGCGCTTATGGCGGAACAGTGAGAGAAAGTTACCCAGCATGGTGCGCAGATGAAATTTCTGGCGCTTCTCCGGCGGCAGCGTCTCTTTGATTTGCGTGACAACCAGCACCGTGGTCACCACCGCAGCGGCAGAAATCACCCAAAAAATAGCGTGCCAGCTCCAGAACAGCAGCAACCAGCCGCCGACAATCGGCGCCAGCAGCGGCGCGATGGTGGTGACCAGCATCACAAATGACATCATGCGCGAAAACTCCTCTTTCGAGTAGCTGTCACGCATCAGGGCGCTGATCACCACGCTGCCTGCGGCCGCCGACAGACCATGCAGCAGACGCATATTGATCAACTGATCGATGGTTTGCGACATGGCGCAGGCTGCGGCGGCAATGGCGAAGATCAGAGTGCCGAACGTAATCACCGGCTTACGGCCAAAGCTGTCAGCCATCGGACCATAAAACAGTTGCCCCAGGGCAAAACCCATAATGTAAATGTTAAGCGTCATCTGTACGCTGCCCGCCGATACGCCAAACTCTTTGGCGATTTGCGGCAGTGCCGGCAGATACATATCGATTGATAACGGCATCAACATGGCCAACAGGCCGAGAATAACCACTAATCCCAGTGAAGAGTTCTTATCCTTCCGCACCCATTGCCCCTTACTTGTTATTATTTGCGATTAACCGCAGTGCCCGTTATCAGCACGGGCGGCGAGAACACCGCCCCTACAAATGACGCTATGAAATTTTGTAGGGGAGCCGTTAACGGCTCCCGTCTGAATGGCAGGCACAATGTAAATCTTCAGCAAGGGCGGCGAGAACGCCGCCCTTACATTGGTATCACTACACTGGCAATCTCTTCAGCAGTCAGCGCGCGGTATTCACCCGGCTCCAGATCGTCATCCAGCGCAATTTCGCCGATGCGCTCACGATGCAACGCCACCACCCGGTTGCCCACTGCGGCAAACATGCGTTTTACCTGATGATAACGCCCTTCACTAATGGTCAGACGTACCTGGTGCTCGCCGATCACTTCCAGCGTCGCGGGTCTGGTCAGGTTTTTCTCGTTATGCAGCTGGACGCCATCGGCAAACTGCTGCGCCGTATCATCAGCCAGCGGCAGCTCCAGCGTCACCAGATAGGTTTTCTCACAGTGATGGCGCGGAGAGGTAATGCGATGTGACCACTGACCATCATCGGTCATCAGCACCAGACCGGTGGTATCAATATCCAGTCGCCCTGCAGCATGCAATTTGTAAGCGGTCGGCTCTTCGAGGAAGTACAGCACCGTAGGATGATCGGGATCGTCCGTCGAGCAGACATAGCCTTCAGGTTTATTCAGCATAAAATAGCGCGGTCCGAACTGCTGTTGTAACGGATTGCCGTCATATTCAACCTGGTGCTCGGGTTCCAGCTTAAACGAAGTGTCACGCACAATTTCGCCATCAATGGTCACGCGTTTCGCGCGAATTTCGCGTGCGGCGATTGCCCGGCTAATTTCCAGTTGCTGAGATAAAAATTTATCGAGTCGCATTAAATCTGCTTTGCCTGTGTTCTTGAAATGAAATCCGACGTCATCTTACGATAACGTTTGAAAAGCGCCTGCGCGCCCGGGAAGGTATTGCTGAACAGTATAGCGACTGTTAAGCGCGCCTGACAGAGGGGATCGCACCGTTCAGCGGCTTTCATGGCATAATGCGACCCTGTTTCCACAATCGTACCTTGTTATGTCGTTTACTCTTCGTCCTTATCAGCAGGAAGCAGTGGATGCCACGCTCACTTACTTCCGTGGCTCTCAGCAACCGGCAGTGATTGTGCTGCCTACCGGCGCGGGCAAAAGCCTGGTGATTGCCGAACTGGCAAGGCTGGCGCGTGGACGGGTGCTGGTGCTGGCCCATGTGAAAGAGCTGGTGGCGCAGAATCACAGCAAATATCAGGCTTACGGGCTGGATGCCGATATCTTTGCCGCCGGACTGCAACGTAAAGAGAGCCACAGCAAAGTGGTGTTTGGCAGCGTACAGTCAGTGGCGCGTAATCTGGCGCAATTTGACAGCGCGTTTTCGCTGCTGATTGTCGATGAATGCCACCGTATCAGCGACGATGACGACAGCCAGTATCGTCAAATCCTTACTCATCTGCGTCAGCATAATCCGCAGCTGCGCCTGCTGGGGCTGACCGCTACTCCTTACCGGCTGGGTAAAGGCTGGATCTATCAGTTCCACTATCACGGTATGGTGCGCGGTGATGAAAAGGCGCTGTTTCGTGACTGCATTTATGAATTACCGCTGCGCTATATGATTAAGCATGGCTTCCTGGTGCCGCCAGAACGGCTGGATATGCCGGTAGTGCAATACGATTTCAGTCGCCTGAGCGCGCAGGCAAATGGCCTGTTTAGTGAAGCCGATCTTAATCGCGAACTGAAACAGCAGCAGCGCGTGACGCCGCATATTATTCAGCAGATTGTTGAGTTCGCTGCCGACCGCAAAGGGGTGATGATCTTTGCCGCTACCGTCGAACATGCTAAAGAGATCCTGGGTCTTTTGCCGGATGGCAAAGCTTTAATCAGCGCCGACACCCCGGCGGCGGAGCGCGACGCCACGATTACCGCGTTTAAAGCGCAGCAGCTGCGCTTTATGGTTAATGTGGCGGTGCTGACTACCGGTTTTGACGCCCCTCATGTCGATTTGATTGCTATTCTGCGCCCTACCGAGTCCGTCAGCCTGTATCAGCAGATCGTTGGCCGCGGTTTACGCCTGTGTGAAGGGAAAAGCGACTGTCTGATACTCGACTATGCCGGCAATCCGCACGATCTCTACACCCCGGAAGTGGGCGCGCCAAAAGGCAAAAGCGACAATCAGCCGGTGCAGGTGTTCTGCCCTGCCTGCGGCTTTGCCAATACCTTCTGGGGCAAAGCCACCGCCGATGGCACCATCATTGAACACTTTGGCCGTCGTTGTCAGGGCGTGATGGAAGATGACGACGGCGAGCGCGAGCAGTGCGACTACCGTTTTCGCTTTAAAAGCTGTCCGCACTGCAATGCCGGGAACGATATCGCCGCACGCCGCTGCCATCAGTGCGACGCGGTGCTGGTTGATCCTGACGATATGCTAAAGGCCGCGCTAAAGCTGAAAGATGCGCTGGTGCTGCGCTGCGGCGGGATGGAGCTGACGCACGGCAGCGATGAAAAAGGCGAATGGCTGAAAGCCAGTTATTTTGACGAAGATGGCACCAGCGTGAGCGAGCGTTTCCGCTTAAAAAGCGCAGCGCAACGTAAGGCTTTTGAACAGCTGTTTATGCGTCCGCATCAGCGCGCGCCGGGCGTACCGCTCGGCTGGCAGACCGCCGCTGATGTGGTGGCGCTGCAACCGCTGTTGCGCCACCCTGATTTTGTTGTCGCCCGTCAGCAGCGCCATTTCTGGCAGGTGCGAGAGAAAATTTTTGATTATCAGGGCCGCTTCCGTCGCGCCAACGAGCTGCGTTAGCGACAGTATTGTTTGCCCGCACCGGCAAACGCGGCTATAATGCCGCCCGCTTTTGCGAAAGCCTGAGCGACTATAGTACGAACAATCCAACCTGTTACTGGGTCGCCTGTAGCAGGAACATTTATTGAATGAGAAATAACAATGTTCACTATCAATGCAGAAGTACGTAAAGAGCAGGGTAAGGGTGCGAGCCGCCGCCTGCGTACAGCTAACAAATTCCCGGCAATCATTTATGGTGGCGCGGAAGCAGCTGTAGCTATCGAACTGGATCATGACTCTGTGATGAACCAGCAGACCAAACCAGGCTTCTACGATGAAGTTCTGAACCTGGTTGTTGATGGCAAAGAAGTTAAAGTTAAGATCCAGGCTGTTCAGCGTCACCCGTTCAAGCCTAAACTGCACCACATCGACTTCGTTCGCGCTTAATCGCTTACGAGTTGAAGAAAAAACGCCGCATATGCGGCGTTTTTTTTTGCCTTATTTACCGCCAGTGCGGCGCTGCAGCTGATCGCGCAGATTAGGCGGCGTGCCTTTGATGGTCAGCGTATCGGTCGCCGGATCCCAGAAAATGCGCTCACCCAACAGCATAGCGTCAAAATTCAGGGTTAATCCACCGCCGCTGCCGGCAAATTTGGTCAGCTGACGCAGGGTGCTGCGGTCCGCCGGGAAGGTCTCTTCCAGCTCATAGCCCTGATCCTGCGTAAACGCCTGGAAACTCTTCTCACCTAATGGCGGCAGTTCGTTGGAGAGCTCTTCCAGCGCAATCTCTTCACCGGCCTGCAACTGCTCATTGCAGTAGCTGTAAACCTGCTGGCGATAGTTCTGGCGCTCGCCTTTATCCAGCTCGGACTCCGCGCAGTAGTCATCCACTGCCTGCAACAGACCACGGTTCTGCGCCTTGGTATCCAGACCGACGCTGGCACCGAGGAAATCCATAAAGAAGTCGGCGACTTTACGCCCCACGCGTCCGCGCAGGAAAGTCAGATAACGGGTCGATTGCGGATTGGTTTCCCACTCGGTCAGATCGATACGCGCCACAATATCCGCATGGTTAATATCGAGGTAGTGCGTGGAGCTGATATCCAGCTCTTCATTTACACGCATACTGTTCTGACTGCTCAGTACCGCAATCAGCAGATACTCCACCGCCAGGTAGCGATAGTGGCAGAACAGCACCACGCCGCCTTCGGCAAACGGATATTTGGCCAGTTCATCACGCAGGCGTCCGGTGGCGGCGCGGCTAAAAGCGAGAAAATCATCCTCGCCTTTGCGACAGTTACGCAGCGCATCGGCCAGCTCGCTCTCTTCGTTAAACAAGCCGTAGGCTTTGCTTTTGGCGCTATAAACGCGGTGTAACTCCTCCACCATCGCCTCAACCGTGGCGTTAGCAGGCAGCAGTGACGCGCGCAAAACCAGCTCCAGCGTCTGTTCATCGCGCTTAATCAGCTGGTGAAGGGCAATCTGCTCGATATCCAGACTCATGGTAAACTCTCCTTAATGGCTCAGGCGCGTATTCAATCACTGCGCGCCGTCGCGATCAACCAGCATTAACATAGTGCTTACGATAAAAATGCGGAAAAAATCGCGCTGATACGGTAAGATACCGCCCTTTAATACTTGAATAATTCGACGTTATGCCACAATCATCCCGTTATAGTGACGAACGCGTGGAGAAAATCCTCGCAGAAATGGTCCAGGTGCTGGAAAAAAACCAGACGCCAACCGATCTTTCCCTGATGATCCTGGGAAATATGGTGACCAATTTAATCAATACCAGCGTGGCGCCCGCACAACGCCATGTGCTGGCACGTTCCTTCGCTGATGCACTTCAGGCTTCTGTTCGCGAAGATAAAGCCCATTAATGCGATGATCCAGACCCCATTATGGTAACCAACCGGCAGCGCTACCGTGAAAAAGTCTCCCAGATGATTAGCTGGGGGCACTGGTTCGCTCTGTTTAATATCATTTTTGCCTTTATCTTAGGCAGCCGCTTCCTGTTGCTTGCCGACTGGCCTTCATCGCTGGGCGGTCGTATTTACGCCTTTACCAGCTGGATTGGTCACTTCAGCTTTCTGGTGTTCGCCGGTTATCTGCTGATTATCTTCCCGCTGACGTTTATTGTGATGTCGCAACGGCTGATGAGGCTCCTCTCCGCCATTGTCGCCACCGCCGGGATGACACTGCTGCTGGTCGACAGCGCGGTGTTCAGCCGTTTCCATCTGCACCTTAATCCGGTGGTGTGGGAACTGGTGGTCAATCCCGATCAGAGTGAAATGGCGCGTGACTGGCAGCTGATGTTTATCAGCCTGCCGCTGATTTTCCTGGTGGAGATGCTGTTTGCCACCTGGAGCTGGCAGAAGCTGCGCAGTCTGAATCGCCGCAGCTTCGGTAAGCCGCTGGCGGCGCTGTTTATCTCCGCCTTCTTTACCAGCCATCTGATGTATATCTGGGCTGATGCCAACTTCTATCGCCCAATTACCATGCAGCGCGCTAACCTGCCGCTCTCCTATCCGATGACCGCACGTCGCTTCCTTGAGAAGCATGGTTTGCTGGATGCGCAGGAGTATCAGCGTCGTCTGGTGCAGCAGGGGAATCCGGAAGCACTGTCGGTGGCCTATCCGTTAAGCGATATCAGCTTCCGTGACAGCGGCACGCGCAATAATCTGTTAGTGATTACCGTCGATGGTCTTAATGAAGCGACCATGGCGAATGCGCTGCCTAATCTGCAGCAGTTTGCGCAGCAAAACGTACGCTTCAGCCAGCACTTTAGCGCTGGCAGCTCGGATGATGCCGGACTGTTTGGCCTGTTCTACGGTATCTCACCAAGCTATATGGATGGTGTACTGTCCTCGCGTATCCCGTCAGCGCTGATGAATGCACTGAGTCAGCAGGGTTATCAGTTTGGCCTGTTTGCCTCGGATGGCTTCAGTTCACCGCTTTACCGTCAGGCACTGCTGGCAGATTTCTCCCTGCCCTCTTCCGAGAATCAGCCAAACACGCAAACCACCAGGCAGTGGCAGCAGTGGCTGGATGGCCAGAAAGAAAATAGCGCGCCATGGTTCTCCTATATCTCTTACGATGGTCTGAGCGATCTGGCGGATAATGGTCAGGATAGCAACCGTCGTTATCTGCGCGGCGCGGCGCGGGTCGATCAACAGATTCAGCAAGTGCTGGATCGCTTAAAAGAGAAAGATCTGCTGAAAAACACCGTGGTGGTGATTACCGCCCAACGCGGTGTGTCGCTGGATGACAATGACAGTGACGGCAACCGTGCGCGGTTACAGGTACCGCTGGTGGTGCACTGGCCCAATACGCCAGCGCAGCAGGTTAATAAACTGACCGACCATCAGGATGTAATGACCACGCTGATGCAACGCCTGCTACATGTCAGTACCGCGCCTGGTGAGTATTCACAAGGTGAGGATCTGTTTGCTGCGCAGCGCCGTCATAACTGGGTGGCCAGCACAGAAGATCGTCAGCTGGTGATCACCACGCCGCAGACCACGTTGATCCTTGATAATAACGGCAGCTATCAGGCATTTGATCAGAATGGCAAGCCGCTGAAGGACCATAAACCACAGCTGGCGTTGTTGTTACAGGTGCTGACGGAAGAGAAAAGATTCATTGCTAACTGATTATTTTTAAAGCGGTTAACGCATCAGTAGCTTGCAATCAAAAACGAAAACGGTACTATTATTGTACTGTGTCGGCACGTAGCGCAGCCTGGTAGCGCACGGTCATGGGGTGTCCGGGGTCGGAGGTTCAAATCCTCTCGTGCCGACCAAATTATCCCAACGTTTTGTCTGGTGATGTCCAGAGAAAACCATAAAAAACAGTTTAAACAGTGCGTTGTTGAAACCTGCTGTTTTATGTTGTCTAGTGAAATCCTGATTGATACAGTGGAATCCACCTGATTTAGGCATACCCATGGGCATACGTTTCTAAAACTGCCTTTTTGATATGCCTAAGCCTTCCAAGGAACAGAATGGAGACTGCTCATGGCAAGACAGACCAAGCCCCTAGACAATACCGAAGTTAAGAACGCTAAAGCTACTGAGCGGGCATTGGTTCTTTATGATGGGGACGGTCTGGAGTTGCAGGTAACATCCTAAGGCTCAAACTCTGGCGTTTTTGTTACACAAACCCTTTACTCGCAAACGAGCCATGATCAGCCTTGACTCATACCCTTCCGTTTCGCTTTCCGAAGCCCGCCAGAATTGTGAAACAGCCCGCGCTCTTCTCAGCAAAGACATCGATCCTCAAGAGTACAAAAAGGCGGAGCAGCTTCGTCAGAAGAGTGTGTGTGCAAGTACTTTTGAAAAAGTTGCAGCGGAGTGGTTTAAGACCAAAGAGGCAGCCGGATTAGCGACTCACACTCTTAACGATATCTGGCGTTCAATGAGTAAATATGTGTTCCCACATATCGGCTCTGTACCCATTTCTGGCATTACTGGCCAACAGTTCATTAGAGCCTTAGAACCCACACATGCAGCAGGAAGACTCGAAACCGTAAAACGGTTAAGTCAGCGTATCAATGAGGTTATGGATTACGCTTTGAACTCTGGCTTAGTCACTTCAAACCCAGCAGCAAAAATCGGTAAAACATTCCATAAGCCAAAGGTAAAACACCGCCCCGCCCTCTTACCTGAACAGCTACCTCTGCTTATGACAACTATCGCATTTGCAGGTATTGGCAGACAGACGCGCTGTCAGCAGCTGCTTACAATGACACGGCCAGCAGAAGCTGCTGTGACACGCTGGGATGAGATCAACTTTGAGGCAAAGGAGTGGCGTATACCTGCTGGACGCATGAAAATGAAGCGGGAGCATGTCGTTCCGTTGTCAGAGCAGGCACTTGCAGTATTGGAAGTTATGAAGCCTATCAGCCTACATAGACCGCATGTTTTTCCTGGTTACCGCAATCTGCTGGAACCAATGAACAGTCAGACAGCCAATATGGCCCTTAAGCGAATGGGCTTAAAGGATCTGCTTGTAGCACATGGAATGCGTTCCGCCCTGAATGAGAAAGGGTTTCCACCTGACGTGATAGAGGCAGCACTGACTCACATTGATACTAATGAAGTCAGGAGAGCCTATAACCGTTCTCAGTATCTTGATCAACGAAGAGAAATGATGTCTTGGTGGGGCAAACATGTTGAACTGTCAGCAAGCGGTAATTATAGCTTTTCCTCTGGCTTAGATTAAAACCAAGAGTGTAATCGAGGAATAATCCAAGGTAATCATTTAAAAGCCAAATCAAATCAGCAGTAAACGACACATGTTAATCAGATTTAGCATTAAACTAAACAGTAAAGATACTGTTAACCAAGACCTGAGGACAATAGTATTAAATACCACAAAAGGAAGTTTGCGGGCATTGCTTCGAAACCAAGACTGTGATCAAAAGGCGTTATTGAGCAAAAATGAACCGCCAACAATGCGAACTTATCTTTAATCATCTCTGTAAAACATTTTTCTACATGTAAACCAGTGAGTTAGGTAATCGCTCAATAGTTATTTTTATTGTAATATTATGGAGTTTCTGGAAAATAAAATATAAAAAAGCCCCGAAAGGCTTTTTTTATATTATGTACTTCTTAGGAACGTAACTATGGTTTGGAATTTTTACTAGGTTTTACCTTTGGGTTATTTCCCGGAGTTTTTTTGTTATCACGTTGGCGCTGATCAGGTTGTCCTGTTGAATCAGCAATTCGCTTTGGACCAGGCTTAAGTGCCATAGTAATTATCCTTTGAACGTTTAAGAGGGAAACCCTCCTATTTAAAATATGCTCAACTATTAGCTATATCAAGAGATCTTTTTTACAAACTGAAGGGTACTTGATCATTGTCTAATTATTAATAGTCTCTAGCAAGATAAACATGGATAGTACTAATGGTAAATTTCGTTTCGGCTGGGATAAGCTCTGATTACCGCGTTGCTTGTCTGTTGGATTGCACTCGCATACAGCCAAGTTTAAGTCATAGCAAATCTGAGTAGTGAACCAACATACCTAGAGTTATACGTAACTCGCTTCTAGCATCACTACCAAGTCGTCGAAATTCCTTCTCGGAATTCAACAATAAAATCATCAAGTTAATCAATAATTTGTGCAGGCTAACTTTGGTTGCATATGGAAACCTATTCTTTATGATTATCTAAAGCATTCAATAGATTACCTAAAAATGTATCTGTACCTACACTATGCATAAATTTTCTCAGCCCAATTTTCCCCACTCAATTCCTGCTCTGAACGTTATGATATGTTGATATGAGCAAAGTGCAATTCGGATGCCTAGTTTTGGACCTCTCCAAAACCAAATCATCAACCCCACTTGTGTAAATATCTTTTTATGGTAATCTCAATCTGCAGCTATACATTTAACTGTATGATTTTTAACGAATTATAAAACCCCACCTAACATTAATTAGAAAATTCTTAATTTTCATACTAAAACACTCTAATATGTATAGAAAAATTTAAGTTGCTTAACTGTCAAGGCGTAATGCACTGATAATAAAGTAAAATTCTCAATTCAAAGGTTATGCGTAATGGATGAAAATGAAGGTTCACTTTACAAAAACTCTAATCTGTCACTCAGCCAGAAACTTGAAAAGTCGCGAGCAGAATTACTCGATCTGACAGCAAGGAATCGTTTACTTCACATACCAAAATCAAAAACCACAAAATTCCTAGAAGTTGTTAATGAACGTTCAGACATCCTGTTTAAAATGCTTTTTGAAGAAGGCAAGCCGTTCACTTTTCTTCATGGTCGAGAAGATAAAAAAACAGATGAAAACAGTGAGACAGACTCAGACTCCGAAGATATTATTTTTTTAGATGACTCAGAGGCTAACCATACTGATACAAAACTTCAGACCAAGCTCACGCCCAAGACATTACAAAAAAAATTATTAGATTTGTATTACGATTCAAAAACCCTTGAAGAAGAGCAAGGCGTAAACATCCTGTTCCTATCTCTAGGATCACTTAAATGGATAGATCCCAACAATAAAGCAAACATACGCTATGCTCCTCTTTTATTACTACCAGTTGAATTAATGCGAGCTAAAGTAGGAGAACGCTTTAAAATAAAAGTTAGGGATGAGGATATTATTAGCAATCTTTCGCTTGAGACATTCCTTAATCGTATTCATCAAATTATCTTACCTACTCTAAATATTGATGACGAATTTTCCTTAACGGATTACTTTGCTGAAATTAAGCAAACCATTTCATTGAAAGTAGGCTGGGAAGTATTAGAAAATGAAGTGAATTTAGGACTTTTTTCCTACGCTAAATTCATGATGTATACAGATTTAGATCCTGATAACTGGCCCTTAGATTCAAAAATTACAGATCAGGAAGCAATAAGGTGCCTTTTGGAAACAGGGTTCTCTGGTGGAGAATTAATTTCTGACGACATTGTGATTGATTCAGTCATTCCTCCCCGTGAAATGCTACATATTTTGGACAGTGATAGCTCACAGACTCTTGCCATTCACGAAGTACGTAATGGTAAAAGCTTGGTTATTCAAGGTCCTCCAGGAACTGGCAAATCTCAGACAATAGCAAACATCATAGCTTCGGCTGTCGCAGACGGTAAAAAAGTACTGTTTGTTGCTGAAAAAATGGCGGCCCTTGAAGTAGTTAAGCGCAGACTTGATCAGGCGGGTGTCGGAGATGCTTGTATAGAACTGCATAGCAACAAAACCAACAAAAGAGCATTTCTTGAAGAACTGAAGCGAGTTTGGGAACTTGCTTCCCCCCGAGGAGAGTTTCCAGATACATTAGTCAATAATCTCTCAGAAATCCGGGATATCCTTAACACTCACCCCATAAGAATTCATAAAAAATACATGCCATTTGGGTTAACGCCATATAAGGTTATGGCACAACTGATACGTCTCAGACAATCAGGTTATAATCCAAACGATTATAACCTCAGCGGGTATGAATTATGGAGAAGCGACGATTTCGATAAAAGACATGCACTTATTGATGAGTTAATTGAAAGAATAAGTGATATCGGCATTCCTGATTCACACTCATGGAATGGTATCAATAGAACTGAGATACTTCCCAGTGAAGTTGAAAGATTGACTGCTTCATTGACAAACCTGAAATCTGAATTTTCAGATTCTATTGAAGAGTCGGCCAATCTTTCGAAACTAACAAATAAAGTCTATAGTATAGAATCATTAAATGAGTTACAGGAATTCATCCGAATTGCTGAATTAATTAACTCAGCACCTAAGTTATCACCTGAATCGTTAAGCTCATCATTATGGGCTACTTCTAAAGATGAGACAAAATCCTTGATTGAAGCCGGATTCTCGTTTAAAGAACTCTACAGCGAACTTGAAAGCCAATTACATACAGATAAATTCAACACCGAGGTTGTCAGCCTCACTGAAGACTATCGAAAATTACCTGCCGATATTAATATCATTGCTTTCAATGCTGCGTATAAACTGAAGGCACTTACACCTAAAATCTTAAAAGAGTCTTCAAGGTTACAGCAAGAGTTAGGTTCGAAAATAGGATTTTCTAATTTAAATGAGATTGAAAGTCTTATTGAGTTGGGAGAGAGTATTACTCAAGCGCCCAATGTAAGTCCAGAAGCATTCATCGCCACTGTCTGGGAGGGTGGCATTGAAAAAGCGGCAAATTTGGTTGCCGATATAAAACAACTTAGCATTTATAAAGAAAAGATCAATGTTATCTTCGTTGAAAAGGCTTGGAAAATAGATGTTGAAAGCGCCAGAAACAGCTTAGAAAATAAAACTGGTGCTTTTAAATTCCTTAATAGCGAGTGGCGAAAGTCCAAAAATCTCACTCTTTCATTAATATATGATAAAAGCTTAACGATCCCTCAGCAGGTTGAGTATCTCGAACTATTGATTAAAGCACAGAAACTAAGACAATCTATCAATGATATGAATGACTTCGGACAGTCAGCATTTAGTTCTGACTGGCGGGGAGAGAACAGCGATAGTGAGTTACTAAAATCGCTTGTTGAATGGATGCGTACCTTGCGTGGTATCAACTCTGAAGCGAGAACCATTGCAAGTCGCCTTTCCAACAAAGACGCCTTAGCATATCAAGTGAGTCAACTTAAAAAACTTATCCATGAAATTTTAGATGAAATCCGTATACTTTGGGATTCATTGGGAACCACCCCAGAAGAATATTTTGATAACTGTTACTCAGTTAAAAACATCCCTTTGGAATCCCTTTTACAAAAATCTGATTTGCTGAGCACTATCGACTCCGCATATAACGAAATATTCGTAAATAATGAATTATCAGTTTCTGATCGTATTGAACTACTGAATCAATTATCAAGAACCCAACAAAAACTCAAAGTTATTCATTCTTTTGATAGCATAGCTCAGTTAACAATGTATCCATTTTGGTTGAAAGAAAATAGTGATTGGGAGTTGTTATTCGAGGCTTATTCATGGATTGAAGCCAATAATGATCTGAGAATCATAGCGTCTAAAATAGATGACAAACAGGTTTTAGTTGATAAAGCCAGAAATTTGAGCGAGTCTATTCAAGCGCAGTTTGCCAAACTCACATCAACAATTAGTTCCCTTTCATCTTCCTATGAAGCAATTTTCAACAATGAAAACATTCATGAAATAACATTCAAATCAGTCTATGACAAGATTACTCTCTGGATAGATAACTCTGAACAGCTTTCAAAATGGGTAGCCTGGCAAAACCGTGTAGAGTTAGCGAAAAAATTCGGTATTTATCCCTTAGTCTCCGATTTAAGTAGTGGCGTTCTTTCCTCGGAACGTTTACTGGGTACTTTTGACAGGACTTATTTCGACTCGATTCTGTCTTTAATGGTCGAAGATGAGCCAGAACTGGCTCGTTTTGACGGCGATTTGCATTCAAGAAGAGTTGCAAGCTTCGCCGAGATGGATCTGCGAAGAATCAAAGCCTCTAGTTTCGAAGTTGTAAGAGCTCACCACAGAGCAATTCCTTCTAAAGTTGGCGTAGGCCCTGTGGGTGTATTGCGGGGGGAGATGGCACGCAAACGTGGTCATATGGCTATTCGACAGCTCATGATAAAAGCTGGTGCAGCTATTCAGGCCTTAAAGCCAGTTATGATGATGAGCCCTCTTTCAGTTGCTCAATTTTTAGCCCCAGGCAAGCAGTCGTTTGATTTACTTGTAATGGATGAAGCTAGCCAGATACAACCTGTGGATGCATTAGGAGCTATTGCACGAAGCAAGCAGATAGTCGTTGTCGGCGACGAACGCCAGTTACCTCCGACTTCTTTCTTTGCGAAAATGACAGGTTCAGCAGATGATCAAGATGACGATGACTCAACACAGGTGGCAGACATTGAGAGCATACTCGGGCTTTTTGTTGCCAGAGGATTGCCTCAAAAAATGCTTCGCTGGCATTACAGAAGCCGTCACCAATCATTGATTGCTGTTTCGAATAGCCAATTTTATGAAAACAAGCTTTATATAGTCCCCAGCCCTTACACACAAGAAGCAGGTATGGGGCTACGATTCCATAAAGTTGAAGATGGCGTATTCGAATCTGGAAGCAATGCAAACGAAGCAAAACGTGTAGCAACGGCAATCCTTGAACACGCAAGAAGCCACCCTAATTTATCTTTAGGTGTTGCTACCTTTTCTGTTACCCAGAGAAGACGTATTCAGGACGAGCTTGAAGTGCTTCGCAGGTTGAACCCTGAGTTCGAGGACTTTTTCTATGCGCATCCAAGCGAACCGTTTTTTGTAAAAAACCTTGAAAACATTCAGGGTGACGAACGCGACGTCATTATCATTTCTGTAGGATATGCCAGAAATCCACAAAACTACATGGCGATGAGATTTGGTCCTCTTGGAGCTGAGGGCGGTGAAAGACGTTTGAACGTTCTTATTAGTCGAGCCAAAAGGCGCTGCGAAGTCTATGCCTCTATTACTGACGAAGATATTGACCACGAAAGGGCTAAAGGCAGAGGTGTATTCGCTTTTAAACTATTCCTGCAATATGCAAGGACAGGACGCTTGTCAGTAGCAGAACAGAGTTGCCGTTCAATGGAGAGTGTTTTCGAAGAACAGGTTGCAAATGCTCTACAAAAAGAAGGCTATCAAGTTCACCCTCAAGTCGGTATCGCAGGTTTCTTCATTGATTTAGCTATTGCCGATTCTGATATGCCGGGCCGCTACCTTATTGGGATTGAATGCGATGGTATGACTTACCACTCCTCTCGTTCTTCTAGAGAAAGAGATCGTCTACGTCAGGCAGTGCTTGAGGATCATGGATGGATAATTCACAGGATTTGGAGTACGGACTGGTTCCAGCGTCCCGAAGAGCAACTTCAGAAAACTCTATCTGCTATTCAGGCTGCTAAGAAGGAGCTAGAAAATCGTTCTGAAACTTCGCTATCTCGTTCAAGAGCTGTACCTGTCGAGATAGTGACAGTGGAAAGGGAGACTGTCACAGAAATTGGTCTAGAGACAATTAGAGGCAGCTTCAATGAAGCCGCAGCATACATTGAGTCGGTTCCTGAGGTTGACACAAGATTCCAGATTCATGAGACCCCAGTTGGCGTACTCGCCAAGATAGTCGAGCAGATTGTTCTTGTTGAAGCCCCGATACATGTGAATGAGGTGATCATCCGTATTAGATCAGCATGGGGTCTACAACGTGCAGGAGCTCGTATTGAAGCCATTGTCAAAGATGCAATAAAAATTACAACCTCAAATATTTCGATTTCACTGGAAGAAGACTTTTTATACAACGATAGTCTTTCCATAAAATTGAGAGACAGAACGAATATTAAATCAGCAGGATTAAGAAAGCTGGAAAACATATCTAATAAGGAAATGGAGGCAGGAATTATTGATATTATCAATAAAAGCTTCGGTGCTACCCAAGACGAGTTGGTCAATTCTGTATCAAGGGCCATGGGGTTCAAGGCTACAAGCGGTACTTTGAAAAATATTATCACATCCATAATTGAAAAAATGGAAAGTGACAATAAGATTGTTTACAAAGAACCTATGTATCACATCGAACAATAATTTAATTGGCGGCTTACATCGTTAAGCCGCCAAGCAACACGAGAGTGGAGATAATAGACTATAATTTTCGTGTATCAATTAATAAAAATCACAGACACCCCCTTAGTTTTGACAAAAAATACGGACATAGCCTAATGATATATCAGTGTTGCTCATGCAATAAAACGTCATTTGAGATCAACTATCCTTGGTGCTCTGGAGGAGTCCCAACTGCAACGAATACATGGGGTGTGAAAACGGCAGCACCCGTAAATTCAGAACAAATGATCCCTCTCAATCCATCTTTTTATCCAGAATTGCAATACCAATCAAAAGGAATTTTGAAAGATTTGTTTGGGAAAAAGAAAGAACTATCTCTGCTAAATCAACTTTTGCAGGATGTTCTAGATAAATAAGCAGCATTTAAGGATCCATATTTTACAAACTTTATTTATGCAACCAAGTTTTCGCATGAAAATAAGTCTGAAAAAGATTTATCAAAAGATAATGGTACTTATTCTGATTTTGTGCTCCCGGTGTAGGAAAGTTGACAGCGATAGCAATGACGGCGTTTGTCGGCAATGGTCAGCAATTTAAATCAGGGCGAAATTTAGCAGCCTGGCTTGGTCTGGTCCCTCAACAGGAGGCAAACAACGTTTATTAGGGATGAGTAAGCGTGGTAATGCATACCTGAGAAAATTGCTTATCCATGGTGCACGAACCTGTGTTCTGCATTTAAACAGAACAACAAATTTTCTGGGGCAGTGGATACAAATTATGGAGGAGTGCGGGGTGCACCGCAATAAGGTTGTTGTCGCACTGGCGAACAAGATTGCCCGAATTATCTGGGCTGTCATAACACGACCAAGCACTTTTTATTTACAACAACGAGATATCAGAAATCGCTTAAAATCTTACCAGTTTGCAGGGTATGTGATGACAAAACTGTGCAATGGCGTCTTGTAAACCCGGGACAAAAAAGCGGCTTTAGCAGCCGAAGAAGCTTATTGGGAACCTGACGCGCATATTCCATCATGGCCTTGCTGCCAAAAGCAGCTGACTTGCAAGAGGCCGGATACATTAACGCAAACAGCTTTTATCATCCCGTGCTTGCAAAACGGGAGCGAACCATACATTTTTTTCAATAACGTCTTTCAGTGCGCGGCACTCAAGACTCAGATCCGCAAACATCTGTTTCAGCCGGCGGTTTTCATCTTCGAGGTATTTCATCTTTTTGATATCGGAGGCTTCCATACCGCCGAACTTCGCTTTCCAGTTGTAATACGAGGCCTCAGAGATCCCGGCTTCGCGGCAGACTTGAGAACGGCGATGATCTGGTGTTCGGTGAATCGTGCTTTGCGCATGGCGATCTCCTCCGGGGACATAATCAGTATGCCGGAAGATCTCTAAAAGTGAATGGTACGGTTTATCAGGATGCTTACAACCTGACCAGACAAAAACCAGCGATTGCTCCTGGTTAATGATTAATCACTTTAGTAAGCTCCGCCTCACCAGTAGCGGCATTAAAGTACAAGTAAAAGAGGTCACTGTTTGTCTGTGCTGGTTTTGACCATATTTCTTTCTCACCCAAACTACGCCGCTCTTTGGTGTACCCCAGACCTTTCAGATAATCTTCCAATCTGGCAATGCCCGAGGCCTGCTTAAAAATAACGGTATTTGATGGTGCATACCCGTCCCCAGGGTGAGATTCAAAGTAATAGTCATGAGATATACGGGGAGCCTTTTCAATCTCTTTATCCGTCAGACTGTGGTAATTAAAAAAATCACTTTCAGTATAAACTGTCGTCTCATCAACACCGGAAGCGATGACACGAATAAACAGCCACCCCATAAGCAGCAGTGTGAAGACGGATAAGGTAATCCACTTAAGCAACTTCATTACTTTGCGCCTCGAAACTCAAGCGATGTTCCGTTATCTGAGATTACCTTCACGACACCGGATGTAAAGTCATCCCACGGACGTAGCCACGTCATAAAATGAGGAAGATTAATGGTATACGGCTGGTGTCTTACACAGGGATTATCCGGGTCAGGAAAAATAATCGGGCGAAACCCGCTATTTTTATGTGAGCCAATAGCCCCGTAATAATCCCATCGACGGACGGCAGCATCATAACTTACGGGCTTAAGGCGATAACCATATCGCCCTGGTATAATAGCCCGGTAGAAACCGAACAGATCAGAAACCAGGTCCTCACCGCTAAAGCCACTATCGGTGTACCACGAGAACGTCCGAAGACTTTGCAGTCCTTCAAATCGGGAAGCGGTATTCATCATCATTGCCAGCATTATTCTGTTAATTTCTTCTGCACTGCGACCGCGTTTTACTTCCCAACGGGAAAACTTGCCGACTCCAAGCCGCGAGCTGAATGTTGTAAAGCGCATATCTTGACGATACATCACAGTATAGGAAGGATTGCTGCTACGCTCCCCGCTGAGGAATTGGCTTTTAAGTGAGTAGATATCATTACCACGAGCATGCCCCATATCCAACCAACCCAGGACTTCTGTATACACAAGTCCCCTGTCCAGCACGTCGAATTGCGCTCCGTGCGTTATGTCTTTTCTGGTGCTCATTCGTCAATCTCCTTATTGACCCGAGCTACCAATGTTATAGGCGATTTTGGAGTCAGTCCAGACAGCGGGCCACCAGTACCTGTCCCTTAACGCCGTAATAATTACACCCGCCGGACTGTCAGGGGGAAGCTGATTTGCATACTGATTTTTTAGGCCTGAATGTAGTCACGCAGCAAAACCACAGTGGCGGGCCAAAAATCTTGTTCTAAAATCAGTATCAGGCCAACCATAACGGGATGATTGCATGAGCAAAATCGTTGTTTCCGTAAATATAATGGCGGTAAGCGCCCTTATTCTGCTGATGAACTTTAAATACGACTGGTGGTAGACCCGCAGCTCACCTGACACCAGCGTTCAGCTGACCAGACAAAAACCAGCCATTACAGCTGGTTTTTTTATTGCCGCTCACTGCCAGCCATCACAATTGAACGCCCCTATATCATGCTGTCCGCCGCCAGGTAGTATGTAATAATGGCCGTTTGCCGCACAAAGCGTGCGCTGTATTGCAAACTATGCTGGCATTAATCTTATTTCATCGGCCTGAAATAAAATTGTCATATAAATTACTTATTCTGGCGTCTCAAAATTGCCAACACGGAACCATCAACCATGGTTGTTATGAAAGCAAAAAACGACAAAGACGCAGAAGAATTGTTGCATTCAGGGATTAATAAAGTCGAACTGGCCTATGATATTGGCAGCGACGATTTCTTCCGCCTCGCCAGCCGCTGGTGTGAAAAAGGCGCCAAAATCAGCAAGGGAAGCCAGCACTTTATTGTGTCACTTAAAGGCTTCGCCATTCCGCCAAACGACTAAGCTGTCCCCTGCTTTATGACTCAGGAGTTCGCTCCTGAGTCACCTCTCTTCCGCCACTTGATTGAATTTATCGGTTATTGCTGCTGTAATTTGCCCACCGCTTACTCACCCTGTTCAGGCCATGCTCAACGATTTCATTTCCCTGTCTTATCCGCCGACGCCATTTATCCACACTTTGCGTCAGATAACCGTGCCGCAGTTCCCGTGGCTGCGGCTGACAGAGATACGTTTTGCGCTACACCATTTCGACGATTCGCTGTTCGCCCTGCTGGCGATCGATCCCCCTGCCCATCTCGGCAAGTCGGTAAAAAAGCGCCGGGCGGAATACCTTGCCAGCCGCTATGCCGCACGCAGCGCGCTGGCCGCCGCCGGGGTTGATGATTTTCTGCTGCTGAATGATGAGCAGCGCGCGCCGATCTGGCCGCCAGGGTTCTGTGGCTCGCTCAGTCATACCTCACAGCGTGCGGTAATTATCACTGCAGCAGCACAACCGGGACGCCGGATTGGCGTGGATGCGGAACAGACGATGCAAGCGGAGAGCGCACGCGAGCTGAGCGAAATGATTGTCTCCGCCAGCGAATTGCAGCGGTTAAAGCAGTGCGGCTTGCCGCTGGCGCAGGCGCTGACGCTGACCTTTTCATTGAAAGAGAGTTTGTATAAGGCGTTGTTTCCGGTGCTACGGCAATTTATGGATTTTCACAGTGCGGAAATTGTCGGGCTGGAGGGAGAAACTGGCCGCGCGCAGCTGAGGCTGACGCGCGATTTCAGTGCCGAACTGCAGGCCGGGCGCCTGTTCAGTGGCTATTTTCAACAACAGCAGGATGAGATCACCACGTTAATTATCGATGAGCTCTGACCTGCCGTCGCCTGAACCCCGCTGCAACTAGCGAGGTTCAATATCGTCGCGCTGCGAAGGCAGCCCGTGAATATCGACACCATACAGCTCCACCATCGGCATCATTGCTTCAATGACCCGACAACTGTCCAGCGTTGCCATACCAGAGGGTACATGGAACATACGGGTAAAATGCAGCCATAAACCTTTCATCGTCACACTCCTCTGTAAATGAAGGTCCATTAAAACCCGCGTATCCGCCGCCGACAAATGCCAATTTGTGCCAACCAAATCTGCCAGCATGCAATAGTGCTAATCCCGTTTAATCGCTACATAAAGCAAAATTTGTTGTTTTACAGGAATTGTTAGCGACTTCAATAATTGCCGACACCAACAGTAATTAAGGAATCGCTATTATGGCCTATCGACTGAGCCTGCTGGATAAAAGCCCGGTTGCTGACGGTGAATCACCGTCGCAGGCGTTAGCCCGTACCCTGGAGCTGGCAAAGCGTGCTGAAGAGTGGGGTTTTCACCGTTTCTGGCTGGCTGAACACCATAATACCTCAGCACTGGCCAGCCCGGCGCCCGAAGTGCTGATTGCGTGGATTCTGGCGCACACCCAGCGTTTACGCGTCGGTTCCGGCGGCGTCATGCTGCAACACTACAGTCCGTATAAAGTGGCGGAAAACTTTAACCTGCTGGCTTCGCTGGCGCCAGGCCGCGTTGATCTCGGCGTAGGCAAAGCGCCCGGCGGTCTGCCGCTCTCCACCCGCGCGTTACAGCAGGGTTTACATCAGTCGGAAAAAGGCGATTTTGCCGCCCAGCTGGAGCAGCTCGACCGCTGGCTACGACCTGACAACAGCGCGCCCGAGCAGGACAAACTACAGGCTACGCCGCTGCCTTCACATCCGGCGCAACGTTTTCTGCTGGGAGCCAGCGAAAACAGCGCCCGCCTGGCAGCCAGTCTCGGCTGGCAGTTCGTCTTTGCTGCCCATATTAATGGCGATATTGACGAGCTGGCACGCTCACTGGAGACATACCATCGCCACAGCGATGGTAAGCGTGCTTTGCTGGCGGTACAGGTCATTGCTACCGACTCAGCGGCGGAGGCAGAACGTCTGGCCAGCGACCTGCAACATTATCGCGTACAGACCGCTGACGGCCAGAGTGTTACCGTCGGTAGCCTGGAGCAGGCAAACGCCTATATTCGCCAGTCTGGCGCAGAAGATTACCGTATTGAACCACGCGTCTCCTCGGTAATAAAAGGCAGCGCCACTGAAGTGCATCAACAGCTGGATGCTTTACAGCGCCGCTTTAATATCGATGAATTTATTATCGACACCCCCATCAGTGACGGAAAGAGCCGTATCAAATCTCTGGAATTACTCGCCGGACACCAATTAGTCACCGCATAACGATAAATAAAACCCGTCCGGGATATTTAATTATTACGGCAATGCGTTGCCGTAATCAGCGATACGCCCGGCGTAACACTATTCACCTGCTGCTCTCCCCTTCGCACAATAAGAGTCTGACATTATGAAAACGAATCCATTATTCACCCTCGCGCTACTCTCTGCATTGCTGATTAGCGGCTTCAGTGCTGCCGAAGAGGTTAATCTCAATGGCCAGGGCGTCAGCGTCGAAGCTAATAAAGCGCCGGTTAATACCGATAAAAATCCGCAGGCCATCGCCAGCATTCCGGCTGGCCACCGTTTTGCGGTGCCGGGTAAATTTACCGTGGCGATCGCCGGGCTGAACTCGCCACCGTTAACGCTGTTTTCCGATGACAATAAAACCCTGCTCGGCAGCGAGGCTGATATCGCCCGTCTGGTGGCTGACAGCCTCGGCCTTGAGCTGAATGTGGTCGCCACCTCGTGGGAGGACTGGCCGCTGGGCGTGGCATCCGGCAAATATGATGCTGCCATCACCAATGTAACGGTGACAAAAGATCGCAAAGAGAAATTTGATTTCGCCACCTACCGCAAAGATTCACTCGGTTTTTATGTCAAATCCACCAGCAAAATCAGCGCCATCAACAAGGCGGAAGATATTGCCGGGTTGCGGATTATCGTCGGCTCCGGCACCAATCAGGAGGCCATTTTGCTGGCGTGGGATCAGGCCAATCAGGCTAAAGGGCTGAAAGCCTTCACCCCGGTTTACAGCAAAGATGATGCGGCGCAAACGCTGGCTCTGCAGTCCGGCCGCGCTGACGCTTACTTTGGTCCGAATGTGATTGGCGCATGGAAAGCCGCACTGACCGGCCAGACAAAACTGGTCGGCAGCGTTGACGGTGGCTGGCCGAAAGCGGCGCATATCGCCGTCACCCTGAAAAAGGGCAATGGACTGGTGGATCCGGTCAATATTGCGCTGAATGGCGTAATTAAAAATGGCAGCTACGACAAAGTGCTGAACCGCTGGGGCGAGGGTATTGAGCGCCTCGACCATTCCGAAATCAATCCACCAGGCCTGGGCGATTAAGGGGACAACCATGAGTCAGACACAATTTCGCGAGCTGTCACCGGAAGCGGAGGAGCTGCAACCGATTCTCAGCGGTCTGTTTGGTGAATATGAAGCACGTTACGGCGACTTTTTTTCTGCACAAAAGGAGCAGGAGCTGACCGAGTGGTACCTGCCACCGCAGGGCCTGTTTATTGTGCTGGAGCGCGACGGCGAGATTATCGCCATGGGGGCTTATAAAGCGTACGACGCACAAACCGCCGAGCTGAAACGCATCTGGACGCGCCAGGATGTACGCCGTCAGGGGCTGGCGCTGGTGGTAGTACAGGAGCTGGAGCGTCGCGCCCAGCTCGCCGGTTATCAACAGATCTTTCTGACCACCGGTTTCCGCCAGCCGGAGGCGGTACGGCTCTATCTGGCACATGGCTACCAGCCACAGTTTGATATTACCCGCGACCCGGAAAGCTACGCCCTGCCGCCTTATGATGGCCGCCTGCGTTTTACCAAACCGTTAACCGTTGCGGCAAACGCCCATGCCAGTTAAGGAGCCGTCAGTGAAATCAACTGCAACCTTGCGCGTGGTGCCTGCGCGTTATCCGCTGCGCCATCTCGGCGCACTGCTGGCATTATTTATTCTCGCCGCGGTGATTCAGTCGGTGGCGCTGAATCCGCGCTGGGAGTGGTCGGTATTTGCCCGCTGGTTCTTTGATCCGGTGATCCTGCACGGGCTGGCGCAAACTCTGCTGCTGACGCTGCTTGGCACCCTGTTCAGCATTCTGCTCGGTTCCGCGCTGGCGCTGGCGCGCCTCTCGCCTTCATGGTTACTCTCCAGTCTCGCCTGGGGCTATATCTGGCTGTTCCGTTCGCTGCCGCTGATTGTGGTACTGATCATTCTGTATAACTTCTCTTACCTGTACGACACCCTGTCGCTGGGCATTCCGTTTACCCCGCTGGTGTTTGCCAGCTATCAGACCATTGATGTGCTCGGCCAGTTTCCCACCGCGGTGATTGGCCTGACGCTGGTGCAGGCGGCCTATACTGCCGAGATTATTCGCGGCGGCATTCTTGGCGTCGATGAGGGACAGTTTGAAGCGGCAATGGCGCTCGGCCTGCCAGCGCGCCGTCGCACGATGCGCATTATTTTACCGCAGGCGCTGCGCGCGATTATTCCCACCGGTTTTAATGAAGTGATCAGTCTGGCGAAAGGCACGGCGATGGTGTACGTGCTGGCGATGCCGGAGCTGTTTTACACCATTCAGATGGTCTATAACCGCACCCAGCAGGTGATCCCGCTACTGATGGTGGGCGCGGTATGGTATCTGATTGTCACCACCGTGCTGTCGGTGATTCAGCACTACGTTGAACGCTGGCTGGCGCGCAGCGCCACCCGCAGCCAGCGACCGCCATTGTGGCGTCAGATCCGTCAACGCCTGCAACGGCGCAACCTTGCTCAGGGAGTCAGCCATGTCAGAAGCCATTGATTACGCCAAAAACACGGTACGCGGTCAGATTAGCATTACCCAGGTCAGTAAAAGCTTTGGCCGCCATAAGGCGCTGGATGAGGTATCGCTGGAACTGGATCCGGGTTCGGTTACGGTGATCCTGGGGCCGTCAGGATCCGGCAAGTCAACACTGCTGCGCGCCATCAATCATCTGGAACGCGTGGATCAAGGTTTTATTCAGATCGATGGTGATTACATTGGCTATCAGCGTAAAGGCGATCGCCTGCATGAGCTGAAAGAGAAAGCCATTCTGCGCCAGCGTACCGAAGTGGGCTATGTGTTTCAGAACTTCAATTTATTCCCGCATCTGACGGTGCTGGAGAATATTATTGAAGCGCCGATTGCGCATAAAAAGCAGAGCCGCGCGCAGGCTATCGCACTGGCGTATCAGTTGCTGGACACCGTTGGCCTGCGTGAAAAAGCCAATGCCTGGCCGCGCCATCTTTCCGGCGGCCAGCAGCAACGTATTGCTATTGCCCGCGCGTTAGCGCTCAATCCACGCGTAATGCTGTTTGATGAACCCACTTCAGCGCTCGATCCTGAGCTGGTCGGTGAGGTGCTGGATGTGATTAAAAAACTGGCGCGTTCCGGCACCACCATGGTGGTAGTCACCCATGAGATTGGTTTTGCGCGCGAAGTGGCGGACCGGGTGGTCTTTATGGTCGATGGCAAAGTGGTCGAACAGGGACGGGCACAGCAGGTACTTAATCAACCGCAGCATCCGCGTACCCGCCGTTTCCTCGCCAGCGTATTGTAATTCCGCGTGTTACCGATAAAAAAGCCGGTTTATCAAGGTGATAAACCGGCATTAACCATTTGGCAAGACGACAGAAAAGTGCAGGAAAGACGACAGGCTGCTGTTGCCCGGGTCTGTATACAGCTTAGCCCTTTGCTATCTTCTTGACTAATAACAATATCTTCAAAACAAATGCATTTAACTCCAGGTTAACCGCTACGCAGCATAATACGCAGCACCGGCGCCGACTGTTCAGGCGGCAGCGCCATCACGCGCTGATAGAGATCGCTGATAATACGGCACACCTGCTGATGATCAACATCATTACGCTGCGGTGGCGCCAGCATTTTCAGATCATCGCCATACTTCTGTCCCAGCTGCTGTGCAATCTGCTGCATGCGGGCATTAGCCTGCAGCGTTTCCTGTTGCTGATTGGTCTGCGGCAGCTGATAAGAGGCGAGCAGCAGATGGTTATCGGTTTCCACCCGCTGCATTAGCACCTCTGCCGAATTATATTTAGTCGGGTCAATGCCGCCAGCAGTTTGCGGAAACAGGAACTGAAAGCACAGACTGCCGCCCTTCTGTTGCAGTTCACCAAGCTGCAACAGCGTGACCGCCATATACTGGTTAATATCGTTATCCGGCGCGTAATAAACCCGCTTACCAATCACTTCGGCGATCTCAGCCTGCAACTGGTCCAGCGCCTGATGCTTACTCATGCCCTGCTCAATCGCCGTCAGCACCGATTGTTCCAGCCTCTGACGGGTTGCCGGATCCTGTTGTTGCAGGGTGACCATCACCGGCAGTTTATCGAGGCTCTCACTGACCTGCTGGCGCATACTGCGTGCGCCGGCAGCATCGGATTTGAGATAATCACTGCGCACCACCTGGCTGCATACCAGCATCAGCGCAGTAAACAGCCCTGTCGCCAGCCATTTATCGATCTTTTTAGCGTTAACCAGCCAGCAGAGCCATGCAGCTGAAAGAGACCCTGTTGATATTAACAACACCAGCTGTTGCATATTCATCATGACTCTCCGGCAGTTAAAGCAAAAATCTTAGTGTGCAGTATCGGTGCGTTTTACCGCATCCAGCGTCGCCTGCTCGCGGTCGTGACCGGTCAGCTCACTCAGCTGGCCATCGCGCATTTCCAGCAGACGGTCGGCATGGATAAAGTAGTGATCGTCATGGCTGATGGCAAACACCGTCTTACCCATGCCCTGCAACCACGGCAGCAGCTCGCGGTAGAAGATACGGCGGAAATGCGGATCCTGGTCGGCAGCCCACTCATCCAGCAGCAAAATATCGCGCTGCTCGGCGGTGGCCAGCAACAGCGCCAGACGCTTGCTCTGACCTTTCGACAGTTGCAGATTCAGCACCTTATTGCCTTCCAGCTTCAGTTTATCCTGCATTTTCAGACGTTCCAGCCACTGTTGCACCAGCGCCGGGTCGGCAGGAACCCCCTCACGGCCAATCAGACGGTCAAACAGATGGACATCGGTAAACACCGCCGAGAACAGCTTGCGGAATTCATCGAGGCGGTCGCTGTCAATCACTTCACCATCCAGTACCAGCGCACCGGAAGCGGGCTGATACAAGCCGGTGAGCAGCATCGCCAGCGTTGATTTGCCGCTGCCATTGCCGCCAATTAAAAACACCAGCTCACCGCGCTTCAGAGTCAGGTTGATCGGGCCAACGGCAAAACCGCTGTCACCGTAATGGAACACCACATCGCGCAGTTCCAGCGTCTGCCAGTTTTTTGAGGGCGGCAATGTGCTAAACGCTTCACGGTAGTCCGCCAGCTTAAAAGTATTCAGCTTATTAAACGCCACCTGCGCGCTCAGTAAAGTTGGCAACGCGCCCACCGCCTGCAACAGCGGCGTACGCAGGAACAGCAGCGTCAGCGAATAGGTTGCAGCCACGGCGGTATCTGCCCAGCCAAGGCTGTTGGCCATAAAGAAGGCAAGACCGATCGCGCCGAGCATCATAATATTCGACCAGTTAACCGCACTCAGATGGAAAGTATCGGCACGGACGATATGATGGCGGTAGGTTTTCGCATCTTCCTGATAGACCTGTTCAAAGATCTGCTGCGCACGTTCGCGGTTCAGCGCCAGCTCTTTGCGGCCATCGATCACTGTCTGATAATCTTTATACAGACGGTCTTCGGTTTCACGCAGCTTCGCCAGATGGCTGTAAACGCGCGAGACCAGTAACCAGCCACCAACCACGGTAACTGCCACCCAGACGGAGGTCACGATCATCATTTGTGGCGACAACCATGCCAGATACGCGGCACAACCGATGGTAATAATAATCCCCTGAATCAGCTCCGGCAGACGCACAAAAGCCAGCGTAATATTACGCACATCGCTGGTTAAACCCGCCAGCAGCTGGGCGTTACCAATCTGTTCGATACGTTCTACGCGGGTATCCAGAATACGTTTAATAAATTCGCCGCGCAGACGATAAATAAAGTGATGTCCCAGCTGCGTCAGCGCCAGCTGCGCGCCAAAAGTGACTGCCATCAGCAGCAGCAGTAAACCGAGGAACTGAGGAAGCACCAGCAGCGACGAGTTAACATTGACGATTAACTCACGGTTAATAAAAGCAATCAGCCCAATGCCCAGCACTGCGCTGAGCAGGCTGAGTACCATCACCATAATAAACGGCCAGCGGTACTGCTTATAAACAACGTAAAGCAACTCCATAACAACTTCCTGTATTTTTTTAGAATAAATAGCAAAGCTGTCTGCAGTTTAATGAGAAGCGATTCGATAGCAATAATAATTCTCATTCTGCTATCGGTTTTCAGCTATGGCGGCAAATTATCGGCACAGGCGGCGAGAACGCCGCCCCTGGAGGGGTTATCGCCGTTCATACGGGTTTTACAGGGGGGCCGTTATCGGCCCCCGTCAACGGGCGCGCCGAAAGGTAATATTGTAGCGATAAGCGCCGGCAACAGGATGCACCCCGGCTTTTAGCGGCAGGATGCCATGGAAGCGCAGCCGTGACGGGCCGCCCCACACCACCACATCGCCATGCTCAAGCAGCACGCGCTGCGTGGCGTCCCCACGCTCAAAACCGCCAAACTGGAACACCGCCGGCAGGCCCAGCGAAACCGACACTATCGGCTGGCGCAGATCTTTCTCATCCTTATCCTGATGCAGGGTCAGTTTCGCCCCCGGCTCATAACGGTTTATCAGACAGGCATCAGGCTGGAAATCAGCAAACCCCGCCTGTGCGGCGGCAGCGGTCGCCAGCTGACGAAAACGTGGCGGCATCGGTGGCCAGTGTCGTCCGGTAGCCTGATCCTGTTCGCTATATTGATAGCCGCGTGCATCCGTTGACCAGCCCAGATCGCCACAGTTTGTCATCGCCACCGACATGCGGTGGCCGCCCGGTGTGATGCGGTGATGAAACGGATTCTGCGCCGCCACATCCAGCACCAATGCCAGTAATGCCGCCCCTTCATCACGCACCAGGCGACGTAAGATCACTGCGCCCTCAGCCAGCGGCTCCGACCAGGGCGCATCATCAGCGAACAGATCCAGCATGCTTTTCTCCCGCGCCGCTTACAGACGGCGCATTATTGCGTCTGAATAAAAGCCGCAAATTGCGGCGACATCCAGCTGGTGAAGCCATTATCCTGCCTGGTGATCAAATACACCGCCAGTTTTTCGCGTATCGCCAGCTGTTTGGCTTTTTCGGTGCCCAGCACCATCAGCCCGGTATCCCAGCCATCCGCTTCCAGCGCGGTAGTGGCGATGACCGTGGCCGATACCAGCTTATGCTCAATTGGCCGGCCGGTCACCGGGTCAATAACATGCGAAATACGCTTGCCGTCCAGCTCATAATAGTTGCGATAACTGCCGGAGGTACTGATACCATGCCCCTGCAAATCGACCACTGCCTGCACCGCACTCTCCTGATCGGTAGGTTTCTGGATGGCGACGCGCCAGGGTTTATCTTCTGCGTTTTTACCGCGCGTCAGCACCGCACCACCGACAGAAACCAGATAGTTGTTAATCCCCTCTTTTTCCATCAGACGCGCCAGATGATCAGTGGCAAAACCCTCTCCCATCGTCGAGAGATCGACATACAGCGCAGGCAGATCCTTTTGCAGCCATTGCCCTTCGCCGGTCTGGATCACTTTCAGGTGCTGTAAACCGGTCAGCGCGCGTGCCGCATCTATTTCCGCCTGATCCGGCGTATGGGTGGGTTGTCTGTCAGGGCCAAAACCCCACAGATTCACCAGCGGCCCCACGGTGATATCCATCGCGCCAGCGGTTTTAATGCCAATCCGCAGCGCCATAGTAACAATATGCGCCATATTGGCGCTGACCGGCTGCGGCTGCGAACCGCGATACTGATTGAAGCGGGACAATACGGAATCTGTTTTCCAGGTCGACAACTGATGATCGTCCTCATCAAGTTGCTGCTGAATCGCCTGTTGCAGCGCGGTGCCACGCGTACTGTCGACACCCGCCAGGCTAACGCGCCAGAATGTCCCCATAGTTTTACCTTCGAGCACCAGCGGAGAAACCGCCAGCGACTGGGGCTTATCGCAGGACGATACAGTTAAACATGCCAGTAACACCATCCCACGCAGCAGATACCACTTCATACTATTTCCCTATTGTTGCTCTTTGTTAACAAAAATTACCGCAGTTAAAGCATTTGTAAATCAGCCAACACCCCCTTGACCCCGGCGCTTCGTCTGCCCAGAATGGTTGCCCGAGACAGCGATCTCACTCAAGCTATTTGCGTATGACAACAAGCTATAAAGGAGACTTATATGCAAAATATCGTGCTCCTCGTAGTGCTGATTGGTCTGGTGATTTACACAGGCCAAAGATATTATAAACAGACTCGAGCTAAAACTCTTACCCGCCAACGCCATCGCTAGCATTCCATTAAGGCCCCGTTTATCGGGGCTTTTTTGATCACCGTGCGCAAGCACCATCACGGAACAGCCTGCACCAAAGCGATGCCAGCATCGTATCCGCCAGCCATCAATCCCTTATACAGCGCATACAGTAAACCTGGCACAACTTCTGCTTAATGTTTTTCATCTTGTATACAAGTGACCTTAACATTCTGCAGCCGGGAGCTGGCTATGAGCGAAAATAAAAAAACGGTAAATATTGATCTGTTACGCCGCCGCCTGATGAAGTACTCCGCCCTGACTCTTGGTGGCGTGGCGCTGGAAGGTATGCTCGGCAGCCAGCTGGCCTTCGCCGCCGAAGAAGAGATTCGCATCGGCTACTGGCCGATTGTCGGCGGCTTACCGCTGTATGTTGGCGTCGAGCGCGGACTGTTTAAGCAGGCCGGACTCAACGTTAAAGCGGTGAAGTTCGCCAGCGCACAACAAGTTGTCGAGTCGATGATTACCGGCCGCATTCACGGCTGCGCCAACGGTACCGCCACCGGCGCACTCGGACTGGGCGAAATCACCAGTCCGGGCCTGTTTAAGATTATCTGCGCCAACCCGTCCAATAAAACCATGGTGCTGGATGAGTTTTTGGTGCCACTCAATAGCACAGTACAAAGCATCGCAGAACTGAAAGGTAAAAAAATTGCCTGCGGCCCCGGCATTCAGAATGTCACCATGGCAAAGATCATTCTGGAAAAAAATGGTTTTAGCGCACCACAGGTAATGGAGTTGCCGGTCGGCCAGCACGCCCCTGCCCTTGCTGCCGGACAAATCGATGGCGTCTATACCCTCGAACCCACTGGCACCGTCGGACGCCTGAAGGGACTGGCGCGGGTACTGGAAACCGGCGTAATTTCCCGATATGTGCTGGGTGATGCCGCTGCGCCATGGTTTGGCGGCGCTGCCGCGCTGACCAGCAGTTTTATCAGTAGTGAAAACGCGCAGGCCAAAGCCTTTATCGCCGCTTATGGCAAAGCGGTGGAATTTATTCAGCAAAACCCGGATGCCGCGCGCGAAAACGTTGCGGGCTATACCAGCATTGAGCCAGCACTGGTGAAAGAGGTGCCGCTGCCGGGCTTTGTGATGTACGACCAGCTTAATGGCGACAATCTGCAGTGGTTCCAGAAATTTTATGATGTGTTTAGCGAGCGCAAAATTTTCCGCCAGCCGGTAGATGTTGCCAATATTATCTATCACGCCTGACGGAGGTTCTATGTCATCACGCTGGTCACGTCGCCTGCTGCCGTTTATCGGCCCGGTTGCCCTGTTTTTGTTCTGGCAAACGGCGGTAAGCGCCAAATGGCTTAACCCGGTGCTGCTGCCTTCGCCGGGCGAAACCCTGAGCTATCTGTTTTCGATGCCGGGCGACGCCAGCATGATGCAGGATATCGGCGCCACGCTGTATCGCACGCTGATGGCGTTCGCTTTTGCCGCGGTAATTGGCGTGCCGCTGGGCATCGTCCTGGGCAGCAGCGAAAAGGTTTATCGCAGCGTCGAGTTTCTGATCGACTTCTTTCGCTCTACCCCTTCATCAGCGCTGATTCCGCTGTTTATGTTGATTTTTGGCATCACCGACGCCAATAAAATTGCAATTGCCGCCTTTGCCGCGGTGCTGGTGATCCTGTTTAACAGCGCCTATGGCGTAATGAACGCGAAAAAGACCCGGCTGATGGCGGCGCAGGTGATGGGGATTTCGCGCTGGCATATTTTTAAAGATATTATGCTGATGGAGAGTCTGGCGCAGACCTTTGTCGGCCTGCGTACCGGCGTGTCCATGGCGCTGGTGATCGTAATAGTCGCCGAGATGTTTATCGGTTCCGAAACCGGGCTGGGACACCGCATTATCGACGCCCAGCAGGTATTTAATATCAAAGATATGTACGCTTCGATTCTGATTACCGGTGCTTTCGGCTATCTGCTGAATCTGGTTTTTCTGCTGATTGAGAAAAGTTTCGTCCACTGGAGTGGCAAAGCATGACGACAACGGAAATGATCTATCCCGCCAGCAACACCCACGTCACCATTCGCGGCCTGTATAAATCTTTTGCCGGCCAGCCGCTCTATCAGGATCTCAATCTTGACCTGCCAAAAGGCAAAATTGTCTCAATATTCGGCCCAAACGGTTGCGGTAAATCGACGCTGATGAATATGGTGGCCGGGCTGATCCCGCTTGATCGTGGCGAAGTGCTGTTTGATGGCAAAACCCTGGCCGAAACCACCATTGGCTATGTCTTTCAAAACTATCGTGAAGCGCTGTTTCCGTGGATGAGCGCATGGAAAAATATCGCTTATCCGCTGGTACGCCGTGGCATGAAAAAAGCAGCGGTACAGGCGCGAGTGCAGGAACTGGCGGAGATGTTTGATATTCGTTTTGATCTGCAGCGTTATCCGTACGAGCTGTCGGGTGGGCAGCAGCAAACGGTCTGTATTATGCGTGCGCTGGCGCCCGGCCCGGAAGTAATGTTTCTCGATGAGCCCTTCTCCGCGCTCGATTTTGAAATGACGCTGTTTATTCGCGACAAGCTGCAGGAAGTGCAGCAGGCCACTGGCGTGACCATGCTGATTGTCTCTCATGACCTGGAAGATGCGGTATTTCTCGCCGACGAGATTCTGTTGCTGACCCGGCGCCCCACCAGCGTCGCCGAAATTGTACCCTTTACGCTGCCGCGCCCACGCGGGGCGGAAGCAATGAGCGATCCGGAGTTTATTCGCGTCAAAGCCCATACGCTGGCAGTATTTAAACGCGAAATGGCAGCAGGCTAAACGATTTCAGACTCTGCCGCTGGCGGCAGAGCTGAGCACTAACAACCCAGCTCACTTAAGCCTGGATGTTCATCAGGGCGACGTCCCAGCGGCCAGTGAAACAGACGCTCGTCCGGCTGAATCGGCAAATCATTAATGCTGGCGAAACGCTCCGTCATTAGGCCTTGCTGATTAAAACGCCAGTTTTCATTGCCATAGCTGCGAAACCAGTTGCCGCTGTCGTCATGCCATTCATAGGCAAAACGCACCGCAATCACATCTTCGCTACAGGCCCACAACTGTTTAATTAGACGATATTGATGCTCTTTCACCCACTTATTTGTCAGAAAAGCGACAACCTGATCACGACCATTGATAAATTCAGCACGATTACGCCAGCGGGTGTCCGGCGCATACACCTGGGCGACACGTTGTGGATCGCGTGAATTCCACGCATCCTCGGCCATACGCACTTTTTTGCTGGCGCTGGCGCTATCAAACGGGGGAACTAATGACATATGGCCTCCTGAAGGAAGTAGACAAGATTGTCTACCTGTATTACTCTGCCGTATGTAGACAGAGTTGTCTACCCCCATTTGAGGAACCCGATGCTGATCTCTGAACCCTTTGATGCACAAGCCAGCGCCCGCGATCGAATTGTTGCCAGCGCCTGTCGCCTGTTCTATCAGGACGGTATTCGCGCGACCGGAGTCGATAAGATTATCGCCGCTGCTGGCGTCACTAAAGTGACCTTCTATCGTCATTTCCCGGCGAAAAACGATCTGGTTTTGGCTTTTTTACAGGTGCGCCATCAGCGCTGGATCGCCGCTTTTCAACAGGCGCTGGCGGCAGAAAATGGCGAAAAAAATCCTGCACGGGCATTAGCGGCAGCGCTACACAGCTGGTTTCAACAGCCCGATTTTCGCGGCTGCGCCTTTATCAATGCCGCAACCGAACTGGCCGATACGCTGCCAGAAGCGTTAGCAATCGTGCAGCAGCATAAACAGGCGATGTGCGCAGTGATTGCCGCGTATTTACCCGCAGAGCAACAGAGCCGGGCGGAGATAGTAGCATTCTTAGTGGATGGCGCGATTGTGCAGGTGCAGATGGGTAAAGATATTGAGCGAACGGTTTTACTGCTGGGCGAGACGCTGGGGGCGATACTGGGGCGATAGACGGGCGGCAACGAGCCATTTCAGAAAAGATCGCTGATATCACGGGCGCCATGCAGAACGCGTTCGATTCGTACTTCTGTCTCACCTGAACTGAAAAGAATAAGATAGCGACCATAAGCACAGCTCCTGACCTGTTTTCCCAGTTCAGGCCGCTCGCGGTAGAGCTGCGGCGTTTCGCCGATCAGGCAGCACTGCTGATAAAGCTCTCCGGTGAAGCTCAATGCTCTTTGCGGATTATCCTGTGCAATATAGTCACCAATAGCTTCGATATCCTGCTCCGCTAACGGTGAGATATTGAGTTTCATTTATTGCTTCCGTTCTCTGCTATCTGGCGATATTTCTCTGACAGGCGATCGAAAACGTCTTCAGCACTCCGACCTTTGCCACTGTTTATCCCTGCATCAACCGCAACCCGCAGCGCTTCCAGCTTCCTTTGTTGTTCTCTCTCTTCCAGCGCCCGCAGACCAGCGCGTATGACTTCACTGACATTGTTATAACGACCGCTATCAATCTGTTCGCGGATAAAATCCTCGAAATGAGTGCTAAGCGCAACGCTGGTTGTCATGATATTCCTCCGGCTCGATACTATCAGTTAATAACTATTAGTATTTCAGCTTTAGTTTTCATCATCAAGCCCAGTGTTCTGTCATTTTTAACGTAATAAAATTAACACTGCGACACAAAGTTAATCCCTGGAGAATTCCGTGTAAATTCTTAACTTTATACATTGCGAAGTTGATAGCATTATCGATTGAAAATCATAATGTTATAATTAAAAAATCAATTATTTTGTCACAAATTAACAGGCCGCTACCGGGGAGAGCGAAGATGAAGAGTCAGCAGGAGGAGTGGTGCAGAAGAAGAGAAAATAGCGGGAGCGTACTGCTACGCCCCCGTTGACACTCAGAACTGGTAAACCAGGCCCAGCGCCACAATATCATCAGTATTCACACCAGCATCCTGGGTGAACTGATTGTCATCCAGCATATTGATCTGGTAATCAACATAAGTGGACATGTTTTTGTTGAAGTAGTAGGTCGCGCCAACGTCGATGTATTTTTTCAGGTTCTGTTTGCCATAACCTTCAACATCCGTACCGCGCGAGGTGACGTAAGCCAGCGAAGGACGCAGGCCGAAGTCGAACTGATACTGCGCAACCAGTTCCCAGTTTTCCGCTTTATCCGCATAACCATAAGCGCCGGAACCGCTGCTGCCGAAACGGGTAGCGTTCCAGGACTTGGTGTACATCGCCGCCAGGTAAATATTGTTGGCGTCATATTTCAGACCACCGGTGTAAGCCGTTGCTTTATCACCGCTGCCCAGCACGCCCGGGGCATTCTGGTCGTTAGTACGATCAGATGAGAAGGTTGCGGCACCGATACCGAAGCCAGAACCCAGATCATAAGTGGTAGAGAGACCCCAGCCATCGCCATTCTGACCCAGAACATCGCGGCCATTAGGTGATTCGGTGCCATTGCCATTTTTGCCCTGGTACTGAACCGCAAAGTTCAGGCCATCGACCAGACCAAAGAAGTTGTTGTTGCGGTAAGTGGCCATGCCGTTGCCACGCTGGAACAGATAGTTGTCCGCACCGTAGGTATCGCCGCCGAACTCTGGCAGTACGTCGGTCCATGCGCCGATATCGTAAGCCACGCCGTAGTTACGACCGTAATCGAAAGAACCCGCATCACCGAATTTCAGACCAGCAAATCCAACACGGGTATAGCTGTTTTCAGTCCCTTGCGACTCCGCGTTGTTCAGCGCCGCCTGGTATTCCCACTGACCGTAACCGGTAAGCTGGTCAGAAATCTGCGTTTCACCTTTGAAGCCGAAACGAACATACGACTGGTCACCATCGCTGCTGTCGTTATCGGAGAAATAGTGCAAACCGTCGACTTTACCGAAGAGATCTAATTTGTTGCCGTCTTTGTTGTAGATCTCTGCTGCACCCGCTGAGCCGGCGATCAGCATCGCGGGGACCATCAGGGAAAGAACTCGAAGTTTCATTTTATTACCCTCTAGTTATGTGCCTTATTTGCCACTGCGTGCTGAATGTATAAAATTCAGCCGGCAAGCTATTGTCAATTTGAGGCAACTAATATGCTATCGGGAAAATGCTACTGAATCTCCGAAACTGTTTCAAAGTAAAAGATACATATTGCAAAATGTAATTTACGCGGAACTTTTACACAGCACTCATAGCTTAAAAATATAGCACTTAATGTATCAAAACAAATTAATCGCTATAAATCATACAATTACATAAAATTACATTTTAAGCACTGAATGATAAAAATATTCTGCCATCAGGTTATAGAATGTACCCGCTATCATCATTTTATTTGATTATTACCTTCATTCACCCCGAATGAGATGTTATACCGTTATTTCCCGCCGGACATTATTTGTCCGGCATTTTTTTTGGCTGTTTCCCGCTGATTATCTAATCGTCATTAAACGTAAACCTGTTTTTCACACGAAAAATAACCACCGCTTATTAGCGCATTATTTGTCTCTTTTAGCACGCAATGTTCATTTATAAGCGGCAATTATCGCCACTTATTTATTTTGTGGAAATAATCGCCGCATCAATTATCGCTGGTTCTCTTTACTACCGCTCGCGCAGCGACTCTTTAACTTTATTTAGCGGCTTAATCAGATAATCCATCACGGATTTCTGACCGGTTTTAATTTCAACACTGGCGACCATGCCCGGCACAATCGGGAAGGTGCGCCCGGCGCGGTTAGTTAACTCGGCCTTCTGCGTGCGCACATAGATGCGATAGTAGTATTGATCACGTTTCACCTCATCCTGCAGGGTATCCGGTGACACGCTTTCCACATCGCCGGTCAGATTGCCGTAGATCGACGAGTCATAAGCGGTGATCTTCACCGTCGCCGGCAGCCCTGGCCGGATATAGGCGATGTCGCGTGGATTGATGCGGGTTTCAATCAGCAACTGATCTTCAAGCGGCACAATTTCCATCAGCTTGCCGCCCGGCTGTAATACGCCGCCAACGGTAGTGACCTGGATATCTTTGACAATACCGCGTACCGGTGAATAGAGGACCGCGTGTTTTAACTGATCCTGCTTACCGGTCAGCACCTGCAACTGCGCATCAAGATCGGCGTTATTCTTGACCTGCTCTTCGCGCGCGCGCACCGCATAGTCGTTGGTCGCTTCATCGATCTTACCGCGCAGCTCAGCCACCTGGCGCTGTAAACGAATCACTTCAACCTGCCCGGCCGCGCCTTTGGCGACCAGCGGCTGCGTCATCCGCAGCTCATCCTGTACCAGCTTCATCGACTGCTGCAGATTTCTGACGGTCTCCGTCAGATTACGGCGACGTGACTGGTAGAGCTGCGTTTCACGCGCCACCAGCTCCGGCTCCTGCAAGGTTTCGGCGCTGAACTGCAGCGGTGCACCGGTCAGTTCTGAACGCAGGCGCTCGGCTGAGGCGCGCAAGGTGCGCGCTTTGGATTGTGCTTCGCCAAAGTTGGACTGAAAACGGGTCGGATCAAGCCGTCCGAGCACCTGCCCTTTCTCGACAATATCCCCTTCATGCACATTCAGTTGCTCAACGATGCCGCCATCGAGACTTTCAATCACCTGCGCACGGGTGGAGGGCGTGACTTTACCGGTGCCTACCGTCACTTCATCGAGAATGGCAAAATGCGCCCAGACCAGAAACAGCACTAAAGCGGCGGTCGAGATCCAGATAATCGCCGAGGTGCGTTTTTCATTTCGCTTTAAATCGCGGTCAATCAGAATCAGGCTCATGCGGCATCTCCCGCTTTGGCGGCGCCAGACGTGGCCGGAGTGACCGCACGCAGAATCTCGTCGCGCGGACCGTCGGCAATAATCCGTCCGTTATCCATCACCACAATACGATCAACCAGTTTCAGCAGCGCCGGACGGTGGGTAACCAGCACCAGCGTGCGCCCGGAAAGCCAGCCCTGCATCTGGCGAATCACATGCTCTTCCAGCTGCTCATCCATCGACGCGGTCGGCTCATCCATTAATACCACCTGCGGCTGACGCAGGATCATGCGGCTGAGCATCACCATCTGCCGTTGTCCGCCGGATAACCCGCGCCCGCCCTCATTAATAATGCGGTCAAGGCTGGCAGCATCCTGCTGTACCAGACTTAGCGCGCCGCTAATGCGTAGCGCCTGTAACATCTCCTGCTCGCTGGCGTGCGGATTGCCCAGCATCAGGTTCTGGCGCAACGTGCCAAAGAATAAGCGCGAGTCCTGCGATAACCAGCCCAGCTGGCGGCGCAAATCCACCGGATCAATACGGCCGATATCCACGCCATCCACCACTACTTTGCCCTGGGTAGCACTGGCCTGACCGGCCAGCAGTTTCAGCAGCGTTGATTTGCCTGCCCCCACCTTGCCGAGCAAGGCAATACGTTCGCCGGGCTTGATTTGCAGCTTCGCCACACTGAGCACGTTTTTCACGTTCTCTTCATCATAGGTGTACTGCACATTGCGCAGATCGTAGTGGCCGGTCAGGGTGGGACAGTGGGCGATTTCACCCTCTTCCGGCTGATCCAGCGGGCGTTTTAACAGCTCATCAAGGCCGTTCATCGCGCTTTTCGCATGTTGCCAGCGCGAGAACACCATGGTCAGTTGCATCAGTGGCGCGATAGTGCGGGATGACAGCAGGCTGCTGGCCACCAGTGTACCGGTGGTGATATCGCCGCTCAGCACCAGATAGGTACCAAATACCAGCATGCCGGCATAGGTTAGCTGCTGCACCGTCGATGCCCAGCCGGTAAGACGCGCGCCCCACAGTCGCTGTTTCATCCCGATCGCCGCGCTGACTTCGTGCGTTTGCTCCCACTGACGCTGGAAGTAAGGCTCAGCCTGCAACGCTTTGATATCTTCAATACCTTCAATCGTTTCTACCAGCACCGCATTGCGCAGCGCCCCTTCACGCATCCCCTCTTTCGCCAGCTTCGCCATCGGGATCTGCAACAACAGGCCAGGGATCACAATCAGCGGGATCGCCAGCAACGGAATAATCACCAGCGGGCCGCCGATAAACGCCATAATAAACAGGAACAGGATCACAAACGGCATATCCGCCGCCGCCCCGACGGTGGTGGAGGTCAGCAGTTCACGCACCTGATCGATTTCACGCAGCTGCGAGATAAACGAGCCGGTGGATTTCGGCCGCGCTTCATTGCGGATATTCATCGCGCGGGCAAACAGCATCGACGACACTTTTAGATCGATGCGTTTCCCCATCACATCCGACACCTGGGTACGCATCAGGCGGATCAGGTACTCAATCGCCGCGGCAATCAGTACCCCGACAAACAGCACCCACAAGGTCGACTCCGACTGCGCCGGGATCACCCGGTCATAGACCTGCATCGAAAACAGAATACCGGCCAGCGCCAGTACGTTGCCGACGACAGATGCCAGCGAGATCTCCGCAATACGCCGCCCCATGCCGCGAAAGTTGTGCCAGAACCAGTGCTTTTTATACGGCTGCACAAACTCGTCGATACGCGCATCGCGCCCGCGCGCCGCGACGCCGATAATCGCCACCTGCTCTTTACTTTGCGCCAGCAGCAGCGCCAGCTCGGTTTCGCGCACCACATCGCCGCCATCGCTGATCCAGTAACGTGCGTTGCCTTCCGCATCGATCGCTTCGACCACCGCCACACTGCCGTTTTCCAGAATCAGCACCACCGGCGTCACTTCCTGTCGCCAGCGAATTTTATCGCGCGGCATCATGGTCAGATGCAGGCCGAGCAGACCCGCCAGACGTTCCAGCTGCTGGCTGGCGCTCAGGTGCTCAAACCAGCGCATCTGCTGGCGCAGGGTGTGCCCTTCGGCCGGTTTACCAAAACGGGCGGCTACGCGCAGCATTGCCTCAATCCAGTTTTCGGTGCTTGCGGTTTGTGTCGTCATCATTACTGCCTTTTATTCGTGGTGCGCAGGTGAACCATTACAGCGCAGGCAGGGTTTGCCCGCTGTTCGCTTCGCGATCGATCCCCATAATATCGAGCAGATTGTCTACCGCCGCGGCATAGCGCACGGTGGCATCCCAGCCGTCATAGAGCGCAACAGTGCGCATGCTGTCGGCCTGGAAGACATCCTGCTCGACGCTGAGCAGATCGTTCAGGCTGCGTTTATTCAGTTTGTATTCATCGGCATACACCGAGCGGGTATGGTCGGCGCTGGCCAGCTGATCTTCCCCCGCCTGCTGACGCTGCTGGGCGCCAATCATATCGGCATAAGCGGTTGATGCCCGCTGGTTGATATCCAGTTTTGACTGCTCAATCGCCGCCAGTGCGGCTTCACGTTCGCCTTGCGCCGAACGCGTTTTGGCGTTGACCAAACCGCCCTGATAAATCGGCGCTTCTACCCGTAATTGCAGCTGATCGTCCCAGTAAGAGCGGTTGTCGTTTTCATAACGGGTACGCCCCGCTTCGACTTTAATTGTCGGCCAGTGATTGGACTGCGCCTGGCGGACACGATCGCTGGCCGCTTCCTGTTTGGCCTGCGCACTGCGCACTGCGGCGCTTTTTTCGTAGGCGATTTTGTCCAGCGTCACCTGCTGTTGCAGCAGACTTTGCGGCAGTTCCGGCAGATTGTCTGATACCACGCCGGTCAGCACCGTCAGCTGCGCCTGTGCCGAGCGCTGCTGCGCACGGTACTGCTCCAGCGTGGCGCGCATTCCGGCAATACGGGTTCCCGCCTGCAACACATCGGATTGCGAACTGAGTCCGGCATCGGCGCGCATCTGGGCGATCTCGCGCACATGTTCCAGCGAGGCGATATTGCTGCGTGAAGCTAGCGTTAAAGCCTGATAGCGTTTCACCTCCAGATAGGCCTGCAGGGTATCCTGCGCGACGGTGGTCATGGTGTCGTACAGACCAAAGCGGTAAGCATCAGATAACGCATGCTGTTCATCGATCGCCCCGCCGGTACGACCAAAGTCATACAACAGCTGACTGAGCGTCAGACCACCGGAGGCATTATTATTCAGGCTGCCAGCCGAGTCGGTCTGGTTAGATCGACCGCCGCTGGCCTGTAGTGAAATTTGTGGATACCAGGCGCTTTTTGCCGCATCCAGATCGGCTTCACCAACATGAATCTGCGCAGCGGCTTCAGCAATTTTGGGGTTACGCGCAAAGGCGCGCAAAATCGCCTCGCGCAATGTCAGGGTGGCAATCTGCTCCTCGGTGGGAGCCGCTCGCCAGTTAAATTCTGCCTTCGGTTCTGCCGCCGCAACGGCATGCTGTGTCGACAGGCTGCAAAACGCGCCCAGACACAACGAAACCAACACTCTATTCATGATTAACACCACAGTTTTAGCGTTTGTTGTTGTCGGCTGTTGCTGTTAACCGTATGGCCTGTCTCAGCAAAAAGGGGGGCAGCGAGGTTTGCATTATGCCTGGTTCCTTATACAGCGATAAGTCCACAACGGACGGGTAACAAGGTATCAAACGCATCCATTCGATAAATTAAATTAACTTTTCATTGTCATTCCCCTGTCTCGGGGAATTTTCACTACCATTAAATTAATAGAACAGTTTGGCCATTTTTTCCTGCTCAAACAGCCGGTTATTTTAATAACACTCGCATCCAAACAGCATTAAGCCGCCCGTCACAGGGCAAAAACAGTGGCGTTTAGCGCTAAAATTCAGCCACTGGCGGTTAAATCAGACCTGTTAACCAGTTCTCCCTTGTTACGGTTTATTCTCTGCCCCTGCTTTTTTTGTGCATGGCGTAAACAGTTAAAGCAGATTCATCAAAGCTTATGGACATGAAGAAAAAAAGGGCCACGCCTGGCGTGACCCTGTTGGCGACTGCATCAGTTCATCAGACGACATGAACCTGCAGGTTATGTTGCACCAGCACATCACCGAGGCTGTTATCGCTGGTCAGCGCTGAATTGTGATAAACATCAAACACCTGGCCATCGACAGTACGTTGCCCTACCGTCGCCCACACGCCGCCATCGGTATTGCTCAGCGTCACCTGGCTGCCATCCGCACCTTTGATCAGCAGATCCTCATTTTGCGTATCGGTCAGTTTCAACGCTTCATTCAGATCCAGCTTGACGCTGTTGGTACCCGATAACCCGAGATCCAGCACTTCGATATTTTCCACTTTCAGACCCAGCGCAGTCAGATCCAGCGTCATATGCTCGCCGCCCAGCACCAGGGTATCGGTGCCCGCCCCGCCATCGATATGCTCGAAATTGAGGTTGTTAACGGTGACGGTATCATCGCCGAGACTACCGGTTACCGTTGCCCCTTCCTGCGTCGAGCCATCCGCCAGCGTAATCACCACTCCGCCGATGGTGTAACTGCTGTCATCAGCTGCCGTACTGGCGGTTTCGTCAGTAGTGGCGGTGGTGCTTTCGCTGCTGGTGGCCGTTGCTGCGCTGGTTGCGCTATCCGCATCGGTGGTCAGCGTCGACTCAACCGTGGCGGTGGCCGAGGTTTCGGTGCTGCTGCTCGCTTTAGCGGTTTCCTCATGGCTGGCCGCCGTTGCGGCTAACGCATGCGTATCGACAGAGGTCGCATCATCCGCTGCCACCGAGAACAGCGCCAGCGACGAGGTTGTCGCCGCGGCAACCGGCAACAGTGAACCCAGCAACAGGGTGGTGGTGGTCGATGCCGGGTTACCCGCCACATCCACCGCCGTCACTGTTACAATCGAGTTCAGATTCAGTGCCGTGAGCAGTCCGCCGGCAAATTTCACGCTGTAGCGACCCAGCGCATCAGTGGTGGCCTGCATGGTTGAACCATTCAGGGTCACATTTACGCGCGTACCCTGCGCCAGATTCAGTGTGCCGCCGGAAATCGTCAGGCCATTCAGCAGCACATTGACCAGCGCCAGCACCGGATCGACCCCGACAATCGGCAGATCGTGGGTTTTCGCGGTAAAGCTGCTGCCCGCCACCGAGGTATTACCTACCGCATCGGTCAGCGTCACCAGTACCGTATGACTGCCATCAGAGATACCGCGCAGTGTTGCAGACGGTACATTGACGCTCCAGCTGCCATTCGCCTGCACCGTGGTGGTATACACCGTGCCCGCCACATCGACCGAGACCCGGCTGCCAACAGCGTTACTTGATGTGCCGGTGATGGTTTCAGTGGTTGAAGCCTCCGACAGATTCAGATAGCCATCGGTGAACAGCACTCCCAACGCTACCGATGGCAGGGTATGGGTAATCACACTGGCGCTGCTGCTGCCGCTACCGCTATTACCAGCGGCGTTAGTCACCGTCGCCGTGACGTTTTGCGTGCCATCGGCCAGCGCGATCAGGCTGGCTGACGGCACCGAGACGCTCCAGCTGCCATTGGCGGCAACAATGCCGGTCAGCGTTAACGCGCTGCCGACTTTTACCGTTACCGTCGACCCTTCAGCATTAGTGGTGGTACCGGTGATGGTCTGTGCGCTCTGCGCGTCGGTCGCATTCAGCAGGCCATCGCCAAATACCGCGCTGATGCTCACTGTTGGCGGGGTATTGGTAATCACACTGACTGAACCACTCTTCGTCGCCACATTGCCGTAAGCATCGGTGGCCGAGGCATTGACGGTCAGATTACCGTTGCTGAGCAGCGCAAGATCCGCTTTTGACACGCTGATGGACCAGCCGCCACCGCTGGCCACCAGCGCGCTGTAGCTTTTACCCCCGAGAGTCACGCTGACCGTTGAGCCAGCCGCCAGATTATTGCTGCTGCCGCTAATGGTTTGCGTCGAGTTAAGATCGGCGGCGCTCAGTACGCCATCGCCAAACACGGTATTCAGCGTCAGGGTCGGTGGATTACTGATACCCACCTGCACGCCCGCGCTGACCGCGGTGGTGTTACCCACCGTATCGGTTACCGACACGCCGACCGTCAGGTTACCGTTCAGCAGAGTGCCGAGAATATCGGGCGCCACCGCCGCACTAAATTTACCGTCGCTGCCAACCGTGGCGGTAACCGTGGAATTACCGATATTGATTCTCACTGTCGAGCCAGCTGCATTGCTCACCGTACCGGTAATCGTCTGGGTCACCAGCGATTCCACCAGGTTCAGAATGCCATCGCCAAACAGCGGATTAAGCGTAATCACCGGCAGATTATGAATACCGATCACTGCACCGGCAGTGGCGCTACCGGTGTTACCGGCGCTGTCGGTAACCGCCACGCCCACCGTCAGATTACCGTCCAGTAATCCCTGCAGAATCGCTGGCGTCAGCGCCAGGCTGAAACCACTACCGGTAGTGGTGGTGACAAACTGCTGTCCACCGATAGTAATCACCACCCGGGATCCGGCTTCCGCACCGGTGACCGTACCGGTGATAGTCTGGGTTAACAGCGCATCGGCCGCATTCAGCAGTCCGTCGCCAAACAGTGTGGCAAGGTTGACCACCGGACGAATAACGTCGACCACCAGTCCCTGCGAGGCGGAGGTGGTATTGCCCGCCGCATCGGTCACACTGGCGGAGACAGTTAAATTACCGCTGGTTAAGGTACCAAGAATATCCGGCGAGACGGTGGCGCTAAAGGCGCCATTGGCCCCTACCGTCGCCGTCACCGTATTGCTGCCAATTCCCAGCGTAATGGTGCTGCCCGCCGCCACATTATTCACCACACCGCTGATAATCTGGCCGGTAGCGAGGTCGGCAATATTCAGAATGCCATCGCCAAAGATTGGACTCAGGGTGATGGAAGGCTGCGCGGTAAAGATACCGACATCAACCGAGGTGGAGGTGGTATTACCCGCCGGATCCACCACTTTCACCCCCAGCGCGAGGGTGCCATTGGTCAGTGCGCCGAGATCCAGTGGTGGAATTTTGACACTCCATTCACCCAGCGCATTGACCGTCGCTGCGTAAGATTTACTGCCAAGCGTCACCGTGACCGTTGAGCCGGTCGCCGCGGTGACGACCCCTTTCACCGTCTGCTCAGTCGCGGCTTCGACAATATTCAGCAGACCATCACCGCCAAACAGGCCGGTCAGATTGCCAATCACCGGCAGATTATCAACAATCGCGGTAAAGGCTTTATCGACAACGCTGGTGTTGCCCGCGGCATCGGTCAGCGTCACTTTCAGCGCCAGGTTGCCATCATCAAAGATCTGCAACAGGCTCGGCGGCACGATAATCGCCCATTTACCATCCTGACCGACATCGGCGGTTAAGGTGGTGCCGCCAATGGTTAACGCGACTTTCGCGCCAATGCCTGCCGAGGTCGTGATACCACTGATGGTTTGCGCCACACTGGTGTCGAGAGCATTCAGGAAGCCATCACCAAACAGCGTATCAACCACCAGGTTCAGCGCGCTGTTAACCACTTTATTCACGGTTAAGGTGGCGTCAGTCTGGTTGCCTGCTGCATCGCTGACGCGCACGCCGAACACCAGCGGCCCTTCCGCCAGGCTTCCCAGCACCTCTGGCGACAGATCGATGCTAAAGGTGCCATTGTCGCTGACCACGCCGGTGGCAATCGGCGCACCATCGCCGAGATAGATGCCAATCGTCTGTCCAGGCGCGCCGGATACGGTACCGGTTAAGGTCTGGGTTAACAGAATATCGGCCGCATTCAGGACATTATCGCCAACCAGCGCATCCACCTGCAGCAGCGGCGCACCGGTATCAACCGAAATAATATGGCTGGCGGTTCCCGGATTGCCCGCCGCATCAGTGAGGGTAGCGGAGATGGTTTGCGTGCCCTGGCTCAGCGCCTGCAAATCTGCCGCCGGCACCGCCGCCGACCAGCTGCCATTGGCCTGCACCACCGCGCTGTAGTTTTTGCCATTCAATGTCACCGTGACGGTACGGCCCGCTTCGCTCACCGATGCAGTACCGGTGATGGTCTGGGTGGCTGCCGCTTCGGTGCTGTTTAACACATTATCAGTGGTGAAGTTACCAATGGTCAGCACTGGCGGCACACGATCTACTACCACCGTTGAAGTGGAGGTGGCGGTACCATCCAGACCAGTAGCGGTAACCCGTACAATCGCATTGCCATCAATAAAGCTGGCGTTAGGTACGCTGATGCTCCAGCTGCCATCATCGGTTGATACCACGGCTGTACCGGCCGCAACGCCATTAATGGTGACGGTAACGTTACCGCCCAGCGTACCAATATTGCCGTAGGTACCGCTCAGCGTCACATTACCGGTACCATCGGCGACATTGATAATATTATCGCCGCCTACCGGCGTCAGCGTAACCAGTGGCGCTGGCGGCGGCGTCAGGTCAACGGTTACCGTTGCGCTGGCATTGCCGACGTTACCGGCAAGATCGCTAACCGAAGCACTTATAGTGCCACTGGTGGTACCGAGCTGCACCATCGCCGCTGGCGTCACATTCACCGTCCAGTTGCCATTTGCCTGCACCACGCCGCTCAGGGTGGCGGTGCCAATGGTTACCGTCACCACCGAGCCAATGCTAGCGCCGGTGGTGGTGCCGCTCAGAGTTTGGGTGGTTAAACTCTCCAGATAAGTCAGCGCGTTATCGCCGGTAAATGGCGTAATGGCGATGGTCGGCAGCTGGGTATCGACCGTAAAGCTGCCATTAATCGCCCCAATGTTACCGGCACTGTCGGTGGCCTGCACCGCTACGCTGGCCGCCCCCTGCCCCAGCGCTGACAGCACGCCGGTGCCGACATTCAGCGTCCAGTTACCGTTAGCATCAACCGTAGCGCCGGTATAGGTGGTGCCGGCAATCGTCACGCTGACTGACTGGCCCGCACCGGTGATGCCGGTTTTACCGCTTAACACTCCGCCGGCCAGCGCTTCGGCGGCATTGAGATAACCGTCAGTAAATGGCAGATCCAGCGTCGGCACCGGCGCCGTCAGTGAGGCAGTAAAGTTCAGGCTCTCGCTGTTGGTGTTCCCGGCACTGTCGGTGACCGTGACATTAATGGTATGGGTTCCGTTAGTTAAGCTACTTAATGCCCCTGCCGGAATATTTACCGACCAGTTGCCACTGGCATCAACGCTGCCGGTATAGCTGATACCGTTAACATCGATGGTCAGCTGCACACCCTGGTTAAGTCCATCCACCCCGGTTCTGCCGGTCAGCGTCACCGCCGCACCCGCTTCGGCAATATTCAGCACGCCATCGATAAACGGTGTGTTGATAACCGGTTCCGGCAGGGTCAGCGCGGTGGTGACATTCAGCGTCTCCACATCACTGTTCCCCGCCGCGTCTCTGGCAGTAACTGTGATGGTATGGGTACCATCCGCCAGCGTCGCCAGCTGGGTTGGTGTGAGTGATAGCGACCAGTTGCCATTAACATCCACCGTAGCGGTTACCGGGTTGTCGCCATTGAAGCCGCTAATCACTACGCTGACGCTTTGACCGGCGCCCACGACCCCGGTTTTACCGCTAATCAGCTGACTCAGCGCCGCTTCGTCAATATTCAGCGCGCCATCGCCAAAGGGCAGATTGATGGTTGCATTCGGCAGCGTATTCACCGCTACGGTCAGCGAACCACTGGTGCTACCGACGTTACCTGCCGCATCGGTGACCACCACGCTGATCGGCAGGTTGCCGTCCTGCAAGCTCTGCAACAGGCCACTGGTCAGCGGCAGGCTCCATGCGCCCGTGGTGACATCCACGGTGGCGTCATAAGTAGTGCCATTCAGCGTGACCGTGACGCTTTGCGTTCCGGTGATGCCGGTGGTGCCGGTCAGTGCACCGTTGACAGCCGCTTCGGCCGCATTCAGGAAGCCATCCACAAACGGCGTTGCCAGCGTTGGATCAGGCAGGCCGGTAATAATGGCGCTAAATCCAAGCGTTGTGTTATCGCTGTTCTGCGCACGGTCGGTAACGGTGACGTCAATGGTATGCGTCCCGTTGCCGAGCGCCGCCAGTTGCGTTGGCGTCAGCGTGGCGCTCCAGTTGCCATTTTGATCGACGGTGGTGGTAAAGGTGGTGTTATCAATTTTCAGCGTTACGGTCTGGCCGCCGCCGGTGATGCCGGTGGTGCCGCTAATCAGCTGATTAACACCCGCTTCCGCCGCATTCAGTAAACCATCAACAAATGGCGTCAGAATGGTGGCATCCGGCAGCGTATTGATCAGCACATCGGCGCTGACCGTAGCGGTTGCCGGGTTACCGGCACTGTCTGCCGCACTGACCTCCACCTGCAACTGCCCGTCGCTCAGAGCGGCCAGACTGCCCGCCGGAATATTCACGCTCCAGACGTTGTTCGCATTGACCGTGCCATTAAAGGTCAGTCCGCCAATGGTGACCACCACCGCAGTACCCACCGCAAGATTGCTGGATGTGCCGCTGATCGTCTGCGCAACCAGCGATTCCGCCGCGTTTAACAGACCATCGACAAACGGGGTGGTAATGTTCAGCACTGGCAGCGCATTAATCAGCACATCAAGATCGACCACTTCGGTACTGGTGTTACCCGCACGGTCAGTAACCGATACGCCAACGCCCAGTTCGCCATCCTGCAGCAGCAGCAGATCGCCAGATGGAATGGTCAGACTCCAGGCGCCATTAGCATCCGCCGTCGCGCTGTACTCTTTATTGTTCAGCGTTACCGTGACGGTTAATCCCGCATCGGTTTGACCACTGACCAGCAGTCCGGCCAGTGCTTCCGCCAGATTCAGCACATCACCGGCATCCAGCGTGACGCTCAGCAATGGATCTACTGTATCAACGGTAAAGTCATGGCTGGCATTAGCCGGGTTGCCGGCGACATCGGCCGCACTGGCGGTCACCGTATTATTGCCCTGATCCAGTTCGCGCACATCAGCAGCCGGCACCGTAGTGCTCCAGTTACCGTTGGCATCCACCGTGGCGTTATAGGTTTTACCATCCAGCGTCACCAGTACCGTGTTGCCAGCCGGTAAGCGCTGGCTGGTGCCGCTGATAATCAGATTACTGTTGGTTTCCTGCGCATTGACAATGTCATCGCCGCTGACCGGATTAAAACTCAGCGTTGGCTGTTCCGCCGCCGCCGCAATCACCGTGACGTTATGGGTATTGCTGGCCGGATTGCCTGCGCTGTCGGTCGCCGAGGCGGTGATGGTTTGCGCACCATCGACCAGCGCACCCACATCGGCGGCCGGTACATTGGTGGTCCAGTCGCCGTTGGCGCCGACCGTCGCGGTATAGGTTTTGCCATTCAGCAGCACGCTAACCGTACGACCCGCTTCCAGATTGGTGCTGGTGCCCGAGATCGCCAGAATCTGACCCGCTTCAGCCTGATTAATATAGTTATCACCCGACACCGCACTGATGGTCAGCGTCGGCAGGGTAGCCGGGCTGGCATCGATGGTAATGGTCTGATTGACGCTGGTGCTGTTCAGCGCTTTATCACTGAGTTCAGCGCTAACCTGGTAGCTGCCATCGGCCAGTCCCTGCAATGCCCCCGCGGGCAGGTTGACGCTCCAGCTGCCGTCACTCTGTACCAGCGTCTGATAAGTGACGCCATTAAAGGTTACTGTCACCTGCTGCCCCGCCTCGCTCACCGAGGCGGTACCGCTGACTGGCACCACCTGCTGGTACTCGGCGGCATTGATAATGTTATCGCCAGCAATGGCGCCGATGGTCAGCACCGGTGCCTGGAAATCAACGCTGGCGGTGCTGTCGATCACCCCCTGATTGCCGGAGGCATCGGTTACCGTCACCACAATCGGCAGATTGCCGCTGCTCAGATCCTGTAGCGTGGCGGGCTGTAACACCAGTGACCAGTTACCGCTGGCATCCACCTGCGCGCTGTAATCGGTGCCGCCAATATTGAGCACTACTGATTGTCCGGCGCCGGTGGCACCAGTGGTACCGCTCAGCGTCTGCGGCTGCTGAGATTCGGCGCTGTTCAGATAGCCATCGGTAAAGGGAGTATTAATCGTCGGCACCAGCGCGGCGGTTTCCACCGTCACCGCACTGCTGCTGCTGGTCGGGTTGCCTGCCGCATCTGCTACCGTCGCGGTCAGGGTATAACTGCCGTTACTGATGCCCGCCAGCGCGCCAGCAGGCAGATCCAGAGACCAGATACCGCTGGCATTCACAGTGGCGGTATAGCTTTGTCCGTTAAGGGTGACGGTAACAATCTGCCCCTCCTGCGCCGTAGTGGTACCAGAGATGGCAATAGCCGCCACCGATTCCGCCGCATTGACCCGGCCGTCACCAGCAATAGTATCGATGGTTAAGGCTGGTGGAATGCGATCGACATTAAATGGCGCGGTGATCTGATCCTGGTTACCCGCAGCGTCAGTGACTGTCACCACCATGCTGCCGGTGGCCAGCGTCTGAAGTACCGCCGGTGACAGACTGACCGTCCAGTTGCCATCGCTGTCCACCAGGCCGTCGTAGTCAACGCCGTTAATCGTAACGCTGACACGCTGTCCGTCACCCTCAATGCCGGTGCTGCCACGCAGGGTTTGCGTGCTGCCCGTTTCTGCCGCATTCAGGATGCTGTCGCCAAACGGCGGCAAAATAGTGGCATTCGGCAGCTCACTGACCTGCACATTCAGCGTGGCATTACCCGATACCTGATTGCCTGCCGCATCGGTGGCGCTAACGCTGACGGTGGCCGGACCATCCGCCAGACCCGCCAATGCGGCCGGCGGGATCGCCACGCTCCAGACGCCATTTGCGCCAACTTCAGCGGTAAAGGTCTGGTTATTAAACTCAATGGTGACCGTGCTGCCGGTCGCCACATTTTGCGACGTACCGCTGATCAGCAGATCCTGACCCGCTTCAGCGGCATTCAGATAGCCGTCGCCGCTAATCGGATCGACGACCAGTCCGGATGCCGCATTGTTAACGTTAAAGTCGAGGCTGTTGCTGACGCCATTACCCGCGGCATCACTCACTGCCACTGTCAGACTGTTGTCGCCATTCGCCAGATCCAGTAACGCGGAGGCAGGAATCGAAACGCTCCATGCCCCGCTCGGCTGCACAATGGCGGTATAGATAGCGCCATCGAGGGTAATGGTAACCGTCTGACCCGCTTCGACATTGGTGGTGACACCCGAAAGGATCTGCGCCGTTTGCTGCTCGGCGCCGTCCACCACATCATTGCCGGCAAAAGGATCAAAGCTGATGGTTGGCAGTGAAGCGGCGTCGGCTTTCACCGTAAATGAAGTCGACTGCTGCGTGCTGTTGCCCGCGCTGTCGGTGGCGGTCACCGTCAGATCGTAGTTGCCGTTAGTCAGATCGCTCAGGGCAGTCGCCGGGATATTGAGCGTCCAGTTACCGTCAGTATCAACCGTGGTGGTATAAGGCGTGCCAGCAAAGTTGACCACAATGGTCGCGCCATTTTCACCGGTGCCGCTGACTGCCAGCGGCTGCCCCAGTTCGGTGGCATTGACTACGCCATCACCCGACAGCACACCCACTTGCAGATCTGGCGGCAGTGTATCCACCAGCACGCTGCCGGTGCCGGTGGCGGTATTGCCTGCCACATCGCTGACGGTAACGGTAAAGCTGGTGGTGCCCTGTTGCAGATCCTGCAAGGCTGCGGCTGGAATGGAGATAGTCCAGCTACCATCGCTGGCGACCGTGCCAGTGTAAGTCGCGCCGCCAAAGCTGACGCTGACCGTCTGGCCATCACCGGTAATACCGGTGATGCCGGTTAACGTGCCGTTCGCCGCGATATCATCGGCATTCAGTGAGCCATCACCAAACGGCTGATTAATGGTTACCGTCGGCAGGGTATCGGCCAGCACCGTCACGCTGCTGGTGCTGGTGACCGGATTACCGGCAGCATCATTTACCGCCGCACTGATCGCTAACGGACCATCAGCAACCGCATTCAGCGCCCCCGCGGGCACCGTGGCCGTCCAGCTGCCGTCGGCATTAACCGTGGCGTTATAACCCACGCCATTCACCGTCACCACCACGATACTGCCCGCGGTAACATTAGTGCTTTGGCCGCTGATGGTCAGCGCTGCCCCTTGTTCGTCAGCATTCAGATAACCATCGCTGACCGGTGCAATCGCCAGGCTGCTGCCGCTGGTGTTGATGCTGTAGCTGTCGGTGACGCTGGTGCTGTTACCGGCGGCATTGGTGACGCTGACTGCCAGCGTCTGGCTGCCATCATTTAAGCCCGCCATCGCCCCTGCCGGGATGGTGACGTTCCACGCACCACCCGCCAGCACCAGACCGGTGTAGCTGATACCATTAAGCGTTACCGTCACCGTTTGTCCTGCTTCGGCATTGGTAGTACCGCTCAGGATCTGATCTACCGCCCGCTCTGCGCCATCAACAATGCCATTACCGGCAAAGGTATCAATCGCTACAGTCAGCGTTGGCGCGGTGGTATCCAGCGTCAGGCTGCTTTCTACCGTAGTGGTGTTACCCGCGCTATCGCGGGTGGTAACGCTAAGCGGATTAGCTCCTTCGGTTAATGCCGCCAGATCGACGGCAGGCACTTCCAGTGACCACTGGCCATTTACGCCAACCGTTGCCTGGTAAGTTTTACCGTTAAGGCTGACGATGATGTTGTCGCCGGATTCACCGCTGCCGTTAAGCAGCAGCGGTTGTCCCTGCTCGGTGCTACTGAGAATGCCATCGCCGGAAGGCGGATTTAAAGTCAGGGCTGGAGGAGTAATATCTACCGGCAGGCTGACCTGTTGCGTGGTGCTGTTGCCTGCAGCATCGCTGACCGTGATGCTGACCGGATAAGAACCATCAGTCAGGGTGGACAGATCGGCAGCCGGAACGTTAACCGTCCACTGACCATTTTCCCCGATGGTGGCGCTGTAGCTGTTGCCATTCAGCGTCAGGCTGACGCTGTCACCGGCGGTGCCGGTACCATTGATCGTCAGCGGTTGTCCCTGCTCCGTAGCATTCAGAGTGCCGTCACCGGCAATCACCGCGACGGTAAAGGCTGGTGTGCTGGTATCCAGCGTGACCGGCGTCAGCACTGTGGCGCTGTTGCCATTGGCATCGGTGGCGGTGACGCTGATATCGTATTTGCCGTCACTCAAATCCTGCAACGCGCTGGCCGGAACCGTGGCGCTCCAGCTGCCGTTGGCCGCGACGATTGCCGGATAAGCGATGCCGTTCAGGGTGACGACCACCGTGCTGCCCGCTTCGCTGCTACCGCTGACTGTCAGCGGCTGTCCCTGTTCAGTCGCGTTGATAACACCATCACCGGAGACAGGGTTAAGCACAATATCCGGCGGCGTGCTGTCCACCACCACCGGCGTGGTTAAGCTGTCGCTGTTGCCAGCCACATCGCTGACCACCACCACCACCACATTGGCGTTGCCATCTGGCAGATTTTGCAGCGTGGCGGCCGGAATGGTCACATTCCAGTTACCCTGGCCATCAACCAGCGCCGCATATTCAACACCGCCTACCGTAACAAACACTTTCTGACCATCAGCAATTACGCCGGTGGTGCCGCTTAGCGTCTGCGGATTCTGCGCTTCTTCCGCACTGAGCACGCCATCACCAAACGGCGTATCCAGCGTCGGTTGCGGCAGGGTATTGATCGCCACATTAAGCGTATTTTCACTGGTGATCGGGTTATTGTTGATATCAGTGCTGGTGGCGGTCACCGTCAGCGGGCCATCTGGCAGATTCTGCAAATCGGCGGACGGCACGATGATGTTCCATTTGCCATCTGCGTCAACGGTGCCGGTGTAAGCAATGCTATTTACGGTCACCGTTACGGCGGTACCCTCAGCCACATTATTAGTACTGCCGCTGATAGTAAGATCGGATTGCGCTTCGGTGGCGTTCAGATAATCATCGCCGCTGATAATGCCAATCGCCAGTGCGCTGAAGCTGTTATCGACGGTAAAGGTCTCACTGCCGGTGGCGGGGTTACCCGCAAGATCACTGACACTGACATCAAAGGTTTGTGTACTGTTTTGCAGGCCGGCAAAAGCGCTCGCCGGGATATTGACCGTCCATGCGCCACCGGATTCAACTTCGCCAGTATACTGCTGGCCGTTAAGAGTCACCGTCACCAGCTGTCCGGCCTGTACATTGGTGGTGGTACCGCGCAGAATCTGGCTTTCACCCTGTTCAGCGCCATTCAGCTGACCATCACCGGTAAACAGATCGACGCTGATGGTCGGCAGATTAGCCGGATCGGCAGCGACGATTAACGGACTGGTGGAGGTGTTAGTGTTACCCACCGCATCCACCACCGTCACGCTGACGGTGTATGGACCATCCGGCAGCAACGCCAGCACATCGGACGGGATTTGCACTGACCAGTTACCGTCACCGTCTACCACCGCCGGGTAATCGACATTATTCAGCGTTACCGTGACATTATCTCCGCTGTCGCCGGTGCCGTTAATCGTCAGGTTTTCAGCGCTTTCCTGATTATTGAGGTAACCACCGGAGACCGGCGCCACGGTTAACGCTGGCGTAGCGGTATCGAAAGTCAGATTACTGCTGGTGGTACTGGTGTTGCCGCTGGCACTGGTGGCGGTCACGGTTAGCGGATAAGTGCCATCGGCGATAGCACCCAGCGCGGAAGCCGGAATACTGGCGCTCCACTGGTTATCATCGCCAACGGTGGCAGTGTAGTTCTCACCATTCAGGGTGAAACGAATGGTGTCACCGGCGTTGCCGCTACCGCTAATCAGCAGCGGCTGGCCTTGTTCACTGGCATTTACCGTACCGTCAACCGCAATCGTATTCAGTTCCAGTGCTGGTGCAGCGGTATCGACGATCAGATTGGTGCTCTGGCTGCTGGTATTACCGGCCGCATCGCGCGCCTCCACCGTCAGCGGATTATTGCCGCTGGCCAGATTGGCCAGATCTGTGGTCGGTATCGTCACCGCCCACAGGCCGTTCTGACCCACAACCACATTATATTCAACCTGATTCAGGGTGACGGTAATCGTATCGCCCGCCGTGCCGCTACCATTGACAATTAACGGCTGCGTCTGTTCGCTGGCGTTAAGCACACCATCAACGGCAACCGGATTGAGCGTGGCGACCGGCGCGGTGGTATCAATCACCAGCCCGCTTTGCTGCGAGGTACTGTTGCCTGCGGCATCAGTGACGGTGACCGCCACGGTGTAGCTGCTGCCATTATTCAGCGCGGCCAGATCGCCGGTTGGCACACTGACCGACCATGCGTTATTGCCATCGACAATGGCGGTGTTACTTTTACCATTCAGCGTGACCCGCACGCTGTCACCTGGCGTGCCAGTGCCGTTAAGCTCCAGCGGCTGCCCCTGCTCGACGCTGTTAAGCGTGCCATCACCGGCGACCGGTGCGAGGGTAAATACCGGCGCGCTGGTGCTGAGAATAATGCTACTCAGTTGCGTGGTGCTGTTGCCGGCGCTATCGCTGGCGGTGACGCTAACCGGGTAAGTGTCGTCAGCCAGCCCCTGCAGGACCGTAGCCGGAACATTTACCGTCCAGTAGCCGCTGGCATTAATGGTCGCCGGATAATCGACGCCATCGAGGGTGACGGTGACCGTCGATCCCGGTTCCGCGAAACCTTCGATCAGCAGTGGCTGATTCTGTTCAGTGCCGTTAATCCGCCCATCTTCGGCGATCGGTTCAATCTCCAGCGACGGTGGCAGCGTATCCACCCGCACGGTAGTGGTTGAAGTGTTACTGTTGCCCGCCGCATCGCTGACTGCGACCACTACGGTAGTCGGGCCTTCCGGCAGATTCTGTAAGGCAGTCGACGGCACCAGCAGGCTCCAGCTGCCATCGGTGGCTACCTGAACCGGATAATCGATGCCGCCAATGGTCACCGTAACCGTCTGTCCGTCACCGGTGGCGCCAGTGTTACCGGTCAGCGTCTGATCGCTGCGCGACTCATCGCCGCTTAAGATAGCGTCAGCAAATGGCGTATCGATATTCGCCTGCGGCAGATCGTTGATCGCCACATTCAGCGTGCCGTCAGCGCTAAGCGTGGTGCCGTTAGCGCCCGGAGTGGTGGCGGTAATGGTGAGCGGGCCATCAGCCAGATTCGCCAGGGCGGCGGATGGCACCGTGGTGCTCCAGCTGCCATTGGCCTGCACGATCGCGCTATAGGTGGTAGTGCCAATGACAAAAGTGACGGTACTGCCCGCTGCCACGTTGTTTGAGGTGCCGCTGACGGTTAGATCGCTTTCCGCTTCCAGCGCATTGAGATAGCCGTCGCCACTCAGCGGATCAAAGGCTATTGCAGCGAGGGTGTTATCAACGACAAAACTGCCATCGTCACTGGCATTGTTACCCGCCGCATCATCGACGCTGACGGTAAAATCTTGCGTGCCGTTAGTCAGCCCTTCCAGTGCGCTGGCCGGGATAGCGACCGACCAGGCGCCGCTGGCCTGCACTACGCCGGTATAGCTTTCGCCACCCAGCACCACGGTCACTACCTGCCCGGCCTGCACATTAGTGGTGTTACCGGTGAGGAACTGTTCGGTTTGCTGCTCTGCGCCATCCAGCACCCCGTCGCCGGTCAGCGGATCGATAGTGAGAGTGGGCTGATTAGCCGGGCTGGCAATGACCGTCAGCGGGCTGTTCACCGTGGTAGCATTGCCTGCGCTATCGGTGGTGGTGATCGCTACGTTATAGCTGCCATCACCCAGCGTGTTAGCCGGGACGGTCACCGACCAGTTGCCGTCGCTGTCTACCGTTGCGGGGTAATCCACCTGATCGAGAGTAACGACGATGCTTGCGCCCGCTTCACCGTTACCGGCAATAATTAACGGCTGGGCCTGCTCCTGCGCATTCAGATAACCATCGCCGGAAATTGGCGTGGTTAGCGCCAGCGGCGGCAACTGGGTATCCACCACCAGCGGCGCGGTGCTGGCAGTGGTATTGCCTGCTGCATCGCTGGCGACAATATCGACGGTATAACTACCGTCGGCGATATTCGCCAGATCGGCCGCCGGAATGGTGACCGTCCACTGTCCCGTGCTATCGACGGTGGTGGCGTAGTCAACGCCATTCAGCGTCACCACAATCGAAGCATTGGCTTCGCCGCTTCCTGCAATCTCTAACGGCTGGCCCTGCTCCTGCGCATTCAGATAGCCATTACCGGAAATCGGGTTGTCGAGTCCCAGCGTCGGCGCCGCCGTATCCACCAGCACTGGCGTGGTCGTGGTGTTGCTATTTCCTGCCGCATCGGTGACGACTACCACCAGCGGATTATTGCTGCCCTGCGGCAGACCGCCGAGATCCGCCGCCGGGATAGTCACTGTCCAGCTGCCGTCGCTGCCCACCAGCGCGCTGTAATCGTTGCCGCCAAGGGTGACCAGCACCGTCTGACCTGGCGCACTGACGCCGGTATTACCGCTGATGGTCTGATCGTTGCTGACTTCATTGCCGTTCAGTGCGCCGTCACCGCCAAATGGCGGATCGATAGTGGCTGCCGGTTGATTAGCGATCACCACATTCAGCGTGCCGTCAGCCGAAAGCGTCGTGCCATTTGCGCCCGGCGTGGTGGCGGTAATGGTCAGCGGGCCATCCGCCAGCGCCCCGACAACACTGGCCGGAACCGTAGTGCTCCAGCTGCCATCGGCCTGCACGGTCGCGGTATAGGTGGTGGCGCCAATCACAAAACTGACCACGCTACCGGTTGCCACATTGCTTGAGGTGCCGCTGACAGTCAGATCGCTGGCCGATTCCTGCGCATTGAGATAACCGTCGCCACTCAGCGGATCAAGCGCAATCGCGGCGACAGTATTATCAACGTCAAAGCTGCCATCACTGCTGCTGGTGTTGCCCGCCGCATCATCGACGCTGACGGTAAAGTTTTGCGTACCGTTGCTCAGCCCCTCCAGCGCGCTGGCCGGAACGGTGACTGACCAGTTGCCATCCGCCTGCACAATGCCGGTATAGCTGGTATTGCCCAGCGTGACCGTAATGGTCTGCCCCTGCGGCGCATCAGTGGTACCGGTAATAAACTGTTCGGTCTGCTGCTCCGCGCCATCAAGTATACCGTCGCCGGCAAACGGATTAAGGGTGATAGTGGCGAAATTAGCCGGATCGGCGATCACCGTCAGCGGACTGTTGACCGTGGTGGTATTGCCTGCGCTGTCGGTGGCGGTGATGACTGCCGTGTAGCTGCCGTCAGCAAGGGTATTCGCCGGGACGGTAACCGACCACTGGCCAGAACCGTCCACGGTTGCAGGGTAGTTAACACCCGCCAGCGTAACCACAATGGTGGAGCCGGCTTCGACATTGCCGCCAATAATTAACGGCTGGGCCTGCTCCTGCTGGTTAAGGTAGCCGTCAGTGGAGATTGGGCCGTCCAGAGTCAACGTCGGTGGCACGGTATCCACCACCAGCGGCGTCGTAGAGGTGCTGGTATTCCCCGCCGGGTCGGTGACCACCACCACGATCGGATTGCTGTTGCCCTGTGGCAGGTTAGCCAGATCTTCCGCCGGGATGGTGACCGTCCAGCTGCCGTCACTGGCGACCGGTGCGTTGTAGTCGTTGCCGCCAATGGTGACCACCACCGTCTGGCCCGGACCGGTCGCGCCGGTATTGCCGCCGATAGTCTGATCGGTACCGGCTTCATCGCCGTTCAGCGTGCCGTCGCCGCCAAATGGTGGCTCGATAGTGGCATCCGGTGGATTATTGATCAGTACATTCAGCTGACCACTGTTAATGACCAGATCGCCATTGCTGTCGGTCACGCTGGCGTTAATGGTCAGTGCGCCATCAGGCAGGCCGCTAAGCGCCGAAGCAGGAATCGTGGCGCTCCATGTCCCATCGGCATTGACGGTAGCAGGATAATCAGTGCCGTTAAAACTGACGGTTACGATACTGCCAGCGGTGACGCCAGTAGTGGTGCCGCTAATCACTAACCCGGCGGCCACTTCGCCGGTGCCGAGATAGCCATCGCCACTAATCGGTTCCAGCGCAATGCTGCCGGCGGTATCCGGCTGAACCACCAGTGAACTGCTGTCGCTGGCGCTAGTGCCTGCGGCATTACTGACGCTGGCGCTGATGGTGGTGGTTCCCGCCGCCAGCGCTTCCAGTGCAGCGGACGGCACCGATACGCTCCAGCTGCCATCAGCCTGCACCAGTGTGCTGTAAGTCAGGCCACCCAGGGTAATGGTGACGGTGCGGCCAGCCTCAACATTGGTGGTGGTGCCGCTCAGCAGCTGATCGATCTGTTTCTCTGCGCCATCAAGCACATTGTCGCCGGCAAAATCGTTCAGGGTCAGTGTCGGTGGCTGATTGTCACCGCCGATCACCGTAATATCCTGGTTGTCGCTGGCGGTGCTGCCCGCGCTGTTGCTGACGCTGGCATTGATGGTCGTGGTGCCTTCGGCCAGCGCCTGTAATGCCGCGGCAGGAACGTTAACGCTCCAGCTGCCATTGGCGGCCACGGTGGCGGTATAGGTCACGCCGCCCAGCGTAATGGTGACCGTGCGTCCGGCTTCAACATTGGTGGTGACACCGGAAATCGCCTGACTGCTGCCTTTCTCATCGGCATCAAGAATATTATCACCGGCGAAATCACCAATGGTGATAGTGGGAACCTCCACGACCGGACCGGTGACGGTAATCGCCTGCGTGTCGCTGGCGGCTGCGCCCGCCGCATCGGTAACGCTGGCGGCAATGGTGGCGCTGCCGTTAGCCAGCGCCTGTAATGCCGCCGGAGGCACCGAGACGCTCCAGCTGCCATTAGCGGCAACGGTGGCGCTATAGCTGACGCCGCCGAGGGTAATGGTTACCGTACGGCCCGCTTCAACATTGGTGGTGGTACCGGAAATTGTCTGGCTGCTGGCTTTTTCACCGGCATCAAGGATATTGTCACCGGCAAAAGCGCCGATGGTAATCGTCGGGACAGTGCCAGCCGCGGGAGTGACGGTAAAATCATGGCTGTCGGTGGCGCTGTTGCCAGCGCTGTTAGTGACGCTGACCGCGATCGACGTGGTGCCATTCGCCAGTGCCTGCAACGCGGAGGCCGGGACATTGACGCTCCAGCTGCCATCAGCGCCAACCGTCGCCGTGTAAGTCTGCCCGTTAAGGGTGATGGTGACAGTCTGCCCCGCCTCCACCTGAGTGGTGGTACCGGAAATAGCCTGACTGTTCTGTTTCTCGCTATTATCCAGCACATCATCACCGGCAAAGGTGTTGATGGTAATCGTCGGCTGCACCGGTGTTGGCGTAGTGTCATCGCCACCGCCACCACCGCCACCACCGCCAGCCGCACCGACCGCCAGCCCAACCAGGCCCAGCGCACCGATACCGGCGGCGGTAATCACGCCACCGGAAATTTCGTTATCCGCCAGTAGCAGCGGTTCAAGGTTACCCAGTGACTCGTATTCCGGCGTAATCGCCATCGCGGTAGTCGCATCAGTCATCTCAGTGGTGACCGGGAACAGCGCATGCTCAGGGGGATTTACGCCATCATCGAACACCAGTTCGCTGTGTGAACCGTCGACATCATCAAAAAAGAACTGCTGGTAACGCACTACGCTGCCATCGCGCATATGCAGGATCAGATCGTTTCCCTGTCGCTCAAACTCCACGACCATCGCACGAGTGCCGTTTATCTTCACTACGCTCGGCTCGGTAAGCATTACCGTATGGCTTGCGCCGCCACTGGCCTGAGAGATAAGCGTTCCGTTATCGCGTGAGATAATATCGACGCGGCCTTCATTGAGCTGTGCCATCTAAGTAACCCCTTACACACCAGTTGGGTAAACGCCACGCAAGAAACTACAGAAAATCTGCAGAGTTTTGGTGGTTACGAAATTGTTAACTTTCACTATCGTGAATGTTTATCAACCTGGTGCTTATCAGAGAAAAAAAGCAAAAAAAGTCGTGCAAATGGCTTAAATAGTGCTATGAGGTGTTATTTCCTCTTTCTTTCATTATCCAGATATAAGCAATAAAGCGGCACTGAGTCGTGATTAATATTTATCTTATCGATAAGTTAATTTAATTGCATAGTTTAGAAAAAATTACCTTATCGCTCCAATTATTTCTGAAAAAATAATTAACTAGCCACCTAATGATTTGATTTTAATCAGGCTGGCGACGATGACTTAACGCAGAATGAGGAGAGGCCTGATGGTGAAAAACACCAAAAACCTTGTAATTTACAGGGGAAAATAATGAATATAATTCACAAGAATTTGTGATTGTTAGCACAAGTGGAGGCTGAAATGAGTGGGGGAAATTTAACCAGCTCAGGCGAAGCGCGGGAGTGAATTAAAAACAAAGGTTTTCAATAGCTGACTTATTATTTTGATCTCGCAGTCCGGCACGCTCCATACCAGGAAATATCTGGAAATTGGCCTTAGTGCGGCGATTTAAGTTAACACTGCCGTTTTTATCGGTTACTTACTCTCTGGCTGGCATAAAATGCCTGCTGACTGCCGGTGACAAAAGGTTCACTTCGGCTGTTTACATTCTAAACGCGCCATTTTTATGGTAAAAAGAGCACCTGAATAGTTGAAAATAAAAGCATATTAATGACCAGCACGGATTCAGCCGCCCCAGGGGAACAGACGCCAGCCACGCAGCTGGCGACACGCGTGATTTTTTTTATTGCCGGGTTGGGTATGTCAGCCTGGGCGCCACTGGTTCCCTACGCTAAAACCCGCATTGGCCTGAGCGACGCCTCGCTGGGCGCGCTGCTGCTGTCGCTGGGCTTCGGCTCGCTGGTTGCCATGCCGCTTACCGGCAAGTTAGCGGCAAAGTATGGCTGCAAGGCGCTGATTGTTATCGCCAGCCTCACGGTAATGCTGGTACTGCCGCTGCTGGCCACGCTGCCGACGGCAATTGCGCTGGCGGTCACGCTGATGATTTTCGGCGCCGCCATTGGTGTCCTGGATGTGGCGATGAATATTCAGGCGGTCGAGGTGGAAAAAGCCGCCGGCCGCGCCATGATGTCAGGCTTCCATGGCTTCTTCAGTATTGGCGGCATCGCCGGTGCCGGTCTGGTCAGCGCCCTGTTGTGGGCCGGTTTACTGCCGCTGCAAGCGGTACTGATGGTGGCGGTACTGATTTTTCTGTTGCTGCTAAGCAGCCAGAAGCATCTGTTAAGCCAGCGTCTGCATCAGCCTGATACGCCGTTACTGGTGCTGCCGCGCGGCTGGGTGCTGTTTCTCGGTATCCTGTGCTTTATTCTGTTTCTTACCGAAGGGGCCATACTCGACTGGAGCGCGCTGTTCCTGACCAACAGCCGCGACCTGCCCGCATCACAGGCCGGTCTGGGCTATGCAGTGTTCTCCGTGGCGATGACCATTGGCCGCCTGACCGGCGATCGCACCGTGAGCCGCTTCGGCAGCACCACGATTCTGTTATGTGGCAGCCTGGGCGCCGCGGCGGGGATTTTCCTTGCGGTCAGCATTAACGATGTAACAGTGACATTACTGGCGCTGTTTCTGGTAGGACTTGGCGCGTCAAATACGGTACCGATTCTGTTCAGCGCGGCCGGAAAACAAGATATCATGCCGGTCAACCTGGCGATTTCGGCCATGACAACCATCGGATATGCAGGTATTCTGGCAGGTCCGGCACTGGTCGGGTTTGTTTCCCAGTGGTTTAGCCTGACGACGGCCTTTACAGCCATCGCGGTACTGCTTTTAGCTGTTGCTGCCAGCGCCCGGCTGGTTACACGATAATTTGGGTGTCACGTTACGCTATGGTGCCATATAAGTTTCCCCTCACCTCAGGCAATGTCACGCGCTTCTTTGTGATGTTTATTCTGGTGTTACTGCTGGCGTTAGGATTTATGATCCATAACGCGGTTAACGCGTGGCTGACGGAAAAGCGCTATGCGATGTCCGATATCACTCACAGTATGCAAAAACGCATCGACACCTATCGTTTTGCCACCTGGCAAATCTATGAAAACCTTGCGGCCAGCGCCGCCGGTACGCCGCCGAACAGTCTGCAGGAAACACGGCTGCGCCCCGATGTCTATTATCTGGAAAAAACGCGCCGTAAAACCGAAGCGCTGATTTTTGGTTCTCACGATAGCAGCACGCTGGATATGACCCTGCGCATGTCCAACTATCTCGACACGCTGTGGGGCGCCGAAAACAGCACCTGGTCGATGTATTTCCTCAATGGTCAGGACAACAGCCTGATTCTGATCTCGACGCTGCCGTTAAAAGATATGGCGACGCGTTATAAAGAGAGCGCCATCAACAGTATTGTTGATGCTCGCCGCGCGGAGATGCTGCAGCAGGCTAATGCGCTGGATGAGCGCGAAAGCTTCTCGCCACTGCGTCGCTTTACCTGGCAGAACGACAACTATTTCACTGTGCGCACGACCTTTAATCAGCCTGGTCATCTGGCGACGGTGGTGGCATTTGATTTGCCGGTCAACGATCTGATCCCGCGTAATATGCCGCTGGAGAATTTCCAGCTGAAGCAGGACAGTACCGTTACCAGCGAAGGCACGCAAAATGATGATGATGCGCAGAACACCCGTATCTCGCTGGTCAATCCCAACGTCGAGATTGCCTCCTCGCTGACCAGCACCCCGCTCCAGCTGGTGTATCGCGTGCCGATTACCAGCCTGGTGTTCGATACCTTGCGTAATCTGATGTGGCCACTGCTGGCCAACCTGCTGCTGCTGCTGATGTCACTGGCCGGGCTGTTTCTGCTGCGCCACCAGTCGCTGCGTCCCAGTGAGAATCAGAGCGCCGAACTTGATGCGCTGCGGGTGCTGAATGAAGAGATTGTCGCCAGCCTGCCGGTCGGCCTGCTGGTGTATGACTTTGCCAGCAACCGCACCATTATCAGCAACAAGATTGCTGAGCACCTGCTGCCGCACCTGAATCTGCAAAAAATCATTAATATGTCTGATCAGCATCAGGGGGTGTTGCAGGCGACGGTCAATAATGAAGTGTACGAGATCCGCCATGCGCGCAGTGTGGTATCGCCGCATACTCAGCTGTTTATGATGCGCGATCAGGACCGTGAGCTGCTGGTGAATAAAAAGCTGCAAAAAGCGCAGCAGGTGCTGGATAAGAATCACCAGATGCGGCAACAGCTGTTGCAGAATCTTGGTCATGCGCTGTATCGCCCGTTGGGCAATGTGGTGGAGCATATCCAGCAGCTCAGCCTGCACAGCGACGATGAAGTACAGCTGGATATATTGCAGGAAACCCAGGCGCTGCATCGTCTGGTCGATGATATTGTGCTGCTGAACCGGCTGGAAACCCACGACTGGACGCCGGATGCCACCTCCTTCAATCTGCAAGCACTGCTGGATGATGTCGCCTTAGAGATGTTGCCACTGACGCGCCGCAAAGGTCTGACGCTGCTGGTACGCAACCGCCTGAGCAGCGACGAGATGCGCTTTGGCGATCAGCGCGCTATTCGCAAAGTGCTGTCGACACTGCTGCACTACTCGCTGACCACCACCAACTGGGGCAAGATTTCACTGGATATCGACTCACCGGCAGAGCGGCCCGATCGCCTGACGATTCAGATCGTCGATACCGGCGCCGGTTTAACGGTGGATGAACTGGGCAACACTGACTTCCCGTTCCTTGGCGAAACCTCGCAGGATCGCTTTGGACAGGCTTCCGGCCTCGCCTTCTTCCTGTGCAAGCAGCTGTGTAAGCAGTTGGGCGGCCATTTGGAAGTTCATGCCAAACCGGATATTGGCACCCGCTACAGCATCAATCTGCATATGCCGCTGGAAAATCAGCAGCCGCAGGAAGAGAAGCTGCTGGAGGGTCTGACCGCCTTAATCGAAATTACCGTTGATGACGTACGCAAGATTGTCTGTCATCAACTGGAAAACTGGGGCGCCAACTGCATTACGCCGGATGAGCGCTTCTCCGGCCAGGATCATGATGTTCTGGTCACTGACGACCCGGCGCGTTTAACGCCGTGGTCACTGTTACTCACGGATGATGAGATGGGGTTCCGGGCGATTAGCGATAATCAATACCGGGTTAACTTCAATATCAGTAGCGCGGTGCTGGATGCATTGTTGCAGCTGATAGAACAACAACTGGCGCAGGATGTGCCTGGTGAGGAGCCTGTTGAAGAACAGGATGCCACACCGCTGCTAAATAGCGGTTATTACCAGCTATTTGTCGACACAGTACCGGATGATGTAAAGAGATTGTATAATGAGTCGGCGAACGGTGACTACAGTTCGCTTGCTCAGACAGCGCATCGCCTGAAAGGCGTGTTTGCCATGCTCAATCTGGTGCCCGGCAAGCAGCTTTGTGAAACGTTAGAACAGCACATTAAAGAGTGTGACGATTCAAACATTAAAAATACCACCAGTAACATCGACGCTTACGTCAATGAACTGCTGCAGCAAGGTAACCAATAAGATGAATAATTTGAATGTAATTATTGCCGATGACCATCCGATTGTTCTTTTTGGCATTCGTAAGTCACTTGAACAGATTGAATGGGTAAACGTTGTTGGTGAGTTCGAAGACTCCACAGCATTGGTTAACAGCCTACCTAAGTTAGATGCAAATGTACTGATTACCGATTTGTCGATGCCAGGCGAGAAATATGGCGACGGTATTACTCTGATCAAATACATCAAACGTCACTACCCGGATCTGTCAATTATCGTTCTGACGATGAACAACAACCCGGCGATCCTCAGCGCAGTACTGGATCTGGATATTGAAGGGATCGTGCTGAAACAAGGCGCGCCAACCGATCTGCCGAAAGCGCTGGCAGCCCTGCAGAAAGGCAAGAAGTATACGCCGGACAGCGTGGCGAAACTGCTGGAGAAAATCAGCGCGGGTGGTTATGGCGATAAACGTCTGTCACCAAAAGAGAGTGAAGTTCTGCGTCTGTTTGCTGAAGGTTTCCTGGTAACGGAAATCGCTAAAAAACTGAACCGCAGTATCAAAACCATCAGCAGCCAGAAGAAATCAGCGATGATGAAACTGGGCGTGGAAAACGATATTGCGTTGCTGAACTACCTCTCTTCAGTCAGCTCAATGCCGGTCGAAAAAGACTAAGTTCTGATTCTGATGATGGCGGGCGGCGAGAACGCCGCCCCTACATACAGCGTTCCGTAGGGGCGGCG
>NZ_JAODIM010000025.1 GCF_025527015.1 Winslowiella arboricola | reverse complement strand
GTTACCATGGCCTGCAAATCCAGCGGGTAAGGCAACCCAACGGCGGGGTAAGTCCCCGCCTGTTGGATGTTGTGAGCATGATCCATGAGCACCCTTTTTATAAATATCGATTAAAGCCAGGGCGAAGAGTTGTTGCGAGCTGAGATAATGATTTTTGTAGTGTTAAATCTTCTTCCCATGCAGGGGGTTTATATTATTAATTTATGTAACAGAATGCATTATTAAATTAAGGTGGAACTGAAGCACATTTCAGTGCAATTGCATAATAAACAAATTTAGCGCACATCTTATTAATATTCTTTCTCAGTAGGAAATTCATTAAGGTAGACTGTCTGGTGGGTGCTCTGGATCTTTATATCCTGAGCATTTGCAAAGGATATAAAAGAGAAAAGCCCCATACGACTGTTAATCGATATGA
>NZ_JAODIM010000026.1 GCF_025527015.1 Winslowiella arboricola | reverse complement strand
CTGCTCTTTAACAATTTATCAGACAATCTGTGTGGGCACTCGCAGGGTTGATATCGCAAACCATCTCCGGATGGAAAAAATTTGAAATATCAAGTCTCAAGAGTGACTACTATATTCATTACGAATAACAGTTTTAATTCTTTGAGCATCAAGCTTTTTAATTGAAGAGTTTGATCATGGCTCAGATTGAACGCTGGCGGCAGGCCTAACACATGCAAGTCGAGCGGCAGCGGGAAGTAGCTTGCTACTTTGCCGGCGAGCGGCGGACGGGTGAGTAATGTCTGGGGATCTGCCCGATGGAGGGGGATAACTACTGGAAACGGTAGCTAATACCGCATAATCTCGCAAGAGCAAAGTGGGGGACCTTCGGGCCTCACACCATCGGATGAACCCAGATGGGATTAGCTAGTAGGTGGGGTAACGGCTCACCTAGGCGACGATCCCTAGCTGGTCTGAGAGGATGACCAGCCACACTGGAACTGAGACACGGTCCAGACTCCTACGGGAGGCAGCAGTGGGGAATATTGCACAATGGGCGCAAGCCTGATGCAGCCATGCCGCGTGTATGAAGAAGGCCTTCGGGTTGTAAAGTACTTTCAGCGGGGAGGAAGGCGATGCGGTTAATAACCGCGTCGATTGACGTTACCCGCAGAAGAAGCACCGGCTAACTCCGTGCCAGCAGCCGCGGTAATACGGAGGGTGCAAGCGTTAATCGGAATTACTGGGCGTAAAGCGCACGCAGGCGGTCTGTTAAGTCAGATGTGAAATCCCCGGGCTCAACCTGGGAACTGCATTTGAAACTGGCAGGCTAGAGTCTCGTAGAGGGGGGTAGAATTCCAGGTGTAGCGGTGAAATGCGTAGAGATCTGGAGGAATACCGGTGGCGAAGGCGGCCCCCTGGACGAAGACTGACGCTCAGGTGCGAAAGCGTGGGGAGCAAACAGGATTAGATACCCTGGTAGTCCACGCCGTAAACGATGTCGACTTGGAGGTTGTGCCCTTGAGGCGTGGCTTCCGGAGCTAACGCGTTAAGTCGACCGCCTGGGGAGTACGGCCGCAAGGTTAAAACTCAAATGAATTGACGGGGGCCCGCACAAGCGGTGGAGCATGTGGTTTAATTCGATGCAACGCGAAGAACCTTACCTGGCCTTGACATCCACGGAATTCGGCAGAGATGCCTTAGTGCCTTCGGGAACCGTGAGACAGGTGCTGCATGGCTGTCGTCAGCTCGTGTTGTGAAATGTTGGGTTAAGTCCCGCAACGAGCGCAACCCTTATCCTTTGTTGCCAGCG
>NZ_JAODIM010000027.1 GCF_025527015.1 Winslowiella arboricola | reverse complement strand
CGCTGCCGCAGCTTCGGTGCATGGTTTAGCCCCGTTACATCTTCCGCGCAGGCCGACTCGACCAGTGAGCTATTACGCTTTCTTTAAATGATGGCTGCTTCTAAGCCAACATCCTGGCTGTCTGTGCCTTCCCACATCGTTTCCCACTTAACCATGACTTTGGGACCTTAGCTGGCGGTCTGGGTTGTTTCCCTCTTCACGACGGACGTTAGCACCCGCCGTGTGTCTCCCGTGATAACATTCTCCGGTATTCGCAGTTTGCATCGGGTTGGTAAGCCGGGATGGCCCCCTAGCCGAAACAGTGCTCTACCCCCGGAGATGAATTCACGAGGCGCTACCTAAATAGCTTTCGGGGAGAACCAGCTATCTCCCGGTTTGATTGGCCTTTCACCCCCAGCCACAAGTCATCCGCTAATTTTTCAACATTAGTCGGTTCGGTCCTCCAGTTAGTGTTACCCAACCTTCAACCTGCCCATGGCTAGATCACCGGGTTTCGGGTCTATACCCTGCAACTTAACGCCCAGTTAAGACTCGGTTTCCCTGCGGCTCCCCTATACGGTTAACCTTGCTACAGAATATAAGTCGCTGACCCATTATACAAAAGGTACGCAGTCACCCCACATTTAAGAGGCTTCCACTGCTTGTACGTACACGGTTTCAGGTTCTGTTTCACTCCCCTCGCCGGGGTTCTTTTCGCCTTTCCCTCACGGTACTGGTTCACTATCGGTCAGTCAGGAGTATTTAGCCTTGGAGGATGGTCCCCCCATATTCAGACAGGATGTCACGTGTCCCGCCCTACTCATCGAACTCACAGCAAGTGCATTTTTGTGTACGGGAGTATCACCCTGTACCCTGCGACTTTCCAGACGCTTCCACTAATGCACAAACTGATTCAGGTTCTGGGCTGTTCCCCGTTCGCTCGCCGCTACTGGGGGAATCTCGGTTGATTTCTTTTCCTCTGGGTACTTAGATGTTTCAGTTCCCCAGGTTCGCCTCGTTAAGCTATGTATTCACTTAACGATAATGCACCGTAGTGCATTGGGTTTCCCCATTCGGGTATCGACGGGTATAGCGCCTCATATCGGCTTACCGTCGCTTATCGCAGATTAGCACGCCCTTCATCGCCTCTGACTGCCAGGGCATCCACCGTGTACGCTTAGTCGCTTAACCTCACAACCCGGAAGTGTCTTTCGACTCTTCTGAGCTGCAAGCATTTGAGAGACTCGAACATATCGTGATTCATTTCTTATTACGGAGAAATGAGACGACATGTCGTTTCAATTTTCAGCTTGTTCCGGATTTTTAAAGAGCAAATATCTCAAACGTGACTCGCCCTGCGGCATAATCAGTTTTGAGATACTGGGTTGATAACGTCTTTCACTTCGTTATCAGAGTATGGCGTCCCCAAGGGGATTCGAACCCCTGTTACAGCCGTGAAAGGGCAGTGTCCTGGGCCTCTAGACGATGGGGACTCTGTTACTGTTGCTCGTTACTTTCATCAGACAATCTGTGTGGGCACTGCGCGGGGTATCTTCACATAGGTAAGGAGGTGATCCAACCGCAGGTTCCCCTACGGTTACCTTGTTACGACTTCACCCCAGTCATGAATCACAAAGTGGTAAGCGCCCTCCCGAAGGTTAAGCTACCTACTTCTTTTGCAACCCACTCCCATGGTGTGACGGGCGGTGTGTACAAGGCCCGGGAACGTATTCACCGTAGCATTCTGATCTACGATTACTAGCGATTCCGACTTCACGGAGTCGAGTTGCAGACTCCGATCCGGACTACGACGCACTTTATGAGGTCCGCTTGCTCTCGCGAGTTCGCTTCTCTTTGTATGCGCCATTGTAGCACGTGTGTAGCCCTGGCCGTAAGGGCCATGATGACTTGACGTCATCCCCACCTTCCTCCGGTTTATCACCGGCAGTCTCCTTTGAGTTCCCGACATTACTCGCTGGCAACAAAGGATAAGGGTTGCGCTCGTTGCGGGACTTAACCCAACATTTCACAACACGAGCTGACGACAGCCATGCAGCACCTGTCTCACGGTTCCCGAAGGCACTAAGGCATCTCTGCCGA
>NZ_JAODIM010000028.1 GCF_025527015.1 Winslowiella arboricola | reverse complement strand
CGCTTTCCTCCCTCAGAGTCAACCCCGTTTTCAGAAGTTTTTCTCCGGCGGTTCAGAACTTCCTGAACCTCCTGAGCCGCCGCTGTGTAAGCCGTTGTTCCGTCTCAGTGGTTGCGCATTATAGGGAGTTCCGCGCAGGCCGCAACACCTAATTTGCGATAAATTGACTGTTCGCTGCAATCCACAGCAAAAGGCCGCCTTATACGCAGTTATGCACAAAGTTATCCACATTGGTCTGCGACGGACAATTTTGACGAGCATCACGCAAACGTTTTCGCTACAATGCGACGCGACGTTCGGCCCCCCTTTTGGGGCGTTACCTGAAACTTATCTTCCTTCTATATAAAGAAGAGAAACAGCTAAGCTTGATGTAACGCTCTTTCATTACCCAAAGTAACTGCGAACCAAAGCCAAGGGATATAACCACCATGCAACAACGTCGTCCTCTACGCCGCGCGCTGCTCAGCGTGTCTGATAAAGCCGGTATCCTCGAATTCGCCCAGGCGCTCTCCAGCCGCGGTGTCGAACTGCTCTCTACTGGCGGTACTGCACGTTTGCTGGCTGACGCAGGTCTGCCAGTCACCGAAGTGTCGGATTACACCGGTTTCCCTGAAATGATGGATGGACGCGTCAAAACGCTGCACCCGAAAGTGCATGGTGGCATTTTAGGTCGCCGTGGTCAGGATGATGCGATTATGGCGGAACATAACATCGCGCCAATCGACATGGTGGTCGTTAACCTTTATCCGTTTGCCGAGACCGTGGCGCGCGAAGGTTGTTCACTGGCGGATGCGGTAGAGAATATCGATATCGGCGGCCCGACCATGGTGCGCTCCGCAGCGAAGAACCATAAAGATGTGGCCATCGTGGTGAAGAGCAGCGACTACAGCACCATCATCGCTGAGCTGGATGCCAACGAAAACTCGCTGACGCTGGCGACCCGTTTCGATCTGGCGATCAAAGCCTTCGAACACACTGCCGCCTATGACAGCATGATCGCCAACTACTTCGGTAGTCTGGTGCCGGCTTACCACGGTGACTCCAGCGAACCGGCTGGTCGCTTCCCGCGCACGCTGAACCTGAACTTTATCAAGAAGCAGGATATGCGTTATGGTGAGAACAGCCATCAGGATGCAGCCTTCTATATAGAAGAGAAAATTACTGAAGCCTCGGTCGCTACCGCGCAACAGGTACAGGGCAAAGCACTCTCCTATAACAATATCGCCGATACCGATGCGGCGCTGGAGTGCGTAAAAGAGTTTAGCGAGGCGGCCTGCGTAATCGTCAAGCATGCCAACCCGTGCGGTGTGGCGGTGGGCGACTCGATTCTCGATGCGTACGAGCGCGCGTACAAAACTGACCCGACCTCCGCATTTGGCGGCATCATTGCCTTTAACCGCGAGTTGGACGAAGCGACCGCGCAGGCGATTATCAGCCGCCAGTTTGTCGAAGTGATTATTGCCCCTTCCGCCACCGCAGAAGCGCTGAAAGTCACCGCCGCCAAACAGAACGTGCGCGTGCTGACCTGCGGTCAGTGGCAGCAGCGTCAGAAAGGCCTCGATTTCAAACGGGTTAACGGTGGCCTGCTGGTGCAGGACCGCGATCTGGGTATGGTCGACGCCAGCCAGCTGCGAGTCGTCAGCGATCGCCAGCCCACTGAACAGGAACTGCGTGATGCGCTGTTCTGCTGGAAAGTGGCGAAGTTCGTTAAATCCAACGCCATCGTTTATGCGCAGAATAATATGACTATCGGCATTGGCGCCGGTCAGATGAGCCGCGTCTACTCCGCGAAAATCGCCGGCATCAAAGCGGCGGACGAAGGTCTGGAAGTGAAAGGCTGCGCCATGGCCTCTGATGCTTTCTTCCCGTTCCGTGACGGCATCGATGCCGCTGCGGCGGTTGGCGTCAGCTGTGTGATCCAACCGGGTGGTTCTATTCGTGATGATGAAGTGATTGCGGCGGCCAATGAGCACGGCATCGCGATGATCTTTACCGATATGCGCCATTTCCGCCATTAATCGCCCCTGGAGAATTCGTAATGAAAATTTTAGTTATCGGTAATGGCGGTCGTGAACACGCACTGGCATGGAAAGCGTCCCAGTCGCCACTGGCGGAAACCGTGTTTGTCGCGCCGGGTAATGCCGGAACCGCGCTGGAACCTGCCCTGCAGAACGTGGCGATTAGCCCCACCGATATCCCTGCGCTGCTGAGCTTTGCGCAGAGCGAGAAGATCGACCTGACCATCGTTGGCCCGGAAGCGCCGCTGGTGATTGGCGTGGTGGATGCCTTCCGCGCTGCCGGTCTGAAAATCTTTGGCCCAACACAGGCCGCGGCCCAGCTGGAAGGTTCGAAAGCCTTTACCAAAGATTTCCTCGCGCGCCATAAGATCCCGACGGCGGAGTATCAGAACTTTACCGAAGTGGAGCCTGCACTGGCTTACGTGCGCAGTAAAGGTGCACCAATCGTGATTAAAGCTGACGGCCTGGCGGCGGGTAAAGGCGTGATTGTCGCCATGACCCTGCAGGAAGCGGAAGACGCAATTCAGGATATGCTGGCGGGTAACGCCTTCGGCGATGCCGGTCACCGTATTGTGGTGGAAGAGTTCCTCGACGGCGAAGAAGCCAGCTTTATCGTAATGGTCGATGGCCAGAACGTACTGCCAATGGCCACCAGCCAGGATCACAAGCGTGTTGGCGACGGTGATACCGGCCCAAACACCGGTGGCATGGGCGCTTACTCGCCGGCGCCAGTGGTGACTGATGAGATCCACCAGCGCGTAATGGACGAAGTTATCTGGCCCACCGTGCGCGGTATGGCGGCGGAAGGGAATACCTATACCGGATTCCTGTATGCCGGCCTGATGATTGGCAGCAACAATCAGCCAAAAGTGATCGAATTTAACTGTCGCTTTGGCGATCCGGAAACTCAGCCGATCATGTTGCGTCTGCAATCGGATCTGGTCGATCTTTGCCTCGCCGCCTGCGACGGCAAACTGGATCAACGCGATTCCAAATGGGATCCGCGTCCTTCACTGGGTGTGGTGCTGGCTGCTGGCGGTTACCCGGGCGATTACAGTACCGGCGATCAGATCCATGGTTTACCGCTGGAAGAAGTGGCTGACGGCAAAGTGTTTCATGCCGGCACGATCATGCAGGATGATCTGGTGGTAACCAATGGCGGACGCGTGCTTTGCGTAACCGCGCTGGGTGAAGATGTGGCGGCGGCGCAACAGCGTGCCTATCAGCTGCTGCAGCATATCTCCTGGGACGGTAGCTTCTGCCGTAACGATATCGGTTACCGCGCGATTAATCGTAAGTAATCTGTTGACGGGCGGCGATAACGCCGCCCCTACGCCCCTGTTTTAAAACCCTTCTTCCTGCGGTTCCCACTGACAATAATCTTCATTTGCCACCAGCAGCAGTTGGGTGCCTTCTGGCGCCTCCAGCCAGGCGATACTCACTGGCTGACGGGAGTTCGCCTGACGTTGCGCAATATAGCGCAACGAGCTGTCATCCAGCGCAGGTTTCACCAGCTGGCCCTGGCAGGTTTTCACTGCGCCCTCAGCTGACCACTGGCCCTGTTTCAGCATCACACGGCCGCTAAGCAACGCATCACTGATTTTAAGCATCCGCTGCGCATCGAAGGTATAAAGCGCTACAGCGTCGGTTGAGACCGCCTCACGGCGTCCCTGCAATTGTCGCTGCATAAAATTAAGTTGCCCCTGCTGATCAAAGCGCAGGGTGATGTCATCGGGATGGCCGCCAGCGATATGGCGTTCAATCGAGACCAGCTTGCCATCCTGCCAGGTATAGTCGGTCATTTCAGTGGCATCGCCATTAAACGGACTGAACACCGTCTTCATATGGGCCACTTGCTGCTGGTTGTCTTTGCGCCAGATACGAACTGCGCCGCGATCGGCAAGATAACCACTGGCGGTAAAGTCCGGCAGTGTGGAATGGGAGCTACAACCCGCAAGGAGAATGGAGAAAGCGAGGAGAATGTATTTCATAAATTCTCACACGGATTAGAGAGATAAAAAACAAAAGGAGCGATCAGATCGCCCCCCTGTTCAAACTTTTAGCGCAAACGCTATTACTTAACAGCGTCTTTCAGTGCTTTACCAGATACAAATGCCGGTACGTTTGCAGCAGCAATTTTGATCTCATTGCCAGTCTGCGGGTTGCGGCCAGTACGCTCAGCACGGTGGTTAACTTTAAAGGTACCAAAACCAACCAGTTGTACAGCATCACCTTCTTTCAGAGACTCAGTAATCGCAGCCAGGGTGGATTCCAGAGCAGCTTTAGCCTGGGTCTTAGACAGGTCCGCTTTGTCCGCAATTACATCAATCAGTTGAGTCTTGTTCATAAGTTATCCTTACAGTGTATTTATCGCTTGCTAAGCATCAAGTGCGAGGGAAAAGCCAGATTCTGGCACTCTTCAGCCTGCACGCACCGATAGCCACATTTTTCAGCCCCCCAAATGTAGACCAGACAGGGGGCGAATGTGAAGCCTTTAGGCATGACAAATCAGGCGTGAAGTCACGTTTTATCGCCTTATTGCTGAAATTTTATACCGATGTTGCTAATCGGGTCCTCACGCAGGTCAGATCGCAGCCCTTTGATCAGTTCCAGGTCGCGCTCTTCACAGGCAGCCAGCAGGCGGAAAATCTCCCACTGACAGTCCCATTCGTCTTCCACCGCCGGGTTCTCTTTTAACTCATCATCGCTCATTTCACGACCAGCCTGAGTCATTTCGAGGATGGCGACGGTGGTAATGGACGTCTCACTGACTTCGATGGCGTGAGCCAGCGTTTCACCACTTAAACGCGAGTGCAGTAATTCACTCAGCGCCACACAGGCATCGATCGCCGGATGGACGCCATAGACATCGTAATCATCAGCCGACGGGATAGCTTCTTCCAGCTTCTCCAGTTGGCTGTCGAAATTCACTTTAGCATCTTTGATCACCAGCGTTTCCCACACCAAATCGAGGATGCGGCGATAGAGCTGAGGATCGCCAAAACCGGTTTGCTGGCAGAATGCCCAATAATTGGGATACATGCGCTCACACAGGCAAGCCATAAAAGTAACGTGCTGCCAGCTTTCCAGCTTTTCCAGCCGCAGATGAATCGGATTACGTAACATATTGGGATCTCATAGACATTGACGCGCGGCCTGCAGTGTACCTGAAAAGCCGCAGACTCACACCGTTAACCCTGCTGCTGCCAGCGCAGGAAAGCCGGACGTCCGGAAGCGACGGCATCGGCCCAGCGCGTGGGTTCCGGCAGGCGGTAACCCGCCATACAGTTCTCTACCCACTGTAGCGCCGTGTCGTTGCTGATGCGGTGGCCGGTGGCGACAAACAGCGGGTTGCAGCGGTTTTTACTGCGCCATACCCAGCCCAGCTGCTCCCCCTTATCCATCAGCGGCTGACGCGCGCCCGGCTGATCATCCAGTGGTTCGAATTTGCCGCACAGGCGACTTTTCGCCACACCAATGGTCGGTACATCCACCAGCAGGCCAAAGTGGCTGGCGACGCCGAGACGGCGTGTATGCGAGATGCCATGTCCATCGACAAACAGCAGGTCGGGCTGATGTTCCAGCATTTGCCAGGCCGTCAGTAACGCAGGATATTCGCGAAAAGAGAGAAAGCCGGGGATATAGGGCATGGTGGTGGCGATGCGCGCCACCTTATGCTCAATCAGTTTTAACGACGGATACTCCAGAATCACCAGCGCAGCGCGCGTGACCTCGCCCTGCTGCTCGAAGCCCACGTCTGCGCCGGCAATCAGGCGCGGCGGCAGGCAATCAAAGTCGTCGTGACGGATCACGTCTTTGGCCCGGGCCAGTTGCTCTGCGCGCAGCGCCTGCATATCCATGCTTACTCCTGGTGGTATGGTCGTGACAGACGATGTACCGCCTCGACAAAGACGCCGGCATGCTCGGGTGGCACATCCGGATGAATGCCGTGTCCCAGATTGAAGACATGACCGTTGCCTTTACCAAAGCCTTGCAGGATACCTGCCACTTCCTGTTCGATACGTGCCGGTGGCGCATACAGCATCGAAGGATCCATATTGCCCTGCAACGCCACACGGTCGCCAACCCGACGGCGCGCATCGACGATATCGATGGTCCAGTCGAGGCCCAGCGCATCACAGCCGGTAGCCGCCATCTCTTCCAGCCACTGACCGCCGCCTTTGGTAAACAGCGTCACCGGTACGCGGCGGCCTTCATTTTCGTGCAGCAGGCCATCAACGATTTTATGCATGTAATAGAGCGAGAAATCGCGATAGTCGCGACCAGTCAGCACGCCGCCCCAGGTATCGAAAATCTGCACAGCCTGCGCACCCGCGCGGATCTGGGCATTCAGATACAGGGTGACGCTGTCCGCCAGCTTATCCAGCATCAGATGCAGGGTTTCCGGCTCGGCGTACATCATCTTCTTAATTTTGGTAAAGGCTTTACTGCTGCCGCCTTCCACCATATAGGTCGCCAGCGTCCATGGACTGCCGGAGAAACCGATCAGCGGCACTTCGCCCTGCAGGTTTTTACGGATGGTGCGTACCGCATTCATCACGTAGCCCAGCTCCATCTCAGGATCGGGCACCGGTAATTTCTCTACATCAGCGCGGCAGGTGATCGGTGAAGAGAAGCGCGGGCCTTCGCCGGTTTCAAAGTAGAGTCCAAGCCCCATGGCATCGGGAATGGTCAGGATATCGGAGAACAGGATCGCCGCATCAAGCGGAAAACGCCGCAACGGTTGTAGCGTCACTTCACACGCCAGCTCAGCGTTTTTGCACAGCGACATAAAATCACCGGCTTCAGCGCGGGTCGCTTTGTATTCCGGCAAATAACGTCCTGCCTGGCGCATCATCCATACCGGGGTGATATCTACCGGCTGACGCAGCAGCGCGCGTAAATAACGATCGTTCTTCAGTTCACTCATCATCAGACTCTCTCAAAAACAGGCGCGTAGTATATACCCAAAGTAGTGGCGGGACGAATCGCGCTGGGCAGGAGCCGATAACAGCTCCCCGACAAAATCCGTTGGGGCGGCGTTATCAGTCGGCTTCGGCACGACAGATCGCAACGGTATCCTCAATCAGGCGACGCGCCACGGTGCCAGGCGGTGGCAACAGCGGCAGATTGTCATAGCGATACCATCCGGCATCGATCAGCTCTTTACCATCGTGCTGCAACACCCCTTCATCGTAATCGGCCATAAACGCCATCATCAGCGAATGGGGAAATGGCCAGGGTTGCGAAGTGACATAACGTACGTTTTTGACTTTAACGTTGCTCTCTTCCATCACTTCACGCGCGACGGCCTGTTCGAGAGTTTCCCCGACTTCGACAAACCCGGCCAGCACGGTATAGATACTGTTGCGATGGCGGGCATGCTGCGCCAGCAGGATCTCTTCCCCACGACGGATAGCGACAATAATGCAGGGTGCAATCTGCGGATAATAGCGCTGGCGGCAGTGGCCACACAGGCAGGCGGTTTCGCTTTTGCTGTGATGCATTTCATGACCACAATAGCCACACCAGCGATGGGAGCGGAAAAACTCCGCCAGCTGCACGCCCCGCCCGGCAAGCTGAAACAGAGCAACATCCTGATCAATAATCTGCCGTACTGATACCATATTTTCGCTGCGATCCTCACGGATCAACCATACCTTTTCGCCCTGCCATTCACCAATCACCGATCCCTGCGATCCGGCAAGACCTAATTCCGCCGCGTTGCCATGTGGCAGATCACCTTGCGGTAACCAAAGTTTCTGTTCATGGCTGACAACCCACCAGCCAACGTCTAAGCTTGAAATCTTATGTTCCATAAAAAATATTATCCTTTGCTTTAACAGTCTCGCTGTAGTACTGCTGTTAAGTATTCGGAAAGTTGCGCTAAAACTATAATACCCAAACACGGAGTCGATCATGCTAAACCAGTTAGATGTTCTGGCCGCACGCGTCGGTGGCAGCAATGAACTGGTGGATCTTTGGTTAAACGCGCGCAGGCAACTGCTGGCGGCGTATTATCAGCTGGTAGGTATTAAGCCTAACAAAGATTCACTGACTGCACTTGATGATGCAGCCCTGGATAATTTTTGTCAGCGACTGGTGGACTATCTCTCCACTGGCCACTTCAGCATTTACGAGCGCATCATTAATGAATTGCAGGGCGACAGCCCGTTACTGGCAGCCTCGCAGATTTATCCGGCGCTGCAGAGCAATACTGAACAGATTATGAATTATTACGATACTCATCTGGAAACCGCGATTGACGATGATAATTGTCTTGAGTTCCAGCAGGCGTTATCGGGTGTCGGTGAAGCGCTGGAAGCGCGTTTTACCCTCGAAGACCGGCTGATTCAGCTCGCTTACGACAATCAGTTGCAACCATTCACTGTCGCGAATGACGCTACGCTGGTTCGCCCGGCATAAACAATTTTTCACGCTTGTAGTTTACGCATTGCCCCCCTATGCTGAAGGGGCTATTTCGGGCTGGTGAATCATCAGCCAGCATCTTGTCGGAGTGCCCTTAGGGGCTGAGACCGTTAATTCGGGATCCGCGGAACCTGATCAGGTTAGTACCTGCGAAGGGAACAAGAGTAAATCATCTTTTTCGGTGTTAGCCGCTCTGCCGTCACACCGTAAGTTACTCCCGCCGAACTCCGGACAAGCCATTTTCCCTATGTAATCAGGATATGAGCTATGTCTGACATTGTAAAAAAATCTAACCGCCGTGAGCAGCGCGCTCAGGCTCAGCAGTTTATCGATTCACTGCAGGGCAGCGCCTTTCCCAATTCTAAACGTATTTATCTGCACGGTAGCCGCGCCGATATCCGCGTGCCAATGCGCGAGATCCAGCTAAGCCCGACCATGGTTGGCGGCAGCAAAGATGATGCCAGATTCGAGGATAACGAGCCGGTGCCGGTGTATGACACGGCCGGGCCTTATGGCGATCCGGATGCGGTGATTGATGTGCATCGTGGTCTGCCAAAGCTACGTGCAGAGTGGATTGCCGGGCGCGGCGACAGCGAAGAGATTAGCCAGCTTAGCTCCAGCTGGACCCGGCAACGACTGGCGGATGAAGGTCTGGATCATCTGCGCTTCGATCATCTGCCGCAACCAAAGCGTGCGCGAGCTGGCCACTGCGTGACCCAGATGCATTATGCGCGTCTGGGGGTTATTACCGCGGAAATGGAATTTATCGCGCTGCGGGAAAATATGGGCCGCGAACGCATTCGTGGCGAAGTGCTGTTACAGCAGCATGCGGGTAACAGCTTTGGCGCACAGCTGCCGGAAAATATCACCGCTGAATTTGTCCGTCAGGAAGTTGCAGCCGGCCGCGCGATTATCCCGGCTAATATCAATCATCCGGAAGCGGAACCCATGATTATTGGCCGTAACTTCCTGGTGAAGGTAAACGCCAATATTGGCAACTCGGCGGTCACCTCCTCGATTGAAGAAGAGGTGGAAAAACTGGTGTGGTCGACACGCTGGGGCGCCGATACGGTAATGGATCTCTCAACCGGGCGTTATATTCATGAAACGCGCGAATGGATCCTGCGTAACAGTCCGGTGCCGATTGGCACCGTGCCCATTTATCAGGCGCTGGAGAAAGTGAATGGCGTCGCTGAAGACCTGAACTGGGAGATTTTCCGCGATACCCTGCTGGAACAGGCGGAACAGGGGGTGGATTACTTTACTATCCACGCCGGCGTGCTGCTGCGCTATGTGCCGATGACCGCTAAACGTCTGACTGGCATCGTCTCGCGTGGCGGTTCAATTATGGCTAAGTGGTGTCTGTCCCATCATCAGGAGAGTTTTCTCTACCAACATTTCCGTGAAATTTGCCAGATTTGCGCAGCTTACGATGTCTCTATGTCGCTGGGCGATGGCCTGCGTCCCGGCTCGATTCAGGACGCCAATGACGATGCGCAGTTTGCCGAGCTGCATACGCTGGGTGAACTGACTAAAATCGCCTGGGAGTATGATGTGCAGGTGATGATCGAAGGCCCCGGCCATGTGCCGATGCAGATGATCCGCCGTAATATGACTGAACAGCTGGAACACTGCCATGAAGCGCCGTTCTATACGCTTGGCCCGCTGACCACCGATATTGCGCCAGGCTATGACCATTTTACCTCCGGTATCGGTGCGGCGATGATTGGCTGGTTCGGCTGCGCCATGCTCTGCTATGTAACGCCGAAAGAGCATCTTGGCCTGCCGAATAAAGAAAACGTTAAACAGGGGCTGATCACCTATAAAATCGCGGCCCATGCGGCTGATCTGGCAAAAGGCCATCCGGGCGCGCAGATCCGTGATAACGCCATGTCGAAAGCGCGTTTCGAATTCCGCTGGGAAGATCAGTTCAACCTGGCGCTGGATCCACATACTGCCCGCGCTTATCACGATGAAACCCTGCCACAGGAGTCGGGAAAAGTTGCTCACTTCTGCTCGATGTGCGGCCCGAAATTCTGTTCAATGAAGATTACCCAGGAAGTACGCGAATACGCGGCAAAACAGCAAGCGCCTGAGGCGCAGGCACAACCGATTGAAGTCGGCATGGTGCAGATGTCACAAGCCTTCCGCAGTCGCGGTGGCGAGCTATATCACCCTGCCGATACCCTGAACCAGGAGGAACCACAATGACTCACCCTTTCCCTGCCACCGAGAAAAAACTCGGACTCTATCCGGTGGTTGATAGTGTGGAATGGATTGCCCGTCTGCTGGATGCGGGTGTACGGACAATTCAGTTACGTATTAAAGATCAAGCAGAAGAGACGGTCGAAAATAGCATTGCTGAAGCGATCGCGCTGGGTAAACGCTACCAGGCACGCCTGTTTATCAATGACTACTGGCGGCTGGCGATTAAGTACCATGCCTATGGCGTACATTTGGGCCAGGAAGACCTCGATGTGGCCGATTTAGATGCCATTCGCAATGCCGGATTGCGCCTCGGGCTGTCGACCCATGATGATGCCGAGCTGGACCGCGCGCTGGCGCTGCGGCCTTCTTATATTGCTCTCGGCCATATATTCCCGACGCAGACCAAACAGATGCCTTCAGATCCACAGGGGCTGATTGAGCTGAAGCGCCATATTACGCGCCTTGGCGAACTCTCCACGGTAGCGATTGGCGGCATCAGTATCGCGCGCGCGCCGGAGGTACTGGCCTGCGGCGTTGGCAGTATTGCAGTAGTCAGCGCCATTACTCAGGCGGCGGACTGGCGTCAGGCAACGCAAACGCTGCTGGCGCTGGCTGAACCGGAGCCGCTATTTGGGGCAGAACCCGCATAGAAAAGTAAGCGAAAGCAACGCTGACGAAAAGTTGTCAGCACGCCGCACAGCACGCGCTCTAGCCGCTCGCCGCTAAATTCGACAGCGCTATAGTAGCGCTGTCGATGACACTGTCGTCATCGTCCGGGGCCAGCAACGATTCCTTTATGCTGGCCCCGCCTTCCACTTCGGTGAGAATTCAAAGATAGTTGGCGAAGACTTTTGCCGCTATTTCTTTGGTCCACTCGTAAGTGAAGTGATTATCATCGAAAAACATCGGCGTGTGGTTGCTGTTGATAAACGCACATTTCCCGCCAGTGCAGCCATAATCATAGATATCGATCATTTTCACATTATGCTGTGAGGCGATTTTATTAATCTCCTGATATACCGCATCGGTACCTTTCTCGCGATGGTCATTGATATCAGCATTGATGCCATAGATTTGCAGCAGGCGATAAACCGAGGGCTGGAAGTGTTTAGTCTGACTGATAAAATAAACTTTCTCTATTTTTTTGGCGAGCAGATTATAAGTTTCCGGAATATCTCGCGCCAGATTATTAGTCGCATAGAAATTATTCCAGTCACTTAACACAATCGCCGCATCAATTTTTTTGCTATTAACCAGATCATTTAGCGCATAGTGCATCAGTTTGGTACAGAACACATCACCTTTACTGTTAACGATTGCCGGACACTGTGAAGCAGTAACCTGAATAATATTGTAATTATGGAACTGCTCGCGCAACGCCTGCGAGAACTGCGCGGCATGGCTGTCGCCAAGGATTAACAGGTTCTTTTTACCGCTCTCACTTTGGGTACATTTTTCAAAGTTAAAGTCTTCGACAGATGACGATGAGGTCAGAAAGCACAGCTGTGCAGGGTCGCTGCCAAACTGTATGCGCGAGATATACTGACTCATTTTATCCAGTGCAATAACATCATTACTAAGCCATTTGCTGGATATCGAATAGGAAGAGAGCCCGAAAAACAGCGCCACAAATAGCGAGGCGGAGACCGGGACCTTGATCCACGAGAAAGTGAATCTTCTTTCGACCAGGGTGTATGACAAAAAGCCCAGCAACACCGACAGAATGATGCCGATAATCTGGTTAACCAGGGTGTACTCGATATTCTGAACATAGAAGATCGAAACGATCGGCCAGTGGAACAGATAGATTGAGTACGACCAGAGCCCAATCTTTTGAAATAGCGTGTTTTTTAATAAAACCCGCTCATTATTAACGTTGGCGTGCAGGATCAGTGCGGTGAAAAATGTCGGTATCAGGGTAGTGTAATTGGGCCATACCGGCGTTTCTTGCGCGAATACAAAGAAAGCGACAATCGCCGCGACGGAGATCAGCTCCGTTGGTTTTTTATACGGATTACTGAATTTTAGCGACGAGGCAAAGGCGCCGATAAACAGCTCCCATGCTCTGAAGGGCAGCAGGTAAAAATTCGGTTTTGGATGCCCTTCGGCAATCATTAAGCATAACGCGAGGGAGATTAATGAGACTGCCAGCAGGATAAACTGTTTGCTGAATTTCAGCTTCTGGATAAACCACAACACAATCGGGAACATCAGGTAAAACTGGAATTCAACCCCCAGCGACCAGGTATGCAACAGAAAATAAGCGTCTGAATTACTGGAGAAGTATCCCGAGGTCTCTTTCCAGAAGTAGAGATTAGAGGCAAAAACCAGCGCGGCAGCAACTTCTTTAAATGCCTCACGCACCACTGACGGTGGACTAATAGCGACCATCACCAGCGCATAAGCAATCACCATCACCAGCAGGGCCGGATATATTCTTTTTACTCTGCGCTGATAGAAATCGATGGTAGACGAGATTGTGATCTCTTTTTTCGATAATATCTCATGCATCAGATAACCAGATATCACAAAGAAGACATCTACCCCTGCATACCCGCCGGGCAGGAAATCAAATTTAAAATGAAAAAAAACCACGCCTGCAACCGCCAGAAACCTTAGCGCGTTGATATCGAGTCTGAACATGACATATCCCATGACTTTTTTTTGATTATAAATACCGCAAATTATCACGTCGCGATAATAACGCTCTAACTCACTAATATCAGATTACTGCCTTGTAAATTACAGCCAGGGGTTATTGTAGTAAGAAAAAGTGTTATTTTCGAAAAAAAACTTCCAGCGCGGTGAGTTATTACCGCACTGGAGGCTTTATGAGACTTGAGTACTAAATATAAAGCTGGAGTTTGTCGTCAGCATTATTGATTAACAGCGGTCCCGCCTTCACTCTTTTCTGGCAGCTCTGCCGCTGCCGGTATGGCTGGCATACAGCATTCCATGGCGCGCTCGACCGCCGCGCCTAAGATCGCCAGCGCGCGTTCGGTTTGAGGATTAAACGGCAAGGCGTAATTTAGCCGCAGACAGTTGCGATATTTACCTGCTGCGGAAAACAACGAACCCACACTAATCTGAATGTTGCACTCACGTAGTTCGCGATTCAGACGCACCGAGTCAAACGCTTCAGGCAGCTCAATCCACATCAGAAAACCACCCTGCGGGCGGGTGACGCAAATACCACAGGGGAAATAGTGCCGTACCCAATGGGTGAAAATATCGAGGTTACGTTGATAGTGCGCGCGCATGCGGCGCAGATGCGGCTGGTAATGGCCCAGACGGATAAACTCGGCGACGGTCATCTGCATTTGCGTGGCTGTCGAGCCAGTGCCGATATATTTCATATGGATAACGCGATCAAGATAACGTCCCGGCGCCACCCAACCAACGCGTAGTCCCGGCGCCAGTACTTTCGAGAATGAGCTGCACAACATCACGCGCCCGTCCTGATCCAGCGATTTGATGGTGATCGGCCGCGGATAGTCATATACCAGCTCACCGTAGACATCATCTTCAATAATTGCGATATCAAAACGTTGCGCCAGCGCCAGCAGCCCGCGTTTGCGATTATCAGGCATGACAAAACCCAGTGGATTATTGCAGTTTGGCACCACCACCACCGCTTTGATTGGCCACTGATCCAGCGCCAGCTCCAGCGCTTCCAGACTGATGCCAGTTTCGCAATCTGTCGGGATTTCAATTACCTTAATGCCAAAACCATGCAGGGTCTGCATAGTGCCGTGAAAAGTGGGTGACTCTACGGCGATAATATCGCCCGGCTGGCACACGCTGCGAATCGACACTGACAGCGCTTCATGACAGCCCGTGGTGATCACAATCTCATCAGCCGACAGCTGACAGCCACTGTCAATCGCCAGCCGCGCAACCTGCTCCCGTAACGCCGGTACGCCGTAGATATTGTCATAGTTCAGCATCCGCAGGTCCTGCTTCTGAGCGAGACGGCTCATGACCTTCCATAACGGTTTAATGGTCGGCTGACTGATATCGGGCATACCGCTGCCAAGTTGCAGCATATCCTCTTCCAGCCGCGCGTTAATCAGCTCCAGCACCGATCCCCACTGCGTAATTTCAACCGGTCGTTGCGCTGGCCGGCTAATCGCCGGTACCGGCGGTGCCGCTTTACGCGGCGTGACAAAATAACCGGACCGCGGCTGCGGGGTGATAAGTTGCTTCTCTTCCAGCAGATGATAGGCCTGCTGCACAGTGCTGATACTGACTCCGTGTTCGGTACTCAATGTGCGCACTGAGGGCAGCCGTTCTCCCCCCTGATACAGCCCCTGTTCGATACGCTGCGCCAGCAGCGTTGCCAGATGTTGATAGCGCGTCATCGTATTGCACTCACTCCCGTCAGGTTAAGAAAAACCAGTACAGATGGCGACGAAACCGACCATTCAGAAGCGGCAACCATCATTCTGTATGACAATTAAAGTCATTTTTTGCATCTGTATTGTCAATGACTTTCCTCACAAAATAGCACTCAGTCATCCAGTGTGAGGAGCAAATCATGGAATATCAGGAAAATAGAACGGGGCAGCTGTTTGCCGGAATCCGTTTTCGTATGCAGTTGATTTTGCTTTATCGTCGGTGGCAGGCATGGCGGCTACGTCAGCAGACGCGTAATATTTTGTCCGGGTTAAGTGACACTCAGCTGCGCGATATTGGTTTAACCAGTGAAGATGTCGATCGTTATAAATGATTTAACACTGTCCCTGCCCTCTCCCGCGGCGGCGCAAATGCCGCCCTGGAGAAAAAACCGGAACTGTTGCTTATTCGGAGCCACCCAATAAGCACAACTTTATTTAACCGGATTAACCTGTATGCGTCTTCCTGGCTTTTCTCCACAGAATATCACGACAGCAAACAAGGCAAACCCTGCCAGTGGTGAAGTAGCAACGCCATTCAAGGGAACCAGATCGCAAGCCAGCAGCCCTGATTCCCTGCAGCAAGGGACGGGAAAAAACCTGCAAACCTCCGGCGGCATCACGCAGCTTATCCCGATGTTAATGGAAGAAATAATATCGGCACTCACCGGCGGTTCGAATACAGAGCAGGCATTGCCGGAAACCGCACCGGATCAGATGCCCTTTGAGGAAGTGGTCGCCACGCTTGGCCGAAACGAAAATCTGCTAAAAAAGGCGACAGACCGGGAAGGTATCGAGAAACTGATTGATGATCCTGAGACCCCTTCCGATGCCAGAAAAGCGCTGAGTGCGGTGCTAAAAGACCCGGAGATATTTGCCGCTTTAGATGGCGCGAAAAAAAACGGTAAGACAGACGGAAAAATCAGTTCTCAGGACGTGCAGACCCTGCAACAGAACCCATTAATCAAACAGTATACCGATGCGAAATCTGAAGATTATACGCACGCCTATATGCCGTCAGATTCTGCGCCAGGCTCCGCTCCGCGAGAAATGACCTCCAACGACGCGATGCGCGAGCTGTATCTTTACTCTGAAAGCTTACCCAAAAAGGTCAATCTGGAAACCTTACAGAAAATCGCCGACGGTTCGCAGGACATGGGCAAGTGTCCGCCGCAAGTCGCTGCAGCAGCAAAATTCTACACTGAAAATCCTGATCAGTGGCAGCAGCTCACCGGTAAAGACGATCCTTCAGCATCGGTTTCTAAAGACCGTTTATGTGACCTCGCATCGTATAATGTGAAGCTTGCACCTCAGGAAGACAAAGCGCTGAAGACGATCAAAGATAACGAGGATATTTTCTTTAAAGGCGGCGGCATTAAGCCAGATAAGCTGAAGGATATTGCCAACAATGAAGAAAACAGTCAGGAAGTGCGCGACGCCGCCAATTTAATGAGTCAGCCAAACTCAATGCTGTTCTCCATGCTGGATAATGGTAAACATGGCGCGGGCGGTGACTTCTTTAATAAGGCCAATGATAAAAATATTGGCAAAGGTGATATCGATGCCTTTATCAAAAAAGGCTCCAACCAGATTGCCGCCCCTGCTCAGCAGGCCAAACCCTCACTGGATCCTGACGCTATCGCTGCGCAACAGGATATGACCACCGGCAAAGAGACACAGCCAGATGAGAAAAAAGAAAAGGGCGGCGGTTTCTATAAAATGCTCGAAGTCTTTAGCTATATCGCTTCTGCCGCGTTCTCATTTATTCCGGGTGTTGGTGCAGCAGGGTTAGCCGCAACGGCGGGACGCGTGGCAGCGACCACGGCGATTAAAGAAGGGGCTAAACAGGCAGCGAAAGAGGGGCTGAAAGAAGGTGCTCAGCAGGGTGCCGAGGCCGCACTGAATAGCAGGAAAAACGGCGGTGATGAGCAGTTAAATTCACCTCGGGTGTGGGCGCAGAGCTGACTTGCCAGACGGGAGCCGATAACGGCTCCCCTACAACGCTGTGCTCGCCACTTTCGCTTAGCAGCTGACAGTCAGTTGTAATCCCGGAGGAATACAGTCATCACATCTTTAGGGGGAGTCCCTCCGCTTTCAGAGATGAGCCATCCAACAGCTCCGCGATGATAGGTGCCGTGGAAAAGCACATGATTAAGCATGTCGAGAGGTTTCATCTCACCGGCTCCGCCATCGACAAAGCGAAATTTAATCATCTGATCAAGATCGGCATCGCTTATGGAACCTACATGCTCAATGTACCACTCTGTGCAATCACGCAATCTCCCTTCAAGTTCTTCACATGATGGTGTTTCAGGGGTATTGAGTGCGGTATATCCGTGTTCCTGCCCGGTAATATTTGCCCGGAAAATCATGTCCACAACATAGATATGATTCATCAGCCGCAAGGTCAGGTGACGCTTCTCAGTATGAGAGTGCTCATCAAGCAATTTTATCGCCCGGAGTGTCTCTGCATCAGCCCATTGCTTGTATCTAAATAATGTAACCACCGTATCTTTCGTCATTTTTCCCCTGAGCATTGCAGATATAAAAAAACCCGCCGAAGCGGGTTTTTTTATTACGTATCACGCACTAACGATTAATCGTCGTCGCGACCACCGAGACCGGCGTTCAGCAGTTCCGCCAGGCTGGCAGATGCTTCATCTGCAGTCACCTGTGGCGCTACCGGAACTTCACCTGCATGACGACGGCGCATACGATCCTGATGATATGCGTAACCGGTACCGGCTGGAATCAGACGACCCACGATTACGTTCTCTTTCAGGCCGCGCAGTTCGTCACGTTTACCTGCAACAGCTGCTTCGGTCAGGACACGCGTGGTCTCCTGGAACGATGCTGCAGAGATAAACGATTCGGTTGCCAGAGATGCCTTGGTGATACCCAGCAGATCACGAGCGAAGGTCGCTGCAATTTTGCCGTTGTTTTCCAGGTCGCGGTTCGCGATTTTCACGCGAGAGAACTCGACCTGCTCACCATCCAGGAACTCTGAGCTACCGTTGCTGGCGATGGTTGCTTTACGCAGCATCTGACGCACGATAACTTCGATGTGTTTATCGTTAATCTTAACGCCTTGCAGACGGTAAACTTCCTGCACTTCGTTAGTGATGTAACGGGTCACAGCATGCACGCCACGCAGACGCAGAATGTCATGCGGAGACTCTGGACCATCGGAAACCACGTCACCACGTTCTACGCGCTCACCTTCGAACACGTTAAGCTGACGCCATTTTGGAATCATCTCTTCGTAGTGATCGCTACCATCAATCGGCGTGATCACCAGACGGCGTTTACCTTTGGTCTCTTTACCGAAGGAGATAATACCGCTGACTTCCGCCAGGATTGCCGGCTCTTTCGGACGACGCGCTTCGAACAGGTCAGCAACGCGTGGCAGACCACCGGTAATATCCTTGGTACCGCCTGATTCCTGAGGAACACGCGCCAAAGTATCACCAGAACTGATCTTAATGCCGTCTTCCAGCTGGACAATCGCTTTACCTGGCAGGAAGTACTGAGCTGGCATATCGGAGCCAGGGATCAATACATCGTTACCGTTAGCATCAACGATTTTCAGTGCCGGACGCAGATCTTTACCACCCGTGGTACGTTCTGCGCTGTCCAGGATCACCAGCGAGGAGAGACCGGTTAAGTCATCAGTCTGACGCGTAATGCTCTGGCCGTCGATCATGTCGGTGAAGCGGATAAAACCGCTCACTTCGGTGATAACTGGCATGGTATGCGGATCCCAGTTAGCGACAACTTCGCCAGCTGCAACCTGCTCACCATCACCTTTCGCCATGGCTGCACCGTAAGGAACTTTATAGCTCTCTTTGGTACGACCAAATTCGTCGATCATTTTCAGTTCAACGTTACGCGAGGTGATAACCAGCTTACCAGCGGAGTTCGTTACCGATTTCGCGTTGGTCAGCTTGATAGTACCTTTGTTCTTCACCTGAATGCTGGATTCGGCTGCCGCACGCGATGCCGCACCACCGATGTGGAACGTACGCATGGTCAGCTGAGTACCCGGCTCACCGATGGACTGTGCTGCAATAACGCCGATGGCCTCACCTTTGTTGATGATGTGACCACGCGCCAGATCGCGTCCATAACAGTGCGCACACACACCGAAGTCAGTTTCACAACTTACGACGGAGCGGACTTTCAGGCTGTCGACAGAGTTCTCTTCCAACAGGTCACACTGCTGTTCGTGCAGCAGGGTGTTGCGTGGCAGCAGAATGTCTGCAGTACCTGGCTTGAGAACGTCTTCTGCCGTTACACGGCCGAGTACGCGCTCACGCAGTGGCTCTTTAACATCGCCACCCTCGATAACCGGCGTCATCATGATACCTTCGTGGGTACCACAGTCGTCTTCGGTTACAACCAGATCCTGTGCAACGTCAACCAGACGACGCGTCAGATAACCGGAGTTCGCTGTTTTCAGTGCGGTATCCGCCAGACCTTTACGAGCACCGTGCGTGGAGATGAAGTACTGGAGTACGTTCAGACCTTCACGGAAGTTCGCGGTGATTGGCGTCTCGATGATGGAACCATCTGGTTTCGCCATCAGACCACGCATACCCGCCAGCTGACGAATCTGTGCCGCAGAACCACGCGCACCGGAGTCAGCCATCATAAAGATACTGTTGAAGGAGACCTGACGCTCTTCTTCGCCGTCACGGTTAATGACCAGCTCAGTAGACAGGTTTTCCATCATCGCTTTAGCAACGCGTTCGTTGGCCGCAGCCCAGATATCGATCACTTTGTTGTAGCGTTCGCCAGCGGTTACCAGACCAGACTGGAACTGCTGCTGGATTTCAGCCACTTCAGCTTCCGCTTCGGTGATGATTTCCACTTTCTTCGCCGGGATTACCATGTCGTCGATACCGACAGAAGCACCTGAACGGGCTGCGTAGGCAAAACCGGTGTACATAGTCTGGTCAGCAAAGATAACGGTCGGCTTCAGACCCAAAATGCGGTAACAGGTGTTGAGCATTTTGGAGATAGCTTTTTTGCCCAGCGCCTGGTTAACGATAGAGAAAGGCAGACCTTTTGGCACGATCATCCACAGGATGGCGCGGCCAACAGTGGTATCGATGATGCTGGTTTTAGCAACCCACTCATCCTGCTCGTTTTTCTCGTGCTCAGTAATACGCACTTTAACGCGAGCATGCAGAGAAGCGAGGCCAGCACGATAGATGCGCTCGGCTTCTTTCGGGCCAGTCAGCACCATGCCTTCGCCTTTGGCGTTAACACAGTCACGGGTCATGTAGTACAGACCCAGTACAACGTCCTGAGAAGGAACGATGATTGGCTCACCGTTCGCTGGCGACAGGATGTTGTTGGTAGACATCATCAGCGCACGCGCTTCCAGCTGGGCTTCCAGCGTCAGCGGTACGTGTACTGCCATCTGGTCACCATCGAAGTCGGCGTTGTATGCCGCACAGACCAGCGGGTGAAGCTGAATCGCTTTACCTTCGATCAGTACTGGCTCAAACGCCTGGATGCCCAGACGGTGCAGTGTTGGCGCACGGTTCAGCAGTACCGGGTGTTCGCGGATTACTTCATCCAGGATATCCCAGACGACAGCTTCTTCACGCTCAACCATTTTCTTGGCTGCTTTAATGGTGGTCGCGAGGCCACGCAGTTCCAGCTTGCCGTAGATAAACGGTTTGAACAGTTCCAGTGCCATTTTTTTCGGCAGACCGCACTGATGCAGACGCAGGTATGGACCAACGGTGATAACCGAACGACCAGAGTAGTCGACACGTTTACCCAGCAGGTTCTGACGGAAACGACCCTGCTTACCTTTGATCATGTCAGCCAGCGATTTCAGCGGACGCTTGTTAGAGCCGGTAATCGCACGACCACGACGGCCGTTGTCCAGCAGCGCATCAACCGCTTCCTGCAACATACGTTTTTCGTTACGTACGATGATATCTGGCGCAGCCAGATCCAGCAGGCGTTTCAGACGGTTGTTACGGTTGATCACACGACGATAAAGATCGTTCAGATCGGACGTAGCGAAACGACCACCATCCAGTGGTACCAGCGGACGCAGATCCGGCGGCAGTACCGGCAGCACGGTCAGGATCATCCACTCTGGTTTGTTACCAGACTGAACGAACGCTTCCAGCAGCTTGATACGCTTGGTCAGCTTCTTACGCTTGGTCTCGGAGTTGGTCTCGTTCAGCTCTTCACGCAGCTGCTCGCACTCTTGCTCCAGATCCATGTTTTTCAACAGCGCCTGGATAGCTTCCGCACCCATTTTCGCATCGAATTCGTCACCAAACTCTTCCAGCGCATCCAGATACTGCTCTTCAGTCAGGATCTGGCGCTTTTCGAGGTTGGTCATACCGCCTTCGACGACCACATAAGATTCGAAGTACAGCACGCGTTCGATATCACGCAGTGGCATGTCCAGCAGCAAACCGATGCGCGAAGGCAGCGATTTCAGGAACCAGATGTGTGCAGTTGGCGAAGCCAGTTCAATGTGGCCCATGCGCTCACGGCGAACTTTGGTCTGTGTAACTTCAACGCCACACTTCTCACAGATCACACCGCGGTGTTTCAGGCGCTTGTACTTACCGCACAAGCACTCATAGTCTTTGACCGGCCCGAAAATACGCGCACAGAACAGACCGTCACGTTCAGGTTTGAACGTACGGTAGTTAATGGTTTCCGGCTTTTTAACTTCACCGAAAGACCAGGAACGGATCATGTCTGGCGAGGCCAGAGCAATTTTGATCGCATCAAACTCTTCAGTCTTAGTTTGCGCTTTCAGAAACTTTAGTAAGTCTTTCACGGATTAGCTCCCGTCGGAGTGAGACTTCTCAAGGCAGCCCGGAGTGACCCGGACGCCTCGTAACTAGTACGAATACAACTGCTTACTCATCATCTTTCAGGCTGCAGACGCTTTCACGACCTGCAACCCGAAAGCTGGCGGGTAGTTAATCGCCTTCCAGCTCGATGTTGATACCCAGCGAGCGGATCTCTTTCAACAGTACGTTGAAGGATTCCGGCATGCCAGGTTCCATCTGATGGTTGCCGTCCACGATGTTTTTATACATCTTAGTACGGCCGTTAACGTCATCAGACTTAACGGTGAGCATTTCCTGCAGCGTATAGGCAGCGCCATATGCTTCAAGCGCCCACACTTCCATCTCACCGAAGCGCTGACCACCGAACTGCGCTTTACCACCCAGCGGCTGCTGAGTAACAAGGCTGTAAGAGCCGGTAGAACGTGCATGCATCTTGTCATCAACCAGGTGGTTAAGTTTCAGCATGTACATGTAGCCAACGGTAACCGGACGCTCGAACTGCTCGCCTGTACGGCCATCAAACAGCGTAATCTGACCAGAGGTCGGTAAACCACCCAACTGCAGCAGTTCTTTGATTTCGCTCTCTTTAGCACCGTCAAACACTGGCGTAGCGATTGGCATACCTTTTTTCAGGTTCTCTGCCAGACGCAGCACTTCGTCATCCGTGAAGGTGTTCAGGTCAACTTTCTGACGCACATCGGTGCCCAGATCGTAGGCGCGCTGAATAAACTCACGCAGTTTGGCCACTTCTTCCTGCTTCTTAAGCATCGCGTTGATTTTCTCACCGATGCCCTTCGCAGCCATACCCAGATGGGTTTCAAGAACCTGACCAATGTTCATACGTGATGGTACGCCCAGCGGGTTCAGTACGATGTCAACCGGCGTGCCGTATTCATCGTAAGGCATATCTTCGATCGGGTTGATCTTGGAGATAACACCTTTGTTCCCGTGACGACCTGCCATTTTGTCACCAGGCTGGATCTGACGTTTAACGGCCAGATACACTTTCACGATTTTCAGCACGCCTGGTGCCAGATCATCGCCCTGAGTGATTTTGCGGCGTTTCGCTTCGAGTTTCTTCTCAAACTCGTGCTTCAGCTCGTCGTACTGCTCCGCCAGCTGCTCCAGCTGGTTTTGCTTGTCTTCGTCGGTCAGGCCGAGTTCCAACCAGCGCTCGCGTGGCAGCTTGTCCAGTTTTTCCGCTTCAACGCCACCGGCAACCAGCAGGTAGTTGATACGGCCGAACAGGCCAGCTTCGAGGATCTGCAATTCTTCAGACAGGTCTTTCTTCGCCTGCTTCAGCTGCATCTCTTCGATTTCCAGCGCGCGCTTGTCTTTTTCCACGCCATCGCGGGTAAAGACCTGAACGTCGATAACGGTACCGGAAACACCATTTGGTACGCGCAGAGAAGAGTCTTTAACATCAGACGCTTTCTCACCGAAGATCGCACGCAGCAGCTTCTCTTCTGGCGTCAGCTGGGTTTCACCTTTCGGCGTGACCTTACCAACCAGAATGTCGCCACCGGTCACTTCAGCACCGATATACACGATACCGGACTCATCCAGTTTGGAGAGAGCAGCTTCACCCACGTTCGGGATATCAGCGGTGATCTCTTCTGGCCCCAGCTTGGTGTCACGCGACACACATGCCAGTTCCTGGATGTGAATAGTGGTGAAGCGGTCTTCCTGCACTACACGCTCGGAGACTAAGATGGAGTCTTCGAAGTTGTAACCGTTCCACGGCATGAACGCCACGCGCATGTTCTGACCCAGCGCCAGTTCACCGAGATCGGTAGACGGGCCGTCAGCCAGTACATCGCCACGTTCAATTGGCTCACCCAGGTTGACACACGGCTTCTGGCTGATGCAGGTGTTCTGGTTTGAACGGGTGTACTTAGTCAGGTTGTAAATGTCGATACCGGCTTCGCCCGGATACATTTCGCCTTCGTTAACTTTGATAACGATACGCGATGCATCAACGTACTGTACGGTACCACCACGTTTCGCTACGGCAGTTACACCGGAGTCAACCGCAACCGCGCGTTCCATACCGGTACCCACCAGCGGCTTATCAGCACGCAGAGTAGGAACCGCCTGACGTTGCATGTTTGCACCCATCAATGCGCGGTTGGCGTCATCGTGCTCCAGGAACGGAATCAGGGACGCACCAACAGAAACGATCTGCTGTGTGGAAACGTCCATGTAGTCAACCTGATCGCGGCTGAACAGACTTGATTCGCCTTTGCTACGGCAAGTCACCAGGTCGTCTACGAAGTGACCTTCGTCGTCGAGGTTGGTGTTCGCCTGAGCGATAACGTAGTTACCCTCTTCAATTGCAGAGAGGTAATGAATTTCGTCGGTGACCACACCGTCGATTACGCGACGATAAGGGGTTTCCAGGAAACCGTACTCATTGGTCTGTGCATACACAGACAAGGAGTTGATCAGACCGATGTTTGGACCTTCCGGCGTTTCGATTGGACACACACGACCGTAGTGAGTCGGGTGAACGTCTCGAACTTCAAAGCCTGCACGCTCACGCGTCAGACCGCCCGGGCCGAGTGCAGAGATACGACGTTTGTGCGTAATCTCAGACAACGGGTTGTTCTGGTCCATAAACTGAGACAGCTGGCTGGAACCAAAGAACTCTTTCACCGCAGCGGAGATCGGCTTGGCGTTGATCATATCCTGAGGCATCAGGGTATCGAGATCGCCGAGGGACAGACGCTCTTTCACCGCACGCTCAACACGTACCAGGCCAACACGGAATTGGTTTTCCGCCATTTCGCCTACGGAACGGATACGACGGTTGCCGAGGTGGTCGATATCATCCACTTCGCCTTTACCGTTACGGATACCGATGAGCTTCTTCATCACTTCAATGATGTCGTCTTTGCTCAGGATACCGGAACCTTCGATCTCATCACGCAGCAGAGAACGGTTGAACTTCATGCGGCCAACCGCAGAAAGGTCATAACGATCTTCGGAGAAGAACAGGTTCTCGAACAGGTTTTCAGCAGCTTCACGCGTCGGTGGCTCACCAGGACGCATCATACGGTAGATCTCAACCAGCGCGCTCAGGCGATCGCTGGTTGGGTCGACACGTACGGTTTCTGACATGTAGGCGCCGTGGTCCAGATCGTTGGTGAACAGCGTTTCGATACGCTTGTGTCCTGACTGGCTCAGTTTCGCCAGCAGATCCAACGACAGCTCCATGTTGGCTGCAACAATCAGCTCGCCGGTATTTTCGTCGATGTAATCTTTACCAACGACTTTACCTGCGATGTATTCAACCGGAACTTCGATATGCGCAATGCTATCTTTTTCCAGCTGACGGATGTGACGCGCAGTAATACGACGGCCTTTCTCAACGTATACCGTGCCGTTCGCTTCAATATCAAAAGAAGCGGTTTCGCCACGCAGACGCTCAGGAACCAGTTCCATCTGCAGCTTGTTGTCACGAATCTCATACACCACTTTCTCGAAGAACAGGTCAAGGATCTGTTCAGTGGTGAAGTTCAGTGCGCGCAGAATGATGGTCGCAGGCAATTTACGGCGACGGTCAATACGAACGAACAGGTTGTCTTTCGGATCGAATTCGAAATCCAGCCATGAACCACGGTAAGGAATAATACGTGCGTTATACAGCACTTTACCCGATGAGTGGGTTTTACCCTTATCGCTGTCAAAGAACACGCCAGGACTACGATGCAGCTGAGAAACGATAACCCTTTCTGTACCGTTGATAACGAAGGTGCCGTTATCGGTCATGAGCGGAATTTCGCCCATGTAAACTTCTTGTTCTTTGATGTCTTTAACAGTGCCTTCCGGCGCTTCGCGCTCGTAGATCACCAGACGCAGTTTTACACGCAGCGGAGCAGAATACGTCACGCCACGGATCTGACATTCTTTAACATCAAATACAGGTTCGCCTAAGCGGTAGCTGACGTACTGCAGCTCGGAATTACCGCTATAGCTCTGAATTGGGAATACAGAACGGAATGCTGCTTCCAGCCCGTACTGACCTTCCGGATCTTGCTCGATAAACTTCTGGAACGAGTCAAGCTGGATAGAAAGGAGATATGGAATGTCCAGAACTTGTGGACGTTTACCAAAATCCTTACGAATGCGTTTTTTCTCGGTATAGGAGTAAACCATAGGGTTCCTCAGCTCGCTGATCAGTGACCCACTCTGTCCGTCCTGAAGGACAGTTCATGCAACACTATTATGTTTTCGGAAAGTGAGGAGATCACCCTCCGCAATACATCTTTCTATCACTCTTAAATCATTTCGTTGCTCTGGTGGGAACAGGGAGTTCTCACGGAGAAGCAGTATATTAAGGCGCCGATAGAAAAAGATATTGAAGAACTTCAATGGCTAAATAGTGTGAAACCCCATTGTAGTCCTTGAGCGCAAAAAGGCTGGTGACTAAAAAGCCACCAGCCATCAGCCTGACTAATCAGACTGCAACCTGAAAGGTTGTTTTATTTGATTTCAACTTCAGCGCCAGCTTCTTTCAGAGCAGCTTCAAGTGCAGCTGCGTCATCTTTGCTGATGCCTTCTTTCAGAGTTGCTGGTGCAGACTCAACCAGGTCTTTGGCTTCTTTCAGGCCCAGACCAGTTGCGCTACGTACTGCTTTGATTACAGCAACTTTGTTTGCGCCGATAGCTTTCAGCACAACGTCGAATTCAGTTTTTTCTTCAACTGCTTCAGCAGCAGCAGCTGGACCTGCAACAGCAGCAGCAGCAGAAACGCCGAATTTCTCTTCCATAGCGGAGATCAGTTCAACAATTTCCATTACAGACAGTGCTGCAACAGCGTCAATGATTTGTTCTTTAGTGATAGTTGACATAACAAGTGTTCCTAAGAATCAGAAATAGTTTATACGTAAGCAAGTGCGTCAGAAAAGCGAGTGCGATTAAGCAGCTTCTTTCTGATCGCGAACAGCAGCCAGAGTGCGAACCAGTTTGCCGGCAGCGGCTTCTTTCATGGTTGCCATCAGGCGTGCGATTGCTTCATCGTAAGTAGGCAGAGTTGCCAGGCGGTCAATATCAGACGCCGTGATCAGCTCACCTTCAAAGGCCGCAGCTTTAACTTCGAATTTTGCATTCGCTTTCGCGAACTCTTTGAACAGACGAGCAGCAGCGCCCGGGTGTTCCATAGAGTATGCAATCAAAGTTGGACCAACAAACGTGTCTTTCAGGCACTCAAACTGAGTACCTTCAACGACGCGGCGCAACAGGGTGTTACGAACAACACGCATGTAAACGCCAGCTTCACGACCTGCTTTACGCAGTTCGGTCATTTTGTCAACGGTAACGCCACGAGAATCCGCAACTACCGCAGACAGCGCGCCTTTGGCTACTTCGCTGACTTCAGCAACAATCGCTTGTTTGTCTTGAAGATTTAAGGCCATTAGCTTGTGCTCCTGGATTTTTGGACGGGGAAGGATTTCCCCGAAACTCACTTCACTTATCAACGTCACCGAAGATAAGCGCTAAAACACGGTGAGCAGAATCCAGCAAAGACTATAAAAATATTCTTCAGGTTCTGTCACCGTCTACGCAGGAAAGATTAAGTCTTCAACCCGAAAGTATCTGACTCCTGCGGTCTTGGACGGAGGCCTGGATAAGGCCAGGCTCCAACCGAACAACTAAACTTCTTCGTCATTCAAGCTGATACTGCGTTGGCTGCTTTCACTCGCACCAGTCACATAGTGAACTATGTTCCCGGCGACTCGCTCAATTTCCGCCTTTTCTCAGCTCGAATGCCTTTGAATTTGGGTTCTGTATATTTACAGAACAACGGGCGTAAGATTCTAGACGAAACTTGCGCCCGCGTAAAGCAGCGAATTAGTTCGCTACTGCGTTCAGACCAGACTGATCAATTGCAACGCCAGCGCCCATGGTAGTGGACAGGCTAATTTTCTTGATGAAAACGCCTTTCGCCTGAGAAGGTTTCGCTTTTTTCAGCGCAACCAGCAGGGATTCCAGGTTTTCTTTCAGTTTGTCTGACTCGAAATCAACCTTACCGATAGTGGTATGGATGATGCCGTTTTTGTCGTTACGATAACGAACCTGACCCGCTTTAGCGTTCTTAACCGCTTCAGCAACGTTAGGGGTTACAGTACCAACTTTCGGGTTTGGCATCAGACCACGTGGGCCCAGAACCTGACCCAGCTGGCCAACTACGCGCATTGCATCTGGAGATGCGATAACAACGTCGAAGTTCATTTCGCCTTTTTTGATCTGGTCAGCCAGATCTTCCATACCTACCAGCTCAGCGCCTGCAGCTTTAGCAGCTTCAGCGTTTGCGCCCTGGGCAAATACGGCAACGCGAACGGAACGGCCAGTACCGTGTGGCAGTACAGTTGCACCACGCACGTTCTGGTCAGATTTACGAGCATCGATGCCCAGGTTTACAGCTACGTCAACGCTTTCAACGAACTTGGCGGTAGCCAGTTCTTTCAGCAGAGCAACAGCTTCGTTGATGTCATATTGTTTAGTTACATCAACTTTGTCACGGATCACGCGCATGCGCTTGGTCAGCTTAGCCATTTCTTAATCCTCCACTACCAGGCCCATGGAACGAGCAGTACCTTCAATTGAGCGAGACATCGCTTCAATATCAGCACCAGTCATGTCCGCGGCTTTGGTTTCTGCGATTTCACGTACCTGAGCACGAGTTACTTTACCTACTTTGTCTTTGTTCGGCTTACCGGAACCAGACTTAACACCAGCCGCTTTTTTCAGCAGTACTGCTGCTGGCGGGGTTTTGGTGATGAAGGTGAAAGAACGGTCAGAGTAAACAGTGATAACAACAGGAATCGGCAGACCCTTTTCCAGGCTCTCTGTTTTGGCGTTGAACGCTTTACAGAATTCCATGATGTTAACACCCTGCTGACCCAGTGCCGGGCCAACTGGTGGACTTGGGTTAGCCATACCCGCAGAAACCTGCAGTTTGACGTAGGCTTGTACTTTCTTAGCCATGATAATTCCTCTATTGGGTTATAACGCTTCGCAAGAAGCTCCCCGTGGTTGTTTTGCCCCCGCCGATGGCAGGAAACAAGCTATCTTTTACACGCTGAGACAGCGCATAAAAACAAAAGGCGCGAAATTGTATTTCAATTTCGCGCCTTCCGCAACCAATAATCGGTCAATGCATGCACTATTTTCCCGCACTGCAGTTATGCCGTACGGGCGGCCGCTGCGATTATTAGCCTTTTTCGACCTGACCGAAGTCGAGTTCCACTGGCGTTGCACGGCCAAAGATGGAAACCGATACTTTCAGGCGGCTTTTTTCGTAATCCACTTCTTCGACCACACCGTTGAAGTCGGCAAACGGGCCATCGCTGACGCGGACCATTTCGCCTGGCTCGAACATGGTCTTTGGCCGTGGCTTATCGCCAACCTGCTGCAGACGGTTCATGATCGCGTCGACTTCTTTATCGCTAATAGGTGCCGGACGATCTGACGTTCCGCCGATAAAGCCCATGACACGCGGCACGCTGCGCACTAAGTGCCAGCTTGCATCGTTCATGACCATCTGCACCAGAACGTAACCAGGGAAGAATTTGCGCTCGCTTTTACGACGCTGACCACCACGAATCTCAACCACTTCTTCGGTTGGAACCATGACGTCACCAAACAGCTCTTCCATGTTATGTAACTTGATATGCTCACGCAGCGATTGTGCTACGCGGCCTTCAAAACCGGAAAACGCCTGAACGACGTACCAGCGCTTTTTTGGAGCTTCAGACATCTCAGAACCTCAGGCCAGTGATAAATGATACCAGACGGACCAGAATACCATCCAGCCCCCACAAAATCAGTGACATCACGGCGGTAACCGCGGCAACGATTAAGGTGGTATGCAATGTTTCCTGACGAGTCGGCCAGATGACTTTACGGACTTCGGTTCTTGCTTCACGAGCAAAAGCCACCGTAGCTTTACCTTTCGTCGTCAGCAGCGCGATGCCACCCGCGGCGGCAATCAGCACAACGACAGCCAGCGCACGTAACGGCAATGAAATTTCGCGATAGTAGTAGTTACCTACGATAGCCACGATAAGCAAAATGGCAACGACTAACCACTTTATCGCTTCCAGGCCGCGCCCGCTCCCTTGAGCTTCGGTATTAGCACTCATAAACCAACCTGCCACAATAAATCAGAAACTATTTTGCCCCGCGATGCGGGGCAACCAAACCGAATAATGCTGTGAGGCGTAACTCGGTATCTAACGCCGTGCTACAGAGCCTGCCTCAGCAATGATTATGACGGAAAATCACTGATGAGTCAGGTTCTATGTTACAGCGTGCAAAAAGGGCATCAAATGATGCCCTCTTCTTGTGCGTTGCGTCAAATATTATCAGCGATTACGCGATAACTTTAGCAACAACACCCGCACCTACAGTACGGCCGCCTTCACGGATTGCGAAACGCAGACCGTCATCCATCGCGATTGGGTGGATCAGGGTCACTTTCATGTTCACGTTGTCGCCTGGCATTACCATCTCAACGCCTTCTGGCAGTTCGATGGTACCGGTCACGTCAGTTGTACGGAAGTAGAACTGTGGACGGTAGCCTTTGAAGAACGGAGTATGACGGCCGCCTTCTTCTTTCGACAGGATGTAAACTTCTGAATCGAACTGAGTGTGAGGTTTGATTGAACCTGGTTTAGCCAGAACCTGACCACGTTCGATATCTTCACGTTTGATACCACGCAGCAGAACACCAACGTTCTCACCCGCACGGCCTTCGTCCAGCAGTTTGCGGAACATTTCAACGCCGGTACAAGTAGATTTCACGGTATCTTTGATACCAACGATTTCAACTTCTTCACCAACTTTAACGATACCGCGCTCTACACGACCGGTAACAACAGTACCACGGCCGGAGATAGAGAATACGTCTTCGATAGGCAGCAGGAACGGCTTATCAATCGCACGCTCTGGCTCTGGGATGTAGTTATCCAGGTGACCAGCCAGTTCGATGATTTTCGCTTCCCACTCAGCTTCGCCTTGCAGCGCTTTCAGAGCAGAACCACGAACGATTGGCAGATCGTCGCCTGGGAAATCGTAAGCTGACAACAGCTCGCGCACTTCCATCTCAACCAGTTCCAGCAGCTCTTCATCATCAACCATGTCACATTTGTTCATGAATACGATGATGAAAGGAACGCCAACCTGGCGACCCAGCAGGATGTGCTCACGGGTCTGAGGCATAGGGCCGTCAGTCGCAGCAACAACCAGGATAGCGCCGTCCATCTGAGCAGCACCGGTGATCATGTTTTTGACGTAGTCGGCGTGGCCCGGGCAGTCAACGTGCGCGTAGTGGCGAGTCGGGGTGTCATATTCAACGTGTGAAGTGTTGATGGTGATACCACGAGCTTTTTCTTCTGGCGCGTTATCGATCTGGTCGAATGCACGAGCAGAACCGCCGTAGGTTTTAGCCAGTACGGTGGTGATAGCTGCAGTCAGGGTAGTTTTACCATGGTCAACGTGGCCGATAGTACCGACGTTGACGTGCGGTTTTGAACGTTCAAATTTTTCTTTAGACATCGATTGTCCCTCTAAGACACGGATAAATCGGTGATATCACCACATCAACCAGGCATAGCCTGAACTGTTGAATTTATTTTGTCACAGAGAAGAATCAGGGAGGGAGATTATGAAGTGGTGCTGATACCCAGAGTCGAACTGGGGACCTCACCCTTACCAAGGGTGCGCTCTACCAACTGAGCCATATCAGCACATCTTGGAGCGGGCAGCGGGAATCGAACCCGCATCATCAGCTTGGAAGGCTGAGGTAATAGCCATTATACGATGCCCGCAACCTGGAACTCGGCTACCTGTTCTTTCTGTAGCTTGTGAATAACAAGAGAAGATGTCTTATTATTCGAGCCAACCCGCAAAGCTTGCTGACCCTGACTGTGCTTGAGCTCAGCCTGAATATGGTGGTGGGGGAAGGATTCGAACCTTCGAAGTCGATGACGGCAGATTTACAGTCTGCTCCCTTTGGCCGCTCGGGAACCCCACCTGGTTACTTCTGTTACTCAGTACTTGATGGTGCCGGCTACCGGAATCGAACTGGTGACCTACTGATTACAAGTCAGTTGCTCTACCAACTGAGCTAAGCCGGCATCAAGTGGTGCGCATTCTAGGAAGTGCGGACGCGGGATGCAACAAAAAAATTGCGATAAATGCGCTATCGCTTATTATTTGTGCAAAAGTTCGCAAATTCGCGCTTTAATGGAGAAAAATTGTCCAGTAAAAGCGCATTGCAGGCGGTTTTGCTGTCAGCCAGGATGACGTTTGCCGAGTGAACTTTCTCTTCCCGCTGTAGCGACCGCTCAATCTTCATACAAATGCCATTGATTGCACCATTAATCGTCATCCTGCGCAGTGATAGTGCACCTGCCAGCTGCAGATCTGACGCTATTCCCAATCATCACGCGCACTTATTACCTGGATCGCTTATTGCATCGGGTTAAGAAAGCCATTAAGGAGGAGATCGCATGAAAACGGTATTACTCAATGCAACCACCTTACCCCATTATCGCAGCGAACTGGCCGGTCTGTTAATTGATGCAGTCGCCAGCAACGCGCCACCAGGCTATCAGCAACGCAAAACGTATGAAGAGGCAGAGAGTTATTTTCATAGCCTGCGCCGGGATATGGCAAAAGGTGAACGACTGCTGTGGATTGCGCGCGATGCGCAGGGTGTCACTGGCAGCGTACAGCTGGAAATTTGCCAGAAACCAGATGGTCAAAATCGCGCTGAAATTCAAAAACTATTGGTGCATCCGCGCGCCCGGCGCCAGGGGATGGCAAAAATGTTGATGAATGCGCTGGAAAGCAGTGCCGCGGAACTGCAACGGGGACTGCTATTTCTTAATACACGCGCGGGCTCGCCAGCTGAGGCGTTTTATCGGGCGCAGGGCTATCACTGCATTGGTGAAATTCCGGACTATGCCAGCTCCAGCGACGGCTATTACCACCCGGCGGTAATCTACTACAAAAAGCTGTTTTCGGTTAACCAGCTGATACGCTCCGTTGCCAGCTAACTAAATTTAAAAAATGCGGGCGCCGTTGCGATTGCGTCCGCACATTTATCTTTTTCCTTCTTTTTCCCGCCTTACTGGTGTTAACCTCCTGCGCATTGTTTTCTGAAATTTACCTGACTACGTAAGTCGATAAGGGTGATGGCGGTTTCCGTCAACGCTACGGCAACGTACTGACTGGTAGATATTTGCTGGCAGAAGCATGCATATGAGCAAAAAAGATTTCCCGGTAACTACGCCCTATTTAGAGTTCAACAGGAACCAATGGGCTGCGTTACGTGACTCCGTGCCAATGACACTTTCAGAAGAAGAAATTACCCGTCTGAAAGGTATTAACGAAGATCTCTCACTGGAAGAAGTGGCCGAGATCTATCTGCCGTTGTCACGTCTGCTGAATTTTTATATTAATTCCAACGTGCGCCGCCAGGCCGTTCTGGAGCAGTTTCTCGGCACCGATGGTCAAAAAGTGCCTTATATCATCAGCATTGCGGGTAGCGTGGCGGTCGGCAAAAGCACCACCGCGCGCGTATTGCAGGCGCTGCTGAGCCGCTGGCCGGAACATCGTCGCGTTGAGCTGATTACCACCGATGGTTTTCTGCATCCAAATGATGTGCTGAAGCAACGTGGCCTGATGAAGAAGAAAGGGTTCCCGCAATCCTATGATATGCACCGGCTGGTCAATTTTGTCTCTGACCTGAAATCAGGTGCGTCACAGGTGACTGCCCCGGTCTATTCCCATCTGATTTATGATGTCATTCCCGATGGCGATAAAGTGGTGCAACAGCCTGATATTCTGATTCTGGAAGGGCTGAATGTGCTGCAAACCGGGATGGATTATCCGCACGATCCTCACCACGTTTTCGTTTCGGATTTCGTCGATTTTTCGATCTATGTCGATGCGCCGGAACAATTACTGGAAACCTGGTATATCAATCGCTTCCTGAAATTCCGCGAGGGCGCCTTTACCGATCCGGACTCCTATTTCCATCACTATGCGCAGCTTTCTGAAGAGGAAGCGAAAGGCATTGCCATGCAGTTATGGAAAGAGATTAACTGGCTGAATTTGAAAGAAAACATCCTTCCAACCCGAGAGCGCGCCAGCCTGATTATGACTAAAAGCGCCGATCACGCCGTAGAACGCGTGCGGTTACGTAAATAGTTTCCCGTCACCATCAGGCATCGCAGCCGCTCACCGCGATGCCTGTTACGTCTGCCAGTCAAAGATAAGTGATATACACAATACCGCTGCCAGTGTAATTGCCGGCATCAGGTGGCGTTGCCGCAAATAGTGTCGCTTTAAGCGCGAAGTTTTGCCTGATATTGTTACCTGGCAGGGTGAATTTCACGCCGCCCGAGGCATCCTGATTATCAATATTCAGGTTAGCGTAGAAGTTTCTCTGCGTGCCATCGAGGTAGATATTGCGCTCTCCCAGCAAAGACTCGCCGTACAGCGTGATTTGGCCAGTTAACTCGCAATACAGCTGGCCGGTAACCTCCCTGCTCTGGTTGTTAACCTCGTCGCTGGTAAGTACACCAAAATCAATTTCCGGCTGTAATTCTACATGGCATGCCTGGTTAACTGGCGGCAGTTCACTACATACCGAACCGGGAAACCGTACCGCAGTGTAATTCTCGGGCGCGGGTTGCTTCGGTTGATCAATATAGAACATGCCAACACATCTGGCGGTGGAGTCCTGGACCGTAAAACTACCGGAAAAAGGAATTCCCATCGCGCTTCGCCAGGCCTCCATCACCTCTTTGCGCGTACGATAGTTCTCAATACGAATACAGTGTTTATTTAACCCACAACTGGAGTACATGCTCGGTGCATGGCTGCTGTACATCACATCCAGTCCGACATAACAACTCGGCCAGCCATAGCAGGGATTAAGGTCGATGTCGTTCTCATCCCAGCTCACCAGCTTATGGGCAACCTGATTGTTAGTAAAAGAGAGGGGGAAAACATAGGCCCCGGCATTCACTGTTCTGGCCGGTAACAGGGTCAAAAACAGCATCAAGAGGATTAATATCCCCACACTATCCATCCTTTCACGACTTATACGCATTCCGTTTGCTCTGCTTTTAAATAATCATTTCGTTTAACGTTCTGGCCACGGCTTACAAATACCCGGCATATAGCGTTGCCACTGCGGCAAATTGCCCTGGAGACAACGTTGAACCACCCGGCTTAACGGGAACCGCCTGCAATAGCGGTGGCCGCATGATATCCAGCGTAATCGGCGTATTAATTTCCAGCGGCACGCCATCGCTCAGTACTCTTATCCCCAGATCCCTGAAATTGGTATTAACCGCCGTTGGATCAAATTCGCTTACACCGCCCTGTATCCTTAAAGTTAATACCAGCGGCGCTGCGGCATCAGGGCAATTCAGCTGATATTTGATGACCTGAATATAATTCTGCCCATCGATCAGCTCATCTCTGACGTTGCCAAAATCGATATCAATAGGCTGACCACCATTAATTGTGCAAGCAGGTGGCTCAATAAGCGTTCCCCTGAAATTCACCGCAACAGATTCGGCATAAGTCGCACTTTGTAGCAGCGTGATGCAGAGCAGCAATATCCAACAACCCAGCCGGCATCGCGTCAGTTTCATATGTGCTCCACAACGAGGGTGGCAGTGCCAGTAAACTCACCGGCAGCCAGCGTTGACCCCGCACGTTGGACCAGTACCGCCTGTAACGATGGTATTCCTGCTGTGCGATCAAAATTAAGCCAGCTGCCGGGGCTTAATGGCGTTCCGCCGCCACTTCCCTGCAGCAATTTGATACCCAGATCGCTCATGGTGGTGGCCAACACCCCGGCGTCAAATTGCGCAGTTGTGCCGTCAAACCGCAGACGCATCGTAACCGGAGTGTAAGCATTACAGCTCAGGCTAAAACTAATCGGTTGTTTATAATTTTCCCCATTTACCTGAGTAATAAAAATGTCATTACCAAAATCAACATTGATAGCTTGCCCTTGATTGATATTACAGGCCGGGGCATTAATCGCCACACGCAGGGTGAGTTGCTGTTGCGGTGCCGACCAGGCGGGACTCAAACCGCTGAATAAAATCGCCGCCAGCACGCTACAACATTGCAGCAACGCGACTCTGACAGGGTGAAGTGACTGTGTGCATTGATCCATTATGCTTTTCTCCATGCCAGCAACTTAATGGCATTTAACTCTTAACCTGCACACGGCAGGACTTGTCGGCGCAACGAAACAGCAGCTCCGGCCGGCCACCATAGTCATTAACATAGGTCAGCACCGGTTCATGTCCTAACAGGGCAATGCTGCCGCCCAGTAACGCCTTGCTGCGCGGTGCAATCATCAACGGCTCAAATCCGGCAACAGTCGGTCTGGATGCATGGGGTTTTGCATCCACCAGGGTGATGTAGTAAGGCGTAGGATTATTTACCTCATAGCGATCGCCCCGCTGAGTCAATGTCAGTTTATGCTGCCAGGGATCCCCACGCCCCGCCTCTTTCGCCACAATCGCCGGCGGGCGGTAAAACAGCTTGATGCTGGTTTGCAGTGCAATCTGCAGGGTATTAGGCTTATCACTACGTGGCGGGACTTCGCGCAGATTGAAGTAAAAAAGCGTTTCGCGATCCTGAGGCAACAGGCCTGCCGCAGGCAACGCCTGTATTTTTATCTGCCCTTTCTCCCCTGGTTCGACACGTTGCAGCGGTGGTAATACTACCAGTGGCGAAGTGACTTTCTCACCGTGCTCATTTTCCAACCAGCCCTGGGCTAAATAGGGTAATTTGGTGTTTTGATTACTGATAGACAAACTTACCGCCTTATCATCGGCGTTATAGATCACCCGGGTCCGATCCAGTGCAATGGCAGCCAATGCTGAAGACGTACTGATGACCAGCAGCGAGAGCATTGCCGCTGCTTTAACTGACCACATCTGATTCATATAACTCTGTTCATTCCTGTGTCGATGATTAAACGGGGCATTTCACCCACTTCCTTTTCAAACGTGCTTTATGCGCGGCAGGGTAGCAGCAGCTCAGATAACGGTGGAGGCGGTAGCTCAGCAGGCATTTCTACATAACACCTTGCATCCTTTCCCCACTCAACCGACATTTTCTCTCCAGCACGGATACCGCTCAGCCAGACACTGCCGTCATCACCGATCATGCCTGTCTGCTGTTTTTTCTCATTGCGCACCAGCGCACCAAACGGTGGTGAATCTCCCCCCTCCAGGCGAATGTTGGCCATCGCTTTCTCGCCTGCAATGACATTGAACTTACGATAACCAATCGCCCCTTCGGTCAGGGTGGCCTGCACTACAGAGCGTGATGCTTCAACATTGTCTGACAGTGCTTCAACATCAATGCGCGCGCTGTTACGGTAATAACTGTTAACATCGCTAATTACTGCTTTTCCAAAGGTGTTGGTTTTTGTCGGGTTACCATAGCCGCGCACTGGCACTCCCGCGACGCCATCACTATCAACCAGCAAACGGGTGCCGCCTGCAATGGAGGTGCGATGCAAAGCCCCCCCCTGCGGCGTCAGCGTTGCTCCCCCTTGTGCCGACAGTCCAGCAGAGGCGTAACGTCCATGCTGATAGCTGGCATTGGCATTAAGCTGCGCGCTATCCGTTTCATGGAAATAGAATCCGCTGGCCATTCCACCTTCCCGGGATGTACCGGCAGTTAACTGATATTTGTTTTGCTCATCAAGGTGTTTAAAATACCCTACCGTCTGTTCGTAGCGCTGATTACGCGAAGAGAGGTTATAGCTCAATGTTGATTGTGAGCCGAAGGGCAATGAGACAGAAAGCCAGCCGCCATCATCATTACTTTCACGAAATTTATTACGATACGCTGCCAGCGAAGCATTAATATTTTTCCAACCCCCGAGGTCAAAATAGCGCGATAGCGTGATGTCGTAGCGATCGCTGGCGGAGCGGTCCCACCAGGTTTGATGGCTGTAATTCAGATATGCTCCAATCCCCCACTCTGGTAGTTGCTGATTAAAAGTAACGGTGTAGAGCTGCTTACTTTTATTTGCCGGAGCTCCGGTGGCAACAGCGTCAAGATAGTCTGGCACCGTCATAAAATTACGATCGGAAAAACGATAGCCAGCAAAGGTGATCTGGCTGGCTAACTCATCAAAACGTTTGGAATAGCTCAGACGCCAGGAGTTACCGGTTAACATCTCATCCCCGGGCAAAACTGCACGTGATAACGTTGTATCGAGTGAAATCGCCCCAAGGGCAAACAGATCCCGCCCCATTCCGGCTGAGAACGCATTATAATCGCCGCCCAGAATGCTCCCGCCATAAGCTGACCATCCATTCGCCACCCCCCACGAGAACTCGCCCGTGGCAAATGACGGATCCGCAAGCTGATGAGAGCCAACCGCCGGTTTACCCGCAGCAAGTTTGTAACGCACCATTCCCGGCCGGGTAAGGTAAGGAATAGTGGCGGTATCGACCTGGAAGTGCTGAACAGCTCCATCCTGCTCTTCGATACGCACATCAAGCTTGCCAGCGACTGCGTCAGAAAGATCCTGAATACGGAAGGGGCCAGCAGGAACCTGGGTTTCATACAGTACGCGTTCCTGCTGACTCACCACCACCTTTGCATTGGTTCTGGCGACACCACTGATTTCTGGCGCATAGCCGCGCAAACCCGGAGGTAACATGCTGTCGTCCGAGTTAAGGCTCGCCCCGGCGAAACGGAAGCTATCGAAAATGGCGGAGTTCAGATAATCCTCGCCAAGGGTGAGACGCGCATGCAGCGCAGGCACTGCTCGCCAGGCATAGTAGCGGCTCCAGTCGAATGACTGCTGAGTGCTCTCTCCACTCCCCGCGGTATGCACTGCGCTGCCCTGCCAGTCGGCGCGCAGGCGCCAGGCGTCCAGATTCACACCCGTAACCCCACTGCTGCTGAAATTATAACCCTTGCTGCCATACTGATACTGTTCAAGGGCTTGCAGATTAAGGTTGTAATCCAGTAACGCGCCCGGGATCCCATCATCCCAGCGTGAGGGTGGATCCCAATTTGGCGAGCGGTACTCCAGCCAGGTTTCGGGGATTTTCACCGTAAGCAACGCATAACCCAGATCGCCATGCACCTCCATGCCCGCAACACTGGAGATATCCAGGCATTGCCCCTGATGCCACCAGGTCAGCTTGCGCTGTAACTCTGCTTTGATAGCGAATGCGGCCACATCCTTACGGGTCAGGCAGGCGTCGCTGCCAGCAGGATTATTATCAGGCGGATAGAAAGTGATTTCCTGCTCTGCCAGGTCCTGTCGGTTGAGCATAATTGCCATCTGATAGGTGCCTGGCATAATGAAACCCCGGCGTGAGAACTGCTCAATATTAATGTTTTCCCGATCCTTTACATCCATCATATCGGTATTAAATTGAATATCCTCTGCACTTACTGACCGGCTGGCTGTTAACAAAGAAAACAAAAAAAACTGCAAAATATTCGTAAAAAAATCAAAACGTCCGTTGTTTTTAGCGTTCATTTTTAATAAATACTTCTTTTTAGTCGTTGTGAAGCTCAAACGGCCCCTGGCGTCATCATCTCATTCTCGGGCCCTGTTCGAACCTACGCTGAAATAAGAATACACAGCGCCGCTGAACACGTTTGCATGCTCTTCCTGGCGTGCTACGTTTTCTGACTACTCTGGTGTTATGCTCACCTGATAATCCTGACAGAATTAAATTTTTTTGCGTCAGGACAATTTTCATTACAGATCACGAAGGTACGAAACCTATTACCTCTGACTAAAAGACATATGGAGATTCCCCCATATGTCTTTGCGGCTTATTGATAAGCTAAGGTGAAATTAGTGATGCTGTTGAATTCGCCAGGCACAATAGTGGCGGAACTGCCACCGCCTTGTAAATAAGCATTAAAGTTCAGCGTATTGCGCCCATCCTGCAGACCCTGAGGTGTGGTAGCGACATTTAACTTCACTTTCTTATTACTGCCGTCGATCATAACAATACTCGCCCCGCTGGCGCTGCCACTGAGCGCCAGGCTATCAACATCATATGCTGAAGTCGCGCCAGTGAATTTAGTTTGCACTGTACTTAACGTTGCTGTAGTGCAGTTTTCCAGCTTGATCTGAAAAGGACGTGGCGTTGAGGAACCCGTCTTACCACCGGCTGAAAGTGCTGCTGCCGAAATTTGTCCAAGGTTAATGGTCTGATCGATGCTATCCGGATTGATTGAGCAGGGAGCATCAATAATAGCGCCCTGAAAAGTCACAGTGCCATGGCCCGAATCCTCAGCATTAGCAGCAGAGGCTGAACCCAATACTAAAAGTGCGGCTATCGTGATTTTATAAACTTTCATTACTTCCTTTTCCTTTGTAAATTTAAATCCATTTTTCACAAGATATGTTTTCTATTTAAAAGAAAAACAATGCAGGCTCTTTTTACTGAGTGATTGAGTGGCATGCAGTCGCAGGGAATGTTTTTATAATCAACTGTGAACAATCATAAAAAACGACTTTACTGATATCAGAATCACTTTATAAGAGCACAGCCCAATACTTAATAATGAAATAATTAACTGGCTATTGTTTGCCTGCCATATCATCATCTCAAGCTGTCAGGCAAACCTTACAAAGAAAGATTGGGTTTTGGAAGAATTTTCTTTAAGAGCAAAAAATACAAAACCTTTCACTTATTAAATTAACTTTTATGATTACTTGCGATATAAGAAGTCGCAAACATACTGAGATTAGCATGAAATTCTAATCACTTTCTTTTAATAAAAATATTAGTTCACCAAAACCATTTACCGTCTACAATATCGCCAACATACTGCTCCCTGCAAAGGCTGTATCAGCATAAATAATTGTTTGAAAGGGATTTATAAGAAATGTCTTAATTAGTATCTCTACTCATTAATTGGAAAAGGAGTTCACTATTTATGAGAAATGGAAATTTACCTTTACAGCCTCAGGCTTCTGACCTGTTGTTACACACAGAAGATGCTATTAGCTGGCCGGAGAAAAAGCGCATGATCAGCGCGACTACCAGCCGAGAGAGAAAACGTTTTATCCTGCTGGAAGAGCTTTATTACGCCCTGCACAGGCGTTGTCATCAGCAGCCGCCGCCAGAATTTAATGAGTGGGTTAGCACCAGGGTTCTCGCTGAAGATTGTGATATGGGGATCTATCAAACCCGTAGCCTGTTGCTAAAACTGGTGGATCAAAAGAGAGTTATTGTCGCTCCAACCCCCATTTCGAACTCGTTGCGATGGTACATTGCGCACAATGAAACGGCTCCATCGCCCGCAGGGGAATAACAGATGTCGTCGGCTTTAATTCAGCCGGAGGCATTGAAGCCTCCAGCGAAATCGATATTACTGCTGGGGGCGGAGAGAGATCTCTCCACCAACCCAGGCTTTGGTGACGCCATCCTGTTCCAGTAATAGTGCTCCCTGCTGATCAATACCGCGGGCGATCCCCAGCACCTCACGATCGCCAATCAGCAATTTTACCGGGCGATTGAGATAGTTATCCAGCACTGACCAGCGCTCAATGAATGGCGCCAGGCCATCGCGCTCAAATTCCAGCAGCGTACGGCGCATTTTATTAACTAATAACGCCGTAAGCGCATTACGATCGATATTGATCCCTGCTTCTTGCAGCGTGATCCAGCCCTGGTTGACTACCGCAGCATCAGCTGAGCGCATCGCCAGATTAAGCCCTGCACCAATGACAAGTTGAGCTGCATCACCGGTTTTACCGGTCAGCTCAACCAGGATACCAGCCAGTTTACGATCCTGCAGATAGATATCATTGGGCCATTTCACTTTAACCCCGGTTGCGCCCAGCTCTTTCAGGACTTCAGCCATCACAATACCGATAACCAGACTCAGCCCCATCGCTGCTGCCGGCCCCTGCTCCAGACGCCAGTACATCGACAGATAGAGGTTGGAACCAAAAGGTGAGAACCACTGACGTCCACGACGCCCGCGTCCGGCCTGCTGATATTCAGCAACACAGGCATCACCCGACTGCAGAGAGTCCATGCGGTCCATCAGGTACTGATTGGTAGAATCAATTACCGGAATAACGGCGACACGATTCTGATCTAACTGCCGGGCAATACTCTCTTCATTCAGTAACTGGAGCGGCGCAGAAAGGCTGTAACCTTTTCCTGTCACCGTAAAAACATCCAGCCCCCAGTCTTTTAAGGTCTGAATATGCTTGTTGATAGCCGCGCGGCTCATCCCCAGAGTTTCACCAAGATGTTCACCCGAGTGAAACTCGCCATCGGCTAAGATACTGACCAGAGCCAGGGGAACAGTATTATCTTTCATGCAATCACCTCGACAGCATCCTTTTCACCGGTGGCGCCCATAAAACGCACTTCAGGTTCCAGCCAGACATTAAATTTCTCACCGACACGCTGGCGTATTTCATGCGCCAGCAAGACAATATCTCGTCCGGTGGCATTCTGCTGATTAATAATCACCAGCGCCTGCTGACGATGAACCGCAGCGCCGCCGTTACTGTGGCCTTTAAGCGCACACTGATCGATTAACCAGCCTGCCGCCAGTTTTACCTGGCCATTAGCCTGTAAATATTGCGGCATAGTGGGAAACTCGCTGGCAATAGTTGCTGCCTGCTCAGCATCTACCACCGGGTTTTTGAAAAAACTGCCAGCATTGCCCGTCACCTGCGGATCAGGCAGTTTGCTGCGACGCATCTGACATACGCCATCAAAAATTTCCTGGGGTGTTACCTTAGCGGGATCCAGTTTGGTTAATTCACCGTAGGTCATTACTGGCTGCCAGACTTTATTCAGGCGCAAGCCCACCGCAACAATGGCATAGCCATCGCGGTAATGATGTTTAAATACGCTATCGCGATAGCCAAACTGGCACTCTGCTGCGCCAATATGTTCAATCTCGCCACTTCGCAGATTGAGAACATCGACGTAATCGCAGACCTGATTCAGCTCCACACCATAAGCGCCGATATTCTGGATCGGCGCCGAACCAACACAACCGGGGATCAGGGCAAGGTTTTCTAAACCCGAGAAACCGTTTTTCAGACTGTATTCGACCAGTTCATGCCAGTTCTCTCCGGCGCCGACATGCAGATACCATGCCTCATCATCCTCGGTAACTTTGATGCCTTTTAGCCGGTTAACTACCACAACGCCAGCATAGTTTTCCAGAAAGAGAACATTACTACCTTCACCCAGCAGCAGAAAAGGAAGTTGCGCCTTCTGGCTCGCTTCCCATGCATCAGACAACTCCGCCACCGTCTCGGCGATGGTGATTTGTTGCGCGCTGGCGTCAATTCCGAACGTATTGAAGGACTTTAATGAATGGGTTTCGCGGGACATGACTGTGCCTTTACTGATTTATCTGCACACAGTTTACCCGATTGTAGATGCTTTCGTTGCATAAAAGGCGGGGATTATGGCAGGTTTAGCAACGTTAAGACGCAAAAAACCCTCATGCTTTCGCACGAGGGTTATCGCAATTTGATGCCTGGCAGTTCCCTACTCTCGCATGGGGAGACCCCACACTACCATCGGCGCTACGGCGTTTCACTTCTGAGTTCGGC
>NZ_JAODIM010000029.1 GCF_025527015.1 Winslowiella arboricola | reverse complement strand
ACAGCAGGCATCGTAGGGGCGGCGTTCTCGCCGCCCGTGACGATAAATTGCATCGCCACAAGGATTTTATGGCCAATAATTACCTGCGCATTTTCGCTCAACGTAACGCCCTCCTCCTGTTTAATAAAGGCGCTGACGCTGGTATCTTGCGCCATATCGGCGATCACGTCACTCAACGTAGCGTTAACCGCGTTGGTGATTTTGGTGTTGTTAGCAGCAAACGCACCTTCAACACTGTAGGTCTGACGATAGTTTTTCACCTGCTTATTGCCGTTTTTCGCGGTGGCAATAATCGAGATGTCTGCTTTGGTGGTAATGCTGTAACGCACATTACCCTGGGTGACATCGGCATACAGATTGTTAACCACGATCTGCAGATCGACGGCGCCAGTCGGGCCAATCATATAACCGCGTGCGCCCATCTGTTTCTCCAGCACTTCCTGCAGCAGGAAACGCAGGTCGCGTGAAGGGGTCAGGGTCACCAGCTGGCCATCGCGATTCACTTTCGCCAGCGCCTGGTCACTACGCTGGTCGGCACCGTTGATACTGACGGTGACGCCCATCAGACCCGGGTCCTGTTGTGGCAGCTGAATTTTGGGTGAAACGTTTAATGTATTGCTGTTGCTTGCACAGCCAGCCAGAATAAAGACGGCCAGCAGCGGAAATAATAATTTTTTTAACATGCTTATTTTCTCGTTCGCCTAAGTTGTAGTGCTGACAAAACTCCGGCCATCATATCATTGGCAGGCGTGGAGGGAAGCCCTGATGGTGCGTAAATTCATCACCTTGCGTTTTTTTCGGACTTACTGAAGGGTGAAGCCGACAGCGCAACGGCAAAGCGCAGCGGGGGAATTGCGACCTGAGAAAAGAACAGCTTAAGAAATTTTCATCGCTAAGCCGCGGGTCGGGGAAAAAACCGACTATTATTGAAAGAGATGGGGCGCAGCTCGCTGCCGTAGAGGAGTGCAGTTATGATTCGCGGACAAATAGAAGAAAAGTTACGCACGGCGTTCAGTCCGGTACATCTGGAAGTGCATGACGAAAGCTACCGTCACAATGTGCCTGCAGGCTCCGAGAGTCACTTTAAAGTGATTATCGTCAGTGACAGTTTCACGAATCAACGCTTCCTGATGCGACACCGCGCCATTTATGGTGTGCTGGCCGATGAACTGGCGGGCAGTGTGCATGCGCTGGCGCTGCATACCTACACCGTGAAAGAGTGGGAAGGGCTACAGGATACCGTACCGGCCTCACCAAATTGTCGTGGCGCCGGTACGCTGGCCTGACAATCAGATGCAGTAATCAATCAAAACGGCCCGCGGGCCGTTTTGTCGTTTTTAGCGTTCGCCCATGAGTAATTTGCGAGTTAAGTCGGAATTTGTAAAAAAGCACCGCGGTTGAGGGCCTTTGCGTTCTCGACTCAGTACAGTGATGCCGCTATAATGCTGCGTCTATTTTTCCGGAATGTCTTCGGGACGCTTCTGGTAACAGGGAAGGCGGTTCTGACAACAGAGGCCGTCCCGGTTGTCGGAGAGGGCATCAGATCGTCACTGGCGATGGATGTCTTGTCTGAAGTTAACCGAGCACGTGATTTTTTTGAGGTAACAAGATGCAAGTTTCAGTAGAAACCACTCAGGGCCTGGGCCGTCGCGTTACGATTACTGTCGCTGCTGACAGCATCGAAAACGCTGTGAAAAAAGAGCTGGTCGACGTGGCTAAAAAAGTACGTATCGATGGCTTCCGTAAAGGCAAAGTACCAATGAGCGTAGTTGCACAGCGTTATGGTGCTTCTGTTCGCCAGGACGTACTGGGCGATCTGATGCAGCGCAACTTTGTTGACGCCATCATTAAAGAACAAATCAGCCCGGCTGGCGCACCGAAATATGTGCCAGGCGACTACAAGGTTGGTGAAGACTTCACTTTCACCGTTGAGTTCGAAGTGTATCCACAGGTTGAACTGAAAGGTCTGGAAGCGATCGAAGTTGAGAAGCCGGTTGTTGAAGTGACCGATGCTGACGTCGATACCATGCTCGATACCCTGCGTAAGCAGCAGGCGACCTGGAAAGAGACTGACGCGGCAGCAACGGCTGAAGATCGCGCGACCGTTGATTTCACCGGTTCAGTAGACGGTGAAGAGTTCGAAGGCGGCAAAGCGTCTGACTTCGTACTGGCAATGGGCCAGGGTCGTATGATCCCAGGCTTCGAAGAGGGCGTTGTTGGCCATAAAGCGGGCGAAACCTTCACCATCGACGTTAACTTCCCGGAAGATTACCACGCTGAAAACCTGAAAGGGAAAGCAGCGAAGTTTGAAATCGTGCTGAAGAAAGTTGAAGAGCGTGAACTGCCAGAATTCACTGAAGAGTTCATCAAACGTTTCGGCGTTGAAGATGGTTCAGTTGAAGGCCTGCGTGCTGAAGTGCGTAAAAACATGCAGCGTGAGCTGAAAGGCGCGGTGCGTAACCGTGTTAAAACTCAGGCTATCGACGGTCTGATCAGCGCCAACGAAATCGACGTTCCGGCTGCACTGGTTGACAGTGAAATCGACGTTCTGCGCCGTCAGGCTGCACAGCGTTTCGGCGGCGATGAGAAGCAAGCGCTGGAACTGCCTCGTGAACTGTTCGAAGAGCAGGCAAAACGCCGCGTAGTGGTTGGTTTGCTGCTGGGCGAAGTGATTCGTACCCATGAGCTGAAAGCTGACGAAGAGCGCGTTAAAACGCTGATCGAAGAGATGGCTTCTGCGTATGAAGATCCGCAGGAAGTGATCGAGTTCTACAGCAAAAACAACGAGCTGATGAACAACATGCGTAATGTTGCTCTGGAAGAACAGGCTGTTGAAGCGGTACTGGAAAAAGCGAAAGTGACTGAAAAAGCCACTGGCTTCCAGGATCTGATGAATCAGACAGCTTCTGCCTGATCCACGCCACTAAGCTAGTGCTCAGGCCCGCAATCGTAAGATTGCGGGCCTTTTGTTTTTTATTTTTTCACCAAATGTCACCTTTTGGCTGTTATTCGCTTAATTAACCAACGAATTATCGTCTATGCTGTTTTTCCTGGTTAGCGATTGATGAAAACGTTGTTATGCTTGAAAGAGTGGGGCAACATCCCCAGATCCTTTTCTGAGTAACCCGCAATTTTTACGCTGACTGATCGACCGTCCGGATGGCGTCGGCGAGTGAGACAAGGGAGCATAGAGTTCCCCGGCTCACTCAAGTAAAATCGGTACAGAAGTGTTGCCAAATGAAATTTATCCAGGAGACGGTAATGTCATACAGTGGCGAACGTGAACAAACTGCACCTCATATGGCTTTAGTGCCAATGGTGGTTGAACAAACTTCGCGCGGAGAGCGTTCTTACGACATCTTTTCGCGCCTGCTGAAAGAGCGCATTATTTTCCTTACCGGTCAGGTTGAGGATCATATGGCGAACCTGATTGTGGCGCAGATGCTGTTTCTGGAAGCGGAGAATCCGGAAAAAGACATTCATCTTTATATTAACTCTCCTGGTGGCGTGATTACGGCGGGTATGTCGATTTACGACACCATGAAGTTTATCAAGCCGGACGTCAGCACCATCTGTATGGGCCAGGCCTGTTCAATGGGGGCGTTCTTGCTGACCGCCGGTGCGAAAGGCAAGCGTTACTGTCTGCCAAACTCCCGAGTGATGATTCACCAGCCGTTGGGTGGTTATCAGGGGCAGGCGACCGATATTGAAATTCATGCGCGTGAGATCCTGAAAGTGAAGGGGCGTATGAACGAACTGATGGCTTTCCATACCGGCAAAACTCTTGAAGAAATAGAAAGAGACACGGAACGCGATCGTTTCCTCTCCGCGAGCGAAGCTGTAGAGTATGGTTTAGTCGATTCCGTACTGACGCATCGCGAATAAGGCTTAAGGCCAGTGGTCGATAAGCTATAGTTAGTGAGACACTGGTCAAGAGTTGCAATAAACGAGGGCAGTGCAAGGCGCTGCCATCGCCGCAAAACCTGCGGACCAGGATAAAGAGAAGAGGTTAACTGATGACAGATAAGCGCAAAGACGGTTCAGGAAAGCTGCTGTACTGCTCTTTTTGCGGCAAAAGCCAGCATGAAGTGCGTAAGCTGATTGCCGGGCCGTCAGTGTATATCTGCGATGAGTGTGTCGATCTGTGTAACGACATCATTCGCGAAGAGATAAAAGAAGTGGCCCCGCATCGCGAGCGCAGTGCCCTGCCTACGCCGCACGAAATTCGCCATCACCTCGACGATTATGTTATCGGTCAGGAGAAGGCGAAAAAGGTGCTGGCGGTTGCGGTCTATAACCACTACAAGCGCCTGCGCAATGGCGATACCAGCAACGGTATCGAGCTGGGCAAAAGTAATATTCTGCTGATCGGTCCGACCGGTAGCGGTAAAACGCTGCTGGCTGAAACCTTAGCGCGTCTGTTAGATGTGCCATTTACCATGGCCGACGCCACCACCCTGACCGAAGCCGGTTATGTGGGTGAAGACGTTGAAAACATTATCCAGAAACTGTTGCAGAAATGTGATTATGACGTGCAGAAAGCTCAGCGCGGCATTGTTTACATCGATGAGATTGATAAAATTTCGCGTAAATCTGACAACCCGTCGATTACGCGCGATGTTTCCGGTGAAGGCGTGCAGCAGGCGTTACTGAAACTGATCGAAGGTACGGTTGCTGCAGTGCCGCCACAGGGCGGTCGCAAGCATCCACAGCAGGAGTTCCTGCAAGTGGATACTTCGAAGATTCTGTTTATCTGTGGCGGTGCATTTGCCGGTCTGGATAAAGTGATCTCGCAGCGTGTGGAAACCGGCTCCGGTATTGGTTTTGGCGCCACGGTGAAAGGCAAGTCGCAGAAAGCCAGTGAAGGCCAGCTGTTAGAACAGGTGGAACCGGAAGATTTGATCAAATTCGGTCTGATTCCTGAATTTATTGGTCGTCTGCCTGTAGTGGCGACGCTGAATGAATTAAGCGAAGAAGCCCTGATTCAGATTCTGCGTGAGCCGAAGAACGCCCTGACCAAGCAGTATCAGGCGCTGTTCAATCTGGAAGGTGTGGAGCTGGAGTTCCGTGACGAAGCGTTAACGGCGATTGCCAAAAAAGCGATGTCGCGTAAAACCGGTGCACGTGGACTGCGTTCCATCGTCGAAGGTGCGCTGCTGAACACCATGTATGATCTGCCTTCAATGGATGACGTTGAGAAAGTTGTGATTGATGAGTCGGTAATCGATGAGCAAACCGATCCCATGTTGATTTATGGTAAGCCCGAAGCGCAGCAGGCTTCTGGCGAATAAATAACCAAGTCAATCCAGTCAGTTATCTAAAAAGGGGAAAATTCTTTCCCCTTTTGTTTTTCTCTCGCGCTTTACATTGAATGTCAGACATTCATCCCCATATACTCAGATACCTGTGGGTCGACTGCACTTTCACTGCACTATGCGGTTCCCATCACCCTGGCGGACATTAAACAAAGAGAGAGCTCTATGAATCCTGAGCGTTCTGAACGCATTGAAATCCCTGTGTTGCCGTTGCGTGACGTAGTGGTTTATCCGCACATGGTAATTCCGTTGTTTGTTGGTCGGGAAAAATCGATTCGGTGCTTAGAAGCCGCCATGGATCATGATAAAAAGATCATGCTGGTTGCACAGAAAGAGGCTTCAACGGATGAACCAGGCATCAACGATCTCTTCTCGGTAGGGACGGTTGCATCAATCCTGCAAATGCTGAAATTGCCTGATGGCACGGTAAAAGTGCTGGTTGAAGGCTTACAGCGTGCGCATATCACTACGCTGGCTGATAACGGCGATCACTTTACTGCGCAGGCGGAATATCTGGTCTCTCCGGAAATCGAAGAGCGCGAGCAGGAAGTTTTGGTGCGTACGGCAATCAATCAGTTTGAAGGCTACATCAAACTGAACAAAAAGATTCCCCCGGAAGTGTTGACGTCGCTGAACAGCATTGACGACGCCGCACGTCTGGCCGATACCGTGGCGGCGCATATGCCATTGAAGCTGGCTGACAAACAGTCAGTGCTGGAGATGTCCGACGTCAATGAGCGTCTGGAATATCTGATGGCGATGATGGAGTCTGAAATTGACTTGTTGCAGGTGGAAAAACGCATCCGCAACCGCGTCAAAAAACAGATGGAAAAGAGCCAGCGCGAGTACTATCTGAATGAGCAAATGAAAGCGATTCAGAAAGAACTGGGCGAAATGGACGATGCGCCGGACGAAAATGAAGCGCTGAAGCGTAAAATCGATGCGGCGAAAATGCCGAAAGAAGCGCGTGAAAAAACTGAAGCAGAACTGCAGAAGCTGAAAATGATGTCGCCGATGTCAGCTGAAGCCACTGTGGTGCGCGGCTATATCGACTGGATGGTGCAGGTACCGTGGAATGCGCGCAGCAAGGTGAAAAAAGACCTTGTGAAAGCGCAGGAGACGCTGGATACCGACCACTTTGGTCTGGAGCGCGTTAAAGACCGCATCCTGGAGTATTTAGCTGTACAGAGCCGCGTGAGCAAAATTAAAGGCCCGATTCTGTGCCTGGTAGGACCTCCGGGCGTCGGTAAAACCTCACTCGGCCAGTCAATTGCCAAAGCCACCGGACGCAAATATGTGCGTATGGCGCTGGGCGGCGTGCGTGATGAAGCGGAAATCCGTGGTCACCGTCGTACCTATATCGGCTCAATGCCGGGCAAACTGATCCAGAAAATGGCGAAAGTTGGCGTTAAAAACCCGCTATTCCTGCTGGATGAGATCGATAAAATGTCATCCGATATGCGTGGCGATCCGGCGTCAGCGTTGCTGGAAGTGCTGGATCCGGAACAGAATATCGCGTTTAACGATCATTATCTGGAAGTCGATTACGATCTCTCAGATGTGATGTTTGTCGCGACCTCTAACTCAATGAACATCCCGGCGCCGCTGCTGGACCGTATGGAAGTGATTCGTCTTTCCGGTTATACCGAAGATGAAAAACTGAATATCGCCAAACAGCACCTGTTGCAGAAGCAGATTGAGCGTAACGCGCTGAAGCCGCATGAAATATCGGTAGAGGATAGCGCTATTATCGGCATTATCCGTTACTACACGCGTGAAGCGGGTGTACGTAGCCTGGAACGTGAACTGTCCAAGCTGTGCCGTAAGGCGGTTAAATCGCTGTTGATGGATAAAACCGTCAAACATATCGCGATTAATGGCGACAATCTGAAGGATTTCCTCGGCGTTCAGCGCTTCGACTATGGTCGTGCGGAAAACGAAAACCGTGTCGGTCAGGTTACCGGTCTGGCGTGGACTGAAGTGGGCGGCGAGCTGCTGACCATTGAAACCGCCTGTGTGCCGGGTAAAGGCAAGCTGACCTATACCGGTTCGCTGGGTGAAGTGATGCAGGAATCCATCCAGGCAGCACTGACTGTGGTGCGCGCGCGTGCGGAGAAGCTGGGCATTAATGCTGACTTCTACGAAAAACGCGATATCCACGTGCATGTGCCGGAAGGTGCGACGCCGAAAGATGGTCCAAGCGCCGGTATTGCGATGTGTACGGCGCTGGTTTCCTGTCTGACCGGTAACCCGGTGCGCGCCGATGTGGCGATGACCGGTGAAATCACCTTGCGTGGCCAGGTTCTGCCAATCGGCGGTTTGAAAGAAAAACTGCTGGCAGCACACCGTGGTGGTATCAAAACAGTGTTAATTCCTGATGAAAATAAACGCGATCTGGAAGAGATTCCTGACAACGTAATCGCCGATCTGAAGATTCATCCGGTGAAGCGCATTGAGGAAGTTCTGGCTCTGGCGCTGCAAAATGCCCCTTACGGCATGCAGGTTGCCACCGCAAAATAGTGATTTTTGGCAAAAATAACTAAAAAGTGTCGCTGGCAAGTCAAATGGGACTTGCCAGCTTTTTTTTGTGTCGCTAATTTAGAGGGCTGGCCGAGCATGCAACGTTAACGATTAAACGTTGTTTCGGCCCATCAGGCTTGATATAACTTGCTGCGCGTTCGTACAGGGCCCGGATGCTCGGGTACGATGTGAATAATAAAGAGGGGATGAATAGAGTGAATAAGTCACAGTTGATCGACAAAATTGCTGCGAATGCTGATATTTCTAAAGCAGCGGCTGGACGTGTATTAGATGCTTTTATGGTTTCAGTTTCCGATTCTCTGAAAGCAGGTGATGAAGTTGCGCTGGTTGGTTTTGGTACTTTCTCAGTACGTGAGCGTTCTGAGCGTACTGGCCGTAACCCACAGACTGGTAAAGAAATTACCATTCCAGCGGGTAAAGTACCTGGTTTCCGCGCCGGTAAAGCGCTGAAAGACGCTGTAAACTAAGAGTGGATAAGCCTCCACTGAAGCAATTTCTTCGGTGGATTGAGGACTGACAAAGCGTTCTCATGTAACATACCGGGCACATCAGGCAAATGATGTGCCTTTTTTTATCGTTACTGGTGACAAACGCCGTATGCGCGTGTCAAAAAAAAGGCCGAAGCTGCGGGCCTGAAATGCAGCTACGTAAAACGGCCGTGAGGATGCGGGCGCAAGCGTAAGGTTTACATTCACACTACATACAGCGGAGTGTTGGCATACCATGATGGACAATTTACGCGCGGCGTCGAACCATGTCGTGCTCAAAATTATTTTGGGTTTGATTATCCTGTCATTCGTGCTGACCGGTGTCGGCGACTTTTTAATTGGTGGTAACGGCGATTACGCCGCCAAGGTTAACGGACAGGAAATTAGCCGGGCCCAACTCGAGCGTGCGTTCGCCAGTGAGCGTGGCCGCCAGCAGCAGATGCTGGGCGATCAGTTCTCGCAACTGGCTGGTAACGAAGGTTACCTGCAGCAGATGCGTCAGCAGGCGCTGTCACAGCTGGTGGATGAGGTGTTACTCGATCAGTACGCCAAAGATCTGAAACTGGGCATCAGCGATGACCAGATCAAGCAGGCGATCTTTACCCAACCGGCGTTCCAGACCGACGGCAAATTCGACAACACGAAATACCTGAGCCTGATTGGCAATATGGGCTTCTCTGCCGATCAGTACGCTGAAGCGCTGCGTAAGCAGCTGACCACTCAGCAGCTGGTCACTGCGGTTGCCGGTACTGACTTTATGCTGGGCAGCGAGTCGGACTCGTTAGCGGCGCTGGTTTCGCAGCAACGTTTAGTTCGCACGGCGACCATCGACGTTAATCAGCTGGCAGCGAAGCAGCAGGTGAGCGACGAAGAGAGCAAAAACTACTACCAGCAGAATCAAAACAGCTTTATGGCGCCGGAGCAGTTCCGTGTCAGCTATATCAAGCTGGATGCCGCAAGCATGCAGGAGTCCGCCAGCGACAGCGAAATCCAGAGCTGGTATGACGAGCATAAAGCTGACTACGGTCAGCCACAGCGTAACCGTTACAGCATCATTCAGAGCAAAACCGAAGCTGAAGCGCAGGCGATTGTTGATGAACTGAAAAACGGCGGCGACTTTGCCGCGCTGGCAAAAGAGAAATCTGCCGATCCAATCTCTGCTCGCAAGGGCGGTGATATGGGCTGGCTGGAGCCTTCTACTACGCCAGATGAGCTGAAAGAAGCCAATCTGACCAGCAAAGGCCAGCTTTCCGGCGTAATCAAATCTTCCGTTGGGTTCCTCGTGGTGCGTCTCGACGATATCCAGCCGGAGCAGGTTAAGCCTCTGACGGAAGTGCGTGATGCTATCGCTGCTAAAGTGAAGCAGGAAAAAGGCATTGATGCTTATTACAAACTGCAGCAGAAAGTCAGTGATGCGGCGAGTAATGACAACGAATCTCTGGCCAGCGCCGAGCAGGCAGCAGGCATAAAAGCGGTTGAGACCGGCTGGTTTAGCCGTGACAACCTGCCAGCTGAGCTGAACTTTAAGCCGGTGCAGGATGCGATTTTCAACGGCGGCTTAGTTGGTGAAAATGGCGCGCCGGGCAGCAACTCTGACATCATTACCGTCGAAGGTGACCGCGCATTTATCGTGCGTGTCAGCGAGCATAAAGCCGAAGCGGTGAAACCTTATGCTGAGGTTCAGGCGCAGATCGCCGATACCATCAAGCACAACAAAGCTGAAAAGCAGGCGAAAGCCGATGCGGATAACATCATTGCCGGGCTGAAAGCGGGCAAAGATGACGCATTTAAAGCCGCTGGTCTGAGCTTTGGTGAGGTGAAAACGCTGGCGCGTAATGGTCAGGATGCGATCACGCAGGCCGCATTCGCCTTGCCACAACCGGCGAAAGATAAAGCCTCTTACGGTGTCAGTGAAGATATGCAGGGCAATGTGGTGCTGCTGTCACTGGATAAAGTGCAGGCAGGTACCATGCCAGAGCAACAGAAGCAGGCGATGATTCAGGGTATTACCCAGAACAATGCGCAAATTGCTTTTGAAGCATTGCTGAGCAACCTGCGTAAAGAAGCCAAAATCAAGTATGGCAACGCCGCGCAGCAGTAAGCTGTCTCGCAATTAATCTGCAATCTGATGCAACTCTGAAGGCCGCTTACGCGGCCTTTTCCATTTTTGTCTTTTGCCATTTGTTTCTGCCCTACCAACGCGCGTAAGTTAGCCGTGCTGTCACAACATGGAGGAACAACAGCATGATTAAAAACCGACGCAACGCCATGGTTCTCGCGCTGATGCTGGGAGTGGGCGCACTGTCACCCACCTTTGCAGCAGAGCCTCAGAGTGCACTGGCCGAAGCCAGAACAGTGGCCGATAACAGCACTGATGCCGCCGCCGAGCAGGGGATAGTCAGTATTAACAGCGCCAGTGCGGAAGAGCTGGCCGCGGCAATGAGTGGCGTGGGGCTTAAGAAAGCCGAGTCGATTGTCAGTTATCGCGAAAAGTATGGCCCGTTTAGCGCTGTCGAGCAGCTGAAGGAGGTGCCCGGTATCGGCAGTGCGCTGGTAGAGCGTAATGCCGAGCGGCTGAAACTGTGATCACAATCGCAAGCGGAATTTTTGCCAGTGGTCACGCACTGGCAGGCTGCTAACCTGTTCAGGTCATACCAGTGGGTATGGCCTTTTCTTCTTGCGCGTAAACATGATTGAGGAAACCAGGCTATGCAGACAACGATTAAGGTTCGTGGCTATCATCTGGATGTTTATCAACATGTGAATAACGCCCGCTACCTCGAGTTTCTTGAAGAGGCGCGCTGGGACTGGCTGGAACGAAAACAGGCATTCTCATGGATGGCGGAGCGACAGATGGGATTTGTGGTGGTTAATGTCAATATTAACTATCGGCGTCCGGCGGTGCTGGGCGATGTGCTGACTATCGATAGTCAGCTGCAGCAGCTGAATGGCAAAAGCGGCGTGCTGAATCAGAATGTGTTACTGCCGGATGGCACTGTGGTCGCGGATGCATTACTCACTTTTGTCTGTGTGCATCTGCCAACGCAAAAAGTCCTGCCGCTGGAGGGGGACTTAAAACAGCAGCTGGAATCATTGCTTGATTAATCACGTGGATTGCGGACGGCGAGAACGTCGCTCCTACATACAGCGTTCCGTAGGGGCGGCGTTCTCGCCGCCCGTGTCGATGATTTGCGATAAATGTAATGACGGCGTTTTCGCCGCCCGTATCGATGATTTACGCTGCCGGTTTCAGAACACTTACGCCAGACCCGTTTTTGCCAGCATACTGGCCATCACGCTGGCGGCATGATCCTGATAATCACTTAGCCCGCGGGCGCGCAGGTGGCAGGCGGCACACTCGCCACAGCCATCGCCTTTAATCCCGTTATAACAGGTCAGAGTCTGCTGGCGTATCAGCGGCAACTGCTGCCAGTAATCGGCAAGCGCCCAGGTTTCCGCTTTATTCAGCCACATCAGCGGCGTTTCAAAACGTACCTTGCGTGCCATGCCCAGTTCAATGGCGTGATTCAGCGCTTTAACAAATTCATCGCGGCAATCCGGATAGCCGGAAAAGTCAGTTTCACAGACGCCGGTGATCACCGCTTCCGCTTCGACCTGATAAGCGTAAATCGACGCCAGCGTCAGAAACAGAATATTGCGTCCCGGCACAAAGGTGCTGGGTAAACCACTGGCGCTGGCATCATAAGCCGGCACCGGAATGTTATCGCGCGTCAGGCTGCTGACTGCCAGCTCATTCAGCAGGGTCACATCCAGCACCTTATGCGCGCGGGCGCCCAGCTGTTGTGACAGCGCTTGTGCAACGTCGATCTCTTCGCGATGGCGCTGCCCGTAATCGAAAGTGACGCAGTGTACTTCGTCATACTGCTGAAGAGCCTGAATCAGGCAGGTTGTAGAGTCCTGACCACCGCTAAAAACCACCACTGCACGTTTCATATATTGCCTTTCTCCATGTTCCTGAAATCACCCTGTAGGGGCGGCGTTCACGCCGCCCGTGCCAGTGGTTTGCACTGTGCGCGCTGTAATACGGGAGCCGTTAACGGCTCCCCTACAATTCGGGGTTGCATATACTACTGTTTAGGACCGCTTCACTCAATCACCACCGGTGGCGGCACCCAGGCGCGGGTAAAATCAAACCAGCCCGACGCATTCAGGTCAATGCCTTCCACACCCGGCGGCGCGCTAATCTGATAGCGATAGTTAAACAGCGGGGTAATCACCGCATCGTTCATCAGTTGCCGGAAACTCTGTTGCAGAGCGGCAAAGCGCACCGACTGTCGGGGTTCAGCCTGAATCTGGCACAGATCGGCCATTAACTGCTGATAGCGTGTTGCAGAAAGAATGGTGGACCATAGCGGATCAAGCCGCAGCCAGCTTTCGAGAGTAAACTCCGGCGCGTCACCAATCAGCCGGTCGCCCATCACTATATCGGCTTGCGCCAGTTCAGCAAAATCCTGCCAGTTTTTGGCGTGATGAAAATGCAGTTGCAGCTGGCAGTTATGGCTGTCCAGCAGTTCCTGCAGCTTATGCGCCATCGCATCCAGTTCTACCGGTAAATGATAGTGCAGACTGAGCGTAGCGGGCAGGGCGATATCATCATCTGCAGACCAGTCGGGCAGCGGCCAGCCGGGTAACATCTCGCTGCTCGGAGTAATCAGCCCCTCTTCAATGGGTAACTGCGCGATAATTTCCGCCTGCTGAATCAGGCGCATCAGCTTCGCCGCCTGAGCGGCATTTAACGCGCGCTGTTGATTAATCGCCAGATAACAGAAGCCAAGGCTGGTACTTTTACTGACCGGCCGCAGCAGCGACAGTTCATCCTGCGCGCCAATCGCAATCTGTACCGGATGGCTACAGCTGGTGCCCAGCTGGCTGTCAAACAGTTGCGGCGTGATCCAGTACTCAATCGCCTGCATTAGCGGATGTTGCAGATGATACCAGCCGTGGCTCTCAATTCGCACCAGCGTCGGGCTGAAGTGGCTTAACCGGTAGGGTCCGGCTCCCAGTTTTTCATCCAGCGGATGCGGCAGCAGGCAGAAAACGGTGGCCAGACGATGCGCCAGCCAGTTATCGGCAGTATGCAGCACAAAGCGCAGGCAGAGTGCATGCGCCAGCGACACCGATTTGACACTGGCCAGCAGTTTGCTGCCGATGGTGCTGTCGAGGATCTGTTGCAGTCGCTGTTGCAGCTGAGCCGCAGTCATCACTTCGCCATTGTGCCAGTGCAGCTGGGGACGTAAAAAGAAAAACCACTCCAGCTGGTTGTCACTACATACCCAGTGGTGCGCCAGATCGGCGGCCACCTGATTGTGCTGAAAACGGGTCAGCCCGGCATACACATGGTGGCAGAGATGCTGTTCCGCGCGGCCGCTCAGGGTCAGCGGCTGTAATCTGTCCAGCGTGCGATAGTAAGGAATGCGCAGGGTCGGGGCGTTATTCAGCCACTGTCCGCCCATAAACGGTTGTAACAGCTGACCCAGCTGCTCTGGTGCCAGCTGCACCAGTTGCAGGGCATGCTGCGGCTGCCCGCGATCCAGCTGCTGTTGCAACAGTTCGCTGCGCAGATGATCAGGGGTTTGCAGAAAGCGCAGGGCGCCGCGCTTGCCACGCCCGGACTCTGCCTGCCAGTCGAGCCACTGCGCCTGTTGCCACTGACTGAGCAGGGTGCGCATATGGCGCTCGCTGCAAAAACAGCGTCCGGCCATTTCGGCTACGCTGGTTTGCTGTGCAACGCCACTACTGTGCTGCCACAGGCGGGCGAACTGGTTAAGGCGATTAAGCTGGCGCATAGTTAAACCCGGAATGGTTTTCACAAAGTATTCACTATTAGTTCCGCAATTACCAGGTGATACTCTGATGTCGTAATTTCATCACTGCCAGGAGATAAGATGTCGCGTTTAGCTGCTTTTGATATGGATGGCACCCTGTTACTGCCTAATCACCAGTTGGGTAAAGAGACGATAGCGGCACTACGCGCATTACAGGAAAAGCAGGTGATTCTGGCTTTCGCCACTGGCAGGCATCTGCTGGAGATGAAAATTCTGGCAGCGGAACTGGAGCTGGATGCCTGGCTGATTACCGGCAACGGCACCCGCGTCAATGCGGTGAATGGCGAGCGACTGTTTGGCAACGATCTGCCGCCGGAAATCGCCCGTCAGGTTACGGATACCCAATGGGACACCACCGCCACCATGCATGTATTTAACGATGATGGCTGGTTCACGGGCAGCGAGCTGCCGGAAATATTGCAGGCGCATCTGATCAGCGGCTTTACTTATCAGCTTGCGGATGTACGCCAGATCCCGGCGGATCAGGTGACGAAAATTTGTTTTATTGCTGAACACGAGGAGCTGCGCCGGCTGGAAATCCAGCTTAGCGAAGCGCTGGGCGACCGCGCGCATCTCTGCTTCTCAGCCTGGGAGTGTCTGGAAGTGTTGCCGGTTAACTGCAATAAAGGCACCGCGCTGAATTTTCTGAGCAACCATCTCGGCCTGACGATGGCCGATTGTATGGCCTTTGGCGATGCCATGAACGATCGTGAAATGCTGGCGGCAGTGGGGCGGGGTTTTATTATGGGCAACGCCATGCATCAGCTGAAAAATGCACTGCCGCATTTACCGGTTATCGGACATTGCGCGACACAGGGAGTTTCGCATTATCTTAATCACTGGCTGACCACACCACATCTCAATTATTCCCCCGAATTCTGAGGTTTCGCAGCCCGCCGGACAGGATTGTCCGGCTTTTTTATGCCAGCGCCTGCTGCCATGGGCTGATATCACCAATATGTTCCCGCACCCAGTCGGCATGATAATAGCTGTCGAGATAGCGTTCGCCGCTGTCACACAGCAGGGTGACAATCGCTCCCTGACGGCCCTGCTCGCGCATTTCTCTGGCGACCTGTAGCGCGCCCCAGATATTAGTGCCGGTCGACGCGCCCGCTTTGCGGCCCAATTGTTTTTCCAGCCACAGCATCGCCGCAATACTGGCGCCATCCGGCACTTTCAGCATCGCATCAATCACATCCGGGATAAACGACGGCTCGACGCGCGGGCGGCCAATACCTTCAATCCGGCTACCCGTGGCGCTGGTCAGGGTCGGATCCCGTTGCTGCCAGTAATCGAAGAACACGGAGTTTTGCGGATCTACCACTAACAGCCGGGTGTTATGTCCCTGATAGCGCAGATAGCGACCAATAGTGGCCGAGGTGCCGCCGGTGCCAGCACTCATGACGATGGTGTCCGGGATCGGAAACGGCTCACTGCTCATCTGGTGGAAAATGCTGCCGGCGATATTATTATTGCCGCGCCAGTCGGTGGCGCGTTCGGCATAGGTAAACTGATCCATAAAGTGGCCGTCCAGGTCACGCGCCAGGCGCTCGGATTCGGCATACAGCTGACAGGGATCGCTGACAAAGTGACACTGGCCACCATAGAAAGTGATCTGCTCAACCTTACGTCTGGCGGTGCTGGCTGGCATCACCGCAATAAACGGCACACCAATCAGGCGGGCAAACCAGGCTTCCGATACCGCGGTACTGCCTGAAGACGCTTCAATAATCGGCCGATCCTGTTTGATCCAGCCATTACTTAAACCATATAAAAATAGCGAGCGGGCCAGACGGTGCTTCAGGCTTCCGGTAGGATGGGTGCTCTCATCTTTTAAATAGAGCCAGATACCGGGAAAATCAGGTAAAGCCAGACGGATCAGATGCGTATCAGCGGAACGCTGAAAGTCGGCGTTAATTTCGTTAATTGCGTGCTTTACCCACTGGCTGCTCATGATCTGGCTCCTGATAATCGTGCAGCAAGAGTAAGGCATTCAGAGGAAAAAAGGTTTATCTTCTTTACTGTATAATGGCCTGATTAGAGAAAACCTTTCTCCGGAGTTGGCGTATGTTAGATAAAACTGACCGTAAACTGCTGGCGCTGTTGCAACAGGATTGCACGCTTTCGCTGCAGGCACTGGCCGATGCGGTTAATCTGACCACCACGCCGTGCTGGAAACGGCTGAAAAAGTTGGAAGATGACGGCATAATTCGTGGCAAAGTGGCGCTACTGGATGGCGACAAAATTGGCCTGTCATTAACCGCCTTTATGTTGATCAAAACCCAGCAGCACAGCAGCGCCTGGTATCAGCAGTTTGTTGACGTGGTGCAAAGCCTGCCGGAAGTGATGGCTTTTTATCGCATGGCAGGCGAATACGACTATCTGCTGCGGATTCAGGTGGCGGATATGAAATGCTATGACGCATTTTACAAACGATTAGTGAATGGCGTTCCGGGATTAATCGATGTCACTTCGAGTTTTGCCATGGAAGAGATAAAATACACCACGGCTTTGCCGGTGAATCCTTAATTTAATGGAGGTTTTTCGCCTCCTTTTCCCAGTTCAGGACATATTGCGTGCGATTGTTTAGCCAATTAAGTTGGTATTTTGCCCGGGAGTGGCGTCGGTATCTTGGCGCGGTTTCTTTGTTAATTGTGATAGCGATTTTACAGCTGCTGCCGCCGAAGGTGGTCGGTGAAATCGTCGATGGCGTCACACAGCGACATATGGGCGTTGGGCAGATTCTGATGTGGATTGGCGCGATGCTGGTCACCGCCGTGGTGGTCTATCTGCTGCGCTACGTCTGGCGCGTATTGTTGTTTGGTGCTTCTTATCAACTGGCGGTTGAGCTGCGCGAAGACTTCTATCGCCAGCTAAGTCGTCAGCATCCCGAGTTTTATCTGCGCCACCGCACCGGCGATCTGATTGCGCGCGCCACCAATGATGTGGACCGCGTGGTGTTCGCCGCTGGCGAAGGCGTGCTGACGCTGGTGGATTCGCTGGTAATGGGGCTGGCGGTGCTGATTGTGATGAGCACCCAGATTAGCTGGCAGTTAACCCTGCTGGCGCTGTTGCCGATGCCGGTGATGGCACTGGTGATTAAACGCTATGGCGATCAGCTGCATAACCGTTTCAAACTGGCGCAGGCGGCTTTCTCCTCGCTTAACGATCAAACCCAGGAGAGCCTGACCAGTATCCGCATGATCAAAGCCTTTGGCCTTGAAGATCACCAGTCCGCACAGTTCTCCGCGATTGCCCGTGACACCGGCGAGAAAAATATGCGCGTAGCGCGCGTGGATGCGCGTTTCGACCCTACCATCTATATCGCGATTGGCATGTCAAATCTGCTGGCGATTGGTGGTGGCAGCTGGCTGGTGTGGCAGGGTGAGATGACACTCGGCCAGCTGACCAGTTTTGTGATGTACCTTGGTCTGATGATCTGGCCAATGCTGGCGCTGGCATGGATGTTTAATATCGTCGAACGCGGCAGCGCGGCCTGGAGCCGTATTCGTTCATTACTGACCGAAGTGCCGACGGTGAAGGATGGCGACAAAATTCTGCCGGAAGGACGTGGCCTGTTGCAGGTGGCGATTCGCGAATTTACCTATCCGGGCAGTAAGCAGCCATCACTGCGCAATATCAATCTCAATCTGAAGCCGGGGCAGATGCTGGGGCTGTGTGGCCCGACTGGCGCCGGTAAAAGCACGCTGTTAAGCCTGATTCAGCGCCACTTTGACAGCGCGCAGGGGGATATTCGTTACCATGGCATCCCGCTAACCCAACTCCGCATTGACGGCTGGCGTAGCCGGCTGGCGGTGGTGAGCCAAACCCCGTTCCTGTTCTCCGATACGGTAGCTAACAATATTGCGCTGGGTCGCCCGAATGCCACGCAAAGTGATATTGAGCAGGTGGCGCGGCTGGCCAGCGTCCATGAGGATATTCTGCGCCTGCCGCAGGGCTATGACACCGAAGTGGGCGAGCGCGGCGTAATGCTCTCCGGCGGACAGAAACAGCGAATTTCGATCGCACGTGCGCTGCTGTTAAATGCCGAGATTCTGCTGCTGGATGATGCGCTATCGGCGGTCGATGGCCGTACCGAACATCAGATTCTGCACAATCTTCGCAACTGGGGTGAAGGGCGCACGGTGATTATCAGCGCCCATCGTCTGTCGGCACTGACCGAAGCGAATGAAATTCTGGTTATGCAGCATGGCGTGGTGGCGCAACGCGGCAGTCATGAGCTGTTAGCCGGCCAGCCGGGCTGGTACAGCGATATGTATCGCTATCAGCAGCTGGAAGCGGCACTGGACGACGATGAGAACGAAAAGGGAGTGCCGCATGACTAGTCTGGCGCAGCTCTGGCCTACCATTAAACGCTTGCTGGCCTATGGCAAACCGTGGCGTAAATCTCTGGGCATCGCGGTGGCGCTGCTGTGGGTTGCCGCGGCAGCTGAAGTGCTGGGGCCGATTCTGGTGAGCTACTTTATCGATAATATGGTGGCGAAGCATCAGATGCCGCTGGGGATCGTGGTCGGTCTTGTTGCGGGATATATTCTGCTGCAGGTGCTGGCGGCGACGCTGCACTATATCCAGGCGCTGCTGTTTAATCAGGCGGCGGTGGGTGTGGTACAGCGTCTGCGCAGCGATGTGATGGATGCCGCGCTGCGTCAGCCGCTGAGCGCGTTCGATACCCAGCCGGTGGGGCAGATTATCTCGCGTGTGACCAACGATACCGAAGTGGTGCGTGATCTCTACGTGACGGTAGTGGCGACAGTGTTGCGCAGCGCCGCGCTGATTGGCGCGATGCTGGTGGCGATGTTCAGCCTTGACTGGCGGATGGCGCTGGTGGCAATCACTATTTTCCCGGCGGTAATCACCGTGATGCTAATCTATCAGCGTTACAGCACGCCGATTGTGCGCCGCGTGCGCAGCTATCTGGCGGATATCAACAATGGCTTTAACGAAGTCATTAACGGTATGAGTGTGATCCAGCAGTTCCGCCAGCAGGCGCGCTTTGGTGAGCGGATGGGCGAAGCCAGCCGTTCGCACTATCTGGCGCGCATGCAGACGCTGCGGCTGGATGGCTTTCTGCTGCGCCCGTTGCTGAGCCTGTTCTCGGCAATGATCCTGTGCGGGCTGATGATGCTGTTTGGTTTCTCCTCGGTGGGCAGTATTGAAGTCGGGGTGCTGTATGCCTTTATCAACTATCTCGGACGCCTGAATGAACCGCTGATTGAACTCACCACCCAGCAGTCAATGCTGCAACAGGCGGTGGTGGCCGGTGAGCGTATTTTCGAACTGATGGATGCGCCGCGTCAGCTGTATGGCGACGATAAGCGGCCACTGACCAGCGGCAGCATTGAGGTGAAAAACCTTAGCTTCGCCTATCGCGATGACCGCAATGTCCTCAGCGATATCAATCTGCAGGTGCCATCGCGCCATTTTATGGCGCTGGTGGGGCATACCGGCAGTGGCAAAAGTACGCTGGCGAATTTGCTGATGGGTTACTACCCGTTAAAGCAGGGTGAAATTAATCTCGATGGCCGCCCGCTTAGCAGCCTCAGCCATCAGGTACTGCGGCAGGGCGTTGCGATGGTGCAGCAGGATCCGGTGGTGCTGGCCGACAGTTTCTTCGCCAATGTCACTCTTGGGCGTGATATCAGTGAACAGCAGGTGTGGCAGGCGCTGGAGACGGTGCAGCTGGCCGAACTGGCTGCTGGCCTGGCGGACGGCATTTATACCCGCCTGGGTGAGCAGGGCAATAATCTCTCCGTAGGGCAGAAGCAGCTGCTGGCAATGGCGCGCGTACTGGTGGCGTCACCGCAAATCCTGATCCTTGATGAAGCCACCGCCAATATCGATTCCGGTACCGAACAGGCAATTCAGCGCGCACTGCGCGCCATACGCCAGCAGACCACGCTGGTGGTGATTGCCCATCGTCTGTCGACCATTACCGAAGCGGACAGCATTCTGGTGCTGCATCGTGGTCAGGCCGTGGAGCAGGGCAACCATCGCCAGCTGCTGGCTGAGCAGGGGCGTTACTGGCAGATGTACCAGTTACAGCTGGCAGGCGATGAACTTACGTCGGGCATTGCTGCAGAAGCATAAACTCAGTTTGCACCTTTTTTGCTCAGTTTTTTCGGAAACGTCTATATTGATGCACTCTGTTAACGCGTAACGCACCTTTATGGTGCGTTTTTTTTGCCCGTTCACTGGCGTCCTGCGGGTAATGATGATCGCTGTCACAGCCCGGCATCAGTCGCCGTCTGGCTAATTCCCTGAAATTTTCGTCTTTTTAATTTGTGGCACAGGCTTTGCTTTAATCAATCCGAGTCGGGTGTGGCAAACAAATTATCTACCTGGAGGGGATTCTATGAAGCTGGTTACCGTGGTAATCAAACCGTTCAAACTGGAAGATGTGCGTGAAGCATTATCTTCAATCGGCATTCAGGGGCTGACCGTCACCGAGGTGAAAGGGTTTGGTCGCCAGAAAGGTCATGCAGAACTTTATCGCGGTGCAGAGTACAGCGTGAATTTCCTGCCAAAAGTAAAAATCGATATCGCTATTGCTGACGATCAGCTCGATGAAGTTATTGATGTGATTAGCAAAGCTGCCTACACGGGCAAAATTGGCGACGGTAAGATCTTCGTTGCAGAACTGCAGCGTGTAATCCGTATACGTACCGGCGAAACAGACGAAGCCGCGCTGTAATTTCGGGCTCTGAATTGTGAAGGGATGGAATAAAATGAATAAAGTACTGACTAAGTTGGGTCTGGCAGGCCTGGCATTGTTACCATCGCTCGCGATGGCTGCACCTGCCGTTGCAGATAAAGCTGATAACGCATTTATGATGATTTGCACCGCACTGGTGCTTTTTATGTCTGTACCAGGTATCGCGCTGTTTTACGGCGGTCTGCTTCGCGGCAAAAACGTTCTTTCCATGCTGACTCAGGTGGCGGTGACCTTCTCAATGGTCTGCGTACTCTGGATGCTGTATGGCTACTCGCTGGCTTTCAGCGAAGGTAATGCCTTCTTCGGTGGCTTTAGCATGGCAATGCTGAAAGGGATCGAACTGACGGCGTTGACCGGCACTTTCTATCAATATATTCACGTGGCGTTTCAGTGCTCGTTTGCCTGTATCACCGTGGGGCTGATTGTTGGTTCTATCGCTGAGCGTATCCGCTTCTCCGCGGTGCTGATTTTTGTGGTGGTATGGCTGACGCTGGCTTATCTGCCGATTGCACATATGGTATGGGCAGGCGGCTTCCTGGCTCAGGATGGCGCAATGGACTTCGCTGGCGGTACAGTAGTGCATATTAACGCCGCGGTGGCGGGTCTGGTCGGTGCTTACCTGCTGGGCAAACGTGCTGGTTTCGGTAAAGAAGCCTTTAAACCACACAACCTGCCGATGGTCTTTACCGGTACGGCGATTCTGTATGTTGGCTGGTTCGGTTTTAACGCCGGTTCAGCAAGTGCCGCTAACGAAATTGCTGCGCTGGCCTTCCTGAACACCGTGATGGCGACAGCCGGTGCGGTACTGGCCTGGACCTTCGGTGAGTGGATGTTCCGCGGTAAGCCATCACTGCTGGGCGCCAGCTCAGGCGTGATTGCCGGTCTGGTTGCTATCACCCCGGCATGTGGTTACGTCGGTGTGGGCGGTGCATTGATTATCGGTATCGCAGGCGGTATCGCCGGTCTGTGGGGTGTTACCATCCTGAAAAAATGGCTGCGCGTTGATGACCCTTGTGATGTGTTCGGTGTCCACGGCGTGTGCGGTATCGTTGGCTGTATTCTGACCGGTGTGTTCGCTTCCTCTTCACTGGGCGGCGTGGGCTACGCAGAAGGCGTGACAATGGGCCATCAGGTCTGGGTTCAGCTGTTCAGCGTTGGCGTCACTATCGTCTGGACCGGTGTGGTAGCCTTTATCGGCTTCAAACTGGCGGATATGATTGTCGGTCTGCGTGTTCCGGAAGATCAGGAACGTGAAGGTCTGGACGTCAACAGCCACGGCGAAAACGCTTACAACCAGTAACAGAGAAATCGCTCGAAGAGAGCAGTGCGCTAAAAAAAATATAAATACGAACAGGGCGATATCGATGATATCGCCCTTTTTTATTGCATCGCGATTAGCTGCGCAGTCGCATTACCCCTTCCTGAACCGTCGAGGCGACCAGCGTGCCGTCCTGGGTATAGAACTGACCACGAACAAAACCCCGCGCGCCGGATGCTGAGGTGCTCTCCACGCTATACAGCAGCCACTGATTGAGATCGAAAGGGCGGTGGAACCACATCGAGTGATCGATAGTCGCTATCTGCATGCCCGGCTCAAGGAAGCCTTTGCCGTGCGGTTGCAGTGCGACCGGTAAGAAGTTGAAGTCGGAGGCGTAACCCAGCAGATATTGATGGATTCCGGGATCGGCAGGCATCGGGCCATTGGCGCGAAACCACACCTGACGCACCGGCTCATCGACATGCCCCTGCAACGGGTTATGAAACTTCACCGGGCGCATTTCCAGCGGTTTTTCCGCCAGGAACTTCTCGCGCGCTTTTTCCGGGATAAACTCCGCCAGCTGATGAGCGATATCGGTTTCAGAAGGCAGTGTCTCCGGGCCTGGTACTGACGGCATGCTGTTCTGATGCTCATAGCCGCTTTCCGGCGCCTGGAATGAGGCGGTCATATAGAAAATTGGCTGACCGTTCTGGATGGCGCTAACGCGACGGGCGCTAAAGCTGTTGCCGTCACGCAAGGTCTCGACATCATAAATAATCGCTTTCTGGCTGTCGCCAGGGCGCAGAAAATAGCTATGAAATGAGTGAATAATCCGTTCAGCAGGGACGGTCTGTTTGGCGGCATACAGCGCCTGTCCGACCACCTGACCGCCAAACACCTGACGCAGGCCTAAGTCCTCACTCTGGCCACGAAACAGGCCCTCTTCTAATTTTTCTAAATTAAGCAGATTTAGCAGGTTTTGCAGTGCCTGGCTCATAGCAGCATCCTCGAAAAGTGTTCAGCGATCAGTTTGCGAGATCCGACCAGTTATCGTCAACTGCGTTAAAGCGTAATCTCCTCCTTTTTTTATGCAGGGATGATGAAAAGTTGTGAACAGGAAAAAAGCAGTAACTTGTGCCAGGCTTATGCTTGTGACGCTGGCTGACAGCGTGGTTCTGCCTGTTGACTGGCGGAACACATTGATAATAAGCAAGGAGAATAAATCAATGAAATTTTGGCATCTTATGAGTGGCGCCGCCATGGCGGTGGCTCTGGCAGGTTGTGCAGATAAAAGTGCAGATGTTCCTACCCCGACGCTGGGCGCGAAGACCGCAGGGCAGCAGGCGGCAATAGCGCAGCCAAACGTGAGTGGTTCAGTCTATATTCGTCAGCGTATTGCGTTACCGCCGGATGCGGTATTAACGGTGACCTTATCAGATGCAACACTTGCGGATGCGCCATCGAAAGTGTTGTCGCAGCGTGCAGTGCGCACCGAAGGCAAACAGGCGCCATTCAGTTTTGTACTGCCATTTAACCCGGCCGACATTCAGCCCAATGCGCGTATTCTGTTAAGTGCCGCGATTACCATTGATGGCAAAATGGCATTTATCACCGAAGCGGTAAAACCGGTGATCAACGGTGGCGGCACTAAAGCCGAACTGTTACTGGTGCCAGTACCTTCGGTAGCCATGCCTGCGCAAAGCGGAGCGGCAACCACCGTGCCATCAACCTCGCCAACGCAGGTGACGCCATCCTCATCAGTACCGGCGCCAACCAGCTACTGACTGGCGATTGCTGGCAGGGCGTATGCTTTGCCAGCAACATCCGCTGTCAGGGCTGCCAGCGATAGCGCGACAGCGAGATTTTCCCGTCGTTGCTGACTTCAATACCTTCCGCTTCCAGCGCCGTACGCTGGCGATCAAGATCATCACCCATCAACGAGATTTCGCCTTTACGATTAATCACGCGATGCCACGGGAGTTTGCTGCCTTCGGGTAAGCGGCGCAGGATGCCGCCCACCTGACGTGCGGCGCGTGGCGATCCGGCCAGACCGGCAATGTCGCCATAGGTAGTGACGCAACCGCTGGGTATCGCGGCGATAATTTGCCAGACGCGCTGCTGAAAGTTGTCGTTATTGCACATATCAATATCCGGGGGAATAATAATAAAACCTTAATCGATAGCCCGTCGATACTAAAGTAAATTTAATCACAGCAGCCATTAAAGGCGATCGTAACGCGGAGATATTGACCACTTCTTGCGGAAAATTCACCCGTTGATGGGGAATATTTAGGAGAATACCGAGGTTTTTTCAGACTGAACATTCTACTAAAAAGCGTGACCTGTTCAAGAAAGCAACGGTCGCAGGAGGGGCGCTTGCAATTGGCGGGGGCATCATTGATAATGCCTGCGCTCTGAAGGTTAGAGCCAGTCAATGGAGGCCCTGTTGGTGCTCCCGCAATGCTAACTTGTGAACTCGGTCAGATCCGGAAGGAAGCAGCCGCAGCAGGTGACGCGTGTGCCGGGATGTCGCTGGCAGGGCCTCCACCAATTCAGCCCCTCGCATTACCCTCTTTTTTATTCAGTCAAAACTTACAATATTCAGAAGATGCTTTTACCGTACATATTTCCAGACGGAAACCGGGACTTTGTCGTAAAGTTTATTCATGGTCAATTCTGCCAGGCGGTGATCGGCAGCAGAATTAAACACTTCTAATTCGTCGTCAGATAATTCGTATTTGTTTTTTTCAATTACTCGCTCAAGGGTATCGATTGAACGACAGCGTCTTAAACGCATCAGGTAATCAGTTTTAGTAAGGATTTTGTCTGTCATTGTTAAACCGTAGTAAAAATAATGGGTTGCTAAACTGAGTGGCTGGCAGGCAAAGGCCGCTGCGCGCACTCTTCGGCGAAAATGTTAAAAAGTCGTTTTGCTGATTTCTGCCAGCGCTGAAGATCCTGAGCATTAATACCGTAGTTACTGAACAGCATAAATGTATCATCGAGATATTCATCGATTTGCGCAATCAGATCCGCATCCTCAACATGTTTGATTTTGTAATTCATGGTGAAAGAGGCGATATGTTCAATCAATTCGTTAAGCTGCAAATTTACCGCTGAAGTAGGATCATTGACCCAACCGTGATGACTGTCACCCAGGGTTGACATACTTTCATCGTACAGACTTTCACACAAGAATTTCAACTGGGCAATATCATGCCTTTTTGGTGAGTATTCGTCCATCTCTTTCCCCTCCATAGCGAGTGATACAAGCCGGTACACGGGCTAAGCTAAAAGGTATGCGGCCTGGAAGTGATTATAAAAAATAGTTTATTAAACGGACTTCCTGAATATAACCCAGATTAATTAATAGTGCCTGAGTTCATTACCAAAGATTACAATTCATTAGCGGTGGATGGGTATTGATTGTCTATCAGTTCAAAGGCGAGAAAACCGGGAATTATCTGGAACTGCACCGTTTCCACCGCGGTCTCGCTGGCATCAATATCCAGACAGGCATTGAATATCATCCATTCAAACTGATAGCTCATTTTATAACGTAAAGTTCCGGCAGGAGCTATTGAAATAATTTTTACACTGCCGGGAACGAATCGGGCATTTTGAGAATACCATGCTAAGTCACCCACCAGTTGCGGTTCTATTTTGGGAATATTCTGTTGAATTATTTCCTTCAATATTAGCGGGTCAACATCGTCCTGCAAATTATTACAGGGAATTAATGTGCGCATTTTTCCATCACTGTGTTAATCACTACTAATATTGATCATTGTATTCAGTACTAAATAAAGCAAGTGGCAAAAAAAGCCATATTGCCATCTTTATGATTTTAATCAGTTTTATTTTAAGGCTTTGCGTCTTTTTCTGCGACAGCGCACAATTTGCTGATGAGTTTTGTTTATCTAAATCCATATCCATTGTATGGGCATGTAAGGTAACACCTGGATACATTTTTCCGATGTGGTGAGTGAAAAAATGCTGATGTTTAATGTTATGTTATAACATACATTGTATCACCGGAACCATCGTAATGCCTGCTTCTCTTCCTCCTCACTCTACTCTGTTTACGCTCTCTGTCGCAGCCCGGCTATTGCTGAGCTTATTGCCCGTGGTGTTGTTGATTGCTGCGATAAGCTGGGCGACCACGCCATGGTGACCTTGCAAAACCTGCAGGCCGGCTATCGGCGTCAGGCGGTTACGCCGGTAATAAATGGCCATTTTGCCGATGGATCGATGACTGCACTGGTCGGTGCCAACGGCTCGGGAAAATCTACACTGCTAAAAACCCTCGCCGGTCTGCTGCCGCCGGTTGCGGGAGACTGTCAGCTATCGCAGCCCTCTGCGGCAATTGGCTGGCTGCCGCAGCAGTCTGAAATTGAACGGCAATTCCCGATTAGCGTATTTGATCTGGTGGCAATGGGCTGCTGGCAGCGCAGCGGCTGGTTTGGTGGTATTGGTCGTCAGCTACGTCAGGAGATTATGCAAAATCTGCAGCGGGTAAGAATGGCTGATTTCGCTGATGCCCAGCCCGGTACGCTCTCCGGCGGACAGTTGCAGCGAGTACTGTTTGCCCGCCTGCTGATGCAACAGGCTTCTCTGTTGTTACTCGACGAGCCATTTACCGGCATCGATAGCCAGACCATCGAGCTGCTGCTGGAGTTGCTGGCAGAACGCCATCGGCAGGGATGCACGTTGATTGTGGTATTGCATGACCTGAGTATGGTCGATGCGTGGTTTCCGCAGGTTTTGCGTTTGCATGACGATAAGTGCGAATGGCAGACGCGTATGCTCTCTGCGGCGCCGCTACGGCAGGTGGGGAGCATGCAGTGATGATGGTTAGCCTGTTGCACCCATTTATTGAGTTCGGCTTTATGCGTCGCGCGCTGGTGGCCTGTGTGGCGTTGTCAATCAGCGCCACACCGCTTGGGGTGTTTCTTCAGCTACGACGTATGAGCCTGGTGGGCGACGCGCTGTCCCATGCGGTGCTGCCCGGTGCGGCGATTGGCTATTTGATCTCTGGGCTGTCGCTGGTGGCGATGGGCATCGGCGGCTTTATTGCCGGTCTGACCGTCGCGTTACTCTCCGGCGCCGTCAGTCGCTTTACCCCGTTGCGTGAAGATGCCAGTTTTGCCGGTTTTTACCTTGGATCGCTGGCGCTGGGTGTGACGCTGGTCTCTTTGCGCGGATCGAGTGTCGATCTGCTGCATGTGCTGTTTGGTTCGCTGCTGGCGGTCGACAGTCTGTCGATCATGCTGGTCGGCGGCATCGCGATGATTACGCTGCTGCTGCTGGCGCTGATCTACCGGCCATTAGTGATCGATGCCTTCGACCCCACCTTTTTACGCGCGCAGAGCCGCTGGAGTTCGCCCCTGGTGAACGGTGTGTTTCTGGTGCTGGTGGTGATCAATCTGGTGGCCGGTTTTCAGGTACTGGGCACGCTGATGTCGGTGGGGCTGATGATGTTGCCGGCCACCAGCTCACGTTTCTGGAGTCAGCGCCTGCCCGGCATGCTGGCCGCCGCGATGATCCTCGCCGTAATTGCCAGCTTCAGCGGACTGTTCGCCTCATTTTATCTCGCGCTGCCTGCCGGTCCGGCGGTGGTGCTGAGTGCCGCCATTCTGTTTTTTATCTCGATTTTAGTCGGGCCGCACGGTGGTCTGTTAACCGGCCGCCGTTTTATTTTGACAGGTAAGGAGAAAGTATGAAGAAGTTACCCATAGCGCTGGCATTAGCGGCGTTGATCGGCAGCCCGCTGGCGCTGGCCAAAACGGTAGAAACCGTCGCCAGTTTTACTGTACTGGCAGATATCGTGCAGCAGGTAGGTGGGGAACATGTGAAGGTGAAAAGTCTGGTCGGACCCAATGGCGACCCGCACAGCTTTGAACCGACGCCGCAGGACAGCCAGGCGCTGTCGCAGGCGGATGTGGTGTTTGTCAGCGGACTGGGAATGGAGGGCTGGATGGATCGCCTGGTGACCGCTTCCGGCTACAAAGGCACCGTGATTGTCGCTTCAAATGGCATCAATACGCGCAAAATGGAAGAAGATGGCGAAACCATTACCGATCCCCACGCGTGGAACAGTATGCAAAATGGCGTGGTTTATGCCACCAACGTGATGAACGCGCTGATTGCCGCCGATCCTGACGATGCTGATTATTTCCGTCAGCACGGTGCCGCTTATATCAGCCAGCTCAAGCAGCTCGACAGCTGGGCGCAGCAAACCTTCAAGGGTATCCCGGATGCGAAGCGCCAGGTGCTGACCAGCCACGATGCTTTTGGCTACTTCGGTCAGCGTTATGGCGTGCGCTTCCTCGCGCCCGTCGGTTTTTCTACCGAGTCAGAAGCCAGCGCCAGCGATGTGGCCAGCTTAATCAGGCAGCTGAAAAAGGAGAAAATTCACAGCTACTTTATTGAGAATCAAACCGATCCGCGTCTGGTTAAACAGATTGCGGCGGCGACCGGCGCACAACCGGGCGGCGAGCTCTATCCGGAAGCGTTATCGCCGAAGGATGGTCCGGCAGCCAGTTATATTGCGGCGTTCAAACACAATGTTGAAAGTATTGCCGGCAGTATGCGTTAGCAGAAGGGCGGCGAGAACGCCGTCATTAAGAATATCGCAAATCATCGACACGGGCGGCGAGAACGCCGCCCCTACTTGATTTTGAACGTAAGGGCGGCGTTTTCGCCGCCCGCAGCATAAAAAAAGGGCCGGAAGCGTGCTTCCGGCCCAAAGGGATAAACGATACGACACTAACGTTTTTTCTTTCTTCCCTGAACCGCCTTAAAGCGCGGGTTACTCTTACAAATGACGTAGATACGGCCTTTACGGCGCACCACGATGCAATCTTTATGACGCTTTTTGGCCGAAGCCAGTGAACTCAGTACCTGCATAACGGCCCCCTGACTTATTTGCTTTTATTAAAGAAGTTGCCATAGCGCTGATTAAAGCGCGCCGCACTGCCTTCTTTGCTAAATTCTTTCTGCTTGCCGGTGTAGTAAGCATGTGAGGCAGAAGAGACATCGAGGGTCACGTACGGGTAAGTCGCCCCTTCAAACTCGACGGTGCGGTCGGTTTTAATCGTGGAACCGACTTTAAAGTAGTGATCAGCGCTGGTGTCATGAAACACCACCGTACGATAGTGGGGATGGATATCAGCTTTCATCGTTGCTCCGGGGTAGATATGTTATAACATAACAATTATTATGCGCCGGCCAGATAAGAATTGCAACCCAACTTAATCGCGGAAAACGGGCAAAAAAAAGAGGCCGCATTTGCGGCCTCTTTTGATCACTGTTGTGAAAGCTTAGTGATGCGATTGCTGTTCTGAATGTCCCTGTTCAATCTCTTCTTTGTGTTTACTAAAGCGGCGACGTACCACCACGAAGAACACCGGAACGAAGAAGATTGCCAGCACGGTCGCCGTGACCATCCCGCCCATTACGCCTGTACCTACGGCGTTCTGAGAACCGGAACCGGCGCCAGTACTGATGGTCAGTGGCAATACCCCGAGGATAAAGGCCAGAGAGGTCATCAGAATCGGACGTAAACGCATACGTACCGCTTCGAGAGTCGATTCGACCAGTCCTTTGCCCTCTTTTTCCATCAGATCTTTGGCGAATTCGACGATTAATATCGCGTTCTTCGCCGACAAGCCAATGGTTGTCAGCAGGCCCACCACAAAGTAGACGTCATTGTTCAGACCACGCAGGGTGGTGAACAACAGCGCACCGATCACACCCAGCGGCACCACCAGCATAACCGCGAACGGAATCGACCAGCTCTCATACAATGCCGCCAGACAGAGGAACACCACTATCAGCGAGATGGCATACAGGGCAGGGGCCTGGTTACCGGACAGGCGTTCCTGATAGGACATTCCGGTCCAGTCGTAGCCGATGCCGGTTGGCAACTGCCCCGCCAGATTTTCCATCAGGTCCATTGCAGCGCCGGAACTTTTGCCCGGTGCGGCCTGGCCGAGAATCTCCATCGATGGCAAACCGTTATAGCGTTCCAGACGTGGTGAACCATATTCCCATTTCGCCGATGCAAAGGCGTTAAACGAGACCATGCCGCCACTGCTGTTACGCACGTACCAGTTATTGATATCACTTGGCAACATACGGTAAGGCGCATCACCCATTACGTAAACTTTCTTCACACGACCACGGTCGATAAAGTCGTTGACGTAAGTCCCGCCCCAGGAAGCACGCAGCGTGGTATTGATATCAGAAATTGAGACGCCCAGCGCTTCCGCTTTTTCCTGATCAATATCCAGTTTGTACTGCGGCGTATCTTCCAGGCCATTTGGACGCACACCCACCAGCGTATCGCTGTGCTGTGCAATCAGACCAAACAGCTGGTTACGTGCCTGCGTCAGCTTCTCGTGACCCAGGTTAGCCTGGTCGATCAGCTGGAAGTCAAAGCCGGTGGCAGTACCCAGTTCAACAATCGCTGGCAGGTTAAACGGAATCACCATCGCATCTTTGATGACCGACAGCGCACCCATGGCACGTGCGGTAATCGCCGGAACTTTGCTCTCGGTACCCGGACGCTCATCCCATGGTTTCAGACTGACGAAGGCGATACCGGTGTTCTGACCACGACCGGCAAAACCGAAGCCGTTAACGGTAAACACTGAGCTGACCGTCTCTTTCTCTTTGGTCAGATAGTAATCCGTCACCTGGTCGAGCACTTTCTGCGTACGTTCTTGCGTCGCGCCAGCAGGCAGCTGCGCCATGGTCAGGAAGACACCCTGATCCTCTTCCGGCAGGAACGAGCTGGGTAAGCGCAGGAACAGAAACGCCATACCCACCACAATCAGCAGATAGATAATCAGGTAGCGACCGGTACTGCGAATGATATGGCCCACACTGTCGGTATAGTGATGGGTGCTCTTATCAAACATACGGTTAAACCAGCCGAAGAAACCGGTAGTTTTGCCGTGATCGCCTTTCTTGATCGGCTTCAGCATGGTGGCGCAGAGCGCCGGAGTCAGCACCAGTGCCACAATCACCGACAGAACCATCGCGGAGACGATGGTGATTGAGAACTGACGATAGATTACCCCGGTAGAACCACCGAAGAACGCCATCGGAATAAATACCGCTGACAGCACCAGTGCGATACCCACCAATGCGCCCTGGATTTGATCCATCGATTTGCGCGTGGCTTCTTTGGGCGGTAGCCCATCTTCCGCCATCACACGCTCGACGTTCTCCACCACCACGATGGCGTCATCCACCAATAGCCCGATGGCGAGCACCAGCCCGAACATCGTCAGGGTATTTATCGAATAGCCAAAGGCGCTGATAATGGCAAAGGTACCTAACAACACCACCGGCACCGCGATCGTTGGGATCAGGGTGGCGCGGAAGTTTTGCAGGAACAGATACATTACCAGGAACACCAGCACGATCGCTTCAACGAGGGTTTTCACCACTTCGAAGATGGAGATTTTAACGAACGGCGTGGTGTCATACGGATAAACGACTTTCAGACCCGCAGGGAAGAACGGTTCCAGTTTTGCCAGCTCCGCTTTTACCGCTGCGGCGGTGTCCAGCGCGTTAGCGCCGGTTGCCAGTTTAATCCCCAGACCGGATGCCGGCTGGCCATTGTAACGGGCAACAATCTCGTAGTTTTCCCCACCCAGTTCAATTTTCGCCACATCGTGCAGGCGGACCTGCGAACCATCCGCGTTGACCTTCAGCAAAATTTTGCCGAACTCATCGTTGGAGGTAAGACGTGTCTGCGCAATAATTGAGGCGTTCAGCTGCTGGCCTTTCACCGGTGGCGTACCACCAAGCTGACCGGCTGCGACCTGGGCGTTCTGATTGGTAATCGCGGTGATCACATCCACCGGCGTCAGCTGATAGTTATTCAGCTTATGCGGATCCATCCAGATACGCATCGCGTACTGGGCGCCAAACAGCTGGGTATCGCCGACACCGCTGACGCGGCTGATCGGATCTTTGATATTCGAGCCAACATAGTCCGCAATATCATTCTGCGTCATGCTGCCGGTATCATTGATAAAACCGGCCACCATCAGGAAGCTGCTGGAGGATTTCTGAACTTTAATCCCCTGTTGCTGAACTTCCTGAGGCAGTAACGGCATCGCCAGCTGCAGTTTGTTCTGCACCTGAACCTGCGCGATATCCGGATCGGTACCCGATTCAAAGGTAATGGTCAGCGTCACGGTACCAGAGGAGTCACTGCTGGAACTCATGTACATCTGGCCATCGATACCATTCATATTCTGTTCGATGACCTGCGTGACGGAGTCCTGCAAGGTTTTCGCATCAGCACCCGGGTAAGTCGCGGTGATCTCAATCGCCGGTGGAGCAACGTTAGGATATTGCTCGATCGGCAGTTTAAGAATCGACAGCGCACCCGCCAGCATAATAATGATGGCGATAACCCAGGCAAAAATGGGGCGATCGATAAAGAACTTAGCCATGTATCAGCGGCTCCTGTTTATGACTTGGTTTGTTCAGCCGACGCATCTTGTTTCTTTGCGTCGTCTGCACTTACTTCCTGCGGAGTCACCTGAGCGCCAGGTTTCGCACGCTGAATACCGGTAACGATAACTTTATCGCCATCCTTCAGACCTGCTGAAACCAGCCACTTATCACCAATCGCCTGTTCAGCGGTCAGCTTGCGCACTTCCACTTTATTATCCTGACCAATCACCATCGCGGTCGCTTCACCGGTTGGCGTACGGGTCACAGCCTGTTGCGGAACCAGCAGCGCAGTCGGGTTGGTGCCTTCATCCAGACGGGCACGAACAAACATCCCTGGCAGCAAACGCTGATCCGGATTCGGGAACATGGCTCGCAGGGTAATGGAGCCGGTGGTTTCATCCACGGTGACATCAGAGAATTCTAATGTTCCGGTGCGGGCATAGGCGCTACCATCCTGCATTAACAGTGTGACGCTGGCTTTGCCGTCATCCTGTTTCAGTTTGCCTGACTCCAGTTCCTGACGCAGACGCAGAAATTCATCGCTGGATTGCGTAACGTCAACATAGATCGGGTCAAGTTGCTGCACGGTGGCGAGGGCGGTGGTTTGCGCGCTCTGCACTAAAGCACCTTCAGTGACCGACGATTTCCCAATACGTCCGCTGATCGGTGAAGTGACTTTAGTGTAGGCGAGGTTAATCCGCGCCGTTTCGACATTCGCTTTCGCTGCCTGTACCGCTGCTGCGGTCTGGCTGGCGGTGGCGATGGCCTGGTCATAATCCTGCTGGCTGATATATTTAGTGCCCAGCAGCGGTTTATAACGTTTGACGGTTACCGCGGCGATCTGCGCGTTAGCGTTAGCCTGAGCCAGATCACCTTTGGCGCTGTCGTAAGCCGCCTGGTAAGTGGCCGGGTCGATCTGATACAGGGATTCCCCTGCTTTGATATCGCTTCCCTCAACGAAATTCCGCTTCAAAATAATGCCCGAAACTTGTGGGCGCACTTCTGCAACGCGGAAGGAAGAGGTTCTGCCCGGTAGCTCGGTGGTCATTTTAAGTGGCGCGCTTTTTAAGGTGACAATGCCAACCTCAGGTGCTTGTTGCTGGCCGGCTTCCTGGGATTTATTTTCATCACATCCTGTTAGCACTAAGCTGCCTGATAGCATCAGGACGGCCGCCAGAGGCGTTAACCCTCTGTTTTTGTTCATAAATAAACCTCGAGTTTCCGATATCGATTGTTCAATGGATCACAAACCGTTAAACCCATTGCTGCGTTTAAATTATGGTCGTGCTATGTTACATACATTCGCAAATGTATGTAAATCTACCCTTTTGTAAAAAACACCCTTATGGCACGAAAAACCAAACAGCAAGCCCTTGAAACGCGGAATCAAATTATTGATGCAGCGATAACCCGGTTTTCTGAAGATGGTGTCTCCGCGACATCACTGGCGGACATTGCTCAAGCCGCAGGTGTGACGCGTGGTGCGATTTACTGGCATTTCAAAAATAAAGCTGACTTGCTGAACGAGATTTGGTCACAGTCTGAGTCCGGAATGGACGACTTAGAGACTGAGTATCAAATAAAATACCCTGACGATCCACTTTCCGTTATGCGTGCGATGCTTAACTATGTATTTGAGTCCACGGCGCGCGACCAGCGGAGAAGGTCACTTATGGAAATTATTTTCCATAAGTGTGAGTTTGTCGGTGAAATGACCACTCTGCAAATGATGCAGCAAAATTTATATCTTGAGTGTTACGAAAAAATTGAAGAAGTCCTGCGTAGTTGCATTGAGCGGGAACAATTACCCGCTGAACTCAATACCCGTCGCGCGGCGGTGATAATGCGCGGTTATGTCAGCGGAATCATGGAAAACTGGCTGTTTATGCCTGACAGCTTCGATTTGGCGGCCGACGCGCCGCTATTAGTAGAAACCCTGATCGATATGCTGATGAACAGCCCGACGCTACGTCAGTCCTGAGTCGCCAGTTTTTTTTCAAAATCCCGCTTAACAATCGCCAGCGCCGCCAGCACCGTTTGCGGCGCCAGCCGATTCTCTTCCAGCAGCATAATCAAATCTACCGCCAGTTTGACCTCATCGGGGGCGTTCTCTAGTGACATCGCGCGACTCCATTAAATGGGTGATTATAAACGTAGTATCTTCGCCACCAGCAGCATCACCAGCGCGCCCAGCAGCGCCAGCAACAGTGCGCGCGGTTCAATGGTGGCCAGCGTTCCCCAGCTGAAATAGCTGCTGATATAGCCGCCGACCAGCGCGCCGACCAGCGCCAGCACCAGAGTGGGAATCGATCCCCCCTGACGGCCCGGGAAAAACTTGCGTACCAGTAAACCGGCGATTAAGCCGATAACAATCCAGGAGAGAAGTCCCATTCTGTTGCTCCGCGGTGAAAATTGCCTGTCCAGTATAGCCCGCCATCCACTGAAGTGGCAGCCGCGTGCCGCTTACTGCTGCTCCTCGCGCCGGGCGATCTCCTGCTCGATCTCTTTTAAGGCCGCGCGGCAGCGCTGCACGCGCGCTTCCAGCGCCTCCAGCTCCTGCTGCATTTTTTGCTGCTGGATCAGTGTCTCCTGCTGGCCGAGCAGGCTTTCACGCTCGGCAATCATCTGCAGCAGACGGCGTTCAAACTCCTGGTGATCGGCCAGCTTCTGATAGATCGTCGCGGCGCGTTTGCTGCCGCCACCTTCCTGATCGCGCAACGGCAGGGTGGCGATCTCACGCTGCAGCGCGCCGATTTGCAGCACCACGCGTTCCGCCAGCCAGGCGAGGCGCTCGGTGTGACTGTCGTCAACGGCGTGCCGCAGTTGCAGCAGGGTTTCGCGGATTTCCAGCAGATAGTCGCCAAGGCGCAGACTCTGACAATGAAACAGCTGGTTATCAAAGCGCGCCCGGCGGGCACGCCTGCCAGCCAGCGGCGCAACACGCTTTGCCAGCTGTTCCACGCGGCTGTCCAGCTGTTGCAGTAATAGCGAGCTTCTCATTTTGCTTCTCCGGTGCTGTGTTAAAGTAGCCACAGCATGATTAATTCAGGTCGCACTATGCAGCGCATATTATTATTAGTTGTCGGTTGGCTGGCGATTGCCCTTGGCACACTGGGCGTGGTTCTGCCGCTGTTGCCCACCACGCCGTTTATTCTGCTGGCGGCCTGGTGTTTTGCACGCTCGTCGCCGCGCTTTCACCACTGGTTACTTTACCGCTCATGGTTTGGTAGTTACATTCGCCACTGGCAACAGCATCGTGCTTTACCGCCCAAAGCCAAAGGGCGGGCGATACTTTTTATCATTATCACTTTCGCCGTCTCGCTATGGCTGGTAAAAATACTCTGGTTACGTATTCTACTGGCATGCATGCTCTGTGTACTGGTGATCTTTATGTTGCGCCTGCCGGTAGTTGAGAAAGAACAACAAAACCGCTGATTTCCCGCTTCAAGGTTGCATTTGCCAGACACTTTGCTTAGATTTGGTCGTTTTCGTGCGCGGCTTCCCTGATTTATCTCCTCCGTCTGCAGTTTTTGACTGTCAGTATGGAGTGAAGCTGCGTGAGTCAGATTCGTTTTTACCAGGCATAATATTATGACCGCGACTGCGCAGCAGCTTGAATTCCTTAAAGACAGTATCAAAAGCATCCCGGATTATCCAAAGCCGGGCATCCTGTTTCGTGACGTAACCAGCCTGCTGGAAGATCCGAAAGCGTATGCCACTGCCATTGAACTGTTAGTTGATCGCTATCGCAATAGTGGCATTACTAAAGTCGTGGGCACTGAAGCGCGCGGTTTTCTGTTTGGGGCGCCGGTTGCGCTGGCACTGGGCGTCGGTTTTGTCCCGGTGCGTAAGCCAGGCAAACTGCCGCGTAAAACCTTCAGCGAAAGCTATGAGTTAGAGTACGGCACCGACAGCCTCGAACTGCACTGTGACGCGATTGGCGCCGGTGATGTGGTGCTGGTGGTTGACGATCTGCTGGCGACCGGCGGCACCATCGAAGCCACGGTGAAACTGATCCGCCGTGCCGGTGGTGAAGTGAAAGACGCTGCTTTTGTGATCAACCTGTTCGACTTGACCGGTGAAGCGCGTCTGAAAGCGATGGGCGTTAACAGCTACAGCCTGGTTGCCTTTCCGGGTCATTGATTCCAGCCCGGGTTCTTCCAGATTCTCATATTCTTCAGCCTCGCCGTAAAGGTGGGGCTGTGTTAGCATTACCCTCTGTTTCACTGACAAATTCCGCGAATTAATGAGCTATCAGGTACTTGCCCGCAAGTGGCGTCCACAAGCGTTTACTGATGTTGTCGGTCAGGAGCATGTCCTGACAGCGCTGGCGAATGGCCTGTCGCTCGGCCGCATCCATCACGCTTATCTTTTTTCCGGCACCCGCGGTGTGGGAAAGACCACTATTGCGCGTTTGCTGGCGAAAGGACTGAATTGCGAAACCGGTATTACGGCGACGCCGTGCGGCCAGTGTGATAACTGCCGTGAAATTGAGCAGGGGCGCTTTGTCGATCTGATTGAGATCGATGCCGCCTCGCGCACCAAAGTTGAAGACACCCGTGACCTGCTGGACAACGTGCAGTACGCTCCGGCGCGCGGTCGTTTCAAAGTCTATCTGATTGACGAAGTGCATATGCTGTCGCGCCACAGCTTCAACGCCCTGTTGAAAACGCTGGAAGAGCCGCCATCACACGTCAAATTCCTGCTGGCAACCACCGATCCGCAAAAACTGCCGGTGACCATCTTGTCACGCTGTCTGCAATTCCATCTGAAAGCGCTGGATGTCGGACAGATCCGCGGCCAGCTGGAGCATGTGCTTAAAGAAGAGAATATCAGTGCGGAAACCCGTGCATTACAGCTGATGGCGCGCGCCGCCGACGGCAGTATGCGTGATGCGCTGAGTCTGACCGACCAGGCCATCGCGATGGGACAGGGGCAAATTACCACTGACACCGTTAACGCGATGCTTGGCACGCTGGATGATGAGCAGCCGCTGGCGCTAATCGAAGCGCTGGTCAATGCTGAAGGTCAGCAGGTGATGACGCTGCTGAACCAGGCGGCGTCGCGCGGCGTCGAGTGGGAAGCGCTGCTGGTTGAAATGCTGCGTTTGCTGCACCGTATCGCGATGGTGCAGCTGTTGCCGTCGGCGATGGGCGACGAGCAGGCGGCGACTGAACAGCGTCTGCGCGAACTGGCGCGAGTGCTGCCGCCGGCGGATGTTCAGCTCTATTACCAGACTTTACTGGTCGGGCGTAAAGAGCTGGCGCTGGCGCCGGATCGCCGTATGGGCGTCGAGATGACCCTGCTGCGCGCGCTGGCCTTTCATCCACGCCAGGTGATTGCCGAACCAGCCGCACGTCCGACGATGACGCCGCAGGCGCAGCCACAGCCGGAAGTCCCCGTCACGCCGCCGTCGCAACCCCCGGCAGCGCACAGTGCGCCGGAAGCGGCGGGCAATTTACCTGATGCTACCAGCCAGCTTCTGCAGGCGCGCACCCAACTGATGCGCCAGCAGGGAGCGACCAAACTAAAAAAGAGTGAGCCGGCGGCGCCAGGTGCGCGGCCGGCGAGTTCGGCACTGGAGCGGTTGGCTTCAGTTACCGAACGCGGTCAGAAGCGACAGCAAGCCGCTGTTGCCGAATCTGTCGCGGCGGTAAAAAAAGAGGCGTATCGCTGGACGGCGCAAAATCCGCAGGAAGTGAAGGCGGAAGTGGTGGCGACGCCGAAAGCGCTGCGTTCGGCGTTAGAGCATGAAAAGACGCCGGAACTGGCGGGCAAGCTGACGGAAGAGTCACAGCAGCGTGATGCCTGGGCGGCGGAAATCGCCGCCATGACCATTCCGAAACTGGTGCAGCAGCTGGCATTAAATGCGTGGAAAGAACAGACTGAGCAGGGTGTCTGTTTGCATTTACGCGCTGGTCAGCGACATCTTAACTCCCCTTCCGCGCAGAAGGTGCTGGCCGAAGCATTAAGTCAGGCGGCCGGACAGCCGGTTGAACTGACCATCGTCGAAGACGATAATCCGGCGGTGTTAACGCCGCTGGAGTGGCGACAGGCCATTTATGAAGAGAAGCTGGCGCAGGCGCGCCAGTCGATAATCGCGGATACTCATATTCAGACTCTGCGCCGGTTCTTTGATGCCGACCTGGATGAAGAGAGTATCCGCCCCGTTTGAACCGCCGCCTAAGCGTATCCGACGATTACGCGGCCTGAGCTGAGAGAGAAGACTATGTTTGGTAAAGCCGGTTTGGGCAACCTGATGAAGCAGGCCCAGCAAATGCAGGACAAAATGGCCCAGGTGCAGGAAGAGATTGCTGCAATGGAAGTGACCGGTGAGTCCGGCGCAGGTCTGGTTAAAGTCACCATCAACGGCGCGCATAACTGCCGTCGTGTGGAAGTCGATCCAAGCCTGTTGGAAGATGACAAAGATATGCTCGAAGACCTGGTTGCGGCGGCATTTAACGATGCGGCGCGCCGTGTGGCTGAAACGCAGAAAGAGAAAATGGCAGCAGTTTCCAGCGGTATGCAGTTGCCGCCGGGCTTTAAGATGCCGTTCTGATGCAAACCAGCCCACTCCTCGAAACATTGATGGAGTCGCTGCGCTGTTTACCCGGAGTCGGGCCTAAATCAGCGCAGCGCATGGCTTTTCAGCTGCTGCAGCGCGATCGCAGCGGCGGCATGCGTCTGGCGCAGGCGCTGACGCGGGCGATGTCCGAAATCGGTCACTGTAAGGATTGCCATACCTTTACCGAACAGGATATCTGCACCATCTGCGCCAATCCGCGACGTCAGCAGAATGGCCAGATTTGCGTGGTGGAGAGCCCGGCCGATATTCATGCCATTGAGCAGACCGGGCAGTTTGCCGGTCGCTACTTTGTGCTGATGGGCCATCTTTCGCCGCTGGACGGTATCGGCCCCAATGATATTGGGCTGGATCGTCTGGAGCAGCGTCTGGAACGTGAAACCATTGTCGAAGTGATCCTCGCTACCAACCCAACGGTAGAAGGGGAAGCCACTGCTAACTATATTGCTGAGCTGTGCGGGCAATATGGCGTCGACGCCAGTCGTATTGCCCATGGCGTGCCAATGGGCGGCGAGCTGGAAATGGTCGACGGTACCACCCTGTCGCACTCGCTGGCAGGACGTCAGAAGATTAAATTTTAAGCATTCACAGGTACGGTGTTTCCGTACCTGCTTGAAAAGTTTTTTTTCATCCCCATCTCCTCCTCATCATTCAATAAACCTGATTTGTTGAGGTATCAATGACCATGAAAGGACAAGAGACCCGTGGCTTCCAGTCAGAAGTGAAACAGCTTCTGCATCTGATGATCCATTCGCTCTATTCAAATAAAGAAATCTTCCTGCGCGAGCTTATTTCCAACGCCTCCGATGCGGCGGATAAGCTGCGTTTCCGCGCGCTCTCCACCCCTGAGCTGTATGAAGGTGATGGCGATCTGCGGGTACGGGTTTCGGTGAACAAGGAACAACGCACCATCACGCTTAGCGATAACGGTATCGGTATGCGCCGTGATGAAGTCATTGAAAACCTGGGCACCATTGCCAAATCCGGCACCAAATCCTTCCTCGAATCGCTGGGTTCCGACCAGGCGAAAGACAGTCAGCTGATTGGTCAGTTTGGCGTCGGTTTCTACTCCGCATTTATCGTTGCCGATAAAGTCTCGGTGCGCACCCGTGCCGCTGGTGCTGGCGCAGATGAAGGGGTTTACTGGGAATCAGCAGGCGAAGGCGATTACACCATTGCCGATATTGATAAAGCCGATCGCGGGACCGAAATTACTCTGCATCTGCGCGAAGGCGAAGATGAGTTCCTTGATGCCTGGCGCGTGCGCGGCATTATCGGCAAATACTCCGACCATATTGCATTGCCGGTCGAGATTGAGTCGCATAATGAAGAAGATGACACCACCCACTGGGAGAAAATTAACAAAGCCCAGGCGCTGTGGACGCGTAATAAGTCTGAGATCAGCGAAGACGAATACAAAGAGTTTTATAAGCATATCGCCCATGATTTTAGCGACCCGGCGGCCTGGAGCCACAACCGCGTTGAGGGCAAGCAGGAGTACACCAGCCTGCTGTATATTCCGGCGCAGGCACCGTTCGATATGTGGAACCGCGAGCATAAACATGGTCTGAAACTCTATGTGCAGCGCGTGTTTATTATGGATGACGCCGAGCAGTTTATGCCGAATTACCTGCGTTTCGTCCGTGGTCTGATCGACTCCAACGATCTGCCGCTAAACGTATCGCGTGAAATTCTGCAGGACAGCCGCATTACCCAGAGTCTGCGCAGCGCGTTAAGCAAGCGTGCGTTGCAGATGCTGGAGAAAATGGCGAAAGATGACGCAGAAAAATATCAGCAGTTCTGGCAGCAGTTTGGTCTGGTGCTGAAAGAAGGCCCGGCGGAAGATACCAGCAACGCGGAAACCATCGCTAAACTGCTGCGCTTTGCCTCTACCAGCAGCGAAGGCGCGACGCAGACCGTTTCGCTGGAAGATTACGTCAGCCGTATGGTGGAAGGTCAGGATAAGATCTACTACATCACCGCGGACAGCTACGCGGCGGCGAAAAGCAGCCCGCAGCTGGAAGTGTTCCGCAAGAAAGGCATCGAAGTGCTGCTGCTCTCCGATCGCATCGACGAGTGGATGATGAGCTATCTGACTGAGTTCGACGGTAAATCCTTCCAGTCGGCCAGCAAAGCGGATGACGCGTTAAGCAAACTGGCGGATGAAGAGAGCGACGAGCAGAAAGAAGCGGAGAAAGCGCTGGAGCCGTTTATCGAGCGGGTGAAGACGCTGCTTGGCGAGCGGGTGAAAGAAGTGCGTCTGACGCATCGCTTAACCGATACGCCAGCCATCGTCACTACCGAAGCTAACGATATGACCACCCAGATGGCGAAGCTGTTTGCCGCCGCGGGTCAGGCGGTGCCGGAAGTGAAGTATCTGTTTGAGATCAACCCGGATCACGCGCTGGTGAAACGCGCGGCGGATACTCAGGATGAAGCGCAGTTTGCCGAGTGGATCGAGCTGTTGCTGGAGCAGGCGCTGTTCGCCGAGCGCGGCACGCTGGAAGATCCTAACCAGTTTATTCGTCGTATGAATCAGCTGTTGATTGCCTGATAGTGGGCGGCGAGAACGCCGCCCCTGCACAAGACCGATGGCTATGGTAGGGGCGGCGTTTTCGCCGCCCTTTTTCATCTTATTCCCCGGCCGCCTCGGCTAATAACCATTGCCGAAACAGCGCAATCTCCTGCTCATCTTTTCTGGTCTGCTTGACCATCATCCAGGTCGCACGATCCATTGCCGCGAAGCCGACAGGCGCCACCAGCGTGCCTTCCTCCAGCTCTTTTTTCACCAGAATCTGCGGCGTAATCATCAGGCCGAGACCATTGCGCGCCGCCTGAATGCCCAGCGTCAGATTATCGAAATATCTGCCCGCCCAGAAATCACCGCGCGCGCCGGTTTTTTCCGCCCATTCCGCCCAGGCGTGGCGTTTGGTATCGGCATGCAGCAGCGGCAGGGTGGTGAAATCGGTGTCGTAACTCACTGGCTGCGCAAAATTTGCCGAGCAGACCGGGCCAATATAGTCGACGGTGATCAGTGTTGCGGCAATATCCTCGTGGGAAGACTGCTCATGGCTGAGGATCAGGATATCGGTCTGGTCGCCGCGTACTTTATCCACATCCATATGGGTCTGGAAGTTCAGTGTAATCGTCGGGTGGAGCTGGCTGAAGTCGCTGATACGCGGAATCAGCCATTGCGACAGAAAACTGGGGGCAGAAGAGACCGTCAGGCTGCTGTTATGACGCAGGCTTATTTTTTCACAGGTGGTTTCGATGTCGCTAAATGCCCGAGTGCAGGTCACTTTCAGGCGCTCACCATCCGCTGTCAGCTGTACCCGACCATTGGCGCGAATAAACAGCGGCTTACCCAGCCACTCTTCCAGCTGTTTAATCTGATGGCTGATGGCGCTGTGGGTCACGTTCAGTGACTGCGCCGCCAGACTGAAGCTGTTGTGCAGCGCCGCCTGCTGGAAATAGCGCAGGGCGCGCAGCGGAGGAAGGCCAGCCATAAATATTATCCCTGTGAGAAAAACTAACAGGAATTGTCTGTTTATATCATTTTAAAGTCCAGCCGCATTTTCATACTCTTAGCGACAGAAAATAGCGGTCAGCCCGGGTAACACTCTGTGCGCGCTGATTTTTCCGCCAGCACCAGGGAACCCGTGCATCAGTAACACTTCGCTAAACAAACATAAAAAAAATAACACCCTTCATCTGTGGCACTGCTTTATCAGCAAGAGTTAATCATTTCATGGAACCATCACAACAGCAGGTTAATGCGCTACGCAACGAACTGCGTCAGACCCTTTCCCGCCACTATAAGCTGGAAAATCACGACATCTTTTTTATGAAGTCGCTGCGTATTGCCCGGGTGATCTTATCCCATCAGTTTTACAAACAGGAAGTGGCGCGCTGTCATGCGCGCCAGGCCCTGCAACAACCGGTCAGTGAGCTATTGCAGCGCCCGGCGATGCAAATCGGTGAACCGGGTCATGTTACGCTGATCAGCCATGTCGATCCTTGCAGTGGTGAGGTTACCGATTTGCGCGGTTGCGCGGGTAAAGGGGTGGTGGATGGTTCACACAGCTTTGCGACGCTGCACCATGAAGAACTGGTGCGTGACAGTGCGATTTTTGTTGCACCGTTAAATCTGCATGCCGGGCTTTCACCTGCACTGACGATAATTGCCCTGCGTACTGCGGAATTCAGTACCCTGTTGCGCAGCGAGTTGCGCCTGTTTGAAGCGGCGACCTCCGTGGCGACGCCGCTGGAGAAGTCACTGGCAATTATCAATAATGGCTACTGGCAGCCTTTCAGAATGGCGCCGGTTGCCGTCACTCATGGCGCTGTTACATTATGCCGCTAGTCTGAAATACCGGCGGGCTTTCTGCCGGGTTCTGCGTGTTAACTCCCTGTAACTCATCCGCTTATCTGGATTTTCTTGCTGTGATGTAACCAGAATGTTGCGGTTGATTAACCGCCCGTTTTCTTGTGGATATCGGGGCTTAATGGTATGTTCTTGCCCTTATTCGTTAGATCAATGCGATTCGCAAGGGGATTTACGCAATGCGTATTATTCTGCTCGGCGCTCCGGGCGCAGGTAAAGGTACTCAGGCTCAGTTCATTATGGAGAAATACGGTATTCCGCAAATCTCCACCGGTGATATGTTACGTGCCGCAGTCAAAGCAGGCAGTGAGCTGGGTAAACAAGCCAAAGAAATTATGGATGCTGGCAAACTGGTAACCGATGAACTGGTCATTGCGCTGGTAAAAGAGCGAATTGCGCAAGAAGATTGCCGCAATGGTTTTCTGTTAGACGGCTTCCCGCGCACCATCCCACAAGCTGATGCGATGAAAGAAGCGGGCATCAAAGTCGATAACGTGCTGGAGTTCGCGGTTCCCGACGAACTGATTGTTGATCGTATCGTCGGACGTCGTGTGCATGCGCCATCAGGCCGTGTTTACCACGTCACCTATAACCCGCCGAAAGAAGAAGGTAAAGACGACGTGACCGGCGAAGAGCTGACCACGCGTAAAGACGATCAGGAAGAGACCGTGCGTAAGCGCCTGGTGGAATACCATCAGATGACCGCGCCGCTGATTGCTTACTACAGCAAAGAAGCCGCAGCCGGTAACACCGCGTACCATAAAATTGACGGCACGCGTAAAGTGTCTGAAGTCAGCGCCGAGCTGGCAAAAATCCTCGGTTAATCGCTTTTCGGGCCAGGTTTAACCTGGCCCTGTTACAGCAATCGGTTTATCCCCCGCATTTTTTCGCTACAATCATTCTCGTTTTCATTTAGACCCCTTTTATGCCAATCAAAGGAATAACAATGAGGCAAGATAAGCCCGGCGTATTGCTGGTGAATTTAGGGACGCCTGATGCGCCCACCACACCAGCGGTAAAACGTTATCTGAAACAATTTCTCAGCGATCCACGGGTGGTGGACACCCCGCGTTGGTTGTGGTGGCCGATCCTGAATGGCGCGATCCTGCCGATCCGCTCACCGCGCGTGGCAAAATTGTATGCTTCAGTATGGATGGACGAAGGTTCACCACTGCTGGTGTACAGCCAGCGTCAGCGTAATGCCCTGGCGGCCCGGCTTGATATGCCGGTTGAACTGGGGATGAGTTACGGTAATCCCAGCCTGAAAAGCGCGACAGACAGCCTGATGGCGCAGGGCGTAACCCGCCTGATTGTGTTGCCGCTCTATCCACAATTCTCCTGCTCGACAGTGGCGGCGGTATGGGATGGCTTAACCAGCGTATTCGCGGGCTATCGCTCGCTGCCGGATGTGCAGTTTATTCGCGATTACGCCGAACATCCGGCATACATTGCCGCGCTGAAGGCCTCGGTTGAGCGCTCTTTCGCAGTGCATGGCAAGCCCGATCTGCTGGTAATGTCGTTCCACGGTATTCCGCAACGCTTCGCCGATGAAGGTGATGATTATCCACAGCGCTGCCACGATACCTGCGCAGCACTGACGGCGGCACTGGGGCTGGCTGCGGGCGATGTAATGCTCACCTTCCAGTCGCGCTTTGGCCGCGAGCCGTGGCTGACGCCTTATACCGATGAGACGCTGAAAAGTTTGCCGGCCAAAGGTGTGAAGCATATTCAGATTATGAGCCCTGGCTTCTCCGCTGACTGCCTTGAAACCCTTGAGGAGATCAGTGAGCAGAACCGCGAATTCTTTATGCATGCCGGTGGCCGCAAATTTGAATATATTCCGGCGCTGAATGATGATGCCGGACATATTGAGATGATGGTGGAACTGGTTAACCGCCAGCGCTGACCGTGAGGGCCGTGAATATGATACTATTTACGGCCTGAATTCTTCCGAAGCTATCGATCATGAAATTTCCCGGCAAACGCAAATCTAAACACTACTTCCCCGTCAGCGCCCGCGATCCGTTACTGCAAACCCAACTCCCGCCGGAAAACGTCAGCAGCTGGGTGGTGGGTATCGATCAGACGCTGGTGGATATTGAAGCCAAAGTGGATGATGCGTTTGTGGCGCGCTATGGCCTGAGCGCGGGCCATTCGCTGGTGATTGATGATGATGTGGCGGAAGCGCTGTACAGCGAACTGATGCGTGACCAGCTGATCAGCCATCAGTTTGCAGGCGGCACCATTGGTAATACGCTGCACAACTACTCGGTACTGGCGGATGACCGCTCCGTACTACTCGGCGTGATGTGCAACAATGTGCAGATTGGCGGCTACGCCTATCGTTATCTGTGCAATACCTCCAGCCGTACCGATCTTAACTATCTGCAAGGCGTTGATGGCGCCATTGGCCGCTGTTTTACGCTGATTGGCGATAACGGTGAGCGTACTTTCGCCATCAGTCCGGGCATGATGAATCAGCTGCGTGAAGAGAGTATCCCTGAAGCGGTGATTGCCGGTGCGTCGGCGCTGGTACTGACTTCCTATCTGGTGCGCTGTAAGCCGGGCGAGCCGATGCCGCAGGCGACGATGAAAGCCATTGAACTGGCGAAAAAACACAATGTACCGGTGGTACTGACGCTGGGCACCAAATATGTGATTGCCGATAATCCGCAGTTCTGGCGCGACTTCCTGCGCGATCATGTATCGATTGTGGCGATGAATGAAGATGAAGCGCAGGAGCTGACCGGTTTTAGCGATCCGCTGCAGGCGGCCGATAAGGCACTGGATTGGGTCGATTTGGTACTGTGTACCGCCGGGCCAAATGGTCTGTATATGGCCGGTTTTACCGAGGATGAAGGCAAGCGTAAGACCAACCATCCGCTGCTGCCAGGGGTGATCCCGGAGTTTAACCTGTACGAATTCAGCCGCGCCATGCGTCATCAGGATTGTCAGCAGCCGCTGCGTATTTTCTCGCATATCGCCCCTTATATGGGCGGGCCGGAGAAAATTATGAATACCAATGGCGCCGGTGATGGCGCGCTGGCGGCGCTGCTGCATGATATTACCGCCAATAACTACCATCGCAGCAATGTGCCGAACTCCAGCAAGCATGGGCGCAGCTATCTGACTTATTCATCACTGGCGCAGGTGTGCAAGTATGCCAACCGCGTCAGCTATCAGGTGTTAAACCAGCATTCGCCGCGTTTAACCCGGGGTCTGCCAGAGCGTGAAGACAGTCTGGAAGAGGCATACTGGGAAAGGTAGATTACGGCAGGTGCAAACCATCGACAGGGGCGGCGAGAACGCCACCCCTGTCGAGTTGTAGGGGAGGCGTTTTCGCCTCCCGGCTATGACTAAATCGGACACTCCTGCGGCTGCGGATCTTTTTCCAGCTCCAGCTGCAACATATTCAGCATGCTATTGGCAATTTCACGTTCGCCCATCACCACGCGATCGGCGCCACGCTCCATAATATATTCCACTTCATCGTCGTAGTGCGCGCGGGCAATAATTTCAATATTAGGTCGCTTCTCGCGCGCCGCTGTCACGATCTCACCTGCCTCGTAACCGTTGGGGATGGTCAGCAACAGCCAGCGTGCGCAATCGAGACGTGCCAGTTCCATGGTATCGGCACGCGCGGCATTGCCCAGCACCGCTTTGATGCCTTGCTCACGCAGCGCTTCAACGCGGGGACGTGAGTTTTCCACCACCACAATCGGCACTCCGGCGGCAATTAAACGCGAACCGAGCAGACTGCCAACGCGACCATAGCCGACCACCAGCGCATGATTACAGAGATCGACCGGGATCTGCTTCTCTTCTTCAATCGCCTCTTCCATGGTCTGCTCTTCGATCGTCTCGGTTTTCTCCAGATAACGTTCCAGCAGCGTAAACAGAATCGGGTTCAGCATAATCGACAGAATCGCCGCCGCCAGCACCAGATTGCGCCCTTCATCGGAGAGAATACCGAGGGAAATACCCAGTCCGGCCAGAATAAAGGCGAATTCACCGATTTGCGCCAGACTGACGGAAATGGTCAGCGCGGTACGGCGTGAATGGCCGAACAGCGTCACCAGCAAGTAAGCGGCGATGGATTTACCCAGCACGATAATCGCCAGCGCGCCAAGCACCGCCAGCGGTTCCTGCACCAGGATCATCGGGTCAAACAGCATGCCGACCGAAACAAAAAACAGCACGGCAAAAGCGTCACGCAGCGGCAGCGTATCGTGGGCAGCACGATGGCTGAGCTCCGACTCGTTCAGCACCATACCGGCAAAGAAGGCGCCAAGTGCAAAGGAGACATCGAAGAACTCAACAGCACCAAAGGCGATGCCCAGCGCCAGCGCTAATACCGAAAGGGTAAACAGCTCACGCGAACCGGTGGCGGCGCTTTTCGCCAGAATCCACGGCACCACGCGGCGGCCGACCACCATCATCAGCACCATAAACGCCACCACTTTACCGATGGTCCACACCATATCCCAGGCGAGCATCGAGAAACTGGCGTTGCCTTCTTCCAGCATACCGGCAATCGCTGGCAGCAGGACCAGCGTCAGCACCATCACCAGGTCTTCTACAATTAACCAGCCAATTGCAATCTGTCCGCGCTGGCTGTCAATCAACTGACGCTCTTCCAGCGCACGCAACAGCACCACGGTACTGGCGGTGGAGAGACAGAGACCAAACACTAAACCGGTAATCAGCGACCAGCCCATTGCCCACGACAGCAGCATACCCAGCAGTGTAGCGACGGCAATCTGCGCAATGGCGCCGGGGATAGCAATGGATTTAACCGACATCAAATCTTTCAGGGAGAAGTGCAAACCGACACCGAACATCAACAGGATTACGCCGAGTTCAGCCAGTTCCGGGGCGAGGTTCGTATCTGCCACAAAACCGGGGGTGAAAGGGCCAGCTAAGACGCCAGCTAACAGATAACCCACTAAAGGTGAGATGCGTAGCCGGTTAGCCAGCATGCCAAAGAGGAAGGCGAGAACAAGGCCTCCGACAATTGTCGTGATAAGCGGCGTAGTGTGATGCATGCCTGTCTCCTTGTATCCCTCTTCGTATCTGACATTGCAGCGACTTTGAGGGTAAGCAAATGTGTCCGGTTGTAAGTATTCAGTTTATGGCAAATTTCTGGTGCGCGCTTGTCAATAATGGTGATAAGTGCAAAAAATATGAAAATGGCGCCGACTTCGGCAGATGAGCGGGATTTCTCCCACTCATCATAAAACGGACGGTATTTTATCGCAGAAAGGTGCGGCACGATTCGCAAATATCCGCCGCATAAAGGGGCTATTTGTGCCGATTATCCGGCAGGAAAGCGGTAAGAATGCCGAGAAGCGGCAGGTAAGCACAGATTTGATAGACCAACTCAATGCTGGTGCGATCCGCCACCAGGCCTAAAATTGCTGCGCCGATGCCACCCATGCCAAAAGCAAAGCCGAAAAACAGCCCCGAAACCATGCCAATGCGGCCCGGCATCAGCTCCTGCGCATACACCAGAATCGCGGAGAACGCCGAGGCGAGGATCAGGCCGATAATCACACTCAGTACCCCGGTCCACGCCAGTGAGGCATAGGGCAGCAGCAGGGTAAAGGGCGCAACACCAAGGATCGATCCCCAGATAACATACTTACGGCCAATCTTATCGCCCAGCGGCCCGCCAATCACCGTACCGGCGGCGACGGCAAACAGAAAGGCAAACAGATGCAACTGCGCATCCTGTACCGACAGGCCAAACTTATGGATTAAATAAAAGGTGTAATAGCTGCTGAGGCTGGTGAGATAAAAATATTTGGAAAATATCAGCAGCAATAAAATAGCGATCGCCAGCGCCACCTTGTTGCGTGGCAGCGGGTTTTTCACCTCTGCCGTCGGGCCGCTTTTCGCCACGCGATGCTGAGTCTGATACCAGCGGCTGATTTGCAGCAATACCACAATCGCCAGTAGCGCCGCGAGGGTAAACCAGGCCACATTACCTTTACCGTAAGGCGCAATAATGATCGCCGCCAGCAACGGGCCAAGCGAGCTGCCGAGATTGCCGCCGACCTGGAACAGTGACTGCGCCAGACCGTGACGCCCCCCGGATGCCATACGTGCCACGCGCGAGGATTCAGGATGGAATACGGAAGATCCGGTGCCTACCAGCGCGGCGGCCAGCAGAATCAGCGGGAAACTTTGCGCTACCGCCAGCAGCAGCAGACCAGAAAGGGTAAAACCCATGCCAATCGGCAGTGACCATGGCTGTGGATGTTTATCGGTATAGTGGCCGATAAGCGGTTGCAGCAGTGAGGCGGTGACCTGGAAGGTCAGGGTGATCAAACCGATCTGCACAAAGCTAAGGGATAACTCGCTGCGCAGTAGCGGGTAGATCGCCAGGATCAACGACTGAATCATATCATTTAACAGATGCGCCAGGCTGATTGCGCCCAGCACGCCGAAAGCGGTACGCCGTGGCGCCGCCGGAGATGCAGAGAGGGTTTGTTCGCTTGCCATTAATTAACCTGAATATTGAGTATTGTTATGGCGCCGGACAATAGCGCAGGGGTTATTCAAACGGGTTGTCGCCGCTATTGCAATGGTTCTGCGTGCGATTACTAACATATCCATAACAATGCTGACTGGGTACGGTCATAAAGCTGCGGCATAATCGGTGCGCAGTCTCAAAAAATTGAAAGCGTTGATGTTATCTTCACTGGCGTTCTACACTGGCGAGATAATCAGATGGCGTTGCTGACAAGGAGATCGATTTTGCGTTTTACCAAAAAAACGGTGCTGGGAACCCTTTTGCTGTCATTAATGGCCGCATCACTGCAGGTCCAGGCATGGGAAAAAGGCCGTACTTATAAATTTACCGTGCTGCACACCAATGATCATCACGGACGCTTCTGGAATAACGATCACGATGAATATGGTCTGGCCGCGCAGAAAACGCTGGTGGACACTATTCGCTATGATGTGCAGGCCCATGGCGGGCAGGTGCTGGTTCTCTCCGGTGGTGATATTAATACCGGCGTGCCGGAGTCCGATTTGCAGGACGCCGAACCTGATTTCCGCGGTATGAACCTGATTGGTTACGATGCGATGGCGCTCGGCAACCATGAGTTTGATAATCCGCTCCCGGTGTTACGCCAGCAGCAAAAGTGGGCTAAATTCCCGCTGCTTTCCGCCAATATCTACCAGAAAAGCACCGGTAAGCGTCTGTTCCAGCCCTATGCGCTGTTTAACCGTATGGGACTGAAAATCGCAGTTATCGGTTTAACCACCGATGACACCGCCAAAATCGGCAATCCGGAATACTTTACTGATATGGAGTTCCGTAAACCCGCCACCGAAGCGAAAGCGGTAGTTGAAGAGCTGCGTGCGAAAGAGAAGCCGGATGTGATTATCGCCGCGACCCATATGGGTCACTACGATAACGGCAAACATGGTTCCAATGCGCCGGGTGACGTGGAGATGGCGCGCGAGTTGCCGGCAGGTTATCTCGATATGATTGTCGGCGGTCACTCCCAGGATCCTGTCTGTATGGCCAGCGACAATGTGAAACAGGCCGACTATGTGCCGGGTACCCCATGCGCGCCGGATCGGCAGAACGGCACCTGGATTGTGCAGGCGCATGAGTGGGGCAAATATGTTGGTCGCGCGGATTTCACTTTCCTCAATGGCAAACTGACGCTGGAGCATTATGCGCTGCTGCCGGTTAACCTGAAGCACAAAGTGAAAAACAGCGATGGCTCGGAAAGCTGGGTTAACTACACCCAGCAAATTGATAAAAATCCGGCGATGATGAAATTGCTGACCCCGTACCAGAAAAAAGGTGAAGCGCAGCTGGGAGTGAAGATCGGCAGCGTTAACGATCATCTGGAAGGCGATCGCAGTAAAGTGCGCTTTGTGCAAACCAACCTGGCGCGGCTGATCCTCAGTGCGCAGATGGATCGTACGAAGGCTGATTTTGCGGTGATGAGTGGCGGGGGCGTACGTGACTCCATCGAGAAGGGCGAGATCACCTATAAAGATGTGCTGAAGGTGCAGCCGTTTGGCAATACGCTGACCTATGTCGATATCAAAGGCAGCGAAGTGGAGAAGTATCTGGCAGTTGTTGCCAATAAGCAGGTGGATTCCGGTGCTTACGCGCAGTTTGCTAACGTCAGCCTGGTGGCGGATGGCGAAGGAGTCAGCGAGATTAAAATCAAAGGTGAACCGTTGCAAATGGATAAAACCTACCGCATGGCGCTACTGAGTTTTAATGCCACTGGCGGTGACGGCTATCCGATGGTCAGTAATCTGCCCGGCTACGTCAATACCGGTTTTGTCGATGCGGAAGTGCTGAAACAGTATATTCAGCAGAATTCCCCGCTGGATGCGGCGAAGTTTGCTCCGCAGGGGGAAATAGTTTATCTCAGCGCCGAACAGAAGCAGGCGAAAGAGAAAGAGAAAGAGAAAGAGAAAGAGAAAGCGGCGGAGCCTGAGAAACTGCGCGCGCCGAAGTATCCAAAGATGGATACCGCTTCGTTATAGTTTTATGTTTTTAAGGTCCAGGTCCAGGTCCAGGTCCAGGTCAAAGGCGTTTCGCTCGCCCACGTGGCGAGCGAGTTAAGGCCCGTAAGCGCGGGCCTTAACAATCCGCGCTTGCGGCAGGGCGAACGCCCGCTGTGCGGGTTCCTTCGCAAAACCCTCCCTCCTGACGGACCGGGTTGGACGTGCTCCCGGCACGGCCAACTCTTTCGCCGCGTCCATGCGGCTCATCCTGGAGTGAGGTTTTTACTCAGCGTTCTTAATGCCGCCTCCAGGTCAAAACCATCAATGTGAGCGCGGTGTTTCACTGCGAAATAATTTGCAGGATGGCGAGGTATGGGAGGTGGGTTCCCAGTGCCGGGGCGACTGTCGGCCCTGGGTCGGTCGGCCTTCAGGACGAAAGAAATGCCCTTGATTTTGACCTTCAGCAGTTGACCTTAAAGTGCTCCTGAGCTGCGCCCGACCAATTTATCAAACCTCACATGCCCGCCGCGCCATCAGCTTCTGCCGCAAGGTATCCCACATCCAGTTATAAAATACGGTGTAGGGCAGGAAGAACAGGAAGAAGGCCATCTCAATCATAAACGCCTGCAGTAAGCTGATCCCCAGCATCCACGCCGCCAGCGGCAGACCCATAAGAATAAAGCCCCCTTCAAAACCCAGCGCATGCGCCACGCGCAGGGCTGGACCACGCTTAGTTTTGCCCGGCGGATAAAAGCGATCGAAAATGCTGTTATAGATCATGTTCCACACCATGGCGACAGTCGACAGCATGATCGCCAGTGCGCCCATCTGAAACAGCGGTTTATCCATAATCCAGGCCGCTGCGGGCGCAACAATAAGAATTGCCAGCACCTCAAAGCCTGCAGCATGTAAAAAACGTTCTTTCAGTGTTCTGGTACGCATATTTGCTCCTTAATCGGTTTCGGCAGCTATTTTCATCGTTTTTACTGATAAAATAAAATGAGTATCCATCGATAAAAGCGATAGAGTGCCATGCGTTATTCACCTGAATCACTGGAAGCCTTTGTTCAGACTGTTGAGAGCGGTTCGTTTTCCGCCGCCGCACGTGCGTTGCGTAAAAGTCAGTCTACTATCAGTACCGCCGTGGCAAATTTAGAAGCCGATCTCGGTTTCGCGCTGTTTAACCGCGAGGCCTGGCAACCAGTGCTGACCGAAGAGGGACGGCGCGCGCTGGCGCAGGTGAAGGAAATTCTCGCTGCCAGCGAGCGGCTGGAGGAGCTTGCGGTGCGCCTGGCGGGTGAGGAAGAGCCTTTTCTTAGCATGGCGATCTCCGATTTCTGGCAGACCGATCATCATGAGTCTTTGCTGAAGCGGCTGGCGGCGCGTTATCCGCTGATCGAATTTGACTGCATGATTGCTGAAGATGCCGATGTGATTGACGCGCTGCAGATGGGGCGCGCGCATATTGGGGTGGTGCGGGCACAGCCGCATTTGCCGCCGGATATCGCCTGCTCACGTCTGCAGGTGCAGGCGCAGATGGCGATCTATATTCACCAGGATCATTCGCTGGCGCAGCAGAGCAAGGTCAGCTGGAATCAGCTTACTCCTGAACGCCAGTTACGGCTGAATACCTGGACGCAGAATGACAGTGACCGACCGGTGGGCAAAGTATGGTCAGCACCGTCGTATCTGTTGCTGCTGGAGATGGCGGAGCAGGGTTTTGGCTGGAGTATCCTGCCACGCTGGCTGGTCAGGCAGTTTGGTCATCAGGTATTGACGGAGCTGCCAGTTAACGGCTGGCCGCAGAATATTGCGGTCGATGCGCTATGGTCAAAACGCTCTCCACCGGGGCCGGCAGGGCGCTGGATGATCGATCAGCTCTGCGCGCAGCGACCTGATTAGTCGCGGCGCGCGATATCGGCCAGCGTGGCATCAAGCAACTTTGCCAGATCGCTGGCCGCCAGCTCAATATCCAGCCCGCGTTTACCGCCGGAGATATAGATGCCCGGCCACTGCATCGCCAGATGATCAATCACCGTTGGCAGGCGCTTCTTCTGTCCTAGCGGGCTGATGCCGCCAATCAGATAGCCGGTGATGCGCTGGGCCAGCAGCGGATCGGCCATATCCGCTTTTTTTGCTCCCAGCGCTTTCGCCACTTTCTTTAAATCAAGCTGACCCGACACCGGCGTGACCGCCACTGCCAGATTTTTTGCGTCGCCATTGAGCGCCACCAGCAGCGTTTTATACACCTGATCAGCATTCAGATTCAGCTTACGTACAGCTTCGTCGCCGAAGTGTGTTTCATCACTGTCATGCTGGTAGGAATGCAGGGTAAAGGCGACTTTATGTTTTTCGAGAAGTTTAACCGCCGGGGTCATGGGCTGTCCTTGGTCAGAATAATCTTATATAGCTGGTGAAGAAAAGTACTGGCGAAAATCCAGGCTTTGAGCGACAATCGCCATCCCATCAGCAAGTCACTTGCGGTGGATAACCAAAATCATAAATAAATTCCTCTTTGACGGGCCAATTTTAATATTGGCCTTTTTTTTATCTGCCTTTCAGCAGATCCGGCAAATTGCCATCGCCATAGAGATGCAGCGCACCTACCGCAACGATATAGCGGCCTGGCGGCATGCTTAGTAACGCATCTGACCAGCGCTGGTTGCGCTGGTGCATTAATACATCATTCAGTTCACTGCTAAATGTGCTCGGCAGTTCGACCTGACGCTGACCCGGCGGCGCTTCAAGCCACCAGCTCACCATGGTTTGCAACATGCGCGCATTGGTGTGCCAGTGCTGCAGCGTATCCTCCAGCAGCGGCATACCGTTATCCGGCAGCGCTTTCAGCAGTTCGAGCTGTTCGTCCGGCCCTTCCAGCTCAATAATTTTTAGCTCGCGCTGTTTAGCGGCCTGCAACAGCTGATAGTCGATACCGTAATCAGGTCGCAGCCCCAGCCGTTGCGCCTGCTGCGCCTGTAACATCAGCGCTACCTGCCAGCCCGGCAGCGAGGCGATCATCTCCGCATTAATCGCCAGCTCATCACAGAGGCGCAGCAGCGTTGGCATATTCTGCACTGACAGGCGCTGCTCCAGCGGCGCATGGGTTTCGCTATGGGCGAAAGGCGAAGCGCCGCCGGTAATATCCGCCTCGACAATCAGCGCATCGGCGCGATTAAGACGCTGCAGCAGTGCTGCGGGTAGCGGCATCATATCGCGGGTACCCATATGGATACTGCCGACCAGATGAAGCTGGCGCTTAGCGGGCAACATGATATCCAGCGCCGGATATGCATACTTCACCGGAGAGAGTGCTCTGAACAGGGAGCTGACTCTGTGCAGTAATTTAACCATTATGCCGCCTCATGAAAGGAAACGATTTATGCTAGCGGTTAAACTTACTGATGAACAGAGGAAAGCTCTGTAATGCGCCAGTTACAAGGCGAGGTAATCCCTGTACATCAATACTTTGGCGGCTGATAACGCAGCAGGCGATTGGCATTGCTGACCACGGTAATCGACGATAATGCCATCGCCGCCCCTGCCACTACCGGGCTTAGCAGGGTGCCAGTCAGCGGATAGAGCACCCCTGCAGCAATCGGTATCCCCAGTGAGTTATAGATAAAGGCACCCAACAGGTTCTGCTTCATATTGCGTAAAGTGGCCCTGGCAATCGCCAGCGCGTCGGCCACGCTGTTCAGGTCGTGGCGCATCAGGGTGATGGCAGCGGTTTCAATCGCCACATCACTGCCGCTACCCATCGCAATGCCGACATCAGCCTGCGCCAGCGCCGGCGCATCGTTAATGCCGTCGCCAATCATCGCGACCTGGTGACCCTGTTGTTGCAGCTGAATAATCGCCTGCGCTTTGCCATCGGGTAGTACGCCGGCAATCACCTGATCCAGACCGGCCTGGCGCGCAATGGCACTGGCGGTCGCCGGGTTATCCCCGGTCAGCATCACCAGGCGATAGCCCAGCTGATGCAGACGTTGCAGCGCTTCGCGACTGCCAGTCCGCAGCGGATCGCGGATCGCCATTACCGCCACCACCTGACCCGCCGCCGCCAGCAACACCGGCGTGGCGCCGCTCTCTGCCTGCGCGCTAACCACGCTTTCCACTGCCGCAGTATCTATCTGATGCTGATGCATCAGTGCGCTGTTGCCCAGCAGCATCGGCACGCCGTCAATTGTGCCGCTGACCCCAAGGCCGCGTATTGTACGAAATTGCTCAGTTACCGGCAGAGTTTGGTTATTGGCGCGTTCAGTTATCGCCCTTGCCAGCGGGTGGCTGGAACCCTGCTCAAGTGCCGCGGCCCACAGTAATACCTGCGCTTCATCGATCTGATTAAAGGTGAAAATATCGGTAACGCGCGGGACACCTTCCGTCAGCGTGCCGGTTTTATCAAATACCAGCGTATCAAGGCTGCTGGCGCGTTGCAGGGCATCGGCATCCCGTACCAGCACGCCAAATTCGGCAGCGCGGCCGACGCCGGAAATAATCGACATTGGCGTCGCCAGCCCCAGCGCGCAAGGACAGGCGATAATCAGCACGGTAGTGGCAATCACCAGGGTGTAAACCAGCTGCGGCTGTGGCCCAACGAAATACCAGATGGCGGCGCTGAGCACGGCGATAGCCACCACGGCTGGTACAAATACCGCTGAAATACGGTCAGCCAGTTTGCCGATTTCCGGCTTGCTGCTTTGCGCCTGGCGAACCATCTGGATAATCCGCGCCAGGGTGGTGTTTTTGCCAACGGCGCGCGCGGTAAACAGTACGCTGCCATCCTGTAGCAGCGTTCCGGCATGCAGCGCATCACCCACTGATTTCTGCTGCGGCAGCGGCTCGCCGGTCAGCATCGCTTCGTCCAGCCAGGCTTCACCCTGATTAATATCACCATCCACCGGAACGCGATCACCGGTGGTCAGACGCAAAGTCATACCTGGCGTCACTGCGCTTAATGGCAGGGTTTGCTCGCCCTGTTCAGTCACCACCCGGGCGGAAGGGGGTGTCAGATCCAGCAGCCGCTCCAGCGCTTTTGAGGAGCGCTGACGTGCCCGCTGCTCCAGCGCATGGCCAAGGTTAATCAGGCCAATAATCATCGCACTGGCTTCATAATAGAGATGGCGCGCCGCCATCGGGAAAAAGTCGGGCCAGATATTAACGCTAATCGAGTAGAGCCAGGCCGCAGACGTACCCAGCGCCACCAGCATATCCATGGTCGCCGCGCCTTTTAGCAGGCTGCGCCATGCGCTGCGATAGAAATGACCACCGGCAGTCACCATCACCAACAAGGTAATTACGCCGACCACCAGCCAGCCACTACGGTTGCTGGCGGTCAGCATCATATTATCGCCGAACATTCCCCATACCATCAGCGGGATACCCAGCGTCAGCGCCAGCGCTGACTGCCAGCTAAAACGGCGCATCGCGCGGCGGGCGTTGTGCTGCTGTTTTTCCCGCCGCAGCTGGTCATCCTCGATAACTTCCGCGTGATAACCGGCGCTGCTCACCGCGTGCACCAGCGCCTCGGCTGTCACAGAACCCAAAACCAGGGCGCTGCGATCCGCCAGGTTTACCCTTGCCTGGACGACACCCGACACCTGTTGCAGCGCATTCTGCACCCGGCTGACGCAACTGGCGCAGCTCATGCCGTCGATCAGTAACTGATGGCTGTCGGTGGAAGAGGGGGCCGGAAGCTGTTGAGTATCCGCTGTCAGCGCTTCCGGCTGAAGGTCTGAATCTGGCAACGGGTCAGGCTTTGGGTGGATGTCGCTCTGTTGCAGGCTGGCGTGATATCCGGCCTGTTCTACGGTGGCTATCAACTCAGCGCCGGTGGCAGCGCCGGTCACCCGAGCTTCGATGATCGTGACATCCACCTGTTCAACATCGGTACGCTGTTCCAGTGCTTCTTTGACTCTTTTTACACAGTGGCCGCAGGACAAACCGTCCAGCGCCAGTAACGTAGTTTGTGACATAGTTATCGCTCCTGATTATCCATCCTGACTTAATATCAATCTGGATTGAATTCAAGGTTAAACCTTCCATCAAGGGGAAGGTCAAGCAGTTATCCTGATAATTAAAAAACAACCTTTGGTGTCTGACCAGACAATTTGGTTTCACTCGTTGACCTGATGATTTTTTCAGTATTGTGCGCTACGCGAAGAAATGGACTGGTACTGGCGATAATCATGTACGGGTAAGTTTCAGCAGTTGCAGGTTGCTGAAATAACAGAGACCGGAGGGATTATGAAAATCATTTCGATTATCATGCTATCAATATTGTTGTCAGGGGGCTGTACATCCTATAACGCTGTACAGCTTAAACCGGAACAAATTGGCAGCCAATACAGTTATTATAAAACAGAACCACCGCTGTACGTTGGCGATATCATTAAATACAAATTAAAAAGTGGTGACAGTGGTCAGGTGACGATAGAAAAAATAGAACCAAATTCTATTGTCGCTAATAATGGTCAGGTAATTCCTCTCTCGCAGATAGCATCGATTGAAAGAAAAGATCTCTCTAAAACAAAAACGTCCGCTTTGGTTGGCGGTAGTGCTGTAACCGTCGCTATCGTTGTTGCCATTGGTGTCGCTGTGGTAGCAATAGCGAAAGGGGCCGGTGGTGCATTTTAGTTTTTAAATCCGTTAATGGGCTGGGGAAGCATTAACAGGCAAAGAGAGGTGAAAATCGCGAGCCGACACGGTATCTCTCCGGGCAACATCTGTTAAGATTCCGCTGGCGAACAGGTGGTTATAAAAGGTGCAACGATGAATATCAGTGATGTGGCAAAAAAAACCGGGCTCACCAGTAAAGCGATTCGTTTTTATGAGGAAAAGGGCGTGGTGACGCCGCCTCTGCGCAGCGAAAATGGTTACCGTAGTTATACCAGCAAGCATATCGAAGAGCTGATGCTGCTGCGCCAGTCACGGCAGGTAGGGTTTAATCTGGATGAATGTCGCGAGATGGTGGCGCTGTTTAATAATCCGCAGCGGCATAGTGCTGATGTCAAAGCACGTACGCTGGATAAAGTGGCGGAAATTGAAGCGCACATCCAGCAATTAACCCTTATGCGCCAGCGCCTGCTGGCACTGGCGGAGGCTTGTCCGGGCGATGACAGCGCCGATTGCCCGATTATCAATAACCTTGCAGGCTGCTGTCACACCGGTAAAACAGTTAAATCCGGGGGCTGATTCGCAGGGTGATCCCCTCAACGGCGGTCACTATCACCTCACTCCCTGCGGGCAGATCGTTGTCAGCCTGAACGCGCCAGCTGCTGTCGCCGATTTTCACATGACCCAAACCATTAACCAGTGGTGTCTGCAGAGTCAGATGCAGGCCAATCATCTGGCTGCCGCGCTTATTTAGCGTACTCGGTGTCTGTTTACGGTCACGTCGCTGCATCCAGCGGAACCATAACAGAGCCGATACCATAATCAGCAGCGCAAATATGCCGCCCTGCCACTCCCACGACAGTGGCAACAGCCAGACCAGCAGCCCAACCAACACCGCCGAGATACCACTCCACAGCAGATAGCCACTGGTTCCCAGCATTTCGGCGGCCAGTAACAGCCCGCCTAACGTCAGCCAGAACCAGTGTGGGTGGGCAATCATTTCAGCCAGCATCAGTTTTTACTCCGATCCTTCTTGCTCTCGTTTAATAACTCGCTGATGCCGGCAATGGAACCCATCAGGCTGGTGGCTTCCAGCGGCATCAGTACCACTTTACTGTTATTTGCCGAACCAATTTTTTGCAGTGCATCGGTATATTTCTGGGCGACAAAGTAGTTAATCGCCTGCAGGTCGCCTGCGGCAATGGCTTCAGAAACCATCTGCGTGGCGCGCGCTTCAGCTTCGGCGGCACGTTCACGCGCTTCAGCTTGTAAAAATGCTGACTGGCGTTCACCTTCAGCTTTCAGAATTTGTGACTGTTTATCGCCTTCCGCACGCAGAATGGCGGCCTGGCGTACCCCTTCAGCTTCAAGGATATCGGCGCGTTTGGTACGCTCCGCTTTCATCTGTGCATTCATTGAGGCAATCAGCTCGGCGGGTGGACGCACGTCACGAATCTCAATACGCGTCACTTTAATGCCCCAGGGATTGGTGGCTTCATCAACAATATGCAGCAGACGGGTATTAATATTGTCACGCTGTGACAGCATCTCATCCAGCTCCATCGAGCCGAGTACGGTACGAATGTTGGTCATGGTGAGATTAAGGATCGACAGCTCAAGGTTGCTGACTTCATAAGCGGCCCGCGAGGCATCAATCACCTGAATAAAACAGACGGCATCAATAGTGACGTTGGCGTTGTCTTTGGAGATGATCTCCTGCGAGGGAATATCCAGTACCTGTTCCATCATATTGATCTTGCGACCTACACGATCCATAAAAGGAACGATCAGGTTAAGTCCGGGGGAGAGTGTTTTGGTATAACGGCCAAAGCGTTCAACCGTCCACTGATAGCCCTGTGGGACGATTTTGATACCAGACCAGACAACAATAAGCGCCAGTATGATGAGTACCGGGATAATGGCTAACATAGATAAACCTCCTGACTGTTAAATTGACGGGCCGAGTCGCTTCGGCCCGCTTGATTCCTGAATTAGTAGAGCAAAGAGTAGAGCTGACGACGGTATTTTGCCGCAAGTGCATCGCCGGTGCCAAGTGCCGCAAGGATCTCCTGCAACATTTTACGCACCTGGCCATCCGCCGCATTCATATCTTTTTTCAGATGGATAAGCAGTAACTCCAGCGCTTCTTCATTACGCCCAACCTGATGCAACTGGAGAGCGAGTTTCGCCGCCAGTCCGGCATTCTCTGGTTCCGCTTCCAGCTGCTGTTGCAGCTGCTGGATCTCCGGCGTATCAGCGGCCTGTTTCAGCAACTCAATCTGCGCCAGCAGCCCCTGATAACGGGTATCCTGATCCTGAAGCGGTACGACCTTAAGAATGGTTTCGGCTTCATCGCTGCGGTTTAACGCGATCAGCACTTCAGCCAGCAGAAAACCGACATCACTCGACTGGTTGCTCAGCTGCCAGGCATCTTTCAGCAAGGGCAGCGCGTCGATCATTTTGCCTTCCTGCATCAGCGCCACGGCTTCCTGCGCCTTCAGCTCTTCCGGACGTGGCAAAACCTTTTCCAGCAATGCGCGTACAGCTTCTTCAGGCTGCGGCCCCTGGAAACCATCAACCGGCTGGCCGTTCTGGAACAGATAGACTGTCGGGATAGAGCGCAGTCCAAACTGAGACGCCACCGCCTGTTCGGTATCGCAATCCAGTTTAGCCAGAATAAACTGCCCTGCATACTCCTGCGCCAGGCGATCCAGAATCGGCGTCAGCTGCTGACAGTGCTGGCTGCGTTCAGACCAGAAGTAGAACAGCACCGGTATGGACGTCGACTGCTCCAGTGTCTGGTGCAGGTTGGATTCATTGATGTTGATAATCGAAGCTTGTGGTGACATGAATTCGTCTCTTTTGCTGATGACTTTGTAACGATATTGGGGCGTAACCCCTGGCTTCAAGCGAAATTATTATTACACGTCTAGTTACTGCGCAAAATGCGATCCAGCATCCAGCCCGGCAACAGGCGGCGCAAAATAGTCATAGCGTGCGCCACCATAGTTACCGGATAACGTATTTTGGGCCAGCGACTCTCTAAAGCATGGCGCAATTTTGGCAGGATTGCTTCCGGCGGCAGAGTAAAACGCGCCGCGATACCCGGGTTGGTGACCGGTTGGTCCTGCCGGGTCTGGTTCACATTATCAGTAAATCGGGTATGAATCGGACCGGGCTCAATCAGGCTGACCCGCACGCCCGTGCCATGCAGCTCCATGCGCAGCGCATCAGACCAGGCTTCCAGTGCATATTTGCTGGCGGCATAAGCGCCACGGCGCGGTGTTGACACTAATCCCATCACCGAACTGGTATTAATAATGCGGCCTGCGCCATTGGCCAGCAGCGCCGGCAACAGTAATATTGTTAGCTGATGAGTGCCAAAAAAGTTGGTAGAGAATTGCTGCTCCAGTTGCTGGCGCGACAGGGTGTCCAGTGCGCCATAGACGCCATAACCGCCATTGTTAAACAACGCGTAAAGATCGTTACCGGTGAGTTCAATCACCTGCTGCGCCGCGCGTTCAACGCTGTGTGCATCATCAAGATCGAGTTCTATACCGGTAAAACCGAGCTGATCCATACGTGCGACATCGTCGGCTTTACGGCAGGCGGCCAACACCCGATAACCACGATGCAGCAAATCATGAGCTGCTACCAGGCCAATGCCGCTTGAGCAGCCGGTAATTAAAATAGACTTTTGCATAATCCTCTACGCTGCAGATGTTATTTATTGCTTCAGGATAGTGCGTTTTTTGGCAATATCCTGTTTTCCTGCCATCAGTCTACACGTTATATCGCTAAGAAGGCATTGGTTGCGTGAGATAAAACGTATTTATCTGAGTGATATATGAAGATGTGAAAATATAATTGGATTCATTATAAGCATGTATATAAAACAACTCTCTTACAGCAGGTTCAGAGTATTTTATATTGCGAAATAAAAGGTGAGAAGCGTAAACTCTGCGGTGGGTGCTCTGGATCTTATTTGTCCCGAGCATAGGCAAGGGACAGAAAGAGAAAGGCCCCACCCCGACGATATAAGTCAAAGTGAGGCCACCCTCATGCCAGACAACATGATGGTAGCCTTTTACCTGCCGCAAGGCAATAAGGAGATAAGGCAATGGCGCCATTAAAACTGCGATTACTGAGTCTGATAATTATCTGTGTGACAATACTTATTGTTGCATGGATAAGCCATAATTCGCTTTGCGAGTTAGTTATCAGGCGAGGTAGTACAGAGGTTGTGGCGACTCTGGCTTACGAATCCAGAGGTTAAGGCAACCCAACGGCGGGGGGTAACCCCCGTCTGTTGGTTGTAAGGCAGAGATCCCTGAGCACCCGTCCTGAATTATTCTTATGATAATTATTCTGGTTTTATAATTAATAATTGAAATTACTGATGACAGGATTTAATTAACTCTGGTTTATCTGAATGTTATATTGCATACCAGGTGGCGTGATATATAAACTCTGCGGCGGGTGCTCTGGATCTTTTTTGTCCTGAGCATTGGCAACGGACAGAAAGAGAAAGGCCCCACCCCGACGATTAAGTCAAAGTGAGGCCACTCTCATGCACGACAACATGATGGTAGCCTTTTACCTGCCGCAAGGCAATAAGGAGATAAGGCAATGACGCCATTAAAACTGCGATTACTGAGTCTGATAATTATCTGTGTGACAATACTTATTGTTGCATGGATAAGCCATAATTCGCTTTGCGAGTTATATATCAGGCGAGGTAGTACAGAGGTTGTGGCGACTCTGGCTTACGAATCCAGAGGTTAAGGCAACCCAACGGCGGGGGGTAACCCCCGTCTGTTGGTTGTCAGGCAGAGATCCCTGAGCACCCGTCCTGAATTATTCTTATGATAATTATTCTGGTTTTATAATTAATAATTGAAATTACTGATGACAGGATTTAATTAACTCTGGTTTATCTGAATTTTATATTGCA
>NZ_JAODIM010000030.1 GCF_025527015.1 Winslowiella arboricola | reverse complement strand
GAAACGCCGTAGCGCCGATGGTAGTGTGGGGTCTCCCCATGCGAGAGTAGGGAACTGCCAGGCATCAAATTGTAGTGGTGGCGTTATCGCCGCCAGCTCATTTCCCGTGACGCGGAAGTGAGAGAAATACCTGAATTCAGACGAAAGGTCTGGGATCAGTACAGAATCGGTGGAGCGGTAGTTCAGTTGGTTAGAATACCTGCCTGTCACGCAGGGGGTCGCGGGTTCGAGCCCCGTCCGTTCCGCCACCCTTTTAGGGGCGTAGTTCAATTGGTAGAGCACCGGTCTCCAAAACCGGGTGTTGGGAGTTCGAGTCTCTCCGCCCCTGCCATAAAAACAATCCTTTGCTTCGGCAAAGGATTTTTTTTGTCTAAAATATCCTGCCAGATAACCGCAAAAAAGAGCCAGTCCTCACTGACCCCTTCGATCTTTACTGCTTATTAATCAAAAACTAAACCACTACCGGAAATTTTAACAGCTGACGGATATGCGACTGCTGATCACTGTTCTGTAGCCAGACGCCATACAGCGGACGCACGGCGACAGGCGTATCAGGAATCACCATTAAATCAGGATAGAGATTGTGCCAAACGTCGGGTAAAAATGCACAAGCGCCGGTAGTATGCAGCAATTGTCGGGTTAAATGCGCCGATGTGGTAGTCAGCACCGGGACGTCGTCTGCTCCGGCCAGATAGCTTTGATGTTGATGAAAATCAGCGCCCCATTCCAGCTTGATATAGTCATATTTTTCACGTTTTTCGCTTTTTCGCGAACGGAAAAGAGTCAGTGAAATATGGCCAATTTGCTGACTGGTAAGCTCATCCATCTTCGGAGCTTCAGTGGTAATCAGCAGATCCAGCTGACGTTCATGAAGCTGTTTAACCAGTAAATGACGCTGCGCCACGCGGGCTTCAAGGTGCAGGTCCTCACGGTTCTCATACAGCGTTTGCAGCCACGGAGTGAGGTAAGCTTCCCAAAGGGATGCACTGGCACCGATCGACAGCTCATGATGCTGCTGAGTGTGCGATACCTCCTTCTTCGCCATCAGCCAGGTACTCATCAGACTCTCTGCGTAAGGCAGCAAACGCTCCCCGGCGGAAGTCAGGCGAATATTATTGCGATGACGAGTAAAAAGATTCACACCTAACTGATTTTCCAACTGTCTGATACGGAAGCTGACCGCAGACTGTGTAAGATAAAGCGCTTCAGCGGCACGTCCAAAGTGGCGAGTCCTGCTCACTTCAAGAAAGGTTTTAAGTAATTCCGTATCCACAGTTATCTCCCAAAAAACATTTGTCGTCATGATTTAAATGTTTTGTTTTACACTCTGTCAAGCCTATCTAATACTCCGCGCCATAAATAGCACGGCCATAAAAGAGTTAGGAGCGTGTAAAATGGCGGAAAGCTTCGCAACAACTAATCGTTTTTTTGATAACAAACATTATCCACGTGGATTCTCGCGTCACGGTGATTTTACCATTAAGGAAGCACAGCTTCTTGAGCGTCATGGTTACGCCTTCAATGAGCTGGATCTGGCGAAACGCGAACCTGTAACAGAAGAAGAGCGTCTGTTTATCGAGGTTTGCCGTGGTATACGTGAGCCGCAAACTGAAGCGGAACGCGTGTGGTCAAAGTATATGACACGAATTAAGCGTCCGAAACGTTTCCACACTCTCTCTGGTGGTAAGCCGCAGATGGAAGGTGTTGAAGATTATTCTGACAGTGACGATTAAAACGAATGGGGCTTAGCGCCCCATTTTTTATTGCAGTGATTTGTGCAGATGTATCAGTAAACGATCAATGCCACGATAGCTTAGTGCTTCATGCAGATGATCGCGTTGAATATTTTCCGCCTGTGCCAGGTCGGCGATGGTGCGCGCCACCTTCAGAATGCGCTGCCAGGCTCTGACTGACAGCCCCAGCTGGTTAAGTACCGACTCCAGCCACTCAGCATCCTCCCGGCTAATTACACACCATTGTTGAATCTCACTATTGTTAAGCATGGCATTAATTTTACCGCTGCGCATAAGCTGGCATTTTCTGACGGCAAAGACCCGCGCTCTGACGATGTCGCTGGATTCGCTGCTGCAGCGGTTATTGCTGAGCGTACCTGAAGGCAGCAGCGGCACCTCCAGGGATAAATCAAAACGGTCGAGAAAGGGGCCGGAAAGACGATTCAGGTAGCGTAAGGTCTGCTGCGGCGAGCTGCGATTATGAGTGCCGCTGTAGTGGCCCGACGGGCTGGGGTTCATGGCGGCGACCAACTGGAAACGCGCCGGATAAATAACTTTAGCGCGCGCCCGCGAGATACAAATTTCTCCAGACTCAATCGGCTCGCGTAGCGCATCCAGTGTCCGCTTTTCGAATTCCGGCAACTCATCAAGAAACAGCACGCCATTATGGGCGAGAGAGATCTCTCCGGGCCGCGGCAGCGAGCCACCACCGACCAGCGCATACATTGAGGAGCTATGATGCGGTGAACGAAATGGCCGCTGACGCCACTGTTTCTGCATGGCGCCATTACTGACCAGACTGGCGATAGCCGCACACTCCAGCGCTTCGTTGTCGCTTAATGGCGGCATCAATCCAACCAGCCGCGACGCCAGCATAGTCTTACCGGTGCCGGGCGGGCCAATAAGTAGCAGATTGTGGCCACCGCCTGCGGTGATTTCCAGTGCGCGTTTAGCCTGCTGCTGACCGATAATTTCACTCAGATCGTTTTGACTGCTCGCTGTGCCTGGCATCTCAGCTACTGCAGACGCTAACGGCGACTTGCCATGCAGAAAACCACACACCTCCAGCAGATGGTTGCCGACTAAGCTCTCGCCGTGACGGATTAAACCGACATCCTGTTGGTTCTCAAGCGAAAGAATCAGCTGCCGCCCATTTTGCAATGCGGCCATCGCGGCTGGAATGGCGCCCTGTACGGCCCGTAGCGCACCGCTAAGCGCCAGCTCGCCCAGGAATTCATACGCAGGCAATTTAGCGGCAGGGACCTGCTCTGAGGCCGCGAGAATGGCGATAGCGATAGGAAGGTCATAGCGCCCGCCCTCCTTTGGCAGATCCGCCGGCGCAAGATTGACGGTAATACGTTTTGCCGGAAAGGTGAATCCGCTATTGATAATGGCGCTTCTGACGCGATCCCGTGCTTCTTTTACCGTCGTTTCCGGTAATCCCACCAGCGAAAGAGCGGGCAGTCCGTTGCTTAAGTGCACTTCGACAGAGACGAGTGGCGCTTCAACGCCCAGAGCAGCACGCGTAAAGACGATGGCTAGGGTCATAATGGCTCCTTGTTGCCAGCCAGTGTGCCTGGCGTCCTGCGCGTTGACGACGGGCAAATGCGGGTTTTGCGTCGCGTCGCGAAAAAAAACGGACTGGTTTACTGGCGGAAAAATTTTTGTCCGGGCGGGATCACAAATTACCCGGTGGGCCAGCGAGAAAAAGATTCATCACGTCAGGTGAGTAATGAAGATTTTTCAGTATTTGGCTTATGCACTGAATAACAATCGTTTTTTATCAATTCGCGAGCTGGGTCATTAAATTTATTGCTGAAAAAAGTTGTGTTTAACTGGCTAACTGTGATAACTCTGTAGGCATTACTTCGAACAAGCGAAATATCGAACTGAAAATGACAGCCCTTCTACGAGTGATTAGCCTAGTCGTGATTAGCGTGGTGGTGATTATTATCACACCTTGCGGGGCTTCGCTTGGAGAAAGAAAGGCTTAAAAATCAAGTCTGAATTCACAAAAAACCCCCGCACCGAAAGGTCCGGGGGTTTTTTTTCGACCCGATGCAATGGCAGTAAATGTCTGAGGAATAAAGAATGAACAGTAGCATAAAATGCTGTTGTTCCCAGCGAGAGGCGGGGGAATAACTATGAATGGTGCTCAGTGGGTGGTTCAGGCGTTGCGTGCGCAAGGTATAGAAACAGTATTCGGCTATCCAGGCGGTGCAATTATGCCGGTATACGATGCGCTCTATGATGGCGGCGTGGAACACCTACTGTGTCGTCATGAGCAAGGTGCTGCAATGGCTGCAATCGGTTATGCGCGTTCCACCGGCAAAGTGGGGGTCTGTATCGCCACTTCCGGTCCCGGTGCCACTAACCTGATTACCGGTCTGGCGGATGCGATGATGGATTCAGTGCCGGTGGTGGCGATCACCGGTCAGGTTTCCTCGGCTTTTATCGGCACTGACGCTTTCCAGGAGATCGATGTATTAGGTCTGTCGCTGGCATGTACTAAACATAGCTTCCTCGTTGAGACCCTCGACGATCTGCCATGGGTGATGGCCGAAGCCTTTTCTATTGCCCAGTCAGGCCGTCCTGGCCCGGTATTGGTTGATATTCCGAAAGATATCCAGCTGGCAAATTGTGAGCTGACGCCGCATCTGCTGCCGGTCGAACCAACGCCGCATCATCCGGTCAACGAACTGCAACAGGCGCGGGCGATGCTGGCGCAGGCGAAAAAGCCGGTGCTGTATGTCGGCGGCGGCGTGGGGATGGCGCAGGCGGTTCCGGCGCTGCGCGCCTTTGCCAAAGAGACCGGTATTCCCTCTGTTGCCACGCTGAAAGGGCTGGGCGCACCTGATGCTAACGATCCCTGTTATCTCGGCATGCTGGGTATGCACGGCACCAAAGCCGCCAACCTGGCGGTGCAGGAGTGTGACTTACTGATTGCGGTGGGCGCGCGCTTTGATGACCGTGTTACCGGCAAACTGGATACCTTTGCGCCGCATGCCAGCGTAATCCATCTGGATATCGACCCGGCAGAACTGCACAAATTGCGCCGCGCCAATGTGGCGCTGCAGGGTGATTTCAATCGCCTGCTGCCGGAGTTGTATCAGCCGATTGCCATCGACGCATGGCGCCAGCAGGTAATGGCGCTGAAAGCTGAAAACGGCTGGCGTTACGATCATCCGGGCGAAGCGATCTACGCGCCGCTGTTTTTACAGCAGCTGTCGGCGCGTAAGCCGGATAACGCGGTGGTGACCACCGATGTGGGTCAGCACCAGATGTGGGCGGCGCAGCATATGAGTTTCAGTGCGCCAGAGAATTTCATTACCTCCAGCGGTCTGGGCACCATGGGCTTTGGCTTGCCTGCTGCGGTCGGCGCGCAGGTTGCCCGTCCGCAGGACACTGTGATCTGCGTTTCCGGTGATGGCTCATTTATGATGAATGTGCAGGAAATGGGTACCATTAAACGCAAGCAGTTGCCGGTGAAAATCGTGCTGCTGGATAACCAGCGTTTAGGCATGGTACGCCAGTGGCAGCAGCTGTTTTTCTCTGAGCGTTACAGTGAGACTAACCTCTCCGACAACCCCGATTTCCTGATGCTGGCGCGCGCGTTTGATATCCCGGGCCAGCGTATTACTCGTAAAGATCAGGTCGACGCCGCATTAGACGCTCTGCTGAACAGTGAAGGGCCTTACATGCTGCATGTTTCAATCGATGAGCTTGAAAATGTCTGGCCGCTGGTGCCGCCAGGTGCCAGCAACGCCAATATGATGGAGAAAACCTCATGAATCAGCATCAATTGTCTATCGAAGCGCGTTTCCGACCTGAAATATTGGAGCGCATTTTACGTGTCGTTCGCCACCGTGGCTTCCAGATTTGCGCGATGAATATGGCAGCGGCAAACAACGTGAATAATATTAATATTGAAATGACCGTTGCCAGCCAACGTTCTGTCGATTTACTGTCGACGCAGCTAAGTAAACTGATGGACGTTGCGTGCGTTCAGGTTCAACAACAGACAACACAACAAATCCGCGCATAGCCGCGAAAGGAAAGAAGAATGACGACGAAGAAAGCAGACTTTATCTGGTTCAATGGCGAGATGGTTAAATGGGAAGACGCTAAGGTCAGCGTGATGTCCCACGCACTGCATTACGGTACGTCTGTGTTTGAAGGCGTCCGCTGCTACGACTCGCACAAAGGCCCGGTAGTTTTCCGCCATCGTGAACATATGCAGCGCCTGCACGACTCTGCCAAAATTTATCGTTTCCCGGTCAGCCAGAGCGTTGACGAGCTGATGGAAGCCTGCCGAGAAGTGCTGCGCGTTAACAAACTGAAAAGTGCTTATATTCGTCCACTGGTATTTGTTGGTGATGTTGGCCTGGGCGTGAACCCGCCAGAGGGTTACGAAACCGATGTGATTATTGCTGCTTTCCCGTGGGGCGCATACCTCGGTGCTGAAGCGCTGGAGCAGGGTATTGATGCGATGGTTTCCTCATGGAACCGTGTGGCGCCAAACACTCTGCCAACCGCGGCGAAAGCCGGTGGTAACTACCTCTCCTCATTGCTGGTAGGTAGCGAAGCGCGCCGCCACGGTTATCAGGAAGGTATCGCGCTGGATACGCAGGGCTATATCTCTGAAGGCGCGGGTGAAAACCTGTTTGAAGTGAAAGATGGCATTCTGTTCACCCCACCATTTACCTCTTCTGCGCTGCCGGGTATCACCCGTGACGCTATTATTAAATTAGCCAAAGATATGGGCATCGAAGTGCGCGAGCAGGTGTTGTCGCGTGAATCACTGTATCTGGCGGATGAAGTCTTTATGTCTGGTACCGCTGCTGAAATCACCCCGGTGCGCAGCGTTGATCAGATCAAGGTTGGTGAGGGCAAGTGTGGTCCTGTCACCAAGCGTATCCAGCAGGCGTTCTTCGGCTTGTTTACCGGTGAAACGGAAGACAAGTGGGGCTGGCTGGATCAGGTAAACCCATAAGCATAATGATTTGGCGAGCGGATAATTGTCCGCTCGCAACTTATTTAGACTGGAGTATAGAGCATGCCTAAGTACCGTTCCGCTACCACCACCCATGGCCGTAATATGGCTGGTGCACGTGCCCTGTGGCGCGCAACCGGAATGACTGACGATGATTTCGGTAAGCCGATCATTGCGGTTGTTAACTCATTCACCCAATTCGTACCGGGACATGTGCATCTGCGCGATCTCGGCAAACTGGTCGCAGAGCAGATTGAAGCGTCCGGTGGTGTGGCCAAAGAGTTCAACACCATCGCAGTCGACGACGGAATCGCGATGGGTCACGGTGGCATGCTGTATTCACTGCCTTCTCGTGAACTGATTGCCGACTCCGTGGAGTATATGGTCAACGCACACTGCGCCGATGCAATGGTGTGTATCTCCAACTGCGACAAAATCACCCCGGGAATGCTGATGGCGTCACTGCGCCTGAATATTCCGGTGATCTTTGTTTCCGGCGGCCCAATGGAAGCCGGTAAAACCAAGCTGTCAGACAAAATTATCAAGCTGGATCTGGTCGATGCGATGATTCAGGGCGCGAACCCGAATGTCAGCGATGCCGACAGCGATCAGATTGAGCGTTCCGCCTGTCCAACCTGCGGTTCCTGTTCCGGGATGTTTACCGCCAACTCAATGAACTGTCTGACCGAAGCGCTGGGTCTGTCGCAGCCGGGTAACGGTTCACTACTGGCCACCCACGCCGATCGTAAACAGCTGTTCCTCACTGCCGGTCAGCGGATTGTCGAACTGTCAAAACGCTACTACGAGCAGGATGATGAAAGCGCCCTGCCACGCAATATCGCCAGTAAAGCCGCATTTGAGAATGCGATGACGCTGGATATCGCGATGGGTGGTTCCACCAATACCGTACTGCATCTGCTGGCGGCAGCGCAGGAAGGCGAAATCGATTTCGATATGAGTGATATCGACCGTCTGTCGCGCAAAGTGCCGCATCTGTGCAAAGTGGCGCCGAGCACGCCGAAATACCATATGGAAGACGTACACCGCGCCGGTGGCGTACTGGGTATTCTGGGTGAACTGGATCGCGCTGGTCTGATGAATAACGATGTGCGTAACGTGCTGGGTCTGAATCTGCAGCAGACGCTGGAGCAGTACGACATCATGCTGACCAAAGACGAAGCGGTGAAGAAAATGTTCCGTGCCGGTCCGGCGGGCATTCGCACCACCCAGGCTTTCTCGCAGGATTGTCGTTGGGACACGCTGGATGACGATCGTCAGGAAGGCTGTATCCGTTCACGCGAATTCGCCTTTAGCCAGGACGGCGGCTTAGCAGTGTTGTACGGCAATATTGCGCAGGATGGCTGTATTGTGAAAACCGCGGGTGTGGAGAAAGAGAGCCATATCTTCCGCGGCCCGGCCAAAGTTTATGAGTCTCAGGATGCGGCGGTAGAAGCGATTCTTGGCGGCAAAGTGGTGGCGGGCGACGTCGTAGTGATCCGCTATGAAGGGCCGAAAGGCGGTCCGGGCATGCAGGAAATGCTCTATCCGACCACCTATCTGAAGTCGATGGGCCTCGGCAAAAGCTGTGCGCTGATCACCGACGGACGTTTTTCCGGCGGCACCTCAGGTCTCTCCATCGGCCACGCTTCACCGGAAGCGGCTGCTGGTGGGGTAATCGCGCTGGTGAAAGAGGGTGACATGATTGATATCAATATCCCGAATCGCGGCATCCAGCTGGATGTGCCGGATAGCGAACTGCATGCGCGTCGTGAAGAAGAAGTGGCGCGTGGCGCTGAAGCTTATACGCCACATGGCCGTGAGCGTCAGGTTTCTCTTGCCCTGCGTGCTTACGCCTTACTGGCGACCAGTGCCGATAAAGGCGCAATCCGCGACAAGAGTAAGCTGGGAGGCTAATAATGGCAGAGTCTCAACCGCTACCCGATGCACCTTGTGGCGCCGAGTATTTGCGCGCGGTATTACGCGCGCCGGTGTACGAAGTGGCGCAGGTGACACCGCTGCAGAAAATGGAAAAGATCTCTTTGCGTCTTGGCAATACCATTCTGGTGAAGCGAGAAGATCGGCAGCCGGTACACAGTTTTAAGCTGCGTGGCGCTTACGCGATGATCGCCGGGCTGAACGAAGAGCAAAAGGCGCGTGGCGTGGTGACGGCTTCGGCCGGAAATCATGCGCAGGGCGTGGCGCTGTCGGCCAGCAAGCTGGGGATCAAGTCACTGATTGTGATGCCGGTGGCGACGGCAGATATCAAGGTTGATGCGGTGCGGGCGTTTGGCGGTGAGGCTTTTCTGTTTGGCGCTAACTTCGACGAAGCGAAAGCCAAAGCCATCGAACTGTCTGAAGCGCAGGGCTACACTTTTGTGCCGCCCTTTGACCATCCGGCGGTGATCGCCGGTCAGGGCACGCTGGCGATGGAGCTGTTGCAACAGGATGCGCATCTTGACCGGGTATTTGTACCGGTCGGCGGCGGCGGCCTGGCGGCCGGCGTGGCGGTGCTGATTAAGCAGCTGATGCCGCAAATCAAAGTGATCGCGGTGGAAGCGGAAGATTCAGCCTGCCTGAAAGCGGCACTGGAAGCGGGTGAGCCGGTCGATCTGCCGCGCGTCGGTTTGTTTGCCGAAGGCGTGGCGGTGAAACGCATCGGTAGTGAAACTTTCCGTCTGTGCCAGCAGTATCTCGACGATATCATTACCGTCGATAGCGACGCGATTTGTGCAGCGATGAAGGATCTGTTTGAAGACGTGCGAGCCGTTGCCGAGCCTTCCGGGGCGCTGGCGCTGGCCGGGATGAAAAAATATATCCAGCAGCACGATATCAAAGGTGAACGGCTGGCGCATGTGTTGTCAGGGGCTAACGTTAACTTCCACGGCCTGCGCTACGTTTCCGAACGTTGTGAACTGGGTGAACAGCGTGAAGCGCTGCTGGCGGTGACCATCCCGGAGCAGAAGGGTAGCTTCCTCAACTTTTGCCAGCTGCTGGGCGGCCGATCCGTTACCGAGTTCAACTATCGCTATGCTGATGCGGATAATGCCTGCATTTTCGTCGGCGTGCGCTTAACGCGTGGCGTTGAAGAACGCGCCGAGATTATTGCGCTGCTCGGTGAAGGCGGTTATCAGGTGGTGGATCTTTCTGACGACGAGATGGCGAAACTGCACGTGCGCTATATGGTCGGTGGACGTCCGTCAAAACCGCTGCGTGAGCGGCTGTTCAGCTTTGAGTTCCCGGAATCGCCAGGGGCGCTGCTGCGCTTCCTGCAGACGCTGGGCACTCACTGGAATATCTCGCTGTTTCACTACCGCAGCCACGGCACTGACTATGGTCGTGTGCTGGCCGGTTTTGAGCTGGGCGAGAATGAGCCGGAGTTTGAACAGCATCTTACCGCACTGGGCTATGACTGCCACGATGAGACGCGCAATCCGGCATTTAGCTTTTTCCTCGCCGGGAAATAAAACGGGAGCCGATAACGGCTTTCCTGCATTGTAGGGGCGGCGTTATCGCCGCCCGTGTTACGGGTTTGCGCGATGGTGATGACGGCGTTATCGCCGCCCGTTATTACAGTAAATTCCAGAAAGCATTGATAAGCGGCTCATTAAGCCGCTTTTTTTGGACGCAAACACCCAGTTCAAACGGCGCGACTGACTCAACGCCATCCAGCACCAGCACGCGATTGCGCACCGGTTCAGGGCTGTTTTCCAGCACCACATCCGGTAATAACGCGATACCACAGCCCAGCGCAACCATCGATACAATCGCCTCGTGGCCGGAGACCGTGGCGTAAATCAGCGGATTGGTGATGTGATGACGGCGGAACCACAAATCGATCCGCCGCCGCGCCGGCCCTTGTTCCGGCAGAATAAACGGAATCTGCGACCAGTCCGGTTCATCCTGGGTTGCCTGCTGACGCACCGCGCAGGCGAGGGCCGGGGCGATTAACACCAGAGGAATATAGCCGAGCGGAGTGAAGTCGATGCTGGCTGGTAAGGTTTCCGGGCGGCCGGCAATTGCCAGATCGGCCTCATTGGACTGTACTTTCTCTACTGCATCGGCGGCATCACCGGTGGTGAGTTTGATTTCGACCAGCGGATGTTCGGCGCGAAAGCGATCAAGAATTGGCGGCAGATGGCTGTAGGCGGCGGTAACTGAGCAAAACAGCCGCATTTCACCGCTTAGCGATGGGCCGTGCTGCCCGATGGCATGGCGCAACTGCTGATACTGCAACAGGGTATGCTGCGCAAACTGACGCAGGTGCTCACCGGCGTCGGTCAGGGTGACGGTGCGGTTGTCGCGCATAAACAGCGCCTGGCCAAGATCCTCTTCCAGCCGTTGAATCTGGCGCGACAGCGTTGACGGGCTGACATGCATGGCACGCGCAGAGCGGCCAAAATGGCGACTCTCCGCCAGATGGAGAAACAGTTTCAGGTCACGTAAATCCATGCGATGCGGGCCTCGTTTTTGCGTTGCAGTTCTTGCAATGTCACGTTGTTAATATATCAATTTAAGCAACACATTTCCTGTCATATGATGGGGACAATTATCGGTAAGGCAGCAAGGCGCCGCACCGGCAGAATAAATGATAAACATAACCTCATACGGAGTACCCATGGCTAACTATTTCAATACTTTGAACCTGCGCAACCAGTTAGCGCAATTAGGTAAATGTCGCTTTATGGCGCGTGATGAATTTGCTGATGAAGCGAGCTACCTGAAAGGTAAAAAAGTCGTCATCGTTGGTTGTGGTGCTCAGGGCCTGAACCAGGGTCTGAACATGCGTGACTCTGGTCTGGATGTCTCCTATGCCCTGCGTGCCGAAGCGATTGCCGAAAAACGTCCTTCATGGCGTAAAGCGAGCGAAAACGGTTTTACAGTTGGTACTTACGAAGAACTGATCCCACAGGCCGACCTGGTGGTTAACCTGACGCCAGACAAACAGCACTCATCCGTAGTGCAGGCTGTACAGCCGCTGATGAAAGATGGCGCGGCGCTGGGTTACTCCCATGGCTTCAACATCGTTGAAGTGGGCGAGCAGGTACGTAAAGACATTACCGTGGTTATGGTGGCGCCGAAATGTCCGGGCACCGAAGTACGTGAAGAGTACAAGCGTGGTTTCGGTGTACCGACGCTGATCGCCGTGCACCCGGAAAACGATCCAAAAGGCGAAGGCATGGCGATTGCCAAAGCCTGGGCGGCAGCCACTGGTGGTCACCGTGCCGGCGTACTGGAGTCTTCCTTCGTTGCGGAAGTGAAATCAGATCTGATGGGCGAGCAGACCATTCTGTGTGGCATGCTGCAGGCCGGTTCTCTGCTGTGCTTCGACAAACTGGTGAAAGAGGGCACGGATCCGGCTTACGCCGAAAAACTGATTCAGTTCGGCTGGGAAACCGTGACCGAAGCGCTGAAACAAGGTGGCATCACGCTGATGATGGATCGCCTGTCTAACCCGGCGAAACTGCGTGCATTTGCGCTGTCCGAGCAGCTGAAAGAGATTATGGCGCCGCTGTTCCAGAAACATATGGACGATATCATCTCCGGCGAATTCTCTTCCGGCATGATGGCTGACTGGGCGAACGACGATAAAAATCTGCTGGGCTGGCGTGAAGAGACCGGTAAAACTGCATTCGAAACCGCGCCGCAGTTCGAAGGCAAAATTGCCGAGCAGGATTACTTCGACCAGGGCGTGCTGATGATTGCCATGGTTAAAGCGGGTGTTGAGCTGGCGTTTGAAACCATGGTTGATGCCGGTATTATCGAAGAGTCTGCTTACTATGAATCGCTGCATGAGCTGCCGCTGATCGCTAACACCATCGCGCGTAAGCGTCTGTATGAAATGAACGTGGTTATCTCGGATACCGCAGAATACGGTAACTACCTGTTCTCTTACGCGGCAGTGCCGTTGCTGAAAGAGTTTATGACCACGCTGCAGGCGGGCGATCTGGGTAAAGCGGTAGCGACCACCACCGTGGATAACGCTTCACTGCGTGACGTTAACGAAGCGATTCGTAACCACCCAATCGAATCAGTGGGTCGCAAACTGCGTGGCTATATGACTGATATGAAACGTATCGCGGTAGCAGGTTAATCCAGGGGCGGCGAGAACGCCGCCCCTGGAAAGGCGCCTTCAGGCGCCTTTTTTAATTGCGGTACAGCACTTTAATAACGTGATAACCGAACTGGGTATGCAGCGGACCATAAGGTTCCAGCAGGGGGGCGGAGAACACCACTTTATCGAAGGCGGGTACCATCGCACCCTGTTTAAATTCGCCTAAATGGCCGCCTTTTTTGCCTGACGGACAGGTGGAGTGCTTCTTCGCCAGTTTCTCGAAGTCGCCGCCGTTTTTCAGCTGATCCAGAATGTCGAGCGCCTGTTTCTCTTCCTTAACAAGGATATGCAATGCTGCCGCGGTTTTTGCCATGATCGTGCCTTGAGTTTTAAGAATACCGCTGGCTATACTACCACGCTATTATTTCCTCCCTCCGCAATTTCATTGAGTGACATCTGCTATGCGTCTAAATCCTGGCCAACAACAGGCCGTCGAATTCGTTACCGGGCCTTGTCTGGTACTGGCCGGTGCAGGCTCCGGTAAGACACGCGTGATCACCAATAAGATTGCCCATCTGATCCGTGAATGCGGCTATCAGGCGCGCCATATTGCGGCGGTGACCTTTACCAATAAAGCCTCGCGTGAGATGAAAGAGCGTGTGGCGCAAACACTCGGGCGCAAAGAGGCGCGCGGGCTGATGATCTCCACTTTCCATACCCTGGGTCTGGAAATTATTAAACGCGAATACGCCGCGCTGGGGATGAAATCAAATTTCTCACTGTTTGACGATCAGGATCAGCTGGGCCTGCTGAAGGATCTCACCGAAGAGTGGCTGGAGAATGATAAAAATCTGCTGCAGCAGCTGATCTCGACCATCTCCAACTGGAAAAACGATCTGATTGATCCTTCGCATGCCGCCGCGCAAGTCAGCAGTGAGCGCGACAAGATTTTTGCCCACTGTTATGCGCTGTACGACAGGCATCTGAAATCCTGCAACGTGCTCGATTTCGACGATCTGATCCTGCTGCCGACGCTATTATTGCAGCGCAATGAAGAGGTGCGTGAGCGCTGGCAGCAGCGTATCCGTTATCTGCTGGTGGATGAGTATCAGGACACCAACACCAGCCAGTATGAGCTGGTTAAGCTGCTGGTGGGCGCGAGGGCGCGTTTTACGGTGGTTGGCGATGATGATCAGTCGATCTACTCATGGCGTGGCGCCCGTCCGCAAAATCTGGTGCTGCTGAAAGAGGATTTCCCGGCATTGCAGGTGATTAAGCTGGAGCAGAACTATCGCTCCTCGGAGCGGATTCTGAAGGCGGCGAATATTCTGATTGCCAATAATCCGCATGTGTTTGAAAAGCGTCTGTTTTCCGAGCTGGGCTACGGTGCGGAACTGAAAGTGGTCACCGCCAATCATGAAGAACATGAAGCCGAACGCGTCACCGGTGAACTCATCGCCCATCACTTTATTAATAAAACCCAATATAAAGATTACGCCATACTCTATCGCGGCAACCACCAGTCGCGAGTGTTTGAAAAGATGCTGATGCAGAACCGCATCCCGTATCGCATTTCCGGTGGCACCTCATTCTTCTCGCGGCCGGAAATTAAAGATCTGCTGGCCTATCTGCGCGTGCTGACCAATGCCGATGATGACAGTGCGTTCTTGCGTATTGTGAACACGCCACGTCGTGAGATTGGCTCCGCCACGCTGCAAAAGCTGGGTGAATGGGCGATGCAGCGCAACAAGAGCCTGTTTAGTGCCAGTTTTGATATGGGGCTTAGCCAGACCTTAACCGGACGTGGTCTGGAATCGCTGCAGCGTTTTACCCTGTGGCTGCAGGAAATCGCCCGCCTTGCCGAACGTGAACCGATTGCCGCTGTGCGCGATTTGATTCGTGGCGTCGATTATGAAAGCTGGCTGTTTGAAACGTCGCCCAGCCCGAAGGCGGCGGAAATGCGCATGAAAAACGTCAATATGCTGTTCCAGTGGATGACGGAAATGCTGGAAGGCACGGATATTGATGAGCCGATGACCTTAACCCAGGTCGTGACGCGCTTTACCCTGCGCGACATGATGGAGCGAGGTGAAAGCGATGAAGAGCTGGATCAGGTTCAGCTGATGACGCTGCACGCCTCTAAAGGTCTGGAGTTTCCGTATGTCTATCTGGTCGGTATGGAAGAGGGGCTGTTGCCGCATCAAAGCAGTATTGATGAAGAGAACGTCGAGGAGGAGCGGCGTCTGGCTTATGTCGGTATTACGCGCGCGCAGAAAGAGCTGACTTTCACCCTGTGCCGCGAACGTCGTCAATATGGCGAGATGATGCGCCCGGAGCCGAGCCGTTTTCTGCTTGAATTGCCGCAGGATGACCTGAAATGGGAAAGCGAGCGTAAGGTGGTCAGTGCGGAAGAGCGCATGCAAACCGGCCAGAGTCGGGTGGCCAATTTGCGTGCGATGTTAGATAAAGCGAAAGGCAGTTAACTTCACGAGATAATCAGTGGCCAGTGAACATAACTCTGCCAGTGGCTCTCCTGCTCCAGCAGTTCGGAACGCAATGGATGCGCTTCCAGCCAGCCGGCGGGCAGGGTCAAGTGCAGCGTATCGTCATCCGCCTGTAAACGGACCGCGGGTAAAGTATTATCACGGCGGCGGCTGGCAAAAATAATCGCCAGGCGCAGCAGACGACACATGCGCTCCGCCATTCGCGGCGGCACCGCATTTTGCTGGCTTAATAACGCCAGATCGATACCGTTACCCTGATTTTGCAGCAAAGTTGCCAGCAGTTTTTTCTGTGCAGGAGTAAAGCCAGGCAGGTCGAGATGACGGACTAAATAGGCGGCGTGCTGTGGAGCCTGTTTGAAATCGACACTGAGGCCAATTTCGTGGATCAGGCAGGCGCTGTCCAGCAGTTCACGACATCGTTCATCCAGCTTCCAGTTCGAGCTTACCTGACGGGCAAAACTATCCGCCAGCTGGCGCACGCGTGTTGCCTGCTCGGCATCAATGGTAAAACGGCGTTGAATATTTTGCAGCGTACGGCTGCGAATATCGCGATCGATCGGCAGATGCAGCATGCCATACACCAGACCTTCGCGCAGGGCACCACCGGCCAGCAACATGCTTTCGATATTCAGCTCATGAAAAATCGCGATCAGAATCGATAAGCCACTGGGGAATACCAGCGCACGTTCCAGCGTCAGCCCTTCAATTTCCAGCTCTTCCAGCTTGCCGCACTGAATGGCGCGCTGCTTAAGCTGCTGCAGCTTTTGCAGGGTAATACGCTCATCCATCCCCTGCGCCACCATGATTTCCTGCAACGCCTGTACCGTACCGGAAGCACCGACACAAACCTGCCAGCCCTGTGTACGCAGCTGAGCGGCAACCGGCTGGATCATGGCACGTGCCGCGGCTTCCGCCTGTTCAAAGTTCTCTTTGCCCAGATGGCGATCGGTAAAGTAGCGCTCCAGCCAGGTGACACAACCCATCGACAGGCTAAACAGCGCGGTAGCATGGGAGCCATCGCCGGTGACCAGCTCGGTACTGCCGCCACCGATATCCACCACTAAACGCTTATCTGAGCCGCCGGTGGTATGCGCCACGCCCTGATAAATCAGACGCGCTTCCTCTTCGCCAGTAATGACGTTAATCGGGCAGCCAAGGATCTCTCCGGCGCTATGCAGAAAAACAGCGGCATTCTGCGCCAGTCGCAGAGTGGCAGTTGCCACAACGCGAATCTGGTCGGCAGGAATATCCTGCAACTGTTCAGAAAACAGCCGCAGACACTGCCAGCCTCGCGCCATCGCCTCATCCGACAGATGATTCTGCGCATCAAGGCCAGCGGCGAGACGCACTTTACGCTTAATGCGCGCGACGGTCTGGATATTGCCTGCTACCTCGCGCACCACCAACATATGAAAACTGTTAGAACCAAGGTCTATCGCAGCATAGAGTGACGACGCGCTTAGCATGGCTGACTTAACTCGTACGTTTACGGTTGTTATTACGCGGCGCACCACCACGGCGGTTATTGGTACCACCACCACGACGTGGGCCATTGCCAGAGCGGTTACGCGTTAAGCGCTTCGGCGGTGGCAGATCGGTCATCAATGCTTCGCTGTTGTATTTGCTCACCGGAATGCTGTGACCAATATACTCTTCGATAGCCGTCAGATTGAGCGCGTACTCTTCACACGCCAGACTGATGGAGTGACCGCTGGCGCCAGCACGACCGGTACGGCCGATGCGATGCACATAGTCTTCACGATCGTCAGGCAGATCATAGTTAAACACATGAGTTACGGCAGGAATATGCAGACCACGGGCGGCCACATCGGTAGCAACCAGAATATCCACGTCGCCTTTGGTAAAGTCGTCGAGAATACGCAGGCGTTTCTTCTGTGCGACATCGCCGGTCAGCAAGCCAACACGATGACCATCGGCAGCCAGGTGGCCCCAGACATCTTCACAGCGATGCTTGGTGTTAGCGAAGATAATCGCGCGATCTGGCCACTCTTCTTCCAACAGCGTCTGCAGTAAACGCATTTTCTCTTCGTTAGACGGGTAGAACAGCTCTTCCTGAATGCGGTGGCCGGTTTTCTGTTCTGGCTCCACTTCCACATATTCGGCGTTGTTCATATGTTCAAACGCCAGTTCGCGTACGCGGTATGACAGCGTAGCGGAGAACAGCATATTCAGACGCTGACTGGTCGCCGGCATACGGCGGAACAACCAACGGATATCTTTAATAAAGCCGAGATCAAACATACGGTCGGCTTCGTCGAGCACCACTACCTGGATTGCACCAAGGTTAATGTGATTTTGTTTGGCATAGTCGATTAAACGACCGGTAGTGCCGATTAATACGTCGACACCGCTTTCCAGCACTTTAAGCTGTTTGTCATATCCGTCACCGCCATATGCCAGACCTAATTTCAGTCCGGTAGACCTGGTTAACGGCTCGGCATCGGCGTGGATCTGCACGGCCAATTCGCGCGTTGGTGCCATGATTAGCGCACGCGGTTGATTCACCTGGCGACCTTCCGCAGCCGGGTGAGAGAGGAGATGATGGAACGTTGACGTCAGAAACGCCATCGTTTTGCCGGTACCGGTTTGCGCCTGACCTGCTACATCACGCCCAGCGAGCGTGAAAGGTAATGCAAGCGCCTGAATCGGCGTGCAATTATGAAAGCCTTTAGTTTCAAGGGCTTCAATGACCTGAGGGTGCAGGGCGAAGTCGGAAAACTTCTGTTCAGTTAAGTGTGTTTTGCTCATAGTGTGGTAGAATATCAGCTTACTATTGCTTTACGAAAGCGTATCCGGTGAAATAAAGTCAACCTAAGTTGGCAGATTTTACGCCAACCAGCCAGGCATAATCTTGTGGAGTAAGACATGAGCAGCGATAAAATTGTTCACCTGACCGATGACAGCTTCGAAACCGACGTCCTGAAAGCCGATGGTTTAACGCTGGTTGATTTCTGGGCAGAGTGGTGTGGCCCGTGCAAAATGATTGCACCCATTCTGGATGAAGTCGCTGACGAATACGATGGTAAGCTGACCATTGCGAAACTGAATATCGACGAAAATCCGGGCACTGCGCCTAAGTATGGTATTCGTGGTATTCCTACGCTGTTGCTGTTTAAAAACGGCGAAGTGGCAGCAACGAAAGTTGGCGCGCTTTCTAAAGGCCAGCTGAAAGAGTTTCTGAACGCAAATCTGGGTTAATCCCCGATCGGCGCTGGCGGTCTGGTTATTTTTTGCAGACCGCTAGACGCCCGCCTTTAAGCGTGCTAAGTTGGTTTTACTGCATTACGAACTTACCTGGTAGTTTGAATCTTAGATTTTCCCTTGTTGAATACGGTGTTTCACAGCGAAGCGCACAAGCATTCAGCAATCTGACGGTCAGCATCAATATTTTCCGGCATCGCGTTCCAACCGTCTCCTCGTTTTCAGATCAGCATATTCCTGCACATGATCGCCGAGCGGACAACGGAAACAGTGCCATTAAACAGGCATGGACGTTCTTGCCATACCATTCACGACAAACATTTCGAGATTTACCCCGAGTTTAAGAACCCACCATTATGAATCTTACCGAATTAAAAAATACGCCGGTTTCTGAGCTGATTACTCTCGGCGAAAACATGGGGCTGGAAAACCTGGCGCGTATGCGCAAACAGGACATTATTTTCGCCATCCTCAAGCAACATGCAAAAAGTGGCGAAGATATCTTCGGCGATGGCGTATTGGAGATTTTGCAGGACGGATTTGGTTTTCTCCGTTCTGGAGACAGCTCCTACCTCGCCGGTCCTGATGATATCTACGTTTCCCCCAGCCAGATTCGCCGCTTTAACCTTCGCACAGGCGACAGCGTCGCAGGCAAAATTCGTCCGCCAAAAGAAGGCGAGCGTTACTTTGCACTGTTGAAGGTTAACGAGGTTAACTACGACAAACCAGAAAACGCGCGTAACAAAATTCTGTTTGAGAACTTAACGCCGCTGCACGCAAACTCTCGTCTGCGTATGGAGCGTGGTAATGGTTCTACCGAAGATTTAACTGCGCGTGTACTGGATCTGGCATCACCGATTGGCCGCGGCCAGCGTGGTCTGATTGTGGCGCCGCCAAAAGCGGGTAAAACCATGCTGCTGCAGAATATCGCGCAGAGCATTGCCTACAATCACCCGGATTGTACGCTGATGGTATTGCTGATTGATGAACGTCCGGAAGAAGTGACCGAGATGCAGCGTCTGGTTAAAGGTGAAGTGATTGCTTCGACCTTTGATGAGCCAGCATCACGTCACGTTCAGGTTGCCGAGATGGTTATCGAGAAAGCCAAACGTCTGGTTGAACACAAGAAAGATGTGATCATCCTGCTCGACTCGATTACGCGTCTGGCGCGTGCCTACAACACCGTGGTGCCGGCTTCCGGTAAAGTACTGACCGGTGGTGTGGATGCCAACGCCCTGCATCGTCCGAAGCGTTTCTTCGGTGCTGCGCGTAACGTAGAAGAGGGCGGAAGCCTGACCATTATCGCTACCGCGCTGGTTGATACCGGTTCGAAGATGGATGAAGTGATTTACGAAGAGTTTAAAGGCACCGGTAACATGGAGCTGCACCTCGCACGTAAAATCGCCGAAAAACGCGTCTTCCCGGCTATCGATTACAACCGTTCTGGTACCCGTAAAGAAGAGCTGCTCACTTCCCAGGAAGAGCTGCAGAAGATGTGGATCCTGCGCAAAATTATCCACCCAATGGGTGAAATTGATGCGATGGAGTTCCTCATCAACAAGTTGGCAATGACCAAAACCAACGATGAATTCTTCGATATGATGAAGCGCTCTTAAAAAAGCGGAAAAACACGGAATTCGCCACGCTCAGACGTGGCGTTTTTCGTTTATGGGCTATACGATATAAAATGGTCACCTGTATTTCCGACCTTAAAGAGCGTTAACAACAGTCATAAGTTTGAATTTTATGCGTTGTAACCTTCAGACTAACCCTTTTTCGGTTTCCACTGATAGCGGGTGACCCGAAGTCGCGGTTTACTGCTTTAATGCGGCAGGACGCTGATTTACACAGAGCGCCGACATATAAAATGATGGTAGGGAAGGCTTACGTATTTGCCCTTCGCCATTACAGGATTTCAGAATCGGGTATGAATCTTGCATCAAAAGTGCAGGTTAAACCTGAGATTCTTTGCTGAGAGCTGTTAATGTGAATTTACTCACGATGAGTGCTGAGCTTGCTTCAATCTTTTTGTTTTCACTGGTATTCCTGTTTTTTGCACGCAAAGTAGCTAAGAAAATTGGATTAGTGGACAAACCAAACTACCGTAAGCGCCACCAGGGAGTGATTCCTCTCGTCGGTGGGATCTCAGTTTATGCAGGGATTTGCTTTACTTTTTTGATCACTAATTACTACATTCCGCATGCCTGGCTCTATCTCTGTTGCGCCGGGGTGCTGGTGCTGATAGGTGCGCTGGATGACCGCTTCGATATCAGCGTTAAGCTGCGCGCCTCGGTGCAGGCGCTGATTGCGGTTGTGATGATGTATTACGGCAACCTTTACCTGCTGAGCCTCGGCCATATCTTTGGTTCCTGGGAACTGGTCGTCGGACCCTTTGGCTATGTACTGACCCTGTTTGCGGTCTGGGCAGCGATTAATGCCTTTAATATGGTGGACGGTATCGACGGTCTGCTGGGTGGCCTCTCTTGTGTCACTTTTGCGGCGATAGGCATCATTCTCTATTTTGACGGTCAGCTAAGTCTTGCCATGTGGTGCTTCGCGATGATCGCCGCTATCGTGCCCTATATTCTGCTTAACCTCGGTACTTTTGGCCGTCGCTACAAAGTGTTTATGGGTGATGCAGGCAGTACGCTGATCGGTTTCACCATCATCTGGATACTGCTTGAAACCACCCAGGGCAAAACCCATCCCATTACACCGGTTACCGCGCTCTGGCTGATCGCTATTCCACTGATGGATATGATTGCCATCATGTATCGCCGTCTGCGTAAAGGCATGAGCCCGTTCTCGGCCGATCGCCAGCACATCCATCATCTGATTATGCGCGCCGGCTTTACCTCGCAACAGGCTTTCCTGCTGATCACGCTGGCGGCGGCCCTGCTTGCTGGTGTCGGTGTGCTGGGCGAATACCTCAATTTTGTTCCTGAATGGGTAATGTTGGTATTGTTCTTGCTTGCATTTATGCTGTACGGATATTGCATAAAACGTGCCTGGAGAGTGGCGCGTTTGATTAAGCGCATGAAGCGCAGAATGCGCAATGCCAGTGCTAATAAAAAACTTTCTTGAAATAAATTACATAGGGACGCCATGAAAACTGAACCTGAATCTTTATCACACTCAGCTGCGGTGGATAATGAATTGGATATTCGCGGTCTTTGCTGCACGTTATGGCGGGGAAAACCGTGGATTGTCGGTCTGGCGTTGCTGTTTGTGATTATCGCCTTTATCTGGTCACTGCTGGTTAAACAGGAGTGGAGCGCTACCGCGATTACCGATCGCCCGACGGTGAATATGCTGGGCGGCTTCTACTCGCAACAGCAGTTTTTACGTAATCTGGATGCCCGCACTACCACGATGGCCGTCGCGCCACAGCCAACGGTAATGGATGATGCTTATCAGGAGTTTGTGATGCAGCTGTCGGCATATGACACGCGTCGCGATTTCTGGCTGCAGACCGATTACTACAAACATCGCAAAAGTGGCAATGCCAAAAGCGATGCTGCGCTGCTGGATGAAATGGTCAACAACATTCAGTTTACCGCGGCAGACACGCTGAAAAACACCAGCGATAGCGTCAAACTGGTGGCGGAAACCGCCCCGGATGCCAATAACCTGTTACGTCAGTATGTGGCCTTTGCCAGCCAGCGTTCCGCGCGCCATCTTAATGAAGAGCTGAGCGGCGCCTGGGCGGCGCGCACGATTCAGTTAAAAGCGCAGGTCAAACGTCAGGAAGCGGTAGCAAAAGCCATTTATGATCGCCAGCTTAATGCCGTGCAGCAGGCGCTGAAAATCGCTCAGCAGCAGGGGATTGACCAGGCCAAAACCGATACGCCTTCAGAACAATTACCTGATTCGGAACTGTTCCTGCTGGGACGTCCAATGTTGCAGGCGCGTTTAGAGAACTTGCAGGCCAGCGGCCCGGGTTACGATCTGGACTATGATCAAAACAGAGCGATGCTGTCGACGCTGGATGTCGGGCCGACGCTGGATGAGAAATTCCAGACCTATCGCTATTTGCGAACGCCTGAAGAGCCGGTTAAACGCGACAGTCCACGTCGCCTGTTCTTAATGATTATGTGGGGTGCAGTGGGTGCGCTAATTGGCGCAGGCGTTGCGCTGGTACGTCGACCACGCGCTTAATTGCGCGCTTACCTGATTCCGTATTAACGGCAGACGAATTAAGAGAGCTACAGTGAAAGTATTAACTGTTTTCGGCACGCGCCCGGAAGCGATAAAGATGGCGCCGCTGGTTCATGCTTTGTCTCAGGATACTGAGATAGAGTCACGCCTGTGCGTCACCGCCCAGCACCGTGAGATGCTGGACCAGGTATTGCGTCTGTTTGCTCTGGAGCCGGACTACGACCTGAATATTATGCGCCCGGAGCAGGGACTGACCGAAATCACCTGCCGAATCCTGCAAGGTCTGAAAGCCGTTTTCGACGAATTCAAACCGGATATGGTGCTGGTGCATGGTGATACCACTACCACCATGGCAACCAGTCTTGCGGCCTTTTATCACCGTATTCCGGTGGGGCACGTTGAGGCCGGATTACGTACCGGCGATCTTTATTCTCCCTGGCCTGAAGAGGCCAACCGCAAGCTGACCGGACATCTGGCTACCCTGCATTTCACCCCAACGGAAACCTCACGGCAGAATCTGCTGCGGGAAAATCTGCGCGACGAGCGAATCTTTATTACCGGCAACACGGTGATTGATGCGCTGTTTTGGGTGCGTGACCGGGTGTTAAGCGAAGGTCATTTGCGCAGTCAGCTGGCCCAACGCTATCCGTTTTTACAGGCGGATAAAAAGATGATTCTGGTTACCGGCCATCGTCGCGAGAGCTTTGGCGAAGGTTTTGAGCGTATCTGCTGCGCACTGGCGGAAATCGCCCGTCTGCATCCCGAGGCGCAGATCGTGTATCCGGTGCATCTGAATCCCAATGTCAGCGAGCCGGTCAATCGCATCCTGAAAGATATCGATAATATCGTGCTGATTGAGCCGCAGGAGTATCTGCCCTTTGTCTGGCTGATGAACCGCTCCTGGCTGATCCTGACCGACTCTGGCGGTATTCAGGAAGAGGCGCCAGCACTGGGTAAACCGGTGCTGGTGATGCGTGACACCACTGAACGCCCGGAAGCGGTCGATGCCGGTACGGTACGTCTGGTAGGCACTAACGTTGAGAAGATTGTGGCGGAAGTGACGCGCCTGCTGACCGACGAAGAGGCTTATCACCGTATGAGCCGTGCGCATAATCCTTATGGTGATGGCCATGCCTGCGAGCGCATTGTTCAGGCACTTAAAAATAACAGAGTAACCCTATGAGTTTTAATACCATTTCAGTTATTGGACTTGGCTATATTGGCCTGCCAACCGCCGCGGCTTTTGCCTCCCGCCAGAAAAAAGTGATCGGTATCGATATCAATCAGCGCGCGGTGGATACCATCAATCGCGGTGAAATTCATATTGTTGAGCCGGATCTCGACCGTGTGGTGAAAAACGCAGTTGAAGGCGGCTTTCTGCGTGCAGCGTCACAGCCGGTAGCCGCGGATGCCTTTTTAATTGCAGTGCCGACGCCGTTTAAAGGCGACCATCAGCCGGATATGGCTTATGTACAGGCGGCAGCGCTGTCGCTGGCGCCGGTGCTGAAAAAAGGCGATCTGGTGATCCTTGAATCCACCTCGCCGGTCGGCGCCACTGAGCAGATGGCAGAATGGCTGGCGCAGACGCGCCCGGATCTGAGCTTCCCGCAGCAGGCTGGTGAGCAGGCTGATATCAATGTCGCCTACTGCCCGGAGCGTGTCTTGCCGGGGCAAGTGATGGTGGAGCTGATTAAAAACGATCGGGTGATTGGCGGTATGTCGCCGGTATGCTCTGCACGCGCCAGCGAACTGTATAACATCTTCCTGGAAGGGGAGTGTGTGGTCACCAACTCACGCACTGCCGAAATGTGTAAGCTGACTGAAAACAGCTTCCGCGACGTTAATATCGCCTTTGCCAATGAACTGTCAGTGATTTGCGCCGATCAGGGGATTAACGTCTGGGAGCTGATCGCGCTGGCTAATCGTCATCCGCGCGTCAATATTCTGCAACCGGGGCCGGGCGTGGGGGGACATTGCATTGCCGTCGATCCCTGGTTTATCGTGGCGCAAAACCCCGCGCAGGCACGCCTGATTCGTACTGCGCGCGAAGTAAATGACAGTAAACCGCACTGGGTGCTGGATCAGGTTAAGCGGACGGTGGCGGACTGCCTGGCAAGTAGCGACAAGCGCGCCAGCGAGCTGAAAGTCGCCTGTTTTGGTCTGGCTTTTAAACCGAATATCGACGATCTGCGTGAAAGTCCGGCAATGGAAGTGGCGGATCTTATCGCCAGCTGGAACGCCGGTGAGACCTGGGTGGTAGAGCCAAATGTTGAGACGATCCCGCAAAAACTGGCGCATAAAGCGCAGCTGGTAAGCGCCGATATCGCGCTACAGCAGGCGGATGTCCTGGTTATGCTGGTGGACCATCAGCAGTTTAAAGCCATGGATTCGGCACAGATCACCCAGCGCTGGATTGTTGATACTAAAGGCGTCTGGCGTTAACGCGCCTGCATCCTGTCACCTGGGGGCCTGGTACAATGCCTGTCTTTGCCACGATTAAGCCGCTGGAGTGGGAAAACAACTTCTTCGGTATCAACAGCGCGCTGCTGGACTTTAGCGCGCCACAGCCATTGACGGAAGCGCAGCTGGCAGGCTGCGGTCTGCTGCAGGCCAAACTCGGCAGCCATCAGACAACCGAAATCGACGCGCTGAGCGCTATCGGTTTCCGGCTGGTCGAGGGCGAAGCCGATCTGCTGATCGCGATCAACGCCACGCAGCGCCAGTCTGGTATTCGTATTGCCCGTGCCGAACATATTCCCCCGCTGCGTGCGGTGGCCAGCGAGGTATTTGCTAACAGCCGTTTCCGCGCACCCTGGTATCAGCCAGGTGACAGCGGACGTTTCTATGCGCAGTGGATTGAAAATGCGGTGCGCGGCACCTTTGACCATCAGTGTCTGCTGGCGGTTGACGAAGCCGGGGCAATGGAAGGTTTTGTTTCCCTGCGTGAACTGGGTAACGGCGAGGCGCGTATTGGCCTGCTGGCAAGTTTACCCGGCTCGCGCGGAAAAGGTGTGGGACAGCGTTTAATGCAGGCGGCGGCGGACTGGTGTCAGGCACGTCGTATTCCGCAGCTGCGTGTGGCCACCCAACTCAGTAATCTCGCCGCTATGCGGCTCTATCTTAGTCGCGGCGCCACCCTGGAAAGCACCGCGTACTGGCTATACAGGTGACCCAATGATTCCATTTAATGCACCACCGGTGGTGGGAACCGAACTCGAATATATGCAGTCGGCGATGGGCAGCGGCAAGCTGTGCGGCGATGGCGGCTTTACCCGCCGTTGCCAGCAGTGGATGGAGCATCAGTTTGGCAGCAAAAAAGTATTGCTGACGCCATCCTGCACCGCCTCGCTGGAAATGGCGGCGATACTGATTAATATCCAGCCCGGCGATGAAGTGATCATGCCGAGCTACACCTTTGTCTCAACCGCTAATGCCTTTGTGCTGCGCGGCGCGACTATTGTGTTTGTCGATGTACGACCAGACACCATGAATATTGATGAGACGCTGATTGAAGCGGCGATCACCGATCGTACCCGCGCCATTGTGCCGGTGCATTATGCCGGTGTGGCCTGTGAGATGGACACTATTATGGCGCTGGCGCAGCGCTACCAGCTGTTTGTGATTGAAGATGCCGCGCAGGGCGTGATGTCCCGCTACAAGGGCAAGGCGCTGGGCACCATCGGTCATATTGGCTGCTTTAGCTTCCATGAAACCAAAAACTACACCGCCGGTGGCGAAGGTGGCGCAACGTTGATCAACGATGCATCGCTGGTCGAACGCGCCGAGGTGATCCGTGAAAAAGGCACCAACCGCAGCCAGTTCTTCCGCGGTCAGGTGGATAAATATACCTGGCGGGATATCGGTTCCAGCTATCTGATGGCTGATTTGCAGGCGGCTTATCTGTGGGCGCAGCTGGAAGCCGCGACCAGGATTAACGACCAGCGTTTACGCCTGTGGCAGCGCTATTACGACGCCTTAAAACCGGTTGCCGCCCGTGGGCTTATCACCCTGCCGTCGATGCCGGTTCACTGCCAGCATAATGCGCATATGTTTTACATTAAGCTGCGCAACCATGACGAGCGTCAGGCACTGATCGCCTGGCTGAAGGAAGCTGAGATTCTGGCGGTATTCCACTATATTCCGCTGCACAGCTCACCCGCCGGAGAGCGCTTCGGTCGCTTTGCCGGAGAAGACCGGGTGACTACGGCGGACAGTGAGCGCCTGCTGCGTCTGCCGCTGTTTTACAATTTATCGGACAATAACCAGAGCACGGTTATCAATTCGCTACTGAGCTTCTTCTCCTGATATGTCACTGGCCAAAGCCTCAGTGTGGACCGCCGCGTCGACACTGGTAAAAATCGCTGCCGGCTTGCTGGTGGTTAAGTTGCTGGCGGTCTCTTACGGACCGGGCGGCGTGGGACAGGCGGGGAACTTCCGTCAGCTAATTACCGTGTTAGGCGTGCTCGCTGGCGCCGGTATTTTTAACGGCATTACCAAGTATGTCGCCGAATATCAGCAGCAGCCGGATAAACTGCGCGCGGTGACCGGCACCGCCTCCAGTATGGTGCTGGGCTTTTCGACGCTGCTGGCGGTGATTTTCCTGCTGGCGGCAGAGCCAATCAGTATCGGCCTGTTTGGCCACGCGGATTATCAGCAGGTGGTGCGCATCGTGGCATTTTTGCAGATGGGCATTGCCTGGGCCAACCTGTCGCTGGCGATCATGAAAGGTTTTCGCGATGCGATGGGTAATGCGCTGGCGCTGATCGCCGGCAGCCTGATTGGCGTGGTGGCCTACTATGTCTGCTATTGGCTTGGCGGTTACAGTGGTGCGCTGGTCGGTCTGGCGTTGGTTCCGGCCTTGGTGGTGCTGCCTGCGGCGCTGCTGCTGGCGAAACGTGACCATCTGCCGCTGCGCTATTTACTGCCGCAGTGGCATGGCGAGCTGGCGGTTAATCTCGGTAAGTTTACGCTGATGGCGCTGATCACCTCGGTAACCTTACCGGTAGCCTGGGTGATGATGCGTAATCTGCTGGCGGCTCATGAAGGTTGGGAGCAGGTAGGCCTGTGGCAGGGGGTGACGACGATTTCAGATGCTTATCTGCAATTTGTTACCGCCACTTTTAGCGTCTGGCTGCTGCCGACGCTGTCACGACTGAAGAGCAAAACGGATATTTCCGCAGAAATCTGGCGCGCGCTGCGTTTTGTGATTCCGGCGGTCGCCGCCGTCAGTTTCTGCGTCTGGCTGCTGCGCGATTTCGCAATCTGGCTGCTGTTCTCGAGTCAGTTTAACGGCATGCGCGATCTGTTTAGCTGGCAGCTACCCGGCGATGTGCTGAAAGTCGGCTCCTATATTTTCGGCTATCTGGTGATCGCTAAAGCGTCGCTGCGCTTTTATATTCTGACTGAAATCAGCCAGTTTATTTTGCTGACCGCCTTTTCCCGCTGGCTGATTCCGCTACACGGCGCCACGGGTGCGGCGCAAGCTTACCTGGCGACCTATGTGGTCTATTTTGCGCTCTGTTGTAGCGCTTTCTTAATTTATCGTCGAAGAGCATGACTACACTGATTCACGTATTGGGATCGGATATTCCCCACCATAACCTTACCGTGCTGCGCTTTTTTAACGATGTGTTAAGCGTTAAACAGCCGACGGCTGATGCCCGCCATTTTATGGTGGTGGCACAGGATGGCAGCGCTTTTGCCGCCTTTAATGCGCTGCATATTGAGCTATTTGCCAGTAAAAAAGCGCTGGCGCAGGCGGTTATCGCCCGTGCGCGTCAGCGGCAGACGCGCTTTTTCTTCCATGGTCAGTTTAATCCGCTGCTGTGGCTGGCGCTGCTGACCGGCAAACTGCGCACGTCGCAGGTGTTCTGGCATGCGTGGGGGGCGGATCTGTATGAAGAGTCCTCCAGCCTGAAGTATCGTCTGTTCTATCTGCTGCGCCGGCTGGCGCAAGGGCGCCCAGGGCACCTGTTTGCCACTCGTGGTGATATTAACCACTATCAGCAGCGGCATCCGCAGACGCCAGCATCGTTACTCTATTTCCCGACGCGCATGGCTGCACAGCTGGCGCCGTCAGACGCCGGCGAGCGGCCTTTTACTATTTTGCTGGGTAACTCCGGCGACGCCAGTAATCGTCACCGCGAGGCGTTACAGGCCATTCACCAGCAGTTTGGCGATACAGTAAAAGTGATTGTGCCGCTGGGCTATCCACCGAATAATGAAGCCTATATTGCCAGCGTGCGGCAAGCCGGCGAGGCGTTGTTCAGCGCGGAAAATCTTCAGCTACTGACCGAGAATATGCCGTTTGCCGACTATCTCCAGCTGATTGCGCGTTGCGATCTCGGGTATTTTATTTTCCGGCGACAGCAGGGTATCGGCACCTTATGCCTGTTAATTCAGGCCAATATCCCGTTTGTATTAAGTCGTGAGAATCCGTTCTGGCAGGATTTAACCGAGCAGCAGGTGCCGGTGCTGTTTAGCGGCGATGTGCTGGATAAGCAGGTGGTGGCAGAAGCGCACCGCCAGCTGAGTTTGCTGGATAAACAACGCATCGCCTTTTTCGACCCGGCATTTATCACCGGCTGGCAACAGGCGTTATTGCTGGCTGAAGGGGACAAGGCATGAGCCTGATGCAATTTAGTGGTTTGCTGCTGGTTTATCTGTTTTCAGTTGGATTTATTCTGACGCTGACCTGGCGTGAATTCCGTCGCGTACGTTTTAACTTTAACGTCTTCTTCTCGTTACTGTTTTTGCTGACCTTCTATTTTGGTTTTCCGCTAACCAGCATTCTGGTGTTTCAGTTCGACGTCAATGTGGTGCCCGCGGAAAACCTGTTGCAGGCGATGCTGGCGGCCAGCTGTTTTTATGGCATCTATTACGTCAGTTATAAAACCCGGCTACGCGCATCTGCCACCCAGCCGCGGCGTCCGGTGTTTAATATGAACCGGGTAGAGACCCATCTTACCTGGGTGATGCTGGCGCTGGTGGCGCTGGCGACAGTCAGCATTTTCTTTATGCACAATGGCTTTTTGCTGTTCCGCCTGCATGCATATAGTCAGATTTTCTCCAGTGATGTCTCCGGTGTAGCGCTGAAGCGCTTTTTCTACTTCTTTATTCCGGCGATGCTGGTGGTCTACTTTCTGCGTCAGGATTCGCGCGCCTGGCTGTTCTTCCTGGTCAGCACGCTGGCGTTTGGTTTGCTGACCTATGTGATTGTCGGCGGTACGCGCGCCAATATTATTATCGCTTTCGCGCTGTTCCTGTTTATCGGCATTATTCGCGGCTGGATCACGCTGTGGATGCTGGCAGTGGCCGGTATGCTCGGCGTGGTGGCGATGTTCTGGCTGGCCTTACGTCGCTATAATCTTGATGTCAGCGGTGCGGAAGCGTTTTACACCTTCCTGTATCTGACGCGTGACACCTTCTCGCCGTGGGAAAACCTGGGTCTGCTGCTGCAAAACTACGACAAGATTGATTTTCAGGGGCTGGCGCCGATTGTGCGCGACTTCTATGTGTTTATTCCCAGCTGGTTATGGCATGACCGGCCCGGTATTGTGCTGAACAGTGCTAACTACTTCACCTGGGAAGTGCTGAATAACCATTCCGGGCTGGCGATTTCACCGACGCTGATTGGTTCGCTGGTGGTCATGGGCGGTGTGGCGTTTATTCCGCTCGGCGCGGTAGCGGTGGGGCTGATTATCAAGTGGTTCGACTGGCTGTATGAGCTGGGCAAAGCGGAAAGCAATCGCTATAAAGCCGCCATTCTGCAAAGTTTCTGCTTTGGCGCCGTGTTCAATATGATTGTGCTGGCGCGTGAAGGGCTCGATGCTTTTGCTTCGCGTGTGGTGTTTTTCTGCGTTATTTTCGGCGCCTGCGTGGTGGCCGCTAAACTGCTTTACTGGCTGCTTGACCGCGCGGGCCTGATCCGCCGGCGCGTCTCAGCTCGTACGATGCAAGCTGCAACACAATAATAAAATCTCTTTCGGCTAAGATGAGCCGGAATGATGTAAGGGAACTTAAATGGACGTCACCTCTGCTGCGCCGCAATATCAAATTCGTGGTCTGTCGCTGTATGGCTTTCGCGATATGACGCAGTGTCTGGATTTTCTCTATCGCGACGGGCCGCTGAGAAGCGGCACGCTGGTGGCGATTAATGCCGAAAAAGTACTGACGGCGGAAAGCGATACCGACCTGTATAAACTGATTGATGACGCGGAATATAAATATGCGGATGGCATCAGTATCGTGCGTTCGATCCGTAAAAAGTACCCGCAGGCGCAGGTATCGCGTATTGCTGGCGTGAACTTATGGGAAGCGCTGATGGAGCGCGCCGGGCGCGAAGCCACGCCGGTGTTTCTGATCGGCGGTAAACCAGCGGTGCTGGCGCAAACGGAAGATAAACTCCGCCGGCAGTGGAACGTCAATATTGTTGGCAGTCAGGATGGTTACTTTGCTCCGGCCGATCGCGAGGCGCTGTTTACCCGCATTCGCGCCAGCGGAGCGAAGATTGTCACTGTTGCCATGGGATCGCCAAAGCAGGAAATCCTGATGCGTGACTGCAAAGCCTTCTGCCCTGATGCACTGTATATGGGAGTAGGCGGCACCTACGACGTGTTTACCGGTCATGTGAAGCGTGCTCCCATGATTTGGCAAAATCTGGGCTTAGAATGGCTGTATCGCCTGATTTTGCAGCCAAGTCGTTTACGTCGTCAGCTCAGATTGCTGAAATATCTCAACTATCATTACCGCGGCCAACTTTAATTTTCCCGGGTGTTAAAGGTCTTAATGCAGTTTCGTACTGATTTGTGAGCTAAAAAGGGCAAAAAACGCCGGTTGTTTCGACGGAATGCACAAAGCGTAATCAAACGCGTTTTTTTGTGAAAAAAGCACTGGACAGGATCGGCTCACATCCGTAGTATGCACATCCGCAACGGCGCTACGCGCCCGTAGCTCAGCTGGATAGAGCGCTGCCCTCCGGAGGCAGAGGTCTCAGGTTCGAATCCTGTCGGGCGCGCCATTTAATTTGTGCGCAAGAGCTGCGGTGGTAATATTTATCGCGTTAGGAAGTAAGCAGTAAGATGTGGTGGCTATAGCTCAGTTGGTAGAGCCCTGGATTGTGATTCCAGTTGTCGTGGGTTCGAGTCCCATTAGCCACCCCAGATTTTGTACGGTATGCGAAGGTGGCGGAATTGGTAGACGCGCTAGCTTCAGGTGTTAGTGTCTTAACGGACGTGAGGGTTCAAGTCCCTCTCTTCGCACCAAACAAAATCGATGAGAAGCAGTAAAGCAGTACATTTCGGCGAGTAGCGCAGCTTGGTAGCGCAACTGGTTTGGGACCAGTGGGTCGGAGGTTCGAATCCTCTCTCGCCGACCATATTCGAAACCCCGCTTTTATAGCGGGGTTTTTTGCGTCTGGCGTCCGCTAAAAACATCTTTGCGGCAATCCTTCCTCTCCTGACTATTAAAACCCGCTTTTGTCTCAATTGGGAGACGTATAACTATATGTTAATAAACGTATTTTCCTGATCTGACAATTGTTGTCGCCGATCGGAGACGTTGATTGGCTATGATGTGGGGTTTTGACGACACTGTTTATCTGCGTATTTATCTGTAAAACGATTTCTAACTTGATGAAAATAATCATATTTAGAAATAATTAATAAGATAACTGCCATCATGGCACGCATTATGCAATACTATGACTGTAGATGCTCATTCCACCTCTTATGTTCGCGCAAGCTTCATAAACCTGGGAATGATGCAGAGCCATTTTACGGTACCAGTTGTCCAGCCAGCCAATATCGTCAGTTGATCTTATTGGATCCCCGGGCACCACGTTGAGTCTGGTACCAATCGGTTGTCTTACCGACCTGATATTTACACCTGCCATCTGGCAGGTGTTTTTTTTGCCTGAATCCAGACGTAAAAAAGCCGGGCGAACCCGGCTAATTGTTATCTTCATTACCGACTGCGCTAAGGATTACTCTTTAACGTCAGCAGTAACCCGTCACGTCGCATCTGCGCCGCTTCTTCCGGCTTATGCTGACGATCCAGCGTATCTGCCAGCCAGGCATAATCAAAGGCATCAGGGCGCTGTTTTAACGCTTCACGGAAGGCTTCACTGGCTTGCTCCCACTCACCGTGCTTCATCAGCAGCTGACCCAGCGTGCTGTGCAGCAATGGAGTTGCGCCATGCTGTTTGATCTGCTGGCGCAGCGCTTTTTCCAGCTGTTCCGGATTGCCGGTTTTCAGCCGTGGCATCAACAACACCAGACGCTCGTCATACTGACGCTTCAAGCCGTCCAGCACGATAGCCTGAGCCGTATCATGGTCGTCGCATTCAATCAGATGATCTGCCATCGCCACCTGCAAGGCTGGTTCATGACGCGTTTTACGGCTCTGATCCTGCCACCAGCGTTTCAGGCCATCACTGCCCTGATCGGCCATCGCCTGATTCATTAAGCCCAGCCATGCCTGCTGCTGCAGGGCGGCACGATGATTGTCATCGGCAACCTGCGCTTTTTGCATCGAGGGCAGAATATCTGACAATGAACTCCAGGCGCCGGTACGAACATAAGCCTGCTCCGCCAGACGCAGCACTTCCGGATGACGCGGCGCCACTTCCAGCAGGCGATCAACACCATGACGTGCGGCATGATCTTCATTGCGCGCCAGCTGAATACGTACGCGGGTAATTTCAACCGGTAACTGATCACCCTGCGCCAGTTCGGCGGCGCGCTCCAGATGCTGATTGGCGCGTATTTCATCACCGCGCTGCTGCGCGGCTTCCGCAGCCAGCAGATAGTTCACTACCGGTTGTTCAGCATGATCGGCATTACGTGAAAGCAGCTTTTCCACCTGTTTGTAATCGCCTTCCGCCAGTTTCAGCATCGCTTCCTGCGTCTGCTTACGCGCCCGGCTGCGTTTACGGCCAAGGAACCAGCCACGCGTTCTGACGCCGGTACGCAAAATGCGGCGCAACAGCCACTCCACCGCCAGAATTACCAGCAACGCCAGAATCAGAATAATCACCAGGCCGGTGACGCTGGTTTCAATATTCCAGTTGTCGGTCTGAATCAGTACATATCCCTGGTGACCTGCGATCATCGGGCCGATGACCACACCGGCAATCAGCAGAAGGAAAAGCAAAAGTACTTTAAGCATGCTTATTCTCCCTGCTGCGGCTGCGGCTGCGGCTGATCGCCTGACGGCTGCGCCAGCAGATTGCGTACGCGCGTCTGCATCAGTTTATCCAGCATCGGCTGGCTCTGCAGGGCGTCCGGCACATCCATCGAGACACTCTGCTGGCTGAGATCATCCAGCTGAGCAAGGAAGGCTTTGGTTGAGGCGTCATTGGTATCAAACCAGGCGCGTACCCAGGTTGATACGGTATCAATCGACTGTTTATAGATCTCATCCTGATGGCGCGGCACCGCCTGGGCGGCAATCAGCAGGCGTGAGCGAATATTTTCACGCAGATAAACGTCCTGGTTCGGAGCCAGCAGCGGTTCCGCCGTATTGTCACGGCGACGCACGGTAATAAAGTCATCCATAAATTTGTGCCAGCTCTTCACCAGGTTCTGGCGCCACTCATGCAGCGACGAGGAGAGCTCAGTGCTGTCCTCATCCATTGGCGAGTCATCGCTGTCGGTGTCGGCAATACGTAAATTGTCGACGCCGTTAGCCAGCTGATTAAGTTTCAGGATAGTACCGTCATAATCCACCTGGCTGACCGCCGACAGATTACTGATATCCTGGGTCAGGGCACGACGCACTTCAATCAGGCTGGGATCATTCATATCCGCCAGGCTGGCATCGGCGCTTTTCAGCAGCGCGGCGGAAGTGGTGACATCCTGATCGCTCCACAGCTTACGTCCGGCCAGCTTCACCAGATAATCCGCCTGCGCCAGTAACCAGGTGCGCGAGTCGTTACCGGAGATGGTGGTGACTTTCTCTTTTAATTCATCCAGCTGCTGACTGGTGGCGGATTGCTGGTCGCGTGCGGTCTGCAATGCGCTGGTCTGCGCCGCAAGTTGCTCAGTGAGCTGCTGCTTGTCATTTTTTGACTGCTGTTGCAGTTCGGTCAGCTGATCCGCCAGCGCCTGAGTGGCTTCGGTCTGCAATTGCGCCTGGTGTTTAGCATTAATATACAGTCCGGCGCCCAGCGCCAGAGCGATGACAATTGCCAGAGCGCCCAACGCCATGCCGCTGTTTTTCGACTTCCGTGGCGGTTTTTGTTCCGCTGGCGCGGTGGTTTCTACCGCTGGGGTGGTCTCTTCAACCATGGCGGATGAATCTTTTTGTTCCGTCATTGTGGCACATCCCATCTTTAAGTTTATTGTAACGCGCGCAGCAGCGCGTCGTTATCGGCCCCATCGGCTACCGTAATTTCCTGCCAGCCAGACTCCCTGGCCAGGGTAGCCAAACGTTCACTGACGACCACCAGCCGACAGTGTAGTAACCATTCCTCACGATCGATCTCAGGGAACAGTAAATAGAGTTGCTGCAGCATCTCACCACTGGTTACCACCAGCGTATCAATGCCGCGTTCGCGCCAGCGACGTCCTTCAGTGTGGCCGTCGTAAAATTTGGCGCAACGCTGATAACATTCACAAAACGTTACTTCGGCGCCACGTTCAGTCAGCGTTTCTGCTAACAGTTCGCGGCCCCCATTGCCACGCAAAATCAGCGCGCGCTTGCCGGCAACGTGCATCAACGCAGGCAGCTGGACCAGGATTTCACTGCTTTCGCGCTGGCGTGGATATTCTACCTGATAGCCGGTGGCGGTATGCATCACCAGCGCCGTACTGCGACCTATAGCATAATAGTTCAGGCTGGCAGGCCATGTTACTCCGTGTTGACGGATGACCGGCTGCGCGAAGTGAATGGCATGCTGCGACAGAATAAACAGTAAATCCCCGGCAGCCAGGCTGGCCAGCTGCTGTGGCAGATCATCAAGATCGCGGCCAGGCGTAAATTCAATTAACGGCATGCTCCAGGCAACCTGTCCCAGGCCGCGCAGGCGACTGACCAGCTCTTCAGCAGCAGGTGATGGACGGGTTACCAGAATTGTCATACCGGCGGATTCCCCTGATAAACCTCAGCCAGAATCTCACGCGCGCCTTTATTCAGCAGCTCTTCGGCGAGGGAGATACCCATTTGTTCGGCATCGGCGCGGGGGCCACGGCGTTCACCGCAGATCATCTGTTTACCATCCGGCGAACCGACCAGGCCGCGCAGCCATAGCTCGTCGCCTTCCAGTAGCGCATAACTGCCGATCGGTACCTGACAGCCACCTTCCAGACGGGTATTCATCGCGCGCTCGGCTCTGACGCGCACCGAAGTATCTTCGTGGTTCAGGGCCGACAACAGGGTAATGGTGTGTTGATCGTCGAGACGACACTCAATCCCCACCGCGCCCTGGCCCACTGCGGGCAGCGACTCTTCCGCCGGCATCGCATAGCGAATACGCTGTTGTAAACCCAGACGGTTGAGGCCGGCCACCGCCAGGATAATCGCGTCATATTCACCGGCGTCCAGTTTGCTGAGACGTGTACCGACGTTGCCGCGCAGCGAGCGGATCACCAGGTCGGGGCGGCGTGCGCTAAGCTGACACTGGCGGCGCAGGCTGGAGGTGCCGACAATCGCGCCCTGTGGCAGCGCATCAACCGAGTCATAGTGGTCAGAGACAAAGGCATCGAGCGGATTATCACGCTCGCAAATTGTCACCAGCCCCAGCCCCTGCGGAAAATCGACCGGCACATCCTTCATTGAATGCACCGCGATATCCGCCCTGCCTTCCAGCATTGCCAGCTCGAGTTCTTTAACGAATAAGCCCTTGCCGCCGACTTTGGCTAAGGGTGTGTCGAGGATCACATCACCGCGCGTCACCATCGGCACCAGTTCAACAGCAAGCCCCGGATGGCAAGCCATCAGGCGCTGTTGTACATATTGTGCCTGCCACAAAGCGAGCGGACTCTGCCTGGTGGCAATTCTTAAAATTTTGTCTAACATGCTTCATACCGTTTTGATCGTTCATTGATTATCCTATCATTGATACGTGAAGGCTGTCAGTTTCAACGGCTTTTAAACGGTATGTCAGGGATGAGTACACCAGGCGGAAGGTTGATTGATCGTAAAACGTGCTAAACTGTGGGGTAGCGCAACTTTCTTTACGGTCAATCTGCCAGGTGTTAGATTGATCACGTTTCCAGCATTTATTCGCCCGAATATTTCTAAAGCAAAGGGTGGATGTCGGAAACCGGGTTTGTTTAAAAACACTGGGACAATCAGGCGAAACGTCTTGTACCTCTACATTGAGACACTGAAACAGAGACTGGATGCCATCAATCAGCTGCGCGTTGATCGTGCACTGGCTGCGATGGGACCTGCTTTCCAGCAGGTATACAGTCTGCTGCCAACCTTATTACATTATCATCATCCGCTGATGCCGGGTTACCTCGAAGGTAACGTTCCACATGGCATCAGCTTCTTTACGCCTGATGAAAACCAGATAAGCTATCTCAATGATTTAGAAGGTAAATCAGGTAAGAGCGCGGCGCTGCCCGCGCAAGGCGAACGGCCGATTACCGGTGTTTATTCGATGGGCAGCACCTCATCAGTAGGGCAGAACTTCACTTCTGACCTCGATATCTGGGTCTGCCACCAGTCCTGGCTCGATAATGGAGAACGCCTTAGCCTGCAGAAAAAGTGCACCCAGCTGCAAAAATGGTGCGCGGCGATGGGCGTTGAAGTCAGCTTCTTCCTGATTGATGAGAACCGTTTCCGCCATAATGAGAGCGGCAGCCTGGGTGGCGAAGACTGCGGTTCAACCCAACATATCTTACTGCTGGATGAATTCTACCGTACCGCAGTGCGGATGGCGGGTAAGCGTATTCTGTGGAATATGGTGCCGGGTGAAGAAGAAGAGCATTACGACGACTATGTGATGTCTCTCTACTCGCAGGGGGTGCTGACCCCTAATGAGTGGCTGGATCTCGGCGGTCTGGGCACGCTGTCGGCGGAAGAGTACTTTGGCGCCAGCTTGTGGCAGCTGTATAAAAGTATCGATTCGCCGTATAAAGCGGTGCTGAAAACCCTGCTGCTGGAAGCCTACTCCTGGGAATATCCGGATCCAAAACTGCTGGCGATGGATATCAAGCAGCGCCTGCATGACGGCGAAATCGTCTCCTTTGGCCTCGATCCTTACTGCATGATGCTGGAACGCGTCACACATTATCTGACCAGCATTGATGATCACGCGCGCCTTGACCTTGTGCGCCGCTGTTTCTATCTGAAAGTGTGCGAAAAGCTGTCGGAAGAGGGCGGTAAATCGGGCTGGCGTCGTGAAATTCTCGGTCAGTTGGTGAAAGAGTGGGGCTGGGATAACGAACGCCTGAGGATGCTTGATAGCCGCTCCGACTGGAAAATCGGCCGGGTACGTGAAGCGCACAACGAATTGCTGGATGCGATGATGCAGAGCTATCGCAATCTGATCCGCTTTGCCCGTCGTAACAACTTAAGCGTCAGCGCCAGCCCGCAGGATATTGGCGTGCTGACCCGTAAGCTGTATGCCGCGTTTGAAGCGCTGCCGGGCAAAGTGACACTGGTTAATCCGCAGATTTCGCCGGATCTTTCCGAACCGCATCTGACTTTTATTCATGTGCCCAATGGTCGCGCCAACCGCGCAGGCTGGTATCTGTATAATCAGTCGCCGGATATGGGGTCGATTATCAGCCATCAGCCGCTGGAATATAACCGCTATCTGAATAAGCTGGTGGCCTGGGCGTGGTTTAATGGTTTGCTGACCAGCAAAACGCGGCTGCATATTAAAGGCAATGAAATCTGCGACCTCGCGCGTTTGCAGGAGCTGGTAGCCGATGTGTCGCATCACTTCCCGCTGCGGCTGCCTTCGCCGACGCCAAAAGCGCTGTACAGCCCGTGCGAAATTCGTCATCTGGCGATTATTGTCAACCTCGAATATGACCCGACGGCGGCGTTTCGCAATCAGGTGGTGCATTTTGATTTCCGTAAGCTGGATGTGTTCAGCTTTGGCGAGCAGCAGCAGTGCTTAGTTGGCAGTATCGATCTGTTGTACCGTAACTCGTGGAATGAGGTGCGTACACTGCACTTTAATGGCGAACAATCGATGATTGAAGCGCTGAAAACCATTCTTGGCAAAATGCATCAGGATGCGGCGCCGCCGGATGCGGTGGAAGTGTTCTGTTACAGCCAGCACCTGCGCGGTTTGATTCGTACCCGGGTGCAGCAGCTGGTTTCCGAATGTGTCGAGTTACGCCTCTCCAGCACCAGCCAGGAGCCGGGACGCTTTAAAGCGTTACGCGTGGCTGGCCAGACCTGGGGACTGTTCTTCGAACGTCTCGGCGTTTCAGTACAGAAACTGGAAAATGCGGTTGAGTTTTACGGCGCAATTTCCAATAACAAACTGCATGGTTTATCGATCAAAGTCGAAAGCGAGACGCGCTTACCCAGCGTGGTTAACAACTATGCCAGCGAAGGAATCATCCAGTTCTTCTTTGAAGACACCAGTGATGACCACGGCTTCAATATCTATATTCTCGATGAAACCAACCGCATTGAGATTTATCACCACTGTGAAGGCAGCAAAGAAGATCTGGTGCGCGATGTCAGCCGCTTCTACTCGTCATCACATGACCGCTTCACCTACGGTTCCAGCTTCGTTAATTTCAATCTGCCGCAGTTTTATCAGCTTGTGCAGGCGGATGAGCGCTTACAGGTGATTCCATTTCGTAGCCAGACACTGACTCAGCTCTGTGCAACCGTCTCTGACAATGACCATACGGATTACCAGCAGCGTATCCAGATGCATTGATTAGCGCCGCCCCCCGGTGCTAAATAGTAAAAATGCGACAACGGCAGCAACATCGAATCGCCAATACCTGTTGCTTTTCAGAGTTCACCTGCGATGATAAGCAACCAGTAAGCATTAATCATGAGCCAAACGATAATGAACAAAAAGATATGCCAGCTGGCGATGGCGCTGGCGTTAGCGAGCCTGGTTGGTTGCGGTTTAAAAGGCCCGCTCTACTTTCCGCCGAAGGATCAGCCGCAGCAGGAACAGCAGCCTGCGCAGCAGACGACGCAGGATCCCACCACAACCCTGCAGGATGGTAGCGTTCAGAATCCAACGCCTGACCAGCCGGGTATGTAACTGACTGAGTAATCTATGGCGCATCCGGCGGAGCAGAAAATGCAGTTCTCCAAAATGCACGGCCTTGGCAACGACTTTATGGTCGTTGATGCTGTGACGCAAAATGTCTATTTTTCACCAGAGCTGATTCGCCGTCTGGCGGATCGTCATCTGGGGATCGGCTTTGATCAACTGCTGATCGTTGAACCGCCGTACGATCCCGATCTTGATTTCCATTACCGCATTTTCAACGCAGATGGTAGCGAAGTTGCCCAGTGTGGCAACGGCGCGCGCTGTTTTGCCCGCTTTGTGCGCCTGAAAGGCTTAACCAATAAGAACGATATCAATGTCAGCACCCAGACCGGGCGCATGGTGTTGAGTGTCACCAGCGACGATCTGGTGCGCGTGAATATGGGTGAGCCAAATTTCGAGCCGCAGCAGGTGCCGTTCCGCGCCAATAAAGCGGAGAACCTCTATCTGATGCGCATCGCTGAGCAGACCGTAATGTGTGGCGTGGTGTCGATGGGCAATCCGCACTGCGTGATCCAGGTCGACAACGTAAAAACCGCCGCGGTCGAAACCCTTGGCCCGGTGCTGGAGAGCCATGAGCGCTTCCCGGAACGCGTCAATGTCGGCTTTATGGAAGTAGTGAATCGCGAACATATTCGTCTGCGCGTCTATGAACGCGGCGCAGGTGAAACACAAGCCTGTGGCAGTGGCGCCTGTGCTGCCGTCGCCGTTGGCATTCAACAAGGTAAGCTCGCGGAGAAAGTCCGCGTCGATCTCCCGGGCGGCGCTCTGCATATCGCCTGGAAAGGGCCGGGTCATGCGCTGTTTATGACCGGACCGGCCACCCACGTTTACGACGGGTTTATTCATTTATGAAAAATGTCGGCGAACAGACCGCCAGCGAGGTGATGCTGGACGATCAGGCGGTGAGTGACTACCTGCGGCAAAATCCGGATTTCTTTATCCGCAACGCACGGCAGGTTGAACAGATGGTGATACCTCATCCGGTACGCGGCACTGTGTCGCTGGTGGAGTGGCATCTGGCGCGTCAGCGCAACCATATCGCCCAGCTCGAAGAAGAGATCACCTTGCTGATGGAGCAGGCCACGGCCAACCATCAACTTTTTGATCGTCTGTTAGCGTTGCAGAGCCATCTGGCAGCCGCACCGACGTTGCACGATATGCTGAACCGCCTGCATCGCTGGGCGCGTGAGCTGGGACTGGCGGGCGCCAATCTGCGCCTGTTCAGTGATAAGTGGCATATTGGCGCGCCGTCGGACTTCACTCAGCTGGCGCTTTCTCCGCAGGCATTTGAATCGGTGCGCATTCAGCGCATGGGTAATCAGCAACACTACCTCGGCAACCTCAACGGGCCGGAGTTACTGCTGCTGTTGCCACAGGCGAAAGCGATCGGCTCCGTGGCGATGTCGCTGATGGGCGATCGCGGCGATCTTGGCGTGCTGTTATTTAGCAGCCGTGATACCCAGCACTATCAGTCTGGGATGGGGACACTGTTACTGCAGCATCTGGCGCTGATGATGCCGGATCTGCTGTCGCGCTGGATTGAACGGGCATGAACAGCGACTCGCCTCTACAGCCAGCCGTAGAGGGTTTCCTGCGTTACCTGAAAGTGGAGCGGCAGCTAAGTCTGCTGACGCAAAAAAGTTACAGTCATCAGCTTAGCGTACTGGTGACGCTGGCGGATGAGATGAAAATCAGCGACTGGGCAAAGCTGGATGCGGCTCAGGTTCGCTCGCTGGCGGCGCGCAGCCGTCGCGCCGGACTGCAACCCGCCAGCCTGGCGTTGCGCCTCTCCGCGCTGCGCAGTTTTCTTGACTGGCTGGTCGGCCAGGGACAGTTAAAAGCCAATCCGGCGAAAGGCATTGCCACGCCGCGCGCGCCGCGCCACCTGCCGAAAAATATCGATGTCGATGAGATGAATCAGCTGCTGGAGATCGATCTTAACGATCCGCTGGCGGTACGTGATCGGGCGATGCTGGAAATTATGTATGGCGCCGGTCTGCGTCTGGCGGAGCTGGTCGGCATCGACTGCCGTCATCTTGATCTCGCCTCCGGCGAGGTGTGGGTGACCGGCAAAGGCAGCAAAGAGCGGCGGTTGCCGATTGGCGCCACCGCCGTCAGCTGGGTAGAGCAGTGGATGGCGTTACGCGACTTTTTTGCTCCGGACGACGACGCGCTGTTTTTATCCAGCCAGGGCAAACGTATCTCAATGCGCAACGTGCAGAAACGGTTTGCCGAGTGGGGCGTTAAACAGGGCGTTAACAGCCATATCCATCCGCATAAACTGCGCCACTCTTTCGCCACTCATATGCTGGAGTCGAGCGGCGATCTGCGCGCGGTGCAGGAGCTGCTGGGGCACGCCAACCTGTCGACCACTCAAATCTACACCCACTTAGACTTCCAACATCTTGCATCGGTTTACGATGCGGCACATCCCCGTGCGAAACGAGGAAAATCCTGATGCACTTTTACCGCCCCCTGCGACCAATTAAAGCGATTACCTTCGATCTTGACGATACCCTGTATGACAACTCCGAAGTGATTCGTCGCACCGCAAAAGAGTCCCATGCTTTCCTGCAGGGTTATCATCCGGCGCTGGCTGATTTCACTCCTCAGCAGTATCAGGCGTTGCGCGATAAGTTGTTGCAGCAGGAGCCGGAAATTTATCATGATGTGTCGGAATGGCGCCGTCGTGCGGTAGTTGAGGCGATGCTGAGTGTTGAACTCCCAGCGGTGGAAGCAGAAAAAGGTTCACGCGCGGTGATGGCTAACTTCGCCCACTGGCGCAGCCAGATTGAGGTGCCGGAAGAGACGCATCAGGCGCTGACGGCGCTGGCGCAACGCGTGCCGCTGGTAGCGATCACCAACGGTAATGCCGAGCCACATCTGTTTGGCCTTGACAGCTATTTCAAATTTATCCTGCGTGCCGGCCCGCACGGGCGCGCTAAACCCTGGCAGGATATGTATCAGCTGGCCGCGCAAAAGCTTGATCTGCCAATGGAAAATATTCTGCACGTTGGCGACGACCTGACCACCGATGTGGCCGGTTCGGTGCGCTGCGGCATGCAGGCCTGCTGGATTAATCTGCGTGGCGGCAACCTGATGCATATCGGCGACAGTCGTCTGTTACCGCACCTTGAAATTTCGCAGTTGGCATCGCTGACCGCGCTGGTATAATAACTGTTAATATATCCAGTAAAACGCCTGCGGGCGTTTTCCCTGCCTGAATGGTGCTTATGGACGTTTCTGACCTGCTCGACAGTTTGAATGACAAACAACGCGAAGCCGTGGCGGCGCCACGCAGCAATTTGCTGGTGCTGGCGGGCGCGGGCAGCGGCAAAACGCGTGTGCTGGTACACCGTATCGCCTGGCTGCTGGCGGTCGAGAACTGCTCGCCATACTCGGTGATGGCGGTGACCTTTACCAATAAAGCCGCCGCGGAGATGCGTCACCGTATCGAACAGCTGATTGGCACCAGTCAGGGCGGGATGTGGATCGGGACTTTCCATGGCCTGGCCCACCGTCTGCTGCGCGCGCACCATCTGGACGCCGCGCTGCCGCAGGATTTTCAGATTCTCGATAGCGAAGATCAGCTGCGGCTGTTAAAGCGCCTGATCAAAGCGATGAACCTTGATGATAAACAGTGGCCCGCGCGTCAGGCGATGTGGTACATCAACGGCAAAAAAGACGAAGGTTTGCGGCCAAAGCATATTGAGAGCTACGGCAACCCGATTGAGCAGACCTGGCTGCGCGTTTATCAGGCGTATCAGGAAGCCTGCGACCGCGCCGGGCTGGTGGATTTTGCCGAACTGCTGCTGCGTGCGCACGAACTGTGGCTGAACAAACCGCATATCCTTAATCACTATCGCGAACGCTTTACCAATATTCTGGTGGATGAGTTTCAGGATACCAACAATATTCAGTACGCCTGGATTCGCATGCTGGCCGGCGACAGCGGGCGGGTGATTATCGTGGGTGATGATGACCAGTCGATCTACGGCTGGCGCGGCGCGCAGGTCGAAAATATTCAGCGCTTCCTCAATGACTTTACCGGCGCGGAAACCATCCGTCTGGAGCAGAATTACCGTTCAACCAATAACATTCTGAAAGCGGCCAATGCCCTGATCGCCAACAATAATGGCCGTCTGGGTAAAGAGCTGTGGACCGATGGCCTTGATGGCGAACCGATCTCCCTCTACTGCGCGTTTAACGAGCTGGATGAAGCGCGTTTTGTGGTTAATCGCATCAAGGTGTGGCAGGAGAACGGCGGCGCGTTAAATGACTGCGCGATTCTCTATCGCAGCAACGCCCAGTCGCGCGTACTGGAAGAAGCGCTGTTGCAGACCAGTATGCCCTACCGCATTTACGGCGGTATGCGCTTCTTCGAACGTCAGGAGATCAAAGATGCGCTGGCCTATCTGCGTCTGATGGCCAACCGTAATGACGATGCTGCCTTTGAGCGTGTGATTAATACCCCGACTCGTGGTATAGGTGACCGCACCCTTGATGTGGTGCGACAAACCTCGCGCGATCGGCAAATGACGCTATGGCAGGCGACGCGCGCCTTGCTGCAGGAAAAAGTACTGGCGGGTCGCGCCGCCTCGGCGCTGCAACGTTTCTGCGAACTGGTGGATTCCCTGGCGCAGGAAACCGCGGAGATGCCGCTGCATGTGCAAACCGACCGGGTAATTAAAGACTCCGGCCTGTGGATTATGTATGAGCAGGAAAAAGGTGAGAAGGGCCAGGCGCGCATCGAAAACTTAGAAGAGCTGGTCACCGCCACGCGTCAGTACAGCTATCAGGATGAAGATCAGGATCTGATGCCGTTACAGGCGTTTCTCTCCCATGCGGCGCTGGAGGCCGGTGAAGGCCAGGCGGACAAATGGCAGGATGCGGCCCAGCTGATGACTATGCATGCGGCGAAAGGTCTGGAGTTTAGCCAGGTGTTTATCGTCGGTATGGAAGAGGGGATGTTCCCGAGCCAGATGTCGCTGGATGAGGGCGGCAGGCTGGAGGAGGAGCGTCGGCTGGCCTATGTTGGCGTCACGCGCGCGATGCAGAAACTGACGCTGACCTATGCGGAAACGCGCCGGCTTTATGGTAAGGAAGTGTATCACCGTCCGTCACGATTTATTGGTGAGCTGCCGGTTGAGTGCGTCGACGAAGTGCGTCTGCGTGCCAGCGTCAGCCGTCCGGTAAATCATCAACGTCTGGGGACGCCGGTAGCCAGCAATGACAGCGGTTTTGCCCTCGGACAGCGAGTGCGCCACAGCAAGTTTGGCGAAGGTACTATCGTGAATATGGAAGGCAGCGGCGAACACAGCCGGCTGCAAGTGGCCTTTCAGGGACAGGGGATCAAATGGCTGGTGGCGGCATACGCCCGACTGGAAACGGTCTGACGCCACGCTTGCCGGGTGGGCCGCTTGACGCCTTTTTCGTCTCAGCGTAACATGCGCCCACGATTACCCTAAGAGGACATTCGCCTTGGACACACCCAGTCGATACTGGCTCAATAACCTGTTTAGCAGGTGCAACGCCTAAGGCTATCCTCTTAAATGCTGGTAGCCTTCGTGGTTGTCAGCGACCCCGCATTTCCCGTCGCTTGAGTTAGCACTATCACTGACTGAAACGTCATCGTTTCCCGTGTTCTGGCGCAATGTCCCATTTGTTACTGCAATTGGGAGTACTGCTATGCTGAGCGCATTTAAACTGGATCAAAACCGTTTATCCCGTCTGGAACTGGATGACGAGTCAGACTCACTGACCTCATCGGTCTGGGTGGATCTCGTTGAGCCGGAAGAGAATGAACGTGAGCGTGTCCAGTCTGAATTAGGCCAGAGCCTTGCAACCCGTCCTGAACTGGAAGATATCGAAGCTTCGGCGCGTTTCTTCGAAGATGAAGACGGTCTGCACATTCACTCCTTCTTCTTCTATGAAGATGCGGACGATCATGCCGGTAACTCCACCGTCGCGTTTACTATCCGTGAAGGGCGTCTTTACACCCTGCGTGAGCGAGAACTGCCCGCATTCCGCCTCTACCGTATGCGCGCGCGCAATCAGGTGCTGATCGACGGTAACGCCTTTGAGCTGCTGCTGGATCTGTTTGAAACCAAAATCGAACAACTGGCGGATGAGATCGAAAACGTCTACAGCGATCTGGAAAAGCTGAGCCGGGTGATTATGGAAGGCCAGCAGGGCGATGAGTTTGACCGCGCGCTGTCGACGCTGGCGGAACTGGAAGATATTGGCTGGAAAGTGCGTCTGTGTCTGATGGATACCCAGCGTGCGCTGAACTTCCTGGTGCGTAAAGCGCGTCTGCCGAATACGCAGCTGGAGCAGGCGCGGGAAATCCTGCGCGATATCGAGTCGCTGTTGCCACATAATGAATCGCTGTTCCAGAAGGTGAACTTCCTGATGCAGGCGGCGATGGGCTTTATCAATATTGAGCAGAACCGTATTATTAAAATCTTCTCAGTGGTCTCGGTGGTGTTCCTGCCGCCAACGCTGGTGGCCTCCAGCTACGGGATGAACTTTGAGTTTATGCCGGAGTTAAAATGGAGCTTCGGTTATCCCGCCGCCATCACCCTGATGATCCTCGCCGGTCTGGCGCCTTACGCTTACTTTAAACGTAAAAACTGGCTGTAAGCGCGGGTTCCCTCCCTCATAATATGGGGGAGATACCGTCTTGCCATTTGATGCTGGCACATCTTGTGACATCCGCGTAAGTTATAACCTCTTCTTTTCCCAACGCAAGTTTGCTTAATATGGAACGGCTGTCACTCAGGCTGCAATGGTTTATCCTGCTCAGCGTCTCGCTGCTGTTGGGTTTTTTGCTGCAATATTTCCACGTCCCCGCTGCGCTGTTACTGGGGCCAATGATTGTTGGCGTGGTGATGGGGTTGTCCGGCGCGACCTTACGGATTGATAAGCGGCTGTTTATTCTGGCGCAGGCGATCCTCGGCTGCATGATTGCGCAAAGCCTCTCCCCTTCGATTCTTACCCCACTGATCGCTGACTGGCCGGTAGTGCTGGCGGTGCTGGTGCTGACGCTGGCCGCCAGCGGGCTGTCGGGTTTTTTGCTGGTGCGCTTTAGCGATCTGCCCGGCGCTACCGGTGCCTGGGGATCGTCGCCTGGCGGCGCTTCGGCGATGGTGGCGATGGCCGGTGAATATGGCGCCGATGCGCGGCTGGTGGCGTTTATGCAGTATCTGCGCGTGCTGTTTGTCGCCACGGCAGCGGCGGTCGTGGCGCGTATTGGACTGGGCGACAGCGCGCAAAGCGCCGCGCCGCAACTGTGGTTTCCGCCGCTGGATATGCGTTTTGCCGGCACGCTGGCGGTGGCCTTTGGCGGCGCCTGGCTGGGCCAGAAATTCCGTATCCCCTCGGGCGCCCTGCTGTTGCCGGCGCTGTTTGGCGCCGTACTGCATGCCAGCGGCACGCTGTCGTTGCAGGTGCCGGAGTGGCTGCTGGCGCTGGCCTATGCACTGATTGGCTGGAGCGTTGGCTTGCGCTTTACCAAACCGATCTTCCGGCTGGCACTGCGCACCCTGCCGCAAATGATATTGTCGATTATTGGTCTGATGCTGTTATGCGGCGGTATGGCCTGGATGCTGACGCGGCTGCTGCATGTCGATCTGCTGACGGCTTACCTGGCAACCAGCCCGGGCGGGCTGGATACTGTGGCAATTATCGCCGCGGGCAGCCAGGTGGATATCGCTTTTGTGATGGCGCTCCAGACCTTACGCCTGTTCACGATTCTGCTTACCGGCCCGGCGATGGCGCGTTTTATTTCACGCTACGCACGATAAAACCTGTCGGGCGGCGTTCTCGCCGCCCGTATTAGCCAATCAGATAGGTCGCGGTGGCGCTGGCAATATACACCCCTGCGTCGTTATGCAGCTCCACGCGCGCTACCGCCACTTTATTGCCGCCGCGCAGCAGGCTGCTGCTGGCGGTAAAGCGCTCGCCGCGTCCCGGGCGCAGATAGTCGACGCGCAGATCGATGGTGCCCATCCGTGACAGCCGCTGACGCAGCTCCTCTTCGTTAATACGCTCCTGGCGGGTCAGGGTATTACTGACACACACCAGCCCGGCGGCAACGTCCAGCACCGAAGCAATCACGCCACCGTGCAGTATCTTTTGCGCCGCATTACCGACCAGCATCGACTGGTTGGCAAAGCCTAACTCGGCGTAATCCGGCTCCAGGCGATCAAGCGTCAGGCCAAGGGCGCGGTTAAACGGCATATCATAGACAAAGATCTCACCAATCAGACGGCGCGCAGCGTCCTGAGTTAATAAAGTACCCGGCATGTGATGACTTCCTGAAGGCAATTATGGCGAACTAAAATGTTAATATTTTGGTTATCTTATGCTTCTGTCGGGCTGCTTTCCAGTTTCCGCAATCAGCGCTAATGTTGGGCGGTTTTTGTGTGTAGAATGGCGTGCTTTTTATTCATCTATCTTGCAGCGCTTGCTTTATTGGAGAACACTATGCGTATGCTTCGAGGACTGCTGGCAGCGGTTATACTTTTACCCGTTGTCGCATCGGCGCAGGAAGCGACCATTAAAGATGTTCATGATGCACCAGCCGTGCGTGGCAGTATTATCGCTAATTTGCTGGAAAAGCATGACAATCCATTTGTGCTTTACCCGTATGAAAATAACTACTTACTCTATACATACACCAGCGATCTGAACACCGAAGCGATTGAATCATACGACTGGGCCGATAATGCCAAAAAAGATGAAGTAAAATTCCAGCTCAGCCTGGCTTTCCCGCTGTGGCGCGGTATCCTTGGCGACAACTCAGTGCTGGCGGCCTCTTACACACAGCGTTCATGGTGGCAACTTTCCAACCGTGGCGCCTCTTCGCCTTTCCGCGAAACCAACTATGAGCCGCAGATTTTCCTTGGCTGGGCCACCGATTACAGCCTTGCGGGCTGGACGTTGCGCGATGTTGAGTTCGGTCTGAACCATCAGTCGAACGGGCGTTCCGATCCTACCTCACGCAGCTGGAACCGTGTTTATGCGCGTCTGATGGCGCAGAACGGTAACTTTATGGCAGAAGTGAAGCCGTGGTACCGTCTGCCAGAAAGCGACAGCAATGATGACAATCCGGATATCACCAAATATATGGGCTATTACCGCCTGAAGCTGGGTTATCTGGTGGGCGACAGTATTTTCAGCGTGCAGGGCAACTATAACTGGAACAGTGGTTACGGCGGCGCAGAACTGGGCTGGAGCTATCCAGTCAGCGAGCATGTGCGTTTCTACACCCAGGTATTCAGTGGTTACGGCGAATCATTAATCGATTATAACCATCACCAGACGCGCATTGGTGTGGGTGTCACACTGAACGACCTGTTCTGATGTGTCGGGCCAGGCAATTGTCTGGTCCGCCATCAACAATAAATCATGTCATAACAAGCTAAACGGGGAAGATGTGTCTACGGCTGCTGTAATCAACGATCACGATGAAACGCTGGCGGCGAAGGTATTGCAGGATACTTTCGGTTATCAGCAGTTTCGTCCCGGACAGCAAACCATCATTCAGGCGTCGCTCGACGGGCGTGACTGTCTGGTCGTGATGCCTACCGGTGGCGGGAAATCACTCTGCTATCAGATCCCGGCGCTGGTGCGCGAGGGGCTGACGCTGGTGGTTTCACCTTTGATCTCGCTGATGAAAGACCAGGTCGATCAGCTGCTGGCCAATGGCGTAGCCGCGGCCTGTCTGAATTCGACGCAAAACCGTGAACAGCAGCAGGAAGTGATGGCCGGATGCCGTAGCGGGAGTATTCGCCTGCTGTACATTGCGCCAGAGCGCCTGATGATGGACAACTTCCTCGAAAGCCTGGCCCACTGGAATCCGGCGATGCTGGCGGTGGACGAGGCGCACTGTATTTCGCAGTGGGGCCACGATTTCCGCCCGGAGTATGGCGCGCTTGGCCAGTTACGCCAGCGTTTCCCTAATCTGCCGGTGATGGCGCTGACCGCCACCGCCGATGAAACCACGCGTAATGATATCGCGCGCCTGCTGCAGCTTAACGATCCGCTGATTCAGATTAGCAGTTTCGACCGCCCTAATATTCGCTATACGCTGGTGGATAAATTTAAACCCACCGATCAGCTGATGCGCTATGTGCAGGATCAGCGCGGTAAATGCGGCATTATTTACTGCAACAGCCGGGCAAAAGTTGAAGATACCGCTGCGCGTCTGCAAAGCCGTGGCATCAGCGTCGGTGCTTATCACGCCGGTATGGACAACCTGCATCGTGCGCAGGTGCAGGAAGCCTTTCAGCGTGACGATTTGCAAATTGTGGTCGCCACCGTGGCGTTTGGTATGGGGATTAATAAGCCGAATGTCCGCTTTGTGGTGCACTTTGATATTCCGCGCAATATTGAATCCTACTATCAGGAGACCGGTCGCGCCGGGCGTGATGGCCTGCCGGCTGAAGCGCTGCTGTTTTACGATCCAGCCGATATGGCGTGGTTGCGTCGTTGCCTGGAAGAGAAAGCGCCGGGTGCGCTGAAAGATATCGAGCGCCATAAACTGAATGCGATGGGCGCCTTTGCTGAAGCGCAAACCTGTCGCCGTCTGGTATTACTCAACTATTTCGGCGAAGGGCGTCAGCAATCCTGTGGCAACTGTGATATCTGTCTCGATCCGCCACGCCGCTATGATGGCTTAGTCGAAGCACAGAAAGCGCTGTCGAGCATTTACCGCGTGGGTCAACGTTTCGGGATGGGCTATATCGTCGAAGTGCTGCGCGGCTCGAATAATCAGCGTATTCGTGAGTTCCAGCACGATAAATTACCGGTTTACGGTATTGGCCGCGAGCAGACCACCGAACATTGGGTCAGCGTATTGCGTCAGCTGATTCATCTGGGTCTGGTGACGCAAAATATCGCCATGCACTCGGCGTTGCAGCTGACTGAAGCGGCGCGACCGATTCTGCGCGGTGAAGAGCCACTGATGCTGGCGGTGCCGCGTCTGGTGACAATCAAAAGCAAAAGCAGTAGTCAGAAATCTTATGGCGGCAATTATGACCGCAAGCTGTTCGCAAAGCTGCGTAAACTGCGTAAAGCGATTGCCGATGAAGAGAATATTCCGCCATATGTGGTATTTAACGACGCAACCTTGATCGAAATGGCCGAACAGATGCCGCTGACCGCCTCTGAAATGCTCAGCGTTAACGGGGTGGGCCAGCGTAAGCTGGAGCGCTTTGGTAAGCCGTTTATGGTGATGATTAGAGAGCATGTCGACGGCGATGATGAATAAATTATCCGCTAAAAAATCTAACGTTTACAGGATGGAACCTCAATGTTAATACTCTTTCTTACCGTGGCGTCGGTGCATCTTATTGCACTGATGAGCCCGGGACCGGACTTCTTCTTCGTGTCACAAACTGCCGCCAGCCGCTCGCGCAAAGAGGCGATGCTGGGTGTACTGGGAATTTCGCTGGGGATTGTGGTGTGGGCGGGTGTCGCGCTGATGGGCCTGCATCTGATTCTGCAGAAAATGGCCTGGCTGCATCAGATTATTATGGTTGGCGGCGGACTCTATCTGCTGTGGATGGGCTGGCAGCTGCTGCGCTCTGCGCGTCAGCAACATCAGCAACCGGTGCAGACGGAAGCGCAGGTGGAGCTATCCCGCCATGGTCGCAGCTTCTTAAAAGGCTTTCTCACCAATCTGTCGAATCCCAAAGCAGTCATCTACTTTGGTAGCGTGTTTTCGCTGTTTGTTGGCGATGACGTGGGCGCTGCTGAGCGCTGGGGATTGTTTATACTGATTATTCTTGAGACGTTCTGCTGGTTTAGTCTGGTGGCCTGTGTCTTTGCGCTCCCGGCGGTGCGCCGCGGATATCAGCGTATGGCGAAATGGATCGATGGTACGGCGGGCGTACTCTTTGCCGGATTTGGCATTCATCTTATCATCTCGCGTTAATCCGCGACGGGCGGCATTCTCGCCGCCCGTGCAATGGCTTACGCCACTCTGCGCGCTGTTGCCAGCAGTGCGCCAATCGCCATAAACATCCCGCCAAAAATACGGTTCAGCAATTTCATCTGACGTGGCCCCTTAATCCACCCGGCAATACGGGTCGCTAAGGTGGCATAACCGATCATCACGATAATATCGACCGCGACCGTGGTAACGCCCAGCACCAGATACTGCAATGCCTGCGGCTGATGCGGGATAATAAATTGTGGAAACAGGGCGGCGAGAAACACAATGCTCTTTGGATTGGTCAGATTCACCAGCACCGCGCGTTTAAACAGGCGACGACGTGGCATCGCTTGCGAAACCGCATTCAGATCGATGGCTCCGGCGGAACGCCACTGCTGAATACCCAGCCAGATCAGATAAGCCGCCCCGGCCCATTTCAGAATTTCAAATGCCAGCAGCGACTGGGAAAACAGCGCGCCAAGACCAATGCCGACCAGCAGAATATGCAGCGAAAGCCCGACCTGCAAACCAGAAATTGACGCCACCGCACCGCGATAGCCATGACTGATACCGGTACTCATGGTATTGATCGCCCCTGAACCTGGCGACAGACTGAGGATGCTGGTGGTTAAAAGATAGGTCAGCCACCATTCGATGGTCATGGGTAAAACTCCCTGAATACGCAGAATTATGACACAATACGACATTGTGGAACGATCTGCTATGGCCCGCACGACTGGTTATGGCATCGACAATTTTTTGCGGAATTCTTGCCGATGACAAAGCATAAAAATGGCTGGCCAACCCGTGAGAAGGCATTCGCCGCATTCGCCACCGGACCGCTGCTCGATTTCTGGCACCGCCGTGAGGAGCGTGAGTTCGAGGGTGTCGAAAACGTCCCTATTCGCTATGTACGTTTTACCTCGCCACAGCATGATAAGGTGATCCTGCTGGTGCCGGGACGTATCGAGAGTTACGTAAAATACCCCGAACTGGCCTACGATCTGTTCCACTGCGGCTATGACGTGATCATTATCGATCACCGCGGTCAGGGACGATCCGGGCGCCTGTTGCAGGATTCCCACCGCGGACATGTGGCGGAGTTCAGCCACTACGTCGATGATTTAGAAGCGCTGTGGCAGCGGGAAATTGCTGACAGTGAGTATCGCCAACGCTATGCGCTGGCGCATTCGATGGGCGGCGCGATTCTGGCGCTGCTGCTGGCGCGCCATGCGCAGGCGTTTGATGCTGCAGTGCTGGCTTCGCCGATGTTCGGCATTTACTTACCGATGCCCGCCTGGATGGCGAGCCGCATTCTCAACTGGGCGGAGAAACGCCCGGCGATCCGCGAAGGCTATGCGCTGGGTACCGGCAAGTGGCGCGCCCGTCCGTTCGGCATCAACACGCTGACCCACAGCCGCGAGCGCTATCGCCGCAATTTGCGTTTTTATGCCGACGATCCCGGCCTGCGTGTCGGCGGCCCGACCTATCACTGGGTGCGTGAAGGGGTGCTGGCCGGACAAAATATTTTAACCAAAGTCGCTGATATCCATACGCCGATTTTGCTGCTGCAAGCGGCGGACGATAAAATCGTCGATAATCGCTGTCAGGATCTGTTCTGTAAGGCAATGAATGCCGCAGGCCATCCCTGTGAAGGGGGTAAACCTCGGGTTATCGCTGGCGCGCGTCATGAGATCTTGTTTGAAAGAGACGATATGCGCGCCGAAGCCTTAGATGCCATCGTGGAGTTTTTCGAACGGCATAGTTAGCAACATGACTCAGATTTCTCCCGGGCACGCCCGGTTACTTTTTCTAACCAGAGGTTTGAAAGCATTATGTATTACGTTGTCGCATCCGATCTCGACGGCACGCTGTTGTCGCCCGATCACAGACTGACGCCTTACACCAAAGAGACACTGAAGTTACTCACTGAGCGCGGCGTCCACTTCGTATTTGCTACCGGACGTCACCATATCGATGTCTCCCAGATGCGCGATAATCTGGAAATCGATGCTTATATGATTACCTCGAACGGCGCGCGCGTACACAATAGCGCCGGTGAGCTGGTGTTCAGCCATAATCTTGATGCTGATATCGCCAACGATCTGTTTGCGATTAAATATAACGATCAGGATATCCTCACGAATGTTTACCGCGACGATGAGTGGTTCCTTAATCGCCACCGCCCGGAAGAGAAGCGTTTTTTCCGTGAGTCGATTTTTAACTACCAGCTGTTTGAACCGGGCATGCTCGACACCACTGGCGTCAGCAAGGTGTTCTTCACCTGTGATGATCCCGATGTGCTGTTGCCGCTGGAGCAGGCGATTCTGGCGCGCTGGGGCGACCGGGTGAATGTCAGCTTCTCCTTCCCGACCTGCCTGGAAGTGATGGCTGGTGGAGTGTCGAAAGGGCATGCGCTCGAAGCAGTATCGAAAACGCTCGGTTACTCGCTGAAAGAGTGTATCTCTTTTGGTGATGGCCTGAATGATAAAGAGATGCTGGCGATGGCGGGCAAGGGTTGCATTATGAGCAATGCGCATCAGCGCCTGAAAGATCTGCTGCCGGAACTGGAAGTGATAGGCAGCAATGCTGATGATGCAGTGCCGCACTATTTACGTAAGCTGTTACTGGCTTAGTGATGGCGGATGGCCAGCAGTCGCTGGCCATCGCTGTTTATGATGCCTGATTCATCTGCTGCTTATGTTTGTTCTCGCTCAGCATGGTCATGATAAGCAGGATCACCGCCAGCACGCAGCCGCCGACCATAATAATAAAGCCGCCGTTCCAGCCGAAGTAGTCAACGGTATAGCCGACAATGGCGCTGGCCGCGACCGATCCGCCGAGATAGCCAAACAACCCGGTAAAGCCTGCCGCCGTTCCGGCCGCTTTCTTCGGCGCCAGCTCCAGTGCATGCAGACCAATCAGCATTACCGGACCGTAAATCAGGAAGCCGATAATAATCATGCAGGCCATATCCACCCCAGGATTACCCGCCGGGTTCATCCAGTAGACCACGGTGGCGATAGTGACCAGCACCATAAAGAACACGCCGGTGGCGCCGCGATTGCCTTTAAACACCTTATCTGACATCCAGCCGCACAGCAGCGTGCCGGGGATCCCTGCGTACTCATACAGGAAATAGGCCCACGAGGATTTATCCAGCGAGAAGTGTTTTACCTCTTTCAGATAGGTCGGTGACCAGTCGAGAATGCCGTAGCGCAGCAGATACACAAACACGTTTGCCAGCGCGATATACCACAGCAGTTTGTTGGGTAACACGTACTGCATAAAGATCTGCTTCGCGGTCAGCTCTTCTTCGTGCTTATCGCTGTAATCTACCGGATAGTCGTTTTTATACTCCTCAATCGGCGGCAGTCCGCAGGCTTGTGGGGTATCACGCATCAGCGCGAAGGCGATAAAGGCGATAATGATGGCGCCAAAGGCGGGCATATAGAGCGCCGCTTTCCAGTCGTTAAACCACGCCATACCGAGCAAAAACAGCAGTGGCGGAATACCGCCGCCGACATTGTGCGCGCAGTTCCATACCGAAACGATGCCGCCGCGCTCTTTCTGTGACCACCAGTGCACCATGGTGCGCCCGCACGGCGGCCAGCCCATTCCCTGAAACCAGCCGCAGATAAACAGCAGCACAAACATAATCATAATGCTGGAGGTGGCCCAGGGGACAAAGCCCATAATCAGCATCACCACGGCCGCCAGAATCAAACCGGCGGGCAGAAATACGCGCGGATTCGAGCGATCCGAAACCGAACCCATAATAAATTTAGAGAAACCGTAAGCGATCGAGATACCCGACAGCGCGAAGCCAAGGTCGCCACGCGAGAAACCCTGTTCAACCAGATAAGGCATCGCCAGCGCAAAGTTTTTGCGTACCAGATAGTAAGCGGCGTAACCGAAAAAGATCCCCAGAAAAATCTGCCAGCGCAGGCGACGGTAGAGTGGATCGACGCGTTCATCTGCTACGCGTGCCTGGTGTGGTGCAGGTTTAAAAATACTCAACATAAAAAGACTCCGATGGTCGTTTTCGCCGCTGTAAATGTTCCATTTCGCGCAAAGAATAGGAGCAAAAGCGATTCCGGACTGTGAGTAACCACGCAAATGTTTCAGTTTTATTACAATTTTGTGTCAATAATAGCCAAAACGTTCTCAAACCAACATTTTATTTGTTGCTTATCTGTTCAGTTGTCAACCACGAAGTTGCTGCTGGCTGACAGCAATCGGTTACACTAGCCTCTCCTTTTTTTGACGAGTGCTTACTGTGGCATTACTGATTATCACCACCATTCTTTGGGCGTTTTCATTTAGTCTGATTGGCGAGTATCTGGCAGGGCAGGTTGATAGCTGGTTTTCGGTGCTGATGCGCGTCGGACTGGCAGCGCTGGTGTTTCTGCCATTTCTGCGCTGGCGTGGCCATAAGCTGTCGACGCTGCTGCTGTATATGGTGGCAGGCGCAATGCAGCTGGGGATTATGTATCTGTTCAGCTTCCAGGCGTATATCTATCTCAGCGTGTCAGAATTCCTGCTGTTTACCGTGCTGACGCCGCTGTATATCACGCTGATTTACGATCTGCTGAGCGGGCGCGGTATCCGTCCGGGCTATGCGCTCAGCGCGCTGCTGGCGGTACTGGGTGCGGCGATTATTCGTTATGACAAAGTCAGCGACCACTTCTGGTTCGGCCTGATGCTGGTGCAGCTGGCAAATATCTGTTTTGCCATCGGTATGGTGGGTTACAAGCGTTTGCAGGAAGTGCGACCGATGCCGCAGCATACCGCCTTCTCGTGGTTCTATATGGGCGCGGCGATAGTGGCGATTGTCGCCTGGAGCCTGTGGGGCAATGCGAACAAACTGCCGACCACCTCGTTGCAGTGGGGCATTCTGATCTGGCTGGGCGTAGTGGCTTCAGGGCTGGGCTATTTTATGTGGAACTACGGCGCGACCCAGGTGGATGCGGGGACGCTGGGGATCATGAACAATATGCATGTCCCGGCCGGTCTGCTGGTGAATCTGGCAATCTGGCAACAGCAACCGCACTGGAGCAGTTTTATTATTGGCGCGGCGGTGATTTGCGCCTCACTGTGGGTGCATAAACGCTGGATTATCGGTAAGCAGGTCGGGGTGTAGGCAACGGCCAGCGGAGCGGGTAGACCGCTCCGCGATCGGTCAGGCTTTGCCGGCAACCGGGCGGATTTTCATCGTCAGCCCTTTTAAGAAGTTGCGCAGGATCTGATCGCCGCACTCGCGATAGTTTTTATGGCCAGGTTTGCGGAAGATGGCACCAATTTCCGCCTGTGACACCGAAAAATCAGCCAGTTGCAGAATTTCGGTGATATCGGTGGTTTTCAGGTTAAACGCCACACGCAGCTTTTTCAGCATGATATTGTTGGTCATCTTGCGCTCAACGGAGGGCACCGGAGCCTCTTCGCTTTTACCGCGCAGTGAGAAAATCAGGCCGTTAAGGAAATAGCCCATTAGCACGTCAGGACAGGCGCGAAAACCCTCTTCCTCATCTTTTTTCAGAAAGCTCTGCATCTCTTCGACAGTGGCTTCGCTCTCCGCCAGCGCCAGTGTCTCGACCATTTTAGCGTCACTCATATTCAGCATGTAGCGCACGCTGCGTAACACGTCGTTGTTGGTCATAGTGAAATCTCTTCAGTTAATAAAATGCAATGTGGCGCATTATACACATTGGTTCTGAAGTTGCAGCGCTGTTAGCCAGTGGCATCGTTCATTGGCACGGCCGGCGAGAACGCCGCCCTTACGCCAGACTCGGCAGTTGTGTGCCCGGACGCGAGGCATCACGCACAAACGGCAGATGATCGCAGGCATGCTGGCGTGCTGAACGCACAAAGGCTTCCACCACCGGCTGGCGTTGCTCGCCATCGCGCACCGCCGCATACAGACGGCTCCACAAACCTTCGCCCAGTGTGCGGGTGACAATCAATCCCTGATGTTCAAAGCTCTCCACCACCCAGTGTGGCAGGGCGGCAATACCCATCCGCGCGGCAACCATCTGAATCAGCAACAGCGTATTATCGACGCTTTTCAGCGCCGGACTGACGCCTGCCGGTTGCAGGAAGTGGCGCCAGATATCCAGCCGCTGACGCTGCACCGGATAAATCATTAACACTTCACTGGCCAGATCTTCCGGTGAAATCTGTTCAGCCTGCGCCAGCGGATGATCCGGCGCCAGCACCAGACGCACTTCAAAATCAAACATTGGCGTATAGTGCAGGCCACTGCGCGGCAGAATATCGGACGTCAGCACCACATCCAGTTCGCCCTGTTGCAGCGCTGGTTGCGGATCAAAAGTCACGCCTGATTTGAAATCCATCACCACCTGAGGCCAGCTCTGACGGAAATTATCCAGTGCCGGCGTCAGCCACTGAATACAGCTATGGCACTCAATGGCGATACGCAGCGTGGTCTGATGCGGCTCATGACAGGCTTGTAACGCCTGCTGAATTTGCGGCAGTACCTGTTCCGCCAGCTGCAACATAATCTCTCCCTGCGGCGTAAAGCGCAGTGGCTGGCTTTTACGGACAAACAGACGAAAGCCGAGACGCTGCTCCAGATCGCTGAACTGATGCGATAACGCCGATTGCGTTTGATGCAGTTGTGCAGCGGCCGCGGCCAGAGAGCCTGTATTCCTTAAGGCCTGCAACGTCCGCAGGTGTTTGAGTTCGATCATGAGAGTCCTTCACATCGATAGTGAACAATTTGCGCTTGTGGATCATACAGTACCTGCACATTATAGCGGTGTAAACATCTGGACGGCTAAATGAATCAGCTAATTTCCCCGCCCGGTTTGAATCCTCTTAATTCAGGACAAAGATATGAGCATTCTGAACCATACACTCGGATTTCCCCGCGTCGGTCTGCGTCGCGAACTAAAGAAAGCGCAAGAGAGCTACTGGGCGGGTAACAGTACCCAGCAAGAGTTACTGGCTGTGGGTCGCGAGCTGCGTGCTCGTCACTGGCAGCAACAGAAAGAGGCCGGTGTGGATCTGCTGCCGGTTGGCGACTTCGCCTGGTACGATCACGTGCTGACCACCAGCCTGCTGCTGGGTAATGTCCCGGCGCGTCACCAGAATAAAGACGGTTCGGTCGACCTTGATACCCTGTTCCGCCTCGGTCGTGGCCGTGCACCAGCCGGCGAGCCTGCGGCAGCGGCAGAAATGACCAAATGGTTTAACACCAACTATCACTACATGGTGCCGGAGTTCGTTAAAGGTCAGCAATTTAAACTGAGCTGGACGCAGTTACTGGATGAGGTCGACGAAGCGCTGGCGCTGGGCCATAACGTGAAGCCGGTACTGTTAGGTCCGGTAACTTATCTGTGGCTGGGTAAAGTCAAAGGCGAGCAGTTCGATCGCCTGAGCCTGCTAAAAGAGATTCTGCCAGTGTATCAGCAGGTACTGGCTGAACTGGCAAAACGCGGTATCGAGTGGGTGCAGATCGACGAACCTGCGCTGCTGCTGGAACTGCCAGCCGAATGGCTGAATGCCTTTAAACCAGCGTACGATGCGTTGCAGGGGCAGACTAAACTGCTGCTGACCACCTATTTTGACAGCGTGGGGCAGAACATCGATACCATTCGTGAATTACCGGTAAATGGTCTGCATATTGACCTGGTGCATGGTAAAGACGATGTGGCGGCGCTGAACGCTAAACTGCCAGCCGAGTGGCTGCTGTCTGTCGGCGTGATTAATGGCCGTAACGTCTGGCGTGCCGATCTGAGCAGCTGGTTTGAGCGTCTGCAACCGCTGACAGCTCAGCGCAAGCAGCTGTGGATTGGTTCTTCCTGTTCACTGCTGCACAGCCCAATCGATCTGAGTGTCGAAACCCGCCTTGATGAAGAAGTGAAAAGCTGGTTCGCCTTCGCCCTGCAAAAGTGTGGCGAGCTGTCACTGCTGACTAAGGCTCTGAACAATAACGATGCCGCTTCGCTGGAAGCCTGGAGCGCACCGATTCGCGCCCGTCGTCACTCATCCCGCGTCCATAATGCGGCGGTAGGCCAGCGTTTAAAGGCGATCACCAGCAAAGACAGCCTGCGCGACAGCTGCTATCAGGTGCGTGCAAAAGCTCAGCGTGAGCGTTTTAATCTGCCTGCATGGCCGACCACCACTATCGGCTCTTTCCCGCAGACCACCGAAATTCGCGGCCTGCGTCTGGACTTTAAAAAGGGCAATCTCGACCGCAACAACTATCGCACCGGTATCGCGGAACATATTAAGCAGGCGGTGGCGGAGCAAGAACAGCTGGGTCTTGATGTGCTGGTGCATGGTGAAGCTGAACGTAATGATATGGTGGAATACTTCGGTGAAAACCTTGATGGTTTTGTCTTTACGCAAAACGGTTGGGTGCAGAGCTACGGTTCACGTTGCGTTAAACCGCCGGTGATTATCGGCGACGTCAGCCGCCCGGAAGCGATTACCGTTGAGTGGGCTAAATATGCCCAGTCACTGACCGAAAAACCGGTCAAAGGTATGCTGACCGGTCCGGTAACCATTCTGTGCTGGTCGTTCCCGCGTGAAGATGTGCCACGTGAAACCATCGCCAGACAGATTGCGCTGGCGCTGCGTGATGAAGTGGAAGATCTGGAAACAGCCGGTATCGGTATTATACAGATTGATGAGCCAGCGTTGCGTGAAGGTCTGCCACTGCGTCAGTCCGAGTGGGCCGCTTATCTGACATGGGCAGTAGATGCCTTCCGGTTGAACGCCGCGGTGGCGCAGGATGAAACTCAGATCCACACCCATATGTGTTACTGCGAGTTCAACGACATCATGGCTTCTATCGCTGCGCTGGATGCGGACGTGATTACCATCGAGACCTCGCGCTCCGATATGGAACTGCTGGAGTCGTTTGAAGATTTTGATTATCCGAATGAAATTGGTCCTGGCGTGTATGACATCCATTCACCAAACGTACCCAGCGTCGAGTGGATGGAAGCGTTACTGCTGAAAGCCGCGCAGCGTATCCCGGTTGAACGTCTGTGGGTTAATCCGGATTGCGGCCTGAAAACACGTGGCTGGACGGAAACCCGTCAGGCACTGGCCAATATGGTAAAAGCCGCGCAGAACCTGCGAGCGAATAAAGTTTCTGTGTAAAGTGTTGTGTTGTCGTTACCGGGGCGCCAGGCGCCCCTTTTTTTATGCTTAAACTTCAGGCGTGACGCCTGCGCGCTTAAACCACGCCAGCATCCGTTGCCAGCCATCCTGCGCTGACTCCTGATGGTAACTGGCGCGGTAGTCGGCATTAAACGCATGTCCGGCATCGGGATAGACCACGATTTCCGCATCGGCATTGGCGGCACGCAGCGCCTGACGCATCTGCTCAATACTCTCCTGCGGAATACTGTCATCCTGGCCGCCATACAGCCCCAGCACCGGCGCAGTAAGATCGACTGCGATATCCAGCGGCTGCTTTGGTTGCTTCAGCGTTTTCTCCCCGACCAGCTTGCCATACCAGGCCACTGCGGCTTTCAGCTGCGGATTGTGTGCGGCATAGAGCCAGCAAATACGCCCGCCCCAGCAAAAACCGGTGATGGCGGTATTACGCATATCGCCGCCGTTGCGCGATGCCCAGTTAGCGACATGATCAAGATCGGCCAGCACCTGCGCATCAGGCACCGTACTGACCAGCTGTTTAAACAGTGTGGGAATATCGTCGTAGTCGGCAGGGTCGCCTTCACGGAAGTAAAGTTCCGGCGCGATAGCCAGATAGCCTTCGGCCGCCAGCCGACGGCAGATATCGCGAATATGTTCATGGACGCCGAAGATTTCCTGTACCACCATCACTACCGGCAGAGGTGTCGTGGCGTTTTTCGGTCTGGCGTGAAAAGCGGGCATATTCTCGCCCTGCGTCGGTATCGAGGTTTCGCCAGACTGAATGTTATCATTGTCGGTAATAATTGTTGTCGAAGCGGTGGGTAAAACGGCAGGCGCAAAGCCGCTATTGCCTGGCTTTTGAGCCATGTTATCTTCGGTTTTCATCGTCCTCTCCATGCTAAGCGTTAGCGCAATCAGCTAACTATAGACACTCTCTTTAACATCTGACCGGATAACTGCGCAGTGAGGTTAAACGGAAAATTCGCTCACACGACCTGTTTATGTGATTAAAATCACAATATTTTTAATTCCGAATGTAACTTTCATTTTTATCGGTGAATCTGATCACGCTATTCTGGCGCTGCCTGGCTTACAGTAGCGCATAAAATTATTTCCCCCTTTTTCAGGAGTCTGTTATGGCCGAGTCAGATGTGTTCCACCTTGGTATTACCAAAGCCGACCTGCAAGGCGCGACGCTGGCGATTGTTCCCGGCGACCCTGAGCGGGTGAAGAAAATCGCGGCGCTGATGGACAATCCGGTTCATCTGGCGTCGCATCGTGAATTTACCAGCTGGCGCGCCGAACTGGATGGCAAACCGGTGGTGATCTGCTCAACCGGCATTGGCGGCCCTTCAACCTCTATCGCGGTGGAAGAACTGGCGCAGCTGGGCGTACGTACATTCCTGCGTGTCGGCACCACCGGTGCTATTCAGCCCAATATTAATGTTGGTGATGTACTGGTGACCACCGGCTCGGTCCGTCTCGATGGCGCCAGTCTGCACTTTGCGCCGATGGAGTTTCCGGCAGTAGCGGATTTTGACTGCACCACCGCGCTGGTGGCGGCGGCGAAAGCGGCAGGCGCGACAACCCATATCGGCATTACCGCGTCTTCTGACACCTTTTATCCGGGTCAGGAGCGTTATGACACCTTCTCTGGCCGGGTGGTCAGCCGCTATCAGGGTTCGATGCAAGAGTGGCAGCAGATGGGCGTGCTGAATTATGAAATGGAATCCGCCACGCTGCTGACCATGTGCGCCAGCCAGGGTCTGCGCGCCGGTATGGTTGCGGGTGTGATTGTTAATCGTACGCAGAAAGAGATCCCGGATGCGGTTACCATGAAGCAGACCGAAAGCGATGCGGTTACTATTGTGGTCGAGGCGGCGCGGCGTTTACTGTAACTCGGGAGCCTTGCTGATTACTCAAGGAATTGCGGCCCGATAAATCGGGCCGCAATTCCTTCATTATGCTTGTTGCTTCAGCGAAAACTCGCTCTACTGAGCGTGAGATTATGCGTGACCGGATCGAAGGAAATAGTGAAATACGGCATAACTTCACCTTTCCGTTCCCATCTCGCGGACTGACCGTCCCGTGCAACCTCCCTGAAACCCAGCGAAGTGAGGTAAATTTTGACATCGTTTATACGAGCATCAGAGCTGTAGATAATGCTACTTTCGCGAGGCAGACTGCCATCAAGTGCAGTAAAGGCAAAGTGCCAGGATTCCGACACGCGTGGGGCATTCCTGATCTCACTGTCAGTATAAAAGTAATAAGCCCAGATATTCGACTGAGTGTACCCCTCATGCCGTTCTGCTACCTTCTGCATGCTACAGTCAATCAGCAAAAAACCGATGATGATGACCAGGCAAGCTGCAGCGAACTTTTTCAGCTTCTTCATTCTCTGTTTACTCAAATGCGTTGATGATCCCGGCCTTTTTACTGGCGCGCCGCACGGTGTCGTCATTACTGGAAAATTTGTATGGTGTCACCTGCGTCATAAATCGCGGAAGTCGGCCTTTGTAAGGCCATCTGCAGGTGAACCTGTCAGCAGGGTCCGGGAATAGCAGCGGCAAAAAACCTTTATTCTTATGACTGCCGATCGGTCCATAATGGTCCCACCGGCGTAAAGCGGATTCTTTGCTGACAATCCGCAGCTCCCCCCAGTAAATGCGCGGAAAGAGTTCTCTGTAGAAGCCGAAGAGGTTGGATACAAGATCTTCGCCACTGAATCCGCTGTCTGTGTACCAGCTGAACCAGGGCATTGACTGCCAGTTTTCAAATGCGACCGCAGTACTCATCATCATGGCCAGCGCAATGCTGCGCCTTTCCTTAAGTGTCCTGCCTTTCTTGATCTGCCAAACATTCATGCGCCCGGTTGCGAACCGACTCAATCCCATCGTCTGTTCATAGCGTACCTGATAATAATTAGCGCCACTGGCTTCGCCGGCAGCAAACATCGCCATCAACTTACGAATATCATCCCCGCGTGCGTGGCCCATATCGAGCCAGCCAAGCACCTCTGAATAAAGAAGGCCGCTACGTATGCTTTTTTCCGAATGAAACCTTGATGAATCCAGTATGTCTTCACGTTTGCTCATATTGATTACCCCACATATCCCTGTAGAGAGCAGCAGCCGCCTATTTTTTCGCAACACAGGGAGTAAGTAAAGTTAATGAATTCGCATATGTGAAGCCTAATAATTTCCGCTGTTACAATGGCTACCACGCTTTTTATCTGGACATTTATACAGTGCGCCTCTACCTTTTCACTGTTTGACGCGGTGTGCAGGAGGAAGGGTGGAAAAAGAAACTTTATTGGGTGTCTGTCTTGGACTGGCGGGTTTGCTGGTGGGCTGGCTGTTTGCCTCATTCCGTCATGGTCAGCAGCAGGCGGGTCAGGAGACTGAGCGGCGGTTATTAGCTCAGTCGCTGCAACAGGCTGAGCAGCAGCTTCAGCAGCAGCAACAAAGTCTGCAACTCAGCGAGACCGAATTACGCCAGCTGCATGGCGCGCTGGCTGCCGCCCAGGAAAAGCTGCACTATTTCGACCACTGGCGCAGTGAGAGTGAACAACTTAGTCGCGAGCTGCGTAATCAGCTGGAGATCAACAGCGCCCAGGAAGCGGAACTGCGCGAAGTCACTATTCGCCTTGAAGAGACGCGGATGGCGGCGGAAGAGAAGCAGCGTCTGCTGACCAACAGCGAACAGCGCCTCACCGCCCAGTTTGAAAATCTGGCCAACCGCATTTTTGAAAACAGTGGTCGCCGGGTGGACGAACAAAACCGCCAGAGCCTGAACGGCCTGATCACCCCGCTGCGCGAGCAACTGGATGGCTTCCGTCGCCAGGTGCAGGACAGCTTTGGCCAGGAAGCGCGTGAACGTCATACTCTTTCCCATGAGATCCGCAACCTGCAACAGCTGAATGCACAGATGGCGCAGGAAGCGATCAATCTTACCAAAGCGCTGAAGGGTGATAACAAAACTCAGGGTAACTGGGGAGAAGTGGTGCTGGGCCGTGTTCTGGAAGCTTCCGGCCTGCGTGAAGGCCACGAATACCAGACTCAGGTGAACGTGCAGGTTGATCAAAACAGCCGTATGCAACCGGATGTTATCGTGCGACTGCCGCAGGGCAAGGATGTGGTGATTGACGCCAAAATGACGCTGGTGGCGTACGAGCGCTACTTTAACGGCGACGATGACGTTACGCGCGAACAGGCGATCAATGAGCATGTGGCAGCGATCCGCGCCCACCTGCGCGGGCTAAGCCGTAAAGATTATCAACAATTGCCCGGTTTACGCTCGCTGGATTATGTGTTGATGTTTATCCCGGTTGAACCGGCATTTCTGCTGGCTATCGATCGTCAGCCGGAGCTGATCAACGAAGCACTGAAACTGAATATTATGCTGGTCAGTCCGACCACGCTGCTGGTGGCGCTGCGTACCATCAATAATCTCTGGCGCTATGAGCACCAGAGCCGCAACGCCCAGCGCATTGCTGATCGCGCCGCCCGGTTGTACGACAAGATGCGGCTGTTTGTCGATGATATGACCAGTATCGGGCAAAACCTTGATAAGGCGCAGGACAGCTACCGCACGGCAATGAAAAAATTGGCGGAAGGACGCGGTAATCTTATCGCCCAGAGCGAAGGTTTTCGTCAGTTAGGGGTGGAAGTTAAACGGCCAATCAATCCCCGCCTGGCGGAACAAGCATTACCGGAATCGCCGGAAAATAGCCCTGAGCCAGACGACGATGCGCAGGACGAATCCCCGGCGCAACCGGTCAGCGAGATGCTGCGCCGAATCAATGAATAAACGCCGGGTAGGGTGCCTGACTACCCTTACTCTGATACACTTCGATGATATTTGATTGTGGAGCAGGCAAAACAAATGGCAGATGAATCACAGGAAACCACACACTTCGGTTTTCGCACGGTAGCGAAGACTGAAAAAGCTGACATGGTTGCTGATGTATTCCATTCCGTAGCGGCGAAGTATGACCTGATGAACGATCTGATGTCTTTTGGCATCCATCGTATCTGGAAACGTTTCACCATTGATTGCAGCGGCGTGCGTCGCGGGCAACGCGTATTGGATCTGGCGGGTGGTACCGGCGACCTGACGGCGAAGTTCTCCCGTCTGGTGGGTGAAACGGGTCAGGTGGTGCTGGCGGATATCAACAGCTCCATGCTGAAGATGGGACGTGAAAAATTGCGTAATAGCGGCGTGGTCGGTAACGTCAGCTATGTGCAGGCCAATGCTGAAGCGCTGCCATTCCCCGATAACTATTTTGACTGCATCACCATCTCTTTCGGTCTGCGTAACGTCACGGAAAAAGAGAAAGCGCTGGCATCAATGTTCCGCGTACTGAAGCCAGGCGGTCGTCTGCTGGTGCTGGAGTTCTCCAGGCCGCTGCTCGAACCGCTGAGCAAAGCCTATGACGCTTACTCTTTCCATATTCTGCCGCGTGTCGGTGAGCTGGTGGCCAAAGACTCTGAGAGCTATCGCTATCTGGCGGAGTCGATCCGCATGCATCCGGATCAGGAAACGTTAAAAGCGATGATGATGGATGTGGGTTTCGAAAACACTACCTATTACAACCTGACGGGCGGCATCGTTGCGCTGCACCGTGGATTCAAGTTTTAACCAGGAAATCGCATGACCTTAACGCCGCTGTTAACCGCAGGTCTGGAGACCGCGCTTAACCATATTCTGTATCGCGATCGTGGACTGAAAGCGGCGCGTCAACGTTTAAATGGCAAAACTCTCGCCATTGACCTGCAGGAACTGTCTCAGCCACTGACGCTGGTGTTTAGTGAAAATCAGGTCGATGTGCTGGGCGAGTGGCTTGATGTCACCGACTGCACGGTCAAAACCCGTCTTTCTGTCCTGCCGAAACTGCGCGATCGCCAGCAGCTCACCACGTTAATTCGCAGCGGTGAGCTGGATGTGAATGGTGATCTGCAGGTGGTACAGCACTTCTCTGCCCTGATAGATATGGCTGAAATCGATCCGGCGGAGTATCTGGCGCCATGGATCGGCGATATTGCCGCCCAGGGCATCAGCCAGGTCGCGCATCGCGGGTTGAGCTTTCTGCGCAGCGATCTGCAACGCAAACAGGGCTATGCAGCCGAAGTGTTAACCGAAGAGTGGCGTGTGGCGCCGGGCGGCTTAGAGCTGGCCTGGTTTGCCGAAGAAGTCGATGCGGTTAACCGTTCACTGGACGCGCTCAGCGCCCGGTTAGATCAACTGGAGGCGAAATGACGTTAGGTGAAATTCGCCGACTCTATTACATCATCAAGGTGTTCCTGAGTTACGGTCTTGATGAACTTATCCCGCGTATGCGCTTTGGCCTGCTGTTTCGGCTGTGGCGGCGTTCGATTTTCTGGATCCCTAACCAGCATAAAGATAAGCCGTTAGGCGCGCGCCTGCGTATGGCGCTGGAGCAGCTGGGGCCGGTGTGGATCAAATTTGGTCAGATGATGTCAACGCGCCGCGACCTGTTCCCGCCGCATATCGCCGACCAGCTGGCGATGTTGCAGGATCGGGTGGCTCCCTTTGATGGTGCCGAGGCGCGCCGTCAGATTGAGCTGTCGCTCGGCGGCTCGATTGAAACCTGGTTTGACGATTTCGATATCACCCCGCTGGCGTCTGCTTCCATCGCCCAGGTGCATACCGCCACGCTGAAAGAGAACGGCCAGAAAGTGGTGATCAAGGTGATTCGCCCCGATATCCTGCCGGTAATTAAAGCGGATATGCGGCTGATTTATCGCCTGGCGCACTGGGTGCCGCGCCTGCTTCCCGATGGTCGCCGTTTGCGTCCGGTGGAAGTGGTGAAAGATTACGAAAAAACGCTGATCGATGAGCTGAATTTGCTGCGTGAAGCGGCGAACGCCATTCAGTTGCGACGCAATTTCGATAACAGCAAAATGCTGTATGTGCCTGAGGTCTATTCCGATTACGGCAGCGAAACCATGCTGGTGATGGAGCGCATCTACGGTATTCCGATTTCCGATGTGGTAGCGCTTGAGCAGCATGGCGTCAATATGAAGCTGTTAGCCGAGCGTGGTGTACAGGTGTTCTTTACCCAGGTGTTCCGCGACAGTTTCTTCCATGCCGATATGCATCCCGGCAATATCTTTGTCAGCTATGAGCACCCGGAAGATCCGCAATATATCGGTATCGACTGCGGTATCGTCGGCTCGTTAAACAAAGAAGATAAGCGTTATCTGGCCGAGAACTTTATTGCCTTCTTTAACCGCGACTACCGTAAAGTGGCGGAGCTGCATGTGGATTCCGGCTGGGTGCCGCTGGATACCAATGTTGAAGATTTTGAGTTCGCCATTCGCACCGTCTGTGAGCCAATTTTTGAGAAGCCGCTGGCGGAAATCTCTTTTGGTCATGTGTTACTGAATCTGTTCAATACCGCGCGTCGCTTCAATATGGAAGTGCAGCCACAGCTGGTATTACTGCAGAAAACCCTGCTGTATGTGGAAGGCGTCGGGCGTCAGCTCTATCCGCAGCTCGATCTGTGGAAAACCGCTAAGCCGTTTCTTGAAGACTGGATCAAAGATCAGGTCGGTATTCCGGCGATTGTGCGCGCGCTAAAAGAGAAAGCGCCATTCTGGGCGGAGAAACTGCCGGAATTACCTGAGCTGTTTTATGACAGCTTGCGTCAGCACAAACGCCTGCAACATAGTGTTGACCGGCTGGTGACCGATATGAATGTGCAGCGCACGCGCCAACATCAGTCACGTTTTCTGTTTGGCATCGGCGCTACTCTGTTGGTGAGCGGTACCGCGATGCTGTTAACCCATCCGCAGTGGGACTTTTTACCGGCGGTGATGATGGCCGGTGGTCTGGTGGCATGGCTGATTGGCTGGCGCAGGACAAACTGATTGTCATGAATGGTAAAAAGACGCTTTAATGCTGTAACGATTAGCGCGTTGGTCGTGACCCGGCGGTCAGTTGTTATATACTGCGGTGCAGACACTTTATTTCTAATATCAGAGGCATAAACATGGGCGGTATCAGTATTTGGCAATTGTTAATTATTGCCGTGATTGTCGTACTTCTGTTTGGTACCAACAAGTTGCGTTCCCTTGGTTCCGATTTAGGCTCATCAATCAAAGGCTTTAAAAAAGCCATGAGTGACGACGACCAGAAAGAAAAAGATTCTCAGGATGCTGATTTCAATGCCAAAACGCTGGCGGACAAGCAGCATACTGACGCGAAAAGCGAAGAAGTTAAGAACGACAAAGACAAGGTGTAAGCCGTGTTCGACATAGGTTTTAGTGAACTGGTATTGGTGTTCGTTATCGGGCTGGTGGTGCTGGGTCCGCAACGCTTACCGGTTGCGGTCAGAACCGTGGTCGGCTGGATCCGCGCGCTGCGCTCATTGGCATCCAATGTGCAAAATGAACTGGCGCAGGAGCTTAAGCTGCAGGAACTGCAGGACAGCCTGAGAAAAGTCGAGCAGGCCAGCAGAGATTCGCTGTCGCCGGAGCTGAAAGAGTCGATGGAAGAGCTGAAAAAATCAGCGGAGTCCATGAAACGCTCTTATCTCGGTGACAATGAAAAAGCTGACGACGAAGCCAATACCATTCATAACCCTTTGGTGAAAGATCCGAAGGAGTCACATGAAGGCGTGACGCCAGCTGAAGCGGATACGCAAGCCAGCGCACCGGTTCAGGCGCCTGAGGCTGCCGGACCAGTCACTCAGTCCGAACCTGAGATTAAACCGGAAGCTGTTGCCGCACCTGAAGCCACTCCAGTGGTGCGCACTCCGGCCTCAACCACTCAAACTAGCGGTGAACGTTAAACATGGCTGTTGAAGATACCCAGCCGCTGATCAGTCATCTGATAGAGCTGCGCAAGCGCCTGCTGAACTGCATTATCGCAGTGTTAGGCATTTTTCTGGCACTGGCTTACTTCTCAAATGATATCTATCAAATCGTTTCCGCACCACTAATCAAACAGCTGCCGGCCGGTGCCAGTATGATCGCCACTGATGTGGCCTCGCCATTCTTTACCCCCATCAAGCTGACAATGATCGTTTCGGTATTTATTGCGATACCGGTGATCCTGCATCAGGTGTGGGCGTTTGTGGCTCCGGCACTGTACCGCCATGAGCGCAAGCTGGTGATGCCGCTGCTGTTTTCCAGTTCAGCGCTGTTTTATATCGGTATGGCTTTTGCCTATTTCGTCGTCTTTCCGCTGGCGTTTGGCTTTTTTGCCTCAACCGCGCCGAAAGGTGTACTGATAGCCACTGACATCAATAACTATCTTGATTTCGTCATGGCGCTGTTTATGGCGTTTGGCGTCTCATTTGAAGTGCCGATTGCGATCGTATTGCTGTGCTGGACGGGCGTGACGACCCCGGAAGATCTGAAGGCAAAGCGCCCTTATGTGCTGGTTGGCGCATTTGTGGTGGGCATGTTATTAACGCCGCCAGACGTTCTTTCGCAAACTTTGCTCGCTATTCCGATGTACTGCCTGTTTGAAGTCGGCGTATTCTTTGGTCGCTTCTATGTAGGAAAGGGACGTCAGGATAATGATGATAAGGAACAGGAGTCTGAATCGTGATGCCCGTCATACTTCGAACTGCCTCTTCGTTGGCTGCGTTCACTCACCCGAATCACGTAGTTTACTACGCTCATCGGGATTCGTTCGCTTGCCGCCTTGATGCAACCCGAATTATTTAGGGCATCTCAGAAATGTGAGATTCCGGCCTTGCCGCGAGGAATTTAAAGTCATAGCCAGCCGCCCGAAAGGGCGGTTACTGTTTGGAAAGAAATATGTTTGATATCGGTGTAAACCTGACCAGTACGCAATTTGCTAAAGATCGTGAAAAGGTAGTTAAACGCGCGCGTGAAGCGGGCGTCACCGGCATACTGATTACCGGCACCAATGCGCTGGAGAGTCAGCAGGCGCAGAGTCTGGCGCGCCAGCATCCGGACTACTGCTGGTCAACCGCGGGCGTTCATCCTCACCATGCCAGCGAGTGGTCGGGCGATACCGCCGCCACCTTACGCCGTCTGACGGAGAGTGAGCAGGTGGTGGCGATTGGGGAATGCGGGCTGGATTTTAACCGCAATTTCTCCGCTCAGGAGCAGCAGGAGTATGCTTTCAATGCCCAGCTGGAGCTGGCGGCGGAACTCTCGATGCCGGTGTTTCTGCACTGTCGCGATGCGCACTCACGTTTTATCGACATCCTTAAACCCTGGATTGAGAAACTGCCTGGTGCGGTGGTGCACTGCTTTACCGGCACCCAGGCGGAAATCGAAGAGTGCCTGGCGCTTGGCTTATCGATCGGCATTACCGGCTGGGTGTGCGATGAGCGTCGGGGACTGGAATTACGTGAACTACTGCCATTGATCCCCGCAGAGCGTTTACTGCTGGAGACCGATGCGCCTTATCTGTTGCCACGGGATATGAGACCAAGGCCGCCTTCCCGCCGTAATGAACCCTGTTTTCTGCCGCATATTGTTCAGCAGGTCGCCGCCTGGCGTGGTGAAGAGGCTGAATGGTTAGCACAGCAAACAGCAGCGAATAGTCGTAAATTATTTAAAATAGGGTAGTGATGTTCAGGCGTTATCGTCGCCGCCAGTTTGAACGCGGACAGCGCGCAATGACCCGAGCGTACAAGCAGGTACGTGAGGGGAATGAGCACTGCCCAGGTTCAAAATGGCAAGTAAGATAGCCTGCACCATGCCAATCGGAGATAGATACTAATGAGTTTTGCTTTCCCAGGCGCCTTCCCTGGCCGCCGTCTGCGCCGCGTTCGTCGCCATGATTTCAGCCGTCGTCTGGTCGCTGAGAACCAGCTGACGGTCAACGACCTGATCTATCCGGTATTTGTGATGGAAGGCCATAACAAGCAGCAGGAAGTCGCGTCGATGCCGGGCGTTTTCCGCATGACCATCGATGTGCTGGTTAAAGAAGCGGAAGTGATTGCGAAGCTGGGCATTCCGGTGCTGTCGCTGTTCCCGGTGATTGAAGCGGATAAGAAATCCCTGCATGCCGAAGAAGCGTATAACCCGGACGGTCTGGTGCAGCGTGCGGTACGCGCCCTGAAAGCCGCGGTGCCGGAGCTGGGCCTGCTGACCGATGTAGCGCTCGACCCTTACACCACCCATGGTCAGGATGGCATTATCGACGAGCATGGCTATGTGATTAACGATATCAGCAAAGAGATTCTGGTGCGTCAGGGGCTGTCGCATGCCGAAGCCGGCGCTGAGATTCTGGCGCCAAGCGATATGATGGATGGCCGTATAGGCGCGCTGCGCGACCAGCTGGAGCGCGATAATCATATTAACACCCAGATTATGGCCTACTCGGCGAAATATGCTTCCTGCTACTACGGCCCCTTCCGCGACGCGATTGGTTCATCCGGCAATCTGAAAGGCGGTAACAAACTGACCTATCAGATGGATCCGGCCAACAGTGATGAAGCGTTGCAGGAGATCGCCCAGGATTTGCAGGAAGGCGCTGACATGGTGATGGTGAAACCGGGTATGCCGTATCTGGATGTGATCCGTCGGGTGAAAGACACCTTTGGCGTGCCGACCTTTGCGTATCAGGTTTCCGGCGAATATGCGATGCATATGGCGGCAATTCAGAATGGCTGGCTGGCCGAGAAACCGGCAGTGATGGAGTCGTTACTGTGCTTTAAGCGCGCGGGCGCCGACGGTATTCTGACTTACTTCTCGAAGCGTGTTGCGCAGTGGATCCGCGACGAGCAGATGCAGCGTTAGTCAGTCGGGCGGCGATAACGCCGCCCCTACATAAGAGCGCAATAACCTGTAGGGGCGGCGTTATCGCCGCCCGCCCCGAGGATTTCCGCGATACGTAATGGCGGCGTACGCACCGCCCGCTATTACAGTTTCTGAAACTGTAAATTATCGACGCTGCGGACAATCTGTTTATTCAGCAGATTAAGCAGCAGCATTGAGCGTGCTTCGCCATCCGGCTCAGTGAAAATGGCTTTCAGCCCTTCAAAAGTGCCGTCAATAATCAGCACTTCATCGCCCGGTTGCGGCGTTTCCGGGTCGACCATATTTTCCGGTGTCTCGGTCTGCAATATCTGAATGACATTGTGCGGCACGGTAGCGGGCAGGGCGCCAAAGCGCACAAAGTGGCTGACACCGCGTGTCGCACTGATGGTGGTGGTGTGAATCGCTTCGGGATCAAACTCTATAAACAGATAATTAGGAAACAGTGGCTCACTGACGGTTGTACGTTTACCGCGCACGATTTTTTCCAGTGCAATCATCGGGCTCAGGCAATGAACTGACTGGCGCTCAAGATGCTCTTTTGCGCGCAACAGTTGACCACGTTTGCAGTACAGTAAATACCAGGATTCCATAATGTCACTTTCCAATTACCAGACGCTAAGAATAGCAAAACTGCTGTCAGAGTTGTAGCAACATCACGCGTGTTAGCTGGATTTGCTGCTGCGCGCTGGCTACGAAATATCCGAAGTCATCGTGACAAAGCCGCAGCATTTTGGCCATCGTTTTGTCACATTGCCTGAAATTGGAAATTGACGCGCCCGCTTTATCTGTATCAGACTCTGGGCGCGCGACATAATTTGACTGTGCGATCTGTCGGATACCCGGCAGGAACAAAAACAAGCATGCTCGCTGAATCAGCCCTATAATGGCCGATTCACCGGCCCGATTGATGGAAAGGCATGAAATACCACGACTTACGCGACTTCATTGCCCTGCTGGAAAAGCGCGGGGAACTAAAACGCATCACTCTTGAGATCGATCCTGAACTGGAAATGACCGAGATTGCCGATCGTACCTTGCGCGCCGGCGGCCCGGCTCTGCTGTTTGAAAACCCGAAAGGCTATGATATGCCTGTGCTGTGCAATCTGTTCGGTACGCCAAAGCGTGTCGCAATGGGCATGGGCCAGGAAGATGTCACCGCACTGCGCGAAGTAGGTAAGTTACTGGCATTTTTAAAAGAGCCGGAGCCACCGAAAGGTTTTCGCGATCTGTTCGATAAGATGCCGCAGTTCAAACAAGTGCTGAATATGCCGACCAAACGGCTGCGCAACGCCCCTTGCCAGGAAGAGATCTGGCAGGGCGATGACGTCGATTTGTCGCGCATTCCGGTAATGAAGTGCTGGCCGGAAGATGCCGCACCGTTGATCACCTGGGGATTAACCGTGACCCGCGGCCCGCATAAAGAGCGGCAAAATCTCGGCATCTATCGCCAGCAGGTGATCGGTAAAAACAAATTAATTATGCGCTGGCTTTCCCATCGTGGCGGCGCCCTCGATTTTCAGGAGTGGAGCCAGGCGCATCCGGGCGAACGTTTCCCGGTGGCGGTGGCGCTGGGCGCCGACCCGGCCACGATCCTTGGCGCGGTGACACCAGTCCCTGATTCGCTCTCTGAATATGCTTTTGCCGGTCTGCTGCGCGGTAATAAGACCGAAGTGGTTAAGTGTATTTCCAGCGATCTGGAAATTCCCGCCAGCGCCGAAATTGTGCTGGAAGGCTATATCGAACCGGGCGAAATGGCGCCGGAAGGCCCGTATGGCGACCATACCGGTTACTATAATGAAGTGGATAATTTCCCGGTCTTCACCGTAACGCACATAACGCAACGTCGTAATGCCATCTATCATTCAACCTATACCGGTCGTCCACCTGATGAACCGGCGGTACTGGGTGTGGCGCTGAACGAAGTCTTTGTGCCGATTCTGCAAAAGCAGTTTCCCGAAATTGTCGATTTCTATCTGCCGCCGGAAGGCTGTTCGTACCGGCTGGCCGTTGTCACGATGAAAAAGCAGTACGCCGGACATGCCAAGCGCGTCATGATGGGCGTATGGTCATTTTTGCGCCAGTTTATGTACACCAAATTTGTTATTGTCTGTGATGATGACGTCAATGCGCGCGACTGGAATGATGTCATCTGGGCCATTACTACGCGGATGGATCCGGCGCGCGATACCGTGCTGGTTGAGAACACACCAATCGACTACCTTGATTTTGCCTCGCCGGTTTCCGGGTTGGGTTCAAAAATGGGTTTAGATGCCACCAATAAGTGGCCGGGTGAAACCGATCGCGAGTGGGGGCGGCCAATCGTTAAAGATGCCGCAGTCACCGCGCGCATTGATGCTATTTGGGATGAGTTAGCCATTTTTAATCAGTCGCCGCAGCGTTAATCCGCCGCAGTGAACCTATGATAATGACGACCCGACAGAGGGAACGCATGACAAGATTGAGCTGTAAAGTGACCTCGGTTGAAGCGATTACCGATACCGTTTACCGGGTGCGACTGGTGCCGGAAGCTGATTTTTGCTTCCAGGCTGGCCAGTATCTGATGGTAGTGATGGATGAGCGTGATAAGCGTCCGTTCTCGCTGGCGTCGACGCCAATGGAAAAAGATATAATCGAACTGCATATCGGCGCTTCTGAACTGAACCTCTATGCGATGGCCGTGATGGAACGCATCCAGCAGCAGCGCGAAATTACCGTTGATATTCCTCATGGTGACGCTTTCCTGCGCGAAGAGGGCAGCCGTCCGCTGATCCTGATCGCCGGGGGGACTGGCTTCTCCTATGCGCGCTCAATTCTGCTGACCGCACTGGCGCAGCAGCCGCAGCGCGACATCGCCATCTACTGGGGTGGCCGTGAGCTGAAACATCTGTACGATTTGGAGGAGCTTAACGCGCTGGCGGTGAAGCATCCTAATCTGAAGGTGATTCCGGTGGTTGAGCAGCCTGAAGCGGGCTGGCCAGGACGCAGCGGTACGGTATTAACCGCGGTGATGCAGGATTACGGCACCCTCAGTGAGCACGATATCTACATTGCCGGTCGTTTTGAGATGGCGAAAATCGCCCGCGAGCGTTTTTGTGCCGAGCGTGGCGCGCTGGAAGCGCATATGTATGGCGATGCTTTTGCCTTTATCTGATCTGGAGGGCGGCGATAACGCCGCCCCTACAGTAAAGCGGGTGTAGGGGCGGCGTTATCGCCGCCCGTGTTAATGATTTGCATTAACCGTAATGACGGCGTTCTCGCCGCCCGCCAATCAGACGCGTTCAAATACCGTCGCAATGCCCTGGCCGAGGCCGATGCACATTGTCGCCAGACCAAACTGCGCATCGCGACGTTCCATCAGATTAAGCAGAGTGGTGCTGATACGCGCGCCGGAGCAACCCAGCGGGTGGCCCAGGGCGATGGCACCGCCGTTCAGGTTCACCTTCTCATCAATCTTATCCAGCAGGTTCAGATCCTTAATACACGGCAGCGTTTGCGCGGCAAAGGCCTCATTCAGCTCAAACAGATCGATATCCGTCACTGCCAGCCCTGCCCGTTTCAGCGCCAGCTGCGAAGCCGGCACCGGGCCATAACCCATAATCGACGGATCGCAGCCGACCACCGCCATTGAGCGGATGCGCGCACGCGCGGTTAAGCCCAGTTCGGCAGCGCGTGATTCGCTCATAATAAGCATTGCCGCCGCACCATCAGACAGCGCTGACGAGCTGCCAGCGGTGACCGTGCCATTGGCCGGATCGAACGCCGGTTTCAGCGCCGCCAGACCGGCGACGCTGGTTTCCGGGCGGATAACTTCATCAAAATCATAACGCTTCAGTACGCCGTCGGCATCATGGCCGGAGGTTGCTACAATCTCCGGTTTAAAATGACCCGCCTGGGTCGCTACCCAGGCGCGCTGATGTGAGCGGGCGGCAAACTCATCCTGCATTTCGCGGCTGATATGGTGGATGCGCGCCAGCATTTCGGCGGTCAGCCCCATCATTCCGGCCGCTTTTGCCACCGTGCGGCTCAGGCCTGGATGAAAATCAACGCCGTGGCTCATCGGCACATGACCCATATGCTCGACGCCGCCAATCAGGCAGGCACGCGCATCACCGACCATAATCGCGCGCGCCGCGTCGTGCAGCGCCTGCATCGAAGAACCACAAAGCCGGTTGACGGTGGTGGCCGGAACGCGATGGGGGATCTCCGCCAGCAGCGCCGCATTACGCGCAATATTAAAGCCCTGTTCCAGCGTCTGCTGTACGCAGCCCCAATAGATATCGTCGAGGGAGGCGGCGGGCAGCGCCGGGTTACGGCTCAGTAATGAGCGCATCAGATGCGCGGAGAGATCTTCTGCACGCAGATGACGGAAGGCTCCGCCTTTTGAGCGACCCATCGGCGTGCGGATTGCATCAACAATAACGACCTTTTCCATTCTGTTCTCCTCACGCCGTTTTCAGGGCTGCATCAGTCAGCGGCCGGGCTGGCGGATACCAGCTCTGGTTGTTTTGAGCTTTGTGTTTAATTGCTTCGGCTGGCTGATACAGGGCGCCCAGCGCAGCAAACGGCTGCGCCTGCGCGATAAATTGCGCATTGCCGAGCGTATCGAGATAGCGGAACACGCCGCCATGGAACGGTGGGAAACCAAGGCCATAAACCAGCGCCATATCCGCTTCCGCCGGGCTGGCGATAATACCCTCTTCAAGGCAGCGCACCACTTCATTGATCATCGGGATCATCATGCGCGCGATGATTTCGTCATCGCTAAATACCCGTTGTGGCTGGCAGACATCCTGCAACAGCGCGTCAACGCTGGTATCCGCCACTTTCTTCGCTTTTCCTTTCTTACCCGTTTCCCAGCCCCAGAAGCCTTGCTGATTTTTCTGCCCGAAGCGTCCGGCGTCAAACATCACATCAATAGCGTCGCGGAAATCTTTTTTCATCCGCGTCGGGAAGCCATCGGCCATCACACTTTGCGCATGATGAGCGGTATCAATACCAACCACATCCAGCAGCCAGGCAGGGCCCATTGGCCAGCCAAATTTTTTCTCCATCACCTTATCGATCTGGCGGAAGTCGGCGCCATCACGCAGCAGCAGGCTGAAACCGGCAAAGTAAGGGAACAGCACGCGGTTAACAAAGAAGCCCGGACAGTCGTTGACCACAATCGGCGTTTTGCCCATCTTGCTGGCCCAGGCGACCACTTTTGCCAGCGTGGCGTCCGAGGTTTTTTCTCCGCGCACCACTTCTACCAGCGGCATGCGCGGCACCGGGTTGAAGAAGTGCATGCCGCAGAAGTTTTCCGGCCGCTGCAGTGATTGCGCCAGCAGGCCGATCGGAATCGTCGAGGTGTTCGAGGCGAGTACGGTGTCGCTGCGCACCTTACTCTCCGTTTCTGCCAGCACCGCGGCTTTCACTTTCGGGTTCTCCACTACCGCTTCCACTACTATATCGGCACGCTGAAAATCGCTATATTCCAGAGTGGGCTGGATGGTGGCAATTACGCTGGCCAGTTTCAGTCCGTCGATTTTGCCGCGTTCAAGCTGTCGGTTAAGCAGTTTCGCCGCTTCATTCATTCCCAGTGTCAGTGATTTCTCACTGATATCTTTCATGATCACCGGCACGCCTTTCCAGGCCGACTGATAAGCGATGCCGCCGCCCATAATGCCGGCGCCCAGCACCGCCGCCTGTTGGGGGATTTCGCTATCGCGCGTCAGTTTTTTCGCTTTGCCTTTCACGTACTGATCGTTAAGGAAGATACCGACCAGCGCCCGCGCCACATCCGAACGTGCCAGCGGTACAAATGCGCGGGTTTCCAGCTGCAATGACTCATCGCGCCCCAGCCCGGCGGCGGCTTCAATGGTTTTCACCGCCGTGAGCGGCGCCGGATAGTGTTTACCGGCGTTCTGCATCACCATGCTTTTGGCGATGGTGAAGCTCATCGCAGCTTCCACGGGGCTGAGTTTTAACGGTTCCAGTTTGGGCTGACGCCGCGCGCGCCAGCTTTGTGGTTCGGCAATCGCCTCTTTCAGCATTGCAATCGCGCCATCACGCAGTTTTTCCTTCGCCACCACCGCATCGACCAGGCCAATCGCTAACGCCTGATTAGCATCGACATCTTTACCCGCAGCAATAATTTCTAAGGCGCTATCGGCGCCCAGCAGGCGCGGCAGACGTACCGAGCCACCAAAGCCCGGCATAATCCCCAGTTTAGTTTCCGGCAGGCCGATGCGCGCATCTTGACTGGCAATACGTAAATCGGTCGCCAGCACGCATTCACAGCCGCCGCCCAGCGCATAGCCGCTGATAGCTGCGATGGTTGGCACCGGCAGATCTTCCAGACGATTAAAAATGCTGTTGGCAAAAATCAGCCACTGTTCAAGCTTGTCTGCCGGTGCGGCAAACAGCGATAAGAATTCGGTGATATCCGCGCCAACAATAAAGGCGGGTTTCGCTGAACTCAGCAGCAGGCCTTTCAGTGCCGATTGTTGTTCCAGCACCGCAATGGCTGCGCCGAGACTGGCGACGGTTTGGGTATCCAGCTTATTAACCGAGCCGGGCGCATCAAATACCAGCTCGGCGATGCCATCGTCCAGCCAGTCAAGTGAAAGGGTTTCGCCTTGGTAGAGCATGTCAGTCTCCTGAAACCGCGATAAAGGGATCTGGTCATACCAGATGATCTGGAGTTTGGGTTTGATGTTAATTATTTGCAAACAGAAGTTTGCTTATTTGCTAACAAGATCACAGCCGCGGCAAAACGGCATCGTGCAATTGGCTGTGATAAGATGCGGACACTTTTTCGTGCATCGGAGAGAAGTTAATGGACTCACTGGTTACGCTCTATAAAGATCATATTTCCGTGCTGCAGCAGCGTGCGCAGCAACTGCTGGCTCGCTTTAAGCTTGATGCCATGCTGATCCATTCCGGGGAATTACTGACGGTTTTCCTCGACGACCACAGCTATCCCTTCAAGGTCAATCCGCAATTCAAAGCCTGGGTGCCGGTAACGCAAGTGCCTGGCTGCTGGTTGTGGGTTGATGGCGTCAATAAGCCGAAGCTGTGGTTCTATTCGCCGGTTGATTACTGGCATAACGTTGAGCCATTGCCGAACAGTTTCTGGACCGACGAAATCGAGATTATCCAGCTGAAAAATGCTGACGAGATTGCCCAACTGCTGCCCGCGCAGCGGCAGAATGTGGCCTATATTGGGCCGGTGCCGCAGCGTGCGGCGCAGCTGGATATTCAGTCTGACCGTGTGAACCCGCAGGGCGTACTGGATTACCTGCATTATCATCGTTCTTATAAAACCGATTATGAGCTGGCCTGTATGCGCCAGGCGCAGAAAGTGGCGGTGCTGGGGCATCGTGCGGCGAAGGAAGCATTCCTCTCCGGCATGAGTGAATTTGATATCAATATCGCCTACCTGACAGCGACCGGCCACCGCGATACCGATGTGCCCTATGGCAATATTATCGCGCTGAATGAGCATGCGGCGGTGCTGCACTATACTCAGCTCCAGCATCAGGCGCCGGAACAGCAGCTTAGCTTCCTGATCGATGCCGGTGCGGAATATAACGGTTATGCTGCGGATTTAACCCGTACCTATGCCGCGCAGGGCGATAGCCTGTTTGCGGAGCTGGTGAAAGATCTTAATGACGAAGAGCTGGCGCTGATTGATACGCTGAAGGCAGGGGTACGCTATACCGACTACCATGAGCAGATGCATCATCGCATCGCTAAACTGTTGCTGAAGCATCAGCTGGTCAGTGGGCTGAGCGCCGAGGCGATGGTCAAAGAAAATCTGACCGGACCTTTCCTGCCGCACGGTCTGGGGCATCCGCTGGGTCTGCAGGTCCATGATGTTGCCGGTTTTATGCAGGACGATAGCGGTACGCATCTGGCGGCGCCGGCGCAATATCCTTATCTGCGCTGCACGCGCGTGCTTGAACCGCGTATGGTGCTGACTATCGAGCCGGGCCTCTACTTTATCGAATCCTTGTTAACGCCATGGCGCGCAGGCAAATTTAGTCAGTACTTCGACTGGGAACGTATCGAAGCGCTGAAGCCTTATGGCGGCATCCGTATCGAAGACAATGTGGTGATTTACGACAATCGTGTCGAAAATATGACGCGTGATCTGAATCTTGCCTGATGGATGCTTATGACATCCCCGCTGAGCCGGTTAGCGTCAGCGAGGAAACGATCAAAAAAAGCCGTTTTATTACGCTGCTGGCGCATACCGACGGCAGCGAAGCGGCGCGTGCGTTTGTGCAACAGGTCAGGAGTGAACATCCCGCTGCCCGGCATCATTGCTGGGCATGGGTGGCTGGCGCGCCAAATGATTCGCAACAGCTGGGGTTCTCTGACGATGGCGAACCCTCAGGCACCGCAGGAAAACCGATGCTGGCGCAGCTGATGGGCAGCAATGTCGGCGAAATTACCGCCGTGGTGGTGCGTTACTACGGTGGTATTCAGCTTGGCACCGGAGGGCTGGTCAAAGCTTATGGCGGCGGCGTTCAGCAGGGATTAAAACGGCTGGCTCGGGTGCAGAAAGTACCAATGCGAGCTTTCTGGTTGTGCTGTGACTATGCGCAACTGGGCGATGTTGAACGCATGATCCAGCGCTTTGATGGCAGACTGCTGGACAGCGAGTTTTCAGATGTGGTGACGATCAATCTGGCGCTGCCTTATGCGCAGCTTGAGGGGTTCACCCAAAATTTATCAGACTTTAGCCGGGGCGCGCTTCAGCTTATCCCGGTAAAACCATAACTCTCTTTTTATTTGTCAGGTTAAGGAAACGGCTGGATGCATATTCGTGCCATTACCCGCATCGTCGGTTTGTTGGTCATTCTGTTTTCCGGAACGATGATCGTCCCCGGTTTGGTGGCGTTGATTTATCGCGATGGGGCCGGACGCGCCTTCAGTCAGACGTTCTTTATGGCACTGATTATCGGCGCGCTGCTGTGGTGGCCGAATCGCAAGCAGAAGAGCGAGTTAAAACCGCGCGAAGGCTTTCTGATAGTCGTGCTGTTCTGGACCGTGCTGGGCAGCGTGGGGGCGATGCCGTTTATCTTCTCCGAACAACCCAACCTGAGCATTACCGACGCATTTTTTGAATCCTTTTCCGGTTTAACCACCACCGGCGCGACCACGCTGGTCGGGCTGGACTCACTGCCCAAGGCGATTCTGTTCTATCGTCAGATGTTACAGTGGCTCGGCGGTATGGGGATCATTGTGCTGGCAGTGGCGATTTTGCCGATTCTCGGCGTCGGCGGTATGCAGCTGTATCGCGCCGAAATGCCCGGGCCGCTAAAAGATAACAAGATGCGCCCGCGCATAGCCGAAACCGCCAAAACTCTGTGGCTAATCTATGTGTTACTGACGGTCGCCTGTGCGCTGGCGCTGTGGATTGCCGGGATGCCGCTGTTTGATGCGATAGGCCATAGCTTCTCCACTATCGCCATCGGCGGCTTTTCGACCCATGATGCCAGCATCGGTTATTTTAACAGTCCGACCATTAACACCATTATTGCCATCTTCCTGCTGATCTCTGGTTGTAACTACGGTTTGCATTTCTCATTACTGAGTGGGCGTAACCTGCGTGTCTACTGGCGTGACCCTGAGTTCCGTATGTTTATTGGCGTGCAGCTGACGCTGGTGGTGGTCTGTACCCTGGTTCTGTGGTTCCACGATGTTTACCAGACTGGAATGCAAACCCTGAATCAGGCCTTCTTCCAGGTGGTATCAATGGCAACCACCGCCGGATTTACCACTGACAGTATTGCGCGCTGGCCGCTGTTCCTGCCGGTGCTATTATTGTGTTCCGCCTTTATTGGTGGCTGTGCTGGTTCCACCGGCGGTGGCCTGAAGGTAATCCGTATTCTGTTACTGTTTAAACAGGGATCGCGTGAACTGAAAAGGCTGGTGCACCCGAATGCGGTATACACCATTAAACTGGGCAATCGCGCACTGCCGGAACGGATCCTCGAAGCAGTTTGGGGATTCTTCTCTGCCTATGCACTGGTGTTTATTCTCAGCATGCTGGCGATTATTGCCACCGGCGTCGATGATTTCTCTGCATTTGCGGCGGTTGCGGCTACGCTTAATAACCTCGGCCCGGGCCTTGGAGTGGTTGCCGATAACTTCACGTCGATGAATGACGTGGCGAAATGGATTTTGATTGTCACGATGCTGTTTGGGCGTCTTGAAGTATTTACGCTGTTGGTGCTGTTTACTCCAACGTTCTGGCGTGAATAAAACCACGAGTAAAAACTATGAAAGCGCTTATTCTTTTTTCCAGCCGTGAAGGCCAGACGCGTGAAATCGCCTCTTATATAGCTAACAGTATTAAAGAGGAGATGGAGTGTGATGTGTTTAATATCCTGCGGGTCGAACAGATCGACTGGTCGCAGTATGATCGCGTGTTAATTGGTGGCTCCATCCACTACGGTCATTTCCATCCAGCGGTAGCAAAATTCGTTAAGCGTCATCTGCATGAGTTACAGCAACGCGCCAGCGGCTTCTTCTGCGTGAACCTTACCGCACGTAAAGTGGATAAGCGGACGCCGCAAACCAATGCCTATACGCGTAAGTTCTTATTACAGTCGCCATGGCAGCCTGACTGTTGCGCAGTATTTGCCGGTGCGTTGCGCTATGCGCGTTATCGTTGGTTTGACCGGGTGATGATTCAGCTGATTATGCGCATGACCGGCGGTGAGACCGATACCTCGAAAGAAGTCGAATATACTGACTGGACGCAAGTGGCTCGTTTTGCTCAGGAATTTGCTCATTTACCAGGCAAGGCGCAGTAAAAATCCGCGCTTTGTCGAAAATTACAACGCTCAGTCATTTTTTTATAATAAACGCTTGTCACCCGCCAGAAATTCCCTATACTGCGCCTCCACTGACACGGAACAACGGCTTACACAGCGCGGTGTCAGGAGGTTCGGTAACACGAACCGCCGGAAG
>NZ_JAODIM010000031.1 GCF_025527015.1 Winslowiella arboricola | reverse complement strand
CCCTACATCAGATCAGCGTAGGGGCGGCGTTCTCGCCGCCCGTGCTGATAGTTTTAACCGACAATCCGGCCATTAGCCATCTGTGCGGCGCGATCGCACATATGGTCGATCACATCCGGATCGTGGCTGACCAGCACCATGGTCAGATTATCGAGACGCTTCAGATCGTTTAGCAGATTAAGGATCTCGGCCTGCACCGACATATCCAGCGCCGAAGTAGGTTCATCCAGCAGCAGTACTTTGGGTTCTAACAGCAGCGCGCGCACAATGGCGACACGCTGGCGCTGGCCGCCGGAGAGCTGATGCGGATAACGGTCGGCCATCGCCGGATCCAGACCAACATGACGAAATCCCTGATCGATACGATCGTCGATATCCTGCACCTTCAGCAGTTTCAGCGGTTCCGCCAGCGTTCGACGCAGACGGTGACGCGGATGCAGTGAGGCATAGGGATCCTGAAACACCATCTGTACTTCACGACGCAGCGTGCCGGTAAAGGCTTTGCCAGCGGCCACCTGATGTCCTGCCAGCTGCATAGAGCCCTGCCAGTGCGGATTCAGCCCGGCCATCACCCAAAGCAGCGACGATTTACCGCAGCCGGAGGGACCCACCAGACCAAAACACTCACCGGCGTCAATCGTCAGATTGACGTCATGCACCACGGTACGCAGATCATAGCCCTGCTTATGCGCCACACTCAGCTGTTGCAGATCAATCATGCTCACGAGTCGCCTCCAGTGCCGCGCGATCGAGAACCGGCAGCGGCTGACCGTGGGTCGCTTTGCTCGGACGGCAGGACCACAGGGTGTGGGTGTAGGGATGGGTGGCGCGCGGTAATTCAGCGGCAGGCAGGGTATCCAGCACTTCCCCCTTGTACATCACCATCACCCGATCGCAATGTTCCGCTACCTGTTGCAGATCGTGACTGATCAGCAGCAGGCCCATATTGCGCTGCTCCACCAGACGACGGATTAACGCCAGCACCTGGTCGCGCATCGCATGATCGAGCGCTGAGGTCGGCTCATCGGCAATCAGAAATTGCGGATCGGCAATCAGCGCAATCGCCAGCATAACGCGCTGTCCCATCCCGCCGGAGAGCTGATGCGGATAACGCGTCATCAGCTGAGCCGGTTGCGGCAGGCCCACGGCATCAAGCATCTCGCACACCTTTTCACGGCGTTCGGCGCGGCTAAAGGATTGATGCAGCTTAAGTGGCTCCTCAACCTGCCAGCCAATGGTGCGCACAGGGTTCAGCGCATACTTCGGATCCTGCATCACCATCGCCAGTTTACTGGCGCGTAACTGGCTCCAGCGGCGCTCAGTCAGGGTTAAGGCATTTTCCCCGGCAACGCTTAAGCTTCGCGCCTGCACATGCAAAGAAGGCGCTAACAGGCCCATCAGCGCGCGGGCGGTCAGTGATTTTCCGGAACCGGACTCACCCACCAGCGCCACACGTTCACGTCCGAGGGTAAAAGAGAGATCTTTCACCAGCGTGGCGCCATCATTCAGCGAAATACTTAGCCGGTCAGCGATAATCAGCGCGGAAGAATCAGTTGGCATTGCGGGTATCCAGTCGGTCGCGCAGGCCGTCGCCTGTCAGGTTAAAGGCCAGGCTGGCAAACAGAATCGCGCCACCTGGTGCGGCAGCGACCCACCACTGGTCAAAAATCACCTTACTGCCTTCGGCGACCATTGAGCCCCATTCCGCAGTTGGCGGCTGAACGCCCATACCGAGGAAACCGAGACCCGCGGCGGCAAGAATAATCCCGCCGAGGCTGAGTGCGGCGCGCACTACAGCGCTTGGCATACAGAGCGGCAGAATATGACCAAACATCAGGCGCAGGCCGGTAATGCCCTGCATCCGCGCCGCGGCGAGGTAATCGCTACGACGCAGGGCGAGGGTTTCCGCACGTGCCTGACGGGCAAAGGGCGGCCAGCTGGTCAGCGCCAGCGCCAGTGCGCCATTCATCAGGCCCGGGCCTAGCATCGCCACCAGCGCCAGCGCGATCACCAGATTTGGCAGCGACAGAAAGATATCGGTAATGCGCATCAGCACCCGTTCGGTCCAGCCACCAAGATAACCAGCAGCGATACCGACCAGCATGCCGACCGGAATGGTCAGCACCAGAATCAGCGAGACCAGCAGCAGTGTCGGGCGGGTGCCGTAAATCACCCGCGACAGCAGATCGCGGCCAAAGCCGTCAGTACCGAGCCAGTGAGCGCCAGAGGGCGGCAGCAGGCGCGCGGACATCAGCTGGGCATTGGGATCAAACGGTGCCAGCAGCGGCGCAAGCAGTGCGGTCAGCAGCAGAATGGCCACCAGCGTGCCGCCAGTCACCAGGGTAGTCACCCGGCGGCGGCGATAGCGACGCGGCGCCACAGTTTCAGCATCAGTTAAATTTTGCGTCATCGGGTTCTCGGATCGGTAAGCCAGGTGAGAGCATCAGCCAGCGTGTTCAGCACGATAAAGCAGCCGCCTATCAGCAGCGTGGAGCCAAGAATCGCCGGTGCATCGGAGGCGAACAGCGCGGTGGTCATATAGCGACCGACACCTGGCCAGGCAAAGACGGTTTCGGTCAGCACAGAACCTTCCAGCAGCGTGGCGTAGGAGAGCGCCAGCACGGTAATCAGCGTACCGGAGACATTGGGGAAAATATGCAGCAGCAGAATACGTCCGCGTCCGGCGCCTTTGGCGCGCGCAAGAGTGACATACTCTTTGCTGCTCTCTTCCAGCAGCGCGGCACGCAGCAGACGGGTGATGCCCGCCATCGACAGCATTCCCAGCACCACCACCGGCAGCCACAGGTGGGCAATGGCGTTGCGGAACATGTCGGCATCGCCGGAGAGCCAGCTATCAATCAGCATCAGACCGGTTTTGGTTTCGATGGTGTAGACATAAATATCATCCAGCCTGCCGGGCCCGGCCGACCAGTGCAGCACCGCGTAAAACAGCAGCAGCCCGAGTAACCCGAGCCAGAAAATCGGCACCGAATAGCCGAGCAGCGAAATCAGGCGCGCCAGGTTATCAATAATGCTGCCCGGTTTCCATGCCGCCAGCAGCGCCAGCGTGATGCCAAAAAAGGCGCCAAAAATCATCGCACAGCTGGCCAGTTCGATAGTGGCGGGGAAAGTGCGCATCAGATCGCTGAGCACGGGCTGATTGGTAATGCGTGAGACACCCAAATCACCACGCGCCAGGTGTTCGAGATAGTGCCAGAACTGCATCAGCACCGGCTGGTCGAGGCCCAAATCACGGCGTACCTGAGCGTAGGTCGATTCACTGGCGTGATCGCCAGCAATCTGCAACACCGGATCGACCGGCGACAGATGCGACAACATAAAGGTAAACGCCAGCAAGCCGAGCAGCGTGACCAGTAACGAAATCAGGCTGGTGGCGAGACGTCCGCCACCGCGCCAGAAACGCCGGGCGGACCCGGCTTCGGTAGAAGTTACTGCCATTACTTACTGACCTGGTTGTAGTACACCATATCCGGGTTGATTCCCTGCACATAGCCTTGCAGGTTGTCGCGCAGCGCAATCAGGTTACGCGCCTGCAGTCCCACCACGTACGGTGAGTTCTTCTGCACTTCGCGCTGCATGCTCTGGTACATCTCCACGCGCTTCGCGTTATCACTGACGGCGGTCGCGGCTAGCGTCTGCTTGCTCAGCTCAGGAATATGCCAGTTAGAGCGCCATGCGAGGGTTTTGCTGCCATCTTCCGGGTTGTAAGCGAAAGCGGCGGCATTAGTGTTGGGATCAAAATAGTCAGCGCCCCAGGCATTCAGCGTCGCTTCATATTTATGCGCTTTTACGCTAGTGGAGACTTCGGTGCTGAGTCCCGGGATCAGTTCAACTTTAATGCCGCCTTTGGCAAAGCTGGCCTGCAACGCCTGGGCGATATCCAGATACGGCGGTTGGTTACTGACGGAGAGTTTAAAGCTGACATTAGTCAGGCCTGCTTTCTGCAGAATCGCTTTGGCTTTTTCCGGATCGTATTTGTACGGATTGTCATTCAGCGCGCCGAGGAAACCTTCCGGCAGGAATGACTGGTGCACCTGGAACTGGCCTTTCAGCAGATCATCGGCGATACCGTGGTAATCAAACAGGTAACGGGAAGCTTCCCACAGCGCAGGATTTTTCAGCGCCGGCGAGGCATCAATATTGAACTGGATGTAATACAGCGAGGCCATTGGATAGGCGACCGGCTTAACCCCCGCTTTGCCTTTCAGCGCGGCCATCTGGTCAGCGCCAAGGTTACGGGCAATATCGGCGTCGCCCTGTTCCAGCAGCAGACGACGCGCGGCCGGTTCCGGGACGTTTTTAATCAGAATATTTTTCAGCCTGGGCGCACCAGCAGGTGAGGTCGGGTTAGCCGACAGCAGCACCACTTCATGCGGGATATACTTACGGATCTGATACGGACCGCTACCGGCAGAGTGGGTACCCAACCACTGGTTGCCGAGATCGTTTTTCTGCTGATTAGCCAGCACGGTTTTTTCATCAACGATCGATGCTACCGGCGCCGATAGCAGGCTTAACACGAACGCCGGGCTGATATCCGCGTTCCAGCTAATCTGAACGTGTTTGTCATCGATCTTTTTCAGCTGCGCATCAACATTGTCTTTGGTCCAGCCCATCTGAGCGAGGATAAAAGAGGGATCCAGATTCAGCTTGATCACGCGCGACAGCGAGAAGATCACATCTTCGGGACGCACCGGATTGCCGGTGGAGAATTTAGCGCCATCTCGCAGTTCAAAGGTCAGGCTGCGGTTATCACTGGCGGGTTGCCAGGAGGTCGCCAGCGTTGGCTTCAGATCGACCGGATTGTTGGGATCTGACTGCACCAGCCGCTGATAGATATTGGTAAAGGCCTGCATCGAGGTCAGTTCAAAACCCTGCGCCGGGTCAAAGCTGCTGGCATCATCGATTGACTGGGCAATCACCAGTGTGTCTGGTGGTGTGGCAGCCTGAGCAGTAAAAGAAGCAGCCAGAGCGATAGCGATGACTGACGGAACGATACTTTTCATGACGTTTCCTTACCTTAATTTTTGTCGCGAGTGTAAATGACTCATAGCATTTTTAAATAGTAGATTATGGGCTATCGATATGTATTTTTGTTCTAAGTAAAACGATATGGTTATAAAACATTAATTGATGGCAGGCTGAAATTAATAGTGGCTGTGGGTGGATTAATTTTAGCACCGTTCGGATTAGCCATTTAACAACGTGGCATACAGAGCCGGTAACAGCGCCAGCAGGTTATTAAACATATGCAGAAAAATCGGCAGCTTAAGCCCGCGCGATTTCAGCCGTGCATAGCACAGTAGCATCGAGAACAGGGTTAACATCGCCAGCGTTTGCAGATGCACATACTGTGTATGCATAGCGGCAAACAGCAGTGAGGTGAGAGTGACGCAGGCCAGCGGGCTTTTCGGTGCCCACAGCAGAAATCCCTGCAACAGAAAGCCGCGAAACAGAATCTCTTCAAATACCGGACCCAGCACCACGGCGGTAAACAGCAGAATCAGCACCGCAGAACGACTCTGTTGTGACTGCTGCTCCAGCCAGGCTTCAGGTTGCAGCAGGAAGATTTGCAGCAGCATCAGCAGCAACAGGCCGCCCAGAAACAACAGGGTGGTTTTTAACTGCAGCTTACCCGGTGGAATATCGTCACGACGTGTGCAGTAAAAACGATACAGCGGGAACAGTACCGCGAACTCAAACAGGCAAACTACCGGCACCAGCAGACCACTGCTACGCAGCTCAGCCACATTCGGGAAGCGCGAAATCACCAGCGTTATCAGGTAGTAAAGCACAAACATCGCGCCATAAAACAGCGTCAGCGTCACCCGGTTGGTATTGGCGTTCATCTTAAGCCCGTGGCTGAAAAGAGAGGCAATATTATCAACCGGTTAGAAAACTGTCGAGCGGCTTCAGCGCAGGGTAAAAACAGCGGGGATCGGGCCTGGTGATTACCCGGCCCGGGCTCTGACAATCAGAGCAAATGGCTTAACGCACGCGGATGGCGATAAAGGTCATCAACGCCGCGAAACAGATAAAAATCGCGAGTTCCATGATTTCCTCCTAAGAATTATCTTAGGTAATTATATCCCTTACCTGATTAAACATTAAGCAATTCGTGTCACTTTCACATTGTTGTAAAACGGTGGCACGAAAGGGTAAAAAACCGTCTGATCTGCCAACGCATTCTGCTAGTCTGAGAGCTGTTGTTAAGTTGAAACACGTAGAAGAGGAGTGAAACGTGAAGTTTTATACAAAATCCCTGCTGGTAGCCGCTGTGTTTGCGCTAACCGCTTGTAACACTGCGCCAAAGCATGATGCAGCCGCGCAGCCGGTCGATGCTGAGAATGATCGCTGCGGCGCCTCGCAGTATCAGAGCTATATCGGTAAACCCCTTTCTTCACTGGATACGGTGAAGTTCGCCAACCCGGTGCGGGCGATCCCGCATAACTCGGCGGTGACCATGGACTTCAATCTTAATCGTCTGAACTTTATGGGCGATGCCAGCGGCAACATTAGCAGCGTCTATTGCGGTTAAGCTGCCAACAGGGGCGGGCATATTCGCCCCTTTCCACTCTCTCCCCCAGATTCCCATCCCTGCCGCTTGTCATATTGCTGCAATAGCGTCGGGTTAGCTTAACGTGCGTCCTGGAGCAGTGCTCTCCTCGTCACGAAAACAGGTAATGCTTGTCTTTTCACATCTTCCCGCTGCGTGCGGGATTTTTTTTGCGTTTTTTTCAACAACAGATCATTTGCTTAGCGCTTTCGGCTACGCTGTAGAGGGATATTGACCAGGAGTAATTATGCGAGCGGTGCAACTTTTGTTACTGTCAGGAATCATGCTGCTGGCGTCACCCGTTTTTGCGTCCAGCAGTGAAGCCTGGGCGGCGGCGGATAAAGCCATGGTGCAGGCCTGTGTTAAAGCCAGCGGTTTAAAAAATGCCAGACCGGCAGGCAAAATCATGCTGTTTGACGATCGGGTTGGTTACTCTGCACTGCTGTTGCAGGGGCGTTATCCACAGAAGCATATGAATAATCAGCGCGGCCGCGAGTTGTGCCTGTATCAGCGCAGCACAAAAACCGCTTCAGTTACCGAGGCCGATAGCCTGATGGCTAAAGCGCCATAGTTTAACGGATGATGGAGAAGATGCCTGAAACTGATGCTGCAATCACCGTCCTGCCAGCCAGCGCGGAGATGCTTACTTCACTGAGTGAGCTTGATTATGGTTTTCGCGTCACCAAAGAGTTTGTTGCGGTATTTGACCGTCCTGTCAGCCAGAACCTGAAACGGGTTGAGGCTTACGAAAAGCACTACTTTAACGATCCGCAACAGTTTAGTACTTACATCGACAGCACGGATAGCGCGCTGTTTATCGCGCAGCGGCAACAGCAGTGGGTGGGCTATCTGGCGGTAAGCCGCAACTGGAATGGTCTGGCGCTGGTGGAAGATATCGCTGTTGATCGCCATGCGCGCCAGCTGGGCTGTGGCCGCGCGCTGATGGACGCCGCCGTGCAGTGGACGCGCGAGAAAAACCTCTCGGGGCTGGTGCTGGAAACGCAGTCAAATAACGTCCCCGCCTGCCTGTTTTACGAGCAATATGGCTTCGAGCTGGCGGGCATTGACCGTGCCCTGTATCGCGCACTGAATCCACAGCGCAGTGAAACTGCGCTGTTCTGGTACTTATGGCTAAATCTTTAATCGCCGCGTGCGCTCCGTGAGACTGGCACTGGTGACCGCCAGCACTGATAACAGAATCAGCGCTAATGCCGGAGCAACCACCGCCCATGGCGCACGTTCGACATAAGGCATCCCTTCCGCCAGCACAATCCCCCAGTCGGCCGCCGGTGGCTGCGGCCCAAGGCCGAGAAAACCCAGTCCGGCCAGCGCCAGCGCATTACCCGGCAAGCGCAACATTGCATGGCGCAATAATGGCGCCAGCATCGGCGGCAATAAATAGCGCCAGGCGCGCCGCAACGGGCCGACCCCCAGCATCGGTAACATGCGGATATGCGGCTGGGCATTGATCTCGGACACCAGCGCGGCGGTATGCGCCGCCAGCGGCGCCCAGCTGACAATAATGACTGCCAAGGCGGCGCCAGCACTGGTTGGGCCGTTGATGGCGGCAATGACCATACCGGCAATCACCGGCGGTGTGGCATTGGCCACTTCAATCGGCCCCACCAGCGCGCGCGGAAACAACCCAACCAGCATGCCGATCAGCAGCGTGCAGAGCGTTACCAGCAGCGCCAGCGCGCAGGTGTGCAATGCCCCCTGCGCCACGCGTGCGAGGATATCGCGTGCCATGGCGTCGGCGCCAAATGGCAGCGACCATGATGGCGGTTGCAGACGCAGCCAGACGGAACTAAACGCATCGCGCGGTAAACCGGCCGCAATCAGCAACAAAATCAGCAGCAGGGCGATCAGCGGTATCCACCAGCCGCAGCGGCTGGCCGATGCCAGCGGCGGTACAGCGGGCAGCGCGCCATATTTTAATGCAGGCCCCAGTATTGCGCGTTGCAACAGATTGGCCAGCAGACCGGCGGCACTGCCAAGCAGCAGCAGAATCAGCATGCCGCTTTGCAGCGCGGGCAGATCGCTGGCGGCAGCGGCGCCCAGCGTGGCGCGACCCAGGCCCGGAATGGCAAACACCTTTTCGACCGCAATCGCTCCGCCAGTCAGGCCGATAATTACCATCGCCAGCTGCGGCAGCATCGCCGGTAGCGTGCGCCTGATAAGCGCCAGCGCCAGATGATGATGTGGGATGCCCGCCGCCTGCCAGCTGACCAGCCACTTCTCCTGAAAACTGGCGCTTAACGCGTCGGAAAACAGACGACCGAGTAACCCCCCCGCCGGAATACCCAGCGCCAGTGCTGGCAGTATCGCGTGCTGCCAGCCTGTCCAGCCATATGGCGGCAACCAGCCGAGCCACACCGCGCCAACCAGCAACAGCAGCGCCGCCAGCAGAAACTCCGGCAGTGCGGTCAGCGCCGCTGCCAGGGTTCCCGCCGGACGCCGCGCCACCCCCGTCAGACCGGCACGCAGTACCGGAAGACAGATCAGGCTCAGCAGCACCAGCGCCACCAGCAGTGCGCAGCCCATCAGCGTCAGGGAAACCCCGGTTGCCTGCAGCATGCCCGGCAGCACCGGCGCACCGGAGATCCACGAATTACCGGCATCGCCCTGCAACAGATTTTTCAGCCAGTGCCACAGCAGGGCATCCGGTCCCTGATATAACCCCAGCGAGTGACGAATCGCGTCAAGGGTTTCAGGTGTGGCCTCCTGATCGCCGGAGCGCGCCCGCAGCAGCGCCAGCGCCGGATCGCCTCCGGCCAGCCAGGGCAAAATCCCGACCAGCATGACCATTGCCGCAAGGGTGGTCAGGCGCGAGCACAGCGGCAGCAGGGCGACAAAGTAGCGCATTATTGCTCCAGATGGGTCTGGCTGGAGATCAGGCGACGTTCGCGCGGATCGCGATCGGCATTGCGTACTGCCGGGCTTTCTCCCTGAATCACCCGTTCGTGCAGCATCGGGATAGCGGCATCACTGGCCAGAATCAGATTTTCTGCCGCCATAATCGCCTTACGGCGCGCTTCACCGGCTGGTGTGGCGGCTGCCCGTTGCAGCGCCTGATCGATAGCTGGCTGGCATAGCTGAGCAATGTTAAACGACCCTTTACAGGCAAAGTCGCTGTACATATAGGCGACCGGATCGCCGGAGTCGAGCACCGTCGCGCGCGACAGGATAAAGGCGTCAAATTTGCCCGCCAGCGCATCGGCTTCAATATGGGCATATTCACGCACTACCTGCTTCACCTGAAAACCAGCGGCGGAGAGCTGTTGCGCCAGCCAGACCGCCACTTCCGGCAGTTCAGCGCGGTCGCTAAAGGTGGCGAGGGTGATCAGCTGGCCATTGGCTCTGGCTGCCGCCTGCGGATGCGCAACCGGCTGACGCAGCTGCGCCGCCCATGGCAGTGCCGGGCCTAACAATCCCTGCGCGATATCCGCGCGTTTTTCATAGACGTTATCCACCAGTTGCTGACGATCGATCGCCTCACGCACGGCGGCACGCAGCGCCGGATCGCGGAAGGCTCCCTGCTGGCTATTGAGATACAGGGTATTGGTGCGCGGCATCGGCACTTCATGAATCTGTTCCGGCTTGAGCAGGGCGGCTTGTGAGACCGGTACTGCCTCCACCACATCGGCGCTGTTGGTGCGCAGCGCCGCCGCGCGCGCCGCGCCATCCGGCACAAAGCTGACATCAATACCGCTGGCCTGTGCTTTCTCGCCCCAGTAATCCGCAAAGCGGTTTAAGCTGGCGCTGCTGGTGCCATTTACTTTACTGAGAATAAACGGCCCGCTGCCGTTACCGACCGGATTAACACTGCCATTTGCGCCATAAGCTTTAGCCGCCAGAATCGCCAGCTGCGGACTGGAGAGACGCTGTGGGATCAGCGGATCGGGATCGGCGCTGCTGATAATCACTGCATGATCGCCGTCGGCGGCAATCTCCAGCGTGACGCCATCGAGAATACGTGGCTTAGGCGCCGCCTGAGTGGCGGCATTAAGTGAGCGGATTACCGTTGCCGCGGTCAGCAGCGTGCCGTCATGGAAATGCACATTTTCGCGTAATTCAAAGCGCCAGCGGCGATCGTCAAGCTGTTGCCAGCGGGTGGCCAGCGCCGGTCTGGCTTCGCCCAACGCATCGAGATTGACCAGGGTTTCGGCGGTCTGCCAGCGCGACAGTTTAAACGCGTCGTCACTCAGTGGCGACAAGCCGGAGCGTGGCGGTTGCAGCATCGCCAGACGAATGCGTGAGCTATCCGATTTGACCTCCTTTTCGTTAAAACAGCCGCTAAGCAGCAACGTGACGCTCAGTATCCACAGGGCGCGAGATTTCATTAACCTGGTATCCTTAATTCGCTAAAGGTAAACGGGGGATGGCGTCCAGCAAACGCTGGCTGGCCGGGTGCTGCGGGTGACATAACAGCTGGCGGACAGGGGCGTCCTCGACGATAGCGCCGTTATCCATCACCAGTACGCGTTCACACAGACAGGTAATCGATGACAGATCGTGTGACACCACCAGCAGGCCCATCTGCTGCTGACGGGCAATATCGGCCAGCAGATGGTTGATTTGCTGTCTGAGCGGCAGATCGAGGCCGCTGACCGGTTCGTCTGCCAGCAGAAAACGCGGTTGCAGCGCAATCGCCCGGGCAATCGCCACGCGCTGCGCCTGACCGCCGGAGAGACTGGCGCAGCGCTGCGTTAACAGGCTGGCATCGAGCCTGACCTGCGTCAGAATCGCTGCCAGCTGAAGCTGGTCGGGTTGCAGACCTTTTAACTGGCGTTGCGGCTCAGCCAGCACATCAGCCACCGTGCGGCGCGGATCGAGCGTCGTGGCCGGATCCTGGGCGATATATTGCACCTGCTGGCGATACCAGCGCAGCGCCCGCACCGATGCGGGACGTACCTGATGTTGCTGGCAGCGTACTTCGCCGTCAGTGGCGCTTTGCAATGCCAGTATCAGTTTCAGCAGCGTTGATTTGCCGCTGCCGGAGGAGCCAATCAGCGCCACGCGTTCACCGGCGCGTAACTGTAACGACACGGCGTCGACAATCGGACGCGGCTGACCATGCGGCTGATAGCTCAGACGGTGGGTAGCGAGAAACGCAGCAGAAGACATCAGGCAATTCCCCGCAGCGGGGGCGTAGAGACATTCAGCATCTGTTCCGCATGGCGTGCGGCGCTGACCAGCCGCTGGCTGGCCGTATGTTTTGGCCGGTTCAGTAACTGCTGCATGGTGCTGTTTTCCACCAGACGTCCGTCTGACATCACCAGCGCCCGGCTGCACAGCTGAGCCGCCAGCACCAGATCGTGGGTGATAAACAGCAGCGCGGGCGCATCGCGACGCAGCGCCAGGCGCTGAAATGCCGCCATGACTGTCTGTTGCGTGGCGACATCCAGCGCACTGGTGGGTTCGTCGGCGACAATCAGCGGGCTTTCGCTGGCCAGCGCCAGTGCGATGCAGACGCGCTGACGTTGGCCGCCCGACAGTTCGGCGGGGTAGCAGGCCATCACCCGCTTGCTGTCGGCGAAATCCATCTCATCCAGCAGCGCAATGACCGCCTGCAGCGCCGCATGGCGCGGAACCGGCTGCCTGGCCTGCACTGCCATTTGTAGCTGTTTACCGACGCTGACCAGCGGGTTAAGGGCGCTGGCGGAGTCCTGAAAAATCATCGCTGCACGGGTAGCGGGGGAGCGCTGGCCAACCGGGCGGCCGATCACCGACTGTCCGGCAATGTGCAATTCACCGCTTAAACGCGCCGCTGCGGGCATTGCGCCGATAATAGCGCTGGCGGTTAATGACTTACCGCACCCTGATTCGCCCAGCAGACAGACGCACTCTCCCCGTTGCAGGGAAAAACTGAGTTGATGCAGTTTTTGCTGCTGGTGAATATAGAGATTCAGATTGGTCAGTTGCAGCACCCTGTCAGGGGCTGGAGATAAAGAGGTCAGCATAGCGTCGCACGGCAAAATGATTGTTATGTGATAACATAACAAAATATGACGCAATGATGCAAAATATGTTTAGTTGTTTACCTGGTTGGATAATTATCCGGTGCTATGGCGCAGCAAGGCAATAAACAACCTTGCCGGGCACGAACAGCAACGGTTCAGACAGCCTGCAACGGCGCACCCTCACTCCGCTTTCTCATCCATCAGCTGCGCCAGTACGTTGCGATAGCCCTGTAACATCGCCTCATCCACTTCATGTTCCAGTTTACTAATCACCGTCGCGATAATCGCTTTGCTGGTGGCCGGTTTACCGGATTGCATCAGTTCGGTCATTACTGCCGCCAGTAACTCAGCCTCACGCGGCGCGTGCCAGGCTGGACTGTTAAAGTAGTCGGTAATCGCACGGCCTGCGCCGCGTGTATGTGTTCGCATAAAAAACCTCCGAAAAAGCGCCATCGGCCACACAATCGGCCACACAAAGGCAAGCCGATGAGATCATAAACAGGACAAATATGATTGTGATCCGGGCAACCAGGACAGTTAGCCCGCCACTTGCCAGACGTTAAACAGGTGGAGATTTTTTAAACATAGAACGCGTCTGCGGAGTTGTCAGTAACAAAATGAAATATTTTTGACATTAAGCAGGCGAATAAGTGCTGACAACCTCTAAAACGCCATTAATGATAAATTGCACGCCCATACATACCAGCAAAAAACCCATCAGGCGTGAGATGGCTTCGATACCGCCTTTGCCGACGATACGCATAATGCCGCCGGAGCTGCGCAGGCTGATCCATAAAATTACACTGACCGCGATAAAAGTCAGCACCGGCGCGACGGTGATCACCCACGGTGAAAACTGCGTGCTGTCGCGAATGGTGGAGGCGGAACTGATAATCATCGCGATGGTGCCCGGACCGGCAGTGCTGGGCATTGCCAGCGGCACAAAGGCAATATTGACCCCTTTATGCTCATTCAGCTCATCCTGTTTATGCTCGGCCTCCACTGACTGACCGGCCGGTTTATGCGGGAACAGCATGCGAAAACCGATAAAAGCGACAATCAGACCCCCGGCAATCCGCAGGCCCGGAATCGAGATGCCAAAGGTATCCATCACCAGGTTACCGGCGTAATACGCTACGGTCATTATGATAAAAACGTACAGCGAGGCGTCGCGCGCTTGCTTGTTGCGCTCGCTAAAGTTCATATCGCCCGCCAGGCCCAAAAACAGCGCCACGGTGGTCAACGGGTTAGCCAGCGGCAGTAACACCACCAGACCGAGGCCAATCGCCTTAAACAGTTCCAGCATGCTGATATCCTTAACAGAATGGGTGTTTATCACATAATCCCAGAGCTGCAAGTATTACCTCAGCCAGCGGCTAACGCCAGCCCGAATCTCCACGGCGATAAATGATTATTTAAGGCAAATGAAATAAAACTTGCATCTGAAGGGCGGCTATGAGTAAATGCGTCGTCGGTTTGTTAAGCAGAGCCGAATATGCGAGCAGTTTTAGTAAAGCAGTCTTCAGTTCAAGCGTTATCTTAGATATCTCTTCTTCCTGACTCCTTCCTGAGTGCCTCATAAATTCTGTAGACAAACCATTTCGCCCATGTGGCTTGTAATTGAATGAAGGATAGACAAATGTCTAACAAAATGACTGGTTTAGTAAAATGGTTCAACGCTGAGAAAGGCTTCGGTTTTATCTCTCCAACTGACGGCAGCAAAGATGTATTCGTACATTTCTCTGCAATCCAGAACGATGGCTTCAAAAGCCTCGATGAAGGCCAGAAAGTTGAGTTCACCATCGAAAACGGCCAGAAAGGCCCAGCAGCTGCTAACGTAACTGCTATCTAAGCGAATTTATCGCGGCTGAAGAGTTTTATCTTCAGCGACGAAACGCTAATAAAAACCCGCCTTGTGCGGGTTTTTTGTTTTAAGCATAAAGATAATGCCATCTGCCTGTCCGCAGCGTGAGGCAGAGCCAGCTGAATGCCGTTTCAGCTTAAAAATCTGAAGTTGTCCTGTTGCCAATATTTGTCACTCGTCACATTTCCCAACTTGCTAGACTGAACGCTCAGCTAAGCATTTGAGGCCACGCGCACTTCGCTATGGAATCCTGGAAGGTCAATCTTATTTCAGTCTGGTTCGGCTGTTTTTTTACCGGGCTGGCAATCAGTCAAATTTTGCCGTTTCTTCCTCTCTATATTCAACAACTTGGTGTTGAATCCCATAGCGCTTTAACCATCTGGTCCGGATTGACTTTCAGTGTCACCTTTATGGTTTCGGCGGTGGTTTCGCCGATGTGGGGCAGCCTGGCGGATCGCAAAGGGCGTAAACTGATGCTGCTGCGCGCCTCCTTTGGTATGGGCGCGGTCATTCTGATGCAGGCGTTTGTCACCAGTGTCTGGCAGCTGTTTCTGCTGCGTGCGCTGATGGGGCTGACTTCCGGCTATATTCCCAATGCGATGGCGCTGGTGGCTTCGCAGGTGCCGCGTGAGCGCAGCGGCTGGGCATTGAGCACCGTGGCCACCGGCCAGATTTCCGGCGTGATTGCCGGCCCGATGCTGGGAGGGCTGCTGGCGGACTGGGTCGGTTTGCGTAGCGTGTTTATTCTTACCTCGATTCTGCTGTTAGTCAGTTTTCTGATTACTCTGTTTCTGATTAAAGAGACTGGCCATAAGGCGGTGAAGAAAGAGGACAAACTCAGCGGCAGCGCGGTATTTCAGTCACTTAGCAATCCAGCGCTGGTGATCACGCTGTTTTGTACCACGCTGGTGATTCAGCTAAGTAATTCCTCTATCAGCCCGATTCTGACGCTATTTGTGCGCGATCTGGCGCCGGATGTGCAAAATATTGCTTTTCTCAGCGGTTTTATCGCCGCGATCCCCGGCATGTCGGCGCTGATCTCCGCACCATGGTTGGGTAAACTTGGCGACCGCATCGGCACCGAACGGATCTTAATCGCCACGCTGACTTTTTCGATTGTGCTGTTTCTGGCGATGGGTTTTGTCACCAATGCCACGCAGCTGGGCGTGTTGCGCTTTCTGCTGGGTTTTGCCGATGGCGCCATGATGCCAGCAGTACAAACTCTGCTACTGCGCTACTCCAGCGACCAGGTCACCGGACGTATCTTTGGCTATAACCAGTCTTTTATGTATCTGGGCAACGTGGTCGGGCCGCTGATTGGCGCCGGTGTCTCGGCGATTGGCGGATTTCGCTGGGTGTTTATCGCGACGGCGCTGGTGGTGCTGATTAATACCTGGCAATTACGGCGTCTCTACCGGCAGCAGAAAACAGCCAGTGCAGCATTGCAGAAACCGCGGACGTAGGGGCGGCGTTCTCGCCGCCCGTGCCGCTGATTTGCACCAGAGTTACGGCTGACGCAGGGTAAAGCGATAGCTGTATTGCCGTTCGCTAAGTAAGAAATCGGCATTGACGCTGGGACTCCAGGAGTCATCACCGCCGACGCCCATATGGAAGCCATCCAGCGTCAGCCAGCAGCCAGCTTCTTCCCGTAGCAAGTGGCGATGGCTGGTATCACGCAGCTGCTCCATGCTGTAGCGGCTTAGCGAGAAGTGGAAATCTCCACTGAGTTGCAGTGTGCCGAGCTTCAGCTGACGCGTTCCGCCGCGCAATCCGTTGTCGCTCGGGAAAACATAAGGCGTATGCAGTGCCGTCAGCGGCAGTTGCCAGCGCGAGAACTGTGCCGCGCTGCGGCGGTCCGGGTAGTTTTCATGCGGGCCAAGTCCCAGCCAGCTGACTTCGGCAGGCGCTTCCGCCAGCTGACAACGTACGCCAATGCGCGCCGGGGCAGGCACGCCAGCGGCGATCTCCACACTCACTTCAACGCTTAGTTCCCCCTGTGCATTTACCTCATAACGCTTGCGACTGAGGAACAGCGTCTGTTGCTGATACTGCCAGGCATGCAGCGTATCGACGATAACCGAGTCACGTAGTGCATCCGCTTTAAACTGCAGGGTGACGGCTTCCAGCTGATACAGTCCGGCGCGCTTCCAGCGCTCGACCCAGGCATTTGGATCGATACGCGTGGTTTCGCTGATGCCAATATCATTATCCAGCGGTGCGCGCACAAACAGATCGCTTAGCGGTGACAGCAACGTAGCGCGATCCTGTTGCAACCACTGCGTCAGCTCGCCGCTGCGGCGGGAAAACTGCCAGCGCTGCTGACCATGTTCAATTTCAATTATATCGTGATGAGCGGTCAGGGTTGGCGCTACTGCGGGGTGAGTTTCTGCCGGCAGCGCCAGCGTGGCTGGCAGACGCCACTGCGACCAGGCCGCACGATGATCTGCCGCTGACCAGGCGGTAGCCTGTGGTTGCACCACCTCAAGATTCAGCCACACTTCGCCGCTTAACGCAGGTTGCTGATCCAGTTCAATACGCTGGCTGCCCTCTGGCGCCAGCGACAGGTTTATTTCGCCACTGGCAACCATTTCGCCATTTTGTTCGATGCGCCAGCGCAGCTGTTCGTTGTCGCTGTGACGGAACAGATATTCACTGCTGATGGTAAAGGCCAGCGGGTTAGAGGGATCGGCGCTGAACTGGAAAAATTGCTGGGCATGCTGCGCTTCATACAGTGAAGGATGCGGCGTGCGGTCGGCAAACACCAGGCCATTCATGCAGAACTGGCGGTCATTGGGTTTGTCGCCAAAGTCACCGCCGTAGGCCTGCCAGCGGCTGCCATCGGCGTCTGTTTTGGTCAGGCTCTGATCGACCCAGTCCCAGACAAAACCGCCCTGCAGGCGCGGAAACTGACGAAATGCCTGCCAGTAACGATCAAAGCCACCAAAACTGTTGCCCATGGCGTGCGCGTATTCGCACAGGATCAGCGGTCGGGTTTCGCCCGGCATGCTAATCCACTTTTTGACTGACCATTTTGGTACCGCCGGGAAGGGCTGATCCTGATCCACACGCGCATACATCGGGCAGATAATATCGGTAGCGTCGCTGTTGGCGCCGCCTCCTTCGTACTGCACCGGACGCGTTGGATCGCTGCTTTTGATCCAGCGATACAGCGCATCATGGGTGCTGCCATGGCCGGATTCATTACCCAGTGACCAGATAATAATGCAGGGGTGATTACGGTCGCGCTGCACCATGCGTGTCACGCGTTCGCTAAAGGCATTGAACCATGTCGGATCGTCGGACAGGCGATTCATCGGCTGCATACCGTGAGTTTCGATATTGGCTTCATCAACGACATACAGGCCATAACGATCGCACAGGCGATACCACAGCGGATGGTTAGGGTAATGGGAGCAGCGCACCGCATTAAAGTTATGCTGCTTCATTAACTGAATATCGCGCACCATGGTGGCTTCATCCATCACCTGACCCGTTTCCGGGTGATGCTCATGGCGGTTAGTGCCGCGAATCAGCAGCGCCTTGCCATTGACCTTTAACAATCCCTGCTCAATGGTGACCTGACGGAAGCCAACATCATAAGCTTCCGCTTCGATTAGCGTACCTGCGTTATCAAGCAGCGAAATTACTGCGCGATACAGATGCGGCGTTTCGGCGCTCCATAACAACGGCTGCGCAACCTGCAGATTAACGGTCGTACGGTCAACGTAATGGCCGCGCTCATCAATGATTTCACTGCCAAACGACTGTTGCTGACTGGCGATCGCCTCGCTGCCGCGCCAGAGTTCGACTCTGAGCTGATAGTCAGCGCTGTTGTCCGGCGTCAGGCTGGCGACCACTTTTGCCTGCAAGCGGGCTGAGCTGAATTCCGGGCTGAGATGCGTTTCCAGCTGAATATCAGCCAGCTGCACCTGCGGCTTATGCAGCAGGCTGACATCGCGGAAAATACCGCTCATCCGCCACATATCCTGATCTTCAAGATAGCTGCCATCGCTCCAGCGCAGCACCATCACCGCCAGACGGTTATTGCCCGGCTGCAAATAATCACTGAGGTCAAACTCCGCTGGCAGACGACTGTCCTGTGAATAACCGACCCAGTTGCCGTTGCACCACAGATAAAAGGCAGAGTTAACACCGTCGAAAACGATGCGCGTCTGCCCGCTGCTGCGCCACTCGTCGTCGACAGAAAATGTGAGCGAATAGCACCCGGTGGGGTTGTGCTGTGGCACCTGCGGCGGCGTAACCGGAATTGGATACTGCACATTGGTATAAATCGGGCTGTCATAACCGGCGAGCTGCCAGTTCGAAGGCACCTGAATGCTGTCTGCCTGCGGCAAATCCTGCAACAGCCAGCTTTGCGGCACCGCTTCCGGCTGATCAAAGTAGCTAAAATGCCAGCTGCCATTGAGACTCTGACGTCGATCCGATGGCGCATCATTGCGTGCCTGTTGCGCATCGCGCCAGCTGCAAAAAGCGGGATGCGCGGGCAGGCGATTAAGTTGCGTGGTGCCGGGCTGTTCCCAGTCGCGGCGCGCAATGATCTCTGACAGGGTATGAATGGCAGCTGTTTTCATCATGGATCCTTATTAAATGTTATGCGCTCACACTGCCTGCAATAACACACAGAGTAAAGCGTTTAGCGGCGATTCCGCGACGGCGATCGCGTTCCCGGATTAAGCAAAAAAGCCGCGGCAGGTAACCGCTAATGCAGACTGATTGCGGAATTCTGACAGGAAAGTGTTAAGCGTGGTTACCTGCGGTAAAAAGCAGCCTTATGCAGAGTATTCCGCATTGTCGGGCGATATTCCCCGGCATACACTCGGCGCGAAATCGTCACACTGAGGTTCTGGTTATGAGTCGTATTATTAAGGTAGTCACAATTGTGGCGCTGGTAACAGCATTGAGTGGTTGTCTCTTCCCGATGTGGGGACCAGGCGGCGGCGGTGGTGGGGGACACGGCGGCGGCGGCGGCGGATGGGGCGGCGGTGGCGGCCCACGCGGTGGTTTTATGGGTGGCCCACAGTAAGTCACAAAACTCCCCCTCGCTGGATGATTAAGGCCTGTGAGGGGGAGTATTATTTTGACCATTCAATAAAAAATTCTCTCAGGATTACATTTACCGGCATTGTATTTTGTTTATCTGTGAATCGGGAAGGTAATCATTATTGGCAGAGAAACGTTTCGACGATGTCAGCTGCTGCATGTGCTTCTTAATACACCAAAATAGTCGCTAAAAAGCGCTACCATTTTAATTATCTCAATGTTAACTTCTTGCTTTAACCTGCTGAGACATTCGAGACATTCGCATGAAAAACCTCATTGCTGAATTATTGTTAAAGCTCGCTGCCAAAGAAGAAGAAGCAAAAGAGTTAACCGCTCAGGTTGAAGCCTTAGAAATTGTGGTCACCGCCATGCTGCGTAAGATGGAGGAATCACAGCGGTTGGAACTGAATGCCGGCATTGAGGTTGCGATGCGCAAAGCGGCAGATGATGCAGCCACCGCCCCGGAAGATGCTTCCTTATTACAGGGGTATATCCAGCGACTTCTTACTTATCCACGTTATTAAACTTTTCTGCCAGGTCAGTGTAAACGTTTACCCTCTGTTAACATGATTACTCACTTAAAGTAATAATGAGATCCAGCTATAAATTTGTTTTTTATTTGTCGCCGAAAACAGAATACCTGCCAGACTTAGCATTAATGCTGTTTAAAGCATTAGTGTGGCCTCTTCGTGAATTGAAATAAGGATCGAATATGAAGGTGCAGGTATTGATATTAACGGTCGCCAGCCTGATGACCGTCGGCTATGCCGCTGCTGCGGAGAAAACCCCGCAACAGCAAAAAATGGCCAACTGTAATCAGCATGCCAGTAGCCAGACGCTGAAAGGTGACGCGCGCAAAAACTTTATGAGCGAGTGCTTGCGCAAAGACAGCAAAATAAGTGAGATGACGCCGCAACAGGTAAAGATGAAAACCTGTAATTCTCAGGCGGGAGAGAAGACGCTGAAAGGTGATGAGCGTAAAACCTTTATGAGCAATTGCCTGAAAAAAAGTTAAAGATCACGTGGATCTGCGGATCCACGCATTGGTTCTCAGCCTGATTTACGTCACGGAGAATTTCCCGCCCCGGGCCGCCATTTCGCGACGGTTAATATTTCCTCAAACTTTAATTTACAGTTAAAACATCATGTTACTGGTTATTTTGCCGTTTTGTCTTTTCCCCCGCTCCGTTCCTGCCAGGCTTGATAATATTCATATAAAAGATGTGGGTATCACCGCGTCTGGCCATTATGCTGAATAAGGAGCGCTGTCGTGAGCTATCAAAATGTTATGGTCCTGCAGGATCTGCCGCAGATGAAGCCGGTAAAAGCCCCGGTGGGTGACACTGATGTTTTGCTGATCCGTAACGGGGAATCCGTTAATGCTTACCAGGCGAGCTGCCCGCATGCAGGCGCTCCGCTGGAGCAGGGAGCGATTTGTGACGACCAGCTGATTTGCCCGTGGCATAAAGCAGTATTCAATCTGAGTGATGGCTCGCTGGCAGAGCCGCTGGCGCTAAGCCATCTGCAGCGATATGCCTTACGCATTGAAAATGGCATGGTGCAGGTGGATCCTGAACCGCTGACAACGACTAAACCTCACCAGGGCGGCGATAAAACGCCGGTATTTGTTATCCTCGGCAGCGGAGCGGCAGGAAGCGCGGCGGCGTGGACGCTGCGTGATGAAGGATTTAACGGCAAGCTGATTCTGGTGGATCGCGAGCCAGAAGCCCCTTATGACCGCACCGCATTAAGTAAGTTTGTTCCTTCCGGCAATATGAAAATCAGCGAAGTGCCCTCAATGCTGGATAAGGCGTTCCTGCAACAGGTCAATCGTGTGTATGGCGATGTGGAGCGGCTCGATAGTCGTGAGCAGCAACTCTATTTTGCCGATGGTTCGACACTGCACTTTGATAAATTACTGATCGCCAGCGGCGGGGTGCCACAGCGCCCGGATATTAGCGGTAAGGCGCTGTTTGGCGTTCATCTGTTACGCAGCATTGAGCAGGCCGATACGCTGCTTAAAGAGGTCGACAGTCAGCAGAAGCTGGTGATTATCGGCAACAGTTTTATCGGCATGGAACTGGCTTCGGCGCTACGCGCGAAGAAAATTGATGTGCAGGTGATCGCCCGCCAGCCGCTGCCGTTTAAAGCGCAATTTGGCGAGCAGATCGCCACGTTTTTCCGTCAGTTGCATGAAGAGAATGGTGTGCGTTTTGTGGAGGGCGAAGTGGCGGCGCTACAGGGTGAGCAGCATGTCAGTGGTGTCCAGCTGAAAAGTGGCGAAGTGGTGCCAGCCGATGTAGTGCTGTTTGCCACCGGGATCGCGCCCGCGACCGGTTTTATTCATGATATTGCTCTGCTGGATGATGGCAGTCTGCACACCGATGCCGAATTGCAGGTGGGTAATAATATCTGGGCAGTAGGGGATATTGCGACTTACCCAACCGCAGATGGCGAGTTACGTATTGAACACTATCGCGTAGCGCACCAGCAGGGGCGCGTGGCGGCGAAGAATATGCTGGGAGCGGCGGAGGCGTTTGATCGGGTACCGTTTTTCTGGACCGCACATTTTGGTACGCGCTATGAATATCTGGGTCATGCCAGCGAATGGGATCAGTTTGAACTGATTGGCTCGTTAGCGGAGAAAACGTTTATCGCGTTCTATGGTCAGCAGGGAAAACTGGTCGCTGTGGCTTCGTGCGGTATGTACACCCTGACCGCAGAGCTGATCAAGCGGATGCAGCAGCCGATGACGGTTGAGCAGGCCATCAGCCTCGCAGAGCAGTATCAGTAACGGCATACGGGGCGGGAGAGGCATTTCCCGCCCGCTGTAATCAGGACTTTTTGCTCAGTGCTTCCGACTTCGCCATACACTGGCGCATTGCTTCGATCACCGCCGCACGGAAACCTTTCTCTTCCAGAACCTTAACCGCTTCAATGGTGGTGCCGCCCGGCGAGCAGACCATATCTTTCAGTTCGCCAGGATGCTTGCCGGTTTCCAGCACCATCTGCGCCGAGCCTTTTACCGCCTGCGCGGCAAACTGATATGCCTGCGCGCGCGGCATACCGCCGAGCACTGCCGCATCGGCCATCGCTTCAATAAACATAAACACGTAGGCCGGTGCAGATCCGCTGACGCCAACCACCGCGTGAATCAGATATTCATCAACCACGGCAGCTTTGCCGAAGCTGTTGAAAATCGCCACCACTTCATCGGTCTCTTGCTGCGTGACCAGCGCGTTAGGCGTCACTGAAGTCATACCCTCATTCACCAGCGCCGGAGTGTTCGGCATCACGCGTACAATTTTGCGGTCATGGCCCAGCGCCATCGCCAGTGAATCGAGGGTGACGCCAGCGGCGATCGATACCACCAGCGTCTCTTTATGCAGGCTGCTGGCCACCTCTTTCAGCACTTTCAGGATGACGTTTGGCTTAACCGCAGCAAACAGAATATCAGCCTGTTTCGCCACCTCTTCCGCGCTTTGCGCCGGGGTGATGCCATACTGTTGTTGCATCGCCTGATTGGTCGCGGGTTTATGATCAAATACCCAGATATTTTCAGGTTTAAGCAGTCCACCGGCCACCAGACCACCAATAATGGCTTTAGACATATTCCCGCAGCCGATAAAACCTATCTTTTTCTCCAGCATCTTATTTCCTTAATGCGTTCTGTATTCACTGCCGACCAGCTTACGACATTCTCCACCTTAATCCAGCTTCAGCTACGCTTAAAACAGAGTTAGCCGGCAAGATAAACACAGATAAAATTTGCCATTCTCGAAAAGAACGGCAAGATCTCCATCGTTCCCCAATCCTGACAGGAAATGTTATGCCAATCTGGGTGGATGCCGATGCGTGTCCAAAAGTGATTAAAGAGGTGCTGTATCGCGCCGCCGATCGTGCACAGGTCGAGATTACCTTTGTGGCCAATCAGCCACTGAATGTTCCGCCATCGCGTTTTTTACGTACGCTGCAGGTTCCTGCCGGTTTTGATGTCGCTGACAATGAAATTGTCCGTCGTGCAGAGAAGGGCGATCTGGTGGTGACTGCGGATATTCCGCTGGCGGCGGAAGTGATGGAGAAAGGGGCGATAGCGCTTAATCCACGCGGTGAGCGCTACAGCAATGCCACCATTCGTGAACGTCTGACGATGCGTGACTTTATGGATACCATGCGTTCCAGTGGCATTCAGACCGGCGGCCCGAGCGCGCTGAGCCAGAAAGATCGCCAGCAGTTCGCCAATGAACTGGATAAGTGGATAGTACGCGGGTAAACATTATCACGGTCGCCTGCGTGACCACGGGAGCCGAAAACAGATTCCCTGCAACATATTGAATTAAATGAGAAATTATAGGGCGACGTTCTCGCCGCCCATGCATATCGCTTTCGCATCAGACAAAACTATCATCATCGCCGAAATCATTATCATCAAAACCGTCGCTGCCGAAATCGCTGTAATCATTGGCGTTATCCTGCGGCAGACTGGCATCATGATTCAAAAACTGATCCTGACTACCCTGATTAAAGGTGTCGAGGCTGGTATCGACCGCCTCCGGCGTCGCCGGTTCGTTGATAATATTCACAATCTCTTCCGGCTGCGAGTGATGGAACATGCTGGTCAGCATATCCGCCATCACTACCCCACCGGCGACGCCGACCGCAGTCTGCAACGCGCCACCGAGAAAACCGGTACCGCGCGCCGCACCTGCTGCCGGGGCGTTGTACGCCGGTTGCTGCTGTTGTTGCGCAGGCGCGCTGTTCCAGGCGGATTGCGCAGGCTGTTGCGGTTGTGCAGGACGGCTACCGCCGCCAAACAGGCCGGACAGAAAACCGCCGCTGCTCTGTTGTGGTTGCTGCTGTTGCGCCTGCGTCAGGCGACTCTCCAGCTCGCTGACTCGCTCATTAAGCTTTTTCATTGCCGCTTCCTGAATCAGAATCGCCTGCGCCATATAATAGGGGGCGGCAGGTTGTTGCTGCAGCTGGCTGGCGATCAGTTTTTCCGCCGCCGCATCGCGCGGTGCGGACTGCGATTCGGCCTGCTTCAGTCGGCTAAACAGACTCTCAATCAATTGTTGTTCTTCGTTCTGCATGGTAAACCTCCGTAAACAGGGACAGGCTAATTGTGGCAATCGTATCGGGAAAGTAAATCGGCATCGGGTAAGGAGATGTTGCCAGTACCAAAAACGGCGGCAATGCACAAAATGTGCATCAAATTACGCCGGTAAATCAGCTGGTTAGCCAGGATCTTTGTGCGTCTGGCTGCAAAAATGACGTAACGTCTGGCTCAGCGAAAAAATTGACGGTATGATGCGACGCAAAGTTGACCTGTTTTAATCCCATGTTGGTGAGTATGTTGCCCCCAATAATGCGGCTGAGGATGTGCCATTTATGTCGTTACCCATCTATCTGATCGGCGCCCGCGGATGCGGCAAAACTACCGTTGGACTCGCGCTTTCCCAGGCGCTGGCCTATGCGTTCAGCGATACCGATTATTTCCTGCAACAGACGACGCAACAGACCGTTGCCGAAATTGTGGCGGCTGAAGGATGGGAAGGCTTTCGTCGCCGTGAAACACAAGCGCTGATGGCGGTGACTGCGCCCTCAACGGTGATCGCTACCGGCGGCGGGATGGTGCTGGCGGAAGAGAACCGTCGCTTTATGCGCGAACATGGCCGGGTGGTTTATCTGAAAGCCGACCCCGAGGTGCTGGCCTCGCGTCTTGAAGCCTATCCTGAAGAGGATCAGCGACCCACGCTGACCGGGCGTCCGATTGCCGATGAGATGGTGGAAGTGCTGGCCCAGCGCGACAGACTCTATCAGCAGGCCGCACATCATGTGATCAATGCGATGCAGACCCCTGAGCAAGTGGTGCAGACGCTGTTGCAAACCCTGTCACTGGCCCGCGCCAGCTAAATTTCCCCTGCGCCAATCCCGGACACGAGCGGTGAGAACGCCGCTCATGCAGTGTTACGGAAAAATCCCCTGCATTGTCTATACTTAACCTCTGGATATCACATTATCATCCACAATAAGAGGGAACATATTATGGCGACAAGACCTCCATATCCACGCGAAGCGCGTATCGAAGCGGTTGAGAAGGGCACGGCAGACAAGACCGTCACCTGGTATCAGCTGCGCGCCGATCACCCTCATGAAAATACGCTGATTAGTGAGCATCAAACCGAACAGGAAGCGCTGGATGCGAAGCAGCGCTATGAGGATGTTGAGAAAGAGTAGATAAAACACTTTTTCTCAGATGATTAACTTTTGCTTATTACCCGCCAGACAATGAAATAATATTTAGCATATTCTTCGGGGGATTTTTTCCCCCTTTGGCGATCTCCGCATATTTTTCTTTTCACAGCAGTGTATTGTCCCCTCATTCAGTTTTACCCCGCATATTGTGCTGCGCTAAATACCCATCGTGATAAATGAGAACTTGACGGGCAAAGACATCGGTCTTAGTTTCAATGCAGATCAAACAGGAACTTAGTTCCATATATCGGAACATCTTTATGACCACCCTGGAAAATGCCGCTGCGGTATTAAAACTTTTTACCCGTTACGGCGTGATGCAAGGTCAGCCGGGATTGTCATTCAGCGATGTGGTCGAATCTCTGGGGCTGCCAAAAAGCACCGTTTCACGGCTGCTGGCGACCATGGAGTCACAGGGACTGCTGGAGCGTGATCCTGATACGCGCTGTTTCCATATTGGCCGCGTATTGCTATCGGTAGCCAGCAGCTATCTGTCAACGCCGCTGGTCGACAGTGCTTCGCCCCTGATGGCGCGACTGGCGACAGAGTCCAATGCCACCGGCTATATCTCGGTGCTGGATGGGCGCGAAATTATTGTGATGCGCATGTTCCACTGCCGGCAGTTTATTCAGGTGGTCACGCCTGCGGGCAGCCGTTCTCCGGCGGCGGAAACCTCGGTAGGACGCGCGATTCTGGCGCGTCACAGCGACGACTATATTCGTGCGCTGTATCAGGATACCTGGCAGGTCAGCTCGCCAAACTCACCGCAAACGCTGGATGAGTTACTGGCGGCGCTGGCGCAAGTGCGGCAGCAGGGATGGGCGCTGGCCCGTAACGAAACACTGCAGGGTATCAGTTCGCTGGCAACGGCGGTCAGCAATAAACATCGTGATGAAACGATTGGCGTTTGCCTCTCTTTTCCTTCGACGGAAGGCCAGCAGCGTTATTCACCACTGGTTTTAACCGCGTTGATGACCACTGCGCATCAACTGGCCGAAAAATTTGGCGATCTGGTATGGCTGCAAAAATATCCGGGTCGTCAGTGAGTACTTTGCGCCTCACCAGGGAAAGCAAAGTGCAGTAAAAGCCAGCACCAGGCTTTATTTTCAATATAACAACGTAAGCAAAGTCCGCAGAGACTGACTCGGGTAATTCTCCTCTCAACGTTCCTGAGGGGGAATTAACCTTATTTACCAATCCGATAATAATGAAATAAACCGACAGACAGGGTAATTCAACGAGGAAACTATGCGGCAGGATAATCCATTAAAGGATATTGGCATCGTCGTGATGCTGATTCTCCTTTCAGTTCTCGGCGCTATTATTGGCGTGCAATTATTAACGACACTGGGTGTAACACCTAATACCTCAATTATTGGCGCGCTGCTGGCAATGTTATTAGCGCGTATGCCAATGAAAGCCTTCCAGCGTTACCGCTCCGTGCATACGCAAAACCTGGCGCAAACCGCTATCTCTTCCGCCACCTTTGGCGCGGCGAATAGCCTGTTAATGCCGATCGCGGTGCCGTGGGTGATGGGGCAACCGCAGCTGGTGCTGCCGATGTTTGTCGGTGTCTCGGCGGCGATGCTGCTGGATGCGTATTTACTCTATCGTCTGTTTGATACGCGCGTGTTCCCGGCCAGCAATGCATGGCCGCCAGGCGTTGCCGCCGCAGAAGCGATTAAAGCCGGTGATAAGGGTGGTAAACAGGCGTGGCTGCTGGTGGTGGGGATAGTCGGCGGCGTTGCGGGTTCGATGCTGAAAATCCCGATGGCGGCGTTTGGTACAGCGTTTATCGGCAATATCTGGGCGCTGAGTATGTTCGGTATTGGTCTGCTGCTGCGTGCTTATTCTGAGCCGATTGCTGGCATCGATATTAATGCTAACTATATTCCGCATGGCGTGATGGTTGGCGCGGGTCTGGTGGCGCTGATTCAGGTGGTGCAGGTGATCCGCAGTAAGAAAACCGATAACAGCGGCTACTCCAGCCCGGACAGCGAAGTGCGTAAGGCGCTGGGACTGGGATCGGTAGGTTATGTGCTGATTGCTGCGCTGCTGGCGCTGGCCGCCGGTTTATGGAGTGAGATGTCACTGCCGATGCTGCTGCTGTTTATCGTCTATGCCGCGTTTGCCGCCTTTGTGCATGAGCTGATTGTCGGGATTGCCGCGATGCACTCCGGCTGGTTCCCGGCGTTTGCCGTGGCGTTGATTACGCTGATTATCGGTATTCTGATTGGCTTCCCGCCGCTGGCGCTCTGCGTGTTAACCGGTTTTACCGCCGCGACCGGCCCGGCTTTCGCCGATATGGGTTACGATCTGAAAGCCGGTTTTGTGCTGCGCGGTCATGGTAAAAATCTGCAGGAAGAGCTGTGGGGACGACGGATTCAGCTGATTGCCGCACTGATTGCCTTTGTGGTGGCGATTCCGGTGGTGTGGTACGCGCATTACAGCTATTTCGCACAGGATTTACTGCCGCCAGTGGCGCGGGTATATGCCAAAACCATTCAGGCCGGTGCGGAGCCGGGGATTGCCATGAGCCTGCTGATTTGGGCGATTCCGGGGGCGATTATTCAGTTAATTGGCGGACCAAAACGCCAGCTGGGCGTGTTGCTGGCAACCGGCCTGCTGATTAATAACGCCGCCGCTGGTTGGGCAATTATTGCCGGTATCGTACTGCGTCTGATTATCAGCCGCGTCTGGGGCGAGCGTGGCCGTACGCCAATGGAAGTGATGGCCGCCGGATTTATTGCCGGTGACGCACTGTACAGCTTCTTCCACTCGATCTTTGCCAGTGGCGCTAAAAAATAAAACGAGGATTCAACAATGAGTTTGCAACAAACTTTGCAGGTTTTTGAGTTAATGGACCACGCCAGGGTCAGTGGTCAGGATATCGTCGATCTGTTTGCCGGTTATGCCGGTGTGAAAGCCACCACCCATCGGGTGGATGGCGAGAAAGGCGGCACCGATTTCGTGCGTATCGAGATCCACGGTAGCGATGGCAAACTGAACGGCGGTAAGGCGGCCACCCTTGGCATTATTGGTCGTCTCGGCGGTATTGGCGCGCGTCCGACGCGTATTGGTCTGGTTTCCGATGCGGATGGCGCAGTGGCGGCGGTCGCCAGCGCCCTGAAGCTGGCAGAGATGCAGCGCAAAGGCGATCCGCTGGCGGGCGATGTGATTATCACTACCCATATCTGTCCCGATGCGCCAACCCGTCCGCATGAGCCGGTCGATTTTATGGACTCGCCAATCGACGATCTGTCGATGAGCAGCAATGAAGCGATTGCTGAGGCAGATGCTATTCTTTCCATTGATACTACCAAGGGAAATCGCATTCTGAATCACAAAGGTTACGCGCTGTCACCAACGGTGAAAGAGGGCTATATCCTGCGCGTTTCAGAAGATCTGCTGCGCATTATGGAGATGACCAGCGGCCGTCCGGCGGTGACTTTCCCGATTACCACCCAGGACATCACGCCATACGGCAACGGTATCTACCATCTGAACAGTATCTTACAGCCTTCAACCGCTACCGATGTGCCGGTAGTAGGCGTGGCAATCTGTGCTGAATCAGTGGTGCCAGGCTGTGGTACTGGTGCAAGCCATGAAGTGGATATTGCGCTGACGGCGAAATTCGCCGTAGAAGTGGCAAAAGAGTTTGGGCGCGGTACCTGCCAGTTCTATGACGCAGAAGAGTATGCGCGTCTGGTGGCAATGTACGGCTCTCTGGGGCATCTTCGCGCGCGGAAATAATCATGAAGCAGACACTGGTTACGCTTACCATTGGTCAGTCTCCACGTAGTGACATACTGCCGCTGCTGCTGGAACATATGCCGGAAGAACAGATTGCTCATGCCGGATTACTCGACGGGCTGACGGCCGCCGAGGTTGAGCAGCAGTTTGCGCCGCAAGCTGATGAAAAGATCCTGGTTTCGCGTTTGCAGGATGGTTCACAGGCGCGTCTGTCGGCGGCTAAAGTTGAGATCGGCCTGCAGAGCAAGATTCTGGCGCTGGAGGAGCAGGGGTACCAGATTATCCTGCTGCTCTGCACCGGTGAGTTCGGCCAGCTGCGCGCCAGTAACGCGCTGCTGCTGGAGCCGGATCGCATTATTCCACCGCTGATTAAATCGATTGTCGACAGCCATCAGGTGGGGATTGTGGTGCCGGTGCAGGAACAGATTCGTGAGCAGGCGAGTAAATGGCGCCACCTCAGCAAAGTGCCATGTTTTGCCGTCGCCAGTCCTTATCTCAGCGATGATGACACCCTCAGCGCAGCGGCGTTGTCGCTGAAGGAGCAGGGGGCGGATGTGGTAGTGCTGGACTGTATTGGCTATCACCAGTATCACCGTGATTTCCTGCAGAAATTGCTGGAAATTCCGGTGCTGTTGTCGAATGTGCTGGTGGCGAAACTGGCTGCTGAACTGCTGGTGTAATCAGGGCGTGAGGCGTGCGACATTGCGTAGCAATTTTGCGTGACAGAGCGTTAAACAAACCTCTACACTGACTTTTCACATATTTTTAGGTTTCGAGGAAGTTGCATGCTCAACGTTAGTGAGTACTTTGACGGAAAAGTGAAATCCATTGGTTTCACCAGTGCCAGCACCGGACGCGCGAGCGTTGGCGTGATGGTGGAAGGTGAATACAACTTTGGCACTGCCCAGGCAGAAGAGATGACAGTGGTAAGTGGTTCACTGAAAGTTCTGTTGCCAGGTGAAACCGAGTGGAAACTCTATCAGGCGGGGGCGGTATTTAACGTTCCTGAGCACAGCGAGTTCCATCTGCAGGTTGCCGAACCGACCTCCTATCTGTGCCGCTACCTGTAAACTGTCACTGGCCGGAGATCCCCGGCCAGCCTTACCCTTCTACGTTTTTTTGCCGTTAACCGCCGGATTCTCCTCCAGCGCCACCATCAGTTGCGACAGCGCATTATCCAGCTCCGCCAGGGTGTTCTCCGGAATTAACGCCAGCAGTTTTTTCTCGTTAATCACATGCACTTCCACTACGCGATTAATCAGCGATAAGCCTTTTTCCGTCAGCTGCACCAGCATACTGCGGGCATCATCGGCATTGGGCAGTCTCTCAATCAGCTCGCTGGCTTCCAGTAATTTCAGGCGATGCGTCATGGTGCCGGAGGTAATCATCAGGGTGGAAAATAGTGCGGTGGGCGACAGATTAAAAGGCGCACCGGAGCGGCGCAGGGTGGCCAGCATATCGAACTGCCAGCGCGTCAGGCCAAAAGGGGTGAAGGCCGCTTCAATCTTCGGCTCCAGCAGCATATTGCATCGTTTCAGACGGCCAATCGGCCCCATCGGACTGGTGTCAATATCAGGCCTTTCCCGTCGCCACTGTTGCAGAATTACATCAACCGTATCAGATTTGCGACTAGTCATACGCGCTCCGCTACCTTGATATCGAGGTAATTAACAACGATGTAACAGATTTCTAAGGTCAGGATAACTCGCCAGGCGTGATGTCGCCCGTGATCGGAAGCGCAACTTAGTGCGTTAATATGCAGTTTTTAAATCTGGGTCGGGGCAATGTGCCCGCCATTTGAACGGGAGCTGATAATGCTGCCCTGAGGAGGGTTAAACGCGTTTCGGCCTCGCCATGGTGCATATCATCGGCATGGGCGGCGAGAACGCCACCCTACAGAAATTCACAGGCTTATGTAGAGGCGGCGTTCTCGCCGCCCGGGATGATTAACGCTGAGCTTCACCACCCAGAGCTTCCACCAGATTACTGACCAGAGCGGTCAATTCGCTGGTCATCAGAATAAAGTCAGCGTCGAAGCGCAGGGCGAAGTCTTCGCGGTCAATATCGTCGTTCTGCTCACGCAGGGTGTCGGCAAACTTCAGGCGTTTCAGTGAGCCATCGTCGGACAGCAGTAGCTGAATACGTTCCTGCCAGTCGAGCGCCAGTTTGGTAACCAGTTTGCCCGCTTCAATATGGTTAGCGATCTCGTCACACACCAGATCCTGCTTCTTACAACGGATCACGCCGCCATCTTCAAGCAGCGCTTTCAGCTCGGCTTCATCCATCAGCGCAAAACCGGCCGGGACATCGCCTGAACGCACCCATTCAGTCAGCGTCAGTTCGATCGGGCTTTCCAGCGTCAGCGGCACCACCGGCAGTGAGCCCATGCTTTTGCGCAGCAACGCCAGCGTATCTTCGGCTTTTTTGGCGCTGGCGCAGTCGACCATAATCAGGTTGTTAACTGTATCAATCCACAAAAAGGTCTGGCTGAAACGGCTGAAGGCGCGCGGCAGCAGGCTGTGCAGCACTTCATCTTTCAGCGAGTCTTTTTCGGTCTTTTTTAGTTTGCGCTGCTGTTCGCTTTCCAGCTTATCGATTTTCGCTTCCAGCGCCTGTTTAATCACCGGCGATGGCAGGATCTTCTCTTCTTTACGCGCACAAATCAGGATCTGGCCATTATTTACGTGGGTCAGGGCATCGCTGCGCGAACCCATTGGCGAAACCCAACCGGTTTTTGCCATATCCTGACTGCCGCAGGGACTAAAGGAAAATGCTTCGAGTTGTTTTTCCATATCGTCCGTCGACAGCGGAATGTCACGATTCAGACGATAAACCATCAAATTTTTAAACCACAACATGGTGTTTTCCTTCGCCGGGGCGCGATCTGGCGCGCAAGTCTTAAAGTCAGCGCGCATGATAGCGAAACATCGCCGCGGTTTCATTGCCTTTCAAGCTGCGCCCTTCTAATGTAACTGTCTCTGCGTCGCATAATGAGGACAAAAACGTGCGTATAGGTATCGATTTAGGCGGCACCAAAATTGAGGTGATTGCGTTATCCAACCAGGGCGAAGAGCTGTTTCGTCACCGCGTGTCCACGCCGCGTGACGACTATCAGAAGACCGTCGACGCCATTGTCGGACTGGTGACCCTTGCAGAAGAAAAGACCGCGCAACAGGGCAGTGTGGGCATCGGTATTCCGGGCACGCTGTCACCGTATAGCGGCAAGGTAAAAAATGCGAACTCCACCTGGCTGAACGGTCAGCCGCTGGATAAAGATCTTGCGGCACGACTCCAGCGCGAAGTGCGGGTGGCCAATGATGCTAACTGCCTGGCGGTGTCCGAAGCGGTAGATGGCGCGGCGGCGGGCAAAGCGACGGTGTTTGCGGTGATTATCGGCACCGGCTGCGGCGCTGGCGTGGCGTTAAATGGTCAGGCGCATATCGGCGGCAACGGTAATGCGGGTGAGTGGGGCCATAATCCGCTGCCGTGGATGGATGAAGATGAACTGCGTTACCGTCTGGAAGTGCCCTGTTACTGTGGTAAAGCGGGCTGTATTGAGACCTTTATTTCCGGCACCGGTTTCGCCACCGATTATCAGCGCCTCAGCGGTCAGTCACGCAAAGGGGCAGAGATTATTCAGTTACTGGAGCAGCAGGATCCTGTCGCTGAACTGGCAATGAGTCGCTATGAGCAGCGGCTGGCAAAATCGCTGGGGCAGGTGATTAATATTCTCGATCCGGATGTGATTGTGATGGGCGGCGGGATGAGCAATGTTGCGCGGCTGTATCAGACGGTACCGCTGTTGCTGAAAAACTGGGTGTTTGGTGGTGAGTGTGAAACCCCGGTGTTGCAGGCGCGGCATGGTGACTCCAGCGGCGTGCGTGGTGCGGCCTGGCTCTGGCCGCTGTAGCATAAACTGGCCCTCTCCCGTCAGCAGGAGAGGGCTGTAACCCTTACTCGACGCCGGACAGCATCGCATCCGCTGGCGCATTGCTGCGCTGGGTTTTGGTCATCAGGAAGTAAATATAACCGGCCGCCATCATCGCGATAAAGATCCCGCCAATTAAGGGGTTAAACCACAGCATCGCAATCAGACAGACTACCGCCAGCACCAGTGCAATCGCCGGTACAACTGGATAGCCTGGCGCACGGAAGCTGCGCGCCATCTGCGGCTCGGTACGACGCAGACGGAACAGGCTCAGCATACTCATCAGATACATCACGATAGCGCCGAATACCGCCATGGTGATCATCGCCGCGGTCAGCGTCATCCCCTGCAGATTAATCCAGCTGTCACTAAAAATCGCCGCGATGCCAATCAGACCACCGGCAATAATCGCGCGGTGCGGCGTCTGGAAGCGGGAGAGTTTTGCCAGCGCGGGTGGCAGATAACCGGCGCGCGACAGGGCAAAGAACTGACGTGAATAACCGAGAATAATGCCGTGGAAGCTGGCTACCAGACCGAACAGGCCAATCCACACCAGCATATGCATCCAGCCAGAGTTTTCGCCGACAATCATTTTCATCGCCTGCGGCAGCGGATCGTTGATATTCGACAGGGTGCGCCAGTCGCCCGCGCCGCCCGCCAGCAGCATCACGCCAATCGCCAGCACCACCAGCGTCAGAATACCGCTGATATAGGCTTTCGGAATGGTGCGCTTTGGATCTTTCGCCTCTTCGGCGGCCATCGCCGCGCCCTCAATCGCCAGGAAGAACCAGATAGCAAACGGAATTGCGGCAAAGATGCCGGATACCGCAGGCATACCGAAGCTGTCGCCGCCAGACCAGCCGTTGGCGACAAAATTAGCCATACTAAAGCCCGGCGCCACCACCCCCATAAACACCAGCAGCTCACCTACCGCCAGCACTGTGACGCAGAGTTCAAACATCGCCGCCAGTTTTACGCCGAGAATATTAAGCGTCATAAACACGATATAGGCGCCAACGGCGGCATATTTCGGATTCAGCTCCGGGAACTGCACATTAAGATAGGCGCCAATCGCCATCGCAATCGCCGGTGGGGCAAAGACAAATTCAATCAGCGTTGCCATGCCGGCAATCAGGCCACCGGTTTCGCCAAAGGCGCGACGGCTGTAAGCAAAAGGTCCGCCAGCATGCGGAATGGCGGTAGTCAGTTCGGTAAAGCTGAAGATAAAGCAGGTGTACATGGTGGCGATCAGTGCGGTGGTGAGCAGAAACCCCAGAGTGCCAGCTACGCCCCAGCCGTAGCTCCAGCCGAAATACTCGCCGGAAATGACCAGACCTACCGCTATGCCCCACAGATGTATCGTGCCCAGAGTGGGCTTGAGCTTACTTGTCACTGTCATATTACACTCCCCGCTATTATCTTGTTATTTCGAGGTCAGCGCCTCGCCCCGGTTTTCGCTTGCCAACAGGGTTTGATAATGACGCCGCCGCGGCCGGGAAAACTTGACGCTGGCGCACTAAGTTTTGTCATCTATAGTCAACTCAGAGGCAGGAAAAGCGCCCGCTGTACGCTGCGGTCAACATTGGGTCGTCTGCGGTCAAGCCGAACGGATGTCAGGCATCACATGCTGGTAACACTTTTGTTATCCACGGAGCCTGACTTATGAGTGCCAAACAATATGACACCCTTGATAACACTGCGCTGACCGCGCTGGCGCACGCTGCCCTCGCACAATACCCGGCGGCGCTGCAGGGCGAACTGAGCCTGCTGTGTCGATCTGAAAACGCCACTTTTCTGCTGGTGGCTAACGGCCAGCGCTACGCTCTGCGCCTGCATCGCGGTGATTACCATCAGAAAGCGGATATCGAAAGTGAGCTGCACTGGCTGAATGCCTTGCGTGATACCGGTGTTGTGGTGCCGCAAGCGGTGCTAAACCGTCAGGGCGAAGCGGTGCAGACGCTGACGCTGCCGGATGGCGGCGAGCGTTATGTGGTACTGTTTCACTGGATCGAAGGCGAAATGCCAACCACCGATGTTGATCCACGCGCCTTCCGCCAGCTGGGCCATATCACCGCTCGTCTGCATCAGCACAGCCGACAGTGGCAGCGACCGGCAGGTTTTCAGCGCATTATCTGGGATCACCACACCATGGTCAGTCCCGACAGCCATTGGGGGCACTGGCAGGACGCACCGAATCTGCAAACCGCCGATCGCGCCATTGTTGAGCAGGCGATTACGCGGATTGGCGATGAGCTGGCAGAGTATGGCAAAGGGGCCGATCGTTACGGTCTGATCCATGCCGATCTGCGCCTGACCAATCTGCTGCTGCACAAGGGTGAAACGCGGGTGATCGACTTTGACGACTGCGGTTTCGGCTGGTACTTGCACGATCTTGCCGCCGCCATCAGCTTTGTGGAACACCATCCACGTGCCGCCGAGTGGGTGGATCACTGGATTCACGGCTACGAGCAGGTGGCGCATATTTCCGATGCCGATATGGCGCTGGTGCCGACTCTGCTGATGCAGCGGCGTATTCAGCTGCTGGCATGGGCCGGTTCCCATGCCGAGACGGAAATGGCGCAAAGCCTCGGGCCGCAATGGGCCGATCATTCAGTGCGTCTGTGCCGCCGCTATCTGGACACCACACAGCTGCCGGTCGGCGCCTGAATCTGCACTATCATCGGGCAGGGATGCGCATTGGCGGTGCCCGGCCGATGATTTCTCTCAGCTAACCTGCTGATTATCCTCGCTACTGTGATTGGTATGAAACTTGCTGCTGTATCAGCATAACTCTACATTTTGCAGCGCAAGGCGAGGCGATGATGGAAAATGTCATAACCAGACAACCCGAGATGGCTGGCGTGCTGGCCGCCGGGTTTGCCAGCAACCGCGGTGTACTGGCCGCCGCAGCCAGTGGATTGGGGGATTTTATCTGTGATAAGGGCGGCGATGTCGATCGTATTTTCGGCGTCAGCGGCATCGATCCTGAACTGCTGGCCAGTCCGACCCTGAGTCTCGGGCTGATCAACTACTGTCGGGTGCTGGAAGAAGCGGCGCGATCGTCCGGGTTTGATAACTTCGGTTTGCACTACGGCAAGCAGTTTAAACCGCAGTCATTAGGTCTGATTGGTTATGTCGGCCTCTGCTCGGCGAATCTTGAGCAGGCGCTACAGAATGTGGTCAATGCGTTTCCCTTTCATCAGCACGACACCCTGACACGGCTGGTGGACAGAGGCGAATGCTGGCGCTTTGACTATCAGGTCAGGCATGGCGCGATTCTCTGTCGTCGTCAGGATGCTGAGCTGACGCTGGGGATGATTATGAATCTGATCCGTCATGTCACCGGCAAAAGCTGGTCACCGCGTGAAGTGCATTTTGAACATCCACGCCCGGAACAGTGGCATGAGCACTGTAAAGTGTTTGATGCGCCGGTCTACTTTGATCAGCCGTTTAATTCGCTGGTGATCCCGAAACGCGATCTGGCGCGGGCGATGCCGGACAGCGATCCGATCCTGCTTACCGTAATGCAGGATGCGATCCGCCGGCTTAACTGTAGCGCGCCGCAGCAGAATATTGTTGATCAGGCGCGATCGCAGGTGCATCTGGCGCTGTTACAGGGCGAGCCGGTACTGGATGAAGTGGCGGAAAAAATGGGACTGTCGAGCTGGTCGTTGCAGCGTCGGTTGCGCGATGAAGGGCTGAGTTTTACCGCGCTGGTGGATAAAGTGCGCTGTGAAATGGCCACTCACTATCTGCAACAAAAACAGCTGCCGATTTCGGAAATGGCGCTGCTGCTGGGATATTCGGAAGTCAGCGCCTTTTCGCGCGCCTTCCGCCGCTGGTTCGGTATCAGCCCGCGCCAGTGGCGTCAGGATGAACTGGCCGGTTAACTCCCAGGCCGCAGCCTGATTAAAAACTTTTTGGCGAGTTTATCCGGCGGCGGCGGCAGATTATCGGCGCTGCTGACCACGCCCCACGCCGTTTTGCACAACTCCTCATCGCCGACAGCGCTTAATACGTTATAACGGCCCTGGGGTTCCCAGATAATCGTCAGCGTACATTCGCGACCGGCAAACTGCTCAGCATCGTAGAAATTGCGCTGGATCCGGTACTGTATCTGCGAAAAATAGCGGCAATCTTGCTGTGACATATCTTCTGACGGCTTAACGCACTGTTTTTCCACCCAGGCCTGCACTTCACGGGCGTCAGGCGCTGAGGGAGTCGCCTGCCTGCTATGATTTGCCGACTGACACCCCGCCAGCATCAGTGCCACTCCGGCTATGCCGCCCGCCATCATCGCTGTTCGCTGTTTCGCTGATGTCATTTTATACCCAAATAGCTAAAGATTTTTTAATGTCAGCCGATAGCTTACAAGGTTAGCGTTCTGCTGACAGGTTATTCCAGCACTGCCAGACCATTTACAGATAATTCCTCTGCTGCCTTGCAGCGGCCGCCATTTATCGGTGGAAGAGCAAATAAAGCAGATAAGTTAGTCACGTATATAAATTATTGGTTAATTTAATTATCACTAATAAACCAAGTTGTTTTATTGCTGACTCTGGCTTTTATAAAACAGGTTTTGCTGAGTTATTAATCGTGCGGTGCTGGTTTTTTTAATTTATTCATGGAACAGAAATGAAAACCTATTATCGCCTTGTTACGTTGACGTTAATCAGCTGCGCAGTGCTCAGCGGTTGCGCCACCGAATCTTCACGCACCATCGAAGCGCCTCAGGTTACCGCCGCCAGTCAGCCGGTATATCAGGGGGTAAAAAGCCCGATTGCCGTGGGGAAATTTGATAATCGCTCCGCTTATATGAATGGCATCTTCTCTGATGGTGTCGATCATCTCGGCAACCAGTCAAAAACCATTCTGATCACCCATCTGCAGCAGACCGGGCGTTTTAACGTACTGGATCGCGCGAACCTCGACGAACTGAAAGCGGAAGCCGGCTACAAGCGCAGCGTGCAGTCAATCAAAGGCGCCGATTATGTGGTGACTGGCGATATCACTGAGTTTGGCCGTAAAGAAGTTGGCGACCAGCAGCTATGGGGCATTCTGGGTCGCGGTAAAACGCAGGTCGCTTATGCGAAGGTCAATCTGAATATTGTCGACGTCGCCACCTCTGAAGTCGTGTATTCAGTGCAGGGCGCCGGTGAGTATGCACTCTCTAATCGCGAAGTGATTGGTTTTGGCGGCACTGCCAGTTATGACTCCACGCTTAATGGCAAAGTGATGGATCTGGCGGTTCGCGAAGCGGTGAATCATCTGGTCAGCGGAATTGAATCCGGCGCCTGGCGTGCGGTTAAATAATAAACGGAGAATAATATGCGCGTTCTGAAAACTACCCTGACAGCGGCTACCGCTTTGCTGTTAACCGCCTGTGCTGAAAAAAGCGCAAATATCTATTACTGGGGCGAATATCAGCCGTCGTTATATAGCTATTACAAACATAGCGCGGCGCCGGAAAAAGAGATTGCGACGCTGAATGCGGTTATTCAGCAGGCGAATGCCAAAAATAAACCGGTTGCTCCAGGACTGCGTGCCCAGCTCGGTCTGTTATATGTCAATACCGGTCATCCTGATCTGGCCTTCAGCCAGTTTAGCGCGGAGAAAGCCGCTTTTCCTGAGTCTTCTCACTATATGGATTTCCTGATGCGTAATAAGCAGGGAGCAAAATAATGAAAAAAATATTTACCCTCGTCGCCGTGCTGGCCGCCATCACCCTGACCGGCTGTGCGAAAAAAACGCCGTACGATTATTCTGCTTTCCGCGCCAGTAAACCGGCTTCGATTCTGGTGCTGCCTGCGGAAAATCACTCTACGGATATCAATGCGGCGCACAGTTTCGCCTCGCTGGTGACACAGCCGCTGGCCGAGTCGGGCTACTATGTGTTCCCGGTGGCGGTGGTGGAAGAGACTTTTCAGCAGAATGGTTTAACCAACGCCACCGATATTCGCAGCGTCAGTGCAGAAAAACTGCGCAGCATCTTTAACGCCGATGCGGCGCTGTATATCGATATCACCGATTACGGCACCAAATATATTGTTATCGACAGCGTAACGCGGGTGAGCGCAACGGCCAGACTGGTCGATCTGCGCAGCGGTAAGCAGATCTGGAGTGGCCTGGCCACCGCGACGAATAACGAGCAAAATAATGGTAATCAGGGACTGGTGGGGATGCTGGTCAGTGCGGCGGTAAAACAGATTGCCAATAATGTTGGTGATGGCGCGCATGATGTTGCGGTTGTCACCAGCAATCGCTTACTGACTGCCAATACTAATGGCGGCATTCTTGCCGGGCCGCGCGCAAAAGCCGCGAAAATCTGATATCACGGGCGCCATTGCGGCGCCCCCAGGGTTTCAGGCCGTCGGTGACTCCAGCTTGCTATAACCTAAGCCATTCACTTTGCGCACTTTAATCTGCACCGGAATGCGCTCTTTCATCGCTTCGACATGGCTGATGACGCCAATGGTTTTGCCGCTGGCATTCAGCGCATCAAGGGCATCGAGCGCGGTATCAAGGGTTTCGGCATCCAGCGTGCCGAAGCCTTCATCCAGGAACAGCGATTCGATACGGGTTTTATCACTGACCAGATCGGAGAGCGCCAGCGCCAGCGCCAGACTGACGAGGAAACTTTCGCCGCCGGAGAGCGTGCGGGTATCACGCTGGGCATCGGCCTGCCAGGTGTCAATCACCTGCAACTCCAGCTCTTCCTGCGATTTACGCTCTAACAGATAACGACCATGCAGACGAGCCAGCTGATTATTGGCCAGCCATACCAGATGGTCGAGCGTCAGACCCTGAGCAAATTTCCGGAATTTATCGCCCTTAGCAGAACCAATCATCTCATTCAGCCATGCCCAGTCCGCCAGCTGCTGTTCACCGTCGGCAATCTGCTGCAATAGTCCTTGCTGCTGCTGACGCCGCTGCTGATCGCTGGTTAACTGCTGACGCGCCTGGCCCTGCTGCTGCGCATTGTCGCGAATTTGCAGGCGCAAGCCCTCTATCTCTTCCGCGAGCTGTGGCGGCGACAGCTTCATACTCTGCGCGGTTTCACTCTCTTTCTGGCGTAATTGCAGTGCCGAGAGCTGGCTAATTAGTGAGTTATGCTGTCCGGTCAGGGTATTTATCTGGTTCTGTGCCGTCAGCCAGCGTTGTTGTACTGCGGCGCACTGCGCATCGGCCTGTTCCGCTTGCTGTTGCAGCTGCTGGCGTACCGCGGCGATCTGCCGATCGCCAAACAGTTGCTGGCGCTGCTGTTGCTGTTCCGCCAGTTGCTGGCGGGCAGTGTTAAGCTCAGTTTCACTGCGACGCAATTGCTGTTCGCGTTCTGCCAGTTCGCTGCCTGCGCTCTCCTGACGACTTTGTAATGCCGCCAGTTTAGGGCCAAGTTCAGTAAGCGCTTGCTCACTCTGTTGCCACTGTTGCCACTGTGCCTGACGTTCAGCTAACCAGTGCCCGGTCTGTTGCTGAGCGGGCAGGGTGAAGTGATAAGTCGCCAGCTGAGCGCTGAGTTGATCACGTAATTGCTGCGTCTGTTCGGAATCAGCTTGTTGCTGTTTTTGCTGCTCCGCCAGATGCTGCTGTGCGTAAGCGAGTTGCTGGCGCGCCAGTTGCAATGACTGTTGCAATTTTTGCAGCGCCTGCTGTTTTTCATGCAGATTTTCTCTGACCTGCTGGCAGTGGCGAGCGCTCTGATCCCGCTGCTGCAACGCCTGCTGCTGTACGCTCTCCTGCTGTTCCTGTTGCGCCAGCCATTCGCTTAGCGCGGTATTGTCCTGCGGCCCGATGCTTAGCGCCAGCGGCTGACAAAGTGCCTGCCAGCGTTGCAGCAGCTGTTCGATATCAGCCTGTAACTGCTGCTGCTCTTGTTGCTGCTTTTCCCGCTGTTGTTTACTCAGCCGCACCTGCTCGCCTTTAGCGCTGCCTTGTTCCGAAAGTTGTTGCAGCTCGTTTTCCAGCTGTTGCAGACGCTGCTGACTGACTGAAAGCTCAATCGCCTGATATTCGGCAATCGCCGGATGCTGGCGGGAGCCACACAGCGGGCAGGGCTGGTCGGGTTGCAGCGTGGCGCGGTGCTGCGCCAGGTCGGTGATCTGTTTCTCCAGATCGCAACGGGCTTTTAAATCGAGATGATGCTGTTTTTTCTCTTTATAGCCATTGCGCAGCACGGTCAGCTGTTGCTCATCATGCTCCAGTTGCTGCGTCAGCGTCTGGATTGCCAGCTGCACTTTGTGTTGTTGCTGATATTGCTGTACCAGCTGCAAAGATATCTGCGCCAGCTGTTGGCGCTGCGGACGCTGCTGTTGCAGTTGCGCTAAGGATGCACGCAGCGCCGCCTCGGGCTGCTGCTGTTGCAGGCTATCCAGCGCCTGCTGCGCCTGGGTCAGCTGCTGCTGTGCTGCATCGGTTTGTTTCTGCAATGGCGCAAGTTGTTGCTCCTGCTGCACAACCGACTGATTTTGCGTGTTGATGCTCTCCAGCTGTTGCTGCTCACGCTCTCGCTGCGAAGTTAGTGCTTGCTCGCTTTTTTGTAACGCAGCCAGACGATCGCCCCACTGCAACAGCGATGGCCCCCAGTCGGCGACCTGGGCATGCTGCTGACGCCATTGCTGATGCTGCTGGCGCTGCTGTTCCAGCGTATGTATTTCCCGCTGCTGCTGTTGCCGGTTTTGCTGTTTTTGTTGACAGGCAACTTGCTGTTCAGTAAGGGTTTTACTGAAATCCTGACACTGCTTATCCAGCGCGGCGATGCGCAAATCCAGCGGCAATACCTGATCGTTAATCAGCGTTTCCTGCTGCTGGCGCTGCTCATTCAGCTGCTTACGCGCATTTTCCGCCTGTTGCTGCTGTTCGCTCAGGCTGTGCAGCTGGGTGCTGGCCTGTTGTTGCTGCATTTCCACGTCGGTAAGCTGTTGCTGCAGCGCACTAATATCCTGTTGCAGCTTATGCTGTTGCTGGTACGCATTAAGTGATTGAGTGAGCACTTGTTCCTGCGCAATCAGCTGTTCCAGCTGCTGTTGCAGTGTCTGGCGCGTCTCTTCATCCAGCAGCGCCATGCCGGAAGCCTGCGCGCGTAAATTATCCAGCGTGATACGGGTGCTTTTATAGCGTTCAAAGACTTCTACCGACAGGCGGCCATAAATATCGGTGCCGGTCAGCTCTTCAAGCAACTCCGCGCGCTCACTGGCTTTGGCATTAAGGAAGGCGGCGAACTGGCCCTGCGACAACATCATCGATTTAGTAAAACGATTAAAATCGAGGCCGGTCAGGGTTTCGGTGATTTTCAGCTTGTCGTTCACTTTATCGGCGACAATGCGGTTGTCGTCGCAGCGCGCCAGCTCGACGCGTGGCGCCTGCAGGTTGCCGTCAACCGCCCCGCGTGCGCGGTTCTGACTCCAGAATGCGCGCCAGGCGACGCCCTTTACCTCAAACTCCACTTCCGCCAGGCATTCCGCGGTATCGCGGGTAATCAGATCGTTCTGCGACTGGGTGATACCGCCGAGACGCGAGGTCTGATGATAGAGCGCCAGACAGATAGCATCGAGCAGGGTCGTTTTGCCCGCGCCAGTCGGCCCGGTAATCGCAAACAGGCCATTGCTGGCGAAGGGCTCGGCGGTGAAGTCAATTTTCCACTCGCCTTTCAGTGAGTTGAGGTTTTTAAAGCGCAGGGTCAGAATTTTCATGGCTGTACCTCATTGCGCACCGCATCAAGCGTAATGGCAAACAGCTGTTGCGCCCGCTGCAGTCGTTCGGGGTCGCTGCTCTCTTCCTGCGCCAGCCGTCGGTTGAAGACTTCTTCGACGCTCAGTTCGCTCAGGGTTTCGTTGTTCTGCCGGGCGATAACCTTGTCACGCTGTTCCCTGCTGCGCCGTAACAGCACCACTTCCACCGGCAGATCGGCAGTCAGCTCCTGAATGCGTCGCTGAATATCGTTAAGGTAATCTGCGGTGACAATTTCAATATCCAGCCAGACAGGGCTGCTGGCATCGGTAAACTGCTTCAGCTGTTGTTCAATTTCCGCCAGCGAGCCTTTAATCATGCTCATCGGCTGAAACAGCGGGATCTCCAGCGCCTCTACCCGCAGCCGTTGCTGGCCGGCAAACTCCACCAGAAACACGCTTTTCGCCTTGCCGGTTTCATCAAAACTGAGCGGGATTGGTGAACCGCTGTAGCGGATATGCTCGCTGTCGGCGATGCGCTGGGCGCGGTGAATATGTCCGAGGGCAATATAGTCAGCGGGCGGAAACGCCTGCGCCGGAAAAGCCTCCAGCGTACCAATATAGATATCGCGCACCGCGTCGCTTTTGGTTACGCCCATAGTGGTCAGATGGCCGGTGGCGATAATCGGCAGCGGCAGGTCCAGCTCTTCGCGCTGCTGCACTGCATGCTGATAGCAGCGCTGATAGTGTTCACTAATCGCTTCCAGCAGACTTTGCTGCTTCTCACGACCCGATTGTCCGGCCTGGCTGCGCAGAATATCGCGCGGACGTAGAAACGGAATGGCGCAAAGCAATGCGCCGGGTTGGCCCTGACGGTTATTAAGCAGCAGCACCTGATCGGCAATATTCTCGCTGGCGGCGGCAATCACCCGTGTGTTCAGGCAGGCCAGCAGATCGCGCGATTCATTCAGGGTCGCCACCGAATCATGGTTGCCGCCCAGCACCACCAGCTGGCAGCCGGTTTGCTGCAATTGCACAATAAAACGGTTATAGAGTTCACGCGCATAGCTCGGCGGCGAGCCGGTATCAAAGATATCGCCGGCGACAATCACCGCATCAATCTGCTGTTCTACTACCGTATGGATCAGCCAGTCGAGAAACGCCTGATGTTCCGGTGCACGGCTTTTGGTGTAGAAGAACTGGCCGAGGTGCCAGTCGGCGGTGTGGATAATGCGCATAAATCTCCCTGTATACCCGTCATACTTCGAGCTGCAGGTGCGTTGGCCGCTCCCGCTTACCCTGGTCACATAGTTGTCTATGCTCCCAGGTTAAGCGGGCTTACCGCCTTCCTGCAACTCGAATTATTTAGGGTATAAAACGGTAACGTGAAAGGCCGATTATAAACAGAGTGAAAAAAATCGGCTGCGCTAATGCTGAGTCAGCGGTCAAAAAACTGTGACAAAGGCAATTTTGACCCGTGCATTTTTCATAAATCTGTCATAAAACTGACGCATAATGACGCCGCGAATCCCAGTGACAAATCGGTCACATCAGCAGGAGCAATAATGGCTAAGCGCATTCTGGTAGTCGAAGATGAAGCCCCAATCCGTGAGATGTTGTGTTTCGTCCTTGAGCAAAATGACTATCAACCGATAGAGGCGGAAGATTATGACAGTGCGGTGAATTTACTTATCGAACCCTGGCCAGATCTGATCCTTCTTGACTGGATGTTACCTGGTGGCAGCGGTATTCAATTTATTAAACATCTGAAGCGCGAAGCGATGACGCGCGATATTCCGGTTATGATGCTGACGGCGCGCGGCGAAGAAGAAGATCGGGTGCGTGGGCTGGAAGTGGGCGCCGATGATTACATTACCAAACCGTTTTCGCCGAAAGAGTTAGTGGCGCGGATTAAAGCAGTGATGCGCCGTATTTCGCCGATGGCGGTGGAAGAGGTGATTGAGATGCAGGGGTTAAGCCTTGATCCCTCCTCGCACCGGGTGATGGCCGAAACCACGCCGCTGGATATGGGGCCAACCGAGTATAAATTACTGCATTTCTTTATGACGCATCCCGAGCGTGTTTACAGCCGCGAGCAGCTGCTGAACCATGTCTGGGGCACCAATGTGTATGTTGAAGATCGCACTGTCGATGTGCATATTCGCCGTTTACGTAAAGCACTGGAAGTCACCGGCCACGATCGAATGGTTCAAACGGTGCGCGGAACGGGTTATCGTTTCTCCGCTCGTTTTTGATCGGAGTCTGAACCGTGCTGGAACGCCTCTCCTGGAAGAGATTACTGCTGGAGCTGTTGCTGGCCTGTCTGCCAGCACTGATACTGGGTCTGCTGTTCGGCTATTTGCCGTGGTGGCTGTTAGTATCCGTGCTGGGGATGCTGGGCTGGCATTTCTATAATCTGCTGCGTTTATCACACTGGTTGTGGGTTGACCGCACCATGACGCCGCCCGCCGGGCGAGCCAGCTGGGAACCGCTGTTTTACGGCCTGTATCAGATGCAGCTGCGTAACCGTCGACGACGACGCGAGCTGGGTAATTTGATCAAGCGTTTTCGTAGTGGGGCGGAGTCCCTGCCGGATGCGGTGGTGCTGACCACTGAAGAGGGCAATATTTTCTGGTGTAACGGCTTAGCGCAACAACATTTAGGGCTGCGCTGGCCGGAGGATAATGGCCAGAATATCCTTAACCTGCTGCGCTATCCCGAGTTTTCCCGCTATCTGCGCCAGCGCGACTTTGCCCGCCCACTAACCCTGGTACTGAATAATCATCGTCATTTAGAGTTTCGCGTGATGCCTTACAGCGAAGGGCAGTGGCTGCTGGTGGCGCGTGATGTTACACAGAAGCATCAGCTGGAAGGCGCGCGGCGTAACTTCTTTGCCAACGTCAGCCATGAGTTGCGTACGCCACTGACGGTGCTACAGGGTTATCTGGAGATGATGAACGACGCGGTGCTGGAAGGCCCGTCGCGCACCAAAGCACTGCAAACCATGCAGGAGCAGACGCGACGCATGGACAGCCTGGTGAAACAGCTGCTGACGCTGTCGCGCATTGAAGCGGCGCCAGCCATCGATTTGCAGGAGAAAGTGGATGTGCCGATGATGCTGCGTCTGCTGCAACGCGAAGCGGAAACCCTCAGCAATGGTCGTCAGGAGATCCATTTCCATACCGACCCGCATCTGCAGGTGTATGGCAACGACGATCAGCTGCGCAGCGCGATTTCCAACCTGGTGTATAACGCAATTAACCATACGCCGTCCGGCACCCGCATCGATATCAGCTGGTTGCGCGATAAAAGCGGCGCACACTTTGCGGTGAAAGATAACGGCCCCGGCATTACTGCGGAACATATTCCGCGGCTTACCGAGCGTTTTTATCGCGTGGATAAAGCGCGCTCGCGCAATACCGGCGGCAGTGGTCTGGGGCTGGCGATCGTCAAGCATGCGTTAAGCCACCACAATTCGCGGCTGGATATTACCAGCGTACCGGATATTCAGACCTGCTTTAGCTTTACGCTGGCGCCGAGGTTGATTGTTCAGGTGGAATTACCGGAGAATGCTACGCGTTGACCATTAACAGGCGCAAAGCATGAAACAACTGATTCTGATGGCGCTACTGCTGCTGTCAGCCACGGCATCGGCCAAAGAGGGGATGCTGGCGGGGAATCTCACCAGCGTCGGATCCGATACCCTCGGCAACCTGATGGCGCTGTGGGGCGAGAACTTTAATCGTCAGTATCCCGGCGTCAATGTGCAGATCCAGGCAGCCGGTTCTTCTACTGCGCCCACCGCGCTGGCCGCTGGTGCTGCGCAACTGGGGGCGATGAGCCGTCCGATGCAGGCCGGGGAACGTCAGTTGTTTGCCGATAAATACGGTTATGCGCCGCTGGCGGTGCCGGTAGCGATGGATGCGCTAGTGGTGGTGGTCAATCAGGATAATCCGCTGACCACGGTCGACAGTCAGCAGCTTGATGCGCTGTTTTCGGTGACACGCCGTTGCGGCGCGACCTCGGTGCCGGAAAACTGGGGCGACCTGCAGCTAAAATCGCCTGAGTGGCAGCAGCGTGCATTGCAACGTTTTGGCCGTAACTCTGCCTCGGGCACCTGGGGTTTCTTTAAGCAACAGGCGCTGTGTGGCGGCGATTTTCGTCGTGATGTCAGTGAATACCCCGGCTCAGCGGCGGTAGTGCAGGCGGTGGCCACCACGTTAAATGGGATTGGTTACGCCAGTATCGGTTTTCATATCAGCGGGGTAAAAACCCTTGCGATATCTCGTGCTGGCGCGGCGGCGGTGATCCCCAGCATCGAAAATATTCGTAACGGCAGTTATCCCTGGAGCCGACCGCTGTATATCTATGTCAACAAACCTCCCGGTAAACCGCTGGAACCCCTTACGCGCGCTTTCCTGTTGCAGGCAATTTCGCCGCAGGGGCAGGCACTGGTAAAACGAGCAGGCTATTTACCGCTTTCCGATCAGCAACTGCGTCAGGCGCAGGCGTTAATTGAATGATTTATACTCTCTAAAATCATTCAGGCCGTTGTTATCATAGGGTAAGATAACGAATCGATTTGCAGGCGACTTACAGGGAAAGAGTGTCACGCGCCATCGAAAAACTGCCCGGATTCAGCCGGGCTGGTGAAGGTTACTTAGTTGGATTTTTCACTATTTCTTGCCTTATCTCGTCAATCGTATCCCGCCTTATCTACCATTTCGACCCGTATGGCGCTCGGGTTTTCCTCAATGCCCACCGATACGGTTATATTGGGATCCTTGCCGGTCCAGCAATCTCCGCTGGTATTGCATATTTCTCCTTTTTTATACCCGTTTTTTTCAAGATAGGTGTCAATTTTGCTGGTATCTGTTGTGCCGGAAAAACTCGCCTGATAAATCAGTGCGGGGTTGGGGCCAGACACATTGCTGTAATGGAAGCTGTAGATGTTGCTAACGCGAGGCATATTTTTCAGCAATTCCGGAGTATAAAAATCATACTTCCGCTTATCCTGTTCCGTGTAATCAGCACCGTCCGCGAATTCCATCTTGAAATATTGCAAGCCATAGAAAAGACCAATTACGCATACCACCAGAACGGCCAGTGTAATTTTTAGTGACTTTTTCATGCCCGTGGTTCTCCCCTGGCAAAATAGATAAAGCCGCGATTAGGGTCAACAATACCCACATCCTCAGATGTCCACCTGTTATAAGGAGTGACGGTTCTCATGAAGTTTGGTAATTGCCCAAAGTGTGGTCTGCCGTTGGGGGAATGATCCGGGTCAGGGAATAGCAGCGGTTTGAAAGTTTCATTTTTCCACGAACCTATTTTTCCGTAATGATCCCACCGTTTCAAAGCCTTTTCTTTGCTTAACGGTTTCAGATAGCTGAACACGTTATTCATACACGTCATAACCCGATAAAAGCCGAGCAGGTCCGATACCAGATCTTCAGCGCTGAATCCGCTATCTGTAGCCCAGTTGAAAGGGAAAGAGCTCTGAAGCCCCTCAAATCTTCGGGCTACTGTAATCATCATGGCAAGAGCAATACTTTGCTTTTGATGATATGACAGGCCTTTTTTGAGACGCCAGGTGATTGATTTTCCCACCGTCAGGCGACGTTTAAGGCCAACCATCGATTGTTTATATGTAACATCATAAGTTGACCTGCTTTGGGATTCACCACGCAGCATTTGCGCCCACAAATTGCGGATGTCAGTACCCTGCGCATGTCCGAGATCCACCCAGCCCAATACTTCCGTATATATCAATCCGTATATACTTCTTTGTGCCAGGTTGCCATCAATAATTTCGCTTCTTGTACTCATCCTTTTTCCCCTTCCATTGGGTAGTGGTCATCAGGTATTGGACCGAGATTTTCCGTTAACTCCATAAACAACAACGCTATTTTAACACGCATTAGCATTCATTTTTATGTGGTCAGTCATAACTACGGCAAGAAAAGCTACATACTCAATCTTGGTGTGATCATGAATTTTCTTCATCACCCGTGAAATTTCCTCTATTGCGCCTGAAGAATGCTCATGTCACTCTTGATTCAGACATATAGACATCCAGAAGTCTAAGAATAACCAAGAGAAACTATTTCACAGGTAAATTATGTGCCGCGCGCATAAGCCAGGAGTTAATGAACATGCAAAGATCCACCGCGCCATTCCGTGCCGATACCGTCGGCAGTTTCCTGCGTCCACAAGCGATTAAACAGGCGCGCGAGCAGTTTGCCGCCGGTGAGATTGACGCCACTGCGCTGCGTCGCATCGAAGACGAAGCGATTCGTGATGTGGTGACTCATCAGCGCGCCTGCGGTTTACAGGTGGTCACTGACGGTGAGTTTCGCCGTGCGTGGTGGCACTTTGACTTTTTCGACGGCCTGCAAGGGGTTGAGCGTTATGAGTCAGAGCAGGGCATTCAGTTTAATGGCGTGCAGACTAAAGCGCACAGCATCCGTGTTGTCAGCAAACTGGGTTTTGGCGATCATCCGATGCTGGCTGACTTCCGTTATTTGCAAGGCGTCAGTGGTGATGCCGTCGCCAAAATGACGATTCCAAGCCCGAGCGTGCTGCACTTCCGTGGCGGTCGTAAAGCGATTGATGCCACGGTTTATCCTGAACTGGACGCCTATTTTGACGATCTGGCGCAGACGTATCGCGATGCGATCAAAGCCTTTTACGATGCTGGTTGCCGCTATCTGCAACTGGATGACACCGTCTGGGCTTACCTCTGCTCTGACGATCAGAAACGTCAGATCCGTGAACGCGGTGAAGATCCGCAGCAGCTGGCGCGCACTTACGCTCGGGTGCTGAATCAGGCAATCGAGGGTAAACCAGACGATTTGACCATTGGTCTGCATGTCTGCCGCGGTAACTTCCGTTCTACCTGGATCTCGGAAGGCGGTTACGAGCCGGTGGCGGAAATTCTGTTTGGCTCAGTCAATGTGGATGCTTTCTTCCTCGAATATGATAACGAGCGCTCGGGTGGCTTTGAGCCGCTGCGCTTTATCAAGCCGGGCAATCAGCAGGTCGTGCTGGGACTGATCACCACGAAAAATGGCGAGCTGGAGGATCCGGAAACCGTGAAGCTGCGGATTGCTGAAGCAGCGAAATTTGTTGATCGCAGCCAGATCTGCCTGAGTCCGCAGTGTGGCTTTGCTTCTACCGAAGAGGGCAACAGCCTGACGGAAGAGCAGCAGTGGGCAAAACTGCGTCTGGTAGTCGATATCGCTAAAAGCGTCTGGTAACTGGCGTAAACTTGTGCAGACAGGCGCGGAATTCCGCGCCTTTTGTGCATTAAAATCCGATAAATGACCAATTTAACCCCGAGCTGTGCAGAAAAAATACAAATCATGTAATGCAGTTCAGTTATATGCTGAAGTGATACACTGCTTTTACGAATTTATCCGCTATATCACTCTGCTTTTCCGATTCCGTATTGCCTTTACCCGCTATAAACGTTTTACTTAGCGCCGTTGTCGATTCATCCCCTGTGAACAGAAGAAAACCAGCTCAAATCACCTGCACGCCAGGCCTTCAGTAAGCATATTGCTCTGTAGTTGTCTGAATTATTGTTAATTTTCCGCGTGCTGTCGGATTCGCAACGTTTAAACACAACTTTCACGCACCACTCGTTACAGGCAATACCGCTTTATGACACATCGTTTAGCTCCAAAAGATATTCTCGCGCTGGGCTTTATGACCTTTGCCCTGTTTGTCGGGGCCGGCAATATTATTTTCCCGCCAATGGTCGGCATTCAGTCCGGTGAACACGTCTGGGTTGCGGCTCTGGGCTTCCTGATTACCGCGGTAGGCTTACCGGTGATTACCGTAGTTGCGCTGGCGCGTGTTGGCGGCGGTATTGATGCGCTGAGTACGCCAATCGGGAAAGCGGCGGGTCTGTTGCTGGCTACGGTCTGCTATCTGGCGGTGGGGCCGCTGTTCGCCACTCCGCGTACTGCAACGGTTTCATTTGAAGTCGGTATTGCGCCAATTACCGGTGACGGTCCGCTGCCGCTGTTTATCTACAGCGTGGTCTACTTTGTGCTGGTGATGGGCATCTCCCTCTATCCGGGCAAACTGCTCGACACTGTCGGCCATATTCTGGCGCCGCTGAAGATTGTTGCGCTGACAGTGCTGGGCCTCGCCGCGCTGATGTGGCCTGCGGGTGGGATTGCGCCTGCCAGCGCGGATTATTCGCGCGCTGCATTCTCCACCGGTTTTGTTAATGGCTATCTGACCATGGATACGCTGGGCGCGCTGGTGTTTGGTATTGTCATCGTTAATGCCGCACGCTCACGTGGCGTCAGTGACAGCCGCCTGCTGACGCGCTACACCATCCTCGCCGGCCTGATTGCCGGCATTGGTCTGACACTGGTCTATCTCAGCCTGTTTAAACTGGGTTCCGGCAGCGCCGGTCTGGTGGATCAGAATGCAAATGGCGCGGCAATTTTACACGCCTATGTGCAGCAGACCTTTGGCGATATGGGCAGCTTCTTCCTTGCTGCGCTGATCTTTGTCGCCTGTATGGTCACCGCGGTGGGCCTGACCTGCGCCTGCGCCGAGTTCTTTGCCCAGTATCTGCCGCTCTCTTATCGCACGCTGGTGTTTATTCTCGGCCTGTTCTCGATGCTGGTCTCCAACCTGGGTCTGAGCCATCTGATTCAGATTTCGATTCCGGTGCTGACCGCCATCTATCCGCCCTGTATTGTGCTGGTGGTATTAAGTTTTACCCTGAGCTGGTGGCATAAAAACAGCCGTATCATTGCCCCGACCATGCTGGTGAGCCTGCTGTTCGGGATTATCGATGCGATTAAGACCACCAACTTTAAAGATATTTTGCCACTCTGGAGCCAGCATCTGCCGCTGGCCGATCAGGGCCTGGCCTGGTTGCCGCCGTCACTGGCGATGCTGATTCTGGCCGCGGTGTATGATCGTGTGCAGGGACGTCAGCAGGTGACAGCGCACCAGCAGTAAGACAGCAGTTTTTTTGTAACCACGGGCTTGCCCGTGGTTTTTTCATTTCCACAGGTGATAAGTCGCTATGCAAGAAACAAACAAGCTCAAACGCGGACTGAGCACACGCCATATCCGTTTTATGGCTTTGGGATCGGCAATTGGCACCGGGCTGTTTTACGGTTCCGCCGATGCGATAAAAATGGCCGGGCCAAGTGTGCTGCTGGCCTACATTATTGGCGGCGCGGTTGCCTATATTATTATGCGCGCGCTGGGTGAAATGTCGGTTAACAATCCGCAAGCCAGTTCGTTTTCGCGCTATGCCCAGGATTATCTCGGCCCGCTGGCGGGCTATATCACCGGCTGGACCTACTGTTTTGAAATCCTGATTGTCGCCATTGCGGATGTCACCGCCTTCGGTATCTATATGGGGGTATGGTTCCCTGATGTGCCGCACTGGATCTGGGTGCTAAGCGTGGTGCTGATTATCGGCGGCATCAATTTGCTCAGCGTCAGGGTGTTTGGTGAGGTGGAGTTCTGGTTCTCGTTCTTTAAAGTCGCCACCATCATTATTATGATCCTTGCCGGTTTTGGCATCATTCTCTGGGGCATTGGCAACGGTGGCCAGCCGACCGGCATCCATAATCTGTGGAGCAATGGCGGTTTCTTTGCGCACGGTATTGTTGGCATGCTGCTGTCGTTGCAGATGGTAATGTTTGCGTATGGCGGCATTGAAATTATCGGCATCACCGCCGGGGAAGCGGAAGATCCGGAGAAGTCGATCCCGCGTGCAATTAACTCGGTGCCACTGCGCATTCTGGTGTTCTACGTCGGCACGCTGTTTGTGATTATGTCGATTTACCCGTGGAACCAGGTCGGTACTTCCGGCAGTCCGTTTGTGCTGACGTTCCAGCATCTGGGAATTGCCGCCGCGGCATCGATCCTTAACTTTGTGGTGATCACCGCGTCACTGTCGGCGATTAACAGCGATGTATTTGGCGTTGGCCGTATGCTGCACGGCATGGCGGAGCAGGGCCATGCACCGAAGATGTTTATGAAGGTATCACGTCGTGGTATTCCATGGGTGACGGTGGTAGTGATGATGCTGGCGATGCTGGTCGCCGTCTATCTGAACTACCTGATGCCGGAAAAAGTGTTCCTGGTGATCGCTTCACTGGCGACCTTTGCCACGGTGTGGGTGTGGATTATGATCCTCTGCTCGCAGATTGCTTTCCGCCGCAAACTGAGCCGCGAAGAGGCAAAAGCGCTGAAGTTCGCGGTGCCGGGTGGTTCGGCTACTGCGATGGTGGGTGTGGCGTTCCTCGTGTTTATTATTGGCCTGATTGGTTACTTCCCGGATACCCGCGTGTCGCTGTATGTTGGTATGGTGTGGATTGTGCTGCTGCTGGCGGGTTATGTGATTAAACAGCGCGTAAGCCGTAAGTAAACACTTACTGGCCGGGTATAAACCCGGCCAGTTGCTATTCTTCCCCGCTGTAATCCACTTTGCTGACCGCCGTTCGATCGATACTGCCTGCGATCCGCTTTATCGCTGCGTCATAAGGGCAGAGCATTCCCACAGCGGTTAACTGGCACCCCTGCAACGTTAACTCCTGCCTGAGTTGTGGATGTCGTACATCAATTGTTTGCAGGGTTCGAATCTGGTCGAGGGTTTGCGCCTGGAAATAGATACGGATAAAACGTTTCCCGCTGCTGCTGTCGCGCCAGCGTTCAAACACCAGACTGCTGGCCGGAGGAATATTACCGCGTGGATAGTTACCCAGCTGCCAGCTGAAATTCAGCATGGTACGCAAATATGAAATATTGGTATCGTGCGCGACATACAGTAACCAGCGTACATCTGGCGGCGCATTGTGCTGTGGCGCAATGCCTTGCTGCAGGGCTTTGCTGATCTGATCCATCAGGATCGAGCCGCCACGCCGGGCGATATAGGGCACGTCACTGGTGAAGTCATACTTTGCCGTCAGCAGCGGCATCAGCGCGGCAATCTCGCTGGCCGAGTGCACCTGACCAAAAGCAACCTGCGCCAGCGGCTGATTTTCACTCCACGCGAGGCGAAAGGTTTCCGCCATATTAGCAAGGGTGCTCAGTCCCGATACGGTAAAACGACCATCATCCTCCTGCTTCACTTGCCAGGGCTGGTCGAATGCCGGGCAAGGTTGCGCTGCCTGACATACCGCCTGTTTCAGACGTGCCGTTTCGGCGGCTAAGCGTTGCTCTGCTGCTGCGACGCTGCCGCCCATGGCGTGCAAAATCGCGGCGCGGGCTTTTGCTGCATCCAGTTTCGCCAGCGCCATTTTATCGCTTTGAAATAGCGGATCGTCTTTCGCCACCATCGAATGTATCGGCACGCCGCAGCCAGGAAATGCACCGTCTGTTAACGCTTTGGCCGTCGCCTTTGTGCGTTGTAGCGGGCTGGCCCAGACAAACAGTGTACCGTTGTCCGGGCAACCGCGAGTAAGCAGGCCATACTGACGATAGTAGCTGCCGTTATACTGGCCTTTAATGACAGCTGCGCTGTAGCCATGGCCGGTAAGTTCGCCATCTGCCGTTAGCCATTGCGGCCACTGGCGCGCGGTGCCGGCTGCCATCGCCTGGGTATTGGAGGGGGTTGGCGGGCGCACACCATGGCGACTGATTTCCACGACCTTCTCTAACACATAGTGTGGTTGCGCGCCGACGCTGGTGCTCAGCAATACAAGTAATCCAGTGAAAAAAAGGCGTAGCGCTGCCGTCTGATTGATCAACATAATCAGTTCCTTAAAAGATAATTAAGCTGTACTGGTCGTTAGTGACTTAACGCGGTTTTTTGTTGTAACTGATGACGACGGGCAACAATTGCGGCGGTAATAAAGCAGAGCAGTGCGGAGGTTATTCCGCTGCTAACCCAAAATACCGACAGGCTGTCAAAGTTATACAGGGTTTTTCCGCCTTCAATGACCGCCGTTTTATCAATAATCACCCCGGTAAGAAATTCCCCCAGTCCTGCGCCGGCATAGCTGGCAATGCCAATGGTGCCTAATGCTGCACCAGCCGCTTTTTTCGATGAGATATCAACGGCGATTAAGCCGCCGAGGAAGCAGGTAAGCGCGCCGATAGTGGCGCCAAAAATCACCATGGCGATAATATCGCTGTAGTAATTACGCGGCAGCCAGATCATCAGCGCAAAACCGGCAGTATTTAGCAGGCTAATAAACCCGGCCATGATACTGCGATTGCGCGGGAATAACCGGTCGGAGAGCCAGCCCGCCAGGATGGTGCCGACAATTCCGGCAATGGCGTTAACGCCAATAATGCCCGATGCCTCCACCGTGCTGTACTGCTTGGCCTGTTGCAGAAAGAAAATACCCCATGAGTTGACCGCGTAGCGATCGATATACATAAATGCGGAGGCCAGCGCCAGCGTCCAGAGTGCCGGGTTACGCAGCGAGAACAGCTGGTTCTTAAACACGGAACCTTCACTTTCCGTCGGCTCCACCGGGTCATTTCGAATAACACCGATCGGTGGATAGCCCGCGCTCTGCGGAGAATCCTGCATAAACAGCAGGATGACCACGATGCCGACAACACCGAGCATGGCGGTGGTAAAGTAGCCAAAGTGCCAGCCAAAACCGGCGATCACCGCGGCAATTACCATATAGGTCACCGCTTCACCGATATTGTGTGCAGTGGACCAGATACCGTAAAAAGTGCCGCGTTCTTTATTCCCATACCAGCGCGCCAGCGACACTACGCAGGGACCGACGCCCATTGACTGCGCCCAGCCGTTAATCCCCCAGAACAGCGTCAGCAGCAGCGCATTGGTCGTAGTGCCCATCATAAAATTCATCCCGGCGCTAATCAGTAAGCCAAGACTCATAAAACGCACCACATTGGCATGGTCGGCAATAAAGCCATTCACTAACTTGCCGATGGCATAACTGAAAAATAGCGCAGAGCCAATCATGCCTAACTCGGTGGGGGAAATACCTATCTCAACCAGCGCGGTTTTAGCTACGGTAAATGACAGGCGACAGACATAGAAGGTGACATAGGCCAGCGTCATCGCCAGGAAGGTTTGCCAGCGTAAAAAAGTGAACTTCTTTTCGTTGAAATGACCGCTGGCCGGTACCGGCCGGGCCGCTTTAAAGAAACCAAATATTCCAGACATGGTGTTAACTCCCGTTTAGCACGGAGGCAGGCTCTTTCTGAATTATGTTGTTCTGATCCCTGAACGGTTTGTGTCTTGCGCACTGTTTTAATGTGTAGAGTACATAATCAGATTGAAAGCGTATCCGCAGTGATGGTTAGGTTAATTTTTGGGTGATCATGGTGGTGAGTTGTGGATAAAGGGTTTTACTGGCCATTAGCAGCGGATTGCCATTCAGCAGGCCATGGTTGGCGAGAAAATCATTGGTGACGCCGCCCGCTTCACGTACCAGCACGATTCCCGGCAGGCTGTCCCAGGCATTCATATGGGGTTCGTAATAGCCAATCAGACGTCCGGCGGCGACCCATGCGGTCATCAGTGCCCCGGAGCCGTTACGAATAAACATCCCGCCTTCATGCAGCAGTGCGCTGATAAAGGGCACAAAGGTTTCCGGCGTTACGCGATGTGAGGTGCCTACCCCCATCACCCCTGCGCGGAGATCCGCGCCGCTGTGCACGCACATTGGCGCATCGTTTACATATGCGCCCTGACCGGCGCGGGCGCGGAACAGTTCACGATGATTAGGGTCGTAAACCACACCAATGACCGGCTCGCCATCGACGACAATACCAATCGATACGCACCAGTTATGCAGGCCGTTCAGAAAGCAGCTGGTGCCATCGATCGGATCGACCACCCAGGTGCAGCGCGCATTTTCATTGCCGCCGCCGCTCTCTTCACCCAGAAAATCATCATCGGGAAAACGCGAACGAATCATACTGCGCGCCAGCTCTTCCACGGTACGATCGGCGATGCTGACCACGTCCTGCAGATCCTGGCCTTTATGCTCGACTTCCAGCTGATTACGTTGCTGATAAAAGCCAAAAGCGCGATTTGCCGCGGCCTGCGCCACTTCACAGGCGAAGTGATAACGCGCGTCGATCTCAAGTGGCGTAAGTGTTTCCATAGTGACCTCATTATTTTTTGCACACGTGTGCATTAAGCGGGCTAAAAAAACGCACAAAGGCGTAACTGGCAGAGATAATGGTATTAATGAAAAATATATTCCGTGATCGTTACCACATAAAACAGATCTTTCATTCAGGCCGACTGGCGGATAATCAGTTGTACCGGGATTGCCATTTGTACCCCAGGGCGCGCAAAGTTCTGGATGCGTTTTATCAATAAATCAACGGCATGGCTGGCCAGCAGATCGGTATCCTGCGCCAGCGTAGTGAGCTGGTAAGCGCCATATGCCGCCTGCGGAATATCATCAAAACCCATCACTTTAATCTGGCCGGAGGGGATTTGCTGCTCACGCAGATAATCAATCACTCCCATCGCCAGCATATCGGTAGCACAGAAAAAAGCATCCAACAGCGGATGGTTTCGCAGCAGTTCTTCCGCCGCATTGCGGCCCGCCTGATAACCAGCTGTCGCGCAGAAAAACGCCACAATCTGCTGCTCAGGTTGAGCCGCGCAAAAAGCCTTGTAGCGCTGCTGCGTACTGAAGTTAGTCGCATTTTCACCGATAAAAGCGATATTTTTCGCGCCCTGAGACCGCAGATGCGCCGCTGCCAGTTGTGCCCCCTGAGCATTATCGCTGGCAACGCGATCGGCTCCCGGCAGTTCCGCATGGCGGTTGATCAGCGTTACCGGGATCTTTTTCGCCAGATACTCTTCCGCCAGCGATAGCGGTGGCGCACCGGAAGTCAGGATCACGCCAGCGACATGATAACTTAACAACTGGCGCAGCGAGGGTTCCAGCTGCTGTGGATCATCGGCGTTCATCAGCAGTGGCATAAAACCCTGTAGCGCCAGATGGTGCACCAGCGGCGCCAGCAGCTTGCTGCGAAACGGGTTATCAAACCCGGCGGTAACAATACCAACAAAGTTACTGCTGCCGGTTATCATGGTGCGGGCAATAATATTGACCTGATAACCGAGTTCGCTGGCGGCGGCCAGCACACGCTGACGCGTTTTATCAGAAACCGATGCGCCGGCAGTAAATGTGCGCGAAACCGCCGAGCGAGAGACACCGGCATGGCGTGCAACATCGGCTGCTGTGACCCAATTTTTATCCGTAGCCATGACGCGCTCCTGAGATTAACTGCTGCAAAGCTTAACCCAGCGCGCGTATTTGTCACATCTCTAATGCAAATGGTTGCCAAGGGCGATAGTGCTGCCAGTGGCGGTGACATGGTGCTTATCAAAATAGATTGGCAAGCCGTTGCTGAAGATCATGCAACCCTGCTGGCTGCACAGATTGTCGGTCAGTCTGACCACGTTGACTCCCAGCGGTTTCCACCAGCCGAGGATATGATTCACTTTCTTATCGGTCAGATGAAAAAATGGCGTGCGATCGATCAGTGCAGGTGTGCCATTCCATTTGCTGATGAGGTTATTTAACGTTTTACGCAATGGAATATGGTGATTATTATAGATTCGTATCGGGTCGAAATCGAAATTGGGTACATCTTCTAAAATGGTCACTTTTTTCTTTGCCGCTAATAACCGCGTAATCATATTATTCATCCCGGTAGTTAGCGCCTGATAATTATCTTCCCCTTGCCCCCCGTCGGCCTGATAGCCATAGCCTGGGAGCGGCGTTATTCCTGCCGACCAGTAGGCGGTGACAATCACTTCATCAATATTCTTACTCATCAGTAACTGCATAACCGAACGATTAAATACCCGACATTGCTCGGCGTGGTCGGGATGGTCAATGGCGACACGGGTGGCGCCAATCAGAAAAGGGCAGGCGGCTTTGGTCAGCTGATACAGCGGTTTTTGTTTATGGCTGGCATAACGTTCGATTGCGGATCTTAATGCGGCGGCATGACTGTCGCCCACCAGAGCAATACTTGCCGCCGTCGATTCAGGCATGCACTGGATATTCTTAGACGGCAGATTAGCACCAAAATCCAGCAGGCAGGGATTATCCTGCGAAATAGCCTTTAGCCTTTCACTATTATTAACCTGTTCACTAAAACGATATTGTAAGCCATTATTCAGCCAGACGGTAAATAATGCGCCTGCTGACAGCGCGCAAATTACCGAATAACTAATAATAATCCTTTTTTGCTGCGGGCTGGCCGCGCGGCGAAAAGGCTGTTCAATCCAGCGCCAGGAAAATATGGCGATTAACAGCGCGACGACGCTCAGGGTCAATCCCTGGGCAGTCGTCAGTGGCGTATCACTAATAATGCGGGCGATGCTGAGCAGCGGCCAGTGCCATAAATACCATGAGTAGGATACCTTGCCGATAAAGCGCATCGGTTTGTTTGCCAGAATCAGCTGATTAATGCGGCCAGCGCTGGCAATCACCAGCACCGCGCCAGCTACCGGCAGTAACGCCAGATAACCGGGGGTTTGACTGCTGCGATCATAAATAAACGCTGCTAACATGATCATCAGCATACCGCTTAGCGACAACAAGTCGCCGCTTCTGCCAGCCAGTGGCTGCCGATTCCAGAGCGCCAGCAGCACACCTGCGCCCAGTTCCCATGCCCGGGTATGCAGCAGGTAAAAGGAGCTTATGCCATCCGCTGGCGTAAGGATAATGCTGGCCAGCAGCGACAGCAGGATAATCACCAGCACTATTTTTTTCGCCGACAGTCTGCGCCAGCTGGCAAAAATCAGGATCACCGGCAGGATAAAATAGAACTGTTCTTCTATGCCTAATGACCAGGTCATTAATAGCGGATTCAGATCCGCAGCAGAGCTGAAATAATCCCATCCATTAAGTAAAGCGATATTAGGCACGGAAAGGAAAACGGCGGTAGCATATTTTGCGTATTCGCGGAACTCAAGAGGGGAAAGTAGCAGGTAACAGATGGCACTGATGCAGAACATCATAAAGAATAGTGCTGGTGCAATACGCAGAATACGTCGCATATAGAAACGATAAAATGAGAATTCGCCACTGGCTATCTCTTTATTGATGATGCCACCGATAAGAAAACCGGAGATAACAAAGAATACGTCAACACCAATAAATCCTCCACTAATGCGGGTGACATCGGAATGAAACAATACCACCAGTAATATCGCAATAGCACGCAGTCCATCAATATCTGGCCGGTAGGGAAACTTCTTTTGCACGGACATAAACTTACCCCTTATCAGGTTATTTTTATTGAATAAGTTTTTTGTTTAATATTGGATCTGTAATGTTAAAAAAGGGATACGTTGTTTTTTACCTTATTCTTTTGGCTGGCCACTGCCAAGTGAAGCGCTGAAAATGAGGATTAATCGCAGGTTTTCAGATAATGTTATATCAACAGTGATAAATAAAAAAACCAATAAAATAGCGGATCTGAATGATGACTTTTGGTTAAAAAAATATTTTTTGTTTCAAAGGGAAGCGGCATTCGCGGAGTGCAGCGTTCAGACAGGGATTTATTTAATCAGGCGAAATAGTGCAGTAAAAAAAAGATAAAAAAAAGCCCGCCGCAGCGAGCTTTTTTTACAATCAGCCTGAATTACAGGTTAATTGCGTTTTCAGACAGGTATTTAGCGACGCCTTCTGGCGATGCGCCCATACCTTCTTTTCCTTTTTCCCACTGTGCCGGGCAAACTTCACCGTGCTCTTCGTGGAATTGCAGTGCGTCAACCATACGCACCATTTCGTCGATGTTACGACCCAGTGGCAGATCGTTCACCACCTGGTGACGTACAACGCCGTTTTTGTCGATCAGGAATGAACCGCGCAGCGCAACGCCTGCGTCTGGATGTTCGATGCCGTAAGCTTTCTGAATTTCGCGCTTAACGTCAGCAACCATCGCGTATTTAACTTCGCCGATGCCGCCTTTATCAACCGGAGTTTTACGCCATGCGTTATGCACAAACTCAGAGTCGAAGGAAACACCAACAACTTCAACGCCACGCTTCTGGAACTCTTCGTAACGCTTGTCAAAAGCAATCAGCTCAGACGGGCATACAAAGGTGAAGTCCATTGGCCAAAAGAACACAACGGTGGCTTTACCAGCGGTGTGTTTTTTAAAGTTGAAGTTTTCTACGATTTCGCCGCTGCCAAGAACAGCTGCTGCAGTAAAATCAGGGGCTTGACGAGTTACCAGGACCATGTTCACTCCTGTAAAAGTGTGAGATTAATGTGATTTGACGCCAGCAAGTATAGAGGCTTGATGCCATCGCGAACCAGTGCATAGCACCGATTACTCAGATAGGCTGTGCCTATCGAAAACAGAAAATAATTAAGGCGTGCTCATACAATAGCCCTTTTTGCCAAAAGGGCAAGCATCAGGTTATATCAGGCTAATTTACAGCTGCTGCGCAGCGGCTTGCTGCATCATGCGCGGGTAAAACTGCCAGAACAGTGTGGCAAACTGATGATAATTCATGATGAAATCTTCGTAGGAGTCACTGAGCGCCGCCAGCCGTGGGCGACGCGCCGCCATTCCGCGCAAGACATTTTCTAAGTAGTGCGCCTCGGCGTATTTCTCCATCCAGCGCTCGCTCCATAAGTAACGGTTAAGATTCTGGAACCGCTCCGGGGTAGCGAGTAATTCGGGCTGGATCACAGATTGCGCCTGGGCTAAAAAAGCTGGCAAGGAAATTTCCGGCTGCACCTGCTGCCAGTGTCGGGCGAGAAAATGATCCCAGATAACATCAAGGGTAATCGGCGCCACACGGTAGGTTTCAGGGCGGAAAAATTGCCGGGCGGCGCGCACTTCAGGCAGCGAATCAGTCATCACGTCAATACGGCGATGCAGCGCGATGCCATTGGCCACCGCTGGCGGCCATTCATTATGCGGATTACCGCGGACAAAATCCGCCATCAGGTTGCCCAGTAGCGAACTGTCGGCCAGTGAGGCCAGATGAAGGTGTGCAAGGAAGTTCATGGCGGGCAGTATAACCATTTTGCTAACCATTAACAGGGGCGGCGAAAACACCGCCCCTACAAAATCCTCTAAAGGTCGCGTTCGCGCGACCCGCAACCAGTTGTTTAGAATTCAGGGCTTTTCGGCTAGACTATGCCGCCTGTTTCATACCTGAAGATGTTTACCATGCGCGTTGCCGATTTTTCTTTTGAGTTACCTGAATCTTTGATTGCCCATTACCCGCAGCCACAACGTAGCGGCTGTCGTCTGCTCTCTCTTGACGGGCCGAGCGGCGAACTGAACCATGGCGTGTTCACCGATTTACTGAGCAAACTCAATGCGGGCGACCTGCTGGTATTCAATAATACCCGGGTGATCCCGGCGCGTGTCTTCGGGCGTAAAGCCAGCGGCGGTAAAATCGAAGTGCTGGTTGAGCGTATGCTCGATGACAAGCGTGTGCTGGCTCATGTGCGCGCTTCCAAAGCGCCGAAGCCTGGCGCTGAACTACTGCTGGGTGAAGATGAAAGTGTCAAAGCTACGATGGTGGCGCGCCATGATGCACTGTTTGAGATTGCGTTTGACGATGAGCGCGCGGTGCTGGATATCCTGAACGCCGTCGGCCATATGCCGCTGCCGCCATATATCGATCGCCCGGATGAAGATGCCGACCGCGAGCTGTATCAGACGGTCTACAGTCAGCGCCCAGGTGCAGTCGCCGCGCCGACCGCCGGTCTGCACTTTGATGAACCGCTGCTGGACGCGCTGCGTGAGAAGGGCGTGGAGATGGCGTTTGTCACGCTGCATGTCGGCGCCGGCACTTTCCAGCCGGTGCGCGTTGACAGCATCGAAGACCATATTATGCATGCGGAGTACGCCGAAGTGCCGCAAGAGGTTGTCGATGCGGTGCTGGCCTGTAAAGCGCGCGGTAATCGCGTGGTGGCGGTCGGTACCACCTCGGTGCGCTCGCTGGAGAGCGCAGCGCAGGCCTGTCAGGATGCACTGATTGCGCCATTCTTCGATGACACCAAAATCTTTATCTATCCAGGCTATCACTATCAGGTGATTGATGCGCTGGTGACCAACTTCCACTTGCCGGAATCGACGCTGATTATGCTGGTTTCTGCCTTTGCCGGTTACCGTCATACCATGCATGCCTATCAGCAGGCGGTGGCGGAGCAGTACCGTTTCTTTAGTTATGGCGATGCGATGTTTATCAGCCGTAACCCTGAAGCCGAACAGGAAGTGGTCGGCAACTAATTGTACGCCGCCGGGATGCGCCTGGCGGCAAGGTTAATCGCGCACTGCGCGATGTTTAGCGCCAGCAGACTGTTTCTCTGCTGGTTCGGAGAGCAATGTGAAGTTTGAACTTGATACTACTGACGGACGCGCGCGCCGTGGCCGTCTGGTGTTTGATCGTGGCGTGGTCGAGACGCCTGCTTTTATGCCGGTCGGGACGTACGGCACGGTAAAAGGCATGACGCCGGAAGAAGTGCAGGAGACCGGCGCGCAGATTATTCTTGGCAATACCTTCCACCTCTGGCTGCGTCCGGGGCAGGAGATCATGAAGCTGCATGGCGATTTGCATGATTTTATGCAGTGGAAAGGGCCGATTCTCACCGATTCCGGCGGCTTCCAGGTGTTCAGCCTTGGCGCGATGAGCAAGATCACCGAAGCCGGCGTGCATTTCCGCAACCCAATCAATGGCGATGCGATTTTCCTCGATCCGGAAAAATCGATGGAGATTCAGTACGATCTCGGCTCCGATATCGTGATGATCTTCGACGAATGTACGCCATACCCGGCCGACTGGGATTATGCGAAACGTTCGATGGAGATGTCACTGCGCTGGGCGCGCCGCAGTCGCGATCGCTTTGATTCTCTGGGCAATAAAAATGCGCTGTTCGGCATTATCCAGGGCAGTGTTTACGAAGATTTACGTGATGTCTCGGTCAAAGGGCTGGTAGAGATCGGCTTTGATGGGTACGCTGTGGGCGGCCTGGCGGTCGGTGAGCCGAAAGAAGATATGCACCGCATTCTCGAGCATGTCTGTCCGCAGATCCCGGCGGATAAACCACGTTACCTGATGGGCGTCGGCAAGCCAGAAGATCTGGTGGAAGGCGTGCGTCGCGGCGTTGATATGTTCGACTGTGTAATGCCGACACGTAACGCGCGTAACGGCCATCTGTTTGTGACCGATGGCATCGTAAAAATCCGCAATGCGAAGTATAAAGCGGACACCACGTCGCTGGATGCGCAATGTGATTGTTACACCTGTCGCAATTACAGTCGCGCCTACTTGCATCATCTCGACCGTTGTAACGAAATATTAGGCGCGCGTCTGAATACCATTCATAACCTGCGCTATTACCAGCGCCTGATGGCGGGTTTACGCCAGGCTATCGAAGAGGGTAAATTAGAGCACTTTGTTACCGAGTTCTATGAACAGAAGGGCAAGGCAGTTCCGCCTTTAACCGTCTGATAATTAAATAATGAGGGAAATTTAATGAGCTTTTTCATTTCTGACGCAGTAGCAGCAGCTGGCGCGCCGTCTCAGTCAAGTCCTTACTCTCTGGTGATCATGCTGGTGGTGTTTGGTCTGATTTTCTACTTTATGATCCTGCGCCCGCAGCAGAAGCGTGCGAAAGAGCACAAGAAGCTGATGGATTCCATCGCCAAAGGTGATGAAGTGCTGACCACCGGTGGTCTGGTTGGTCGTGTGACCAAAGTGGCTGAAACCGGTTATGTAGCAATTGCGCTGAACGATACGACGGAAGTTGTGGTCAAACGTGATTTCGTGGCTGCCGTTCTGCCGAAAGGTACGATGAAGGCGCTGTAATTTTAGTTTTTCCCTAAGGGAACTGCCGTGTTAAACCGTTATCCTTTGTGGAAGTACATCATGCTGGTCGTCGTGATCCTCGTCGGCCTGTTGTACGCACTTCCCAACCTTTATGGTGAGGATCCGGCTGTTCAGGTCACTGGTGCGCGCGGTGTCGCCGCCAGTGAACAAACGCTGGGTCAGATCCAGGAAGCATTAAAACAAGACAATATCCAGAGCAAATCGATTGCGCTGGAAAATGGTGCCATTATGGCGCGTTTTGCCAACGGCGATGTGCAGCTGCGCGCCCGTGAAGCAATTATGAAGGTTCTTGGCGAGAATTACGTTGTCGCACTTAACCTCGCACCAGCAACGCCAACCTGGTTGAGCATGCTGGCGGCCGAACCGATGAAACTCGGTCTCGACCTGCGTGGTGGTGTTCACTTCCTGATGGAAGTCGACATGGATACCGCGCTGGGTAAACTGCAAGAGCAGAATACCGATAGCCTGCGTAGCGACCTGCGTGACAAATCTATTCCTTACACTAACGTGGTTAAAATCGCTAACTACGGTGTTGAAGTGCGTTTCCGTGACGCTTCTGCCCGTGACAATGCGGTGAGTTATTTATCCAGCCGTCATCGCGATCTGGTTATCAGCAGCAGCGGCAGCAATGCGTTGCGTGCGGTCATGAGCGACGAACGTCTGCGTGAAGCGCGTGAGTATGCGGTTCAGCAGAACATCACCATCTTACGTAACCGTGTCAATCAGCTGGGCGTGGCCGAGCCGCTGGTGCAGCGTCAGGGAACTGACCGTATCGTGGTTGAGCTGCCAGGTATCCAGGATACGGCGCGTGCGAAAGAGATTCTGGGCGCAACCGCCACGCTGGAATTCCGTCTGGTTAATACTACTGTCGATCAGTCTGCGGCAGCCAGTGGCCGTGTACCAGGTGATTCGGAAGTGAAAAACACCCGTGAAGGCCAGCCTGTCGTGCTGTACAAGCGTGTGATCCTGACCGGCGACCATATTACCGATTCCACTTCCAGTACCGATGAGTACAACCAGGCGCAGGTGAATATTTCACTGGATGGCGCAGGTGGTAACCTGATGTCCAACTTCACCAAGGACAATATCGGTAAACCAATGGCGACGCTGTTTGTTGAGTATAAAGACAGCGGTAAGAAAGATGCCAACGGTCGCGCGATTCTGGCGAAGCAGGAAGAGGTGATTAACGTTGCGAATATCCAGTCGCGTCTGGGTAACAGCTTCCGTATTACCGGCATCAGCAATCCGAATGAAGCCCGTCAGCTGTCGTTGCTGCTGCGTGCCGGTGCGTTGATTGCGCCAATCCAGATTGTTGAAGAGCGCACCATTGGTCCAACCATGGGGGCACAGAACATCACTCAGGGTCTGGAAGCTTGCCTGTGGGGTCTGTTCGCTTCTGTCCTCTTTATGCTGGTGTTCTATAAGAAGTTCGGCATCATCGCCACCAGTGCGCTGCTGGTGAACCTGGTGCTGATTGTTGGCATTATGTCGCTGTTGCCTGGCGCGACGCTCACCATGCCGGGTATTGCTGGTATTGTGCTGACGCTCGCGGTAGCAGTGGATGCGAACGTACTGATTAACGAACGTATTAAAGAAGAGTTGCGTAACGGGCGCTCGGTGCAGCAGGCGATTCATGAAGGTTATAAAGGCGCCTTCTCCAGTATCGTCGATGCGAACGTCACCACGCTGATTAAAGTTATCATTCTTTATGCGGTCGGTACCGGTTCAATTAAAGGCTTTGCGATCACCACCGCGATTGGTATTGCAACCTCCATGTTTACCGCTATCGTCGGCACCCGTGCCATCGTTAACCTGGTGTACGGCGGCAAACGCATCAACAAGCTGTCTATCTGAGGAGTGCGTTGTGGCACAGGAATATAGTATTGAGCAGTTGAACCACGGGCGTAAAGTTATCGACTTTATGCGCTGGGACAAACTGGCCTTTATCATCTCCGGCCTGCTGATTCTGGCGGCCGTAGTCATCGTCGGTGTGAAGGGCTTTAACTGGGGTCTCGACTTTACCGGCGGGACGGTGATTGAGATCAACCTGGAGAAACCGGCCGAGCTGGATACCCTGCGTGAAGCGCTGGTGACCGCTGGCTTCCAGGAGCCGCTGGTGCAGAACTTTGGCAGCAGCCGTGATGTGATGGTGCGTATGGCGCCGATTGAGGGGCCTGCGGGGCAGGAGCTGGGTAACAAAGTGATCACGGTCATTAACCAGACTGCCCAGCAAAACGCCACCGTGAAGCGTATCGAGTTCGTGGGGCCAACCGTCGGTAGCGATCTGGCGCAGGCGGGGGCGATGGCGCTGCTGTCAGCTCTGATTGCGATTCTGATCTATATCGGTTTTCGTTTTGAGTGGCGTCTGGCGCTGGGCACCGTTCTGGCGCTGGCGCATGACGTTATCATCACCTGCGGTCTGTTGGCGCTGTTCGGCATCGAGATCGACCTGACAATTGTCGCGTCGCTGATGTCGGTGATTGGTTACTCGCTTAACGATAAGATTGTGGTTTCCGACCGTATTCGTGAGAACTTCCGCAAGATCCGCCGCGGTAACTCTTACGAAATTACGAACGTGTCACTGACTCAGACGCTGAGCCGTACCTTGATCACCTCAATCACCACGCTGGTGATGATTCTGATCCTGTTTATCTTTGGTGGCGCGCTGCTGAAAGGCTTCTCGCTGACCATGCTGATTGGTGTGGCTATTGGTACGATTTCTTCCATCTATGTTTCTTCCGCACTGGCGTTGAAACTGGGGATGAAACGTGAGCACCTGTTGCAGCAGAAAGTGGAAAAAGAGGGCGCAGATCAGCCTTCGATTCTGCCTTAAGCCATTGACAGCGGGAGCCGGTAACGGCTCCCCTACGGAGGGGCAGCGTTTTCGCCGCCCCTTTTTTTATTTGCCTGTAATCTGTTGCGGCACAATATCATGTACGCGCACATAACCCAGCTGTTCCGGCTGAATCCCACTTAAGCGCAGGGATATCGTGGTTTCGGCTTTTGGCAGCAGCGAGGAGGGTAGCTCAATGCTCTGCGACTGGCGGTCAGCGGGTAGCGGTTTACCGGTGATCGGGTCCAGTTCACCCCATTCAATTAACGCCGTTAGCGGCACCAGCGGCTGTTCTCCGGCGGCACGGATATGCAGCAGCGCGCGGGTGCCATTGGCTTCAGCTTCGACATGGCTTAACGATAAGCGCAGCTCACCGACATTGCTTTGCAGCAATACGGCGGTGTTGGCATTCGGCAGCAGCCAGGCTCCCTGTGGTGCACCACTATTTAACTGATTTTGCTGTTCAAGCACTGTGGCCTGAGCGGTCAGCTGACGCATCTGCTGATTTAATTTTCCGACTTCGTTATGCAGCTTATCCACCGCGGGTGGCTTTGGCGCGGCGCAACCTGACAGCAGCAGCACTGATGTCAGCATACTAATGGTGAAAACTGTGGTCTTTTTCATATGTTTAGCTCCCTGCACTGAGATAAAAACAGTGTGACTGCCTTATAGCGTTAAGCATAGCGGAAATTATCGCTAAGCCGTTGAAGCGTGCCGCGTAATTGGCATTTGTGGCTAACTTCAGTGAAAGATTCGGAATGCCACAGGCGGTTATTTTGTTAACCGGCACTTCGCGCTACACTGTTGACCAATTTCGTGAATATCAGGAAGCGTCATGCATTGCCCATTCTGTTCTGCAGTGGATACCAAAGTGATTGACTCCCGTCTGGTCGGTGAGGGCACCTCGGTGCGTCGCCGCCGCCAGTGTCTGGTCTGTCACGAGCGTTTTACCACTTTTGAAGTGGCAGAGCTGGTGATGCCGCGGGTGGTGAAAAGCAATGATATCCGTGAACCTTTTAACGAAGATAAGCTGACCAGCGGCCTGATGAAGGCGCTGGAGAAACGTCCGGTGAATTCCGACGACGTGGAAAATGCTATCAGCCATATCAAAACCCAGCTGCGTGCTACCGGTGAACGTGAAGTACCGAGCAAAATGATCGGTAACCTGGTGATGGACGAGCTGAAGAAGCTGGATAAAGTGGCCTATATTCGTTTTGCCTCGGTTTATCGCAGTTTTGAAGATATCCGGGAATTTGGCGAAGAGATCGCCCGACTACAGGATTAGACCATGCGCGATGAATTCTATATGGCCCGTGCGCTGGAGCTGGCGCGTCGTGGGCTGTTTACCACCACGCCGAATCCGAACGTCGGCTGCGTCATTGTGCGCGACGATAAGATTGTCGGTGAAGGCTGGCACCAGCGTGCCGGTGAACCGCACGCGGAAGTGCATGCGCTGCGGATGGCCGGTGAGCAGGCGAAGGGTGCCACCGCTTATGTCACGCTGGAGCCTTGCAGCCATTTTGGCCGCACGCCGCCCTGTTGCGATGCGCTGATTAACGCTGGCGTGCAGCGGGTGGTGGCCGCGATGCAGGATCCCAATCCTGAAGTCGCCGGACGGGGACTGTATCGTTTACAACAGGCCGGAATTGAGGTCAGTCATAGCCTGATGATGGATGAAGCCGAAGCGATTAATCGCGGCTTTTTAAAACGGATGCGCACCGGCTTTCCCTGGGTGCAGCTGAAACTTGGCGCTTCGCTTGATGGCCGCACCGCGATGGCCAGTGGCGAAAGCCAGTGGATCACTTCGCCGCAGGCGCGTCGTGACGTGCAACGTCTGCGTGCGCAAAGCTCGGCAATTCTCAGCAGCAGCGCCACGGTGCTGGCGGATGATCCTGCGCTGACGGTACGCTGGGCGGAGCTGGACAGCGCCAGCCAGGCGGCGTATGCGCAAGCGGATTTACGCCAGCCAATGCGGGTGATTATTGACAGTCAGAACCGCGTCACACCGCAGCATCGTCTGGTTAGCCAGCCCGGCAGCACTATTCTGGCGCGCCTGCAGGCGGATGGATTGAGCTGGCCGGAAGGCGTCGAGCAGCTGAAAGTCCCGGCCATCGATCAGCAGCTGGACCTGGTGTCGTTGCTGATGCTGCTGGGCAAACGCCAGCTAAACACCCTGTGGGTGGAAGCGGGCGCCAGCCTGGCGGGTGCACTGTTACGCGCCGGAGTGGTTGATGAAGTCATTATTTACCTCGCGCCGAAATTATTGGGCGACAGCGCCCGTGGCCTTTGCCAGCTGCCGGGATTAACGCAACTGGCTGATGCACCAGAGTTTTCTTTTAGCGATGTGCGTCAGGTTGGGCCAGACTTACGTCTGACATTGACCCCTCGCTAGCGGCCTGCGGAAAAGCGGAAGCAGACCGACAAAGAGTATGATAGAATCCGCCCCCCTGCGGGGCCAAACAGAACCCTGAAAGGACGAATATGAAGATTATTGAAGCTGCAGTTGCCACTCCTGATGCGCGCGTTGCCATTGTTATTGCGCGCTTTAACAACTTCATCAACGAAAGCCTGCTGAGCGGCGCCATCGACGCGCTGAAGCGTATCGGCCAGGTAAAAGATGAAAACATCACTGTTGTCTGGGTTCCGGGTGCTTACGAGTTACCTATGACTGCGCGTGCGCTGGCTAAAGCCGGTAAACACGACACGGTTATCGCCCTTGGCACTGTGATCCGTGGCGGCACTGCGCACTTCGAATATGTTGCTGGTGAAGCAAGCTCTGGTCTGGCGAATGTTGCAATGAACAGCGACATTCCGGTGGCCTTCGGCGTTCTGACGACCGAAAACATCGAACAGGCCATTGAGCGTGCGGGCACCAAAGCGGGTAACAAAGGCGCAGAAGCGGCGCTGACTGCACTCGAAATGATTAATGTATTGAAAGCCATCAAAGCCTGATTTTTTTTGGAAGGGGAATTTTGTGAAACCTGCTGCACGTCGTCGTGCCCGTGAGTGCGCTGTCCAGGCGATTTACTCCTGGCAGCTGTCGAAAAACGACATCGCTGATGTTGAATACCAGTTTCTGGCGGAACAAGACGTCAAAGACGTTGATATTAACTATTTCCGTGAGTTAGTGGGCGGCGTTGCGACCAACAGCGCATACCTCGACGGTCTGATGAAGCCTTATCTGTCGCGTCAGCTTGAAGAGCTGGGCCAGATTGAAAGAGCCATCCTGCGTATTTCGCTGTTTGAACTGAGCAAGCGTGCTGATGTGCCGTATAAAGTGGCCATCAATGAAGGTATCGAACTGGCGAAAGTATTTGGTGCTGATGACAGCCACAAATTCGTCAATGGCGTACTGGATAAAGCCGGTCCTTATATTCGCCCGAACAAAAAATAATCACCTCAGGCCGGTTCTCCGGCCTTTTCTTTACGTCTTAGCGGAACGCATTTATGGCATGTGGCGAATTCGAACTTATCGCGCGTTACTTTAACCGTGTGACAAGCTCTCGTCGCGATGTGGAAAAAGGCATTGGCGACGACTGCGCGTTACTGAATGTGCCGGAAAAAAAGACCCTGGCAATCAGTACCGACACGCTGGTTGAAGGCGTCCACTTCTTACGTGATATCCATCCGGCCGATTTAGGCTACAAAGCGCTGGCGGTAAACCTCAGCGATCTGGCGGCTATGGGCGCCGATCCGGCGTGGCTAACGCTGGCGATCACCTTACCTGATATTGATGAAAGCTGGCTGAAGGCGTTTAGCGACAGCCTGTTTGAGCTGCTGGATTATTACGATATGCAGCTGATTGGCGGTGATACCACGCGCGGCCCGCGCAGCCTGACGTTAGGTATTCATGGCCTGGTGCCGACCGGACGGGCATTGAAACGTTCTGGCGCGCGCCCCGGCGACTGGATTTTTGTTACCGGCACGCTGGGCGACAGCGCGGCAGGTCTGGCGTTATTACAGCATGCTATCCGCATTGCCGATCCGGCCGCCTGTGAGGCGCTGATTAAGCGCCATTTACGGCCAATGCCGCGTATTTTACAGGGCCAGGCGCTGCGTGATTTGGCCAGTTCTGCGATCGATATTTCCGACGGCCTGATCTCCGACCTTGGCCATGTGCTGAAGGCCAGCGACTGCGGCGCGCGTATTAATCTTGATGCGCTGCCACTTTCCGCCACCCTGACGGAACATAGCGAACGCGAGCAGGCGCTGCGTTGGGCGCTGGCCGGTGGTGAAGATTATGAGTTGTGCTTTACCGTACCGGAAATTAACCGTGGCGCGCTGGATGTGGCGCTCGGCCACCTTGGCGTGCCTTATACCTGTATCGGTCAGATGGCGCCAGCCTCGGAAGGGCTGACGCTGATGGAGCAGGGCAAGCCGGTGGAGTTTAACCTGAAAGGATTTGACCATTTTGACGCGCGATAAAGACGTAGCCAAAAGCCGCCTGAAAATGAGTAATCCCTGGCATCTGCTGGCAACCGGCTTTGGTAGCGGCCTGCTTCCCTGGGTTCCGGGTACCTGGGGATCGCTGGCGGCGATCCCATTCTGGTGGGCGATGACATTTTTACCGCTGCAGATCTATTCGTTAGTGGTGATGCTCGGCATTTCGCTCGGGGTTTATATCTGCCATCGCACCGCCAAAGATATGGGTGTTCACGATCACGGCAGTATCGTCTGGGATGAGTTTATCGGCATGTGGATCACCCTGATGGCGTTGCCGGTGATGGCATGGCAATGGGTGGCCGCTGGCTTTGTGATTTTCCGCATTCTTGATATGTGGAAACCATGGCCGATTCGCTGGTTTGACCGCAATGTGCATGGCGGGATGGGGATTATGGTCGACGATATTATCGCCGGGATTATCTCTGCCGGTATTCTCTATTATCTCGGACATCACTGGCCATTGTGATGTTTTCTCCCCTGCTGCCAGGCGGGGGATTTTTCGCAGTCTTCCGCTAGTTTTCCTGTCTCTGCCTTTGTGGTAGTTTACTTGAGTGACTATTGCCTTGCGTTACCAGATCTGGTTATTATGCGCTTCGGAAAAAGATCATCGTCTTTTCTGAATCTCATGGATCGTTTAATAAAAGGACAAAGCATGCGCAAAACCCCATTCATCCTGCCACTCGTTGCTCTGATGGTCGTTGCAACATCAGTAAAAGCCGAAAGTAACCATACATTTTCTGCCGGTTATGTTCAAAGCAACTTCTTAGAATCTAAGGGCGTTAACGCCAAATACCTTTACAGCAACAGCGAATTTCCCATCGGATGGGCAGGATCTTTTACCACGACCAGTAAAGATTATGATCTCGGGATGGGGGCAAAAAATAACTACAGCTATTACTCCGTGACGACCGGGCCGACGGTAACGCTGGCAGATTTGGTAACGCTGTACGCGTTGGTCGGCGTGAGCCGCGGCGGGGTCAAGTATACCTGGGGTGACTATACCGCTAAACAAAGACTGTATGGTTTTAGCGGCGGAGTTGGAGCACAGCTGCATCTGGCGAAGCATTTCGTCATTGATGCAGGTTATGAGCGGGGTAGCCTGGCGCAAAAGAAAGGGTATGATGCCAAAGATGAACGCATAGATCTAAATATGTGGACAGTAGGCCTCGGTTACAGCTTTTAATTAACCGGCCAACAGATGGGCGGTAAAACTTTACCGCCCGGATTGATTACTCGAATCCCACCACATGGTGCGGTTGATACACCGTTTCCAGCTCGGCAATCTCCTCGCTGCTCAGTTCAACCTCTACCGCTTTGACCAAATCGTCCAGCTGTTCGGCACGCGATGCGCCAATAATCGGCGCGGTCACTGCCGGTTTGCTCAGCATCCACGCCAGCGCCACCTGCGCACGACTGACACCTTTCACGTCAGCGATGGTCGCTACCCGTTGTGCGATAGCTGCGTCATTCTCTTCACTCTGGCTATACAGGGTTTTGCCAACTTCGTCGGATACCGAGCGCGCCGTGGTTTCGCCCCATGGACGGGTCAGACGTCCCCGCGCTAACGGACTCCATGGCAGCACCGCAATATTCTCCGCCTGACAGAGCGGATGCATCTCGCGTTCCTCTTCGCGCTGAATCAGATTGTACTGATCCTGCATACTGACAAAGCGCGTCCAGCCATGCAGATCGGCGGTGTAGAGCGCTTTAGCAAATTGCCAGGCGTGCATCGACGAGGCGCCGATATAACGTGCTTTACCGGATTTCACCACATCGTGCAGCGCTTCCAGTGTCTCTTCCAGCGGCGTGTCATAATCCCAGCGGTGGATCTGTAGCAAATCGACGTGATCCATCCCCAGCCGGCCAAGACTGTCATCGATTGATTGCAGAATGTTTTTGCGCGACAGGCCGCCGCTCAGATTACTCAGCGGGAAGTAGACTTTGGTGGCGACCACAATTTCATCGCGACGAGCGTATTCGCGTAGCGCCCGGCCAACAATCTCTTCGCTACTGCCATCGGAGTAGCTGTTTGCGGTATCAAAAAAGTTAATGCCAGCGTCCAGCGCCTGCTTAATCAGCGGCTTGCTGCTCTCTTCTGGTAGTGTCCAGGCGTGGTTGCCGCGATTGGGCTCGCCAAAGGTCATGCAACCTAAACAGAGACGGGAAATCTGCAGGTCGGTACTGCCTAACTGGATGGTTTTCATTATGATGGCTCCTGCTGTTTGCGTAGAGGCGGCATTCACGCCGCCCGGAGGTGCAAAGTATAGGCAGGGGAGCCGGGAGTGACTCCCCTACAACGCCAGCCAGTTGCTGATTTGTGAACGAATACCTTCAGCATCCAGCTGAAAATCATGACGTACTTCATCCTGGGTACCCTGTGGAATAAACTGGTCGGGCAGACCAATATTCAGCACCGGTACCGGACGACGTTTGGCCATCAGCAGCTCATTAACGCCGCTACCGGCGCCGCCCATGATGGCGCCTTCTTCCAGCGTCACCAGCGCTTCATGGCTGGCCGCCAGTTGCAGAATCAGCGCTTCGTCGAGTGGTTTAACAAAACGCATATCGACCAGCGTGGCGTTCAGCGCTTCAGCCGCCGCCGCCGCTTCCGGCAGCAGAGTGCCAAAGTTAAGGATCGCCAGTTTGTCACCGTCGCGTTTCTTCACGCCTTTGCCTAACGGCAGCGCCGCCAGTGGCTCCAGCGTGGCGCCAGTGCCGGTACCGCGTGGATAGCGCACCGCACTCGGGCCGTCGGCATAGTGATAACCGGTATACAGCATCTGGCGACATTCGTTTTCATCGCTTGGCGTCATAATCACCATGCCCGGAATACAGCGCAGGAAGGCGATATCAAACGCCCCCTGGTGGGTCTGGCCGTCGGCGCCGACAATGCCGCCACGATCGATAGCAAACAGTACCGGCAGCTTCTGGATCGCCACATCATGGATCAGCTGATCATAGGCACGTTGCAGGAAGGTGGAGTAGATCGCCACCACCGGCTTATAGCCACCAATCGCCAGGCCGGCGGCAAAGGTCACTGCATGCTGCTCAGCAATCGCCACATCAAAGTATTGCGCCGGATAGTCGCGGGAAAACGCTACCATACCGGAACCTTCACGCATTGCCGGGGTGACAGCCATTAATTTGCTGTCATCGGCGGCGGTTTCGCTCAGCCAGTTGCCGAAAATTTTCGAGTAGCTCGGCAGACCTTCCGCGCTTTTTGGCAGCAGGCCGCTGGCCGGATCGAATTTCGGCACCGCGTGCCAGCTAATTGGGTCTTTCTCGGCCGGGGCGTAGCCTTTGCCTTTTTTGGTCATCACATGCAGGAACTGCGGCCCTTTCAGGCTGCGCATATTCTTCAGCGTCTGTACCAGCGCCAGCACATCATGGCCATCTACCGGGCCAATATAGTTAAAGCCCAGCTCTTCAAACAGCGTACCCGGCACCACCATGCCTTTCAGGTGCTCTTCAGTGCGTTTCACCAGTTCTTTGATTGGCGGCAGGCCAGTCAGCACTTTTTTGCCGCCTTCACGCAGACGCGCATAGGTTTTACCGGAGAGGATCTGCGCCAGGCGATTATTCAGTGCGCCAACGTTTTCCGAGATCGACATTTCATTATCGTTCAGCACCACCAGCAGATCGGGTTTGATATCGCCCGCGTGGTTCATCGCTTCAAACGCCATACCGGCAGTGATCGCGCCATCGCCAATCACACAGGCGGTGCGGCGGCCTTTGGCCTCTTTTTCAGCCGCTACCGCCATACCCAGTCCGGCACTAATCGATGTCGAGGAGTGACCGACGTTCAGCACGTCATATTCACTCTCTTCACGCCACGGGAAAGGGTGCAAACCGTTTTTCTGGCGAATGGTGCCGATGCGTTCACGGCGGCCAGTGAGAATTTTGTGCGGATAAGCCTGGTGACCTACATCCCACACCAGGTGATCGAAAGGCGTGTTATAGACGTAATGCAGGGCAACCGTCAGCTCGACCACGCCAAGCCCGGAAGCAAAATGTCCGCTGGAGCGGCTTACGCTGGCGAGCAAATATTGTCGCAGCTCATCACACAGCTTTGGCAGGCTCTCTTTCGGTAATAAGCGTAACTCTTGTACCGAATTTGCCAGGGCTAATGTTGGGTATTTTGCAATATCAAAACTCATCAGAGACTCATCGTGGCTGTTATTTATCGCGTTCAATTATGAAGCTTGCTAACGTTTGTAATGACGTTGTATTTAAAGATTGCGCAGCAAGCGTGTCTAAAGCGCTGAGGGATTCCTGATACAGATCCCAGGCTTTTGCACGGGCATTTTCCAGCCCCATTAACGCTGGATAGGTGCTTTTACCTAAATCCTGATCGGCGCCCTGGCGTTTGCCCAGCACCGCGGTATCACCCACAACATCCAGAATATCGTCCTGTACCTGGAAAGCTAAACCTATGGCGCTGGCGTAACGATCGAGCGCCGGCAGCGCCTGACGTCCGCGTTCACCGGCGGTCAGTGCGCCTAAACGCACGGCGGCACGGATCAGGGCGCCGGTTTTATGGCGATGGATCTGTTCCAGCGCCGCTAAATCAATCTGTTTACCTTCAGCCGCCAGATCCAGCGCCTGGCCGCCGCACATGCCGGCAACGCCGCTGGCCTGCGCCAGTTCGGAAATCATCGCGATACGATCCTGCGCGCTGACGCCCGGCATCGGTTGATCGGCAAGGATCGAAAACGCCAGCGTCTGCAGGGCGTCTCCCGCCAGAATTGCTGTGTCTTCACCAAATTTAATATGGCAGGTTGGCTGGCCACGACGCAGGCTGTCGTTATCCATCGCCGGTAAATCGTCGTGAATCAGGGAATAGGCGTGAATACACTCCACTGCGGCAGCTGGTGCATCAAGGCTGGCCGGATCGGCTTTTAACATTTCGCCGGTGGCGTAAACCAGAAACGGACGTAATCTTTTACCCCCTAATAATGCCCCATATTCCATGGCATTAACCAGAGGAGAACTCTGAAAAGGGAGTGGACCTAACAGCCGGGTCAGCGCGGCATTAACGCGATCGTGATACGCGTTGAGTAACCTGGAGAAATCCATTATTCACTGTCCGGCGTAAAAGGGGCCAGTTCTGCGTCTTTATCGTCACTCAATAAGATTTGTACGCGCTGTTCGGCCTGCTGCAATTTCTGCTGACCGGTACGCGCCAGCTGGACGCCACGTTCGAATTCATTGAGCGCCTCTTCCAGCGGCAGATCGCCACTTTCCAGACGGGTAACAATCTGTTCAAGCTGCTGCAGTGAAGTTTCGAAGCTGGCGGGCTGTTCGGCTTTTTTCGGCATAATACGACTCTGCTCAGTGGTTTTTCATCATCATGCAATCGGTTATGGTAGCCGACTAAAATTAATTCGCAAAATAATGATGTGGGCGGCGGTTGCTGAAGCAGTCGCCATTCAAAGGTGATATACTTTTGCGCCTCGGATGCAAAGGGCTGAGGCCATTTTGCAATACTCTTGATTTTAACAGCTAAGTGCTTCGATTTTTAGCACTTAATTGTCCAGTGAACCCTTGCCGCCATGAAGTTTATCATTAAATTGTTCCCCGAAATCACGATCAAAAGCCAATCTGTGCGTTTGCGCTTTATCAAAATTCTGACGGGGAATATTCGAAACGTTCTTAAAAACCATGATGATTCCCTCGCCGTTGTACGTCACTGGGATCATATTGAAGTGCGCTCCAAACATGAAGAGCGTCGTGCCACTATTGTCGATCTGCTCACGCGTATCCCAGGCATTCACCATATCCTGGCGGTCGAAGATCGCGAATACACCGATGTGCACAATATCTTCGAGCAGACGCTGGAGATGAACCGTGAACGTATTGAAGGCAAAACCTTCTGCGTGCGCGTAAAACGTCGTGGCAAGCATGAATTCAGCTCCCAGGATGTCGAGCGCTATGTCGGCGGTGGTCTTAATCAGCATGTCGCGACCGCGCAGGTGAAGCTGAATAAACCGGAAGTGACGGTTAACCTCGAAATCGAAGACGATCGGCTGATTCTGGTCACCGCACGTCACGAAGGTATTGGTGGTTTCCCGATTGGTACCCAGGAAGATGTGCTGTCGCTGATCTCCGGTGGCTTCGACTCCGGCGTATCCAGCTATATGTTGATGCGTCGCGGCTGCCGTGTGCACTACTGCTTCTTTAATCTTGGCGGCGCTGCCCATGAAATTGGGGTACGTCAGGTTGCACACTATCTTTGGAACCGTTTTGGCAGTTCGCATCGCGTGCGTTTTGTCGCTATCAACTTTGAACCCGTGGTCGGCGAGATCCTCGAAAAAATCGACGACGGCCAGATGGGCGTGGTGCTGAAACGTATGATGGTGCGTGCGGCTTCACGCGTTGCTGAACGCTACGGCGTGCAGGCGCTGGTCACTGGCGAAGCGCTGGGGCAGGTTTCCAGCCAGACGCTGACCAACCTGCGTCTGATTGATAACGCCAGCGATACCCTGATCCTGCGTCCGCTGATTTCGCATGATAAAGAGCACATTATCAATCTGGCGCGCCAGATCGGCACTGAAGATTTTGCCCGTACTATCCCGGAATATTGCGGTGTGATTTCGAAAAGTCCGACGGTGAAAGCGGTGAAAGCCAGAATCGAAGCGGAAGAGCTGAATTTCGATTTTGCTATTCTCGATCAGGTGATTGAGCAGGCTAACAATGTCGATATTCGCGAAATCGCCGAGAAAGCGCAGGAAGAGGTGGTTGAAGTTGAAACTGTCGCCTCGTTCGGTGGTAATGACGTGGTGCTGGATATTCGTTCGATTGACGAGCAGGACGACAAGCCGCTGAATATCGAAGGGATGGAAGTGAAATCACTGCCGTTCTACAAACTCAGCACCCAGTTTGGCGATCTCGACCAGAGTAAAACCTGGTTGCTCTACTGCGACCGTGGCGTGATGAGCCGCCTGCAGGCGCTCTATCTGCACGAGCAGGGCTTTAATAACGTTAAAGTCTATCGCCCGTAAACTGTAGGGGCGGCGTTCTCGCCGCCCGTGCCAATGGTTTGCACAGGCCGTAATGACAGCGTTCTCGCCGCCCGTGCTGATGGTTTGCAACGGGAGCCGAAAACGGCTCCCCTGGGATGTTCCAGCGCGTTTGGGTTATTCCACCCATTCGCGATAATCAAAAATTCCCGCCGCCAGCACCAGTTGTGATGCCACCTCATGGGCTTTCTCTTTACCTGCAATCAGGTCGATCAGTTTCAGCGCAAAGTCGATCGCGGTGCCCGGTCCCTGGCTGGTAAGTAAATTGACGCGCGGATCCCACACCACACGCTTATCCATCCACTTTCCTTGCGGAATGGTCTCTTTCAGACCGGGATAACCGGTCATATTGCCGACCGGGAACAGATTATGGGGCACGAGTACCGTACCGGCGGCGGCACAGATAGCGGCGACAATCCTGCCGGACAGGTGAAACTGGCGTACGCTCTCCACCAGCAACGGACTGTCGCGAAAGGTTTCTGCGCCTTTCAGCCCGCCTGGCAACACAATTGCGGCAAAATCGTTATCCGCCACTTCCACCAACGGCGCATCCGCCAGCAGGCGTACGCCACGGGAACAGACAATCTCGCGCTCGCCGTTGCTCTCCACGCTGGCGGTAGTGACCTTCAGGCCGCCACGCACCAGTAAATCGATGGTGGTGACCGCTTCCGTCTCCTCAGTTCCATGTGCCAGGCAAACCAGCACCGATGCGCTCGCGTTCATAATCTTGCTCCTTTCGCTTAACCAATTCATACAGACGACTGTTTTCCGGGGTGGTAATACCCTGCGCGCGCGCCCGGCGCAGCAGGTAGCCGGTAATATATTCAATTTCGGTGCGGCGCTGGCTGCGGATATCCTGCAGCATCGACGAGGTATTGGCGGCAGTACTGTCGATAATCGCCAGCACATAGTCCACCAGACTGTCGCGCGAGGTGTGCTGGCCTTCACGTTCCATGACCGTGGCAATCTCCTCGCATAAACGGCTGATCTCATCGCGATACGACAGTAAATCGCCATTGCGGCAGTCATAGATCACCGTCAGCGGGTTGATCACGCAGTTAACCGCCAGTTTTTGCCAGCTGGTGGAGGCCATATGATTATGCCAGGCGACATCCGGCAACGCATGATGCAGGGTGTCGGCCAGCTCACTCAGGCTGGCGCTCTCCGGTGTGCCGGGGCCAATATGGGTGATACCGTTAGCAACATGGATGATTACCGTGCCATCACGTTTTGCCGCATGGGTAGTGATACCCTGCAGAATTGGCTGCGGCAGACTTTTCAGTTCATCGATGGTTCCCATACCGTTATGCAGCAGCAGTATCGGGCAGTGTTGCGGCAGCAGCGTTTGCAGATTACGTACCGCTTCCGATACCTGCCAGGCTTTCAGCGTCACCAGCAGCAGTTCACTCTCAGCCAGAAACAGCGGATCGTTAGCAATATAGGTCTTATTAATCACCTGGCCGTCGAGATCGATAACGTTCACTGAGCAGTAGGGCTGTGGAACGCGTAACCATCCCTGTACCTCATGTCCCTGTTGATCCAGCGCAGACAGCCAAATCTGCCCTAACGCACCGCAACCCAGAACGGTAATTTTCATTCTTCCTCCCCGCGTGCGGGTTTTTGCTGTGCCATTTAGCAGCACACAGCTTTAATTATAGCTTTCTCCGCTGGCGGTTTTATTTGACCGCCACAAGCGAGTATTATGCATGTCACTTTAGAATCTGGAGAAGAAATCATGCCATCTTTCGATATCGTTTCTGAAATCGACATGCAAGAAGTACGCAATGCGGTGGAAAATGCCAACCGTGAGCTGTCCACGCGCTTCGATTTTCGTAATGTCACCGCCAGCTATGAGCTGAATGAGAAAAACGAATCAATCAAAGTTATCAGCGAATCGGATTTCCAGGTGAAACAGCTGGTGGATATTCTGCGCGAGAAGCTGCTGAAGCGTGGCATTGAAGGCGCCTCCCTCGACGTCGCGGAACAGATTGAGCATAGCGGTAAAACCTGGAGCGTCGAAGCCAAAATGAAGCAGGGCATCGAACCCGAAATGGCAAAAAAAATCGTTAAGCTGATTAAAGATAGCAAAATTAAAGTGCAGTCGCAGATTCAGGGCGAAGAAGTACGGGTAAATGGTAAGTCGCGTGATGACTTGCAGAGCGCGATGGCGCTGGTGAAGAAAGGAGAGCTGGGGCAGCCGTTCCAGTTTAAAAACTTCCGCGATTAACAGAAAGGGCGACGGATTTTCTGAAATCTTGTAGGGGCGGCGTTATCGCCGCCCACTGTAACGATTACGCCGAAGCCACCAGTGCCTCTAACTCCACGCGATTCGTCACTTTACTGTCAATCTTCACATAAGCGCTTTTCTCTTCCGGCACGATAAACACGGCACTCACGCCCGGTTGCGCCTTCAGACGCTGCTCCACTTTTTCAAAACTACCCTGCGCTTCCTGCAACGTAATCCGCAGGCTGCTGACATACGGCGGCTCTTTCATGCTGAAGCTGACAAATAACCACAGCGTCGCCAGTACCGCGCCAAGCAGAAATACGCTCTGTCCATCGAAGTTGCCGTAGATCCAGCCGCCGAGACTGCCGCCAATCGCCACGCCGATAAACTGGCTGGTGGAGTAGACCCCCATTGCCGTGCCTTTATAGCCTGCGGGAGACTCTTTACTGATCAGGGAGGGCAGAATCGCTTCCATCAGATTAAAGGCGATAAAGAACAGTTGCAGACCGACCACTAAGGTCCAGAAGTGGCCGCCTGCGCCCCACAGCACAATTTCGGCAATCAGAATCAGCGCCACGCAGCTGATAAATACCCGCTTCATCCGGCGCTTCACTTCGGCGTAAATGATAAAAGGGATCACGCCGGCAAAGGCCACCAGCATGGTCAGCAGATAGACCTTCCAGTGCTGCTCAGCCGGAAAGCCCGCCTGTTCAAACTGGCCGGGCAGGGCGACAAAGCTCGACATCAGCAGGATATGCAGACAGAGGATACCGAAGTTCAGTTTCAGCAGGCGCGGGTTGGCCAGCACTTCACGAATACTGGCTTTGACCATACCGGACTCGCGATTTAAGACATGATGCGGGGAGGAGGGCACCACCAGCAGGGTGATCACAATGCCCAGCGTCGCCAGCAGCGCAATCATCCAGAACAGCGCATGCAATCCAAAGGCATGGGTGACAATCGGCCCGACGACCATCGCGATAGCAAAGGTAATGCCGAAACTGATGCCAATAAACGCCATCGCCTTGGTGCGGTTCTGTTCACGCGTTAAGTCGGACAGCAGCGCCATCACCGCCGCGGCAATCGCGCCGGAACCCTGCAATGCGCGGCCAAGAATCACCCCCCAAATCGAAGTGGTGCAGGCGGCGATGATACTGCCAAGTACAAACACTAACAGGCCGCCAACAATCAGCGGCTTACGCCCGATACGATCGGAGAGCAGACCAAACGGGATCTGAAACAGTGCCTGCGCCAGACCATAGATGCCAATCGCGAGGCCAATCAGCGTTTCACTGGCACCCTGCAATGCCATGCCATACGTGGTCAGGACCGGTAACACCATAAACATTCCCAGCATCCGCAGGGAAAAAACCGTTCCTAAACCCCATGTCGCGCGTAGCTCGACCGGAGTCATTTTATTATCGTTCATTAAAACCTCAGTGAGAGTCTATACCAACAGGCATTACGAAATAACCTGTTGGTATAGGTTCTTAATTTGCCGACCGTATTTTAAGGTTCTGCGCAGGGCGGGTAAAACATTAAGAGGTAACAAAAAGAAAGGGCGCGATATACCCGGGGGTAATACGCGCCCTTAGTGATGTCTTTCCGCCGTTACCAGACGTAGGTCAGTAAATCTTTCGAGGCCGGAGCCATAAAGTCGACTGACATCATCACGCTAAGAGCCGTGATGGCGACAATTGAGAAGACAAACAGTTTACGCGCCCAGACACCATCGTTCGACGTCTTGTAACCGCGTAATGCCATTCCCAACCACCACACGCTGACTGCCGCAGCAACCACCAGATATTTGTAACCGGCATAACCGCTCAGCGTCAGCATCAGGGTGGCGACCATAAACGCGATGATATACACCGTGATATGGTGTTTCGCCACAGAGATGCCTTTCACTACCGGCAGCACCGGAATATTGGCTGCCTGGTAATCTTTAAAGCGGAAGATGGCAATCGCATAGGAGTGCGGCATCTGCCACAGGCTAAAGATCGCCAGCAGGATCAATGCTCCGGCATCAAACTCATTGGTTACTGCGCAGTAGCCAATAACCGGCGGCGCTGCGCCGGAAAGGCTACCGATCAACGTGCCATACACTGAGTTACGCTTCATATACAGACTGTATACGCCCACGTAAATCACAAAGCCCATCACCGCCAGCCACATGGCCAGTGGATTAGCGCCAAGGTACAGCAACGCAAAGCCAGCAATACCCAGAACGGTTGCATACACCAGGATTACTGTCGGAGAGATAAGTCCTTTGACCATCACTCGGTTTTTCGTTCTCTCCATTTTTTTGTCGATGTCACGGTCGATAAAGTTGTTATAAACACAACCCGATGCGACCACCAGCGAAACACCGACCAGGGTGGTGAGAAACAGGGAATAATCGATGCTGCCTTTTGAGGCGAGCAGGAATCCCCCGATGACAGAAATTAAATTTCCGAAAATAATTCCTGGTTTCGTTACTTGCAGGTATTGCTTAATCATCACAGGCGACTCTTTAGTGAACCATCATATTGTAGTTGAGGTTCCACATAATCCATATCGAGCCAACAACAACGATCAGGATAATGAGTGCCGCAAACACAATGGCAATCATGTTCCATCCATCTTCGGTTTTAGTGTTCAGATGCAGGAAGTAACCCAGGTGCACCAGCACCTGAACTACCGCACAAATCAGAACGACAGCGAGGATAGTACTGTGGGTTGCCCCACCATCCATTACCATCCAGAACGGAATACCGGTCAGAATGATCGACAGAACAAAGCCGATCATATAAGACTTCACGCTACCGTGAGCTGCACCATGGTCGTTTACAGAATGACTCATTACATGGCTCCCATCAGATAGACAATGGTAAATACACAGATCCATACCACGTCAAGGAAGTGCCAGAACATGCTCAGACACATAATGCGTGTACGGTTGGTTTCGGTCAGGCCACGACGGGAGATCTGATACATCAGTACCAGCATCCAGATCAGACCTGAGGTCACGTGCAGACCGTGGGTGCCGACCAGCGTAAAGAACGCTGACAGGAAACCACTGCGCTGCGGACCAAAGCCTTCAGCAATCAGGTGATGGAATTCATAGATTTCCATCCCGATAAAGCCGAGACCGAACAGGAAAGTCAGTGCCAGCCAACCGATCACGGTTGATTTGCTGCCTTTACCCATGCTGATAACGGCAAAGCCATAGGTAATGGAGCTCAGTAACAGCAGGGCGGTTTCAACCAGCACGAATGGCAGTTCAAAAATATCCTTGCCAGCCGGGCCGCCCGCGGTGCTGTTAACCATTACTGCATAGGTCGCAAACAAGGTTGCGAAGATAATGCAGTCACTCATCAGGTAGATCCAGAAGCCAAAGACTTTATTGGCTCCTGCATCGTGATGCCCATGCTCCGCATGGGCGTCGTGGTGTTTCAGAGTTTCAGTTGACATTATTTCAGGCCTGCTTTGGTAATTTCGTCAAAGTGCTGATTCTCGATTTTCTCGACTTCTGCAACCGGTACATAGTAGTCAACGTCTTCGTCGAAGCTCTTAATAACCCAGCTCAGGATCATACCGAGGAACGACAGACCGACTAACCACCAGATGTGCCAGATAGCAGCGAAACCAAAGACCAGAGCAAAGAAACCAATTACGACACCCGCGCCGCTGTTCTTCGGCATGTGGATCTCTTCGTAATGTGCTGGCTGCTTGTACGCTTCACCTTTCTCTTTGATCTCCCAGAAAGCATCACGTTCGTGAACTTCAGGAATAACCGCAAAGTTATAGAACGGCGGTGGAGAAGAGGTTGCCCACTCCAGAGTACGGCCGCCCCACGGGTCACCGGTCACATCGCGCAGCTGCTCACGGTCACGTACAGAGACGTAGAACTGAATCAGCTGACAAACCACACCACATGCAATCAGCGCGGCGCCGAAGGCTGCAACAACCAGCATCGGGTGGAACTGAGGATCGATGTCCTGGCTCAGGCGACGGGTCATACCCATAAAGCCCAGCACGTACAGTGGCATAAAGGCGGTGAAGAAGCCGATAATCCAGAACCAGAATGCACGGATACCCCAGGTTTCGTTCAGAGTGAAACCGAATGCTTTCGGGAACCAGTAAGTCACACCCGCGAAACAACCGAAGACCACACCACCGATAATGACGTTATGGAAGTGCGCAATCAGGAACAGACTGTTGTGCAGAACGAAGTCAGCACCAGGAACCGCCAGCAGAACACCGGTCATACCACCCACAGAGAAGGTGACCAGGAAGCCAACAGTCCACAACATAGCAGAGTGCATCTGAATGCGGCCCTGATACATGGTAAACAGCCAGTTAAAGATTTTAACACCGGTCGGGATGGCGATAATCATCGTCATAATACCGAAGAAGGCGTTAACGTTCGCGCCTGCACCCATGGTGAAGAAGTGGTGCAGCCATACGATAAAGGACAGCACAGTAATGACTACTGTCGCCCATACCAGAGAGGTGTAACCAAACAGACGTTTTTTAGAGAAGGTTGCAACCACTTCGGAGAACACACCAAAGACCGGCAGAACCAGAATATACACTTCCGGATGACCCCAAACCCAAATCAGGTTGACGTACATCATCATGTTGCCGCCCATATCATTGGTAAAGAAATGGAAGCCCAGATAACGGTCAAGGGTCAGCAACGCCAGCGTCACGGTCAGAACCGGGAAGGAAGCGATAATCAGAACGTTGGTGCAGAGTGATGCCCAGGTAAAGACTGGCATCTTGAACATGGTCATGCCCGGCGCACGCATTTTCAGGATAGTAACGAAGAAGTTAATCCCGGTTAATGTCGTACCAATACCGGATAACTGCAGACTCCATATCCAGTAATCGACCCCGACCCCCGGACTGTATTCTGCCCCGGAGAGTGGTGGGTATGCCAGCCAGCCGGTCTGCGCGAATTCGCCCACACCCAGTGAAAGGTTAACCAGAACCACACCGACAGCAGTAAACCAGAAGCTGAGGTTGTTCAGGAACGGGAAGGCCACGTCGCGTGCGCCAATCTGCAGAGGAACAGCGATGTTCATCAGACCGACAACAAACGGCATCGCTACGAAGAAGATCATAATCACGCCGTGGGCGGTAAAGATCTGGTCGTAGTGATGAGGCGGCAGGAATCCGGCCTCGCCTGCCGAAGCAAGCACCTGCTGGCTACGCATCATTACCGCATCGGCAAAGCCGCGCAGCAACATGACGAAAGCCATAATGATATACATGATACCGAGACGTTTATGGTCAACAGACGTCAGCCATTCGGTCCACAGGTATTTCCACTTACCGAAGTAAGTGATTGCGCCAGCTACTGCCAGACCACCAAGAATGATGGCGGCAACCGTAATCACGATAATTGGCTCGTGTAACGGTACTGCGTCCAGGGTTAATTTTCCCAACATCGTTTTATTCCTCGGCTCCAGCATGGGATGCTTCGCTCATGTCCATGCCTTCGTGCTCAGACATGTCCATCTTCCCGTGGCTCATCTTGAATTTGCCAATAACTTGCTTGAACAATTCAGGATCAGCGGTAGAGAAGAACTCAACTGGATGGTTTTCGCTAGGTGCAGCGATTTTTTCAAATTCATCCATCGTGGTTAATGTGTTCGGCGACTGTTTCGCTTTCGCTACCCACTGCTCAAAGTCAGCCTGGTTAGCGGTGGCGATGGCTTTAAACTTCATGCCAGAGAAGCCTTTACCACTAAAGTTGGAAGAGATGCCGTCAAACGTGCCAGGTTCATTCGCAATTAAGTGCAGTTTAGTCTGCATACCCGCCATAGCGTAAATCTGGCTACCAAGGGTAGGAATGAAGAAGGAGTTCATGACAGAATTGGAGGTGATCTTAAAGTTCACCGGCGTGTTAGCCGGGAAAGCGATCTGGTTAACAGTTGCAATACCCTGTTCCGGGTAGATAAACAGCCATTTCCAATCCAGCGCCACCACATCGATCTCAATTGGCTTCACATCAGAAGCAATTGGCTTGGCAGGATCCAGCGCGTGGGTTGATTTCCACGTCAGAATGCCAAGGAACACGATGATCAGAACCGGTACGGTCCAGACTACGGCTTCCACTTTATTCGAGTGTGACCAGTTAGGACTGTATTTTGCCTTTGTGTTGGATGCCCGATATTTCCAGGCGAACACTACAGCCATCAGGACTGCCGGAATAACGACGATCATCATCAAACCGAAGGCGGTCAGTATCAACGAACGTTGCTCCAATGCAACCTGTCCTTTGGGACTTAACAATGCACTATCACAGCCACTTACTAATAAAGTGCCTGCAATTAATGACAAAATCCCCAAACTTTTATTGTATTTCCTGAGTCTCATTTAACGACCTCAATGACAAGGGCTCTATTGTCGTTTAAGTGTGGCGGCATTTTACGGGAAGGTTTCGGCACTGTAAACCAGCTTAAGGTTGTGTCAGGCCGGTGTTGACACCTTTTGCTAAGGGTGTCACAGATGTTACTCAAAATGACAAAATATTAACGAGCACAATGAGTTGACATTAATATAACAGAATTGACCTGGTTTTTCTGAGGAAAAATCGCCGCTGATATAAACAGCGAATACCGGACTCAAATATTTAACAACTCTGCATCATTTGAGAGATATTAATTATACAAAATTAATTACTCACCGGTTTGTAATATCGGCCAACAGGCAGGATACTTTATTGTGCTATTTTTTTAAAATTGACCTGAATGGGGAAATTTTGCTCTTTGCCGTAAATCAGACTAGCGATAAATCACGATTTGCGCAATTTATCGCCTGATGATTATTTTATATCGCTGATTTTCGCAGCGCGAGGTAGTCGAGCAGCGAACCAATCACAATGCCACACAACGCCAGCGCCATACCCAGTTCAAACAGCGGCGTCAGCAATCCGCCACTGTTTACCCAGCCCAGGCTACTCATTGCCAGCACCAGCAGCCAGACACCGAGCAGCACACAACCCACAGTCAGCGCGCGTAACGCCCAGCGGTAACCGCCAGGCCAGGCGGTGCGCGGCATAAAGCTGTCGGTGTTCTGAGTATATTCCAGCGTGCGTTTACAGCCTGCCAGCAGCAGCAGTCCCGGTAATGCCGCCACCACCGAAAACGCGTAAAAGGTTGGCCAGCCCCACAGCTCAACAAACCAGCCTGCCGCCGGACCGACATAGACGCGACCGACAGCTGACAACGCCGAGAGCAGGGCGAACTGAGTCGCGGAAAACGATTTGTTGCATAGCGTCATCAGTAGCGCGACAAAGGCCGCGGTGCCCATGCCGCCACACAGGTTTTCGACAAACACCGCGCTGGCCATACTGAACATCTGTTTATCGGTGACCGACAGTATCCAGTAACCCAGATTCGACACCGCCTGCAACAAACCAAACAGCATCAGGGCGCGGAACAGGGTCATTCGCTGCATCAGCAGGCCGCCGAGCAGCGCGCCGACAATCGTCGCGATCAGGCCGAAGGTTTTATTAATCAGACCGACTTCGCCGGCATCAAAGCCGACGCCGCGAATCAAAAACGTGGTGGTCAGGCTGGCGGCAAAGGCATCGCCAAGCTTATACAGCACAATTAAAGAAAGAATCAGCCAGGCATTGTTGCGGTTAAAGAAGTCACGCAGCGGCTCCATTACCGCCTGTTCCAGGTTGCGCGGCTTGGGAATCGCATCGGTGGGCTCTCTGGCGCACAGGGTGGCAATCACCCCCGGCACCATCATTGCCGCCATCAGCCAGTAAGTCGCCTGCCAGCCGAGATAGCGATCGGCCAGCCATAGTGCCAGCCCGCCGGAGACCAGCATCGCCAGCCGATAGCCCAGGACGGTGATCGCTGCGCCGCTACCGCGCTCTTCCGGTGGCAGCACGTCGGTTTTCCATGCATCAAAAACGATGTCCTGCGAGGCGGAGCAAAATGCCACCAGTACCGCCAGCGCCGCCAGCAGCGTCAGGTTGCGTGACGGCTCCATAAAGCCCATCGCCACAATGCCGGCAATCAACAGCAGTTGCGAAATCAATAACCAGCCACGACGACGGCCAAACAACGGCGGCGTGTAGCGATCCATCATCGGCGCCCAGAGAAACTTAAACACGTAAGCCTGGCCGACCAGTGAAAAGAAACCGATGGTTTTCAGATCAACGTTTTCCACCGTCATCCACGCCTGTAGCGTGCCGGAGGTTAAAGCAAGGGGTAATCCGGAAGCGAAACCTAATAACAACAGGAGGAGGGCGTTACGTTGAGCGAAAATGCGCAGGTAATTATTGGCCATAAAATCCTTGTGGCGATGCAATTTATCGTCACGGGCGGCGAGAACGCCGCCCCTACGATGCCTGCTGTAG
>NZ_JAODIM010000032.1 GCF_025527015.1 Winslowiella arboricola | reverse complement strand
GAGTCAACCTTTTTTTGAAGGTTTCTTCCGGCGGTTCGTGTTACCGAACCTCCTGACACCGCGCTGTGTAAGCCGTTGTTCCGTGTCAGTGGAGGCGCAGTATAGGGAATTTCTGGCGGGTGACAAGCGTTTATTATAAAAAAATGACTGACCGGTTTAATTTTCGACAAATGGTGTAAAAACAGCCTTTTTACGTCTGTTTTTCAGCCTGGCAGCCGGAATTTACGATAATAATGACTGCCGGGAAGATGTTATGTTTACGGGTCACGCGTTTTTCCCCGTCACTCCAACGCGTTAAATAAGAAGAAAAGGACGCTCCATGATCAAATCCGCACGCAGCATGGCCGGTCTTCCGTGGATTGCTGCTATGGCGTTTTTTATGCAGGCACTGGATGCCACGATTTTGAACACCGCTCTGCCCGCGATAGCACAGAGTCTTAATCGTTCGCCGCTGGCGATGCAGTCGGCGGTTATCAGCTACACCCTGACGGTAGCAATGCTGATTCCAGTTAGCGGCTGGCTGGCTGACCGCTACGGCACGCGCAAAGTGTTTATTGCAGCGGTGTCGCTATTTACGCTGGGGTCACTGGCCTGTGCGCTATCGGGTTCGTTAAGCATGCTGGTGATTTCCCGCGTAATACAGGGCGTGGGCGGCGCAATGATGATGCCGGTAGCCCGGCTGGCGTTATTGCGTGCTTATCCGCGCAGTGAACTGCTGCCGGTGCTTAACTTCGTTACCATGCCCGGCCTGGTCGGCCCGATTCTTGGCCCGTTACTCGGCGGCGTCATGGTGACTTACGCCACCTGGCACTGGATCTTTCTGATTAACATTCCGATAGGCATCCTCGGCATTATCTATGCCCGCAAATATATGCCGGACTTCACCACACCGCGTCGTCGCTTTGATCTCATCGGCTTCCTGCTGTTTGGTTTTGGTCTGGTGCTGGTATCGAGCGGTATTGAGCTGCTTGGCGAGCAGATTGTGAGCGGTGGTATTGCCACGGCGGTGTTACTGGGAGGCGTATTACTGCTTCTCTTCTATATATGGCATGCGCGCCGTCATCCGATGCCGCTGATTGGCCTGCCGATGTTTAAAACCCGCACCTTCTCGGTCGGCATTGTCGGCAATATCGCTTCACGACTGGGCACCGGTTGTATTCCTTTCCTGATGCCGCTGATGCTACAGGTTGGCTTTGGCTATTCGGCGATTCTCGCCGGCTGCATGATGGCGCCTGCCGCTCTGGGTTCAATCCTGGCGAAGTCTACCGTTACCCAGGTGCTGCGCTGGCTTGGTTATCGTAAAACCCTGGTGGCGATCACCTGCATTATTGGCGTACTGATTACCACCTTCTCGCTACAGTCACCGGGAATGGGCGTATTAATGATAGTGGCGCCGCTGTTTGTGCTGGGGATGGCGATGTCGACGCAGTTTACGGCGATGAATACGATTACGCTGGCGGACTTAACCGATGAGAACGCCAGCAGCGGTAACAGCATGCTGGCCGTGACTCAACAGCTGGCGATCGGTTTTGGCGTGGCGGTCAGCGCCGCGGTGCTGCGCATGTATCAGAATTTCGACGGCACCACCGTTGACCACTTCCATGCAACCTTCCTGACGATGGGTGTAGTCACCATATTGTCGGCGCTGGTGTTTTTGTTATTAAAACCGGGTGATGGCCGTCATCTGATTGCTAATCGAGAAAAACGCAAAAAAGGCGCTTAAATTTCACCTACCGAAGCGCGTTCGATTAACTCCGGCGTCAGCACTAACAGTTGTTTGCTGATGCCGGGATTGGTAAGGCGCTTAATTATGGTATCAATTGCCAGCGCGCCCAGCTCATCTTTGGGTTGATGAATGGTGGTTAATGGCGGCGTCATATAGCGCGCCAGCTCAATATTGTCGTAACCAATCACCGCAAGATCCTGCGGTACTGATAATCCGGCCTGATACAGCGCGTGATAGACCCCCACCGCCATCGCATCATTGCTGGTAAACACCGCCTGCGGCAACGGGTTCAGCGCCAGCAGCTGATTCATCGCGTTGTAGCCCCCCTGAAATTCAAAGTCACTCTCAACAATATAGCCCGGCAGAATCGGTAATCCGGCGCTGGCCATCGCTTGTTTGTAACCATCCAGGCGCATGCGCGCCGGGGTTTTATCCTGAGGACCGGCGATACAGGCAATACGCGTATAACCACGTGAAATCAGATAAGCGGTAGCCTGCTCGCCACCCAGCAGCGAGTTATCCTGAATAATATCGCTGCCGCCTTCAAATGGCGCCCAGTCCATCATCACCGATGGAATAGTCGGGTAACGATTCAGGATCTCTGCCGAAGGCAAATGACTTTCAGTACACATGATCAGTAAGCCATCCACCCGCTTTTGCAGCAGGGTTTCCAGGCTGCGGTTCATGCGGTCTTCATCACCTTCGGTATTACACAGCACCAGACTGTAGCCGCGCTGATAACAGCTATTTTCCACGCCACGCACCACTTCGGCATAAAACGGGTTACTGCTGGCGGTCAGCAGCATGCCGATAGTACGGGTCTGTTTGATTTTCAGGCTACGCGCCAGGGCCGAAGGGGCATAGTTAAGCTGCTGGATGGCGGCATTAATTTTTTCGCGCACCGCATCGCTAACAAAACGATTGTTATTAATGACGTGAGAAACCGTCGAGGTCGATACGCCCGCTAAACGGGCGACATCTTTCATAGTGGCCAGAATACTTACCTCTGCTGCTGCAGGAAGCGATCAATCTCTTCGCGCCATGGGACAGAAGGCTGCGCACCTGGGCGCGTAACGGCAATCGCCGCTGCTGCATGCGCAAAGCGCACTGCCTGATCCATCGGCTGCCGTTCAAGCAACGCGGTGATCAGCGCACCATTAAAGGTATCCCCCGCAGCAATAGTATCGACGGCAGTGACACGGAAACCGGCAATACGCTGCCCCTGACCGTTATCACTTAGCCAGACGCCACGGCTGCCAAGCGTAATCAGCACCATACTGATGCCCTTACCATGCAACACTGCAGCGGCACGGGCGGCATCTTCATCGTTGCGGACCGGAATGCCGGTAAGGATTTCGGCTTCGGTTTCATTCGGCGTAATCATATCCACCAGCGCCAGCAGCTCATCGGAGAGCGGTATCGCCGGGGCGGGATTAAGGATCACTTGAGTCTGATGTTGCTGCGCAATACGCGCGGCGGCCAGCACGCTATCCAGCGGGGACTCCAGCTGCATCAGCAAGGCCGAAGCATCGGCAATAGTTTGCTGATGGCGGCTAACCCGCTCCGGTGTTAACGCCGCATTGGCGCCGGAATGGATCGCGATGGAGTTTTCACCGTCAGCATTGACGAAAATCAGCGCCACACCGGTTGAAGCCCCGGCAATCGCCTCCACCGGCGTGATATCAATACGGTCTTTCACCAACTGCTGACGCACCCGCTCGCCAATATCATCTTCACCAACACAGGCTATAAACGCGATATCCGCGCCGCTACGACCGGCAGCCACCGCCTGATTCGCCCCTTTGCCGCCAAACGCGATCTGATACTGCTTACCGATCACCGTTTCGCCCGGACGTGGAAACTGCGCCAGGTTGAGGATATGGTCCGCATTGATGCTGCCAAGAACAGCCAGTTTACCGGTTTTAGTCATATGTAAAACATCCTGAAAAGTGCGCCACCGGAAAAGGTGGCGCGGTGCCCTGCTTTTCTTTGATTTATTGGGTGACCAGCTTCAGGTCTACCGGATTGATCGCTCTGACTTTCTCGCCTTTCAGCACTTTATCCGCGGTTTGCACGCCGATAACCCCGATCTGCTCTGGCATTTGCGCAACGGTCGCGGCCAGCTTGCCACCTTCAACCGCTTTCACACCGTCATCGGTACCGTCGAAACCAACCACAACCACATCAGATTTGCCTGCGGTTTGCAATGCGCGCAGCGCACCCAGCGCCATCTCATCGTTCTGGGCAAACACCGCCTGCACATCAGGATGAGCGGTCAGCAGGTTCTGCATCACGTTCAGACCTTTAGTACGGTCAAAGTCAGCAGGCTGGCTGGCAAGAATATTAAATTTGTGCGCATCGGCAGCCTGTTTAAAGCCTTCGCCACGTTCGCGCGCGGCGGAAGTCCCGGCAAGTCCCTGCAGTTCGATAATTTTGCTGCCTTCACCGAGCTTTTTAGCAATAAAGTCACCGGCCATTTTGCCGCCAAAGCGGTTATCTGACGCCACATGGCTGACTACCGTGCCCTGCGCCGCCACGCGGTCGAGGGTGATTACCGGGATATTGGCCTGATTGGCCATTTTCACCGCGTTACCGACTGCATCAGAATCGGTTGGATTGATCAGTAAAAGCTTAGTGCCACGAACCGTCAGATCCTGCACATTCGCCAGCTCTTTCGCCGGATTGTTCTGTGAATCCAGCACTACCAGGTTATAGCCCAGTTTGTCCGCTTCTTTCTGTGCGCCATCCTTCAGTGAAACGAAAAATGGGTTATTCAGGGTGGACACCACTAAAGCAATGGTGTCCTTCGCCAGCGCATTAGCGCTCAGGGTGGCGCTAAGTAATACGGCAAGTGCAGTCAGTTTTTTCATTTTTTATTTCCTGTCCGGGGATAGAGAGTTATTTACTGCTTTTGTTGTCTACCAGCACCGCCAGCAAAATTACCGCTGCTTTAACGATCATCTGGTAGTAAGAAGAAACACCTAATAAATTCAGTCCGTTATTCAGGAACCCAAGGATCAGCGCACCGATCAGTGTGCCAACAATGCGTCCTTTACCGCCCGCCAGGCTGGTACCGCCCAGCACTACCGCCGCAATCGCATCCAGCTCATAACCGGTACCCGCCGTTGGCTGGGCCGAAGAGAGGCGTGCCACTTCGATACTACCCGCCAGTGCCGCCAGCATGCCGCACAGCGAATAGACAATGATTTTCACCCGGTTAACATTGATGCCGGAGAGCTGGGTTGCCGCCTCGTTACCGCCGAGCGCATAGATATAGCGCCCTAAACGGGTGTGATGCAGCATGTACCACGCCAGCACAAAGACGACAGCCATAATCCAGATCGGCGTTGGCACACCCAGCGGACGACCAATGCCAAACCAGCCCAGCAGGTCGGCATTGGCGTCAAAACCGGTATTGACCGGACTGCCGTTGGTATAAACCATGGTGACGCCACGCAACAGCAGCATCATTACCAGCGTGGCGATAAACGCCTGCACTTTGCCTCTGGCGACAATGGTGCCGGTAATCGCGCCGATAAAAGCGCCGAGCGCCAGCGAAGCGGCCACCGCCACCAGCGCATTCACTTCCAGCCCCACCAGCGAGGCGGCCACCGCGCCGGTCAGCGCCAGCAGCGAGCCAACCGACAGGTCGATGCCGGAGGTCAAAATCACCAGCGTCATGCCTACCGCCATAATGGCGTTGACCGACGTCTGCTGCAGAATATTAAACAGGTTATTAACGGTGAAAAAATTCGGGCTGAGGCTGGAAACGATAACGATCAGCACAATCAGGGCTATCAGCGATTTCTGCTCCAGCAGCCACGCTTTGCTAATCAGGCGACGGCGTGCGGGTAAACTTTGCGTACTCATAAATGTGCTAACTCCTCGCTGTGTTGCTTGCCCACGGCTGCAGCCATAAGGGCTTCCTGTGTGGCCTGTTCAATCGGGAAATTGCCGCTCAGACGGCCTTCATGCATCACCAGAATGCGATCGCTCATCCCGAGCACTTCCGGCATTTCGGACGACACCAGGATGATGCTCAGCCCTTCTTCTTTAAACTGGTTAATCAGCTGATAGATCTCTTTTTTGGCGCCAACGTCCACGCCACGCGTCGGCTCATCGAGAATTAATACCTGCGGGCGGGTCATCAGCCCACGGGCAATCGCCACTTTCTGCTGATTACCGCCAGAGAGCAGACCAATTGGTTGTTCCATTGAGGGTGTTTTCACATTAAACAGCCGGATAAAGTCGCCCACCGCCTGCGCCTCTTCCGCATGCTTCAGACGTCCACCGGCATGGCTGAAATAGCGCAGCGCGGTCAGCGACATATTCTCTTTTACTGACATCCCCAGTACCAGGCCGTCACGTTTACGATCTTCAGAGATATACACGATGCCGTTCGCCAGACCCTGCTGCGGCGAACGGGTCAGCACCTCACGTCCGTTCAGCGTCACTTTGCCGCTGGTACGCGGCAGCGCGCCGTATAACACTTTCATCAGTTCGGTACGTCCGGCGCCCATCAGGCCAGCCACGCCGAGGATTTCGCCTTTGCGCAGCGTAAAGCTGATATTGTCGACGCCAGGTCCGCTGAGTTCTTCTACTTTCAGGCGTACCTCGCCCGGCGCTTTATCCAGACGCGGATACTGCTCTTCCAGCTTGCGGCCCACCATCATTTCGATCAGCGACTCTTCGCTCAGGCTCTCCACCGTACGCTCGGCAATAAACTGGCCATCGCGGAACACGGTGACGTCATCGCAAATTTCAAAAATCTCTTTCATCCGGTGCGAGATATAGACGATGCCGCAACCTTGCGCTTTCAGCTCATTGATTACGCGAAACAGTGACACGGTTTCGGTGTCGGTCAGCGCATCAGTCGGCTCGTCCATCACAATCACTTTTGACTCAAAGCTAAGGACTTTGGCGATCTCCACCATCTGCTGATCGCCAATCGACAAATCACCCACCAGCTTATGGCTGTTAAAACGCAGGTTCAGACGCTGCAACAGCGCATCGGCGGCGCGGTACATCTTTTTCCACTCGATACGGCCAAAGCGGTTCACGAATTCACGACCGAGGAAAATATTCTCCGCGATACTGAGCTGTGGGATCAGGTTAAGTTCCTGATGGATAATGCCAATCCCGGCTTCCTGCGAGGCTTTCGGGCCGCTAAAGTGGGTTTCATTGCCCAGCCATAACAGCGATCCGGCATCACGGCTATAGATGCCGGTCAGCACTTTCATCATGGTGGATTTACCGGCGCCGTTTTCCCCCACCAGCGCCATTACGCGGCCAGGATAAACCGCCAGCGCAGCACCGGAGAGCGCTTTTACGCCCGGGAAGGATTTATCGATGCCTTTCAGTTGCAGTAACGGTTGCATACCAGCCTCAGAAGGTCACGCCAGCGACCAGGATGACATTCGCATACGGAGAACACTCTCCGCTGCGAATGACCGCCTGACTACGCTGAGTCTGTTGTTTGAACTGTTCATGGCTGGTGTAACGGATACTGATGGTATTTCCCTGAAGTTGTTGCAATGTTTCGAGCAGAGCGACCAGTTCGTCATGAAGTTGCGGATTATGCTGCTTCATCTCTTCCGCGATGATGGCGCTTTCTACCTGCATCTCATTGGTTACGACTTCAGCGACCCGCAAAAAGCTGGGAATACCGTGCGTCAGCGCCAGATCGATACGCTGCGGGCCTGTCGGAACAGGTAAACCGGCATCGCAGATCACCAGGCTATCGGTATGACCGAGGCGGGAAACCACGTAAGAAATTTCAGAATTCAGTAAGGTGCCTTTTTTCATCTTTCACTCCAGAGCGAAACGTTTCGCTGATCGGGAGTGTAAAAAAAGCGCAGAGGAACACAACGAGGATATGATGAAATTGTGATCGCCATCGAAACGTTTCGCTGGCGACGGAAATAATTTGGCTTATGCCCACGAATGCACGGTAATCAGGGCCACATCTGGCTGAGCTGGCAGCATGCGGCCGCCAGCTTAACTATGCTGAATCAGAGAATCTGACTCAGATGCAGCTGCCCCATCAGCAGATGGTTATCGGCATAGTCGACCGGTATCGCCACCACCGCCGGACCGGCAATATCCATCGCTTTGCGCAGCGTGGGTTCCAGCGCCTGCGCGCTGTCGACCGCGAAACCGGCGGCGCCAAATGATTCGGCGTAAGTCTTAAAATCGATAGCGCCAAATTTTACCCCGGAAACCCGCTGATACTTTTTCTCTTCCTGCATCGCCACCATATTGTAAGCATCATCGACCCAGATAATATGCAGGATATTGGCTTTCAGCCGCACGGCGGTTTCCAGCTCCATACTGGATTGCATAAAGCCACCGTCGCCGGAAACAGACACCACTTTGCGGCTCGGATCCACCAGCCAGGCGCCGATGGCCCATGGCAAAGCAACGCCCATGGTTTGCTGACCGTTAGAGATCATAATCTGGCGCGCGCGGAAGCTGTAGAGATAACGGGCAATCCAGATATGAAAACTCCCCATATCCACGGTTAAGGTGACATCGCTGTTAATAATGTCCTGCATTGCGCGCACAATCCGTAACGGATGCAGGGCAAACTGATCCAGCTGATGACCACGCAGCGCCAGCAGCTGACGCTGGGTCTGACGGTCCTGCAGGATTTCCGCTGAGGCGCTGCTCAGATGCAGCGGTGAGGTGATACGTAGCGCCAGTTTATCGAGGGTGGCGGCGATATCACCCACCAGTTCGGCATCAGGCAGATAGCAGTTGTCGGTATCTGCCGGCAGGACGTCAATGTGCACCAGCGTGGCATGACCGCTATTCCACATAGCCGGTTCATACTCCACCGGACTGTAACCAACGGTGATAATCAGATCGGCCTGTCGCAGCAGACGGTCACCAGCCTGATTATTAAATAAGCCCACCCGGCCGGCGAAACGGGAAAAGTGTGACTGACGAACCGCGCCCGCCGCCTGATAAGTGCTGGTGACCGGAATATGACTGCGCTCCAGCAACCGGTGCAGCGCCGCGGCATTTTCCGGCTGACTGGCCATCAGTCCGAGCAGAATCACCGGATTTTTAGCCGTGGCCACTTCGCGTGCAACGGCATCAATCGCACTATCCGGCGCCGGACCGAGTAACAGATTGCCGTTGTGCTTCAGTACATTACCGCTGACCGGCTGATTAATAATATCCTGCGGCAGACTGACAAAAGCGCCGCCCGGACGGCCCAGTTCCGCGCTGCGAAAGGCATTCGACAGCACTTCGCCCAGCGCATCAGGGGAATTCACCTCAACCGCATATTTGGTGACCGGTTGAAACATGCCGACGGTATCCATGCTCTGATGCACCTGTTTCGCGCTATCGGCGCGTTTTACCGCACCGCCGATCGCCACCAGCGGATCGCCCTCAGAAGTGGCGGTGGCCATGCCGGTAATCAGATTGGAACAGCCAGGACCGGAAGTGACCAGCGCCACACCGGCTTTACCGGTTAAACGGCCCACTGCGGCGGCCATAAACGCCGCATTGGCCTCGTGACGCACCGGAATGGTTTCGATGGAAGAGTCCACCAGTGAATCAAACACTTTATCGATCTTCGCGCCCGGGATACCAAATACCTGCTTCACCCCCTGCGCTTCGAGTTGTGCCACCACCAGGTCTGCCCCATGCGTCCATTGCTGAATCTCAGTTGCCGTTTTCATCTGCTCTCCTTTTCGGGTAATTAGCTCTCAACGCTGCGAATAGCATCATCAAGATCGGTGGGGTTCAGGTTGGCCTTCAGGAAATCCTCATCATCTGGCAGATCAATCACCAGCTTGCTGATCTCCCCGAAGGTCAGCGTGCCCTGTTGCAGCTGGTAATCGAGAACATGGCCGCCGCCCTGTCGATCGTCGGTAATAAAGTGCTCGTGGTAACCGGCGACATTGATGCCCTGCATATAGCGCGGCGAGCGAAAACCGATCAGCACGCCATTACGCTGATTAAAATGGAAGGTGGGTTGTTCCTCTACCGCCTGCATCATCGGTTTATACGGGCGGTGCTGGCAGGGCACAGTGCGGGTATCGACCTGCAAAAAGTGGCCTTCGAGGCGTAGCGCGCAAAACTGGTTGTCCGAGCTAATCTGCTGGTTAATTACCTGATGCACCTCATCACGGCTGGCAGGCTGTGAGAAACGGTGCTGATATTGCGGATTAAAGAAGGTAATAACCGCAAACGGAGTGCGTTGATCGTGGCGCGCTTTATTGGCCGATCCGTCTGCACGCAATTGATAGACCTCGCGATCAAAAGCAATCAGCTCGCCATCCAGATGATTAAAGGTGCCGAGGCCAAAATCACCTTTCTTCAGCAAATCGCCAATCGTGGTGCTGCCCTCATAGACGCCACTCAACAGGGCGCTCATCAGTGAGGTCTGATAGATAACACTTTCTGGTCTTTCCTGTTGCAAAGCAGAAAGGGTTGCCGTGAGCTCATCAGCACAGAAACAATCAGTTACGTTATCCTTCATTGTATTCCTCCGGGATAAAGTATTAGAAAACGTTAACTGTATATTGACTCGATTCAGCTTCGCATTCCAATATAGAACTCCCCCCACTTTGAGACGTTTTCGATATGGAATTACGATATCTGCGTTATTTTGTGGCGGTCGCGCAAACCCGCAACTTCACCCGGGCGGCGGAAATGCTGGGTATGTCTCAGCCGCCGCTAAGCCAGCAAATTTTGCGGCTGGAGCGGGAGATTGGTACGCCATTGCTGAAAAGGCTGACGCGTGGCGTTGAGTTAACCGAAGCGGGCGCAGCATTTTATAATGATGCCCGGCAGATCCTTGAACTGACCGGTAATGCGCTGGAGAAAGCAAAAGGGATTGCGCGCGGCGTCTCGGGACAGCTGTCACTGGGATTTGCCTGTTCAATTGCTTTTCATCCGGCAATCTTCAGCCTGCTGCGCCAGTTTCAGGCACGCTATCCGGCGATGACGTTGTTGCCGCGCGAGGCCAATATGGCGGCGCTGATGCATGATTTACAGGAGGGATTACTGGATGCGGCCTTTGTGCGTTTGCCGTGTGAAAGCAGCAAAGCCTTTAATCTGCAGATAATAGCCAGTGAAGCGATGCGGATTGTGTTGCCCGCGACCCATCCGCTCAGCAGCAGCGGCACGTTATCGCTGGCGCAGCTGATGGATACGCCGATGATCACCTTTCCGCGCGACGTGGCGCCGAGCCTGTATGAATCGATTATCAGCGCCTGCCTGCGCAGCGGTTTTCAGCCGCAGACCGGACCGCAGTCGCCGCAAATCTCTTCGGCGATCAGTATGGTGGCGGCCGGCTTTGGTTTCGCCATTGTTCCGGCATCGTTATGCTGCATCAGTTCACCCAATGTCAGCTTTCACCATAGTGCCGATCCGGCGCTGACCAGCGATATTGCACTGGCATGGCGCAAGTGGGATCGTTCGGCGTCGGTGCAGAGTCTGATCCAGACGCTGGAAAAGCAAAACCAGGCCAGCTAATACTGGCCTGTTACGGGTTACTGAATTTTGCTGACGCGTTTTACATCAAGCTCAACCGAGTTGAAGTCTTTATCCAGCTCGCCCTGCAACTCAACTTTATCAGTGGGTGATACGGTCAGCCCTTCCCAACGTTTATGGTCAATTTCCACCGTCATGGTGCCGGATGCGTCACGGAAGGTGTAATCCTCATCACCAATACGCTTTTCGATATTGCCACGTAGCGTCACCCAGCTGTCATCTTTCAAATCCTGCGCCTGTTTAACCGTGACCACACTGCCGTTCGGTCCAGAGAAACCACCTTTCTGCACTGAGGCTGCCGGTGCGTTCGGGTCAACAAAACCACCCTGAGTGGCAGCAAGCACCGGAGTAGAGACCAGAGCGGCGATAGCTAATAAAGCGGCGGTCTTTTTCATATTATTCACCTTATATTCCATTGCGGGTTTGCAGTAGTAAGTTGTCTTCGGTAGCTATTAAAGCAAAGGGTTCTTAACAGGATCTTAAGAACTCAGGTCATCACGCTTTATTTGTTTATCCTGCGCTAAATAGCCGATTTTGCGCGTATTAGCCTGTACAAGCCGCCCTGTGATTCCGTATAACTGCGGTTAATCACCTGAGGAACAGAGACGCTGATGAGAATTTTATTAATCGAAGACGATCGCCTGATTGGCGATGGCATTAAAGCCGGATTAATTAAAATGGGTTTTAGCGTCGACTGGTTTTTATCCGGCAAACAGGGGTTAGCGGCACTGGAAGCGGCGCCTTATGACGCTGTAGTGCTGGATCTCAGCTTGCCGCATATCGACGGGCTGGATATTTTGCGCCAGTGGCGCCAGAACGGCCAGGATGTGCCGGTACTGATTCTGACCGCGCGCGATGCGCTGGAGCAGCGTGTGCAGGGTCTGCAACAGGGTGCGGATGACTATCTGTGTAAGCCGTTTGCCCTGAGCGAAGTGGCGGCAAGACTGCAGGCGCTGATTCGCCGGCGCCATGGCCAGCTGCAACCGACCCTGCAACATGGCGGCGTGGTAATGGAGCCTGGCGCACACACCGTAACGCTGAACGGCGAAGCACTGGTATTAAAATCGCGCGAGCTGGCGATCCTTGAACTGCTGCTGCTGAATGCCGGTCGCGTACTGACACGCGCTCAGCTGGAAGAGAAGCTGTACAGCTGGGATGATGATGTCTCCAGCAATGCGGTGGAAGTGCATATTCATCATCTGCGTAAAAAGCTGGGCAGCGACTTTATCCGCACCGTGCATGGCGTCGGCTATACGCTGGGAGCCGTGGCATGAAGCGGATAAGTCTGCGTCTGCGGTTAATTATCGGCTTTATTATGCTGACCCTGTTGTGCTGGGGCGCCGCCAGCGTTGAATCCTGGTACCAGACGCGCGATAAAATCAACGAACTGTTTGATACCCAGCAGATGCTGTTTGCCAAACGCCTCGCCACCCTTAACCCGGAAGATCTCAGCCAGCAGCCGCAATCCCTGCCGAAAACCAAAAAACTGCTGCGCCATCATCGCGGCGATCAGGAAGATGATGCGCTGGCGTTTGCGGTATTTACCCGCGACGGCCAGATGGTGATGAACGACGGCGATAATGGCAAAGACTTCCTGTTTCATTACTATCAGCGCGATGGTTTTAGTGATGGCAGGCTGCGCGATGATGACGACCGCTGGCGCATGGTGTGGCTGGCGACGCCCGATCACCGTTATGTGGTGGTGGTCGGCCAGGAGTGGGAGTATCGCGATGATATGACGCGCGATATCGTGCAGACCAACTTAACCCCGTGGCTGTTTGCCCTGCCGGTGATGCTGATTTTGCTGTTCTGGCTGGTTACCCGCGAACTGTCGCCGCTAAAACGCATCGCCACTCAGCTTCATCAGCGCCAGCCGGATGATGGTTCGCCGTTAACCACCCCGCATCTGCCGCAGGAAGTGCGGCCAATCGTCGATGCGCTTAATACGCTGTTTGCCCGTATTAACCAGATGCTGCTGCGTGAGCGACGCTTTACCTCCGATGCCGCCCACGAGCTGCGCAGCCCGCTGGCGGCGCTAAAAGTACAAACCGAAGTGGTGCAGCTGGCGCACGACGATGAGCAGATGCGTCAACATGCGCTAACTAATCTTGATGCCGGTATCGATCGCGCCACGCGGCTGGTGGATCAGCTATTAACCCTGTCACGACTGGATGCCGAAGCGGCGCTGGCGGAGAGTCAGCGCGTCGATCTGCATCAGCTGTTACAGCAGGGGGTGATTGACCATTACCATAAAGCGCAGCAGGCCGGGGTCGACATCACTTTGCAGCTGCCGGATAACGCCGTATCACGCGATGGCCACCCGCTGCTGCTGGCGCTGATGGTGCGTAACCTGCTGGATAACGCCATTCGTTACAGCCAGGCGGGCAGTACGATAGCGATTAATCTGCATCAGCACGCATTCAGCGTCGCCGATAATGGGCCGGGTGTCAGTGAAGAGGATTTGCTACGGATTGGTGAGCGCTTCTATCGCCCGCCAGGCCAGGAGAAATCGGGCAGCGGCCTCGGGTTATCAATTGTCAGTAATATTGCCCAGCTGCATGGTATGCAGACGCAGTTTAGCAATCGGGCTGAGGGGGGATTTGTGGTGACAGTCAGCTGGTAACAACACTCCAGCGGAGCCGTTATCGGCCCCGGGCGGCGAGAACGCCGCCCCTACAAAAACAGGCACGCGACAAAGACGTTAAATCTCGACCTGCGTCCCCAGTTCAATCACCCGGTTCGGTGGGATTTCAAACTGATCCGGCGCGCGCAGCGCATTACGTTGCAGCGCCATAAACAGCTTGCCGCGCAGACGCAAATACCATGGACGCTTGCCGATGATCAGCGACTCATGCGACATAAAGAACGAAGTCTCCATCATGCGGCAGCATAACCCTTCCAGCCCACAACGATGGAAAATTTCTTCAACGTTTGGCGTTTCACGCCAGCCATAACTGGCTACCACGCGCCAGAAAGTGGGAGACAGCTGCTCAATGGTCACACGCCGAACATTATGCACGTAAGGCGCATCTTCGGTACGCAGCGTCAGCAACACCACCCGCTCGTGCAACACCTTGTTATGTTTCAGGTTATGCAACATAGCAAACGGAATCACATTCAGTGCGCGTGACATATAAACAGCGGTACCAGGCACCCGCACCGGTGGCGATTTCTCCAGTGAGGCGATCATCGCTTCCAGCGAGTTGCCGTGTTCATGCATACGGCGCAGCAGGCGGAAACGCTCGCTTTTCCAGGTGGTCATCACCACAAACATCACCAGTGCCAGGCAGAGCGGCAACCAGCCGCCGGAGAAAATTTTCACCAGGTTGGCGCTAAACAGCGGCACATCAATGCACAGCATCGCCAGCAAAATTAGCCAGACCAGATAGCGATTCCAGCCCCAGTTTTTCACCGCCACCGTACAGCTGAGAATCGAGGTCAGCACCATGGTGCCGGTCACCGCAATACCGTAAGCCGCCGCCAGATTACTGGAGTGTTCAAAGCTGACGATAACAATCACCACCGCAAAGTAGAGCAGCCAGTTAATCACCGGAATATAGATTTGGCCGGATTCATTTTCCGAGGTGTAGATAATGCGCATCGGCGGCAGGTAACCTAAACGCACGGCCTGGCGCGTCAGGGAAAAGACGCCGGAAATCACCGCCTGCGAGGCAATCACCGTCGCCAGCGTGGCGAGGATCAGCATCGGAATCAGCGCCCATTCGGGCGCCAGCAGGAAGAATGGGTTTTTAATCGCTTCCGGATGCTTCAGCAGCAGCGCGCCCTGCCCAAAGTAGTTCAGCGCCAGCGAAGGCACCACCACGGTAAACCACGCCAGACGAATCGGGAACTTACCAAAGTGGCCCATATCGGCATACAGCGCTTCCACCCCGGTGATCGCCAGCACTACCGCGCCAAGGGCAAAGAAGGAAACCTGTTTATATTCAATAAAGAAATGAATCGCCCACGCCGGATTCAGCGCCTGCAACACTTCGGGATTGGCGAGAATACCGCGCGCGCCGAGCACCGCCAGCACGATAAACCACACCAGCATCACCGGCGCAAACAGCTTGCCGACCATCCCGGTGCCGTGCTTCTGGATGACAAACAGCAGCGTCAGCACGGCAATCGACATCGGAACAATATAAGGATCGAGAGCAGGCGCAGCGATTTCCAGTCCCTCTATCGCCGACATCACCGATATCGCCGGGGTAATCACCACCTCGCCATAAAAGAAGCTGCCGCCAATCAGGCCAATAATCACCAGGAATGCGGTGGTGCGGGCACCAGTATTACGGCCCGCCAGCGACATCAGAGTCAAAATCCCGCCTTCACCGGCGTTGTCAGCACGCATCACATAGCTAAGGTATTTCAGCGAGACCACCAGCACCAGCAACCAGAAAATCAGTGACAAAAAGCCAAAAACTGCGTCACGTTCTACACCAAAACCAAACTGGCCAGATAAACATTCACGCAATGTATACAGCGGACTGGTACCGATATCGCCATAAACCACACCTATCGCTGCCAGTGTTACGGCGCCAAGGGACTGCTTCTTGTCAGAACTCATAATTTTATCTTTTGTTGAAGCGGAGTGACGCGCGGGAGCGCGCGGCCCGAACTCGCAAAAACCGCACAGTATGCACGAAATACCATAAAAGCCTACCCCTGGTCGCGGTTCAGATTTGCAAATGGCGTGCATCTTCACCCTTTCGCGATAAAAAAGCTGACTGGTATCAAGTCTTTCAAGCATGATAGCCAGTAGTGTTAGCGCTCGCCTGATAAGCGGCAGAAAAGGATGATTTACTGATTATGGCTCAACCTCATTTACTGGCAGAAAGAATTTCACGCCTCAGCAATGCGTTAGAGAAAGGATTATATGAGCGTCACCACGCCATACGTCTCTGCCTGCTGGCCGCACTTAGCGGTGAAAGCGTGTTTCTGCTCGGGCCGCCGGGTATTGCCAAAAGCCTGATTGCCCGCCGTCTGAAGTACGCCTTCCAACATGCCCGCGCGTTTGAATATCTGATGACCCGTTTCTCCACTCCAGAAGAGGTATTTGGCCCGCTGTCGATTCAGGCGTTAAAAGATGAAGGCCGCTATCAGCGCCTGACCAAAGGCTATCTGCCTGATGCCGAGATTGTGTTCCTCGATGAGATCTGGAAAGCCGGGCCGGCGATTCTGAACACCCTGCTGACCGCAATTAATGAGCGCCGCTTCCGCAATGGCGACCGTGAAGATGCGATTCCGATGCGCCTGCTGGTGACTGCCTCCAATGAATTGCCGGAAGCCGACAGCGGGCTGGAAGCACTGTATGACCGCATGCTGATCCGTCTGTGGCTGGATAATGTGCATGAGAAACAGAACTTCCGCAGCATGCTGACCCATCAGCAGGATGAAAGCATTAATCCGGTGGCGGAAAACCTCTGTATCAGTGACGAAGAGTATCGCGAATGGCAGAAAGGTATCGCGCAGGTGGCGCTGCCGGATAATGTGTTTGAACTGATCTATCAGCTGCGCCAGCAGCTGGAAACCCTGCCGGATGCGCCTTATATCTCCGATCGTCGCTGGAAAAAGGCCATTCACCTGTTGCAGGCCTGCGCTTTCTACAGTGGGCGTAACTCGATTGCCCCTATCGACCTGATTCTGCTGAAAGATTGTCTGTGGCATGACGTGGAATCAATGAAGCTGCTGGATCGTGAAATCGACACTCTGATTACTCAGCAGGCGTGGCAGCAGCAACCGCTATTGATCAAGCTGCAACAGATCGGCGCGCGTCGTCTGGCGCTGCAACAGCAGCAAAGCCTGGAACAGGCGATTAAGCTGGAAAAACATGGTGGTATGTTTAGCCGCAAGCCGCATTACGATCTGCCTGCCGCCCTCATTGATGAGCAACTAACCTTAATGCTGCAAAAGCCGCTGACCCTGCATGATATGCAGGTGACGCATATGGTGGTGACGCGTGAAGCGCTAACGCACTGGCTGCAAAAACCGGGTGAAATGCGCGGCAAGCTGAACGGCATCGGCTTTGCCCAGACGCTGGATATGCAGGTGGATGGCAATGACTGTCTGACAGTGCGTGACGCCAGTTTGCAGGTTTCCCGCCTGATGTTGCCAGGCAAGCAGCAGATCGCGATGCCGGAAGAGATTGTGCAGGCGCTGGATGAGCTGGAGAGCCAGCTGCGCGGCCAGCGCACGCTGTTCAGCCAGCATCAGCGCTGCCTGTTTATCAGTGACGACTGGCTGGCGCGCATCGAAACCAGCCTGCAGGATGTGGCGGAACAGCTGAAACAGGCGCGTAAATGATTTCGCTGGAGACGCTCAGCACCCTGCTCTCGATCGGTGAAGGTGAACTGATTGAAGAGCTGATTCTGGTGCTGCTGGCGTCGCCACAGCTGGCGCTGTTTTTCGAAAAGTTTCCCGGCATGAAAAAAGCGCTGCTGCGCGATCTGCCACGCTGGAAGGCGGAGATCCTCGAAAATCTGAAAACTACGCCGGTCCCTGAAGTACTGGCGAAAGAGTTTGCGCTGTTTCAGCAATACCAGACCATCAGTACCACCACCTTTTCCCGTCAGCTCACGCCGCTACTGACCGAGCTTACCGCGTTACAGTCACCGTTTGTCGAACAGGCCAGTGGGCTGATTGCTCATGCCGATGTCGATAATCTTAGCCAGGCGCAGCACACGCTATTTCTGCAACGCTGGCGCTTAAACCTGACGCTGCAAACCCTGACGCTTAATCAGCAACTGCTGGAGCAGGAGCGCGAAAAACTGCTGGCAGAACTGCAACAGCGGCTGGCGATTAGCGGCCAGCTGGCGCCAATCCTCACCGATAATGATGAAGCAGCAGCCGGACGTTTATGGGATATGAGCGCCAGCAAATTACAGTACGGCGACTATAAACTGATTGTGCAGTACGGCGATTTTCTCGCTCAACAGCCGGAGTTGCTGAAACTGGCGGAACAGCTGGGCCGCAGTCGCGAAGCGAAATCAGTGCCGTCGCAGGACGCGCCATTGGAGGCTTTCCACCAGCTGGTGCGTGAACCCGATAATGTGCCGGAAGAGGTCAGTGGCCTGCATCAGAGCGACGATATCCTGCGTCTGCTGCCGCCCGAGCTGGCGACGCTGGGGATCAGCGAACTGGAGATTGAGTTTTACCGGCGGCTGGTGGAGAAGCGTCTGCTGACCTATCGCCTGCAGGGCGATGCCTGGCACGAAAAAATCAGCCAGCGTCCGGTCAGCCACCAGCAGCATGAGGATGCACCGCGCGGGCCGTTTATTGTCTGTGTCGATACTTCCGGTTCAATGGGCGGTTTTAACGAACGCTGCGCCAAAGCGTTCTGTCTGGCATTGCTGAAAGTGGCGCTGGCGGATAAACGCCGCTGTTACATTATGCTGTTTGCTCACGATGTGGTGGGCTATGAGCTGACCGCCGACGACGGTATTGCCGAGGCGATCCGCTTTTTAAGCCAGCGTTTTCGCGGCGGCACCGATCTGGCCGCCTGTATGGAGGCGGTGGTGCGACGGATGGAAGGTCCGGTCTGGCAGGAAGCAGATGCGGTGGTGGTTTCTGATTTTATTGCCCAGCGCCTGCCTGAAGCGCTGATAAAAACCGTAAAGCAACGCCAGCAGCAGCAACAGCAGCGTTTTCATGCGGTGGCGATGTCGGCTCATGGCAAACCGGGCATTCTGCGTATTTTCGATCATATCTGGCGTTTTGATACCGGACTGAAAAGCCGGCTGCTGCGCCGCTGGAAACGTTAAGACATCATTCTGCAAAGCTTATTTGCTATAGTCATAAATTATCCCTGAACCCTTTGGCCACCCGGGAGCACGACGTGACGCAGCAAGATAACAGCAGCATTGCAGGTTTACCTGCACCAACCCGCACCCTGCTTTTAAGCGGCAACAACGTTGAGCAGAAGCGCCAGCAGCTCCTCAGCTACTTCACCCAGACCTGGGAGTTGTACGAAGATCTGTTCGACTGCCTGGCCGATCAGCGCGCCTGGTTTACCAAGGCGATCTCCTTACGTCATCCGCTTATCTTTTACTTTGGTCATACCGCCACCTTTTATGTTAATAAGCTGATGGCGGGTCAGCATCTTCATCAGCGCGTCGATCCCGCTATTGAAGCGATGATGGCCATCGGCGTCGATGAAATGAGCTGGGATGATCTCGATACCAGCCACTATCAGTGGCCTGCGGTTGAGGAACTGCGTGACTATCGCGGCAAAGTGAAAACCATCGTCAGCGAATTTATTCAAACCATGCCGCTCAGTCTGCCAATTGACTGGAACAGCCCGGCATGGGTGATCCTGATGGGTATTGAGCATGAACGCATCCATCTGGAAACCTCAAGCGTGCTGATGCGTCAGTTACCACTGGAATGGGTCAAACCGCAACCGCACTGGCCAGCCTGTCAGCAGGCACGCCATAACCGCCAGCAGGTTCCGGCTAACAAGCTGCTGTCCGTCGCCGCAGGTCGTGTGACGCAGGGTAAAACTGATGACACCTACGGCTGGGATAACGAATACGGTACGCTGCACAGCGACGTCAAAGCGTTTAAAGCCAGCCAGATGCTGGTCAGCAATGCGGAATTTTTTGAGTTTGTCAGCGCGGGCGGCTACCAGCAGCAGCAGTGGTGGGATGACGAAGGCTGGGGCTGGCGGGAATTCTCCGCTGCCGATAAGCCAACCTTTTGGGTCGGCGATATTACGCAACCCGATCAGCTAAAACTGCGTCTGCTGGCCGAAGAGGTGGCGATGCCATGGGACTGGCCAGCAGAAGTCAATCAGCTGGAAGCCGCCGCCTTCTGCCGCTGGAAAGCTGATGCCACCGGCAAATCGATTCAGTTACCGAGCGAGTCGGAGTGGTATTTACTGCGCGAGCAGCTGGCAGGCGACCAGCCAGACTGGCAACAGGCGCCGGGCAATATCAATCTCGCCTGGTGGGCCTCCTCCTGTCCGGTGGATCGCTTTGCTCAGGGTGAGTTCTTTGATCTGGTCGGTAATGTCTGGCAGTGGACGACCACGCCGATTAATGGCCTGGAAGGCTTTAAGGTCCATCCGCTGTATGACGACTTCTCTACCCCGACCTTTGATGGCAAGCATGCGATTATCAAAGGCGGCAGCTGGATTTCCACCGGCAATGAAGCGCTAAAATCCTCCCGCTATGCGTTCCGCCGCCACTTCTTCCAGCATGCCGGTTTCCGCTATGTGGTCTCCAGCCATCAGGAATCCATGACGCTGAATCCGTATGAAACCGACAGCATGGTGTCGCAGTATCTCGACTTCCAGTACGGGCCGGAATATTTTGGCGTCGCCAACTACGCCAAAGCGCTGGTGGAGATAGCCTGTCGCGTCAGCGAGAAACGTGGCCGCGCGCTGGATATCGGCTGCGCCACCGGTCGCGCCAGCTTCGAACTGGCGCGCCATTTCGATCAGGTGGTGGGAATGGACTACTCGGCGCGCTTTATCGACGTGGCGCTGCAACTGACCAGCGGCGAAGATTTCCGCTATGTCACCCAGGAAGAGGGCGAACTGGTGGAGTATCGCCAGGTGCGGCTGAAAGATTTCGATCTCGGTCCGCAGCAGGCGGCGCGTATTCAGTTTGTGCAGGGCGATGCCTGTAACCTGAAAGCACAGCCCGATCGCTACGATCTGGTGCTGGCATCCAATCTGATCGACCGTCTGCGTCAGCCAAAGCGTTTCCTGCAGGACATCACTACTATGCTGAGCGCTGGTGGGGTATTAATGCTGTCGTCGCCTTACACCTGGCTGGAGGAGTTTACGCCGAAGGAGAACTGGCTGGGCGGTATCCGTGAAAACGGTGAAGCGCTGACCACTTATCAGGCGCTGCAACGCCTGCTGGCTGCCGATTTTGAAGAGATCGCCGCGCCGCAGGATGTGCCTTTTGTTATTCGTGAAACCGCGCGTAAATATCAGCACACCGTTGCACAGTTAACCCTGTGGCATAAACGCTAACCTCCTGCTCACAGCCTGCCCGGGCTGTGAGCCTTTTCCCGTCAGTTGTGACAATAACCGGTTACTGATGGCCGATAATCGGTTAGGTTTAGTTATCTCTATTCTTTAACCCTCACCGGAGTAAACAGTGGCGGACAATCTGCAAATCGATAATCTTGACCGCGGCATTCTGAATGCGTTGATGGATAACGCACGTACCGCCTATGCCGAGCTGGCTAAGGTGTTTAACGTCAGCCCGGGCACGATTCATGTACGGGTCGAGAAGATGAAGCAGGCGGGCATTATTAAAGGAACGCGGGTGGAGATTGATCCTAAACACCTCGGCTATGACGTCTGCTGTTTTATCGGCATTATTTTGAAAAGCGCTAAAGATTACCCTTCGGCGCTGGCGCGGCTGGAAAGCCTTGATGAAGTGGTTGAAGCTTATTACACCACTGGCCATTACAGCATCTTTATTAAGGTGATGTGTCGATCGATCGATGCTCTGCAACAGGTGTTGATCAACAAGATTCAGACCATCGATGAGATCCAGTCCACCGAAACCCTGATCTCACTGCAAAACCCGATTATGCGCACCATTAAGCCCTGACCGGTAGATAACCTTATCCACCGGATCCTTCCGCGGCGGCGTAACTGGCGCCGCACAACTGCATGCCGAATACCCCTGCTTTTCCACAGGTAGATCCCATCTTAATCACAGAGTACAATGCCCCCCTTTGTAGCTCAGAGATCTCATCATGGCCGACATTACCTTAATTAGTGGCAGCACCTTAGGCAGCGCAGAGTATGTTGCTGAACATCTGGCCGAAAAGCTTGAAGATGCCGGCTTCACAACCGAGACTCTGCATGGCCCGGAGTTGCAGGAACTGCCCCTGCAGGGGATCTGGCTGTTAGTGACCTCAACCCATGGTGCGGGCGAGTTACCAGAGAATCTGCAACCGCTGTTTGATGAGATTGAAGAGCAGCAACCCGATCTTTCCGCAGTACGTTATGGTGCAGTGGGCATTGGCAACCGCGAATACGATCTGTTCTGTGGTGCAATAGAGAAGATGGATACCCTGTTAACCGCCTGTGGTGGCAAACGTATTGGTGACCGTCTTGAGATCGACGTGCTGCAACATGAGATCCCGGAAGATCCGGCAGGGGAATGGGTCGAAAGCTGGAAAGCGCTGATTTAATCGCCAGAAAGAGGATCTGCGGCGCCTCTTTTTCTTTATCCGGATGCTTTTTTTTGTCAGATCTGCAGTTTTTTTCACTTGTTTTGTGCAATTTAACTACGATCGTTTGTGGATAACTACTGTACTGACCCCCTAACAACCGGTTGTTATCCCAAGAACAAGGTTGTTCATTCCTTGACCCTGTGTATAAGTAGCCATTTTGATCCCAGCTTATACGGATCAGGATCACCGATCATTCACAGCATTCGATCCTCACTAATCGCTTGATCACCTTGATCAAAAGAGGCTTATCCACAGAGATCGACGATCCTAATAAGAGATCTAATAAAGAGATCCTTAAATAAAAAAGATCTTTCTTTTTAATACCTGACGATCCCGGCGCTTTCGCCATCGTCTAAAGTTGAGTAGAATCCACGCCCCAGGGAAATCTCCCTGAACGTCCAATCGCGAGGTGCAGTACCATGTTCTATCCAGATCCTTTTGACGTCATCGTTATCGGTGGTGGTCATGCGGGAACAGAAGCCGCGATGGCTGCTGCCCGAATGGGTCAACAAACCCTGTTGTTAACCCACAACATTGATACTCTGGGACAGATGTCCTGTAACCCGGCGGTCGGGGGTATCGGCAAGGGACATCTGGTGAAGGAAGTGGATGCACTTGGCGGGCTGATGGCCCATGCCATCGACCAGGCAGGTATCCAGTTTAGGATACTAAACGCCAGCAAAGGTCCTGCCGTGCGAGCGACGCGTGCTCAGGCTGACCGCGTACTCTATCGGCAGGCGGTACGTACGGCGCTGGAGAACCAGCCGAACCTGATGATCTTTCAGCAGGCGGTTGAAGATCTGATTGTCGAGAACGATCGCGTTGTTGGTGCTGTAACCCAGATGGGACTGAAATTCCGCGCTAAAGCGGTGGTGCTGACGGTTGGCACTTTCCTCGACGGAAAAATTCATATCGGGCTGGATAACTACAGCGGTGGCCGTGCTGGCGATCCGCCATCCATTCCGCTGGCACGTCGGTTGCGTGAGTTACCACTGCGCGTCAGTCGTCTGAAAACCGGTACGCCACCGCGTATCGATGCCCGTACCATCGATTTCAGCGTGCTGGCGCCACAGCATGGCGATACGCCAATGCCGGTATTCTCGTTTATGGGCAGTGTGTCACAGCATCCGCAACAGGTGCCTTGCTACATCACCTCGACCAACGAAAAAACCCATGACGTGATCCGTAATAACCTCGATCGCAGCCCGATGTACGCCGGCGTGATCGAAGGTATTGGCCCACGTTACTGCCCGTCGATCGAAGACAAAGTGATGCGTTTTGCCGATCGTAACGCACACCAGATTTTCCTCGAGCCGGAAGGCTTAACCAGCAATGAAATCTACCCGAACGGTATTTCAACCAGCCTGCCATTTGATGTGCAGATGCAGATTGTCCGCTCGATGCAGGGGATGGAAAATGCGCGTATTGTGCGTCCGGGCTATGCGATCGAGTATGATTTCTTTGATCCACGCGATCTGAAACCGACGCTGGAAAGCAAATATATCAATGGCTTGTTCTTTGCCGGCCAGATCAACGGCACCACCGGCTACGAAGAAGCCGCGGCCCAAGGTTTGCTGGCCGGTCTGAATGCCGGTCGTCTCTCTGCCGACAAAGAGAGCTGGGCGCCACGTCGCGATCAGGCTTACCTTGGCGTGCTGGTTGACGATCTTTGCACCCTCGGTACCAAAGAACCGTACCGCATGTTCACTTCCCGCGCTGAATATCGTCTGATGCTGCGTGAAGATAATGCCGATCTGCGTCTGACCGAAACCGGCCGCGAGCTGGGGCTGGTGGATGATGCCCGCTGGGCGCGTTACAGCGAGAAGCTGGAGAGCATCGAGAAAGAGCGCCAGCGTCTGCGTGATATCTGGGTGCATCCGAAGTCCGCCAGCGTTGAAAAAATCAATGGCGTACTCAGCGCTGCGCTGACCAAAGAGGCCAGCGGTGAAGATCTGCTGCGTCGCCCGGAGATGACCTACGAAAAACTGATGACGCTGGATCTGTTTGCCCCGTCATTAAGCGATGTGCAGGCTGCCGGGCAGGTTGAGATCCAGGTGAAGTACGAAGGGTATATCGCCCGTCAGCAGGAAGAGATTGAACGCCAGCTGCGGAATGAAAATACCCTGCTGCCCGCCACGCTGGATTATCAGCAGGTGAGTGGCCTGTCGAACGAAGTGATCGCCAAGCTGAACGATCATAAACCTGGCTCCATCGGTCAGGCTTCGCGTATCTCGGGGATTACTCCAGCCGCTATCTCAATTCTGCTTATCTGGCTGAAGAAACAAGGTCTGTTACGTAAAAGCGCCTGACACCAGAATACCAACGGGAGCCGATAACGGCTCCCCTACGGCTGATTCATGTAGGGGCGGCGTTATCGCCGCCCGTGACATCACCACACCTATTGACGGAACTTGCTGTGATCAACAAACTCTCCGCTCTGCTAAACGCCGCTAACATTTCCCTGTCCGATCAGCAAAAGCACCAGCTGGTGGGTTATGTTGAAATGCTGCATAAGTGGAATAAAGCCTATAATCTGACTTCCGTGCGTGACCCGGAGCAGATGCTGGTGCGCCATATTCTCGACAGTATTGTGGTGGAGCCACACCTGCAGGGCAGCCGTTTTATCGATGTCGGCACCGGACCTGGATTACCTGGCATCCCGCTGGCGATTGTGCGTCCTGATGCCCATTTCACGCTGCTGGATAGCCTCGGCAAGCGTGTGCGTTTTCTGCGTCAGGTACAGCATGAGCTGAAGCTGGAAAATATCACTCCGGTACAGAGCCGGGTGGAAGATTTCCCGTCAGATCCGCCGTTCGATGGCGTCATCAGCCGTGCTTTCGCCTCGCTGAACGATATGCTGAGCTGGTGTCACCATTTACCGGCGAACAATGGTGCCTTTTATGCGCTAAAAGGGGTGTTGCCAGAGGACGAAATTGCGGCTTTACCGGCGGGTTTTAGCGTCAGTAAAAGCGTGCGTCTGGTGGTTCCTCAGCTTGAGGGTGAACGTCATCTGGTGATTATTCAGGCGGATTAACCCCTGAATAAGTCAGGATATAACCTGCTGCAGCCATTTGAGTTAGGTGTTAAGCTGCGTGGAAATTAGCCATTCGTGCATTTTCCACCGGCATTTTTTCTGACCCAATCTGTTTCATTCAGGTTAAATCAGCAGATGGAAATTATTCGTCATCATCCGTTACATTTAACGTTAAATTCACATTTCATTATCAAGATTATCACTTCTCTCAGTTTGTTTAAGTGAAACGATAATCACTCCGGAAAATATATCCCGATAAATGAGTGGCGTTAGTCCGGGGATTATAGAAATTGAAAGTTTGCTGACGATGTCAATATAAGGTTTTTATCAACGATAATGGGCGTTTTTAAATTAAAGTAACGTATCTGACTGTTGTATATGGATTTAGTTATTATTTTTTCTATAATAACTGCAAAAAAAGCGTATAATATTTCGCCATTGTATTACTGATTTGTGATCCATAGCACGCTTTATGAGCGAGGTTTCGTTGCTATTGCAGCAAATTTACTTCGGTTTACTGTTCTTTGCGCTTTTGAAAAACAGGCTGTCAGAAAGAAATTTAAATAATTGTTCACCTTTTCGCTACTTATCCATTGAAATCGTAGGTGTGCCCCGTATAATTTGCTCGTTTTTTGCTGCTTGACTCAAATGAGTAAAGGCAGTTTTATACGACACGCGACATACCCCGAACGGGGCAGGAGAATTTAGCGTCATGTCAGTGTCTCTTTACAGTGTGAAATTTGCCCGGACCGTGCTGCTTCTTCAGCTGGTGACTTTTGTCGTAATCGGAATGCTGTTTACCCTGAAAGGTGTCACCTGGGGCGCATCTGCCATCGCCGGTGGACTGGCAGCGTGGCTGCCAAATAGTTTGTTTATGATTTTAGCCTGGCGCCTTGGCGCGCAAACACCCGCGAAAGGCCGTGTTGCCTGGAGCTTCGCCATCGGCGAGGTGTTGAAGGTGTTTGCCACGATTATTCTTCTGATCGTGGCGCTGGGAGTCTTCGATGCGGTGTTTTTGCCGCTCGGGCTGACGTGGTTATCGGTGCTGGTTGTGCAGATACTGGCACCGGCTGTAATTAACAACAAAGGGTAAGAGGCATCATGGCTGCAGGAGAAATCTCTACTCCGCAAGAATACATAGGTCACCACCTGAATAACCTTCAGCTGGACCTGCGTACTTTCGAGTTAGTGAACCCGCACGACGCGCCGGCGTCTTTCTGGGTATTAAATATCGATTCCATGTTTTTCTCTGTGGTGCTGGGTCTGCTGTTCCTGGTGCTGTTCCGTAAAGTAGCGAAAACGGCTACCAGCGGTGTACCAGGGAAATTCCAGACGGCTATTGAACTGGTGGTAGGCTTTGTTGACGGCAACGTTCGCGACATGTACCACGGTAAAAGCAAACTTATCGCCCCGCTGGCCCTGACGATTTTCGTCTGGGTGTTCCTGATGAACTTCATGGACTTGCTGCCTATCGACCTGCTGCCGTATATCGGTGAGCACTGGTTCGGTCTGCCGGCACTGCGTGTTGTCCCTTCAGCTGACGTTAACGTCACGCTGTCGATGGCACTGGGCGTATTTATTTTGATTCTGTTCTACAGCATCAAGATGAAAGGCATCGGCGGCTTTACGAAAGAGCTGACCCTGCAACCCTTTAATCACCCGATCTTCATCCCTATCAACCTGATTCTTGAAGGTGTGAGCCTGCTGTCCAAGCCTGTTTCTCTGGGTCTGCGACTGTTCGGCAACATGTATGCGGGTGAATTGATTTTTATCCTGATTGCCGGCCTGTTGCCGTGGTGGTCACAGTGGATTCTGAGTGTCCCTTGGGCCATTTTCCACATCCTGATCATTTCGCTACAGGCTTTCATTTTCATGGTCTTAACGATTGTCTATCTGTCGATGGCATCTGAAGAACATTGATTTTTTTCTCAACACTACTGCGTTATAACTGAAACAAACTGGAGACTGTCATGGAAAACCTGAATATGGATCTGCTGTACATGGCTGCCGCTGTGATGATGGGCCTGGCGGCAATCGGTGCTGCGATCGGTATCGGCATCCTCGGAGGCAAATTCCTGGAAGGCGCTGCGCGTCAACCGGATCTGATTCCTCTGCTGCGTACGCAGTTCTTTGTTGTCATGGGTCTGGTGGATGCAATCCCGATGATCGCTGTTGGTCTGGGTCTGTACGTGATGTTTGCTGTCGCGTAATAACAGATTGTTCATCGGGCACCAACGTATCGGTTGCACGATGAACGGACTCTGCCGCTGTCTTTAGATAACGGCAGATTAAGTTAACTTAACAAGAGGCATTGTGCTGTGAACCTTAACGCAACAATCCTCGGCCAGGCTATCGCGTTCGTCCTGTTTGTCCTGTTCTGCATGAAGTACGTATGGCCGCCGATTATGGCTGCCATCGAAAAGCGCCAGAAAGAAATTGCTGAAGGCCTTGCTTCCGCTGAACGTGCCAAAAAAGATCTGGATCTTGCGCAGGCTAATGCGACCGACCAGCTGAAAAAAGCGAAAGATGAAGCCCAGGTAATTATTGAACAGGCTAACAAACGCCGTGCTCAAATCCTGGACGAAGCGAAAGCTGAGGCTGAGCAGGAACGTAACAAGATCGTCACCCAGGCTCAGGCGGAAATTGACGCAGAGACTAAACGTGCACGTGAAGAGTTGCGTAAGCAAGTCGCGATGCTGGCAATTGCCGGCGCCGAGAAGATCATTGAACGTTCCGTGGATGAAGCTGCTAATAGCGACATCGTAGATAAACTGGTCGCTGAACTGTAAGGAGGGAGGGGCTGATGTCTGAATTTGTAACTGTAGCTCGCCCCTACGCCAAAGCAGCTTTTGACTTTGCTGTTGAGCATCAAAATGTCGATCGCTGGCAGCAGATGCTGGCGTTTGCCGCTGAAGTGGCAAGCAATGAACAGATGACAGATCTTCTCTCCGGCGCCATGGCGCCGGAAGCTACTTCTGCATCTTTCAACGCAATCTGTGGCGATCAACTCGACGAAGCTGGCCAGAACCTGATTAAGGTAATGGCAGAAAACAAACGTTTACCCGCGCTCCCGGATGTACTGGCTCAGTATATACAACTGCGTGCCGCATATGATGCGACCGCCGAAGTTGAAGTTATCTCTGCCAATGCTCTGAGTGACGAACAGCTGACTAAAATCAGCGCCGCGATGGAAAAACGTCTGTCTCGCAAAGTTAAGCTGAATTGCAAAATTGATAAGTCTGTAGTGGCAGGCGTTATCGTCCGCTCGGGTGATATGGTGATTGACGGCAGCGTACGCGGTCGTCTTGAGCGTCTGGCAGACGTCTTGCAGTCTTAAGGGGACTTGGAGCATATGCAACTGAATTCCACCGAAATCAGCGAACTGATCAAGCAGCGCATTGCTCAGTTCAATGTAGTGAGCGAAGCTCACAATGAAGGTACTATTGTTTCTGTAAGTGACGGTATCATCCGCGTACACGGCCTGGCCGATGTGATGCAGGGTGAGATGATTGCCCTGCCGGGTAACCGTTACGCTATCGCACTGAACCTCGAGCGTGACTCGGTAGGTGCAGTTGTGATGGGCCCGTACGCTGACCTTGCCGAAGGCATGAAAGTTAAGTGTACTGGTCGTATTCTGGAAGTTCCGGTTGGTCGTGGCCTGTTAGGTCGCGTGCTGAACACGCTGGGCGCACCTATTGATGGCAAAGGCGCCATTGATAACGATGGCTTCTCGCCAATCGAAGTGATTGCACCTGGCGTTATCGAACGTCAGTCTGTTGATCAGCCTGTTCAGACCGGTTACAAATCTGTCGATGCAATGATTCCAATCGGCCGTGGCCAGCGTGAGCTGATCATCGGTGACCGTCAGACCGGTAAAACCGCGATGGCGATCGATGCAATCATCAACCAGCGTGATTCCGGTATTAAATGTGTGTACGTGGCCATCGGCCAGAAAGCGTCCACCATTTCTAACGTGGTTCGTAAGCTGGAAGAACACAACGCACTGGCTAACACCATTGTTGTGGTTGCTACTGCATCAGAATCCGCTGCACTGCAATACCTGGCGCCGTATGCCGGTTGTGCGATGGGCGAATATTTCCGTGACCGCGGTGAAGATGCACTGATCGTTTACGATGACCTGTCTAAACAGGCTATTGCATACCGTCAGGTTTCCCTGCTGCTGCGTCGTCCGCCGGGTCGTGAAGCATTCCCTGGTGACGTGTTCTACCTCCACTCCCGTCTGCTGGAGCGTGCATCTCGCGTTAACGCGGAGTACGTTGAAGCATTCACCAAAGGTGAAGTGAAAGGTAAAACCGGTTCTCTGACTGCGCTGCCAATCATCGAAACCCAGGCAGGTGACGTTTCTGCGTTCGTTCCAACCAACGTAATTTCGATTACTGATGGTCAGATCTTCCTGGAAACTAACCTGTTTAACTCCGGTATTCGTCCGGCAGTTAACCCGGGTATCTCCGTATCTCGTGTGGGCGGTGCTGCTCAGACCAAGATCATCAAGAAACTGTCCGGTGGTATTCGTACCGCGCTGGCGCAGTATCGTGAACTGGCGGCGTTCTCTCAGTTCGCTTCCGATCTGGATGAAGCAACCCGCAAACAGCTGAGCCACGGCCAGAAAGTGACTGAGCTGCTGAAGCAGAAACAGTATGCACCTATGTCTGTTGCACAGCAGGGTCTGGTACTGTTCGCTGCTGAACGTGGTTATCTGAATGACGTCGAACTGGCGAAAATCGGTAGCTTCGAAGCTGCGCTGCTGGCTTACGCGGATCGCGATCACGTCGAGCTGATGGCTGAAATCAACCAGTCGGGTAACTACAACAACGATATCGAAGAGAAGCTGAAAGGCCTGCTCGATACGTTCAAAGCAACCCAGTCCTGGTAACGTCTGGCGGCTTGTCCTGATAGGGCAAGCCGCAAGGCTTTGAGGAGAAGCTTATGGCCGGCGCAAAAGAGATACGTAGTAAGATCGGAAGCGTCCAGAACACGCAAAAGATCACCAAAGCGATGGAAATGGTCGCCGCCTCCAAAATGCGTAAATCGCAGGAACGCATGGCGGCCAGCCGTCCTTATGCAGATACCATGCGCAAAGTGATTGGTCACATTGCGTTGGGTAATCTGGAGTACAAACACCCTTACCTTGCGGAGCGCGACGTTAAGCGCGTTGGCTACCTGGTCGTTTCGACCGACCGTGGTCTTTGTGGTGGTTTGAACATTAACCTGTTCAAAAGAGTGCTGGCTGATATGAAAGCCTGGGCTGATAAAGGCGTCGAGAGCGATCTGGCGATTATCGGTTCCAAAGGTCTGTCATTCTTCAGTTCTGTCGGCGGCAACGTGGTTGCTCAGGTTACCGGCATGGGAGATAAACCTTCCCTGTCTGAACTGATTGGCCCGGTTAAAGTTATGCTGCAGGCTTACGATGAAGGCCGCTTAGATAAGCTGTTTATCGTCAGCAACAAATTTATCAACACCATGTCTCAGTCTCCTCAGATCACTCAGCTGCTGCCATTACCACCAGCAGAAGATGAAGCGGATCTGAAGAAGAAGACCTGGGATTACCTGTATGAGCCGGATCCGAAAGGGCTGCTGGATACTTTACTGCGTCGCTATGTAGAGTCTCAGGTTTACCAGGGTGTTGTAGAAAACCTGGCCAGCGAGCAGGCCGCGCGTATGGTGGCGATGAAAGCTGCAACCGATAACGGCGGTAACCTGATCAAAGAGCTGCAGTTGGTATACAACAAAGCTCGTCAGGCCAGCATCACCCAGGAACTTACCGAGATTGTCTCGGGGGCCTCCGCGGTTTAACCAGGTTAAATATTAGGTAGAGGATTAAGATGGCTACTGGAAAGATTGTCCAGGTAATCGGCGCCGTGGTCGACGTCGAATTCCCTCAGGACGCAGTACCACAAGTGTACAGCGCTCTTGAGGTTCAGAATGGTGACGCTCGTCTGGTGCTGGAAGTTCAGCAGCAGCTGGGTGGTGGCGTGGTTCGTACCATCGCCATGGGTTCCTCAGACGGCCTGAAGCGCGGTCTGCCAACAGTGGACCTTGGTCACCCAATCGAAGTACCGGTAGGTACTGCAACACTCGGCCGTATCATGAACGTGCTGGGTGAGCCGATCGATATGAAAGGCGACATCGGCGAAGAAGTCCGTTGGGCTATTCACCGTCCGGCTCCTTCCTATGAAGAGCTGTCAAGCTCGCAGGAACTGCTGGAAACCGGTATCAAAGTTATCGACCTGATGTGTCCGTTCGCTAAGGGCGGTAAAGTCGGTCTGTTCGGCGGTGCGGGTGTGGGTAAAACCGTTAACATGATGGAGCTGATCCGTAACATCGCGATCGAGCACTCAGGTTACTCCGTATTTGCCGGTGTGGGCGAGCGTACCCGTGAAGGTAACGACTTCTACCACGAAATGACCGACTCTAACGTTATCGATAAAGTATCGTTAGTGTATGGCCAGATGAATGAGCCGCCGGGTAACCGTCTGCGCGTTGCACTGACCGGTCTGACCATGGCGGAGAAATTCCGTGATGAAGGTCGTGACGTACTGCTGTTCGTCGATAACATCTACCGTTATACCCTGGCCGGTACTGAAGTATCAGCCCTGCTGGGTCGTATGCCATCTGCGGTAGGTTATCAGCCAACGCTGGCAGAAGAGATGGGCGTGCTTCAGGAGCGTATTACCTCCACGAAGACCGGTTCCATCACTTCCGTACAGGCAGTTTACGTTCCTGCGGATGACTTGACTGACCCATCTCCAGCCACCACCTTTGCGCACCTTGACGCAACCGTGGTACTGAGCCGTCAGATCGCTTCTCTGGGTATCTACCCGGCCGTTGACCCGCTGGACTCCACCAGCCGTCAGCTGGATCCGCTGGTTGTTGGTCAGGAACACTACGACACCGCGCGTGGCGTACAGTCCCTGCTGCAGCGTTATCAGGAACTGAAAGACATCATCGCCATCCTGGGTATGGATGAGCTGTCAGAAGATGACAAACTGGTGGTAGCACGCTCTCGTAAGATGCAGCGTTTCCTGTCCCAGCCGTTCTTCGTGGCAGAAGTCTTCACCGGTTCTCCAGGCAAGTATGTGTCGCTGAAAGATACCATCCGTGGCTTTAAAGGCATTATGGAAGGTGAATTCGACCATCTGCCAGAGCAGGCTTTCTACATGGTTGGTTCCATCGACGAAGCCGTGGAAAAAGCGAAGAAACTGTAATAACAGTTTCCCAGGAGGTTAGATATGGCTATGACTTATCATCTGGATGTGGTCAGCGCAGAGCAAAAAATGTTCTCTGGTCTGGTGCAACATATCCAGGTGTCAGGTAGCGAAGGTGAGCTGGGTATTTACCCGGGCCACGCCCCGCTGCTCACCGCCATTAAGCCTGGTATGATTCGTATCGTTAAACAGCACGGCGAAGAGGAGTTTATCTATCTCTCCGGCGGCGTGCTGGAAGTGCAGCCAGGCTCGACTACGGTGCTGGCTGACACGGCGATTCGCGGAACAGATCTCGACGAAGCGCGAGCGCTCGAAGCGAAACGCAAAGCGGAAGAGCATATGAACAGCTCTCACGGCGATGTCGATTTTGCTCAGGCATCGGCTGAACTGGCCAAAGCGATCGCCAAATTGCGCGTTATCGAGTTGACCAGGAAAGCGATGTAACCCAGGCTTTATGTCTTAAGGTGCCGGTCAGTTATCTGACCGGCATTTTTTTTATCTGTACTCAGCGAATTTTCGGTTAGCAGGCTAATTTCGTACTGAGAAAAATGTAGTAATCTCAGACTTAAACCGCTTTACTTCCTTTATCAAAAGAATGGTCAGGATGTCTATGTCAAACAGCACAATGAGCGTGGTTATACTTGCTGCCGGCAAGGGAACCCGCATGTATTCAGATCTTCCTAAAGTCCTGCATACTCTGGCAGGGAAACCGATGGTGCAACACGTCATTGATGCCGCTAAACATCTGGGCGCTGACAAGATCAACCTGGTGTATGGTCATGGCGGCGAACTGCTGAAATCGACGCTGAACGATCATTCGCTGAGCTGGGTTTTGCAGGCGGAGCAGCTGGGTACCGGTCATGCGATGCAGCAGGCGGCGCCACACTTTGCCGATGACGAAGATATTCTGATGCTGTACGGCGATGTACCATTGATCTCGGTGGCAACCCTTGAACGCCTGCGCAGCGCAAAACCGCAGGGTGGCATCGGTTTACTGACGGTAATTCTGGATAATCCCACCGGCTATGGCCGCATCCTGCGTCAGCAGGGCGATGTGGTGGGGATTATTGAGCAGAAGGACGCCAGCGCTGAACAGCTGGCGATCACTGAAATCAACACCGGCATTCTGATTGCCAACGGCGCGGATATGAAGCGCTGGTTAAGCAAACTGACCAACAACAATGCGCAGGGTGAGTATTACATCACCGATATTATCGCCCTCGCCCATCATGAAGGCCGCAAAATTGCCGCAGTTCATCCGGCGCGTATCAGCGAAACCGAAGGCGTCAATAACCGCCTGCAACTGGCTACCCTTGAACGAGTATATCAGGCCGAGCAGGCAGAAAAGCTGCTGCTGGCGGGGGTGATGCTACAGGATCCGGCGCGCTTTGATCTGCGCGGCAACCTTGAGCATGGCCGTGATGTGGTGATCGACACCAATGTGATTATCGAAGGTCAGGTAACCCTCGGTAATGGTGTCAAAATCGGCACCGGCTGCGTAATTAAAAATAGTGTGATTGGTGATAACTGCGAAATCAGCCCGTATAGCGTGGTTGAGGATGCTGAGCTGGGCACTGCCTGTACTATCGGGCCATTTGCCCGCCTGCGTCCGGGTAGCGAACTGGCGGAAGGCGCGCATGTCGGTAACTTTGTCGAGATGAAAAAAGCGCGTCTTGGCAAAGGCTCCAAGGCCGGCCATCTTAGCTACCTTGGCGATGCGGAGATTGGTGCCGGGGTGAATATCGGCGCGGGTACGATTACCTGTAATTACGATGGCGCGAATAAATATAAGACGATCATTGGCGACAACGTGTTTGTCGGCTCTGATACCCAGCTGTTGGCGCCGGTGACGGTGGCCAGTGGCGCCACTATCGCCGCTGGCACCACGGTAATGAAAGATATCACCGCTGCCGATCTGGTCTATAACCGTAAAGAGCAGAACCATAAGTCAGGCTGGCAGCGCCCGGTTAAAAAGAAATAGTGCCCTATTGGTCCCTTCCCCCCACGTTGTGGGGAAGGTCAGGATGGGGGAGCTGGCGACCTCAGTGCTAATAGTTCCCCCACTCCAACCCTCCCCCGTAAAACGGGGGAGGGAGTTATAAAAAATAATACTCCCCACTCTACAAGGCTCGGGGAATCCGCAGGTTCGATGCGTAAGCACGTAAATCTCGTCGGAAAAATCAGGTCACAGGACAACGCAAATGGCGCTGAAACGCCATTTTGTCAGGAAAATAATTATGTGTGGAATTGTTGGTGCAGTAGCGCAACGTGATATCGCAGAAATCCTTCTCGAAGGTCTGCGTCGCCTGGAATACCGTGGTTATGACTCCGCGGGTCTGGCAGTGGTTGATCAGCAGGGCCAGGTAACGCGTCTGCGTCGCCTGGGTAAAGTGCAGAAACTGGTCGAAGCCGCTGAAGATACTCAGCTGGTGGGCGGCACTGGTATTGCGCATACCCGCTGGGCGACGCACGGAGAACCTTCCGAAGCGAACGCGCATCCGCATATCTCAGAACATATCATCATCGTACATAACGGCATTATTGAGAACCATGAGCCGCTGCGTGCTTTGCTGATTGAACGCGGTTACCGCTTTGCCTCAGAAACCGACACCGAAGTGGTGGCGCATCTGGTGCACTGGGAGCAGCAGCAGGGTGGTTCACTGCGTGAAGTGGTGTTGCGTGTGATCCCGCAGCTGCGTGGTGCTTACGGTATGGTGATTATGGATAGCCGCGATCCGTCGCGTGTGGTCGCTGCGCGTTCTGGCAGCCCACTGGTGATTGGTCGTGGCGTTGGTGAAAACTTTATTGCCTCCGATCAGCTGGCGCTGCTGCCGGTTACCCGTCGCTTTATCTACCTCGAAGAGGGCGATATTGCTGAGATTACCCGTCGTGATGTGACCATCATCGATCGCAGTGGTAACAGCGTACAGCGTCAGGAAATCGAATCTAAAGTGCAGTACGATGCCGGTGATAAAGGCATCTATCGCCACTATATGCAGAAAGAGATCTACGAACAGCCAATGGCGATTAAAAACACCTTAGCCGGTCGTTTTAGCCATGGTGAAGTCGATCTTTCTGAACTGGGCGCCAATGCTAACACCTTACTGGGCCAGGTTGAGCATATCCAGATCGTCGCCTGCGGCACCTCGTATAACTCCGGTATGGTTTCCCGTTACTGGTTTGAAGCGCTGGCCAATGTGCCGTGTGACGTTGAGATCGCCTCTGAATTCCGCTATCGCAAATCCGCGGTGCGAAAAAACAGCCTGCTGATCACCCTGTCGCAATCCGGTGAAACCGCCGATACGCTGGCCGCGCTGCGCCTGTCGAAGGAGCTGGGCTATCTCGGTTCGCTGGCTATCTGTAACGTGGCGGGTTCCTCGCTGGTGCGTGAGTCCGACCTGGCGCTGATGACCAAAGCCGGTACTGAAATTGGCGTAGCATCAACCAAAGCCTTTACCACTCAGCTGACGGTGTTACTGATGCTGGTAGCGAAGATTGGCCGCCTGAAAGGCGTGGATGCGCAAATCGAGCACGATATCGTGCATGGCTTGCAGGCTTTGCCAAGCCGTATCGAGCAGATGCTGTCGCAGGACAAGCTGATTGAAGCACTGGCGGAAGATTTCTCTGACAAACATCATGCGCTGTTCCTTGGCCGTGGCGATCAGTACCCGATTGCGATGGAAGGTGCGCTGAAGCTGAAAGAGATCTCCTATATCCACGCCGAAGCCTATGCTGCTGGTGAGCTGAAGCACGGTCCACTGGCGCTGATTGATGCGGATATGCCGGTGATCGTGGTAGCGCCGAATAACGAGCTGCTGGAAAAATTGAAATCGAATATCGAAGAAGTGCGCGCCCGCGGCGGTTTGCTGTATGTGTTTGCCGATCAGGATGCCGGTTTCAGCGACAGCGAAGGGATGCGTATTATCTCTCTGCCACACGTTGAAGAGATGATTGCTCCGATCTTCTACACCGTGCCGTTGCAGCTGCTCTCGTACCATGTGGCGCTGATTAAAGGCACCGATGTCGATCAGCCACGTAACCTGGCGAAATCGGTTACCGTCGAGTAACCGAGACGATTACGCTGTAAACAAAAACGCCGGTCAATGACCGGCGTTTTTATTTGGTTAATCCATGGGAGGTATTCATTTTTCACAAATTAGCCTGATGTCACAAAACTGTCATATATCGTACATTTTACTGTCACCAAACTGTCCTATTTTGCCTCCAGCAGCAATGATAAATCTTATTAAAACGGCTTAGAGCCTGACTTTTACTCCCCCGGAGGGAATATGACACTGATGCATAGCACCTTAGCTCGTATTGTCGCAGCAACCGTATCTTTGAGCGCAGCTTCTGCCATGGCAGCAGCAAGCCTGACTGGCGCGGGAGCGACTTTCCCGGCACCGGTGTATGCCAAGTGGGCGGATACCTATCAGAAATCAACTGGTAATAAAATCAACTACCAGGGTATCGGCTCATCAGGTGGCGTAAAACAGATTATTGCCAAAACCGTCGATTTCGGCGCATCCGATGCGCCACTGTCTGACGAGAAATTAAACGCCGACGGCCTGTTCCAGTTCCCAACGGTAATTGGCGGTGTGGTGCTGGCGGTTAATATCCCTGGCCTGAAATCTGGCGAGCTGGTGCTCGACGGTAAAACCCTCGGTGATATCTACCTCGGTAAGATCAAAAAGTGGAACGATGCCGCCATCGTGAAACTGAACCCGGGCGTGAAACTGCCAGAAACCAATATCGCGGTGGTGCGTCGTGCTGACGGTTCCGGTACTTCATTCGTCTTTACCAGCTACCTGGCTAAAGTTAATGAAGAGTGGAAATCGAAAGTCGGCGCCGGTTCAACGGTAAACTGGCCAACCGGTCTGGGCGGTAAAGGCAACGACGGCATCGCCGCCTTTGTTCAGCGTCTGCCAGGTTCAATCGGTTACGTTGAGTATGCCTACGCCAAACAGAACAACCTGACCTACACCAAACTGGTGGATGCGGGCGGTAAAGCGGTAAGCCCGACCGAAGAGAGCTTCAGCAATGCGGCGAAAGGCGCAGACTGGAATAAAACCTTCGCTCAGGACCTGACCAACCAGAAAGGCGACAACGTCTGGCCAATCACCTCTACCACTTTCATCCTTCTGCATAAATCTGCCGCTAAGCCAGAGCAGACCGCTGAAGTGCTGAAGTTCTTCGACTGGGCCTATAAAGATGGCGCGAAAGAAGCCAGTGCGCTGGATTACTCGCCACTGCCAAAAGAAGTGACTGAGCAGATCCGTGCCGCATGGAAGACCAATATCAAAGACAGCACCGGTAAAGCGCTGTACTAAGCCATACTCAGTGCGGAACCGAAGGGATTCGGTTCGTCACACAGGGCGGCCTCGTGCCGCCATTTCCATCTTAACGTCGAGAATTCTATGGCTGCAAGCAAGCCGACATTTAAGGCCCCCGGCAAACAGGGCGATATCCTCTTCGGTGCGCTGGTCAGACTGGCTGCGCTGATTGTGCTATTTCTGTTGGGCGGCATTATCGTCTCTCTGATTATTGCCTCCTGGCCCAGCATCGAGAAATTCGGTTTTGCCTTCCTGTGGACCAAAGAGTGGGATGCGCCAAACGAGAATTTCGGTGCGCTGGTACCGATTTACGGCACCCTGATCACTTCCTTTATCGCCCTGCTGATCGCGGTACCGGTCAGTTTCGGCATCGCGCTGTTCCTGACCGAACTGGCGCCGGGCTGGTTGCGTCGTCCGCTTGGCGTGGCGATTGAGCTGCTGGCAGCGATTCCCAGTATCGTATATGGCATGTGGGGGCTGTTTATCTTCGCTCCGCTGTTTGCCGAATATTTTCAGACGCCAGTAGGTAATGTGCTCTCCGGCATTCCGTTAGTCGGCGCACTGTTCGAAGGTCCGGCGTTCGGGATCGGTATTCTGGCTGCCGGGGTGATCCTCGCCATTATGATTATTCCGTATATCGCTTCGGTGATGCGTGATGTGTTTGAACAGACGCCGGTACTGATGAAAGAGTCCGCATATGGCATCGGCTGCACTACCTGGGAAGTGATCTGGCGCATCGTGTTGCCGTTTACCAAGAACGGAGTCATTGGCGGCGTGATGCTCGGTCTTGGCCGTGCGCTGGGTGAAACCATGGCGGTGACCTTTATCATCGGTAACACCTACCAGCTGGACAGCGCTTCGCTGTTTATGCCGGGCAACAGTATTACCTCGGCGCTGGCTAACGAATTTTCTGAAGCCGAATCGGGTCTGCATACCGCCGCGCTGATGGAACTGGGTCTGATTCTGTTTGTGATCACCTTTATTGTGCTGGCCTGCTCGAAGCTGATGGTGATGCGTTTAGCGAAAAGTGAAGGGGCGCGCACATGACAACCATTGAAATGCAGGCGCGTGAAGAGCTGAATGCTTCACGCCGCAAGATGCAGGCGTGGCGCCGGATGAAAAACCGCATTGCGCTGACGTTATCGCTGCTGACCATGGCATTTGGTCTGTTCTGGCTGATCTGGATCCTGTTTTCGACCGTCACCCGCGGCATCGACGGGATGTCGCTGGCGCTGTTTACCGAAATGACGCCGCCACCGAACAGCCCGGGCGGCGGTCTGGCGAATGCCTTTGCCGGTAGCGGCCTGTTAATCCTGTGGGCGACTATATTTGGTACGCCGCTGGGGATTATGGCGGGGATCTATCTGGCGGAATTTGGCCGTAAATCGATACTGGCAGAAGTCATTCGCTTTATTAATGACATCCTGCTGTCGGCGCCGTCGATTGTGGTCGGTCTGTTTGTGTATACCATTGTGGTGGCCAAAATGGAGCACTTCTCCGGCTGGGCCGGGGTGATTGCGCTGGCGCTGCTGCAGGTGCCGATTGTGATCCGCACCACCGAAAATATGCTGAAACTGGTGCCAGACAGCCTGCGTGAAGCGGCTTATGCTCTCGGCACACCGAAGTGGAAAATGATCTCCGCTATCACATTAAAAGCCTCAGTCTCCGGTATCCTGACCGGTGTATTGCTGGCGATAGCGCGTATTGCTGGTGAAACCGCGCCGCTGCTGTTTACTTCATTGTCGAACCAGTTCTGGAGTACCGACATGATGCAGCCGATCGCCAACCTGCCGGTCACTATCTTTAAATTCGCCATGAGTCCGTTTGCCGAATGGCAGAGTCTGGCCTGGGCGGGGGTACTGATTATTACGCTGTGTGTGCTGTTACTGAATATTCTGGCACGTGTAATCTTTGCCAAAAGCAAACATTAATTTAACAGCGCGGCTGCGGCGGCACTGAATAAGAGAGAAGAGAATGAGTATGGTGAATAAAGCTCCCGGCAAAATGCAGGTTCGCGATCTGAACTTCTACTACGGGAAATTCCATGCCCTGAAGAATATCAACCTGGATATCGCCAAAAACCAGGTGACGGCGTTTATCGGTCCGTCAGGCTGTGGTAAATCAACGCTGCTGCGCACTTTTAACAAGATGTTCTCGCTCTATCCTGAGCAGCGCGCGGAAGGCGAAATTTTGCTGGATGGCGAGAATATTTTGACCGCAACGCAGGATATCGCCCTGCTGCGCGCCCGCGTCGGCATGGTGTTCCAGAAGCCGACGCCATTCCCGATGTCGATTTACGACAATATCGCTTTTGGTGTCCGTCTGTTTGAGAAGCTGTCGCGCACTGATATGGACGAGCGCGTACAATGGGCGTTGACCAAGGCGGCATTGTGGAATGAAACCAAAGATAAGCTGCATCAGAGCGGTTACAGCCTTTCAGGTGGCCAGCAGCAGCGTCTGTGTATCGCCCGCGGCATCGCCATTCGCCCGGAAGTGCTGCTGCTGGATGAGCCATGCTCCGCGCTGGATCCGATCTCTACCGGCCGCATTGAAGAGCTGATTACCGAACTGAAGCAGGATTACACTGTGGTGATTGTGACGCATAACATGCAACAAGCCGCACGCTGTTCTGACCATACTGCCTTTATGTATCTCGGTGAACTGATTGAGTTTAGCGATACTGATACGCTGTTTACCAAGCCGCATCAGAAGCAGACTGAAGACTATATTACCGGGCGCTACGGCTGATTTGACTGGAGAAACCATGGATAACTTAAATCTGAACAAACATATCTCCGGCCAGTTCAATGCCGAGCTGGAGCACATTCGTACTCAGGTGATGATCATGGGTGGCATGGTGGAGCAACAGCTCACCGATGCGATTACCGCGATGCATAACCAGGATGGCGAGCTGGCGAAACAGGTGATTGAAGGCGATCACAAGGTCAATATGATGGAAGTGGAGATTGATGAAGCCTGCGTGCGCATCATCGCCAAACGTCAGCCGACTGCCAGTGACCTACGCCTGGTGATGGCGATTATCAAAACCATCTCTGAGCTGGAGCGTATTGGTGATGTAGCAGAGAAAATCAGCCGCACTGCGCTGGAGAAATTCAGTCAGCAGCATCTGCCGCTGCTGGTCAGCCTGGAATCCCTCGGCCATCACACCGTGCAGATGCTGCATGATGTGCTGGATGCCTTTGCGCGTATGGATCTCAATGCGGCAATCCAGATTTACCGCGAAGACAAGAAGGTCGATCAGGAGTATGAAGGTATCGTGCGTCAGCTGATGACCTATATGATGGAAGATCCACGCACCATTCCCAGCGTGCTGACCGCGCTATTCTGCGCGCGCGCCATTGAGCGTATCGGCGACCGTTGTCAGAACATTTGCGAAATTATCTTCTATTTCGTTAAAGGTCAGGACTTCCGTCATGTTGGCGGCGACCAGCTGGACAAGCTGCTGGCTGGCGACGACGGCGGCAGTAATCCCGCATAATCCTTCCATCTCCCAGGGGCGACGTTCTCGCCGCCCATGCCCCTTGCCAGGCGGAGCCGAAAACGGCTCCCCGACGCCGGTTTCAGAGATTACGTGGTAGGGGCGACGTTCTCGCCGCCCGTGCCCCTTGCCAGGCGGAGCCGAAAACGGCTCCCCTCGAGTGTTTCAAATTGTTCCGCCTGCTATATACTTGGCGCACAATTTGAATTGTCTGGTCCTGAAACATGTCGATACCCAAGCACGCGAAGCAGAGCGCGACCCCTGCGAAAGCGATGCTCGCTGCCGTTAGTGGCTATGCCATGGATGGTTTTGATCTGCTGATCCTTGGCTTTATGCTGCCAGCCATTAGTGCCTCTCTGATATTAAATCCCTCGCAGGCCGGTTCGCTGGTGACCTGGACGCTGATCGGCGCCGTGCTCGGCGGTATTATCTTTGGCCATCTCAGTGACCGTCTTGGCCGTATTCGTGTACTGACCTTTACTATTCTGATGTTTTCACTGTTTACCGGCTTATGCGCCGTGGCGCAGGGCTACTGGGATCTGCTGATTTATCGCACGCTGGCGGGAGTTGGCCTCGGGGGGGAGTTTGGCATCGGTATGGCGCTGATTGCTGAAGCCTGGCCCGCCAATAAGCGTAACCGCGCCTCGGCATGGGTCGGTATGGGCTGGCAGCTTGGCGTGCTGCTGGCGGCGTTTATCACCCCTTTCCTGCTGGATATCATTGGCTGGCGCGGCATGTTTCTGGTCGGTCTGCTGCCTGCGCTGCTGTCGTTTATGATTCGCCGCGGCATGGGAGAGCCGGAAGCCTTTAGCCGTCAGGTAGAAACCGCGCCAGCGCTGTCGTTTGTCGCGCGGCTGAAGCTGCTGTTTAAAGACGCGCCAACCAGCAAAGCCAGCCTCGGAATTCTTATCCTCTGCTCGGTGCAGAACTTCGGCTATTACGGTCTGATGATCTGGATGCCAAGTTATCTCTCTTCCAACTTTGGTTTTTCCCTGACTAAATCCGGATTATGGACGGCGGTTACTGTGGTCGGCATGACCTTCGGTATCTGGCTGTTTGGCGTGCTGGCTGACCGTTTTGCCCGCTGGAAGATTTTCCTGATCTACCAGTTCGGCGCAGTAATTATGGTGGTGATCTATGCCCAGCTGCGCGATCCGATGGTGATGCTGTTTACCGGCGCGCTGATGGGGATGTTTGTAAACGGCATGATTGGTGGCTACGGCGCGCTGATCTCCGATACCTATCCGGTGCAGGCGCGCGCCACGGCGCAAAACGTGTTATTTAACCTTGGACGTGGCGTCGGTGGTTTTGGTCCACTGGTGATTGGCCTGCTGGTGACGCAATGGTCGTTTGTCGCGGCGATCACCCTGCTGGCGCTGATCTACCTGCTGGATATTATCGCCACGCTGTTTTTGTTACCGAAGCAGCAGGGCAATGAAGATGCGCTGGGCGCCATTGGCTAACCTCCAGGGGCGGCGTTCTCGCCGCCCGTGCCGATGATATGCGTTGGCAGTAATGACGGCGTTCTCGCCGCCCGTAGCGTCAGGCCGTAATCGACCAGCCGCGCGCTTTCCACAGCGCCGGTAGCTGCGCCATATCGTCAAACATGGTTACCAGCGGATGATCAAGCGGCTGATTATGGGCATCAGCGCAGTAGTAAAATACCGGAATGCCGGCAGCAATGCCGGCTTTTGCACCCGCTTCGGAATCATCGACCAGAATGCAGCGCTCAACTGCGACGTCCATCTTCTCCGCCGCGTGAAACATCAGTTCAGGATCGGGTTTCCAGCGTTCGATATCGTAACCGCTATACAACCGGTCATCAAAATAGCGTAGCATATCGGTTAGCCCAAGGGAGTGCTGCATCTTCTTCACCGTACCGTTCGATACCACGCACATCGGCACACTCACCTGCGCCAGCAGCTGCTGCGCCCCGGCAATCGGTTGCAGGCCGGCATCGAACAGTCGGGCTACTTCCTTGCGGTAAGCGCTTTCCAGTTCTGCCACCGGCACATCCAGCTGATGCTGTGCGCAGACATCGGCAACAATGTCATACAGCTTCACGCCCTTGTACTTTTCAAACATCTCCTGAAGCGATAACGCAACGCCATACTGCGCAAAGGTATTTACATAGGATTGGGTGCAAATCAGTTCGCTATCCACCAGCGTACCGTCACAATCAAAAAACACACATTCAATACTCATCGCGCTTGTCCTTTAAGGGTCGAAGATGTCATCACATCTTTAACCAACTGTGTCAGGATTGCGACCAGCAAATGTCAATTACTGTTAATGGCGGCGATAAAGCGGTAAAAACTGCGCAATCGGTTGCGAAAAATCAATGTGATCCGCATCAAAAATGTGCTTTTTGGTATAGGATAGCCAACGACAACATTTCCTTTCGTTCGGAATCTGATAATGAACAAACAAGGTTTACTGCAGCGCCTGTTTAAACTGCAAGAGCATGGCACCACAGCACGGACTGAAGTGATCGCGGGGTTCACCACCTTTCTTACCATGGTGTATATCGTCTTTGTGAACCCACAAATTCTTGGCGTCGCTGGCATGGATACGCAAGCGGTGTTTGTCACCACCTGTCTGATTGCGGCCTTCGGCAGTATTCTGATGGGGCTGGTGGCTAATTTACCGGTGGCGCTGGCGCCAGCGATGGGGCTGAACGCCTTCTTCGCTTTTGTCGTGGTCGGCGCGATGGGGATCTCCTGGCAGACCGGTATGGGCGCCATTTTCTGGGGCGCGGTGGGCCTGCTGCTGCTGACCATTTTCCGCGTGCGCTACTGGATGATTGCCAATATTCCGGTCTGTCTGCGTGTCGGTATCACCAGCGGCATCGGTCTGTTTATTGCGATGATCGGCCTGAAAAATGCCGGAATTGTGGTGCCAAATAAAGATACGCTGGTGGCTGTCGGCAACCTGACCTCGCACAGTGTTCTGCTGGGCGCGCTGGGCTTCTTTATTATTGCCATTCTGGCCTCGCGCAATATTCATGTGGCGGTACTGGTATCGATTGTGATTACCACCGTTATCGGTCTGCTGTTAGGCGATGTGCAATATACCGGCTTCTTCTCTGCGCCACCGCCGGTAACATCGATTATTGGTCAGGTTGATCTGGCGGGTTCGCTGAACCTCGGTATGGCCGGAATTATCTTCTCCTTTATGCTGGTAAACCTGTTCGACTCCTCGGGCACCCTGATTGGCGTGACTGATAAAGCCGGTTTAGCCGATGATAAAGGCAAATTCCCCCGCATGAAGCAGGCACTGTATGTGGACAGTATCAGCTCGGTCGTCGGCTCCTTTATCGGCACCTCTTCGGTTACCGCCTATATTGAAAGCTCTTCCGGCGTGTCGATCGGCGGCCGTACCGGCCTGATGGCGGTAGTTACCGGTATTCTGTTCCTGCTGGTGATCTTCCTGTCGCCGCTGGCGGCAATGGTGCCGGCCTATGCCGCGGCCGGTGCGCTGATCTACGTTGGTGTGCTGATGACGTCCAGCCTGGCGCGGGTGAAGTGGGACGACCTGACCGAAGCGGTTCCGGCGTTTGTTACCGCAGTTATGATGCCATTTAGCTTCTCGATCACCGAAGGTATCGCACTGGGCTTTATTGCTTACTGTGTGATGAAGGCAGGCTCCGGGCGCTGGCGTGAAATCAGCCCATGCGTGGTCGTGGTGGCGCTGCTGTTTGTATTAAAGATCGTGTTTATTGATGCGCATTAAGCGCGTTGTAACGCGTTAAGCACCGAAAAGGCGGTATCAGGCAACCCTGATGCCGCTTTTTTAATGCTGCTGTACCTGACGCTCCTGCGGCATGCTGGTGAGGCGCAAGGCGCGCGGCCCTATATTCGGTTTACTCACTTCCACATCGCGCAGCGCATGCCAGTTATTTTCCTGATCTAATTCCCACAGACGAAGACGCTGTGTGCCTGGCGACAGGGCGCATGACCATACCATCAGCGGCTCAACATCACTGAGAGCCTGAATATCGGGAAAGGCGGCTGAACGCAGGCGGCCGGAAGCGGGATGCAGGCGTAAAGCATCAGCATCATGCTGGCTTTCACCGGTCAGTTTCAGCACGCTCTGGCGCAGAGTCCATAGCTGGGTGGCGGCCTCAACCGGATCCTGTTGGGCATTGATCCAGGCTTTCTCACCTGAAGAGAGGCATTGCAGCTGATTTTCCACCGTCTGACGGCTATGGGCGCGGACAATCTCCATATCCAGCCCGGCGCGCCCACCCTCTTCTGCCAGCAGTACGCCAACCTGATTACCGGCGTAGGCGATGCTAAAGTCAGGCAGATCGGCATCGGCAAAGCAGGGGCGTCCGCTGCTCATAGTGATCAGCGCCGGTAGTTGCTGCATGCCATACACGCGCAGCATCAGTTCGGCCAGCAACCATCGCGCGGCAAGAAAACGCACACGGCGTTTTTCATTCAGGTTTACGGAATCTTCTAGTAATTTCTGAGGTAGCCGCGATAAACGTGCCGGTGTCTGGACGTACGCCCAGCGTACAAAATGACTTGCCATCTGTCGCTCCGTGAAAATGGTCGGATAATCATCAGTACGTATTGTAAGAATTTTCTGAATCAATTTCATCCGACTTTCCGTTTCCTTACGGAAAATAGGACAAATGACTAATACTGAGCGTGCTAAGTCCCCCAGGCTTAACCTGAAGAGTGGCTGGCGTAAGGCGTTAGCAGGTCACTGAAATCACGTTGCTGGCAAATATCCCGCAGCTTCTGCAGTAGTGAGTCAGGCAATGGCACGCCATATTCCACACGCTGGCGGCGGGTGTGGTTTTCCGGTTCACCCGCCACCAGTACAGGTGCGGTCGGGTCGCTGGCAGGTGTGGCATGCAGCGTATCGATCACTTCATCCAGGCCCTGCTCGAACTGTGCCAGCGGTCCAAAAGCCGTGGGATTGATGGCGAGGAAAAAGTGGCCGATATCCGGGATCTCGCCCGCCGGACGGGTGGCGGCAAAGGCGGAACCCGCCAGTGTGCCAGCCAGAATTTGCGCCATCATCGCCAGGCCATAGCCTTTATGGCCGCCGTTTTGTTCCAGTCCACCCAGCGGAGTAAGCCCGCCTTCCGGCTGCTCATACACGGTGATCATCCCCTCGCGACTGCTGGTTACCGCTTCGCCCCGGGCATCGACCACCCACCCGGCAGGCAGATCTTTCTCCTGATAGTCATAAACTTTGATTTTATTAGCGGCAACGGTGGTGGTGGCCATATCCAGCGCAAAATCTTCATTACGCCCTGCCGGGGCAGCAAAGGCGATGGGATTGGTGCCTAATACCGGCATCGCGGCGCGTGATGGCACCAGCATGCGACTGCGCGTGGTGCTGGTGACCAGTGCTATTTTGCCTCTGGCAGCGGCGTAGCGGGCATATAAACCGGCAGCGCCAAAGTGGTTAGCATTGCGCACCACCACGCAGCCAAGGCCAGACTGCTCACTTTTATCGACCGCCAGCTCGATTGCGCGCTGTGCCGTGGCATGTCCCAGCGCATGGCCGCCATCAAGCACCGCTGTGGTTGGCGTTTCTGACAGCAGACGCGTTTCGCCAGTGGGATGCCACTGAGCATCGCGTAGTAAGCGATCATAGTGTGGCAGCATTGATATGCCATGGGAGTCGATACCCAGCAGATCGGTTTCAATAATTAATTTTGCGGTTTGCTGCGCAGCATCAGCGGCGATACCCCATCCACGCAGGATGGTTTCCGTCTGCTGCAACAGTAATTCCGCAGGAAAAAGGAGAGGTTTTTTCATCAGGCTTTGGCGGCATCATGCAGAAATTCAAAAACGGATGATAACACTGCTTTTTTTAGGTTTTATATGCGCATATGGCAACAGGTTATGCGGAAATCGGCAATATAGCCGTATCAGAGCAGGCAGCAGAGACAGCGGAGGCTGGTGCTTTTGTAAGTTAAAAGCGATGGCGGAAAATAATTGTCCAACAGGGTGTTGGACAATTATTGTGTCTTATTTCCCGATACAGAAACTGGAGAAAATCCGCCCCAGCAGGTCGTCGGAAGTAAACTCACCGGTGATTTCCGTCAGCGCCTGCTGCGCCAGACGCAGCTCTTCCGCCAGCAACTCACCAGCCCATGCGCCTAACAGCTGATGCTTACCCTGCTGTAAGTGCTGTGCCGCCAGTTCCAGCGCCTGCAGATGACGACGACGGGCAAGGAAGCCACCTTCCATATTGCCAGCGAAACCCATGCTCTGTTTCAGATGGTCGCGCAGCAAATCAATACCTTCGCCAGTACGTGCTGACAGACGAATTAGTGAGTGGTTATTCACTTCGCTGATACCCAGAGTTTCACCGGTCATATCCGCTTTATTACGCACTACGGTAATCGGTAAACTGGCGGGCAGACGGGCAATAAAATCAGGCCAGATATCTGCCGGTTCGGTGGCATCGGTGGTGGTGCCGTCAACCATAAACAGCACGCGGTCCGCCTGCTCAATCTCCTGCCAGGCACGTTCAATACCAATGCGCTCTACTTCGTCACTGGCTTCACGTAAGCCCGCAGTATCAATAATATGCAGCGGCATGCCGTCGATATGGATATGTTCGCGCAGCACATCGCGGGTGGTGCCAGCAATATCGGTCACGATAGCGGCGTCACGCCCGGCTAAAGCATTCAGCAGGCTGGATTTACCGGCGTTCGGCCGCCCGGCGATCACCACTTTCATCCCTTCACGCAACAGGCTGCCCTGACGCGCTTCCGCACGTACCGCGTCGAGATCGGCGATTACCGTATGCAGCTGCCCTTCAATTTTCCCGTCAGAGAGAAAGTCGATCTCCTCATCCGGGAAGTCGATAGCCGCTTCAACATAGATTCGCAGGTGAGTAAGTGCTTCCACTAAATGATTTACGCGCGCGGAAAAAGCGCCCTGCAACGAGTTCAGCGCCGAGCGTGCCGCCTGCTCTGAACTGGCATCGATCAGGTCGGCAATCGCTTCTGCCTGGGCTAAATCGAGCTTATCGTTGAGGAAGGCGCGTTCGGAGAACTCGCCTGGCTGCGCAATGCGCACGCCGGGCAGCGCGACAATACGTTTCAGCAGCAGATCGAGGATCACCGGGCCGCCATGGCCCTGCAGTTCCAGCACATCTTCACCGGTAAAGGAGTTCGGACCAGGAAACCACAACGCGATCCCCTGATCGAGCGCGTTACCCTCAGCGTCACGGAATGGCAGATAATCGGCGTAACGGGGCTTAGGCAGTTTGCCCAGCAGCTGTTGCGCGACGTCGGCCGCTCTGGCGCCGGAAACGCGCAGGATACCGACGCCGCCGCGTCCCGGAGGTGTCGCCTGGGCTACGATCGTATCGCTATGGCTCATGTTTAACTCTCTTTTGCTGCAAAAAAATAAGGCGGTCAATTGACCGCCTTATGATAACCATTGTGCCATTTTTTAGCACGGGCGGCGAAAACGCCGCCCCTACAAGTTTTACGGTAATTCGTAGCGAATTACGCTTTTTTCTTGTCGCGGCTATGCAGGCCACGTTTTTCCAGGCCGCGATAAATCAGCTGCTGCTGGAGAATGGTCACCAGGTTACTGACGATGTAGTACAGCACCAGACCTGACGGGAACCACAAGAAGAACACGGTGAAGATAACCGGCATAAAGGTCATGATCTTCTGCTGCATTGGATCGGTCACGGTGGTCGGTGACATCTTCTGAATGAAGAACATCGTCACGCCCATCAGGATCGGCAGGATGTAGTACGGGTCCTGTGCGGCAAGGTCATGGATCCACAGTGCAAACGGCGCATGACGCAGTTCAACCGAGCCCATCAGCATGTAATACAGGGCAAGGAAGATTGGCATCTGAATAATCAGCGGGAAGCAGCCACCCAGTGGGTTGACCTTCTCGGCTTTATACAGCGCCATCATCTCCTGCGACATTTTCTGCTTATCGTCACCTAAACGCTCACGCATCGCCGCCATTTTTGGCTGCAGCATGCGCATTTTCGCCATCGAGGTGTACTGCGCTTTGGTCAGCGGGTACATGATGCCGCGCACGATAAAGGTGATCACGATAATGGAGAAGCCCCAGTTACCGATAAAGCTGTGCAGGAATTTCAGCAGTTTAAACAACGGCTGAGAGATAAACCACAACCAGCCGTAATCCACGGTCAGATCGAGGTGCGGTGCAACCGCCGCCATCTTGTCCTGGATTTCCGGGCCAACCCACAGGGTTGCTGCAAGGTTCTGCTGCGCGCCTGGCGCCACCGTTACCGGCGTCGATTTGTAGCCAATCGCCGCCACACCGTTGCCCAGGTTAGTGGTATACAGTGAGTTATTGCCGGTGGTCATTGGCACCCATGCGGTAGCAAAGTATTGCTGCAGCATCGCCACCCAACCGTTGGCGGTTGAGGCGCTCAGGTTTTCGTTATCGGCGATGGTGTCAAATTTGTATTTTTCATACTTAGATTCGCTGGTGGAGTAAGCCGCACCGCGGAAAGTATGTAATGCAAAGTTGTTGCTGCCGGTATCACGATGCTTAGGCAGGTCGATGGTTTGCTTCAGCTGACCAAACATCGCCACTTCCAGCGGCTGCTGTGTGGTGTTGTTCACCTGATAATCGACGCCAATTGCATATTCACCGCGCTTCACAACGAAGGTCTTGGTGTAAACCGCACCGTTTTCCGCAGTGAAAATCATCGGGATACGCAACTCGCTCTGACCCGGGGCCAGTTCGAAGTGATCCTGCTGGGTGGTAAACAGTGGACGCGCGCCGTTAGACGGATTGTCCGGACCGTTACGCCCGGTCAGGCCACTCTGTGCCTGATACAGGAAAGACGGCGTGGTTTCCAGCAGCTGGAACGGCTGATCAGAACCCAGTTTGTCCGGGTAAGTCAGCAGCAGAGCCTGTTCGATATCACCACCGCGGGTGTTGATGTTCAAAGACAGGACATCAGTCTTAACGGTGATCGTCTTACCCTGACCGCTGGCTGGAACGCCCTGGTTGGCGGCATCACCTGCTGCGCTGGTCGTGTTTTGTGTGGTCTGGGTCTGCTGTGGCTGCGGAGCATTGTCCGTCTGCCAGGCTTGCCAGATCATAAAAGACACGAACAGAAAAGCGATGAGAAAAAGATTACGTTGCGAATCCATCGTTAATGTTCTCTGTTATCGTCGGTTTTGGGCGGCACCGGATCGTCGCCACCTGGGTTCAAAGGGTGGCATTTTAATACGCGTTTCACTGTCAACCAACTGCCTTTTATCACACCAAACCTGCGCAATGCCTCAATACTGTATTGAGAGCAGGTTGGATGGAAGCGACAGTGCGGTCCTAACAGCGGACTGATGACGCGCTGATACACACGTATCAGCGCAATCAGGAGCCGCGAGCCAGGCGACAGTGACGACGCCATAGTTTCTCCAACGCTTCCGCCAGCGCACGATTATCCAGATCAGCAACCCCTTTCTTCGCCACTACCACAAAATCCATTGATGGCAGTTCGTGTTGTCGCAGGCGAAAGCTTTCGCGGGTCAATCGCTTGATCCGGTTACGCTCATGCGCACGCTTAACATTTTTTTTAGCGACGGTAAGACCGATGCGGGGATGCCCCAGCGCGTTAAGGCGGCCGAGAATGGTAATTTGCGGCATGCCAGCCCGTTGTGGCTGCTGGAAGACGAAAGTGAAATGAGTGGGAGTTAACAAACGTAACTCCCTGGGAAATGCGAGCTTAACCACTCAGGGTTAGCTTTATTACTTGGAAACGGTCAGACGAGAACGGTTTTTAGCACGACGACGTGCCAGAACCTGACGACCATTTTTTGTTGCCATACGAGCACGGAAGCCGTGTGAACGGTTGCGCTTCAGTACGGACGGTTGAAAAGTGCGTTTCATGGCGATTTCTACCTAAACTTGAAAAAAATTTCACTTGGTGACGCGTGTATGGGCCAGTAAATATGACCGACGCCTCAGTGTGTCTTTAATAAAGAGGCGGGATTGTAATAATTGTACAGTCCAGAGTCAATTTACTTCGCATTATGGCGCGTCCTGATGTCCCGGGTTGACCCGTAAAACCAGCCAAATCGGGCCAGAGCGCAACACGTCGGGGCGAGAATTATACGGCGTCCATTATAAAGCGCAAGGATCGGCCAGGATCTTATCGCGATCGTTTGCCAGCAAATTACGCGAAAACGTGATGGCGCCAGGAAAAATCACCGAATCCGGACGATCCTGAATGCCTTTTGAGCAGGGTGGCGTACACTTATCAGCCTGTGGATAAAATGGATCAAAACTGTGTAGAAAGTGAAGATCTCTGGCGCGCTTTGCGCTATGATCCGCCCTTCCGCTAACGATCCTTCCGTTGATCGTCATCGGATTAACCGCAGATAGCGGTTCGCATGCGTTTCGTCTGCATGCGTCAACAATGATTAAATTATCGTTTCAGCGCCTTTTTCTTATCGATTTTGTTCGAGTGGAGTCCGCCGTGTCACTTTCGCTTTGGCAACAGTGTCTTGCCCGCCTGCAGGATGAGCTACCTGCCACAGAATTCAGCATGTGGATACGCCCGCTACAGGCCGAACTGAATGACAATACACTGGCCTTGTATGCACCAAACCGGTTTGTACTCGACTGGGTTCGTGATAAATATCTCAATAATATCAACGGATTATTAAATGAATTCTGCGGCGCGGACACACCGTTGCTGCGTTTTGAAGTGGGCAGTAAGCCGGTAACGCGCACCATCAGTCAGCCCGTTGCCGCCAGCGCCAGCTTCAGCGCGCCACCTGCTCCGGCGGGGATCCTGCGCCCTGCGCCATCACGTCCAAGCTGGGATAATGTTCCGGCACCGGCCGAGCTTTCGTACCGTTCGAACGTCAACACCAAACATAACTTCGACAACTTCGTTGAAGGTAAATCAAACCAGCTGGCGCGCGCAGCTGCGCGTCAGGTTGCCGATAATCCAGGTGGCGCGTATAACCCGCTATTTCTGTATGGCGGCACGGGCCTCGGTAAAACGCACCTGCTGCATGCGGTAGGTAATGGCATTATGGCGCGCAAGCCGAATGCCAAAGTGGTGTATATGCACTCCGAGCGCTTTGTGCAGGATATGGTGAAAGCGCTGCAAAATAATGCCATTGAAGAGTTCAAGCGCTATTATCGTTCTGTCGATGCGCTGCTGATCGATGACATTCAGTTCTTTGCCAATAAAGAGCGCTCGCAGGAAGAGTTTTTCCACACCTTTAATGCGCTGCTGGAAGGTAACCAGCAGATCATTCTGACCTCGGATCGTTATCCAAAAGAGATCAACGGGGTGGAAGATCGTCTGAAGTCGCGCTTTGGCTGGGGCCTGACGGTGGCGATTGAGCCGCCGGAACTGGAAACCCGCGTCGCGATTCTGATGAAAAAAGCCGATGAAAACGACATTCGCCTGCCGGGCGAAGTGGCGTTCTTTATCGCCAAGCGCTTACGCTCTAACGTGCGTGAGCTGGAAGGCGCACTGAACCGTGTGATTGCCAACGCCAACTTTACCGGCCGGGCGATTACTATCGATTTTGTGCGTGAAGCGCTGCGCGATCTGCTGGCGCTGCAGGAAAAGCTGGTCACCATCGATAATATTCAGAAGACGGTGGCCGAGTACTATAAAATCAAAGTGGCTGATTTGCTCTCCAAACGTCGCTCCCGTTCAGTGGCGCGTCCGCGCCAGATGGCGATGGCGATGGCGAAAGAGCTGACCAACCACAGTTTGCCGGAAATCGGTGATGCTTTCGGGGGTCGCGACCATACGACCGTGCTGCATGCCTGCCGTAAAATAGAGCAGCTACGCGAAGAGAGTCACGACATTAAAGAAGATTTCTCAAATTTAATCAGAACATTATCTTCCTGACGCTATGAAATTTATTGTAGAACGCGAGCATTTACTCAAGCCATTACAGCAAGTCAGCAGCCCACTGGGCGGCCGTCCAACGCTGCCTATCCTTGGCAACCTGCTGCTGCAGGTGAATGAAGGCAGCCTGTTGCTGACCGGCACTGATTTAGAGATGGAAATGGTAGCGCGTGTCGCGCTATCGCAGGCGCATGAGCCGGGGGCAACCACCGTGCCGGCGCGTAAATTTTTCGATATCTGTCGTGGTCTGCCCGAAGGGGCGGAGATCACTGTGGTGCTGGAAGGTGACAGAATGCTGGTGCGCTCAGGCCGCAGCCGCTTCTCATTGTCCACCTTACCGGCCAGCGATTTCCCGAATCTCGACGACTGGCAGAGTGAAGTTGAATTCACCCTGCCGCAGGCCACAATGAAACGCCTGATTGAAGCCACGCAGTTTTCGATGGCCCATCAGGACGTGCGTTACTATCTGAACGGCATGCTGTTCGAAACCGAAGGTGAAGAGCTGCGTACCGTCGCCACCGACGGCCACCGTCTGGCGGTCTGTTCGATGCCGGTAGGTCAGGCGCTGCCGAACCATTCGGTGATTGTGCCGCGTAAAGGGGTGATTGAGCTGGTACGTCTGCTTGACGGTGGCGATACGCCGCTGCAGGTGCAGATCGGCAGCAATAATATCCGTGCGCATGTCGGCGACTTTATCTTCACCTCTAAACTGGTGGATGGCCGTTTCCCTGACTACCGTCGCGTATTGCCGAAAAACCCGGATAAAACGCTGGATGCGGGCTGTGATCTGCTGAAGCAGGCTTTTGCCCGCGCGGCGATTCTGTCAAACGAGAAGTTCCGCGGCGTTCGCCTCTATATCAGCGAAAATCAGCTGAAAATTACGGCGAACAACCCGGAGCAGGAAGAAGCGGAAGAGATCCTCGACGTCACCTATGGCGGCACCGATCTGGAAATTGGCTTTAACGTCAGTTACGTGCTGGATGTGCTGAACGCGCTGAAATGTGAAAATGTGCGTTTACTGCTGACCGATTCGGTTTCCAGCGTGCAGATCGAAGATGCAGCCAGTCAGTCGGCGGCCTATGTCGTCATGCCAATGCGCTTGTAATTGCTGAATTTATCACCATATCGTAGGGGAGGCGTTCTCGCCTCCCGTGCGGGAGCCGATAACGGCTCCCCTACAGCGTCTGTGGAATATCTTTACCTATGGCTTTAACCCGCCTCCTTATCAAAGATTTCCGTAATATTGAAAATGCGGATCTCGCGCTTGCGCCTGGTTTTAACTTTCTGGTCGGCGCCAATGGCAGCGGCAAAACCAGCGTGCTGGAAGCCATCTATACCCTTGGCCACGGGCGTGCGTTTCGCAGTTTGCAGGCCGGGCGCGTGATTCGTCACGATCAGGATGCCTTTATCCTGCATGGGCGTATCGACGGTGCGGAACGTGAAATCTCGCTCGGTTTAACCAAAAATCGTCAGGGCGACAGCAAAGTGCGTATCGACGGCAGCGACGGCCATAAAGTGGCGGAGCTGGCGCAGTTACTGCCAATGCAGCTGATTACGCCGGAAGGTTTTACCTTGCTTAATGGCGGGCCAAAATACCGCCGTGCCTATATTGACTGGGGCTGTTTTCATAACGAACCCGGCTTCTTTAACGCCTGGAGCAATTTGCGGCGGCTGTTAAAGCAGCGCAATGCGGCGTTGCGCCAGGTCTCTCGTTACCAGCAGATCCGTGCATGGGATCAGGAACTGGCTCCGCTGGCGGAGCAGATCAGCCAGTGGCGCGCGCAATATAGCGAGGCGATCGCGGCGGATATTACCGCGACCTGCGCCCAGTTTCTGCCGGAGTGTCAGCTCAGTTTCTCTTTCCAGCGCGGCTGGGACAAAGAGAGTGACTATGCCGAACTGCTGGAACGGCAGTTCGAACGCGATCGTGCGTTAACTTATACCGCCAGCGGCCCGCACAAAGCGGATTTTCGTATTCGCTCTGAGGGGACGCCGGTAGAAGATTTACTGTCGCGCGGGCAATTAAAGCTGCTGATGTGTGCTTTACGCCTGGCGCAGGGTGAGTTTCTCACCCGACAGAACGGGCGACGTTGCCTGTATCTGATAGATGATTTTGCCTCTGAGCTGGATGAGAGTCGTCGTCGCCTGTTAGCGACGCGTCTGAAGGCCACTCAGGCCCAGGTTTTCGTTAGTGCCATCGGTGCAGAGCATGTCATCGATATGACTGATGAAAAGGGCAAGATGTTCCACGTAGAACAGGGTAAAATAGCGGTTCAACCTGAAGATTAAATGAGCGAGAAACGTTGATGTCGAATACTTATGACTCCTCAAGTATCAAAGTTCTGAAAGGGCTTGATGCGGTACGCAAACGCCCGGGTATGTATATCGGCGATACGGATGACGGCACCGGTCTGCATCACATGGTATTCGAGGTAGTGGATAACGCCATTGACGAAGCACTCGCCGGGCACTGTTCAGATATTACTGTGACCATTCATGCTGATAACTCAGTCTCCGTACAGGATGATGGCCGTGGTATTCCGACCGGCATCCATGAAGAAGAAGGTGTCTCTGCTGCCGAAGTTATCATGACGGTGCTGCACGCCGGTGGTAAGTTCGATGACAACTCGTATAAAGTTTCCGGTGGTCTGCACGGCGTAGGCGTGTCAGTGGTTAACGCCCTGTCACAGAAGCTGGAGCTGACCATTCGCCGTGAAGGCAAAGTCCATCAGCAGGTTTACGTGCATGGCGTGCCGCAGGCGCCGCTGGCGGTCTCGGGTGAAACCGATATTACCGGTACTCGCGTACGTTTCTGGCCAAGCCACGAAACCTTTACCAACGTCATTGAATTTGAATATGAAATTCTGGCGAAGCGTCTGCGTGAACTTTCGTTCCTGAACTCGGGCGTCTCTATCCGTCTGGAAGATAAGCGCGACGGCAAAAGCGATCACTATCACTACGAAGGCGGTATTAAAGCGTTCGTGGAGTATCTGAATAAAAACAAAACGCCGATTCACCCAAATGTGTTCTATTTCTCCACCGAGAAAGATGGCATTGGCGTGGAAGTGGCGTTGCAGTGGAATGATGGTTTCCAGGAAAACATCTACTGCTTTACCAATAACATTCCACAGCGTGATGGTGGTACCCACCTCGCCGGTTTCCGTGCGTCGATGACCCGTACGCTGAACGCCTATATGGATAAAGAAGGCTACAGCAAAAAAGCCAAAGTGAGCGCCACCGGTGACGATGCGCGTGAAGGCCTGATTGCCGTGGTATCGGTAAAAGTGCCGGATCCGAAATTCTCTTCACAGACCAAAGATAAACTGGTGTCATCTGAAGTGAAAACCGCGGTTGAGACGCAGATGAACGAACGTCTGGTCGAATATCTGCTGGAAAACCCTTCCGATGCGAAAATCGTGGTCGGTAAAATTATCGATGCGGCTCGTGCGCGCGAAGCGGCGCGTCGCGCCCGTGAAATGACCCGTCGTAAAGGCGCGCTGGATCTGGCGGGCCTGCCAGGTAAACTGGCGGACTGTCAGGAGCGCGACCCGGCGCTGTCTGAAATCTACCTGGTGGAAGGGGACTCGGCTGGCGGCTCCGCCAAGCAGGGTCGTAACCGTAAAAACCAGGCGATTCTGCCGCTGAAAGGTAAAATCCTTAACGTGGAGAAAGCGCGTTTTGACAAAATGCTCTCTTCACAGGAAGTGGCCACGCTGATTACGGCGCTGGGCTGCGGCATTGGCCGTGACGAATACAACCCGGATAAACTGCGTTATCACAGCATCATCATCATGACCGATGCCGACGTCGATGGCTCGCATATCCGTACGCTGCTGTTGACCTTCTTCTATCGTCAGATGCCGGAAATCGTTGAGCGCGGCCATATCTTTATTGCCCAGCCACCACTGTACAAAGTGAAGAAAGGCAAGCAGGAACAGTACATTAAAGACGATGAAGCGATGGATCAGTATCAAATCGCCATTGCACTCGACGGCGCGACGCTGCATATCAATGCCGATGCACCGGCGTTAGGCGGCGAGCAGCTGGAGACGCTGGTTTCCGAGTTCAACTCGACGCAGAAAATGATCAAGCGTATGGAACGCCGTTATCCGCTGGCTCTGCTGAATGCGTTGATTTATCACCCGACGCTGAGCGAGCTTGTAGAAGAAACCGCGGTACAGAGCTGGATCGAAGGCCTGGTGAACTATCTCAATGAGAAAGATCAGCACGGCAGCAGCTACAGTGCGGTCGTCCGTGAAAACCGCGAACTGCATCTGTTCGAGCCGGTTCTGCGTATTCGTACCCACGGCGTCGACACCGATTACCCGCTGGATAACGAGTTTATGCTGGGCGGCGAGTACCGCAAAATCTGTGCGCTGGGTGAGAAACTGCGCGGCCTGATCGAAGAAGATGCGTTTATCGAACGTGGCGAGCGTCGTCAGCCGGTTGCCAGCTTCGAGCAGGCGCTGGAGTGGCTGGTGAAAGAGTCACGTCGTGGTCTGTCAGTACAGCGCTACAAAGGTCTGGGCGAAATGAACCCGGAGCAGCTGTGGGAAACCACCATGGATCCGGGCAGCCGCCGTATGCTGCGGGTGACGGTGAAAGATGCCATCGCTGCTGACCAGCTGTTCACCACCCTGATGGGTGATGCGGTTGAACCGCGTCGTGCGTTTATCGAAGAAAACGCCCTGCGCGCAGCGAATATCGATATCTGATTGCTGCGGATTGCTGCATAAGCCTGATAAAAAGGAACGGCCCTGGCCGTTCCTTTTTTTATGCAGTTTTACTTATCCATTGGCGTTACGGCTGGTCAATGTGAGCTGAATCGCGCTAGCATGGATGAAAACCGTTAGCTGACGAGGATGTTATGGCGATAAAACTGATTGCGATCGATATGGACGGCACGCTGCTTAATCATCAACACAACATTACCCCACGGGTGAAAGAGGCGATTGGCCGCGCGCGTGAGAAAGGGGTGTATGTGGTGCTGGCGACGGGCCGCCCTTATATCGGTGTGGCGCGCTATCTGCTGGAGCTGGATTTGCAGCAGGAAGGCCAGTTCTGTATCACCAATAATGGCGCCCTGGTTCAGCGCGCAGTCAACGGTGACTGCATCGCCGAAGTTACGCTCTCCTTTGATGACTACCTGTTATTTGAACAACTTTCGCGTGAGTTAGGTGTGCATCTGCATGCGCTGGACAAATCACGGCTGTATACCGCCAATAAAGATATCAGCGAATATACCGTGCATGAGGCTTCGCTGACTGGTATCCCGCTACACTATCGTAGCGTGGCGGAGATGGATCGCACGCTGACCTTCCCCAAAGTGATGATGATTGATTCGCCGGAATTGCTGGATAGCGCGATTGCGCGTATTCCGGCGGAACTGCATGAAAATTACACCATTATGAAAAGCGCGCCTTACTACCTCGAAATCCTGAATAAACAGGTAAATAAAGGAGCGGGCGTAAAAGCGCTGGCCGATCAGCTGGGTCTGGCGCGGGAAGAGATTATGGCGATTGGCGACCAGGAGAACGATCTGGCGATGCTGGAGTTTGCCGGCACCGGCGTGGCGATGGCCAACGGTATCGATGCGGTAAAAGCGATCAGCCAGTTTGTCACTAAAACCAATATGGAAGATGGCGTGGCGCTGGCCATTGAGAAGTTTGTGCTGTAACCGCAACAGTTTGCTGGCTTATCTGTCCTGATGCCAGCGAATGTTTTACCCTTAGTGCATGCCTCACTAAGGGTAACCCCGATGACGGAAAAACAGCTTACTTTTGATGACCGGAACCATCAGCTCACCAATATCAACATCTGGACCGCCGACAGCCAATGGCTGGTCTACGATCTGCGCCCTTCCGGCGCCTCCTTCACCAGTCTGACCATCGAGCGCGTCAATACCCGCACGGCGGCGACAGAAGTGTTGTATCAGGCCAGTCAGGGGGCGCACGTCGGCGTGGTGACCGCCAGTCCCGATTTACCGCCGCGTTACGTCTGTATTCACGGGCCGGAAAACCCCGATGCATACTGGCAGTATGATTTTCATCATCGCCGCGGGGTGATCGTCCAGCATGGCGTGGCGGAAAACCTTGATGCCTGCGATATCACCCCGCCTTTTACGCCCGGAGCGCTGCGTGGCGGCTCGCATGTGCATGTTTTTAGCCCCGACGGTTCACGTCTGAGTTTTACCTATAACGATCATGTGATGCATGAATGGGACCGCGCCGAAGATTTGCGTAACGTCGGGGTTGCGGTGCCGCTGCATGCGGTTTGTCCGCACAAACAGCATCCGCGTGAATACGATGGCAGCCACTTTTGCGTACTGGTCAGCCAGACCACCGCCACACCGGTGCCGGGCAGCGATGAGATCAATCGCGCTTACGAAGAGGGCTGGATGGGTGCTGAAGGCTATCGCAAACCTGACGGCAGCCAGCAGCGCTGGGCGCTGGCGTTTATTGGCGATACGCTGGACAGCAATGGCGAGAAGCTCTCCGAGGTGTTTATTGTCGATCTGCCAGCCAAAATGCAGGACTTCGCGCTGGCGGGCGATCTGCCGCTGGAAGGCAGCGCAACGCGTTTACCGGCGCCGCCGCGTGGCGTAATACAGCGTCGCCTGACCTTTAGCGGCGGGCGTCGCTATCCCGGCGTGGTCAGCCAGCCGCGTCACTGGCTGCGCGCTTCACCGGATGGCAGCGCCATCGCTTTTCTGATGAAGGATGATACGGGTGTGGTTCAGCTATGGACCATTTCGCCGAACGGCGGTGCGCCGCAGCAGATCACTGACAGCAGCAGTGATATTCAGTCCGCTTTTAGCTGGCATCCTGACGGGCAGGCGGTGGCACTGGTGTGTGATAACAGCGTAATGCTGTGTGAGATAGCCAGCGGCAGGATGCAGAGAGTAACGGCGCGCAGCGATCAGGCGCCGGGGGGTGATGCGGTAGTGATATCGCCTGATGGCCAGCAGGTGGCCTTTACGCGCGATATCAACGGTTATCGTCAGATCTTTACGGCTGCGCTGAGTTAGACGCCATCGGCGCCACAGTTTTCAGACTGTCCTCGGTGTGCGCCAGTTTTTCACTGCGCAGCACGCGCTCGCGCGGTGAATCCTCACTTTTATCATCATCAGAACGCAGGTAATCCCACGGCAGCAGTACGGTGTCCATCACCGCGGAGAACGGCAGATCGATCACCGCCAGCGGTTTCAGCGCCCAGCTGCTGTTATCGTCTGTGATAATGGCGGCGCTGGCGCGAGTGCCGGGATAATAACCCTGGTTCGGCCCGGTATGGGACATGACGCTTGAACAACCTGTCGTACCTGCCAGTGCGCAGCATGCAAATAAACCGGCTAAACGGTAATTATAAATTGCTTTCATCTCTGATTATCCCTTCAGTCATGGACATATGCCTGGCTGAGTTTCTCCGTCGACGGGCAGGGAAACGTCCCGGTTACTCTGTGGTAACTCTTGCCCGATTCCCGACGGAATCTCTGCTGAGTGTATGCCATTCGCAGCAATATGGTTAAAAAAATTACAGGATTGGCTCTTGAAAGCGGCAGCATCGTCACCATTTTTAAATCAAGGTCACAAAGAGTACGCCGACAGGGTACCGCTTTAATGACTGGCAACCTGTCCATTGTGGAAGGCTGTGATGACAACTTGCTGAAAATCAGGAGCTATTACTATGCGTAACTTTGATCTCTCTCCACTTTACCGTTCTGCCATTGGTTTTGATCGTCTGATTAACCTGCTGGAATCTAATCAGGGCCAGAGCAACGGTGGTTATCCTCCCTATAATGTGGAGCTGGTGGATGAAAATCACTACCGAATTACGATTGCGGTGGCAGGTTTTGCCCAGAGTGAACTGGATATCACCTCCCACGACAATCTGCTGATTGTACGCGGCGCCCATGCCGAAGAGCAGCAACCTGAACGGCAGTATCTGTATCAGGGGATCGCCGAGCGTAATTTCGAACGTAAATTCCAGCTGGCCGAACATGTGCATGTACGTGATGCACGTTTAGAGAACGGCCTGCTGTATATCGAGCTGGAGCGTGTGGTGCCGGAATCGATGAAACCACGTCGGATCGAAATTCTGAAATAACGCTAAGTGCGGGGCCAGTCTGATGCTGGCCCCGTTATTATTACTGATGCTGCTGTCGCGTGATGCGGGCGGATGTCAGTAAGCCGCCAAACATATTCAGCAGTAATCCCGCAATAATAATCGCCGCTCCGGCAAGCTGCATCGCCGACAGCGTTTCATCCAGCAGCAACGCCGCACTGAGTATCCCCACCACCGGCACCAGCAGCGCCAGCGGCGCGACGCGCCAGGTTTCATAGCGACTTAGCAGATTCCCCCAGATGGCATAACCTACAATAGTGGCAATAAACGCCAGGTAAATCAGCGCCAGAATGGTGGAAGCGTTAATATTGACCAGGCTTAACACGATAGCTTGTGGCCCTTCGTACAGCCATGAACAGAGAAAGAATGGCGCCACCGGCACCAGCGCGCTCCACACCACCAGCGACATCACCGGCACGTTGCTATTGCGCATAATCACCTTATTGGTGATATTTCCCAGCGCCCAGGAGAGTGCGGCGCCCAGCGTTAGCAACAACGTCACCAGCGTAATGCCGCTGCCGCTCTGCTTATCCATCCCTGCTTGCGCCAGCACCAGCATACCTGCTGCTGCCACCAGAATGCCGGCGATATGATTCCAGCGCAGTTTTTCCGAAAGCATCACTGCGCCCAGCAAAATGGTGAAAAACGCCTGCGCCTGAATCACCAGCGAGGCAATGCCCGCGGGCATCCCCAGTTTGATGGCGAGAAACAGAAAGGCGAACTGACCAAAACTGATGGTCATGCCATAAACCACCAGCCATTTGAGCGGGATTTTGGGCGGTTTGACAAAGAAAATCGCTGGCAGCGCCACCAGCGCGAAACGCAATCCGGCCAGAAGAAACGGCGGCATATCGTGAAGACCCACTTTAATAACGACAAAATTCACCCCCCAGGCAATCACCACACAGAGAGCCAGCAACATATCTTTGACCGACATAACACTTTCCTTCTTCGACGCGCGGGTTAAGCGTTAGCCGTAACCGGCGCATTAACGCGAATCGCACTGATTAGCCTCTGGTGCGGCCTTCTGGCGGCATCACCACAGTTGCAAATGCCAGGCACGGGCGGCGAGAACGCCGCCCCTACGGGATGGTTAACTCCAGGCGATCGCATTCTTCATTTTCTTGTCGGTTAAACCGAAGAAGAACCCCATCGTAATGCGGGTATCACCGGATACCCGGTCGATTTCGTGGTAGTAAGCGGGATTGAAAATATAGACATCGCCTTTACGCGGGCTGAATTCACAGGTTTCGCAGTCATCCACTACCGCGCTTTGATAACCCAGCTCACCCGGCGTTTTGAACTGCTCATCTTCCTGCTGCCACTTCTTCTTGTAGACGCGCAGCACGCCGCCGCTGTCGCACGCCTGCAGACAGACCACGCAGCTCAGCTGATGCAGAATATTGGTCACTGCCAGGCCGCTCTCGGCGGCATCCCGTACGATCAGATCGTTGTGCAGCGGGTTGGCGACGCCGTCGGCATGAAAACGCACAATCGCGCCGGAATAGGTTCCCAGCTCAGGCTCCTGCGCAGTTTGCAGCGTTTCCAGCTTCAGCGCCTTCTTCACCCACTGATAGACGCTCTCTTTTAGCGTCATCAATGAAGCGGGCAACGACGGTTGCAGATCACGCAGTTCAGTAAAGTAGTTTCCTGGCGTCGCGGTGTATTGCGCCAGATAGGGGCCAAGAGTGGTTAATGCATCATTGGGGGGAGAGGGGTATCGTGTTTTGTCCCGACACTGTGTTAAGTCTTTGACTACTGTATTGGCGACATCCGCTGTCAAAAAACCCCGTAACACCAGCAACGGGATACGCGCGGTAACAATATCATCAAGCCAGGTAGTATCGACAAACATGCCAGGATTAATAACGCGAATCTGATTAAAAATGGCCATGATCTACTCCGATAAAGTGAATCCATTAAGCTCATGATTGTTCATTCGACGCCAGCCAGACACGAACCTCAGTATGTTGTTCTAAAGACAAAGAAGAGTATCGCGTACAAGCTGTAAGGCTATACGATAGCCTGGGATCACTTTGTTGTGAGCAGAAATATTTTATTTAGTTATATTAACTAATACAATCAATGGCTTGATAAGGTGTCGTGAAGGGCGGTTATCGCCAGGTTGCCGGGCAGGTTAAGCTGGCAATCCGCGATGCCAGTGACATCATAGAAGAACGTCACCCTCCCCCATAAATGGAGGAGGGCGGGGGCGGGGGAACAACCGTCTGCCAACCCGCTTACACCGCTTCCACGTGAGCGCGCTCAACCTCTTCCGCCAGAATGCGAATACCTTTCTCAATCGTCTCGCTGTCCGGCACATAGTTCATGCGCATGCACTGATGGGTGTGCGGCCATTCATGTTCCAGTCCGGGGAAGAAGAAGTGGCCGGGCACCATTAATACGCCACGCTGCTTCAGGCGCTGATAGAGCAGTTCGGTACTAATCGGCAGATCCTGAAACCACAGCCAGAGGAAAATTGCCCCTTCCGGTTTATGGATCAGGCAGCGTTCTGCGGGTAAATAGCGGCGAATAACCGCAATCGTCTCGTTAACGCGCTGCTGATAGAAAGGTTTAATCACCTCTTCAGACAAACGTAACAGATCGCCACGCTTAATCATCTCGGTGGCGATAGCTGGCCCGATACTGCCCGGCGCAAGGCTGATAATGCCGTTCATATTGCTGATCGCGGAGATCACTTTCTCATCGGCAATAATAATGCCGCAGCGCGAACCCGGCAGACCCAGTTTCGACAGGCTCATACACAGGATAATATTCGGATTCCACAGCGGGCGTACTTCGCTAAAGATAATCCCCGGGAACGGCACGCCGTAAGCATTATCGATCAGCAGCGGGATATCGTGCTGTTGCGCCAGCACATCGAGTTTCATTAACTCTTCGTCGGTAATCACATTACCGGTGGGATTGGTCGGGCGTGAGACGCAGATTAAGCCGGTATCGTCGGTGATCTGCAAATGCTCGAAATCGACATGATATTTAAACTGTCCTTCCGGCAGTAATTCAATATTGGGTTTCGCCGAAACAAACAGGTCTTCATCAAGGCCGGCATCGGCATAGCCGAGATATTCTGGTGCCAGCGGAAACAGTACGCGCTTTTTGCTGCCGTCGGCCCGGCGACCGGCATACAGGTTAAACAGATAGAAAAACGCGCTCTGGCTGCCGTTGGTCAGGGCAATATTCTGCGGTGAAATCTGCCAGCCAAGGTGTTCGCGCAGCATCTCAGCCAGCGCATCCAGCAGAACGGCTTTGCCGCGCGGGCCATCATAATTGCACAGTGCATCGGTCAGTTTGCCTTCATCATGCATCTGTTGCAGCAACTGCTGAAAATAGTCATTCATTGCCGGAATTTGCGCCGGATTACCGCCGCCCAGCATTACCGCGCCGGGCGTGCGTAAGCCTTCGCCCATATCTTCCATCAGGCGGGTAATGCCTGAATGGCGTGTAAATTTGTCACCAAAAGCCGAAAAAGTCATAACCTGTAAATCATTTGTTATCGCATAGGGTCAATCACCATAACGCCGCGTTAAAAGGGGTGCAATGGCTATCGTGTGGCGGGATGTGAACTTCGCGAACGGGCAGGGGCGGCGAGAACGCCGTTATGACTTATCGCGGAAATTATCGGGACGGGTGGCGAGAACGCCGCCCCTACGGTCACCTGATGTAGGGGCGGCGTTCTCGCCGCCCGCTAACAAGATTATTTCAACAGCTGTGGGTTAACGCAGTTCTTCTCAACTTTACCGGTCAGGGCGGCGATCAAGTTATCCACCGCATCTTTCGCCATGCCATAACGTGTTTCATGGGTAGCGGAACCGATATGCGGCAGCGCCACCACATTTGGCAGCTCCAGCAGCGGAGAGCTGGACGGCAGCGGTTCCTGCTCAAAGACGTCGAGACCGGCGGCATAGATTGTGCCATCTTTCAGCGCCGCGATCAGCGCCTGCTCATCCACCACCGGGCCGCGTCCGGCATTGATCAGAATCGCGCTCGGCTTCATTTTCGCCAGCTGCTCCTGGCCAATCAGATGATGGGTCTGTTCGGTCAGCGGCAGGCTGATACAGAGGAAATCGGACTCTTTCAGCAGCGTATCAAGATCGCAATACTGTGCGTCAAACCGCTGTTCCGCTTCTTCATGATGCTTACGTGCGTTATACAGAATCGGCATGCTAAAACCGAAGTGGGCACGCTGCGCCAGCGCCAGGCCGATACGACCCATCCCCAGAATCCCCAGTTTCTTATGATGCACATCAATGCCAAACCAGTCCGGGCCGACGCTGCTCTGCCACTCGCCAGCTTTAACCCGCTCGGCAACTTCCACTACGCGGCGGGCGGATGCCAGTACCAGCGCCATCATGGTGTCGGCCACGGTTTCAGTCAGCACGGTTGGCGTATGCATCAGCACCACTCCGCGCTGATTCAGCGCGTCGACGTCAAAATTGTCATAGCCCACGGAAACGGTCGACGCCGCGCGCAGTTTTGGCGCTTTGGCCAGAAACTCGCCATCTACTTTGCCACCAGAGCCGAGAATGCCTTCCGCTGATTGCAGCACCTCTGCATATTTCGCGATATTTTCTGGCGTCAGGCCGCTGATTTCAGTTACGGAAAAGTGTTGGTCAAGACGCTGGCGTAAATCGTCAGGCAAGGACTTATACAGCACCACTGAAGGTTTCATGCGTGTCTCCCTGTTAAAAGCATGTTGGGCGGCAAGTTTGCCGCCCTGGATAATGTTAACGACGGGGCCGCTTTCAGGCGTGTTTTGCGCCCGGACCCACCGCTGGCTGCTGAGCAGCCGCGGGTTTAACGATAAGCGTTAGCCAGACCGCAACCAGCAGCGCCGCACCCATAAAGATATAGGAGGCTGACGGGTTGCCGGTGGCGCCATTAAGATAGCCAACAAACCATGAGCCGGTAAAGGAACCCAGTGCGCCCATGCTGTTAATCAGCGCCATGGCACCCCCGGAGACATTGCGCGGCAACATCTCCGGAATAATGGCGAAGAACGGGCCATAAGGGGCGTACATCGCGGCGCCTGCAATCACCAGCAGGGCATAGGAGATCCAGAAATGTCCCGGCCCAATCAGATATGAACCTAAAAACGCCAGCGCGCCAATTAACAGTAACGGCCAGACAAACAGTTTACGGTTCTGTAACTTATCCGACGCCCAGGAGACAATAATCATCGCAATGGTTGCCGCCAGATAAGGTACCGCCGAAAGCCAGCCTGCCTCTACCATACCCATTTGTGTGCCGTTGCGCAGTATTGATGGCAACCACAGCACGAAACCATAAACCCCGATGCTCCAGGCGAAATACTGCATACACAGCAGGATGACATTGCGCGATTTAAAGGCAGCGCGATAGTTGGGCACCGCTTTAATGCTCTCCTGCTCTCTTTTCAGCTCGGCCTGTAGCGCGGCTTTCTCTTCGTTGCTCAGCCATTTGGCCTGCGCCGGTTTATCCTGCACCATAAACCACCAGGCGACTGCCCAGATCACCGCCGGAATACCTTCAAAGATAAACATTTCCCGCCAGCCGAAGGATTCAATCAGATAACCGGAGACCACCGACATCCACAGCACCGTCACCGGATTACCGAGGATCAGGAAGGTATTGGCGCGCGAGCGCTCCGATTTGGTAAACCAGTTACTGATATAAATCAGCATCGCTGGCATCACCGCCGCTTCCACCACGCCAAGCACAAAGCGGATAGCGGCCAGCATCGGGATATTGCTGACCACTCCGGTCAGTGACGCGCAACCACCCCACAGAATCAAACACCAGAAAATCAGCTTTTTCACACTGCGGCGTTCAGCATAAATTGCGCCGGGGATCTGGAAAAAGAAATAACCAAGGAAGAACAGGGCGCCCAGCAGCGATGACATACCCTTAGTAATGCCTAAATCGTCATTGATACCCGCCGCAGAGGCGAAGCTAAAGTTCGCCCGGTCGAGATACGCCAGACTGTAGGTGATAAACACGATGGGCATGATGTACCACCAGCGTTTAGGCGCGATCGTGTGTTTCTTCATAATGTTATCCTCTGTTGAGGTGGCCGCATTCTGCTCTCAGGGAGATCGATGCGATTTCGTTATTTGCAGGGCACGACAATTCGCGGCAACGTTAATCGTCGCCAAGCTCAGCGCGCGTCGGCAGCCCTTCGCTGTCGCCGATCACCTGAATCGCCAGTGAACCGATTTTGTTGCCGCGTTTAATCGCCTGCGGCAACGTTTTCCCTTCCAGTAACGCGCTGATCACGCCAACCGCAAAGCCATCGCCTGCGCCAACGGTATCCACCACGTTTTCCACTCTGACGGCGGCGACCTGGCCTTTCTCGCCTTGCGCGGTTTTATACCAGGCGCCGTCACTGCCGGTTTTAATGATCACCGCCTTCACGCCCTTATCGAGCCAGAAGTCAGCCATCGCTTCCGGCTGGCTATAGCCGGTGAGGATTTTCCCCTCTTTTTCACCCGGTAATACCCAGTCGGCATATTCGGCCAGCAGGTTAAGTTGCTTCACCATTTCGCGCTCGCTGGACCACAGCACCGGGCGCAGATTGGGATCGAAAGAGATGGTTTTCCCCAGCGATCGCATCTCTTTGGCGGCATATTTAGCGAGTTCCAGCGAGCTGTCGGAAAGCGCCGCTGCGACGCCGCTCAGATGAAGATGGCGCGCCGCGCCAAAGTAATCGCGGTCAAAATCGTCAACCGAAAGATGACTGGCGGCGGAGCCTTTGCGGAAGTACTCCACCAGCGGATCGGAGCCATCATCAACTTTCGACTTCAGCTGAAAACCGGTGGCATAGCGTTTATCGACCGTTACCTGACGGCGATCGACCCGCTCTTTATCCAGCTGCTGGCAGGTAAAGCGGCCAAATGAGTCATCGCCGACGCGGCTGACCCAGCCGACATTCAGGCCGAGGCGCGCCAGACCAATTGCCACATTCAGTTCCGCGCCGGCAATCCGTTTGATAAAACTCTCTGCCGCCGCCAAATCACCGGTTTCGCGCGCCACAAACATCGCCATCGCTTCGCCTATGGTGACCGCATCCAGCGTGCCATTTGTATGGGTTGTCATCCGATCACTCCTCGCGCAGCAGGTTAACGTAGTAACGGGTAACGGCGGTCAGGTCGTCACCTTCCAGTGGAAACTCAATACCGCGCGGCACATCCGCAGGCAGCCGTTTCAGCAGCTCACGCCATGATCCGTCGCTATCATCGAGCGCCACGGCGCGGTACGTGTCGTGATGCGCGGCGGCGGCTTTAACATGTACATAGCTGACAAAACGTCCGAGATTTTCGGCCGCCACGCGCGGGTCATCGCCCACCCACAGCCAGTTCGCCATATCAAAGGTCATGCTGTTGGGCATCCGTACCGCGGCGCAATCAGCAAAAAAATCTTCCAGCGGCTGGCGTTTGCCAGATTCGGTCTGGTCATTTTCTACCACCACATGCAGCGGATAAGCCGCCAGCCGCTGTTGCAGCGCCTGGCAATCAAAACCGCGCGCATAGTTACCCAGCGAGAATTTCAGCAGCTGGGCATTGAGCTGGCTGGCTTCATCAACCCGCTGATCAAGCTGCGGATTTAGCGTGCCGTCAGCCATAAACAGCGCCTCGGGCACCGAATAAAAGGCGATCAGCTGATGCTGTTTAATCGCGTGGCCCAGTTCAGGCAAGCGCTGAAGCTCTTCTGCACTCAACAGTTCACGGCGAATTTCAACGCCATCAGCGCCCGCTTCGGCAATAACCGGCAGTAAACCTTGCTGACCACCCGCGGCTTTAACCTGTTGCTGACCATAAGCAGCGGTCACCACAATCACTTCTCTTTTCACACTTTCCTCCGGTCCGGTGTGTCTCGACGTTATAAAAACGTTAAATGGAACCGGTTCCAAAGCAAAGGAGCAGAGTGTGAAATTATGATCGCGCTCACGATGTGAGCAAAATTTAGGATTATTTGCCGTGGAACGGCAGGTATTGGCAGGGGCGGCGAAAACGCCGCCCCTACGGATTACGGATGTAGGGGCGGCGTTCTCGCCGCCCGCGGGATTAATTATTGCGGAGAGGTGGAACCGCGAATCACCAGCTCGCCGGGAAACATCTGTTCGGCCAGCGGTTGTTCGTCGCCGTCAATCCGGCGAATCACCTGTTGCAGAGCGGCATAGCCAATCTGCCAGGTCGGTTGTTTTAAGGTGGTGATGCCGACGCCCGCCAGCTCGGCCCACTCCAGCTCATCAAAACCCAGCAGGCCGATGTCCGGCCCCCAGCGCAGGCCAAGACGGCGTAGCGCGCGCGCCACTTGCAGGGTTAACGAACCGTTTGCCACCATCACCGCGCAGTTATGCTGCTGATGACGCTGGTAAAAGTCGCGCAGAATGCTGTCGAGTTTCGCTGCTTCATTGAGTGCGGCTTCAGCCTGCTCGGCGCTGGCCAGCTGATGGCGTTGCGCGGTGGCTTTAAACGCCTGTAAACGTTCGAGACGGGTGTTAACCAGTCCCAGCGGTTCGCTGAGAAACAGAATCGCCTGATAACCGTTAGCCAGCAGATGCTCGGTAGCGACACTGGCGGCTTCGGCGTTATTCAGGCCGACCACATCACAGGCGAAATCAGGGATTTTACGGTCAATCAGCACCATCGGCAGCAGCGACTGTTGCAGCATACTCAGCGCCTCTTCGCGCATGCCGACGGCGTTGACCACAATACCTTCCACCTGATAACTGCTCAGCAGTTGCAGATAGTGGCGCTCCTGATCCACTTCGTTATTGGTGTTACACACCAGCAGGGTAAAACCCTGCGCGCGGCAGGCGGCTTCAATGCCGGACAGCACATCAACAGAATAGGGATTGGTGATATCGGCGATAATCAGGCCGATCAGACGGGTACGGCCACGCTTCAGCCCGCGCGCCATCTGGCTGGGACGATAATCAAGGGCGGCAATCGCCTCTTCAATTCGCTGTTTGAGTGCGGCGGAAAGCGCATGATGTTCGCCGTTAAGATAACGCGAAACACTGGTTTTGCCGGTACTTGCCGCTTTTGCGACATCGCTGATGGTGGCTCGTGCGGCCTTGCGCTTCATGGCTATCCTCTGCATTCGATTGGGCCAGAGACTAGCACAGCTTTTTAGCCGACGTTAATAGCGGAGATAACAGGGGCAGTGTGTCGCCCCTGTCGGCCTGAGGGAATTACAGCGGGCTCAGGGTAATTTCTACACGGCGGTTTTGCGCTTTGCCATCTGCGGTACTGTTACTGGCAATCGGATGATCCGGTCCCAGTCCCTGGGTGCGGATGCGGTTTGCCGCCACGCCCTGGGTAATCAGTGAACTGCCGACACTGTCAGCGCGCTGCTGTGACAGCGTCATATTCAGCGCCCGGGTGCCGGTGCTGTCGGTATGGCCGATAATCGTCACTGCGGTTTTTGGATACTCTTTCAGCACCATCGCCACGCCGGTCAGGGTGTTGGCGCCCGCCGGTTTCAGCGTGCTGCTGCTGGAATCGAAAGTGACGTTATTTGGCATATTGAGAATGATATTGTCACCGTTTCGCGTCACGCTGACGCCGGTGCCTTTCATCTTCTCACGCAGTTTAGCTTCCTGCACATCCATATAATAACCTGCACCGCCGCCGAGTGCCGCACCTGCGGCGGCGCCAATCAGCGCGCCTTTACCGCGGTCTTTCTTCGAAGATGAGAGTACGCCGACACCTGCGCCTAAGGCCGCGCCCAGTCCGGCGCCGATACCGGCTTTGCCCGCCTGGGATTCGCCGGTATAAGGGTTAGTGGTACAGCCGGAAAGGGCAATAGTGCCGCTCAGTAACAAGGCGATGGTGATAATGCTTTTTTTCATGGGTGTTCCCTCAAACGTCTTTCTGGAAGATGTAATTACATCTATAAGCGGCACAATTATGCCGCTTAAATGTGAGGGAAAACTCTAAGATTAGGTCTTAAAGTGTAAATCTGCGCTACGAAAGGTTATCTGGATGGCAAAAGCAGTCGGTCACATGATCGTTAACCAGCCCGCAGGCCTGCATAAATGCGTAACAGGTGGTTGAGCCGACAAATTTAAAGCCGCGTTTTTTTAACGCTTTTGATAGCGCATCGGAAGCCGCGGTTTTAGCCGGCGCCCCGGCGAGGCTGGTCAGATGATTGATCTGCGGCCGGTGGTCGACAAAACTCCAGATAAAATCGGCGAAATCCTCGCCACTGGCTTCCATCGCCAGATATGCGCGGGCATTAACCATAATTGCTGTCAGCTTGCCGCGATGGCGAATCAGTCCGCTGTCCTGCATTAACACATCAAGTTCCTCTTCCCCCATCAGCGCCACTGCACTGGGATCAAAACCTTTAAAGGCGCGGCGATAGTTTTCGCGTTTCTTTAATACGGTAATCCACGACAGCCCTGCCTGCTGGCCTTCAAGGCAGATCATTTCATACAGCGCTTTGCCCTTCGTTTGCGGAATGCCCCACTCGCTGTCGTGATAAGTCAGGTAGAGAGGATCTTGTGTTACCCAGCCGCATCGTTGCATTTTCAAATCCCTTCCTGCTAAAGGCGCAAAATTTGTTGGTTTTATCCTTGACGTGGCATTTGATCGGTCAATAGTTAACCAGTAGGATAAAGTGACACTATGACTGATAAATAATACTAACAACTCGCCAATTTGGCTCTTTTTTTGGAGTCGGACGATGCTGCAGAAAAGAGAGTGGAGTGGTCGCCGTTTAGCCTTTGGGGGGCTGTTAACGGCCTGGCTTTTAACCCTTACCCTTCAGGCGCATGCCTGGGATCAGCTGTATGTGTTTGGCGACAGCCTGAGCGATAGCGGCAATAACGGCCGCTACACCTGGGATGGCGCCACGCATCCGCTGTATGACGATATTCTGGCGGAAAAAATTAATCAGACGCTGCGTCCTTCGGATGATGGCGGCACCAACTATGCCGCCGGCAATGCGGTGGCGGTGGCGGCGCTTAACCCGGCCGATAATACTCAGCAGCAGGTTGATAATTATCTGAACGCCACCGGAGGGCGTGCTGATGGCAATGGCCTCTATATTCACTGGGTTGGCGGTAATGACCTTGCCGCTGCAGCGCTGAATCCGGGGTCGGCAACGGAAATCGTCAACAACAGTGCATTTGCCGCCGCCAGCCAGGTGCAGACGCTGGTGGCTGCCGGCGCCAGTACGGTGATTGTGCCGACAGTGCCGAATGTTGGCGCCACGCCAGCCTTACTGCAACAGGTTATCAGCGTGGGTTTATTGCCGGTGGCGGATACCGCGCTGGCGCTGGCTTTTCAGTCGCTAAACAGCCAGAGCACCTTAAACAGCGCGGCACGGCAGCAGGCGATTCAGGATGCGATGGTTGCCGCAGCGGGTGCGCTCACTACGGTGCCAGCACTGCAACAGGCAATTGCCGATCAGCTCTATGCCAGCTGGCAGCAGCTTAGCAGTCAGCTGGCGGCGCTGACCGATAGCTACAATCAGCAGGAAGATCGCTATTTAGCCTCATTTAACGGCAATATCGTGCGCGTTGACGTCAATGGCCTGTTTAATGAGGTGCTGGCAGATCCGGCGCGTTACGGGCTAAGTAATACTGCCGGAATGGCTTGTCCGCCTGGCGTTTCTGCGGCAGTGTGCAGCGTCTCGACGCCCGGTTTCGCCCGTGAGCAGGCGTATCTGTTTGCCGATCCGCTGCATCCCAGCCCGAATGTCCATCTGTTAATCGGCGACTATATGCAGTCGGTGCTGGATGCGCCGGTGCAGGTGATGGCGCTCAATCAGGCGACCCAGGCAATGGCGCGTGATATGCGCAATACCCTCGACAGCCGCCTGCAACAGCAGCGCCATAGCAATAATCCACAGGGCTCGCTGAGTGTGTATGGCGGTTATGCCGGTCAGCATAATGATGTTAATCGTGAACTGGGGGATGGCAATGCCACCACCCATAATCTGACTCTGGGTGTCGATTATAAACTGACCGATCGCTGGCTGGTGGGGGCGCTGGTGTCCGCTTCTGACGATAAGCAGCGCCCGACGCCTGATTACGACTACAAAATGCGCGGCTGGCTGGTGTCGGCTTACAGTGAACTGTCATTGTTCGAGGGCGGCTGGGTGAACGCCGATCTGCACTTTGCCACCGCAGATTACGATGATATTGAACGGCGCATCACCTTAGGCCCGGCGACGCGCCGTGAGCAGGGCGCAACCGATGGCAAACAGCTGGGGGCGCGCGTCTCCGGCGGCTGGGATTTCCCGGTTGCCAGCTGGCTGACCACCGGCCCGACGCTGCAGTACGCCGTCGATTACAGCAGAGTGGCGGGTTATAGCGAACAGGACAACCTCAGTACTTCAATGCGTTTCAACGATCAGACATATCATTCGCAGACTGGCGCGGTAGGCTGGCGTCTCGACTCGCAGCTTGGCTGGGTGAATCCCTGGGCGGAAGTGAGTTATAACCACCAGTTCGGTGATGATGTCTGGCGCGCCGGCGGCGGGCTGAAATCGACGCAAACCTCTTTTACGCGTGACAGCGCGGAGCAGGACAGCAACTGGGTGGATGTCAGGGTCGGCGCCCATATGCCTCTGGGGGAAAACCTGGCGGCCTTTGCCTCGGTTTCACAGACCGATGGTCTCAGTTCTGGCGAACAATTTATGTATAACCTTGGCGTCAGCGCCCGCTTCTGAATTTGGCTTAACGTCAGGCGCCATGCCGCTTCGCTAAGGATTATGGCATCAAAAGCGAAGTTAAAATGTCACGGATAAATATAATTCTCGGGCTAATCATTATTATGGAAATTTTATGCAGTCCGAGCTTGTAGTCCTTCGCAATAAACTTTTGGCTTTTGTGGCCTGTGCCGTTTTTCTGTCCCTGATGATGGGGCTGGTGTATATCGATGTAAACTGGATGAATAATGCCCTGCATGAGACGTCTTTTACTGAAGGCGCCCAGGAGCTGATTCTGGCGATAATCGCCTCGTCATTTTTTATTGCCGCCGCGCGCCATGCTGAATATCGTTCCAGCCTGCAGCTGATCGGTGGGTTTTTTACCTGTATGTTGATCCGTGAGATGGATTTCCTGTTTGATGAGATTCGCCACGGTGCCTGGGTATGGTTTGCGCTGGCAGTGACGGCGATTTGTCTGACTCACGCGCTGTTGCATCTGCAAAAATGCCTGCGCGGACTGGTGCATCTTTTGCAGCATCCGGCATGGAATATGATGGCCGCCGGTCTGTTGACGATTCTGGTGTTTTCGCGCCTGTTTGGCGTCGAGGCGTTATGGCAGCATCTGATGCTTGATGGTTATCACCGCACGGTGAAAAATATGGCGGAAGAGGGCAGCGAACTGCTCGGCTACAGTTTCTGCCTGTTTGCCAGCGTACGCTATTTATGGGCAATGAAAACGGTGCCGGAAAAAAAGCCACAATTTGAGTTGCAGCAGCAAAACTGATTTATTGTCGCCATTACGCCCTTCAGCGGCTGATTTATGCGATCTCTCTCTCTAAAATTGTTAGAATCAGATGGGGGTGGAGAGCTTTCTCCCCTCCCGTTGCTGAGAATTAACCTCAACCAGAGACTGAGCCATGTCTGTCAAAATCTTAACCTCAACGATCATTGGCCTCGATGCCTTTCGCCAACATCCGCTTGCTGCGCTGGCTTCTGCTGAGCAGGGCGCGGTGGCCGTGTTCGATAACAACGCGCCGGTGATGTATGCGGTGACGCCGGATCGACTGGCTCAGCTGCTGGCGATTGAAGCTGCCTCTTCTCAGGCGCGTTCCGATGTGGCGCTTGAGGAGAGCCTGTTTGATGACGATCTGGCCCATCCTGAGGCTATCCCGGTGCCTGGCGGTAAATTCGCGCTCTATCAGGGCTGGCAGCCGGATGCTGATTTTGTTCGTCTGGCGGCAGTCTGGGGAGTGGCATTAAGCTCAGCGGTGACGCCAGCCGAACTGGCCTCGTTTGTCAGCTACTGGCAGGCGGAAGGGCGCATGTTCCACCATGTGCAGTGGCAGCAAAAGCTGGCGCGCAGCATCCAGTTAAGTCGCGCCGCCAGTGGCGGCCAGCAGAAACGGGATCTTAACCATCTTCCTGAACCTGACCAATCCATTCCTGATGGCTTTCGAGGTTAGCGATGAAAAACAGTGCCGACTTGTTTAAACGAATCCAGCGCTTAGTACCTGCGCATATTAAGCCCAAGTTTAAGGACAGCGCCGAGCTGTTTGCCTGGAATCAGGAACAGGGGCGCATCCGCTCGCAGGATATTGCCCGTGAAAATCGAGCGATGAAAATGCAGCGTATTCTTGGACGCTCCGGCATCCGTGAACTGCATATCAACTGCTCATTTGATAACTACCGTGTTGAGAGTGAAGGGCAGCAGCTGGCGCTGGATCGTGCGCGGCAGTATGCGGAAGAGTTTGACGGCAGCATCGCCAGCTTTGTCTTTTCCGGCAAGCCTGGCACCGGCAAAAACCATCTGGCGGCAGCGATTGGTAACTTTCTGATTCTGCGTGGTAAAAGCGTGCTGGTGGTGACGGTTGCCGATCTGATGTCCAATATGAAAGGCACATTCAGCGGTGGCAACGGCGTGACCGAAGAGAGCCTGATCCATGAGCTGAGTACCGTCGATCTGCTGGTGATTGATGAGATCGGTATGCAGACCGAATCGCGCTACGAGAAGGTGATTATCAATCAGATTGTTGACCGCCGCTCCTCATCAAAACGTCCGACCGGCATGCTGTCGAATCTCGATATTGCCGGGATGAACAACCTGCTTGGCGAACGCGTGATGGATCGTATGCGTCTTGGTAAAAGCCTGTGGGTACGTTTTACCTGGGACAGCTATCGCAGCCGTGTGACCGGGGAAGAGTATTAACCTACTCCACCCGTTTAACATCCGGATACTTCTCGCTGGCGGCTTCATGAAAAATATCACCGAGCCACAGCGGGATCTCTGCTTCGCTAATCTCATCGGGGATAATGACGTCATAAATCCGCGAAAATTTTCTTTCAGTCATATCCACGCGAAACAGCTGCCAGCCTGATGGGGTTGGCTTAACGCCGATATAGCGTCCAAAGACATGATAAATCATCATATGCAATCCCCCCACCTCGTTTAACCCGCCGTATTACGCACCAGTTCCGCCAGCAAATTATTTACTGCATCACTCATCGGGGTAAAACGGCTTAACGGCGAACGGGTAACCACCACAAATACGCCAACGTTATGTTGCGGTACCATCGCCATATAGGTGATAAAACCGCCGCCGCCGCCAGTTTTTTGAATAATGCCCGGCAGTCCGTTTTTCGGCTCCATATACACCCAACCCATTCCCAGTGCATCGGCTTTGCCCGGCACATCCATACCCTCCACTTTGGTGAGCTGACTGCGACGATAGATCAATGTTTGTAAGCGGTCGGCCTGTGGGCTGCGGTGATGCACATCGGAATCGAGGAACTGCTGCATCCAGCGGCCAATATCGTCCGGTGTGGAGTAGATGCCGCCGCTGCCGATGGCGGCCAGCGTATTGTTGCACGGGCTGGCGCCTTTCTCCGGCACCATCAGGCGCGCGCACTGTTCCGGCGACGGGGTAAAGGTGGTGTCTTTCATCCCCAGCGGGCGGGTGATTTTATTGTTCAGTAGCGTCGGATAGGGGGTGCCTGCGGCGCGCGCCAGTGCATCGCCCAGCAGATCATAGGCGAGGTTTGAGTACGAGGCGCGGGCGCCTGGCGGCGTCGTCAGCTGAGCGGTTTGCAGCCAGTTCCAGCGCTGGTCACGGGTTGGCCAGATAAAGACCGGGCGTTGCGCTTTGCCGCCTGGCTGTTCGCGCGGCAGGCCGCTGGTATGGGTCGCCAGGTTGATTAACGTAATTGGCTGACCGCTCCAGGCGGGCACCCGGCTGCCGGGTGGCGCGTATTTGCTCAACGGATCGTCAAGACGCAGACGCCCTTCCTCAGCCAGTTTTACCATCACTTCACTGGTCAGCAGCTTACTTAGCGAAGCAATGCGGATCAGCGAATCTTTTTGTGGTCGCACATTATTGCCAGGGCGGGTGTCGCCAAAGCTGGTGAACACGCGCTGATTGCCGTCAATGGCGACCATCGCCATACCGGTGGCAGCGGTGCCATAAAATATATGTTCTGCATAACGATCAACGATTTGCGATGCCAGCAACGGATCGGGCGAATCGTTTGCCATACTGCGCAGCGGTAGTGCGATAACCATTAGCGCCAGCAAAAAAGAGAGTGGTGATTTCAACGGCAGATTATCCAGATGGGTTAACAGGGAATATTCAGCATAGTAGTCATTTCTGTTATCACTGGCACTAATCATATCGTAGAAAACGGTGATTTTTTATCAGCCCGCGCCGCTACAGCGTGACCTCGCTAAAACGCTCACGATACTCGCCTGGGGTGCTGGCATAACTCTTTTTAAACACCGAATAGAAATACTGAAGCGACGGATAGCCGCACATCTGCGAAATTTCATTGATCGACATCGACGAGGAGATTAACAGGGTGCGTGCCTTCTCCAGCTTTTCACTGTGAATCAGCGCGTGAATGGTTTCCCCGGTCTCATCTTTAAAGCGTTTTTCCAGATTGGATCGCGACATACCGACCGCATCCAGCACCTGCTCGACCTTGATGCCTTTACAGGCATTAAAGCGGATATAGTGCATCGCCTGGATTACCGCCGGGTCATGCAGCGAACGGTAGTCAGTGGAACGGCGCTCAATCACTTTTACCGGCGGCACCAGAATCCGCTGCAGCGGCAATACCTGTTTATCGAGCAGGCGATGCAGCAGCTTCGCCGCCTGATAACCCATCTGTCTGGAGCCTTGCGCCACCGAAGAGAGTGCTACCCGTGACAGATAGCGTGTCAGCTCTTCATTATCGATACCGATAACACACAGCTTCTCCGGCACCGGAATTTTCAGATGTTCACACACCTGTAGCAGATGGCGTGCGCGTGCATCGGTGACGGCGATAATACCGGTTTGCGGTGGCAGGGTTTGTACCCAGTCCGCCAGACGGTTCTGCGCATGCTGCCAGTTTTCCGGCGCGGTCTCCATGCCCTGATAAACCACACCCTGATAGCGCTCCTGCGCTACCAGCTGGCGAAAGGCATATTCCCGCTCCTGCGCCCAGCGTTTGCCGCTCGACAGCGGTAAGCCGTAAAAGGCGAAGCGGTGCACCCCTTTCTCTTTCAGATGTAAAAATGCGCTCTCCACCAGCGCAGCATTGTCGGTGGCGATATAGTGGACCGGCGGATAGTCCTGCGGATGATGGTAAGAACCGCCGACGCCGACAATCGGCACATTGACCGGTTGCAACAGGGTTTCGATCTGCTGGTCGTCATAGTCGGCAATCACGCCGTCGCCGAGCCATTCACGAATATTTTCAATACGGCAGCGGAAGTCCTCTTCAATAAAAATATCCCAGTCAGTCTGCGACGCCTGTAAATATTCCCCCACACCTTCAACCACCTGGCGGTCATAGACTTTATTGGCATTAAACAACAGGGTGATGCGAAAACGTTTGTCGGTCATGGCGCTTCCTCCCCACGAAATCAGGCATGCTATTTCAATAACACGCCGCGAGATCGGGCAGAAAAAAATGAGTGAGCCATGTGATCGCTATCGACAATCAAATGCGGCGTTTGGTGGCTGAGTCCATCCATACCGCCAGCAGCAGGATCGCTCCTTTCACGATGTACTGCCAGAAAGTCGGCACATCCATCATGCTCATACCGTTATCCAGCGAAGCCATAATAAAAGCGCCCATCACTGCACCTGCCACGGTGCCGATACCACCCGCCAGGCTGGCGCCGCCAATGACGCAGGCGGCAATCGCATCCAGTTCCGCGATATTCCCCGCGGAAGGCGATCCTGCCCCCAGACGTGAGCTAAGAATTAAACCGGCAATCGCCACCATCAGGCCGTTAATGGCAAATACCGCCATTTTGCTGCGTGCCACATTAATCCCTGACAGGCGCGCGGCGTCGAGATTGCCGCCAATCGCGTAAATCCGCCGGCCAAAGGCGGTGCGCGTCGCCATAAACATCCCGGCCAGCAGCAGCAGTGCCAGCAACAGCACCGGCGTCGGTACGCCGCGATAGTCGTTCAGCATCCAGATAGCGCCCAGCACCAGAATGGCGGTCAGCGACTGGCGGGTAACCGAACCGCCGGCGGAGCCTTGCGGCAACCCCATGCTCTTGCGGCGCAGGCGTAAGCGCCACTGCCAGAAGATAAACACCATCAGTCCAAACACGCCAAACGCGAAGCCGATACCGTCCGGCAGATAGCTCTGACCAATTTGCGACATCGCCGGCGTGGTGGGCGCCACCGTGGTGCCGTTGGTGATGCCGACCAGAATGCCGCGGAACGCCAGCATCCCGGCGAGGGTGACGATAAACGACGGTACTTTGCGGTAGGCCACCCACCAGCCATTCCACGCGCCAAGCAGCAGTCCCAGCACCAGTGTGACCACAATGGTCAGCGGCAGCGGCCAGCCGAGCCAGACGTCAAAAATGGCCGCCACGCCACCGAGTAATCCCATCATCGAACCGACCGACAGATCGATCTCGGCGGAAATAATCACAAACACCATGCCAACCGCCAGAATGCCGGTGATCGCCGTCTGGCGCAGCAGGTTAGAGATATTGCGCGCGCTCAGATAAGCGCCATCGGTCATCCAGGTGAAAAACAGCATAATCAACAGGATAGCCGCCAGCATCACCAGCACCTGGAAGTTAAGCAGGCGGAATTTACCGGTTGAAGCGCTTGCTGCCGGTGATAACAGGCTGCGCTGAGTCGAATCAGTCTTAAGCATAATGTTCGCTCCGAAGTGCCGCTTCCATCACCTGTTCCTGTGTCAGGTTCTGGTTAACTAAGTCGGCTTTAATTTGTCCCTGATGCATCACCAGCACGCGGTCGCTTAATCCCAGCACTTCCGGTAGTTCGGAAGAGATGACGATAATGGCGATGCCCTGCTGCACCAGCTGATTGATCAATTTATAGATTTCGACTTTCGCGCCGATATCAATGCCACGCGTCGGCTCATCAAGGATCAGAATGCGCGGATTAAGCAGCAGACATTTCGCCAGCACCGCTTTTTGCTGATTACCGCCGCTCAGGCGGCCAATCGCCAGCTCCGGCGATGAGGTTTTGACCTTCAGGCGGCTGATAGCCTGCTGAATCGCCAGCTGCTCCTGTGCATCGTCCAGCGTGGAGAGCGTGCCGCTAAACTGGTCGAGCGCCGCCAGCGTGATGTTTTTACCGACCGCCATCACCGGCACAATGCCATCTTTTTTGCGATCTTCCGGCACCATCGCGATGCCCTGCGCCAGCGCCTGCTGACAATCATTTATGATGACCGGTTGACCATCAATCAGGATTTTTCCCTGCCAGCGGCCGGGCCAGACGCCGAACAGACACTGCACGGTTTCGGTTCGTCCGGCGCCGACCAGCCCGGCAATACCGAGAATTTCACCGCGATGCAGGCTAAAACTGATATCGTTGACCCGCCGGATATGGCGATTCACCGGATGCCAGGCGGTAAGATTCTCCACGCGTAAAATTTCACTGCCGATCTGATGCGCTTCCGCGGGATAGAGTGACGTCAGCTCACGACCGACCATCATGGTGATAATCTCATCTTCACTTATTGCGGCGGCCGGACGGGTGCCGATATGCTTACCGTCACGGATCACGCTGATGGTGTCGGAGATGGCTTTCACTTCGTTGAGTTTGTGCGAGATATAGATGCAGGCGATGCCGTGTTCACGCAGATTTTTCACAATCGCCAGCAGTACCTCGGTCTCCTGCTCGGTAAGCGAGGCGCTGGGTTCATCAAGGATCAGCAGTCGAACCTGTTTATTCAGCGCGCGGGCAATCTCCACTAACTGCTGCTGACCGAGGCCCAGCTCACCAACGCGGGCATCCGGCGACACATCAAGTTTGACCTGCGCCAGCAGCTGCTGACAGCGCAGCGTCATGGTTTCATAATCGACCACACCAAAGCGTGTCAGCTCGGCGCCAAGAAAGATATTTTCCAGCACCGTCAGCTGGCGTACCAGCGCCAGTTCCTGATGAATAATCACAATCCCTTTGCGCTCAGTATCGCGAATACCGCTGGCGCGAATTTCGTCACCGGCAAACAGAATAGTGCCCTGATAGTCGCCTGCGGGGTAAAGACCGCACAACACTTTCATCAGCGTCGATTTACCCGAGCCGTTTTCGCCACACAATGAGAGCACCTCACCGGCCTGCAGAGTGAGGCTGACATCATCGACCGCTTTGACCGCGCCAAACATCTTGGTGATGTTTTTCATTTCCAGCAGCGTTGTCACTGTTACCTCCAGGGAGCGCATAGCACAAGAGAACCGCCAGCCTCAGGCTGGCGGTTACGGGGGAGAGATCAGAGATCGCTTTTCTTATGGAAACCGTCGGCGATAACGGTGCTGTCGATATTGGATTTATCCACGGCAATCGGTTCCAGTAACCAGGAGGGAACCTCTTTCAGGCCGTTATTCAGTTTCGCGTTGGACTTTGGCTGCTGGTCATTACCCAGTTCTACCGCGATTTTGGCGGCTTCATCGGCCAGTTTGCTGATCGGTTTATACACCGTCATCGTCTGAGTGCCGTTGTTAATCCGTTTGATGGCCGCCAGATCGGCATCCTGACCGGAAATCGCCACCTTGCCAGCCAGACCCTGCGCACTCAGCGCCTGAATCGCCCCGCCGGCAGTGGCATCATTGGAAGCCACTACCGCATCGATTTTATTGCTGTTAGCGGTCAGCGCATTTTCCATAATTTTCAGCGCGTTTTCCGGTAACCAGGCATCGACCCACTGATCGCCCACCACCTTGATTTTACCGGCGTCGATCAACGGCTTCAGCACCTTCATCTGGCCGTCACGGAACAGGCGCGCGTTGTTATCCACCGGCGAGCCGCCCATCAGGAAATAATTGCCCTCTGGCACCCGCTTAACAATGCTGCTGGCCTGCATTTCGCCAACCTTTTCATTATCGAAGGAAATATAAAAATCGATATCCGCATTATTAATCATCCGGTCATAAGCCAGTACTTTAATTCCTTCGCGTTTGGCTTCGGCAATCACATTACTTAATACCTGACCGTTATAAGGAATAATCACCAGCACATCGACGCCGCGGTTAATCATATTTTCTATCTGCGACATCTGGGTTTCTTCATTGCCGTTTGCCGACTGGACAAATACTTCGGCGCCCAGCGATTTGGCTTTGCTGACAAATATATCGCGATCCTTTTGCCAGCGCTCGAGACGCAGGTCATCTATCGCCATGCCGATCTTAACCTCTTTTGCAAAACCTGCGTGGCTGACCAGAGCCAGCGCGGCACATACCGCCAGTAAAGCTTGTTTCATCTTCATCGTCGTCACCTTGTAGGGTTGGCTGCTTTTGACATTCGCACTGTCAGGCGGATGAATTGTTATCACAGCCAGAGGTAACGGCAATTACAGATTTTCCTCCTGCCGTTATGTTTTTTGGTTTATTTACGGAAGTATGATGGTGATCTGGTTTTCACTACTTACGCTGCCGTCGCGCTTATTTTGCGAGCTGGCGCACAGTTGGGTGTTATCTTAACGCCGGAGTGAAATAACGTAATTGAGCGAAAATTATTGCGCTACCACAATCAGCGCAAGTTAATGCGGTTATTCTATTCCATGGCAATCTTGAGGAGCCTGACATGCACGCTTATTTTGATCAGCTAGAGGGTGTTCGTTACGAAGGATCACAAACCAGTAATCCGCTGGCGTTTCGTCACTATAATCCCGATGAAATGATTCTGGGGAAACGCATGGCCGATCATCTGCGTTTCGCCGCCTGTTACTGGCACAGTTTCTGCTGGAATGGCGCCGATATGTTTGGCGTCGGTTCGTTTGACCGTCCGTGGCAGAAGGCCGGTGATGCGCTGGAACTGGCGAAGCGTAAAGCCGATGTCGCTTTTGAATTTTTCCAGAAACTGAATGTGCCTTACTACTGTTTCCATGATGTCGATGTGTCGCCGGAAGGGGATTCACTGCAAAGTTATCTGCATAATTTTGCCGTAATGACTGAGCTATTGCAGGAGAAGCAGCAGCAAAGTGGCGTGAAACTGTTATGGGGTACGGCAAACTGCTTTACCCATCCGCGCTATGGTGCCGGCGCAGCCACCAATCCTGATCCTGAAGTCTTCGCCTGGGCCGCTACCCAGGTTAACAGCGCAATGAATGCCACCCATCAACTGGGCGGTGAAAACTATGTGCTGTGGGGCGGACGTGAAGGCTATGAAACCCTGCTGAATACCGACCTGCGTCAGGAACGCCAGCAGATTGGTCGTTTTATGCAGATGGTGGTGGAGCATAAACATAAGACTGGCTTCCAAGGCACGCTGCTGATCGAGCCGAAACCGCAGGAGCCGACTAAACATCAGTATGATTACGATGTGGCGACGGTCTACGGCTTCCTGAAACAGTTTGGGCTGGAAAAAGAGATTAAAGTGAATGTCGAGGCCAACCACGCCACCCTCGCCGGGCATTCATTCCATCATGAAATTGCCACCGCCATTGCGCTGGGCATCTTTGGCTCCGTGGATGCTAACCGAGGCGATCCGCAGCTGGGCTGGGATACCGATCAGTTCCCCAACAGCGTGGAAGAGAACGCGCTGGTGATGTATGAAATTATCAAAGCAGGCGGATTTACCACCGGCGGTTTAAACTTTGATGCCAAAATCCGTCGTCAGAGCACTGATAAATATGACCTGTTCTATGGCCATATTGGCGCGATGGATACCATGGCGCTGGCGCTGAAAGTGGCGGCGCGGATGATTACCGAGGGTGAACTGGATAAACGTGTGGCGCAGCGTTACAGCGGCTGGAACGGCGAGTTTGGCCAGCAAATCCTGACCGGCGAATTCTCGCTGGCGGCGCTGGCGCAGCATGCACAACAGCAGAAGCTCAATCCGCAGCATCAGAGTGGGCGTCAGGAGCAGCTGGAGAATCTGGTGAATCACTATCTGTTCGATAAATAACCGTTGAGAGGCAGGCATCATGGTAATCGGCATCGATTTAGGCACCTCGGGCGTTAAAGTAGTGCTGCTGAATGCGCAGGGGCAGGTGCTGGCCAGCAAAACGGAGAAGCTGAGCGTTACGCGGCCAAAACCGCTGTGGAGCGAGCAGGATCCTGAAAGCTGGTGGCTGGCGACCGACCACGCGCTACAGGCGCTGGCCGCGGAGCAGGATCTCAGCCAGGTGCAGGCGATCGGGCTGAGTGGTCAGATGCATGGCGCGACGCTGCTGGATGCGCAGAACCGGGTGTTGCGTCCGGCGATATTGTGGAATGACGGTCGCAGCGCCGCTCAGTGCCGCGAGCTGGAAGACTTAGTGTCTGATTCGCGTCAGATTACCGGCAATCTGATGATGCCCGGCTTTACCGCGCCCAAGCTTTTATGGGTTAAACAGCATGAACCGGCGATCTTTGCACAGGTGGCAAAAGTACTGTTGCCCAAGGATTATCTGCGTTTTCGTCTTACCGGCGAGTTTGCCAGTGATATGTCGGATGCTGCCGGTACGATGTGGCTGGATATGGCGGCGCGTGACTGGAACGACACTCTGCTGGCGGCCTGTGGATTGCAGCGCGACCAGATGCCTGGGCTGTTTGAGGGTAATCAGATGAGCGGCCAGCTAAGTGCGCAGCTGGCGCAACGCTGGGGAATGACAACGGTGCCGGTGATTGCTGGCGGCGGCGATAATGCCGCCGGGGCGCTGGGTGTGGGAATGTATCAACCCGGCCAGGCGATGCTGTCGCTGGGCACCTCGGGCGTCTATTTTGTGGTAAGCGACGGTTTCCGCAGCAATCCGCAGAGCGCGGTGCACAGTTTCTGCCATGCGTTGCCGAATTGCTGGCATCTGATGTCAGTGATGCTCAGCGCCGCCTCCTGTCTCGACTGGGCGGCGCAACTCAGTGGCTGTCAGGATGTGCCGGAACTACTGGCAGAAGCGGAGAAGGCGCAAACCGATGTGCCGCCGGTCTGGTTTCTGCCCTATCTCTCCGGCGAGCGTACGCCGCACAATAATCCCGAAGCGAAAGGGGTCTTTTTTGGCTTTACCCATCAGCATGGCCGCCCTGAACTGGCGCGCGCAGTGCTGGAGGGAGTGGGATTTGCGCTGGCGCAGGGTATGGATGTGCTGCATGCCACCGGGGTTAAACCGCAGACGATTATGCTGATTGGCGGCGGTGCGCGCAGTCCATTCTGGCGTCAGATGCTGGCCGATATCAGCGGTCAGACGCTGGATTACTGTACCGGCGGCGACGTGGGTCCGGCGCTTGGCGCGGCGCGACTGGCGCTGATCGCCCTGCATCCGCAGCAACCGCTGGCCGATTTACTGCCTGCTTTACCGCTTGAGCAACGCCACCAGCCGGATCTATGCCGTTATCAGCACTATCAGGCGCAACGTGAAACCTTTGCCCGGCTGTATCAGCAGCTGGAACCGTTAATGTCGGTATAAGCCACGGGCGGCGAGAACGCCGCCCGTGTTGATTTGTCCCTCTGGCTCGCGCTTATGTCCGTTTTTGGCCTTCATTCGCTGCTGATTCCCCGCCATTATTGACCTTATTCTCACTGATAAGGTGTCCTGAAATGTCTAAAACTGCACTGTTAGTGATCGATATCCAGCAATCGTTTTATCAACGTGGCTATCAAGAGACCGCGGAAACCCCGGCTTTTGAGTTAAAGGTCAACCAGCTGATCGCCGGTTGTCAGCGTAAAGGGTGGCTGCTGGTGGATGTATTTCATGTTGAAGCGGAAGGGCCATTTTCCCGAGCCTCAGGTTTAGTCGAGCGCATGCCGTTTTTACATCATCAGGCGGATAAAATTGTTTATAAAAACGTGCATAATGCGCTGACTGGTTCTGGCCTCGACGAGTGGCTACGCCAGCAGCAGGTCACCGATCTGATTGTTTGCGGCATCCGCACTGAGCAGTGCTGTGAAACCACCACGCGTGTGGCTTCCGATCTGGGCTATAACGTCACCTTTGTCACCGAAGCGACGCTAACTTCGCCGATCAGCCATAAAGGCATTACGCTGAGTGTGGCCGATTTGCGCCACCGTACGGAGAGCGTATTGATTAACCGTTTTGCGGCGATCCATACCGTGGAGAGCTGCTTGCAGGAGCTTATCTGATATGCCGATACCGGTATGGTTTTTAACCTTGCCAGGGGTGATGGCGCTGGATCTGACTGGCCCGGCGGAAACGCTGAAGCTGGCGGCGGGGGCATTTTCCCTGCGTTATATCGGCCCGCAGGAAACGGTTATTTCTTCAACCGATATGATGATCGGTAATATTGCGCCGCTGCCGGAGAACTTACCGGATGGCAGCTTGCTGGTGGTACCGGGGTCGTACAATTCCGCCGTCTGTTTCGATACCCCACAAGCGCGGATTGCTCAGCACTGGCTGACGCGTCTGCAACCGGCTATCCATGCAGGCAAAATTACACTGGTCTGCGTCTGTTCCGGCACGGTGCTGGCAGCGCGCGCCGGATTAATGCATGGCGTGCAGTGCACCACGCATCATGAGGTTCTGGCGCGGCTGCGTGCCGCCGCCCCGGGGGCGCTGGTGAAAGAGAACCGTATTTTTGTCGAAGATCGCGGTATCTGGACCAGCGCAGGGATTACCGCCGGTATCGATCTGGCGCTGCATCTGATTCACCAGCTGTGTGGCCCGCAGGTCGCGCTGGATGTGGCGCGGGAGATGGTGGTTTATTTTCGCCGATCGGGAGACGATCCGCAGCTATCGCCGTGGTTATGTCACCGAAATCATCTTAATCCGGCGATTCATCGTGCTCAGGATTTATTGATACATCAGCCGGAAAAAAGCTGGCAGCTGGAAGAGATTGCGGCGCGTGTGCATGTCAGTTCACGCCATCTGACGCGCCTGTTCCGTCAGCATCTTGGCATCAGCGTGCGCGACTACCATGAGCAGCTGCGGCTGGCGGTGGCGCGGCAACGGGTAAATCAGGGCGAAGGCGCAGAGCGCGCAGCGCTGGCCGCCGGATTCTCCTCATCACGCCAGCTACGGCGCGCGGAACTGCGCTGGCGGGAGTAGACTTTTGCTGGTGGTTTTCGTTTCTGTGCAGTGGGTTATCTATACAGAAAAGACATATTTAAGGTGTTTGAGCGTAGAGATAATCTTGATGCTTATTTTTATTGCCGGACTATTTCACCATTTTTTAATTTTATATAACTGTTATCTCCAATTGTAAATATCGGCGCTTCATTTTTAAATCTATATATCGTCATATATTTATTCTTATCGATGCACTTTTTATCTGAGTTGATTGCATCAAAACAAAGTCTGTCAGCGTTCCCTTCTGTCTTGTAACCATCACCAAAATCCCAAATATTGATATAAAATGTTCCATCCAGGTCGGAAGGGGAAAGCTTTTTTTCTTCTTCTAGTTTGTTAATGTTATGTTGCCACCACTTTATTTTCCCTGCATCTGTTATTGGTGGGTTTTCAATAAGTATATCAGTGGAATTTCGATACTGATAAATAGCGATAATTTTCACGGGTTTTAGTAATTCGTATGCTATATAGATAGCACATAAAATTATAATAAATAATATCATTATCTTTCTATATTTTGTCATTTCTATTTCCGATTATTTCCAGTGTTGCTTCCATATTAGTCATAAATGGTTTAAAGGCTAGTTGATTGTATCTTTGAAGCACAAACCAGATACGAAAGAAACGAAACTGGTAAAATTTGAATTTCAAAATGTCTTCATTGTCCAATCCAAAGTGATCCTGTACTCGGTAATGAACTATAGCACGATATTCATCTTTTTGAATATGAAGAGATTTTATTGTAATGTGGGTTGCATATGTGTCATGAACAGTAATCCCCATTCCATTGAAGCTATCCTGAAATTTTGCAAATTTTGGCAAGTATGAAGTTCTGATCAAGGTATCAAATTCATCTTTTTTATTAACAGGATAATAGCCATTGTTCCAGTCTGTAAATTTTGTCAGCGCTATTTTTATTCTGCTTAACGAACTATCTTTAGCTTTGTCATTAAGTATGCGCTTTTCCAGAGCAGCATTTAGATGAAGGCTACGAAACGGCATCCCATTGCAATTCTGCATATGAGTAATCATTTGCTCGATAAGATGCTTGTATGGGCCGTAAACGGCGAATGGACGGGAGAGTTGACGAAACTCATCAAACAGGATCCTCGCACATTGCTCTCTGCTAAGCTTCTTCCCGGCGCCACGAGAACCGTAAAACATCGATTGCGGTTGCCTGAATGGCGTAATTTCCGTCAACGTATAAGGGTCAACCTTTGCAGACACTTCTGTCAGATTAAAATGCCTTTTCAACGTAGTTTCGCTCAAATCACCGCATCGCATATCGGAGGCGGTGTAATCATCCATCCGCTTTTGGCTTTTGAATAGGGTACAGGGAAGTTGTAATGCTGACATAAGGCACACTCCTTGTGTGATTTTCCATGCTGATCCTCAGTCATAAATAATATGTGGAGACTGGCGAAAAAGTAAACACCGAGTTTTAGTCTCCTGTTTTCCACTAACTCACCAGATGATATTTATCGATACGACGCAATCCCAGCGCCAGCAGCAGGCTGCCCGCAAGTGTTACGGCAAAGATTAGCGGAATATCCAGCAACGGCTGGCCGGTATGGTCGAGATGATGGGTGCGCATAAAATGAATAAACAGCGCGTGGAAGCCATAAATCGGCAGGGAGTTGCGCGAAATCAGCGCCAGGCCGGGCAACGCGCGCTGATTGAGGCAATTTTTAAACAGCACCATCAGGCTGACGGCGGCGATAAACACCAGGGGTCCGCAATACAGATACCAGGTATCGGAGAAGGCGCCATTAATATGCAGCTCTTTTTTGGTGCCAATCGAAATGCCCACCACGCAGGCGGCAAATAACAGCCCCACCAGCCAGCTGATACCTCGCTTATTGGTCTCCATCATGCCAATAGCGCGACCCAGCAGGGCATACAGCACGTAGTAAAAGGTATCGCCGCCGATATACAGATTGACCGGCAGCCAGTGAAAGGGTCCCACCGACTGATCGACGGTATTCGGATTGGCGACCACCGCCAGCACCAGTACCAGCGCCGCAACATAGCGTGCGCGCACCTGTTTCACCTGAATCAGCGGCGACAGCAGGTAAATCACCATAATCGCGAAGAAAAACCACAGGTGATAGAACACCGGTTTTTGCAGTAAGTGTGTGATGGATATCATTTCGCTGATGGGAGTCAGCAGGGTGATATAGGCCAGCGCCACTGCGCTGTAAAACAGCAGGCAGAGCACGATACGCAGGAAATGTCGGTTCTGCGCGCTACGTTCACCAAAGAACAGATAACCTGAAATCATAAAAAAGATCGGCACACAGACGCGTGAGGCAGAGTTCAGCAGATTGGCAAGATCCCAGTGGTGTTCGGCCACTTGCGGGCTATTGGTAATGTACCAGGTGGTGGTATGGATCATAATCACCATTAAACAGGCCACGGCACGTAAATTATCTATCCAGCCAATCTTTTGCGACATCTGTTCCTCTTATTTTCCTTCGCTTCAATGCTGATTTGAGGGTAGATGGATCAAGGGGCTTCAACAACATCTGTCGCTAAAAATCGGACTGAGCTGAGTCAGATTCCATACGGCATTATATAATGGGCGCCTTAGCGAAGAGAGTTACTGGCCAGATCCTGGCAGGGATGGAAGATTTAACGTTGAACTTCAGACAGATAGATTGATTTCCTGGTGGGCCAAACGGTGCAAATAGTTCGCTGATTACGCTCTGTACGATTTTTTTAATGATTAGTGGTCGCAGCTTAAAAAGTACGCGTCAGAAACTGTCCAAATCCGGGGGTAACCTGTATTGCGCCATCACGGAATACGGTAATGCCGCGGATCAGGGTGCATACCACTTTCCCGCGGCATTTCATGCCGTCAAAAGGACTCCATTTACCCAGTCCGTGAAATTTTTCCCCGCTTACCGTCCAGTTTTCATGGGGGTCATACAGGACTAAATCAGCATCTGCCCCCAGCGTGATAGCGCCTTTTCGCGGCCAGAGATGAAACACCTGCGCCGGACCGCTGGCGGTCATCCGCGCCACCTCGCTCAGTGGCATGGCGCGCCTGATATGACCTTCACTGAACATTAGCGGGCCGAGGGTTTCCACCCCAGTCAGCCCTTTCACCGCATCCCAGATGCCATTTTGACCCAGCCGTTTTTGCTCTGGCGTACAGGGATAGTGGTCGGAAGCCAGCACATCAATTTCACCATTGTGCACCCGCTGCCACAAAGCGTTGACCACCGGGCGCGGACGGAGCGGCGGGCTACAGCGGACATTGGCACCCATGCGCACCAGATCGTTTTCGTCGAGCAGCAGATAGTGGGGACAGGTTTCGCAGCTGACCCGCACCGCTGGTCGTGCTGCCGTAATCATCTGCACGGCCTGCGCTGAACTGACGTGGACAATATGCGTGCGTACGCCGGTCTGCCTGGCGAAGTGCAGTACGCGACCCACGGCTTCGGTCTCCGCAATTTCCGGGCTTGCCAGCGCATAAGCACGGTTATGGTTGCGTCTGATGGCGCGCTGTTCGCTGGCGGCGCCGATTAAAATGTCATGGTTCTCGGCATGCACGCCGATCAGGCCGTTAAAGCTGGCCAGTTCACGCATGGTGCGCAGCAAAATGTCATCATTTAATCGCGGCAGCCCTTTTTCATCACAGGCAGCACCATCCGGCGAGTCGCTGCACAGAAAAGCCTTAAAGGCGATGGCGCCCGCCTGCTGCATCTTTGCCAGTTGCGAGAGATTTTCCCCGTCGAGTCCCGCCCAGAGAGCGAAGTCCACCACACAGTTGCGCGCCAGCATCTCGCGTTTGGCAATAAAACTGTCAAGGGTGGTGGCTGGCGGCGACGAGTGCGGCATTTCGATAATGGTGGTGACGCCATGGGCTGCCGCGCCGCGCGTGCCTTCACGCAGCTCCTGCTCCGGGAAATCATGGGCGGCGGTGAAATGGGTATGGACATCAATGGCGCCGGGCATCACCACCAGCCCACTGGCGTCGATAATCTCATTGGCCGTCGGTAACGGACTACCGTGCGCCAGAATAGCGGCGATTTTGCCGTGTGCAATCAACAATTCGGCATCGATTTCTCCACCGGGGGTAACGATTAAACCGTTCACGATCAATGTGCTCATCACCTGTTCTCCTGTGCTACCTGTGCCAAACCAACATTGGTTAGCCGTCAGCAATATCTATCATTCGCTTAGCGCAGCGGGCATCCGGTGTAGAACTGATTTCACTTTGCGGCAGGACAAAACAGAAGAAAGTGGCGGCTGGCCATTACCCTTTTGGTAATCAACCCGGTCAAAGGGTATACTGGCGCACACTTTTTTCATCCACCGTATCGCGTGCGAATTCATCATGCAAAAGTTTGATACTAAGACCTTTCAGGGCCTGATCCTGACCTTGCAGGATTACTGGGCGCGCCAGGGCTGCACCATTGTTCAACCACTGGACATGGAAGTGGGCGCCGGCACCTCACATCCTATGACTTGCCTGCGTGCTTTAGGGCCGGAGCCAATTGCCGCTGCCTATGTGCAGCCGTCACGTCGTCCCACCGACGGTCGCTATGGCGAAAACCCGAACCGCTTACAGCACTATTACCAGTTCCAGGTGATCATCAAGCCATCGCCGGACAATATTCAGGAGCTGTATCTGGGTTCTCTGCAAGAGCTGGGTATGGATCCGACCATCCACGATATTCGCTTTGTTGAAGATAACTGGGAAAACCCGACGCTGGGCGCCTGGGGCCTCGGCTGGGAAGTGTGGCTGAACGGCATGGAAGTGACGCAGTTTACCTATTTCCAGCAGGTTGGCGGACTGGAGTGCAAGCCGGTTACCGGTGAGATCACCTACGGTCTGGAGCGTCTGGCGATGTATATCCAGGGCGTCGACAGCGTTTACGATCTGGTATGGAGCGACGGTCCGCTGGGCACCACCACTTACGGTGATGTGTTCCATCAGAACGAAGTGGAGCAATCCACCTATAACTTTGAACACGCGGATGTCGACTTCCTGTTTACCTGCTTCGAGCAGTACGAGAAAGAGGCACAAAGCCTGCTGGCGCTGGAGAAACCCCTGCCGCTGCCGGCTTACGAACGTATTCTGAAGGCGGGCCATACCTTTAACCTGCTGGACGCGCGCAAGGCGATCTCAGTGACCGAGCGTCAGCGCTATATTCTGCGGATTCGTACTCTGACCAAAGCCGTGGCGGAAGCTTATTATGCGTCGCGTGAGGCGCTGGGCTTCCCGATGTTGAACAGAAAAAAATAAGAGGCCGCCATGACTGAAAAAACATTTCTGGTGGAGATCGGCACCGAAGAGCTGCCACCAAAGGCGCTGCGTAGCCTGGCGGAATCTTTTGCCGCCCACTTTACTGCTGAACTGGATGCCGCCGACCTGGCGCACGGTGAAGTTAGCTGGTTTGCCGCACCGCGTCGTCTGGCGCTGAAAGTCGCCAGTCTGAGCGCCTCACAGCCAGATCGTGAAGTTGAAAAACGCGGCCCGGCGATTGCCGCCGCCTTTGACGCCAGTGGCGTCGCCACGAAAGCCGCCGAAGGCTGGGCACGAGGTTGTGGTATCACCGTTGATCAGGCCGAGCGTCTGAGCACCGATAAAGGCGAATGGTTGCTGTATCGCGCCCTCAGCAAAGGCGAAAGCGCGCAGGCGCTGCTGCCGGCGATGGTGGCAACCGCGCTGACGAAGCTGCCAATTCCCAAGCTGATGCGTTGGGGTGATAAAGAGACGCAGTTTGTGCGTCCGGTGCATACCGTGACCCTGCTGCTGGGCGATGAGTCGATCCCGGCCACCATTCTTAGCATCGATTCTGCGCGTACTATCCGTGGCCATCGCTTTATGGGCGAGTCAGAATTTACTATCGATAACGCGGACCAGTATCCACAGATTCTGCTGGAGCGCGGCAAAGTGGTTGCTGACTACGAAACGCGTAAAACGCTGATCAAAGCGGATGCGGAAGCCGCAGCGCGTAAGATTGGCGGCAAAGCCGATCTGAGCGAAAGTCTGCTGGAAGAAGTGACCTCGCTGGTGGAATGGCCGGTGGTGCTGACTGCGACCTTCGAAGAGAAGTTCCTCGCGGTACCGGCGGAAGCGCTGGTGTACACCATGAAGGGCGACCAGAAGTACTTCCCGGTGTACGACGATAACGGCAAACTGCTGCCGCACTTTATTTTCGTCACCAATATCGAGTCGAAAGATCCGCAGCAGATTATTTCCGGTAACGAGAAAGTGGTGCGTCCACGTCTTGCCGATGCGGAGTTCTTCTTTAACTCGGACCGTAAAAAACGCCTCGAAGACCATCTGCCGCGTCTGGAAACCGTGCTGTTCCAGAAACAGCTGGGCACCCTGCGCGACAAAACTGACCGTATCCAGGCGCTGTCTGGCTGGATTGCGGCGCAGATCGGCGCTGATGTAAATCATGCTACCCGCGCTGGCCTGCTGTCGAAGTGTGACCTGATGACCAATATGGTGTTTGAGTTTACCGACACCCAGGGTGTGATGGGCATGCACTACGCGCGCCATGATGGTGAAGCGGAAGATGTCGCGGTGGCGCTGAACGAGCAGTATCAGCCGCGCTATGCCGGTGACGATCTGCCTTCAAATCCGGTGGCTTGCGCGCTGGCGATTGCCGATAAGATGGATACGCTGGCCGGTATTTTTGGCATTGGACAGCATCCAAAAGGCGATAAAGACCCGTTTGCGCTGCGTCGTGCAGCACTGGGTGTATTGCGTATTATCGTCGAGAAAAACCTCGCGCTCGATCTGCAAACCCTGACCGAAGAAGCGGTGCGCCTGTATGGCAGCAAGCTGACCAACGCGAAGGTTGTCGATGAGGTTATCGACTTTATGCTCGGTCGCTTCCGTAGCTGGTATCAGGAAGAGGGTCACAGCATTGATACGTTGCAGGCAGTGCTGGCGCGTCGTCCAACCCGGCCGGCGGACTTTGATGCGCGTATGAAGGCGGTTTCCCACTTCCGCAGCTTGCCGGAAGCGGCAGCGCTGGCTGCGGCCAATAAACGTGTATCCAATATCCTCGCTAAATCGAACGAAACTCTGAATGACAGCGTGCAGGCCTCGCTGCTGAAGGAAAACGAAGAGATTCAGCTGGCGACCTTTGTGACCGCGCTAAGCAGCAAGCTGCAGCCGTTCTTTGCCGAAGGCCGTTATCAGGATGCGTTAATCGAGCTGGCGCAGCTGCGCGAGTCGGTGGACAACTTCTTCGATAAGGTGATGGTTAACGCTGACGACCAGGCGGTACGGATTAACCGTCTGACGCTGCTGACGAAGCTGCGTGAGTTGTTCCTGCAGGTAGCGGATATTTCGTTGTTGCAGTGATATCAGCGGGCGGCGAGAACGCCGCCCCTACCCTCAATTGATGTAGGGGCGGCGTTCTCGCCGCCC
>NZ_JAODIM010000033.1 GCF_025527015.1 Winslowiella arboricola | reverse complement strand
CCCCTACATTCAACTGATGTGCAGGGGCGGCGTTCTCGCCGCCCGTATCAGGATTATCACGCGGCCGAAACGGCGATCTCCCCTTTGGCGCGAAGCCAGAAGGCTTCCGCCTGATGATTTCGCAGATGGGGCTGACGATACAGACGGATATCCAGCGGCATATCCCAGTGGCGATCGCCCGCGCGCACCAGCATGCCGCGACTTAACTCTTCATGGATCAGGCTCTCCGGCAGCCAGGCGACGCCGCTGCCCGACAGCACCATCGCTTTCAGGTTAATCGACATGCTGTTTTCGTAGATTGGCGCCAGCGGCAGCGGCTTGCGGCTAAACATCTCCGCCAGCGCATGGGCAAAGAAGGAGTGGTGACCATAACTGAGATAAGGAATCGGCTGCTGGTCCAGACCGACAGGATAGAGCGGTTTACCGTCGCTGTCGGGACGACACACTGCTATAGCGCGTTCGGTGCCCAGCCGCAGCATCGGGTAGCGGGCGAGCTGCTGGATCAGTGAGACTGAATCATGGGCATAGGTCAGCAGAAAATCGGTTTCGTCGCTGTGCAGCAGCGTAATGTGCTCAACAAAGGTTGGCTTTTGATCGCACAGGCGAATATAGCTCAGCTGCTGATGCTGACTAATCTGTTTAATCCAGTCGGGGAAAAAGGTCAGCGACAGCGTATTCAGCATCGCAAAGCGCATCACCGAGGTGCGACGCGTATAGCGCTGATGCATATCGTTACGCAGATGCGACATGGCAAACACCGTCTCACTGGCGGTGGCGAGAAACGCCTTTCCTTCGGGCGTTAACGTTACCGGATAGGTTTTACGGTCAAACAGCGGTACGCCAAGCCACTCCTCAAGCTGGCGGATACGCCGGCTCAGGGCAGACTGGGTAACATGACGTTCATCTGCTGCACGAGTAAAGCTGTAGCAACGCGTGACACTGAGAAAATCTTCGAACCATTTCAGTTCCATAGCAAAAGCCTCGGTCTGGACGAAAAGGAAGGTGTGTTCAGCTGATCGACAGAAGATCAGGCAAAAATCGCGCCACACTGTTAAATGGACCTGAAATCGCTTTTTTTCGCCCCTCAGCCTGCGATAATGCAGGTAAGCAGGTATTTACCACGCGAGTAGTGCAGAAATTGCACTTTTATAGTGCGTGACAAGGCCGTTTGGCTGTCAGAGGAAAGTACAATGGAATATGAATTTTTACGTGATCTCACCGGCGGGGTGAAGGTACGTATGTCGATGGGCCATGAAGTGGTCGGTCACTGGTTTAATGAAGAAGTAAAAGAGAATTTCGCGTTGCTGGATGATGTTGAAGCGGCAGTGAAAGCGATTAAAGGCAGTGAACGCCAGTGGCAGCATGTGGGTCATGAGTACAGTCTGTGGATGGATGATGAGGAGATTATTATCCGCGCCAATCAGCTGAATATCGAAGATGACGGCATGGAAGAGGGCATGAGCTATTACGACGAAGAGAGTCTGTCATTCTGTGGCGTAGAGGATTTTCTCGCGGTGATTGCCGCCTACCGGCTGTTTTACAAGGAAAATAAGTAAAGGGCGGCGAGAAAATAGGTGGCTGCAGGGGCGGCGTTCTCGCCGCCCGTGTTGATGATTTGCACCAGCCATAATGACGGCGTTTTCGCTGCCCTCGGCCTGCAATTATAAAGACGCGCCACCGCAAATCACCAGCTCCTGGCCGGTGATCGCCCCGGCCATTGGCGACAGCAGATAATTCACCAGCTCGGCCACTTCCTGTGGCTGAATAAAACGCCCAATCGGTGGCAACTTCGGCGGTGAACTTTCGCGCCCCGGCTGTTTCAGCATCGGCGTTTCGGTTGCGCCTGGCGCTACGATATTAACCGTTATACCGCGTCCGGCGAGTTCCGCCGCCCAGCTTCTGACCATCCCTTTCATCGCCGATTTGGTGGTGACGTACTGGCTGCGCCCGGCGGCGCCGGTCGAGGTGCGACTGCCGAGCAGCACAATGCGTCCGCCCACAGGCAGCTGCGGCGCCAGCTGATTAGCCAGCACCTCCGCCACACGAATATGCAGCTGCCACAGCTGTTCGCTGAGGGTTTCATCCAGTTCACCGAGAGGCGCCGCTTTCATCATCCCGGCGGCATGGATCACCGTATCCACCGTCGGCAGGCTGCCAAGCGCCTGTTTCAGCGCCACGGTGTCAAACAGATCAACCTGGAGCGACTGAAACGCCGGATTATCGTCGCTGACTCTCGTGCGGCTCAGACCGGTCACCGCCCAGCCCTCCTGCAATAACTTTTGCGTAATCGCTGCACCTATCCCGGAGCTGGCGCCGGTTACCAGCGCATGACGCTTTATCATTGCACCTCCAGCATCGCCAGTGGAATTTTAAACACCGCTTTGCGTACCGGCCCCGGCTCGCCGACCGCGCACAATGCCTGATGCGCTTCGCCCGGATAGAAGGTAACAAAATCACCAGCGCGCAGATGTATCGCTTGCGTCAGCTGCGGGCTGGCGAGGATAAACAGATCCGGTTTGCGCTCTTCCGCCTGCTGCTGACGGGCATCCTGGCAGGAGAAGTTAATGATCTCCTCACCTTCCAGCAGCACCTGAATATCTAAATAGCGGTGATGGAACTCGGTATGACGCGTCTCTGCGGGTGCGGTCTGCGCCACGCCAATATGGCAGAACCAGTCAGCGCCTGGCGGCTGGATTTTGCCGTCATCATGGGCCTGCAACGCCGCCAGACTGTATTGCGGCTGCGACAACAGCGACCAGAGTGAGGCTGGCAGAGTCGCCAGCCGCAGTGCATTAAGATTACCGGCAATCATGCTTGCTCTCCTGTCAGCCACTCCTCATTAACCCGCACATATTTAATCGCCTGACGGAAGTAAGTGTAGGCAATATGCAGTTCGCCATTAACGCCCTGTTTAATGCTGGGATAGGAGAATTCGCGGTTCAGCTTCTGCTGCGAGTTGTTAGTCATGCAGTAGCCGTCACCTTCATCCAGATTACGCTGCTGCGGCCAGCTTTTGCCACCGTCGGTAGAGATCGCCAGCGTCATCGGCGCACGCGGCGCGCCCCAGAATGCGCTGCGGCCGGTGTGCACTTTTGGCTCCAGCGCCACCGCCACATCGTCGTCTTCATCTTCAATTTCGTCATACAGCGAGGCGCGGCGTTCGGTCGCATCAGCGGCGCTCATCTTGTTAAACACCAGCGCCAGATGACCGTTGTTCAGCGTCGTCACCTGAATCGACGAGTTATTGTTTGGCAGTTCGGTTGCCTGCGGCGCAGACCAGCTGTTGCCGCCATCGGTGGAACGACTCTGATAGATAAAGTCCGCCCAGCGGCTGCGATACAGCGCCAGCAACGAGCCATCTTTCAGCAGGGTGATATTCATATGTACACAACCGGTACTCTCCGGCACCGCCACATCGCGCCAGCTTTTGCCTTTATCACTGGAGATTTTTACCGCGCTGTCATCATTATTGCCGACCCATTTTTCACCCGGCGTGGTGCGGCAGTAGAACACCGGCAGCAGCCAGTCACCGTTATCCAGCACCACTACCGGCTGGCGGATAAAGGTGCCCGGTTGATCGAGCAGCGTTTCAATGACGCCCCAGCTACGACCGAAATCAGCGGACTGGCGATAACGTACAATCGCGGTATCCTGATTGCCCGATTTCTGCGCGGTATACAGCAGCCACAGGGTGTCATCAGGATCGAGGAACAGCACCGGGTTCTGTTCGGAACGGGTTGGATCTTCCGACAGCTTCTCAGCGGCAGACCAGCGGTCACTGCCTTTTTCCAGCCGCGAGCAGTAGATAGAGATATCGGCAATCCCTTCCTGGGTACCGGCAAACCATGTACAGAGCAGATCGCCATCCGGCAACGGTAACAGGTTGGCGGCATGGTTCTGCGGGCAGGCCGAAGGCAGCATCGCGCTTAGCTGTTGTTGATCGCCGGTTAGCAGACCGCTACGTTCAACGGTAACAGTTTCCTCAGTCATATCAGGCTCCACTTTTCTGAATTTGGGTTTTGGATTTCTTACTCTCTTTCTCCGCGCGCGTCGGAATCAAACGGTCGATTAACATAATCACCGCCGGGGTAATCAGCGCGATATACATATTGTTGATGCCAAACGGATCGCCCAACATATACCAGACCGAGGTCACCACACAGGCGCCGATCAGCCCGGCATTGGCGCCGCGCGCGCTCTTAAAGAACGGCAGGTAGAAGGCAATCATCGCCACCACCGAAATCGACAGACGAATGGCGCGGGTAAAGAACGACAGCTTCAGCACTTCCGGCACGAACAGCACGAAAATCAACGGCGCGAAACCGATTGCCAGTGACAGCCAGCGCGTCATTTTAAATTCGCGTTCAGGCGTCGGGTTGCGATAAGGCACATAGAAGTCTTTGACAATCAGCGAGGCAATCGCCAGCGCGACAGTACTGACGCTGACGAAGATCGACGCCACCAGCGAGGTGGTGACAATGCCCGCCAGCCATGGGTTCATATCCTGCAGGAACACCGGCAATGCATACAGGCTGTTGATATCCGGATGCAGGTATTTCGCCGCTACGCCAATAATCGCGATAGCGATCGCAATCGGCAGGCAGAACAGGAACGCTACCCAGGTCGCGCGTTTCGCCGATTTGGCATCTTTGGTGGAGGAGATCGCCTGAATCACAAACTGGGTACAGAAGATTGAACCAATGGTGCCAATCAGCCAGGCGAAGATGGTGCTGGCACCGATATTACCGTCCCATGTCCAGTAGAAGTCCGGCATCTCCTGCACCATCGGCGTAATACCGCCGGTCATATGCAGCGCCACGCCGAGGATCACCATAATGCCGAAATACTTGATGCCGCTGTGCAGCAGCGTCACCCACGCCATGCCTTTCATGCCGCCAAAGGCGAAGTAAAAGGTACTGACAATCGCGGTAATAAAGGCCGCTACCGGCAGGTTGACTTTCAATACCGTGGAGATCGCCGCCGCGCCGCTGACATAGTTACCGACGTTAACCAGCAGCAGGGCATAAATCATAATCAGCGAGATAATATTTTTGGTGGAGTTACCATATTTCTCGGCAATCGCGCCAGAAATGGTGATTTTTCCGGTGTTATAGATGCGCTTAACCAGTAACAGGCCAAAAATGGGAAAACCGATCGCCGCGCCAATCACCGACCAGGAGGCGGCGAAACCATCCTCAAATGCCGCCTGCGCGGTACCGATAGTCGATTTTGCACCGATATATTCCGACATTAACATCACACCGACAATAAAGGCCGGCATTGCACGCGAGCCTTCCATAAAATCGCCAGAGCTTTTACTTCTTAACCGGTAGGTTAACCAGGTGGTAAACAGGATATAGGCTATCACTATCCCGATAATGATTAGCGTATCTTCAGCGGTAAACTCTTTCATTTCAGCCTCTTAATGGACGCAATGAACCCTGGGTGTGTGTAAGGCAACACCCGCTTCAGCAAATCGGAAATGGTTTTATTAAATTTTTTTATTGCAGATATTGATTCACGATCTGACGAATACGTTGTTCGTCTTCTGCGCTGAACTGCACCGCATAGCGGCTGTCGCCGACATCATGGCCCATCAGCGCCAGCGCTTTTTTCACCGCTGCCGGTGAGAAGGCGACGCTATACAGATCGGTACGCAGGCCAGTGACGTTTTCCTGCGCTTTACGCGAGGCTTCAATATCACCGGCATTAAAGTGTGCCCAGATAGCGTTGATTTCGTCTGGTGCCACGTTGGCCAGCCCGGAAATACAGGCGGAACAGCCGTCAACAAAGCCCTGATGAATCAGCGAGTCCGGGCCATTCAGCACGTTAAAGTTGTCAATGCCTTCCGCCGCCTGCAAAAAGCCGCTCAGGCTTTCATAGCTGCCAGCACTGTCTTTGATGCCGATAATATTCGGGTGCGCCGCCAGCGTGCGCACGGTGTCCGGTTGCAGGGTATTGCCGGTGCGCGCCGGGATGTTGTACAGGAACAGCGGAACCTCGATGGCGTCAGCCACTGCGCGATAGTGCGCAATCAGCTCTTCCTGTTTTAGCGGCACAAAATAAGGGGTGATAACCGAAACCGCATCAACGCCCAGTTTTGCTACCTGCCTGCCGAGACGAATGGTTTCACGCGTTGAGATCTCGCCGATATGGGCGACGACATTTGCGCTGCCCGCCACTTCATCGACGCAGGTTTCGGTGACCGCCAGCTTCTCCTGCTCGTTCAGCACAAAGAATTCGCCGTTCGTGCCGCCGCAGAAAATACCGTTACCGGCTTTCAGCTGACGCTGGATCTGCTGGCGCATGGCGCTGGCGTTATACGCACCGTCGCGATCGAAGGCGGTGACAATGGCGGTTAATACGCCGTCAATTTTTTTGCTCATCTTATCCTCGGAATTGATTAGTGATTGAGTGTCGGAAACAGCGTCAGATAGATATCGCGCACATCACTGGCGCTGACCGCTGCCGGAACATTTTTCATCAGGCGCTGCACATCCAGCGCGGCTTCCACCAGGTAGGGCAGGTGGTCAGCATTGATCCCCAGCTCATCAAGGCTGGCGGGCAGTTTCAGGCGTTTAACCAGCGCGGCGAAGTAGTCGACCAGCGCGTGCGATTTCGCCTCTTCCGACAGCGAACCATCCGCATCGGGCAGCAGGTCGTAAGCCTGCGCAAATTTGCTCACTGCCGCCGGGCGCACAAAGCGCATGCAGGGCGCCAGCAGAATGGCATTCGCCACGCCGTGCGGGATATGGTATTTGCCGCCCAGCGGATAGGACATGGCGTGAACCAGGTGAGTGCCAGCATGGGCAATCGCCGCGCCGCCGTAATAAGATGCCCATAACATATCGAGACGGGCGCTAAGATTCGTCGGTTCGGCAATGGTGGTTTCAAGGCTGGCGAACAGCTTTTTCATGCCGATAAGCGCGTAGTTATCACTGACCGGATTGGACACGGTGGCGGTAAAGCACTCAATCAGATGGCAGAGTGCGTCAATACCGGTAGAAGACGCGATATGCGCGGGCATGCTGGTGGTCAGCTCCGGCACCAGCGCAACAAAGTCCGGCAACATCACCGGTGAAATAATGCCCACCTTGGTCTCTTTCTCCGGGATCGCCAGAATCGCGTTCGGTGTCGCTTCGGAGCCGGTTCCGGCGGTGGTCGGGATCAGCAGGGTGGTGGTGCGCGTCAGCGGCTTTTCACCGGCCAGCAGGGCATCCAGCGTTGGCGCGTTGTCCACACACAGCACCGACAGCAGCTTGGCGACATCCAGCACGCTGCCGCCGCCAATACCAATCACCATATCGATACCCTGCGTCTCCAGCGGTGCCAGAATCGCCGCAACATCGTGCTGGCTTGGCTCTGGCGGCACGCTGTCGATGATTTTCAGGCTGCCGACATGCGATTTCACCTGCGCGATAACCTGTTGCACTGCCGGGATCGCCACAATATTTTTATCGCTGACCAGCAATACGCTCTGCTTGTCCTGCAGCAGATAGCCAATGTCGTTAAGCGCCTGGTAGCCGCTGATAAGGGTGCTGTTGATATTCATTATTTCTGCCTTTTCTCCTGGCGATCGCTTGCTGGAATCGCTGGTGATTGTAATTCGTCATTTCAACGCGACGGCTGTCACAACTGCTGGCTAATTTTATAAGACAAATTGATTTCGATTAATTTGATCTTGCTCACATATAATCAATCATGATTGAATATAATCATTATCGGGTTGTGTGGCATGATGACTACCGCAATCTTTCAACCCTGATGGAGAACAGATGACGCAGTGGAAAACCCCGGTATGGGTGATTGCCGATGATTTTACCGGCGCCAATGATGCAGGTAGCGGGCTGGCAAGGGCTGGCGCGCGGGTCAATGTGCTGTTTGACAGCAGCAGCGCGCTTAATAGCGCAGAGGCTGATGTCTGGGTAATCAGCACCGACAGTCGGGCGCTAAGTGCGCCACAGGCCGCTGAACGCACTCGTCAGGCGATGACGGCGGGCGTGGAGATTGTGCGCCATGGCTGGATTTTCAAAAAAATCGACTCCACCCTGCGCGGCAATCCGGGGGCGGAGATTGCCGCGGCGCTACTGGCCAGCGGCAGACAGCTGGCGCTGGTGGTGCCTGCGGTACCTAAGCTGGGACGCACCACGCGCGACGGCCACTGCCTGATCGACGGGCAGCTGCTCACCGCTACTGAATTTGCCAGCGACCCGAAAACCCCGGTAAGCGACTCCAGCGTGCTGGCGCGGCTTCAGGCGCAAAGTGACCTGAGCGGCGCGGTGCTGAGTCTTGAAGAGCTGCGATCCGACGCACTGGCGCAGCGCCTGCAACAGCATCTGCATCAGGGCACGCGTTTACTGGTGGCCGATGCCGAGTCCGATCACGATATTCAGCGCCTGATGCGGGCTGCCGCGCAGCTGGAAGAAAAGCCGCTGCTGGCCGGATCCGCCGGGTTAAGCGATGCGCTGGGCGCACTGCTGGCCGACCGTCCTGCTGCGCCGCTGCTGGCGGTGGTGGGTTCGATGAGTGATATCGCCCAACAACAGATTGCCCGTCTGCAGGTGCAACATCGCCTGACGCTGGTGGATATTGATATCGCCGGGCTGTTTCAGCAACCGCCGTGGCCGCAGAGCAGCAGCTGGCTGCAACAGGCCGTCACCGCACTACAGCAGGGAGAGCACTGCATTATCCGCACCTGCCAGCAGGCCGGTCAGCGCCATGCCATTGCGGCGCTGTGCCAGCAACATCAGATCTCACGCCAGCAATTAGGTGAGCAAATTTGTCAGCAGCTCGGCGAGCTGACCGCGGCGATTTTGCCGCAGACCGAGCCAGCCGGACTCTATCTTTCCGGTGGTGATGTCGCGCTGGCGATTGCACGACGCCTTGGCGCCAGCGGATTTCAGATTAAAGGGCAGGTGGCGGGCTGTGTACCTTACGGCCATCTGCTGAATGCGTATCAACACATGCTGGTGATGACCAAAGCCGGTGGCTTTGGCGATGAAAACACCCTGGTAGAAGTTATTCGTTTTATTGAGGAGAAGTCGAGTGAGTAAAATTATTGCGGTTACCATGGGCGACCCGGCAGGTATCGGTCCGGAAATTATTATCAAGTCACTGGCCGAAGGTGAGCTGTCCGGCGCACCGGCAGTGGTGGTGGGATGCGCCACTACGCTGCGCCGCATACTGAGTCTGAATATTACGCCGCAAGTGGAATTACGCGTGCTGGACAAGGTGTCCGATGCGCACTTTGCACCAGGCATTATTAATATTATCGACGAGCCGCTGGCGGATCCGCAGGCGTTAAAACCGGGGGTGGTGCAGACTGAGGCCGGGGATCTGGCTTATCGCTGTGTGAAACGCGCCACGGCGCTGGCGATGGCCGGTGAGGTGCATGCAATTGCCACTGCGCCGCTGAATAAGGAAGCGCTGCACTCTGCCGGACATATCTATCCGGGCCATACCGAACTGCTGGCGCAGCTGACCGACAGCAAAGATTACGCCATGGTGCTGTATACCGATCGCCTGAAAGTGATTCATGTCACCACCCATATTGCGCTGCGTAAGTTCCTCGATACGCTGGGACGCGAGCGTGTGGAAACCACCATTGCGATGGCGGATACCTTTATGAAGCGCGTGGGTTATGACAATGCCCGTATCGCGGTGGCGGGCGTGAACCCGCACGCCGGAGAGAACGGCCTGTTTGGCGATGAAGAGATCACTATTGTCGGACCTTCTGTCGAAGCGATGAAAGCCAAAGGCATCAATGTTTACGGCCCATGCCCGCCGGATACCGTCTATCTGCAATGTTATGAAGGGATGTATGACATGGTGGTGGCGATGTACCACGATCAGGGGCATATTCCGCTGAAGCTGTTAGGTTTCTACGACGGGGTGAATATCACCGCCGGACTGCCGTTTATCCGCACTTCGGCTGACCATGGCACGGCGTTTGATATTGCCTGGACAGGTAAAGCGAAGTCTGAGAGCATGGCGATTTCCATCCAACTCGCGATGCAACTGGCATAAGGAAATATGAAGGGACAAAGCCGCCTCGATCAGATTATGGACTATCTGAAAAGTCATAATCTGGTCACTGTTGAACAGCTGGTCGCCGCCATTTCAGCGTCGCCAGCCACCATTCGCCGTGACCTGATTAAGCTTGATCAGGAGGGCGTGATCAGCCGCAGCCATGGCGGCGTGACGCTGAATCGCTTTATTCCCGCTCAGCCGACCACGCAGGAGAAGTCGCAGCGCCATCTGGCAGAGAAGCAGGCGATCGCCCATCGGGCGGCAAGCCTGGTCAAATCCGGTGATTCAGTGGTGCTGGATGCCGGCACCACCATGCTGGAACTGGCGCGCGAGCTGACGCATCTGCAACTGCGGGTAATTACTGCGGATCTGCATATCGCGCTGTTTCTGTCTGAATTTAAGCAGATTGAGGTGACAATTATCGGCGGCCGTATCGATGATTCCAGCCAGTCCTGTATTGGCGATCATGGCCGACGTTTTCTGCGCACCGTCTATCCGGATATTGCTTTTGTCAGCTGTAACTCATGGAGTCTGGAGAAGGGCATTACCACGCCGACCGAGGAGAAAGCCGGGCTGAAGCAGGATCTGCTGGTCAATTCGCGCCGTCGCGTGTTGCTGGCCGACAGCAGTAAGTACGGATCCTGGTCACTGTTTTGCGTGTCGCCGTTGCAGGGACTGACCGATATTATTACCGATAAATATCTGGAAGCCGATGTCCGTGCCGAGCTGGACGCTCAGCCGTTTCAGCTGATGTTGACGGCATAGTGGTGAGACGGAGACTTAAAGGGGAGATATTTGCCTTATCATTCATCTGCATTAAAGCCAGCAAACCGTTTTCTTTAGATAGTAATGGAGTGCTTTCTAATAACCAGAACAGCTACAGCCACTATTGCAAGTCAAGTCCGCAGGCTTGCTAAATCTCACAATGTAACCGCTGAACGTGACGGCATGAGCCGCATGGCTGTAGCCATTACCAGTCTGACTGGTGACGTCGTTAAGTTGGATAATATTGAGCAGTTACTTGTTAATCTCAAGAAAAAAGGCGTTCTGAGTAAGTCTGAGATCCTGACGCTCGAAGGGGGATATCTTCAGGAGAAGAGACTTTCTGGTAAGAAATGTAGCGCATGAGTTTTGACCCGTTCGGCGATTTCAGCACTGCTTTTCTCTTTTTAGTCCTGTCGGTAGTTATGGTAAATTACGTGTGAGATGAGCACAGGGAGGAACACTCAGGATGAGTAAACGATCGGAAATTATCGACGGTAAATATGCTGCTTCTCGGCCAACGGGATTGATTTATACGGAAGTGCTTGGCTGGGTGGATCTGGGCCATGCACAAGGTTCGGATATCCGTAACTTACTTAGCAAAATTACCCGAGGAGAGGCTTCGGGAACAGAGTTCTATGATGTGACGTACGCCCAGGGGATGACGTCACCTTACGGGTTGTTACGTTCCGGCAAGGTGATGGCCTGGCGCATTCGGCGCGGGCGGCCTCACTGGGAGCAGAAAAGCATCGCGCTAGCGATGATGATGACCATGGCGCGTAAGTTTGAGGCGTTTCAGGGGTCGTTTCCCAATAACCTGGTAACTGATAGCGGTTTCAGCGGCGAGGATCTGGTCTCAGACCTGCTGGGTTTTTACCGGGTGGTGTCAGTTCAGAACCCCTTTGAGCAGCTGCGGCCGGTCAGCAAGGAAGAAGCCCTGAAGCGCTGGGACTATTACGGCAAGATCGGCAGCTGGAAAAACGAGACGTTCCAGCCGCTACTGTTCCCGGATCCGGAAAAATTCCCCCACTCACGGCCACGCAAAGGGTTGCTGCCGCCGTTTATGCGGACGATTGTTCCCTATAATGATTTTCTGTCCGGTAACGTGATCCTGCCGCAGCAGAACGGGACGTTTGCGATTATTGGTGCCAGCAACGGCAGGATGGGACTATGAGAAAACGCACGAAATTTTGGATTGGCGCAATTCTTGTTGCCGGAATGCTTCTGACCGCTGTCTGGACGTTTCTTAAGCTGGAGTTTGCAGGCTCTGCATCTTACACCGAGCAGGACTGGCTGAAGTACGAATTCTATACGCCTGAACTGCTGAAAAAAATGCCCAGGATTTCAGACGACTATAATTTTGATTTTGCGAACATTACCGGCCCGGAGGCTCTTGTTTTTTCAGTTCATTTTCAAGGGACCACTGACAGCAGTGAGATCCAGAATTACTTAAGAGCTAAGGGATATGAACCACAAAAAACATGTAGTATTGAGGCGGAGTGCTGGCGAAGCTACAAGAGTAATGATGTTATTTCAATAGGTAAGTTTATGTCTTCAAAAGAAATTTTTGTTGATATCTATCGAAGCCCATACACGGATCCTCTGACCGATTTGAAATGATCTTCCTGGAAATTTCGGTGGTTCCGGCGTAAAACCCCCTTAAACGCGCACCCGGAAGTCCAGCAGATAGACAAAACATTGGAACGGGCGGCGAGATTTGTAGGGGCGGCGTTCTCGCCGCCCACTGTTACAGCGTTTTTAATCCCACGGCAGGGATATTGCGGCCGTAGTAAATTTCACGCATCTCTTTCCACAACAAATCGGTAATGCGTTTGTGCTCTTGCGGGCTCAAATCTTCCGGTTTGGTGTTAAACAGGTAATGTTTTAAGTCGAATTCTTTCAGCAGCATCTTGGTGTGGAAGATATTCTCCTGATAAACGTTCACATCCACCATGTCGTACATCGACTTCATATCTTCCGACATAAAGTTCTGAATCGAGTTAATCTCGTGATCAATAAAGTGTTTTACGCCGTTAACGTCACGGGTAAAGCCACGCACGCGATAGTCGATAGTCACGATGTCAGATTCCAGTTGATGAATTAAATAATTCAGCGCTTTTAGCGGCGAGATCACTCCGCAGGTCGAAACCTCGATATCGGCGCGGAAGGTGCAGAGTCCACCCTCCGGATGACTTTCCGGGTAGGTATGCACGCAGATATGGCTCTTATCCAGATGGGCGACCACCGAATCAGGCAGTGGACCAGGATGTTCCGAGTTATCGATATCACGCGGGTCAATAGGCTCTTCGCTAACCAGAATGGTGACGCTGGCCCCTTGTGGTTCATAATCCTGACGAGCGATATTCAGCACATTAGCGCCAATAATCGAGCAGGTTTCGCTCAGGATTTCAGTCAGACGATTGGCGTTGTATTGCTCATCAATATAGGCAATGTATCCGTCGCGCTCCGCAGCGGTATTCGCATAGCAAATATCATAGATACAAAAACTCAGGCTCTTAGTCAGGTTGTTGAAGCCATGTAGTTTCAGCTTTTGCAATTTAGTTCACCCCCTTATAAATGCCCGGTCAGCGTACGTCTGACAGTGCATTCAACAGATATTGCGGCAGGGCAAAGCTGCCAGTGTGGATTGCCGGATTGTAGTAACGGCAGGTTATACCCGCTGCAGCAAAACGCGCCTGCAGGGTTGCGCTATCAAGCTGGCGCAAAGCTGGATTATCACTCGCCCAGGCGAAGGTCATAATGCCGCCATAATAGGTCGGGATCGCTGCCTGATAGAAGCTGACATCACTAAAGTAGTGACCCAGCTTGCGGTGGCTGTTGATGGCTTCGTCCTGTTGCAGGAAACAAACACCATTCTGCGCCACAAAGATGCCATTCTGATTAAGGCTGCGGTGGCATCCGGCGTAGAATTCAGAGGTAAACAGACTTTCGCCAGGACCAATCGGGTCGGTACAGTCAGAGATAATGACGTCGAACTTTTCGCTGCACTGATTCACGAAGTTCACGCCATCATCAATCACCAGCGTAAAGCGCGGATCCTCATAGGCTCCGGCGCTGTGGTTCGGCAGATACTGCTTGCAGAAGGTGACCACGCCGGCGTCAATTTCCACCATGGTGATCTGCTCAACCGATTGATGGCGGCTGACCTCGCGCAGCATTGCGCCATCGCCACCGCCAATAATCAGTACCTTCTTTGCCGCGCCGTGCGCCAGCAACGGCACATGAGTCATCATCTCGTGGTAGATAAACTCATCGCGCTCGGTGGTTTGTACCACGCCGTCAAGCGCCATAACGCGACCCAGAGCAGCATTTTCAAAGATAATCAGATCCTGATGTTCGGTCTTTTCGCGATACAGTTCTTTATTGATCGTGAAGTACTGTCCGAAACCGGCATGAAGCGTTTCATACCACATTTCATTTTGGGCCATAGGGGGATCTCCTCAGAGTCGCCATGAAAAATGGGCGGCACATAATAGCTAACTCTGACCGTGGTTGCACGGTCAAATTATCAGCAGTGGGGCAATCACGGAGGGTTATTTTACGTAGGCCAGCAGGCTGAGGGAATCACGTGCCAGAGATTTACACTTCTTATCGTTAGCGATAGCAATACCGCTCAGATCGCGGTAGCTGTCTTCGCCTAACGCTTTCATGTTGTAGCTGGCGTAATTGGTTAAATCCCAACGGTTTTGCTGGGCAAAAAACATCAGAGCTTTACGAATCTGGGCATCGGGAAGATCCTGATAGCCACAGTCATTTTTCAGGTAGACAAATACTGCGGTCAGATCCGCAAGATCTTCCGCTTCTGATTCGCTCAGCGCAAAGCTGGAGCAGGAAAAACCCAGTAGTCCGGTCAGAAACAGAGCCTTGATGCCTTTCTTCATAATTCTTCTCACAAAGTTGCTATAACCTGACGTTAGCACAGTTAGACTCAGGGTTCAGACAATTTTGCCGCTTAAACTGCCTTCAACAGCCATTTTCACCAGTTTCCGCCCGCATGATGAATCTGATTGAACTTGACCTTACCTCGGGGGGAGGGTTTAAGCTGCGCGATAACTTTTACCGTAAAGGATGCAATGATGTTACGCCGTGATTTTCTTAAGCTGAGCGCTGCGCTCAGTGCTGCCGGTGCGTTACCACTCTGGAGCCGCTCGCTGATGGCCGCGACCCGTCCGATGCTGCCGATCCCTGAGCTGCTGAGTGCCGACCCGCGCGGCGAAGTCACGTTAACCGCTCAGAGTGGTTTTTCGTCATGGAACGGCAAGCAGGTTCCGAGCTGGGGCTATAACGGCAGCCTGCTCGGTCCGGCGCTGCTGCTGGAGCGTGGCAAACCGGTTAGCGTCAATATCGACAACCGCTTGCCGCAGGCCACCACTTTGCACTGGCATGGTCTGGAGATCCCCGGCGCGGTGGATGGCGGGCCGCAGGCGCGCATTGAACCGGGTCAGCGACGCACGGTAAGTTTTACCCCCGATCAACCGGCGGCCACCTGCTGGTTCCATCCCCATCAGCATGGTGAAACTGGCTATCAGGTAGCGCAGGGACTGGCGGGACTGGTTATTTTGCAGGATAACGACAGTGAAAAACTGATGCTGCCGAAACAGTGGGGCGTCGATGATATTCCGCTGATTTTGCAGGATAAACAGCTGAGCGCCGACGGCAGTAAAATCGATTATCAGCTGGATATTCTCAGCGCGGCGGTGGGCTGGTTTGGCAATATGATGTTAACCAACGGCGTGCAGTATCCGCAGCAGGCGGTGCCGCGCGGCTGGTTGCGTTTACGCTTGCTTAATGGCTGTAACGCCCGCTCACTGAAACTGGCGGCCAGCGATCATCGCCCGCTGTATGTGATTGCCAGCGACGGCGGCCTGCTGGCCGAACCGGTTAAGGTCAGTGAACTGACGATGATGCCGGGTGAGCGTTTTGAAGTGCTGGTTGATACTAAAGATGGCAAAGCGTTTGACCTGGTGACCCTGCCGGTGCGCCAGATGGGGATGACGCTGATGCCGTTTGACCAGCCGCTGCCACTGTTAAACGTGATCCCGCTGGCGATTCAGGCCAGTGGTCAACTGCCGGACACACTGGTCGATCTGCCGTCATTGCCATCCAGCGAAGGCATCACTAACCGCTGGCTGCAACTGATGATGGATCCTCAGCTGGATCAGCGCGGTATGCAGGCGCTGATGCGCAAGTATGGTAATAAAGCGATGGCGGGCATGGCGATGGATGCGCACGATGACAAAGATGGCGACGGCGCGATGGATCACAGTGCGATGGCCGACAATACAACAAGTTACGATTTCCATCACGGCAATAAGATCAACGGCCTGCCGTATGATATGGATAAGCCGATGTTTGCCGCTAAATTAGGCGACTATGAAAAGTGGACCATTTCCGGTGAAGGCGATGCGATGCTCCATCCGTTCCATATTCACGGCGCGCAGTTCCGCATTCTGTCGGAAAACGGTAAAGCGCCGGAAGCGCACCGCAGTGGCTGGAAAGATATCGTGCGCGTTGAGGGCTGGCGTAGCGAAGTGCTGGTGCGCTTTAACTATGTGGCCGATGCGCAAAATGCTTATATGGCGCACTGCCACCTGCTGGAGCATGAAGATACCGGCATGATGCTGGGGTTTACCGTCAGTTAATCGCTGAGCGGGCGGCGAGAACGCTGTTATCAGGTTTATCGCAAATCATCAACACGGGCGGCGAGAACGCCGCCCCTACAGGATAATGCAAACCTTGTAGGGGCGGCGTTCTCGCCGCCTGTCTGCGTCGCGCTGCGCAGCCAGTGGAGTTTTATGCCAGCGGGAAACGTTGCGGGCGCGCTGCATTGATTATACGCGCGAATTACTTTGCTGATGATTGTGCTTTGTTTATGGTACACATTATTTATCTGATTTAGCATAGCCTGGTGATAACGACTCTATTTAACTGAATGTCGTATCACTGAAATTATTTTATGTCATAACGGATTGTTCGCATAAATTAATATTGAGAGGGATGTCAATGATGAAAAAAATGATACCAGCTTTATTACTTACCCTCGGCGTTGCCAGCTCTGGCGGCGCCATGGCTGCAGCGGCGGAAATGTGGCGCGAACCAATCCCGGTGATTAAAGAAGGCAAATATTATAGCCTGATAGTCGATCGTGGTGAATTGCATAAGGCAATGAAGAGTTCCAAAAATGAATATCTTTTTTCGGAAAAAGGCGCCGGAGTTAAGCCGCTGGTATTAATTGGTACGCCGGTTGAAATTACCGAATTTCTGTTAAAAAATGAAACGCGCGGGATTGAAAATGAGATTGCTGAATTGCCGGAAATTTATATGGGGATAACCAAATATGTCCCCAGGAAGCGTTTTACTGGTTTATTCCCGTTAAATGATTTGCTGATTACCGCAGTTGAACAGGCTCAGAAGTTTCTGCCGTTCGGGACCATTATTACCGACGCTGCCGGTGTTCCGGGCGATCTGAAAGCTCTGTATGACTCACTGGAAAAATTACAGCAAACCCAGAAGGCCAGTGGCCAGATTCTGTATGTGAAATTCAGCTACCTGCCGGAAGATGGCATGACGCAAATTGGCAGTAAAACTATCAGCTTTGGTAAGATACTGAAAATCATGCAGAACAAATCCTGATTTTGGTCCGCAGTTTTTTCACTGACGGCCATGCTCTGGCCGCCAGTGAATACTTTGGGATCAGGCCTGTTCCAGCGCCAGACGCAGATCCTCAATTAAATCGTCTTTATTCTCGATGCCGATCGATAAACGAATGGTGGACGCGCGGATACCAATGCGATCGCGCACTTCAACCGGCACCCCTGAGTGAGTGGTGCTGGCCGGGTGACTGGCAAGTGATTCGGTACCGCCAAGGCTGACCGCCAGCTTAAATAGCTGTAGCGCATTGAGAAAACGGAAAGAGGACGCCTGGCCGCCACGTAAATCGAAAGAGAAGGTCGAACCCGCCCCCGAGCACTGCCTGCTGAAGGTTTGTCCGGCAGCCGATTGCGCATCAAGAAACGACAGATAGTGAATATTTTCCACTTTGGCATGATCACGCAGAAACTCCGCGACAGCCAGTGCATTGCTGTTCGCCCGCTCCATACGCAGCGACAGCGTTTCCAGCGAGCGGCCAATCATCCAGCAGGAGTGCGGATCCAGCTGGGTGCCAATCGAGCCGCGCAGCGACTTAATCTGGCTGATCAGCGCTTTACTGCCAAGCACCGCGCCGGCAATCAGGTCCGAATGGCCACCAACATATTTAGTCAGCGAGTAGATGGAGAGATCCGCGCCATGCTCCAGCGGCCGCTGAAATACCGGACCCAGCAGGGTATTATCGCAGGCAATAATCGGGCGGTGGCCCTGCTGCTGTGCAATATAGTCGGCGATACCGCTAATCAGCGCCACATCGACCAGGCTATTGGTCGGGTTAGCCGGGGACTCAATCAGAATCACCGAAACGCGTCCCTGCTTTAGTGCGGCATCGGCGGCCACCTGTACCGATGCCTGATTGACGCCATCATCAAAGCCCTGCGTCGCGACGCCCAGATTACGAAAGGTTTTCGTTAGCAGGGTTTCGGTGCCGCCATACAGCGGCTGCGAATGCAGGATGGCATCCCCCGGTTTGACCAGCGCCAGCAGCGTGGTGGAGATTGCTGACATGCCGGAGGAGAACAGCGCGCCACTTTCGCTGCGTTCATAAATCGCCAGCCGATCCTCAACGATTTCGCTGTTGGGATGGTTAAAGCGGGAGTAAACCAGGCCCGATGAACTGCCTGCTGGCGGTTCGCGGCGGCCGGAGACATAGTCGAAGAAATCGCGCCCCTCTTCAGCAGTGTTAAAGACAAAGGTCGAGGTGAGGAATACCGGTGGTTTAACAGCCCCTTCGGAAAGCGCCGGATCGTAGCCATAGTTAAGCATTTGTGTTTCTGGCGACAGTTCGCGATTACCAAGGTGGGTTTTCTTTGAGTGTGGCGACGTCATACGATCTCCTGCCATTGCGGCATGAATTAACTCGATATTTTGAGCATAAGCTAGCATGCCGGTGATCATGGCGATAAATGAATTAACGTTCTATGGTTAAAACTAATTGCGCTATTAAATATTGGTTTTGTTATTTATGGCAGTCTATCCGTCTGGATGGTTTTTTTGTCTGTTATACCAGATTGGTGTTGCGCAACAGCATGCTTCAACGGTGAAATGTGATAGACTGCGGTGCTTTCCCCATGCGACCAATCTGAATGTTATGAAACACACCGTAGAAGTAAAAAACATATGGTTTTCATGCTTTTATGTGTTTTCTTGAAATTATCATTTCTCGATATAAAATCAGATAGTTAAGTGTATCTTGGTTTCAGTGTTTTCGTGGTTTTACTGACCGTGATACAAAGCGGTGTATCAATCGGTGTATCAATCGGTGTATCAACAGAAAGCGTTCGGGGAACGAGATGGCAGGTACAAATAAGCTCAGTGATAAAAAACTCAAGTCTTTGGCGGGTTCTGAGAGGGAATCACCCGCTATGTTCGCTGATGGCGAGGGATTGAGTGTAAGGGCCTCCAGACAGGGACAACTAAGCTGGGTATTCTCTTATCGTCTCGGTGGGCGAGGGAGCAAGCTGGAGCGTCTTACATTGGGCCGTTATCCTGACTTATCTTTAAAACTGGCAAGAGAGAAGCGTGAGCAATGCAGGCGATGGCTTGCTGGTGGACTCGATCCTAAATTTGAGCTGGTAATCACCGCAGAAGCCACATTGAAGCCTGTGACGGTAGAGGGGGCGCTTGAGTATTGGCTAACTAACTATGCCAGGCACAAGCGTAGTGATGAAGAAATGACTCGTGCGCAGCTGAGAAAGCATATTTATCCTCGTATTGGTCATTATCCCCTTGAAAGGTGTGAAACTCGTCATTGGCTGCTTTGTTTTGATGAGATTAATCAAACCCAGCCGGTTACTGCAGGGAGAATGTTTCAAATATCAAAGCAGGCGCTCAGGTTTTGCCGCGTTCGGCGATACGCATCGAGTGACGCCCTGGCCATTCTGACCATTCAGGATGTTGGACAGCCATCAGGAAAACGTGATCGAGTTCTGTCTGACTCTGAAATCGCTGATGTATGGCGTTGCACGTATGGCCACGAACAGCACCCATACTATTTGCGATTGCTTAAAATTCTTGTTTTGTTCGGCGCAAGGACAATGGAAGTTAGATTATCCAAATGGTCTGAGTGGGACTTTACGTCATGGATATGGACTGTTCCAAAAGAGCATAGTAAAACCAAAGAAAAAATAGTGCGCTCAATTCCAGAAGGGATCAGGCCATGGCTGAAAGATTTGAAAAGAGAAACTGTCTCATCGGGTTTAATTCTGGGTGAAGAACGGAGCAGAGCCTCTGTATCTCTTAAAGGTCGTAGGTTGTACAAAGATTTTAAGCATATTGAAGCATGGACTCTGCACGACTTGCGTCGAACGTTCTCAACCGGGTTAAATAACATGGGTATTGCACCTCACATTGTGGAGCTAATGCTTGGGCATGCTTTACCCGGTGTCATGGCTATCTATAACCGAAGCCTGTATCTACCAGAAAAACTAGATGCTCTGAATAAATGGTATGAGCGGCTAGATGTATTGGCTAGTAGCCACACAAATATAATTTTACTAAAGGCGTTGAAATGACTAAAAAAATTAATAGTAAGAAAGACCTTCCTAAGGAATTTAGTTTAGAGAAGTATAACTCTCTTACCATTATGTCGGATAAGGACTTTTTCAGGCAGCTTTACTGGCGTATGTTTTTTAATGATCCTGATTGGACAGAAGGAGCTTACTTCATTCAAAATGGATCTGACTCTAAAATGCCATCGGACTCTACAGATCCATTTAATGAGTTTGTAAGCAAACATCCTGATGAATTTTATGAGCAATTTAACGGAAACAAAGAAGCATTTGAGCGGTTTGCGGTAAATAGCAATAATTCTTTAAGGATAAGTAGTGGTGATGGGGTTAGAGGGCTATCTAGGCTGGATGTTGTAGCATTATCCAAAGCTACTGATACTCATGGGGAAAGAGGTGGCAAGAAATTAGTAATTGATATTGAAGAGTTTAATTGTTCATCCATGGAACCAGGGGGAGAAAGTCATGGTTGGATTTCTGCCAGAGCATCAGATTCAATAAATAAAATTATAGATAATGAACTTTGCTTAGTGGTCGATTTGAATTTACCGGATGAAATACTAATAGATGATTTGAAAAATTTATTGCCAATGTGGAGAAAGGAACTCAACGTAAAGGAAGTTCCTATTGAGATAAATAATTCATGGAGTATTGTCAGAAGAAAAATACTTGAGTACAAGATTATTCCTTACATGGACTTGATTTCTTGGTCTCTTGAACAAGAGCTGATTATTGCACAGGGCGTGTTGGCCGTATCTTTATTCCCCGATGGTGAAAAGGATGTTTTTGCGATAGTGCAAACGGTAAGACCATTCATTGAGAAACTTGTATCAGAAGGTTCTTTAGAAAAATTACGCAGAGAAATATCTAAGTGAATTCTGACACAACATTTCAATAATGCATCAAAAAAACATTAAAGAATAATAGCCTCCACAAGCTCAGAAACAGTGGAGGTAACATGCCTAAGTTAGTATTCATATCCCCAACACCAGAACAGCGCCGGACTATCCTTGAGGAATATGCTTTCAAATACGATAAGCGTATTCGTGAGGAAGAGTGCAGCGATATCACCAGCCTTTCACGATCCACTCGTTGGAAGATGGAACAGGAAGGCCGCTTCCCAGCTCGTTGCCACTTCGGACGCAATAGCTGCGCTTGGCTCCTTTCCGATGTCCTGTGGTGGGTGCGCAACCCCCCGGTAGTTGAGAACGTAAATAATCCCTACAGCCGAAAATTAGCGTGAGGTTGACGATGAATAATCTATCGCTAACTCACTCTGAACCCGCCACCCTAACTATGAACAGCAGAGAGATTGCTGAACTGACCGACAAGCGTCATCCCGATGTAAAAAGAGACATTGAGGTGATGATGGATCAGCTTCATGAAGATGTGAGTAAATTTGCACGCACCTACTTGGACAGCATGAACCGCAGACAAGTCAATTATATTTTGGGGCGAGATCACACTGAATGCCTGATCACCGGCTATAACGCTCAGCTCCGCATGAAGGTGATAAAGCGCCTGCATGAACTTGAAGATTCATCTCGTGTTCAGCTGACATTACCAGAAGCATTACGCCTTGCTGCTGATGTTGCTGAACAGAAATTAGCTCTTGAGTGCCAACTGGCAGACGCCGCGCCAAAGGTTGAGTTTGCGGACAGAGTAACGGGGATCAGCAAGGGTATTTCAATCCCTAACTTTGCTAAGACGGTCGGTGTTGGACCTCATAAATTATTTGCGTGGATGCGGGACAATCACATCCTGATCAAAGATGGCCAGAGGTATAACCTTCCGGCTCAACGCTTCATCGACTGCGGGTACTTTGCCGTTCGGCAGGGTAGTTACGTTGCCTATGGTGAAACACGCGCATCATTCACCACAATGCTGACTGGTAAAGGTGAGGTGTGGTTGGTTAAGCGGCTGGTGGACGCTGGCGTTCTGAAGGGAGACAAATAATGCTGGTGCAATATAAAACAAAAGCGGCCCTGCAAGGCCGCCAATGTCACTACCAAATTCACAGCCAGGATAGCAGAGTTGGTGATCCGGTCAACTGCTCTTATGAAATTACTGGAGCTATTAAGGGAGGAATTCCACCCTTGAAGCAAAATCATGTGGTTACGCACCTACCACCATATCTGGCGTTTGGTAGTTGCAAGGGATGCTCAGATATGAGCATCGGTCAACTTTTCGGCGCAATTCCTCGCTGGGTAAGCTCTTTCCTGATTATTCTTTTTAGCCATGCGGAAACAGTTTCATCTCCGTCTTCCTTCATAGCTTGCTGCATCGCTTCTTCCAATGAGGGCTCCACGCGGAAAGCAATTTGCTTGTTACCTTTTGGCATTTTAACGTTTGACATGTGTCTGACACTCGGCGTAATCTTCGTTGTGTCGCAAAATGTACATCATGTGTCTGACACTTGTAAAGCACCGAAGCCCGGAAGTGCGTCAACACTAACCGGGCCTCTGACCACCACCGTTAATTACGATAACGAGGCAGCTATGAAAGATCATACCACACACCCGGAAGGGCGGCAGTCCTTCACCTGGCGTTTTCTGGCGCTCAATGCCACTTCAAGCAACGTCATTCACATCACAGCAGGCACTGAGCAGGAAGCCCGTGAACTGTCTCCAGCTGGTTGCGTGATTGTCTTCGCCGGCCGCCTGCCAGTACAGGGGGGGAGTCATGCTTGATATCTCCCTTGGTAAAGCGGCTTCAATGTCATGCCAGCTTAATTCCCTGCTGATGGTTCTGGCCCACTACTCCGGCGAAATGAGTGAAATGGACAGGGGGAATCTGACAGAACTCGCGCTGACCGTAGCTAATCACCTCACCTTCATCCTGAACGGAACTGATAATCCTGCTTTTATTCTGAATGAAACCGATATGCCAGCGGGGGTGAACTATGGCGAGAAATTCTGATGCCTACAGCCTGATCGACTCATTCCGAGATATCGGATATGAGCAGGCTAAAGAAATGTATCGCCTTACAGACGAGGTAGAGACCGCGCTGGATTTGGGAATGTCGAGCATTGGCCACCTGATGTTCGTAGCGGCTGAAAGTGAGGAATACGAAGGAGAGGAGATAAGCCAGGACATGTCAAACCTTGGGATGCTCTTCAAGCACCTTACCCGCATTAAGCAGGGCATCTCACTGGCTAAAGAGAATTGCAGCCATACCATCCGTCAAGCAGAGGGGGGACGTGCTAAGTGAGGAGCGCCCCGAACGTTAAAAAGCTGCCACCTGATGTTATGGCCGAAGCAATTATTTTTGCCGGAGCAGACGCATGGATTCACGCTAAACACTGGCAGGAACGCAACCCGGCTTTGGATACTGTGCCTCCAGTTGTGCTGGATCGTAAGCAACTGGCTGATATCAACAAGTTGGTTATCGTTGATAAGGATCGGCGCTATGTGCGGGTATATCGCGCTGGTGAGTTATCAGCACTTATCACCACGGTCATTGCTACAAAGCTGGCTATGTCTGGTGTAAAGGAGGCTCGTTTTTATTCGGAGTCATATGAGCTTCTGGAGGACTGGACTGAGCAACTGCCACGTATGAGGGAAGAGGCAGAGAATGGCGGTGGGATCGTTATTAATCTGCCTGTAAGCAACAGGGCAGAGAAGCCAGCACCGGGAGAAGAACTTAAAGCCAGGGTAGAGAGCCGTGATGATGGCGTCTATTGGGTCACGCCAAAGGTGGATAAGGATAGCGGTGAGATCATTAACACCGAAGCCTGGCTGTGTTCTCCGCTCTCGGTTGTGGGTTCCGGTAGTGACGGTGTCGAGCGTTACCTGATACTGCGCTGGCAATCACCGCTGGGCAATGAAGAAATCACACGGGCAATCCCGAGCGCTGATATCGGTGAGCGTGATGGCTGGCGCTCGATGAAAGCGGGTGGCGTGAACGTGACCACTAAGAACAGCTTTAGGGCGATCCTTGCCGACTGGCTTCAGCAGAGCGGTAACGGGCAGGAATGGATCATCAGTCATACAACGGGCTGGCACCACGGCGCTTACATCATGCCCGATGGCGAGATTATCGGTAATCCGGCTATGCCAATACTTTTCAATGGCCGCAGTGCCGCTTCGTCTGGATATACCGTTGCGGGAACGGCTGGCAGCTGGCGGGATAGCGTGGCGATGCTGGCCGGAGGCAATCCATCCATGATGCTGGGTGTGGCGGCTGCACTGTCTGCCCCACTCATTGGATTGGCTGGTGCTGACGGGTTCGGCGTCCACCTCTTTGAACAGTCCAGCGCCGGAAAGACAACCACGGCGAATATTGCCAGCAGCGTTTACGGTGAGCCGGATGCATTGCGCCTTACCTGGTATGGTACTGCGCTGGGCATAGCTAATGAGGCTGAAGCACACAATGACAGCCTGCTACCACTGGATGAAATCGGGCAGGGCAGCAGCGCTAAGGATGTAGCCACGTCAGCCTACACACTGTTTAACGGTGCCGGAAAACTGCAGGGGGCCAAAGAAGGGGGGAACCGCGAGCTTAAACGCTGGCGAACGGTGGCGATTAGCACGGGGGAAATGGATATAGAGACGTTTCTTACCGCTGGTGGGATTAAGGTCAAGGCGGGCCAGCTGGTCAGGTTGCTCAACGTACCCATGGATAAATCGACGGTGTTCAATGGGCACCAGAACGGTAAAGCCCATGCCGATGCATTGAAAGAGGCATATCAGGCCAATCATGGAGCCGCAGGACGCGAGTGGGTCAGATGGCTAGCCAGCCACCAGCAGGAAGCCAGGCAGGCGGTAAAGGATGCGCAGACGCGCTGGCGTGGCCTGATCCCTGCTGACTATGGTGAACAGGTCCACCGTGTTGCGGAGCGCTTCGCCATTCTGGAGGCTGCGCTTGTGTCAGGTAAAGCGATAACGGGCTGGACTGAGCAGGCAAGCCGGGATGCTATACAGCACAGCTTCAACGCCTGGATAAAAGAGTTTGGCACAGGTAACAAGGAACACCAGCAGATCATTGAACAGTGTGAGGCCTTTCTGAATGCTTATGGGTTCAGCCGTTTTCTTTCTTACCCAGACAGCGACTCACGCGACCTTCCCATTAAGGAACTGGCTGGCTATAGGTCGGGGTCTGCCTCCGGAGATGATGCCTACAAGTTTTACACGTTCCCGGCTGCGTTTGAGCAGGAGATAGCCAAAGGTTTTAATCATGGGCAGTTTGCGCGTGCGCTTGCCAATGCCGGGATGCTCGAAACAGGGGACCGGGGTAGGTATAAGAAAAAAGCGCTCAGGAAGATGGGCGGCAAACAGCATGTTTTCTATGTGCTGATGTTCTCCCCGGAAGAGGAATAATTTTCTTTCACACAAGGCTAAAACAAGTGGGTTATGTGGGTTATACATCAGTTGTTTCTGTATCTATATGAATTTAAAGGAATGATGTAACCCACACGTAACCCACTAGAGGGGGTTTATAACCCACAAACAGTCCAAAATAACCCACACAGAAATCATAACCCACTCAGTAAAAGGGCTGGTGGGTTATTTAAGGGGGGCTGTGGGTTACGATTTCAAGGTTCGTGGAAATCAACTTATTGTTTTTAATGAAGATGATTTAGTTAGCAGGCGAAGATAACCCACTAACCCACATAACCCACCACGTTTTGTTTATATATACGAAAAGAGGCTGTGAAGATGAACGATACAAACGAAGATATGATTTATTCGAGAGTGATGATCAAGAAGCTGGTTGAACACAAGGACATGTTTGGCATCCCGGACAGCAAAACCGATCTGCAACTTATGTCATTAAAAGACTATCGTGACATGTCACGAAGGGAGGCATTCTTCTATGTGGATCACAATGGGTTTCTGCGCCACCAGTTTTCAGGCGAGGTTATAGCAGCAAGCAAGGAGCAGTTGGATATCCTGATCGAGCAACTCAACAGTAAGCGTGAACATCTGGATAGCGCTATGGATTGCACGAAAGAATAAATTAATAAGCCTGGTTTCCCAGGCTTTATATTTACAGAAGGGCGAAAAGTGCTGAAGCACCAGCACCTATTACGCCAGCTACAGTGCTGTTCTCAAGAAGTTTTTTAAGGGTTGACTTTGCTTCCTTATCACTTGAAGCAGCAACTTTTTCAACTAGCTCAGTGATGCTTACGTTAATAAGTAGATGGTTATTTTCACCAATCTGAACTTGCGAGCCTGAAACGGAACCAATATTGTAAGTGCTTTGGCTGGATTTAGGCTTATGTTCATTTGAAGCAAGATTTTCCACATCTAAAGTAAGCATGTGTGGATGCTTGGTTCCAACATTAAGAGAACCGCCAGCAAGAAATGAAATATCCAATACTTTCAATATAATATGATTTTTTCCAATTTTTTGCGTGAGTTCATCGCCGATATTTATATCTGGTTCTTCAGTGTAAGGGATCATCACTTTCTTCTTTGCAGAATCCCTTCTTCCTTTGTGTTCAATGCCTGAGATAGTAAATAAATCAGGGTAAGCCATAGCATCGAAATTCATTTTTACTCCAGAGTGTGTGTAAGTGTCTTTACTCAGCCAATTTTACTCACTTCCCATAAGCACCGTAAGAAAGTCAGATGCCTCAGCACCTATAATTCTTGATGCCGTCTTGTTTATAAGTAGGTTTTTGAGTATGGCAATGGCCTCGATATCCCCTGATGCATAAATTTCATTAATAAACCATTGAAAGTTAGTAGAGCTAATTTTGTTATTGCTTCCCAGTTGAATGTTGTTTCCTTTAATATTTTCAATGTTGTAAGTTAGGTTTCCGCTGGAAGGCTTTTTCATTCTCTCTATAGCCGCGTGCTGACATATCAATTCTGACATGCCTAAAATTTTACCGCTAACATCGACTTTTTTCGGAAACTCAAACCCATTGCCTTTTAAAATGCTGTCTACTTCCGCCATTTCATTATAAATTCGGCGAATTAGCACCATTAAAAGACTTTGTGCTTCATCTACAGATTCGGCGACTGGAAATTGACACTCAATAGCTAAAGCTGAGGTCTGTTTAAGAACTTCTAAAGAGTAGTTCTCCAAATAAGGTTCAATGAATCCGTTCCAAAAAACGGTGACAGGGCTACCTTTGTACGCAATGCCTTCGTAGCTAATCATCGACCCGTCATACTTTTCTATCCTCATAGGAACACCAGCATTGAGGTGATGCCACTTATGAATTAAACCTGTTAATTTTGAATCGATTTCATGTACTGCTTTGTTTGTGCGTGCATACAAAGGGGTTGGTGTGCAACCCGGTAGCCCAAGAACTTCCTTTCCCATTCATGCCACCTTTGACTCTAGCGGAGTAGAGTTTTGTAAATTATTTGTTCGCCATCTTTCGATACTGTTCTGCATAAAAATCGCTTATTTACGCCAAAATTTCAATGTATATCTTAATCAGTGGCACTCAGACGTGAGCCGCCACTGGCCGTTTAATCAAGCTGTAGCGAATACAGCCTGCGAGATGCAGAAAAAGGTTAAACGGCCTCCCCTTCAGAGCTGGTTTCACGTCTCAACACTTACCGTTACGAGAAACCACGACATGAAAAAATTGCTTGAACTCCGCCAGGAGAAAACCGCCCTCAAAACCCAGATGCGTTCCATCATGGATAAAGCCACTGAGGAAAAACGCAACCTGAACGCCGATGAGGGCAAACAGTTCGACGAACTCCGCGCTAAAGCTGAATCCCTTGATACTGATATTTCCCGACTTGAGGCACTGGCTGATGAAGAACGCAGTCAGCCAGGCAAGCCAGCAGATGGTAAAACGGTATCTAACGACGAGCTGCGTCACTACATTCTGACGGGCGAAACCCGAGCACTCTCCACCGCCGTTGGCTCTGATGGGGGTTATACGGTTATTGCCGATCTCGATAAAGAGATTATGCGCCAGCTGTCTGATGAATCCGTAATGCGTCAGATTGCCACCGTGAAGACCACCTCCAGCAACGAATATAAAAAGCTGGTATCCGTTGGCGGCGTTACCGTTAATCGCGGTGAAGAAGGCATAGCTCGCACTGAGACCAGCACGCCGAAGCTGGAAGAGGTCAGCATCAAACTGTACCCGATTTACGCCTATCCAAAAACCACCCAGGAAATTCTGGACTTCAGCGATGTGGATATTCTGGGCTGGCTGTCCTCTGAAATCAGCGACACCTTTACCGAAACCGAAGAGACCGATCTGCTGTCAGGCGATGGCGTCAAAAAGTCTAAAGGCTTCCTGTCCTATCCACGTGCGGCAACTGGCGATAAAACCCGCCCCTTCGGTACGCTGGAGAAAATGGTTACCGCTGGCGCAGCCCCAACCGCCGATGAGCTGATCGACCTGCTGTTCAAGCTGAGAGCCAAATACCGCAAAAATGCCGTATGGGTGATGAACTCTAACTCAGCTGCTGCTCTGCAAAAGCTGAAGAACGGCAACGGTGACTATATCTGGCGCGACCGTCTTACAGCAGGTTCCCCTGATACGCTGCTGGGCCGTCCCGTGTACTACCTCGAAAACATGGATGATGCCTCAGCAGGTGGCCCGGTTGTTGCCGTTGGTGACTTCAAGCGCGGTTATTACATCGTGGATCACACCACGGGTGTACGCACCCGCCCGGACAACATCACCGAACCTGGCTTCTACAAAGTTCACACCGATAAGTATCTGGGCGGTGGGCTGGTGGACTCAAATGCCATCAAGGTTCTGGAAGTTGCTGGTTCAGGCTCCTGATCCAATGATTCAGGGGCTTCGGCCCCTTTCCTGCCTGATGGAGTTCGAACGATGAATAATAAAGATTTTGAAATCCGCACCTCTGAACTGACCGCCTCAGATAAGAAGCTGGTGGGCTATGCCATCCGCTGGAACAGTCTGTCAGAAGTTATCTGGGATGAATTCGTGGAGCAGTTCGCACCAGGTGCCTTTGCTGACAGCCTCACCTCTGGTGCTGACTGCCGGGCCCTTTATGAACACGATTATACAAAGCTGCTGGGCCGCACCACCTCCGGCACGCTGCTACTTACCGAAGATAATACAGGTCTGCGCTTTGAGCTGACGCCACCCGATACGCAGCTGGGCCGTGACGTGCTGACGCTGGTGGAACGCGGTGATATTTCCGGTATGAGTTTCGGCTTCAGGGCGCTCAATGAAGAGTGGAGCATTGCCACCGTGCCTTATGTCCGAACCGTGACAGCTGCAGAACTGCGGGAAATCACCGTCACCAGTATGCCCGCCTATAGCCAGAGTAGTGTTGAAATCGCCCGCCGTTCTCTGATGGCGCAGCATCCTTCACTGGCTGGCTTTGATAACGAGATGCGCCGCCGCTGGGCTGAACTGGCGGGGTTGTGATATGTGGCCATTTCGCAAAAAAAACGAACAGCGCAGCATGACCATCGATGACTTCCTGGCGATGGCGGGGATTCCCAACACCGGATCGGGCGAATACGTCTCATCAGGAACAGCGGAATCTCTGCCGGCGGTAATGAACGCCGTGGCTGTGATCAGTGAAGCAGTGGCATCCATGCCCTGTTATCTGTACCGGGTCACCCATCGCAATGGCAGCGAGGCGCGCGAGTGGTTGAGTAATCATCCAGTCGATTACCTGCTGAATGAAACTCCCAATGACTGCCAGACCGCCTACCAGTTCAAGCGCACGATGATGCGGCACTGCCTGCTGAACGGTAACGCCTATGCGGTTATTAACTGGGGCCGTGACGGTCAGCCGATTTCCCTGCATCCGTACTCACCGGGTTCAGTGGTGCCCGAGCGCATCAAAGAGCACCGCTACAAGTACACCATTACCGAGCCATTCAGCGGGCAAGTTCGCACCTATCTTCAGGAAGAAATCCTGCACCTGCGATATTCAACAGACGATGGCTTTATGGGGCGTTCGCCAATTACTGTCTGTCGGGAAACGCTGGGGCTGGGCCTTGCACAACAGCGCCACGGTGCCAGCGTGATGAAGAACGGCATGATGTCGTCTGGTGTGTTCAAGGCAAAAGAGTGGCTGGACAGCGTGAAGGGGAAACAGGCTCTGGAAGCTCTTGAACGTTACAAGGGAGCCAGGAACGCAGGCAAAACGCCAATTCTTGAAGGTGGCATGGAGTACGAGCAGCTGAGCATGAGCAATCAGGATGCCGAGTGGTTAGCCTCTCGTCGCTTTACCATTGAAGACATCGCCCGGATGTTCAACGTGTCGCCGATCTTCCTTCAGGAATACAGCAACAGCACCTACAGCAACTTCAGTGAAGCCAGCCGTGCATTTCTGACCATGACCATGCGTCCGTGGCTGACCAACTTTGAGCAGCAGATTAAATCCGCCCTGCTTATGGCTACCGGTACACCCGGCGTTCGTTATCAGGTGGAGTTTGATTCTGCCGACCTGCTACGTGCTAACCCGCAGGATCGCTTTGTCAGCTATGAGACAGCGATTAAGTCCGGCGTAATGAGTCCGAACGAAGCCCGTGAGCGTGAAGGCATGGCTCCTCGTGAAGGTGGCGACGAGTTCAGTCAGGCATGGAAGCAGGAAGTGAAGGTAAGCAAGGAGGCTACCCAGTGAGGGCCGGAGATATGAAACGTCGAGTTACGGTGCAGGCTTATACCACCGTTCAGAATCCGTCTACCGGTTCGGTAACGAAGCAGTGGAAGGACATCTGCACTGTGTGGGCCGATATTGCTGACGTAAGCGGAAAAGAGATTATCGCATCTGGTGCTGTTATGAGCGAAATCACAACACGCATCTGGATACGTTACCGTCCTGACATCGTGGCGGCTTATAGGGTTCTGTGGAAGTCAGCCAATGCACGCGGAACGGTTTATACCATCCAGTCAGTCATCCCGGATAAAGACCACACCCGGCTGGAACTGTTATGCAAGGGAGGTATTTTCAATGGCTGACTTACTGACGCTTGATGAAGTAAAGCTGCACTGCCGTATTGACGATGACTATGAGGATTCTCTGTTACTGGCTTATATCGCTGCTGCGTTGGAGGTGTGCCAAAAACATATCGGTAAGCGATTCGCCACCGACACGCCAGAGATACAGTTCAACGCTGCTTTGAAAGTGGGATGCCTGATGTATATCTCTCAGCTGTATGAATATCGCACATCCGTTAATGATGTTCAGACAAAAGAAGTTCCACTGGCCATCTCTGCGCTCTGGTCAGTTTACCGTGATCCGGGGGTGTACTGATGCCGTGGCAACCATTACGCCGGTGCAGTGAAGCGGGCTGCAATGTCCGGGTGAAATCCGGCAAATGTGAGCAGCACAAACAGCAGGCATCGCGACAGCAGAACGCCAGGCGCGGAAGCCGCCGTGAACGTGGCTATACGACTGAATGGGATAAATATCGTCTGGTATTCCTGAAGGCCAACCCACTGTGCGCCCATTGCCTCAAGGCAGGCATCTACACAGCAGCAACCATCGTTGACCACATCATTCCGATTGATGGTGGTGGCGACGTGCTGTTCTGGCCTGCCAGTAATCACCAGCCTTTGTGCCATTCCTGCCACTCGCGCAAGACAACCACCACTGACCCACTCACCAAGACTAAGCGTAAAACCGGTGCATACAGTGAGCAGGAAGCAGCAGCCAGCCAGCGCCACGAATGGATATATGTTCATGACTGAGCAGGATATGAAGCAGCTGATGAATGGCCTGATGAGTAGCCGCGAACAGTTCAGCACTCAGCCCAGAAGGGCAAAGCCAGCGAAGCGAATGAGTGAGAGAGAACGTGATATTCGGGATGCCTTTCGCAATCGATAACAGTTCTCACTTACCGGGTGGGGGGAGTTTCAATGACAAGCCCCTGACCCGGTGGCACCACCCGCCCCCTCAAATTTTTACGCACGGTGATTTTTTTGAAAATAAAACGGACAGGGAAATAAATTTTTTATGGCCAGACCCCCGAAGCCGCCAGCTTATCTTGACGAGATGGCCGCACAGCAGTGGAAAGCGAAAGCGAAGCAGCTTGCCGAACGGGGCGATCTGACGGCTGCCGACTGGAATAATCTTGAACTCTATTGTGTCAACTACTCAATGTATCGTCGGGCGGTAGAAGACCTTGCGCGGCGTGGCTTCAGCATCGTTAACAGCCAGGGCGGGGAAAGCCGTAATCCCGCGCTGAGTGCAAAATCTGACGCTGAAAAAATCATGATCAAAATGTCCTCGCTGCTGGGCTTCGATCCGGTATCACGCCGCCGTAACCCGGTGGAAACGGAAGAGGAAGACGCCATTGACCGCATGGGATGAGTACGCCAGCGCGATAAAATCAGGCGAAATACCCGCCTGTAAACGTGTAAAACAGACCGTGGAAAGGTACTTTTCAGACCTGAATGACGGCCGGTTCATGTTTGATACGGGTACAGTTGAGCGCTTTATTTCATTCTCCCGCCTCTGTCCCCACGTCAAAGGCCCGCTTCGCGGCCAGCCAATTGTGCTGGAGCCGTGGCAGCAGTTCGCCTTTGCCTGCCTGCTGGGGTTCAGGGTTAAGGCGACCGGACGCCGGAAATACAAAAGTGCCTACATTCAGGTGCCGCGCAAGAATGCCAAATCCACCGTGGCTGCAATGCTGGCTAACTGGTTTCTGGTGATGGAGTACGGCCAGCAGGACATTTACACCGCCGCCGTGAGCCGCGATCAGGCCCGTATCGTGTTCGACGATGCCCGCCAGATGTGTTTGCTGTCAAAACCGCTGAGAAAGCGCCTGGCTATCCAGCAGCACAAGATGATTTATGCAAAGACCAACAGCCTGCTTAAACCGTTGGCTGCCAAAGCCGCCACAATCGAAGGGACCAACCCCTCACTGGCCATCGTGGACGAGTACCACCTGCACCCTGATAACGGCGTTTACTCTGCGCTGGAGCTGGGGATGGGAGCACGGCCTGAAGGCATTCTGTTTGCCATTACAACTGCTGGCAGCAACGTGGTATCAGCCTGCAAGCAGCACTATGACTACTGCTGTCAGATACTGGCCGGAGAGGAAACCAACGATTCATTGTTTGCGCTGATTTACGAGCTGGACGATGAAAGCGAGATTGACGATCCGGCGCTGTGGGTGAAGGCCAACCCCAATCTGGACGTGTCCGTTGACGGTGCGGCACTGGCTGACACTATTCAGAAAGCCCGTGGCATTCCCTCGCAGTGGGTCGAGATGCTGACCAAACGTTTTAACATCTGGTGTCAGGGTGCCACGCCGTGGATGGGTTCAGGCGCATGGGAAGCCTGCAAGGATGATTACAGTGAGTCCGATCTTGCCGGGATGGAGTGTTATGCCGGGCTGGACCTGTCCTCTACCGGGGATATTACCAGCGTTTGCTACGCCTTCCCGTCTGACCGTGAAATCCGGCTGCTGACCCGCCACTATCTGCCAGAAGCGCAACTGAACAACGTAGCCAATAAAAATCGGGCCATATACCGGCAGTGGGCTAAAGCGGGATGGATACGCACCACGCCGGGCGACTGTATCGACTATGACCGCATCCGTGACGACATTCTCCGCGATGCTGAGGTGTTCGGCATAAAGCTGGTGGGTTTCGACACCTGGAACGCAACGCACTTACGCACCCAGCTTCAGGGCGCTGGCCTCGACGTGGAGCCGTTCCCGCAGACCTACCTGAAGTTCAGCCCGGTTGCGAAGTCGCTGGAGGTGTTCGTTAACCGTAAAGTTATCCGGCACAACGGCGATCCGGTTCTGGCCTGGGCGATTGGTAATGTCGTGATGGAAAGTGACGCTAACGCCAACATCAAACCCAATAAGAAAAAATCCTCAAACAAAATTGACCCGGCGATCGCTGGGCTAATGGCTTTCGGCACCTGGCAGGCCGAACACGAGGAGTTCAGTTTCGATATGTCGGATGCGCACAAAGCGCGTCTTAACGCCTTTACAGGCATTTGAGAGGAAGATCACCATGATTAAGACAATGACTCTTAAGGGCGCTATGGCGCGTAAGTTTGGAAAAATTCACCAGTTTCATGTTGCTGATCTGAATGAAATGCTGCGTGCCATGTGTTCTCAGGTTCCTGGCTTTAAGAAATACGTTTCAAATGCGCATTTGAATGGTATTCGTTTCGCATTCTTTAGAGGGAAGAACAATATCGGATTGCAGGAATTTGATATGTCATCATCGGCTGATGAATTTATGATGATGCCGATAATAGAGGGCTCAAAGCGGGGAGGTACTCTTCAAATAGTAGTGGGCGCCATCGCTCTGGTTGCTGCATTCTTTACTGCTGGGATGAGTTTGGCCGCCTGGGGGGCCGCAATTGGGACCACCACGGCGGCCGGGTTAGCCACAACCGCTCTCACAAGTATTGGTCTCAGCATGATGCTGGGGGGCGTTGTGCAGATGCTGACGCCGCAGCCTAAATATAATATTGGCTCATCATCCAGTACCGATAACAAGCCTAACTATGCTTTTGGCGCACCCGTAAATACAGTAGCTATGGGCTACCCTGTGCCCGTTCTTTATGGTCAGCGTGAAATTGGCGGTGCAATTATTAGTGCGGGAAGCTTTACCAGCGATCAACAGTGAGGTGATTTATGTTGAAACGGGAGCTGATAGAGAGTGTGGTTATAACCGTAATGCAGAAGAAGGGGCATAAGCTAAACGGGCAGGAGAGGCTGATGATTAGAACACACCTAAGCCGCGTTGAAGCGACAAAGGAGCGGGACTTCGGGGAATTTAAGTGGACAAAGCCTAACTCGCCAAGATGACAGCAAACAGTTTAATCGGGCAGTGAGAGCTGCCCAAGTATTTATTATTTCAACTGATACTGAGGATCGTTTGGAAAAACGAAATGTTGCTGAACGATTTCATTCGTCCATGCGAGAGCAAGGCACAGCCCTGAATTTTTCACCCCCCATCTCCGTGATTCATCCCCAGCATAAGCGGCAAAAATTTGGTTAATTCGTTCTTCATATTTTGCTTCAAAGTCACTGGAGCTGCTTAACTGAACACTTAAATCGATGTCTTTACCGCAAGCCTCTTTTATGAAGCGCAAAAGTGATTTTTTCTCAATGGATATATGGACTTGATCAATCGTAATGTCTTGATGTTTGCCCGAGTCGATGGCTTTATTTAACTGAATAATTAATGTCGTAAGGTATGTTGCGTCCATAGTAATTTCCTTTTTGAATGAAGAGGGATATTAAAAGAGTTACATATCAATCGCTAACATATTTTGAGGTAAATCATGATCAACTTGGAATGTGTTCCCATTTCAATGTATTGCCGCGCTACTGGGGAGAGCATTGAGGTTATAAACAAAAGGGTCCGTACTGGCATTTGGCAGGAAGGGCGCCATGTGTTGAGAATTTATGGTGTAAGGGAACGGTGGATAGACTTAGCAGCTGTTGATGAGTGGGCGAGGAAAAGCCGTCCTTCAAAAGATTTTGAACCAAATTGGGCTGCACTAGACGACCATTAACCCGAGCAAAAGCTGAGGATTAATGGGGCCAGTAGCGCCGAAATTGTTCGGCGTTTTTCGTCTCTAAGCAGTCATCCCTGATATAATCCCTCGCTTACTTTGTCCTCATGCTATCGCGGTTGCTCTCAGTTGTGCGATACTCTGTGTATCAATCGGTGTATCAATACTTAGTCTTATCATGCGCTAGCATATAGTTTTAACTGATTAAAATCAGTGAGATATGAAATTTATGAAACATTCCGTAGAAGTGATGATCTCCGAAGCTGAGATCAAAACCCGCATTGCTGAACTGGGCAAGCAGATCTCTGAACACTACCGTGACAGCGGCAGCGATATGGTGCTGGTGGGTCTGTTACGTGGTTCGTTTATGTTTATGGCCGATCTGTGCCGCACCATTGATGTCTCGCACGAAGTCGATTTTATGACCGCCTCCAGCTACGGCAGCGGTATGTCCACTACCCGTGACGTTAAAATCCTCAAAGACCTCGACGAAGATATTCGTGGTAAAGACGTGCTGATTGTCGAAGATATTATCGATTCCGGTAATACGCTGAGCAAAGTGCGCGAAATTCTGAGCCTGCGTGGCCCGAAGTCACTGGCGATCTGTACGCTGCTGGATAAACCTGAGCGTCGTGAAGTGGCGGTAGATGTGGAATATGTCGGCTTCACCATTCCTGATGAGTTTGTGGTCGGTTACGGCATCGATTATGCCCAGCGCTATCGCCATCTGCCGTATGTCGGCAAAGTTGTGATCCTCGAAGAGTAATCCCGCGCTTTACAGCACAATCGACCAAGGCCGGAGTGACCGGCCTGTTGTATTCTTGCGGCGCTATTTGCGGCGGGCGGCGAGAACGCCCCCCTGCAGGTTATGCAGGGGAGCCGTTATCGCCGCCCGACTATCAGCGATGACTATCCGGGGTATTCAGCAGGTTGGAAATGCCATGGCGGTAACGTTGCTCGAGGATTTCACGGTTGGTGGCGGTGACCTGAAGGTCGCGCAGACAGCCGTCGTGAATGCCATATACCCAGCCATGAATCGTCACTTTCTGGCCGCGCTTCCATGCTGATTGCATTATCGTTGAGTGACCAAGGTTGTAGACTTGCTCAATCACGTTGATTTCACACAATTTATCAAAACGTTTTTCTGGCGGCAGTTCACCCAGTAATGAGCTATGTTTGTACCACAGGTCGCGGATATGCAGCAGCCAGTTGTTGATTAACCCCAGTTCCGGATTTTCAACCGCCGCCTGCACACCGCCGCAGCCATAGTGACCGCAAATAATGATGTGTTCGACTTCCAGCACTTCTACCGCGTATTGCACCACGGAAAGGCAGTTCAGGTCGGTGTGAACCACCAGGTTGGCGACGTTGCGGTGAACGAACAGTTCACCGGGTTCAAGACCGGTTAAACGTTCCGCAGGTACGCGGCTATCAGAGCAACCAATCCACAGAAAACGGGGTTTTTGCGCATCAGCAAGACGCTCAAAGAAACCTGGGTCCTCTTCGACCAGCAATTTTGACCATTCGCGATTGTTGCTGATAAGGGTATCTATGTCTTTCATTAAAATTAACGACCTGTAACAAGTCAAAGTGCGTTGCAGTACTATAGGCCAACGCCACAATTTTTAATACGGCAAACAAGAAAACCAAACAATACAGGGTAGGCTTTTACCTATGACTTATGCACTGGAACTTGAAAAACTGGCCAAGACCTATCCGGGCGGCGTTCAGGCGCTAAAAGGGATCGATCTTAATGTTGAGGCCGGTGATTTCTATGCACTGCTCGGTCCGAACGGCGCGGGAAAATCTACCACCATCGGCATTATCAGTTCGCTGGTAAATAAAACCGCCGGTAAGGTGCGGGTATTTGGTTACGACCTGCAGCACGATGTGGTCAACGCCAAGCGCCAGCTTGGGCTGGTGCCGCAGGAGTTTAATTTCAACCCGTTTGAGACCGTGATGCAGATTGTGGTCAATCAGGCGGGGTATTACGGCGTTGAAAAGCGCGATGCCATCGTACGTGCGGAAAAATACCTGAAGCAGCTTGATCTGTGGGAGAAGCGTAACGAACGCGCGCGCATGCTCTCTGGTGGTATGAAACGTCGTCTGATGATTGCCCGTGCGCTGATGCATGAGCCAAAGCTGTTGATCCTCGATGAACCAACGGCGGGCGTGGATATTGAGTTACGCCGTTCGATGTGGGCGTTCCTGAAAGAGCTTAATGCACAGGGAACCACCATCATTCTCACCACGCATTATCTGGAAGAAGCAGAGATGCTGTGCCGCAATATTGGCATTATTCAGAGCGGTGAGCTGGTGGAAAACACCTCGATGAAAGGGCTGCTTTCCAAGCTTAAATCCGAAACCTTTATCCTCGATCTGGCAGCAAAAAGCGCCTTGCCACGGCTGGAAGGTTTCCAGTACCGGCTGGTGGATACCTCGACGCTGGAAGTGGAAGTGATGCGTGAACAGGGGCTTAATAGTGTGTTCAGTCAGCTTAGCGCGCAGGGTGTTCAGGTGCTGAGTATGCGTAACAAAGCAAACCGGCTGGAAGAGCTGTTTGTCGGGCTGACGCAGAAGAAAGGGGAGAAGGCATGACACATTTGTACTGGGTAGCGCTAAAGAGTATCTGGGAAAAAGAGATTAACCGTTTTGCGCGTATCTGGGTGCAAACCCTGCTGCCGCCGGTGATTACCATGACGCTCTATTTTATCATTTTCGGTAATCTGATCGGCTCGCGGATTGGTGATATGCATGGTTTCACCTATATGCAGTTTATCGTGCCGGGCCTGATTATGATGGCGGTGATCACCAACGCTTACGCCAACGTCTCCTCGTCGTTCTTTAGCTCTAAGTTCCAGCGTAATATTGAAGAGCTGCTGGTGGCACCGGTACCAACCCATATTATTATTGCCGGCTATGTTGGCGGCGGGGTGGCGCGCGGAATTTGCGTGGGTATCCTGGTAACGGCGATTTCGCTATTTTTTGTGCCGTTCCATGTCCACTCCTGGGCAATGGTGGCGATTACGCTGTTGCTGACGGCGATTCTGTTTTCGCTGGCGGGGCTGTTAAATGCGGTGTTTGCCCGTACTTTTGACGATATCAGCCTGATCCCGACCTTTGTGCTGACGCCACTGACATACCTTGGCGGCGTATTCTATTCGCTGACGCTGTTGCCACCGTTCTGGCAGGCGGTGTCGAAGCTAAACCCGATTGTGTATATGATCAGCGGCTTCCGCTATGGTTTCCTTGGCATCAGCGATGTGCCGCTGGTATTTACCCTCGCGGTGCTGATCGCCTTTATCGTGGTGTTTTATGCGCTGGTATGGTGGCTGATTCAGCGTGGACGTGGATTGCGGACGTAAAAACGCAATGGGGCAGCGATAACGCTGCCCCACGGCTGGTCAGGCGACCTGAACCGGTACCGCTTTTGCCACGCGCTTCATCTGGTTGTCACCCTCAAAATAGGCCACCTTCGGCTGCCACTCGCGGGCCTGCTCATCTGACATCTGCACATAAGAGCAGATAATTAGCAGGTCACCTTCACAGGCGCAGCGCGCAGCGGCGCCATTTACCGAGATGATTTTTGAACCGCGCTCAGCTGCAATCGCGTAGGTCGAAAAACGCTGACCATTATTGACGTTGTAAATATCAATCGCTTCATACTGCAGGATGCCGGAGGCATCAAGGAAATCCTGATCGATTGCGCAGGAGCCTTCATAGTGCAGATCGGCCTGGGTTACTTTTACCCGGTGCAGCTTGCCTTGCAACATGGTGCGTACCATAACTTTATTACCTTGTTCAGCGTCTAATTAAAAACGACCAACAGTATCTGTCGATAGCCGGGCCTTGTCTACTGCGTCAGATCAACCTGTTGGTTATCAATCAGCCGCGCATTGCCCAGCCAGGCCGCCATTAAAATCACCGCGCGCTGACTCTCGGTATTAAGCGGCAGCAGGGTGACGGCATCGCAAATCGCTAAGCCATCCGGGCGGAAGCCTTTTTCCGTCAGTTCCGCTTCGGCATCAGCGATAATCTGCTCCACATGGCGTTCACCATCAGAGAGCTTCTGCGCCATGCCGTTCATCACTTTGCTCAGGGCCGGAGCCTGTTTACGCTGATCGGCCGTCAGATAGCCGTTACGTGAGCTCAGCGCCAGTCCGTCTTTGGCGCGTACCGTCGGCACGCCGATAATATCGATATCGTAGCCCATATCCGCCACCATCTTGCGGATCAACGCCAGCTGCTGATAATCCTTTTCGCCAAAGCAGGCGAGGTCCGGCTGGACAAGGTTAAACAGCTTGCTGACTACCGTCGATACGCCACGGAAATGACCCGGACGGCTGGCGCCTTCCAGCAGTGATGACAGCCCTGGCACCTCCACGAAGGTCTGGGTATCCAGTCCCTGCGGATAGATATCGCCTGGCGATGGCGAAAACACCAGATCAACACCACGACGATTAAGTTTCTCGCAATCTTCCTGCAGGGTACGCGGATAGCGCGCCAGATCGTCCGCGCGCTCAAACTGCATCGGGTTGACAAAAATAGTCGCCACCACAATATCGGCGCGCTCACGCGCTTCATCAACCAGCGTCATATGACCATCGTGCAGATTGCCCATGGTCGGCACCAGCGCGATGCGCTTGCCATCCTGACGCCAGCGACGGATCTCACGGCGCAGCATCGGCAAGGTTTCAATTATCAGCACAGACTCTCTCCTGGATTATTGGAAACTGTGTTCTTCAGCGGGATAACTTCCGGCTTCGACTTCAGTAATATACTGGCGCACCGCCGCGCGGATATCGCCGCTGTCAGCAAGGAAGTTTTTCGCGAATTTCGGGATATGTCCACCGGTAATGCCAAAGGCGTCATGCATCACCAGAATCTGACCATCGGTCACATTACCGGCACCGATACCAATCACCGGGATATTCAGCGCTGCGGTGACGCGTTGCGCCAGCGGCACTGGCACACACTCCAGCACCAGCAGCTGCGCACCGGCGGCTTCTAACGCCAGCGCATCTTCCAGCAGGCGATCGGCATCGGCTGCTTCACGTCCCTGGATTTTATAACCGCCAAACACATTGACCGACTGCGGGGTTAAGCCGAGATGGCCACACACCGGCACTGCGCGTTCGGTCAGCTGCTGTACCGTCTCCGCCAGCCACCTGCCGCCCTCCAGTTTGACCATATTCGCGCCAGCGCGCATCAGCTGCGCGGCGTTATCGAAGGTTTGCTGCGGGGTGGCGTAACTCATAAACGGCAGATCGGCGAGCAGCAGAGCCGCAGGAGCGCCGCGGCGTACGGCGTGGGTGTGATAGACAATATCAGACACCGTTACCGGCAGCGTTGAATCATGGCCCTGTACGGTCATCCCCAGTGAATCACCTACCAGCAATACCTGAATGCCTTCTTCGGCAAACAGTTTGGCAAAGCTGTATTCGTAGGCGGTAATCGAGGCAAATTTACGCCCTGACTGTTTCCACTGGCGCAGATGAGAAATAGTGGTCGGTTTCATTACGGCCTCTCAGGACGAAATTTCTGATGGGCGAAGTGTAATGTATCGCGCCAGGCAGAGGAACGTTTATCAGAGAGGGGAGCACTTGAGGAGAAGGATTTTTGTACTGCACGGACAAAATCACTTATAGCGAAAAGGCGTTACCCGGATTAGAAAACAGAAAAGCAAAACCCCGCACAAGGCGGGGTTTTGCGCTGCAGCCAACTGCTTCGCGAGGGCAGCAGACATACAGCATGGTGAAATTCTTCTTTTGGCAAAATAATTATACGACAGAAGACAAACTCCAGCAATCGCATATTTAATAAGCAGAATATGCTGTTTATTAAACAGGCGTCTAACCAAATTTAGATCACCAGATCTGAATCTCACTGCTATCAAGCTTTGCCAGACATTCGGCGACAGAATCTCCATCCGGGAAGCTAAGTTCTGGCGCAATCTCCAGCAGCGGCAGCAGCATAAAAGCGCGGTTTTTCATATCGTAGTGCGGCACGATTAAGCGCTCGCTATTAAGCGTCAAATCGCCAAACAGCAGGATATCGAGATCCAGCGTGCGCGGTCCCCAGCGCTCGGCTTTGCGAACCCGTCCCTGCTCCAGCTCAATACGCTGAGTGTGATCGAGCAGCGCTTCCGGCGTCAGCCCGGTCTCAAGGGCAATCACCGCATTAAGATAGTCAGGCTGATCCGCCGGGCCATACGGCGGCGTACGGTAGAGCGTCGAAGTCGAAATTAACTGACTTTCAGGGATCGCAGCCAGTGCATCAAGTGCATTTTGCACCTGATGCAGTGGATCGGCCAGATTGCTGCCTAAGGCGATCCAGACCCGTGTCATGCGTTGCTGTTGCCGTCACGACGTGGTGCCGCCGCGCCTGGCGTGCGTTTGCGCGGACGACGGGTACGACGGCGAGGAACCGGATCGTCGCCCAGGGTGTTGAGCATGGTTTTCTGCTGTGGCGGCGCCGCAACCTGAAACTCGCTCCACCAGGTGGTGAGACGCTGCAATTCCTGATTGTTTTCCACTTCAGCACGTAATGCCAGCAGGTCATAGGCAGCACGGAATTTTGGATGCTCCATCAGCTTCCATGCGCGTTTACCATGGCGACGTGACAGACGCAGCTGCAACTGCCAGATATCACGTACCAGCGTGGTAATGCGTTTCGGGATCGCCAGCGCACGGCAGGCTTCATCCAGTACGTCGTTCATCGCCAGTGCAAAGGCGTCGTAGTAGGCCAGTCCGCTCTCCTGCGCAATTTTCTGCGCCGCTTCCAGCTGTGGATACCAGAACATGGCGGCAAACAGGAATGCCGGGTTAACGCGCATCTGGTTGTGGATACGGTTATCGGTGTTTTTCAGCACCTGAATCACCATCCGCTCCATCGGACTGTCACTCTGTTCGGTAAAGTAGCGGGTGATAATCGGGAACAGTGGCTGGAACAGCTGATATTCACGCAGTTGCAGATAGGTGCTGTAACCGTAACCGGCCTGCAGCAGCTTCAGCGTCTCTTCAAACAGACGCGCGGGCGGAATATCCTGCAGCAGCGTGGCAAGGCGTGGGATCGGCTCACCGGTCTCTGGCGCAATGCTCATATCAAGTTTGGCGGCGAAGCGCACTACGCGCAGCATACGCACCGGATCTTCGCGATAACGCGTTTCCGGGTCGCCAATCATGCGAATAATGCCCTGTTGCAGATCGCTCAGGCCGCCGACGTAATCACGCACGGTGAAATCAGCGACGCTGTAGTAAAGACTGTTGATGGTCAGATCGCGGCGCTGGGCGTCATCTTCAATCGAACCAAAAATATTGTCGCGCAGCAGCATGCCGTTCTGGCCGCGCTGCGAGCTGTTGCGATCTTCCTGCTCGACTTCGGCCAGATGATGCCCACGGAAAGTGGCGACTTCGATCACTTCCGGACCAAACATCACGTGTGCCAGACGGAAGCGACGACCGACCAGTCGGCAGTTGCGGAACAGCTTACGCATCTGCTCAGGCGTGGCGTTGGTGGTCACATCGAAATCTTTCGGCTTTTTACCCAACAGCAAATCGCGTACGCCGCCGCCTACCAGGTAGGCTTCGTATCCGGCTTTATTCAGGCGATAGAGCACTTTGAGGGCATTTTCGCTAATGTCTTTCCGCGAGATAGTATGGCGATCTCGAGGGATTATCGTCATATGACGGATTTCCTCGACCTCAGTGGGCGCCTCATCTTCGCGATTCAGGACTTTTCGGCAAAAATTAGCAACTCGGGTAAAAATGGGACACCTCGATAGTGACTAAGAAACTTGGGTGGTAAAAACAGCGGCTAATCATAGCTTAGTGAGAACCATTTGAGAATGCCGATGTCACGGCATCGCTTCCCGCTGCGTCATTGCGTGGGATTTTTGTTAAATTCCACTGCTGGATTGCCTGTTTTAACAGCGCTTCCAGTGAATCATCCTGCCAGCCAATCGGCTCATCTTGCCCGAGAAACTGTAAAGCTCGCACCAACAGTGGGCGGGCATCGCCTTGCGGCAGGGCAGGGGCATGATTTTGCTTCGATAATTTATCGCCATCATGGTTCAGCACCAGCGGCAAATGCAAATATGCCGGCACCAGCCAGCCAAACTGCTGATACAGCGCAATCTGTCGCACCGTTGGCTCAATCAGATCGGCGCCGCGGACTATCTCCGTCACGCCCTGGAAATGGTCATCGACCACTACCGCCAGATTGTAAGCGAACAGCCCGTCACGGCGATGAATAATAAAATCCTCTGCAGCCAGCGCCGCATCGGCGACGATTTCCCCGCGCAGACCATCACTAAAGTGGCTGACCGGCGCATGCTGGCGTAAACGTAATGCTGCATTTTCCGCGCCAAGCTGCAGCGTGCGGCAGTGACCATCATAGTGTCCACCGATTTGCTGAATACGACTACGACTACAGCGGCAATAATAGCTCTGCTGATGCTGGCGTAACCACTCCAGCGCCTCACGATAGGCTTCATGACGTTGCGACTGCCACAGCACATCGCCGTCCCAGTGCAGGCCGTAATGTTCCAGCTGACGTAAAATTTGCTCTGCAGCGCCAGGCACCTCGCGCGGCGGATCGATATCTTCGATGCGCACTAACCACTGACCCTGCCGCGCACGCGCCTGCAGATAGCTGCCAAGTGCAGCAATCAGCGATCCAAAGTGTAATTCACCGGATGGAGAGGGGGCAAAGCGCCCGATATAGGATAGTGACATGATATGCAGATACGGAGAGCAGTGAAGCGGGAGCACCAATTTGTCCCTGCTTCACTGCAACATCCGCGCGCCGTTAACCGGCCATTTGCTTCTCGCGAATTTCCGCCAGCGTTTTGCAATCAATACAAAGATCGGCAGTAGGACGCGCTTCAAGGCGACGGATACCGATTTCAACGCCACAGGAATCGCAGTAGCCGAAATCGTCGTCTTCAACCTTTTTCAGCGTCTTTTCGATCTTCTTGATCAGCTTACGCTCACGGTCGCGGTTACGCAGTTCAAGGCTGAACTCTTCTTCCTGGGCGGCACGATCGACCGGATCCGGGAAGTTAGCTGCTTCGTCCTGCATGTGTGTAACCGTACGGTCTACTTCATCCCTGAGTTGATTGCGCCAAGCTTCAAGAATTTTCTTGAAGTGCTCCAGCTGGGCTTCGTTCATATACTCTTCGCCTGGCTTCTCTTGGTATGGCTCCACCCCAGCGATGGCGAGAATACTCAGGGACGATGTTTTACGGTTTTGCCCTTCTTGCATGTTGTTTCTCCTGGATAACACGCACTATCGATCCCCAAAGGGGGAAAAAACAGGCCGCTATAAATAACAGAAGCGATTAAGGTTGGCAATTATTCTTGAACATGACTTGACAAGCCTGTGAGTAAAAGCGTATTTAGCGCACCGCCAGTATCTATCCTATCAGAGCAAATTGCGCGAAATATTACAACTCTACTTGCAACGACTTTTTCAGTGTCAAACCGGTTGAAGATAACTGCGCCTTATAACAGAGTATCTCTACTCCGCTCTGTTGTGCCCGTGCCAGTAGTTCTGCGTACTGCGCATCAATATGACGCGCCGGAGATACGTCCTCAATCCCCGAGTGCAGAACGGCAAAAAAGAGTACCGCGCGCTCGCCATTTTCAGCGATTTTAGCCAGTTCACGCAGGTGCTTCTGACCACGCTCGGTAACCGCATCCGGAAAATACCCTTTGCCATGCTGTAATAGCGTCACGGATTTCACTTCAATATAGCAGTTTCGGCGATGATCTGCTTGCAACAGAAAATCAATTCGGCTGCGTTCTGCGCCATATTTCACTTCCGCTTGTAACGATTTGTAGCCAGTCAGTTGCGGGATAACCTCAGCGGCAATCGCTTCACGCACCAGCGTGTTGGCGCGCAGGGTATTTACACAGATCCAGTGACCCTGCTGCGTCTGTGTCAGCTCCCAGCTGTGCGGGTATTTCCGCGTCAGACTGTCGGAGGTGGAGTACCACACGGTGTCGCCTGGTGTGGCGCAGCCGGTCATTGCGCCGGTGTTGGCACAATGGATGGTCAGGGTTTCGCCCTGTGGCGTCACCACATCGGCGAGAAAACGTTTGTAGCGGCTAATCAGGCGTGCGGGTTGCAGCGCCGGGAAATATTCCATGCTTATTCCTGTCTGGCGATGAGAGGCCAGCTTTCAATGACCTTGTAACTACTGCGACCCTGCTCAAAGGTCGATTGCAGCAGGGAAAACTGCGCGACATCAAACTGCCAGTGAAAATCGCGCGGCGGCATCGCCACTGGCCGGGTGGCATTGCGCAGCAGGCTGATATGCGGATGAAACGGATGCGGGCTTTGATAACAGCCGCTGCGTGCCGCCTGGGAACGCAGCATCTCCGCCAGCTGCACCAAACCGCGTGGCGCCTGACGCAGGCCGAGCCACACCACGCCGGGACGCGGCCAGTGACCGGCATCGTCGATATGCAGGGTAAACGGCGGCTGGCGAATACGTCCGGCCAGCCGGCAGATCGCGGTGGTCTTTTCGTCGCTGACTTCGCCGAGAAAGGCCAGCGTCAGATGCAGATTGGCGGCGGCCAGCGGGCGACCCGCCGCGGCGTTAAATGCCGCAGCGCGCCAGGCAATGATTTCCTGCTGTATCGTCTGCGGTAAACCGATGCCGAAGAATAAACGGCGCGTGGACATGGCAGCCTCCGGTAATGAACTGAGAGGAATGCTACAATGCCTGCCATCATAATACCCGTCATAATTCAAGCTGCACCTGTGTTGGCCGCGTTCACTCACCCGAATCACGTAGTTTACTACGCTCATCGGGATTCGTTCACTTGCCGCCTTGGTGCAGCTCGAATTATTTAGGGTATACCCCCATATTGTTACGGAGTTTTTCTGTGAGTGAATTACCGGTCAGTGCGGTGCTTCCTGCGCTGTTAACTGCATTACAGCAGGCGCCACAAGTGTTACTGGCGGCGCCTACCGGCGCCGGTAAATCGACCTGGTTACCGTTACAGATCCTGCAGCAGACCGATTTCAGCGGACGTATTCTGCTGCTGGAGCCGCGTCGTCTGGCGGCGCGCAATGTGGCGCAGCGGCTGGCGGAACAACTGAATCAGCAGCCTGGTGCCACCGTCGGCTATCGTATGCGCGCCGAAACCCGGGTGGGGCCAGATACCCGGCTGGAAGTGGTGACCGAAGGGATTCTGACGCGCATGCTGCAACAGGATCCGATGCTGGAAGGGGTCTCGCTGGTGATCCTCGATGAATTTCACGAACGCAGTCTGCAGGCGGATCTGGCGTTAGCGCTGCTGCTGGATGTGCAGCAGGGATTACGCGACGACCTGAAGATCTTGTTGATGTCGGCCACCCTCGATAATCAGCGGTTAAGCGCCATGTTGCCCGCTGCACCGGTGATTATCTCAGAAGGACGCAGCTTCCCGGTTGAGCGACGCTTTAGCGCACTGCCGACGCATCTGCGTTTTGACGATGCGGTGGCACGTGAGGTCAGCCAGCTGCTGCGTGATGAAAGCGGATCGCTGCTGCTGTTTTTACCCGGTGTCGGCGAAATCCAGCGTATTAAAACGCTGCTGGAAGAACGGACTGGCAGTGATGTCGATCTCTGTCCGCTGTACGGTGCTTTGCCACTGAGTGAACAGCAGCGGGCGATTCTGCCAGCCGCGTCGGGACGGCGCAAAGTGGTGCTGGCGACCAATATTGCCGAAACCAGTTTAACCATTGAAGGCATCCGGCTGGTGGTGGATAGCGGACTGGAGCGCAGCGGCAGCTTCGATCTGCGCAGCGGGTTAACCCGGCTGCAAACCCAGCGTATCAGTCAGGCATCAATGACGCAGCGCGCCGGGCGTGCGGGCCGCCTGGAGCCGGGGCTGTGTCTGCACCTGATCAGCAAAGAGCAGGCGGAACGTGCGGCGAGCCATGCGGATGCCGAGATTATCAACAGTGATCTGTCGGCGCTATGGCTCGAACTGTTGCAGTGGGGCTGCCATGATGTCAGTCAGCTTACATGGCTGGATCAACCGCCATCCAGCGCGCTGCAGGCCGCTGCTGAGCTGTTAACCTCGCTGGGGGCCTGTGACGCCAGCGGCAAGCTGACCGTGAAGGGACGTCGTATGGCGCAGCTTGGCAGCGATCCACGGCTGGCGGCGCTGATGATCGATGCAGGCAGTAATGCTGAGCGTGTCGCCACCGCCACGTTACTGGTGGCAATCCTTGAGGAGCCGCCTCGCAACGGCAGCAGCGATCTGCGTGACTGTTTCCAGCGCGTACAGCCGCACTGGCAGCGACGGGCGCGCCAGCTGCAAAGACGGCTGGGCGTCGGCGCGGCGCAGGCGGACAGTGATTATCTGCTGCCGCTGCTGATGGCTGCTTTCCCCGACCGCCTGGCGCGTCGTCGCGGTCAGCAGGGGCGGTATCAGCTGGCGAATGGCATTGGGGTACAGCTGGATGACGATCACGCGTTAACACGCTATGAGTGGCTGCTGGCGCCGCTGTTATTACAGAGCGGTGCGCAGGCCGATGCGCGGATTTTGCAGGCGCTGCCGGTGGATATCGATCAACTGACGCAGCAATGCCCACAGGCGATTAAGTCAGTGACCGCGGTTGAGTGGGATGAAGAAAAAGGTACGTTGCGCGCCTGGCGACGCCAGCAAATAGGCGCACTGGTGCTGAAGGCGCAGCCGCAAGCGAAGCCAGAACCGGAAGAGTTGCATCCGGCGATGCTGAACTGGATCCGCGAAAAAGGGCTAAGCGTCCTGAACTGGACGCCGGAAGCTGAACAGCTGCGTATGCGCCTCGCCTGCGCTGCGCAGTGGTTGCCGCAAGAGGAGTGGCCCGCCAGCGACGACCAAAGCCTGCTGGCGACGCTGGAGCGCTGGTTGTTGCCGATGATGGATGGTGTGCGCGATCTGAAAGGGCTGCGACAAATTAATCTGGCCAACGCGTTACTGCAATTACTGACGTGGGCGCAGCGGCAGCGGCTGAACAGCGCACTGCCGACGCACTATACGGTGCCGACCGGCAGCCGCTTGCCGCTGCGTTACGATGCCACGCTGCCGCCCGTGCTGGCGGTAAAGTTGCAGGAGATGTATGGCGAAGCGCAGAACCCCTGTGTGGCTGACGGACGGGTGCCGCTGGTGCTGGAGCTGCTTTCACCGGCACGGCGACCGTTGCAGATCACCCGTGATTTAGCCGCATTCTGGCGCGGCGCCTGGCCGCAGGTGCAGAAAGAGATGAAAGGGCGTTATCCCAAACACACCTGGCCGGATAATCCTGCCACCACCCCGCCAACGCGCAAATAAATCACAATGAAATAATTTGAAAGCGAATAGTTATCATTTATATTCTCACGACAGGTATCTTAATAACAACGATGAGAAATATTTATGGCTTTTATTCGCAGGGAAGCCGGCGCCGCGATCTGCGCGTCGGTGACTAAACAGAGCTTTACCGTATCACTGCTGGCACTGGCGATTCATACGCTTATTCATCCTGCACTGGCCGCCACTGAGACGCAGCCGGATCTGGTGGTGGAAGCGGCGGCTGATCCCTCAATCAGCGATCAGCAGGATTATCAGGTAAAAACCACCCGTGCTGGTACCAAAATGCTGCTGACGCCGCGCGATGTGCCGCAGTCGGTTAGCGTCATCACCAAACAGCGCATGCAGGATCAAAACCTGCAATCGGTCGGCGAGGTACTGGATAACACTACCGGCGTCGCCACTGAAATCATTGACAGTGAACGCTCAGCTTATTTCTCACGTGGTTTTCAGATCAGCAGTTTCACCTTCGATGATATTCCCACCTCGGTCAGTGATACATGGAACTTTGGCGATGCCGGATCGGATACGGCGATTTATGACCGCATTGAAGTGGTACGCGGCGCAACCGGCCTGATGACCGGCGCTGGCAGTCCGGCAGCCTCAGTCAATATGGTGCGTAAGCATGCGGACAGTAAAGTATTTACCGGCGATGTCAGCGCCAGTTACGGCAGCTGGAATAAACAGCGTTATGTGCTGGATCTCTCCGCGCCGTTAAATGACGCAGGGAGCGTACGTGGCCGCGTGATCGCCGGTTATCAGGATCAGGATAGCTGGCTGGATCGCTATCATAAAAGTAAAAAGTTCCTGTATGGCGTAGTGGACGCGGATGTCACCGACCATACCACGTTGTCGCTGGGCTACGACTATCAGCAAAGCAATACCGGTAACCCAACCTGGGGCGGATTGCCGACCTGGTACAGTAATGGCGATCTGACCCATTACGATCGCAGCACCAACTCTGCCGCTAACTGGACGCGCTACAGCATTGATTCACGTAAAGTCTTTGCTAATGCGACGCATAATTTCGATAACGGCTGGACCTTCCGCCTCAATGGCACGCATGCCGAAGAGACCTTTAACGATAAGCTGCTGTATGTGATGGATTTCCCGGATGCGGTGAGCGGCGAGGGCACTTCCGGCTTTGGCAGTAAAGACCGCGGTACCCGCAAACTGGAGTCGGTGGATACCTATGCCAGCGGCCCGTTTGATCTGTTCGGGCGTCAGCATGAGCTGGTGGCAGGCATCAGCTATAGCCGCCAGCATAACGCCACTTACAGTGCCGACGGTTCAATCGACAGTGAGCAGATGGGCAGCTTTAACGGCAATGGCGATGTTGTTGAACCAGAGTGGGGCGACTGGTATCGGAATGCAGATGATGTGGTGCGGCAGAAAGCGGCGTATACCGCTGCGCGCTTCTCACTGGCCGATCCGCTGTCGCTGATTCTCGGTGCGCGTTACACACAATGGAGTACCGTTGGCAGCAGCGGCAATATGCGTAAAAACAACCTGACGCCCTACGGCGGCCTGGTTTATGACATCAACGATAGCTGGTCGGCTTACGCCAGCTATACCTCGATTTTCCAGCCACAAACTTACCGCGACAGCAACGGCGCTTACCTGTCGCCAGTTACCGGCAAAAACTATGAAACCGGCCTGAAATCGGACTGGCTGAATGGTCGTCTGACCGCCACCTTTGCGCTGTTCCGTATCGAGCAGGAAAACGTCGGCCAGGCCGATGGCAGCAAATTTGTTAATAATTCCAGTGAGCAGGCTTACTACGCGGCAAAGGGAGCCGTCAGTAAAGGGGCGGAGTTTGAGTTAAATGGCGCAGTGACCGACAACCTGCAAATGACCTTCGGTGCTACGCGCTATGTAGCCAGAGATTCATCAGGCCGCTTTAACAGCAATATGCCGCAAACCTCGTTTAAACTCTTCAGCCGCTATCAGCTGCCGATGCTGCGCGATCTGACGATTGGCGGCGGCGTTAACTGGCAAAATCGCACCTTCCAGGACGCCACCGGACCAGATGGCGAAACCCGGCGTGTGTACCAGAGCAGTTACCCGCTGGCTAATCTGTTTGCCCGTTACCAGCTGACTAAACAGCTGGCGGTGCAGGCCAACGTCAATAATCTGTTTGATCGCAGCTATTACTCGTGGCTGAGCGACTATGCGGTGTATGGCGAATCGCGAAATTACTCGGTTAATGTTTCGTATCAATTCTGATCCCTCACCCCGGCTCTGCGCCGGGGATTTCTCCCTGCTGGCAGTTAAGAATATTCAGGTTTAATGCTATTCTTGCGGGCCGGCGAATTCTTCGCCCCTGCGCCGCATGCGCAAGTCTCCCCCGCCGTGATAAACGGCCGAATAGCCGCATTTCGGAAGGTTCCACTTTCCCGCGATGCAGAACAGGAACAGAGTAATCGGCGTTGCCGACGGCAATACCTGGAGAAATGAAACGAATGTCTGGGAACGATCGCGAACCTATTGGGCGCAAAGGGAAACAGCCAAAACCGCCGCGGAAGCCGGTTAAAGGTCGCCGCAGGGAAGAAGAGTATGATGATGAAGATTATGATGATTATCAGGATGATGCTGATGATGGCGACGAGGAGGTAACAGCGGTGCCACGTAAAGGAAAAGGGCGTAAGAAAAGAAGCTGGCTGGGGCTGTTTATCAAGCTGCTGCTGGTCTTTATCGTGCTGATGGCCATTTACGGCGTTTACCTCGATTCGCAGATTCGCAGCCGCATTGACGGTAAAGTCTGGCAACTGCCCGCCACCGTCTATGGTCGTATGGTCAGTCTTGAACCTGGCATGTCCTACAACAAGCAGGAGATGATTGCGCTGCTTGAGGGCACCCAGTATCGCCAGGTGACGCGAATGACGCGTCCGGGTGAGTTTACCGTGCAGGCCAACAGTATTGAGATGATCCGCCGTCCGTTTGATTTCCCGGACAGCAAAGAGGGTCAGATCCGCGCGCGTCTGTCATTCAGCAGTGGTTCGCTAAGCGAAATCAAGAACCTTGATAGCGGACGCGACTTTGGTTTCTTCCGTCTCGATCCGCGCCTGATCACCATGCTGCAATCGCCAAATGGCGAGCAGCGTCTGTTTGTGCCGCGCGCGGGCTTCCCGGATCTGCTGGTGGATACGCTGGTGGCGACGGAAGATCGTCATTTCTATCAGCATGATGGTATCAGCCTCTATTCGATTGGCCGTGCCTTCCTCGCGAATATTACCGCCGGCCGTGCGGTGCAGGGGGGGAGCACCCTGACGCAGCAGCTGGTGAAAAACCTGTTCCTGACCAACGAACGTTCCCTGTGGCGTAAGGCGAACGAAGCCTATATGGCGCTGATTATGGACGCACGTTACAGCAAGGATCGTATCCTTGAACTGTACCTGAACGAGGTCTATCTCGGTCAGAGCGGTAGCGATCAGATCCGTGGTTTCCCGCTGGCCAGCCTCTATTACTTTGGTCGTCCGGTGGATGAGCTGAGTCTCGATCAGCAGGCGTTGCTGGTCGGTATGGTAAAAGGCGCGTCGCTGTACAACCCATGGCGTAACCCGCAGCTGGCGCTGGAGCGTCGCAACCTGGTTCTGCGCCTGCTACAGCAGCAGAACGTTATCGACCAGGAGCTGTACGATATGCTGAGTGCGCGTCCGCTGGGCGTGCAGCCGAAAGGTGGGGTGATTACGCCGCAGCCAGCCTTTATGCAGATGGTGCGTAATGAGCTGCAGCAGAAGCTCGGCGACAAAATTAAAGATCTCTCCGGGGTGAAAATTTTCACCACCCTCGATTCGGTCTCGCAGGATGCTGCTGAGAAATCGGTGGAAGAAGGGATCCCGGTACTGCGTAAACAGCGTGGCCTGAAAGATCTTGAAACCGCGATGGTGATTGTGGACCGTTTCAGCGGTGAAGTCCGTGCGATGGTTGGCGGCGCCGATCCGCAGTTTGCCGGTTATAACCGTGCGCTGCAGGCGCGTCGCTCTATCGGTTCACTGGCGAAACCGGCAACTTATCTGACGGCGCTTAGCCAGCCGGATAAGTATCGCCTGAATACCTGGATCGCCGATAATCCTATTGCCCTGAAACAGCCTAATGGTCAGGTCTGGAAGCCGCAAAATGACGATCGCCAGTTCAGTGGTCAGGTGATGCTGGTTGATGCTCTGACCCGATCGATGAACGTGCCGACGGTGAATTTGGGGATGTCGCTGGGTCTGCAGCAGGTGACCGATACCTGGACCAAACTGGGGGTGCCGAAAGATCAGTTGCATCCGGTGCCGGCCATGCTGCTGGGTGCGCTGAACCTGACGCCGATTGAAGTGGCGCAGGCGTTCCAGACCATCGCCAGCGGCGGTAACCGGGCGCAGCTTTCAGCAGTGCGTTCAGTGATTGCTGAAGATGGCACGGTGCTGTATCAGAGCTTCCCGCAGGCGGAACGTGCTGAGCCGGCGCAGGCGGCCTATCTGACGCTGTACAGCATGCAGCAGGTTGCCGCGCGCGGAACGGCGCGCGCGTTGGGGGCGAAATACCCTAACGCTAACCTCGCGGCGAAAACCGGTACCACCAATAATCAGGTGGATAGCTGGTTTGCCGGTATTGATGGCAAGGAAGTGGCGATTACCTGGATTGGTCGCGATAACAACCAGCCGACCAAACTGTACGGTGCTTCCGGTGCGATGCAGATCTATCGCCACTACCTGGAAAATCAGGCACCGATGCCGCTGACATTGACGCCACCGGAAGATATTGCGCCGATGAACGTTGATTCCGCCGGTAACTTTGTCTGCGGCAGTGGTAGCAGCAGCTGGCGATCTCTGCCGGTCTGGACCACCGATGCCAATGCGCTTTGCCAGCAACAGCAGCAGCAGGTTGAACAGCAACAGCAGCAGTTACAGCAACAGTCGGAGCAGAAGGATGGCGACGGCGTAGCGGGCTGGATTAAAGATATGTTTGGTCAGTAATCCCAGGGGCGCCGAAAACGGTGCCCCTGGACACTGATAGTCCCATGTAAGGGCGGCGTTCTCGCCGCCCTTACCAATGTTTTCCCCCCATTCAGATACCCCGCACCAACTGGATTTTTTGTTGCAGATCCGCGTTTATTTCGCATATCATTCGACCTTCATAATAATAATTATCGTTTACATTCCGTAGCGATTCTCTTTCATCAACCTTGAAGACCGTCATGCAACTTCAGCAAGCCCAGGACACCACCTTCCGGCTGGACAATGTGAGTTTCACCGTTCCCGGCCGTACATTGTTACATCCACTTTCGCTGACTTTTCCTGCCGGTAAAGTGACTGGTTTGATTGGTCATAACGGTTCCGGCAAATCTACGTTGCTGAAAATGCTGGGTCGTCATCACGACGCCAGCGATGGAAAAGTGCTGCTGAATGATGCCCCGCTGGCGGAGTGGAACAGCAAAACCTTTGCCCGCCAGGTTGCCTATTTGCCGCAACAGCTGCCCGCTGCCGAAGGCATGACGGTGCGTGAACTGGTGGCGATTGGCCGTTATCCCTGGCATGGTGCGCTGGGACGCTTCGGCATAGAAGATCGTGAACGCGTCGATGAAGCGATCGCGCTGGTCGGGTTAAAACCGTTTGCCCGGCGGCTGGTGGACAGCCTTTCCGGTGGTGAGCGTCAGCGTGCCTGGATCGCGATGCTGGTGGCGCAGAACAGCCGCTGCCTGCTGCTGGATGAGCCGACCTCAGCGCTGGATATCGCGCATCAGGTTGATGTGCTGGCGCTGATCCAGCGTCTGAGCCATCAACGTGGCCTGACGGTGATTGCGGTACTGCATGATATCAATATGGCGGCGCGTTATTGCGACCATCTGGTGGCGCTGCGCGGTGGTGAAGCCATTGCCCAGGGCGAACCCCAGGCGATTATGCATGCTGACGTGCTGGAGAAGATCTACGGCATTCCTATGGGCATCCTGCCGCATCCGCAAGGCGGTGCGCCAGTGAGCTTTGTTTACTGATTACAGGATGTTCTGATGCCGGATACTCTTCGCCGCCGCCTGCTCACCGCTATGGCGACCTCTCCCTTATGGCTGAACCTGTCGGCCAGCGCCGCGGTGCCGCCGGATCTGCAACGTATTATTGCTATCGAGTGGCTGCCGGTTGAACTGTTGCTGGCGCTTGGTATCGCGCCGATGGCGGTTGCCGACAAGCAGGACTATCAGGTGTGGGTCGGGAAGCCAGAGCTGGCTGCCGATACCATTGACGTCGGTCTGCGTACCGAGCCGAACCTTGAGTTAATGACGCAACTGCAACCCTCGCTAATTGTCTATTCTTCGGGCTATGGGCCGTCACCCGATAAAATCGCCCGTATTGCGCCGGGAATGGGCTTTAGCTTTAACGAAGGCGACGGCAAACCGCTGACCGCTGCACGCCATTCGCTGGTTAAGCTGGCTCAACGCCTCGATATTGAACCGCGCGCCCATCAGCATCTGGCGGAGTTCGACAGCTTTATCGCGCAAATGCGTGCACGGCTGGCGCCGCGTGTGCAGAAGCCATTGTTACTGATGTCTTTAATCGATAACCGCCATGCGATTGTCTTTGGTAAATCCAGTCTGTTCCTCGAAGTGATGAATCATCTGGGGATTGAAAATGCCTGGCAGGAAGAAACCAGTTTCTGGGGCAGCGCGGTAATTGGCCTCGAGCGGCTGGCGGTGATTAAAGACGCCGATGTTATCTGTTTTTCTCATGGCGATGAGCCGCTGATGCAGCAGGTCTCCTCCACCGCCTTGTGGCAATCCTTCGCGTTTATCCGTCAGCAGCGCTTTAAGCGGGTGCCCGCCGTCTGGTTCTATGGTGCGACTCTGACCGCGATGCAATTCTGCTACACCCTCGACAGCGCGCTGGAGGCATGATGAACGTAAACAACAGGTTATCAGTCGCGCTGCCTGGCACGCTGTTTATCGCGGCGCTGGCGCTGACGTTTTATAACTTTAGCCATCAGCTGCCGCTGGCACAGTGGTGGGCGGCGTTGCGCCAGCCGGATGCTGATGATGTTGAGCAGATGGTGTTTCACTACAGCACGCTGCCGCGTCTGACGATTTCACTACTGGTCGGTGCCGGATTGGGGCTGGCCGGTCTGCTGTTCCAGCAGGTGCTGCGTAATCCGCTGGCCGAACCCACGACCCTCGGCGTGGCGTCCGGTGCGCAGCTGGGGATCACCATGGTCACCATTGGCGCGCTGCCGGCGGGTTTTCTGACCGCCCAGATGGCGGCGCTGATTGGTGCGCTGCTGGTCGGGCTGGTGGTGTTTGGTATCGCCTGGGGCAAGCGTTTATCGCCGGTCACCCTGATTCTTGCCGGTCTGGTGATGAGCCTTTACTGCGGCGCGGTCAATCAGATCGTCGCCATCTTTAATAAAGACCAGCTTCAGAATATGTTTCTGTGGGGCACCGGCGCACTGAATCAACAGGACTGGAGCAATGTGATCTTGCTCTGGCCACGTCTGTTAATCGCCTTTGCCCTGACGCTACTGCTGTTGCGCCCGCTGACCCTGATGGGACTGGACGATGGCGTAGCAAAAAACCTCGGTCTGGCGCTGTCACTGGCGCGTCTGTCCGCACTGGTGCTGGCGATTCTGCTTAGTGCCCAGCTGGTCAGTACGGTGGGGATTATCGGTTTTATTGGTCTGTTTGCGCCGCTGCTGGCGCGAATACTGGGGGCGCGCCGCTTACTCAGCCGAATGCTGCTGGCACCGTTTATCGGTGCGCTGCTGTTGTGGCTGGCGGATCAGAGCGTAAGCTGGCTGACCGGTATCTGGCTGGAGGTCTCAACCGGTACCGCCACGGCGATAATTGGCGCGCCGCTGCTGCTGTGGCTGTTGCCGCGGTTGCGAACCGGTTCGGTGCCGCCGGCGATGAATGCGGGCGATAAGATTCCGGCTGAGCGCCATCGGGTGGTGTGGTGGGCACTGGTTGCGCTTGGCGTACTGCTGCTGATGGCGGTGATTGCGCTCGCCTTTGGCCGCAATGCTGAGGGCTGGGTATGGGCCAGTGGCGAACTCTGGCAGCAGTTGTTGCCATGGCGTGGGCCACGTCTGGTTGCCGCGCTGGCGGCGGGCATGATGCTGGGCGTCGCCGGTTGCCTGATTCAGCGCCTGACCGGCAATCCGATGGCCAGTCCGGAAGTGCTGGGGATCAGTTCTGGCGCCGCTTTTGGCGTGGTCGTGATGCTGTTTATCGTGCCGGGTGATGCTTTTGGCTGGCTGCTGCCTGCGGGCAGTGCGGGTGCGGCGCTGACGCTGATCATTATTCTGCTGGCTGCGGGCCGCGGCGGTTTCTCGCCGGAACGGATGTTGCTGGCGGGGATGGCGCTAAGCACCGCTTTTACCACGCTGGTGATGCTGCTACTGGCGAGTGGCGATCCGCGTATGGCGGGGCTGCTGACGTGGATTTCCGGCTCTACCTATAATGTCGACGGCGCACAGGCGTTACGTACCTGCGTGATTGCGCTGGTGTTGGTTGCGCTGGCGCCGTTAGCCACGCGCTGGCTGGCGATTCTGCCGCTCGGTGGTGATACCGCGCGCGGCGTAGGGATGGCGCTAACGCCGTCGCGGCTGGCGCTGCTGTTGCTGGCTGCCGCATTAACCGCCGCAGCCACGCTGACAATCGGTCCACTGAGCTTTATTGGTCTGATGGCACCGCATATGGCGCGTATGCTGGGCTTCCGCCGCGCGTTGCCACAGCTGGTGATTGCTGCGCTGCTGGGGGGCGCATTGATGGTATTTGCTGACTGGTGTGGGCGCATGATGTCGTTCCCGGATCAGATCCCGGCAGGTCTGCTGGCAACCTTCTTTGGCGCGCCGTACTTTGTTTATCTGCTGCGGAAAAGCTGATAAAGGGGCGAAGCTGTTAATAGCCGCAATGGATAACGTTGCGGCTTTTTTATTGCCATTTTACCGTACCTGGTACGAATAAAGTATTGATAATCGTACTCCGTACGATTACTATCTGCTTCTGCATGGAGGTAGATAACAAATGGAGTATTTTGAATTTGTTGAAACGGTCGTCTTCAGTAAGCAACGTCAACACCTGCTAAACGATGATAGCTTCCGGGAATTACAGGAATATTTGCTGACGCATCATGCTGAAGGCGACACGATAAGCAAAACTGGCGGCTGCAAAAAAATACGCTGGAGTCGTCCCGGTATGGGGAAGCAAGGCGGCGTCCGAATTATTTACTATCTTCTCACTCATAGCGGCAGACTCTATCTGCTGACGGATTATCCTAAAAATGCAAAAGATGACCTGAGTGAATCAGAGAAAGCCATACCGAAGGCATTAACCGACAGACTTAACTAAACCATGCCTGCACTGCACGGCATTTTCGCAAAGGTTTATATTATGGATAAACAACTGTTTAACGATTTGGTCGAAAGCATGGAACAGATGGTTGCGATTGAGAAAGGCGAAATGCAACCTGCTCAGGTTCATCGCCACCATTTGCCAGACGTCAAATTATTACGTGAAACCAGTGGGATGAAGCAGGATGAATTTGCCGAGGCGGTGGGCGTCAGCGCGTCGCTGGTGCAAAGCTGGGAGCAGGCGCGTCGTATACCTTCAGGTTCATCGCTAAAAATACTGCTGATGCTGGAACGTAACCCGGCGCTGATGAATGACCTGCTTGCGATCTGAAGAGTCATATAAGAAAACGGCTTCCACTAAGGAAGCCGTTATTGCAACAAAATCTTCAGGCTGGATTACAGTCTGGCAAAGCTGCGTTGCGCTGCATCGATAGTGTTCTGAATATCTTCTTTGCTGTGCGCCAGTGACATAAAGCCTGCTTCAAAGGCTGAAGGCGCCAGGTAAATGCCCTCTTCCAGCATCAGATGGAAGAACTTCTTAAAGCGCTCAACGTCGCACTTCGTCACATCCTGGTAGCTGGTCACCGTCTCTGCATCAGTAAAGAACAGACCGAACATTCCGCCAACATGATTGACCACCAACGGAATATTCTCCGCTTTTGCCGCCGCCAGCAGGCCGTCTGCCAGCTGAGTTGTCAGCGCAGTCAGGGTCTGGTGGCAGCCTGCTTTGGCGATTTCACTCAGACAGGCGAAACCGGCCGCCATGGCAATCGGGTTACCGGAGAGGGTGCCTGCCTGGTAAACCGGGCCGGTTGGCGCCAGCGCGTCCATCACTTCACGGCGACCGCCAAACGCACCGACTGGCATACCGCCACCGATGATTTTGCCCAGACAGGTGAGGTCCGGCTTCACGCCGTAATGCGCCTGAGCACCTGCCAGCGCCACGCGGAAGCCAGTCATCACTTCATCAATGATAAACAGCGCGCCGAACTCATCGCAGAGTGCGCGCAGTCCCGGCAGGAAGTCATCATGCGGCGGGATGCAGTTCATATTGCCCGCTACCGGTTCAACGATAATGCAGGCGATATCTTGTGGATACTGCTCAAACGCTGCGCGTACCGATGCCAGGTCGTTATAGGTGCAGGTCAGAGTATGTTTCGCGAAGTCCGCTGGCACGCCCGGTGAATTCGGCTGGCCAAGAGTCAGTGCGCCGGAACCGGCTTTCACCAGCAGGCAGTCGGCGTGGCCATGGTAGCAGCCTTCAAATTTAATGATCTTGTCGCGATGGGTGAAACCGCGTGCCAGACGGATGGCGCTCATGGTGGCTTCGGTGCCGGAGTTCACCATCCGTACCATATCCATGGTTGGCACCAGCTGACAAACCAGCTCGGCCATTTTGACTTCCATCTCGGTCGGTGCACCAAAGCTCAGGCCACGTTCGGCGGCTTCAATTACCGCATTACGGATAGCCGGGTGGTTATGTCCCAGCACCATTGGCCCCCAGGAGCCGACGTAATCAATATAGGCTTTACCATCCGCATCATAGAGGTAAGCGCCGTTCGCACGCTCGATGAAAAGCGGTACGCCGCCGACACCGGTGAACGCGCGCACCGGAGAGTTAACTCCACCGGGAATTAACTTTTGCGCCTGGGCATACAGGTTTTCAGACTTACTCATGGATCGGGCTCCTGAATCGTACAATTAGAAAAATCCCCACCATTCTAAGGAACATACCGGCGGGTTGAAAGGCGTGCAGCACGATTGATTCGTCTGCAAAGGATTTTATCGCGACGTCATCGCACCGTATGCGTATCATGTTGTGCAGATAAGGCTAAGATAGTAGCTGAAGCATTTAGCCGCAAAGCACCATGCGCCAAAACTTGCTTGCGCTATCAGGCTATTAGATAATGATAAAAGCTATGGTCAACTATTGACCTGACAGGCGGCGGCCTGAACGTATTACTGGAGTATTCAAATGAGTGACGATGTAGCAACAGCACTGCCTCTGCAATTTACCGAAGCGGCAGCCAGCAAGGTGAAAAACCTGATTTCTGATGAAGATAATCCGGATCTGAAACTGCGCGTCTATATCACCGGTGGTGGTTGCAGCGGTTTCCAGTATGGTTTCACTTTCGACGATAAGATTAATGACGGCGATATGACCATCGAGAAATCGGGCGTGGCGCTGGTGGTTGACCCGATGAGCCTGCAATATCTGGTGGGTGGTGCGGTTGATTATACCGAAGGCCTCGAAGGTTCACGCTTTATTGTCACTAACCCAAACGCAAAAACCACTTGCGGTTGCGGATCTTCTTTCAGTATCTGATGCTGAAAAAAAAGGGCGAAGATATCTTCGCCCTTTCGCTTTACCACTCGACGGTGACCAGACGCTGTTCCTGATTACTGGTGGCATTCCTTGCTATTTTGCTTTCGGTCACTTTCGGTTGTGCGGATATCTGGCGGCCGCAATCAATCTGTGGTGCTCTCTGACTGACACTGACACGCCCATCCACTTTACACAGTGAATAGATGGTTAATTTCACCCCGATGCTGCCGGTTGTGGAAGCAGCATAGAGGTTACCCGCCATCAACAGGCCTAAGGCCAAAATAACGGCTTTCATGGTAGTTTTTTTCCTGGTGCAAACATATGCGCAGGACGCATATAAAACGCCATGAGAATATCAGTTCCCATCGCGGCACTACTTAATTAACGGCAATATTTGCTGTTTCTTTAACCGTTCTTTATCCGGTCTTTACAGTTACAGCTATTTGTTGGGCTGGAGCATGCTGCATAATTGCTCAGCTGCCTGAATAATACGCGGTCCCGCGCGACTAAACCAGTCATCATTGATCGCAATAACCGGTACAGCGAGTTGCGGTTGCCAGAAGTGAATTACCGCCGGAATACGTGTTGCGGCGCCAGTGATAACGATGGCTTGCGGATGGCGCATCAGCACCTGCTCGCGGCTGACCTGCGGCCACGGCACTTTACTGTCGGCAAAAATATTATCTCCGCCGCAGAGTTGCAGTATCTGGTTCTGCAGCGTGGCCTGCGAGGCGGTGAACAGTGGCTGCATGCCAAACTGAAGAAATACCGGCCGCCGTTGCGGGTGCTGATAGCGTTGCCGCAGAGTGGCAAACCGCAGCGCCAGCTCATCGGCGTGCTGGCGTGCCAGCCGGGGTTGCGGACTCCATGCCTGCAGTTCACGCAACCCGTCAACCACTGACTCAATGGATTGCGCATCCATCCAGACAATCTTCAGCCCCAGCGCCTGCAGTTGTTCGACCTGGCGCTGCGGCGTACCGCCACGCCACGCCAGCACCACATCCGGTTTAAGCGCCAGGATGCGTTCGACTTTGATTCCCTGCCAGTTAGCCACTTGTTCCAGCTTAGTCGCCTGCGGCGGATAATCAGAGTAAGCGCTCACCGCAACCGGTGTGATACCGGCGGCAAACGCCAGTTCAGTAAGATGTGGCGCCAGCGTGATTACCCGCGGCGCCGTGGCTGCCAGCGTGACGCCTGGCAGCGTCAGCAGCAACAGCAGGACAGCGAAAAATTTAGCCACGCAGGTTATTCAGCAGGGTTTCAACCATCAGGGATGATTGTTGCGCGGCAACCACCAGGAACTCATCAAAGCTGAGGTGTGACTCCTGATCGGCCACGTCTGAAATCGCGCGCACTACCACAAATGGTGTTTTGAACTGATGGCAGACATGCGCAATAGCCGTGGCTTCCATCTCAACCGCAATCGCCTGCGGGAAGGTTTGACGAATGCGCGCCAGCGGCTCAGCGCCGTTGATAAAGGCATCGCCACTGACCACCAGGCCGCGCACCGCATTAAGGCTCAGCTGTGCAATACAACTTTCAGCGGCGGCAATCAGCTTCTCGTCAGCTTTAAACGCGGCAGGGCAACCGGCCATCTGTCCGGCTTCATAGCCAAAGGCGGTAACGTCAACATCGTGGTAACGCACTTCATCGGACACCACGATATCGCCAACGCTCAGCGTCGGCGCCAGGCCGCCAGCCGAGCCGGTATTGATAATAAAGTCAGGCTTGCACAGCTCCAGCAGCAGCGTGGTGCCCATGGCGGCCGACACTTTACCGATGCCCGATTTCAGCAGCGCCACTTCAACGCCGTTCAGGGTGCCGGTATAGATTTCACAACCGCCCAGCGTCAGGGTCTGACGGTTTTCAATCTTGTCACGCAGCAGGGTCACTTCCTGCTCCATTGCACCAATAATGCCTGCTTTCATAGAGAGTCTCGCTTTGTTGTAGAATTTATCACCTGAAGTGATGCATAGTTTAACATGGTTGTCCTGATAGTATTCACGCACCCGGTGAGAGGAATTATGGCAGAGATTAATTTCAGGAAGAAAATGAGTTTTCAGCGGCCATACAATAACCGTGAAGAACCCGCTGGTGAATATAATATTACGCGTCATTTTGAAAGTGACCGTGGACGAATTATTAACTCTGCGGCGATTCGGCGCTTACAGCAGAAAACCCAGGTCTTTCCGCTGGAGCGTAATGCGGCGGTGCGTTCGCGCCTGACCCATTCGCTGGAAGTGCAGCAGACCGGGCGTTATATCGCCAAAGAGATTATCGAGACGCTAAAATCCAGCGGCGGGCTGGAGCAGTATGGACTGGATGATTTTACCGGCGCTTTTGAAAGCCTGGTGGAGATGTCCTGTCTGCTGCATGACGTCGGCAACCCGCCGTTTGGTCATTTTGGCGAGGCGGCGATAAACGACTGGTTTGATGATAATTTACCCGCTGAACTGGTCGATCCGCAGGTGTGTGGCGTATTCAGCGATGACGAGATGAAGGCGTTTAGCGCGCTTAATGACACTATTCGTCAGGATCTCTGCCACTTTGAGGGCAATGCGCAGGCAATACGTCTGGTGCATACGTTGCTGCAACTGAATCTCACCTATTCTCAGGTTGCCTGTATTTTAAAATATACCGCACCGGCATGGTGGCAGGGCGATAAACCAGCGGAATTTAGCACGCTGATGAAAAAGCCCGGTTTTTATCTGTCAGAGCAGGACTATATTGCCGATTTACGGGCAGCCACCGATATTCAGGAGCATCACCGTTTTCCGCTGACCTATATTATGGAAGCGGCCGATGATATTTCTTACTGTATTGCCGACTTAGATGATGCGGTAGAAAAAGCGATTTTTAATGTCGATGCGTTATATGAATTTCTTGAACAGAGCTGGGGCAAAGCCAAAACCGGTGATGTTTTTTCCCGGACGGTTGGTTATGCGTGGAAAAATGCCAATGGCAATGGACGTTTCCGCAGCAAGAACGATCAGTTCTTTATGTCGCTGCGCGTCAGTGTGCAAAATGTTTTAGTTTCCTACGCGGTAAAACGCTTTGTGGAAAATTTACCGGCTATCTTCGCCGGCGATTTTAATCACGCATTATTAGAAGATGATGGCGAAGAAGGGCGTCTGCTGGCGATGTTCAAAACCGTGGCGCGCAGGCATGTCTTTAACCACTCGGAAGTGGAGCAGCTGGAGCTACAGGGTTATCGCGTGATGAAGGGGTTGCTGGATATCTATAAGCCATTGCTGACCTTGAATTACGAAGATTTTACCGCATTAATGAATGAGGACTTTTTAAAAGGTCGTCCTATTGAGACGCGGCTGTTCCATAAATTGTCGGGTAAGCATCGTAAAGCATATCAGCAAAAAATGAGAACTATCATCGTTGAACATAAGTATCAGCGCCTGTTGTGGGAGCGCTATTATCGCGCCCGTCTGTTGCAGGATTATATCAGTGGCATGACCGATCTGTACGCCTGGGATGAATATCGTCGCCTGATGGCGGTAGAGTAAAAGTTTGCTGGCGAGATTTGTAAAGATTAAGAATAAATTTTTACCATTACCAAATACTTAAACATGAACTTCGCGCTAAAAATTTAATCTTAAAATCGTGACCACAGCAATGGTCTGCATCATTGTCAGAGACGAGAAACCGACGAATGAAAAAAACAACCTTAGTATTGAGCGCACTGGCTCTGAGCCTGGGTATGGCGCTGAATCCAGCAGTGACTCAGGCTGCCGAAACAGCCTCTTCCTCCACCCAGCAATTGCCAAGTCTGGCGCCAATGCTGGAAAAAGTTATGCCTTCCGTGGTCAGTATTAACGTTGAAGGAAGTACTACCGTGCGCACCCCGCGCATGCCGCAACAGTTCCAGCAGTTCTTTGGTGATAATTCACCGTTCTGTCAGGATGGTTCACCTTTCCAGAGTTCGCCAATGTGTCAGGGCGGTGGGCAGGGCGGGCAAGATGGTCAGGACGGCGGCAATACTCAGCAGGAGAAATTCCGAGCGCTAGGTTCTGGCGTAGTGATTGATGCGGCTAAAGGCTATGTTGTCACTAATAATCATGTGGTGGATAACGCCACGAAAATTCAGGTGCAGGTGAGTGACGGGCGTAAATATGACGCCAAAGTGATCGGCAAAGATCCGCGCTCTGATATCGCGCTAATCCAGCTGCAGGACTTTAAAAACCTGACGGCGATTCAGCTGGCGGATTCCGATAATCTGCGCGTCGGAGATTATACCGTGGCGATCGGCAACCCTTATGGACTGGGTGAAACCGTGACCTCGGGTATTGTTTCGGCGCTGGGTCGTAGCGGCCTGAATGTTGAAAACTATGAGAACTTTATCCAGACCGATGCCGCGATTAACCGGGGCAACTCCGGCGGTGCGCTGGTCAATCTTAACGGTGAACTGATTGGCATTAACACCGCCATCCTCGCGCCGGACGGCGGCAATATCGGTATCGGCTTCGCCATCCCCAGCAATATGGTGAAAAACCTGACTGCGCAGATGGTGGAATACGGTCAGGTGAAACGCGGTGAGCTGGGAATTATGGGCACCGAGCTGAACTCCGAACTGGCGAAAGCGATGAAAGTTGATGCTCAGCGCGGCGCTTTTGTCAGCCAGGTATTGCCTGACTCTTCGGCGTCGAAAGCCGGGATTAAAGCCGGTGATGTGATTGTTTCCGTTAACCAGAAACCGATCTCCAGCTTCTCCGCGCTGCGCGCCCAGGTGGGAACCCTGCCGGTGGGCAGCAAAATGGCACTCGGCCTGCTGCGTGATGGTAAACCGGTGACGGTAAATGTTGAGCTGCAACAGAGTACGCAGAACAAAGTGGACTCCGCGATCATTTACGCTGGTATTGAAGGCGCCGATCTCAGCAATATCGCCAACAATAAAGGCGTTAAGGTCGACAACGTAAAGCCGAATACGGCAGCCGCGCGCATCGGCCTGAAGAAGGAGGATGTGATCCTCGGGGTGAACCAGCAGGCGGTGGCTAACCTTGGCGAATTACGTAAGATCCTTGATGGCAAACCTGCAGTGCTGGCGCTAAATATTCAGCGTGGTGACAGCACTATCTACCTGGTAATGCAGTAACTTCTGAAGTACCGGCGCCCTGACGCCGGTACTTTTTAGCACCATTCTTCGCTCTGTTTGTGATACCCCCCGCAATTTTTACAGCTGAAACACCGCTCTGTGCAGTTGCACAATGTGTCGCGCGATTCTCCCCGGTATGCTGAATATCCCTATGCTTTGCAGGAGTGTTTGATGGCCACCTATCATCTGGATGCACGTCTGGCCCAGGAGATCGTCGCGCGCACGATGAAAATTATTGACAGCAATGTCAACGTGATGGATGCGCGCGGGCGCATTGTTGGCAGTGGCGATCGTGAACGCATTGGGGAAATGCACGAAGGGGCGCTGCTGGCGCTGTCGCAAGCGCGGGTAGTGGATATCGACGAAGCGGTAGCGAAGCATCTGCATGGCGTGCGGCCGGGTATTAATTTACCGCTGCGTATTGATGGCGAGATCGTCGGCGTGATCGGTCTGACCGGCGACCCGCTGACTCTGCGCCACTATGGTGAACTGGTCTGTATGACCGCTGAGATGATGCTGGAACAGGCACGTCTGCTGCATATGCTGGCGCAGGACAGCCGTTTACGTGAAGAGCTGGTACTGAATTTAATCCGCAATGAAATCCTTTCGCCTGCCCTGAATGACTGGGCGCAGCGTCTGGGTATCGATCTTAACCAGCCGCGCGTGGTAGCGGTGGTGGAAGTCGACAGCGGACAGCTGGGCGTCGACAGTGCGATGTCCGAGTTGCAGCAACTGCAAACTCTGCTGACCACGCCCGAGCGCGATAACCTGATCGCCATTGTTTCGCTGACAGAGATGGTTGTGCTAAAACCGGCGCTAAATTCCCATGGTCGCCACGATCAGGACGAGCACCGGCGGCGCGTTGAGCAGCTGCTGTCACGGATGAAAGAGAGCGGGCATCTGCGTATCAGGATTGCGCTGGGTAATTTTTTTACCGGGCAGGGCAGTATTGCGCGTTCATATCGAACCGCACACACCACTATGCTGGTGGGCAAACAGCGGATGCCGGATCAGCGTAGCTACTTTTATCAGGATTTAGTGCTGCCGGTGTTACTGGACAGTTTACGCGGCGGCTGGCAGGCGAATGAACTGTCACGTCCGCTGGCAAAACTGAAGGCGCTGGACAGTAACGGCTTACTGCGGCGAACGCTGATTTCGTGGTTCAGCCATAATGTGCAGCCTTCGGCCACGGCAAAAGCGCTGTTTATCCATCGCAATACGCTGGAATATCGTCTGAACAGGATCTCGGAGCTGACGGGGTTAAATCTGAGTAATTTCGATGACAGGCTGTTGTTATATGTAGCGTTACAGCTGGATGAGCAGCCATAGGAAAGAAGCGGGCGGCGATATCACGCCGCCCCGGCAATTAACGCCCGTTACGGGTTAATTTTTCCAGATCGGATTCGATCTCGGTAATTTTATTTGATACCACGCTTTCCAGATGACGCAGGTCATGCAGGATTTTACGTTTCAGGTCCACTTCTACCTGGTCACGCTGGCAAATCTGGTCCAGTTCGTCGATCACATAGCGCAGATTTGGGCTGATTTCCTGCACTTCTTTGTAACCCTGGCCGATGCTGTCGCCGACCACAGTTTTACGCTGACGCGGATATTTAAATTTTACGCTCTTGGCGAAAAACTCACCTTTATCTTTGCGGAAATAGATTTTCAGGATGTCGTTGTTGGCTTCCTGACGCAGGCTGTAGCGGTCGATATCATCGGGATTGGATATGCCCAGACTTTTCAGATTGTCATACATGGTTCTGATTCCTTTGTAAGTTGGTGTCGATCCGGCTGCGCGTCGTGAATCCTGCGTTGTGCAGTGCTCGCAATGCTCATGGACTCAAGTCCACTGCGGTTGCTGCGCGCTTACGCCTTGTCTTCACTTAGCTCACTCGTTTCGTACTAATGCGATCAATGTAGTCACAGAAGTCGAAAATGGAGAAACCGTCGTACGGTAGTTAAGGTTAACTGGCGCGGATTATCGTCTGAAATCTGAACAAATGCACCTGTTAATTCGCTACGCGAAACAGGTAAATGCGCGGGAAAGTGTAAAGAAAAGATTACGGGCCACAGGGCGTGGCCCGCAGTATGATTAGTCGATGGTGCGCAGTAGTTCGTTGATGCCCACTTTGCCACGCGTTTTGGCGTCGACTTTCTTCACGATCACCGCACAGTACAGGCTGTAGCTACCGTCTTTCGATGGCAGGTTACCGGAAACCACCACCGATCCAGCAGGTACGCGGCCGTAATGCACTTCGCCGGTTTCGCGATCGTAGATTTTGGTGCTCTGACCGATATACACGCCCATCGAGATCACTGCGCCTTCTTCAACGATCACGCCTTCAACGATCTCAGAACGTGCGCCGATAAAGCAGTTATCTTCGATGATAGTCGGGTTAGCCTGCAGCGGCTCCAGTACGCCACCGATGCCAACGCCGCCAGACAGGTGAACGTTTTTACCGATCTGCGCGCAAGATCCCACGGTCGCCCAGGTATCAACCATTGAGCCTTCATCAACGTAAGCGCCGATATTGACATAGGATGGCATCAGCACAGTGTTACGGGCGATAAACGCACCCTGACGCACGGCTGCAGGCGGCACGACGCGGAAACCTTCTTTCTTAAAGCGTGCATCGTCGTAGTCGGCGAATTTCATTGGCACTTTGTCGTAATAGCGGCTTTCTGCGCCATCAATCACCTGATTGTCATTGATGCGGAATGAGAGCAGAACCGCTTTCTTCAGCCACTGATGGGTAACCCACTGACCGTCAATCTTTTCAGCAACGCGCAGGGCGCCACTGTCCAGCAGGCTGATCACCTGGTTTACGGCTTCACGAGTCACGGTATCAGCGTTAGCTGGGGTGATGTCGGCACGGCGCTCGAAGGCGGCTTCAATAACACTCTGTAATTGTTGCATTAAATATAGTTCCTGTAATCAATCGTTCTGCACGGGCGGCGATAACGCCGCCCCTACATTACATGGTAAAAATTAAATCTGCGTCACACTTTATCGTTTGGATTAAGTGCCTCTGTCAACCGTTGTTGCAATACATCACGCAATTCGGCATCAAGTGCACGCCGATCGCTGTTTGCCAGAATAAATAAATCCTCTACCCGCTCGCCGATGGTGCTGATGCGCGCACCGTGCAGTGACACGCCCAGATCCGAGAAGACTTCGCCCACGCGCGCCAGTAAACCAGGTTGATCAAGCGCAATCAGTTCCAGATAGGTACGGCGGTCGGTATGGGTCGGTAAAAAGTTGACCTCTGTATCGACGTTAAAGTGCTTCAGCCTCGCAGCCTGGCGTCGGGTACGTGGTGGCACCCAGTTGGTCTGGGTAATTGCCTGCTCCAGCGCCTGACTGATCATCAGGTGACGATCGGCTGACAGCGGGCTGCCGTCCGGTTCCAGTACGATAAAGGTATCCATCGCCAGCCCGTCGCGGCTGGTAAAGATCTGCGCATCATGCACGCTAAGATTGCGACGATCCAGCTCACCGGCGACCGCGGCAAACAGGTAAGGGCGATCCGGGCTCCAGATAAAGATCTCGGTGCCGCCGCGTGTGGCCTGCGGACTCACCAGCACCAGCGGTTTAGTTAAGTCATGGTCCATCAGATGGCGCGCATGCCACGCCAGCTGATTCGGCGTGTGGCGCAGGAAATAGTCCGCGCGACAGCGTGACCAGATATCGTGCAGCGCCTCTTCATTGATATTGTCCATGCGCAGCAGCGCCAGCGCCTGCAAACGGTGATGCCGCACACGTTCGCGCAGATCCGGGCTGTTTTCACTGCCGCGACGCAGCTGCTTCTCGGTAGCGAAAAACAGTTCGCGCAGCAGGCTCTGTTTCCAGCTGTTCCACAAGTTTTCATTAGTGGCGCAGATATCGGCGACGGTCAGACAGACCAGATAGCGCAGGCGATTTTCATTCTGCATCACTTCTGCAAACTGCTGAATCTCGGTTGGATCCTGAATATCGCGTCGTTGCGCGGTGACCGACATCAGTAAGTGATGGCGCACCAGCCAGGCGACCAGCTGGGTTTCGCGCGAGTTAAGCCCGTGCATCTCGGCAAACTCCAGCGCGTCCTGCGCGCCAAGCACCGAGTGGTCGCCGCCACGTCCTTTGGCGATATCGTGAAACAGCGCGGCCATTAACAGCAGTTCCAGCTGCGGCAGGCGCGGCCATAGCTCGACGCAAAGCGGATGGCGCGGGCGCGTCGCTTCATCGGCAAAGCTTTCCAGCTTTTGCAGCACGCGGATAGTGTGTTCATCAACGGTATAGGCGTGGAACAGATCAAACTGCATCTGGCCGACAATATTGCTCCACTGCGGCATATACGCCCACAGCACGCTGTGGCGATGCATTGGCACCAGCGCGCGACTGACCGCGCCGGGATGGCGCAGGATCGCAAGGAACAACTTACGCGCCTGCGGAATGGTGCAGAGCGGCTGTTTCAGGTGGCGGCGAGCATGGCGCAGCTGGCGCAGGGTAGTGGAGTAGATGCCGGTAATATTCTGATTGCGCACCATGGTGTAGAACATGCGCATAATCGCCACCGGTTCGCGATCGAACAGGGTTTCATCACGCAGATCGATTAAACTGCCGCGCAGCTGAAAATCATCATCAATCGCGCGTGGCTTCTCATCGGCGCCCAGCGCCAGAATCGCCTCGTCAAACAGCTGCAACAGCATCTGGTTTAGTTCACTGATGCGGCGTGTGACGCGGAAGAAGTCCTTCATCATCCGCTCCACCGGCTCGTTGCCTTCGCCCTGATAGTTCAGGCGCTGGGCCACGGTAAGCTGGCGATCGAACAGCAGGCGGTTATCGTAGCGGGTCAGGGTCAGATGCAGCGCAAAGCGAATACGCCATAAAAAGCTCTGGCACTCGTTCAGTTCGTTGCGCTCGGCCTCGGTAAGAAAACCAAAGTCGACCATTTCGCTCATCGAGGTGGCGCCAAAATGGCGACGCGCCACCCACAGCAGGGTGTGGATATCGCGCAGTCCGCCCGGACTGCTTTTAATATCCGGTTCCAGATTGTAGCTGGTGCCGTGGTAGCGTTTGTGGCGCTCCTGCTGCTCTTCAATCTTGGCGGCGAAAAAGCGCGATGATGGCCAGAAACCGTCGCTGAAGACGTTTTTCTGCATTTCAAGGAACAGCGCGACATCGCCTACCAGCATGCGTGATTCGATCAGATTGGTGGCGACGGTAAGATCGGAAAGCCCTTCCAGCAGGCACTCTTCCAGCGTACGCACGCTATGGCCCACTTCCAGTTTCAGATCCCACATCAGCGTCAGCAGTTCGCCAGTGCGTTGCGCTGCCGCTTCGTCCAGTGGTTTGCGGCTGAGGATCAGTACATCAATATCAGACAGCGGATGCAGCTCGCCACGACCATAGCCGCCGACCGCCACCAGCGCGATATCAGTCATCACGTCAAAACCGTAAAAACGCCACAGGCGACGCAACAGGCGGTCAATAAACAGGGTGCGGGCATCGATCAGATCTTCAGCATCGGCGCCGGCATCAAAGGCATCGGCCAGATGCTGGTTAAAGGCGTCAAGGTACTGCTTCAGGGTTTCGCGGGTGAGTTGCGTATCGTCCCAGTGGGCCGGAGAGTCCGAAAGCCCGATATTCATTTTTTCTGTCACGCTATTGCTCATCTGCGCTCTCTCTTCAGCATCGCTCGGACATAAAAAAACCGGCAACAGCGCCGGCTTTTATTGGGGTTTACGCAGCGTGCTTCGCGGGGTTAACCCTCGTTCACTAACACGTTTTCGATGGTGTCATCTTTACGCAGCGTCAAAATTTCACAGCCGTTTTCTGTCACCACAATAGTATGCTCATACTGCGCGGACAAGCTGCGATCTTTAGTTTTTACCGTCCAGCCATCTTTCATGCTGCGAATACGATAATCACCGGCGTTCACCATCGGCTCGATAGTGAAGGTCATGCCAGCCTGCAGCACCACACCGCCATCATCCGCATCGTAATGCAGTACCTGTGGCTCTTCGTGGAAACCTTTGCCGATACCATGGCCGCAGTATTCACGTACCACCGAGAAGTCCTGCGCTTCAACAAATTTCTGGATCTCACGGCCCAGCGTGCGCAGACGAATACCCGGTTTCACCATGCGCAGCGCCAGGTAGAGGCTCTCTTGCGTGATGCGGCACAGACGCTCACCAAGAATCGTCGGCGTACCAGCGATAAACATCTTCGAGGTATCGCCGTGATACTCATCTTTGATCACGGTGACGTCGATATTGACGATATCGCCGTCCTTCAGCAGCCTTTCATCACTCGGGATACCGTGGCACACCACTTCGTTAATCGAGATACAGACTGATTTGGGAAAACCGTGATAGCCGAGACAGGCGGAGATCGCCTGCTGCTTATTGACGATATGGTCGTGACAAATGCGATCTAATTCAGCGGTACTGATACCCGGCTTCACATAGGGTTCAATCATCTCCAGCACTTCGGCTGCCAGACGGCCCGCCACGCGCATCTTTTCGATTTCTTCAGGGGTTTTTATTGAAATTGCCATTAATTTTATCCGCTGTTGTCGTCATTTTCGACAATAATGTAGCTAGTGATACAATGTTAACAGCCTGTCCGGATGCTGCCAAATAGTGATTGAGTTGCGTCTGGCGGGATAACAATTATTGGCGTCACAGGCGGCTTTATGGTATAAAGCGCGCCGACGATTCTCTGTACGACAAGGTTAAACTTGTTATGCAGGAAACGCATAAATCTCATTATGTGTAAATAACACACACGTATCGACACATACGCCGGGGTGCCTGCGAAGAGCGTTATCGCTGTTCCGGGTCGGTTGTATGGGATATGTGGAGGCCCAACCCCAATCATTTATTTAGAGGTAATCATGGCAACTGTTTCCATGCGCGACATGCTCAAAGCCGGTGTACACTTCGGTCACCAGACCCGTTACTGGAACCCGAAAATGAAGCCATTCATCTTCGGCGCACGTAACAAAGTTCACATCATCAACCTTGAGCAGACTGTACCAATGTTCAACAACGCTCTGGCTGAACTGAACAAGATCTCTTCCCGTAAAGGTAAGATCCTGATCGTTGGTACTAAGCGCGCGGCAAGCGAAGCGGTGAAAGAAGCTGCTCTGAGCTGCGACCAGTTCTTCGTTAACCATCGCTGGTTAGGTGGCATGCTGACTAACTGGAAAACCGTTCGTCAGTCCATCAAACGTCTGAAAGATCTGGAAATCCAGTCTCAGGACGGTACCTTCGAGAAACTGACCAAGAAAGAAGCGCTGATGCGTGCTCGCGAACTGGCCAAGCTGGAAAACAGCCTGGGCGGTATCAAAGATATGGGCGGCCTGCCGGACGCACTGTTCGTTGTTGATGCTGACCACGAACACATCGCTATCAAAGAAGCAAACAACCTGGGTATCCCGGTATTTGCTATCGTTGATACTAACTCTGATCCAGATGGCGTTGATTTCGTTATCCCTGGTAACGACGATGCGATCCGTGCCGTAAAACTGTATCTGACTGCAGTCGCTACCACCGTTCGCGAAGGTCGTTCACAGGATCTGGCTCAGCAGGCTGAAGAAACCTTCGCTGAAGCTGAATAATAAGGCTTGCTCTTAACCGAGCCCTTTAAATACCCAAGAGCATTCAAGCTGCAGCAAGGCGGCAACTGAACGAATTCTGGGAGCTTAGTTAACTAAGTGACCGGGGTGAGAGAAGGAAGCCAACGCCGCTGCAGTTTGAAGGGCGAAGGGTATTTCAGATTGTGATCTGTAAGGGGCCTTAAGGCCCCTTTTATTTTTTTAAAGTTTGCTTTGCCGGGCCATCAGGCTGGCGGGGCAGAATAAATTTTCCGCAACAAGTCTCTATTAATGTGCTCAGGCACACAGAGACGAATCGAGGATTCTGGAATGGCTGAAATTACCGCTGCATTGGTAAAAGAACTGCGCGAGCGTACTGGCGCGGGCATGATGGACTGCAAAAAATCGCTGATCGAAGCGAACGGCGACATCGAGCTGGCTATCGAAAATATGCGTAAGTCTGGCGCGATTAAAGCAGCGAAAAAAGCAGGCAACGTTGCTGCTGATGGCGTTATCAAAACTAAAATCGCGGGCGACTACGCTGTGATTCTGGAAGTTAACTGCCAGACTGACTTTGTTGCTAAAGATGGCGGTTTCCAGGCATTCGTTGATGAAGTTCTGGATGCAGCAGTCGCTGGTAAAGTGACTGATGTTGATGTGCTGAAAACCCAGTTCGAAGAGCAGCGCGTGGCACTGGTTGCCAAAATTGGTGAAAACATCAATATCCGTCGCGTAGAAGTACTCGAAGGTGAGCAGCTGGGCAGCTACCAGCACGGCGCTCGTATCGGCGTACTGGTTTCCGCTAAAGGCGCTGATGAAGAGCTGATTAAGCAGGTTGCAATGCACGTTGCAGCAAGCAAGCCTGAGTTCGTCAACCCGGAAGACGTGTCTGCCGAAGTGGTTGAGAAAGAGCGTCAGGTTCAGCTGGATATCGCTATGCAATCTGGCAAGCCGAAAGAAATTGCAGAGAAAATGGTTGAAGGCCGTATGAAGAAATTCACCGGCGAAGTTTCTCTGACCGGTCAGGCGTTCGTTATCGATCCAGCCAAAACCGTTGGCCAGGCACTGAAAGAGAAAGGTGCTACCGTGGTTAACTTCATCCGCTTTGAAGTGGGCGAAGGCATCGCGAAAGTTGAAAGCGACTTTGCAGCAGAAGTTGCGGCCATGTCTAAGCAGTAACAGGCTCTGAAAGAACCGCCAATCGGCGGTTCTTTTTTATCCGGGCTACGTACGTGTTAGCTGTGGGCGGCGATAACGCCGCCCCTACAGATACCGTAGGGGGCCGTTATCGGCTCCCGTCTGCCCAGGATAAAAAACTTAGCACCACGCATTTTCAGTCTCATCCCAATAGCAATTTATGCTGACTAAGCGGATGATACATCAGATTTAACTCTTCCAATTTGATGATAGCTTCCAGGAAAAATGACATGGCTACCAATGCAAAACCTGTATATCAACGTATCCTGCTAAAACTGAGCGGTGAAGCACTGCAAGGTGCCGAAGGCTTTGGTATCGACGCAAGTGTACTCGACCGTATGGCGCAAGAAGTGAAAGAGCTGGTCGAGCTCGGCATTCAGGTGGGCGTGGTGATCGGCGGCGGGAACCTGTTCCGCGGCGCGGGTCTGGCAAAAGCTGGTATGAACCGCGTTGTTGGCGATCATATGGGTATGCTGGCCACAGTAATGAACGGCCTTGCCATGCGCGACGCGCTGCACCGTGCTTATGTTAACGCGCGTCTGATGTCAGCGATTCCGCTGAATGGCGTGTGTGACAATTACAGCTGGGCTGAAGCTATCAGTTTACTGCGTAATAACCGTGTGGTGATCTTCGCTGCCGGTACCGGTAATCCATTCTTTACTACCGACTCTGCTGCCTGCTTGCGTGGCATCGAGATCGAAGCCGACGTGGTGCTAAAAGCCACCAAAGTCGACGGCGTTTACTCTGCTGACCCGGTGAGCAACCCGGATGCGACTCTGCATGATCAACTGAGCTATCAGGACGTGCTGGAGCGCGAGCTGAAAGTTATGGATCTGGCGGCATTTACCCTGGCGCGCGACCATTCGTTGCCAATCCGCGTGTTCAATATGAACAAACCAGGCGCGCTGCGCCGCGTGGTGATGGGTGAAAAAGAAGGCACGCTGATTACGCATTAATATCAGTCACGGCGTAAAATAGGGTATATTCTGTTAGCGCGATGCTCTGTCACGCGCTCCATTCAGAATTATCGAAGATTATTTAAACGGGTCTTAGCTGGCTAAGGCCTGCCTGGTAACCAGAATCCAAGGGTTCCAACGTGATTAACGACATCAGAAAAGATGCAGAAACGCGCATGGATAAATGCGTCGATGCATTCAAAAACCATATCAGCAAAATCCGCACTGGCCGTGCTTCACCGAGTATTCTCGATGGCATCATGGTTGAGTACTACGGTGCTGCTACCCCGCTGCGTCAGCTCGCTAACGTGACGGTAGAAGATTCACGTACGTTGAAAATCAACGTGTTCGACCGTTCATTAAGTCAGGCCGTTGAGAAAGCGATCATGACCTCTGACCTGGGCCTTAACCCAAGTTCTGCAGGCACTGATATTCGCGTTCCATTGCCAGCACTGACCGAAGAGCGTCGTAAAGATCTGATCAAAGTGGTCCGCGGTGAAGCGGAACAGGGTCGTGTTTCCGTTCGTAACGTCCGTCGTGACGCCAACGATAAAGTGAAAGCGCTGCTGAAAGACAAAGAGATCAGTGAAGACGAAGAGCGTCGTTCACAGGATGAGATTCAAAAAATGACCGACGTCTTCATCAAAAAAATCGATGTGACGCTGGCAGAAAAAGAAGCGGAACTGATGGAATTCTAATTCCATTATGCGCCGTAAAAAACGCCGTACAGATTCCCGTTCTGGCAGAATGGCGGCTCTGGCGGCGTTTTGCATTTTGATTGGTCATGGTTCATGCACATTATCAGCACGGGCGGCGAAAACGCCGCCCCTACACCGATCTGAATGTAGGGGCGGCGTTTTCGCCGCCCGTCTGCATGGAATAATATTGGGTACTTACACAGAGCAGCCAAATGAAGCAATTAACCATCCTCGGCTCGACCGGTTCCGTTGGCACCAGCACACTGGCGGTGGTGCGCGAAAATCCTGATTTATTTGCGGTAAAGGCGCTGGTCGCCGGTCGCAACGTCGAGCTGATGGCTGAACAGTGCCAGCTGTTCCGTCCCGCCTTTGCGGCGATGTCCGACGAAGCCTCTGCGCAGGCGTTACGTCAGCGGCTGGCTGCGTTAAATGTCGCCACCGAAGTGCTTGCCGGAGAACAGGCTGCCTGTGAGCTGGCGGCATTAGACGATGTCGACCAGGTGATGGCGGCGATTGTCGGCGCCGCCGGGTTGTTACCGACCCTCGCGGCGATCCGCGCGGGGAAAACCGTGCTGCTGGCCAATAAAGAGTCGCTTGTCACGTGCGGCCGCTTATTTATGGACGCGGTACGCGAGTCGAAAGCCCAGCTTTTGCCGATCGACAGCGAGCACAATGCCATTTTTCAGAGTTTGCCTGCTTCCATCCAGCAGCAGTTAGGTTACGCTGATCTCAAGGGTAACGGCATTGATAGCGTTATTCTTACGGGATCGGGTGGCCCTTTTCGTGACACGCCAGTCGCTGCGCTCAGCAGCGTAACGCCAGATCAGGCATGTGCGCATCCGAACTGGTCGATGGGACGTAAAATCTCTGTCGACTCGGCCACCATGATGAATAAAGGCCTTGAATACATCGAAGCCCGCTGGCTGTTTAATGCCACTGACGCGCAGATGGAAGTGATCCTGCATCCGCAATCGGTGATTCACTCTATGGTGCGTTATCGCGATGGTAGCGTGATCGCACAACTGGGGTCGCCAGATATGCGCACGCCAATTGCCCATGCGATGGCCTGGCCACAGCGGGTTAAAGCTGGCGTCACGCCGCTGGATTTCACCCGCATGGGTGCACTCACTTTCGCTGAGCCTGATTTCGCGCGTTATCCCTGCCTGAAACTGGCGATGGATGCCTGTGAACAAGGGCAGGCCGCGACAACCACGTTGAATGCTGCGAACGAAATTGCTGTCGCTGCGTTCCTGAATACACAGATTCGTTTTACTGATATTGCCGGGCTGAATATGGCGGTATTGGCAGCGCTTTCTTGTGAGGAGCCGCAGAGTGTTGAAGCAGTAATTGCGATCGACAACCAGGCGCGCGCCGTGGCGAATGAACTGCTGCCGCGCTTTACCGCTTACCGGTAATTCACGATTTGCCGAGCCGCTATTTGTTCGCCGCGGACGGAAATGGTATAGTCACCGGCTACCGTTGAGCAGATGTGGCCTGTCGTAGCGGTAGTGAGAGCCGTGTGGAACACGGCTTTTTTGCGCCAGCGTACAGAGTATTCAGAAGCCGTTGTATTTCTGATTAAAGGAAATAATTACGCGTTATGTCGTCCGAAAATCAATTACAAACCGATGACCAGCTCGGGACCGGCCCCCGCCATGTGGCCATCATTATGGATGGCAACGGTCGCTGGGCGAAGAACCAGGGAAAAATGCGCATCTCCGGTCATAAAGCGGGAGTGAAATCGGTACGTCGTGCCGTAAGTTTCGCCGTGAGTAATAAGCTCGATGCACTCACGCTTTATGCCTTTAGCAGCGAAAACTGGAACCGTCCGCCGCAGGAAGTATTGGCGTTAATGGAGCTTTTTGTCTGGGCGCTCGACAGTGAAGTCAAAAGTCTGCACAAGCATAATGTTCGTTTAAGAATTATTGGTGACATCGGTCGCTTTAATTCACGCTTACAAGAGCGGATTCGCCGCGCTGAGGAACTTACTCAACAAAATAATGGACTAACGCTCAACATTGCCGCGAATTATGGTGGCCGTTGGGATATTATCCATGGCGTCAGACAAATCGCCGAGCAGGTGCAGGAAGGATTGCTTCGTCCCGATCAAATCGAAGAAGAGTCCCTGGCGAAGCATCTTTGCCTCAGCGATCTGGCACCAGTGGATCTGGTAATAAGGACCGGGGGAGAACATCGCATCAGTAACTTCCTGCTATGGCAGGTTGCCTACGCAGAGTTTTACTTTACTGATGTTCTTTGGCCTGATTTTGATGAACAAGTTTTTGAAGGTGCAATGAATGCTTTCTCACACCGAGAGCGCCGGTTTGGCGGCGCAGCACCTGGTGGCGCCTGAGCGCACTGGGGGTAACCTTTGCTGAAATCTCGTCTGATTACGGCATTCATACTGATTCCGGTGGTAATTGCCGCGCTGTTTTTGCTGCCACCGTCAGGTTTTATGATTACCATCCTGGTGGTGTGTATGCTGGCCGCATGGGAATGGGGTCAGTTTGCGGGCTTTGCATCCCGCTCTCAACGTATCTGGCTGGCCGTGCTTTGCGGTCTGCTGCTCGCCTTAATGATGCTGGCGCTTCCGGCGTATCAGCACAGTCTGCATTTACCCGTGATGACTATCTCGCTCTGGGCCTCGCTCGGCTGGTGGCTGGTGGCGCTGGGATTAGTGCTGTTTTATCCGACATCCGCCGCACTTTGGCGTCAATCACGTTTCCTGCGTTTAGTGTTCGGTATCCTGACCATTGTGCCTTTCTTCTGGGGCATGCTGGCATTGCGCCAGTATCACTATGATATCGACCATTTTGCCGGTGCCTGGTGGCTGCTGTATGTGATGTTGCTGGTGTGGGGCGCGGATTCTGGCGCTTATATGTTTGGTCGTCTGTTTGGCAAACACAAGCTGGCGCCAAAAGTCTCGCCGGGCAAAACCTGGGAAGGTTTCTTTGGCGGGCTGCTGACGTCGGCGTTGATCTCCTGGCTGTTTGGCCTGTGGGCGCCGTTAACCATCGAGCCGGTTACCCTGCTGGCGTGCTCGATTGTCGCGGCATTAGCGTCGGTACTGGGTGATTTGACCGAGAGTATGTTTAAACGCGAAGCCGGGATTAAAGACAGCGGAAATCTGATTCCGGGTCACGGCGGTATTCTCGACCGTATTGATAGCCTGACTGCTGCGGTGCCGGTGTTTGCCTGCCTGCTGCTGCTGGTCTTCAAAACCCTATAAAGGACGCATCATTGCCATGTTGAGCATACTCTGGAGCTTTGCTGCCTTTATCGTTGCGCTGGGCGTGTTGATTACCGTCCATGAGTTCGGTCATTTCTGGGTTGCACGCCGTTGTGGCGTCAAAGTTGAGCGCTTCTCCATCGGTTTTGGTAAAGCGCTGTGGCGCCGCCGCGATCGTCAGGGCACTGAGTATGTGATCGCACTTATTCCTCTTGGTGGCTACGTTAAGATGCTCGATGAACGCGTCGAGAGCGTGCCGCCTGAACTGCGTCATCAATCTTTCAATAACAAAACCGTGCTGCAGCGCGCCTCTATTATTGCTGCCGGTCCCATCGCTAACTTCATTTTTGCCATCTTTGCTTACTGGCTGGTATTTATCCATGGCGTGCCTGGGGTTCGTCCGGTTATTGGTGAAATAGTGAGCGGTTCGGTGGCTGCGGAAGCGCAAATTGCGCCGGGCATGGAACTAAAAGCAGTAGACGGTATCGAAACGCCTGATTGGGAAGCAGTACGTATGGCGCTGGTGGCGAAAATCGGCGACGACGAAACCACTATCCGGGTGGCGCCATTTGGCTCTTCGCAATCAACGGAAAAAAAGCTCAATTTGCGCAACTGGCAATTCGAGCCTGATAAGCAGGACCCGGTGGTGGCATTAGGGATTCGGCCACGTGGACCAGAGATTGAATCGGTACTGGCTGAAGTGCAGTCTGGCTCACCTGCCAGTGCGGCAGGTTTGCAAGCAGGCGACAGGATCGTTAAAGTCGATGGTCAGCTATTAGGGCAATGGCAGAGTTTTGTCACCCAGGTGCGTGACAATCCCGGTAAGGCCATTGCGCTTGACGTTGAGCGCCAGGGGGAAGTGGTCAGTCTGACGCTGACGCCTGAGGCGAAGCCGGATAACAGTGCAGAAGGGTTTGCGGGTGTGATACCCCGCGTGATCCCACTGCCGGACGAATATAAGACGGTGCGCCAGTATGGTCCGTTTGCGGCAATTGGTGAGGCTACGGATAAAACCTGGCAACTGATGAAGCTGACGGTCGGCATGCTTGGCAAGCTGGTGACGGGTGATGTAAAGCTGAACAATCTGAGCGGGCCGATTTCAATCGCGCAGGGTGCCGGGATGTCAGCTGAATATGGTGTGATTTATTATCTGATGTTCCTCGCGTTAATCAGCGTGAACCTCGGGATTATCAACCTGTTCCCATTACCGGTTTTAGATGGTGGTCATCTGCTCTTCCTGGCGATCGAAAAGATCAAGGGAAGACCGGTGTCTGAGCGAGTTCAGGACTTCAGTTATCGTATCGGCTCAATTTTGCTGGTGCTGTTAATGGGGCTTGCACTATTCAATGATTTCTCTCGCTTGTAGTCGTCGCCGCAAGGCGCACGCAGGCTCGGGATGTGTTAGGAAGAACGCATAACAACGATGGCGATGAAAAAGTTGCTCATAGCGTCGCTGCTGTTTAGCAGCGCCACCGTATACGGTGCAGACGGGTTCGTAGTGAAGGACATTCATTTCGAAGGACTGCAGCGAGTCGCCGTCGGTGCGGCCTTGCTTAGCATGCCTGTGCGGGTAGGGGATTCTGTGTCTGACGAAGACATCAGTAATACCATTCGCTCCCTGTTTGCGACCGGAAACTTCGAAGACGTTCAGGTCCTGCGCGACGGCGAAACGCTGATTGTGCAAGTGAAAGAGCGTCCGACCATTGCCAGCATCACTTTCTCCGGCAACAAAGCGGTGAAAGAAGACATGCTTAAGCAGAACCTTGAAGCCTCTGGCGTACGCGTCGGCGAAGCGCTGGACCGCACTACCATCTCGACAATCGAGAAGGGTCTGGAGGATTTCTACTACAGCGTCGGCAAATACAGCGCCAGCGTAAAAGCAGTGGTTACACCGCTGCCGCGCAACCGTGTTGACCTGAAACTGGTGTTCACCGAAGGTGTTTCCGCCAAGATTCAGCAGATTAACGTGGTCGGTAACAAAGCGTTCAGTTCAGAAGAGTTGATCTCCCGTTTCCAGCTGCGCGATGAAGTGCCATGGTGGAATGTGGTGGGCGATCGTAAATACCAGAAGCAGAAACTGGCGGGTGACCTTGAAACCCTGCGCAGCTTCTATCTGGATCGCGGTTATGCCCGCTTTAATATCGATTCCACCCAGGTCAGCCTGACGCCGGATAAAAAAGGCATCTATATCACCGTCAATATCACCGAAGGCGATCAGTACAAGCTTTCAGGTGTGGTGGTTAACGGCAATATGGCGGGTCACTCAGCGGAAGTTGAAGGCCTGACCAAAGTCGAGCCGGGCGAGCTGTATAACGGCGCCAAAGTGACGCGCATGGAAGACGACATCAAGAAGATGTTTGGCCGTTACGGCTATGCTTATCCACGCGTGGTGACGCAGCCTGAAATTAACGATGCGGATAAAACCGTTAAGTTGCATGTCAACGTCGATGCCGGTAACCGTTACTACGTACGTAAAGTACGCTTTGAAGGTAACGATACTTCGAAAGATTCCGTTCTGCGCCGCGAAATGCGTCAGATGGAAGGGGCATGGCTGGGCAGCGACCTCGTTGAGCAGGGTAAAGAGCGTCTGAACCGTACCGGTTATTTCGAAACGGTCGACACCGATACCCAGCGTGTACCTGGATCGCCTGATCAGGTCGATGTGGTGTACAAGGTGAAAGAGCGCAACACCGGTACCTTTAACTTTGGTATTGGTTACGGCACCGAAAGCGGCGTCAGCTTCCAGGTCGGCGTACAGCAGGAAAACTGGCTGGGAACCGGTAATACCGTTGGTATCAGTGGTACCAAAAACGATTACCAGACCTATGCAGAATTCTCTCTGACGGATCCGTACTTTACCGTTGATGGCGTCAGCCTTGGCGGTCGTCTGTTCTACAACGACTTTAAAGCGGATGATGCTGACCTGTCTGACTACACCAACAAAAGTTATGGTGCGGACGGTACGCTGGGCTTCCCGATTAACGAAAATAACACCCTGCGTGTCGGACTGGGTTATGTACATAACTCCCTGTCTGATATGCAGCCGCAGATCGCTATGTGGCGTTATCTGCGTTCCGTTGGTCAGGAGCCAGGCGAAGATTATTCAGCAGATGACTTTACCTTCAACTATGGTTGGACATACAACAATCTGGATCGCGGATTCTTCCCGACCTCAGGTAACCGTACCAACCTGAACGGTAAAGTGACGATTCCTGGCTCAGACAACAGCTTCTATAAAGTGACGCTGGACAGCCAACAGTATATGCCGATTAACCAGGATCGTACCTGGGTACTGTTAGGTCGTGGTCGTCTGGGTTATGGCGATGGTTTAAGCGGTAAGGAATTGCCATTCTACGAGAACTTCTATGCCGGTGGCTCCAGCACGGTACGTGGTTTCCGTTCGAATAACATCGGTCCGAAAGCGGTCTACTACAATAACAACTCGTCAAACTGTTCAGGAACAGCAGCACTCTGTAGCTCTGACGATGCGGTAGGGGGTAACGCTATGGCGGTAGCCAGCATGGAGCTGATTACACCAACGCCATTCCTGAGTGAGAAGTATTCTAACTCGGTACGTACATCGCTGTTTGTTGATGCCGGTACCGTCTGGGATACCCATTGGGAGGATACTGCTGAAACCCGCGCGGCAGGTGCGCCGGATTACAGCGATCCAACCAACGTACGTGTTTCTGCCGGTCTGGCGCTGCAGTGGATGTCTCCACTTGGCCCGCTGGTGTTCTCATACGCTCAGCCGATGAAAAAGTATGATGGAGATAAAGCAGAGCAGTTCCAGTTTAACATTGGTAAAACCTGGTAACGACCTGCGCAAGGAAGCTGCTCAAGTGAGTATCGCGTTGTCGCCCGGTGACATTATTGTCGCCGGGGTCACGCAAAACATGTGTCAATGACACGAACGGTGATGGTAAGGAGTTTATAGTGAAAAAGTTGTTATGTGCCGCAGGTCTGAGTCTTGCTTTAGCTGTTTCAGCTGGCGCCCAGGCTGCTGACAAAATTGCAGTGGTAAACGTTTCCAGCATTTTCCAACAGTTACCGCAGCGTGCGACAGTTGCGAAGCAGCTTGAAAATGAATTCAAAGGCCGCGCAAGCGAGCTGCAGAACCAGGAACGTGATCTGCAAACTAAAATGCAGCGTCTGCAGCGCGACGGCTCTACCATGAAGGCGAGCGAGCGCAGCCGCATGGAAAAAGACATTATGACGCAGCGTGAAGCGTTCTCGACTAAAGCGCAGGCTTTTGAGCAGGACAACCGTCGTCGTCAGAGCGAAGAGCGTAATAAAATCCTGAGCCGTATTCAGGACGCTGTGAAGAAAGTGGCTGACGATGAAGGTTACGACGTCGTTATCGATGCAAACGCAGTAGCTTATGCATCTAACTCTAAAGACATCACTGCTGATGTACTGAAACAGGTTAAATAATCCATGTCTTCAATTCGACTGGCTGATTTAGCCCAGCAGTTGGATGCAGAATTGCACGGGGATGGCGATATCGTCATCTCCGGCATTGCTTCTATGCAATCCTCCCAAAACGGTCAGATCACTTTTTTATCTAACAGTCGCTACCGCGAGCAGCTCGCAACCTGCCAGGCTTCAGCCGTGGTGCTGACGGAAGCGGATCTGGAGTGGTGCCAGAGCGCCGCGCTGATCGTTAAAAATCCCTATCTGACTTACGCGCGTATGGCGCAACTGTTAGACACTACTCCGCAACCGGCCAGCAATATCGCACCCAGTGCGGTGATTGATGCCAGCGCTAAACTCGGTAAAAATGTCTCAGTCGGCGCTAATGCGGTGATCGAATCTGGCGTTGAGCTGGGTGATAACGTCGTGATTGGCGCTGGCTGTTTTGTAGGTAAAGATACCCACATCGGCGCTGGTTCCCGTCTTTGGGCCAATGTTTCGGTTTACCATGAAGTGCGAATCGGCGAGCAGTGTCTGATCCAGTCAGGCACGGTGATCGGTGCAGATGGCTTCGGTTATGCTAACGATCGCGGAAATTGGGTGAAAATCCCTCAGCTTGGCACCGTAGTGATTGGTAACCGGGTGGAAATTGGCGCCTGTACTACCATCGACCGTGGCGCACTGGATAACACTCAAATCGGCAATGGTGTTATCATTGATAACCAGTGTCAGATTGCACATAACGTTGTGATTGGCGACAATACCGCAGTGGCGGGTGGCGTGATCATGGCGGGCAGCCTGACGATTGGTCGCTACTGTATGATTGGCGGTGCCAGCGTAATTAACGGTCACATGGAGATTTGTGACAAAGTTACGGTGACCGGAATGGGAATGGTGATGAGACCAATTACCGAACCTGGGGTATACTCTTCCGGAATTCCGCTGCAACCCAACAAAACCTGGCGTAAAACTGCAGCGTTGGTGATGAACATTGATGAGTTAAGCAAACGCTTAAAGAACATCGAGCGCAAAGTCGGCAAAGACTAAGCGAACATCCCGCGTCTGCCCAGCTTTGATAAATAAAACATGCGAAGCAGGGAAAGCCAAGCGCACGGAAACAGAATTTGCGGCCTGCGGACGATCCTGTGATCTTTGCAGGCCGTGTTATTAATGCCATCAGATATTTTTTAGGACAGGAAGAGTATTTTGACTACTGAAACTCATACTCTGAAGATTGAAGAGATTTTAGAGCTACTGCCGCACCGTTACCCATTTTTGCTGGTAGATCGCGTTCTTGATTTTGAAGAGCATAAATATCTGCGTGCAGTGAAAAACGTAACGGTCAATGAACCGTTTTTCCAGGGGCACTTCCCTGGTAAGCCGATTTTTCCAGGCGTCCTGATTCTGGAAGCGATGGCGCAAGCCACCGGTATTCTGGCGTTTAAAAGCGTGGGTAAACTGGAACCGGGCGAGCTGTACTATTTTGCTGGTATTGATGAAGCGCGCTTTAAGCGTCCTGTCGTACCTGGCGACCAGATGATTATGGAAGTCACATTTGAGAAAACCCGTCGTGGCCTGACGCGCTTTAAAGGCGTGGCCACTGTTGACGGTAAAATTGTCTGCGAAGCAACCATGATGTGTGCCCGCAGCCGGGAGGCTTAATCCGTGATAGACCAAACCGCCGTAATCCATCCGAGTTCAATTGTTGAAGAGGGCGCCATTATCGGCGCTCGCGTCCATATTGGCCCATTTTGCTTTATTGGCGCTAACGTTGAAATTGGTGAAGGTACCGTACTGAAGTCCCATGTGGTGGTGAATGGCCACACGCGCATTGGCAAGGATAATGAGATTTATCAGTTCGCTTCGATTGGTGAAGTGAATCAGGATCTCAAATATGCCGGCGAACCTACACGCGTGGAAATTGGCGATCGCAACCGCATTCGCGAAAGTGTGACTATCCATCGTGGCACCATTCAGGGCGGTGACGTGACGAAAATTGGCAGCGATAACCTGCTGATGATTAACGCACATATCGCCCATGACTGTGTGATTGGCAACCGCTGTATCTTTGCCAACAACGCCACGCTTGGCGGCCATGTCACCGTTGATGACTTTGCCATTATCGGTGGTATGACGGCGGTGCATCAGTTCTGCATCATCGGCGCGCATGTGATGGTCGGCGGTTGTTCTGGCGTTGCCCAGGATGTTCCACCTTTTGTTATTGCGCAGGGCAACCACGCAACGCCATTTGGTATCAACATCGAAGGGCTGAAACGTCGCGGCTTCAGCAAAGAAGCACTGCATGCGATTCGCAATGCTTACAAACTGCTGTACCGCAGTGGTCGCACGCTGGATGAAGTGAAGCCTGAGATTGAAGCTATTGCTCAACAACATCCTGAAGTGCAGCCATTCTACGATTTCTTTACGCGTTCAACGCGAGGTCTGATTCGTTAACTCATGCTAAAGCGTCCTTTAACGATTGCCCTGGTCGCCGGAGAAACCTCCGGCGATATTCTTGGTGCAGGTTTGATCCGCGCCCTGAAAGAGAAACACCCTGATGCGCATTTTGTTGGCGTCGCGGGGCCGCTGATGCAGGCGGAAGGTTGTGAAGCCTGGTATGAGATGGAAGAGCTGGCGGTAATGGGCATCGTTGAGGTGCTGGAGCGTCTGCCACGCTTGCTGAAGATCCGTCGCGATCTGACCCGTCGTTTTAGCGAACTGCGGCCGGATGTTTTTGTTGGCATTGATGCGCCAGACTTTAACATCACCCTCGAGGGACGTTTAAAACAGCGCGGTATTCGCACCATTCATTACGTCAGCCCGTCAGTCTGGGCATGGCGACAAAAACGTGTTTTCAAAATTGGCAGATCAACCGATCTGGTGCTGGCATTTCTGCCGTTTGAAAAAGCGTTTTATGACCGGTTTAATGTGCCTTGCCGTTTTATCGGCCACACGATGGCGGATGCCATGCCGTTGCAGCCGGATAAGCTGGCCGCACGCCAGACGTTGGGGATTGATGAAAATGCCCGCTGTCTGGCGCTGCTGCCGGGCAGTCGCGGCGCGGAAGTTGAGATGCTTAGCGCCGACTTCCTGAAAACGGCGCTGCTGCTGCGCGAAAAGTGGCCGGAGCTGGAAATTGTCGTGCCGTTGGTCAACGCTAAACGGCGTGAGCAGTTCGAACGGATCAAAGCGGAAGTGGCGCCAGATCTGCCGATGCATCTGCTCGATGGTCATGGCCGTGAGGCGATGGTTGCCAGCGATGCCGCACTGCTGGCGTCCGGTACTGCTGCACTGGAGTGTATGCTGGCCAAGTGTCCGATGGTGGTGGGCTATCGCATGAAGCCGTTCACCTTCTGGCTGGCGGAGCGTCTGGTAAAAACCGATTATGTCTCGCTGCCGAATCTGCTGGCCGGCCGTGAACTGGTGAAAGAGCTGTTGCAGACCGAGTGCCAGCCTGAGTTGCTGGCGGCGGCGCTGGAACCGTTACTCTCCGGGGGGAAGACGCGCGACGCATTGCTGGCGACCTTCCACGAATTGCACCATCAAATCCGCTGGAACGCGGATGAACAAGCGGCAGAAGCCGTGCTGGAGCTGGCAAATGTCTAATTTTATCTATCCACCGCTGGCGAGCTGTATTGCCGGCGTTGATGAAGTGGGTCGCGGGCCGCTGGTTGGCGCGGTTGTCACCGCAGCCGTGATCCTCGACCCGGCGAAACCGATTATCGGTCTGGCAGATTCGAAAAAACTGTCAGAAAAGCGGCGTCTGGCGCTGTATGATCAGATCAAAGCCAATGCACTGGCCTGGAGTGTTGGTCGCGCTGAACCGGAAGAGATCGATCAGCTGAATATCCTGCATGCCACCATGCTGGCGATGCAGCGTGCGGTGGCGGGACTCTCTGTGCTGCCGGACTATGTGCTGATTGACGGTAATCGCTGCCCGGCATTGCCGATGCCATCGCTGGCGGTGGTAAAAGGCGATAGCCTGGTCGCGGAGATCAGTGCGGCTTCTATTATTGCTAAAGTGACGCGCGATCGCGAAATGGCTGAGCTGGATAAAGAGTTTCCCCAGTATGGCTTTGCCCAGCATAAAGGTTATCCGACCGCGTTCCACCTGCAACAGCTGACGCAACACGGTGCCACGGCGCATCATCGCCGCAGTTTCGCCCCGGTGCGTAACGCACTGCTGGATGCAGAAGTCAGCAATGCACGGGAGCTGAAACCGGCTCCCCTGCAAACACTGTAGGGGCGGCGTTTTCGCTGCCCGTCTGAACAACCGGAGCTAAAAAGATTTATGGCTGAACCACGTTTTATTCACCTGCGCGTTCACAGCGACTATTCCATGATCGATGGACTCGCCAAGACTGCCCCGTTGGTGAAAAAAACGGCAGCTATCGGCATGCCTGCGGTCGCCATAACTGACTTCACCAACCTCTGCGGTCTGGTGAAGTTTTATGGCAGCGCGCATGGCGCAGGTGTTAAGCCGATTATCGGCGCTGACTTCCTTGTCTCCAGCGAGCTGATGGGCGATGAGCTGAGCCATATCACCGTGCTGGCGGCCAATAACACCGGTTATCAGAACCTGACACTGCTGATCTCGCGCGCTTATCAGCGCGGCTATGGTGCGGCGGGGCCGATTATCGACCGTGACTGGTTGATCGATCTGCAGGAAGGGCTGATTCTGCTCTCTGGCGGACGGCGCGGCGATGTCGGCAAAAGCCTGCTGCGCGGCAACACGGCGCTGGTCGCGCAATGTCTGGCGTTCTATCAGCAGCATTTCCCCAATCGCTACTATCTGGAGCTGATCCGCACCGGACGCCCGGATGAAGAGAGCTATCTGCATGCCGCGGTTGAACTGGCGATTGCTGAAGGGATTCCTGTGGTGGCCACCAACGAAGTCTGCTTTATCAACGCAGAAGATTTCGACGCTCACGAAATTCGCGTGGCGATCCACGACGGCTTTACCCTTGATGACCCAAAACGCCCGCGTAATTACAGCCCTCAGCAATATATGCGCAGTGAAGAGGAGATGTGTGAGCTGTTCTCGGACATCCCGGAAGCGCTGGAAAATAGCGTAGAGATTGCTAAGCGTTGTAACGTCACCATTCGTCTTGGCGAGTACTTCCTGCCGCAGTTCCCGACCGGTGACATGAGCACCGAAGATTTCCTCGTGATGAAATCGAAACAGGGACTGGAAGAGCGTCTGGAGTTTCTGTTCCCGGACCCTGAAGTGCGCGTGGAAAAACGCCCGGAGTATGATGACCGTCTCGATATCGAGCTAAAAGTTATCAACCAGATGGGTTTCCCCGGTTACTTCCTGATCGTGATGGAGTTTATCCAGTGGTCGAAGGATAACGGGGTGCCGGTTGGTCCCGGACGTGGTTCCGGCGCCGGATCGCTGGTGGCCTATGCGCTGAAAATTACCGACCTCGATCCGCTGGAGTTTGACCTGCTGTTCGAACGCTTCCTTAACCCGGAACGTGTATCGATGCCCGACTTTGACGTCGACTTCTGCATGGAAAAACGTGACCTGGTAATCGAACATGTGGCCGAGATGTATGGCCGCCAGGCGGTATCGCAGATTATTACCTTCGGAACCATGGCAGCGAAAGCGGTAATCCGCGACGTTGGCCGTGTACTGGGGCATCCATACGGCTTTGTTGACCGTATCTCGAAACTGGTGCCGCCCGATCCGGGAATGACGCTGGAAAAAGCCTTCGCCGCTGAGCCGCAGCTGCCGGAAATCTACGAGGCGGATGAAGAGGTTAAAGCGCTGATCGATATGGCGCGCAAACTGGAAGGTGTTACACGTAACGCCGGTAAACACGCTGGTGGTGTGGTGATCGCGCCGACCCAAATTACCGATTTTGCGCCGCTCTATTGCGACGAGAACGGTAACCAGCCGGTCACCCAGTTTGATAAGAACGACGTTGAATATGCCGGTCTGGTGAAGTTTGACTTCCTTGGCCTGCGCACCCTGACGATTATCGACTGGGCGTTGAAAATGATTAACGCCCGCCGTGAAAAGCAGGGCGAACCGCCAATCGATATCGCCGCCATCCCGATGGATGACAAAAAAAGCTTCGACATGCTGCAACGCTCGGAAACCACCGCGGTATTCCAGCTTGAATCACGCGGCATGAAAGATCTGATTAAGCGTCTGAAACCTGACTGCTTCGAAGATATGATCGCGCTGGTGGCGCTGTTCCGTCCCGGCCCGCTGCAGTCGGGAATGGTGGATAACTTTATCGACCGTAAGCATGGTCGCGAAGCGATCTCCTATCCGGATATCCAGTGGCAGCATGAGTCGCTGAAACCGGTACTGGAGCCGACCTACGGCATTATCCTCTACCAGGAACAGGTGATGCAGATCGCCCAGGTGCTGGCCGGTTACAGCCTTGGCGGCGCGGATATGCTGCGTCGTGCGATGGGTAAAAAGAACCCGGTCGAAATGGCCAAGCAGCGCGGTGGTTTTGAAGATGGCGCTAAATCGCGCGGTATCGACGGCGAGCTGTCGGTAAAAATCTTTGACCTGGTGGAGAAGTTCGCCGGTTACGGCTTTAACAAATCGCACTCCGCGGCTTATGCGCTGGTCTCTTACCAGACGCTGTGGTTAAAAGCGCACTATCCGGCCGAGTTTATGGCGGCGGTAATGACCGCCGATATGGATAACACCGAGAAAGTGGTTTCGCTGGTGGATGAGTGCTGGCGTATGGGATTAAAAATCCTGCCACCGGATATTAACTCCGGCCAGTACCATTTCCATGTGAATAATGACGGCGAGATCGTCTACGGTATCGGCGCGATTAAAGGCGTCGGTGAAGGCCCGATTGAGGCGATTCTCGAAGCGCGTAACGAAGGCGGCTATTTCCGTGAGCTGTTTGACCTCTGTGCGCGTACCGATACCAAAAAGCTTAATCGCCGGGTGCTGGAAAAGCTGATTATGTCCGGGGCGTTCGATCGCCTTGGACCGCACCGCGCTGCGCTGATGAGTGCCCTTGGCGATGCGCTGAAGGCTGCCGATCAGCACGCCAAAGCCGAGGCAATTGGCCAGGCCGATATGTTTGGCGTACTGGCGGAAGCGCCGGAGCAGGTTGAGAAGTCCTATTCTGATGTCACGCCGTGGCCGGAACAAATTCAGCTGGACGGTGAGCGTGAAACCCTTGGGTTATATCTCACCGGCCATCCGATTAATCAGTACCTGAAAGAAATAGAGCGCTATGTTGGTGGATCGCGCCTGAAAGACATGCACCCGACCGATCGTGGTAAAGTCACCACGGCAGCCGGTCTGGTGGTGGCGGCCCGCGTAATGGTAACAAAACGCGGTAACCGTATTGGCATCTGCACGCTGGATGACCGTTCTGGCCGTCTGGAAGTGATGTTGTTCACAGATGCGTTAGATAAATACCAGCACATGCTGGAGAAAGACCGTATCCTGATCGTCAGCGGACAGGTCAGCTTTGATGACTTCAGTGGTGGCCTTAAGATGACCGCCCGCGAACTGATGGACATTGATGAAGCTCGCGAAAAATATGCGCGCGGGCTTGCTATCTCGCTGACGGACAGGCAAATTGATGACCAGCTTTTGAACCGTCTCCGTCAATCCCTGGAACCCCATCGTTCGGGAACCATTCCGGTGCATCTCTATTATCAGAGAGAGGATGCGCGGGCGAAGTTGCGCTTCGGCGCAGCATGGCGCGTGTCGCCCAACGATCGTTTACTTAACGATCTACGTTCGTTGGTAGGATCGGAGCAGGTGGAACTGGAGTTTGACTAAAACAGGAATATTATGAGTCTTAATTACCTGGATTTCGAACAGCCAATCGCAGAACTGGAAGCGAAGATCGATTCGCTTACTGCGGTTAGCCGTCAGGATGAAAAACTGGATATTAATCTGGATGAAGAAGTGCAGCGTCTGCGCGAGAAAAGCGTTGAGCTGACACGTAAAATCTTCTCCGATTTGGGGGCATGGCAGATCGCGCAGTTAGCGCGTCATCCGCTGCGCCCATACACGCTGGACTATGTCCGTAACGTGTTTACCGACTTTGACGAGCTGGCTGGCGATCGCGCTTATGCAGATGATAAAGCGATTGTTGGGGGTATTGCTCGTCTGGACGGTCGTCCGGTGATGATCATTGGTCATCAGAAAGGCCGCGAAACCAAAGAGAAAATTCGTCGCAACTTCGGTATGCCGGCACCAGAAGGCTATCGCAAAGCGTTACGCCTGATGGAGATGGCTGAGCGTTTCAAGATGCCACTGCTGACCTTTATCGACACCCCGGGTGCATACCCTGGCGTCGGTGCGGAAGAGCGTGGACAGTCTGAAGCGATTGCCCGTAACCTGCGTGAAATGTCAGGCCTGAAAATTCCGGTGATCTGCACCGTAATTGGTGAAGGTGGTTCCGGTGGCGCACTGGCAATTGGCGTTGGCGACAAAGTGAATATGCTGCAGTACAGCACCTACTCGGTGATTTCACCGGAAGGCTGTGCGTCAATTCTGTGGAAAAGCGCAGAAAAAGCGCCGCTGGCCGCTGAAGCGATGGGCATTGTTGCGCCGCGTCTGAAAGAGCTAAAACTGATCGATACGGTGATCCCGGAGCCGCTGGGTTCAGCGCACCGTGACCCGATCAAAATGGCTGAGAATTTAAAGGCTCAGCTGCTGGCCGATCTGGCCGATCTGGATGTGCTGAACACCGAGGAGCTGCTTAACCGTCGTTATCAGCGCCTGATGAATTACGGTTACGCATAACAGATGCAGTGCTCTTTGTAGGGGCGGCGTTCTCGCCGCCCAAGGGAGCCGAGAACGGCTCCCCTACATGTCGAAATGCCACTTACCCGTAACGGGCAAGTGGCATTTTTGTATGTCTGATCCTGTCTGATTCCCCTTCTGAATAGTTACCCTAAGAAACTGATTGCTGTCGCTTTTATCTGCGGATAAGATGCGGGTGCTTTTTGATAATAATAATCATTGTCTTTTAGGGGTTAATCATGCAATACCTGTGGAGTCGCGTTGCACTGTTACTGGCCGCACTGGCACTGGCGCATAATGCGCTGGCTGCGCCTTTTGTGGTCGAAGATGTGAGCGGCCGGAAAGTCGAAATCAAATCCGAAGTAAAACGTATTATTTTAGGCGAGGGACGCCAGATCTATCTGCTGGCGGCTTTTGACACCGATGCGCCATTTAAACGTGTGGTCGGCTGGCGTGACGATCTGCCCAAGGCGGATTTTGACAGCTACCAGACTTACGCCGCGAAATACCCACAGATCACTAAGCTACCGACCTTTGGCGGCGCCAAAGATGGCACCTTTAATGTCGAGCAGGCACTGACCCTGAAGCCGGATCTGGTGCTGATGAATCTGGAATCAAAAGCCGCTACCGACGAATCGAAATTAATCGAAAAACTGGCCAGCGTTGGCATTCCGGTGGTGTTTATCGACTTCCGCGAAAAACCTTTTGAGAATGCGGAAAAGAGTATCCGCATTATGGGCCAGCTGGTGAATAAACCCGAGCGCGCTCAGCAGATCATTGATTTCCGTCAGCAGCAGATCGATCTGGTGATCAACCGTCTGAAAGCGTACCAGGGGCCGCGGCCAAAAGTGATGATCGACCGCGCTGGTGGCTACACCGACGAGTGCTGCATGTCATTTGGCGATGAAAACTTTGGCCGCATGGTGGAAGTGGCTGGCGGTGACAATATTGCCAAAAACTTGATCCCCGGCACTTTCGGCACGCTGAACCCGGAGCAGATTATCGCCGCGCGTCCTGATGTGGTGGTGGTGACCGGTGCCAACTGGAAAAACTACAACACCGCCAATGGCTGGGTTGGCGTCGGCCCGGGGGCGGATCAGAAAGTCGCTATCCAGCGTTTACAGGCATTAATGGCGCGTTCAGCGTTTAAAACCCAGCCGGTGGCGACCAATGGTCACGCCCATGCCATCTGGCATCAGTTTTATGACAGCCCGTATCAGTTTGTCGCGATCCAGCAATTAGCGAAGTGGATGCATCCCGATCTGTTTAACGATCTCGATCCGGACGCAACATTCCGTGAGTTCCATCAGCGCTTCCTGCCGATCGATTACCAGCCTGGCTACTGGGTAACATTACCGGCGGCAAACTAAGCCTGCACGGGCCGGTAAGTTAACCGGCCCGCATGCGTTATCAGTGCTGGTCTGATCGTGGTGCGCGCGTCGATCCGCTATGCTTATCCCTGGCAGTAAATTTACCAGGAGGTACGCATTGAATATCATCGCCATTATGGGACCGCACGACGTTTTCTATAAAGACCAACCAATCCGGGAACTTGACGCCGCCCTGAGCGCGCAGGGATTCCAGCTAATCTACCCGAAAAATGCCGATGATCTGGTTAAGCTGATTGAACACAATCCGCGTATTTGCGGCGTCATCTTTGACTGGGATGAATACAGTCTCGACCTGTGCAGTGAAATTAATCAGCTTAATGAGTATCTGCCGCTGTACGCCTTTATCAATACCCACTCGCAGCTGGATGTCAGCATTAATGAGATGCGGATGGCGCTGTGGTTCTTTGAGTATGCGCTGAATGCCGCCGACGATATTGCGCAGCGTATCCGTCAGTACACCAACGAATATATTGATACCATTACGCCGCCGCTAACACGCGCGCTATTTACCTATGTGAAGGAGGGGAAATATACCTTCTGCACCCCCGGCCATATGGCGGGCACCGCATTTCAGAAAAGCCCGGTGGGCAGCCTGTTCTATGACTTCTTTGGCGCTAACACCCTGAAGGCCGATATTTCGATTTCCGTTACCGAACTGGGCTCGCTGCTCGATCATACCGGTCCGCACCTCGAAGCCGAAGAGTATGTGGCGCGCACCTTTGGTGCTGAACAGAGTTATATGGTGACCAACGGCACCTCGACCTCGAATAAAATTGTCGGTATGTATGCGGCGCCAGCGGGCAGCACGGTACTGATTGACCGTAACTGTCATAAGTCGCTGACGCATCTACTGATGATGAGCGATATTGTGCCGATCTGGCTGAAGCCGACGCGCAATCCGCTGGGCATCCTTGGTGGTATCCCGCAGAAAGAGTTCCGTCGCGACAGCATTGCGCAGAAGGTATCCGGGACCCCGCGCGCCAGCTGGCCGGTACATGCGGTGATTACCAACTCCACCTATGATGGCCTGCTGTATAACACGCACTATATTAAGCAGACGCTGGATGTACCGTCGATTCACTTTGATTCCGCCTGGGTGCCCTATACCAATTTCCATCCGATTTATGCCGGTAAAAGCGGCATGAGTGGCGAACGCACACCGGGAAAAGTGATTTACGAAACCCAGTCGACGCATAAACTGCTGGCTGCTTTCTCACAGGCGTCACTGATTCATATTAAAGGTGACTACGACGAGCAGACGTTTAACGAAGCCTACATGATGCATACCACCACCTCGCCGAACTATGCGATTGTCGCTTCGATTGAAACTGCGGCGGCGATGCTGCGCGGCAATCCGGGCAAGCGCCTGATTAACCGTTCGGTGGAGCGTGCGCTGCATTTCCGCCGCGAAGTGCAGCGGCTGCGCGAAGAGAGTGACAGCTGGTTCTTTGATATCTGGCAACCGGAAGCGGTGGATGAGGCTGACTGCTGGCCGATTGAGCCTGGCGATGACTGGCACGGCTTTACCGATGCCGATCACGATCATATGTATCTCGATCCGATTAAAGTCACCATTCTTACGCCGGGGATGAGCGAACAGGGAGTGATGGCCGATGAGGGGATCCCGGCGGCGCTGGTAGCGAAATTCCTTGATGAGCGTGGCGTGGTGGTGGAAAAAACCGGCCCTTACAATCTGCTGTTTCTGTTCAGTATCGGCATCGATAAAACCAAGGCGATGAGTCTGCTGCGTGGCCTGACCGAATTTAAACGCGCATACGATCTTAATCTGCGGGTACAGAATATGTTGCCGGATCTCTATGCCGAAGATCCTGACTTCTACCGTAATATGCGCATTCAGACGCTGGCGCAGGGGATCCATACCCTGATCCGTCAGCACGATCTGCCGCGTCTGATGCTGCAGGCCTTTGATGTCCTGCCGGAAATGAAAATGACGCCGCATCAGATGTTCCAGCAGCAGGTCAAAGGCAATGTGGAAACTGTCGATATCAGCCAGCTGGTGGGGCGCGTTTCCGCCAATATGATCCTGCCATATCCCCCAGGCGTGCCGCTGGTGATGCCGGGCGAGATGATTACCGCTGACAGCCGTGCGGTGCTCGATTTCCTGCTGATGCTTTGCACTATTGGTGAGCACTATCCTGGCTTTGAAACCGATATTCATGGCGCGAAACTGACCGAAGAGGGACGTTATCTGGTGCGGGTACTGAAAGATCCGGTCAGCTGAATCCGGATTTCCTCCCCTTGTTGCTGGCGCCTGCTACGGGTATGGTGCTGGCAATATGCCGTAATCAGGAAATCATTATGCTGGGATTAAAGCAGGTTCATCATATCGCCATCATTGCCACCGACTATCCGCGTAGCAAAGCTTTTTACTGCGATATTCTCGGTTTTACGCTTATCGATGAGATCTACCGCGCCGCACGCGATTCATGGAAAGGCGATCTGGCGCTGAATGGCCACTACACCATTGAGCTGTTCTCCTTTCCTCAGCCACCGGCGCGCGTCAGTCATCCGGAAGCCTGCGGTTTGCGCCATCTGGCGTTTAGCGTTGATAATATTGATGATGCCTTTGCGCAGCTGTCGCAGAGCGGCGTGGTTTGTGAGCCGATTCGTGTCGATCCGCTGACCGGCAAGCGCTTTACCTTTTTTAACGATCCTGATGGTTTGCCGCTGGAACTGTATCAGGCGTAGAATACCCGCTTACTTTTACCGGGTTATCCGAGGTCGTCGCTATCGCTATGCCACCGCTTTCCAGTCTCGACGCACAACTTGCCGGGCACTCTCGCCTGCTGGTAGCCTACAGTGGCGGGCTGGATTCGACCGTGTTGCTGTATCAGCTGGTGCAACTACGTAGCATCCATCCCGATCTGCAACTGCGCGCCATTCATATCCACCATGGTCTGAGTCCTTTTGCCGACAGCTGGCTGCAGCATTGTCAGCAGCAGTGTACTGAGTGGCAGCTGCCATTGCTGATTGAGCATGTCGAAGTGGATGGCCGCGAGCAGGGGATTGAGGCAGCGGCGCGCAGCGCGCGCTATGGCGCTTTTCGTCGGCATCTGCAGCCGGGAGAAACCCTGCTGACTGCACAGCATCTTGATGATCAGTGCGAGACGTTGCTGTTAGCATTGAAGCGCGGTAGCGGCCCCGCCGGGCTGGCGGCGATGCCGGCGCACCTGATGCTGGGGGAAAATCTGTTACTGCGTCCTTTACTGACTCAGACGCGCAAACAGCTGGAGCTGTGGGCGCAGCAGTATCAGTTACGCTGGATTGAAGATGAGAGTAATCAGGATGTGCGTTATGACCGCAACTTTCTGCGCCAGCAGGTGCTGCCGCTGCTGAATCAGCGCTGGCCGCACTTTGCGCAAGCCAGCGCACGCAGCGCCGCGCTCTGTGGCGAGCAGGAACAGTTACTTGATGAGCTGCTGGCCGAATCGCTGGCCGCGCTGACGCAGGCGGATGGTTCACTGCTTATCGCGCCGTTACAGCCACTTAGTGAGGCGCGGCGTTATGCGCTACTGCGCCGCTGGATTGGCGCGCAGGGCGGTCAGATGCCATCACGCGACGCTGTACAACGTATCTGGCATGAGGTCATCAATAGTCGTGAAGATGCTTCACCCTGTCTGCAGCTGGGAAATCACCAAATCCGCCGCTACCGCCAGGCCATTTACTGGCTGCCACAGTATCCTTCGCTGCGTGAATGTGTTATCCCGTGGCAAAGCCCATGGCAACCACTGCTGCTACCGCAGCAGCTTGGCACGGTGTGCATCGACCCGCAGGGCAGTGAACTGCGTCAACCGCGCGCGGATGAACCGGTGACGATCCGTTTCTGTGCGCAGGGTGATTTTCATATTGTCGGGCGCGCTGGCAGTCGGGCGATCAAAAAGTTGTGGCAGGAGTTCGCTGTCCCGGTCTGGCAGCGTGAGCGGACGCCGCTACTGTTTTATGGCGAACAACTGATTGCCGCGCTGGGCGTTTTTGTCACTCACGAAGGCCGTATCACCGATAACAAAAGCTGGCGTATTAGCTGGCTGACACAATAAGCAGAGAGAACAATGATCTATAAGCATATCGGGTTGCTGTTGCTGGCCATCAGCGCGGTTCCGGCCTGGGCCGCAGGAGATGTCACTGCTGGCAGGCAAAAATCGGCCACCTGCCTGGCCTGCCATGGCGCGGAAGGCAAGGCCTCCGTACCGCTCTATCCTAATCTCGCCGGACAGAACAGTGCCTACCTGGCGCACGCGTTGCAGGCGTACAAAAAGGGTGAACGTAGTGGCGGACAGGCGGAAGTGATGAAAGCGTTTGTGGCGGGATTAAGCGAGCAGGATATGGACGATTTGGCGGCTTACTATGGCAGTCTGAAGCCCTGAAAAGGCAGGGGCGGAAGAGTTTTCCGCCCGCAAAATCAGTCAGATTCGCTGACTACAACCGTTCCCAGCTTTGGGTGGCTGAAACTGGCAATATGATCCAGCCGCAGTTCGCGCTGTTCGCCAGTGAGCTCGATGACCAGATATTCGATGTTTTTTCGCATCACCATATCTGTGGCCTTCGCGCTGAGCTTTTCGCCGTTTTTCAGTTCCAGCGACAGTATCCAGTTACTTTGGCAGGCAAGCTCAAGGTTATCGTAGTCGTCACAATTGATCGGTTTGTACGCTTCATTCGTCAACATAATCGCTCACCAATAAGTTTGCAGCAGCAAAAGCTGCTTGTTCCCTGATAGAAGAGTCTAGCTCACTATTGGCAGCTATCTCGTCCAGTGCTTTTAACACGCAACCTATCGCGTCCGGCACGTATCCAAGATCGCCGCTGCCTATCTCAGCATATTTGCGGCGAACTAATTCACAATACTTTTGCACATGCACCTCCTTCAGAGCATAACTCTCTGGCTAGTAAGCGACTATAGCACAGGCTTTTACGTGAAATCAGCCCACAGCAGGGTGATTTGCTGTCGCGGCGCGTTACAATGCACAATCTGATAATAAGGGATCTCATGGCACTTAAAGCAACGATTTACAAAGCCAACGTTAATGTCGCGGATATGGATCGCAACGTTTTTCTCGACAGCAGCCTGACACTGGCGCGTCATCCATCGGAGACTGAAGAGCGCCTGATGCTGCGGCTTTTGGCGTGGTTATGCCATGCCGGTGAGCGCCTGCAATTTACCCGTGGCCTCAGCGCTGAAGATGAGCCGGAAATCTGGCGGCTGAATGACCATAACGGCATCGAAGAGTGGATTGATTTAGGCCTGCCCGAAGAGCGGCGAATTAAAAGAGCCTGCAATCGTTCCGCCAGCGTATTTTTATATACGTATACCGCACGCGCTGCGCAGATCTGGTGGCAGCAGAATCAGAGCAAGCTGTCGCAACAGGACAATCTGACGGTACGTTTTATTGATGATGCGATGCTGGCGGCACTGACCGCTTTCGCTTCGCGCAGTATGACGCTGCAGGCGACCATCCAGGATGGCACCATCTGGCTGTCTGATGAGCAAAATCATCTGGAAGTGCGTTTTACTGACTGGCTGATAAATGGCAAAGCACCATGATTGTTCTTTCACGTAATGCGACCATCAGCGATGCTGAATTAGAAATTACCGCCATCCGCGCGCAGGGCGCGGGCGGCCAGCATGTTAATAAAAGTTCAACCGCCATTCATCTGCGCTTTGATATTCGTGCGTCGTCATTGCCGGAATTTTATAAAGAGCGTCTGCTGGCGGCCAGTCACCATCTGATTACGCCAGATGGCGTGGTGATTATTAAAGCGCAAGAGTATCGCAGCCAGGAGCTTAATCGCGAAGCGGCATTAAAGCGGCTGGAAAATCTGATTAACGACTTAACCGTGGTGGAGAAAACCCGGCGCGCCACACGTCCAACGCTGGCATCCCGCAAGCGAAGGCTGGAAGGAAAAGCGCGGAAAGCGGCGACCAAGAACTTGCGCGGCAAGGTGCGCTAAGCTGCCGGATATGGCATATCCGCTCGAATTAATGGCGATAGTAAATTAACGGAAGTAATTTAAATTAAGCCAAATTTTTATTATCGCTGCATGAAATCCCCCCTCAGGCAGCGACAGGAATTTGATTGTTAAGCATAATTACTCTAAATTTCGCCATTCGCTATTGCCTGATATTCAAAAATATTGTCTTATTAGTCCGCTCTGAAAATTATTAATATCTATAAAGCTGATGCACGCCAGAGAAGGATCTCGCCGCCATTCCCCCGGTTTACCGGTAGATCTGATCTCTTTTGTTGCCTGATATAAGCAGCTTTGTCCGCCAACAGACATTTAGCGAGTTTATTATTTTGAACGAATTAAAGGCATTGAAAAAAGGATATGCAAAAGTATTTCTGTGGCTTCTGGTGACGCTTTTTCTTATCCCGACGATTACTCTGGTTTTCTCTGAATATGGCAGTCGCCAGCTTGACCAGCAATATAGCGAGATCTTTGTTAATGATGCCATCGCGCAAAATCAGGATGTCAACAGACTGAATGATTTCCTGCGGCAGAATCCCCCTTCCAGCGTTTGCGGCGCCGTCCCGGACGAATTGCGCGATTATCAGCATGCGGTCTGTGCAGAACAGTCGGAACTGTGGCAATTCTATATGATGGATAAAGTCTCTTTCTGGACGCTGATTGCCGGTGCTGTGATCTTACTGCTGGTGCTGCTGTTCAGCGCGCTGGCATTTACCAGTCGCAAAGGACAACTGCTGAGCCTGACGTTGGCCCGTCAGTTCCTGATGCTGGCCAGCGCGCTGGAAGTGCTGGTGCAGGGGGCAATGCTGGTATGGCTCTCCTTCTGGAGCACCGCCTTCTTTACCCAGACCTATTACCCGAAAGTGATTCTGCTGGTGGGCATGCTGGTGCTGTATGGCATGTACCATATGATTAAAGGCATCTTTAAAAAGCTGCCGAAAGAGGATGGGGTAGAAGGTGAAGTGGTGACGCGCGAGGCGGCACCAGAACTCTGGGCACGTGTCGATGCGCTGGCGGCTCAGGTGGGTACCACGCCGCCGGACCACATTATCGCCGGTATTGATGTTAACTTTTACGTTACTGAAGCGCCGCTTAGCGTCAATGAGCAGCCACTTCACGGGCGAAAACTGTATGTCAGTATTCCGCTGCTGCGCCAGCTGGATACCGCGCAGGCGGACGGTGTCATGGTGCATGAACTGACGCATCTGCATGAAGGCGATACCGCTTCCGGCGCGCTGCTGGGGCCGAAGCTGCACCGCTTTGACCAGTATACGCAGCTGATGAGTGAGAATCTGGCAACGCTGGTGGTGTTTTATCCACTCTGTCTCTACCGCATGCTATTCGAACTGGCCTCGCAGCGTGACAGCCGTCAGCGTGAGTTTATTGCCGATCGCACTGCCGCAACGCTGATTTCCCCGGCTGCCATTATCGAATCACTGATTAAAATCTCCGCCTATGCCAGCTATCGTGGTGAGGTTGAACAAACGCTGTTCGATAATAAAACGCTGCTTGCGAATGAGCTGGGTATCCGTAAGGCGATTGCCGCAGGCCTGCCAGAACATGTCCATTCGCCGGACTTTATTGGCCTGATGCGTCAGCAAAATATTCCGCACCCGTTTGATTCGCATCCGCCGCTGGCTGACAGAATGCGCAATGTCGGTTATACGGTGGAAGAGACACACTATGCAGCGATTGCTGCCAGCTTCCCGGCGCAGAGCTGGGCTGATCTGATGCCGGTGGCGACAGAGATTGAGCAGCGGTTGTGGCAGAAATATGAGCGTGATTTCTCTTCAGCGCATGAGGAGAGCCTGGCATGGCGCTATGAACCGGTCAGCGAAGAAGAGACTGCGCTGGTGCTGAAATATTTCCCGCCAGTAACATACTCGCTGAAAGGTGGTTTACAGGTGGCGATTAGCTACCGTGGTATTGTGCCGCCGCAAAGCGCCGAGCTGCTGGAGTGGGACAATATTAAGAGCGTGAACCATGTGCGTCGCTTTGGTACGGATATTATCTACCTGCAGCATCATCAACCGAACGCGCTGGGAAAAAAACGCAGCAAGATCGCTCTGCCGGGGATTAAAAAGGAGATCGAAGCCTTTAATCAAACCTTCGGCCTTTACTGGAATCGCCACCAGAGTATGCGTGCTTTGCAGGAGCAAGAGCGTAACGTAGCAATACCGAGCTAAATAAAACGGCCATCGCAACAAAGCGGTGGCCGCTATATTTTTACTGAATAATTAAGAGGGAAATAAGCAGGATGCTGGCTGAATAACACTGTTCAGTTGCGGTTTTATTCGGATAAAGACGGTAAATTAGCCTGAATCAAACCCAGCAATCTTGCATGAGCTAAAGAAATGGTGTTGTATTGGCATGCTAAATGGTTATTAGCATGACAGCTGCTGCATGCCTGAGAAGGATCTCACGCCATTCACTCCGAACCGGAAGATCTGACTTTACGGTATTGCCTGATATAAACAGCTTTGTTATTCCACAAAAGTTTGCAGGCTTATTATTTTGAATAAATTAACAGCTTTTAAAAAAGGATATTTAAAAGTTTTTCTGTTGGTTCTGCTGACACTTTTTCTTATCCCGTTCATTACCTTGGTGTTTTCCGAATATGGCAAAAGTCAGCTCGATAAACAGTATACCGAGATATTAATTAATGATGCGCGACAACAGAATTCAGATGTCGCCGGACTGACCGCTTTCCTGCAGCTGAATCCGCCATCCAGCGTTTGTGGCGCGGTTGACCGTAAGCTGAGTGAATACCATAACGCCGTCTGCGCGACAGGTTCCGAGCTGGAGCAATTCTTCCTGATCGATAAACTGGCCATCGGCACGCTGATAGCCGGTGCAGCAATCTTGCTGCTGGTCATGCTGTTCAGCGCACTGGCGTTTACCCGCCGCAAAGGACAGTACTGGAGCCTGATGCTGGTACGCCCGTTTCTGGTGCTGGCCAGCCTGATGATGGTGGCGGTGCAGGGCGTGATGCTGGTATGGCTCTCTTACTGGATTACGGCTTTCTTCACCCAGACCTATTATCCCAAAGTGGTGTTTATTACCGGCCTGATGGCGCTGGCTGGCATTTACTATGTCATCAGAGGCATCTTTAAAAGGCTGCCGACCAGGGATGAGGTTGAAGGAGAGGTGGTGAGGCGTGCGGCGGCCCCGGAACTCTGGGCGCGAATTGATGCGCTGGCGGCTCAGGTTGGTACCACACCACCGGACCATATTATTGCCGGCATTGACACCAACTTTTATGTTACCGAGGGGCCGCTCAGGGTTAAGCAGCAGTCACTGGGAGGTCGTAAGCTGTATGTCAGTATTCCATTGCTGCGCCAGTTAACACTCGGGCAGGCGGACGGGGTGATGGTGCATGAGCTGACGCATCTGTACGAAGGCGATACGTCCTCTGGCGCATTGCTGGGACCGAAATTGCAGCGCTTCGATAACTGGACCCATATGATGGGCGAGAATTTTCCCACGCTGGTGGTCTACTATCTGGCTTGCCTGTACCGCATGTTGTTTGAGCTGGCCTCACAGCGCGACAGCCGCGAACGCGAATTTATCGCTGACCGCAATGCCGCCCGTTTGATTACCCCAGCCGCCATTATCGAATCACTGATTAAGATCTCCGCCTATGCCAGTTATCGTGGCGAGGTTGAGCGCAGCCTGTTTGGTAATAAAAAGCAATATCAGCAAGAGCTGGGGATCAGTAAAGCCATTGCCGCGGGTTTGCCAGAACACGTCAACTCCACGCACTTTATCAGCATAATGCGCGAGCAAAACATACCGCATCCGTATGATTCGCATCCGCCGTTAAGCGAAAGGATGCGCAATGTCGGTTATACGCTGGAAGAGGACAGCTATGCAGCGATTGCTGCTGCCTTGCCGACGCAGAGCTGGGTTGATCTGATGCCAGTGGCCACAGAGATTGAGCAGCAGCTGTGGCAGAAGTATGAGGGGGATTTCTCTTCAGCGCATGAAGAGAGCCTGGCATGGAGCTATGAGCCGGTTGGTGCAGAGGAAACCGCACTGGTATTAAAATATTTCCCGCCAGTGGTATTCCCGCTGAAAGGGGGACTACAGGTTGAGATTAGCTACCGCGGCGTGACTCATTCGCAGAGTGCGGAGTTACTGGAGTGGGGCAACATTAAAAGTGCGAACCACAGGAGCAGATTTGGCACTGACATTGTCCACCTGCAGCATTATCAGCCGAATGCGCAGGGAGAGAAACGCAGCTTAATTCGCCTGCCGGGGATCAAAAAGGAAATTGCCGCCTTTAATCAGACCTTCGGCCTCTACTGGAATCGCCACCAGAATATGCGCGCCTTGCTTGAGCAGGAACCGGTTGCCGCCACTGAGGGCTAATATAAAAAAACCACCGCATAAGCGGTGGTTTTTTTTACTGCCAGACTGACTTACTTCGCCAGCTCAGCAACGAGGAAATCAACGATTTCAGCGGTTTTAATCATCCGCTTTTCACCTTCACGACGCGCTTTATACTCAATCTCTTCGCTGTCGAGGTTACGGTCGCCAATCACGATAGTGTGCGGCACACCAATCAGTTCCATATCGGCAAACATCACCCCCGGACGTTCTTTACGGTCATCCAGAATGACATCGATGCCTTTAGCGCGCAGGGTGTTGTACAGCTCTTCCGCCACATCTTTCACACGGAAAGACTTATGCATATTCATTGGCAGAATAGCGACCTGGAAAGGCGCCAGCGCCGCAGGCCAGATAATGCCGCGATCGTCATGGTTCTGCTCAATGGCAGCAGCAACAATACGGCTGATGCCAATACCGTAGCAACCCATGGTCATCACCTGGTTACGGCCATCTTCACCCTGAACCGATGCTTTCATCGCTTCCGAGTATTTGGTGCCGAGCTGGAAAATATGACCGACTTCGATACCGCGTTTGATCAGCAGCGTACCTTTACCGTCCGGGCTGGCATCGCCTTCCACCACGTTACGGATATCAGCAACTTCTGCTTCTGGCAGATCACGCAGCCAGTTAATGCCGACGAAGTGCTTACCATCAACATTGGCGCCAGCGCTGAAGTCACTCATTTTGGCAACGGTGCGATCGGCAATAATCGGCAATGACAAACCAACCGGACCGAGTGAACCCGGACCTGCGCCCAGTGCGGCGCGGATCTCTTCTTCTGTAGCAAAGGTCAGCGGCACCGCTACAGCAGCGATTTTTTCCGCTTTGACTTCGTTCAGCTCGTGATCGCCACGTACCAGCAGGGCAACCAGCGCATGGCCACTCTCTTTGGTCGCTTTAACCAGCAGCGTTTTCACCGTCTTCTCAATCGGCAGATTAAACTGCTCAACCAGTGCTGCGATGGTTTTTGCATTCGGCGTATCGATTTCACGCATTTCCTGCGTTGCCGCCGGGCGTTCGCCTGCCGGTGCCACCGCTTCCGCCAGCTCAATATTCGCCGCATAGTCGGAGTCAGTAGAGAAGATAATGTCGTCTTCGCCGCTGTTCGCCAGTACCTGGAATTCATGAGACGCGCTGCCACCGATAGAACCGGTATCCGCCTGCACCGCACGGAAATCCAGACCCATACGGCTGAAGCTCTGGCTGTAGGCGCGATACATTGTATCGTAAGTTTCCTGCAGCGATTCCTGGGTGGTATGGAACGAGTAAGCATCTTTCATGATGAACTCGCGTGAGCGCATCACGCCAAAGCGCGGACGCACTTCGTCACGGAATTTGGTCTGGATCTGGAACAGGTTCAGCGGCAGCTGTTTGTAAGAGCTGAGCTCATTACGAATCAGGTCGGTGATCACCTCTTCATGAGTTGGACCCAGCACAAACGGGCGCTCGCCACGATCGACAAAACGCAGCAGTTCGGGACCATACTGTTCCCAACGTCCACTTTCCTGCCACAAGTCGGCGGGTTGCACCACCGGCATGGAGATCTCGATGGCACCGGCGTTGTTCATTTCGTCGCGCACGATGTTTTCGACTTTCTTCAGTACGCGCAAACCGGTGGGCAACCAGGTGTAAAGACCGGAAGCCAGCTTGCGGATCATCCCGGCGCGCAGCATTAGCTGGTGGCTAATCACTTCGGCGTCGGCAGGCGTCTCCTTTTGCGTGGAGAGCAGATATTGAGTAGTACGCATGTTGTTACGATTCCATTAAACGGAAAGCTATCAAAAGTAAACTGACCTGAAACACTGGCGGCTAGTGTACCAGCCAGTCTTAATCCTCAAAAGAGAGAGGGTTACATAATATTTGTCGGTGTCTCTGAAACAGTGCAGGGGCGCCGTTATCGGCAACCGCGCAATATATTAGCGTGGATCGACGGCAATTACCTCGGTTCCCGTGGCGGTGACGCGCCAGCGGACGTTAAACGCCAGTAACCAGACGGCATATTCACGATCCGGCTCTTCGCCTTTGCGATAAGCAGGGCGCGGATCCTGCGCCAGCACCTGGGCGATAAAGCGCTCAAGCTGCGGATAATCTCGCTGTTGAGCAGCAATCTGTTGCTGAGCGGCGGGCGAGAAACTCACCGGCATATCGGCTTGTGGCGCATGCTGGGCAAATCCGGCGCGGGCATCGGGCAGCGCTTCAGCAAATGGCAGATAGGGTTTGATATCGACAACCGGCGTGCCATCAACCAGGTCAAGGCTGCCAAGCCGCAATATCACCGCATTTTTTTCGCAGCGGATATCCAGCAGTTCAACCAGCGACATGCCGATGGGGTTAGGACGGAAGGTGGAGCGGGTGGCAAACACCCCCATACGTGCATTGCCGCCGAGCCGTGGCGGTCTGACCGTCGGACGCCAGCCGCCTTCCATGGTTTGATGAAAGATAAACAGTAACCACAGATGGCTGAAATCTTCCAGACCGCGCACGGCTTCAGCCTGATTGTAAGGCGCCAGCAGATGCAGTTCACCGCCGCCGTCCTGAATCAGGCCCGGCTGGCGTGGAACGGCAAATTTTTCCTTCCAGGGAGAACGGATAACACCGATTTGCTCGAAGGAAAAAGCGGTCATTGATCGGAGACTTTTAGCGCCGAGCCCTGGCAGATGGCCTGACGATAACAACCCTGAGTCGCGCTAACGATCTCACACTTATGCAGCAGAACCGCATTCGCTTTCATGCCGGAAGCCCGGATCTGCAATCTTTTACGCGCAGTATTGATATTCGGCGGAGAGTCCTGCGTGCTGCTTTGACAATCATCACCCGATACTTCGCCTAAATCACGGAACGGCTTGCTGATCAGATCTTCAGCATTGGTATACAGTTTAACCGGCACCGGGCGTGGAGCTGGCTTGGTGCGCGCGGGTTCAGTCGGCGTCGATTGCGTGGTTGAGCTGCGAATCGGTTCTGGTGACTTGTGCAGCAGTGAACACCCTGTCAGCGACAGCGCTAACAAACAGAGCGGTATAACACGCATGTGACAATCCTCATGTTGATAAAAGTGGCGTTATTGAAGCAAGCTATGGTTGAAATGACAAGCGGCGAAGCGGGTTGAAGCTGGTCTGACGTCAAAAAAAGAAGGGCGACGTTGCCGTCGCCCTCAGTTAATGTGCGTTAAGGCAGGGCATTACCAGCCTTTAACTGCGCCACCATTGAACACTTTGTTCGCCGCGTCGTTCACTTCGTCTGACTGATACGCCTGTACGAATTTCTTCACGTTTTCCGCGTCTTTATTATCTTCACGCGCCACGATCAGGTTAACGTAAGGTGAATCTTTGTCTTCCACAAAGATGCCGTCTTTCGCAGGCGTCAGGCCGATCTGGCTGGCATAAGTGGTATTGATCACTGCCAGCGCGATCTGCGCATCGTCCAGAGAGCGTGGCAGCTGTGGCGCTTCCAGCTCAACCAGCTTCAGTTTTTTCGGGTTCTCGATCACATCCAGCGCGGTTGGCAGCAGGCCAACACCGTCTTTCAGTTTGATCAGACCCTGTTTCTGCAGCAGCAGCAGGCTACGGCCAAGGTTGGTCGGGTCATTAGGAATCGCCACCTGAGCGCCTTCCTGCAGTTCATCCAGCGATTTGATCTTTCTGGAGTAGCCCGCGATTGGGTAAACAAAGCTGTTACCAACCGATACCAGCTTGTAGCCGCGATCTTTGATCTGCTGATCCAGATACGGTTTGTGCTGGAAAGCGTTAACGTCGATGTCGCCTTTGCTCAGCGCTTCGTTTGGCAGTACGTAGTCGTTAAAGGTTACCAGCTCGACATCAAGACCGTATTTCTCTTTGGCCACTTTCTGCGCGATTTCAGCAACCTGCTGTTCTGCACCGACAATGACACCCACTTTAATGTGGTTTGGATCTTTCTCTTCCTGACCACAGCCAGCCAGCGCCAGTGAACCAATTAATGCACCCACAGCGGCAAGAGTTTTTAATTTAAAAGACATATCCGTTCCTTCAAAATGAAATTGATGTTGCTTGTGTTTACTTGTGGGTGACTGCACGAACGATGCGATCACCACAGAATTGAATCAAATACACCAAAACCACTAACAATACTAATACCGTATTCATTACTGTGGCGTTATACCCGATATAACCGTACTGATAGCCAATCTGGCCCAAACCACCGGCGCCAACAGCACCACCCATGGCTGAGTAACCCACCAGAGTAATCAGGGTAATTGTAGCGGCATTTACCAGTCCTGGCAGTGCCTCAGGCAGCAGCACTTTGCGGATGATCTGCAGTGGCGTGGCGCCCATCGCGCGCGAGGCTTCAATCAGTCCGGTTGGCAGTTCCAGCAGGGTGTTTTCCACCATACGCGCAATAAAGGGGGCCGCGCCGACGGTCAGCGGCACAATGGCGGCCTGCAAACCGATGGAGGTGCCGACAATCAGGCGAGTAAAGGGAATCATCCAGACCAGCAGGATGATAAACGGAATCGAGCGGAAGATATTCACCGCCGCGGAGAGCACCCGATACAGCTTCGCGCCTTCCATAATCTGTCCCGGACGGGTGATATACAGCAGCACGCCTACTGGCAGACCGAGCACAAAACCCATAAAGCCAGAGACAAAGGTCATCATCAGGGTTTCCCATACACCCCGGCCCAGTAACCACATCATTGCCTCAGACATAACCTAATACCTCAACTTTCACATGATGTTCCTGCAGGAAGGCGATTGCAGCGGCGGTATCTGCATCGTCGCCATCCATTTCAGCCAGCATAATGCCGAATTTCACGCCACCGGCGTAATCCATCTGCGCGCTGATAATATTGTTATTAACATTAAAGCGGCGCGCCGCCTCCGACAGCAGCGGGGCATCGACTGACTGACCGGTGAACTCCAGACGTAACAGCGGCACGGTATCGGTTTTGGCTTCCGGCAGCAGGCGGTCCAGATAATCCTGTGGAATATCGAGATGCAGCGTGGACTGAATAAACTGCTGGGCCAGCGGGGTTTTCGGATGCGAGAACACCTCACTGACGCTGTCTTTTTCAATCAGCTCACCATTACTGATCACCGCAACCTGATCGCAGATGCGCTTCACCACATCCATTTCATGGGTGATCAACAGAATGGTAATGCCAAGGCGACGGTTAATATCTTTCAGTAATTCCAGAATCGAGCGGGTGGTTGCCGGATCGAGGGCGCTGGTGGCCTCATCGCACAGCAAGACTTTTGGATTACTGGCCAGCGCACGGGCAATGGCCACACGCTGCTTCTGCCCGCCAGAAAGATTGGCCGGCCAGACATCTTTCTTATCCGCCAGGCCCACCAGGTCGAGTAACTCAATCACCCGTTGTTTGATTTGCTCGCGTGACAGATTGCCTAGCTCTAACGGCAGGGCGATATTGCCAAATACCGTGCGCGAGTTCAGCAGATTAAAGTGCTGGAAAATCATGCCAATCTGACGGCGGGCATGGGTCAGCTCTCCCTCTGACAGAGTGGTCAGCTCCTGGCCATCGACCAGCACGCTGCCGGAAGTGGGGCGTTCAAGCAGGTTAACGCAGCGGATCAGCGTACTTTTACCGGCGCCTGATGCGCCAATCACGCCGTAAATCTGTCCGGCGGGCACGTGCAGGCTGACATCTGACAACGCAGTAATGTTGCGAGAGCCTTGCTGGAACACTTTGGTGATATTTGAAAGTTTTATCATTGAGTTATTTATTATCGTGATGAAAGTTGTCCGTGGTGTGGCTTAGCGTCAATCTTCGCTATCGCGAAATTTGAACGGATGGTAAGGCATCCAGACGTCTAAATCAATCGAAGTCATTCAATCTGGCATTCTCTCTTTTATTGCAATCATGCGATACTGTGCAGCAAATTTAGTAGCAGGAGTTTCTACGTGGCAGAGCTTGTACCCGCAATTTTCCTTGATCGTGATGGCACGGTAAATGTCGATCACGGCTATGTTCATGAAATCGATAACTTCGAGTTTATCGATGGCGTGATTGACGCAATGCGTGAACTTAAAAACATGGGCTTTGCGCTGGTGCTGGTAACCAACCAGTCCGGTATCGCGCGCGGTATGTTTACTGAAGATCAGTTTATCAGCCTTACCGAGTGGATGGACTGGTCGCTGGCCGATCGCGAAGTTGACCTCGACGGCATCTATTTCTGTCCGCATCACCCGGATGCAACAGAAGACGCTTACCGCCAGCAGTGCGATTGCCGTAAACCGCAGCCGGGCATGTTGCTCTCGGCACAGCAGGAACTGAACATCGATATGTCTGCTTCTTATATAGTAGGCGACAAGATTGAGGATATGTTGGCGGGTAAAGCGGCTGGTGTCGGTATAAAAGTACTGGTTCGCAGCGGCAAGCCCGTCACGGCTGAAGGTGAAGCTGCAGCAGATTGGGTGATTAATAGCCTTGCAGAGCTGCCGCAGCGCATTAAACAGGGTTAAAAAGCAGCGTTTCGTACGAAGTTACGGCAAGTGGCATGAAAGTGACAAAAAAGTTTAGATTTGTGCTTGCTATCCCTCAGGACCTCCCTATAATGCGCAACCACTGAGACGGAACAACGGCTTACACAGCGGCGGCTCAGGAGGTTCGGAAAGCGTTAAGCGCTCTGAACCGCCGGAGAAAAACTTCTGAAAACGGGGTTGACTCTGAGGGAGGAAAGCGTAATATACGCCACCTCGCAGCAGCAGACGAAGTCGCTGATTGCACTGCTCTTTAACAATTTATCAGACAATCTGTGTGGGCACTCGCAGGGTTGATATCGCAAACCATCTCCGGATGGAAAAAATTTGAAATATCAAGTCTCAAGAGTGACTACTATATTCATTACGAATA
>NZ_JAODIM010000034.1 GCF_025527015.1 Winslowiella arboricola | reverse complement strand
ACGGGCGGCGAGAACGCCGCCCCTACGCTGATCTGATGTAGGGGCGGCGTTCTCGCCGCCCTTGCTACGTATTTCCACCGCCGCCCGTCTGACATCTGATCGATTTTCTGCAAGCTATCACGAAACATTTATTAAAGCCTGTACCCGTTCTTATGGCGCATCATTACTATTGCCGCCGGAGGAACTCCCCATGAAAACACGCCAATCCCCACGACTAAAATATTACTGCTACGCACAACCCGGCGCATACTTTGTCACCCTTATCACGCATAAGCGTAAGCATCTCTTTGGAAATATTATTTCAGGAAAACTTGTTGCGACTTGTCTGGCTAAGCTGGCGTTTAACCACTGGTTAAACCTTCCCCGCCATACCGGCACACTCGCGTTAGATGAAATGGTGTTAATGCCTAATCATCTCCACGGAATAATCTGACTGGCTGAAGGGAATCCACATCCTCTGACGAAAATTATCAATAATTACAAATCAGGTGTAACACGTGAATGCCTGGCACCTCAGTCGATCTGGCAGCGCGGGTTTTATGACCGGGTCATCCGCAACGAAGAGGAACTTAATGCAATTCGCCAGTACATTATTGATAATCCATCACGGTGGGATGAAGACCGTCTGTATACTGATACGCGATAAATGACACGGGTGGCGAGAACGCCGCCCGTGGAATGTCAGATGTTAATCCCACCCGGTTAATGATAACTCTCTGATCTGGCTATATTCTCAAAGCGGGATACCATAGTCTAAAGTGATATTTCCAACGCTGTATTTGCCCCCTATAGTCCTGAAATACTCCCTCATCAGGATCATTGAATGCGTAAACTTCTGCCCGTCGCTATCGCCAGTGCATTAACTTTTACCGCAGCCGTCCATGCGGCGACGCCCGCCGATACCTTAATTGTGGCAATCCCGCTTGATGGCATTATCAGTTTCGATCCGGCGGAAAGCTTTGAAACCGTCAGCACCAGCAGCCTGACCGATCTCTATCAGGGACTGGTGGCGTCGGACCGCAATAACCCGCGCCAGGTGGCAGCAGAACTGGCGACAAACTGGCAGCCCGGCAGCAGCGAGCACAGCCTGGTGTTTAACCTGAAACCCGGTAGCCGTTTTGCCAGCGGCAATGCAGTCACCGCAGACGATGTTATCTGGTCACTGACGCGCGTGGTGAAGCTGAATAAAACCCCTTCGTTTATCCTTGGTGAATTAGGCTGGACGCCAGAGAATATCGACGCACAGTTCACACGCATCAGCGATGACAAAGTGGAATTACGCTGGGTTTCGCCGATTGGCAGCGATCTGGCGCTGCGTCTGCTTACCGCGCCGGTCGCATCAATTGTTGACAGTAAACTGGTGCAGCAGCACGCTAAAGATAACGATTTTGGTAACGGCTGGCTGCGCACCCGCTCCGCTGGCAGCGCCGCTTACAGTATCCGTAACTATGTGCCCCAGCAGGCGCTGGTACTGGAACAGAATCCACAGGCAGAGCCTGCGCCGAAACTCAAACGGGTGATCCTCAAAGGAGTCGCCGATCCCGGTTCAAGACGTTTACTGCTGGAACAGGGTGATGTCGATGTCGCCTATGAGCTGGGCGCCGATCAGTTTGACGCGATTAAAAATCATCCTGGTATCAAAGTTTCCGCCTTCCCTTCCAGCCTGATCTACTACCTTGGTTTTAACACCCAGGATAAGCAGCAACCGGCGCTGGGAAATCCGGCACTCTGGCAGGCCGCGCGCTGGCTGGTGGATTATGACAGCCTTTCTGGTGAGTTGCTGAAGGGACAGTATCAGGTCCATCAGGCGTTTCTGCCGCAGGGTTTCGATGGCGCGTTAACCGATAAGCCCTTTAAACTGGATGTCGCCAAAGCGAAGAGCATCCTGCAGCAGGCGGGCATTAAACCCGGCACCCGTTTCTCGCTGACCATCGTCAATCAGCCACCGTATACCGATGTGGCGCAGGCGTTGCAGGCCAGTTTTGCCAAAGCAGATATCACTATTGATATCCAGCCGGTAGCGGAATCTGAGTTGTGGAGCAAAATGCGCGGGCGTAATTTCCAGTCGATCTTTATCTACTGGGGCGCGGACTATGTCGATCCCAATACCAATGCCAGCACCTTTGCCTTGAACGTACCGGGTGGCCCGAAAACCCTCGCCTGGCGTGTCGGCTGGGAGATCCCCAAACTCAGCGCGCAAACCCGCGCGGCGGCGGCGGAAAGTGATGTGCAGAAACGGCAGGCGCTGTATGCCGAGCTGCAAAAAGAGATTCAGCACAACTCGCCATATGTGGTGACCTTGCAGGGGCAGAAACTGGTGGGTCTGCGCGATAATATCAAAGGCGCGCAACAGGGAATTGGCACCAGCATGCTCTACTACGATCAGGTAAGTAAGTAACGCCGTTGCCGCTAAACGCCATTATCCTGATGGCGTTTACGGTATTTTAGCGGCGTATCGCCAATCATCTTTTTAAAGCAGGTAATAAAATAGGAGGTGTCGGCAAAACCGGTTTGCTCGGCTATCGCTTCCACCGGCAGCTCATCGCTGCGCAACCAGTTACACGCCTGCCACAGGCGCCGCATCAACAGATAATCCTGAATCAGTCCACCGGTTTCCTGCTTAAAGCTACGCGAGATATAACTGCGCGATAAGTTTAGCGAAAGCGCCAGCGCCGCCAGACTAAACTTCTGCGCGTAATGCTCCTCAACCCATAACATCACGCGTGTAGAGATACTGTCATCACGTGGCTCACGGCTGGCGACATATTCCGGCAAAAAATTCAGCAACTGTAATATCAGGCAGGCGCTGTCCGGTAAATTAAACGGACGACTGTCAAAAATGCGCTGATAAACGTTAAATAGCTGTTCCAGACCGTGCTGATATTCACTTAAGTCACAGACGGTCGCAGCGCTGCGCTGATGGCACAGGCGTTGTAAGCGGGCGCGCTGATGCGGAAAATCACCGAGGAAATTGATCAGTACAGCGCTATCCACGTGGATCATGGTGCGCCGGTAGCCGGCGAGATCGCGCTCATCGACCACCACCTTATGCAGCTTAAAGGGTGGAAAAATAAATATTCGCCCGGGACGCAACGCATACTGCTGATTATCAACAATAATCGTGCCATAACCCTGCTCGACCAGCATGATTTCCAGGCACTGGTGCCAGTGGTGAGAACTGCTTTTATCCCCGGTACGGCGCGTAAAAGCAAATGCACGATCCGTTAAAGCATGTTGCTCAATGGTTGCCATCGTCATGTGGTTTACCAGTTAATAGTGACAGTTGTCCCGTGTAAAATTTAAACCGCTGTTTTACTTTTTTACCACCCTAATTTTTATTGCGCGCTGCTGTTGTGATAACGCTAACACTGTTAACGCCATCGCAGCAATCTGGCCAGAAAGATTGCTGATTTGGCGGTCAGATCACATCGTTTTGGCAGGAGGGCGCTGATAAGCACCAGATAGTGCGGAGAGTAACGCCGATTACGGGCGGGCATCCGTGCCACGCGTGCCGTTAAGAGATGACGGAATCAGAGGCGTGCTTGTGTTTGTCCGATTCAAAATGCGTTTTAAACTGTTCGTAAATAGAGATCATATTAGACGCATCGCCCTGCAACGGGCTGAGTTTACCGGCGCGAACCAGTTCAATCACCAGCTGAAGGGCTGCCTGCTTAGGGCTGCTGGACGGATGTGCAATTTCGTTAGACATAGTGTTCCCACAAAGGTGTAAAACGCCAACTTTAACAACTTTAGCCCCCGCCCGTTACCCTTTTCCGGCAGACGGGCATACATCAGCAGAAAAAAGCGGCGAATTACTCACCCAGTGCAAAACAGGCTTCGATCTCGATCTTCAAATCAGGCGAGAACAATTGCGTAACCTGAACCAGCGAACTGGCGGGCAGATGCTCGCCGAAACGGGCGAACAGTACTTCGCGCAGTGCGGTCAGGTGACTAAAGTCAGTGATAAAGATCGTCACTTTAATCAATCCCGCCATTGAGGATTGCTCTTCAGCCGCAATGATTGCCAGTTGATCAAAGATCGCCTGTGCCTGTGCGGCAATCCCATGGTGCTGCGCTTCGCTGCCAAAAGCCGTCAGACCCGAAACATACAGTACCGACTGATACTTCACCGCATGGACATAAGGCCCAACTACATTGCCTAATTGCGGATAATTTTTTCGTTCCAGTTGCCCCATTATGTTCACCTTTATGCCGTGGATTACGTTAAATTTGCGGTGGTTCCCATCTTAAAATGCCAACCTGACAGGAGTATATGATGGACAATAGCCTGATTGCGTTTTTATCCATTTGCGGGGTGATTGCTGTAGGCTCGATGTCACCCGGCCCCAGTTTCTTGCTCGTGGCCAAAACCGCCATGTCGGAGAGTCGCCGCTGCGGCGTATTTACCGCGTTAGGAATGAGTACCGGCTGTGCGCTGTTTGCGCTGGCGGCGATTATGGGGTTGCAGTCGATTTTGCTGACCGTTCCCTGGTTGTTCTGGCTGCTGAAAATTGCCGGTGGCGTCTATTTATTGTACCTGGCGTATCAGATGATTAGCAACGCACGTCGTCCACTGAAAGTGGAGATTGGTGAATCGAACGGTTACAGCGCGCTACGCGGTTTTAACCTTGGCCTGCTGACGCAGATCAGCAATCCGCAAACCGCACTGGTTTTCGGCAGTATATTTGCCGCTTTCCTCAGCCACCAGTACCCTGTCTGGATTAATATTGCGCTGCCGATCGCCTCTTTCGCGATCGATTTTGTCTGGTATCTGTTTGTGGTTATGGTGCTTTCCGCCACAGCGCCGCGTAGTGCCTATCTGCGTTTTAAACAGCGACTGGATACCCTCGGTGGCGGTCTGATGGCGTTACTGGGGATTAAATTAATCGTCAGTCAGTCATCCTGATGCGCGCCATCTGTCCCGCCGCCCGCGTGGCGGGACAAGGCAGATTACTTCTTCTGCTGTTTTAACCAGCGTTGCATGCGGTCAATTTCCGGCTGCTGCGCGTCGATAATTTCCTGCGCCAGCTTACGCATTTCCGCATCTTTGCCATATTTCAGCTCGGTTTTCGCCATATCAATTGCGCCCTGATGATGCGCCGTCATCCCCTGAGCAAAGGCCACATCCGGGTTATCCGACTGCATCCCCTGCATCATATCGCCATGCATCTTATCCATACCGCTCTGATAACTCTGCCGGGCGCCGCTCTCCTTAGCGTGGTCCATATGCATCGTCTCCGCTGCCAGTACGCTCAGTGGCGCCAGCAACGCAATCAGCAGGAAAGGTTTTATCTTGTTCATTGGACTTCCTCATCACTCAGATAACCTCAGAGAACCAAAGGGTAAACCCTCCCCTTACGGTAAGGTCAAGTCTGCTGTTTACCGACGCCAGAAACGACAAAGCCCGCGGGTGGCGGGCTTTAAGGGTTGAACTTCATCAGTTTTCCAGACTTCGTTGCAGTATCGACGCTAACGTCAGGGGTTTACTGCAGTGGTTAGATGCCGCCCCGCAGGGATGATGGCGCTGCAACAGATGTTGTGTACCAGTGCCAGTACAGCTCAGGCTATTACTGATGCTAATCCTCGCAATTGGTTACCGGAATTCCAAAATAGCACTATCAGGCGCAAATAACTGTTCGGTTATTTCTGCGTTGCGAACCGGAAACTTCTTAAAAACCGAGTTTTACCGGAAACTTCAGCATTAGGATTTTACTTCAACTATTAACGGCCTCAAAATAGACGCAGGCTGATGGGGCATTTGTCGCGTTCTGTACCAGTACAGCTCAGTTTCTGAAAAACAGTTTAAAAAGCGTGATCTGTTAGACAATTATTAGATTGACGAATTCGCGTTGCTCGCAATAGTTTTAAACTTGCAGTACCAATAATTAGCAAACTTATTTTGATAGCGTTTAGCTGGCTACCTGGTACCCGGTAATCTCTTACGGTGTGTTAAGGATGTGCAAAATGAAATGCCCACAGGTATGGCATATAACCAACTTGCCCGCTATGGCAATGGCAGGAATACTACTCTCACCGCTGGCGATGGCAGAAGCGGTCACGGTGTCACTCTCTCAGGAACAGGACGGCGGCGAAATGGGTCGTGCCTGCATCTACGTACATCAAGGCAAAGCAGAATTCCGTATGGTAAAGGTGGGTGAACAGTGCGCGCCCAATATCACCATCGATAACAACAAGGCCTGATTGCAGTCAGATCGCTATTACGTCGCTGGCAGAAATTTTAAGTCGCTGTAAACAGTCAACAAAAACTCACTCAGATGAATGTTTTCTGCGGGATGTTGTTGACTTTTTTTTGCCTGATTCCTTCCTCAATAATGGCGAAATTTGAGTTAAATGAATTTAATGAATTAATCGGAACGTTATTATTTTGCTAATCTGTTTCTGCGCGCATGGAAGAAATATATTTCACACGGTCAATATTTTCGCCACTTCGGCTAAAAATGCATACGTTGTCTTTCCTGATCTTTCCCCTGACTGTCGGGTCAAATACGCAGCTGCCGCTTCGCTCGACTATACTTAAACCCTGAAGACAGCGAGCTTCGTCTTCAGGGACCGTCGTTAAGGAGGGGATATGTTAATTGGATTTGTGCTGTTAGTAAGCGCCTGCGGCTATGATGCCTGCGAAGCGCTGCCGGTATCAGAACATATCTACCCCACCCTTGCATCCTGTGAGCGGATGGCGGAAAGAATTCATCAGCGACGCCCACAGGCAGTGCTGCAGTGTGGCGAGGTGTGGCGTTAGCGTACTATTTTAATGCCACCTGTTTCAGGGTATCAAAAATCAACGCTTTGTCCGATTCGTCGATATTATGTTGAGAGATCAACATATTAAATGCTGCTCTGTCCTCTTCGCTGACACGGTCGCCGGATTTCAGCATCTGCGTCAGATGCTGGAGGATATCCGCACTCAGCTGCGAAATTTTTTCCCGCACCACCGGTAACGGCAATGGCGTCCATTTTTCTTCCGGCATCGACAGCCAGTCAGCGCGATAACGATATTGTATCGCTTTGGCCACATCCATCTGCGCCGTAATAAAAGGCTTTACCGACTGCGGTTGCAGGCCAAAATGCTCGGCGCTGTGCAGGGTCAGCGATAATACCCGTGACTCCTGCGCCAGATCCTCAATCGCCTGATGATGCCTGGCCTTATAACCGGCAACATCTTTCATCCAGCCAAGCCGTTGATTCACATGTTCAAAAAGTTGCGTTTTATCATTAGCCTGCGCCAGTGGCAGCATCAGTGGCGTCAAAAACAGGGCTAATATTCCGTAATTACTCATCATTGCGATCCTCATCCTTAGGAAAACGAGGTAGTTTAGCACAGAAACTATTTAGCCTGCTTTCAGGATATTTTCCTCCAGGGATGGGGCACCATTTTTTGTTACCCCTGTCTCATAAAGCAGGAGTAAACTGGTGGATTCGGGTGGATTTAAGCGTTGCCGGTTGAAACCCGTCGTGTGACAGGTCAAAATATAGGCTATTTTTTTAATACACCCTCAGCTCAACATAGTTGCCCCGATGAAAACGCCGAAGCCGCGTCGTCCCAATGGTCGATGGATTTACTACATACTCTACGATGGCATTTTATGGCCCTGCCCGGTACGCTGGGAGTGGGAAAATGGCTACGGCGGCTGGCTGCCCTTTTATTACTCCCCTACCTTCGAATTTGTGGCTGGCGACCCGGAAAAAGCTCACCGCGTGTCACGCAGCGCCAGTAAAGCGCGTGAAGCGGAGCGCGTTCATTAACTCCTGATACCCTCAAACTGGCGGCCTGCGTAAAAGCGTGCCAGGTTGTGTATAAAGGAGGAGGTGCTATGAAACGTGATGTGTTGAGTGAAGAATATTATGACGAAGTCTGCCGGGTGATCGGCGATGCGGTTATCGTACTGGCGGAAAGTGGCCGTGATACGCAACGTTCGGTGCTTGCCGAACTGCTGAAGAAGACCCGGCTTAAACGCGGTGACAGCGAGCGGGATGAGCAGAAGGTGCTGGAACACGCCATCAGGCTGATAAAACCCTAATCACAGCAACAATCCGAACCCGGCTCCCACGCTGGGTTTGTTTAATTGTTCTTATATGACTGCCCCGTTTCTCGCCTTGCGCAATATTGAATGCCAGGATAAAAAAATCTTAGCCTTCAGGTTGGGCAGCAATGCAAAAAATCCTTCTTAGCGCCTGTCTGGCCGGTTTTCCGGTGCGCTATAACGGCTCGGCAAAAACCCTGGTTAATCACTGTATCGCCCGCTGGCGGCAACAAAATCGCTTTGTGGTGTTCTGCCCGGAGCTGGCTGCGGGTTTTCAGACGCCGCGTCCGGCTGCAGAGATCCAGCCCGCCGCCGCCGGTTACGGCGTAATCAGCCATGGCGCCACAGTGCGCGAAGCCAGCGGTGGCGACGTCACTGAGCGCTATATTTTAGCCGCCTGGCTGACGCTGGAGATGGCGCAACAGCATAACTGCCAGTTTGCCATTCTTACTGAAGGCAGCCCTTCCTGCGGCAGCAAAATGATTTACAGCGGTGGTTTTAACGGCAGCAAAATCGCCGGTCAGGGCGTGACCGCCGAACTGTTGACCCGTCATGGTATCGAAGTCTTCTCGGAATCAACGCTTGCGGCGTTGTGTCAGCGACTTGCTGATGAGGAGCCCTGTGATATCCCCTGCCTGACCCGCTAACCCTGCGATTTCGCCCACGTTAAAATAAACACGATTACACTCAGTAATATCTCAGCCATTCTCTGTGATCCGCACAGGTGAGCACCATGGAATGCAAGCCGTTACTTATTACGCTACTGCTGCTTATTTCGGCACCACTGCCGGCAAAAGATCTGGCGCTGGCGTTGGATAATGAGTGGCAAATCAATCCCTATCGCGCCACGCGGGTGAACTATTTTCCTTTTCCCCTGCTCAGCTGGAACGGCGAACATCTGTATATTGACGGCGATGAAGCCGGGATTCTGGCGTGGAAAGATAAAGTCAATGAGCTAAAAATCAAAGGATTATGGTTTGATCGCAGCTACGACCGCCACGATGGCAAAGGGTCGCAGATGCAGCAGCTGAATAATCGTCGCACCACCCTGATGGCTGGCGTCAGCTATCAGCGTATTACCCCCTATGGCGCGTTGTCTGGCCAGCTGGCGGCAGATACCCTCGGCCTGAGCAGTGGCCTGCTGGCGACGGTGTCATGGACCGGCTATCTGCAAAGCGCACAGCTGGCGTGGATTCCGGCGGTCGGTATCGACTGGGAGGATGCGCGGCAAACGCGTTATTACTATGGCATTGATGATAGTGAATCCCGGCGCAGCGGGTTAAGCCGCTACCGCCCCGCAGCCACTCTGACGCCATGGCTGCAACTGGCGCTCGACTACCGCTTTAGCGCCCACTGGGAAGGCTTTATCTCGACGCGGCTTAACCTGCATGATAATCAGGTACGCAACAGCCCGATGGTGGAAAAATCGGTAAGCTATGTTATTGACCTCGGTGTTAATTATCACTTTTAACCCCGAGGTGCGTTCATAAAGATATAGCTTATCGCGAAAACGAATTTCACCCGCCCCCGGCTTTTGCTCTACTTTGAACACTCTCAATGCATCGTGCCGGTGCATTTTTGTCCTGACTGTCAGCCAGACTCACGCCTGAAAAAACTTAGGTGATTGATTTTAAATCGCTATTTTTCTGGCACAAATATTGTATATACATGTCTATTCACAATAACTCTACGCTGGGGAAAGTAATGCGCATAACAACAATCAAGCAGGCTCTGTTATTGATGGCGGGATTAACGGCGTTTACACCCGCCATTCATGCGGCGGATATCATCGTCGGCAGCAAAAGCTTTACTGAGCAATATATTCTGGCGGAGATCTACGCCTCAGCGCTGGAGCAGGCCGGAATCCCGGTGGAACGCAAAATTAACCTCGGCGGCACGTTAATTGCGCAAGCGGCGCTGTTAAAAGGCGATATTGATCTGTACCCGGAGTACACCGGCACCGCGCTCAGTGCAGTGGTGAAAGGCGAACTCTCTTCCGATCCGGATAAAGTTTATCAGCAGGTAAAAAGCGTCTATGCGCAAAAATATCAGCTCACCTGGCTGGCGCCTGCCAGACTGAACAATGGCTATGCTTTACTGGTCAGCAAAGCGCTGGCGGAAAAATATCAGCTGAAAACCCTGTCCGATCTGGCAAAAGTCGCTCCGCAGCTGACCATTGGTGCAGGCGCTGAATTTGGCGATCGTCAGGATGGCCTGAAAGGGCTGGAGCAGGTTTACGGTATCAAATTTAAATCGTTCCGCCAGTTTGCCAAAGTGGGTCTGCGTTACGATGCGCTGGCCGCCGGACAAATTGACGTGGCGAACGGTTTCGCCACCGACTGGCAAATTGCTGACGGACAGTATGTCTCGCTGGCCGATGACAAACATCTGTTCCCGCCTTACTTCGTTGCACCGGTGGTGCGTGACCAGGCGCTGAAAGCGCATCCGAATGCCGAAGCCGTACTGAACAAAGTCAGTGCACTGCTGGATAACGCCACTATGCAGAAACTCAATGCCGCAGTAGAGAAAGATAAAGAAGAACCGGCTGATGTCGCAGAAGCGTTTTTGCGTGAAAAAGGCATTGTGAAATCCTAACCGACCCAATGAAGAGGGGCTATGACCTTAACTCTCGGTGATAACACCGCGTTAAGCCTGGCGATGCTGGTAAAGGTCGCCAGGGAAGATTATCCGGTGGCATTTAGCCCGGCGGCACAGCAGCGTATCGAACAGGGGTTCTCCTTCCTTTATCAACGGATTGCATCCGGCGACCAGATTTATGGCGTCACCACCGGCCTCGGCGCTGGCGTGGATACTGCGGTACTGAACGGCGATGATGGTCAGCAGGATATCGCACGCTTACAGCAGATCCAGCTACGTATTCCACTGGCGCGCGCCGTGGGTGTCGGCCCGCTGGCGACCCGCGATCAGGTACGGGCAATGATGCTGGCGCGGCTCGCCGGGCTGGCTGAAGGTTATTCCGGTATTTCATGGGCCAGCGCCGCGGCACTGCTGCAGCTACTGAATCATGGTGTACATCCGCAGGTTCCGCTGATCGGTTCCATCGGTGAGGCCGATCTCGCACCGCTGGCGCATATCGGCCAGGCGCTTAGCGGTCAGGGTGAAGCAGAATATCAGGGCGAAGTCAGTGAGATCGCTACGCTGGCAACCACCGTCGGCTTTACGCTGCCGCGGATGAGCGGTAAAGACGGGCTGGCGCTGGTGTCATCAAACGCTGCCAGCGTCGGGCTTGCCGCGCTGGTGCTCAGCGATATCGCGCAGATAATCAATGCACAAACCGGGGCAATTGCCCTGTCATTCGAAGCGTTTCGCGCCAATATTTCCCCGCTGTCGCCCTGGGCCAGCCAGATTCGCCCGCTACCGGGTGGCGCGCAGAGCGCCGCCCATCTGCTATCACTGCTGGCCGGTGGTTCGCTGGTGCAGGCCGGTGGCGCACGACTGTTGCAGGATCCATTGAGTTTCCGCTGCGCCGCATCGGTGCTGGCCAGCGTGCAGCAGGCATTTAACCACGCCAGACAAGCGACCGAACTGGAGCTGAATAGCGCCGATGACAATCCGGCGCTGATTGCCAGCGCCGATCTGGTGTTAGCCAACGCTAATTTTGATGCCACTCATCTGGCGCTGGCATTTGAAACGCTGGGGCTGGCGCTGGCGCGTCAGGCCAGCTGTGCCGCCGAGCGCATCATGAAACTGATGTCAGCCAGCGCCAGCGGACTACCGCGCTTCCTGACACCGCACAGTGGACAGACCGGCTTTGCCACGCTGCAAAAAACCATTTCCGCCCTCACCAGCGATATTGTGCATCACGCCAGTCCGATGTCCGCCATTACAATTCCGGTGGCCGATCGGGTGGAAGATTACGCCGCACAGTCAATGGCGGTCATCACCAAAACTGCGCGGCTGGTTGAGAGCCTGCGTTATCTGGTGGCGATCGAGCTGCTGGTGGCCGCGCAGGCGGTAGACCTGCGCGCCTTACCGGCCAGTGCGCTGGGTAGCGGCAGCGCTGCTATTTATCGCCGGGTACGGGCGCTGGTCGCGCCGCTGGATGAGGATCGCTCTTCTGCGGCGGATATTGCCCGGCTGACCAGCGCGATTACCGCTTCGGGCTGGCTGAGTGCAGATGAGCAACTTCTGGAGACTGGCTGATGCGTTGGGCCCCGAAACACCTTGATGATATCGCCCTCGCTTTGTGGCAACACCTCTATCTGGTCGGCATTTCGCTGGGCTGCGCCTTTGTGATTGCCCTAATCCTGGGCATCTGGAGCGCGCGCAGGCCAAAAACCTATGCGCTGGTGCTGACCTTTACCGGCATGCTGTTTTCAATTCCCAGCCTGGCGCTGTTCGCGCTGTTTATTCCGTGGCTGGGCATTGGCGTGCTGCCGGCGATTGTCGGTCTGACGGCCTATGCCCTGATGATTCTGGTGCGCAATATCGCCACCGGCTTTCATGCCATCGCGCCCGAAGTGCTGGATGCGGCGCGCGGCATGGGTTACGGCTACTGGCGACTGCTGTGGGAGATTGAGCTGCCGCTGGCGCTGCCGTTTATTATCACCGGTCTGCGTATCGCAGCCACCACTCTGATTGGTATCGCCACGGTCGCCGCCTACATTAATGCCGGGGGGCTTGGCACCATTATTTTCGCCGGGCTGGATCAGCGCTATCCGGAAAAAATCCTGATTGGCGGCGGCCTGACGTCGCTGCTGGCCATCGGCGTTGACGCACTGTTTCTGCTGGTGCAGCGCCGTATGGCGCGTCGTCGTCCGCAGGCTCGCATGGAGGCCAGCGCATGATTTTTATCGACGCATGGCGCTGGATCCTCGCCAATCCGCAACAGTTCTTTGACGCGCTGCAACAACATTTGGTGATGTGCGGTCTGGCGCTGCTGTTTTCCCTGCTATTAGCGCTGCCGGTTGGCGTAAAGGTCGCCGCTTCGCCACGCGCCACCTTTATCGCCACCAATATTGCCAGCACGCTGCGCACCATTCCCAGCCTGGCGATCCTCGCCGCTGCGCTGCCATTTCTCGGAATAGGCCTGATGCCGTCCGTAGTGGCGCTGGTGATCCTCGCGCTGCCGCCGATTCTGCTGAATACCTGCACCAGCATTCAGTCGGTCGATAAAGACACCCTCTCCGCCGCGCAGGGTATGGGAATGACGCGCGGACAAATCACCCGGCAGGTGATTCTGCCGCTGGCAGCGCCGGGCATTCTCGCCGGCGTTCGTACCGCTGCGGTGCAGGTGATTGGCGGTGCGGCGTTAGCCTCGTTTATTGGCGGCGGCGGGCTGGGCGACTTCGTTACCACCGGTATCGCGATTATGGATATGTCGCGTCTGCTGGTCGGCGCGGTGCCGATTATTCTGCTGGCGATTGGCGCCGAGTTGCTGTTTGCCGCCATCGAAAAGAGCGGCTTCAAACATGTTCCGAAAGGAAATGCCTGATGATTAGACTGGAAAATATCACCAAAATTTATCGCGGAACCACGCAGAAAGCACTGGATAATCTGACGCTGGAGATCCCGGAAGGCTCCACCACTGCGCTGATTGGCCCCTCCGGCTGTGGCAAAACCACCACCATGCGCCTGATCAACCGGCTGGAAGATGCCACCGCAGGGCGGGTGTGGGTCAATGGTGAAGATATTACCGCTGTCGATCCGGTGCTGCTGCGCCGCCATATCGGCTATGTGATTCAGAACGTTGGCTTATTTCCGCATATGAATGTGGCGGACAATATCGCCACCGTGCCGCGCCTGCTGGGCTGGAATCGGCGCAAAACCGCTGCGCGCATTGATGAACTGCTGCATCTGGTCGGCCTGGATCCGGCGACCGATCGCCAGCGCTATCCGGCTGAACTTTCCGGCGGACAACGACAGCGTGTCGGCGTGGCGCGCGCTCTGGCTGCCGATCCGCCGGTAATGCTGATGGATGAACCCTTTGGCGCTATCGATCCGCTGGTGCGTGGCCGTCTGCAACAGGAGTTTAAGCAGATTCTGCAACGGGTGAAAAAGACGGTGGTGATTGTCACCCACGACCTCGATGAAGCGATCAAAATGGGCGACCGCATCGCGATTATGCGTAATGGCAAGTTGTGCCAGTACGACACGCCAGCGATGATTCTCAGTAATCCCGCCGACGATTTTGTCGCCGCCTTTATTGGCAGCGATGCGGCGCTGAAGCTGCTGGCGCTGACCCCGGTAAGCCATGCCATGACGCCGGTCGCACAAAGCGCCTTTTCGCTGGCGGTAAAAGCCGATGCCAGCCTGAAAGAGGTACTGTCACTGATGCTGGCCCACGACGCGCCAGGCGTAAGAGTTACCGATGACCATCACCAGTTGCTGGGCGAACTTAATCGCCAGCAACTATTCACTTACCAGCAAACACTGCTTGCGGCCTGAGCGCCAAATTAAGGGAAAGAGATGACAGAACAGGTCAATATCAGCTACCTCAACGGACCCGATATTCAACAGCTGGCGATGAGCGACAGCGAAATTCTCGCCGCCGTCGAAGCCGGACTGCTGGCGCAGGGCAACCAGCAGACGGTGATTGAGCCGCGCGTGCATCTGATCCCCGATCCGGCGTTTAACGGCCACTTTAATGTGCTGCGCGGCTATATTGCGCCACTGAATCTGGCCGGGGTCAAAGTGGTGGGCGATTACGTCAATAACTACAAGCTGGGTCTGCCGTCAGAGATGGCGATGCTGAATTTATTTAATCCGCAAACCGGTATGCCGGTAGCGATCCTCGATGCCTCGGCGATTACCGATATGCGCACCGGCGCCATCACCGCGCTTGGCGCCCGCCATCTGGCGCGTAAAAACAGCAAAGTTCTCGCGCATATTGGCGCACGCGGCACCGCTTACTGGAATGTCCGCCTGCTGGATAGCCTGTATGACTTTGATGAGATTCGCGTTCACTCACGTCGTGCCGAGAGCCGCGAAGCCTTTGCCCGTCGTCTGGAGCAGGATCTGGGTAAAAAGATTATCGTCACCGACGACTGGGAAAGCTGCGTGCGCGATGCGGATATTGTGGTGGAAGCTTCGCGGCTGGAAAAACCGACGCCGATGCTGAAGACGGAGTGGATCAAACCCGGCGCACTGGTGGTGCCCTACGGCACCATGAGCGCAGTTGAACTCTCTTTGACCGATATCATGGATAAAATGGTGGTCGATGACTGGGGTCAGTGCAAAGGCGGCATGTTTGGTTCGCTGCGCGCCCATGTTGAAGCTGGCAAGCTGAGTGAAACCACGCTGCATGGCGAACTGGGCCAGATTGTCGCCGGAGTAAAAAGCGGACGCCAGAACGATGATGAAACTATTCTGTTCTGGCATCGCGGTTTGTCGCTGAGCGATATCGCCCTGGGTCATGCGATGCTGGAAAAAGCGCAGAAACTGGGCATCGGCCAGACACTACGCTACGCATGATCGCCAACGGACGGATGTACTCAGTGACTGCGACGGCAGCGGTAAACTGGAAGAAGCTGCTGCAGGAGGTCTTTCGCCGGGCAGATATCAACGGGGAAGTGATCGACTACCCTGCCCCGGCGCCGCTGGAAGCGCTGTGGCAACGCGCGGATCTGGCCGGCGTTTTTATGTGCGGCCTGCCGTTTTCCCTCGGGCTGTTTCCGGTGGTGGCGCTTGCCACGCCGGTTCCATTGCATTCGCTGGCGGACGGTGCGGGCAGCTATCGCAGCCGTTTAATTGTGGCGAAGGATGCCCCTTATCAGCATCTGACGGAAACCTTTGGTCAGCGGCTGGCGTTTACCAACCCTGAATCGCACTCTGGTTACAGCGCGCTGCGTTTTCATCTGTTGCGCTGGTTAGCGCCGGGCCAGCAGCGTCTGTATCGCGAAACCGTCGGACCGCTGATTACTCCGCGACGGGTGGTGGAAACTATTGCTAAGGGATTGGCGGATATCGGCCCGGTGGATAGCTATGCTTTTGAGCTGTTAGCCCGCGATGAACCTGAACTGATGCAGCAAGTACGGGTGATTGATCAGACGGAACCGGCGCCAATGCCGCTGCTGGTCGCTTCCGCCACTCTGGATCCAATGGCAGTGGCAAAGCTACAGCGCGCCTTTATCGAACTTCAGCATGACAGCAGCGTCAGCGAACTGCTGGCCGCGCTACAGTTACAGGGATTTATCGCGCCGCCAGCGGATGATTATCAGCTGCTGGCGCAGCGCGCGGCGGCGGCGCAACAGGCGGGTTATGGGGTTTTGCAGTAAATACCCGGCGGTTACCAGGCCGCTATGCTGTCAACCTGGTGCTGAAACACATAGGGATCGGATAGCAGCTCAAATTGTTGATCGTCCGGGTAAGTCACGGCGATAGAGTAATGCTCCCCGGCAAAGGCTTTAATCGCGTCAATATCCACCCAGTATGTCGCCAGAAAAAAGTGCTCCCATTCGCCCTGAGTTTCACGCCGTACCAAAGCAGCCAGGTTCCCGGCCACGCTTCGGGCGTGCTGCACGCCCGTTAGCTGCAGATGTGCGGAAAATCCTTCGGCATGTTTCAGGGGCACGCAACCATGCCATGTTCTGACTATCATATTAAGCATCCTGTTGTTATCCATTAGGATTTGACCTTAACATTTTTATTTCCCCCAGGGGCAGAGCAAATTTCAGCTGCTGAATACAGGCCCCTGAGCGCTAAAGAGAGGTAAGCATGGCAAGATTTGCAGATTAACCTGTACTGGTCACTGGCGGCAGCAGTGGTATGAGACTGGCGTGGGTTTACGTATCAGTAAAGAAGGCGGCGAGAACGCCGCCCCTACATAAATCTGTGAATTATAAGTAGGGGCGGCGTTCTCGCCGCCCGTGCCGATGACATGCACAATGACGAGATGACAAGCGATCGAAACGTGCTTATTTGATCAGGTCTGCCGTCATATACACATAGTTGCCGGTGCTTGCGCTGGTGATTTTATAAGATGAAGCGCCTGCTGCCTGCGCTTTAGCGGCAATACGCGCTTCTGCACTGTCGAGGTGGCTGCCGGTGGCGCTTACGGTCTGAGCAAAGCTGCCAAAAGAAACGGTAGCAAGGGCGATAACTGCAACAAAAGTTTTGATAGATTTCATGATTTAATTCCTTCAGGTTTTTGACTGGAAGAAGGCTGCTTGCCTTCGATAAAACAATAGTAACGCCAGCAATCAATGTTTGATAGCGGAGCTATTTGCTTATCTTTATCAAAAATACTGACATAAAATCGATGCAGCCAGATATCAATTCGGATCGTTGCTGGCAGGAGTGGCTGGCTCAGCTGTCAGGCAAAAGTGCTGCATTATAAAGCCTGAACCGGTTACGATATGCCCTCTGGCGACCCCCCCTGAGAGAGTAGAATGAACAAAAGAGCGATTGCACCGGCCCTTATCTTTATTGCGGCAGTGGTTTTCTTTGTCTGGTTTATTGCCAGCGGCGCTGCGGTGCCGGGTAGCTGACGGATTAATCTATCCTCACCACCCGCCCTTCGGTGGCGCTGATACGGGCGGCATCGAGTACTTTCAGCGTCAGAATCGCCTCGCTGGCGGTGACCGGCGGCTTGCTGCCCTGCTGCACCGCCGCGGCAAACTGTTCATAGTACGCCTGATAAGCCCCCTGTTCTGAGGGGATCACTTTGTTGCCGTCGGCGGTGCGCAACGTGCCCCACAACTCAGGTTTCTCAATTCCCCAACCGGCAGGATCGTCAACCGGCCGCAGACCAGCAAAAATAGCCTGTGCCTGCACATCGGTGCCCGATGCCGAGTAGCTGCCCGCATCGCCATAACAGCGCAGCTCACGAGCTGCCAGATGATTAAGTTTGCTGGCGGAGAGGTGCGAATGCACGCCCGACTGATGAACCAGCGTCAGCACAAAGCTGGCATCGGTCTGCTCGCCCTGCACGCTGACAAAGTCTAATTGCGCATGCACCGTGCTGACCGGCCCGTGCAGCCAGATGGCCTGATCCACCAGGTGACTGCCGAGGTCGCGCAGTAAGCCACCCTGCGGGCCGCCTTCCAGCGTGTGTGGATCGTCAAGGTCCATCCGCGAGTGGAAACGCCACAGCTGTCCCAGCGAGCCTTGTTGCAGGATTTTACGCAGCGTCAGGATATCGGCGTCAAAACGGCGATTATGGAATACCGCCAGCACCACCCCTTTCGCCTTTGCCGCCTGATCAAGCTCGCGCGCGACTTCGGCGCTGGGGGCAAAAGGTTTATCGGCAATCACCGCCACCCCGGCGGCAATCGCTTCCAGCACCAGTTCACGGCGTGTCGCCGGAGGCGTGGTAATGGTCACCGCATCAACCCCATCCGCCAGCATGGCGCTCAGGCTGGGATAGATTTTGACTTCTGGCAGATCCGCTTTCACCCGGGCGATGGTTTCGACGGCGCGGGCAACCACCCCAACCAGTTCAACACCCTGTGCCGCCGCAATAAATGGCGCATGAAAATAACGTCCGCCCTGGCCATAGCCTACTAAGCCTAATCTCATACTTTTTCCCTTATCTCGTTCAGTTGCCGTTGATGACGTCGCTTTGAATGAAAATAAAATTCCAAAACTAGTTAATATGAAAAACATAATCCATCAATAGCAGGATAGCTGAATACAGGCGAGATGCAGTTTAGTGACAGACATCACATAACAATTGCTGCGTCACTTTTCTGGCGCATCCTGTTCAGCGGCGGGGAGCTCCTCTTCCTCGCTATTCACCATCACCGACTGGATCTCTTCCTCATCAATCGTCGGGTTCAGCGCAACCGCCAGCGGCGAGCTGGTCATACCATCCGGCAACGCAACATGGGGGAACTGCACCTCATCAGAGGGCGTCACCGCAGAGACTTTCTGCCAGCTGAGCGCGGCAATCACGACGCCACACAGACAGAAAAAGGAGTAGAGCATATTGCCGCCCAGCGGCTGCATAATGGCGCCCGTCAGTAGCGGGCCGATACAGGCACCGACACCAAACGCCATTAACAGACAGGCGGTAAGCGAGACGCGGCGCTCGGGCACCACCTGATCATTGGCAATCGCCACCGCCAGCGGATAAAGGGAAAACTGCATCATGCTGACGGCAAAAGCCATGGCGACAATCAGAGTGAAGTTAAACTGCATCGGCAGGGCGAGCGGAATCGACACCAGCGCAAAAATCAGCGCGGTGATAAACAGCAGGCGATTACGGTCGATGCGATCTGACAGCCAGCTCAGCGGAAATTGTGAGACCAGCCCGGCAAAGATGGTAATGCCCATAAACACCCCGGTCAGATGGGCGCCAAATCCCAGCTGGCTGATATAGACCGGCGCCATCCCGTAAAACGCGCCCACCGCCATACCAATCACCAGCGTCATAATCAGCAGGCGTGGAATGGTTTTAAAGAAGTAGCCCAGCTCCATTGGCGCCGGTGACATCGGCTGCGCGTTGGTGCGGGTGGTCAGCGCAATCGGCACCAGACAGAGGGCAAAACAGAGCGCCACAATCATTAAGCTGGTGATGCCAAAATCGCTCTGCATCACCAGAATAAACTGACCGGCGGAAAGACCAAGATAGGTCGCCACCATATACAGGCCAAAGATCACGCCGCGCTGACTGCCCTCCGCCTGATCGTTCAGCCAGCTCTCCAGCACCATATACTGGCACATCATGCACAGCCCGATAACCAGCCGCAGAAAGATCCATAGCGGTAAAAAATCGGTCAGCCCGTGGCCCAGTACCGAAGCGGTAATTATTCCGGCGCAGGAGACATAGGCGCGGATATGACCGACGCGCGCAATCAGGTTATGTCCGACCTTGCCGCCAATCACCAGACCAATATAGTTGGCGGCGGTAATGCCACCGATCAGCGCCCCGCTCACCTGCTCATGGGCAAGACGTAGCGAAACATAGGTGGTGAGTAAGCCGGATCCCAGCAGCATTAACAGGGTGGTGGTGTAGAGCGGCAGAAATGCCCGGAGAACCTTCTTCATTACGACTCCCTGTAGTTTTAATCCGCTGATTTTTACGGCCAGTGTGGAATCGTAGTCTTTTTTGGCGCTAACGGGCAAATTTCGGCGCGAGTTTCGGATTGATGGAAGTCATTACTACGGGCGGTGAAAACGCAGCCCCTGGCTGGGTCTGATGAAGGGGCAGCGTTCTCGCCGCCCGCCTGAAATATCACTTATTACCGGTCAGCTCGCGGATATAACGTTCGCGCAGACGCTGTACCACCGGCCCCGGCACGCCGCGGCCAATGGTGTTGCCATCCAGCGCCACCACCGGTAACACAAAAGTGGTGGCGGAACTGATAAACAGCTCCTGCGCCTGATAAGCCTCTTGCGGGCTAAAGGAGCGCTCGACCACCGTGATCCCTTCGGCAGCGCACAGCCGTAACAACGTAGCACGTGTAATGCCGGGCAAAATGGCATGACTTAACGGTGTGGTGATCAGCGTATTATCCGCCAGCACCATATGGCAGTTGGAGGAACTGCCCTCGGTAATCAGCCCGTGCTCAACAAACAGTACATCATCCGCCTGCTGCGCGCGGGCATACTCTTTTGCCATACAGGCGGCCAGTAAGCCGACAGTTTTAATATCACGACGCTGCCAGCGAATATCCTGCCAGGTGACCACTTTCAGCCCGTTCTGCAATTTTGCATGCTGCACAATTGCATGCTGCTGGGTAAACAGCACCAGCGTAGGTTCCACATCCGCGCCGGGGAAGTGAAAATCGCGCACACCGGCGCTGCCCCGGCTTAGCTGCAGGTAAATCGAACCTTCCTGCAGATCATTCTGTTCAATCAGCGTCAGATGGATCTGTTGCAGTTCATCCGCACGGAGTGGCACCCGCAGCGCCAGCTCTTTACAGGAGCGTTGCAGCCGCTGCATATGACCGTCAAAATCCACCAGCTGACCGTTAACCACCGCGGTGACTTCATATACCGCATCAGCAAACAGGAAGCCGCGGTCGAAAACTGACACCCGCGCCTGATGCTGGTCAACGTACTCACCATTTACATATATCCGCTGCATTGTTATTCCCGTTTCCCTGAAGATACGCCGCACCGCTCTTTCTGACCGCTATCGGTGGGCAAAGATATGACCCATAAACTCCACCATAGTATGCGCCGCCAGATAAGAAGTCATGCCGGTTGCGACATCCAGCAACGGATTTACTTCGACTAAATCGAAACCAATAATCTCCATCCGTTCAGCCAGCGCACACAGGGTGTCTCGCAGCTGGGCGTAGCTCAGTCCGTCAGGCTCGGCAGAGACGCATCCCGGCACCAACGCCATATCCAGCACATCAATATCAATGCTGACATAACACTTCTCACCGGCAGGTAACAGTGCGGCGATCTGCTGTGGAGTGCACTGGCGAAAATCATTGACCGGCACGATGCGGCTGCCCTGCGCCTGCGCATCGGCGATTTCGCCCGGTCGCACCCGCAGACTGCGGATCCCCACTTGCGTCAGGCTTTTTACCTGCGGTAAAGCGGCAATATGGCGGAAAGGCTGACCGTTGGTGTAGTGCATATCATGCTGCACCGGGGCAAAATCGAGATGGGCGTCAAACTGAATCACATGCACCGGCTCCTCAATGCCGCGAATCAGCGGATATGAGACCGAGTGGTCACCGCCCATTGCCACCGCAATCACCCCTTTACGCCGCAACTGACGCGTCATCGCCGAGATATTCTCCATCGTCTGTTGCAGGTTGGTCGGCAGAATATCGATATCGCCCACATCCTGAATTTTGCCGTCAGTGATCTCAGTGGCGAGAAAATGCTGCTGACGCGCAATATCATAAAAGCCGCTGGGGGAGAAACGCATCGAGTGTTCGCGGATACTGCGTGGCGCCATGCGTGTTCCGGGCATAAAAGGGGACGCTTCATCAAAAGGTACGCCAAATATCGCCATTTCCGCCTGTAGCCGGGCAACATCCTCACAGTAGTTGGCGCGTAAAAAAGTGGCGATGCCGCTAAAGACGCGATTAACCCGATCGACGCCGCGCATATTGGTCATTTTGTTTTCTCTGTTAACTGATGTTCTTCAGCAAGGCCTGGGTTCTGGCATGGGTCGGACTGGCAAATATCGCTGCGGCGTTACCCGTTTCAACAATGCGCCCCTCCTCCATTACCACCAGCGTATCCGCCATCTCGCGGGCGAAGGTCATTTCATGGGTGACGACCATCATGGTCATCCCTTCGCGCGCCAGCTGTTTCATCACCGTCAGCACCTCTTCCACCAACTCCGGGTCCAGCGCCGAGGTGGGTTCATCAAACAGCATCACCTCCGGCTGCAATGCCAGCGCCCGCGCGATAGCCACACGCTGCTTCTGTCCGCCCGACAGACTGGCGGGCATTGCCGTCGCTTTATGCGCCAGCCCGACCTTCTCCAGCAGCTGCATCGCCAGCTGTTCGGCATGGGCTTTCGGCTGCTGCAAAATTTTGCGCGGGCCAATCGCCACATTCTGCAAAATGGTGAGATGGGGAAATAAATTAAACGACTGAAACACCATGCCGACATGGGTGCGCAATGCATTCAGACGGATATCGTCCAGCATTTTGCCGTTATCCAGCAGCCGTTCACCGCAGATACGGATCGAGCCGCTTTCCGCCTGCTCGAGACCGTTACAGCAGCGTAAAAAAGTGCTTTTGCCGGAGCCGCTCGGCCCGATAATCACCACCACTTCGCCGCGCTGAACTTCAAGGTCGACGCCATGCAGAATGGTGTTGTCACCAAAGGATTTTTGCAGCTTACTGACCTGAATAATGCCCTGACTCATTGCACCATCCCTCCGGCACGCAGCTTGTTTTCCAGCTTACGTAACGCCAGCATGGTGGCGCTGGTCAGTATCAGATAGATAAAGGCAATCACGATATAGACCTCCAGTGAGCGGTAGGAAACGCTGATAATCTTCTGCCCTTCATGCATCACGTCATGAATGGTCACCAGCGATACCAGCGCCGAGTTTTTGGTCAGCGCGATAAACTCATTGGCCATCGGTGGCACCATACGCACCAGCGCCTGCGGCATTATCACCCAGCGCATCGCCTGCCCCGAGGACATGCCCATCGAACGCGACGCTTCCATCTGCCCCCGGTCGATCGACAGAATCGCCCCGCGCACCAGTTCAGACACATAGGCGGCGGAGTAGCAGCCCATCCCGATCACCCCGCAGACAAACGCCGGGATGACGATGCCAAAATAGGGCAAACCAAAGTAGAGGATAAATAGCTGCACCAGCAGCGGCGTACCGCGCACCAGCACCACATAGGTGTTACCCGCCAGCCACAGCGATCTACGCGCGGGATTGACCCGCGCCAGACCAATCAGCGTGCCAAGAATGCAGCTCAACACCATGGCGCACAGGGTTATTTCTATGGTCACCAGCGCGCCTGAGAGCAGCTCCCGCCAGCCTGCCAGGGCCGGTGTAAAATCAAAAGTGACCATACCTACACTCCTTTAGTTGCCCGCAACACCAAACCACTTCTCGTGGATACGCTGCCAGCTGCCGTCGGCGCGGATAGCCTGCAGCGCTTTATTCAGCTCAGCGCGCAGTTCAGGCTCACGTTTACTGACGGCGATGCCGTAGTCCTCACGCGTTAACGGTTCGTCTAATACTTTGCTGACGCCGCGCGCTTTGGCGTACAGCAGCGCCGCAGGTTTACCGGTGACCACCGCATCCGCGCGGCCGGAAGTTAATGAGTTAAACATCTCCTCATTTTTTTCCACTTCAATCAGTCTGGCGGTTGGATATTGCGCATTCATCACGCTGACGGATTTGGTGCCCACCTGCACCGCCACACGTTTACCGGCAAGATCGGCCGGGCCTTTGATGCTGGTGTTATCTTTATTCACCATCACCACCAGACCGGCAGAGAAGTAAGGGTCGGTGAAATCGACCACTTTTTTGCGCTCATCGGTGATATAGATCGCCGACAGGATAATGTCGGAACGTCCGGCCAGCACCGAAGGCACCATCGCTTTAAAGTCCATATCGGTGTACTCCAGCGGGCGGCCAAGTTTCTCCGCCAGCGCGCTGGCCATATCAATATCAAAACCGGTGCGCTTACCGTCCTGGATGTACTCCATCGGCGGGAAAGTGGGATCAATGGCGACGCGCACCGGCTCAGCGGCCAGCGTCGTGCCGATATGCAACAGCGCAGGCAGGCAAAGCGTCAGCAATAAGGTTTTCAGTTTCATCAGCATCTTCCAGGTTAATTAACGCGTGGTATCGCAATAGCCCGCGCGGATCGCGGCCCCGATAAAATTGAGAATCAGACGGCCTGCAATCATGCAGGAGTGCTGGTTAATATCTTTTTCTGGCTGGATTTCAACGAAGTCCATCCCCACCACTCGTCCTTTCTTCACCAGGCCATGTATCAATTTTCGTGCCTGAACGAAGGTCACGCCGCCTGGCGCCGGTCCGGCGACCGCTGGCATACAGGTTGGATCAAGGCCATCCGCATCTATCGTCAGGTAATAACGGCCGCCATCGGGGATACGCGCCAGCACCGCTTCCATACCTGTATCGTGCAATTCATAGGCAGTGATAATTTCAGCGCCCCATTTTCGTGCATAGTCTGCCTCCTCCTGACGCGCGCTGCCCGATGCGCGCATACCGATCTGAATAATCTCTTTCACATACGGCAGCTCAGAGGCGCGTCGCATTGGGCTGGAGAGACCATCCTTGATGCCATTGACCTCGTCGCGCCAGTCAAGATGCGCGTCAAGATGCACAATGGTGATCGGCCCCTGGTCGTCAAAGGCGCGCAGGATCGGGTTGGTAATGCCATGATCGCCGCCCAGCACAATCGGGATGGCGCCCGCCGCAAGAATTTTGCGCGTCGCCAGCTCGGCACGGCGGAAATGACCGCGCGGATCGCTGAGATCGGCGGGCACATCGCCACAGTCAACAAAGCGCACGTCATCGCGTCCCTGCAACAGCGGACCATCAATATCAAAATCAAAACGCTCCGGGCTGCGGATCACGCGGTCGGAAGCCTGGCGGATGGCGGTGGGGGCGTTGGTCTGATCGTTGTTATAATCCTGCGGGGTATAGGCCGCGCCATACGGCATACCTAATACGGCAAAATGCGCCTGCAGGTTATCCAGATCCAAAGCAATTTCAGAAAATAGCAGTGATTTATGATTAGTTTTTGGTGCAATGGTTAATTTTTCTGACATGGTATATTTCCCTGGTGTGGCAAAAGATGTTACTGGCGATTGTATTAATGGTTGCGCAGCCGGAAAATAGACTTTTTATGCAATCATCGTTGCAGGAAAAACAACCATGAAAAATAGAGTGCTGAATGAACGTGATTTAAGAGCGTTACGTATATTTTGCGTGGCGGCGCAGGCTGGTGGTTTTTCCGCAGCAGAAAATAAACTGAATATGACGAAAACCACCATCAGCCGGCAGATTAAATCGGTGGAAGATACACTCGGCGCCCGACTCTGCAGCCGCGGCCCACAAGGCTTTGAGCTTACCGAGGCCGGTAAAGCCGCACTGGTTTATGCCCAGGAAGCGCTGGATGCGCTTGATCGTATATTTCCGGCGATTGATGCCAGCCGCGAAATTATTTCCGGCGATCTATCCATAGGATTTTCTGATAATATCATTGGCAATCCCGGCAGTTTTTTACATCTGGCATTAAAGGAATTACATCATACTGCGCCGCTGGTTAATTTATCGCTGCATACCCTGACCGCGCCACAGCTTATTCAGGCATTGCTCGATCGCAAGCTGGATATTGCGGTAAAAGGGATTATGGAACATCAGAAGGTCATATCTTTACGTTATATTGAACTGTATAGCGAAAGTCATCAGCTCTATTTTGTTGGCAGCGAACTGACCGGTGAAAAACGACCGCTGGTATTCCGCCATCAGCAGGCTTTTGTTGAAGAGAGTATCAGCCGCATGGGCTATCGGCGTGGTCCGGAAGCCAACGGCATTGAAGCGGTGGCAATGCTGATTGCCACCGGCCAGTATGTCGGCATTCTGCCGACCCACTATGCCGATCTGTTGCGTCCGGTATTGCCGTTGCAGGAAGTGCCCGGCACGCCGCGCTGGGAAGTCAGGCACTACGCGGTCACGCACGGCTCGCGTCCGCTCTCTCCCGCCGCCGAAACCATGCTGAAGCTGTTGCTCTCCAGCCACCGGCGTCAAAGTTAAAAGGGGAAGCCTGAAGCATAAAGTCAGCCGTTTTTTCCGCTTTTTATTACCGTAGTATGGGATAAGAGACACTCTGTTCTGCCATCAGGATAAAACAATGAGCAAAAATCTGAACAAAGATACCAAAGTCTGTATGTCACTGGCCGCGCGCCCCGGCAATTTCGGCACCCGCTTCCATAATTATCTGTATGACGCGCTGGATCTCGATTACCTGTATAAAGCCTTTACCACCAATGATCTGGCGGCGGCCATCGGCGGTGTTCGCGCGCTGGGCATTCGCGGCTGCGCGATTTCAATGCCGTTTAAAGAGGCCTGCATTCCGATGGTCGATGAGCTGGATGCCTCGGCAAAAGCCATCGATTCGGTGAATACCATCGTCAATACCGACGGCTATCTGAAAGCGTACAACACCGACTATATCGCTATCGCTACCCTGTTAAAGCAGTATCAGGTGCCGACGGAGATCAGTTTTGCGCTGCGCGGCAGCGGCGGCATGGCTAAAGCGGTGGCCTGCGCATTAAAAGATGCCGGTTTTAAGCACGGCTATATTATTGCCAAAAATGAAACCAGTGGCCGTCAGCTGGCGGAGTTATGCGGCTTTGAATGGCGTCTGAGCCTGGAAGGCGTGCCAACGCCCGGCTTATTAATTAACGCCACGCCAATCGGTATGAGCGGCGGCGTTGATGCCGATAAACTGTCGTTTACTGCTGAAGAGATTGCTGCCGCCAGCGTGATTTTTGAAGTCGTGGCGTTACCGGAACAGACGCCGCTGATCGCCAGCGCGCGCAGCCAGCACAAAACAGTGATTACCGGTGCGGAAGTGTTTGCCATTCAGGCGGTTGAACAATTTGTGCTGTATACCGGCATCCGTCCGGATGACGCATTATTCCAGCAGGCCGCCGCTTATTCCCGGCAATAGACTACCGGCAGCCTTGACTACACCCAAACCGGCGGATTACTTCAGCGTAAAATCATACTGCAGATTCATTTTGATATCGTAGTAGTCCAGCCGGTCACCCAGGCTACTGCCGTTGCGATGCTCGCGGGCTTTATTGAGGATCAGTAACGCCTTTAGCCCTTTCAGCATGCCATCTTGCGGGCGATAGCCAAACAGCAGGTTAGTGCCCATGCCGTGGATCGGCACGCGATGCTGATAGTCCTCATAACCGCGGGTCATTACCTGCGCCACGCCAACAAAAGTATCACCCGGCAGATTCACGGTGCCACCCGCCTGCCACGACCACATATCATTATGGTTACGGTCAATACTGAGATCGAACGGATAACCCAGATCGGTATCGACGCCGGAGCTCCAGTGCGGCCGGTCACCGGTTCTGGCGGCCGCCAGAAACAGTGAACCTGGCGGCGCAATATAGCTTAGCTGTCCACTGACCACATAGCCGTAATCCGGGCTGTCATCGCGGACGCTGAGTCCGTTCATCCTGGCATAAAACGCCATAAACTCCGGCTTCAGATACTCACGCGGATCGTCCGCCACTGGAATACAGCCTGCAGCTTTGGTCATCAGCTGGAGCGCCACATCCTGCTGCCATGAAACCGCTGCGCCGGCAGACTCACACTGACGCCGCCAGGCAAGTGCGCTGATATACTGTGGACGAAACAGATCATGTTTTAGCGTGGTAGTATTAATCGGCCCGGTTTTATGTACGCCCTCGGCGACATCTGAATAGTTATAGACGCCAAAGCGATACATGGCATAAATATCCAGCTGTGGATTAAGCTGATATTTAAGCAGTGCCGCATCGGAGAGTGATGGCACGGTACGTTGTGACGATGAGTTCATAATTAACAGATCGTCGCCGCCGCTGTATTGCGTATCCGTGACCATACGCCCGACTTTAAACTGCAACTGCGGTGAGAGATTTATTTTTACCGCCGCCGTATAACGATTAAAACTATCATGCCCATCTAAATACCAGCGACTACTCCAGTTATCACGCGCGCCAAGCTTATAAACATAAAAGTCGCCAATATCGACGCCGATAATATCCTGGTAATAACGACTGTTATATTCCAGCGCCAGCCCCTGCACCCAGGCATAGATATCTTTACCGTCGCCGGCGCTGGGCTTCTCCGCCCTGCGAAGTTCATTTCTGACACGTAATCTTAAAACATCCTCTTGCTGATCAAAGGAGGATGCTACAGCCTGATAAGATAAGCAGAACACAACCCCACAGATTAACTGTGTTTTGGTGATGTATTTCATATAGCTCTTATCCCCGGAGGTATTTATTATTCGGTTTTGCTGCGATAAACCTTATGTTCTTCGAGTGTTTCAAGGAATTGCTGACTGGTGGTTTTTCTTTTTTCAATTTCCTGCACGATCTCCTGATATTTCTTTTCAGTAAGCGGATAACAACACATACCAATAAAGGCAAGAAACATAAAGAACGCCGGAATAAGCGCTACTGCCAGTTTAATCCCGGTGATGGCCTCTGCGCTTTGCGGCTGATTAGAGACATAACCAAACCCCACCAGAATAAACGCCGGTAGTGAGCCGCCAATCGCCTGACCGCATTTACGCGTAAAGGAGAATAACGAATAGGTCAGCCCTTCAATACGTACGCCGGTCTGATACTCGCCATATTCAACGGTATCGGCTTCCAGTGCCCACATCACCGTCATACACAGGCTGGCACCAAACGAGGCGCAGGCGAACAGGAAAAACGCCACATACACCGAAGAAGAGAGAAAAAAGAACAGCGTCAGATAACCGAGTGCGGCGATCCCCGAACCGAGAATAAAGGTCGATTTCTTGCCATAACGTTTGACCAGCCGCGGCACTAACGGAGCCGCTAACACCGCGCCGAGAAAGGTCTGAATAAAGATCAGCACGCTGAAATAGCTCATATCATGCAGAATATAGCGAACGTAATACAGCGCGGCGGCGCTAAGGGAGAAGGTGCCGGTCAGGGTCGCTATCGCCACCAGACAGAGGATAATCAGTGGCCGGTTACGCTTGATGGTTTTCAGGCTGATACGCAGCGTCGGTTGCTGAACCACTCTGGTGATATTCTCCTGAGTGGTGCGGAAACAGATCCAGTACAGCGCCACGCCAACCACCGCCAGCACGCAGGTGTAGAGGGTATAGATCGACTGCGAATCACCGTGCCGGCTGTTAATCGCCGGGGCAATTACAAACGCCAGCAGAGTATAAGTAAAGGAAGCCATAATGGTGCGTGCCGCGCCCAGCTTTGCTCGTTCCTCGGGATGCTGAGTCATGGCAGTGGAGAGCGATCCATAGGGTATATTAACCAGCGAATAGGCCAGGCCAAGTCCCATATAGGTCAGATAGATATAAAAGATTTTATGGCCGTCACTCAGCGCGGCGGGAACCGAGAAGACCAGCACGCTAAACACCATCAGCGGTACTGCGCCAAACAGGATAAAGGGACGGAACTTGCCCCAGCGTGTTTGCGTGCTGTCGACCACCCTGCCCACCACCACATCCGCCACCGCATCAAAAATCCGCACCAGTAACAGCATTGTTCCGGCTACCGCGGCATTAATGCCGACGGTATCGGTGTAGTAATTCAGCAAAAACATCGCGCCCATAGCAAAGGCGAAGTTGTTAGCAACATCGCCTAAGCCATAGCCCACAATATTTTTCCATGTGAGGCTATTTTTCATAAGTGATTACTCCGCGCTGCCGGGCTTGATAAACGGCTGCTGAGACGTCCAGCGTTCGCGCAGGACAAACGCCGAGGACTTCGGTTTTCTGTCGCGGGTAAACACTCCTTTCTTATTACCGCCGACGCGAATAATGTTCTGCGAGGTGGCAAAGTCGGCGAAGTTCCACACATGCTCGCCTACTACCGCCCCCACGCGATCGAATACCCGGTGATACATTGCCAGGAAGGCATTCTGGAACTCTTCGCTCCACATCTCCTGATAAGTGGAGTGCAGACCGGCCAGCGTATCGGCGCCATATTCGGTGATAATAATCGGGCGATGCAGCTTCTCCTGCCATGCGCGCAGCTCTTTCTCCAGCTCCTGTTCCGCTTTCTCAAGGTTGCCGGACTGGGTATACCAGCCGAAATAACGATTCAGGCAGACCACATCAAACAGATCGGTGATGGTGTCGCTTTCTGCAGTGCAGAACATCACATTGACGCAGGTGATCGGACGGGTTGGATCCAGCTGGCGGGTCGCAGCAGCCAGCGGCGCAAAGTAGTCACGTGCGCCAGCCTGGTTGGCATCCGGCTCATTGGCGATGCTCCACATCACCACCGAAGGGTGATTTTTGTCGCGGGCAATCAGCTCTTCAATCGCCTGCAGATGCGCCTGCCGGGTTTGCTGGTTAATCGCTTCCTCAGAGAACAGCGCTTTCGGCAGCGTATCCTGGCTAAAGGTGATGCCCAGCGCGAGGTTAAGACCCACCGCCGGGGTTTCATTAATCACCACTATGCCGTGTTCATCGGCCCAGTCGAGCATCTCTTCCGCATAGGGATAGTGTGAAGTGCGATAAGAGTTGGCGCCGATCCAGTTCATCAGTGCGTGATCGTGCACCATCAGCACATTATCAAACCCTTTACCGCGAATATCGGCATCTTCATGGCGGCCAAAGCCAGTGAAATAGAATGGCTTATCGTTAATCAGGAACTGTTCACCGGAGACTTTAACTGTGCGAATGCCGACGCGGACAAAATAGTGATCCTGCTGGCCATCCGCCTCATTCTCCACCCACAGGGTATAGAGATAGCCTTCGCCCGGTTGCCATAACGTCGGTGACTTCACCAGCAGATCGCCCTGCGGACCGCTGCCCTGCGCCACGACATTTTGCTGATGATCTTTCAGCTGCACGCGGATCTTTCCTGACGCTTTGATCTGATAGCTGACGGTGCCCTGCTGATGATTATCTGTCAGCGAGGTCACCACATGCACATCGCTGATAGGGTTTTTCGGCGTGGTATACAGCATCACGCTGCGGTGAATACCGGCGTAATTAAAGAAATCATGGAAATAGAGCTGTTCGCGTTTCCCTTCCGCATCTTCCGTCACCACGCCTGGCGGAATGGTCTGCCAGCTTAACTGGTTATTGACGCAGACGGTGATGCGCAGCGGCTCACCTGGCTGCAACAGCTGGCTGATATCTTGTTCAAACGGCGTATAACCGCCCTGATGTTCCATCACCTGCTGCTCGTTGACCCAGACTTTGCCATAATGGGTAACCGCATCAAAGCGCAGCACTACCCGGCGCCCATCCCAGCCTGCCGGAACAATAACCTCGCGCTGATACCAGACATTACCAATATGATTACGAATGTCCGCATCGGCGAACTGCTCATTAAAACTGCCCGGCACCGCAATCTCGCGGCTGTCTTGCAGCGGCTGGCGCCACCACTCCTTGCTCAGTCCCTGATTGTCGCTGTCGACCACAAACGCCCATAAGCCATCTAAATTCTTAATTTCACGGGATCGGGTTTCTACTGGTTTTAACATCGGTTCGCTTCTCCATCTTGTGAGTGAATTCAGCCTCAGGTTGACCGGGATCTTCATTGGTCAACCAAATTTTAACAGTGGTAAAAGAGATACCATGTGCCACAAGGGAGCGTTACCGGGATAAAGACGAACTGCCGTCTCGCTCGCAAAAACGCAGGCGCAACTGACAGAAAGACGACGGGGTTCACGAACGGCGCGCAGGAGAGATTGACTTTAGCGGCAAGATGATCAACCGAACGTTCGTTCTAGTTTTCAGACCAACACAAACCACCCGATCAAATTATCTAATCAGATGGTTTTAAAGGAATTTAACCAATTAAGACGTAGTTACGGGTTGATACCCAGCAGGCCATTGATCATCGCGGTCAGGGTTTTCCGCCGCTGCTGCTCGCTGAGTTGCACCGCACTGCCGGTATCCGCCAGCACGCCATAGGTGAGCGACAGCAGCAAACTGGCAGCTGCGTTTACATCAATATGCGCCGCAATTGCGCCCTGCGCTTTGCCTTTTTCCAGACGCTCAATCACCCGCTGCATAATCGCCTGATGTTTGCGCTCCAGCATCGCGGCTACCAGCGGATTGCGCATACCTTCGGCCATGATTTCAATCACCAGCGAACGCTGCGCCTGATCCTCTTCCCGCACCGCCAGCAGATTAGCGATCATCTCCTCAACCACATCGCGCTGCTGGTCACTGTCATCAAAACGTGAAAAGGCACGCTGTTGATCCTGCTGAATAATTTCCTCAATCAGCGCTTCTTTGCTGGCAAAATGGTGATACAGCGTGCCCGGGCTCATATCACAGGCCTTGCAGATGCTTTTCATTGAGGCGCCATGAAAGCCATCGCGCGCAAAACAGAGGCGCGCGGCAGTCAGCACGCGCAATCTGGACGGGGAACGGGTTTTGGGGTCAGAAGTCGTCACGTTTGATCTTCCCTTGATTGACCGGCAACGGTGTCAGGAATTCGCTTCGCTTAATGGCCAGGAAGCAAACAGATAGCCGTCAAAGTTAATATCATCAACGTCGGAGAACTCGATCAGACGCACTTTCACGTTTTCGAGGTGCTGCCACATTGCAAGCTTAGCCGCCCGCGCATCTTTCTTGATCAGGGCGGCAAGGATCTGCTTGTGGTCGGTCAGCCAGGCCTGGCGGTAGTGAGTGTCCTGCAGATGGCGATGCAGCTGGATCCACATCGGGTTATTCTCACGCCACTGCCACGACTGTTTAAACAACTCCACCAGCATGCTGTTGTGGGTCGCTTCCGCAATCGCCAGATGGAACTGCATATCTCCGCTTTCATGGTCTTCGCTGGCCAGCTCCTGCTCTTCAATCTGCAACGCGCGGCGCATCTTGACGATATCGTCGCGGGTTGCCTGCAGCGCGGCAAACTCGGCGATATTACTCTCCAGCAGCTGACGCGCCTGCAGTAGCTCAAACGGCCCGGCGTCGTTGCACTGACTGCTCTCTGCGGCATCAGCATGTTGATCCTGCGGCAACCTGACGACAAAAATGCCGGAGCCACGGCGCACCTCAATTAACCCTTCAATTTCCAGCATAATCAAGGCTTCACGCAGCAGAGTACGCGTGACATCCAGCCTTTCGGCGATTTCACGTTCCGGCGGCAGGCGATCGCCAATGGCGAACTGCTCCCGGACAATCATTGTGCGTAGCATGCCGCCCACTTCCTGATAAGGACGCTGTGGGCGCGGTGGAACTGAAGACGCTTTCATGGTGGTATCCGCTTTATGTTGCCAGTAAAGCCGCTAAATCAGGGCAATATTCAGACTATACCATAAGTGGTTGATCAATTATCAGCAAGTGGCGACCAGTGGGTCGCCTGAAATTATACGCCGGAGAAATAACGCTGCGCATTGTTATAGCAGATATCTTTTACCATCTGTCCAAGCAGCGCTTCGTCATCCGGCACCTCCCCTGCTTCCACCCACTCGCCGAGCAGATTGCATAACAGGCGACGAAAATATTCATGCCGCGTGTAAGAGAGAAAACTGCGTGAGTCCGTCAGCATGCCGACAAACTGACTTAGCAGCCCGATTTGTGACAGCTGCTGCAGCTGACGCAGCATGCCGTCTTTCTGGTCATTAAACCACCAGCCGGAACCAAACTGCAGCTTGCCGGGCATGCCGCTGCCGGAAAAGTTACCGATCATCGTCGCCAGCACCTCGTTATCACGCGGATTGAGGCAGTAAAGAATCGTTTTGGGCAGCTCATTGCTGATATCCATACTGTCGAGCAGCCGCGACAGCGGCCCGGCAAGATTATTGTCGCCAATCGAGTCAAAGCCGCTATCCGCGCCCAGCAGACGAAACATCCGCGTGTTGTTATTACGGATTGCGCCAATATGCAGCTGCATCACCCAGCCGCGCGCCGCATACTGACGCCCCAGCCATACCAGCACGGCAGTGCTGAACCGGGCGATTTCCAGCTCGGTAAGTTCATTACCCGCCAGACGTTTCGCCAGTATCGCATCCAGCTGCCGATCGTCCGGCACCGGCGCATAGCGCAGTATATCGATGCCGTGATCGGCGGCGCGACAGCCATGCATGGCAAAATGGTCCAGACGGCGGGTCAGCGCTATGCGTAAATCGTCAAAGCGCGTAATCGCTATATCCGCCGCCGTTTCCAGCTGTTGCAGATAGTGGTTAAACCCCTCCAGCTCGATTTTAAATACTTTATCTGGCCGCCAGCTTGGCGCCACTTCAATATCAAAACCGCCATCGTCGGCAATCTGGCGATGATATTGCAGCGAATCAATCGGATCGTCGGTAGTGCCCACCATCCGTACATTCATCTGGCGCATAATGCCACGCGCCGAGAATTCAGGCGTCGCCAGCAGCTCATTGCACTGTTGCCAGATGCGTTCGGCGGTGGCCGGTCCGAACAGCGTGTCGGTAATGCCAAATGGCCGTCGCAGTTCAAGATGGGTCCAGTGATAGAGTGGATTGCCCAGCGTGCGCGGCACAGTGCGCGCCCAGGCCTGATATTTATCATAATCACTGCTGGTTTTGCCGGTGATCAGCGACTCGTCGACTCCCGTCGCCCGCAGCGCGCGCCATTTATAGTGGTCGCCTTCCAGCCAGATTTGCCCGAGGTTGGCGAAACGCCGATCTTCGGCGATCTCGCGCGGATTAAGATGGCAGTGGAAGTCATAAATCGGCATTGCGGCGGCATAGTGGTGATACAGCACGCGAGCCGTGTTGTTTTTCAGTAAAAAATCTTCCGTCATAAATGCGGCCATTACGCTTCTCCTTGCTGATTAAGTGCCGCCACCGCCGCATAAGCGCCGTTGTCCAGCAGCTGCTGGTAAGCATTGCTGACCGCACTGACAAACACCGGATTATCCGGCAGGTCGGCACCAAAAATAGCGCGGATGCCAAGCAGCGCACGCACCCGCTGTTGCGGTTCGGCATACTGCTGATGAATCTCCTGTAGCCGGGTCAGCAGCGGATCCACCACCTCAATCGTCCGCCCCTGTTCATCCACGCCGCTGACATAACGCATCCAGCCAGCCACTCCCAGCGCCAGATGGCGCCATGGCTGACCTGTCGCAAGGTGCTGACGAATAGGATCGAGCAGACGCTGTGGCAACTTCTGGCTGCCATCCATGGCGATTTGCCTGGTGCGATGTTGCAGTGACGGGTTGCTAAAACGCTCGATGAGTTGCGCGGCATAGCGGTTAAGATCGGTATCTGCTGGCATCGCCAGCGTGGGCGCCTGCTCCGTCAGCATCAGAGAGAGAACGGCCTGACGGAATGCGCCATTATCGATGGTTTCGGCAATAGTCTGGTAACCGGCGAGATAGCCGAGACAGGCGAGAAACGAGTGGCTGCCATTCAGCATCCGCAATTTCATCAGTTCAAACGGCGCCACATCGGCGACAAACTGCGCGCCTGCGCGGTCCCACTGCGGACGACCATTAACAAAATGATCTTCAATCACCCACTGGCGGAAGGGTTCGCAGGCAATGGCACAAGGATCGAATACCCCCAGTTGCGCGCCAATCTGTTGCAGGCTCTCTTCCGTCGCGGCGGGAACGATGCGATCCACCATGGTACAGGGAAAGGTAACATGCTCAGCTATCCACTGCGCCAGCCCGGCATCACGCGCGTTTGCCAGCGCGAGCACCGCCGCTTTTGCTACCTGACCATTTTCTCGCACGTTATCGCAGGAGAGCACGGTAAACGGCTTAACGCCCTGCTGGCGGCGCAGATGCAGCGCCTCAACAAGATAGCCAATAGCTGATACTGGCTGCGCCGGATGTGCCAGATCCTGTACGATCAGCGGGTTATGCAGATCAAGCTGACCGCTGGCGCCAGCGGTGCAGTAGCCTTTCTCGGTAATCGTCAGTGAGACAATCGCGGTCTCCGCGCGCGTCATTGCCTGCAAAATAGCGTCACAGCCGTCAGATTCCGCATGCAGCGCTTGTTTAACCGCGCCAATAATTTTTAACTCGCTGCTGTTTGCGCCGCGTTCGGCCACGGTATACAGCAAATTCTGCGCGTTAAGCTGGTCGATCAGTCGCGCGCCATTACCGGACATCAGGCTCACTTCACAAATCCCCCAGTCGCAGTCACTGATCTCCAGCAGGTGGTGGGTGTACAACGCCTGATGCGCCCGGTGAAAAGCACCGCAGCCAAGATGAACAATTCGCGGCGCGAGGCGCGTAGCGTCCCACGCCGGACGTCTGACGGTCAGCGGACAGTTGGCAATATTCTGTGCCATAACAAACTCCTGTTAAATAACGACCCTCGCCAGACGGCAGGGTTAAGCAGAATCAGAACAGAGAGAAATAGCGAGCCGCATAACGCGAATACATTATGCGGCGGGAGATCAGTGGCTGAAGAATGCGCGCCGGATTGCCAGCTCCACACCACGCAGTTCGGCCAGCCCTTTCAGGCGGCCAATCGCCGAATAACCGGGATTGGTTTTCTTTTGCAGATCGTCCAGCATCTGGTGACCGTGGTCAGGACGCATCGGGATCGGGTCTTCTGCACCAGCGGCCTTACGGCGCTGCTCTTCCGTGGCGATAGCTTTAATCACCTCATACATATCGACATCACCATACAGGTGTTCCGCTTCGTGGAAAGTATGCGGATTCTCTTCACGTCGCGTCGAACGCAGATGGGTAAAGTAAATGCGTGGACCAAACTGTGTAATCATCTGCACCAGATCATTATCGGCGCGCACGCCGTAGGATCCGGTACACATCGTAAAGCCATTGGCCGGGCTGCTGACGTTGTCGACCATCCATTGCATATCTTCAATGGTTGAGACAATACGCGGCAGACCCAGGATCGGACGCGGTGGATCGTCCGGGTGCACCGCCATACGGATCCCCACCTGTTCTGCCACCGGGATGATGCTATTGAGGAAGTAAGCGAAGTTCTCGCGCAGTCGGGCTTTATCGATATCTTTATAGCGCTGCAGATGCTGGCGGAACTGCTCAAGAGAGTAGCCCTCTTCCGCCCCCGGCAGGCCCGCGATAATATTGGCGGTCAGCCGCGCTTTTTTCTCATCGCTCATCTCAGCAAACCGCTGATTAGCCTGCTGCACTTCTTCAGCCGTGTAACTGGCTGCTGCCCCCTCGCGTTTCAGCAGATGCAGTTCAAATACCGCAAACTCAATCTGATCGAAGCGCAGCGCTTTGGCGCCATTTGGCAGCTGATATTCGAGGTCGGTACGGGTCCAGTCCAGCACCGGCATAAAGTTGTAGCAAACGGTATAGATGCCACACTGTGCAAGGTTGCGCAGCGACTGCTGGTAGTTGCTAATCCACAACGAATACTGGCCGGAGTGAGTTTTGATATCCTCATGAATCGGCACGCTTTCCACCACTGACCACACCAGCCCGGCCGCTTCAACGATCGCTTTGCGCTTCAGAATCTCTTCCACCGTCCACACTTCACCATTCTGAATATGGTGCAGTGCAGTGACCACTCCGCTTGCTCCGGCCTGGCGCACATCGGCCAGCGTTACCGGATCATCGGGACCATACCAACGCCAGGTCTGCTTCATGCTCAATCCTCTTATTCGTCTGTGATTCGCTTATGGCTAAACTCAGTGATTTACCAAATGATGTCAACCGTTAGCGCTAAATTGGTTAACCACATCACAAATTGACGATCTTTATACCGCTGCAATAATCATAAATTGATGTATTTGTGCTGGAAAGAAGGCAAAAGAAAAGATATCAACCAATTATCCAGGCTTCAGCCCACATGCCTGAGTCAGGCGACGAAGCGCAAAATGTCACGCGCTAACACTCATAATGAAATTAACCATCTTAAGGGGCTATTTTCGCCGCTTTTTGTGATCACCTTCTGATTACACACAGCTGATAATTGCCGTAAAAAGGCGTTAGAGAGATAACTGACATCCTGTGTAAAGCGCATAACATTTTACGTCCACAGGCAGACTAATAATAATATAACGGGATACTCTATGAAGCTCTCTGAACTGACAACAAGGGAACGGCACAATTTCAGCTACTTTATGCTGTTCTTTTTCTTCTACTACTTCATTATGTCGGCGTACTTTCCCTTTTTCCCGGTATGGCTGGCGGAAGTCAACCATCTGACAAAAACCGAAACCGGGATGGTCTTCTCCTCCATCGCGCTGTTTTCGATTGTCTTCCAGACCGCCTTCGGACTGATATCGGACAAATTAGGACTCCGCAAGCACCTGTTATGGAGCATTGTGATCCTGCTTATTCTGTTTGCTCCCTTCTTTATCTTCGTCCTTTCGCCACTGCTGCAATTTAATATCTGGTTTGGCGCGCTGGCGGGCGGGATCTACCTGGGTTTTGTCTTTTCCGGCGGATCGGGGGCGGTCGAGGCTTATATCGAGCGCGTCAGCCGCACCAACCGTTTTGAATATGGCCGGGTGCGGGTATCCGGTTGTGTCGGCTGGGCGATCTGCGCCTCATTAACCGGCATTCTGTTTAGCATTGATCCCAATATCACTTTCTGGATCGCCTCCGGATTTGCGCTGGTGCTGGCGCTACTGTTAATCCTCTCACGCCCGCAACCGAGCCAGAGTGAAGTAGTGATAGATAAAATCGGCGCTAATCAGCGCGAATTCTCGCTAAAAATGGCCGGTGAACTACTGAAAATGCCACGTTTCTGGGCATTCTTGCTGTATGTGGTCGGTGTGGCGAGTATCTATGATGTGTTTGACCAGCAGTTTGCCAATTTCTTTAAAGGCTTTTTCTCGTCGCCACAGCAGGGAACCGAAATATTTGGTTTCGTCACCACCGGCAGGGAATTGCTGAATGCGATTATTATGTTTTTTGCTCCGGCGATTATAAACCGCATTGGCGCTAAAAATGCCCTGCTGGTGGCGGGAGCCATTATGTCGGTTCGGATTATTGGCTCGTCATTCGCCAGCAGCGGCGTTGAAGTGATTGTGCTGAAAACCCTGCATATGTTTGAGCTGCCGTTCCTGCTGGTGGGCACCTTTAAATATATCTCTTCAGTGTTTGACCCGCGCCTCTCCGCCACGCTGTTTTTAATCGGTTTTAACCTGTCGAAACAGCTTTCCGGGGTCGTGCTCTCAGCCTGGGTAGGCCAGATGTATGATTCTGTTGGTTTCCATCAGGCCTACCTGATCCTTGGGCTGATTACCGCCAGCTTTACCGTGATCTCCTTCTTTACCCTGACCGGTCGCGGTGCAAGCGGGCTGATCTCCCCGGACGCCAGTAAAGCCTGATTTAATCCCGGTTGCTCAGTCAATAATGGCTGCAGCAACCTTGCTACATTCCGCTAATCCAAAACAGATCGCAGATTTACTTTTTTTACGTAAAGTTAACAGCCTCTCCTGCCGATAAGACCCCCTGATGCGGACTTAAATAAAATTATCATAATCATGGAGGAGACCTGCCTGTGAGTTCCCGGACCAGCCATAGCGGTAATGAATATATTCTCGCCGACGATACCACCCTGATGACCACCACCGACGCCAGCGGCAATATTACTTACGCCAATATGAGTTTTGTCGAAGTGAGTGGCTACGCGCAGCACGAAATCGAAGGACAACCACACAATCTGGTGCGCCATACAGATATGCCGAAACAGGCGTTCGCCGATATGTGGGGCACTATCAGACAAGGATTGCCATGGAGCGGGCTGGTGAAGAACCGCCGCAAGGATGGCGACTATTACTGGGTGCGTGCCAATGTGGTGCCGCTGATCCGCGACGCTAAAATCATCGGCTATATGTCGGTGCGGATTAAACCCAGCCGCGAAGAAGTGAGCTGCGCCGAACAGCTGTATCAGCAAATGCGCCGCGATGAGCTGCGCAGCTGGCGGTTGCATCAGGGCATTCTGCTGCGTCGCGGTCTGCTCGCCAGCCTCTCCGCGCTGAAGACGATGCCGCTGCGCTGGCGGATCCGCTCGGCCAGCGCCGCTTTCTGGCTGCTTAGCCTGCTTAGCTCGCTAGCGGCTGGCGTTGCCGGTAGCGCACTGGCATGTTCCGCCGGGCTCTCGCTGCTGGCTACAGTGATTATCTGCGGCTGGCTGGAGTGGCAAATTTCGCGCCCGATGGAGAAAGCCTGCCGCATGGCGCTGAATGTCGCCACTGGCGCCAATAGCCAGGTTGAAGGCTTTGATCGCGTGGATGAAGTGGGCATGACCTTGCGTGCAGTGTCGCAGCAGGGGCTGATGTTCCGCTGGCTGGTTAACGATGTGCGCGCGCAAATTATGGCCGTTCATCAGGCCAGCGATGCGCTGTCGCAGGGCAGCGAGAAAATCGCCAGTCGCACCGAACAGACGGCGGTCAGCGTGCAGCAAACCGCCGCCGCAATGGAGCAGATGACCCGCGCGGTAGAGAAGAATACCGACAGCACCGATAAAGCCAACAGCTTCTCATCAACCGTTAATCAGGCGGCGTTAGAGGGGCGCGAGGCAGTGCAAAGCGTGGTCGGCACTATGGCTAAGATTGCCGAAAGTTCGACGCAGATCGCCACCATGATCAGTCTGATCGACAGTATTGCCTTTCAGACCAATATTCTGGCGCTGAATGCGGCGGTGGAAGCCGCGCGCGCTGGCGAACAGGGCAAAGGTTTTGCGGTGGTCGCCGGTGAGGTTCGCAATCTGGCCAATCGCAGCGCGCAGGCCGCCAGCGAGATCCGCCAGCTGATTAAAGCCAGTACGCTGAATGTGCAGAATGGCGCCGATCAGGTACGCGAAGCGGGGGAAGCGATTACCGAAATGGTCGAAAAAGTGCAGAGTGTGAAAGCGTTACTGAATCAAATCAGTATGGCGACCCATGAGCAGGGAATCGGCCTGAGCGAAGTAGGTAAAGCGGTGGAAGTGCTGGATCAGAATACCCGTCAGAATGCTTCTCTGGCCGGGAACAGCGTGCGGGAAGCGGCCGGAATGAAGCAGCAGGCGCGCCGCCTGGTGAATGCCATCAGCGTATTTAGTTAACTGGCCTGCCCCTCTGAGTCGCCTGATCGGACTCAGAGGAATAACCGGCGCGGCAACGCTTAAGAACTGAATAGCGTAAATGTACCGGCGTAGTAAGTGACCATCCAGGCGACATAGCCCAGCCATACCAGCATACCAAGACCCAAACCCATTTTAGTTGTCATTTTCCTGCCCCTGTATCAGCTGTCATTTCAGGATTACTGCTTAGCTTCAAGATTGGCAGGAGGTCAGCTGAGGCATATTGCGCTGGATCAATTTTACCGCGAAAAGCGGTTTACCGGCGACAGGGTTAATATCAATATCTGCTGTTTCATACATAAAGCCATGCGGTAAGTAATCTGTAAGTCAGAAAGTCCTAAAGTTGCTGCCAAAGTTAAATTCGCCTCTTAAGGAACTACTGTGAAGCAAACTTTTCCAACCAGATTATTGCTGGTGTCTGCGTTTCTCTATTCAGGTTCTCTTTATGCGGTTAGTGACTCCGCCGCTCAGACCAGCGGATTTACTCTGTTTAGCGATCAGCCCAACATCAACCACTGGGGACTCGGCATTGGTGCCAAATATGAGCAGTCCCCTTACAGCGATTACGGTTCAGAGTTTTCACCACTGCCGCTGATCTATGTTGAAAATAACTGGCTGCGACTGTTCGGCAATAACCTCGATGTGAAAGCTGGTCAATGGGATAACCTGAAATTTGCCCTGCACAGTGAATACGCTTTCGGGGATGGTTATAAGGGATCGGATGCAACGGTTCTGAACGATATGCAAAAGCGCAGCGGCGGATTCTGGGTTGGCCCGTCGGTAACATGGGACACGGAAATCGTCACCCTGTATGCCGACTATCTTTTCGCCGGTAATAAAGGACAAAAAGCGAAACTCGGCGCCATCCGAAAGTTTGATTACGGTGACATCACCATCGCACCGTATGCGGACGTTGCCTGGCTTAACGATAAATATGTTGATTACTATTATGGCGTCCGGCCTGCCGAAGCCCGCCCGGGTCGCGATGCTTATGATGGCAAGTCAACTTATGCCTTCTCTGCGGGATTGAATGTCAGCTATGCGCTTACCGCGCATCAGAGTCTGAGTCTTGATGCCAGTGTGACGCGTTTCGGCAGTGGCATTGACGACAGTCCGTTAGTCGATAAGACCACCATTCCGCAGGTCACAGTTGGTTATCTCTATCACTTTTAGAGGATAAAACCTATGTCACGCGTTGCACTTATCGAGGATAACCTGCGACTTGCCGGCATGATTGGTCAGGCGTTGTCGGCTGCGGGGATCGAAACAGACTATTTCTCAACCCTCTCCCAGGCGAAATATGGCCTGAACCAGGCGCGCTATCAGGTGATTATTATCGACCGTGGCTTGCCTGATGGCGACGGCCTTGCGTTTTTAAGAGAGTGGCGGGCGTCAGGAGAGATGACCGCCTGTCTGATGCTGACCGCACGCGATGCGCTGCACGATCGCATTGATGGCCTCGAAAGCGGCGCCGACGACTATGTCAGCAAACCTTTTGCGATGAGTGAGCTGGTCGCCCGCGTGCGCACGTTAATGCGCCGCCCCGTCGAAACTATGGCGCTGACGCTGAGTTTCGCCAATATGACGCTGGATCCGCAGCAACAGATGCTGCATTGCGCCAGTAAATCGATTTTACTCTCCTCGCCCGAGCTACAAATTATGCAGACCTTGCTGCAAGGCAAGGGGCATACCGTGCGCCATGCCACGCTGGAGCATGCCGCGTGGGGTCTGGCCGACGCGGTTACGCCTAATGCGCTGGAGGTTAGCGTCCACCGCCTGCGCAAAAAGCTGCTGCGTGCCGGCGTACTGGCCAAAATTGTTAACGTACGCGGCGTCGGCTTCGCCCTGCTCCCGCTGGAGTTAAACGATTAAAATGCGACAAAATAGCTTCAATTACTGGAGCCGCAGCCTGGCATTCAGATTATGGGTGACCAGCGTTGCCGTGTTATCGATCAGCCTGACGGTGATTGTCAGTCTTATTCTGTATATGTTCAGCCACTCACCGCTGGAAATGTGGCAGATGCATGACAACAAAGAAACCGCAGAAAGTGTGGCCGCAGGGCTGCAATATAATCAGCAGGGTCAGCCAACCGCAATCCAGGTGGATAAACGCACGGCATGGCTGTTTGATGTGGCATCAACCGAGTTTATGTACCGGGTGCTGGATGAATCAGGCCGGGTGCTGCTCTCTTCACACAGCGATATTTACCATTTCCCGACGGAGGATCTCCTCTCCTCTTCAGCCACTGGCGCCCACCGCCAGGTAACTTTTGATCATCGTCCATTCGATCTCTACAGTCTTAAAATTTATCATAATGATCGGCGATTTTATGTACAGACCGCCACCAGTAACTATTTTGGTGAAACGGTGGTGGATATGAAACTGGACCCGCTGCCCAATATCGCGGCAATCACCGTATTAATCGCCGTTATCGGTTTTGGCCTCGCCTTTCCTTTTACTATCCGCATGGTGTTACGCCCGCTTAATAGCGCCTCAAATGCAGCAATGTCGATCACGCCAGCGAATTTAAAAACCCGTTTAGAAGAAAAAGAGATGCCCAGCGAAATAAAGCCGCTGATTGGCGCGTTTAATCAGGCGCTGGAAAGGTTAGAGACCGGTTTCAGCGCCCAGCAGCAGTTTTTAGGGTCCGCCGCGCATGAGCTACAGACACCGTTAACCCTGTTAAGAGGTCAGATTGAGCTGCAACCGGAAATTAATAATAAAGATCTGCTCTTCCGTGAAATCGATCTGATGGCAAGGCAGGTGCGGCAGCTACTGCACCTGGCGGAAGTCAGTGAATCGCAAAACTATCTGTTTGATAAAACCGATATTATCGCCGTCTCTCACGATGTTATTGACTATCTTGAGCTGAAAGCAGCCAGGCATCAGGTACAACTGCTGGTTAACGCGCCGGAAACGCTGCCGGCAATTAATGCCGATGAAAGTGCGCTGTTTATTTTATTAAAAAATATCGTCGAAAACGCTATTAATGTCACGCCTGCGAATCAGGCAGTTACCGTAGTTATCGATGCCAAAGCCATCCATATTCAGGATAACGGCCCGGGTATTCATCATGATGATTTTCCCATGCTGTTTAATCGCTTCTGGCGAGCGGCGAATGCCGGCACGGAGGGAACCGGTCTCGGTCTGGCTATCTGTAAAGAGATTGCACAGGCGCATAAATGGCAAATTACCGCGCATAATACGCCGCGTGGCGCCGAGTTTATCATTCATTATCTTGCCAGCTAAAACAGATGTCATAAAAACTTCATAAACAGGGTTTTTATAATTCACACCAATCACTTATCGCTAATTCTTCCAGTTTTCCGCTGTCGGGCAGATTAAAGCCGGGCCGCTGCGCAGTCGATATGCCAGTGGCGCACGATTTTGATCTTTATTAACCCGGGAAATACTGAACGCTATGAAACTAAATCATCTCACCATCGGACAACGCCTCGGTCTGCTGGCGTCTGTTCTGCTGCTGGCGACCCTGTTTATTGGCATGCGCGGCTTGTCCGTTAACGCCGACGGGCTGGCGCATAACCAGAGTATTCTGGCGACGGAAAAAATTATTTCAGACAGCATCGACACCGCGCGGAACGCGCAGGTGCAGTTCAAGATTCAGGTGCAGGAGTGGAAAAACACCCTGCTGCGCGGCACTCAGGGACAGGAACAATTCGATAAATACCAGCAAGCCTTTGTTGAACAGAGCCAGAAAACCCAGACATTACTGGATGAGCTAAGCAAGCTGCTGCCACAAATTGGCATCAGCACCCGCGAGGTGCTCAAGACACGTAGCCTGCACTCCGAACTGGAAAAGCATTACCTTGCGGCTCTGCAGCAATACCATATTCAGGATGCCGCCAGCCCGCAGCAGGTGGATAAGCTGGTATCCGGCATTGACCGCGAACCCACACGAATGATTGATGAGATGGTGGCCAGCACGCTGAAACAGGCTGCGCTTATCCGCCAGCAGACCGATGCCCGTAACCTTGCGCTCTATCAGCAGACCCGGTTGATGCTGATGCTGGCGATGGCTTTGACGCTGGTTGCCGGTTTTATGATTACCTGGTGGCTGATTCGCAGCATCACCCGTCCGCTGGCGCAGGCAGTATCGATTGCCCGCACCGTAGCTTCCGGCGATCTGCAGACCACCATCACGGTCAGTGGTCGCGATGAAACGGCGGAACTGATGCAGGCCCTGCAGGAGATGAACAGCAATCTGACGCGGATTGTCGCTGGCGTTCGCTCCGGCACCGAAACCATCGCCACCGCATCCAGCCAGATCGCCATCGGTAGCCGCGAACTTTCCGCGCGTAACGAGGCCCAGGCCAGCGCAATCGAAGAGACCGCGGCATCGATGGAGCAGCTGACATCCGTGGTGAAAAATAACGCCGACAACTTACGTATCGCCAGCGATATTACCCGTGATGCCAGCTCTGCCGCCGATCAGGGCGGGGAAGTGGTGGAGCAAGTGGTGCAGACCATGAGTGAAATCAACCAGTTCTCCAGCGAGATGAGCAGCATTATCGGGGTGATTGACAGTATTGCCTTCCAGACCAATATCCTGGCGCTGAATGCGGCGGTCGAAGCGGCGCGCGCTGGCAGTGAAGGACGTGGTTTCGCCGTGGTCGCGGCTGAAGTACGGGCTCTGGCCCAACGCTCAGCCACGGCAGCGAAAGAGATTGGCACCCTGATCGATAACTCAGTAACCCGTATCAATCAGGGTAATACGCTGGTGAAAAGCGCGGGCAGCTCAATGGCGGAGATTGTTGGCAGCGTGCAGCGTGTCAGCCAGCTGGTGGATACTATCTCTATGGCCAGTAATGAGCAGAGCAGCGGTATCGATCAGGTCAATGTCGCCATCACCCATATGGACTCCGCTACCCAGCAAAATGCCACCCTGTCGCAGGAGTCCTCTGCGGCGGCTCATTCGATGCAGCAGCAGGCAGAACAGCTGCTGGAAATGGTCAGGGTGTTTAAGTTACGCGAAGATCGTATCGGGTAACACTCTGGTTGATATGTTTATCCCATCGACACAAATTAAAAACGTGTCGATAAAATCGATTTTTATCGACATACCTCTGCGACATGTTTATGGTATCGACATGCCACTGAGGACATGTCGATAAAATCGCTTTTTATCGACATATTACTGAAACATGTTTATTCCATCGACATGTTCCGTAAACCTGTCGATAACTCTGCGTGAGGGTTAAACCTATGTCATGGGATGCTGAAAAACCCTTCAACCAGCTGCCGCTGCTGCCACCGCATGCTGAACAGCTGGAGTCTGTGATTGTACTTAAAGCCTGTATTAAAGCCCGTGCGGCGCTGGCTGAGCTTAAACAGGCCGGAGAGCTGCTGCCTGACCAGGGGTTACTGATCAATCTGATTCCGCTGCTGGAAGCCAAAGACTCCTCCGAAATTGAGAATATCGTTACCACCTCGGACAAGCTTTTTCAGTTCTCGCAGGAAGAGAGTCAGGCGGATCCTGCCACTAAAGAAGCATTGCGCTATCGTACTGCGCTCTATGATGGCTTTAAAAATCTCTATGAACGGCCTCTCTGCACCTCGACGGCAGTAAAGATTTGCCGAACGTTAAAAAATGCAGAGATGGATATCCGCCGGGTGCCTGGTGCCAGATTAGTCAGCAGCGATCAACGGGTGGTGTATACGCCTCCAGAGGGTGAAAGCGTTATCCGCGATCTGCTGAGTAACTGGGAAAGTTTTATTCACGCCGAAGATGATATCGATCCGCTGGTGAAAATGGCGATTACCCATTACCAGTTTGAAGCCATTCATCCCTTTCCGGACGGCAACGGCAGGACTGGCCGTATTCTCAACATTCTGTTTCTGATAGAAAAAGATCTGCTGACCCTGCCGATCCTCTATCTGAGTCGCCATATCGTCAGCCATAAAGCGGATTATTATAATCTGCTACGTGGCGTGACCGCCTCAGGTGACTGGGAACCGTGGATTCTGTTTATGCTGAAGGCTGTCGAAGCGACCTCAATATGGACCACAGCAAAAATTGCCGCCGTGCGCGAGTTGCTGGCGGTCACCACATCACATATTCGGCAATCTCTGCCCAAAATCTACAGCCACGAACTGGTGCAGATCATTTTTGAACAGCCCTACTGTCGTATATCGAACCTGATTGATAATGGCATCGCACGACGCCAGACGGCATCAGTCTATCTGAAGCAGTTGTGTGAAATTGGCGTGCTGAATGAAATTAGTTTTGGTCGCGAAAAGCTCTATGTTCATCCCCGGCTAATACAATTAATGACAAGGGATGAAAACGCGGTGGTGGCTTACTGACGGCGCGGCTGTCGGGCTGAGTTCTGTGGCAACAGATTAATCAATAATTGCCGTGGGTTTTTCCGTTTCCGGTGACCAGTAGCCGCCGCTGCCATGGTACGTTTCGGCGCCTAAAACAAACTGTGTCTGGCAGCGGTTACATAAAAAATGGTAATCAACGATATCTCCCCATGCCATACCTTCAGCACATTGCTTAAAACTAAATTGATTCCACTGCGATTGCAGTTCAGCTTCACAGATTATCCCCTCACTGACTGCCTGAGCGGCAATACGGATCGCCTTACGCAGATCCGCCGGTGTACGAATAATGTATTTAACGCAAAGATCCTGACAATATGGACAACTCATCGTTTTACCCCGTAATCGTCGGCTGTCTGCCTTTGACGGATATGCTCTTCAGGCATGACACCAAGCTGATGCTGAATAACACAGCCACTACTGCTCCGCCGCCACCCGCACTTTTACCAGGTCGCGGAACGCCCTGATCAGCATTTCACGGCTGCGCCCACGGCGGAAAATCAGTGAGAATGGCGCCTGATAGCTAAACTGTTGCGGCAAAAGGCGTTTTAGCTGCCCTTGCTCCACCCAGGGCTGCGCGCAGTGCTCAGGCAGATAGCCAATATATTTACCTGATAAGATCAGAATCAGCTGCGCTTCAATACTCTCGACCGAGGCGGCGCTGGCTTTAAACCCCCGACGCGCCAGCTCGGCCTGATTCCAGTAACTGCGGGTGACAAAACCGTAGCGATGCAAATCACCCATATCCTGCTCAGCACGGTTAAACAGCTGATGGCTGTCGCTACAGTAGAGCCAGTGCTGTTCGTGATGCAGCGGCAGCGTCACCAGATTATTAACGTTGACCGGAAAATGGCCGATAGCCAGGTCGAGCCGGTTATCCAGCACCTGCTGCTGCAATTCATTGGGGTCGCGCACCGAGAGATTAAGGTACACCGCCGGGAAACGCTCACTAAACTGGTTGATACTCTCCGCCAGCCCCAGCCGGCGATCGGTAGAGAGGGAATCAACCACTCCCAGCGAGAAAACACCGCCCTGCTCGCTCTTCAGCCCTTCGACCTGACGATCAAAGTCCGCCAGCGTGCCGAGTAATTGCAGGCTGTACTGCAAAAATTGCTCGCCGCGAGGGGTCAGCGAAAAGCCGCCGCGTCCACGCTGGCAGAGCACAAACCCCAGCCGCTGCTCCAGTTCACTCATATAACCGCTGATCGCCGGCGTGGTCATATTCAGCTCCTGCTGCGCGCGTGAATAGCCCTGGCAACGCGCCACGGTGGCAAAAATAGTGAGCAACTTCAGGTTTGGCAGGCGGCTGGCGCTCACGGTGTTTCCTTCGGATTGGCAAAAAAAGGGCAGCGGAAACCCTGTAGGGGAGCCGTTATCGGCTCCCGTCCGGATGGCTGACACAGTGCAAACCATCAGCAGGGCGGCGAGAACGCCGCCCCTACATCAGACTCTCTGTCGCCGCCGCGCTGCAACTCGACTATTCAGGATAAAGTTAAGTAATCTCTGAACTGATTATTTGCTCTCAATGATTTTTTCTCAAGCTTATCCGGCAGATGATGGCTGATACCCTTTTCATTCTCCGGAGGCTACACCTGATGCACCCGAACAGCGATAACGACTTTCCGCAGCCGCAGAGCGGCAACGATATGCCCCGTTTTGCCGGACGCGGCACCATGATGCGTCTGCCCGCCGCAGAACGCCCCGATGGTCTGGATGCCGCGTTTATTGGTATTCCGCTGGATATTGGCGCCTCTCAGCGTGCCGGTACCCGCTACGGACCCCGTGCGATCCGTGCCGATTCCGTGATGATTCGTCCCTACAATATGGCGACAGGCGCTGCGCCCTTCGATTCACTGCGCGTGGCGGATCTCGGTGATGTGCCGATCAACACCTATAATCTGCATAAATCGGTGCAGATTATTGAAGACTATTACAGTGAACTGAATGCCTTTCCGTTAGTGCCGCTGACGCTGGGCGGTGACCACACCCTGACGCTGCCAATCCTGCGTGCGCTGGTAAAAAAACATGGTCCGATGGGGTTAATCCATGTTGATGCGCATACCGATACCAATGACGAAATGTTTGGCGAAAAGATCGCTCATGGCACCACCTTTCGTCGCGCGGTAGAAGAAGGTCTGCTGGATGTGAAGCGGGTGATCCAGATTGGTCAACGCGCGCAGGGCTACGATGCAGGCGACTTCCAGTGGGGCGTCGATCAGGGGTTCCGCCTGGTGCCAGCAGAAAAATGCTGGTATCAGTCGATGGCGCCTTTAATGGAACAGGTACGTGAGCAGATGGGCAGCGGCCCGGTCTATCTCTCGTATGATATCGACAGCTTCGATCCCGCCTGGGCGCCAGGCACCGGCACGCCGGAAGTGGGCGGCCTGACCTCGATTCAGGGGCTGGAGATTGTGCGTGGCTGTCGCGGCCTGAATCTGACTGGCGCCGACCTGGTGGAAGTGTCTCCGCCATACGATATCAGCGGCACCACCTCGCAGCTGGCTGCCAATATTCTTTATGAAATGCTCTGTGTATTACCCGGCGTAAAATACAACTAAATAAGGTCAGGCATGTCTGAACAAAATCTGGTTTTCCCTGCGCGTGTATTGCGTGGCGCAGGTGTTATACAGCAGCTGGGTGGCATCTGCCGCGAACTGGGGCGACGCGCCCTGCTGATCGGCGGCCATCAGGCGTTGCAGGCTGTAGAGCCGTTGGTGCGTGCGCAGCTTGCTGACGCGCAGGTGGAACTGGTCGGCAGCGAATGGTTTGGCGGTGAAACTTCATTGCGACAAATCGCCCGTCTCGGTGAACTGGCGAAAGCGCTTAACGCCGATATGATTATCGCCGCAGGCGGCGGCAAATCGCTGGATACCTGTAAGGCGGTTGGCGCCGAACATAATATCCCGTTGATCACCCTGCCAACTATCGCCGCCACCTGCGCCGCCGTTACGCCACTGAGCATTCGCTACGATGACGAGGGTAATTTTTACGATATTTTCCCCCTGCCCCAGGCGCCTGCTGCGGTGATCATCGACAGCGAGCTGCTGGCTCAGGCTCCGTTGCGCTGGCTGGCCGCGGGTCTTGGCGACACGCTGGCGAAATGGTATGAATTCCGCGCCGTCAGTCAGCGCCATCCGCCCGCAGGCGCCAATGAGAAGTCATCACTGGCGCATAGTCTGATCTGTTATGAAGTGATTGCAGAACACGGTCCGAAAGCCTGCGCCGCGGTGCGTTGCGGGCAACCGGATCAGCATCTCGATCAGGCGCTGGATGCGATCTTTACCTTTGCCGGCATGACTTCGCTAATGAGCAACGGCGCGCATATGGCGGCATCACATGCGATTTATGAAGGCTTTACCTTCTGTGATAAAACCCGCGAATATGGTCACGGCCTGCTGGTCGGCTACGGCAACCTGTGCCTGCTGGCGCTGGAAAACCGCAGCGATGAAGAGTTGTTGCGTGAAATGGCGCTGGCGCATCAGTGCGGGATCCCGCTGACGCTGGCGGCAATTGCCGAACTGACCGCGGAAGAGCTGGCGGTGATTGTGCATGAATCGGTGGCAACGTCAGATATGAAAAATATGGCCGATCCGGTTAGCGAAGCGGCGCTGTATCAGGCCATGGCGCGTGTGGAAACACTGGCGGGCAGTCACTTCTGATTCTGCGGGACGGCTCTCATAAGCTGTCCCGCAGCGTGATAACCCGCGGGTTAAATCTCATACTTCTTACGATAAGTACGTGGACTGATGCCCATATGATTGCGGAAGAGGCGGGAAAAGTAGAGCGGGTCGTTATAGCCAACGGTAAGTGCCACATGCGTGATGGCGAAACTGGTTTTCTGCAATAACTCACATGCACGGGCGATACGCTGTTTCTCACGCCATGCAAAAATGGTCTGGCCGGTCTCTTCTTTAAAAAGATGCGCCAGTCGTGAGGGAGAAAGGCAGGCCCGGCGTGAAAGTTGTTCAACGGTGGTCTCTTCTGCCATATGTTCATTAAGAAACTGGCAAAGTCTTGCGATGCGCGGATCAATACGTGACGGATGAAGGTCAGGCTGAGCGCGATAACACTCAAGGATAACCCTTTCCACTGCATTCATGGCTAATGCTTCCGCAAGCGGCTCGTCGCTGAAGCTCAGCTGGATCACCTCCATAAAACGTGCCTGCATCTGCTCCAGCCCACTCGCTGACGACAGCGCCAGCCGCCCAATAGTTTCCACACTTTGATTCCATTGCAACCACTCCAGCCAGTAAGTGCGCGGAATAAAATAGATCCACAGATGATCCCAAAATTCACTCTGCTCATCACGGCCATAATAATGCGGAACACCCGCCGGAAAATGGAGCAGCTCACCAGGCTGGCAAATAAAGCTACCTTTGGGCGTGTAGATTTTCCCCTGGCCACGCAGGGTCAGATTAAGGATATGCCCTTTCATCCCGCTGGCGCGGTTGATATAAAAATCGAGCTTACTGCCGCGCGAAATAGGTGTAAATCCAGCGACCATCCAGGCATTAAAGGTAAAACGCCTGAACAAGGGGGTGAAATTCAAAATACCAGCTTCTTCTAATTGCGCCATGAGCGCGTTTCCTGCCAGACAGAATACGGACTATGCAGAATAGCGCAGCAGACAATATCTGCTGCGCGGTCTCTCACATCTCACACCATTTCGGATTTAACTTTGGTACTGCTGTTTGTCGGGTCCGCTTTGCAGCGCCACGGATGACGGTGGTACGTGGGATGAGAACTTTCCATGCGCCAGGTCGGTCGCAACCTGTGGGTAAATGGCATCGAGTTTGTAGAAGTACAGCAGTATCATATTCAGCAGCGCCAGAATAACCGGGAAGAAAATAAACAAAAACTGGATCATCTGGATGGCGCTGGCCGGCTGGACGCCGCCGCCACTGGTAAAACCGGCTAAGCTCAGCATCCAGCCAACACTGGCGGTACCCAGCCCCATGCCCACCGTCTGCCCCAGCGTACCGGCACTAAATAAAATCCCCTCAATACGCAAACCTGATTTCCATTCGCCGTAATCAATCGTGTCAGCGAGGAACGCGAACATCGTCGCCCCGATACCACAAAAACCTATACTGCGGATCACCGTCGCGACAATCACAAACAACGCATCCTGGCGATTTAACAAAGGTATCAGGTAGGCAATAGTGCAAATGGTTAATCCCAGCAGCGCCAGATTGCGTTTCCCGATACGTTTAATCAGCGAGGGAATCACCAGCAGCGTCAGTAAGCCGGGCAGATATTGCGCCACACTAATCCAGGACATCATGGAAATATCCTGCAGAATATATTTGGAGTAATAGACGCTAACCGTGCTGATTGCCGTCAGACCAGTAAAGGTAATCATCAAATAGAAAAAGATGATCATCCAGTAGCGATTTACCCGTATTGCAGGCCAGACGCGTTTAAAGGCAATCTGCTTACGATTATCCTCACGTACTGGCTTAATACGTTCCCGGGTGCCCAGTGCGGTGAGGGTAAGAAACAGGGCGGTAAAGAAGCCATACACCGCAAACACCGTGATCCACGCGCCGTGGCTGTCACCAAGCCAGGCAATCAATGGCAGAGTGACGACGCCAACCGTCAGCGAACCACAGGTGGACAGACCTTTACGGAAAACACTCAAGATACCGCGCTCCACGGTATCGCGGGTGATTAACGCCAGCAGTGAACCGTAAGCAATGTTATTTGCAGTAAAAAGAATATTGGCCAGCAGATAGGTGACGCAAACCCAGCTGACTTTGATTGCATAACTGGCTTCCGGCACGCAGGCCAGCAGAAATGTTGAAAAACCAAAGGGTATCGCGGTCCACAGCACCCATGGCCGGGCCTTGCCATAGCGTGTCTGGGTTTTATCGATACGGATGCCTACCCAGATACAGAGGATCCCATCCAGTACGCGGGCAAAAAACATCAGCGAGCCGACCAGTAATGCCGAAACACCCACCACATCGGTATAATAGTAAGCGAGAAAGGTCACCATCAGGGTATAAGTCAGGTTGGTGCCATAATCACCCAGCCCAAAAGAGAGACGTTCCCGCAACCCCACTGGCGCGACGCTGGCGGTGGTTATTGATTTCATAGCGCTTCCTCACCGGCTAAAATCACCAGATCCCACCCCGCGATTTGCAGTTCCTCACCCGGCTCTACCTGACGGTGATCCAGCAGTGAAGTGGCCCGCGCCAGTGGATTTTTCACTTTCTGCGGGGTGGAGGAGTAGTTAAAGATAAAACGCAGACTTTGCTGCTGGCGCGAACTGGCTTTGCGCACGATCAGCGGGAAAGCATAATCTGAAGTCAGCGGCTGTAATTCTGCCGTGGCAAATAGCGTGGCAAATATCTGTTCCATTGCCGCCGAAGAGAGATGGCAGCCAATATAGGTGGCGGAACCTTTGCCAAAACGATTACGCGTAATCGCGGCATATTTTCCCCAGTAAGGGTGCTGATAACGCGCCAGAATTTCGGTATCTGGCGACGTGGGCTGCAGCAACTCCATCCAGTCAGTGACACGGCCCACCTTCCCTTCCAGTGCAAAGGTTTCGGTGGATAAATGCACTTCATCCGGCTCGACAAACAGCTGGTAAGAAACGCCGCAAGCATCACCAATAATGGCCGGTTGCAGAGCGGTGCGCACCTGTAAATTTTCATCGGCAAAGCCGGATTTAAACGAATAAATGACCTGCCCGCCCTGTTCTGTAAAACGATTCAGACGCTCCAACAGCTCATCAGAAGCGCTATACAGCAACGGTACAATTAATACCTCGTAGCGCAGCGCCCGTAGATCATCAGCATCGAGAATATCCACTTCGATATTTTGCCGGTAAAGCGCGTCATACCAGTTGCGAAACAGGTCGTTATACTGGTGCGCTTTATCACCGCCAAACTGATGCCCCTGCCACGGGTGCCAGTCAATCGCAGTGAGACAGCGGTTGCTGACCAGCATCCCCACGCGATTGCTTTTGCTTAACCCCGCCAGTGTCGGCGACAGTTTAATAAGTGCATTACCGATTTCGCAGGCTTCTTCATATACCGGATTAGCCAGCAGGTCATGGCTGAGCAAACCTTTCCAGTAGGTTTCCCATGAGTTATGGATCGAATGCCAGTGCCAGTAACCCACCATTCCCGCGCCGCTGGCGATATGGCTAAACGCCTGTAAACGCAACTGGCCAGGATAAGGAGTCCAGTCTTTAAACGCCTGCGCCTGGGTTTCCAGCACAAAGTAGTTTTGATCTTTGGTGGTGCGGGCAATATCGCCGGTAAAGGCGATCTCCGCCCCGGTTAAGCGCGATTGCCCGGGGTGGTAGACATCCACGCCGGTGATATCCAGCAAACGGGAAGTGGCAAAGTGATCTACTTCGCTGCGGATACCGAAAGACCAGTTACGCCAGTCGAAGTCAAAATTGTGTGTAACAAACTGCTGTTCGGATTTGTATTGTCCAACCAGATCTACCTGCCAGCCAAGAAAGTCGATGACTAACTGGCGCTGAAAGGCGCGAAACTCCGCACCGAGGCTGGCATTGATAGTGCCGTCTACCGCAGGAAAATCTTCCCAGGCGTCAACACGATTGCTCCAGTAATCGAGGCCAAAAGCGCGGTTAAGCGCAGCGAGATCGTGGTTGAATTTATTACGCAAATGCTTAACGAAAGCGACCTGAACGTGATGGCCACTGGTTTCATAGTATTTGGTTTCATTGTCGACCTGAAAACCCATTACAGCAGGATGGCTGGCGGTGGCGGATAACAGCTGATGAATAATGCGCCCGGCATAATAGCGGTAGGCAGGGCTTGTAATATCCATCTTTTGCCGTGGGCCATATTTATTTACACCCTGCGGCGTAGTCGCCATCACTTCCGGGTGTTTTTTCGCCAGCCATGCCGGGATTGCATAGGTTGGCGTACCGATAATCACGCTGATGTCATTAGCATGCATGCGGTCGAGGACGGTGAGCACGGGGGAAAAATCAAACTCGCCTTCCTGAGGTTCGTAAGTACTCCAGGTGCTTTCGGCAATACGTACATAATTGATGCCAGCCGCCTTCATCATCGCAATATCTTTTTCCAGACGCTCCTCTGGCAAATATTCGCGATAGTAGGCTGTACCAAACCAGATCTTCTCCATTGCTTCCTCGATTATGCCGCTGAAAATATGCAGCTAACTTAGCGGAAACAGATAAAGCAAAGCTGTAGTCGACTGTCGTCAACATAAAGAAATCTGCTGCTGCGAGCGGACCCGGATCTGGATCACATAATGACAGTGGTGGCCGCAGGACACCTCTCCTGCGGCCGGGCCAGCGTTACTTCAGTAACGCCAGCAACTCACTGATATCCGCCTGCTGCTCCAGCGTCAGACAGTAGTCCTGCAATGTGCGGGTTTGCGGCGGCGTCAGCACCCGATTTGCCAGCTGGGTAAACTTATCCAGCAGCGCGGTATCGCTTAATGGATTGGCCGGCGCGCCCAGCGGCACGGCAACATGCTGGCGCCAGCGCTCCCCTGTTCGTGTCTGCAGTTCAACCACCGGCTCATCACTGCTGCCTTGCTGCTGATCAATATGCAGTGTGATGCGATCCAGCATAGCGGCTACCTCGCTGCTGGCGCGCTTATCACTGTCATACGCATCAAGCCCGGCATGACCAAACAGCACCCGCGCCGCCAGCGCATAAGGCAGACTCATCTGCGCTGCCGCCAGACTTTGCAGATCCGTATTACCGCACATATCCAGCAGGAACGGATTAAGATAAACATCAATGCGGGCGATCTGTTCAGCGCCACAGTTATGCTCAGCCATTAGCAGACCCACAGCATCAATCGCCGAATGGGTGCCGCGACAGGAAGCATAAGGCTTAATCGAGCAGCGATTAAGCTTCCATACCTGCCCCAGTTCTGCCGTCAACGCGGCTGGCTGGCGGCTGGCGGGCGCAAAAGTTTGCAGAAAACCACCCCAGACATCGTCAAAGGTCTGGCCGGGACCGGTAATGCCTTTGGCCGCCAGCAGCGCGGCCAGCACGCCCCCTTCCGCCGCGCGTCCGGCGTGCAGTTTCTTGCTCTGCGAGCCATCGTGAATAAAGCCCCATAGCCCGCTACTGAAGCTGGCGGCAATGCCTAGTGCCTGCGCGGTTTGGTTCTGATTTAACTGAAGTAATGAGGCGGCTGCGGCGGCTGCGCCAAATACGCCGCAGGTGGCCGTCGAGTGCCAGCCTGCTTCATTGTGCGCCGCATAACCCCCACAGGCTTCCAGCACCCGGCGACCCACGTCATAACCCAGCACCACCGCAGTGATCAGCGCCTGACCAGAAACCGGCGCCGCACACTGTGGTATCAGCGCCATTACCGCAGGCAAAACCACAGCGCCAGAGTGATCGCAACCACCGGTGTCATCCAGCTCATACATATGCGCCGCGACGCCGTTTAGCCAGGCGGCATTGCGCGGTGAGGTTTGCCAGCCACATCCCCAGACGCTGGCCAGCGGCGTGCAACCTTCTGCGGCGACCGTTTGCTGCACCGCCTGCGCGATGGGGCTATTGCTGCCCGCCAGGGTGGCGCCAAAGGTATCAAGAATATGACGTTTGGCACGCGCCACCAGATCTGGCGGCAGATCGCTAAAACCGGTGCTGGCGACAAAAGCGGCCAGATCGTCCATTAACTGACTCATGGGGTTTGCTCCATAATCTGCCGCTGGAAAATTTCTGCCGGATGCTCGGGCAGATTATCAGGCTGGGTTTGCCACCAGTCGGCGACCTCGGCGGCGCTGGCTATCCACACCTGCTGGTGTCCGGCGATAAAATCCAGTAATTCAGCCAGCAGACCGATGCGCCCGGCGGTGCCGATAATTTCCGGGTGCAGGCGCAGCACATAGCACAGACCAAAGCGGTGGAAGCCGCGAAAATCCTGCTGCATATTTTCCAGCGTCTGCTGATAAGAGGCGATGCGCGACTGACCCGGCGGCACCGCCGGACTGAGGTTAAAGGCGAAATAGGGTTCGTCTTCCAGCTCATAATGCATCGGCAGTTCCACCAGCCGTGTCGCCGGATGGAAGTAAGGTAAATCGTCGCCGCGCCAGCTGGATGACCAGCGGATACCGGCCTCACTCAGCGCCGCCGCCAGCCCCGGTTTCCACTGTCCGGCTGGCGTGCGAAATCCCACCGGCCGCGCGCCGCAAGCGGCGGCCAGCTGGTCGCAACCCTGCCTGACACTGGCGATTTGCTGTTCCAGCGTCAGCGTATCAAAATTCTGGTGGCGATCGCCGCTGCAGGCAATTTCATGTCCGGCCGCGACGATACGGGCAAACACGTCAGGGTTTTCGGCCGCTACAATCGCTGGCACCAGCCAGCTGGCGCGCACCTTTTTTTCCGCCAGCAATGTCAGCAGCCGATCAACACCGCGCAGCGTGCCGTAACGCCAGACCGATAAGGTTTTATCGCGCCCGGCCACCGCCGGGGTTTGCGTCAGAATGCCGTGAATATCGTTAAAGTCGATGGTCAGCACCACCGCCGATTGCTGACCCTGCGGCCAGCGAGTCTGTTCAGTCATGCTGCTGCTCCTGCAGATACCAGTGGGCGACATCGCGGCAGCGTGCAAACCAGACGTCGCGCTGACGCATATGCGCAATAAACTGCTCCAGTAGCAGAATGCGACCCGGTTTACCGCTGATTTTCGGATGGAACAGCGTGGTCAGACACAGACCCTCGTCCATTGCACCATCAAATTCGCGACACCAGTTGTCCAGCGTCAGGGCATAGCTGGCGGTGCGATCCAGCCCTTTGGGAAAGTCCGGCTCGCGGGTGTAAGCCAGCGAGGCGTAGTCATCCATCTCCCATTTTCCGGGGATCTCCACCAGCGGCTGCGTATAGCCCGGCACGCTGATGGCATACGGCCGATCGTCACCGCGCATACTGCTGGAATAGATCACGCCCGCATCCAGTAATACGCCGGGGGTCTCCTGATGCCAGTCGCCTGATGGCGTGCGAAAACCCTCGGCACGAATGCCGAGGTGCTGCCAGAAAATCTCGCGCGATTTCGCCATTACCTGACGCTGTTGATCACCGTTTAACGCGTAAAAGGACTCATGGCGATAGCCGTGATAAGCCACTTCATGCCCTTTTTCGACAATTGCGGCGCACTGCTGCGGCCACTGCTCAACCACCCACGCCGGAATGAAGAAGGTGGCCGGTAGCTGATACTGCTCCAGCAGATCGAGGATCCTGCCCAGCGCACGAAACGGACCGTAACCACCGAAAGTGAAATACTCCGGTTTTTGCCAGATGCTGCCATTAAGCATCGCATCGCCGGTTGGCCCGTCGAGATCAAAAGCCAGCGCCATGCAGCCCTGCCTGCCTTGCGGCCAGCGCGGACGGACGTCAGGTGCAGTCATGGTTATTTCCCGTTAACCGTCGCGGTTTTAATCGCGTTATCCGCCAGACCCCATTTGCTAAGGATTTTGACGTAGCTGCCGTCGGCGATCAGATCGTTAACCGCACCCTGCACCGCGGCAATCAGCGCCGGATCGTTTTTATCAATCGCCATGCCGGTAAGCTGGAAAGCGATCGACTGATCCAGTGGCTTATAGGTATTTTTCTCCAGATCCATCACGTAAGGCAGGGTTTCGCTGCCCTGTACCGCGCCATCCAAACGGCGCTGACGCAGCTGGGTGCGCGCATCGGCAGTTCCTTCGGCGCCTACCACAATAATCGCCGGTTTGCCTTTGGCTTCACAGTTAGCCGCGCTCCATTTGGCAATTTCCTGTGGGAAAGTGGTACGACGGCTGGTGCCGACTTTTTTACCGCACAGATCGGCTGCAGTGTTGATATCTTTGCGTGCCGCCAGCGTGTAGAACTGCGGGCCGGTCTGGAAATAGTCGATAAAGCTGACCACTTTCTGCCGCTCAACGGTATCGGTCATGCCGGACATCACCATATCCACGCGCTTAGTCGCCACCGCATTAACCATCTGTTCAAAGGCGATCTCCTGCCATTTGATTTTGACGCCCAGCTTCTCGCCAATCGCATTACCAAGATCGACGTCGACACCGGTCAGGGTATTGGTGGCCGGATCCTTGAACTCCATCGGCGGGTAGTTCGGCATAATCGCCACCGTCAGCTCTCCTTTAGATTTAATTGCTGCTGGCAGCTCAGCGGCCCAGGCAGTGGATTGCAGCAGAACGGCGGCGGCAACGGCAGAAAGCACGATCTTTTTCATCTGGATTTCCCTGGTTATGGTTTAAAGAAGAATGGCGGAGATAAAGTTCTGCATCCGCGGGTTTTGCGGATTCAGTAAAATGTCTTCGGGCGCACCGCGCTCGATAATGCGACCTTCATCCATGAACACCACCTGGTTAGCCACTTCGCGGGCAAAGCCCATTTCATGGGTCACCACAACCATGGTGGTTCCTTCTTTCGCCAGCGTACGCATCACGGCCAGCACCTCGCCGACCATTTCCGGGTCGAGCGCTGAGGTTGGCTCATCAAACAGCATCAGCTTGGGTTTCATTGCCAGCGCGCGGGCAATCGCCACGCGCTGCTGTTGACCACCAGACAGCGCCTGCGGATAAGCGTGGGCTTTATTGCCCAGCCCGACGCGATCCAGCAACGCCATCCCTTCTTCGGTGGCTTCACGTCTCGGACGCAGCAGGACGTGCATCGGCCCTTCAATCACATTCTCCAGCGCGGTTTTATGCGGAAACAGGTTAAAGCGCTGAAAGACCATGCCGGTTTGCAGACGCTGGCGGGCAATTTGCTTGTCACTCAGCGAATGCAGTTTGTTACCGGCAATGCGGTAACCCGCCAGCTCGTTATCGATCCAGATCCCGCCCCGATCGATCTTTTCCAGCTGATTAATACAGCGCAGAAAGGTGCTTTTACCGGAGCCTGACGGGCCGAGAATGCACATCACCTCACCGTAGTTGACCTCCAGACTGACGTCTTTCAGGGCATGAAAGTGGTCAAAATACTTATTTACCTCAACCGCTCTGACGATATTTCTCATCGCGTAATCTCCTTAGTTACGGCGGCGCTGGCCGCGAGAGAAGTACCGCTCAAGGCGGCTCTGCCCGAACGACAACACAGTGACGATAATCAGGTACCAGATACCGGCCACAAACAGCAGTTCCATAACGCGCGCATTGGCGTAGTAGATGTTCTGCGTGTTGTAGAGCAGCTCGGAGTACTGGATCATGCTCGCCAGGCTGGTGGTTTTAATCATGCTGATAAACTCATTGCCCACCGGCGGTAAAATCACGCGCATCGCCTGCGGCAGAATAATGCGTTGCAGCGCCTGCAGACGTGGCATACCGATCGATTTGGCCGCTTCATACTGGCCGGTATCCACCGACAGCAGCCCGGCGCGCACCACCTCGGAGGTGTAGGCGCCCTGATTGATGCTCAGCCCGAGCAGTGCCGCGACAAACGGCGTCATTACATTGACGGTTTCAATACTGAATACGCCGGGAATCGAGATCACCGGAAACACCAGCGCGAGGTTAAACCACAACAGCAGTTGCAGGATCAGCGGCGTGCCGCGAAATACCCAGGCATAACCCACCGAGATATAGTGCAGTACCGGGTTCGGCGACATATACATAATCGCCGCCACCACGCCAAACACGATGCCCAGCGCCATCGCCAGAATCGACATCACCAGGGTGTTAACCACGCCATCGAGAATTGCTTGCGCGGTAAAGAACTGGCCGACAAATGACCACTCGATTTTGCCCTGTGAAAAGGCATGTACCAGCGAGGCCAGCAGCAGAATAATCACCACCGTTGCGGTAATACGTCCGTAATAACGGCGCGGCACCACCTGGTACTGTTTAAGGTCGTAAGCCTGTTCGGCCTGCTCGTGACTTCCCGCCAGGTTAACGTTTTGCGAACTGTTCATTGCGGCTCCGGGGTTCAATACTAAGGGTTTACAGACGAGGGCCCTTGTAAGCACTCACCCACTCGGCCTGCTGCTGCATACGCCCTTTCAGACGATTAATTTGCTCACTGACGCGCGCCGGCGCGGTGCCGCCGAAACCGTCGCGCGAATGGATAGCCGCTTCCAGCGTCAGCGCCGCCCGCACTTCCGGCGTCAGGCGTGCGTCCACTTCCGCCAGCTGTTGATCAGTGAGTTCAGAGAGACCATGACCATGGAACTCACACAGCTGCACCAGCTTGCCGGTAATTTCATGGGCTTCTTTAAACGGCACGCCGCGCATCGCCAGCCAGTCGGCTACTTCGGTCGCCAGGGTGAAACCCTCCGGCGCCTGCGCCAGCAGTTCCGCCTGATTAACCTTCATGGTGTCAATCATGCCGGCCATCGCTGGCAGTACCAGCAGCAGCGTATCCACCGAATCGATGGCGCTGCGTTTGTCTTCACTGAGATCGCGGTTATACGAGAGCGGCATCGCCTTCATGGTGGCGAGCATCGCCGTCAGATTACCGATCAGGCGGCCACTGCGACCACGGGTCAGCTCGGCAATATCGGGGTTTTTCTTCTGCGGCATAATCGAACTGCCGGTGGCATAGCTATCGCTGATTTCGACCCAGCGGAACTGACGTGAGGTCCACAAGCAGATCTCTTCGCTGATACGCGACAGGTTGACGCCAATCATGCTGGTGATAAACAGGAACTCGGCGACATAATCGCGGCTGGCAACAGCATCTATCGAGTTCTCGCACGGCGCGCGATACCCCAGCTCCTGTGCTGCCAGCTCCGGGCGGCGAGCTATCGCGGAACCGGCCATCGCTGCGGCGCCCAGCGGCGAGAAGGCGCTGCGATTATCCCAGTCCTGAATACGTTCAATATCACGCGAGAACGATTGCGCATGGGCCATTAACTGATGACCGAACACAATCGGCTGCGCCTGCTGAAGATGGGTAAAGCCCGGCGCAAGGGTATTGGCATGCTGTTCGGCCTGGCTGACCAGCGCCTGTTGCAAAGCCAGCAAGGCGGTAGTAATCCGGCGCACATTGTCACGCAGGTAGAGGCGCAGATCGTTCACCGTCTGATCATTGCGCGAACGTCCGGCACGCAGCTTGCCACCCAGCGCGCCAAGGCGCTCGGTCAGCACACGTTCGATAAAAGTATGCACGTCTTCATCGGCGTAGATCGGATCCACTTTCCCGGCGCGATAGTCAGCGTCCAGCAGGTCGATGGCGGCAACCATTTCGCTGGTTTCCGCGTCGCTCAGCAGGCCCGCCCGCTGAAGTTCGTGAGCATGCGCCCGGCAGCCAGCCAGATCGTACGGCGCCAGAGCAAAATAGTACTCAGGGCTGCGTGACAGCGCGGTTAAGGCGGCGGCAGGCGGAGTTTTAAAACGGGCACCCCATAAACGATCGGCACTGTCAGACATAATTCCTCTCTCATTGCGCGGCTTCACCCTCACAGCCAGATAATAAGTAAATCCTCTGACCGGGGCGCGAGCGATAATTAAAAGTTATTTTAATTTGCCAGCTGGTAATTAGCGGCTAATTCAGGTTCACTCTTACTTTCACTGTATTTCTTCCGGGGTTGAATATTTATTATGGAAAGTAAGGTTTCCAACACAGGAAACATGAATTATGCGCGCAGCGATAATTCATCAATGTCCATTAACAATGTCGATCTGAAGTTATTACGTGTATTTAAATGCGTGGTAGATTCGGGCGGCCTGACATCGGCCAGCCATGAACTGAATATTGGCCTGGCAGCAATCAGCAAGCAGCTTTCCGATTTAGAGATCCGACTGGGAATGACCCTTTGCAGCCGCGGGCGCGAGGGCTTTGAGCTGACAGAATATGGCGTCACGGTTTATCAGGCCACGCTGGAGCTGTTTGCCTCACTGAATATCTTCCGCGAACGCCTGCACAACAGCCGCAACGAGGTGCTGGGCGACCTGAATATCAGCGTGGTAGACAATACGATTTCCGACCCGCAATCACCGGTAACCAAAGCGGTGCAGCAGCTGCATAACGCTGCACCAAAAGTAAACATTCGCCTGCAAACCGCGCATCTGGATGATATAGAGAAGGGATTAAATGAGGAGCGATTTAATTGCGCCATTGCGCCGGTATATGATGAGAAAAGTGAATTTGATTATTACGCTATTTATACCGAAACTTCCTGCTTATATTGCAGCAATCAACACCCGTTATTCTCACAGGCAAATAACAGCATCTCTGTTGAAATATTAAAACAGCAAAAAATAATCAATCACACTTATGTCACACATCGCCATAACAATAAGCTTTTTGCCTTTAACAGCAGCAAAATTCAGGCTGTCCAGGTTGAGGCAGTCGCCATGCTGATCCTTACCGGACATTTTATTGGCTATCTGCCAGCGCACTATGCAGAGCGTTATGTGCAGGGGAAAAAGATGCGGGCGATTGGGCCGGATGAACTTCAGGTTAAAACCCCCTTCTGCCTGATAATAAAAAAAGGGCGCAAGATAAATCAGCTGATCACGCTGTTTATGGATGCACTGGGGATTGGTTAAGAGGTGCACCGGGATGGGGCACTGCCCCGCCGCTGATTATGACGATAACAACTTCTGCAGATAATCTTTCCCTCTGAATAAATCATCAGAACAGTGATCAAGCAGAACAAGCAGTTCTCTTTTTTGCCTTGCGTCAGGTTGATTTCCACTACGGTTCGCTCTGACTTTCCAGCCGCTGATCGCCTGTTGTGTTAATGACTTCTCAAAAATTGCAGCATTGTTGAGCAGGAAGATCAGGCTATCCCACAGGTTTAAGCTGCTGGCCAGTGCCAGACAAAGCCGTTGACGATCGGCGCTGGGATGCGTATCCAGCACAGGTTGCAGCTCGCCTGGCAGGAGAAAAAGTTTAAGTTTGATAAATTGCCGGCAAGCCATCCGCCCAATCACTGGCGATGGACAGGAGATTGCCTCAAGTAATATTTCCCGCGCCTCTTGTTGTTGGTGCCAGACAATTACCCGTAAAGCCGCCCTGTACATCCCCGGCTGCTGGCTGTCCAGACTCTTTAATGCCAGCTCCTCCACCGGAGGGTATTTTTGCTCATCCAGCCCCAGCAGCGCTAAACTCCTTTCAGCCACTCTGCGGCTGCTATCGTTAAACACCGACAGATAATATTCTGTCGGTGACAGCCCACCTGCGTCCAGCAGTCTGGCTGCGCGCTTGCGTACCAATTCGTTGCGATCCAGCAGTAATAAATGCAGTAACGGCAGTGAAACCTCCGCTTTCTGGTTAATAACGTAATGCAGCGCTAACTGTTTGATGGGTGGATAACTGTCGCGGAGCAGTTCCTGCATTCTCCCGGTGGTTACGGCTGCGCAGTGACTAAGCACTGCTTTAGCAGCCATCAGCCTGACCATGCAATCCTGTTGCTGGCTGACCTGCTGAAAAATTATCTCCGGCGGGAAAAGCTGTTGCTCAATCAGCACTTGTGTCGCAATCCGTGCAATGTTTTTATCAGCAATGCAGACGCCATCCAGCAACCTCGGCCGATTCTGCGGCAAAGATAAAAATTGGATCACTTCATCCACCAGCCGCTGATGATCGTCCCGTTCGCCGTTGAGTAGCCGGTAAAAATCGGGCAGACAGTTGACCAGTACCACGGCATCCTGCAGCGTAATATATCGCCGAATGCTCTGGCGCGCAGCTGTACGAACCGGGGCAGCCCAGTCATTGGCCCGCTCAATCAGCGCTGGCAGTGAGGAAGACTGATGCATATAACCCAGGCGCAATACGGCACGCTGCCGGATATGTCCGTTATAATGCCGGGCTAATTGCTCGAGACGTTTCACCGGATGTTGATCCGTCTTTACCCACAGTTGGTCGTCCTGATTCACAGCTTTAGCCATCAGCGCATCAAGCTGACGCTGTAAGAAAAAGTCGCTTGCAGCCATTTATTATCCTTATTCTGATGTTGGGAGATGATAAGTCAAAAACTACAAAATAAGGAGGTTTTACTCCATCAACGTTTTACTCACCAAACAGCTTTCGACTCTGCCATTATCCAGTTTGATGGCCAGCATTTTGCCAGACGTGGTGTTCATCGTTCTAATTATCTACTCAAACCCCAGCTAATAAAAGCATCATTACTTAAAACATTAAAATAACGCTGTAACGTGGCAATAATTTATATCAACAGATTTAGCCAGTAACCATATTGCCTTTCAGAAAAAGATAACTTAGAATCCACCAACCACTATTTTAATTACTTTCAGTATTAACTATATAAAGCCGCATTAAACAAAAATAACAAACTCGCTAAAATAAAGGAGATAAATAAAATGATTTTTGACCCTAACTCTCCCTTAACTTTCTGGAGCGCACTCAACGTCGCCGTTGGCGCTCTGGGGATTATCGCATTAGGTGCCTGGACAATTTACCTTAACGTCCAGGGACAGATATCTGAGGTGAGAACGGAAGTCTCCACACTCAGGGCAGACACCAGGGAAGATTTCCACCGCCTTAACGACAAAATTGATGCCATGGGTGCCAGGCTTGATGCAAAAATTGATGTCATCAGCAATAAAACCGATGAGAAACTCGATAAACTTACCGTAATGATCAGTGATATGCGCGTTGAGCAAGCGAAAAGAGAGTCTTAATAGCAGCCGGGCAGATTAACTAAACACCATGCCTGCATAAGGCTGCTGACGACAGGCCGCGGAATGTTAGCTAAAACATTAAAACAACAATGTAACGTGCTAACAATTAATATCAGCTCAGCGTAACCAGAAACCATATTGCCTTTCAAATAAGGATAAATTAATATTTATCACCTGCAGTTTATATTACTTACAACATTAATTATATAAAGTCATATTAAACAGAAAAAATAAAGGAGATAAATAAAATGATTTTTGACCCTAACTCTCCCTTAACTTTCTGGAGCGCACTCAATGTCGCCGTTGGCGCTCTGGGGATTATCGCATTAGGTGCCTGGACAATTTACCTTAACGTCCAGGGACAGATATCTGAGGTGAGAACGGAAGTCTCCACACTCAGGGCAGACACCAGGGAAGATTTCCACCGCCTTAACGACAAAATTGATATCGTAAGCGCCAGGCAGGATGCCATGAGCACCAGACTTGATACGAAAATTGATGCCATGAGTGCCAGATTTGATGCGAAGCTTGATGCCATCAGTAGCAAAACCGATGAGAAACTCGATAAACTTACCGCAATGATCAGTGATATGCGCGTTGAGCAAGCAAAAAGAGAGTCTTAATAACAGCCGGGCAGACTAACTAAACACCATGCCTGCATAAGGCTGCTGATGACAGGCCGCCAGTCGCTCCTGCAAACCACCGACATGAACTTCCAGTTTATGACCATCCGGGTCGAGGAAATAACAGGACTCCCCTTCACTTTTGTTGCGTTTCCATATGCGAATCTTTGCCTGCTCAAGGCGCAGCACAAACGGCTGAAAATCCTGTCGATCAATCGTGAAGGCGTAATGCGTATAGTCGCTCTCTTCTGCATTCAACCGACGACGAAGCGGGTCAACCGACAGACACAGCCAGAGATCGCCACAAGAGAGATATGCGCCATTTTCCCAGGTTGCATGTCGCTGCAAACCCAGCAGAGAGTGATAAAAGTCCAGACTTACAGATAAATCAGAGACCGCAAGGGTAAGATGGTTAAGATTTTTTAACATGCACTCCTCCAGTGAAAACGAGGTTTACTCCATCGACGTTTTACTCACCGAATAGCTTTCAACCCTGCCATTATCCAGTTTGATAGTCAGCGTTTTGCCGGAGGTGGTGTTCATCGCTCTGGCCTGACTCCAGTTCCACACCAGAATCGCGTTACCTTCAGGATAAGGCGTATCGGTTGCTGGCTGGCCGAACAGGGCAATAAGGTCGGATTTCGTGGACTGACCTTTGCGAATTTGACTTAATTTTGCATCGTCAAAGTTCTGCCCTACCGAAGAGACGCAGCCTGCAAGAAGCAGTAATATAAATAAGCCGGGCACCAGATTTTTCATTTATTAACACCACGATGGTTTTAGCTCATCGTAGCATTGTCGCGGCGTCAGGCAAGGGATAAGGTCTGATTATTGGTCATCCAGGTATGACCTTGCAGGGAATAGCCATCGCTTTCAGCGAGCTTTTACGTAAATGCGATCCGGTTAAGAATGAAAATACGGCCTCATCATTTGATAATCAAAAAGCAATGCTGTTCGTTGGTATCACCAACGGCGACACTGATAAATAATGCAACTATGGACAGGATATCTCTTTGAGTTAGCCCGGCATCAACCCTTCTGATTTAAACAATGATTACAAAAATAATCTTTGATTTTGCCATTACCCTGAGCTCTTTCCATAACGTTCTATGATGCACAACACCAGGAGTATAATTACCCGCCAAAGGTTTTACACTTAACTATCGAGGCATAGAAAACTATTTATATCGTTGATTGAATTGAAATAGTCACATTACCCATTCATGTCTTACGGACTAATTTCGCAGAAACCCACTGTTAATAACCATGGTAATAAAAAACAATAAACAGACACCATTAGCGATTAAGGTTATTTATGGAAAAAAATTACCATAAATAATCCTGTTGCATTTTAAAAACAGACCAAATAAAATCCAGTCATTCAATTTAATTAGCTGGAAATTACACCAACAGCCCAGCAATATAATTATATAAAATAAAAAAAATAACAAACTCACTAAAAACTGAGGAGAAAAACAATATTAATTTTAACCCTAACTCTCCCTTAAATTTCTGGAGCGCGCTTAACGTCGCCATTGGCGCTCTGGGGGTCGCCGCATTAGGCGCCTGGACAATTTATGTTAACGTCAAGGGCCAGATATCTGAGGTAAGAACGGAGGTATCTGTACTCAGGGCGGACACCAGAGAAGATTTCAACCGCGTTAACGACAAAATCGATGTCGTGGGTGTCAGGCTTGATGCAAAAATCGAGGCTATGGGCGCCAGATTTGATGCAAAACTGGATGCGATGAACAGCAAATTTGATGCGAAACTGGATGCCATCAGTAGCAAAACCGATGAGAAACTCGATAAACTGACGGCAATGATCAGTGATATGCGTGTTGAGCAAGCGAAGAGAGATACGCAATAACGACACAGGAGGATAATGACGATGTCTGAATATCCAACCGTCGCCCTGATAGGTCCGGGGGCAATCGGCACAACCATCGCGGCGGCTCTGCATGAGGTCGGACGCACACCGACAATGTGTGGCCGCACGGCGCACCCACAACTGGAGCTGCGCTTTGACGGCGGTCATATTGTGGTGCCAGGGCCGGTGCAGATTGATCCGGCGGCAATACAAAACACCTTTGATTTGGTTTTCGTTGCGGTAAAGTCGACGCAGTTAGAGGCGATGGCGCCATGGCTTTCAGCGTTGTGCCATGCAAACAGCGTTGTCTGCGTACTGCAAAACGGCGTTGAGCAGCAAACACTTTTCGCACCGTACTTGTCCGGCAACACCGTACTGCCCTCGGTGGTATGGTTTCCCGCTCAACGCGAAGCGGATGCCTCGGTATGGTTACGCAGCAAAGCACGTCTCACCTTGCCGGACACGCCAGCAACGCGTGTGGTGCTGGCGGCATTACATGGCACACGATGTTCGGTCGATGTCGCACAGGACTTCACCTCCGTGGCGTGGCGCAAGCTTCTGCAAAATGCAGTCGCAGGTTTAATGGTGTTAGCCGGTCGCCGCGCCGGTATGTTTTCCCGCACCGACATCAGCAGCCTGTCGCTGGCATATCTGCGGGAATGTCTTGCGGTGGCTCGTGCGGAGGGTGCAATACTGGGCGACGAAGTACCGCAAGAGATCGTTGATGGATTTCATCGTTCCCCGGCTGACTTAGGCACCTCTATTCTTGCCGATCGTCAAGCCGGTCGGCCGCTGGAGTGGGATATCCGCAATGGGGTGGTGCAGCGATATGGTCAGGCTCACGGCATCCCTACGCCGATTAGCGATGTGGTGGTGCCACTGTTGGCCGCCGCCAGCGATGGACCTGGCTGATATTGCTGCCGTAAAGCGGGATTGTTGTGGCGGACCTTGCAGTAAGTCTGCCCCAAATCCTTCACAATACGTTAAAAGTACGGCCCAGCCAGTCAGACATCACCAGTAAACAGCATCCTGCTCCCACCAAATTTGTCGCTTTTGCGAAGAGATATAACGAAACTTATCCCCTTAAATAAGTTCCGTATCCAGCGCAAACCCGGCCGGGGTGAATTACGCGATTCGATGCAGGATCTTCTCCAGATATTCCCCAGCCTGATGTCGGTACAAATAATCTTTTACTTCCTTTGCCCATGATTCACCATCGCCCAGCACGGCGCGGCTGTGGGTAGAGGCATAAAGATCACGTGTATCATACAAATTGATCAGCGTCTGATTGGCGCTATCAATATGGTAATTGGGATTATTGCGCTGCTGCACTTCTAATGCCCGCTGCACACGAGCCTGATGTTCCGCATCCGGTACGAAATGTCTTTCACTGAGCTCGCTGAGTACAATAAATTGCGGTGGGATCCCCTCTTCCATCGCTGCCTGTAAACGGTAATGACCATCAAGAATGACATACGATGCCAGGCCGGCGATATGCCAGACCAGAATCGGCGGTAAGCTGCCCTCCCGAGATTTTTTACGCCACCATTTCAAACGCCCGGTTTCAGGCTGGATGGGATATCGCCCGAGCAGCAGATTACCGCCCCACCACCAGTCCACTAGCAACACGCGCTGTGGGGCTGTCAAATCAGGAAAATCTTCACCATAAAGTGTCCAGTCACAGCCCATATTTCCGGCGCTGGCAGGCGCCTGAAAACGCCAGCGCTCAATCGGGCGTTGTTGTTGATGAGAATAAGGCGTAGCAGGCGCGACTGGCGACATGGGACGCAACAGGCAACGACGGGCAGGTAACAGCGGTGTGGGAGAGGTAAACAGCTGGCGGGCAAAGTAGCGGCACCATTCAGCGGTCCACGCTTGCGCTCCGCCACGCTGAATCGACTCAAGCTGCTGTGAAGTCACGGGCGGCAACAGCGCGTGTTGATCCGGGTGATCCTCATTAAACACCAGCCAGACACCGGAATGATCGTTAAGCATCGAGGCCCAAAATAGCGGCATCTCGCGCACAGACAATGTCATGCGGCCATGGTGGCCGCTGCGCATTTCTATTGTGGCGCCCGCATCAGGACCCGGCGGACTATGCAGCTCCAGCCCCTGCCAGCTATGGTTCCTGTCGAGAAGATCCTTCCACCAATAACGCGACATATGACTTTCCTTGTTCCGAAGATGACGAAATTTTAAGGCGGCGAAGAGAAAAAGCAAGGAGCGATCCGCCGAGTGACAAACCCGGCTCGCGGAGAATAAATAACGATTCACGCGCGCGACATCTTACATATTTAGACCATTCCGCTATGCTTAATCTCTGTAAGCCTTTGTTCCTCAATAAATAACAGGAGTTTGCGTGGAAAACAGTAAACATGCCCTCATCATCGGTGCTTCACGTGGTATTGGTTTAGGTCTGGCAACTACGCTGGCCGAACGCGGATGGCTGGTTACCGCCACCACCCGTAACGCAATTCCTGAATCTCACCCGGCCATCGACTGGCTGACGCTGGATATTAACGATGCCGGACAGCGCAGCGCCCTGCAGGAGCCGCTCAGCACCAGTCAGTTTGAGGTGATTTTTATTAATGCTGGCGTGTTTGGCCCGGAGCATCAGGATGTTATGCAGGCCAGCGATGATGAACTCCTCGCGCTGTTTACCACCAATGCTTTCTCTCCGGTGCGTTGTGCCGCTGAACTGCTGCCACTGCTGACGCCTGAAACCGGCATTCTGGCCCTGATGTCATCGCAACTGGCCAGCCTGAATGAAAATAACGACGCAACTTATCCGCTGTATGCCGCCAGTAAAGCGGCGCTGAATATGCTGTCACGCGAACTGGCACAGACCACGGCACGGCACAGCCAAACGCTGCTCTGCGTTCATCCGGGTTGGGTACAAACCGATATGGGTGGGAGCGAAGCAACACTGACAGTTGCGCAAAGTGCCAGTGGAATTGCCGATCAACTGGACAAATGGCGCGGTAAAGGTGGCCATCATTATGTCGACTATGCCGGAAATGTGCTGACCTGGTAACATCGGTTAAGCAGTAGGTGGATGGATGTGTTCGGCTTACTTGCGCACATCCATCACCATGCGTACTGCCAGTCCGGCTAATACCGTCGCCATTAACCAGCGTTGAACACGTTGCCATAACGGGCGACCGGAGAGAAATTGCGCAATTGAGCCAGCGGTAAAGATAATTACGCTATTCACCAGCATACTGATGATTATCTGACTAAAACCCAGTGTCAGGGATTGCGCCAGCACATTGCCCTGAGAGGGGTTGATAAATTGCGGTAGCAGGGAGAGATAGAGCACTGCCGCTTTGGGATTAAGCAGGTTGGTGATCAGCCCCATGGTAAACAGCTTGCGTGGACTGTCAGGTTTCAGCGTACGTAACTGAAAAGGCGAGGTGCCACTGCGCAGCGACTGCCAGGCAAGCCACAGCAGATAGAGCGCACCAGCAATGCGTAATGCGTCATAAGCAAAAGGCACCGCCATCACCAGCGCGGTTATGCCGAGGGCGGCGCAGAGCATATAGAAAATAAACCCCAGCGCCACACCGGCCAGCGAAATCAGACCGGCTTTATGCCCCTGACAGATGGAGCGCGACACCAGATAAATCATATTTGGTCCGGGCGTCAGCACCAGGCCAAGGGCGATGGCAGCAAAAGGTAACCACTGGGAAAGCGTCAAATCTCTTCTCCTGCCATCAAGCGCATTATCCGCGAATCGTATCGTCGCCGTAAGCGATCCATTTGTAGGTGGTTAACGCTTCCAGCCCCATCGGGCCGCGCGCATGCAGTTTCTGCGTACTCACCGCCACTTCAGCGCCTAAACCAAACTCGCCGCCGTCGGTAAACCGGGTGCTGGCATTGACATAAACCGCTGAAGAGTCGACCTGCTTAACAAAACGGTCGGCATTCTGGATGGTGCGGGTCAGAATTGCATCGGAGTGCTGAGTGCCATGTTCGCGAATATGCGCAATGGCCTCATCCATATCCGCCACCACTTTGACATTCAGATCCAGCGACAGCCATTCATCGTTGTAATCCGCCTCATTCACCGCCACCACCTCTGCGCCCCCCGCCTGCAACACAGGCAGCGATTGCGCGTCGGCATGCAATTTGATCCCTTCCTGCGCCATACGGCTGCTTAACGCCGGCAGGAAAGAGGCGGCAAGCGCCTGATGCACCAGCAAGGTTTCCACCGAGTTGCAGGCGCTTGGGCGCTGTTTCTTGGCGTTAACAATCACCTTCAGCGCCGCATCCAGCTCAATCGACTGGTCAACAAAGATATGGCACACGCCGATACCGCCGGTGATCACCGGGATCGTCGACTGCTCGCGGCAAAGCTTATGTAATCCGGCGCCGCCGCGTGGGATCAGCATATCGACATAGCGATCCAGCTTCAGCAGCTGATTCACCAGCTCGCGATCCGGGCTTTCGATCGCCTGCACCGCGCCAGCCGGTAAGCCATGCTGGTGCAGCGCGCGCTGAATCACCCGTACCGTGGCGCTATTGGTACGCCAGGTCTCTTTGCCGCCGCGCAGAATTACCGCATTACCGGTTTTCAGGCATAGCGAGGCAACATCCACCGTCACATTGGGACGCGCTTCATAGATCACCCCTACCACACCCAGCGGCACGCGACGACGTTCAATCCGCAGTCCGCTGTCCAGCTGGCCGCCATCAATCAGTAAACCCACCGGATCGGCGAGGCGACAAACCTGGCGCACATCATCCGCGATGCCCTTCAGGCGCGCCGGATTGAGCATCAGCCGATCAAGCAGTGCAGCACCCATTCCATTCTGGCGTGCGTCGGCCAGATCCTGTTCGTTGGCCGCCAGAATCTCTGCGCTCTGCGCTTCAAGGCTGTCGGCGATAGTCAGCAGAACCTGATTTTTCTGCGCGGTGGTTAACACCGAAAGCTGGTAAGAGGCGGCTTTCGCGGCTTTACCCATTTCCTCAAGCATCGAAAACTCCTTAACTGACAATCATATCGTCGCGGTGGACGGCAACCGGACCATATTCATAACCGAGAATCTCACTGATTTTCTGACTGTGGTGTCCGGCGATCATGCGCATTGCATCGCTGTTATAACGCGATACACCATGCGCCACATCGCGCCCTTGCAGGCTGCGGATACGGATCACTTCGCCACGTGAGAAATTGCCATCAACCTCGCGGATACCTTTTGGCAGCAGCGAACTGCCGCGCTCCAGCATCGCCGACAGCGCACCATCGTCAATCACGATTTCACCAGCCGGTGGCGCGCCAAAAATCCAGCGTTTGCGGTTTTCCAGCGGCGTTTGCAGCGCATGGAAACGGGTGCCAACCGGCTGACCGGCGATCACATCGCCAATCACGCCCGCACGGCTACCGGCGGCAATAATCACATCGATACCGGCACGGCAGGCGACATCCGCGGCCTGCAGTTTGGTGGCCATGCCACCGGTGCCAAGGCCCGATACGCTGTCACCGGCGATAGTCCGCAATGCATCGTCAATACCATGGACATCGCTAATCAGCTCCGCCGCCGGGTTATTGCGCGGATCGGCGGTAAACAGTCCCGGCTGGTCAGTTAACAACAGCAGTTTATCTGCGCCCGCCAGCATCGCCGCCAGCGCAGAGAGATTATCGTTATCGCCGACTTTAATTTCCGCCGTCGCCACCGCATCGTTTTCGTTAATCACCGGCACGATATGGTTGTCGAGCAGCGCGCGTAAGGTGTCACGCGCATTGAGAAAACGCTCACGATCTTCAAGATCGGCACGCGTCAGCAGCATCTGGCCAATATGGATACCGTAGATGGAGAACAGCTGCTCCCATAACTGAATTAAACGGCTCTGCCCCACCGCAGCCAGCAGCTGCTTTGAGGCGATGGTGGGCGGCAGTTCGGGGTAGCCAAGATGTTCCCGTCCGGCGGCCATCGCCCCCGACGTCACGATGACGATACGATGCCCGGCCGCGTGCTGCTGTGCGCACTGACGAACCAGTTCAACGATATGTGCCCGATTTAACCGACGTGACCCGCCGGTAAGGACGCTGGTACCTAATTTAACCACCAGGGTCTGACTGCCGCTCATTATTTCCTGCCGTTGGTAAAAAAAGTCTGTAAACAGCCATTTAATCAGGTGTGACCGGTTAAGCCAACAGCCAGTGGCGGAAAAGCACAAAATAGCGCGGACAATGGCGTAGACCATAAGTTCGCAATTAACAAGAAATCAGAAAAAATGTCATAAAACTTTCATCCCGAAAGGGTAAAACGTTCCTGCGTTAACAAGAGCCTGCAAGGCAAAATGTTATTTTACTTATTCGGGAAGTCTATTAAATGAAGAAGAGCGCTCTGGCAATTTTGACGGCCGCACTGGCCCTGACCACCTCAGCACACGCAGCGGAAGTTTATAATAAAGATGGCAACAAGCTGGATTTCTACGGCAAAGTTAAAGCCATGCACTACCTGAGTGACAGTGCCAGCAACGATGGCGATAAGTCATATGTGCGTATCGGCTTTAAAGGCCAGACCCAGATTAATGACCTGCTGACCGGTTATGGTCAGTGGGAATACCATATGCCCGCCAGCAATGCAGAAAGCGATGGCACTACCGGTACTAAAACCCGTTTAGGTTTCGCCGGTCTGAAAGCAGGCGATTACGGCTCATTTGATTACGGTCGTAACTATGGCCTGATCTATGACGTCGAAGCGTTCACCGATATGATGCCTGAGTTCGGCGGCACCGGTTACACCGGCGCAGATATCTATATGCTGTCCCGAACCAACGGTGTAGCGACTTACCGTAACAGCAACTTCTTTGGTCTGGTTGATGGCCTGAAGCTCGGCCTGCAGTATCAGGGTAAAAATGAGAGCACCACGCGCCAGGGTTCCACCGCCAACGGTGACGGAATGGCGGCATCACTCGCTTATACCCTGATGGATAGCCTGACCATTAACGGCGCAGTTTCCTCTTCTAATCGTGTGCTGAACCAGAAAAGCCAGACATACGGCGGCGGCGATAAAGCTGAAGCCTGGGCAACCGGCCTGAAATATGACGACGGCAGCATTTATCTCGCCGCGACTTATGCGGAAACACGCAATATGAACCCAATCAGCGGCACCGCGCAGGTTAACGGTGCCGGTCTGGACGTTAGCGGTTACGCTAACAAAATGCAGAATATTGAGTTAGTGGCGCAATATCAGTTCGATTTCGGCTTACGTCCGTCACTGGCTTACGTGCAGACCAAAGCGAAAGATATCGAAAACGGCGTTGGCGATGCTGACTACGTTAAATTTGCGGATGTCGGCGCGACTTACTACTTCAACAAAAACATGTCAGCGTTTGTTGATTACAAAATCAACCTGCTGAGCGACGATAATAAGCTGGCGAAAAACACCGACGATATCGTTGCGGTGGGTATGACTTACCAGTTCTAAGCTTTCTTCCCCGCCTCCTGCCACGGATGCGGTTGTCTTACTCTCGTTATGTGTCTGTAAAAAAAGGCCGCTCACACTGTGAACGGCCTTTCCTGTTTTATTCAGCAATCACTTTTTTCAGGCGGTCAGTTTCACCGGCTGATCGTTAAAGTGTTCCGCAGGGACTAATCCCAGCTCCATGCCCAGCAGTAACTCTTTCAGGCGCTCATGGAAATTACGCAGCGTCTCTTCCAGCTTCTGATTGTTCTCTTTACCTTTGATTGCCGTTGGCTTCCAGTTACCCTCTTTATCAAACAGGCCAAAATGGTACTCATAGGTAAAGCGATCGGACTGCGCTTCCAGCTCCATCCACCAGCCCCAGAACTCACGCTCTTCAGGTGCAGGTTTTACATTGACGCAAACTGCCAGGCAGTCAAAGAAAAAGCGATCGTTATCGCATTTGCTCTCGCGGATATACGGACCCAGAGCAGCGAAACGTTTCATTAGTCGGCTTTTCGGGTGTCCACTCGGTAACGTCATGATTAAACCTCCTTTGATGTTGCCTCAGTTTTAGCAAACTGCTGAATAATAGCAACTCATCTCTGCAACTGCCTGGCGAGCCAGTCACAAATTTTTTGCAATGCATCATCGAAATTCTGCAGAACCGGCGAGAATTTAATCGGCAGCAGTTTTCCCGCAGCGGAAGAGTTAACGATTAAGCGCGAATCTTCTTCCGGGCTGAACAGATCGTTATCCCAGTAACCGGACAACATTGGCGTTGGCGTACGACGTCCCAGAAGCCCCTGCATTTTTAACGAATAGCGATTCAGTTCGGTACGTAGCGCACTGTCACTGGCATTCGCCATCCCCATCCGGCTGGCGAGCATATCCATATACATGTCCGGCACCGCGTTTTGCCGCTGGGTATCGGTCAGCAGGCTATGCACCACCGGCCCCAGACAGGCCACTGCACGCAGGCGCGGCGCTTCCAGATACGCCAGACGCACCGCGATATTGGCACCAAAACGATAGCCAAAGGCGGCGACACGGCGATGGTCGACCCACGGCACCGTCTCCAGCTGGCGCAGCACCTGCTGATGCAGAATGCTGGTGTCCTGGGTAAGTTTGCATTTCGCCGAAAACCCCACCGACGGCATATCTATGGTCAGCATGGCAATACCGCGTGGCGCGAGATAGTCATGGAAAAAGCGGTAATAGTCGGTTTGCAGCGTGTCGAGACCGCCACACATCATCACCGTCGGATAAGGCGCCGTCGCCTGTTTTGGCATATGCAGAAAGCCGGAGATAACGCCAACGTCAGGAATGGTGAACTCCAGCTCTTTCAGCTCGCCGGCCAGCCGCGGCGCGGCCTCTTCGTAAGCCCGGTTCGCCAGCATCTGCGCCTGTTCCGCCAGCTCATCACCTTTAATATGCGGATAACCGGCAATGCTGTAGAGATTGGCGGCATGCAGCCAGTGCTCACCGGCGGTAAGGTCGTCAGTGGCTTCCATCGCCTGCTGCTGCTGCATTCCTGCCTGCTTCGACCACTCATAAATCCAGTTGCCGCCGCGATAGCCAATCACCGTATCGAGATGTTTTTCGTTAGTGCGCCCGGCATCGCTGACTGCAATCCGCGCCAGCACTTCGCTGATCTCCAGCAACGACAATCCACGCCATGCCCACATCAGGCGGTTAATCATGCGATACCAGCCTGCGTGATGCTCGCCATCCAGCGTCGACTGTATATTTTGCGTCGAGTAATGGCGGCGTTTCACCAGGGAAGACGTTTCGGGATGCTTAAAGCGGGGCTTGAACAGCTCTTCACTGAGATTTTTGGGAGTCATTATGAAGCTTTCCTTCCTGCGCAGCCTGACGGAAAGACAGTTTAACCTGGTGACGGGCAGAAACAACAACGCCCGGCAAAAGCGGGCGTTGTATTAATGTGGATCACAACTCTCAGCACTGGCGCCGAGAACGCCCCCCTGCACAGCGCTATCTGAAACACTGCAGGGGAGCCGTTATCGGCTCCCGCAGGCAGGGCGGTGACGTGGATTAACCTTTAACAATTGGCGGCACATACACCACGCCCATATCCCATGGCTGCTCAATCCAGGTGTCCTGCGGGATATCGACCACATAATCGTCGACCAGCGGACGGCCTGCCGGTTTGGCAAAAATCGTCACAAAGCGCGCTTTTGGATACATGTCGCGGATTGCCTGCGCGGTACCACCGGTATCGACCAGGTCATCAATAACGATAAAGCCTTCGCCATCGCCTTCTGCGCGCTTCAGCACGGTCATTTCGCGCTGATTATCGTGGTCATAACTGGAGATACAGACGGTATCCACGTAACGGATGCACAGTTCACGCGCCAGCAATGAGGCGGGAACCAGACCACCGCGGCTGACCGCGATAATGCCTTTCCATTGTTCTACAGGCAGCAGGCGCTGAGCCAGTTTACGGGCATGGATCTGTAACATGTCCCAGGTGACGACGTATTTTTCGCTCATAAAGAAATCCCGGCCAACAATATTGGCTTAAAAGTATGCAATGGGAAAAGGTTGCGCGAGATTATAAGGATCTGAAGCGCTAAAAACCAGCACCTGTGTGCCTGGTTGCGGCTTTTTAGCGCGGCTGGTTGCGCAAGGTGCGCTAAACGGTGGTATTCTCAGGCTTATCACGTCAGATTCGCTGACGGCGATCTTTTACTGGAAACTTTGCGACGCACCGGGCTTACCGGTTGCCGAAACAGGAGACTTATCGTGTCTGAATTGTCTCAACTATCACCACAGCCGCTGTGGGATATTTTTGCCAAAATCTGCTCTATTCCGCATCCCTCTTATCATGAAGAAGCACTGGCTGAACATATTCTGTCCTGGGCCAAAGAGAAAGGCTTCTGGGTTGATCGCGATAAAGTGGGCAATATTCTGATCCGTAAACCGGCGACGCCGGGAATGGAAAACCGCAAGCCGGTGGCGTTACAGGCGCACCTGGATATGGTGCCGCAGAAAAATAACGACACGGTACACGACTTCACTAAAGATCCGATTCAGCCCTGGGTTGATGGCGAGTGGGTTAAAGCACGCGGCACCACGCTGGGTGCGGATAATGGTATCGGTATGGCGTCAGCGCTGGCGGTACTGGCCGACGACAACCTTGAACATGGCCCGCTGGAAGTGCTGCTGACCATGACTGAAGAGTCCGGAATGGATGGCGCCTTTGGTCTGCAGGCAGACTGGTTGCAGGCGGATATCCTGATCAACACCGACTCGGAAGAGGAAGGTGAAGTCTATATGGGTTGCGCGGGCGGTATCGATTTTATCACCACCCTGCCGGTTGAACGTGAAGCGGTTCCGGCCGGTTTCACCACCCTGAAGCTGACCATTAAAGGCCTGAAAGGCGGTCACTCCGGTTGTGATATTCATGTCGGCCTTGGTAACGCCAACAAACTGCTGGCGCGTTTCCTTGCCGCTCAGGCAAAAACGCTGGATGTTCGTCTGGTTGATTTCACCGGCGGCACCCTGCGTAATGCGATTCCGCGCGAAGCTGTCGCGACGCTGGCGGTAGCAACCGATAAAGTGGATGCGCTGAAAGCCGCCGCCACCGGTTATCTGGCAACACTGCAGAACGAAGTCAGCCCGAAAGATAAAAACGTCAATGTGCTGGTTGAACCACTGGCCAGTGAAACCAATGCACTGACTGCGAACAGCCGTGACCGTTTTATCGCCCTGCTTAACAGCACGCCAAACGGTGTAATCCGTAACTCCGACGTAATGAAAGGCGTGGTGGAAACCTCACTGAACGTCGGCGTGGTGTCGATTAAAGATAATGAAGCGGAAATTATCTGCCTGATCCGCTCACTAATCGACAGCGGTAAAGATTACGTGGTGGAAATGCTGACTTCTCTTGGCGAACTGGCTGGCGCGAACACCGCACCGAAAGGCGGTTATCCGGGCTGGCAGCCTGATGCTTCTTCACCGGTGATGGCGCTGGTGCGTGAAACCTATGAGAAGCTGTTTAACCGCACGCCGAACATCCAGGTGATCCATGCCGGTCTGGAGTGTGGTCTGTTTAAGAAACCTTATCCGCAAATGGATATGGTCTCTATCGGCCCGACCATTACCGGTCCGCACTCACCGGATGAGCAGGTTCATATCGAAAGCGTTGGCTTGTACTGGAAACTGCTGACTGAACTGCTGCGAGTGATCCCGGCGAAGTAATTGCGTTGTTGCAGGCGGCGAGAACGCCGTCATCAACCGCGGTGGAAATACGTTACACGGGCGGCGAGAACGCCGCCCCTACGCCGATCTGATGCAGGGGCGGCGTTCTCGCCGCCCGTTTTTTACCACCCCAGTAATAACTGCCGTTCCAGTTGTGGATTCAGTAGCGAGACATGTAATCCCACCAGCCGCACACCCCGGCCGCCGCGTCGCTCATCCCAGGTCTTTTTGGCGATGCTGATTAAATCGTCTTTATTCAGTACCGGCCAGACATGCTCCTGCGTGGTCAGCTGGAAATCATTAAACTTCAGCTTTACGCCCTGCCGCGCAATATGGCGATCCGGTTTGATGGCGGTTAAGCGCCGCTCCAGCTCCTCATACAGAAAATCGAGGATCTTCAGGCACTCTTCCCAGCTATGGATATCCTCAGAGAGCGTGCGCTCAACGCCCAGCGACTTACGCTCGCGTTCAGTGATCACCTCCCGCTCGTCAATGCCATTACTGCGTTCCCACAACACGCGGCCAAATTTACCAAAGCGTCTCAGCAGCATCGCCAGATCGGTTTTTTGCACATCGGCGCAGGTAAACAGTCCCAGTTCTTCCAGCTTCTTTGCCGTCACTTTGCCGACGCCAGGGATCTTTTTCAGCGGCAGCGTCTGTAAAAAGGCCGGCAGCTGTTCCGGGGTTATTACAAACTGGCCGTCAGGTTTATTCAGATCGGAGGCAATTTTGGCGACAAATTTAATCGGCGCAACACCGGCGGAGGCGGTAAGATTCAGCTCATCGGCAATGCACTGGCGAATTTCGCGCGCCATTAAGGTCGCCGAGCCATGGCAATGTTCGCTGTCGGTCACATCCAGATAGGCTTCATCGAGCGATAGCGGTTCAATTAATGAGGTATAGCGCGAGAAGATTTCACGAATATGGCGGGAAGCGGTTTTATAGGCTTCAAAACGCCCGGGGATCACTTTCAGATGCGGACAGAGTTTCAGCGCCATGGCGGTCGACATCGCACTGTGGACGCCGTATTTACGCGCCGGATAGTTCGCGGTGCTGATCACGCCGCGCTGCTTCTGGCTGCCGCCAATCGCAATCGGGATATCACGCAAACGGGGATCGTCGCGCATTTCGACTGCAGCATAAAAACAGTCCATATCGACGTGAATAATCTTACGCATATCCCCTCCGGCATCACTGGATAAGTATACAGTAAAAATCAGACAGTTCAAGCCCGCTCGCCAGCAGGAAAACGCGTGATATCCCCTGTCGCCACGGGATAAGTCCAGTGTTTATGAGGAATAATCTTGGCCAGCATCTTGATAAAAAAACAGACAATGTTAATGTTGCGCTGCGATAGCGGAATTTTCCGATAATGCAGTTACCAGACGTTCACAACGTCGCACTTTAAAACCCTCTATTTCAAGGGAATCAGAATGGGCAAAATCGCACTGCTGTTTGCGATGATTTTTCTGCCAGCCTTAAGTCAGGCCAGCACCCCGGACCCCGTTCAGCCACTGGCTCCGGTAAGCAAAGAATTAAAGAAACAATTAATTGGCACTCCCGTCTATCTTCAGATCTTTAAAGAAGAGCGCACGCTGGAACTGTATGGAAAAATAGGCAACGAATATCGTCTGCTGGATAGCTATCGCATCTGCAACTTCTCCGGCGGACTCGGCCCGAAACAGCGTCAGGGCGACTTTAAAAGCCCTGAAGGCTTTTACACCGTGACCCAGCGCCAGTTAAAACCTGACAGCCGTTTCTACCGCGCGATTAATATCGGTTTTCCCAATGAATACGATCGCCAGCAGGGTTACGACGGTAAGTATCTGATGATTCATGGCAATTGTGTGTCAGTTGGCTGCTATGCCATGACCAATGCCTATATGGATGAGATTTTTACTTACGTGAATGCCGCGCTGCGCAATGGCCAGTCAGAAGTGAGCGTCAGTATCTATCCGTTCCGTATGACGGAAAGCAATATGCAGCGCCATCGTAACTCTTACTACGTCAACTTCTGGAAGCAGTTGCAGCCGGGTTATGCGTGGTTTGTGCAGCATCGCCAGCCGCCAACGGTCAGCGTTAATGCCGGCAAATATGTGCTGAATAGCAGTCCGGTTATCGACAACCCTTCAGCGCCATCAGGATCATTCCTCGCGCTCACCAAGACAGAATAGTACCCACTCACCGGGTTCAATTTTGTGCCAGGTTTCATTACCGGTTAGCGGCTGAGTCGCAATTACCGTGACCACGTCATTTGGCGTGGTCTGCTTCTGAAAATCTATCTCCACATCCTGATCGAGCAATTTGGCTTTGCCAAAGGGCGCACGCCGCGTGATCCAGAACAGATTGGTGGAGCAGAAGGCCATCAGATAACGACCATCCGACAGCAGCATATTAAACACGCCCTTCTTACGCAGTTCGGTCGCCAGTTCCGCAATATAGCGAAAGACCGCCGGCCAGTTGCCTGGCGTACGCGGATAACGCGTGGTCAGCTTATGCAGCAACCAGCAAAACGCCTTCTCGCTGTCGGTTTCACCCACCGGGCGAAACTGGCCGGTTTCCAGCTGGCGATAGCCTTTTAGCTGGCCGTTATGCGCATAGGTCCAGTTGCGTCCCCACACTTCACGGGTAAACGGGTGGGTATTTTCCAGCGACACTTCACCGCGGTTGGCCTGACGGATATGCGCCACCACCGAGTGTGATTTAATCGGGTAATCCTGCACCAGACGCGCGATTGGCGAGTTAAAGCTCGGCTGCGGATCTTTAAATGTGCGACACCCTTTGCCTTCGTAGAAGGTAATGCCCCAGCCATCTTTATGCGGCCCGGTTCCACCACCTCGCTGCACCAGACCGGTAAAGCTAAAGCAGATATCCGTTGGGACGTTAGCGCTCATCCCGAGCAGTTCGCACATAGTGATGACCTCAGAATCATTAATTCCCCCGCGCACGGGGGAAGGCGCTAATTATTTAGCCATCTCTTTTTCAATCAGCAGGATCAGGATATGAATCACTTTGATATGAATTTCCTGAATACGATCCGCAAAACCGAAGTGCGGCACGCGAATTTCCACGTCGGCCGAACCGTCCATTTTACCGCCGTCTTTACCGGTCAGGGTGATGACTTTCATCCCCTGCGCCCGTGCCGCTTCAATCGCTTTAATCACATTAGCAGAGTTGCCGGAAGTCGAGATCCCCAGCAGCACATCGCCTGAACGGCCGACCGCCTCAATATAGCGCGAGAAGATAAAGTCATAACCGAAATCATTACTGACACAGGAGATATGGCTGACATCAGAAATTGCAATCGCCGGATAGCCCGGACGGTTTTCCCGATAGCGGCCAGTCAGCTCTTCAGCAAAATGCATCGCGTCACAATGTGAACCACCATTACCACAGGAGAGAACTTTACCACCAGCTTTAAACGAATCCGCCAGCAGTACCGCAGCGCGTTGAATGGCATGGATATTGGCATCATCGCTCAGAAATTTATTAAGCGTGTCGGCGGCTTCATTTAACTCTGAACGAATTATGTCCTGGTACATAGGGATGTCCTTTGGGGGAAAGAAATTCTGCACAAGTTTACCGGAATGGGGGTAAGGCGAAAAGCGTCCTGCGACACAAGCTGTGGCTTTGACTTTTGGTGCGTCAGGAGTGTGAGCCAGGTTGTAATTATAATGTAAACGCATTGCTAACAAACTTCATCTGCTCTAAACCTGTAGTAACGATTTAAACAGGTCAGACCTCTTACTACTTACGGAGCGCTTTATTATGATGGTTCTCAGTATTATCGCGACGATTGTGCTGACTGGCGCACTCTTCTATCACCGCGTAAATCTGCTGCTCGCCAGCCTGTTGCTACTGGTGTGGACGGCCGCGATGGCGATGCTGTCGCTGTGGACGCCATGGCTGCTGATTCCGCTGGCGATTATTCTGCTGCCATTTAATTTCCTGCCGATGCGGCGGGCAATGTTCTCCAAATCACTGCTGCACACCTTTCAGAAAGTGATGCCGCCGATGTCACGTACCGAAAAAGAGGCGATTGATGCCGGCACCACCTGGTGGGAAGGCGATCTGTTTCGTGGTAATCCTGACTGGCAGAAACTGCATAACTATCCGCAACCGCGTCTGACCGAAGCGGAACAGACCTTTCTTGATGGCCCGGTAGCAGAAGCCTGCCGCATGGCCAACGATTTTCAGATCACCCATGAAATGGCCGATCTGCCGCCGGAGCTGTGGGCTTACCTGAAAGAGCATCGCTTCTTTGCGATGATCATTAAAAAAGAGTATGGCGGTCTTGAGTTTTCCGCGTATGCCCAGGCGAAAGTGCTGCAGAAACTGGCCGGGGTATCCGGGATTCTGGCGATTACCGTCGGCGTGCCGAACTCTCTCGGCCCCGGCGAACTGCTGCAACATTACGGCACCGAAGAGCAGAAAGATCACTATCTGCCACGTCTGGCACGCGGTCAGGAGATCCCCTGCTTTGCGCTGACCAGCCCGGAAGCGGGTTCTGATGCCGGGGCGATTCCGGATACCGGCGTGGTCTGTATGGGCGACTGGCAGGGACAGCAGGTGCTGGGCATGCGCCTGACCTGGAACAAACGCTATATCACGCTGGCCCCGATAGCGACCGTGCTGGGGCTGGCGTTTAAACTCTCCGATCCGCAGCATCTGCTGGGTGAGACCGACGATCCGGGCATTACCTGCGCACTGATCCCCACCAGCACGCCTGGTGTCGAAATTGGCCGTCGCCATTTCCCGCTGAATGTGCCGTTTCAGAACGGCCCGACGCGCGGCGAGAATATCTTTGTGCCGATTGATTATATTATTGGCGGCCCGAAAATGGCCGGTCAGGGCTGGCGGATGCTGGTGGAATGTCTGTCAGTAGGCCGCGGTATTACGCTGCCGTCAAACTCCACCGGCAGCGTGAAAAGTATCGCGCTGGCGACTGGCGCCTATGCCCATATCCGCCGTCAGTTCAAACTGCCGATCGGTAAAATGGAAGGGATTGAAGAGCCGCTGGCGCGTATTGCCGGTAATGCATATGTGATGGATGCCGCAGCGGCGCTGATTACTTACGGCATTGTACTGGGTGAGAAACCGGCGGTGCTGTCTGCGATTGTGAAGTATCACTGTACCCATCGCGGCCAGCGGGCCATTGTCGATGCAATGGATATTGCCGGTGGTAAAGGGATTATGCTCGGCAACAGTAACTTCCTTGCCCGTGCTTATCAGGGCGCGCCAATTGCGATTACCGTGGAAGGCGCCAATATTCTGACGCGCAGCATGATTATCTTTGGTCAGGGCGCGATCCGCTGCCATCCTTTCGTGCTGGAGGAGATGGCTGCCGCCCAGAGCGGCGACGTCAACGCTTTTGATAAGGCGCTATTCAGCCATATTGGCCATGTCGGCAGCAATAAGATGCGCAGTCTGTGGCTGGGGCTGACCGCCGGTCGCACCAGTACAACGCCTACCCGTGACGCGACCCGTCGCTATTATCAGCATCTGAATCGCATCAGCGCCAACCTCGCGCTATTGTCGGATATTTCGATGTCGGTACTGGGCGGTAGCCTGAAACGGCGTGAGCGCATCTCTGCGCGCCTTGGTGATGTGCTGAGCCAGCTGTATCTGGCTTCCGCAGCGCTGAAACGTTATGAAGACGAGGGACGCAATGAAGCGGATCTGCCGCTGGTGCACTGGGGCGTACAGGATGCGCTGAATCAGGCCGAGCTGGCGATGGACGATCTGCTGCGTAACTTCCCGAATCGTCTGGTCGCAGGCCTGTTACGGGTAGTGATCTTCCCGACCGGTCGTCTCTGCCGTGCGCCATCCGATCAGCTTGATCACCAGCTGGCGCGCATTCTGCAACAGCCTTCTGCTACCCGTACCCGTCTGGGACGCGGTCAGTATCTGACGCCAGGCGAGCATAACCCGGCGGGTCAGTTGGAGGAAGCGCTGCAGGATGTGATAGCGGCGGAAGTGATTCACGATCGCCTGTGCAAACAGCTGAAAAAGAGCCTGTCATTTACCCGTCTGGATAAACTGGCGGCGCGCGGTTTGCAGGAAGGATGGATTGATCAGCAGGAAGCCGAGGTGCTGACACGGGCCGAGGCCAGTCGTCTGCGTTCAATTAACGTTGATGATTTTGCTGCCGATGAGCTGGCGACCCGGCCGGTAAAAGCGCAGCAACCTGCCAGAAAGATTGAGGCGGCGTAACCAGCTGACGGGAGCCGAAAACGGCTCCCCCACTGATCTGCAGGGGCGGCGTTCTCGCCGCCCGTGTCAATCACTTAACCGTTCTGACGCACCCGTGCAATCAGCGCATCGATATCCTGCACATGCGGCGCGGCGAGAATCAGCGTACGACCTAAACTGATCGCATGGCGCAGACACTCATCACGCATCGGCTCGCTGGCAATTTTTTTGATATCCGCCACCTGCGAAATCCCCACGGTACGGCGAATCAGCTCAGTACCGCAGAAACCGATAGTATCCTGCAACACACGCTGCAAGAACGCTTCAGCATAACCCGGATAAGCCAGCGCCTGATCGCGGGTTTTCTCCGCCGCCAGCGCCAGGAAACGCTCAGCAAAGCCCAGCCAGACTTCACGTACATCAGCTAAACGCTGTTCACGTCCGTCCGCCGCTTCACGCGCCGCCAGCAGGCCCGGCAGCGCGCAGTAGTTAATCAGCAGGTTGCCAATTGCGGTGCCGATATCAAAACCGATCGGGCCATAGAAACCAAACTCGGCATCAATCGCTTTCAGGCTGCTGTCGGTGACAAAGATCGAGCCGCTATGAATATCGCCGTGCAGCAGGGCTTCAGCATGCGCCAGGAAGTGATGTTTCAGGCCAGCGACGGCAATTCTCAATTCATGATCATCACGCAGCTCAGCGACAAAGCTCTCCAGCGTCGCCGGATAGGCATTACGCTCATGGATCTGGTAAGGCTCGTTAAAGAACAGGTCTTCGGTCATTTCACACAACTCAGGGTTGGTGAAACGAATCACATCCGCTTTTTTGGCGTGCGGATGCTGGAAGAAATCAGAAGTATGGAACAACGTCTGCGCCAGATATTCACCCAGCTGCGCGGCAGCCTGCGGGAAGTAGCTGCCTTTTACCAGCTCACCGCGCCAGATGGCGTGATCGGAGAGATCTTCCATCACCATCACCGCTAAGTCAGCATCGAAATGCAGAATTTTTACCGTGTGTTGTGGACAAAAGCTGCCATGCACCTGCAGCGTTTCCGCTTCCAGACGCGCACGATCGAGGGTCAGCGGCCAGGATTCGCCGACACAGCGCACATAAGGCAGCGCCTGTTTAACAATAATCCGGCTGCGGCCCGCCTGGTCGAAAATTTTAAACACCAGGTTAAGGTTACCATCGCCAATTTCCTGTGCGTCCACCAGTGAAGAGGGATCGTCCAGTCCACCAAATTGTCGGGCATAATCGACCGCATCTGCGGCAGTGAACGTACGGTATTGCGACATTGCCTTGTTCCTCATTGAAACTTTTCTGCATTATAATATAAGAATAAGCCGTGCAGACGTCTATACATCCGCATTGCATGTTGGCACAATATACAGCATTAACGCAACATGGATTTAAACCACATGCAGACACTCAGCACTACCAGCTTACAGGTCCGTGAAAATCAGCTTTGGATCCTTGACCAGCAGGCACTGCCGCAGGAAAAAATCTGGTGCCCTACCCCCGACGTCGCCACGCTGGTTGGCCATATCCAGGCGCTGCGTGTGCGTGGTGCGCCGCTGATTGGCCTCTCGGCCAGTCTGCTGCTGGCGCTGCTGGCGGAAAACGGCATGCCTAAAGCCGAACTGGCCGCTGCGCTGGAAGTGTTGCGGGCATCACGTCCCACAGCGGTCAACCTGATGAACAACCTTGACCGCATGAAACTGGCGCTGGCGCAGGACAATTTCGTCGGTGCGCTGAATACCGAGGCGCTGCGCCTGGTGGCAGAAGATAAAGCGCTGTGTAACAGCATCGCCGAAGCTGGCAGTGTGCTGGTAAAACCTGGCAGCCGTCTGCTGACCCACTGTAATACCGGCGGTTTAGCTACCGCAGGCGTCGGCACTGCGCTGGGCGTGATTGCCCTGGCGCATCAACAGGGCAACGTGGCTAACGTCTGGGTGGATGAAACCCGTCCGCTGCTACAAGGGGGACGCCTGACTGCCTGGGAGCTGGGTGAATTGGGTGTGCCTTATAAACTGATTTGCGACTCGATGGCCGCCAGCCTGATGGCGCAGCAGCAGGTAGACGCCATTTGGGTTGGTGCCGACCGCATTGCCGCCAATGGCGATGTGGCGAATAAAATTGGCACCTACAGCCTGGCGGTACTGGCGAACTATCACGGTATCCCGTTCTATGTTGCCGCGCCGCATACCACTCTCGACAGGAGCTGCCCGAATGGCGCAGCGATCCCGATTGAGCAGCGCGATGCGCGTGAAGTCACCGGGGTTGCCGGTAGTTTTGGTCAGGTACAGTGGGCGCCGCAGAATGCCAGCGTGTATAACCCGGCGTTTGATGTTACCCCTGCCGCACTGATTAGCGGCTGGGTACTGGATACCGGTGTGGTGGCACCTGCGCAAGTGGCGGAAGGGATTTTTCAGCCACGTTAAATGCACGGGCGGCGAGAATGCCGCCCCTGCGGTCAGTCCGCTTTTATCGTTACGGCAGACGTGGGTAAGCATCGGCGATAGTGTCGCCGGTAAAGTTAGCAATCCAGCCTTCAGCATTATCGAAGATACGGATCGCGGTAAAGTTCGGTGACGATCCCATATCAAACCAGTGCGGCGTGCCGGCCGGTACTGAGATCAAATCATTCTTCTCACACAGGATCTGATAGATCTTGCCATCCAGATGCAGACAGAACAGTCCGGCGCCTTCAACAAAGAAACGCACTTCATCTTCGCCATGGGTATGCTCAGAAAGAAACTTGGTGCGCAACACCTCTTTCTGCGGGTTATCGGCACGCATACTGATCACATCCCAGCTCTGATAGCCCTTCTCCGCCACCAGACGATCGATTGCATGCTGATAAGCTTTGATCACGGTTTCCGCTGCCGGATTGTCACCCAGATCGCGATCGGCTTCCCAGCGTTCAAAGCGGACATCTTTGGCATTCAGTTGCTGACGGATCTCTTCAGCATCGGTGCTGTGCCAGACCGGTGTTGTCGCTTCGGTATCGGTAAAAATAGTCAATGCACTCATAAGGAAAACAGCTCCAGGTTAATCTGATCAAAACGGTTTACCTGACGATGGACGCTGACTGCATCCGCCTCGTCGCGAATTAACTGCACGGTGTGCCAGCCAGCCTGTTGTGCGGCATCCAGCTCCTGGTGAATATCGGACAGAAACAGCAGTTCACTGACCGGCAGACCAATCTGGCTGGCGATAGTGCGATATGAATCGACTTCTCGTTTGGCGCCGACATGGGTATCGAAATAGCCGCTGAATAGCGGAGTGATATCACCTTCGTCGCTGTAGCCAAATAACAATTTCTGCGCAGCTACTGAGCCAGATGAATAAACGTACAGCGAAACCCCCTGCGCCTGCCACTGCTTAAAGGCGGGCAGCACATCCGGATAAAGATGACCTTTAAAATCGCCGTTCAGATAGCCGTCACGCCAGATCATTCCCTGCAGGGCTTTCAGCGCTGTGGATTTGCGATCCTGATCCATAAAGGCGAATAACGTGGTGACCAGCTGGTCAATTGTGGCGTCCGGCTGGGCGATCTCGGCGCGCAGATCGTTGAGCGTGGCGCTGACCGCTTCCTGCTGCTGATGTTCAGCAATATATGCCGCCAGATGCTGACGGGCATAAGGAAACAGAACGTTATGGACAAAGCGAATATCGCTGGTGGTGCCTTCAATATCGGTAACAATCGCACGAATCATTTGGCCTCCAGCAGGCGTCGTTGCATTTCACACAGAAACAGAAACTCCAGCCCTTCAAGGTGGCGCTTAGCCTCATTCACATCTTTGCCCCAGCAGGTCAGGCCGTGGCCGCGTAGCAGAAAACCGTAACGCAGCGGCGTCTGCTGCGCAAACTGCGCAATCCGCTGTGACAGCGCGTCAATATCCTGGTCGTTATCAAAGAGCGCAATCGATACGCTGTCGAGATGCGATTGCTGCCCGGCAAGGGTTTTCTGCATTTCATAACCCTGCAACACCAGCGCTGCGCCTTTTTCCACCCGCGACAGTACGGTTGAATTGACCGTATGAGTATGCAGCACCGCGCCCGCCTGCGGGAACAAGCGATAGATTAAGGTATGCAGCCCGGTTTCCGCCGAGGGTTTGCGCCCGGATGGCGCGCGGTTGCTGGCAATCTCAACCTGAATAAAATCATCGCGCGTCAGGCTGCCTTTATCTTTGCCCGATTCGCTGAGCAGGCAGTAATTGTCGTCCTGGCGAACCGACATATTGCCGCCGGTTGCCGGCGCCCAGCCCTTTGCGCCAATCCAGTGGCAGGCTGCCACCAGCTGGTCCAATTGCGGTAAAACCGTCATACCTTTCCTTATTTTTCAGGTGTTTGCAGCGCTACTGTTATTCACTTTTAGACGTCTAAGCGTCTTGATTGCCAAATATTACCATCGGGGCTATAGTGGCAGCAACACACCGCACAGACAATAGCGCTACAGGTAATCCACATGAGTCAAACACCCCTGATTCCCGAGAGCAAACTTCCGGCGCTCGGCACCACTATTTTTTCGCAAATGAGCGCGCTGGCGCATCAGTATCAGGCGATCAATCTGTCGCAGGGCTTTCCTGATTTTGACGGCCCGGGCTATCTGCAGGAGCGTCTGGCGTACCATGTCAGCCAGGGCGCTAACCAGTATGCGCCGATGACCGGCGTGCAGCCACTGCGTGCAGCGATAGCAGCGAAAACCGCCGAACTGTATGGCTATCAGCCTGACGTCGACAGCGATATTACCGTTACCGCCGGCGCTACCGAAGCGCTGTATGCCGCGATTACCGCGCTGGTGCGGCCGGGCGATGAAGTGATCTGTTTTGACCCCAGCTATGACAGCTATGCCCCGGCGGTGACCCTTGCCGGTGGCGTGATGAAGCGTATCGCCCTGCAACCGCCGGGCTTTAAAGTGGACTGGCAACAGTTTGCCGCCCTGCTGTCGCCACGCACCCGCCTGGTGATCCTCAATACGCCGCACAACCCTTCCGCCAGCGTCTGGCAGAAAAGTGATTTTGCCGCGCTGTGGCAGGCTATTGCTGAGCATGAAATCTATGTGCTGAGCGATGAAGTGTATGAACATATCTGTTTTGCCGCTGATGGGCATGCCAGTGTGCTGGCGCACCCGCAGCTGCGCGAACGGGCGATTGCCGTGTCGTCATTTGGTAAAACCTTCCATATGACCGGCTGGAAAGTGGGTTATTGCGTGGCGCCTGCGGCGTTGAGTGCGGAAATCCGCAAAGTGCATCAGTATCTGACCTTCTCGGTCAATACCCCGGCACAGCTGGCACTGGCGGATATGCTGCGCGATCAGCCCGAGCACTATCGCGAGCTGCCGGACTTTTATCGCGCGCGTCGCGATCGTTTTGTGCAGGCGCTGGCGAAAAGCCGCCTGGAAGTGCTGCCTTGTGAAGGCACCTATTTCCTGCTGGCGGACTACAGTGCGATCTCCGATCTCGATGACGTAAGCTTCTGCCAGTGGCTGACCAAAGAAGTTGGCGTGGCGGCGATCCCGCTGTCAGTCTTCTGCGCCGATCCTTTCCCTCATAAACTGATCCGCCTGTGCTTCGCTAAACAGGAAGCCACGCTGGATGCTGCTGCGGAGCGCCTGTGTCAACTCTGAAACTGACAGTACTGCAACAACCGCTGGTGTGGATGGATAATGAAGCTAACCTGCGTCACTTTGATGCCCTGCTGGCAGAGATTCGTGGCAGTGATGTCATCGTGTTGCCGGAGATGTTTACCACCGGTTTTGCGATGGAAGCGGCGCAAAGCTCGCTGCCACAGGCGCAGGTGATCGAATGGCTGCATGCTCATGCCAAAGCGACCAATGCGCTGGTGGGCGGCAGCGCGGCGATTCAGACCGATAAAGGCGCGGTTAACCGTTTTCTGCTGGTCGAGCCGGGTGGCAAGCTGCACAGTTACGATAAGCGTCATCTGTTCCGCATGGGTGATGAACATCATCACTATCTGGCGGGTGAGCGTCGGGAGATTATTGAATGGCGCGGCTGGCGTATCCTGCCGCAGATCTGTTATGACCTGCGCTTCCCGGTATTTTCGCGTAATCAGAACGACTACGATCTGGCGCTGTATGTGGCTAACTGGCCAGCAGCGCGCGCGCTGCACTGGCAGTCGTTACTGCTGGCGCGCGCCATTGAGAACCAGGCGTATGTCGCCGGTTGTAATCGTGTCGGCAGCGATGGCAATCAGCATCAGTACAGCGGTGACAGCCGGATTATCAGTCCGCAAGGAGAGATTCTGGCGGCCGGTGAACCCCATCAGCCCGCGCGTCTTGATGCCGAGTTATCGCTGGAGCTGCTGCGTGAATATCGCGAGAGATTCCCCGCCTGGCGCGATGCCGACACTTTCAGCCTGTAAAGAAATTGCCTGCAGGGAGCGAGCTCTCTGCAGGCAATGGTCGTTATTCATACTGCTATATTCAGTTAAAAAAACTGATTAATCAGTTTCATCGCGCATTACATTGCGCGCTTCCTGTGGCCCTGCAAAGTGTCTGTGAAGCTGTGTTGCCGGTACGGCATTAACATCACCGGCATTAGTTATTATAATTGCCTGATACTTCTGGGTATTCCCCTGATGCTGACCCAGTATCTTTGGGATGCCGGGCAATTATGCCAATAAATTCCCATAGATCAATGCCAACGCCTGCCGCTATTTGAGTTAAGTCTAATAAGTCAGAATAAAAACGATCACGTTGTTTTATCTGCTAAAAATGAAAAATCACCGCTCAATAAAGCAGTAATAACACAAGATAACTGCGGGAAATAAAGAGGATTCTGCCATTAGAAGGCATAATTAAATAAGAATTAATTAGCACTTTTTCAAAACGAGTAACTCGTTTTTTTTGCGGTTGCATGGCTCATTTCAAGCGGCAGGAAGGCCGCCCCGGCAACAGCTTAATCAGGAACCGCGATAGGTTGACCACGACCAGGGAGAGATCAGAAACGGCAAATGGTAGTGACTGCCGGTCGCCGGGATAGTGAAATCGATCTGCGCGGTCACATAAAGCGTGTCACGTCCGCTGAAAGCAAAGTAAGCGCCAATCTCAGCCGTGAGCCGGTAGTGTCCCGGCGTTAGCGGCTCAGCGGTGAAGTCCTTAATCCGGCCATCATTGTCGGTCTGGCCTTTGCTGACCACCAGCCAGCCAGCTGAACTGTCCTGCTCCAGCGCAATTACGACGCCTTTGGCCGGTTTGCCCAGCGCCGTGTCCAGTACATGAGTGGTAATGGTGCTCATTGAAAGCTCTCCTGAAGGCGCAGCAGGGTGATTTCACGCAGTTGGGTTAATGCTTCCTGCTGTTCCTGTTGTGGATCGTTAGTCAGCCGACGCTGCAACTCGGCCAGCATCGCTTCGCCGCTGCGCCCTTTGGCGCGGATCAGAAATACCTGGCCAAAACGCTGTTCATACTGCTGATTAGCGCTGCGCAACGCCTGTTTCAGCGGCTGATGATCGTCGCTGACCGCCGACTGCTCCTGACGCGACAGCGCAGCTTCTTTGCTCGCTCCCACCGGCCGTTCGCCAATGCGCGGATGCGCAGTGAGCGCCCGGGCAAGATCGTCGCCAGCCCACTGGCTGGCAAGCGCATCCGCATGCTGCAACAGCGTATCAACCGAAGCATAAGGACGCGCCGCCGCCAGCGCGCTGCTCCAGCCCGGCAACGCCACACAATGCGCGATGGCGTTACGTGCTTCGGCATCGCTTAGCTGATTGAACTGATCAAGCGTCATCATTAATTCCCGTGCAGATTATTGGCACGGGCGGCGAGAACGCCGCCCCTACCGCAGACCCTCTGAAAGACCGTAGGGGAGCCGTTTTCGGCTCCCGTTCAAACGGCGAGAACGCCGTCGCTACAGGCTATATTATGTACGGCCTGTAAGTAAGCCTGAACCGCTTTGGCGACATCGCTGCCGATAACCGATTCGGCCGGATGGTGGCTGATACCACGGTCGCAACGCACAAACAGCATGCCTACCGGCCAGCGCTCGGCTACCGCAATCGCATCATGCCCGGCGCCACTTGGCAGCGACAGACTGCGCCCCTGCACCTGCGTTACCGCCTCAGTTAACGCCGCCTGTAACTGCGGATCGCAACGCGTGGCGCCAATATGGTAATACTCGTCAGCGCTAAAGGTCAGCCCACGACGCAGCGCGATAGCTTCAGCCTGGGTCAGCAGCTCGGAAAGCAGCACCGCCAGCGGCTGATCTTCCGGCCCACGCACATCCAGCGTCAGATTCACTTCCCCCGGAATAACATTCACCGCACCCGGTGCGCATTGCAGGGTGCCGACGGTGGCCACCAGCTGCGCATCATGCTGAGGCGTGCTGTTTTCGATATACACCATCCATTCAGCGGCGGCGGCCAGCGCGTCTTTGCGATGACTCATCGGTACGGTGCCGGCATGCCCCGCTTCGCCGATAAAACGACAGTTAAGCCGTCGGGCGCCGTTAATTGCAGTGACCACGCCCAGCGCCAGCTGCGCCTGTTCAAGACAAGGCCCCTGTTCGATATGCAACTCGAGATAAGCCACAATATCGCTGACCTGACGCGCCGCCTGACCAATTTTGCTGGCATCAAGACCAACATCGGTCATCGCCTCAGCCACGGTAATGCTGTTACCGTCGGGATGCGTCACCCAGCTCTCCGGCCAGCTGCCGGTGATACCGCGACTGCCCAGCAGGGTGATGCCAAAGCGCGTGCCCTCTTCATCGCCAAAACCGATAATCTCAATCGCCAGCGGCAGGCGCAACTGATGCTGATGCAGATACTGCACGGTTTCGATGGCGGCCAGTACGCCAAGCATGCCGTCATAACGTCCGGCATTACGCACCGTATCCAGATGCGATCCTAGCAGCAGCGCCGGCGCATCCGCGACCGCGCCTTCGTAGCGACCACAAATATTACCGACGCTGTCCTGCCATACCTGCATACCAGCCGCCGCCATCCATTCGCCCACGCGGGCATTGGCACGTATATGCTCCGGTGACAGATAAACGCGTGTCAGCTTATCGCCGGTTTCGCTGATTTCCGCCAGCGCGTCGCAGCGGGCCATGACCCGGGCGGCAGCCTGTTCAGCTTCGGTTGCGTTCATCAGGCAGCCACTCATTAGCGACTCCCGTTGCTGTACAGATCCCATGCCGCCTGCATCGCCGCGCCCTGCGTGGTTTTAAAGCCGAGATGGTTCAGTACCGCTTCCAGCGCGGCAAGAGTTTGCAGCACGCAATCTTTGCGCGCGTTATAACCCATGGTGCCGATGCGCCACACTTTGCCAATCAGCGGACCAAAGGAGGTGCCAATCTCAATGCCGAAATCTTCCAGCATCAGTTTGCGCGCCAGATCGCCATTCACCCCTTGCGGGATCACCACACCCAGCACGTTATTCATCTTGTGCTGCAGATCGCCGAAGGTTTCCAGTCCCATCCCCTGAATACCGGCCAGCATTGCGGCGCCGTGCAGCTGATGGCGGGCAATACCGTTATCCAGCCCTTCCTGCAGGATCAGACGTGCGCATTCGCGGGCGCCAAACAGCGCGCTGGTGGCTTCGGTATGGTGGTTCAGGCGCTCCGGCCCCCAGTAATCCATGATCATGCCGAGATCAAAGTAGTTGGAGTAGATCATCTCATCATCGCCATCCTGATGAGCGGCGGTGCGGATCCCCTCTTCCACGCATTTACGTTTACGGATCACCGCTTCCATCTGCGGGCTGAGGGTGATCGGCGAAGTTCCGGACGGGCCACCGAGACACTTCTGCATACCGGCGGAAACTGCATCCAGTCCCCAGGCGTCGGTTTCCAGCGGGTTACCGCCAAAAGAAGCAGTGGCATCGGTGTAGAACAGCACATCATATCGACGACAGATCGCGCCCAGCTCCGCCAGCGGTTGCAGCATGGTGGTAGAGGTGTCGCCCTGCACCGTCAGCAGCAGGCGCGGACGCACCTTTTTAATCGCATCTTCAATCTGATCCGGGGTAAAGACTTCGCCCCACGGCACTTCTATGGTGTGGACTTCGGCGCGACAGCGGCGGGCAATTTCACATAAAAGATGGCCAAAACGGCCAAACACCGGCACCAGCACTTTATCGCCCGGGCGGATCGCCGACAGCAGAATCGCTTCGATACCGGCGCGTGAGGTGCCGTCGATCAGCATCGTCCAGCGGTTCTCGGTACGGAATACCGCGCGATACAGCTCCATCACCTCATTCATATAGTGGGTCATCGCCGGATCGTACTGACCCAGCAGCTGGCTGGACATGGCGCGCAGCACACGCGGATCGGCATTGATCGGTCCCGGCCCCATCAACAGACGCTGTGGCGGATTAATTTGTGGGTAGTGCGTGATATCCATCTTAGATTCCTTTATTCGACGTTCCCGATGCTTAGTTAAGGCCGCGCACCGAGGAGATAAACTGTTTCAGCTCTGGCGTCTGCGGATCGGCAAATACCGTGCGGCTGTCACCCTGCTCCCATACCCTTCCCTGATGCATAAACACCACGCGGTCGCCAACTTCGCGGGCGAAGTTCATTTCGTGGGTCACCAGAATCAGCGTCATGCCCTCTTTCGCCAGCTGCTCAAGCACTTTCAGCACTTCGCCCACCAGCTCCGGATCGAGCGCGGAGGTGATCTCATCACACAGCAGGACTTTCGGTGACATCGCCAGCGCACGGGCAATCGCCACACGCTGCTGCTGGCCGCCGGAGAGATTCGCCGGGTAGTAATCCATGCGATCGCCGAGACCGACTTTCTCCAGCATCTGCGCCGCCAGCTGACGACATTCGCTCTCTTTCTTCTTCAGCACCCGCCGCGGCGCCAGCATCACGTTCTCCAGCGCGGTCATATGCGGGAACAGGTTAAAACTCTGGAATACCATGCCGATCGAGCGGCTGATATCGCGCGCCTGCGAGTCGCGATCGGTAATGGTAACGCCGCCCAGCTTGATGCTGCCTTCCTGATAGCCTTCCAGTCCGTTCATACAGCGCAGCAGGGTACTTTTGCCGGAGCCGCTGCGGCCGATAATCGAGATCACTTCACCCATGTCGACATCGAGATCGACGCCTTTCAGCACATGGTTTTCGCCGTAATATTTCTGTACCTGATTAATGGTGATGAGCGGCATTGAATTTCTTCTCCAGATATTGGCTGTAGCGGGACAGCGGATAACACATCAGGAAGTAGCCCAGCGCCACCAACCCGAATACCTTAAACGGCTGATAAGTTACGTTATTCAGAATAGTGCCGGCTTTGGTTAGCTCGATAAAGCCGATAATCGACGCCAGCGCAGTGCCTTTAATCACCTGTACCGCAAAGCCCACGGTGGGGGCGATACCGATACGCACCGCCTGTGGCGCGACCACGCGAAACAGGGTCTGGCCAAAACTCAGCCCCAGACAGCGGGACGCTTCCCACTGCCCTTTTGGCAGCGCTTTAATACTGCCGAACCAGATATCCAGCAGAAAAGCGCTGGTATATAGCGTCAGCGCCAGCGACGCCGCGGTCCACGGGGTGACATCAATGCCAAACAGCGCGACGCCAAAAAAGGCGAGAAACAGCTGCATCAGCAGCGGCGTACCCTGAAACAGTTCGACGTAAGCGCGGATAAAGCGCAGCGACCAGCGACCGCCAGTCAGGCGCAACAGCAACAGGGGCAGCGTCACCAGCGTGCCGCCAATAAAGGCGGTCAGTGACAGCAGCAGCGTCCAGCGCGCCGCCAGCAGCAGATTGCGCAGGATGTCCCAGTCGGTAAAAGTGGTCATCATGGCTGCTCTCCAAACCATTTACGCCCGGCGGCCAGTAACAGCTGACGCATGGCAACCGACAGCGCCAGATACATCAGAGTAGTGACCAGATAGACTTCAAAGCTTAAAAACGTGCGCGACTGAATCAGGTTGGCGGCAAAGGTCAGCTCTTCATAAGAGACCTGCGACACCACCGACGAGCCAAGCATCACAATAATGCACTGACTGACCAGCGCCGGATAAATACGTTTTAATGATGGCGGCAGCACCACGCGAATAAAGGTCTGCGCGCGGGTCAGACCCAGCACCCGTCCTGCTTCCCACTGCCCGCGTGGAGTGACCTGAATGCCGGCGCGAATAATCTCGGTGCTGTAAGCGCCGAGGTTAATCAGCATCGCCAGCAGCGCGGCTTCACCGGCGGTCAGTTTCATGCCCATATTCGGCAGGCCAAAGACGATAAAGAACAGCTGAACCACAAACGGGGTGTTGCGAATCAGCTCGACATAGCCGCCCCAGATGCGGCTCAGCCATGACGGCTTGCCACTGCGCAATGCTGCGCCAAAAATACCCAGCCCCACGCCACCAACAGTGGCAACCACGGTAAGCTGGATGGTCACCCACAGACCGGACAGCAGTTCCGGCCAGTGAGGCCACAGCGCGGCAAAATTAAGTTGTCCGATCATGGTTCGTCCTTACGCGCCTAAATCCGCTGGCAGTGGCGCTTTCAGCCACTCTTCCGACATGCCATTCAGGGTCTTATCTTTGATCGCCTGCTCAATCAACGCGTCCACCTGCGCTTTCAGCGCTGGCTCGTTTTTACGCAGGCCGATAAAGCACGGAGAGTCTTTCAGCATAAATTTGGCGACCGGCGCTTTTGCCGGGTTCTGACGCGCAATTGCCGCCACCACCAGGTTGCCGGTCGCCACATACTGCACCTGACCAGAGAGATACGCGGACAACGTGGTGTTGTTATCTTCATAACGTTTCACCTGCGCCTCTTTCGGCGCCACGTCACTTAACACCATATCTTCTACCGCACCACGGGTGACACCAATCGACTTGCCGCTCAGTTCTGCCGCATCTTTCAGCGCGACATCTTTCGGGCCAAACACGCCAAGGAAGAACGGTGCATAAGCGCGGCTGAAATCGATCACCTTTTCCCGCTCGGCATTTTTGCCCATGCTGGAAATCACCAGATCGACTTTATCGGTTTGCAGATAAGGCACACGGTTAGCACTGGTTACCGGCACCAGCTGTAACTTTAGTTTCATCTGTCTGGCGAGATATTTGGCCATATCAATGTCGTAACCCTGCGGTTGCAGGTCGGTGCCCACTGAACCAAACGGCGGGAAGTCCTGCGGCACGGCGATACGGATCACGCCACGTTTCTGAATATCCTGCAGCTGATCGGCCATTGCGGTTGTCACCTGAGACAACATCAGCGCCGCGCCCATTACCGCCATCAATGCCTTTTTCATCATCATACCCCGGTTAGTTAATCATGAAACAAAAGATTCTTGTTAAATGCATTCTGCAACTAATGTGCCAGAGAGAAATCTGCCGCTTAAATTTTCTGAGTGGCAGATTTTAAAAGGGCGCGGCGGGGAAAGAGAGAAAAAAACAGCAACACTGTTATGCATCATAAAGAAGCAAAGCACCAAAATGGTGCCCCGTCAGCGTTGCTCCAGCTCGTCGAGATGCTGATAGAGGTCGGCAATCAGATGGATGCGCTGACGCCCCTGCGATAATAATTCGTGCAACAGCGCATTGGACAGCAGGTTGACGACACTCATCGCCGAAGCATAGCTGTCAAAGGCGGAGACGCTGTCCAGCGAGGCAAACAGCTGCCAGCGTGACAACGCAATCACGCCCTGCGCCTGAGGTTCGCAGATCAGCAGCACCGGGATATTGTCCTGCTGCAGCTGCTGCAACAGCGGCCTGATAATGCGCGGACGACGACGAAACGCCACCACCACCACCACATCCTGCGGAGTAACATCCACCAGCTCTTCCGCCAGTGTCTGACCGGGTTGCGGCAGCAGATGCACCTGCGCCCTGGCCTGCATCAGCTGCTGTCGCAGGTGCGACGCCACCGGATAAGAGTTGCGCATACCGATGATAAATATCCGTTTTCCCAGGGTCATCGCCTGAATAACCTCGCCAAACTGCGTGGCATCGATGCTGTTGACCCACTGTGTCAGATTAGCCATCTCCTGCTTGTAGTGGCGCGCCAGCAGAGTATTACCCTGCACTGCATCACGGTTATCGGTTAATGGCATACCGCTCTGGCGCAGGGTGCGCAGTTCATCGCGCATATCTTTATATTTTTCATAGCCTAAACGCTTAAATAAACGGCTGACCGTGGCTTTCGAAACTCCGCTCAGCCGCGCCAGTTCGGCGCTGTTATAGCTAATCAGATCGTCGAAATGGTCGAAGACAAAGTCAGCAATTCGCTGCTCCTGTGGCGACAGCTGCGGGTAATGGCTTCTCAGGCGTTCATCAAGCTGTTTCATAGCGATCTCTTGTAACTTTCGTTTCACTGAACATAACACAATTTATTCTCAGGCCAATCGTTGCGACAGCAAATCCTCAATCCGCTGGCAACCTGGAACATCTCTTGCTTCACTGTTGTGATCTGTAACCCGATAAAAAAGAGCAAGTGATGATTCAGAGCAATTTAGCGCCGCTGGGCATGGCGGTCGCGCCGCACCATCTGGCGAGTGAAAGCGCCCTCGCCGTGCTGCGCGAAGGCGGCAATGCAATTGAAGCGATGGTCGCCGCAGCGGCGACCATCGCGGTGGTTTATCCGCATATGAATGGCTTAGGTGGCGATGGCTTCTGGCTGATTATGCCGCCGCAAGGTGAACCTGTTGCCATCGATGCCAGCGGTGCGGCCGGATCACTGGCCCATTTTGATTTTTACCGCGGCGAACAGAGTATTCCGCATCGTGGTCCGAAAGCGGCGCTGACCGTCGCCGGTACCGTCAGCGGCTGGGCGGAAGCGTTAAAAATTTCTGCTGAGCTGGGTGGTGCACAGCAACCGCTGGTGCGCCTGCTGGCTGATGCCATTCGCTATGCTGCCGATGGGATTCCGGTCACGGAGTCACAAGCCTCCGCCACTGCCAGCAAATATAATGAGCTGGTCGATCAGCCGGGTTTTGCCCGTACCTTTTTACCGGGCGGCGACGTCCCGCGTGCCGGCAGCCGTTTTACCCAACCGGAGCTGGCCAATACCCTGACGGCGCTGACCCTCGACGGGCTGGAGAGTTTCTATCGCGGCCCACTGGCAAACAAGCTGGCGCTGGAGATGTCGCGTCTGGCTATGCCGATTACCCTCGAAGATCTGCAAAATCATCAGGCAAAGCGCCGTACGCCGCTGCGCGTCTCACACCAGCAGGGTGAGATCTACAATATGACGCCGCCGACTCAGGGCCTGGTATCGCTGGCGATCCTCGGTATTACCGACCAGTTAGCTATGGCCAGCGCCAGTGATGCGCAGACCGTGCACCGTATTGTCGAAGCCACCAAGCTGGCGTTTGGCCTGCGCGATCAATACATCACCGATCCCCGACATATCAGCGAAGAGATGCAGTCCCTGCTGGAGAGCGATCGTCTGGCAGCGCTGGCGGCGCAGATTGATGATGCTAAAGCCGCGCCATGGGGCAGCGGCCGCGGACCGGGCGATACGGTATGGATGGGGGTGATGGACAGCAGCGGACTGGCGGTGTCGTTTATCCAGAGTATCTACCATGAATTCGGCAGCGGCGTAGTCTTGCCGGATACCGGTATTACCTGGCAGAACCGTGGCGCGGCCTTTAGCCTGCAACCCGACCATCTGCTGGCGCTGGCGCCAGGCAAACAGCCGTTCCATACCCTGAACCCGGCGGCAGCGCGTCTGAACGACGGCCGCACCATGGTGTATGGCTCAATGGGGGGCGATGGTCAGCCGCAAACCCAGGCGGCGCTGTTTACCCGCCATGTGGTGCAGGGTATGCCGTTGCAACAGGCGGTCAGTGCGCCGCGCTGGCTGCTGGGTCGCACCTGGGGCCAGGCATCGGAATCTCTGAAACTGGAAGGTCGCTTTTCGGCGGACACCATCGCCACCCTGCGTGAAATGGGCCATGAGGTTGAACTGCTGGCGGACTTTAGCGAGGCCGTCGGCCATGCGGGCGCGATTGTGCGCCATAACAACGGCATGCTGGAAGGCGCGTTCGATCCACGCAGCAACGGCAGTGCTGCCGGTTTTTAACAGGAGAATGTGATGAGTAATCCCCCTGACTGGGCCGCGTATGTGGCGCAAATGGAGCAGGTTCTGGCGCTGGAATTAGATGATGCGCGCCGCGCTGAACTGCTGACGCAATTTAGCCGTATCGCCGCGATGTCGGCGCCGCTGATGGCTTATCCGCTTGACGATCGGCTGGAAGTGGCAGGAGTGTACAAAGCATGAATCTTTCCGCCCTCTCGATTGCAGAATTGCACTCCGCACTGACATCCGGCGAGCTGAGCGCACGGGAAATCGCCCGGCAGACCCTTAGCGCGATTGAAGTACATAACCCGGCACTCAATGCCTGGACCCGGGTGACGCGGGATCGCATGTTGCAGGAAGCCGACCGCCTTGACGGTTTGCGCCGTGAGGGACGGCCGTTGCCGGCGCTGGCAGCGGTGCCTTATGCAGTTAAGAATCTGTTCGATGTGGCGGGCCACAGCACACTGGCTGGCGCCAGCCTGTTCAGCGACCGCCCGGCGGCGCGCCAGGATGCCTGGGCGGTGGCTATGCTGGCTAAGTCCGGTGCGCTGCTGTCCGGTATGCTCAATATGGATGCCTACGCCTACGGTTTTACCACCGAAAACAGCCACTATGGCGCTACCCATAATCCACGTGATCTCAGCCGTATCGCCGGTGGCTCTTCCGGCGGTTCCGCCGCGGCGGTGGCTGCTGGCCTGGTGCACTTTTCACTTGGCACCGATACCAATGGCTCGATTCGCGTGCCCGCTTCGCTGTGCGGTATTTTAGGTCTGAAACCGACCTTTGGCCGCCTGTCACGCAGCGGCAGCCACCCTTTTGTCGCCAGTCTCGATCATATCGGTCCCTTTGCCCGCAGCGCCGCAGATCTGGCGGCGGTGTATGACGCCTTGCAGGGGCATGACAGCCTGGATGCATTTCAGGCCGATATTGCGCTGCAACCCACGCTACCGGGGCTGGAAAAGGGTCTGGAGGGATTACGCTGCGGCGTACTCGGCGGCTATTTCCAGACCTGGTGTAATGACGATGCACGTGCAGCGGTGACCGCTGCCGCGCGCGCACTGAACGGCAACAAAGAAGTGCTGCTGCCGGATGCCGAAATCGCCCGATCTTCGGCATTTCTGATTACCGCCTCAGAAGGCGGCAACCACTATTTACCGGCGCTGCGATCCCGCCCCGATCGTTTCGAGCCATTGTCACGCGAGCGCTTGCTGGCGGGGGCGATGATCCCGGCGGCCTGGTATGTGCAGGCACAGCGTTTCCGTCGTCATTTCCAGCAGCAGGTGTTGCCGCTGTTCGATCAGTTTGATGTGCTGATTGCCCCCGCAACACCATGCAGCGCCACCACCATCGGTCAGGAGACGATTCATATTAACGGTGTCGATCTGCCGACCCGCGCCAGTATGGGAATGCTGACGCAGCCAATCTCTTTCCTTGGCCTGCCGGTCACCACCGTACCGCTACAAACCGCCAGCGGTCTGCCGATTGGCCTGCAATTGATTGCCGCGCCGTTTAAAGAAGAGCTGTGCTTGCGTGCCGCACGTGCGCTGGAACAACAGGGTCTGGTGATGGCACAAGCCAGCAGGATGGGAGTTTAACCATGAATAGTGACTATATCGATCGTCCGGCGATTGTCGCCGAAGTGACCAGCGCGTTTTACCGTTACGAAAAGGCGCTGACCGGCAATGATACTGAGGTGCTGGACGAGCTGTTCTGGCATGACCCGCGCACTGTGCGTCTGGGCGCCGGTGAGAATCTGTATGGTATTGAAGCGATCCGCGCATTCCGTGCAGCGCGCCCTTCTGTCGGCTTAGATCGCCAGTTACAGAATACGGTAATCACCACTTTTGGTGATGATTATGCGGTATGCAGCACCGAGTTTAGCCGTCAGGGCAGCGAGAAAACCGGCCGTCAGCAGCAGACATGGGTGCGGATGGCGGATGGCTGGCGGATTGTGGCAGCGCAAGTGAGTTTAATGAGCTAAATATTCCCTCCCTCACCTGGTGGGGAAAGATCAGGATGAGGGAACAGCGTCGTCAGCTCCCCCACCCCTGCCCTCCCCCATTTTATGGGGGAGGGAGAAATTAAACCTCAGGCGCCGGATGCTTCTCCACCCAGTGATCGGCAATCTGCTGCCGGGTACAGATCCACGCCTTGTCATGCTGCTGCACGTAATCAAGAAAACGCTGCAGCGCTTTAAAGCGCCCCGGGCGTCCCAGCAGACGGCAGTGCATGCCAATCGACATCATCTTCGGTGAAGTTTCACCCTCTTCATACAGCACATCAAAGCTGTCTTTCAGATAGGTGTAAAACTGCTCGGCCGTGTTAAAACCCTGTGGCGTGGCGAAACGCATATCGTTAGTTTCCAGGGTATACGGAATAATCAGATGCGGTTTTACCGTGCCATCCTGGCAGGTCACTTGCGTCCAGAATGGCAGATCGTCACCGTAGTAGTCGCTGTCATAGGTGAATGCGCCATGCTCCGCCACCAGACGACGGGTATTTGGGCTGTCACGGCCGGTGTACCAGCCCGTCGGGGCTTTGCCAAACAGATCCACCAGCACATCGACCGCCTGCTGCATATGCTGACGCTCAGTTTTGGCATCCATTCCCTGATAGTGGATCCAGCGCCAGCCGTGGCTCACCACATCGTAGTCTGCCTGCTTAATCGCATCGACGATTTCAGGATGACGCGCCAGCGCCATTGCCACGCCAAACACCGTTAATGGCAGATTGCGCTTCTGAAACTCCTGATGAATCCGCCAGAATCCCGCACGGGAACCATACTCATACAGCGAGTCCATCGACATATGGCGTTCCGGATAACTGGCGGCGCCAATAATATCGGATAAAAACTGTTCCGAACCGGCGTCACCATGCAGCACGTTATTCTCCGCACCCTCCTCATAGTTCAGCACAAACTGCACGGCAATCCGCGCACCATCGGGCCATGCTGCATGCGGCGGCTTACCAGCGTAACCGCGCAGGTCACGCGGATAGCTTTTATTGAAGCTATATTCTTTCTTTTCTGCGGCATCAGTCATTGTCAGGTTTCCTGTCGTCGAGCCGAATCATCCACTCAGTTTAGGTGCTGAAAAGCACCCGTCATGTTTTTTCGGATCGGATAATCAAGATCGCCATGTTTGCTGGTGGATAAACCCAGCGCCACCAGCGACTCCACCATTTTCACCGCAGCGCCGACACCGTCGATAACCGGCAGGCCAAGCTCTGCGGTTAATTCTCTGGCCAGCGCCGCCATACCACCGCAACCCAGCACAATGGCACCGCTGCCATCTTCGCGCTTCGCTTGTATACAACGGGCGCGTACTTTTTCCTGCGCCACACCACTGCCATCTTCCAGCGCCAGCACCGGTAAATCGATAGCATGCAGCGCGGCGCAATGATGTTCAAAGCCATACTGCTGCAACAGGTGGCGCGCAATAATCAGGGTGCGCGGCAAAGTGGTGACAATCGAAAAACGCGTCGCCACCAGGCTCGCCATATGCATCGCCGCTTCGGCAATACCAACTACCGGCCCTTGCGCCAGCTCGCGCGCCGCCAGTAACCCCGGATCGCCAAAGCAGGCAATTACATGGCCGCTGACGCCCTGCTCACGTCCGAGCTTAATTTGCTCCAGCACGCCCACGGCGGCAATCGCCTCATCAAAATGGCCTTCAATCGACGGTACACCCTGCGAAGGACAGACTGCTACGATTTCTGTGCTATTTGCCGCCACCGCGCGTGCGGCGCTGGCGATAGTTTCGGTCATCCCCTGACTGGTATTGGGATTAATCACCTGAATAATCATTGCGCACTTCCCGGCAGGCCAAACAGGCGGGCAAAGTCCGGCAGGGTTTCGCCACTGCGTTCAAAGTGCAGACTGGCTACGATATTCGCAAAATGTTGCTGCATGGTGTCAGTCAGCGGTTGCAGCGCTTTTTCACGCAGCATGGCGATCAGACGATCGTGGTCGTTACAGCGACAACCCTGCTGCCAGGGGGCGCCCCAGGCAGCAATCACCAGCGACGAGCGCTGGGTCAGACGCGAAACCATTTCGGTCAGCACCTGATTACCGGAAATTGCCTGCAACTGAATATGAAACGCCGCCGATAAGCGGATCGCCGCCGGGCCATTGTGCTGTTCATGGGCCTGCTGCTCCTGGCGCGCCAGCTTCTCCAGCGCCGCCAGATGTGGTGGCTGACAGTGTTCCAGGACAAAAGGTAAGTTAGCGCATTCGATTAATGCACGGGTGCGAAATATATCCTGAGCTTCATCAACTCCCGGCGTCGCCACCTGTGCACCACGCCTGGGCATCAGGGTGACCATTTGCACTGCCGCGAGGCGTTGCAGCACTTTACGAATGCCGGTACGGCTGACGCCAAACACCTCCGACAGGGCCTCTTCAGGCAATTTACTACCTGGTGGCAACTGATGTTCCACAATCGCCGACATCAGCGCCTGGTAGATGGGCTCGTCTTTATCATTCAGGTCAGCAGCCGTTTTCAGGCCATTTTCACTCTTCATTACCTGCTCCGGTAAACATCATTGCATACGATAATCGTATACATGAAACTAAACTCCTGTATACAAAAATCCATTTCTGGCCTGGTTCCTGCAATAGCCTTTGCACAGAGTTTGTTATTCGGTGCATTCAGAGGAGCAGGTTTCATGCCAAATAGTCAAAGTGTTAACCCGGCGTCGGCCAGTGAAGCCCACGCCAGCTACAGTCCGCGGCTGTGTAATGAGGATCTGGCGCCGACCCGCGACCAGAACTGGAGCTGGTACAACATCTTTTCGTTCTGGATGTCGGATGTACACAGCATGGGAGGCTATGTGGTGGCCGCCAGCTTCTTTACCTTAGGGCTGGCCAGCTGGCAGGTACTGCTCTGCCTGCTGGTGGGGATTTGCATTGTGCAGATCTGCGCCAATCTGGTGGCGAAACCCAGCCAGATGGCCGGTGTGCCTTATGCGGTGATTTGCCGTCAGGCGTTTGGCGTATTTGGCGCGAATATCCCGGCGGTGATCCGCGGCCTGATCGCTTTTGCCTGGTATGGCATTCAGACTTACCTCGCCGCCAACGCGCTGATGCTGGTGACCCTGAAGTTCTGGCCAGCGCTGGCACCTATGACCCAGTCATCCTGGCTGGGCCTGTCGCAGCTGGGCTGGATCTGCTTCGGCATTATGTGGTTGTTGCAGGCATTGGTGTTCTGGCACGGTATGAGCGCGATTAAACGCTTTATCGATGTGGCAGGCCCGGCGGTATACGTGGTGATGGTGGCGCTGGCGGGCTGGATTGTCTGGCAGACCGGCTTCGACGGCATCTCTTTTACCCTGGCGAGCAAGCAGATGAGCGTCGGAGAACAGAGCTGGCAGATGATTACCGCCACCGCGCTGGTGGTCTCTTACTTCTCCGGTCCGTTACTGAACTTTGGCGACTTCTCGCGCTATGGCAAAAGCATGGGCGAAATCCGTCGCGGCAACCGCTGGGGCTTACCGTTTAACTTCCTGCTGTTTTCGATTGTGACGGTGGTGATTGTTTCCGGCACCCAGTCGCTGTTTGGCAAGATGATTACCGATCCGATTGAAACCGTTAGTATGGTTGGCAACGATCTGGCGGTAGCGATTGGTCTGCTGACGATGATTACCGCCACTATCGGCATCAATATTGTGGCGAACTTTGTTTCACCGGCCTTCGACTTCTCCAACTGCTCACCGCAGAAGATCAGCTTCCGCACCGGTGGCATGATTGCAGCGGTCGGTTCGGTGCTGTTGACACCATGGAACCTGTTCCAGTCCCCCGAGCTGATTCACTATACGCTGGATGTGCTCGGCGCCTTTATCGGTCCGCTGTTCGGTATTCTGCTGGTGGATTTCTATCTGATTAAACGTGGCACGGTGTCGACAGATGACCTGTTTAACGACACGCCTCAGGGCAAATACTGGTATCGCGGCGGCTTTAACCCGAAAGCGATTGCTGCGCTGCTGCCAGCGGTGGCGATTGGGCTGGTGATCAGCTTTATTCCTTCACTGCACGCGGTGGCTAACTTTAGCTGGTTTATCGGCGCCTTTCTCAGTGGTGGCGCTTATCGCTGGATTGCACGTCATGAACGCGCGACAGCCGCCGCTACGGCTTATACCGGCAAGGTGGTGTTGCAGAAGGATTAAAACGACGAAAGCCTGATTCATTGCTGAATCAGGCTTTCTGAATGTTGGCGGAACGGACGGGGCTCGAACCCGCGACCCCCTGCGTGACAGGCAGGTATTCTAACCAACTGAACTACCGCTCCGCGCTGTGTTCCCCGTCGGGAACGAGGCGCATATTAATAGTAGTGAGATTTTCCGTCAACGCTTTTTAAGCGTTAAAAATGCGTTTGCCTGCTTTTTCAGCACAGCAGCCTTTTTTGGCTCATTTATAAAGCACTTATGGACGCCATAAACAGCTGCCGCCTTTTTTCATCACTAAATCCAGACGCTGCTCATGCGCCATCATTTCTTCCTCGCTGGCCTGCACCACGCGCAGTGCTGACTGAGGCCGCGTGATACGCTGAATACTCTGGCTGCCATCCGCTTCCTGACGCTCACCTTCCACCGTAAAGGACAGCGACGTCTGGCCGCCGGTCATCAGCAGGAATACGTCCGCCAGAATCTCGGCATCGAGCAATGCGCCGTGCAGCGTACGTTTGCTGTTATCAATATCGTAGCGTGAGCAGAGCGCATCGAGGCTGTTGCGCTTACCCGGGAACATCTTACGCGCCATCATCAGGCTGTCGGTGACCTTGCAGAAGGTCTCGGTCTTCGCAATCCCCCTGTTCAGCTTGCTGAATTCGTAATCCATAAAGCCGATATCAAACGAGGCGTTATGGATCACCAGCTCGGCGCCGCGAATATATTCCATAAACTCATCGGCGATATCGCTGAAGGCCGGCTTATCCTGCAGGAATTCATCGGCTATGCCGTGAACGCCAAAGGCTTCCGGGTCCACCAGCCGGTCCGGCTTCAGATACATATGGAAATTGTTACCGGTCAGGCGGCGATTAACCACCTCAACGGCACCGATCTCAATAATGCGGTGACCTTCGTAATGGACACCTATCATGTTCATACCGGTGGTTTCGGTATCGAGTACGATCTGGCGTGTAATTGCTGTGCTCATAGGGCTCGTTTATGTCAGACTTGGCGTTTTGTCAGAGGGAAGTTTACCAGAGATGAGTAAACAGGTAGAAATTTTCACCGACGGATCTTGCCTGGGTAATCCAGGTCCCGGCGGTTACGGCGCCATTCTGCGCTATGGTCAGCATGAAAAAACCTTTAGCGCCGGTTATTACCTGACCACCAATAACCGTATGGAAATGATGGCGGCCATTGTCGCGCTGGAAGCGTTAACTCAGCCCTGCACCGTGACGCTAAGTACCGACAGCCAGTATGTGCGCCAGGGCATCACCAGCTGGATCCACAACTGGAAGAAGCGAGGCTGGAAAACCGCCGATAAAAAACCGGTGAAAAATGTCGATCTGTGGAAACGGCTCGACAGCGCCTTAAGCCACCATGAAATTAAATGGGAATGGGTTAAAGGCCACGCCGGGCATCCGGAGAACGAACGCTGCGACGAACTGGCGCGCAGCGCAGCGGGAAGTCCGGCCTTTGATGATATTGGCTATCAGCAAGAGTCCTGATCGCGGATATCACGGAACTGGCGGGTGGCATTGACCGTCTGGCGCAAACGTCCTTTATTAGCCTGCTTCTTCGCCGGCGTCATGGTCAGCGGGAAGGTGCGTTTGCGCGCCACCACAATATTCAGGCAGCCCAATGCCGGTAAGTGCGTACTGATCATTTTACCGCCCTGCCGGTTCCATGGCACCACCTGAAAACGGGTGCGGTGCATCACTTCGTAATTCAGCAAGCTCAGCCAGTCCAGCAGCCGCATCTGGCTAAACATCCGCCCACTCCAGGGCGCGCGACGATGTAATCCCGGGATCACTTTGCCGATTCCCAGCAGGCTAAACGGATTAAAGCCGCTGATAATCATCCAGCCATCATCAATCAATACCCGGTCCACCTCACGCAAAATGCGGTGCGGGTCACCACTCCACGCCAGCGTATGCGCCAGCAGGCAGGCATCGACGGACTTGGACTCAAACGGCAGGCACATCGGGTCGGCAATCACCTGCAACAGTTCTCCCTTTTCGCCGACATTTACCTGATGAGAAATTGCGCAGGCTTCAGTATCGATTTCTGCACTAAGATTGCCAATTTTAAGCAGGTGGAAACCATACAGCTTGCCAAGGCACGGCTGCAGATGTTGTGAAAGCGCGTCACGAAAATAGTCGCCCCAGGGCATATCCGCCCAGGAGTTCGGTGCATTTAGAATTTGGCGTGTTTTAGCGGGCTTCATGCTTTACCATCTTCATTCCTTCACGGCCTTCTGAGAGGTGACTATGAATCTTACCAGCATTCCTGCACTACAGGATAACTACATCTGGACGCTAAATGATGACAGCGGTCACTGCCTGATTGTTGACCCGGGTGAAGCGGCGCCGGTGATCGCGACCCTGCAGCAAAATCAGTGGCAGCCGGTAGCGATTTTACTCACTCATCATCACCATGACCACGTTGGCGGCGTAAAAAAACTACTCGAACAGTGGCCACAATTAGTGGTGTATGGCCCGCAGGAGACACAAGATAAAGGGGCGACGGAAATCGTCAGCGAAGGCGATCGCTTCACTATTTTGGACTGCGAATTTAGCGTGATTTTTACGCCGGGACACACTTTAGGACATATCTCATATTACAGTTCGCCTTACCTTTTTTGTGGCGATACGATGTTTTCCGGCGGTTGCGGCCGACTTTTTGAAGGGTCACCGCAACAAATGTATGAATCTTTTCAGAAGCTTAATCAGTTACCCGCTGAAACGCTGGTTTGCTGCGCCCATGAATACACATTATCTAATCTGAAGTTTGCGCAAGCGACCTTACCGCAAGATAGTGAAATTGCGCGCTACTGCCTGCAAATTAAGGAGTTACGCGCTAAAAATCACATTAGTTTGCCAACAAAACTGGCTCTTGAACGCAAAATTAATTTATTTTTAAGAACGCATGATACTGATTTACAAAAGGTTATTGGATTCGATTGTCCACCACAGCAGGCATGGCAACCATTTGCCCGTTTACGCGAGTTGAAAGACCGTTTTTGACATTTGTGGTTGTGTTGTTGAAAACGAGCACGTATCATTGCTCGTCTTTTAAGCAAACTATTGACACACACATGAAGGCTAAAGCGATAATACTCGCCTCGGTCTTGCTGGTGGGTTGCCAGGCGTCAAGGCATGATGCTAACACCCCGGTCCAGCATGCACAGAGTCTGTCTTCGGCAGGTCAAGGTGAAAATGGAAAGTACTCAGATCGGATGTTGTCTCCGCGCTGGCAGGATGATGGAACCAGCCTCGCGCAAGACCAGGATCTTTGGCATTTCATTAGCGACGAGCTGAAGATGGAGGTTCCGGAAAATTCCCGGATCCGTGAACAAAAACAAAAGTACCTGAAGAACAAGAGCTATCTCCACGATGTAACATTACGGGCAGAGCCGTATATGTACTGGATAGTCGAGCAGATTAAGCAACGCAAAATGCCGATGGAACTGGTACTACTACCCATAGTGGAGAGCGCTTTTGACCCCCACGCGACATCAGCCGCAAATGCCGCAGGCATTTGGCAGATTGTCCCGGCCACGGGGCGTAATTATGGTTTGAAACAGAACCAGTGGTATGACGGTCGACGTGACATCGTCGCATCTACCAAGGTTGCGCTGGATATGATGGAACGTCTTAACAATATGTTTGACGGCGACTGGTTACTGACCATTGCAGCCTATAACAGTGGTGAAGGACGCGTCATGAAAGCGGTAAAACAGAATAAAGCGCGCGGGAAACCGACCGACTTCTGGAATTTATCGTTACCACGCGAAACCACGGTCTATGTGCCGAAAATGCTGGCTTTGGGCGAAATCCTCAAGCACAACAAACGTTACGGTATTCGACTGCCGACGCCTAACGAAAGCCGCGCTCTGGCGCGTGTGGAAGTGGGCCAGCAGATCGAACTGACACAGGCTGCCGAAATGGCAGGCATGTCACTGACCAAGCTGAAGAGCTTTAATACCGGTTACAAACGCGGAACAACAGCGCCAAACGGTCCCCATTACATTATGGTGCCTAAGTCGAATGTTGCCACGCTACGTAACTCACTGGCGACAGGTGATATCGCTGCGGTTCAACCCACCGAGGTGGCGAAAAACAGCAGCAGTGTTGGCGGTTATAAAGTGCGCAGTGGCGACACCTTATCCGGCATCGCGAAACGCCTTGGCGTCTCGGTAAAAGATTTGCAAAGCGCAAACAATCTGCGCGGCGGAAAAATTAAACCGGGTCAGACATTAAGCGTAAGTGGTGGCAAAGGTACCGCGCTGGCCAATAACAGCAGCATCACCTATCAGGTACGTAAAGGGGATTCCCTTGCCAGTATCGCAAAACGTCACGGCGTCAATGCCAAAGACGTGATGCGCTGGAACAGCGTACTGAGTGACGCGAAAAGCATTCAACCCGGCGATAAGCTGACGTTGTTTGTGAATAATAGCGCCACGCCAGATAGCTAAGGCATGCCGGTTACGTCTTATCAAATAAAAGAGCCACTCCGCGGAGTGGCTCTTTTTTTTACCGGTGATTTACGGCTTAACCGCTTCGATAAAAATAATATCGGTGCTAAAGCTGCCATCCGGTTGCAACTGATAATAGCGCTGCACTTCATCAGCCGCGGATTGCTGATAGGCGCGAATCGCCGTCACCAGCGCCTCCGGGGTGCGCATACGCGCAATCCAGCTGGCAAACTCAAGATGCAGGCGATCCTGGATGACACCGGTGATCGCTAATCCGGCTTCGGTAAACATCGTCAGCCATTCGCCCGGGTTGTAGTCACGTACATGCGAGGTATCGCGTAATGCTTCCACCGTCTGCAGCCAGATATCCAGCACGGCATTGCCGGGCGCATTCACATCCATAAAGATCACTTTGCCCGCCGGTTTCAGCACCCGTTTAACTTCACGCAGCGCCTGTCCGACATCGTGCCAGTGGTGTGCCGAATAACGGCTGATCACAATATCAAAGCTGGCATCGGCAAACGGCAGCACCTCGGCATAGCCCTGTTGGGTGGTTAAATGGCCGTATCCGCGATCCTGAGCACTTTTCTCTACCACTTCCAGCATCTGGCCGGAGAGATCGTACGCCACCACTTCACGTACCTGTTGCGCGGCGATAAAGCTGGCATGCCCTCCCCCGCACCCCAGATCCAGTACCCGTGCTTCGGGTGTCGTGGACAGTCGCTCGCTCAGACGCTGTAAATCGCGGCCGCTGGCATGCACCGCGCTGCTCAGGTAAGCCTCAGCACGTTCGCCAAACTGTTTATCGACATTCTGGTGGTGACTTTGCGTTGCCATATCTCTGTTTCCTTTTTAGAGTTTTTTAAAGATGGGCAGACACGACTGACCTGCCCTGACGGCAGGCCTGCAAGACGCTTAGATAAGCTCAGGCTTGCCGGGGGTGAATTCGACGAGTAGCGGATTATGATCGGATGCGCGCGTCACCAGGACTGATGCCTCGGCGACATGCATACCGCGATAGAAAACGAAATCTAATGGACGACCAAACGCTTTGCGCCGGTGATCGTCGGTAAAACGGACTTCGCGCAGTCCCATCTCACGCGAAAAACGGAACAGCGCATTCATCCGCTGGCGGCTCCAGGCGTTAAAGTCTCCGGCCATAATCACCGGTCCCTGATGATGCAGGATCTGCTCGCCAATTGGCCCCAGCTGCTTACTGTAAACGTCGATACCGAGGCTAAAATTAACCGCATGGATATTCACCACCATCAGCATTTCACCGCCGGGCAGCGGATAGGCCGTTACCAGCGCTGATTTTGACAGACGCAGCAACGGCTCGCGTTCGCGCAACGGGCAACAATAAATCGGATGGGCAGCGGCCAGCGTCATCACGCCAGAGGGGTGCTGCGGCAAGACAAAAGCGGGCACCTGATCGGCAGCCAGATAGTTGGAGGTAGCGAACTGCACCAGTTCAGGGGTGGTCTGCGCTTCCTGCAGCAACACCAGATGGGCATCTTTACCAAAGTTTTGCAGCACCGATAACCAGTCAGCACGCTGCTGCTTAAAAATATTCCACACCAGAACCCGCAATGTGGTTTCGGTTGGCAGAGGAGCGCCCGGCGGTAAGGCTTTACCTACGTGCAGCATCGCTCCAGGGGGGAAAATCCGCTCCGCTGGCTGACCTGCAACATATCTCATGGCATAGGTTTTTTTGTGCACTGTACCGCCTGAACCTTATTTGCTACTAAGTAGTGTATCTCTTCTTTCAGTTATAGGGACTTTACGCCGTAGTTTCAATCGGTACGGCTGATTTACGCGCGCCATAGCGTAAGTAAATGCAAAAACCGTCGGCATTTGCAGACCATTACTGACGTTCTGAAGTCCGTGCTTACCAAGCCTGATACTGCAAAGAGACAGGCTGTCTGATGGCGATCGGGATCCGGCCATGCTTAAATAACAAAACAGGGCAAAATCTCGATTTAATTTTGCTGGCGGAGCAATAATGAAAGCGACATCTGAAGAGCTGACCATCTTTGTAGCGGTGGTAGAGAGCGGCAGTTTCAGCCGTGCCGCTGAGCAGCTGGAAATGGCCAATTCAGCCGTCAGCCGGGCGGTTAAAAAGCTGGAAAATAAACTTGGCGTGGAACTGCTGACGCGCACCACACGTCAGGTGAAGCTGACCCAGGAGGGCGAAAAGTATTTTCGCCGGGTGCAAAAATTGCTGCAGGAGATGGCCAGCGCTGAAAATGAATTAATCGAAAGTCGCAATGTGCCCAGCGGCTTGCTGCGTATTGACGCGTCCACACCAGTAGTGTTGCATTTACTGATCCCGATGATTAAGCCTTTTCGCCAGCGCTATCCTGAAATCACCTTGTCGCTGCTATCGTCAGAAACTTTTATTAATCTGATTGAGCGTAAGGTCGATGTTGCGCTCCGTATCGGCAATCTTAATGACTCCAGCCTGCGCGCCCGCCTGCTGTTTACCAGCTATGGCAAGATGGTCGCCGCGCCGGATTATCTGGCAGAGCACGGCACGCCAGTCAGCGCTGAGGATCTGCGCCAGCATCACTGCCTTGCCTTTAATGAAGTACCGCGCCTTAACCGCTGGCCCATCGCGCAGCTGGATGGTCAGCTTTACGATATTACGCCAGACACCTCGTCAAATAACGGGGAAACCATTAAGCAACTATGTCTGCATGGCAATGGCATCGCCTGCCTGTCGGAATATATGGTGGATAAAGAGCTGGCGGATGGCAGCCTGGTTGAGGTACTCGCCGACAAACGGCTACCGGTTGGCATGCCGCTGAATGCGGTCTATTACAGTGATGGGGCGATGAATATGCGTATGCGCACATTTATCGATTTTCTTAGCGAGTGGATAAAGGGACAGTATCCGCAGCCGGGATAACTGTCCGGCGCTTCCGGCTATTGCGCGCGCTGGCGAAAGCGGACGATTTCATCATTCAGCCGATACATCGAGTCGATAACCCTGTCGGCCCCTGCGGCTTCCAGCCTGGCGCGGTGGCTGGGGTTAGTGTGCGCACCGCCGGTAAAACCGATCACATACATCCCTGCGCGCTTTGCCGCCATCACGCCATGTACCGAGTCTTCTATCACCATAGTGTTTGCCGGAGTGGCCTGCATCACTTCAGCCGCATGCAGGAAGATATCGGGTTGCGGCTTCGCACGACCTGGCCCCAGGTCGACCGCGGAAAAGATATCCGCCGCAAACAGATGTTTGAGTCCCACCAGAGATAACATGTAATCCAGTTGTTCTGCGCCAGAGTTAGAGCAGATACATTTGCGGGTTGAAAGACCGCTAATCACCTCATCAGTGCCGGCGATCCTGCTGAGGCTGTCAGCAAATGCCGCCATCAGTTGCGCAGAAAATTGCTGGTGAATACTTTCGTCTATCTTAACGTCTTTATCAGACCTGACTTTATCAATCAGTTCACCCCATGCCAGCCCACTGTAGTCGCGGGTAAACTCATCAAAACCCATATCGACGCCGTGTTGGTTGAGCAGTGAAACCGTCAGTCTGATGCCGATAATCTCTGAATCAACCAGCACGCCATCACAATCGAAGATGATCAATTCCAGGCTGTTATCCATATCTCTCCCGTGAAAAGATGACTGACCGCCGGGCGTTCCCCCGACGGCCAGCGTATTAAACATCGCCAATCAGGCACTAAGCAGCTGTTTGCGATATTTTGCCAGCAGTTGCTGAATGTCGCGCAGGCGCGATACCGCAATCGATGATAGCTTCTCTTTGGAAATATTGCGGTCAAGGGAGATGCAGTCTTTCCACAAAGAGCGTCCGGCAATCACCCCTGAAGCACCATTGCGCAGCGAGATATCAACCTGCTGCAGGAAGGTCTGATGATCGACACCCGCCGATAACACTGCCCAGGGAATATCACCACAGATTTGCGTCACTTTAGCGCAGGCTGCTTCAGTTCCCGGATAAGGGATTTTCAGCACTTTGGAACCGCAATCGATACAGGCCTGGCAACCATCCTGAATCAGCTGTGGGATTTTTTGCTGATATGCTTCCTTGCTTTCACCTTCCAGCTGATAAGTCAGGAACTCAACCACCAGGAACAGGTCTTCGCGGGCGAAATCGGCAATCACATCACGTAGGGTTGCCAGATTCTCAGTATTGGCTTCCGGCGTATCCATCCGTAAATAGATCATGATCTTGCCGCCGGTAGCGCCCAGTTCGCGCACTTTACGCGCATTGATCCCTTCAACCATATTGGAGATGCGATAACCTTGCGGTGAAGTTCCCCAACCAGACGCATCGAGGCCCACCAACAGACCGGTATTACGTGGCACCACGCCTTCATCAATAATGCCCGGCACAGCGCAAATAGGATCCACTAAAACGCATCCTGCCTCAGACGCCAGGTAACGGGTAATATCGTATTTGGTTTTGCCGAGGGTTTCATTGCTGATCTTAGCCTGCTCTTCCGGCGTCGCAGCCAGCAGCGTTCTCATACCACCACGCTGATCGCAGGCAACAACCATCATTGAACCTGTAGCATCACAAATCATTTGATAGCCGCGACGTTCTGCTGTTGTCATTTTGTTCATTGGTTAATTCCTCATACAAGAGAGTATTTGTTTAAGATTAATTCTGATTCAGGCGATCGCTGACCCACGAAATAAGGTCCTGATTATTGCCGCCCTGATCCTGGTCAACGGTATATACCTCACCGAAACCCATGGGTTGTGCTTTATGCGCCAGCTGCGTTAGCTCGGGAATATACTCTTCACCAGGATGTCCTTTTACCCGGCAGCCGCAGCGATGTTTATATCGTTCAGCAACCAGCTCAGGCGAAGCCTGATTCCATATTTCAATAATGCTCTGGCAGCCCGACATTTGCAGATAATCGGCTAACACCGATTTATCACGAAAGCCAAACCAGGCGTCCATAACAAATACCGTATCCCGGGGCGCACTTTTAACGATATTAAACATCGACTCATAGGCCGCATAACCAAGCTTACGATTTAACGGCCGGTCAATAACATCTGCGAACTGAACCATAAAAGGCTCTTTGATCTCATCGATACTTAATATCGGAAATTTAAAAGTATCAGCCAGCGTCCTGGCAACAGAGCTTTTCCCTGATGCCGGAATACCATTAACTAAAATCAGTGTTTTCATAATAACCCAAGAATTTCATCAATTGTTGTGGCTCGTCTGATTTGAGATAACGTATCCTCCTGCTCCAGCAGACCGACGATCGAGGCGATACCCTCAGTAATATGAGAATCACTGTTTACGCCGCCAAACATCACAATAATATCGACGGGTTCACTGCCATTAATTGACAGCGGATGACTCAGGGTCATCATGCTAAAGCAATCTTTAATTACTCCGCACTCCGGTCTGGCATGAGGAATGGCGATACCTTCATCGAAAACGTAATAGGCCCCATACTCGATGGTATTGTTAATCACTGCCTGCGGATATTCAGGTGTAACAAAGCCACCTTTAATTAATGGCTTTGCTGCCTGTTCAATAATCTCGTTCCAGGAATCAACATCCATTCGGACCTGAATATACTGGTTCTGTGAAAGGAACTGTTTAATGCTCATATCACCTCATATATTTCTGCGAATGGTATTTCTTAGCTCATCCATCTTTACGAAAACATCATCAACCCGGCTACGATATGATTTACTGCCAGAAAATATCTTTACAGCCTGATTATATTTAACCATTAACTGTTTTTGCGTGGCGTTGTCCGCCGGGTTTTGTAATAACGTTGATTCCAGCTGCGCAAATTCCGCCTCTATCCTCTCTGCATCTTCATCACTTTTATTCTCCCCTTCAGGTTGCGAATTAAACATCTGTTTTAACTTTGCAAACATAATCTCTCCTCACATCGTCAGATGATGCGAATGTCGTCAGCAATAAGCCGGATTATTTACTCAGTTTTCTGTTGGCAAACCAGACAATCAGTACCACAAAGGCAATAAAGCCAATAACGAATGGCCAGTCATGCTGGAAAGCATGCCCCAATACCAGGCCGGTGCTAATTACATCGGAATCACTAAAGGTGACGCCCTTGAAGCCGAAGGTTTCCAGCAGTGGCACCAGAATTGCTGGCAATAAGGTAATAAACAGACCATGTATCACGCCGCCAATGATCGCCCCTTTTCTGCCACCCATCGCATTACCAAATACTCCGGCAGCGCCGCCAGCAAAGAAGTTGGTCAGCAAACCTGGCAGAATCATCGCCAGACCAAACATCGGGAATACGATCATGCCGATAATCGAGCCGACAGTGGTGGCAAGGAAACCAACAATCACCGCGTTAGGTGCATACGGGAACAACACCGGGCAATCCAGCGCGGGCTTGGCATTAGGGACCAGGCGCATCGCAATACCGCGGAAAGCTGGCACCAGTTCATTCAGCAGTAAACGCACGCCGCTGTACAACACAAACACACCCGCGACGAACTGCATCGACTGCATAAACGAATACATGATGTAATTGGTTTCACCGGCGAACTGCGCAATATACGTCGGACCGGCAAAGATAGCCGGAATGATATACATCGGCACCATAATGACAGCCATTGACAGGTAGGTGTCCTGCAAAAACTTAAAGTTATCGGGAAGTTCTAAATCTTCTGTTGATCGTGAGTTCTTGCCAATAGCACGTGCGACTGCAGCCTGCACCAGATAGCCAATGGTACAGAAGTGACCGAGGGCGACATCATCTGAGTCGGTGATCTTGCGCACTATCGGTTGGGCGATGGCCGGCATTAACACCGCCATAATGCCGCCAAATATGCCGCCAGTCAGAATCAGAGTGGCGCCTGTCAGTCCGGCCTTGTAACCAATAACGGTACCGATGGTCGCCATCCACAGCAGCGCCTGGCCTGTGAGGAAGATATATTTAAATGGCGTGATGCGCGCAATAATGATGTTGACGGCAAAAATCACCAACAGCGTCAGCGCCACTTCAGAGCCCAGTTCACGGTTTGCCACGCCGGCGATAGCCGCGACATCGGTAATGTATCCCTTCATACCAAAACCGCTGGTAAAGATATCATTCAGGAAGGTTAAGGCTTCAACAATGATATTGATGCCTGCCATCATGATCAGAAATCCGAGCAGCGTTTTAAATGTTCCCTCGATAGTTTTACCGATAGATTTCTTTTGCAGGATCAGACCCAGCATGGCGATTAATGCAATAAGTATCGAAGCCTGGCCGAGGAAATCCTTCACAATAAAATGAATAATAGCGTCCACTTACCACCTCAACTTTATTTTGAATTTATATAAGCCAGGATTTTCTCTTCTATCTCTTTCTTATCTGTCAGCTTATTTAATATGATGACTCTCTTTTTATCCTCCTCGCTGGCATCTGAAGTTAAAATGTCAGCAAACATTTTCTGCGTGAGAATAATGTCATATTTAAAGGATGAGGCTTCGGATACCGTGGTGTGATCGATATCCGCCTCAATAGATAATTTTTGCAATACTGATTTCGCGCTCATTTCAATAGCAAAGCTTGAGCCGAGACCGCAGCCACATACGCAGAGTACTTTAAGCATGTTATTACCTCAGATAAGGTTATTTACTTTAGCCAGTTTGTAGAGATTACTATCTTCATCAACCAGACGTTTGTCAGAGTTTTCAAGATCGATCGGGATAGCCTTATTATTATTATTTATAACAATGATTTTATTTGTCAGACCGCTGTTGATGCACCTGACAACTTCTTCCGCCAGGATTGCGCCCTGAATGATCTCCTCGCCGGTTGGCGTGCCATTTCTTAATCCATATCCCAGAATAGTTTTCCTGATACGGATACCAATTTTGTGCTCAACTTTACCAATCATGGTATCAATTGCGCCCTGAAAACCGGGTGTATACTCTTTGGTATAGCCTTCAGAACATAAAATAATTACGCTGTTCTGGATTTTGATCTTATCCTTAATTTTTTGCGCCAGCAGATCAATATCCCATGGCGATTCAGGAATAAGCGCGATATCAGCATTGCTTTTCAGAGCAGCCTGCAAGGTTAACTCACCACAATAGCCGCCTAACAACTCGATCATAAATATCCGGCCTGGCAGGCCGCGTCCGGTATTACGTAATTTCCCGACCTCAGCAATCACCTGTTCACAGGCAGTGGAGAATCCGATGGTATAACTGTTACCTGTAATATCGTTATCAATAGTCATACCGATGCCATAACAGTTAACGCCATAGCTGCTGAGTACCTTTAAAAACTGAAAAGAGCCATCTCCGCCGCCCATAATCAGACAGTCGAGTTTCTTCTGTCGGATATTTTTGACAATTTTCTCGTAGTCAGACTTTTTACATTTATCCTCTTTTCTGCCGGAAGAGATCAACGGAACAGAAGAGATGGACAGATCCACTAAATCACGGCGTGATATTTCTTTCGCGCGGTTCTCTATCAGACCATTAATACCGCCATCAAAAATCACCATTTCTGATTCGGTCATCCTGTTAACCTGAAACAGAAAGTTATTCATACCACTGACATCACCACCACTTATTACTAATCCTATTTTCATGGCTGACCTCAGATAAACATTTACCGGTTAATGTGGATTTAATGTTAAAGATGCCGTGATTAATTTTTTTGACAGATATCACATTTACGCAATGATTTTTCCCCACGACAGGTGTTGACAGAGGTTAATCGCGTCTATTTTTGTGATGTATATCACTGTATTTTTCGCGCATTAATCGCCTTTTTTATATAACCTACTGTTTTTAATATATTTTATTTATGTGATCTCAAACCGGTATTAAAACTTAATTTGGCTAAATAAGCTGTTGTTGTTTTTGTGATTGCTTTCACATTATTCTGGCTCTCAACGTTAAGCTATTGCCAGCCTGTTTCTGCGCGATCGTATCGCGCCATTCAATTGGAGGGTTTAAATCAGGGAGGATATGCTCTGCTTTCTGCTTAATTGATAAGAAATGGTCATGTAAAAGGGAGGTATGAGGGTGGATATGCGTATACACATATCTTCAGGAGATTAAATTGAGGGTTTTCAGACATACGAAAAAGCCCTGAGCAGATGCTCAGGGCTTTTTCGTAATAAGTGGCGGAACGGACGGGGCTCGAACCCGCGACCCCCTGCGTGACAGGCAGGTATTCTAACCAACTGAACTACCGCTCCACCGATTCTGTACTGATCCCAGACCTTTCGTCTGAATTCAGGTGTTTCTCTCACTTCCGCGTCACGGGAAATGAGCTGGCGGCGATAACGCCACCACTACAATTTGATGCCTGGCAGTTCCCTACTCTCGCATGGGGAGACCCCACACTACCATCGGCGCTACGGCGTTTCACTTCTGAGTTCGGCATGGGGTCAGGTGGGACCACCGCGCTAAAGCCGCCAGGCA
>NZ_JAODIM010000043.1 GCF_025527015.1 Winslowiella arboricola | reverse complement strand
CGGATCTGCACCATAGCAAGTGTGGCATTCGTTATTACGGGAGCCGAAAACGGCTCCCCTACAACAGTCTTCGGCTTTGTGTAGGGGCGGCGTTCTCGCCGCCCGTGTCGCGGATTTGCACCATAGCAAGTGTGGCATTCGTTATTACGGGAGCCGAAAACGACTCCCCTACAACTGCCTTAGGTCTTGTGCAGGGATGGCGTTATCGCCGCCCGGAAGATCACTCACACCGTCAGCCAATCGCCTGAATGGCATGTTCCAGTGCCATATGCAGTAACCGACGGTCATGACGATATTTAATATCGGCCGCTTCCAGCGGTTCACGGATCACCAGCCGGTCTTCCACGCCCTCAATATCACTATGCGGACTTACCACTACCGCATCAATCACCTTCTTACCGATATATTTTTCCATCAGCGACAGTTTATCGGCCAGCGTCAGGCTGGCCGCTGCCGGGCTGAGTTCGCGTCCCAGGTTATCAATAAACACCATAGTGGCCGGAGTACGCCGCAGCGCCTGCGCCATTTCACCCATCAGCAATACCGGCATCAGGCTGGTATAGAAACTACCAGGGCCTATTAAGATCAAATCGGCATCCGCAATTGCCTCAACCGCTTCGCGCGTGGGGCTTACCGACGGTGACAGCATCAGCTCCTGTGGTGGCAGTTTCATCTGGTCGATATCGGTTTCGCCGTAAATCAGGTGGCCTTCACTGTCCAGCGCTACCAGATCCACCGGTTGTTCTGACATCGGGATCAGAAAAGCATCAACCTTCAGCAGATTGCGAATCAGGTTAATCGCTTCAATCGGCCGCACGCTAAGATGATCGAGCGCTTTCAGCATCAGGTTGCCAAGGTTATGGCCGGAGAGTTCGCCATTACCGCTAAAACGATACTCAAACATTGCTGACGCCACGCTGGGCTCGGTAATCAGCTGATTCAGACAGTTGCGCATATCACCCCAGGCAATACCGCCTTCTGAACGGCGAATACGTCCGGTGGAACCGCCATTATCGGTGGTGGTCACGATGCCAGTCAGCCGTGAACCCAGCGGCGAAAGCGCCGACATTACGCGACCTAATCCATGTCCCCCGCCAAGGGCGACGACGCGGTCTAAGTCCGCCAGGGTGCGATTACGCATAATTCTCCAATAACACTTATTGATAAATGTAAATATTGGCGCATTTTACCCGATTGTGCGGTGAAAATGCGTGTAATTCGTTATATATCATAATATACAACGAAAAGTGTTTGTGGTATCGCCATGCAGTTAGCGTTAGAATTATTTTACCGCGATTGACAGCCTTGCTGCCGATCACACTCTAGCCTTTATGCCTAAGTCCTCGCGATAAGGTGTACTGGCCGTAGCCTTTGAGCTGCCAGGGTGCAGAAAGAAATGACTGCATCTCCCGTATTTGGAAAGGTGTTCTGGTGTCACAATTTACTGATAATTTTGAGCGCAAGTTTTATTACTTGCGCTTGTCGATCACTGACGTATGCAACTTTCGTTGTACCTATTGCCTGCCCGACGGTTACAAACCGCAAGGCGTCACCAACAAAAGCTTTCTGTCACTGGACGAGATCCGGCGCATTACCCGTGCTTTCGCCGCTTCGGGCACCGAAAAGGTGCGCCTGACTGGCGGGGAACCTTCGCTGCGCCGTGATTTCTGCGACATTATCGCCGCAGTGCGCGAAAACCCGGGGATTCGTCAGCTGGCGGTCACTACCAATGGTTATCGCCTTGAGCGCGATGTTGCTGCCTGGCGCGATGCCGGACTGACTGCGCTGAATGTCAGCGTCGACAGCCTTGATGCCCGCCAGTTTCACGCCATCACCGGTCAGGATAAATTCCATCAGGTGATGCGCGGTATTGATGCCGCATTTACTGCCGGTTTCAGCAAAGTCAAAGTCAATGCCGTACTGATGCGCGATGTCAATCATCACAGTCTGGAGACCTTTCTCGACTGGATCCGCGATCGTCCGATTCAGCTGCGCTTTATCGAACTGATGGAAACTGGCGACAGCAGCGCGCTGTTTCGCCAGCACCATATCTCCGGTGAAGTTATCCGCGATCGGCTGCTGGCGCGCGGCTGGCAACGACAGGCGCGCGAGCGCAGCGATGGTCCGGCGCAGGTATTCCGCCATGCGGATTATCAGGGCGAAATCGGCCTGATTATGCCTTACGAAAAAGATTTCTGCGCCAGCTGTAACCGTCTGCGCGTCTCCGCCGTCGGCAACCTGCATCTGTGCCTGTTTGGTGAGGGAGGGGTGCCGCTGCGCGATCTGCTGGCCCGCGACGACCAGCAGCAGGAGTTGCAGGCGCGAATTGCCGCCAGCCTGAACAGCAAAAAACAGACTCATTTCCTGCATCAGGGCAATACCGGCATTACTCAGAATCTGTCATTTATTGGTGGCTAACCGGCCTGGAGAAGCGTAATGGACAAACCCGAATCAGAATTTAAAGCCGCGGCGATTGCGGTACTGACCGTTTCCGACAAACGTGATGCCTCGAATGACAGCTCCGGCGACTATCTGCGTGAAGCCGCCAGTGAAGCGGGTCATGAAGTGATTGATCACGCCATCGTAAAAGATAACAAGTACCGTATTCGCGCCATCGTCTCCAGCTGGATCGCCAGTGACGACGTGCAGGTGATCCTGATTAATGGCGGCACCGGCTTTAGCGCCAGCAACAGCACGCCGGAAGCACTGCAACCGCTGTTTGACCGCGAGATTGACGGTTTTGGCGAGCTGTTCCGCATGGTCTCTTATGAAGATATCGGCAGCGCCACCCTGCAATCGCGCGCGCTGGCCGGAATGGCAAATCAGACGCTGATCTTTGCGATTCCCGGCTCCGGCAACGCCTGTCGCAGCGCCTGGGAACGGATTATTGCCGACCAGCTGGATGCCCGTACCCGCCCCTGTAACTTTATTTCGCATTTGAAGAAGCCATAAGTATGTCGCAATTAACCCATATCAACGCCTCAGGCGAAGCCCATATGGTGGATGTTTCCGCCAAAACTGAAACGGTGCGCGAAGCGCGCGCCGAAGTATTTGTGGTGATGCATCCTGACACCCTGCAAATGATCATTGATGGCAGCCATCATAAAGGCGATGTGTTCGCCACCGCACGCATTGCCGGAATTCAGGCGGCGAAGCGCACATGGGAGTTGATCCCGCTCTGCCATCCGCTAATGCTGAGCAAAGTGGAAGTGACCCTCTGCGCCGAGCCGCAGCATCATCGGGTGCGCATCGAATCACGCTGCCGTTTAACCGGTAAGACCGGCGTGGAGATGGAAGCACTGACCGCTGCCTCGGTGGCCGCGCTGACCATTTATGACATGTGCAAAGCGGTGCAAAAGGATATCACCATCGATAATCTGCGCCTGCTAAGTAAAAGCGGCGGCAAGTCCGGTGATTTTCAGGCGGTAAGCCATGATTAAGGTGCTGTTTTTTGCTCAGGTTCGCGAGCTGGTGGGGGTTAATCAGCTGGAGATGGCGGCAGAGTTTGCCGATGTTGAAGCGCTGCGCGTGTCGCTGGCCGCGCAAAGCCACCGCTGGTCGCTGGCGCTGGAGTCCGGCAGGTTACTGGCGGCGGTTAATCAGACGCTGGTGGCGTTACAGCATCCGCTAAAAGATGGCGATGAAGTGGCATTCTTCCCGCCGGTTACCGGAGGCTGATATGGAAACCCGTATTCGTGTTGGCCATCAGCCATTCAGTATGGCCGATGAGTACCAGTGGCTGGCCGCCTGTGACGAAGATGGCGCCGTGGTGACCTTTACCGGCAAAGTTCGTAATCACAATCTCGGCGATGATGTCTCGGCGCTGACGCTGGAGCACTATCCGGGGATGACGGAAAAAGCGCTGGAGGAGATTGTCGCCGAAGCGCGTCAGCGCTGGCCGCTGCAACGTGTGACCCTGATTCATCGTATCGGCGAACTGTTTCCCGGCGATGAAATCGTGATGGTGGGGGTGACCGGCGCGCATCGCAGCGCTGCCTTCGCCGCCGCTGAATTTATGATGGATTATCTGAAAACCCGCGCGCCGTTCTGGAAGCGCGAAGCCACACCGCAAGGCGACCGCTGGGTCGATGCGCGTGACAGCGATAAGCAGGCTGCCCGCCGCTGGGAGTAAGTAGCAAGCCGCATAACAACAGGTGCTAAATAGTCCCCGTAACGTTAAGATTAGCGTTACGGGCAAAACCTCGTTTTTTCACACACCATAAAAGGGACTTTTATATGTGGATCTTACTTGCCTTCTCGCTGCTGGCTGCCGGCTTTAACCGCTATATCGGTGCTTTACTGCTGCTGCTCACCACCGTCTGGGCTGTTTGGGCTGGGGTACTGGAGCCGGTTGGGGTTGGAGTGATGGTGACAGTCGCTCTGATTGCGTTGCTGCTGCATCGCTATCGCCATATCAGCACGCTGGCGATTGGCGCGGAATTACTGCTGTTATTTGTGGCTATCAATTTGCTCAGCCATTTTGCTCCCGGTTTTAACAACGTCAGGGTGCTGGATCAGGTACGCGCAGGGGAGATGAGTGCACCGTTTTCAATGTACTTTAATTTTGATAAAGCGCTGTTACCCTTTGTTTTTCTGGCGATTATACCCACGCTGTTTCGCTCACGCCCGTTGCGTCAACCCTCCGCTTTTCACTGGCTGCTCCTTATACTCAGTTTGCCGTTGCTGCTGTTGATAGCGACTGCGTTTGGTGGCTTAAAAATTGAACCCCATGCGCCGCAGTGGATTGGCCAGTTTTTCCTCGCCAATCTGTTTTTTGTCTGCCTGGCCGAAGAGGCGCTGTTTCGTGGCTATCTGCAGCGGCGTCTTAGTCAGTTTATCGGGCCACTGGCGGGTCTGCTGATCAGTGCGCTGCTGTTTGGCATCTGTCACCTGTCGGGCGGTGCGCTGCTGGTGCTGTTTGCGACGCTGGCCGGGGTGATTTACGGGCTGGCATGGATGTGGACTGGCCGTCTGTGGGTCGCAACCCTGTTCCATTTTGCGCTTAATCTGCTGCACCTGCTGTTTTTCACCTGGCCAGCATATCAGCCCTGATCGGGAAAACTGGCCTAATCTGATGGATTCACGGCGACAGGTTAGTTAAGGTGCCTGCAGCATAAAAATTCCTGAGGATCTGCATGTTATCTCCATTTTCCCCGCGCGGTATTGCGCTGCTGGCGTTGCTGATGCTGGCGGGATGTAGCAGTAAAAAAACCATTGAAGCACCGGCCAAAAGCCCGGCCGATGTCAAAGCCGATATCATCAGACTGATGCCGGCGAAGGTGACCAATAAAGCGGGCTGGGCGACGGATATCGCCACCGCCTTACGTACCCAGGAGATTGCGCCGAGCGCCAGCAATATCTGCGCGGTGATTGCCGTTACCGACCAGGAATCAACCTTTAACGCTGACTCGGCGGTTCCCGGTCTGCCGAAAATCGCCTGGGGCGAGATTGAACGTCGTGCCGCTAAAGTGCATGTGCCAGCGTTTGTGGTGCGTACCGCATTACTGATTAAATCGCCTGACGGCAAAAGCTACAGCGATCGCCTCGACAACGTGCGCAGCGAAAAAGAGCTGAGCGCCATTTTCGATGACTTTATTGATATGGTGCCGATGGGACAGAAGCTGTTTGGTAATCTCAATCCAATTCACACCGGCGGGCCGATGCAGGTGAGTATTGCCTTCGCCGAAGCCAATGCAAGGGGTTATCCGTATCCTGTAGATGGCAGTATTCGCCATGAAGTGTTTAGCCGCCGTGGCGGGATCTGGTTTGGCAGTAAACATCTGCTGGGCTATCCGGTCAGTTACAGTCAGCCGCTGTATCGTTTTGCCGATTTCAATGCCGGCTGGTACGCCAGCCGAAACGCCGCGTTTCAGGCGGCAGTAACGCGCACGACCGGGATGAAACTGGCGCTGGATGGCGATCTGATTATCTATGGTTCTGACCAGCCCAGCTCGACGGAACTGGCGGTACGCACCCTGAGCAAGCGGCTGGATCTCAGTGAGCGGTCGATCCGCCGGGCGCTGGAGAAGGGCGATAGCGAAGAGTTTGCCGATACCGACCTGTATCGCGATCTGTTTACGCTTGCCGATAAGATGGCGGGCCGACGAGTGGCGCGTGAAATGTTGCCCGGTATCAAACTGGAAAGCCCGAAAATTACCCGTAACCTGACCACCGCCTGGTTTGCGAAGCGGGTGGACAGTCGCTATCAGGCTTGTATGGCGCGCTAAGGCGCCATACAGCGACGATTAAACCTGATCCAGCTGGAATTTATCGACCGTTTGCGCCAGATGTTTTGCCTGATCTTCCAGTGATGCGGCGGCGGCAGACATCTGCTGCACCAGCGCTGAGTTCTGCTGGGTTACGCCATCCATTTCGTTGACGGCGATGGTTATCTGGCTGATCCCCTGTGACTGTTCGTCGGAGGCGTGGACGATTTCGCCGATAATACTTTGTACCGACCCTACGGCATGGGTCATCTCCTGCATGGTTTTTCCGGCGTCACGTACCAGCGTGACGCCGCTGGTGACGCGCTGAGTTGACTCTTCAATTAATGCGGCGATCTCTTTAACCGCGCCAGCACTGCGTTGCGCCAGGCTGCGCACTTCCGCCGCCACCACTGCAAAACCACGCCCCTGTTCACCGGCACGCGCCGCTTCCACTGCGGCATTCAGCGCCAGAATATTGGTCTGAAAAGCAATGCCGTTAATCAGGCTGGTAATATCGCCAATCTTGCGGGAACTCTCGTCGATTTGCTCCATAATCGCCACCACCTGGCTGACCAGCAGTTCGCCGCGGCGGGCAATATCGGTGGCCTGTCCGGTAAGGGCCGTAGCCTGATGAGCATTATCAGCGTTGTGCTTCACCGTGGCGGTAAGCTGTTCCATACTGGCGGCGGTCTGTTCCAGCGCGGCGGCCTGCTGCTCGGTTCTGGAAGCCAGATCGAGGTTGCCACTGGCAATTTCACTGGCACCGTCGCGTACCGAACTGCTGGCGACCAGAATATCGCTGACAATATGGCGTAAATGCTGCTGCATGGTGTACATGGCAAAGAAGATGCTCTGACGGTCATTGTGGCGTACCGGCACTTCCCCCGCGAGATTACCCTCAGCAATCGCCAGTGCGATTTCCGCAGCCTGCGACGGTTCACCGCCAATCGGCTTCACCACTTTTCGGCTGAAAATACTGCCGAGCACCGCACAGACAATAATGATACTGAGCAGCATCATTCCCAGCGCATAGCGGAGCTGGCGATTGGCTTCGGCCATCACGTTGCTGACCGGGGCGACAACTGCCAGCTGCCATGGCGTGGCGCTGTTACCGATAATAATCGGTTGCCACACCACCAAGGCGTCCTGTTGTAAGACCACATCAAAGATTTCACTAATCCCCGCAGCGGCCTGCTTGCCGTTGGCGTTATACACTTTGCCGATGCTGCTTTTATCCGGGCTGGAGACCACTTTGCCATCGTGAGACAGCAGTAGTGCGTAGCCGCTACCCTGCCAGGGTTTAATCGCATCAATGGTTTTTTGCAGGGTTTCCAGCGAGAAATCTGCGGTGGCCGAGCCGATAAACTTGCCGTCCACCATGATCGGTGCGGCAATCGATGTCAGCATGACATCCACGCCGTTATAAGGATAAATATAGGGTTCGAGAATCACCTCTTTCTGCCGCTGACGTGGCAACAGGTAGTAATTACCGCTGCCGGCGACGTTATAATCGGTGAGGTTATGCGCGGCGGGTTGCCCGGCGCTATCGCGATCGACATAACGCACATAGCGTCCTGCCGGATCCTGCCCGGACTGAGTGGCGAATTCGCTGTCTCTGCCATCAAAGGCGTTGGCTTCAAATGCCAGCGACATTGAGAGAAAATCGCGGTGGGCGGCGAGGCTATTTTTCAGCAGCACATCGGCGCCCTGACGTTGCGCAAGATTAGCCTGTTTCAGGCTGTAAGCGCCCTGTCCGAGTGCACGCGCGGCATACAGGGCAACATCCAGTTTTTGCTGGACGACAAGGGTGTTAGAGCGCGCAATCTGCTCCAGATAATCCTTAGCCAGGTTGCGCTGCTGCTGACTGGACTGCCAGCTCAGCAGACCAATCGTCACGCTAAAACCCAGGCCGATAGTCAGGACACCCGTGATTAGCATCAGGGTGCGGGTGCTCATTTTGTTTTTGCGCAGCGAGATGCTGGACATAGAATTCCCCGGTGAACAGTGAAGTTATTACAGTAAAAACGATGATAACTTCCTGTCAGGCGAGCTCCTGTGTGCCTCACTATCGGCCTGGCGGCGGTAATCTTGATAGTTATCGCGCATTGATGGCGAAATGAATGGTAAAACTGTAACGATGCCAATTTGCTGCGGCTTGTGCCAAACTTCAAAGTGGTCACTTTTACTTAACGCTAAGGAGCGCATCATGGATCGATTTCCACGGTCGAACGATTCGATTGTTCAACAGACGAGCACCGGACTACAAACCTATATGGCGCAGGTGTATGGCTGGATGACCTGTGGCCTGTTACTGACGGCATTTGTCTCCTGGTTTGCGGCCAATACGCCAGCGGTCATGGAGCTGGTGTTCGCCAACCGCATCACCTTTTTCGGACTGATTATCGCCCAGCTGGCGCTGGTGTTTGTGCTGTCGGGGATGGTGCATAAGATGAGCGGGGTGGTCGCCACCGGGCTGTTTATGCTCTATTCGGCGCTAACCGGTTTGACGATGGCCAGCATTTTCCTTGTTTACACTTACTCCTCCATCGCCAGTACCTTTTTTATTACCGCCGGGATGTTTGGCGCCATGAGTTTCTGGGGCTATACCACCAAACGCGATTTAAGCGGAATGGGCAGTATGCTGTTTATGGCGCTGATCGGTATTGTGCTGGCGTCGCTGGTCAATATCTGGCTGAAAAGCACTGCACTGATGTGGGCTGTGACCTATATCGGCGTAGTGGTGTTTGTCGGTTTAACCGCGTATGACACCCAGAAGCTGAAAAATATCGGTGAAGGGATCAATGTCGATGATAAAGAGAATCTGCGTCGTTTCTCGATTATGGGCGCGCTGACCCTCTATCTCGACTTTATTAACCTGTTCCTGATGTTGCTGCGTATTTTCGGTAATCGCCGCTAAACGTAATACAAGGTACGGCGCCCGCCGTACCTTGTCGTGTTACGCCGAGGGTTCGCGTTCCAGCTCATTCTTTTTTCGTAACGTACTGGCGCGCCCCTCCAGCCACAGATAGAGCACCAGCGCCAGCAACAGTGGGGCGATAAAATAGATCACCCGGTAGGCCAGCAACGCGGCGATAATCGCGCCATGTGAGGCATGTTGCCCGCTCAGCAGCGCCAGAAATACCGCTTCCAGCACGCCAATTCCTGCCGGAATATGAATAATCACCCCGGCAATACTGCTGATCAGCAACACGCCCAGCACAATCGGATAATCGACTTTCTGCGCCAGCAGCAGCCAGATAATGGTGCCCATCACCATCCAGTTGGCACAGGAGACGGCAAACTGAAACAGCGCCATACGCAGTGACGGCAGCGCCAGTTTCTGTCCTTTTACCGTCCAGCGGCGACGTTTTGAGAAGGCGCACAGGCCGAGGTAAAGCACCACCACCGCCAGTAGCACCATGCCGATAATGCGCAGAGTGCCTTCGCCGATAAACCAGCCGGCGGGAATCGGCACCATTCCCCCGCTAAAGACCACTCCGGCCAGCAAAATATACCCCAGCCAGTTAGTGGCAATACTCAGTGAGAAGATGCGTGTAATGGTGCTGCCGGAGAGGCCGAGACGGGAATAGAGGCGATAACGCATCGCCACGCCGCCGACCCAGGTACTGAGCGTCAGGTTAAAGGCGTAGCAGATAAATGACACCAGCATGACCTGACGCTTCGCCAGTTTATGACCGCAGTAGGCGCGACCAATCAGATCGTAGAGGCCATAGGTCGCGTAGCTGACCACCACCAGCGCAACCGCTGCCAGAATGGCCGTGCGGTTGTAGTTGATAATGACGTCCCAGACATCTTCCCAGTTCACTTTTTTGGCGTATACCACCAGCAGTGCAATAACGGCGATAAAAAACAGCCACGTCAGCGCTTTTTTGACCCGCGCCCAGGTTGGATGAGCTTTTGACATCAGGATTTTGCCCCCGGATTATCTGTTTCGACACGATCCTGAGTTTCCATTTCCGGTTGCACCGGCGGTTCCACCAGCGCCAGCTTTGGCGTATGGGCGGGCAACCAGCCGGCAATTGCCGGGAAGTGGCGTAAAAAGTGGAACACCAGCACGCTTTTGCTCAGCTGCCACCAGCTGCGCTTCGGCAGTTTGCTGCCGTCAACGCGCTGACAATCGCGTGCGATTAACCCTTCCAGATTGTCGCGCAACAGCTGATTAAACTGACGGTCATGAATCACCAGATTGGCCTCCAGGTTCAGCGACAGGCTCAGCGGATCGAGATTGCTGGAACCCACGGTGGACCACTGCTGATCCTGCACGGCGATTTTGCCGTGCAGCGGGCGGCGAATGTACTCATAGATCTCCACCCCGGCATCCAGCAGATAGTTGTACAGCAGCTCGGCGCCGACTTTGACGATCGGCATATCCGGTTCGCCCTGCACAATCAGTTTCACCCGGACCCCGCGCTTTGCCGCCTCACGCATCTCACGCAGCAGGCGATAGCCAGGGAAAAAGTAGGCATTGGCAATAATCACCTCCTGTTGCGCCTTGCGCAGCATATCCATGTAGTGCTGCTCAATATCATCACGGTGCTGATCGTTATCGCGAAACACAAACAGCGCTTGCGCATCGCCCGGCGTACTGTTGTGCGCCGGGCGATGAGAGCGATGTCCCCACCAGCGGCGCGTCACCTGTTCGCTGCCGATCTGCTGCTGCACATAGCGCGCAATATCCTCGACAATCGGTCCTTTCACCTCAACCGCATAGTCCTGCTTGGCCTGTGGGCCGTAGCTGGAGATATGCTCTTCGGAGAAGTTAATGCCGCCAACAAAGGCAATTTCGCCATCCGCCACCACGATTTTACGATGCAGGCGGCGAAACACATTGGTACGCATACCAAACACCAGCGGGCGCGGGTCGTAATAGATAAAGCGCACCCCTTCGGCGGTCAGACTGTGAACATACTCGTCCGACAGATCCGGTGAGCCATAGCCATCGACCATCATTTCAATTTTTACGCCGCGCCGGGCGGCGGCCAGCAGTTCGGCGTGCAGATCCTTGCCGACCTGGTCTTCAAACAGAATAAAAGTTTCCAGCAGCAGGTAATGTTGCGCACGCCGGATCGCGCCATGGACCCGGGGGAAAAACGCTTCGCCATTTTCCAGCAAGCGAATGCGGTTGCCATCGCGCCATTGCATACTCATAGATGAATCTCCACAGCCAGCGGCGCATGATCGGAGAGATGTGACCAGGGTTTGCGCGGGAGTTTCTGCGGATGACTGGCGCTGGCATTGCGCACATAGATTCGATCGAGGCGCAGCAGCGGGAAGCGGGCAGGGAAGGTGCGTGCTGGCCGTCCATTTTCACGGCTGAACACCTCTTCCATACCTGCACCTTCCGCCAGCAGCTGATTGGCGCGCTGCTGCCAGTCATTGAAATCCCCGGCAACCACTACCGGCGCATCGGCGGGTAGAGATTGCAGTAGCTGACACATCATATCCATCTGCGCGTTGCGGTGCGCGTCGCGCAATCCAAGGTGAACGCAGATAACATGCAGAGTGATATCCCGGTCCGGCACCTGCACTTTGCAGTGCAGCATGCCGCGTTTTTCACTATCGGGAACCGAAATATCGAGATTTTCGTAAGTAACGATAGGAAAACGCGACAGCACCGCATTGCCATGGTGTCCTTCGGGATAGACCGCGTTACGGCCATAGGCATAATCATTCCACATGGTATCGGCAAGAAATTCGTAATGGGGTGTTTCAGGCCAGTTCTCCACGTTTAACAGATGCGTTTCGTGGGTGCCCATCACCTCCTGTAACAAGACAATATCTGCACTGGTTGCACGCACTGCTTCACGCAGTTCTGGCAGAATAAAGCGCCGGTTGGAGGCGCTAAAACCCTTGTGAGTGTTAATCGTCAGGACTTTAAATGAAAATCCTTGCGCATTTTGTGACATACTGTGTGCGCTCTCCTTTTCGTTTTGTTAAGGATAAAGTGTAGTCTTTGTCACAAAAGAGTGCCGATATGAGCGGTAATTTGCGGCAAAATCCGAAAATTGCGTTAGTCTGAGGAAATTGTCACCGGCACCTGTCGGTAACAGCTTGGGCGACCTTTAATTGGGTCTGCCAGGAGAAAATGATGAAATGGTCGAACCGTATTCAGATTGTCACCGGACAAACCTGTGTACATATTTCACTGCACCTGTTGCTTATCGCCGCCCTGGTGTGGGGCTGGAAGCATCAGGCGCTGGTCCAGGTCAGCATGGTTTTACTGGCGATGTATAGCAGCGTGTTCGTTGCTATGATGCTGACACAGCGCATTCCACGCCTGCGCAACCTCGGTGACTTCCTTGAAGACGTCACCACCACGTACTACTTCGGTGCCGCGATGCTGGTGCTGTTGCTGCTGTCACGGGTGATTCACAACAACCTGTTGCTCGGCGGTATTGGTGTATTGATGGTAGCCGGACCGGCCGTGGTCTCGTTGCTGGCGAAAGAGCCAGCACGCAATGTAGAAAAAAAGCGCGGCTAAAGGCGGCGCGGAAAAAAAGAGGCTGAGCAATCAGCCTCTTTTTTATTGCTCTGTCAGGTAGAATTAGGGAGTTGGCGGCAGAGATGTTACAATCCCAAACTTACGCACCGTAGTTTGTGCCCCCCTTTCAAACGTCAGGCTCGCCTGGCGTCAAGTTATCCCCCTGGAAACTACACCGTCGAACACGGTCAGGGCGGATCCGGAGTTACTCTAATTTATGTCATTTGATTCTCTCGGCCTGAGTGCCGACATTCTGCGCGCTGTTGAAGAGCAGGGCTATACTGAGCCAACGCCAATCCAGCGTCAGGCGATCCCGGTAGTGCTGGCAGGTCGTGACCTGATGGCCAGTGCGCAAACCGGTACCGGTAAAACCGCAGGCTTTACCTTGCCGCTGTTGCAGCTGTTAAGCAGCAGCAATCCGCACGCGAAAGGCCGTCGCCCGGTGCGCGCGCTGATCCTGACACCGACCCGTGAACTGGCGGCGCAGGTGGGCGAAAACGTCAGCGAGTACAGCAAACATCTGAACATCCGTTCAATGGTGGTGTTTGGCGGCGTCAGCATTAACCCGCAGATGATGAAACTGCGTGGCGGCGTTGATGTGCTGGTGGCGACACCTGGCCGTCTGCTGGATCTGGAACATCAGAATGCCGTGGATCTCTCCCACGTTGAAATTCTGGTGCTGGACGAAGCTGACCGTATGCTGGATATGGGCTTTATCCACGATATCCGTCGTGTGCTGTCTAAACTGCCTGCGAAGCGTCAGAACCTGCTGTTCTCTGCGACCTTCTCTGATGAGATTAAAGGTCTGGCGGAAAAACTGCTGAGCAATCCTGAGCAGGTGGAAGTGGCGCGTCGTAATACCGCTTCTGAGCAGGTCACTCAGCATGTGATGTTTGTTGATAAGAAACGCAAACGCGAACTGTTGTCCTTCCTGATTGGCCGTGACAACTGGCAGCAGGTGCTGGTGTTTACCCGTACCAAACACGGTGCTAACCATCTGGCGGAACAGCTGAACAAAGATGGCATCACCGCAGCGGCGATCCACGGTAATAAAAGTCAGGGCGCCCGTACCCGCGCACTGAGTGATTTTAAAGATGGCGGTATCCGTGTGCTGGTCGCCACTGATATCGCGGCGCGTGGTCTTGATATTGAAGAGCTGCCGCATGTGGTTAACTATGAGTTGCCTAACGTACCGGAAGATTATGTCCACCGTATCGGCCGTACCGGTCGTGCTGCAGCAACCGGCGCAGCGCTGTCACTGGTGTGCGTCGACGAGCATAAACTGCTGCGTGATATTGAGCGTGTGCTGAAGCGTGAAGTGCCACGCAGCGCGATCGAAGGCTACGAGCCGGACCCAAGCATCAAAGCTGAGCCAATTCAGAATGGTCGTGGTTCAGGTGGCGGCGGTGGTGGTCGTGGCGGCAATGGCGGCGGCCGCGGTCGTGGGCCAGCGCAGGGCCAGCGTGGTGGTCAGAGCAGTGGCGATCGCAGCGCGAGCAACGGTGAACGTAGCCAGGGCAATGGTCAGCGTCGTCAGGGCGCAGCGCCTGCCGCGCGTGGCAGCAAACCGGCTGGCAGCAGCAGCGGTGCACCACGGACCAACGTGACGCGTCAGCGCCGTTCGAACCCAGGCAATAACGGTTAATCACCGTGGTAGTGGGCCGCATTAGCGGCCCATGATTTTTTCTTCTCCCGCGCTTTATCCCCGTTTCACATCTTCGCGAAAACCCTTAAACTTGCGCGTCAATTTTTATGAGTGTAATCAGCATGCGGGTTTTACTGGCTCCAATGGAAGGCGTTCTCGACTCTCTGGTACGTGAACTGCTCACTGAGGTGAATGACTACGATCTCTGCATTACCGAGTTTTTGCGGGTGGTCGATCAGCTATTGCCGGAAAAGTCGTTCTATCGTCTCTGTCCTGAACTGCGGCATGCCAGCCATACGCCGTCGGGCACCCGCGTGCGTCTGCAGCTTTTAGGTCAGTACCCGCAGTGGCTGGCGGAAAACGCCGCCCGCGCGGTGGCGCTTGGCTCCTGGGGTGTTGATCTTAACTGCGGTTGTCCTTCAAAGCTGGTTAACGGCAGCGGCGGCGGCGCGACCTTGCTGAAAGACCCCGAGCTGATCTATCGCGGTGCGAAAGCGATGCGTGAAGCGGTGCCGGACCATCTGCCAGTCACGGTGAAAATTCGTCTTGGCTGGGATTCCAGTGCGCGTCAGTTTGAAATTGCTGACGCCGTGCAGCAGGCCGGGGCAACCGAGCTGGCGGTGCATGGCCGCACCAAAGAGGATGGCTATAAAGCCGAAAGGATTAACTGGCAGGCGATAGCGGATATCCGCCAGCGGCTGACCATTCCGGTGATTGCCAATGGTGAAATATGGGACTGGCAAAGTGCGCAGGATTGTCTCGCCGTCACCGGCTGTGATGCGGTCATGATTGGCCGTGGTGCGCTAAATGTGCCCAATCTGAGCCGGGTAATTAAATACAACGAGCCGCGAATGCCATGGCCGCAGGTGGTGCAGCTGTTGCAGAACTACACCCGGCTGGAGAAGCAGGGCGACACCGGGTTATATCATGTGGCGCGCATCAAGCAGTGGCTGGGTTATCTGCGTAAAGAGTATGCCGAGGCCAGCGAGCTGTTTAGCCAGATTCGCACCCTGAAGCGCTCAGCGGAGATTGCCAGCCTTATCCAGCGCGTTGCCGGTTAAGTTATCTCGCGGATCGGCTGCTGATCGAGCCAGGCGCGGATATTTTCCAGCGCTTCGGTAAAATAGCGCTGATAATTGCTGTCACTGACATAGCCCAGATGCGGCGTAGCCAGCAGATTGGGTAACTGACGATACTCATCATCAACTGCCACCGGCTCCTGCTCAAACACATCAATGCCCGCGCCCGCGATTTGCTGATTTTTTAAGGCGTTAACCAACGTTCCGGGCGCGATCAATCCGGCCCTTGAGGTATTGATCAGGTAAGCGCTGGCTTTCATCGCCGCAAAATCTGCGCTGTCGATCAGCCTGGCGCTTTGTTCTGACAACACCATATGCAGGGTGACAAAATCACTTTGCGCTAACAGCGTGTTTTTCTGCGCGCAGAATTCAACTCCAGCCGCTTCGGCCCGTGCTGGCGTCAGATTCGGGCTCCAGGCGCAGACCTGCATGCCAAATGCCTGCGCGATAGTGGCGACCCGGCTACCGATTTTCCCCAGGCCGATAATTCCCAGCCGCTTGCCGGCAAGCGTGGTGCCCACCGTTTGCTGCCAGACGCCGCCGCGGGTGAATGCATTATTCTCAGTAACCAGATGACGCGCCAGCCCGAGAGTCAGCGCCCAGGTCAGTTCCAGTGGCGCATCCGCAGCGCTGGCGGTGCCGCACACCGTCACGCCTTTTTCCCGCGCCGCAGTGAGATCAATAGCCGCATTGCGCATGCCAGAAGTAATCAGCAGCTTAAGATCAGGCAACTGATCAAGCAGCTGGCGATCGATCGGGGTTCTTTCGCGCATTACGATCACAATAGCGGCGTCTTTTAACCGCGCGGTCAGCTGTGCGCGGTCGGAGAGGTGATCAGTGAAGGCGACGACGCTAACGCGATCGCTGATGCTGTGCCAGTTCGCGAGGCTTAACGCGACGTGCTGATAATCATCGAGAATGACACATTTTATCTGACTCATAAGCCTCCGGTGAATGCGCTGAGCAATCTTAGCAAGATCTCTTAGCATGCTATGCGTATGATAGGGTGTTAATTATATACCGTTAACGGCTTTAGCATGTCTTCGACCGCAGCACTCAGCAACACCCAGCTTAATAAGCGTATTTTCTCGGTAATTGTTTTTACCTTTTTCTGTTATCTCTCAGTGGGTTTGCCACTGGCCGTGCTGCCGGGTTTCGTGCATAACCAGCTCGGTTACAGCTCGCTGCTGGCCGGTTTAATTATCAGCATTCAGTATTTCGCTACCCTGGTGAGTCGTCCGCAGTCGGGGCGTCTGGCCGATATGCTCGGACCCAAACGCGTGGTGATGCTGGGACTGGTCTGCTGTGGTATGAGCGGCGTACTGACGATTGTGGCGATGCTGGCGCAGAACCTGCCCTGGTTAAGCCTGCTGCTGCTGGCGGTCGGACGACTGTTTCTCGGTGTCGGCGAGAGCTTTACCAGTACCGGTTCAACCCTGTGGGGCATTAATGTGGTGGGGACAACGCAAACCGCCCGGGTGATTTCGTGGAACGGCGTGGCGACTTATCTGGCAATGGCGGTCGGTGCGCCGCTGGGTGTGATGCTGAATCAGCTGTCTGGTCTGGCTGGCTTTGCTTCGCTGATTGTTCTGATGGGCGTAGTGGGGTTCTGGATGGCGAGCAGAAAACCGGCAATCAAAGTCAGCGTCACCAGCCGCACGCCGTTTCGTCAGGTCTTTTCCCGCGTCTGGTTGTATGGTTTCGCACTGGGACTCGGCACTATCGGCTTCGGCGTTATTGCTTCATTTATCACCCTCTACTACGCCAGTCGTGACTGGAGCGGCGCGGCGCTGGCGCTGACGCTGTTCAGCCTTGGCTTTATTATGATGCGCATCGTATTCAGCAGTTATATTACCCGTTTTGGCGGGCTGAAAGTGTCGCTGTTCTCGTTGCTGATTGAGTGCGCCGGTTTGTTAATTATCTGGCAGGCCAGTTCGCCACTGCTGGTGGATTTCGGTGCCTTTCTGACCGGCGCTGGCTTCTCACTGGTATTCCCGGCGCTCGGCGTCGAGGCGGTGAAGCAGGTGTTGCCGCAGAGCCAGGGCAGTGCGCTGGGCACCTATTCCGCCTTTCTGGATTTGGGATTAGGGCTGAGCGGTCCGGTCGCCGGGATATTAATCGGCTTCTGGGGCATGCAATCGATCTACCTGGCGGCGGCGCTGGTGGTGCTACTGGCAGCGGCCATCACTGTGCGGATGCTCAGTCTGCCGCAGAAAACCCCGGTCTAAATCTGGCTAAACAGCCAGTAGAGCAATGCTGACAGCAGCACTGAAACTGGCAGGGTGAGCAGCCAGGCGCAGGCCAGATTGCGTAAGGTGGCGATTTGCAGTCCGGAACGGTTCGCCGCCATGGTTCCCGCTACTCCTGATGAGAGAACATGGGTAGTGGAAACCGGCAAACCGAAACCATCAGCGGCGCCAATCGTCGCCATCGCTACCAGTTCCGCGCTGGCACCCTGCGCATAGCTGAGATGGCTTTTACCAATCTTCTCACCGACGGTCACCACAATCCGTCGCCAGCCCACCATGGTGCCAAGACCCAGCGCAATCGCCACCACCACTTTGACCCAGAACGGGATAAAGCGCGTGGCGCGATCCAGCTCTTTTTTTATCGCAGTCAGGCTCTGTTGCGTGGCGGCAGGCAATTTTAGCTCGCTGGATTTCAGCAGCTTGATGCTCTCCGATGCCAGATACATATCATTGCGGGTATTCGCCACCGCCTGCGCCGGAATATTATCCAGATCGCCATAGTGGCCGATCTCGTCGCCAATCGAGCCTATCAGTTGCCCCAGCGCCGGCATCACCTGCGGCAGCACTTCGCCATTGGCCACATAGGCGGTAAGTACCGATCGCGGCGCATCCATCCGGGCGTGGGGCGGAAATTGTTGCAGCAGTTGTTGTTCGGTCTGGTTCGCCAGCACCACCACGCGCGGAATCTCTTGTGGCGGAATCGAGCGATTCAGCGCATAAGCAATCGGCATACTGCCCACCAGGATCAGCATAATCAGCCCCATGCCTTTTTGCCCGTCATTCGAGCCGTGGGCAAAAGAGACGCCGGTACAGGTCAGAATCAGCATACCGCGGATCCACAGCGGCGGTGGATGGTTGCCGTCCGGCGCGCGGTATAGCTGGCGATTGCGAATAAACAGCTTCATTAGCAGCAACAGTAGTCCGGCAGCGATAAAGCCAATCAGCGGCGACAGCAGCAGTGCGTAGCCTACCTTCAGCGCCTGATCCCAGTCGACGCCGCTGGTGCCGCTGCGGCCATGGATCAGCGCGTTCGCGATGCCGACACCAATGATTGAACCAATCAGCGTATGCGATGAGGAAGAGGGCAGGCCCAGCCACCAGGTGCCAAGATTCCAGATAATCGCCGAAAACAGCAGGGCATAAATCATGGCGAACCCTTTGCCGCTGCCCGCCTGCAAAATCAGCTCAACCGGCAGCAGCGAAATAATGCCAAACGCCACCACACCACTGGAAAGCATCACGCCAAGAAAGTTAAAAAAGCCTGACCAGATCACGGCAAAGGTCGGCGGCAGTGAGTGGGTGTAGATCACTGTGGCGACCGCGTTAGCGGTGTCGTGAAAACCGTTGACGAATTCAAAACCTAGCGCGATTAACAGCGCGAGTCCCAGCAGCAGAAAAGGGATATAGCTGACGCCGCTGATACCCGCATCCTGCACATCCCGAAACAGATTCACCCCGGCAAAGGCAATACCCAGTACCAGCAGCAGAATAAACAGCAGTATTGAGCCACGGCTGTTTTTGGCATAAATATCCGGGCGTCCGCTGGCAGGCTGGCGATACGGAGCAATTGCGTTATGCTGGCTCATTACACACCTTTTCGGTCTGACGTTGGCGACAGTACGCTATCTGAGCTGTATTACGCGGTTTCTGTGACAGAAAAATGATCGCCGGGCCGACTACTTTTTCAGTGCGGCAATAAATTCGCGGCTCATCTGCGGCGAGGTGAGACGCACAAAATGCAGATGCTGATAGCGGCGGTCATTGAGCATCGCCTCGTAGCGCTGACGGTTGCTGCGCCATGTTTTGATGGTCCACAGAATAATCGAGTCGCGGCTAAAGAAGCTTTTGCGGAAGGTTTCCCGGCAGTTGGTGTCTGGCCAGATCTCCTGCTGCCGCCATGCGCGGCTGACCGCGCGACGCACCGCCTGATACAACGTGCGCAGAAAACCGTAATCGACCCAGATAATGGTATCGACCTCGCGCCATTTAATCGGCTGGCTGCGTTTATAGTTACCATCGAGTACCCAGCCCGGCTGTTGCAGCGCCTGTTCAAGGCGGGCAAACAGCTGCTCGTCACTGCTTTCACCCCAGTCGCGCTGCCAGAACAGGGCATCCATTTCGATACAGGGCAGTTCCAGCTGGCGGGCAATCGCACGGGCAAGGGTTGATTTCCCGCTGCCACTGGTGCCAATCACGTTGATCTTCATCACTTATCTCCATGTCGGTGATAATATTTAAGCATAAAAAAAGCGGGCCATCATGGCCCGCTGGTTCTGGCAGCCGTAAAACTTAGAAGTTGCTGCTGGCAGCCGGTGCGGCTGGCTCTTCTGCCGGGGTGTCAACGGGCTGAGCTTCTGCCGGGGCAGGGGCTTCAGCGTTGCTGTCGTCGCTCTGAGGCAGGGCTTCCGGGGTGGCCACATTGACGCCCTCGGTGGTGGCTGGCGTCAGCGCATGTTCCTGCGGTTGTGCACCGGCCGTTTCCGGCACCGCAACAGGTGCAGATTCGCCGTTGTCAGACAGGCCGGTAATCTTCGTCGGCATACCGCTACGGGCTTTCAGCGCCGCATCCATTTCCGTCTGATTAACCGTCGCATCAATCACCACTTTGCTTACCGCAGGGGTAATGGTGATTGGCATTGGCTCACGCGAGTTAAACTGCTCTTCAGTCTGCGAAAGCGGATTGTGGATTTCCACATAACGCGAACCATCTGGCTCAACGCTGGCTTTTACCGGCTGGTTAATAAACTGCACGCGCGTGCCGACCGGCACGTTGTCGAACAGCCATTTGATATCGTCAGCACGCAGACGGACGCAGCCGTGGCTTACACGCAGGCCAATGCCGAAGTTGGCATTGGTGCCGTGGATGGCATACAGACGGCCAATATAGAGCGCGTAAAGGCCCATCGGGTTGTCCGGGCCAGCAGGGAACACGTCCAGCAGCTTTTCACCGCGAGCAGCATACTCTTCATGCATCTTTTTGGTTGGCGTCCAGGTTGGGCCGTCTTTCTTACGCTGCACACTGGTCACCCAGTCCATCGGCGTATCTTTGCCTAACTCACCGATACCGATTGGCAGAACCACCACGGTTTTGGTGCCTTTTGGATAATAATAGAGACGCATTTCAGCGCTATTGATCACAATGCCTTCGCGTGGCGCATCCGGCAACAGCAGCTGCTGAGGGATAATCAATTTGCTGCCCGCTTTCGGCAGGTAGACATCCACACCCGGGTTAGCTTCCAGCAGATTGCTGAGGCCCATTTGATATTGCGCAGCAAAAGCCTCCAGCGGCAATTTGCTGTCTTGTGGAACGGTAATTTCCAGGTTTTCCCCGGTTAACCGGCTATTTTTGGCCGGAAGAGGATAAACCACAGCAAAAGCAGATTGGCTAAAAGCCGCAACTACCAGTGCCAGTGTGACGATCGCGCGCATGCTCTTTTTCATAGTTCTTCAGGTGTTAGCGCCTTAGCAGGCTGTTAGAGAATCGACCCATTTCCGGACTGTGACCGGGTGCACATTATATGTGCATAATGGTGCCAGAAGGAACCAGGATTTTTCGTAGTTGAACTAACTTTACGTAGAATTGTCTCTCAGAGCGTCAATATTTACCGGCAGTGACAATTTTTTTTCGCTTAAGGCTGCCAGAGTGGGACTTCACCGCTGAGTTTGCGGTTAAGAAAGAAGGCGGTACTGATCAATGCCAGATGGCTAAGTGCCTGCGGCGTATTGCCCAGCGGATAGCCGCGTGCGTCAAATTCCTCGGCATACAGCCCCAGCGGATTGGCGTAACTCAACAGCTTTTCAAATTCAAAATGAGCTTCCTCCACGCGGCCAGCCCGCGCCAGACATTCAACATACCAGAATGAACAGGCGGCAAACGCGCCTTCGTCGCCACGCAAACCATCGGCTGGCGTTTCCGCCATGTTATAGCGCCGCACCAGGCCATCGCTGACCAGGTTCTCTTTAATCGCATCCAGGGTGGAGATCCACTCCGGATCGGTAGCGCCGACAAAACGCACCAGCGGCATCAGCAGCATTGAGGCATCCAGCGCATCGCCATGACGGGTGGCGGTAAAATGCCCCAGATCTTCGTTCCAGAAATGGTTCCAGATATCGGCACGGATCTCGGCGCGCACTTTATCCCAGCGTTCGTAGGGCATCGACAGCGAGCGTTTCATGCCCAGCCGCAATGCGCGGTCCAGCGCCACCCAGCACATCAGGCGTGAATGCAGAAAGTGCTGCGGCTCGCCGCGCATCTCCCAGATCCCGGCGTCCGGCTGGTTCCAGTTTTCGCAGACGTAATCGATCATCCGCTGCACATTTTCCCAGCCGCGATGAGAGATCGCTTCGCCATATTTGTTCGCCAGATAGATGGCATCCATTAATTCGCCGTAAATATCCAGCTGCGTCTGCTGCCAGGCATCATTACCAATGCGTACCGGCGACGAGCCTGCATAGCCGGCGAGATTAAGCAGTTCGATCTCATGCAGTTCCGTGCCGCTGTCGAGGCGATACATCACCTGCAACTTCTCTTCGTCGTGGTGGCTGTTTTCGACGCAGCGCGCCACCCATTGGGTAAAACGTTTCGCTTCCGAGACATAGCCGAGGCGCATCAGGGCATACATGCTAAATGACGCGTCACGGATCCAGGAGGCACGGTAATCCCAGTTACGTTCGCCGCCCAACTCTTCCGGCAGCCCGAAGGTGGCGGCGGCGGCAATCGAACCATGTTGCCACGAGGTGAGCAGCTTCAGTACCAGCGCTGAACGGTTGACCATCTCCTGCCAGCGGCCGTGGTACTGGCTTTTGCCCGCCCAGCGTCGCCAGAAACTCAGGGTTTCCTGAAAACAGTAGTCGGTTTCCAGTTTATCCAGATGTTCATCGTCGGCGCCGCCAAACATAAACTCAGCATACTCGCCGCTTTTCAGGGTAAAGCTGGCCACCGCGGCGCAGCCTTCGATAGCCAGTTCGCGGCTGCCCGCCAGGCACAGCGTTGGCTGTCCGGCGGCGGAAAACTCGACTAAACCTGCTTTCAGACTGGCCTGCGTATTGGCGCGGGCATAATCATGCACCGGCGCGCAGCGCAGTTGAAAACGAGCTTCGCCATGCACCATTTTTACCCGACGCACAATACGCGGCTGCTTATCCAGATCGTTACACAGCGGCATATAGTCGGTAATTTCGGCCACCCCTTCGTCTGCCAGCCAGCGGGTTTGCAGAATATTGCTGTCGGGCAGGTAGAGCTGCTGGCGTCGCGCTTGCGGCCAGTCGGGGGCAATGCTGAACAGCCCCGACTCATCGTTGTCGAGCAGCGCAGTAAACACCGAGGGACTGTCAAGATTAGGCCAGCAGAAGTAATCAATAGCACCATCACTGGCGATCAACGCACAGGTTCGCAGGTCGCCAATCACACCGTGATCACCAATTTCTCTTTTTACGTGGTTCATAACGCTCCCGTTTTAATTCGTTAGCCTTAAGTGACTATAGTCAATCAACCGAACCGCCGGGCGGCGTAAGCGCAACGAAGTGTAAATCAGGTTATAGATTGTTAAAGAAAAACAGCGCGTTGCTGCAGGGGTCTATACTTGCAGGTCAGCCATTACTGAGTTCAGGAGGAAACTATGAGTAAGCCGACGAACAAAGTTGCCATTGTCACCGCATCGGATTCCGGTATCGGTCAGGCTTCGGCGATTATGCTGGCAGAGCAGGGTTTTGATATTGGCATTACCTGGCGTTCGGATCACGAAGGAGCGGAGCAGACCGCGCAGCAGGTCAGGGCGCTCGGCAAGCGAGCCGAAATTGTGCAACTGGATCTCGCCGATCCTGAGCAGGGCGGCCAGTCGTTGCTGAAACTGATTGAGACGCTGGGGCGGATTGATGTGCTGGTGAATAATGCCGGCGTCAATATTAAAGCCGATTTTCTTGAAACCACGTTTGCCGACTGGCGCAAAGTGTTTACCGTCAATGTTGACGGCGCGTTTATTTGCGCACAAATCGCCGCACGTCAGATGGTGCAGCAGGGAGAAGGGGGGCGAATTATTAATATCACCTCGGTGCATGAACATACCCCGCTGCCCGGCTCCGTCGCCTACAGCGCCAGTAAACACGCACTGGGTGGTTTAACTCAGTCGATGGCGCTAAGCCTGTTGCCACATAAGATTCTGGTTAACGCCGTTGCGCCGGGCGCGATTGCCACGCCAATGAATCAGATGAGTAACGGTGATGCGCATCAGGTGTCGATGCCGGAGATCCCTGCCGGACGCCCGGGCGACACGCGTGAAATCGCCAGTATGGTCGCCTGGCTCTGTTCGCAGTGGTCGACCTATACCACCGGCCAGTCGTTTATTATTGATGGCGGCTTTAGTCTGGCGAATCCGCAGTTCTTTATGCAGAAGTGATCCCATCCCCCGCCCGGCGGGGGAAGCCGTTACTCTTCGCGCTTATTTGACCAGTGGCGAAAGGCCAGCCGCAATCCCCATGCCAGCGCCAGTGCGCCGATCAACCACAGCAGATGTTTCAGATGCTGATCAAGCTGATGCAGCCATGGCGCGATCACCTCACCGCCAACATAACCGAGGCTGACAAAAATCAGTGACCACAGCAGGGCGCCAGTCACATTGAGCAGAAAGAATTTCAGCGGGTTTAAGCGGCTGGAGCCAATAATAATCGGGCCGATAAGCCGCAAGCCGTACATAAAGCGCACGCCAATGACAAACAGCACCGGGCGGCGGCGGATCATCTTATTCGCTTTGGTGATTTTGCCCTGATGTTTACGAAACCGTTGCAAAATGCTGGCGCCATAGTAGCGACCAATAAAGAACAGGATTTGATCACCAAGCGTGCCGCCCAGCGCCGCGACCAGCACCACCCAGCCATAATGCAGCAATCCTTCATGGGCCGCTACGCCGCCAAGCAGCGTAAAGGTTTCCCCTTCGGCCAGGCAGCCAATCAACAGCGCCCAGTAACCATATTGTGAAATCAGTCCATTTACATCAATCGGCAAAACTTACCTTCCCGTGATTACGTTCGAAGCCCTAATTTTATACCCGGATGCACGATGGGTGCGCGAAAAGCGCCAAATTTCGGTTTTTTCCGCAGTGGCTTCGTTTAATTGATGGAAAAATGTGCGATCCAACAGCTAAAAGCGCCAGCGGCAATTATACTTGTTTATGAATCCGCCGCAGGCGTTCGCTAGCGGTAAGTCGTTTCAGAGGAGTGATTTTATGAATCATGTCTGGGGACTGATAGCGCATCCCAACCGTGAAATGCGCAATATTAAGCAAGAAAACGAGAGCGTCTCGCACCACTACACGCACCACGTACTGATAATGGCGGCGATCCCGGTGATCTGCGCATTTATCGGCACTACCCAGCTGGGGTGGGATCTGGGCGCAGAGCGGACCATTCAACTGAGCCTGTTTACCGGCATTGCGCTGGGTATTCTGTTTTATTTGCTGATTCTTGGTGGTGTGGCGGTAATGGGCCGGGTGATCCACTGGATGGCGCGCAACTATCCGCAACGCCCCAGCCTGCAACGTTGTACGGTGTTTGCCGGTTATGTCGCTACGCCGCTATTTTTAAGCGGACTGGTGGCGCTCTATCCGCTGGTATGGCTCTGCTTGCTGGTGGGAACACTGGCGATGGTCTATACCGGTTATCTGCTGTATGTCGGCATCCCGATGTTCCTGAATATCGACCGTGAGGAGAGCCTGCGTTTCTCTGGTTCGACGCTGGCAATCGGTATTCTGGTATTTGAAGTCTTACTGGCGCTGACCGTGGTGATCTGGGGTTATGGCTATCTGATGTTTTGAGTGCGGGCTTCTCAGGTTGCAGCGACGCTTGCGCCGCTGCAACATTCTCGCCGTTTGTTTACGCCCGGAAACGAATCTCCTGTAGGAATTTACTGAATCGCCGGAGTATGATGCTGCGGCCAGCCCCCGTGTGGCTTTACTTTCGCGGATGGCGGCCTGTGCGTTTTGCACTGTTAAACATCCACCCGCTTAAGTTTTCACACGATGCCTGCAAAAATCCGTTATTCACTGTTGAGTTTAGCCATTCTTTTTTCTGGTCAGGCACTGCTGAACCAGGCGGTTGCCAGTTCCGCAATTAGCGCGCAGTCACAGCCGGAAATTGCCTCTGGTAGCGCCATGGTGATCGATTTAAATACCCATAAAGTGATCTACGCCAGCCATCCCGATCTGGTACGGCCGATTGCCTCTATCACCAAGTTGATGACGGCGATGGTGGTGCTGGATGCGCATCTGCCGCTGGATGAGAAATTAAAGGTCGATATCAGCCATACCGCTGAAATGCGCGGCATCTATTCCCGCGTACGCCTGAACAGTGAAATCAGCCGCAAAAATATGTTGCTGCTGGCGCTGATGTCATCAGAAAACCGCGCGGCGGCCAGTCTGGCGCACCATTATCCTGGCGGCTACGATGCCTTTATCCGCGCGATGAATGCCAAAGCGCGCGCGCTCGGCATGACCAATACGCGCTACGTTGAGCCAACCGGTTTGTCGATTCACAACGTATCGACAGCGCGTGACTTAACCAAATTGCTGATCGCCAGCAAAAGCTATCCGTTAATCGGCCAGTTAAGCACCACCCATGAGGATATGGCGAATTTCAGCAGCCCGAACTACATCCTGCCATTCCGTAATACTAACCATCTGGTTTATAAGCCGGACTGGAATATTCAGCTGACGAAAACCGGCTTTACCAATCAGGCCGGACACTGCCTGGTGATGCGCACCATCATTAAACAGCGTCCGGTAGCGCTGGTGGTGCTGGATGCGTTTGGCAAGTATACCCATTTTGCCGATGCCAACCGCCTGCGCGCATGGATGGAAACCGGCAAGGCTGCCCCGGTTCCGGCGGCTGCGCTAAGCTATAAAAAACAGAAAGCAGCGGAAACCGCCAGTAATCGCGCCAGCGACGACAGCGTAGCCGAGTAGGGGTTTTCCGGCCCTGCGTGTAGCTGGCGCGGGGCGGTTAATTGCCGGGGTGCAAAAACCCACGCTGACGCGGCCTGGTGCGGCGGCGGCCAGCAAAAAAGCTTATCGTGACAGCGCCCCGATTTGACCATAAATCCTATAGTGAAGGCCGCTGCAAAAGCATAAACTAACGCGCTGAATTGCTGCGGCCTGATGCCGTGCCAGCCATCGATAACCGTATGGATCGCTCTTCTTATGTCTATGTTGTTAACTTATTGTCGTATTTTTTTGCTGGCGCTGATGACCCTGACGCCAGTGGTCAGCATGGCTGCGGAGGTGAACTCCCCTCCGGTTGCAGAAGGTGATGCAGCGCCTAAGGTCAATGCGTCGGTGGAACTGCCGAAAATGCAGAAGATCCTCGACAAGATTAAAGGACAGGTTTCCGGCGAAAATAACGACGGCAAGCTGGTGCAGCTTAACGATATGGCGCTCGAACTGTCCGCTAACGCGGATACTCTCGGTCAGGCGCTGATCCCACAGCGTGTGCAGCTGATTTCGCAGCTGGCGGTGCTGGGTCCGGCGCCGACGGCGGAAAGCGGGGTGAAAGAGACGCCGGAAGTGACGCGCAAGCGTAATACGCTGGAGAATCAGAAGAGCAAGCTTGACGATCAAATCAAGCAGGCTGACGCGATTAAAAACAGCGCGCAAAATCTCTCGGCACAAATTATCAACCTGCGTCGCGATGCGATGAAAACCCAGCTGGCGCTGAACTCCGGCAGTATTTTTGGCGCGCGTTTCTGGGCGCCGCTGTTTGGCGATCAAAACCTCGACGCTGAGAAAATCAGCGGCTTTGCCAATGAGCTGGCCGCTACCGCGGCGCTGTCGTGGGAGTCAGGCTGGCGCTTTGGCACGGTCGCCTGGGTGCTGTCAGCGATTCTGATTGCCACGCTGGGCCGCCGCTATTCTGAAGAGTTTTTCGCCTGGATCAGCATCCATAAAATGCCGGAAGGGCGTCTGCGTCGCAGCTTCCTTGCGGCGACGATTGCGCTCAGTACCCTCGCGGCGATAGTGCTGGCGTTTAATTTTATCGACCTCGCCTTTACCCGGCGTGAAGAGGTCTCTGACGACGTACAGAATTTTGTCGATAAACTGGTGCAGCTCAGCGTGTTCTGCGGCCTGATTGCCGGACTGGGTCGTGCATTTCTCTCTACACGTCGGCCATCATGGCGACTGCCCGCCATCTCGAATGAAGTGGCGACCGCGCTGAAACCTTTCCCGCCGCTGACCGCTTCACTGGTGTTTGTGTTCCAGGCGCTGGAATCCTTTAACAGCAGCGCTGGCACCAGCGTCGGCACCACTATCTGGGCCAACGGCCTGACGGCGTTGCTGATCGGCGCCACGGCGCTGTCGATCAGTTTCCGCACCAGCCGTGCGCGGCGCAAAATGGTGCAGGAAGGCAATCAGCCGGAAGCGCGATCTACGCTGGTCGGGCTGATTCAGATGGCGATTACCCTGACCGGCGGCGCAATCCTCGCGTCGCTGGTGATTGGTTATGTCACCCTCGGCCGCTTCCTCAGCTATGAATTGATCTGGATGGGCATCGTTATTGGCTCGTTCTGGCTGCTCAGCCATCTGGTCACCGATGCCTGTGAAAGCCTGCTCTCCACCAGCAACACCACCGGTAAACGCCTGCAGAGTTCGTTAAATATTGATGAACGTCATCTGGCGCAGGCGGCGGCGCTGCTCTCCGCGCTCGGCAAGACCATCCTGATTCTGTTCGCCGCTATGTCGCTGCTTAACGGCACCCTCGGCAGTTCGACGCCGATTGAGCTGCTGCAAAAAGCGGTGGAGTTCTGGGGCGGTAAGGGACTGGAGTCACTGAATATTGTGCCGGCGCATATGGTTAACGCGCTGCTGTGTCTGGTGATCGGTATTTATGTATTGCGCTCGGTAAAGCGCTGGCTGGATAAAGATTTCCTGCCGAAAACCACCATGGACGTGGGAATGCGCGTCTCGCTGGTGACGCTGTTCAGTAATATCGGCTATGTGCTGATTATTCTGCTGACCCTGTCGATTATGGGTCTGCAGTGGAACAAGCTGGCGTGGATTGTCAGTGCGCTGTCGGTCGGTATCGGTTTTGGTTTGCAGGAGATTGTGAAGAACTTTATCTCCGGTCTGATTCTGCTGACCGAGCGTCCGGTGAAAGTCGGCGATCTGGTGAGTATCAGCGGGATTGAAGGGGATATCCGCCGGATTAACGTGCGCGCCACTGAGATTCAGCTCGGCGATAAATCAACGGTGATTGTGCCTAACTCACAGCTGATTTCACAGAACGTACGTAACGCCACTATGGGTAATGCACAAGGGGTGGCGACGATTACGCTGACCTTCCCGCTGGATATCGATCCGGTGCTGGTGCGCCAGCTGCTGCTGGATGTGTATAACGATAATGAGCGCATTCTCGAAACGCCGGAACCGTCGGTCTCCTTTAAGGATCTGACGCCAGCAGGGATTGTGCTGAGCGTAACCGGCAATGTCGCCAGCCCGCGTCAGGTGAGCGGCGCGAAAAGCGATCTGCTGTTCGATATGCTGACCCGCTTGCGTAAAGAGGGCGTGATGCTGTCAACGCCGCAGACGATGGTGATTGAGCGCAGCAAGTCTGGCAATGTGACGCTGAAAGAGGCGCCGGAGCAGTAAATCGGTTACAGAGCAGGGGCATCGATATGCCCCTGCTCTGTAAACAGGGTCGCCAGCATATGGCGGGAAGTTGGCACTAAACCAACCTGCAGGCCAAAAGGTTTGAATAATTTGTTGATGATATCTGAAGTATAATTTCCTTTATCGTTTTCTACTTCAGACAGCGTTTTGCGTGATACCGACACCAGTCTGGCAAAAGACTCCTGTTTCAATCCCAACACATCTATTCTCAGGGTTTTTAGCGCCTCTCCCTGGGTCATCTCTCCAAGTAGTAACGCTTTAATGATCGCCAGCCTGGCGGTATTGCGGCCATCAACAGTAATCGCCTGCGAAAGACCAGACGCCCTCTGGCGTGAAACGCTTTTTTTAGCAGAGGGAATATCGGTTCTGGATGTTGTCGCGTTCACTGTGCCAGCACTTTGCTTCACACTATTTTGTTTTGCTCTGATTCTGTTAATTGTGTCTCTTGCCGAGTCGGCGGCGCGGTCTTTCATAGTAAATTCCACCGGGTTAATTTTTCAGCAATAAAATTAAGGTTTATTGCGGGCATTTCAAGAATTTGCTCTGGAACGCCTCTGGCCTGCAGCCGCTGCTTGAGCTTAACTAATTGCTGAGCGGTCACTTTCAGTGCTTGCAATAATTTATCCGCAGGGACCAGATCGGCAAGTGCCCCGGCAATACCAGCAAAATCATACTCACCACCAATTTCTAACGGGGGCACCCATTTAGTGGTTCTGGCGATGCCTTCCGGATCGGCCTTCATGGGGGCGAAGTCGTAGATTGGCGCGAGCCTGATACTTTGTTCGTCTTTAATAAACGAGGTGTTTCGTCCATGGTTATCGCTGTTGCCGAAAATAATATTCAATAAATCCCGCCGCACCCACTCGATAACAAATGCTGCAATATCAAAATGAAACCCCTCGCCGGTGACCATATTGCTGTGAGTGATTTTATCGATCAGCGCTCTAATCGTCTCCTCATGGTACAGGGTGACGCCAGGGGATTTTTTCAATAACGAATAGACGGATTCCATGCCAAACCGTTTAACCTGGTTTTGAGCCACAAAAGCGATATCAAATCTGGGCAGCCACAAGGAAGGATAATTTAAACCTTCCTCAAGGCGCATATGTCGGGTCGGGATGGTATCAAATCCCATTGTTTCCAGTTCATGGTAGTAATGGAATTCAGCCCTTAAAATATTACAGTCGACTTCACTCCTTGATCCGCGTGGATATTTGACTAAATAATGGATATCGCGATTAGTTAAATCATTTTGCCAGGTGTCGATCCAGATACGTTGATCCTGACTGCAACGTAGCAGCAGTTTCGGTGCTTCCCCACCTGCTCCTGTTGCACCACCTGCGGTAGCGCCTCGCTGCTGGGCATAATCCAGAAAGTCACCCGCTCTGTTTTTAACGTCATCAACCGTAAAAAACAGCGTTTCGGCCAGAGGATAGTACTCAGGTAACGATTCTTTGATACGTAAATTGCCGACCGGGGAAATGGTGCCATGTTTTAGCAACACAAAGCTTTTTTGATCTGCGGTTAACCCCGCAAGATCCAGATAATTTTCCCAGTAGCGTTTGCTGGCACCGCTGGGAATGATGTCATCAAGGAACCTCAGCCAGCCGGGCTGTCCGTTATCTTCAAAGAACAGCGATACGGGATGATTGAGCGACACGGCATGATTATCATCGCGATCAAGATTTTCAATCGCATAGTCAGATTGATACTCTAATTCGCTAACCAGATAAGAATTAATATCACTATCGGGAAAAGTAATATAAGCAATATCAACCCATTGATTGCTCAGGAAAGCTTGCAGTGTTAAAGATTCCATATTAATCCCCCACTTGTTTGTGAGTGATATACTACACGTTAAACAGTGAAATCTCAATTATTGTAACCTTTAGCACTCATTATTTGGGTTTTGTGTTTTATTGGTAACCTATATCACTCATTAGCGGCGGCAAACCTGTTAGCTGCCAGAAGCGATTGCCATATTTATACGCGAGGAAGTTGACAGCTGGATTCTGAAGGTGGTTGTATAGTGCAACTATTAATTTCTTTGGTCAGCCCCGATGCCCAGTCACCCTTTAATCGAAAAAATTCGCTCATCTTCACGTCTGATGGTTCGCGAGCTTGGATTTATGCATTCAACACTGGCGGCAACAGCGTATTCCCCTTCCGCAGTCCATAGCCTGCTTGAAATCGAACATCGGGAGGCAATGACCGCAGCGCAGCTGGTGCAGGTGCTGGGGCTGGAAAAATCCACTGTCAGTCGGATGCTTTCCAGGCTACTGGCCGCCGGTGAGCTGTTGGAAACTCAGTCCAGTGAAGATGCGCGATTTAAACAACTCAGGCTGACGGCAAAGGGTGTGGATACTGTCAGCAGGATCAATGAATACGCTTCCATGCGGGTTATCAACGCGTTAGGGCATCTTGACTTAATACAACAACAAACGGTTGCTCAGGGGCTTTCGGCGTATGCCCATGCACTTGAGCGCTGCCGTCATGGCGACGATCCTCCTGAACAACGAACCCTTGATATTATTACCGGCTACTTGCCTGGCATGATCGGCAGAATTACGGCAATGCATGGGGAATACTATGCAAACCATTATCATTTCGGGCATTTCTTCGAAGAGAAAGTCGCCAGCGGACTTGCGGAGTTTTCCGGTCGCCTGGATAACGAATGCAACCAGGTCTGGCTGGCTGTGCGCGACGGCAAAATTGTCGGTTCTGTGGCTATCGATGGGGAAGACTTAGGAAATAATCAAGCTCATTTGCGCTGGTTTATTCTCGATGATGACTGCCGCGGAACGGGGATTGGCAGAAGACTGCTGAGTGAAGCTATCGCATTTTGTGACCAGCGTAAGTTTACTGGTGTCCAGCTCTGGACCTTCAGTGGTCTCGATGCAGCACGTCGCCTGTATGAGTCGTTCGGGTTTACGCTTTTCAAAGAGTGGCAGGGTGAGCAGTGGGGCAAAATGATGACGGAACAGCAGTTCAGCAGACAGAATAACGCTTCTTAGCGAATGCGATAACCTGCCAGGCCCGGTTTAACGAAGCGCAGGGCAAATTAACCGGGCCTGGAACGTGCATTTATTGCCGATGCGAATCGCCGCAGCCGCAATCCGCCCAGTTTTTCACTTTGCTGGTTTTACCAATGCCGGGGTTAAAACTGTTGGTGGGATCCAGCTGGCGATAAAAGGCTTTTAGCTGCGGCTTCGCTTTGTACAGATGGCCAACGTTATGCTCCGCCGGATATTCCGCGCCGCGCGCCGCCAGCAACGCCAGCATCTTCTCCTTCAGCGCATGCACATCTGCTCCTTTCTTCACAATGTAATCCTGATGGAAGACATGGCACAGGAAGTGGCCATAGTAGAGCCGGTGCACCAGTGCATCGTCAAATTCTGCCGGGAGTTGCTCAAACCACTGTCGATCGTTGCGACGCAGCGCAATATCCAGCGCCAGAATATCTTCCACTTCCTGATGATGTACCGCGTGATAGCGCACGGCGGCGCCAGCGGCGGCAAAACGATGCAGAAACGCTTTAGCGCCTTCCTGAGGATCGCACTCAAAGAAGTCGCCATCGGCCTGCGTAAAGTAGTGTTTTAAAAAGTCGCGCGCTTCCTGGATGCCTGCACCAGACATCTTGAGCATCAGATGATGCTCAAAACGGTCGCGGTACTGCTTCAGGCGCTGCGGCAGATGGGACGGCAACAGCGAACTGACTTTTTGCAGCAGACGATCGATAGCGTTGGGCTTGATAAATGACAGGCGACTAAGCAGGGCGTCAGCGCGTCCCTTCAGGGTGAAGAACAGCGGCATTTTATCGGTGCCCAGCTTGTCGATCATGACAAAGGTATCTTTGCCATACACTTCGGCGATATCAAAAATATCGCGATGCATATATTCGCCGGCCACCGGCAAGTGAGTGAAGTTCGCCAGCATATGTCGGCGCAAATCATCAAGCACCGCTGTATGGTTGGTGCCGATATAGAACACCTGCTGCGCGCTTTCGGCGACAAAGGTATCGAGGCGGACGGCAAATACCGCCAGCTTGCCAGCGCAACCCGAGGCTTCAAACAGACGGCGTGCATCAGCGTTAAAACGCGACGGTGTATCCGCTTCGACATCGCGCACCCGCGCAGCATAATCGTTGTCTGAGGCGTGGCGCTGGTCATGCAATACATCGCTGGCGCGCCAGTTTTCATCATCAAGGCGGCCAAGGATCTGCTCAGGCGTGACGCCAAGATCGATGCCCAGATGATTGACCAGCTGTAGTTCACCTTGTGCCGTAATCTGCGCATACAGCGCCATCTCAGTATATGCCGGGCCGCGTTTCACCAGTGAACCGCCGGAGTTATTACAGATGCCGCCCATTACCGAAGCGCCAATACAGGAAGAACCAATCACCGAATGGGGTTCACGTCCCAGCGGTTTCAGCACTTTCTCCAGCTGGTACAGGGTGCTGCCCGGAAAGGCCAGCACCTGTTTACCGCTGTCGATTAACTGAATCTTATCCATCCGCAGGGTGCTGATAATCACGATGTCACGCTGATAGTCGTTACCGTTTGGCGTCGAACCTTCGGTAAGACCGGTATTCGCCGCCTGCATCAGAATAATTTTATCGGCGGCGACAGCGATTTTCAGCACGCGCCACAGTTCGGATAACGAACCAGGGAAAATCACCGCCAGCGCCTCGCCCTGGCCCGAACGGAAGCCTTTGCGATAACGTTCGGTTTTCGCCGGGTCGGTTAACAGATGGCCGCGGCCAACGATGCGGGCAAACTCGCTAATCAGGGTTTTATTGCTGTCGGTTTCAGAGGGTTGCATATCCATTGTCCTGTTTTATCTCTCGATAATACTGTAGCAGACCCTGGTGTTCATTATGGGAAAGGGCAACGATAACGCCGCTCCTGCATCAGATCAGCGTAGGGGCGGTGTTATCGCCGCCCGTGCCAATGATACGCATGCCGCTACACTGAACTCTCTGCCACTCGCCAGTGCACCGCACTGACGCTTTTCTCCAGGCTGATGCGGCAAACAATATTTTCCAGTTCGCGCTGGGCATGCGGAAACGCCAGAATCCTGGCGCTGACTTCCAGCTGGCCGGGGCGGGCGATATCCGCGCTGCACAGTGACTGCAGGCGCAACGCCATGCCGTTAATCGCCTGCAGAATCAGGGTGCGCACCAGAATTTCATCTTCGGCGCCACAGGTGATCTGAATGCAATAACACTGCTCGATGTCCAGTTCCGGCGTCTTTGGTTGCAGATTAATGCGCTGCGCGGCTTCACGCAGCAGAATATTCGCGCACAGCAGCACCAGCGTCGCGGCGCTGGCATTGGCAAATTGCCCCAGCCCGCACAGCACGCCCACTGCGGCGGAACACCACAGCGTGGCCGCGGTATTCAGTCCACTGATGCTCATCCCCTGACGCATAATCACGCCCGCGCCGAGAAAGCCAATACCGGAAACCACCTGCGCGGCAATTCGCCCGGGGCTTTCCGGCGAGGTGCTGGCGGAACTTAAAATAAAAATTGCTGCCCCGGTAGCGACCAGCGCATTGGTGCGCAGACCTGCCATCCGTTGCCGCCACTGACGCTCTGCACCGATTACAGCGCCGAGCAGAACCGCCAGCGCCAGATGCACGATAAAAGGAGACCATGCCATGATAACGACCCGTATTTTCCCGGCGCAGAACGCCAGGCAATGATTAATCAACGGGTAGCATCAGCGAAAAAATCGGGGTGAGTGCCTTGCCCGCCGTGGAGTACGGCAAGCAACGAAACAGGAGAGACGTCAGATTGCCGTGGAGATGTAATGACGACTTTGCGTGTCCAATGAGTTTCTCCATAAAAATTTGCCGGGACTATAAGGGGTAATTTTCAGGCTGTAAATTGTGAGCTGGCGGTTGGTTTAATCACGGTTAAGCTATCGCCAAATAAAGATTCTGCCGCTAGCATTGAAGTAAGCCATGAATTTTCAGGCGATTTTTCCCGATGGTGGTGGTTTGTTAACGGGTGCAGAGCGCTAACTTATGGCACACTGCAACTATCACTACCGTGTAGTGAAACAATAAATCGTTATTGCGCAGTTACTTAAGAGAAGCCAATCTGATGAAATGGATTTACTCTGTCAGCCTTGCTGTCACACTGGCGATGCAGCCAGCTTTTGCCGATGAGCTCTTTGGCCAACATCCGTTAACCCCTGAAGCACGAGACGCCTTTGTCACCGATTTGCTGAAAAAAATGACCCTCGACGAGAAGATCGGTCAGTTGCGGCTGATTACCGTCGGTCCGGTGGTCACCAAAGAGGTGATCCGCGACATGATTCAGCATGAACAGGTGGGCGCCATCTTTAATACCGTGACCCGCCAGGATATTCGCGCCATGCAGGATCAGGTTATGCAACTCAGCCGCCTGAAAATCCCCCTGTTTTTCGCTTACGATGTGATACACGGGCAGCGTACCGCGTTCCCGATTCCGTTAGGACTGGCCGCCAGCTGGGATCTGGATGCGGTGGCGCAGGTCGGACGGATTTCAGCGTATGAAGCGGCCGACGATGGCCTGAATATGACCTGGGCGCCGATGGTGGATGTCACCCGCGAGCCGCGCTGGGGCCGGGTATCGGAGGGCTTTGGTGAAGATACTTTTCTCACTTCCGCCATGGGCCGTACCCTGGTAGAGTCGATGCAGGGTAAAAGTCCGGCAGATCGCTACTCGGTGATGACCAGCGTAAAACACTTCGCAGCCTATGGCGCGGTGGAAGGTGGTCGTGAATACAACACGGTTGATATGAGTCCGCAGCGGCTGTTCCAGGATTATCTGCCGCCGTATAAAGCGGCGCTGGATGCGGGCAGCGGTGGTGTAATGGTGGCGCTGAACTCGGTCAATGGCGTGCCCGCCACCTCCGACAGCTGGCTGCTGAAAGATGTTTTGCGTGATGACTGGAAATTTAAAGGTATTACCATCAGCGATCATGGTGCGATTAAAGAGCTGATTAACCATGGCGTCGCCAGCGATCCGCGCGATGCAGTGCGGGTGGCGATCAAGTCCGGCGTCAATATGAGCATGAGCGACGAGTACTACAGCAAATATCTGCCGGGCCTGGTAAAAAGTGGCGAGGTTAGCGAGCAGGAAATTGATGATGCTACTCGTCATGTGCTGAATGTTAAGTACGATATGGGACTGTTTAACGATCCCTACAGCCATTTAGGGCCGAAGGGCAGCGATCCAGTGGATACTAATGCCGAAAGCCGCCTGCATCGTAGTGAAGCGCGCGATGTGGCGCGCAAAGGTATCGTGCTGCTGAAAAACCGTCTGGAAACACTGCCGCTGAAAAAATCGGGCACGATTGCGCTAATTGGCCCACTGGCAGACAGCCAGCTCGATATGATCGGCAGCTGGTCGGCGGCGGCGGTCGCGGCCCAGGCCGTCACGTTGCGTCAGGGGATGGAAAATGCCGTCGCCGGTAAGGCGACGCTACTGTATGCCAAAGGGGCGAATGTCACCGACAATCAGGGGATTAAAGATTTCCTTAATCTGTATGAAAATGCCGTGCAGGATGAGTCGCGCAGCGCACAGCAGATGCTGGATGAAGCGGTAGCCACCGCGCAGAAAGCTGATGTGCTGGTGGTGGCGGTGGGTGAGGCGCGCGGGATGGCGCATGAAGCATCCAGCCGCAGCGATATCACTATTCCACCGAGCCAGCTGAAGTTGCTGGATGCACTTAAAGCCACCGGTAAGCCGCTGGTGATCGTGCTGATGAATGGTCGTCCGCTGGCGCTGGTGAAAGAGCATCAGCAGTCCGATGCGCTGCTGGAAACCTGGTTTAGCGGCACGGAAGGCGGTAATGCGATCGCCGATGTGCTGTTTGGCGATTACAATCCGTCAGGTAAGTTGCCGATGTCCTTCCCGCGTTCGGTGGGACAGATCCCCATCTATTACAACCATCTGAATACCGGCCGTCCGTATAATGCGCAGAAACCGAATAAATACACTTCGCATTACTATGATGCGGCAAATGGTCCGCTGTTCCCGTTTGGTTACGGCCTCAGCTACACCAGCTTTGATGTGTCGCCGGTAAAAATGTCAGCTACCACCATGCCGCGTAATGGCAAGGTTACTGCCAGCGTAACGGTCACTAATACCGGCGATCGCGACGGTGCGACGGTGGTGCAGATGTATCTGCGCGACCAGGTGGCCAGTATCAGCCGCCCGGTGAAGGAGCTGAAAGGCTTTAAACGCATTATGCTGAAAGCGGGCGAATCACAAACCGTGAGCTTCCCAATTGATGTCGAAGCTTTGACGTTCTGGAACGCACGTATGCAGCAGGTTGCCGAGTCGGGTAAATTTAGCGTGATGATTGGACTGGATTCCGCCAAAACGCAAAATGCCGAGTTTACTTATCTGTGACTGCCAGTGAACTCAGGGGCGCAGGCCCCTGAGTTTGTCGTAAAGCACACAATCAGCAGAGGCAGGATGAACGGGTTGCGCGCAAAGATTCAGCAGCAGGTGTTTCGTCTGAACGGCCTGGCGCTGAATGAGTTTGATATTTCTCAACCGCCGGGCGATGCGGGACTGTATGGCCCGGACAGCGTTATCTGGCGGGTACATGGCGATTTTACCTCGATGTTATGTGGCGGCATTAGCGCGCTGCTGATGCAGATGTTGCATCCGCTGGCGCTGGCGGGTGTCTGGGACCACTCCACTTTTCGCGATGATATGCTGGGGCGTTTACGACGCACCAGCCAGTTTGTTGCGGTCACCACCTTTGGCAACCGCACTGATGCCAGCACGTTGATTGAACGCGTCAAACGTATTCATCTGCAGGTTAACGGCGTGGATGCCGAAGGGCATACTTATGCCGCCAGCGATCCGGCGCTGCTTACCTGGGTGCATGTGGCGGAGTCCAGCCGCTTTCTTGCTGCGCATCTGCGTTACAAAAATCCTCATCTCAGTCTGGCGGAACAGGACCGTTACTATGCCGAGGCCGCCGTGGTGGCAGAAGCGCTTGGCGCCGCTGCAGTGCCAAAAAGTCAGCGTGAGATCGGCGACTATCTGCATGATATGCGCCCGCAGCTGCGTTGTGACGATCGCACCCGTGAAGTCACGAGGTTGCTGCTGAATGCGCCTGCGCCGAGCTGGCAGGCGAAGCCAGTGATGAAAACCATGATGCTGGCGGGGATTGCCTTATTACCGGACTGGGCGCAGCAGCAGTCGGGGTTTCGCTTCTCGCGTTTGCAGCGTTTTACTATCGACAGCCAGATTGGCATTATCGCCGCCGGATTACGCTGGGCGGTGCAGAATGGAGCTTATCAACGGGCGATGCGGCGGATGGGAAGGGAAATTTGAGAGTTTTGCCTCTTGCTCTGTACTGCTACAACAGCGAAGCTACCCACTTGATTTGCTGTAATTTTAATTTTTCTGAGAGCAGGTTAGCAAGATGATTCAGATGCAGATGGTGTATGACGACGCGGCGCGAAAGACCGGGCGCGCACAGTTAACGGTGTATGGTGTTGGCACATACGCGGTGCTCTCCGGGCGCGATAAGTTTATCAACAATGCCAACTGCTCATTTGTCACCGACTATGGTTCGATCCCAGTGGGGGAGTATTGGATCGTGGCTTTACCTTCCGGCAGTTTTGCCAATAGCGTGTTACGCGAGGTAAAAGATCTGGTTAATCGTACTAACCACGATGAATGGTTTGGCTTGTTCAGTACTAAAACTATGTCTGATCATGTACTGGTCAATGAAGTTCAGCGCGGATCGTTCCGTCTGCATCCTTTACGACCCGACGGGTCGGGAGAGTCTTGGGGTTGCATCACTTTTTTCAAGGTTCAGGAATTTCAGATCGTCAGGCAGGCGCTGCTGCGTACTGAGCAGAGCAGCGTTGCGGGTTCGCGCAATGGATTAAAAGCCTACGGGAAAGTCACAGTCAAAGGGACGCCAGATTATGCGCAATGTGATGTTTAAAGCCGCTCGCGCGGTAATCTATATCGTGCTGGCGATGTTACTAATCCGCTTTGTCTGTCCGTTGGGCAATCTGGTCGGCAGACTGCAGGATAAATCGTATCATCTGCTGTCACCTGAAGGGCTCGGCCTGATCGATCATGCGCAGGAGTGGGGCAATGACTGGGCGAGTTTTATCACCGGTGTCGCCTGCATTCTGTTGATTGCACTGATTATCGCCCTGCTGATCAGAGTGGTGATATACACCGCTAAACGCAATTTTTGAGAGTTTTACCCTTGTCCTGACGTGGCGTGAAGGAGGATCCTGCTCTATTCTCGGGGAAAAGGATCCCTCCACGCTACGTAGAGGCTTTATGACACAGTCGCATCTGATTGCTGAAGTAGCGAATCAGCAACAAACGCTAACCGCCGTCATCGAACAGGATGAGCGTGCCGCCTACTTCTATATCTGGCCTGCTGAGCCGTTTCGCACGCAATTTGCGGTGCGTGGTTGCTGGCTACGTAATCTGTTACCCGCCCCCCAACAGGAAGATCGTGAGGCCATGGCGCAGGGGATTGCGCCGTTGCTGAGTGCCGAATATTGCCGCACGCTGGAAGCCGAGCCGCCGCTCGATCCTGCTGGTATCCAGATTATCTGGGAGCCAGCCGATGATGGCGCTGCGGTCTGGTATCAGGGACAGCTGCTGGCGGTGATCCCCGGCTGGAGTCTGTATCAGCAACAGCAGGTCAGTTTCTCCGCCGGTTGCATCAAAGAAAATCGCCTGACCGCACCTCTGGGTTCCGCCTCCACCAATGAACATTACGAGCAGGCCGGTAAACACCGTCTGTTCTGGCGCGACTGGCACGATGGCCATCTGTGGGAGCCGATGCAACGTGAGATGCTGAAGTGCTACGAAGCACATTATGGCGAGTCGTTAAAATATTACGCTATCGATCAGGGCAACTGGCCGCCGATGGCGATTTCCCAACACTATCATCAGGGTGTCTGGTATTTCCTGACGCTGGGGATGAGTATCCGTCCGATGCCATGGGTGGATTTCCTGTATGAAGATCTGGCGCCGCAATATCGCCGTACAGAACTGGCGATGGCGATCGATGCCGAAGTGATGACCGAAGATAACGCGGTGCAGATGGCCAGTGCGCTGGCGGGCTTTGCCCATCTTCCGTGGGGCCGCTTAAGCTGGATCGGCGAGGGGCATACGCTGGAATCGGCGGTTGCGCCGGTCGGTTTTGAAGGCTTTATTCTCTCGGGTGCGCTGGCGCGCGAAGAGGGGCAGTTCCCGCTGCCGAAGCGCGAAGGGGAGAAAGTTAATCTGCTCTGGGCCAGTCCGGTGACCACCGCTGAGCGCGAATTTGCGCAGGCCGATGAGAATGGCGGCTATCAGCTGGTCGCGCGTCTGTTGCAATATGGTTCTGGTCATATTTTCCGCCCGCGCCAGCAGGTGGTGGAGATCGACAGCTAAATCCATTCAGCTACTTCCCCGATCGCGTTGCACAAATCTTTACGCAGAATGTGACGTTGATCGCCTCAAGTTGTCGCCGTGTACGCCGTTAACTCGATCAGGTAATCGTGCCTTTATCGAGTCAAGTGGTGTGCATATGCTAAAAACAACACAGTCCCGCTTTACCGTTATGATAGTCAGCTTTTTTCTGCTGTTACTGCTGGTGACGGTAGTGGTCATAAAACAATTTGTCGCACCACAATTAACGGCTAATGAGAGTCAGCGGGTGCGCTATCAGGTAGACGCGCTGGCGGCGAATATCGTCGAACAGATGAATCGGGTGCAGGCGCAGCAGCGCAGTATCACCGAAGCCGCTGGCGTGATGGACAGCAGCACTATTGATACCCTGTTGCCGGTGCTGGTTAACCAGTATCAGGACGTAAACGTATTCGGCGGAGGGATCTGGCCACTGCCGAATATGCGTGATCCCGCCCGTGAAAAATTCAGCAGCTTTTTTGCCCGCGACAGCAGCAACCAGCTGAAAGTCAACACCTTCTGGAACTCCGCCGAAGCGCCAAAATATTATGAGCAGCCGTGGTATAAGGATGGCCTTGCCGCGCCAAAAGGGCAGTGCGCCTGGGCAAAAGCATATCAGGATGCCGCCAGTCCACAGCCGCGTACCAACTGCGCCATGGCGATTTATCGTGATGGTACCGCATGGGGCGTGGCGACCATCGACGTTACCCTTGGCTTCTTTAACCATCTGGCAAAACAGATGGGCGAAGCGATTGAAGGACGGGTGCTGATTGTCGAAGCCGATGGCAAAGTGGTCGGCGATGCCGCGCTGGCCGACGGCAGCGCCAAACTGCAAAGCCTTAAGGATCTGTCACTACCGATGGCGGCGCCATTGCAGGAACTGTTAGCTAAAGCCAATGGCGAACCGACTCAGGTGGAGTACAGCAGCGACGATGGCGACCATACGCTGCTGGTGCAGCCGATTGCCGGTAGTCCGTGGTATCTTGCCAGCGATGTCCCTTCCAGCCTGCTGGTGCAGCAAACCAATTCAATGTTAACCCGTCTGGGTCTGGTACAGATCCCGCTGGCGGTGATCCTGTTGTTAGTGCTGCTGGGCTTTATCCGTACCATGATGAAGCGTCTGGGCGGACTGAATGACAATATCCTCGCGCTCTCCACCGGCGGTGCGGATTTAACCCAACGGCTGCCACAGAGCAGCAGCCCGGAATTTAATGCCGTGGCGCAGAGTTTTAACAATTTTATTGAATACCTGCAGGGGCTGATGCGCCAGGTGGGTGACAGCGCGCTGGCGATTACTGCCGCTTCACGTGAGATTGCCAGCGGTAATGCCGATCTCTCTTCACGTACCGAAGAGCAGGCCAGTTCGATTGTCGAAACGGCGGCGTCAATGGAGCAGTTAACCGGCACCGTCCGTCAGAACGCCGATAACGCCACGCATGCTAATCAGCTGGCTGGCGATGCCTCGCAAGTGGCGGCGCGCGGTACCGAAGTGGTGCGTCAGGTGGTGTCGACTATGGGAGCGATTAACTCCTCGTCGCGCAAAGTGGTGGATATTATCAGCGTGATTGACAGTATCGCCTTCCAGACCAATATCCTGGCGCTTAACGCTGCGGTAGAGGCGGCGCGCGCCGGTGAGCAGGGACGTGGTTTTGCGGTCGTGGCGTCTGAAGTACGCAACCTTGCGCAGCGTTCCGCCAACTCGGCGCGTGAAATCAAAAAGCTGATTGAAGAGTCGGTCGCCAATATTGACACCGGTAGCCAGCTGGTTGAACAGGCGGGCAGCACCATGGACGAGCTGATGCAGGGGGTAAGCAGTGTCACCACCCTGATGAGCGAGATTATGTCCGCCAGCCGCGAGCAGAGTATGGGAATCGATCAGGTGAATATCGCGATTAACCAGCTCGACAGCACCACTCAGCAAAACGCCGCGCTGGTGGAGCAGGTCTCTTCCGCCGCCCAGGCAATGGAAGAGCAGAGTGTGCAGCTTGAGCTGGTGGTCAACAGCTTCCGCCTGTAATACCCCTTAACTGAGAATGGTTATCAGGCGGGATTTATCCCGCCTGAGTTATTTTTCTCACATTTGTCATAAATTCGCACGATTTCATACGCCAGATCTGGCCAGGGATATGTCAGAATAGTGAGATAAGTCCTAAGGAGTAGTCATGTCCGCGATAGAAGTCATCCTGGTCGACCATCTTGATCGTCCGACCGGCCGCATGGAAAAGCTGGAAGTACACGAGAAAGGGTTGCTGCATCGTGCCGTGACGGTCTACGTGTTTAACTCGCAACATCAGTTGCTGTTGCAGCAGCGCGCCAGTGATAAATATCACTGTGGCGGTCTGTGGAGCAATACCTGCTGCGGCCATCCTTACCCGCTGGAATCAACGCAACATGCGGCGGAACGTCGTCTGTACGAAGAGATGGGGATGCGTCTGACCCTGACGCCAATGTTTGAATTAAGCTATAACCTGCCAATGAGCAATGGGCTGACCGAGCATGAATATGGTCATGTCTACTTTGCGGTCAGTGACGATCTGCCCCGTCTCAATCCACAAGAAGCGGATAACTGGTGTTATGCCTCGATTGAAGAGGTTACACGCCGGGTTGAGCAGGACCCTGATGCTTTTACGCCATGGTTTTTACATACCTTCGCGCGTATTCCGCAACAGCTGAAATACTTTACCCGCAAAATGTAAGGCCGGGTCACCCCGGCCTGAGCATTATTGTGCAAAGTCCTCGGCATCAACGTCGTAGCCAGATGGCTCCCAGCGCATCAATAGCATCGCCAGTAAGCCAATCACCGGCGCAAGCGCAATGACCCAGAACACGCCGGTGTCCAGCATCGCCGCCAGTACCGGGAACAGGAACAGCGACAGCGTCGAGCTGGCGCGTACCACCGTCTGGTTAAAGCCGACACCGACGCCACGCAGTGAGGTCGGGTAGCTTAATGAGGCGTAAGTCATGGTGTGCGCACCTGGACCAAAACCCTGGCCCAGCAGGAACAGCGCCAGCATGGCGATGGCGAATGCTGCTTCTCCGCCGCCATCCGGGCGTCCGGTCAGCGCCAGTCCAAGCAGCGCCACCAGCTGGAAACTGTAACCGAGTACGGTCATTTTCCACGCGCCAAAGCGCGGCACCAGGCGTACGGCGAAGATGCCACCGACAAAAGCAAACAACAGATTCAGCGCCAGCGAGATCAGAATGGTGGTCAGCAACGACTGGGCGAGGAAGCTGGAGATAATCACCGGCAAACCAAAGGCTACCGCGTTGTAAGCAAACGGCGAGACGGTGGAGATAATTGTCGCCAGCACGGTGCGCTTCAGATAGACCCCTTTCAGCAGTTCACCGTAGTTACTCCAGCTGGCACGCCGCACAGGTTTCGCTGGCGTCAGATCGGCGTCCTCAGCAACATGTGCATTAATGCCATAGGAGTTGCGCAGAATATGGGCCGCCCCCTTAAGATCGCCCTGATTGGCAGCCCAGACCGGTGATTCACTCATATAGCGACTACGAATGGCAATAATGATCAGCGCTGGCACCGCGCCAAAGCCGAGGATCAGACGCCACAGCCAGTCGGTATGGCTCTCCGGCAGCACCGCATACAGCAGCAACACCAGCAGATAAGAGGTGCTGATCGCCGCGTACCAGGTCGGACACCACATCGCAATACTGGCGGCTTTATTGCCGCGCCCCTTCAGCTTTGAGAACTCGGCGAGAAACGCCATCGCCACCGGCAGGTCAATCCCCACCCCCATACCCATCACAAAACGGGCGGCAGCCAGCACATACTCATTCGGCGCAAAAGCGCAGGCCAGTGCGGCAAAGACAAAAAACAGCATATCGGCCATAAATACACGATAACGGCCAATTTTATCGGTGAGATAGCCGCCAATCAGCGCACCGACAATCGCGCCAAAGGTAATTGCTGACGCGACCATACCGGTACCGGCCGGTGTCAGATTAAATTCGCGCGTAATATCTTTAATGCCAAACGCCAGCGAGCCGAGATCGTAGGCGTCAAGAAATACGCCACCGAGCGCGATGCCGATGACGATGCGCGCATTGCTGCGTGAGTGGCTGCTGTGGTTAACCAGTTGCGAGACGTCAGCCGCGCTGCGAATCAGTTCCGCCTTGCCAGACGGTGCTTCCCCTGCCAGCGCGACGTGCGCCGAAGATGTAATTTCAGACATGATGTTGTAAACGCATTATTAGAATGGAACCAGCAGCATACTCAGCACCAGCCGGGCGTTAAATTCTTTCTGGTTATATGTTACAACCGTTTGGCGGTTGATTAAGAGAACGGAAAACTGTTATCGACATCTGTTGTGGCGAGAAGCACGTTTTTCCTGCTTGATGCTCAGCGACCGCAAGATTTGCGCTACGCTGAAAGAGCTTGCTTAAGGGTATGTTTAATCAATCATAAGGATAAAAAAAGATGACTTTCAACGCATTGCGTAGCGGGTTACTGGGATTTGCCGCACTGATGACGCTGGCCGGGACCGCGTCGGCGGCCGATCCGGTGCGTGTTGGTTCAAAAATTGATACTGAAGGCTCATTGCTGGGCAATATCATTCTGCAGGTACTGGATAAACACGGGGTGAAAACCGTTAATAAAATTCAGCTTGGCAATACGCAAGTGGTGCGCGGCGCGATTACCGCTGGCGAGCTGGATATCTATCCTGAATATACCGGCAATGGCGCGTTCTTCTTTAATGATGAGAAGGATGCGGCGTGGAAAAATGCCAAAGCCGGCTTTGAGAAGGTGAAAACCCTCGACCAGCAGAAAAATCAGCTGACGTGGTTAACCCCGGCACCCGCCAATAACACCTGGACCATTGCGGTACGCAGCGATGTGGCAGAGAAAAATAAGCTGCACTCGCTTGACGATCTCAGCCGTTATCTGAAGTCGGGCGGTGAGTTTAAACTGGCGGCGTCAGCGGAGTTTATTGAACGTGCCGATGCGCTGCCGGCATTTCAGAAAGCCTACGGTTTTCAGTTAAACCAGGATCAGTTGTTGTCGCTGGCCGGTGGTGATACTGCGGTGACGATTAAAGCCGCCGCACAGCAAACCTCCGGCGTCAATGCCGCGATGGCTTACGGTACTGATGGTCCGGTGGCGGCGCTGGGTCTGCAAACGCTAAGCGATCCGAAAGGCGTACAGCCGATCTATGCGCCCGCTCCGGTGGTGCGCGCTGCGGTGCTGAAACAGTATCCGGATATCGCCAAATGGTTGCAGCCGGTATTTGCCTCCCTTGATGAAAAGACGCTGCAACAGCTAAATGCCAAAATCGCGGTTGAAGGACAGGACGCAAAAAGCGTGGCGGCCGACTATCTGAAACAGAAAAAACTGCTGTAAGTCGCCGTGCAGACGTCGTTATCACGGCGCCTGCACGTCAGCCATCTGAACCAGACGGGCGCCGAACCGCTGGCTGAACGGAGTCATTTTGCGAATCACACTGTATAACCGCGTGTTGCTGGTTCTGACGCTGCTGATGCTGATTGCCATCAGCACGCTACCTTTCCTGACTTATGCTGCTAATCGCCTGGTTTCTGGTCAGCCGCTAACGCTATGGTCGCTGCTGGACGGCGTGAATAGTCTGCTGCTGCTGCCGTTGCTGCTGTTATTACTGCTGGCCTGGCGTCCGGTGACGCGCGGCAATCTGGCGCTGGTGGTGATCCTCAGTGAAATTCTGCTTACCCTGTTGGTGGCGTTTAGTGGCCACCAGGCGACAACGCTGGCGCAGCAGGGCAGTCCGCTGGCACGCACCTCATTTGGCAGCGGTCTGTGGCTGGCGGCGGCGCTCTGTCTGTTAATCGCCGCCGACGCGCTGGCGCGCGCCACCCGCAGCGCCTTCTGGCGGCTGTTGCTGAATGCCCAGATGTGGCTGCCGGTAATTGCTCTGCTGCTGCTCGGTCAGCTCGATCAGCTGGCGCTGTTAAAAGAGTATGTTAATCGCCGGGAGGTATTTGATCAGGCGCTGTCGCGTCATCTGCTATTGCTGCTCAGTACGCTGCTGCCGACATTGTTGCTGGGACTGCCACTTGGGCTGCTCTGTTACCGCCAGCCGCGTTGGCAGTCATCGGTGTTTGCGCTGCTGAATATTATTCAGACCGTGCCATCGGTAGCGCTGTTTGGCCTGCTGATTGCGCCGCTGGCGGGACTCGCCAAAAGCTTTCCGTTGCTGGCGGACATCGGTATCAGCGGCATCGGTATGGCGCCAGCGCTGATTGCCTTAGTGCTGTATGCGTTGTTGCCGCTGGTACGCAGTGTGGTTGCCGGCTTGCAGCAGGTGCCTGCCGGAGTGATTGAGACCGCCAGAGGCATGGGTATGACGCGTATGCAGGTGTTCTGGCATGCGGAAGCGCCGCTGGCCTTGCCGGTGATGCTGAGCGGCCTGCGGGTGGTGGCGGTGCAAACTGTCGGTATAGCGGTGATTGCCGCGCTAATCGGCGCCGGCGGTTTTGGCGCGATTATCTTTCAGGGCTTACTGAGTAGTGCGCTGGAACTGGTGCTGCTTGGAGTGATCCCGGTGATTGCTATGGCGGTAGTGGTCGATGCGTTGTTTAAATTTGTGATTTCGCTGCTGGAGGCCGAACGCCGATGATCCATTTTAACCAGGTGAGTAAATATTTTAATGGCAGTGCGGCGGTCAGTGACTTAACCCTGAATATTGCTGAGGGCGAGTTTACCGTGCTGATTGGCACCTCCGGCTCGGGCAAGTCCACCACCCTGAAAATGATTAACCGGCTGATTGAGCACGATGAAGGCACTATTCGTTTTGCCGGTGAGGAGATCCGCAGTTTTAATCCGCAGGATCTGCGACGTCGCATGGGGTACGCCATTCAGTCGATTGGCCTGTTTCCGCACTGGACAGTGGAGAAAAATATCGCCACCGTGCCGTCGCTGCTTAACTGGCCAAAAGCACGTATCCGTGAGCGGGTGAGCGAATTGCTGGCCTTGCTGAATCTGGATAACGAATTCCGCCAGCGTTATCCGCATCAGCTTTCGGGTGGTCAGCAGCAGCGGGTGGGGGTGGCGCGTGCGCTGGCGGCCGACCCGGAAGTGCTGCTGATGGACGAGCCGTTTGGTGCGCTCGATCCCGTCACCCGGGCTGCGCTACAGCAGGAGATTATCCGCATTCATCAGCTGTCGGGACGCACCATCGTGCTGGTAACGCACGATATTGATGAAGCGCTGGCGCTGGCGGATAAAATTGTGCTGATGGATGGTGGACGCGTGATCCAGCAGGGCACGCCGGTTGAGTTGTTAACCCGTCCGGCCACTGCTTTTGTACGCGATTTCTTTGGTCGTAGCGAGCTGGGCGTACGCCTGCTGTCGCTGGGCAATGCTGGCGCCGCCGCCAGACGCGGTGAGTGGCTGGAGGCGGAACCGGTGGCAGCCGATATCAGCCTGCGAGAGGCGCTTTCGCTGTTTATTGCCCGTCAGACCGATAAGTTACCGGTCGTGGATCAGCAGCAAAAGCCACTGGGCGTGCTGCATTTTATCGATCTGCTGCGTCAGCGGGAGGAGATATGATGCGCTGGTTGCGCGATCCGCTGCTGTGGCTGTTGCTGTTATTTATTGCGCTGCTGCTGGCGCTGCCACACAGTGGTGAACTGTTTGCTTACTGGTTTCCGCAGCTGGAGCGGCCGCTGTATCAGCAGGACAGCTTTGCCCGGCTGGCGCTGGCGCATATTGAACTGGTGGCGATCTCCAGCCTGCTGGCGACGCTGCTGGGCGTGGGCGCCGCGATTCTGGTGACGCGCGGCGCCGGACGCGAGTTTCGTTCGCTGGTCGAGACGCTGGTGGCGGCCGGACAAACCTTTCCGCCGGTGGCGGTGCTGGCGATTGCAGTGCCGGTGATGGGATTTGGCGATCGACCGGCGATTATTGCGCTGCTGTTATATGGACTGTTGCCGATTTTGCAGGGCACGCTGGCCGGGATCAGTGCGGTGCCAGCCAGTGTGCGGGAGATTGCCGAAGGGACAGGTATGAGCGCATGGCAGATCTTATGCAAAGTGGAGCTGCCGCTGGCGGCGCCGGTGATCCTCGCTGGCGTGCGCACCTCGGTGATCATTAATATCGGCACTGCGGCCATTGCCTCAACGGTTGGCGCCAAAACCCTTGGCTCACCGGTGATTATCGGTCTCAGCGGCTTTAATACCGCCTATATAATTCAGGGCGCGTTGCTGGTGGCCCTGCTGGCCATTCTCACTGACAGAGTGTTTGAACGGCTACTGCAGCGACTTAAGAAGCATGCAGAATAATGGCGTAGCCCACCAGCATCAGGCCGCCAACGCCGCCGATAGCCAAAACCAGGAAGCCAGAGATAATCGCAACTTTTTGCAGGTTCATTACCGTGCCTTTTAACAAAAAAAAGAGGGCGGATCATAGCGCGATCCGCCCTCTCAGCATAGACGATTAAAGGGTTTTTATTTCACGTCATCCGCTTCTTTATTGAAAAAAATCGTCACGCGCGCCACTTCGATGCCAAATTTTTTCAGCGAGGTGACGTTGAGTAAATGGCGTTCATCCTGCTGCCAGATCCAGTCATCAAAGTTCAGACGGTAGCTGGAGGAGTCGGTTTTCACCTCCATCTGATAGCGCCAGTTAAAGGCGTTGCCCGCCGTATGGCCGATGGCGCGACCAATAATATCGTTTGCCGTGCCGACATAACTGCCATCCTGCAGACGGCGAATCTGCCAGACGCGCGTCTGCTTCTCGCCATCATCCCAGGCAAACTGCTCATGCAGGGTCAGGGTGTCGCCCAGCACCTCACCGCGAATGGTGACTTCAAAACGTCGAATCTGTTTGCCACTGAAATCCTGCATCATCCCCCAGGCGCGCGACTGACCGTCAAAATAGCGGAAGATATCGATCTTCGGTGTGGCGGACTGATATTCATCAATACTGCTGCCGCAGCCGCTGATCACCAGGCATAGTCCCAGACAGAGTGCTTTCCACATATCAGACTCCTTCAGTCAGACCCTGACGGATTTCAGGGTACTTGTGTTGCGCTGACAGCCCGCTTTTTATGCTATCGGTTCCGCAATATCCAGCCTGTTAGCGGCAGATAGATCGCCCAGCCACAGGCCAGCAACGGGTAAACCAGCGCGGCGCTGCGTTGCAACTGCATCGCGCCGAGCTGGGCACCAATCAGATAACTTAACGGCCCGCCGATAGCGCCCAGCGCGATCAGCCCGCTGACAGGCAATTTCAGCGTCGCCATCAGCGTTCGCCACCAGCAGGCAAAGGCCAGCCATAACGACAGCATCCACAGCGGCAGCCAGTGACTGCCGCTAAAGTGAAACAGATCAAGCGCCAGCCACAGGCTGTCGAGGGCAATGCCGAGGATCGCCAGCGTTAACAGCGGCCAGCGGCTGCCATTGGGCGACAGCAGCAGCGCCAGCACAGCAATCGCCGCGGCGATCAGTTCGCCACGCTCCCGCAGGCCGACGGCCAGCGCCCAGTAAGCGTCGAAGCCGAGGGTCAGCAGCCAGAAGCGCCAGTTTTTCATGCGCGTGCGGCAGTCAGCTGCACAGTGCCAATGGTGCGTGCCATAAAGCCCGCTTCGCAGTAGCAGAGATAAAACAGCCACATGCGGCGAAAACGCTCATCAAACTGGTTGCTTTCCAGCTGCGGCCAGGCGTGGTCAAAACGCAGGCGCCATTCACGCAGCGTTCTGGCGTAGTCGTTGCCCATCTCAAACACATCCTGCACCACGTAGTCGCTGACCTCGCTCATCGTCTGTTGCAGCAGGGTGACGGAGGGTAAAAAACCACCGGGAAAGATGTAGCGTTGAATAAAATCAACCCCTTTGGCGTAACTGCCGTAGCGTGCTTCGCTGATGGTTATCGCCTGCAATACCATGCGGCCACCCGGCTTCACCAGCTCCTGACAACGCTGGACAAACAGCGGAATATAGCGGCGACCTACGGCTTCAATCATCTCTACCGATACCAGCTTGTCATACTGGCCCTGCAGATTGCGGTAATCTTCACACAGCACCGTGACCCGATCGCTCAGTCCGGCCTGCTCAATACGCTGGCGGGCAAACTGATACTGCTCGCGCGAGATGGTGGTCGTGGTCACCCGGCAACCGTATTCACGGGCAGCAAATTCCGCCAGCGCGCCCCAGCCGGTGCCAATCTCCAGTAAGTGATCGCCAGGGCGCAGCGCCAGCTTGACGCAAAGGCGGCGTAATTTCGCGTCCTGCGCCTGTTCCAGCGTGGTGCTGTGGTCGTGAAACCAGGCGCTGGAGTACTGCATCGATTGATCGAGAAACGCGCGATAGAAGTCGTTGCCGAGATCGTAATGAGCGGCGATATTGCGTTTCGCCTGACGCACGCTGTTACGTCGTAAGGCGTGAATCAGTTTGTTAACCGGGACAGTGAGCCAGCTTAAGCGCGTTTCCAGTTTATCCATTACCGCCATATTCAGCGCCAGTGTCTGAATCACCGCGGTCAGATCCGGTGTATCCCAGTCATCGTCCATATAGCTTTCCGCTGCCGCAATGCTGCCGCCAAGCAATACGCGGCGATATGCCCGGGTATGCTTAACCTGCACTTCCGCCTGTAGCTCGGCCTGGGGATCGCCAAAAAACTGCTCTCCCAGATGCGGATCTGAAATGCGTAACCCGGCGCCGCGAATGTGGTTTAACAGCGCAAAAATCACGCGACGTGAGGCGGAGAGTCGCTTGCCGGGTTTATTGCCGTGCGTAAAGCTAACTTCAGAGATGCACATGGTCTATTTCTCCGACTTCGGATGGGGATGCAGCGTTGCGCCTTTGCGCCATAACCTGAAAGCCTGCCAGTAAATGGCCAGCGCGGTACGCAGCGTTATCAAGGGAAACCGCCACAAATGGTGGCGCAGAGTGCGTCGCGTCAATGGCTGCTGGCGCAGATGCAGCGTCGCGTCGAACTCCCGCCCGCTGCGGTGATTTTCAATATGCACGGAGAGCGATTTTGCTGGCGGTGACAGCCGCCAGTGATAAACCATCTCCATGGGGTTAAACGGCGAGACATGAAAGGCTTTGTCAGTGGTCTCACTGCCGTCGGGATTGACCGCATAGGTATGGCGCTCATTCCACGGCGTATTACGCACCTCCGCCAGCATCCAGCGCAGCTGGTCGTGCTGATCATAGAGGTAGTAAAAATTGACCGGATTAAACGAGCAGCCAAGATAGCGCAGCTGACACAGCAGCATTACGCGACCAGTCAGATGGTCTCCGGTCAGCTCGGCGATGCGCTGCTGGGCGCGGGTTTTAATATCACCGCCGCCGAGATAATCCTCAGGATAAAACGAGGCGGGGGAGAAACGTCCGAGGCGGATCCCCACTTGTGACAACAGCGGCAGCTCATCAAGGTCGATCAGCGGCATAAAGATGCGATAGCTGAACTGATGTTCGATGGGCGTAAAACGCCGGTGGCGCACATGGCCACTGTAGAGGGTACTGTTCATAACAGCGCCGCCTGTTCCATGCCAGCGACTACGTCCAGCGCACTGCGGATGCCATCTTCATGAAAGCCGTTATAACTCCAGGCGCCGCAAAACCAGCTGCGCCGCTGGCCGTTCAGCAGCAGGCGCTGCTGCTGCGTAATCAGGCTTTGCGCACTAAATTGCGGATGGTGATAGTAATATTTACCCAGCACTTTGCTGGCATCAATCGGCCGCGTCGGATTGAGCGAAACGCAGAATGTGTGCGGGGAATTAATGCCCTGCAAGCGGTTCATGTTGTAAGTCACGCTGGCGCCTAACAGCTCATCACCGTTTTGCGTATCATCGAGATGATAATTCCAGCTGGCCCATGAGCGGCGGTTGTTGGGAAGCATGGAGGTGTCGGTATGCACCACCACCTCATTGGCGCTGTAAGGCACCCCGGACAGCATGATCTGCTCTTCCGCTGTGGCGTCCGGCAGCATCTGTAGCGTCTGGTCGCAGTGGCTGGCAAAAATCACCTGATCAAACCGCTGGTTGCCGTTAGCAGTGGATACTGTGACACCCTCTGCATCACGCTCTACGGCGAGCACTGGCGTGTTCAGATGCAGTTGCAGCTTATTCTCCAGCAGCGCCAGCAGGCGGCGAACATACTGGCGCGAGCCACCCGGGATCACATACCACTGCGGCCGGTTAACCACATCCAGTAAACCGTGATGGTTAAAAAAATGCAGAAACAGCGACAAAGGCATATTGCGCATTTCAGCCAGCGATGTTGACCAGATCGCTGCCCCCATCGGCAGAATATAGTGCTGGGCAAAAAAGTTGCTGAATCCCTGGCTGTTGAGAAAGTCATTCAACGTTTCATCATTATTTTGCTGCTGGAGCCACAGCTTTGCGCGCTTATTAAAACGCATAATCTCGCCGATAAAACGCAGGAATTTCGGTCTGAACAGGTTGCTGCGCTGGGCGAACAGACTGTTCAATGAGTGGCCGTTATATTCGAGCCCACTGCGACGATTACTGACGGAAAAGCTCATCTCGGTTTTCTGGCTTTCCATGCCCAGTTCCGCCAGCAGTGAGAGAAACCTTGGGTAGGTGCGGTCATTAAATACAATAAAACCGGTGTCGATCGCCCAGCTTTTACCTTCCAGCTCGACGTCGATGGTAGCGGTATGACCGCCCGGCGTGGCTGAAGCCTCAAACAGCTGCACATCGGCGCGTTCAGCCAGTTTCCAGGCGCAACTAAGCCCGGCAATGCCGCTGCCGATAATGGCAATCTTCACAAAACTACCTCGCTATCTGCTGGGTTAAAAGTCGCTGCCACGACTGGGGTAAGCGCGAAATCAGACGCAGCAGCAGGGCGAACAGCGGTGGGAAAACCACTTCCCGCTTGCCCCGCGCCAGACCACGACGAATAAAAGCTGAAGCCTGTTCCACGCTGATTTTCATTGGCATACTAAAATCGTTGCGAGCGGTGAGCGGCGTATCGACAAACCCCGGTAATACCAGCGAAATATGGATCTGCTGCCGGGTTAAATCCTGTGCCAGACTGCGGGCAAAGTAAGCGAGCGCTGCTTTGGACGCACCATAGGCTTCCGCGCGCGGCAGTGGCACCAGACTGGCGGTAGAGCCGACCAGCGCCACCCGGCTCTGCGGCAGCAGCTGAGGCAGCAGGGCATCAAGGCAATTAACCGGGCCACTGAAATTGGTGCTCATCACCCGATGGACCATTTCGGCATCGACCACTCCATTATTGAGATACTCACAAGTGCCGGCACACAGGATCACCAGCCCGGCGTTTTTACCGGCCAGCGCCGCACGCGTGTCAGCCAAATCGGTGATATCGAATACGCAGAGAGTGATGTCAGCCGCATGGCTGTGCAGCTGTTGCAGTTTTTCGCGGTCACGACCGCAGGCGATAACCGCCCAGCCGTCGGCGGCATAATCGCACGCCAGCTGAAAGCCGATTCCTGAACTTGCGCCGGTAATCAGCACGCTTTTCATGATTTCAGCCTCCTTTTCAGGGCGCCTATCACGCGTCCCAGCAGCGGCACTTTTTCATACAGCATTTCGCCGAGGTCATAATAATCGCGCTGAAAGTGAATGCGCTCGTTGCGAAACGTCAGATAACTGCTGCCTTCCAGCGACAGCGGCGCGCCTTTTTGCAGCGCCGGATGCGCATATTCCATCCGCCATAACAGCAATGCACACTGGTCAAAATAGTGCTGGTGCGTCACTTCAAAACGGCAATAGCGCAAGTTTTTCAGTAGTGAAGCAAAATAGCGTTCCAGGGCTTCGAGCCCGTGATGCTGGCCCACGGGATCGACCAGCAGCATATCCTGATGGTAAATCTCAGCCAGTTGGCTAAGTTGTCCTGCCTGCATATTCTGGTAAAACGCCACCAGGCTATTCAGTGTAACCTGTTGTGCATGCTGCATAATTATCCCTAAACTGCTTTAACCGCTAAGGGGATTAATGGAGAACCCTTGCTCCTGCCAGTGCGCGATCTGTTCCTGCTGACCGCGCGTGAGTTTTTTACCGGTCCACAGGAACAGATGCTGACCAGGAAACAGTTCCGGGCGCAGGGTATCCAGTGGTTCTGCTAATACATCAACACGCCAGCCGTGCTGTGATAAGCGCCATCCTTCCAGCCAGAGCCGGGTGCGATCCTCGGTTCCCCAGCCAATCAGTAGTGCATCTTTGCCGGCCTTTTTACGTGATCCTGTCAGGCAAAAGGCAGCATAGTCGATGAGCGCGCCATCCAGCAGACTACTCATGGCTTTCGCCGTAGCCTGATCTAAACCCAGACGCTGACGAACCGGTATAATCACATTATCTATTAGCGCATCTGATGGGTTTTCGCGACCCATAGTGGCAATTTTCACGCGCAATTTGGATGGGCGTACGCTACGCAGCACCAGCATTAACTCATCCTGCAAGATCATCCAGCCATCATGGGCATGGACATTTTCACCCTCCAGCAGCGCTTTCACTTTGCCCACCGGCACGCCGCTTTCTACCCAGCGTTTGATTTCTTCAATACGGCGGATATCCTCATCATCAAACTGACGATGACCTCCCTCCGACCGCTGTGGTTTTAATAAACCATAACGACGCTGCCATGCACGTAGCGTTACCGGGTTGATACCACAACGTTCAGCGACTTCGCCGATGCTATAAACGGCCATGTTTTTCCTCTTTATGCGACCATCTCCACCTCAACGTTAGCCCGACGGCGTTAACTTGTACAATTATTTTTACATTGTACAGGTTGACCTGGCGCAATATTAAGGTTAATTCTCATATGTGAGATTAAATCCCTTATTTGAGAATAAATCATGACGCAGCAGGATGGCACTGAGCAACGGCTGGCATTAAGGCTGGCTGAATTGCGGCTTGAAAAAGGCTGGTCGCTGGAACAACTGGCGGAGATTACTGGTATCAGCCGCGCCTCGCTGTCACGTATTGAGCGTGCAGAAACCAGTCCGACGGCGTCACTGCTCAATAAGCTGTGTGCAGCCTATGGCCTGACAATGTCGCGTTTGCTGAGTGATGTGGAAGAGAATATCGCCCAGCACCTGCGGGCGGATCAGCAGCTGGTATGGCGTGATAAAGAGAACGGTTTTGAGCGGCGCAGTCTGTCCCCGCCTGCCAGCGCCTTTCGCGCTGAACTGGTTGAAGCACGACTGCGCGCCGGGTCGCGAATTGAATATGATACGCCGCCGCTGCCAGGCCTCGAACAACATATCTGGATACTCGATGGCGTGCTGGAAATCAGTATGAATGAGCAGCAGTGGCGGCTGGTCGCTGGAGATTGTCTGCGTTTTCATCTTTTTGGCCGTTCCTCTTTTCACGCGCCGGAAACTACGGCGCACTACGCTCTGGTGGTATGCCGACCATGATTGATTACGAAATGCTGAATGCCGCACAGGCGCAACAGGAACATCCTGCGCTTTGCGAAGTGTTAACCGCCTGCGTGGCGCAAGGGGCGAGCGTCGGTTTTATCGATGCCGCGGATCATTTATCGATTGCCCGCTTCTGGCAGGATGTGGTTTACAGTCTCGCCAGTGGTGATAAGCGACTGCTGGTGGCGCGTGAACAGGGCAGGATTGTGGGCACCATTATTGTGGTGCTGGGCATGATGCCGAACGGGGCACACCGGGCGGAGATCAGCAAATTGCTGGTGCATCCACGGGCGCGGCGGCAGGGGATTGCGCGCCAGTTGATGTTACAGGCCGAGCAGATCGCTGTACGGGCGCAGCGCACACTGCTGGTGCTGGACACGCGCAGTGGAGATGTGGCTGAACAGCTCTACCGCTCGCTTGGCTGGCAGGCGGCTGGCAGCATTCCCCATTATGCACGTTCAACGGCAGGTGAATTTGATGCCACCACTCTGATGTATAAGCTGGCAGGACAAGACAGTGAGTGATCATGGCGGCCTGATTATTACGCGTGAGCCGGTAACTTCTGATGATGCCGCGTGGTTGATGGCGCAGCTGTCAGCCACTTTGCAATGCATTACCGGCGACAGTGGCCTTAGCTCGTTTGATCCACAGGATTTACAGCATGCTGGTGCCTGTTTTGTTGTGGCACGTAATTACGCCGGAACTGCCGTTGGCTGTGGCGCATTGCGGCCACTCAGCACCGGCATTGCAGAATTAAAGCGTATGTATGCGGCAGAACCCGCTCAGGGAATTGGTCGCGCACTGCTCGCTTTTCTGGAACAGGAGGCGTGTCAGTTGGGATATCGGGAAATCTGGCTGGAAACGCGGCGGGTCAATCAAGCGGCGGTCAGATTTTATCTGCGTCATGGCTATCAGCTGATTGACAATTATGGCCGCTATAACGGTAATTTGCAGGCAGTTTGTTTCTGTAAAGTATTGGTATAAATGCTAAATAGTTTAGCTGGTGAAGACTTTGATGATGGCAGGAATAAACTGCGCCAGAAACACTGCGCCCATCACCCACATAATGATTTGGCTCTTCGCCTCACTGATTTCACTTCTGATGGCGCTAATATCGGCTTTGGTAGCATAGTTTGATTTGATCACCGCAACATCTATTTTCAGGTCTGCGACATCGGTTTTCAATACTTCGACATCAGTTTGAAGTTTACCCACATCATATTCGAGTTTTTCCAGTCTCGGTTGCATATTATCACCTCCTTTGTGATTAACGCCGGAGAAGCGGCAGTTTCCCCAGGCGATTTTGGTCTGTTTTTCACTGTGCATATTTTATCCAATCTCCTTTTGGTTGTCCTGATTTTTTTGTCAATTTTTGCCGCAGTATGTTGCTCTGGCAGCTGATTCAAGCATGAGTTCGCAGGGATGAAAATCACTACAGACGGAATTTGGAATGCGTCACGCATATGTTAAACTTCGCGGCAAACCCGGGCTGAATAGCTGCAATTCTCTGTAGAGCACTGTTGTGTTTTATGATGATATGTTGTGCATAATATAAGCTGATTTTTCGACAACTAACTGAAATAAAACAGAACCTAAAATAAATGCTTACCTCCGCGCTTAAAGCGCAAATCGGCCAGTGGTACAAGGCCCTGCAACAACAGGTTCCCGATTTTATCCCGCGAACACCGCAGCGTCAGATGATCGCCGAAGTGGCGAAAACGCTGGCGGGCGACGAGGGACGACATCTGGCGATTGAAGCGCCGACCGGTGTCGGGAAAACGCTCTCCTATCTGATCCCCGGCATTGCAGTTGGCCGTGCGCAGGAGAAACCGCTGGTGGTCAGCACCGCCAATGTGGCGCTGCAGGATCAGATCTTCAGTAAAGATTTACCGCTGCTGAAAAAGATCATCCCCGACCTGAAATTTACCGCTGCCTTTGGTCGCGGGCGCTATGTGTGTCCGCGTAATCTGTCGGCGCTGGCGGCTGACCAGGATCAGCAGGGCGATCTGTTGCTGTTTCTTGATGATGAACTTACCGCCAGTAAAGATGAGCGCGCCCAGTGTACGATCCTGCAAAAGTCCCTCGACCGTTATCAGTGGGATGGTCTGCGCGATCACAGCGACGAAGCGATTGAAGACTCCCTGTGGCAGCGCCTGAGCACCGATAAAGCCAACTGCCTGGGACATAACTGTCACTGGTATCGCGAATGCCCGTTTTTTGTGGCGCGCCGCGAAATAGAACATGCTGATGTGGTGGTGGCTAACCATGCGCTGGTAATGGCCGCACTGGAAAATGAGTCGGTATTACCGCCAGCGAAGAATCTGTTGCTGGTGCTGGATGAAGGCCATCATTTACCTGAAGTGGCGCGCGATGCGCTGGAGATGAGCGCGGAAATTACCCCCGGCTGGACCAGCGTGCAACTTGATCTGTTTGTACGCCTGGTGGAGCTGTGTATGGCGCAGTTCCGGCCAAAAACGCCGCCGCCGCTGGCCAATATTGAGCGGTTGAAGGGGCATTGCGAAGAGATGCGCGAACAGTTGCAGATCCTGTCGGCGATGCTGGCGCTGTGGCTGCCAAAAGATGAGATCGTCGGTGAGTACCGCTTTGAGATGGGGCAACTGCCGGAAGAGATTCTGACCCTCTGCGCGCGCCTGTTTAAACTGAGCGACGCACTGCGCGGTCTGTCGGAGGCGTTGCTTAACGATCTGAGCGACAAAACCGGTCAGTACGATGTCGTACGCCTGCACCGCACGCTGTTACAGATGAATCGCGCTTTTGCGTGGTTCGAGTCGATCAGCAAGCTATGGCGTCTGGCGGCGATGGAACAAGCCTCGGGTGCGCCAGTCTCGAAGTGGGTGACGCGTGAAAACCGTGAAGGCAATGCGCACCTGCTGTTTCACTGCGCCGGTATCCGCGTCAGCGAGCAGCTGGAAAAATTGCTGTGGCGCAAAGTGCCGCATGTGGTGGTGACTTCCGCCACGCTGCGTTCGCTGAGCAGCTTTAATCGTCTGCAGGAGATGTCTGGCCTCAGTGAAAAGCCCGGTGACCGTTTTGTTGCGCTGGATTCGCCGTTTAACCATATTGAGCAGGGGAAGCTGGTTATCCCGCAGATGCGTCATGAGCCGGTGATGGCCAGTGAGCCGCAACATATTGCGGAAATGGCGCATTTTTTCCGCCAGCAGATTATCGATGCGCAGCATAAAGGCATTCTGGTTTTATTTGCCAGCGGCCGTGCCATGCAGTTGTTTTTGACGCATGTCACCGATTTACGGCTGATGATGCTGGTGCAGGGTGATAAACCGCGTAGCCGCCTGGTGGCGCTGCACCGTCAACGGGTGGAGCAGGGTGAAACCAGTATTCTGGTGGGGTTGCAATCGTTCGCTGAGGGGCTGGATCTTAAAGGTGAACTGCTGACGCAGGTGCATATTCATAAAATTGCTTTTCCCCCGATAGACAGTCCGGTAATTTTGACCGAAGGGGAGTGGCTTAAAAGCCTGAAACGTTATCCGTTTGAGGTGCAGAGTTTACCCAGCGCGTCGTTTAATCTGATTCAACAGGTAGGCCGTCTGATTCGTAGTCACGAATGTTTTGGTGAAATTGTGATTTACGATCGACGCTTAATCAGCAAACGTTATGGTCCGCGTCTGCTGGCCGCGCTGCCGGTATTCCCGATTGAGCAGCCCATGATGCCGGCAGGGGAGCCACCGCCGGCGGTGAAAGAAAAAAGTGCCAAAAAAACCAGGCGGCGGCGTTAATCTGCCGTCAATAGTGTCAATGTCGTGTATGACGCCAGTTTCCGCACTATCCGATCAGGAAAAACAGAGCGATGGAATACAGCAAAATTATCAAAGAAGTGGGGCGTGGCAAAAACCATGCGCGTGATATCGATATTGAGACAGCGCGTGCACTCTATCGCCGCATGCTGGCGGGTGACGTGCCGGAACTGGAGCTGGGCGGCCTGTTAATCGCCTTACGTATCAAGGGGGAAGGCGAAGAGGAGATGCTGGGCTTTTACCAGGCAATGCAAGAGCAGGTGATGCAGCTGACGCCACCTGCCGGTAAACCGCTGCCGGTTGTTATTCCCAGCTATAACGGCGCACGTAAGCAGGCTAATCTTACGCCATTGCTGGCGCTGCTGCTGTCAAAGCTCGGTTTTCCGGTGGTGGTGCATGCGGTTAGTGACGATCCTACGCGCGTCACCAGTGAAGCGATATTTAGTGCGCTTGGCATTGCGCCGGTGACGGATGCGCTCGCCGCCCAGCAACAGCTGAATGCCGGTGAGCTGGTATTTATGTCGGTGGCCACGCTCTGTCCACCGCTGGCAACGCAACTCTCCCTGCGCTGGCGTATGGGGGTGCGTAACAGCGCGCATACGCTGGCGAAGCTGGCGACGCCGTTTGCGGAAGCCGCTGCGCTGCGTCTCTCCAGTGTTTCCCATCCGGAATATATTGCGCGAGTGGCGAAATTTTTTACTGCTATTGGCGGCACCGGTTTGCTGATGAATGGCACCGAAGGGGAAGTGTATGCCAGTCTGCAACGTTGTCCGGCCATCACCCTGATTGGTGGGCAGCAGGCGGAACCACAGCTATTGCTGGCGCGCCAGGAGGAAGTGACGATCGCGCGTGAGGCGCTGCCGCTATCAAAAGAAGCCGCAGAGACCGCTGGCTGGATCCAGCGCGTGGTCAATAAAGATCTGCCGGTGCCGCACTCGTTACGATTACAGCTAGCCTGCTGCTTTGTTGCCAGTGGACAAGCGGTTGATATCGCCAGCGGCCTGGCTGAACTGGATGCTGCAGGTTATTAACGCCAGATAAACATTACGGGCGGCAGTGCCGCCCGCATTAATTAACGCTATCCGTTAAAAAAAGAATTAACCGTTTCCTGCCTGGATATTTCTGAATAAAATCGTGCTTTTTGGAAATTATATTCCCGCTATTTCTTATCGAGTAACCGCTTATTTCATTTTACTCTGCTCTGAGGAGTTTCAGTCATGCTGATTCTGCATCACTGACTGAGATTTTATTTTCCCAGGGAAAGTTAAGTATTAATGAGGTTAAAATGAAGAAGTCGGTTTATTTACTGTTAACCGGTGTTGTTATGACTCCGCTGGTTGCAGCCGCTGCGGATGCTGGTCCGCAGGAGAATTACTGGTGGAGTGGCGAAGTACAAAACACGGGTTTTCAGCAAGCGCTGAAGCAATTTGATCTGACGCCACAGCAATTAACGTCAGACCCGCAAACTGCGCTGGCGCGCTCGCGGGACAGAAACGATCCGCTGTACTGGATCAAGCGGACTCTGGAGATCTATCCTGCGGATAACGGCCGTGAATTTAAGATTCCTGTCACTGAGGTGCATGCCAATGGCCGTGCACGTACCCACGCACACGGCAGAACCGGGCATTTTATTACACCGATATTTGTGCAGGCGGGTGATAAAATTAAAGTCAGCGCTGGCAATTACAACGATAATCAAATCGACTGTAGCGTTTCAACGGGCGTAAAATTTAATGATGAAAACCATATTTTTGATGTAATCAAACTGGTTAAAAACAGTAACGTTGAATATCAGGCCAAACAACAAGGTACATTGATGCTGGCCTGTTTTGATAAAACCCGTGATATACAGCATTACGAAACCATGGTGCCAATTACTGTCGGATCCGGCGGTAAAACGCATCCGATTTTTATTTTTGGCCGTTCGTCGCAGCAGGAGTGGGAAACACAGATCAGTCAGACGCCTAACCCTCTGGGACAAGTACTGCTGTTTAGCGGGCGTTCACGCCTCTATGCGCCAGCTGCGAAAGCGAAAGCCTCTGCGCACGACGACATCATTAGTTTAATGCGCGAACACCTGCTGATGACCATCGAGAGTGATAAGGTTAATGGCTTTGACAGCACGCAAAGTGCGTTAAACCTGCCGACGCAGGGACTGATTAATGCCTCTTATGAAGGATGCTGTTCTGCAGCTGGCGGTCAGGGGTTGGTGCGGATTGGCTTCAGTAACAAACTCAGACCGACCGCTTGGGGCGAATGGCATGAATATGGTCATCAGTACCAGTTTGGCGGCGTGACCTGGTCAGGTCTTACTGAGGTGAGTGTCAATATCTACTCGGTGGCGATTCAGCATTTGTTAACCGGTAAAGTGAATGCTAAAGCCTGTTTTCAGAATAAAAGTGACAAAGATGGCGTTGTCCCACGCGATCCTGATGCTGTCGTAAACTTTCTGAAGTCTGGTGAGCCTTATCAGTTTGATCAGGGCGGCAGCGGCACTGAATTTGCCCGGATGGTGATGTTCTGTCAGCTGTTATCCAGCTATGACAATCTTTATCCGCAACTGGGCAAAGCATGGCGCGCGGCTTATCACTACGGTGATAATGCGGCACAGTTTAACACTGCGCAGAAAACCAAAGACTGGTTTGTCATTAATGCCAGCCGTTTCTCTGGCCATGATTTACGTAGCTTCTTCGATAAATGGGGGCTGGGTTATAGCGCCGCAGCTGCCGCTGAAATCGTCAACCTGCGTCTGCCGGCTCCTGATGAGCTGATTAGCGAACCGGAACCGCAGCCGGAACCGCAGCCTGAGCCACAGCCGGAACCGCAACCTGAGCCACAGCCGGAACCGCAACCTGAGCCACAACCTGAGCCACAACCTGAGCCACAGCCGGAACCGCAGCCTCAACCCGGTTATCCGGCTTTCAGTGACAACACGGTTTATCATGCCGGTGATATTGTGAAATCACGCAATGGTAAGCTTTATCAGTGCAAACCCTGGCCTTATACCGGTTGGTGTACGGTGAAAACTGCAGCACAAATGTTGCATTATGAACCGGGGATGGGTCTTAACTGGAAAGAGGCGTGGACGCTGTATCAGTAGTCTGACTTGTAGCTGGCAAGCTGCCAGCCGTCACTGTTAACCCACAAGCGAACCCCATTCTGGTGGTTCGCTTGTTATTTTATGGCCGCCCTATTTTGGCGTCAGCAGGCGCTCCACCAGCCGCAGCCAGATGCCAATTCCCTGCTCAATTATCGCATCGTTAAAATCATACCAGGCATTATGCAACGGGCGTGAAGGGGTGTCGCCGTCGGCGCCGATCCAGAAATAGGCGCCCGGACAGGCTTCCAGCATGCAGCCAAAATCTTCAGATGCCATTGATGGGCTGACTTCCCAGCGCAGCGCATCTTCACCCAGCGCGCTAATCGCAGCATCGCGTACGTTCAGTGCCGGTTGCGGATGATTTTTGGTTACCGGATAGCCGGGATACCAGTTAATCGCCCCTTCGACATCAAACGGAGCCGGTAAAGTCGTGACAAAATCGTCAATCAACCCGCGAACTTTAGTGCGCACTTCGCTCTGCAAACAACGCACCGTTCCGCGCAGCTTCACCTGTTCAGGGATCACATTGATAGCTTCGCCGCCGTTAATCTGGGTAATGCTGACCACCGCAGAAGCAAGCGGCGACAGGCGACGGGCCGGAATGGTTTGCAGCGCCATAATCAGTTCAGCGGCGGTCACAATCGGATCGGCACCGCTCTCGGGCATCGCAGCATGGCAGCTTTTGCCGGTTAAGGTGATTTCAAACGAATCCAGTGACGCCATCATTACGCCACTATTGACCGCTACAGTTCCGAGCGGCAATCCCGGCCAGTTATGCAGACCGTAAATGGCGTCCATCGGAAACAGGGTAAACAGTCCGTCTTCGACCATTTTGCGCGCGCCGCCAAGATTCTCTTCGGCTGGCTGGAAGACAAAGTGCAAAGTGCCGCTAAATCGACGCGTCTGGCTTAGCAGCTTAGCGGTAGCCAGCAGGATCGCGGTATGGCCATCGTGCCCGCAGGCGTGCATCACACCGGGATTGTTCGATTTATGTGCCGGATTACCCAGTTCGGTAATGGGCAGTGCATCCATATCCGCGCGCAGGCCAATCACCGGGCCCGGGCCATTTTCCAGCGTGCCGACCACGCCGGTGCCCGCCAGTCCTGTATGCACCTGCAAACCAAAGGCGCGCAGCTGTTCAGCGACCATTCGCGATGTCTGATGTTCCTGATAGCCCAGTTCGGGCTGCGCATGTAGCTGGCGTCGCCAGTTAATCGCTTCTTCAATTAACGAAACAGGAATGGTCATAAATGCGCTTTTCTCCATGTTATTGCCGTAGATCCCCAGCATTACCGCGAGCTGATTTGACTTCCACTTTAGTTGCAACAGAGGCGCGTCGTCCATCTGTCGCAGCAGAAAATCCTTTTTATCCTGGCAATGGCGGCCAGGCAACGAAACTTTGTGAGCCAGACTGAATAATTATCGATGTTATTTTGCAGTTGCAGCGCGGTGTCGTAAACATAACCCATTGCTGCTCTTTTTCTGCGCAATTATGGTGCACTGCGGGTGGTGATTTGCGCCATAAAGGGGCGTGAGAAAATGGAGAAGCCAGCAGATTGGGCTTTGCTGATTGGCATTGCTCTTGCATGAACTTGTATATACATGAGCGGACAGAGCTATAACAGCTTGCCGTTAAATTCACCAGAAGGAAACCAACATGCTTTCTCTCCGTGCGTTGAAAAACACTCTCGCCGCTGCCTGCTGTTTTGGTCTGCTGGCTTCCACCTCGTCAATGGCTGCTGTGGAAGCAGGAACCCTGAAAATGGGGGTTGAACCCTGGCTTGGCTACGGCCAGTGGCATGTTGCCGTTGAGCATGACCTGTTTAAAAAACAGGGATTTGAAAAGGTCGAAGTGATTAACTTCGCCGAAGATAAAGATATTAACGCGGCGCTGGCCAGCGGGCAAATTGATGCGGCAAATATCGCTTCGCACACCGCGATGGGCATGATCTCCGCCGGACTGCCGGTGAAAGTGGTGCTGCTGCTCGATCAAAGTAACACCGCCGATGCGATGCTGGTGTCAAAAGAGATCGGCTCGTTAAAAGATCTGAAAGGTAAGCAGGTCGCCTACGAAGAGGGGACTACCAGCGATATTCTGCTGCGCAGCGCGCTGGCGTCCGCGGGCATGTCTTTCAGCGACATCAAACCGGTGCCGATGCCTGCGGCTTCCGCCGGCAGTGCGCTGATTGCCAAACGTGTGCCGGCGGCCGTCACCTATGAACCCTATCTGTCGGTGGCGATGCAGGGCGATGCCAGCCTGAAAATGCTCTACAGCGGCCACTCCGATCCGGGCCTGATCAGTGACGTGCTGGTGGTGCGCGATGACGCGATAAAAAATAAACCCGGCCAGATTGCCGCCCTGATTAAAACCTGGGATGCCGCGCTGGCACACTATCAGGCTAACACGGTTGCCGATCGCGCAGTGATTGCCAAAGCGGTCGGCGCCACGCCGGATGAACTGAAAACCGCCTTTGATGGTGTGAAGTACTACACGCTGGCAGAAAACAAACAGCTGCTGGGCCATGACTACTCGAGCAAAACCTTCCCGCACATTCTGAAAGCCGCTACGGAAGCCGGCATTATCCAGCAACCGGTGACCCCGGCGCAGGTGATTGACGCCCGTTTTGTTAATGCCGATTAAGTTCGGAGGTGATATGAGTTCGTTAAAGCTGGAGGGCGCAGGCCCTCCATCCAAACCGCGTCGTCGTCGCTGGAGCCTGATGACTATCGGCAAAGCGCCCACGCAGAGTCAGTTTCTGACGATCGCCATTATTGTCTTTGTGGTGCTGATTGGCAGCTGGTGGCTGGCGACACGTAGCGGTGCGATTCCGCCGCTGTTTCTGCCGGGGCTCGATCGTGTCTGGCAGCGCATGCTGGCGTTAGCGGTAAACGGCACGCTGTGGAGCGATGTACAGAGCAGCTTGTACCGGATTGTTATCGCTTTTGCCATTTCGTCGCTAATGGCGATTGTGATTGGCGTGCTGGCCGGTTGCTACGGGCTGTTTAAGGCAATTGTTGAACCGCTGGTGGATTTTATCCGTTATATGCCGGTGGTGGCTTTTGTGCCGCTGACCATCTTATGGACCGGCACCGACGACTTCCAGAAGTTTCTGGTGATCTGGATTGGCACCTTTTTCCAGCAGGTGCTGATGATGATTGATGCGGTAAAACGCGTGCCGATCGATTTTATCGGGCTGGGCCGCACGCTGGGCATGCCGGATCGCAAAATCCTGTTCCGTATTGTGTTACCGGCGGCGTTTCCGGCGATCTGGGATGCCTTGCGGATCAGCCTTGGCTGGGCGTGGACCTGGCTGGTGCTGGCTGAACTGGTGGCCTCGACCTCCGGCCTTGGCTATCGCATTGTGGTTTCGCAACGCTATTTCCAGACTGACACCATTATTGGCTACATCCTGCTGCTGGGGCTGCTGGGATTAATCACCGACCAGCTGATGCGCGCCGCCGAGCGTGTGCTGTTCCGCTACAACCGGAGACGTTCCTGATGGCGACATTAACCTTAAAAAATCTGGATAAGAGCTTCTCTCTGGGGAAAACGCGGCGTCAGGTGCTGCACGGTATCGATTTAACCCTGCATGATAACGAATTTGTCTCGGTGGTCGGTTCATCCGGCTGCGGCAAAAGTACGCTGTTATCGATTGCCGCCGGGCTGGAAGAGTTCGACAGCGGCGATGTGCTGGTAGATGGCCGCTCGATTACCGGCCCCGGCATCGACCGTGGCGTGGTATTCCAGTCCTACACGCTGCTGCCGTGGCTCACCGCACGGCAGAATATTGAATTTGCGCTGAAAGCGGCGGGGATCCCGGCGAATCAGTGTCGCGATATTGCGCAGCAGCATCTGGAGCTGGTGAAGCTCGGCAGTTCCGGCGACCGCTGGCCGGGCGAGCTTTCCGGCGGCATGAAGCAGCGTGTCGCCATTGCGCGCGCGCTCTCCTACCGGCCAAAAATCCTGCTGATGGATGAGCCATTTGGCGCGCTTGACGCCATGACGCGCCATCAGATGCAACAGTTGCTGATTGAAATCTGGGAGAAGCATCGTCTGACGGTGATGTTTGTCACCCATGATATCGAAGAGGCGGTATGGCTGTCGGATCGCATTGTGGTGATGGGGCCAGGGGTGATTGACTCAACCTTTGACGTCAATCTGCCACGTCCGCGTCTGGAAACCATGAACCGTGAGCCTGAATTTATTGACCTGCAACATCGCGTGCTGGATCGCATTCGCCAGCCTGCGCTCGCTAACTAATGAAGGAATAGATGATGTCTGTAACTTTTCACGATCTCTCGGCTGCCGATCACCTGCCGACCCAGCTGTTTAAACGTACTGAATCGGATCTCTCTTTTTTCAGCGAGCGCGTGACGCCGATTATTGCCGCCGTTAAAGCGCAAGGTGACGCGGCGTTGATCCGTTTTGGCCGTGAGTTTGATGGCGTGCAGCCGGAACATTTTTCCCTGCGCGCGGAAGAGCGCGAATTTGACGAAGCCTTTGCGCGTATGGACCCGGAAGTGATTGCGTCAATTCGCTTCTCAGTCGAGAACGTGCGCGCTTTCCATGAAGCGCAGAAGCCGGAAGAGATGTGGCTGAAAGAGATGCAGCCAGGGGCGTTTGCCGGCGATCGTCATGTGCCGATTGATGCGGTGGCCTGCTATGTGCCGCGCGGTAAAGGTTCATTCCCCAGCGTACTGATTATGACGGCGGTGCCCGCGGTGGTGGCCGGGGTGCCGCGCGCGATTGTGATTACACCGCCAGGGCCGGATGGCAAAGTGGATGATGCGACGCTGGTGGCGGCGCGGCTGGTGGGGATTACCGAGATCTATAAATGCGGCGGTGCGCAGGGCGTGGCGGCGGTGGCTTATGGCACTGAAACGGTACCGAAATGCCTGAAAATTGTCGGGCCAGGCAGTCCGTGGGTGGTGGCCGCGAAACGTCAGCTCACCCATCTGCTGGATCCGGGGGTACCGGCTGGCCCGAGTGAAAGTCTGATACTGGCCGATGACAGTATTGACGGTGCGCTGGCGGCGCTTGATTTGCTGATCGAATCTGAGCATGGTCCTGACTCCTCAGCATATCTGGTGACCTCCAGCCGTCGCGTGGCGGAACAGGCGATTGCCGCGCTGCCGGGCTACTGGGCGCAGCAAACCGCGCAGCGCGCCGGGTTCTCGCAGCAAGTACTGTGTGGCGATCACGGCGGGGTGGTGCTGACCAAAGATTTCGCCACTGCGGTGGAGTTTGTTAATCAGTATGCACCGGAGCATCTGGAGATTCTGACTGCGGAACCGATGGCGGTCATGACGCAAATCCGCAATGCCGGTGAGATATTGCTGGGAAAATATACTCCGATTACGCTGGGCAACTTTGTCCTTGGCCCGAACGCGGTGCTGCCCACCAATGGCGCGGCAAAAACCGCCGGACCGCTGTCGGTATTCGACTATATGAAACGTATTTCAGTCGGTTATGTCACTGCGGCGGGCTACCAGCCATTAGCCGATAAAGCCAAACGCTTTGCTGAATACGAAGGTTTCCCGGGCCATGCGCTGGCGGTTTCCGGGCTGCGTAATACCCTGCTGGAAGGGGATAAGCATGGCTGAATATTTACGTCAGCCGCTCGCCGCTGAGGCGCGCACTCTGGCGCGCGCCGGAGAGTGGCAGCAGGCCAGTGAGAAACTGTGCCAGTTAATCAGCGAAGTGACCGGCACCCGGGCGCTGAATTTGCAGATTAACCGCGATCAATACAGCCTTAACTCGCTAAATGGCCGGGTGACGCTGGCTGACGACCGCACACTGTTTTTTAAATATCACCATGAAGAGGGTGAAGATCACACCATCGAAGAGTATTACCGCGCGGAGCTGCTGCGTGAACATGGCTTTCGCGTCGATGTGCCGCTGTATGCCTGCGGTGAGCCGGGGCGGCAGATTCTGCTGTATCGCCTGCGCGACGATCGCCGGCTGGCGGATATCTGTCGTGATATCGAACTGCAACAGTCAGAGGTGGCGGAACAGCAGGTGATCGATGCGCAGCGCCGCGCCGATGCGGAAATCCTGCAGCAAACCCTGCCGACCTTGCAGGCCGGGTGTGCCACTGAAGTGGCCGCCGAGCCGATTCATCAGCTGTTTTATCACCGGTTGATCACCCCAGGCGAACAGCCCGGGCTGGGCGGGCGGGTAAAGCAGTTTTATGTTGATAAAAGCTTTCAGCTCGCCGACCAGCAGATGAGCTGGCAGACCCTGAGCAATCTGCAGTGGGAAATTAACGGTGTACGTTACCGCCACACGCTGCGTCAGCTGTTCCTTGAAGCAGCAACCACGCTGGCGCCCGCTGCACTGGCGCAGCATGGGGTGGTAGTGGCGCATGGCGATGCGCATAACGCCAATGTCTGGTATGAAACCCACGACAACGCGGCGCAGCTGGTAAGTTTTGATCCGGCCTTTGCTGGCAGCCATATTCCGGCGCTGCTGGCGGAGATTAAAGCCACTTTCCATAATATCTTTGCCCATCCCTGCTGGTTATACGAACCGGCGCTGGCTGACGATTTGTATCAGGTCGCGGTGGCGCGCGTCGGCGATACCTTAAAGGTCAGCCACAACTGGCAGCTGACCTCGCTACGCGCGGCGTTTCTGCGCAGTAAAGGCGATCTCTACTGGCGGCCGCTGCTGAATGAGCTGAAAGCGCGCGGACTGTTGCCGGGCAACTGGCAGCGGATTATGCGGCTGGCGCTGTTTTGTTGTCCGACGCTGGTGCTCGATCTGCGCGCCGCTGGCGGCAGCGGTCACACGGCGACCAGTTCAGTATTAGGGCTGGCTATCGCGGTGATGCTCGGCAGTGAAGGTGACGATGAATTTAACCGCTGGCTGCAACAGCTGGTGTGAGGAGCAGGCGATGAAAGCGGTGCGTTTATATGGCGTCGGCGATTTGCGGGTTAAGACGCTTGATCTTCCGCAGATGGCCGCGAATCAGCTACGGCTGAAAGTGCTGGCGGCGGGCATTTGCGGCTCGGATCTGCATAACTATCGTACCGGCAAGTGGATAGCTCAGCTGCCGGTGACGCCGGGGCATGAGATTTGTGGCGAAGTGCTGGAAGTGGGTGCCGATGTGCGCGGTTTCCAGCCTGGCGATCGGGTGGTTGCCGATTCGCGCGTCTGGTGTGGTGAGTGTCCGGCCTGTCAGCGCCGCAGCTTTAATCTCTGTACCGCGCTGGGTTTTGTCGGTGAAGTCTGTGATGGCGGTTTTGCTGAACAGACGGTATTACCTCCAGAGGGGGTACTCAAAGTGCCAGCGGATCTGCCGCCTGCGGTGGCGGTGCTCAGCGAACCGCTGGGGGTGGCGCAGCGGGTGGTGAATCAGTTGCGTATTCCGGCGGGTGCCCGGGTGCGGGTGGCCGGAGGCGGCACGATAGGCGGGCTGGTGGCGTTGCTGTTACATGATGTCGCGCATTGCCAGGTGCAGCTGTCAGAACCCAATGCTGCGCGTCATCATCTGCTGGCGCAGATTATTCCGCTACAGCCGCAAGGTGAGTTTGACTATGCGGTGGAGGCCACGGGTATCACCGGCGTGCTGCAACAGCTGGTAGACGAGATTACCGCCGGTGGTCGTATCGCGCTGGTCGGGCTGTTTCATCATCGCGCGGATTTTGATTTTAATCGTCTGGTGGAGCGTGAAATCGATCTGGTGGGTTGTAGCGTATTTGCCGATGAGCAGCGTCAGGCGCTGGCGCTGCTGCCGCAACTGGCGGATAAACTGGCGACGCTGACCGCGCCGCCCATCGCGCTGGATGCGGTGCCGCAGACCTATCGCGAGCTGATTGCCGGCAACAGCCGCTGGTTAAAGTCGTGGGTGCAACCATGAATGCGACGATGCAACGTTTTTTATTATCCGGTAAGCGCGCACTGGTAACCGGCGGCACGCGCGGCATTGGCTTCGCGCTGGCGGCGGGACTGGCGCAGGCCGGTGCGCAGGTGATCATTACTGGTCGCCAGCAGGCAACGCTCGACGCAGCGGTGGCGCAGTTGCAGCAGCTTGATGTCACCGCCAGCGGTCTGCTGCTGGATGTGACGCAACCCGAACAGATCCGCGCCGCGTTTGCTGCGCTGGAGGCGCCGGATATTTTGATTAATAACGCCGGAACTGAGCAGCTGTGTGCGTCGCTGGATGTTGATGAAGCGCTGTGGCAGCGTATTGTCGATACCAATCTGAAAGGCGCGTTTTTCTGTGCGCAGGCGGCGGCGCGTCTGATGAGCAGCAACGGCGGTGGAGCGATAATCAATCTCTGCTCGCTAACCAGCAAAGTGGGCGTGCCTGGCGCGGCGGCTTATGGCGCATCAAAGTCCGGTCTGGTGGGGCTGACGCATACCCTGAGCAGCGAATGGGCGTCACTGGGCATTCGAGTAAACGGTATCGGGCCGGGCTATTTCAGCACCGATATGACTGAGGTGTTTTATCAGGACAGCGCCTGGTGCGCCGCGATGCTGGCGAAAATTCCGCTGGGTCGCTTTGGTGAGCTGGACGATCTGGTCGGAGCGACGATTTTCCTCTGCTCCGATGCCGCCCGCTATATCACCGGCCAGGTGCTTTATATCGATGGCGGCTATTTAGCGTCGATTTAAACCCGCCTTCCTCCAATATCATGCTGTCTCTCGATTAGATCTGCTGATCGAGAGACTTCAGATGCTATTAATTAAATAATAATTTTAAATGACATTATTATTTTGCGTAGATAAATATCAACCAAAGTCATTTGCATCAGTGCAAAAAATGATCTTTAATCTTTTAAAGGATTGGGTTTACGCCGGGGATAAGGAAAGGTCACGTATGCCAATAAGCATCCCCATCATCTGCACAAAGTATGTAAAGGTGTCGATACCAATCCGCAAAACTCATTACACAGTGATGTTGCAATAAACTATATTAACGGGCATTTACGCTCTCACCCGATGTTGCCAGCAAATTTTACAGCAAATGGATGCGCGAAAATGGATAAAAAACTGATAGTCATTACCGGCGCCAGTTCTGGATTTGGTGCAGAGATCGCCAGGCAATTTAGCGCGCTTGGACATCCGTTATTATTGTTAGCCCGGCGCACAGGGCGTCTCTATGCACTTAACTTACCGCACACTCTGTGCCGTAGTATTGATGTTAACGATCGACAAAGTTTCGTCGAAGCTATCGATGAGGCGGAAGAGCGATATGGGCCGGTAGACTGTATCGTTAATAATGCCGGTATTATGCTGCTGGGCAGTATTGAGCAACAGGGCGATACTGAATGGCGCAAGATGTTTGAAACTAATGTATTAGGATTACTCAATGGCATGAGCATTGTGCTGGAGAGCATGAAGAAAAATCAACGGGGCACCATCATTAATATCAGTTCACTGGCAGGCCGCAAAACCTATGAGCATCATGCCGCCTATTCGGGGACTAAGTTTGCGGTGCATGGTATTTCGGAAACGGTAAGATGGGAAATGGCGCCTTATAATATTCGGGTGATAACTCTTGCGCCGGGGGCTGCCGAAACGGAGTTACTTGACCATATTACCAGCGATCAGATTGTTGACGAATACCGTCAGTGGAAAAGTGATATTGGCGGTGTAATGTCCGCAGAAGAGGTGGCAAAATCGGTAGTTTTCGCCTACTCACTACCACAAAGTGTATGCATTCGCGAGCTGGTTATTGCCCCAACTAAACAACAAAATTAATCCTCATGATAAATTATCGATCAGTTTAAATCTTTCCGTTTATTGAGGATTTTTTGTATGGCTTCCTGCTCCGTTTCTGCACCTTCAATATTATCTTCAAAAATGGCGACCCAATAGTCTGATAACGATCCTTTTTGATGGGGTAAGTTTTTTGTTTTTATCCGTTGATCTTTCTTTTTATCGTTCATAACTTTTCCATAAGTTATCTGCATTGATATTGAGGTGATATATATAGTTAGCTAATGATTATTTTAGGGGGTGAAGATGGTTGATTTATATCGTAGAGAAAAATCGCAAACAACACAAGCAGTCAAGAGAAATATTGAATGGTATTATCATAATCCGATTATCCCATGGGATGTCGGTATTATGTTAGTTATGGCAATGCTATCAACGTGGTTTTCATCATCTTATCCCCTCTCCAGTTATTATCAATTATAAATAAAAGCTCCAAAACTTCGGAGGTTTTATTTTTTCAGCAATTGACGGTTAGCATGAATATTTTTATATTGCTTTTATCAGGGAGTTATCTCTTTTTATTTAGCCTGGGCTGTACCTGATATTATTCATGCCAACACCGGGAGGCCACTGTTGGGTACTGCCCAGACTAAAGCAAGCCGGGAGGGAGATAGCATTTTATAGCTGAGGGCGTATTGCACCGGCATAATGCAGCAAATGTGGACCCAGTTGCGCCAGATTACTGCAACCCAGTTGCGCCAGCGTGCGGTCGATCTCGCTACGCAACAGGGTTAACGCCTGTTCGACACCCTCCTGACCATTGACTGCTACCGCATACAGCAGTGGGCGGCCAATCAGTACGGCATCGGCACCCAGCGCCAGCGCTTTCACCACCTCGGTGCCGCGACGGAAACCGCTGTCGATTAAAATGGTCGCTTCTGCGCCCACCGCCTGACGAATTTCCGCCAGCATCAGCAGCGGACTGAGGGTGCCATCCAGCTGACGGCCGCCGTGATTGGACAGCACCATGCCATTGGCACCGCAGGCCATCGCCTGCTGCGCGTCCTCTGCCGTCAGAATGCCTTTAATCAATAATTGCCCCGGCCACTGCTCGCGCAACCAGCGGATAGTCTGCCAGTCGAGCTGCGTCTCCATCTGCTCTGCGAAATAGGCCGCGCCGCCGACGCCACGCTGATACTGCGGTGGAATATAGGGCTTAAGATTGCCAAAACCCGGCATGCCTTGCGGCTTTAGCGTGCGCCACACCCAGCCAGGTTTACTGGCGACATTGAGCAGGCTGCTGAGCGAGAGTTTCATCGGGCGGCGGTAATGGCGTTTATCGCGTTCACGATTGCCAAAATGCACCGCATCCACTGAAACCACCAGTGTGCTGCAACCCGCTTTACGCGCACGTTTCAGCAGATCGATAGTGACCAGGCGATCTTTTAACACATACAGCTGAAACCAGTGATTGCCATCGCCGTCGGCGGCGATCTCCTCCATCGCCGCTGTCGACACGGTACTCTGGATCCAGGCGATATTGGCGGCGCGTGCGGCGCGCGCCAGCATCAGATCGGCCTGATAGCGCAGCATGCCGTTATAGCCGGTGGGGGCAATCAGCAGCGGCGCACTGAGTTTTTCATTGCCCAGTTGCAGGCTGAGATCGCGCTCGCTGGCGTCTTTCAGCACCGGCGGCACAAACTGCCAGCGATCAAAGACCTCACGGTTATGACGCAAAGTGATCTCATCTTCTGCACCGCCATCAACGTAATTAAAAGCAAACGCGGGCAGCACGCGTCTGGCCTGCTGACGAAAATCGTTAAGATTGAGGATCATAGCACCTGCCTGAGCGCGGCAATAAATCGCTGGTTATCGCCTGCGCTGCCAACTGACACCCTTAACCAGTCGCGGTAACCTGGTTCCAGCCAGGGTTTGATAATAATGCCAAACGCTAACAATTTTTTTGCCAGTTCGGCGCCGTCGCCATCAATGCGGAAAAACAGGAAATTGGCTTCAGAGGGGGCGATCTGCCGTACCAGAGGCTGCAATTCTGCTGCCAGCCACTGGCGTTGCTGCACCACCCAGGCGGCACTGTCGCGTACATGTTGCTGATCGTCCAGCGCCACCAGTGCGGCGGCTTGTGCGCTGCGATTGATATTAAACGGCGTACGCACGCGATTCAGCAGATCAACCAGCAGCGGATCGCTTGCCAGACCATAGCCGACGCGTAAACCGGCCAGGCCATAAGCTTTGGAGAAAGTGCGCAGCACAATCCATGGCCGTGACTGCTGACGCAGTAACGTCAGGCTGTCGGGATACGCTGCCAGATGGGCGCAGTACTCAAAATAGGCTTCGTCGACCACCAGCAGCGCATCCTGCGGCGCGGCATCAATCAGACGCTGAAATCCGCGCTGATCGAGCATGCAGCCCACCGGATTCGAGGGATTACTGAAGACAACCAGCTTGGCTGGCGTCGCCAGTGCGGTTTCCCATGCCGGGAGGTCGTACTCCATCTGCTGATTAACCGCCACCAGATCAACCTGCGCACCCATCAGCTGCGGATAGAGCTGATGCAGTCCGAAAGAGGGCAGCAGGGTGACTACGCGATCGCCGCTGTTAACAAAGGCGAGGCACAACAGTTTGAGCAACTCTTCCGAACCGTTGCCGATGGCGATGCAGTCAGCGGCGATGCCGGTTTTTACCGCCAGCGCATCGCGTAACGCGCTGCTGGCGGCATCGGGATAAATGGCGCTGCGCTGACTGCTGCTATTCAGCGCTGCCTGCACTGCCGGGCTGGCGCCTAACGGATTCTCATTGCTGGCCAGCCTTGAAATGGTTTCAACCTGCCAGGTGCTTCTTACGGCTTCATCTGAAAGCCCGGCGTTATATACGCCGAGTTCCAGCACATCCTTGCGCGCCAAAGCGTGGAGCGTATTGCTGAGCATAAAATCCCCCAAAATTATCAATCCAACCCCCTCCCCATAACATGGGGGAGGGCTGGGTGGGGGAGCCGCTATCTGGGGTCCAGAGTCGTTTGCTCCCCCATCCTGGCCTTCCACCGCCTGACGGGGGAAGGGACGCCAGCTCTGTCGTTATTTCACCATCGGCAGATTCAGCTGATGCTGCTGCGCGCAGGACTGGGCCAGTTCATAACCGGCATCCGCATGACGCATTACGCCGGTAGCCGGGTCATTCCACAGTACGCGTGACAGCCGCGCGTCGGCTTCGTTTGTGCCATCACAGACGATAACCATGCCAGCATGTTGCGAAAAGCCCATACCGACCCCGCCGCCATGATGCAGACTGACCCAAGTGGCGCCGCCAGCGGTATTCAGCAGGGCGTTCAGCAGCGGCCAGTCGGATACCGCATCGGAGCCATCTTTCATCGCTTCGGTTTCGCGGTTTGGCGAAGCCACCGAACCACAGTCAAGATGATCACGGCCAATCACAACCGGCGCTTTCAGCTCGCCATTACGCACCATTTCGTTAAATGCCAGTCCGGCCAGGTGGCGTTCACCGAGGCCCAGCCAGCAGATACGCGCCGGTAAGCCCTGGAAGGCGATACGCTCCTGCGCCATATCCAGCCAGCGGTGCAGATTGGTGTGGTGCGGGAACAGCTCTTTCAGTCTGGCATCGGTTTTATAGATATCTTCAGGATCGCCGGACAGCGCCACCCAGCGGAACGGTCCTTTACCTTCGCAAAACAGCGGACGGATATAGGCCGGTACAAAGCCCGGGAAATCAAAAGCGTTTTTCACCCCTTCTTCCAGCGCCACCTGACGAATATTGTTGCCGTAGTCGACAGTAGGAATGCCCATATGGCAGAAGTCGAGCATCGCCTGCACATGCACCGCCATTGAGGCGCGCGCGGCTTTCTCTACGGCTTTCGGGTCGCTGGTGCGTTCGCTGGCCCAGCGGTCGAGATCCCAGCCCTGCGGCAGATAGCCGTTAATCGGGTCGTGCGCGGAGGTCTGGTCGGTAACGATATCCGGTTTGATGCCACCCGCCTGTGCGCGTTTCACCAGTTCCGGCAGAATGTCTGCTGCATTGCCCAGCAGGCCGACCGAAATCGCACGTTTTTCATGCCTGGCGTCGGCAATCATTTTCAGCGCTTCATCAATGCTGAAAGCTTTGTAATCGAGATAGCGGGTGCGCAGACGGAAGTCGATACGTGACTCCTGACACTCTACTGCCAGCACCGATGCGCCCGCCAGTACGCCAGCCAGCGGTTGCGCGCCGCCCATGCCGCCGAGTCCGGCGGTCAGAATCCATTTGCCGCTCAGGTCGCCGTTATAGTGCTGACGTCCCGCTTCGACGAAGGTTTCAAACGTGCCCTGCACAATGCCCTGCGCACCGATATAGATCCAGGAACCGGCGGTCATCTGGCCGTACATCATCAGTCCGGCTTTATCCAGCTCGTGGAAGTGATCCCAGGTCGCCCAGTGGGGCACCAGATTAGAGTTGGCGATCAGCACGCGCGGTGCATCGGCATGGGTGCGGAACACGCCTACCGGTTTGCCGGACTGCACCAGCAGGGTCTCTTCAGGTTGCAGGGCGCGCAGTGAGCGCAGAATCTGCTCAAAGCACTCCCAGTTACGTGCCGCTTTACCAATCCCGCCGTAGACCACCAAATCTTCCGGACGCTCGGCAACATCCGGGTCGAGGTTATTCTGGATCATGCGGTACGCGGCTTCGATCAGCCAGTTGGCACAGTGCAGTTCACTGCCGTGCGGGGCTCGGATTTCGCGGGCTACCGCTTTGCTCAGGGATTCGCTCATTATGTCCTTCTCCTCAATTAGTGGGCTTCGCGTGCATGGCTTGGCAGCAGGGCGGCAATATGCGCGGGCCAGCTGTCGCTGCTTGCCCACAGGCGCATCTGTTCGATATCGGGGGCCATCAGACGATCTTTATCGAGGAAGGCGACGCGCTGACGCAGCTGCGCCAGTTCTGCTTCCAGCATCGCCGAGCTTTGCAGCGGACGATGGAAATCGATCCCCTGCGCTGCGGCCATCGCTTCAATCCCCACCACGGCGGCAGTGTTAAAGCACATGGCGCCCAGACGACGTGCGGCGTAAGTCGCCATCGAGACATGATCTTCCTGATTGGCGGACGTCGGCAGACTGTCGACGCTGCCGGGATGGGCGAGGGATTTGTTTTCGGAAGCCAGCGCCGCGGCGGTCACCTGGGCAATCATAAAACCGGAGTTGACGCCGCCATCGTTAACCAGGAACGGCGGCAGGCCGGAGAGGCCGGTATCCAGCAGCAGCGCCATGCGACGTTCGGAGATGGCGCCGATTTCCGCCACCGCCAGTGCGATAATATCGACGGCAAAGGCGACCGGTTCGGCGTGGAAATTGCCGCCAGAGATCACATCACCGGTTGCGGAAAACACCAGCGGGTTATCGGAAGCGGCATTGGCTTCAATCTGCAATACGCGTGCGGAGTGGCTCAGGTTATCGAGACAAGCGCCCATCACCTGCGGTACGCAACGAATTGAATAGGGATCCTGCACGCGGCCACAGTTGGCATGCGATGTAAGGATTTCACTGCCTGCCAGCAGCGTTGAGACCGCCTCAGCCACGGCAATTTGTCCGCTTTGACCGCGTGCCTGATGAATACGTGAATCGTAAGGTTTAATCGAACCTTTAATTGCTTCCAGCGACAGCGCGCCAGCCACCAGCCCGGCGGCAAACACTTTTTCCGCCTCGAACAGACCGCGCAGCGCCAGCGCAGTAGAGACCTGGGTGCCGTTGAGCAACGCCAGGCCCTCTTTTGGACCCAGCACAAAAGGTTGCAGTCCGGCCAGTTTCAGCCCCGCAACCGCGTCGATCAGTTTGCCCGCTACGCGCACTTCGCCTTCGCCGAGCAGCATCAGGGAAAGATGTGCTAACGGCGCCAGATCGCCGGACGCGCCGACGGAACCTTTTTCCGGGATGCAGGGCATAATGCCGGCATTAAACAGGGTGATCAGCGCATCAATCAGCTCGATACGCACCCCGGAGTGGCCGCGCGCCAGGCTGATCACTTTGGTCGCCATCACCAGGCGCACCACGTTATCGGGCAGCAGATCGCCAAGCCCCACACTGTGCGATAACACCAGATTGCGCTGCAATTCGGCCAGACGCTGCGCCGGAATCGAGGTCTGCGCCAGTTTGCCAAAGCCGGTGTTGATGCCGTAGGTAACCTTGCCCGAGCTGACGATGGCGGTCACGGTATCGTGCGCTTTCAGCACTTCTTCACGTGCGCTGTCATCCAGTGTCAGGGTTACGCCGCCATGGTAAATGGTCTTGAGCATCGCTAAATCCACCGCGCCGGGGATTAAACGACATTCTTGCGTAGTGAGCGACATAGTATACTCCTGTCTATACAAGTTCGGCGAAGAGAAAACCCGGTTATTACCGGGTATATCACCCGCTGCTAAAGAGCAACAGGCTGAGTGAGGGTTGACTATATTGAGTGAAGCATAAGTGTATAGTCTTGTCTATACAACCAAGCAATCACTGTGCCAACCCGATCACAAAATGGCTTTACCGTGCTGCGCGGCTTCTGAGACAGGTAGCGGCAAGTGACGGCGTGCAGTTGCACCGTGATAAGGCAGTGATCGCACCACCGGCGTGCAAGGTGGCAGCCTGCAGATGTATATACATTTGCGCAATCAGGCAGTAAACTGAGGTTAATTCGTTTATTAAGGATCTCTAATATGGTCGAGCAGACTGCCATTTCGCAACTCGCAGCCGCAATGAGCGATCAGCCTGCGCCGATCTATCAGCGTGTTAAACAGGCGATCGTCAGCCAGATCAGTGAAGGGGTGTGGAAAGCCAACCAGCGCGTGCCATCGGAAAGCGAACTGGTGAATCGGTTAGGCGTCAGTCGGATGACCATCAACCGTGCGCTACGCGAGCTGACCAGCGAAGGCTATCTGATCCGTATGCAGGGCGTCGGCACTTTTGTCGCCGAGAGCAAAGGCTATACCGCGATGCTGGAAGTGCATAATATCGCGGAAGAGATTGCGCAGCGTGGTCATAAACACAGCAGCAAGATTCTGACCCTCGGCGAAATAAAAGCGGACCCGGAACAGGCGGCGGTGCTGGGACTGGCTACCGGTCAGTCGATTTTCCATTCGCTGATTATCCATTACGAGAATGAGTTGCCGGTGCAGCTGGAAGATCGTCTGGTGAACCCGCAAATGGCGCCAGATTATCTGCGGCAGGATTACGCCAGTCAGACGCCTTACACCTATCTGATGCATGTGGCGCCGCTGACGGCGGGCGAGCATATTGTCGAAGCGGTATTGCCGGATATGCGTCAGCGCAAGCATCTGGCGCTGGACGAGCATGAACCCTGTCTGCTGATTCGTCGTCAGACCTGGAGCGAGGCGAAAATCGTCACCTATGCCAGACTGCTCTATCCCGGCTCGCGCTATAAGTTGTTAGGGCGGTTTAAAGGCCACGGCTGAGGCTTTGGCAGTGGGTGACAATAACGCCACCCCTGCAAAATTTCGCAATCCGGTGCAGGTCGGCGTTCCCGCCCCCCGTGCCGATGATTTGTACCAATGGTTATGACGGCATTATCGCCGCAAACAGCAACACCGCATCGTCCGAAAGCGGTGTTAAGGTTTCACCCGCCTGCTCCCACCAGGCGCCTTCACCGCGCGACAATCGTTGTGCACCAGATTGCCACTCCCCGGCAATCACCCAACAAACGCCCATCTCACTGCGCTGCGCAGTCCTGCTGACCACCACTTGCGCGCTAAACTGTTCACGCCGGGTCATAATATTAAAGTCGAGGCTGGTGTTGCCGAACAGTTTCGCGCTGATCGCCTGTTCGCCTGCGAAACAGAACGGCTGATTCAGTAACAGCGCATGGGAGGGCTGCTGCGGACCAGACAGTTCAACTTTTTCGCCATCAATCAGGGTAATCACCCGGTCCACACCGGGAAAGCGCGAGAAATCACCGCTGGCGGCGATAGTCGCAATGCTGGCGCGCCAGCCAAACTCGCTGTTATCCGGCGGGAAACTGACGATTTCCCGGGTTTCACCGCCGCCATTGCGCCATTTACTGACCGGCAGTTTTTGCGTCTGGTAGAAATGCATCATTGCAGTGCCGCCATAACCGCCGCAAAGCGCCGATCGCTCTCTTCCTGCAGCGCATGTCGGCCTTCAGCAATCAGCTGTTTACCGGCAACCCAGACATCGCGGATCTGCGTGCGATTGCCGGCAAACAGCCAGCGGTTAAGCAGGGCGTGGTCCGGGCAGCTGCCCAGCCAGGCGTCCTGCTCCAGCACCAGCCAGTCGGCGCGCTGACCGATGGCCAGCGAACCGCTATTTACGCCACAGGCCTGCGCACCGCCCGCCGCCGCCTGACGATACAGCAGGTCGCCCACCGAGTGCTGTTGTGGCGTGACGATACGATTGCGGCGTTGGTCGCGCAGACGCTGGGCATACTCCAGCCAGCGCAGCTCTTCAACCACATCGAGAGAGACATGGCTGTCGGAACCAATGCCCCAGCGGCCGCCCGCGGCGATATAGTCGGTGGCGGGGAAAATGCCGTCGCCAAGGTTGGCTTCGGTGGTCGGGCAGAGACCGGCTACCGCCGCGCTGCTGGCCAGACGGCTGATTTCACCCTGATCGAGATGTGTGGCATGGATCAGACACCAGCGCTGATTAACGTCAAAGCGATCCAGCAACCAGTTAACCGGACGTTCGCCGCTCCAGGCCAGTGAGTCATTGACCTCTTTCTCCTGTTCGGCAATATGAATATGTACCGGAAGGGTAGTGGAACTGGCGGCCAGCACGTCGTCCATCTGCTGTTGCGATACCGCTCGCAGCGAATGGAAACAGAGCCCCTGATTATGCAGCGGTTTATCGCGCAGCAGCGTGCTGAGATTTTCCTGTTGGCGCAGATATTGCTCAGTATTCTGAATAAAGCGTTTCTGGCCTGCCTGCGGCGGCAGTGCGCCAAAACCGGCGTAGCTGTAGAGCACCGGCAACAGCGTCTGGCCGATACCAGCCTGTTCCGCCGCTGCGACCAGCTGCTGCAACATCTCATCCTCAGGATAAGGAACACCGTTCAGGTCATGATGCAGATAGTGGAATTCCGCCACCTGGCTATAGCCGCCCTTCAGCATATCGATATACAGATGGCGGGCGATATCCCCGACCTGCTCAGGCGAAAGACGTTGCACCATGCGATACATCAGGTCGCGCCAGGTCCAGAAACTGTCCTGCGGATCGCCAGCTACTTCGGCCAGTCCGGCCATCGCGCGCTGGAAGGCATGCGAGTGCAGGTTGGCGATCGCCGGGACCACTGCGCCGGGCAGGGTAATGGCGCCGTCGGCGTCACTGCTGGTGTGGATACCGGTGATAATTCCCCGCGCATCGACTTCAATACGAACCGCGTGTTGCCAGCCGTCTGCCAGCAGTACGCGCGACGCAAAATAACTCGACATGGTTGATCCTCAGGCTATGTGGTTGTATATACATATACATACTTTAACGGTTTCTGTAAATGGCGCGACCGACGGGGAGAACAGATGGCAGTCAGAATAGAGTGTGACAGTTTATGGTATGGGGCCGACCTGGTCACCATGCGCGACGGCCAGTATAACCTGATTGCCGATGGCGCCATCGCGGTAGCGGACGGACAGATAGTCTGGATTGGTACGCGCAGTGAGGCGGCGGATATTCAGGCGCTACAGCGCACCGATTTTGGCGGCGGCATCATTACGCCCGGCCTGATCGATTGCCATACCCATCTGGTATTTGGTGGCGATCGCAGCGCGGAGTTTGAACAGCGTCTGAATGGCGTCAGCTATGCGGAGATTGCCGCGCAGGGTGGCGGCATTCTCTCTACGGTGCGCGCCACACGCGCCGCGTCGCTGGATGAACTGATCAGCAGTGCGCGCTGGCGCATCGAGCGGCTGCTGGCGGAGGGGGTGACGACGCTGGAGATTAAATCCGGTTACGGCCTTGATGAAGAGAGTGAACTGCGGATGTTGCAGGCTATTCGCCTGCTGGCGCAGCAGGTTCCCGCCGATGTGCTGGCCACCTGTCTGGCGGCGCACGCCTTCCCGCCGGAGTTTAAACAGAACCCTGATGGCTGGGTCGATATTATCTGCCAGCGACTGCTACCAGAAGTAAAAGCACAGCAGCTGGCGGATGCGGTCGATGCTTTCTGTGAACATCTCGCTTTTTCGCCTGAGCAGGTTACCCGCGTATTTGAACGGGCGCAGCAGCTGGGTCTGCCGGTAAAACTGCACGCTGAGCAGCTTTCATCACTGGGCGGCGGCGCGCTGGCGGCGCGCTTTAATGCGCTCTCTGCCGACCATCTGGAGTACGCCACCGAGAGTGACGTGCAGGCAATGGCACAGCATGGCACGGTAGCGGTGCTGCTGCCGGGGGCATTTTATCTGTTGCGCGAAACGCAGCGTCCGCCGGTCGGACTGTTCCGCCAGTATCAGGTGCCGATGGCGCTGGCCAGCGATGCTAATCCCGGTACCTCTCCGGCTCTGTCACTGCGTTTAATGCTGAATATGGCCTGCACGCTGTTTGGCTTTACGCCGGAGGAGGCGCTGGCGGGCGTCACGCTGCATGGCGCAAAAGCGCTGGGACTGGAGAAAACTCACGGCACGCTGGAGAGCGGTAAAGTCGCCAATTTCGTTCACTGGCCGCTGGCACGTCCGGCGGAGTTAGTTTACTGGCTGGGCGGACAGCTGCCTTGTCAGGTTATCTATCGAGGAGAAGCGCAATGACCCCTTATCATTTCACAGCCGGCACTCTGCCGCTGCTGATCAGCATTCCCCACGCCGGTACCGCTCTGACGCCGGAAGTTGCAGCCGGGCTCAGCGATGCTGCGCGCGGCCTGCCGGATACTGACTGGCATATTCCGCAGCTGTATGATTTTGTGCAAACGATGGGCGCCAGTGTGCTGGTGGGAAACTACTCACGTTTTGTGATCGATCTCAACCGTCCGGCGGATAATCAGCCGCTGTATACCACTGCGACGACCGGACTGTATCCGGAGACCCTGTTTGATGGCACGCCAACCTTTAAACCGCAAATGACGCCAACCGACGCGCAACGTCAGGGCTATCTGCAGGATATCTGGACGCCGTATCACCAGAAGCTGCAGCAGGAGCTGGCGCGGCTGAAACAGCAGTTTGGCTACGTGCTGCTGTTTGATGCCCACTCCATCGCCTCGGTGATCCCGCGTCTGTTTGATGGCCGTCTGCCGGATCTTAATCTTGGCACCAACAGCGGTGAAAGCTGTCCGCCAGCGATGAGTGCCGCGTTACAGCAGGTTTGTGAAGCGCAGTCACGTTTTAGCTGGATTATAAACGGGCGCTTTAAGGGCGGTTATATTACCCGCGCTTACGGTAAACCGGCAGAGCAGCAGTATGCGCTGCAACTGGAGCTGGCGCAGTGCAACTATATGGATGAGCAACCGCCGTTTGGCTGGCGTGGTGACCGGGCGGCAGAACTGCAACCACTGTTAAAACAGCTGATTGAAGTGATGCTGGCGCAGGGAAGGGGGCTTTAATTGTAGGGGCGGCGTTATCGCCGCCCGTGACCGCCGTGTTTCGGCAGCCGAAAACGGCTCCCCTGCAATAGCCTTCGGTCTTATGTAGGGGCGGCGTTATCGCAGCCCGTGACCGTCGTGTTTCGGCAGCCGACGGATTCAGCTCTGCTGCTGAAAACGGCCAAACATTTTATAACGTGCGCCGGGGTAGAGCAGGCGCGCCGCTGTCACCACCGCTTCATGATGCCAGGTGCGCCGCTGAATTTGCAGGCAGGGCTCGGTGTTATCGATATGCAATAACTGCTGCTCTTCGGCACTGGCATTGACCGCTTCCACCACATGCTCGCCAGCAGTTAGCGGTGCAATCTGCGTCAGGTAAGCAAAGGGCGTACTGCGGGTAAAATCCTGCGCCAGATAGAGCGGCGCCACCCGTGGATTGACCAGTCGATCCTCCAGCTGCACCGGCACATCATTCTCAAAATGCACCATCCGCGAGTGAAACAGCTGCGCACCGGTTTGCAGGCCAAAAGCCTGCGCGGAAGCCGTACTGGCCTGCTCGCTGCGTAACAGCAATACCTGACTGGTATGCCGGTGGCCGCGATTCTCAATCTCATCAGCAATATTGTGTACTTCCAGCATCGGCGTAAAAGCTTTGATCTCGGCGACAAAGGTGCCGACCCCCTGTAAGCGCAACAAATAGCCTTCGCTGGTCAGTTCACGCAGCGCACGGTTAATCGTCATACGGCTGACGCCCAGCTCATTCACCAGGTCGCTCTCCGAAGGCATACGCTGATTCGGCTGCCAGTGGCCGGTGCGAATAAGATTGATAATGCCCAGTTTTAGCTGCTGATAGAGGGGAGCAGGTTCGTCGCTGGCGAGGCGAATCATTTCGGATAATTTTTGCGATTCAGACACTGCGTTAACCTTTTCAGCGGGTTTGTTACAGAGTCTACACCAGATGCGCAGTCTGTATATGTCTATACAACAGCGGCGTGATAAAACATTCAGCGTGATTTATTGTGGGGCAGAACGCCTGTTTCTGCTGCAACGGTAAGCGGGAACGGGCCGTTTTACGGGCAACAGCCAGCTGTCGCGCAACACCCTGCTCAGTCATGCCTGGGGCGATGGTGGCCGATTCGCTGGCGATGGGGCAGGCGCTGGACTTTTATGGTGCCGAAACTGCGCGAGCAGGTAGCGAACTGGCAGGAAGAACGCTGGCTGGCGCCGGAAATCGCTAAGGCGGCAGCGATAATCAAATCCGAACGAATTGAGTAGCAGATCACTTCCCACGGGAGCCCGTTGCGGCTTCCAACCCCTGCATTGCGATCCCCTTCCAGAAACGACGATTTTAACGCTACTCTCTCTTTAAAAATATAAACTGTAGTTTATATTCTGCGTGGTATAAACTACAGTTTATGGAGAATATCGTGGATACATGGAAAGTAGATACCACCGAACATTTTGATCAGTGGTTGGATGAACAGGATGACGACATGATTGATGATGTGCTGGCCAGCCTGAAAGTGCTTGAGCAGTTTGGGCCGATGTTGGGCAGGCCAGATGTTGACCAGGTAAAAGGATCGGAATTTCATCATATGAAGGAACTGAGAGTGCAAAGCAATGGGCGGCCGGTGAGAGCTTTTTTTGCATTCGATCCTGAAAGGCAGGCCATCGTATTATGCGCCGCCGATAAAACCGGCCGTAACCAAAAGCGATTTTACGCTGAGATGATTAAAAAAGCTGATGCGGAATACAGACAACATCTGGAAGGGGTTAAAAAATGAGTAAACTCAATGAGCTGATTGCAAAACGTTCTCCGGCCTCGCAGGCGCGTATTCAGCAAAAAGCGGAGGCGATGATCCTTGAAGTTCGCTTGCGTAAGCTGCGCGAAGAGCTGGCGCTGTCGCAGACCGAGCTGGCGGGGATCATGGGGATCAGTCAGCCTGCGGTTGCCGCTATCGAAGCGCGCGGTGAGGAGATAAAACTGTCCAGCCTCAAAAAATATATTGAGGCGCTGGGTGGCAAACTGAGCCTGAATGTGGAAATGCCGACAGGCTCAGGTCGCATCTATTACATCTGAGTATTATCGTGACCGCGCATCCGGTCGCACCATATCAAAGCGCAGATCTTCACTGATCGCGTAATAGGCGCTCGGGCCACCAGCGCGTAAAATCGGCTGCGCTTTGGCGGTTTGATAGATGCCCTGTTCCAGCAGTTCGCTGTCGATATGAATCGCCACCACTTCGCCCAGTACCAGCCAGGTGGGAATCTCACCGCCATCGGCATCCAGCAACTGAATACACTGGGTTAGTTTGCACTCAAAGTTAACCGGACTTTCCGCCACCATACTGGCTTTGACATAGCTGGCAGCCAGCGGCGTCAGACCGGCAAAGCTGAACTCATCTTCACCATGGGGCAGCGAGGCGGAACTTTCATTCATTGCCTCTGCCAGCGGGCGAGTGGCGAGATTCCAGACAAACTCGCCGGTTTGCGTGATATTTTGCACACTATCCTTCCAGCCACTGCTGGCAAAACCAATAATCGGCGGATGGTAGTTAAAGCAGTTAAAGAAACTGTAGGGCGCCAGATTACGCTCACCGTCTGCACTGACCGAACTGATCCAGCCAATCGGGCGTGGTCCGATAATCGCATTCAGCGGGTCATGCGGCAGCCCGTGACCGGCCCTTGGTTGGTACGAATAACGCTGGCGAGACATAGTATTCCTTGATTAAGAGATATTTTCTTTATCGTAAATGGTTTACGCCTTTTGTCACAACGAGTATCTTACGCGCCGACTAACCTGGGATAAATCGATGAAAAAGCCTGCTGAGAAAAACGTTCTTCACCCGCGCAACCGCCACCGCGGACGCTACGACTTTGACGCGCTGCAAGCGTGCCACCCTGCGCTGGCCCCTTTTGTGCAGGTAAATCAGTATGGCGATGAGTCGGTTGATTTTGCCGATCCGGCGGCAGTAAAGATGCTGAACCAGGCGCTGCTGCATCACTACTATCAGATTGAACACTGGGCGATCCCGGACGGTTTTCTGACCCCGCCAGTACCGGGTCGCGCGGATTATCTGCACCATCTGGCCGATCTGCTGGCCGAAGACCATCAGTCAGTGATCCCGCGCAACAATATTAACGTGCTGGATATTGGCTGCGGCGCAAACTGTATCTATCCGCTGATTGGCCACCGTGAATATGAGTGGCGCTTTACCGGTACCGAGAGCAATGAGCAGGCTATGAAGGCCGCTAATGCGATTATTGAATCTAACCCGGGGCTGAATCGCGGCATTCGTTTGCGTCGCCAGAAAGAGAGCACAGCTATCTTCCGTGGCGTGGTGCATAAAAATGATTTCTACCATGTCAGCATCTGTAATCCGCCGTTCCATGCCTCTGCCAGCGATGCGCGCCAGGGCAGCCAGCGTAAGCTGCGCAATCTCGGTCTGGATCGCAATGGCCCGCTAAACTTTGGTGGCCAGCAGGATGAATTATGGTGTGAAGGCGGCGAGACTGCCTTTATCAGCCAGATGATTAACGAGAGTATCGATTTCGCCCGTCAGTTCGTCTGGTTTACCTCGCTGGTGTCGCGCAAGGAGAATCTCCCCGCGCTGCGTGATGCGCTGGAAGAAGCTGGCGCGGTGCAGGTGCGGATTGTCGATATGGCGCAGGGTCAGAAACAGAGCCGGTTTATCGCCTGGAGCTTTTACGATAAACCGGCGCGCAGCCGTCTGTTAACGAAGTAAGTCATTCAGGGGCGGCTAATGCCTGCATACCCGCCGCGCCGTCAACATCACTGCCGGTTTGCAGTACCTGCACCGTCTGGCGCGGCGGCTGAATACCGGCAGCATCAAAGTGTTTCTTCACCATATCATCCAGTGCAAAGCGCACCGTCCACTGCTTCAGCGGTTGTGTGGTAAAAGAGACGCGCACGGTAAATGACTGATTAGTCAGACCGACCAGCCCGGCAAATGCCGGTTCCCCGATCACCATGCTGCGAATCTCTTTATTCTCCATCAACTCTTTCACTGCCGCCTGTAAAGTGGCGTTAACTTTTTCACTCTCTTCATTGCGATCAACATCGTAGTTGGCGACAAACGAGCCGATGCCACGCACAAAGTTGGCGAAAGTGGTGATCGATGACCACGGGATAATATGATAAGCGCCGGTATCCTGGCGCACCCCGACTGAGCGAATCGACATCCGTTCCACGGTGCCGGTAATCGGGCCGATGGTCACCAGGTCGCCGGTATTCATGCCGTTTTCAAACTGAATAAAGATGCCGGTAATAATATCTTTTACCAGCGTCTGCGAACCAAAGGATACCGCCAGTCCCAGTGCCCCGGCGCCAGCCAGCAGCGGCGCGATATTGACGCCAATTTCCGACAGCAAAATCATAATCGTGATGGTGCTGATCACTACCGCCAGCGCGTTACGGAACAGGGTCAGCAGGGTGCGGGTACGCGCGCTCGGCATGGCGCGACCATGGGAATCCGAAGCGAGCCGGCTCTCAATCAGACTCGCCAGCAGCGTCCAGCCTACCGCTGAGAACAGCAGGATCACCAGAATACGGATCAGAATATCCACCATCTTCTCGCCCGCGCCAACCGTCAGCCAGTGCCATAAGTCGAATAAATTCCATGCGTTAAGCAGCAGCAGGGTAACGGCGAACACCGTGATAATGCGCGCCAGTTTCAGCAGGCCGGAAACCCAGGCATTAACCCGTTTTTGCAGCTCCGGATAGTGTCTGCGTAGCTCCGGCGACAGCACAATAGTTTTCGCAATCCAGCGGCTCAGTGTGCCCGAGATCAGCGCCCCGATGCCGATAATCGCCAGGCTGCGCACTGTTGCCGACATCATAAATTTCAGGCTGTCGCCAGGATTAAACATCGAGAAGAAGAACAGCACGATAAAATAGGCGCAGGCCAGCCAGTGCCAGATTAGCGCAAAAGCGCGGATAAACAGGGCGAAAAACGACATGCTGCGATCGGCGAGCGTCACCAGCTCCTGCTGGATATTGCGTTTATTATGGAAAATCAGATACAGCGCCCACAATGTAATCAGGCTCATCACCACCACATTCACCAGCGCGCCGACCTGTAAATTTACCTGATTACTGACAATCGGCACGATCACCAGCAAACCGTAACCAATCAGGCCGCTTAGCCAGCTAAGGCGGGTGTTCCAGTAGTTGGCGCGGTTATCGGCAATACGAAACGGGCGTAAATCCGGCACCGTGGGGCAGAAGATCAGGCGTAAAATCGCTTTAAAAAACTCAATAAGCGCAAAGGCATTCAGAAACAGTCCCTGCTGGCGTGCGATGGTGCGACTGCCAGCATTCAGATAGTCACTCATAATCTGGCCGGCAAACAGCGCCAGTGCCAGTAGCGCCAGGTCAATAACAAAAGCGGCCATAATCATTGCGGGCAGATGCAGCCAGCTGGAGCGGTCGCGGTTTTTACTGCGGCCCCAGCGCCCCATACGGCGATAAAGCGGCCTTGCCAGCCAGCGAATCAGCCACCAGAAAGCAAACAGCGCTGCAGCCAGCATCAAAAAGTGGCTGACGGCATTGTAAAAGGTGTCCGGATTAAAGGTCTTATGCGGTGCGGAAAAAATATTATGCTGCAGCGTGGAAAAGCGTGAAGCAAAGGCGCCGCCAAACTGGCGGCTGACATCGGTCAGACCCTGCAATACCGTAGTATCTTCCTGCTCTTCATCAGGCGGCGTCAGCACCGGCTGGCCATTCTCCGCCGGAGCCGCAGCGGCATTGCGCAGTTGTTCGATGAGCTCGCCGCGTGACTGGTCATTTTGCAGGATATTAGCCAGCGCCGCATAAGCCGATTTTTTATCTTCCACACTGGGTTGTGTGGTGGCAGGTTCCTCACTGGCCTGGGTTTTTTGGGCCGCCACGGCTGCCGCAGGAAGGGAGACCGCCAGCGCCTGGTGAGTGAATCCGGTAAAAAGGGTGAATACCAGTAACCACCGAAAGATACATCGTCGCGGTAAGGCCAAAGCCAACATCATATTCTCCTGAAGCGACGCGAAATTTGCGTCGATCAGCAAGTATAGACGAACAGAATGACAGGAAAGTGAAAGCGGGGAATTTAGTCGGGGCGGCGTTATCGCCGCCCACAACATCATGAAACGTGTTGTAAAAACTCCTGCAGACGGGCGCTTGGCGGATTGCTGATCAGCGTATGCGGGTCACCATCTTCAGCAATGCGGCCTTTGTCGATAAAGATCAGGCGCGATGCTACTTTCTGCGCGAAGCCCACTTCATGGGTCACGATTACCATGGTCATGCCTTCTTCGGCCAGATCCTGCATCACTTTCAGGACTTCATGGCGCAGTTCCGGATCCAGTGCTGAGGTTGGCTCATCAAACAGCATCAGTTTTGGCTTCACCGCCAGCGCACGGGCAATCGCCACGCGCTGCTGCTGACCACCGGAGAGTTCAGACGGGAAATGGTGTGCGCGTTCAGCAAGACCGACTTTGCCCAGCAGCTCTTTCGCCAGTTTATGCGCCTCGGCTTTCTTCACGCCACGCACGCGAATCGGACCAAAGGCGACGTTATCCAGCGCGTTCATTTGTGGGAACAGATGAAACTGCTGGAACACCATGCCAGCTTCCTGGCGGATCAGGCGCTCATCCACCTTCGGGTCGTTCACTTTCAGGCCATCAACAATCAGCTCACCGCTGGTAATCTCTTCCAGCTTGTTGATGCAGCGCAACAGGGTTGATTTGCCGGAGCCGCTTGGCCCGATAATCACCACCACTTCGCCCTGTTTAATGTTCAGGTCAATATTGTGCAGTACTTGGGTTTGACCAAAATGTTTGGAGACGTTTTTAAATTCAATCACAGGATTTTCATCCTTTTCTCAATGCGACGCAGAACGAAACTCAGCACCAGCGTAATAAACAGATAGATAACCGCAACCGCACTCCAGATCTCCAGCGCACGGAAGTTACCAGCAATAATTTCCTGTCCCTGACGCGTCAGTTCCGCTACGCCAATCACGATAAACAGTGAGGTATCCTTGATGCTGACAATCCACTGGTTACCCAATGGTGGCAGCATACGGCGCAGCGCCAGCGGCATAATCACGTAGCGCAGGGTTTCACGACGCGACAGGCCCAGCGCCAGTCCCGCCTCACGGAAACCGTTATGAATTGACAGTACCGCGCCACGGGTGATCTCGGCGATATAGGCGCCGGAGTTGATGATAATGGTCACCACCGCCGCGCTAAACGGATCGATGCGCAGGTCAGTAAACGCCATCGGCAGGGCGAAGTAGATAAACATCACCTGCACCACAATTGGCGTACCGCGAATCAGCTCAATAAACACCAGCGCGATATTGCTGGAAAGCCAGCCGCCATAGGCGCGGGCAAAACCGGCAATCAGGCCGATAATCAGGCCGCCAACCAGACCGAGGACCGAAATCCACAGCGTCATTTTGGCGCCTTCAAGCAGAATAGGAAGAGCTGGCCAGATGGCGCTCCAGTCGAACTGCATAATACTTTCTCCCGAACGAAAACACTTTTGTTGAAATGGAAAAACGCAGAGACGCAAAGCCGTCTCTGACGTTAATGGTTCTGCATGGTAACGGGCGGCGATAACGCCGCCGCTACGGAATGAAGAACCACGGGATCACAGATGTTTATTATTTAGGTTCGCTGCCGAACCATTTTTTATAAATTGTGTTGTAAGTACCGTTATCACGCAGGGTTTTCAGCGCGCCGTTGATTTTCACGCGCAGGTCATCGCTGCCTTTCGGGAAGGCGATACCATACTGCTGAGCTTCAATCGATTCGCCGACCGCTTTAAACTGACCTTTACCGGCGGTATTGATAAAGTAGAGAATATTTGGCGTGTCGTGCAGCACGGCGTCAGCACGGTTAGTGCCTAACTCCATATAGGCGTTATCGATATTCGGGAACTGACGCAGGTCTTTGGTTTTGATGTGCTGTTTCGCATAATCAACTGAACCGGTGCCGCTTTTCACTGCCACCACTTTACCGTTCAGATCATCAATGCCTTTCACTTCGTCGTTATTCGCTTTGACCATCACCAGCAGGCCGCTTTTGTAGTAGCCGTCGGAGAATTCAATCGCCTTTTTACGCTCTTCGGTAATGGTGATACCTGCCAGCGCGAGGTCAATATTGCGCGTCTGCAGGGCAGGAATGATGCCGCTGAAATCCATTGGCTTCAGGGTATATTCAATGTTCAGCTGTTTAGCGATGGCATCCCACAGATCGATATCAAAACCGACATACTTATCACCCTGTTTAAATTCAAACGGGACGAACGCAGTATCAGTGGCGACGATCAGTTTCTTTTCAGCAGCCGTGGAAGAGACAGCAAATGCCAGCGCCAGCGCGGCAAGGGAAACCTTAAAAATCGACTTCATCATCTTATCCTTATCATTGAATCGGGGAGCTCCCCGTTGTTGTGATGCCCGCTGCCATATGAAAAATCTATGCCAACTTTTCATTTTGTTTAAAAACAGCAGGTTAATCCATCCTTTGGACAACAATTATTTAGCTTTGCGTGCTGCGCACCATGATGGGGCACCAAGATGGTGCGTTGCGATCATTGTGGTGCATCAGCGGACGCTTAACTAAAACATTAAATCGGGTAATCAATGAACAAGATAGTTAGAAATATGTTAACAGGCTCATATTTCTGCATTATAAATTGAAATTAGCGCAGCTGGCTGTCTTTACTGCCACGACGGTTATACAGTGCGGCGCTCTGTTGGTTATCGTGCAACTGCTGACAACTGACGCAATATTGCACGCCGGGCAGGGCAATACGTCGTGCTTCGGGGATGGGCTCGCCACACTCGAGGCAAAATTCTGCACTTGCGCCTGCATGCAGCTGTTTACGCGCCCGCTGCACTGCATCATCAATAGTGGAATCAATTTGCTGTTGAACAGCATCGTCAGATGCCCATCCGCTTGCCATTTTATTTACCTCCACAATGCAAAAAGCGAATGACTCAGAGTCATCCGCTTTCAGGGCTGTTTTAAAGGCGGCAGGGCTGCCGCCGGTAGTCGCTGTTATTCGATATTGGATTCGATAAACCACAGGAATTTATCGAGATCGCGAGATGCGGCGGTAAAGATATCCGCAGTATCTTCGTCTTCAACTTCTGTAATCGCTTTACGTGTATCGTTAGCCACGACCGCGTAACGATCGGCCAGCGCTTTCAGATGGTCCTGTACGCTGTGAATATTCAGCGGATAGCTTTTCAACGGTGTGCGGTCATTAACAATCTGGGTCGTACCCAGCGCCACACCACCCAGCTGCACCACACGCTCGGCAATGGTATCCTGGTGATCGGTAATTGCGGTGCGGAAACCATCCAGCATTTCATGCACACCAATAAAGTTCGCGCCACGCATGTTCCAGTGCGCCTGCTTGGTAATCAACGACAGATCGATAAACTCAGTAACCAGACGATTAAGCACCTCGATGGTGGCTTTTTTGTCATCTTCGGCCACGTCATTACGGGTAAAAATAAGATCTGAAGATTTTGCTTTAACCAGTTTTGCGGTACTCATCATTAATATCCTCTTAATGGGTTTGTCCTGAATCGTATGGCAATAAGTATAGCACCGGTTATTTAGCTTGCAGGAAAGTTACTGCCTGTTAGTCCGATAGCCGCAGCCTGTTGCTTAACAACATTATTATCTGACCTGATAAATATAAATGCTAATGAAGCTGATAATATTTATCATTCGCAATGGGTTGCTTATTGTCATGATTTTACTGGGTTTTTATATTAACAGTTCGCCAGCCAGATGAAGGTTGATTTATTTAATGTTGAATGGTGACAGAATATGACTGCCACCCTAATTTCACTAAACAATAAAGATGATTCATCTTTTTCTGCGCAACTGCTGATTATTCAGCCCCCTCAGCGAGGCTGAGTCAGAATATTCTCAGATAAAGTTATTCCCGCAGTTCGCTTACCGGGTCAATCGGCTTTTTTTGCGGGCGCATGGTGAGGGTGGAGCCTATTGACGCGCCGATAATTGCCAGCAGCGCCAGCCACTGTACCAGCGTCAGCACTTCTCCGAGGAACAGCATGCCGGAGACGGCGGCCATTGCCGGCTCCAGACTCATCATGGTGCCAAAGGTGCGCGCTGGCAGACGCGTCAGCGCCACCATCTCCAGCGAGTAGGGCAGCGCACTCGACAGCACCGCAATCGCCAGCGCCAGCGGAATCAGCGACAGCTGCCAGATGCCGCTGGCGGCGAAACCCAGACCAATCGGCACAAACACGATGGAAGCGATAATTGAACCTACTGCCACTGTCGCCGGGCCATGCTCAGCGCCAGCTTTTTGTCCGGCAAGAATATACAGCGCCCAGCAGGCGCCAGCGCCGACCGCCAGCGCCGCGCCTTGTGGATCAACACTGGAGATATCATGGCCCAGCGGTAATAAAAACCATAAACCCAACACCGCCAGTACTACCCAGACAAAATCCAGCGCCCGGCGTGAGCCAATCAGCGCCAGCGTTAATGGCCCGGTAAACTCCAGGGCGACCGCAATGCCCAGCGGCACCGTGCGTAGCGCAAGATAGAACAGATAATTCATCGCCCCCAGCGCCAGACCATAGACGATCAGCGGACCAAGCTGCTGACGGCTGAAGCGCAGACGCCAGGGTTTAAAGATAGCGCACAGAATAAGCGTGCCCAGCCCGAGACGCAGCGCGGTGATCCCCGGCGCACCCACCAGCGGAAACAGGGTTTTCGCCAGCGCTGCGCCGCCCTGAATCGAGGTCATGGCGATAAGCAAAACGAAAATGGGAAGCCAGACGGGTGACTGCGTCTGCGGTTGAGGTGACGACATCCTGAAAACCTACCTTTAAATCCATTGGTTTAAGCAAATAAGAGCGTCAGTGTAATAGAGCAGACAGATAAAAAATGCGTTGGCGGCGAAAAAAATGTCGGCCGCAGGGGCGAAAACAGGGCCATTTCAGTAAAGAAGTGTCAGGTTTAATTAAGATTTATCTCAATGAACCTTTTTTTACACTGGGGATTAATCCGGGTTATACTGTGATTAATATAAGCAAAAAGAATGACATACGAACACCCATTAACTTTCTGTTACAGCAAACATTCTGTTAGACAACAATTATCAGGCAGAGTTTCTCTCTGTTTTTTGTTATATTTTCAGCGTTGTCAGGAGAGAAGTACTTTCACATTTGAGGTGGTTATGAAAAAAATTGCATGTCTTTCAGCACTGGCTTGTGTACTGGCTGTATCCGCAGGTTCTGCCATGGCGCAGAGCACTGTTACCGGTGGTTACGCACAGAGCGACTACCAGGGTGTGGCTAACAAGGCCAACGGTTTCAACCTGAAATATCGCTACGAAAATGGCAGCGATGCGCTGGGTTGGATCGGTTCTTTCACCTATACCGAAAAAGATACCACTACTGATGGTTTCTATAACAAAGGTCATTACTACGGTGTGACTGCAGGTCCTGCATTCCGTCTGAATGACTGGGCAAGCATCTACGGTGTGGTTGGTGTTGGTTACGGTAAAGTTAACGTTAACGACAAAACCACGCGTAACACTGCTGACGGCAGCGATTACGGCTTCTCCTACGGTGCTGGTCTGCAGTTTAACCCAATCCAGAACGTTGCTCTGGATGTTGGTTACGAGCAGAGCCGTATCCGCAGTGTAGACGTTGGCACCTGGATCGTTGGTGCAGGTTACAGCTTCTAATCGAGCTGAACCTTTCCGGCTCTGACCGGACTGCAAAAAAATCCGCCCCTGTGGCGGATTTTTTTATGGGCGCAATTAAGCATGGCAAGGTCATCCTCGCTTTGCCGAAAGGCGCTCAATCGTAAATCAGTTTGCGGTAAGGCGGGAGATAAATTTAACGCAGCGGCGAACAGGCAGGATCAGGAAGCCTTATTTTCAGGTTTCTTTGGTGCGGTCAGCATCTCCAGCAGCATCAGGCGCAGAGTAAATGGTGAACGACAAAACAGCCGTAATAGTAAGGGCGCTTTCATGGTGGTGACCTCCTGTGACGGCCAGACGTGCATCACTTTATTACTGATATGCATACCGGTTCCTCAGGCTTAACGGCGGCTGAACAGCAGACAGAGTCCAGCGACGAACAGCAGAAACATCATTAACAGCAGGAAGGGTTCATTCATGATATTGACCTCCACAGTGAGCTGATGACATGGTTGCTTTATAGACAGGTATAGCACAGGCTATACCCCATAGCCAGTGCTATTTATCGGAATATTTGTGCTTCTTTGAGCTTCGTTTACAATGTGGCACCAACAGACCTGCACGGCAGTCAAAAACGCAGGCTAATAAGAAGAGGAAGTTTATGAGTCGTCGCGCCAAACCCACAGTTGCCACCCTTAACGGGCCGCTGAAAGATATCGAAGAACATGTCGAAGGCTTTCGTCAGGTTCGCGAGGCGCATCGCCGCGAGCTGATTGATGACTATGTTGAATTGATCTCCGATCTGATCCGCGAGTTTGGTGAAGCACGCCAGGTTGATATGGCGGCGCGTCTCGGCGTGTCGCAGCCGACGGTGGCGAAAATGCTGAAGCGCCTGGCTACTGGCGGACTGGTGGAACAGGTACCTTATCGCGGCGTATTCCTGACCGCAGAGGGCGAGAAGCTGGCGGAAGAGAGTCGTCAACGTCACCATATTGTCGAAACCTTTTTACTGGCGCTGGGCATCAGTCCTGACACCGCGCGCCGGGATGCGGAAGGTATTGAGCATCATGTCAGCGATGAAACGCTGGCGATTTTTCAGCAATTTTACCAAAACCGGGGTTAATTCCCGTTACCCCTGAACTGTGAGCCGCTATGGCAATATTGCTGAAGCCGTTTCTGCACGACCGTTTTCTTCATCTGTTAGTGGTTCTTGGGGCGGTGTTAGCCTGTTTCGCCCCGTTTAAACTGCATCAGCTGCCGCAGGCGGTCGACTGGAATACCATTATTACGCTGTGTGGCTTGCTGATGCTGACCAAAGGCATCGAAGCCAGCGGCTATTTCGAGGTACTGGGTCGTCGTCTGATCCATCGTTTTCAGCATGAGCGCACGCTGGCGCTGTTTATGGTGGCGGGCGCGGCGCTGTTGTCGACCTTTCTGACCAATGATGTGGCGCTGTTTATCCTTGTGCCGCTGACACTGACGTTACGTAAATTCTCCAGCCTGCCGATTTCACGGCTGATTATCTTTGAAGCGCTGGCGGTGAATGCCGGCTCGTTATTAACCCCGATCGGTAATCCGCAAAATATCCTGTTATGGAGCCATGGCGAAGCCAGCTTCGGCGGTTTTATTCTGCAGATGTTGCCGCTGGCGTTGCTGCTGACCGGCAGCTTACTGCTACTGACCTGGTTCAGCTTTAGCAAAAAGAAGATCCAGCGCCATGCTGAAGATCAGGTTAACGGCTGGCAGCGGCGGCTGCTGTTTAGCGCGCTGGCGCTGTATGTGCTGTTTGTTTTGGCGCTGGAGTTAAAGCTGGCGATCTGGGGATTGCTGCTGGTGCTGGTGGCATTTCTGTTTCTCGCCCGCCGGATACTGCTGACCATCGACTGGAGCTTGCTGGCGGTGTTTATCGCCATGTTTATCGATGTGTTTCTGATCACCCGCTTACCGGTGTTGCAGGCGCCGCTGCACCATATCTCGCAGTTGGGCGAGGGCGGCACTTATTTGCTGGCGATGGGTCTGTCGCAGGTGATCAGCAATGTGCCAGCGACCATTCTGCTGCTGAATACCTTGCCCGCCAGTACGCTATTTGCCTGGGCAGTCAATATCGGCGGTTTTGGTCTGTTGCCCGGTTCACTGGCGAATCTGATCGCGCTGCGCATGGCGAAAGACCGCAGGATCTGGTGGCGCTTCCATCTGTTTTCCGTACCGATGTTATTGTGGTCTGCGCTGCTCGGTTGGGGGCTTTTTTTGCTTATCAATGCGATCTAGTCTCAGGCTAATCCGGAAGTGTCAATAAATCCTGGCATTTGTCAGTTTTCTTTCTATTGTTAGTAGCAGTTGGTCTTAACGGGCTCGGCTTGAGCCTGCGGTAAACTGTGAGAACTATGACAACTTCAGAGAACAATCCGTCAGAAAATGACGCGCGTCAGCCGGATGACAGTCAGCATTCCCCCTCCGATACGCAAGATAATGAGCCAGCGCGTAAGCGTCCAGGCAAAAAGCCACTGATTATTCTGGCAATAGTGGTAGTGGTGATGCTGATTGTCGCACTGTGGTTCTGGCTGGCCAATCGCAATATCGAAACCACCGATGACGCCTTTACCGAAGGCAACGCCGTGACTATCGCGCCCAAAGCCTCCGGTTACGTGGTCAAATTACTGGTCAATGACAACCAGCGAGTGAAGAAAGGCGACCTGCTGGCGCAGATTGATCCTCGTGACAGTACGGCGCAGCGCGACCAGGCGAAAGCGCAGTTAGGGCTGGCCACCGCGCAACTGCACCAGTCGCAGGCGCAGCTGGAGCTGTCGCGGGTACAATATCCGGCGCAGCGCGATCAGGCGCTGGCCGACCAGGCGAAAGCCGAAGCCAATCTGCTGAATGCCCAGGCGGAATATCGTCGTTTACGCGGCGTCGATCCGCGTGCCACCTCACAACGTAATATTGATAGCGCCAGTGCTCAGCTGCGTGCCGCACAGGCGCAGTTGCAGAGCGCCAAAGCTCAGGTGGAAGTGGCCTCGCAGGTGCAGTTACAGGTGCGTCAGCAGGAAACCAATGTAGAAGCACGCCAGCAGCAGGTTGAGCAGGCGCGGGCGCAGCTGGCGACCGCTGAACTGAATCTCTCGTGGAGTGATGTGCGCGCACCTTATGATGGTTTTGTCACCAAACGTAATGTGCAGCTGGGTACGCTGGTGCAGGCGGGCAGTGCGCTGTTCTCGCTGGTCTCCAGCGATGTCTGGGTCAACGCCAACTTTAAAGAGTCACAGCTGGAACGGATGCGGCCGGGTAACCGGGTAGAGATCTCGATTGACGCCTGGCCGGATATAAAGCTGGAAGGGCATGTCGACAGCGTGCAGATGGGCTCCGGCTCGCGCTTCTCCACCTTCCCGGCGGAAAATGCCACCGGCAACTTTGTGAAAATTGTGCAGCGCGTCCCGGTGAAAATCGTGATCGACAAAGGTCTGGATGCTAACCGACCGCTGCCGCTGGGTCTGTCTGTTGAGCCGAAGGTTCATCTGGAATGAGTCAGAGCGAAAGCTGGAAACCGGCCAGTAATCCCTGGCTGGTAGCCATTACCGTCACCCTGGCGGTATTTATGGAGATCCTCGACACCACCATTGTCAATGTGGCGCTGCCGCACGTCGCCGGGTCGCTCTCCTCCAGCTACAGCGAATCGACCTGGGTGCTGACCTCCTATCTGGTGGCGAACGGCATTGTGCTGCCGATCTCGGCATTTCTCAGCCGGGTGTTTGGCCGCAAGCAGTTCTTTCTGATCTGCATCGTGATGTTTACCCTCTGCTCCTTCCTGTGCGGTATTGCGACCGAGCTGTGGCAAATCATTCTGTTCCGCGTATTGCAGGGCTTTTTTGGCGGTGGTTTGCAGCCGGTGCAGCAGTCGGTGCTGCTGGACTATTTTAAAGCGGAAGATCGCGGTAAAGCCTTTGGTCTGTCGTCGATTGCGATTATTGTCGCGCCGATTGTCGGCCCGACGCTGGGCGGCTGGATCACCGATAACTACAGCTGGCGCTGGGTGTTCTTTATCAATATTCCGGTCGGTATCCTGACGGTGCTGGCGATCTACCAGCTGCTGGAAGATCCGCCGTGGGAACGCAAATGGGCGAAAGGCAAACTGCGTATCGACTATATCGGCATCAGTCTGATTACGCTGGGTCTCGGCTGTCTGCAGGTAATGCTCGATCGCGGTGAAGACGATGACTGGTTCTCCTCGGGCTTTATCCAGCTGTTCGCCGTGCTGACTGCGATTGGTCTGGTCGGCGCGATTTACTGGCTGATATATGCGAAGAAACCCGTGGTAGATATCCATTGCCTGAAAGATCGTAACTTTGCTATCTCCTGTCTGCTGATGGCGGGGATGGCGATGATTCTGTACGGCAGTTCAGTGGTTCTGCCGCAGCTGGCGCAGCAGGATTTAGGCTATACCGCCACCTGGTCGGGACTGGTGCTGTCACCCGGCGCGGTGCTGGTGGTGATGACCATTCCGCTGGTGCTGAAACTGATGCCGATCGTGCAGACTCGCTGGATTATCGCTTTTGGCTTTACCTGCCTGTGCGTATCGATGTTCTATTCGGCGCGGCTGACGCCGGATGTCGATTTCGCCACCCTGTGCATTATGCGTAGCGCGCAGTCCCTTGGGCTGGGTTTCCTGTTTGTGCCGCTGACCACTATCGCTTTTGTCTCGATACCACAACGGCTAAATGCCGATGCCGCCGCGCTGTTTACCATGTTTCGTAACGTGGCTGGCTCGATTGGCATCTCGCTTTCCACTGCGGCGATCACCGATCGCGCCCAGGTGCGCAGCGCCAGCATGGTACATAATATGTCGCCGCTGAATGAGCAATTTAATCTCACCGTCGAGCGCTGGGCGCAGGCGATCCGCGATTTTACCAGCGCGGTGGGTGATCCGGTCACCCTTGCCACCGGCCAGCTCTACCAGCAGATGATCGCGCAGGCGCGCATCCTCGCGTACGTCGATGTGTTTATCGGACTGGGTATTGTGGCGCTGATTTTGATTCCATTTTGTTTGCTGCTTTCGCCGATTAAGAGCGAAGGCAGTGCAGGAGCACACTGATATGAACGTTTTTTCGCTGGCGCGCGCAGGGGGAGTGATGGCACTGAGTGCGGCTATTGCGGCCTGCTCGGTTGGCCCCGACTGGCAGGCGCCAAAAAGTGACGCTGACGCCAGCTATCAGGCGATGAATGCGGGCGAACGTTCCGCGCCGCAGGCCGCCGCTATTCAGCCGCAGTGGTGGAAATCGTTTAAGGATCCGCAACTGGATAGCCTGATTGAACGGGCCATCGCCGGCAATTTATCGCTACAACAGGCGGTGCTGCGCATTGCCGGGGCGCGCGAGCAGCTGGGCCAGGCGCGCGGCGGCTGGTTTCCTTCGCTCAATGCCAAAGCAGGCGTCACCCGTCAGCAGCTGGGGCTGAAAGGGGAGCTGGAGTCAAACGGCGCGTATGACAGTGCCGGTGAGGTCGATCCGCAGCTGCGTTCCGCGCTGGATGGACTCACCAGGCCGGTTACCCTTTATCAGGGCAGCTTTGACGCCTCCTGGGAGCTGGATTTATGGGGTAAAGTTCGGCGTCAGGTTGAGATGGCCAATGCGCAGCAGCAGGAGTCGATTGAGAGCCGCAATGATGCGCTGGTTTCATTGCAGGCCGAAGTGGCGCGCGCGTATCTGCAATTGCGCGGCGCACAGTCCATCAGCCAGACGCTACAAACCCAGATCGATGTGGCGCAGCAGACGCTGGAACTGACTGAAAGCCAGCAGCGTAACGGCCTTGCGGCGCAAATGGATGTGGAAAATGCCCGCGCTCAGCTGAGTTCATTGCAGGCGCAGCTGCCGCAATATCAGGCGCAGGCGCAACAGGCCATCAATGGTCTGTCGGTACTGACTGGCAAAGCGCCGGGCGCGCTGGATGCTGAGCTGCATACCCGCAAAGCGCTACCGCTGCTGCCGGCACTGGTGCCGGTTGGCGTGCCGTCAACGCTGGCGCGTCGGCGTCCGGATGTACGTCAGGCAGAAGCCTCGCTGCATGCTGCTACCGCCAATATTGGCGTCTCGGTGGCGCAGCTGTTCCCAAGTTTCTCGCTGACCGGTGAGTTTGGTATGCGCAATACGCATCCTGGCTATCTGGATAACTGGAGCAGCAACTTTTACAGCTTCGGTCCGGGGATTTCGATTCCTGTTTTCCAGGGTGGCCGTTTAGTCTCCGGCGTTAAACTGGCGCGCGCGCAGCAGGCCAGCGCGGCGCTCGGCTATCGTCAGACGGTGCTGACGGCGTTGCAGGATGTGGAAAATGCGCTGGTGAGTTACCGCACCGATCAGCAGCGATCCGGTCATCTTGATGAAACGGTATCGTCCCTGCAAAATGCGTTTGATCTGGCTAATGACAGCTATCGTCAGGGCATCTCTACCTTTATCGATGTGCTGGATACCCAACGTCAGCTGGCGCAGGCGAAACAGCAGGCCGAGCAGTCGCGGGTACAAACCAGTCTTGACCTGGTGGCGCTGTATAAAGCGCTGGGTGGCGGCTGGGAGCCATATCAGCAAGTCAGTCTGCCGCAATATCCGGTATTTGGCCCGGCCCCTTGAAACACCAGTAAGACTGCTAATCGACAGCACGGGCGGCGTTTTCGCCGCCCGTGCTGTCGATTAGCACTATCCTCATTTTCTGATATACCCGCCTTTCATTTAAAGTGAAATAAAAAATCCTAAATTTCAAATAGTGAAATTATTGGTAATTTGCCCGGAGCAATAATTACTTCATGAAACAACCCTGCAAAGCCAATAATGTGTGCCTTGTCACAAAGTAAGCCGTGGAGTATGACCGCTGCCACAAAATTTAATTTTCATTGTTAATAAAAATGAAAATATCAGTCTAAATTAAGGCTCGCATCAGGCGATTTTTTAACATTTTGTATCGCATTGATGGTTTCTTTTAACCGGGTACCGGAGACTGAGCCACCATGGCAAAAGAACAATATCTCTCGCAAAGCAGAGCGTCTGGCCCGAACAGCAGCGCGCGAACCGAACCTTTTGTGAAGGTTATCGCCGCCATCGCCACGCTGGGCGGTTTGCTGTTCGGGTATGATACCGGCGTTATTTCAGGCGCACTGCTGTTTATGGGCGATGAACTGCATCTCACCCCGTTTACCACCGGGCTGGTAACCAGTTCCTTACTGTTTGGCGCCGCTTTCGGCGCACTGGCGTCAGGCCATTTTGCGGCCGCTGCCGGACGAAAAAAAATCATCGTGATCCTGGCGATTATCTTTGCCACCGGGGCGCTCGGCACTGCACTGGCGCCGGATGTCAACTGGATGATTTTCTTCCGTCTGGTATTGGGTGTTGCCGTGGGCGGAGCCGCCGCGACCGTACCGGTCTATATTGCGGAGATTGCCCCTGCCAATAAGCGCGGTCAGCTGGTGACCTTGCAGGAGCTAATGATTGTTTCCGGCCAGATGCTGGCCTATATCTCCAACGCCGGTTTCCATGAAATCTGGGGTGGCGAGCAGACCTGGCGCTGGATGCTGGCGATTGCCACCGTACCGGCGGTGCTGCTGTGGTTTGGCATGATGTTTATGCCGGATACGCCGCGCTGGTATGCGATGAAAGGGCGTCTGGCGGAAGCGCGCGCGGTGCTGGAGCGTACGCGCGCCAAAGAGGATGTGGAGTGGGAACTGACTGAGATCGAAGAGACGCTGGAAGAGCAGCGCGACCTCGGTAAACCCCGCCTGCGCGATCTGAAAACTCCGTGGTTGTTTAAACTGTTTCTGATTGGTATTGGCGTGGCGGTGATCCAGCAGCTGACCGGCGTCAATACCATTATGTACTACGCGCCAACCATGCTGACGGCGGTGGGGATGAGCACCGATGCCGCGCTGACCGCCACCATCGCCAACGGCGTGATTTCAGTGCTGATGACCTTTGTTGGTATCTGGCTGTTAGGCAAAATTGGTCGCCGCACCATGGTGAAAATCGGCCAGTTTGGCTGTACCGCCTGTCTGTTCTTTATTGGCGCGGTCAGTTTTCTGATGCCGGAAACGGTTAACGGCCAGCCTGATGTATTGCGCGGCTATATGGTGCTGCTTGGCATGCTGATGTTTCTCAGCTTCCAGCAGGGCGCACTGTCGCCGGTCACCTGGTTGCTGCTGTCGGAGATCTTCCCGACCCGGATGCGTGGCATCTTTATGGGCGGCGCGGTGTTTTCCATGTGGATTGCTAACTTTGCGATTTCAATGGCGTTCCCGCTGCTGCTGGCCAGCGTCGGACTGGCGGGCACTTTCTTTATCTTCGGTGTCGTTGGCGTATTTGGCGCAATATTTGTGGTGAAATGTATTCCTGAAACGCGCAACCGCAGTCTGGAGCAGATCGAACACTATCTGCACGACTGGTTAAGTGATGATGTGGAAACCACGCCGATGGCGGCGCCGGTTAAACAGAAAGCGTAATAGTTGTTTCTGATAATAAATTGCACCTTATTAAATAAGGTGCAATTTATTTTGCATTATAATACCTTTATTTAAGATGTTTCTTTTAAGTTATTTAATAATGTTTTATATCATTTATTTTTTTAAAAGTGTTTCGGTGTTTTATATCGCTGGGATTGTTATTGTTGATTTTTATGTTGTTACCTGAAGCTGATTGCCATTGTCGCGATCTGCATATGGAGTTAGGAATGGCGTAATTATCTGTTTTTAACTGCCTTGATCGCTTTTACTTTTGATAGCCTCAGTTTATTGATACTGTAATTATAGTGAGGATATTTTCTGATATCCTTATGATGAATATCAATTAATTATTCTGAGGTGATTTATCATGACAAAGGATTGTAATGGGGCGCTAAAAAAATCAATTCTGGCGATAGTCGTTGCGATGATACCTGGATTTGTCGCTGCGCAACAAACGGCGACATTGCAAGTTCAGGGCCGAATTATACCCAGTGCCTGTGGTATTACCTTAAGCGATGCCGGGCTGGTGACGTTCGATGATATTATCCCGGATCCGACAGAAGATCGTCAGCTGGGGAATAAAAATCTTACCATGACCATCTCCTGCGGTGCGCCAACCCATATAGCCTGGGCTGCTCAGGATGAAAATTTTAGCTCCCTGTATGTCGGGCGGGTCGAGGATGCCACGGAGAATGGGGCGCCAGTAGTTGATAAAAGAGGGATGTTTGGCCTTGGCTGGGCGGACAGCGCGCAAACCAGCAAACTGGGCGCTTTTACCATCGCCTCGATTCCATCCGGCATTCAGTCTGATGCTACAGGCGATACCGCCGTGGGGCATTTACGTCAGGAAGGCGACTGGGTATTCAGCAACGGGTTGATGTTTAATGGCCGGGACGAGGTACGCTGGCAGACCATTATTGATCAAACTACCCGACAACCTGCTGCTTTCAGAATGGCGACGTTCCCGCTGCGCATAAGTGCTTTGTTGCAGAAGCTGGATGGCAGCACTGTCGCTGATGATATTCAGCTGGCGGGTCGCGCAACATTGAGTCTGGTCTATCTCTGAACTGTCACTCATATTTAGCGAGAGTTAAATTATCTTCGTTGCTGATAATGATTTTTCCGCCTGGCGGTGAGGATGCATAATTGCAGTAATTAGCGCCGTCAGTTTTTTTATTTCTGTTGCGATAGTATTTAAAAAATCATGTTGATAACAAAATTATTCTTAGGCGGTTTGTTTCGTCTGCGTAGTGTTTTATTTTTTAGTTATCTGCTGTTTTCCGCTCGGGTTTTAGCGACCGGTATGCAACCTGAAACTTCGTTGTTATTAATTCACGCTGCTGAGCAGGGCGGTGTGATGAATGTAAAAAATACGGATAATTATCCGGCATTACTCTACACACGTATTCAGAATCTGCCGGATGAAGCGGAGGGCGTAACGTTGCTGGTAACCCAACCGGTGGTGCGGGTGGAAGCGGGGCATACCCAGCAGGTACGATTTATTCTGAAAACAGCGGCGCCGCTGGTGCAACAACATCTTATGCGCGTCACTTTTGAAGGCATTCCACCGAAAACGCCCGGCAGCCATAAAGTGGGTATCACTATTCGCCAGGATCTGCCGGTACTGATTCATCCCGCGACGCTGCCGGAGGTTCAGGATGCCTGGACGCGCCTGCAGTGGCGACGGGATCACACTCGCCTGCAGGTCACTAACCCCAGCCCTTATGTGGTGCGGCTGGCGAGCCAGGTGATGACGCTGCCTTCCCGAGCGCAGGCCGATCTTGGTAAAAGCTATATCCTGCCGGGACAAACCCTGACGTTGCAGATGAATAAATCGCCAGCTGCCGATCGGCAGGTGCGAATTGCACCCGTCAGCCGTTACGGCGTGGCGATGCCTGAATACGTCGCGGCGCTTGATTAACAGGTGCAACGTGAAGTGGCGAATAGTGAACGTGCTTATGGCTGTCCTGCGCCATATTCAAGGGATTTTTGTACTGCTGTGGATAGTGTGCGCGCCATTTTACGGTAACCTCGCGCGGGCAACTACAGAGATATTGTTTGATGAAACGCGACTGAAAAATCGCGGGCTGAATGAGGGGCTGAGCCACTATTTTTCCCGCCAGGCGCGTTTTACGCCAGGGATCCAGCAGGTAGAGCTAATGGTGAATGGGGAAAATCTCGGCATCGTGGATGCCCGCTTTAGTCCGCAAAGCGAACTCTGCTTCGATAAGGCTTTTTTACAGATTGCCGGGTTGCAACCAGCGGCGGGACAGACGGATAACCGCTGCGCGGACTATCGCCATTATTATACTGGTACGCGAGTCACACTGTTGCCCGAGCAACAGCGGGTCACTATTGTGGTGCCACACTCTGCTCTGGCACCGCGCGATAACTTCGATCGGCGTGGACTGGTGCGGGGCGGAACTTCTGCTTCGGTTAGCTATCAGCTACAAACTGCCGCCAGCCGCCACTCGGGCAATGAGCATACGACAGCCATTGCAACCCTTGAAACGGGAGTTAATACGCACGACTGGCTATTACGCAGCCGCCATATTTTTTCCGACTATGGCGGGCGCCAGACGTATAACGTGCTCTACAGCTATCTTCAGCACAGTATTATTTCTTTGCGCCGGACATTGCAGCTTGGCGAAATTCATACCCGTCATTCTCTGCTGGCGGTTCCACCGTTACTGGGAGCGCAGTTATATGCGGACAGCGGGCTGTCTGTTGAGGGCAGCGGAGTTGACGTTCGGGGTGTGGCGCAGTTTGAACAGACCCGGGTTGAGGTTGAGCAGGCGGGGCAGCGGGTATTCTCTACTATCGTGCCTGCCGGGCCTTTTGTGTTTGCCGACCTGCCGGTGGTCAGCCGCACGATGCCTCTGCGGGTTACGCTGACCGGACTGGATGGGGAGATGTCCGTTTTTGACATTCCTGCAACTGAGTTGAATGCTCCCGTTAGCCAGCCTGCGGGCTGGTCGCTTAGCGTCGGGCAGATGCGTAATCAACTGGCAGATGACGGGCATCGACCTGCTTTACTGACAGCCAGCCAGGGCTGGCGCCTCACGCCACGCAGAACGCTGGACAGCAGCGCACTGATATCTTCGCGCTATCAGTCTGCTGCATGGGCAACCGGCTACACACCGCTTCCACAAACGACGTTGTCATTGCAGGGCAGTGCCGCCAGCGAGCAATACTATGGGCGCCGCGGCGTGCGGCTTAGCGTCGCGGCGAATGTGAGTCCCAGTGAGCGTACGCAATTAAATGCCGCAATCGCGGAGAGCCGGGCCGGGTATCGGGAGATGCCCGAGGCGGCGCAGCCATCAGTCACTACAGGCAGCAGGCGTTACAGCCTGGGGGGTAGTGTTGCACATCCGCTGATCGGGAGTCTGGCACTTAACCTCTCATTAGACCGTCAGCCGCAACCGGCGGCATTTAATCTTAGCTGGAGTAAGTCGATACAGTGGCTGAGCAACCAGCAGCTTAAGTTATCCGCTTACTGGCAGCGGCAGCGTACGGTGATGATGGGCGAAACCGGCGCCAGCGTAAATGAGGATGTGATCTTTTGTCAGCTGACCGCCCCGCTTGGCAGGCAAAGTCTCAGCACTACCGTGCGTAATCAGGGAAAGCGCCGCTGGGGGAGTCAGCAAATTGGCGGCGCATTCAATGAAGATATCACTTACAGCTTGTCTGCGGGGCGGGCGTTACACTCTGCAGAGAACAGTTTTAGTGGTTCTCTGCATAACAACCTGCACTATACGCAACTGGATACTTTTGTCAGCCGTGCCGGACTGACCAGCAGCTACGGTCTCGGGCTGAACGGCAGTATGGCGATAAACAAAGAAGGGATACTGTTTGCCCCCTACGCGATTCAGGATACCTATGGCGTGCTGGCACTCGATGAGCCAATTGCGGGCGTTAAAGTTGCCACGCCTCAAGGCGGGGTATGGACAGATTTTCGGGGTAAAGTGCTGATTGCTGGCTTACAACCCTGGGGATCATCACAGCTTGAAGTCAATGTGAACTCGCTGCCACAGAACCTTGAGTTAACCAACGGTACCCGCGTCGTGCGGGCAGGGCGTGGCGCAGTCGCTTTTATGCAGTTAAAGGTTGCCTCGTCATTACGGGTATTGCTGCATATCCGTATGCCGGACGGCGCACCTTTGCCTGCGGGGTATGCGGTTATGGATCAACAAAATCAGTACGTCACTAACACGCTGGAAAACGGCCAGGTTTTTTTACAGCAGGCAGAAATCGGCGGCACGCTGTCGGTGATCAATGATGATGGCAGCCCACTTTGCCAGTTGTTTTATCCGTTACCCCCGCCCGCAGCGCTGGATGTGCTTTATCAGGATATTGATGGAGAGTGTCGATGATCGGCTGCAACCCAGGGATAAAAGCGTGGGGTGAAGGGATGCTGGTTGTCCTGTTGCTGGCAACCAGTAATGTTAATGCGCAATGCAATCTTAGCTCTGCCCCGGCATCCGTGGATTACGGTGTGGTGCGGGCGCTATCCGCAGGTACTTCCGCCGATGGCTACCTGTTGAGCGAAAGGTTGGTGACGCTGAGTGTGAATTGCAGTACTCCCCAGCCTGTGATTCTGCAGTTCCGTGCGGAACTGCCGCAGGATGCCACCTTCCGGTTTGCCCGGCACGGCGCGCTAAGGATTAACCTGATTGATGCGCAGCATGCGGGTAAAGCATTACAGCTACAGCGTCGCAATTCACAACGTGGAACAGACGCAGTGGTCAGCTCGCAGATAAATAATGTACATAACGGCGATATTATTCAGTTTTATGAGGGCCAGAATCCGGCATCAGGTCGCCGCTTTACGCTGGTGATGGCGATTCAGCCTCGACTTCACCAGCAGGATTTTCAGGTTCGCGATAAAACCTCAACTGCCACCCCGCTTTATATCTCCCTCCATCCCTGACCCGGAATCGTTGCCATGTCATTACACTATAATGGTTTGTTCTGTGTTTTGATGATTGTTCAGCCGGTAGTGGCCGATACAACAATCCGGCTGATGATCGCGGCGGAAGTGCAGCCATCGGCTTGCCAGCTGTTATTGGATAATAGCGGTGTGGTGAATTTTGGTCAGTATGCGCTGGAAAGGTTGAACAGCGATGCCCCCAGCCTGCTGGGAAGCCGTGATATCAATCTGCATATACAGTGTGAATCACCGCGTCAGGTCGCATGGAGCATCATTGATGAAAGGGCTGACACCCTCGATCATTCTCTGTCATTCAGCGGGGTAATCAGTGACAGCGGCCAGAGGATAGTTGCGGCGGATAGTCTGTATGGGCTTGGATTAAGCCGTACTGGCAGGCCATTGGGGGCGTACCGTGTTGAGGCACGCTTTGCCCACGCCCAGGTTGATGGCCAGCATGTAAGCTGGTCCTGGATAACGGCGCAAAAAGCTGGGCAACACTGGCAGGGAACCGGCGGAGATATGTTTACCCAGCCGGGCAGGCAGTGGTTTACCCCGACACATCACAACCAGCCGCTGGCCTTTAGCCGCGCCACGGTGCCGCTACGGGTAATGGCCATTATCGCACCGGGGCAAATGCTGGCGTCGGGTGATATTACCTGGCTGGCGGGAAAGGCAACCATAACCCTGACTTATCTGTGAGCGGAAAGAGATGAATACCGGCTTTGCACAAGCCATACCGATATCTTTTTTGCGCATCAATATCCACTGCCAGTAACATGCGTATTAACGTAATGAATACCTGTTAATAACGTGCTGCTTCCTGCTTCTCTTTATATCAAGTGATTTTTAAAGTTAGAGCCAGCAGGCATTTTTTGTAAAAAGTATGTATTTTTATGCTGTGTTTAAGGTGGAAGTCATAATTATCTCCGGGACGTCCGGTATTACGCATATTATTACTAACGGAATTATCAGCTTACATCGCTGCAGAGGATAAAGTGTCGGGCTTGAAAATATAAAAAAACGAACCAGGCTTAAATCTCGTTTTATCCGGCAGAGAATGATGCTGTTATATGACTCTGCTACAGATAGGTAATAAGTGATAATTATGGAACAAAGATAAATATCTGATTGTTTATCCACCCGATATCCAGACGGGAGCATGCTATGAAAAAAATACGTAATGACTCGCCTTTTCGCTCTACAGGAAACTATTCTCTGAAAAAACATCGCACTGGAGAATGTTGTTGTCATGAGAATAATGATGAAGAGCCGACAGATGATGGCAGTGAATTTTCAGTTAATACGGAAATATCGCAAGAATCCCTTAACAATCTTTTTAGTCACTGGCTGGATATGCAGGAACAACGAGACGGAAACAGTTTATTTCAGTCTGGCAAAGCCTGGCATAGCGCGGCCGAAAAACTCAACCGACTCCTTAACGGCAGCTTATCCAGGGAGTCCGCTGGCGAGAATAAAGCGCATCATCAGGCCAGCAGGCAACTGGATAAGCTGGAGAAAGCGTTTCTGCAACTGCGCCGAAACGTGGCTGATCAGCGCGCAGGCGGCGTGAGACAGAGAAGGGCGCTGGCATCGGTTAACCATGCGCTTGAGCAATTAAGTGAAGCCGAAATGGTATTACATCACCCCGAGGGTGAGGCCAGTTATAAAACCTTGCCGCATTTCCCGCGTTATCTCTATCTGTTAACCGAAATATTGCAGGAGGGGATGCGGCTTGGCGCACTGGAAGAAGGTGATGAGCGGGTGGATGATTACTATTCCCATGCGGAGGCCTATCTTTCTGCTGTAATGAACAGTGCGTTTGATGAGCGTCGTATACAAATCCGCTGGAATCAAAGCGGGGCGAATCTGGATCAGGTTTATATTATCGATCGGCAAAATCAGGAATCATTAACTTACTGGGTGCCACTCACTAATGAGTTATCCGGCAATATGCTGCTGGCGCGAGATGTGTTGCGCGATCGTATTGCTGATGCTTTTGTCGAAGCCCTTGAGATTGAAAAAATACAGGCGGTTCTGACGCAAATTTCCTTGCCCAAGCACCCGCTGGAATCATGGGCTGTGCGGCGAGAGCAACGTATTTATCTGGAGAAATATCTTAATCATCCGCAGCCCGCATCTGCGGCGCTTGAGAATGAATCTGCTACGCCAGTGGTGGATATGAAAGTGGTTTACGGCCTGATTTTGCCTCAGGTGCGCGATCGCTATTTACCCGGCGTGCAATACAGCGAAATAAATCTCAGGCAGTCTCAACCAATCAATGACTATAGCATCTTCCCGGGTAATGGAGAGGAACTGGTTCGCATTCAGATTGCAGAACAGTTAAAACGACTGCTTAACCTGAAATTAGGGCCTGATTTTGCTAAAACTATTCTGGGTTCCTCGTTGCTTGGCGCGATTGCCCCTTTTCTGCATTTAATTCTTGACCTTTTTTGGCCCAAACCCAAACCCATCACCATCGAGGATGTCAGGGCTGAGATTGATAAGCGCTTAACCGAAGTATTGACGCAACAACATATTAATAATCTAAAGACGCGTTTTCAAACCGTCATTCAGGCGTACGAACTGCGCATGGAAGTGGTTGAAAATGCTAACCGCAATGAGCCGGATAAAACCAAATGGGATATGGGAAGAACCTCAGAATGGGAATCCGTATTAAATAATTTCAATGAACTCAGTGCTTATTTTTTTACCGATGAATTTCGCGTGCAGTACCAGGTGAGTCCAATGTTTGTTGTTTTTGCCACTATGTATATTGGCGTGCTTAACGCGACGATGATTACTTATAAGGCCGGAGACAGATATAGTGTCATTATGAGTTATTTTGAGCGATTTTTTAATGGCTGGTATCATTTTACGCAGCAGATGAGCGATATGGCCTGGTGGGAGGTCAACAGAATTGACTGGGATAATGTTGATCGTGTCAGAGGATTGCCCAATCAGTATTATGTTGTCGATCTTTATTCAGAGAAGCGTCTCGGTGGCGTCATCATGCAATATAATTTGACCGGGTATGATAAATTCGACCGGATGGCAGATCCGATGGATATGCTTAAAGGACGGGTTCGGATGTATATTACCGCTAATACGCAGCTGCGCCAGCTGGCGCAACTTTATGATGATACGGTTAAAGAATTTAACGCCACCTGGCAAACCGCGCATCGGGCTGATCTTATCAGTACGCTGGTTGACAGAAATATTGGCGATCTTCATTATGCCGCGCATATGAATTACCATCAGTCGCGCAATCCTTACAGTAATGGTGGCGCCTATTTCAATCTTCTGTTGCCGGGCTTGCAGCAGAGCTATGCCATCGGCGGTCAGCAGTTTGCACGCAATGATTGTTTTGTCGGTATCCGCACAAACCAGGGGCAGAAATGGTATGGCCCCGGCGATTATGTCGATTTAACCACGCGTAATAAGGTGGGTGAAACCGAGAGGGAGTGGATCGGTTATGACTTTACCCTGCCACGTGGATTCCGCCTGGTACTGTATTCGGACATAAACTTTGGCGAATACACCGATCCAGACAGCACTTTGTTAAAATATCGGGGCACCTCAACACAGTTGCCCGCAGATGGAGAAACGCCGTGGCTGACAGGGAGTTTCCCGCAAGGATTAAAAGCGGTCAGCATGAGAATACGTATTGATCCCAGCGTCTGGTTCCCGGGACTGGCAAATGGCCGGCTGGCGCGCGTGCAGCGACTTACTGGCCGCTATGTGACCACTACTGATGGGCATCGGCTGGCGGTGTGGGATGATATTCCGGCTGCGGATATGGATAACTGGGAGTGACCAGATAACGAGATGTTAATCTTTATTGCCTTGCGTCCGGTATTGCCTGCTTATTACCGGACGCTCTGGCTGCGCAATGGCAGTACACGCCACTGCCGGTTTCATGATATTATCTGCGCTAAATCACATTTCAGTATACCAACCGTAAGGCAATTTCTGTGCTAGTTTCCAGCAACGTCACCATGCAGTTTGGCAGTAAGCCGCTGTTCGAAAACATCTCTGTCAAATTTGGCGGCGGTAACCGCTACGGCCTGATTGGCGCTAACGGCAGCGGCAAATCAACCTTTATGAAAATCCTCGGCGGCGATCTGGTGCCATCCGGCGGTAATATTTCCCTCGATCCTAACGAACGCATCGGTAAGCTGCGCCAGGATCAGTTCGCCTTTGAAAAATACAGCGTGCTCGACACGGTGATTATGGGCCATCACGAACTGTGGGAAGTGAAGGAAGAGCGCGACCGTATCTATGCACTGCCAGAAATGAGCGAAGCAGACGGCTATAAAGTGGCCGATCTGGAAGTGAAATATGGCGAGATGGACGGTTACACCGCGGAAGCGCGTGCCGGTGAGCTGCTGCTTGGCGTGGGTATTCCGCTGGAACAGCATTACGGTCCGATGAGTGAAGTAGCGCCAGGCTGGAAACTGCGTGTGCTGCTGGCGCAGGCGTTGTTCTCTAACCCGGAAATCCTGCTGCTCGACGAACCAACCAACAACCTCGACATCGATACGATTCGCTGGCTGGAGCAGGTGCTGAACGAACGTAACAGCACCATGATTATCATTTCGCATGACCGTCACTTCCTCAATATGGTGTGTACGCATATGGCGGATCTGGATTACGGCGAGCTGCGCGTTTATCCGGGTAATTACGACGAATATATGACCGCCGCTACCCAGGCGCGCGATCGTCTGCTGTCGGATAACGCCAAGAAGAAAGCGCAGATTAACGAACTGCAGTCGTTTGTCAGCCGCTTCAGTGCTAACGCCTCGAAATCGCGTCAGGCAACTTCCCGCGCCAAGCAGATCGATAAGATCAAACTGGACGAAGTGAAAGCGTCCAGCCGTCAGAACCCGTTTATCCGTTTCGAGCAGGATAAGAAGCTGTTCCGTAACGCGCTGGAGCTGGCAACCCTGACTAAAGGCTTTGATAACGGTCCGCTGTTTAAAAACGTTAACCTGCTGCTGGAAGTGGGCGAGAAAGTGGCGATTATCGGTCCGAACGGTATCGGTAAAACCACCTTACTGAAAACGCTGGTTGGCGAAGCGCTGCCGGATACCGGTACGGTGAAGTGGTCAGAGAATGCGCGTATTGGCTATTTCGCGCAGGAACATACCCACGATTTCGATAACAACCTGAATGTCTTCGACTGGATGAGCCAGTGGATGCAGGGTAACGATGACGAGCAGGTGGTGCGCGGAATTCTCGGTCGTCTGCTGTTCAGCCAGGACGATATCAAGAAACCCGCTAAAGTGCTGTCCGGTGGTGAAAAAGGCCGCATGATGTTTGGTAAGCTGATGATGGAGCGTCCAAATATCCTGATTATGGATGAGCCAACCAACCACCTTGATATGGAATCGATCGAAGCGCTGAATATGGCGCTGGAGATGTACGAAGGGACGCTGGTATTCGTTTCCCATGACCGTGAGTTTGTCAGTTCACTGGCCAGCCGCGTCATCGAAATCACGCCAACCCGTCTGATCGACTTTACCGGCAACTACGAAGATTATCTGCGTAGTAAAGGTGTTGATAACTAATCGATGTGTTGTTGCGGGCGGCGATAACGCCGCCCCTACATTCATACCGGCGTAGGGGCGGCGTTTTCGCCGCCCGTGCTGCTGATATCTACCGCGCTTTATCATTTTCCTGCAAAATATGCTGCGTAATTAACGTCGCTAACCGCTGTTCATCCTTCTGCGCAATCGCCTCTACCATGGCAAAATGCTCCTGCGACGACTGCACAATACGTGCATGCGAACTCCACTGGCCGAGAGCCGCGGACGGCACCCGGCTGCGCAGATCAAAGATCAACTCCACCATCTCCTGATTAGCGCAAGGCGCGAGCAGCGCGCGATGAAAGGCCATATTGGCTTCATACTGCTGCAAGATATTGCCGTGCAGAGTGAAATGCTCAAACTTATCGGCACAGGCCTGCAGCATCGCCAAATCTTCGGCGCTGGTATTGGCGATAATATCTTTGGCTGAAGCGCTCTCCAGAATTGCGCGGATCGCTGAGATATTGCGCCGTTGCTGCACATTGGGCGCATAAACGTGATAACCGCGATTCGGGACATGTTGCACCAGACGCTCGATAACCAGCTGATCCAGCGCGCGGCGCACTTCACTGCGGGTACAACGGTAGCGCTCCGCCAGCTCAACCTGCTTAAGCCACATACCGGCAGTAAATTCACCGGTATTGATATCCGTCGCCAGGCTGTTGGCGACATCCACCAGTAGCACGCTTTTACGATGTTTCATTGTCGGTTCCTTTCCTTAAGCCGCCGGGAAAACAGTGCGTATTTTAGTGCCGTCTGGCAACAGTTACATCGCTATCATTGCAAAACGATCTGCCGTCCTGTGATGGAATTTTCGCTGATTCCCGTTAAAAAACAGAATGCTATAGCGAAAGTCTCATGTCTTCGTGCAGCCGAATTAACAGAATTGTGACACAAGCCATAGGTTTTGTGAATAAATTGTCATAAAAATTGGCGCCAATTTTGGTTCTGTGATTGAATCAAATTCGAACGTTACTTAGCCAATCGGAACAGAAGATGACCACAGCCGAAGTTCAGTCCGCTGCGCAGCGCAGTCAGGCCCTCTACTATCGCGGCAGCACCACGATTTTCTCCTGCCGTTTCGACAGCCGTTTTCAGTACTGCATGTATGTGCCGCCCAGTTTTGATGCCGATCCGCAGGGGCACAAGCTGGTGGTGGTTATGCACGGCACCGGGCGATCGATGACCCAGTATCGCGATGCCTTTACCGAGTTCGCCCGTTATAACCGCTGCGTGGTGCTGGCGCCGCTGTTTGCGGTGGGGCCGCTGGGTGACGGCAATTCACATGGCTTTAAATACATTATTGAACAGCAGATCCGCTACGACCTGGTGCTGCTGGAGATGATCGCTGAGGTCAGCGCCTCACTACAGGCGGATTTCGCCAGGTTTCTGCTGTTTGGCTACTCCGGCGGTGGTCACTTTGTGCATCGTTTTCTGTTTATTCACCCGGAAAAACTGCTGGGCGTGTCCATCGGCGCACCAGGTTCGGTGACGCTGCTGGATAACCAGAAAGAGTGGTGGGTGGGGGTGAAGAACTTCGAATCCCTGTTTGGTAAACCGCTTAACTATGCCGCGCTGCGCAAGGTGCCGGTGCATCTGGTGGTCGGCAAAGTGGATATTGAAACCTGGGAGATCACCCATCAGCCGGGCGGAAAATATTATCTGCCGGGATGCAACGATAGCGGCGAGACACGCGTAGCGCGCAACACTTCACTGCTTAACAGCCTGCGGGCGAATGGCGTCAGCGCGACCCAGGATATTGTGCCGAATGTCGGTCATGACGGCATGAAAGTACTGGATGAAGTGAAAGATTTCTTTGTGCAGATTCTTAACCAGACGCGCTGAAGCCCGGGAGCCATTGTGAAAAACGTTATTCCCTTTCCACTGATTGAAATCTCCGGTTCACCACACGAACGTGGCCGGCAGTATGGTGAAGCCGCTCGTGAACGAATTCATGCCGGCGTGGCGATCTACGGCGATCAGCTTAGTGAACTGGTCAGCGTGCAGCAGAAAAGCCGCATTCTCGATGATTTTTCTGCCATCGTGCGCCAGTTTGACGCCGACTATCTGGCGGAAATGGAGGGCATTGCCGCTGGCGCCAGTGTGCCGCTGGAAGCCATCGTGATGATCAATGCACGTACCGAAGTGGTTGCCAAAGCGCGGCTGCTAAGCGAGCAGCGTGAAATCCACGATGACAGTATTGAAGATGGCTGTAGTGGCGCGGTGATCCTGCCGCAGCGCAGTTCACATGGCAAACTGATTCACGGTCAGAACTGGGACTGGCGCGCCGAATGTGCCGAAACCTCGGTGGTAGTGAAGATCCGCCGTGATGACGGGCCGGACGTGCTGACCTTTGTCGAGGCCGGTGGCCTGGCGCGCAGCGGCCTGAACAGCGCCGGGCTGGCGATCACCGCCAACTATCTGCGCTGTGAGCGCGACTATCGTAAATTCGGCGTGCCGATCTCGCTGATCCGCCGTAAAGCGCTGGAACAGCAACATATGGCACTGGCGATGCGCGTGGTCGCCACCACCGCCAAATCCTGCTCCAACAATATGATCCTCAGCACGGCGGAAGGCTTTGCCATCGATTTTGAGTGCGCGCCCGATGAGGCTTTTGCCCTCTATCCACAACAGGGCGTGCTGGTGCATGCCAACCACTGGGAGAGTGAAAGCGCGAAGGTGAAAGTGCGCGAAGAGGGCATTGGCACCTCGCCGGATTCGCTGTATCGCAGCTGGCGCGTCAGTCAGTTGCTGGCGGGCAAGCCACTGCTGAATGAAGAAGATATGAAAGCCGCCTTTTTTGACAACTTTGGTGCGCCTTACTCCGTTTGTCGTCCGCCGCGTCCCGGCTTTAACAGCGATCTCTCCGCCACGGTGGCGATGATCGTGATGACGCCAGCCGATGGCGTGATGGATGTGGCGCCGTTACCGGCAATTAACCAGACCTTTACGCGCTACACACTCGACTAACCCACTCTGAGGACGGTATGAAAAAACTTATAACAGGTGCCGCAGTTGTTCTGCCGATGATCGTCGCGCTGTCGGGCTATGCCGCCGACAGTAGCGTAATACGCTTCGCGCTAAACCAGGATATCCGCAGCAGCCAGCCGGGCGTCAACCGCGATGGCAATACCGATGACGTACTGATGCATGTGGTGGAAGGGCTGGTGGGTTATCGCGAAGATGGCACCGTCGGGCCAATGCTGGCGTCGTCGTGGCAGGTCAGCGATGAGGGGAAAACTTATACTTTCCAGCTGCGCGACGGGGTGACATTTCACAACGGCAAGGCGATGACGGCAAAAGATGTGGTCTGGAGCTGGCAGCACTGGAATGACCCGAAAACTCAGTGGCGCTGCGTGCGTGAGTTTGATGGCAGCGGGCTGATTGATGTCACTGCGGTCAGTGCGCCGGATGATCATACCGTGGTGATGCAGCTGGCGAAACCGGTCGCGTTGTTCCTCGATACCTTAGCACGTACTGACTGCGGCGCGGCGGCGGTAATCAGCTCTGATTCGCTGGATGCCGACGGCAAATGGCTGAAACCGATTGGCACCGGTCCGTTTAGCTTTGATAACTGGAAACATGGCGAGTATGTCTCGCTGAAACGCTTTGCCGCTTATGCTTCGCTGCCGGGCAAACCGGATGGCTTTGTCGGCGGTAAACAGGCGCTGGTGGATGAAGTACGCTTTATGGCGGTGCCGGACGCCGCCACGGTAAAAGCCGGACTCAGTTCCGCTGCGGTGGATCTGGCGCAGGTCAGTCCTATTGACGCCGCCGACCTGAAAAAAGACCCGAATATCGCGGTGGAGGTGGCGGCGAACGCCCAGCGCCACGGCATTCTGATCCAGACCGATGACCCGCTACTGAAAAACGTCAAACTGCGCCAGGCGATTGCCTCGGCGATGGACACGCAACAGATTGCGCTGGGCACCAGCCAGGGTCTGGCGACAGCGAGTAATGCCAATATTTCCACCTCTTCGGCGTTTTACGGTGAGGTCGAAAAACAGGGCTTCCATTACGATCCGGCGCGCACCGCCCGCCTGCTGAAAGAGGCCGGTTATCAAGGTGAAACCATCGAAATTATCGCCAATAAGCGTTCGACGGTGCCGAGCTTTGATATGGCGATTATCGCCCAGGCGATGCTGCAGGCAGCGGGGATTAACGCCAAAGTCACCACTATGGAGTGGGCGACCCAGCTGGAACGTTATCAGGCCGGGCGCTACCAGATGATGGCCTTTACTTACTCAGCGCGCTTTAACCCGGCGCTGGCTTTTGAGCAGATCGTCGGAGACAAGAGCAAAGAGAAACGCAAGGTATGGGGCGATCCTGAGGCGATTAAACTGACCGACAGCCTCGGCTATCTCGACGATCAGGCTGAGATCCAGAAAACTGTCGATCAGCTGCATAAGATGATGATCGATCAGGTGCCGCTGATGTTCTTCTATCCGGGGCTGGATATTGTGGCGCATCGTAAAGCGATTGAGGGTTACAGAGCCTGGCTGGCAGCATCGGCCCGCTTGTGGAACGTCTCGCTGAAATCCTGATGCTAAGGAGCCGCTATGCTGCAGTTTCTGATTAAACGCGTGCTGTCAGCGATCCCGACGCTGTTTCTGGTGACGGTGCTGGTATTTCTGCTGACACGGCTGGTGCCGGGAGACCCGGCATTGCTGATGCTCGGCGATCTGGCGAACGAGTCGAGCCTCGCCGATCTGCGCCACAGTATGGGGCTGGATAAGAGCCTGCCCGAGCAGTTTATTATCTGGTTCAGCCAGATGATTCAGGGCGATTTTGGCCAGTCGATTCAGAGTGGTCAGCAGGTGTTGCCGCTGATCTTTACCCGTTTTGGCGTCACCCTCAGCGTGGTGCTGGCCGCGATTATTATCGCCTCGCTGCTGGCGGTGCCTTTCGGCATGCTGGCGGCGTGGAAACAGAACTCGACGCTGGATGTCGGGCTGGTAATGTTCTCCACCTTTTTACTGTCTATCCCCAGTTTCTGGATGGGGTTGCTGATTCTGCTTGCTTTTGGTCTTAACCTCGGCTGGCTGCCGGTGGTGGGCTATGTTTCAGTCGGCGACAATCTGCAACAGGGGCTTTTCTATCTGCTGATGCCGGTGCTGACGCTGGTGCTGGTGGAAGTCGGGGCACTGGTGCGCATGATGCGCGCCAGCACGCTGGAGGTACTGCGGCTGGATTATGTCGCGCATGCCAGAGCCAAAGGGCTGAAGGAGCATACGGTGCTGTCGCGCCATGTCTTCCCCAACGCCTTTGGCCCCACCTGGACGCTGATTGGCCTGACGCTCGGCAATCTGCTTAGCGGAGTGGCGGTGACCGAAACGGTATTCAGTCTGCCGGGTCTGGGACGTCTGCTGGTGGATGCTATCTATGCGCGCGACTATCCGGTGATTCAGGGCTGTATGATCTTTATTGCCGCGATTTACGTGCTGACCAATTTACTGATCGATGCACTTTATCCGCTGTTTAATCCGAGGGTCGCTGCATCATGAAACCACGTATGGCGTTAGCGCCGAATGCGCTGTTGGGACTGATTTTAATTGGTGTGATTGTCGCCGCCGGATTAGTCGGTTTTTTCTGGACCCCTTACGATCCGTCACGCATCAATATCCTGGCGCGCTTGCAGGGGCCGGATGCCGCCCACTGGTTTGGCACCGATGAGTATGGCCGCGACGTGCTCAGTCGCCTGCTGCTGGGCGCCAGCGCCAGCCTGACCATCTCGCTGACGACCGTTACGTTTGCTCTGTTGTGCGGGGTGCTGCTTGGACTGATCAGCGGCTATCTGCGCGGTATTGTTGATCGGCTGATTATGATGGTCACCGACACTCTGCTGGCCTTTCCCGGTATTCTGCTGGCGCTGGGTCTGCTCAGCATTCTCGGCAATAACCGTTACGGCATTATTCTGGCGCTTGGCCTTGCCTATACCCCGGCGGTGGTACGTATTGTGCGGGGCACGGTGCTCGGATTACGTGAGGCGGATTTTGTTGAAGCCTCGCGTGTAATGGGCCATCACGAACGCTATATCCTGACGCACCATGTCTTACCTAATTGCATTGCACCGTTAACGGTGCTGGCCACCTCAATGCTCGGCTGGGTGCTGATTTCGGAAAGCGCGCTGTCGTTTCTCGGCCTGGGGGTACCGCCGCCAGAGCCGACCTGGGGCAATATGCTGGCCGCCAGCCGGACGTATCTGTCACAGGCACCTTACCTGGCGCTGCTGCCTGGCGCCTGCATTTCGATTGCGTTACTTGGCGTCAACCTGGTGGGCGACGCACTCCGTGATTATCTTGACCCGAGGATGCACTGATGAATCCACAAGCCAAAGCGTTACTGGAAGTGCGTAACCTGCAGGTCAGTGTCGGCGATCGCCTGGTGGTTAAAGGCATCTCATTTGCGCTGGCGGAACGCGAAGTGCTGGCGGTGGTGGGGGAATCCGGCAGCGGCAAAACCCTGGCGATGCGTGCGTTAATCGGTCTGCTGCCAGCCAATATCGGCTGGCGCGCCGATGCGATGCAGTTTGCCGGTGGCAGCCTGCTCAATCTTAGCGCCGGACAGCTGCGTGAAGTGCGTGGCGCCGGGATTGGCATGGTATTTCAGGAGCCAATGACGTCGCTGAATCCGGCGATGAGTATTGGTCGTCAGCTTGATGAAGGGCTGGTGTTGCATACGACGCTGACGGCACCGCAGCGTAAAGCCAAAATTATCGCCATGCTGGAGCGTGTCGGACTGAATAATGCCGCCTCGCTGCTAACCCGTTTTCCGCACGAATTTTCCGGTGGCATGCGCCAGCGCGTGATGATTGCTTCAGTGATGCTATTGGAGCCGAAGCTGATCATTGCCGATGAACCTACTACCGCGCTGGATGTGCTGGTACAGCACGAGGTGATGGAGCTGATGCTGGCGCTGACGGCGGAAAAGGGCAGTGCGGTGATTCTGATTAGCCACGATCTGTCAATGGTGGCCAACTATGCCTCGCGCATTATGGTGATGGAGCAGGGCGAACTGGTGGAGCAGAACAGCAGTCATACGCTACTCGCCAGTCCGCAACATCCCTATACCCGCCGGTTGCTGGATGCGCTGCCAACCCGTAAAGCCGCGCCGGATCGTCAGACGCTGTTTGCCGCGCAACCGGTAATTGGCCTGCAGGATATCGTGATCGACTACGAGGGGCGTAAAGGCTGGTTTAAGCCACGCACGCTGACGCGGGCAGTCAATGGCGTCAGCTTTAATGTGCGTGCCGGAGAGACGGTGGCGCTGGTCGGCGCCAGCGGTTCCGGTAAGACCACCATTGGCAAACTGATTGCTGGTATGGTTCAGGCCAGCGCTGGATCGCTGACGTTTATGGGCCAGCCGCTGGAGAACGCCAGCAGAGCGCAGCGTCAGAGCTGGCGCATGGCCTGTCAGATGATTCAGCAGGATCCTTACTCTTCGCTGAACCCACGCATGAAGGTGGCGCAGCTGCTGGAAGAGCCGCTGCTGCTGCTGGCGCAGATGAACCGGCGTGCGCGGCTGGATCGGATTAAGCAGGTGCTGGAGGAGGTCGGCCTCGATGCGATGTTTCTGGCGCGCTACCCGCACCAGCTGTCCGGTGGCCAGCGTCAGCGTGTGGCGATTGCCCGGGCGATAATTCGCCGACCGGCCTTTATTATCGCCGATGAACCGACCTCGGCGCTGGATATGACGGTGCAAAAGCAGATCATCCTGCTGCTGAAAAAACTGCAGCAGAGCTACGGTTTCGCCTGCCTGTTTATTACTCATGATCTGGGGGCGGTTGAGCAGATTGCCGATCGGATTATGGTGATGGAGCAGGGGCTGCTGGTTGAGAGTGGCTGGAGTGATGATGTACTCGATCAGCCGCAGCATGACTATACCCGGCGGCTGCTCTCCTGTTTGCCTCGGTTAACACCGCTGGCGAACGGAGGATATCAGTGTCAGGAAGCCGTTTTCGGCTCCCGTATTGCCACGGGTACCGAGTAAATCAATAACACGGGCGGCGAGAACGCCGTCATTAAGGCTGGTGCAAATTATTGACAGGGGCGGCGAGAACGCCGTCATTAAGGTTGGTGCAAATTATTGACACGGGCGGCGAGAACGCCGCCCCTACATCTATACGAGCGTAGGGGCGGCGTTCTCGCCGCCCGTGGGTATTAATGATTCTGCCCGCAAACCTCGCAGTTCGGATCCTGCGCCACGTTCAGCTGGCGAAACTCCAGCGTCATCGCATCATACATCAGCAACTTACCCGCCACGCTGCTGCCATAGGCGGTCAGGGCGCGAATCGCTTCCATCGCCTGTAATCCACCAATCACTCCGACCAGCGGCGCCATCACGCCAGCTTCGACGCAGGTCAACGCGCTGGCGCCAAACAGGCGGCTGATACAGCGATAGCAAGGCTCGTTCTGCTGCCAGCTAAACACGCTGATCTGACCTTCCATACGGATTGCTGCGCCCGACACCAGCGGGATCCTGGTGGCAAAACAGAGGCGATTAAGCTGTTCACGGGTATCGAGATTATCACTACAGTCGAGCACCAGATCGCAGACTTTCAGGCGTTTTTTCAGTGCGGCGTCGTCAAGTCGGGCATTAACCGCGTCGATAGCAATCAGCGGATTGATCGCCGTCAGCCGCTGACGTGCCGATTCAACTTTTGCCATGCCCACTTCGGCATCGGTATGCAAAATCTGACGTTGCAGGTTGGAGCGTGACACGTTATCGAAATCAAGCAGCGTCAGCGAGCCGACGCCCGCCGAAGCCAGATACTGTGCGGCGGCGCAACCGAGGCCGCCAAGACCGACAATCAGCACACGCGAGGCTTTCAGTTTCTCCTGGCCATCAAAATCAAAGTCACGCAGTACAATCTGACGGTTATAGCGCAGGGTCTCCTCGTCGCTCAGTGCACTCTGCATCTCAGCCTCCCAGCAGCGCGTTAAAAGGTTCGATCTCTACCCATTCGCCCGGCTGTACCGTTGCCCGCTCGCGCTCCAGCACGATAAAGCAGTTGGCCTGGCTAAAAGAGCTAAACACATGTGAACCCTGATGGCCGGTGCTGCGCACCTGCAGATCGCCTGTGGCATCGCGGCTGAAGACGCCGCGCTGAAAGTCGAGACGGCCGGGGGACTTTTTCAGCACTTCGCTGGCGCGTGCGCGCATCCGTGGCGGCAGCGCGTCGGCCTGCTGGCCGGTAAGATGCGCCAGTAACGGCTGCACCAGCTGATAAAAGGTCACGGCGGCGGAAACCGGATTACCCGGCAGGCCACAGAACCAGCTGTCAGGCAGGCGGCCAAAGGCAAAAGGTTTGCCCGGTTTCATCGCCAGTTTCCAGAAGCCAATCTCACCCAGCTCATCCAGCATCTGTTTGGTGTAATCCGCTTCGCCGACCGACACGCCGCCGCTGCTAATCACCACATCGGCCTGCGCATCAGCCTGCCGGAAGGCGGCGCGCAGTGCGGCAGGATCATCTTTAATAATGCCAAGATCGAGCACCTCGCAACCCAGCGCATCCAGCATCAGATGGACGGCAAAGCGGTTAGTATCGTAGATTTGCCCGGCAGCCAGTGGCTCACCGACGGGTTGCAGCTCATCGCCGGTGGAGAACACTGCCACCCGCAGCTTGCGCACTACGCTGACCTGGCTAATACCAAGCGACGCCAGTAATGGCAGCTCGCCGACGCCAAGTTTAACCCCGGCGGCCAGTACGCTGGCGCCCTGGCGGATATCTTCACCTGCCAGACGAATATTCTGCCCTTTTTTGACCGGCGCAAGGATGCGTACTCCCTGACCGCTACTTTCGGTCTGCTCCTGCATCACCACCGCATCGGCGCCCGGCGGGATCGGCGCACCGGTCATAATCCGAATGCAGCTGCCTGCTGGCCATTCACCCTGATATGGCGCGCCCGCAAAGGCTTTACCCGCGACAGCCAGTGGCAGGTCACGGGTGAAATCAGCCTCACGCAGGGCATAACCATCCATTGCCGAGTTGGCAAACGAAGGGACATTAAGTGGGGAGATCACCGCTTCGGCGGTAATGCGGCCAGCTGCGGCGGTGATAGCCACCGTCTCACTGTCGCTGAGGGGGGAAACCTGCGCCAGCATATTGCGGCGTGCGTCTTCCAGGGAGATCAGTCCCGCAGTAAAGAGTTCCATTATGTCTCCAGATCGGGCCAGCCAGCAGCCCGGTAATGACTCAGATACCGGCTATTATGGCGCGAATTAACAGGTGGGTCACGCCCGCTTAACGCGGTGGCGACTTAGCCAGAACAGATCGTTATTATCAGTCAGCAAACATTCCGCTTTACATCGCTTTACAGGCTACCTATAGTCGAAAATCGCTGAAATTTTGCTATACCTCAGCTAACTCAGTGTTTTTCATGCTGATTTAACGCACAGGGCAACGGGATTATGAGCAGAGCAGTAATCGCCATTCACGGCGGTGCCGGCGCGATTTCACGCGCGGCAATGAGTGCAGAAAAAGAACAATACTATATTCAGGCGCTTTCGCAGATTGTGAACAGTGGTCAGGCAATTCTGGCGGCAGGCGGCAGTGCGCTGGACGCGGTCACCGAAGCGGTGCGCCTGCTCGAAGAGTGTCCGTTGTTCAACGCCGGTAAAGGCTCAGTATTTACCCATCAGGGCACCCATGAACTGGATGCCTGCGTGATGGATGGCAGCTCGCTGGACGCGGGGGCGGTGGCCGGTGTTTCACGCATTCGCAATCCGGTGCTGGCGGCGCGTGCGGTGCTGGAACACAGTCCGCATGTGCTGTTTATTGGCGCTGGCGCTGAAGCCTTTGCCGCGCAACATCAGCTGGAAGCGGTGGAACCGGACTTTTTCTCCACCCCTGAACGCCGGGAACAGCTGCAACGCGCGTTAGCCAGTAACCAGACGCTGCTCGATCACGACGGCGCCGCGCAGAGTGGCGGTGACGATCCGCTGGATAACGATCGTAAATTTGGCACCGTGGGCGCGGTGGCGCTCGATCTGCATGGCAATCTGGCGGCGGCCACTTCGACGGGCGGCATGACCAATAAACAGGCCGGACGCGTTGGCGATTCGCCGCTGGTCGGCGCCGGTTGCTACGCCAATAATGCCAATGTGGCGGTCTCCTGTACCGGCACCGGTGAAGTGTTTATGCGCACGCTGGCGGCCTACGATATTGCGGCGCTGATGGAGTACGGTGGTTTATCGCTGAAACAGGCCAGCGACCGGGTGGTGATGGAAAAAATTCCGGTATTGGGCGGTAGCGGTGGCATTGTGGCGGTCGACCGTGACGGCAATGTGGCGCTGCCGTTTAACAGCGAAGGCATGTATCGCGGCTTTGGCTATGTCGGTGATGATGCGGTTGTGGGTATTTATCGCGCAGAATAAGGAGAGAGCATGACCGGAACACCAGCAGAGATGCAGCTGTCGCCAGAGCAGGTGCTTGCGGTACGTAATCTTAGCGTCAGCTTTACCCAGGATGGGGTGACCACCCAGGCGGTGCGTCAGCTGTCGCTGGAAGTAAAGCGCGGCGAAACGCTGGCGATTGTCGGTGAGTCTGGATCAGGTAAGTCGGTCACCTCGCTGGCGTTAATGCGCCTGATTGAGCAGGGCGGCGGCAGGATGGACAGCGGTGAAATCTGGCTGCGCCGCCGCAATGGCGCAGTGGTCGATCTGGCGCGCAGCCGTCAGTCGCAGATGCGCGGCATTCGCGGCGCCGATATGGCAATGATTTTCCAGGAGCCGATGACCTCACTCAATCCGGTGTTTCCGGTAGGTGAGCAGATTGCCGAGTCTATTCGCCTGCATCAGGGACTTAATCATCGTCAGGCGCTGGCGGAAGCGCAGCGTATGCTCGATTTAGTGCGGATTCCTGAAGCGAAAAATGTGCTGACACGCTTTCCGCATCAGCTTTCCGGCGGTATGCGCCAGCGGGTGATGATTGCGATGGCACTCTGCTGTAAACCGGCGCTGCTGATTGCCGACGAACCGACTACCGCGCTGGATGTCACCATTCAGGCGCAGATTTTGCAGCTGATCCGCGTGCTGCAAAAAGAGATGGAAATGGCGGTGATCTTTATCACCCACGATATGGGCGTGGTGGCGGAAATGGCCGATCGCGTGCAGGTAATGTATCGCGGTGAAGTAGTGGAGACTGCGCCGGTCAATGATATTTTCCGTCAGCCGCAGCAGGCGTATACCCGTGCACTGCTGGCGGCGGTGCCGAAACTCGGCTCAATGAGCGGTCAGCCGTTCCCGGCGAAATTCCCGCTGGTCAACGCCGATAACACACAACCCCAGTTGCCGCAGGATACCGTGGCGCAGCAGGCGGAGCCGATTCTGCAGGTGCGCGATCTGGTGACGCGCTTTGATATACGCAGCGGCGTTTTTAATCGCGTCAGACGTCGGGTGCATGCGGTGGAAAAGGTCAGTTTTGACCTGCGGCCGGGCGAGACGCTGGCGCTGGTGGGCGAGTCGGGCTGCGGCAAGTCGACCACCGGCCGTTCGCTGTTGCGGCTGGTCGAGAGCCAGAGCGGCACTATCACTTTTGCCGGTAAGCGTATCGACCAGCTGAAAAACAGCGAGCTGTCGCATTTACGCCGTGATATTCAGTTTATTTTTCAGGATCCCTATGCGTCACTCGATCCGCGTCTGACCGTCGGTTTCTCGATTATGGAGCCGCTGCTGGTTCATGGCGTGATGAAGGGGCGCGAAGCAGAAGCACGCGTTGCCTGGCTGCTGGAGAGAGTGGGGCTGCTGCCGGAACATGCCCGGCGTTACCCGCACGAGTTTTCCGGTGGCCAGCGCCAGCGTATCTGTATTGCGCGCGCGCTGGCGCTGAATCCGAAAGTGGTGATTGCCGATGAGTCGGTGTCGGCGCTGGATGTGTCGATTCAGGCGCAGATTATCAACCTGATGCTCGATTTGCAGCGTGAGTTCGGCATCGCGTTTCTGTTTATTTCACATGATATGGCGGTGGTGGAGCGAATCAGCCATCGCGTGGCGGTGATGTATCTCGGGCAGATTGTTGAGATTGGCCCGCGACAGGCGGTCTTTGAGCGCCCTCAGCACCCCTACACCCGTAAACTGATGTCGGCGGTGCCGGTGGCCGATCCGGGCCATCGCCGCCGTGAGCGCGCCTTACTGGTCGATGAAATGCCCAGCCCGATTCGCGAGCTGGGTGATGAGCCGGATGTCGCACCGCTGGTGGAAGTCGGCGCCGGACATTTTGTCGCGCGCCATGCGATTAGCGGCACCTGAATCTGTATTTGCCAAAATACCCCAACAAGGGACTACAGGAGATAAATGCAACATGACGATTCCACACACGCGTAAATGGCTGGTTACCGCGGGCCTGATCGGCAGTTTCGCTGCAGTTCCGGCCTGGGCGGCAAAGGATGCGGTGATTGCTGTCGCCTCCAACTTCACCACCCTCGATCCTTATGATGCCAATGACACGCTGTCGCAGGCGGTGGCCAAGTCTTTCTATCAGGGACTGTTTGGTTTTGATAAGGATATGAAACTGACCAATGTGCTGGCGGAAAGCTATCAGGCCAGCAGCGATGGTCTGACTTACACCATTAAGCTGCGTCCCGGCGTTAAGTTCCAGGATGGTAGCGACTTTAATGCCGCAGCGGTAAAAGCCAACCTCGATCGCGCCAGTAATCCCGACAATCATCTGAAGCGCTATAACCTGTTTAAATATATCGCCTCCACGGCAGCGGTCGATGCGACAACGGTTAAAATTACCCTGAAACAGCCATTCTCGGCGTTTATCAATAACCTGGCGCATCCGGCGGCGGCGATGATCTCTCCTGCCGCGCTGAAACAGTATGGCAAGGATATTGGCTTCCACCCGGTTGGCACCGGCCCTTATCAGTTTGTCACCTGGAACCAGACCGACTTTGTCAAAGTGAAGAAGTGGGACGGTTACTGGAAGAAGGGCTATCCGAAGCTCGACAGCATTACCTGGCGTCCGGTGGTCGATAACAACACCCGTGCAGCGATGATGCAGACCGGTGAAGCAAATTTCGCTTTCCCGATACCGTTTGAGCAGGCGAAAGTGTTGCAGGGCAACAGCAAGCTGGATCTGGTGACCTCGCCATCGATTATGCAGCGCTATATCAGCTTTAACGTTACCCAGAAGCCATTTGATAATCCAAAAGTGCGTGAGGCGATTAACTACGCGATTAACCGTCAGGCGCTGGTAAAAGTGGCGTTTAGCGGTTACGCCACGCCAGCTACCGGCATCGTGCCGCCATCTATCGACTTTGCGCAAACCTATCCGAAGATTGAATACAATCCGGCCAAAGCGCGCGAATTGTTAAAAGAAGCGGGCTATCCGAATGGCTTCACCACCACCCTGTGGTCATCGCATAACCACAGCACCGCGCAGAAAGTGCTGCAGTTTACCCAGCAGCAGCTGGCGCAGGTTGGCATTAAAGTGCAGGTGACGGCGATGGATGCCGGCCAGCGTGCGGCCGAAGTGGAAGGTAAAGGTCAGAAAGAGAGCGGTGTGCGTATGTTCTACACCGGCTGGTCGGCCTCTACCGGTGAAGCAGACTGGGCGCTGACGCCGCTGTTTGCCACCGCCTCCTGGCCGCCAGCGATCTTTAATACTGCCTTCTACAGCAATCCGCAGGTGGATAAAGATCTGGCCGGTGCGTTGCAGACCACCGATCGCACTGCAAAAGCCAAATTGTATAAAGATGCACAGGATCGTATCTGGAACGATCACGCGTGGGCGCCGCTGGTGGTTGAACAGTTAGTTTCGGCCAACAGCAAAACGCTGACCGGTTTCTATGTAATGCCGGATACCTCATTTAGCTTCGATGAAGCCGATCTGAAGTAATGCCGCACCCTGTCAGCCGTCCGCGGCTGGCAGGGCAACGCGCAGGATGATGCATGCTTAATTATTTTATTAAACGCTTACTGGGGCTGATTCCCACGCTGCTGATTGTGGCGGTGCTGGTGTTCCTGTTTGTCCATATGCTACCGGGCGATCCGGCGCGGCTGATTGCCGGGCAGGATGCGGATGCGACGGTGGTGGCGATGGTGCGTCAGCAACTGGGGCTGGATCAGCCATTACCCCAGCAGTTCTGGCGGTTTATCCTCAATGTGGTGCAGGGCGATTTTGGCCACTCGATGGTGTCAAAGCGGCCGGTGGCGGATGAGATTGCTTCGCGCTTTATGCCGACGTTATGGCTGACGCTCTCCAGCATGGTGTGGGCAGTGATTTTTGGTATGGCGATTGGCGTGGTTTCTGCCGTCTGGCGTAACCGCTGGCCGGATCGTATTGGTATGACGCTGGCGGTTTCCGGTATCTCCTTTCCCGCCTTTGCGCTGGGGATGCTGCTGATGCAGGTGTTCTCGGTTGAGCTGGGCTGGTTGCCGACTATCGGCGCGGATAGCTGGAAACACTATATTTTACCCTCCATCACCCTTGGCGCTGCGGTGGCGGCGGTGATGGCGCGCTTTACCCGCGCCTCCTTTGTCGAGGTGATGCAGGAAGATTATATGCGCACCGCGCGCGCTAAAGGGGTCAGTGAAACGCTGGTGGTGGTCAAACATGGCCTGCGCAATGCGATGATCCCGGTAGTCACCATGATGGGTCTGCAGTTTGGCTTTTTGCTCGGCGGCTCGATTGTGGTCGAAGTGGTGTTTAACTGGCCGGGTCTTGGACGCCTGCTGGTAGATTCGGTGGCAATGCGCGACTATCCGGTGATTCAGGCCGAAGTGCTGCTGTTTTCGCTGGAGTTTATTCTGATCAATCTGATCGTCGATATGTTGTATGCCGCAATCAATCCGGCTATTCGTTACAAATAAGGAATCGCAATGAAAAACTGGCGACGTGAAGCGGCGCTTAAAGCGATGCCGACCCTGGAGGCCAATCGCGTACGCACGCCGTGGCGGGAGTTCTGGCGGCGTTTTCGCCGTCAGCATGTGGCGATGATTGCCGGGCTGTTTGTTCTGCTGTTACTGGTACTGGCGTTTGTCGCGCCGTGGATTGCTCCGTTTGATGCGGAAAACTATTTTGATTACGACCGGCTGAATGAAGGGCCGTCGGTGATGCACTGGCTCGGTGTTGATTCGCTGGGGCGTGATATTTTCAGTCGGGTGCTGGTCGGCACGCGTATTTCACTGATTGCCGGTTTCTTCTCGGTGGCGATTGGCGCGCTTATTGGCACGCTGCTCGGCTTACTGGCTGGTTATTATGAAGGCTGGTGGGATCGGGTGATTATGCGTATCTGCGACGTGCTGTTTGCCTTTCCCGGCATACTGCTGGCGATTGCGGTAGTGGCGATTATGGGCAGCGGCATGTCCAACGTGATCGTGGCGGTGGCGATCTTCAGTATTCCGGCCTTTGCCCGCCTGGTGCGCGGCAATACGCTGGTGATTAAGCACCAGACCTTTATTGAATCGGCGCGTAGTATTGGCGCATCCGATATCACCATTATTTTGCGGCATATTCTGCCGGGCACCGTGTCGTCGATTGTGGTCTATTTCACCATGCGTATCGGCACCTCGATTATCACTGCCGCCAGTCTCTCGTTCCTTGGCCTCGGTGCGCAACCGCCGACACCGGAGTGGGGAGCGATGCTGAACGAAGCGCGCGCCGATATGGTGATGGCGCCGCATGTGGCGATTTTCCCCAGTCTGGCGATCTTCCTCACGGTGCTGGCGTTTAACTTGTTAGGCGATGGCTTGCGCGATGCGCTGGATCCGAAATTAAAAAACTGAACCCTTTGCTGCTGTGCCAGGCTTATTATTTTCCGCCAGGAGCAGGCCGTGAAGGAATTTGATTACCAGCAGGATTTTAAACATATCGATTTTCGCCAGCACCCCGAACGCTATCAGGTCGGGCGGGGTGAGCAGGGCGTACTGATGGTTGAACCCTATAAAAGTGAAATTCTGCCACACTGGCGCTTTAAAACTGCCGCAGTTGCTGAAGTCTCAGCTAACAAAATTATGCAGCTGTATGAACAGTATCGCGCGCAGGACGATTTTGTCGGGATGGATATGGCGCGTAAATTTATTCAGATGGGCTATACCCGCGCCCGGCGCTATGCCAATCATAAAGGCGGACGCAAATATGATGCGAATCGCCAGATTCTGCCTTATCAGGTTAATGAAGAGAAAGCCAGGGCGGCGGCGATTTTCAAAGCGCACTGGGATCATATCCGCGCCGATAACGACTATTTAGCACGCAAAAAGCAGCATCAGGCCCGTTATGGCTGAGGGCTGCCGGCCCGTTTCTCGCGACATCAGGTTACGCCACGTCAATCCCCTTCATTCTTTTCTGCCGTTCACTGCTGGTTAGTTCGCATGGAAATTATGTGAGAGTTATCACTTTTTGCTCACCCTGAGATGGATGTCGGCAATAATATCAGCCATTATCACTGAATAAATAATCTTTAGTGAATATATATTCAGGTGGCATTAAAACAGGGTCAACCGTTTTTTCGACCCTCTTTCATTGCAACCATAATCTTCAATGATAACAGGCTGATCTGGAGAACATCTCACTATGAGTACCTACAATTATCCCAAGTTCGGTGCCGGTTTATGGCACTTCGCCAACTATATCGATCGTTATGCTGTTGATGGTTATGGTCCGGCGCTCAGCACTATCGATCAGATTATGCAGGCGAAGCAGGTGGAAGATTTATCCTATGTCGATTTGCCTTATCCGTTTACGCCGGGCGTCAGCCTGAGCGAAGTCAAAGACGCGCTGCAACAGGCCGGATTAAAGGCCATTGGCATTACCCCGGAAATTTATCTGCGTAAATTCTCGCGTGGTGCATTTACCAACCCGGATCCGCGTGCGCGCGCCGAGGCGTTTACGTTGATGAATGAAGCGGCTGAGGTGGTGCGCGAAATCGGGGCGAATTACGTTAAAGTCTGGCCGGGACAGGATGGCTGGGACTATCCGTTCCAGGTTGACCATAAAAATTTATGGAAACTGGCGGTAGATGGCATGCGCGATCTGGCCGGCGCCAATCCGGATGTGAAATTTGCCATTGAATATAAACCGCGTGAACCGCGGGTAAAAATGACCTGGGATTCTGCTGCGCGCACTCTGCTGGGGATTGATGATATTGGTCTGGATAACGTTGGGGTATTGCTCGACTTTGGCCATGCGCTGTTTGCCGGTGAATCGCCAGCGGACTCCGCGCAGCTGATACTCGATCGTGGTCGTCTGTTTGGTATGGATGTTAACGATAATCTGCGCGGCTGGGATGATGACCTGGTGGTCGGTACGGTGCATATGACGGAGATTTTTGAATTCTTCTACGTACTGAAGATTAATAACTGGGATGGTGTCTGGCAGCTGGATCAGTTCCCGTTCCGTGAAGATCATATCGATGCTGCGAATTTATCGATTCGCTTTCTGAAACATATTTATCGCGCGCTGGATAAACTGGATATCGCTGCGCTACAGGCTGCCCAGGCGGAACAAAACCCTCTGGCAGCCCAGCGTATTGTGCAGAATGCGTTACTGACTTCGATTCAGGAGTAGTTTTTGGCTATATTTCCTTCGCCTGGAGGGGCGAAGGAAATAACTATACCAAAGCGGAAGTCAGCATAGGGTTGAAATAATGCCCCAGTACATCGTTATATACCACCCTACCAGTTGCCTTCAGCAATTCCAGTGTCGAGGGCTCACTGTCATTATGCTGGAAAATAGCGGCATGGTTGCCATCACCGTTACGAAAATCGTAGATTTTTGTTGGCACACCCAGTCCAATAGCATGGGTGATCTCATGTTCGGCAACTTTTCCACCACCACCTCCGACCACGACAGCATCGTACTTTTTACCGAGTAACCCGAGCCATTCGATGCCGAAGGCTTCGCTGCTGGTGCTCCAGCCATATCCCCGCCCAGCAGTGTTTGGCACCTCAATCACGTCCGCCTTCGATACGATTAATGATCGCTCCGTACTCTGGTCAAGCCCTGACTTCGTTAACATGGCAATAACCGGAACATACATTAGTTCAGCTACAGCGCTGACCTCAGCGCCAATGCCTTGACTGGCTGCACCGCTGACAAAAACCGCAACTTTACCTTCTAATCTGGCATTGTCCACTTCTGCTACAATGGCGGCTCTTAATTGATTCAGGTCTTCATAACCTTGTTTGCAAAAACCCACAGTGCAAATTAATTTCACGTTGTTATAAATGACCTCATTGCAATAACTCGGCATTAATGTTTGTAGCTGCTGATGGAAGCGATTTATAACCGCTTCATCCTTTTCATTAAGGTTAAATGCTTTTACAAAGGCTTCATGTCTGAGAGCGTGCGTGCTTTTATCAGCAACGTGATAACTTTGGATATCTGTCGTATGAGAATCAATTGCTTTCCATGAATCTCGTTGCGCTAATATTTTCTTCGCTGCATTGCAGGAAAGATTATTATTGAGTTGAACATCACTGGCTGTTATATGTACGCTGCTGATTGAGTCCATATTTTACTTCTCCTGGTTGTTATCAAGAATCTATGTGCACTTTTATGAGTATTCTGTACGGAGAGGGTAAATAATATTACCGCTAATAAATTCAATAATTCGCTCAAAATATATTTTAATATTAATTAATATCCTGTTATCGTTCTGATGAAACCTGATAGTCAGATAATGGAGATGTGAAAATGCATACAGCCGTTTTATCTATGCTATTTAATTTCCTGTAATAAGTTACTTAACCCTTCCTGATTTATCTGTCGCGCTATCACGCAAAAGCGTGCCAGCTAACTGGTTAATTTCTGCCATGTTTCCTATGCTAAAAGCGTTACGGACTCCCCTCAAATGCTCTTTGGTCACTAAGGAAAACTATCATGTCCATTCGGTGCAAATGGCTTCTGGCAGGTGTAGTGGTATTGAGTGTGGCGCTCTCTGGCTGTACGTCAAAAGTGGCCGACAGTGCCCACTATTCCGGCTTTCTTCCCGACTACAGCAAGCTGCGACCTGAGCAGTCGGCAAGCGGCAATCAGACTTTGCGCTGGGTTTCGCCAGATTATAAATCTTCTGACTATCACGGTATTGTCTATACCCCGGTGATCTACTATCCCCGTGCGGCGCCCAATGCCCGTGTCAGTCAGCAGACGCTGGACCAAATCAGAACCTATACCGACCAGCAAATGAAGGCCGCGGTGGCCAAACGTAAACCGCTGGTCACTCAGCCCGGTCCTGGCGTATTGGTGATGAAAACCGCGATTACGGCAGTCAGCGCAGAAAATCAGGGTGTACAGTTCTATGAAGTGGTGCCGGTGGCGGCGGTGATTGCCGGAACCATGGCAGCTTCGGGCCATCGTACGCAAGAGAGTTCCCTGTTTCTTGAGGTGCAGCTGATTGATTCCCGGACAGGAAAACCGGTGATTGAAGTGGTGCGTAAAGGGATTGGCAAAAATGTTGCCAACAGCAATGCACCCATTAACTTTGACGATCTGAAAACGCCGATCAATCTGATGGTTGAAGATACGGTTAATTTCAGTGCCACGCCCTGACGACACGGGCGGCGATAACGCCGCCCCTGCAACACCGTAGGGGAGCCGTTTTCGGCTCCCGTATTTTCTCAAGCCTGAAACCTGAATGACTTACATTATGGGGATTCTATGTCACGCCTGTTACCGACACTGCTTGTCAGCATATCACTGCTTAGCTCCGCGCCGCTGCTGGCGGCCGGGGTGAAGGTTGAACAGCTTCAGGATGGGCTGGATCATCCCTGGTCGCTGGCGTTTTTGCCTGATAATCAACATCTGTTGATTACTGAACGTTCCGGACAGCTGCGCCTGTGGAGCCAGCAGAGCGGCTTATCGCAGCCAATTAGCGGCGTGCCAAAGGTATGGTCGCAGAGGCAGGGCGGACTGCTTGATGTGGTTCTGGCGCCGGATTTTGCCCGCAGCCGTCGTGTCTGGCTGAGCTATACCGAGGGCAGTGAACAGGGGGCGGGCGGCGCTTCGGTAGGGTACGGTGTGTTAAGCGCCGATAACCGCCAGTTGCAGAACTTTAAAAAGGTGCTGGGTCAGCAACCCCTCTCCGGTGGCGCCAACGTTGGCACCCGCATGGCATTTGATGCCGAAGGCTATCTGTATATCGTTTTTGGCGACAACTTTAACAGTTCCACCGCTCAGGATCTGGATAAGCTGCAGGGCAAAATCGTGCGGCTGACGGCGGATGGCGCTATCCCGCCAGATAATCCGTTTGTCGGCCATAATAACGCTCGCGCCGAGATTTGGGCTTCAGGTTTACGCAATCCACAAGGCGTGGCGTTTAATCCCTGGACGAGGCAGATCTGGGAAAGCGAGCACGGCCCGCGCGGTGGGGATGAAGTGAATATTATTGCGAAGGGTAAAAACTACGGCTGGCCGCTGGCGACCTGGGGCATTGATTACAGCGGTGCGAAGGTGCCGGAGTCAAAAGGCAGTGAGGTGGAGGGCACCGAGCAGCCAATCTTTTACTGGAAAGTATCACCCGCTATCAGTGGCATGGCGTTTTATAACAGCGCCCGTTTCCCGGTGTGGAAAAACTCGCTATTTATCGGCGCACTCAAACAGCAGAGCCTGATCCGGCTGACGATTAACGGCGACAAAGTGATTGAGCAGGAGCGATTACTGGAAGATCGTAAAGAGCGTATTCGTGATGTACGTGTCGGACCGGATGGTTTTCTCTATGTGTTAACCGATGAGCGTGACGGCAAGCTACTGAAGCTGGCTGCCGAATAGTTGCGGCGGTGGCCAGCGCTGGCTGGCCATCTGCAGGCTTATCTCACCCAGCGGCACACTTCCCAGCCGCGATTAAGCGCTTCCTGATGCAGCAGTTCATCCGGGTTGATCACATGCGCATGGTCGGCATGTTCCAGCATCGGCATATCATTCATCGAGTCGCTGTAAGCCCAGGTGCGATCGAACGCCTGGTCAGTTTGCAGCGCTTTCCAGTCGCTGAGGCGGCTGACTTTGCCCTCTTTGTAAGTCATGGTGCCATAAGTCGCGCCACTGTAGCGGTCATCGACAATTTCCACGCCAATTGCCAGCGCGCCGTGCGCGCCCAGTTGCTGCGCAATCGGCACCACCAGGTGTTCGCCGCTGGCGGAAATTATCATGACGGTATCGCCGCGTTGCTGATGCCATGTCATGCGCTCGCGCGCTAAGGGGTAAACGCGCGGCAGAATATCGCGCTGAATAAAGCGGCGAATCCAGCCAGAGACGGTAAGCGTCGCCATTCCGGTTAACGGCGCAAGGGTAGTGCTCATATACTCTTCCATTGAGAGCGCGCCCTGGTAGTACTGCGCCATTAATGCCCGCTCCTGTTCGATCAATGCTTCCGGCGCGAAGCCCTGGGATACCAGCCAGCGCAGCCACAGACCGGTACTGTCTTCGCAAATCAGGGTTTCATCAAGGTCGAAAAGGGCTAAATCCATGGTGGTTCTCCTGTGGCAAACTCAAATCAGGTTAGCGGATTTTTGTGACGGACTTAACTTTTCTGCGAAAAATCGGAATTTCACCCAGTTCTGCTGACGGCATTGCGAGGCAGAAAAATCAGGGGCATGGGGCGGCAAAGCCCAGAATTATCTAATAAACTCTAAAAAACTTTACCCTCATACTGTTTTTTTTACCCAGCCAAAAGGTTAGCGTATTGGGTTAAGTGCTGTTTGATAACACCTTGAAACCTTTATTTTTTATATGGATACCCTGGTCTCGCCATGAATAAAACTCGCCTCTCTGTCAGTGTTCGGGCACTGGCTGCCAGCACCACCTTACTACTGGTGACCTCTTCAGTTGCCATCGCCGAAGAGGCCCCGGCAGCGCCGCAAATTGACGCCAAGGCATGGATTTTAATGGATTTTGCCAGCGGAAAAGTGCTGGCCGAATCGAAAGCCGATGAGCGTCTGGATCCCGCCAGTCTGACCAAAATGATGGCCAGCTATGTTACCGGGCAGGCGATTAAGTCGGGCAAAATTACGAACGACGATATGGTCACCGTGGGCAAAGACGCATGGGCCACCGGTAACCCGATTCTGCAAGGTTCGTCGCTGATGTTTCTGAAGCCGGGCGACCGTATTCCGGTTTCTGAGCTGAATAAAGGTATCGTCATCCAGTCCGGTAACGATGCCAGTATCGCGCTGGCGGACTATGTCGCTGGCAGTCAGGACTCGTTTGTCGGCCTGATGAATAACTATGTTAAAGCCCTTGGCTTACAAAACACCCACTTTAAAACCGTCCATGGCCTCGACTCTGAAGGACAGTATAGTACCGCGCGTGATATGGCGCTTATTGGCCAGGCGCTGATCCGCGATGTGCCGGAAGAGTATGCGCTGCATAAAGAAAAAGAGTTTACCTTCAACAATATCCGTCAGCATAACCGCAACCGTCTGTTGTGGAGCAGCAACCTGAAGGTGGATGGCATCAAAACCGGCCACACCTCCGGCGCTGGCAATAATCTGGTTGCCTCCGCCACGGAGGGTGATATGCGCCTGATTTCGGTGGTGCTGGGTGCCGCAACGGACGGTATTCGTTTCCGCGAAAGTGAAAAGCTGCTGACCTGGGGTTTCCGCTTTTATGAAACCGTGACGCCAATTAAAGCCAATACGGCATTCTCCACCCAGCGCGTCTGGTTTGGCGACCGTCAGCAGGTCAATCTTGGTGTCGATAAAGATGCGGCTATCACCATTCCAAAAGGACAGATGAAGAATCTGAAGGCCAGCTTTACGCTGACATCGCCGCAGTTGCAGGCGCCGTTAAAGAAATATCAGCCAGTCGGAACCATTGATTTCCAGTTAAACGGTAAAGTGATTGAGCAGCGGCCGCTGGTAGTGCTCGACGAAGTGCCGGAAGGGGGCTTCTTTAGCCGCATCTGGGATTTTGTGATGATGAAGATTGATGGGTTATTTGGTAAGTGGTTCTCGTAATCATCAGGGCGGCGTTTGCGCCGCCCTGATCCTGTCTTAAACGACCAGATTAAACATAATGCCGGAGATGGCGACCAGACCAACCAGCACCACAAACAGGTTGCTGGCTGCGCCGCTGTACTTGCGCATCGCCGGAACTTTATTAATCGCGTACATCGGCATCAGGAACAGCAGTACGGCGATAATCGGGCCGCCCAGCGTCTCAATCATACCAAGGATACTTGGGTTCAGACTGGCGACAATCCAGGTAGTGACCAGCATAAACAGCGCGGTATAGCGATTCAGTTTTGCTTCAGCAATCTGCTTGCCACGGCCACGCAGTGATTTCACTACCAGACCATTAAAGCCTTCACGCGCGCCAAGATAGTGGCCAAGGAAGGATTTAGTAATCGCGACAATGGCGATAATCGGCGCCAGCCATGCCATCATCGGCGTATCAAAGTGGTTAGCCAGGTAAGAGAGAATCGAAATGTTTTGCGCTTTCGCTTCCGCCAGGTTTTCCGGCGTCAGGCTGAGCACGCAGCTGAAGACAAAAAACATTACGGTAATCACCATCATCAGATGGCTAAAGGCCAGAATCCGTGAGCACTTTGCATCTGCGGCGTCACCGTACTCTTCACGTTTGGCGACCGCAAAGGCGGAAATGATCGGTGAATGGTTAAAGGAGAACACCATGACCGGGATTGCCAGCCACAGCGTCATCAGCAGCCCATGACCACTGCCCGCCAGCGACACATGGTTAAAGATTGCGCTGCTCCAGTTCGGGATCAACCACAGCGCCAGCAGCATCAGCACGCCGACAAAAGGAAACACCAGCAGACTCATGGTTTTCACAATCATCTCTTTACCAAAGCGCACGATAGTCATCAGGCCAACCAGCAGAATCAGCGCCAGCAAAGCGCGGGGCGGTGACTGCAGATGCAGCTGGTGGGTGATAAAGCTGTCGACGGTATTGGTGATCGCCACGCTGTACACCAGCAGGATTGGGTAGATCGCCATAAAGTAGAGCAGGGTAATCAGTTTACCGGCGCCGACGCCGAAATGTTCTTCCACGACCTCAGTAATATCCGCACCAGGTTTGCTGCCAGACAGCACAAAGCGGCATAAGCCACGGTGGGCGAAAAAGGTCATCGGGAAAGCCAGCAGCGCCATAATCACCAGCGGAATCAGTCCACCAATACCGGCATTAATCGGCAGAAACAGTACGCCAGCGCCAATCGCGGTGCCGTATAAACCTAACATCCACATGGTGTCGCTTTTGCGCCACGTCATCACGCTTTGCTGCTTATCACCCGCCAGAACAGCGGTTTGAGATGATTCCATTATCTTCTCCAGTTTTGTCCATAACAGAAAAAAATTAATCAATGACCGACGATTTATTCAGACAGGATCCTGTCGAAATAATCGTTAACAGCAGAAGTGATTACCCATAACGCTTTTTTATGGCGCACACTCTACCATCGGAATAAGCAGATAGCAGCGTTAGTTTAGTTATATCAGGTGATCAGGATCACAACTGCGTTAACAAAATTAGGCCATTAATCTGCCATTGCGACAATTAGATTGTTCTATATGCTGCTATGGATTTGTTTGGCAGTGATAATGACTGTATTTGCAATGATTGCACGCTACTCTGATTGGCGTTTTTTTAGGCTGTAAAGAAATTAAGTTGATGAAAATCAATGCACTATTATAAGAATAAGATATGAGTGTTTAAATAATAAGCAAATTGCGCAACGAGAGATTAATAACCACCTGCGTAATCGATTTATTGCGCAAGTATTAATAGTTACGCGAAAGGATATTATTTAACAGAGAGTTGTAACCGGAATGAAGGGAATTTAATAAGCGGGAAAATAGCCGGCCCGCCTGATAGCGGGCCGCTAATATTAATGACGCACCCAGCCTTTACGGATGGGGAAAGCGAACAGCGTGCGGTACAGCTTGCTGCACAATTGCAGTAGCGCTGCACCGTAGAACTGCCACGCCACTTGTGAGAACAGGCAACCAAGGATGCCGACCAGCAGGCCACCGAGCATATCCATTGGCCAGTGTACGCCAAGATAGACGCGTGACCAGGCGATGGCGAGGCCGGTGATCATTAATACCGCTCCGGACCAGCGACGGTGCCAGAGTAAAAACGCCAGCGCAAAGGTGAAGATAGTGGTGCCATGGTCGCTTGGATAGGAGTAGTCCGGCGCATGCGCAAGGAACTGATAGCCGAAACCCAGGGTAAATGGACGCGGATGAGGAAACAGTGCGCCAATACAGAAGGAGATAGCCAGCGCATACAGCAGCGCGATGCCGGTTTTTAGTACCAGTTCACGTTGCGAATGTACGTGCTCTTTTGGCCCCCAGAACCACAATGCGACAATCAGTAACGGCACAATGGCAATCAGATCCTTTGCCAGAAAAGTGGCGAGTGATATCAGCCACTGTGGCGACGCCGGGGTGGCGTTAATCCAGAGAAACAATGCGCGATTAAGCGTTTCCATTATCAATTTTCCTCTTCCTGTTAAGCAGATACGAAACGCATCCGAAAGTTAAAAGTTGTACCAGCCAAACCCACCACCCCGACCACAGGTTGTGGGAAAAAAAGTGCGCGCCGCGCATCACCTGACCAAAGCCCATCAGCAATCCCAGCAGCACCGCGACAGACCAGCAACTCCATGCCAGCCTGGCTCGTTGCGGGCGGAACAGAAAAAACAGCGCCATCAGACTAAAACCGCTGGAGGCATGACCGCCGGGAAAGCAACGGCCGGGTCCGCTGTTTTCCGGTACCTGACCAAACAGCGGATAAGAGAACGCCTGACCGCCAAATTCCACCAGATCCCACGGGCATGAATGGGCGCTGCTGGCTTTTAGTACACCGACAGCCAGTGAGCCAACGCCAATCAGCAACGCCACCAGAATCAGTTGTGGCTGGCGGCGCAACAGCCCCTTGAACAGCAACATCACACCAGTCGCGATCACCAGATATTTCAGCAGGCGATGGTTGATCACATCCAGCCAGAGGCTCTCTTTCCACGGAAACTGCCGGGTGATGGGATCAAACCAGATACGTGTCAGCATCATGTCCAGCGTTTCGCTGCGTGAGAACCAGGTAAACAGCACGGCAAAAAAAGCCAGCAAAACGAACTGGATAGCGTAGAAGCGCGGTGGTAACAGGTAAATGGAGTTTGTCTTAATCGGCAAGCACGTTGTGCTTTTGTTTAACTTTGATGTCAGATTCATGACGTTTTTATGCGCAGGGGGAACAATAAGGGTAATGATGAAAGGTTTCGCTTAAGGAAACATTAAGTGGAAGCGAGGGTAAATAATAAGAAAACGAACGCTTTCAGCATAAAAAAACCCGCTAATCATAAGATTAACGGGCTCCACAATTGGGGGATTTCAAAGAAAAGCAGTGGCATTAATTAAGACTGTGACCCTGAATAAAAGTTCTGAACAATTAATAATTATTTTCTAGCTATGTAAAATTGGCCAGATAATCACAATCAGGGTGCCGGCGAGGGTCAGCAACACATTGGCAATGGCATAGGTTCCGGCATAACCCAGCGCCGGGATATTGCTGCGCGCGGTATCACTGATGATCTCCATCGCCGGGGCGCAGGTTCGTGCGCCCATAATCGCGCCAAACAGCAGGGCGCGGTTCATCCGCAGTACCCAGGCGCCAAACAGGAAGCAGATTACTACCGGCACCAGACTGACCGCCAGCCCGGCAACCAGCATCTGCCAGCCCGCGCTGCCGAGGCCATGCGTAATGCCGCTACCGGCACTCAGCCCGACGCCAGCCATAAATACCATCAGGCCAAACTCTTTCACCATGGTCAGCGCACCCTGCGGAATATAACCAAAGGTCGGATGGTTGGCGCGTAAGAAGCCAAGCATAATACCGGCAAACAGCAGACCCGCCGCATTACCGATACCAAAACTGAAGCCGCTAAACTGGAAGGTGATCATGCCGATCATCAAACCAATAATAAAGAAAGAGCAGAATGCCAGCAGGTCGGTAAGCTGACTGTGGATCGAAATAAAGCCGATGCGGTCAGCGACGGTTTTTACCCGGCGCGCTTCGCCGCTGACCTGCAGCACATCACCCTTATTCAGCATAATGCTGTCATCGATCGGCATCTCGATCTGGCTGCGGATCACCCGGTTCAGGAAGCAGCCATGGTCAGTCAGCTTTAACTGGCTCAGGCGTTTGTTCACCGCATTGTTGTTTTTAACCACAATCTCTTCGGTGACGATACGCATATCCAGCAGGTCGCGATCGAACACCTCTTTACCGTTACGGAAACTGGTATCCAGTCGCGAATGGGCATCCGGGTAGCCGACCAGCGAGATCTCATCGCCTGGCTGCAGTACGGCATCACCATCCGGGCTGGCCAGAATACCGTTGCGGCGAATGCGCTCGATATAGCATCCGGTCGCGCGATAAATTCCCAGCTCGCGCAGGTTTTTGCCATCGGCCCAGGCCACCAGCTCCGGGCCGACGCGGTAGGCGCGGATCACCGGCAGGTAGACTTTACGTATGCTGTCGGTATCCAGACCGCGTTCGCGCGCAATCTGCTGCGCGCAGGTGGGCAGATCCTGATGTTGCAGCTTTGGCAGATAGCGCGCGCCAAAGATCAGGCTGACCAGTCCTACCAGGTAGGTGAGGGCGTACCCGAGGCTGAGGTTATCCTGCATACGGCTCAGGGCTTGCGGATCGCTGATGGTCTGACGCAGGGTATCGCCGGCGCCCACCAGTACCGGGGTGGAGGTCATCGAACCTGCCAGCATTCCGGCGGTTAAACCGATATCCCAGCCCAGCAGTTTGCCGAGGCCGAGCGCCATTATCATCGCGCTGAGCACCATCACCACCGCCAGCATCAGATAATTTTTGCCGTCGCGGAAGAAGATCGAGAAAAAGTTAGGCCCGGCTTCTACGCCGACGCAAAAAATAAATAACATAAACCCGAGATTAAGCGCCTCCGTATTTATTGAGAAGTGTTGTTGCCCCAACAGCAGAGAGACCACCAAAACGCCAATGGAATTACCCAGTTGTACAGATCCTAAGCGTAACTTTCCTAAGCACAGACCCAATGCCAATACTACAAATAATAACAGGATGTAATTCCCGCTTAACAATTCGGCGACGTTTATGTTCACGGATTAACTTCTTGTTTACCAGCAAGTTGTTGATAGAAATAAATTTATGCGCTAACGTTTATCTGACTGTAAGCGAACGCGACGCGGCTTTAGCGCCCGGTAGCGGAATGTATGCAGGGATAAATTAAAGCGGGAATATTTTAATCACTTATTTATTTTTCAGCCAGTAAAAACAACGCGTTTTTAAATTTTTGGCACACTCTTTTTTTTGAATTAATACGCTGGTTAATTCAACGGCAGGCTATCGAACTAAATCAGCTGAGGACCCGCTATGTTGTTACAGGGCGTCCGATTATCGGGCGTATTGACTTGTGTCATGGTGTTTTGTGCGGTGTTTATCATCGTACGTTTCGGTATGGCCATGGATAGTCCCGGCGAAATCCGGGTTCAGCCCGGCTTGCTGCTGTTTATGCTTCCCGGCGTACTGGCCGGTGTCACCGCCCGTGAGGCACCGCTCGTGGTTGCCCTTGGTGGCGCGTTGCTGTCAATCCCGCTCTGTCTGCTGTTGTCGCATACGCGCTTTATTGTTGCAGCGAGTTTCTGGCAGGAGCTGGCGTGGTATGCCAGTGCGCTGTTCTGGTGTGGATCCGGCGCGCTGGTGGTGATGCTGTGGCGGGCAATGTTTGGTCCCCGGCCACGCTCATAGTGGAATGACAGCCATAAAAAAACCGGGTATCGCTACCCGGTTTTTTTTGTCTTACGCCTGAATTACTGAAACAGATTCAGGTTTTCTTTGGCATAAGCTTCAAAATCAGTGCAACCGCCGATATGTTTCTGATCGAGGAAAATCTGCGGCACGGTTTCCACCGGTTTACCCACGGTTTTCTCCAGGTCAGCTTTACTGATGCCTTCAGCGTGGATATCGATATAGCGGAAGTTAAAATCTTCACGCTCTTCGGTCAGTTTTTCAGCCAGCTCTTTTGCGCGCACACAGTAAGGGCAGCCCGGACGTCCAAAGATCACTGCAAACATAGGTAACTCCTCAAAGGTTAGATTCTGTTCTGTGATTAACATCACAGTTTATCGCTCAATGGGCTTATGATGCCCGCTTCGTTTGCTGAAAGGAAGAAGGAATTGCCTGTTAATCTGATTTGCACAGACTATGCAGAAGGAGGTTGATTAGGCTTTAATATGTGGCCGCCGACAAGAACGCCGCTCCGATGTTTCCTTTGTAGGGGAGCCGTTATCGGCTCCCGTCCTGATGGCTGGCACGGGCGGCGAGAACGCCGCCCCTACACTAAGAGGGACGTCGTTATTGGCCCTCGCGTAACGGAGATTAACATGCGTGCTTTTGCTCAATTACCTAAAACGGTGCTGGTACTGGAAGTGCTGGGCATTGTACTGCTGGTGCTGGCGATGCTGTCGGTGAACCAGTGGCTGATGCTGCCCGTCTGGCTGAGTGGCAAAGCTGCCGCTACGCTGATGTTTTTTGCCGGTGTATTGTTAATGCTGCCCGCAGCCGTCACATTGATGTGGCGCACCGCGCAGGCGCTGGCGCCCCAGCTGCTGGGCAGCGGCAGGCACCAAAACAAATCCACCAAAACCGGAGATTCTGATGACGCCGACCATTGATTTATTGCGTTCACATCGCTCGATTCGTGCTTTTAACGAACAGCCGATTACCGACGCACAACGCGAGGCGATTATTACCGCCGCGCAGTCGGCTTCGACCTCAAGTTTTTTACAGTGCTCGTCAATTATTCGCATTACCGATCCTGAACTGCGCCAGCAGCTGGTAGAGCTGAGTGGCGGCCAGAAGTATGTCGCGCAGGCGGCGGAGTTCTGGGTATTCTGCGCTGATTTCCATCGCCATCTGCAGATTTGTCCGGATGCGCAGCTGGGGCTGGCGGAACAGCTGCTGCTGGGCTGTATCGATACTGCCCTGATGGGGCAAAACGCGCTGGTCGCGGCCGAGTCGTTAGGACTGGGCGGCGTATTTATCGGCGGCATCCGTAACAATATTGCGGCAGTCAGTGATTTACTTGAAGTACCCCAGCATGTGCTGCCGCTGTTTGGACTGTGCCTCGGCTGGCCGGATCAGCAACCGGATGTGAAGCCACGCATGCCGGCCAACATGCTGGTGCATGAAAACCGCTATCAGCCGCTGGATAACAGTGTGCTGGATGAGTATGACCAGCAGTTGCTGGATTACTATCAGCAGCGTGACAGCCATCGTCGCACTGATACCTGGAGCGCCCATATTCAGCGCACCATCATTAAAGAGAGCCGCCCGTTTATTCTCGATTTTCTGCATAAACAGGGCTGGGCAACACGTTAAAATTGTCTGTGAGGCTTGCTGGTGAAAATTGCGATTCTATCCCGCGACGGTAATCTCTACTCCTGCAAACGCCTGCGCGAAGCTGCGCAGGCGCGCGGGCATCAGATCGAGATTATTGACCCGCTCTCCTGTTATATGAATATTAATCCGGCCTCGGCGGCGCTGCATTATCGTGGCCGCCCCCTTGGCCACTTTGATGCGGTGATCCCACGGATTGGCCCGGCGACCACCTTTTATGGCATGGCGGTGCTGCGTCAGTTTGAAATGTGCGGCAGTTATCCGCTCAATGAGTCAGTGGCGATTACCCGCGCCCGTGACAAGTTACGCTCGTTGCAGCTGCTGGCGCGGCAGGGGATTGATATGCCGGTCACCGGCTTTTCCCATTCGCCGGATGACAGTCGCGATTTAATCGATATGGTGGGCGGCGCGCCGCTGGTGGTCAAGCTGGTAGAAGGGACGCAGGGGATTGGCGTGGTGCTGGCGGAAACCCGTCAGGCGGCGGAGAGCGTGATTGAAGCCTTTCGCGGGCTTAACGCCCATATCCTGGTGCAGGAGTATATCAAGGAAGCACAGGGCTGCGATATTCGTTGTCTGGTGATTGGCGATCAGGTGGTCGGCGCGATTGAACGTCAGGCCAGGGAGGGGGATTTCCGCTCCAATCTGCATCGCGGCGGCACTGCCCGGCGGGTGGAAATCAGCGAACGCGAGCGGGAAATGGCGGTAAAAGCCGCTGCCACGCTGGGTCTTGATGTGGCCGGTGTCGATATTTTACGCGCGGCACGCGGGCCGCTGGTGATGGAAGTTAACGCGTCGCCGGGTCTGGAAGGGATTGAAAACATTACCGGGCTGGATATCGCCAGCCTGATGATTGAGTGGATTGAGCGCTACGCCCGCCCTGGCTTCTGTCTGAAAACCGGCGGTTAAGTGCCATATTTCACTCATCGGCGTAGTGTTTGCGACACTTTTTCCGTAAGCTGTGCGCTCTTTAATTGGCGGCATGAGGCAGTAGGTTATGGATTCACTCGTCGTTCCAGATATTGACGTGTTACGACGTTGGCTGGATCAGCAAAGTATCACCTGGTTTGAGTGCGATGCCTGCCAGGCGCTTCATCTGCCGCATATGCAAAATTTTGATGGCGTTTTCGATGCCAAGCTCGACCTGGTTGATGACGTTATTCTGTTTTCCGCGCTGGCCGAGGTGAAGCCTACCGCGTTGATCCCGCTGGTGGCCGATCTGTCGCAGATCAACGCCAGTTCGCTGACGGTGAAAGCGTTCCTCGATATTCAGGATGATAATCTGCCGAAACTGATTGTCTGCCAGTCGATAGCCATCACAGCGGGTGTCACCATGGGACAGTTTTCGCACTTTATGAAACAGAGCGAAGAGCAGATTTCGATGGTGATCCTTGAGGCGTTCGCCAACAATTTATTAGTGGTTGGCGAGGATGATGATCGCACGGCGATTGTCACGCGGCAGTCAATGTTGCACTAAAGCGGTTCGCCGCTGTTTAAATGCCGCTTTTTGCGGCATTTTTCATTTTTGACCCACCACTTTTTATTCTGCATTTTGCCCTTGATTGCCAGATATTTCGCGTGGCTTATGCCATATCTGGCGTATCACATAGAAGAAACATGCATAAAAAATCGATAAAAGGCGTTTTTTACGCTGAGGGCTGGCCTGTGCCTGCTGGTGGGGCTATTCTTGCGGGGCTGCATTTCGCGTGCAACACCCGCGCAGGTATAGGTTTTTTCTATTAAACAGCGCGTGAATATTGATTCATTGTAAGCCAGTAATTTTTACCTTAAATGATCAGCGATAGGGTGTTTGTCAGTCGCTTGTTCTGCATAACCGTTTGGCCTGTTCAGGAGGAAGTAAAACATGTTCAACCAACGTAAAAAATGGTTGTCAGCCGTGGTTGCCGGGGTGTTGATGGCGGTTTCCGCCGGGACGATGGCAGAACAAAAGACGCTGCACGTCTATAACTGGTCAGACTATATCGCGCCGGATACGGTGGCGAATTTTGAAAAGCAGACCGGCATCAAAGTGGTCTATGACGTATTTGACTCCAATGAAGTGCTGGAAGGCAAACTGATGGCCGGCAGCACCGGTTATGATGTGGTGGTGCCTTCCTCCAGCTTCCTTGCGCGTCAGCTGGAATCCGGCGTGTTTCAGCCGCTGGATAAAAGCAAACTGCCAAACTACAAAAACCTCGATCCTGATCTGATGAAAAAGTTAGAGCAGCACGATCCGGGGAATAAATATGCGATCCCGTATCTGTGGGCGACCACCGGTATCGGCTATAACGTCGCAAAAGTGAAAGCGGCGCTGGGCAAAGATGCTCCGGTCGACAGCTGGGATCTGGTGCTGAAACCTGAAAACCTGGAAAAACTGAAAAGCTGTGGCGTCTCTTTCCTCGATGCACCGGAAGAGATTTTTGCGACCGTGCTGAACTATCTGGGTAAAGATCCTAACAGCAGCGACGCCAAAGATTACTCTGGCGCAGCCACTGATCTGCTGCTGAAGCTGCGTCCGAGCATCCGCTATTTCCACTCTTCGCAGTACATTAACGATCTGGCTAACGGTAATACCTGTGTGGCCATCGGCTGGGCAGGGGATATTCTGCAGGCGAAAGATCGGGCTATCGCAGCTAAAAATGGCGTCGATATTGCCTACAGCATTCCAAAAGAGGGCGCGCTGGCATTCTTCGATATGCTGGCGATTCCAAAAGATGCGAAAAACGTCGATGAAGCCTATCAGTTCATCAACTATCTGATGGAACCGAAAGTGATCGCTGAGATCTCTAACAAGATGTTTTATGCCAGCGGCAATAAAGCCTCTGTGCCACTGGTTGACGCTGATGTCCGTAATAACCCGGGGATCTATCCAACCGAAGCAGCGATGGCCAAACTGTTTATCCTGAAAGTGCAGGAACCAAAACTTGACCGTGTGCGCACTCGTGCATGGACTAAAGTTAAAAGTGGTAAGTAATCGTTAACAGCGGGCGGCGTGAACGCTGTCGCTGGACGGTTGCAGATATGCCTCTGCAGGGGCGGCGTTTTCGCCGCCCGTCAGAAAGGTAACAGACAAAACAACAGAGGCTCTGTTTCGGCCTCTGTTGTGTCATTTAACGGCCTGGCCGTTTATTCCCGCTTCGCACCGGAGAGTAATGTTAGTGAACGACGCGATCCCCCGTCCGCAAAATAAAACCGCAAAGGCGTTAACGCCGCTGCTGGAAATCCGCAATCTGACCAAATCTTTCGATGGTCAGCACGCTGTTGATGATGTCAGCCTGACCATCTATAAAGGCGAAATCTTTGCCCTGCTTGGCCCGTCCGGCTGCGGCAAGTCGACCTTACTGCGTATGCTGGCCGGTTTTGAGCCGCCAACGCAGGGCACCATCTGGCTCGACGGACAAGATCTGTCGCACGTTCCGCCGTATCAGCGCCCGATCAATATGATGTTCCAGTCCTATGCCCTGTTTCCGCATATGACGGTGGAACAGAATATCGCCTTTGGCCTGAAGCAGGACAAACTGGCGCGCGGCGAGATCGCCAGCCGGGTTGAAGAGATGCTGGCGCTGGTGCATATGCAGGAGTATGCCAGACGTAAACCGCATCAGCTCTCTGGTGGTCAGCGTCAGCGTGTGGCGCTGGCGCGCAGCCTCGCCAAGCGGCCGAAATTGCTGCTGCTGGATGAGCCGATGGGTGCGCTGGATAAGAAACTGCGTGACCGCATGCAGCTGGAAGTGGTCGATATTCTTGAGCGCGTTGGCGCCACCTGTGTGATGGTGACCCACGATCAGGAAGAGGCGATGACCATGGCGGGGCGTATTGCGATTATGAATCGCGGTAAGTTCGAGCAGATTGGTGAGCCGGAAGAGATTTATGAGCATCCTACCAGTCGTTACAGCGCCGAATTTATCGGTTCAGTCAACGTGTTTGAAGGCCTGCTGCGCGATCGTCAGGAAGATGGCCTGGTGATTGACAGTCCGGGGCTGATTAACCCGCTGAAAGTCGACTCTGACGCCTCGGTAATGGATAACGTGCCGGTGTTTATTGCGCTGCGCCCGGAAAAAGTGATGCTGTGCGATCAGCCGCCCGCCGATGGCTGCAACTTTGCCGTCGGTGAAGTGGTACATATTGCCTATCTCGGTGACCTGTCGATTTATCATGTGCGCTTACGCAGCGGGCAGATGATCTCTGCCCAGTTGCAGAATGCCCATCGCTTCCGCAAAGGTGCGCCAACCTGGGGTGATGAAGTCCATCTCTGTTGGGATACTGACAGCTGTGTGGTGCTGACGGTCTGAGTTGAGGGAAGTATGAGCCAATATCACGAAACACCCACTAAACCACCGGCAGTCGCTGCGCAGGCAACTCATGGCCTGCCAGGCCGTGTGCTGCTGAAACATGGCCGTAAGCTGGTGATCGCACTGCCTTATCTGTGGCTGACTCTGTTATTTTTACTGCCATTTTTAATTGTGCTGAAAATCAGTTTCGCCGAAGTGGCGCGCGCCATTCCGCCGTATACCGACCTGATTAGCTGGGCTGACGATCAGTTTAGCCTGATTCTTAATCTCGCCAACTATTTGCAGCTGACCGAGGATCCGCTCTATTTCGACGCTTATATGCAGTCGCTGAAGCTGGCGGGTGTATCGACCATTATCTGCCTGTTGATTGGCTATCCGCTGGCGTGGGCGGTGGCGCAGAGTAAACCCTCGATGCGCAATATTCTGCTGCTGCTGGTGATTCTGCCGTCATGGACCTCATTCCTGGTGCGCGTTTACGCGCTGATGGGACTGCTGAATAACAACGGTATTCTCAATCGTTTTCTGATGTGGACTGGGGTGATCGACCATCCGCTGGAAATCCTTTACACCAACATCGCGGTGTATATCGGCATTGTTTACTGCTATCTGCCGTTTATGGTGCTGCCGATCTATACCGCGCTGACGCGCATCGATTATTCGCTGGTAGAAGCCTCGCTGGATCTCGGCGCTGGGCCGCTGAAAACCTTCTTTAAGGTGATTGTCCCGCTGACCAAAGGCGGCATTATTGCCGGTTCAATGCTGGTATTTATTCCGGCGGTCGGTGAGTACGTGATCCCGGAACTGCTCGGCGGCCCGGACAGTATTATGATTGGCCGTATTATCTGGCAGGAGTTCTTTAACAACCGCGACTGGCCGGTGGCTTCGGCGCTGGCGGTGATTATTCTGCTGATCCTGATCCTGCCGATTATCTGGTTCCATAAGCATCAGAATAAAGAGATGGGAGACAAAGCATGAATAATCTTCCTGCCGTGCGTTCGCCATGGCGCACCGCGATTCTGCTGGTGTGTTTCAGCCTGCTGTATGCGCCGATGCTGTTGCTGGTGATCTACTCATTTAACCGTTCTCAGCTGGTCACAGTGTGGGAGAGCTTCTCCTTCCACTGGTACAAGGTACTGTTCCAGGATGACGCGATGATCAGCGCCGTCACCCTGAGCCTGTCGATTGCGGCGCTGGCTGCTACTGCTGCCGTGGTGCTGGGCACCATCGCCGCGGTAGTGATTGTTCGCTTTGGCCGTTTTCGCGGTTCAACCGGCTTTGCCTTTATGCTGACCGCGCCGCTGGTAATGCCGGATGTGATCACCGGTTTGTCTTTGCTGCTGCTGTTTGTGGCGATGGGGCACGCCATTGGCTGGCCGGGCGATCGCGGGATGCTGACCATCTGGCTGGCGCATGTCACGTTCTGTACCGCCTATGTGGCGGTGGTGATTAACTCGCGTCTGCGTGAGCTGGATCGTTCCATCGAAGAAGCCGCGATGGATCTGGGCGCCACGCCGTTAAAAGTGTTCTTTGTGATTACCGTACCGATGATTGCGCCAGCGATTGTTACCGGCTGGCTGCTGGCCTTTACCCTGTCGCTGGATGACCTGGTGATCTCCAGTTTTGTTACCGGCCCGGGGGCAACCACGCTGCCAATGCAGATCTTCGCGACGGTACGTCGTGGGGTGAATCCGGAAATCAACGCACTGGCGTCGCTGATTCTGTTTGTGGTCGGGATTGTCGGCTTTATTGCCTGGCGCTTTATGGCCCATGAAGAAAAGCAGCGGGTCCGCGATATTCAGAAAGCAAGACGTGGCTGAAAGCACAATATTTTGCCAAAATAGTGATTAGCGAAAGGGATAAACCTTAAGGAGCGGCCTTTTTGGCCGCTCTTGTTGATCACTGGTCTGATAGCACCGGGCCTGCAGGAGAGAAAGTGGATGTCGGATCTGTTCAGAGCGGGGAAAAGTATGACTGAACCGCGCTCAGCGATTCCTGTACCGGTATTGATTGCCGGCAGTGCAATTATCGCCACCCGCTGCCTTAGCGTGCTGCTGCTGGCGAATGAACTGGGTTATGAAGAGATTGCTGATTTTGTGCACCGCAGTGCTCAGGCGTGGGACTCTACGCTGATCTTTATCGCCAGCCAGCTGATTTTCCTGATCGAGTTGCGTTGTGCCATCGTACTGATGCGTGGCGCCAACTGGGGGCGCTGGGGTTATGCCATTACCCAGATGGTGGTGATGCTGTATATGCTGGTGGCGTCGCTGGGCTGGGTCTATCCGGAAATTTTCAGTATTAGCGGCGCCACCAATACTGAGATTATCCATACCCTGATACTGCAAAAAATTCCCGATCTGCTGGTGCTGATATTGCTGTTTGTCCCTGCCAGCAGCCGGGCGTATTTTCGCAAAGAATAGTGCTTTCATCCCCGTCGTATTTCAGGCGATTACAGCTACATTACACAGGCTTTATCATGCAGGTCGCGCCTGCCAGACTATCGTATCGGGCGGATGCTTACTGCGGGAACCAGCGATCGCTGATTTTCTGGTAAGTGCCATCCGCTTTAATCGCCTTCAGCGCACCATTCAGTTTCTCCAGCAGCGCTTTATTGTCCGGGCGCACTGCAATCCCTAAGCCGGTGCCAAAGTATTGTGCATCGGTGACATGATCGCCGACGGTGGCGAGGTTTGGATTGCTTTTCAGCCACTCATTAACCACTGCCGTATCGCCAAATACGCCATCCAGACGACCATTTTTCAGATCGAGAATCGCGTTCTGGTAGCTGTCATAAGCGACTGCCGTGACTTCCGGGTGCTTATCCTGCAGGTATTTCTGATGGGTAGTGCCGTTTTCCATCCCCACGCGTTTGCCTTTCAGATCTTCCAGACGGCTGAATTTGCCTTTCTGCGCAATCACCACCGCCGAGTTGGCGTAGTAGGGCTGACTAAAGGCCACCTGCTTGCTGCGCTCAGGAGTGATATCCATACCGGAGATCACCGCATCGTAGCGACGGAATTTCAGCGCCGGAATCAGACTGTCAAATGGATTATTGGTAAAGCTGCACTCGGCCTGCATTTGCTGACACAGCGCTTTAGCAAGGTCGATATCAAAACCGACGATTTGGTTATTACTGTCCAGAGACTCAAACGGCGGATAGGTAGCGGAAGCAGCAAAGCGAATTTTTTCGGCTGCGCTGGCGCTAAAGGCGACACTGGCGAGTAAAGCGGTGAGTAGTAATTTTTTCATCGGTCAGGCTCCTGTTCTCATTATCATTTCTCTGCCCTGAGGCGATAAACAAGATGCCACTAAATGAATTAATATGCAATATTTGTGTATAAATAATGACAAAGGCGCGATATACGCGCCTTTTTATTAGTTTCTATGCTCGAAAGCTAATGCCCGCCGTTCGATCAGACGCATCAGCAGCGTCAGCAAGCCGTTGACCACCAGATAGATTAAACCGGCGGCGGCAAACACCGTTACATCATAGGTGCGGCCATACAGCAGCTGTCCGTGGCCCATCACTTCCATCAGGGTAATGGTGTAGGCCAGCGAAGTGCTTTTAAATACCAGCACCACCTCATTGGAATAGGAGGAGAGGGCGCGTTTAAAAGCATAGGGCAGCAAAATGCGCAGTGTGTCTTTGCGGTTCATCCCCAGCGCCGCGCAGGATTGCCACTGGCCGGAGGGAATGGCGCGCACCGCGCCGTGGAACAGCAGCGTGGTGTAAGCGGCGCTGTTCAGCGACAGCGCCAGCAGTGCGCACAGCCACGGCTGCGAGAGAAAATGCCATAACCACGGGATCTGCTGAATCGACGGGAACTGTCCCGGGCCGTAGTAGATCAGGAAGATCTGCACCAGCAACGGCGTACCGGTAAACAGCGTGATATAGCCTTTTACCAGCTGGCTGAGCAGCGGCACTTTTAGCGCCAGCACCACAGTGAAGATTAACGACAATATCAGCGCCAGAATCAGCGAGGTGACGGTTAGTGTCAGGCTGGTATGCAGGCCTTTGAGCAACTCAGGTAAATACTCAAGCATCAGCTATTTCCCTGTTCAAAGCGCGTGGTGCGCAGCTCAATGCGCTTCAGCACAAACTGACTGAACAGCGTAATCAGCAGATAGATCGCCGCCGCCGCCATATACCAGGTAAATGGCTCCTGCGTGCGGGTGGCGATGCTTTTGGTCTGCAACATAATATCGTTAACGCTGATCAGCGACACCAGCGCGGTATCTTTCAGCAGCACCAGCCACTGGTTGCCCAGGCCCGGCAAAGCATGACGCCACATCTGCGGCATAATCAGCCGGAAAAATATCGCCGCCTTTTTCATTCCCAGCGCCTGTCCCGACTCCCACTGTCCCGCCGGCACCGCTTTCAGCGCACCGCGCAGCGTTTGCGAGGCATAGGACGAGTAGAGGATCGACAGAGCAATCACCCCGCAGAGAAACGGGCTGACATCGAAGTTTTCGATTTCCATCTGCACCGGCAGCTGAAACAGACCGAAATTAACGGTAAAACCGTCCGACAGGGTCAGCAGCAGCTGTGAGGCGCCAAAATAGATAAACAGCACCACCAGAATTTCCGGCAGGCCGCGAAACAGCATCACCAGACCAGTACCGAGCCAGGCCACGGGACGCCAGCGGGCCGATTCCCAGACAGCGAAAATCATCGCCAGAATCAGCCCGACAATTAAAGCACAAACGGCAAGGCCGACGGTCATCGCCGCGGCGCTTGCCAGAGGAGTGAGTTCGCTCATCTAATTACTGCTGAAACCATTTTTCGTAGATTGTTTTGTAAGTGCCATCGGCTTTCACTTTATCCAGCGCGGCATTAAATTTGCTCTGCAGAGCGGTGTTGCCCTGACGCAGTGCAATGCCGAGACCGGTGCCGAAGTAGGCTTTATCGGTCACTTTATCACCCAGCGCTGCCAGGTTTGGATTCTGTTTCAGCCACTCGTTAACCACGGCGGTGTCACCAAATACTGCATCAATACGACCATTTTTCAGATCGAGAATCGCATTCTGATAGCTGTCATAAGGCACGGTAGTGACATCGGTCTGTTTTTCTGACAGGTATTTCTGATGTGTGGTGCCGTTCTGTACGCCAACACGTTTACCTTTCAGCGCCGACACATCCGCTACTTTGCCTTTCTGCACGATAAAGGTCGCAGAGTTATCGTAATAAGCTTTGGTAAACAGTACCTGCTTTTCACGCTCCGGGGTGATATCCATACCGGCCATCACCGCGTCGAAGCGGCGGAATTTCAGGCTGGGGATCAGGCTGTCAAACGCCTGATTAGTAAAGGTACATTCAGCGTCGATCTCTTTACATAGCGCATTAGCCAGATCAACATCGAAACCCTGGATTTTGTTGTCAGAATCAACGAACTCAAACGGAGGGTAGGAAGCTTCGGTGGCGAAACGGATCGTCTGCGCAGCGGTCGCGCTCAGGCTCATTCCGGCTAACAGGGCGGCAAGTACCACTTTTTTCATCATTATGTCCTGAATCAGTGCGAAAGATAGTTGGCAAACGCATCGGTTTGCGGCTGTGTAAAGCGGCTGGCATCGCCCTGTTCCACCACATAGCCATTTTCCATATACACCACCCGGCTGGCGGTCTTACGGGCAACTTCGACTTCGTGGGTGACGATAACCTGAGTAATGTTGGTCTGCGCCAGTTCGCGAATAATGGTGACGATCTGAGCAGTGATTTCCGGATCCAGTGCGGCGGTCGGTTCATCAAACAGCAATACCGCCGGTTCCATCATCAGCGCACGGGCAATCGCCACGCGCTGCTGCTGACCACCGGAGAGATGCAGCGGAAAACGATCGACAAACTTTGTCAGGCGCAGGCGATCCAGCAGCTTATCGGCGCGCGCGCGTGCCTGATCTTTACTCAGACCCAGCACGCGGCAGGGCGCTTCAATCAGATTCTGCATCACGGTTAAGTGAGGCCAGAGATTATATTGCTGGAATACCATGCCGACGTTCTGGCGCAATTCGCGAATGGCACTGTCGCCAGGGGCTTTACTGAAGTCGAAATTATTGCCTGCGATACTCAGGGTGCCGGAACGCGGCATCTCAAGTAAATTCAGCACGCGCAGCAGCGAGCTCTTGCCGGCGCCGCTAGGGCCGAGCAGAACCAGAGTTTCACCTTCAGGACATTCCAGTTGAATATCGAACAGCGCCTGATGGGCGCCGTAAAAGCAGTTAATACCGTTTAGTTGAATACTCATGCGCAAATAGTGAATAGCAATTGATGTCGTGAATCTTAACGTCGACAGCATAGTTATGCAATCTTCGTGCGTTGAAATTTATTTATGATAAGTGATGTTAATAAAGCGTAGCACAAGATAGCGCAATGCAGTGCTGAAGCGGGCTAGCGGTGATGAATTTTCGTGAGGAGATCATGGTAACGCGCCGCATTGTCGCGGCACGCTTAAGAATGCATTATTTTTCAAGCGTCTGACTGAGACTGCCACCAGCCGGATGCTGCCAGTTAGCAACATAACGGATATCATCCACCGCCCAGCAGCTGCCTTCCTGCACCATCAGCACTTCATCCTGCCACTGCACTGCTTTGTCACCTTCGCGGCTTAAACTGACACGTAACGGAATATTGCGCGCATCACGATTGGGAATGGTGGAGGCATCCGCCACGCTGGCGGAGGTGGGGCCTGCCGGCAGGCTGGAGAACAGATCGCCCGCAGGTTTATCACTTTGCGTACTGGCCTGCACTAATTTCTGATACAGCGCATCACTCAGATAGGGGCGGTACTGCGCCAGCTGTTGCGTATTGGGTAATCCCTGAGTGGGTTGTTCGGTTCGCAGGTCATAAAATTTTTGCGCCACCGTATCCGGCCCGCCATCGACGCAGGCACCGAGGCGGCTGCCATTATCTTTATAAACCGGTTCAACCGTGGTGCAGGCGCTTAGCAATAGCGCAGCCGGTAAAAGTACGGCGAAGGCTCTGTTTTTCATTTCGATTTCCTTATTGTTAACTGGCAAGTCACTATTTTTAGCATAAAGTATAGCCACGGTTTTTCACCCTACGGGCCATGAAGCACAAAAGGAGAGCACGATGAAATTTTCCACCACCCCAACGCTGGAAGGACAACCGATTACTGAGTATTGCGGCGTCGTGACCGGCGAAGCGATTCTGGGGGCCAATATTTTCCGTGACTTCTTCGCCGGTATCCGCGATATCGTTGGCGGACGCTCGGGCGCATATGAGAAAGAGCTGCGCAAGGCGCGCCAGCTGGCTTTTCAGGAGATGGAGGAGCAGGCGCAGACACTGGGCGCCGATGCCATCGTCGGCATAGATATTGATTATGAAACCGTGGGTAAAGACAGCAGTATGCTGATGGTCAGCGTCAGTGGCACGGCGGTTAAGACCCGCTAATGCGCTACTGGATAATGCTACTGGTGATATTGCTCAGCGCCTGTTCAACGCCCGGCATCGAGCAACGCGAAGGTTACCAGGTGGATACGCGCCATGCGGCGCTGGGCGCGCGTCCACGGATTAAAGTGCTGGTTATCCATTATACGGCGGAAGATTTCTCCCGTTCATTGGCCACTCTGACTGACCGCGAGGTCAGCGTCCATTATCTGATCCCGGACCGTCCACCGCTGAAACGGGGCGAGCCGCTGATCTGGCAGCTGGTGCCGGAATCACAACTGGCGTGGCATGCCGGTAGCAGCTTCTGGCGTGGCGCGACGCGAATCAATGACACCTCAATTGGCATCGAACTGGTGAATGCCGGTCCGCTACGCCATCTTACCGGCCCGGCGTGGACACCGTTTACCGCGCAACAGATTGCCGTGCTGCAACCGCTGATGCGCGACATTGTGCAGCGCTACCAGATCCCGCCGGAAAATATTGTCGGTCACAGCGATATTGCCCCGCAGCGCAAACAGGATCCTGGTCCGCTGTTTCCCTGGGCGATGCTGGCGCAGCAGGGTTTAGGCGCCTGGCCTGATGCGGCGCGGGTGCGTTTCTGGCTGAATGGACGTGATGCGCAGCAGCCCGTGCCGGTTGATAAGTTGCTGGAGTTGCTGGCGCGCTATGGCTATCAGGTGGCGGTGGGAATGAGTGAAAGGCAGCAGCAGCGAGTGATTGCCGCCTTCCAGATGCATTTCCGTCAGACGGATTATCGTGGCTTGCCGGATGCGGAAACCGAGTCGATTGCGCAAGCGCTGGTGGAGAAGTATCCGGGGGATTGATGACGGGGAAATGGTGCAAGCTATTAATACGGGCGGCGATAACGCCGCCCCTGGATAAGACCGAAGCCCGTGGCATCTTTAGCCGGCTAAAAAAGCTTTCCAGTGCGCCACCAGCTGCTCCAGCGCATGACGATCGACATCAAGATGGGTCACCAGCCGGGTAACCGGCCCGGCGCTGATGATAATCCCACGCTCCTGCAGATAGCTTTGCAGCGGTTGCACCTGCTCCGCCGCAAGCCGCACAAATACCATATTGGTATCCTGACGACGTACATCGGCGCCGATAGCGGTCAGCTGCCCGGCCAGCCAGCGGGCATTGTCGTGATCCTGCTGTAAACGTGCGACATTATGCTCAAGGGCATACAGTCCCGCCGCCGCCAGAATACCGGCCTGGCGCATACCGCCACCGGTCATTTTGCGCCAGCGCCGTGCGCGTTTGATATAGTCAGCATTGCCACACAGCAGTGAACCGACCGGCGTACCCAGACCTTTGGAGAGACAGATGGTCAGGGTATCGCAGTAACGGGCGATCTCTTCCAGCGTGACATTCAGCTCCACCACCGCGTTAAAGATACGCGCGCCATCAATATGCAGCGCCAGCTGATGCTGGCGGGTGAACTCCCACGCCTGTTGCAGATATGCCAGCGGCAGTACTTTGCCATTATGGGTATTTTCCAGGCTCAGCAATTTAGTGCGGGCAAAGTGGGCGTCATCGGGTTTGATCACTGAGGCGACAACATCCAGCGGCAGGCTGCCATCAGCGGCGGCGAGGATCGGCTGTGGCTGGATGCTGCCCAGCACCGCCGCGCCGCCCGCTTCATATTTGTAGTTGTGTGCCAGCTGGCCGACGATATATTCTTCGCCGCGCTCACAGTGACTGAGTAACGCCACCAGGTTAGCCTGGGTGCCAGTCGGCAGAAACAGCGCGGCCTGTTTGCCGCTCAGTCGCGCGGCTTCTGCTTCCAGCGCATTCACCGTTGGATCATCACCGTAAACATCATCACCGGTTTCTGCAGACATCATCGCAGCCAGCATGGCGGCGCCCGGGCGGGTCACCGTATCACTGCGTAAATCGACCACTGTTGCTCTCCTTAATAAAAACGGACGCCGCGGCGTCCGTAACAGATACCCAACAATGTTTTACCGCAGCCAGTTAGTTTTCGCCAGCTCCACCACTTCATCCCCGCGACCGCTGATAATTGCGCGCAGCATATACAGGCTAAAGCCTTTGGCCTGCTCCATTTTAATCTGCGGCGGCATCGCCAGCTCTTCGCTGGCGGTAATCACATCCACCAGCACCGGTCCGTCGTGGGCAAATGCCTGTTCCAGCGCGGCATCAACCTCCGAGGCTTTTTCCACCCGAATGCCTTTTACCCCGCAGGCGGCGGCAATCGCGGCAAAGTCAGGGTTTTCCAGCTCTGTACCGTCGGTAAGATAGCCGCCAGACTTCATCTCCATTGCCACAAAACCCAGCGAACTGTTATTGAATACCACAATCTTCACCGGCAGCTGCAACTGCGCAATGGTCAGGAAGTCGCCCATCAGCATGCTAAAACCGCCATCGCCGCACATCGCTACTACCTGACGGTGGCGATCCAGCGACTGTGCACCGAGCGCCTGCGGCATGGCATTGGCCATCGAGCCATGATTAAAGGAGCCGATCAGACGACGTTTACCGTTCATCTGCAGATAACGCGCCGCCCAGACGGTCGGGGTGCCGACATCGCAGGTAAAGATCGCCTCTTCACTGGCATGCTGGCTGATCTGTTGCGCCAGATATTGCGGGTGAATCGCCCGTTTATCATTGGCATTAGCCAGATCGTCCAGCCCTTTACGCGCATCGACATAGTGCTCCAGCGCCTTATCGAGGAAATCGCGATCGGCTTTGTCCTCCAGCTGCGGTAGCAGGGCGCTCAGCGTAGACTTGATATCACCGACCAGCGCCATATCGACGCGGCTATGGGCGCCAAGGCTGCCGGGATCAATATCAATCTGAATGATTTTCGCATTCTCCGGATAGAAAGCGCGATACGGGAAGCGGGTGCCGAGCAGCAGCAGCGTATCGGCATTCATCATCGCGTGGAAACCAGAGGAGAAACCAATCAGCCCGGTCATGCCGACGCTGTAGGGGTTGTCGTACTCGATATGCTCTTTGCCACGCAGCGCATGCACCACCGGCGCTTTTAGGGTTTGCGCCAGCTGCACCACTTCATCATGCGCATCGGCGCAGCCGTTGCCGCACATCAGAGTAATATTACCGGCGCCGTTTAGCGCCGCCGCCAGTTCCGCCAGCTGCTCAGCCGGAGGCAGGACTTTTGGTGGCTGCAGCGGATACCAGTCAGCACTGGCGCCTTCCGGGGCAGCCTGCAACGCCACATCGCCAGGCAATACCACTACCGATACACCACGATTAAGAATTGCTTTGCGCATCGCAATCGCCAGCACCTGCGGCAGCTGCTCAGGATTGGATACCAGTTCACAGTAATGGCTGCATTCGCGGAACAGCTCCTGCGGATGAGTCTCCTGGAAATAACCGCTGCCAATTTCGCTGGAGGGAATATGCGCGGCGATCGCCAGCACCGGCACCCGGTTGCGATGGCAGTCAAACAGGCCGTTAATCAGATGCAGGTTGCCGGGACCACAGGATCCGGCGCAGACTGCCAGTTCGCCACTGATCTGTGCTTCTGCGCCCGCAGCAAAGGCGGCGACCTCTTCATGGCGGGTTGGCATCCATTCAATGGTACCCATGCGATTCAGGCTGTCGCTCAGGCCGTTCAGTGAGTCCCCGGTCACACCCCAGATGCGTTTAACGCCCGCGCTTTCGAGGGTTTGTGCCACTAACGCCGCTACGGTTTGTTTCATCCCTTACCTCCTGATTATTTTCAATGCTCGAAAAAGCATAGTCGACAGGAACAAAACGGGACTGGCGTCTGAGAGGGAAAAGTGTGAAGGGATATTGTCACTGCGGAGCCAGCTGGCCCCGCAGCGGATGGCGGATTATGACGAGAATAGCGCGATCAGGATCGGTGCCAGCAGGCTGAGAATAAAGCCATGCACAATCGCCGCCGGAACGATCTCAATGCCGCCACTGCGTTGCAGCACCGGCAGGGTAAAGTCCATCGAGGTGGCGCCGCACAGACCGAGCGCGGTGCAGCGATGCTGACGAATCAGCCCGGGAATCAGCATAATCGCCAGCAGTTCGCGCAACAGGTCGTTAAAGAACGCGGCGCTGCCAATCACCGGTCCAAAGGCTTCCGTCATCAGAATGCCGGAGAGTGAATACCAGCCATAACCGGACGCCATCGCCAGTCCGGTTTTCAGCGGCAGCCCCAGCAGCACGGCGGCGATCAGGCCGCCCAGCAGCGCGCTCAGCGCCACCACTACCGCCACCATCATGCCACGGCGGTTCAGCACAATCTGACGCAGGGTCATACCGCTGCCGCGCAGCTGCATGCCGACCAGAAACAGCAGCAGGATCAGCGCATATTCACTGGCCTGTGAGGCATAGTGCAGCGGCGGCCATTCAGTGAGTCCCAGCGCAAAACCAATCACCACCACGCCGCACAGCTTCAGTGACTCCAGCGCCATATGCAGGCGCGATGGCAGTGTTTGCTGTTTATGCTGATGTGTCCAGGGGGCGCGACGTTCCAGCATCCACAGCGCCAGCAGGTTGCAGAGAATGATGCAGATGACGCTGACCGCGGCATAGTGAAAAATCGCCAGCAGATTGCTGCTCAGGTTATCGAGAAACGCCAGGCTGATACCCATAAAAAACAGAATCACATACACCATCCAACTCAGCAGACGGTTAATCATGCGTAATAAGGCGGGGCGCTTAAACGGCAGTAAATAGCCAATAATCAGTGGCAGAAGAATAATCAGTAATCCCGAATACATGGCGCCGGGTCATCCTTGTCAGATCAAAAAGTGGCAACACGCTAGCCAAAATAGTTCGCAGAGTAAAGTAATGTTCGATAGCCAGCCTTGACCTGCTTAGTGGTTGCAGCCATTCTCGACTACGAGCGGGGGACATGGCGGGGATAAATCGCTGCTGGCGCGTGGTCAGGTGGATCACATGCAGGCTTGAAAAGCGTAAAACCGCCCCAATTCTATTCTCAGGGCGTAAATATCGTCAGAAAAAAAATGCCAGCTTCTGTGGCTGGCATTTTTCAGTAGGGTTGTACAGAATGAGTAAGAAAGTGGTCAGGCACTGACTGTTGCCGCCATTTCTACCGGAACGATAAGGCTGGCATGATTGCCCTTTGGCCCTTCATGCACATCAAACTGGACTTGTTGCCCGGCTTTCAGCGTTCTGTAACCGTCCATCTGAATCGTCGAGTAGTGCGCGAAGATATCATCGCCGCCACTGACAGGACAGATAAAGCCGAAGCCTTTGGCGTTATTGAACCATTTAACAGTACCCGTCTCCATGCTTCTACATCCCTCGCAAGACATTTTATAGGTGAGGTGATCTGGCTTTCAGGCCAGGCTGTTTAAAACTCAATCAGCTTCTGCCTGTACAATGTAGAGAAACTGGCCTTAGCGTCAAGCTAATGGCCCTGTGAGACGGGGATCAAATCCTCAAAATTTGAGGCAGTTAACGCTATTGCGAATTTTGTGATGAAGGTCGCGCATAAGGTTATTCGGATAAAATTTCATCCACGCTGGACAAATGGTCGGGCGTGTTAAACTAAAGGCATGGCATGATAATTTTATGCCAGCACGTAACGTACAATGATGACGGGTTACTATGGCACACAATAATGATTGGCTTAACTTTGAACATCTTGCAGAAGATAAGCTGCGGGAAGCGCTGAAGCCGCCTTCTATGTATAAAGTTATACTCAATAATGACGATTATACGCCTATGGAATTTGTTATTGACGTACTACAAAAGTTCTTTTCTTATGATGTTGAACGTGCAACGCAACTGATGCTTACGGTTCACTATCGCGGTAAGGCTATTTGCGGCGTTTTTACCGCCGAAGTCGCTGAGACGAAAGTCGCCCATGTGAACCAGTACGCGAAAGAAAACGAGCATCCGTTGCTTTGTACGCTGGAAAAGGCGTGATCGGTTTTCCGCTCTATTCGGGAGTGGTCCGTCAGGCCGTAATTGGGGGAGGTGCCTAATGCTCAATCAAGAACTGGAACTCAGTTTAAATATGGCTTTCGCCAGAGCGCGCGAGCACCGTCATGAGTTTATGACCGTCGAGCATCTGTTGCTGGCTTTGCTCAGCAACCCGTCGGCCAGAGAGGCATTGGAAGCCTGCACGGTAGATATTGTTGCCCTGCGTCTTGAACTCGAAGCCTTCATCGAACAGACCACTCCGGTGCTGCCAGCCAGTGAAGAGGAGCGTGATACACAGCCAACGCTCAGCTTCCAGCGCGTATTGCAGCGCGCGGTATTCCATGTTCAGTCATCGGGACGCAGTGAAGTCTCGGGCGCGAACGTGCTGGTGGCGATTTTCAGCGAACAGGAATCGCAGGCGGCTTATCTGTTGCGTAAGCACGAAGTGAGTCGTCTGGATGTGGTGAATTTCATCTCCCACGGTACGCGTAAAGATGAACCGGGCCAGGCGCCAGGTTCAGAAAATCCGGTAAACGAAGAGCAAGCAGGCGGGGAGGAACGTATGGAAAACTTCACCACCAATCTTAATCAGCTTGCTCGCGTAGGCGGTATCGACCCGCTGATCGGGCGCGATAAAGAGCTGGAACGTGCTATTCAGGTCTTATGCCGCCGCCGTAAAAATAACCCGCTGCTGGTGGGTGAGTCCGGCGTCGGAAAAACCGCGATTGCCGAAGGACTTGCCTGGCGCATCGTGCAGGGCGACGTACCGGAAGTGATCAAAGAGTGCACCATCTACTCGCTGGATATCGGTTCACTGTTAGCCGGCACCAAATACCGTGGTGACTTTGAAAAACGCTTTAAAGCGCTATTGAAGCAGCTGGAGCAGGATACCAGTAGCATCCTGTTTATCGATGAAATCCACACCATTATCGGTGCGGGCGCGGCATCCGGTGGCCAGGTGGACGCGGCAAATCTGATCAAACCGCTGCTTTCTTCCGGCAAAATTCGCGTAATGGGTTCCACTACTTATCAGGAATTCAGCAATATTTTTGAGAAAGATCGTGCGCTGGCGCGCCGTTTCCAGAAAATCGATATCACCGAACCATCGATTGATGAAACCGTGCAGATTATCAATGGCCTGAAGCCGAAGTACGAAGCGCATCACGATGTACGCTACACCGCGAAAGCGGTACGTGCGGCGGTGGAGCTGGCGGTGAAATATATTAATGACCGCCATCTGCCAGATAAAGCGATTGATGTTATCGATGAAGCTGGCGCGCGCAGCCGACTGATGCCGGTTAGCAAGCGTAAGAAAACCGTCAATGTCTCGGATATCGAGACCGTGGTGGCGCGTATTGCGCGTATCCCGGAGAAGAGTGTTTCAGCGACCGACCGTGATACGCTGAAAACCCTTGGCGACCGCCTGAAAATGCTGGTATTTGGGCAGGACAACGCCATCGAAGCCTTAACCGAAGCGATTAAAATGAGTCGCGCCGGTCTGGGTCAGGATCGCAAACCTGTTGGTTCGTTCCTGTTTGCCGGTCCAACCGGTGTCGGTAAAACGGAAGTCACCGTGCAGCTGGCCAAAGCGTTGGGTATTGAGCTGCTGCGTTTCGATATGTCTGAATATATGGAGCGCCATACCGTTAGCCGTTTAATCGGTGCGCCTCCGGGTTATGTGGGCTTCGATCAGGGTGGTCTGTTAACCGATGCGGTAATTAAACATCCGCACGCGGTGTTGCTGCTGGATGAGATTGAGAAAGCGCACCCGGACGTCTTTAATCTGCTGTTGCAGGTGATGGATAACGGCATGCTGACCGATAACAATGGTCGCAAAGCGGACTTCCGCAATGTGATCGTGGTGATGACTACCAACGCCGGGGTGCGTGAAACCGAGCGCAAATCCATCGGTCTGATCCATCAGGATAACAGCACCGATGCGATGGAAGAGATCAAGAAAATGTTCTCGCCGGAATTCCGCAACCGTCTCGACAATATTATCTGGTTCAAACATCTGTCGGCAGAGGTTATTCATCAGGTGGTCGACAAGTTTATTGTTGAGTTGCAGGCGCAGCTGGATCCGAAAGGCGTGTCGCTGGAAGTCAGTGACGAAGCCCGCGCATGGCTGGCGGAGAAAGGCTACGACAAAGCGATGGGCGCCCGTCCGATGGCGCGCACCGTACAGGAGAGCCTGAAGAAACCGCTGGCCAACGAGCTGCTGTTTGGTTCGCTGGTGGATGGTGGCTCAGTGTCGGTCGCGCTGGATAAAGAGAATAACCAGCTCACTTATGAGTTCGTCAGCGCCGAGAAGCGTAAGACGGAAGGGGCGGCGCACTAATTCGGGAGCCGGAAACGGCTTCCCTACAATGAAGTAGGGGCGGCGTTATCGCCGCCCGTGCTGATGAATGCACTGGCTGTAATGACGGCGTTATCGCCGCCCGTGCCGATGATATGCACCGCCATAAACAATAAAGGCCGGATAATTAAATTATCCGGCCTTTTTTTATACGTGTCGCTGGCTTAACGCGGCAACACGGGGTGGGGCAAATCAGCGACTACGGAAGACAATGCGGCCTTTGCTCAGGTCGTACGGGGTCAGCTCTACAGTGACTTTGTCGCCCGTCAGGATGCGGATATAGTTTTTGCGCATTTTACCGGAGATATGTGCGGTAACCACGTGCCCGTTTTCCAATTCAACGCGGAACATGGTGTTAGGTAGCGTATCCAGTACGGTACCCTGCATTTCAATATTGTCTTCTTTGGCCATCGAATCCTCTGGGTATGACTACCTTTATTTTAACCGGCAAGATAATGCCGAATTTCAGGTATTATGTAAACAATTGTCGGTGATATCACCAGCACTTACCGCTCTGTACGCACATGACGCAGAGAGCAGCAGGTGAATAATTTTGGGTGTGATGACGTCAGCGGGGGAATAGCGGGCTAAGAATCTGTTTTAAGTCTGCATCAGTCGCACAATTAAAACAGTTCTGAAACGGTGCGTTAAGATTCCCAGCCTGGTAATTCCGGCTCACTGTTTTAGTGCAGCGAACAGCGGACGACATACCAAACGCGCATATTATAGCACTGTTATCAGCAAATGCGTGGAAAACCTCATTTTCAGCCATTAAAAAAGCCGCTGTCCCTGCCAGCACTGCTCGCTAACCGGTTGTTGCGCCAGCGTATGCAGCCATGCCAGCCAGCTGACACGCGGGATCTCTTCAGCGCCCAACGATGCGGTATGGGGATTTAACACCTGACAATCAATCAGCTTGCCGCCATGCTGATGAAAATGCTGACTGAACACCAGCAGCGCGGTTTTGGAGGCATTTTCGCTGCGGCTGAACATCGATTCCCCGCAGAATATCTGGCCCAGCGCCATACCGTACATGCCACCAACCAGTTCATCGTCGCGCCAGACTTCAACCGACTGCGCATGCCCCATCTCAAACAGCTTTAACCAGGCGCGTTTTACTTCCGGGGTAATCCAGGTGCCTTCCTGACGGTCGCTGGCGCAGCCTTCAATCACTGCATAAAACGCCTGATTCAGCGTAACGCGATAGGGAGAGTGGCGATGAAAACGCTTCATGCTGCGGCTGAGATGAAACTGTTCGGGCAATAACACCGCTCGCGGATCCGGCGACCACCAGAGAATCGGATCGCCAGGCGAAAACCACGGGAAGATGCCGCGATGATAGGCATTGAGCAGGCGCGCAGGACTGAGATCGCCGCCCATCGCCAGCAGGCCATTCGGCTCGCGCAGCGCCATTTCCGGCGGCGGGAAATTAAGTGATTCGCGTGAGAGTTGGATCAGTCTCATGGTCTCTTTCATTCTCACTGGGCTACAAAGCTAAGACTATAGCGTAAAGCGTTGCTGAAAATGCCAGTATCGACCGCGTTTTGAGATTAATTCGACATGATTTCCCTGCTCAATCATCTGTCCCTGATCCATCACGCAGATGCGATCGAGCTGTTCCAGTCCCTGCAGGCGATGGGTCACCATAATCATGGTTTTATCGCGGCTCACCTGCCATAACAGTTCGAGGATCTGACGCTCGGTTTCCGCATCGAGGCCTTCAGTCGGCTCATCCAGCAACAGCAGATCGCCGTCGTGCAGCAGCGCGCGGGCAATACCGAGACGGCGCAGTTCGCCACCGGACAGCTGGCGACCGCCTTCACCCAGCCAGGCATTCAGCCCCTCTTCATGCTCCAGCAGCTTGCCGAGTCCAACCTGCAGTAATACTGCGCGCAGAGCGTCATCATCGCGCTGTGGCGAGGCCAGCAGCAGATTATCACGCAGCGTCTGGCTAAACAGGTGCACGCGCTGGCTGACCACGCTGGTCGCCGCGCGCAGCGAGGCTTCATCCCAGTCGCTCAATGCCCGGCCATTCAGCTGAACAGTGCCGCTCTGGGGATCCCAGGCGCGGGTCAGCAACTGAAGCAGGGTTGATTTACCACAACCGGTGCGGCCCAGCAGGGCAATCTTTTCCCCGCGCTTAACCGTCAGTGACAGCTTATCGATCGCCGGACTACTGGCCGCCGGATAACAAAAACTGACCTCGTGCAGTTCAAGGGCTGCGCCCGCGCCAGCCTTGATCGGCTGCGAATTAAACTTTACCGCCGCAGGCTGCTCGATAATCTGATTGACGCGTAACGCCGAGGCGACCACCTGACCGAGGTGCTGAAAAGCCGGGGCAACCGGCGCCAGCGCTTCGAAAGCGGCGAGAGTGCAGAAGACAAACAGCGCAATCAGCGCGCCAGGCTGGGCCGTCTCACCGACGCCTGCGGCACTCAGCCACAGCAGCAGGGTGACGGTGGCGCCGCTGATCAGTAGCATCAGCGCCTGTGACAGCCCCCCCAGGCTCGCCTGACGGCGTTGTGCCTGCTGCCATTGCTGCTCGGTATGATCCAGCTGCGCACGGAACGCCGCTGCGGCGCCATAAATTTTCAGCTCGGCGCAACCCTGCAGCCAGCTGGTCAGCTGCTGACGGTAGTCGCCACGCAGTCGGGTAATGGCTTCACCGGCCGGACGTCCGGCGCACCAGAATAATGGCGGCAACAGCAGCAGTGTCAGCAACATAATCAGTCCGAGAGTCAGGGCAAGCTGCATATCGACAAAACTCAGGGCGAAGGTGACCACCAGGATCACCATCAGGGCGCCGACCAGCGGTGAAATCACCCGCAGGTAGAGATGGTCGAGCGTGTCGACATCGGCGACCAGTCGGTTAAGCAATTCACCCTGACGAAAACGGGCGATACCAGCAGGGGAGAGCGGTAGCAGTTTACTGAAGGTGAATACCCGCAGATGTTGCAGCACGCGGAACGTCCCGTCGTGACTGACCAGACGCTCAAAATAGCGCGCGGCGGTACGCGAGATGGCTGCGCCGCGTACTCCGGCAGCGGGCAGCATATAGTTAAAACTGTACAGGCCAGCAAAACCCGCAAGGGAAGAGGCAGCTAAAAACCAGCCGGACAACGTCAGCAGGCCGATACTGGCCAGCAGCGTAATAATCGCCAGTATCACGCCGAGCGTCAGCAACAGAAAATGACGGCGGTAAAGTTTCAGAAACGGCAGAAGCGCTTTCATTATGCAATCTCTCCCTGGCGCTGCGCTAGCAGCTCGGCAAAAGGACCCGCTTGCGTCATCAGTTCAGCATGGCTGCCTTGCTGGATCAGCTGCCCCTCACGCATCACCCAGATTTCATCCCACTGTGCCAGCTGGTTTAACTGATGGGTGACCAGCAGCGTAGTTTGCTGATGGGACGCCTGCTCCAGCGCGCGCATCACATGTTGTTCGCTGTCGCTGTCGAGGCTGGCCGCCGGTTCATCCAGCAGCAGCAGTCTGGCCGGTTTCAGCAGCGCACGCGCCACCGCAATACGCTGCGCCTGGCCGACTGACAGACGAGCAGCCTGATCCCCCAGCTCGGTATCCAGTCCCTGCGGCAGGCGGGCTAAAAACTCATTGACTCCTGCCTGCTCCAGCGCATCGTTAAGCCTTGATTCCGCGATATTGTTATCCGACAGCAGGTTCTCGCGAATTGTGTTTGCCGGCAACTGCGGATGCTGTCCGACCCAGGCCAGCTGCTGTTGCCAGTTTTCGGCCTGCAGTTCGCGCAGTTCAATGCCGTTTACCGTCAGCGACCCCTGGTAGGGCAGAAAACCGGAGAGCAGATTCAGCAGCGAACTTTTGCCGGCGCCGCTCTGTCCCACCAGCGCCACACGCTGACCGGGGTGCAGGGTAAACGACAGCGGCCCGGCCAGTACTGTGCCGTCAGGCGCGGTGATCACCAGCTCCCCGGCCACCAGCGTCAGCGGCGCAGGGTTCTCCAGCAGGCGATCGCCCTGCGCGAGGGTGATTTCATCGCTGTGGCTGAGAAAGGTGTGCAATGCATCAGCAGCGCCAACCGCCTGCGCTTTGGCATGATAGAAGGTGCCGAGATCGCGCAGTGGCTGAAAGAACTCAGGCGCGAGGATCAGCACCAGGAAACCGGCAAACAGCGTGACGCCTGCGCTGTAATGACCAAAGTTCAGTTCGCCTAAATAGGAAAAACCAAAGTAAACCGCCACGATAGCAATCGACAGCGAAGCAAAAAACTCCAGTACTGCCGAGGAGAGAAACGCCAGGCGCAGTACTTCCATGGTGCGGCGACGGAAACTTTCGGAGGCGATGCGGATATTGTCGGTTTCCGCGCTGGCACGATGGAACAGGCGCAAGGTTTCCAGGCCGCGCAGGCGGTCAAGGAAATGGCCGCTCAGACGTGACAACGCAAGGAAGTTACGTCGGTTGGCATCAGCGGCCCCCATGCCGACCAGCGCCATAAACAGCGGGATCAGCGGCGCGGTGGCCAGCAGGATCACGCCCGCCGCCCAGTTAATCGGGAAAATGGCGATCAGAATAAAACAGGGGATCAGCACAGCCAGCGACATCTGTGGCAGATAGCGCGCATAGTAATCCTGCATATCCTCAATTTGTTCCAGCAGCAGGGTGGCCCAGCTGCCTGCCGGTTTACCCTGAATCCACGCCGGACCCAGCGCGTCGAGGCGGTCTAATACCGTTTTACGCAGCGTGTGGCGAATCGCCTGACCACAATAAAAACCGACACGTTCGCGCAACCAGCTAATCAGCGCGCGGGCGACAAAACAGCCCAGCAGCAGTATGAAATCAGCGATCAGCGCATTGCGCGGCAGTTGCCGGGCGATCAGGTCATCCAGCAACGAGGCCAGCAGCCAGGCTTGCGCAATAATCAGCAGTGCACTGGCAAGCCCAAGCAGAAAAGAGAGACGTAACCAACGGCGCGCATGCACACTCTGTTGCTTCAGCCAGTGGGTAAGTTGTTGTTGACGTGTCTTGTTCATCAGTTGCCGTTCTTGCAGAAAAACGAAACTGGCAGCCGTCTGGCAGCGCCATATGAATGACCCAACGATCAGTCGCTGGCAATGTTACATGGCGGAGAAAAAAAAGGCGACTGATGAGCAGTCGCCTTAAGAAAATTCGATCAGCTTTTTAACAACTTACTTATCGTTTTTAACTAAGCCGTCGAGATAACGTTCTGCGTCCAGCGCCGCCATACAGCCGGTACCGGCAGAGGTGATCGCCTGGCGATAAATATGATCCATCACATCACCGGCAGCAAATACACCCGGAATACTGGTCTGGGTAGCGTTGCCATGAATGCCGGACTGCACTTTGATATAGCCGTTTTCCAGCTCCAGCTGACCGTTGAAAATACCCGTGTTCGGACTGTGGCCGATGGCGACAAACAGACCGGCAACATCCAGCTGTTCGATCTCTTCGCTACCAGAAACAGCGCGCAGGCGCACGCCGGTGACACCCATCTGATCACCAACCACTTCTTCCAGTGTTCGGTCAGTGTGCAGCACGATATTGCCGTTGCGCACTTTTTCCATCAGCCGATCGATCAGGATCTTTTCAGCACGGAAGCTGTCACGACGATGAATCAGGTGCACTTCAGCGGCGATATTCGCCAGATAGAGCGCTTCTTCAACCGCAGTATTACCGCCGCCGATCACCGCGACTTTCTGCTGGCGATAGAAAAAGCCGTCACAAGTGGCGCAGGCAGAGACACCCTTGCCTTTAAACGCTTCCTCTGACTCCAGGCCGAGATAACGTGCTGATGCGCCGGTGGCGATAATCAGCGCATCGGCGGTGTACTCATCGCTGTCGCCAATCAGACGGAACGGACGCGTCTGCAGATCGACCGTGTGGATATGGTCAAAAATAATTTCGGTATTGAACTTCACCGCGTGTTCATGCATCCGTTCCATCAGCAACGGACCGGTTAACTCGCTGGGATCGCCAGGCCAGTTTTCAACGTCAGTGGTGGTGGTCAGCTGACCGCCTTTTTCCAGACCGGTAATCAGCACCGGGTTCAGGTTAGCGCGCGCCGCATACACCGCAGCGGTATAACCTGCCGGACCAGAGCCCAGAATTAATAATTTACTGTGTTTGGCCGTGCTCATGAGACCCTCATTTGTTAACTGGCAAACATGAGCTGGGATTGTAGGGAATTTAACGCCGCAAAAAAAGCGTTCTGCAATTTTGTTAGCAATCGGTGCAAGAGATTTTACCAATGGATCACCGTCACGCTGCTTTTTGCCGCAAAATTAGCGTTGAAAGGCGATGAACAAAGCAAAAATACCCATTAAAAAACAGTAACGCAGCTGACCTTTTGGCATGTTGTACTGATTTTGTGTGTTTTACTTTGACAATCAGCTGTGCTTTTGCGAAAACATTGTAGGAAGCAGAGGGTTTTCAGGCCAGCTCAGCAGGGTTTAATGCCATGCAGAGAGTATTTGGCCGCATAAACTCAGTCTGGCATTGGTCATGACGCATGGTGTGGACAGACAACATGCGTCATACAGATGGCGCTGAAAGGCAACAGACTCGATGTCTTCACTTCGAACAACCCTGGCACAGTGATGTTGTGCAGGGTGTGGCAGGCAAAGGGAAGGAATTAAGAGAGACAATAATAATGGTAGACAATAAAAAACGCCCCGGTAAAGATCTCGACAGAATTGACCGTAATATCCTGAATGAGTTGCAGAAGGATGGACGTATTTCTAACGTCGAGCTTTCCAAACGGGTTGGCTTATCACCAACGCCGTGTCTTGAGCGCGTTCGCCGTCTGGAACGTCAGGGTTTTATTCTTGGCTATACTGCGCAGCTGAACCCGCATTATCTTGATGCCTCACTGCTGGTTTTCGTTGAGATTACTCTGAATCGTGGCGCGCCCGATGTGTTTGAGCAATTTAACGCCGCAGTGCAAAAACTTGAGGAAACTCAAGAGTGTCACCTCGTTTCTGGCGATTTCGACTATCTGTTGAAAACGCGTGTGCCGGACATGTCAGCCTATCGCAAACTGCTGGGTGAAACCTTGCTGCGACTGCCTGGTGTGAACGATACGCGTACCTATGTGGTCATGGAAGAAGTGAAACAAAGTAACCGCTTAGTGATTAAAACGCGGTAACACAGGGCAGGTGCAAAACCTGATAGATTTCGGTACACTCCTGTGAATTCATACAGGTTCAGCGTCGGGCTTGCCCGGCGCTGTTGCCTTCTTATTTTACAGGCACCTGGAGAGTACTCTTGAGCCAGGAATATACAGAAGATAAAGAAGTTTCCCTGCAGCCGCTAAGTAGTGGACGTCGTCTGCTTGAAGCGCTGTTGATCATTGTTGCTCTTTTCGCCGTCTATTTGATGGTGGCTTTGCTGAGCTTCAATCCTTCCGATCCCAGCTGGTCACAGACCGCCTGGCACGAGCCGATTCATAATCTCGGCGGCGGTGTTGGTGCGTGGCTGGCCGACACGCTGTTGTTCATTTTTGGCGTGATGGCATACGCCATTCCTCCGGTGATCCTCGGTTTGTGCTGGATTACTTTCCGTCAGCGCGATCATCAGGATTACATCGACTACTTTGCGGTCGCCCTGCGTCTGATTGGCGTGCTGGCGCTGATTATTACTACCTGTGGTCTGGCGGCGATTAACGCTGACGATATCTGGTATTTTGCTTCCGGCGGCGTCATTGGCAGCCTGGTAAGTAACGCCATGGCGCCATATTTTAATGGCGCAGGCGGCACTTTAACCCTGCTGTGTCTCTGGGCGGCGGGCTTAACGCTGTATACCGGCTGGTCCTGGTTAACTATCGCCGAGAAAATCGGCGGCGCGGTGATGGGCGTGCTGACGTTTGCCAGCAACCGTTCGCGTCACGAAGATCAGTGGCGTGAAGAGGATGATGATGAGCATGACGCCGCGCCAGTGAAAGCACTGCCTCGCGATAATGATGAAGACGATGTGCTGTTGACCGCGCCGAATCACCTCAGTGATGCGCTGACGGATGACGAAGAGCAGGATCCCTTATTAGCGAAAGCGGCGGCAGCAACAACTGCGGCGCTGGCGGCCACAGCGGTTGCTGCGGAACGTAGCGCTGCGGCAGTCACTTCTCCGGCGACGCCGCCGGCGGCAGTCAGCCCGGCGGCAGCGCCTGCGCCTCAGCCTGAAGCACCACCGGTATACCGGTTTGAGATGCCGGAAGAGACCCCGACGCCATCGCAGCCGGTTCAGCAGGATGACGATGACGGTCCGCATATGGGCAACTGGCGCGATACGCCGTCGTCGGCCTCTTCGCCATTTGATTTCTCCACGCCGCAGCATGATCCGGGCGCTATCCCGGTCAATGCGCCGCAGGGTAACGGCTTGAGCGCTGCAGCCAAAACAGCGGCTGTCGCTGCGACAGCCGCGCCATTTATGCCGGGCTTTAGCGCCACCAGCGGTGACACTAATCCGCAGGTGAAGCAGGGGATTGGACCGGAACTGCCACGTCCGAACCCGGTTAAATTACCGACGCGACGTGAACTGGCCTCTTACGGCATTAAGCTGCCATCACAACGGATGGCGGAAGAAAAAGCTAAAGAGGACGATCTGCAGCAGGCGATGCCATCTTCAACCGCTACATTTGAGCAGGTTGATGAAGATGAACAGGCGCAGATGCAGGAGTCACAGTTACGCGAAGCCTTTATGACGCAACAACAGCAGCGTTATGGCGAGGAATTTGCGGCTGAACCAGACGATGAGGAAGCGCTGCAGCAGGCGATGCTGGCGCGTCAGTTTGCTGAGCAGCAACAGCAGCGCTATGAGCCGGAAGCAGAGCAAAAGTCCACCTTTACGCTGGATACGTCCAATGCATTCGACTTCTCACCAATGGATGACCTGGTGGATGATGGCCCGTCAGAGCCGCTGTTTACGCTCGATGCCAGCCATGAAGCGGAAGCTGCACCTTATCAGCCCGCGCCAGCGCCACAACCGGCCCCGCCTGTTCCGCAACAGCCAGCGGTGCAGCCTGTCGCCGCTGTGGTCAGGCCGCAACCACCGGCTGCTGACAGCCTGATCCACCCGTTCCTGATGCGACATGAGCAGCCGACGCATAAGCCATTGACGCCACTGCCGACGCTCGATCTGCTGACTTCACCGCCAGCAGAAGAAGAGCCGGTTGATATGTTTGCCCTTGAACAGACTGCCCGTCTGGTGGAAGCCCGTCTGGCGGATTACCGGGTAAAAGCGGAAGTGGTGGGTATCTCGCCGGGGCCGGTGATTACCCGCTACGAGCTGGATCTGGCGCCGGGGGTAAAAGCAGCGCGTATTTCCAACCTGTCACGCGACCTTGCCCGTTCACTGTCCGCAGTGGCGGTACGTGTGGTGGAAGTGATTCCGGGTAAACCTTATGTCGGTCTGGAACTGCCAAACAAGCATCGTCAGACCGTCTATCTGCGTGAAGTGCTGGACTGCGCTAAGTTCCGTGATAATCCATCGCCGCTCTCCATCGTGCTGGGTAAAGATATTGCCGGTCAGCCAGTGGTGGCCGATCTCGGTAAGATGCCGCATCTGCTGGTGGCTGGTACTACCGGTTCCGGCAAATCGGTTGGCGTCAACGCCATGATTATCAGCATGCTGTATAAAGCCACGCCGGAAGAAGTGCGCTTTATTATGATCGACCCGAAAATGCTTGAGCTGTCGGTATACGAAGGTATTCCGCATCTGCTGACCGAAGTGGTTACCGATATGAAAGATGCGGCCAATGCGCTGCGCTGGAGTGTGGGTGAAATGGAGCGTCGCTATAAGCTGATGTCGGCGCTTGGCGTACGTAATCTGGCTGGTTACAACGAGAAAATTGAGCAAGCTGCAGCGATGGGCCGTCCGATTCCCGATCCGTTCTGGAAACCGGGCGACAGCATGGAAACCACGCCGCCAGTGCTGGAAAAACTGCCTTATATCGTGGTGATGGTCGATGAGTTCGCCGATCTGATGATGGCAGTGGGTAAAAAGGTCGAAGAGCTGATTGCGCGTCTGGCGCAAAAAGCGCGAGCGGCGGGGATCCACCTGGTGCTGGCTACCCAGCGTCCATCGGTGGATGTGATTACTGGTCTGATTAAGGCCAATATCCCGACGCGCATCGCCTTTACCGTATCGAGTAAAATCGACTCGCGCACTATCCTTGATCAGGCCGGTGCGGAATCACTGCTGGGGATGGGTGACATGCTGTATATGGCGCCTAACTCCTCAGTGCCGATCCGTGTGCATGGCGCCTTTGTGCGTGATGAAGAGGTGCATGCGGTAGTGCAGGACTGGAAAGCGCGTGGACGTCCGCAATATATCGACAGCATCACTGCCGGTGAAGAGAGCGAAGGTGGCGGTCTGGGACTGGATGGCGATGAAGAGCTGGATCCACTGTTCGACCAGGCGGTGGCGTTTATCGTCGATAAGCGACGCGCCTCGATCTCCGGTGTGCAGCGTCAGTTCCGCATTGGCTACAACCGTGCGGCGCGTATTATTGAACAGATGGAAGCGCAGGGCATTGTCTCGTCGCCTGGTCATAACGGTAACCGTGAGGTGCTGGCGCCGCCGTCGCATGAGATGTAATAAACTGCCGGTTTTGTTGTCCTAATCCCCGGGAGCCGCTGACGGCTCCCCTACACAGGTTCTGCGTAGGGGCGGCGTTCTCGCCGCCCGTGCGGATGGTTTCCCCGATACGTAATAACGGAATTGATTAATGAAAAAATTATTACTCTCTTGCTGCCTGATGACTGCGCTGACTTCAGCGGGTGCAATGGCTGATGCGTCCGGTGATTTGCAGCAGCGTCTGGATAAAGTGAAAAGTTTTCATGCCAGCTTTACCCAGAAAGTGACCGATGCAACCGGCTCCTCCGTACAGGATGGTGAGGGTGAACTTTGGGTGCAGCGTCCAAACCTGTTTAACTGGCATATGACTGCACCGGACGAAAGCGTGCTGATCTCCGATGGCAAAACCCTGTGGTTCTATAACCCGTTTGTCGAGCAGGTCAGCGCCAGCTGGCTGAAAGATGCCACCAGCAATACGCCATTTATGCTGATTGCGCGTAACCAGTCCAGCGACTGGCAGCAGTACAATATTAAGCAGAAGGGCGATACCTTTGAGCTGACGCCAAAAAGCGCCGCCGGTAATCTGAAGCAGTTCACCATTAACGTTTCAGCGAATGGCACTATTAATCAGTTCAGTGCCATTGAGCAGGACGACCAGCGCAGCGCCTATACCCTGAAAAGTCAGCAAAATGGGGCGATCAGCGCCGACAAATTTACATTTACACCGCCTCAGGGTGTGACGGTTGACGATCAGCGTCAGTGAGGTCTGAGTGAGTAATCTGTCTCTGGATTTTTCCCATAACGAGTTCCAGCCGCTGGCCGCGCGGATGCGGCCTGCCACGCTGGCGCAATATATTGGTCAGCAACATCTGCTGGCGGCGGGAAAACCGTTGCCGCGGGCGATTGAGGCCGGTCATCTGCACTCGATGATTTTATGGGGACCGCCGGGGACAGGTAAAACCACGCTGGCGGAAATTATTGGTCACTACGGTAATGCTGATGTGGAGCGTATTTCAGCCGTGACATCCGGGGTGAAAGAGATCCGCGAAGCGATTGAGCGCGCGCGTCAGAATCGTAACGCCGGCCGCCGCACTATTCTGTTTGTCGATGAGGTGCATCGCTTTAATAAAAGCCAGCAGGATGCTTTCCTGCCGCATATTGAAGACGGCACTATCACTTTTATTGGCGCCACCACCGAAAACCCCTCGTTTGAGCTTAATTCCGCACTGCTGTCGCGTGCACGCGTCTATCTGCTGAAGTCGCTGACCACCGATGATATTGCGCAGGTGCTGGATCAGGCGATGAATGATGATCAGCGTGGCTATGGCCAGCAAAATATCGTGCTGCCTGATAACACCCGCAATATGATCGCTGAACTGGTCAATGGCGATGCGCGTCGCGCCCTGAATACCCTTGAGATGATGGCCGATATGGCCGAAACCAACGCCCAGGGTAAACGCGAGCTGACGCCGCAGTTATTGAATGAAGTTTCCGGCGAGCGCAGCGCCCGTTTCGACAATAAAGGCGATCGCTATTACGATTTGATCTCAGCGCTGCATAAATCGGTACGCGGCTCCGCGCCCGATGCGGCGCTCTACTGGTATGCGCGCATTATTACCGCCGGTGGTGACCCGCTGTACGTGGCGCGCCGTTTGCTGGCGATTGCCTCCGAAGATATCGGCAATGCTGATCCGCGTGGCATGCAGGTGGCGATTGCCGCCTGGGACTGCTTTACCCGCGTCGGCCCGGCGGAAGGTGAACGCGCCATTGCGCAGGCGATAGTCTATCTGGCCTGTGCGCCGAAAAGTAATGCGGTCTATAACGCGTTTAAGGCTGCGATGCGTGATGCGCGCGAGAATCCTGACTATGATGTACCGGAACATTTGCGTAACGCCCCGACCAAACTGATGAAAGAGATGGGACTGGGCGCCGGGTATCGCTATGCCCATGATGAAGCCAATGCCTACGCTGCCGGTGAGAACTATTTCCCGCAACAAATGGCACAAACACGCTATTATCAGCCCACTTCCCGTGGTCTTGAAGGCAAAATTGCTGAAAAGCTCGCCTGGTTGACTGAACAGGATCAAAATAGCCCGACAAAACGCTACCGCTAATTCAGACGTTGCGGTAAGGTTAGTAATGATTTCAACGCATTCGCCTTAGCTGCGGGTGCGTCCGTCCAATAATTCACTCACTCACTATAAGCACAGGATAAGCATGCTCGATCCCAATCTGCTGCGTAACGAGCCAGACGCAGTCGCTGAAAAACTGGCACGCCGGGGATTTACCCTGGATGTGGACCGGCTGCGCGCCTTAGAAGAGCGTCGCAAAGTCTTGCAGGTCGAAACTGAAACTTTGCAGGCTGAGCGTAACTCCCGATCCAAATCCATCGGTCAGGCTAAAGCGCGTGGGGAAGATATCGAGCCGTTGCGTCAGGAAGTTAACGTTCTTGGCGAACGCCTGGCAGCGGCCAGCGCTGAGCTGGATGCACTGCAAAATCAGATCCGCGATTACGCGCTGACCATGCCAAACCTGCCAGCGGACGAAGTTCCACTGGGTAAAGATGAGACTGAAAACCAGGAGATCAGCCGCTGGGGTGAACCGCGTCAGTTCGATTTCCCGGTGCGCGACCATGTTGATCTGGGTGAGCTGGCGCAGGGGCTGGATTTTGCGGCGGGCGCTAAGCTGACCGGTTCCCGTTTTGTAGTGATGAAAGGGCAGATTGCCCATCTGCATCGCGCACTAAGCCAGTTTATGCTCGACCTGCATACTGAACAACATGGCTATCAGGAAACGGTGGTGCCTTATCTGGTAAACCACGCGTCTCTGTATGGCACCGGTCAGCTGCCGAAGTTTGGCGAAGATCTGTTCCATACCCGTCCGCTGGAAGAAGAAGCCGAAAGCAGCAGCTATGCGCTGATCCCGACTTCGGAAGTACCACTGACTAACCTGGTGCGTGATGAGATTCTGGAAGAGGAATCTCTGCCAATCAAGCTGACCGCCCATACGCCATGTTTCCGCTCCGAAGCGGGATCTTATGGCCGTGATACCCGTGGTCTGATCCGTCAGCATCAGTTCGATAAAGTTGAGATGGTGCATATTGTCCGCCCGGAAGAGTCCATGCAGGCACTGGAAGAACTGGCAGGTCATGCTGAGAAAGTGTTGCAGCTGCTGAATCTGCCATACCGTAAAGTGTTGCTGTGTAGCGGCGATATGGGCTTTGGCGCGACCAAGACTTACGATCTGGAAGTCTGGTTGCCAGCGCAGAACACCTACCGTGAAATCTCATCCTGCTCCAATATGTGGGATTTCCAGGCGCGCCGCATGCAAGCACGCTGCCGCAGCAAAACTGAGAAGAAAACCCGTCTGGTGCATACTTTGAACGGTTCCGGTCTGGCGGTTGGTCGTGCGCTGGTTGCGGTACTGGAAAACTATCAGCAGGCTGATGGTCGTATTCAGGTGCCGGAAGTGTTGCGTCCTTATATGCGCGGGCTGGAATTTATCGGCTGATACTTGCGGGCGGCGAGAACGCCGCCCCTGCATAGACCGTAGATGCGTTGGCCGCACCTGCTCACCCCGGTCACATTGTTATCTATGCTCCGGGGGATTCGCGGGCTTGCCGCCTTCCTGCAGCCCGAATTATTTCGGCTATCCTTTATCAGTCTCAACAAAAACCGTCGGTAAACACCGGCGGTTTTTTTTCGTTTTTAGCGCCGGATATCCAGTAAAAAAAATCATGGATCATCGGGCGGTTAATATTTCTAAATATGATTAAAATCATAGTGATAAGCAGGTTGTGAGCCGTAGCACATTCGGCGCTAAGCTGTTGTAGATAAAAAAATTAAATCGGACGCTGGCAAATCGTGCGGCGGTCGAATTTTGCGCGTTGACATTAAAATTGGTAATGGCAATATGCGCGCAAAATCTCTCGGTTATTTTGGCACTTGCCCCTATGTCCACCTGGTCTCGCCCTGTCATTTTGCTGCTCTGCGGCTTATTGTTATTGACGGTTTCTATTGCCGTGCTCAATACCTTAGTTCCTCTCTGGTTAACGCACGATCGATTGCCTACCTGGCAGGTGGGGCTGGTCAGCTCATCATATTTTACCGGTAATCTGCTGGGTACGCTTGGCGCAGGCTGGCTGATTAAACGTCTCGGCTTTAATTATACTTACTATCTGGCGACGCTGGTGTTTGCGCTGGCCACCGTCTGGCTGGGGATGAGCAGTGGATTTTTCGCCTGGAGCCTCGGACGTTTCGCTGCCGGTATGGGCTGCGCGCTGATTTGGGTGGTGGTTGAGAGCGCACTGATGCGCAGCGGCACCGTGCGTAATCGTGGGCAGCTGCTGGCCGCCTATATGATGGTTTACTACCTGGGCACCGTTATCGGGCAACTGCTGGTCAGTAAAGTTTCTACCGAGCTGATGAGCGTGCTGCCATGGGTCACTGCGACAGTGATGGCCGGGATCCTGCCGCTGGTGTTTGCCAAAGTTACCGCACAGGACGAGGATGAAGAGGCGGCGCCTGGCCATATGTGGCCAATGCTGCGTCGTCGTAATGCACGTCTCGGTATTCACGGCTGTATTATCTCTGGCGTGGTGCTGGGCTCATTATATGGTCTGATGCCACTGTATCTTTCCCATCAGGGAATGAGTGATGCATCGGTCGGCTACTGGATGGCGCTGCTGGTGAGTGCCGGTATTGTCGGACAGTGGCCGGTCGGACGTCTTGCCGACCGCTTTGGCCGTCTGCTGGTGTTGCGAGTGCAGGTGTTTGTAATGATCGTTGGTGCCATCGCCATGCTTAGCGATGCGGCCATGGCGCCAGCGCTGTTTGTGCTGGGCTGTGCCGGTTTTACACTCTATCCGGTGGCGATGTCCTGGGCCTGTGAAACTGTTTCGCATCATGAGTTAGTGGCGATGAATCAGGCGCTGCTGCTGAGCTACACCATAGGTAGTCTGGCGGGTCCGAGTATGACTTCACTGCTGATGCAGCACTACTCCGATAATTTGCTGTTTGTGATGATTGCGGTGGTGGCGCTGGTCTATCTGGTGATGCTGTTGCGTAAAGCCGATCAGCACGCCACGCCAATTGCCCATGCCTGATCCCTCCTGATTTTCAAAGCAGTAAACTGAAATCAACCCTCTGTCACCACAGTGGGTTTTTTGTTTAAATCTTAGCAACCCGCTAAAGGGTGTTATATTATCCAGTGGTAAAAAGCCGTGGAGATAAGAGAAAACAATGAAACCTAAATGGCCGCAGATTGAAGATTTCAATGTTTTTTTGACGGTGATTAGAAATAATAGTTTTTCCGGCGCTGCGGTGGAGTTAGGCCTGTCGAATGCTTACATTACTAAACGGATTGGCATTCTTGAAGATGTCCTGCAAGTGAAACTCTTCTATCGCAACACGCGTGACATAAAATTAACTACCGCAGGTGAGGTGACGAAACATCAGGCCGAACAGTTGCTAAGAACCGCGCGAGGGGTGATTGAAAAAGTTCAGGATGTAAAAAATGACGTCACAGGAAGCCTGCATATCTGCAGTTCTTTTGGTTTCGGAAAAAATCACCTTACCCGCCCACTATCCCTGTTCGCCAAAAGTAACCCTAAGTTAAAAATAAAATTCACTCTAACTGATATCAAACTGGATTTGGTTAAAGAGGGGGTTGATCTTGAAATTATGGTGGGTGATGCATTTAATGATCGCTACTATGCCAGGCGCATCGCCGATAATAAAAGAGTTCTTTGCGCATCACCTGATTATTTTGACAACAACGATATCCCCAACGTTCCGGAGGATCTTTCATCACACAGCTGCCTGTTTCTACAGGAAAAAGGGGAGCCATTTGGTGTGTGGCAGATGAAAAATGATGATAGGTTTGCAACGATCAGGGTGAGTGGCGATTTATCGTCTAATAATGGTGAAGTGATTATGCAGTGGGCGCTGGATGGTCATGGGATTGCATTCAGGAGTCAGTGGGATGCCAGAAAATATATTGAATCGGGGCAATTAATCCAGATTCTGCCTGATTATTACCAGCAGGCATCAGTCTGGGCGATTTATCCGCAGAAATTAGACGATTCAATAAAGACCAGGAAATGTGTTGAGTTTCTGGACGAATATTTTCGACATATCCATTTCTAAGTAGCCGCGAAGTGCGACTGCATAAGGCTATTACGGTTGATGTGCCGCCTGTTTATATTAAAATCTGCGAAAATGGCTAAGTGACTTTTTGCCATGGGTTTTCAGCGAAGTATTTATCTTCAAACTGAAGGATCTTATCTTTAAATGATAGCGTCAATCCAATTGCATCCAGTCCATTTACCAGCATGTCCTTTTTTAAATCATCAACGCTGAAGTTAAAGCTGGCATTTGCAGCATTTATAATCTGATTCTCAAGATCAATTGCGATGATATTGCTGTCGCCCGCAGAGACTCTGTCAGCGAGAGCTTTTAACTCAACCTCATTGAGGCAGAGGGTTAATACGCCATTGCGCAGGCAGTTATCATTGAAAATACCCGCAAAGGAGGTGCCAATCAGCGCACGGATGCCCAGCTGCTTCATCCCCCACACGGCGTGTTCGCGACTGGAGCCGCAGCCAAAATTCGGACCGACAATCAGGAATTTAGCCCCTCGACACTGCGGTGTATTCAGAATAAATTCCGGATTTTCACTGCCATCACGGTTAAAACGTAAGTCATAAAACAGCCCCTTATCCAGTCCCTGTCTGTCGATGCCCTTCAGGAATTGTTTAGGCATAATGACATCGGTGTCGATATTTGCCGCCATCATCGGCGCAGCGATGCCTGAAATTGATGTAAAAGGTTCCATTATTAAACTCCGGTACAAACTCTGACGTCGGTTAAGTGGCCGGCGACAGCTGAAGCCGCCACCATTGCCGGGCTCATAAGATGCGTACGGGAACCGGCGCCTTGTCTTCCGGCAAAATTGCGATTAGTGCTGGAAGCGCAGCGATCACCCGGTAAAAGTACATCCTCATTCATCGCCAGGCACATTGAGCAACCGGATTGTCGCCATTCAAATCCTGCATCAATAAAGATTTGCGCGAGTCCTTCCTGTTCCGCTTTCTCTCTCACCAGCGTAGAGCCAGGAACAATCATGCCCCTGACATGGGAAGCGACTTTCTTGCCGGCAACCACTTTGGCAACTTCACGCAAATCTTCGATTCGGCTGTTGGTACAGGATCCAATAAAAGCGTGAGAAATCTTAATTTCAGTAAAAGGCGTGCCAGGTTGCAGATCCATATATCTGAGCGCGGTAATGGTGGCTTTCTTTTTCTGCTCATCGCTGATTTGCGCCGGGTCCGGGATGCAGTCATTGATCGGTCCAGCCTGGTCCGGGCTGATTCCCCAGGTCACATAGGGTTCCAGCTCAGAAGAATCGATATAAATTTCTTTATCGAATTTTGCACCGGTATCGGTTTTTAACTGCCGCCAGCTATTAACTGCCTTTCGCCACATTTCCCCTTTAGGGGCGCGTGGGGTATTTTTCAGATAAGCGAAAACTTTGTCATCAGGCGCCATAAAAGCACCACGCGCCCCGGCTTCAACGGCCATATTACAAATGGTCATACGCGCTTCAACACTCAAATTATCGATAACACTGCCACAAAATTCGATGGCGTAACCTGTGGCGCCATCTGCGCCAATGCGGGCAATTAACGCCATAATTACATCTTTAGAGGCAACACCCAGGCCGAGGGTGCCTTCCAGAGTGACGCGCATATTCTTTAATTTTTTATATACCAGCGTCTGAGTTGCCAGCAGGTGCTCAATTTCTGAGGTGCCAATACCGAAACCCAAAGCCCCCAGCGCGCCATAGGTGGTGGTGTGACTGTCACCGGCCGCGATGACCATCCCCGGCATTGCCAGTCCTTGTTCATGGGCAACAACATGTTCAATACCCTGGCGTTTATCCATCACATCAAATAGCTCAATGGCGAAATATTGACTATTTTCACGGAAAAAGTTTACCTGTAAGGATCCTCCCGGATCGGTCATATTTTGATCGCGGACAGGCCGGGTAGGGTTTACATGATCCACATTCAACAGAATCGACTTTGGATTCCATACTGAGCGTTTATTTTCCCGCAGTCCATTGAATGCCTGGGGGCTGGTATATTCATTCAGGATAGAGCGATCAATATATAAAAGAACATTGCCTTCATTATCGAATTTTTTAACGGTGTGGGAATCAATATGCTTATCATAAAGTGTTCTACTGGCGCTCATACTTATACCTGCATTGCTCACTGGTGAAGTTGATAGCAGTATAATCATTGTGGTAATCATGACTATCCATTGCGGCGGTCAGGCGATGAGAAACACTTTTTACAAAGCGTAAAATGGTGACTGATCGTAATTAAATCAATAACTTCAGGCATCGACCTCGGTTTTATGGCGGGATGCTGGAACAACGACCGGCCTTATCAGGACTGGTCGTTTTTTTCGTTACGGCTTAACAGAGATTAATCTTCAACTGGCTGGGTGCAGCGCCGGACCAGTTTGAACGCGGCTTTTATATCCCAGATGCTTTCACCTTTGCCCACCGCCAGCGCAAACAGCAGGCCACCGACAATTGAGAATGTACCCAGTACTACCCATGACAGCGTCATATCTGTGCCTCCTCCCAGATGTTTGAGATAGCCCGCAATAATCGGGCCGCCAAACTGGCCGATAAAGTTGCTGCAACCTCCGACAAACGCGACGGCGGGAACGGCTTTACTGGTTGGCAGGATTTCGGTTAAGCGGACATAAACCAGCGGCACCATCATTTTCATGGTCAGCCCAACGAACATAAACAGGGCGATCTGCAGGTAGTAATAGTGCAGAGGAACGAAAGCTGCGGCGGCCAGCGCAATGCCGGTCAGCACGGTTGGTATGGCCGCATGCAGTCGTCTCTCCTGATTGTATCTATCCGAGCGACGGGTGATATACCAAATTCCCACCATGGTCATCAGAAATGGCACGCCAGTGATGGCGCCGACGGTGAATTCGCTTAGTGTGCCGTAGTTTTTCAGCGCAGTAGGCAACCAGAGCGTAAAGCCGTAGGCGAGCATACTGTGCAATGAATATCCCGTCAGCATTAACCACAGGGCAGGGATTTTGAGAATTGTCCACCAGGGATCGGAAGCCTGCTTAATATGGCCTGCCTGTTCGGCTTGTAGTTCGCGCTGGATCACCCCGCGGTGTTCTGCTGTCAGCCATCTTGCCGACGCCAGGTTTTTAGGGATCATCACAAACCAGAGCAGACAAAATAGCCAGGCGGGCGCGCCCTCGATAATCATCATCATCCGCCAGTCGTGGTGCGCCAGAATCCAGCCGGAGATCGGCCCGGCGAGAAATGCGCCTGCACCGAGGCTGAGGTTCCAGATGCCAAATGCGCGGCCGCGTTCTTGTTTGATAAACCACTGTGCCAGAAACATCGCGGTTGCGGCCTGAATGGGTCCTTCCGACAGCCCCAGTAACATGCGCACCGCCACCAGCTCATAGAAGTTGCTTGCCAGGCCAGTTGCCATCGCACAACCACCGAACAGGAACAGGCTGATACCGATAATTCTGCGCGAGCCAAACCTTAGCGCCAGAAAACCGGCAGTAAATTGCGTCACGACGTAGCCCCAGGCAAATGCTCCGCCAAGCCAGCCAGCTTCTAATGGGGTTAAATTCAGTTCAGCAACAATATGTGGTAATGCCATGCCAATATTGACACGATCAAAAAAGGAGATAGTGTACATAATAAAAACGGCGGGTAATATAATGGTCCAGCGTGATTTTCCAATTGTTGTTTCACTATTTACAGGATGTTCACTCATGGTAACTTCCTTCTGGATGCTCTAATTATCAGGGTAGGTTTATTACAGAAGTACAGGAAATGTTATCGGTATTATTTTTTATAAACATCTTATCTTATACCGACTATTTGCAGGTGAAGGTCAGGGTTCAGGCGCCAACGACAGTGTTGGTTAAGCGGCCGATGGATTCTATTTCAACCTCAATAACATCACCTTTTTTAAGATAGAGTGGCGGCGTGCGCGAATGACCTACGCCCCCTGGTGAACCGGTTAATATGACATCCCCCGGCGATAACTGCGTAAAGGTACTTATGTAGCTAATCAGCTCGCTTACCGGATGGATCATTTGCGAAGTATTTTCATTCTGGACAATTTCCCCATTTAGCAGGGTTTTGATATTCAGGTTTTGCGGGTCGCCAGTTTCATCTGGCGTGACCAGCCAGGGGCCAAACCCACCGGTTTTGCTCCAGTTTTTTCCGGCGGTGAACCAGGTATACTGCCAGTCTCTTACCGAACCATCCATATAGCAGGAGTAACCCGCAATATGGTTACAGGCGTCTTCTGCACTGATATTAAGACCTGCTTTACCGATAATCAGAACCAGCTCCCCCTCATAATCCAGCTGTTCGGTAAATGAAGGTTTAACAATCTCATTAAGATGAGCGGTCTGAGAGTCAGAAAAACGGATAAATATTGTAGGCGCCGTGGTGCTTGCACCGAACTCCTCTCTTTTGGCCTGATAATTCATGCCGACGCAGAGGATTTTCCCGGGGTTTTCAATTACCGGTAAGTAAATTATTTCATCCGCGCGAAAATCAACAGGCGCAGATAAATATTGCCGGGCGGCGGCAACACCTTTTACCCGAATAAAATTCTTAAGGTCCGGCGTATCCAGCCCGGTCTTATTACGCAGGTCGATAATCCCTTTTTCAGTGATAATTCCATAGCTTTTAACGCCGTCAGGCTTTATATAACTTAACAGTTTCATATAAATGGCTCCAGAACCCCCTCCTGCAATAATGGCAAAAGGGGAATGAGTTAAAAATGCCAAACAGGTATCAGATCAGTTTTTATTCGGCCAGCTCGCGCATCACTGTAATCAGGTCGGATTTGCCTTCGAAACCAATGCCCGGTAATTCAGGCATAATAATGTGCCCGTCTTCGACTTTCACTGAGTCAGGGAATCCGCCATACGGCTGGAACAGATCCGGGTAGCTTTCGTTACCCCCGAGGCCAAGGCCGGCAGCGATATTCAGTGACATCTGGTGGCCACCGTGGGGCACACAGCGAGACGGGGACCAGCCAAACTGTGCCAGCACATCCAGCGTGCGCAGGTACTCAACCAGACCATACGAAAGCGCGCAGTCAAACTGCAGATAATCACGGTCAGGACGCATGCCGCCATAGCGCAGAAGGTTTCGCGCATCCTGATGGGAGAAGAGGTTTTCGCCGGTGGCCATTGACCCCGGATAGAATTCAGAGAGAGCAGCCTGAAGTGAGTAGTCCAGAGGATCGCCGACTTCTTCATACCAGAACAGCGGATAGTCGCGCAGCATTTTGGCGTAGGCAATGCCGGTTTCCAGATCAAAGCGGCCATTTGCATCAACCGCCAGACGCGCTTCGCTGCCGATTTCATCCAGCACCGCTTCAATGCGGCGGCGGTCTTCCTCCAGTGATGCGCCACCAATCTTCATTTTAACCACGTTATAACCGCGATTCAGATAGCCACGCATTTCCTGGCGCAACGCCCCCAGATCTTTGCCCGGATAGTAATAGCCGCCTGCGGCATAAACAAAGACACGCGGATTCGCTTCCCTGCCTTTTAGCTCAGCCAGCAGGCGGAACAGCGGTTTACGGGCAATTTTGGCGGTGGCGTCCCAGATAGCCATATCCAGCGTACCGACCGCTACTGAGCGTTCACCGTGTCCACCAGGCTTCTCGTTTGACATCATCGCACTCCAGATACGATGTGGGTCGAGGTTATCGCCTTTATCATTCAGCAACGAGCCATCTTCTGCCTGCAAAATACGATCGCGGAAACGCTCCCGAATCAGGCCGCCCTGACCGTAGCGTCCGTTAGAATTAAAGCCGTAGCCAACGACACGGCGGCCTTCAACTTCAACATCAGTGACGACGGCCACCAGGCTGGCGGTCATTTTGCTGAAGTCGATATACGCATTTCTAATTGGCGAGGCGATAGGTTTGGTGATTTCAACAACATCAATAATACGCATTTTTACACTCCGAACATTATTCTCATTAGGGAACCGAGATAACCATGCCGCTGATCCGTCGGGCGCTATGCAAAAAAAAGAGTTATGCCGTTTGGTACGCGGATTTCCTGTTGGTTCTCAGTAACAAAGCGATTCTTGCCTTGTTAAATGCCATAATATGCGCTTAAATTTTCCTCTTCTAATGCGAATTGAGTTGTCTGTAATGCAAAATCGGCATCACCTGGAGCTAACCTGGCTTGAGGACTGCGTTGCACTGGCAGAAACGCTAAGTTTCTCGAAGGCATCAGCATCTCGTTATGTGACACAGCCAGCATTCAGCCGGCGAATTCGCTCGCTGGAAGAGTGGATTGGCACGCCGCTTTTTGAGCGAAATCGGCGAGGCGTACATCTGACAAGGGCCGGGGAAGTTTTCAGCCAGCAGGCCCCCGATTTGATCCGGGCGCTCTATTCGCTGAGAAGCGAAACCATGGATGTTTCAGGTAATTTGCAGCCGGATGTGATTTTTTCGGCTACCCATGCGCTCTCATTTTCATTTTTCCCTAATCTGCTGAGGACTCATGAAAAAATCGTCAGAATGGGTTCATTTCGTCTTTTATCGGATACGCTGCGCGCCTGTGAAAGATCCCTTATTCAGGGAGAAGCGCAGTTTTTGCTCTGTCATTATCATCCCCATATGCATTTGCTGCTGGATCAGAACAAGTTTCTTAGCGTGAAGCTGGGTACGGACTGGCTTACCCCCTACAGCAAGGTTGCGCCTGAAAGCAGACTACCAGTGTGGCGCGTCGGCGATAAAAAGAAATTCCCTTATCTATCATTCAGCAATGAATCTGGTCTGGGGAGGATTATCTCGAATACTGCTGCAATAAATCATGTTAAGCGCGGGATGGATGTGGCGTTTATCTCGGATCTGGCCGCCACGTTGCTGGCGATGGTAAGAACGGGGGAGGGCGTCGCGTGGCTGCCTCAGACGCTGGCGGAAGAGGATGTTAAAAGCGGGGCAATCTGCGTTGCGGCAGATCCAAAGGCGAATCTCAGTATCCCGGTGGAAATCCGTCTGTACCGGCCGGCGAACAGGATGTCTAAGGCTGTTGAGGCGTTATGGCAGGTTTTTGTGGCGGGGCAGCTAAGGTAAACCGCTGAGGGGCGGGATAATTCCCGCCCGCCATGAATTAATACATTACTTTATGACCATAGCCTTCGAGAATATGTTTGACCCGATCCATGGTGTCAGCTTTCGGCGGTTTAACCCCTTCCAGCTTGTACTCTTCGCCCATCGCAATCCATTTATGTTTGCCCAGCTCATGGTAGGGCAGCAGCTCAATTTTCTCGACGTTGCCCATCTCGCGGGTGAACTCGCCTAGTTTATGCGCTGAATCATCATCATCGGAATAGCCGGGCACTACCACATAGCGGATCCAGGTGCGGATGCCGCGCTTCGCCAGATAACGCGCAAAGTCCAGCGTACGGTGATTCGAGACGCCAACCAGATTCTGATGGATATCATCATTCATCTGTTTCAGATCCAGCATCACTAAATCTGTGACATCCAGCAGCTCATCAATCACCGGGTCGTAGCGACGCACAAAACCATTAGTATCAAGGCAGGTGTGGATACCTTCGGCATGGCAGGCGCGGAACCAGTCACGCACAAACTCCGCCTGCAGAATCGCTTCGCCGCCAGAAGCGGTCACGCCACCGCCGGAAGCGTTCATAAAGTGACGGTAGGAGACCACGTCGGCCATCAGTTCTTCAACTGTGATCTGTTTACCGCCGTGAGTGTCCCAGGTGTCGCGGTTATGACAGTAGAGGCAGCGCATCAGGCAGCCCTGGAAAAAGGTGATAAAACGGATGCCGGGACCGTCAACGGTTCCGCAGGACTCGAAAGAGTGGATACGTCCGATAGCTGACATTGCGATGAGTTCTCCATGGTAAACCTGCTATTTGCAGGCTACGCAGTCTCTGTTTGCTGCGTTAGATAAGTCTGTTTTGCCAGATACCTTAGGTGTAGATCGCTGGCAAAGCAGGCTGGTGGTAAAAAGGCTCCTGCAACGGAGCCTTTTGCGGGTGCAGATTAACTTACAGCGATTTAGTAAAGGTACGTGTAATCACGTCCTGCTGCTGTTCTTTCGTCAGCGAGTTGAAACGTACCGCGTAGCCAGATACACGGATGGTCAGCTGCGGATATTTTTCCGGATCTTCCATCGCTTCCAGCAACATTTCACGGTTCATTACGTTGACGTTAAGGTGCTGACCGCCTTCGATGCTGGATTCATGATGGAAATAACCATCCATCAGACCGGCAAGGTTGGTTTTACGCACGTCGTCATCTTTACCTAATGCGTTTGGCACGATAGAGAAGGTGTAAGAGATACCATCTTTCGCGTAGGCAAACGGCAGTTTCGCCACTGAAGTCAGTGAAGCGACGGCGCCTTTCTGGTCACGGCCATGCATTGGGTTAGCACCAGGTCCGAATGGCGCGCCGGCACGGCGACCATCCGGGGTGTTACCGGTTTTCTTACCATATACCACATTTGAGGTAATGGTCAGTACAGACTGAGTTGGCACCGCATCGCGGTAGGTTTGCAGCTTCTGAATTTTCTTCATAAAGCGTTCAACCAGGTCACAGGCCAGGTCATCCACCCGTGGGTCATTGTTACCGAACTGCGGGTATTCACCTTCGATTTCGAAATCAATCGCCAGGCCGTCGGCATCACGCACAGGTTTCACTTTGGCATATTTGATTGCGGACAGTGAGTCAGCCGCCACGGAAAGACCGGCGATACCACAGGCCATGGTGCGATACACATCACGGTCATGCAGCGCCATCAGTGAAGCTTCGTAGCTGTATTTATCGTGCATATAATGGATGACGTTCAGCGCGGTCACATACTGTTTTGCCAGCCAGTCCATAAAGTGATCCATGCGGTTCAGGACGGTGTCGAAGTCCAGTACTGAATCCAGAATCGGCGCCTCTTTCGGACCGACCTGAATTTTCATTTTTTCATCCATGCCACCGTTAATCGCATACAGCATGGTTTTCGCCAGGTTTGCACGGGCACCGAAGAACTGCATTTGTTTGCCGACCAGCATTGGGCTGACGCAGCAGGCAATGGCGTAGTCATCGTTATCGAAGTCCGGACGCATCAGATCATCATTCTCATATTGCAGAGATGAGGTATCGATCGAGACTTTTGCCGCATATTTTTTGAAGTTCTGTGGCAGTTTTTCAGACCACAGAATGGTCATATTTGGCTCAGGTGACGGGCCCATGGTGTACAGGGTATTGAGGAAACGGAAGCTGCTTTTTGACACCAGCGTACGACCATCCACACCCATACCTGCCAGAGACTCGGTTGCCCAGATTGGGTCACCAGAGAACAGCTCATCGTACTCAGGAGTACGCAGGAAGCGTACCATACGCAGTTTCATCACCAGGTGGTCGATCAGTTCCTGTGCTTCCTGCTCGGTGATTTTGCCCGCTTTCAGGTCGCGTTCGAAATAGATATCGAGGAAGGTGGAGACACGACCGAAGGACATTGCTGCGCCGTTCTGTGATTTCACCGCCGCCAGATAGCCGAAGTAAGTCCACTGCACCGCTTCCTGCGCGCTGGTTGCCGGACCGGAGATATCACAGCCATATTTGGCCGCCATCTCTTTAATCTGTGACAGCGCATGATGCTGATCGGCAATCTCTTCGCGCAGACGGATAGTGGCTTCGAGGTTCACGCCATTTTCCAGATCGCTCTGCAGTGAAGTGAACTGCGCAAACTTATCTTTCATCAGGTAGTCAATGCCGTACAGGGCAACACGGCGGTAGTCACCGATAATACGTCCGCGGCCATAGGCATCAGGCAGACCGGTCAGCACACCGGATTTACGGCAACGCAGGATATCCGGGGTATAAACATCAAACACACCCTGGTTATGAGTTTTACGGTATTCGGTAAACACTTTTTTCAGTGATGGGTCCAGCTCACGGCCATACACTTTACAGGAGCCTTCCACCATTTTGATGCCGCCAAACGGAATCAGTGCGCGTTTCAGTGGCGCTTCAGTTTGCAGACCGACGATTTTTTCCAGGTTTTTATTGATATAACCGGCATCGTGAGAAGTAATGGTTGAAGCAAGATCGGTATCAAAATCAACCGGCGCATGGGTGCGGTTTTCAATTTTGATGCCTTCCAGAACATTGTCCCACAGAGCGGTTGTCGCGTCGGTCGCACCCGCGAGGAAAGACTCGTCGCCTTCATACGGCGTATAGTTTTTCTGGATAAAGTCGCGGACGTTAACGCTATTCTGCCATTCGCCTGCGGCGAAGGTTTCCCAGCCTGCGGCCAGTTTGTTATTAAGCTCGGTCATTTGATACCTACCTTATTTGTGGAGTTCTTTCGCGGATCCGGTCGGGTCAACACGCGACCGGCTCTAAATTCGTGTTCAGCTGCGATAACTAGTTTTGGTGCTGGTCACCGCTGCGCAGATAAATTACCCAATAGGTTAAGCCGACCATTACGCCGCCACCGATGATATTGCCGATGGTCACCGGAATCAGGTTATCAACAATAAAGTTGCTGACGCTCAGGCTGGAGAAGTGCTCAGCGGTAGTGCCAGCCGCCTGCCAGAAGTCTGCTGAGGCAAAATCACGGATAACGATAGCCATCGGGATCATAAACATATTGGCAATGCTGTGTTCAAAGCCGCTGGCAACGAACATGGCAACCGGCAGAACCATTGCTAACATTTTGTCGGTCAGGGTGCGGCCGGAATAACTCATCCACACCGCCATACACACCATCAGATTCGCCAGGGTGCCGAGGCAGACGGCTTCAATAAAGCTATGGTGCATTTTATGGTCGGCGGTTTGTAATACGTTTAGCCCCCATGCGCCATTTGCCACCATATGTTCGCCGGAGAACCAGATCAGGCCGACAAAGAACAGGGCGCCAATCAGGTTGCCGAAATAGACGTTTATCCAGTTACGCGCCAGCTGCCCCCAGGTGATGCGACCACTGGCTTTAGCGACCACGATTAATACGGTAGAGGTAAACAGGTCAGCGCCGCAGACCACAACCAGCATTAAACCGAGTGAGAAACAGATCCCGCCCACCAGTTTGGCCAGACCATAAGGTACTGCGCCGGTGCCGGTGGTGGCGGTGATATAGAAGACAAAGGCGATAGAAATAAACACACCAGCAGTGATCGCCAGAAAGAAAGTGGTTAAAGGATGTTTAGTTGCTTTATATACTCCAGCCTCTTCAGCGACTTTTGCCATCGCGGCCGGTAATAATAGATCGAATGGATTGTCAGCTTTCACTAACGTTCTCCTGAAATTTGTCAGCAACTGAATACTAACAAAGGAGTATAGGGGACAAATTGATATGGATCATATTAGGGCCGAACCCGGGGGCTTGTAACCTTATTAAGTTTAGGGTTTATTGATGTATATAACTGATTTTTATCAATAAAAATTATTTTAAAATCTACGATAAAAGTTGAAAAGCACACGTTTTGCTAAAGCCAGGGCAGGATATTACGCGCGGGGATTTATATAAAATTCCATCTTTCTGGAATATGGGTGCCAGATGATGACTGGTTATTAGCTTTTGTTTTTCAAAGCTGGTTTAAGCCACTAAATTCAGTCGGTACAGAGCGGGAAAGGGCTATTTCAGACCAGAAAACTGACTGAAATAGCCCGGTCAGCTTATTTCCAGTACTGGCGTTTTGCGCGCTGCAATTTCTCATAAGCGGCCAGCAGTGACTGATGCGCCGGGAACGCCGCCAGATCGCTGTCTGATGCTTGCAGGCCATAGAATGGTGTTTCACCACTGATGGCGGCAGAAGCCGCTTCAACCGCATCGCTACCGTACATACGGACAAAAGCATTGTGATACTGCAGTGGATCGCGGCCCTCTTCCTGCGCCAGCAACAGCAGGGTCTGCAGGCAGCGGTAGTAGTTAGCGCGTTCAGCACTGACCACGGAACTGTTGAATTCCATGGTCCACTCGGTCCAGATCAGCGCCTGATCGAGATCGCCACCGGCCAGTGCCAGCATCGCTTTCAGCTCGCCAATACGCAGGGTATACCAGCCGTTATCTTTGCCCGTAGCAATACCCAGCAGCTCACGCACGCGGGTAAAGTCATCATGGCCGTCTTCATCCAGCTGAGCGATCATCGCCAGATAATCTTCTTTGTCCCACTGGCTGCCCGGTAACGACAACACGGTTTCACGCAGATAAGCGCCCATGCTGTTGTTAGCCAGCAGCAGGTCTTCCGCCGGATAGATATCGGACATGCCAGGCACCAGGATACGGCAGGCATAGACGTCGAGATGCTGATAGTCAGCGATATAAACTTCTTTATCTTCCGCCTGGAAGATCGCCATCAAGGTCGCAAACTCTTCTTCGGTAGTGCCGTCAAAACGCCAGTCAACAAATGGATAGTCAGCGTCATCTTTAAACATATCCCAGGAGATCAGACCGCTGGAATCGATAAAGTGGGTTTCGAGGTTGGCGTGCTCTGCTACTTCTTCGTCATCGAAGGTTGGCGGCGTAAAGACGTCGAGATCTTTCAGGCCGCGACCCTGCAGCAGCTCGGTAACGGTACGCTCAAGAGCGACGCCGAAATCAGGATGCGCGCCGAAAGAAGCAAAACAGGTGCCGTTTGCCGGGTTGAACAGCACTACGCAGATGACCGGGTATTTACCGCCCAGCGAGGCATCGTAAGAGAGAATCGGGAAACCTTCCGCTTCCAGACGCGCGATGGCTTCAACGACGCCAGGGTAGCGGTTCAGCACCTCTTGCGGGATTTCCGGCAGGCTGATCGATTCGGCAATAATGCGGTTTTTAATATAACGCTCAAATACTTCCGACAGCCCCTGCACACGGGCTTCGTTCGCGGTATTGCCCGCTGACATGCCATTAGAAACATACAGGTTGCCGATAATATTCATCGGAATATAGACGGTCTGATTGTCTGACTGACGGGTAAACGGCAGGGCGCAGATACCGCGTTCGGCATTGCCGGACTGCAGATCAATCAGCTCGCTGGCGCCCAGCTCATTTTCCGGATCGTAGAATTTACGCAGACGTGCATCGAGAATGCCTTCTGGCAGGCTCTCATCTGCCGGCAGCGGGAACCACTTCTCGTTAGGGTAGTGGACAAAATCGCCATTGCCGATGGTGTCGCCTAGCCAGAAATCGGCGAAGAAGTAGTTGGTCGACAGACGTTCGAAATATTCACCCAATGCAGAAGCCAGCGCCGCTTTTTTGCTGGCGCCTTTGCCGTTGGTGAAACAGAGTGGGCAATCGCGGTCGCGAATGTGTACTGACCAGACGTGCGGGACAGGATTCAGCCAGGATGCTTCTTCAATATTGAAGCCCAGATCCTGCAGTTTTAGCTGAAAGCGTGCGATGGAATCTTCCAGCGCGGCGTCTTTGCCAGGAATATAAGTTTGAGTCATGTTGCCCACTATTTATTGATTGTGCGTAAAGCGCGCAATGATACGGGTTTTGTCCCTTAATCGCTATGCAGCGGCGATAATTTCTCATGGCCGCGGAGCGGAATTTCAGTTAGCACGGCTGTAGCGGCAGCGTTCTCACCGTCAGTATCGAGCAAAATAGCGTGGTTGTTTGCAATTGCCCTACAAGCTGTTGCGGCGCATCCCCTGAAATCTGCACCAGACCCGGATAAATGATTGCAGCATCAGGGACGCAGTGATAAAACCGATAGCAGATTCATAACCGATAGATATGACAGTGGTGAGGGGAAATGACTCAGGTTTTCAATTTTAGCTCAGGCCCGGCAATGTTGCCGGTAGAAGTGCTTCGTCGTGCAGAGCAGGAACTGTGTAACTGGCAGGGACTGGGCACCTCCGTAATGGAGATTAGTCATCGCAGTAAAGAGTTTATTAAGGTCGCAGAGGATGCGGAACAGGATCTGCGCGATCTGCTGAAAATCCCCTCCAACTATAAAGTTTTATTCTGCCACGGTGGCGCGCGCGCGCAATTTGCAGCGGTGCCGTTAAATCTGCTGGGACAGGCTAAAACCGCTGATTATGTTGATGGTGGCTACTGGGCCCACAGCGCAGTTAAAGAGGCGCTGAAATATTGCACACCTAACGTGATTGACGCCAAAACCACCGTTGAGGGTTTAAGCGCCATTACGCCAATGAGCAGCTGGGCGCTCAGTGATGATGCGGCCTATGTGCATTTCTGCCCGAATGAGACCATTGATGGGCTGGCGATCAATGAAGAGCCGGACTTTGGCGACAGAGTGGTAGTGGCCGATTTATCCTCCACCATTCTTTCGCGTCCGATTGATGTCAGCCGTTATGGCGTGATTTACGCCGGTGCGCAGAAAAACGTCGGCCCTGCCGGCCTGACGCTGGTGATTGTACGTGAAGACCTGCTGGGTAAAGCGCGCCAGGAGCTGCCGTCGATTCTCGATTACAAAGTGCTGGCGGAAAATGACTCGATGTTCAATACGCCTCCGACCTTTGCCTGGTATCTCTCCGGGCTGGTGTTTAAGTGGCTGAAAGAGCAGGGCGGCGTCAGCGAAATTGATAAGCTGAACCAGGCGAAAGCCGATCTGCTGTATGGCGTGATCGACAACAGCGATTTCTACCGCAATGGCGTGGCGCTGGCGAACCGCTCACGTATGAACGTGCCGTTCCAGTTAGCGGATTCATCACTGGACAGCGCTTTCCTTGAAGCATCATTCGCTGCCGGTCTGCATGCATTGAAAGGTCATCGTGTGGTTGGCGGCATGCGTGCTTCCATTTACAATGCGATGCCACTTGAAGGGGTGAAGGCCCTGACCGACTTTATGGTCGACTTCGAGCGCCGCCACGGGTAATTAGCCGTCATACTTTGCGACGCCTTCCAGCGACGCGAAGTATTTTGGGTAAATTTTAGTTATTACTTAATACTGAAACCTCGCCTTAGCGCGAGGTTTCATTGCAATTGTTTTATGGAGAATAGGTTTCGCATGCTGGAATCCCTGACGTTACAACCCATCGCTCGTGTCGACGGCACCGTTAATTTACCGGGCTCAAAAAGCGTCTCTAACCGTGCACTGTTGCTGGCTGCGCTGGCTAACGGCACCACGCGTTTAACCAATCTGCTGGATAGCGATGACGTTAAACATATGCTTAATGCTCTGAGCGCGTTAGGTGTCAGCTACACGCTTTCTGCCGATCGTACTCAGTGTGAAGTGGTGGGCGGCGGTGGGCCGCTGCATGCGGATAAAGCCCTTGAGCTGTTCCTCGGCAATGCCGGCACCGCGATGCGCCCGCTGGCCGCTGCTCTTTGCCTCGGCAATAATGATATTGTCCTCACCGGTGAGCCACGGATGAAAGAGCGTCCGATTGGTCATCTGGTGGATGCCCTGCGTCAGGGCGGCGCCCAGATTGACTATCTGGAACAGCAGGATTACCCGCCAGTGCAGATCAAAGGCGGCTTTGTCGGTGGCGAAGTGGCAGTGGACGGAAGCGTCTCCAGCCAGTTTCTGACCGCGCTGCTGATGACTGCGCCGCTGGCAAGCCAGGATACGCGCATTGTGATCAAAGGTGAGCTGGTATCGAAGCCGTATATTGATATCACCCTCAACCTGATGAAAACCTTTGGCGTGGTGGTGGAAAACAATGGTTATACCAGCTTCGATATTCGTGGCAATCAGCAGTACCAGTCGCCGGGTGACTATCTGGTAGAAGGCGATGCCTCTTCGGCCTCCTATTTCCTCGCCGCTGCGGCGATTAAAGGCGGCACCGTGCGGGTGACCGGCATTGGCCGTAACAGCATGCAGGGCGATATCCGTTTTGCCGATGTGCTGGAGAAGATGGGCGCAACCGTTGAATGGGGTGATGACTTTATCGCCTGTACGCGTGGCGAACTGAATGCCATCGATCTCGATATGAACCATATTCCTGACGCCGCTATGACCATTGCTACTGCGGCGCTGTTTGCGCAGGGTACCACGGTGATGCGTAATATCTACAACTGGCGCGTCAAAGAGACTGACCGTCTGGCGGCGATGGCGACTGAGTTGCGTAAAGTGGGCGCGGAAGTCGAAGAGGGGCATGACTATATTCGTATCACGCCACCTGCATCGATTAACTATGCCGAGATTGGCACCTATAACGATCACCGCATGGCGATGTGTTTCTCGCTGGTGGCGCTGTCATCCACTGCGGTAACTATCCTCGATCCAAAATGTACGGCTAAAACCTTCCCTGACTACTTTGAGCAACTGGCGCGCATCAGCCAGCTGGCCTAAACTCATCGGTAGTCTGAAAGATAAATACTCGTCGCCTTGACTGGCGGCGAGCTAATTTTCTCTCCGTTTTGCCGCTACCGTCGCACTGACTGTTCTGAATCTGCTGTTTATTTTGCTCAAGTCTATGCTTTAGGGTAACGATCGCGGTTATTGCAGCGTATAATGCGCGGCGATATTTGTCTGACATGCAGGCAGCCACGGAAATTTCCAGCAACAGGAGAGAGAGATGACGGCAATAGCCCCGGTTATCACCATTGATGGGCCAAGTGGTGCGGGTAAAGGCACGCTTTGTAAAGCGATGGCTGAAGCACTGCAGTGGCACTTGTTGGATTCTGGCGCAATTTATCGCGTGTTAGCACTTGCGGCGCTGCATCATCAGGTTGATATCGCGTCTGAAGAAGCACTGGTTCCGATTGCTGCTCATCTGGATGTACGCTTCATTTCCACCAATGGTGAACTGGAAGTGATCCTTGAAGGCGAAGATGTTACCTCGGAGATCCGTACGCAGGATGTCAGCAATACCGCTTCAAAAGTTGCCGCGTTCCCACGCGTGCGTGAAGCGCTGTTGCGCCGCCAGCGAGCCTTCCGCGAAGCGCCAGGTTTAATCGCTGACGGACGCGATATGGGCACGGTGGTTTTTGTTGATGCGCCGGTGAAAATTTTTCTCGACGCCAGCTCTGAAGAGCGCGCGCACCGCCGTATGCTACAGTTGCAGGAGAAGGGCTTTAGTGTTAACTTTGAGCGCCTTTTATCTGAGATAAAAGAGCGTGACGATCGCGATCGTAACCGTGCAATTGCGCCTTTAGTTCCGGCTAAAGATGCTCTGGTGCTGGATTCAACCAGTATGACCATTGAGCAAGTGATTGAAAAAGCGTTACACTATGCCCGCGAAAAACTGGCGTTACCCGAAAAGTGATTCGGTAAGTCACGCAGAAAGAGATCCCTTAACCCTGTGATATGGATGTCATGGGGCATGTGAAACAACCCCATCCGGCAGGACGTCAGATGGACGTTAAATTGAAGAATCCATAAGATTATCAATATGACTGAATCTTTTGCTCAACTATTTGAAGAATCCCTGAAAGAAATCGAAACCCGTCCGGGTTCCATCGTTCGTGGTGTTGTTGTCTCTATCGACAAAGACATCGTGCTGGTTGATGCGGGTCTGAAATCTGAATCTGCAATTCCTGCAGAGCAGTTCAAGAACGCAGCCGGCGAACTGGAAATCCAGGTGGGTGACGAAGTTGACGTTGCGCTGGACGCAGTAGAAGACGGCTTCGGTGAAACCCTGCTGTCTCGTGAAAAAGCTAAACGTCACGAAGCATGGATCACGCTGGAAAAAGCTTACGAAGATGCTGAAACTGTTACCGGTGTTATCAACGGCAAAGTGAAAGGTGGCTTCACAGTTGAGCTGAACGGTATTCGTGCGTTCCTGCCAGGTTCACTGGTTGATGTTCGTCCAGTGCGCGATACGCTGCACCTGGAAGGCAAAGAGCTTGAATTCAAAGTAATCAAGCTGGATCAGAAACGTAACAACGTGGTTGTTTCACGTCGTGCGGTTATCGAATCCGAAAACAGCGCAGAGCGCGATCAGCTGCTGGAAAACCTGCAGGAAGGCATGGAAGTTAAAGGTATCGTTAAGAACCTCACTGACTACGGTGCATTCGTTGATCTGGGCGGCGTTGACGGCCTGCTGCACATCACTGACATGGCATGGAAACGCGTTAAGCATCCAAGCGAAATCGTCAATGTTGGCGATGAAATCAATGTCAAAGTACTGAAATTCGACCGCGAGCGTACCCGTGTATCACTGGGTCTGAAGCAGCTGGGCGAAGATCCATGGGTTGCTATCGCTAAACGTTATCCAGAAGGCACCAAGCTGACTGGTCGCGTGACCAACCTGACTGACTACGGCTGCTTCGTTGAGATCGAAGAAGGCGTTGAAGGTCTGGTTCACGTTTCAGAAATGGATTGGACCAACAAAAACATCCACCCATCCAAAGTTGTTAACGTTGGTGATGTTGTGGAAGTTATGGTTCTGGATATCGACGAAGAACGTCGTCGTATCTCCCTGGGTCTGAAGCAGTGTAAATCTAACCCATGGCAGCTGTTTGCAGAAACCCACAACAAGGGCGACCGTGTTGAAGGTAAAATCAAGTCAATCACTGACTTCGGTATCTTCATCGGCCTGGACGGCGGCATCGACGGCCTGGTTCACCTGTCTGACATCTCCTGGAACGCTACCGGAGAAGAAGCAGTTCGTGAATACAAGAAAGGCGACGAAATCGCTGCTGTGGTTCTGCAGGTTGACGCAGAGCGCGAGCGTATCTCCCTGGGCGTTAAGCAGCTGGCAGAAGACCCGTTCAACAACTATATCTCTCTGAATAAGAAAGGTACTATTGTTAACGGTAAAGTGACTGCAGTTGACGCTAAAGGTGCTACAGTTGAATTAGCAGACGGCGTTGAAGGCTACCTGCGTGCTTCTGAAGCTTCAGTTGACCGCGTTGAAGACGCAACTCTGGTTCTGAATGTTGGCGACGATGTTGAAGCCAAATTCACCGGTGTTGACCGTAAAAACCGCGTTGTTAGCCTGTCTGTTCGTGCGAAAGACCAGGCTGATGAGAAAGAAGCCATCGCTACTGTTAACACCAAGCAGGAAGAAGGTAACTTCTCTAACGCTATGGCTGAAGCGTTCAAAGCTGCTAAAGGCGAGTAATCGTCCTGTGAATTCGGGTAGCGCAAGTTACCCGAATTCTGTAGTAAGCTGTCAAAACCTTTTCCATTAGGGATTAACCGGAGGATTTATGACCAAGTCAGAACTGATTGAAAGACTTGCAGGCCAGCAGTCTCATATTCCGGCGAAAGTCGTTGAGGATGCGGTTAAAGAGATGCTTGAGCATATGGCCACTACACTGGCTGAAGGCGAGCGTATCGAAATCCGGGGATTCGGCAGCTTTTCTTTGCACTACCGTGCACCTCGTACTGGCCGTAACCCGAAAACGGGTGACAAAGTGGATCTGGAAGGTAAATACGTTCCCCACTTCAAACCAGGTAAAGAGTTGCGCGATCGCGCAAATATCTACGGTTAAGCAGCCGCGAAGCGGAAACAGAAGTGAAATGAACAGAACGACACTTTCGAGTGTCGTTTTTTTTTGCTTTTTTTTGTGCATTCGCTCGCAATCTTTTGTTACCTGTTGAACCCCTGATTTATTGCTCTGAAGCTATTTCCCGTTTCGTCTAATCCGTTGCTGCGTCAGTCAGTCACTTGCGCCACACTTGTTGCTAAGGCTAACAAGGAGTGGTTATGGCAACCTCAGTTACACAGCTCTCATGGATGATGATCTGCGCGGCTTTACCTCTCTGTTTTCTGCCGACCTTACCCAGTCAGCAACAACTGTACGCGCTGGGTGTACTGGCGCTGATATTGCTGATGATCCGCTGGCGTCATGGTAAAACTCTGGCGCTGTTGCTGCTGCTGTTTATCTGGTGCTGTTTTGCCGGGCGGCAGGTATTGGATCAAATCACCCGCCTCAGCACAACGCCGGTGACAGCTGAAGTGCAGATTGAACATATCAGCGGGGAAGGGCAGCGCCTCAACGTGCGACTGCTGACGGTGCAGCAGCAGCAGCTGTTTCCGCCGTTATACGCCACTCTCAATGGTGCGGGCTGGGTAAACAACGCCTGTGTCGGACAGCGCTGGCGGATGACGCTGAACCTAAGGCCGGTTCATGCCCGGCTTAATCAGGGGGATTTCGATCTGCAGCGCCAGGCGCTGGCAAACCATAGCCCGCTTAATGGCCGAATTTTAGCTGCCGAACCTTTGCAACAGAGCTGTAGCTGGCGGCAAAGTATTATCGCCATGAAACAGCCCGGATATCAGCAACTGCCCTGGCAGGCGGTTATCAGCGCGCTGGCCTTTGGCGAACGTGGCGAGATGCCGGCAGAGATGACTCAGCTGCTACGTCAGACCGGTACCGCGCATCTGATGGCCATCTCCGGCATGCATATCGGTCTGGCGGCGCTGTTCGGCTGGCTGATGGCGCGCGGCGCGCAGTTCTTTTTTCCGGCTCACTGGATAGGTTATCGCTTTCCTCTGTTTGTCAGCCTGCTGGTGGCGCTGCTGTACGGCTGGCTTTCCGGTGCCAATCCGCCTGCCGTTCGCGCTATGCTGGCATTAATCATTTGGGGCTTGCTGCGTCTGTCAGGGTTGCGCTGTAGTGGCTGGCAGGTGTGGAGCCTGTGCGTTGCTGTGATCCTGTTTTTCGACCCGCTGACTATTCTCTCTGACAGCTTCTGGTTGTCTGCACTGGCGGTGGCGGCACTTTTGCTCTGGTATCACTGGTTTCCGCTGCCTGCGCGATTTATGGTGCAACGGCGCTGGTTACTCTTGCAGTTACTGCATCTGCAGCTCGGAATGATGCTGCTGCTAATGCCGGTACAAGCATATATCTTTCATGGCGTCAGTTTCAGCGCCTTAGTGGCCAATCTGATTGCGGTGCCGGTGGTTTCGCTGGTCAGCGTGCCGTTAATCCTGCTCAGCCTGTTGATCCCCGTCAATTTCCTGAGCCAGCCGCTGTGGTGGCTGGTGGATCGTTCGCTGGCGCTGGTGATCAACAGCTTACAGCTATTACCGGATGGCTGGCTGATGCTAAGCGAAGCAGGGGCACTAAGTTGTCTGCTGTGCTGGCTGCTGCTGGTAGTATGGCGATTTAACTGGTGGCGCTCCTCGCCAGTAACGGTTATCAGCCTGATGGTGACGCTGGTTTACTGGCGACAAAGTCTGCCTGCGCCCGACTGGCGTATCGATATGCTCGATGTCGGCCATGGCCTGGCGGTGGTGATTTCACGTGAGGGCAAAGCGGTTATTTATGATACCGGCAATCGCTGGCCCGGCGGTGATGCGGGAGAGAGGATTATTGCGCCCTGGCTGCGCTGGCAGGGGATTGAACCGCAGCAGGTTATTATCAGCCACGCCCACCTTGACCATATTGGCGGGCTGGCAAGTTTACAGCGTGCCTGGCCGCAACTGACGGTGAGAAGTGCGCTGGATAAAGAGGGGCATTTGCCCTGTTATCAGGGGGAGCGCTGGCAATGGCAGCAGCTGAATTTTCAGGTGTTATGGCCTCTGATGGGCAATCAGCGTGGCGCGAATAATGATTCTTGTGTGCTGCTGGTCGATGATGGCCGTTATCGCGTTTTACTGACCGGCGACCTCGAAGCCCCGGCCGAAAGAGCGTTAGTGGCACACTATCAGACAGCATTACGCGCCGATATTATCCAGGTGCCACACCATGGCAGTAGCACCTCGTCGACCGCATTGTTGTTACGTCATGTGCAGGGGAGTGCGGCGCTGGCTTCGGTGGCGCGCTTTAACAGCTGGCGTTTGCCGGCAAAACAAATTATTCATCGCTATCAGGGTAATGGCTATCAATGGCATGACACCGCGCTCTCCGGGCAGCTGAGTGTGCAATTTAGCAACGAAAACTGGCAGGTCAGAGGGTTAAGAGAGCAAATATTGCCCCGTTGGTACCATCAGTGGTTTGGCGTACCCAGGGAATCCAGGTAGAATGAGCGGCTACTTCATCTCAAGCTGGTTATATAATGCATCTGGATAAAGATCTCTCAACATGGCAGACATTCCGTCGCCTCTGGCCGATGATCGCGCCGCACAAAGCAGGTTTGATCGTGGCTGCGGTTGCACTAATCATTAATGCGGCTGGCGATACTTTAATGCTGTCACTGCTGAAACCTTTACTCGATGATGGTTTTGGTAAAGCAGATAGCTCGGTACTGCTGTGGATGCCGCTGGCAGTGATTGGCCTGATGTTAATGCGTGGTATCTCAGGGTTTATTTCCAGTTATTGCATCTCCTGGGTCTCTGGCAACGTGGTGATGAATATGCGCCGCCGTTTGTTCAGCCATATGATGGGCATGCCGGTTGCCTTTTTCGATCAGCAGTCGACTGGTACTTTGCTGTCGCGTATCACCTACGACTCCGAGCAGGTTGCTTCATCCTCTTCCAGCGCGCTGGTCACCGTGGTGCGCGAAGGTGCATCGATTATCGGCCTGTTTATCATGATGTTCTACTACAGCTGGCAGCTGTCGTTGATTCTGATTGTACTGGCGCCGATCGTGTCGATTGCGATTCGCCAGGTTTCCAAACGCTTTCGTAATATCAGCAAAAATATGCAAAACACCATGGGTGAGGTCACCACCAGTGCTGAGCAGATGCTGAAAGGCCATAAAGAAGTACTGATCTTTGGCGGTCAGGAAATCGAAAGTAAGCGCTTTGCCTCAGTCAGCAATAAAATGCGTCAGCAGGGTATGAAGCTGGTGTCAGCTTCATCAATTTCCGATCCGATTATTCAGTTAATCGCCTCTATGGCGCTGGCATTTGTGCTGTATGCCGCCAGCTTCCCGAGTGTGATGGCGACCTTAACCGCCGGTACGATTACCGTGGTGTTCTCCTCAATGGTGGCGCTGATGCGTCCGCTGAAGTCACTGACCAACGTCAACGCCCAGTTCCAGCGCGGTATGGCGGCCTGTCAGACCCTGTTCTCAATTCTCGACAGTGAGCAGGAAACCGACACCGGCAAGCGCGAAGTTGAACGCGCGAAAGGCGATATCGAGTTCCGCGAGGTGACGTTCACCTATCCGGGACGCGAAACGCCCGCGCTGCGCAATATTAATCTGGCAATCCCCGCCGGTAAAACTGTGGCGCTGGTTGGCCGCTCCGGTTCCGGGAAATCGACTATTGCCAGTCTGCTAACGCGTTTTTATGATATTCAGCAGGGCGAAATCCTGATGGATGGTCACGATCTGCGTGAGTACACCCTGAGCTCCCTGCGTAATCAGGTGGCGCTGGTGTCGCAAAATGTGCATCTGTTTAACGACACAATTGCCAATAATATCGCTTATGCCCGTAGTGAAAAGTACAGTCGCGAAGAGATTGAGAAAGCCGCAGTAATGGCGCATGCGATGGACTTTATTAATAAAATGGATCATGGCCTGGATACGGTGATTGGGGAAAATGGCGTGCTGCTCTCTGGCGGTCAGCGCCAGCGTATCGCTATTGCCCGTGCTCTGCTGCGCGACTGTCCTGTTCTGATCCTTGACGAGGCTACCTCAGCGCTGGATACCGAATCAGAACGTGCAATTCAGTCGGCGCTGGATGAGTTGCAGAAAAACCGTACTTCACTGGTGATTGCCCACCGTCTGTCGACCATCGAAAAAGCGGATGAGATTGTGGTGGTCGAAGATGGTTATATCGTGGAGCGTGGTTCACACGACCAGCTGCTGAGTGAGAAAGGCGCCTATGCTCAGCTGCATAAAATGCAGTTTGGCCAATGATTGAGCGCATCTGGAGCGGACGTTCGCTCCTGTATATCCTGCTGCTGCCGCTGAGCTGGCTGTACGGGCTGATCAGCAATGGCATTCGCCTGAGCTATCAGCTTGGCTGGCGCAAGGTATGGCGCGCTTCGCTGCCGGTCGTAGTGGTAGGTAACCTTACTGCGGGCGGCAATGGCAAAACGCCGGTAGTGATCTGGCTGGTCGAGGCGTTGCAGCGCCAGGGATTGCGTGTCGGTGTCGTTTCCCGCGGATATGGCGGTAAAGCTGCGCGCTATCCGTTGTTGCTCAATGCGGATACCACTACGGCGGAAGCGGGTGATGAGCCGGTATTAATTTATCAGCGTACCCGAGCACCGGTGGCGGTTTCGCCGTTGCGCCGTGAGGCGGTAAAAGCCTTGCAGGATGCGGGCAATATTGACCTGATCGTTACCGATGATGGTTTACAGCATTATGCTCTGGCGCGCGATTTTGAAATTGTGGTCATTGACGGTGTACGTCGCTTTGGTAACGGCTGGTGGTTGCCTGCCGGACCGATGCGTGAACGGGCGGCGCGCCTGTCCAGCGTCGACGCGGTGATTGTTAATGGCGGCGTGGCGCGCGACCATGAAATTGCCATGCAGTTAACACCTGCGGACGCCATCAATCTTAAAACCGGTGAGAAAAAAGCGCTGACGGCCTTTGATCAGGTGGTCGCCATGGCCGGTATTGGTCATCCGCCGCGCTTCTTCACCACGCTGAAACAGCAGGGGATTACCCCGGTGAAAGAGCAAGCGTTTGCTGATCATCAGGCCTTGAGCGAAGCGGAACTGCGCGCGCTGACCACTGCCGATCAGGTGCTGATGATGACGGAAAAAGATGCGGTTAAATGTCGCGCCTTTGCGGCAGAAAACTGGTGGTATCTGCCGGTTGATGCTGAGTTAACCGCCGCACCAGCGGCAGAACTGCTTGATAAAATTAAGGCCTTGTGTCTTCCTGATATAATATAGGGGCGGTGTTCTCGCCGCCCGTGCTGCTGATTTGCACGGGAGCCGAAAACGGCTCCCCTACAGTATTGCAGATACCCGTATCGCCTTAAAACCTCGTCCTTCAGGGCGGGGAGGATGTCAATATTCAGGATGTCATGATGCCCGCGATTGAACTCTCCCTGAGCACCGCCCGTAAACTGCACCTTGCCGCGCAAAAACTGCTGAAGTCGCCGGGTCGCAAAGCGCAATATCCCGATGTACTGAGCGCAATCCGTGAGATGTCGCTGCTGCAAATCGATACGATTCATGTGGTGGCGCGCAGCCCTTACCTGGTGCTGTTCAGTCGCCTTGGCAGTTATCCGCAATCCTGGCTGGAGCAGACGCTGGCCGAAGGCAAACTGTTTGAATACTGGGCGCATGAAGCCTGCTTTATTCCTGCCGAAGATTATAAATTGTTGCGCCATCGCATGCTTGATCCGGTGAATCTTGGCTGGAAATACAGTGCTGACTGGGTGCAGCAGTATGCGCAGGATATCGAAGAGCTGTTGCGCCATATTGAACATCATGGCCCGGTGCGATCCGCCGACTTCGCTACCGCTGCCGATCACAAACCAGGCTGGTGGTCATGGAAGCCGCATAAACGCCATCTGGAGAATCTGTTTACCGCAGGTGAACTGATGGTGATTGAGCGGCGCAATTTTCAGCGGGTGTATGATCTGCGCACGCGGGTATTACCGCACTGGGATGACGACCTGCATATGCTGACTGAGCAACAGGCAGTGCAGCAGATGTTGCATAACAGCATGCGCAGCCTCGGTATTTTCCGTGCGGAATGGCTGGCCGACTATTACCGCCTGAAACGCGCGCCGGTGAAGCCGGTGCTGTCGCAGGCACTGGAGAGCGGTGAGATTGTCACGGTGCAGGTGCAAAAGCTGGGAGAGATGTATCTGCACCATGCATTGCTGCCCCTGTTGGAAAAACCGTTGCAGGCCAGCCACAGCACGCTGTTATCACCATTTGATCCGCTAGTCTGGGATCGACGACGTGCGCTGGAACTGTTTGATTTTGACTACCGTATTGAGTGTTACACCCCGGAAGCGAAGCGTAAGTTTGGTTATTTTGTGCTGCCGATTTTACACCGCGGCGCGCTGAAAGGCCGTCTTGATGCAAAAATGCTGCGTAAACAGCAGATTCTGCAAGTCAAAGGAATCTGGCTGGAGCAGGGGGTAAAAGTGAGTGCGACGCTGATCAGGGATCTGACCCGGGCATTAAATGATTTCGCCCGCTGGCAGGGCGCGGCGCAGATTGTGATCGATCAGGCACCAGACGGGTTAAGGGCCAGTTGGGGAGAGGGCTGGCGCTGTGATATGCTTTAAATTCTGATATTACCAGGTTCATTACGGAGGAACCATGGATCATCGTTTACTCGAAATAGTGGCTTGCCCGGTTTGTAACGGCAAACTTTACTACAACAAAGAGCAGCAAGAGCTAATCTGCAAGCCAGATGGCCTGGCCTTCCCGGTGCGCGATGGTATTCCGGTGCTGCTGGAGACCGAAGCCCGCACTATGACGCTGGAAGAGACTAATCCATGAGTTTTGTTGCCATTATTCCGGCGCGTTTTGCGTCGACGCGTTTGCCTGGTAAGCCGCTGGTGGATATCCACGGCAAACCGATGGTCGTGCATGTGATGGAGCGGGCACTGGAGTCGGGCGCCGACCGGGTGATTGTCGCTACCGATCATCCTGATGTCGCGGCAGCGGTTAAAGCAGCGGGTGGGGAAGTCTGCATGACCCGCGCCGATCATCAGTCGGGCACCGAGCGCCTGGCAGAAGTGATCGATCACTACCAGTTTTCTGATGAGACGATTATCGTCAATGTGCAGGGCGATGAGCCGCTGATCCCGCCGGTGATTATTCGTCAGGTGGCGGAAAACCTGACGCGTTCAGTTGCCGGTATGTCCACGCTGGCGGTACCGATCGAGAGTGCGGAAGAGGCGTTTAATCCCAATGCGGTGAAAGTGGTGATGGATGCGCAGGGCTATGCGCTCTACTTCTCGCGTGCCGCTATTCCGTGGGATCGGGAACGTTTTGCCCGCTCACGCGAAGTCATTGGCGACACTTTCCTGCGCCATATTGGTCTCTATGCTTATCGCGCCGGTTTTATCCGTCGCTATGTGCGTTGGGAGCCGAGTCAGCTGGAGCAAATCGAACTGTTAGAGCAGTTGCGGGTGCTGTGGTACGGCGAAAAGATCCATGTCGATGTGGCGAAAGCGATTCCCAGCGTCGGTGTGGACACCCCGGAAGATTTGCAGCGCGTACGTGCTGCCATGCAGTAAAATCTGCGGGGCTGTTCTGGCCCCGCCATTGTTTTGCTCGCCTCCGTTATTTTCCTGCCAGCGATTTTTTTGCCCCATATTTGATCTGTAACGGTGAAACCTGGCGCGACGACGCCCATGATAGTCACCGTGCTAACGAAAACAGGAGATACCATGGAACTGTTGCGCGCTGAGCTGGCGCTGGTTCTGGGTGAAAAAATCAGCCGACTGGTGCCGGTTTCCGAACAACCGAATGCCACGCTGTTTGCGCTGTATGACAAATCCGGCCATGCCATGTCGCTGGTGGCGAAGTGCTATCGCAATAGCGGGATGGCGGCACAGGAAGCGTATAAGCTGTCGATGCTGGCGCGCGAAGGCACCGTCAGGCTGCCGACGGTGTATGGTGTGGTGCTCAGCCAGCAGAAACCGCAGCATGAGGTATTACTGATTGAACGCATGGGCGGTGTCTCCGCTGAAGCCCCAACGCGCACGGCGCAGCGCTGGGCTGAACTGCAACAGCAGATTGTGGAAAGCATGCTGGCCTGGCATCGTATCGACAGTCACGGGCTGGTGGGTAGCGTCGACAGTACGCAGGAAAATCACTGGTCAGCCTGGTATAAACAGCGGGTGGAAGTGCTGTGGGCGACGTTAAGCAATCTGACGCCGCCGCAGCTGACGCCCGACGATCGGCGTATTCTTTATCGCAGCCGCGAACAGCTACCGCAGCTGTTCCACGGCTTCGATGATAATTGCGTGCTGGTGCATGGCAATCTGACGCTGCGCAACATGCTGAAAGATGCGCGCAGCGACCAGCTGCTGGCGATGATCAATCCCGGTCCTGTGCTCTGGGCGCCACGCGAATATGAGCTGTTCCGTCTGATGGATGGCGGCGCTGCTGAGTCACTGCTGTACCGTTATCTGGAGCATGCGCCGGTGGCGGAAGCCTTTATCGGCCGGCGCTGGCTCTATCAGCTCTGGGAAGCGGTCGCCACCATGGTCGACAGCGGCAAGTTCGACCGCGTCCAGTTCAGCACGGCCTCTGCGGCATTACTGCCCTGGCTCTACTGAAGGCTGGTCACCCTTCAGCCACTGCCACGCCAGCCCTAAAGACTCATACCAGACGCGTTCACTGTGGCCCAGATACAGCGCGGCAGGAATCGCTTTTTCCCACCAGTTTAACGGTGAGTCAATCGCCATCTGATTGGCGGGAGCAGCAATCGGCGTCAGGCCCTGCGCATGGAAAAAGTTCATTGCCCGCTGCATATGGCTGGCGGAAGTGACCAGCAGCAGGGGCTGACTGCCTGTCACCTGTTTCACTTCAAACGCTTCTTCTTCCGTATCGCGCGGTTTGCTCAGGGTGATAATCGCTTCCGGCGGCACGCCCAGGGTTTGCGCCACGCGCGCGCCCGCTTCGGCAGTACTGACCGGATTGCCATTGGCGGCATAGCCGGTAAAGATCATTTTTGAACCCGGATTGTCGCGCCACTGGCGTACGCCTTCAACCAGCCGCGGCAGACTGTTATTGATCAGATTAGATCCCGGCGCCCATTCAGGATTCCAGGTATAGCCACCACCCAGTACCACGATATAATCCACCTTCTTGCCGCCGTTCCAGGTCGGATAGTGCTGTTCAATTGGTTTTAACAATCTGTCGGCGACCGGCTGCAGGCTGATTAACAGCAGGATTAACCAGGCGGAAGAGAGTATAATTTTGCCGGTTTTCTGCCAGCGGCTAAACCACAGCAGTAAAATGCCGATTGCCATCACAATAAGCAGGAAAGGCAAGGGCAGCAGCAGACCGCCAGTGACTTTTTTAAGGGTGAAAAGTAGCAAAAAGCTCTCCTTTTGTCTGAAAAAACATCACCTAAAAGCGAAGCGATGAGTGAAAGGTTCATTCTCCGCCAGTGTATGCCAAAATAGCCGCATTATTAACGGCATTAACTCCGGAGCCGAGGTTATGCAGGATCGCAACTTTGATGATATCGCCGAGAAATTCTCGCAAAACATTTACGGTACCACCAAAGGGCGTATCCGTCAGGCTATCCTGTGGCAGGAGCTGGATGCACTGTTAACCACCTTGCCTGCGCGTCCGCTTGCAGTGCTTGACGCCGGTGGCGGCGAAGGACAAACCGGTTGTGGCCTGGCGGCACGCGGTCATCAGGTGCTGTTATGCGATCTGTCCGGCGAGATGTTACAGCGCGCACGCGCTCATGCTGAAGAAAAAGGTGTGAGCGATAACATGCAATTCAAACAAATTAGCGCCCAGCAGGTCGGTCAACATTTGGATAAGCCGGTTGATCTGGTATTGTTTCACGCTGTGCTGGAGTGGGTGGCGCACCCGCAAGAGGTACTGGCGGCGCTCTGGGATACGCTGGCGCCGGGTGGCGTGCTGTCGCTGATGTTTTACAACCTGCATGGTTTAACCATGCGCACGCTGACCCTTGGCAATTTTGGCTATCTGCAGGCTGATTTACGTAAGCGCAAGCGTAAGACTTTATCACCCGACTACCCGCGCGATCCGCAGCAGGTCTATGGCTGGTTAAGCGAGCTTGGCTTTATTATTGAGCAGCGTGCCGGGATCCGCGTATTCCATGACTATATGCGCGACAAAGAGAAGCAGATCGAAAGATTCGAGGAAGTGCTGGCAATGGAGCAGCGTTATTGCCGGCAGGAACCATTTTTAAGTTTAGGGCGTTACATCCACGTCACAGCGCGGAAACCCATTCAGAAGGACGAGCTATGAGTGAATTTTCCCAGACGGTACCGGAACTGGTTGCCTGGGCGCGGAAGAACGATTTCTCCGTCTCTTTACCGACCGAACGTCTGGCATTTTTGCTGGCCATCGCCACCCTTAACGGCGAGCGAATGGACGGTGAAATGAGTGAAGGCGAGCTGATTGATGCTTTTCGTCATGTCAGTAAGGCTTTCGATCAAACCAATGAAACCGTGCTGGTTCGTGCCAATAACGCCATCAATGATATGGTGCGTCAGCGCCTGCTTAACCGTTTTACCAGTGAAATTACCGAAGGCAATTCAATCTATCGCCTGACGCCGCTGGCGATCGGCATTACCGATTACTATATTCGCCAGCGCGAGTTCTCTACCTTGCGTCTGTCGATGCAGCTGTCGATTGTGGCGGGTGAGCTGAAACGCGCGGCGGATGCCGCGGATGAAGATGGCGACGAGTTCCACTGGCACCGCAATGTGTTTGCGCCGCTGAAGTACTCGGTGGCGGAGATTTTCGACAGTATCGATATGACCCAGCGCATTATGGACGAGCAGCAGCAGGCGGTAAAAGATGATATCGCCCAGCTGCTGAACCAGGACTGGCGTGCGGCGATCTCCAGCTGTGAGCTGTTGCTGTCGGAAACATCCGGCACGCTGCGCGAGTTGCAGGATACGCTGGAGGCAGCGGGCGACAAGCTGCAGGCGAATCTGCTGCGCATTCAGGATGCGACCATGAACAGCCCGGATCTCGGCTTTGTCGACAAGCTGGTATTCGACCTGCAAAACAAACTCGACCGTATTATCAGCTGGGGCCAGCAGGCGATTGACCTGTGGATCGGTTACGACCGTCACGTGCATAAATTTATTCGTACCGCGATCGATATGGATAAAAACCGTGTGTTTGCCCAGCGTTTACGTCAGTCAGTGCAGAACTATTTCGACAATCCATGGGCGTTAACCCATGCCAATGCCGAACGTCTCTACGATATGCGCGATGAAGAGCTGACGCTGCGCAGCGAAGAGGTGACCGGCGAGCTGCCTTCTGAGCTGGAATACGAAGAATTTAATGAAATTCGTGAACAGCTTGCAGCAATGATTGAAGAAGCTTTACAGATTTACAAAGCGCAGCAAAAACCGCTCAACTTAGGGACGGTAATGCGCGATTATCTGGCGCAGTATCCGCGCGCGCGTCATTTTGACGTGGCGCGTATTGTCGTCGATCAGGCTGTGCGTTTAGGTGTGGCCGAAGCAGATTTCTCCGGCCTGTCAGCAGAATGGCAGGTCATTAATGATTACGGAGCCAAGGTGCAGGCACATGTCATCGACAAATATTGAGCAAGTGATGCCAGTTAAAATGGCCCAGGCGTTGGCCAATTCGCTGTTTCCGGCGCTGGATAGTCAGTTACGTGCAGGACGCCATATTGGCATCGAAGAGTTAGATAATCATGCTTTCCTGATGGATTATCAGGAATTTCTGGAAGAGTTCTATGCGCGCTATAACGTCGAGTTGATCCGTGCGCCGGAAGGCTTCTTCTATCTGCGTCCGCGCTCGACCACGCTGATCCCGCGTTCGGTGCTCTCTGAGCTGGATATGATGGTAGGAAAAATCCTCTGTTATCTCTATCTCAGCCCGGAACGTCTGGCTAACGAAGGTATTTTTACCCAGCAGGAATTATATGACGAGCTGCTGAGCCTTGCCGATGAAAGCAAGCTGCTGAAGCTGGTAAACCAGCGCTCCACCGGTTCTGACCTGGATCGGCAGAAGCTGCAGGAGAAGATGCGTGCCTCGTTAAACCGCCTGCGTCGTTTAGGCATGTTGTGGTTTATGGGCAACGACAGCAGCAAGTTTCGCATCAACGGATCGGTGTTCCGTTTCGGCGCTGATGTGCGCAGTGGTGACGATCCGCGCGAAGCTCAGCTGCGTATGATCCGTGATGGCGAAGCGATGGCGATTGAAACCGGTCTGGCGCTCAATGATGAAGCTGATGATAACGAGAACGACAGTGACGGCATAACGTCAGATAATGCGGAGGATGAACAGGCATGATTGAACGCGGAAAATTTCGCTCGCTGACGCTGATTAACTGGAACGGTTTTTTTGCGCGCACCTTTGATCTCGATGAGCTGGTCACTACGCTGTCGGGTGGTAACGGCGCCGGTAAATCCACCACCATGGCGGCATTTATTACTGCGCTGATCCCCGATCTGACGCTGCTGCACTTCCGTAACACCACCGAAGCTGGCGCGACATCAGGCTCGCGCGATAAAGGCCTGCACGGTAAGTTACGCGCCGGGGTCTGTTACTCGACGCTGGATGTGGTGAACTCGCGCCATCAGCGTGTGATTGTCGGTGTGCGCCTGCAACAGGTGGCCGGACGCGACAAAAAAGTCGATATCAAGCCGTTCAGTATTCATGGGCTGCCGTCGGCGATGAACCCGACGGAAATTCTGACCGAGACGCTGAACGATCGTCAGGCACGTGTATTGCCGCTGAGCGAATTAAAAGATCGCCTTGAAGCGATTGAAGGCGTGCAGTTCAAGCAGTTTAACTCGATTACCGATTATCACTCGCTGATGTTCGATCTGGGCATTGTGGCGCGTCGTCTGCGCTCCGCGGGCGATCGCAGTAAATATTATCGCCTGATTGAAGCCTCGCTGTATGGCGGTATCTCCAGCGCGATTACCCGCTCGCTGCGTGACTATCTGTTACCGGAAAACAGCGGCGTGCGTAAAGCTTTCCAGGATATGGAAGCGGCGCTGCGTGAAAACCGCATGACGCTGGAAGCGATTCGCGTTACCCAGTCGGATCGCGATCTGTTTAAGCATCTGATCTCCGAAGCCACCAGTTACGTCGCCGCCGACTATATGCGTCACGCCAACGAGCGTCGCATTCATCTCGATGGTGCGCTGGTGCTGCGCAACGATCTGTTTAGCAGCCGCAAACAGCTGGCGGCCGAGCAGTTCCGTCATATCGAAATGGCGCGTGAACTGGCTGAACACAATGGCGCAGAAAACGATCTGGAAACCGATTACCAGGGCGCCAGCGATCACCTGAATCTGGTGCAAACCGCGATGCGTCAGCAGGAGAAAATCGAGCGCTACGAAGGCGATCTTGATGAGCTGACCTACCGTCTGGAAGAGCAGAATGAGGTGGTGGCCGAAGCGCGCGAGGTGCAGGAAGAGAATGAAGCCCGCGCCGAAGCCGCCGAACTGGAAGTGGATGAGTTAAAAAGCCAGCTGGCCGATTACCAGCAGGCGCTCGACGTGCAGCAAACCCGCGCCATTCAGTATCAGCAGGCGTTGCAGGCGCTGCAACGTGCACAGGAGATCTGTCGCTTACCTGAGCTTTCCGTGGACAATGCCGAAGAGTGGCTGGAAACCTTCCAGGCGAAAGAGCAGGAAGCCACCAGCCGTTTATTAATGCTGGAACAGAAAATGAGTGTGGCGGACGCCGCGCACAGTCAGTTCGAACAGGCATTTGATCTGGTCAACAAAATTGCCGGTCCGGTTACCCGTAGCGAAGCCTGGCAAACCGGCCGTGATTTGCTGCGCGAAGCCGCTAATCAGCGCCATCACGCAGAACAACTGCCGTCGCTGCGCCTGCGCCTGAGCGAGATGGAACAGCGTTTGCGCGAACAGCAGGAAGCAGAACGTCTGCTGAATGAGTTCTGCAAACGTCAGGGCCAGCAGTACGATCCGCAGGAGCTGGAATCGCTACAGCGTGAACTGGAAGCGCAGATTGAACAGCTGTCGCAGAGCGTTGCTGACGCAGGCGAACGCCGCATGATGATGCGCCAGGAGCTGGATCAGCTGCGTGAGCGAATTTCTACGCTGACCGCCCGTGCCCCGCACTGGCTGGCGGCGCAGGAGATCCTGACGCAGTTAAGCGAACAGACCGGACAGCCGCTGGAGAACAGCCAGCAGGTTACGGAGTTTATGCAGCAGCTGCTGGAGCGTGAGCGCGAAACCACCGTTGAGCGTGATGAAGTCGCCGGGCGTAAGCGTGATATTGAAAAGCAGATCGAAAGACTTAGCCAGCCGGGCGGTGCCGAAGATGCACGCCTGAACAATCTCGCCGAACGTTTTGGCGGTGTGCTGCTCTCTGAAATCTATGATGACGTCACCATTGATGATGCGCCTTACTTCTCGGCGCTGTATGGTCCGTCGCGCCATGCCATCGTGGTGCCGGATCTGTCGCTGGTGCGCGAGCAGCTCGACGGCCTCGAAGATTGCCCGGAAGATCTCTATCTGATCGAAGGGGACCCGCAATCCTTCGATGACAGTGTGTTTGGCGTCGAAGAACTGGAAAAAGCGGTAGTGGTGAAAGTCGCCGATCGTCAGTGGCGCTATTCCCGCTTCCCGAAAATCCCGTTGTTTGGCCGTGCTGCGCGTGAAAACCAGCTGGAACTGCTGCATAACGAACGCGAGCAACTGGCGGAAACTTACGCCACGCTGTCGTTTGATGTACAGAAAACCCAGCGTCTGCATCAGTCGTTCAGCCGCTTTATCGGCAGCCATCTGGCGGTGGCGTTTGAAGACGATCCTGAAGCGCAGATCCGTCAGCTTAATGCCCGACGTACCGAGATTGAGCGTGGGCAAAGCAGTCATGAAAATGACAATCTGCAGCAGCGTCAGCAATACGATCTGGCGAAAGAGGGCGTAGCGCAGCTTAACCGCCTGCTGCCGCGTGTCACCTTGCTGACTGACGAAACCTTGCAGGACCGTTGTGAAGAGATTCGTGAACGTCTGGACGAGGCGCACGAAGCGTCGCGCTTTATCCAGCAGCATGGCAACAGCCTGACGCGGCTTGAACCGATTGTCTCGGTATTGCAGAGCGACCCCGAGCAGCATGAACAGCTGAAGACCGATTATCAGCAGGCGCAACAAACGCAGCGCGATGCCCGTCAGCAGGCATTTGCCTTAACCGAAGTGACGCAGCGTCGTGCCCACTTTGGTTATACCGATTCTGCTGGCATGCTAAACGGCAACAGTGATCTTAATGAGAAGCTGCGCCGTCGTCTGGAACAGGCGGAGTCGGAGCGCGCCCGTGCGCGTGATCAGTTGCGTCAGCATCAGGCGCAGCTGACCCAGTATTCACAGGTGCTGGCTTCGCTGAAAAGCTCGTTTGACGCCAAGCGCGACATGCTAAAAGAGCTGAACCAGGAGATGCAGGATATCGGTGTGCAAGCCGATGCCAGCGCTGAGGAGCGCGCCCGTATTCGTCGTGACGAGCTTTACAGCGCTCTGAGCAACAACCGCGCACGTCGTAATCAGCTGGAGAAACAGCTGACCTTCTGCGAAGCGGAAATGGATGCCCTGCAGAAGAAATTGCGTCGACTGGAGCGTGATTACCACCAGAATCGTGAGCAGGTAGTGTCGGCGAAAGCGGGCTGGTGTGCGGTGATGCGGATGGTGAAAGACAATGGCGTCGAACGCCGTCTGCACCGCCGTGAACTGGCTTATCTTGGCGGCGATGAATTGCGTTCGATGTCGGATAAGGCGCTGGGTGCGCTGCGTCTGGCAGTGGCCGATAACGAACATCTGCGCGACGTGCTGCGCCTGTCGGAAGATCCGAAACGGCCGGAACGTAAGATCCAGTTCTTTATCGCGGTTTACCAGCATCTTCGTGAACGTATTCGTCAGGATATTATTCGTACTGACGATCCGGTTGAAGCCATCGAACAGATGGAGATTGAGCTGAACCGTCTGACGGAAGAGCTGACGGCGCGCGAACAGATGCTGGCCATCAGTTCACGCAGTGTGTCGAACATTATTCGTAAGACCATTCAGCGTGAGCAGAACCGTATTCGCCAGCTGAACCAGGGTCTGAACAGTGTCAGCTTTGGTCAGGTGCGCAGCGTTCGTCTTAACGTCAACGTGCGTGAAGCGCATTCCACTCTGCTGGATGTGTTGTCGGAGCAGCATGAGCAACATCAGGACCTGTTTAACAGCAATCGCCTGACCTTCTCTGAAGCGCTGGCTAAACTCTATCAGCGCCTGAACCCGCAAATCGATATGGGCCAGCGTACGCCGCAAACCATCGGCGAAGAGCTGCTGGATTATCGCAACTATCTTGAGATGGAAGTGGAAGTGAACCGTGGTTCCGATGGCTGGTTGCGTGCGGAAAGTGGCGCGCTCTCGACCGGTGAGGCGATCGGTACCGGGATGTCGATTCTGGTTATGGTGGTACAGAGCTGGGAAGAAGAGTCACGTCGACTGCGCGGTAAAGATATTTCACCTTGCCGCTTACTGTTCCTTGATGAAGCCGCTCGTCTTGATGCGAAATCGATCGCTACTTTGTTCGAACTGTGCGACCGTCTGGAGATGCAGCTGATTATTGCGGCACCAGAAAATATCAGTCCGGAAAAAGGCACCACGTATAAACTGGTGCGTAAAGTCTTCCAGAATACCGAGCATGTGCATGTTGTTGGTCTGCGTGGCTTCTCGGCTGAACCTTCTCCGGCGAGTAATGCAGACTCTTCGGATGGTGAAACAGAAAAATCACAAGCACAAATGTAGTAAATTTTCTGCTCACGCATTAATCTGGTCACGGCATTTGCTTCAGTTCAGGCAAATGCCGTTTTTAGTTTCTATACTTAGAACAAAGAGTAATAGCCCAGCGGGTGAAAGTTTCTTTGTCTGTTACGGCTAATTGAATACACAGGGGGCAAGGGATGTTGCTGGCAAATTTTGTTACGTTGAAGAAAACGACGTTAGGGTGTTGTATCGTACTTCTCTTCGCCCAGGTGTATAGCGCTACCGCCGCCATAAATTCACCGTTGCCAGCCACGGCGCCGGCAGGTGTGATGAGTGTCACAGAGAGTCAGTCGCAAATCCTTGCGGCGCTTCCTCATACGGCAAAACCTTTTTATCTGGCTTCGCTGGCGTCGATTTATGCTGCGCGCGATATGCGTCCGCTGTGGCAGGATCGTGATGCGGTACAACAATTTCAGCAGCAGCTGGCTGAAGTGGCGATCTCAGGCGTACAGCCGCAGTTCACCCAGTGGGTGCAGCAATTAACCGATCCGGAAATAACCGGACTGGCGCGCGATATTGTGTTGTCAGATGCGATGCTGGGTTACTTACAGTTTGTCTCCAGCGTACCGGCGCAGGGTGAAACCTGGCTGTACAGTACTGTGCCGTATAAAATGGCCCTGCCGCCAATCTCAGTGATTAATCAGTGGCAGACGGCAGCCGATGCGGGCGGCTTAAATGCCTTTGTTGTTTCGCTGACGCCACAGCATCCGCAATATGTGCGTATGCATCAGGCGCTGAAAGCCATGCTGGCAGATAATCGTCCATGGCCGCAGCTGACGGACAAACAGACGCTACGCCCGGGTCAGGTCAGTCAGGATGTTCCGGCGCTGCGTGAAATCCTGCAGCGTACCGGCATGCTTAATGATCTCTCCCTGACGCCGCAGCCGCATCAGGATGCAGTACCAACAGCACCGGTGCCGGTTACTGAAAGCGATACATCGGTGGCGGTTAGTCCGTCGGCGACGAGTGTTGCTGATCTGCCGGTGCAGACGCCGGAAAATGCCGGCAATGTGCAACCTGCCGCCGCTGCCAGCAGCGATAACGTCTATACCCCGGAGCTGGTGGAAGGCCTGAAACGTTTCCAGCAATGGCAGGGGCTGGCATCAGACGGCGCGATTGGTGCACGAACCCGCCAGTGGCTGAATGTCTCTCCACAGTTGCGTGCTTCACTGCTGGCGCTCAATATTCAGCGCCTGCGGCTGCTGCCGGATGATATGCATAATGGCATTATGGTGAATATCCCCAATTATTCGCTGATCTACTATGTCGGCGGCAATGAAATCCTCTCTTCACGAGTGATCGTCGGCCGACCTGATCGCAAAACGCCATTAATGCGTAGCGCATTAAATAACGTGGTGTTAAATCCGCCATGGAACGTGCCGACCACGCTGGTGCGTCAGGATATTATTCCAAAGGTGAAGCAGGATCCGACGTATCTTTATAAGCATAATTACACCTTGTTGTCCGGCTGGAGTGATGACGCCTCGGTGATCGACCCGACGATGATTGACTGGAGTATGGTCTCAGCTGCCTCATTCCCGTATCGCATACGTCAGGCGCCAGGCAGCGCCAACTCGTTGGGACGTTATAAATTTAATATGCCGAGTTCTGATGCGATCTATTTGCACGATACGCCGAACCATAACTTGTTCCAGAAGGATATTCGCGCGCTAAGTTCCGGTTGCGTGCGGGTGAATAAAGCATCGGATTTAGCCAACCTGATGCTGCAGGATGCGGGCTGGAACGATACGCGTATTTCCAGCACTCTTAAAGAGGGCAACACCCGCTATGTGCCGATTCGTCAGCGTATCCCGGTAAACCTCTATTATCTGACCGCCTGGGTGTCTGACGACGGTAAACCGCAATTTCGCACAGATATTTACAATTATGATGCTACCGCGCGTTCCGGCTCTCAGGTGCTAACCCAGGCTGGACAGTTGCTTCTCTAATTATTGAAAATTAAGTAAGAAACAGTGCCGGGTAATGTCCCGGCATTTTTTTGCCTGCCAGCGACTGCTGCGCGTGCGCTTCCAGTTTTTTCTTTAATGGGTTGACGGATAACAATACGGCAGTTATGGTTCGACCTTGTGCACTTTTTGCTCATTCAGACATTTTTTTGCAGGTAACAGTATTTGATGGATAAATTCGACTCTCATCGCCGTAAGCTACTGGCATTTGGTGGAGCAGCTCTTGGCTTATCGCTTCTGCCGGGCCAGGCTTTCGCCACACTTTCTACCCCCCGTCCTCGCGTTCTGACCCTAAATAATCTGCATACCGGTGAAACTCTGAAAACCGAGTTTTTTAACGGTACCAGCTATGACAAGGATGAGTTATCGCGTCTGAATCACTTTTTCCGTGATTATCGGGCAAACAAAGTGAAGAGTATCGATCCCAAACTTTTCGATCAGCTTTATCGTTTGCAGGCGATGCTGGAGACCCGTAAACCGGTACAGCTTATTTCCGGCTACCGTTCACGTGCCACCAACAACGAACTGCGCGCGCACAGCAGAGGGGTGGCGAAACATAGCTACCATACTCTCGGACAGGCAATGGATTTCCATATTGAAGGCATTTCTCTGAGCAATGTACGCAAAGCGGCATTAAAAATGCGCGCAGGTGGTGTAGGATATTACCCCAGCAGTGACTTTGTACATATTGATACCGGTCCGCTAAGAAACTGGTAACGAAGAGAAATTCCGGCAGCCCTGTGTTAGCCGGTAACGGAGTGTTATGGACTATCACATTATTCCGGTGACGGCATTCGCGCAGAATTGTTCGTTGATTTGGTGTGCGGAAACGCAACAAGCTGCCATTGTTGATCCGGGTGGCGATGCCGAAAAGATTATCCGCGCGGTGACAGAGCAGGGCGTTAATGTCACGCAAATTCTGCTGACTCATGGTCACCTCGATCATGTCGGTGCTGCCGCAGAGCTGGCGGCGCATTATGCGGTGCAGATTATTGGTCCGCAAAAGCTGGATGCCTTCTGGCTGGAAGGATTACCCGCGCAAAGCCGGATGTTTGGTTTAGCGGAGTGCCCACCGGTAAACCCGGATCGCTGGCTGGAAGAGGGTGAAAGCGTGCAGCTTGGCAATATCACGCTCGAGGTGCTGCACTGTCCGGGACATACGCCGGGACACATTGTGTTTTTCGACCGTGCTGGCCGCCTGCTGGTTTCTGGCGATGTGATTTTTAACGGTGGTGTAGGCCGCAGTGATTTCCCGCAGGGTGATCATCAGGCGCTGATTGACTCGATTATCACTAAATTGCTGCCGCTGGGCGATGATGTGACCTTTATTCCCGGACACGGACCGATGTCGACACTCGGTTATGAACGGGTGAGTAATCCTTTCCTGCAATAATCCTGTCTTTACGGGTGGCGATAACGCCACCCCTACGATTATGCTGGCCCAGGGGCGGCGTAATCGCCGCCCGTTTAAACATTACAGTACCGCGACAATCGCTTCGCACAGTGGCGCCATATTATCCGGCGTCATCCCCGCGACGTTAACACGTCCCGAATTCACCGCATAAACGCCAAACTCCTCGCGCAGACGGACAACCTGATCTTTAGTCAGACCGCTGAATGAGAACATGCCGTTCTGGTTAATAATAAAGCTGAAATCACCTTTGGCGCCTTTCTCCTGCAGGGTGTTCACAAACAACTGACGCATACGATGAATACGCTGGCGCATATCGGTCAGTTCCTGCTCCCAGATAGCACGCAGCGCGTCATTACCCAGAATAGTGGCAACCACTGCCGCACCATGTGCCGGTGGGTTAGAGTAGTTGGCGCGAATGGTGGCTTTAACCTGGCTAAAGGAGACATCTGCAACAGCAGCTTCAGTGGCGACCAGCGTAAAGGCGCCTACGCGCTCGTTATAGAGGCCAAAGTTTTTTGAGTAGGAACTCGCCACCAGCAGCTCTTTATGGCTGTCAGCGAAGATACGCAGGCCTTCCGCGTCCTCTTCCAGCCCACGGGCAAAGCCCTGATAGGCGAAATCAAACAGGGGCAGCCAGCCGCTTTTCAGCGATAGCTCAGCCAGCTGCGCCCACTGTTCGGCGGTCGGATCGATACCGGTTGGGTTATGACAGCAGCCATGGAACAGCACGACATCACCAGCTTGCGCTTTCGCCAGGCTGGCGATCATGCCGTCGAAATTCAGCTGATGATTCGCAGCGTCGTAATAATCGTATTCACATACTTCCAGACCGGCAGATTCGAATACATTTTTATGGTTTGGCCAGCTTGGGTTGCTGACCCAGATACGTTTTACTGGCGTCTGGTTAGCCAGAAAATCGGCAGCAACACGCAACGCACCGGTACCACCAGGGGTCTGCGCCGTGCGGGCGCGTTTGCTGGCAATAATCGCGTTACCTTTACCAAACAGCAGTTCCTGCGTGCAGTGCGCGAAATCGGCGAGGCCGTCGATGCTCAGGTAGTTTTTGGTGGTTTCGTTTTCCAGCAGAAATTGTTCCGCTTTTTTCACGCTGGTCAGCACCGGCGTTTTGCCGGTTTCATCTTTATACACACCAATCCCGAGATTGATTTTGTTTGGGCGGTCATCGGCGCGGAAAAGATCGGCTAAACCAAGAATAGGGTCGGCGGGTGCAGCTGCAATGTTTTCAAACATAGAAGAGGGTCCGTAAGCTTAAACTAAAGCGAATTGAGACCTCAGGTTAACGCCAGAATGGATAAATGCCAACCGTTTGCGACAAAAAGAAAAGCCCATATCGCATAAATAAAAACGGAGCCTTGCGGCTCCGTTTTTATGCGGCTGTGAGGGGCGATAACTCGCGCATCACGCCAGGCAATTAGAACTGGTAAACCAGACCAACTGCTACAGTATCATCAGAGGCAACACCCAGGGCGTTGTCGCTGTCGATCTGGTTGATGATGTAATCAACATAGGTAGACATGTTTTTGTTGAAGTAGTAAGTCGCGCCCACTTCGAAGTATTTAACCAGGTCAACATCGCCGATACCTTCGATATCTTTGCCTTTGTTCTGCACATAGGCGATAGATGGACGCAGGCCGAAGTCGAACTGGTACTGAGCCACTAACTCAGTGTGTTAGCAAAACCTCTGTTGTCACCGATACGGGTTGCGTTACGGCCTTCAGCATAGGTTGCTGCCAGGTAGATGTTGTTCGCGTCATATTTCAGACCCGCACCCCAGAACTCAGCGCGGTCGCCTTCGCCGAACTCAGCACCGTTCTGTGAATTAGTACGATCCTGCGAGCTGTAGGTACCCACAACGCCAAGGCCGATTGGTGAAACGTAAGAAGTGGAGAAGCCGTAGCCGTCACCATTAGCGCGTTCCAGTTCGTCACGATCGTTTTTGCCCTGGTACTGAGCTGCGAAGTCCCAGCCATCTACCAGACCAAAGAAGTTGCTATTACGGTAAGTCGCCACGCCGCCGCTACGGCCGGTCAGGGTATCAGTCTGTGCTGAGTCGCCACCGAACTCTGGCAGCATATCAGTCCAGCCCAGTACGTCATAGGCAATGGCGTAGTTGCGACCGTAGTCGAATGAACCCGCATCGCCGAATTTCAGACCAGCAAAGCCCAGACGGGTTTTGTTGCCAGACTGCGCATCAGCATCACTTTCAGCGTTGTTAGCGTTGAACTGGTATTCCCACTGGCCGAAACCGGTCAGCTGGTCGTTAATCTGGGTTTCGCCTTTAAAGCCTAAACGCGCATAAGACTGATCGCCGTCACCAGCATAACCATCTTCATCAGAGAAGTAGTGCAGACCAACAGCTTTACCGTACAGATCCAGCTTGTTGCCATCTTTGTTATAAACTTCTGCAGCGTTGGCCGCACCAGCAGCTAACAGAGCTGGGATAACTACTGCAAGAATGTTGCGCTTCATCATTTATTTATTACCCTCATTGGAGTTTATTCGGACACCTGCCACTGCCGTCAATAATTCTTTACAGAACTCTGAAGATAGTTTGGTGTCTTCCTGTGTCTGAACGCATCTTTCCATTCCGGGCTCGCTTAATCTACCTCGAAAATGATACAAATCTCGCAATCTTGTTTCAGCAGGAAAATATGTATTACAAAATGTAAAAAATACGGAACTTTGTGAGACATCTCTAAATTTACAAAAATAAAAAAAAGGCCAGCGAGGCTGACCTTAATATATATATGAATTTCTTATGTTTAATGCAGAAAATCAGAAACTCGCATTGCGTGGCGTACGAGGGAAGGGGATAACGTCTCTTACATTTTGTACGCCGGTGACATAGGCGATTAATCGTTCGAAACCTAATCCAAAGCCTGAGTGTGGCACTGTGCCGTAGCGACGCAGATCACGATACCACCAGTAATCTTCTTTATTCAGACCCATCTCAGCAAGGCGTGCATCCAGTACATCAAGACGCTCTTCACGCTGTGAACCACCAATAATTTCACCAATACCTGGTGCTAAGACATCCATTGCGGCGACCGTTTTGCCATCGTCATTCATACGCATATAGAAAGCTTTAATGTCTTTCGGATAGTTTTTTACCACCACCGGCGCTTTAAAGTGTTTCTCCGCCAGATAGCGTTCGTGCTCAGAAGAGAGATCGATACCCCAGGAGACATCGTTTTCAAATTTCTGGCCCGAGGCAATCAGGATATTCACCGCATCGGTGTAATCGACCTGGGCAAAATCAGCCGTTACAAAACGTTCCAGGCGAGAAATCGCATCTTTGTCTACGCGTTCGGCAAAGAACGCCATATCATCGGCGCGCTCGTCCAGCACCGCTTTAAACACATATTTCAGCATCGCTTCCGCCAGCGCCGCCGCATCATCAAGTGAAGCGAAAGCGATTTCCGGTTCCAGCATCCAGAATTCCGCCAGATGGCGGCTGGTGTTGGAGTTTTCCGCACGGAAAGTCGGGCCGAAAGTGTAGATTTTTGACAGGGCGCTGGCGTAGGTTTCGCCATTCAGCTGGCCGGAAACCGTCAGGAAAGCCTCTCTGCCGAAAAAGTCTTCACTGAAGTCCACTTTACCCTGCGGGTCACGCGGCAGGTTTTCCAGATCCAGCGTCGACACGCGGAACATTTCACCGGCGCCTTCAGTATCGGAAGCAGTGATCAGCGGCGTCGACACCCAGAAGTAACCATTTTCATGGAAGAAGCGGTGCAGCGCCTGCGCCAGAGTATGACGTACGCGGGTGACCGCGCCGATAAGGTTAGTGCGCGGACGCAGGTGCGCCACTTCACGCAAATATTCGATGCTGTGACGTTTCGCCGCCATCGGATAGGTATCAGGATCGTCCACCCAGCCAATCACTTCTACTGCGGTGGCCTGGATTTCAAACTGCTGGCCTTCACCCGGCGACGCCACTACTTTACCGGTGATAATCACCGAGCAACCGGTGGTCAGACGTAAAACTTCATCCTGATAATTATTCAGAGAATTATTTATAACAGCCTGAACGGGATTAAAGCAGGAGCCGTCATATACGGCGACAAATGAAATACCGGCTTTTGAATCTCTTCGGGTACGTACCCAGCCGCGTACGGTGACTTCGCTGTCAACCGCGACCCGGCCATGCAGTACATCCGCTACAGGCGCTACGCTCATAAATTTCTCTCTTTAATTGATCTGATTTGAAAATTAATCGTCCCGGATTTGGGACTATTGCTATGTTACTTGCCGTCAGACAGGACACAAGCAGAATTAGTGGCAGAAGATAAGATTTCTTAAGGGGATAGGTGGTGCAGGGGCAATCGTGGTTGCCCCCGACGGGCTTAACTGGCTTTTTTCACCAGTGGCAGATCAAAGGCTTTGCGCAGGGCGCGGACAAAAGCCTGATCCTGGCAGATAGTTTTCCCCGGGCTGTCGGAGAGTTTTGCCACCGGCTTGCCGTTGCATTCCACCAGCTTGATTACGATATTCAGCGGTTTTACCTGCGGAATATCACAAGTCAGGCGCGTGCCAATGCCGAAGATCACATTCACGCGCTGGCCAAAGTGGCGATACAGACTGACTGCCTTATCGAGGTCCAGATTATCGGAGAACACCAGCGTTTTGCTGAGCGGGTCGATATCCAGCCGTTGATAATGGGCAATCGCTTTCTCCCCCCACTCCAGCGGATCGCCGGAGTCATGGCGCAAACCCTGGTAACGGCCGGCAAAACCCGCACCGAAATCACGCAAGAAAGCATCCATGGTAATGCAGTCAGTTAACGCAATACTGAGCTGATCGTCATACTCATCCAGCCAGGCCTGCAATGCCGCACGCTGACTGTTGGCCAGCACCGGACTGATCTGCTGATGCGCCTGGAACCACTCATGCGCCTGGGTACCCACCGGCGCGATACCAAGTTTACGGGCGATATCGTAGTTACTGGAGCCCACCAGCCACGGGAACTGCTGTTGCAGCGTACTGACAATCGCCAGCTGCACGTCACCAGAGAAGCGGCGGCGGGTGCCGAAATCCATCAGTTTAAAGCGTGACATATCGAGATCGCCGGTCAGCGTGTTAAACGCTGTCAGCTTACTCTGCAGATGTTCGACCGCCATTTCCGTGGTCACCTGCGGCGAGCGGTGACGATGCACCACTTCACTGATCAGCGCCAGCAGCGGAACTTCCCACATAATCACTTCGCGCCACGGGCCGGTGATGCGAATATCAAGTTTGCCCTGATGATTACGTACCCGCACCTGAGCAGGGTCGTAGCGGAAATCACGCAGCCAGTCGAGGTAGTCCTGTTTAAAGAACGGCAGGCCAGCGAGGTAAGCGTACTCCTCGTCGTTCAGCGCCAGTGAAGCCATCAGAGCAATTTGCTGAGAGATCTCATCAGCATAAATGCCCAGCAAATCGTCACCCCGGCAGCGGAACTCAGCGGCAACGGCAACGTTGTGATAGCGATGAAACACGGCTTGCTGCATATGGAGTTTGTAGGCATCCGTATCCAGCAACGTCGTCAAAATCGGGGAAGCGTGTCGTGTCATGGTGCGTTTCAGCATCCTCTCGCGCAGAGCGTTATCCCTGGTAATAAGTAATATGTCTCAATCAAGAGGCGAAGTATAACCGGATATTATATTTAATGAACCTCATCTCAGCACAATTCAGACTGTCGGGTCGAGGTTAAAAAGTGCCATTGTTAATGAAATGTATCAATTATTGCGATTGATACTATTCTGCGTGGCAACATGCGCACAACAGGAATAGACTTGAATGGATTAACTTTTTATGACGTGAGAAGGGTTCTATGACGCAACAGCCTCAAGCTAAACATCGCCATGATTATCGTGCGCCTGATTACACCATTACAGATATCGATCTGACATTTAACCTTGATGCCGCGACCACGCAGGTGACAGCGGTGAGCCGCATCAAGCGTCTGGGTGCCAGTGATGCTGCCTTGCGCCTGGATGGCGAAGACCTGACGCTGATTTCGCTGGAGATTGATGACCAGCCGTGGAGTCACTATCAGCTGGAAGAGGGTGCGCTGGTGATTGAACAGCTGCCTGAAACCTTTACGCTAAAAATTGTTAACGACATTCACCCGGATAAAAACAGCGCGCTGGAAGGACTGTATAAGTCCGGCGAAGCGCTCTGTACCCAGTGTGAAGCGGAAGGATTCCGTCATATCACCTGGTATCTGGATCGCCCGGATGTGCTGGCGCGCTTTACCACCACCATTATTGCTGACCAGGCGCTTTATCCGTTCCTGTTATCCAACGGCAATCGGCTCGACAGCGGTAAGATGGAAGATGGCCGCCACTGGATGAAGTGGGAAGATCCGTTCCCGAAACCTTGCTATCTGTTTGCGCTGGTGGCCGGTGATTTCGATGTGCTGCGTGACAGCTTTACCACCCGTTCTCATCGCGATGTGGCGCTGGAGATCTATGTTGATCGCGGCAATCTCGATCGCGCAGACTGGGCGATGACCTCGCTGAAAAACAGTATGAAATGGGATGAGGAGCGTTTTGGCCTCGAATACGATCTCGATATCTTTATGATCGTCGCCGTAGATTTCTTCAATATGGGGGCGATGGAGAACAAAGGCCTGAACGTCTTTAACTCCAAATATGTGCTGGCGAAAGCGGAAACCGCCACCGACAAAGATTACCTCGGCATTGAAGCGGTGATCGGCCATGAATATTTCCATAACTGGACCGGCAACCGTGTTACCTGCCGCGACTGGTTCCAGCTCAGTCTGAAAGAGGGACTGACCGTATTCCGCGATCAGGAATTCAGTTCCGATCTCGGTTCGCGCGCGGTCAACCGTATCGATAATGTGCGCATTATGCGCGGTTCCCAGTTTGCCGAAGATGCCAGCCCGATGGCGCATCCGATTCGTCCCGAGCAGGTTATCGAGATGAATAACTTCTATACCCTGACAGTGTATGAAAAGGGCTCGGAAGTGATTCGCATGCTGCATACGCTGCTGGGCGAAGCGAACTTCCAGAAAGGCATGCAGCTCTATTTTGAGCGCCACGATGGCAGCGCCGCCACCTGTGATGATTTTGTGCAGGCGATGGAAGATGCTTCCAATATCGATCTGTCGCAGTTCCGTCGCTGGTACAGCCAGTCCGGCACCCCGGTGCTGTCGGTTCGTGACGACTATAATCCGGAGCTGGAACAGTATACGTTGCATGTCACCCAGATGACGCCGCCAACCGCCGATCAGAAAGAGAAGCTGCCGCTGCATATTCCGCTGAATATTGAGCTGTACGACGGCGAAGGCAAAGTGATCCCGCTGCAGCATAATGGGCATGCGGTCAACAACGTGCTGAATATTACCGAAGAGTTCCAGACCTTTGTTTTCGATAATGTCTACTTCCAGCCGGTGCCTTCACTGCTGCGTGAGTTCTCGGCGCCGGTGAAGCTCGACTATAAATGGAGCGATGCGCAGCTGACCTTCCTGATGCGCCATGCCAGCAATGATTTCTCCCGCTGGGATGCCGCACAGAGCCTGCTGGCGACTTATATCAAGCTGAATGTGGCGCGTCAGCAGCAGGGACAACCGCTGTCACTGCCGCTGCATGTCGCGGATGCTTTCCGCGCGGTGCTACTGGATGAGCATAGCGATCCGGCGCTGATGGCGCTGATCCTGACGCTGCCAGGCGAAAACGAAATCGCCGAACTGTTTGAAACTATCGATCCGAATGCCATCGCGGCGGTGCGGAGCGCATTGATGCGCACGCTGGCCACCGAACTGGCTGACGAACTGCTGGCGGTGTATCACGATAATCACAGCGGTGAGTACCGGGTCGAGCATGCGGAGATTGGTAAGCGTGCGCTGAAAAACGTCTGCCTGAGCTATCTGGCGCTGGGCGATGCCGCGCTGGCGGAGAAGCTGGTGACCGCACAATATCAGCAGGCGAACAATATGACCGATGCGCTGGCCGCGATGTCCGCCGCCGTTGCCGCCCAGCTGCCGTGCCGTGAAGCACTGCTGAGCGCCTTTGACGAGCGCTGGCATCAGGATGGTCTGGTGATGGATAAGTGGTTTATTCTGCAGGCCACCAGCCCGGCGGCAGATGTGCTGTCACGGGTACGTGAACTGCTGCATCACCGTTCATTTAGCCTGAGCAATCCAAACCGCATTCGTTCACTGATTGGCACCTTTGCCTCGGCGAATCCTTCAGCGTTCCATGCCATCGATGGCAGCGGCTATCAGTTCCTGGTGGAGATCCTCAGCGATCTTAACACCCGTAACCCACAGGTTGCGGCGCGGATGATTGAGCCATTGATTCGCCTTAAACGCTACGATGCGACCCGTCAGGGCTTAATGCGTCAGGCGCTGGAACAGCTGAAAGGGCTGGATAATTTATCCGGGGATCTTTATGAGAAGATTAGTAAGGCGTTAGCGTAAAAGGAAGCAGGGCGGTTTTAACTCCGCCCATTTTTTACTTCAGCTTCTGGCAACGATAAAACCTGGATTTCGGGGAAACATTCCGATGGCTCTGGAGCGGCCTGTCCGCGGAAGACCTCGGGATGGTCGCCCCGGGTATCTCGATCGGACAGCCGACGTTTTTACCGCTGCGCAAAACGTTTTTCAGGCTCAACCGGCGGGCGCTTCATCACCCGATCCAGCACCTCTGCTTCCAGCTCCGCCAGCTTTGCCGAGCCGCGACGTCGTGGACGTGGCAGATCGACCAGTAGATCCAGCCCGACATTCCCTTCCTCAATCAGCAGCACCCGGTCCGCCATCGCCACTGCTTCGCTGACATCATGCGTCACCAGCAGCACGGTAAAGTGATGTTGTTGCCACAGCGATTCGATTAACTCCTGCATTTCAATACGCGTCAGCGCATCCAGCGCGCCTAACGGTTCATCCAGCAGCAGCAGACCCGGACGATGGATCAGCGCGCGTGCCAGCGCCACACGCTGCTTCTGACCGCCGGAAAGGGCGGCAGGCCACTCCTGCGCACGATCGGCCAGACCCACCGCCTCCAGCGCTTCCAGCGCCGAACTGCGCCAGGCTTTACCGCGTAATCCGAGGCCGACATTATCAATCACGCTTTTCCACGGCAGTAGTCTGGCATCCTGGAACATCAGACGCGTATCGTCGCGTGCATCACTGAGCGGCGCGCTACCGGCCAGCAGTTCACCGGCGCTGGTGGTTTCCAGCCCGGCCAGCAGACGCAGCAGGGTGCTTTTGCCACAGCCGCTACGGCCGACCACCGCCACAAACTGGCCGGAGGGAATATGCAGATTGATATTATTAAGAATGCTGCGTCCGCTGTACTGCTTGCTGACGCCGTTGATCACCAGCGGCGTACCACTATTCAGACGCGCCGGAGAAGCTGGTAATTCACTCATGCGTTTTCCTCCTTCAGTTGATAGGCCGGATGCCAGCGCAGCCAGACGCGCTCAAGCAACAGCGCACTGACATCCGCCAGTTTACCGAGCAGGGCATAGAGAATAATCGCTACCACTACCACGTCGGTTTGTAAAAATTCACGGGCGTTCATCGCCAGATAGCCGATGCCGGAGTTGGCGGAAATGGTTTCTGCCACAATCAGCGTCAGCCACATCAGGCCGAGACCAAAGCGGACGCCGACCATAATCGACGGCAGGGCGCCTGGCAGGATCACCTGCACAAACAGGCTCCAGCCTGACAGGCCATAGCTGCGCGCCATCTCCACCAGCCCGCGATCGATATTGCGGATGCCGTGGTAGGTATTCAGGTAGATCGGGAATAGCGTACCGAGCGCCACCAGGAAGATCTTCGCCGCTTCATCAATGCCGAACCACAGGATCACCAGCGGGATCAACGCCAGATGCGGCACATTGCGCAGCATCTGCACTGAGGTATCCAGCAGGCGTTCGCCCCAGCGCGACATCCCGGTGATCAGTCCCAGCAGCAGGCCAATCGAGCCGCCGATGCTGAAGCCAATCACCGCGCGCCAGCCGCTGATCGCCAGGTGTTGCCACAACTCGCCGCTGGAGGATAAGCGCCAGAAGGTAATGACGATATTTTCCGGTGACGGCAGAATGCGCGTCGACAGCAGGCCGGTTTGTGAAGCAATCTGCCATATCACCACTAATAATACCGGCAGCGCCCAGGGGGCGAGCTGGTGAGCCAGTCGGGTGCGTTTATTGCTCATAATGACCTCTTAGCTCTGCGAGACTTTCTGCGGTGCAAAGCCGTGGGCCACAGCTTCGCCATGGGCAGAGATTTTGCCCGGCTGTGGGATCTCCGGCACGTTCAGATCCAGATGCGGGAACAGCAGCTCGCCAACCCGGTAGGCCTCTTCCAGATGCGGATAGCCGGAGAGGATAAAGGTCTCAATGCCGAGGTCGGCATACTCCTGCATCCGCGCCGCAACGGTTTCGCCATCACCCACCAGCGCGGTGCCTGCACCTCCGCGCACCAGACCGACACCGGCCCACAGATTCGGGCTGATTTCCAGCTTGTCACGTCGCCCGCCATGCAGTGAGGCCATCCGTTGCTGACCCACCGAGTCAGTGCGGGCAAAGGCCTGCTGCGCTCTGGCAATAGTGGCATCGTCAAGGTGGGAGATCAGTCGTTCCGCCGCCTGCCACGCTTCTTCATTGGTTTCGCGCACAATCACATGCAGGCGAATACCGAAACGCACGGTGCGGCCCTGTGCTGCCGCTTTGGCGCGCACGGTCTCAATTTTCTCTTTAACCAGCGCCGGTGGTTCGCCCCAGGTGAGATAGACATCAACCTGTTCGGCGGCAAGATCCTGCGCCACATCGGAGGATCCGCCAAACCACAGCGGCGGACGCGGTTGCTGCACCGGTTTAAACATCAGCCGGGCGCCGCGGACGTGGACATGTTTACCCTCATAATCGACGGTTTCTCCCTCCAGCACCCGGCGCCAGACGCGGGTAAATTCCGCTGACTCTTCATAGCGTTCGCGGTGGTCAAGGAACACGCCATCGCCTGCCAGCTCTTCCGGGTCGCCACCGGTTACCAGATTAAACAGGGTACGGCCATTGGAGAGACGATCGAGCGTCGCGGCCTGGCGCGCAGCCTGGGTAGGTGAAATAACCCCCGGACGCAGTGCTACCAGAAAACGCAGGCGTTGCGTCACCGGGATCAAGGACGCGGCCACCAGCCATGCGTCCTCACAGGAGCGGCCGGTGGGGATCAGTACCCCACTAAAACCAAGACGATCAGCGGCCTGCGCTATCTGCTGCAGATAGCCGTGGTCGACCGGACGTGCGCCTTCATCGGTGCCCAGATAGTGGCCATCACCGTGAGTTGGCAGAAACCAGAAAACAGAAAGACTCATGATGTGCTCCTTTATTGAGTGACCGGCGCGTCATGCCAGATACGATCGGCGATATTAACTTTTACCGGCATTAGATGGTTTTGATAAAACAGATCAGCAGTCTCCTGCTGGGCTTTCGCGGTCTGTTCGCTGACCGGCGCAATGGTGGCAGGCGGGCGGTGACTGAGATAACTGGCCAGTACCGGTTTCGGTAATCCCATCGCCTTCGCCAGTAACTCGATGCTCTCTTCGGTATGCGAGCGGGTCAGCGCATCAGCTTCGGTAAAGGACTCCAGCACCTGACGAATAAAGCCGCCATTCGCATTGGTAAAGCTGCGGGTGGCGAGATAGAAAGAGCCGGTGCGCGTCAAATCGCTGCCATCTTTTAACACCCGCACATCCCCCTGCAATAACGCGGCAGAGTAGTAAGGATCCCAGATAGCCCAGGCATCAACGTCACCTTGCTGGAAAGCGGCGCGCGCATCGGCCGGCGTGAGATAAGTGGCTTTAATATCGTTAAAGCTCAGACCGGCCTGCTGCAGGGCGCGCAGCAGTAAATTGTGCGAGCTGGAGCCTTTCTGAAACGCCACTTTATGCCCTTTCAGATCGGCAACGGTTTTCAGCGGGCTGTTCTTCGCCACCAGAATCACTTCCGCCTGCGGTTTTGCCGGTTCGGAACCGACATACAGCAGGTCAGCACCGGCTGCCTGGGCAAAAATCGGTGGAATATCGCCGGTGCTGCCGAGATCAATACTGCCGACATTAAGCGCTTCCAGCATTTGTGGTCCGGCCGGGAATTCGACCCATTTAATCTGAGTGTGCGGGAATTTCTTCTCCAGCAGCTGATGCGATTTCGCCAGCACCATGCTGACCGAACCTTTCTGGTAGCCAATGCGGAACTGGGCAGGTGCAGCCTCGTCGGCACTGGCCTGACCGCTAATCGCCAGCAGCGCGGTGAGTGCGGCGCCGGAAAGCAGAGTACGTAATCCTTTCATTATTCTGCTTCCTTATACTGCAGTGGCCAGCGCATGGTGACGACGTGATAACGCATGCCAGAATGTGTCCAGCGATTCATCCAGTCGCGAAGCCAGCAGCGGGCTGACTTCAGGATGACGGTCGTAATGGCTGATTTGCGTGTCATCGGCAAATACGCCGTGCAGCACTTCCTGTGCTTTCAGTGCATTCAGCACCGGCTTCAGGGCGTAATCCACCGCCAGCATATGGGCGACGGTGCCGCCGGTCGCCAGTGGCAACACCACTTTATGCTCCAGCGCACGCTCTGGCAGCAGATCCAGCAGGGTTTTCAACGCGCCTGAGAAAGAAGCTTTATAGATTGGCGTGGCGACAATCACCCCGTCGGCCCCTTCCAGATCCTGTTTCAGCGCCAGCAGCGCCGGAGAGTCAAAACGCGCGTAGAGTAAGTCTTCAGGCTGGAAGTTATGCAGATTCCATGGAATTACTTCGACACCACGCTTTTCCAGCGTCGCCTGGCAGAGGGTTAACAGCGCCGTGGAGCGTGATGGATAGCGAGGGCTTCCCGCCAGAGTAATAACGCGCATTACAGACTCCTTATAACTAAAAGTTATTGATTAATCTTACTTCAGAACTGATGGAGTTATCCTGACAGAGGCGCGGGAGGGGTTTAAATGATTTATCCGGCAAATCTAAGCCAGAATTCAGATAAGAAGGGCGATTAACGTTATGCGGCGGGTAAACGTTTGCGTTTATTTTGCCTGATTTGTCTCAGATCCTGTTTTTTCTTCTGTTTATCCCGGATAATACCGCCCCGATTTGCCACCGGGAATTCAGGAGTATGCATGTACTATCCTTTCGTTCGTAAGGCGCTGTTTCAGCTCGATCCAGAGCGCGCGCATGAACTGACTTTTCAGCAGTTACGTCGCCTTTCCGGCACCCCTTTTGAAGCCTTAATCCGGCAGAAATTACCGTCCAGGCCGGTAAAATGCATGGGGCTGACCTTTAAAAATGTATTAGGACTTGCCGCAGGGCTGGATAAAAATGGCGAATGCATTGATGCGCTGGCTGCGATGGGCTTTGGCCATATTGAAGTGGGTACCGTTACGCCGCGTCCGCAGGCCGGTAATGATAAGCCACGTATGTTCCGCATTATTGCCGCTGAAGGGATCATCAACCGCATGGGGTTCAATAACCTCGGCGTCGATCATTTAGTCGAAAACGTAAAAAAAGCGCATTTCAGCGGTATTCTCGGCATTAATATCGGCAAAAATAAAGACACGCCGGTTGAGCAGGGCAAAGACGATTATTTAATTTGCATGGAGAAGGTCTATCCCTATGCCGGTTATATCGCCATCAATATCTCTTCGCCGAACACCCCAGGATTACGCACGCTGCAATATGGTGAAGCACTGGACGACCTTCTCGCCGCGATTAAATTAAAGCAGAAGGATCTGGAAAGGATCCATCATAAATATGTGCCGGTGGCGGTAAAGATCGCGCCGGATCTTTCTGAAGAAGAGCTGATCCAAATAGCGGAAAGTTTGCTGCGCCATAATATTGATGCGGTTATCGCCACCAATACCACGCTCGATCGATCGCTGGTTGCCGGTTTAAAACATTGTGACGAAGCGGGAGGGCTTAGTGGCCGTCCGGTACAGTTACGCAGCACTGAAGTCATCCGCCGGCTGTCGCAGGAGCTACAAGGTCGCATGCCGATTATCGGTGTCGGCGGGATAGATTCACTGGTTGCGGCGCGCGAGAAAATCGCTGCGGGCGCCACGCTGGTGCAAATATATTCCGGCTTTATCTATAAAGGTCCGCCGCTTATTAAAGAAATCGTGACGCAATTGTGACCCGCCTCTGATACATTTCTGTGCTAATTCAGCCAGGGGCTTTATTTCTGCCTCTGGCTCGTTTATATTTTATCCCATTGAGTCATTATTTAGTCTATTATTCATTTTGCCGCTGCGTTTCTTCCTGCTTCAGCCATAATTTTTGCAGAACAGACTTGAGGCAATAGTAACAATTTATTTCTTAAAGGGCATACCATGAGAATTAAACCTGACGACAACTGGCGTTGGTTTTTTGACGCAGAGCACGATCGAATGATGCTCGATCTGGCGGATGGTATGCTATTCCGTTCCCGTTTCCCGCGTAAAATGCTAACCCCTGATGCCTTTGCCGTTTCAGGTTTTTGTGTTGACGATGCGGCGCTATTTTTTACCTTTGATGAAAAGTGCCGCCTGGCGGATCTGAATGCCGATCAGCGCGCCGAGCTGGTGCTGAATGCACTGGTGGCCACCCGCTTCCTGAAACCGCTGATGCCGAAAAGCTGGCATTTCGAAAGCCATCACCACGCGGAATGGCGTCCGGGTGAGGGCGATATGGTGAAAGTGCAGCTGTGTGAGAGTGGCGAGCAGGCGCGTTTGCTGGTGGTGGAAAGTGGTGAGAGTGCGGCGCTCTGTCTGCTGGCGCAGAGCCAGTTAACCCTGGCTGGCCGTAATATGGTGCTGGGTGATGCGATCAAAATTATGCACGATCGTTTGGTGCCCCAAAGTAAAAAAGAGTCGCTGCGTTACGATCAGGCGGTATAACACCTTACATCCTTCCAGGGGCGGCGTTTCTCGCCGCCCGCCTGAAAATCAGGCCAGTTCGATATCGCCAGCCGGAATACAACTACATGCCAGAATAGTGCCGTCCTGACGAATGGCGCTCTGCTTCATTGCCTTAACCTCTCCGGAAACCAGCGTCATTTTGCAACTGCCACAAATGCCGGCGCGACAGGAGTAGGGGATATTGTGTCCCTGCATCTCTAACTGCTCCAGTAGCACCTGCTGATTATTACCGCTGAAACTGTCGCCCAGATAACCGATGGTAACTTTACCGGCCGTCTGCGCCTGAACCTGCAGGGTTTCTACCACTTTTCCGGCGCCGTAAGGACGCGGCGGCTTGTTTTTCAGCACTTCAAGCGTGTCGCCAACGCGGACAACGCCACTGTTGCGGGCGATAAGATTCAGACCGAAGTCGACATCACCGCTGCCATCCAGTGCGCTACGGAAGGTTTGCAACGTGGCCAGCGGCTCGCCGCTCGGGTGTTTACGTCCGCGTTCCGGGCTGACGGTAGTGAAGATGCAGCGGCTGCAAGGCTTCGGCACCTCAAAAGTGATATCGCCGATGCGTATCACTGACCAGCTGTCTTCCGCCCATGGCGTAGCGCCGGTGACGACCAGGTTGGGGCGAAACTGCTCCATTTTGACGCTGGCCGGACAACGCTGTTGCAGATCGAACAGTGACGCTTCATTAACCAGCAAAAATGGATAGCCGTCGGCAAAACCGAGAGGCACTGCCGGTTTTTTCTTTACCCGTCGCGTCATTTCCGCTCCAACCCAGCGCAGCTGCACCGGGCGCGGAAAGAACTCGCTGAGCCAGTTATTAATCATCTCGGGGGCGATCATGGCGCTGAAGTGCGTGCCCCAGACTTCCGTTGGCGAGGCTTCAGTAGTGAAATCGGCAAAGCGAATGGTGGCGCTGCTGCCGTCTGGCGCGCTGAGAAACAGACCATCAACCGTCAGCGCCGGGGTAAACAGCACCATCTCCGGAAACTGGCGGGCAGTAATAAATTTACCATCCGCTTCGGTGATCATAAAAATACGATCAAACGCCAGACCACTCTCCAGCACCTGAGCGTGGGAAAGTTGCAGTCCACGCATCGACTTAACCGGATGAATAAACAGGCGCGACAAGCTAATCATGGGGGCTCTCCATGCTGTGACATACTATTCTGGACATCACTCGGACGAAATCACGACAAATCGTCGGACTAAAAGAAGCTAACTTTATGACATGCGTCTGTGATTAGCTATAATGCGCAACAATTTTCTCAGGACAGTAAGTGACGATATGAATTCTCTGTTTGCCAGTACGGCACGTGGGCTCGAAGAGCTATTAAAAAGTGAACTGGAAGCGCTGGGTGCGCATGACTGTCAGGTCGTCCAGGGCGGCGTGCATTTTCAGGGAGACGATCGTTTACTCTATCAGAGCCTGATGTGGAGTCGGCTGGCGTCACGCATTCTGCTGCCATTAACGGAATGTGGCGTTTACAGCGACCTCGACCTCTATCTTGGCGCCCAGGTTATCGACTGGACCGCGATGTTTGACAGTGACCGTACCTTTGCGGTGCATTTCAGCGGCACCAATGAGGTGATCAACAACAGCCAGTACGGCGCGCTGAAAGTGAAAGATGCGATTGTAGACAGCTTTACGCGCAAAAATCTGCCGCGTCCAAATGTCGATCGTGAACAGCCGGATATTCGCGTTAATGTCTGGTTGCATAAAGATACTGCCAGTATCGCGCTGGATCTCAGCGGCGACGGCCTGCATATGCGTGGTTATCGCCAGCAGGCTGGGCAGGCGCCGTTAAAAGAGACGCTGGCGGCAGCGATTGTGATGCGCTCCGGCTGGCAGGCGGGTACGCCGCTGATCGATCCGATGTGCGGTTCCGGCACCTTGCTAATTGAAGCGGCGATGATCGCCACCGATCGCGCGCCTGGTCTGCATCGCACGCATTGGGGCTTCCTCGGCTGGAATAAGCACGACGATGCGCTGTGGCGTGAAGTGACCAGCGAAGCGCAGGTGCGTGCGCGCCGTGGCGTGCAGGAGACCACTTCGCGCTTTTACGGTTATGACAACGATTCGCGGGTGATGGAGCGTGCGCGCGCCAATGCGCGTCGCGCCGGGCTGGCCGATCTGATCAGCTTTGACGTGCAGGATGTAGTAAAGCTGACGAATCCACTGCCGGAAGGTCCGACAGGTACAGTATTAAGTAACCCGCCATACGGTGAACGTCTGGAAAGTGAACCGGCGCTGATCGCGTTGCACAGCCAGCTGGGTCGCATTATGAAAAACCAGTTTGGCGGCTGGAACCTGTCGCTGTTTAGCGCCTCGCCTGAACTGTTGAGCTGCCTGTCGCTGCGTGCCGAGCGTCAGTTTAAAGCGAAAAATGGCCCGCTGGATTGCGTGCAGAAAAACTATCAGCTGGTGGCCAGCACCTCACCGAATGGCGCGGGTCAGATTGCCGAAGATTACGCGAATCGCCTGCGCAAGAATCTGAAGAAGCTGGAGAAGTGGGCGAAACAGGAAGGTATCGAGTGCTACCGTATTTATGACGCCGACCTGCCGGACTACAACGTGGCGGTCGATCGTTACGGTGACTGGGTGGTGATTCAGGAGTATGCTGCGCCGAAAACCATCGATCCCAATAAAGCCCGTCAGCGCCTGTTTGATGTGATCTCCGCCACGCTGAGCGTGCTCGATCTGCCAGCCAATAAGCTGGTAATGAAAACACGCGAAAAACAGAAGGGCAAAAGCCAGTATCAGAAGCTGGATCAGAAAGGCGATTTCTTCGAAGTTTCTGAATTCGATGCCAGATTGTGGGTCAATCTGACCGACTATCTCGACACCGGTCTGTTCCTTGATCACCGCGTTGCCCGTAAGATGCTGGGCCAGATGAGTAAAGGCAAAGACTTCCTCAATCTGTTTGCTTACACCGGTAGCGCCAGTGTGCATGCCGGACTGGGCGGTGCGCGCAGCACCACCACCGTTGATATGTCACGTACCTATCTGGAGTGGGCGGAACGCAACTTACGCCTCAACGGACTGACCGGACGTCAGCACCGTCTGATGCAGGCCGACTGCCTCAGCTGGTTGCGCGAAAGTAATGAGCAGTTCGACCTGATCTTTATCGATCCGCCGACCTTCTCCAACTCAAAACGCATGGAAGAGAGCTTTGATGTGCAGCGCGATCATCTCGCGCTGATGACCGACCTGAAACGCCTGTTGCGTAAAGGCGGCACCATTATGTTCTCCAATAACAAGCGCGGATTTAAAATGGATCATCAGGGTCTTTCTGACCTCGGTCTCCAGGCGCAGGAAATCACGGCGAAAACCCAGTCCCAGGATTTTGCCCGTAACCGTCAAATTCATAACTGCTGGCTGATTACTCACGCTGGTAAGGAATAAGTTTTATGTCACTGATCAGTATTCATGGCGCTTACCTGTCATTCAGCGATGCGCCGCTGTTGGATAACACTGAGCTTCATATCGAAGAGAATGAGCGCGTCTGTCTGGTAGGCCGTAACGGCGCCGGTAAATCGACGCTGATGAAGATTATCAACGGTGAGCAGCCGCTGGACGATGGCCGTATTATTTACGAACAGGATCTGGTAGTGGCGCGTCTGCAGCAGGATCCACCACGTAATGTGCAGGGCACGGTGTATGACTTTGTCGCCGAAGGCGTAGCGGAGCAGGCCGAGCATCTGAAGGCGTATCACGCCATCTCCCATGTGGTGATGGAAGATCCCAGCGATAAAAATCTTAATGAGATGGCGCGTCTGCAAACCATTCTCGACCATCAGAATCTGTGGCAGCTGGAAGGACGCATTAATGATGTGCTGGAGCAGATCGGCCTCGAAGCCGATGCGCCACTCTCTTCGCTCTCCGGTGGCTGGCTGCGTAAAGCGGCGCTGGGTCGCGCGCTGGTCAGTAACCCACGGGTGCTGATGCTCGATGAGCCAACTAACCACCTTGATATCGAAACCATTGACTGGTTGGAAGGCTTCCTGAAAACCTTCCAGGGCAGCATCGTGTTTATTTCCCACGACCGCTCCTTTATCCGCAATATGGCGACACGTATTGTTGACCTCGATCGCGGCAAGCTGGTCTCGTGGCCGGGCGATTACGATCAGTTCCTGCTGGGTAAAGAGGAAGCGCTGCGCGTCGAAGAGATGCAGAATGCCGAGTTCGATCGCAAACTGGCGCAGGAAGAAGTGTGGATCCGTCAGGGCATCAAAGCGCGCCGTACGCGTAACGAAGGCCGCGTGCGTGCGTTAAAAGCGTTGCGCCGTGAGCGTTCTGAGCGCCGTGAAGTGATGGGCAAAGCCAATATGTCAGTGGGAGAAGCGACCCGCTCAGGCAAAATTGTCTTTGAACTGGAGAGCGTTAACTACAGCGTCTCCGGCAAGCAGCTGGTGAAAGATTTCTCCGCGCAGGTACAGCGTGGCGACAAAATCGCGCTGGTGGGACCGAATGGCTGTGGCAAAACCACGCTACTGCGCCTGATGCTGGATCAGCTGAAAGCCGACAGCGGCCGTGTGCATATTGGCACCAAGCTGGAAGTGGCCTATTTCGACCAGCATCGCGCCGAACTGGATCCGGATCGTACGGTGATGGATAACCTCGCCGAAGGTAAACAGGAAGTGCTGGTCAATGGTAAACCGCGCCATGTGCTCGGTTATCTGCAGGACTTCCTGTTCCATCCAAAACGTGCGATGACCCCGGTGCGCGCACTGTCGGGCGGCGAGCGCAACCGCCTGCTGCTGGCGCGTCTGTTCCTGAAACCCAGCAACCTGCTGATTCTCGATGAACCGACTAACGACCTCGATGTGGAAACGCTGGAGCTGCTGGAAGAGTTGATCGATGGTTATCAGGGCAGCGTGCTGCTGGTCAGCCACGATCGTCAGTTCGTTGATAACACCGTGACCGACTGCTGGATCTTCGAAGGTAATGGCGAGATCGGCTGTTTTGTTGGTGGCTACCACGATGCGCAGCTGCAGCGTGCGGCTTACAAACAGACCCGTGCGGCCAATAAGCCGGTTAGCGCGCCAAAAGCTGATACGGTTAAAAGCGAAACTGTTAAACGTCCGGCAAGCAAACTAAGCTATAACCTCCAGCGTGAGCTGGAACTGTTGCCGCAACAGCTGGAAACGCTGGAGAAGAGGATTGTCGATCTGCAGGCGCAGATGGGTGATGCCAGTTTCTTTAACCAGCCACATGACAAGACCCAACCGGTGCTGGATGCGCTGGCAAATACCGAGCAGGAGCTGGAAACCGCCTTTGAGCGTTGGGAATACCTTGAATCCCTGAAAAATGGCGCCTGATACTACGGGAGAAAAAGGGTATGTGTTCGTCGGACCACGCGCATCACTGGATGCTTTGTCCCCAATGTGACCTGATGACACAGCTGCCGGTGCTACAGCCCGGCAGCAAAGCGAGCTGTCCACGCTGTCATACCACATTAGTCTCGAGCTGGGTTGAGCCGCGTAAGCGGCCAACAGCTTACGGGATCGCCGCGCTGTTTATGCTACTGCTCGCCAATCTCTTCCCCTTTATCAATATGCAGGTTGCCGGCCTGAGTAGTCAGATTACCCTGATGCAGATCCCGCGGGTGATGGTGTCTGAAGACTACAGCAGCCTGGCCACCCTGTTTCTGCTGTTTGTGCAGGGCGTTCCGGCGTTCTGTATGGTGGCAATTTTGCTGCTGGTAAACCAGGTGCGGATGCCGGAAGGATTACGTCGCTGGATGGCGCGTATTCTGTTCCAGCTGAAAAGCTGGGGCATGGCGGAGATTTTTCTCGCTGGTGTGCTGGTCAGCTTTGTGAAACTGATGGCTTATGGCGATATTGGTATCGGCAGCAGTTTTGTACCCTGGTGCCTGTTTTGTCTGTTACAGCTGCGCGCCTTCCAGTGTGTCGATCGACGCTGGTTGTGGCAGCGTGTGGCGCCCATGCCAGCACTGCCGCTAAAACCGCTGGCGGGTATCAGCGGGCTGCGTCAGGGCGTGCGTTCCTGCCGCTGCTGTACCGCGATTCTGCCTGTCGACCAGCTTCACTGCCCACGCTGTGGCGCTGCCGGTCATGCGCGGCGTAAACACAGCCTGCAATGGACGCTGGCGCTGCTGATTACCTCAATCGTGCTCTATTTTCCCGCCAATTTGCTGCCGATTATGGTCACTGAAGCACTGGGTAACCAGATTAGCTCGACCATTATGGCCGGGGTGATTTTACTCTGGAGTGACGGATCTTATCCGGTGGCGCTGGTGATCTTTATTGCCAGTATTATGGTGCCGACGCTGAAGATGATTGCCATCGCCTGGCTGTGCTGGGATGCGCAGGGCTATGGCCGCCGTGACGGTGAAAAGATGCATCTGATCTATGAAGTGGTTGAATTTGTCGGACGTTGGTCGATGATCGACGTATTTGTGATTGCCGTACTCTCTGCGCTGGTGCGTATGGGGCGGTTAATGAGTATTTATCCCGCAGTGGGCGCGTTATTGTTTGCGATGGTGGTGATACTGACCATGTTCGCAGCAATGACCTTTGATCCGCGCTTAACCTGGGATCGAGTACGTGAAAAAAGTATTGAGGAGCCGAGCGTTGACGGAAAATAATCACGGCGTCGCCAAAGTCGAGCAGATCAAACGCTGGTCGCCCGTCTGGATCATTCCCATTGTCACCATACTGATTGGGGCGTGGATCCTGTTTTATCACTTCAGCCATCAGGGGCCGGAAGTTACCCTTATCACCACCAATGCTGAAGGCATTGAAGGTGGAAAAACTGCGATTAAAAGTCGTAGCGTCAATGTCGGCGTCGTCGAGAGTGCGGTACTGAGCGACGATCTGAAACACGTTGAAATTAAAGCCCGCCTGAATTCCGGCATGGAGAAGCTACTGCATGGCGATAGCGCCTTTTGGGTAGTGAAGCCGCAGATCGGTAGCGAAGGCGTGACCGGTCTGGGCACGCTGCTTTCTGGCGCTTATATCGAACTGCAGCCCGGTAATCAGGGTGAGCAGCCCGAGCGCTATGACCTGCTCGACGCGCCACCGCTGGCGCCACCCGATGCGAAAGGTATCCGCATTACGCTCGACAGTAATAAAGCGGGCCAGCTGAATGCGGGCGATCCGGTGCTGTTCCGCGGCTATCGCGTGGGTTCTGTGGAGACCAGCAAATTCGATGCGGACAAGCGTGCGATGCGTTATCAGCTGTTTATCGCCGCGCCTTACGATCGCCTGATCACCAGTAATGTGCGTTTCTGGAAAGACAGCGGTATTGCCGTTGATATGTCTGCCTCCGGCATGCGGGTGGAGATGGGCTCTCTGACCACGCTGTTTAGCGGCGGCGTCAGCTTTGATATCCCGGATGGCCGGGAACTGGGTGTGCCGGCGGAAAACAATGCTGAATACCAGCTGTTCGACGACCAGCGCAGTATCCAGGATTCGCTCTACACCGATCATGTCGATTTTGTCATGTTCTTTAGTGATTCGATCCGCGGCCTGCAGCCGGGCGCGCCGGTAGAATTCCGTGGCATTCGTCTCGGCACGGTGGCGCAGGTACCGTTCCTGGTGCCGGGCACTAATCAGAAGCTGAATACCGATTATCGCATTCCGGTGCTGATCCGCATTGAACCTGAGCGCTTCCTCAACCGTTTAGGCGAGGATTTCAATCTTGAACAGCATCTGCAGGAAGGCAAGCAGCGCGGACTGCGGGCATCGCTGAAATCCGCTAACCTGCTGACCGGTTCACTGTATATCGATCTCGACTTCTACGATGGCATCAAGCCTTACACCGGGCCGAATAAGATTGGCGGCTATGAGATTATCCCGACCACCAGCGGTGGCCTGAGTCAGATTCAGCAGAAACTGATGGCGGCACTGGATAAGGTCAACGCGTTGCCGTTGAACCCGATGATCAATGAAGCGACCGGCACTCTGGCAGAAAGCCAGCGCACGCTACGCGAACTGCAGAAAACGCTGGATAACCTGAATCAGATCACCTCCAGTCAGTCGATGAAGGATCTGCCACAGGATATGCAGCAGACGCTGCGTGAACTCAATCGCAGTATGAAGGGCTTCCAGCCAGGTTCACCGGCTTACAGTAAAATGGTGGGTGATATGCAGCGTCTTGACCAGGTCATGCGTGAACTGCAACCGGTACTGAAGACCCTGAACAGTAAGAGCAATGCGCTGGTGTTTGAAGCGAAACCCGGTCAGGACCCACAGCCGAAGAGGGCGAAATAATGATGAAATGGATCCCGCTGGCGATGGCGCTGGCGTTAAGCGCCTGTAGCAGTACGCCAGAGACCACTTACTATCAACTGCCGGCCACCGCCGCCGGCCAGTCTGCCAGCAGTAGCGACAGCCCGCAGGCAGTGCTGTGGGTGGAGCATGTTTCGGTACCGGATTATCTGGCGGGGAATGGTGTGGTCTATCAGACCAGCGATGTGCAGTACGTTATCGCCGCGAATAACCTGTGGGCCAGCCCACTGGATCAACAGTTGCAGCAGACGCTGGTCAGCAATCTCAGCGCCGCATTGCCGCAGTGGATTGTTTCCGCCTCTCCCCTCGGCGAGCAGCATGACACGCTAAATGTTAATGTCAGCGGTTTCCATGGCCGCTACGATGGTAATGTTATCGTCAGTGGTGAGTGGATTTTGCAACATAACAACCAGTTGATTAAGCGCCCATTCCAGCTTTCTCTGCCGCAAAATGAAGATGGTTACGATGCGTTAGTAAGAACGCTGGCTAAAGGATGGCAGCAGGAAGCGCAGCAAATCGCTAATGAATTATCACGCTTAAATCAGAAGTAATTTTTCTTTAGTGCTAAGTCCTTGATTGTCAGATAGCAGCATTGTCTGAGGATCAGGGACTTTTTATTTGTTTTTTCAGTGAGATAAAAAGAGTATTTGTGATTCAACAGCCTGGCGGAATTTATAATTTTAGCTCACATTTATGACATTGGCGTGAATATTGCGCATTGATCTTTCCAGTTTAAGAATGTAGAACTTAAGTGTGGCTGCACATTCTGTAACCACTGTTTTCTTTGATACCAAATTCCAGCAGACCTAAAATGAGGGAAACGAGGCATGATGAAGAGACAGAAACGTGATCGCCTGGATCGCGCGCATTCACGGGGTTATCAAGCGGGGATCTCTGGACGCTCAAAAGAGATGTGTCCCTATCAGTTGATTGATCAACGATCTCACTGGTTGGGAGGTTGGCGACAAGCCATGGAGGACAGGGCGGTTACTGCAGCGTAACTGGCTGTCCACTGTTTTAAGGAAGTTAACCTCCGCTAAGCGCGGAGGTTTTCGTTTCTGGAGCTGAGAGGCTGTGCAGGCGAGAGTAATTACTTTGTGATAAGCGGGGTTATTAACGCGATAACCACAGGGATAATTAAAGATGTTAACAGGATGCCCAATAACCATCTCTGGAATGAATCAAACCGCCCCTGCAATGAATCAAACCGCCCCTGGAATGAATCAAACCGCGTATTCATTGCATCAAACATGGCGCTGAATTTGGTGTCCATTGCATCAAACCTGGCACTGAATTTGGTGTCCATTGCATCAAACTTGTTATCCATCTTTTCTTCTAATGTCTTAACATCAGAACGAAGCTCACGAATATCCTGCTTCATATCCGTCAGGGTAGTATTGATATGTCTGACATCTGACTCAAACCTTGTCACTCTGGATTCCATGCTATACCCTCCGCCATCCCGGCTATGTTTTGCGACCTTCCAGTTACTTACTGTTGATATCGTCAGATTACTGCGCATATTTTACCCGCCACTTCCTTTCTTGTCATCGCTATCTCTCCACTGAAAAACAGGGCGTACAGAAAAATTATCACCGTTACTGCCATTGAGTACGGTTTGATGGCGCTTATCTTATCCAGGCCAGAGCGGAGAGCAATAAAATGATCTTTTTTTTACAAAGAGTAAAATATTCAAGTAACTCAGTTGGTTAATAAGGATGTCACCGTGGGCGTGGCAATTAAGCAGGGAGGTGGAACGCAGCGTAATGAAGGTTGGAACAGAGGATTTTATAGGTCCTGACAACATTGTATCAGGACCCCGAAAGCTTGCTTTAGAAAGCGGTGGTAACTCTAACTAACTATTCACCACAGATCACCACCATTCATATCTCATCGCACCAAATCCCGCCAAACCAACACATTTCACAAAATAACTTGTCACCAGCAATCACTGTCGTTCATCATCTTTCACTAAATCGTGTATCACGGCGTATATCACGCGCGAGGCAGTGATGGGTGAGATCAATAAATTAAGCGATAAGAAGCTCAAAACCTACCTTGGTAGCCCGAGGGAAAAAGAAATAACCGTGGCCGATGGCAAAGGATTATCAATCCGGGTCAGTAAGTCTGGTCATGTCAGCTGGGTTTATGCTTACCGCTTGGGTGGGAGGGGAAGCCCGCTTGAGCGCATTTCTCTTGGCGCCTACCCGGACGTCAGCCTTAAGCTGGCAAGAGAAAAAAGGGATGAATGCCGGACGTGGCTTGCTGACGGACACAATCCAAAGGCGAAGATTAAAGAAAGCAGAGACGAGAGGCTTACGCCGGTCACTGTAAAAGATGCTCTGGAATACTGGCTAACTGAATATGCAGCAACAAATCGCTCCGACGAGAAGGATCGGCGCGCGCAGTTCTCTAAACACATTTATCCATTTATTGGCGACATGCCACTTAAGGATACCGAAACACGTCACTGGCTGACGTGCTTAGACCGTGTAAAAAGAAAATATCCGGTGGCATCTGGAACGATACTGGTTGCAGCTAAGCAGGCTATGAAATTTTGCAGGGTAAGAAATTATGCAGTCTCTGAGGCCTTGGATCTGCTTTCGGTGCCGGATGTTGGAAAGATGGCAAGCAGGAGGGCCAGAACGCTTAAGGATAAAGAGCTTGGCGAATTGTGGCGCGCTGTTAACTCCGAAGGAATAACGCCTTACCATAGCAGGACGCTTAAGCTACTTGCCTTATTTGGTTCTCGCACCCAAGAGGTAAGACTATCAACCTGGAAAGAATGGGACTTTGATGAATCTTTGTGGACGGTTCCTGTATTGCACAGCAAAAACAGTGAAGAGATCATCCGGCCAATACCTGATGGCATAGTTTCGTGGCTTAAAGAATTGAAGGGCGATGCTGGCCGGGACGACCTGATACTCGGAGAGTTAAAATCGGGCGAGGCTGTGAGCCAGATGTGCAGGCACATTTACGCCCGACTGGGGCACGATGATCCATGGACACCTCACGACCTCCGCCGCACCTTTTCAACCAAAATGAATGATCTTGGCATCGCCCCCCATGTGGTAGAGCAGCTGATCGGGCACAGACTTGGCGGCATAATGGCTGTATATAATCGCAGCCAGTATATACCAGAGAAAAGGCGGGCTATGGAGGTTTGGTTGGAAAGGTTAGAGTTGCTGGGCGGGAATGCTGAGAACGTTGTTTTATTGAACACCTACGCGGCCCGTAAGTCCGCCATGGGTTGATTGTGAACCCAGTGCAATAATTCTGACAACAGCCATCCGCATTTTTTGCCATACATGCGACGTGCCGGATATTTTCCATCCTGCTCCAGATAGTACGAGTAGGTGCGGCAAATGCCGGTTATCTTTCGGCGCTCTGCTTCGTAGATGACACGGTCATATTTTTCACCGTAATGGGTGAGCATTAGCCGCGCCTGCTCAGGCTCAACATTATATCGGTCCATTTTTACCTCTGATTAAAGTCTGGCGAATAACGCCCAGATGATGATTACGATTACTGCAGCTATGAGAATGTGGGGAAGGGTGATCATGATGCTTTCAGGAAAATTACCCAGTGCGTTTTATCGGCTTTGCCGGTGCGTTGCCAGATAGTCGGTTTCTGGTCAGTAAGGGCGATCACCTGGCTTACCGGTATCTGCGTTTCATTCCATTTGAATATCAAAGTGCCGTGTGGCCGCAACACGCGGAATGCTTCATTGAACCCGGCGCGGATGTCATCCCGCCACGTTGATTTATCAAGGGCGCCATATTTTTTACGCATCCAGCTATTTTCCCCGGCGCGTTCAAGGTGCGGCGGATCGAAGACCACCTGTGCAAAAGAGCCATCGGCAAAGGGCAGGTGTCGAAAGTCTGAAATAACGTCCGGGCTAATTTGCAGCGCGCGACCATCGCAAAGAATATGCGACTCGTCTCGCTTATCGGCGAAAACTGCCCGGCTATCCTTCTTATCCATCCAGAACATGCGGGAACCACAGCACATATCCAGAATGCTAATTTCGGTCATAATCTCTCCTTCAGAACGCCATTAAGCACGCCAATGCACCACAGCAAATCGACGAACCGATATACCGGCTCGATCCGCTTATAGTGCGCCTGAATGATTGGTCTGCTGATGTCGTCGCGGTTAACTTTGGGATTGGCCTTAATGGCGTCTTTGATTTCCTGATTGCACTGCCGGGCGACAGCGCGCAAAGCATTACTCTGCTCTGGCGTCATGCTCCTTCACTCCGTTATGCCACTCTCCGCTGGCTAATCGCCCACAGTTCGCGCTCATGATCTTCCCGGCATTCAGGGCAGCAATAGCTTGTGCCGGTAAGCGACTTCTCGCCGCAATCGCCATTCAAACAGACCGGTGACGGCGGCGGCGCTGGCTTCTTGTTCCTGAGTGCAATCTCAATTTGCAGCTCTGCGAGGGCTGCTGCTTCATCTACCGGATCGGCGTAGTTCATGGGTAACTCCTCGATTTTGGGCGTAAAAAACCGCTCTCGGCGGCATGTTTGCTAATGCTTAATCTGCTTTTTCATCTTCTGGTGAGTGTATAAACCACCATGTATGAAGCCGAGAAGATAGGCAGCAGGGAAGACTAAGGCGATGATGGCGATTGTGGTCATTCTGCCACCTTGTAAGGGATATTGGCCGCCTTAAGTGCTGCCATTATGCGTGTCAGGTAGCCTTCCTTATCGTCTGCATAGAGGTAAGGGTGAGGCAACGCAACCGGCTCAGCCTGAAGCGCTGACAGGGCGATTTGCTGGCGCTCCAGCTTGCTTTCATGATACGCAACCCAGCCTTTGCCGTATGTGGTAAGGCATTTCTGTATTTGAGTAATTTCCTCTTTGGCATCAGCAATCAACGCCAGGCGTTTTTCTTCGGTCATGGTTTCACCTTCCCGTAAGCAGCAGCTTGTTCAATCAACTCCTCGGCGTCTACAGTGAAGGTGTGAACAGTTTCCATGCCACCAACTTTCCCGCCTGCAAGGCGATGACCGGTATTATCATCGCCAATGCAGAGGGAGAAGCCCCCAGACTGGCTGTGGCAAACCTCAATCCTGACCTTGCCTTTTGCAAGCTTGCTCATGGCTGCTCTCCCGCGCGCAAACAGTCGGTGATTTTCCAGTAACCCTTCCTTTTCATGTAGTCCGGCACTGACTTTAGCAAGCTATTGTCTGGGTTGGATATTTTTAGCGCGTGGACTAAACGTCGAATTTGCATAGACAATTCGCCCACTTCGGCGCGCTGCGCCTCAACCAGATTCCCCACCTTTTCAGAGTGAAAATTAATCTGGTCCTGCATACAGTCAAACTGCAATGTGGCTGAGTCACGCTCAGCTTCCAGCGCCTGAACCTGCTGATGCAACTCGGCGAACTTACGTACCAGATAAGCCGGGATGCCTTCGCTAACCTTGATGTCGCCAGGTAGCGCTTTCCCGAGGATTATTCCGCGCATTTTGTGTTCGGTTATTTTCATCGGCTGGCTTCCTTCTGCTGCTCCCACGCCTTATCCATAAACCCTTCGCTAAATTCCATTTCAGGAGCCTGCGCAAAAGCGATATACGCCTCTTCCTGACAGTTCGTGCAGTAACCAGAGCGGATTCTGCATCCGCAATTTTCGCATTCTTTACTCATCTCATAGCTCCGTTATCCATAGTCCAGCCTTTATCAATCGCGCACGCCGCTGTGCTGCCAGAATATTTTCCTGACGCTGCTCTTCGCCCGATTCAGCAAATGCTTTCCAGCTGACGACGATAGTTTTCTTCGGGGTGACTTTTGGCGCGATGCGTTTAGGGCTGGCGGTGAGGGTGTAGGTTCGGTCGCGATTCCCTTCGCTGTCGGTAGTCCATTCGGTGGCGGTTATTGTGGCTACTTTGGTGCGGTCAAAGTGAGAGCCTAAGGCTTTATGCAACTCGCGCGGTTCCATCCTGAATATCGCGGCCAGCTCCTTGCCGGTCATTGGGACTTTGCTGAGTTGCCAGGCTACTTTCTCCCTTAGCCCGTCATTGGGGCAGCCACGGCCACGGCGATACATGGCTATTTTTCGCATGACTATCTCCTTATTCCTGCCTTGCGGCGCCACCCAAACCAAAGCGTCGGTCTGTGTAATCGGAGTAAACTTCTCGGATTTCTGCCGGGTCAGTGACGATGATTTTCGGCTGCTTAGGCCAGAAGGATGATTCGAGCGCCAGCAGGGAAGTCCGCTTCCTCTTCGTTTTAATCTTCATCTGGTTAAGCCGGTCATGCTGTTCGCCGCGTTTAGCCGCCGACCATGCAGCCACCACGCCAGCCAAAACTTCCTGTTTCTGCGCCTCCATGCGGTTATCTGATTCATACATCCTTATCAGGCGCGCTCTGCTTTCTTCCGGGCATAGCGATACCGCCTCTGTCTGACGAGGTGTTAGCTGCACAGTGGGTTTCCTGTCGTTAGTTAGGCGGCTTGTTTCAGCTCGGCCAGGCGAATGCCGGTGATGTCTTTGCACTTCATTTGATGATCGGGGTGACCATTCAGTGCTGACCATGCCTTTTTGTACTCACTCTGAAGGGTGGCTTTGTCGGACTCTTTCCCGGCGTACTCGGTGAATTGAGATAAAATAGCGTCGGCGTTTTGAGGGGTTACGTTATGCACCTCCGAATCAGCGTCAATTGCCGTCTCTTCCGTAGGTATGCAGAATGCCTGAAATGCAGCGTATTTGTAGGCGATAGACATTGCCTTATTGGTGGCTTTGTCGCCGCTATCCATCGCTTCACCGTAGGTGACAACCGTATGCTTGCTGCCGTCTTCCGTGGCGACAAAATCAAACTCAGCTTTAACGACAACATAAAACAGCACGCCGCCTTTCTGCGTGACTCGCTCCGTCACTGTTCGCTCGGTAATCCGGGGGAGAATAACCAGGCCATGTTTCGCCAGCATCGGCGCGAGCGCGTTATATACCTGGTCGATGCCTCTAAACTGAAACCCCTGCTGCACGTTCTTCCTGTCCTTGCTGATGCCTTTTTCTGCCATATCCCTGGCGACATTACTGATAGCCTCATAAACCTTCATAGAAGCCTCCCATCATCATATCCTGCTGCTCCGTGCGATGATCGGCGTTAGCTTCCTGCTGCGCCAGTTCGAATGTCATTGGTTCGATGACTGCGGCCATCAGGCTGATAAAACATGCATCAGCCTCGGTATCTTCCAGTGTCACGCTACGGCCTCCTGAGTGACTATGTAGCCCTGCTCGTTGAGCCACTCGAAAACTTCCTTGATGTCGATCTGCCCCAACAACTCCTTGTCTGAGAATTTTTGCAGAGTTACATCGTGTATCTCTGCCACCATCATCCCGGGTCGATAACCGGCGCGGGTGGTGATATCGCTGCATTCAATGGTGATTTTCACGGTCTGCCCTCCGAACGAAGAAATTCGACCAGCTTATCCAGCAAGCTTTTACGCGGTGGCGGGGTGAAGCTTGCGCTGGTCAGGATGTTGGATGGGTGAAACTGGATAGATTTAAACGCGTCAAAACTGGAGCCACCCACGCGGGTAGCCCCTGCAATAGCTAACTGTTGCATGGGTGATTCCTTAAATTTGATTAGTAGGTGATGCTGGTATGCGGGATGTTGCCGTCTTTGATTTGCATCAGAACATCAATGGACTGGACGCGAGTTAGGCCAGCGTTCGCCATAAGAGCGTTAACAACGGCAGTGCCAACGGACTTACGGTGCGCTTCGTTAGCTGCGCGGGCGGCAGCTTCATCGGCTACGCGTTTCTCTTCAGCCAGGCGGGAGGCTTCTTTCTGCTCAGCTTCGAGCTTAATGCGATCGGCTTCCTGTTTTGCCTTCAGCTGCTCGGCTGCAATGGCTTCATTTTTTTCACGCTCGACGCGCTCAGCTGTTTCTTTCTTTTCACGTTCAGCTCGTTGATCCGCTTCAATGCGGTCATTCTCTGCTTTCTCAGCTGAGGCTTTAAGTGCTGCTTCGCGCTGTGCCGCTGCCTCCAACTCAAGGCGTGCTGCTTCAGCCACTTCGCGTTTGGCCTTATCTGCTGCCTGCTGCTGTAACTCCTGTTCGTAAGCAATCCGTTTGCGCTCGGCTTCGGCTTTAGCATCGGCGGCATCACGGTCGAATTTGTCATTCATGAGCAGGGCGACTTCGTAATCGGCTTCGAAACGCTCAGCCAGCGCTTTGTCGAAATCGGCATTCAGCGTCAGCGCTTCTTCGTGCCAGGCTTCCATTTCCGCTACCGCTTTTAAGCGATCCTGCTCGGCTTCCCACTCAGTCAGTGGCTGGCGTGTTGCATCGCGCAGTTCGTCACAGGCATCAACGAATCGCTTTATTTCCACTTCAGCTGGCTTCATAGCCTCTTTCAGGCGCTTCAGGTACTCACGTCCCGGCTTTTCTATTGCCGTCTTGCTGCGTGATACCTGCGCCGCCAGTGATGCCACGCGGGTGCGGCCTTTGGTGGTGCTAAGGTCAGGCACCTCGTTAACCTGCTGACGAATGATTTCGAGGTAAGCATCAAGCCCGTTTGGAACATAAAGCGCTGGTGCCTGGTCAGGCTTAATTTCGATAACTGCAATATCCGTTGTCTCTGTCATATTCCTCTCCTGTGGGCATAAAAAAGCCCTCACGAAGAGGGCAAAGAAGTGTCATGGGTGATGTGGGTCACATCGTCAGCCGCTATCGGTTAATAACGGCTTGCGGTGTCACTCAGATGGTGCATTCATAAAGAGGAGTCCACGCCTTCACGTCATAAATCCGCTCGTCCCAGTCTAAGTCAGAAAAATCTCCAGCATCCTCCTGATAGACCGCCGTTTTATATTCGCCATCATCCGTGAACACTACGCAGCGCTGCTCATCTTCAGGCGTCTGCTTTTCTAAATCTATCCACTCCATTCTCATCTCCTTAAGCAGCTGTTATTGGCCGAGCGCCTTGGCAATTGCGGCTTTAGCTTTTGTGATCGGATGGTCGCCTGAATACTCAACATTGTGACCGTGCATCGTTGTTGCCCACACTTCAATGCGCTGAAGTGCCTCGAATAGTTCAGGGGCAGCAGCCATTAGCTGGCCGTTTTCATCCTCTTTTCCGTTAACTATCAGATCAGCAATAAGCCCTCCTTTATCGCTGATTATTTCACCCAGCGGACCCTGATAACTCCACTTTTCCTTTGTGCCTTTAAACTCACTCATCCTTCCTCCCATTTCTTCAGCTGTTCAGCATTCATCGTCTTGCTGGTTACCTTTCCTGCAAAGACTCCGTAGCCCTCTATTAAATCTGCACGCCACAGATAGCCGCAGAACAGCTTTGTGACGCGCCATTTACCATCCTTGCGTTCGACTATCATGTTTCACCTGGCGTAAAAAAGCCCCGCATGTGCAGGGCAGAAAGTTTGCGTATTCGCCCGTCGGCGTTGCGATTCACATAACCCGCCCTCCGGTAGCGCGCCAGATTAAATGTGGTGGCTGGCTCCACCTCTGCGATGTAAGCACGATACTGAGCGTCATAGCCGAAGCTGATACCCAGATGCCGCACCAAAGATTTAGGCAATAAAAAAGGCCGCGTTACGCGACCGTTTCGGAAAGTTTAAAGTTAATGTCAGGGTGAGCAGTACTATTAAGCATGGCAACTGTTTCCTCTGCCGCTTCGTCATCGTCAGCTGCAATGTGAAACGAGAACACCTGGTGATCATCTTCAAATGCCACTACTTCATGCATTTCTCACCTCACTATATGAACCGCATTGCGGGGTAGGGGGGAAGTGTGCCGGGATATTTATCCACGCCCGGCGCGTGCCTTCCCGGCTTTCCACAGTCAAAGGAAAAGGATAGACTGCTGTTTCTACAGTCAAAATAAGGAAATAATAAATGTCAGACATTGCTAACCCATCAGCTAATTCTAAAATTGCCGCCCAGCAAATTATCGTTGAGCTAATTCGAGCGGGTAAGCTGGGTGCGGGTGATAGTGGCGACCAGATAATCGCTATTTACGAAAATCTTGTAGCGCAATATGACCGCATAAGCAGAAAGTAATTACTCGTAAAGCTTAACGAAAGCCTCACGGACGGTTTCGGCAATTTCTTTAGATTTATCCGTCCGATTTACAAACCCCAAACTATCATAATGCACCAGTTGTTCGCTTAACAATTCAGCTGCCACTTCCTGCACATTTTCTGGTATCTCGCTAAATTTCATCACTACCTCGCTGTGACATTCTCTGATTTACGATGGCCAGCGGCGTATATCGCCACCTGCGGTAAGCAGATGTTGTCTGCGCTCGGGTAATACTTCGTGGTCTGCACCGCGATAGCCTTTTCAACCCGGTCAACCGCTTTACGATTAAGAATAAGCACCTGGCGAACTGGCTTAGCCTTCACGCCAACCGACAAGGGGTTAGCTTGCTTCCATGCTGCCTGCTTCTCAGCGCGGGCTTTACGGCGTTTTTCTTGTGCGTTCATACATCCTCCTGTCAGTTAGCTTTGGTACAGGCGCTGGAACCTATTTCAATTTCCAGATTTCAAGTCGCTTCTCAGTCCAGCCCGAGTGGTTATGGGCCTTAGCTCCACGACACGCCTGTCCAAAGCTTTCTGCTTTGTATGTTTGCGCTTTTTCAGCGCCTAATTTTAATGAGCTTCGAACTCTGTTCCGTGTTCGGTTTGTTGCTTCAGCGTCCTGCTGATGGAATTAATGTACACAAAACGTGATTATATAGTCAAACACAAATTGTGTATAAATCATATGAAACACGATATGTGTATGTATTTTCTGTGTTTATTTTTTTATTTTGGCGATATTAAAGGGCGTGGTAATTTAAAATTCCAAGCTAAGGAGGCTGTATGGACATGGAAAAGGCGCATGAAGCCATTGTGAAGGTGATCGGCGAGGCTGTGGTTCAGATACTGGCAGAGGAAAGGGCGGTTACTAACGAGGCGATAATTGAGATGATTGGGCTGCTGTCAGATGGTGAGCCTAACCTGGCTGTGGTGTTCGCAATAGATTTGCTGGATCGGTAGGCACAAAAAACCCGGCGCGGTGGCCGGGTTAGTCAGCATCCTTTTTCTTCTCTGTCGTCCTAGCCTTCATTTCAGATGGGAAAAGATTTCTCATGACAACAATGAAAACGGCAACGATATTGACGGTCACTCCTGAAATTAGAGCTATAAGAACATTGGATTCCAAATTAAAATCGGATGCTTTGAATTCAACAACCCAGAGCTTAAGGTGGGGATATTTTGCCCCCTGAAGCACAAGAATAACGATTAGAGCAACTGACCACAACCATACGAATCTGTAAGCCTTTTTGGCATACATTTCGCGCATTGTAAGAAATTGCTCTTGCCCTTCGTTTTCCAAGTCCTTAGAGCGAGTGTCTATTTGCTGAACTGCATTTGCGAGAGATTCAACGGCGCTTTTTAAGTCATCAAGCGCTTTTTCGTCTTGACCTCTTTCCCCTTCCAGCTGCTGGCGCTCCAATGAAGTTTTCTCATCGCCATTGGATACGCTGGCTCTTTCAACTTTTTCTCTCGCCCTCTTTATGAGCGCCTCAAGAGCTTCCTTTTTCTTGTCTAAAGGCTGGCTTGGGTCAATCACCTAATCCCAACTCCCTTGATGTGCATTCCTTTATAACATCATTAGGGATAATAAGATTCCGTGGCTCGCCACCGCCGTGCTCCTCAACGACATGATACCAGGCAGACCCAGGGCGGTGAGTCAGATTGGATAGAGCGCCTGCGGACTGATCGCCATAAACTTCAAGCACAGAATCTATGATTGATAGCGACAGGTCATCACCCTCAGGAACATGAGGTGTGACATACTTAAACTCTATCAAAGCACTAGGAGAATCATCCCACTCCAGCTCGGTACCAGGAACAGTAATGTTCGTAGAACCATGGCCTTTGAACTCATGATAAATTGATTCGATCACCGGCCCATATGGCCACGCGAACACTTTGTCTTTAACAAGTGGCTTATTTGACATAACAAGTGACCACGCATGAGCGTAGAAAACAAGCTTTTGCAGCTTCATTGGCGTTATGTCTTTGATGCCTTTTTTCTTGGCTTTCTGAATGAAGGCATTAGCGACCGCGATAGCAGAATAAGCCATGTTATGCCTCCTTTTGGTTTAAATTTAGACAATAGCAGCCAGTTCCAAAAACTGATAGCTTTCAGAAGTGCCTGTATGGATTTACAGTATTTATATTACGCCGAGTACAACATAACGTCTATCTTAATCGCATAAAGGTTTTCAGTCACTTACTTTCGGATAGGATCTAATGCTGATGATTCATGAATGACAGCACGAAACGCTAATATGACGCATCGATACAGGTCAGTGACTATATGTTGTCTTTAATGCTATTTGTCAATACTACATATAGCAAAAGGCCGCATATCTGCGACCCATCCCGCCCGAACACCACTCTGTCAACTGGCCTAAACCAGCCGCTTCTTCGTCTTTACCGCTATCCGAACGTCTCTTCCGGCCACTGAGCCTTGACCACCTTGCCGATGATGCGGCAGTTCTCGTTGCACTCAATGCTCTGATATCGTGGGTTAGTGTTTAATGGTTCCAGCCACGGCTTGCCGTCTTCCCATACGAAGCGTTTAAATGTTACTTCGCTGTCATTGTGTATACCCGCGACACAGAAATCACCTGGCTCCACGTCTTCTTCTGGATCCACCAAAATCAGCATTCCCTCGGGGAAGCTCGGCTTACTGCCCTGTGGGGCCGTCATCGAGTGCCCCGAGACTTCAAGCCAGAAAGCTTTTTCGCTCGCCTTTTTCGTGGTGGCGACCCACAGCTTGGCGTTATCGCCCGTATAAGTTCCAACCTCTGCAAAAGATCCGGCCTGCACTGATGTGAATAGTGGGTATTCATACTGCTTAAAAACAGCACTTGAATCATCGCCAAACATTATCTGCGCAGGAGATACACCGAGTGCCTTGCTGAGGGTGATGGCTTCGTCAGCACTAACCTTACGCACACCCAGCTCGTAATTCCCGACCCTGGAAGGCGCAGCCCATCCGCACAACTTAGATAGTTGCGCCTGACTTAGGCCTTTTGCTTCGCGAAGAGATTTAATTCTTTCGCCGATCACTTCATGCATTGTTTTCATCTCATTAGATTAACACGTAACGTGATTGCAGTAATTACACGTTTTGAGGTTGACCGTTAATCACAATACGTGTGTAATAGCGTCTGTACTTAAGCTATGGAGGTTGCAATGAACAACATTGCCCAGCAGCGAAAGAAAATCGGAATTTCGCAGGCTGTATTAGCTTCAGCTATTGGTTGGGGGCAATCTCGCATCGCCAACTATGAGCTGAACATCCGTACCCCTGGACTGAATGAATGTCGTCAGATTGTCGAGGGCTTGAAACAGCTGGGCGGTAACTGCTCTCTGGATGAAGTCTTTCCGCCAAATAGTGACCGCAACGCCGCATAAGCCCCACCGCTCATTAACATCTCGCCCTGAAAAAGGGCAGTAATCAAAACAACGATTAAATCACTGTGACAGGCTCACTGCATTGTCACGTAACTACTAACCGAACAAGGACAGTATTCACCATGGAATCAGCAAACTACAGCAAACCAACTCAGCGTGAGGTTGATCGCGCAGAGACTGATCTACTTCTCGCAGTATCGGCATTAACAGGGCGTGAATTCGCCAAAAGTGTTGGATGTCACGAATCAAAAATCAGCAGGGCTGACTGGCGCTTTATTGCAGCGGTTATCTGCACTGCGCGCATGGCGTGGGAGGTGAGTCCGGTAGGCAGGCTGGTACTGGAAACTATCAACGCTATTGCACCAAAAGAAAAAGCGCCGAGCTGCGGTAACAGCTTCGACGCCTGATGCAAATTAACTGGATCAATTCACAGGAGTAATTATGCCTGGACAAAACAAACAAGTAAACCATGACATTCGTGCCGGTGGCCGTTTCGAAACTGTCTATCCATTCATATTTGTCTGCACAGACCTTCAATTATATGAAGGAGATGTTTTCACCGATGAGAGGTGGATTGGTGGTTGTCGAAAGACAACTGAGCCAGCTGATTGCGGGTATGGAGATCAGCTTGTTTATACAGCTGATGCAGAGGGGAAAAGAATCCTTGAGGTACTGTCAGTTGCGGAAATGCCTGGTAAATGGCAACGAAGAGTTATTTACGCCTGCCACCTAATTGATCCTGACGGTCGAGAGAGGAAGGGCAGGCAAGCATACACAGTAACAGAGGCCAGATTCCTCAAGATGACATCTGGTTATTTTGCGGATTACGCACTGGAGGATGATTAATGGCCCGCTCAAGAAATATAAAGCCAGGCTTTTTCACTAATGATGAACTGGCCGAATGCGACCCATATGCCCGGCTATTGTTCGCTGGTCTATGGACAATCGCCGATAAAGAGGGTCGCCTTGATGACCGCCCCAAGAAGATTAAAGCGCTGGTGCTGCCGTTCGATAGCGTTGATTGCGATGTAATGCTTCAGTAACTGCATGATCGCAATTTCATCACCCGTTATTCAGTGGAAAGTAACCCATTCATCCAGATTAATAACTGGAAGAAGCACCAGAACCCACACTGCAAAGAAGCGGCGAGTGAGATACCAGAACCGTTAGTGACCGAACCTGAACCGGAAGAAGCACCAGTAAAGAACGATGCTGGTTCTGTGCTTTTATCCGAAGAATTACCGCAAGTTATTGAAAATGATGAAGCACCAGAAAAGCACAGTTCTAATACAGTGCAAGAATCAGGCGAGAACAATTTAAATCCTGCTGATTCCCTTAACCTGATTCCTGATTCCCTTAACCTGATTCCCTTCAACACCCAAGCCGCTGAGGCGACTTGCGAGGAAGTGATTTCGGAAGAGCAGTCTCAGGCAACGGTTCATCAAATGGCAGGACGCTATGCATTCGAAGGCAACATCGTTCGACTGAATCACAAGGACTACGAATCCTGGAAGAACCTGTACCCGAATATCGATCTGAATTACGAGCTGCAAAAGCTTGATATCGAATTCACTCACGATAAGCCGAAAAACTGGTTTATCACTGCCAGCCAGAAACTTAGCTACCAGAACAAGCAGTCGGCTAATCGCCAACCTGCTCAGCGTTTTGCTGGACAGAATCGGGCGGTATCTGAGGGCTTCCAGGCTAAAGATTACGGCATCACCGAAAATCCAGCATGGGCGGAGGGCTAACCATGGATTTTAAATCTCAAATCGAAACTGTCCGCCAGAAGCTGGTAGACCTCAGCGCAGCACCAAAACAGGTTGAGAACACGATATTTGATGAGTGCCAGTCTGACTGCGAGAAACACGGCCAATTTACGCAGCGCATTCGCATCATGAAGGTACTCAACAAGACTCTCGAAACCCGAAGTGAATGCCCGTCGTGCCTGAAAGAAAAGCTGGCGAAGCTCGAAAGTGACGAAGCTGAATATTTTAGCCGGCGAAAAGCCAGTGAGATTGATCGCCTGATGGATGCATTGCTACTGCCAGAGCGATTTTCTAAATCAACACTGGATAACTATGAGCCGGTAAACAGCGACGCTGCACAGTGCCTGAAGCTCTGCAAAGCCTATGCGGCTAAGTGGCCGGATCGGCTAAAGCAGGGTGGCGGTCTTGTCATGTGTGGCAAACCTGGTACTGGCAAGAATCATCTGGCGCTGGCTATCGCAAAGCACGTTATCACTGAGCATCAAAGTTCAGCGATGTTCACTACCGCATTGCGCGTCGCCCGTATGTTTAAATCCACCTGGAGCAAGAACGCCGAGCGCAGCGAACACGAAGTTATTACGGCATATACGGATCCGCATCTGCTGATTATCGATGAGGTTGGCGTGCAGTTCGGCAGCGATGCAGAAAAGATGATTCTTTTCGAAATCATCAACACCCGATACGAGCGCATGAAGCCAACCATCCTGATAAGCAACCTGCCAAAAGACGAGCTGTCAGCGTTCATTGGTGAGCGGGTTATCGATCGCATGAATGATGGCGGCGGCTGCACTCTGGCATTCACCTGGGATAGCTACCGGTCGAGGGCTGCATGATGCAAATAAACTCTGATGATTACGTGGTCATCGACAAATACGCAGCCGGGAAATTTAACTGGCTCGGCGAAGTTGACACGGCAGAGAAGCGGGAAAATCTCCGTTTATTCAGCTACGAGGTATCGCTGGTATTTATCTCTGTAGGTGCTTACTTGGTGGCCGATAAGCCAGCGCAAGGTGGCACGTCATGACATTCCATCAGCGAAAAAAATTCCGCACAGAGTTTTATAACCGGTTTATTCACGGTTGGAAGCTACGCGACTGCATAGCCTGTAACGGCAGCGGGTATTACGACAACAACGGGTCGCCACATTGTGGGTCATGCGACGGCACCGGCAAAGAGCGTTTCAAGGCAGCGCAAGGGGGAAGGTGATGGGAATTCATTTTCATAAAAAAGGCTTCTGGTTTCGTTTTTTTGGCTATGGCCTGGCAATCAATGACAGAAGTAAATACACGCCTTTCTCTGTCAGATATGGCTATCAGCGAGAAATCAGGATTGGTCGCTGGGGTATTAAGGGGTTGAAACCATGACAGAGACATCTGTAAATACCGCAGATAAGAGTCGGGAAGAATTTGAAGCATGGCTTAAGCGTGACCACCTGTGCACTCCCGAAGAGCTTGTGTGGCAGCCAGAGCGCAACTGTTATGCAATCTACGGCGTACATCTGGCATGGTGTGCGTGGCGTGCATCCGCATCAAAGGAGATCAGTGATGGCCTTGTGGATTAGCAGACCATCGGGAAAGTGTCAGATGATACTCACCGAATATCATTACGACCCAAAGGATAGAGATCAGAAATCTGTTTACCTCCTGCGACACAGTTCATCGGTTCAAAAAGCAACACTGGAACAAAACCTGACGGTAGAGCGAGACGCATACGGAAAATTTAAGCCGACCATTGCGCTTGATGACTTTCCGCGAGGGTTAACCGACCGTGAATCAATGCTCAAGCTGGCCGACTGGCTGCATCGCCTGAGCGTTGCAATCGAAGATAACTGGAGTGAGCCATGACCGCAAAAGTAATCCCATTCAAACCCAAACAACAGCACCAGCAGGTGAAAGATGCTCGCTTGGGGATTTTGGTTCTCAGGTCGATGATTCTTGCCGGTGACCATGACATTCAGGCCATGGACTTACTGGCGAGTAAAATTGCTGATGAGCTTTACGACTACGTGGAGACATTAGAGGGGAGGTAACCATGAAACAAACGTTCGTGTTGCGAGACAGCAACATACGACGCAACTGCATTGAAGCCATCCAGCAACTACCCGCCAATCCCGCCAAACCATTGCAAGTAATCATCCAGGAAGACACCCGCAGCCTTGCGCAAAATCGCATGCTTTGGGCTTGCCTACATGACATCTCGCAGCAGGTCATCTGGTACGGACGCAAGATGGATTCGGAGAGCTGGAAACACGTCTTCACTGCATCTTTGAAAGAGCAGGAGACGGTGCCGGGTATCGATGGCGGCTTTGTCGTTCTCGGTCAGTCGACCAGCAAAATGCGCGTCAGTGAGATGAAAGACTTAATCACGCTAATGCATGCCTTTGGTGCAGAGCATAACGTCAGATTCAGCGATGAAGCAGCACTGGCCGCAGAGTGGGCTGGTCGGTTCGGGAGCGCAGCATGACACTACCACTTAACCTTATGCTGGCTGACGTCATGCCACGCAAAGAATGGCTGACTAATCAGCAGGTGAAATTCATTATTGAGCGCAAATACGGCCCGCAGGACGGCACAAAAGTAAGCTGGTTATTAATCAGGCTAAACCTCTCTCCCAACGTAACCATGCACCGCAGGGGAAAGGTAAAAGAATATCAGTACAAGCTGCTCGATATGGACACCCACTACTTAATCAACTCCATCAGAAGGGCAGACCGCGCAGACCTGACCGACTGGATGAAAGAGCTGATTCAGCCGCGAGTGAAAATTCCGCCTGGCGTGCTGATGGCTCAGTTTAACCAGCTAATCGGCGAGGTGCGGATGAGATGAGCAGCAGGAAATCACCGACCCAGTTAGCAATCGACAGCCTGATATACCAGCCCACCCGAAGAACCCGCAGCAAACGCAAACCAATCCCTTCCGCCAGCCAGGTCGTCACATTTGACTACACCTACGGACTGCTAAAAGCAAAGTGGGACAGGATGAGGAGGGCAAGGTGAAATTACCACGCCGACGATGCAAAAACCCTGACTGCCGCGAATGGTTCCATCCTCCCTATCAGAATCACACGTGGTGCAGTCCAGAATGTGGAGTAGTGATAGCGTTAGCCAGAAGGGAGAAAGACCGCCAGAAAGCGATACAGGAAGCCGAGCGACATCGAAAGGATAAAGAGCAGCAAGAACGCCATAGCCTGAAAGTCCGCAAGTTAGCCATCAAACCTACCAACTACTTCAAAGCGCAAGCCCAGCAAGCCTTCAACCAGTTCATCCGCCTTCGTGACCATAACCAGCCCTGTATCAGCTGCGGTGAAACCGATCCGCCTGATTTATTTGGCGGACAGTGGGACTGCGGACACTTCAAAACGGTTGGTGGATTCCCTGAATTGCGATTCGAAGAACGCAACGCCTATCGCCAGTGCAAATCGTGTAATGGCGGTTCGGCAAAGCATGGGGCTAAAGCAGCGACGGTTGCTCATTACTATGAGTCCAATCTGGTGAGGCTGTTTGGGCAAGACTTGGTTGACTGGCTTAATGGCCCGCACGAAATGACCCGATACCGGCGAGAAGACTATATCCGCATCCGGGACGAATACCGGAGGAAGTGTCGGGAATTAATTAAGAAACAGGAGGCCGCATGACCTGGCTAACCAGATTACTAAACCACTTCAGACCTGTTCAGCCTATACCTGTGCAGTGTAAACGATCCAGCTACCCGGCAGGCGCCGCAAAACTCACCAAGCGGAGGAAGAAATGACGGACTACCTCAGGCAGAAATGGTTAAGGCTTCGCTTATTCAGATCCAGGCGAATGCTGGAAATAAATTACCGAATCATCAGGAACACAGCAAAGCTAATGGGGATGAGAGCATGAGAATCGAACGTGACTATCAGCAGATTGTCCGCCTGGCCGGAGTACGCACAGCAGCAGACATGCGCCGCCTGTTCGGCACCGGATGGAAAACCATTAACCGATCACAACAGGCATGGATTCGTCACCTGCTAACCGTTTGGGGTGATCACCTTTCCGGCGACGAGTATGAGCGCGGCGAAGTAAACGTTATAGGTCGGCTAATGATGCGCTGTGAATGGAGTGAACAGAAGGGCAAGCAGATAGAGAAAGTCGTCTCTGAGCTTCACTGCGAAGGCTACAGAGGGGAGGAATTACTCCGTAAGGCCAGAGATATACTCGTACCTCAATCCTCAACTGGCAACATCATCGCTCTCGCCAAAGAATCAGATGATGCTGCCTTTATGGAATCGGTAATCGTGAAAACCTTTGGCCGGGATAACCCGATCCGCTCTGTAGCCAGATTACGATACTGCAAGCGCAAGAGTGCGCAAAACATCGCTTCAAGTCTGATTTATTTCACCGGTATAACCACAAAGGAGGCTCGAAACAGAATGGAATGGGCGCAGGACATACTTGAAGGGGAATTGTTTTATGCCGTAAAGCGGGAGATGGAGAAAGAAATCCTATCGGTTGTAGCATGATAGCACGAATAGCTAAATATAAAAGGCAATAGTCTTGGTACATTACAGCTATGCTCGGGAAGTAAAGCGAACTGAGCGACGGATTGAAAGAAGATAAGCCCTGAGTTAATAGCTTGGGGCTTTTTTATTGCCTGCTCAAGGGCAGGTACATCCGCTAACAATCGGATTCTCATTGGTTCAACAGCATCATTCATCTTGATTAATGGTCTGGCTTAGAGGCTGGCGAGAATGTAACTTTGCTTTTATGAGAAAGTTAATTATTATTTACGTGTTGCAGTGAATCCCCCTACGCGGTGGGGCTAAGCTACTTTATACGTTTGCTTGAAAGGAGCGGGTCAGGTTGTAGCTTTCCTGACTCACCGGGAGGCACCCGGCACTGCAATATTTCTTCAGTCACATATTCAGCATAAATTTAAGGCTCACTTCGGTGGGCCTTTTCATTTTCCGCGCCCGTGAATCCCAAAAAAACTCCTGTGTCTTTTGTCACGGTAGCGCGCTTAAATTAAAAAAATCCGCACATTGGCGGATTCTATTCGGTTGGCTACCTCACGGCAGGGCGGTGCTTTTCTCTCGTCAAGAAAGAGTTTACCCGGACTTGTCCAGTTCACAATGTAACCAATTCCTAAATTGGATAAGTCCCCGCATACGGGGGTGGAAATGAAACGCATGCCAGATAAAGATCCGGGCTTCTGGGCAAGCCTGATAGCCTGGCTTTATGCCCATAAAAATGAATCAGGTTATGCCGCACTGGCTGGGGCAATGGCTCTGCTGAGAGCATCATATTTTGGAAAAGACACGTGGCCGCGCCGCCTTATGGATGCTGCTATGTGCAGCATCTTTGCCTTCTTCGTAAAACCAACCCTGCAGCTGATTATGTCTATCTTCGGATGGCAGATTGGTGACGACTTCGCATGGGTGGCCGCCATTCTTATTGGATTCATCGGTATCGACTACATCTCATTCCGTTTCAGGAAATTAACTGATCGTAAATTCGGAGGTACCGATGAAACTTAGCAATAATGGTGTGGTTTTCATCAAGCTAGAAGAGGGTGAAAGGCTAACTGGTTATCTGGATACTCGGGGGATTCCAACCGTTGGTGTCGGTCATACCGGCACGGTGGACGGTAAGCCAGTAATACGTGGCATGGTCATCAGCCAGAACAAATCTACTGAGCTTCTCCTTTCGGACCTTGCCTGGGTTGAGCGATCAGTGAATTCAAATGTCACAGCCAACCTTACGCAGAACCAGTATGACGCTCTTTGCAGTCTGGTTTTCAACATTGGTGCAACGGCGTTCGCTAATTCAACTGTCCTTAATCGCATTAACAAAAGTGATTATACCGGTGCAGCAGAAGCAATCCTGATGTGGAAGCGAGCCGGAAATGCCCCGGATATCCTCCTGCCGCGTCGTAAGCGAGAAAGGGAGCTATTTCTGAAATGATCCCATTCATCAAAAACTATTCTCACATCATCGTTATTGGCCTCATCTGCGTAGCACTGTGGGGGCTTAACGCCCGCAACTCACAACTTACTGCCACAAATGATCGCCTCGAAAAGCTGGCTAACAGCAAAGACGACCAGATTAACGATCTGCGTTCTAAAAACGACGGGTTGGCCGCCAGCGTAACTGGTTTGGTGAGCGCTGTCCGACAGCAGAACGATGTGATGTCGCAGGTAACAGACCAGCGGGTAGTTACCGCGCAGCAAAACAGGAAGCTCCAGAATGAAATCAAGCGTTACCTCGAGGCTGATAAATGCGCTACTGCTCCTGTTCCCGCTGATGCTGCTGACAGGTTGCGCGCCGCAGCAAAAGCCGCAGGTGGAATATCGGACAATAAAGCAACCTCAGTTGAAGCTACCGGCAGAGCTGACAAGCCAGATTAACGTTCCAGAAGTACCTGACCCACTGACATTTGGCGACAGCGTGTCCCTTAATGCAGAGTTATTCGGCCTGCTGTGGCAGTGCAATATAGATCGTGCAGGTATAAGTAAGATTGAGGCATCGCGCTAATGATTGAGCCATGCATGTGTATTTTATCAAACAATTGATAACTTTTTTCTACTCAAAACATCATGAAACCGTTTTTACCGTTTGATTTTTGCTGATACATGGCTGTATCAGCACATTTCATTAGTTCATCTGCCGTACCACCGTGCACAGGATAAACAGCTGCACCAATAGTCAGCCCAAAGTCTGCTTCTGAACGACTGAATCTGATTTTTCGCCTGACTTCAGAAAGGATATAGTTGGCATAGCTGGTCAGAACGTTCGGATCTGCACTATCCATCACAACAGCAAATTCATCGCCTCCCAGTCTCGATATGAAAGCGTGGTCTGGACTGATTTTTTTTAAATCAGCAGTGAATTGTATAAGGGCACGGTCTCCGGCAGCATGGCCCAGGGTATCGTTTATGCCCTTAAAGTTGTCCAGGTCAATGAACAAAACGCCTACATTTTCGGTACGACGTTTAGCTTTAGCGAGTGTCGACTTCAAATGTTTTTTGAACATTCTCCGGTTTGGCAAGCCTGTAAGCGGGTCGGTTTCGCTGCTGACCTTTAGTTTTTCTTCGGCCTGTACTTGTAACGTGATATTCCTTGAGATACAAAGAATGCTGGTCGTTTTGCCAGCATTGTCCAAAACTGGCGTGAGCATATTGTCCCAGTGGGTGACTGAGCCATCAGAAAGAACGCTTATTCCCCTGAAGCCTGAGCATTCTCCATTAACTGCTTTTTTTAAGGCAATTCTTCCCTTGCGGTGAACAGAGTCTGGTAGCAGTTTCAACCATGCCATACCGAATTCCTTTTCTTCAACGCTAACACCCAGGGCTTCACATCCTGATCTGTTCATGAAAATCAGGCAGCCATTCGTATTGATAACTTTGATGCAGTCCACACTTACGTTAAGCATATCAGTAAGTAAGTCTATTTTTTCTGCGCTACACACAGGAAGTATTGGGGCAATACTTGGCTTGGAATAAGTCATATCAGGCTCTCTGTAACAGAACATTACACCTAATGTACGCCAGTACTGAACAAAAAATCTACACAATCGTGGAGGCTTTTAGGTGGTTTGGGATTGGCATCTCACTCACTTGTGGAAAGATAATGGGGCTGTCGGAAGACTGGTTTTATTCTTAAGGATGCTCCTGATAAGAGTAGTCCGCAGGAGGTTTTATTGGAGTGAAAACCCCTTACGCTCTTTAGTGACCGTCGCAAGGCGCATTTGCGAGTGCGCCTGATGATGATATGTTGATACCTCTCTAAACAGGAGGTCATATGTCAGGTGAATCAATCGGCATCAACGAAGTTTATGAGATAGCACGAGAGAAATTTCCAGAAGGCCATTTGAAAGTTGAAATATGGGAATTGGGTTTGCGGTTTGTATGGGAGTCAGAATTAAAAAGTGGTTCAGCTTTCCTGCAGGAGCCTCTCAATAAGATATCTGCTTCAACCATTTTGGGTTTTTTACACGCTGAGCTTAAAGAGCCTAATTATTCAGATCGTGACTCAACACATTAACCGCCTCTGGGCGGTTTTTTTATTTTGTTCTGAATACTGCATTCACTGAGTTCACTTTTCAGCATAAACACACTGAATCATCGGTTGCTGGTATCAGCATCGCCGAGGGTTATATCTATCCAACCAGCAGGAAATGCTAAATGACCACTAAATGCATGTCAGTCGGCGGCTACCCCGTCACAGTTGCAACACCTGAAGATATTGAAGAGGGTGGCTACACATTGCCAGCGGCCACTACCGCAACAATTGGCGGCGTCAAAAAGATGACCACTCAGGCAGCATCAACTGCGACAGATGTTGCGGGCGTCGTCACTGATCTGAACGCACTGATCACCAAGCTAACAACTGCGGGGATGATGTAATGGGTGAGAGCGTGATTAAAAGCTATGACATCACTGTTAACTCTGAAGAGTCCACCTGGAATCACAAGACAAAGAAAAACCCGACGATGAGTGATGGTCTGCTGATCATCAGTGAAGATGATGGTTCAGATGCTGTTTACTTCACCGCCAACCTTGTTGGCTACCACGTCAAACCAGTTTACGAGAAATAAGATGGCAAAGCTCACCGACAAGCAAGAGCTGTTTGCCCGTGAGTACCTGAAGGATTTAAACGCCACACAGGCAGCTATCAGGGCGGGCTACAGCGAGAAGACAGCCCGCGCAACAGGTTGCGAGAACCTAACAAAACCTGACATCGTTGAGCGTATCGTCCAGTTGAAGGGTGATCGCAACGAAGAGGTGGGAATTGATGCTGCCTATGTGCTTCGACGCCTGGTCGAGATTGACCAGATGGACGTTCTCGACATCATGACCGACGACATGAGCATCAAGCCTGTATCTGAATGGCCTGCATCATGGCGGCGATACCTGAGCGGCTTCGATCTGGCTGACATGTTCGAAGGGCGCGGTGAAGACCGTGAGATGGTCGGCATCCTGAAGAAGATCAAATGGCCGGACAAGGTGAAGAACCTTGAACTGCTCGGCAAGCACGTCACGGTGCAGGCATTCAAAGAGAATGTGAAAGCTGAACATGTTGGTAAGGATGGACTGCCTATTCAGGTGGTGAACTATACCCCGGCAGATTACGCAGCAGCACAACAGCAGCTGGAGGAGAAACTAGACGGGTTGGACTGATATGAGCAAAGTCATCGAGTGGGAGGATTTAACCTTCCCTGAGCGTGTTGCTCTTAAGTCAAAGTCCACGAAATCGTTTCTCAACTTCACGCGGTTATGGTTCGAGCTGGTACAGGGTGATCGTCTGCTGGTTAACTGGCATCACCGCCTGATGGCATCCAAAATTGATGATTTGATAGCCGGTCGCCTTAATCCCCGCAACCTGATTATCAACATCCCGCCAGGCGGCACCAAAACAGAATTCTTCTCCATCCACTTCCCGGCCTATGTTAACGCGCTGGTGCAGGAAGGAAGATTGAAACGCTTCCGCAACCTTAATATCTCGTTTGCTGACACGCTGGTTAAGCGTAACTCTCGCCGCACCCGCGACATCATCGCCAGCAAAGAGTATCAGGAGCTGTGGCCGTGCGGCTTCGGCGTCAACCAGGCGGAAGAGTGGGAAATAATCGACACCAAAGCCCGCTCAACCGGCCAGACGATATCCCGCTCAAGCAACGGACAGATTACGGGTGGTCGTGGTGGCTATTACGGCGAGCTGTTCTCCGGCGTTGTGATGCTGGATGACTACAACAAGCCTGTCGATATGCTCAGTGAGTCGCGCCGCAATAGCGCCAACACGCTGCTGGTTAACACCATCCGATCACGTCGTGGTGATAAGTCGAAAGAGCATCCTACGCCATTCGTGAGCATCCAGCAGCGACTGCACACTGACGACGCCACAGGGTTCATGATGTCTGGTGGCATGGGGGTTAAATTCCACCATGTAGCTATCCCGGCACTCATTACCGAAAAGTACATTGCATCACTGGCTGAACCATGGCGCTCATTGTGCTGGGAAACAGTAAAAGATACAGAATCAGTCGAATACCTCGGCGAACGCTACTGGTCATACTGGCCGCAGATGGAAGATGTTAACGACCTCATCCAGCTGTGGGAAAAGGATCGCTATACCTTCCTGTCTCAATACCAGCAAAACCCGATGGCGCTCACTGGTGGCATTATCGAAACGGACTGGTTCCAGACCTACACCACACTGCCAAAACTGCAGTATCGCGCTGTCTATGTTGATACCAACAGCGGCAAGGTAGAGGACTGGCTCGACTACACCGTATTCACCCTGGTCGGTATGGGTGTTGATGGCAATCTCTACATCATTGATGTGGTGCGTGGCCGCTGGGACCCTGAAGACCTGCTGAAGAAAGCGGAAGAGCTTTGGGAACGCTGGCGCATGGCTGGCTCTGTTCGCATGATGCCAATGCGTCATATGGCTATCGAAGAGAAACAGGCCGGGCAAGGTCTGATTACCACGCTAAAGAAACGCAGCGCCACACCCGGCCAGATGAGCATCCCGGTTAAAGAAATTCCTCGCGGCACCGGCCAGAACAAACTGGTTCGCTGCCTGAACGTTATCCCACAGATTAAGACCGGCAAAGTATACGTACCCGCCACGCACAATCATGACGGTGCGGCGATTATGCACGTCTATTACGAGGACGGAACGATTGCCGGGACAACATCATGGGTGCTGACTGCCATGACCGAATGTGCTGCATTCTCTGCTGATGACAGCCACGACAATGACGACATTCTGGACACATGGATGGATGCCATTGACGACAACCTTATTTCCGGTCGCCAGCCAATGGTCATCGACCCGAACCAACTCAGGAGAATTTAAGTGTGGCCGTTTAAAAAGAAAACTGTTGCCGCGCCTGAGCCGGTGAAACAGCCTGAAAAGCTTCAGATGAAGATTAGCGCGGAGGCGGTGGCGGCTATTCTGCCAAAGCCGCCGAGGGAGTTTCAGCGCTATGAGCCGCCGAAAGGCGTCATTCCGTCCGCGATTGAGAAAGCCATCCTTGCGATGGACTCAACCGACTACACTGCCATGAATGATGCCTACGCGATGGGATATGGCTACGGAAATCTCGACAGCTTTCCCGGCTACCCCTATCTGGCAATGATGGCTCAGAAGCCTGAATACCGGAAGATGGTCGGAATCATTGCAGAGAAAATGACCAGTAAGTGGATCAAGCTGAAAACGGTGGGTGATGACGATAAGTCAGACCGCGTTAAGCAGATCATGGATGCGCTGGAGCGGTACGAGGTGCGCGACAAGTTCCGTGAAGCAGCGGAGCATGACGGGTACTTTGGCGGCGGTCAGATTTACATCGATGTGCAGACGTCGAAAAACGTTTCAGCTTGGACTGACGACACTGAGCTGCAGTCGAAGCTTTTCATCAGCAACAAGAAAATCACCAAAGGCAGCCTGAAAGGTTTCCGGGTGATTGAGCCTGTCTGGACATATCCGGGAGTGTATAACGCTCAGAACCCGTTAAGTCCTGACTTCTACAAGCCGACCGAATGGTTTGTGATGGGCAAGACGGTGCACGCCAGCCGCATGATTGACTTCGTTTCCCGGCAGGTTCCTGACCTGCTGAAAGCGTCATACAACTTTCGTGGATTATCACTTACGCAGATTGCAGAGCCATACGTTAATAACTGGCTCAGGACGCGCGATAGTGTCAGTGACATGATCCACTCATTCAGCGTCCCTGTAATTGGCACCAACATGGGGGCTATTCTGCAAGGCGGTGGGGCTGAAACATTAATCTCCCGACTGCAGCTGTTCAATCAGTGCCGTGATAATCGCGGTGCATTCGCAGCAGATAACAACCCTCAGCAGCCAGAAACAGTGGAATTCGTTAATGCCCCGCTTGGTACGCTGGACTCTCTGCAGGCTCAGGCACAGGAGCAGACAGCTTCCGTAGCAGGCATCCCACTGGTATTCCTGCTGGGCATCACCCCGAACGGCCTGAATGCTTCATCAGACGGCGAGATTAAAGTCTTTTACGACTACATCCATTCGCTGCAGCAGGCAATGTTTAAGCTAAACCTGAAGCGCGCTCTGGACGTCATTCAGCTATCTGAATTTGGCGCTATCGACCCGGATATCTACTTCGAATTCGAGCCGCTCTACGAGATGAGCGCGAAGGAGAAAGCAGAGATTCGTAAAATCGATGCTGATACCGATGCGGTGTATGTCACTGCCGGCGCTTTGTCGAATAACGAGATTCGCGAGAAGATCGCCGACGACCCTGACAGCCCTTATCACTCACTGGACTTAAGCGATGACCTCGACATCGAAGATGACTATGACGAAGAAGAGGAAGCCGAGCCAGAAGACGATAAGGCCAGTGCGGCCTAATGCTGGCGTCGAAGCCTGGTATCGTAAGCAGCTTGATAATCAGGTTAGTGCGATGCAGAAGTCAGTTGTTTACTGGCTGGCTGCAAACTACAAAGCCAGCGGCGCGGTGGTGGCAATGGACGCATCCCCGGCGATATTCATGCGTGATGCTATGCGTAAGCTGGCAAAGCGCTGGACTAAAGCCTTTGACGGTATAGCGCATAAGCTGGCTGCTCGGTTCGCAGGTGACGCGCTGAAAAACTCAGATGTTTCGTTATACAACGCGCTTGAAACAGCGGGATTCACGGTAGAGTTCAAAATGACCGCGCCGATGAACAACGCACTACAGGCGACCATTGCCGAAAACGTCGGGCTGATCCGTAGCATTCCTGAACAGTATTTTACTCAGGTGCAGACTCTGGTAATGCAGTCGGTTACCCGTGGTCGTGACCTTGGCGCGCTGACGGACGAATTAGAAAGGCGATACGGCATCACCCGCCGCCGTGCCGCGCTGATTGCACGTGACCAGAACAACAAGGCCACATCAGTAATGCAGGCCGCAAGACAGCAGTCATTAGGCATCACACAAGGCATATGGCGACACTCTCACGCAGGTAAAGAACCTCGGAAATCACACGTCAAGGCTGATGGAAAGGTGTTCGATCTGAGTAAGGGGATGTATCTGGATGATAAATGGGTGATGCCTGGTGAAGAGATTAACTGCCGTTGTACGTGGTCACCAGTGATACCCGGACTTAATTAATCGGAAGCAAACATGACAATCGAACGGTTAGCGTTTGACCGCGCATCCGTGCGCAGTTTTGATGGTAACGGTCGGCTTCAGGTAAAGGTCAGCAACATTAGCAAGGCGAACGTCTGCCCGTACTATGGGCGAGAAATTCCAAATCATGAAAAGCTGGGGTTAGATCCTGACAAGATATACCGGCTCTGGCGCCACCCTGATGAACTGAAGAAAGCCGCACCCACATTCAACAATATCCCGCTCCTCTGTATTCACACCCCCGATTTCCCTGGTGATCCGCCGCGTCAATATCGTGTTGGCACGACTCATTCAGGTTGTGAGTTTGTACACCCGTTCCTGCAAAACGGGCTGTCTATTTGGGATAACTCAGCCATCGCAGGGATTGAGACTGAAGAGCAAGAAGAACTGTCTTCGTCGTACCAATACGTCGCTGACATGACACCCGGCACTACCCCGGATGGTGAAGTCTATGACGGCATCATGCGGGACATGGTCGGGAACCACGTAGCGCTGGTAGAAACAGGCCGCGCAGGAAGCGACGTATTGGTCGCAGATTCACTACCCCCGGAGTTAAAACACATGAGCAAACGCAAAGCTGCGGCTATTCGCGCCACGCTGAAGCCGTTACTGGCGCAGGACGCGGATTTGGAAGCTGAAGTGCGCAAGGCGCTTCTGGCACTCGATGAAGCTGACAAGGAAGACGAGAAAGACAAGAAGCCAGCCGAAGACGAGGATGACGACGACAAGGACGATGACAAGAAAAAGAAAACCGCCGACGACGCTGATGAAGATGACGACAGCGACGACGACAAAAAGAAAAAAACAGCTGATGACGAAGACGATGAGGATGACAAGAAAGACGAAAAAGTCTCCAAAACCGCGATGGACTCAGCTATTCGGTTAGCTCAGGACGGCGCCCGCAAGCAGGCCGCTAAAGACTTCCGCGCCGTTCGTCAGGCCGAGCAGGACGTCAAGCCACTGGTAGGCGATCTGGTAGCTATGGATTCCGCTGATGATGTTTATCGCACCGCGCTTGAACAGGCTGATGTGGATATCAAAGGCGTACACCCTTCAGCCTATCCGGCAATGGTTCGCATGGCTATCAGCCAGAAAGCAAATTCACGTCCTGTTATTGCTCAGGATTCCGCTTCCGTCAGCGACTTCGAGAAAGCTTATCCGACCGCTGGCAAACTGAAACGAGGTTTCTAACATGGCAGGTTTTCAGAGTGTAATTAACCAATATCCAGCACCGGGTATTGAGGGTGGCTTTGCAAGCACCAATCAGCACGCAACCTTTCTCGCTGGCGAAGCTGCACTGATAGCAGGCGCAGGCGGCGTAACCATTGGCCGCTTCGCATGGGCTGTTAACGGCGTTGTCACCAATGCTGGTACAGGCGCGCCATCTGGCTTTGTGCATCGCGACGGTCAGGCGGTAATCACCGACTGGCTTGGCGCCGCATCAAACGTCATTCAGCAAGGCCGTGAAATCACGCTGATGACTGCTGGTGACTTCTGGGCGCGCACCTCCACCGCTGCAACGCGTGGTCAGAAAATCTTTGCGTCACTGACTACTGGTCAGGTTCAGACCGGCGCAGCAGGCGCAACCATTGCCGGTTACGCAGAAACCCCATTCTCTGCTGGCAGCGTTGCTGAAGCAGGCGAACTGGTCAAAATCAGCACCTGGAGCAAGTAATGAACGAATTTCAGAAACATTACGCCGCAGCAAGCGGCAAGTACGGCATTGTGCTGCGAGGTGCTGAGAAAGCTCAGTACCTGAATCCTGAATTTGCAGAAAACTTCGCACTGGCGATGGATGCTCAGCCAACTATGGTTACCACCGGTAGCTCCGGCATCCCTGCATTCTTCACCAACTACGTTGATCCTGAGCTGATCCGTGTTCTGGTCACGCCGATGAAGGCTGCGCAGATTTATGGCGAAGTTAAAAAAGGCGACTGGACCACGCTCACCGCGCAATTCCCGATCGTTGAGTCAGCGGGTGAAGTCAGCTCCTACGGTGACTACAACAACAACGGCATGGTTAGCGCCAACGTTAACTGGGTGCCTCGTCAGTCCTACCACTATCAAACCCACACCCGCTGGGGTGAGCGTGAGTTAGATATGTATGGCGCTGCCCGCATCGGTTATGCCGCCGAGCTGAATGTGGCGTCGGCTCTGGTGCTGAATAAGTTCCAGAACAAGTCATATTTCTATGGCATTGCTGGCCTGCAGAACTATGGCGCGCTGAACGATCCAAATCTTCAGCCATCTGTGACCCCTGCTGCAACCGGAACTGGCAGCGCTGTGACGTGGGATTCCAAAGATGGTCAGGCAGTTTATGACGATATCTCTGGCCGCCTGTGGAAACAACTGGTCGCTCAGACAAAAGGTCTGGTGGAGCGCACTGACAAGCTGAAGTTAGGCCTGTCACCAGTGGCAGAAGTAAATCTGACCAAAACGAATATGTATAACGTGAACGTCGCCGATCTGCTGAAGAAAAACTTCCCGAACCTGACCATTGAAACGGCTATTGAATACTCAACGACTGCCGGTGAGATGGTTCAGCTGATTGCCGAACGCCTGGGTGAGCAAGACACTACTTATGCAGCGTTCACCGAGAAGATGCGCGCCCACGCTGTTGTTACCGAAGAATCTTCCTGGAAGCAGAAAAAATCAGGCGGCACCTGGGGAACCATCATTCGTCAACCGCTGGCAATTGCCAGCATGCTGGGAGTTTAAGAAATGGCTGAAGTTGTAACCGTAGGATGCAAGCTGCCAAATGGCCTGCTGATTGATGTGGGTGGAAAAATCACCCACCTGCAGGGCGCCAACTCTTCCAACGTGATCGGCGGCTATGGTCTGACCGAAAGTGTTGATAAAGAATATTTTGAAGCGTGGCTGAAGGAGCATGCAGATCAGCCATATGTCAAAAATGAGCTGGTTTTTGCGCAAGCCAAAACAAACAGCGCTCAGTCTAAAGCAACTGAAAATGCCAGCGTGAAAACCGGCCTTGAAGGTTTGCCACAAGACAAGCCTGTTGAAGGTGTCGTGAAAGACGAAGAAGCCATGAAGGCTAAGGGTTAACAGATGGCTATCGTTGTTTTTGATGTTGCCGCGTTCCGCGAGCGTTACCCGGAATTCGACACGGTAAGTAACTCGCTGCTGAATGCGTACTTCGTTGAGGCAACGGTCTATCTGAATAACACCGATACCAGCCCGGTAACAGATATTGCTGTCCGGGCGGTATACCTGAATATGCTTGTCGCTCACCTCACCGCGCTCAACTCTGGCGTAGGCGGGCAAAAGCCAACCGGGTTAGTTGGGCGGGTAGCGAGTGCTTCGGAAGGATCAGTGTCGGTGTCTCTGGATGCCGGGCCATCTGGCGCTGCTTCGTGGTGGTATATGCAAACACCTTACGGAGCAGCGTACTGGCAGGCAACATTGCCATACCGGACGATTCGCTACCTGCCTGGCGCCTCACCTTCAATGTACCCATATCACTACAACCGCAGAGCAAATTACCGGAGGTAGCTATATGACAACATTTTCAGGCGGTGAAGCTTTAGAGCAGAAACTTGCTGAAATTGCTGAAAAGCTTGGCGAGGGGAAAACGCTGCGCGTTGGTTTTCTCGAAGGGGCCACTTATCCAGACAACACTTCGGTGCCAATGGTGGCCGCAGCCAACGAATTCGGTGACCCGGCCATGAACCGACCGCCACGGCCATTTTTCCGCAACATGATCGCCGACAAGTCGCCTGAGTGGGGTGATGACATTGGAAAAATTGCTATAGCTGTGAATTACGATGCTTCAGCACTTTTTTCATTAATGGGTGAGCGCATAAAAGATCAGTTGCAAGGCTCCATTCGAGAACTTACCGACCCACCATTGTCGCCATACACAATCAAGAAAAAAGGATTCGATAAGCCCCTGATTGAAACCAGCCACATGCTTAACAGCGTCGATTATGACGTTAAGGACGGCGTATGAACCTGCGCGGCATAGCAAACTCCGTCACTCGGGCCATTAACCCGAACGTGCCCGGCGTGTTTCAGATCAGCACTGGTTACACCACTCTCCCAAGTGGAAAGCCGTCGCCGTCACATAACTCTGTCGATGTTGAGGTGCAGTTTCAGGAATTATCAAGCACTGACCTGCGCCAGGTGGATGCAATGAACATTCAGGGCATTTTGCGATCTGCTTACCTGAACGGGAATTTCAACGGTGTTAATCGTCCTGAGCAAAAAGGCGGGGATATTCTCATTGTTAATAATCAGCAATGGCTGGTCGTAAAGGTGGCTGAGTTATGGCCTGACTGGTGCCGAGTGATCGTGAATCTCCAGAGGTCCACATGAGTGCATCGGTAAGCATTATTCAGGATGACCTTACAGCCGCCTTGCGCGGTTTTTTGTTATCCATTGTTGACACCGATGAAGTGGTTCTCGGACAGCAAAACGGCGTTTCTATGCCTGCTGCTGATAACTTCATCGTGATGACTCCCCTTGGTCAGATAGGACTTTCAACCAACCGGGTTCAGTACGATGACAACGGCATTGCCGGGGAAGGCAAGCAGCTTACGCAGCGTAGCACCCAGTGGCCTTGCCAGATTGATTGCTACGGCGAAAAGGCGTCAGCTTATGCCTCAATCATTGGCACATTAATCCGCTCTGATCATGCCTGTGAGTGGTTTAAAGAGTATGGGCCAGTGCTTACCCCTCTTTACTGCTCTGACCCACGCCAGACGGCAATGATTAACGGTGAGCAGCAGTATGAAGACCGATGGACTCTCGATTTTATCGGCCAGTTTAATCCTGTCGTAACCACACCTCGCGACTTCATGGACAACATCACTGTTGGCGTCATCGCCGCAGACTTAAAATACCCACCGGAGAATGCATAAATGGCAATCCCATTACGTAAAGACGTGCAGATCAATCCGGGAGTTCTGCCAGCTGGCGGCTCCGCTTTGGATCTGAATGGACTTATCCTCACCGATAGCGCGTATGCTCCGGTAGGAAGTGTTATCACCTTCACATCTGATGATGATGTGGCGGCGTATTTCGGCAGTGCTTCTGTTGAGTTCAGCATGGCAGAAATTTACTTTGCCGGTTACGATAATTCGAGCAAAACGCCGGGGGCGCTGTTGTTTGGCCGCTTCAGCACCGAATCAGCATCCGCCTGGTTACGCTCTGGATCAATGGCATCCACAACCCTTGAGCAGCTGAAACTGCTTAGTGGCGTTCTGACGATTACCATTGATGGCACGGCGGTAACATCTGCCAGTATTGATTTAAGTGGTGCCACAAGTTTTGCGGCGGCGGCAGACCTGATTGAAACAGGTATCGGCGATGATGTTACTGTCGAATACAACACAACACAGAAAGCGTTTATCGTCACCGCAGTTAGTTCCGGCGCAAACAGTACTATCGGTTACGCCAGCGGCACGCTGTCAGCTGGTCTGAAACTCACCGCGGCTAATGGTGCAATTCTTTCTCAGGGTTCAGCTGTATCAGTCGTAACTGATGCCATGCAATCCCTGCTGAATTCCTCGCAAAACTGGGCGATTTTCACTACGGCATTTATCTGTGATGAAGCTCAACACCTCGCCTTCTCTTCGTGGGTTAACAGCCAGAATTTCCGGTTCGGGTATGTGGCGGCCACCAATGAAGAATCGGCGTTGGTTAACGGTTCAACTGAAACGCTTACCTATAAGATCATTGAGACGTATGGCTATGCGAATGTTGTGCCTGTGCATGGTAGCCAGACGCAGGCGGCAGCGGCACTCGGCTATGCGGCGGCATTAGACTTTGAACGGCAGGAAGGTCGGGTAACTTTCAAATTCCGGTCATTGTCCGGCCTTCTGGCAACGGTCACATCATCCCCTGACTATGATGCGCTTATTGCCAATGGGTACAACTTCTACGGGGCTTACTCTGCCAATAATTACGATACGAAATATTGGGCTGACGGCACAATTACCGGTGATTTCAAATGGTTTGACTCGTTCTGCTTCCAAATTTGGTTGAATGCCAATCTGTCACAGGACGCTATCGAACTGTTTAAGTCAAACCGCTCCATTCCGTACAACGCGACCGGCAAGGCGATCATTGAGACGTCGTTCTCCGATACGCTGAATCAGGGGATTGTATTTGGCGGCATCCGTACCGGCGTCACCCTGTCCAGCGCACAAATATCAGAGATTAAGAACGCGGTAGGCTCTGACATCTCCGCATCGCTGGTTGCCAAAGGTTATTACCTGTATATCGCAGATGGCACACCAACGCAGCGGCAGGAGCGCACAAGTCCAAGCATGACTCTGTGGTATTGCGACGGCGGCAGCGTTCAGAAAATTAACTTAGCCAGCATCGAGGTGCAGTGATGTCCAATACAATTACAAGCGCTGATTCCATCTTCACGCTGTCGGTAACAAACCTGTTCCCTAACGCTCAGACGCTTGAGGGCTATGCTGCTGACGCCATGTTCGCCATGGGTGATACGGAAATGGCACAGGCGGTGCGTGGTGCGGATGGCAAGCTGTCTGCTGGCTTCGTATTTGGTGAATATCTCCAGACTATTACCATTATGCCGGACAGCCCGAGCTGGCCGATGTTCGAAACGTGGATCTTGACATCTGCCACGGCAAAAGCAGTTTTTCGCTGCAACGCAACAATCATCCTTCCCGCGACCGCTAAAAAGTACACTCTGACAAACGGCGTGCTGCAACGTGTTAAGGCTATGCCTGACGCACAGCGAGTATTGCAGGCCGGAACATTCCAGATCAACTGGGAGTCTGTGACTCCAGAAGCCTACAACGCATAAGGTCGGTTATGGCACGTAAAGAAATCTACTTCAAAATCGAAGCTAAAGGGCGCGATACCGGAAAGGTTTTCCACCTCAAAGAAATGTCAGCCACCGCTGCGGAGTGGTGGGCTATTCGCGCTGGTATGGCGATGGCAAAGAACGGTGTAAATCTGCCTGACAATTTCACTGAAATGGGAATGGCTGGCATGGCAAAAGCTGGGCTGGAGATGGTCGCCAAAATCCCGCCAGAAGATGCTAAACCGCTGCTTGATGAGCTGATGAAGTGTGTTCAGGCCGTCCCGAATCCTGATAATCAGGCCATCACGCGCAGCCTTATTGACGATGACACCGAAGAAGTGGCAACACGCCTTAAGCTTCGCGCCGAAGTCTTTAAATTGCACGTCGATTTTTTCACAGCCGCCTCCCTTTAGACATTCCCCCAGTCATGAATGACACGGTTCATGGTCTGGCTGATTATGTCAACATGCCGAAAACCATAGCGACCGTGCTTTCCTCAGGTAAATGCTCATTAACCGAGCTAAGCACAACGCTGGGCGTTGAGGATTTGTGGTGGTGGCTTGAGATTATCACCGTGGATAATTACAACCAGATGGTCATCAACAAAGCAAGAGAGGCCCACTGATGGCAGGCACAATTATCGATGCATTAGTGGTCACGCTTGGCCTCGACTCGTCCGGCTTCAAAAAAGGTAAAAAGGAAGTCGGCGAGGGTCTGGTTGAGACCAGAAAGGGCGCTGATCAGACAGCGAAAGATATGGAAGCCGCAGGTAAAAGAGCGGCTTCTTTCTTTGGTTCAATCCGCACTGAGTTGCTGGCGCTGGTTGGCGTAACCCTGTCTGCTCAGGGCATCAAGACGTTCATCACCAGCATGACATCCGATCTGATGCGATTGGGCATTCAGTCAAGAGCGCTGGATATTTCAGCTAAGTCGCTTGATGGATGGGAGAGAGCGGCTGCGGCTGCTGGTTCCAGTGCTGAGAAAATTACCGGCAATCTCCAGTCATTCCAGAATGTACTGACGCAGATTAGAACTGGCGGCGGTCAGGACGATCCGCTTTTCGATGCTCTGGCAAGTTTCGGCGCAGCAACTGGCGCTAATTTCGATTATCAGAATGATAATTCTGAAACGATCATGCGCAAGATTGCTGAGAACTGGAACAAGCTCAATAAAGATGCTCAGCGAAGATTCGGCGGTATGCTGGGGTTTGATAACCCCACACAGCAAGCTTTAAGTGATGGCAGCCTGATCCGCGATGCTGATCATTTTGCTCAAATCTCTAAAGCAACCGATGGTGCCACCAAAAAAGCATTGGATTTCAATCGCCGCCTTGAAGAGATGAAGCAGAATTTTTCTGCTGCTACACAGGTTTTGTATGAATCCCTTATTCCGTACATTGAAAAACTAATCCCCTTAATTGAAAAAATTGGCATCTGGATATCTTCGCATGGGCCAGAAATAAGCAAATTCTTTACGGACTCCGCCGCAGAAGTAAGCAAGGTAGTTGATGCCGTGGGGGGGTGGCAAAATGCATTAACAGTTCTTGCTGCTTTTGTTGCCGGAAGTTGGGCGTTAAGGATTATCTCGGCAGTTGGCCGTGTTGGTAAAGCATTTGGGCCATTACTGATCGCCATGGCCGCAGTCAGCGCCTGGGATAAGCTTGGCAGCGCTGATGAAGAAGCCAAAAAATCCGGCATGAGTACGGGCGAGTATCTTGTTAAGAAAATGCAAGATAAGCAGCGCGAAAATGAAACATCGGGAACAACTATTGGGGATAAAATCCTTAAGTGGTGGCACGGCATATCAGGGACGGGTGGTTCTGATAACGTATACACCGCTTACGGTACTTCTGCCCCCAGAGGCATTCGCAATAATAATCCCGGCAACCTCAATTACGCGGGGCAAGCTGGCGCCACTAAAGAGGGCGGAAACAACGGCCGATTTGCTGTCTTCCAGACTATGCAGGATGGGGTGGCCGCGCTTCACCGTCAGTTAAAGCTCTACTTTAACCGTGGAATCGATACGATTGAGGAAGTGGTTAACAAATATGCCCCCGCCAGTGACAACAACAATGTTGAGTCCTATATCCGGCAGCTCGTCGGGGCTACCGGGAAAGGCGCTAACGAACAGCTATCAGCAGACGACAATGACACCATATTCAAGCTAATCAAAGGCATCATTAACCATGAGAATGGCAAAAATGCCGATGGCAGCGGGTATGTGGCGGATCAGGATATCTTGAGTGGCATCCAAGTTGGCGCAACCTCAACGGCAATGCGGCAACAGGCAATGCAGCTGCAACAGGTGCAGGGTAATAAAACAGATATCCATATTGGCGAGGTTAATATGCAAACTTCAGCCAGTAACACCAATGCACTTGGGGCTGATCTTCAACGCAACGTGCAGCGGAACAGGCTGATTACACCTTCAATGTCTGGGCAGGGGGGATAATGTCATTTTCATTGAATGAAACAACGCTATTGAGCGCAATCAGTAGTGGGAATATCTTTTCGATAATTAACAGCATCCTCAGCCCAAGTTACGGAATTTATCTAAAAAGCGGAGCCAAGGCGATTTCCCCTTCTTCCTTTTTAGGAATCGAGTATGGCACTGATTCATCGGTTGTTTCATCCCCTATTGAAGGCGGATCTTACAATTCCTTCAATAAGGTTAAGCGTCCATCGGTAATAAGAGTTCTTTTCACTCTGGAGGGATGGACTGGTCAGAGTGGATCTATCCCGAACCTGACGAATTTTACTCTCACAAGCCGCACCGACATGCTCGGTGCGCTTGATGCAATGGTGAATAGCGCAAAAACCTATGATATCGAAACGCCAGACACTACCTATGAAGATTATGACTTGGTTCGTTATAACTACCGGACTTCAAGTCAAGAAGTAACGTTGCTAACTGTCGAAGCTATATTTGAAGCTATTCTTCAGGAGGCCGAAGTTACGCTAACGAGTACCAACGCTGCCAATAGCCCAACGTCAAACTCGACGACAAAAGCGACGAGTGCCGTAACTGAAAAAGCAAACTCCACCGCATCTAATTCAACATTGGATGATGTTAAAGGAGCGCTGACCGGCCTCAAAGATTCCGTATCAAGCGCGGCGACCACCGTCGCAACATCGGTTACATCAGCAGTTAGCAATGTTTCATCTGGCGCCACAAGCGCGATCAATGGTGCGGCCACGTCCGCCATTAACAATCTCTCTTCAACTGTTAAAGAGTTGGTTGCGGGGCTTAGCTGATGCAAAATATCTCATTAAAACCATGGAAGGCTCAGGAGGTCAGCATTACTCTTGACGGTCAGGCGATAACTCTACGTATTGTGCAGAGGTCTACAGGGCTTTACATGGATATCGGTATAGATAATTTGTGGATAGCTCAGGGCGTCCTTTGTCTTAATTGCAACAAGATTATCCGTTATCCATATCTTAAATTTAACGGTGAGCTTTTCTTCGCTGACACTAAAGGAAGCTTAGATCCTGTCTATGACGAGCTTGGAAGCCGTTTCAAGCTGTTCTACGCAACTGCTGAAGAGATGGCTGTATGACCTATAAAAAACGAATGCTTAAATTCCAGTTTACCCTTAAAGAGGGAAGTTTTGATAAATCTGGCAACGACACGCTGACGTTGGATAATTTTAAGGCAGAGATTGAAATAGGAGCTTACGGCGGCATTGCAGGAACAAACACTGAGTGCAAGATTTACGGACTCAGCATAGATAATATGGCGTCGCTCAGCTACAAGGGAATTCAGTACAACGGATCGAAGCAGCACATGATGAAAGTATGGGCGGATGACAAGCCCATATTTATTGGTTCAATTACGAGCTGTTTTTCAGATCTCAATCAGATGCCGGATGCACCTCTCATTATCAGTGCATTCTCTACAGGATTTGACCAGTCGATCACGGCCCCGCCTTTCAGTCGTGAAGGCATCGCAAGTGTGGCGGAAATCATCCAGTCAATCGCTGCATCCATCGGTTATGTGGTAGTTAATAACGGTGTAAGCGAGAAAGTAGAAAACCCCTATTTCGTGGGCGATCCAATTTCTCAGATTCATCAGGTTGCCGAATTGGCCGGAATAAACATCGACTTCAGGCTGGGGGCCATCTATATCTGGCCGCAAGCTGGCAATGTTGATGACACAGTTCCACTCATTTCTCCTGAAACCGGGCTTCTCGGCTATCCAATTTTCACTCGTACCGGAATAACATTTCAATGCGTTTACAGCGATCTGATATTGCGCGGAAGGAAAATCCAACTGGATACGTCCTTGCCAAACGGTAGTGGCGTTTACACCATCCAGTCTGCGGTCCATCATCTATCCTCCTGGACCGAGGGCGGACCATGGTCAACCATAGTTTATGCGTCAATCGGTCAGCTTACAGTGAGGCAATAATGAATCTTTTCACAACTCGACCGGAAGACACGACAGCAGACGCTAATGCACAAAATCACCTGATGCGTCAGTTCCTTATGGGGCAAGCCTTTATCACGCTAGCTGTTGTTACTAAGGCGGACGATAATGGTGAAGTGGTGTCAGTTAAGCCAATAGTTGACGGGTTTACCGGCAACGGCGACCGAATCACGAATGAACCCATACACGGCGTTCCGGTGTGGAGGCTACAACGCGGAGCAAGCGCGGTTATGATGCCACCAATCGCTGGAGATATTGGGCTGATAGCCATGTGCGATCGCGATATCACTGCGGTGAAAAAGACCAAAGATTCAGCTCTTCCAGGCTCTAACCGCACACACAGTTACTCAGATGCGATTTATCTTGGTGGGGTTTTGAACGCTGAACCAAGTCAGTTCGTTAAGTTTTCAAACGATGGCATTGATATAGTTTCACCACTGTTAGTAAGTATCCATGCGCCATCAGTTGAAGTTAACGCTCAGCAGGCATTCACTGTAAACGCTGCCAGCATTGTGTTAAATGGTCCAGTCAACCAAGGTGCAGGAAGTTACTCCGGCGACTTCCAATTTGCAGGCAATATAACTGCGCAGGGAGAAGTGACAGGCAAAGGGGTTAAACTTTCAACACATGTTCATGGTGGTGTAGAATCAGGAAGCTCAACCACACAAGGACCACAGTGATGAAGAAAGCAAAGTTAATTGTGGCTGTCATTTTGTATGTATCAGCCATGCCGGCATTACATGCAGCAGACGCAGATCTCCCAATTAAGTGTGATCACGGTGTATTAGCTGAAATATATGCAGCAAAAGCATCCAAGTTTAAGTTAAACGGTTCTACATCTTCCTATCAAAAAGCCAGGGATGCCGCTAAGGAGCATGGCGCTGAATTGGGCTACCCGGATTATGGTGTGGATAGCATGATCGAAGCAGGGGTGGAGGATGTAAAAATCAAAGATAGCATTACTCAAAGATTAGCCAGTTTGGATACAAGCGGCATGGTTATCTCGCCACTTGTACAAGATTGCCTCAAAAAGCCAGAAAATTACATTCGCAATTACAATCCATAAAACAGACCCACCATTAGGTGGGTTTGTTGGTGTCAAAGCTGTCTATATGAACAGTAACAGCTTTTTCATCAAGGATTTTATATAGTTCTTTCTCATTCAGGCCCGTAATGTCGACTCTTGTATCGCCTTTTCTTAAAGAAATTCCTTTTCCATTTCTGGCCCGAATCCATGCGATGACGATAGCTGCAACTGAATAACATACGTCCTTGTTTTGTATAAATTCAAAGATATAACCTATAACGTTATCTCCATTCCCTCCGCCAGATGCAGAATCAAAAGTTAGCGCTCTGACGCTCATTTTTCTTGACTCTTGAGGAATGATTTTTTCTATATAAGGCATCATATCTTTGCCGACAGACTTAGAGAGGCGAATCGTGAAAACTGATTTAGTCATAACGTTTGGTGGCTCCTTCCTTAAACGGGTAAAAGCAATATGGTTGTTGTCAGGCACCATATGTGCTTTGTTCTTTTATCGGCAAGCAACGATCACATTAGAAGATGTAGATTTATTGGAGTCGATAAAGAAGGTTTAACACTAAACCTCTGAATTAATAATCCTGATATTTGATCAGTAGCCCGCCATGGCGCGGGTTTTTTATTGCCCGGAGTAAATATGCTCACCAAATCACTATTGCTAAATACAGACGCCTGGGATATCGGGCTGGATGACACTGGAAACCTTGCGATCACCAGCAACCCCTTTGCTGTGGCTCAGGACGTCGCCTGCGCCTGCTCAACGTTCCTCGGTGAAGCCTGGTATGACACTACTCTCGGCATCCCATATTACGAACGCATTCTCGGACACTGGCCGGGCACCCAGCTAATCAACACAAAGATGCAGTCTGAGGCTAAAAAGCTCCTATACGTTCAGGACGCATTCTGCACCGTCACGGTTGGCAAGCAATCGCGGGCAGCGTCTGGCGTCATGACCATCACCGACACAAACAGCATCCAATCCACGGTTCAATTCTGAGGTAAATAATGGCTGAAGTAACAGTAACCACAGCCGTTCCGTCAGTCACGTTTTCAGATATCGGTGTTTCTGTGCCGGATGAGGTAGATATCCTCAACGGGCGGCTTTCCGATCTGGATGTTGCCACTGGTGGCGGAATGAGTAAAAGCCTGACAACTCCTCAGGGTCAGATTGCCATGAGTGACACGGCGATCATTGCAGACAAAAACGATAGCCTCGCACTCCTGGCTAATCAGGTTAACCCCGATTACGCATCCGGCCGCATGCAAGACGCCATCGGGCAAATTTACTTTATTGATCGCATTCCGGCCATAGGAACCACGGTAACAGCAACCTGCACCGGGCTTGTTGGCACAATTATCCCGGCAAACAGCATTGCTCAGGATGACAGCGGGTTCCTGTATTACTCTCTTGCGTCTGCGACTATCCCGGCAACCGGATCTGTTAATGTTGTTTTCCAGAATCAGGCAACGGGCGCCATCGCCTGTCCTATTGGCGCATTAAACACCATTTACCGTGCTATTACTGGCTGGTCAGGCATCACAAACCAGACCGCTGGAGTGTTAGGAAATGAAGTTGAAGGGCGCGCAAATTTTGAGTATCGGCGCAAGCAATCTGTCGCCGGGAACGCCAAAAATCAACTGGGTTCAATTTATGCGAATGTTTTAGCAGTGTCTGGCGTGACTGATGCCTATGTGACGCAGAACAACACAGCTGAAACAGTAAATAAGGGCTTCACTAACTTTCCCTTACCAGCTCATTCACTCTATGTGGCTGTATATGGTGGCACGCAGGAAGAGATCGCAAATGCAATATTCCAGAAGCTCCCACCCGGCCCGCCAATGGTTGGAAACAACAGCTACACGGTTTACGACGAAGATCACTATGTCCAGCCATACCCGGATTACGAAATTAAATGGCAAACGCCAACTGCTATAAACCTGCATGTCAAAGTCGAACTTGCAGACAATAATTTCATGCCAAGCGATATTGTTGATCAAGTCAAAGATTCGGTTATTGCAGCATTCAATGGTGAAGATGGTGGCACAAGGGCAAGAATCGGGTCAGTGATTTATGCTGGTCGTTATTACGCAGGGGTTACTTCAATTAACCCTGAAAATGTCGATATTTATGGCATTACGTTAAGTAAAGATGGTGTGACATATTTAACCTCGGCCTCATTTGGTATTGATGAGGTTCCTACGCTTGACAGGGCTAACATACAGGTGACGTTAACATGATAAATGTTGCTGACACCATCCTCACGCAATACGCAGAAAGTCCAAAGCTGAAGTCAATAATTTATTCATTTAATGAGGCTATTGGCGCTGAAGGGTTTATTGATGATTTTTATGACATGATTTGGAACATTAACACTGCGGGCACTTATGGTCTGGATGTATGGGGAAAGATTGTAGTCGTAAGCAGAATGTTGACGTTGACTGAAAATAAAATCGTTTTTGGTTATAGTGAGGCTTTATCGACTCCTGCCACAATTGATGATCCACAGCCTTTTAACCAGGCTCCCTTTCATAGCGGCGACAACCTTACATCTACCGTAAATCTGACAAATGATGTTTACAGAAAATTAATAATGATGAAGGCCGCAGCGAATATTTCTGATTGCACAATCCCCAACCTGAACATGCTCCTTAGCTATATGTTTGGTGACAGGGGGCGGTGCTACGTGAGAAGCGACGGGCCTATGGTTATGAGCTATGTATTCGAGTTTCTACTTAGCGAGTCAGATCTTGCAATAGTGCAAAGCTCTGGAGCGCTTCCGGCACCGGTCGGAGTGACCGTAAACATCGTCCAGCAGGTATAAAAAATGAATTCATCGGACAGCCCATCAAGAATTACAAAAGCTTTTGGTGTTAGTGGAAATAAAAATACAATTCCGACTGATGCAACAACGGAAACATTAGCTGGCGGCATTGCTACTTTTGAAAGTGGGTTCCCCCCTTTAACAATGACACCTATTAGCGCAGGAGGTAAGCCGCCATCTGGTAAAGATGTGAATGGTATTCTTTACTCCGTGACGCTCCAGCAGCAGTGGCAGAATGCTGGGATGACTTATGCGTTTAATAATTCATTTGCATCTGCAATCGGCGGTTACCCCAAAGGTGCTATTATTCCAAGCTCTGTATATACGGGGCAGTGGTTGAATCTCTCTGAGGATAATTCGGCATCCCCTGAATCATCATCTGGAGCATCAACTGGCTGGGTTCCGATTAATAATTACGGCACAACAATTATTTCAGGCTTGACCAATGCAAGCATAACGCTTTCATCCCTTCAGGCTGCTAAAGAAAGAATTACACTGAATGGAACATTGACAGCGAATATCAATATTTTATTCCCTGCATGGGTTAAATCATGGGTCGTTCAAAACAACACTACGGGTAACTTTAATATTACCTGTAAAACCGCATCAGGTTCAGGCGTAACCGTCATGCCTGGTATGGTTTCAAGGCTTTACTGTGACGGTGCAAATATCACTGATGAGACATTAAGCGCTAATAATGATATGACCGGCGCAGTTATGCCGTTTGCGATGAATGTGGCGCCGACTGGCTGGTTGGCATGTAACTCTGATGCAGTAAGCCGAATCACCTACGCCCGCCTATTTGCCAGAATAGGTACGCTATACGGGGCAGGTGATGGTTTAACTACATTCAACCTGCCAGATATGAGAGGTGAGTTTGTCCGGGGGGGGGATGGTGGGCGAGGTGTAGACACTGGTCGAGTATTTGGATCTGCGCAGGAAGGCGCAATCCAGTCACACATCCACACCGGCACAACCAATGGCGGCGGCGGACACACCCACACAGCGACCACAGCAAGCGCGGGCGCCCACACGCACACTGTTTCAGGTACGGCTGCCAGTGCAGGCGCGCATACCCACGCATACACCGCGTGGGCGCAAGGCTACGGCGGTAACCGGTTCTCTATGGATGATGTGCTGTTTGGGGCTTATACCAACAATACCGCCTCCGCAGGCGCGCATACGCATACCGTTTCCGGTACGGCTGCCAGCGCAGGCGCGCACACGCACACAATTACTGTTGCCTCAGTAGCAGATCACACACATTCATTCACCACTAATGCAACAGGCGAAACAGAAACCCGTCCTCGCAACATCGCGATGCTTTACTGCATAAAATACTGAGGTAAAAATGGCTCTGTCAGATACTACACAGGCAAAGAAATATGCATCTGTGGCAGAAGTCGCGGCCGCACAAGCTAAAGAAGCAGTTGTCGAGGCTCTAAAAGCTCCTGTTTATGCGGATGAGGCTAAGCAGTATGCAGAGCAGGCATTACAATCATCCTCTGAAGCTGGTGAGTATTCAACACAGGCGGGAATAAGTGTTGCTTTATCATCCGAAAATGCAAATATTGCTAAGGAATCCGCAGAAAGCGCTGCGTCTTCAGCGAAAAATGCGCAGAATATGGCCGACGCAAAAACTTATTACATAACTGAATCTGACCCAACTGGAACAATAGCTGGTTTAGCAGGAACTCAAAGTGGTGATGGTTTTCGTGTGGCTCAGGGAGTAGATAGCAATGAATCATTTAGATATTATGTAAATGATAACGGAGAGGCTGTTGAGAAAGCTAGTCAGGTAGGAACGGCGTTAGTTGAAGCTACGAAAATATTAGCTAACGATGTTGACAGACGAACCAATGGAGTGCAAAGCCAGAAAAAATCCAAATATCCTTTCGAGATACTGGACGGGAAAGGGAAGGTAGCTCTTTATATTGATAATACAGGGAAGCTTAATTCTCCCGGCGGGGCTTACCTTGCAACATTAGATATTTCAGTACTCAATTCTCCAGAATTAGTCACAAATTTGGCTACTATACAGAAACTGGTTACTAACCTTTCTCTGGCGATTGGCTTGAATGTGTTTAGCCCTAAGAAAAACTCCAGATATGCATATTCCGTAACAGACACCAATGGCAGAGTTTCTCAGGGTGTTCTTCTTGATGGCACTATGGAATATATGGGGTTGCCACTTAGTCAGCAGATAGGACAGATCAAAAACGATTTCTTTTTTATCGGCGACTCAATTACGGCTTTCACCGAGACAACATCGAACGATTACAACAGCACTAATCGCGATCAGGCTCCTGCGGTCTGCGCGCAGGGATGGCCGGTATGGGGAGAAATGCTAAGTCAGGGGCGCATTCTCAAAACGGGCATCTCAGCAACCGGAGGGTTCAGGGCTGACCAGATACTGGCAACGCATGTGCCGGTAGCAGTCGCGGCAAAGCCGAAATTTTGCGTGGTGCTGGCAGGGCGCAACAACATCGTACAGATTGACAGTTACACATATGAGCAGACAATCAAATCGATGGCATCTATCTACCTGACGCTTCGCAAGGCTGGTATCACGCCTGTGTGCTGCTCTATGTCAGCACAAAGCGGCAACACTGATGCGCAAAACACCATGCGCTATAAGCTCAATGAGTGGATTCGGGCTTACGCGGAGAAATACAGCCTGCCCTTTGTTGATATGCACAAGGCAACTACTGATCCTTTGACCGGTGAATGGTATTCAGGATGGAATTATGACGCATCCCATCCTACAGCTATCGGTGCGAAGGCAATGGGGCAGGCTCTTGTTGATGTGATGTCCCTTTGGGTTGGTGGCACTTCGCCAAGAATGGCTGAAAGCAATACCACGCCAGCAACCAGCACTAATTTGATTACCAACCCCCTTTTTATTACCACCTCCGCAACTAACGTCCCGGAATCTTGGGACGTTGGCACAGCTGGAGTAGTGACGCTGGAAAGTAACGCTGCAGTAAAAGGATCAGTGCTTCATCTGGTCAGCGCCAATGGAACAAATCAGGCAAGCCGCAGCCAGACAATTGCGGTTACGCCGGGTGACGTCATGGAATTCAGCATGAAATTTAAAGCTGGCACAGAGACGGTTAATAACGCCTGGGTGCATTACGCAGCAACGCCATTCGCTGGCGGTAATATTCTGGCGGGCATCAGGCTCTGGAAGGCTGTAACGGATTTTGGCACTTATAGCCAGAGGTTTACTGTCCCGGCAGGCGTAACTTCTGTCTTTGTGTCACTTTCAGGCTTTGACCTTAGCATCGGCCAGATCGGCCTGTTCAAAATTACGGGGATTTAAAATGCGCCTAACTCTCGACACAACTTTTGATAATGCAGACCTGCCGCTCATTGATCCGACCGTGCCTCTGCTTCGGGCGTCAACCATTGAGATTTTCGACATGCTGAGCGCGGATGGAGCCACCGGCGCACTCAGTATGGATTTTGCCGGAACGTTTGGAGCGCAGGGTGCCATAGCGACGGCGACAACGCCTCTAAACACCAATATTATCGAACAGGATAATATGACCCTGATTTTCTGCTGGAAAATTGACAGGGTGACCGGTACTCAGCATATGGGGATGGGTAACCTGTCACCCGCAGCTGCGCCGTTTACCGGTTTTCGCCTTGCGACTGCCGCCAACAACACGCCAACCATGATTGTTGCTTCTGGCGTGACATCACCATCCAACTATTCACTGTCATCGGTGGGGTACTCGCAGGCGTGGACGGTGCAGACTATTCAGATATCCAACACGCTGATTAAGCGTATTTCGCATGCTGGCGCCGAAGTGAGCGCAGCGGTAACTACCAGGGCAAAATCCACATTGCCAATTTACCTGAATGGATTGCCAGATGCATTTGACGCTTCATTAAAGACTGGCGCGCCCGGCACGATTGGTATGTTTTGCGCTTATAGCGAAATTTTAGCCACAGCTGACTGCGTGACATTGATGGACGCAATCGCCGCCATTATGGCCGATCGCGGTGTCACAGTCCCTTAATCAATCACAAACCCGCTGTTATCGCCCTGCCTGGGCACTCCCACCAACTAAATTTAACAATGGTAAGGTTGAAATCTTCAGGGCTGATAGCCCGGCGCAAAATGAAAAAAAGCCCACCGGGAGGGGAGGGCTAAGCGAGTAAAGGGAGTTCTAATGAACAAAGCTATGCTGCTTTGTTATGTAAGTGTAGCATTCGGGAGAGATGTTGGTTGTTTTTAGAGGAATCAGTACCGTTAAAAAAAAGCCCGCCGATTGGGGGTGGCGGGCAGAATCAACAAAGAATAAAACAGTCTAGGCAGAACAACGATAGCTAGGATTTAATTATAGCACTGGCATACAAGGAGGGGGGGTAAAATATAAGTTGTGTGATCACGGTCAATAAATAAAAAACCGGAGAAAACCCCGGCTTTATTTTTCAAAAGGTTGTTCAGAAAAAAGATTATCGTGTAGTACTAGTGGTAGTCGTAGTTCCTGTGTTTGAACCATCGCTACCGCCTGCAGTTGCGAGTGCCACTCCAGCAAGTGCAGCAACTGCACCTATACCTACAGCCGAACTGGAACCAACGGCTGTTGTAGATGCGTCGTCGCCTGCCGCTGTACCTTCAGTAACCGGGACCGCAGCAAAGGAAACGTTAGTAAGTGCCATAAGGAAAAGAGGTATGATTAATTTTTTCATAAAATGAGTCCGTCTCTATTTAACGATGGTAGTAATATTTTATACCATAACTCAAATTTTACGCACCAAAAAATTAGCCAGAATTATAATTTAAGAATAGTGCCACATTGAGTTTTTTCTAATTTAAATACAGTCGGTTGGCTTAGCTTTGTGAGGTTTTCTTAATAAATGATTAAACTCATTAGCTAACTACTGCCAATAAGTGATTTTTTCGTAAAATGTGACCCACTTCAAAATATACTAAAGTGCATATTAATTTCTTGATTTCTATTCATAATTTTCTTAGTGTTTGGATAAACCTAACGTTTACCAGCATGGAGTGTTAGTTTTGTCTACAGAGCCACCTATTGATTATGATGAGATGTGTAGAGTAGTAGGAGATATGGTTTTCACTTTGCACGATTTAGGTATTGAGTCAGAGCAGGTTGTGATAGCCGATGCGCTCAAAAGGGCTCTGCAAAAAATGGACATAAAGAAAAACAACAAGTCAGAACATGCGATGGAAGCTGCTGTTAATGCACTGGAAAATTGATTCTCCATGAGTGCCGTCAACTGGCGATCCCGGATGTGAAATTCAGCCCTGAGCTATAGCAAGGTTATCTTGGTGAGGTGATTTAACCCGTGACAATCTTGTTGTGTAGACTTTTAAAACACGGATGAAAAAAAGCCCGCACTGGGAGCGGGCAAAACAAATCACACTCAAATGTCATATCCTCAGGATTTCGAACCGAGCTATGACATACCAAGTATAGTCAATATGTGATTTCCTGCTGAGGTAGTGTGATTGGAGTTACGACAGGCAAAAAAAACCGGCGCTGTAGCCGGGTGATCACTCATGCAAAATCAATTAATCCTAAGCACAATGCTAACTTTACTTTTAAAGTTAGCTTTTCTCATAACCGTGATAATGCTTTGAACAACCCAAATTCTTCCAAACCGCGAGTCGTGAGAAATACTGCAAGGAAAATTCAATTTTGATTTGTTACAGGTTAGCGTAAAAAGTGCGCCATCAGGCATGCCTAGAATAGTATGTAGGTGGACTCGGATGAATTCTTTAAATACCCCTTCAAGCTCGGCCAAAGAGATGGCTGGATTGTTGCGGGGTCGTTAATCCGGTCTACGGAAGCGTGAAAAGTGAAGTGTAGCTCAGCATTATTTTTTCGAGAATGTCGTTGAGTTCACCCTCTAGATCAAGAATGCCTTGCTGCGAAATTGTCATAGAAAATCTGCCGTGATTTTCTCAAGCTCGTCGTTAAGCTCATCATCGCTTTCGGCATGGATAGTTCCGACACAATTGCTATCTAAAAGGCTACCCACACGAACGTCAAATTCATGATTATCGAAAGAATCCACGAAAACATATACTCCTGATCTAGGAGTAGTAAAAGACGCGTAGTTATGGTCGAGCTGCATATTAAATTTCATAATTCTACTCCTTAGCCGTAACTATCGGAGATTACATTTTCTATGTGGGTTGAGATAAGTTATCGGACTACATATGTTGAACTTTAGCTGTAAACCAAAGATGTTGCACGTAATCAGTCCAAAATGATAAATCGTTTAGCTTACAAGATAGCCGAAATGAGATTGTATGCCTCAACGGTAAAGATGTACATACTGTATGTTTGTCGAGTAAAAGAGACGATAACTCATCCTGTTTAATCATCAAAATAAAACAACCATCTCACCCGAACGTCTCTTCCGGCCACTGGCCTAAACCAGCCGCGTCGTAGTCTTTTTTGCCCTGCAAGTAAACACCTCCCTGTGGCTCTATCTCCCGTTCTAACCAGCCCTGATGCTGATTTGTAGTGCTGTTCGAACGCCGCTTACGGAATCCCAAAAGGGCTCATCCTTGAGATTTATCTTCCTCATCACACCTGGCGTTGGTGTTCAGTTTATGTTTTTTCTGACATCACATTAGCGGTAGTCCATATTTTCGTATTATCTCTACGGCTAAAATAGCACCAGCAAGTACTGCTAATGCGGCCAGCACTAATGTGAAATAATTGATAACCCACTCCATTTTTAGAAGGCTGTTCAATCAGGATGATGACCAGAGACGTAAGAGAGGTATCATAACCTGAGCTTATTATTTGTGTTTTATGTGGATTTATTCAGGCTGTATGGATATACAGATTGAGAATGGCCGGGCTACCGGCCTTTACTGCAAGTTGTTTAAGCCTAAACTCTGCGCTGGAGCTGTTCACGCTGATATTTTGCGTAGTCATCTCCGCACTCAGCTGAACAGAAAGCTGTGTTCACGACGACAGGTTCGTCTTTGCACCAGATGCACATGCCATCAGGGCTTTTCAATCTGATTTCTCTCGCGGAAAGAGCAGCGTCCAGTATGGTTTCCTCACGTTCTTGCGCTAAATCTGCAATATCCATAAGTGCCTCTTTGCTTGATCTTCGGTATGTGCCGTCCAAAATTTTAATGTAGCCCTGACAATGTTGGGCCGATTCAGGAAAAATCAACGTTACCACCTTCGGCGCCACTCAGAGATCATTGGTCAGCGAAGTGTCAGCCTCTTCAAGCATCTTTTCCAGTACAGCCTTTAGCTTCTTGAGGGCGAAGGGAGCATCATGGAGGGCGTGGTGGTGATCGGTGTAGTGACGGCGGTAATCACACGGTTGCATGAGCCGGACAGGCCGACGATTTAACTGCCATGAAATTGCTTGTGTATCACTGAGTGTATCACTTTCAATAAAAAGGCATTGAGAATTAACAAACAATACCTTTAAATTCATTAAGATATAAATATCATGCTAGAAAGCGGTGGTGTCTTTAAACAGACCCACTTTCAGATCGGTGGCGTTATAAATAACATGGCCATCAACCAGCACTTCGCCATCAGCGACGCCCATCACCAGTTTACGGTTAATCACGCGCTTAAAGTGGATACGATAGGTCACTTTCTTCGCGGTTGGCAGGACCTGGCCAGTGAATTTCACTTCACCCACGCCCAGCGCGCGGCCTTTACCTTCCGCACCCAGCCAGCCCAGATAGAAGCCTACCAGCTGCCACATGGCATCAAGACCTAAGCAGCCTGGCATTACCGGATCGTTGATAAAGTGACAGCCAAAGAACCACAGGTCCGGATTGATATCCAGCTCGGCTTCAACGAAACCTTTACCATAGTTACCGCCGTCTTCCGTCATTTTAACGACACGGTCCATCATCAACATATTACCGGCTGGCAATGGTGGGCCACCAGCGCCAAACAGTTCACCGCGACCAGAAGCAATCAGGTCTTCTTTTGTATAGGATTCGCGTTTATCTACCATGTTTTAATTAAGCCTTATTTTAGTGAATCACGAAGGTTAGCTAACAGGTGTAAGCTGAACAACTCCGATCAGCTGTGGTTAAACCAGTTAAGCCAACGCAGCGGCCATGGACGCTGGCGTGCGTCCTGCAGATGAATTTGTGCAATACGTTCCTGAATAGATCGTAGCAGACAGGGAGCATGCTCTTTGTCCCATTCTACGCCAGTCAGCAGTGGCAATGCTTCGTCCGCGCTACTGACCGCCCAGATATGGAACTGGCCATCGCGCACCGCATCGACCACATCCTGTTGTAAACAGAGGTGGCGCACATTACTGGCGGGAATAATCACGCCTTGTTTTCCGCTCAGACTACGCTGGCGGCAAATTTCAAAAAAGCCTTCCACTTTCTCGTTCAGTCCGCCAACTGGCTGCACATTACCAAATTGATCGACCGAGCCGGTAACGGCAATTTGCTGGTTAATCGGCTGGCTGGCCAGCGCGCTGACTAACGCACACAGTTCCGCCAGCGAGGCGCTGTCGCCGTCAACTTCCGAATAGGATTGCTCAAACACCAGCGAAGCGGAGAAGGGCAGTTGCTGATCAAGCTGCAGTTCGGCAATCAGATAGGCCTGCATAATCATCATGCCTTTAGCATGGATGTTGCCGCCTAACTCGGCTTTACGCTCGACATCAGTAAACTCTCCATCGCCGGGTTGTACAACGCAACTGATACGGGAAGGTTCGCCAAAGGCGCGCGGATGGCCAGGAAACTCAATCACTGACAGCGCGTTAATCTGGCCGATGGCTTCGCCTTCGGTTTCGATCAGGATCTGATCAAGCAGGATCTCATCACGTACGCGTTCCGCCAGATAACCCTCACGCCATTCGCGCGCTTCCAGCGCAGCACTCAGGCTTTCGCCACTGATCAGCGGTTGTTCAGTATAAAGCGCCGCTTCACGCAGCTGGCGGACCAGCCATGCCGGACAGAGCGGCAGGGTTTCCTGATCGCCGGTATAGCGTACGCTTTCACGCATCAGTACTGGCCAGAAATCGGCGGCAATCGCCGGTAGCATCTGGCTTTTGGCCAGCTGAGTGGTCCACTGGCACCACAGGCTGACATCATCCTGATCGGCAATTTGCAGGTTTTCTTCAAATTCGCTATAGATGCACAACGAGGCCAGTTCTGGCTCCATCTCCTGGAAATCAGCCAGCGCATCGCGCTCACCGCTGAGTACCAGGCGGAACTGCATCGGCATCGCTGGAATTGAAATCGGCAGCGGACGGGTTTCATCCGGCGATAACCAGTCGAAGCGCTGACGCGTAATCACCTGTTTGAGTCGCAACCACATTAATGGCTGAGCCAGCAGGCTGCGCAGCGACAGCACCAGCGTGCCGCCATTGATACGATGCAGCAGACCAGGTTCCAGCTGAATGTTGTTCTGATGCACGCGTACGCATCCAAATAGCTGCTCTGGCTCAATCCAGTCGGCGAAACGAATTTCACCGCGGCTGGCAAACAGTTCATCCGCGCTGCTGGCGGGCTGCCAGCTGACCGTCTGGCCGCTGATAACATAGTGCCCACCGAACACTGTTTCGCTTTCCGTGCTGACGCTCTGAGCCGCGCGGGTCAGTAACGGCAGGTATTCAGGGTTTTCCGCACATTTCACCAGCAGCAAAGGGAAGGCTACTGAAGACTGCTGCAGTAAACCTAACGCGTTGATTAAACGAGGTTGTACCGCAGTCAGACTGTCAGTATCGTCATCAAATGCCTGGGAGAAAAGGGGCTGCAGGCTGTCTGTGTCGGGCTGTAGGGCGCGCCATTCAAGTCGGTTATTGGTCAAAGTTATCGAATTTATCTGAATTAAGGAAAAGCGCGATTATACAAGATTTCAGCCGGTTAAGCACCGTAGAGATGCATTTTGCCCCTGTGCTGCATCCCATGTTGTTTAATCATCTGGTTTTCTCTGCCGCAAGCCAGAAAAAAGCTGTTATTCTTAGCTTGTTACGTGGTCACGATGAGATCCCGATGAAATATCAGCAACTCGAAAACCTTGAAAGCGGATGGAAATGGACCTACCTGGTAAAGAAACACCGGGAAGGGGAGTTGATCACGCGCTATATCGAATTCAGCGCGGCGCAGGAAGCGGTGGACGCGTTACTGGCGATGGAGAACCGCCCGGTAGAAGTACTGAAGTGGATTGATGATCATATCAATCCGGCGCTGGAGAATCGTATGAAACAGACGATTCGTGCCCGTCGCAAACGCCACTTTAATGCCGAGCATCAACATACCCGTAAGAAATCGATCGATCTGGAGTATCTGGTCTGGCAGCGTCTGGCCGGTCTGGCGCAACGTCGTCATTGCACATTGTCAGAAACCATTGTGCAGCTGATTGAAGATGCTGAGCGTAAAGAGAAATACGCCAGCCAGATGTCATCACTGAAGCAGGGCTTGCAGGATATTCTTGGTAAACCTGAGAAACCCGAAGAGTAAGTCGATATTTGCCCGTCTTCACTGATTTCGGGCAATAAAAAACCCCGCCTTGGCGGGGTTTTTTTACGCTGGTAACTTAAGCCTGTGGCTGAGTTACAACGTCTTTGATGCCTTTAACTTCGATTTCTACGCGACGGTCTGGCGCCAGGCAGTCGATCAGGGCATTACGGCCTTTCACGCTGTCACAGGTGTTGCCAGTAACTGGGTTAGATTCACCCTGGCCACGTGCAGAAATCTTGTCAGCTGGGATACCTTTAGAGACCAGGTAATCAACAACGGACTGAGCGCGCTGCTCGGACAGTTTCTGGTTGTACTGGTCAGAACCGATACGGTCGGTGTAACCCAGAACCACTACAGAACCATCTTTAGGATCCATTGAGCTCAGCTGAGTGTAAAGCTGATCCAGTGCCTGCTGACCTTCTGGCTTCAGAGAAGACTTGTTGAAGGTGAACAGAACATCAGACTTCAGAGTGAAACGCTTGGTTTCAACTACCGGAGCTGGTGCCGGAGCTGGAGCTGGTGCTGGAGCAGCAGCGTCGTCCTGACCGAAACGGTAAGAAACGCCAACGCTCAGCATTGAGTTGTCTGGACGTGCGCCAACGGTAGATGCATCACCGATGTTGTTAACCCACTGGTAGTCCAGGCGGGTAGCCCAGTTTTTGGTCAGTGCGTATTCAACACCAACTGCTGCCAGCGGAGAAACGCCGGTGTCGTGATCGCTGATGCGACCAGTGGTTGGGTTGGTCTGAGTAGAGTCAGCACGCCATACCATACCACCCAGACGGGTATATACGTCCAGGTCGTCTGCTACTGGGTAGCTTAATTTAGCTGCCAGCTGAACGCCCTGAGCTTTGAAAGCACCGTTAGTGGTGTTGCCTTTGTTAGGCATACGGCCAAGCCAGTCGTAACCCAGCTCGAAGCCCAGATAAGGGTTCGCCTGATAACCCAGGAAGGCACCCGCACCCAGCTGACTTTCGTGAGATGGGCCGTCATTATCTTGGTAACCGTTACCGTAGTAACCTTTGTCATGGTACTGAGACCAGCCCAGTTTAGCACCGGTGTACCAGGTGTCATCTTTCGGTGCGGCCTGCGCTACGGTAGCGAAGCCAGCCAGTGCCACTGCAATTGCGATAGCTGTCTTTTTCATTTTTGCGCCTCGTTATCATCCAAATAGGCAATGAGCTTTAAATTAAGCCCTTGGTTAAATCCTTCGCCGGGTTATCAAGCTCGATTATTACTCTACCGAAAAACGGAGGTTATTGAGCACCCTGGCGAGATAAAGTCTACAACGTACCAGCAAACTTACAAGTAGGATGTGATGTCGTGCAGCAAAAAAACAGCGTTTCCTACACAATTTTTAACATTTGAAGGGGGAATCTGTGCAAGAAAATGCTGTCCGAGCTGCGGCTAAACCATTGTCCAGCCGCGCCAGAGTAGAATCAGTGTGTTATCTGAGTATGAGACGAAGAAAATCCTGAGAAAAATCTCATTTTTACTTAATGATACAAAGTTGAATGAATTTTTAACCCACTTTCTGGTCTCGCGGAAGCAGAAACGCGATATTGCGGTCGCATAATCAGACCTAAAGCCTGGCCCATTGCCGCAGCTTCATCCAGGCGACGACGGTCATCACGATCGATCTCTTCCGGCAGCCAGCCTAAAACCACACTGTAATTTCCCGTCTGTAATGCTTTGATCATGGCATCAACGGTGCTGATCTCTGCGGACTGAGGAATCTGCATCACCTTATCCAGGGGCAAACCCGATTGTTGCAGCCAGTGGCGGCTTAATTTCTGCGGAGGGGTTAACCAGAGCTGCCAGCGAGACTGCGTTCCCAGCTGCTGAAGCAGGGGCAACAAGAGCATTTGGGTCATGCCTGGTTGATCTTCACTGTATGTCAGCTCACTAATCCAGCCGCCAGAAGCAGTGGTTGACGCAGCGGCGTGCCGGGAAGGGCGAACCACAGCATGAGCAGATTGAGTTTTCAGTAAATGAGTACGCATAAGTTGTTCGCTCGCAGTGTTACTGTATGGATATACAGTAACTGCGTTGCGGATAAAGATCAACCTCAATTTCTGAAAACATCTCGCAGATTAAAATGAAATCCAGCTGCAAAAGCATTTATTGATTGAACCGGTTACTCGAATTGAATATTTTCTAATGTCATGTAAAAACACGCTTTTTTTGCATCTGAAAATCATGCTGAAGGAGAATTGCATGAATAATTCTAAACAACGGATCGCGCAGTCAAAACATTATCTTGCCCCCTTAGGTGAAATTGATGCGCGCACGCAGTTTGGTGGTTATAGCCTGGCGGTGGAGAAAATTGTCTTTGCGGTAGTAGCGGAAGGAGAACTTTATCTTCGCGCCTGCGAACAGATACAACCCTATATTGGTGCCGGGCGTATGCCGCGGCTGATCTTTCACAAACGTGGAATGCCGGTATCACTGAACTATTTTCGTGTCGATGAGGCCTTGTGGGCACAGCCGGAAACCCTGCTGGCGTTATCGCGTTCGGCGCTGAAGCGTGCGCGGCAGCAATTACAGGAGAAGGTCGACAATTTGCGGGTCAAAGATTTGCCGAATATGGGATTGCGGCTGGAAATGATGCTGCGCGCGGTGGGGATTTGCACCGTGCAGTCGTTGCGTGCGGAAGGATCAAAACAGTGCTGGCTGAAACTTAAGGCGGCGCATAAAAATTTGGGTATTAATACGCTGTTTGCGCTGGAAGGAGCGATCACCGGACGGCATCAGGCGGCGTTGCCTGATGCCGTGCAGCAAGAGTTACGTGACTGGTTTAATCACAATGTTGATTTGCGCCCGGAGTAGTATTTGCTGACTCAGAGTGACAGGGATATCTGCTTTTTAAGCGCAGCGAGTTCCGGCAAAAGAGCCACCAGTAGTCCCACTTGCTGTAGTACCAGTGGCTCTTTTGTTTCCGCTGCCGGTTCAATGGCGGCCATGCGCGCGGTGAGATTGTCCAGCATCTGCCTGGCTTGCTGTTCGCTGACGCTCTCGACCTGCAACACATCGTCGGCATAGCACACGGCATCATCCAGCAACTGCAGCATCTCAGGGCTGGTCAGCTTCTCCCGGTGCGCACCCAGCGCCGAGATATAGCTGAGAAAAGAGTGATTGAGGTACAGCAGACGAAATGCTGACTCCAGTAATGCCGGGTTGCGGCGCGCTTCTGTTGCCATATTGGAGACTACCGAAGCCAGCTCTGCGTCACTGTTATGGGCGTCACGACGCGCAATACGGTAATCCAGCCGGTTATCCTTGCCCTGATGATACTGAACCAGAATGGCATCCAGATAACGGCAGCTGGCATTTAAGGTGCGTTCGGTCACTGCAGGCAGGCGGCGGAACTTCCAGTCTGGCCAGATATAGCTCACCGCCAGCCAGGCGATGCCACAGCCCAGCAGGGTGTCGATAATTCGCGGCACCGCCACTTCAAACCCTTCACCCAGCAGATTAAAGCACAACAGCACCAGCAGAGTAATAAACAGGGTGGCATGTGCGTAGCGCACATTGCGAAAGGCAAAAAACAGCACTCCGGTGAGCACGATCAGAATCAGCTGTCCATCGGTTGAAGGCACCAGCCACAACACCGGCAGCCCTGTTGCAACGCCGGCAAGGGTCCCCAAAATTCGCAGCGCCAGACGCCGCCGCGTCGCATTGTAGTTGGGCTGGCAGACAAACAAACTGGTCAGCAGAATCCAGTAACCGTGTTGCAGGCCGGTGATCTTGATAAAAGCGTAACCGACACACAGCACCAGCGACATGCGAACCGCATGGCGGAACAGGGGAGATTCCGGCGTCAGATGACGGCTGATACGCAAGCGGATATCGCTCCAGCCGGTCAGCCCTTCACTGGAGAGGCTGTTATCGTGACTGGCATGCGCTTGCGCAATTGCCTGCTCAGATTCAATCGTCGCCAGCTGCGCATCAATGGCTTTTAAATTGCTCAGCAAATAGTGCAGCGCCTTAATCTTGTCTGATTGCGGCTGAGCGTTTTGCAGGCGCGTAAGGGCCGCCTGCAGATGAACGAAGGCGCTTTCGAAGCGGGTATTATGCTGCCAGGTTTCACGCATCAGAATCGAGCTGGCCAGCTGCTGACAGGCTTTAGCCTGCATATTCAGCAGTCGCTGAAAGCGGAACAGGATCTCGCTATAGCGATACTCTTTCCTCAGCTGATGATACTGCACGTGAGATGAGCTGGCACGCTCGTGAATATCTTGCGCCACAAAGTAATAGTGCAGGGTACGACGAGTGCTGCGCTGGCCTCGGTCGCCGCGTAAGCGCGTCTGAATCGATGTTTTTGTCTGGTTCAGCACCGCCACCAGCTGGCTGTTGGCCATCGCCACATCGATTAACGGGCTGTCATCATTCTCTTCGATATCGGGATCAAACAGACTGGCTTTCGCTTCCAGATAGCTGGCCAGCTGATCAAAACTGCGCGCCAGATTCTCCTGCAATGGCCGCACCGGAAACAGCAAATGACCGCAGAGGGTGAGAACGTTGTACCAAATCGCCCCCGTCAGCAGCAGCAGCGGTTGCAGATACCATTGCGGAAACAGTCCAATTCCCAGCATGGTGTAAATAGCGATCAGCAGCGCACCAAAGGCGATGGTGGCATAGCGCTGACCCAGCGCGCCAAGCAGAATAAAGCCACAGGTTGAGATCGCCAGCCCGACAATAAACAGCCACGGATAAGGAAACAGCAGTTCTATAGAGACCGAAGCGATACAGAAACACACCAGGGTAATCAGCAGATTAAGCAGGCGGCCGCTCAGGCGGTCATCAAGATCGGCCAGCGCGGCGGCAACTACGCCAAGTGTCAGCGGGATGGTCCAGATAATCTGCTGCAACCACCATGGAACCGCCGCCGCACCGGCCAGCGCCAGCAGAATGCGCAGGTTATACAACCAGGCGCTGTTAAACGCATAGCGACGCAGGCCAGGCTTAATGGCAAACATAGTCAGGTATCCGCAGCTTAGTTAAAACGGCTGCGCGCATTGGCTTCGCGCGCGGCCTGCGCCACTTCAACCGATACTACACGACGACCTACCGGCCACAGCGCAATGGCGGCAATTTTAAAATTAGCGATGCCGACCGGAATACCGATGAGAGTCAGGCACTGGGCTATGCCGACCATAATATGGGAAATACAGAGCCACCAGCCGAAGAAGATAAACCACAAAATATTCAGCAGACTGCCGGCAGAGTTTAACAGCGCGTTTTTGCTGCCAGGATTCAGTTCATCCACATGCACCGCTTCATTGCCATAGGGCAGCAGTGACAGTTTGGTAATTTCCCAGCATGAACGGGTCAATGGCAGAGTAAAAATCAATATAATGCTTACCAGCGTCGCCAGCAGCCAGGCCAGCGTAGTAAAGAAACCACCTAGTACAAAATTAAGAATATTGAGGACGGTACGCATAGAAGTTGTTCCCTAAAGCAGTGCGCTGCATCAGCAATCAGACAATTCGTTGATTGTAACGTGTTTTAACGGTGGAGCGGTACACTCCTGCCAGTTAAACTGAATAAAACCGCGACATGGCCAATCTTCATGGAACTTAAATCAACGTCGCTGGGTAAACACCTGGCGCAACATCCTTACAACCGGGTGCGGCTGCTGACGGCCGGCGTCGAAGTCAGCGGTGAAAAGCATGAGTATCTTATCCCTTTCAATCAGTTGCTGGCTATTCACTGCAAGCGCGGGATGGTATGGGGTGAGCTGGAGTTTAGCCTGCCTGATGACAAAGTGGTGCGCCTGCATGGCACCGAATGGCAGGAGACCCAGCGTTTTTACCACTATCTGACCAAAGCCTGGCAGAGCTGGAGCGCCGAAATGAGTGAGGTCAGCGCTCAGGTGTTGCAGGAGGTCGTGGACAGACTGCAAGATTTTGCGCAGCAGGATCGCTGGCTGAAGCGCAGCGAGTTAAGCGAACTGGGCGGCACCATCAATAAAGCCTTCGATGCGCTGCCGTTGCCGGTCGAACGGCTGAATGAATTTGATAACTGTCGCGCGCTGTATCAGTTCTGCCTGCAATGGCTGCAGAGCGGCGAGAAACAGCTGGCACAGCGTAATAGCGAGTGGACCAGCCGCATGCTTACGCAGTATGCCGACTTCTTTGACAGCGTAGAAACCTCACCGCTTAACGCTTCGCAGGCACGGGCGGTGGTGAATGGCGAGGACGCCCTGCTGGTACTGGCGGGCGCGGGCAGCGGTAAAACGTCGGTGCTGGTGGCGCGCGCGGGCTGGTTACTGATGCGCAAACAGGCCACGCCATCGCAAATTCTGTTGCTGGCTTTTGGGCGGCAGGCTGCAGAAGAGATGAACGATCGTATTAAGACGCGTCTGCAGAGTGATGGCATTCAGGCGCGCACCTTCCATTCGCTGGCACTGCATATTATTCAGCAGGGCAGCAATAAATCACCGGCCATCAGCAAACTGGAGACCGACAGCAGCCATCGCCAGAAACTGCTGGTCGCCAGCTGGCGTCAGCAGTGCAGCGAGAAAAAAGCGCACGCCAATGGCTGGCGGCAGTGGCTGAATGATGAGCTGGAGTGGGAAGTCGAAGAGGGCGACTTCTGGAAAAACGATCGGCTGGCAAAACGCCTGGCCAGCCGGCTTGAACGCTGGCTGGGCTTAATGCGCATGCATGGCGGCGCGCAGGCGGCAATGATCGAGTCGGCGCCGGAAGAGGTGCGGGAGCTGTTTGCTAAGCGCGTTAAACTGATGGCGCCGATCCTGAAAGCCTGGAAGAGTGCGCTAAAGGAAGAGGGTGCGGTAGATTTCTCCGGGCTGATTCATCAGGCGGTGAATATTCTCGATAAAGGCCGCTTTATCAGCCCGTGGAAACATATCCTGGTTGATGAGTTTCAGGATATCTCACCGCAACGCGCTGCTCTGCTGGCGGCGCTGCGCAAGCAGAATAAACAGACCACGCTATTCGCCGTCGGCGATGACTGGCAGGCAATTTACCGCTTTAGCGGTGCGGAGATGGCGCTGACCACCGCGTTTCATCATCACTTTGGTGAAGGTGATCGCTGCGTGCTGGACACGACATACCGCTTTAACGATCGCATTGGTGAAATCGCCAATAAGTTTGTGCAGGAGAACCCGCACCAACTGGCAAAGCCACTTAACAGCCTGACGAAAGGTAATAAAAAAGCGATTTCGTTATTGCCGGAAGATCAGCTGGAGGCGCTGCTGAATAAAATCAGTGGCTACGCGAAACCTGAAGAGCGGGTGCTGTTGCTGGCTCGCTATCACCATCTGCGCCCGGAGATATTGGAGAAAGCCAAAACCCGCTGGCCGAAGCTGAAAATTGACTTTATGACCATTCATGCCAGTAAGGGCCAGCAGGCGGATTTTGTTATTCTGCTGGGGCTGCAACAGGGGAAAGATGGCTTCCCGGCCGCCGCACGCGAATCGGTGATGGAGCAGGGACTGTTGCCACAGCCGGAGGATTTTCCTGACGCTGAGGAGCGTCGGCTGGCTTATGTGGCGATCACCCGCGCGAAACAGCAGGTATGGATGCTGCATGACCGGGAACAGCCGTCGGTGTTTGTCGGAGAGTTTAAGCGTCTGGGTGTACCCACATTACGTAAACCCTGAACTATCAGGCCAGCTTAGCGCTGGCCTTGAGGGTTTACTGTAAACGCTGTTGCAGATAGCGCTGGTAATCAGGGATCTGAATAGCCACCGCCTGTGCAAACAGTGGCGAGTGGATAATAAAATCAGCAGTAGAACGGTTGGTCGCTACCGGAATATTCCACACCGTGGCCAGCCGCAGCAGCGCTTTTACATCGGGGTCGTGTGGCACTGCATTCAGCGGATCCCAGAAGAAAATCAGCAGGTCGATTTTTCCTTCCGCAATCAGCGCGCCAACCTGCTGATCGCCACCCATCGGGCCACTCAGCATGGCATTCACTTCTAAACCGGTCTCACGCTGAATAAGATTCCCGGTGGTGCCGGTGGCATACAGGGTGTGTTCGCCCAGCAGTGCTTTATGAGTATTGACCCACTGCAGCAGCGACGATTTACAGTGATCGTGCGCGACTAAAGCAATATGTTTTGACACGGGAATGGTACGACTGGTCTGCTCCATTAATGCATCCTGGTTTTGCGTAGGGTGATGAAATAAGGGCTTATGCGAAAGAGAATAGCAGCAGTGAGTTTACCGCTGCTTGCGCTAAAACATCAACTTGCGCGCAGTGCTTTCATCCACAAAACCAGACGCTGACGGGTAGCAGAATCAACCTGGTGATACCACAGATTAAGCAGGCGTTCTGTCGGCGTATCATTTAGCGCCAGATCGGCTGGAGGGGGCTGTGTAATGCTGGTGGTGGCCTGCGGTTGGGCAAAACGCGGCACTGAAGCTACCTGACCATTACGGTTGTAGGCGATCATCGCTTTTTCCAGGTCGCTATTATGGCTGGTCAGCAGGCGATCGCGCTTACTGGCAATTTCCTTACCCTGGTCATCAATCAGCTGGAAATCAGGAGCGGCATCGAACTTTCTCCTTTCGCTCAGCGTCTGTAACGCGGGCAAACTGATAGTGATCGATTTTGCCTGGGCATTAAAGGTGGCAATCAGCGGCACGGAAAGGTATTGCCGGTCCCGGGCGACGGTTTTTTCGACGCGGAACAGAAATTGGTGTTCGCCTCGCTCCAGCTCCAGCCCTTCCGCACCTTTTAGCAGGGAGCCGGAAATTTTACGTCCATCCAGCACCAGAAGGTCGATTTCAGGTGCCAGTTTAAGCGTGGTCGCATGGCAGGATGCAGCAACCAGCAGGGCAATTAAACCTGACAGCACCAGACGCAGTTTCATTATTACTCCAGGGGACGCAAGGACAGCTAATCACATTACGAATGTATCAAATTCTTACATTATGGCAGCATATTAACATTTGAACATATATATTCGTGCTATCAACTCATAAAAAGCCACTCGCAGGTTTATTCCTCTTCTTCCGACCACAGATAACCTAAAATGTTTGCATTCATCGCAACAGGAGTGGGATATGAACGATCAAACAATTGCTGATGTATTAAGATCAACGAAGCGTATTGCGCTGGTGGGCGCCAGTGATAATCCGTCGCGTCCCAGCTATGGCGTGATGGCGTATCTGTTGTCACAGGGCTATCAGGTGACGCCTGTCAGCCCAAAACTGGCCGGACAGCAACTGCAGGGACAACAGGTGTATGGCACGCTGGCGGAGATCCCGCATCCGATCGATATGGTCGATGTGTTTCGTAACGCGGAGGCCGCCTGGGGGGTCGCACAGGAGGCGATTGCCATCGGTGCGAAAACCCTCTGGCTGCAAATCGGGGTGATCAACGAGCAGGCCGCGGTACTGGCTGGCGAGGCTGGGCTGACCGTGGTGATGGATCGCTGCCCGAAAATTGAAATTCCGCGCTTAGGATTAGCAAAAAACGGATAAATAAAAACCCCGCCGTAGCGGGGTTTTTATTTAATGGCGCAGACGCGGCGCCTGCAACTGTCGACGGATGGAGGCCGCCAGCGCATCAAGAGAAGGTTGTTCCGGATGTTCACCCGGTGTTTCCCAGGATAACTGCGATTCAGCGAGATAGGTATGGAGCGGCTGTCCGTTGTCATCTTCCATAATCACATGATACCAGGGCGCAGCGCGCAGCGCTTCGTTGTCCGCCAGTTCATCACTGTCTGAATCCACTAATGAGTATTCCGGATCGACATCAACTACCACCCCGAGATAACCAAGCAGCCGGTGGCGGACTTGTTGGCCGATACCAAATTTACTGGCAATCATTGTGACCTCCTGAGAAACATTGCCCTGTCACCAATATGGGGACAGGGACCTTGTTTTCAAGTCACAGAACGCGACAGGCAAAGCCCTTCAGATACATACCTTCCGGATAGCTGGCGATCACCGGATGATCAGCCGCCTGACGGAACTGCTCTATAAATTGTACATCACGGCGCGCATCAAGGGCGGCGTCCGCGATAATTTTTTGAAATAAATCAGTTGCCATTAAGCCAGAACAGGAGAAAGTCAGCAACATGCCGCCCGGATTAAGCAGCTGCATTGCCAGCATATTAATGTCTTTGTAACCGCGGCAGGCACCCGCCAGCTGATTTTTGTTTTCGACGAATTTCGGCGGATCCATCACGATCAGATCGAACTTCTCGCCGCTGTCACGATAAGTACGTAAAAGTTTAAACACATCATCGCGCAGGAACTGGGCTTTTGACACATCAAGGCCATTCAGTTCGACATTCTGTCGGGCGATATCAAGCGCCGCCTGCGAGGTGTCAACGCTAATCACTTCGCTGCAGCCGCCCATCAGCGCAGAGACTGCAAAACCACCGGTATAGGAGAAACAGTTAAGCACGCGGCGATCTTTGGCATAACGACGTGTCGCCAGACGGCTGTCGCGCTGATCCAGATAGTAACCGGTTTTATGACCGCCCTGAATATCCACCAGCAGCTTCATACCGTGTTCGGTAATCGGCAGCAGCGGCGGTGGCAGTTCACCTGAAACCACGCCCTGTGTCAGCTCCAGCCCCTCTTTCTTACGTACCGATACATCCGAGCGATCGTAGATGGCGCAATGCGGATAACACTGCGTCAGTGCGGCAATCAGCGGCGCACGCTGGTACTCTGCACCGGCAGAGAGCAGTTGCAGCACAAGGAAGTTGCCAAAGCGGTCAATAGTCACACCTGGCATACCGTCGGATTCACCCGCAATCAGGCGATAGCTGTCGAGATCGTCACGCTGGGCCAGCCAGTCACGCAGCAGCTGCGCCGCCTGCAGGCGTCGGACAAAGAAATCGATATCAACAGACTCGTCCTGCTGCCAGCTCCAGACGCGCGCGCGGATTTGTGAGTGCGGCGAATAAGCCGCACGCGCCAGCCATTTACCCTGGCTGTCGCAAACATCAATGGTTTCGCCACTGGAGGCCTTGCCTTCCAGACGCGCGACAGCGCCGGAGAATACCCATGGGTGACGACGTAACAGGGATTTTTCACGGCCCTTAGCGAGAATCAAACGAACGGTCATATTTTGCTATGCTTACCTGGAGAAAATTTGGCGCCATTGTCCGGTGCTGGCCGCAAAAATGCAATAATTGCCGTAGTTGCAATGAGCATGCTGCGTCGGGCGACGAAAGGTGTCAGTTCAGGGTATTAAATCGCGTAACCGGAGGTCTGGATGAGTTCAGCGGACAATAAGTGCATCAAGGTATGGGTGCATGGCATGGTACAGGGTGTCGGCTTTCGTTATACCACTCAGGCGCAGGCAAAAACGCTGGGGTTAACCGGCTATGCGCGCAACCTGGATGATGGCAGTGTAGAGGTGCTGGCATGCGGTTCGCTGCCGCAAGTGGACGAGCTGGTGGCCTGGCTGAAGGCGGGCGGGCCACGCAGCGCGCGGGTCGATAAAGTGCTTACCGAGCCGCATCAGCCCGCTGAACTGCCGCGCGGCTTTACCACCGGTTAACTCAGAGACATTTTACCGGTTTAGGCAGGCCAGCAATTTTGGTTGCCTGCTTTGCCGGGCCTTCCGGGAACAGACGGAACAGATAACGGCTGTTGCCTTTCTCTTCACCAAACTTATTTGCCATCGCCTTGACCAGCATCCGCACCGCAGGTGAGGTATTGAACTCCAGATAAAATTCGCGCACAAAGCGCACCACTTCCCAGTGAGCATCGGTCATCGCGATCGATTCTTCTGTGGCGATATACAGCGCCAGCGCCTCGCTCCAGTCGCCGACATGTTTCAGATAACCCTGCGCGTCGCGCTCAATCTCTTTACCTTCAAATAACACGCTATTGCCTCGTTAACCGTTTACGTCGCGCAGTTTAGCAAACTTTTTCGCAGGCAAAAATAAAGCCCCGCATTTGCGGGGCTTTATCTGTTTATCAGGCTGGATTAGTTGCTACGGGCGAAGCCGAGAATACTTAACAGGCTGATAAAGATATTGTACAGCGAGACATACAGGCTGACGGTGGCGCGGATATAGTTAGTCTCCCCGCCGTGGATGATATTGCTGGTTTCCCACAGGATGGCGCCGGCGGAGAACAGAATAAACATCGCACTAATTGCCAGATGCAGCGCCGGGATTTGCAGGAACAGGTTAGCCACCACGGCCACCAGCAGCACCACAAAGCCTGCCATCATCATGCCGCCGAGGAACGACATATCTTTGCGCGTAGTCAGCACATAGGCAGAACAGCAGAAGAACACCAGCGCCGTACCGCCCAATGCCAGCGCAATGGTATCGCCCATGCCGGCGCTCAGGTAGCTGTTGAGAATCGGGCCGAGGCAGTAGCCAAGGAAGCCGGTAAAGGCAAAGGCGGCCAGAATACCCATCGGGCTGTCAGCCAGCTTGTGGGTCAGGAACATTAAACCGTAAAAGCCAACCAGCATCAGAATCAAGCCTGGCGATGGCAGAGCAAACACGGTGCTGGCAGTTGCCGTAATGGCCGAGAAAGTCAGCGTCATGCCCAGCAGGAAGTAGGTATTGCGCAGGACTTTATTCGTACTTATTAGCGAACTTTCGCGTGTGGAAGTAACAATGCGATCCATAAAGAGCCTCTTATCAGGTCACAAATATAGCTGTGACAATAGGGATTCAGGATAAACAAAGGAAGCCGTTTTACCCTTCTTTACGCGTTAAACCGCTGATAATCCGCACGTGGTGGCGATATTTGCGGCAAAAAAGCCGCGACTGGTGATTTTTCAGGCGAACGAATGAAAACAGGCTTTACAACTCTGAGGCACATGTTTATAGTGCGCCTCATTGCGGAGGGGTGGCCGAGTGGCTGAAGGCACCGGTCTTGAAAACCGGCGACGGGAAACCGTTCGAGAGTTCGAATCTCTCCTCCTCCGCCATCTTCTCTTAGCGTCCTGCTAAAATTGCATAATTCCTGAATAAACTCCTGAAATCATCCGCGGTACCACATCCGCAGCATACGCTCTTCAATGCAACCTTCTGCCTCTGCAATAAAACCCCTTTTTTGTTATATCAACTTCCCTGGTGCTGGCGACAGATAGCAACGGGCTACACTGTATAAAACCATGATATAACCCGTGATGAAAATTCGCATGTGGGGTAATTACCCCCTGTTCATGGCGTAAATAATCTGCTATAGAAATATTAAAGTAGCCGAAACTTAAAAAAGTTTAAGTATTTGTCTGGGTATGATATCAAGATGTTCTGCCTGTGTAATGTGGTTGTCTTTATCAATATTATAACTTTACTATAAGTTATCTCTCTAAGGATGGAGAAAGACAATGGAAATTCATACCCTCCAGCAAGCCAGCGCATCGTCAAAATTCCGTAATATAGTCAGCAACAGTGTTGATTTGTCTTATTACGACATTTCGTTCTCAATAATTGATACAGACTCATTGAGTGTGGTTGCGGTTACCTCAAATTATGAATGGCATCTCTGTTACTGGGGGCATGATCTCGATAAAGGATTAAACCAGCGGCTGATTACCGGTGTCAAAACGTGGAGAAATTACGATATCAACCACGCGAATATTTTTGCAAAATTTTTTCCTGAGAGAAAAACGAAAATAGATATCTGTACCCGGCATGGCGCTTGCTATGAAATTATGTCTGTCAGTAGTGGCAACGAACTGGAGTTTGCTCAGGTCGTCAGCCTGCTGCGACTTAAGCCTGCCATTAGTGCGGTGGCAAAAAATCTGTGCAGAAAAAAACAGGATGAGCTATCACTGCCTTTGCGCGCACATAAAGTAGAGAGCGTGGCTGGGAAGGTGACCGATTTCTCCCGGAGTAACCCGGATATCTGGCAATTTGGTCATCTCACTTTCACCAGTCTGGAAATGGATACTATCCGTCTGTTATTGATGTGTCGTTCGATGAAAGAGATTGCCTGGCTTCACCAATGTAGCGTAAAAACAGAACATAACCGGCTTAATAATATTAAAATGAAAGCCGGTTGCCCGCATCATCCCAATTCATCATTATTTGATATATTAAACCGCAATGGAGTGACGCAGGCATGTCTGGAAACCTTCACCATATCTCGTTAACCTGTCGCGATTTACTTGCCTCACAACTTTTCTATCAGCTGTTTGGCTTTGTCGCCGATAAAAAATACGAAGATGAGACGGTTATTATTTTGCTGCTTAAAGACGAGGACGTATTTATTGAGCTGTTTCACTTTAAGCGCTTAATTCAGCGTGCTGCTCAGGCAAAGAATCTGCAAAATATTGGTTTCACCCATCTGGCATTTAAAAGCCGTTGTCTGAGCGCGACGCGTCATCTGCTGGAGCAAAAGGGATACCTCTGTCAGGAGGACCGCATCGCCAGAGTGAGTAACTTTCGTTACTTCTTTACTGCCGATCCGGATGGGAATTTAGTCGAGATCGTTGAGGAGCAGTAAGATGAAATGGAGACAAAGGATTGGTGTCGTGGCAGGAAATGCGCTGGAGTTTTATGATATCGCGGTTTATGCCGCCATCTCCGGGTGGTTGTCGTTGCTGTTTGAACAACAGGGAGTACAGCATGGCACCGCGATAGTCTGGGGGATATTTGCCCTGCGCTTTCTTATCCGGCCACTGGGGGGAATCGTTATCGCCCGCTATGCAGAAAAACATGGCAGGAAAGCGGCATTGATCTTTACCAGTACCTTAACCGGCGTGGCGACCTTTACCATGGCCTTTCTGCCAGTAGAGTTTCTCGGACGTGCGGTTATTTTCGCTTTTCTGCTATTGCAAATGCTGCAGGCCTTCTCCTTCGGCGGTGAATACCCCACGGTGATTAACTATTTACTCCGGGATGCGAAAAGTGATCACTTCGGCAGAATCAGTGCCCTGATTGTTGGCAGTTCGCTGGTCGGTGTGATCGCTTCTGTCAGTATTGTGCTGATGCTTAGCGCGATCCTGAGTGATGAACAGATGCTTGATTATGGCTGGCGAATTCCGCTGATGATTGGCGGCCTCAATATTGTTATCAGTTTCTGGTTTCGTGCCCGCCTGCCATTTCAGAATCCCGAGGCGAGGGCAGAGCAGAAAAATCGTTTACTGAACAAACACACCCTGTTGATCTTCCTGATCGCTATTCCCGGAGCAGTGGTGTTTTATATGCAAAATATGGCCAGCACACTGATTGGTAACGCGCTACTGATCGGCGAGATGAAAGCGTATTATCCCATTTTCAATTCACTATTGTTAATGATGATGGTGATAACCGTTGGCATCTGGGTGGATAAGTTCTCCACTCCACTAAAAAACTTTACTCTGGGGGCGCTGCTATTACTGTTGCTGGCAACACCGCTCTACTGGCTGATGGATAGCCAGTCACTGTTGGTGATGGTGCTGGCTGCTCTGTCCTTATCGTTTATTGCAGCCCTGATACTGGCTAATCTGGCTGCGGTATTATGGCAGCAGGCAGGCGACCGGGATCTGGCGCTTGGCTTCGGTTATAATCTGGCGCTGTCAATTTTTGGTGGTTTAACCCCGGTCATCATTAACGCGATAATCCCTTATGGTTTTCTCTTTGCGGGTCTCTATGTTGCGGCATCGGTTTTTCCACTGTTTCTGATGAATAAATATTGTGCTGTCAGCGCCAAAACCGGAAGAATCCTGAGCCCGGATAAATAGCTGTCGCGAAAAACAAGTACAGATTTCCAGCATAACGACTTAAAAGACAAGCAATTAGCGCATATTTTCGACGGTTGGCAACAATAGCGCTAATTGCCTGTTGCTCTCATACAATCAAACTACTACACTGCTACGCATCTTGAAGACCTGAGCCAGATATTACAGGGTTTTGAGATGGCTTTAGTAATGAAGTCTGCGGAGGGGTGGCCGAGTGGCTGAAGGCACCGGTCTTGAAAACCGGCGACGGGAAACCGTTCGAGAGTTCGAATCTCTCCTCCTCCGCCATCTTTATTCCCGCTTGTATCATGAACGCTTCTGTTCAGACTCTCTTTGTTATACTCCCTCAATACTTTGTCTGTACGCTACCTCAACCTGTGGTTGCCACTTCACTGATTCTGAAAAACATCCTGTTGCTTTTCAATCTGCTATTGGCACTAAACCGTTGCCGTCAGAGTCTGCTATATTGCTAACATTATCTGCGTCACTGCAAACGTCCGGGGCTTTTCGGTACTGGGCAGGTTATGATGTTCCGATATTTTTCGTTGTCCGCTCGCGGGCAGCGTGTTTGATAGCCGGGATGTTTATCATCTGAATCAATGGAATATGCACAATGATCAAAAAATATACTCTCTGCGCGTTGTCCGTACTGGCCGCTTTACCTGTCGGATTCTCCGCCATTGCCGCGGATGGCGATTTGCAGTTACAGCAAGTATTGATGATGAGTCGCCATAACCTGCGTGCCCCGCTGGCGGATAACGGCAGTGTTTTAGAGCAATCGACGAAAAAAGCCTGGCCGCAGTGGGATGTTCCCGGCGGTCAGTTGACGACTAAAGGCGGTGTGCTGGAAGTTTACATGGGGCATTACACCCGTGAATGGCTGGCGCAGCAGGGCCTGGTAAAAAATGGCGAATGTCCGGCGTCTGATGAGGTGTTTGCCTATGCCAACAGCCTGCAGCGTACCGTGGCCACTGCCCAGTTCTTTATTAATGGTGCTTTCCCCGGCTGCGATATCGCTGTCACTCATCAGGACGAGATGGGCAGTATGGATCCGATCTTCAATCCGGTGATCACCAATAGCAGCGAAGAGTTTAATAAGAAAGCGCTGACGGCCATTAATGCCGCCGGTGAAAAGCTGAGCCTGAAGCCAGCATTCCAGCGTCTGGAAAAGATCATCGATTATAAAAATGCCCCGGCCTGTAAAGATAACAAGCAGTGCAGCCTGAGCGGCGATAATCAGAATAAATTCAAAGCGAATAATGGCGAAGAGCCGGGCGTTGCCGGTCCGCTGCGCGTGGGCAACTCGCTGGTTGATGCTTTCACCCTGCAATATTACGAAGGCTTCCCGATGGAGCAGGTGGCCTGGGGGCAGATTAAGACCGCTGAGCAGTGGAAAGAGTTGTCGACCATTAAAAATGGTTACCAGGATGCACTGTTCACTTCAGCTGATGTCGCGCGCAATGTTGCCGCGCCGCTGGTGGACTATATCCGTAGCCAGTTGATCGATCAGGACAAAGCCTCGGCACCAAAAGTGACGCTGATGGTCGGTCATGATTCTAATATCGCTTCACTGCTGACCGCTCTGGATTTCAAACCTTACGAGCTGCCTGGTCAGAATGAGCGTACGCCGATTGGTGGCCAGGTGGTGTTTGAACGCTGGCATGATCCCAAGACTGATAAAGACCTGGTGAAAGTGGAGTATGTTTACCAGAGTTCTGAACAGCTGCGTGATGCTGAACCGCTGACGCTGAAGAATCCGCCACAGCGTGTGACGCTGCAGATGAAAGGCTGTGATACCGATGCGAATGGATTCTGTTCATGGGAGCAGTTCACCCAGGTGCTGAATACCGCAGTGCAGGGTACCTCAATGCAACGTGCGGCACCGGCGGCTGCTGCTCAGCCTGCCGCGGCGCCAGCTACAGAGCAGGATGCTGCGAAAGTTGCGGCAGATAAAGCCGCTGCCGCCAAAGCTGCGGCGGAGAAAGCGACGGCTGACAAGGCCGCCGCTGATAAAGCTGCACAGGAGAAAGCGGCTGAAGAGAAGCTGGCGGCAGATAAAGCTGCTGCTGCCCAGGCTGCTGCGGATAAAGCGGCCGCTGACAAAGCTGCAACCGATAAGGCTGCAACCGATAAGGCTGCAGCTGACAAAGCTAAAACCGAGAAAGCAGCCGCTGACAAAGCCGCTGCCGACAAAGCTGCAGCAGCTAAACCGCAGTAAACCTCCTGGCGGCGAGAACGCCGCCCCTACGATCATATGGGTGTAGGGGCGGCGTTCTCGCCGCCCGTGTTGCGGGTTTGCACAATGGTGATGACGGCGTACTCGCCGCCGTGCAGATCGTCTGCATGATATTCAATGACGACCTGTGACCAATAAAAAAAGGGCCGACAATTGTCGGCCCTTGTTATTTCTGGCAACTAATAACGTTTACGCTTTCGCCACCACCACCAGTTTCTGGTTCACGAACTCTTTGATACCGAGGTCGGACAGCTCACGGCCAAAGCCGGAACGTTTTACGCCACCAAACGGAAGCTCCGCAGCGGTATCAGTCATCGAGTTGATATACACCATGCCGGTTTCAATCTGTGAAGCCAGCTTTTTACCGCGCTCGATATTGCTGGTAAACACTGAACCGCCCAGGCCGTAATGGGAATCGTTGGCCAGCTGCACCACTTCGTCATCATCTTTGACGACATAGACTTGCGCCACCGGACCGAAAAACTCTTCGAAATAAGCCGGATTATCACGCGTAATGCCGGTGAGGATCGTCGGCTGATAGAAACAGCCTTCGCCTTCCACTACCTTGCCGCCAAAGTGCAGTTTCGCGCCATTACTTACTGCAGCTTTCACTTGCTTATCCAGTGTATCGCGCGCGCCAGCGGAAGATAGCGGACCTAAAGTCGTGCTCTCATCCAGCGGGTCGCCCAGCTTCGCCGCTTTAAATGCAGCGGTAAATTTCTCAAGGAAGGCATCAGCCACTTTCTGATGGACAATAAAGCGTTTAGCCGCGGTACACACCTGACCGGCATTATTGAGGCGCGCCTGCGCACCCTGTTTCACAGCCTCATCGAGGTTGCAGTCATCCAGCACCACAAACACATCGTTACCGCCCAGCTCCAGCGTCGATTTTTTCAGGTATTTTGCCGCCTGTGCAGCAACGACGCTGCCCGCTTTTTCCGAACCGGTCAGCGCGGCGCCCTGAACGCGATCGTCGGCAATCAGCTCCGCTACCTGGTCGCTGGAGATAAACATATTGGTCCAGGCGCCTTTTGGCGCACCGGCATCCAGCACCATCTGCTCGAAGATGCTGGCGCAGTGCGGCACGATACCGGCATGTTTGGCCAGCACCGGATTCCCAGCAGCAAGATTTGGCGCCAGCACGCGCATCAGCTGGTAATAAGGGAAATTCCACGGCTCTACCGCCATCAGCACGCCTATCGGATGGTTTTCAACCCAGGCTTCGCCGAGGTCGGTAGGATAACGGGTCGGTTGCAGGAAACGTTCAGCATTTTCGGCATAATAGCGGGCGATTTGCGCACAAAGCTTCACTTCGCCGCGGCTCTGGTTAATCAGTTTCCCCATCTCAACGCTGGCAATTTTCGCCAGTTCATCAACACGGCTATCAATAATATCGGCCAGTTTTTTCAGCACCTGCAGACGCGGCTGAATATCACCTTTCGACCATGATGATTTATACAATTTGGCTGCCGTATCCAGTGCTTGCTCCACTTGCTGTGGGCTGTGATCCGGCCATGATTTAATCAGCTTGTTATTCGCCGGATTGATGGTTTGATATGCAGACATAGATTTACTCCTTGGTAACAAGCCAGCTAAAAAACTGGAAATAAAAATTGTTTGCCGGGCAGGCAATTTCCCACCCGGACAGTGCCGATTCAGACGTTTTTACGGTCGACCACTTTGTCATCCCAGGTCAGTACGTCTTTATCGGTTTTCTCAAAAGCGCGCAGTAACACATCATCACTGCCTTGTTGCTCCCAGATTTTTTCAGCGAGTTTTTCGTCATACGCCGCGATTTCAAAAATCGCTTCGGCGATTTCCGGTGAGGTATGACGCAGGCTTGCCCATTCTCCTACACGATGTGCTTTCGACTGTTGCGTTGCCATGTTTGCCTCCTGAAAGGTGAGATTAGCCGTTAAGTTTTGCCGCCAGTCTGGCGACATGCTCGCCCTGATAACGGGCAATAGTGAGTTCTTCTTCGCTGGGCTGTCGTGAGCCATCACCGCCAGCAATAGTGGTGGCGCCATATGGGGTGCCGCCACGTACCTGGCTGATATCAAACAGCTCTTTGGTGCCATAGCCAATCGGGACGATCACCATGCCGTGATGCGCTAATGTGGTCCAGGTCGAGGTAATAGTCTGTTCCTGACCGCCGCCGGTGCCGGTTGAGGCAAATACGCTGGCCAGCTTGCCGTACAGCGCGCCCGAGGCCCACAGCCCACCGGTACGGTCAAGGAAAGTGCGCATCTGGCCAGCCATATTGCCGAAGCGGGTTGGCGTGCCGAAGATAATCGCGTCGTACTGCGGTAATTCGTCCGCGGTAGCTTCCTCTGCCGCCTGCTGGGTTTTGCCGCCCACTTGCGCAAAGCGTTCTGCGTCCATCGTTTCTGGTACGCGCTTGATGGTCACTTCCGCACCCGGAACCTTGCTGGCGCCTTCTGCGACCGCTTTGGCCATGGTTTCAATATGTCCGTACATTGAATAGTAGAGCACAAGAATCTTCGCCATTGATTATCTCCGTGGTGGATGGATGGTTGCAGCAAAAAAGAACTCGCTGACCCGGGACGGGCCAGCGAGTGAGTCAGAGTTTCTTCCGGGGTTTTTGTGGCATTTTGTCGCCTGATTCAGGCGCATTTTTGGGATCATCTTTTGCCGGACGGGGCTGTGGTTTTGCCATCATATGTCTCCTGCATTGTGCTGCGATTGATGAGGCGATTACTAAAGTATAGAAGAGAAAGTCACATTTTGCCGGAGGCGTCCGGGCATTGAAGGGAGACGGCAGCAGCGTCGATTGTCATGAGGCTAATTCAATAATGCTTATAATGGCTTAAGTGAAGTCTGTGGCATTAAGCGAATTTAATAGCCGATTGTTTGTTTCTAAATATAAATGAGCGGCAGAAAACAGGTCGTTTCGTCTAAACTGGAAGTGGTGGTGACGACAAGCGGGCTTCTTCCTGTTGCCCGATTCCGCCACCTCCTTTCGCCACCGGCGGAGGGGGCGTTAGCAATATGATGGCTTAACTATTCGGAGGTAAGAAATGGCAGAACATCGTGGAGGCTCTGGTAATTTCGCTGAAGACCGTGAGAGAGCATCAGAAGCTGGCCGTAAAGGGGGCAAAAGCAGTGGGGGAAACTTCAAGAATGACCCGCAGCGTGCTTCCAAAGCAGGTGAAAAAGGGGGACGGAGCAGCGGCAAGAAATAACAGCCTGCTGTCTGCACTATAAGCATTACCCCCAGCCGCCGGGTTATCCCCGGCGGTTTGCCGGATTAATTAACTCCCCCCATTGACCTGGTTATCTCCTCAACGCACACTGGCGCCCAATTTATTCAGTGGATCGGGCTATGTCGGCATTTCTCTCGCGTTATAAATTCAGCATCAACCTGCCGGAAATGGTGTTAATCCTGATCACCATGCTGTGGGGCGGCACCTTCCTGGTGGTGCATCACGCGATGAATGTCAGCGGCCCGTTCTTCTTTGTCGGCCTGCGCTTTGCCACTGCCGCGCTGCTGCTGGCGCTGGTGTCGTGGAAGGTTCTGCGTGGATTACGCTGGCAGGAGGTGAAGGCCGGTGCGTGGATTGGGCTGGCGATTGCCGGTGGCTACGGCCTGCAAACCTGGGGAATGCAGAACATCTCCAGCAGTAAATCCGCCTTTATTACCGCCATGTACGTGCCGCTGGTGCCACTGCTGCAATGGTTGTTTTTGCGTAAAATGCCGGGGACGATGGCGTGGACTGGCGTAATTCTGGCGTTTAGCGGTTTGCTGCTGCTGGCCGGGCCGGAGGGCGACACGCTGGCGTTTAGCGCAGGCGAAATCGCCACGCTGCTCAGTACGCTGGCGATTGCCGCCGAAATTATTCTGATTAGCGCCTGTGCCGGTAAAGTAGACGTGCGACGCGTTACCATTGTGCAACTGGCGGTCGCCTCACTCTGTGCCTTTGTTTTTATGCTGCCCAACGGTGAGTCGGTTCCGGCGTTTTCTCCCTACCTGCTCTACAGCGCAATCGGCCTCGGCGTCGCCAGCGCACTGATCCAGGTCACCATGAACTGGGCGCAGCGCAGCGTTTCACCGACCCGCGCCACGGTAATTTATGCCGGCGAGCCAGTGTGGGCGGGGATTGTCGGACGTATTGCCGGTGAACGGTTGCCTGGTATCGCGCTGCTCGGCGGCGCGCTGATCGTGCTGGGGGTATTAATCAGTGAACTGAAGCTGAAGCGTAAAAAAAAGGCGAAGATCAAACCTTCGCCTGAGCAGGTGACGCAAAACCGTTAACTGTCCTGGGGCAGTGCTTTGCTGTCGCTAAGCGCTGTCGCCCGGCGGTGGCTCAGAATCGCATTAAGGATAATTGCGCCAAAGGTGGCAGTGCCGATGCCACCAAGGGTGAAGCCGCCGATATTCAGGGCAAAATCACCGGCGCCCAGCACCAGCGTGACCGCGACCATAATCAGGTTGCCGTTCAGGCTGAGATCGACACTGTTCTGCACCCAGATACGAGCGCCCGCGACGGCAATCAGGCCAAACACCACAATTGATGCCCCGCCAATCACCGGGCCGGGGATGGTATGAATCAGCGCGCCAAACTTCGGTGAAAAGCCGAGCAGCATCGCAATCACCGCCGCCGCCACAAATACCAGCGTCGAATAGACTTTGGTCACCGCCATCACACCAATATTTTCCGCATAGGTGGTCACACCGCTGCCGCCGACCGAACCGGAAAGCATGGTCGCCAGACCGTCACCGACAAAAGCGCGCCCCATATAAGGATCAAGGTTGCGTCCGGTCATCCCGGCGACCGCTTTGAGATGTCCGAGGTTCTCCGCCACCAGAATTACCGCCACCGGTGCAATCATAAATATCGCCTGCATACTAAAGGTTGGTGCGGTAGTTTGCGGCATGCCGAACCAGGGAGCACTGGCCAGCAGGCTGAAATCCACCGGTTTGCCGAAGCCCAGCCCGTTGGTAAACAGCGCATAGATCGCCCAGGCCAGCATCAGCCCGACAAGGATCAGCAGGCGCTGCACCATACCGCGGGTAAATACCGCGACCACGCCGATACACAGCACCGTCATCACCGCCATCCAGCTGTCAAACATTGAAGCCGAAACGCTGCGTACCGCAATTGGCGCCAGATTGAGGCCGATGGCCATTACGACCGCGCCGGTGACGACGGGCGGCATCAGGCGTTCGATCCAGCGGGTACCTGCTTTCATTACCACCAGACCCACCAGGGTGTACAGCAGACCACAGGCGATAATGCCGCCCAGCGCCACGCCCAGGTGAGGATTCAGTCCCTGGCCATTAAAACCGGTTACTGCGATCACCACGCCGACAAAGGCGGCGCTGGAACCGAGATAACTTGGCACCCGGCCACCGGTAATCAGGAAGAACAGCAGGGTGCCGACCCCGGACATCAGAATTGACAGATTGGGATCAAGCCCCATCAGCAGTGGCATCAGCACCGTCGCGCCAAACATTGCCACCGCATGTTGCAGGCCCATAATAATGGTCTGCCCGGCAGGCAGGGTTTCATCAGGGGCAACTAAGCCATTGTCAGTCACTGCCGATTTTTTACGCCATTGTGGAAACCAGGAACCAGACATCGTTTTCTCCCAACCCTAAGCATTAACAGAGGCCGCCAGATGGCGGATTAACTGGCTTCCTGCCGCATCAGATGATGATATCCACGATCGAAATAGATCAGGCCGTGTGTATCGTCGTTACACACCAGCGCCTGTGCCTCACAGAACAGAATGTCATGGGTGCCCACGCTGACCACCTGGGTGACTTTGCAGTCAAAAGAGGCCACCGCGCCGGCGAGGATCGGCGATCCGGTCACCAGCGTTGTCCATTCGGCGGCGATAAAACGTTCCGCCATCGGCGTCTTACCGCCAAAGAGCCTGGAGAGGGATTCATGACCGGCAGCCAGCGTATTGACGCACAGGGTCTGATTTTCACTGAACACCGGATGTACCGATGCTGAACGGTTCAGACAGACCAGCAGCGTCGGCGGGCTGTCGGTGACGCTGCATACCGCCGAGGCGGTAAAACCGGCGCGACCGCCAGGACCGTCGGTGGTGATAATATTCACTGCCGCGCCAAGCCGAGACATGGCATTACGGAATTCCTGTTTTTCTACGCCGATAGCAGCCAGCGGCAGGGTATGCAGCGACATGGTTTTCTCCTTATCCGAGCACGCAGGCGTCGGCAAAATCGAGGCGCGGCAGGCGGCCATACACTTTACTGACATCGCCGTAGCCGATATTAATCAACAAATTGCTTTTCCAGCCGTTGTCGGCAAAAAAGGCGGCATCCACTTTGGCGCGATCAAAACCGGACATCGGCCCGGTGTCGAGGCCGAGCGCACGGCAGGCGGTAATCAGATAAGCCGCCTGCAGCGAGCTGTTACGAAAAGCGGTCTCTTCCGCCAGTTCCGCACTGGAGGTAAACCACGAGCGTGCATCACCATGGGGAAACAGGGTTGGCAGTGCATCATAGAACTGCGGATCCCAGGCGACAATCGCGGTGACCGGCGCACTCATCGTCTTCTCCAGATTGCCGCTGGAGAGGGTGGGACGCAGTTGCTCTTTGCCTTCCGCACTGCGTACAAACAAGAAGCGCGCCGGGCTGCAGTTGGCCGAGGTTGGTCCCATGCGCAGCAGTTGATAAATTTCCGTCAGCTGCGCGTCTGTAACTGGCTTGTCCTGCCAGCCATTGTGGGTACGTGCGGCGGTAAACAGGGTGGCGAGGGCTTCGTTATTCAGTGGTTCTGCCATGATGGCTCCATTAAAGGGGAAGTTGCCGCTGCCGGATGTGGGATGTTCAGCCACTCCATTAGCATCAGATTAAACGTCTGGCTGTCGGTCACGCTCATCGCATGGCCTCCCCACTGCATTTTTTTCAGCGTCGCATTGGGCAGGGCAGCGTGCAGCGTTTCCGAGCAGGTCCAGGGCACCAGAAGATCGTCCTGGGAACAGATCAACAGCACCGGCTGCGTGATATGCGCCGCTGTGGTGCTGAAATCAGTGTCCATCAACGCATGCAAACGGCGCAACAGGTTTTCCATCCCCTGGAAGTGAACAACATTCAGCGTATCTTCCGCTTCAATGCGCGCCTGGTTCTCGGATAACCAGTCAGCGGGATAGAGAAACAGCGGCTGGGCGCGTACAAAGGCTTCGATACCCACATTCAGCAGCAGATCGCGGCGGACATGAAAGCAGCGCCGGGTATGGGCATCGAGACTCAGCCAGCCGTTGACCACCACCACGCGCGATACCAGCTCGGGATAATCGAGCGCCATCTGCAGGCCGATCAGACCGCCCAGCGCATGGCCCACTACATCACATTGTGTGATGCCATTTTTCGCCAGTGCAATCGCCAGTTCCGCGGCCATGTCCTGCATGCTGTAACCATCAGGCAGCGTGTCCGGGCTGCGACCGGTACCGCGTTGGTCATACACCACGACACGATACTGCTCGCGCAGCGCATTTAACTGCGGCAGCCAGAAGTTGCCCGAGCCGCCCAGACCGGCAGAGAGCACCACGGTTTTCGCCTGCGGATGTTGCTGACCTGATAGCTCGATAACCATATCGCTGCCCCTTATTTGCCAATATGCGCCACAGTGGCGATCTCGATCAGTGCGTCAGGTTTTACCAGCCCGCACTGAATGCAGAAACGCGCCGGTTTATCGCCAGGGAAGTACCCGGCATACACCTCATTGACCGCTGCGTAGTTGTTCCAGTCGGTGATGAAAATTGAGTTAAAGGTGACATCATCCATGGTGCCGCCAGCGGTTTCGATCACGCTTTTAATCGTCTCCAGCACGTGACGGGTTTGCGCCGCTGCATCGCCGATATGCACCACATTGTTTTCTTTATCGAACGGCAGAGTGCCCGAGACATACACCACGCCGTCGGCGAGTGTGCCGGGAACAAACGGCGCGATGGGAATGCTGGTACCTGGCGGCGTGATCACGGTTTTTGGCATAGCAACGTCTCCTTAATGGGGTCAGGCCTGACGCTTAAGCGGCATGGCGGGGGATTGCAGGGTGCTGCAAAAACTGTCGACATCGGATACCCAGCCAAAGAAGGTTTCGATATTGAAAATCGCCGCCTGCTGGGCAAAAGCCGGACCGGCCTGATGGGTTGCGTCTTCCAGCACCACACCAAAATATTCGAGGAAAAAGCCATCGCGCAGCGTCGACTCGACGCAGACATTGGTGGCGATGCCGGTGAAAATCAGATGACGAATACCGCGACTGCGCAGCATGCTGTCCAGTGGCGTATTGAAAAAGCCGCTATAGCGCGGTTTCGGCAGCACGATATCGCCGGCCTGCGGTTGCAGCTCATCAACCAGCTGGTAATCCCAGCCGCCTTTCGCCAGCAGCGTGCCCTGGCGTTCGGGATGTTTGCGCATGGTTTTCAGCGCATTGGATTTATGGAAATTTGGCGAACCGGCGCCCCCGGCTTCGACGTACTGGTCGTCCCAGCCGTTCTGGAACCAGATAATCTGAATGCCAGCGGCACGCGCAGCGGTCACTGCAATCTTAATTTTCTCAATGACCGGTTTGGTGGCGGAGACATCAAAGCCGGCGAGGTCAAGATAACCGCCCTCGGTGGCATAGGCGTTTTGCATATCAACCACAATCAGCGCCGTTTGCTGCGGCGGAAAAAAGATCGCTTCCGGGCGCGCAGGCAGCGTCAGGTTGTTTTCCGCCGCAGCGGTAGAGCAAACCACGGTGTCAGCTGTCTTCATCAGGCTACCTCTTTTGCGGCATCAATCACGTCAATGCGGCTGGTCATCAGGGGCTGGATACGTTCGCCGAAGGCTTCGATACCCTGCAGGAAATCATCAAAAGTCAGCAGTACGCCCTGGGTGCCGTCCACCGTAGCGACGTCATCCAGCATGCGCGCCACAGTGGCGTAAGAACCGACCAGCGTGCCCATATTGATATTGACGGCAGACGTCGGATCCGCCATCTGGCGTACATTGGTATCACTGCCGGAGCGCTTATCCTGCTGGCTCTGGGTGGTGAGCCACGCCAGCGCTTCTTCATCGGCGCCCGCTTTGTAGTGTTCCCATTTGGCGCGTGCCGCTTCATCGGTTTCGTCGGCAATAATCATAAACAGCACATAGGTGCCAACATCGCGTCCGGTGGTTTCAGCGGCGGCTTTCATACGGCTGGCGGTCGGTGCAAAAGCGGTTGGCGTATTGACACCCTTGCCGAAGCAGAAGTTGTAGTCGGCATATTTGGCGGAGAATTCCATACCCGCGTCGCTCTGGCCAGCGCAGATGACTTTCATCGGTTGCTGCGGCTGCGGACTGAGGCGGCAGTCGTTCATGGTGAGGAATTCCCCTTTTAAATCGGACTTGCCCGTACCCCACAGATCGCGCAGCACCTGCACATATTCTGTCAGGTAGTCATAACGGCGTGAGAAGTACTCATCTCCCGGCCAGATGCCCATCTGGTCATACTCGGGTTTCTGCCAGCCGGTAACCAGGTTGACGCCAAAACGGCCATTGGAAATCGAATCGATCGTCGATGCCATGCGTGCGACAATAGCCGGAGGCAGCGTCAGGGTGGCGGCGGTGGCATAGATTTGAATGCGCGAAGTGACAGCGGCAAGGCCCGCCATCAGGGTGAAAGACTCGAGATTGTGATCCCAGAACTCGGTTTTGCCACCAAAGCCGCGTAATTTGATCATCGAAAGGGCAAAATCAAAGTGATAGTGCTCAGCTTTCTGCACGATGGCCTTGTTAAGCTCGAAGGTCGGCATATATTGCGGTGCATTGGTTGAGATCAACCAGCCGTTATTGCCGATAGGGATAAAAACACCAATTTTCATGTGAAACCCTCTGTTTAGCGATGGACGTGGTTCACGCGCTGCGGTGCATCCTGCAATTTCCCTCGAGGCGGCGCTCATGATCCAAATTGCAAACGCTGTGCCAGAAATTAAAAGCTGTTTGTAAACAGGGTGTTGGTTAATAATCACTGTGTTGTTACAGAGCAGGTGGTCTGAAACAGACCGTTTGGTAAAAAATAAATGCACAATAAAAACGCACAGATGTCTCATTTGAGTGCATTACCGCGCATTAGGTATGGGTAAATCGCTTTGCTATCATGAACCGATGATTTGATGGAGAAGGAATTACAGTGAAGTCTTCTGAAAAAGCCCCGACGCGCCGTTCGCGCGCCGTTGCCGCAAAACGTGAGGCGATCCTTGGCGCCGCTCTGGAGTTTTTCTCTCAGTTTGGTATCCACGGTACCAGTCTGGATAAAGTGGCGGAGCGGGCTGACGTATCGAAAACCAATCTCCTCTACTATTTCCCGTCGAAAGAGGCGCTGTATATTGCGGTGCTGAAAAATATTCTGGATGTCTGGCTGGCGCCGCTACGCGCGTTTAGCGACGATCTGCAGCCGCTGGAAGCGATTCGCGAGTATATTCGCATGAAGCTGGTGGTTTCCCGCGATCACCCGCAGGCATCACGGCTGTTCTGTCTGGAAATGTTGCAGGGCGCACCGCTGCTGAAAGGCGAGCTGGAAGGCGCGCTAAAAGTGCTGGTGGATGAGAAGTCCGCAGTGATTGAAGGCTGGATCGAGCAGGGGCGTCTGGCGCCGGTGGAACCGCACCATCTGATCTTTATGCTGTGGGCCACCACCCAGCACTACGCTGATTTCGCCACTCAGGTTGAAGCGATTACCGGACAAACCCTTAGCGACGACAGCTTCTTCAATCAGACGGTTGAGAATGTGCAGCGCATGGTGATTGAAGGTATTCGCGTTCGCTAACTCACCGGGAGAAAATATGGATTCGGTCTCGCAACTGGTTCTCGGCGCCTCAGTCTCGATGGCGGCGATGGGGCGTAAAGCGCCGTTATGGCAGGCGGCATTAGTGGGCGCTGTCTGTGGCACGCTGCCGGATATGGATGTGTTCGTTGACCATGGCGATGCCATCCGCAATATGACGCTGCACCGCACCGAAAGCCATTCGCTGTTCTGGCTGACGCTGGTGTCGCCGATACTGGCGTGGCTGATGGCTGGCGTATTTGGTCAGCGGCAGCAGTGGGTGCGTTGGTGGGTAGCGGTATGGCTGGCGTTAATTACCCATCCGCTGCTGGATTTAATGACGGTATATGGCACCCAGCTTGGCCTGCCGTTTACTGATTTCCCGTATGCCATCAGCAGTATCTATATTGTCGATCCACTGTATACCCTGCCGTTACTGATCTGTCTGGTAGCAGCACTCTGCCTGCGTGGCAAACGCGGTTTGTGGTGGAATACATTGGGGCTGACGCTGAGTACGCTTTATCTTGGCTGGAGTATGCTTGCGCAAAGTTACGCCACCCATCAGATCAAAGCGGAAATAGCGCGGCAGCATCTGGCGGCTGAACAGTTGCTGGTGACGCCAACTGCGTTTAATACGCTGGTATGGCGCGTGCTGGTGATGACGCCAGAGGGGTATGCCGAGGGCTTCTGGTCACTGTTGTCGCCGCAGCGTCCGTTGCAACTGAGCCATCACCCTCGCGGCGCTGAATTGTATCAGCGTTATAAAGGTGACTGGTATGTGGAGCGTGTCGCCTGGTTCAGTCACGGCTTTTTTGCCATGCGCGAACAGCGGGGACATCTGCTGATTACCGATCTGCGGATGGGTGAGGATCCGCGTTACACCTTTACCTTTGACCTCGGGAAACCGGTGCAACAGCAGCAGGATGTGGCAGCGACGCGTCAGGAGATGCCGCGCGCGCCGTTAGCCAGCTCATTTAATCTGTTATGGCGGCGGCTCTGAGATTTATACGGGCGGCGCCAGTCAGCACCGCCCGTTTACCGATTATCCCGCTTTACGTTTACGGAAAAACCAGCCAATCGCCAGCAATACAAACCACAGTGGCGTAACCATCAGCGCCTGGCGGGTATCCTCTTCCAGCGTCAGCAGCACCAGCACAAACACGAAGAACGCCATACAGGCCCAGCACATAAATTTGCCCAGCGGCATCTTATATACTGACTCGGCGTGCAGCTGGGGACGCTTTTTACGATACACCAGATATGAGCAGAGAATAATGGTCCAGACGAACATAAACAGGATCGCGGAGACGGTAGTCACCATGGTAAATACTGTCATCACATCCGGGATAAGGTAGATCAGCGCCACGCCGCCCAGCAGACAGAGGCAGGAGAAGAACAGACCGTTAGTCGGCACCGCACGGCGTGACAGGCGGCCAAAGCCACGATGCGCCACGCCCTGCTGCGCTAAGCCGTACAGCATGCGGCTGGTGGAGAAGATGCCGCTGTTTGCTGAAGAGGCCGCAGAAGTCAGCACCACAAAGTTAACGATACTGGCCGCCGCAGGCAGACCAATCAGCACAAACATCTCGACAAACGGGCTGCGGTCAGGCATCACCTGGTTCCATGGCGTCACCGCCATAATCACTATCAGCGCCAGCACGTAAAAGAAAATAATACGAATCGGAATGGCGTTGATCGCGCGTGGCAGCACAGTTTTTGGATCGTGAGTTTCTGCCGCGGCAGTACCCACCAGTTCAATCCCCACAAAGGCAAATACCGCGATCTGGAAGCCGGCAAAGAAGCCGCTCAGCCCTTTCGGGAACATACCGCCGTGATCCCAGATATTGGATAACGCTGCGGTACTGCCCGCGGATGAAGGATAGTGAATCGCCACCAGCACAATGCCGGTCACAATCAGCGCCACGATGGCGACGATTTTGATAATCGCGAACCAGAACTCCATTTCACCAAATAACTTCACCGTTGCGATATTCAGTGCCAGGAACACCACCACGCAGAGCAGTGCGCTCATCCAGATCGAGAAATCAGGGAACCATAGCTGAAAATAGGAGCTGATGGCCACCACATCGGCAATGCCGGTGACCACCCAACAGAACCAGTAGGTCCAGCCGGTAAAATAGCCTGCCCAGGGACCGAGCAGATCCGCGGCGAAATCGCTAAACGATTTATATTCGAGGTTAGAGAGCAGCAGTTCGCCCATTGCCCGCATCACGAAAAACAGCATAAAGCCGATAATCATATAGACGAAAATGATGGAAGGCCCGGCGAGGCTGATAGTTTTGCCTGAGCCCATAAATAAGCCCGTACCGATGGCGCCGCCGATAGCGATAAGCTGGATGTGACGATTATGAAGATTACGCTGTAGCTTATCCGGCTCTGCGGATGTCAGCTCTGTCTCTTTTGATTGGTCAACCATAGCAATTCTGTTCCTGTCAGTGATGTGTGTCAGCTCTGCTGGCTGTTATTTAATCCGGTCCGTAACCAGATAAGTTGGCATAAGATAGTGTAATAAGCTGGTTAACAGGTAATTTTTTTTGTCTTCAATCGGCAATATTGCGCTCATTTTAGCCGGTCAGGCTGCTGCTGAAACCAGACCGGCAATATTGGTGTTTTTATCAGCAATGCGCAGGTAAAGTTCGGTATAAATAGCCGCCAGGCTGTTCGCAATCTTCGCAGCCAGGCTATTGTTGATACTGGCTGCGCATACTCGCGTGTAAAACCTGTCGGTTGAGGAAATAGTCATCAGTGAAATTTTTGGCCGCGATAGTCATTATTATTCTGGGCGTGACTCTGGCAATGCCGTGGATAAAACAGCATCTGCCTGCCGAATATAATCCATTTACGCCGCTGGCGGTTACCGATCCTCCTAATATTATTACCCGCTATAAACTGCGTCAGCTGGCAACAGATCCACAGGCTTGCCTGGCAGTGATGGAGCGCGCGCGTGACGCCGGACTGGTTTCATTTAGCCGACCCGGGGTGATGAGCGGCCAGTGCCCGCTGGAGAATGCGCTAAGCATTCAGCGCTATGGTGATGTGCAGTTAAGCAGCCGTTTTCTTGCCAGCTGTCCGCTGGCGGTGAGTAGCGTGATGTTTGTATTACGCGTACAGGAACAGCGTGGTGGCGGCCCGTTAGCGTCGCCGCTGGCGCGCATCGATCACCTGGGAAGTTACGCCTGCCGCAATATTTATCATCGTGCGCAGGGACGGTTAAGTGAACATGCCACGGCGGATGCCTGGGATATCGCTGGCTTTCAGTTAAAGAACGGTCAGCGCATCACTGTATTAAATCACTGGCAACAGCCGCCTGAGAAGGCATCCTGGCTGCATCAGACCTTTCAGCAGAGCTGCAACTATTTTGGTAATTCACTCGGCCCGGATTATAACGCCGCCCATGCCAACCACTTTCATCTCGGTATGCGTGGTTTTGGCGTTTGCCGCTAATGGGTTACAGCCGCGCTGCAGGAAAATAGTGCTGGCAGGCCATACAACGGTGATCCCGCTATCATGGCAAACTGGCCGGGCAGGGCTGATAAGGTTTAATTACTGCAAGTGGTGGTTTTTGTACTAAATTCAATGAGTTGAATTAAACCCCTGTTTTGGGCAGAGAAAGGTTTTTTAGCTTATAACCGATTATGAGTCAGTAATAATAAAAAGGAATAATCCATTTTTGCCGATGAACGTTGATGGTAAAAAGGATAAAAAGGGTATTAATCAATATTGATTTAAATCGGCGGCCGGTTATGATGAACTTAATCCTGTGATTGTTGGTATTTTTGTTGTATCTTTATGTTTTTAAAAGATTTTTTAGTTGGGTTCTTTTTGGTTTAACTTAGGTTGTTTACTGTAAAAAAATAGCGAAAGAATTAAACCAGAAGCGGGGCAAAAATATTGAATCCTGATAAGAAAAATCTTATTCTTTACCATTGCGATAAATGAAAACCGTGGATGTCTGGCAGTGCAGTGATAACTATATGCTGATCATCAACGGCGCCTGCTATTTATTTTTATTTTAAATGATTCGAACTTTCCTTTCGTCCATGAATAATTTTCATTACTACCCTGTGCTATTGCGGCAGTTTTTTCTGTTGCCAATTGCAGATAATGCGCCATTTTCGCGTATAAGATCTTTTTTTTACTCCGCCATTCACCAGCATAATTATAAGTGTGGCGCGAATGACACTGCGTATCGATGAGGCATTGATGACGTCCGAAAATTATTTCAGCTGGTGTGGGGAAGTCGGGGTTCTTTTCCATAATGCGGCTGAAACTGGTCAGTTGACCCATATCGTTCAGCAGCAGATTGAGCAGCTCGGCTTTGACTATTTTGCCTTGAATATCTGGCACCCTGTGCCCTTTACGCGACCTGAAACGCATCTGTTTACCACCTTTCCCGCACGCTGGGTCAGCCATTATCGACAGAAGAAATATGTCGAAGTAGACCCTATTGTGCGAATGCGCCACTCGCCGGGAAAAATAGTGCAATGGAGAGAAGAAATTTTTGTCGATTGCGGGAGACTCTGGCGTGAAGCAAATGATTTTGGCCTGCGTGCCGGGTTTTCCTGTTCTATAATGGCAACTAACCGTGCCACCGGCATATTGTCTGTGTCATCACGCATTTCTTTAAAAACCATTGATGTCGATCCGACCTTCCAGATGAAATTCCAGCACCTGACGGAGCTGTATCTGATGGCGCTGATCCGCCTCGGAGACCGCTCTATGTCGGTGCTCGATATGGTGTTTAGTGAGCGGGAGCTGGAAATAGTGAAATGGACCGCTGAAGGAAAAACCGCCGCAGAGATTTCGCTGATTCTGGGGATTTCGCAGCACACCGTCAATTTCCACCAGAAGAATATGCAGAAACGTTTTAATGCGGCAAATAAAACTCAGCTTGCCTGTTATGCCGCAGCCACAGGACTAATTTAAACAAACGCAACTACCAATATTGGTAGTTACATCTCGCTAGTCGGTTGTCTACCCTGCGCCCAGGGTAACAAATCTGCTGATGCCGCGACCTCGCGGCATTTACGAGGGATGCGACAGGGGACAGTGATGAAGATTATTCAAACCCAGCTAAAGGACATGCCATCCTCGTTGTTGGCGGAATTAGGCAGTTATCGCTACAACGTATTTGCCCGCGGAGAAGGTTGGTCTATTCCATCGCGATTGCGGACGCCCGGCCAGGAGTATGACCGTTTTGACCGTTCGGATGTCAGCTGGTTAATAGCATGGAGTGCAAAACATGGCATCAGTGGCTGCGCGCGACTGATGAAATGGCAGGATACGGAGGTCAGTGAGGGGATCACTGTGCCATTTAATGCTGATGCGACCTGGGAAATGTCGCGTTTTTCTGCCCGACTGGAGATCGATAAAGAGTTGCCACTGAATATCTTGTGGCATGCGCTGCAGATGGCGGAAAATGTCGGTATTGAACATGTGGTCAGTGCGGCAACGCCGATGCTGGAAAAAATGTTTGAACAATATCAGGTGAATTATGAGCCATTAACACCTGGACTGATTCACTCTGAAGATAATTTATTTGCGGTGAAAATTCCGGTTGACCAGCCAACGCTGGCTGATAAATATCATGGCGCGCGTCGCTTTAGCCCGGAAGAAGTGCTGCCTTCACTGGGCGTTTCGGTGAACTGGCATGCGCGCGGCCGCTAATTAAGCCCAGCGCGACCACAAGCTAATCAGCAGCCAGGCGGCGAGGATCCAGCAAAGCACCGCGCAGCCTAAGGCGAAGGGCAGGCGCATGATGCCCACGAAATACCATAAGGATAATAAGTACAGGAAGTAGGGCAGGATCGCCCACATGCCGAACACAATAGTGGTGCGTAGCGCTTCAATACCGCGCTCTGTCACCACAATGTAATGGGCAATCAGCGCAAAAGTAGGGAACAGTGGTATCAGCCCGGCAATGTAGTAATTGCGCGTTTTTGCCAGGAAACCAATTAACACCACTACCGCCGCACCCAGTATTGCCTTGATAAGTAAGCCCATTGTTTCGCTCTGTCAAACCCAAAAGGCTAACATGGGCTAATTAAGGCGTAAAATCAATGGGCTTGCCGGATAAGCGCTACTGGCGGTAGGCGAATTTGATCTGTTTGATGGTATTGCTGAACACCTCTGCCTGGTTCTGATCTTCCAGCTGCTCGATAAATCTCTCCATATTAATGATGACTTTGCCCGCGTCTGCCTGACCCATGCCTTTGAGCATCAGGGTCACCATCGCTTTAAGGCAGGCAACCTCATCGGCCAGCGCCTGAGTATGTTGTGAAGTGGTAAAGTCGATCTGGCTCATTGCTATCTCCCTGGACATGTATTTTGCTTATAACCATGATGTTATGTAAATAAAAACACTTTGAAGTATATCACAACTCAGCAGCCGGCTAACCCTGCTAACCGCTGGTAATTTAACAGTCAGTAAACGACTATTAATTGATGTTAAAATGATAACAAATGTTACAAATTTAACGTTTTGATTATTATGGTTTTAATGTTTTTTGTAATATATTTAACATTGATATAATTAAGTATGATTATATAAGCGCGCCAATTGAGCTTAAAAACACTTGTTGATCAACATAATTATTTCATCCTATAAATAGCATAAATCATTACAGTATAAACGGTGATTTATGTTCATTCCTCGCCGAAAAAAGAGTAACATTGGCAGTTAAATTTTCCCGTGTACTCTACTTTCACCTTCGACCATTCTGGAGAGATCTCTTTTGATCAGCGTTCTTCTTGTTGATGACCACGAACTGGTACGCGCAGGGATTCGTCGCATACTGGAAGATATCAAAGGCATTCTGGTTGCCGGTGAAGCGAACTGCGGCGAAGATGCAGTCAAATGGTGTCGCGCCAATAACGTTGATGTCGTGCTGATGGATATGAATATGCCCGGCATCGGCGGCCTTGAAGCCACGCGTAAAATCGTGCGCTTCAATCCCGATATCAAAATTATTATGCTCACCATCCACACGGAAAATCCGTTACCGGCAAAAGTGATGCAGGCGGGCGCTGCTGGCTATCTGAGCAAAGGTGCTGCGCCGCAGGAAGTGATCAGTGCGATTCGTTCGGTCAATGCCGGCCAGCGCTACATTGCTTCTGATATCGCGCAGCAGATGGCGCTTAGCCAGATAGAACCACAAAAAGCGGAATCGCCGTTCAGTTGTTTGTCTGAGCGTGAATTACAGATTATGCTGATGATCACCAGGGGACAGAAAGTCACCGAGATTTCCGAGCAGCTGAGCCTCAGCCCGAAGACAGTTAACAGCTATCGCTACCGTATGTTCAGTAAACTGAATATCAGTGGCGATGTTGAGTTAACGCATTTAGCCATTCGTCATGGCATGTTTAATGCGGAGTCGTTGATTAGCAGTGAATGAAGCGTTTGAAGCAAAATCCTTTCTGAAGACCGTTACCAGCCAGCCGGGCGTTTACCGGATGTACGATGCTGGTGGTACGGTTATCTATGTCGGTAAAGCCAAAGATCTGAAAAAGCGTCTCGCCAGCTATTTTCGCGTCAACCCGGGCAGTCGTAAAACAGAGGCGCTGGTAGGGAATATCTGCCAGATTGATGTCACCGTCACCCATACGGAAACCGAAGCGCTGCTGCTGGAGCACAACTATATCAAGTTGTATCAGCCGCGCTATAACGTGCTGTTGCGCGACGACAAGTCTTACCCCTATATTTTTCTCAGTTCGGATGCCCATCCGCGACTGGCATCTCATCGCGGTGCTAAACATGCGAAAGGGGAGTACTTTGGCCCGTTTCCCAATGGTTACGCGGTGCGTGAAACCTTAGCGCTGCTGCAGAAGATTTTCCCGGTGCGTCAGTGTGAAAACAGCGTCTATCGCAACCGCTCCCGTCCCTGTCTGCAGTATCAGATTGGCCGTTGTCTTGGCCCCTGCGTTAGCGGGCTGGTCAGCGAAGAGGAGTATGCGCAGCAGATAGAATATGTGCGTCTGTTCCTCTCCGGAAAAGATGATCAGGTGCTGAATCTGCTGGTCAGCCGCATGGAACAAGCCAGCATGGCGCTGAAATTTGAAGAAGCGGCGCGGCTGCGCGATCAGATTCAGGCGGTGCGTCGCGTGACTGAGAAGCAGTTTGTTTCTAATCAGGGTGATGATCTCGATGTTATCGGTGTGTCCTTTGATTCCGGTATGGCCTGTTTACATGTGCTGTTTATCCGTCAGGGCAAGGTACTGGGTAGCCGCAGTTATTTCCCGAAAGTACCTGGCGGCACCGAGCTGGCGGAAGTGGTGCAGACCTTTGTCGGCCAGTTTTATCTGCAGGGCAGTGAAGCGCGTAGCCTGCCATCGGAGATATTGCTTGATTTCACTCTGCCTGAACGCGAACTATTATCCGATTCTTTAACTGAGCTGGCCGGACGACGGGTTAATATTCAGAGCAAACCGCGTGGCGACCGTGCACGCTATCTGAAACTGGCGCGCACCAATGCTGCTACCGCGCTGGTCACCCGTCTGGCGCAGCATTCAACCATTCATCAGCGGCTGTCGGCGCTGGCGGAAACGCTTAAGCTGCCTGCGATCCGGCGGATGGAGTGTTTTGATATCAGTCATACCATGGGTGAGCAAACCATCGCTTCGTGTGTGGTGTTTGACAGCAATGGCCCGCTGCGCGCCGAGTATCGTCGTTATAATATCAGCGGCATCACACCGGGTGATGATTATGCGGCGATGGATCAGGTTCTGCGTCGTCGATACGGTAAAGCGCTGGAAGAGAGTAAAATTCCTGATGTTATCCTGATCGATGGTGGTAAAGGGCAGCTGACGCAGGCCAAAAACGTATTTGCCGAACTGGATGTGCCCTGGGATAAACATCATCCGCTGTTATTAGGGGTAGCGAAGGGTAGCGATCGTAAGGCCGGGCTGGAGACGCTGTTTCTTGAACCGCACGGCGAAGGTTTTTCTCTGCCGCCGGACTCGCCTGCATTGCATGTCATCCAACATATTCGTGACGACTCTCACAATCATGCAATTACAGGACATCGTAATAAACGCGCGAAAGTGAAGAACACCAGCGCGCTGGAATTAATTGAAGGAATCGGGCCGAAGCGCCGCCAGCAGCTGCTTAAGTACATGGGGGGACTGCAACCTCTGATGGCCGCAACGGTTGAGGAAATAGCCAATGTGCCGGGTATTTCCCATGCTCTTGCGGAAAAAATCTTCCATTCACTGAAACACTAGCATTGAATAGCGGGGAGCAATGTTGCAACATACAGGTAAATCCTACTCCGGCCAGACAGTTACCGTAGCATATGCAATTTAATATTCCGACGTGGCTCACCCTGTTTCGTGTCATCCTGATCCCGTTCTTTGTGCTGGCATTCTATCTGCCATTTCATTGGGCTCCTCTGGCTTGCGCGCTGATTTTCATTTTCGCCGCGGTTACCGACTGGTTTGACGGCTTTCTTGCCCGTCGCTGGAAGCAAACCACGCGTTTTGGCGCCTTTCTTGATCCTGTCGCCGATAAAGTAATGGTAGTGATGGCGATGGTACTGGTTGCCGAACACTTTCACGCCTGGTGGATAACCCTGCCGGCAGCGACTATGATTGCCCGTGAAATTATTATTTCTGCGCTGCGCGAGTGGATGGCGGAAATTGGTAAGCGCAGCAGTGTGGCGGTGTCCTGGATTGGTAAAGTTAAAACTACGGCACAGATGCTGGCGCTGTTCGCCTTATTATGGCGTCCGGACGCCATGGTAGAAGGGATTGGCGTGGCTGCACTCTATATTGCGGCGGTGCTGACTTTCTGGTCAATGTTCCAGTATTTAAGCGCTGCGCGCGGCGATTTGTTTGAACGCTGATCGATACGATTTAAAAAGCAGCAAACGGACACGGAGTGAGGATAATTCTGTTGACTCATTTCCTCAGGTCAGTAGAATGCAACGCATCGAACGGCAGCTCAGCGCCAGAAGATAAATTAAATCAGCAGGTTCGGAAGAATTTCTTAGTTAGTTAGCTGATAATTGCGGGAATAGCTCAGTTGGTAGAGCACGACCTTGCCAAGGTCGGGGTCGCGAGTTCGAGTCTCGTTTCCCGCTCCAAATTAGGTTATCAGAAATCATCTGATAACAGCCTGAAAAGGCAACAGAATTAAGGCGCGTTGGCAGAGTGGCCATGCTGCGGATTGCAAATCCGCCTACCTCGGTTCGACTCCGGGACGCGCCTCCAATTTACACCCTGCCCGGGTGGTGAAATCGGTAGACACAAGGGATTTAAAATCCCTCGGCTTATGGCTGTGCGGGTTCAAGTCCCGCCCCGGGCACCATGCTTCAGAAAAAAGTCACCCCGCGGGTGACTTTTTTTTCGTCCGTAGTCTTCCGCAGCGGTGCATAACTTCCTGTTTCTTCTCTTAATCTCCGGCTGTAAACCCTTTATCAACAAAAGTCATTCAGTGCATGATGGTGCATATCTGCGTGTTGAAATCCGCGCCATTTGGGGGCCAAAATGGGGGCTGGTTCCGGTTAGGTTTTTGTGAGGCCCCCAAATGCCGTTAACTAATCGTACTATCATGCACTTAAAGCCCGGTTTAAAGGCATATAAGCAAAGCGATGCGTACGGACTTTACCTGGTGATAAATCCCAGTGGGTCTAAGCGGTGGTACTTAAAATATCGCTTTGCTGGTAAAGAAAAGAAGCTGTCTTTTGGTGCTTATCCTGCGGTGACTTTAGCTGATGCCAGAAGGCTTAGAGAAGAAGCCAAAGCATTGTTAGCTTCAGGGGCCGACCCCCGGCGAAAAACGTAAGCAGGAAAAGCTCAACCCAGTACCTCAGCACACGTTTCAATCCGTAGCGCTTGAGTGGGTAGCGAGTAAAGTAAGTAACAGTATCTGGTCTGCTGAACATGCATTGAGGGTTAAGCGTTATTTCGAGCTATATGTATTTCCAGTTATCGGAACATATGATATCGAAAAACTTAAACTGCCTCATCTCGTTGAACCCATCAAGGCGGTGGAGAGAGCCGGAAAGATAGATGTCGCTCGCCGGCTACAACAGCGCACAGCGGCAGTAATGCGTTACGCTGCACAGAACGGCATTATTGAATACAACCCTGCGCAGGATCTCACAGGTGCCGTTGCGCCATCTGAAACCCATCACCATCCCGCACTTGATTTGGAACAGATACCCGAATTCCTGAGACGTATAGATCACTACAAAGGTCGTGAGCAGACCAGACTAGCTTTGCAGCTAACCCTGCTGATTTTTATCCGCTCCAGCGAGCTGCGCTTTGCCCGCTGGGAAGAAATCGATTTTAAAAGAGCGATATGGACCATTCCGGCCAGAAGAGAACCGATCGCAGGCGTTAAGTTTTCTGAGCGTGGTGCCAAGATGCGCTCACCTCATCTGGTGCCTTTATCCCGTCAGGCTGTCCTGTTATTGCAACTCATCCAGCAGCTACAGGGAGATGAGCAATTTCTGGTCTTCCCAGGAGCTCGTAATCTGAAGAAAACGATGAGTGAAGGCACCATTAATAAAGCTCTGCGGCTGATTGGGTATGACACTCAGAAAGATGTCTGCGGGCATGGTTTCCGCACTATGGCATGTAGCGCGCTTGTCGAGTCTGGCAAATGGTCATGCGAAGCTGTTGAACGCCAGATGAGCCATCAGGAACGTAAAAAGGTCCGTGCAGCTTATATCCATAAGGCTAAGCATATTCATGAGCGCGAGAAGATGATGCAGTGGTGGGCGGATTATCTGGATGCTAACCGGTCGGGGTGGGTGAGTCCTTATGATTATGCTAAAGACCAGGCGTTAAAGCTAAATTTCTGACGTTATTATTCAGGCAAATAGCACTTACGATCAACGCTGAAAGTTCACCTGCCATACCCTGGCAGGTGTTAACACTATTAGCGTTTCAATCCCTGCTGAGAGGTTTTTAACAGCTTGCGCCAGGCCCGGTTATGCAATGTATAAACCAGCATTTGATAAAACGTCTTTGAATTGATGCAAAAGAAACTGATGCTAATAAATACCAGCCCTAAAATCGCGCTGAGCAGATGCACTCCTGCCGATGGCTCACTGCTCAAAAAACCAGTTATAGATTTTGCCAGATGGATGATGCACAAAAATACCGTAAAGAGAGCCAGTGCAATATGCACTTCAACAGCTTTCATCACTCCCTTGCCTGCCAGAAACAGCGCCGCGGTATTGACGACCATAAAGACAAAACTGGCAGCGAACACCCATGCCAGCACGGTATAGGCTGGTAATGAGAACCATGCAAGCACAGTTGACCACAGTGATAGCTGCGTCATAGCAAATCCCAGAATCATAAACAGCATACTGATGACTATTGGCAGTCCTGTCGTGTGCTTGCCAATCGGGAGGCCCATTTCATCCATCAGATCTTCCTTGATATCGGAGAGCTCCTTGCCTGTAGCCATTTTGATACTTTTTTCGGCGGATTTACAGTTCTGAAATCTGGCTTTGAATTCTTTCGTTAACACTATATTTCCTCTACCCGGCAACAAAAGACTGAATGGTGCCAATGATATATTGCCCGCTCTGCTTCAGATTTTGCGGATTACGGATGGTTCCGGTCAAAGCGCTACCGGCGAAAGCCGATGTATTCATCACTACACCTCAACCCCCCTTATTGGGAAGAGCGAGCCGCTTCCCAGATTTGCGGAGGTCGTTTGGCGATCACGCTATGAAGCCACGAATAGCAACGGCGAGGGCTTGCGGCTGTTCAAGTGGTACCAAGTGGCCGCAATTTTCAATAACGCCTGTCGTCAGGTCTGCCGAGACTGGCCGGAGCTGGTTAGCGACCGCAGTGCCAACAACACCTCCTGCAAGTGCGAGTATCGGAACCGAAAGCTTGGTTTGGGCTACCGCCTCAACCAATTGCCTCGCACCGACAGGAAAAGCACGGTAATGCTTAAACCCACAGCGCAATCTCTCGCGCGTTTGGTAAGCTGTGACGAATGCATCGCGAATTGCAGGGTCTATGCCTTTGCGATCTGCAGTCCCGTTAATCAGGAACCAGTCGATGTAGCGGTCGGCGTGATCCTCGAGGACGGATTCGGCCAGGCCTGGTGTCCCATGGAAGCCGAACCACCATGGGGCGCCGTTGGCCAGGAAGGCTTCAGCGCCAGGCAGCTTACCGACCAGCCCCTCGGTGACAATGAGATGGCGGGTGCGCGCTGGATGGCGCAGCGCCAGCATCGTTGCGATCGAAACGCCGAGGTCGATACCAACCACGCTCGCTTGCTCAACATCAAGTGCCTCAAGCAATGCCGCCGCGTCGTCTGCTAATGTGTGCAGGTCATAGCCGTTGTCCGCCAGTGTCGTTGCACCGATTCCGCGCAGGTCGGGCGCGATCACGCAATAATCCGTGGTAAGAAATGGAACCAGGTTGCGCCAAAGCTGCCAGGTATGTGGCCAGCCGTGTAGCAGCAGGACGGCTGGACCTGTGCCCGATGTGGCGACATTGATGGTAATGCCATTCACCTCGACGGTACGTATGACAATATTCGGATAGTGAGTAGATTCGATCACAGCTTTCTCCTTGGTTTTCTTCTTGACGAAAGGTTGATACTCAATGAGACTGGTGTCAATAAGATACCAACACCACCCCAAGTAACCTGGAGGTAACAATGGCAGATCTTTCTGGCCCTTTCATCGCGACCTGTCCTACTCGTATGCTGCTTGATCAACTCGCTGACAAATGGTCAGTTTTGTTACTCATTGCAGTGTCTGAGAATCCAGTACGTTTCAACACGTTGAAACGTCAGATCGAGGGGATCAGTCAAAAGATGCTCGGCCAAACGCTTCGACGCTTGGAAATGAACGGACTGGTACGACGCGAGGCGTTCGCAACGGTTCCGGTGACGGTGCAATATGGGATTACGCCACTCGGGGTCTCCCTCGTGCCGATTGTTGACGCGCTTCGCCAGTGGTCAGTTACACACGTTGCAGAAATTCTTGCGGCGAGAAATTCGTTCACCAGCGAAAACTAAAGCTTTAAGTCCTGATTTGCGACCAGCCCGCTTCGTGCCAGAAGCGGATATTGCTACTGTGTTAATCAATAGGAATCAGGTCAGGAGCTGCATTAATTAATTGATGCCTGGTCTCAGAGTCTCATTATCACTTGACCTGATTCCCTCAAGCTCTAGAGAGGCACTATTGATGTTATGCATAATACCCTTTTTTGATAGGGTTCATTCAGACCTGTAAGACAAACTGCGCCATTATTCTTTTTTGACTCTGTCCACAATCAGATCTTTGATGGAAACACCGTCATCTTTTGCTCGATGATATAATATATAAAATGTTTCCTCATCAATCCTGATAACGAAAGTGCGTTTGATGATCCTGTCATAAACGTATGCGCCTGATAAAATAAGCAAGAAAGTAAGAGAAGTGATTAATAACACACCAGTTCCTTTATCAAAATAGGAAGCAAGGAGAATACCCACAGGAGCAAGGAATAAAGCAATATGAACCGCCAGGAAAAAAGCTGCAAAGCCAAGCCCACTTTTCTTGAACTCATTTCTCGTTTTTATCATTACAGCTTTAGATACAAGGAAAAAAGGAATCAGAATTAACCCGACTCCCATATATTTTAGATAATCCAACGCAGTTAGATCGAGCATTAGCTGTTCCTGACAGGGGCTAGAGAGCACTGAAAGCAAAAGCCCGGTTACAGGGATGTAAGGCTTCGAAAATTCTGAAATAAAGCAATGCTAAAATGACTCTCGGACATGAGGAAGATCCATATTGCCGGATTGCAGCCATTTATTTTTGTTTGTTATTATTGTATTTCCCCGTTGCCGGCTTCATTTATAAGGTCGCTTATTCCTGCGTCACATAAGGAGTCAGGAAGCGACCTTTGTAAATTTTATAATATATGGGAAGCACAGGGACGCTATACCGGCAGCCATAATTAACTCTGAGACGAGCAGGTCAGAAAACAGGGCGCATACAAAAAGCACTGACCCCAGAGTCACTGCGCAGCCGGTATTTCTCATAACAGAAATACGGGTCAGTTTCTCATCTGACCTGAGTGTGCCGGAAAGAAATCCCGCAAAACAGATCACAACAGTTATCAGTAAAACAGATATTCCATGTATGCTTCTTAAACCCAGGAAATTAATCATAAAATAAACACCCTAAAAACAGGGTAAATAATAGTCAGTTTTACTGGGAAAGAAAGGTATAAACCACCCAATGTTTCGGGTAATTTATACCCATGCGCAGTGAATATGATGCAGTGTCACAGCGGCTGATGTATGCCGCTGCCATATGGCGAGGAAAAATCAGTCAAGATAGTAATCGGCATCATCGCTGGTATCGAATCCGAGGCGTTTTTTTACCAGAAACTTCTGCGGCAGATACCGGTGAAAATCTCTTTTTTCACAGTAATCTATAAATTCGTCGAGATGGTTAACGCCGGCTTTGTTATACATCCTTTGCATCGAGTTTTCTATTGTGCGGCTGGATCGGTAGAGCACATCAGCAATATTTCTGTTTGTCATGCCCTGCAGTTTAAGAAAAATGATTTCGCATTCCCGCTCATTAAAAATATCGCCTGGTCTGTTGAGTAACAGTGAGCCGGGCAGCCGTCCCCTGACGAAGTCATTGGGCCGGAAGACCTCGAGATATTTTATGTGGTGCACTGAACCGACGCATTCCCTTTGCCCGTTGAAAAGCGGCATTTTGGTACAGATAAAGGGGGATTCAGTGCTGCCGGGGTGTATTTCAAGCATTCTCAGTTGAATAGAAGGATTATCGAGAATTTTCTTATCTTGTTCCTTCCAGTGATTTCTGGATTCTTCATCCTCAAACAGCTTTGACTGTACCTCTTCATACTCCTTTCCGTTCAGAAATGAGTTACCGGGTACGTTGCACAGCCTGGCAAGAGCCGGATTGGCATGTATGATGCGGGAATGTTTATTGACGATAGTAACGGGGTCGGCCAGTAAGTCAAAAGTTTGTGTCATCATTGCAGGTATAAGTATTTCTGTGTCATCTTTCATAGTTTTATCCTCTCCGGGTTTATGACTGTTCACATTTAAGTCAACTCTACCATGGTCCAGGTTTGACGCTGAATAAGACCGGTCAAAAAATGTATTTGAAGTAGAAAATGCCCGGACAAATAATAATTATTAAAATAATGATCTGTATAATCATTGTGTGCCTATGAGGTATTGTTCGCTTTTACATTTTATTAAAAGAAGGTTGTTATATTTAATGCTGCATTCAGGAATAAAAACAATATTCTTCGAGCCATGAGTGAGCGTGAGTATCAGCAGTTTTCGGATATGTAATATCTCTGGTGATAATGAAAGCTGGTAAGATATAAAAGCTCTGCGGGAGGCCTTTCAGTTAGTTCAGGAAGATGAGAAAACAGTCTTTTAAAAAAGTTTTCTTAATTCTCCATCTGGCGTTACACAAGCAGAAGTCCGTATATCTGGAGGAAAAGCAGGAGAGACATCAGCTGTGATGGGAAGGATGCATTCACAAATGCCGTCAGAAAAAAAATCATTCAAAATTGTTTTCTTCTGAAAAAAGGGGGCGCCAATCTTATCTGAAGTTACATCTGATTTGACGGATGTCCTCTTTTTTTGCCGGCCGGGCACCCGGCGCCTTCTGACGGATAAAACCGACCGCAGATGCGCCCCCGCGCCGCACTGAGGCTTCACCGTCATGAATATTTCCTTATCCGGACAGCATTCCCGCCGCCAGCACGTCAGTGAACGTGATGAACCTGCATAAAGGAACCCGGCGCGCTGGCCCTGAAGCTTACAACCTCACGCCGACGCTCTTCAGGAAGCTGTCAAAACGGTTGTCAACCTCAGCCTTCGTCTCCGCCCACTCCGGGATAGACCGGAGCAGATTGTCGTGCCAGGCCATGAGGTTTGGATAGTCCCGGAGGGGAGGCTTTGAACGATCGATCTGGGAGAAGGGTCCCGCAATATCGAAATCAGCAAGGGTCAGAGACTGGCCAACCATGAATTTGCGGCCTTCAAGATGCTGATCGAGCACCTTCGCCGCAGCGCGAAACTTGTCCTCAGCAAACGCAATCACCGGTTCGTTCTTCGGCTGACCCGTGACCGGCTTCCCGACCCGCTCATCGAAAAGGGTGGTTGCGAAGATGCGCCATTGCTCGCCCGACCAGAACATCCACTGAAGAACCTGAAACCGATCTTTCTCCGTGGTTCCGATCAGCGGGGAGTTTACCTTACTGGCCAGATAAAGATTAATCGCAGCGGCTTCATAGAGAATGAAATCGCCATCTTCCAGAACCGGCGTTAAACCGTGGGGATTGAGACGTGATTTGAATTCGTCGGTCTGGCTTTCGCCCTTAAACAGATCGACGTTCACGCGTTCGATTTCAACGCCCATGATCTTCGCGGCGGTGGTAACGCGACGCAAGCTGCCCGAGCCGGGATCGCCATAAATCTTGATCGTCATAACTATTCCTTTCCGCTGGAGGCCCGTGACCGGGCGGTCGAATAAATATACCCATATTCCCCCAGAGAATGATATTGACCTATATGGCATACCATCTATTCTTTTTAATAATTTATCGATAAATATGTGTAGGATGAATTGTGGACTGATCAGTAAGCCCGATCGACGCCCTTTAGGGATAAACAGCGTGGCAGTACGCGATGTTGCCAACCGTCCGCAGGGAACTTGCCGGTCCAGGAGCTGGTCATAAAGTATCCTTTCGCCCGCCAGTTAAAGTCATTAAGCAAATCAGGTAAAACCGGAAATCATTATGTCTTCTATTCTTTTGCGGAATGAAAGTGGTGGATAAATTAGGCGCAATGCGGATGTTCGCGCGCATCGTCGAAAGTGGAAGCTTTTCGCAGGCAGCGCGGGATCTGAACGTAAGCCAGCCGACCGCCAGCAAACAGCTCGCTGTGCTTGAAGCGCGGCTTGGGACGCAACTCCTTGCGAGAAATTCACGTTCCCTTGCAGTGACGCCGACAGGGCAGGATTATTACGAGGCCACCGTCCGCATCCTTCAGGATCTCGACTCCGCAGAAGAGAAGATCCTTGAAGGGCAATCGACACCCTCAGGGCTGGTCCGCGTGACCCTTCCGCCAGCCTTCGGGAGAATGTTCGTCATTCCGCGGCTATCCGATTTTAGGGACTCTTTCCCGGACGTCGCAATCGAGATGGAAGTCTCCGGGCGGCACGTTGACCTTATCGGGGAGGGGATAGACGTCGCGGTACGGATCGGTCGGCTTTCGGATTCAGCTCTCTTCGCCCGACGCATCGGCGACATGCAGATGATTACCATGGCCTCCGCCAGCTATCTTGCTCAACACGGTACACCGCAAACGTTAGACGAACTGCGCAATCACCAGCGTATCAGCTATATCTACCAGGGTGATGTCACAGGGTGGGATTTTCATTTAGACGGCCGGCAGGTCACGATCGACGGTGCGGGAGCGTTCCGCACAAATGACGCCGAGCATGTCCGCGGCGCGGTCCTCGCAGGTCTCGGCATTGCCCATCACGCGAGCTGGTTGTTTACGGATGTGCTGGCCTCCGGTGAGGTCAAACGAATTCTGAACCAGCATGCGCCGCCGTCCTTTCCGATCAACGCAGTTACAGCTGCCGGACGGCGCATTCCCTCCCGGGTGCGGCATTTCATCCATTTCCTTGCTGCGATTTGCGCCGAGGTGCCGGAATTAAGGACAGGTGTCAGCTAGCCGTCATGGTTCGGGCGGCACCGGATTGGCGCGGAACAGGAGAGGACTGAAAGGGACCAGAGCATGCCCGCAAGTGGCGAGGTTTTGAGGGAGTCGGATGATGCAGGAAGTTAATCGCACCTTCCTGCATTGATTAACGCCGCAATCACATTGTGGAATACAGTCTCGCCATTAATCATCTGAAAAGGAAGGGTCTGGATCTCAACGGGCAATTGCTGGCATACCTGCGGACGCTGGGCTGATAATGCTAAAAAAGCAGGATCAAATCTTGGCTGGTGGAACGGCGGAGAATGGAAGCTACCAAGAGTCCCCACATTCAGCCAAGCCTGTTTTATATACGGGCACGGGGCACTCCATGCTGGAGCTCCCCAATATTCCTCTACGAAGGTAGCGTATGCTGTTATCGAAGTGTCAATTTCACACGACTTCCGTCAAATATCTCAGTGAGATAAATTTTAAGCTTGGTTAGATCATATTTCTCGGGTAATAGAGCTTCGAACTCTTTGTTACCTGCCTCTGCTTCACCCTTGCTATTAATAGTTACAGATAACTTATCAGCTGTTAATACTACTGACTCAATAGATCCTGCAACTTCAAAATTTGTCGCCTCAGTCTGAAAACCGATGCACTCATCAACCGACAAATCATCTTCATCAAATCGTCCGATCATGAAAAAGTTTTTTGGATCCTGATCATCATCACCGACACCGATGGTCAGCACATCATCTTCATTAGTACAATTTACACATTTTGCGGTAAATTTTTTTGTGTTTGACATAGGGTTATCCTGAACAATTTCTTTTCCCAGGTGCTCGTTTACCTGCGGCTTACCAGGTATTGGGAGCACCTTCTTCGGCAGGCCAGTTATAGACTATATCTGCACCTGTACTTACTGCGAAGGTGTTTATTTTTCCCCGGAGCGAGGCTTAATAAAATTACTTTAATAACTTTTTAAATTTATTGAATAAATCTGTAAGTTCCTGGAGGTTTGATATGTCATATCTTTCATTGATAATATATCCATCATTGTCAATATCAATTATTTCTAACATGCAGCTATTGTCATCCCAAGCGGTGAAGCGAGCAATGTTATTATCATCATCAATATCAATTACTAAACTGTCACTAAGCTCGTTTTTATTAATGACGACATTGTAGTTAGTGTTTTCTTTAAGCCATAATTCAAATTCTAAGAGCATTTTTTTATCCCCGTTTCGGTTTTATGCGCTTTCACGCCTATATTTTCTGCTGTTGGCATTTCAGGTACAGGAAGGTTTTTGCGTTTAGCTAATCGTCCTTCTAATGAGTCAGGACCAGCTATTCGGGCTGCGAGCGCGCTACCTTGCGCCCTGGCGCACCTGGCTCAGCAACGGGGACAGTGAGCAGATACAGTTTAATCGGAAATGGTATCGCCTCGCCTGGTGGAGTTTTATCTGCGTTTCACTGCCTGTGAGCACGATAATGACGCTTCTGCTGACCCTGCTGCTTGCACAGCATTTCGGGTATGAGTTTTCTGCTCTCATACTGCTGCTGATAGTTTCTATATTTTGGTTCCCGTGGCTGCTTTTCACAAGCGTTCCGTTCCCGTCAGTAACGCGGGAAATGGAAGCACGCCTGAATGAATTTAATCAACAGCCATCTGAAGAACCGTCAGCTGAGCAGAAACTCAGTCCGGGCGCGTAAACCGCTCAGGAGCTGAGGATCTGAGGATCTAAAAAATACGCGGTTTCTGCACTTTACTGTAAACGTATCTGCCTTTAAAAACGGCAATAACCGCGCCATCCTTCTGCCCCGCGATCTGGACTTTGACGGCGTCAGCGAGCTGGAGATCGTCCGCGAAGGCGACACCATCATCCTGCGCCCCGTCCGGCCCACCTGGCGCTCGTTCAGCCAGCTGGAAAGGGCCGACGCGGACTTTATGGCGGAGCGCGCGGGCGTAGTCAGCGATGAAGAAAGATTTGACCTGTGAATAAAGCGTATATGCCGGATACCTGCATCTGCTCCTGCATCATGTGCGAGCAGCCGGAAGCGGTTCAGAACCGCCTGGAGCAGGCGGTGCTGCGCAACCACCGCATCATGGTGTCGGCCATCACCTATGCCGAAATGCGCTTCGGGGCGACAGGAAAAAAGGCTTCCCCGCGTCACGCGCAGCTGGTTGACGCGTTCTGCGCCCGACTTGACGCCGTCCTGCCCTGGGATCGAGCCGCGGTGGACGCGACCACAGAAATCAAAGCCGCACTGACCGCTGCCGGCACGCCTGGTGGCCCGAACGACACGCCCATTGCCGGACATGCCGTTGCCGCCTGCACCTTTCTGGTGACAAATAATGTGAGAGAGTTTACGCGCATACCGGACCTGAAGCTGGAAGACTGGAGCCGGTGACAGCCTGTCACGATATGACCCGGACAATATCCGGGCAATATCACCCCTGGGGGTATTCCAGCTCAGCCGATCTGGCAATAATTTCGGTCTGGATATGCGTTGAAATCCGCGTCATTTGGGGAGCAATTGGGTGGCTGGCTGGTAAGGTGCTGTAGCCCATGAATTCAATACAACCCGCCAGACTATACTCAGAGCTTTAAAGGCCTCGCTTTAAATTAGGTCAATGACCTGTAACAGGGCTGCAAATCGCTGCCCTGTTACAGGCTGGATTAACTGAGGTCGCTTCCGTTAGAGGCAATGACTTTCTGATACCAACTAAAACTCTTCTTACGGGAACGTTTAAGCGTTCCATTACCCATATCATCCTGATCAACATAAATAAAACCGTAGCGCTTGGACATCTGCGACGTACTGGCGCTAATCATATCAATCGGGCCCCACCAGGTATAACCAAACAGGTCGACCCCATCGCTGATGGCTTCATTCATCTGTTTGATGTGCAGGCGCAGATAGTCGATGCGGTAATCATCCTGCACAATGCCATTCTCATCCGGGATGTCCATTGCACCCAGACCGTTTTCGGCAACGAACAGCGGCTTCTGATAGCGATCGTAGAGCTGGTTTAGCGCAAGACGAAGCCCTTTAGGATCGATTTGCCAGCCCCAGTCGCTTTCCGGCAGATGCGGATTACGGATACCACCAGTAATAAGATTACCCTGAACGCCTTCCAGCTTCTCAGGATGAGCACTGATGGTACTAGACATGTAATAGCTGAATGACACGAAATCGACCGGATACTGGCGCAGGATCTCATCATCACCTCGCTCTTTTATCAGCTTCACTCCTTTAGCATCGAACATACGATCGCTCCAGGCCGGATAAGCTCCACGCGCCTGAATATCACTGAAGAATAACGATACTCGCTGCGCTTCTTCACAGGCCTGGAGGTCGTCAGGATGGCAGGTATGCGGATAAAGTATCTGATAGCTGATCATGCAGCCTACCTGCGAGCCCGGAATGGTTTCGTGGCAGGCTTTGGTTGCCAGTGCGCTGGCAACAAACTGGTGATGCGCTCCCTGATATTTTGCTTGTTCAAGGTTGGGATGATTCTCTTCTATGACGCCAACACTGACGTACGGATGGTGCTTGACGCAGTTGATTTCGTTGAACGTCATCCAGTATTTCACCTTGCTGCGATATCGCTGGAAAACCGTTGTGGCAAACTGCAGATAGAAATCGATTACCTGGCGGTTGGTCCAGCCACCGTATTCGGTAACGAGCGCCAGTGGCATCTCATAATGGGAAAGAGACACAACGGGTTCTATGTTGTGACGGCGCAGCGTATCAAACACGCGGTCGTAAAATGCCAGACCCGCTTCATTAGGCTTGGTTTCATCTCCGCGCGGGTAGATGCGCGTCCATGCAATTGACATGCGGAAGCATTTAAATCCCATATCCGCGAACATTGCGATGTCTTCTTCATAATGATGATAGAAGTCGTTACCCCGGCGTTTAGGATAGTATTTTTTACTATGAGGATCCTGCGCTTCAGCTACTTGCGCGTGCGTCATGCCAGCCCACTGATCGAGCCAGCGTTCTTTGGGTGCCTGGCTGTCAAAGATAAACACGTCAGACGCAGATAATCCTTTACCATCAGCGTCAAAAGCCCCTTCAAGCTGGTTAGCCGCGGTGGCACCACCCCACAAAAAATTCTCCGGAAACGATTTTGTAAAAGTCATTTACTCTCCCCTTATGCAGCCGTCGCTGCCAGTTTTAAAAATTCGTCGCGCGTTTCCACATGCCCATTAGAAATCAGGCTGATATCGCCGTAGTTGTCGGTATTCGTCACGATGACAATGACGCTGGGATCAATGTTTTCTGCGATGAGTGCATCAAGATTAAAGTTGATGAGAGGCTGCCCGATAGTGACTTCCTGACCGTCCTCGACAAGCCTTGTGAAGTGTCGCCCATTCAATTTGACCGTGTCGATGCCGATGTGGATTAACACCTCCGCCCCCGAATTACTCTCCAGTGTAATTGCATGATTCGTAGCAAAGACTGAACCCACACGACCGTTAACCGGTGACACCAGTTCTCCATTCAGCGGGACGATGGCAATTCCCTTGCCGAAAACTTCATCAGCAAATACCGGATCGCTTAATTCACTGAGTGGCGTAAGCTGGCCTGAACATGGTGCAAACAGCCGCTCAGAAGGGCTGGCGCTGACAGGACTGACCCCAGCATGTAATGTTTCGTTAGCTGAAAAGGCAACAGCATTGTTCAGTGGCATTGCTGTCGTAGCTGCCTGAGAAGACACTGATGCTTCGGGTGCTGACTGCTCAGGTTTTTCCTCAAATCCCAGCACCACCGTGAGTCCGGCTGCAACCGCAAAGGCAAGGGCCATACTCGCCAGTGCCCAGACGAATCCTTCTCCTGCCAGTGACGGCAATCCGGACAACCCTGCCAGTGCATAGGCGTAAGCCTTGGCACCCATCGTCATAGCCAGGCATCCCCCAGCAGCCCCTCCAATCAGAGCAGCGGCGAATGGCTTCTTGAAGCGGATATTAATGCCGTACATGGCCGGTTCAGTTACCCCCATCAGGGCGCTGAATGACGTGGAAAGTGCGAGTGATTTGGTCTTTTTACTGCGCGAGCGCAGGAACACACCGAATGCAGCTCCGGCCTGACCAAAGTTGGCTGCAAACATGATGGGCTTAATAGGATCGTAACCCAGGCGGGTAATATTGTTGATGATGATGGGTACGAGCACATAGTGCATGCCGGTTATGATCATCAGCGAGAGTGTGCCACCGACAATAATTCCGGCAAACGGTCCCATGTTATTCACCAGCCAGATAATTCCGCCAGACAGCGCATTACCTACCGATATACCCGCCGGGCCAATAACAATCAGCATCAGCGGCGCAACAACCATCAGGCTGAGCAGGGGCGAAAACATTGTTCTGACAGCCGCAGGAATAATGCGATTAAAGAAGCGCTCAACGTAACTCAGCACCCATACTGACAGCACGACAGGAATGACTGAGTTGGCATATGACACCGGCGAAACGCTCAGACCAGCAAAGGAAACCGGATCACCGGTGCGGAAGAGGGCAGATAATGTCGGATGGAAAAGCGTAGCGGCCAGCGCAACGGACAGATACGGGTTAGCCCCAAACTTCAGGCCCGCGCTGAAGGCCAGCACCATCGGCATAAAATAGAAAACAGCATCACTGATGGCGACCATTATCTGGTAGGTCTGATTTGTCGCTTCGACCCATCCCAGTGTGACAAACAGTGACAGAATCCCTTTCAGAATACCTGCACCGGCAATAGCCGGAATGATGGGAGAAAAAATGCCTGAAATGATTTCAAACGCCAGCGATACTGGGTTACGGCGCTTTTTCTGTGTAGTATCCACACTTTCCTGTTTTTCAGCGGCGGCCAGCGCAGGCACTTCATCCTGAATCGCCCTGTATACCTGCGTCACCTTATTTCCGATGATTACCTGGAACTGATCGCCAGACAGGTTAACGCCCATCACGCCGTCCAGGTCTGCAAGCGCGTTTCGGTCTGCTCTGTTGTTGTCCTTCAGGCTAAAGCGCAACCGCGTAATGCAGTGAAAAACGGAACTGATATTGGTTGCACCACCGAGATGCTCAATAATACGGCGTGCTGTTTGTTGATAATCCACTGATTGATTCTCCAGATTCTGGGCAACAGATGCCCGTAAACAATCGCCGGTATTAACCGGACACCTTGCTTCCTCTGGGGTTTGCCTGATTTAACAGTAACAAGCCTAAATGGAATTGTTCTGACGACTGATAACGTTTCCGATATGCACCGTCAGGTATAACTTCTCTGAATTACTCATGTTATGGCGGTAATTTTTCGCCACAAAATCGCCGATCGCCTGAACGCAGTTCATTGTTTTCTCATACCGCTTCGGCATCTGATCAAACAGTTCAGCATCGTCATTATCGAGGATTTCCCCGGTCATCACGCGCTGGGCAAAAAACTTCAGGTGCGTCACAAAACGCTGATAATTCAGGCTCTGGTCATCGATGGAAATTGTGAACCAGTATTTAACGATGTTCTGTATCTGAAAAATCAACCGGGTGATTTCCATCACCTGACCGTCTGGCGTATTCATTGCTGCATTGACGAGGTGCAGCGCGATACTGGACGCCTCCGCATCGGGCAAAAGCTGCCCGGTACGTGAAGCAATCAACGCCAGAGCCTGTCGACCAATCAGATATTCTTTGCGATAAAAATGCCGGACTTCCCATTCCAGCGGATTGTGGATCTCCTGGCCGTCCTGGTGGCGTTTAAGCGCAAAATGCAGATGGTCAGCTAGTGAGACGTACAGTGTTTCGCTTAGTTGATGGCTCAGCGAACTTTGTGCCTGAGTAATGATGTCGTCCGTGAGCTGAATGATTTCCACAGGCACTTCGTTCAGCAACACTTTGAAGCGGTCCGAGACGGTATGGCTGCTTAGCCTGAAGGTCTTTTCAACCTTATCAGCATCAACGATATCTCCTGCCGAGGCGTTAAAACCCAGTCCCCGCCCGGTCAGAATGTACTCCCCCCCATTGGCATCGGAAACGCTGACGACGTTGTTGTTCAGAATCTGTTTTATAAGCATCGCCAACTCCAGAAAACAAAAACGGGCAAAACATAAGCACAGCCAGGGAATTAACCCAGTAGCTGCATTTACGTTTTGCCCGCCGAACGGTAACAAGCTGCTTTATGCAATACGGGCAAAATATCCGGTTCGCATGTGTGAGTCAACGTTGGCGTAAGTTCCTGCCAGAGAAGAATGCAAAACCGTGATCAAACCGACTTAATTCTTTCGATAACAGTCAGCTCCAGTTAAATTCAGGTTCAGCAATTAATCATTCTGATCGGGTACCGTTGCGGTCACGCGGAGTGTTGAGTCCAAAGCAGCCTGTGGTGGATTTAACGGTTTTAGCGGTGGAACCATTCTTCCGGTTGGTCTGAACATCCTGAGGCAGATTAGAACCTCGCTCGCGGCCAGTGTGGCTTCGGTAATTTATTTGATGAGCGGCGTCAGAATGCCGTCTTTACCGGTGAGTGCCTGTCCATCCTGCATTGCTTTAAGCGCTTTATTGTTGTTGGTGTACGACAGAATTGTGCTGTCATTAGTGGAAAATCGGGGGAGAAAGTGGCCAGACAATGAAACTGCGGCATGCAGATATTGAGCAGATTTTTAGCGGCACTCCACCATTTCTTTGGCGAATAAAATCTTATCTCTTTGACAATTTTCGCTGAAAAATTATACTGGATATACATCGTGTATATCCCAGTGGAGGTCTCTGTGGAAACAACCGTTTTTTTGAGTAACAGAAGCCAGGCGGTGCGTCTGCCGAAAGCTGTTGCTTTACCCGATGACGTCAAGCGCGTCGAAATTATTGCCGTTGGCCGAACCCGGATAATCTCACCGGCGGAAGAGTCATGGGACAGCTGGTTCGATGGCGAGACGGTCAGTGCGGATTTCATGTCAGATCGGGAACAGCCCCAGCCCCAGGAACGTGAGGGGTTCTGATGATAAAGTACATGCTGGATACCAATATCTGTATTTTCACCATCAAAAACAAACCTGCATCCGTCCGTGAGAAATTTAATCTTCACAAACAACAGTTATGCATCAGTTCGGTAACGCTGATGGAACTGATTTATGGTGCAGAGAAAAGTGATGCTCCCGAACGTAATCTTGCAGTTATTGAGGGGTTAACTGCACGGCTTGAAGTTTTAACTTACGGCCCTCAGGCTGCTGCACATGCCGGGCAAATCAGGGCTGAACAAGCCAGGCAGGGGCGTCCAGTCGGGCCTTATGACCAGATGATTGCTGGTCATGCCCGTAGCTGTGGGTTGATAGTTGTTACCAATAATACCCGTGAGTTTGAGCGAGTCTCCGGTCTGAGAATAGAAGACTGGATTTAGCTATTCCAGCAGATATCAGCTTTCAATTCAGCAAAAGATAATTTCATTAATCAAAGCAAAAAAGTTTGGGGCATAATTGGGGGCTTTAAAGTGAGTTATCCAAAATTAAATTATATAAATCAGGTTATTACCATGAAGTTCAAGTCCCGCCCCGGCGCCATATAAAAGCAGAAATAAATCAATGTGTTATGTTGGTTTAGCAGAGCCACCCATCGGGTGGCTTTGTGCTTTTAAGGTGCTTTCATAATATCCCTTCATAATATCCCTTCATAATATTTTCAGGTTTGACCCTGACCCGAAATCCTGCCCCATTCAGAAACAGAATTCCGGCATGATACATACTCCCCTGAACGGTGGTGGTGCTGATGAAAAAATCACGATTCACCGAAGAGCAGATTGTCTTTGCCCTGAAGCAGGCTGAGCTGGGTACGTCAGTGCCGGAAGTCTGCCGCAAACTGGGTATATCCGACGTCACTTTTTACACGTGGCGCAAGAAATACGGCGGGATTTCTCCCTCAGAGCTGAAGCACATGCGTCAGCTGGAAGAGGAAAACCTGCGGCTGAAGAAACTGGTGGCCGATCTGAGTCTCGACAAGACGATGCTGCCGGACGTGCTGGCAAAAAATAACTGAGGCTGGCACGGCTGCGTGAATGGGTCAGGAAGCGGCAGGCGCGTTATGGGCCAGCGAACGACAGGTCTGTTTTGCTCTGCAGGTCAGCCGCAGTTCGTTCCGTTACCGCTCTGTGGCGGCCAGTGACAGCGCGCTGCGCCTGCGTATCCGCGAGATGGCGGAAATCCGCGTGCATTACGGTTACCGGCAGGTTGGGATAATCATAAACGCATTTACCGTCTCTACCGCGAGCAGGGACAGTCCCTGCGCCTCAAATGCCCCCATCGCAATAAATCCGCACAGCGGCGACAGCCGCAGCCTCAGGGCCTGTATCCGGACCATGTCTGGGGCATGGATTTTGTCTCTGATGCGCTGTTTGACGGCCGCCAGCTGCGTCTGCCAGAGTTGTCCCCATTCTGCACTGGGGTGGATGACCCCATCAGAATTTGCTGAGAAGTCTGCCGGTTGCCAGAATACGTAACCAACATGAAGCCGGTTATTCCTGATTACGGCGGGATCATATTCGTGGTCAGGATCAAAACCGTAAGTTAATAATGTAAGACATTGATCTCATGTTGGGGCTGGCCTCCTTCCACCATCATGATATTCGTGCTATCAAAAGAAAAATCTGCCCGATACAGCATAATTTTTTATCATAGAATGGAGCTCAGAAAGGGGGTGAATGATGCATGGAAAAAAAACGTTTAACCTCAGCTATGATGAACTAACCTTTGCGATTGAAGACCATATCCTCGACTGTCTGGCTCAGATCAACGAGCAGCAGCCCGATCCTAAACTATGGCTGGAGAGTGCAAATACTGCAGTGGGCATCTGGTATAGTCTGACCTGTATTGGCGCTGGTATCCCGGAAGAGACAAAAGAAACTGATCATCTCCGACTTATGGGAATTATTCAAAATGGTTTGAAGCGTATTCGACCAGATTTGAACATATGAGGAGGATGTTGCAAATAATCAGGCGTAACAAGTTTAGCAGAGAGGCAAAATTCGAAACTCACACTGATATATCCAAGTTATAATTTATATCGAATATATTATGAGTATATTTCGGTAAAGATATTTTATGGGAAATACGGATTTTTAGAGTAACTACAGACTGGCAATTCACCTGCCAAAAGCGGTAGCACTACCGGACGTTTTAGATCCGAAATCATGTATGCCAGCGCGGGCGCAGCGCCCGGATCGATCGATCAGCGATAAAACTTTGCGACAAGCTTTTCCTGCTACAAATCTGTAAGTGGCAGTCGTCGGCGAATGCGCGATGCAGATTTTATCGTGGCCTTTGCTATAGCCGCACCTATTTCTGCACAGACGGTAAGACCCTGGACGAATGGCTGGTCATACATAAGATAGGGCAGTGCGCCCAATGCAATCCTGCCTCTGGCGGAAGCGGGTGCCATCAGTGTGTAGTCATCACCGAGATCAGGAATATCATCGCCCGAAGCCTGCAGTTGCTTTCTTAACGTCGGAAATGGCAGGTCTCTGGTTTTTAATGGCTGCTGTCCGCGAGCATCAATAAAAACATCAAAACTTTGTGAATAAGCATCGACGTAAATCACCGTTTCATTCTCTTTTATATCCATTCTGTAGTCCGACCCGAGTGTGAGAATGCTGATTATTCCGGCCTCACGTAATGCCAGTAAACGGCGAATGGATTCTGAGGGAACCGCTGCATAATTGTCAATAAATACCCGGGCGAGGCCGGCATTAAATCTTTCACTATCATGTTGATTAAGATAAGGGACAATTTCCTGGACAGCTTCGTGTAAACGAAGGATGGTATAACGCCATGGAATTGTCCGTTTGTCGTGTTTATTGCGTTCGACTTCATCAAGATTTGATTTGGCCCACAGAAACGGATCGCGTTTTTTTCTGTCAGAAAACCAGGCGTCTGAAAACGTGTCGGCATTAAGCGTTTGCAGGGAAATATCTTTGCTCCATGCCGGATCAGCACATTCTATTTCCTCCACAATCAGCCTGAATATCCGGTTTAGCAAACCGTCGGATCCGCTGGCTATTTCATTTTGGATCGCCTCTTGCGTTGCTATACGCAAAGGTTCATAAGGAATTGGACAGTAGAAATCCGCTTCCGGAATAATGCCCGTTCGCGACATTAATACAATCTTCAGCGCCTCGCTTCCATCGTCACACATAAACTTAACATGTTTATCATCAGTTTCAAGGAAAGCGCCATGCTGCACCGCCACCGCCATTGCTGCATCAAAGGCGCTCAAAGAAGTACCCATTATTCCGACTTTACAGGCGCGAATTTTTGCGTCCATCAGTCCAGACCATGGGCTTGGGAAAAATGTGCGCGTCGATTCCTTCTCGTCAGGCCAGACGTGGCCGGTCGCGATAACGGCGAAATCAAACTGAACCGGTGCCGACGCGCCCTCTGTCCATAACCCTATGCCTTCTGAAGTTGCTTCAAGATCGGTTACCAGACAGGACTCATGTACTTCAACCTCAAAACCGTGCTCTTTCGCGTACGCGACGAGCGCCAGAAACTGATTGCGAAAATAATCTCCGAGAAGAATACGTGGCAGAAACTGCCTTACATGAAGTGAAGATAACTGGACATCATAGCGGGACAGATACTCTTCACTCTGGCTTCGCAGCCAGTCGATGTAACTCGAAAAAACAGGCGGGATTTCAATGCTGGCAATGTTAGCCAACATTATGCTCGAGTTTTCTTCATTACTGTAAGGCATGCCAACCCCAGCTTCTTTACCTTGTTCATAGACAGAAACTGAGAAAGGTGTCCTGTTGTTTATTATGGAGAAAAAGGTATAGATTCCTGTAGGCCCTGCGCCAATAATAGCAATCCTTTTCATCGGTACTCCCCCATCCTTTCTGCACCAGCTCTGGTGAAATGCGTAATCTGATCACGTTGCCAGAAGTGATATCATCAGCTCAAAACAATAACGGGTGACACCCTGAGCAACTGTAACAGACCCTATTTCAGCCCCGGGTCACGCGCTAAGCTCTCCTTCAGAGCTTTTCAGGCCATATGATGACCGCTATTTATTGGCCTTCCACACACTTGATGTGTCCAGTTCTGCCAGAACATAAGGTTTTCCTGAGATGGCTCAACATCAAAATTATAGTCCAAAACAGAAGGGTGATTATTTTGTCGAAAATTTTTGAGACATTAAAATTTGTTGTGCTACTTATTGATTAATTTCACTTTTGGCGATTCGATCACCGATGATGACAGCTCCATGTTTAATCACAATGACCGCTGGCCTCACCGGGCGACTGCTTGAGGCCGGTGGTTCGTCGGTCGCTGTACTCAAAGGAAATATCAGCCCTGATAACCGCATACGGGGCCGCGCAGAAGCAATCCGCCACGGATGGGGAATGCTGCCTGATTTCATGGCGGCTTCAGAGGTAACTTTCGGCGCTGGGGAAAAGAGTCGGGTTATGCGCCTGTTGTGAGGCGCATAAGCGAGTTAAATAAACTCAGTGGGGCACTTTTGCATTGAGCTGATTATCTTTATATATTGCGGCTTTCGCATTGGTGCAATTTTGTCCGGTTATATCACCCGCCTTACATTTGTTTCCGACATCACGCGCTTCATCAAGGTTCTGATAGAAGTACTCTTCATCATGAACTTTATCGTTGCATGCAACCAGAGTTAACGCAACTGCTGAAATAATAAACATTTTCTTCATGAATTCTCCATACTGTTTAACGCTACTTTCAGCTTAGACGTTAAAATTTGAAATGCGAAAATTCTGCCTGAATAAAGTTGTCAGGCGGTTTTCTTAGTTAAATGACGATTTTTTTAGTCTTTTAATTTATCAGCGCGAGTTATAAGACTGAATTGCGCTGGGTATTTTACGTTCCGGTTCGATTCTTTCCCGTACGTAATTAAATCCGCGAGTAACAATAATTTATTTATCAGTTCAGACCCCTGCCACGATAAAGGGAGGATCGGTGCAAATCTCCTGATAAGTCCCTGGTATCAATCGGCTGGTGTCAGAAGCAAAGTTGAAGTGCCGATGACAGGACGGATGGCTCTTTTAAGTCTGTCGGCGCATGTTCTGAAAGATTGCATCGCATATCGGTTCGTAAAGCGCCGCAGGCAGGTCATGGCCCATGCCAGTGATAAGCAGAAGATCCGCGTTGCGGACAGACGCCACCGTATCTTCGCCACAGGCAGCAGGGATCAACGCATCTTCAGTGCCATGCACAACCAGGGTTGGAGCACGAATATGCGAAAGTTGTGGCCGGATGTCCCCGGTAGCAGCAATTGCGGCAATCTGACGACCAAATCCGCCAGGATCGTATGCGCGACGGGCTTCTGCCAAAATAATGGCGCGGTGCGCTTGCTCATCAACAGCATAGCCGGAACCGCTAATGCGTTTTGCAAACGCCAGACCATGCGCAACGAATCGCTCTTTCTCTTCAAAAGGGTCTGGCGCAGGCTTCATCAGCATCGCCATAATGTCAGGTGCAGCAGACGCAAGACTGAGATTCCCCGTACCGGACATGATGGAGCAAAGAGACAACACTCGCTGAGGATAACCGCTGGCCAGCAGTTGCGCGATCATACCGCCCATTGAGCGCCCGACCACATGTACCTGATTGATGGACAATGCATCCAGCAACCCAACTGCATCTGCCACCATATCATACAGCGTGTAAGGAACGTTGAGCTTCCGGCCTGCTGCAATAGCATTTGCCAGTGCGACAAAATCCGCTGAAGGGGACGTTGTGAAATGTGTCGACAGGCCAGCATCCCGGTTATCGAAACGGATGACGCGAAAACCTTCTGCCACAAGGTGCTGGCAGAAGGAATCCGTCCAGCGGATCATCTGGGCGCCGAGACCGGATATTAACAGGATAACCGCGGCGTCTTCGTCGCCAAAGCTGTCGTAGCTGAGGGTGATGCCATTGGCCGTCAGGGATGTCATTTTTTAACCCGTCGCTTCGGTTTGCGTAAGCGGAAGGAGGCGTGCATCTTCGATTGCCGCAGTTCTGTGACCCATGCCAGCGAGATATTCCACATTGTCTGCGAATGCGAGGAAGGCGCTGACACTGCTTTGCCTGACCAGCATGGCAAGATCCCATCGTTCATCTTCCGGGCCGATCAATAGCGGGCCTCCTGTGCCCAGGAACATCAGATTTCCCCCGCTTTCATGCAGAAATGGCCGTGTGTGCTGGATATAACGATCAAAGGCTTCGGCGCCGGTGATCGGTTTTGCTGGCGCCAGTTCTGGATTTGCGCAGTAATCGGCAATTTCGCGAAAGCGTAGCAGATTCAGCATGACGATATTTCCCTGCATTTCTCTCATAACGAACGCGCGCCCAGACTGTTGTGTCGGCGCCAGGTAACGAACGAATTGAGTGGTAAATTCCATTTTAAAAATTCTCCTGTCTGATCAATGTCTAAAAGCCGTTGCTGGCATTAGCTGCCAAAGGCGAGCCGTATGGCGTGTTCACGTACATCCTGAGGCCAGCTGGCAAGAATTTCGCTGACCCGAAGAGCGTCATTGGCGAATAATGCTCGTATCGCCTCCTCAAAGCCGGGGAGATCGCCGCCAATGGCCTGCATAAAATGATACGCCCTCTCATGCGCCATTCGACGTTTGTCTTCGCTGGCGCCGGCGCGCCGGGCTTCCTCGACCAGCTTCCTGAGGACAATGGAAGCTCCGCCGGGTTGGGTAGCGAGCCAATCCCAGTGCCGGGGAAGCAGGGTCACTTCGCGTGAAGTAACCCCTAATCTGGGGCGTCCGCGGCCTCTGGAAATCAAACTTTCCGGCGTCTTCGCCTCGTCATCAGGCACCTTTTCAACAGGCGCTTCATTAGCGAAGCGAGCTGCGATATCTTTGTCCGTTCCCCGTATATCAACATCAACAGCACGGCCTGTCGCATCATCAAAGATTAGAACCTGCCCGGTCGGGTTGTCTTCACGTGCTTTCCAGCTTGCCAGGGCATTTACTTGCAGCGAGCCTGAGGCAATAAGGCGGTGCCCGGCGAAAGTGGTGTAAGAGTCAAAAGATGTTTCTGTCATGAAGATTCCGTATGATCGCAGTGAAAGCTAATTTTACCCGGGTAATATTCACAGTCAATATTACCCGGGTAAAATATTGCCTGATTTGTGATCGGTGTTTGTATTCATGCCGGAAGTGTTAACCGAAACACAATACCTGGAGAACCATCACAATCTGAGAACGGTGAGGCAGAAAATTCTGATAACGGGCGGTGAACAGGCTGCAGTGGGAGATGAGACCGGAACGATAAGAAAACGGCGACTTACAATCGTGTGACAGCCGATGGCGGATATAATGCGTGGTTAATACCGGTCAGGGCATCATCTGTCTGTTACTCTGACCGGTGGCAAATTTGCATTTTACTCGAAGCAGGCATCCGGGTTTTCGGACAGGGAGACAAACTGTTTGCTGTTTTTATCGAGTGCGCGAACCGCGCCGCTTTCAATGTCATACACCCAGCCATGCAGGCGCAGCGCATTATTTCGTAATCCGACGGCGACAGAAGGGTGAGTTTTGATATTGTTTAACTGTGCAATGACGTTCTCTTGCACCATTGCGTTAACTTTCTCATCTTCACTGGCATACGTTTTCTTCTCAACCACGGCCTTAGCCGCATCAGCATAGTGCAACCAGTGAGCCACTGCGGGCATCGGGTCAAGGCACTGGCAGGAAGCAATCGCTTTCATCGCGCCACAGTTAGAGTGGCCGCAAATAACAATATCAGTTACTCCTAACGCCACAACGGCATATTCGATGGTAGCGGAAACGCCGCCCGGCTCCGGTCCAAACGAAGGCACGATGTTACCCGCATTTCGAATCACAAACAGCTGCCCTGGATCCTGCTGAGTAACCAGTTCCGGGACCAGACGGCTGTCTGAACAGGAGATAAATAAGGCTTTTGGATTCTGGCTGGAAGCCAGACTGCGAAACAGCTCTTTTTGCTGGGGGAAAATATCTTTCTGGAAGTTTAGAAAACCTTCAACAATATGTTTCATAACGGCAACTTTTCCTCGCTTCAGAGCATAAATTAAATTGCATTATGGCATCGTCATAACGGCAGGTTCAACTGGCTTAATGTCAGGAAAGGTATGCAGTGAATGGCGCAGGAGCCAGATCGCGGGCCACACAAGAGGATTCAGCGCCGGCCGAGGGTAAAAAGAGTTTACTGATTCAGCTGAACACTGCGCAGGCCAGACAAGAAAATATCAGGAAATTATATGAATCATTTTCTGATAATGAGCGAGTTATCAGGCGTAACAGGTCTCGCCTGGTCGCCATGCGGCACATCAGGTCACTCCGGCAGCTCGCAGCCCAGCGCCTGCAATTTTTTTAATACCCAGTCACGGTTATTATGGCCGTCGGCGATGGCTTGTAGTTTGACGATTTCACTGGCATGGCGTTCGCTGGCCAGTGAGTATATGCGCTCGACCTCTGCCAGCGGCACACACAGCAGGCCATCTTCATCGCCAACCATCAAGTCACCGGGTTCAATAACCATGCCATCAATCGCAATGGTGACATTGATCTCGCCTGGCCCGTCTTTATAAGGGCCGCGGTGCGTGACACCGGCGGCATAGACGGGCAGGGGGTTAGCCCGGATGCTGCGGATATCACGTACCGCACCATTGATCACTACGCCGGCCAGCTGCTTCTTTGCCGCATAAGCCAGCATAAGTTCACCCGTTATGGCGTTAGTCAGGTCTCCCCCTGCATCGACCACAATAACATCACCCGGTTCGGCGATATTGAGGGCGTAATGCATCATCAGATTGTCACCTGGCCGACACCTGACTGTCAGCGCTGTACCCGCCATCTGCCCGCCGGCATGCATTGGTCGAAGGCTGGCGCCGCCGGCACTCATCCGCTGCATTGAATCGCTGATATTCGCCACCGGCAGATCACGATAAGCCGCAATCTGCTCTGCACTGGCTTTCCGTTTGCGGTGTAGTACCCGAAACCCTGTCGGCATGGCTGATCCTGGCAAGTAGATGGAAGAGTGCAGAGGACTATATGGAAGGCAGTACGGGAACTGAACGCTGAATATTTCATATGCTTATGTGAGTTAAGCATAATCACTGAACTGACGGACAAGGGTATTTCAGCTTTTAACCGTCATATGCTTAATTTGATTAGAGATAGAAATTTATCTGCTTTTCCTTTTTTTAGACGATATTTTATTATATATCAGCGTATTAGATTGCTTTATTCAGGGTGAGAGCGATTTTCCTGGCAGTTATCAAATCAAATTATATGGATTAAAAAATGAAAGCCTGTATTTATCTGCTACCGCTGCTTTTTTCTGTCATTCAACAGAACGCTATTTCTGCTGAATCAGGTGTGCCGTTCAAAACCTATTTTAATGTGGATAAAGATGAGGGTTTAAACCGTCAGCTTCCCGTGGATATTATTAACAGAGGCACTATTATCGCCGGGACGAATCCTAACACGCCACCGACCACCTTCTTTATGGAAGATAATAAAACCCTGACTGGCAGAGAAATTGACCTGATGACGGCGATTGGCCAGCGGTTGGGTGTTAAAACGGTCTGGCAGGATACCGGAGGGTTTGACAATATAATCCCCGGTCTTAAAGCGGGTCGCTATGATGTGGCCATTTCAAATATCAGAGCCACACCAAAACGGTTTAAGCAGGTTGATTTTATCAGCTATTTTAATACCAGTCGGCAGGCAGTCATCTCCCTTAAATCCTCCGCTATTTCCCCTTTCACCGATCTTATTTCTCTCTGTGGTAAAACAGTGGGTGCAGGCGTGGGAACGGCGCAAATAGATATTCTGAATAAAACCAGCAAAGTGTGTGAGGCGAAAAAGCAACAGCCGATAACCGTTGCGGTTTTCCCTGACCGGCCCGCTGGCGTGGTCGCAGTATTAAGTGGCCGGGTGCCGCTGTTCTATGGCCCATGGGAAGGGCTGGCGTGGCAGGTTTCGAAACTTGATAAACTCACGATATCCGGTCAAATCAACGTTGATGAACCGCCGATGTCGATTGCGCTGGCGAAAGACTCGCCGCTTGAACCTGCTATTCTTGCTGCACTTAACACTTTAATCAAAGACGGCACCTACCAAAAAATTCTCGATCACTGGCAGGTTGGCTATGGCGCATTACCTGAAGCAAAAAGTAATCAGGCTATTTTTTAACGCAAACTGCGACCAGCCTCGTCAGGCTGGTGGATACGCGGAGTCGGAAACAACATGCCGGACGGGCGCGAGTTAAGCCGCCTGCCGTAAGGAGATTGATGTGACACAAAATAAGCGAGTGGCTGTTATTGGTGCGGGTGTTTTAGGGCTTTCCGTTGCCCGTTCACTGGCGCTGGCTGGCGCAAAGGTGACGATTTTTGAACGCGACCATATCGGCGCCGGAACCAGTACCACCACCTATGCGTGGGTAAACTCAAACGGGAAATCCCCGGAGAGTTACCATCACCTGAACGTGGCAGCGATGCACGAACATCAGAAGCTGCAACAGCAGGCTTCGTCAGAAGGGCGCTGGCTGATTAAATCGGGCACCTGTGAATGGGCAACCGACGCGGCGCAACAGGAGAAGCTGCATACTCGCGTCAGCAAGCTGTTAAAACTGAATTATCCGGCTCAGGCCATCTCCCGTGAGCAACTGAAAACCAGAGTACCTGAAATACGCCTTGAAGCCCGCGCGGGGGAAATATGGCATTTCCCTGAAGAGTGCCTGCTCTTTCCAACCATCTTTCTTGCCCACTTGTGGGAAGAAGCCCGCCAGCATGGCGCGCAGCTGCATACAAACTGTGATGTGATTGATATTCAGGAAAACGAGCAGGGGGCGAAACTCGAGCTGGCCAATGGGGAGATCTGGCAGGGAGATAGTGTGGTGCTGGCGACCGGTCGCTGGTCGCAGGCGTTGATGGCCAGCCTCGGGCTGCAACTTGCTCTGATCGATGCCAACCAGCCGAACAAAATCGCCTGTGGCTTTATCGCCACAACGGCTCCACTGCTGACGCAGTTGCAGACAAACCTCATCACTCCGGCGTTAAATGTCAGGCCAGATGGCGGCGGCAGACTGTTATTGCAGGCACCAGATTTGGATCATCTGGCCAACCCCGCCGCGCCACCCAATGCGGAGGGCTGGATCGGGCAAGAGATGCTTAGCCGCTTACGCCGGACGTTTGACAATATGGATTCTGCCCGCATTGAACGGATCGCCATCGGCCAGCGTTCCCGTCCGGCAGACGGCCTGCCGGGCATTGGCTATGTAACGCCACAGCGACGGGTCTATCTGATGGTAACGCACAGCGGAATGACGCTGGCCCCGTTGCTGGGAAGACTTGGCGCGGAAGAGGTGATTCACGATCGCCGTTCTGCGTTGCTTGATGACTTTGCACCGGACCGTTTACTGGGTAAATCAGCACAGGATTTCCCGGCATTTTCCACGCTGCATTTTCCGGCGGCGCAATAGCGACTATTTTTGCCTGTACTCTTTGTTTCCCGGCAGAGTGATGATGTGTTTACACTCTTTTAGCGCCCATACTGCAGGGGCGCTACTGTTCCTGCAAACCGGTTAGCCTGGTTAACAGAACCTTCAGCGTATTCACTTCTTCCGCAGACAGATTCTCGCTGAACATCGCTTCGGCGGCGCGCGCTGCGGTTGCCATTCTCTCCATCACTTTCTCTCCTTCGGCGGTCATGGTTACCAGTTTGCGCCGACGGTTCGCCGCATCCACTGCGGTGACAATAAGTCCGCTGTTAACCATACGATCAATCACATAGGTGCCTGTGGCTTTATCAAAACCGGCGCGCATTCCCAGCGTTTGCTGATCGCATTTCTCACATTCCGCGAGGATAACCAGGATGGCGTACTGCACAGCCGAAAGCCCGGTATCAATGCTGGCGGCCCAGCACGCGGTAGTGCGCTGAGAAGCCCGGCGCACCAGATGCATCAGTGAGGTATCCCCGTGCGGCCACAGGGGGGTGGAGCGGGTTAAGTTTTTACTCTGATCCATTTTTGATCCTTGACGCCTTTGTGGGTGATCTCTATAGTTCGCAATCAAACAGTTTGTGTTCAAACTATAACATAAAACCAGAAATTAAAGGAACAACAATGAAGCTTGTTGTCGCAATCACCGGCGCTACAGGGGCAATAATCGGCGTGCGTTTGCTGCAGGCTTTGCGTGAGCTGGAGGTGGAAACTCACCTGATCCTCTCTAAATGGGCGCGGGCCACCATTCAGCTGGAAACCGACTGGCAGGTGAAAGATGTGCTGGCTCTGGCGAGTAAAACCTGGAACGAACACGATCAGGCTGCCGCCATTTCCAGCGGATCCTTTCGCATTAATGGCATGGTGATTGCGCCATGCAGCATGAAAACGCTGGCGGCAATCCGCAGTGGTTTCGCTGATGGGCTGATTGCGCGTGCAGCGGATGTGGCGCTTAAAGAGCAGCGCAAGCTGGTACTGGTGCCGCGCGAATCGCCGCTGAATGCCATTCACCTTGAAAACATGCTGGCCCTGACTCATGCCGGCGCCATGATGCTGCCGCCGATGCCGGCGTTCTATAACAAACCGGCCACCACCGGCGATATTGTTGACCACTTCGTTTCACGCATTCTCGATCAGTTCGGTCTGGATAATGACTTCACAAAACGGTGGGGCGAGTCCCATCCGTCTTCAGCAACGGCTTAAGGAATAGTCAGATGAAATATTACGGCGATTTAAGAAGTTACATTGATGCCCTGGATGCCATGGGGGATATCATGCACGTGCGCCGCGAAGTTGATGGTGATTTTGAACCGAGCGCGATTACCCGCCGCAGTTATGAGATCCAGTCGCCCGCGCCACTGTTTTATCAGGTCGCAGGCGTTGAAGCTGGCTTCCGGCTTTTCGGCGCACCGGCAGGATTGTCATCGCGAACTGATATGCCGTATGCCCGTGTTGCCATGTCGCTGGGCTTAGCAGCGGCGTCCACCGGCCCGGAGATTGTGGAAGCACTGTCAGCGGCACGCCTTAAGCCAGGTATCCCCCCGGTGAAAGTGGGTTCTGCGGACGCGGTCTGTCATCAGAATATTTTACGTGGCGAAGATGCCACTCTGGATCGTTTCCCGATTCCTTTTGCCCACGATAAAGATGGCGGCCGTTATGCCAATACCTGGGGCACGCTGATTGTCAAAACGCCGGACGGAAAGTGGGTTAACTGGTCGATCGCGCGCGTGATGAAAGTCGATGGCAAACGGATGGTGGGACTGATTGTGCCAAGCCAGCATATCGGCCAGATCTGGGCTGAATGGGTTAATATTGGCCAGCCGATGCCTTATGCGCTGGTGCAGGGGCCTGCGCCTGCCATCTCCTGCGTATCCGGTATTCCAATCCCGGCGCATGCAGATGAAGCCGATTATATTGGTACGCTGGCGGGCGAGCCGGTGCCGGTGGTTAAGGCGATCAGCATTGATCTTGATGTTCCCGCCACCGCAGAAATCGTGATTGAAGGGCATGTGTCCATCATCCGTGACTGTATGGAAGGGCCGTACGGCGAATATGGCGGCTACCTTGGTTCAGGCTCCTCCGCGCAGCCGACCTTCCATGTAGAGACCATTACTCATCGCGATAATCCGATCTGGCCGATGTCGGTGACCGGACGTCCGACAGATGAATCCCATACGCTGTGGGCAATGGGACTGGCGGCCGATGCGCTGACGTATTTGCGTGAGGCGCAGCTGCCGGTTAAAACCACCTGGATCCCGGAAGACTCAACGGTGCACTGGTTGCTGGTGGTGATGCCGCAAAACTGGCGGGAACTGCTGCCGGGTGTATCCAGTGAACAGCTGTCCCGGCGCATCGGTGAAGTGCTGTTTAACACTGATGCGATGGTATTTATCCCGAAAGTTTACGTCGTGGATGACGATTTTGACCCCACTAATTTACGTGAAGTGGTGTGGGTGCTCTCCACCCGCGTTCACCCGGCAGGACGCCGCGTGGTGTTTGACGATCAGCGCGTTATACGTCTGCCTCAGTGCTATGAAGAGGAGGAGTATGTGGCAGGGAAAGGCGCCAAAGTGGTGTTTGATACGCTGCAAAGCGTACGCCATCTTCATGCCTCGTTTGAGCAAGGCTATCCGCCAGAGGTTCGTCAGCGCGTGCTTGATAACTGGTAATTCAGCGCCATACGCGTTTATTGATGGCCACCTTATGGGGTCGGCAATCTGAACCTCGCTGCATCCCGTGCCGGAGGCATGCCATACAAACGGGCATATTCACGACTGAATTGTGATGCGCTTTCATAGCCGACGGAAAAGGCAATGGAGGCCGCATCCCCTGGTTCGAACAGGAGAAGCCAGCGCGCCCTGATCAGGCGCAGCTGCTTTTGGTATTGAATGGGGGTCATGGCGGTGATGGATTTGAAATGGCGATAGAAAGCCGCGACGCTCATACCGGCCATGGCAGCAAGTTGCTCAACGCGAAAAGGTTCAGTGTAATGCTCGCGGATCCAATGAGTAGCGCGGCGTATCTGTGATAAATGTCCATCCGGACGAGCGATCTCACGCAGCATATCACCCATCGGGCCTTGCAGAACCCGGAACAGAATTTCGCGTTCAATCATTGGGGCCAGCACAGCAATTTCTGCTGGCCGGTCCATCAGTCTCATCATTCGCAACCAGGCATCGAGCAATTCAGCTGTCGCGGCGACTGCGGAAAAACAATAGCAGTTTTGCCGCTGATTAAACCCGCTATCTCCAGTGAGTAACGAGGCAATAATACCGGGATCAAGAGCCAGGCTGATCGCCAGAAAAGGCAGGTCTGATCCCAGGGGGGAAATTTCCCCTGTTGCAGGTATATCAACCGGAACCACGAAATAGCTCGCTGCGCCATAGTCAAAAATCTGATCGCCAACAGACAAACGCTTACTGCCCTGTAGCACCAGGTGCAGCATTGGCTGGTAAACCTGGTTCGCACAGGCTTCGGCCCTGACCATTGTTACGCGTGGGATATTGGTATCTGTCCAGGTATTATCGGCGCGCATCACGATAGCGCGCAGCTCATTCATTGCATTGTTCATGTCGTCGAGCATAGGGCTGAACTGATGGCAAAACAAGCAGAGTGAGAAGAACAGGCAAGGAAAAGAGAAGAATGGGTACGTGTGCGGGGCGCTGTTGCCCGGATACTGTTTGCAGGCGGAATATGGCATTCAGCTTTCCTGATGACATGCCATCCCGTGCAAAACATTCTCAATGCCATAAAGGGTAATAAAATGAAATTAAACGGGAAAATTGCTGTGGTCACAGGCGCGTCTAAAGGCATAGGCGCCGGTATCGCCCGCGCATTAGGTGCGGCGGGGGCTACGGTGATCGTGAACTATGTATCTGGCAAAGATGACGCCGGGGCGGTTATTGCTCAGATCCATGAGCTGGGTGGAAGAGCTTTCGGTATTCAGGCCGATATGAGCAAAGCAGCTGATGTCACACGCCTGTTTGACACCGTCAGGAGGGACTTCGGCACGTTGGATATTCTGGTGAACAATGCGGGTGTCGCAATATTTCAGATGATTGAAGACCTCACCGAGGAAGCATTTCATCAGCAATTTAATGTCAATGTGTTGGGGTATCTGCTGGCGACGCGCGAAGCAGTAAAACTGTTTGGCCTACGGGGTAGCATCATTAACATCAGCTCGATCCTCAGCACTGACCCTTATCTGGCATCAAGTGTGTATTCGGCAACCAAAGGTGCAGTGGATACGCTGACTTTCGCATTAGCCAGAGAGCTTGGGCCACGCGGTATCAGAGTTAACTCTGTTCTGCCCGGTCACACCAATACACCAGGCACTGACGGTAACTTCGCCGGAGATCTGGGAGAAAAACTTATCGCGGGCACCCCTCTGGGCCGTTTTGGTGAACCCGAGGATATTGCCCCGGTTGTGGTATTTTTAGCCTCCGATGATGCACATTGGGTAACCGGTGAATCTCTGCGGGTGTCCGGCGGCGTGCGCGGCGTCGGTTACTGAGCTTCGCTGCACCGGTAAACCGGGGAAGGAGAACATTCCTTCCCCGGAGTGTGCGTTATGCTAAATCGAAGCGGTCCAGATTCATCACTTTGCTCCATGCAGCAACAAAGTCTTTTACGAACTTCTCTCTGGCATCGCTACTGGCGTAAACCTCCGCCACTGAACGCAATATCGCATTCGAACCGCATACCAGATCTGCCCGGGTGGCGGTGAATTTCACCTCTCCGCTCAGGCGGTCGCGTCCCTCAAACAGCTCCGCAGAAGCATCTGTGGCTTTCCACTCGGTACGCATATCCAGCAGATTGACAAAAAAGTCATTGCTGAGCGTGCCCACATGATCGGTGAAAACGCCATGCTGGCTGCCATCAAAGTTAGCACCAAGCACGCGCAGGCCACCCAGCAATACCGCCAGCTCGGGAACCGTTAACGTCAGCTGTTGCGCCTTATCTATAACCAGTGCTTCAGTGGCAGTACCATTGCGCACACCGCGATAATTACGCAGGCCATCGGCGGCCGGTTTAAGCAGTTCGAAGAGTTCAATATCGGTCTGATCCTGACGCGCATCGACACGGCCAGCGGTAAACGGAACCGTAATCGCTACACCCGCGGCTCTGGCCGCTTGTTCAACACCGACCACGCCAGCCAGCACAATAATATCGGCGAGGGACGCTTTGCCGGATGCCTGCTGAATAGCTTCCAGCACCGGTAGCGCACGGGAAGCTATCGCGTTAACTTCCCAGCTTCGCTGCGGAGCGAGCGCCAGCCGGGCACCATTGGCTCCGCCACGCTTGTCGCCACCACGGAAGGTTGACGCCGAGGCCCAGGCAACGGAAACCAGTTCACTCACCGTAAGACCTGAATGGGCAATCTCGGTTTTAAGCGCGTCAATATCGGCAGCCGATGGATAAAAGAGTGGCTGTGGCAGCGGATCCTGCCAGATCAACTCTTCGTTTGGCACTTCCGGGCCAATGTAGCGTGCTTTTGGTCCCATATCTCTGTGGGTCAGTTTGAACCAGGCGCGGGCGAAAGCCTCATTAAATGCCTGTGGATCATTGAGGAAACGACGTGATATTTTCTCAAATTCCGCATCGAACCGCAGTGTCAGGTCGGTGACCAGCATGGTTGGCTTACGTTTTTTTAACGGATCAAACGGGTCAGGAATAATTTCAGGCGCGTTAGTCGCTTCATACTGGATAGCGCCTGCAGGGCTGCGCGTCTGCACCCACTCGTATTTAAACAGGTTCTCAAAGAAGTAGTGGCTCCACTGCGTGGGCGTCTGCGACCAGGCGACCTCCAGACCCGAGGTAATGGCATCAACGCCTGCGCCGCTACCGTGACTGCTTACCCAGCCAAGGCCCTGAGCTTCGATTGGGGCGGCTTCAGGATCAACCCCGACGTGGCTGGCGGCAGCTGCACCATGGGTTTTGCCCAGCGTATGACCGCCAGCAATCAGCGCTACGGTTTCCTCGTCATTCATTCCCATATTGCCGAACGTTGCGCGAATGGCCGGGGCAGCTGAGGCTGGGTCGCCACTGTTATTCGGACCTTCAGGATTGACGTAGATCAGACCCATCTCGGTTGCGCCTGTTGGCGCCTGGGCCAGAGATTCCGGATGGCGGTGTGCCAGCCAGGTTTTCTCGTCACCCCAGTTAACATCAAGATCGGGTTCCCAGACATCTTCGCGACCGGCGCCGAAGCCAAAGGTACGGAAACCGGAGTTTTCCAGCGCGACATTACCGGCGAGAATATACAGATCGGCCCAGGAAATTTTTTGGCCATATTTCTGCTTGACGGGCCACAACAAGCGCCGAGCTTTATCGAGGCTGACGTTATCGGGCCATGAGTTTAACGGCGCGAAGCGCTGCTGACCACGCCCGGAGCCGCCACGACCATCGACGGAGCGATAGGTGCCCGCGCTGTGCCATGCCATGCGGATAAAGAGGCCAATATAACTGCCCCAGTCGGCGGGCCACCATGGCTGCGAGTCAGTGAGCAGTGCTTTGAGGTCGGCTTTGAGTGCGAAATAATCTAATTTACTGAATTCTTTACGGTAGTTGAACTCTTCACCCAGAGGGTTTGAGCGATTTGAGTGTTGATTCAGCAGGTCAACGCGCAGCTGCTCAGGCCACCAGTCACGACTACTGGTGCCACCGCCGGCACTTTGGTTACCCTGGTGAAAAGGACATTTTCCTGCAGATAAGGCATTGTGGGTATCAGTTGGCGTGCTCATTTTTTGCTCCGTTTTTTAGCGTTCTGCCCTAACATTAATCCCCTCTGTTAATAAGTCATACCTGAATTAACCTACAGATTTGATAGTTATTTCCTTTCAATAAAAACCGGCGGTAAGGCCGCCGGCTGATAAGCTGATTATTTAACGCAAACAGGCTGGCGAATCAGAACATCATCACCATCCACGGATAAGCAATCAGCATCATTGAGCACAGGAAGATGGCGCCGAAAATGGTGCCCAGTCGCCAGTAGTCCTTTGTTGGCAAATAGCCACTGCCGTAGTAAATCGGGCTGGGGCCGGTGCCATAAGGCGTGATAATCCCCATTACACCCAGTGACGTCACCATCATCAGACAGAACACCGGCATATTGATGCCGGGAATTGACGCGGCAATGGTCAGCATCGCGGGCAATAGCGCGGTGGTATGCGCGGTGGTGCTGGCAAACAGATAGTGCAACAGGAAGAAGGCGATCATCAGCACCACTGCTGAAACTTGTGGATCGTAACCCTGCAGCAGTACGCCTCCCTGTTTACCCAACCAGGCGATAAAGCCGACGCGCGCCAGGCCATCAGCCAGCGCCACCAGCGTGGCAAACCAGGCAAAAGTATTCCAGGCGGGTTTATTACTGGTGATGTCATTCCAGTTCAGCACGCCGGTCCACAGCATTAGCACCACCACCAGCAGAGCCGCCATCGCCGGTTCGATCCATGCGGTGGCAAAAATCCACATCAGCAGCGCGCAACAGACAAATAGCAGCAGCAAAATCTCGTGACGCGACAGCTTACCCAGTTTCTCAAGTTCATTACTGGCCCAGCGCGGAACTTCATCGTTAATTTTCACTTCCGGCGGATAGAACCAGTATGCCAGCAGAGGCATGGTGAGGATCAATAGCACCCCAAGCGGCAGGAAGGCGAGAAACCAGGCGCCCCAGGAGATCTCAAAACCAATGATGCTTTTAACCAGCGCCAGCGCCAGCAGGTTCGGCGCCAGCGCGGATAAAAACATGGAGCTGGTGATACAGGCCGCAGTGATCGCTACCCACATCAGATAGGAGCCAATTCTGCGCGCGCTGGGATCGTTAGGTTTGGAGTCATACAGTGGTGGCAGATTAGCAATGATCGGGTAGATAGTTCCCCCGCTGCGCGCTGTATTCGACGGTGTGAAAGGAGCCAGCAGCAGGTCGGCGAAGGTGATGGCATAGCCCAGCGTCAGGCTACGCCGTCCAAGATACTTCACCAGAATCAGCGCCAGACGGCGGCCGAACTGCGTTTTGTCATAGCCGGCAGCGAACATAAAGGCGCCGAAAATCAGCCATACCGTCGAGTTGCCAAAGCCGCTTACCGCCCATTTAAATGATTCGGTGGCGAGCTTAAATTTCGGGTTGGCCAGTTCTGCCGGACTGAAGAGCAACCACTGGCTGAACAGCGCAATCACAACCACGCCGGTCAGGCCAATCACCGCACCGGGCAAGGGTTCAAAGATCAGCCCGATAATCACACCAGCAAAGACGGCGAAGAAATGCCAGGCATAGGGTTCCAGTCCGTCAGGCACCGGAACCAGCAGTAACAGCACGGCCACCAATACGGGCAGGAACAGCAATATCAGGCGTTTTTTTTGCCCCGAAGAGGCAGTAGCGGCCTGCGCGGGTTCACTTATCGTTGATATTTGTTTCATAGTATTTGTCTGTAAATGATGGAGGATATGTTTGACGTTCCGCTGTTCTGGAAACGCATTTGATTATTTCTCTGACTGTTAAACCATAACATCTGAAATATTTTTCTGACTGTTAAGGAACGCACTTTTCTGTATTTATTTAACGATATTCAACCCGCAAAGGGTTGTTATCTGAATCCTTTCTTAATCCTTGAAGATAGTAGTTTTTTTGCTAAAAAAAGCCAATATTATTTATAACTACATGATATTAATGGTTTTATTTTGCATGTAAATGAAGGGTTGCTTTTTGTTGTGTATTGATTAACAATTTATAAGACTCTTTATATACTCTGTAATATAAAACACTATTTGTTAAATTCAATAATTAAATAGAGTGATTGTGCAAGTGAAAAGGTTGATGTGTTAGCAAAATAACCTTGCCTCTGTTATCTGATCGCTATGACGCGCCCGCGAAAGTAATAAAGACTTTTCAATTTTGGAGTTGATCATAATGCCTACGCTCACCCCGATACTTAACCCTCTCACCCTGCCGCGCGGCGCGGTACTAAAAAACCGACTGCTAATGGCGCCGATGACCACCTGCACCGGTTTTTATGACGGCACCGTTACCCGTGACCTGGTGGAATATTATCGTGACCGGGCTGGCAGCATTGGGACGGTGATTGTCGAATGCTGCTTCATTGATCCTAAGGGGCCAGCTTTTCCGGGAGCCATTGGCATTGACAGCGATAACAAAATCGCGGGCCTGACAAAAATTGCGAACGCCATCAAGTCCAGAGGATCGAAAGCGATTCTGCAGATTTATCATGGTGGCAGGATGGTGGAGCCGGAGCTGATTGGCGGCAGAACCCCGGTCGCTCCCAGCGCGCTGGCGGCGCCGCGTGAGGGCGCTACGACGCCGCAAGCCCTGAGTGCGGAAGAGGTCGAGGTGATGATCACCAAATTCGGTGATGCGGTAAACCGCGCGATCAAGGCCGGATTTGATGGTGTTGAAATTCATGGCGCGAACACCTACCTGATTCAGCAGTTTTACTCACCGAACTCCAATCAGCGTGACGATAAATGGGGCGGCAGCCGCGATAAGCGTGCGCGCTTTCCACTGGAAGTGCTGGAAATTACCCATAAAATGGCGGAGCGCTTTGCTGCCCCTGACTTTATTATCGGTTACCGTTTCTCGCCGGAAGAGCTTGAAGTGCCGGGTATCCGTTTTGACGACACCCTGTACCTGCTGGAGAAACTCGCCGCGCGCGGGCTGGATTATGTGCATTTCTCCGTGGGTCAGCTGCTGCGTCCTTCTATCGTCGATATCCGCGATTCCACCCCATTAATCACTAAATTTCTCGCTATGCGCTCAGAAACGCTGGCGAAAATTCCGGTGATCGGTGTCGGTGGTGTGCTGAACAAAGCCGATGCCGAAAGCGCGCTGGAGCACGGCTTTGATCTGGTGGCGGTGGGCAAAGCCTGTATCGCTTACCCGGACTGGGCTGATCGTATTATTCATGATGAACATCTGGAGCTGTTTATCGACAGCACCAAACGCGAAGTGCTGAATATCCCGGAACCGCTATGGCGCTTCTCGCTGGTGGACGCCATGATCCGCGATATGAGCAGTAGCGGTCGTAAATATAAAGCCGGGGTCTATCAGGAGAAAGTGGAAGCCGAAGCGCTGAAGCTGCAAATTAACGTCACGCTGGATACAGACCGCATCACTGATATTGTGCTGGTGCCGGACGATACGCTGGATGTCGATTTCACCACCACGTTTGAAAGCCTGCGCTCACGCATTCTGGTGGCCAACAGTCCGCATGTCGATGCGATTACCGGCGCCACCACCCAGAGTGAGGCGTTGAAGAAGGCGGTCTCCCGCGCGCTGGCGACTTCCAGCAAAGAGCATGTCATTGAAGAGGGGGGGAATCCACAGGCCCCACAAAATTACGATGTGGTGGTGGTCGGCAGTGGCGGCGCCGGTCTGGCGGCTGCCATCCAGGCCTTTGATGAAGGCGCCCATGTGGTAATTATCGAGAAGATGCCAACCATCGGCGGCAATACCATTAAGGCTTCGGTTGGGATGAATGCGGCGGAAACCCGTTTTCAGCAGCTAAAAGGGATCAAGGACAGCAAAGATCTGTTCTATGACGAAACGCTGAAAGGCGGCAAATTTAAAAACAACCCACTGTTACTGCGCGAGTTTGTCGAACTGGCACCGGAAGCGGTTGAGTGGCTGGATACACATGGCATTCAACTGAACGATATTACCATCACCGGTGGTATGAGTGTTGATCGTACCCATCGTCCGGCCGATCGCTCTGCGGTCGGCGGTTTCCTGATCAGCGGCCTGGTGAAAAATATCAATCAGCGCAATATTGAGGTGCTGCTGGAAACGTCGGTCGCCGAAATTCTGACGGACAACGGCAGTGTTAGCGGTGTGAAGGTGGTGGATGAGTATAATGACAGCCGTATTCTGAATGCGAAAAGCGTCATTGTGGCGACCGGCGGTTTTAGCGCCAACCGTGAGATGGTGGTGAAGTATCGCCCGGAACTGGATGGCTTTGTCACCACCAACCATAAAGGTGCCACCGGCAGCGGGATCGCGATCCTGCAGCAGATTGGCGCGGATACGGTGGATATGGGTGAGATTCAGATCCACCCAACGGTAGAGCAGACGACCTCATATCTGATCTCTGAAGCGATTCGCGGCGGCGGCGCGATTCTGGTCAGTCAGGCCGGTAAGCGTTTCTATAATGAGATGGAAACCCGAGACAAAGTCTCTGCGGAGATTATCGCGTTGCCGGAGAAAAGCGCGTGGGTCATCTTTGATGAGCAGGTGCGGCTGAATAATAAAGCCGCCGATGAGTATATCGCTAAAGGCTTTGTGGTCAGTGCCTCTTCACCGCAGGCGCTGGCGGTGAAACTGAATATGGATTATCACGCGCTGCTGGCGACGCTGGAACGCTATAACCTGTTTGTCGGGCAGCAGAATGACGAAGATTTCGGTCGTCAGACCGCGCTGCGTCATCCGCTGAATCAGGGGCCATTCTATGCTATCCGCGTTGCGCCTGGCGTGCATCACACGATGGGTGGCGTCACCATCAATACTGATACCGCAGTGCTGGACACACAAAAACAGGTGATTAAAGGTGCCTGGGCGGCAGGGGAAGTGGTCGGCGGCATTCACGGCGCGAATCGTATCGGCGGCAATGCGGTGGCGGATATTATTATCTTCGGCATACTGGCTGGCCGCAATGCCGCTGCACTGGCGCGGCAGTAGAGAGAGAAAAAGGATGGGCTGATGCCCATCCTGAAGCCATCAGATTATGACTCTCTGACTGCTTTGCGCGCTGCCAGCAGATTGTGAATAACCAGCACCATAAACAGGCCGGTGATGGCGGCGGTGATGGTATTTTTATCCAGATGCTGCACCATAGTGCCCAACGCAATGCCCACAACGCCGAAATCGGCATCGGAGAAGGTGGTGTTGGAGAAGCCCAGTGCGCCCAGTACCGGCAGCAGCGCCACAGGTAGAAACGTAATCAACAGGCCATGCACAAATGCGCCAATGACTGCCCCTCTGCGACCACCGGTTGCATTGCCAAACACGCCAGCTGTCGCACCACAGAAGAAGTGCGGCACTACCCCAGGCAAAATCAGCACCAGATCGAGATGTCCGAGGATCAACAACCCCACCAGTCCCCCGACAAAGCTGGAGATAAAGCCAATCAGTACCGCATTGGGCGCATAAGGATAAATCACCGGGCAGTCCAGCGCCGGACGGGCGTTGGGCACCAGTTTCTCGGAGAAACCGGTAAACGCCGGTACAATCTCGGCAAGGATCAGACGAACACCCTGCAAGATAATATATACACCGGCGGCAAAGGTGATGGCCTGCACCACGGAATAGACCAGGTAATTTTGGCCGTTGCTGAAGTTCGCTTCCACATACTCTTTACCTGCTGACACTGAGAGGATCAGGTAGATAATCATCATGGTCAGAGAGATGGAGATAGTGCTGTCGCGCAGGAAGCTCAGGTTCTTTGGCATGTTCATTTCTTCCGTTGAACGTGAACCTTTGCCAACCAGTGAACCAATCCAGCCCGCCAGAACATAGCCGACGGTGCCAAAATGGCCTAACGCCACCTGATCATTGTCGGTGATTTTCTTCATATGCGGCTGAGCGAGGGCAGGGAAGAACGCCATAATCAGTCCCATGCTTAATGCGCCAGTGTAAATCAACTGGATACCGCTGAAACCTGCGACCGACAGAATAATCGCCACCATGCAGGCCATATAGAAAGTCACATGCCCCGAGAGGAAGATATATTTCAGGCTGGTAAATCTGGCAACGACAATGTTAGCCACCATACCAAAGGCCATGATCAAAGTGGTTGATGCACCGTAATTTGTCAGACCAATAGAGACGATAGCTTCGTTATTTGGAATAATTCCCTGAACATTAAAGGCGTGCTTGAAAATATCACCTAAGGGGGCAAGGGAGCCGACCAGAACCGTGGCACCTCCTGCCAGTACCAGAAAACCCAGAATGGTTTTAATGGTGCCTTTGACGACATCGGGGAAACTTTTTTTCTGGGCGACAAGTCCAAAAAACGCAACCAGTCCGACAAGGATTGACGGCACTTTAAGGATATCCACCACCAGGGATAGAATATCTTTGATTATCATAATAACCTCAGCGGTAAGATGTTTATTGTTATTTTCCGGCGTTAAACCAGGCGGAGATTTTGTCTTCAACCTCTTTGAGGTCAATAATATTATTAATAATAATCACTTTGTTTTCCGGCAGGTTAGCGCTGTAGGCAATATCCTTAGCCATCACAAACACATCTGCTGCATCCGGCGTAACCGAGCCAAGATCGGAATGGTCAACATCGGCTGTAATTTCCAGTTTTTTAAGCACCTTTTTGATGTTCATTTCCATCATAAAGCTGCTACCCAGACCTGCTCCACAAACCGCCATAATCTTCATATCAAACCTCGTACTCTCGTTGTGTGAATAAATAACTGTTAATACTGCGGTCAGCTGACCAGCAGTTCGATCAGCTGCTGCTGGTTCTGCGCCTGATAAAGTTGTGCCATCACTTCTTCATCGGAGAGCAGCTCTGCCAGCTGGGAGATCATTTCGATGTGACTGTTACTGTCCGGCGCGGAGAACATAAAAATAACATCGACCGGATCGTTCTCTTCCGAGTCAAAATTAATCCCCTGTTTAAGCTTCAGCAGTGAAAGGCCCAGCGCCAGCGCACCCTCCTCTGGACGCGCATGCGGCAGGGCGATTCGTGGCGCAATCACAAAATAAGGGCCAAGTTGCTCTTTTTGCTTAATGATTGATTGCACGTAACTTTCGCGGATGACGCCACGATCAATCAGCGGCTGGCCCGCCTGCCGGATAGCGGACTGCCAGTCGGTGATCGTGTCGCTGAACTGAATACAATCCACGGTCAGCCATTGAGAAAGAGTAAACATAATATTGTCCTGATTAACGCAACATGGTGCGCGCGACACTGAGCGCGTTGTCTTTGCTAAAACCGAAATGCTCGAATAGCACTGCGGCGGGGGCTGATTCACCGAAGGATTTCATGCCGATTACTTTGCCATCGAGGCCGGCATAGCCCGTCCAGTAACCCTCAATACTTGCCTCGATAACCAGACGGTTGCGCAGGGCGTTCGGCAGCACCCGATTTTTCCATTCCGCATCCTGTTTTTCGAAACGCTCGGTGCAGGGCATCGACACCACGCGAACCTTTCTGCCCTCTTTTTCCAGCGTTTCAGCAGCAAATACCGCCAGCTCGATCTCCGAACCGCTGGAAATAATCACCAGCTCCGGGGTGCCGCTGGCTTCACGCAAGATATAACCGCCACGGGCAATATCGTCGAGCTGCTGCCCGGTTCGTGGCTGCTGCGCCAGTGGCTGACGGGTAAACACCAGCGCGCTGGGGCCATCGGCACGCTCAATCGCCTGTTGCCAGCTGACCGCGGCTTCAACCTGATCGCATCCGCGCCAGGTTTCCATATTTGGCGTCAGACGAAGGGCAGCAAGCTGTTCGACAGGCTGATGAGTCGGGCCATCTTCACCCAGTCCGACGGAATCATGCGTATAAACAAAAATGCTGCGCTGTTTCATCAGTGCGGCCATACGCACCGCATTACGGGCATATTCCATAAACATCAGGAAGGTGCCGCCGTAAGGAATAAATCCGCCGTGCAGCGCAATGCCATTCATCATTGCCGACATACCGAATTCCCGCACGCCGTAAGAGAGATAGTTACCGGCGGGGTTCTCCGCAGTGATATCTGTGGCCTGGTTGTGACGGGTAAGGTTGGACGGCGAGAGATCGGCAGAGCCGCCCAGTAATTCCGGGAGCGTGTGGATAAAATGATTCAGCGCGCGCTGACTGGCCTGACGGGTGGCAATATCCGCAGGCGTGTTTTGCAGTTCACGGATATAGGCCTGGCTGACTTTATGCCACTCCTCCGGCAGCTGTTTATTGCTGCGTCGCAGCAGTTCCGCCGCCAGTTGCGGATGCTGTGCCTGATAGCGGTCAAAAAGCGCCTGCCACTGATGTTCTGCGTTTGCCCCCTTATCGGTTGCCTGCCACCGGGCGTAAATATCCTGCGGGATGACAAACGCCGGGTGTTCCCAGCCTAAGGCTTCACGCACTAACGCCACTTCTTCGCTGCCTAATGGCGAGCCATGACAGTCGTGGCTGTCCGCTTTATTCGGCGAGCCGTAACCAATGGTGGTTTTACAGCAAATCAGCGTCGGGCGGCTGGTCTCTTCGCGCGCGGCAAGGGTGGCCGCCCGCAGCTGTTCGGCTGAATGGCCGTCAATATCCGCGATAACATGCCAGCCGTAAGCGCGGAAGCGGGCGGCAGTGTCATCGGAGAACCAGCCATCGACGTGGCCATCAATAGAGATATTGTTATCGTCCCAGAAGGCGATCAGTTTGCCGAGGCGCAGGGTGCCTGCCAGCGAGCAGACTTCGTGCGAGATGCCTTCCATCAGGCAGCCATCGCCCATAAACACATAAGTGTAGTGATCGACCACCGGCAGGTCATCGCGGTTAAACTCTGCGGCGAGGGTCTTCTCCGCCAGCGCCATGCCGACGGCATTCGCGATGCCCTGACCCAGCGGGCCTGAGGTGGTTTCCACCCCTGGGGTGTAACCGTATTCCGGATGCCCCGGGGTTTTCGAATGTAATTTGCGGAAGTTTTTCAGGTCATCGATGCTGACATCGTAGCCGGTCAGGTGCAGCAGGGAGTACAGCAGCATTGAACTGTGGCCATTCGACAACACAAAGCGATCACGGTTAAGCCAGTTCGGATTGGCAGGATTGTGTTGAAGAAAATCATGCCAGAGAACCGTTGCCATATCCGCCATGCCCAGTGGGGCGCCAGGGTGGCCGGAGTTGGCATTTTGCACGGCATCAATACTTAAAAACCGCAGCGCATTCGCTAATTGTCTGTTTTCCATCTGGGGTCCCGGTGTCTGTTAAACGTTGCGCAATGACATGATGATGTCTGGACATCATTTCTGCCGTTCAGAATGTCGCTTATGTTCATTACAGTTAACTTGCTAAGAAATTTATATTTTATTAAGTATAGACAGGTTAAATGTGTATAGTCATCTTTAGAATGCATCTCGACGTGTATGGATACAAGAGGTAAAATAAGAAAGGTGAACAGACAGCATTATCTGATTTATAAAATGTTAACTTGATCACATTCCAATGAGTGCGATCCGTAAAGATGGTTTTATCCTCAGGTCCGGCGTGCGGACCCGTCAGTATCAGCCCACCCGCTATCAGGAAGGATTTCGATGACAGACAGCATTACAGAAAAGCAAAAAGAGGTTGTCGATTACATCCTCAGGAAGATTAAAACGGAGGGGCTGCTGCCGGGGGACAAGCTTGATACTGAAATCGCCATCGCCAAAAATATTGGCATCACCCGGGCGACGGTGCGGGAAGCAACCAGAATTCTGATTGAGCAGCAGCGGATTTATCGGGTTAAAGGCTCCGGGCTTTACGTTGGCGCTATCGGCAAAAGCAATCACGCGGGTAAATTTCATGCGCTGTCCCCTTTTGACTATCAGGCGCAAAAAGGGGGCTATAAAGGGATCAGGAAGGTGATTTCGGTCAGCCTTATTAAGGTGCCTTCGGCCTCCATGGCGCATGCCCTGAGAATCAAGAACAGTGACTCGGTGTATAAAATCGTGCGTTTAATGTGCTTCGACGATATTCCCGTGGCGCTGGAAAATATCCATTTCCCGGTCAGCATGTTTAGCAGCATGGAGTTCAGCCAGCTTGAGATCTCGAAATACTCTTATATTGAAAAAATCACCGGCAAGAGCGTACAGCGCAGGGAGCAGAACCTGAAGGCAGTTAACCTCACGGATGAAGAACAGATCAGATTACTTCAGCTGCATGAGCATGCAGCGGTGATGGAAATTCAGGAAACGGTTTATCTTGATGATGGCGTGCCTTTTGAAGTCAACATCGCCATTATCAATACCAGCCTGTTGCAGCTGCGGCAAATCACCGAGCGCAGTTAATTGCGGTTGATGATTCGCCTCGTCAGCTTAAGGGATCTTTATCAGTGGCGACTGGCGCAGCCGCATTTCGCCATTTCGCCAGGCACTTCTTTACCCAGGTGCGAGTGCCTGACCTGCAGCTCTCCCTGCCGCCATCCGCCGTGATTATCAGAACGATTATCCAGCAGTCGGTTAAGCGCCTCAGCAATCTGTAAGTCACCGCGTGGCGCCCAGCTGGTCAGATGCCAGGTAGATGATCGCGCCTCATCCACATCATCATAACCGACCACACCAATATGCACCGCCTGACCAAAGTCGCGGATGGCCTGCATCGCGCCAAATGCCAGCAGGTCATTCTCACAGAATAGTGCATCAATACGTTCCGAAGCCCGCGCCTGCTTCAGGTAGGCGGTCATCGCCTGATACGCCTGTTCGCGATGGTTGCTGCCCGCCACCAGTACTTTATCCAGCGTTTTATGCGCTGCATCTAAGCTGCTGATATAACCCTCCAGCCGTTGCAGATGCGCCGGGGAATCGTCCTGTTGTTGCATAAAGCCAAAGCGCTGATGCCCTTGTGACAACAGCAGTTGTCCAATCTCCACGCCTGCAGCGTAATCATCCGCACTAACGACATCCATATCGCCATTGTGGTGGCTGTTGCCGAGGCAGATAGCAGGAACATCAGGTAGCCCGACAGCGGTGGTAATCAGTTCGTCACTGGAAAGCGGGGCAAGGAATACCAGCCCGTCAATCTGTAACGGCCTGGCCATTTGCAGCAGCTGACGAAGGCTATCCCGTGTGCCGATATTCAGTAACAGCGTGATATAACCACGCGCATTAAGCTGACAGGTCAGCTCATTCAGCATCTTTACGCTGTACGGATTGCTGAACGTATTACTGACCACTCCGATGATATTGGCCTTCTGCTGTTCTGTGGTGTTATTCATCTCTGTTTACCTGGCTCCTCATCATGGTGCATATCATCGGCACGGGCGCCGAGAACGCCGCCCGTGGATAAATCTATGAATTTCTGTAGCTACTGCCTTTAACTTACGCTGGCGCTTTCGGTTTTTTGGCCAAATTCTTCACGCATATGCTGCTCGATTTCTTCGAGGCTTTTACCACGAGTTTCCGGCAGCATTAAGGCGATAAACGCCAGTGAACCCACGTTGATAACGGCAAAGATAAAAAAGGTCTTACTGCCGGCATAAGCCATCAGCGGCGGGAAGCCAAAGGCCACAATTGCATTGAATAGCCATTGTAACGATACCGCCGTCCCGGTCAGGGCGCCGCGTAGCTGCATCGGAAAGAGTTCCGACATCAGCAGCCAGTAGACTGGCGAGATACACATCTGCATAAAAAACAGGAACAGAAGAATCAGCGCCAGCGCCATATAACTTTGGGTCAGACTTGCAGGCATCAGGGTCAGAACCAGTCCCAGCAATATCTGGCTGGCGATGACAAACAGCAGGCCGGTCATCAACATCTTGCGCCGCGGGAAACGACTTACCGCCCAGATCCCTGTGCAGGTCGCGATAACCGAGACTACGCCGTTGCCAATGGTCGCCGCAATGGCTGCGCTGGTGCCAAGTCCGGTCGATTTCAGGATAATGGGGGTGTAATACATAAAACCATTAACCCCGGTAAACTGAATCACGAAACCGAGACCTGTACCAAGCAGCAGCAGCCGCAAAACCCATTTTTCTTTAAGCAGAGTATAAACGTCCGGTCCGCGTTCAGCTTTACGCGCCTGTTTTTTCATCTGTTCGAGTTCTTTGCGCACTTCGCGCGGTGTTTCTCGCAGGTATTTTAGTATTTTTTTGGCTTCTTTCAGCCGCCCTTCAGCTACCAGCCAGTGCGGTGAAGCTGGCACAAAAAAAGTGCCAATAAACAGCAGCAGGCCAGGGATCATGGCGATGGCCAGCATATAACGCCAGAGATGCTCATCGTGCAGCAGGTAACTGAGTAAAGTACTCGCCACATAAGCCACCAGTTGTCCGGTGACAATCATTAATTCATTACGGCTGACCAGCGGCGCCCGCAGCTTTGGGCCGGCTATCTCAGCGATAAATACCGGTACAGTGGCAGATCCGCCGCCGACAGCGATCCCCAGCAGAAAACGCATCGCCACCATAACGGGTACGGATGGCGCCAGCGCGGTTCCCAGAGAACCCAGCACAAACAGCACCGCAAGACTTCGCAGAGTGATACGGCGGCCAAATTTGTCGGAGAAAAACCCGCTCAGAAACGAACCCAGTGCAGCGCCAAAAACCAGCGAAGATGCCACCAGACCTTCAGTAAATGAGGTTAACCCCAGCCCGCCCTGAGCCACCGGTGAGGACATATAAGGTAAGGCGCCTGAAATAATGCCCGTGTCATAACCAAAAGCCAGCGCCCCCATGGTGGCGACCAGCACCACAAAAAAAATTCTTTGCCTGACAGTAACCGCAGATGGAGACTCGTCTGTTGCAGATGAGTCAGTCGATGTTGAGTTCATAGTATCCCTGAATTAAGTGAAATATTACCAAGTCGCCTCACGCTTAAATTTAAAATCACAGGTTTATGTGGTGAGGTGCGCGGCAAGTGTAGATGACAAATCCCTTTCTCACGAATCCATCGACAAAGTAATGATTAGACAGGAAAACAGATAGCGGAAATACGCTTCGCCATCGCTCTTTTTATCCACAAAATAGCTGTGATAAATTCCGCGCAGGGCAGACAGTGACAGGAGTCAGGGAATGGGTGCCACCGCCACACCGCATGATGCGATATTTAAACAGTTTCTCACTTACCCTGATGCCGCCAGGGATTTTCTGCAAATCCATCTGCCGCCAGGGTTGCTGAAGTATTGCAATCTGGACACTCTCCAGCTGGAGTCATGCAGCTTTGTCGAAGAAGATTTACGGGCGTTTTACTCAGACGTGCTCTACTCACTGAAGACAGTCAGCAGGGAAGGATATGCTTACTGCCTGATTGAGCATCAGAGTTCGCCGGATAACAATATGACTTTCCGCCTGATGCGCTACGCCATTGCAGCGATGCAGCGCCATCTGGATGCCGGGCACGAGCGCCTGCCGCTGGTGATCCCGATCCTGTTCTACCATGGCAATATCAGCCCTTATCCTTATCCGATGAACTGGCTGCAAGGCTTTGATGATCCACTGCTGGCCGCGCAGGTCTATGGTAACGATTTTCCATTGGTGGATATCACAGTGATCCCCGACGGGGAAATTTTGCGCCACAGAAGAGTGGCGCTACTGGAGTTCCTGCAAAAACATATTCGCCACCGCGATCTGATGATGCTCCTTGAACAGTTGTCAATGCTGATAAACAGCGATTACACTACCGATAGTCAGGTGATTGCGGTAATGAACTATATGCTGCAAGTGGGCGAAACCGCAGACCCTGAATCATTTATCTGCGCACTGGGAGAGCGCGCAGGTCAACATAAGGAGTTTATGATGACGATTGCAGAAAAACTCGCTCAGAAAGGGCGGCAGGAAGGGCGGCAGGAAACAAAATTAGAAATTGCCTTCAAAATGCTGGCTGAGGGGTTGAAGCCTGCTGCGGTGATGAAAATGACCGGCCTGACGAAAGCTGAGCTGAAACAGATTCATCACTGAGATCGCTAGTTTGTCTGGCCCGGTTTGGTTACAGAAGCAGCAAATGAACTTATTGCGTTGCTGAGGGCGCTGGGTAGCGACTTGGCCAGATCTCAGAAGGGTGTTTTGACAGGGCATCAGCAATAAGCCACTCCCCCTTAGGCCATGGTCGCAGCAGGGTATTCCTCAGCGTCGAAGTGGCCAGCCCTGCTCTCCTGGAAAGTCCGGACATCGTCAATCCTCTTTTTCTTAATTCTTTCTGTATCTCTGCTGAATTCCAGTCTTGGCTATCCATCGCAAACACTCCTTTTTTGTTGCCTATGAGTCACATGATATAAGTTAGCATCTTTTTTTTGTGACTCATAGTCCGTGGACTGATAAGCATCAGTGAGTCATGTTACTCGGATGCATAATACAGAAACCATTCAGGCTCGCTTTGGTGAGCGCATCAGATCACTCCGCACGCAGTCAGGCATGTCACAGGAAGTTTTTGCCGACAAGTGTGGATTGGATCGCACCTATATCAGTGGAATTGAACGTGGAGTCCGAAATCCTACCCTGTTAGTTATCAATGTGCTGGCTAAGGGGCTGGATGTTAAGTTAAAGACGCTGTTTGACTGGTCATAACCGGACAAGAACAAAAAAAACGCCTGATGAACTCATCAGGCGTTTATGATTTAACGCGATGCAAAACAGCCTGCTGCTGTCTGCAACGGGGTTATTCGACTTCCGTAATCAGTGGATGTTCTTCCTGAACCGGCTGGCCGCTGCCTTTGCGGAACATCCATACCGCATATATCAGCGCCATCACTGCCGGAACTGCACCGACATAGCCTGTTGATGACATTGATAATTCTGAGCTGACTTTATTACCCAGCAGCGCACCGGCGCCAATGCCAATATTGAAGATGCCTGAAAACATCGCCATCGCCACATCCGTAGCATCCGGCGCCAGAGTCAGAACCTTCATCTGCATTCCCATGCCAATCATCATAAACGCAATGCCCCATAGTGAGCAGAGCACGATCATTGCTGTTTCACTCCCCGCCGCCGTGGACAGCATCAGCAGACACAGAGATAACAAAGCAATTGCGCTGGCAAGAACGACATTCAGATTAGCTTCGCCATACTTGCTGAAAATAACACTACCGGCAATCCCGGCAATCCCCAAAACCAGCAGCAGCAGGGTGGCGAAATTCTGGCTGAAACCTGCGACTTTTTGCACAAAAGGTTCGATATAGGTAAAAGCGGTAAAATGCGCCGTTACCACTGCTACAGCCAGAGCGTAAAGTCCCAGCAGTGCCGGGCGGCTCAGCAGTTCCGGAAGATTCCTTATCGATCCCGCGTGTTCTGAAGACACATTCGGGATAATTTTCACAATCAGCCATAACAGAACAAAGGCTACCGCTGCGATGACGAGGAAAGTAGCGCGCCAGCCGAAACCCTGACCAATGATTCTGCCCAGCGGTAAACCCAGTACCGACGCCAGCGCGGTGGCGGTGGCAATCAGGCTGAGTGCGCGCGCACGGTTACCTGCAGGCGCCAGCCGTATGGCCAGCGACGCAGTGATCGACCAGAACAGGGCATGCGCCAGCGCGACACCGGCGCGGCTGATCAACAACACGTCAAAATTCCACGCAAAAAATGACAGCAGATGGCTGCACATAAATAAGCCGAAAATAGTGATCAGCAGGGTACGACGATTGATCTGGCTGGTCATCAGCATCAGCGGCAGTGACATCAGCGCCACTATCCAGGCATAGACGGTCAGCATAATACCGGTCTGTGCTGACTCCATGCCGAAACTACCACCAATATCGGAGAGTAATCCAACCGGGATATATTCTGTGGTGTTAAAAATAAATGCGGCCACAGCGAGTGTCATTACGCGTGACCATGCGGTCTTACGTGAAACAGCGTTGATATCAGACATAGACAATCCGCTCAGGTGGTGAAGAAGAAAGCGCAAGAGTCTAGATACCTGTGCGCAGAATTCAACCCGAATGTGATCTATGTCGCATTTTTGGCTAAGCTGTAACTCTGTAATGAAAAATTTTTATCGTCGGAGCGGGTAATCATCCTGCTTATCTCAACGGAATCAAACCCATTAACAGGGGCATAATTTGCTGATAAAAAAGAAGAAAACCAGATCACACACTGAAGACCGCTCTCTGGCGTTGGTGCTGGCCACCACGGCGGGTACATTGAATGCGATGGCCTTTGGCGCCTTTGGTTTTTTTCCATCCCATATGACCGGCAACGCCTCACAAATTTCAGCGGAAGTGCCTGGTGCGCAATTTCATGAGCTGTTTTTTCTGGCCGTACTGATCATGGCCTTTATTGTCGGGTCGACAATGGCACGCTGCGTGGTCATTAGCGGACTGAAGAAGAATCTGCGGACGATTTACTGCTTTATCCTGCTGGCGGAAGGGGTGGCGTTAATGCTGGCATCGCTGTTTGAGACCGTCTTTTACTCGGTTAAAAATAACGGGGAAGTGCTGGTGTTGCTGGGATTCCTGATGGGAGTGCATAACTCAACCTCGACCCAGCTTTCAAACGGTCGGGTTCGCTCAACGCATGTCACCGGCACGCTGACCGATGCCGGCATTGCATTAGGTTCGTTTATGTCCTCGTTTATTTTTAGTGATAAACCGGCTGAGCGGCATTTTTACCAGAAGCAGCTGCATACGCATCTGACGACCATCATCTCCTTTCTGACGGGCTGTATTGCCGGGTATATGCTGTTTCAGTCATTTGGTTTCACAGCGATGATTGCGCTGGGCATTGTACTGATTATGGTTGCGGTGTTTTCCATCGCTGCGACCGTCAATACGGCACGAGCCCGCAAAGTGACATAGGTATCAGCGGCGCCGTTTACTGCTCAGTCGCGCGCGCCGCTGCAAATTTTTTTAAACGTGATAAAGCTAAAAATACAATTGGCCGCTGCGCTGGTAAACTCAGGCTTTCTGATTACCGGATGATCCTGTTCCTATGTTTACCATTGACTGGCAACGTATTTTCCTGAATGACCTGTCGACGTCATTTCTGGCTGAAGTGGCTGTACGTGTCCTCTTTGCCTACATTATTGTTTTTATTTTTTTAAAAGTTTCCGGCAGACGTGGTATCCGGCAGCTGTCTCTGTTCGAGCTGGTGATCATTCTTACCCTCGGTTCGGCGTCGGGTGATGTGACTTTTTATGATGATGTGCCCATTTTGCCCGTCGCGATGGTATTTATTGTGCTGCTGGTGCTCTACCGGCTGACCACTTACCTGACTGCCCGCAGCCCGCGGCTTTCAAAATGGATCGAGGGCGATGTTGTTACGCTGATTAAAGACGGGGCGTATGTGCTGGAAAGTCTGCACGGACTGAATATCTCCGAAGACGAATTTTTTATGGAACTGCGGCAGGAAGGCGTCGAGCATATCGGCCAGGTCCGGCTGGCGCTGATTGAAGTGGATGGGCAGCTGAGTACTTATTTTTATTCGCATGATGATGTCAGGCCCGGCCTCTCGGTGCTTCCTCCTGAGCACCGTCATGACGTTATCCGCGTGCCTGAAGCGGGCTTATATGCCTGTAATCACTGCGGGCTGACGACGCAGATCGCCGCCCAACAAACGCTGAGCTGCCCCCGATGCCAGCGGGAATCATGGTCACTGGCCTTAATAACCCGACGCTCGCAATAACCCCGGACCCGTTTACCTGCAGAAAGGCCGCAGCCTGTGCTGTTTTAGCGTTATGATTTTGCAGAAAATTCAATTGATGGATAGAGCATAATGTCAACCGTTACTCCTCTGCTGGATGTGCAGGATGTGAGCTATGCAGCCGAAGGGCGTCAGTTACTGGCTCCGGTTTCACTGACGCTTAATGCGGGTGAGTTTGTCCTGCTGACCGGCTCCTCTGGCAGCGGAAAAAGTACTTTACTGAAAATCATGGCTTCGCTGCTGTCGCCTTCTGCAGGCGATATCTGGTTTAAAGGTGAGCCGATTACTGCGCTGAAGGCGGAAAGCTATCGCCAGCAGGTCTCTTATTGTTTCCAGACGCCAGCGTTGTTTGGCACGACGGTGTATGACAACCTCGCTTTTCCATGGCAAATTCGCCAGAAAAAGGCCGACAGGGAAGGGCTGAAACACTGGCTGAACAGGGTCAATCTGCCTGCGGAGAGTCTGGATAAGAAAATCGGTCAGCTTTCCGGCGGCGAAAAACAGCGGGTAGCGTTGTTGCGTAACCTGCAATTTCTGCCACAGGTCTTGCTGCTGGATGAAATCACCAGCGCGCTGGATGAAGAGAACAAGCAACTGACTCACCAGCTGATTGCTGCGCTGGTGAAAGAGGAGGGAACCGCCGTGGTATGGATTAGTCACGATAGCGCCGAGATTAGCCAGGCGCAACGGGTCGTGACGCTGACGGCGCCGGTTTCCGGGAGTCACCATGAACCAGCATAATATTACCAATCAATCACTGGCTTTTGCGCTGCTGCTGGTGGTGATTGCGCTGCTGATCAGCCAGAAAGAGAAGCTGGGTCTGGGTAAGGATATTATCTGGAGCGTGTCGCGCGCCGTTGTTCAGCTGATTATCGTTGGCTATGTCCTGAAGACCATCTTCAATCTGAACAATGGCTGGCTGACGGTATTAATGGTGCTGTTTATCTGCATCAATGCTTCGCTTAATGCCCGCAAGCGCAGCCGTAATATTGATAACGCATTTATCATTTCGTTTATCGCCATCACGGCTGGCACCACGCTGACGCTGGCGATCCTGGTGGTCAGTGGTTCGATTGAATTTATGCCCATGCAGGTGATCCCGATTTCCGGGATGATCGCCGGTAATGCGATGGTCGCCGTCGGATTGTGCTACAGCAATCTTAACCAGCGTTTCGCTGATAACCGGCAAAAGATCCTTGAGATGCTGAGCCTCGGGGCCTCAATTAAAATGGCTTCCGGCACGCTGCTCCGCGAGAGTATTCGCGCCGCGATGATCCCGACCGTGGATGCGGCGAAAACTGTCGGGCTGGTCAGTCTGCCCGGCATGATGTCCGGGCTGATTTTTGCCGGGATTGATCCGGTAAAGGCGATTAAATATCAAATAATGGTGACATTTATGCTGCTGGGGACGGCCAGCCTGTCGACCATTATCGCTGGCTATCTGGCCTGTCGTCGCTTCTATAATGCGCGCGCCCAGCTGAAAACGCTGAGTTAGCGGATATTCGCAACCCGGCCAGCTCGCCTGAACAGCTTAAAACCTGTTCAGGCGCCATTGAGCTTTTTATTAAGAGCTTGCTGGCAGCCGCTCGGGGTAGTGGCCTGCTGGCGCTGTTCGGGAGTGAGTGACTGCCAGCCTTCAATAACTTTTTCCGCAATATCCTGATCGAATTCGGTTTTATTCAGCGATGATGAGGACTGGCCACGCATCGAACTATTCTTGATCTGTTGCAGATAGAACTCTCTGGATCCATCAGGTTTATCAATCGCCGCGCTGCACAGATGGCTAATGTAGTTTTCTTGTGGCTGTTGTTGTGGATCTTCAGCTGTAGCGGTCCCGGCGATAAGCAGGGTAATTAGCAGTAGTGAACTTCTCATGTTTACTCCTTATGTGAACTTTTTAAAGATAGATGAGAACGCGAAAACCTTCCATTAATGGGCTTATTAAAAAATATTTTATAAATCAAGGTGTAAAAAACGAGACTATTCTCTTAATTAAATATATGGTTTTCGTTTTGCAAAATTAACAATAAAATATCTGTCGGTGTAACTATTTATTGACAATTACCAGCTTTGATTGATATTTACCGATATTTCAAGGTGTTGTGAATGTCGCTGAATATGGGGTTTTAAATAGTGATAAAAACTTGCGGATATTGCTTTTGCTGCCATGCTTTATACAGCAAGACGCCCACTGAGAAATGATTCTGAGTGGTAATTTAAAGCACGTAGAGGAAATGTTATGACTGAACATCGTGGTGGATCAGGAAACTTTGCCGATGATCGTGGAAAAGCATCAGAAGCCGGTAAAAAAGGCGGTCAGAAAAGTAGTGGTTCATTTAAAAATGATCACGAAAAAGCCTCCGAAGCAGGGAAGAAAGGTGGGCAAAGTAGCGGTAAAAAACCGTAACTTGTGCATTAATTAAATATTCCGTCGGCAACTGTATGCCCGTTATACTTCTGGTGTGGCGGGTATATTTATATCCGGCCCAGTAAAATATATTCAGCATGATAAAAATACAGCGCTTCGTTATCATTTTTTAGCAAGTACAGCTGGGCATTCTGGCTATTCCGCGGAAAAGCAAAAGAGTTACATGGCCATTTTTCACCTCCCCGCGCCCTGGCAGAAAATGGCTGCACTACTTTTCCGTCGCGGTAAGCGCCTGAGACGCGCAAATCAGCGCCAGGTGGCTCAGCCCTTGCGGAATATTGCCGCGCCAGCTGTTGGTGCGTACATCAAACATCTCGTTAAATGTCTCAACATTGCCTTCCCCACACAGCGTCTCAATAATTTCCTTCATATGAGTTTCGGCCTGTGCTGCTTCACCCATTGAGGCCAGAGCTTCTACCAGCCAGAACGCGCAGGCGACAAAAGTGCTCTCCTCTTTTTCCACATTGCTGTAGCGATAAAGCATGGCCGTGCCATGTCCTAAATCGGCAATGATCGCCTGCAAGGTGGCCAGCATGCGCTGCCGGTTAACTGCATTGCCATAATGGTGAACCAGCGCCAGTGCAGCATCCAGCTTATCTTCGCTGCCGGGATAGAAGAGATAAGCCTGTTTACTTTCGGACCAGCAGTGGGTTTCAACCCAGTCACGAATACGATCACGCTCCCGCTGCCAGCGTCCCACCCACGTAGGTTCGATATGTTGTTCATTCGCCATTGCCACTGCCCGATCAAGCGCCAGCCAGCAGGCCATTTTAGAATGGGTATAGTGCTGGTTTTCAGGCAGCTCCCAGATGCCGGAGTCTTTCTGCCGCCAGTGATCGGCGCAGCAGTTAGCCAGTTCGCCAAGCATACGCGAAGTGGCAAGATCGAGAATGTGCCCGGCTTCAATAAACAGTTGTGCGGTGGCAAGCATATCGCCGTACATGCTCAGCTGCAGCTGATCGCGGGCATTATTGCCGACACGAACGGGTTGCGAATGCTGATAACCCTGTAAATCCGGGTAGCGCTCCTCTGGCACCACCTCGCCTTCAAGGGTGTAACAGGCATGGAGCCTGACCCCGTGGCGAATAATGGTTTTCGACAGCCATGAAAAAGCCGCCTTACAGTCTTCAAGCGCACCGAGATAGACAAACGCCTTAATGATCAGGCAGGCATCGCGTACCCAGGCATAGCGATAATCGTAGTTTTTTTCACCACCGATGCCCTCGGGCAGCGAAGTTGTGGCGGCGGCGGCCAGTGCGCCAGTCGGCGAGTACCAGAGAAATTTCAGCGCCAGCGCTGAACGCATCACCTGAGTTGCATAACGTCCCTGATAGCTGAGGCTTTTTGCCCAGTCGCACCATGCAATATGGCTGGTTTCAATTCTTTCATCAATTGCAGTAAGCGCCGGTACCGCCAGCGGCTCTTTTTCCGTTACCAGCAGTGCCACCAGCGATCGTGAACCGGGCGCGGTGGTGAGCAGGCCGGTGACCTGTTCATCTTCACAGTGCGTAATCTCAATATCATCGCTGGTCCGCAGCATCGCCATCATCTCAGCGATATGAAACACATTTCCCTGCGCGGTATTCGCCATCCACGGCGATCGCGTTTCTGCGGCGGTGCCAAAGCGCAGACGTAAATTGAGTTCGACATGCCCCTTCAGCCCTTCGACGCGCCGTGCCAGTTCGCTCCATGGCAGCCTGCCAGCCAGTGTGCTGTTAATCGATTCCGTTAATAATACTGAACCGCTTTCCGTTTCAAACCGCGTTTCCAGCACATTGCTTTGCTCACGATAGTGACGGGTTACGCTGTAAGGTTCGCTGGGCTCCAGCTGAAAAAAACCGCCAATCGCCGTATCAAGGATGCGATCAAACAATGGCTGCGAATCGAGATTGGGCGCACACCACCAGTCAATTGCGCCATCCGGGGCAATCAGCGCAACGGAACGCCCTTCACCAATCGCAGCATAGTCGCCCAGCCCGGCAAAGCCGTCCTTTCTGACGGGGGATCGATAGTGCTTATTTTTCATCAATATCTTCCTTGTTGTTTATTTTAATCCTGGCACAGATGTGATGATTGTCACATTCTGGCGGAAGATTGATTTAACGATAATCGCAGGCTGGCGCAGAGGTGGAGAATTCTGCCGTTCAGGGCATACACTATGCATATTATTGTTCACGCCGGAGGAGGGACTATGGATAAACAACTTGCAGACGCCGCACAGGCGCTTGGCGATATCCTGTTAAAGCTGGAATTGAAGCTGACGACGGCCGAATCGTGCACCTCAGGTCTGGTCAGTATGACGATGGGATCCACCCACGGCAGCGCCGATTTTTTTACCACTGGGATCGTTACCTATTCCAATAGCGCAAAGCAGCGAATGCTTAACGTCTCCGAACGAACTCTGCGTATCGATAGCGCAGTCAGTGAAGCGGCGGTGCGGGAAATGGCAACGGGCGCGCTGGCTTTATCCGGCGAAGATGTCAGCCTGGCGATCAGTGGGTATGCCGGCCCCGATGGCGGGGAAGATGGCACACCGGCAGGAACAATCTGGTTTGCATGGCAGCTGCCGCATCAGCAACTGTACAGTACGGTGCGTTTAATCGAAGGCGATTGTGAACAGGTGATTCGCGATGCCGCGCTGTTCTCACTCCAGACGTTAACGCAGTTACTGCAAGCGTTTGCGGCCACTCGCTAAATGGCCCGGGTGCTGGGTATCAAGGTTCACTGATCTGCTCGACGTTGATGATGGTACTCTTTCCCTGACCATGCACCCGTCCACTGATGCGCACCAGATCCTCAGCGCCAAACTCTTTACCTTTCCATGCAGACTGAGGAACCACGATGTCAATGGTTTCGGTCTTATCACGAAAAGCATAGCGCTCCTGCTGGTGCTGCTTAATAATATTCCCTTCCAGAGTGACCCATGCGCCATCCCGTAAATCACGGATGCGGTTAACCGTATTCTCACGGGTATCCTCCGTGCCTTTATATCCCGCGTCCTGCTCGTGCTTCGGCGGCGGTGTATCGCCAGCTTTAAATCCGCCGGTTTCTGCTGCGACGACCGAAAAATTAAGTGCGATTAATGAGGCGATCAGAAACGATTTTTTCATTAGTTCTCCTTGCGGCGCGAATCAATATGGTTCATAGCGTGCTTATTAAGCCTGGCAGAAACTACAGAATAGTGTGAACAAAGCGCCAGTGCTGAGCGAATGTGCCTTAAACTCTTGCCTGAATGCTTATACATTCAGTTTGCGATTTTGCAGCCACGCCATCTTCGTCGGCACGCGATGAGAACCCGGCAAGGGGTGAATATCTTTCTCACGTAATGAGCTGGAATTATCAATAGCGCGACAAAATGAATAAATTTTTATATCAAGATAATGTAATTTTTACTCTTTACAGGAAATGGCGATTATATTTATCGCCGGACCAGCAGGTAAGGTTTCTGTAAGTTTTTTTCTCTTAAGGTAGCCCGGTCAGCAATATGGCTGGCGTGTTTAACTTAATGAGGTGTAAATATGCGTTTGAAAAAATTCATTTTGCCACTGTTGATCTTAGGAAGTTATTCAGTAAATTCTTTTGCCGTAAGAGCCGTAAATTCTGATGAAGGTCTGACTAAAATAGGAACTATTTCAGCATCGGGAGCAACCACACTTTCCGGTCTCGAAAACAGACTGGCTCTGAAGGCGGAAGAGCGCGGCGCCAGCGCTTACCGTATTATCTCCGCAGGGGGTGAGAACAGGCTTTATGGCGTTGCGGTGATTTATAAATAATTTGTAGTAAAGTCCAGGGAGGAAGGTTTTCCCTGGACCCATAGCGGTTTTACACTCAGTCGCGACTTGAGCAGATATGCCAGCTTTAACCCGCTTAGCTAAACACTATTCTCTTTCAGCAGGCAACAGCCTGATTAATGCCTCCAGCTGCGGTGTTTTGGCGCCACGCCGCCAGATAAGCCAGGTATTCAGCCAGCGCCAGTTCTCATCAGGAACGCAAATTGTCACCTGTTCATGGCCAGGCATGCTCTCCAGCATGCTGCGCGGCAGCATCGCCATGCCGGCGCCAGCGATCACGCAGGCCAGCATGCCGTGATAGGACTCCATCTCGTATATTTTACCCGGTGTGGCCTGATCGCCAAGGAACCAGTTTTCAAAGTGTCGGCGATAGGAGCAGTTCTCGCGGAAGGCATAAATATTATGACCACTCACATCGCGCGCACGGTTAACTACCGCAGAACCGGCAGGGGCAATAATCACCATCTCTTCCAGAAAAACCGGCATTCCTTCTATCGCCGGATGCATCACCGGTCCGTCAATAAAAGCTGCTGACAGATCGCCTGCCAGCACCGCATCCAGCATGGTGCCGGACGGACCGGTACTCAAATCCAGTTGTATCATCGGGTAACGCTGATGGTACTGGCCGAGGATGCCAGGGATCCGTACCGCGGCGGTGCTCTCCAGCGAACCCAGGCTAAAGATACCCTGCGGCTGCTGCCCGGTGACCGTCTGACGGGCTTCAGCCACCAGAGCGAGAATCTGACTACTGTACTGCAGCAAACTGTGGCCCGCAGGTGACAGTCGCAAACGCTGGCTTTCGCGGATAAACAGTTCCACTCCCAGATCAGCTTCCAGCTGGCGAATGCGGGTGGTGACATTGGACGGCACCCGATGCACCCTGCGCGCCGCTTCAGACACGCTACCGGTTTCAGCCACCGCGGAAAACATCTCAAGTTGGGAAAGATTCATGCCGTTCTCATTTAGTGAAAGGTTGCAGCTCAATTATTCACTTTTCTGATGGCCCTCACAAGTCCAGAATACCCTCAACGCAAATTGACCACGGACATTACTATGACCATTAGCCATCTGACTCATGCCATTTCACTCAATCCGGCCAGCGCGGAAAAACTGGCTGACTATCCCTTTGATACCACCGCCCAGGTTGATCAGGCGATTGCCGTTTGTTACAACGCGGGCAAGCAGTGGGGCGCGCAGAGCGTCGCACAACGCGCGGATAAACTGCGCGATCTGGGCAATGCGTTACGTGAAAACCTCGAACAGCTGGCACAGCTGATCAGTCAGGAGATGGGTAAGCCGATTAAGCAGGCTCGCGGGGAAGTAGCAAAAAGCGCCAGCCTTTGCGACTGGTATGCAGAACACGGACCGGCAATGCTGGCGACCAGGCCGACGCTGGTTCCTGACAATCAGGCGGTAACCGAATTTCGTCCGTTAGGCACCGTTCTGGCAGTTATGCCGTGGAATTTCCCGCTGTGGCAGGTAATGCGCAGTGCAGTGCCGGTGATGCTGGCCGGTAACAGTTACCTGCTGAAACATGCGCCAAATGTGATGGGCAGTGCTTATCTTATCCAGCGCATTGTGGCTGCGGCAGGCTTCCCGCAGGGGGTGTTTACCGTGATTAATGCCAGCAATGAAGGGGTCAGCCAGGCGATTACTGACAACCGCGTGGCGGCAGTAACCTTTACCGGTAGTGTCAGGGCTGGTGCGGCGATTGGTGCTCAGGCCGGAGCGGCACTGAAGAAATCGGTGCTGGAACTGGGCGGCTCCGATCCCTTTATCGTGCTGAAAGATGCCGATCTGGATCAGGCGGTTAAAGCAGCAGTCGCGGGTCGTTATCAGAACAGCGGGCAGGTCTGCGCCGCGGCAAAACGCTTTATTATTGAAGAAGCGATTGCCGACGCGTTCACCGCGAAATTTGTCGCTGCCGTCGAGGCGCTGAAAACCGGTGCGCCAGATGACGAGGATAACTATGTCGGCCCGATGGCCCGCTTCGATCTGCGCGATGAACTGCATGGCCAGGTAGAAGCAACGCTGGCCGAAGGCGCAGTACTGCTGACCGGCGGTTACAAAGTACCGGGCAAAGGTAACTTCTATGCGCCAACGGTGCTGGGTAACGTCCAGCCGCATATGACTGCTTTTCGCCAGGAGCTGTTTGGTCCGGTAGCGGCGGTGACCGTGGCGCGTGACGCCGATCATGCGGTGACGCTGGCTAATGACAGTGATTTTGGCCTGTCTGCCACTATCTACAGTGCAGACGAAGCGCTGGCGAATGAAATAGCCTGCCGACTCGAATGCGGCGGCGTATTTATTAATGGCTACAGCGCCAGTGACCCGCGCGTGGCATTTGGTGGTGTGAAGAAGAGTGGTTATGGACGTGAACTGTCAGTGTATGGACTGCATGAGTTCTGTAATATTCAGACCGTATGGAAAAACCGTCAGGGCTAAGCGCTAACGGGTGAGCTGACCAGAGGGATCTCTGGTCAGCATGGAGGATGCAGGCTAGTAGTCAGGATCATCGGGTGTGCGGCTGACAATCAGTTCAAGCGCAAGGCGGTAAATATCCTGAGTAACCACATCGGCGGTGGTTTCAAGTTTTTCAATCAGCTTCAGAATAATACCTTTATGGGTGACATGGTTGCCGGAAGCAACGATCTCCTTAATGACGGCGCCGATAACTTCTGCTTCGGACGCATAAATCTCACCGGCTTCACTCAAATATTGAGAAAGCTGAGATTCCGTCGACAACTCCTGCATGGTTGTATCCTCTTAAATGGGTCTGGCAGCTGAATAGCTGGCACTATTTTTCGGGTAAAGCATAGAAGAGAATTACCGGGACTGCTCAGTGTTTTCTCGAGCCGTCAGCTGGCCCTTCGTTGGTGAAAATATGCACCACATTGTCGGTGTCACGAATCTTCTGCGTCACCCGCTTACGATTTTCCGGCATATTACCGATCACTTCATGTATGGCGCGCTTACAGGCCCGGCACCTGGCAGGGTCACTCTCCTGTTTCGCCATGGTCTGCAGTTGCTTGATCAGCGAAGCGTTGTTGATTGCTCCGCCTGCATTTATCAGCGCCAGCACCGCTTCACCCATCATAATATCGATTAGTTTTTCTTCGTCACTTCTGGTCATAACAGCTTCTCTGAATCAGTAATGCATCCTGCAGTGGGCAGGAGGCAGAGACTTCAACGGGCTGTGCAGTCCAGTCAGGGGTAAAAGAAATACCAGATATCTGGTTAGCATAAAAACGTATGACTTAGTCTCTGCGTCCAAACAACATGCCAATCAGTTGCTGATAGTGCTTTTCCTGCTCCTTACTACTGGACAGCTCGAGGCGGGTCAGCAATTTGGCGCAAATCGCCTTACGATTGATACTTTTACCCGAACGCAGGATCTCCACAACAATCTGCCCCAGCGTCTCCTGCTGAGACGGCAGCGTGGCCTCGTTAAAATAGTGGGCGATATCTTGATCTGTTTTAGTGTTATATCCATCCTGATGCATGTCACTGCCCTCAGCGGTGAAAGATTAATATGTGCCCAATAATTCCCGGGGATCAAGTTATACAGTTTCCAAAAACATGTACAGAATATTGCTGTGCCTGCGAAGGTTTTTTTTGGCAAAAAGTGCTATTCACTTAGCTGAAAAGCTGAATTCTTATGCAATTAGTCAACTTGTTCCGAATTGTGGACGTCTCAGGGCGTCGCGACTGGCAAATTTCTGACAGCTGTTATACTGGGTATATCGCCACAGAAAGGAGGTGAAGTGCCCGACAGATATAAAGAAGACCATAAAGAAATTTGTGCAGTAATCGGTAATGCGGTGTTTGACCTGATTAAAACCGGGCAGGCGCTTGAAGTGCGCAACATTATTCTGGCGTTACAGCTCAAGGGTGCGCAGACCTCCAGTGAGCGGCTGAAAAATATCTATCTGCTGGCCAGACACTACGTGACGCAAAATGCCGCAAAAGACAACAACTGAGGGCCGTGATCGGTTTACGCCTGGTCTCACCGGCGAAAAAAGGTATTTTAACCACCGGCTTTTAAACTCAGTATGGGTAAATTCAAGGATAGTGCGGATGATAGCCTGGAATGGCTTCGGCTTTTTTATTCCTGTCGCTTACTGGTCAATAATCCTGTTTTTACCGGGTGTGGGACTCTGTATTTACCATCTGAATAAATAATCAGATCTTTCTTGTCGACATCGTGGATAATTGACAATTCTGTTAAAAATGGAGATAGCGTTATTATGGCAATTAAAAAGACACTGGGCATGCTGAGCCTGGTTGCAACTTTATGTGGTGCCAGCACTATGGCGGTTGCGGCTCAGACTGCGACGCCTGCTGCCAGTGCACCCGCAGTGCAAAAGATCTCGCTGCTTAACGGCAAATTTGCTTTTGATCTCCAGGGTTATGAAGTGCAGCCTGTTCCGGGCGGGGCGCCGGGTAAAATGTACGTTAACAAGCAGGACAAACGCGTACTGATTATTGGCGAAGAGCCGGTGCCGGCGGTTGCGCGTGGTGGCAGCGATGCTGATTTCCTGGAAGGCATGAAGGATATCAGGGATAAACAAAAGCAGGTTTCGCCTGATTATAAGGTGATTAGCGAAAAGACTGAGAAGGTTAAAGGGCTGGATGTTTACCATATTGAAGCCACTGATATTCAGGGTGACAGCCATGTGATTCAGACCACTCTGCTGGCGGTTGCCGACCACAAATTCACCGTTATCCAGATCTTTTCTGGCGTCAGCAATAAAGCTGCGCATCAGCTGATGGTCAATAAGATTCTGGCTAAATAATCCGCAGTAACAACTCAGGATGGTCTGGCTGCTATCCTGAGTCAATAGCGCTCACCCGCGGCTCAGACTGACCGGGTTAATGACGGCATCAACCGGCGAAGACATTGACCCTGATACCAGATATTTTGCAGCATCGGCTCAGCGTCAATATTTATGCCCTGCTGGATAATCTTCTCTTTAAGCCATCTTATTTCGTTAATCAGTTCCGGGCTGAATGTTTTTTTACATTGCGCCTTATTCAGCCACAACAACAGAAATTGATTCTTTTTTAACGGTAAATAAATACCCTGGTAGCGACTGGCTAACTTCAGGGCAATGATTGCACAGAAATAAAAGTGCAGTCGTTTATTAAGTTGTTGCTGATTTATCATAGTCACTTAATTTTTCAGATTGGTTTACTTAAGCAAAGGATGGATCTGCACGAAAGGGCGAAAAGTGATTAATTAATCACTCCATCCTTTAGGTGATAAAGCGTTTTATGATTTAAGCCTGACTTACCCTTCGCGACCGGCGCGAAATTCCTGCCAGCGAATGACCGAGTTTATTCCCACCCAGGCAAACGGATTCGGCGGAATACGTCCAGGGGGCGCCTGCGTCTGATATTTCTGTAAGCTCTCTGAAGCGGTTTGTGTTGCCATCTCCGCCACCATTACGCCCGCAAGGGTGCTTTTCACGGTTCCCAGCCCATTTTCACAACAGGCTGAATAGAGGTTTTCCTCAATTTCACCGAAAGCTGGCACGCTATTGACGCTCAGGCATAATCTGCCGGCCCAGCTGTATTCAAAGGGTAAATTCTTCAGCTGGGGATAGCGTGCTTCCATTGAGTGGCGCTGCTCTGCGGCAATCGATGCCACCCGTTGTGTTGATACCTTGATACCGGGATCGTAGGTGAAACGGGTGCGAATAACGATCCGCGACTCACCGTGGTCGGTGGTGATTTTACGCAGCGTAGCGCCCATCGGATCGGCCGGTAACAGCGCCCAGTTTTCCTGCCCGGTTGCTAAGTGATTAAACTGATCCTGACGGAACCCCCGGGTCATGGAAGCATAGGTAAAGACATGCATCAGCCGTCCGCGGAAATGACCGAAATCTTCGATATGTCCGTTTACGCCGAGAATCACTTTGGTTGCGGTGATGGTGCCGCGTGGCGTGCGCGCACGCCAGTACTGGCCGCTACGATTAAGCTCCACCACCGGCGTATTTTCGTACAGTTCGGTTTTATCCTGTAATCCCGCCGCCAGATCGCGAATATATTGGGCGGGCTGAATTAATACCGCGCCAGGCGTATACAGTCCGTCGTGAAAATAGTCTGAACCGGTGATCTCTTTCATTTCGGCAGCATCCAGCCGCTTAAATGATTCACCGATACGCTGCAGTGACAACGCGTAATTCGCGTTTAATTTTACCCCGCGACCGGTTGCAGAGGCATTGATCTTGCCACAGGGATTAAAGGTGCCGGCCGCCATGCCATATTCCTGCGCCGCCGAGCGGGCAAAGTCGATTGCCAGGCGGTTTTGCGCAATCTCAAAGGCGGTCTCATCTTCACCGGCAACCGAGTACTCACCGGAAGAGAGACTGTGCGGTACGTCAATCATAAAGCCGGAGTTGCGACCCGCCGGGCCGGTGGCAATCTCGCGCGCGTCCACTATCACGATTTTCTCACCCGGTCGCAGCTGCGACAGCCTGCGCGCTGCCGACAGACCGGCAAAACCCCCGCCAATAATCAGCCAGTCGGCGCTGATATCACCATCCAGGCTACGGACGGGGGTGTTACGTTGCGAAATCGCTTCCCAGCCCGACCGGCCGGTGTCGACCGGCAACCGCTTAATCATATGATGACTCATAATGCGCCCTCATCAGGGGCTGACAGGTCAATCCAGATGGTTTTCAGCTCGGTGTACTGATCGTGAGCGAATACCGATTTGTCGCGTCCGCCAAAGCCGGACTGTTTGTAGCCGCCGAACGGTGTGCTGGCATCGCCTTCACCAAAGCAGTTAACGGTCACGGTGCCGGCGCGAATCGCTTTCGCCACGTTTAGCGCATTACGCAGATTGCCGCTGTAAACCGCGGCGGCCAGGCCATAAGGCGTATCATTTGCCAGCGTGATGGCTTCAGCGATGCTTTCAAAGGGGGTTACGGTCAGCACCGGGCCAAAAATCTCTTCCTGAAAAATCGCGCTGTCGCGGCTGACGCCATCAATAATGGTTGGCTGGATACAGACACCTTGTTCGCTGTCGCCGCCATGCAGAATAGTCAGGTTTTCTGCTCTGGCCAGCGCCAGATAGCTGTTAACTTTGTCAAAATGCGCCTTACCAATTAGCGCACCCAGTCGGCTGGCAGGATCCAGCGGGTCACCCATCTTCCACTCGCCGATTTGTGCAGCGATAGCGGCAAGTAATTTATCCTTCACGCCGGAATGCACCAGCAAGCGTGAAGTGGCAGAGCAGTTTTCGCCCATATTCCACAGCGCGCCATTCAGAATATGGCCTGCGACCTTATCCAGATCTTCGGCGTCCTCCAGCACCACCGCCGGGTTTTTGCCGCCGCACTCCAGCACCACGCGTTTAAGATTGGAATCCGCCGCATAACGCAGGAAACGGCGGCCAGTGGCGGTGGAACCGGTAAAGCTGACCATATCAATATCAGGATGCAGGCCTATCGGCTCACCCACCTCGCGGCCGGTGCCGGTCACGATATTCAGGATCCCGGCGGGCACGCCCGCTTCAGTCGCCAGCTGTGCAACGCGCAGAGCGGTCAGCGAGGTCTGTTCAGCCGGTTTTACAATCACCGAGCAGCCCGCTGCTAACGCCGGGCCTATTTTCCATGCCAGCATCAGTAACGGGAAATTCCACGGTAAAACACAGCCCACGACGCCCACCGGTTCGCGAATGATCATCGCCATTGCCTGATTGCCGGCGGGCGCTGTCTGGTCATACAGCTTATCGATGGTTTCTGCATGCCAGCGCAGAATATGAATAGTCTCGGGAATATCCACCGCCAGGCATTCACCGACCGGTTTACCGCTGTCAAGACTTTCCATTACGGCCAGCGGATGGCTGTTATCTTCCAGCAGTGACGCCAGTCGCAGCAGAATCGTTTTTCGCTCTGCAGGCGCCAGCAGACGCCAGCGTCCGTCGTCAAAAGCGGCGCGCGCTTTACTTACCGCATAATCCACATCGCGGTTGTCGCAGGCCGTGATGCGGCTCAGCAACTCGCCAGTGGCCGGATTCGTGGTATCAAAGGTAGCGCCTGAGAGTGCGCTGTAATCTTCACCGTCAATCCAGGAGTGATGCGGAAAAATCATGCTGCGCGCCAGCGCAGCGTGGTCTGAAATAGAATTCATCGCCATCTCCTTAAATAACCGCCACCGCAGCCACGTTGCGTTTTACCTCTTTGATAATGCTTTGCAGCGTCTGCTGCTCTTCCTCATCCATTGGCAGTAATGGCGAACGCACCGGACCCACTTGCAGTCCCTGCAGCTCGCAGCCAAATTTGATTGACTGCACAAACTTGCCGCCATCAAGGAAATTCATTAGTGGCATCAGTGCGGACATAATTTTGCGCGCCTTCGTAAAATCTTGTTCAACCACTGCCGCCTGATACAGCGCCACATGTTCACGTGGAATAAAGTTGGAACCGGCGCATACCCAGCTGCGCGCACCCCAGGCGAAGAACTCTAACGCCAGATCGTCCCAGCCGCAGGAGAGGGCGATATGGGGGAATTTCAGCGCCAGCAGGTGAAGGTTGTTCATATCGCCGGAACTTTCTTTAATCGCCGCCACATTGGCTGAACGGCTGACCGCAGTGAAATAGGTTTCGCCCATGCTGATACCCATGCGCGCCGGGTAGTTGTAAAGCATGATCGGCAGGTCGGCGGCTTTATCCACCGTCAGCGCGTGATGCGCATTTTCCGTTTCCGTCGGCAGGGCGTAAGGCGGTGAGGTTACCAGGATGGCGTCCGCTTTAATCTGTTTCGCATGTCGGGCATATTCCACGGCATCTTCCGTGCGGGTGGCGCCGGTGCCAACGATAAGCTGTGTACGGTTGCCGATCACTTCGCGCGCTAACGCCGCCAGCGTGAAACGCTCTTCTGCACTCTGCGAATAATATTCCCCTGTCGAACCGCCAATAATAATGCCGTGCACACGCGCTTCGATTAACGATTCCAGCACTTCAGCGAACTTATTTTTGTCAATCTGTCCGTCAGCGGCGTACGGGGTAACAGCAGGGGTGTAAATACCTTCAAATTTAATCACGGTTTCTCCAGATATCAGTTTTCAGAACCATTCAGCAGTGCAGCGGCTCGCCGTTTCTGTCGGCAGCCAGGTGGTGTTAAATATTTGCACGCAAAAATTAAAGGGGTCAATGCAGGTTTTTTTTTGCCTTAACGGAAAATAAGATGCATATACCGTAAAATAGTATATTTATACATTGAGTGAAAAAATTACCGTTATAAATCATGTTGTTGAGTTAATTTTTATGCTGTTATAATTTTCTATTATATTTTTTAAATGGATCACAAATCAGCAGGATTTACCCTCACAGCCTATTTACAGCTTGCCGGAATAGGCTTAATTCTATGGCGTGGTTTTAACCTTTAATTAACACCCGCCACTTATCATCGCGTGAGTATTTCAGGGCATAATCAAGAGGTAGCAGGGGATATGACACAAAAAAAAGCAACGCTGATCGGTTTAATCGCCATTGTGCTGTGGAGCGCCATCGTCGGATTAATCCGCAGTGTCAGTGAGGGATTCGGCGCCGTCGGCGGAGCTGCATTAATCTATACCTTGAGTTCGGCGTTATTGCTGGTTACGGTCGGTTTCCCGAAAATAAAAACCTTTCCGCGCGCCTATCTGGTTATCGGTAGCCTGTTGTTTGTCTGCTATGAACTCTGTCTGTCGCTGTCGCTTGGCTATGCCGACAACAACACCCAGGCGATTGAAGTGGGTATGGTGAATTACCTGTGGCCAGGTATGACGATTCTGTTATCAGTGCTGGTTAACCGCCAGCGGGCCAGCATTATCATTATTCCCGGCATACTGCTGGCGATAGCCGGAATCTGTCGGGTGCTGGGTGGCAGTCATGGTTTTTCGTTTAACGAAATTGCCAGTAATATTACCTCCAATCCCCTGAGTTATGGGCTGGCCTTTACCGGCGCGGTAATATGGGCAGTCTACTGTATTGTCACCAAAAGAATTGCCCGTGGCAGTAATGGTATTACGCTGTTCTTTATGCTGACGGCGGCAACACTGTGGATAAAGTTTCTCTCCGCACCGCAGCCTGCTTTCGCGGTCAGTCTGCCTGTTATCGTGAATCTTATTCTGGCCGCGGCGGCGATGGGGTTTGGCTACGCCGCGTGGAATACCGGTATTCTGCATGGCAATGTCACGGTTCTGGCCACCGCATCCTATTTTATTCCGGTGATTTCGGCACTGCTGGCGGCGTTTATTCTTGGCTCAGTGCTGACACTGTCGTTCTGGCAAGGGGCGGCGATGGTCAGCCTTGGCTCACTGATCTGCTGGTGGTCGACACGAACCATTGAGGTTGAAAAATTATCGCGACAGGCTTAATCAATCATCGGGCCAGGCGTCAATGCGTTTTGCCCGCTTCCGATAAAGGTTAATAACACAGATCATATTTATTATTTTTCAAACAGGTTAAATAGCAAATATAACAGTCAGTGCGGATATTAACTGGCGCTGTCAGTGGTATGTTGTGCTCGCTATTTTCTCTGCACCCTAAAAATAAAAGACAGGAGTTAATATGTCTGATACGGTTTCCATCGAGGACGTACCACTCAGCCGATTCCATCAAATATTAACCGTGCGCTCTGGCGGTGGATCATTTGTCGATGGCTATGTGTTAAGTATTATCGGTATTTCAATGACCAGGATTGCGCCGGCGCTTGGCTTAACCAGTTTCTGGGAGGGCATTATTGCGGCATCTGCGCTGATTGGTATTTTCTTTGGCGGATTTATCGGCGGTATACTCACCGATAAACTCGGCAGGCGGATCCTCTATTTTGTCGGGCCGGTGTTATTTATTGTCTGCTCAATTGCCCAGTACTGGGTAGAGAGCGGCACCACGCTGTTTATATTACGCTTTTTAATTGGCGTGGCGGTGGGGATTGAATATCCGGTAGCCACTTCATTCCTCGTCGAATTTTTACCGAAAAAATACCGCGGACCGCGGCTGGCAGCGCTGACTATTCTGTGGTTCGCCGGTGCGGCCAGCGCGTATCTGATCGGTGAAGCGATTCTGATTACTGGCGGAGACGATGCATGGCGGCTGGCGCTGGCCAGCACCGCAGTGATCGGCGCATTGCTGTTTATCGTGCGGATTGGCACGCCGGAATCGCCGCGCTGGCTGCTGAGTAAAGGCCGCCATGATGAGGCTGATCGCACCATTAAACAGGTCTATGGCCCTGAATTTGGCCTGCAGAATTTGCCGGAACAGAATCACAGCGTGAAACTGTCGTTTGGCAATCTGCTGCATTCCGGCTATGGCAAAAGAATGATTTTTGTCAGCATATTCTGGACCTGTTCGGTTATTCCGGTATTTGCCGTGTATGCTTTTGCGCCGAAAGTATTGCAGGCATTGCACCTGAGCGGCAGCTGGGCCTCCTATGGTTCAGTTACCATTACGCTGCTGTTTGTGGTGGGTTGTCTGATTGCCACCCGACTGGTCAATACTCTTGGACGCCGCAGTTTACTGATCCATAGCTTCCTGTGGTCCGGTCTGGCGTTACTGATGCTCGGCTTTTTCCGCGACGGATCGCCGCTGGTGACTTTAGTGATGTTCGGCGCTTACGCGCTGTTTATTGGCGGTGCCCAGGTGCTGCAGCTGGTCTACCCCAATGAGATCTTCCCGACCGAAATCCGCGCGGCGGCGGTGGGTATTGGCACATCGCTGTCGCGCATCGGCGCGGCGATCGGCACCTGGCTGGTTCCGCTGTCACTGAGCAGTATCGGTATTGGTCATACGATGTATATCGCCGCCGGCATTACACTGATTGGCCTGGTGACCGCCTGGTTTATGGCGCCGGAAACGCGTTCCCTCGATCTGCATCAGGCATCAGCCTTACCCGAGGCTGAAGATGCGGGCCAGCAGATAAAAGTGGTCGACGCCGAACGCCATCACATCTGACACCGCCATACTGAAAAGCGCTGCGCAGGCGATGTCTGCGCAGCGCTTTGCTTTTCAGGATTTCAGCAGGCGCTCTACATCGCGGCGGCGCTTGCGGTAAGCGGACGGTGTTTCACCATACTGTTTACGAAACCAGGTAATAAGATGCGAAGCATCGGCAAATCCGCTGGCGCTGGCGATGGCATTGATACTGTAACTGGAGTTGGACATCAGCTTGCGTGCATGATCCAGCCGCAGTTTACGCCAGTAAGCAGATGCTGTTTCGCTGGTGCCAAGAATAAATGCACGATTGAGCTGGCGCGTATTAACGCCAATAAACTCGGCGACCTCAGTCAGGGCAACCGGTGAGTCAAGGTGATGTTTCATAAACCCGATGGCGCGCAGAACCAAATCATTCTCGTAAACATCCTGGCTGGCTTTGGCCTCGCGATTTTTTTTCGCGGTTTTTCTGCCGCTCTCTTCATCGACTAACAGATATTTTAGCCCTTTTTGCGCGCGGATCTCGCCGCAGTGCCAGCGAATCAGGTCGGCAGCGAGGTCGATCGCCGTGCCGCCGGGACAGGTAATAATCCCCCGGTCATTGATATAGCTTTTATCAATCACCGTGGTGACCTGGGGAAAGCGCTGCCTGAACTCGTCGCGGGTGGTGAAATGGATGGCGCACTGTCTGCCATTCAGCAACCCGGCATTGCCAAGGATAAACGCGCCACTGCATAAAGTGATAATGGGAATTTTTCGGGCATGAATCTGCCTGAGCGCATCCAGCAGCCAGGCTGGCGGATTGCGCGTCTCTTCCAGCAGTCCGCCAGCCAGTACCAGATAATCCCAGTTAAGTTCCAGATTTAAGGGGGCGGTGGGTGACACCTTCATGCCGCAACTGGCGGTCACCGGCTGGTTGTCACAGGTCATCCAGTCCCACTGACAGAAGATCTGTCGGCTGGAAAAAGACTCATCTGCGGCGAAACGCAGGGATTCAACCAGCCCTGCCACGGAGATCAGGGTGAAATGGTTCATCAGCAGAAAACCCACCCGCAGATCGGGTTTCAGCGGTGGGGCGGCGGACTGTTCAGCGATCATCTCTTATCTTTACCATCAGGCTCAATGAGTTACTGAAAATTATAGGTTAATTGCGTCCTCATTGTTGTGATCAAACGAGGTTTTTCCACCGCCGGGATCGCCTGCCAAAGTTTGCGCTAAATCAAGCGGGCGTCACTTTGTCAGATAAACGCATTCACTTCTGCAGCTAACCGTTTTAGGCTGCATTAAAACATGCATTTAATATGCAACTTATAAAGGGATCCGACTATGTTTTGTGTGCAATGTGAGCAAACCGTCCGTACACCGGCGGGCAATGGCTGCGCTTATGCGCAGGGAATGTGTGGCAAAACCGCAGAAACCTCTGATTTACAGGACTTGCTGGTCGCTGCATTGCAGGGCTTATCCGCCTGGGCGCTGGTCGCGCGGGGTTACGGTATTGTTGATGATGTGATCGACAGCTTTGCGCCGCGCGCCTTCTTCTCCACGCTGACCAACGTTAATTTCGACTCCGCGCGGATTGTCGACTATGCCCGTGAAGCGATTCTGCATCGTGAATCGCTGGCGGTTCGTTGCCGTCTGATCGATGCGGAAGCCAGCACCGGCCACCCGCTGGCGGCATTGCAGCTGGTCAGCGATAACCTCAGCGCGCTGCAACAACAGGCACAGCAATTTGCACTTAACAGTGATAAAGCGCAGATCGGTGACGATATCCACGGCCTGCGCATGCTGTGTCTCTACGGCCTGAAAGGCGCCGCGGCTTATATGGAGCATGCCTATGTGCTGGGGCAGGCGGACAGAAGTATTTATGCCGAATATCACCGGTTGATGGCCTGGCTTGGTGCGCGCCCGCAGGAGATGGGTGAGTTGCTGGCAAACGCGATGGCAATCGGAAAAATGAATTTCGGCGTGATGGCGATACTGGATAAAGGTGAGACCGATGCTTACGGCCATCCACAACCCACATCGGTGAATGTCCGCCCGCAGGCGGGTAAAGCGATCCTGATTTCAGGCCACGACCTGAAAGATTTGCAGCTGCTGCTGGAACAGACCGCAGGTACGGGAATTAACATCTATACCCATGGCGAAATGCTGCCCGCCCACGGTTATCCGCAGCTGAAGAAATACCCGCATCTGGCCGGTAATTACGGCAGCGGCTGGCAAAATCAGCAGGTTGAATTTGCCAGATTTCCTGGGCCGGTGGTGATGACCTCCAACTGTATTATTGACCCGAATGTGGGCAACTACGGCGACCGCATCTGGACACGCAGCATCGTCGGCTGGCCGGGCGTACAGCATCTGGAAGGGGACGATTTTACCGCGATCATCGCTCAGGCGCGGCAGCTGGCAGGCTTCCGTTACAGCGAAATAGAGCAGCAGATTACGGTCGGATTCGGTCGTCAGACATTGCTTAACGCCGCCGATACGGTGATCGATCTGGTTGCCAGCAAAAAGCTGCGCCATATCTTCCTGATTGGCGGTTGCGACGGCAGCCGCGGTGAGCGCAGCTACTTTACCGATCTGGCGTGCGCAGTGCCGCAGGATTGCCTGATCATGACGCTGGCTTGTGGCAAATACCGCTTTAATAAACTGGATTTCGGCACCATCGAAGGCCTGCCGCGCCTGCTGGATGTGGGTCAGTGTAATGATGCCTACTCTGCGATTATGTTAGCGGTCAATCTGGCGGAGAAGCTGGGGTGTGGCGTCAATGATTTACCGCTGAGTCTGGTGTTGTCGTGGTTCGAGCAAAAAGCCATTGTGATCCTGCTGACGTTACTGGCGCTGGGCGTAAAAAATATCGCTACCGGGCCGACCGCGCCGGCTTTCCTGACTGACAATCTGCTGGCGATCCTGCAGGAACAATTCGGGCTGCGGGCGATCACTTCGGTTGAGCAGGATCTGCAAACCATGTTGCCGGAGTAACCTGATGACTACTTTTCCTCTGTTTCCCGATCAGCCTTCAGCGCTTTGTCCGCACCGCATGCAGGTGTATTCGATGGTGCGTGAAACCCCTGAAGTCTGGACATTATCGCTGATCAATCATGATCTCTATCACTACCGTGCCGGCCAGTTTGCACTGGTGAATATTGGTGATAGCGGTGATATTCAGCGCGCCTATACCCTCTCCTCAACACCGGGGCGCAGCCGCTTTATTACCCTGACGGTACGTCATATCGCCGATGGCGTCGGTTCCGGCTGGCTGACACAGCAGGTAAAACCCGGCGATTATCTCTGGCTCTCAGAAGCGCAGGGCGACTTTGTTGCTGATGCGCAAAACGATTCGCGGCCTTTGCTGCTGCTGGCAGCCGGTTGTGGCGTAACACCGATGATATCTATGGTTCGGCAGCGGCTGGCGCAGCATCCGCGCCAGCCGCTGCAGCTGATTTACTGCGTGCGCACCCCGCAGGAGATTATTTTTGCTGCAGAATGGCAGCAGCTTACCGAGCGCTGGCCGCAGTTTAGCCTGACGCTGCTGGTCGAGCAGGCTGCGCAGGCGGGCCAGATAGCCGGACGTCTCAGTCAGGATTTGCTGCAAAATCAGGTAACGGATATCCGAGCCTGCCGGGTAATGATTTGCGGCCCGGCGCCCTGGATGACACTGGTCGAGAACTGGCTGTCGGCGCTGGGCGTTGCGCCGCAAGATATCATTCAGGAACGCTTTCAGCTGCAGGAGGCGCCAGTTTCAGCGGATCGCCAGCTGACGCTGACGCGCCTGACACCGCTGGAAAACTATCGGGTGGCAGTTGGTTCGACCCTGCTGGCGGCGATGGAGCTGCATCGGCTGCCAGTGACCGTCGCCTGCCGTGCCGGAGTCTGTGGCAGCTGCAAAACACGTATTGTGGCCGGTAAATACACCACCAGCAGCAGTATGACGCTGAGCACAGAGGAGGTGGCTCAGGGCTATGTGCTGGCATGCAGCTGCCAGCTTACCGGTGATGTGACACTGGCCTGATGGGGAGGCTGCGTACCGTGATTATGTAATTATATTGATCAGTGTTTGTTGCTGACTATCACTAAATGAAACAAAATATTGTAATAATTATTGCAAAATCAAATCAGACTTCTATATTGGCGATAATCATTATCAATGGATGGATAAGATTATTTTATGATTTCACAGCATCAATCAACCGCAACGGATGTGGCCGCACAGTGTTTTCTGAATGCTTTATTGCGTGAAACCAGCCCCTGGCAGGTTGTTGAACCGCAACATGCAGATCAACTTCCCTGCCTGCTTATTCCGCTGACTGACAATACCGATCTCCGTATCGCGCTGCGCTATTTTTCTCTCTGCGGCCATCATCACTACCAGTTTCCGGCATATTTATGTCCAACGGGAGAGTCGCAGGGTGAAGCCATCGATTTCGTTACGCTGGTGGATGCGTTATTACAGCAACCCGCGATTGTCGGAGAATTGCCCGCAGAAAGCGTGGCGCGTTTTCGCCAGCGGGTGACTGACAGCCACCGCAATACTCACGAAGCTATCGCCGCCCGTCCCGCCTGGCGACAGCTGCGTGATAAGGCGCTGAATTTCGCCGCAGCGGAGCAGGCGCTACTCTGCGGGCACGGGTTTCATCCGGCGCCAAAATCTCATGAACCTTTTGATACTGAGCAGGCGCGCCGCTATCTGCCTGATTTTTCTGCGCGCTTTCCACTGCGCTGGTTTGCCGTCGCCAGGCAAAATATCGGCGGTGACAGCCTGGGTCTGACGCTGCAACAGCGCCTGCAACGGCTGGTGGCGGAAAGTGCGCCGCAACTGCTCAGCGAAGTGACGGAAAATGTCTGGCTGTTGCCGATGCACCCGTGGCAGGCCGACAGGTTATTGCAGCAAGCCTGGTGCCAGCGTCTGGTGGCCAGCGGTGCGGTGCGCGACCTCGGCGAGGCTGGCGCAAGCTGGCTTCCGACCAGCTCTTCGCGCTCGCTGTATCAGGAAAACTGCACCGATATGCTGAAATTTTCACTTAGCGTACGCCTGACCAATTCGCTGCGCACTCTGTCGCTGAAAGAGGTCCGGCGCGGCATACGGCTGGCCCGCCTGGCGCAGACGCCGCAGTGGCTGGCGTGGCAGACGCGCTACCCCACGATGCGGGTGATGCAGGAGGATGGCTGGGCCGGGTTGCTGGATGAGCAGGGCAATCTGCAGCAGGAGAGCCTGCTGGTACTGCGCGTTAATCTGCTGCAAGACCGCAGCCAGAGCCAGACAAATGTGCTGGTCGCACTCACGCAAAGCGCGCCAGACGGTGGCGACAGTCTGCTGGCAGCGGCGGTCCGGCGCCTGAGCGCGCGCCTGGCGATTACGGCGCGACAGGCTGCCCGTTGCTGGCTGGCGGCGTACTGTCACCATGTGCTGGTGCCGCTGTTCAGCGCCGAAGCTGAGCTGGGTATGGTGCTGTTGGCCCATCAGCAGAATATCCTGCTGGAGATGCAGCAGGATCTGCCTGTCGGGCTGATTTACCGCGATTGTCAGGGCAGTGCTTTCAGCCGCATTGCCCAGCCGTGGCTGGAGACGCTGGGGGAGGGCGAGGCGGAAAATCGTTTTAGCGAGCAGCAGCTGCTGCGTTACTTCCCCTACTATCTGCTGATCAATTCCACCCTGGCGGTGATCGCCAGCCTCGCCGCCGCCGGGCTGGCGACTGAGGAATCACTGATGGCGCAGGTGCGTGACGCGCTGACCCGGCTACGCCATACGGTGCCTGACACCACCTGCCTCGATTATGTACTTAACAACCTTTACTGGCAGTGTAAGGGCAACTTTTTCTGTTGTCTGGACGATCACAACGAAAACACCATTGCCGATCCGGCGGTGATCTACTTTGATTTCGCCAATCCGCTATATATCGGAGGTTACTGATGTCTGCTGCCCACATTATTCATGCTGCGGGTGGTTTTCACTGTGGCCGGCTGGAAAAGAATTTGCCCCTGACACTGGGGCTGGACAGCAGCGCCATACTGCAACGCCCTGGTACGCTGCCCGCCGGCTGGCTGGCGCAGGCGATTGATCAGTTACTGATTGCTGCGCCGCAGTTAACCGGTGTCACGCTGCCCTGGGAGCAGTGGTGCGACGAACCGCAAGCGCAGGCGTTGCTGGCGCTGGCGCACGCCGATTACCTGGCGCGGGAAACATTCTGGCAACTGCCGCTCTGGCTGGCGGGGGAGCGACCGGTGGCGGTGCAGGGGATGCAGTATGACGCCGGCCGTCAGCTGTGCTGGCCGCAGCGTCCGCAGCGCCCGGCAGGCGAAGTGTATCGCCGCTACGACCCACGTATTCAGCGCATCCTCAGCTTCCGTTTGCCGGATATTGCGCAGGATGCATCCGCGTTTAGCCGCTGGATGAACAATCCGCGCGTGGCGGCCTTCTGGGAGATGAGCGGTACGCAGCAGGAGCATGAAGCTTACCTGCAACGTCAGCTGGATAACCCAGCCTGCTATCCGTTAATCGGTTGTTTTGACCAGCAGCCATTTGGCTACTTCGAAGTGTACTGGGCAGCGGAAGATCGCATTGGCCGCCACTATCGCTGGCAGCCATTTGATCGCGGCATACATATGCTGGTGGGAGAAGAGCGGTGGCGCGGGGCACACTTTATTCGCAGCTGGCTGCGTGGTCTGAGCCACTTTCTGTTTCTTGATGATACCCGTACCACCCGGCTGGTGGCGGAGCCGCGTTTTGATAATCAGCGCTTATTTCGCCATCTGCCGCAGGCCGGATTTAACACCCTGAAAGAGTTCGATTTCCGCCATAAACGTTCACGTTTGATTAGCAATACCCGTGAAGCGTTTTTCCGTGAGGTGGGGTTGTGATGCGCTTTCAGCACCCGCACTGGCAACGGGTAAATCGCCTGATGGTCGCGAGGATTATTGCTGAGCTGGAGTATGAGCAGGTACTGCGGGCAGTGCCAGATGGCGGCGGCTGGCAGCTGAAGCTGGCTGACTGCATCTACCGCTTTCAGGCGACACGTGGCATCTGGGGCTGGCTGCTGATTGACGCAGCAACTCTGCAGCGCGGCGATGCCAGGCCCGTTATGGCTGACAAAGCGCTGCGCCAGCTGGGTGTGGTGCTTGCGATGAATGACGCGCAGCTGGCGGAACATCTGGAGGATCTGTATGCCACCCTGCGCGCCGACCTGCAACTGTTGCAGGCACGCGCCGGGATGAGTGCGCATGACCTGATTCGCTTATCGGCGGACACTCTGCAATGCCTGATGGCGGGCCATCCTAAGTTTATTTTTAACAAAGGGCGTCGCGGCTGGGGGCTGGAGGCACTGCATCGCTATGCTCCGGAGTATCAGGGCCAGTTTCAGCTGATGTGGCTGGCGGTACAGCGTGACCATTTTGTCTGGCAGGCGGATGAGCCGTGCCGGATTGATCGCCTGCTTAATGCCGCGATGGCGGACGAAGAGCGCCAGCGTTTTGACCGTCAGTGGCAGGCGCTGGGTCTCGATAATCGCTGGTTGCCGCTGCCGGTGCATCCGTGGCAGTGGCAACAGAAAATCGCAATGCACTTTCTGCCGCTACTGGCGGAGGGCATCCTGGTGGAGGTTGGCAGCTTTGGCGACAGCTGGCTGGCGCAGCAGTCGCTGCGCACGCTCACCAATGCCAGTCGCCAGCGGGGCTACGATATCAAACTGCCGCTGACTATTTACAACACCTCCTGCTATCGCGGCATCCCCGGCAAATATATTGCCGCCGGGCCGGCCGCTTCGCGCTGGTTACAGCAGCAATTCGCCAGCGACAAAACCCTGCTTGCGAGTGGCGCGCAGATTCTTGGTGAACCTGCCGCCGGTTATCTGGCGCATCCGCTCTACAGCCAGTTAGCGCATGCGCCTTACCGCTACCAGGAGATGCTGGGTGTGATCTGGCGCGAACACCCTTCGCAGTATCTGCAACCCGGTGAGCAGGCGCTGCTGATGGCCGCGCTAATGGAGAGTGATAATCAGGGCAATCCGCTGATCGGCGCCTGGATCGCTGATTCCGGCGTGACGGCAGAAGCCTGGCTCAGTCAGCTGTTTCGCTGTGTGGTGATCCCACTCTACCACCTGATGTGTCGCTATGGCGTATCGCTGATTGCGCATGGTCAGAATATTACGCTGGTAATCAAAGATTCACTGCCACAACGCGTGCTGCTGAAAGATTTCCAGGGCGATATGCGCCTGATAGATGAGGATTTTCCGGAAGCAGCGACGCTGCCGCCGTCGGTAAAAGCGGTCACCGCCAGACTCAGCGCTGACTACCTGATTCATGATTTACAGACCGGTCATTTTGTCACCGTGCTGCGATTTATTTCACCTCTTACCTGTCGGCTGGGCGTCAGTGAAATTCGCTTCTGGCAGCTGCTGGGCGCGGTATTACAGCAGTATATGGCTGCACACCCGCAGCTGGCGGCGCGTTTTGCGCAGTTCGATCTGTTTAAACCTGAAATCATTCGCGTGGTACTCAACCCTGTCAAGCTCACGTATTCAGAGCAGGATGGCGGCAGCCGCATGCTGCCAGCGTACCGGCAGGATCTCTGCAACCCGCTGTATCTGGCTATCCAGGAGGTAATGCAATGACCCAGCCTTACGATTTTATCGGTATCGGTATTGGCCCGTTTAATCTCAGCATCGCGGCATTAAGTCAGCAAATTCCTGACTTCTCCTGCCTGTTTCTTGAACAGAAGCCGAAGTTCTCGTGGCACCCGGGGATGATGGTGCCGGACTGCCAGATGCAGACCAGTTTTCTGAAAGATCTGGTCAGCGCCATCGCACCCACCAGTCCCTACAGCTTTATCAGCTATCTGGTGGATCGTAAGAAATTTTACCGTTTTCTGACCACCGGGCAGCGTACCGTCAGTCGTGAAGAGTTTGCTGATTATCTGCACTGGGCCGCCGAGCGTCTCGACTGTCTGATGTTCAGTCAGCAGGTCAAACACATCACGTTTGACCATCATCAGCGCCTGTTCACCATTATCACCCAGAGTCGCCGCTATCAGGCGCGTCATGTCTGCCTCGGAATAGGCAAACAGGCGCGTCTGCCCACCTGTGTAAAGGAGCGCAGCGACAGCTGTTTTCACGCCAGCGAAATGGTGTTCCGCAATCCCGATCTGCGCGGCAAGCGGGTGGTAGTGGTGGGTGGCGGCCAGAGCGGCGCTGACCTGTTTCTCAATATTTTGCGCGCAGAGTGGGGGCAACCACGGCAGCTGAACTGGATTTCGCGGCGCAATAACTACCATGCGCTGGATGAAGCGGCGTTCGCCAACGAGTATTTCACGCCCGAATATGTCAGCAGCTTCGCCACGCTCAATGACGATGCCAAACGTCAGATGCTGGATGAGCAGAAAATGACCTCGGACGGCATTACCAGCGAATCACTGCTGACCATTTACCGCGCCCTGTATCACCGTTTTGACGTGCTGGGCGAAACGCCGTGGGTCAGTCTGCAACCGAGCCGTTCTGTTACTCGCATCACTACCCTCGGGCAGGGTTATCGTCTGACCATGCGCCACCATCTGGATTATGGCAAACAGCAGCTGGAGTGTGATGTGGTGATTTTCGCCACCGGTTATCAGGCGGTGCAACCGGCATTTCTCAATCCGCTGGCGGAGTGTTTGCAGACCGATGAAAACGGCGCTTACCGCGTTGATACCGACTTTACTCTCGACTGGCAGGGGCCTGAGGATAACTGCCTGTTTGCCGTTAACGCCGGAGTGCACAGTTTGGGCATTGCGGAGCCACAGCTGAGTCTGATGCCATGGCGTTCCGCACGCATTCTTAATCGCGCCTGCCCGCATCATCAGTTTGAACTCAGCCTCTCCCCGGGGGTAATTCAGTGGCGTAGCCCGATGGCAGCAGTGGCGCAACCGGTGAGAAAAGCCTCAATGATTACAGGACTGTAATGGATACAACACCAGGGAAAAATTAAAAAAATGAAATCCGAGTATCTTTTGGCGCTCTATCCCTTTCTGCTGGCGATGATCAGCAGCTGCGCTTATGCCGCAGGGGAAAATGGCGATCAGATGGTAGTGTCTGCCAGCCGTACCCACCGTACGGTGGCGCAGATGGCCAGCACCAGCTGGATTATTGAAGAGGATGAACTTGAGCAGCAGGTACAGGGCGGCAAAGAGTTCAAAGATGTGCTGGCGCAACTGATCCCTGGTATGGATGTCAGTAGTCAGGGGCGCACGAACTACGGCATGAATATGCGTGGCCGTCCGATGATGGTGATGATTGATGGCGTCCGTCTGAACTCATCCCGTTCTGACAGTCGTCAGCTGGACGCTATCGATCCGTTTAATATTGCGCGGGTAGAGGTGATCTCCGGCGCCACCGCACTGTATGGCGGCGGCAGTACTGGCGGTCTGATTAATATCGTCAGCAAAAAAGGTCAGCAGGAGAAACAGGCCGACGTTTCGCTGGGGGGCAAAAGCGGTTTTAACCATTATCACGATCATGATGAGAATGTGGCGGCAGCGCTCAGCGGCGGCAGCGACCGCGCTGCTGGACGCTTTGCCGTCTCTTATCAGCGTTATGGCGGCTGGTATGACGGCCATGGCAGCGAGGTGATGATCGACAATACCCAGACGGGTCTGCAGTACTCGGACCGTCTGGATATGATGGGCAGCGGCACGCTGGAGATTAACGAACATCAGCAACTGCAACTGACCACCCAGTATTACCGCAGCCAGTCTGATGGCGATCACGGTCTGTATCTGGGCGAAAATTTCTCGGCGGTTACCGGCGACGGACCAGCGCGTAATGCCGGCAATCTGAACTCGGATCGTGTTCCCGGCACCGAACGCCACCTGATTAACCTGCAATACTCCAACACCGATTTCGCGGGTCAGCAGCTGGTGGCGCAGCTTTTTTATCGCGATGAACAACTGACCTTTTACCCTTTTCCGACCCTTACTGGCGGCAGCGTGACCAGCATTGGCGCTTCGCAGCAAAACACCCACTTCTGGGGCGGCAAGCTGACCCTTAACAGCCAGCCGCTGGAGGATCTGAGTCTGACCAGCGGGCTGGATGCGGAGCATGAAAGCTTCGATGCCAACCAGCAGTTTTTTGATCTGGTTACCGCCAGCCAGTCCGGCGGGATGACGCTGAAGAATAGCTTCAATGTCGGGCGTTATCCGGCCTATTCGATCACCAGTCTGGCGCCGTTCCTGCAGGCCAGTTATGACCTTAATCCGCGCTTCACCCTGAGCGGCGGCGTACGCTATCAGTACAGTGAAAACCGGGTGGATGATTTTGTCGGTTATGCGCAGCAGCAGGGGATAGCCAACGGGCTGGCCAGCTCTGCCGACGCGGTGCCGGGCGGCAAAACCGGTTACCAGAACTTTCTGTTTAATGCTGGCCTGCTGGCTCATCTGAGTACACGCCAGCAGGCGTGGCTGAATTTCTCGCAGGGCTTTGAGATGCCGGATCTGGCGAAATATTACGGCTCCGGCAACTATCAGCTGCGCGACGGTCACTACCATCTGCTGAACAGCATCAACGTCAACGACTCCACGCTGGACGGCATCAAAGTGGACAGCTGGGAGCTGGGCTGGCGCTATACCGGCGATGATCTGCGCACTCAACTGGCGGCGTATTACTCGCTGTCGGATAAAACCATCTCGATCAACAAAACCGATATGACCATTAATCTGGATGATGATAAGCGGCGTATTTACGGTCTGGAAGGGGCGGTGGATTACTTTGTGCCGGACAGCGACTGGCGTACCGGAGTCAGTTTTAACTGGATTAAGTCGGAAACCCGTCAGCAGGGGAAATGGCAAAAAATGACCACAGACAGCGCCAGCCCGGCGAAAATAACCGCTTATATCGGCTGGGTGCCTGATGAATGGAGTCTGCGCTTGCAGTCGCAGCAGACATTTGATCTCTCTGATGAGGAGGGCAAGCGGCTTGAGGGTTATAACATTCTCGATTTTCTCGGCAGCTACAGGCTGCCGGTGGGCAAGCTGAGCTTTAGTGTCGAAAACCTGCTGGATAAAGCGTACACCACGTTATGGGGACAGCGCGCACCGGGACTCTACAGTCCAGCTTATGGCAGCCCGTCACTGTATCGCTATCAGGGCCGTGGCCGTACCTTTGGGCTGAACTATTCGCTGCTGTTTTAATTACCCGGCCGCCAGAATCGCCAGCCGGAGATAACCGCGCTGTTCCAGCTCGGCGGCGGCGCGTGCGGCGCGTATTCCGCTGGCGCACACCAGCACAATGCGTTGATCGGCAGGCGGCTGCCAGTCAGCTATCTGCTGAGGCAGCAGCCTGATGGCATGCCCGGCCACGCTTTGCGGTGCTTCTTCAGTGCCGCGCAGCTCAACAACACAGTCTTCGGCGGTTAACCGCTGGGCATCAATAAACGGAGTCTGCGGGCCGACCGGTTCCGGCGCGCCATCAAAACGGAACTGACTGAAATGCCAGCGGGCAAAGTCACAGTTCACCATGCATCCCAGCGGCGAAGGGGACAAATCCAGCAGGATACTTAGCGCCATCTGCGCCTGAATGGCGCCCAATGTGGCGACCGCAGGTCCCATCACCCCGGCGGTATTACAGTTTGCCGCCGTTGCCGGCAGGCTGGGGAAAATGGCACGATAGCTGGGAGCGCTGGCGCAAAATCCGCCGACATAGCCGCGTAGTCCAAGTACCGATGCGCTGATCAGCGGGATAGCGCGTGGCTGGCAGGCATCGGATAATTGATAGGTCACCGCAAAGTTATCCGCCGCGTCGATCACTAAATCGATATCGGTCAGCGCTTCCGCCAGGTTATGCAGCGAGAGTCGCTGTTGCACCGCATCAACCTGGCATTCAGGATTAAGTTGCTGTAATGCACGGCTGGCACAAAGCACCTTCGGTAACTGGATATCGTCCATGCTATACAGCGTCTGGCGATGCAGGTTATGCACTGCCACCTGGTCAGCATCATAGATACGCAGATAGCCGACACCCGCACCCGCCAGCAGCGGCAGTAAGCTGCAGCCCAGACCACCGGCGCCCACCACCAGCACCCGCGCCTGCGCCAGACGTTGCTGCCCCTGCGCGCCAATTTCCGGCAGCATGGTTTGTCGCTGATAGCGCGTCATTGGCCGAACTCCGCGAGACCGAAAATCGGCGTGGAGGCCACCGCCATATCGCGTTTTTCCATCAGACCTGCCTGCCATGCCTGCTGACCGGCGCGAATGGCCTGCTGAAACGCTGACGCCATTTGCACCGGATCGCCTGCTTTAGCCACCGCAGTATTGAGTAAAATACCGTCAAAGCCCAGCTCCATCGCCAGCGCCGCCTGACTGGGGGCGCCAATACCGGCATCGATAATCAGCGGAATATCCTTAAACCAGGCGCGCATGGTGCGCAAACCGTCAATATTGCGCAGTCCCTGGCCGGAGCCAATTGGCGCTCCCCACGGCATCAGCAGCTGACAGCCCGCTTCGAGTAATTTTTCGCCAATTACCAGATCTTCAGTGGTATAGGGGAATACCTGGAAACCGTCATCCGACAGAATACGCGCCGCTTCAACCAGCGCAAACGGATCGGGCTGCAGGGTATCGGCATGAGCAATCACCTCAAGTTTGATCCAGCGGGTATTAAACAGTTCGCGCGCCATATGGGCGGTGGTCACGGCCTCTTTTACCGTATGGCAACCTGCAGTATTGGGCAGCACGCGGGTATTCAGCTGTTGCAGCAGTTCACGGAAAGCCCCGCCAGCTGCGCCTTCTCGTCGCAGACTGACGGTGATGATTTCGGTGCCGGAGGCGATAATCGCCTGCTGTAATATCTCTGGCGACGGGTAACCGGCGGTGCCTAATAAAAAAGGCGAGGCAGGCGACAGATCATAAAATGGCATCTCAACCTCCCTGCATGGGTGACAAGACTTCGACCTGACAGCCTTCGGCAATCTGGCTGCTGTCGTAAAGTCCGCGCGGAATAAAATCGCCGTTTAATGCACAGGCTACGCAGCTGATATCAATCTGCTGGTCGCGTAATAGTTCGGCCAGTGTGGTGGCCCCGGTCATCATTGCCTGACCATTCAGTTCAATTTTCATTACAGTGTCTCCTGCGCCAGTTGTTGCATCAGTTTTTCCGCCATTACCGGCGCCAGCAAAAAGCCGTGCCGGTACATGCCGTTAAGATAAAACACGCCATTCTGATAGCGGATTTCCGGCAGGTTATGGCGATAAGCAGGACGTAAACCGCTGCCGGTTTCAATCACCCGCGCTTCGGCGAATGCGGGATCGATGGCATAAGCCGCACTAAGCAGTTCCATCATGGCGCGAGCGCTGACCGGACTGCTGTCATCGCTCTCCACCATGGTTGCACCCAGCATAAATCGCCCTTCAGCGCGCGGAACCAGATAACAGGGGAAGCGCGGGTGCAGCAGCCTGATGGGGCGCGATAACTGAATATCGTTGCTGTGTAAAATCAGCATCTCACCACGCACGGCGCGCAGTTCCGGCAGCGCCCCGGCAGCCTGCATACCGCGGCAGTCAATCACTCTGCCGGAAGGTTTGCCGCTGTGGAAACTGACGCCCGCCTGCAACAGCTTTTGTCGCAGTTGTTGCAGGGCATGGCGTGGATCGAGGTGGGCTTCGCCAGCAAACCAGAGTCCACGGGCAAAGCGTCCGGCCAGACGCGGTTCAATATCACCGGGCGTCACCCACTGGTGAGTGCGGGTCATGCTGGCGAAGCGGGTAAGCTCCATGCTGTCGCGCGGCGGCGCCACCACCAGTGTCCCTTGCCGCCCGACACCGCTGACGCGCGCCTGCCACCAGTCCGCAGATTGCTGGCCCTGATTCACCACCTCTTCTGGCGCGCTTTCGCCTTCGCAATATGGTGCCAGCATGCCACCCGCCCAGTGTGATGCCGGGCAATATTGGTCAGATGTGATGACTTCGAGTGATTCCCCGCGTTCAGCTAACAGCGTCGCGACACAGAGTCCGCTGACACCGCTACCTATTACTGACCAGTGGCTCATGGCCGGGCCTTAGCTGGAAGACGCAGTGGGTGGAGTAGATCATGCATATCGGCCTCGCAAACAAAATTTGCGACCCGTGATAGTGTGAGGGAGAAAATCGGTGGCGTAACGCCTGCGCGATAAGAAACGCTGGCAAGGGATGGCAAACGCTCCGTCTTCCTACGCCAGTATCAACTGGGTCAGGTTCGAAGGGTCGCTACACCGCGATAAATCGCTATTAGCCTCTCAGTCTCTCTGGCGAGACTCCCCTGACAGTGGTCAGTTTTAGGGTATTTGACGCCTTATCGTCAAGCTCTTGCGACATTTTATTGTGCAGACTTCCGCTTACTTCACAGTGACGCCGGGCAGGGGGCTAACGCCTGGCACATATCATCGGCACGGGCGGAAACACTGATTTTTTGTCGGGGAGCCGTTTTCGGCTCCCGTAAAATCAGGGGGAACACAAGGATAACATCGACTTTTAGTGGCAAATCGCAGGAATTCGTCCGCCAGCGAATTTATTTAATGCTAAAGCTGTAGCTGCCTTTGGTTTTATGCCCGTCGGTGGAGAGCACATGCCAGTTTACTTTGTACGCTCCTGACGGCAGCTGATCGTTAAGCGGAATATGCAACAGCGTGCCGTCACTGCTGTCGACAGCGGCTTTACCACTGGCAACCGCTTTGCCACTGGCGTTAAGCACTTTTACGCCGCTAAAAGCCGGTTCGATACCTTCGGTAAATTTCAGCGTTAATTCTGCTGGCGATGCGCTAAGTTGCGCCTTGTCGGCAGGCGTGGCGGTGGTCAGATGCGCATGCGCCAGCACTGCTGGGGATATCAGCATGGCGCTCACCATTGACGTGGCAGCGATAAGTTGTTTGATTCGATTTAACATGGTGGTTTTTCCTTGTTTATAATAACGAACGTTTCGCGATGGTTTATTTCGCGTACGGTTAATCCTGTGCAGGGCACATATTTAAAAACGCTATTTCTTATGCCCGAAAATTAAACCGGGAAATAAGATTATTTAAACGAAGGGGAAAAGGCAGGCGGGGCGCGCGGTTGCGCAATGCCGGGAAACAATGTGACCGGATAAAAGCTTATTTTATGCCAGGGCGATGAAGGGGAAACCAGCAATATCAGCCAGATCAGGGCAACAAATACCCACAGCAATAGAGGGAAATGAACCAGTAACTGACAGTAGCCACAGGCAAAATAATCGATCAGGCCACTATCGCTGCTGACAATCGGAGCAGGTTCAGCGGCACTGCTGTGATGTGCGGACAGCGGTGCGGTCTGCATCGGGGTATGATTCGTCAACATATTATCCATTGCCATCCCGCCGGTTGCCATTTCAGGCATATGCCGATATTCCAGAGCCTTAGAAATCTCCGGGGCGATAAACAGCATCAGAATTGTCAGAATCGCAATCAGTGCTGGTATCCGACGTTGCGACAGACGAAACAGGGTGACCAAGTTCGGTAGTCCAGGATAACAATAAACAGATGGCAGCCAGTCTAACGGCTTTTAATAGTGATGTTAAAAGCTTATTTATATTTGTGGGCGCTTTTTCACGTTATTTAGCACATTAAGGCGCAATAAATAACGCGTCATCATGATATTCCACGGCTTATTAACATTACATTTACATAAATCATCGAAGCATAAAATACAGGGGAATAACCGCTTATTCCCCTGTCATTAAGATTTTCGGTAAGAAATTAATTAGCCAGCTGCGTAGTGTAATTGGTTGCAACCCAGCGGTAGCCACTGGCGTCTTTTTTCACCTGTCCCAGCCCGGGGAACGCAATATGAGCCGCCGCCACCCGGTAACCTTGTTGTGCCGCCTGCGCCAGCACCTTTTCGCGGGTCTGCACGGCCTGATTCTGATTTACATCAAAATGGATCGCCACATGGGGATCGGGCAACTGTACCGCTTTCGCATGAATGATATCGCCCCACAGCACCAGCACCTGGCCTTCACTCTCTACCCGATACATCACGCTGCCTGGCGTATGACCAGCCGCCGGAATGGCCTGGATGCCGTCCAGCACGGTGGCGGGCGCGTTAAAGGTGGTCAGGCGTCCGGCATTGATTACCGGCCTCAGGGTCTGTTCCGACTCGGCGAAAGTATGGGCCTGGCTGGCCTCAACTTTGCTGATATTGGCCTGGTTTAACCAGAAGTCCCGATCCTTTTGATCCACATACACCTGTGCATTCGGAAATGCCGGTTTTCCACCGCGTGAAACGCCACCGGAGTGGTCGGCATGGATATGCGTCAGCAGCACGGCATTAATGCTTTCCGCCGGGTAGCCCGCGGCCGCCAGGTTCTCAAGCAAATGGCCGCCGTTATGACCAAACAGATCGCCCGCGCCGGCATCGACCAGAATACGCTGCTTTCCGTTATCAATCACAAAGGCATTGATTGAGGTTTCCGCCTGCGGCGTCATCGCATCGTCGGCCATACGCTGGCGTAGTTTTTCTGCGGAAATATGCGTCAGCAGTTTATCCAGCGGCACGGTCACCGTGCCGTCGGAGACGGCGGTGATGCGCAGTTTACCCAGCATCATGCGGTAATATCCGGGGGCCTGTTGATCAAGCGGCGTCTGCGCCTCAGCGGCCATTGCCGCACTGGACAATGTCAGCGTGGCGACTAAAGCCATCAGTAATTTCATCATATCCTCATTAAAGGTTGTTATCGCAGGTAAGTCGCCAGTATCCTGCTGTTATTATCATCATTCAAATTGATTAAAATAATGAACAGCATCAGAGAAAATGATTTTATTCGTGTTGATCTTAATCTGCTGACGGTGCTGCTGGTGCTGCACCGCGAAGGCAGCGTATCGCGGGCAGCAGAAAAACTGCACCTTGGACAGCCTGCGGTCAGCGGCGCGCTGGCACGTTTGCGGCAAATGTTTAATGACCCGCTGTTTGTGCGTACCGCCAGAGGGATGTTGCCAACGCCGCGCGCGGAAGCGCTGATCGCCTCGCTGTCGCCGATGATGGAGCAGATGCAACAGGTGCTTTTCCAGGCACCATCATTTTCTCCGGCGCAGGATCGCCACTTATTTCGTCTGGGTATGAGTGACTGGGTGGAGAACTGGCTGATGCCCGATTTGCTGGCGCGCGTTGCCAGTATCGCGCCGGGAGTAAATCTGCAGATTAACGCCACCGATCCTTTTCAGGATAGCGAACGGGTGCAGGCGGATGATGTCGATGTGGCGATTTCAGTGGGAGAGAGCAGTGCTGCCGGACTGATCAGAGAAAGTGTCAGGCAGATGCGTTTTTGCACGCTCTGGCATCCCGGCCAGTTAGCGCTCAGCACGCCGATAAGTATTGATCAATTTGTTGCCCATGATCATCTGCTGGTTTCCTACCGCGGTGCCAGCCAGAGTATGCTGGATGCGCAGCTGGCAGTGCAGGGGCGCGAACGCCGGGTTCGCTATGTCACCCCTCACTTCTCTTCGTTGCCATTAATGTTGATGCAGATGCCCGCGCTGGCAACGGTGCCGCAAGGTGTGGCGGATGGCTGGATTAGCCATTACGGCCTGAGCAGCAGTGAGGTGCCGGTCACGCTTCCCGCTTTTAACCTTTCGCTGCTATGGCATAAGCGCCGTGATAACGATCCGGCGCTGCAATGGCTGCTGGCGCAGTTGCGTGTGGTGATGGGGGGATAAAATCGGCAATTCATTATTACCGATAGCACCCTCTCACTGTTTACGAAGTAAAGCTTTGCGCTGCGAGAAGTGTCGTTTTACTTCACTTTTTGCGAGTTTCGGACGCTGATCGTCGAGTGCTTCCTGCACTTTAGCGCGAAAGGTGAAATCAGACGCTTCATCGTTGTCTTACTGCCTGGCCAGATTACGTAATGCGTCACCGTAAAGACGAAAATGGAACATCCCGTCAAGGATCTCACCTCCCAGTGAGGTATAGAACTGCTTTGAACCCTGATTGTTTTTCTCTGACATCCAGTCGAGCGTCAGGCAGTCGCGTTCTGTCGCCATATTGGCGATAAACTGCATCAGTTTGCGCCCGGCGCCTTTTCCGCGGTGGGTTTCAGCAATAAACAGCTCTTTAATAAACATTTGCCCCGAGTATCTCGGCGAGGGATAGAGAATGCTTACACAGGCAAAGCCAATCACCGCCGGGCCGTGCTCTGCGCGGATAACGGTAACGGCAGATTCAGCCGCGAAAACCCGTGAAGAGAGATATGCCGCCATCTTCTCTCTGGTGATAATTCCGTTGCCGTAGTAATGCTCTTCCATGGCGGTGAAAATTCCGACCATTTTTTCCCAGTCATCTTTTTCGCAAAGGGTAACAGATACATTCATGCCAGTCATACTCCCTGTTTTATCAGGCTGAATCACGTTCAACCATCGTAAAGCCGATATCAATAATGGGTTCTGCTATCGTCAGACCGGCAATGCTGTCCGCCAGTAGTGTTGCCGCCCTGTGCCCGATTGCGGCACGATCAATATGCACAGTGGTGATGGCCGGTTGATTCCACGCGGCAAATGCCAGATCGCCGAAACCGCTGACCGCCAGTTGTTGCGGAACGCTAAGCTGACGCGCCTGAGCTTCCATAATCGCCCCCTGTGCGAGGGTGTCGGAACTACAGACAATCACATCGCAGCTGGTTCCGCTATCGAGTAGTGCTGCCAGCGCCTCACGGCCCAGCTGCAGCGAGGCGGGCAGGGGCACGCTGCTCTCCGCGCTGATGGTAATTCCGTGCTGATGAAATGACGCAATCACCCCTTGTTTGCGCTGCCGGCCACGGCGATCGTCGGTCCAGATCAGCGCCGGGCGGGAGTAGCCTTTTTGCGCCAGAAAGTGACCGAGACAGTTACCGGCCTTCTCATGAGAAAAACCTACCAGCATATCAAGCGGCGTCGGGGTCATATCCCAGATCTCCACCACCGGAACCGCCGCCTGCATAATCACGCGCTTCAGCGTTTGCGTATGGTGAATTCCGGTTAACACGATGCCATCCGGGCGGCGCGAAAGGATAGTCGCGACAGTATCGGCTTCGGCGGTTTCGCTGTAACCGGTGACACACAGCAGCAGGGTATAACCGCGCTGCGCTAATGCGTCATTCAGTGCCTGGATGGTATCGACAAACATCGGGTTATTAATTTGCGGCACCACCAGCGCAATCAGCCGGCTTCTGCTGCTGGCCAGCCCGCCCGCCAGCGCATTGGGGATATAACCAGTGGCGGTCACCGCCGCCATGACTTTGGCGACCGTGGCGGGACGAACCAGCTGTGGCGTATTAAGCGCCCGACTAACGGTCATCGAAGAGAGGCCCGCAGTACGTGCAACGTCATCGAGAGTTGGCGCGCGAGCGCTGATTTGACGCGGATGTTTACCCGTTTTCATACCGTTGATTTAGAGTTCATTTAGGGCGGATGGCTAATGTTATCGCAAACATTATGGGCAAAGGTCTGAACAAGCCGAAACTGTGATTGCTTACCGCTTTATGCCTTTTTAATCGCTTTAAATGTGATCAGTGATGCATTTTTCAGCGACGACATTAGTCGCAGTAATGGCATTGACGCAATAATGTTAGCGCAAACATTAATCATAAGGGAACCGCAATGCTTAGCGCTAACTCAGATGCCGTAACTTATGCCAAAACCACCGGCGCCCGTACCGCTGCTGATAGTGGCGATCGTATCGCGTGGGTGCAGGTGTCACTGGCTTTTCTGCCGCTGGCGCAGCCGGTCAGCGATGCCAAAGTGCTGACCGGGCGTCAGAAGCCGTTAACCGAAGTCGCCATTATCTTTGCTGAAATTCGTACCCGCGATGGTTTTGAAGGCGTGGGATTCAGCTACTCAAAACGCGCTGGCGGGCAGGGCATTTATGCCCATGCGCGTGAGCTGGCGGATAATCTGCTGGGCGAGGATCCCAATGATATTGATAAAATTTACACTAAGCTGCTGTGGGCTGGTGCGTCGGTAGGGCGTAGCGGCATGGCGGTACAGGCAATTTCGCCTTTTGATATTGCGCTGTGGGATATGAAAGCGCGCCGCGCTGGCCTGCCGCTGGCCAAACTGTTTGGCGCTCACCGCGACTCGGTGCAGTGCTACAACACCTCCGGCGGTTTTCTGCATACGCCGCTGGATCAGGTGCTGAAAAATGTGGTGATTTCGCGCGAAAGTGGTATCGGCGGCATTAAACTTAAAGTCGGTCAGCCGAATACCGCAGAAGATCTGCGTCGGCTGACGGCAGTGCGCCAGGCGCTGGGTGATGATTTCCCGCTGATGGTCGATGCCAATCAGCAGTGGGATCGTGAAACCGCCATTCGTATGGGACGCAAAATGGAGCAGTTCAATCTGGTGTGGATTGAAGAGCCGCTGGATGCGTATGACGTCGAAGGCCATGCCGCCCTGACGGCGGCATTAGATACCCCGATCGCCACCGGAGAGATGCTGACCAGCTTCCGCGAACATGAACAGTTGATCCTCGGCAACGCCAGTGACTTTGTGCAGCCCGATGCGCCACGCGTCGGCGGCATTACGCCGTTCCTGAAAATTATGGATCTGGCGGCGCGCCACGGCCGTAAGCTGGCGCCGCACTTTGCCATGGAAGTGCATATCCATCTCGCCGCCGCCTATCCAATTGAACCCTGGCTGGAGCATTTCGAATGGCTGAACCCGCTGTTTAACGAGCAACTGGAACTTCGCGATGGCCGCATGTGGATTTCAGACCGCCATGGTCTCGGTTTTACCCTCAGTGAGCAGGCGCGCAAATGGACCACGCTGACCACTGAAGTGGGTCAACGTCCTTAAGCCAGACCGCCATTGGCGCGGATCACCTGTCCATTAATCCAGCCGCTTTGCTGGCTGGCGAGAAAGGCGACTACTGCAGCGATATCGTCAGGCTCACCGAGACGTTGCAGTGGCGCCATATTGGCCATGGTCTGGATCTGCTCTTCGCTTTTGCCGTTCAGAAACAGGTCGGTGGCGACCGGGCCAGGAGCCACTGCATTAACGGTGATCTCGCGGCCACGCAGCTCTTTGGCGAACACATGGGTAAAGGCTTCCACGGCGGCTTTGGTGCCGTTATAGATGGCATAACCCGGCATATTCAACGCCAGCGCGGTGCTGGACAGATTAATAATGCGGCCGCCTGCGCTCAGGCGCTTACCGGCTTCGCGCAGAGTATTAAAGGTTCCCTGCACGTTAATCGCAAAGGTCCGGGTAAAGAGTTCATCGGAGTGCTCAACCAGCGGCAGCGTCTTCATGATCCCGGCGTTGTTGACCAGCACATCAATCCGTCCAAATGCCTGCTGCGCCGTGTCAAACAGCGCGCTGACCTGTTCGGCCTGCGCGATATCGCCCTTGACCGCCAGCGCATCAACGCCGATGTTTTTCAGCTGTTCCACTACCGCTTCGGCCTCAGCCGCACTGCTGGCATAGTTGACCACCACATTGAAACCGTCGCTCGCCAGACGGCGGGCGATTTCTGCGCCAATACCACGTGATGCACCAGTTACGATAGCCACCCGGTTATTTGCTGTTGTCATGATATTTGCCTCTCAGATTTTCAGTTGGTGTAGAAACAGCATGATTGATATTGTGGGAAAGATAATCAGTGCCTGTTGCGTAACTTTGTTCCATTTATGATAACAATCAGCGCGGTATCAATTTCTCCGGCAGTTATTTAACGCCACAGCGCTGTTTTCAGCCGCTCAGTTAGCCACAGGCTTATCCCCGCAAAAGAGTGCGGGAAAAAGGTTTGAAACTGCTAAAACTGCATGATAGGATTCGCGCCATTGTTAAAGGCACACTGCATCTGTGGTGTTGCATAACAGTAAACGGACAGCGATTTGCAAGACCGGCTAGTAAAGCATGGCGACAATCGTAAGACCCGTTAAAAGAATAAATCAAAGCAATATGTAGTAATGTCGTAACCGCCGCAAGGCGGTTTTTTTACGTCTGAATTCCACCACCACCTGCATTTTCACCCGCATCAGACGCAGAGCTGATGCTGTTATCTATTTGGAAGGGATATGTCTTTAATTTCGCGTCATTCAACAAAACAGCAGCGTCGGGTCGAGCTGGCGTTAGCCGTGGGGGGATTTGGTCTCGGCACCGGTGAGTTTGCCAGTATGGGCGTACTGCCCGATGTGGCGCATACCCTGTCGATCACCATTCCGGTCGCTGGCTATACCATCAGTAGTTATGCCTTAGGCGTGGTCGTCGGCGCGCCGGTAATTGCGGTGCTGTCAGCCAGTCTGAAGCGTAAAATATTACTGTTACTGCTGATGGCGCTGTTTACCGCTGGCAGTCTGGCCAGTGCATTGAGTCAGGGATTCAGTTCACTGATGGTGGCGCGCTTTATTAGCGGCCTGCCGCATGGCGCCTTCTTTGGCGTTGCGTCGGTGGTGGCTGCTTCGATGGCGGGTGTCGGCCAGCGCGCCAAAGCGGTAGGGCGGGTCATGATGGGGCTGACCATTTCGACGCTACTTGGCTCGCCGCTGGCAACCTGGCTGGGCCAGCTGGCGGGCTGGCGCAGCACTTATCTGCTGATTGGCCTCTGTGGACTGGTGACCATCGTGTTGCTGCTGCTGTGGATGCCGGGACAGAAACAGGCGCAGGTGTCGAATCCGCTGGCGGAACTGGGCGCGCTGAAAAAGAAACAGGTATGGCTGGCGCTGGGGATTGCGGCCGTCGGCACCGGTGGGCTGTTCTCGGTGCTTAGTTATATCGCGCCAACCATGACGCAGCTGACCGGTATTCCGCAGGCGGGCGTGCCTTTTGTGATGGGGGTGTTTGGCGTTGGCATGATCCTCGGCAATATCGTTGGTTCACGGATGACCGATAAATCGGTGATGAATACCATCGCCTGGTCACTGGGATGGGTGATGGTGATGCAGCTGGCCTTCTTCTTTTTCGCCGATATTGCATGGATCGCTGTGCCGCTGGTACTGGCGATTGGCGGCAGTTTTGCACTGGTGCCGGCATTGCAAACCCGACTGATGGATGTCGCGGATGATGCCCAGACGCTGGCGGCTTCGCTGAATCACTCGGCGCTGAATCTGGCGAATGCGCTGGGCGCATGGCTGGGTGGGATGAGTGTGGCGCTGGGTTTCGGCTGGTCTTCTACCGGGATGGTTGGTTTTATTCTGGCGGTGGCCGGTTTTGGCCTGTTCTTCTGGTCAAAATCGCTGGACAGCGCGCGCAACGATGTCCCGCTGGCGGATCGCTAAGCCAAAAAATGCTGGCGCCGGGCGCCAGCATTTGCGGTTATAAATTACTTAATGGTTTTGCTAAATGCATCAACACCAATCAGGGCGCTGGCAACCTGTTCCGCACTCAGTGAGGCATTAAGGTTCTTCAGCGTATCGCCATCACTGTTCGCCAGTGCGCCGATTTTGACCAGATTTTCCCATGGTTCTTTATCGAGATGGATTTCTGCCAGCGTCGTCGGCATGCCGATGCTGCGGTAGAAGCGGATATACTGCTCGATTTCCTCATCCGGACGCTGCTCCAGCACCATTTGCGTCAGGGTGCCGTAGGTTACTTTCTCACCGTGGGTCAGATGATGGATATCGCCACTGATGGCGGTAAAACCGTTATGAATCGCATGCGCGCCCGCCAGACCCCCATTCTCAAAGCCGAGACCCGATAACAGGGTATTGGCTTCCACCACCGCTTCCACTGCCGGAGTAACGCGTTTTTGCTGCACCGCCTGATAGGCACTAAAGCCCCAGGTCAGCAGCGTCTCCTCACAGGCGCGGGCAATCGCCATCCCGGCGATGGTCGGTGTGCCGCTCACCATCGATAAACTGTGGGTGCGTAATACCGCCTGCGCTTCAACATAAGTCGCGAGGCCGTCAGCAATACCGGAAGCAAACAGACGCGCCGGCGCCTGCGCGCACACCCAGGTGTCAACCAGCACTAAATCAGGGTTTTTATCGTAGAAGCGATAGCTTTCAAATACGCCTTCATCGGTATAGATCACCGACAGCGCACTACATGGGGCATCGGTTGAGGCCGTGGTTGGCACGATAATCACCGGGACTTTTAGCTCATCAGCCACCGCTTTTACCGTATCCAGCGTTTTACCGCCACCGAGTCCGACCACCATATCGGCGCCCTGGCTGCGTGCCGCTTCGGTCAGGCGCACAATTTCATTGCGTGACGCCTCGCCATTAAACGCCTGGTAGTGATATTCCACCGCGGCGTCTTTCAGTGAGCGGATGGCCGTCTCGCCGACGATTTTCCAGACGATATCATCGGCGATCAGAAACGCCTGTTTGCCGCTACTTTGAATATATTTACCCAGTTCACTGAGAACGCCAGCACCCTGAACATATTTTCCCGGTGACGAAAAAATGAATCTGCTCATAAGCTTAGTCCTTATTTGTTGGATGGATTTGATAAACATATTAATTAGTTGTTAGCTAATTATTTACATCAAATCCTTAAGGGCTAAAAGGACGCATCATGCGGTTAATCCCTCCAATGCTTTTTTTGTGATCTGCATCACTTTTTGACCGAAGTGGCGTGTAATTGCGCGATTTTTTATGATTTGAAAACAACAGGATATGTTAATGCTTTGTTATGAGTGGTGGTCGGGCCAGTCGTGCGGGGCATTAACACGCCATCACTTTTTATCGTGATGACGTGTATAAGGTCAGGCGGGTCTTACGGCGCCAGCGACCAGCCGGCCCCGATGGAAGGTAGCTTTTACCGGCGACACACGCGCCACCGCTTCCGCCGAGCAGCTGGCTTCAACCAGTATCATCTCTGCCGGGTCATTTACCTTTGGCCACTGACGCTGGCCCTGATTATCCAGCGGCAGAATATCGCCGGTGGCAATCGCCAGCGAGCGGGTCAGGCCAAATTCGTCGGAATTGCCATACAGCTGGGCATACAGCGAGGCTTTATCCAGCATGCTGCCGCTGCCAAACGGCGACCAGTGATCGATAACATTGTCGGTGCCGGTCACCACCCGCACGCCCTGCGCGCCAAGCTGTGGCAGCGGCATGGTCAGTTTTCCCAGCGGCACCGTGGAGGCCACCGTAAACTGCTGTTCAGCCAGACCGGCAATCACCCTGTCCAGTTCATTGCCGCTTAAGGTCGCCAGCGCAAACCCGTGGCTGAGGGTGACGTTGCCTTTTAGCGCCGGGTTCTCTTTCACTGTCTGGATCATATAGTTAATCGCCGCCACCCCGGCGGGCGTGGTTTCATGCAGATGAATATCGACACCTTTCTTGCTGTCGAGCGCGATGCGGAACATGGCATCAAGGGACTTTTCCATTGCACCATCGACATTGGTCGGATCCAGCCCACCGACATACTGCACGCCCATCTGCATCGCTTCGCGCATCAGGCCATCCACTTGCGAGTGCAATAAACCGTGCTGCGGAAAGGCGACAATTTCACAGCTGAAATCCTGCTGATGCTTTTCCAGCGCCAGTTGCAAATGTTCAAGGCTTTTCAGACCGCTGACCGGATCGATATTGCAGTGGCTGCGTGCCACCGTGGTGCCCCGGGAGTGTAACAGGCCGATAATCGCTTCAGCGCGTGCGACTGACGTGGGCAGCAGTTGCGGGATCAGCTGCTGTTCGCGCGCAATCATATCCATAATGGTTTTGCCTTTACGCGGGCGCGGCGCCTGCCACGGACCGCCATAAAAGGTCTTATCAAGGTGAATATGCATATCGCGCGTGGCGGGCAACAGCAGCAACCCCTCTGCGTCAAAGGCTGGCAGGGCAGAGTGGCTGGCGGTGGACGCCGGTTGCAGCGCGACGATATTGCCGTGGTTGATTTCGAGGTGATACAGCCCGGTACGGGTAGCGATAATCGTGTCACCTTCGCGTTCGAAACCCTCCTCCAGACGCACATTTATTAACCGGTAATGGCTGGCGTTAAATGATTTCACCGCGCTGTCATCACACTTACCTGTAACCGGTGTCGTGGTGGCTGCGGCGGCGATGCCGCTGGCCAGCATGGCGCCGCCAGCGGTAACCCGCGCGCTTTGAGTAAGAAAGTTGCGGCGACTCTGTTGTTGGGGATTTTGCACATCGATTTCCTTTAAGCTGACCAACGGAAAGAAGGTTTCACCATAAAAGAAGTGACAAAGAATGGCTGTGATATTTGCCACTGGTTAGCAGTGGCAAACACACTACTCACTAAGCTGGCAGAATTGCCGCAGTTTTTCCGCCAGCGCCAGCTGCGCCGGCGAGGCGTTATCGCGATAAAACAGTGCCAGCTCAAAATTATCAACCGGCGGCAGGCCGTGCTCCACGCCCAGTAGCCGGTGTTGCGGCAGGCGGCAACTGGCGGGCAGCAGCGTAACGCCTAATCCGGCGGCACTGGCCGCGACCAGCGCCGCGAGGCTGGCGCTGCTGTAACTGATGCGCCAGCGGCGGTCAATCGCATCCAGTGCCTGACATAACTTATCGCGATATAAGCCATTAAGCGGAAACAGCACCAGCGGCACCGGGTTCTGTTCAAAGGTCGGCCACGCAGCGCTGTCCAGCCACAGCAGTGGCTCGCTGCGCGCGGCCTTGGGTTTATCGCCCCGGGCTTGTTTAATCAGAATAATATCCAGCTCTTCGCGCTGCCAGGCGTGGCGCAGTTCATTGCTCAGGCCGCTGGAGACATCCAGTCGCAGATGTGGATGGCTGCGGCTGAATTCTGCCAGCAGCGCGGTGGTGGGAGCGGCAAAATCCTCCGGCATTCCCAGCCTGACGACGCCGTCGCGCCAGATATCGGTTAACGCATCATGGGCTTCGCCATTCAGCGCAATAATGCGCCTGGCATAGCCCAGCAGTTTTTCACCTTCTTCGGTCAGCTGTACCTGATGGGAGGATCGTTCCAGTAGCGCTTTGCCCAGCATCTCCTCCAGACGGCGTACCTGCTGGCTGACCGTCGACTGCGAAAGAAACACCCGATCGGCGGCGCGGGTAAAACTGCCGCTTTCGCAGACGGCGACAAAACTCAGTAACTGCTGCGGACTGAACATCGGATAGCGATTCATTTTTTCACTGCTGAAGGTCGGGATATTCAATTATGCAATAGTAGCCATCGCCGCCTCGCTGGCAAGCAGTTATCGTAAGGTAATGAATTGTCAGGCGGCTTGAGCACTGCGGGCGAGCAGGGTCTAATGACGGTTTTGCCACACAGGTAACAAATGATGTCGCGTCGCGCATTGCTGTTAATTAATCGAAATGCCCGCAACGGTGCAGACTCCGCCGCGCTGGCGATTGATGCCTTACGCCGCCATGATTTTGCGATTATCGAACCTGAGGCGGGTTTATCGCTGAATGATGCGGTGTATGCCTGCGCTGAACGGGTGGATATGGTAATAGTCGGCGGTGGCGATGGCTCACTGAATACGGTGGCCGGGGCGCTGATCGCCACCGGTTTGCCGTTGGGGATTTTGCCGCTGGGAACCGCCAACGATCTGGCGCGCACCCTGAATATCCCAAAAGATCTGACGCGGGCGGTGGCGGTGATTGCCGCCGGTGATCGGCGTCCCGTCGATGTTGGTATGGTTAATGAACGGCCGTTCTTTAACGTCGCCAGTATCGGGTTTTCCGCTGCGCTGGCGAAAAGTCTGACCGCTGAATCAAAGAAACGCTGGGGCGTGCTGGGCTACGCTTTTGCCGCCAGTAAGCTGTTCCGGCAAAGCCGCCCGTTTAGCGTGCAGATTGAGCATGACGGTGTCTGTGAAACGGTGAAAACCATCCAGATTTCGGTTGGCAATGGCCGCTATTACGGCGGCGGTATGACGGTGGAGCAGAGTGCGGCGCCGGATGATGGTCAGCTGGATGTTTACAGTCTTGAACTCGATCACTGGTGGGAGATGCTGGCGCTGGCGCCTTATCTGCGGCGCGGCACCCATGGTAAATGGCGTAAAGTACGGGCGTTTCCCGCCACCGCCTTAACCATCACCACCCGTCGCCCGCACGATATTAATGCTGACGGCGAGATTGTCGGCAAAACCCCGGCGCACTTCTCGGTTCGTCAGCATGCGGTACAGGTCTTTGCCCCGTTAATCCGCCAGCGTTAATAACCTCTGCCAGCAGGTGTTTTGCAGTGGCGTTGATAATGCGCGGGGGTTAACTGATAAGCGCGTTTAAACCAGCGTCCGAGGTGGCTTTGATCGGCAAAGCCGAGTCGCGCCGCCACCTCGATCGGTGCAATACCGCTGGCAAGCAGGCGACGCGCCTGGGTCAGGCGCAGCTGAATCAGCCAGGCGTGCGGCGGCAGGCCATATCTGGCCTGAAATTCGCGCGACAAACGAAAACGATCGACGCCTAATGCGGCGGCCATATCGCTCAGACCAATATTTTCCGTATAGCAACTGTGCAGATAGTCCCGCGCCTGTTGCGCCAGCAGAGTGTCGGCAGGGGAAGCGCTGCGGGCTTTTTGCCAGTGATGATGACGGGTCAGCGCGGCAAACAGATCCTGTAACGCCGCTTCTTTGACCATTTTCGGCTCATTATCCTGCAATGTCTGATAAGCATCAAAGGTGGCGTGCGCCAGCCGCGTATCCTGCGTCAGCGTGGCGGCAAAATTCAGTTCGAAATGCTGTGGCAGATGGCTATACAGGTCGCCCAGCTGTTGCTGCATCAGCGCCGGATCGATATACAGCATGCGATAGGTAAAGCCGCTGTCATCAACAGCATCGCCATCATGCAGCTCGCCCGGTTCCAGCAAAATCACATTGCCGGGGCGGCTCTGATGTTTCTTGCGCCGCGAGTGAAACTGCTGTACGCCCTGTTCGGTCACCCCCACCAGATAGCTGTCATGCCAGTGGGGATCGTAGGCGTGACCGGTAAAGTGGGCGCGAATCGCTTCAATCTGCGTGTCACTGTCACGGGAGATTTCCACCCAGCTTTGCGCCGCTTGTTTCATCTGTTACTGCTCTCCCGGTTAAACGATGCTTCAGGGTATAGCGGCTATACTGTGCCAGGCAAGCAGAGAAATATGCAACGTTTTGCACAAAAATAGTGGGGATATGCTCTTCCCAGTGGCTTTTACCGTTGCGTATAATCAGCACCACTAATTAGTTAGAACTCTAATCATCAGGCCTCACTATTTTGGATTCCCTGCATCGCAACTTCTCCCGTCTGCTTCATCTTACTGCCCATCAGTGGCGGCTGGCGATCGACCGGCGTTTAAAAGATAACGGTCTCGGCATGAGCAGCTGGCTGGCGGTGGCGACGATTGCCAGTGAAGCAGAACCGATGACGCAGAAGGCGCTGGCGCAGGTGCTGGGTCTCGAAGATGCCAGCGTGGTGCCGTTAATTAATCGGCTGGTCAGACAACAGCTGGTAGAGCGCATCCAGCCTGCGGAAGATCGGCGTAAGCGTCTGCTGCTGGTCACCGAACAGGGCAGGGAGCTGTTTCGTAAAGTTAAAATAGAGGCCGATGCCCTGCGTAGTGAGCTGCTGGCGGATATCGACCCGCAGGAGCTGGTGATCACCGAAAGAGTGTTGCAGCAGTTATTAACCGCGACCGGAGCAAACTGAAGTGGCGAAGAACAGTCCTTACGTGGTGCGTGAATGGCAACCGCATGAAAAACCGATGCTGCCAGGCTCACCGTCAACGCCGCTCCATCCCGGCCATAAGCGCATCGCTTTTGGTCTGATTGGCCTGCTGATTTCGATTACCGGCGCGCTGAGTAATGCGCTGGTCACCGCCAACCTGACCAATCTGCAGGGCACCTTTGGTGCTTACTCCAATGAGATTGCCTGGTTGCCGGCGGTATATGTGATGGGCAATATCTCCATTAACTTGCTGCTGGTGAAGTTTCGTCAGCAGTTTGGCCTGCGTATCTTTACCGAGGCCTTTCTGGTGCTGTATGTGCTGGTGGCGTTTTTCCATCTGTTTGCCAACGATCTCAGTTCGGCGATTATCGTGCGCGCCGCTCACGGCATGGTGGGGGCGGCGCTCAGTTCACTGGGGATCTACTATCAAATCCAGGCGTGGCCGGCGAAGCACCGGCTGAAAGCGCTGACCATCGGCATCTGCGCCTCACAGCTGGCGATCCCGCTGGCGCGCCTGTTCTCGACGGAACTGCTGCAACTGGATGAGTGGCGCGGACTCTATCTGTTTGAACTGGGTCTGGCGCTGATTGCACTGGGCTGCGTATTTCTGCTGAAGCTGCCGCCCGGCGACCGGGTTAAAGCGTTTGAAAAAACCGACTTTCTGACTTTTCTGCTGCTGGCGCCCGGTATGGCGCTGATATGCGGCGTGCTGTCGCTGGGCCGTCTCGAATGGTGGTTTGAAACGCCGTGGCTGGGGATCAGCCTGGCGCTGGCGCTGGTGCTGATTGTGGCTGCGGTGCTGACGGAGCATAACCGCACCAATCCGCTAATCAATACCCGCTGGCTGGGCAGCGGCAAGATTGTGCGTCTCGGCATTGTAATGATTATGATGCGCATCGTGCTGGCGGAGCAGAATACCGGCGCTATCGGTTTTCTGCAGCAAATTGGTTTGCAGAACGACCAGATGCGCGGGCTGGCGCTGGCGATTATCGCCGGAGTGATTGTCGGCATTGTGGTCAGTGCGCTGACGATTAAGCCGACGCATCTGAGCTGGCCGATTGTCACCTCGCTGCTGATTATGATGGTCGCGTCGTTGATGGATGCACAATCCAATCCGCTGACGCGCCCGGATAATATGTATCTCAGCCAGTTTCTGCTCGGCTTTAGCAGCGCCTTTTTCCTCGCGCCAGCAATGTTGCTGGGGATTGGCAGCGTGGTCACGCAGCCGAAAAACCTGGTGAGCTTTGTGGTGCTGTTTGGTATGAGCCAGAACCTTGGCGGTTTGATTGGCTCGGCGATCCTTGGCACGTTCCAGACCTGGCGCGAAAAATATCACTCCAGCCTGCTGGGCGATCAGTTGTCGCTGCTGAATCCCAATGTTACCGAACGCCTTAGTCAGTACAGCGCGCTGTATAACAGCTTGCTCGGTGATGGCGTCCTGCGCAACGCCGAGGGCGTGGTGCAGTTGCAGACCGTCGCCACCCTGCAGGCCAATGTACTGGCGTACAACGATACCTATTTACTGACTGCCGCGATGGCGCTCTGCACCCTGATGTGGGTGCTGTGGCGCTTAACCCGTCTGCGTTATCTCGACTGGCGCCAGGCGCAGCGTGACGCGCAGGCTGCACAACTTACCCCCGCCACAACTGTATCAGGCACGGAGAAATAATGAGTCAACAGGAACAAGCGCAAGCCTCTGAACGCGAGAGAAATAATAAGCTGCGCATTTTGTCGATTGCTGTGGGTAGCGGTATCGCTATCGTCGGCGTACTGGTGATTTTATACGCCTGGCAGCTATGGCCGTTTACCAGCAGCGCGCAAAGCACCGAAAATGCCTATGTGCGCGGGCAGATCACCTTTATCAGCCCGCAGGTCAGCGGCTATATCACCGCAGTGGAAGTCCTCGACTTTCAGCCGGTGCATAAAGGCGATCTGCTGATGACCATTGATGACCGCATCTATCAGCAACGCGTGCATCAGGCACAGGCGCAGCTGGAGATGAAAAAGGCCACGCTGGCGAATAATCTGCAACAGCGGCGTAGCGCCGAGGCGGTGATTGCGCGCAACCAGGCAGCGCTGACCAATGCCAAAGCGCAGGCGGTGAAAAGCGGCCTTGATCTGAAGCGGGTGGAGAATCTGGTGGCGGACGGTTCGCTGTCGGTGCGTGAACGCGATGCTTCACGCGCCAGCCATAGCCAGACCGATGCCGATGTCCAGCAGGCGAAAGCTACCCTTGATGTGTCGCGTCAGGATCTGCAGACGGTGATTGTCAATCGCGCCTCGCTGGAAGCTGACGTCGCCAGTGCGCAGGCGGCGCTGGAACTGGCGCAGATCGATCTGGATAACACGCGGATTACTGCGCCGCGCGACGGCCAGCTGGGACAGATTTCGGTGCGGCAGGGCGCGTATGTCACTGCCGGTACGCGTCTTACCTCGCTGGTGCCAGAGCAGATGTGGGTGATTGCCAATATGAAAGAGACGCAGATGGCGCGCGTCAGGCCGGGTCTGCCGGTGAGCTTTAGCGTCGATGCGCTGGATGGCGAGCGCTTTAGCGGTGAAGTGGAGTATATCTCTCCGGCGGCTGGCTCCGAGTTCAGCGCTATTGCCGCCGATAATGCCACCGGTAACTTTGTTAAAATCGCCCAGCGCATTCCGGTGCGGATTAAAATCACCAGTGAAAACCTGGCGCATCTGCGGCCGGGGATGTCAGTGGAACTGACGATTGATACCGCTGCAGCCGACAAGGAGAAGCCGTAATGCGCTGGCAACCGAAGGGGCTGGCGTTACTGATCCCGTTAATGCTGGCGGCCTGTTCGACTGAAGTGAGCAAAGCGCCGGCTTCACTGTTAATTCCGCCACAGTGGCGCAATCAGGTGGGGCCTGCTTCGGCGCTGGAAGCGCACTGGTGGCGCGCCTTTGGCGATCCGCAGATGAACAGCCTGGTGGAGCAGGCGCTGCGCAATAACCCGGATATTCTGACCGCGCGTTCCCGTGTCGTTCAGTATCGGGCGCAGCTGCGCGCCACGCAGGGCGACAACTTCCCGACGCTGGATGCCGGGGTTAACGCCAGCCGTGCGCGCACCATCTCGGCGGCCACCGGTCAGCCGATCCAGAGCACCACCTTCCAGGGCGTGTTGCAGTCCAGCTATGAGGTCGATATCTGGGGCGCGCGCAGCAGCAGCATCGGTGCGGCGAACTACTCGCTGGCGGCCCAGCAGGCAGCGGCCTCCGCGGCGGAACTGACGGTAGCCAGCTCGGTCGCTTCCGGTTATCTGACGCTCTGCGCGCTGGATGAGCAGCTGCGCGTGACCGAATCAACGCTGGCCACGCGTGAAAACTCGCTGAATCTGGCACAGCGCCAGTATGAGAGCGGTTATACCTCGCGGCTGGAGTGGGTGCAGGCGGCGTCGGAATATCAGACAGCAAAAGCGCAGATCCCGCAGTTACAGCATCAGATCAGCGAACAGGAGAATGCGCTCAGTATTCTGGTGGGGATGAATCCGCGAGAGATTGCGCGGGCGTCGGACTTTAACCAGATTAAACCGCAGCCTTTGCCAGCGGTAATGCCGTCGCAACTGTTACAGCGACGACCGGATATTGTGCAGGCGCAGCGCCAGCTGCTGGCCGCCGATAAGACGCTGCAATCGTCGCAGGCTAAGCTACTACCATCACTGAATCTGACCGCCTCCGGCACGCTGCAAAGCTCGGTGCTGCATCAGCTGGTGGATAACCCGTTCCGCTTATGGAGCGTCGGCGGCAGTGTGCTGGCACCGCTGCTGAACCGCGAAGCGCTGACGGCGCAGGTGGATGTGTCGATGGCCGAGCGCAATCAGGCGCTGTACAACTACGAAAAGGTGGTGCGCAGCGCATTCAGTGAAGTGAACAATGATGTCGATGCCATCCAGCGCAGCCAGCAGCAGCTGGCGGAACTGGAGAAGCAGCAGGAGATCGTCAGCGAAGCGCTGCGCATCGCGCGTAATCGTTATCAGAATGGCTATGCTTCCTACCTTGATGAACTGGACGCACAGCGCACGCTGTTCAGTACCCAGCTAAGTGTGGTGCAGCTGAAAAACAGCCTGTTACTGGCGCAGATTGATCTCTATCGCGCGCTGGGTGGTGGCTGGAATCAGCAGTAAATAATCAACAACCTTCGGTCTTATGCAGGGGCGGCGTTCTCGCCGCCCGTGTCGATGGTTTGCAATGTGCCCGCCATTTTAACGGGAGCCGAAAACGGCTCCCCTACAGTATTTCAGATATTCTGGCGTAGGGGCGGCGTTCTCGCCGCCCCTGCCGATGGCTTGCAATGTGCCCGCCATTTGAACGGGAGCCGAAAACGGCTCCCCTGCAGTGTTTCAGATATTCTGGCGTAGGGGCGGCGTTCTCGCCGCCCCTGCCGATGGTTTGCAATGTGCCCGCCATTTTAACGGGAGCCGAAAACGGCTCCCCTACAGTGTTTCAGATATTCTGGCGTAGGGGCGGCGTTCTCGCCGCCCGTGCCGATGGTTTGCAATGTGCCCGCCATTTGAACGGGAGCCAAAAACGGCTCCCCCTTCAACAGAGGTTCCTTTATCGTTAACCCACCTGCATCACACTTCTCACTTCTTCTGTTGTTCAAAATGTGATCGCTGCTGATAAAAACGCCAGCATAACTTGTATGGTAGTAACCCGATAGCTAGTTTTTTCCTGTACCCATAAAAACGTCGCCATTGAGCGGCGCAACAACGAGGTTGCCATGATTAATCGTGCGCAGGAAAAGCCCATCGGGCTGAAAAATATGTTGGCGTATGGCGGCGGGGACGTATTCGGTGGCGGCAGTTTTGCCGTTCTCGGTCTCTGGTTAATGTTCTTCTATACCACTTACGGCGGATTGAGTCCTGCCGAAGCCGGGGCAGTTATTGCCATTGCCCGTCTGCTGGATGCGTTTTTCGATCCACTAATGGGCTACGTTACCGATAATTTCTACCGTACCCGGCTCGGTCAGCGTTTTGGCCGTCGCGGCTTCTTCTTTCTGCTCGGCGCGCCGCTGGTGTTTGTCAGCTATGTGGTGATGTGGATCAGCGATATGGGCTTCGGCTACTACCTTGCCACCTATATTCTGTTTTATGCCGCCTATACGCTGGTGATCGTCCCCTACGAAACGCTGGCGGCGGAGATGACTCATGATTTCCGCGTGCGTTCGAGACTGACCGGCGTGCGAATGTTCTTCTCAATGGGCGCCGGGATCCTGGCCGCCTGGCTGCCGGGGGCGATTATCGCGCTGCTGGGCGAGGACTCTTCGGCCTCCTTCCTGTATATGGGCATTATCTTTGCCACGCTGTTCGCCATTGTGATTATCTGCCTCTATCTCTGGACCTGGGAACGCCCAATCGTACTGGAGCACAAGCCGCAGCCGGTGGCGTTTAAACGTGATATGACGGCGCTGTTCCGCTCACTGCTGTCGACTTTTAAAGTGCGCACCTTCCGTCAGCATGTGGGTATGTATCTCGGCGCCTATGTGGCGCTCGATGTGCTGGGCGCGGTGCTGGCGTATTACATTATTTTCGTGCTGGGCCACAGCACGGTCGATGCCGCCAATGGCATGACCTTTATGTCGGTAGTGCAGTTCTGCTGTATCGCTGCCTGGATCCCGCTCTGTATCCGCATTGGCAATGGTGCGGCCTACAAACTGGCGCAGTTCTTTATGCTGGCGAGCGTGGCGCTGTTTATCAGTATCTATGCCTTTGAACTGCCTTCCGCGCTGTGGCTGGTGTGGCTGGCGGCACTGATTATGGGGATGGGGCGCTCCGGCACACAGTATGTCTGCTGGAATATCTACAGCTTTATTCCTGACGTCGATGAAATGCTGACCGGCGAGCGGCGCGAAGGGATCTTTGCCGGCGTGATGACCTTTGTGCGCAAAGCGGTGCAGGCGGTGGCGCTATTTATCGTCGGTATGGTGTTGCAGGCTTCGGGCTTTGCCGGTAAAGGGGCGGCGGTACAGCCTCCTGAAGCGGTACATGGCATCGCACTGGTGTTTGCTGTCGGCGCGGTGGTGTTCCTCAGCATCGGCGTGTTCAGCTCACTGAAATTCAGCCTTAATCGCCATAATCATGCGCTGTTAATTGATGAGATCCAGCGCCGCAAACAGGGCGGTAGTGCGGCGGCCGTCACGCCGGAAGCGCAGGCGGTGGCAGAGAAACTGACCGGCTGGCCTTATCAGCAGCTGTGGGGAAATAACGACATTATGCGCACCATCGACCCGATGCGACGCACACCAGACATTCAACGGGAGATCAACCATGACGCGAATAGCCTTTGAGCAGATGAAGTCCACCATTGAGCAAGCCTTGCTCAAGGCCGGAATGACGGCAGAGCAGGCGGCAATCTGCGCGCAGGTGCATACCGAATCCAGCTGCGACGGTATTTACTCACACGGGCTGAACCGCGTGGCGCGTTTTGTCGATTATCTGCAGAGAGGCTGGGTTAACGCCGGTGCCCGCGCGCAGCAGGTGAAAGCGCTGACGGTAATGGAGATCTGGGACGGTCAGCAAGGCCCCGGCATTATCAACGGACTGCTGGCGGTGGATCGCGCGATGGCACTGGCGAAACAGCACGGTATCGGTCTGGTGGCGATGCGCAACAGCAGCCACTGGATGCGTGGCGGAACCTACGGCTGGCGCGCTGCGCAGCAGGGTATGGCGGCAATCTGCTGGACCAATACTGAAGCCTGTATGCCCGCGTGGGGCGGTAAAGATGCGCGTATCGGCAACAACCCGTTTGTGATGGCGGTACCGGGTAAACCGGGGCCGATGGTGCTGGATATGGCGATGTCACAATACTCGTACGGCAAGCTGGAGGTGACACGGCTGAAAGGCGAGCAGCTGCCGTATGCCGGTGGTTTTGATCAGCAGGGTAACCTGACCTGCGATCCGGGGCCGATTGAAGCGTCGAAACGTATTTTACCCACCGGTTACTGGAAAGGGTCTGGCTTTGCCATTCTGCTTGATGCGATGGCTGCGCTGTTGTCCGCCGGTAACGCCACGCCGCAGATCGATAAAGTAGGCCGCGGCAGCTGTACCGGCGCCAGCCAGATCTTTATGGTGTTCGATCCTGAGCAGCTGGGCGGCGGTGATTTTACCGAACGAATGACGCAGAGCATTGGCGATTACGTTAACAGTTCTGAAGCCGCAGAAGGCGTGTCGGCGGTGACCTGGCCGGGTCAGCGTCAGCGCAGCACGCGGGAAGAGAATCTGCGCCTCGGTATTCCGGTCGATGATAACGTCTGGCAGCAGGTACAACAACTGGCGGAAAATCCGTCAGTTAGCCATAATTAATTATTCCTGTTGGCGGTTGGTTTAACTATCATCGCCAACAGCACTCAGCACAGGCTTCACATTTCTTTACATTTGATGCTATTATCCCCGCGCTTTATTGACCATAAATGTTGAATAATTCTCAGGGATATTATGAATAAGCATCATTTTTTTGCTATCGTCGTGGCGATGGTAATTTTGACAGGCTGTGCCAGTCGTACTGAACCCGTTCACAATGTAGAGCACACAATCTCAACCAATGCTTATTATAGCCCTGAGCAAGTGCAGGCCGCGATTGTGCAGGCAGGATTAGGCCGTAAATGGGCGATGTTTCCGGACCGACCAGGCGTGATTAATGGCCGTCTGACATTGCGCGACCATTCCGCAGATATTCGTATTGATTATACCGCAACCAGTTACAGCATTAATTATGTCTCCAGTCAGAACCTGAAGGCTGGCGGGGGACAGATTCACCGCAATTATAATCACTGGATTAATAACCTTGATCGGGATATCCAGCTCCGCCTCTCCGCGAAGACGCTAAATTAACACGATGGTCAGGTTTACTGGCTTAAACCTGACCATCATCCGTTAATAAGTTATTTCCGTTAAAGATTTTCGTAATACAGTCGACAACCGCTAATAACCCTGCGCATTTGCTGCGGCGATGGCGTGTGGGAATTATCGCAAATGCGGTTAAATCTTATCGCATTCAGGTGGGCGCGGCGTCATGCTGGGTCATGCGGCAATAAGTAATGTCTGAAGAAGAACCAGGTTATGAATCTGCTTTACAATCTAATCGACTGGCAGGCCAGCGCGCCCGGTTTATCGACGCCTGCTGACTGGCACAACTGGGCGCAGCGCGAGGCGGCGATCAATGCTGACCAGCCGCTGGCTAAATGCAGCCAGCTGCCGATGATGACCGCGCGTCGTCTGAGCAGCGGCAGCCGCGCGGCGGTCGATTGTGGTCTGGCGCTGCTGCGTCGTCAGCAGATTGATGCGATTGTGTTTACCAGTCGTCACGGCGAGCTGGAGCGTAATCTGCGGATCCTAAACGCGCTTGCCGCTGAACAGAGTCTGTCACCGACCGATTTCGCCATGTCGGTGCATAATTCGGCGGTCGGCAGCCTGACCATTGCTGCCAGCGCGCCAATTGTTTCGACCTCGCTGGCCGCAGGGGTGGATACCTTTCAACAGGGGCTGGTCGAAGTGACGGCACTGCACGCCGCCGGTTATCAGCAGGTGCTGCTGGTCGATTTTGATGGCCCGGTGCCGGAACGTTATCATCGCTGGCTGAGCGGTGAAACGCTGCATATTCCTTATGCGGTGGCGCTGGTGCTGGGCAGAGGTGAACAGTTACGCTGCACGTCACAACCGGCGGCAGTCGCGACGGCAAGCCGCTGGCCGCAAAGTCTGCAATTTCTGCATGGCTGGCAGGCGCAGCAGCGCCGCTTTATGATTGGTGGTGGGCGCATTAACTGGCAGTGGGAGCACAATGATGTCTGACTCGCTGCTGCGCATGCCGCACACTTCGCGTTTTAACTATGTCTGGCGTCTGCTGATGACCGCCTGCAGCTTTACGCTGTTTAGCGTCGGTGGTCTGCTGCTGTCGCTGATCTGGTTTAATCTGCTGCTGCTGGTGCAACGTGACGGCGATCGCCGCCGCCGGCTGGCGCGCAAAAGTATCTCTTTCAGCTTCCGCTGCTTCCTGCGGTTTTGCCGCACCATGGGCGTCTACGACTACCATATTGACGGGGCGGAGATATTGCGGGCCGATCGCGGCTGCCTGGTGGTCGCCAACCACCCTTCATTAATCGATTATGTGCTGATTGCTTCGGTGATGCCGGAGGTTAACTGCCTGGTAAAAGCAGAGTTACAGCACAATATCTTTTTCCGTGGCGTAATCCGCGCGGCTGATTATCTGATTAACAGCCAGGCCGATACCCTGTTGCCGGAGAGCCGTCGCTGCTTACAGCGCGGTGATGCGCTGCTGATTTTCCCGGAAGGGACGCGCACGCGCTACGGCGAACCCTTACAACTGCAACGCGGCGCGGCCAATATTGCGGTGCGTTGCGGCTGTGACCTGCGGATTGTGCATATTACCTGCACGCAACGCATGCTGGATAAGCAGAGCCGCTGGTATCAGATTCCGGCGGTAAAACCGGTCTTTACGGTGAGCGTAAAAACACGTATCGACAGTCAACAATTTATGGCGCAGGACGAGGACGCGCAGCCGCTGGCGGCACGTCGTTTAACACGTCATTTGCAGCAAGCTTTAACACCAGAACAGTCTTAGTGACGTGGAAAGAACGTATGAAACAACTCATCCTCGAAATTAAACAGATGATCATTGATACGCTGAATCTTGAAGATATCAGCAGCGATGACATTGAAAGCGATGCCCCGTTATTTGGTGACGGACTGGGCCTCGATTCTATTGATGCACTCGAATTAGGCCTGGCGGTGAAAAATCGTTACGGTGTGGTGCTTTCCGCCGAAAGTGAAGCGATGCGTCAGCATTTCTACTCTGTTGCCTCGCTGGCGGCTTTTATTGCTGCCCAGCGCACTGCGCAGAGCGCCTGATAATCTACCCGACGAGTGTGATTTATGAATAAGCAAGAAATCTATCAGGAAGTGAGCGGACTGCTGGTCTCTCTGTTTGAAGTGGAAGCTGATGATATTCAGCCTGAGTCGCGCCTGTATGAAGACCTGGAGCTCGACAGCATTGATGCGGTCGATATGGTGGTCCATCTGCAAAAGCGTATTGGCCGCAAAATTAAGCCGGAAACCTTTAAGACGGTGCGTACCGTGCAGGATGTGGTTGATGCTGTTGACCAGCTGATCCGCGAAGGTTAAGCACCCGCGCCCGCCGTGATGCGTATTCTGTTGTGGCTGATTACCCTGGCCTGGCCGTTTCTGGTCTGGCTGGCGATCACCCATCCCCAGCTGCACTGGCTGATACCGCTGCTGGCGCTGCTGTTCCTGCTGCGTTTGCCGGGATTGCGCCGCAGCGGCGGGGCGTTTGCCCGCGCCGGTCAGCTGCTGGCGCTGGCAGGGGTTGCCCTGTGCCTTGCCAGTTATCTGCTGCGCAGCCATCAGCTGTTGCTGTGGTATCCGGTGGCGGTCAGCGTGGTGATGCTGCTGCTGTTTGGCGGCTCGCTGTGCAGTGCGATGCCGATGGTTGAACGGCTGGCGCGCATTCGTGAGCCACAGCTGCCGCCGCCCGCCATTCGCTGGACGCGCCGGGTGACGCAAATCTGGTGTCTGTTTTTTATCTTTAACGGTAGCGTAGCCACCGCCACCTGTCTGGCGGGTAACCTGCACTGGTGGACACTGTGGAATGGCATTATCAGCTATCTGCTGATGGGATTATTAATGGCGGGCGAGTGGTTGCTGCGTCAACGGATAAGAAGGCAAGCCTGAGTATGCAACGCGCTTTAGCCATCGGTGACTGGCTCAGCCCGTCACGCGCGGATTATATCGTCTCCTGCTGCGGCGGCCAGCCGATGTCGCTGTCGATGCTGCGCCAGCAGGTGCAGGCGCTGTGCAGTGCATTGCGTGGACGCCAGGAGCAGCGCTGGGCGCTCTGTTTTGAAGACAGCTATCTGTTCACCGCCGGGCTGCTGGCGGCGCTGCATGCCGGTAAAACGGTGATTATTCCCGGTCACTGCCGCCCGTCGCTGCTGCAGGAGCAGTCGGAGAGTTTTGATGGCGTGCTGACCGATGTCGATCTCGCCGTGACCTGTGCGCAATTACGTGTTGACGCGCCACAGCAGGGCGACTGGCCGCCGCTGCCCGCCATCGCTGCCGACGCTGAAGTGGTGCTGTTTACCTCCGGCTCCACCGGCAAGCCGCGGCAGGTACATAAACCGCTGGCCTGTCTCGATCGCGAAGCGCAGTGGCTGGAGGCGCTGTGGGGAGAACGATTACAGGGCTGCTGGCTGCTGTCGTCGGTCACTCATCAGCATATGTACGGTCTGGCATTCCGCATTATCCTGCCGATGGCCCTTGGCCTGCCGTTTGCCAGCAACCAGGTGCTGTACAGCGAACAGCTGACGGCGCAGCCCGCCGATCGCCACTATGCGTTTATCAGCAGTCCGGCATTTTTACGCCGCCTCGATTTTTCCCTGACGCCGCCCGCCTGCAAACTGATTGTTTCCGCGGGTGGGGCGCTGCCTGCGGCAGCTGCCGACGGTGCAGGCATCTGGTTTGCGCAGGCGATTGATGAGATCTATGGCAGCACCGAAACCGGCGTACTGGCCTGGCGCTCGCGACGTGAAGAGGCGCCGCAGTGGCATCCGTTTAACGGTGTCCGTTTTAGCCTTGATGCGCAGCAGCGCTGGCATGCGTATTCGGCGCTGATCCCGCAGCGCGACGGGCTGATGCTTGATGATAAGCTATCATTCGATGCTGACGGCAACTTTCAGCTGTGCGGCCGTCATGATCGGGTGGTGAAAATTGAAGATAAGCGCATCTCGCTCAGTGATATTGAGCGCCGCCTGCTGGCCATCCCGGAGATCACCGATGCGGTGGCGTTGCAGGTCGCGCGTCACGGTCGTACGGCGATCGGGGTGGTACTGGTGCTGGCCGACGAGCCGGATGCCGCGCAGCTGACGCAGTTAAAACGTCAGTGGAAACAGGAATTACAGCGCTGGCTGGAACCGGTGGCGATGCCGCGTTTCTGGCGGGTGGTCAGGGTGATTCCGCATAACAGCCAGAGCAAACGTGCCTGGCCACAAATACAGGAGCTGTTTTATGTTGCCGGTTGAACTGTCATGTCGTCAACAACAGGCACAGGCCGAATTATTGCTGCGGGTGGATGCCGATCTGTTCTGGTTTCGCGGCCATTTCCCGCAGCAGCCGTTGCTGCCGGGCGTCGCGCAACTCGACTGGGTGATGCACTACGGTACGCAGCTGCTGGCCGCGGGCAAACAGTTTTCGTCGATTGAGAACATCAAGTTTCAGCAGCCGGTGCTGCCCGACAGCACACTGAAACTGGCGCTGACGTGGAATGCGCTGAAGAATCAGCTCAGTTTCCGCTATCTGCTACAGCAGGGGGAGTGCGAATCGGTGGCCAGCAGCGGGAAAATTAACCTGTGTTAAGCAACGATATTAAGCCCTGCGTGGTGATCCCCTGTTATAACCATGGCGCCACCATGGCGGCGGTGCTGGCACGGTTAGCGCCCTTTGCTTTACCGGTGTTTATCGTCGATGACGGCAGTGACGCAGTGACACAAAATCAGCTTAAAAGGCTGATTTGTGACGGTGTCACGCTGTTGCGGCTGGATCATAACCGCGGCAAAGGTGCGGCGGTATTCCACGGTTTACAGGCTGCGGCTGAGCAGGGTTACAGCCATGCCTTGCAGCTGGATGCCGATGGCCAGCACCAGATTGAAGATGCGCCGCAGATGCTGGCGGAAGCGCGGAACTATCCTGATGCTCTGATCTCCGGCCAGCCGGTATATGACGAATCCGTGCCCAAAGCGCGTCTGTATGGCCGCTACGTCACCCATTTCTGGGTATGGATTGAGACCCTGTCACTGTCGCTGAAAGACAGTATGTGTGGCTTCCGCGTCTATCCGCTCACGCCGACGCTGGCGCTGATGCGTCAGCGCGCTATCGGGCAGCGGATGGATTTTGATACTGAGATTATGGTGCGACTGTACTGGGCGGGCACTCCGAGCCGTTTTTTGCTGACGCGCGTCACCTATCCGCAGGATGGTATCTCGCACTTTGATGCGCTGCATGACAATTTACGTATCTCGTGGATGCATACCCGGCTGTTTTTCGGCATGTTGCCGCGCATTCCGTCGCTGCTGCGACGTAAGCGCCAGACGGCGCACTGGGCGGGTGTCAGCGAACGCAAAGGGCTGACGGGCATGCGCTTTATGCTGACGGTCTATCGCCTGTGTGGCCGCGGCCTGTTTACCGTGCTGCTGTGGCCGGTGGTTGCCATCTACTGGCTGAGCGGAGGCGTGCAGCGTCAGGCTTCGCAGCAGTGGATCAGCCGCATCAGGCAGTATGGTCGTCAGCAGCAGGTGCCGTTGCCGCGACCGCTTAACAGCTATCACCATTTTTTGCGCTTCGGCGAAGCGATGCTGGATAAAATCGCCAGCTGGCGCGGCGATCTGCGCTGGGGCAAAGAGATTGATTTCGCCCCGGGGGCTGAGGCGGCGATTAACGCCGCTCAGCCCGGCGGGCGGCTGATTCTGGCTTCACATCTCGGCGATATCGAAGCCTGTCGCGCCCTGGCGCAGCAGGTTAGCGGTCTGGTGATTAATGCGCTGGTGTTTACCGATAATGCACAACGATTTCGTCAGCTTACCGAAGAGCTGGCGCCGCAGGCGGGCGTCAATCTGATCCCGGTCAGCGATATCGGCCCGGAAACCGCCATGATGCTGCAGGATAAACTGCAAGCCGGTGAGTGGGTGGCGATTGTCGGCGATCGCACCGCGGTTAACCGCCAGCGCGGCGGCGTGCGGCGGGTGATCTGGAGCGATTTTCTCGGCCGTCCGGCGCCATTTCCGCAGGGGCCGTTTGTGCTGGCTGCCGCTTTGCGCTGCCCGGTATTACTGATGTTTGCTCTTAAACAGCAGGGAAAACTGCGCATTTACTGTGAACCTTTTGCCGATCCGCTGCTGTTACCGCGCGCCGCGCGCCAGCAGGCATTGCAGCAGACCGTCGACCGCTATGCTGAACGGCTGGCGCATCATGCGCTGATTTCGCCGCTCGACTGGTTTAATTTTTTCGATTTCTGGACGCTGCCCGCAGCAGAGCCGGAAAACAAGGAGTAAGCGTGAATAACGATCGACGATTTTCTATCGAGACTGAACTGACGGTGCCGTTCCATGATGTCGATGCGATGGGCGTGGTATGGCACGGCAACTATTTCCGCTATTTCGAAGTGGCGCGTGAAGCGCTGCTGGCACAGTTTAACTACGGATATCGCGAGATGAAGGCGTCCGGCTATGTCTGGCCGGTGGTGGATACCCATGTGAAATATCGCGGCACGCTGACATTTGAACAACGTATCCGCGTGCGCGCCACGATTGAAGAGTACGAAAATCGCCTGCGCATCGCCTACCAGATTTTTGATATCGCCAGCGGCAAACGTACCACCAGTGGTTACACCATTCAGGTGGCGGTAGGGATTGAGTCGCAGGAGATGAGCTTTGTTTCGCCTGCGGTACTGTTTGAACGTCTGGGAGTGACGCTATGAAATCTCTGTTAGTGGTCGCGCTGGCGCTGTTCAGCCTGAACGCGCAGGCGGTGACGCTGGAAGAGCTGCAACAGCGCTTTGCCAGCCAGCCGGTGGTGCGCGCCGATTTCACCCAGCAGCGGGCGATTAAAGGCATGGCGCAGCCGCTGAAATCGAGCGGCGAGCTGTTAATTGCCCAACAGCAGGGGCTGTGGTGGCACCAGGCGAAGCCGTTTCCGCTGACGCTGGTGCTGGATGACAAACGCATGGTGCAGGTGATGAATAATCAGCCGCCGCAAATTGTCACCGCTGACAGTAATCCGCAGATGTTCCAGTTTAACCATCTGCTGCGCGCGCTGTTCCAGGCGGACCGCGCGGTGCTGGAGCAGAATTTTGCCATCGATTTCCGCGACCTCGGCAGCGACAGCTGGCGTCTGGTGCTGACGCCAAAAACCAGTCCGCTGGATAAGCTGTTTAACACCATTACCCTGCAGGGTAAGACGTATCTTGATGTGATTGAGTTAAATGACAAACAGGGCGATGCCACCCATATCAGCCTGAGTAACCAGCGACTGGAGCCGCGGACCTTAAGTGATGATGAGAAACAGCGCTTTGTTTTCTAAGCGTCTGCGCATTGCCGCCGCGGGCTGGCTGGCGGTCTGCCTGCTGTTGCTGCTGACGCTGGCGCTGCTGTTGCCGCGCGCTACGGTCAACAGTAGCGTGTTAGCGCTGTTGCCGAAGCAGGCGATGGGGGCGATTCCTGACGATTTGCAGCAGGGCTTTATGCAGCGGCTCGATCGGCAGATGGTATGGCTAATCAGCCCCGGTCAGCAGGCGGATCCGGCGCTGGCTGCCCGTTTCCTGCGCCAGCTGCAGGCGCTGCCGGAACTGAAAAATGTTAAAGGGCCGGTGGATGCCGCTCAGCAGCAGCAGTGGGGCCAGTTTGCCTGGCAGCAGCGTAATGGTCTGGTCGATCCCGCTACCCGCGCGCGACTGGCTAATGGTGGCGACGCGCAGGCTGACTGGATTCTGGCCCAGCTTTACTCCGCGTTTGCCGGTGTCAGTGGTCAGGAGTTGAGTCATGATCCGCTGATGCTGGTTCGCGGTTCGCAGCTGGCGATGCAGCAGAGCGCCAGCCAGCTGGCGCTGCGTGATGGCTGGCTGACCGCCCGCGATAAACAGGGGCGGCAGTGGTATTTTATCCACGGCGAACTGGCCAGTAATTCGTTTGATATGCAGCAGAGCCACCAGGTGGTGCTGCGCTTACAGCAGCTGGAACAGCAGATTAAACAGCACGATCCGCAGGCGCAAATACTGACGCGCGGCACGGTGCTGTACAGCGACTTTGCCAGCCAGCAGGCGCGGCACGATGTCTCAACGCTTGGCGTGGCCACCATTATCGGCGTGCTGCTGCTGGTGTTCTCGGTGTTTCGCTCACCGCGCCCGTTGCTGTTATGCGCGCTGTCGGTGTCGATTGGCGCGCTGGCTGGCACCACCCTGACGCTGCTCTGTTTCGGTGAACTGCATCTGATGACGCTGGTGATGAGTATCAGCATTGTCGGCATTTCCGCTGACTATACGCTCTACTACCTTACCGAGCGGATGGTGCATGGTTCCGAAGCCACCGCCCGGCAGAGTCTGCAAAAAGTGATGCCGGCGTTGCTGCTGGCGCTGGCGACCGCCGCAGTGGCGTATCTGATTATGCTGCTGGCGCCGTTTCCGGGCCTGCGTCAGCTGGCGGTATTTGCCGCCAGTGGCCTGACCGCCTCCTGTCTGACGGTGATCTGCTGGTATCCGTGGCTGGTTAAAGGATTGCCGGTGCGTCCGGTGCCCGCGATGTTTTTACTGGCGCGCTGGCTGGCGGCGTGGCGTCGGCAGCGCTGGCTGAAAGTGGGATTACCGCTGCTGGTGGCGCTGATTTCGGTCTGCGGCCTGGCGCTGCTAAAGGTGGATGACGATATTTCGCAATTGCAGGCACTGCCGCCGCAACTGTTGCAGCAGGATGCCCGGCTCACCGCGCTGACCGGGCAGGGCGCGGATCAGACCTGGTTTATCGTCTGGGGCGACAGCGCCGAGCAGACGCTGCAACGACTGGAAGCGCTGACGCCGCAGTTACAACATGCACAGCAGCAAAAGTGGCTGGATAGCTGGCGTCAGCTGCCGCTTGCGTCGCAGGCGCAACAACAACGCGATCTCACGCTATTGCAGAGTGCGGCGCCCACCATAACTGAGAAGCTTAAACAGGCGGGTATCGAGCTGGCCGCGCCGGACTTACGTGCGATGCCGGTGACACCAGAACGCTGGCAAGACAGCCCAATCAGTGAAGGCTGGCGGCTGTTATGGCTCAGCCTGCCGAATGGTCGCAGTGGGGCGCTGGTGCCGGTCAGCGGTGTGCATAACAGCGCAGCACTGACGCAGCTGGCGCAGGCGCAGCCCGGTGTGGCGTGGATTGATCGCAAGAACACTTTCGATACGCTGTTCAGCTTCTATCGCGTAATGCTTGGCTGGCTGTTGCTGGCGGCAGTGGTGGTGATCGCCATCAGCTATATGCTGCGTCTCGGCGTAAAACGTGGCCTGGTCAGCGTCCTGCCATCGGTGCTGTCGCTGGGGGGCGGACTGGCGGCGCTGGCGTTTAGCGGTCACTCGCTCAATCTGTTTTCGCTGCTGGCGCTGATTCTGGTGCTGGGGATTGGGATTAATTACACCCTGTTCTTCAGTAATCCGCGTGGCACGCCGATAACCTCGTTACTGGCGGTGTCGCTGGCGATGGCCACCACGCTGCTGACCTTAGGCATGCTGGTGTTCAGCACCACCCAGGCGATCAGCAGTTTTGGCATTGTGTTATGCAGCGGTATTTTCACCGCCTTTTTGCTGGCACCGCTGGCGTTACCGCAACCGAAAAGGAACAGACGATGAAATCATGGTGGATGGCAGCGCTGATGGCGTTGCTGCTGAGCGGTTGCGCCAGTCATACGGATCCGACGCGGCCTGAGGCGTGGCTGAAGCCGGGGGTAATAGTGACGTTGCCGCCGCCGGGCATTACGCCAGCGTTTAATCAGCAGCAGCTGTTAACCGGCAGCTTTAAGGGCAAACAGCAGTCGCTGCTGGTGATGCTGAGCGCCGATCAACAGCAGCTGACGCTGGCCGGACTGTCGTCGCTGGGCATTCGGCTGTTCCGCGTCAGCTATGACAGCAGCGGTATTCATAGCGAGCAGTCGATTGCCCTGCCGGAAATGCCGCCAGCCAGCCAGGTGCTGGCCGATATTATGCTCAGTCACTGGCCGCTTGCCGTCTGGCAGAAGCAACTGCCCGCGGGCTGGACGTTGCAGGATCACGGCGATGCGCGCCAGCTGCGTGATAATCATGGCCAGCTGATTACCGAAATCCGTTATCTGCAACGCGGCACGCAACGTCAGCCGGTCAGCGTGCAGCAGTTTGCGTTTGGTTATCAGATTCTTATTCAACAACTGGATGCCTTATGATCTATATCTCAGCGGTGGGGATGCTTAATGCTCTCGGTAACTCGCCTGACGAGATTAGCGCTAACCTGGTGAGCGGTAAGGCGCCGGGCATGCGCCCATCTGACAGCTGGCTGCCGGGCGGACGCCGCTGCTGGATTGGTCATGTGGATGGCGAACTGCCGCCGGTACCCTCGTCACTGGCGCAGCATAACAGCCGTAACAACCGCCTGCTGCTGGCCGCGCTGGCGCAGATCCGGCCTGAGGTAGACGCCGCGATTGCGCGCTTTGGCGCCGATCGCGTGGCGGTGATCCTCGGCACCAGTACCGCAGGCGTCGATGAAGCCGACCGTTTTGTCAGCGGTGAGCAGCCGGATTACCACTATGCGCAGCAGGAGCTGGGCGAACCGTCGCGCTTTCTGGCGGCTTATCTCGAACTGTACGGCCCGGCTTATACGCTGTCGACCGCCTGTTCATCCAGCGCGCGCGCGCTGATTAGCGGTCAGCGTCTGATTGACGCTGGTGTGGTGGATGTGGCAATTGTCGGCGGCGCGGATACGCTGAGCCGTATGCCGGTTAGCGGTTTCGATAGCCTTGAATCACTCTCCGGGGAGCGCTGCGCGCCGTTTAGCGCGCAACGCGATGGTATTTCGATTGGTGAAGGGGCGGCACTGATGCTGCTGACGCGCGAAGCGCAACCGGTAGCGCTGCTCGGTGTCGGCGAGTCGTCGGATGCCTGGCATATGTCAGCGCCGCATCCGCAAGGGGAAGGGGCGTTACGCGCCATCACCATGGCGCTTAACAGTGCCGGGCTCCAGCCGCAGGATATTGGCTATATCAATCTGCATGGCACCGCCACGCGACTTAACGATCAGATTGAAGCGGCGGTGACCCATCAGCTGTTTGGCAATCGGGTGCCCTGCAGTTCAACCAAACATCTGACCGGACATACTCTTGGCGCTGCCGGTATCTGTGAGGCCGCTATCAGCTGGCTGCTGTTAACGCGCCGTTTGCCACTGCCCGCGCAGGATTTCACCCACTGCGACCAGGACAGCACTCTGCCGGACTGCGGACTGCTGACGCGCCCCGGCCAGCTGGCAAAACCGCGCATCCTGTCTAATTCTTTTGCTTTTGGCGGCAATAACGCCTGCCTGATTTTAGGAGTGCCACATGGCTGAGTCACTTAGCGCTGAGCACTATTTACCCCACGCCACCCCGATGGTATTGCTGGAACGCGTGATGCAGGTTGATGATGAAAGCGCCCACTGTCAGGTGCGGGTTGCCGCCGACAGTGTGCTGGCGCCGTTTCTTACTGCCGGTGGCGCACTGCCTGCATGGTTTGGCGTGGAGATTATCGCCCAGACGATTGGCGTCTGGTCGGGCTGGCATGCGCGTCAGCGTAATGACTGCAAGCCGCGTCCCGGCATGCTGCTGGGTGGTCGCGGCTATCGCTGCACAGCGCCACAATTTCCGGCGGGAGCGCAGCTCGATGTACGCGTAACCCTGCTGATGCATGACGACAAAATTGCCAGCTTCGACGGTGAAATCGCCATTAACGGCGAGCTTTACGCCAGCGGCAGGCTGAATACTTATCAGCCGGATGAAGAGGAATTTAATAAAATGATGCAACAGGACAGCAACTGATGACGCGTTCAGTATTAGTCACCGGCGCCAGTAAAGGCATCGGGCGTGCGATTGCCCGGCAACTGGCCCGCGACGGTTTTGCGATTATCGCGCATTACCACAGTGACCGCGCCGGCGCGGAACAGACTGTCGCGGAGATTATGCAGGCGGGCGGCAGCGCACGCGTGCTGGGATTCGATATCGCCGATCGCGAGCAGTGTCGCGCGCAGCTGGAGCAGGATATTGCGCAGCATGGCGCCTATTACGGCGTGGTCAGCAATGCCGGTATCACCCGCGACGGTGCTTTCCCGGCGCTGAGCGAAGATGACTGGGACAGCGTGATCCATACCAATCTCGACAGTTTTTATAATGTGATTCATCCCTGCGTGATGCCGATGATTGGCCTGCGTCAGGGCGGACGGATTATTACCCTCTCGTCGGTGTCCGGCATCATGGGCAATCGTGGTCAGGTTAACTACAGCGCAGCGAAAGCCGGGATTATCGGCGCCAGCAAAGCGCTGGCTATCGAGCTGGCGAAACGCAAAATCACCGTTAACTGCATCGCACCTGGCCTGATCGATACCGGCATGATTCAGATGGAGCCGACGGCGATTAACGAAGCGCTGAAAATGATCCCGATGAAACGTATGGGAGCCGCCGCAGAGGTGGCCGGACTGGCCAGCTATCTGATGTCGGATATCGCCGGTTATGTTACGCGGCAGGTGATTTCAGTTAACGGAGGCATGTTGTGATGCGTCGGGTAGTGGTAACCGGAATGGGTGGCGTCACCGCCTTTGGTGAGAGCTGGGAAAGCGTTTCAGCTGGCTTGCGCGCCGGTCAGAATGCGGTGCGCAAGATGCCGGAATGGCAGGTCTATGACGGTCTGCATACGCTGCTGGGCGCGCCGGTCGATGACTTTAGCGTGCCTGAGCACTATACGCGTAAACGTATTCGTTCGATGGGGCGGGTTTCGCTGATGGCGACGCGTGCCACCGAACTGGCGCTGGAGCAGGCGGGACTGATTGGCGAAGCGGTGCTGACCAACGGTGAAACCGGCATTGCCTATGGTTCTTCTACCGGCAGTACCGGGCCGGTCAGTGAATTCGCCACCATGCTGACCGAGAAGCATACCAGCAATATTACCGGCACCACCTATGTCCAGATGATGCCGCATACCACCGCGGTCAACGCCGGGCTGTTTTTTGGTCTGCGTGGCCGGGTGATCCCGACCTCCAGCGCCTGCACCTCCGGCAGTCAGGCAATTGGCTATGCCTGGGAAGCGATTCGCCACGGCTATCAGACGGTAATGGTGGCCGGTGGCGCGGAAGAGCTGTGTCCGTCGGAAGCCGCGGTATTTGATACTCTGTTTGCCACCAGTCAGCGCAATGACGCGCCGAAAACCACGCCGTCACCTTTTGATCGTCAGCGCGATGGGCTGGTAATTGGTGAAGGGGCGGGCAGCTTAGTGCTGGAAGATCTGGAGCATGCGCAGGCGCGCGGCGCGACTATCTATGCCGAGATCGTCGGATTCCATACCAACTGCGATGCGGCGCATATTACGCAGCCACAGCGTGAAACCATGCAAATCTGTATTGAAGGGGCGCTTCGCAGCGCCGGGCTCAGCCCGCAGGATATCGGTTATCTCAGTGCGCACGGCACCGCCACCGATCGCGGTGATGTCGCCGAAAGCCTGGCGACAGCTGCCATCTTTGGCCGCAATACGCCAATTTCGTCGCTGAAGAGTTATTTTGGTCATACGCTTGGCGCCTGCGGTGCGCTGGAAGCCTGGATGAGTATTGAGATGATGCGCGAAGGCTGGTTTGCGCCGACGCTGAATCTGACTCAGCCCGCCGAAGATTGCGGCGATCTGGACTATATTATCGGCGAAGCGCGGCAGATCGAGACAGACTATATCCAGTCCAATAACTTCGCTTTTGGCGGCATTAATACCTCACTGATTTTCCGCCGCTGGCGTTAAGCAGCGAAAACACCCGGGCGGCGAGAACGCCGCCCCTGGGGTATCAGCATTGGTTTCCGCTGCCCGTTACGGCATAATGCGCCATTCAAATCAAAATAATAATCATTTCTATTCCATGACTATTGCTGAAAATATGGCGGGCCGACGCCAGTTTCTTAAGTGGATGGCGCTCTCTCCGCTGATTTTTTCTTCCGTTACCCGGGCTAACGATCTCGATCTGTCGCGCATTATTGTCCTTGAATGGCGACCGGTGGAACTGCTGATGGCGCTGGGCGTCACGCCGCTGGCGATTGCCGATATTCCCAATTATAAGCGCTGGCTGGTAGAGCCTGCGCTGCCGGATACGGTGCTGGATGTCGGCTTACGTACCGAACCCAATCTCGAAATGATACTGCGGCTGAAACCGTCGCTGATCCTGCGTTCCAATGGCTATGGTCCCACTGCCGATGCGCTGGCACCCATCGCGCCGCTGTGGGGCGGCGATTTTACCGATGGCAAAACGCGTGCGCTCGAACTGATGCGCCGCGATATCACGCGCCTTGGCGTTCGGCTTAATCGTCAGCAGCAGGCCGCCGAACATCTGCAGCTGATTGATGATCGCTTCAGTCACTACCGGCAAACGCTGGCGGCCTTTGCCGATCAACCACTGTTAATCTTCTCGTTCCTCGACAGTCGCCGGGTGATAGTTTTCGGTCATAACAGTCTGTTTGCCGATGCGTTGTCACAGCTCGGGCTGCAAAATGGCTGGCATGGCGCCAGCAGCTTCTGGGGCAGCACCATTGTCGGCATTGAAACCCTGGCGCAGGTAAAAAACGTGCGCGCAATTGGCCTGACTCATGGTGAAGACGATCCGCTACGGCAGATTGCGCAATCGCCCCTGTGGCGCAGTATTCCGTTTGTACGTCAACAGAAGTTACATCTTATCCAGGCCGTGTGGTTCTACGGCGCCAGCTTCTCGGTATTGCGTTTCTGTCAATTGCTTGAGCAGACGCTGCTGGAGAAAGCATGAAAATCCTGATTCTGCCATTGCTGTTACTGCTGGCGCTGCTGCTGACCGTCACTAATTTCCAGCAGCAACTGGCGCTGCCGCTGTGGCGCGGCGCACTCTTCACCCCGGATGAACACGATATTAATCAGATGCTGTTTCATTACAGCATGCTGCCGCGCACCGTGCTGTCGCTGCTGGTGGGCGCCGGGCTGGGCGTGGTCGGGGTGCTGTTTCAGCAGATCCTGCGTAATCCGCTGGCTGAACCCTCAACGCTTGGCGTGTCCGCCGGTGCGCAGCTGGGTCTGACGCTGGCGACGTTGTATGCCGCCAGCTGGGGCGAAACCGGCCAGCAGCTTTCTGCACTGGCAGGGGCGATTGTTGTCGGCGTGCTGGTGCTGTTAGTGGCCAGCGGCAAACGACTGTCGCCGGTGACGCTGATCCTCGCCGGTCTGATGGTCGGATTGTATTGCGGTGCAATCAAAAACTTACTGGCGCTGTTTAATCACGAACGGCTGACCAGCCTGTTTATCTGGAGCAGCGGCATGCTGAACCAGAATGACTGGAGCAGCGTCAGCTTCCTCTGGCCGCGTATGTTGCTGGGGCTGCTGGTGGTACTGGTGATGGTCCGGCCGCTGAATCTGCTTGGTCTTGACGACGGGGTGGTGCGCAATCTTGGCATGCGACTGGCGCTGGTGCGGTTTACCGGCCTGATGGTGGCAGTGGCGCTCAGTGCGGTGCTGGTCAGTGTGGCCGGAGTGATCGGCTTTATCGGCCTGTTTGCGCCGTTAATGGCCAAACTGTTTGGTGTCCGCCGACTGGGCCCACGGCTGGCGTTATCGGCATTTATTGGCGCGCTATTGCTGTTGCTGAGCGATCAGGCGGTGATACTGCTGGCGCGCGTCTGGCTGGAAATCCCCACCGGCGCGGCTACGGCGATGGCGGGTGCGCCGCTGATGTTATGGCTGCTGACGCGTCTGCGTCATCAGCAGATCAGCGGTAACGAGCGCGGCCATCAGCAGCGGACAGAAAGGGCGCTGACGCCACAGATGGTCGGCGCGATTGTGCTGCTGCTGGTGCTGATGGTGATACTGGCGCTGTTTAGCGGTGATGGCCTGAGCAGTTGGGTAGACAGCCCGGCCGTGTGGCAATTCCGCTGGCCACGCGTGCTGGCTGCGCTGGCCGCTGGCGCGATGCTGGCGGCGGCAGGCACCCTGATTCAGCGGATGACCGGCAATGCGATGGCCAGCCCGGAAGTGCTGGGCGTCAGTGCTGGCGCTGCCTGCGCCATGGTGCTGCTGATGTTTATTGTGCCGGGCGATAACGTCGCCTGGCAGTTTCCCGCCGGTTGCCTCGGCGCGGCGCTGACCATGCTGGTGATTATGCTGCTGGCGCAGCGCGGTGGTCTGTCGCCGACGCGGATGCTGCTGACCGGCGTGGTGCTGAGTACGGTATATGGCACTTTCCTGACGCTGTTTCTGGTCAGTGGCGATCCGCGTATCAGTTCGGTACTCAGCTGGCTGGCCGGTTCTACCTACCGGGTGACCGCCAGCCAGGCGCTCTGGACCGCCGCGCTGGCGCTGATGTTATTGCTGCTGACGCCATTGATGGCGCGCTGGCTGACCATTTTGCCGCTCGGCAGTTTTACCGCCCAGGGCCTCGGTATGCCGCTAAAGCGTTCACGAATGCTGATCCTGCTGCTGGCGTCAGCGATGATTGCGGCGGCGACATTGTGCGTCGGTCCGCTCAGTTTCGTCGGCCTGATGGCGCCGCATCTGGCGCGGATGGCCGGTTTCCGCCGCGCACTGCCACAACTGCTGGTGGCGATCCTCGCCGGGGCCGGATTAATGCTGCTGGCGGATGCGCTGGGCAGGATGATTATCTTCCCGTATCAGATCCCCGCCGGGCTGCTGGCAACATTTTTGGGTGCGCCATGGTTTATCTGGTTATTGCGTCGGGCTTAAGAAACAGTTGCACAGGATATGCGCTAACAGAAGGGAAATTCGAACATGATCGTAATGCCTCAGTCATACAGCCCTGGTGCTTTAAAACGTCGATTCAGGATCATCGAGGAATTGATGATCCGCGATAAAGCTTTTTTCATCATTTATGACGAAAAGGCTCCGCTTGCGGCAATCATCAAAGCTGAGCTGTCTGATGTTAACGGAGAAGCTCGTCACGAAGTTGTTGCACGTCTTGATCTGGTTCGTCGTGATCAGTGCGATGAAGTGTACAGTGTACGTGATTTTTGGCAGAACACCGATGCGCTTCAGGTTGAAGGTGTCGTCGTCGTCACGGCAGAGCGGGATGAAGGACTAGCGACAAAATTGTATGAGAGTCTGGTGCTGAAAGAAGGCATCACCCTGATATCAGTCGGTACGGTGTGATTCTGGTGGCAGAAGATGCCAGCAAGCACGCGCAAGTCGCTGCATAGTAAAAGGCTGCTGCATTGCGGCCTTTTTAACCGCTACTCCTCCGCTTCTGCCAGCCTGTAGATCGTCATTTCTAAAAGGCAAGTTGTTGCCTCTCGCTCTTCTTCCCCATCTGTCATGCCGCCTGAAAGCGCGCGCATTTCTGCTGTGAATGTAAAGGTGAAAATTATAGCGTCACATTCAGTAATTTTTTCTTGCAATTGTGAGGGCGCTAAGGATAATCGCAAATCTCAATAATAATGATTCTCACTACTACTTTTTCTCCAGGAATACACAGATGCATAGCACACTGTCTGCCACCAGAGGTTTTAAGCCGACATTACTGGCGGTTTTAATCGGCTCCGTGACTTTCCCGACACTGGCTGCGACCAGCACTGACACCGATAACAGCAAAAAAAATGAATCGACCATGACGGTGGTTGCCGCGCCGGAAGATAACTTTAAAGCCGGTGGCGATGAGCTGGTGCCAGCTTATCTTGATGGTCAGGTGATAAATGGTGGCCGTATGGGTATGCTTGGCCAGCAAAATGCGATGGATGTGCCGTTTAATGTGATTGGTTTTAGCTCGAAGCTGATTGAAGACCAGCAGGCGAAAACCATTGCGGATGTGGTGCGTAACGACGCCGCAGTGCAGAACGTGCAGGGCTATGGCAACTACGGCGAAAGCTACCGCATTCGTGGTTTCCAGCTGGATGGCGATGATATGACCCTTGGCGGTCTGGCAGGGATTATGCCACGCCAGGTGATCTCCACCGCGATGGTGGATCGCGTAGAAGTGTTTAAAGGCGCCAATGCGCTGATGAACGGTGCGGCGACCAGCGCGGTTGGCGGCATGATTAATCTGGAGCCAAAACATGCGGGTGATCTTCCACTTGCGCGTGTTGGTATTGATTACACCTCTTCTTCACAGATCGGCACCTCCGTGGACGCTGGCCGTCGCTTTGGTGATGACGATCAGTTTGGCGTGCGCGTTAACCTGTTGCAGCGCGAAGGCGAGACGGCGGTAGATGACGAAAAACGTCGTACTACGGTCGCTTCCATTGGACTGGATTACCGCCAGGATAATCTGCGTACTTCACTGGATATGGGCTATCAGAAACAGACTTTCCATGGTGGTCGTATTGGCGTTAAGGTCAGCGATGCCGATTTTATCCCGAATGCACCTTCAGCCACCCACAATACCAGTCAGAAATGGGTATACAGCGATCTGGAAAGCCAGTTCGCCATGTTGCGTGGCGAATATGATGTTGCCCAGGACTGGACTTTGTATGGCGGCGTGGGTTTACAGCACTCACATGAAAGCGGCGCCTATGGCTCACCTTCGGTCACCAGTACTGATGGTTCAGCAACCATGAGCCGCATGGATGTGACCAATATTAAAGACTCTTACAGCGGCATGTTCGGTCTGCGCGGCGCGTTCGATACCGCCTTTGTCAGCCATAAAGTGAATGTCGGCTACTCGGCAACCACTTCGCGCTCGAAAGCCGCCTATGATATGGCATTGACCGGCGTGCCGACCAATATCTATGACACCCCGGATATCACTTCGCCAACCCTGAACTTCGCGGGCGGTGATATGGATGAGCCGGGTGTACGCGGACGTACCCGTACTCAGGGCATTTTGCTGACTGATACCCTTGGCGTGCTGGATGACAAAGTTGAACTGACGCTGGGCACGCGTTATCAGAAAGTGGTGACGCGTGAGTACGACTACAATACTGGCGCAGAAGTCAGTGATTCGAGTTTCGAAGACAGTCGCTGGACGCCAGCAGTTGGCCTGATGGTGAAACCCTGGGAGCATATCTCGCTTTATGCTAACCATATTGAATCATTACAGCCGGGATCCTCTGCGCCAGTTGGCACGGCGAACTACGGTGAAAGCACCGGTGTGCTGCATTCGAAACAGAATGAAGTTGGCGTAAAAGTTGATTATCAACGCGTCGGTGGTTCACTGGCGCTGTTTGAAATTAAACAGCCTTCAGCGGTAACTAACGCCAGCAATATCTATGCGCTGGATGGTGAGCAACGCAACCGTGGTATCGAGCTGAATCTGTTTGGCGAGCCGGTACTGGGCCTGCGCCTGAACGGCAGCGCCACCTGGATTGACGCTCAGCTGACGAAGACAGCCAATGGCGCTAATGATGGCAACACGGCGGTGGGCGTACCAAGTTACAATATGGTGCTCGGCGCAGAATATGATATTCAGCCGGTTGACGGTCTGACCGCTACCGCACTGGTTAATCATAACGGTGCGCAATATGCTAATGCCGCTAACACGAAAAAGCTGGATGGCTATACTACGCTGGATCTGGGTGTGCGTTATACCACTAAGGTACAGGACAACGATATGGTGTGGCGTGTTGGCGTGGATAACGTCACCAATAAGTCTTACTGGTCGAATGTTGATTCCAGTGGCACCTATATCTACCAGGGCGCGCCACGTACGCTGAAAGTGTCGATGTCTTACGACTTCTAAGCCTTATCTCAGGCAGCAAAGCAACAGCGGACGGGTGGCTAACCCTCCGCTGTTTTTTTATCGCTGTCGGTGCTGCAATACCGCGTGCAGCAGTTCCGGCGCCAGCGAGCGTGAAAACAGCCAGCCCTGAAAGCGGTGGCAACCCATCGCCGACAGCGTGCTGAACTGCTGTGAATTCTCCACCCCTTCCGCGACGATATTAATATTTAATGCCTGGCACATCGCCACGATGCCGCGAATGGTCAGCATAAAATCACTGTTCTGCGCCATCTGCAGCACAAACGAGCGATCAATTTTCACCTCAGTGATGGCCAGCTGGCGCAGACCGGTCAGCGACGCCATGCCGGTGCCAAAATTATCCACGGCAATATTGATATTCATCTCGCGCAGCGCACTGAGCTTACGCTGGGTATCCGGCATATTTTCGGTAAGTGCGTTTTCAGAAAGTTCAAAGCTCAGCTGACGGGCATCAATGCCGCTTTGCAGCACGATGCGTTCAACGGTTTTCAGAAAGTCCGCGCGCTTCAGCTGGCGAGGACTGATATTTACCGCAACGCCCAGCTTATCGAGTTGCGGTTGATTCTGCCAGTTACGCAGCTGCGCACAGGCCTGTTCCAGCACCCATTCGCTGATATTCAGGATCAGCCCGGAATTTTCGGCGATCGGAATAAATGTCGAGGGCGAGATAATCCTGCCGTCCGGCGTCTGCCAGCGCAATAACGCTTCCAGGCTGGTGGCCTCGCCGCCACGTGAATATTGCGGCTGGTACTCCAGGTAGAATTCACCATTATCCAGCGCACGGCGTAATCCGGTTTCGATGGCATCGCGCTGACTCTGCTCTTCATGCAGCTGCGGTGACCAGAACATCCATTTGCGCTGGTTTTTCTTGGAGAAATACTGCGCCAAATCCGCTTTATGCAGCAGCTCGGCCACCGAACTGCGATCCTGATTAAACAGGTAGATACCCATGCTGGTGGTGACATTGACCACCGTATTATCCAGCGCCATATCCCGGCTGATATTTTCCAGCAGACGGCCCACCAGAATGGTCATCCGCGCTTTCGCTTCCTTGTGATTGCTGCCGAGATTGCCGATCAGCAGGGCAAACTCATCACCACCCAGACGGGCAAGCGCATCGTCGCCGCGCACGGTATGGCGCAGACGCTGCGCCACCTCTTTTAGCAGGGTATCGCCGGCGCCGTGGCCAAGGGTATCGTTCACCTCTTTAAAACGATTAAGATCGAGATAGAGCAGGGCGAGATATTCGCCGCTGTTGAGGCTTTTCTGGCGCGCCTGTTCCAGCTTGTCGTAAAAACGTGGCCGGTTATCCAGTTGGGTCAGCGGATCGTGCCAGGCGAGATTATGCATCTCCTGCTCACGCTGCTTCTTCTCGGTGATCTCTTTGACCTTACCCAGCATCTCAACCGGCTTACCGTCGTCGCTATGGCGTACCACTTTGCCGTGATTCTGCACCCACAACGTCTTCTGCTGAGCATTAAGCAGACGATATTCACAGTTAAACATCGGCGTTTCGCCGCGCAGGTGTTGCTGCAGCGTTTCAGAATAGCGTTCGAAATCATCGGGATGAATCAGGCAGAAGATATCACGCTCATGATGTTGCAGTTCGCCATCCTGTAAGCCAAAGATGCGACTGAAAAAATGGTTATGTGATACTGCGCCGTCACTAATGTTCCACAGCCAGAAGCCTTCCTCGGTAATCTCCAGCGTCTGCTCCAGACGGCGGCGCAAATGAAACTCTTCCCGCTGGGCGATCAGTTCGGCACTGATATCGGTGCCAATAAACAGATGGTGAGGCGGTTTGCCGGGACCATCGCTGATCACGCAGTGGGCGCGAATAAAGCGCGGCCGGTTTTCATCATTGATATCCAGCACTTTCTGGTCGCCGGTTAGCGCGGCTTCCAGTTGTCCGTTGCGGATCAGACGATGAAACAGGATTTCGCCATGGCGATTGGCAAAAGAGAGATGATGATTACCGTCAACAAGAAAAATAGCATTAGTGCTGTGTTCAATAATCTGTTCGAAAATAAGCAAGCTATCTTCAGGTATACGGTATCGATGCATGTTAAACCATGGTTACCGGCGGGAGCGAAGGAAGAAAAAGTGAGTGTTTTTTTCGCGCTATTATCAGCACTTTTTCAGATTTAGTCTATGCGTGCTGCAGATAACAGCATGAGCTGGCCCACAAATAGTTAAACGCACTATTTTGTGCCTGCTAATCCTGCGTTTATCACATCATTTCAGGAAAAATATCACCCTGACGCATCAATCTGCTGCGTAGCGTGATAGTTAAGCGCACTTGATAGTCCCTTTTTCAGTCAATACATTTCCGGAACGTATCAATAATCCAGCAAAATCAATTTGCAGGTTATTTTATGGTGGCGATATGGTAAAGTAGCCCGCGAAAGTCAGGCGATAATTTGCCGCAAATTGTGGCCTGAAGTGATAAAAATATTAATGTTTCTTACTTTCAACCGCGCAAAAAAGACGCGGTTTACTGTTCGTTTGTTCGCATCAGAGATCTACCCGACTTAAGTTTATGGCAGCTGAAGTCGCTTGTTAAATTATGCGCTTGTTACTTGCTACGAAAAAATGAAAAATATCACACCACCTGAGCCAGAAAAAGAGCCGCGGATACCGCTTGATGATGCGCAGTTTGCTATCGTGGTACTTGCAGTGACCTCTTTTACACTTATAATCTTCGTCCTGATGATCACGCTGTGGATGACATAATCCTGTCAGCAACGTGATTACAGTCATGAAAGGAGATCAGAATAATGGAAAACAGAGATGACAAGCTAATTGCCCTGATTGGTTTACTCTCTGCCTGCCTGATTAGCGTGATCTTCCTGTTCGCCATGACCTGGCTTTCCGACGTTCGCCGTCCACCTGAACAGCCTGTCGATACCCAGTCTTGCTATGCAAAGCAGAGTCAGACGGTGCGGCCCTGAGTATTGCCGGACCTTTTAATTTGCTGACTGCGCAGCTCCAGCGCCAGTGGCTCATAAACGGTGCGATTGCCGTTCGGGTCCGGTAAACCCAGTAGTGCCCCGGGTGAACGACGATCGTCAGCCCATGCCGGATACTCCACCACCGGATAGATCGATACACCTTCCAGCCCGACGCCATTATCCAGCGCAATATTAACCTGCTCCATCACTGTACGCAGCCAGCCAGTCCGCGCATCACCCTCAGCGCCGGTTTCCGCCAGTAGCAGAGGGCGCTGATAGCGTTGCCATACTTCGGCCAGCAGCTGATGCAGCGGACGATAAGCCGTATGTTCCGGCGGCAGCCGATCGCCATTAATAAACCACTGGTTATCGGGATAGTAATTAACGCCGATAATATCCAGATAACGCATATTACCGCCCAGTTCCGGGTGCAGACGGCCACTAAGCATATCCCAGGCTTCAAATTGCGCCAGATGCTGGTATTCAGCTTCCTGTCGGGTTGCTGCGGAATTATCGGCGGCGGCAACATGCACCAGCGGATCGGTCAGCACAAAGCGCGCCTGCGGTAACACCTCGCGAATCGCATCCATCGCCGCAATGCTGGCGCGCACCAGCTGCTGTTTGAGTTGTTTGCCGCGTCCGCTGGCATTGGGATTAAGCCAGGCGACATCAGCGCCAGCCCATGACCAGAACGAAATCTGATTTACCGGGGTAAAAAATGGCCTGCTGAAACCCTCATCGCGCATCACCTCCGCCATTGCGCGGGCAAAGCGGGCAAAGCTGTCGATAAATGCGGGCTGCCAGATATCGATATGCGCGGGGTAGCCAAAATGCGCCAGCTCCCAGATCATTTCAATATTATGCTGTTCGGCGGCATGCAGCATCGGGGTAAAGGTTGACCAGTCGTAGATGCCCGGCTGCTGTTCAATCAGATACCAGCGTGCGCCGTCGCGGGCGGTCAGCAAATGGTGATCGGCCAGCGCCGCATAGTCTTTATCCAGCAGCATATCGTGACCGCTGTTGCTGACCAGATCGACCCGCTTGCCTTCACTGCGGCAGGCGGTGGAGCAGGCGAAGCTGCCCTGGAAAAAACTGCGGAATAGTTGTGGATCATGGCGCTGTGGTGGCGAACTTTGTGGTGGCAAGGACATAGGACGCTCCTCCGGTAGCGGGTTGCTTCGCTAAGTCTAGACTAAATGTAGCGGCGAACGTTTTTTGCCTGTGACTCATCAAGTCGCCATAAGGAACCAGCATGAAGCATCGTATCCGGGTGATACATGGTGATATTACGCGTCTGCAGGTCGGGGCGATTGTTAACGCTGCCAACAATTCATTGTTGGGCGGTGGCGGAGTGGATGGCGCCATTCATCGCGCCGCAGGACCTGAATTGCTGGCCGCCTGCCGCGAGATAGTCGCGCGCCACGGCGAGTGCCAGACCGGACAGGCGGTAATCACCTCAGCGGGAAAATGGTCGGCGCAGGCGGTGATCCACACTGTCGGACCGGTATGGCAGGGCGGCGGGCAGGGAGAAGCGGCGTTACTCGCCAGTGCCTGGCGCCATAGCCTGCTGTTAGCGGAAGAGCATCTTATCAGCACTATCGCTTTCCCCTCGATTAGCACCGGTGTCTATGGCTATCCTAAAGCGCAGGCGGCTGAAACGACGTTCGCCACGGTGAGTGAATTTCTTAGCCTGCATGACCAGCCGCACCAGGTCTATTTTGTTTGCTTTGATGAGCAAACTTTTACGTTGTATCAGAAATTGCTGGCGCAATGGCAGCAATAAGAGTCGTATTGCCAGCTGCGCACCACACCGCTGGCGCTGATCGCAAGATGCGGGCGTCCGTTGATATTATTCAGCGCCATACTGGCACCCTTATCCACGCGGGTGGTTTTCAGCACTTCGCCGCTGAGGGCGGTCAGATAACTGAAGTCCGGTTTAACTCTGCTGTAACGCAAACAGGCGGGGATCAATGCTCTGCGTGAGAAAATCATGCGTGTTAAATGGCATATGTATTCTTGTTTATGGGTCTGCTTCCCCCGGCATGGTTGCTGGTAAGCGTTAATTCCGTACTTAAGCTGTCCGTCGTATTAATAAATAGATTGTTACCTGAATAACCAAGGCTGCGGGAAAAATATTTCTGATGTTCTAGAATTTTAATCTCACGGTTTTATCTGAACTACGCTGGTCATCAGCAACACCCTGAATTCTGCGGGTTTGATATTGATACTGACTAAAAACGACCCCTGCGCCAGAATAGCCGGTGACCGTTACTTGCGAAAAACCTCTGCGTTTGAGTGCCCTGCTTAATGAAAGCGCAAATGGTGCAGTTTCTGTGGTTAACAGACCAAACAGACTACGCCACCCTACAGTTCTCTCTTTAAAAACACTGCTTGTTCTGAGCAATTCTTCCTCTGTAAAGGATACCGGGGCAGTAGCGTTAGCACTGTAACAGGCGGTAACGCGTATATCTTTAAAATTTGCTGGGAGATGACCGGCGGTTAACTGCATGGCAAGAGACTCCGATGTGATAAGACCCTGTGTCAGGTTTTCATCAGCACCAAGCAAATCATAGCCACTCAATCCATGTCCCAGAATATAGAGCTTGTCCTTTTCTGATGAAAGGTTTCTTAATGCTTTTCCTTCATTGTTGTTTATAACTTTCATTTTGTTCAGGACGTTTCGTTGATTAGATAATGTGGCAATTTTTTGCATGCTTTCGTTATACATTTTAGGGGTGATAAATTCTATTAATCGTTCTTGTGTAAACAGACCGCCCTGCCTTAATCGTGACTCAATATTTTGGATGGGTTCCCGTAATCCCCTGATGCGTTCATTTATACTTAATGTTTCGAGGACGATGTTTTTTTCAAATTCCAGCAATGCATTCGTATCAGCAACAATAACTGGATATAATGATTTCCCTTTATTATAGCGGGTGATATTTTTTCCTAATGCTTGTATCACCATATCGGATGATCTAAGTGGGCTATAAATATAGCCTTGTTTTTCAGACTGATGTGTTATCGCAACAGGAATCAATCCCCCGTTGTCAAAGAACGTCACAGGGTTATTCCTGCCCATGCAAAACAGATTAAGTTCGTCAGTTGTTGAAGGATCTGCACTTAACCACCGCCCAACCCATGGCTGATAATAGCGATAACCATAGTAATACAGCCCGCTGGCATCCCGTTCCTTACCCGAGTAACGGATGATTTTATACTCCGCTTCCACCTTACTGCGTGCGCTCCAGACCGCGGTGCCGCCATACGGATAGTACTCCTCCTGACTGATAATCTGTCCGTCGCCATCCAGCTCCAGTTCACTGCTGCCGAGCAGATTATCGTAGCTGTAGCGCAACTGATTGTCGCTGATGCCGGTCGGCAGCCCGCTTTCCCAGTTCAGCACCCGCACCTGAGCCCGGCCGGCTTCACCGATGTTAATCACCTGCAGACTCTCTTTTAGCGTATCGCCGTTTTTCAGGGTGCGCAGCTCCAGCCCCGGCAGACAGACCACCCGTCGGGTGTTGCTGCTGTTGCCGGTCAGCCGGGTGGTGGTTTTGATTATCCGCTGGCTGCCGCCATCGTAACGATACACTTCACTGTCGGACGGCTGACCGTCACGGGTCACCGGCGTCACTTTGCGCAGTTCATCGCGCGGCGTCCAGTTCAGGTTCTGGCCCGGCTGCAGCTGCTTCTGCTGCCCGCCTGCGCTGAACAGCGCATCCACCTTCTCCGCGTCTTCGGTCAGGCTGCTCAGTACCGCGCGGTTGCTGCGGCTGGCGACGGTGATGTCAGTGGTGTAGCCGTTGCCGGTGGCCGGAACATGGTGGCGTATCTGCGTCAGATTGCCGCCGCGGTCATAGGTATAGCCGCGGGTGTAAGCGACATAAGCGTTATCATTCACCGGTAAGGGAACCTTCGCTGCTGGCAGGGTGGTGGACTGCTGGCCGCGGTCGGCCATCTCCCTTCCGCTGGCGGATACCAGCTGATAGAGCGTGTCATAACGGTAAGTATTTTCGGGCACCACTTTCTGGTTGCGCCAGAAGCGGCTGGCTTCCGCCGCATTGGTCACCTGTAATACATTGCCCACCGGGTCGTAGATGTAGTGCAAATCCTGCAATACCTTCGCCCCGGCGCGATGCCCGGCGGGCCGTTCAGTTTTGATGGCGGTCAGCCACTGGTTCTGCGGATCGTAGCTCCAGGTTGTTACCACGCCGTTGCCGTGCTCTTCACGCAGCTTCTGTCCGGCGGCGGAGCGGGTCAGGGACTTCACGATAATCTGCTCACTGCCGCCTTTCAGCTTCAGCCAGCTGCCGGTCAGCTGACCGGCTATATCATATGCCAGCCGCTGGATATTGCCCCGTGCATCGGTGCTGGTCAGTGGTGCGCCGGTGGCGTCAGCGCTGTTCCGGCTGGTATAGGATTCCGCCGCCAGCAGATCTTTCCACGCGCTTTCATCTGCGCCCTGCCAGTCGGCTTCTTTGTTATCCGGCAGCAGCTGGCGGGTGACTGACAGCGGCGTGCCGCTCAGGGCGATGCTGGTGACCTGTTCAAGACCGGCGGTGTCGTAATGGTGCGCGCACTCACCGGCCAGGTTGTATTTTTTCTCTTCGTCCGTTTTGCCTGCCCAGACAAAGCGCTCGGCAATCTGCGCACTGCCACTGGCAGGTTGTTCGGTGATACTCAGCAGACGGCCGGGCAGGGTATTGCCTTCGTACTGCCAGCTGCGCACCACACCGCTGGCGCTGATCGCAAGATGGGGGCGTCCATTGATATCATTCAGCGCCATACTGGCACCCGCATCCACGCTGGTGGTTTTCAGCACTTCGCCGCTGAGGGCGGTCAGATAACTGAAGTTCGGTTTAACGCTGCTGTTGCTCTGCTGTAACGCAAACAGGCGGGGATCAATGCTCTGCGTGAGAAAACCATGCGCATTAAACTGATGGCGGGCGATGCGGATATCCGTCTCGCCGGGTTTATCCGGATGGCGCTGATATGCAATTTCGCGCACGGTCAGTCCACGGTTATCCAGCACGGCAACCGCGGGCGTATCGCGGTAAAGGCTGTAATCCGGGCTGCTCATTCCGACGTCTCCTGTTCGATTTCCGCTGCGGTGTCGTTTTCATCCTCGTTGACCACACACCAGGGTGTATACAGCCGCCGCCGCAACCAGCCTTTTGCCGTTTTTACGTCGGTTTCGCGTCCAGTCGCATCGTAATAATGGGTGTCGGCGTACAGATCCCGGCGCGCGCTGTCGTCGCGCAGATATTTCCAGCCATCAAGGAAAAATGGCTGATACTGACGCACTCGCTGGCCTTTATTGTCATATTCTGTGCGTCCGCTGATCGACCAGCGATGGGGAGTATTCACTACCAGCGGCAGGCCTTCACTGTCTGTGCTGAGCGAGTTATCGTCATTTTGTTGCCATGCCGCGCCGTTTTCCTGACGGGTGGAAACCTGTAATACGCGGCCAAAACCGTCGTTAAATATCACCTGCTGGCGGATTTGCTGCGCCGGATCGCTGTCATAGCGGTCAGTGGTCAGGATCACCACATGTGGCGGCATTTTAGCCCCGGCCTGGCGCGTGGTTGACCACCAGCTGTCAGCGATATAAGCAACGCATTGCGCTACCGCCAGCGGGCCTTTTTTACCCAGTTCAAAGGCATCGCTGGCGCTGACCGGGATCGTCACGCTGGCGCTGCTGTAACCGCTCTGCTGGCCGTTCTCGGTGCCGCTAAAACGCATCGTTGTCACCCGTCCCAGTGCATCAAAGGTCACCGAATACTGATTATCATTGGCGTCCGTGATCCGGCAGGGTTGCAGAAAGTACCAGTTGTACTCGGCGGAGACCGTGAGTCCGCTGGCGTCGGTAAGCTGCTTAATCGCGCAATCAAAAGCGGTGCGGGTGACGGTGATCTTGCCGGTCAGCAGGGTTTCCTGATACGACACGGGAAGCCAGAAATGATCCTGCGCGGCATAGTTGAGATAACCCTGGCGGGCTACCCAGAGTTTCTTATTCTTCTCGCTGTCGCGCGGGAATAAATAGTCAGCCTGTTGCCAGCCCGCCTGCGTCAAATTGTTTTCCGTCACCTTACCTGCCAGCTCGCTGACCATCTCACTATCCAGTCCGGCGGTTTCCATAAAGGCAACGCGCGGCGGGAAGCCGGGCGCGCGGGGAGAGGGCTGGGACAACGCATTGAAATACCAGATCTGTTGCTGGCCCGTCAGCACCGAGGGCAGTTGCGGCGCCACCAGGCTGTCGTTCTTCAGCAGTAGCTCGAGGGTGAGACCGCCAGCGGGAACCGCGCTGGCAGGATGGAGATAAACATCACCGCGGCTGCGGTCGGCCAGCCCAAGCCACCAGATGCCATTGGTCAGATTGCTAAGGTGATATTGACTGCTCTGTAGCAGCTGTAGCCGTAACCACTGCTGCTGTTCATCGAAACTGTCGGCAAACAGCGATGCCGGTAAATTCTCCGGCCAGGGATTGGTCGCCGGACGCGCCCTGCGTGGGTAGTGGATAGTCAGCTGGCGCAGCGGCTGGCCATACTCATCGCAGGTTAAGCCCAGCTGCTCACTGCACTGCGGATCGCTGTCGATACGCTCATACAGATAAGTGCGGCTCACAACAACCGCAGGCCACACCACCGGATATTTGCCTTTGCTTTGCACCAGCCGCACTTGCGGACGATTCTCCGTAACGCTATATGGCACAGTGGCCTGGTGGCTGCCATCGCGGCCATAGAGTTCACTGCGCAGCAGCAGCCCTCGTAGTCCGCGCTGGAGCCAGAATGCGTTGTGTTCATCGGCCTCGATCGTCTGTTCGCTATCGCCGCTACCCTCGGTAAAACGCGGGGTGAAACTGCTGAACGCCGCCTTATCGCCTTGCCAGTACTCGCTTGCCAGCTGTTTATCCAGCGCAGGCAAACCGGTGGCGTACCAGTTGCGCTGTACCGCAGGCATACTGATCTCTTTTGCTGAGCCTTCGGCGGCAATGGTGTCGGAATCACTCACTTCTACCCAGCCAAAACCACGCAGTTCGCGCTCCTGACGATCCCAGGCGCCATGGCGGTAGCGAATGCTGCTTACCAGCAGGTTGCCGGTGATTTCATCCTGCATCTCCACTCGTTGCAGACAATGCACGGCAAACGGCAGGTAACAGGGGGGAATCGGGGCGCCGGTCGCTACCGCCGCCGCTTTTTCATCAAGCCAGAACTGTGCGGAGCTGCGGTAAAAGAAACGATGGCGCGCGCCCATATTGTTTGTCATGCCAATCAACAGCCCGGATTTGGCCGTCGACAGGTTGCATAGCCAGTGACGCGGAGTGGGGTGGGGAATAGTCAGCAGCAGACTGGCGACGCCCAGCCCCTGAATATCCGCCAGATACAGATAACAGGTACGGTCATAGCGTACGCCTGCTGGCAGACGGACCGCGAAAGGAGGGGCAAAACGGTTACCGCACTGGTTACGCCAGATCTGTAGCTGGTCGCTACGGGCATAAATCAGATCGGTAGTGCCGCTGCCATCTATATCCGCGAGGTAAAGCTGGTCAGGGTTAAAATCACTGACGCTAAAGCCGGGCATCTCAATGGCGTGGCCAAAGCGGCCATGGCCGAGATTGGGCCAGTACTGTACTCCCGTCGCCCGGATTTCCACCAGCTGCTGCTGCCCGCTGCCCGCCATATCACTAAAGGCAACCAGCACCCGGGCATCCGCGCCGGGAACCGGCAGCATAATATCCGCAGACTGAACCACGGTTTTGCCGCCCGCCCAGCCGTCGCCCTGAGCAGCATACAGCCGCACGCTGCGCGGTCCGATTAACAGCAGGTCGCTCAGACCGGCGCCGAGGATATCCGCCAGTTGCGCGCGGGGATGGTGATATTCCGTCGGCAGTGCCGATAAGGGAGTAAAGTGCAGCCAGCCATCTTCAGGCGTGCGCTCATAGCGACCGGCAATACCAGGGGCGGTAATGACCCATTCCAGATAACCGTCGCCATTCAGGTCAGCCAGCGTACCGCGCGCGCGCGCCGCGGGGATAACGGGCAGCGGTGTGGCGTCTCCCCAGCTGACGGCATCAGGATCATTGCCCGCGCGCCGCTCGGGGGCGCGATACCACCAGCCGCCGTTGTCCTGATAGAGAATACCCGCCATCCCTTCACCATTCAGATCCACCAGCTGCCAGGGTTGCAACGGACTCAGCCCGCCCGGCGTCAGCGTTTGCCAGCGCGGATTGGTCGGATTCTCAAACGACTGCCAGAAACATTCATGAGGTGGCAGCACGCGCAGGGTGCGCGTGCCCTGTTCATAGGCCATCAGCTGTAGCCAGCTGATGGTGGTTAACGAGGCATTTTCGTTATGATCGAACAACAGGCGCGAAACCAGTTCCAGCGGCTCCCCTTCATTTCTGGAACCTTTAAGCGTGTTGATGCGATGAAACAGCAACACCTGACGCGCCAGGCGGCGTGTGCGCAGGTCAAAACCGTACTGATAACGGGAAAAGAGATCTTTGCGCAACGCCCAGTCGCCATAGGTCGGCCGTTGCCAGGAGGGCGGGCTTTCTTTACTGGTGACGCGCACGCCATAGTCAATTTTCACCACAAATATCCAGTCATACTCGCGTAAAGGTTCAGTCAGTGCGGGTAAGCTGCGTGCGGCTTTTTTATTACCATAGTAAGCGGCAACCAGATAACGCTGCGCGCCATCATAAGCTCTGCTGTCAGTGTCGGTCTCTGCGACGCTCCCGGCATCAGGGTGAGCCTTAAGTTCGGCAGCGTCACAGTTTTTATTGTCTTCACCGCGATACTGATAATAAATTTGCTCACCGCCGGGTGAGACAGAGGACTCCAGCAACCAGACGGCAGTATGTGCATGGTTCTGTGGATCCCAGATACGTGCCTGGGGGTTTCGTCCCAGCAAGTGCACCTGGCCATCCGGGCGGTACAGCACCCAGAAGTCAACTCCTGTGCCGCCGTCTGGCGTCCAGTATTCCAGACGGCTGAAATCGCTTTCACTCCGCGCGCGAAAGCTGCGCACGATAAATTTCCCCAGCGTTTCTGAGCCTTCCAGTAAGCTACTGGCAGAGCGTTTTTCTTCACCGCTGCTGGTCTGTACCGCAACCAGCACCTCGCCATCCGGCCCGATAAACTCATCGCTCAGATCATACAGCGGGACGCCCTTGTCACTCCGCCGCCGCACTGACGGCAAATCCAGATCCCAGCCCATCCCAAAAGGGCCATTGCCGCGCTGGCTATGGTAGTTAAGCACCAGCGTCGGGGCGTAACCGCGCCCGCCACTGACGGGAAATTGAATGCTCAGGCTGGCGCCGCCATCAGGGGCGGCTACTGGAGTATCACTTTTTAATCCGGTAATCGCGCCGCCGCCGGAGGGCAGTGATGGGGGGTTGAGGCGCAACGGTTCGGTGGTTTGCATTATCACCTCCCATCTGGCTCCGCCGGGAGCCAGATGCAGAAAAACGCGTTTAGCTGACGATGGTGTAGCGAATATGCAGAATGATGTCGCTCAGACTCAGTAACAGATCTTTCTGCTTGCTGCTGGCGTCAGGGAAGCTGAGGGTAAAGGTTCCGGTGTCATTTACCGGGATCCCTTCAAACGGCAGCCAGCGGCTGTCGTTAAAGCTGAGCAGAAACTGACCACTGTCATCCAGGCCCTGTGAGACCGCCAGCGCATTACAGCCACGCGGCAGCAAACTGGCGCGACCACCGCTGTAGCTCAGCACGGCGCGAATATCCTGGTAAGGCCCCACCAGCGCGGGCAGGGTGACGCCGATCTGTTTGATTCGCCGGGTTTTACCCACCAGCGCGTCCGGATAATCGTTCTGGATCTGTAAATCAGCCAGTTTCAGTGCGAGCTGCAACTGTTTATCTTTGGTCAGCGCCGGATTGCCGCTGGTGTCTTCTTTATCTGCCGCGATCAGCGCTTTGATTTTGTCCGCCAGTTTGTCATCAAGCGCAGTCAGACAGGCAGTACGCACCACCTCTTTTTCCCGCTCCTCTCTCTGCAGATAGCTCTGTTCCATTTGCAGCAGATTAAGCATCAGCGTTTCGCCCGCCAGCAGCCCCGCCCAGGCGCCATGCCATGCGCCGGGTTTGATATAGCTGGCTTCGGCATCACCGACGTTTAACGACCACTTATAACTCTCCTGCGCCATCAGGCAGCAGGATACGGACAAGTCATAATACTGGTAGTAAATCGCCGCCAGCTTGCCGCGCAGCCAGTTATACAACGCCCGGTTGCTGAATTTATTCTGCAGAAACTGCAGCTGGGCCTGGGTCTGCGCCTGCTGGGTTTCCAGCCAGGTTTTCTGCAACAGCGCCGCTTCGCGTCGCACCACCAGCGTTTCCAGTTGCGCATCAATCTGCTTCACTTCCGCTTCGGCATTGTTGCGCTGGATCTCCCATTCTTCGCGGCGGCGGCGATAGATCTCAGACTGGCTGACTTTCTCGGCGCTGATGCGTTTCACCGTGGCGGTAATTTCCAGCCCGATGCCGACACCGCGCGGAATAGCGCCCCAGCTGGCGCCGCCGTTCGCCAGACCGAAAATATTGGGCAGCGCATCGGCGATGGCGGCGGCGGTATAGGTGGTGCTGGAACCCATCGAGAACCAGGATGAATCGGCGTACAGATCCATTACCTCTTTCTCCATGCGGTTAACGTTCTCTTCATACAAGGTGGCGTAACTCTCAAAGCGTGACTGCGCACCCGCACGGCTCTGTTGCAGCATCTGGCGCTCTGCGGCGATTTCGTCAATCACCGCATCCTGCATGGCGATATTCTGTCTGGCCAGTTCGCTGCCCTGATTTTGCAACAGCTCGGCCAGCGCCTCCGCATCCTGGCGTTCGATAATCGACAGCAGCGCGCCGCCGAACTGGCTAAGCTGGTTGACCAGCATTCTGGCGCGTTCGAGGATGACGGGGAAACGATAAACCGGCATTTGCGCTGGTGGCAGCGCCGCGCCACCCTGGGCGGCAGTGACCGCCGCACTGAGCAGCGCAGCGGGCTCCGCCGCCGCGGCATAATGAGATAACGAGAGCGGCTGACCATCAATGGAGAGGTGGTGACGCAGATTAAACAGGCGCTGGTCCAGTGTGCGCCAGTAATCCTGCAGTTTCTCATTGAGCTGCGGTAAAAACAGTGTGCTAAGACTACTGGTGGAAGCTGAGGACGCAGGCAATGTCTCCTGGCGTACTGTCAGCATCGCCTGTATGGCAAGGGTTTGCAGGGTCTGCGCCGCTGCGGCTTGCAGGGTCGGATTTGACCAGCGGATACTCTCTGTCAGGAAGGGCTCGTCGCCCAGAATAGCCAGCGCCTGCAGATACCACATTTTTGCTTCTTGCAGCGTGTCTGGCTCCAGCTGGCGATACGCTGTGTCGCCGCGGGCAATCAGCAGATCCAGCGTGCGCATAAAGGTGGCGACTTTGTAGTGCATAGGATCCGCCTGCGCAACTGCATCCGGGTCGATCACGTCCAGTGGGTCGGTATTCCAGGTGGTATCTTCTTCCAGCGGGCGTACATTCCACTGATAAGCGGCAGGTTCACCATTCACCAGGTAACCTTCAGGACTCCAGATAAATTTTATCCAGCGCGTCGCTTCGTCGTAACGTTGCTCCTGCAACAGGCGCTGAAACACCATCATCGGCGCGTAATAAAACATTTCCCAGAAATAGAGCGCATTGGCGCCGCTAAAATCCATCGGTTCGCTATCCATCGTCTCAAACAGCCGGGTGGTCAGCCCTCGGGTTCGGCCAGCATTACCGGCGTCGGCGACAAACTTAGCGGCATTAGCATCGTATTTAAACTGCTGCATGGTCGTATAACTGCTGGTGAGGTTGGCATCTGAATAGATTACGCCGAGATAAATAATATCCTTCTCATCACCGGTTTTCGCGGTGTTATACGGCAGGAACAAGGTCAGGCTGTTGGTACGGTCGGCAGACAACTTGCCTGCAGCGCAAAGATGTAAAGACCGCCCGGAGCCGATGTTATCTGCGCCGCCGACGTAGTAAAGCTGATAGCTGCCATTGCCGTGCAGCGAACTGCTGTAACGGCCAAAATCAACCTGGACATAACTTCCTGGCCCCAGTTGCGGCTCGGCTAAGTACTGGGTCTCCATGGAGAGCACTGCATTCAGCCCGCGATTGGCTCTCGCCACCAGCTGCCGGGCAAACAGGGTATTTATCCGCGTGCGCCAGGGGCCATTTTGCAGATACTGTTCACCTCTCTCCCCCTTAATAATCAGGAAAGGGGGGAGGTCTAATTGCTGACTAATCGTCAGTGAACCCGTTTGCATCGCAATGACTACATTATGGTACTCGCTCATTTCAATGGTGAGCCTGAAACTGACCTCGGCTTTGCCATCCACAAACCCCGAGAGGGGAATGTCCAGTTTCAGCCCCCGGAAGGGATAAATGGTGCCGGAAAATTGCTGTGCTGGCAGTGCCTGTCCTTTATCCTCAATATCTTGTTTTGCATCAAAGTCTTTTCTTGTATTGCCTGCCGTTGCCCTGATTTTAATTTCAGACGCTGCAAAGCCGGTTTTGAGTTTCCAGCCGCCGTATGCCACGGTGGCAGACTTATTATTGTCATTAAGAAATATATTCGCATTCATCAGGGCATCACCATCAGGATATTTATCCTGATTCAGCGCGACGTAAAGTGCAGTGCTGCTTGAGGTGAAAGTATTAGCCGGGGTTAATGCTGGCCATTTTACTTCCAGACCTGATGCGGAGGCCTCGCGATACACCAGGGTCCTGCCGCTGCTCATGCTGTTCTGTTTCAGGTGGTACACGGGATAAATGCGTCGGCCGGAACTGTTGCCACTATCCAGCGCAAAAAATTCGTAAATATAGAAGCTATCGCCCATGTTGTTGTTGGCGAGATTTTTCAATATGTTGCAGGTAATGTCATACTTGCTAACCACACTTTGGAAGACCACCCTGAGATCACAGTCAAATGTCAGTGTTAAGCTATTATCCTGGCTGCCGGCGGCGATTTTACAATTATATACCCGGCCTTGCGAAAGAGTGGCCAGTAAATTGGTTTCCATAGTGACGCTTTTTAGGGTCACAGTGGCGGGTGCCGAGTAATTTAAGATATAAGGCTGATTTATCTTTTTTTGTACGGTGGTATCAAACTGTTGCCACACTGCGGTCCGGTAAGCGCCAGGATTGCTGAGGAGGGTAGTGAAATGGTCGGTATTAATCAGCAAGCCAATGGCAGGCGTGGATTTATTTTCATCGTCTTTGGCTTTTAGCTCATAGAAAAGGACAATTAACGAACCACTGGTTTCATCCCGGGAGCAATACATCCCCATTACGTCAATTTTTGCCAGATCGTTAGCTTTAAAATAATCAGAGAGTTTTACCGTGCTGATAATATTCCAGGTACCATCATGGCGGATAAAGGTATATTTCAGCTCATGGCTGGTGATGCGACTGGTGCTATTACTGTCATCGGCATCAGCTATCTCTTTTTCTTCCAGCCAGACAATATACAGCCGCGAATTAAAGACCACCGGCCGCGCCAGATTATTTTTTGCCTGCATGCCAGTGGTGATTTCCTGCCATTCGCGCCAGGCGTTGGCGGGATACTTCCCCGCATCGAACAGGTTTTGATTGAGTGTGCGCCAGTAATAGCTCTCATCGGTAACGGATTTCCCCACCAGATAAGTGGTGCCGCTGTTAATACTGTTATTGTCGTGATAACCACTCACCACCTCCAGATTCGCCACCTGTTCAAAACGCGTCATATAGGTTTTAAAGGCGTCTTCCACCGTATCACTGGTCAGCTGGCTCTGACTGATGGACTGCAACATTTCATCCATCATCGCGGTTTGACCATGGCGGAGGGTCGGGTCAAGGTAGTTTTCGGGATAGCAGACCAGCCGGGAAACCCCCGCCCAGCTGCTGTAACGTTTATTATAACTGTCCCAGAGCTGGAAGAAGTTGCGTGAACGTACTGCATTAACCACGCCGTCTTCCTGGCCGGTTAATGCGCGGTTGATATACAGCTGCACACTGGCAATCGCTGCCGCCAGCGGGGTGGTTTTCACCTGCGCGGAGATCTGATTATCGATTAACAGATAGTTATATAGCTGATTGCGGTCAACCACCCAGGCGGGCGTGACCGTTTTATTCTGGATAGCACAGGCGCTGAATGCCGCACTGCTGGTTGTATCCAGCGTGTGCTGTAACTGAATAGCTTGCTGGCTGTTCAGCCCGGTCTGCAATGCAGTGGCGATCTTTTTCCAGTCGTCATAGGCTGGCACCGGAGCCGAACTGGCCAGCAGTCTGGCGACTTCTGCCGGCGAGATAGCCAGCGTGGCGGCAATATCCAGCCACTGCAGCGTTTCGTCCACTTCAGTCCAGCTGCTGAAGGTCACGGCGTCTTTTTTGACCTGATTCAGTGCCTGTATCGCCCATTGTTCATCAAGGCCCAGCGCCTGAGCCAGCAGTGCTGGCGTCAGCGTTTTGCCGCTTAATGCGGTCAGCACCTCGCTGGCTAAAGTCTGGCACTGTTGTAACCAGTAATGAAAACGCGCGAGGCTGCGCATCGTGACAATAGTGTGTGGCAGTACCTCAGCGCTCTGAAACATTTTTGGCTGTGTCACTGCCAGCAATAATTCGCTGCTGCTTAGCTTCAGCGCCCGTGCAATCAATACCAGCTGAGCCAGCACGTGGCAGTATGGCGCCAGCTGCGTTGTCTGCGGGTTGGTAAGCACCAGATTGAGAAACGCCAGCACGTCGAGGTTTTGCGGTTTCAGGCCGTTCAGCCAGGCCAGAATGGCGCGGGCACTATCGGCGGAATCCAGTTGCATCGCGGCGGCAATATAGGGGGCGGCCAGCGTCAGCGCGTTATCGCGGTCAAGCTTCTGACCGGCAAGGCCGTTCAGCGTGGCGATAAGGTTACTGATCTCCGGTGTCAGCGTACTGGTGCTGCTGCTGGCGGTCATCAGGAACAGATCGCTGACGGTTAGCTGGTTTGCCTGCAGCCAGCGGGTGTATTGCTCAACGAAGCTGACCAGGCTGGACAGATCCTCAGTGTTCAGGCTGCCCAACGCACGGCCTGACCAGCTCGGGGAGATCGACAGTAACGCGCTGAGTTCGATAATGCTCAGATGGTGAATGCTGGCCAGCAAACGCGCGCGGTACAGCGCAGACAGATTTGCCAGCGTGTTTTTGAAGGTTGCCGGGCTGGGTTTGCCCTCCACCAGCGCCCATAACAGATAAAGCGCGCTGTCACTTATCTGCAAGGCGCGTTTCAGCACGCCGGAACGAAAGGTGTCGGTGACGTTGCCGGGGGTTAGCTCCACGTCAGCGTTGTCATCTGAAAATGTCTGATTGTCCAGCAATGGCCGGTTAAACAGCTGGTCAAACTGACCGGGCTGATCAGCCTCACTGATTTTGCTGATGGCGGCGCCGGAGAGGATCCACGCCTCAGATACGTTAATCGCGTAATGCCGGCGATAGTATTGTATCCGCAGCAACTGGCTGATTATCGCATCGGTGATATTGAATTGATTATTGTTACTGGCAACCACACGCCAGATATCTGTCACTGCCATGCCGGTAGCTTTACTGAAGCGGATAAGCTTGTTGAGTTGCAGCATAGCGAATGTGGTGATCTGCAACGGGTCGAAATTATTATTATACTGGCGCATCACCGTATAGCATGCCGTCAGTTGCTCTTCAGTGAGTTCATAATAACGCGCCAGCAGGACGGGGTTGCGGAAGGTCTCGATTGGGATAGTGCCAAAGTTGTCGGTAAAGTTCTGCGGGGTGGGGGTCGCACTCACTGTTTCAGTCAGGATACTGTATAACTCAGGTGAGATGCCCGCGGCAATACGCAGCATCGCCTCGGCGCCTGCTGGCTTAATGACGCCGGCATTACGCTGTAGCAGTGCAAGTGTTTCATCACGCAGTAGCATGCTGTGATGGGCGGTGGTAAACGGTAAATGAAAAGGCGTGGCGCTGGAAAAACGCCAGCTGGCGAGCAGCTTGCGCACCTCTTCCGGCGTTTTGCTGATTTTTTTACTGATGATATCCAGCGTCAGCTGGTTGCTGAGCGTCAGCGTCGAAACCTCATCATCCATATTGCGCTGCGACAGCACCAGCGTCGCCAGATCCGGGCGCCGGGTATTGAGGCGATATGCCGCATTTTCTGCGTGCAGATTAATCCCTTCGCGATAGAGCTCGGTGAGATAGCAGGCGGGCGAAAACATCGAGGCCACTGAGCCGGGTTTGACATAGTTACTGGCGCGGCCGCCAAACAGTTGATCATAGCCCAACTGCCCGGCGTCCTGCTGGATCGCAAGATGAACCGCGTGCGCCAGCTGCGGGTTGGCGTGGCTTAAAATCCGCGCTTCGCTGAAGGTGTTATCTTTGAGGGCTTGTTGCGCCTGCTGGTAGAGGAAATTTTCTTCGCCCCATGTCAGGCTATCTCCGACCAGTGCTGTCACCTCCGGCGAGGAGCGGATCATAATATCGGGTAGCGTGACTGCTGACTGGCGTTTAAGTTTGCTGTTAAGTTTCTCCAGTACTTCATCAGTACGATACATTTGGCTTACCCTCTTTAATGGTTTAATCAGGTTGCCAGCACACCAACAGGCCAGCGTAGGGATCCGCGCGGGGGCAGGGGGCGTTCAGAGAGCATTATTCTCCCGAAAAGGGAGGTGATCCATTAGCAAACAAAGTGTTGCCGTTGCGCAGTGCAGTAATTTCAGCTTGTTAGTAAAAGGCTTTGCGAAGGTCTTACAGGGCATTTCGCCACTTAGCTGGTTTTTTTAACGAGATTTCAGTCTGTTTGTGGTGTTATTTTATACGACCTGCCTTATTTGTGGTGATTAATGCCATATTGCTTTTCTCGCAAAGATTTTAATAGTGTGGATGTTTTCCATCAGGGCATCACCAACGCGCAGGCGGATTCGCCGCGACTCACCACAAGGAATCATCATGTCCGAAGCTTTTGCCGCTGATGCAGACCGGGAGTTTCAGCGCAGCGCTACCCGGCTGGCGCGCGCGATTGCGCCGCGAGTGGCACGCCATCCGCTACAGAGTGGTATTTATCCGCTGGGTGAGGGGCTGGATGCCTTTGCCGCACGTTATCTGCTGATTTCTATGGCGGAACGTACTATCGATGTTCAGTACTATATCTGGCAAAACGATATGTCCGGCCGTTTGCTGTTCAGTGCCCTGCTGGATGCGGCGGAGCGCGGCGTGAAGGTGCGTCTGCTGCTGGATGATAACAACACCATGGGACTGGACCAGACCCTGAGCGCATTAAACCGTCATCCTGATATCGCCGTGCGGCTGTTTAATCCCTTCTCGTTTCGCACCCTGCGCGCACTGGGTTATCTCACTGATTTCGCACGCCTTAATCGCCGCATGCATAATAAAAGTTTTACCGTTGATGGTATTGCCACCATCGTTGGTGGGCGCAATATCGGTGATGAATATTTCGCTGTCGGTGATGAACCACTGTTTTCCGATCTTGATGTATTAGCGGTCGGCCCGGTGGTGGCGGAGGTCAGCGAGGATTTTGACCGTTACTGGCGCAGTCGCGCGGTCTCGTCATTGCAGTCGGTGGTGGAACCGGACAACGACGATCGTCATTCGGCGGTGCGTCTGCCGGAAGCCTGGCGCGACAGCCCGCAGGTGCAGCAGTATCTGCAACGGCTGGATAACTCGCCTTTCGCTGCGCAGCTGGAAAGCGGCGATCTGAAGTTAACCTGGGCTGATACCCGCCTGCTGAGTGACGATCCGCGCAAAGGGCTTGGCCGCGCACGCGCCTCGACTTTGTTGCCGCAGCGTATGCTGGAAGTGATCGGCACTCCCCAGCAGCAGTTCGATATTATCTCGGCCTATTTTGTCCCGACGCGCGCCGGGGTGGCGCAGCTGCTGGCATTAAAGCGACGTGGGGTCAAAATCGCCATTCTGACCAATTCTCTGGCGGCTAACGACGTCTCGGTGGTACATGCTGGCTATGCCAAATGGCGCAAGAAGCTGTTGCGCCACGGCATTGCGTTATACGAGTTAAAACCGCACAGCGACAACCGCGATGCGCCGCACGATCGCGGCCTGACCGGTAATTCCGGCTCCAGTCTGCATGCCAAAACCTTCAGTGTTGACAATAAGAAGGTGTTTATTGGCTCGTTTAATTTTGATCCGCGTTCGGCGGTGCTGAATACCGAAATGGGGTTTGTGATCGAAAGCGAGCAGCTGGCGACATCGGTACATCAGCGTTTTGTCAGCCGCCTGCACGACAAAGCCTGGAAACTGCGGCTGGATAAATGGGGCCGGGTGAACTGGATCGAGTATGAAGGCGAAGAGCGGGAGCAGGTGCATAAACATGAACCGCGCACCCGCTTTATGCAGCGTCTGCTGGTACGTCTGGTGTGGCGACTGCCGGTGGAGTGGTTGCTGTAGTTTTTTATCATCAGGAACGGCGAGGATTACCCTCGCCGCGATGGATCAGGATTTTGCCGCTTGTGGCGTTTTGGCTGAACGTTGCGGCTTACCGGAGAACAGAAAGCGCAGCAGCGGAATGCGCAGATGAATCTCATACAGCATAAAGGCGATGCCGAAGACAAACACCAGCCCGGCGAAAAAGCCCAGTGTGTTATTGCTGATCGCCGGCGTAATAAAGATGCCATACAGCAGCGTGAGCGGATGGTGCACCAGATAGATAAACAGCGACGCATTAACCAGATAGGTAATGCGCGGTGAATGGGAGTTCAGCAGTTTATAGCCGAAGGAAAACACCACATTTACCATCCAGATACCCATCAGCATGCTGACCAGGGTTTCAATCTCATACAGCCAGCCCTCGCCGACGTTATAGCGTTTATTCAGCATATAGGCGACCAGCGCCAGGCAGGAACCCACCAGCGTCCAGGGATTAAACTTCACAAACAGCGCCTTAATCGCCGGATGTTTCCACGCCAGCGCACCCAGCATAAAGAACGGCAGATAGAACAGCGTCTGCATTACAGCAAAATTAAACAGGCCATCCATCAGCAGATTCGGCTGGAAAATAAACACCAGGCGACGGATACAGCCCCAAATCAGGCCAAAACCAATAAAACTCAGCGTAAGTTTGCGCCATGTCGGCTCGGAATAGTCTGCTTTTGTCGCTTTATTACTATCGCGTTCGCGCAGCAATTTAAAGGTCAGTACGCCGAGGGTGGTGAGAATCACCAGCACCAGCAGGAACCATAAATGGGACACCAGATTCCACACCAGCGAGTTGTATTTTTCATACAGCGAAAAGCTGTTCCAGTCGCCGATGGCCGGGGTCCAGTGTTTCAGTAAAAAGAACTGCGGCAGGGTCAGCAGCGGCACGGCGGTAAGCATCGGAATCGCCACGCGCTCGACGCGCATCTTCAGCCAGTGCCCCGGCTGGTAGCGCAGATAGAGCATATAAGAGAAGTAACCGGAAATAACAAAGAACACCTGCATGCGGAAAGCATGGATAAAGTCATTCAGCGTCGTCAGCCAGAAGGTCGGTTCGACGCTGTTGACGGCCCACTGCTGACTGGAATAGATCAGCGACAGGTGAAAGGGCACACCGAGTAGCATCAGATAAGCCCGAATTGAATCGAGGAAATATTCACGCTGTGGTTTTTTTATACTCATAGATGTCCATTTATTTATCAGTTTCACCCCTGATTCGCCCTGAATCAGGCTAAAGCATGGGCTTACTTTACTGTAGCAACAAAGAGTATACTATCAGCCGAATCCGTATCGTCTAAACGCTTGAGAAATCGGCGCTTAGAGGAAACTAACAAGGGAACAAAATCCCGCTCAGGCTGTCGGAAACCTGAATTATCCATTAAGATTGATGGGATTGAATTAAGCACCCGAAAGGGGGGGATGTGCTAATTAACATGAAAAATAAACCGAAACTGATGAAGATGCGCGTAATTGGCGCGGCAGTTTTGCTTTCGCTGTATGCAAGCTCCAGCTGGGCTTTCAGCATCGATGATGTGGCAAAACAGGCGCAGGATCTGGCCGGAAAGGGCTTTGAAGCGCCAAAAAGCAATTTGCCTTCACAGTTGCGCGATATGAAATTTGCTGATTATCAGCAGATTCAGTTTAACCATGATAAAGCGTACTGGAGCAAGCTGAAAACCCCGTTCAAGCTTGAGTTCTATCATCAGGGTATGTATTTCGATACGCCGGTGAAACTGAACGAAGTCACCGCATCCACCGTTCGTGAGATTAAATATAATCCCGACTATTTTAATTTTGGTAATGTTAAGCACGACCCGGAAACCGTGAAAAATCTCGGTTACGCCGGTTTTAAAGTGCTTTACCCGCTTAACAGCAAAGATAAAAACGACGAAATCAGCAGCTTCTTAGGCGCGAGCTATTTCCGGGTGATCGGCGGCGATCAGGTTTACGGTCTCTCTGCCCGTGGTCTGGCGATCGATACCGCTTTACCGTCTGGCGAAGAGTTCCCGCGCTTTAAAGAGTACTGGATCGAGCGGCCGAAACCGCAGGACAAGCGTTTAGTGATCTATGCGCTGCTGGATTCTCCACGCGCGGCCGGTGCTTACCGCTTTGTTATCACCCCGGGCAAAGAGTCTGTGGTTGACGTGCAGTCGAAGATCTATCTGCGCGATAAAGTCGGCAAACTGGGCGTGGCGCCGCTGACCAGTATGTTCCTGTTTGGACCGAATCAGCCTTCTCCGATGGTGAACTACCGTCCGGCGCTGCATGATTCCAACGGTCTGTCGATTCACGCCGGTAACGGTGAGTGGATCTGGCGTCCGTTGAATAATCCGAAGCACCTCGCGGTCAGTACCTTTACCGTCGAGAATCCGAAAGGCTTTGGCCTGCTGCAACGTGGTCGTGACTTCGCGCAGTATCAGGATCTTGACGACCGCTACGATCAGCGCCCAAGTGGCTGGATCGAAACCCAGGGTAACTGGGGCAAAGGCCGTGTGGAGCTGGTAGAAATCCCTACTGCGGATGAAACCAACGATAATATCGTCGCTTTCTGGACCCCGGAATCGCTGCCGGAGCCGGGTAAAGAGATGAATTTCAAATACCGTCTGCACTTTACCCGTGACGAAAGCAAGCTGCACTCGCCGGAAACGGCTTATGTGAAGAGCACGCTGCGTTCTACCGGAGATGTAAAACAGTCGAATCTGGTTCGTCAGCCGGACGGCACCGTCGCCTTTGTGGTGGATTTTGTCGGCCCGGATATGAGCAAGATGGCGACTGATTCCCCGGTTACCCCGCAGGTTAGCGTGGGTGAAAACGGTGAAGTGGTCGAACAGAGCGTGCGTTATAACGCCGTCACTAAAGGCTGGCGTTTAGTGTTGCGTCTGCGTGTGAAAGATAACAAACAGCCAACCGAAATGCGTGCCGCACTGGTGAATGGTGATAAGCCGCTGACGGAAACCTGGAGCTATCAGTTGCCTGCCAATGAATAAGTCTACCGTAACCCCTGCTGATTACATCGACTTGCTGCCTCTTTCCGCTGAGCGGAAGGAGGCTCTTCAGCATGCTCTGCCCGCTGCGGGCGAGAATGAGGAAGTCTACAGCAAGCTTCATCACCAACTGGGCGCGGATGGCCTGGTTGAAACGCGCCCGGACGATGCGCCGCTGGAGTCAGTAAAAGCCCGTATCGAGATGACGTGGCCTGACTCTGTTGCGGGTGGTGAACAATTCGATAAAGATTATTTAGATCGCACCACGCTGAAAGCGACGCCGCCAGTTAAGCGCTCGCTGATGTTTCCTGAAGCCTGGCGCACCAACCCGGTCGCCCGTGCATGGGATTCGCTGCGTGGCCGTAAAACCACTCATCGCTATGCCAGTGCTGAAGAGCAGAAAACCGAAGATAAATGGCGCCATGTCGGCTCGATGCGTCGTTATATCCTGCTGCTGTTAACGCTGGCGCAGACGGTGGTGGCCACCTGGTATATGAAAACCATCCTGCCGTATCAGGGCTGGGCGCTGATCGATCCGATGGAGATGATCAACCAGAACTGGCAGCAGTCGGTACTGCAGATTCTGCCGTATGTATTGCAGACCGGGATTCTGTTCCTGTTCGCCATTCTGTTCTGTTGGGTCTCCGCCGGTTTCTGGACCGCACTGATGGGCTTCCTGCAGCTGCTGATTGGCCGCGACAAGTACAGTATCTCTTATCTGAGCAACCGTGACGAACCGATCGAGATTAATCCCGACCATCGTACCGCGTTGATTATGCCGATCTGTAACGAAGACGTTGAACGTGTGTTTGCCGGTCTGCGTGCGACCTGGGAATCTGTGGTGCGTACCGGTGAACAGGCTAACTTTGACGTTTACGTGCTGAGCGACAGCTATGATGCTGATATCGCCATGGCGGAGCAGAAAGCCTGGATGGAGCTGGTGCGTGATGTCGGGGGTGAGGGCAAGATTTTCTATCGCCGCCGTCGCCGTCGTGTGAAGCGTAAAAGCGGTAACATCGATGACTTCTGTCGCCGTTGGGGCAGCCAGTACAGCTATATGGTGGTGCTGGATGCGGACAGCGTGATGAGCGGTGAGTGTCTGACCGGTCTGGTGCGCATGATGGAAGCTAACCCCAATGCCGGTATTATCCAGTCTTCGCCGAAAGCATCCGGTATGGATACGCTGTATGCCCGTTGTCAGCAGTTTGCTACCCGTGTATACGGGCCGCTGTTTACCGCCGGTCTGCACTTCTGGCAGCTGGGTGAGTCACACTACTGGGGGCATAATGCCATCATCCGTGTGCAGCCGTTTATTGAGCACTGTGCGCTGGCGCCGCTGCCGGGTGAGGGGTCGTTTGCCGGTTCTATCCTGTCGCATGACTTTGTGGAAGCCGCGCTGATGCGTCGTGCGGGCTGGGGCGTGTGGATTGCTTATGATCTGCCGGGTTCTTATGAAGAGCTGCCGCCAAACCTGCTCGATGAGCTGAAACGTGACCGTCGCTGGTGTCACGGCAACCTGATGAACTTCCGCCTGTTCCTGGTGAAAGGGATGCATCCGGTTCACCGTGCGGTGTTCCTGACGGGCGTGATGTCCTATCTCTCTGCGCCGCTGTGGTTTATGTTCCTTGCGCTTTCCACTGCGCTGCAGGTGGTGCATACGCTGATGGAACCGCAATACTTCCTGCAGCCGCGGCAGCTGTTCCCGGTATGGCCGCAGTGGCGTCCTGAACTGGCGATTGCGCTGTTCTCGACCACGCTGACCCTGCTGTTCCTGCCGAAGCTGCTGAGTGTGATCCTGATCATCTGCAAAGGGGCGAAAGCCTACGGCGGTTCGATTCGTCTGTTCTGCTCGCTGCTGCTGGAGATGCTGTTCTCGGTGCTGCTGGCGCCGGTGCGGATGCTGTTCCATACCGTGTTTGTGGTCAGCGCATTCCTTGGCTGGGAAGTGGTCTGGAACTCACCACAGCGTGATGACGATGCGACGCCATGGAGCGAAGCCTTTGCCCGTCACGGCTCGCAGCTGCTGCTGGGTGTGGTATGGGCCGTCGGCATGGGCTGGCTGGATCTCAACTTCCTCTGGTGGTTAGCGCCGATTGTGTTCTCGCTGATTCTGTCGCCATTTGTCTCGGTCTTCTCCAGTCGCGCGACACTGGGGCTGGGCTCGAAACGCGCCAAACTGTTCCTGATCCCGGAAGAGTATGATCCGCCGAAAGAGCTGCTGGACACTGAGGCTTATCTGCAGCTGAATCGCGAGCGCGCGCTGAAGCACGGCTTTATGCATGCACTGTTCCATCCATCGTTTAATGCGCTGGCCAGCGCGCTGGCGACATCACGTCACCTGAAGAGCGATATTCTGGAATATGCCCGCGATCGTCGTGTGGAACAGGCACTCGGTGATTCGCCAGCCAAACTCAGCCGCGATCAGCGTCTGAACCTGCTGAGCGATCCGGTGACGCTGGCGCGTCTGCACTATCGACTGTGGCAAAACGCCGATAAGTATCATGACTGGTTTGAGCAGTATCAGACATTGCCGCTTAACCCGCTGGCGATACAGTCAGTGAAATAATGCGAAAGGCGGCAGAAATGCCGCCTTTTTTGTTTTACGCTTAATTTACAGATAATTTGCATATCACAGCGGACGTTGATGCCCAATGCGCATTAGAATAAGCGCCCACTTATAATACGAGAATAAGATGATCGCTAACGCTGGCCGACTGATGCTGCTTGCTACCTGTATATTTTGCTTAACCGGCTGTGGCAGCATTATCAGCAGAACGGTGTCCGGGCAGGGGCACGGTAATCAGTACTATCCGGGCGTGCAATGGGATGTACGTGACACCCCATGGCGCTTTCTGACGATTATCGACCTGCCGCTTTCGCTGGTGGTTGATACGCTGCTGTTGCCGGTGGATATCAATCATGGACCGTACGAGTAATTAACGCTCGTCAGCACCATACTGGTTATCTGAGTCAGTGTTATCATCTTCCCACTCATCGGCAGCGGCCTGACCTTCTTCGCTGTCCAGCGGCGGCTCCAGCTGGAATTCACCTTCATCCCACTCATGCAGCGTATTTTCAGCCTGCCACTCCTGACGTAATTCAATCTCATCAAAATCGCCGTCAAAGATCGCCTGTGCCGCTTCACCGCTACTGACCGGCAGGCATTCGCCGCTATCGCCCTCATCGGTGAAAAATTCAGCCTGCCACATGATATCGCCATCGCGCATCACATACTTTTGCAGATTGAACTGGCTTACCGCTGCTTCATCTTCACTGATGTCCGGGTTGTCCGCCAGATACACTTCACGCGCGTTTTCGATAGCCTCTTCCAGTGTTGAGAACAATGACATACTTCACTCCTTACCTGAGAAACGTTGTTTTTAGGAAAGGATAGTCGAAGATCGGCAGGGTGAAAGGTGGCGAGGTGAAAAAAATATTGTTGAACGATCAGTGCGTTATCCGTCGTTTTTTCTTGTCACCGTCTTATAAACAGTCGCCACAGATGGCGCGGTAAATCAGGCGGAAAATCGTATCCTGCCGCTGGCTGGTGCAAGACAGTTATGGCTTAATCGACTGATACTATTGCACTTTCGGATTTTCACTTAACAGATTTTACCCTACACTAAGTGATGATATTATCATTGCATAAAAACTGTTGAGGGTACTGACGATGGACTATATGAAGGAATCTGCTTATCACCATGTTGAAGAGACGCAGTCGACGGTGACCATTACCCGTAAGCAGGGCACGGGTTGTGAGTACTTTAAGAAAATTGTTGAGCAGGTACTGGCTGAGCACCTTGATGCTATCACCCATATCGACAGCGAAAGCGGCAGCTATGACAAAGTGATTATCCTGAAATAGTTCGGGGGGCAGTTTGCCCCCGGCGGCATGCTCTATTGCGCTCCTGGTCTGCGGCGCTGACGCCAGATTACCCATGAGTAAATCGCGTTAAACAGCACCACCGCGGCGGTAACCATAAATACTGCGCGAAATCCCCAGCTGGCTGAGACGGCAGCGCCCATCAGCGGACCGCTGACATTGCCGATATCACGGAAAGACTGGTTATAACTGAAGATCCTGCCAGCAACCTGGTTGCTGGAGTTGTAGATCAGCAGAGTTTGCACCGCCGGCAGCAGCGCGCCGTCCGCTGCACCCAGCATAAAACGCAAAATACCCAGCTGTAACGGTGACTGCACAAATGACATCGGAATCAGAATCAGTACCGAAACGATCAGCATAAAAATCAGAATTCTTTCCGGGCCGATACGGTCGCCCAGCTGGCCCAGACGCGGGGCGCTCATCAGTGCCGCCACGCCGGGAACCGATGCGATCAGTCCGCTGATAAACGCCAGATTCTGCGTATGTCCGGCCAGCTCGCGCACATATAAGGTCAGAATTGGGGCGATTGAACCGGTGGCGATCTGGATAATCATGGTGGTGATAAACAGCGCCAGCACCAGACGGGGACTTTTGAGTGAAGAAAACACCTGGCGCAGGTGCAGCAAATCCTTTTTCTGCACGGGAATAAAGGATTCGCGGATACAGTACTGGGTGATAATAAAGCAGAGGAACAGCAGGGCGGCCGTAATATAAAACACCGGGCGTAAGCCGAAATTATCGGCCAGCAGGCCACCAATCAGTGGCCCGATCAGCGCGCCGCTGACTGCGCCGGTCGACAGGGTGCCCAGCGCCCAGCCACTCTTATTGCGCGGCACCTGGGTGGCAATCAGTGCATTGGCATTTGGCACAAAACCACCGAGTAGCCCGAGCACCGCGCGCAGCGCCAGAAATTGCCAGATATTACTGGCAAGTCCCATCAGTACCATCACCACCGACATGCCAAGCGCCGAGCGCAGCAGCATGATTTTGCGTCCCTTACGATCGGCCAGTCCACCCCAGAAAGGTGAGGCAATCGCTGAGAACAGAAACGTGATACTGAAGACCAGGCCCGACCACATATTAAGTTGTTGCGGGTCGGTGACGCCGAGCAGTTCGACATACAGGGGAAGAAAGGGCATAACCAGGCTGAACGCCATGCCGGTAAGAAAACATCCCAGCCAGGCAACATACAGATTGCGCTTCCAGTTAATCGGTACTTCGTCCGCAGACATAGACCTGGTTTTCCTCAGGATGGCTTAAATAGTTAGCAAGATAATCATATTAGCGTTCAGGCGGTTGGATACAACTGTTATTTTTATGTTAACAAATTTGCCGGGCGGCATTGATGCAGAGGGGAGCCGATAACGGCTCCTTCGGGACGGATTTACCGGGCGGCGTTCTCGCCGCCCAGGCTAGTAAAGTGGCGCTTCTCCGTCCGGGCGCGTTTTAAAGCGGCGATGCAGCCACATATACTGTTCCGGCGCCATCAGCACCCCTTCTTCTACTACCCGATTCATTCGTGCGGCGGTGGCGGCTTCATCTTCCAGCGGTATATCCGCCACGTCCGGCAAAATAATCATCTCATAGCCTTTGCCATGCGGCAGACGACGCGGAACAAACGGGACGACTGCCGGTTTACCGCTGCGGATCAGCAGATAGCTGCCTTTGGTCGTAGCCGCTTTATCAACGCCGAAAAACGGTACAAACACGCTACTGCGCGGGCCATAGTCGTGATCGGGCGCATACCAGATAATTTCGCCATTTTTCAGCGCGCGGATCATGCCTTTCAGATCCCGGCGATCCAGCATGCCTTTATTGGAACGCATGCGTCCCCAGGTTTGCAGCCAGTCGATCAGTTTATTGTTATTAGGCCGGTAAACCCCAATCCCCGGGTTATAAATACCAAAAATACGCGCGCCCAGTTCCAGCGTCAGAAAGTGCATACCAATTAACAGTACGCCTTTATTTTGCTGCTGTGCATGCGCGATATGTTCCAGACCGCTGACGGCAAACCAGCGTTTAATGCGCCAGTCAGGCCAGAACCAGGCCATACCGGTCTCCAGCAGTCCCATACCGACGGATTCAAAGTTGCGCACCACCATGGCTTCGCGTTCGGCGTTCGGCATCGCAGGGAAACTCAGTTCCAGATTACGGCGCGCGATATAAACGCGCTGTTTAAGGAAACGCATCGACAGGCGGCCCAGGCCGCAGCCAAGGTGGTAAATCACCGGGTAGGGCAGTAAGACAACCAGATAGAGCAATCCCACCCCAAACCACATTAACCAGTAGCGGGGATGTAATAATTCGCGAGAAAAGTGTGGCAACTGAGTCATATTCTTCCAGCTTAAATTTTATGAACCACTATTATGACGTTCATCGAATCTGTTGATTATGGCCTATTGTGCCATTTATTGACGACCAACTGAAATAAGTGGCTATTAATGTGAGCTTTGTGGTCAAAAACAGTGCGGATCAGCGGGGAATATTGCCTGCGAAAAGATTTCGCAGGCAGGGGGGTTATGACTTGAACAATCCTTTGACTTCATGTGGCTCGGAACGCCAGTATTGCGGCGGCGCGCTGACTTTGGCGCCAAGCTGCGCGGCGGCATGCCATGGCCAGCGGGGATCATAGAGCATGGCGCGCGCCAGTGCGATAGCGTCGGCCTGGCCCTCCTGCAGTATCGCCTCGGCCTGTTCTGGTTGGGTAATCAGACCGACGGCGATCACCGGAATCGCCACCTGCTGTTTGATAGCCTGCGCAAAAGGCACCTGATAGCCCGGACCGATGCTGATTTTTTGTTGTGGTGACAGCCCGCCGCTGGAAACATGGATGTAATCACAACCCATGGCTTCCAGGGCCTTACTCAGTGCAATCGACTGCTGTAAATCCCAGCCGCCTTCCACCCAGTCGGTGGCGGAAATACGCACACCCACCGCTTTATTGGCCGGAAATACACGGCGCACTTCACTGAATATTTCCAGCACGATGCGCATGCGGTTTTCCAGTGAACCACCATAATTGTCGCCGCGCTGGTTAGCGAGCGGTGACAAAAACTGATGCAACAGATAACCATGTGCTGCATGGATCTCAATCAGATCCAGCCCGAGGCGGTCAGCGCGGATGGCGCTGTCAATAAAGGCCTGTTTCACCGCCTCGATACCCGCCAGAGAGAGCGCCTGCGGCTCAGCATCGCTGCGGTTAAACGGAATGGCTGAGGGAGCGTGGGTTTGCCAGCCGCCCTGATCGGCAGGAATAAAGTGACCGCCACGCCATGGAACATCGGTCGACGCCTTACGGCCCGCGTGGCCCAGCTGGATACCAATCGGCATCGCGCTATACTTTTTCACGTCTTCAATTACGGCAGCCAGTGCCTGCTCGGTGGCATCGTCCCACAATCCCAGATCCTGGGCGGTAATGCGTCCCGCGGCTTCGACAGCGGCAGCTTCCAGAATCAACAGCCCGGCGCCTGACAGTGCGAGGTGGCCTAAGTGGATGCGGTGCCAGGCAGTGGCGTTGCCCTGTTCTGCGGAGTACTGGCACATCGGCGCAATCACGATGCGGTTCTCGAGGGCTAATTGGCCAATTTTCATCGGGGTAAACAGCAGACTCATCAGGTTTCTCCATCTTATTCACGATAGTGAAAGTAAGCACGCTAAGTTAATGCCGGTCAAGTCAGGAAGTGCGGTGGTGAAAGGATCGCCACCGTTATGCAAGCTAACAAAATGGCGCCGGAGGTTAGCAATTCGCAGCGAATCAGGTATTATATCGCCGCTAAAATTTCTCTCTGTTGCTTACAGGAACGTACACCATGCCAGTGTTACATAACCTCGTTTCCAATGAAGAGCTGAAGGCGCGCATGCTGGCCGAAAGCGAACCGCGCACCACAGTCTCTTTTTATAAATATTTCCATATTGCCGATGCAAAAGCATTCCGTGATGCGCTCTATCTGGCGTTTACCCGCCTGAAAGTGTTTGGCCGCGTCTACGTTGCCGCTGAGGGCATTAATGCGCAAATCAGCGTGCCGCAAAGCCTCTATCCGCAAATGAAAGAGATGCTGTATGCCTTTGATCCGGCGCTGAACAATCTGCGCATGAACATCGCCCTTGACGATGACGGTAAATCCTTCTGGGTGCTGCGCCTCAAAGTGCGCGATCGCATTGTGGCGGACGGGATCACTGATGACAGTTTTGATGCCAGCGATGTCGGCGCTTATCTGAAAGCGGCGGAAGTTAACGCCATGCTTGACGATCCCAATGCGCTGTTTGTCGATATGCGCAACCACTATGAATATGAAGTGGGCCATTTCGACCAGGCGCTGGAAATCCCGGCCGATACGTTCCGCGATCAGCTGCCGATGGCGGTAGATATGTTGCAGGACGAAAAAGATAAAAAAATTGTTATGTACTGTACCGGCGGGATCCGCTGTGAAAAAGCCAGCGCCTGGATGCGTCATAACGGTTTTGAAAATGTTTATCATATAGAAGGCGGCATCATTGAGTATGCCCGTCGTGCGCGTGAACAGGGTTTACCGGTACGTTTTAAAGGTAAAAACTTTGTCTTTGATGAGCGTATGGGGGAGCGTATTTCTGAGGATGTGATTGCACATTGCCATCAGTGCGGCGCAGTCTGTGATACACACGTCAACTGCAAAAATGACGGTTGCCATCTGCTGTTCATTCAGTGCCCGAGCTGCGCAGCGAAGTTTAAAGATTGCTGCAGCCCGATCTGTATGGAAGAGCTGGCGTTGTCGCCAGAAGAGCAGCGTGCACGTCGTGCCGGACGCGAAAACGGCAATAAGATCTTTAATAAGTCACGTGGTGCGTTAAATACTACCCTGAAAATTCCTTCACCGGAGTAGCGGGCGGCGTTATCGCCACAGCCTTCGGTCTTATGCAGGGGCGGCGTTCTCGCCGCCCGTATGCCGCAGAAGCCGATTACTGGCGAATGCCTTCGACGGAAATCATCAGCTGAACTTCCTGTGAAGCCGGACCCAGATCGGTAGTGATATTAAAGTCTTTCAACGCAATTTTCCCTTCCGCTTCAAAACCTGCGCGCACGCCACCCCATGGATCTTTACCCTGACCCAGCAGTTTCGCTTCCAGCGTTACCGGTTTGGTTACGCCATTCAGCGTCAGGTTGCCGGTAATATCCAGCTCCTCGCCATCTTTCTTCACGCCGGTAGAGACAAAAGTCGCCTGCGGGAATTTAGCCACATTGAGGAATTCTGCGCTGCGCAGATGCTTATCACGCTCGGCGTGGTTGGTATCGACGCTGTTGGTATTAATGGTGACGTTAACTTTATCGGCAGCTGGATTGGCTTCATCAAAAGTGAACGCGCCGTCAAAGTCCTTAAAGGTGCCGTACAGCCAGCTGTAACCCAGATGCTGAATGCGGAACTGGACAAAGGCGTGCTGACCCTGTTTATCGATCTTATAGTCAGCCGCGACGGCAGTACCGGTAGTCATAATCAGTGCGGCCGTTAATCCTAATACGCTCTTTTTCAACATGGTGGTTCTCCATTTACAAAGGTTAATCGATGCGATGACCCAGCATCCGTTTCAATGTGATATCACGGTCGATAAAGTGGTGTTTCAGTGCAGCGAGGCCATGAAGAACGGAGATAATCACCACGCTCCATGCCAGATAAAGATGAATATCGCCGGCCAGATCCGCCTGCTCGCCGTTACCCGCGAGGGTGGCCGGAACGGCGATCAGACCAAATACTTCAATCGGTTTGCCCTCGGCAGTGGAAATCAGATAGCCGGTAAACAGAATGGCGAACAGCAGCAGATAGAGCAGCAGGTGTGCGGCAATGGCGCTGATACGCACCAGCCGCGTATAGCTGCTGAGGGGCCTGGGCGGCGGTGAGGCAAAGCGCCAGATCAGACGCAAAATCATCACCGCAAACAGCACCATGCCGATGCTTTTATGCAGTTCAGGCGCCTGGTGATACCAGTTGTCGTAGTAGCCCAGCGTCACCATCCACAGACCCAGCGCAAACATGCCGTAGACGGCCAGCGCCACCAGCCAGTGCAGGGTGATTGAGAGCCAGCCAAAGCGGGTTGGCGTATTTCTGAATGGCATGATTCAGCTTCCCAAAATTCACAATTAGCAACGAGACTGAACAACTGGAAATTAAAAATCAACTGTTTGTTTACCCCGGGAACAAATTAGCCAATCTTGTTGATTTTATTTGAATGACATGGCGCTGGTGAGTTCAGAATTATCGTAAAACTGTGGTCTTGTTTATCGCCAGACATCAGGTTAATGCGCAGGGATGCGAGTTGATAGCATGCTAATCAGTTATAGCTTATTTCTAAATATTTGAACTAATATTCAATTAGTGTCAGCTGAATGTTATTTAATGTAAATCTGCGTGCTGTTTTCTTACCCGCAACGGGTAAGGACAAAATAGCCAGTATTGGCTAATTATCCAGCGAATGACGCCAGAAATTTGAAAAAATCCCCTATTTTGTATAAATTAAAGAAATGTAAATCAAACTCACTTTATGTATTCAGCATAAAGAATCTGCATATCACCGCTGCGTTATAGCTTTCTTCCCCTTAGCTTACTCAGGTTATCGCCACTGGCGACGAAAGCTATGATGCTGTGAAATTGATCACGTTATCTTTGAGAGAACGATATGAACGATTCATCAGCTAAAGATGGCCAGAAGAAGCATTTCTGGAACAAAAAAGGCAAAAAAGAGCTTACCTATGACGATATCACCATCGTCGACAAGGATATGCTGAAGCGCGCCGTGGGCGCCGCCGCACTGGGTAATGCCATGGAGTGGTTCGATTTCGGCGTCTACAGCTTCCTCGCGGTGACGCTGGGTAAAGTTTTCTTCCCCGGTGGCAGTCCGGCGGCGCAGCTGCTGGCGACCTTTGGCGCCTTTGCTGCCGCCTTCCTGGTGCGACCTCTCGGCGGGCTGGTATTTGGCCCGCTCGGTGACCGTATCGGCCGTCAGAAGGTGCTGGCGATCACCATGATTATGATGTCGATTGGTACCTTCTGTATCGGCATTATTCCTGGCTATGCCACGATCGGCATTATGGCGCCGGTACTGTTGCTGGCGGCGCGTCTGTTGCAGGGCTTCTCGACCGGGGGGGAGTATGGCGGGGCAGCAACCTTTATCGCCGAGTATTCCACCGATAAGCGTCGTGGTTTTATGGGCAGCTGGCTGGAATTCGGTACGCTTGGTGGCTATCTGCTCGGCGCGGGTCTGGTCACCGGACTGACGGCGGCGATGTCGACTGATGATTTACTTAACTGGGGCTGGCGCATTCCGTTCTTTATTGCCGCGCCGCTGGGTCTGTTTGGCCTCTATATCCGACTAAAACTGGAAGAGACGCCCGCATTCCAGAAGCATATGGAAAAACAGGAAGAGCTGGAGCACAGTAAGCCGCAAATGGGCATCTGGCAGATGCTGAAAAAGTATCGCGGGCAGATGCTGAAGTGTATTGGTCTGGTGCTACTGTTTAACGTCTCCAACTATATGATCACCTCCTATATGCCCAGCTATCTGACCGGTATCCTCGGCATGAGCGAGCTGAGCGGCCTGATGCTGATTATGGTAGTGATGTTTGTGATGATGCCGCTGACGCTGTTCTCCGGGCACTGGAATGACCGCCTGGGCCATCGTCCGGTGATTGCTATCGGAGCGATTGGTATTCTGGTGCTGGCGATCCCATGCCTGATGCTGATCGGTACTGGTAATCTGGCGCTGGTGTTCCTCGGACTGCTGATTCTGGGTGTGGTGCATACCTGCTTTAGCGGCACTATGCCTTCCGCGCTGCCTGCGCTGTTTGCCACTGACGTGCGTTACAGCGCGCTGGCGATTGGTTTTAACCTGTCGGTCTCGCTGTTTGGCGGCACCACGCCGCTGATTACCACCTGGCTGGTGGAGCGCTCGCACAATCTGATGATGCCGGCTTACTACCTGATGGGTGCGGCAGTGATTGGCCTGATCACCGTGTTCTTTATGCGTGAAACGGCCAGTAAACCGCTGCATGGTTCTGCTCCGGCGGTCGGCTCGGCTGCTGAAGCGCATAGCCTGATTAACAAACTTAAGCGTCGTCGTCAGAAAGAGAAAGAAGCAGCCGCTGTCGCGAAGTAATAGTCACAGTAATGCCGCCCGCTAAAAGGGCAGGCGGCATTATTAGCGAATAACATAGCGTGAAATATTAAACATTAATTAATAACTGTCTTATTATCTGCGGAAAAACCACCTGCCGTTGCATTATGGTTTAGTCAGGAAAATATTGTCTGCTGAATTATCACCTGCCTGAGGGTTTAAACCACAATCTAATTGTGCCTTAAACCCGCAGAATAGCCGGACGCGAATATTATTTAAAACGCGATAAAGCAAACGGCGTTAAGTCGAATTCAGAACGCTTGCCACAGGCAAACTGTGCGGCAATTTCACCTAATACGCTGGCAAATTTAAATCCGTGACCACTTAATCCGCTGATCACCAGGCGTGTGGGCTGGCCGGGCAGGGTATCAATAATAAAATCTTCATCCGGCGAGTTATCATAGGTGCAGGCGGCGCCATGCAGACAAACGCCCACGCCCGGCAGGAAGCTGCGCATAAAGTTAAACACTTCGCTGCCATCTTCCGCACAGGCGCCAAAAGGCTGGCGCTGTTCGGGACGGTCAATCGGTTGTCCGCCCTGATGTTTTCCTACCTTCAGCGCATTGTTGTCGGCAGGAAAGCCGTAGTACTGCAGGCCATCGCTCATTTGAACGGTAAAAGCCGGAAATTTATTGTTTTCACTGTAACGACCATCGGCCTGATGCCATGAGAACACTTTGCGTACCGGCGTTATTGGCAGATCCGGGCACAGTGCTTTGACCCAGGTTCCGGCGCTGATCAGCATTTTTCGTCCGCGGAAACGACCATCAGCGGTATTAACGATATCGAAATCGCCTTCTTTTTCAATGCTATGAACTGCACAGTTAAACAACTGCGCGCAACCGGCTTTTTCCGCCAGCGCAATCCAGCTGCGTACCGCCACCTCAGACTTCAGATAGCCTGACTGAGGTTCAAATACGCCAAGATAGCCGTCCGGCACGGTAAACAGCGGCCAGCGTTTGCGTACTTCATCCGCCTGTAATACCTGAATATCCAGCGAAAATTCTTTGGCGCTATCGATCACATTATTAATAAATTCAGAAGCGACCGGGGCAAGATTCAGCACGCCACTGCGCTGCATGATGCGTTCGCCACTCAGCTGTTCCAGCTGGTCCCACAATTGTTGCGCGCGCAGCACCAGCGGCACATAGCGCGCCCCTTCACCGTAGGCGTGACGAATTAAGCGGCTTTCACCATGATGGCTGCCCTGCGTATGTGGCGGATGTGCGCCGTCGATCATCAATACTTTAAGACCCGCCTGGGTAGCATAAAAACCTGCGGCGGCACCCACGGAACCACTGCCCACAACGATTAAATCGTAAACCATCTATCCGGCACTCCTTACAGCTGTAATCGATTTCATCAGAATAGCAAAAACCTAGCGGCAATAAAAAGGCACCCGCATTGGGTGCCTCAAAGGATACATAGCATAAATTTAATGCTTTTTGTAATCACGGTCCTGGTATTCAGTTGCTTCTATCTTCGCGATGCCAGCTTCTAAAATGGAAATAAACTGTCTGGCAACATCCGTGGTTAACCAATAGGTTTGTCCCACTTCAGCTTCATCGGCGGGTTGCTCACCCGATGAAAGCGAATGCAGACGCAGCATCATGGCGTCATAGCTGTCTACAGTGCTGATATCCCATCCAACCAGGGGATGTGTTTGGATTACGTCTTTGTTTCTGTCCATTATAACCCCCTTATTACTCGCGAAAACGAAGTGATTTATCGAGGTTCCAATGCGGCTTTTTTTTCATAGAGCGAGTTAATTATAACAGCTTATTTAGTCTTCATGAGGTGAAAAGTGTGCAAATAGTAAAATGGGTGTTAACGGGGAAATATTCAGCAGGCAGGGTTAATTATCTTTATCGGCACAAGAAATAAAAACTCCCGCATTTGCGGGAGATTTTTATCAGGCTGTCGCGTCCGGCTGGGCTTTTACCAGTCCGTTGCGCTTTTCCAGCTCCCCGGCGAGGCGGTCGAAATGATGCTGCATCCCCTCATCATGGTTCTGGTTTTGGGCTTCCAGACGCAAACTATGAATCAACAATTGATTCGATTTTTCGTCCAGACAGAAAGACAGATACGAAAAGGCATTTTCCAGTACCGATAAGCGGCGCTGTTGATCGCTGATCAACGCCAGCAACTCACCAAAGGTCATCGCCTCTTCTGGTTTCTCTGCAGTCATGGGTAACACCTCCTGTAAAGCATGACAGGCGCAAGAATATGCCATCATCAGATAACAGTCTATACCAGCTCAGCGGAGGTGAAGGATAAGTCACCGTATTCTGTGTGCAAAGCAGACGAAATTGCAGGGTTATGCTGACTGCACGGGGAGTTGTGGCATAAATTGCGGTGAGACAGGCGCTAAAGCGAGAGAAAATAAAAAAACCGGATGGCGACACCCGGTAATAAACCCTTCATCCATAAAGTTCGCAGCACGGGCGGCATAAATAACCGCCCTGCAAAAGCAGAGAAGCCATTAATGGCGCCCGTTTAATCGGTGATAAACCAGTCGTCCGCGCTTTCCCATGTCTCCTGCAGAATATCGCTGATGAGATCTTTTTGTTCTTTTCCGCTGCCCAGCACGCTGAGGTTATTGGCGCTGGCATAGCGCACCGATACACGGTTATCCGATTCCGGAAACTGCTTATCGATACGTTTAGTGAGTTCCTGCGTCAGCGCTTCAAGCGCGCCAGCCGGCAGGGTCGTGGTTTTTGCAACAGTGACTTCTACACGCATGAGAGCCTCCGATAAGTGTACTGTATATTTATACAGTTAAGCCGCGTCGGAAGCAACCAGAAAAATGGGAAGTTAATCCTTCCCGGCGTGAAATCAGCGTTCGACCGACCAGTTCAGCGTTTCACCGGCAAGGAAAGGCACCAGCGTATCGTCGCCAAGCGGAATGCTTTCGGTAACGGTATAAGGTTTGCGCACCAGTTTAATTTTGCCTTCATTCAGCGGCAGACCATAGAAACGCGGACCATTTTCCGAGCAGAAAGCTTCCAGATGTTGTAACGCATCCATCTCTTCAAATACGGTGGCGTAGGCTGGCAGCGCGGTTGGCGCATTAAATACACCGGCACAGCCACAGCTGGCTTCTTTACGCTGGCGGCTGTGCGGTGCGGTGTCGGTGCCGAGGAAGAAACGCGGATTGCCGCTGGCGATAACCTGACGCAGCGCATCCTGGTGCACATTACGTTTCAGAATCGGCAGGCAATAGAGATGCGGACGCACACCGCCCACCAGCATATGGTTACGGTTAAACATCAGATGCTGTGGCGTAATGGTCGCGCCAAGGTAGTTATTCGCTTCACTGACATAAGCGGCGGCTTCTTTGGTGGTGATATGCTCAAACACCACTTTCAGCTCGGGGAACTGCTGACGCAGCGGATCCATTACGCTTTCAATAAAGCGCGCTTCCCGGTCAAAAATATCGACATGGGCGTCAGTGACTTCACCGTGGATCAGCAACGGCATGCCGATTTTCTGCATGCGTTCCAGCACGGTAGCGATGGCGGCAATGTTGGTGACGCCATGGCTGGAGTTGGTGGTGGCGTGCGCCGGATAGAGCTTGGCGGCGGTGAATACCCCTTCCGTAAAGCCTTTTTCCACTTCATCAGGGTCCAGCGAGTCGGTCAGATAACAGGTCATCAGCGGCTGGAATTCATGGCCGGCTGGCAGCGCCGCAACAATGCGCTGGCGATAGGCGATGGCGCTGGCAACGCTGGTTACTGGTGGCACCAGGTTCGGCATAACAATTGCGCGACCGCACACCGCGCTGGTGAAGGGCAGCACGGCCTGTAACATATCATCATCACGCAGATGGATATGCCAGTCGTCAGGGCGGCGAATGAGTAATTGCTGGGGTTGTGCAGTCATCAGTTATGCTCCGGCTTGGAAGGGAATTCATCGGGTGGTTTTAGCCGGGTACTAAGGATAGGGATAAAAGCAACCGATTGCACTTGCTTTATGACGCCTGATAAAAAAAAGCCCCCGTTTTCACGAGGGCGGTAGCTTAGTCGGTAAACGGAATCACCAGTTCGCCGGGTTTAACCTCTAAGCCTTTGGCAAATCTCTTCGCCAGCGACTCTGCTTTGCTGCGATCAGCACTCAGCACATAGGCCGGTTTCTGATCAAAATAGCTTTTCAGCGACTGATCCAGATACGGGGTCAGGGTTTTTAACACCGACTGCATTTTTTCCGGCTGCACCTGCGCATCGACAATCTGCAAATCTTTCAGGAAAATCGCCCCCTGCTGCTGGTCAAAGACCGGCTGCGCTTTCATCGTCAGCACCATATCGGCTTTTTGCGGGCCAAACAGTGAGGTGATATCGACTTTTGCGGTGCCGGTGAGAGTGACTTTATTCGGTTCTTCACGGCCAATCTTGCTGCTGAGATCGGTCAGCACGATATGCGCATCCGCCAGGCCGGCGACGCCAATCTGCTTCTCATAATTATTATGTTTTTGCAGGGCTTCATTCACTTCCTGCTCACTGATGCTGTACTGCGTCAATTGATTACATCCGGCAAGCAGGCCGACGAAAATCAGGGCAATCAGCCCAGGAAATACCTTTTTCATTACAGTCCTCTGTTTTTATCTTCACGCAAACTCGCGCCATAGCTTGCCCCAGCCGGGCGGCAGAGTCACCAGGAGTTCACCGAAAGCTGCTAAAAGATGTTCAGAGAGCAGCTGAACCGGGCAGGTTCAGCTGTACAGGCAGGGGATTAGATCGCTACCGAGGAGAGCAGGTTAACCTGCGTTTGTTTCGCCATATTGTCGCGATATTCAGCAACACGCGTCGGATAATCAATGCCGGCAACCAGCGACAGCGAGCGCAACAGCGGGAACAGATGAATATCATCTTCTGACAGCTCGCCGTTGACGGCGTTTGGTTTCACAATCAGTTTATCCAGCTGGCGTAAATCATCACTGACCTTTTTAATCAGCCCGGCTGAATGCTGCTCCAGCTCGTCAAAGCTGCCGATACTGGCCTCTTTTTTATGCTTAAAATAGCTACGCGCTTCCGGGGTGGCGAATTCGGCGAATGGCGCTTTGGCCATCCGCGGTAAAAGCAGCTTGTTGACGTACTCATTAATATGCCGCAGCCATGTAGAGATGGCGGGGTTGGTCTGGCCAGTCAGCAGCGGTTCACGATCTTTTTTATCGATAAAGTACACGATGTCCATGCTTTCCGGCATGCAGCTGCCATCTTCTTTCTGCAGGATTGGCGCCATCTTCTGACCAATCAGTCGCTTCGGCGTCTCCTCATCATCATTGAGCATCACCACCAGTTCGATTGGTAAATTTTTCAGGCCAAAAATCATGCGCGCTTTAACGCAAAATGGGCAGTGTTCATAGATATACAGTTTCATCGGACCTTCTCCTTTACCATCGCTGGCGGCTAATGCCGACAGCAATGTTTTGAATGTCTTAGAGAAGTATGGGTCAGATCAGTCGGGAGGGCAAACCGTTGACTAACTGCCGCTGAGGATCACCGGCGCCACGCTGCGTGGGTTGAACTGCCACCAAAGCGCAATAAGCGTAATGAAACCAATCACCCCGAGCAGCAACCATGGCAGAGCGGGCAGGGCTAAATCCTGACCGATATCAAACATCCAGCCGCCACCGCTGTAACCCAGCGCGCCACCCAGCGCCAGACCTAAACGGCTGAAACCCATATAGCTGCCGCGGGCACGGGCGTTGGCCAGTGAAGCGCTCAGAGTTTCACGCGCCGGTTCGGCAATAATTGAGCCGATATAGAAGGTGCAGATCAGCATAAACACCTGCTGCAGGGTGCTGGCCAGTCCGACCGGAATCAGGCTCAGGGTCATAATCAGCAATCCGGCCATCAGGCGCTGTTCCAGCCGAAAACGTTTTTCACTCCAGCGGGCCAGCGGATAGAGCAGGGTAAGCGACAGTGTCGCCTCAATCGCATACATCCATTTTACCGCCTGCGGCGCGCCGGCAATCTGATTGACCACAATTGGCAGCATCAGCATCACCTGTACCGCCAGCGCATAATAACCGGTCAGCGTCAGCACATAGGTGCAGAAGCGCCGGTCTTTCAGCACCTGCAGCATGCCTTCACGCATCGGCGTACGCACCGTCGAGATACGCCATGCCGGCAGCAGCAGCGCATTAAACAGCGCCGCCAGCACAAATACCGCCGCGCCAACCCAGCAGACCAGACGGAAATCATACGCCAGCAGCCAGCTGCCAATCAGCGCGCCAGTCACTGCACCGGCGCTGTCCTGCATCATCAGCAGCGAGAAAAAGCGCCCGCGCTGTTGCGGACGAATCAGTTTAATCACCAGCGCGGTGCGTGGCGGATCAAACAGCGTGCCACCCAGCCCGGAGAGCAGGCAGGCGATCCACAGCACCCAGGGATCATGGGCCAGCGCCATGCTGGAGAAACCGGCGGCACGCAGCAGCATGCCGGTGACAATCATCGGTTTCGCGCCAAAACGATCGGCGATAGCGCCACCAAAAATGCCGAGTCCCTGCTGCACCAGCTGTCGCAGGCCAAGGGCGATCCCCACCAGCAGCGCGGCCCAGCCCAGCTGGTCGACAAAGTGGATCGAGATCAAAGGAAAGACGACAAAAAAACCCAACACCACCAGCATGTTGTCTAATAAGAGAAAATATTTTCCGAGGCATCGTGCCCGTGCGACCCGAGACATGCGTGTTCCTGCATAAAGAGAGAGAGTAAACCTTCCAGTTGGTCCATTTTCCTCCTAAGTTGCTGGTTTTCACAGCAATTGCGACATGATATTTTTTTATCAACATGGTGCAATAAGTGCGCTTTTATTATTACCGCAGGCAGAAATGTCGCCAGGCGGTAATGTGGGGTTTTACCCTGACAGGATATGACGGTTATAGTAAATGCTGGTTGGCGCGAAATGGCCGCTGGCACCGGTGTTGTAGCCCGGCAAAGCCGTCGCCTGATGTTCAATCAATTTCTTTTATCGGCGATGGAATTCAGGAGAGAAGATGTTTGGCTATCGTTCTGCCGCACCGAAAGTGCGCCTGACAACCGACAGATTAGTGGTGCGTCTTGTCCACGAACGTGACGCCTGGCGGCTGGCTGAGTATTACGCACAAAATCGCGCCTTTTTAAAACCCTGGGAGCCGGTGCGTGACGAAAGTCATTGCTATCCTTCCGGCTGGCAGGCACGTCTGGGTCTGATTGCTGATATGCATAAGCAAGGCAGTGCTTTCTATTTTATTGTGATGGACCCGGAAGAGAACGAAGTGCGTGGCGTGGCCAACTTCAGTAATGTGCTGCGTGGCTCCTTCCATGCCTGCTATCTCGGCTATTCGCTGGGGGAAAAATGGCAGGGGCAGGGCATGATGTTTGAAGCGTTGCAGGCAGCGATTCGCTATATGCAGCGTCAGCAGCGGATGCATCGCATTATGGCTAACTATATGCCGCATAATGCCCGCAGCGGCGGTTTATTACAGCGTCTCGGTTTTGAGAAAGAGGGCTATGCCAAAGATTACCTGTTAATTGATGGTCGCTGGCAGGATCATGTATTAACTGCTTTAACCACCCAGAATTGGACGTCGGATCGCCGCGGACAACAATAACAGAGGTTTGTGATGAAAACTGTGCTGACACCTGTCGAGGCGCGCGTTGTTGGCTGCCTGCTCGAAAAGCAGGTCACTACACCCGACCAGTATCCGATGTCGCTGAATGGCGTAGTCTCCGCCTGTAATCAAAAATCCAACCGTGATCCGGTGATGTCGCTGAGTGAGAGTGCCGTGCAGGAGTCGCTTGATCTGCTGGTGCGCAAACATCAGCTCAGTACCCTGAGCGGTTTTGGCAACCGGGTGGTGAAATATGAGCAGCGCTTCTGTAACTCGGAATTCGGTAACCTGAAACTCAGCAGCGCCGAAGTGGCGCTGGTGACCAGCCTGCTACTGCGCGGTCCGCAAACGCCGGGCGAATTACGCACCCGCAGTGGCCGTATGCATGAGTTTCGCGATATGGCTGAGCTGGAGCAGGCGCTGGAAAATTTGCAACAGCGTGAAGATGGTCCGTTTGTGGTACGGCTGGCACGCGAGCCGGGCAAACGTGAAAGCCGCTATATGCATCTGTTTAGCGGTGAAGTGAATGAGCTGGATTTTGCCGACCTCGCGCCATCAGTCAGCGACAGCAGTGAGCTGGAGGAGCGGGTAACACTGCTGGAGGCGGAAGTTGCCAGCCTGAAACAGCAGCTTGCAGAGCTGTTAGCCGAAAAAGGAGCCTGAGATGACAACGCAATTAAGGGTGGGCGTGGTAGGGTTGGGCGGCATTGCGCAGAAAGCCTGGCTGCCGGTAGTCAGTAAAACCGATGGCTGGAGTCTCGCCGGGGCGTTCTCGCCGAATCAGCAAAAAGCCCGCTTAATTTGCGACAGTTATCGCATGCCCTGTTTTTCCAGCCTGTCACAACTGGCGGCACAGTGTGATGCGGTGTTTGTACACAGCAGCACCGCCACGCACTTTGCGATTGTCGGTGAACTGCTGCGTGCTGGCGTCGATGTGTGTGTCGATAAGCCGCTGGCCGCCACCCTAAGTGAAGCCGAGCAACTGGTTGAGCTGGCGCATAAGCGCGGGCGCAAACTGATGGTGGCGTTTAACCGGCGTTTTGCGCCGCGCTATCTGCAATTGCGGGAAAATATGATGAATCCCGCATCGATCCGTATGGACAAGCACCGCAGCGACAGCGTCGGCCCGCACGATCTACGCTTTACGCTGCTGGACGATTATCTGCATGTGGTCGATACCGCACTGTGGCTGGGCGGTGGTGCAGGCAGTTTGCGTCACGGCAGCTTACAAACCAACGACGCGGGCGAGATGCTGTATGCTGAGCATCATTTCAGCGTCGGCGAGACGCTGGTCACCACCAGTATGCACCGGCGTGCAGGCAGCCAGCGTGAATCAGTGATGGCGGTGTGCGACGGCAGTGTTTATCAGATTAATGATATGCGCGACTGGCAGCAGGAAACCGCGGGTCAGCTGCTGGTGGATCCAATTCCGGGCTGGCAAAGTACGCTGGCGCAGCGCGGATTTGAAGGCGCTGCGCACCATTTTATCGCCTGCGCGCAAAATCAGACTGCGCCGCAAACCTCGGGCGAGCAGGCCCTGCTGGCGCAGCGTGTGGTGGAAAAAATGTGGCGCGACGCAGATAAAGAATAATCTGTTGTAACAAAGCGTTGTGGTTATTTCCCGCCATATCCGTAGACTACCCGCTGTTTATCCGGCGAGAGTGCTCTCGCCCCCAGGGTCACTCAGCGGACTCTCTTATTTTCAGGAAGCGCAGTAAACCATGAATTTGTTGAAATCCCTGGCTGCGGTCAGCTCCATGACCCTGTTCTCGCGCGTGCTGGGCTTTGCCCGCGATGCCATCGTGGCGCGCGTGTTTGGCGCCGGCATGGCGACCGATGCCTTTTTTGTCGCGTTTAAGCTGCCAAACCTGTTGCGCCGTATCTTTGCCGAAGGCGCGTTTTCGCAGGCATTCGTGCCTATCCTGGCCGAATATAAAAGCAAGCAGGGCGAAGACGCCACCCGAGTGTTTGTCGCCTATGTGTCCGGGTTACTGACGCTGGTGCTGGCGATTGTCACCTTTATCGGCATGATCGCCGCGCCCTGGGTGATTATGGTGACCGCGCCGGGCTTTGCCGATACCGCCGATAAGTTTGCGCTGACCTCCTCATTGCTGCGCATCACCTTCCCCTATATTTTGCTGATTTCGGTGGCGTCACTGGCCGGGGCGATTCTCAATACCTGGAACCGCTTTTCAGTACCGGCGTTTGCCCCGACCTTACTGAATGTCAGCATGATCGGGTTTGCGCTGTTTGCCGCACCGCACTTTAATCCACCGGTGCTGGCGCTGGCCTGGGCGGTGGTGGTGGGCGGGGTGTTGCAGCTCGGTTATCAGCTGCCGCACCTGAAGAAAATCGGCATGCTGGTGATGCCGCGCCTCAATCTGAAAGATGCGGGCGTCTGGCGCGTAATGCGTCAGATGGGACCGGCGATCCTCGGGGTTTCCGTCAGCCAGATCTCGCTGATTATCAATACCATTTTTGCCTCGTTCCTGGTTTCCGGTTCGGTCTCCTGGATGTATTATGCCGACCGTCTGATGGAGTTTCCGTCAGGTGTGTTAGGCGTGGCACTGGGGACAATCCTGTTGCCGTCACTGGCGAAGAGTTTCTCCAGCGGCAACCATGATGAGTATTCACGCCTGATGGACTGGGGGCTGCGCCTCTGTTTCTTGCTGGCGCTGCCGAGCGCTGTGGCGCTGGGAATTCTGGCCAAACCGCTAACAGTGGCGCTGTTCCAGTACGGTAAATTCACCGCGTTTGACGCCGCAATGACTCAGCGTGCGCTGGTGGCTTACTCGGTCGGACTGATGGGATTGATTGTGGTGAAGGTACTGGCGCCGGGCTTTTACTCGCGTCAGGATATTAAGACGCCGGTTAAAATCGCCATTGTTTGTCTGATTATGACCCAGCTGATGAACCTGGCGTTTATTGGTCCGCTGAAGCATGCCGGACTGGCGTTGTCGATTGGTCTGGCGGCCTGTCTGAATGCGGCGCTGCTTTACTGGCAGTTACGGAAACAGAAAATCTTCCAGCCACTGCCGGGTTGGTCCAGTTTTCTGCTGCGTCTGTTGATTGCGGTGGTGGTGATGGCGGCGGCGCTGGTGGCAATGAACAGCGTGATGCCGGAGTGGGATGTCGGCAATATGGTCTGGCGCCTGCTGCGTCTGGCTGGCGTGTGTGCGGTTGGCGGCGGCGTCTATTTCCTGATGCTGGCGGTTATGGGCTTTCGTCCGCGTGATTTTGCCCGCCGTACGGTGGGGTAATTTATTGATATTCCTGATAAGGAAGGGCGGCGAGAACGCCGCCCCTACATCAGGTCAGCACAGGCGCGGGGTTTTCGTCGCCCGCACCAATATCAGACTTTGCGGCTGGCGAAACCGCCTGACTTCGTCTGCCCATCCGGGCCATAAAATGGCTGACTGATTTGCGGTTTCAGCACCGACAGTGCCTGCTCGTTATATTCGATTTGCAGGTTGAGCAGCATGCCACTGTGGCGATTGGTGTTGTGCAGCCTGGCGGTCTGTTTCTGAATCATTTCCCAGCGACGCGCCAGATCCGGCTGCGTCGCGTAGGGCGCCTGCAGGCCCAGGCGTTTTTCCGCCTGGTTACGCATACCATCCAGGTAATTGACCGTATTCAGCAACGAGCTTTTATCTTCAGTAATACGCTGGAGTAAATTACTGTTGATCCGACCGGCAGAGAGTTGCTGCTGCTCGGCATCCATGACTTCCGTCAGTGACGAAAGCACTTCCTGCATTTTATCCAGCGCGGTCAGTAAGCTATTCATTGCGATTAATTACCCTGTAAGTAGTCTTTAGTTTCCTGAATCAGCGCATCGGCAATTTTGCCGCTGTCCATTTTCAGTTCGCCATTACGGATGGCGGTTTTCAGTTGCTCAACACGAGCGGTATTAATGTCCTGGCTGCCCGGCTGCATCAGCTGCGACTGCGCGCTGCTCAGTTTTACCTGAGTGGCAGTGGTGCTGGCGGCGGCGGTGGCGGCAGTTTCACTCTGGCGCACTTTGCTGCCGGAGGTGTCATTGTTTTCACGTTGCTGTACAGTGGCAACGGGCTTTGTAGCCTGGGTTCTGTCGATACTCATAATCTGGCTCCTGCAAGTTCGAGCGATGAATGATCAAATAGTAATTTATTGCTTAATTCAACTATCGGCAGAAAAGCGGGCAGCTTTAGTGCTTTATAGCGATATAAGAATATTCCCATCCGCATCCACTTTGCCGCTGACTATCTGGCCGTTGCCCATTCTTACTCTGACCGCCTGCGCGGCGGTGGCGTTATTCATTGCACGCCCTTCGCCGCTGGCGTTAAAGCCATCGCCTTGCGCAATCACCATCACGTTCTGACCGGCTTTTACGCGCCAGGGCTGACGCACCATTGACAGGGTGATCGGCTGGCCCGGCAGAATATCACGAATAGTGATGGCGTCTGTTGCTTCCTGCGTATCGACGACCGCACGTGAAGGCAGCGTATCAAGGCGCCCACGTTTCATCGTCAGATCCGCGGCGCTGACCGCACTGCCACGTGTTATCTGGCGTGCCGCCACCACATAATCGCCAGTGACCTGCACCTGCACCTGCAAATAGCGGCGCTCCTGGCCGCAGTTGGCCGCCACGCTGATATTGCCCCACTGACGGCTATTGCCTGGCAGCGAGAACTGTGGCGTCTCACACTGCGGCCATTGCGCTGTCGGTGTGCGGAGCACTACCTGCATGCCTTTCGCATGGGCGGCATCACGCGCCTGAAAAAATTGCGTTAACTGAGCGGTAAGATCAGCGGCCTGGAGTTGCAGGCTGAATAAGCCGAACAGACCCGCCAGTAAAGGCATTAACCCACGCATTGTTATCTCCCCCTGTAGCATTATGGCGGTGATTTTACGCGCGAACGCCATAAGTCAATGCGGAAAATAGCGCCGATTTTTAGCGCTATTCATTCGATAGTTCTTCCCCCCTCCCGCTTATCCTGTCCGCTCGAAATTCTCACTTTGCGGAGGAAGCATGCTCGACAAACTGGACGCAGCACTAAGTTTTGGCACTGAAGCGCTTAACCTGAGGGCTCAGCGTCAGGAGATCCTGGCGTCCAATATCGCCAACGCCGACACGCCCGGTTACCAGGCGCGTGATATCGATTTTTCCAGCGAACTTAAACGTGCGGTGGAGCAGGGTCGTGCGCAGGGGTCAGGGCTGTCGCTGGCGATAACGTCGGCACGCCATATTCCGGTATCCAATGCGTCGGCGCCGGATCTCGATCTGCTGTATCGCGTTCCTGACCAGCCAGCGATGGATGGCAACACAGTAGATATGGATCGCGAACGTACGCAGTTTGCGGATAACAGCCTGAAATACCAAACGGATCTGACGCTTATCAGCAGTCAGATCAAAGGCATGATGAGCGTCCTCCAGGGGCAATAAGTTATGGCACTTTTAAATATTTTTGATATCGCCGGTTCGGCGATGACTGCACAGTCACAGCGAATGAACGTCAGCGCCAGTAACCTGGCCAACGCCGATAGCGTCACCGGGCCGGATGGTCAGCCTTATGTCGCTAAGCAGGTGGTGTTTCAGGTCAATGCCGCACCGGGTGCGGCGACAGGTGGCGTGAAAGTCGCGCAAGTGGTTGACGATCCGACGCCCGCCAAACTGGTTTACGAACCAGGTAATCCGATGGCCGATGAGAAGGGTTACGTCAAGATGCCTAACGTCGATGTGGTCAGCGAAACGGTCAATACCATGTCCGCATCGCGCAGCTACCAGGCCAACGTTGAGGTTCTCAACACCGTGAAATCAATGATGATGAAAACTCTGACCATGGGTCAATAACGGAGAAAAATAATGAGCGTATCGGTTAACGTCAACGAATCAACAGCACTTGCCAGCACCAGCACGAGCTCTACCAGCTCCAGCGCAAGTGATTTACAGAGTAACTTTCTGACGCTGTTGGTCACGCAGTTGAAAAACCAGGACCCGACTAACCCGATGGAAAACAGCGAGCTGACCACTCAGCTGGCGCAGATCAATACCGTGAGCGGTATTGAGAAGCTCAACACCACGCTGTCCTCGATTTCTGGCCAGATTAACAGCAATCAGGCATTACAGGCCTCCTCGCTGATTGGTCAGGGCGTGATGGTTGACGGCTCGCAGATTCTGGCCGGCAGCGGCGTGACCACGCCGTTTGGCGTTGAACTGGAAAGCGCCTCAACCGCGACCACCGTCACCATCAAAGATTCGACTGGCGCAGTGGTTCGCACCATCGATCTGGGGGCAGTGACCGCCGGTGTCCATAGCTATACATGGGATGGCACGCTGGAAGATGGCTCGACCGCGCCAGACGGCAAATACTCCTTCACCATTGCCGCCAGCAGCGGTAGCACTCAGCTGGTGGCGCAGCCACTGAATTACGGGCTGGTCAATGGTGTGACCACGAACACGGATAGCGCCGTGCTGGATCTCGGAACCCTGGGAACCGCCACGCTTTCTGACGTTCGTCAGATTCTCTAACACAGGCTTAGATTATGGATCACGCGATATATACCGCCATGGGCGCTGCCACGCAGACGCTCAATCAGCAGGCAGTGACCGCCAGTAACCTGGCTAACGCCTCAACGCCGGGTTTCCGTGCGCAGCTGAATGCATTACGCGCGGTGCCGGTTGAAGGACTGTCGTTGCCAACACGTACGCTGGTCACTGCTTCCACGCCGGGCGCTGATATGTCTCAGGGCGCAATGGACTATACCGCGCGTCCGCTGGACGTGGCGTTACAGCAGGATGGCTGGCTGGCGGTGCAGACTGCCGATGGCAGCGAAGCCTATACCCGCAACGGTAACATCCAGATCAGTGCGACCGGACAGCTCACCGTTCAGGGCAACCCGGTGATGGGCGACGGCGGGCCGATTGCGGTGCCGCAAGGTTCGGAGCTGACCATTGCTGCTGACGGTTCAATTACCGCGCTGAATCCGGGCGAGTCCGCTAATGCCACCGTGCAGCTGGGTCGTTTAAAACTGGTTAAGGCTGAAGGCACGGAAGTGACCCGCGGTGATGACGGTATGTTTCGTCTGACCGCCAGTGCTCAGCAACAACGTGGCGCGGTACTGCAAGCCGATCCCACCATCAAGCTGATGCCTGGGGTGCTGGAGGGCAGTAACGTCAAACCGGTGGCCACTATGGTCGATATGATCGCTAACGCGCGACGTTTTGAGATGCAGATGAAGGTGATCTCGGCTGTTGATGAAAATGAACAACGCGCGAACCAGATCCTTAACATGTCCAGTTAAGGACACAGGAAAATAATATGATTCGTTCTTTATATATAGCTAAAACCGGTCTTGACGCTCAGCAAACCAATATGGATGTTATCGCCAACAACCTGGCGAACGTCAGCACCAACGGCTTCAAACGCCAGCGTGCGGTGTTTGAAGATCTGATGTACCAGACGCTGCGTCAGCCTGGTGCGCAGTCATCTGAACAGACCACTTTACCGACTGGCTTACAGATCGGTACCGGTGTGCGTCCGGTGGCCACTGAGCGTTTGCACAGCCAGGGTAACCTGTCGCAGACCAACTCGTCGAAAGACGTGGCGATCAACGGCCAGGGTTTCTTCCAGGTGCAGATGCCAGACGGCACCGTGGCTTACACCCGTGACGGTTCATTCCAGACCGACCAGAACGGTCAGCTGGTGACCAACGCCGGTTTCCCGGTGCAGCCTGCGATTACCATTCCGGCTAACTCCCTGAGCATGACCGTGGCGCGTGACGGTACCGTCAGCGTCACGCAGCAGGGACAAACCACTCCGGTGCAGGTAGGACAGTTAACGCTGAGCACCTTTATTAACGATGCGGGCCTCGAAAGCATGGGTGAAAACCTGTATCAGGAAACGCAGTCATCCGGTGCGCCAACCGACAGTACGCCGGGGCTGAACGGCGCTGGCCTGCTGTATCAGGGTTATGTGGAAGCCTCTAACGTCAACGTGGCGGAAGAGCTGGTCAGCATGATTCAGACTCAGCGAGCTTATGAAATCAACAGTAAAGCGGTCAGCACCTCTGACGAGATGCTGCAGAAGCTGTCGCAGCTTTAAGCCGCTGATTTAGCAGTAAGGGCGGGGCTATTCTCGCCCTCATAACAGACTTTTTAGAAGGTAGTGAATCCGTGGCGAAGCAATTACAACTCAAGCCTGGACGTTGGTTAGTGGCAGGTTTGCTACTGACCCTTAACGGTTGTGCCTTAGTTCCGCGTACCCCTTTAGTGGAAGGCTCGACAACGGCTCAGCCGCTGCCAGCTTCGCCGCCGGTGGTTAACGGATCGATCTTTCAGGGCGTGATGCCGATGAACTACGGCTATCAGCCGCTGTTCGAGGATCGTCGTCCACGTAATATCGGCGATACGCTGACGATTACGCTGCAGGAAAACGTCAGCGCCAGTAAGAGCTCTTCAGCTAACGCCAGCCGCGATGGCAGCACCAGCGTCGGTCTGACCTCAGTGCCAAGCGCACTGAATGGCCTGCTGGGTGGCGATAAAACCTCGGTTGCCGGCGAAGGCAAAAATGATTTCACCGGTAAAGGCGGCGCATCCGCTAATAACACCTTTACCGGCACAATTACCGTTACCGTTAATCAGCTGTTGCCGAATGGCAACCTGAAAGTGGTGGGTGAGAAGCAGATCGCCATTAATCAGGGCACAGAATTTATTCGTTTCTCCGGTGTGGTTAACCCGCGCACCATCAGCGGTAGCAACGCGGTTGTCTCCAGTCAGGTGGCAGACGCGCGCATTGAGTACGTCGGCAACGGTTATATCAACGAAGCACAGAACATGGGCTGGCTGCAGCGTTTCTTCCTGAACGTTGCACCGCTGTAAGAGGTAACAATGCGTAAATTATCTATTCTTCGCGCAGCATTTTGTCTGCTGCTTGGCGTCAGTTCACTGGCATCCGCTGACCGCATTCGCGATCTGACCAGCGTGCAGGGCGTACGCGGTAACTCGCTGATCGGCTACGGTCTGGTAGTGGGCCTCGACGGCACCGGTGACCAGACCACGCAGACGCCTTTTACCACTCAGTCGCTGAGCAATATGTTATCGCAGCTGGGGATTACCGTGCCGGCCGGCACCAATATGCAGCTGAAAAACGTGGCTGCGGTGATGATCACCGCCAAACTGCCAGCGTTTGGTCGTCAGGGCCAGCAGATCGATGTGGTGGTTTCCTCAATGGGTAACGCCAAAAGTCTGCGTGGCGGTACGCTGCTGATGACGCCACTGAAAGGTGTCGACAACCAGGTGTATGCGCTGGCGCAGGGTAATATTCTGGTCGGCGGCGCCGGTGCTTCCGCAGGGGGCAGCAGCGTGCAGGTTAACCAGCTGAATGGCGGCCGTATCACCGGTGGCGCCACCATCGAACGCGAACTCTCAACTAACTTCGGCACTGCGAATGTGATCAATTTGCAGCTGAACGACGAAGACTTCTCGATGGCGCAGCGTATCAGTGATGCGATTAACAGCCGTAGTGGATATGGCTCGGCGCAGGCGCTGGATGCACGTACCGTGCAGATCCGCACCAGCGCCAACAGCAGCGCACAGGTGCGTCTGCTGGCCGATATTCAGAATATCGATGTCTCAGTGCCGTTGCAGGATGCAAAAGTGATTATCAACTCACGTACCGGTTCGGTGGTGATGAACCGCGAAGTGATGCTGGATAGTTGTGCAGTGGCGCAGGGTAATCTGTCGGTTACCGTCAACCAGTCGCAGAACGTCAGTCAGCCGACGACGCCGCTGGGCGGCGGTCAGACGGTGGTGACGCCACAAACGCAGATCGACTTACGTCAGGAAGGCGGCGCGCTGCAACGGGTGAACGCCAGCGCCAACCTGAACAATGTGGTGCGTGCGCTGAATGCGCTGGGCGCGACGCCGATGGATCTTATGTCCATTCTGCAGTCGATGCAGAGTGCCGGTTGTTTACGCGCCAAACTGGAAATTATCTGATGAGCAGCACCTCCTCGCAATCGCTGACCAGCGCGGCTTTTGACAGCCAGTCGCTTAACGATCTGAAACGTGAAGCCGGTAGCGACCCGAAAGGCAAAGCGCTGCAGGTAGCAAAACAGGTTGAAGGCATGTTTGTGCAGATGATGCTGAAAAGCATGCGTCAGGCGCTGCCGCAGAACGGCCTGCTCAGCACAGAGCAGACCCGTATGTTTACCTCAATGTACGATCAGCAGGTTGCGCAGGAGATTGGCAACAAAGGGCTGGGTCTGGCCGATACCATTGTGAAACAGATGGCGCCATCAGTGGCGCCGGACGAGACCGCCGGTACGCTGCCGATGCTGCTGGATAAGAAGTTTATTAATACCTTGCCGCCGATTGAGCTGGAGCAGATGGTGCGTCGTGCCATGCCGAAGTTGCCTGCTGCGGGCAGCATGACGCTAAGCGGCGACAGCAGCAACTTCCTTGCCACCCTGGCGCAACCGGCGCAGGAAGCCAGCGCCGCAAGCGGTATTCCGCATCACCTGATTCTGGCGCAGGCGGCGCTGGAGTCCGGCTGGGGCCAGCGTCAGATTATGACCCGCGACGGCAAGCCGAGCTACAACCTGTTCGGCATAAAAGCCAACAGCGCCTGGCAGGGTGATAAGACGGAGATTACCACCACCGAATATGAAAATGGCGTGGCAAAAAAAGTGCAGGCCAGTTTCCGCGTGTACAGCTCTTATACCGAAGCCTTAACCGACTACGTCAAACTGATCAGCAATAACCCACGCTATGCCGCGGTCGCCAATGCCAGCACCCCCGAGCAGGGCGCGATGGCTCTGCAGGCTGCGGGTTATGCTACCGATCCTAAGTACGCGCAAAAATTGATGGGAATGATCCAGCAATTCAAGAGTATGGGTGACAAAGTGGTGAAAGCTTACAGCAGTGATCTCAGCAAATTGTTCTGATTTTTTTTCTCAAGTTTCACTTAAAAACGCCGATAACGAATACAGGCCGGGAGGGATATCACTCTTCACCGGCAACTGTTAGCACTAATGCCGGCCCGAACATTGTGCGGGAAAACGAGGAACCGACATGTCCAGCTTAATTAACTCCGCAATGAGCGGTTTAACAGCCGCCCAGGCTGCGCTTAATACCACCAGTAACAATATCAGTAACTACACGGTTAGCGGCTACACGCGTCAGACACTGGCGCTGAGCCAGGCGGCAAGCACTCAGGTTGGCGGCAGTTACTATGGTAACGGTGTCAATGTCGTCGGCGTCAATCGTGAGTATGATACCTTTATTACTACGCAGCTGCGTGGCGCCAGCGCCTCAAGCAGTGCGCTTAGCGCGCAGTACAGCCAGATTTCCAATATTGATGATCTGTTCGCCAGTTCAACGACCAGCCTGTCAACATCGATGCAAAGTTTCTTTACTGCTGTGCAGAACGTGGTGAGCAGTGCGGATGACGCATCCGCGCGTCAGAGTATGCTGAGTCAGGGGCAGGGACTGGTCAGCCAGTTCAAAACCACCGATGAATATCTGCGTAACCTGGAAAGTGGAGTCAATACCACCATCACTTCCAGCGTTGATCAAATCAATACTTACTCCACGCAGATCGCTAACCTTAATAAGCAGATCACCAAGCTGACTGCGGCAGGCACCGGCGCCAGTCCGAATAACCTGCTGGATCAGCGCGATCAGTTAGTCAGTGAACTGAACAATATTATCGGTGTAACCGTTTCAGAACAGGACGGTAACTACAATATTTCGATTGGCAATGGCACTCAGCTGGTCAGCGGCAACACATCTAAACAGTTAGTGGCGATGGCCTCCAGCAGCGATCCGTCGAAACTGACGGTGGGCTATGTCGACAGCACGGCAGGCAATGTTGAGATCCCGGAAAAGCAGCTGACCACCGGTTCACTGGCCGGCACGCTGGCATTCCGTCGTGAAGATTTATCCACCGCACGTAATCAGCTTAATCAGCTGGCGCTGGTGTTCGCGGACTCCTTTAACACCCAGCACAGTGCGGGTTATGACACCGACGGCAACACCGGTGTTGATTTCTTTACTGTGGGTTCGCCGTCAACGGTCGCCAACAGTAAAAACAGCGGTACAGCGGGCCTGTCAGCCACGATAACCGACTCAAGTGCGGTGCAGGCGACGGACTATAACGTCTCTTATGATGGCACCAGCTGGAAGGTGACCCGTTCATCTGACAATACCTCTGTCAGCTACACCACCGGCACCAACAGCACTACCGGTGATCCGACGCTGGTGTTTGATGGTCTGGAAGTCAGTATCTCCAACAGCACAGGCGCCGCGGCGAAAGACAGTTTTGTGGTTAAGCCGGTCACCGATGCGATTGTTAATATGGCGGTCGCCATTACCGATGAAGGGCAGATTGCTGCCGGATCGGCAGCCGGTAGCGGCGTAAGTGATAACACCAATGCGCAGAAGTTGCTGAGTCTGCAGAGCAGCAGCCTGGTCAATGGCAAAAGCACTTACAGCCAGGCTTACGCCACGATGGTCAGCGTTGTTGGTAACAAAACCAGTTCGCTGGAAACCGCCAGTGCTACTCAGGATAGCGTGGTGACGCAGCTGACTACCCGCCAGCAAGCCATTTCCGGTGTCAGCCTCGATGAAGAGTATGTCAACCTGACGCAATTCCAGCAGTATTACCTGGCGAATGCCCAGGTGCTGCAGGCAGCGTCGACTATCTTTGACGCGTTGATCAACATCCGTTAATGAATCAGAAATAAGGATTTAACGCTATGCGTATTAGTACCACCATGATGTATAGCCAGCAGACCAAAGCGATCATTGACGCGCAGTCATCCTGGCTGAAAGCAGGGGAGCAACTCTCTTCGGGTAAACGTGTGGTTAACCCGTCTGATGACCCTATCGCGTCGGCGAATGCGGTCCTGCTGGCGCAAACTCAGGCGCAAAGTAAGCAGTTCGGTCTGGCGCGTGACTTCGCTACCCAGAACCTGTCGCTGGAAGAGAGTACGTTGCAGAACGTCACCAGCAGCATTATCTCGGCGCAGAGTCTGGTGGTTAACGCTGGTAACGGCACGCTGAGTGACGATGACCGTGCGTCGCTGGCTACGCAGCTCGAAGGTGTGCGTGGGCAGCTGAAGAACCTGGCGAACACCACTGATGGCAACGGACGTTATCTGTTTGCCGGTTATAAGACCGATGCTGCGCCATTTGATGACAGCACCGGCACCATGGTTTACCAGGGCGGTAATGAGTCTATCACCCAGCAAGTCGACTCTTCCCGTACCATGACCATCAGTCATACCGGGAAAGAAATTTTTCAAACGCTGACCAGTACTGCTGAAGCAGAGCCGGATGGCGGCACCAGCGAAACCGATCTGTTCAAAATGCTGGACGACGTGATTGCGGCGCTAAAAGTGCCGCAAGATGGCGCCGATGAGACGACAACGGACGCGTATACCGCTGCACTTGGCAAAGCCACGCGCAGTTTAGGCAACTCGCTGAATAACGTGCTTAAAGTGCGCTCTGAGACCGGTACGCAGCTGGATGAACTGGAAAAACTGGATGACCTGAGTGCTGACCGCGATCTGAGCTATACCACCCAGATGAGTAATCTGGTGGATGCCGATTACACCAGCACCATTTCTTCTTACACCATGCTTCAGTCCGCGTTGCAGGCGTCTTATTCGACCTTCAGCAGCATGTCCAAAATGTCACTGTTCCAGATTAACTCGTAAATTATCATCCGAATTTGAACGTGCTTAAACCGGGTACGTTTATTTTGTCCCGTTATTCGCTCACCAGCGGCTAACGGGATTTTTTTTATGCTTATTTCACGTCTGTTAACGGATTCGATCTTTACCGGTGGTTAATAAGATGGCGTGCTGAGCGTTGCGGAGATAAAAAAAACCCCTGACAGCATGCGCTGGCAGGGGGTTTTTAAGGGTAACGCCCATCGGTGAGATGGGCTGTTACGACTAACGATTAAGGCTTGGTAGCCGGTGCAGTTGCCTGATGCGTTGCCGCATGGCCACCTGCAGAACCTTTACCCTCAAAGGCGTAGTCCGGACGTACCCAGTCGCTGTGACGTGCAGGCTCTTGCTGCCACTCAGGCGCAGGCGCTTTGGTCATCGGCGCCGTCGCATGATGTTTAAAGTTAACCGATGCAGCAACCACTGGCACGATAGCAGTATCACGCGCAGCAACCGGTGCATGCGGTTCACTGACCGCCGTGGCTGGCGCCTGCTGCGGTGCGCTTACTGCGGCAGCCGGTGCTTCAGCTTTTACTGCCGGTTCTTCGGCAACCACTTCTGCTGCGGCAGTCACTTCTTCCACTTCAGCGGCAACCTGTTCGCTGACATCCGCTACATTGTCGCTGGCGATATCGCTGGCAACTTCAGTCACCGGCAGTGGCGCTTCGTCAGTCACTTTAGGTGCGGCTTCCGCGGCTTCCAGTGCTTCAGCGACCGCTTTGCTGGCATCGTCTGCCGGTTCGGCTGCGGCTGCAGTCTGTTCGGCAACCACTTCATCGGCGGCGGTAATCACCACCGGTTCTTCGTTTACCGGCGTCTCGATCGCTGCGGTCTCTTCAGTCTCCACCAGGGTGACTTCAGGTTCTGGCAACTGCTGTGGCTCAACTTCCGTGACCGGCTGCTCAGCATCAATGCTTTCTGCGCTGGTGGTCACGTCATCGCTCTCTGGCAGGGCGATAGCTGCGGCGCTCAGTTGCTGCTGCTGTTCTTCAGCGGCGGCTTCTGGTGCGTTATCAGCTACGCTCTGCTCGTCTGCAGCCTGGGCCACCGGATAGGTGATCCACACTTTGCCGGAGGCCATTTCTGGTGACGCAGCGGCAAAGCCAAGCGGCATCGGAGATTGCGACGGGTAACGCTCGTCACGGTAACGACGACGACGCTGACCGCTGACGCGCAGATGGCGAGGCGAGCGACGAGAACGACGTGGCATGCTGTCACGGTTTTCTGCATCATCCTGATCGTCAGTAGCGGTTTCCACGGATGCTGGCAGCACCACAGGGAATTCACGTTCATCTGACAGTTCAGGTGCTGGCGTCGGAGCAGGTTCTTCCGTTACGGCAGCCGGTGCAGATTCGAAACGAACTTTCTGGCTCAGCTGGCGCGGCTTACGACGCGGCATCACCTGCACGTTCTCTTCGACATCAGCTTCAGGCGCAATCGCGGCGACAGCAGCGGGTTCTTCAACCACCGGTTGCTCGCTCTTCGCTTCCTGTTGTTGCTGACGTTTCTCGTCCTGACGACGACGCTGGCGTTCCGCGCGCTGTTCGCGACGCTGTTGCTGCTGCTCGTCACGCTGCTGCGCTCGGGCTTCATCACTCTGCGCCGGTTGCAGATCGTCACGTGGCTCAACAGCAGCGGCGGCTGCGGCCGGGCGTTTGTTGCGACGATTGTCTTCGCGGCTTTCACGAGTTTCACGACCTTCGCGATTGTCACGATTATCGCGGTTATCACGATTATCACGATTGTCGCGGCCTTCGCTATTACGCTCACGGTTATTGCGTTCACCACCACGCTCGCCACTGCGATCGCGACGGTTATTGTTATTACGGCGATTGTTGCGACGATCGTTACGTTGTGGTGTCGCTTCAGTCGCTACCACTGGCTCGCTGACTTCCTGCTGCGGCTGAGCACTGCTGCTCTCTTCAGCGGCAAACAGTTTCTTCAGACCACCGAGCAGACGGCTGAACAGGCCCGGCTGTGGTGCGGCGGCTGGGGTGGCTGGCTGTACGGCCGGCGCTGGCTGACGTTCTTTGACCGGCGCACTGCTTTCCTGCGGTGCCGGTGGCGCATCAGGCATCACAAAGGCGGCCAGTGCAGGTTGCTCAGGACGTTTACGCTCGGCATGCTCCTCTTCAGAAGGCAGCGCCATTTCCGCTTCATGCAGTTTCGGCAGGTGGTAGCTGAGAGTTTGCGTCTCTTCACCAATGCGCACACGCAGAACGGAGTAGTGTGGCGTTTCCATCTGATCGTTAGGCACGATGATGGCGCGTACACCGCCCTGGCGTTTTTCAATCGCACTGACCGCATCACGTTTTTCGTTCAGCAGGTAAGAGGCGATTTGCACCGGAACAATGGCATGCACTTCTTTGGTGTTCTCTTTCAGCGACTCTTCTTCAATCAGACGCAAAATAGAGAGTGACAGCGATTCGTTATCACGGATGGTGCCGGTGCCGCTACAGCGTGGGCAGACGTGATGACTTGATTCACCCAGCGACGGGCTGAGACGCTGACGTGACATCTCCAGCAGGCCGAAGCGTGAAATATGGCTAATCTGGATACGCGCACGATCCTGACGCACCGCTTCACGCAGACGGTTTTCTACCGCGCGCTGATGGCGAACCGGGGTCATATCGATAAAGTCGATAACGATCAGGCCACCCAGGTCGCGCAGACGCAGCTGGCGGGCAATCTCATCGGCTGCTTCGAGGTTGGTATTGAAGGCGGTTTCTTCGATATCGCCGCCGCGGGTTGCGCGGGCGGAGTTGATGTCGATAGCGGTCAGTGCTTCAGTGCTATCGATAACGATGGAACCACCTGACGGCAGACGCACTTCACGCTGGAAGGCAGACTCAATCTGCGATTCGATCTGGTAGTGGCTGAACAGCGGGATTTCACCGGTGTACAGTTTAATTTTGCTGCTGAAATCCGGGCGACCGAGGGCGGCGATATGCTGGCGTGCCAGCTCCAGCACTTTCGGGTTATCGATCAGAATCTCGCCGATGTCCTGGCGCAGATAGTCACGGAAGGCACGGACGATCACGTTGCTTTCCTGATGGATCAGGAACGGAGCAGGGCGGCTGTCGGCGGCTTTCTTGATCGCTTCCCAGTGCTTCATACGGAAGCTGAGATCCCACTGCAGGGCTTCAGCAGATTTGCCTACGCCTGCGGTGCGTACAATCAGGCCCATGCCATCCGGCAGTTCCAGTGAAGAGAGCGCTTCTTTCAGCTCGGTACGGTCGTCGCCTTCGATACGGCGCGAGATGCCACCCGCACGCGGGTTGTTAGGCATCAGAACCAGATAGCTGCCCGCCAGGCTGATAAAGGTGGTTAAGGCCGCGCCTTTATTACCACGTTCTTCTTTATCAATCTGAACAATCACTTCCTGGCCTTCGCGCAGCACGTCTTTAATATTTGGACGGCCGTGAGAATTGTAATTCGCAGGGAAGTATTCGCGGGAAATTTCTTTCAGAGGTAGGAAACCATGTCTTTCGGCACCGTAATCGACAAATGCAGCTTCAAGACTCGGTTCAATGCGGGTGATCTTTCCTTTATAGATGTTGGCTTTTTTCTGTTCGTGTCCTGGGCTTTCGATATCCAGATCGTACAGTCGCTGTCCATCAACCAGGGCAACACGCAACTCCTCCTGTTGAGTTGCGTTTATCAACATTCTTTTCATCGTAACTTACTCATTATTCTTACATTAGTGACAAAGCTACGGGCATGGTAACGCTGGACAATGAACAACCGATGGCCCCGTGTCTGTTCGCAAAGTCGTCAACCTCACGGTTGTCGCCTGCTAAGGGGCGCAAAATCTCGGCAGCCTGTTTTTCATACGGAAAAAACAGCGCTTTTACGAGGGGAACCACTACTGAATTACCAGAAAGAGTCAATCCCGTCTTATCGTCCAGGCTGCAACCCGCAGCCCGCTAAATGCCTGATTTCACAATACGTCTTACGCCATTGCTGCGTGTGTGTGCTATCCGGCAAAATTCCTTTATACCCTTCGTTCTTGAAGCCGCAGCGGCGTTAGCTACGCTCACTCACCCGAATCACTGACCTGAGTCAGCTCACCGGGATTCGTTCCCTTGCTGCCTTGCTGCAACTTCAATTACTTTGGGTAAATATTTGCTTGTTTTAACAAGGTACAACGTGAAAAAACGCTAACATTATTCCATTGCTAACCTTGTTATAGCAAGGTTACTTTTACCGCCTTGAGAAGTTTATTCCAGCTTTATTGCGTGTTTTTTCGGAGTTACAAGAAAACCGTATAAAAAGCGCTCATATAGCGTACTTAACCCGACAGACTTTCAGTTAAGCACAGAAAAAGAGGTGGCGCTATTATCCCTCACTAATTAGAATCGCCGACCATGAAAACCAATACGCCATCTGTCAAAATAATTACCATCTCCGCTGATGAAGCGGGGCAACGTATCGACAATTTTTTACGCACCCATTTGAAAGGCGTGCCCAAGAGCATGATTTACCGCATTGTGCGTAAAGGCGAGGTGCGGGTGAATAAAAAACGCATCAAACCTGAGTACAAGCTGGCAGAGAGCGATGAAGTGCGCATCCCGCCGGTCCGCGTGGCGGAGCGCGATGAAGATGCCGTTTCGCCGAAGCTGGCGAAAGTAGCCTCTCTCGCCGACGCCATCCTCTATGAGGATGAGCATATTCTGGTGATGAATAAGCCTTCCGGCACGGCGGTGCATGGCGGTAGTGGCCTGAGCTTCGGCGTGATTGAAGGGCTGCGCGCCCTGCGGCCGGAAGCTCGCTTCCTTGAGCTGGTGCACCGTCTCGATCGCGATACCTCCGGTATTTTACTGGTGGCAAAAAAACGCTCGGCACTGCGTTCGCTGCATGAGCAGCTGCGTGAAAAAGGGATGCAGAAGGATTATCTGGCGCTGGTGCGTGGCCAGTGGCCATCGCATCTGAAAGTGGTGCAGGCGCCGCTGCTGAAAAATATTCTGCAAAGCGGCGAGCGTGTGGTGCGAGTCAGTAGTGAAGGTAAAGCGTCAGAAACGCGCTTTAAAGTGGAAGAGCGTTATGAGATGGCGACGCTGGTGAAAGCCAGCCCGGTAACCGGACGTACCCATCAGATACGCGTACACACCTTGCATGGTGGTCATCCGATCGCCTTCGACGACCGCTACGGCGATCGCGATTTCGATCGCCAGCTGGCGGGCAGCGGACTGAATCGCCTGTTTCTGCATGCGGCAGCGCTACGTTTCACCCATCCCAACACGGGTGAAGTGATGCGGGTTGAAGCGCCACTTGATGATGGCTTAAAGCGCTGTCTGGCCTTTTTGCGCAATAAATAACCTGACCACGGGCGGCGAGAACGCCGCCCCTGCAGGTCAACCCGCTGCCGGTTCACGACAGCAACGGATCCATCCCCGCCTTACGCAGCATTTCGCATAACGCAATCAGCGGTAATCCGACTAACGTATTGGGATCGCGTCCCTGTAAACGGTCAAATAACGTTATCCCCAGACCTTCACTTTTAAAGCTGCCCGCACAGTTTAGCGGCTGCTCTCTGGCGACATAAGCAGCAATTTCTGCATCACTTAAGTCACGGAAATGAACGGTAAAGGTTTCACACAGGGTATTTATCTGCGCCTGCCTGCTGGCATAAAGCGCCAGTCCGGTATAAAAAATAACAGACTGGCCACTTGCCTGACGTAATTGTGTACAGGCATTCTCAACGGTATGCGGTTTACCGGTTATTTGTCCGTTTAATACGCAAACCTGATCGCTGCCTATTATCAGATGATCGGGATAGCGCCCGGCCAGCGCCTGCGCTTTCGCCGCTGCAAGGCGTGACACCAGCTGTGGCGCGCTTTCTTGTGCGAGTGGCGTCTCATCGACCTGCGGCGCGGCGGTGATAAATGGCAGGCCAAGTTTATTTAACAGCGCCTGGCGAAAGGGTGAAGTTGAGGCTAAAACCAAATTAGTCATAATTTTTTGCGGAATATATAGCGAATCGGATAAAGGCATTTTAAACTATGCGCCGCACTGGATGCGAATAATGGGTGAAAGATGCTGTTTAACGGCCTTTTTCTTTGACTCTACGTCGTTACAAAGATAATATGCGCGCCCTATGCAAAAGGTAAAATTACCCCTGACTCTTGACCCGGTTCGTACGGCTCAAAAACGCCTGGATTATCAGGGCGTCTATACACCTGAACAGGTGGAGCGCGTCGCCGAGTCGGTCGTCAGTGTGGACAGTGATGTTGAATGTACTATGTCGTTCGCGATCGACAACCAACGTCTCGCGGTGCTGAATGGCACTGCTGAGCTGGCGGTAACTCTGTCGTGTCAGCGTTGCGGTAAGTCATTCCCTCACGCCGTCCACGTAACGTATTGTTTTAGTCCGGTGGTCAATGACGATCAGGCTGAAGCACTGCCGGAAGCGTACGAGCCGATCAACGTCAACGAGTTTGGCGAAATTGATCTGCTGGCATTAGTTGAAGATGAAATCATCCTCGCTTTGCCTGTCGTTCCGGTTCATGATTCTGAACACTGTGAAGTGTCCGAGGCGGACATGGTGTTTGGCAAACTGCCTGAAGAGGCGGAGAAACCAAATCCATTTGCCGTATTAGCCAGTTTAAAGCGTAAGTAATAGGAGTAAGGTCCATGGCCGTACAACAGAATAAACCAACCCGTTCCAAGCGTGGCATGCGTCGTTCACATGACGCTCTGACCACCGCCGCTCTTTCCGTAGATAAAGTTTCTGGCGAAACTCATCTGCGTCACCACATCACTGCGGATGGTTACTACCGCGGTCGCAAGGTCATCGCTAAGTAATATCTTGCGGTCACGCAAGGCGATACTTTGACACGTTTGACCCTGGCGATAGATGCCATGGGCGGGGACTTCGGTCCCTGCGTGACAGTGCCTGCCGCAATGCAGGCACTGGCCTCTAATTCGCAACTGCATCTTCTTCTGGTCGGTGACCCCGACAAAATCTCGACATCACTTGCCAAAGCTGATTCCGCTTTACAGGGGCGTGTGCAGGTCATTCCTGCAGAATCGGTTATTGCCAGTGATGCCAGGCCTTCGCAGGCCATCCGCAACAGTCGCGGCAGCTCGATGCGCGTGGCGCTGGAGCTGGTGAAAGAGGGCCAGGCGCAAGCCTGTATCAGTGCCGGTAATACCGGTGCATTGATGGGACTGGCTAAATTATTACTAAAACCGCTGGACGGGATTGAACGTCCGGCGCTGATGACCGTGCTGCCAAATCAGCAGCAGGGCAGGACGGTAGTGCTGGATCTCGGCGCCAACGTTGAGTGTGACAGCGCGCTGCTGGTGCAGTTTGCCATTATGGGCGCGGTGATGGCGGAGCAGGTGCTCGACATTGCTAACCCGCGCGTCGCACTGCTTAATATCGGTCAGGAAGAGACGAAAGGTCTCGACAGTATTCGCGATGCCGCAGCAATTCTGCGAGCGTCGCCAGATATCAACTATATTGGTTACGTTGAAGGCAATGACCTTCTGACCGGTAAAACAGATGTTTTAGTCTGCGATGGTTTCGTGGGCAACGTCACGCTGAAAACGATGGAAGGCGTGGTGAGGATGTTCCTTTCGCTGTTGAAATCACCGGGCGAAGGTAACAAAAGGGCGTGGTGGATGACATTGCTCGGACGTTGGATTAAAAAACGTCTGGCGAAACGCTTTGGTCACCTCAACCCCGACCAGTACAATGGCGCTTGTCTGTTAGGATTACGGGGCACCGTAATTAAGAGCCACGGCGCAGCGAATCAACGCGCATTTGCTGTGGCGATACAACAGGCAGAGCAGGCGGTGCGGCGGCAAGTTCCTGAGCGAATTGCTGCCCGCCTTGAGGCTGTATTACCTAAGAGTGACTGAGCGTACATGTATACGAAGATTATCGGTACGGGTAGCTATTTACCCGAACAGGTGCGGACTAACGCCGATCTGGAAAAAATGGTGGATACGTCGGACGAGTGGATTGTCACTCGCACCGGGATTCGTGAACGCCGCATTGCCGGTCCGGATGAGACCGTAGCCACGATGGGCTTCCACGCCGCTGAGCGCGCGCTGGAGATGGCTGGCATTGATAAAAATGAGATCGGGCTGATTATTGTCGCGACCACATCGTCAAGCCATGCTTTCCCAAGTTCGGCCTGTATGATTCAGCAAATGCTGGGCATTAATGATGCGCCAGCATTCGACCTCGCCGCAGCCTGCGCAGGGTTTACCTATGCGCTGAGCGTGGCCGATCAATATATTAAAAATGGTGCGGTTAAGCATGCGCTGGTGATTGGCGCAGATACGCTGGCGCGTACGCTGGATCCTGAAGATCGCGGCACCATTATCCTGTTTGGCGATGGCGCCGGTGCAGTCGTTCTCGGCGCCAGCGAAGAGCAGGGGATTATCTCCACGCATCTGCATGCCGATGGCCGCTATGGCGAACTGTTAAAGCTGCCGTATCAGGATCGTGCTAATCAGCAGGACGTACCGTATCTGTCGATGGCAGGCAACGAAGTGTTTAAAGTGGCCGTCACTGAACTGGCTCATATCGTTGATGAAACCCTGCAGTCGAACAATCTTGACCGTGAAGCCCTTGACTGGCTGGTGCCGCATCAGGCCAACCTGCGCATTATCAGTGCTACTGCCCGTAAGCTGGGAATGGACATGGATAAAGTGGTGGTGACCCTTGATCGTCACGGCAACACTTCTGCGGCTTCGGTTCCGGCTGCGCTGGACGAAGCGGTGCGCGATGGTCGTATTCAACGCGGTCAGCTGATTCTGCTGGAAGCCTTCGGTGGCGGCTTCACCTGGGGTTCGGCGCTGGTTCGTTTTTGATAAACAGGAATTGATGATGACGCAATTTGCAATGGTATTCCCGGGACAGGGTTCTCAGACCGTCGGCATGCTGGCCGACCTCGCTGTGGAAAATCCAGCGGTTGAGAACACCTTCCGTGAAGCTTCCGCTGCGCTGGGTTATGACCTGTGGCAGCTGACCCAGCAGGGTCCTGCCGAAGAGCTGAATAAAACCTGGCAAACCCAGCCAGCGCTGCTGGCCGCTTCAGTCGCTATCTACCGCGTATGGCTGGAAAAAGGCGGTAAAGCGCCAGTGATGATGGCCGGTCACAGTCTTGGCGAATACTCTGCTTTAGTCTGTGCAGGCGTGCTGGATTTTGCTGAAGCGATCAAACTGGTGGAGCTGCGTGGTAAGCTGATGCAGGAAGCGGTCCCGGAAGGGACTGGCGCGATGCAGGCGATTATCGGTCTTGATGATGCCGCCATTCAGCAGGCGTGTGAAGCCTCTGCGCAGGGTCAGGTGGTTTCGCCGGTGAACTTTAACTCACCGGGCCAGGTGGTTATCGCCGGCAACAAAGAAGCCGTTGAACGTGCGGGTGCTGCCTGCAAAGCGGCAGGCGCTAAACGTGCGCTGCCGTTGCCGGTAAGCGTGCCTTCACACTGTGCACTGATGAAACCTGCGGCGGATAAACTGGCGCTGGCGCTGGAAAGTGTGACGTTTAATGCACCTGCCTTCCCGGTGGTGAATAACGTTGACGTAAAATGCGAAACCTCGCCAGAAGCGATTCGCAGTGCTTTAGTGCGTCAGCTGTATAACCCGGTGCGCTGGACCGGTTGCGTAGAATTTATGGCAGCGCAGGGCGTGACTTCGCTGCTGGAAGTGGGGCCGGGTAAAGTGTTAACCGGGCTGACCAAACGTATTGTTGACACCCTGACAGCGGCGGCGGTTAATGACCAGGCCTCCTTGTCAGCGGCTATTGAACAATAACACGAGGATAAACATGAGCTTCGAAGGCAAAGTTGCACTGGTAACCGGTGCAAGTCGCGGCATTGGCCGTGCTATCGCGGAAACGCTGGTAGCACGCGGTGCTAAAGTAGTAGGTACGGCGACCAGCCAGAGTGGTGCAGACGCGATCAGCACTTATCTGGGTGATAACGGTAAGGGCATGCTCCTTAACGTCACCGACGCGGCCTCAATTGAGAGCGTGTTGGAAAATATTCGTGCTGAATTTGGCGAAGTGGATATTTTAGTCAATAATGCTGGCATTACGCGTGATAATCTTCTGATGCGTATGAAGGATGATGAGTGGCAGGATATCCTGGACACAAACCTGACTTCGGTGTTCCGTCTTTCTAAGGCGGTAATGCGCGCGATGATGAAAAAACGCGTGGGCCGTATCATTACCATCGGTTCTGTAGTTGGAACCATGGGTAATGCGGGCCAGGCAAACTACGCTGCAGCAAAAGCGGGTTTGATCGGCTTCAGCAAGTCACTGGCGCGTGAAATCGCGTCACGTGGCATTACTGTTAACGTTGTGGCTCCGGGCTTTATAGAGACGGACATGACGCGTGCGCTGAGTGAAGACCAGCGCACGGGTATTTTGGCGGAAGTGCCTGCGGGTCGCCTCGGTGACGCTCAGGAAATCGCCAATGCCGTTGCATTTTTAGCCTCTGACGAGGCAGCGTACATCACTGGTGAGACGCTGCACGTCAATGGCGGAATGTACATGGTCTGATAATCACGAAAATTATTTGCGTTATTTGCGGTAAAAGCCGCAAAATAGCGTAAAATCGTGGTTTGACCAGCCGGGATTTAGTTGCATCTTTTTCAACATTTTATACACTACGAAAACCATCGCGAAAGCGAGTTTTGATAGGAAATTTAATAGTATGAGCACTATCGAAGAACGCGTTAAGAAAATCATTGGCGAGCAGCTTGGCGTTAAGCAGGAAGAAGTTGTTAACACTGCCTCTTTTGTAGAAGATCTGGGCGCTGATTCTCTTGATACCGTTGAGCTGGTAATGGCTCTGGAAGAAGAGTTCGACACTGAGATTCCGGATGAAGAAGCCGAGAAAATCACGACTGTTCAGGCCGCAATTGATTATATCAATAATCATCAGGCTTAATTGAACATCATCAGGCGGTCATTTGACCGCCTGAGTTTTATTGTACGTCCCACACAGTGTCAATATTATCCCTCCCTGGAGGACGAACGTGTCTAAGCGTCGTGTAGTTGTGACCGGTCTTGGCATGTTGTCTCCTGTCGGCAATACCGTAGAGTCCACCTGGAGTGCTCTCCTTGCCGGTCAGAGTGGCATCAGCCTGATCGACCATTTTGATACTAGTGCCTACGCAACGCGTTTTGCTGGCTTAGTAAAGGATTTTAACTGTGAAGAATTTATCTCGCGCAAAGATCAGCGCAAGATGGATGCCTTCATTCAATATGGAATTGTCGCTGGCATTCAGGCCATGCAGGATTCCGGCCTGGAAGTAACCGAAGAGAACGCTGGCCGCATTGGCGCAGCAATCGGTTCTGGTATTGGCGGTTTAGGTTTGATCGAAGAGAATCACACCTCACTGGTTAACGGTGGCCCGCGCAAAATCAGCCCGTTCTTTGTTCCTTCTACCATCGTTAACATGATTGCCGGTCATCTGACAATTATGTTCGGCCTGAAAGGTCCAAGTATTTCAATTGCCACTGCCTGTACTTCCGGCGTGCATAACATCGGTCACGCTGCGCGTATTATCGCGTACAACGATGCTGATGTGATGGTCGCAGGCGGCGCAGAGAAAGCCAGTACCCCGCTGGGTATGGGTGGTTTTGGCGCAGCACGTGCGTTATCAACGCGTAACGATAATCCGCAGGCGGCGAGCCGTCCGTGGGATAAAGATCGTGATGGCTTCGTGCTCGGCGATGGCGCAGGCATGGTAGTGCTCGAAGAGTACGAACATGCGAAAAAGCGCGGCGCAAAAATCTATGCAGAAGTGGTGGGCTTCGGGATGAGCAGCGATGCTTATCATATGACCTCACCGCCTGAAGATGGTGCAGGCGCAGCACTGGCGATGGAAAACGCACTAAAAGATGCGCAACTGTCTCCGGAGCAGATCGGCTATGTTAATGCCCACGGCACGTCGACGCCGGCAGGTGATAAAGCGGAAGCCCAGGCCGTGAAAACGGTATTTGGCGCCGCGTCACGTAGCGTGATGGTAAGCTCCACCAAATCTATGACCGGTCACCTGTTAGGTGCAGCGGGCGCAGTTGAGTCTATTTACTCAATTCTTGCCTTACGCGACCAGGTCGTGCCACCAACCATCAACCTGGATAATCCGGATGAAGGTTGCGATCTCGACTTTGTACCACACACAGCGCGTCAGGTGAGTAACCTTGAATACACCCTGTGTAACTCTTTCGGCTTCGGCGGCACCAACGGTTCCCTGATTTTCCGCAAAGTGTAATTCTGTGGTTATTGACCAAAAAGGCCCGCAATTGCGGGCCTTTTTATTTTTTCTCAGTCAGATAATCACGCAATCACCACCACACCTCTGCCTGCACGCCGACGGTAAACTGGTCGTTTTTCTCGTCCGCAAAGCTGTAGCTGGATAATTCGTTATCCAGTAAATGGATATAAGTGCCGTAGAAACGAATTTCCGGGCGCGATTTCAGGATACTGGTATCCACCTTAAACGCATGATAGAGCGTGGTTTTCCAGGCAGACTCTTTCAGATTAGTGCCATTCTGCGTTTTATTGGTCTGGGTAAACCAGCCAAGCTCGACACCGGTCTGATTAAACTGATCCCAAATCCATGCCGGACGCACTACGGTACGCAGGCTTTCAAAGTCACTGTGGGCGCCGCTCTGATAGCTGTAAACGTCACTACCTCGTGAATAGACCAGTGCGTTGGCCATAATAATGCGGTCGCTCAGATACATTTCACCCTGCGAATAAGCGCGTAACGCGGTGCCATTAGTATGATCACCGTAGTAATAGCCATTAACACCCAGTGACGGGTTGGCTTCTGAATAGTTGGAGAAGTTACTGGCAATCGAGTTATTCGCCCCTTGCAGGGTTAACTCATTAAATCCTTGACGGCTGAGCGCCTGACGTAGTGTCGCCGAAGCCAGCCAGGAATCTTTTAACGCGTAATAGCTGTTATTATCTTCATTCTCTTTCTGCGCATCAGTTTTGTTCGCCATTGCGTATTTGCCCATCAGCGTTAATGAGCCACCCTCCCATAACGGAATACCGCGGTAACGAATATCGATCGAGTTGGTATTCATCTGAGTGGTCGCTGTCAGATCGCGATTATAGACATCGAGATCTTCACGCGTTAGCGACATATCCAGCAGGCCGACTCCCAGCTGCATATTTTCAATACCGACGCCAGCGCCTGAATCCTGGCGGTAACCTTTCCAGTCAAGCATCTGAATTTCATCGTGCGGCAGATGATGTTTACCTACCCAGAAATCTGCTTCAGGGGCAAATGGCAGGAAGCCTTTGGTGGTCAGATAGATATCTGAGAACTGCAGAATATTTTCATTGCCGCTATTTTCCCCGAACCAGCCGGAGGAGTACTGCTGGCCAACATTACCGTCCAGTAAAATCACCGCCTGCGCGCTTTTACCGTTTTCATTGTAAACCCGCTGTTTCAGATAAAGATCAAACCAGCTGCTGTATTCATTACCGAAACGTCCCAGTGAGCCGATGGCATAGGATTTGGGTGAACCGTTACTGCTGGTGCCCCAGCCACTGCGGAAATAACCGGAGTAAGTAAAACCGATATCATCCTTAACGTACTGACTGATCTCTTTCAGTGTTGGCTGGTTTCTGCTGTTGCTGACGTCTGGCGCCACCGCGCTGTTAGTGGGTTGTGGCGATGGCGGAGCGCTTTTAGCGGCGATCTGCTGTTGCTCTGCACGCTGTTTATAGGCGACAAACTCCGCTTTAGTTTGTTGTAACGCCTGTTTATTGCTGGCCAGTTCTTTTTCCAGCAATTCCAGCCGTTGTTCAACAGTGAGTTTTGCCGCAGTGGCATATTGCGGCGCCAATAGCGTCACGATCAGTACAGTAATTAATTTCAGAGGATATGAGGTCATAATGAGCATCCTGTCATTAACAGATAAATGTATTCTGGTTAAGGGTTAATTTTTTATTAATTTCAGCTCAGCTGTGGTGACATTTTTATTTGGTTATATTCTTTTTTTCAGGCAACAGGAGTCCGTCATCATCATGCGATAATGGCGTATCATGCGTCAGCCGCTGTACAGGCATTCCTCGCAGGCACACTCAGGTATAAGGCATAAATCCTCCTCAGTCGCAGGTGGCATCACTGAATTCAGACCAAAAAAAAACCTAAACCCGGCGGGCTGCATTAATAAAAATGTCAGCCCGCCGGGTTTAGGTTTTGCCTGAGAACAGTAACAACCCTAAATAATATTTGCGGATTCTGCCACAGAGCAGAGTTAAAACAAGCGTCGATGCAATACGGTGTTGTTTTTTGTGATAACAATCAAAAATAATCAACAGTAAATAGTGACTGGGCATTTTTCCGCTGGAAAGAAATAATACCGCAGCAAAACCACTGCTATTTGGCTTCAGACGGGCACTCGGGTAATCTGACACCGCAGGTGAATTGAAAAAGGGCAGGGCATGGTTTGGATCAATGGTGAAGTGCAGGATCGGCTGGCGGTCAGCGATCGCGCGGTGCAGTTTGGCGATGGCTGTTTTACTACCGCCCGGGTGCGAGACGGCGAAGTTGACTGGCTGGCTGACCATTTGCAGCGCTTACAGCTGGGCGCGCGCCGTCTGCTGATTGAGGGCGTTGACTGGCTGGCGCTGGAAGCTGAAATAAAAGCCGCGGCTGCCGGGCAGGGTGATGGCGTGCTGAAAGCGGTGATTACCCGTGGCAGCGGCGGCCGCGGTTACAGCGCGGCAGGCTGTTCGACGCCAACGCGTATTGTCTCATTTGCGCCTTACCCGTCCCATTATCATCGTCTGCGTGAAAGTGGTGCGCGTCTGGCGCTCAGTCCGGTACGTCTGGGGCTGAACCCGTTGCTGGCTGGCATTAAACACCTGAACCGCCTTGAGCAGGTATTAATCCGTACGCAACTTGAGCAGACTGGCGCTGATGAGGCGCTGGTGCTTGACACTGCGGGTAAGCTGGTGGAATGCTGTGCGGCCAATTTGTTCTGGCGCATCGACCAGCAGGTGTTTACACCGCTGCTGACACACTCCGGCGTCGACGGCATTATGCGCCAGCGCATTATCAGCCTGCTGGAACAAAAGGGATATCACTGTCAGGAAGTCAGCGTGGAGATGAGTGTGCTCTCCCGTGCCGATGAAGTGCTGATTTGCAACGCACTGATGCCTGTTTTGCCGGTATATCAGGTCGAAGAGTGGCGTTATGCTTCCCGTCAGCTGTTTGATCTGATCAGCCCACATTGTTAATTAAATGGATATTGCATGACAAAAACGCGCAAAGTTATCGCCGCTGCGATAGTTATTCTGGCGCTGATTATCGCCACTTGTTACTGGCAGATTCGCCAGTTTGCTGCTTCACCGCTCGCGATTAGCCAGGAAACTATCTTTACGCTGCCTGCCGGCACTGGCCGGGTGGCACTGGAAGCACAGTTAGTGCGTGATAAGATCGTGCCGCAAACACTCTGGTTTGGCGCGCTGCTAAAATTGCAGCCTGAGCTGGCGAAATTTAAAGCGGGCACCTATCGTCTGACGCAGGGAATGACGGTGCGCGAGATGCTGGCGCTGCTGGCCAGTGGCAAAGAGGCGCAGTTCCCGATCCGCTTTGTGGAAGGCACCCGGCTACAGGAGTGGCTGACAGCGATGCGCGCCGCGCCTTATATTAAACATACGCTGGCGGATGACCAGTTCGCTACCCTGGCGCAGGCGCTGGAGCTGGAAAACCCTGACGCGATTGAGGGCTGGTTCTACCCGGATACCTATCTTTATACTGCCAACACCACTGATATCGCATTGCTGAAGCGGGCGCATCAGCGTATGACGGCGCTGGTCGACAGCGTCTGGCAGGGTAAAGTCGCCGACCTGCCGTATAAAACGCCAGACGAACTGCTGACGATGGCCTCGATCATTGAGAAAGAGACCGCGGTAAACGATGAGCGCAGTAAAGTGGCTTCTGTATTTATCAACCGTCTGCGACTGGGGATGCGTTTGCAGACCGATCCGACAGTGATCTACGGGATGGGCGAAAAATATAATGGAAGCCTGACGCGCAAAGATCTTGAAACGCCAACCGCGTATAATACCTATACCATCAGCGGATTGCCGCCCGGACCGATTGCGATGCCGGGCAAGGCGTCGCTGGAAGCCGCAGCGCATCCGCTGAAAACCAGCTATCTCTATTTTGTTGCCGATGGCAAAGGTGGACATACTTTTACCACCAACCTTGCCAGTCATAATCGCGCAGTTGCTGTTTATCGTCAGGCACTGAAGGAAAAGAATGAACAGTAAATTCATTGTTATTGAAGGCCTTGAAGGGGCGGGGAAAACTACCGCCCGTGAGGCCATTGTGGAAGTGCTGCAACAGCATGGCATTCGTGAGCTGGTCTTTACCCGCGAACCCGGCGGCACGCCACTGGCAGAAAAGTTGCGCGATCTGATTAAGCAGGGTATTGAAGGCGAAAAAGTCACTGATAAAGCCGAACTGCTGATGCTGTATGCCGCGCGCGTACAGCTGGTGGACACGGTGATCAAGCCGGCGCTGGCGCGTGGCGCGTGGGTGGTAGGCGATCGTCACGATCTCTCTTCACAAGCGTATCAGGGCGGCGGACGTGGACTTGACCGTCAGCTGATGGAAACGCTGCGCGCGACGGCGCTGGGCGACTTTACCCCCGATTTAACGCTTTACCTCGATGTAACGCCCGAAATTGGCCTGCAACGTGCGCGTGCGCGCGGTGAACTGGACCGTATCGAGCAGGAGTCACTGAACTTCTTTATCCGCACCCGTCAGCGTTATCTGGAACTTGCTGCCGCCGATCCGCGGATTAAAACCATTGATGCGACGCAAAATATTGAACAGGTGACGTTGTCACTTAAAGCAGTGTTGCAGCAATGGCTGGCGGAGCAGGCGTAATGAACTGGTATCCATGGCTGAATCAGCCTTACCGGCAAATTGTTGAGCAGCATCAGGCAGACCGTGGTCATCACGCGTTACTGATTCAGGCCTTGCCGGGTATGGGCGATGACGCGCTGGTCTGGGCGCTGAGTCGCTGGCTGATGTGTCAGCGCCGCGACGGCGTTAAAAGTTGCGGAGAATGTCATGGCTGTCAGCTGATGCAGGCGGGCAACCATCCTGACTGGTATAAGCTGGAAGCGGAAAAAGGCAAAAGCTCGCTGGGTATCGATGCGGTACGCGGCGTAACCGAAAAGCTCTATCACCATGCCCAGCAGGGCGGCGCCAAAGTGGTCTGGCTGCCGGATAGCGCTCAGCTGACTGAAGCTGCAGCCAATGCCTTACTGAAAACCCTGGAAGAACCGCCGAAAAATACCTGGTTTTTCCTGAGCAGCCGCGAACCGCAGCGCCTGTTAGCTACGCTGCGTAGCCGTTGCTTTAACTGGCATCTCGCACCGCCGGACGAGGCGCAAAGCCTGCGCTGGTTGCAAAAGCAGACTCAGGCCGCGCAGCATGACTGCATCAGCGCGCTGCGTCTGAGCAGTGGCGCACCGGCCGCTGCGCTGGCTTTGCTGGATGAGAAACTGTGGGCGCAGCGTCAGCTGCTGTGCAGCACGCTGGCAACGGCATTGCAGCAGGATCTGCTGAGTTTGCTGTCGGTACTGAACCATGATGACGCTGCTGCGCGAATTGGCTGGCTGTGTGCCTTACTGATTGATGCCATGAAATGGCAGCAGGGCGGCGGGCAGTTTATTGCCAATGTCGATCAGCAAACGCTGGTCGGGCAAATCGCACAACAGCTGCCGTCATCTGCGCTGGATAGCAGCCTGCGCAGCTGGATGACCTGCCGCGACCGCCTGCGCCATGTAGTCGCGGTCAACCGCGAGCTGCTTCTTACTGAACAGCTGTTAAGCTGGGAACAGATTTTTTTACCGATAAGCGGGAGCCGATAACGGCACCCCTGTGCTAAACCGTAGGGGCGATGGTTTCGCCGCCCGAACCGATGGATGTAACCTTATGTTTTTAGTTGATTCCCATTGCCATCTGGATGGCCTGGACTACGAAAATCTGCACAAAGATCTTGATGATGTGCTGGCAAAAGCCGCGGCGCGTGATGTGAAATTTATGCTGGCCGTTGCCACTACCTTACCGGGTTATAAGGCGATGCAGCAGCTGATTGGTGACCGTGACAATGTGGCTTACTCCTGCGGCGTCCACCCGTTAAATCAGGCGGAAGAGTATGACTTCGCCGAACTGCGTCAGCTGGCGGCTGACCCGCGCGTAGTCGCGATGGGCGAAACGGGGCTGGATTACTACTACCAGGCGGAAACGAAAGCGCGCCAGCAGGCATCTTTCCGCGAACATATTCGCATTGGCCGCGATCTGAATAAACCGGTGATTGTGCATACTCGCGATGCGCGTGAAGATACGCTGGCGATTCTGCGCGAAGAGCAGGTTGAAGGTTGTGGCGGCGTACTGCACTGTTTTACTGAAGATCGGGACACCGCTGGCAAGCTGCTGGATATGGGCTTCTATATCTCGTTCTCCGGGATTGTCACCTTCCGCAACGCGGAAGCGTTGCGTGAGGCGGCGCGCTTTGTGCCGCTGGACCGCATGCTGGTTGAGACCGACTCGCCTTATCTGGCGCCAGTGCCGTACCGGGGTAAAGAGAATCAGCCAGCTTATACCCGCGATGTCGCTGATTATATGGCCGTGCTGAAGGGCGTTGATACAGAAACGCTGGCGGCAGCGACCACGCAAAACTTCTCAGATCTGTTCCATATCCCTCTGTCGCGCCTTGGCGGAGCCCCGCAGGCCTGATTTTTTTATAGCTCGTAATTAATAAACAAAAGTCGTAAAGTGCTGCGCCGTAAAACGGTGCATGCACTTTTTTTGTTTAAAAAACTGGCAATAATTAAACGTTTTTTAAGATTTTAAGCGATAGCTTCCAGGAAACGTGATAGCCATCAAATAAAATAAACTGGAATTATTTTACTCTCCGTAATAAATACCGAGAGCGCTAAAACGCTCCACCGTAAAGGGATCCTCCCCCCTTTACAACGCGCACTGCGCGGTAAAAAAGCAATCATACTCAGGAGCTCCACAATATGTTTAAGAACGCATTTGCAAACCTGCAAAAGGTCGGTAAATCGCTAATGTTGCCGGTATCGGTGCTGCCGATTGCCGGTATTCTGCTGGGCGTTGGCTCTGCAAACTTTAGCTGGTTACCGGCGGTTGTCTCCCATGTCATGGCCGAGGCTGGCGGATCGGTGTTTGCCAATATGCCGCTGATTTTTGCTATCGGTGTGGCATTAGGCTTTACTAATAACGACGGTGTTTCAGCTCTGGCCGCCGTGGTGGCCTACGGCATTATGGTGAAAACCATGGCTGTGGTCGCACCGCTGGTTCTGCATCTGCCAGCCGCAGAGATTGAAGCGAAACACCTTGCTGATACTGGTGTGCTGGGCGGGATTATCGCCGGTTCTATCGCGGCCTATATGTTTAACCGCTTCTATCGCATTAAGCTGCCTGAATACCTTGGCTTCTTTGCCGGTAAACGTTTTGTGCCGATTATCTCCGGTATGACGGCGATTATTCTGGGTGTGGTGCTCTCCTTTATCTGGCCTCCGGTCGGTGCGGCGATTCAGGAATTCTCCCAGTGGGCGGCGTATCAGAACCCGGTTGTGGCCTTCGGTATCTACGGTGTGGTTGAACGTTCGCTGGTGCCATTTGGTCTGCACCATATCTGGAACGTTCCTTTCCAGATGCAGATTGGTGAGTTTACCAATGCGGCAGGCCAGGTATTCCACGGTGATATTCCACGCTATATGGCGGGTGACCCAACCGCAGGTAAACTATCTGGCGGTTTCCTGTTTAAAATGTACGGTCTGCCAGCCGCGGCGATTGCGATCTGGCATTCGGCGAAGCCGGAAAACCGTGCCAAAGTGGGCGGTATTATGATCTCCGCCGCGCTGACCTCTTTCCTGACCGGTATTACCGAACCCATCGAATTCTCCTTTATGTTCGTGGCGCCGATCCTGTACGGCATTCACGCGATTCTGGCCGGTCTGGCATTCCCGATCTGTATTCTGTTGGGTATGCGTGATGGCACCAGCTTCTCGCATGGTCTGATCGACTTTATTGTCCTGAGCGGCAACAGCAGTAAAATCTGGCTGTTCCCAATTATCGGTATCATTTACGGCCTGATCTATTACACCGTATTCCGTGTACTGATTGCCAAACTGGATCTGAAAACGCCGGGTCGTGAAGAGACCATTTCTGAGCAGACTGCCGGTGCAGCAAACGAAATGGCAGGTAATCTGGTCAACGCCTTTGGTGGTAAAGAGAACATCACCAACCTTGATGCCTGTATTACCCGTCTGCGTGTCAGCGTGGCGGATGTGTCGAAAGTGGATCAGGCTGGCCTGAAGAAACTCGGTGCTGCGGGTGTGGTGGTTGCAGGCTCTGGCGTGCAGGCGATTTTCGGCACCAAATCAGATAACCTGAAAACGGAAATGGACGATTATATTCGTAATCATGCATAGCCATTCAGCAGGTGATAAAAAGGGAGCGTGAGCTCCCTTTTTTGATTTTTTAAGGCGACAGGTTAATAGTGTGAGGCTTTCATTAGTGCGTCACTGATCCACTGATTGACGCTTTTACCTGAGATTTCATCAGCAATATTGATTGCTGAATGAATTTCCGGCGGGCACGTAAGCTTAATGCCAGTCAGTTAATGTATAACTATATGATTTAATTAATCAGGCTGGTTTGTGGGGAGGGTACATCCATAAAATTAAGCGTGTTTCAAACGCCTGGTGCCTCGCCATGGTGCATATCATCGGCACGGGCGGCGAGAACGCCGCCCCTACAGAAAATTCATAGGCTTATGTAGGGGCGGCGTTCTCGCCGCCCATAAAATCACCAATGGTACAATGATAGCGTTGACCTTTGGTGGCGCAACTTTAGCGAAGTCCCTGAAAGCGCGGATGTAAACGGCCACTTTAAGCGGTATTTCTCTTAACTGACCAACATTAGAGCGCAAGCTCCCTTAATTATTTCACCGCCCGGACCTTCCGCTTACAAATAAACCCGCAGATACTCGGTTAAGCACAGCAGTGCCATTGCCTGGCCATACGGCATTGAGGTCAGCGGGATCTGGCGGTAATAGTCCAGATCCTTGCCCATCGCGGTACCAAATGACACCTGCGTCAGCTCACCGTCGGCATTGATATGCCTGATCACCCCCTGCAAGGCTTTCTCCGCCATTGGCAGATAATCGCGTGAGAGATAACGCTTACGTACGGCTTTCAGAATACCGTAGGCAAAACCGGCACTGGCCGAGGCTTCCGGGTAGCTGTCGCGATCATCCAGCAGGGTGTGCCACAGTCCACTGTCATGCTGGTATTGCTCCAGCGCCGCCACCTGGGTTTCCAGCGTCTGCAACAGAAAACGGCGGGTGGCATGGTTTTCCGGCCATGCCATCAGCTCGATAAACTCCGGAATGGCGATGGTTAACCAGCTGTTGCCGCGCGCCCAGCGTGCACTGGCAAAGTTATGTTCGCCGTCAAAGGTCCAGCCGTGGAACCATAAGCCACTCTGGCGATCCATCAGATACTGCACATGCAGTAAAAACTGGTAGCTGGCCTCTTGCAGATACTCTTCGCGCCCCAGCAGCTTACCGATTTTCGCCAGCGGCAGTACGCTCATCATTAGCGTGTCATCCCACAGCTGTTGATGGTTTTCATTGTTATAGACAATATGCTGCAGGCCGTTGCATCGCGTGCGTGGCATCTCATACATCACCCATTCCGCCCAGCGTTCCAGCACTGGCAGCAGCGCCGGGTTGCCGCTCTCTTCATAGCGATAAGCCAGCGTCAGAAACGGGCAGACGGTGTTGACGTTTTTGGTCGGTGTTCCTTCCGCCAGGCGGGCGGCGAACCAGTCATCAATGATCGCCAGCGTTTTTTGATCGCCGGTCTGCTGATAATAGTGATACATGCCATACAGGCCGATACCGTGGGTCCACTCCCAGCCTGCCCAGCCTTTGGTATCGATCACCCGACCATCATCCAGCCGCAGTAAGAACTCGCCGCTATGGTCGGTAATATTCACCAGATTATCCTGCAGTTTGCCAATCAGTTGCATCAGCTCCTGACGTGGCAGCAGATATTCGGGCTGGCGAAGTAATGCGCTCTGTTTAACCGGGAATATCGTCATTATGCGATCCTATCGTTTTATCGTGTGAGTGACGGGCACCGTGCCGCTGTGGGCTACTGGCAGTGCGGGCGCCGGTGCTTTATTGCGATTCAGGAAACCAATATCGTTGTTACCCCACAGGTTTTCGTATGGTATACCGGCAAGAACTTCCACCGTGGCGCGGGCGTCCGGGGTGATTTTTTCCGGTACCGCGCGGCCCGCCTCGCGCATTTTCAGCGTCTCGGCGCGCAGGGTGCTGTGGGTATGCAGATTGAGTTTGAAACGCAGCGAGATAAAGAAGCCCATCGCCAGTACGGCCACGGTGCCAACGCTGAGGATCAGCAAAATGGTATGAGTCACCGCTTCGCTCTGGCTGGGCTGGCCGGAAACGAAACCGGAGAGCTGCAGCACGATGCCGACAAACATCACCGCACCCGCCTGCGAGGCTTTACGCGTCAGGGTCATAATGCCGGCAAAGATGCCTTCACGGCGCTGGCCGGTAATGACCTCATCGACGTCGGCGATATAGGTGTAGATATTCCATGGCACGTAGTTGATACCACCGCGGCCGAGACCGGCAATCGCCGAGATCAGCAGTAACAGCGACATATTGTCATTCATGCCGGCATACCACAGACCGGCATAGGAGAGGGCGCTGCAACCAAACAGCACCACCACCAGGCGATAGGAGGGCGCGGGCCCAAGGCGGATACAGAGTGGGATCATCCCCATCACGGCGATAAATTGCAGAATCGCCATCGTCCCCATCAGGCTGGAGGCGACCTGTGCGCTTTGCATCAGCACAAACACCACATACCAGGTGAACACCGCATTAAACACGTCCTGGGCAATATAACCGCCGAGGTACATACCGAGATGCTGACGGAAGATACGGATGCGGAAAGTGGAAGCCAGTTCGACATACAATCTTTTCAGGCTCTGCAGTAAGTTGAGCTGCTGTTTTTCCTCTTCAGCGCGGCGCGATTCCTCTGAGAAATCTTCCGCCGCGCGTTCCCAGGTAAAGAACCATACCAGCGTCAGCACCAGTGCGCAGATCACCGAGAACACCAGGCTGGAGTAGAAAAACGAGATGGCATTATCTTTGCCGAAAATACCCAGCAGGATGCCCGGCAGGAAAGCGGCAAGGATCGCCGACAGCTGTGCCAGCGCGATGCGGGCGCCGGAGAACTTGGTTTTCTTTTTAAAGTCATCGGTCATTTCCGGCACCAGCGTTTCATATGGCACCAGAATCATGGTGTAGACGATATCGAACAGCAGATAAGTCAGCAGATAATACAGATAGCTCATATCGCCAACCCACATCAGGCTGTAGCTGAAGACGCAGGGAATACCGAGCAGGATAAAGAATTTACGGCGACCAAAGCGCTTGCCCAGCCGTGTTGAGCCGAAGTTATCGGTCAAAAAGCCCATCAGCGGACTGATAACCGCATCAAGCACGCGCGCCATTGCAAAGATAAAGGTGGCTTCGATCGGCGTCAGGCCACAAAAGTTGGTATAGAAGTAGAGCAGCCAGGCGGCGGTCAGCGCGGTCGTGCCAGCGCCGAGAAAATCGCCAGAGCCGTAAGCGAGGTAGTTGGCTAAGCCAATTTTACGAGAGGGCATCTTCAATACTCCCTGGTCAAAACCTGTAGTGAAAAAACACGGATACCGGACAACTCAGACGGATTGGCATGAAATTAGAGCGATAGCGACGGCTTAACCTTCGCAATTTGGCAATCCGCTAATGGAAAGTGGCAAAAATACAAAGAGCAGGCTGACCAGAGTCTAAATTTATAAAACATCGTTTTATTTTTGTTGGGCGCAGCATGCAGAAGTGCGAGAGATCGCACATAAAATCGTAAAGAAGGGTTAACTGAGGCGGAAATGGCGTAAAGCTATGCGGCAGGTAAAAGAAAAGTCACTTGAGGCTTGAAAGAAAACAAATTTCTCGCTCATACTGCCATAACTTATCTTTTCGCTAAGGATTTACACGATGGCTGAAGAAACTATTTTCAGTAAAATCATTCGCCGCGAAATTCCGGCTGATATTGTCTATCAGGATGAGCTGGTGACCGCTTTTCGTGATATCGCCCCGCAGGCACCGACTCATGTGCTGATTATTCCCAACGTGCTGATTGCCACCACTAACGATACGACAGAAGCGCATGAGCAGGCGCTGGGACGGATGATAACCGTGGCGGCGAAGATTGCCAAAGCCGAGGGTATTGCCGAAGAGGGTTACCGTTTAATTATGAATTGTAATCAACATGCTGGTCAGGTGGTGTACCATATTCATATGCACCTGGTTGGCGGTCGTCCACTTGGGCCTTTGCTTTCTCATTGATAACTCAGCGGACTCCCCCTATGCGCGCTCTGTTTACCGGTATTGCCGTGCTGCTGGCCCTTAGCGGTTGCAGTAGCAAGCCGCCAAAGATCAATACCTCGCAGTCACTGGTAATGGAGTCCTCAGTATTATCGGCGGGCATCACCACCGATGAACCGACAATCAGCGAACGCGACGGACAACAGCGCGCCGCCAGCGTGCTGGATAATCAGCAGGAAAATGCGGTGGAGGTGAACTATCGCTTTTACTGGTACGACGATAAGGGTCTGGAGATTCAGCCTTTTGAACGCCCGCGTAAGGTGGTGGTGCCTGCACACGCTAAAGTCGAAATCGCTTCGCAGCTGGGTAATCTTACCGCCAGCAAAGTGCGACTTTATCTCTATCTTTAAGGGGAACATTTGTGACCAGCAGTATGTATAAACTTTCCGGCGTGATGTTACTGGCGCTGATCCTCAGCGGTTGTGTCCGTGAACAGCAACCTCAACAGCCAGCCCCGGTAGAACCGGCCCAGCCAACACAACCCGTTCCGCCGCCGCAACCGCAACCCGGTGTGCCGGTTCCACAGCCGCCAAAACTGGTATCCATTAACTGGGATGCCAGCGTGCAGCCGTTAGTGGCGAAAATGTTGCAGGCTGATGGCGTAACTCAGGGCAGTGTGTTGTTAGTCGATCGGATTAAGAACAGCACCAATGGCAATCTGCAGACCGCCAAAGCCACTGCCGCACTGCAAAATGCGCTGGCGAATAACGGCAAATTCACCCTGGTGACCAACCAGCAGCTGAATGTCGCCAAACAGACCCTCGGTCTGTCGCCGGAAGACAGCCTGACCTCACGCAGTAAAGCGATTGGTCTGGCCCGTTATGTCGGCGCGCAGTATGTGGTTTACACCAATGCGCAGGGCGATGTGAAATCCCCTGAACTGCAAATGCAGCTGATGCTGGTGCAGACGGGCGAAATCATCTGGTCGGGCAACGGTGACGTACAGCATTGATCCCACGCTGCGGCAGCTTATTGTCCGACAGTTTCCGGCGGCTCAGGCCGCCGGTTGCTTTTCCCCATTAGCCGGGCTGACCGGTCTTACTGCTAAAGTGACTGTCGGCCAGCAGCAGATGCTGGCGCGCCGGGAGTCGTCGCAACCGATCCCGTTTGTCAGCCGCCGCCGTGAATATCGCCTGCTAAAGCGTCTTGCCAGTAGTGGCCTGACGCCGCAGGTATATGGGCATAACCCGCACTGGTTACTGCTGGAATGGCTGCCGGGTGAGGTGCTGGACGGCAGTCAGATCCCGCAGCATCTGGCCGAACTGGTGGCGATGCTCAGTCGCCTGCATCATCAACCGCTTAGCGGTTACCGCTTGCAGATATTGCCGCTGTTGCAGCGTTACTGGCAGCTGTGCCGCCAGCGCAATATCCGCTGGTTACGCGCATTACAGCGGCTGACGTGTCGGGGTGAACCGCAACCGCTGCGTCTGGCGCCGCTGCATATGGATATCCACGCCGGCAATATTCTGCAGTGTGGCGCTCAGTTGCGGCTGATTGACTGGGAGTATGCCGGTGACGGCGATATTGCTTTAGAGCTGGCGGCAATTATCGCGGCGAATACGCTTTCCGGTACGCTTAGCGGCGAGCTGGTGGCGGATTATGCGCACCACAACCAGATCGATTGCCATGAGCTGACGCAGCAAATTGCGCGCTGGCAGCCGTGGCTGCGCGTGCTGATGGCCAGCTGGTATCAGCTGCGTGCCGAACAGAGTAGCGACTGCCATCTGCAGCAACTGGCCGCCGACGCCTGGCGGGCGCTGTAAGCAGCGATTTTCCGATTTCCCCTCCTGCAAATCACGCGGCGATCGCCTATTATGGGCGCCTGCTTTGCAACAGGAATACTATCTATGATGGAGCTGACCACGCCTGGTCCGGTGATGCTGGATGTCCAGAGCTATGAACTGGATGCCGAAGAGCGCGAAATTTTACAACATCCGCTGGTGGGCGGTCTGATTCTGTTTACCCGCAATTATCACGATCCTGCGCAGCTGCGCGAGCTGGTACGCCAGATCCGTGCAGCTTCACGTAATCGTTTAGTGGTGGCGGTGGATCAGGAAGGCGGGCGCGTGCAGCGCTTCCGCGAGGGGTTTACCCGTTTACCGGCGATGCAGTCATTCGCCGCGTTGAATGACAGCATCAGCGCCGGTGAACTGGCGCAACAGGCGGGCTGGCTGATGGCATCAGAGATGATCGCCATGGATATCGATATCAGTTTTGCCCCGGTGCTGGATATCGGCCATATCAGTGCGGCCATTGGCGAGCGCTCTTTCCACCAGGATCCAGCGATTGCGCTGGCGGTCGCGCGTCGTTTTATTGCCGGGATGCATGAAGCCGGCATGAAAACCACCGGTAAGCACTTCCCGGGGCATGGCGCCGTCAGCGCCGATTCGCATAAAGAGACGCCGCACGATGGCCGCGATGAAGCGCTGATCCGCGAGCATGATATGCAGATCTTCCGCCAGCTGATTGATGAGCGGGCGCTGGATGCGATTATGCCCGCGCATGTGATCTACAGCGAGGTTGATCCGCGCCCGGCCAGCGGTTCGCCGCACTGGCTGAAGCAGGTATTACGCACTGAGCTGGGCTTTGATGGCGTGATTTTCTCCGACGATCTGTCGATGGAAGGGGCGGCGATTATGGGTAGCTATGCAGAGCGCGGTCAGGCTTCGCTCGATGCCGGTTGCGATATGATTCTGGTGTGCAATAACCGCGACGGGGCGGTGAGCGTGCTGGATAATCTGTCACCAGTGAAAGCCGAACGCGTCAGCCAGTTGTATCACCAGGGATCGTTCAGCCGTCAGCAGCTAATGCAGTCAGAACGCTGGAAGCGCGCGAATCGTCAGCTGACTCAGCTGCATGAGCGCTGGCTGGCGCATACCACAGCGGGCAAATAGCCCCCAGGCGCTGCTGCAGTCGATAATCTGTCATCGATCAAAGCAGCGCCGCGAATTAAGCTCTATCTTTAGTGTGGGTTTTACCGTAACCAACGCTGAGGATAACGATGATCATCTATCTGCACGGTTTTGATTCAAACAGTCCGGGGAATCATGAGAAGGTACTGCAACTGCAGTTTATCGATCCCGATGTACGTTTGCTGAGTTACAGCACCCTGCATCCGAAACATGATATGCAGCATTTGTTAAAAGAGACTGACAAAATGTTGCAGCTGAACGTGGATGAGCGGCCGCTGATTTGTGGCGTAGGCCTCGGCGGCTACTGGGCAGAACGTATCGGTTTTCTCTGCGATATTCGCCAGGTGATGTTTAATCCTAATCTGTTCCCCCAGGAGAATATGACCGGCAAAATCGACCGGCCAGAAGAGTACCTGGATATTGCCACTAAATGCGTCAGTAATTTTCGTGACAAAAATCGCGATCGCTGTCTGACCATCCTTTCCCGCCGCGATGAAGCGCTGGATAATCAACGCAGCGCCAGCACCTTGCATGATTATTACGAGATTGTCTGGGATGAGGTAGAGGGACATAAATTCAAAAATATTTCTCCGCATTTACAACGTATTAAGGCTTTTAAGACCCTTGGCTGACCGGGTTAAACGTGGCCGGAGAGCCCCGGCCATCGCCGGTTATATGGGTATTAATCCGAGTTTTAAGCGTTAAAATTGACCCTGATCAATTTTGGTATGACCTGCTTACCCCGCCATGTTATCCTGCCTTCAGATAGCGATTTAAGTTCGCCAACCCTATGTTTACTAAGGATATTATTTTAACCTTTAGTTAACGATTGGTTCACATTTGAGGGGGTCTTTTGACTACACCAATAAAGAAAATTGTCATCGTAGGTGGCGGCGCAGGAGGACTTGAGCTGGCTACCCAGCTGGGTCACAAACTGGGCCGTAAGAATAAAGCGGAAATTACGCTGGTTGACCGTAATCATAGTCATTTATGGAAACCGTTGCTGCATGAAGTGGCAACCGGTTCTCTCGATGAAGGTATTGATGCGCTAAGCTATCTGGCGCATGCCCGTAACCATCATTTCCAGTTCCAGCTGGGAACGGTGACCAACCTCGATCGTGAATCCAAATCTCTGCAGTTGGCTGAAATCCGTGATGCGCAGGGCGATTTGCTGGTGCCGGAGCGTGAGCTGGCATATGACACGCTGGTAATGGCGCTGGGCAGTACCTCGAATGACTTTGGTACTGCGGGGGTGAAAGATCACTGCATCTTCCTCGACAACCCAGGCCAGGCACGTCGTTTCCATAACGAAATGCTCAATCTGTTCCTGAAGTTCTCCTCGAACGAAGGGGCAAATGATACGGTCAATATCGCCATCGTCGGCGGCGGCGCCACCGGCGTAGAGCTTTCCGCTGAACTGCATAATGCGGTGAAGCAGCTGCACAGTTATGGCTATAAAGGGCTGGATAACTCCGCACTGAACGTGACGCTGGTAGAAGCTGGTGAGCGCATTCTGCCGGCGCTGCCGCCGCGCATCTCCGCAGCGGCGCATCAGGAACTGACGAAGCTGGGCGTGCGGGTATTAACCCAAACCATGGTGACCAGTGCTGATGCTAAGGGCCTGAATACCAAATCCGGTGAGTTTATTGAAGCCGACCTGATGGTGTGGGCAGCCGGTATTAAAGCGCCAGATTTTATGAAAGAGCTGGGTGGGCTGGAAACCAACCGTATTAATCAGCTGGTGGTGAACGAAAACTTACAGACCACCCGCGATGAGAATATCTTCGCCATCGGTGACTGTGCTTCCTGCGCGCTGCCGGGTGGTGGCTTTGTACCGCCGCGTGCGCAGTCGGCGCATCAGATGGCCTCGCGGGTACTGGGCAATATTCTGGCGCAGATCAAAGGCCAGCCACTGAAACCCTACGTCTATAAAGATCACGGTTCACTGGTTTCATTGTCACGCTTTACTACCGTCGGTAGCCTGATGGGTAATCTGATGCGCGGCTCGATGATGATTGAAGGGCGTATTGCCCGCTTCGTCTATATCTCCCTGTACCGTATGCACCAGATTGCATTGCATGGCTACTTCAAAACCGGCCTGATGATGCTGGTGGGAAGTATCAACCGGGTGATCCGCCCGCGTCTGAAGCTGCACTAAGCACCAGTGGCGGGGGCAATCCCCGCCATTTCAATCGATTAACTGCATCCTGTTACCCTGTCACCATCACTTTATCCTCTGAAACGCCGTGCAAACCAGCCAGATAAGAACACTCTGAAAAGGTTTTTCTTATCGCTTTCGTCCGCTTGTCTGATTGTCGCGTTTCGTTACTTTCTGCAAACTTCAGGTTAATGACCACGGCGCGTCGCGCACGCCGGGAATGCCAAAGCTGCAAAGGAACTGGCAGTGGCAATAGATGCGCGGTAACAATTCAGGAGGATTTCCTGTGAATAAATCAATGTTAGCGGGTATAGGTATTGGCGTGGCAGCGGCATTAGGTGTTGCCGCCGTTGCAGGTATGAACGTCTTTAGCAGCGGCCCGCAATATGCTCAGGTGCTCTCCGCAACACCAATTAAAGAAACCATTAAAAATCCGCGTCAGGAGTGCCGTAATGTCACACTGACCCACCGTCGTCCGGTACAGGATGAGAACCGCATAACCGGTTCCGTACTGGGGGCGGTAGCGGGTGGCGTGCTGGGTCACCAGTTTGGTGGCGGACGCGGTAAGGATGTGGCGACCGTTGCGGGCGCACTGGCAGGCGGCTACGGCGGCAACCAGGTGCAGGGTGCAATGCAGGAGCGTGATACCTACACCACCAGCGAACAGCGCTGTAAAACGGTCTACGATAAGCAGGAAAAAATGCTGGGTTACGACGTAACCTATAAAATTGGCGACCAGCAGGGAAAAATCCGTATGGAGAATGATCCCGGCACCCGTATTCCGCTGGATAATAAAGGCCAGCTGGTGCTGAATAATCAGGCCTGAGCAGGCGAAGATTAAGATCATCCTGTTACAGGACCGGTTAATTAAATAAAAATCCGTAAGCACCAATGTGCAAACGGATTTTTTTTTGCATTTGCAAAAGTTGGCGTGGATCACGGCGTATTTACATAAAATGGCACTATTGCAAAATAAAAATCGGATATTATCGAGACAGAAAAATCAGCAGCATAGTTGAAAAGGAATTTAGGCTATTCATATGACAAAATTTATCATTCACCATATCAACCAATTTTCGATAGTTCATGCCGCAACATTTTTTTCTAATGGGGTGGAGTATGAAATAACTTTCCAAAAGCTATCGTCGGATAATTTAATTGACTCAACATTAATTTTTCCGGATAACTTTATATTTAGTAATAAAGGATGCTGGGAAGTTACATTTGATATAGCCGAAAACGCCAGAAAGGGCACTCATTACCACCCCCCTGTACTGGGAAGGGTAAATGCGATTCAGGTATTTCGCATTGTTGAAAATATAATTATTGATCACTACAAGCAGTTCCAGGGTGGCATGTATATGTATCTTCCAGTTAATGATGAGGTTGCTGCTATATACCGGCGGTTAGCCAGTAAAAGACTTGGGAAGGGAATCACATTAGAAATCGGTCTTGAACCCTACAGGAGAGGAAATGTCTTACGCACGCCGCAAAGCTATACAGGAACGTCCTGCAGAAATGCAGGCAGCAATAGACAAACTTGGAGCAAGGATGCGTCTTATCCACGAGGCGCGTATCTCAGGGAAAATGGTTCCGGCAACCCTCGAACAAGTGCTGGAATGTAATCGGGCCACCCAACAGGAGACAATACGTCGGCAAGCGATGCGGGAACATCCCGCTGAAAATATAGTGTTTAAATGTGATATCTGTGCCAGAGAATATATTCCCGTGATGCGGGTTGATAACTAACGCGCGCAAGCGAAAAAATTTAATTACAGCAGGAAGCAACAATCAGCGATAACCATTGTTGCTTCCCCTGTCGGGATAAAATATCAGGCCGCATTCTCCAGCAGCTGAGCCATAAAATCACGTACCCACTTCATACGCAGCTTGCGATCGCCCAGTTCACGGATAAACTTCAGGCGCGTTGGCCCATCCAGCCGCCAGTGCTGCGGCTCTTTTTGCAGCAGACCAATCAGCCAGCCGGGATCGACGCGGTTTTTTTCAGCGAACTCAATAAATCCGCCTTTTTCACTGCCATCGATGCGACGAACGCCCAGTTTCTGCGCCACCAGACGCAGCGCGGCAATATCCAGCAGATTGCGCGCCGCATCCGGCAGCAAACCAAAGCGGTCAATCAGCTCAACTTTTAACTCATCCAGCTCGCCTTCACTCTGCGCACTGGCGATACGCTTGTAGAACGACAGGCGGGTATTAACGTCAGGAATAAAGTCATCTGGCAGCAGGGCAGGCATACGCAGTTCGATATCGGTCTGATTGCTGGTCAGATCCTCCAGCGACGGTTCGCGTCCCTCTTTCAGCGCGTCGACGGCATTTTCCAGCAGCTCCATATACAGCGAGAAGCCGATGGTTTCCATCTGCCCGCTCTGGTCTTCGCCCAGCAACTCACCGGCGCCACGAATTTCCAGATCGTGGGTTGCCAGCGCAAAGCCCGCGCCGAGATCTTCCAGCGAGGCGATAGCTTCCAGACGCTTGTGTGCATCGGTGGTCATCGCCTTTGGATGCGGCGTCAACAGCCAGGCATAAGCCTGATGATGCGAACGGCCAACACGGCCACGCAGCTGATGCAGCTGCGCCAGACCAAAGTGGTCGGCACGTTCAATAATAATGGTATTGGCGGTGGCGATATCGATACCGGTTTCAATGATAGTGGTACAGACCAGTACATTGAAACGCTGGTGGTGGAAATCATTCATCACCCGTTCCAGCTCGCGCTCACGCATCTGACCATGGCCGATGGCGACGCGGGCTTCCGGCACCAGTTCCGCCAGGCGTTGCGCGGCTTTTTCGATATTTTCCACGTCGTTATACAGGTAGTATACCTGGCCACCACGCAGCACCTCACGCAGAATCGCTTCGCGTACCACCAGGTCGTCATACTGACGCACAAAGGTTTTCACTGCCAGACGACGCGCCGGAGGGGTGGCAATAATCGACAGATCGCGCATACCGCTCATCGCCATATTCAGCGTGCGCGGGATTGGCGTCGCGGTCAGGGTCAGAATATCAACATCGGCGCGCATCGCTTTAATTCGCTCTTTATGGCGCACACCAAAGCGGTGCTCTTCATCGACAATCAGCAGACCCAAATCGCGCCATTTAATTTCGGTTTGCAGCAGCTTGTGGGTACCGATCAGAATATCAATCTTGCCTTCGGCGGCCTGCTCGAGGATCTGAGCCTGTTCTTTAGCAGTACGAAAACGGGAAAGCATTTCAATCCGCACCGGCCAGTTGGCAAAGCGGTCACGGAAGTTATCAAAGTGCTGCTGCGCCAGCAGGGTGGTCGGCACTAATACCGCAACCTGCTTATGGTTCTCGACCGCAAGGAATGCGGCACGCATCGCCACTTCGGTTTTACCAAAACCGACATCACCGCATACCAGACGATCCATCGCCAGTGGCTGGCACATATCACTGAGCACCGCATTAATCGCCTGCGCCTGATCCGGCGTGGTATCGAACGGGAAGCTTTCACAGAACAGCTGATACTGCTCGCGGTTATGTTTAAAGGCAAAACCGGTTTTGGCGGCGCGCTGGGCATAAATATCCAGCAGCTCGGCCGCCACGTCGCGCACTTTCTCCGCAGCTTTCTGTCGCGCGCGTGACCAGGCATCACTGCCCAGTTTATGCAGCGGCGCATTTTCGTCGGCGCCACCGGCATAGCGGCTTATCAGATGCAGTGACGAAACCGGCACATAGAGCCTGGCATCGTTGGCATAGGCCAGCATCAGGTATTCAGCGGTGATGCCACCGGTTTCCAGCGTGGTCAGGCCGATATAGCGACCGACGCCATGCTCCAGATGCACCACCGGCTGTCCGGGATGCAGCTCGGCAAGGTTACGGATCAGGACATCCGGGTTAATGGTGCGGCGGCTGTCCTGACGGCGGCGGGTCACGCGCTCACCCAGCAGATCACTTTCGCAAATCAGCGCGCGCTGACGCAGGCCATCAATAAAGCCGCGTTCGCTGGCGCCAACAATCAGATAGTGGCCGGTTTCGCTGGCCTGATCGAGACGGGAAATGGTTTTTGGCTGCACTTTGATTCGTGCCAGCAGCTCCTGCAGGGTTTCACGGCGGCCTTCACTCTCAACTGAGAAGATGACCGGGCCATCAAAGTTTTCAAGGAAGTGACGCAGATTATCCAGCGGGGCTTTCGCCTGTGCCTGCACCGCCAAATCCGGCAGCGGCTGATAGTTAAGATTGGTATGGGCGGCTTTATCTGCCAGCACGTCGCTGCTGAGCTGCACGCGCGGCCACTTTTTCAGTTCGCTAAACAGCTCGTCGATACGCAGCCACAGTTTTTCCGGCGCCAGCAGCGGGCGCATCGGGTCCACCCGGCGGTTTTCATAACGCGAGGTGACGTCCAGCCAGAAGCGGTCGGCGCTGCTTTCCAGATCGCCGGTATTCACTACCAGCGTATTATCCGGCAGATAGCTGAACAGCGCAGGCAGCGGCTGATCGAAAAACAGCGGCTGCCAGTATTCAATGCCGGCCGGCAACGTGCCTTTGCTGACCTGCTGATAAATATGCTCGGGTTCACGTCTGACGTCGAACTGTTCGCGCCACTGGCTGCGGAACAGTTCGATGGCGGCTTTATCGGTGGGGAATTCGTGGGCGGGCAGCAGATTAATCGCCGCCACTTCTTCCAGCGTCCGCTGCGTGTCAACATCAAACAGGCGCAGGCTGTCGATTTCATCATCAAAGAAATCAATACGGTACGGCTGTTCGCTACCCATCGGGTAGAGATCAAGCAGGGCGCCGCGGGTGGCATACTCGCCGTGGGCCATCACCTGGTCGACGCTGCGATAACCGGCCTGCTCCAGCTGACTGCGCAGGGTATCGCGCGACAGATGCTGACCTTTCTGCATCACCAGCGCGTGGCCGTGCAAAAAACTGTGCGGGCAGACGCGCTGCATCAGGGTATTAACCGGCAGGATCAGTACACCGCGTTGCAGCGTCGGCAGCTGATACAGGGTCGACAGGCGCGAGGAGATAATTTCCTGGTGCGGCGAAAAGCTGTCAAAAGGCAGCGTTTCCCAGTCGGCAAGGCTGGTGACCGGCTGGTCGGTAAACTGCTGAATTTCATCCTGTAAGCGCAGGGCATTTTGCATATCAGGTGCAATTAACATCACCGGTCCACGATGACGTTCAATGATTTCAGCGCACTCAACGGCACAAGCCGCGCCGGTCAGCTGCCCAAGCAGGGAGCGATCGCCGGCTTTCACAGGCAGGGAATAGCGAGTCTGTTCTGGCATAGTCGGTTCGACGTTCTCTTAATGATCCATATGGCGTAATGATTTCACAGAACGCGGCAGGGTGCACCTGATCGCGAACGGATTTTTGTGCGGCTAATTCAGCAGGGTAACCGCGTCACTTAGTCGACTGACGAGTGTAATGCATTTTTGGCCGATCGATATTGGCCCAGCACAATTCCTGCTCGACATGATAGCTGTGATTGCCGTCATCCCATTTGACGTAGTAACCGGTTGGCGAATCTCCCTGTTCAAACACATTCACCACTTCGCCTCTGATTTCACCGGATTTATGTTTAACGATACTGCCTTTGGGATATCTGAACATCGTACCACTCCAGCGCCGTTAAAACGGCAGTAATACTCAGGCCACATACTGTCAGTATAGTTTACGTCGCATGCAGGCTGGCCCGTTAACCGCTTAAAGCAGTATGGCTGCTGCTTTTTTACGCATTCAGGCAGCTGTCAGCACGATCTTTACAGCCTTTGCCGCAGACTCAGAGGCTTAGAGGTTCCATAAAGCGAGCCGCTCCTTTATCATCCCTGATCACTTTGCCTCAGCAAGCGCACAAGACGGATTACATGTATCAACCTGTTGCCCTATTTATTGGTCTGCGCTACATGCGCGGACGCGCCTCAGACCGCTTTGGACGGTTTGTTTCCTGGCTCTCCACCATCGGCATTACGCTGGGGGTACTGGCGCTGGTTACCGTATTGTCGGTAATGAACGGTTTTGAGCGTGAGCTGGAAAACAATATTCTTGGTCTGATGCCGCAAGCGCTGGTCACCAGCGATAAAGGATCGATTAATCCGCAGCAGGTCAGCGCCGACAGTCTGAAATTACAGGGCGTCAGCCGCGTTGCGCCGCTGACCACCGGCGATGTGGTGCTGCAGAGCGCACGCAGCGTGGCGGTCGGGGTGATGCTCGGCGTGGATCCACAAGAGCAGGATCCGCTGACGCCATATCTGGTCAACGTTAAGCAGTCCGATCTGCAAAGCGGAAAATATAACGTTATCCTCGGCGAGCAGCTGGCCGGACAGCTGGGCGTTAAGCGCGGTGACTCCCTGCGTCTGATGGTGCCTTCCGCCAGCCAGTTCACCCCAATGGGGCGCGTGCCGAGTCAGCGCCTGTTCAATATTATCGGTACTTTTGCCGCCAACAGCGAAGTCGATGGTTACCAGATTCTGGTTAATCAGCAGGATGCGTCACGCCTGATGCGTTATCCGGCGGGCAATATCACCGGCTGGCGTTTGTGGCTGAATGAGCCGCTCAGCGTTGATACCCTCAGCCAGCAAACGCTGCCGCAAGGTATGGTATGGAAAGACTGGCGCGAGCGTAAAGGCGAGCTGTTCCAGGCCGTACGTATGGAAAAAAATATGATGGGTCTGCTGCTGAGTCTGATTGTGGCGGTCGCGGCATTTAATATTATCACCTCACTTGGCTTGCTGATTATGGAGAAGCAGGGTGAAGTGGCGATTCTGCAAACCCAGGGCCTGACGCGCCGGCAGATTATGCTGGTGTTTATGGTGCAGGGTGCCAGCGCGGGCATTATCGGTGCGCTGCTGGGCGCCTTGTTTGGCGTGCTGCTGGCCAGCCAGCTCAATAATCTGATGCCCGTAATTGGCCTGTTCCTTGATGGCGCGGCGCTGCCGGTGGCGATTTCGCCATGGCAGGTGGTGGCGATTGCCTTTACCGCGATGGCGGTGGCGCTGCTGTCGACGCTTTATCCTTCCTGGCGCGCTGCCGCCGTACAACCCGCTGAGGCTTTACGCTATGAGTAATTCGATCCTGTTGCAGTGTAACGATCTGTGCAAACGCTATCAGGAAGGCAGCGTGCAGACAGATGTACTGCGCAATGTCTCTTTTAGCATTGAGCCGGGCGAAATGATGGCGATTGTCGGCAGCTCCGGCTCTGGCAAAAGTACCCTGATGCATCTGCTGGGTGGGCTGGATTCTCCTACCTCCGGCGAAGTGGTGTTTAACGGTAAATCGCTGAACAGCTTATCTTCATCGGCGAAAGCAGAACTGCGTAACCGCGAGCTGGGCTTTATCTATCAGTTCCACCATCTGCTACCGGACTTCACTGCGCTGGAAAATGTGGCGATGCCGCTGCTGATTGGCAAGGTGCATAAAAGCGAAGCGCAGGAGAAAGCGCACGCAATGTTAGCGGCGGTCGGGCTGGAGAAGCGTGCGACGCATCGTCCTTCTGAGCTTTCCGGCGGTGAGCGTCAGCGCGTGGCGATCGCCCGTGCGCTGGTCAATAATCCGCGGCTGGTGCTGGCGGATGAACCGACCGGAAACCTGGATGCGCGCAACGCGGACGCCATTTTTGATCTGCTGGGTGAACTCAATGTGCGCCAGGGCACCGCGTTTCTGGTGGTAACCCACGATCTGCATCTGGCGAAACGCCTGAAGCGCCAGATGGAGATGCGCGATGGTCAGCTGACTGGTGAACTGACGCTGGCAGGAGCGGTGTAATGGCTTCTTCTTTATCCCTGTTACTGGGATTACGCTTTAGTCGTGGCCGCCGCCGTGGCGGCATGGTGTCGCTGATTTCGGTGATCTCTACTGTCGGTATCGCGCTCGGCGTGGCGGTGCTGATTGTCGGGCTGAGCGCGATGAATGGCTTTGAGCGCGAGCTGAATAACCGCATTCTGGCGGTGGTGCCCCACGGCGAGATTGAGCCGGTAAATCAGCCGATGACCGGCTGGCAGGCGATGTTGCCGCGCATTGAAAAAGTGCCAGGCATTGCTGCCGCCGCACCCTATATCAACTTCACCGGCCTGATTGAAAGCGGCGCTAAACTGCAGGCGATTCAGGTGAAAGGGGTGGATCCGCAGCTGGAAACCCGCCTGAGCGCGCTACCGAAATTTGTCCAGAACAACGCCTGGTCGAGTTTTACCCCGGGCAAGCAGCAGGTGATTATCGGCAGCGGCGTAGCGAAATCGCTGAATCTGAAGCAGGGCGACTGGCTGACGATTATGATCCCCAACAGTGATACCGAACATAAACTGTTGCAGCCAAAGCGTGTCCGCCTGCAAGTTAGCGGGATACTGCAGCTTAGCGGCATGCTGGATCACAGCCTGGCGATGGTGCCGCTGGCCGATGCCCAGCAGTATCTGACCATGGGTGATAATGTCACCGGTATTGCGATTAAAGTTAACGATCCTTTTAGCGCCAATAAGCTGGTACGCGATGCCGGGCAGGTGACGCAATCCTATGTTTATATCCGCAGCTGGGTCGGTACTTATGGCTATATGTATCGTGATATCCAGATGATCCGCGCGATTATGTATCTGGCGATGGTGCTGGTGATCGGCGTGGCCTGCTTCAATATCGTGTCGACGTTAGTGATGGCGGTCAAGGATAAGAGCAGCGATATTGCCGTGCTGCGAACCCTCGGGGCGAAAGATGGGCTGATCCGCGCTATCTTTGTCTGGTACGGATTGATGGCCGGTTTACTCGGCAGCGTCAGCGGCGTGGTGGTCGGCGTGCTGGCGGCGTTAAATCTTACGCCGTTGATCCGTGGCATTGAAACCCTGCTTGGTCATCAGTTCCTGTCAGGTGATATCTACTTTATCGACTTTCTGCCGTCAGAACTGCACTGGCTGGATGTGATTTCGGTGCTGGCGACGGCGATTGTGCTGAGTCTGGTGGCAAGCTGGTATCCGGCGCGGCGCGCCAGCCGTATCGATCCGGCACGCGTGCTTAGCGGGCAGTAACGGCGGGCGGCGATGATGGGTACCGCAGGTAAGGGAAACGGGTAAGCACATGTACTATGGCCTCGATATGGGCGGCAGCAAAATCGCCCTCGGTGTGTATGACGCGCAGCGGCGCCAGGTCTGGAGCACGCGCGTGCCCACGCCGCGTGATGATTATCCGCAACTGCTGGCGGTGCTGGAGCAGCTGGTGCGCGAGGCCGATCAACGCACGGGAGAACAGGGCAGTGTCGGCATTGGTGTGCCGGGCTTGCCGGTGCCGGATGATGGCACACTGTTTACCGCCAACGTGCCCGCTGCGCGTGGTAAGACGCTGTGTGCCGACCTGTCGCAGCGCCTGCAACGTGAAGTGCGTATCGACAACGACGCCAACTGTTTTGCCCTCTCCGAAGCCTGGGACGATGAATTCCAGGCTTATCCGGTGGTGTTTGGCCTGATCCTCGGCACCGGCGTTGGCGGCGGGTTAATTGTCGATGGCAAACCGGTCACCGGCCGCAATTTTATCACCGGCGAATTTGGTCATCTGCGTTTACCGGTTGATGCCCTTGAGGTGCTGGGGCGTGATATCCCCTTGCAACAGTGTGGCTGCGGCAAGCGCGGCTGTATTGAATCTTATCTCTCCGGAACCGGCTTTGCCTGGCTCTGGCAGCAGCAGTATCAGCAGACTCTCAGTGCGCCTGACATCATCACCCGTTATTATCAGGGAGATCAGCAGGCGCTGGCCCACACCGGGCGATATCGCGAGCTGCTGGCAGTATGCCTTGGCAATCTGCTGACGCTGATCGATCCGCATCTGGTGGTGCTGGGTGGGGGACTTTCTAATTTCGATGCACTTTATGAAGGGCTGGAACAGCGTGTGGCGAAGTACCTGTTACCGGTGGCCAAAACGCCTCGTTTCGCCAAAGCCCGTCATGGAGATGCCGGAGGAATGCGCGGCGCCGCTTTCCTCCACCTCAGGTAACTAAAGGAGCTTTTATGCGCACACCCCGTCGCCGACTGCGACTCGCACGCTACAAGAAGACTAAGCGCCAGATCCATCAACGTTTTCGCCAGCGCATTTTTGAGCGCGACCGCACCGCGGAACTGCTGGCCCATCCGCTGCCGCGTGTGGTGATCCTGACCGGAGCGGGGATTTCCGCTGAATCCGGGATCCGTACTTTCCGCGCCCATGATGGTTTGTGGGAAGAGCATCGGGTGGAAGATATCGCCACGCCGGAAGGCTTTGCGCGCGATCCGGAAAAGGTGCAGGCATTTTACAATGCGCGTCGTCGCCAGCTGCAACAGCCGGAAATCCACCCCAATGCCGCGCATCAGGCGCTGGCGGAGCTGGAATCGGCGCTGGGCGACAACTTTCTGCTGGTGACGCAGAATATCGATAACCTGCATGAGCGCGCCGGCAGTGAGCGGGTGATTCATATGCACGGCGAGCTGCTGAAAGTGCGCTGTCCAGGCAGCGGGCAGATTTTTGCATGGCTTGAAGATGTTAATCCCGGCGATCGCTGCCACTGCTGTCAGTTCCCCAACCGTCTACGCCCGCATGTGGTGTGGTTTGGCGAGATGCCGCTGGAGATGGAAGAGATCTATCAGGCGATTGAAAAGGCTAACTACTTTATTGCCATTGGCACCTCAGGCCATGTCTATCCGGCGGCCGGTTTTGTCCATGAAGCTCGCCTGCAGGGGGCGCATACCGTTGAGCTGAACCTGGAGCCAAGCCAGGTGGGCAGCGAGTTTGAAGAGAAGAAATACGGTTTAGCCAGCGAAGTGGTACCGCTGTATGTGCGTACTTTTTTACTGGGCCTGTATAAATAGTATCGGGGGCGGCGAGAACGTCGTCATTACGGCAGGTGCAAATCATTAACACGGGCGGCGAGAACGCCGCCCCTACGGGAAATACCGCTGGTTTGCAGGGGCGGCGTTCTCGCCGCCCACTCACTTAGCGTCCCGCTTTTAACTTCTGGAACAGCGTCTCATATTGAATGCTGGCGTCGCCGACATCATCCTGCCACTCGCCTTTTTTGATCACTTCATCACCCGGATAGAGTGACGGATCGCCGGAAACCTCTTTTGGCAGCAGCTTTTTCGCCGCCAGATTCGGCGTCGGATAACCGATGGTTTCCGCGACCTGAGCCGCCACATCCGGGCGCAGCAGGAAGTTAATCAGCTTCAGCGCGCCATCGACGTTTTTCGCATTCGCCGGGATAGCCAGACTGTCCATCCAGAAAATACCGCCTTCTTCCGGCCAGACGATCTGCAATGGCGTGCCTGCCTGACGTGCGACATAAGCAGAACCATTCCACACCATACCGAGATTGACCTCACCTTCCATATAAGGATTACCCGGATTATCTGAGTTAAAGGTCAGTACATTCGGCATCAGCTTTTTCAGCTCGGCATAAGCGGCTTCAATCTGTTGCGGATCTTTGCTGTTGCCCGAGAAGCCCAGCTTGCGCAGCGCGATCTGGAACACTTCACGCGCATCATCGGTCAGCAACAGGCTCTGTTTATATTCAGGTTTCCACAGGTCGGCCCAGCGGGTAACGCTTTTCGGCTCAATCTCATCGCTGTTCAGACCAATGGCGGTGGCGCCCCAGATATAGGGGATTGAGTAGTCGTTATTGGGATCAAATGACTTATTCAGTAACAGCGGATCGAGGTTATGGAAATTACTGAGCTTCGTTTTATCAATCTTCTGGATCATGCCTTCGTTGCGCATTTTGGCGACGAAGTAGGTCGATGGCACCACCAGATCGTAGGCGCCATCTTTATAGGTCTTCAGTTTGGCATACATACTTTCGTTGGATTCATAGGTGGAGTAGATCACCTTGATGCCAGTCTCTTTGGTAAACTGCTCCAGCAGCCCGGGCGGTACATATTCCGTCCAGTTGTAGAAATAGAGAGTTTTACTGTCGTCCGCCTGCGCGCTCTGTAAACCTAAAGCCAGCGCCCCGGCTGCCAGCCAGTGTGACCATCTTTTCATTATCATTACTCCCAAAGGTGGAGCCGCATGCCGTTGCAGGCCCCGATTTATTATGGCCGGGATTATATGTCAGGGGGCTGTGGGGTCAAGGCTCAACCACCCGACGGGTTTTATCACGCAGCAACAGCTGGCTGGCGGCCACCATCAGCAGTGACAGCAGCATCAGAATAGTCGCCAGCGCATTCACCTCTGGCGAGACGCCCACTTTCACCATCGAATAGATTTTCAGCGGTAAAATCTCGTAGCTGGGGCCGGTGACAAACGATGAAACCACTACATCATCCATCGACAACGTAAAGCTCAGCAACCAGCCCGCCGCCACCGCCGGCAGCGCCAGCGGCAGAATGATTTTACGCAGAATGGTCAGCTCGCTGGCGCCCAGATCTTTCGCCGCTTCCAGCATCCGCACATCAAAGCCTTTCAGGCGTGAGAACACGGTGATCACCACAAACGGCAGGCAGAAGGTGATATGGGAAAACAGCAGCGACCAGAAACCAAGGGAAATGCCCAGCAGCATAAACAGCACCAGCAGGGAGATGGCCATCACAATATCCGGTGACATCATCACCACAAACAGCATGCCGCCGACAAAGGGCTTCCCCCGGAAGCGGTAGCGATAGAGCGCTACTGCCGTCAGCGAGCCAATCAGCGTAGCGAAGGTGGCGGACAGTACGCCCATGGTCAGTGAATGTTTTGCCGCTTCAATCAGGCTGTCGTTATTGAGCAGCAGGCTATACCATTTGCTGCTGAAACCCTGCCAGTTAATGCCGAAGCGTGATGCGTTAAACGAGTTAATGATCAGAATGCCGATCGGGATATACAACCAGGCGTAAATAACGGCCATAAAGCCGCCGCGTAACCAGCGCGCGATCATTCCGGCACCACCTTATTATTCAGCAGACGTGCAGCACGCCAGTAAATCAGCAACATCAGTCCCATAATCAGTGTCAGCACCACGCTGGTGGCGGCGCCGAACGGCCAGTCGCGGATATTAAGAAACTGACTTTTAATCACATTGCCGATCAGCAGATTTTTCGCGCCGCCCATCAGATCGGAGACAAAAAACAGCCCCATTGCCGGCAGCAGCACCAGCAGACAACCGGCGACAATTCCTGGCATGGTTAGCGGCAGAATAATGCGGATAAAGGTTTGCAGCTTGCTGGCGCCAAGATCGCGCGCTGCTTCCAGACACGGCTTATCCAGCTTTTCCAGGCTGGAGTAGAGCGGCATTACCATAAACGGTAGCAGAATATAGACCAGTCCCAGCACCACCGCTTCAGAGCTGTACATAATACTGAAAGGTTTATCGATCACCCCGAGCCACAACAGAAAATCGTTCAGCCAGCCGCGGGTGCTGAGAAAAATTTTCAGGCCGTAAATGCGGATCAGCGAGTTGGTCCAGAACGGCACAATCAGCAGAAACAGCATCAGCGGACGCAGACGCGCAGGCAGGCGGGTCAGACACCAGGCGAAGGGATAGCCGAGCAGCAGACAGCAGAGGGTGGCGATCAGCGCCATATTCAGCGAGTGCAGCAGCACCGAAGCATACAGCGGGTCGGCAAGGCGGCTATAGTTGTCGAGGGTGAATACCAGCTTAACGAAACTGCTGTCATCACGGGTAAGAAAGCTGGTGGCGAAAATCATCAGGTTGGGCAGAAAGACAAACAGCACCAGCCAGCTGACAACGGTCAGAATCACCCCTTTCTGTAAGCGATTACGCGTCGTTTTCATCTTTCAGCACCACTTCCCAGCTTTCAACCCAGTTCACCGCCATCTTCTGATTCAGCGAGTGGTCGAAATCAGGATCATCTTCGTTAAAGAATTCACTGACGGTGACCAGCTTGCCGTTTTCCAGCTCGACGGTCGATTCCAGCGTCATACCTTTGTAGTTGCGCTCGCGCACATAGCCAATCAGGCCATCAATGGTATTGTCATCGTTGATCTCTTCCACCCGCAGATCTTCCGGGCGCAGCAACACATGCAGCCGCTCGCCGGGTTGCACCGCGAAAGGCACCTGGATATCGCATTCCCGCCCTTCGACGCGCGCACGCACGCGCTGGTTACCGAGATCGGCAATCGCCTCGGCGTCGAAAACATTAATTTCACCAATAAAACGGGCGACAAACAGGTTGCGCGGCTCTTCATAGATTTCACGCGGCGTGCCGTCCTGCTCAATACGTCCGTCACGCATCACCACGATGCGGTCTGACATGGTCAGCGCCTCTTCCTGATCGTGGGTAACAAAGATAAAGGTGATGCCCAGTTTGCGCTGCAGAGCTTTCAGTTCGTTCTGCATCTGCTTACGCAGCTTATAGTCCAGCGCCGACAGTGACTCATCAAGCAGCAATACTTTCGGCCGGTTAACTACCGCACGGGCGATAGCCACGCGCTGCTGTTGTCCGCCAGAGAGCTGGTGCGGGCGGCGCTGAGAAAATTCATCCAGCTGCACCATCGCCAGCGCTTCATTGACCCGGCTGGTAATTTCCGCCGCCGGGGTTTTCTGCATCCGCAGGCCAAAGGCGACATTTTCAAATACCGTCATATGCGGAAACAGTGCATAGCTCTGAAAGACGGTATTGATATGGCGATGTTCCGCCGGGGTATCGGTGATGGTTTCGTTGTCCAGCACGATATCGCCGCGATCGGCGCTTTCCAGCCCGGCAATCAGGCGCAAAATGGTGGTTTTGCCGCAGCCGGACGGGCCAAGCAGCGTAATAAACTCGCCATGATTAATGGTGAGGTTAAAGTCGGCGATAATTTCTTTGCCGTCAAACGCTTTACCAATCGCGGAAAGCGTGACCAGTGGCTTGCGCGCGTGGGTTTTCATCATCTTCGCTGCCAGGTTTAAAATTTGGGGGAGCGATGATACCTGAAAAAGTCGCAGCCCGCCTGAGTAAAGCCAGCGGGCTGGGTCAATATGGCCTGATTTATTGACCGCTGGCGTTATTTTCTGCCGACCAGTAACAGTGTCAGGGCAAAAGATAATCCCAGTGACAGTGCTACGCCCAGAAGGGCAAACATAAAGTACGGGCCGATATAGGCTGGCAGGCTGAAAATACTGGATAAAATATAACCGTATAAACGCACGCCAAAGAAAGCAATAAACGCCGAGGCCAGTGAGCTGGCAACCGTGGCGGCGATAAACGCCTTTTTATAGCGCGTCAGCACGCCAAACAGCGCCGGTTCGGTAATGCCCAGCAGCGCAGAAATCGCCGCAGAAAGCACCACCGACTTTTCCTGACGCGTTTTGCTGTGCAGCCAGATGGCAAACGTCGAGCCGGCAATCGCCATATTGGCCATAAACATCATCGGCATCAGCATATCGTAGCCGCGATCGGTAAAATTCTGCAGCGCAACCGGCGTCATGGCATGGTGCATGCCGGTAAGGATAGCAATCGGACGAATTGCACCGACCACCAATCCGGCAAAACTGGCTGAGACGCCAAACAGACCTTCAATAAACCATGCCAGCAGTTTACCCAGCCAGATACCGGCCGGGCCGATAATCACCAGCGCCACCAGCGCAGTAATAAACAGTGTCAGGGTGGGGGTAAAGACGGTTTTTAATACCTCGGGCATGATGGCATCCACCCAGCGGTAGATATAGCTGAGTGCCAGCACGGAAAAGATGACCGGTATCACACTCGAGGCATAATTGAACACCGATACCGGAATCATATCGAGAAAGTAAAACGCGCTGACGGCGTTGGGCGCGTGGTTTGCCAGCGCTTTGGCCGCTTCAAGCAACGACGGATACATCAGGCAGGCAGCGACGGCGGCGGCAAGATATTCGTTCGTTTTAAACATCTTCGCTGCGGAGATCGCGAGAAAGAACGGCAGAAACCAGAATACGCCACTGGCGATCAGATCGATAACCACCACCGTATCGCTTTTCGCCGAAACCACCTGTAGCGCCACCAGCCCGGCCAGCAGACCTTTGATCATCCCGGCACCGGCAATGGCCGGGACTATCGGACCAAAGACGCCGGAAACCGTGTCCATAAACAGCGAAATCAGCCCTTTTTTCTGTTTTGTCGTGCTGTCTGCTGTCGCACGGTCGCCGGGCGTCAGCACACCGGAGAGCTGCTGATACCAGCTGTTGACCTGCGGACCAATAATAATCTGAAACTGATCGCTCTGAATCTGCGCCCCTAATACACCCGGCAGCTGTTTTATTTCCTGCTGGTTAATTTTGCTGTCATCGATTAAATCAAAACGCAGACGCGTCATGCAGTGCCAGACTTTATTAATATTATCTGTACCGCCAACCAGCTGAATAATACGATTTACCGCCGCTGTATTCCCCATAAAACTGCTCCTGACCCTGTGCTTATTGTTGTCTGAGTGTCGCGGAACGATAGTAGAGAATCGCCCATAGCAAAACAAACCAATAAAAGTTGATATCAGTCACAGTTTGCACCAATGCAGGCGGTTAATAGCGCGGAGGGTGAAATTGGTCTGGTTTTTTCTGGTAATAATCCGGCTTTTCGAACCAAAATAAATTCGCTAAAAAAAGGTTTACCTGCTGGCGGAAATAAGGCGATAGTAAATAACGATTGCGATAAATTTAATGCGGTAACCGGGTATTCTCTGCCCGGCGCGGGGATGATTACGATGTTGCCAACGCTGATAGAAAATATTGAGTGCTTTATCACCAAACCGGATCGCCATAACCTGATTGTGGTGCGCGTCACCACCAGTAAAAATATCACAGGCTACGGTTGCGCCACTTTCCAGCAGCGTCCGCTGGCGGTAAAAACCATGGTGGATGAGTATCTGAAACCGCTGTTGACTGGCCGTGACGCCAACCATATTGAAGATCTGTGGCAGATGATGATGGTCAATGCCTACTGGCGTAACGGCCCGGTGATCAACAATGCGGTATCCGGGATTGATATGGCGTTATGGGATATCAAAGGTCAGCTGGCGCAGATGCCGCTTTATCAGCTGCTGGGCGGAAAATCCAAAGATGCGATAGCGGTTTACAGCCATGCCGCCAGTGAGACGCTGGCCGGGCTTTATCCGCAGATCGATGCGCTACTCGCCGATGGTCATCGCCATATTCGCTGCCAGCTGGGGTTCTATGGCGGTACGCCGCAGGGCATGCACAGCACTCGCCAGCCAACACCCGGCGCCTATTACGATCAGGATGAGTATATGGCGAATACGCTGGCGATGTTTAAGGCGCTGCGTGAGAAATATCAGCACCGTTTTCATATTCTGCACGATGTGCATGAGCGGCTGTTTCCGCAGCAGGCGGTGCAGTTCGCTAAAGCGGTGGAACAGTACCAGCCTTACTTTATTGAAGATATTGTCTCGCCGCAGCAGAGCGGCTGGCTGGAGCAGGTGCGTCAGCACTCGGCGGTGCCGCTGGCAATGGGCGAACTGTTTAACAACCCGGCGGAGTGGCACGATCTGATTGTTAATCGTCGCATCGATTTTATCCGCTGCCATGTGTCGCAGCTGGGCGGGATTACACCGGCGCTGAAGCTGGCGGTACTTTGTCAGGCATTTGGCGTACGTCTGGCGTGGCACGGGCCGCCGGATATGTCGCCTGTCGGTTGTGCAGTGAATACGCATCTGAATATTCATCTGCATAATGCGGCGATCCAGGAGTTTAATCCCTATGGCGCCAATACCCGCAGCGTATTTGCCAATGCGCCGCAGGCAGAGCAGGGCTATATCTATCCGCTCGAACGGCCCGGTATCGGCGTCGGCTTTGATGAGGAAGCGGCGCGCAGCTTCCCGCTGGAGTATCGTCCGCATGAATGGACGCAGAGCCGTTTACCCAATGGCGCGATGCATACTCCTTAAGGGTGCGTCTGACGAAAACTCAGATTGTCCTGGTTAAACGGGATCACGTAGGTGCAGGAGTAGTTAATATCAATCACCTCGCTGATCTCAAATACCCGTCCGCCCGCCAGAATACCGCGGCTGTTGATCTGCATCGCTGGCTGGCCCCGCTTGCAGGCCAGCAGCGCCGCTTGCTGTTTGTCGATGCTGATCGCCTGGTAGCTGGTCAGCAGATGAGAGATCTGCAAACCGCGCCCCAGCACATATTGCTGAATCGAGCTTTCGATAATCTGCTGGTTAAGATCGGGGAAATCGCTAAATGGCAGCTTTGAGGTTTCGATCTGCACCCGCTGATTATCGACATAGCGCACGCGGCAGAATTGCCAGATATACTCGTGCTCACCGAGGCCAAATACCTGACGCTCCTCTTTATCCGGCAACTTTTTATGCAGACTGATCAGCCGAAAGGCGATCTGGTCGAAACGTTTTTCGGTGATTGAGTTATACACCAGCGGATTACTGCGCGCGCGCTCGCTGATATAAATGCCGGAACCCTGCACCACATTTATCACGCCGATACTGACCAGCTTCTCCAGCGCCTGGCGAATGGTAAAACGCGAAACACCATACTCCTCGGCCAGCTGCCTTTCCGGCGGCAGTTTATTCAGCGGTGGCGAGCTTTGCTGATAAATCTTGCTCAGCAGATCCTGGGTGACAAACTCTTTTTTCTTCATGCTGGTCTCTTCCACGGCAGCAATGGCCACTACAATTACGCTAATAAATCCATATTAACGTTAGTCGCTTATGACTTTACGCAATACTTTCACTGGCAAGGCTCACCATAATAATGGGCAGGCACTCAGAGGGACGACAGATGGACAGATTACTCGATCGCTTTTTACACTACGTTTCTTACGATACGCAATCAAAAAGTCATGCCCGCCAGGTTCCCAGTACTGACGGCCAGTGGCGGCTGGCGGAAGTGCTACAGAACGAGTTGCGGCAACTGGGTTTTCAGGATGTCACGCTGAGTGAATTTGGCTGCGTGATGGCCAGTATGCCATCCAACGTGGCGTGGCCGACACCAGCGATCGGTTTTATTGCGCATATGGATACTTCGCCCGATTTTACCGCGAAAAATGTCAATCCGCAGATTGTGGAGAACTACCGTGGCGGCGATATCGCCCTGGGCAGCGGTGAAGAGATCCTGTCGCCAGTGATGTTTCCGGTGCTGCACCAGCTGACTGGTCATACGCTGATCACCACTGACGGCAAAACGTTGCTTGGCGCCGATGATAAAGCTGGTGTCGCCGAGATTATGACCGCAATGGCGCGGCTGATGCAGGGCGATATCCCGCATGGCAAGATCTGTGTGGCGTTTACCCCGGATGAAGAGATTGGCAAGGGCACCGCCCACTTTGATGTGGCGGCCTTTGGCGCGGACTGGGCTTACACCATCGATGGCGGTGGCGTCGGCGAGTTTGAATTTGAGAATTTTAATGCCGCTTCGGCAACCATCAGGATTACCGGCAACAATGTTCACCCGGGTTCAGCCAAAGGCGTGATGGTCAATGCGCTGGAGCTGGCGCTGCGTTTTCATGGCGAAGTCCCGGCGCAGGAGACGCCGGAACATACCGCGGGTTATGAAGGTTTCTATCATCTGCATCAGATTAAGGGCAATGTCGAGCGCGCCGAACTGCACTATATTGTGCGCGATTTCGATGCGGATAATTTTGCCGCACGCAAAAAAACGCTGCAGGATATTGGTAAGCGTCTGAGCCGCGGATTAACGGCGAATTGCGCCATTGAAGTGACGCTGGAAGACAGCTATTACAATATGCGCGCGAAGGTGGAAGCTCATCCGCACATTATCGAGCTGGCGTTACAGGCGATGCGTGATTGTGATATTGAGCCGGAAGTGAAACCGATTCGTGGCGGCACGGACGGCGCCAGCCTGTCGTTTAAAGGGCTGCCTTGCCCGAATATCTTTACCGGCGGCTACAACTATCATGGCAAACACGAGTTTGCTTCACTGGATAATATGGAGAAGAGCGTGGCGGTGATTATGCGCATTGCTGAGCTGGCGGCGGTGCGAAAATAAGTCAGGGCGGCATTAGCGCCGCCCTGGAGGTTTATTCGTCGCCGAAATACCAGTAGCCGCTGTTTACCAGCGCTGCCAGCTGGGCGAGGAATGACGGATCGTCCAGCGCGTCGCCAAACGCATCCAGACCCAGCGTCAGCTGATTGGCCAGCGCCGCCAGCGCTGCGGTGTGCGCGCTCTCCAGCTGTTCGCCATTGATAAATACCGCACTGCCGATGCACAGTACGCGCAGACCACCGAGACGCGTCAGGGTATCGCCTTGCTGCAATGCGTCGTAAATTTCATCCGGCTGGTATGGCGGTTCCGGCGGCGCCACATCCAGTTCGTGACGCGATTGCGAAATAAATTCGCCAAACCACTGGTTAAAGTGTTCTGGCTGGTTAATCACATCCAGCATCATCTGGCGGATACCGTCGATCTCCTGCGGCAGGATATCAGCCGGGCGATCGCGCGCGGCAACATCCGGATCGCTGAAGCGGTGACTGCCCAGTTCACGCGCCAGCACATAATCCGCGAAGCCGCTGATCAGTTCACGTCCGCTTGGTGCGCGGAAGCCGACGGAATAGTTGATGGCGTTTTCCAGTGAATAGCCTTCATGCGGGAAACCAGGCGGAATATAGAGAATATCGCCCGGTTCCAGCTCTTCATCGATAATGGCGTCAAACGGCTCAACCTGCAGCAGATCAGGATGCGGACAGTGCTGTTTCAGCGGCAGTTTCTCGCCGACACGCCAGCGACGGCGGCCGGTGCCCTGTACAATAAATACATCATACTGATCGAAATGCGGACCAACGCCGCCGCCCGGCACCGAGAAGGAGATCATCAGATCATCGGTGCGCCAGTCAGGCAGAAAACGGAAAGGGCGCATCAGCGCGGCAGAGGGTTCGTGCCAGTGATCCACCGCCTGCACCAGCAGCGACCAGTTACTCTCGCCTAAATGGTCATAGCTCTCAAACGGGCCATGGCTGACTTGCCATTTGCCATCTTGGTGGCTGACTAAGCGGCTGTCGACTTCATTTTCCATCGCCAGACCGGCCAGCTCATCGGGAGAGATAGGGTCGACGAAATTTTTAAAGCCGCGCTTAAGTACTACCGGGCGTTTCTGCCAGTAGCGTTGAATAAAATCGGGCCAGTTAAGATCAAGCTGATAATCCATATAACGTTCCAGTTCAGGCGGTAATTTGCTGGAAGTATATACCTTCGCTTGTTAAGTTGCAGTGCAGCTTTCGCTATTCGCCGCTGTGTACCACTTCCTGACGCTGGAACACCACCTCCATGCGTGCGCCACCCAGCTCACTGGTGCCGGTGAGGATATCGCCATCATATTGTTCCAGAATATCGCGCGCCACCGCTAAACCTAAGCCCTGTCCGGGACGCATGGTATCGGCACGCTGACCGCGGACAAAAATCAGATCGCGTTTGCTCTCCGGGATGCCCGGCCCGTCATCCTCAACAATAAGATAGAGCGCGTTATCGGTCTGGCGGGCGGAGATCTCTACAAATTCCAGGCAATATTTACAGGCGTTATCGAGGATATTGCCCATCACTTCCATAAAGTCAGTTGGATCGCCGACAAAGGTGATTTCCGGCGACAGATCCAGCGACAGGGAGACCCCTTTGCGCTGATAGACTTTATTGAGTGCCGAACAGAGGCTGTCGAGCAGCGCCGATACTGAATGCAGTTCGCGCTTCAGCGGATTGTGGTCCGCCTGCATACTGGCGCGATGCAGATAGTAACCAATCTGTTGCGAGATACGGCTGATCTGCTCCAGCATCAGCGGTTCGGCCTGCTCAATCGAATATGTTTTACTGCCGCGCAGCGAGCGCAGGGTGCTTTGCAACACCGACAGTGGCGTTTTCAGGCTGTGGGCCAGATCGGAAAGGGTGGTGCGGTAGCGGGTATAGCGCTGGCGCTCGTTATCCAGCAGCAAGTTGAGATTGCGCACCAGACTGCGCAGCTCCTGCGGCGGATAGGGATCAAGCGTTTCGCGGATGCCGGTTTCCAGTTCGCGTACCTGGCTGGCCAGTTCGCCAATCGGCCGCAAACTCCAGTGCGCCGCCAGCCACAGCAAGGGGATCACCAGCAGCAGATTCACCAGCAGCACATAGTTAAACCACACCCAGACCATATCCGACTGTTGCAGCTCTTGCGGAATCGAGTCGACGACTACAATGGTCAGCGCGGGCAGGTTAGTGGTGGCATCGTAGCGATTCACGGCGACCGAGTGGGTAAAAGAGCTGCTGCCGTCATCATCGTAGGCATGCAGTTTGCTCTGCGCATCTTTGTTATTGCCCAGTGCTTCGCGGCTGGTGCTGCTATTGGTATCGATTTCGTAGAAGTCAGGTTTACGCAGCCACTCTGGCTTGATCTTGTTGCTGATTTCCGGCACATCGCGCTGTTGCCACAGCAGGCGGCCGCGTTCGTCATAGATAAACACCAGCGTCGGAAAGTTTAGCGTCATGCGCTCCGGCTGGGCGATGGATAATTTGCCATCCTGCCACTGCGCGAGGGTAAAGAACAGATTGCTCTCACCGCGCATCACCCGATAGGTATTTTTATCAAAACTGACCACATAGCCGACGACCGCGACCATGCCATAGGAGAGTGAGAGAACCAGCACAACTGCGGCGGTTGCCAGCAGAAATCGGGCGCGTAGCGAGTAGGGAATAAAGCGTCGCAGCAGTGACATTGCTCAGAGGTCGAAGCGGTAGCCCTGACCGCGCACAGTGGTGATCACATCTTGCGGGTGTTCCGCGAGGATTTTCTTACGCAAACGGCCCATTAACACGTCAATGGTGTGACTTTCACGCAGTTCGGCATCCGGATAGAGTTGCAGCATCAGCGAATCTTTACTGACCACTTTGCCGTTATTACGGATAAGCGTTTCAATAATGGTGTATTCAAAGGCGGTCAGCTTAATTTGTTGCTCATTGATGGTCAGTTCACGACGTGAGAGATCGACCTGGAAGGGAGGCAGAGTAATAATTTGCGAGGCGAGCCCGCTGTTACGCCGCATCAGCGCCTGCATGCGTGCAACCACTTCTTCAATATGAAAAGGTTTGGTGACATAGTCATCGGCGCCAGCTTCCAGCGCGGCCACTTTGGCCTGCCAGCCATCACGGGCGGTCAGCACCAGGATCGGTTGCTTCACTTCCTGGGTACGCCAGCGGCGGATCAGCGTCATGCCATCTTCATCGGGCAGACCCAAATCAACCAGTGTGATATCCGGGGTATGTTCATTGAGAAAATAATCTGCTTCTTTGGCATCTTCAGCGGCATCAACCTGATGTCCCATATCCCGCAACTGTACCGCCAGATGATGACGCAGCAGGGCATTGTCTTCCACAACCAACACGCGCATAAGCCTTTCCTTTATGAAAACACTAATAATATATGCCGAGTATAGGTTAAAGCAGCTAAACAACAGGTTAACATGGGCTGACTTGCGCCAGCCCGCAGGACATTATTTCAGATCATCAACCATCTGAATAGCCCGACCGATATAATTTGCCGGCGTCATCTGTTTCAGGCGTGTTTTCTCCTCTTCCGGCAGCGCCAGGCTGTCGATAAAGGTCTGCATACCCGCCGCATCCACACGTTTGCCGCGCGTCAGCTCTTTCAGTTTCTCATAAGGCTTTTCAATGCCATAACGGCGCATTACGGTCTGGATCGGCTCTGCCAGCACCTCCCAGTTATGATCCAGCTCGTCCAGCAGACGGTCGCGGTTCACTTCCAGTTTAGAGATGCCTTTCAGCGTCGCCTGATAGGCGATCAGCGCATAGCCGACACCGACACCGAGGTTACGCAGGACGGTGGAGTCCGTCAGATCGCGCTGCCAGCGGGAGACCGGCAGTTTGCTGGCCAGATGCTGCATAACCGCATTTGCCAGACCCAGGTTGCCTTCGGAGTTTTCGAAGTCAATCGGGTTAACTTTATGCGGCATGGTGGAAGAACCAATCTCACCGGCAATGGTTTTCTGCTTAAAGTGGTTCAGCGCAATATAGCCCCACACATCGCGATCGAAATCGATCAGGATGGTGTTGAAGCGCGCCATGCAGTCAAACAGCTCAGCAATATAGTCGTGCGGCTCAATCTGGGTGGTGTACGGGTTCCAGGTGATACCCAGTGAAGTGACAAATGCTTCGCTCAGCTGATGCCAGTCCACTTCCGGGTATGCGGCGATATGGGCGTTATAGTTACCCACCGCACCGTTGATTTTACCCAGCACTTCTACCCGCTCCAGCTGACGCAGCTGACGTTCCATACGGTACGCCACGTTGGCCATCTCTTTGCCTAAGGTTGAAGGCGTAGCAGGCTGACCATGGGTGCGGGAGAGCAGGGGAATATCGCGATATTGCAGCGCGAGGTCTTTCACGGCGGCAATCAGTTGCTGCCAGTACGGCGCGATAACATCGCGACGTGCGGTTTCCAGCATCAGTGCGTGTGACAGGTTGTTGATATCTTCAGAGGTACAGGCGAAGTGAATAAACTCAGAAACCGCATGCAGCGCTGGCACTGACTCCACTTTCTCTTTCAGAAAGTACTCCACCGCTTTTACATCGTGATTGGTGGTGCGCTCAATGGTTTTAATGCGCGCGGCGTCTTCTTCGTTGAAATTAGCGACAATAGCATCAAGGTAAGCGTTTGCGTCGGCATCAAATGCAGGAACTTCCTTGATCTCTGCGGTCGCGGCCAGTTTCTGTAACCAGCGAACTTCAACCTCAACGCGGAACTTCAGCAAACCGTATTCGCTGAAAATAGCGCGCAGCGGGCTGACTTTGTCGCCGTAACGACCATCGACAGGTGAGACGGCGGTCAGAGAGGATAATTCCATCAGTGCAACTCCTGGATCGTTAACAAGGTATTGGGCTGAACCCCCGGCGTTATTCTGCCGGGATATCTGCCGGGGTGATATTGGCTAAAATTCTTTTTGCTTCATTAGCAAGGCGATTACGGGAAAACATTAACTGCAGGCGGCCACCGCCAACCTGCTGCCACAGTACCGCAGAACGAATGCCCGCCAGCAGGGTGGCGCGCACTTTGCTCTGGATCTGTGAATTCTGTAACACTGCCGGCGAACCGGTGACCTGAATGCGCGGGCCGAGCGGGCTGATAACATCGACATAAATCGCCGCCATCGCGCTCATCAGCGTGTCGGATTCCAGTTCGTAATGGGCCAGCTGGCGGTCAAGCTGGGAGATGCGGCTGGCCAGCTCGTTAAGCGCCGACTTATTGCTGTTGAGCTTACGCTCCAGCACCATCAGGCTCAGTGTGTAACGCGTTAGTTCGGCTCCCAGCCCCTGACGGTTGCTGGTGTTAAGGATCGCCAGCATGCTTTCGAGGCCAAAGCGCAGGTTGGCTTCGTTATTACCATATACCGCCAGCGTTGATGACGGGTTTAAATCCAGCAGACTTTGCAGCGAAACTTTCAGGACTTCGCTGTCGCAATGCCCCTGATGAGCCAGCTGCTGCACCAGATGCGCTGACTGACAGATGCCAGCCATCGCTAACGTGATATCGTAATAATTCTTAGCCACGGTTACTCCTGTTTACGCGTCGCGCGCATTTGATGCTGTGCAAATCTTTGGCACGGGCGGCGCGATAACGCTGCCCCTACAATAATGGTAAACGCTGTTCAATAATGCCGCCGCCAAGGCAGACATCATCCAGATAAAAGACCGCTGACTGACCGGGAGTAACCGCAGCAACCGGTTGGTCAAAACGCACTTCAATCGCACCGTCGTCTTGTGGGCTGATCACACAAGGGATATCCGCCTGGCGATAGCGGGTTTTCACCACGCAGCGCAGCGGTTCGCGCAGGGGCTCACGATCGACCCAGTCGAGCTGGCGGGCGATCAGGCCAACCGACATCAGGCGCGGATGTTCGCCGCCCTGGGCGACAACCAGCAGGTTATTGGCGACATCTTTGTCCACTACATACCACGGATCGTCGTTACTCTCTTTCATGCCGCCAATGCCCAGCCCTTTACGCTGGCCGAGGGTATGGTACATCAGACCCTGATGTTCGCCGACAGTCTGGCCATCGACGGTGACGATGGCGCCAGGCTGCGCAGGCAGATAGCGGCCCAGGAAGTCGCGGAATTTGCGCTCGCCGATAAAACAGATACCGGTGGAGTCTTTTTTCTTGGCAGTGATCAGATCCAGTTCTTCGGCAATGCGGCGCACTTCCGGCTTTTCCAGCTCGCCAACCGGGAACAGACTCTGGGCGATTTGCTGGTGGCTTAAGGTGTAGAGGAAGTAGCTCTGGTCCTTATTGTCGTCGAGACCGCGCAGCAGGCGGCTTTTGCCATCGACATCCTGACGGCGCACATAGTGGCCGGTCGCAATAAAGTCCGCGCCAAGATCTTCAGCGGCGAATTCCAGGAAGGCTTTAAATTTAATCTCTTTATTGCACAGGATATCCGGGTTTGGCGTACGACCGGCTTTGTACTCTTCGAGAAAATGCTCAAACACATTATCCCAGTACTCGGCGGCGAAGTTGACCTTATGCAGGCGCATACCCAGTTTGTCACATACCGCTTGTGCATCAGCCAGATCTTCAGCGGCGGTGCAATACTCCTCACCGTCATCTTCTTCCCAGTTTTTCATAAACAGGCCTTCAACCTGATAGCCCTGCTGTTGCAGTAACCAGGCGGAAACGGAAGAGTCGACGCCGCCGGACATACCGACGATCACTTTTTTCTGGCTGTTGTCAGACATGACACACTCACGATAAGGAAATAAGGAATAAAACAAGCGGCGTATTCTATCACGCGTCGCGGGCGGGCGCACCCTCGCAAAACGGCCATTGAAACGCCTGTAAAAGCGTCAGCGGATGGCGTTCCGGCTGCTGCCAGATACGCACGCTTTCCGCGACCAGCGGCGAACGCAAGTTGCTGGCTTGCAGGATCTGCTCCGGTGGCAGCCACCAGCAGCGGTCAATATCGCTATCCTGCGGGGTAGTCGGCAGGATCGCGGGCAGGTCGAGGGCGAAAAGTACACGCAGAAACGGCGTATTATCCGGCGCGATCCACTGATGAATACGCAGCAACCACTGTGGCGACGCCTGGATGCCGGTCTCTTCCAGTAGTTCGCGTTCGGCAGCCTGAATCAGGGTTTCATCCGCTTCCAGGTGACCCGCCGGTTGATTCCAGGTCGCGACGCCGTTAATCGTCTCTTCCACCACCAGCAGCTGGCCTTCGGCCTGTACTACACAGGCGACGGTAACATGAGGTTTAAACATGGTGTTCTCCGTGATGATTAACCTGCGGTTATCGATTTCAGCCGCTAATTTCGGCGCTGATATCACGCCATTCGCCGGGGGGCAGATCGCCCAGCTGTAAGGATCCCATCGCGAAACGAATCAGTCGCAGCGTCGGGAAGCCGATATGCGCGGTCATGCGGCGCACCTGGCGATTACGGCCTTCGTATAAAGTAATTTTCAGCCAGCAGGTGGGAATCGCTTTGCGCTCACGAATCGGCGGATTACGCGGCCAAAGCCAGGCAGGTTCCGCCACCCGCTCGACGCCTGCGGGCAGGGTGGGACCATCTTTCAGATTAACCCCAGTGCGCAGCGGCTGCAGATGCTGCTCTTCCGGCACACCTTCCACCTGGACATAGTAGATTTTCCCGGTGTTTTTACCCGGCTGCGTCAGCTTTGCCTGTAGCGCGCCGTCGTTGGTCAGCACCATCAGGCCTTCGCTGTCACGATCGAGACGACCGGCGGCATAGACTTCGCTCACCGGGACAAAATCTTTTAGCGTCGCGCGTCCCGCTTCATCAGTGAACTGCGGCAGTACATCAAAAGGTTTATTAAAAACAAGCACCCGGCGTGGGCCTTTTGGCGTACGCCGGGCGTCAGCACTTTGGCTGAATCGTTTAACGCGGTGATTTTTAACAGGAGTTTTAGGCATGGTCTTTGCAGTTTGTGACAATAGGCGCATTATAACGCAAACCCGAGGTGATTGGCGCGGAGTTAATATTCGAGTAGTATTGACGCGCATCTTACAAGTCATTAACAAAAAAAGCGCTCGAAGGAGAGGTTAATGGAAAGCAAAGTAGTTGTTCCGGCTGAAGGTCAAAAAATCACCCTGGATCAGGGAAAACTGGTTGTTCCGAATAACCCTATCATTCCTTTTATTGAAGGCGATGGTATTGGGATTGATGTTTCACCAGTGATGATCAAAGTGGTTGATGCCGCAGTACAGAAAGCCTATAACGGCGAGCGAAAAATCTCCTGGATGGAGATCTATACTGGTGAGAAGTCCACCGAACTGTATGGCCCGGATGTCTGGCTGCCAGAAGAAACCCTCGATCTGATCAAAGAATATCGCGTTGCCATTAAAGGCCCGCTGACCACCCCGGTCGGTGGCGGTATTCGTTCTCTGAACGTTGCCCTGCGTCAGCAACTCGATCTCTATATCTGTCTGCGTCCGGTACGTTACTACCAGGGTACACCAAGCCCGGTAAAACGCCCGGAAGAGACCGATATGGTGATCTTCCGCGAAAACTCTGAAGATATCTATGCAGGTATCGAATGGAAAGCGGGTTCTGCGGAAGCAGATAAAGTGATTAAGTTCCTGAAAGAAGAAATGGGTGTGAAGAAAATCCGTTTCCCTGAGCAGTGCGGTATCGGTATTAAGCCGTGTTCAGAAGAAGGGACTAAGCGCCTGGTGCGTGCCGCCATTGAGTATGCGATCACTAACGATCGTGACTCTGTGACGCTGGTACATAAAGGCAACATCATGAAATTCACCGAAGGTGCGTTTAAAGATTGGGGATACCAGCTGGCTCGTGAAGAGTTTGGTGGTGAACTGATCGATGGCGGCCCGTGGCTGAAAATCAAGAACCCGAATACCGGCAAAGAGATCGTGGTAAAAGACGTGATCGCCGATGCGTTCCTGCAGCAGATCCTGCTGCGTCCGGCCGAGTATGACGTTATCGCCTGTATGAACCTGAACGGTGACTACATTTCTGATGCCCTGGCGGCACAGGTTGGCGGTATCGGTATTGCTCCGGGCGCAAATATTGGTGACGAGTGTGCGCTGTTCGAAGCCACCCACGGTACCGCACCGAAGTATGCAGGTCAGGATAAAGTGAACCCAGGTTCAGTGATTCTGTCTGCAGAAATGATGCTGCGTCATATGGAATGGTTTGAAGCCGCCGATCTGATCGTCAAAGGGATGGAAGGCGCTATCGCAGCGAAAACCGTCACTTACGATTTTGAACGTCTGATGGACGGCGCTAAGCTGCTGAAATCTTCAGAGTTTGGCGATGCTATGATTAAGCATATGTAATTCTGCTTGCTCTTAATCAGGCCAGTCAGGGGTAACCTCTGGCTGGCCTGATGTGTTTTCAGCCTTCCCCAAAACCTCCCCAACATATCGGCCTTGACTGTTCCTGAACTTAAAGGTTAATGGTATAGCGGACAAAATCATCCAGTTCGGCAAGCATTGTCATACAATACCCTGGCCGGATTAGATTCTCTGGTAACCCAATCTACTTTTGACCATGATTTTTCCCGGGCCTTATCACCTATAGCCTCAATCAATGCTTTTCCCGCACCAATGCCACGTGACCCCGTGGATGCCTGTGGGGCTGGGGCTCTGCAACAATGCCGACCTGACCCCACACCTCAACATGAATATGACTCATGCTTCAATGAAATTAAATCACTTTTACTCAACCAATGACTCTGGCATAAAGTACGTACAGCTATTAGCGCCAGACAATATGAAGACTGCTGAATAAGAAAACCCGAAAATAAAATTTTGACGTGCTGAATAAGAATGAAATTCAGGTTTTATATCAGAAATTAGGATGACAGATCGCGATGAATAAAGAATTTACCTTTACTATCAAAAGCATTTCTTTCGATGAAAATTATAACCCCTCCGAAAATACGCGTATTACTACCAATTTCGCCAATTTGGCCAGAGGCAACAAGCGCCAGCAGAATTTGCGCAATGCCTTAATGATGATTGATGATCGTTTCAATAGCCTTGCGCATTGGGATAACCCCGAAGGGGATCGTTACTCTGTTGAACTTGAAATTATTTCCGTTGAGATGGATTTGGAAGGCAAGGGCGACACCTTCCCGGTGATTGAAATATTGAAAACGAATATTGTTGATCAAACAACCAACGAGCGTATAGCAGGAATAGTAGGGAATAATTTTTCCTCTTACGTGCGAGATTATGACTTCAGCATATTACTGTCAGAGCACAACAAGAATAAAAGCGAATTTAGCACGCCTGATGATTTTGGCGATTTGCATGGAAAGATATTTAAATGTTTCGTTAATTCGGCTGCTTACAAAGAGCACTTTAATAAGCCGCCTGTCATCTGTCTGAGTGTTTCAAGTAAAAACACCTATCACCAGACTGAAAATCAGCATCCTGTACTGGGCGTCGAATACCAGCAGAACGAACCGTCCATGACCGATCACTATTTCAGAAAAATGGGTTTACGGGCACGCTATTTTATGCCGCCAGGTAGCGTTGCACCTTTGGCTTTTTATTTTGTTGGTGATTTAATCAGCGATTATACGAATCTTGAGCTGACCAGTACCATCAGCACGATGGAGACTTTTCAAAAGATTTACCGACCTGAAATTTACAACGCTAATTCAGCAGCAGGAAAAGAGTATCAACCAAGCCTGAATAGCCAGGATTATGCATTAACTCAGATTGTTTATGATCGCGAAGAACGCAGCCAGTTAGCGATTGAGCAGGGAAAGTTTACTGAAGAGCACTTCATTAAACCTTACCGAACTATTCTTGAGCAATGGTCCGCTGATTACGTTCTTTGATTAACCAAAACACAAGGTCACCTGTTATGAAAATATTGTTACCCACTTCGACTGCAGGCAGTTTGCCTAAACCCTCCTGGCTTGCACAGCCAGAGACACTTTGGTCACCGTGGAAATTGCAAGATCAGGAACTGATTGAGGGCAAACACGATGCTCTGCGTTTGTGCCTGCAAGATCAACAGCAGGCAGGTATTGATATTGTCAGTGATGGCGAGCAAACGCGCCAACATTTTGTCACGACGTTTATTGAGCACCTCAGCGGCGTTGATTTTGAGAAACGCGAGATTGTTAAAATTCGTAATCGTTATGATGCGAGTGTACCGACAGTGGTTGGTGAGGTGAGTCGCCAGAAGCCCGTTTTTGTTGAAGATGCCCGATTTTTACGTCAGCAAACTACACAACCGATTAAATGGGCACTGCCGGGTCCGATGACTATGATAGATACACTCTATGATAGCCACTATAAAAGCCGCGAAAAACTAGCCTGGGAATTCGCTAAAATTCTCAATCAAGAAGCCAGAGAGTTAGAGGCGGCGGGTGTCGATATTATCCAGTTTGATGAGCCAGCATTTAATGTTTTTTTTGATGAGGTAAATGACTGGGGAATTGCCGCTTTAGAAAGAGCAATTGAAGGACTTAAATGCGAAACCGCTGTACATATTTGCTATGGCTATGGCATCAAAGCCAATACCGACTGGAAAAAGACTCTGGGGTCAGAATGGCGGCAATATGAAGAAATATTCCCCAAACTGCAGACATCTGATATCGATATAATCTCACTGGAATGTCAAAACTCTCGTGTTCCAATGGATCTCATTGAACTCATTCGCGGTAAAAAAGTCATGGTAGGGGCTATTGATGTGGCTACCAATACCATTGAAACACCAGAGGAAGTGGCCGATACTTTGCGAAAAGCACTTCAGTTTGTGGATGCCGATAAGCTCTATCCTTCTACCAATTGTGGCATGACCCCATTATCTCGTCGGGTAGCAAGAGGCAAGCTAAACGCTTTAAGTGCAGGCGCAGCAATCGTCCGAAGCGAACTCTCGACTAAATAACATCGCCAGAGATGAGATCATTTGAAGGGAACTCAGTCCGGGTTAAGCGATCTGATCAATCGCCAGCTATCCCAGGCCACCACCCGGACTGAGCGATAATGTTCATATTCAGCAACACCACTTCCTGCCTGGACGATTTATGCCCCAGCAATTCTTGCGTATCGATCCGCTGATTCCGCTATCAGCGTTCTGACAGCGATCGTTGCTTATGAAAGGTCGGCGCCGTTTCTTCCTCCTGTTACCTTCGATCATGAGTGATAAAGATAGTGAACCTAAACCCGTATGCGTTCTTTCACGCTGTCAGAACTGAAGTGTGTCACTGCTGCGTTATGTCTGCCAAATCTTGCAAAATCACCCCTGCCGTCATGTTCATCTGCCTCAGGCTGGCTACTTTGCCTCAAACTGCACCGGGATAACTCGGGGTCTTGTCCCGGCGTATTCAGTTTGTAACGGGGTGGGCTTTGTTAAGCTGAGTTTACTAAATACTAAACATTAAGTAAAGTGTTTGGTGGGTGATAGTTGTTGAGGAACCAAAAAAACCGGCATTAAGCCGGTTATCAAAAAAGAGAGGGGTGGTTAGTTTTTAGCAGCCTGCCGCAGTTTTGCCAGCTCATCAAAAAGCCGGTCGTATTCTTCCGCCTTGTCTCTGAACAGAGCCATCATCTCGCGCTTACCTGCATCGGGGAAACGACGAAAACAGGCAATCAGCGCCTTTTCATTTTCATCTAACTCAATGTTTTCTGACTCTTTATCGCTACTGCTAACGCTGTCGAGGTGCTTAAGCGGCATGCCGTAATCATGCTCAATGCGCCGCGCAGCCTTTTCACCAAAAGAGGATTTGCCGTTTATCAGTTGCGATAAATAGCTCTTCTCTTTTTCGGGGAGTGGCTGACCACTAAACCACTGTCTGAGGCGCGTGCGCCTGATTTCTCTGATGTCCATATCTCATTTTGATTAGAAAAGGCCAAATAAGCAAACGCTTGATGTTTAGTTTAGTGTTTAGTAAATTTCAGTGCGCGCAAGGAGGGTATATGCATCTGAAGATCTGTCTCGCCATAGCGACACGATACGTATCGGGTAACGCTGGCAGCGTTACAGAGCCGCTTCACAGAGGTTGTTATGGCATCGAGCTGGATAAAGATTGAAGTGATCACCCCGGATAAGCCCGAGATTTACCAGATAGCCGAAATTCTGAAGCTGGACCCGGATGCTGTGCTTGGCAAGCTGGTGCGCCTTTGGGCCTGGGCCGATCAGCAAACCGTTGATGGCCATACCAGCTGTAACACTATGAGCGTTACCAAAACTGCAATTGACCGGATCACCTTTACCAGCGGGTTTGCCAGTGCGCTGATAAAGGCTGGCTGGCTGCTTGAGTCGCAACAGGCAATGATTTTCCCCAATTTCGAACGCCATAACGGTAACTCCTCGAAAAAACGGGCGCTTACTAACCGACGCGTCAGCGAACACCGGCAGGGGAAACGCAGTGGTAACGCTGCTGGCGTTAGCCGCCACGATCAAAAACGGTTACCAGAGGAAGAGAGAGAGAAAGAAACTAAAAGTAATAATAACATTGTGCCGCCAGCTGTCGAAAAAAAATACCCGGATGAATTCGAAACGCTCTGGCAGCAATACCCGGCGCGGGAGGGCAGCAATAATAAAATAAATGCCCTGTCATGCTGGAAGGCGCGCAGGCGGGAAGGAATTAGCGACGCCGCCATGCTGGAGGGAACAAGGCGATACCTTAAGTTTTGTGAAGCAAAGGGGCAGATCGGGACGGCGTTTGTGATGCAAACCCAGCGTTTTCTGGGCGCGGGCAGGGAGTTTGCCAATGCCTGGCAGGTTAGTACTGCCTGTGGCAAAGGAGGCCTTGATTGTTTGCCGGAGCCTGATTACTCAATACCTGAGGGATTCAGGGGGTAACAGGATAAAAACGCCAGGCATTAATCGCGAAGCTTTTTGGTGATGGTGGTGGCGTCCATATGGCAGTTGATCGGCTATGGAAAGACAAGCGGATTATAATTGATTCATTAACTATTTAATAATAACCGAACAGATATTATTGAATAACGTGTAGTAAAAATAAGTATCTTTCACCCCGGCTATTTGTACTGCGGTAGCCAGATGCCTTATTTTTTTAGCGGGTTGGTAAGGAACCAACAGCAAGATGGTTACTCTCAAGGAGAGATCATATGATCAAGAGAAGAACTTTAATCCGCAATCTCCCTGCAAACGGCCGTATTGTAGTAAATATGGCTAACGGACAAATAATTTCAATGCGGCTCTTAACGGACAGTGAATATATTGCCACTGTGAGGGAATTTATAGAAATAACCCGAGCGGTCGGTTATCACATTGAATCCGTTGTTGATGGTAGTTATACTGCCGAATAAGCTGGCCTGAACAACCAGTATTGTGTCACTGCTGTGCCTTCGGAGGATATGATGGCACAGCTTCGCTTTATTAATAGCAATCGAATTATCCTGATGCATGAGGAGGGGGCATGATATATCCCTCCACTAGCGGGAGATTTGCAGGTGACGAATACCGTCTGAATACGCTGGAAACGGTCTGGATACAGGGGAAATTACGCCTGTGGGGACGCTGGTCATATACAGGCAGCGCCACCTTCGTCAATATGTTTAATAAACTTCTCGTATCAGAAACAATCAGTAAAAAGGCGATCAACCAGATTTTACTCAGTCTGAAAAAATCCGGGCTGACCCGGGATGAACTGGCTATCTATCTGGATGATCTGCTGAAGAGTAAATATAAAAGCGGTCTGGCATTTTGTAGCGATACTGAGGCGATGATTATCGATCGGGTAATAGGCGAGATTTTTATCGATCAACAACCCTTGCTCAGCGTACTTCATCAACGCTATATCGGTCGGGGCAAAAGTAAAAAACAGATGGCGCGCGAACTCAATGTCAGGCATCCCGGGTGGTCTCTGAGAACATGTGTGAACCGCATCGACGTATGGTTAAATCTCGCCGAATCGATGCTGTATTTGCCAATCTGTGACGCGTTCGACACAAATAGCGGAAGATTTCGTTTGAAAAGTTGCACGCAAAGTGGTTAACTTTAGCTATCCTTCGCAAAGATGCACCCGCAAGGGATTTACCTGAATTATTGTCAAAATGCCCTGGCCATCCGCCGGGGCTTTTTTATGCCCGCAATAAGCACCATCCTGGTGCGGAGGAGATTATGAGTTCAGAAGACTCGGGTCTGCTTGAACATACACTGAAATGGATGTCGGCTAATTTCCCCTCGCTGTATGCCGGCCTCAGCGCATTATGCATCTCAGCCTTGATCGATGTACGCGCCGGAAAATCCAGACTCTTTACTGCTACCGGGGCAATGATCTGCGGCATATTCGCGCTGACGATTTCGGCATCACTGGAGTATTTCGGCCTTCCTGCCAGTTCCGGTGCGTTTGTCGGCGCGCTGGTGGGTTTTGTCGGCGCGGATCGTTTACGGAATATCGCCGTAGCGGTCATCGCGCGTCGCGCAGGGATCGATAATTCAGGGAAATGACTATGGATGTTAACCAGTTTCAGCAGGCGGCTAATATCAGCGTCGTAATGGCTACGCGCTTATTTCCGTACTTTGTCGAATCAATGGAATTATCGGATATTGCGACGCCGCTCGATAAGGCGATGTTTATCGCGCAGACCGGACATGAATCTAACGGCTTTATGGCTACAACTGAAAACTTTAACTACAGCGTGGAAACGTTGCAGGAATTGTTTGTCCCGTACCGTATTTCACGGGCGCAGGCGCAAGCGCTGGGGCGCCGCCAGGGCGAGCCTGCGTTGCCATTAATCCGGCAAAAGGCTATTGCCAATCTGGTTTACCAGGGGCGGCTCGGTAATTCAGCCGTTGGGGATGGCTGGAAATATCGCGGACGCGGCTATTTACAGATCACCTTTCGGGATAACTATCGCGCCTGCGGTAACGCGTTAAAACTCGATCTGGTTGCAAATCCCGAAATACTGGAGCAGGAGCGGGAAGCCGTACGTTCGGCGGCCTGGTTCTGGCAGTCGAAAGGCTGTAGCCGCTATCAGGGGAATATTGTGCGGGTTACCCGAATAATTAACGGCGGGCAGCATGGACTTGCCGAACGTAAAGCGCGCTTTGAGCGCGCCTGCGCGGTGCTGCGATGAAATGGCTGACGCTGAAATCACATCCGCAACAGATCATCGCTCAGCAGCGAGCAACCGCGGGGGAGACGATGCGCGTGTGCAATCTCTTCCTGCAGCGCTAAAAAATAGCGGCCAGGTCAAAACTTCATTTATCGCATGGACAGATAACGATGCCGAGCCTTGACGACATTGCCGGGAATACCGGTAACCAGCTTGCCTCACTACTTCAGTCAGCAGTTGAAACCCTCTCCTCAAGTCAGCAAATCACTTTTCGTCTTTATATAAAACAGGTGCTGCCGCTGGATGGTTTTGTCCGTTGGGTTAATGCGGCAATCATCAACCGGGATGTTCTGAAGCGTCTGAATATCAATACCCCGTTCACTATGACCCTTAATGGCAGCCTTCACCGTCAGGTGTTCGCTGAACAAGCGGATACCACCTCCCGCACGGTTAACAGCCTCATCTTTACGCCGACAGAGCAGATTGATGATTTCAATGTGCAGACCTCTGATGCGCTCTGGTTAGGGGAGTTTGCCGGTACACAATTTGCCTTTGCCCCTGTGGATAGCCGTTACAGCCAGGCGGGGGGGGTTCATTATCGGGGAACGGCAATACTGCCGACGATGTGCAGGCAAATTATTAATGACGCCGATGATATCTCTGACGAGCTGGTGTTATCCAACAGTATGCCGATCTGGCTAAGTCTTAATCAGTTTGCTCCGGTTTACCCTTCATTTCACAACCTGAATGACCTGGAACCGCCCTGCATCGTTGCTGATGTCAGCGAAACTCAGCCTTTGCAGACCGCGCCGTACGTCCCGGGACGCTGGCAGCATGCGCAGGATCGGGTACGCATTACTCTGTATGGCCTGAATAATTCCGTCGCGCTGGAGTACCTCGACTACGTCGTGCACGCCGCGCTGGAGGATGAACATTTCGGCATAACCAATCTGCCGGTTATCACCGATAGCACATCAAATCAGGCAGAGAACACTGTGCTGGCGAAAAGAAAGTGTATCGATTTCGATGCCAACTATTACCAGTCCGCCGCGCGTGACATCTCCAGACAGCTGATTAAACAAGTCATCTTTAACTATGAGGTAAAATAATGAGTTACAACATTGTCACTGTTAACGTCTCACAAACTGCCGGCGCAACACCGTCCAACTTGCAGCAGATGTCCGCTATTATCTCGCATGGCGCCACGCTGCAAAAAAACGCTCATCCGGTACTGATTACGCGAAATACTGAAATGACAGAACAGGTGCAAAACGCCATCGGTTCGCTGGAGGCGGAGCAATCCTCATCCGGCGCAGAGGTGACGCTGCGTCTGCCTGCGGGTGTGGTGATCGACCGGGATACGGATAGTGAAATCGATATCATTATTAGCGGTTGCGCGCCATCGGTCTGGAACGGCAAATACACCGCGACGCTGACTGGCCAGGGCACGCTGAAATGGACAATCGCTCCTTCAGCACTGGCAGGAAAACCCACAACGCTGGGCCTGTTTGCGCTTGCCGCCAGTGAAGAACTGCTCACCGCAGTAAATACATTTTTCGCGCAGGGGAATTCTGTCGGGACTTACCTGCTGGAGCTGGGGTATCAGGGCGGGAAAACGACAGATCAGGTTGCCGCGCTAAAGCGTTATCTGGAAGAGCCGGCTAAACGCTTTTACGCGTATCTGGTACCGTCACACTGGGACGGCGATGCTGATTTTATTGCGCTGGCCAGCCTGTATACCGGTAATGAAGCGATGCAGTATTTTTTTACGCTGACTGCCGCGCCAGCCGACACCAATTATCGCAGTCCATACGCCAGTATTAAATCGGTTATCGCTGTTTGCGATGACAGCGGGCCGCTAACCAACGCGGCGGCAGCCGTAATGTGGAATCTGGTCTCCGCCTCGCCCAGCGAAATCAATAAGGTTCCGCCGATGGCGTTCCGCTTCCTGCTGGCGGTCAATGCCAGCCAGGCAAAATCGTCACTTCTTACCACCCTGGTGAAGAACAATATCAACTACGTCGGCACCGGGGCAGAAGGGGGTATCGCCAATACCATCCTGGTCAAAGGGGTAACCAGTGACGGCAACGATATGACGTACTGGTACTCGGTGGACTGGGTACAGATCAACGTTGACAGGATGCTGGCGAACGCGGTGATCAATGGCAGCAACAATCCCATCAACCCGCTTTATTACGATCAGGATGGTATTGACCGCCTGCAGATGGTTGCTCAGGGCGTATTTAATACCGGCATTGCCTGCGGTCTGGTTAACGGTCTCACTCCAGTTAACGCCGTACCGTTTAAAAGCTACGTTACCCATCATCCTGACGATTACGGCACTGGCCGCTACGCGGGTCTGTCGGCGAGCTATACCCCGATGCGTGGTTTTGTGGAAATTATCTTCAATATTAACGTGACGATGCAGCTGTCTTAAAAGGAATTGAACAATGCATAATCCAATGATCAGCCCCGGCGTGCTCAATCGTGTCAGGGCCAGTGCTAAATTTACCGATCACCCTGAGCTGAATGTATCCGCGTCCGCTCTGGCGAAGGAAGGTGTCGAGATAACATTTCAGGGCAATATCGTTGAGCCTCTCCCGGCAATGACCGGGATTGTTCAGTCGCCGCAGCCTTATGTGCTGGTACAAGCCAAAATCCATCTGCTACGCAGCCAGCTGATGGCTGCTCAGTATAAGAAGCAGATCGAAAACGACGGTTTTGTCGGGGACGTGCGCCTGTATACCGACAGCAGTACTTTAGGCGAGTTTGATATGGCCAGTACCGCGATCACATCGGTTGGCGATATGACATTTGCCGGAGGAGACCCGGGTGTCGTGATTACGCTCACCGGCACCTATTACGTCAACTCAGCCTTGTGGGAACTCTGATGAAAATCTCTCGTGTAATGAATCTGATTGTGCCGGTAGAAACCGAATCAGGAGCAGCCTGGATCCATTCAACGCCGATTTCCAGAGAGATTTACAAAGCGCATTTCCTTATTCTCAGCAAAACCTTTGCCGCCATTTTTACCGAAGGATTAGGCACCGTAGCCGGGCCGCGAGTGGCCTGTCTGATGCTGGAAAAGATTGCATCTGAATCGGGTGGCTGGGACGGGGCAAATGGCGTGCGCAATACGCTGGTCGGGGAAATCATCCGCCTTTCAAACCTGGTGTATCCGCAGGAAGGAAAAGGCTGGCAGACTAAACCGCTGGATGTGGCTATCGAAAAAGGCGTGGTTGAGCTGGATGAAATAATCGGTGAACTGGTTTTTTTTACCTGTGTCTCGGCGATAAACAAACCGGATCAGGCGAGGGGACTTATGGAAGTGGTGGCTGGTCTGTGGAGCAGTGCAACCACATCATTGAGCCTTATGGACTGGATCGATTCATTAGTGATATCGAAACCAACCGGCAATTCTGGCGAGATGGAGAACATGTCGTTAGCGATATCCTCGACTACTGTGCCGGTGTAGGTTTTCGGCAGCTATTTATCGACACACCGCTAAATCTGAAAACAGCAGCTCAGTTACGTGAACTGCTGAAATGCACCCCTCCCGGAGGCTTTTAATGGCCGGAAATCAGCTCCCCGTGATCGATGAAGCGAAAATTCGCCAGTTGCAGGACATAGCGGATAAGTTTAAGGCAGCCTTCAGTGTGGGTCCTGGCGGTTTCTCCGCGCGTTTTCAGGCTCCGGCAGCAGCCCAGACCGATACCGGGTTTAATCAATTTCTGCAAAACCTTGATACAGAGGCGCAGGGAACACTGAAAACCTTTGCACTGATCAATAAGACGCTGGATGTCACCACCAGAACGCTAAAAGGGCTATTTTCAACAGCCCTGTCCTGGGGAAACAAACTGGTGTCGCTTAGCGTCGCGGGGCCATTTGGCTTTGGCCAGTTTGCGAGGCAGGCAACCAGTCAATATCTGAATGCCCAAAGTGTGGGGCTGACGACCGGGCAGTGGCAGGCGGCAAACAGCGTTTATGGCGCCCGCATCTCAGGCACAGATAATATCATACAGGCTCTGGCTGCCGCCCGTAATGATCCTATCCATCCTGCATACGCCGGTCTTATGTCTCTGGGTATCAATCCCAATGCCAGCGTTCACCACAATCTGCCAGCATTTCTTACCCAAATCACCGGACTGTTAGAGCAGTACCAGGATTCGGGGACTTCACAAGCCATTCTGCATGCAAAAGGGCTGGGCTTTATTAGTGTCGCCGATGCTAATCAGATCATGGACAATCGGTACTCCCTTCCCTTACTCAATCAGCAATATAGCGAACGGTCGCAGTATCTGGACGCGGCGATTGGGGACGGTAGCCAGGGATGGTTGCAAAAGGTTTATTCCAGTCTTACGTATAATGCGGACAGGCTTGGTAACACCCTGGTTAAATCATTAAGCAACCTTGCTCCTGCCATTATCAAATTCTCCGATTCAATCACTTCTGGTTTAGAAAAATTTATCAGAGGCGAGAACGGTAAAGCGCTTTTCGAGCTGGTGGCCAGCGGGCTGAATACGTTAAGTGACTGGCTTGGCAGCGAACAGTTTCAGGCGGATCTGAAAACCTTTGCCGACTGCATCAAAACCATTGTTACAGCGTTGGGGCAGGCGATTAAATGGATCGCCGGTAAGGTACCAGGTGTCCAGCTCAGCGGCAGCGGAACAGGGCGAGATAGTGCGGCGCGTGAACTGGTAAATTTTGGCGATAAGTATCTGGGCGGGAAACTGCCTGGCGCCAATCGAATGACCAACCAGTACACCAGTTACTTTTCCGAAAATGCGGTGTACGACAACTATCAAATGCCTGATGGACTGAAAAGGAATATTAAGCATTTTGTCGTGCAGATGAATGATACGGCGAAATTGCCCAAAGGGCTGATGTCCGCGATTGCGCAGACCGAATCATCCTGGAATCCCCTGGCCAAGAACAAACAATCCGGTGCCGCCGGACTGTTTCAGTTTATACCAGCAACAGCTGCCGCTTATGGCCTGAGTGAAGAGGATGTTTTTGATCCGAAGAAAGCCACGCAGGCAGCAGCAAAATATTTGCAAAACAACATGAAACGCTACAACGGCGATATTGCAAAGACGCTGACGCAATATAACGGCGGACAAATTGATCAAGACGGCAACCTGAGCCTTAAAAAGGAAACCGTCGACTATCTGCTGAAAATCCTGCCGCAAGTACAGGGTGGGCTGGCACAGCATCCCGGCATTGTGCCCCGGCTGCGGGAGGCGAGTTACGCCCTTGCCGGCGCCCCGGATAACGCCCGCGCCACGATTCAACTCGATATTAACCAGATGCCGGGATCCGATATCAGCGCCCAGGTGAAAGGCATGTGCAGCGTTCAGAGGTAAAAATGGCATTAAATTATTTCGGCAAAGCCTGGCAGCTGGCATTTGAAATCTCACCAATCATGCTGGTCGGGGGGCTGGCTGCCACTATTCCCGGCAGCACGTTACCCATTGCAGTGTTTACGGAAGGGTTGAGTATTGTCAGTGGGCTTATGCATGGTGAACTCGGTAACGGAGCAACCGCACGTTTTATGCCGATGGCCGGAACCACTCTGATTCAACAAGAGATAGGGAATCTCAATTTCTATAACCAGACAACGGCAGCTAATGCGGTGGTGAACAAACCCAATCGGATCAATATGCAAATGCAGCGTCCCGTCTCCACCCGTGACGGTGGCTATGCGACGAAATCGCTGACGTTTACGGCGCTGAAAATGGCGCTCGATAAACATAATCAGCTCGGCGGCAGTTATAACGTGCTCACTCCGGCATTTATCTATACCGGATGCCTGTTGCGCTCGCTTAGCGATAACTCCGGGTTTTCTGCGCAGAACAAACAGGCGCAGCACTCCTGGGTGTTTGAGTTTGAGCAGCCGCTTTTAGTCCTTTCCCAGCTAGAGGCGGTACTCGGTAACCTGATGAACAAATTTGAATCTGGTTTACCCGCAACTGGCGGGCTGGGTTGGACAGCGCAGGGAAACCAGATAGCGGGGCCACCACCATTATGACAAGTTTTATTCCATTTAAACCGAACGACCAGCTACCGTTTTCGTTTCAGGCAACAATCGGTGGAGTGAATCTGTTTGCCTCTGTGCCGTTTAACCTTTATGCCAACCGTTACTACCTGAAACTGGTCGAGGGGCAGGGAAGCGCGACTGTGTATGTTCCTCTCATCGACTCACCGGATGATTACGATATTAATCTGGCGTTGCCCTGGTCACCGGGTTCACTGGTTTATCGCGGCAGCAGCCGTCAGTTTGAGGTGACTTAGGGTGAGATATTACAGACTGGAAATTGCCGACAAATATGGAAGACCTGCAATTGCCCGCGACGGTACGTTAATCGGACCATTCGATACAGCAGGCAGTGCAGGCCGTGGGTTGCATATTGATTTTGACGCGATGATTGCCGGCTATGATGTGATCAAAAGCGGAACGAAGATTAGCCTTTACGGTTTACCCGCTTCGATGCTGAGTCAAAGCGTCCAGCTTAATGGTTACCATTTAAAACTCAAAGCCGGGTTTACGCAGGGATTGCCGTTAGCGAATCCGGGTCAGGCGGACTGGATAATTAGTGGCGAGATTTATAATTGTTATGCGAACTGGATCGGTACAGAACAGTCACTGAATTTCATCGTTAACCCCAGCCCGCTGTTAAACGACGAAGGGCAATCGACCTGTATTACGCTGTCGGGCAAGAGAGGGGATAATCTTGGCAAGGTAGTAGAACAGGCGCTAAAAAGGGCTTACCCGAAATGCGAGGTGATAACAACGGTCAGCAACAAATTAGTTTTGCCGGAAGATGCCACTGGTGTTTGTCCACGCATGGAGCCGCTTGCCACAACGGCACGAAGTATGTCGAAAGACATCATCAATGACGATGGTTATAGCGGCGTGCAGGTTGTGGTAGCAGACGATGTTATTCATGTTTTCGATAACTGGTGGGTCAGCGGGGAGGGCGATAAGCCGATATTGCCGCAAGAACTCATCGGCCAGCCAACGTGGGCAGGATTAAAGCTGGTTTCCTTTAAATGCCCTCTGAGAGCAGATCTGCGCTGCGGTGATAAGATCAGCCTGCCAAAAAATATTCTTTCCGCTCCTTCATCTTTACTCTCGGTTAATAATGAACAGGCCAACCCCATGCTGCGAAACAATGTGAATTTTTCCGGACTATTTTTGATTACCGCGGTACGTCATGTCGGGAAATACCTTTCTGCTGATAGCAGCAATGCCTGGGTCACCAACTATGAAGCACTTGCTCAGTATCGTGAGGCCGAAAAATGAGTGATGCACAGAAATTTCCGTTTGCGAAAGCGCTAACCAACGTTATTACCACTGCATGGCGGGATAATGACGCGCTCCGCGGCCGCGCATTACCCTGTCACGTGGTTGCAGTAAAAGGGCAGATTGTCACGGTTCAGTTCGATCTGCTGCCTGGTGGGGTTCAGTACCCGCAGATAACCATACCGATCGCGACCTTCGCTTATATTCGCTACCCGGTTCAGCCCGGAGATAAAGGTGTTACTGTTCCCGCAGATGTCTCACTACGCGGGATATCCGGCTTAGGAACGGATATTGCCAGCCTCTCTCTGTCGCCTTCACTGACACCGCTGTTTTTTGTACCGCTCGCTAACGTCACCTGGTCTGATGAAGATCCCCGAAAGGTCACCGTTTACGGCCCGGAAGGGGTGATTTGTAAAACTGTCGCCGGGGACGCAACGGTCACCATCGAGCCAGGCAAGGTGACACTGAAAGCCGCCCATATCTACCTGGAAGGAACGATACATCTTAACGGCAAGATTGTGCAGGATGCAGGCCAGATCCCCGGCGATGCCACCGCATCGCTTATTGGCCCGCTGAGTGTGCAGAACGATGCAACAATCAACGGTGTCAGCGTCAGCCAGCACGGCCATGATATTAAAAACGTGCAGGGCGGTAACAGCACGGTGACTTCAGAAAAACCCAATCCGGGAGGGACACAATGAGAACCTGGGGAAGAGTTACTGACGCGCGCGGCCATGCAAAGTGGGTTGCCGTGGAAGCCGATGAGCAAGGGGATTTTTCCTGGGGCTGGTTAACCACGCTGATCCAGACGCTAAAACTGAGCCTCGGTGAATCCCCGTTCTACGCGCAGTACGGTATACCGGCGCAGCAATCGATTGTTACTCAGGTGCATCCCGATTACTACGTCAACATCACGCAGCAGCAGTTTGCCGGCTACTTTGCCTCGTTATCGATCAGCAAAACAGATGGGGCTGATTGTCCCACCTATGAGATAAAAGCCGTGTTTCTTAACGGGACATCATTTAGCGAGAGTATTGCGGTTTAGTCCTGACTTCTGCATTTGTACCATCACAATAGTCAGAATGGGTCACGATAAATGACGGAATTTTAATATCCCCCGGCGCATCGGCTGAAGGCATTACGCGGCGACAAATCAATAATCACGCCGCGGGTATTTTACATGGCGACTGAAATCCTTCTGGGTTCTGGGAAATGGCTTATCATCGGCGTCAGCAAATCTTCACCGACTTTATTCTCTCAATCCCCTTTCACTATCCATATTTATACAGTAGGTAATCTATGTCAGATCTACCCATAGTCATTACTCAATCTGGTGCGCAGCCCACACCGCCAAAAACACTGCTGTCGAACCTTATCACCAACGTAGCCGCCATCGTTCCCGGCTATACCGCCAATCTGCCTGCCGCTTTGATCGCTGACTTAGCCGGCACCGCAACCGGCGCGGTTGCCCTTATCGACAGCGCGATGGTGGATACCATCAACTCAGTGACGCCGTACGGCGCTAACCTGCCGATGCTGATGCAACTCGGCACCCTTTACGGCGTGCCGCAGGGCAAGGGCTACAACACCTCCGTCAATGTCACCTTTATAGGCTTGCCGGGATTTGTGATCCCGAAAGGATTTATTGTTTCGGATGGCAACTATCAATATATGGTCCAGAATAATGCTGTGGTGCCTGCGGGAGGGCAAACGAAACCCATCTATTGCCTGGCGACAACGGGAGGTTGCTGGGCGGTTCCTGCCGGCTCGGTCACGCAGATAATTACCTCAGTGCCGAGTACCATCACTTTGAGCTGTACCAACGTCACTGCGGGGGTTCCCGGCGCTGAGAAACAGCCTGAGTCTTCCTATCGCGCCCAGGTTATGCAGGCCGGTATGGTAACAGCTCAGGGCGTGCCCGCTTTTCTGAAAACCCTGCTGCAAAAAGTATCCGGGGTGAAAAGTAATCTGATTTCCTACAGAAATGTGAGTACCGGCAGATGGGCGCTTATCGTCGGGGGTGGCGATCCCTACGAAGTCGGGCTGGCCGTGTACAGTGCGGTCCCTGATATTTCGGTTCTGACCGCAGACGTGCTCGACGGGGAGGGCAATAAACCCGATAGTATTACCGTTACAATAACGGATTACCCGGATAACTATAATATACCTGTCATTCTGCCCACGTCACAGATGGCATCTGTGATACTCACATGGAATATAAGAGTGGCTGACCAGCTTGATCCTGACAGCGCCTCTGCCGCCGCCATTGCTCCGCTGGTTGATTATATTAATGATATTCCCATCGGCGAGCCGATAAATACCTATCAGATCGAGTCTATATTTCTCACTGCAATCACCTCCCTCGTCAGCCCTACACAGATATCACTGATCGACATCAGTATCGGGATAAACGGCGTTGTTGTTCCGCCATTAACGGGAACGGAGCTGATATACGGCGGTGAGTACAGTTATTTCACCACAGATCCATCACGTATAACGGTGCAACGATATGGCAACACCGATTAGTCAAATCATTCCATCTTACCCGTTTGTGCAGTACAACGATGATCCAGACGTAGTGGCTTTTTTTACCGCATACAACAAAATCGCACAAAATTATCTGACGGCATTTAATAAACTGACATTGCCATTCTGGCCCGGCGAATGTATCAACGGTTATCTGCTCGACTGGGTTGCCGAAGGTATATACGGTTATGCCAGACCCTATCTGAAAATTTCCGAGGAAAGTGTCGCGAAAGGCGCTTATAACAGCGTTGACTATAACACGGTTCCCTATGCGAAATTAAAAACTTACCGGCCGGGGAAAACGCAATATCTGCCGGATGAATATTTTAAACGCATACTGACATGGAATTTTTATAAAGGTGACGGTTTCCAGTTCAGTATTACCTGGCTTAAGCGACGTATAGCCAGGTTTATCTATGGGAAGTCTGGACTGGATTTTACCCTTCAGCATATATCCAATATCAGTATTTCAAGTTCAGCAGGAACGTTCAATATAAGCGTGCCTGAATATGGCGACGGGATTGGACTATTTCTCAAAACGGCGATTGAGCAGGGGTTAGTTAATCTTCCCTTTATTTACACCTTTAACGTGACGGTAAATAAACAATGATTACAGGATTCGGGAATAATGTGGTGTCTTCGTTAGCTTCTGACATCACCGCAGCGCAAACCACTTTTGCAGTGATGCCTGGCACGGGAGAGCTATTTGCCAGATTGCTGACGACGGATATTGCTAATCCGGACAGCCCTCACAACATTTATGCAAAGCTCACGCTCACTGATGCTCAGCAATCTGTATTTGAAATCTGTCATCTGATGGCAGTATCACAGGATACTTTAACCGTGATTCGCGGGCAGGAGGAAACCACGGCAAAAGGCTGGTCATTAAATGATGCGGTAGCGAACTTTGCCACTCGTGGATCTGAACAAAATTATGTTCAGATTGAGCAGCTGCAAGCCGGAGACTTCACAACCGCAACCGCTGGTGGCACGGCGAATGCCCTGACGGTTTCTTTACCCTCAACGTACTTTAATAACAGCGGCACAGAGTGGCAGCTGAAAACGCCGCTGATTATTACACCCACAGCAGCGAATACGGGGGGCGCTACGCTGCAGGTGACTCTGTCCGGGATCGTGCTCGGTACATTTCCACTGTATAAAGGTCACAAAAGAGAACTTGATACAGGTGATTTAGTCAGTGGGGTGCCGTTTTGCTGCGTGCTTGATCAGACCAAAGAATTTTTTAACGTAATAAACCCAACTGCTTTATATAATTATTCGGTTGATCAGATGTATCCCGTAGGAATCGTTATCTGGTTTGCGCAGAATAAAAATCCGAACCTATTATTCCCCGGCACTACCTGGGTATATATCGGTGAAAACAGGGTGATACGCACAGCTAAGGCTGATGGAACCGATATACTGGCATCCGGCGGTGCTGATGTCGTTACGCTGGTGCCAGGGAATTTACCGGCACATAGCCATAGTTTCTCTGCCAATACCAGCAGTTTTGATTACGGTACGAAAACCAGCAGTAGTTTTGACTATGGAACCAAAACGTCTAACTCTGCGGGCGCGCATACCCATAACGCCTGGCAGTTTACCCTGGATGGGGCAGTACAAAGCTACAGGATTTCTTTACATGATCGTTGGTTCGGAAATAACCTCACGGCTACAAATAGCGCGGGAGCGCATACGCATACAGTGGTTATAGGGGCACACACCCATACTGTAGCTATAGGTGCACACAGCCATAGCGTATCGGGTTCAACCGAAAGCACAGGGAGCGGAACTGCACTTTCGGTTGTTAACGCCTATGTGAAATTAATGGGGTGGTACAGAACGGCCTGATTATGCCTGGCTTTGGCTCACAACGCGTAAACGGAGTGCGATAAATCGGCTGTATACTTCATCGACGCTCAATAAACCCACATTTCTTTCCGGCGCTTCTACTGTTTCGTTTGGCACCCCCCATGGTCCCCAGAACAAGGCATCGCTATTGCCAAACATTGCTACCGTCGGAACGCCTGCTCCAGCAGCAACATGCAATGCGCCACCGTCGCTCGTCAATATCTGATCACAGAGTGACATTGCCGACATCAGTTCTCTGAGGTTTTTCGTTGCGACGGGAGTTATGAATGAATCCTGTAATGCATTGATGATCTGCTGTGCTTTATCATCATCTCCAGGATGCTCCTTATTACTGGTTTTGCCTGGCGCCCAGAAAAGCAGAATATGGCATTTTTCACGTTTGTTCAGCCGGTCCGCCATTTCGACGAATTTTTCTGCCTGCCAGCGCTGCATTGGCTTTCTGGCGCTGATCTGTAATCCATACACAGGCACATTTTCAGAAACGGACAGACGGGCTTTCATCGACCTGATTTCTTCCGCTGTTATATAAAGCTCAAGTGGTCCGGGTTCTTTGTAAACACCAATGGGTTTAGCCAGCTGGGCGAGTAACTGCACAATATGACACCGTTCTGCCGGCTTCGGGACAAGATCTGTAATCGCCGCTGGTGCGTCACTGCCAATGGCGATTACCCTTCTGGCGCCAGATAATTTTGCCCACTGAAGAGGGCGCTTATCCCATTTCTCTCGTGCGATTATTGCCACATCATAGCGCGCAAGCCGTAACGCGATACATGTTTTCAGGCGGCGCAGAATCACGCCTGATGCCCACTGGCCGGGTTTACGATGGTGTAATTTGCTATAAAGATGCACCCGCCCAATATGTGGATTATTATCCATAATAGATTGGTTGTAAGTATTCACCAAAACATCAACTTTAGTGCCGTAGACCTGTGCAATACAGGCAATCAGCGGTGTGGTCAAAATCAAATCACCTATGTTATCCCTGCGTATAATGAGTATTTTCATTCCCATTCCTTTGGTATTAAAGAGAAGAACCAACAAGTTTCTTGTCAGGCTTTATTAATGAGGTCTGGTGACGATTTTATCAGTGGAAATGCACGAAAAAAAGGCTGCCTCGTTTCGGCAAGCTGATAAAAAATCAATGCATTTATAGCTGTGCTAATTATTATTTTTCCATTCTTTCAGGTGGTGTGGAAATATCTTATCAATACAGTTGAAAGATGACGGTTTTTCTTTAAGGCGAAGCCTCATTAAGTATGGGGAAGGCAGGATCTTTTATTTGTAGAATATGCAGAATCCATCGGCCGGCTATCTTAAGCAGAGGCTAAATATTGACGATGTTTCATTACCCCAAAAGGTTAGAAGCCGTCGATTTGATCGTCTGAGGGACGGACGGCGCTACACTACAATCATCAAGCCTATATAATTCTGATGCTCTTAATCAGGCCAGGTGCAGAGTTCACCTGCGGCTGGCCTGATGTGTTGTAAGGCTGCTTCTGTATCCTCACCATCCCTCTATCGCTTATGACACTCAACCAGCATGAGCGATGTTTACGTGATCGAATTGGCCGAAATTTTTAATCTATGAAAGAAATGTCTCATGCAGGTGTCGCCAAATTACATGACCTTCAGGATCTGTTACAAAGACAACGGTGGCAAAACGAAGTATCGCATGTTGTCCCGGCAGCTGTTGCAGCTCTTTATAGGTCAGGGTTGCCCCACGTTCACTTTCAGCAACTATTTGCATATCCTCAATTTCAATGTTCAATCCAGCACGGGCTCCGTGCTGAGTGCGGAAGAAACTGTTTAATGCGGTAAAGTCGAGAAGTTTGCCGCCTGGCGTGACCATCGTGTACGCCGGGCTAAAGCGTGATAATAAAGTTTCGCATACCTCAACGGATGTCTCTGCATTACCCAGCCAGTCACGAATCAGCTCGTGAGCATCCAGCACTTCTTTAAAATAGCGGTTCATTTCTGCTCCTGATTAAGAATAAGACAATGTTTTGGTTAGCGATCCGGGTACAACCCGGGATGAGAAGCAGTAGCTGTTACTTTTCCCCGCAAGCTGACTGAGGGGGGATCAACGCGACAACCCATCTCCGGATAAGCGATGTTGGCTATAAACATGTTCACCAGATTTATTAAGCATCCCGGTAAACAGCCAGATTCGCCAGCCAGCAGAAAATTAGTTATTATCCGCTCCCACTCTCCATCCGGGCTGCCTGATGTCTGTGATTTTCGATACCTTTGTTGCTCCGCCGTGCCATGACGAGATAGAGACTCTCTATCAGGACGATCACCTGGTGCTTATCAATAAACCTGCAGGACTGCTCAGCCTCTCGGGGAAAAATCCGCAAAATCTCGATTCAGTGCATCATCGGCTGGTACAGATATTCCCCGGGTGCACGCTGGTGCATCGCCTTGATTTTGGTACTTCCGGGCTGATGGTGATTGCCCGTAATAAGGCTATCAATGCCGCCCTCTGCCAGCAGTTCAGTCAGCGCAAAGTGACCAAGGTCTACAGCGCACTGCTCTGCGGACATCTGGATGAAAACGAAGGGGTGATAGACGCGGCGATTGCCAAAGATCCGGCGCTGTTCCCGCTGATGTCGATTTGTTCAATCCACGGCAAACCCGCACGCTCCCGCTATCGGGTCGTTGAGCGCTTTTATCGCGAGCTGGAAGACAGAACATTACTGCCTTTGACGCGGGTACAGCTCACCCCGGAGACCGGGCGCACCCATCAACTACGCATTCACTGCCAGCAGTTGGGCCACTCTATTTTGGGCTGCGATCTGTATGGCGGTCTTCTGCTGCCTGGTACCGAGCGGACGCCGCGACTGATGCTGCACGCCAGTGAGTTGCATTTTGTTCATCCCATCAGCGAAAAGTGGATCAAAGCCCATAGTGACTGCCCGTTCTGAAAGCGAAAGCATCTGTAACGATACTGTCGCGCAGCGGCCTGGCGTGATGCCGAAAGGCTTAATCAGAAGGCTTTGATCGTAAAACCCGACATCTGCAAGAGTTAATTACCACATCAAATCATCAGGCACTTTAAAATCAGCATACGGATCTTCTTCATCCTGCTCTTCCTGACTAAGCGTACTGTTTAATATAATGCTGTTCGCATCTCGCTGCGCAATTTTATCGGCTACGCTCGCGGGGATAATAGCGTATTCGCTCTGGCCACTGTTATCCGCAACCAAACGAGCGATCGCGAGACGACCACTGATCAGCTGAGCCTGAGTCGCTTTATCCACTACTATTTTTTTAATTAAATTATTATCGGTGAAGTTAAAATCAATATTACCTTTTGCAATCTCGATTCTGTTCATTTCAATAAGTTGCTTCACCTGAGATTTATATTCTTTAGATAAAGCAGCTTGTTTTTGTTGTTCGCTTAGCAACTTATCACGCTCAAGTTGCGCTTTTTTATTCTCTTCCACAGCTTCTCTTGCCTCACGCGCCTGAACGCGTGATTTTTTGGCCGTTTTCTGGACTTTGGCCATTTTCTTGCTGGTCACTAATCCAGCTTTCAGCATCTGCTCTTGTAAGGTGAGTTTTGTCATCTTCGTTTTAAACCAGTTGAATAATTTTGGGGATTATACCAGATTGCAGGGTCTGATCACTGTGTGGTTTGAATCTGGCGGAGTCGTTCAGTGCTGGCGTGGCCGGATCTCAGGATAAGAGACACAACGCGCAGTTGATAATGTCCGCATCTGACGCCCTCAGGACAAGATTTGTCATCGCGCGTAAGCCGTAACGCGATATAAGTTTTCAGGCAGCGCGGAATCACGCCCAACCGCCGAACTGTAAACTATCATTTATTTCAGTCGCCTGTGAATATCACTCGTCGATATATGATATCAAAAGGTTGATTAATATATGGCTCTTCTCCGGTTATGATGGGTGTGGTACGGTTTTACAAGAGTCATTAAACCGAATTAAGTACGAGGAGCCAGCATGCGCCTGATTACGCAATTTTTATCATTCTGCACGTCTTTAGCGTTTCTCATCACTCCATTTTCCATCATGGCAGAAAGCGGCAGTACTGCTGGTGTTAACGTTGAAAAACTTCTTGAAACCGAGCAATCCTGGGATGGAGTGTTTTATAAGCGATACCCCAAGGGGACGCCGCAGATTTCTGTGCTTAAAATTACTGTTGCACCAAATACTGCCCTTGCCTGGCATGAGCACCCAATACCTAATGCAGGTTATGTACTGAGCGGGAGATTAACGGTAGAAAATAAAACTACTGGCGAAAAACGGCTATTGAAAGCGGGAGAAGTATTAGCTGAAATGGTCGACGGTGCGCATCGTGGTTATACCGGTAAAGAGGGCGTTATGCTGGTGGTTTTCTATGCAGGACAAAAAGGTATCCCTCTTTCTACCCCTGCTGAATAGCGACGGTTGATGTGATTTTCGGCCTCTTTTATAACCAGTGAAAACCTTTTGCCATCATCCCGGCAAGCCCAAGGGCAACAGCAATCATCGCGCCGAAAAGCATGCGAAAATCTGTTCTGGCATCACGCTTGATCTCGCGGATGTCATCATTAATCCCTTTTATTGAATCTTTCATATTTTCGACATTCGATTCAAGCATGGCTAAACGAACTTCAGGCATATCAGCTCCTTTATACTTGCAATTAATATTATATACATTAAATAAAACTGACTGTTATTTTACCTGATGGAAAGGGGGTGGACTAGTACCTGATTAAAGAAAAAAGCGCGAAGATTTATTTATCGAATGTATATCACCGGCTTTATGTATTGTCAGCGGTTTTTCATTGCCTTTTGGGTGACAGATCGAATTTCACCCTGTGGCCTTTACCTCTGCTTTATTAATAAATTAATCAGAAATGATTTCAGAACGCGGGATGCGAAACCAGATGCTGTCCTGACCTGATATAATAATACAAACAACTATAAAGCACTTAACCCTATCGCCGCATTGACCACTGCGGCCGTCATAAAACAGCTTCCTGCATACAAAAAAGCCTTATGCTTACTGGATGCGGCAACCACAAACATCACTACTGCGGTGATAAAGAACGGTATAGCGATGATGGTAAAAGTTGACATTCTTTCTCCTTGACCTTCGTCCTTTTTCTGCCGATTGTTGGCTTAAAATGGTCTGGTAAATTAACAACATTACAGGGATTATCTGTTAACTACGGCGAAGGAGTAAAGGGAATGTTGGAACTCAGACCAAATTGTGAGCATTGTGATAAAGATCTTCCACCCGAGTCAGCTGCAATGATCTGTTCTTTTGAATGCACCTGGTGTGTTGATTGCTGTGACAGTGATTTGCAGGGAATCTGTCCAAACTGTGGCGGAGAGCTGGTGCGCCGACCGATCAGACCGGCAGATAAACTCGCAAAATTTCCGCCATCGACGCAACGTGTCGGAAAACCATACGCATAAACCTTCAGGAAATATGCAGCACCGCGCCGGGGATTTTTAGCAACATGAATATCTCTGTCTGGCTGGCGGCAGAAATATCCCGGGTGCAGTCGGGGTTACTGTATTGCATCGAGGTAATCCGCCCGAGCTGACGCCAGACAATAATCACCGACACGATCAACGAGCAGTGTTCATCCGCCTGCATGCACAACAGGGTGTAATGCCAGCGCTCCTCAAGCTCGTTGGAGAAAAACTGGATGGAGGCCGCGGGCAGCAGCGCACGCAGATCCGGCAACAGTATGTCGCTGACGCCCCATGAGAGTCGTAATGTTAATCTGTGCTGAATCAATATGTTGTCCCTGGCTGCTGAGTGTTGCCGTTGATAACTTACCTTTTAATCGAAAAGTGCACAGATAGCCATAGCCAGGGCGTTTATAGCAGGAAAACAGCGGTGACGGACGCATATGCTTAGTAAGATCAATTTTATCGTCAAAAAAATGGGTCGCGATATTGTGACGGACCGCGTTCAGGCACAACATATCCCTTCCGCTGTAGACTGAAAGAGTTTGCCAATGCTGATTAGAATTGATGAAGCCAGAACGATTATTACTGACAGCCGCTTAGCCTGCACGCTAGCTTTTGTCGCCGGCGCGCTGAATACTGCTGCATTTGAAGCGGTGGGTTTCTTCTCAGCGAATATGACCGGCAATGTCTCTTCACTTTCCGATAACCTTGCCCATGCCAGATTGCAGGGCGGCTGGTTTTTCTTTGAGATCGTCTGCCTGTTTATCCTGGGTTCACTGTTTTCGGCGATGGTAATCAATGCCGGACGCCGGCGTAATATTCGTTCTATCTACGCGCTCAATATCCTGATTGAAGCCTGTTTGCTGACCACGCTGGGCATTATCGAATGCTGGTTGCGTCCGGACTCTGGCGGGGTGCTACTGATTCTCAGCCTCAGTTTTCTGATGGGATTGCAGAATGCGGTGGTTACACGAATATCCAATGCGCGCGTACGCACCACCCATGTGTCCGGCACCTCAACGGATATCGGCATTGAACTGGCGATGCTGATTGATATTCTGCTGCGCAAAGAGTCACCGAAGGATGCGCCGGCCTGGCTGCAAAAGCTGGCGCTGCATAGCAGCACCGTGCTGGCTTTTCTGACCGGCGGCATCGCAGGGATCTGGTTATATCGCATGCTGGGTTATGCATTTCTGATTTTATTCGGTCTGGCGTTGCTGCTGATTGCACTATCGGCGATCTTAAAAACCCGTAGTTTGCAGGTTAACACGCAATAGGAGTGGCCAGAAAACACCTCCGCAGAGGTGTTTTCTGGCGATTACGGCAGCCGCAGTTTTTTGGCGGTCCAGTAAATCACCCCGGCCACCACCAGCGAGGTTATCGTCGGTACGCCCCATTCAACATTAAGACCGACGACACTGCCAATAATGCTGGCGATAATCGCGCTCCAGCCAATCACCGGCAATTCTTCTGGCAGCGCGCCGCTATTGCGCGATGCATCCAGTGCTGCTCTGTGGCTGCGTAACAGATAATAATCCACCAGCATAATGCTGATGATCGGTGGAAACACCACGCCTAGCACCGTCAGGAAATCCACAAAACGATCGAGAATACCCAGTACCGACAGCAGGGTGCCAAGCAGGCCGATGGCGACCGTGGTGGTGGTGTAACGCAGCCTTTTGCCGGTAATGCCTTCGACCGCATTGACAATCCCCAGCGCGGATGAATAGAGGTTGATATCATTAATACGCAGGGTGGAGAACACCACTACCAGCAACCCAATGCCCCCGGCGGTTTGCGCCATAATGGTGACGACATCAGCGGAACCGAGGGTTTTGGCAATCAGGATCGCCAGGCCGTTAACAATAAATTCGCCGGCGATAATGGTAAGCAGGGTGATATTAAATACCTGCTTGCCATTTTTTGAGTAGCGGGTGAGGTCCGGCGTAATCAGACTGGCGACGATGGCGCCGCCCACCACCATGGTAATCCCCGCGCTGATGGTGATCGGCTCACCCGCTGGCAGCAGACCAAATACCTGATGGATATTGATACCTGACAGGGTGGTTACCGAGATAAACGCCACCAGCAGAATAAACAGCGGCACCGCAATTCTGGCGGTAATACGTAATGCCTTAAAGCCAAAGGCCACCAGAATGGTCAGGAAAACCCCGGTCAGGGTTGCGGCCCACGGGAAACTTATGTTGTCATGCAGGGCAAAAGTCAGCGAGCGGGCAAAGATGGCGTTCTGAATACCAAACCAGCCTAACAGGCTGACGGCAATCACCACCCCAATCAGTACCGAACCAATACGGCCAAAGCCACACCAGCGCGCCAGCAGGCTACCGGAGATGCCTTCGCGCATGCCGGCATATCCCAGGCCAAAGGTCACAATGCCAAAAATCAGACTGCCGATAAAAATGGCGATAAACGCATCGGTTAACGTCATTGAGTGTCCAAGTACCGCGCCCAGCATAAATTGATCTAATGCTGTCAGCATCCCCATATGCACGACTGCAACGCTGAGAAAGGAGACGCGTTTATCCTGCGGCACACGGCTTAAAGGATAATCTTCAATCTTTAGCACAATATTCCTTCCTTGATTTAATTTAAATAAACAGAATGCCTTTGGCGATCAGACGGTCAGGGATGTAATTATCTAAATTGCTCTGTTTGCAGAAGCCTTCGAACTGACGCAAAGTATGCACGCCAGCTTTTTGATAAATATTGTAGACGCGGTTTTCAATTGTCTTATGGCTGACATCATAAAGATTGGCAATTTCTTTGGTGGAAAGACGTTGCAGCATCAAAAAGATAATATCCAGCTCCGATTTGGTAAACATATCGGTGCTGACTTCCGTCGTCAGTACGCTGGGTTTTTGTTTATTAATATAGATCAATGGCGACAGGGTATTGAGCGGACGCGCATTCCATACCAGCGCAATCACCTGCTTTTGATCGTTGAAAACAGGGATCTTCTCACTGACAAAAGGCATCAGGGCGTCTTTGCCATACCAGAAATGAGTTTCAATCACGGCAACGCGGTTCTGGGTTAACGCCGTTTGTCTGTCGTGCTCAATAAGCTTATCGGCGCTGTCTGACCAGTCAGCCGGAAACTCTTCATCAAGCTTACCTTCAATCGCAAAATCAACCGGCGTATTGGTATAGAGAAACGCCGCTTTATTCATATAAATATGGCGTGATTCTAAATCTTTAATTCCCCATGGCTCACTCAGATGCTCGGTCATGGCAATCAGGGTATTAAAATAGAGTGCGTTGTCTTTATGAGAAGAATCCATCTTTCACCTCATTTAGTATCTGAGAATGATTATAATTTCTTCGCTAAATAGTAACGCACATGCTTATGGGCATATTCGCCTAATTTACCGTAAGCCTGATAACCTAACTTTTCATAAAAACCTTTCGCCTGAAAACTAAAGGTATCAACATAAGCCATATGACAACCCCGGCCGATCGCCTCCTGTTCCGCCTGCTGCATAAGCTGGAGGCCCAGGCCAGTTTTACGGTGTGCTTCACTGACCCACAGGTATTGCACTTCCAGGCCACCCCACCAGGTTCTGGCAACCAGTCCGGCAATGATTTGGTGCTGATCGTCGGTGAAAGTGAGGAACAGCGGGCGGATATCGACTTTATCGATGGTGTCGTTGTGAGCCCACAGGCTGTCAATGACAAACTCTTCGTCCTGCAGATTCGGTGTATCAGTAATATTAATTTTCATGTGTAGTTCAAATTAGTTATGGGGATGTTTGAAAACATTGGCTTTTCTAACCAGCTAATTTGCCATGCATTTTCTAATCTGGATTACAAGGGTGAATTACACCCCTTCCGTGATTAGTTAAAAATATTTAAGATTAAGATATACCGCGATGGGGAGAGGCTACAAGCCCTCCAGCGATAAAAAGTTACCATCGTGGAAAGCGTCACTTTAAGCCATACCGGGGAAATTCCAGCAACTGCATATCGTGATATCCGCCATCATGGCGGGCCTGTGGTACTCACACAGGGTAGTTTAATATCGACTAACTCACCGCGACTTTTGTCCGCAACGCACCGGGGCTTTTGCCATTGATGCGCTTAAAAGCGCGACTAAACGCCGCCAGCGAGCCATATCCCAGACGCCAGGCAACGGTTTCAATCGCTTCACCATCCTGAGTAATCCATTGTGTCGCCAGCTGCATGCGCAGCTCTGTCAGATAGCGCAATGGCGTCATCCCGGTCACGGCTAAAAATCGCTCGGCAAACACCGTACGTGAACTTCCCATTTCTGCCGCCAGCAGCGCCACCGTCCAGTTGCGACCCGGATCGCGATGCAGTGCAACCAGCGCTTTGCCCAGTCGTGGATCACGCAGCGCCTGCAACCAGCCAGCGGTATTACCACACCCATTTTCTACCCAGCCGCGTACGATAAATGCTGCCACCACATCGGCGAGCCGGGAGAGAATACCGGCATAGCCCGCGCGTCTGGCCTGCGATTCGCGCTCCATTGCATCCAGCATCGGCTGAACCTCGGGGTGCTGGTGCATCAGGGTGCTCACCAGCATCAGTTCCGGCATCGCTCTGATCAGCGGCTGCATTCCCCCTAAATCAAACTCCATGCAGCCACTGAAGATCAGGGTGGTTGACGCATTGTTGGCGTTATTCTTACAGGCATTAATACAACAGACGTTGTCGCATATCGCTGTGGCATCAAAGGCGGTGATATCGGTGGCGGGAATATCAGGCGAGGAGAGCAGCAGATGATCGACGCCCTGCGGCAGTAGCACCGCATCGCCGCTGTTCAGTGGCCAGAGTTTGCCGCTGGCGGTACGCAGCAGCACCGGGCCGCGACTGACAAAATGGAACTGTGCACGGCCGGGCGCACTGGCGAAGTGGATACCGAACGGCTGCGCCATCTCGATACGTTTGTACTGGACGCCCAGCAGGCGCATTCCGAGCAGCAATTCACTGGCAAGATCGTGGCTCTGGCTTATCTCTGACATAACGCGGCATACTCCCGGACGAATAATCAATAATTGCGGATTTTACATCATAGACCATCCGGCCAGAGACTTTTACCCTGTGGCATAATTTAAATCCGCTGAGATATTACCGATGAACAACGCGAATCACCTGAGTACCACCTCTTCCGCTGAGCTGCAGCCAGCATGGGGAGCGGTATTTTCTATGGCGCTGGGCGTGTTCGGCCTGGTCACTGCTGAGTTTCTGCCCGCCAGTCTGCTGACGCCGATGGCCGCCAGCCTGGATGCCAGCGAAGCATTAACCGGTCAGGCGGTCACCATCACCGCGGTGGTGGCATTAATCACCAGTTTTGTCAGCGTCAGCGCCACGCGCAAGATTGACCGCCGCTGGGTACTGCTGGCGTTTTCTGTCATGTTAATCGTCTCCAATCTGCTGGTGGCTTTCGCGCCACAGCTGTCATTTATTTTTGCCGGACGCGTGCTGTTGGGGGTAGCGATCGGTGGATTCTGGACCCTGTCGGCCGCGACGGCAATGCGGCTGGTGCCGGCAGCGCTGATCCCGCGCGCGCTGTCGATTATTTTTAGTGGTGTTTCCGTGGCCACTATCGCTGCCGCGCCGCTGGGGAGTTATTTCGGCGAGCTGATTGGCTGGCGTAATGTGTTTATCGCCGCCGCCGGCATTGGCGCACTGGCATTAATCTGGCAGATCGCCAGCTTACCGAAAATGCCTCCGGCCGCTGCGGGCCACACCAGTAACTTTTTAACCGTGCTAAAACGCCCCGGTATTCAGCTGGCGATGTTTGCCGTGATCCTGGTCTTCTCCGGCCATTTTGCCTTCTTCACTTATCTGCGTCCGTTCCTGGAGAATGTCACCGGTGTGGGCGTGAATGGGCTGTCGGCGATTCTGCTTGGTTTTGGCGTCGCCAATTTCGCCGGAACCCTGCTCGCCGGGCTGCTGCTGGAGCGCAATCTTAATCTGACCCTGATGATGATGCCGCTGGTGATGGGCGTAATGGGGCTGGCGCTGGTGCTGCTGGGATTTGCTCCGATGATCGATGCGCTGCTAATTGCGCTATGGGGAATGGCGTTCGGCGCGGTGCCGGTAGGCTGGTCGACCTGGCTGACGCGCACCATGCCTGATGATGCCGAAAGCGGCGGTGGACTGATGGTGGCCGCAGTACAGCTGGCGATTGCGGTTGGCGCCGCAGCGGGCGGGGCGATATTTAACCTCGGCGGCGCCAGAGGCGTGTTTATCGGTAGCGCGCTGGCGCTGCTGATTGCCACGGTGACCATCTATGTCGCCTTACGACCAAAGCCGGCAATTGCTTAATTTATCTGCGTTCGGCGCAGGCAAGCGATGCCCGCGCCGTCATTCTGCTGAGAAGCTTCTATACTGAGAGTACATTCTGAAGCAACCGGAGGATTTAATGACCATTCATAAAAAAGGACAGGCTCACTGGGAAGGCGATATCAAGCAGGGCAAAGGTTATATTTCTACCGAGAGCGGTGCTCTTAGCCAGCAACCCTATGGATTCAATACCCGCTTTGAAGGTAAAGCCGGCACTAACCCGGAAGAGCTGATTGGCGCAGCGCATTCAGCCTGCTTTTCAATGGCGCTATCGCTGATGTTAGGCGACGCCGGTTTTGTGCCAGAGAGTATTGATACCACTGCAGATGTGTCGCTGGATAAAGCGGATGGCGGATTTGCTATCACCCAGGTGGCGCTGAAAAGCCAGGTTAAGCTGCCAGGCATTGATAAAGAGACTTTTGACAAGATTATCAATCAGGCAAAAGCCGGTTGCCCGGTATCGAAATTGCTTAAGGCGGAAATTACCCTTGAGTATCAGCTGGACAACTGATTACTGTTGCCCGCGCGCCTTACTTGTTAAGGCGCGCATTGAGCGGAAATTGATATCGCTTCGGATTATAGCCTGCTACAACGTATGGCTAAATATATCGCTGAATTAACTGACCTGTAATCAATAACAAATGGAGCTTGTTATGACATTTATCCCTTCCGGTTTGCCGCCAGTAACACCTCACTCGCCCGAGCAAAGTAAGTCTGTCAGTCATCATAATGGTGTTCAACTTTCGTTTTGCCATCAGGTAACAGGGACTGGAAATTGCCTTCAGACTACCTATCTCCAGCAGCCTGCACAGGGGCCGGGTGAGAAAACCTCGCGTTAATAATCTCTGATCTAATGGCAGATATAGGTCACCATCTGATTTTTCGGCGAGTCGATCAGGCAAAAGCTGTTATCAGAGAGGCGTTGGGCAAGATAGCCTTCACGGGTAACCGCTGAGGGCAGATATAACCGGCGGTTGGTGGTTTGTAATGGCCCGCTGTTAATACTTCTTTCGGCGGTGGTGACGGTAAACGAGCTATAGCGGTCAATAACCAGCGCCTGCGTCTGGCCCAGCGGCTGACCGGATAAACTTTGCACTCTGCCGACGCACTCTTTGCCCTGATAATCAGAGGAACAGGCAGTCAGCGCCAGAGTTGTGACGACGAGGATTATCGGCAACAGCTTCATTTTTCCTTCCTTAACTCAAATCTTCATCTCACCCGTATCTCTCAGGTATAGCGTAGCGGATAAACGATGATCCAGCCGATTGTGCGGTTTATTTCACGTGTATACCCCGCAAACCAGTTATCACTGGCGCTGATAAATGATGACGAAGAGCGGCGGGAAACGGTATGCTTGGCCTTATGCGCGAAATGACTTAACAGGGAGGACTGAATGAAAGAAGAAGAAGCCAGTTTGATGATCATCCGTAATGCCGTGGCGTCATTAGCTGAAGATCAGCAACAGCGCGTCAATGGCTGTGTCAGCGCGATTCGTGATGTGATGGGGCAGTACGATGCGGAAGATGCCGGCATCGCACTGATGCTCATTGCTGCAGAAGTAGCGGCAGAGTAAAGCCCGGTCAGCCCGTTAGCGGGCATCTGGTTGCTTTTAGTGACTCCAGCTGATTTAGCCGGTCACTGGCTTTGTCGTTGGCGCGGTATTTAGCGATACCATTACCGATGCCAAAATCACCGATAAATCCCACCACCGTCAGCGCATCGAACGATCCGGTGCGGGAAATCTCCTGCTGCACGCTGTGGGAGCTGGCGATTTCACGCTCGATGGCCGGACAATCCAGCGCGGCGGATTCCTCCGCGCTAAGCTGCGGCGATTGCGGGTACTGCTTTAAAGCACAGCCGGAAAGCAATATCGCCACCAGCGCGACCATAAATTTAAGCCCCATTTTTCTCACTTCTGCCTCGATATGATCACTCTGTCAGATTATCGGTCAACTTGCCTGAGACTTTAATTCTGACAGCGACTATTGGCTCTTGTCGCTACTTCAGAGTTATCTGTAAACCATAAAGTTGCGCACCAATGCCTAAAATCGTGTGGCGCGACTTGTTACTCTTACAGTGAATCTGACAAAGGAGCTGAAACATGACGTTAACGATTAAAAAGACCCTTTTTGCTGCGGCCACTCTGACTGCGGGTCTGTTCCTCGCCGGTTGTGCCAATGATCATGTCATGCACACCAACGACGGACGTACCATTGTGGTTTCTGGCAAGCCTGAGGTGGATAAAGACACCGGGATGATCAGTTACACCGATGAGCAGGGCAAACAGCAGCAGATTAACCGCTCAGAAATTAAAGAGATGTCCGAGTTTGATAATTAACACTGTCTGATCATATCCCCTGAGCGAAATGCGTTCAGGGGAGTCTTCCGCCTTACTGCCAGAACTTCCGCTTACTGGTTTTACCAATCCCCGGATTACAGCTGTTGGTTGGATCGAGATGGCGCATATGCAGTTCATATTCGTCAGAAGCCTGATACAGATGCCCGACATTATGCTCTGCCGGATAGCGCGCACCGCGCTGATCAAGATACGCCAGTACCTGATGTTTAAACGCACCAGCGTCCACGCCGGGCTTCAGAATATAGTCCTGATGATTTACAAAACAGAAAAAATGGCCGCAGCAGGAGTCTTCCTGCACCTGCGCCTGCAATTCTGGCGGCAAATCAATGCGCCACTGCGTGTCATTACGGCGCAGCGCCACGTCAAAGGCGATCAGCCGCTTATCAGGATCAATCGCGTAATAATCGCAGTACGAGATAGTGCAGCCACCGACGCCAAAACGCACCAGAAACGCATCCTTTTCCTCGCGATCGTCACAGCGGAAAAATTCACCGGACTGGGTGCTGAAAAAGCGGGTTAACAGCTGCTGCAACTGTGCAGCGTGGCGGGTTTCGGCTTTGATCATCAGATGATGTTCGTAACGATCGCGATAGTCGAGAAGTCGTTTTGCCACCATTTTCGGCGTCAGGTTATTTGCCAGCTGTAATACTTTATCGACAAAATTACGCGGCAGAATGCGCAGCTTTTTCACCCGCAGATCCCATTTCGCCTTGCCGGCCATTAACGATGGCAGCGCCTCCGGCCCCAGGCGGTTAATCGCCCAGTACATATGTTTGGCATAAGTCACCGTGAGGTCAAAGGCGTTACGGTGGATATACTCCGCCTGTAATGGCAGTTCATCGAGGTTTTCCAGCAGATAGCGACGCAGCGCTACCAGCTCGCTCTCCTGGTTGGTGCCGATATAAAAGGTCGCGGTCTTATCGCTGGCGTCAAAGGTAGAGAGGCGCACGGCAAATACCGCAATTTTCCCGGCGCTACCGGCGCTGTCATGCAGATACTGCACATTGCCGTTATAGCGGGTCGGCGTATCGGCGCCGACATCACGCAAAATCGAGGCGTAATCATCCGCCCAGATTTTCCCCTGCCAGTCGGCGGCGACGCCGGTGGTGTACTGTTGCTGTTCCAGCCGGGTGATCATCTCTTCCGGCGTGTCACCGAGGTCGACACCCAAATGGTTGACCAGTGACAGGCTGCCGTCGAGATTAATTTGCGCGAACAGGGATTTCTCGGTAAACGCCGGGCCACGACGAATCAATGAGCCACCGGAGTTATTACAGACGCCGCCAATCACTGAGGCGCCAATACAGGAGGAGCCGATCACCGAATGCGGTTCTTTATGATGCGGCTTAAGGGCGTTTTCCAGTTCAGTCAGCGTGCTGCCCGGGAAGGCGATCACCTGTTGCGCACTATCAATAACCTGCACGCCCTTAATGCGCCGGGTGCTGATAATCACGATATCACGATCATAGTCGCTGCCATCCGGGGTTGAGCCGCCGGTCACGCCGGTATTGGCAGCCTGCATCAGAATAATTTTGTCGCAGGTGACACAGGCCTGCAGAACCTGCCACAGCTCCATCAGTGTTTGTGGAATTGCCACCGCCAGCGCCTGGCCTTTGCCGACACGGAACCCTTTGGTGTAGTAGGCTTTATCGTCTTCACTGGTCAGCAACTGGTCAGCAGCCAGCAGACGTTGCAACTGCGGAATAATGTCCTGATCCTTCGTCATGCCAGACATCCCCTGAAGTCATCAAATAGAGAGTTCACGCTAACGCGCGTACAGCATTGTAACCATTGCCACGGCAGAAAAATGTCGTTTCGGTGCTAAAATTGGCTTTCACTGTTTTATTACAAGGGCTTAAGCATGCTGAAATTGACGCGTCATCTGTTGCTGGCAGCGGCCCTGACCACCGCTGCCGCCAGTGCGCAGGCCGCACCGCAGTATGGTCAGGAGTTGCAGGGTTTTGCTATGCCATATCCGTTGCAGCACTTCAGTTTTACCTCGCAGTCGCAACAGCTGAGTATGGGTTATATGGATATTGCGCCGGAAGGGCGCGCCAACGGCCACACGGTGGTGCTGATGCATGGTAAAAACTTCTGTGGCGCCACCTGGCAGGAGACGATTGCCGCACTGAGTAAAGACGGATACCGGGTGGTCGCGCCGGATCAAATTGGTTTCTGCACCTCGACTAAACCTGCCGCTTATCAGTACAGCTTCCAGCAGCTGGCGCAAAATACTCAGGCGCTGCTGGAACACCTGCATATTTCACGGGCAATTATTATCGGCCACTCCACCGGCGGGATGCTGGCGACGCGTTACAGTCTGATGTATCCGCAACAGGTTGAACAGCTGGTGCTGGTCAATCCTATTGGTCTGGAAGACTGGAAAGCCAAAGGCGTGCCGTGGCGCAGCGTCGACCAGTGGTATCAGCGTGAGCTGAAACTGTCGGCAGAAAGTATCAGGCAGTATGAACTGAAAACCTACTACGTTGGTAAGTGGCAACCACGCTATGACCAGTGGGTGGATATGCTGGCGGGGCTGAATAACGGTCCAGGCAAGCAGCGCGTGGCGTGGAACTCAGCGCTGATCTACGACATGATTTTTACCCAGCCGGTGTTTTACGAGTTTAAAGATCTGCGTACGCCAACCACCCTGATGATCGGTACTTCAGATACCACCGCAATTGGCAGTGATATCGCGTCGCCGCAGGTGAAAGCACAGGTGGGGAATTATCAGGTACTGGGCAAGCAGGCGGCGGCAGTGATCCCCCATGCGCGGCTGATCAGCTTCCCGGGAATGGGACATGCGCCACAAATGGAAGAACCACGGGAATTTAACCAGCAGTTACTGCAGGCCTTAGCGCATCCGCCAGGCCGCTGACAGGTTGAGGCGGGCTGCGTGCAGCCCGCCTGGGCGCATTACATGACTTCGCTCAGCAGGTTATACATCGCACGGAAGGCGCGTTTGCTGACCTGGTCGTGGTACATACTGACACCTTCAACATTCGCCTGTGGATCGGTAAAGGAGTGTACCGCGCCACCAAAGCTCAGCAGCTGCCAGTCAACGCCGGCACCGCTCATTTCCGCGGCAAAAGCCGGTAACTGTTCACGTGGTACCAGCGGATCTTCCGCGCCATCCAGCACCAGCACCGAACCGGTAATATTACTGGCGCCATCGCGGTCAGTGGTATCCAGCGTGCCGTGGAAAGTCAGCGTCGCTTTCAGTGGTGCGCCGCTGCGTGCCAGTTCCAGCACACAGTGACCACCAAAGCAGAAGCCAAAGGCAGCCAGTTTTTCGCTGTCGACTGGCGCATCGGTTTGCGTCGCCAGGGTATCCAGCGCGGCCTGCATACGTGTACGTTCCTGCGGAGTATCTTTCACCGCCATCATTGCTGCGCCCGCTTCTTCAGCATTGGCAGGACGTACATCGGCGCCGTATAAATCGGCGATAAACACCACGTAACCCTCAGCCACCACCTGACGAACCAGATCGACGGCTTTATCACTCACGCCCATCCAGTTTGGCGCCATCACCAGTCCCGGCAGTTTGCCATCCTGACCGGATTGCCACACCAGACGCCCCTGTAAAGCCTGGCCACCGGCCTGGTAATCGATACTTTTAACGACAATATTGCTCATAATGGCCTCTGCGGCTGTTGTTATGGGTGATTGATTTTTCAGGTGATTATTTTAGACGACAAACGCACTGACAATATAAGTATATTGTTAGCAAGCTATTTAAATGGTTAGCAGCGGTGTCATTACGGGTATGTTGCAAGGGGGAAGGGCAGCGGAGAAGCTGGCGAGGCTTTCCGCTACCGTGCTGATGCAGGCGGTATTTAGCGCATGTAAACGGCATGCGCTGTCATCAGGCGACCTTATTGTGGGGATACTGATTTTTAATATTTTCAGCAAAAAATTGTCCTTTTGATTTCGCCGCCATCAGTAAATGGAAAATGGTCAGCGGGACATGCTGGTAACGATAGACTTCCTGTTGCTGAAACTCTATTTCCAATAGCTTATTATCCATATCGTAGCCAACGGTATGAATTTTAGTGGAATTAACATTGCGCCGTTTCATAAATAACCCTCCTTATTACTTTACATGGCTTTATCCTGTAACCTGCTGCCGCGCCACGGCTTAACTTTGATCAATTTTCGCTCATTAATATTAGTCCATTTTCGGGTTTTAGGATTTTTCCGGAAACAGTATTTTGTTGTGTTAAGCTGTGGCAGAAAATAACCTGTAAATTCAGAGAGAAAAAAACAGCAGCGGAGAATGACATCGATGTCTTATTCAGCACTGGCAGCTTGTCTGCTGGCTTTCATCCTGGTTCCGGCGCACGCCGACAGCGAGTTTCAAATTACCTGTCCGGGCCGTGCCACAATGACCATTTCCCGCGCGCAGTACGGTTTAACCACCGCCATGTGGCCGGGACATCACTTCCAGATTGCTTCCGGCCGTCAGCGCTCACAAATCAACGGTGGCGATCGGGTTACCATTACGCGCTTTCGCAATGGCGATCAGCTGATTGTCGATAAAAGCAGTGATGAGACCTTTTTCGCCTTTAATAACAGCAGCGAACTGGTGCCATGCGCGCGCAGCAGCGACCGTGAAAGCGAAGCCATCTCGCTGGAGCGCTATTCTGATGCCACGAAAGATCACTCTTAAGCTGAATGTCATGCCGCTTTAACGCTGGCATGCCAGGGTTATTAACGGCATTTTGTCTGGGTTTAAGGAGCATTTTATGGAACTTAAAATAACCGCTACGCCAACTCACCAGGATCTGGATGATATAAAAGCTGGGTTAATGGCGTTTAACGCCAGACATATTGATATCGATGAAGTGAGATCGATTGCGGTATTTGTCTGCGATAAACAGGGTAAAAAGCAGGCGGGACTGACCGGCTCGACCTCCGGCAACTGGCTGCGCATTGATATGCTGTGGGTCAGTGATGCTTTACGCGGGCAGGGCGTGGGTAGTCAGCTAATCCACGCGGCGGAGCAGGAAGCACGTGCGCGTGGCTGTATTTATGCGCAGGTTGATACCGCCAGTTTCCAGGCGCGTCCGTTCTATGAAAAGCTGGGCTATCAGCTGCGCTTCTCGCTGGATAATTATCCGCGCGTCCATCAGCGCCATTACCTGACGAAATCCCTGCAGGCTTAATGCTGCGGGGCGTCGCGCATATCCAGCGGCGACTGCTCAGCCTGATTAATCGCCTCCTGCCACTGCTCGTGCGTCACTTGCTGCCAGGAAAGATGACCGCGGGTGGTGCTCATCAATACCACATCCGGTTGCAGTGTCCGATAGTGCGCCAGCGTCTGCTGCAAATCGGCGGCGTTGCTGTCGGTAACGGTGACGGTGATCCAGCGCCCTTTATCCTGTGTCAGCGTATCGCCGACAAACAGATAGCGTTTACCGTAGGGTGAATGATAGAAAAAGCTGCAACAGCCGGGAGTATGACCGGGCGAAGGCAGAATATGGAAATCGCCAAAATGGCTTTCAAGTGCATTCAGGGTAGCATCCGGCTCCAGCACCAGACTCACCGGGCCGAGCGCCCGCGTGTGGCAGTATAGCGCGCTGTTAAAACGCTGCTGGATCACCAGCGCACCGGGAGCGGCTTCATGCCAGTGCGTCAGGTAGTGGCGCATCACACCACCCAGATCGGCTAATGCATCGTGATCGTCCGGGTGTTCTACCCGGGCAATCAGCAGGTTGCCGCGCGGATGCTTCAGCATAAAGCCGTGCATCATTAATTCTGGCTCACCTTCAGCCGCGGGAAATTCTGGTGTGGAGATCCACAGATCTTCATACAGCGGCTTCATCGTCATTTTCCTGATGCATAGAAAGAAATTATCTGAGCGTCGGATGTCCCTTGATGCTCAGCTGACTACGGCCCTGATTTACCTGTAATACGGCCTGCGCGCCCAATGGCAGGGTCACGGTATCCTGATCATGACCAAAGGCCAGATCGGTGATCACCGGCAACCCGGTCAGTGCACGTATGCGCTGCCAGACGTCGGGAAAATCGAAGCCATTGTCATAGTCGCTGAGCGTCGCGCCGGTAAAACTGCCGGTGATAATGGCGCGCTGCCGCGCCAGAATGCCGCTCTGATGCAGTTGCAGCAGCATCCGCTCGGTGCGGAACGGATGCTCATTCACATCTTCAATCACCAGCATGCCGTCGTCACCCTGCGGCAACCATGGCGTGCCGACCAGTGAAGCAATCATCGCCAGATTGCCGCCCCATAATCTCCCGCTGACCTGCGTATCGGGCGCGCTTGTCTGCCACTCTACCCTGAATTCGGGCTGAGTGATCGCCCGCCAGAAGTGTTCGACGGTGAAATCAGACAATTGCTCAGCGCCAAAATTGCCACACAGCATCGGGCCGCTAAAAGTTATCAACCCGCTTTGCGTCAGCAGCGCCAGTTGCAGGGCGGTAAAATCGCTGTGGCCGCAGATTGCCAGCGGTTTTCCCGCCAGCTGGCGCAACGCCGTATAATCGACCTGATCGAGCAGGCGTGTGGCGCCATAGCCGCCGCGTACCGCCAGTACAATATCCGGCAGAGCGGGCAGGGTGGCGAGCGCATTAATATCCTGCAGACGTTCGCTGTCGTCGCCAGCAAAACGCTGAAAACGGCGGCTGATTACCGCACGATTCTCCACGCGATGGCCCGCAGCGGTCAGCCGCTCAATACCCCGTTGGGCGGCAGCCTGGTTGTGACAATAACCCGATGGCGCAACCAGATGAAAAAGTCGGGAAGTTGCAGACCTCATGCTCAGTTATCTCCCTCTAAGCGGTCAATGACGGCGAATGGTGTAAATAGTAACAGCCGTGCAGGCCGGATCCGCAACAGAACCGACGCAATAATGGCTATTTTTCAGACCGCACAAATGGAATTATTTCGCGCATTGCGCTGTCCAAACTCGCTGATGATGACGAAAAGTGGGCGCGAAGTCACCTCCGGCCCCGGATTTCCAGGCAATTCAGATAAACGGCAATTTTTAACTTCAAGCCAGTCAGTATGATTGAGCGCGAATAAGTGGCTGCGAGGAAGATAATAGCGTGAAAACCCGATCGCTGATTTTATGTGCACTGTTACTGGCGGGATGCGCCAGTGAAACCCCGCGACATGCGCCACCCGAGCGGCAAACCCCGTTAACCAAAGCGCCGCCGGAAAAAGTTTCTCAGGCCTGGTCGATGTTTACTGAAGATGCGGCCAGCCATTATGGCGTTGATGAGCGGCTGATTAATGCCATTATCAGCGTTGAGTCCGGTGGCAATCCAACGGTCGTCAGCCGTTCGAATGCCATTGGTTTAATGCAGATTAAAGCCTCAACCGCCGGTCGTGAAGTTTACCGCGCCCGTGGTCAGCACGGACAACCGAGCGGCTCGGAGCTGCGCGATCCGGCACGCAATATCGATATCGGCACCGCGTATCTGCGTATCCTGCAATCGCAGCAGCTGGCCGGTATTCGTGATCCGGAAACCCTGCGTTATGCCACTATTGTTTCGTACGCCAATGGTGCCGGCGCGCTGCTGCGTACGTTTTCACGCAGTCGCGGCCGCGCAATTGCCATGATTAACACCATGACGCCGCAGGAGTTTTACCAGCATGTGCAGGAAAAACATCCGGCCGCTCAGGCGCCGCGCTATCTGTGGAAAGTGACTACCGCTTACCGCACCATCTGACCTGTCGCCACCTGCCCAACGGTGGCGCATGCTTCTGCTTAATTTCTCCATCATTCACCGAGTTTTACCGTTTAGTGTGAAACATGGTAACAATGTATATAAATGTATTGATAATCATTATCATTTATATATTATGGCCGACATAAAAATCAGATCGTCTGTTTAACCCTCTGCCATTGGTGCAGAAGGGCGCTTTTAGTTTGTCTTTTTTTCATGGAAGTCATTGCTGAGCACATACCAATAATTAAGCAGGGTATTGCTATGCGCACTTTTACACCACACCAGCTGTTAGTGAAAACATCGTTTTTAACCGGGGTATTATTGACGGCAACGTTTAACGTCAATCTGGCCCGTGCAGACGAAAAAACCAATACTGTTTCGTCCGATCAAAAGACCCCACTGAAAATCACCACTAAGCGCCAGGCTGAAACGGTAATGACCGTCACCGCGCGCGAGCCGGAAAAAGAAGCTGGCAGTAAAGTGGTTTACAGCGCCGACGATCTGCAGAAAAAGGGCGCCAATGATTTCGGCTCGGTAATGCGTTATGAAACCATTATCAGCGCGATGGGCGTGCAGGGCGGTTCTTCGGCGGGAAAAAGCGGCTTCGATCGCAGCGGTTACACCGGTTTTAATATTCGCGGGCTGGAAAGCAACCGTGTGGGTATTGATGTTGACGGTATTCCGCAGCCAGACGCCACCGGGCGTAGCTATGTCAGCCGCGCCGGTCTGAACACCTTTGGTATCGGCAGGGACTATCTCGACCCTTACATGTATGGCCAGGTTGAGATTGAAGCTGGCGCTACCAGCGTCTCACGTGCGAATACCTCTATCGGTGGCGCGGTATCGTTCCTGCCGAAATCGGCCGATGATTATCTCTCACCCAGCAAATCCACTTACTTTGGCTATCAGAGTGACTACGACTCCGCCAGCCACAGCTGGCACAACGGCATTACTGCTGCCGCGGGCGATGAATACCTGCGCGGCATGCTGGTTTACAGCCGTCGCGATGGTCAGCAAACACGTAATAACAGTGATTCCGTCTCTGCATACCCGGCCAACTGGCACTCCAACGCATTGCAGGCCTCGGCTATCTGGCAGCCAAACGATGAGCATAAAATTACCGGCATCGTCGATTATTACGATAAAACCAACCATACCCACTATGACAGCTGGGACACCAGCGGCAATACGGTGCTGGGCACCGCAGAGCAGCAGAGTAATACCCGTCGCTGGGGCATCAGCCTGAAAGATGAGTGGACGCCGTATAATGATTTTGTCGACAGTCTGCTAAGCAAAGTGTTCTATCAGCATACTCTGGCGCACGATAATACCTGGATGCCGGACGGCAGCAACGGCATGAAGCGCGTCTACTCTGATTACAATGTCGATACCTGGGGATTTGAGACGCAGCTGGCGAAAACCCTTGGCCGTCATCAGCTAAGCGGCGGCCTGAACGGGCGCATCAGCGAGACCGGGCGCCCCTTCCGCCAGGAGCCGGTGCAGAGTATCTACAGCACCATTATGCAGCCGGAAGCGGACAGCCGCAGTTATACGCTGGGCGCGTTTGTGCAGGATAAAATCCAGTTTGATCTCGACGGACATGGCTTTAACGTGGTGCCGGGCCTGCGCGTCGCCCATCAAAGTACGAAGGCGCAAAACCTCAGTAGCCTGACCACAGAAAGCGCGGTGCTGACCACGTCTGACGTAGAAACGCTGTATGGTGAGACCAACTCCGATACTCAGCTGCTGCCTTCGATTAGTTTTAACTACGATCTGACGCCAAAACTGATGACTTATATTCAGTATAAGCGCGGTGCGCAGTTCCCGAATGCCAGCCAGCTGTATGGTTCATGGAATCTCGGTTCCAACTATATCCCAGGCGCGCAGTATGCGCTGATCGGCAACCCGGATATGAAGACCGAAACCAGCAATAATTTTGAGTGGGGCATGAAAGGTGAAGTGACGGATGGCGTCACCATTCGCAGCTCACTGTATTACAACACCTATAAAAACTTTATCGCCTACAGCCGCTATTCGCGTTCCGCTAACCCGGATCACTTCAGCAATGTACCATCCAATATCGCCACCATTTATCAGGCGGAAAACCGCGATAAAGCCTTTATCTATGGCGGTGATATCAGTGCTCGTCTGAACCTGGGCACCTGGTTCCGGCAGGCAGAAGGACTCAGCGCCGGACTGGGCTTCGCTTACAGTAAAGGTGAGTCGAAATCGAGCTACGATGGGGACAAATATGTCGACCTCGAAAGCGTCGCGCCGATGAAAGCAGTGGTCGGACTGGCCTGGGATGCACCGGCGAAAGCCTGGGGCACCGCGGTAACCGCGACCTTTGTTAAAGGCAAGCAGGCTACCGCCACCAATCGTCAAAGCTACTCGAATAGCGGCAGTGCGATTACCGATTCCAGCAGTGAGTATATGCGCGTGCCGGGTTATGGCATGGTGGATATGACCGCTTACTGGCAGGCGACGAAAAACGTCAAGCTGAGTGGCGGGCTGTACAATATCACCGACCGCAAATACTGGGACTACCTCAGCAGTCGCGATCTGACCAGCGGCACCGCCCAGGATGCTAACGATCAGGCGCTGGCGGTGATGCCGGGCCGTACCTTCCAGTTAGGGGTCAATGTCGACTTCTGACAGCAAAAACCACGTTCTCAGCCGCGCACTGCGCGGCTTTTTTATGGATTATCGCTTTTCTTTTCGTTATGCCCGAGATCACGATCGGGAAAACATTGCGCCCGCAGCCGTCGCTTAATCTCCGCCGCATCCGGAAAACCGCCCATGGTTTTGCGATCCCAGATCAGCTGATCGTCAACGGTAATCTGGTAAATGCCGCCCGTCGCCGGAATCAGCGTCACCTGCGCCAGATCGGTGCTGAAGGTGCTGAGCAGCTCCTGTGACATCCAGGCCGCGCGCAGCAGCCAGTTGCATTGTGAACAGTAGGTAATGGTGACTTTGGGAAGGGTTGTCATGGTGGCAAATCCTGCATAAAGGCTGTTATCCCCAGTTTGCCCGATAGCCGTCACCTTATCATCATTTTTACCTGATGGTTTTCCATCATCAAACTGATACCGAAGCCGCCAGGCTGCTGATTATAGTGGTCACCTGCATCACCACTCAGGAGCAAGCAGATGACAACAGCAGGGGTACAACTTGGCGTAAGTCCACTGTGCTGGACTAATGATGTGCTGGAGGATCTTGGCGGCGACATCCCGCTGGAAAGCTGCCTGCAACAGGCCGCCGCAGCCGGCTATCAGGGCATCGAACTGGGGCGCAAATTTCCGCGCACCGTCAGCGAGCTGGAGCCACTGCTCTCCGCGGTTGGTTTGCAGCTGGCCTCGGGCTGGCACAGCGGCTTTCTCGCCGATCGCAGCGTGGAGGAAGAGATTGCCGCCGTACGCGATCACGCTAATTTATTGCGCCAGCTGGGCGCAAAAGTGATGGTCTATGGCGAATGCGGGCAGTTGCCGGGCATTACGCCGCTGGATGAGCCGATATCACGGTCACCGGCGCTGAGCAGCATCGATCTGGCCCGCTATGCCGCCAGAGTAAATGCGTTTGCCGATGTGCTGCTGCGCGATTACGGTCTGAAAATCGCCTATCACCACCATCTGATGATGCTGGTGGAACATGACGACGAACTGGAAAGCTTTATGCAGCACACCAGTCACAATGTTGGCCTGGTACTGGACAGCGGCCATGGCTACGCCGGTGGCGTGGATATCGCCCGGGTATTGCAGAAATATGGTTCGCGCATTGTGCATATCCACCTGAAAGATGTGCGTCCGGCAATTTTGCAGCGCGTTTATCAGCAGGATTTAAGTTTTAACGATGCGGTACGCGCCGGGTTGTTTACCGTACCGGGCGAAGGCTGCATTGATTATGCGCCGATTATTGAGTTTGTCAGCCACTCGGGTTACCAGGGCTGGCTGATTGTGGAAGCGGAGCAGGACCCGCAACAGGCGCCACCGCTGGCGACCGCCACCCGCGCCGCACACTGGGTCAGTCAGCAGTTCCATCTGCCGCATAGCATTAAGGAGATCGCATAATGCGTAATACCCTGAATATTGGCCTGATCGGTTCAGGTTTTATGGGCCAGGCCCATGCCGATGCTTACCGTCGCGCGGCGATGATCTATCCCAACCTGCCAAAGCGGCCGCTGCTGTATGCGGTGGCGGATCAGAATCAGCCTATGGCGGAGGCGTCGGCGGCACGTTTTGGCGCGCAACTGGCGTATGGCGACTGGCGCGAACTGGTTAATGATCCTGAGGTGGATGTGGTGGATATCACCTCGCCAAACCATCTGCACTTTGAGATGGCGCTTGCTGCCATCGCTGCCGGCAAGCATGTGTATTGCGAGAAACCGCTGGCGGTCAGTGCTCAGCAGGCGCAGGAGATGACCGCTGCGGCACGCCGCGCCGGGGTCAAAACCATGGTGGCGTTTAATAATATCAAAACCCCTGCCGCGCTGCTGGCGAAGCAGATTATTGAGCGCGGTGATATCGGCACGCCGGTACGTTTTCGCGGCACCTTTGATCAGGGTTTCTACAATGATCCCACGCTGCCATGGTCATGGCGCTGTTCGAAAACCCTCGGCGGTAGCGGCTCGCTCGGCGATCTCGGCGCGCATACGCTCTCTGTCGCCCAGTTTCTGATGGGCGGCATCAGCGAAGTGACCGCCAGCGCCCAGACTTATCTGCGTCAGCGTCCGCTACCGCAGGTAGATGCCGGTTACGCCAGCCGTACCGACGCCAATGCCGAAATGCGTGAAGTGGAAAACGACGATCAGGTGCAGTGCCTGGTGAGTTTTGACAGCGGTGCTTCCGGGGTGATCGAAGCTTCGCGGATTGCCGCCGGACGAATTTTTGGCGTGTACTGGGAAGTTTCCGGCACCGAAGGCACGCTGTATATGGATGGCGAGCGCTTTAACGAGTTGCAGGTCTATCGCTTTAATGATGATAAACACGATCGCGGATTTAAAACGCTGCTGGCTGGCAGCCAGATCCCGGCTTATGCCGGTTTCTTTGGTTTCGATTTTGGCGGCGGCGGTCTGGGCTATTTTGATATCAAAGTGATCGAGGTCCATGATCTGGTGCAGGGCATCTGCAGTGACCACGACTGCTATCCGAATTTTGCCTTCGGCCTGCAAAACCAGCAGATCCTGACGGCCATTGAGCAATCAATGGCGTCACGGCGCTGGGTGCCGGTTGCCACAGGCGAGTAACCTTATAAAAGCCACCACAGGAGAGCCAATGTTTCCTTCCTCATTACCCGTACCCCGTCGCCCGGCGGCAGGCACTATTCCGTCACTGCGCTGGGGCATTATTGGTCCAGGCTGGATTGCCGATCACTTTGCCAGAGCGCTGCGCGAACACACCTCGCAGCAGCTGGTGGCGGTGGCGTCGCGCAGTCAGCAGAAAGGCGATGCCTTTGCCGCCCGCTGGGCTATCCCGCAGGTGTTTACCCACGTTGATGAGATGCTGGCGCGACCGGATATCGATGCGGTGTATATTGCCACGCCGCATAATCACCACTATCCGGACGGGCTGAAAGTCCTGAGTGCCGGCAAACATACCCTGATTGAGAAGCCGCTGGCGCTAAATGCGCGTGAAGGGGCGGAACTGCAGGCGCGCGCTAAGCAGCAGGGCGTACTCTGCATGGAAGCGATGTGGTGCGACTTTACGCCAAAATATGATGTGCTGAGTCAGCTGCTGGCAGAGGGGGTATTGGGCGACCTGCATACCCTGATTGCTGACCACGGCGAGTTTTTTACGCCCGGTCACCGTATTTTTAATCCCGAGCTGGCCGGTGGTCCGATGCTGGATCTTGGCAGCTATCTGATTGCGCTGAGCATGAAAGTTGGCGGCGCGCCGGAAAGTATCGTCGCCAGCGGCCAGCCCGCCCCTGGCGGCGTTAACGGTCAGGCATCAATGCTGCTGACCCACGCTAACGGCATGCACTCGGTATTAAACACCACGCTGTTTAGCAATACTCCTGGCGGTGCGGTGATTGCCGGGCGTGACGCCACTCTTCTGATCGACGGGCAGTTCTATGCGCCAGGCGCCTTTACCCTGACCGCCAGCCAGGGGGGGAAAAGCTTACGCTGGGAAGAGCCAGATAACCGTTATGCTCAGCTTAGTCACGAAGCGGAACATTTTGCCTGGTGCGTCGGTCAGCGACTCAATGATTCACCGGTTCGTTCGCTGGACAGCTCGTTACTGACGCTGTCAGTGATGGATGAAGCGCGTCGGCAGATGGGCATTGTCTTTAACGAAGAAAAGGTATCGGCATAACTGACCGGGCGGCGAAAACGCCGCCCCTGCAACCGTTCCTTCAATCAATCCCGTAGGGGCGGCGTTCTCGCCGCCCGCGCCGCTTACAACACTATCCGCTCGACGTGACAAAAACGTTTCTCTGCCAGCGACTGCACTGCCGCTTCAGCAATCGCCTGCGCCTGCAAGCCATCAATTAATCCTGGCAGATCCGCCACCGCTTCACCGTTGAGCTGGCGTACAAACGCATCCAGATGCTGATAATAAGTCTCGCGCACCCGACTAAACCAGTCCGGCCACAGACCCGGCCGGGTGGCCTGCGATCCCTGCCACACACTCGCCCCTTGCGGACACTGACTGGCGGACTCCGCCATCCCGCGATCACCCATCACACTAAGGCGTTCATCATAGCCGTAGCCGGTACGCCGGGTGTTATCCAGCTGCGCCAGCGCACCGCTGTTCATCTGCATAATCAGCACCGAAGTATCGACATCGCCAAACGCACTGATTTCCGGCAGCGCCAGCGCCGCCCCCAGTGCGCCCACGCTGCTGACTTCGTCTTCAGTCAGCCAGCGCAACAGATCGAAAAAATGAATCGCCTGGTCGCGCATCTGACCGCCGGAGGCTTGCAGATAGCTTAATGGCGGCATTTCGGAGGCGCGACACACCATCTGAATCAGCTCGGCACGGCCAACAGCACCCTGTTGCAGATGCTGTTTTAGCTGCTGATGGCTGGTGTCAAAGCGGCGGTTAAAGCCCACGGTGATCGGCAGATCAAATGGCAGCACTTTTTCCACCACGCGCTTCGCTCGATCGAGCGACAGATCGATCGGTTTTTCGCAATAGATTGCCTTTCCCGCGCGGGCAGCGGCTTCCAGCAGTTCAGCATGGGTCGGAGTGGCGCTGGCGATCAGTACGGCGTCAATCGTATCGCTGTTAATTGCCTGCGAGACGTCCGCCACCTGCGCGCCATAGCGCGCTGCGACGGCCTGCGCGCGCGCGGCATCAGGATCGGCGACCAGCACCAGATCCACCAGTGGATGCGCCGCCAGGTTCTGTGCATGAACCTGACCGATAAAACCGCTGCCCAGCAGGGCAAATCGTTGCTTTGCTGCCATTTTTTGACTCCGGATGTTGAATAATGTGAGCGCCATCGTTCAGCGTACATTGTCAAAATACCCTCAGCCGATACACTTGAAGAACGTCGTTTTTGATGGAATTCCCTCAAGGTAACCCAGGATGAAAAAACTCACCCTCGAAGGGCTGGCAAAAACCGCTGGTGTGGGCGTCGCCACGGTGGACAGGGTGCTGAATGAACGCGGTGGCGTTTCGCCAGCCACTACGCGAAAAGTACTGGAAGCGGCGCGCGCAGCCGGGCTCAATCGTATTTTGCCCGAGGAGCATCGCCATCCCTGGCAGCTTGAAGTGGTGCTGAGCGGTAATGACTCCTTTTTCTTTAAGCAGCTGGCGCAGGATTTTAGCGATGTGGCGAGCGGCCTCGGCTATCGCCGTCTGACGCTGCACCGCACCTTTATCCCGGAATCACGGCCCGATAAGCTGGCCGCCCATATCGTCGCCTGTAGCAGCAAGCGCGACGGGCTGATCGTCTTTGCCCATGAATATAGCGCCATCTATGATGCGCTGGCGTTATGTAAACAGCGCGGCGTACCGGTGATCACCATTGTCAGCGATCTGCCGGGCGCTGAGCGCTTATGTCATGTCGGCATTAATCAGCTGCAGGCAGGGCGAACCGCCGGACTGTTAATGGGGAAAATGCTGCATACTGCTGGTGAAGTTATCATGATCAGCGGCCGCTTTGATTACACCGCACACCGCTTGCGCATTCAGGGATTCCGCGATGTCTTGCAGCAGGATTTCCCGCATATTGGTCTGCGCGAAGTGCTGGCAGGTCAGGAGCAGCGCGACACCATCAGCAAACTGCTGGAAAAACAGCTGAGTCAGGCGGGCCATATTACCGGCATCTATAACACCGGCCTCGGTAACCGCGAAATCAGCGAAGCGCTGGCGCGTCACCGGATGCTGGATAAAAGCGTATTTATAACCCATGAGTTATATCGTTCTACCCGCGAACTGCTGGCAAAAAAAACGCTCTCCCTGACGATCGATCAGAACACCCGTCAGCATGCCCAGCTGGCTACCGATATTATGTTAAGGCATCTCGACAGCGGTGATACGCCGGAAACTTACGCCAGCGGCAAAGTCGAATTTATGCTCTTTACCGGTGAGAACTATGCATAGGCTTTGACGTTAACTTCTGTGGGGCACTGGCATCATTAATTGTTATGTTATAACATATCAATTAAAAGCATGCTGGATGCTGAATCAGGAGAACCATAATGTCACAGAGTCTCGCAGAACATCCTGCGCCACGCCGCCTGCCGGTTACCGTACTGTCCGGTTTCCTCGGCGCAGGCAAAACCACCTTGTTAAATCACATTCTTAATAATCGTGAAGGCCGCCGGGTGGCGGTGATTGTTAATGATATGTCTGAAGTCAATATTGATGCGACGCTGGTCAGAGAGGGCGGCGCGCAGCTGTCGCGTACCGACGAAAAACTGGTCGAGATGAGTAATGGCTGTATCTGCTGCACGTTGCGTGAAGATCTGCTGCTGGAGGTGACGCGGCTGGCGAAAGAGGGGCGCTTCGATCAGCTGGTAATTGAATCCACCGGTATTTCTGAACCGCTGCCGGTTGCGGAAACCTTTACCTTTGCCGATGAGGATGGCAGCAGTCTGTCAGAGGTCGCGCGGCTGGACACCATGGTAACGGTGGTGGACGCCGGTAATTTTCTGCGTGATTACCAGGCGCATGAGAGTTTGCAGGCACGCGGTGAATCACTGGGGGAAGAAGATCAGCGCACGGTGGTCGACCTGCTGACCGACCAGATTGAATTCTGTGATGTGCTGGTGCTGAACAAAATCGATTTGATCGATGCGCCGCAGCGTCAGAGATTGCTGGCGATTCTGCACAGTCTCAATCCGCGGGCAACCGTGGAGCTAGCTGAGTTTGGCCGCGTACCGCTCGATCGTCTGCTCAACACCGGTCTGTTTGATTTTGATGCCGCTGCGCAGGCGCCTGGCTGGTTGCAGGAGCTGCGCGGCACTCATACGCCGGAAACCGAAGAGTATGGCATCCGTAACTTTGTGTTCCGCGCGCGTCGTCCTTTCCATCCACAGCGCTTCTGGCAGCTGTTCGGCGGCGATCTGCCTGGCGTGATCCGTTCCAAGGGCTATTTCTGGCTGGCCAGCCGTCCGGGTTATGCCGGTAACTGGTCGCAGGCTGGTGGCGTGGCGCGTCAGGGCATGGCCGGTATGTGGTGGGCAAGCGTACCAAAAGCGCGCTGGCCGCAGGATCAGGCGTCGCTGGCGATGATTAATGAGAACTGGATCGAAGGCAGCGGTGATGCGCGCCAGGAGCTGGTATTTATTGGCATTGAGATGGACGAAATACAGCTGCGCCAGCAACTGCAGCAGGCATTGTTAACCGATCGCGAGATGGCAATGGGGCCAGCGGAATGGGTGGCGTTTGACGACCCGGTTCCTGACTGGTTTATTCATCAGTAGGCCGCTGAGTCGGGGATCATGAATATAAGGGGCATCAGCCCCTCTGTATTATCTCAAGCACAAGGCCGGGATTTCACAGTCTTTAATATCGGCAATCGGCCCGAGAATGGCGCCATCGAATGTCTGCACCGGCTGTCCGTTCTTAACCTGTTGCGGCCAGTTATGGTTTGCCAGCGCTCCACGTCCCAGGGCGATAAATTCAGCGCCGGCGGCCAGTACTTCTTCGGCACGGGCAACATCATGCAGGCTGCCGTTGGCAATAATCGTCAGTTCAGGCGCGTATTTACGTGCCAGCGCCACCAGGGATAATGGATTGCCGTCAAAGGCAGGTTGCCAGGCTTCAAATTCTGTCAGGTGCAAATAATCGATCCCGGAATTTGCCAGCAGCGTGAAAACCACCCGCGCATCCTCTTCACCGTTTGCCCATTTATGGAAAAAGTCATTTACTTTCCCCTGGGAGATGCGGATACCGACGGGTACATCCTTACCCAGACGAGTACGGACAGCGCTAATCACCTCAAGGCTTAGCGCCAGACGGCTCGCAATATCGCCACCCCACCGATCGGTACGCTGATTGGTATAGTCCGTAAAAAACTGATCCAGCAGATAACCATTTGCACCGTGGATTTCCACGCCATCAAACCCGGCTTCGTTAACCGCTCGTGATGCAGCATCAGCAAAGCCAGTAATGATATCCTGAATCTGATCTTCATCCAGCTCGCGCGGCACGGGATACTCCCCCTCTCCGCGATAGAATGTCATCTGTTTGCCGACCGGGCGCACAGCAGAAGGTGCGACGGTGCCTTCTGCATAATGGTTACCCTGAGACAGCGCCCCTGAATGCTGAATCTGGGCGAAAATGCGACCGCCCTGGTGATGAACGGCATCGGTAATCGAATGCCACGCCAGTGCCTGCCGGGTATTCACCATACCGGCCTGGAAAGCATAGGTTTGTGACCAGGCTGTATCGATATATATCCCCTCAGTAATAATGAGGGCAAACCTGCCACGGGCGAAATCTTCGTAATAGGCTTTCATACGTTCACTGGCGACACCGTCCTCCGATGCAGTAACCCGGGTCATGGGTGCCACAACCAGGCGGTTACCGAGTGACAGCTTGCTGATACAGGATGGACTGAACAGAGATGATAAGCGCATCAGGCGCTCCTTATTTAGGATTAAATTGATAAGGGAATATAATCGCTATAAGTTAAGTGTTAAACAGGGCAAAGTGATAAACCGGTATATCGTAATTCGTTATAATTGCGCGACCTGTTTCACTGATTTCATGGCACTGAGCGGATGACGTTGATATGAACCTGCAGGACGTTCACCTTTTTTTGATGATTACTGAGACCAGCAGCCTGACGCAGGCAGCAAGGCGTCTTGATATTTCCCCGATGGCGGTGTCGAGACGGCTTGCCGCGCTTGAGCAGGAGTTGGGTACCCGTCTTTTGCAGCGTACAACCCGATCCGTTTCCCTGACACAGGAAGGCGCCGAGTTTCTGCCCTATGCCCGGGCACTGCTTGAGGCGGAAGAAGGGGCCAGAGCCCTTTTTTCCCCTGAAACGAAAGGTGCCGTGGGCCTGCTGAGAGTGACCGCGCCCTCCGGCTTTGGTCGCCGGAATATTCTGCCGCTGGTACCGACGCTGCTTTCTGCAAACCCGGCGCTCAGAATCGATGTACAGCTTAGTGAAGAGGTGGTGGATATCGTTGGCCGCGGTATCGATGTGGCTATCCGCATCGCTCCCCTGCGGGATTCCAGCCTTATTGCCCGCAAACTCAGTGATAACCCACGCGTGGTCTGCGCTTCGCCGGCATATCTGCAAAAATATGGCGTACCTGAAACCTTAAGTGATTTGAGCGAACATAACTGCCTGCGGTTAACAAATGTGTTGCAGTGGACCTTTGAAGCCGACGGGCAAAGCAGCAGCAGCACTGTTGAGGGGCGTTTCAGTTGCAGTAATGTGGACGGCGTCAGGGAACTGTGTGTGCAGGGGCTGGGGATTGCTCAATTAACATGGTGGGACGTGAAAAAAGAGCTGAGTGAAGGTTCACTTATTGAACTGACATTCACTGATGTGCGGCCGCAAAATCTTTCAGTCTGGGCACTGTTACCGACTACCCGTTATCTGCCGCTGCGCGTTAGTCTGTTTGTTGATGAGCTAAAGGCTTCGCTGCAAATGCAATAAATAATGGGGCGCCCCCCATTAATACTGTACAACGTGGCGACAGGGGAAGCGCTTACTGGAAGCGCATAGCTTTATCGCGCGCCAGGCGCTCAAGAGCGAAGATCACCTGCTGCAGCTGACGCTCCTGCACCGCAGTGAGCGCCACAAAGCGAAAACTCAGCCGCGGTGTAACCACCGTTTCATTTTTACTGCTGACGGTGGTGCGCTCAGCGATATTCAGCAACTGGGTATCAACGGTAAACTGGCCATACTCACCCAGCTCCACATACAGATTACGCACAATATCGCCGCTGTTCAGCTTCTCGGGCAGGGCGCCATCCACCAGCACGCCAATACCGCCGAGGGAGAGATCCTGCAGACGAAAGCGCGCTTTACTGCCGTCGGGCCATTTTGTTTCACAGAAGAACACCGGTTCCAGTGGTGCATTAACGCGGAAAAACTCCCGACGTTGCAGCATCCACAACATATCGGGCAGCGGGGCGGCAAAGGCCGGTAAGCCTTCATGTTCAATTGTATTCAGCGACGGCAGGGTAAACTCAACTTTTGCCCCATGGGTTTCGGCTGAAATCTGCAGATCTTCTGACTCTGACGCCAGCTGATTGTCATACTGGCTGCTGCCATAGTCGACGACCACTTGCTCTTTATCGACAAACAGCAAACGGCTGATAAATTGTCCGCGCGAACAGGTCACCCGCACCGGGGTCTGGTGTTTTTCAAGATCGCGCAGCACGCCGAGAACCGCCAGCGTGCCCCGCTTAAGATACTGCTCTTTATCTTCCAGTTTCACTTCCTGCTCCGCTACGATTTATCACAGGTTATTGTTCTTAAGCAGTCACTATCGGCGTTTTGGCAGCAGACTTTAGTGGTTTTTACTTGTGCGTCAGGCTTTTTATCAACAAAGTTTAGATTCAAATCACAGAGTTAGAAATCTCGCCTATACTTATTCCCGTTAATGGCAACGGGATAGCCGTCAGCCTGGAAAAAGGAGAGAGGAATGTTTTCAAAGCGTGAAGCCCGTAACAACCTTGAACAGGTACAGGAATACACCCGCGAGAAGGGTGGTGAGCTCTGTGGTGAACTGAAAAGTGTTGCCAGCGACTCCTGTGATTACCTGAAAAAAAATCCGTGGGCTGGCGTTGGCATTGGTGCAGCGCTGGGTCTGGTCGTCGGTGTGTTAATTAGCAAAAAATAAGGAGCAGCAAATGGGAATTCTTTCTTGGATCATTTTTGGTCTAATCGCCGGGATTATCGCAAAATGGATTATGCCAGGTAAAGATGGCGGCGGTTTTATTATCACCGTTATATTGGGAATTATCGGTGCGGTAGTCGGTGGCTGGATCAGCACCTTCTTTGGTTTTGGCCGGGTCGATGGCTTTAACTTTGGCAGTTTTGTCGTGGCGGTAATTGGCGCGATTGTGGTGCTGTGGATCTACCGTAAAGTCAGAAGTTAAACAGCCGCAAGATTTAAAAAAAGGGAGACATTACGTCTCCCTTTTTAGTATCAGAAATCGTAGCCGACAGTAGCCATAATTGTGCGTTCTGCACCCTTATAGCAGTAGCCAGTGCCGTAACACGCGGCGATATATTTACGGTCGGTCAGGTTGTTGGCATTCACCTGCACAAACGCGCCTTTAAGCTGGCTGTCCCATGCACCGAGGTCGGCACGTACCGAAGCATCAAACAGCGTCACCGAAGGCAGACGGGTGGTGTTTTCGTTGTCCGCCCACTGTTTGCCGAGATAACGCACACCGGTGCCGACGCTGATACCATAATCAAACTGGTAATGCGCCCAGGCGGAAGCCATCTGATTGGGGGTGATATAAGGCGTATGGCCATTGTTGCCATCCGGTGACTCTTTAAAGCGCACATGGTTCAGGGTATATCCGGCGATAGTGCTCAGACGGGGAGTAATCTGATTACGTGCTTCCAGCTCAATCCCCTGCGAATGCACTTTACCTGCTGGTACGTTAACCCCCGATACCACATCGCGGTTAGAGATATCCTTCTGGGTCAGATCGTAGGCCGCGATGGTGTACATATCTGATGTTCCCACCGGCTGATATTTCACCCCGGCTTCATACTGCCCGGCGGTGCTTGGTTTTAGCAGATTGCCATCCGGACCTTCCAGCGAGCTGGGCGTGACAGCCTGACTGTAGCTGACATAAGGTGAAATACCGTTATCAAAAGCATACAGCAGCGAGGCACGGCCGCTGACGTGATCGTCTGAACGGCGACGTGAAGCCTCGGTGGTATCGTTAACCTGCTTCGACACAATACGGTCATAGCGGCCGGACAGATCAAGATGCCATTTATCCAGCGTCATTTCATCCTGCAGATACAGCCCGGTCTGGTAGTAGCGACGGGTAATATCATCATTTTTGTAGAAACTCAGCGCCGTGCCGCCCGTTACGCCGGTAAACGGATTCAGGTTGCTGGCGGTGGCCTGCCCGTCCCACATGTCATTTTTGTACTGATGATATTCCGCGCCGAGCACCACTTTATGCTGCAGATCGCCGGTGGCAAAATCGGCTTCCAGCTGATTATCAATCGCCAGGGCGTCGAGACTGGAGCGGTTACCCGAGTAGTAACGGAACATCTCATCGCTGCTGGGGCTGACCCAGCCGTTCTGATAGACCTGATCCAGATTGATATTGGAGTGGGTATAACTGGCGTTGGAGCGGAATGCCCAGGTTTCATTAAAGCGGTGGGCGAATTCATAGCTGTAAATCTGCTCGCTACGCTTGTACTGATCGACAGAACTCTCACCGTCATAGAAGCTGCGGCTGAGGGTTTTACCGTTGTGCGGATTCGTCGTACCGTCAAGCGGCACCGAGCCGTGATAGCCGCCGGAAGGATCTTTCTGCAAATACGCCTTCAGTAATAATGAGGTGTCTTCCGACGGCTGCCATAACAGCGCCGGCGAAATGGCGTAGCGCTCTTCACGGGTATGGTCGTACTGGGTATCACTGGTGCGGGTCATGCCGGTAATGCGAAACGCCCACTGATCGTTAATCGCATTGGTATAGTCAAAGGCGCCGCCTTTGGTATTTTGCGTACCTGCCGACAGGCGAAAATGCCCCTCTTCAGTAAACTGTGGCCGTTTGGAGGTCATATTGACCAGCCCACCCGGAACGGTCTGACCATAGAGAGCTGAAGAAGGGCCTTTAATAATATCGACGCGTTCAAGGAACCAGGGATCAACCTGCAGCACGTTATGGCTGCCGCCATCGCTCATCACCCGCAGTCCGTCCAGGAAGGTATTATCGGTATCACCACCATGAAAGCCGCGCAGAGAGATGGTATCAAAACGCGAAGCAGCACCGGCGAAGTTGGTAAATACCCCCGGCGTGTAGTTCAGTACCTGGTTAAGGTTGCTGGCGCCCTGATCGTCGATCTGCTGGCGGGTAACCACCGATACTGACTGGCCGGTAGTGATCAGCGGTTCATCGGTTTTGGTGGCGCCTTTACTGGTGGCGGCGGTGTAGCCTGAGGTCGGGGACTCTGCGGTTTCGGCGGGTTGCGCACTAACGACCATAGTTTCGGCGGCAAACGAGAAGTTGGGAGTGCTGACAGCGAGTGAACAGAGCAGAACAGAACGCTTTAAAGTAAAAGACATTCTCATTATTTCCTATCCTTTATTTTATGGTGATTGCGCCGCACTCCGGAGGGAAAGTCGTGGCAAAGGCGCATAAATCTTAGCGATTGGGTTGTGTTTTATCGTTATAATGATAATTATTATCTTTCTCGTTTATCGTTTCAAGCATTGATTTTACTTAACTATTCACACAATAAGATCGGGGTATTATCCCATTCGTGCGAAAACGGGCGGGGAGGAGGCAAAGCGTGACGATGGCGCGCAATGCGCGCCGGCGGGCAGGATTTAGCTTTCGAGGTCGCGCAGATGGTCGTCAGGGCGCAGGGTGAGGATCGCCAGCAAGCTGATGAGCGAGATAATCACCACGTAGTAAGCCGGAATATTGATATTGCCGGTCTGCTTAATCAGCGAGGTGATAATCAGACCCGCACAGCCGGAAAATACCGCGTTGGAGAGCGAGTAGGCGAGGCCTAAACCGGTATAACGCACGCGGGTAGGAAACATCTCGGCCAGCATCGCCGGGCCAGGGCCGGCCAGCAGACCGACCACCGCGCCCGCCAGCATGACCGCCAGCCCTTTCAGCCACAACGAGGCCTCAGGTTGCTGCAGGATCGCCAGTAACGGGAAAGTAAACACAATCACCGCAGCAATCGCCAGTAACATAATACGGCGGCGGCCATAGCGATCACTAAGGCGACCAGCCGGTAAAATGGTCAGGGCAAAACCGATATTGCCCAATACCGTGGCGACCAGCGCCTGCTGGAAACTGGCATGCAGCGAGGTTTGCAGCCACGAGGGCATCACCACCAGAAAAGTGTAACCCGCTGCTGACCAGCCCATCATGCGGCCAATTCCCAGCACAATCGCTTTGACTACCCCAGGCAGCGGCGCGCTGGCTGGCTGCGCCACTGCCTGTTTGAAGGTTGGCGTTTCATCCAGCTGTAATCGCAGCCACAGCGCTACCAGCCCCAGTGGCAACGCCAGCAGAAACGGGATACGCCAGCCCCAGCTATGCAGCTGTTCGGTGCTAAGCAGTGCCCCAAGCAGCGCGACAATCCCGGCACCGGCCAGTAAACCCAGCGCCACGGTAAAGGATTGCCAGGCGCCGTAACTGCCGCGTTTACCGCGCGGGGCAAATTCGGTCATCAGCGCCACCGCACCGCCAAATTCGCCACCCGCAAACAGCCCCTGCAACATGCGCAGCAACGTCAGCAACAGCGGCGCGGCAACGCCGAGAGTGGCATAGGTGGGCATCAGACCGATGGCGGCGGTCGCCAGCGTCATCATAATCAATACCGCGATCAGCGTCGGCTTGCGGCCAATGCGGTCGCCGATACGGCCAAAAATAATCGCGCCAATCGGACGGCAAAAGAAGGCGAGGGCGAAAGCGGCGTAAGTGAGGATCAGGCTGGTAATTTCGCTTTCACCTTCCAGCCGAAAGAAATTGCCGGCAATCACGGTGGCGAGAAAGCCGTAAACACCAAATTCATACCATTCGATAAAGTTACCGACCGAACCGGCGACCAGCGCACGGCGGTTTGAAGTTTGCATAGCGGTTATCCCCGGACATAAATGCGCGGGGGCGACATAAATGCCGCCCCCGCCGGTTGCAGATGATTATTTACTGCGTCTTAGTGATATCACCGACGTTATTACAGGTGACATTTTTCGGGCAATACATATCCATCAGTTTCAGGGTGACGCCATTGGTCCAGCCAAAGCCGTCCTGCAACGGATATTCACCGCCGCCGCCGCCGCCAAGACCTTTGCCTTCCACTACATATTTTTCAACCAGCTTATGCTGCTTATCATAGGTGCCTTGCACATTGTTCAGGAAGCGCATGCCGATATCTTTGGCCAGCGTCTGCTTACCATAGTGGTTGAGACCCTCTACCGCCACCCACTGCAATGGCGCCCAGCCGTTGGGGGCATCCCACTGCTGGCCATTATTTACATTGGTAGTAGCCAGTCCACCCTCTTTAACCAGCTGTTTCTCTACCGCGGTGGCAGTACGATTGGCCTTATCTTTATCAGCGGCCTGCAGGAAGAGTGGGAACAGCGTTGCGGCGGTCAGCTGTTTACGCACACTGTTTTTCTTCCAGTCGTAGTCAGCAAACCAGCCATCCTGCTCATCCCACAAATAGTGGTTAATCGCCGTCTGACGCTTGTTCGCCATCTCAGTAAAGCGCTGGCTGGCATTATCCTGTTTTGCCACTTTACTGGCATGGGCGAGGGTTTTTTCCAGCTGGAACAGCAGGGCGTTGAGATCGACCGGAATAATCTGCGTGGTATGAATGGTTGACAGATCGCCCGGTTTATCAAACCAGCGCGAGCTGAAATCCCAGCCCGATGCCGCACCGGAACGCAGATCGCGATACAGTTCCGCTTTATTGCGATCCGTCGCTTTGCTGGCAGTGGCGATATCATCCATATACGACTCGGTACGTGGCACATCGCGCGCATCCCAGTAACGATTAAGCACGGTGCCATCTTTCAGTTTCACCACGCGCTTGCTGGCTTCACCGGCTTTGACCGTTGCGGCATCCGCCATCCAGTAATCATGCTCTTTCTGCAACTGCGGCAGATACTTGCTGTAGACCTGTTCACCGCCATGTTTCGCCAGCAGCTCCACCATCAGGCTGAAGAACGGTGGCTGGGAGCGGCTGAGATAGTAGCTGCGGTTGCCGTTGGGGATATGACCATATTTATCCAGCTCATGGGCGAAGTTATCGACCATATCCTGTACGCGATCCCAGTTTCCGCTTTCGGCGAGACCGAGCATGGTGAAGTAGCTGTCCCAGTAATAGACTTCGCGGAAACGTCCGCCGGGCACCACATAGGGTTTCGGTAATGGCAGCAGCGAATCATACTGACCGGCTTTATCGGTAGTGCGCGTCAGTACCGGCCACAGGCCGTTAATATGCTCACGTAAACTCTGTCCTGCCGGCGGCACATACTTTTCACCTTCAGCCGGCAGGGTAAAGTTAGTGTTCACAAAATGTCTGAGATCGAAATTGCGCTGCGATTTCTGCATCTGCCAGTCGGCGACAATCGACGCAGGATCTGATTTTGGCACTGCATCGGCAAAGGTTTTCTGATCGGGGAAGAATTTAGCCGATTGTACCGCGTGATACAGCGGTCCCAGTCGCACATCAGGGGGTTGCGGCACACTGCTTAACATGCGTTGGTTATTTTCGCCATCCGCATGGGCAGGTAATGTGACGCCAACCAGTGCACCGCTTAAAATCAGTGGCACGACTAATGCTGCTCGCCATTGACGGCTATCAACTCGTTTCATCATCGGCAGTTCTCCTTGTCCAGACCAGGTATGGTCTGTAAGTTATTGACCATGCGAAAAACTTTAGACGAGATTTGAGCAACTGGCTGTAATGAGGGCACGAAGTGTGAGGTAGCTAATGAATTTAGCTGTCAGCCGCCTGAAGAATGGCCTGGCCCGGCGTCCATATTTAGCCTGTCAGTAACGCGCGTTTAAACGACAGAACATGTTCACGGTTTGCGGCTTCCGCGGCCTGAGGGTCCTGACATGCCAGCGCCGCAATAATCGCCTCATGTTCGGCAATCACTTCCTGCATATGGCTCTCGCGCGACAGGGTTGTCGCCCAGAAGCGCTGCGCCTGAGCATGGATAACGCTGAGAATATCAATCAACCGGCTGTTACCGGCGATGCTGGCCAGCAGATGGTGGAACTGGCGATCGAGCAGCATCATATTGATGCGATCGCGCTGCAGGCTGGCGGCGGCAATCTGCTGATTAATCGCGCGCAGTGCGTCAATATCGCTGTCGGTGACGCGCTGGCAGGCGAGAGCGATACAGAGGGATTCATTGGCCAGGCGCACTTCAATCAGCTCCAGCGCATCGTCAATCGATAATGGCGCCACCATCACCCCTTTCCGCGGGATCACCTGCAACAGCCCTTCACCGGCTAAACGATGAATCGCCTGGTTTACCGGCGTACGACCCATTTCGAGATCCGCCATCACCTGCGCCGTATTCAGATAATCACCGGGCTTGTAGCTCAGGGTGATCAGCGCCTGCTTAAAGCGCAGATAAGCCAGTTCATTTAACGATAATGCGCGCGGGTTTTCACCCAATAGCATAGTGTCGCTGCTCACATTTCACTCCGATGATTTGAACTCTTTCACATTCTACACAAAAACATGGCATGAAAATCGCTTATTTAAGGTTAGTGTGAAATTTCACAGTGATTTCAAATAAGGACTGGATGTGATGAAACTGAGCTTTAGTTTACCGGCAAATCATGGCGATACGCTTAATACCGATGTTAATCAGCTGGTTATTGCGGGCTGGACCGGGCGCGACCATCAGGCGATTATGCACCATATCAGTGAGCTGGAAGCACTCGGTGTGCCCCGTCCTGGTGCAGTTCCGCTGTTTTATCGCGTTACAACTAACCAGCTGACGCAGGCTGACAGCATTGAAGTAGTGGGTGAACACACCTCAGGCGAAGCGGAGCCGTTTATCTTCACCGTGGATGGCGAGCTGTATGTCTCGCTGGCTTCCGACCATACCGATCGTCAGCTGGAAACTTACAGCGTGGCGATGTCAAAGCAGGTTTGCGTTAAGCCGGTGGCGCAGCAGGCCTGGGCAATGAAAGAGGTGGCCGGACACTGGGACAGCCTGATCTTACGTTCGTGGATCCGTGAGCAGGGCGAATGGGTGCTGTATCAGGACGGCACGCTGGCCAGTCTGCGTACGCCGCTGGATCTCCTCGACCGTTACACCAGCGCTGAAGCGGCAGGCGGTATCCCGGCCAATGGTCTGGCGATGACCTGCGGCACCCTTGGCGCAATCGGCGGCATCCGTCCGGCCAGCGAGTTCCGTATGGCGCTGGTGGATGAAACCCTCGGCCGCACCATCAGCCACCAGTATCGCAGCAATGTGCTGCCGATCGTCGCCTGAGGAGCCGCAGATGAACAACGTGACGCTTCAGCAGGCCAGTGAACAACTGGCGCAGGGCAGCCTGCAAGCCAGCGATTTACTGCAACAGGCTTTCAGCCGGATTAACGCGCCGGATGGCGAAGGTAAACGGACGTTTATCCGGGTGTATACCGCGAGCGCAACACAACAGGCGCAAGCCGCGGATGCACGCCAGCAAAAGCTGAGTGCGCTGGATGGCATTCCGGTATCGATTAAAGATCTGTTTGATGTGGCAGGCGAGACCACCACCGGCGGCTCAGCCATTCTCGCAACGGCAGATGCCGCCAGCGCCAATGCCGCGGTGGTCGATCGCCTGTTGCAGGCCGGTGCGGTAATCGTCGGCAAAACCAATATGACCGAGTTTGCTTATTCCGGGCTGGGCATCAACCCTCACTACGGCACGCCTGCCAATGCTTTTGACCGCGCCAGCCGGCGTATTCCTGGTGGTTCCTCTTCCGGTGCGGCGGTGGCGCTGACTGACGGTATGTGCCTCGGCTCGGTTGGCACCGATACCGGCGGATCGGTGCGAATTCCTGCGGCGCTATGCGGACTGACTGGCTTTAAACCGACCGCACGCCGTATCAGTGCTGCCGGTCTGCAACCCCTGTCGCCGTCGCTCGATTCCATTGGTGTGCTGGCGCATAACGTCAGCAGCTGCCTGCTGCTGGATGCGGTGATCGCCGGTGAACCATTAACGGCGGTGGCGCAGGATTTAAGCCATGCACGATTCGCCGTACCGCAAACCCTGGCGCTGGATGGCATGGACGAAGCCGTCAGCAGCGCGTTTTATCAGGCAATTGAACAGCTGAAAGCGCAGGGCGCCACCGTGGACAGCCTGCCATTAAGCGAATTTTCTGAACTGGCGACCATCAATGCGCGCGGCGGTTTTACCGCGCTGGAGTCCTGGCAGTGGCATCAGTCGCTGATTGCCCGCCAGCCGGAAAAATATGACCCACGGGTCATCTCGCGGATCCGCCGCGGCGCCGAACTGACCGATGCCGACCGCATCACCCTTGAGCAGCAGCGCGCCGACTGGCAGCAGCGCGTCAGCGCTGAGCTAACGGGCTATCACGCCTTGCTGATGCCGACGGTGCCAGTTATTGCGCCAGTCATCGCCGAACTGGAAGCCGACGAAGAGCACTACTTCCGCGTTAACGGCGCGATGCTGCGTAATCCGTCGATTATCAACTTTCTCGACGGTTGCTCGATTTCATTACCCTGTCAGCCAGCAGGTGCAGCACCGGTTGGACTGATGGTTTCCGCATTACCGATGCAGGACAGCGAGCTGATGGGCTGGGCGCTGAGTATCGAACAGGCCCTGACACGGGCGTAACTTTTTATTTACCGGGCATATTGCAGGAGAAAATCGATGAATCGTTCACCCCAGGGAATGCTGTTTGTTGCAACGGATGTTAATCCGGCTGATGAAGCTGACTTTAACCAGTGGTATGACCGTGAACACGTGGAAGAACGTGTGGCGATCAGCGGCTTTTTAAGCGGCACGCGTTATCAGGCGCTGGACGGCAGCCGTAAATACCTCGGACTGTATAAAACCGGCTCGCTGGCCGATTTTACCAGCGATGCTTACCATGCCGCTTTTACCCGCCAGACCGCCTGGTCGGTCAGCAATCTGAATAAAATGATCGATCCGATGCGCCGGGTATGCGCCATCGAAGCAAAAGTCGGTTTTGGCAGCGGCAGTCATCTTGCCATTCTGACGCTAAAAGCAGAGCAGGATATCGCCAGTGTTCGCCATCTGGGAGAGCGTCTGTTTGCCGAAGCGGGCTTTATCAGCTCCAGCCTGTTGCTGCCGGACAGCACCCTGAGCACGCCGCTGCCGAAAGAGGCGCGCGAAAACCGCCAGTTATTACCGATGATGTTAATTGAAAGCAGCAGCGCCGACGCCAGCCAGTATCTGGCCGCGCTTGCCGGTGAGTCACTTAATGCCCACGCCAGTTTTTACGCGCTGAGCTGGCAGCTAACCAGGCAGGAGATGCCATCATGACGCTGTTAAATACTGATAATCCGGCGCGTGAAGCGCAAGATACGCCGAAAACCGGACGTCTGGCCGCCGCCAGCTCCATTGGCACCGCGCTCGAATGGTATGACTTTACTGTCTATAACATTATGGCGGCGCTGATCTTTAACCATGTGTTTTTCCCGTCGTTTGATCCGCTGGTCGGCACCATTCTGGCGTTTTCTACCTATGCGGTGGGCTATATCTCACGCCCGATCGGCGGCATGGTATTTGGTCATCTTGGCGACGTGCTTGGCCGCCGGTTTGTGCTGGTGACCACACTGGTGATTATGGGGGTGACCACCGCGCTAATGGGGCTGTTACCCGGCTATGCCAGCTGGGGCATCTGGAGTCCGGTACTGCTGGTGGCACTGCGTTTTGTGCAGGGCATTGCTCTGGGTGGTGAGTGGGCCGGCGCGGTGCTGTTATCAATGGAGCACGGTAAACCGAATCAGCGTGGCCGCAACGCCTCCTTTGCGCAGGTTGGTCCGTCGTGCGGTACGCTGATGGGCACCGGTCTGATCACCCTGATCACCGTAATGATGACCGCTGAACAGTTCCAGCAGTGGGGCTGGCGTATTCCGTTCCTGCTAAGCCTGGTGCTGGTGGTGTTTGGACTCTGGTTGCGTCGTGGCGTGGGCGAAACGCCGGCGTTTCTGAAGCTGGAGCAAAGCAAAAAAACCACGCATACCCCGCTGAAAGAGGTGTTTGTGAAGCATCCGCGTGCGCTGCTGATTGCCGGTGGCTCGCGTATTGGTTCGGATGTGCTGTATGCGCTGGTAGTGGTCTTTACCCTGACGTATGTCACCACCGTGCTTAATCTGCCACGACCGCTGGCGCTGCTGGCGACCATGCTCGGCGCGGTGGGGAATGCGATTACCGTACCGATGTTTGGCGCGCTGTCGGACCGCATTGGTCGCCGCCCGGTGTATATGATCGGCGCAGTGCTGGCGATGATCTGGGCATTTGCGTTCTTTGCCCTGCTCGACAGCGCCCAGCCGTGGTTAATCTGCCTCGGCGTGATAGGTGGCCTGTTGATCCATGCCATCATGTACGGTCCGCAGGCGGCATTTGTTACCGAACAGTTTCCGACCCATGTGCGTTACGCCGGTTCATCACTGGCCTATACGCTGGCAGGGATTATTGGTGGCGGATTCGCACCGCTGATTATTACCACGTTGTTCAGAGAGACGGGCAGCACGCTATGGGTATCACTGTATGTGGTGCTGGCGCTGCTGATTACCTTCTTTGCATTGTGGAAGGCAAAAGAGACTGCTCATAAGCCATTGTAATTGCATTGTTATAACTGACATCTGATTGACACAACCATGACACAAAATTGTCATGGTTGTGTCGCAAACTGGCTCCCTGAAATCTTTGGCAAAACTTTTTCATGGAGATACGACTTAATGCAAAACAACAAACTGTTTACTCTCACGCTGATCGCCACGCTTTTTTCTGCCCACTGCTATGCCGATATTGCTGCTTACAGCCGCGCTGCGCAGGGTGATCTGACTCAGCCTGGCGGTGCACGCCGACTGACGGAAGATCAGACTGAGGCATTAAAAGCGTCGTTAAAAAATAGCACGGCGAAAAACGTTATCCTGCTGATTGGGGATGGTATGGGCGACTCCGAAATCACCGCGGCCCGTAACTATGCTGAGGGTGCGGGCGGTTTCTTTAAAGGTATCGATGCGCTACCGCTGACCGGTCAGTACACCCACTATGCGCTGGATAAAAAAACGCATAAACCTGATTACGTGACCGATTCCGCCGCTTCCGCCACCGCCTGGAGCACCGGGGTGAAATCTTATAACGGTGCGATTAGCGTGGATGTCAATGGCAAAGATCATCCGACCATTATGGAGATGGCGAAAGCCGCAGGCAAAGCCACCGGCAATGTCTCCACCGCTGAACTGGAAGATGCCACGCCAGCTGCGCAGATCGCGCATGTCACCTCTCGTAAATGTTACGGCCCGGAAAAAACCACTGAAGTCTGCGCCACTAATGCGCTGGAGAAAGGCGGTAAAGGTTCTATCGCCGAACAGTTACTCAATGCCCGCGCAGATGTGACGCTGGGGGGCGGCGGTAAAACTTTCGGCGAAACTGCAAAAGCCGGAGAGTGGCAGGGCAAGACGCTGGAAGAGCAGGCCAAACTACGTGGCTATCAGCTGGTCAACGATCTTGACGGTATGAACGCCATCAGCGCCGCGGATCAGGATAAACCGCTGCTCGGTCTGTTTGCCGCGGGCAATATGCCGGTGCGCTGGAAAGGGCCGAAAGCCAGTTACCATGCGAATCTGGATGGAAAGCCAGTCACCTGCGAAGTGAATGCTGAGCGTCCGGCTTCCGTGCCGACACTGGCGCAGATGACGGATAAAGCCATCAATCTGTTAAGCAAAAATGACCATGGCTTCTTCCTGCAAGTAGAAGGCGCTTCGATTGATAAACAGGATCATGCCGCGAATCCATGTGGTCAGATTGGTGAAACCGTGGATCTGGATGAAGCCGTACAGAAAGCGCTGGAGTTTGCACGTAAAGATGGCAATACGCTGGTGATTGTGACCGCTGACCATGCGCACTCCAGCCAGATTGTTGCCAATGACAGCAAAGCGCCGGGTCTGACCCAGACCCTGAATACCAAAGAGGGTGGCCTGATGACCATCAGCTACGGTAATTCGGAAGAGGATTCACAGGGCCACACCGGCACCCAGTTGCGTATCGCGGCTTACGGTCCGCATGCGGCAAATGTGGTGGGACTGACCGATCAGACCGACCTGTTCTATACCCTGCGTGCGGCGATGGGTATTAAGTAATCTGCCTCCCTCCCGTCAACGAGCGGGAGGGGTTAACTCTCTGGCAAGTAAAGTAAAGATAAGAGAAATATCAGGGTGGGATATTGCATTGCGTGGCGAATTTGCAGATTATTTGCGCTATGCATATATTAAGGGAGTAATACCGATGGTTGCGATTCCCCTCGACACCCACAGGGCAATTAAGGAACTGCAGGATGCAGGTATCAATGAGAAACAGGCTGAAGCTATGGTGAAGCTGGTTGGTGGGGTTTACAACAGTGAGATCGCCACTAAGTCAGATTTGAATCTGCTGCATGAAAATATTAAATCCGATCTTAAATGCATGCGGACAGATATGAACGGCATGCGGACCGAGCTGGAATCCGAGCTGAAAAGCATCCGCACCGATCTGCAGTCCGAGCTGAAAAGCATCCACACCGATCTGGACTGGATTAAAAAATTTATGCTTGCGATAGGGCTGGCGGCATTGATTGCGGCGGTGAAGTATATTTTTATCGTGTAATCAGGGCAGAAGTGGATGGAGAGTGATCTTATTGCGGGCAGGACAATGCCTTAAGCGGTGATATTTTCACTCATCGTTGCAGGCCCGCTAGCATAGCCTTTCGCTCTGAGTTCCTCCATCAGGATAAAGAGTGTATTTAACACATCACTGTGTAGAAGAGCGTTGCGGCGATATCTAAAGCATCTGGCAACGAACATTTTCTTTGCCAAAGCGGAACAGACACTTCGAGTTTTTGAACAGCTCAAATTGTTGCTGAAGCTGCTGACCATTAATACTATTATTCAGGAAAGCATCAATAATTTCTTCTGGTTTATGCAATTGTAACGTATTGCTGGTGGTTTCATTACCCATCTCATCACCTTTCCGCCAGTGTATTTTGCCATCCTGCAGGATATTTCTAAGCAGATTCCATTCATAGAAATAAACCCCCTGATGTTCATAGAAATTCAGGAAGGGTATATTGTGCAGCAAAATAAAATGGCTGTTTTCCAGAGTGGCGGCCGCTAGTCCCCGGCTACGTAACTGGTTTCTGATGCTTTGATGAGAGAAGTTATCTTTCAATGTAATAAGCTGATTCACATACCCTTTTTTAAATGAGTCTTCATTGAAGAACATAAATTGCTCAGAGAAATACGTCGGTAGCGCAGAGAAACGATATTTAACCTGAATAAAATAATAGATATCATTTCTGCTGTCATGCAAAACAATATCAACATCATAGCCTTTTATTTCCGACTTATTGGTTGATTTAAATCCTGCGTGCGGTGTATAGCCAAAGTAATTTAATTTCTTCAGGTAATTCAGAATATAATCAACCTCAAAAAAGTCACCCAGCTCGCCTTTAAAATCTTTTCCTTTCAGATTATCCTGCTGCGCCTGCAACAACATGCCGCAAAATTTACGCAATCCATATTTAAACGATAAGCCTGCCCGCTTATAGCCTGAGTCGCCACTCTGACAGATAAAACCACCCTCATTGTTTAATCTGGCGTCCGATGCCGGGAGTAAGTGCTGCTCAATAAATTGCAGGGATTTATCTCTGATATGTTTGCTGTTAAGAAAGTACTGTCTGTCAACAGCATGGGATCCTGAAAGGAAATTGCATTCTAAAATTAAGGAGAAAAATATAACCTCTCTAAGAAACTGGTATTTTTCATTGGCGCTGACTGCTGGTGTTATGTAGTTTGGGTTTATCGAGAAAACTTTATCAAGAATATAATCAATTGAGGCGTTGGCGAGGTCTGCAGGAAGTGTTTTGCGTCTTGTCAGGGCAGAGGCGAGATCTATAAAGGCTTTGATATCCGAGGTTTTGGAATTAGCCTCAAGTATTTCAGAAATCCAGTAACCTCTTACTTTCTGTTTGAATTCTTCACCAGACTCAATAAAAATATCATTGCCATTAAGGTTTAGAGTAAAAATATTGCATTTTAACAGCAAGTAAACTTCACTCAGGAAAAATGAGATCCACAACTTTTCGTTCGCAGAGATTGAGTGAAGATAATCATCACTCAGATCAAAGGCTTCAGTGATTCTGTTACAATGGTACTCAAGCTTAGTCAGCAGATTAGCCGTGATATGTCCATTAGCCAGTTTTTTATCAGCCTGAGAAAAATCATCATCATTTGCAAATAACACCCCGATTTTAAAAAAACGGGTAAAGTTATTCATTATTACTGAAATATATTTCTCATCCCTTACATCATGATGGCCAGGCGCTAAAGACTGAGTTGCAGCAGAAGCCTCTGTTAAATATGCAGCATACCGCCGTTCAAAAATGGCCATTGCATCTTTATCATTAATAAACTTGCGTAAGAATGGGACGTTATACAGTATTCTGGCCGCTATACTCAGTGATGCAGGCCTCTCGGTCAGATAACAACGATTTTTAATCGGGTTGCTGATAAATTCAAATAATTCTCTGTCGATATGTTGATAGATCATATTACTGTTCCATAATGAGAACTTTTATGCCGCTTTCCGTTATGATTTATTATTAATAGCATACTGTTATAAATATAACTACCGGTTATACCGGAGCGGGCAACCTGGCTTTTGGCATCATCGGGGGGACAGGGACAGGGGACAGAACGGCTGACCAGCTTCAACACATAAAAAAAGCCCGAACATCAGTTCGGGCTTTCTCTTTAAAATATGGCGGTGAGAGAGGGGTTCGAACCCTCGATACGTTGCCGTATACACACTTTCCAGGCGTGCTCCTTCAGCCACTCGGACACCTCACCCTGTTGTCGTCAACAAGCAGCTTGTCGACGGGCGCTAATGTAGGGATTTCCAGTTATCGCGTCAATATTCTTTCATCATCTGGTGATGCGATCAGACAGTTTTGCAGCACTTTGCTGCGAAATTCAGCGAATAGCATGGATTGCCCGCTTCTTTCGTTAGCCGTTAATAAGTGATTCAGATCAATTTTTACTTGCCAGCACGCCGGTTTTCCCTGAGCCTTGAGAAAAAAGAGGAGCGAAAGTGGACATTATTTTTTATCACCCATTCTTTAACGCCACCACCTGGATCAACGGGTTACAGCAACGCCTGCCGCAGGCCACCATCCGCAAATGGCTGCCGGGCGACAGTGCCCCGGCGGACTATGCATTAGTCCGCACCCCGCCAGTGGCGATGCTACAGGGACGCAATCAGCTAAAAGGCGTTTTTGCCCTTGGCGCTGGCGTCGATGACATTCTTTCCCAGCTTAAACAACACCCTGAAATGTTGCCGGAACATGTGCCGCTGTTTCGTCTGGAAGATACCGGTATGGGCCTGCAAATGCAGGAATATGCAGTCTGCACCGTGCTTGGCTGGTTCCGTCGCTTTGATGACTACCAGTTGCAGAAACAGCAGGCATTATGGCAGTCGCTGGAAAACTACAGCCGTAAAAACTTCACTGTCGGTATTCTTGGCGCCGGGGTGTTAGGCAGCAGCGTAGCGCAAAGCCTGAAAGTCTGGGGTTTCCCGATTCGCAGCTGGAGCCGCTCGCCGAAGCAGATCGAGGGGGTCACCAGCTATCATGGTGCCGATCAGCTCAGTGATTTCCTTAACGGCACCCAGGTACTGATTAACCTGCTACCCAATACCCCGCAAACTGTTGGCATCATTAATCGCCAGTTGCTGAGCCAGCTTAACGACGGCGCTTTTGTGCTTAATCTCGCGCGCGGCGCCCATCTGGTTGAGGATGACTTACTGGCGGCGCTGGAAGCAGGGGAGATTAAAGCGGCGGCGCTGGACGTCTTTGCCCGGGAGCCGCTGGCGGAACAAAGCCCGCTCTGGGCGCATCCGCGTGTTGCGATTACCCCGCATAATGCGGCGGTAACCCTGCCGGATGAAGCGATGGACTATATTGCCAAATCGATTTTGCAGCGCGAAGCGGGTGAAATGCCGGAAGGGAAGGTTGATATCGCGCGCGGCTATTAATTAGCGCAATGTCCGGGCCAGTTATTAAAAGGCGTCAGCTTGCTGGCGCTTTTTTATTTACATCAATCAGTAACCTGTAAATAAATTCAGAACAATCAGCATCTGAGTGACACAAAACGCAAAGACCCCCGTTTTTCAGCTAGCCAGGGTCGAAAGATGCTATCCTTGCCTTAACCCGTAAGGAGAAAAAAACTATGTACCCCGTTGATCTTCATATGCACACCGTTGCCAGCACCCACGCCTACAGCACCCTGCACGATTACGTGGTGCATGCCAAAACCAACAATATCAAATTGTTCGCTATTACGGATCACGGCCCGGATATGGCCGATGCGCCGCACGCCTGGCATTTTATTAATATGCGTATCTGGCCGCGGCTGGTGGATGGGGTGGGGATTTTGCGCGGTATTGAGGCCAATATTAAAAATACCGCTGGTGATATTGACTGCACCGGACCGATGCTGGATGCGGTTGATCTGGTGGTGGCGGGTTTTCATGAGCCGGTGTTTCCACCCCAGGATAAAGCCACCCATACCGAGGCAATGATTGCTGCGATGGCGAATGGCGATGTCCATATTATCTCGCACCCGGGCAATCCTAAGTTCCCGGTCGATATTCCGGCGATTGCCGCTGCTGCGGCAAAATATGATGTGGCGCTGGAAATTAATAACTCCTCATTTACCACCTCGCGGGCGGGCAGTGAACCTAACTGTCGGGCGATTGCCGCCGCAGTGCGAGATGCCGGCGGACGCCTGGCTTTTGGCTCAGACTCCCATACCGCCTTTACCCTCGGTAATTTCGAACACTGCCTGCGCATTATGCGCGAAGTGGATTTTCCGCAAGATCGCGTGTTAAATGTCACGCCGCGCCGCTTGCTGGAGTTCCTTGAACTGCGCGGGCGATCGCATATTGAAGAATTCGCCAATTTGTGACCCTGTCACTTTGAACCTCTGAATGGACTGATATCAATGAATGAGTTTTCCATCATCTGCCGCATTCTCGGCTCGCTGTTTAATCGTCAGCCGCAGGATCCGTTGCTGGTGCCGTTGTTTAGCATGCTGCGTGAAGGTAAGTTGCAGCAGCACTGGCCGCTGGAACAGGATGAGTTGTTAACCCGTCTGCAACAGCACAGCGATCCGCAGGCGCTGGCCGCGGATTACAATGCGCTGTTTGTCGGCAGTGACTGCAAAGTGCCGCCTTACGCTTCGCAGTGGGAAAACGGCCCGCAGGAAGCGGATGTGCGTGCCTTTTTGCAGCAGCGCGGCATGCCGATCGGCGATGCGCCGGTTGACCATTTTGGCGCTTTACTGCTGGCGGCGTCATGGCTGGAAGATCAGTCGGAAGAGGATGAGAGTCAGGCGCAGATTGCGCTGTTTGACGACTATCTGATGCCGTGGTGTGGTCAGTTCCTTGGCAAAGTGGAGGCTCATGCCAGTAGCGTTTTTTACCGTACGCTGGCGGCAATCAGCCGTGAAGCGGTACAGGCGATGCGAGATGAGCTAGCCGAAGAGTAACAGCAGAGCGGCATATTGCGATGCCGCCCTTTATTTATCTTAGTGGGTTAACCTCAGCGGTTTCTTCACAAACAGGCCGTAGCTGATCGCTCCCAGCATCAGCAGTGCCGCGCCCAGCAGGAACACGTTCGTAAATTTCCCGGTCATATCCAGAATAATACCGGTGACGATCGGCGCCATCGCCGCGCCAAGAAAACCACCAAAGTTCTGAATCGCCCCCAGTGACGCGACTTGCTCTTTCGGCGCAATATCGGTTGCCAGCGTCCAGATTGCACCTTGTGGCATCTGCGAACAGAAGTAGCCCAGCGACAGCAGGGTAATCGCCAGCGGCGTACTGCTGACAAACGGGATCGGCGCGACAAAACAGGCTGCCAGCGCCGCACCGACCACGATAGGGATTTTGCGCGCGCCAATCGCGGCCATACCGCGCCGCACCAGACGGTCAGAGAGCATGCCGCCCACCAGTACCCCGAGAATACCGGCAAGGAACGGAATCGAGGCAATCCAGCCGGTGGCTTTCAGGCTGAAACCGAGCGATTTTTCCAGATAGCTTGGCAGCCAGGTCAGATATACCCAGATGGTAAACATAATCGAAAAGTTACCAATCACCATAAACCAGGTGGTTCTCTGCTTAAACAGCGTGCCCCAGCTGACTTTAACCGTGCCCTGGCTTTCAGGCTCGGCGACGGTGCGGTGTCCGGCGTGGATCAGCGCATCTTCACGCGCGGTCGGGTCGCGATAGAACTTCAGCCACGCCACAATCAATGGAATGCCCATCAGGCCGATAGCGATAAACATCCCACGCCAGCCGAGTGTCAGCAGCAATACGGTGAGAATCGGTGGGGCGATAGCATTAGCGATCTGCGAGCCAGTATTAATAATCGCTGTCGGTAAACCGCGCTCTTTATCGCCAAACCAGCGATGGGTAATCTTAATCCCGGAGGTGAAAAACGGTGATTCGGAAATCCCCAGCATCATGCGTAAGCCGTAAAACATCGAGTAGCTGTTAACGAAAGCCGCCATCACCGTAAAGCCTGACCACAGTCCCAGCGCCCACGAGAACATCCGTTTCGGACCAAATTTATCCACCAGCCAGCCAGCGGGCAGATTAGCCAGCGCGTAAGGCCAGAGAAACGCCGACAGCAGCAACCCCATTTCGGTCTGCGAGAAGCCAAATTCGGCGGCAATAGTGGTATTGGCGATACTGAGGTTGGCGCGATCAAGGTAATTGACCACCGCGGCAGTCAGCAGAATCAGAATAATGCCCCAGCGCAGGCGGGTAACCACCGGCGTCGTGGCTGATGCTGTTGTGCCGGGCAGGCTGGCGGCAGCCAGAGTTGATTGACCGTTTTTCATCATGGATTCTCGTGGGTGAACAAGCTCAGGTGAATTTTGATTACCGCTTTGCGGATTGCCGATTCGCCGTGGGTTTGACAGCAGGGACGATGAACATCATGCGGAAAGAACACGGCGAACATGCCGGGTTCCAGGGCAATCATCGATTCATTTATGGTGTGCTGATAGAACACGATATCGTGCTGCTCAGCGCGGTCTTCGGTTATACGGTGTTCAGGATGAGCACGCGCGACGCCAATACTCTCCTCACCCTGTAACAGATACTGAATATCAACATAGCTAAAGTGCGACTCGGCGCGCATCTCAGCGGCAGGAACGGTGTTCATCTCCTGGAGCAGGCAGAACATTTTATTGTCCGGCAAAATGTCATATTTCCCGCTGCTCAGGGCAGTAAAATCGGTGTGGTGAATCCAGTTAACAGCCTGGCTGATGACCGGATGAAGGGCGTGTTTTTCCCTCGCCCAATCCTGGCGATCGCAAATAATCATGGTGTTTATTCCCGTATAGTTATCGTTAGCGGGTATTGGGGTACAGCGGATGGCGCATTGCTACGCCATCCTTCCACAGGGTTAACCCGCGATTTTCTTTTGCCACAGCGCCGTGCCCTGCTGAATTTGATCCAGCAACACGCCAAGGCCCCAGAATTTTTCCAGCACGTTATCTTTGTTTACCCGGCAAAACTCACTGTCGAAGGTGCCGAGACGCTGATGATAGATCTTGGCGTTTTTCGGATAGCCAAGGGTTTCGGTGACCGCGCCGAGAGAAAGGAACAGCGACAGCTCCTGCGCCAGCTCAGGCTGTTCGGCACCGTGGTGATACAGCCAGTGATACAGCTCGGGATGGAAGTTAGTAAACACGCCGCTAAAGCCCTTCGAACCGGCCTGCATGGCGGGCCAGGCAATCGCCGCATTGGCGTTAATGATATTCAGCGGCGTACCTTCAGCAAGACGTACACGTTTCTCAACGGTTGGCAGATCGCAGCTGACATCTTTCAGCACCACAAAGCGACCGCTGCTGGCGCAGAAGCTAAACTCTTCATCGCTTAGCAGACGACGATATGGCGCCGGGCACTCGTAGAGGCCCAGCGGCATTGAGGCTGGCAGTGCTTCCAGCAGCTGGTTGAGGGTGCGATAAAACACCTCGCTGCCTTCATTTTTCGCATCGAGATGGTTGGTCACCAGCACCAGCGCATCGATACCGCTGTTTGCCATCGCCGTCAGCTCAGTAATCTGCTGCTCAATCGCGTCACTGATATGGCCGGAGGCAATGACCGGTACGCGTCCGGCCACCTTTTTCACCACAAACTGCGCCAGTTCAACGCGCTCTTGCAGGGTAAGGAACTGCATTTCGCTCGACTGGCACACTGCGAACAGCGCATCGACGCCTTGCTGCAGATACCACTCAATCAGGCGCTCAAGACCGGGATAATCAATCTGGTTATCATCGGTAAAAGGCGTCAACATCACCGGCACAATGCCTTCAATCTGTTTCATTGTTCTCTCCTGGCGACAGAGGCTCTGCCGCGAATGGTTAAATAGTGATGGCATCAGCGCTGGGCAAGACGCGCAGCAACCTGCTGATGATCGGGCATATTGGATGCGCCTTCACGTTCGACCGCCAGTGAAGCGAAAGCGGAGGCGTAGGTGGCGGCTTGCGCAATAGTGTCGCCGGAGGCAATCGCCGCCGCGAAGGCGCCATTAAACGCATCACCGGCGCCGGTGGTATCGACGCTCAGCGCCGGGAAGGCGGCAATATGCTGGAACTGCTGGTTGTCATACAGCAATGCGCCGCGCGAGCCCATGGTGATAATTACCCGGCGCGCGCCCTGGCGTACAATCGCCAGCGCCGCCTCTTTGGCGCTCTCCAGATCGGTGACTTCAATGCCGGACAGCAGTGATGCTTCGGTTTCATTCGGCGTCACCACATCGGCATATTGCAGACAGGAGATGATGTCGCTGGAAAACGGCGCCGGATTCATAATTACCTGCACACCAAGGGTGTTCGCCAGCTTCATTGCGTTAAGCGTGGCGGAGAAGTTATTCTCCAGCTGCAACAGCAGCACATCCGAGGTCGACAGCTCGTGGGTCAGCTCCGCCACTTCATCGTCAGTGATGGTTTTATTGGCGCCGGAGTAGATGGCGATCATGTTTTCGCCATTCTCCTGCGACACATAAATAATCGCGTTGCCGGTGGGTTCGACATCGGTCTGATACAGCTTAAAAGAGTGAATATCGGATGCGGACAGATGGTCAAACGCGAACTGACTGAACTGATCAGTGCCCACTTTGGAGACAAAGTGCACGCGCGCGCCGGCGCGACTGGCGGCCATCGCCTGATTGGCCCCTTTGCCGCCCGGACCTAAGGTGCTGCCGAGCGCCAGCAGTGATTCACCGCCTTTGGGAAAACGCGCCACTTTGGCCACGATATCGACATTAAACGAGCCAAGAATACAGACCTTTCCCTTCATGCTTTTACTCCGTTTGCGCTGATGCTGGTTTTTCTGACGCTGATCTTCCAGCCGTTTAAGCAGCACTTCAAAATTGCCGCCGGTTTCGCTAATTAACTTTGCCTGCAGGTTACGGCGCACAATAATCGCGCCGCCATGGCAACGCTGCACCAGGCCCATTCGTGCCAGCGCGCCTAAATCGCTGCGGATGGTCTCTTTGGTGACCGCAAAAGTTGCGGCGAGCCAGGCCACACTGACGCGTTCCAGATCGTCCAGATAATCGATAATTTTTTCGCGGCGTTCTTCAAGAAACATTGTCACCTCAGCAAGTTAGATAAAGCCTAAGGGAGCGCTTGCGGGTAAAAAGTGACAGCGATCATATGTGGCGGTGAAAAACGGAAGGAAACAAAAATGAAACCAGGTGAAAGAAATGAGGGGTAGATCACAGGTTGCCGGACGGCAGTGCATCCGCCCGGCAGGCTGGTGGTTTAACTGAACAGGCTGAGGTTAATTTTGATCACCGCCTTGCGGAGGGCGGAGGTGCCGTGCGTCTGACAGCAGGGACGGTGTACATCGTGAGGGAAGAAGACGGCAAACATCCCCGGCTCAAGGTGAATCATCGACTCATTCACCACCTGCTGATAAAACACGATATCGCGTTCCTGCGCATAATCTTCAGTGATGACATTCGCCGCATTCGCGCGAGCCACGCCGATGCTCTCTTTGCCTTTTAACAGATACTGAATATCCACATAGTTGAAATGCGCTTCGGCAGGACGGTCAGCAGCGGGTTCGGTATTCATCTCCTGCAAAATACAGAACATCTGGTTGTCCGGCAAAATGTCATATTTACCGGTGGGCAGCGCGCTTAAATCGGTGCCGGCAATCCAGCTTATTGCCTGATTGATTACCGGATGAAAGGCGTGTTGTTCGCGCGCCCAGTCGTCGCGATCGCAAATAATCATGTTTCAGTCCCCGTAGAGTGATTGAAGGTTTATTGGTTTATCATCTGGAGACTAAGGGAGAGGCCGCCGAGAAATAATGACTGCGATCATATTTATTATCATCGGCGGGTTTACGGCGTGATTAATTGCGTTTATGCAGCCATTGCGCGCGGGAGGAACCCAGCGGCGCAGGCGGGCGCGACCAGATAAGCGGTGTGCCGTGTAGCCATACCGGCGCACGCAGGCGGTAACCGATTCCCCAGGCTGAATACTCAATAATATCTGACTCGTCAGCAGGCTGCGCCACCAGCGCGGTGGCCGGGTGGTCTGTTGCGGGATTATCGCTTAACAGCCAGGCGGTGCGCGCTAAGGATAACCGCGCACTGAATCCACACTGCGTGGCCTGGCGCTGGCGCATGCCTTCCAGCACCGCGGCCGCCATCAGATAGCCAGTGGCGTGATCCAGCGCCTGAACCGGCAGTGGCTCCGGCTGCTCACTGTTTTTCCACTGGCGGCCCGCTTCGGCAATACCGCACGCCATTTGCACCAGACTGTCAAAACCACGCCGGTTACGCCAGGGGCCGCTCCAGCCCCAGGCATTCAGGCTGACATCAATCAGCCCTGGCGACAGTTGTTGCAGGCGCTCGCTGCTGTAGCCCAGCTTTTCCAGCGCATCGGCGCGGTAGCCATGCACCAGCACATCCGCCGCGCCCAGCAGCGATTCAAACTGCTGACGTCCGGCGGCTGATTTCAGATCCAGCCGCGCACAGCGTTTACCGAGAGTGACCTCCTCCGCCAGCGCCGGTTCATCCCATTCTGGCGCATCAATCCGCAGTACCTCTGCGCCCAGTCCGGCGAGAAAACGCGTCGCCACCGGCCCGGCGATAATCCGCGTCAGATCCAGTACCCGTACGCCGAGCAGCGGACGGGCGGGCGGCAGTTGCCATCGCGGCGGCGGCGCCTGTGCTTGCAGGCTCCGGGCGATTAACGCTTCGCGCGCCACGCTTTGTCCTTGCGCATGTTGCCGCCAGGCGTTCAGGCTGCGCATCTCGGCGGCACAACCGCCTGCGGCGACGATCGCCTGTTCCAGCGTCTGCTTTTGCCAGCTGCGGACTGTTTCCGCCAGGGCCTGACGGTCAGATTGCTGGCCGAGCACCGATTCCATTGCCTGGCGATGGTGAAGAGCGTTGGTATGCAGACGGATCCAGCCATCAGCAGTGGCATAATCACCGGCGAAAGGGTCCCACAGAGAAGGGCGCTGGCGATTCAGCGGGCGCAGCGAATGCTGAAACCAGCGTGCTGCCAGGCGGACATCGACGTCCACCGGATGCGGATTGGTAACCAGCGTCGCCGCAGCTTGTGTGGCCAGCGCGATGCTGGTTGCCGCCAGCTCGCTGACCGGATAAGCCGAACTCAGCGTCTGCTCGCCGCAAAAATGGATTACGGGCAGCGGAGTATCCGCATCGCGTAAGCTGTGCCACAGTTGCTGCCAGAAAATTGCCGCCTTGCCGTGATCCATTGCCTTTTCCCTTTATTGACTCAGTAATACAAGGTAGCAACAGATCGCACTATTTTCCGTCAGCTGAAGCGCAGCCCGGGCCTATTTCGTTTTTCGCCGGCGCGGCAGACGTGGAAAACGGGCATGCATACGTAAATTACGCAGATTGATCACTGAAATTGCCGTACCGAGAATGACCAGCAGCGCGCCGACCACTTTAAACAGATTCATGCTGTCGCCCAGCACCAGCACGCCCATAATCACCGCCAGCACTGGCGTTAACAGCGAGTAGGGCATAATCAGGTTGACGTTATATTGCTTCAGCAGCGCATACCACAATGAATAAGCGACAATCGATGAGCCGATGGCGCTGTATAAAATGCCGAACCAGCCGCGCCAGCCGGAATGGGTTAAGGCATAAAGCTGATCCGACTCCATCAGCCAGGAGGCCAGACCGACAATCGGGATGGCCAGAAATGAGATCCAGCCGGTCATGGTCAGCGGTTTTATCGGCGGCGATTTTTTGACAATCATATTACTTATGGCCCAGCCTGCGGCGCTGCACAACAGCAGGCAGAGCACCCACCAGCTGGGAATGGTCGGACTGCCGGTCAGTACTACCACGCCGGTCAGTGAAATGGTGATGCCGAAGATCTGAATCAGCGTCAGCTTCTCTTTCAGCACCACCATTGCCAGCAACATCGCAAAGGGTGTGCCGAGCTGAACCACAATCGCCCCGGTACCGGCATCGGTATAGTTGATGCCGACAAACAGCAGCGAAAAATGGAGAAAGCCAAAGGTAAATGCCAGCGGCAGCAGATAGCGCAGTTGTTCGCGCGTCACCCGGGTAAAGGGGATCAGCAAAACAGCCACCACTACAAAGCGCATGCAGGTCATAAACAGTGGCGGCAGATCCAGCAGGCCCCACTTAATGGCGACGTTATTAAATGCCCAGAGAAAGACCACCAGTAAAACCAGAAAAAAATGACGCAGTGCCACGACGCAGTCCTTAGTTTTGCGTTGTTAACTCACGACTTATCATGACACGAATATTCCTTTCACGGGGCAAACGGAACAGTAATTTTTTTAACCGCAGCGGCATAAGGTCCTCAGAAAAAGTTATGAGACGCGCGGCACAACTGCTGGCAAACTGGTTAACCGATACCTGACTTAATCAGCACGCTGATTTTGCGTTAACCGACAAGGATCCTGATTCGGCATGTCTTATTCAGCCAAAGCGCCTTTAGCGATTATTCAACTGGAAGTGCCTCCTGCCGCTGTCAGTGCGCAGGTTGGTGAGCAGAGCCACTGGTTTGTGCAGGCGCTGCAGTTACAGCCACAAGACTATATTGTGGTGCGCCCGCATCTTGGCGAGCAGCTTCCCGATTTTGATCAAGTTTCCGCCGCCATTCTGAGCGGCTCCTGGGCGATGGTCACTGACCACGCCGACTGGAGCGAACGCACCGCCGCCTGGGTGCGTGGCGCCATTGAACAACAGCTGCCGCTGCTGGGCGTCTGTTATGGTCATCAGCTGATGTCTTATGCGCTGGGGGGGGAAGTTGCCGATAATCCGCGTGGCTGGGAGCGGGGCTTAAAGCCGGTGGAAAATCTGGCGCCGGGCGATACGTTGTTGTCAGCACTGCCCGCGCAGTTTGAAGCCTGGCTATCCCATCGTCAGTCGGTGGTGCAGCCGCCAGCCGGGGCGCAAGTGCTGGCGCGCTCTGCGCTTGATGAGTGTCAGATTATTCGCTACTCGCCGACAGCGCTGTCAGTGCAGTTTCATCCGGAATTTGATGCGCAGATTATGACCGCCTGCCTGCCCGCCGGGCTTAGTGATGACGGCGTCGGTTTGCAGGGCGCAGACTGGGCGCGCAGCCTGCTGGAAACCTTCTACCGTAATGCGCAGCCGCGTCAGGTGCAGACCGGCTGAAGGGCGGTGAACACGCGTCTGCGTGTTCACCTTTAACTCTCGGTTACAGCACGCTCTCCGCTACCGCGCTGGTCTGCATAATGGCCGCCGCTACTGCATCGGTCACTTGCTGCGTGGTGGCGCTGCCGCCGACATCCGGCGTCTTGATTCCGGCGCGGCAGACGTTTTCCACGGCCTGCATCAGCGTTTCAGCGGCCTGATGTTCACCCAGATGTTCCAGCATCTGCGCGGCAGTCCAGAAACTGGCCACCGGGTTGGCAATTCCTTTGCCGGTGATATCAAACGCTGAGCCGTGAATCGGTTCAAACATCGACGGGAAACGGCGTTCAGGGTCGATATTGGCGGTCGGCGCCACGCCGAGGCTGCCCGCCAGTGCGCCAGCCAGATCGGAGAGAATATCCGCATGCAGATTGGTGGCGACAATAGTGTCGAGGCTTTGCGGATGCAGCGTCATACGCACGGTCATCGCATCGACCAGCATTTTATCCCAGCTGACATCCGGAAACTCCTGCGCCACTTCGGCGGCAATTTCATCCCACATCACCATGCCGTGACGCTGGGCGTTGGATTTGGTCACCACCGTCAGCTGTTTGCGCGGACGAGACTGCGCCAGGCTGAAGGCGTAGCGCATAATGCGTGTGACGCCGGTACGGGTGAAGATCGCCACTTCGGTGCCGACCTCTTCCGGCAGTCCACGGTGGGCGCGGCCGCCATGACCAGAATATTCCCCTTCCGAATTTTCACGCACGATAATCCAGTCAAGATCGCCGGGGCCACAGTTGCGCAGCGGAGAAGAGATGCCGGGCAATACCCGCGTCGGCCGCACATTGGCATATTGATCAAAACCCTGACAGATCGGCAGGCGCAGTCCCCACAGCGTAATATGATCCGGCACATCGGCAGCGCCGACCGCGCCAAAATAGATCGCGTTAAAATGCTTTAAAACTTCCAGACCGTTTTCCGGCATCATCACGCCATGTTGCTTATAGTAATCCGAGCCCCAGTCAAACTGCTGGATATTAAATTGCAGGCCGGGAAAGCGCTGTTCAAGACTGCGTAACAGCTGAATACCGGCATTGATCACTTCCGGGCCGATACCATCAGCAGGAATGGCAGCAATGGAGTAAGTACGCATCATAGAGTCCTTATTTGTTGATCAAAGTGTGAGTGGAAACAGTGGAATTATCGTCGGTGCGCTGCATCCGGCGTTGCGACCAGGAGAGCCACAGCACCAGCAGCGCGGAGAACACCAGCAGTGCGGCGACAAACCACAGGCCATTGGTGTAACTGCCGGTTTGATGTTTGATCACGCCGATAATCGTCGGGCCGACAAAGCCGCCGAGATTACCGATGGAGTTGATGGTGGCGATGCCTGCCGCGGCCGCAGAGCCGGACAGAAACAGGGTTGGCATGCTCCACAACGGCGGTTTTGAGCAGCTGATACCGATATTGACCAGCACCAGCGCGAGGATAACCCCGACCAGCGAGCCGGATAGTCCGGCGAACACCAGACCCAGCGCCGCCAGCAGACAGGCTGCGATCACATGCCAGGTACGCTCATTGTGACGATCCGAATGGCGCGCCCACCACACCATCGCCCCTACCGCCAGCACCGCAGGAATGGCATTAATAAAGCCCACTGCCAGCGCTGACATACCGAAGCTTTTAATAATCTGCGGTGACCAGATGCCCAGCGTGTAGAGTCCGGCAGAGGTGCCAAAATATACCAGCGCCAGCGCCAGCACGCGTTTATCGGCGAGGCCACGCCAGACGCTCTGGTGGCCTTGTTGCGGACGGCGCGCCTGTTCAGCAGCCATGGTGGTGGTCAGCCATTCGCGCTCTTCATCGTTCAGCCATTTGGCTTTTTCCGGCCGATCGGTCAGGTAAAACAGCACCACTACGCCGAGGATCAGCGCCGGTACTGCTTCGAGGACAAACATCCATTGCCAGCCGCTAAAGCCATATAAACCATGCATCTCCAGCAGCGCGCCGGAGATTGGCGAACCCAGCGCGGTAGAGAGTGGCGCGGCGGCCATAAAGATCGCCGTCACCTGGGCGCGGCGCTGAGCAGGAAACCAGTAACTCAGATAGAGAATAATGCCGGGAAAGAAACCCGCTTCCGCCACACCCAGCAAAAAGCGCAGGGTATAAAAGCTGGTGGTGCCCTGGACGAATGCCATCGCGCCGGAGACTAAACCCCAGGTGATCATGACGCGCGCAATCCAGATACGCGCCCCGACTTTATGCAGAATTAAATTAGAGGGCACTTCGCACAGAAAGTAGCCGATAAAAAAGATACCGGCGCCAAAACCAAAAACAGTGGGGGAGAATCCGAGCTCTTCATTCATCGTTAACGCGGCGAAACCAATATTGACGCGGTCGAGAAAAGCGATGAAATAGAGCAGCATGATAAAAGGGACGATGCGCAGCGTAATTTTGCGCAATACCCGATTTTCGAGTTTGCAGGTCATAGTGAGGTTTTCCTCTTTTATTTTATGTAGGGTAGTAACAGGCGTTACAGAACTGAGTATGGAGAAAATCCTTCAGGGATCATTAGCCGTGGTTTATACAAAAAATTGATATAATCTTTTAAGGAAGCCTGTATGGATCTCCACCAACTGCGCTGTTTTATTGCGGTAGCCGAAGAGCTGCATTTTGGTCATGCCGCCCAGCGACTCGATATGATGCCGTCGGCGCTGGGGCGCTATATCCGCCTGCTGGAGGAAGATCTTGGCGCCAGGCTGTTTAGCCGCTCAACGCGCAATGTTGCGCTGACGCCGACCGGCCTGCTGCTGCTTGACGAGGCGCGCTTGTTGATTGCACAAGCCGATAGCCTCGCCAGCCGCTTCCGCCAGATGGGACGTCATCAGGCGACAATGCTGAAAATTGGCGCGATCGACAGCGCCGCCGCCGGCCTGATTCCGCAGCTGCTACAGGCATTTCGCAAACAATATCCCGAAGTGGAAGTGCAGATATTCGAGGACAAAACCCTGCGTTTATTACCGCGGCTAAAATCAGGACGGCTGGACCTGGTATTTATCCGTCCGCCGGAGAAACCGGATCGCGATATTGAGATGCGCTTTTTATTTAATGAAGCGATTGTGGTGGCGGTCCCGGATAATCATCCGCTGGCCAGCCGCCAATATTTACAGATTACCGATCTGCAGGACCAGCCATTAATTGTGCCGGAACGGAAGTCGCGTCCGCACAGTCATGACCTGTCGATTAATCTGTTTGCTGAAGCGGGACTGACCGCGAAAATTGCCCAGCTTGCGGATGAGAAGCAGACCATTATTAACCTGGTGGCGGCGGAGCTGGGGATTGCCATTGTGCCGCAGTGGACATCACGTATGCCGGCGCGCAATGTCAGCTATATTCCGCTGCAGGGTAGTCCCGGCGGCGCAATAAATGGCCTGCCGTTATCGGTGGCGTGGATGCGTGATGCCCGCGATCCGTTGCGCGAGAAAATGCTTGATCTGCTGATCTCACCACCTTCAGTTAATGTCTGAAGGTAAGGGGATAAATATCGTTTCTGCCGAAATATTAAAGCCTGCTTCACATTTTCATCTCAAGCTAACTGACATTCTCCATACCCTCTGCCAGTGTTAAAAGTCCGTTATTCAATTGTTAATAAAAACACTAATCAAATGGGCAGGAGAATGACCATGCGCTATGCATATCCCGGATATAAAGATTCGCTGATAACCCTCCAGCAACGCTATGGTAACTATATCAACGGCGAATTTGTCCCACCGCAGAATGGCGAATATTTTGCCAATACTTCCCCGGTTAATGGTTCGGTTATCGGGGAATTTCCCCGTTCAGGCCAGGACGATGTGGATCTGGCGGTGGATGCCGCCCATGCCGCCGCCGAGGCCTGGGGCAAAACCTCGGTTCAGGTGCGCTCATTAACGCTGCTGAAAATTGCCGATCGTCTGGAGCAGAATCTGGAACGTATGGCGATCAATGAGACCTGGGATAACGGCAAACCGGTGCGTGAAACCCTGGCTGCCGATCTGCCGCTGGCCGTCGACCACTTCCGTTACTTTGCCGGTTGCCTGCGCGCGCAGGAAGGCAGCGTGGCGGAGATTGATGAGTTTACCGCCGCCTATCACTTCCACGAACCATTAGGTGTAGTGGCGCAAATTATCCCGTGGAACTTTCCGCTGCTGATGGCGGCATGGAAGCTGGCGCCAGCGCTGGCGGCCGGTAACTGCGTGGTGCTGAAACCGGCGGAACAGACGCCACTGTCGATTACCCTGTTTGCGGAGCTGGTTAACGATCTGCTGCCGCCGGGGGTACTGAACGTGGTGCATGGTTACGGTCGTGAAGCGGGCGAAGCGCTGGCGTCACATCCGCGTATCGCCAAAGTCGCGTTTACCGGATCCACCGCTACCGGTGGTCATATTCTGCAACTGGCGGCGAAAAGCCTGATTCCCTCCACGGTCGAGCTGGGCGGAAAATCGCCGAATATCTTCTTTGAAGACATTATGCAGGCCGAGCCGTCGTTTATTGAGAAAGCCGCGGAAGGGGTGGTGCTGGGATTCCTTAATCAGGGGGAAATTTGTACCTGTCCGTCGCGTGCGCTGGTGCAGGAGTCGATCTACGAACCCTTTATGGAAGCGGTGCTGAAACGCGTCAAAACCATTAAGCGTGGCGACCCGATGGATACCGAAACCATGGTCGGCGCGCAGGCGTCACAGCAGCAGTTTGATAAAATTCTCTCCTATCTGGAAATTGCGCAGCAGGAGGGGGCGGAAGTGCTGACCGGCGGCGGCATTGAGAAGCTGGAAGGGGGGCTGGCGACCGGTTACTACATTCAGCCGACTCTGCTGAAAGGCAATAACAGCATGCGCGTCTTCCAGGAGGAGATTTTTGGGCCGGTAGTGGGGATCACCACCTTTAAGGATGAAGCGGAGGCGATCGCGATTGCTAACGACTCCATCTACGGCCTTGGCGCGGGTGTCTGGACGCGGGATATTAATCGCGCCTATCGTGTCGGCCGGGCGATTAAAGCCGGACGCGTCTGGACCAACTGTTACCACCTCTATCCGGCGCATGCCGCTTTTGGTGGCTACAAAAAATCCGGCATCGGCCGTGAAACCCATAAAATGATGCTCGATCACTACCAGCAAACCAAAAACCTGCTGGTCAGCTACAGCGTGCAGCCACTTGGTTTCTTCTGAGTCAGCGCGTTGCTAAGTCACGGGGCGAATCTTCGCCCCGTTTTTTTTTGCCGATCATATCCGTGCGTTAGCACATTGCATGGGTGGTTTATTACCCGCTAAGAAATATGATACTTTGCCAGTCAATAATCAGGGATACAGGCAAAAACAGGAGTGACGGGTGAAAAAAGCGTTATCTTTCCCGCCGTTGTTGATATGGACCGCGATATTTATTTATGCACTGGCTTTTATCGCCATTGTCATCCAGCAAAAATCACCGGCTGACGAACTGATTCCCTGCGCAATATTTGTCAGCATGCTGATATTGGTACTCTATATTGTCAGTTATGGGGTGGCAAGCGGTGAGAGAAAACAGCGCGAAGCCGACAAACTGGCCACTTTTTTTCTTCTGCATAAACAGGGGCGCCTGCACGGCGTAATTAAGTTTTCACGCTATTCACTGATGCTGTATCTGCTGGCGATACTGTTTTTTCTGGCGCAGGATAATACCGCGGCGCGGGCGCTATTATTGCTGTCCAGCATTGCCATCGTGATGGCAATTGTAGACTTCTGGTTTCTGCACTATCAGCAAATCGGTGCAGAATATCGCGCCCGCAGCTGGAAAGTACTGGCGATCTGTTTTTCTGCAATATTGTTCTTCGCCAATATGCTTTCGTCACAGTTTATTCTTGAGGCATTTGATATTGAACCGGCACGGCTGAATTTTACCCGCTGGTCGTTCTCGCTGATTATGGTGTTATTGCTGATGTCGCCGGTAAGCTATTTTGTGCTGTTAATCCATGGCGCCTTTATGCGCGTCGCCAGACGCAGCCGCCGTCAGGCGATGATGGCGCTGTTTGATAGCGTAACCGTCACCACGCTGCTGTTTAGCATGTCGCTACTGCTGCTGATTACCACTAAACTGCCGGTGCTGGGTAATGCCATGACCGGCTATTTTTATCACTTCGATACCCGCACTACCTTTTCCTGTAAACAGCAGTACCATATTATCCCGCGTCTGGGTGACCAGGCTGGCTATATCAAAGTGGTCGAGGGGGAATACCGGGCGATTTATCAAAAACAGGGCGGCGTTTACGTAGAAACGGTGATCTGTCAGCCGGATGGCAGCTATAAGTTAAATGACATCAGATACGCCAGCGATATCCGGCGGCTTAATCAGCGCATGGCCGCCAATGGCAGTTAAATTATGCGGGCCGCATAAAGGGCCCGTCAATCACCGAATCCCTGATAATCAGGTCCGATAAAAAGATATTCTCTTTGGATAAGTAGCCGCCATCCAGCATCGCGATCAGACGATTGATTACTTCATTAATCATATCGCTGACCGGATCTTTTACGCTGGAGAGCGCCGGATTCAGGAAAGGAGCATTGGGGATATTATCAAAACCGAGCACCGACACCTGCTCCGGCACTTTAATGTCCGCTGCGTTCAGCGCTTTGATTGCGCCAATCGCCATATCATCATTGCTGGCAATCAGCGCGCTAAAGGGGTGCTGCGTAGCCAGTAACGCTTCGGCGGCCACCGCGCCGCTGGCCGCACTCCATTTGCCTTCTGCTACCAGCAGCGGCTGGAAAGCAATGGAATGGCTGCTTAGCGCCTGCCTGTAACCGTTAAGACGCTCAATGGCGGTCGGGGAATCCAGTGAACCGCTAATAAAAGCAATCTGCCGATGACCATGCTCCAGCAGATAACGGGTGGCGAGATAGCTGGAACCCTGATGATCGCAGCAGATACAGTGGCTCTGATGCTTACGCAGCTTACGGTTAACCACCATAATTGGCTGTTTATGCTGTTCGACAATCAGATCGAGGGCATCAACGCTTAAAAAGCGCGGATAGAGGATAATGGCATCGCAACGTAAATCGAGCAGAAACTGAATCGCCTGCTGCTCTTCGGCGGCACTGTGTTTACCATCCACCAGAATCAGCTGACGCCCGTTGGCTTCTAACTTTCTCGCTGCCTGCGACAGCAGCTCATTAAAATAACTGCCGTTATACAGGGTGTTGGTCACCACCAGGCCAATGCACTGGGATTTACTGCTGGCCAGATTGCGCGCCAGCAGATTAGGCCGATAGCCAGCCTCTTCAATAGCCTGAAATACCTGCTGTTTAGTGGCTTCACTGACGTAACCTTTGCCCGACAGTACACGCGAGACCGTGGCCTTCGAGACGCCAGCTTTCTTTGCCACTTGTTGCATGGTAGACATCGCTACTTCCTGAATTGATTCATATTAGCGTTATTCTACACATTTCAGCACGGCAACGGGCGGCGTTTTTCGCCGCCCGCAAGCGTTACAGTCCGCGTTTTTCCATCCACAGTGCCAGATCAACCAGGCGATTGGAGAAACCCCACTCGTTGTCATACCAGGCGAGGATTTTGACCATTTTGCCACCGATAACCAGCGTCGACAGACCATCAATAATCGATGAACGCGGGTCGCCGCGATAGTCGCTGGAAACCAGCGGTTCGTCACTGTAGCCAAGAATATCCTGCAACGGACCGGATTCAGCTGCCTGGCGGAAGGCGTTATTGACCTCATCCACTGTCACATCGCGTTTCAGAGTCACCGTCAGATCGACAACCGACACTACCGGCACCGGAACGCGCAGCGAATAGCCGGTCAGACGGCCATCCAGATCCGGGATCACTTTGCCCAGCGCTTTAGCGGCGCCACTGGAGTAGGGCACAATCGACAGCGCGGCAGCGCGCGCGCCACGCAGATCTTTCTCCGGCTGGTCATGTAGCGCCTGGCTGTTGGTGTAGGCGTGAGTGGTGTTCATCAGGCCATGTTCAATACCGAATGCCTGATGCAATACCTGCGCCGCCGGGGCCAGACCATTCGTTGTGCAGCTACCATTACTGACTACCCGATGCTGCGCCGGGTCGTACTGCTGATGGTTAACGCCCATCACTACCGTAATATCATCATCTTTGCCGGGCGCGGAGATGATCACCCGTTTGGCGCCGCCTTTGCTGATATGCACTTCGGCTTTCGCTTTCTCGGTGAAGAAACCGGTGGCTTCAATCACGATCTCCACGCCAACGCTGCTCCAGGGAATCAGTGACGGATCGCGTTCGGAGAAGACGCGGATAGTTTTACCGTCCACCACCAGCTGACCTTCAGCGGCTTCCACCGGCGCGGGCAGCTTACCCAGCAGAGAGTCATATTTCAGCAGATGGGCGAGGGTTTTACTGTCCGTCAGGTCATTAATCGCCACTACCTGGAAGTCGTCGCGGCCCAGTGCGGCGCGCAACACATTACGACCGATACGGCCAAAGCCGTTGATGCCTACTTTTACCATGATGAGCTCCTTTGTTAGCTGTCTGATATCAATCTAGGCCGACAAAGGTGTGGCGTAAATGACAAATAACAATCAATTTACGCCAGACTGCGCTCACAAAAACGCTCGCGGTATTCTCCTGGCGTAAGTTGCAGATTACGTTCAAATACCCGTCGCAGATTGAGGCTGTTGCCGAAACCGCTGGCGCTCGCAACCTGCTCCAGTCCTTCGCTGCTCTGTTCCAGCCGCTGGCGGGCGGCGGCCAGACGCGCTTCGGCCACGTATCTGGCCGGCGTTGCACCGGTTTCGCGGGTGAAGACACGGGTAAAGTTGCGTGGGCTCATGGCAACCCGTTCCGCCAGTTTTTCCACTGACAGGTCACTGGCGAGGTTTACCAGGATCCAGCTCTGCAGATCGTTAATCGGGCCGGGCCTGCGCGCCTGATTAAGCAGAAAACGGCTGAACTGCGCCTGGCCACCGGGGCGGCGCAGATACATCACCAGCTCCTGAGCCACATCACGTGCCAGACTGAAGCCGTAATCTTCCTCCACCAGCGCGAGGGTAAGGTCAAAGCCGGTACTGACGCCGCCGGAGGTCCAGAAAGCACCATCCTGCACATACAGCGGTCCGCTGACCACCTTCACCTGCGGGAAGCTGGCCTGCAGGGTCTCCAGTAAACGCCAGTGCGTGGTGGCGTTGCGTCCGTCAAGCAGCCCGCTTTGCGCCAGCAGCATCGCACCGCCACAGACTGACACCACCCGCCGCGCGTGTGGTGCGGCATAACGTAGCCAGTCGACTACTGCGTCGCCTTCCTCAGCGCTGACGCCGCGGCCGGTGATCATAATGGTGTCGCGTGGCTGGGTCGGATCGAGTTCCGCCAGACGGTTATCCGCCAGCAAATTCAGACCCGACTGGCCGTGAATCACATGATGCGGTTGGGTGGTGGCAATCGTCAGCTGATACAGCGGCTGCTGTGACGACGCCGCGCGCAGGCGGTTGGCTTGCATCAGGATATCGGCGATGCCTGCCGCTTCAAATAGCATGCCCCCTTCAGGGACGATAATCAGAAATGTTTTCATGTCCTGAAAATACAAAATTGACAAAATAAGTCAAGTTACAGTCGGTTAAGCGGCAGGCAATTTGTTGATTAAACGGGCCGGTTAGCACCGATCGCGATCACTATCACAAAAATGGAAATATCATTTTAATTTTCTTGAACTATTTGTCGCTTGTAAACATTCTCGTGTGGAACCGGTTACCTGGTTGCTCAGGATTTCTGCAATGCAGCGGTTTTCCGGTCGCTGATACTACTAACCAGAGAGTCATCACTGATGTCACAGAATTTTACTGAAGTATCAAAATCGATAGTTGATGCCATTGGCGGCGCGGATAACGTCACTGCGGTGACCCACTGCATGACGCGCTTACGCTTTGTGCTGAATGATGACAGCGCGGTGGATAGCGCCCGGCTGAAATCGATCAAAGGGGTGATGGGCGTCGTCCACAATGACAACCAGTGCCAGGTGATAATTGGCAATAATGTTGCAAAAGCGTATGCCGAAGTGGTGAAACTGCTGCCGGCAGGCGCAGTTACGGAGCGTGTCACCGCTGCACAGGGCAAAAATAAAATCACCCTGAAACGCATTGGCGCAGGCATTCTTGATGCGCTGATTGGCACTATGTCACCGTTAATTCCGGCGATTATCGGCGGCTCGATGGTCAAACTGCTGGCGATGATTCTCGATATGACCGGCATCTTTGAGAAAGGCGCTTCGACGCTGATTATCCTCAATGTGATTGGCGACGGCGCGTTCTTCTTCCTGCCGGTGATGGTGGCGGCCTCGGCGGCGGTGAAATTCAAAACCAATATGTCGCTGGCGATTGCGATTGCCGGCGTGCTGGTTCACCCTAACTTTATCGACCTGATGGCGAAAGCGGCGCAGGGCCAGCAGGTGTCATTTATCGGTGTTGATATTACGGCGGTGAAGTACACCTATACCGTGATTCCGGCGCTCTGCATGACCTGGCTGCTGTCGTATATCGAGACGTGGGTGGATCGTATCACGCCAGCAGTGACCAAAAACTTCCTGAAACCGATGCTGATCGTGCTGATTGCCGCGCCGATTGCGATTATGTTTATCGGCCCGCTGGGCATCTGGATCGGCAGCGGTATCTCAGCGCTGGTCTATACCGTACACAGCTATCTTGGCTGGTTGTCGGTGGCGATTATGGGCGCCATCTGGCCACTGCTGGTCATGACCGGTATGCATCGCGTTTTTACCCCAACCATTATTCAGACCATTGCCGAAACCGGTAAAGAGGGCATGGTTATGCCATCGGAAATCGGCGCCAACCTGTCGCTGGGGGGATCTTCACTGGCGGTAGCCTGGCGCACCAAAAACCCGGAACTGCGTCAAACGGCGCTGGCCGCGGCGGCATCGGCGATTGTCGCCGGGATTTCTGAACCGGCGCTGTATGGCGTGGCGCTGCGACTGAAACGTCCGCTGATTGCCTGCCTGATCAGTGGTTTTATCTGCGGCGCGATCGCCGGTATTGGCGGGCTGGCCAGCCACTCAATGGCGTCGCCAGGCCTGTTTACCAGCGTGCAGTTCTTTGATCCAACCAATCCGATGAGTATCGTCTGGGTGTTTGCGGTAATGATCCTGGCGGTGGTGCTCTCCTTTATTACCACCTTATTACTGGGGTTCGAAGATATTCCGGTTGAACAGCCAGCCAGCGACAGCGTAGCGGCCACAACCTATAACGCGTCGCCAGACGTCGTAAAAGTTAACTGAGACAAGAGGACTTTATGTCAGCAGCAACATTTCCCGATGGATTTTTATGGGGCGGCGCACTGGCCGCAAATCAGGCTGAAGGCGCTGCTTTTGAAGGCGGAAAAGGGCTGACCACGGTTGATATGATCCCTCACGGACCGCAGCGTCTGGCGGTAAAAATTGGTCAGCAGAAGCGTGTGGCATTGCAGGCGGATGAGTTTTATCCCAGCCATCAGGCGATCGACTTTTACCACCGTTATAAAGAAGATATCGCGCTGATGGCGGAAATGGGCTTCACCGTATTTCGTACCTCCATCGCCTGGAGCCGTATCTATCCTAATGGCGACGAACTGACGCCGAACGCCGAAGGCATCGCCTTTTATCGCGAACTGTTCAGCGAGTGCAAGAAACACAATATTGAGCCGCTGGTGACTCTGTGCCATTTCGATGTGCCGATGCATCTGGTGACCGAATATGGCTCCTGGCGCAACCGAAAAATGGTCGAGTTCTTTGCCCGCTATGCCCGCACCTGCTTTGAAGCTTTTGACGGGCTGGTGAAGTACTGGCTGACCTTTAATGAGATCAATATCCTGCTGCACAGCCCGTTCTCCGGCGCTGGTCTGGTATTTGAGGAAGGAGAAAATCAGCAGCAGGTAAAATATCAGGCGGCGCACCATGAGCTGGTAGCCAGCGCCTTAGCCACCAAAATTGCCCATGAGGTAAATCCGCACAATCAGGTGGGCTGCATGCTGGCAGGCGGTAATTTCTATCCGTGGTCATGCAAACCGGAAGATGTCTGGGCAGCGCTGGAAAAAGATCGCGAAAACCTGTTCTTTATTGATGTGCAGGCACGTGGCGCGTATCCGGGCTATACCCGCCGCCTGTTTAAAGAGCAGGGCGTGACGCTGGTTACCGCGCCAGAAGATAACGAAATCCTTCAGCACACCGTCGATTTTGTCTCCTTCAGTTACTACGCATCGCGTTGCGCTTCAGCGGATATGAATGAACATAACAGCAGCGCCGCCAATATCGTCAAATCGCTGAAAAACCCGCATATCCAGGCCAGTGAATGGGGCTGGGGTATCGATCCGCTGGGTCTGCGCATCACCATGAATATGATGTATGACCGCTATCAGAAGCCGCTGTTTCTGGTGGAGAACGGACTCGGCGCCAAAGATGAAATTAACCCGCAAGGTGAAATCAACGACGATTACCGCATCAGTTATCTGCGCGAACATATCAAAGCGATGGCGGATGCAATTGAAGACGGCATTCCGGTGATCGGCTATACCTCATGGGGTTGTATTGATCTGGTATCCGCTTCTACCGGTGAAATGAGTAAGCGTTACGGCTTTGTCTGGGTCGATCGTGACGATCAGGGGCAGGGGACGTTAAACCGGATGCGTAAGAAGTCGTTTTACTGGTATCAGAAAGTGATTGCCAGTAATGGCGCGGACTTAGCTTAACGTCGAAGGGTAAAATCCGCGCCTCGGCGCGGATTAATATTTTTATTTCGCGGCGGCCGCGGCCTGTTTCACCCAGCCATCAAAAGTGGCCTGATGCGCCTTAATCCAGCCTTCGACATGCTGCTGAATATGTTCGGAAGAGGATTCACCGTCATGCATACGCTGGTTCTGCGCATTGACATCGGCCAGCGGCAGTTTCACAATCGCGAATAATTTCGCGGCTGCCGGGTTTTGCTGCGCCCACGCTTTATTGGCAACCACATGCTCGCTATTGGCGATAAAGCCATAATTTTTACCATTGGGTAATTTGGTATCGAGATCTTTTTGCGAGCCTGGCGTGGCGGAAAACGGTACGGTTAACCACACCACATCTTTCCCCGGCTTTAATACATTGCTGACCCAGTAGGGAGTCCAGGTAAAATAGAGCACCGGCAGACCGGATTTATAGCGGGTTAAGGTGTCAGCAATAATTGCCGAATAATTTCCCTGATTCTGCTGCACGGTATTGCTCAGACCGTAGGCTTTCACCTGCGCCTCGATCACCGAACCACATACCCAGCCCGGATTACAGCCAGCCAAATCGGCTTTGCCATCTCCATCGGCATCAAACAGCTTCGCCAGTTTCGGATCTTTCAGCTGTGAGATATCGGTGATGTGATATTTATCAGCGGTTTTTTTATCGATCAGATAGCCCTGCGCCGCGCCGCTAATATAGGTGCCTTCGCGATAGAATTTCTGGTCGCCGCCGGCAGTCTCATACATATCTTTTTGCAGCGGATCCCAGTTTACCGCCAGATAAGTGGCGTCTCCTTTGGCAATTGCGGTGTAAGCCACGTTGTAATCCACTTCTTTGGTTGGCTGTACGTCGTAACCGAGTTTTACCAGTGCCTGATTGATTAATTCGGTCTGAAAAGACTCTTCCGGCAGGGTGCTTTGTACCGGATTGACCGTTACCCCTTTTCCGGGTAAATCGGCGGCATAAGCGGCCGGAGCGGTAAGCAGAATGGCGAGGGTGATGGCGTTAATTCCAGTGGTGCGCATAATAAGAACCTTATTATTTTTCACAAGTTAAGCCTGAATTGGCAGGAATATTCCCGGATTGTGGTTTTGTTGGGAATGAAAATTAAAGATGGGGAGTGGCGGGATAGATCGCCTGATCAGCAACAGAATAAGTTGCAGACAGTGAAATGTATGCGGTGATAGCCGGGGGTCGAGGTAACGCTGATTATAAGCAAATATCATGCGGGTAATGTGGGGTGATCGCTGTCTTACGGGGTGATCATTTAGCGGGTAAGACTCACCGTTATTCTTCCTGGTTATATGTTATCGGTTTGTTTATACCCTAACACACTGAGCAGAGCTGGCAAGCACTACTGACAGTGCGCAATATTTCATCAGCCCAACCGCCTGCGGCAGTGGCGGGTCACTCATTGCCGTTGTGATGTGCCCACACCGCTGCTTCGACGCGCGATTTCAGCTTCATTTTTTTCAGCAGATGTTTTACGTGCACTTTCACCGTGCTTTCGGTAATCACCAGTTTGCGGGCAATGGCTTTATTGGTCAGGCCCTGAGCGATCAGTTTAAGGATATCGCGCTCGCGCCTTGTCAGCTGCTGCATGCTGGTTTCAGGCGCGCCGCGTGCGCTGCGCAGACTGCCGACTAATACGTTGGTCAGCGATCCACTCAGCACCACCTGACCGGCGACCGCCTGATGCAGGTTTTTCAGCAAATCGTCACCCGCCATATTTTTCAGCAGATAACCATCGGCTCCATGCCGGAAGGCACTCACCACATCCTCCTGCTTGTCTGACGCGCTGAATATCAGAATGCGACCGATGAAGCTGCGTTCACGCAGCTGAATCAGGGTATCCAGCCCGTGCAGAGCGGGCATATACAGGTCGAGCAGAATCAGATCCGGGCGGTATTGTTCCGCCAGCGCAATACCCTGCACGCCGTCACCGGCTTCGGCGATCACTTCCAGCCGTGGGTCGGTGGCAATCAGCTGTCGCACGCCATGGCGCAGCAGCGGATGATCGTCAATTAACAGTACAGTGGTTGGCTTAGTCATGATGGCAAACGCCTTTTAATCGGAGCTGAGGCATCCGTTAACAATTCAGTTAGTGTGGGTTATTTTCACCTGGCTGGCGTCTTATCCCTATACCACTAAGGGAGTAATCCCTAATAGCCAGTAGCGGCTTCGTCACGCAGATTATAAAGGAAAAAAATGGACAGACTGTTGAATCATAAGATTTTAGTATGACACGTCAGTCTACTTATTACGGGTATTGGCAGTTTTTACGACGAAATTAAACTGCATTCAGCTTGATTTGCATCAATCTGGCGTCGTGGCGGGTGTTCAGGATAGGCAGCATTATTATTCTGCAAACGAGAGCATTATGTCGCAAACCACTCCTGTTAACGCTAAAAAAACCGGTTCGGTTATTTACGACTGGCAGCCTGAAAATGCCGAATTCTGGCAGCAACGCGGTAAACGTATTGCCAGCCGCAATCTGTGGATCTCGGTTTTCTGTTTGTTGCTGGCCTTCTGCGTCTGGATGCTGTTTAGCGCCGTCGCGGTAAACCTGAAAAAAGTCGGTTTTACCTTTAGCACCAATCAGCTGTTTCTGCTGACGGCGTTGCCGTCGGTTTCCGGCGCGCTACTGCGCGTGCCTTACTCGTTTGTGATCCCGATTTTTGGCGGACGGCGCTGGACCGCATTCAGCACCGCTATTCTGCTGATCCCCTGTCTGTGGCTGGGCTTTGCGGTGCAGAACCCGGATACGCCGTTTACCGTATTTGTGATTATCGCGCTGCTGTGCGGATTTGCCGGCGCCAACTTCGCCTCCAGTATGGGCAATATCAGTTTCTTCTTTCCCAAAGCCCGGCAGGGCGCAGCGCTCGGCATCAACGGCGGGCTGGGGAATCTTGGCGTCAGCGTGATGCAGCTGTTTGCGCCGCTGGCTATCTCATTTTCGATGTTTGCGGTGTTTGGCGGCAGTTCGCAAACCGTGGTTGCCGATGGTGAAACGGTGTGGCTGGAAAATGCCGCCTGGATGTGGGTGCCGCTGCTGGTGGTGGCGACACTGGCGGCGTGGTTTGGCATGAATGATCTGGCGACCGCGAAATCTTCGCTGCGTGAGCAGTTGCCGGTGCTGAAGCGACCGCATCTTTGGGTGATGGCGCTGCTCTATCTGGCGACGTTCGGCTCTTTTATCGGTTTTTCCGCCGGTTTTGCCATGCTGTCAAAAACTCAGTTTCCTGATGTGGTGATTCTGCATTATGCCTTTTTCGGTCCGTTACTGGGTGCACTGGCGCGTTCCGCTGGTGGCATGCTTTCGGATCGCTTCGGCGGCATTCGCGTTACGCTGATCAATTTTATCCTGATGGCGCTGTTCTGCGGCTTGCTGTTTTTCACTTTACCGGGCAACGGCCAGCCGGGATCCTTTATCGCCTTTTACGGCATCTTTATGGTGCTGTTCCTGACAGCCGGTCTCGGCAGCGGCTCTACTTTCCAGATGATTGCGCTGATTTTCCGTAAGAAAACCCTTGAACGGGTAAAAGCCGCAGGCGGCAGTGAGGAGAGCGCTCAGCGCGAGGCGATCACCGATACCGCCGCAGCGCTGGGTTTTATCTCGGCGATTGGCGCGGCAGGCGGCTTCTTTATTCCACAAACTTTTGGTCTCTCGCTGGCGCTGACCGGTTCGCCTGCCGGGGCGATGAAGCTGTTTCTCGCCTTTTATCTCTGCTGTATTGCCATCACCTGGCTGGTGTATGGCCGTAAATCAGCCCGCTAATCACACAAGGTTGCCCAATCCGTTGCTGAAACGCATTGGGCTTAGCTTTTTCTACCCCTAAATAGCTGAGTTAACACCAGAAGCGTTGGTTTCGCGAATAAAGTGTATTTTATATATAACTTTCATGGGGTTATATGTTTTTCTTCTGTACTACTTTGGGGGTAGAGCCGCCGGTAAGCGGGGTATTTTGTGGTTGTCAGTTGATCGTTATCAAGTTGTTGCCCGTTTCACCTCAGTACGCTTGCCCCGTTAAAGCAATGTCGTGATTTACCCATAACTATACAGAGCCTTCAGGAGAACGCCGGATGAGCAAGTTTCTCGATCGGTTTCGCTATTTTAAACAACTGGCGGAACCGTTTTCTGGCCAGCATGGCCAGACCTTAAACAGTAACCGTGACTGGGAGGATGGCTATCGCAGCCGCTGGCAGCACGACAAGATTGTGCGCTCCACCCACGGGGTGAACTGTACCGGCTCCTGCAGCTGGAAAATTTATGTCAAAAATGGTCTGGTCACCTGGGAAACGCAGCAAACCGACTATCCGCGCACCCGTCCTGATCTGCCAAATCATGAACCGCGTGGCTGTCCGCGCGGCGCCAGTTACTCCTGGTATCTCTACAGCGCCAACCGGCTGAAATACCCGTTAATGCGTAAAGTGCTGATTGAACTCTGGCGTGAAGCCAAAGCGCTTCACAGCGATCCGGTGGTGGCCTGGGGATCGATTATTGGCGATGCGGAACAGAGCAAACGTTATAAAGCGGCGCGTGGGCGCGGCGGCTTTGTGCGCTCCAGCTGGGCGGAAGTCAATGAGCTGATTGCGGCGGCGAATATCTTTACCGCAAAAACCTTTGGGCCGGACCGCATCGTCGGTTTCTCGCCGATTCCGGCGATGTCGATGGTCTCTTATGCCGCTGGCGCCCGGTATCTGTCACTGATTGGCGGCGTCTGTCTGAGCTTTTACGACTGGTATTGCGACCTGCCGCCCGCCTCGCCGATGACCTGGGGCGAACAGACTGACGTGCCTGAATCGGCGGACTGGTATAACGCGTCCTACATTATCGCCTGGGGATCCAATGTGCCGCAGACGCGCACCCCGGATGCGCACTTCTTTACGGAAGTACGGTACAAAGGCACCAAAACTGTCGCCATCACCCCGGATTATGCGGAAGTCGCCAAACTTTGTGATCAGTGGCTAAGCCCGAAACAGGGCACCGACAGCGCGCTGGCGCTGGCGATGGGCCATGTGATGCTGAAAGAGTTTCACCTCGATCGTGAGGTCAGCTATTTTCGCGACTATGTGCGCCGCTATACCGATATGCCGATGCTGGTGCTGCTGGAGCCGCGTGAAGAGGGTTATTACGCCGCAGGTCGCCTGCTGCGCGCCAGCGATCTGGTTGATGGCCTCGGCCAGCAAAATAATCCCGAGTGGAAAACGGTCGCCATCGACCAGATCAGTGGTCAGCTGGTGGCGCCGCAGGGTTCTATTGGCTACCGCTGGGGTGAGAAGGGCAAGTGGAACCTTGAGCAGCGCGAAGGGCGGGCGCAACAGGAAGTGGAGCTGCAACTTAGTCTGCTGGGTAGCCATGATGAAGTTGCTAATGTGGGCTTCCCCTATTTTGGCGGCAGCGAGCGTGAACACTTCAACAGCGTGGCGCTGGACGAGGTACTGCTGCACCGTCTGCCGGTGAAGCGTCTGACCCTCGCCGACGGCAGCGAAGCGCTGGTCACCAGCGTCTGGGACCTGACCCTCGCTAATTATGGCCTGGATCGCGGGCTGGAGGATGCCAGCTGCGCCAGCAGCTACGAGGATGTCAAGGCGTACAGTCCGGCATGGGCGGAGAAAATTACCGGCGTACCGCGCCAGAATATTATCCGTATCGCCCGTGAATTTGCCGAAAATGCGGAGAAAACCCATGGCCGTTCGATGATTATCGTCGGCGCCGGTATGAACCACTGGTATCACATGGATATGAACTACCGTGGTCTGATCAATATGCTGATCTTCTGCGGCTGCGTCGGGCAAAGCGGTGGCGGCTGGGCGCACTATGTCGGTCAGGAGAAGCTGCGCCCGCAAACCGGCTGGACACCGCTGGCCTTTGCTCTCGACTGGCAGCGTCCGCCGCGTCATATGAACAGCACCTCGTTTTTCTATAACCACTCCAGCCAGTGGCGCTATGAGACGGTGACCACTGCCGATCTGCTGTCGCCACTGGCGGATAAATCCCGCTATAGCGGCAGCCTGATCGACTTTAATGTTCGCTCCGAACGCATGGGCTGGCTGCCGTCCGCGCCGCAGTTAGGGACCAATCCGCTGCATCTGGCGGCGCAGGCGGCCGCAGCCGGACAATCGGTGGTCGACTATACCGTGGAGAGCCTGAAGCAGGGCACGCTGCGTTTTGCTGCAGAGCAGCCGGATGAGGCGAAAAACTTTCCGCGCAATATGTTTATCTGGCGTTCTAACCTGCTCGGCTCCTCCGGTAAAGGGCACGAGTATATGCTGAAGTATCTGCTGGGAACCGAGAACGGCATTCAGGGTAAAGATCTCGGCCAGCAGGGCGGCGTGATGCCGGAGGAGGTGGAGTGGGCGACTAATGGCGGCGAAGGCAAACTGGACCTGGTGGTCACGCTGGATTTCCGCATGTCCAGCACCTGTCTCTATTCAGATATCGTATTGCCTACCGCCACCTGGTATGAAAAAGACGATATGAATACCTCGGATATGCATCCGTTTATTCATCCGCTGTCGGCAGCGGTCGACCCAGCCTGGGAATCGAAAAGCGACTGGGAAATCTATAAGGGTATCGCCAAATCCTTCTCGCAACTCTGCGTTGGCCATCTGGGGGTGGAAACCGATGTGGTGACGCTGCCAGTTCAGCATGACTCAGCGGCCGAGCTGGCGCAGCCACTGGAGGTGAAGGAGTGGAAGCGAGGTGAATGCGCGCTGATTCCGGGAAAAACCGCGCCGCATATTCTGGCCGTGGAACGTGACTATCCCGCCACCTGGGAGCGCTTTACTTCGCTGGGTCCACTAATGGATAAAGCCGGCAACGGCGGTAAAGGCATCAGCTGGAACACACAGACCGAAGTCGATTTCCTGAAGAAACTGAATTACGTCAAAACAGAAGGTCCGGCGGTGGGTCGTCCGTTGATCGACAGCGCGATTGATGCGGCGGAAGTGATTCTGTCGCTGGCGCCGGAAACCAATGGTCAGGTGGCGGTGAAAGCCTGGCAGGCATTAAGCGCCATCACCGGGCGCGACCATCGCCATCTGGCGCTGAACAAAGAAGATGAGAAAATCCGTTTCCGCGATATTCAGGCGCAGCCACGCAAAATAATCTCCAGCCCGACCTGGTCAGGTCTGGAAGATGAACATGTCTCCTATAGCGCCTGTTATACCAACGTTCATGAGCTGATCCCGTGGCGCACCCTGAGTGGCCGCCAGCAGCTGTATCAGGATCACCCGTGGATGCGCGCCTTTGGCGAAAGCCTGCTGGTATACCGTCCGCCAATTGATACCCGCGCGGCGAAACCGCTGCTGAATCAGAAGCCCAATGGCAACCCGGAGAAAGCGCTTAACTTCCTGACGCCGCATCAGAAGTGGGGCATCCACTCCACCTACAGCGACAACCTGCTGATGCTGACCCTGTCGCGTGGCGGCCCGATTGTCTGGCTAAGTGAAGAGGACGCGCGTGAGCTGGGTATTGAAGATAACGACTGGATTGAAGCCTTTAACGCCAACGGTGCGCTCAGCGCCCGCGCGGTGGTCAGTCAGCGTATTCCGGCGGGGATGACCATGATGTATCACGCCCAGGAACGCATCATTAATATTCCCGGTTCGGAAATTACCGGCCAGCGCGGCGGCATCCATAACTCGGTGACGCGCGCCTGTCCCAAGCCGACCCATATGATTGGCGGCTACGCCCAGCTTTCTTACGGCTTTAACTATTACGGCACCGTTGGCTCAAACCGCGATGAGTTTGTCGTCGTGAGAAAGATGAACAAGATTAACTGGTTAGATGGTGAAGGCCAGGATGATTGCCAGGGCAGCCAGCAGGAGACACGCCAATGAAAATTCGCTCGCAAGTCGGCATGGTGTTAAACCTCGACAAATGTATCGGCTGCCATACCTGTTCGGTGACCTGTAAAAACGTCTGGACCAGCCGCGAAGGGATGGAGTACGCCTGGTTTAATAATGTCGAAAGCAAGCCTGGCGTCGGTTATCCGCACGCCTGGGAAGATCAGCAGAAGTGGAAAGGGGGCTGGATCCGCAAAATCAACGGCAGGCTGGAGCCGCGCATGGGCAACCGGGTCAGTGTGCTGTCGAAGATTTTTGCCAACCCGGACGTCCCGGCGCTCGATGATTACTATGAGCCGTTCGATTACGACTATCAGCATCTGCATAACGCCCCGGCCGGTAAGCATCAGCCGGTGGCGCGTCCGCGCTCGCTGATCACCGGTCAGCGGATGAAGAAGATCGAAAATGGCCCCAACTGGGAAGAGATCCTCGGCGGCGAGTTTTCCAAACGCAGCGCGGATAAAAACTTCGACAATATCCAGAAGGAGATGTACGGGCAGTTTGAACACACTTTTATGATGTATCTGCCGCGCCTGTGCGAACACTGTCTTAATCCGGCCTGCGTGGCGACCTGTCCCAGCGGCGCCATCTATAAGCGTGGCGAAGATGGCATTGTGCTGATCGATCAGGATAAATGCCGGGGCTGGCGTATGTGCCTGACCGGCTGCCCGTACAAAAAAATCTACTTCAACTGGAAAAGCGGTAAATCGGAAAAATGTATTTTCTGCTATCCGCGGATTGAAGCGGGTCAGCCTACCGTCTGTTCCGAAACCTGTGTCGGTCGTATTCGCTATCTTGGCGTGCTGCTGTACGACGCCGACCGTATCGAACAGGCCGCGGCGGTGGAAGATGAGAAAGCGCTGTACCAGAGCCAGAGGGATATTTTCCTCGATCCGAACGATCCGCTGGTTATCGCCCAGGCGCTGGCCGACGGCGTGCCGCAGAGCGTGATCGACGCCGCGCAGCGCTCGCCGGTATATAAAATGGCAATGGAATGGAAGCTGGCGCTGCCGTTACACCCGGAATATCGCACCCTGCCAATGGTGTGGTATGTGCCGCCGTTATCGCCGATTCAGTCGGTGGCTGATGCCGGTCAGCTGGCGCACAGCGGCGTATTGCCAGACGTGGAGAGCTTGCGTATCCCGGTGCAGTACCTTGCTAATCTGCTGACCGCCGGGGAGTGTGAACCGGTAGTGCTGGCGCTAAAACGGATGCTGGCGATGCGCCACTACAAGCGTGCGGAAACCGTGGAAGGGGTCTGCGATACCCGCGCACTGGAGCAGGTCGGGCTGAGCGAAGCGCAGGCGCAGGAGATGTATCGCTATCTGGCAATTGCCAACTACGAAGATCGTTTTGTGGTGCCTTCCAGCCATCGCGAGCTGGCGCGTGAAGCCTTCCCGGAAAGTCGGGGCTGTGGCTTTAGTTTTGGCGACGGCTGCCACGGCAGCGACAGCAGATTCAATCTGTTTAACAGCCGCCGTATTGATGCCATTGATATCGGTAAACGGGGAGACGCATCATGATCGCGCTGCGTGTGATTGCCCGCCTGCTGGATTACCCGGATCAGGCGCTGTTTGACCACCGGCAGGAGCTGCTGGAGGCGCTGGAAAGCGTCAGCGAACTGAATCTGCAACACAGCGCCCGGCTGATGCAGTTTATTAGCGGCTTATGCGCGCGGCCGCTACTGGACCGGCAGGCGGAATACGGCGAGTTGTTTGACCGTGGCCGCGCCACCTCGCTGCTGCTGTTTGAGCATGTGCATGGCGAATCGCGCGATCGCGGCCAGGCGATGGTCGATCTGCTGGATCAGTATCGCGCTGACGGACTGGAGCTGGATGCAAAAGAGTTGCCGGATTTTTTACCGCTTTACCTCGAATACCTTGCGCACGGCAGTGATGAGCGCGCCCGTACTGGCCTGCAGGATATTTTGCCGATTCTGGCGCTGCTGAAGGCGCGTCTGGAGCAGCGGGACAACCATTATGCCCAGCTGTTCGCCACGCTGATCTCTCTCTCCGGCAGCGAAGTGGAACAGGCGTCACTGCAGACGCAGATCGCCCGCGAAGCGCGTGACGATACTCCGCAGGCGCTGGATGCAGTATGGGAAGAGGAACAGGTGACGTTTCTCGGCGAACAGGGGTGCGCATCCGCGCAGCAGACGGCGCATCAGCGTCGTTTCGCCGCTGCAGTTGCGCCGCAATATCTTGACGTGGCGCAGGCCACCACACGTGGAACCCGGAGCTGATTATGCATTTTCTCACAAGCTTCTTTTTTGATATTTACCCGTATCTGGCGGGAACGGTATTTCTGGTAGGCAGCTGGCTACGTTATGACTACGGCCAATACAGCTGGCGTGCCGGTTCCAGCCAGATGCTGGATAAAAAGGGCATGCGGCTGGCGTCAAATCTGTTCCACATCGGTATTATCGGCATCTTTTTCGGCCATATTGTTGGCATGCTGACGCCCCACTGGATGTATGAAGCTTTTCTGCCGGTTGAGGTGAAACAAAAACTGGCGATGATTGCTGGTGGCTTCTGTGGGCTGCTGACGCTGGTTGGCGGCGCGCTGTTGCTGAAACGCCGCCTGACTCATGTCCGGGTGCGCGCCACCAGCAGTTTTGGCGATATCGGTATCCTGACGCTGCTGGTAATCCAGGCGAGCCTTGGCCTGCTGACCATTCCGTTCTCCGCGCAGCATATGGATGGCAGCGAGATGATGAAGCTGGTGGGCTGGGCACAGGCGGTGGTGACCTTTCAGGGCGGCGCTTCCGCGCATCTTGACGGTGTGGCGTGGATATTCCGCGTGCATATGGTGCTGGGAATGACACTGTTCCTGCTGTTTCCTTTCTGCCGGCTGGTGCATATCTGGAGCGCGCCGGTGGAGTATCTGACCCGCCGCTACCAGCTGGTGCGTAATCGTCGCTAAGACGATGGCGCATTTTTTTCGGGTTGCGGCACAGGTTTGATTTGGCAGCGTTTTTATCGGCTACACTTGCTGGCTTAGCATCATAGTCAGGAGAGTCGATGATCATTTCTGCTTCTACGGATTACCGTGCCGCCGCCAGGCGCAGGTTGCCGCCATTTCTGTTTCATTACATTGATGGCGGCGCTTACAGTGAACACACCCTCAGGCGTAACACCGCCGATTTAGCCGATATTGCCCTGCGCCAGCGGGTGCTGAAAAATATGGCGGATCTCAGCCTTGAAACCACGCTGTTTGGCGAAAAACTGGCGATGCCGCTGGTGCTGGCGCCTGTCGGCCTGACCGGGATGTATGCGCGTCGCGGCGAGGTGCAGGCGGCGCGCGCGGCGGCGCGCAAGGGGATTCCTTTTACGCTCTCCACGGTTTCCGTCTGTCCGATTGAAGAGGTGGCACCCGCCATCGACCGTCCGATGTGGTTCCAGCTGTATGTCCTGAAAGATCGTGGCTTTATGCGCAATGCGCTGGAGCGCGCTCAGGCTGCCGGGGTGAAAACGCTGGTATTTACCGTCGATATGCCGGTGCCGGGCGCGCGCTACCGTGATGCGCATTCCGGGATGAGTGGCGCTAACGCTGCTTCGCGCCGCATCTTACAGGCGATAACCCATCCGCAGTGGGCGTGGGATGTCGGTTTACACGGTAAGCCGCACGATCTTGGCAATGTGTCCGCTTATCGCGGCCAGCCGACCACGCTGGAGGATTATATTGGCTGGTTAGGGGCGAATTTTGACCCGTCGATTAGCTGGAAAGATCTCGAGTGGATCCGCGAATTCTGGCAGGGGCCGATGATTATCAAGGGCATTCTTGATGCGGAAGACGCGAAAGACGCAGTGCGATTTGGCGCTGACGGTATTGTGGTGTCGAACCACGGTGGCCGTCAGTTGGACGGCGTGCTGTCAACCGCCCGTGCGTTGCCAGCGATTGCGGATGCGGTAAAAGGGGACATTACGATACTGGCGGACTCCGGTATTCGCAGCGGTCTCGACGTGGTGCGGATGATTGCGCTGGGCGCCGACAGCGTTCTGCTGGGGCGCGCCTTTGTCTATGCGCTGGCTACCGCCGGTGAAGCAGGAGTGGTGAATCTGCTGGAGCTGTTTGAAAAAGAGATGCGGGTGGCGATGACCCTGACCGGTGCGAAGTCGATCGCGGATATTGGCCGGCATTCGCTGGTGGGATTGCCACAGTAACTGCTGTGTGATTTGTTTATCCGTATTGATTTAATTAACAAAATATCCGCATGGAAATGATACATCCATAAGGTCAGATGCGTATCGGCCTCGGCATGGGCGGCGTTCTCACCGCCCATAAAATCACCAGTATCACAATGCCCGCATTACGTCCTCGCGTGGCATCAGGCTTCTGCCTGCGTTTTAAGCCAGCGAACGCCGCTTTCAGGCGAGGTGAGCACCGCTACCGGCGGTGGCGGCAGCTGTTGCAGCACGCGCGCCATTGATGCCTGCGCAAGCATCACCACATCAGCATCGGCAAAAGCATTGTTCAGTCCTTCAGCCACTATCTGATCATGCCGGAAGGTATCGCCCTGCAACAGCGCATGGAAGGCCTCCTCCATCAGCAGCGAGCGGATTGTCAGCGGCTGTTCGCTCTGCTGCACTTTACGTTCCAGATACGCGAGGGTCGGTCTCAGGGTCGTCGCTACCGTCGCCAGCACGGTGATACGCCCGCCATGCTGAATCGCGCTATCCACCATCGCACTGTCGATACGTGCCAGTTGCAGGCCGGTCATAAACTGGCACTGCTCCACCGCCGCACCTATGGAAGAGCAGGCGGTGATAAAGATATCGCAGTCGGCTTTTTCCGCAATTCGGATATAACCGGCGATGCGGGCGCTGATTGATGGCGTGACGCCACCGGCTTTCATTACCTGCTTAATCATCGACTCTTCAATCAGATGCATCACGTCCACCTGCGGCATAATATCGCTGGTTAACTGCTGCATCAGCGCCAGCGTGGCTGAGCTGGTGTGAAACATGGCAACTTTTTTCATTGGGCACGCTCCTGACTGATAAAGGCGACCACCGCGGTTGCCGCATCATGATCCTCCCGTGCCGACAGGCCACCGACTGCCACAGCGCCAAGACACTTGCCATCGCGAAGCACCGGCACGCCGCCGGGCAGGGCGGTGAAATGCGGATCGGCAAACCAGCCGATATCCAGTTGCTCCTGTTGCAGACGCTGTAAAAATGCCTGCGTGGTGCAACCGAGACGGCTGCTGGTGCGCGCTTTCTGCTGCGTCAGTGCGATAGTCAGCAACTTCGCCTGATCCATCCGCGCGAAACTCAGCAACTCACCACTGGCGTCACATACCGCCACACTTAGCGCACGCTGCTGATAATCGGTCTGCGCCAGCTGGAGGGCATGTTCCACCGCCTGCCGCGCTTGCTGTAACGTTAACGTCATCATAAGGGTGATCCTTTTGAGAGCTGCTCTGCGGAGCGGGTATGCGCAGCAACTGCCAGTCGCGCATCTTTTTTTCGCCAGTAATTGGCTAACAGCGAACCGCTGACATTACCCAGCGGCGTCATCACCGCCGACGCCAGACCGACGGTCGCCAGTTTACCCATTGCCGCCGCCAGTCCGGAGGCCATGCCGCCGTTCTGTAAGCCAACTTCAAAGGCGACGGTGCGCGCCGACTGGACATCCATGCGGAACAGCCAGCGGCTCATCAGATAACCGATCAGGAAGCCGCCAAGATTGTGCAGCAGCATGGCGAAACAGAGCAGAAAGCCAACCTGTAACAGATTGTCGCGACCGGCCGCCGCCGCGGTAGTGGTGAAGAAAATAATCCCCATCATCGACAGGGTCGGCATCATTATTTGCACCTTTGCCGAACGGCTGTGCAGCCAGTTGTAGAACAGCGCCCAGATAATGCCGCCGGCAGCAAAATTCAGTACCACCGCATACATCTGACTGTCCGCACTGGCGTCGGCGAACAGCTGATCCCAGCCACCGGCAATCATCAATATCAGCCACAGGGCGCAGATCGCCGCCAGCCCCTGAACGATGCGTCTGCCGCGCAAGCTGGCATAGCTTTGCAGATAGTCATGCAGGATGGCGGCACCAATCGGAATCAGCACAATCTTCACCACATCCATCACCATCGCGGTGAGTTTGATATCGATCATCGAGCCTGCCAGCAGTTTCACCCACAACGGCGTCATAAAGGTGGCCGCGAGGGTCGAGACGGCGGCAATCGAGACGGCAAGCGCCAGATTGGCATTAGCGATATACACCATCACCGTCGAGGATAAACCGCTGGGACAGGCGCCAATCAGCAGAATGCCGACCGCCACTTCCGGCGGAAAATTAAACAGCAGGGTGATGGAAAAACCGAGCAACGGCATAATGACAAAGTGGCAGAAGGTGCCGATAAATACCGCCCACGGCATTCTGGCGACGCCGATAAAATCCTGAATAGTCAGTTTGGTGCCCATACTGAACATCGTCAGCTGAATCACCAGGAACACGATCCATTTATGGGTAATATTAAATCCTCCCCAGATAATCAGACCGCTGGCGTAAGTCATGGCGGCAACAAAACCGGCAATAATCCACAGCGTAAACTGATAACTGCGTAGCGCCTGCCAGTAGCCTGCGCCGACGGCAAAACCCGCGCTAAGCATCACCAGCCCTGGCTGCCAGATGGCAGGCGTCTGCACCATGGCGCCCACCAACGCCAGTGCGCCACCAAGGCTGCTGATGCCTAAACCAGTTTTATGGATAACGGAATAAATGGTCATAGCGTATTTCCTTAGCGAGTAATTAGCGTTGCCGTTGTGGAATATTCAGCATCTGACGCGCAAGAGCAGGGCTGGCGACGTTTTTATCCATGCCATAAATAATATTTGCCAGTTTTTCTACCAGACGAAAGTTATGCGCAACTTTCTCGCTGGCATTAATATAATCACTGTCCTCGAATCCGATTCTGACTTCACTGGCGCCCAGCGCGACGGCGGCGGCGATAATATCGAAATTACCACGACCAAAATGGGTGATGCCCCATAAAGCACCGGGCGGGATCATACTGCGCATGGCAATTAACGCCTCAATGGAAGCGGGCGTCGTGCCGCGATGACCGAGAACGATATTCAACAACATCGGTGTTTTAAACTTAATTTTCTGTTGCAGCGCGACAATGTTATTAATCATGCCGATTTCGAATACTTCAAATTCAGGAATAATATTGCGTTCTACAATATTGCGCGCGCAATATTCCACATCCGGCGTGGGATTAAAATAGACCTGATCGCCAAGATTTACTGAGCCAACATTCAGTGAAGCCATCTCAACCCCGGCGCACTCCAGCGGCGCGCAGCGTTGTGCAATCGACATCGCCGATACGCCACCGGTTGAGGCCTGAATAATCAGCCCGGATTGCGCGATCAGCGGCGCGATAGTGGCAGCGAAATCGCGGGTATCTGGCGTCAGACGGCCTTGCTGGTCGCGGACATGTAAATGCACAATTGCCGCGCCATAATCGGTGCAGCCCAGTATTTCTTCGGCAAGTTCTGCAGGTATGACGCGCGGACAGTCCGCGGCAACCGGCGCCAGCGAGATAATGACGTTATCCGACATTTTATTCCTCCGGTACAGAGATGAATTATTTTTAGTGGAATTAACGACCCGTTTTACTCTGTATTACCTCCTTACCGGCAGCAACCAGATGCAATTTAATTGCCAGCAGAGTGATTTCCTGCTGCACATTAAACGGTAATTGCTGGTCGCAAATAATATCCGTCAGTCGGTCCAGCGCGCAGATATGGAACATGCCATATTTGCCAAATTTACTGCTATCTGAAACCAGCACGCGCCGTCGCGAGACATTCAGCACCGCCTCTTTTACCGAGGCTTTGCCTTCGCTGGGTGTCGACATCCCGCGCTCAAGATCCCAGGAGGAGGAGCTGAGAAACGCGACATCGATATTAATGGTGCGAGGAAAACTGGCGGCGCTTTTGCCAAGGCAGGAGCGGTTACGTTGATCCACGAGACCGCCGGTGTGGTAAAGCGTGATATGCGGCATATCCATCAGATAGTGGCTGATGGAGAAATCGTTAGTGACCACCGTCAGGTTAAAACAGTTACTGGCCGCCACCGCTTTCGCAACCTCAAACAGCGAGGTGCCGGCATCAAGATAGAGTGTCTGCCCCGGCTCGATCAGCATTGCCGCCAGCGCGCCCATATTGCGCTTTACCTCATGATGCAGCAGCGCTTTTTCGCGCCAGGGCAGCTCAATCTTTAGCAGGTTATTCAGCTTTACTCCGCCATTAATCGCCACCACTTTGCCTTCTTCCTCCAGTAACTGGATGTCACGCCGCACCGTCATATGCGAAACGTTCATCAGTTCCGCCAGCTCATTAAAAGAGGCGACATTTTTCTCATGAACATAGCGATAGATAAAATCACGCCGCTGATCGGGGATCATCGCCCGCTCCTGTAGTGGTTATAAATTGAGCATATTATTCAGCAGTTATCTTCACATTCATATGATGCTTCTCACAAACAGTCACACGGCCAGATAAATAAATAATGATTCATTTGATTGATTTTAAACAAATATAATTCTGTTGTGGTGTGAAAGGGCATCACAGGCTGATGTGAAAATTCGTGAGTGCCGAGAAAAGAAGTGACAGAAGCTCGCTAAACCGGGCCTGGGGGGTTATTGGCTCTTACCGGAAATATTATGCCCCGCATCCGCGGCAAGTTTACTGATGTCATAAAGCGCAAACGCGGTTATCACGGCGATCGCCACAAACCCCAGCCTGAAATCCATACCACGCCCGGCGGGAAGTCCCAGCCAGCTGCTTAGCCAGCTGCCGGTGCGAATACTGAGCGCCCCCAGCGTCACGCCGAGACCGCTGGCGAGCTGTAATGAGGTGCTGAACAGCGTATTTGCTGAGCTCATCTCCTGCGGCGGCACCTCGGCAAAGGCCAGCGAACTGATCGCGGTAAACTGCATTGAGCGACACAGGCCGCCGATAAACAGCAGCAACAGCGTAATGACAGGTGGCGAGTCTGGCGTCAAAAATGCGCAGCCCAGCAGCGATAATACGCAGACCACGCCATTGCCCATCAGCAGTTTTTTAAAGCCAAAATAGTGAATCAGCGGGGTGGTGGCCGGTTTCATCGCCAGATTACCGGCAAAAACCGCCAGCACCAGCGTACCGGCCTGAAACGCATCCATGCCAAAGCCAACCTGAAACATCAGCGGCAGCATAAACGGCGCTGAACTGATGGTGGCGCGCAGCACAAAACCGCCGCGCATCGTAATGCGAAAGGAGGGGATCGCCAGCGAGCTAAGGCGCACAAGCGGTGTCTGGCAGCGGTGCAAATGTTTTACTGCCCAGATCAGCGCCAGCAGACCCAGCACAATCAGCGTTACTGCCGTCACCGGGTTCAGACTTTCCTGACTAAACATCTCCAGACCTGCCACCAGGCAGAGCATGGTGATCCCCAGCGAGACAAAGCCGATAGCGTCAAACGGGCGGTGTTTATCCGCGCTCTGGTTCGGCATGATGCGCAGCGTCAGCAGGATGGCGATAATGCCCAGCGGAACATTGAGGAAGAAGATCCAGTGCCAGCTGGCATAGGTGGTGATAAACCCGCCCAGCGGCGGACCGAGAATCGGCGCTACCAGCGCAGGCCAGGTTAACGTGGCGATGGCCTTAATCAGATGCTCTTTTTTAGTGGTGCGCAGCACCACCAGCCGCCCGACCGGCACCATCATCGCGCCGCCGACTCCCTGCAAAATGCGCATCAGCACAAATTCGCTGACGTTATGCGTCAGGCCGCAGAACAGAGAGGAGAGGGTAAAAATCAGCAGCGCAAGGCTGAACACATTGCGGCCGCCAAAACGTTCAGCGACCCAGCCACTGGCCGGGATCAGCACCGCCAGCGTTAACAGATAAGCGCTGATGCCAATATTAAGGTCGACCGCGGAGACGCCGAAGGCGGTTGCCATCTGCGGCAAGGCAGTGGCAATGACGGTGCCATCAAGAAACTCCATAAAAAAGGCACTGGCAACCAGTAGCGCTACCGCTGAAACACCACCTGCATCCGCCTCCGGCCTGCGTTGAGGTTTTTCTGCTAAACCCATGCCACACCCTCTGTTATCCCCTTACTCACGCGCCAACAAAGGTATGATAAGTTTGAAAATCTGTTACACCAAAAAATGCGCTAACGGCGCAGTAACGCCCTTAACCATCACTTTTATGACCTTTTATTTATTTGCATCAAATAAACACGCTTAGCCGCTTACCAGGGGCGGGATGTAACCCTGGATATCTTTCCCGTGCCAGTTATCTATTTTTTGCGGCGCAACGCGACACTCTTTCACGGCGCCACACCTTATGAGTGTTCTTATTCCTGGCATGTGATATTGATATTTTAACAATGGAGGTATTCAGATAACAGCCAGGAGGGCGCCGTGACGACATACCAAATTAACTATGATTTTGGTCAGACAAATTTAAAGTCGATAACGGATGCAATAAAAGATTTGAATGTTGGCAAGGATACAGAGATAATCATTTTTAACAATGCAGGGGGGAGTGCGCAGCTTGCCGTAGATTTAACTCACGCAATAATATTCTCCGAAGCTATTAGCATTAAAATAATTGTTGTTGGCTTTGCGCACTCTGCGGCGGCATTTGTCGTAATGAGTGTCTATATGTATGGATCAGGAAATGTAAACATCACTTTCCCTGAACCCATTTCGCTTATGTACCATCGGCCAAGGCAAATCAACCCGAAAACTGGCTTGTCATACTTTGATTTACATTCTGAAATCTGTATTGAGTATGACAAGCTGATGAACAAGTGGATAAAGCGTTTCGAGGTCAGTTATAATGATCAGGAAGCTTATTACACTAATCATGAATATGTCGTTATCATTAAGTGAGGGATAATTATGATTCAAATTATTACACTTACCGGAAAAAAACGTCCATTTTTACCTGTTCCGGAATGGTTCAGCAAACCTGTTAGTGGCGAGGAGGCGATGAAACGAGCAAAGGCCTATGATGAGAGAATGGAACTCGTCTCTCAGGGGCGGGAACTATCAACGTTAGCGAAATAGATCCGGCACGTCATCTATTTTGAACGAACGAAACAGATCATAAACCGGATCACTCAGGGCCGTCATTAGCGGCCTTTTTAGTCGATTAGGGAAAAGGAAAGCCCAAAAAATCCAGTTAGTTGCTAAACTTACGCGAAGTTTATCAAAAGGTGGGTTTATGAAACTGGGCTTTGCTTGCAAATTTCTTAATGCAGAACTATCGCAGCCTTTTCCTTTCCGGGCCACAACACGTAAAAGGTTCCTGGGATTAGAGAATAAAGAAAGAATCGCGTTGATAGCTGAAATTTCAACCCTGAATTTAACTAACCTGCTGCTGGTTCTCCGGCAACTGGCATTAGCGCCTGAAGCACTTCGAATGATGAGGATTGGCAGTGATTTACTGCCACTCTATACCGTCCCGGAAGCCACCGTTTTATATCATGATTTCCTGCCTGATTTAACGCCATTGTTTGCCGAATGTGGTGAGTTCGCCAGACAGCATAATATCCGGCTCTCCTTCCACCCGGGTCAATATACGGTGCTGGCATCAGATAACCCCTTAGTCGTCGCAAGAGCGATTGAAGATGTTGAATACCATGCTCTGTGCGCAAAACTGATGGGCTATGGTAAACATTTCCAGGATTTCAAAATCAATATCCATATGAACGGCAAACAGGGTTTTGCCGGGTTTAGTGAGGCTTTCGCTAAACTGAGTCCTGAAGCAAAGCGAATGTTAACGGTGGAAAACGATGAAATTTCCTGTTCACTGGATGACGTATTGCAGGCCGCAGAGTTATGTCCGGTGGTGCTGGATATTCATCACCACTGGGTAAAGGAAAACCAGTTTATTCTGCCAGATGATCCGCGTATCGCTTTAATTAAAGCCTCATGGCGTGGTGTCAGACCGGTTTTACACTATTCGATCTCTCAGGAGGGGTTGATTCCCGCGCAGGGTTTTCCGGACCAGAATACTCTCGGATTATCAAAAACAAAATTCAGGGCGCATTCGGATTATTATTTCAACCCTACATTAAATGACTGGGCTTTATCATTTACTGATTTTGATATTATGTGTGAAGTGAAAATGAAAAATATTGCCAGAGAGCGTTTGTATGATTATGCGCGGTTGCATTCTGTTAAGTTTGCAGAGCATTAACCATCGGGCGCGCATATTCCGGTGATTTAAGGGGAATACCTTTAAAACAGTCGGTTAAAGTTATTATTGTGATATGGGATGTTTGTACGGGCGGCGAGAACGCCGCCCGTGCCGATGACGTGCACAATGGCGGTGCGGCAGTTTGTGCATGATTCGATAAATCAGAGGCGAGGCAAATGTTGTTGAAAACAAATGCCAGTGGTTGAGGGATCGGTCAAGCCTCTGATATTTACGTTACATTGCAGCTTATGGCCGCCTGAACAGTGCCATGCTGCGGCCTGCCAGTTCGAAATCCTTTTCACGGGTGATAACGATGCCGTGCTGTGCGCTGTCACAGGTAGTGAGTTCCAGCACCCAGCCGCCCTCGCCAAACTGTGGGATACGGAACGGTACAGTGCCTTCGAAGGGATTAAGCAGCATCAGCACGTCATGCCAGATACCCTCTTCGGTTTGCAGGTCCGGGCGGCCGATATAGACCCCGAGCGTCGAACCCTCATCCCAGTGTTCAGACTGCTGAAAACCACCGCCGGCATTAAACCATTTAATATCCATACCATCGCGCCAGCTCTCGCGGCGCAGCAGCGGCTGTTCGGCGCGTAGCCGGATAACCCGGCGGGTAAACTCACGTAGCGACTCACTGCTTTCCGGCAGATTTTCCCAATGGATCCAGGAAATCTCGCTGTCCTGACAATAGCCATTATTGTTACCCATCTGGCTGCGGCCAAACTCATCACCGGCCAGCAGCATCGGCGTGCCATGGGAAAAGAACAGCGTGGCGAGGAAATTGCGTTTCTGGCGATCGCGCACCGCATTAATCTCGTTATCGGTGGTCGGGCCTTCAGCGCCATAGTTATACGAACGATTGTCATTATGACCGTCGTTATTATCTTCGCCATTCGCCTCATTATGCTTTTCATTGTACGACACCAGATCGTTGAGGGTGAAGCCGTCATGAGCGGTGATAAAGTTGACGCTCGCCCACGGCCGACGGCCGCGCTGATCGTAGAGATCGCCTGATCCGAGCAGGCGGGCGGCGAAATCGGTTGAGACATTGTCCCCCAGCCAGTATTCGCGCACCGTATCGCGATATTTATCATTCCACTCGGCCCAGCCTGGCGGAAAGCCGCCAACCTGATAACCACCGGGGCCGATATCCCAGGGTTCGCCAATCAGCTTCAGTTTCGACAGCACCGGATCCTGCATGATTGCGTCGAAAAAGCCGCCGCGCTCATCAAAACCTTCCGGCTCGCGGCCAAGAATAGTACCGAGATCAAAGCGGAAGCCGTCGATATGCATCGATTCCGCCCAGTATCGCAGCGAATCCATAATCATCTGTAACACGCGCGGGTGTGAGGTGTTGACGGTATTACCGGTGCCGGTGTCATTAATATAATAGCGGTGCTGCTCAGGCATGGTGCGGTAATAGGAGAAGTTATCGATACCCTTGAGCGACAGCGTCGGGCCAAGCTCGTTGCCTTCCGCGGTGTGATTGTAGACCACATCAAGGATCACCTCGATACCGGCATCATGGAACGCCCGCACCATATCGCGAAAGCCCTGGATGCCGTTTGGTCCGAAATAGCGCGACGCGGGCGCGAAGAAGGCGAGGGTGTTATAACCCCAGAAATTCTTCAGTCCCTTTTCGAGCAGATGGTGATCGTCCGGGAACCAGTGAACCGGCAGCAGCTCGACCGACGTGATACCGAGACTTTTGATGTAATCAACCGACGCCTGGTGACCCATACCTTCGTAAGTGCCGCGCAACGCTTCAGGCAGCGCGGGATTGAGCTGGGTAAAACCCTTTACATGGGTTTCATAGACCACCGCTTGCGGCCAGGCAATGGTCGGGCGGTTCTCGTCATGCCAGTCGAATTCTTCAGGATCAATAACCCGGCACTTTGGCATAAATGGCGCACTGTCGCGGGTGTCAAAGCTCAGATCTTTATCTTCATGCAGCAGGTCATAGGCGAAGTGCGCATCGTCCCACGCAATATCGCCAGCAAGTTCGCGCGCATAAGGGTCGATAAGCAGCTTGTTGGGGTTAAAACGATGGCCGTTTTCCGGGTCATAAGGGCCATGCACACGATAGCCGTACAGTGCGCCGGGTTGTAAACCTGGCACATAACCATGCCAGATCTCATGGGTGTATTCCGGCAGCTCAAGTTTTGCGATCTCAATTTTTCCGCTCGGATCGTAGAGGCACAGCTCGACACGTTCCGCATGTGCCGAGAAAATCGCAAAGTTAACCCCTTCGCCATCGAAATTGGCGCCGAGAGGATGACCAGACCCGCTGGTGATAGTAAAAACTGTATCGTTTGACATTCGTCCCTCGCCATTAAATGAAGAAATTTCACGAATTACATTGATTTATAACGTTTTTATTTCAACAAAATCATTCGCTTAACAGGACGAGCGCTGCGCTACCATCGAATAGCGCCAGGTTGATCCGGTCATCGGGAAATATTACTTCTCCAGTCAGAATGTCACGGTAGCGGCGGTTAGCGAGCCGCGCGGCCAGGGGGATTTCCGTCTGCGGCCAGCGTATCGCAAAAGGTCCGGCAGGACTCTCTTCAAGGGCTGCAAACATCAGGCGCGGGGCGATAACGATTAGCACAGCATCGTTTTCTGTCCGGGCGAAGGCGAGGACGTTTTCCGCCTGCTGGCCGCTGGCGGCGAGCGGTAGGTAGTCGCCATAACGAAACAACGTCGGTGCATGCTGGCGGCAACGTAGCAGCCTGGCGATGATATGCTGATTGAGACGGCCATTCAGCCAGTTCTGCTGCGCGGTGAAATTCGGTTTTTCATTTTCAGCCAGCTGCCGGGCGAGCGCGGCGAAATCAGGTTCACGCCGGTTATCGGGATCGACAAGGCTGAAATCCAGCGCCTCGCTACCCTGGTAGATATCCGGCACGCCCGGCGCGGTTAGCTTGACGATGGTCTGGGTGAGACTGTTGACCAGACCGGCGCGAATAAAGGGTTGCAGCGTGGCGGCAAAATCCTGCAGAAAAGTCTGGTTAGCCGGTGACAGCAGCTGGCGGGCATAGTCGATCACTGCCTGCTCATAAGCGTCGTTGCTGTCGCCCCAGTTAGTGCGCTGCTTGGCTTCGCGCAGCGCTTTTTCCACATACACCACAAAGCGTTCTTCCAGCGCCTTCAGGCCCGCTTCGTCGGTCGGCTGCAGCGTGGTCGGCCAGACCCCGGCCAGCGCCTGATAGAGCATCCATTCGACCACCGGCTTCGGTGCCACGCCATCAATGAGCACTTTGACGCTGGCGTGATTCATCTCGCGCCAGCGGGCGATACATTCAGCCCAGCGCTGCGGCGCTTCGGTCAGCGTGCAGAGCCGTGCGCGGGCATCCTCGCCGCGTTTGGTATCATGGGTGGACGTGCCGGAAAGCGCATCGGGCTGCCGTTGCAGCCGCGTTTTCATCTCCGCGTGGAAGCGATCAAGCGAGAAAGCGGTCGGCACCGGTTCTGCGCCGACTTCGTTGAGCGCCAGCGCCATATTCTGGCGGTAGAACAGCGTATCCTCCACCGATTTCGCCATCAGTGGGCCGGTCAGTTGCTGGAATCGGGTGCGGAAGGTGGCGGCATCACTGGAGGCCGTTGTTGACACCTCACCGGCAAGAATGCGGATCAGGAAATCGAGCGCCGCGGTATCAGGCGCATATGCGCTGGTTTTAACCTTGTTCGCCACCTTTTGCAGCAGCTGATTGTCAGCCGCAGTCATTCCTTGTGGCGTGCCGTAACTGCGATAGACCGGGAAAGCGATCAGCAGTTCGCGCAGAGCCGCGCGGGTGGTTTTCTCGTCTGAGGTGAGGGCATCGATGCTGGCAATCTTTATCGCCAGCTTTAGCAGCGTGGCGAATTCACCGGCGAAATTCTTATCCACCATTAATAACTTAGCTGCGCGCAGTTCGGCTTTCATATCCACCGGCCTGCCAACTACTGCCTCATAAGCCTTGCGCAGGCTGTCGATCTTCGCGCCATCTACCAGCGCATCGGTGACTGCGGACATAAATTCGTAACCGGTGGTGCCGGAAATCGGCCACTCTGGCGGAAGTTGCTCGCCCTCGCCAAGGATCTTTTCGACCGTGATATAGCAGTCAGACCCGGTCTGCCGACGCAGCAGATCGAGATAAGCTTTCGGGTCGGCAAGCCCGTCGATATGGTCAACGCGCAGTCCGTCAACCGCGCCACAATCCACCAGTTCGAGGATCAGCCGATGGGTATCGTCAAACACCGCGCGATCCTCGACCCGCATGCCCACCAGTCCGGTCACCTCAAAGAAGCGGCGATAAGAGAGGTCATGCGACGCATCGCGCCAGCTCATCAGCCGCCACGGCTGGCGATCGTGCAGTTCAGCGATCTGCGCTTTGTCGGTCAGACTGAAGACGTCAGCTTCGCGACCCTGCCAGCTGGCCGGGGTCAGCGGATAGAAGCTTTCGTAACAGGCGAAAGCGGGCCTGCCGCTGTTCGGATCAGGCTTTACGGCAATGTCGCCGTTTGCCAGCAGTGCCTCAAAGCTATCGCCAAGGAACGGCAAAGTCAGGCGGCGCGACCAGTCGATATCAAAATGCCGGGCATAGTGGCTGTTTTCGCCATTTTCAATCACATCACGCCACCACGCATTTTCCAGCGAGGCGGCCATATGGTTTGGCACGATGTCGAGAATTAGCCCGAGACCTGCGCCATGCAGCGCCTTCACCATACGGTCAAAGCCCGGGCGGCCACCAATTGAAGGCTCGATCTGGTTAACGTCGGTCACGTCGTAGCCATGCGTCGAACCGGTTGTAGCGGTGAAAATGGGCGAAGCATACAGATGCGTAATGCCAAGCCGGTGTAAATAGGGCACCAGCTCCGCTGCGCGGTCGAAAGTCATGCCATTGCGGAACTGAATACGGTAAGTAGCGCCAGGGATTTTCATGCAGCGTCTCCCGGAGCAAGGCGGACGACAATGGCGTTCTGTGGCAGGCTATCGGCTGCTGGCGGCCAGGCGAAGAGTATCTCGCCGGGCTGGTCAGGTAATGGCCGGGTCTGCTTACTGATATTCAGCGCCATCGACAACATACCTTGCGGGAACGTCCAGCTGACCGCGAAAAAGCCTGGCGCCGTCGCCACCACCTTGCCAGCATTACCGCCCGCGCTGGCAAGCAACGGCAGGATAACTTGCTGACGCAGCGCCAGCAGCTCCCGGCTTAGCGCCAGCCATGCCTTACCCTCCTTGCTGTCTGGCTTACGCCAGTCCAGTTTCGACTTTTCAAAGGTGGTGCTGGCATTAGGATCGGGCACGCTTTCACCCTTATGACCAGCATGATCCGCAAACTCTTTTGCGCGACCCTCGCGTACGGCGCGGGCGAGATCGCCATGAAAATCGGTAAAGAACAGGAAAGGATTGGTTTCGCCATACTCCTCGCCCATAAACAGCAGCGGGATATGCGGTGAGAGCAGCAGCGTGGCCAGCAGCAGCCGGGTGCGATCGGCGCCAGCCAGGGTAATCAGTCTCTCCCCCTGCGCGCGGTTGCCTGTCTGGTCATGGTTCTGGATAAAATCCACAAAGGCGACCGGCGGCTGGCTGGCGCTTTTCACGCCGCGCGGTTCGCCGCTGTGTGGCGATACCTCGCCCTGATACGCGAAACCTTGCGTCAGCACCCGGGCAATCAGCTTTTCCGGCTCACTGGCAAAATCCTGGTAATACGCATGCGTCTCGCCGGTAGCGAAAACATGCATGGCGTTGTGGAAATCATCGTTCCATTCACCGCTGAATAGCGGCACGGAACCATCCTGCTCGCGCGGATGCAGGAAGATCACATTGCGGCTGTCTTCGGTGGTCAGATGGACCGGGCGGTCAGTGATTTCGGCGCGGATGCGCTCCGCGATCTCGATAAGCACATGCTTAGGGGAAATATCCTCGATCTGGTCGATGGCGTCGAAGCGCAGGCCGTCAAGATTAAACTCCTTCAGCCAGTAAAGCGGCGCCTCAACGATATAACGGCGGGCCGCATCGACATCATAAGCGATACCCGCGCCCCACGGCGTCATCCGTTCCTTATGGAAGAAGTCCGGTGCCAGCAGCGGCAGATAATTGCCTTCCGGGCCAAAATGGTTGAGCACGATATCAAGCACCACCGACAGGCCATAACCATGGGCGGCATCGACGAAAGCCTTAACATCATCCGGTGTGCCATAGGCGGAATGGGGGGCGTAGAGCAGCACGCCGTCATAGCCCCAGCCACGATTGCCGCCAAACTGCGCAAGGGGCAGCAGCTCGATCATGGTGATGCCGAGTTCAGCAAGCCGCGGTAGTTTTGCCACCGCCGCCTGCAATGTCCCTTCCGGCGTAAAGGTGCCAATATGCAGCTCGTAGACCACCGTTTCCTGCCACGGGCGGCCGCGCCATGCGGTGTTCTGCCACTGATAGCCGGTGGGGTCGATAACCAGCGAAGGGCCGTTGACATCCGCCTGCTGCGCGCGGGAAGCCGGATCCGGCACGACGGTGCCATCGGCGAGGACAAAATTATACTCCGCGCCAGCCGCAACATCGGTTGCCTGCTGTTCAAACCAGCCGTCGCCGTGCGGCATCATCTCCAGTTCTTCGCCGGAGAGTCGGAGTGTTACGCTGTGCTGGCCAGTGGCCCAGAGACGAAAGCGAACCGTACCGGGGGAAACGTATTCGGCGCCCCAGCTTTTCAGAAATGCCCTGGATTCCATGCAATGGCCTCTTTTGATCCAGCAGTGAGTAGTGGACGACAGCACGTAATGGTGGTTGCAGCCTCAGGCGACATACCACCAATAATCATAGACTAAGAAATGGACAATTCTCTGTGCAGCACGTTGTTATTCTCTCTGGCTGCTCACGACCTGGCAGAAACGCCAGCGCAGAACGCACTGGCGTGATCGTCGATACCCTGGCGGGTTGCTGATACGGCGGGATTATTTGCTGCGGCAGGCGCCGGTGGTGAATTCATTGGCTGTAGCAAAACCCCGCAGGCCACCGACCAGAACGGACATCAGCTGGCTGCCCACCTGTTTCTCCGTCAGACCGACGGTATCGAGCAGGTCGAATATCTCTCGCGGGTCAAACAGGATATTCCAGAGGAAAACGGCTTTATCACCAATATCCGGCAGATCCATCTCTTCCATCGCTTCGCGCAGTGCCGGACGTACCGCATTGGCCTGAACCAGCAGGTATTCAGCGCCTTCCCATAAACGTTCCAGGTAACCACGCCGGTTGCGCATTGGCACCATTGCGGCGCCGCGTTCGCGCACCAGCCTGATCCAGTAACGGCTGACCCGCTCCAGTTTCTGCAGTCCATCGCACTGTTGCTGCTGGCTGTACTCCAGCAGCAGCTGGCCCACTTCCTGACGGTAAGTATTCAGCACTTCTTCTACCGAAGTAAACTGACGATAGGCGGTCGCCACGGAAACACCGGCTTCGCTGGCAATTTCCGTCATGCTTATCGGCGTGTCGGATCGCTCAAACAATCTGGCCGCGGCCTGGATAAGATTCCTGCGATTTCTTTCGGTATCACTGCGCATCATTTTTCCCGTCATTATCGGTTCTGGTTCCTGTGACGACCTGTGGTTACTTAAGCCCCGCCAGACCACGCTTCAGGCGGCGAATGCCCTCTGCAATCGCTTCACTGCTGGCCGCATACGAAAGACGAATATGGCCTTCGCCTGCGGCGCCAAATTCACTGCCAGGCCTGACGGCAATACCCTGTTCACGCAGTAATGCCACCATATCAATCGCCGGAACCGGCAACGAGTATGACGGGAAGCAGTAAAACGCCCCCTCCGGTTGGTTGAGGCTCAGCTCTGGGATAGCCTGCAAGCCGGTTATCATCAGCTGGCGACGTTCACGATAGATATCATACATTCGTTTGACGTCATCTTTGCACTCGCGGATAGCCACCAGCGCTGCTCGCTGCACCGCACTGTTAACGGAGCCGTTCACCGTATTATGAACACGGGCGGCGGCTTTAATCATCGCTGCCGGTCCGGCCAGATAGCCCACGCGCCAGCCGGTCATGGCATAACTTTTGGAAAATGTCTGGCAATAGAGGGTACGCCCCTGGAATGCGGCGACCTGCAAAACCGACGTAAATGGACGATCGGTAAATACCAGATCACTGTAGGCTTCGTCGGCGATAACCAGCGTATCGTAACGCTTCACCAGCTTACCGAGTGTCTCAATCTCTTCACGGCTATGGACGATACCGGTTGGATTGCCCGGGTTGCAGAAGATAAACAGTCTGGCGTCTTCAAGCGCCAGCGCCAGACGATCCAGATCCCAGTGCAGGTCAGCACGGCAGGGCATGGGTACGCAAATCCCGCCCGCCATATTGACCAAATCAGCATACAGCGAGTAGGTGGGGTCCGGGATAACCACCCGATCGCCGGGATTGACGATGGACAGGATCGCCGCGGCCAGTCCGGCCGTTCCGCCGTGGGTCACCAGGATCTCGTCCGCTTTTACCGCATTGCCACTCTGCCCGGAAACCTCGTACGCCAGCGCCTGACAGAGCGCACTATCCCCCAGCAGCGGCGCATAATGGGTAAAACCGGCGTTCAGTGCCTCTACCGCCGCCTGCACAATACGTGGTGGCGTGTCGAAATCAGGCTCGCCCATTGCCAGCGACACCATATCGCCGGTTGATGCCGGTTGTTGCACACGCATTGAGTTGCGTTCGACACGTAATACCGCCTCAGCGGCCTTAAACAGAGAAGATGACATGCTGTACCTTATAAAATGGGATCAGAGGTGGTTTTCACGTTCGGCAACAGATTCCGGCGGCGCATTTTTCCAGCGGCTGCTCTCAAGGTCGCTGCTGATATCGCGCTGGAACGTCGGGGCGACAACAAGCTCTTCGATAACCGTGCGTGCTGGCAGGCAGGCGCATAGCATAATGGCTTCCGCCACATCTTCCGGTTGCACCATATTATCGCGGACGCTTTGCTGTGGCGGGTTGGCGCGGTTATCCATTATTGGCGTATTCACCTCACCGGGCAGAATACAGGTCGAACGTATGCCATCATTACGAAAGGTGTTATGCAGGTAAGTCATAAAGTTACGCACCCCGGCTTTGGCTGCGCCATAGGCAGCGCCACCGAGCAGATTGGGTCGCAATGCGGCCAGTGATGACACCGTGATAATGGTGCCGCTTTTACGGCTAAGCATCTCCGGCAGAACCGCCTGGGTCAGCAGAAAAACCGCCTTCAGGTTCACATCCTGCACCTGTTGCCATTCAGCCTCCTCAATCCAGCGAGCGTTCAGCGTATTGCTGGCGCTGCCAGCGTTATTGACCAGAATATCAATCGGCCCAATTTCATTGCCAACGAAGCTGATCAGGGCTGCGACCTGTTGTTGGCTGGTGATATCCGTTGCACAGGACCAGGCCTTGCCGCCCTGAGCGCGCAATTCAGTTACCAGCGTGGTAAGAACCTCCTGACGACGCCCAACCAGCACCACGCTGGCGCCGCGAGCCGCAAAACCTGCGGCGGCGGCTTTACCGATTCCGCTTCCGGCACCCGTGACAACGACAACTTTACCCTTCAGTGACTGCATCGTTTTATCCTCTGATTAACTTTTTAATATCAATACCGTAATCACGCTGTGCGCCCGCTTCAGTGATATAGCCTTCCTGCAGATCCCACAGAATGGCCTGAATATCACGCTCGTCGACCGGCATTTTTCCACCGCCGCCTGGCATCTGAATGGTCACTTCATCACCAGGGAAAACATCGTGACGACCAACCGGTTTGGCCAGCGATTCGCCATTAATCGCCACGGTGTTAGGCGCGCCTGACGCCGCACCCAGCACGCCTTCAGCTGCGTGTTTTTGACGTGAATAGAACATGCTGTGGGAGAGGGGGTATTGACTGGTATTACGGATCACCATGCGTTGAGCAACGCCGCCGCGGTAACGTCCTGCGCCGCCGGAATCAGGCACAATGGCTTTTTCCAGAAACAGCAGCGGCGTGGCGGACTCAATCAGTTCAACCGGCGTCGATGACATATTGCCCGGGAAACCGGTGACAATGCCGTCAGCCGACGGACGAGCGCCGGTGCCACCGTTAACACACAGGCTTTCGACAAAGCGTCTGCCGTCATCAAACTGACCGGCGAAGACGTCACAGGTTACCGGCGCGCTGCCGGAGTGGCCCATCACCCGCTCAGGCATGATTGCAGACAACGCAGTAAAGATCGCCGCGTGCGCCATATGGCCGACACGATTGCGCATTTCAACCGCACAGGGGGGACGCGCGTTGGCAATCGAGCCTTCCGGCGCAGTGACGGTGATCGATCTGAAACAACCTTCGTTATTAGGCAGGTTGGGTTCCAGCAGACATTTCAGCGGATAGACGCTGTAGGCATAAGTGAACGACATCGGACAGTTACTGCCAAATAATGACTCTGCTGATGAACCGGCGTAGTCGATCACAATCGTGCTGCCAGCAACGATAACCGCGACCTGAAGATGGATATCGCCTTCATAATCGCCGATATCGACAGCGGCTTCATAACGACCATCAGGCACCGCCTCGATAGCTTTGCGCATCGCGTTTTCCGTCAGCGTATGAATTTTTTCTGCCAGCGGCGACACCGATTCCAGCTGCAAATCATCCATCAGTCCGAGCAGACCCCTGGCGCCAATCTGGTTGGCTGCCAGCATGGCATGAAGATCGCCCTCGACCTGATCGGGTGAACGAACGTTAGCCAGAAACAGGTCAAGCAACTGCTGGTTAATCTCGCCCGCAATCATCAGTTTGCTGGGCGGGATAAGAAAGCCTTCCTCAAACATATCGCGCGATGAGCCCATATTGAGCGAGCCGCCGATATCAGACATATGCGCAGCCGCGCCGGTAAAGGCCACCAGTGTCCCGTTACGGAATACCGGCGTCACTACGGTGACATCATTCAGATGACCGGTACCCAGCCAGGGATCGTTGGTGATCAGACTGTCACCGGGTTTCAGCGTCTCTGCCGGGAATTTTGCCAGCAGATGACGAACCGTTGCCGGCAGGGTGCCGATAAAGACCGGCACACTGGTTTTCGGCTGGGCCAGCGAATTGCCGCTGGCATCCATCAGCAGACAGGAGTAATCGCCGACCTCGCGGATAATGCTGGAAAACGCCATATTGACCAGGGTTGCTGCGGCCTCTTCCGAAATACTGACCAGACGGTCCCAGGTAATACGCAGGCTGATCGGATCATCGAGAAATTTCAAATTATCAGGGGATGCAGAAGTCATTAGTTCAGCTCCATCAAAATATTGCCTTGCTCATCCAGCTTTGCCGTCGCGCCTGGACCGATATAGATCGCACACTCTTTTTCCTGCAATAACGCCGGGCCATGCACCGATTCACCGCTTACCAACAGGCTGCGGGGGATCACGCGGCAGGGGCGGTAACCCTGCTCGCGGCCAAGATAAACCTGCAAGGTTTTTTCTCTGGCGTCCGCTTCAGGCTGCTGCAACTTGTCAGTGGTATTCAGTTTCGGTGGCGTGGTCTGTACCCGGCCGCGCCAGTTGACCACTTCCACTCCCTGGCCTGACAGGATGCGGCCAAAGCGCGCCAGATGGGCGGCTTCAAACGCATCTACCAGCGCCGCGGTATCGCCTTCTTGCAGGAAGGCAGGCGGCAGCGTCACGGTCAGTTCAGAGCCCTGACCGATATAACGCACCCCGGCGAGTTTTTGCTGCGTGGCGCTGGCGGGATCAACATTTGCGGCGGCCAGCGTAGTAAAGGCTTCGTCAAATCCTTCGGCGAACAGCGCGTTGATACGGGCGATATCAATGCCAGCCAGCAGGCGACAGCGATCGCTGCGAACAAAGTCGGCACTCGGTGGGGCGGTAAGCAGTCCGAAAGCAGAATAGACACCCGCGCCATTCGGGAAACAGACGCGCTTCACGCTGAGCTGTTTCGCCAGTGACCAGGCGTGACTCGGACCCGCGCCGCCAAATGCCAGCATCATCATTTGTGACGGGCTGACATTTTTCTCCACAGAATGGGTTCGCAGCGCTTCAGACATTTTGCTGTTAGCCACTTCATGGATGCCCCAGGCGGCATCCTCAATGCTGAGTCCCAGGGGGTGCGCTATCCGCCGGATCGCCTGGCGAGCCGCTGCCACGTCAAGCTGCATGCGGCCGCCGAGGAACGCATCAGGATCCAGTAATCCCAGCACCAGATTGGCGTCAGTGACCGTCGGTTGTTCGCCGCCACGGCCATAGCAGGCCGGGCCGGGCCAGGCGCTGGCGCTCTCCGGGCCAATTTCAAGCAGACCGAGCGAGTCAACGCGGGCAATGCTGCCGCCGCCAGCGCCGATTTCGATCATATCGACAACCGGCAACTTGACCGGCAGACCGCTGCCTTTCAGCAAGCGGTCCGCGCGACCCACTTCATAATCGGTGGTGATAGAAGGTTCACCGTCGCGCACCACACAGGCTTTCGCGGTGGTGCCGCCCATATCAAATGCCAGTACCTGATGTTCGTGGTTGGCACGGGCGAAAGCCGCGGTGGCGACGATACCGCCAGCGGGGCCGGATTCGATAATCCGTGTCGGATAGTCCGCCGCCACCTGTGGCGCCATCAGACCACCGTTCGAGCCCATCACCAGCCACTCGCAGGTAAACCCCCCTGCGCGCAGTTTGTTCTCCAGGCGCGCCATATAGCGACGGGCTTTGGGCTGGACAAAGGCGTTCATCGCCGTCAGCACCCCACGGTCATATTCGCGGATCTCGCGGGAGACTTTATGTGAGACTGAAATTGAGACGCCGGGCAGTTCGGCGGTCAGAATCGCTTCAATCTGGTTCTCATGGTCCGGCCAGGCATAGGCATGCATACAGAGTACGGCGACCGCTTCATAACCTTTAGCGCGAAGATCGGCCGCTAACCTCACCACCTCCGCCGCATCGAGGGGCGTGATAATCTCGCCGCTGGCGGTAACCCTTTCATTAATCTCATAAGCCTGCGAGCGTGGTATCAGCGGCTGGGCGGGCGCGCCGTTGAGATCATAGATGTCATAACGGTATTCACGTCCCAGCACCAGTACATCGCGAAAACCCCGCGTTACCACCAGCGCGGTTTTCGCCCCCCTGCGTTCAAGCAGCGCATTAATCGCCAGCGTGGTGCCGTGGGTTATGGTGTGAATATCGCTCGCTTTCAGTCCTGCCATCTCTGTCAGTTGGGTCAGACCGGTATAAGCGCCTTCCGAAGGATCCTCCGGCGTGGTCAGCGTTTTGTGGCGCAGTGCTTCGCCGGAAATGTCATTGAGCAGCACCAGATCAGTGAAGGTGCCACCAATATCAAACCCTATACGCCAGGGTGATGCGTTTTTCATATTGACCTCGAATACCAGAATGATGACGTTGTTTACGGCAGTTACTCATCGTTGAGTGGTTTACCGGCGGTTTCTTTCAGCCAGAGTGCGCTGACCAGGGTGAGAGCGGCGGTGATGATCACCATATAGCTCGGGATGCTGGCGATGCCGGTCAGGCCAATCAGCCAGGTCATTAACAGCGGCGCGGAGCCGCCAAAAATGACGGTAGAGAGGTTAAAGCCAATGCTGTAAGCGCTGTAGCGCACGTTGGTCGGGAACATCTCCGCCAGTGCTGCCTGGATGACGCCGGCGTGACCGGCAAAGGCAAAGGCCAGCAGCATTGCCGCCATACAGGCCAGCGGCATCATCCCCAGCGTCAGCAACCAGAAGCAGGGCCATGCCAGCAGCGCCATGGCAATCGCTGAAGCGATCAGCAACGGACGGCGGCCAAGACGGTCAGACAGCCATGCCATCAGCGGGATGGCGGCCACAATGGTCAGTAATCCGCAGGCGGTAACCATCAGGCTTTGCACCTGCTGGAAATGCATCACTTTTTGCAGATACGTCGGCATATAGACAAACAGGATGTAGTAACCCGGCCCGTTGACGGCAGGAAGGGTGATCGCCAGGCCGATAGCCTTAAGATGACGCTTTGAGGTCAGCACCTCGCGAATGGGGTTGCGTACCACGCGCTTACTGGCTTTTACCATCTGGAAGTGCGGAGTATCCTGGATGCGGGTGCGGATATAGACACCAATCATCGCCATCGGGATCGCCAGCAGGAAGGGGATGCGCCATAGCCAGCTGTTCATTGCATCTACGCCAAAAGTGTTGATTAAACCGCTGATCAGCAGGCTGCCAAATAACAGTGCAATAAAGGAACCCATCACCAGCGGCGACATCACCACGGCGCGGCGATGATCTTCGGCATATTCCGCCACAAAGGAACCGGCCCCGGAGACTTCGCCGCCAGCCGAGAAGCCCTGCACAATTCGCAGCAGGATCAGCAAGGCAGGCGCCGCCCAGCCAATGCTGGCGTAGCCCGGTAACAGGCCGATTGCCGCCGTCGCCAGCGAGATCATCAACAGCAGGATGGCCAGTAATTTCTGACGACCCATTCTGTCACCCAGGTAGCCACAAATAACCCCACCAAAGGGCCTGACCAGGAAACTGACCGTGAAACCGACATAAGTCAGCATCAGGCCGGAATCGGTGGTACTCATATCGCTGGCGGAAAACACCAGCACCAGAGAGCTGACCAGCAATCCATAAATGCCATAGTCATACCATTCAACAAACGAGCCGACGCCACCTGCAAGAGAAGCACGGCGTACGACATTACTGGTCGTCACCTTATCTTGCGGCAAAGCATAATCCATTGTTACTGCATGTGATTTTGTCATTGTTCTGCCCTGCAATCGTGTTGAGTTATCCCGGAGTGCCTGCCGCCGCCGGTCGCCATGATCTTTTTTATTGATATTTGCGGGTGACTTCTTCGGTCATTTCAGCTTCATGTCGCGCCACCTCGCGCACCGCTTCCAGCACCGTTTCAGCACGCCAGAATGGAATGATAATGATGCCGTCGTCGTCACCGACCACGATGTCGCCGGCGCAACAGACCACGCCGCCGATGGCCACGGGTTCACCGATCACGCCCGGACCATTTTTATACGGCCCCGCCGGTGTGATGCCACGACACCAGGTGGCTAAACCGGTTGACTCGATGACCTTGCGATCGCGTACCGCGCCGTCGATTACCTGTGCGGTCGCGCCGGCATGCTGGAATCGCTGGGTCAGTTGTTCACCCACCAGCGCGCGATCGATATAGCCCTGGCCGTTAATCATCATCACGTCGCCGGGCTGAATGTAATCCAGCGCTTTAATCACCGCGGCGTTGTCGCCAGCCGTGACCAGCACCGGGAAGGCGAAGCCAACGAAACTGGCGCCGCTGTTGAGCGGGGCAATACCGGCATCGCACATGCTCAGGCGTTCCATGGCATCGCCAATGTTCGCTACCGGGAATGCTGCAAAAGCCGAAAGCCATTTTTTATCCGGACGATTCCACAGCGGAGAAATACGAATATCTGCCGTTTCAAGAGACATAACCTTACCCTTAAAGTGAAAATGATTTATCAACTGAGAATGTTTTATCACTTTAAAAAATGGAGGTGCAATGCTTTTTTAAGCGACGGAATTTAATTAAGGTGCAAATAGAGAAGATTCCAATCAGTCGGGGTAAAGAAAAAGGCATGGTGGTATGCTATTGATTTTACAGTATTTAATGTTAAATTTCTGTCCATATAATAAATTTATAAATGACAGTTTTTTTTGCTTTACGTTACGCCTACGCTTCCATACTGTTTACTTATGGAATTGGAATGATATAACTGCACAATATCAGTGCAGTCATGAAAAATAATAAATTATTTATCACTGAATTGGTGCGTTTACTTTATTTAATACGCCGCGCTTAAAATATTGGTTACTTTTCAGCACGCCGTGAATTGATGTTTTGCATCAGCGCAGTGCAGAGAAAAATGCACTTACTATCCTCAGCCAATCATTGCGCTTACTCCTCTGCCGCGAAATGGCCGCCCTTTAGCACTGCCACCACCATGCTGAAAATGATAAAAAACCGTGATTAATGAATTCTGCTCATAGCGCCAATGCGAATCTGCCTGATTATCCCGTTGCTGATAGCCAGTAACATCAGGTGATTGATTCTGCCTGGACATTACAATGGATAACGCCTCTCAGCGTATCAACACCTTTACCGTGAAATCGAGCGGATTGCCTTTTATTCTTATTCTCAGCGCGCTAATGGCTTTCACGTCGTTATCTACTGATATCTACCTGCCCGCCATGCCGGTGATGGCGAAAGATCTGCATGGTGATGCCGGGCTCACGATTACCGGTTTTTTAATCGGCTTTTGTCTCGCGCAGTTGATATGGGGGCCAATAAGCGACCATTTTGGCCGTAAAGCGCCGCTGTTTATTGGTCTGATATTATTTATTATCGGTTCAGCAGGTTGTGCACTCTCAACAGATATTACGCAAATTGTGTTCTGGCGTGTCTTCCAGGCGCTTGGCGCCTGTACCGGCCCGATGCTAGCTCGCGCTATGATTCGCGACCTGTTTGGCCGCACCCGGGCCGCACAAATGCTCTCCACGTTAATGGTGATTATGGCCATCGCGCCGATAGCCGGGCCTCTGCTGGGGGGGCAAATGATCAGGGTGACGTCGTGGCATAATATATTCTGGCTACTGACGCTAATCGGCGCCTTAATGCTGGTTTTGATGTGCTGGCTGCCGGAAACCTTAGCGGAAGAAAAAAGGGTCAAAACCTCTTTAGCAGGCGCGTTCAGCAATTATTATCACTTGCTGAAAAATACCCGCTTTATGCGTTTTACACTCTGTGTAACGTTCTATTATGTCGCCGCCTACGCGTTTATTACCGGTTCGCCTTTTGTTTATATCTCTTACTTCGGCATCGATCCGCAGCATTATGGCGGGTTATTTGCGGTTAATGTGGTTGGCTTAATGGCCGTGAGTATGGTCAACCGACGCCTGGTGCATCGCTATCCGTTAGAGTCACTGCTTAAATTTGCCGTGGTGATTGCCGCTGTTGCCGCCATTACGCTGGCGATAAGCACAAAACTGGGTTTCGGCGGCATCGTGATGATTGTCCTCGCAGTGTTTATTTTCTTTTCCATGAACGGAATTATTGCCGCAACCTCAACGGCTGCGGCAATGGATGCTGTGCCGGATATGGCAGGCTCCGCATCCGCATTAACAGGTTCACTGCAATATGGCAGCGGCATTATCTCTTCTTTGCTGCTCGCACTGTTAAGTGACGGCACGCCGTGGACCATGAGCTGGATAATCGCGTTATTTACCGTGGCGAGTGCGGTAATGGCCTTAACCACACGTACGACCGTTAAACCTGTTCGCTAAATATTTTTATCAAAGAAGGGATCAAGCTGGTTTATGGCCTGATCGACATAACGCGGAACCCAGTAAGTCTCAATATGGGTCGCGCCTTCGATAAGATACAACTTTTTGTCAGGGGTGCCGGTGGCCTGCTTAAAAGCACTTTCAGTCATATAGAGAGAGTCAGCTTTGCTGCCCGCCATCATCAGCAGCGGCTGATTGATCAGGTCCATATTGCTTTGCGCATCAAAGCGCATTAAATCGAGCAGGCTGCTGGTGGTATAGCGGAAGGTTGAATTCGGATGCGCATGGGTTTTCCAGTAATACTCATAACCCTGACGATAGAGATCGAAAGGCAGTTTAGCGATTTGCGCAGCCGTCAGGCTGGCATCGCCGGAGTAAGTGACTTCACCGGTGGTGGCCTCTTTACTGCGCGCGTCAGTTGCCACTTTCAGGCGATCCTGAATGGTTGCCAGTTGAGAATCCTGATAGCCGTTACGGCGTACCTGCCCGGAGTTAAACATGCTGAGGGTTGCCAGCGCTTTAAACCGCTTGTCTGTCTGCGCGGCTTTAATTGAATAACCGCCGCCGCCACAGATACCGAGCAGACCCATGCGGGCTGCATCAACGCCCGGATACTGGCTGATGTAATCAGCCATACCGTGGATATCTTCAATGCGGTTAGCCGGTTTATCCACGCTGCGCGGCATGCCGCCGCTGGCGCCCTGATAAGCCGCATCCGCGGTGATAGTGATATATCCGTGTTCTGCCAGTCGCTGCGCATACAATCCGGCGACCTGTTCTTTAACACCACCGTTTGGATGCGCCACCACCACCGCAGGGTATTTTTTCGCCGGATCGTAATTCGCTGGCGTATAGACATTGGCGGCGATCTGAATGCCGTGAAGATCATATTTCACCGGATGAATATTGACCTTGCCCTGAACATTTTCACGAATCGCCCCGTCATACACCAGGGTAAAGGGGTTTTGTTTGTAATCGGCGGCCTGAGCAGTTGCGGCCAGCCCGGCCGTCGCTGCAAGCAGCAGTGCATGTAAAACGGTAAGTTTCATGTTATCTCCCGGGATAAAGTCGCGGCCTGAAGGGGGAGGCGCGCGGTAGTGAAAGTGCCAGCTCAGCTTAGGGAGGGAGGTCTGTCAGCATCATGACCAGAGAGTAACAATTTTGTCAGTTATCACTATCGTTACGGTTTCTGACAATCCTGTCAGAAAATTGTCAGCCTGCTGTTGGTAAGCGCAGATAAAGATGGGGTAACGCAAAATGCTGTTCGCTCAGACCGCCGCGCAGTTTCGCTGCGGGTAAGCTGAAAATCGCGTTACGGATAAAAGGAAGCACGTTCTATGCGTTTACTGTTAGTCGAGGATGAAGAAAAAACCTCAACGTATCTCAGCCGTGCGCTGGGGGAGTCAGGCTTTACCGTTGACGTCTCCGCCGATGGCGCGGAGGGTCTGCACTTTGCGCTGGAATTCGATTATGACGCGATAATCCTCGATGTCATGCTGCCGGGTATAGACGGCTACCGTGTACTGGAAGGGATTCGTGGCAGTAAACAGACGCCGGTGCTGATGCTGTCTGCGCGCGGCTCGGTCGATGAACGGGTGAAAGGGTTGCGACTTGGCGCGGACGACTACCTGCCGAAACCGTTTTCACTGATTGAGCTGGTCGCGCGCATCCAGGCGCTGGTTCGCCGTCGTTCGACCGATGGAGCCGATATTACGCAACTGCAAATTCACGACCTGCATCTGGATCTGCTGGCGCGTCGCGTGTTTCGCGCCGGTGTCCGGCTGGAACTTACCGCTAAAGAGTTTTCGCTGGTCAGCCTGCTTGCCCGCCATCAGGGGGAAATTCTGTCGAAGATGATGATTGCTGAACAGGTCTGGGATATGAATTTCGACAGCGACGCGAATGTTGTTGAAGTGGCCATTAAGCGCCTGCGCGCCAAAATCGATGCTCCCTTCGAAATCAGATTACTGCACACCGTGCGTGGTATGGGATATGTGCTGGAAGTCAGATCGCATTCGCAGCCATAACCGGAGAATAATAATGTTTAAGCGCTCCATTTCCGGGCGTCTTGCCCTGATGTTTGTCCTGAGCATCGTGCTGATTGTCTCGACCCTGGGTTTGCTGTTGCGAAGTTCGCTGCACGATTCATTGCAAAAGCAGATGCATAACGAGCTGCTGTTTCGTGAGTCACTGATGAGCCCCTGGATAACCGCGCGCACCTCCACCGAGGGGGGGTCCGTTCTGGCGAATAAGTTCACCGATTTGGCCAGCTCCGAAGGCGAGCGGGTACGTTACTGGATATTGAGTGATGACGCCCGTTTCAGTGTCGGCGGGGCGCCACCGCTGGGCGTTAACTGGGCCTCGCTTCAGGAGGGGTTAAATAAAGCGCCGGGCGCTTCTGATGACGCCTGCTCGCTGTTTCTGCTGGTAAAAACCATCCCTGCCAGAGGAGAGCGTCCTGAACTGCGCTATGTGGTGGCCATCGATTCGACACCCTATATGGGAACGCTCGATGCGTTCACGCGCACGCTGCTGATTATCTCCGCCGGTGGCGTATTTATTGTCGCATTACTCGGTTATGGCGTATCACGAATTGGTCTGCGTCCGCTGGGGGCATTAAGCCAGCAGGCCCATCATCTGGCGCCGGGCGATCACGCCGGACGACTGGCGACTGACGCGTTGCCGGATGAACTCAGGCAGCTGGCGTTCTCATTTAACGGCGTGCTGGAAAGGCAGGAAATTGCCTGGCGGCAGCTGGAGAGTTTTAACGCTGATGTCGCCCATGAGCTGCGTACCCCGCTGACCAATCTGATTGGTCAGACCCAGCTGGGATTATCGCGCCGGCGTTCGCCGGAGGAACTGGAAGAGTTGCTGGGTTCCAATCTGGAAGAGCTGGAGCGTATGACATCCATCGTGAACGATATGCTGTTTCTGTCACACGCGCATGCGGGTCAACATGCCTCACAACTTTTGCAGGTTTCGTTGCGCGAAGAAACCCTGAAAACCGCTGAATACGTTGAACCTTCATTTGCTGAAAAGCAGCTGGTATTACTGGTTGAAGGCGATGCGACTGTTCATATTGACCGGCGGTTATTCCATCGTTCGCTGGCAAATTTGCTGGAGAACAGCGCGCGCCATTCTGTGCCGCACAGCACGGTGACCGTCAGCTTAAGCGAAACCCATAGCCATGCCCGGGTTGCGGTATCAAACCCTGGCGCCGCGGTGGCGCCTGAGCATTTACCGCGTCTGTTTGAGCGGTTTTACCGGGTCGATGCTTCCCGCGCCAGAAGCGATACCCATCACGGGCTGGGATTATCCATTGTCCGTGCGGTGGCGATTATGCATCGGGGCGAGGTGTTCGCTCATAGTGAGCAGGGCATCAACACCTTTGGGCTGAGTTTTGCTTTGTTGCCAGCCAGTGAACAGAAACGCTCTACAGAAGAGGTATCACAACCTGTATTTCAGGCGCTTACTGACAATATTGTCAGCAAACCGTCAGCCTGACGACATCCGCTGGTCGTTAGAATCATTGCTACATTTTCATCCAAAGGACGCAATGTATGAGCGGAAAACCTGGCTGTCTGGGGCTGTTGTTGTCTCTTATCACTTTCTCATCTGCCGCACAGCAGCAAAACACGTCAGAACATATCGCGCCTGCGGGGAGCCAGAAATCGATTTCCGCTCCGGCGGAGAACTTTACTGGCCGGGTGCGGGTCGATCCGCTGTTCGCGGCGGATAACGCCATCGCCGCTTCAGCTGCATATGTCACCTTTGAACCGGGTGCGCGTTCAGCCTGGCACTCGCATCCGGCAGGTCAGCGTCTGATCGTCACCTCCGGCGTCGGTTTAACCCAGCAGGCAGGGCAGCCGGTGCAGATTATCCGTCCCGGGGATGTGGTGTTATGTCCGCCGGGCGTTAAACACTGGCATGGCGCCGCCCCCGACAGTGCAATGACTCATCTTGCAGTGAGCGGGGTGGTGGCGGGCAATAGCGTAAAATGGATGGAGAAAGTGACAGATGAACAATATTACGCGCATTAAGCAACTCACCCCTACGATTTTACTGATTTGTAGCTGTGGTATGGCGTCGCAGGCAGCAACCAGCCATGCAGCAATCGCGGCGATCAATCAGGCGCAAACGGCTGCCGACAGGCTTTCCGCTCGTCAACAAGCCATCCCGCTGATCGCGGCATTTATGGCGAGCAGCAAGATGGAAAAACTGGATAAAGCCCTGAATCAGGGACTGGACGCCGGATTAACCGTCAACGAAGCCAAAGAAATCCTGGTGCAGCTTTACGCTTACACCGGCTTTCCGCGCAGCCTGAATGCGCTGAATGTCTTAATGCAAGTCACCCGGACGCGTAAGCAACGCGGCATCAATGATGTGCAGGGAAAAGAACCTGAACAGCCGATTCCGGTTGGTGATCAACTTCGCCAGCTGGGGACGGAGAACCAGACCAGAATCTCCGGCGCAGCGGTGCAGGGAGCCGTTTTCGAGTTTGCGCCGGTGATCAATCAGTTTCTGCAAACCCATCTGTTTGGCGATATTTTTGCCCGCGACAACCTCGACTGGCAAAGCCGTGAACTGGCGACGGTCGGCGCATTGGCCGCGACGCCCGGTGTGGAAGCACAGTTGCTGTCGCATACCCGGGCCAGTCTGCGTGTGGGACTCAGCCGCGGGCAACTGCAGCAGCTGGTGCAAATATTGCGTGATAACGATGAGCAATCTGCCGCCGGGCGTGCTGAAGAGGCCCTGATTAAGGCGCAAACCAGCGTCAGATAAGGAGAGTAAATGATGGCAGACGCGCATGATTCTTACCGCAGAATGCTGCTTACCGCGCTGGCTGGAATAACCTTATCGAAGGTTATGCTGACGCCCGCTGCTGCCGGTAGAGTGGATACGCCAAATAACAGCCGCACACTGGTGGTCAGTTTTTCCCGCAGCGGCAATACGCGGGTTATAGCAGGCGTTATCCATCGCAGCCTTAAAACCGATCTGTTTGAAATTGAACCCGCGACACCTTATCCGCAGGATTATTTCCAGACGGTAGCGCTGGCAAAAAATCAGCGCGACCGTGGCGTTCACCCGGCGTTAAAAAACAGTATCGCCAATATTGCAGATTACCAGACCCTCTATTTAGGCTTTCCGATCTGGGGAACCACGGTTCCGCCGGTGGTCCAGACCTTTCTCAGCACCCATAATCTCGCAGATAAACTGCTTATCCCTTTTATTACCCACGGTGGATATGGCATCGGCGACAGTGAAGAGATGCTGGCAAAGCTGGCGCCCGCAGCCAGACGCGAAAAACCGCTGGTGATTGAATGCGATCAGGAGAGAAAAACCACTGAAACCGTCACCAGCTGGCTGGAAGCGATACGCAGCTAATCTGCGTTATTAATGAAGCCGCTGAATAAGGGCAATCTGCCCGGCTAAATAATTCTCGCTGACAATAGCGTTATAATTTATGTGCTCACGATGACTGAGGAAATATCCTTGAAGAAATTATTAAAAATATTGAGATTATCTCTGCTGGCGGCAGGCTTTATTGCCTGGTCAGCCAGTGCTGAACCGCTGGTTATTCAGCAACAAGGCAGTTTTGCTGCTGGTGGCGCGGTGGCGACAGCACCCGGTCAGTTTGGTGCCAAAAAACCGCTGGATCCGGCGGGGCAGAGTTATCATGGCGATCACGCTAATGTGTTCTATCAGATTCCGCCGAACCCGCATAAATATCCCATCGTGATGCTTCACGGCGCCGGACAGTCTTCCCGCAGCTGGCAAACGACAGCGGATGGCCGGGAGGGCTTTCAAAACATCTTTCTGCGCCGGGGGTTCTCAACTTATCTGGTTGATCAACCACGCCGGGGTAATGCAGGTCGCAGCATGGCCGAAGGGACGGTAACGCCGAAGCCGGATGAGCAGATGTGGTTTAACCAGTTCCGGCTGGGCGTCTGGCCAGCCTTTTTTAAAGGCGTGCAGTTCTCTGATGATCAACAGGCGCTGAACCAGTACTTCCGCCAGATGACGCCGAATACCGGGCCTTATGATAGCAACGTTGTCGCCGATGCCATGTCAGCGGTGGTGGATAAAACCGGTCCGGCGATTCTGTTTACCCACTCGCAGGGCGGCGGGCCGGGATGGTACACGGCGATAAGCAACAGCAAGGTGAAAGCGATAGTCGCGTTTGAACCTGGCAGCAGCTTTGTTTTTCCTGAGAATGAGTTACCGGCGCCGATGCCCAGCGCATTCGATACGCTGAAAGGCGAACCGGTGCCCCTCGCTCAGTTTATGGCATTAACCAAAATTCCCATTCTGATCTTTTATGGCGATAACATTCCGCATAAACCCGTGGCGATGCCTGCTCAGGACAGCTGGCGCGTCCGGCTGGCGATGGCGCGCCAGTGGCGGGATGTAGTTAATCAACATGGTGGTGATGTCAAAGTGGTCCATCTCCCGGAGATCGGGATTAAAGGCAATACGCATTTTCCTTTCTCCGATCTGAACAATATTCAGATTGCCGATCAGGTCAGCCAGTTTCTTCAAGAAAAAAATCTGCAATAACGCAAACAGGGATAATGATATGCAAACGGTAAAACTTAATAACGGTATTGAAATGCCCCTGCTGGGGTTTGGTGTCTTCCAGATGACGGATGCCGCCGAATGCGAACGCGCGGTTATCGATGCCATTGAAAGCGGTTATCGCCTGATCGATACCGCTGCCTCTTATCAGAATGAAACCCAGGTGGGGAATGCGCTGCAACAGAGCGGTATAGCGCGTGATCAGTTATTTGTAACGACAAAATTGTGGTTACAGGATACCAATTATGCCGGCGCCAAAGCGCAGTTTGAGCGTTCACTGAATCGCCTGCAGCTGGATTATGTTGATCTCTACCTGATTCACCAGCCTTACGGTGATGTCCATGGCGCATGGCGGGCCATGGAAGAGTTACACCAGGCGGGAAAAATCAGGGCAATTGGCGTCAGTAACTTCCAGCCTGACAGGCTTGCCGATCTTATCGCTTTCAATAAAATTGTTCCGGCGGTAAATCAGGTCGAAGTAAACCCTTTCAATCAGCAACTGCATGCAGTGCCGTGGATGAAGAGCAGAGATATTCAGCCTGAAGCCTGGGCGCCGTTTGCTGAAGGCAAAAACGGTCTGTTCCAGCACCCGCTGCTTGCCGCGATTGGCGAAAAACAGGGCAAAAGCGTGGGGCAGGTTGTACTGCGCTGGATCCTGCAACGTGGCATTGTCTCGCTGGCGAAAACCGTGCGTAAACAACGCATGGCGGAAAACATCAATATTCTCGACTTCGAGCTGAGCGACGAGGAAATAATGCAAATCACTGCTCTGGATACGGCAACCAGCGCCTTCTTCTCTCATCGCAATCCGGCAATGGTTGAGTGGCTGACCGGGCGTAAACTGGATGTTTAACCCGGCGCTGGGCGCCGCTGCATAAGGATTAACCGAGCGGGCTTGCGGCGCTGGTGGTCGGTGCCGCAAACAGTTCAGGCTGTAAAGCGCAACGCGTCAATCATCAGCGCAAAGGCGGGGGGATGTTGCTTTCTGCTCGGGTAGTAGAGGTAATAGCCCGGAAACGTCGGGCACCAGTCTTCAAGTATCTGAATCAGCTCTCCTGACTGAACGGCTTCTGCCACCCGGTCCTCAGGCATACAGGCGATACCAAAGCCGGAGATAACCGCGTCGGTCCGTTCTGCCAGATGATTAAATATCAGCTGTCCTTCCACGCGGACACGCAGCGGTTTACCGTCCTTTTCGAATTCCCAGTGATATAAACCGCCGGCGGTGGGAAGACGCATATTAATGCAGCGGTGGTGCTGCAGCTCATGCGGCGTCTGAGGCGTCCCGTGTGCAGCGAAATATGACGGTGCGCCTACCACCACCATACGCATATCCGGGCCAATTCTGACCGCAATCATATCTTTATCGACACTTTCTCCCAGCCGAATCCCGGCATCGAAACGCCCCTCGACGATATTGACAAAACCATTATCCACCACCAGCTCTACGTTGATTTCCGGGTATTCACGCAGAAAAGGTTTAAGTTTTGGCCACAGCAGACTGCTTGCGGCATGTTCCCCGGCCGACAGCCGGATATTGCCTGAAGCCGCGCCATTCAGCTGGAGCAGGGCTTGCAACTCCTCTTCAAGATCGGCAAGGCGGGGTTCGAGGCAGTTAATTATTTTCTCTCCGGCTTCGGTTGGCGCGACACTGCGCGTTGTCCTTGTCAGAAGCCGGGTATTTAAACGTGCTTCAAGCGCTTTGATTGCGTGACTCAGCGCCGACTGTGAAACCCCAAGTTTACCCGCGGCCCGGGTAAAACTGCGTTCACGCGCCACGACAAGCAAGATCTGAAGTTCATTAAAATTTTCTTTAAGCATTGCACGTGGTCCTTGTTGATATCGTCGCTGCAGATGGCGCTAATTTTTGACAGGCAGACCGATTCTAACCCGGTTATGCTTATCCGTCGTGGGACTTAAGCCAGTCGTGCCAGTGGTAAGTATTTTAATATCTTTAACGCCACCACGCTAAACCAGGAATATTTACCTGTTGAAATAGTCGTAAACGCAGTAAATTTGCGGCGAAGGAAATTACCTGCGCCATGGATTAGGTGTTTAAACAACAATCATATTTTAACGCTATTACATTCCATTAATAATAATGGTGATGGGGTTTCTAATGCTTATCAAACGCAGCTGTACGGTTGCTATTGTTTTACTGGTCACGCTATCTGTTTCGGCATGCGGTATGTCCCATCGTGGTCGTAACACTGCTATCGGGGCGGGGGTGGGTGCTGTCGGTGGCGCGGTACTGACCGGTGGTAGCACCTTCGGAACCTTGGGGGGAGCAGCGATTGGCGGGCTGATTGGACATGAAATCAGCCGCTAATTCCATCTTATTGAGCATGAGCCTGCAATTGCACTCACCGGGTCAGTTATTTTTATGCCAGCTCTGCTGAAAATAACACCAGATCTCATATAAAAATCCACGCAATTGCGTGGATTTTTATGTTTTGCAGCGTGGTTATAACGCTGACATCCGCTGGTTGTGTTGAATCATGAGGCTTCATATGGCCTTATGAAAAGCCCAGAACCGGTCAGACGTTAAACAGGAAATTCATCACATCGCCATCTTTAACGATATATTCTTTCCCTTCTGAACGCATTTTGCCGGCTTCTTTCGCGCCTTGCTCGCCCTTATAGGCGATAAAGTCATCAAAAGCGATGGTCTGCGCGCGGATAAAGCCTTTTTCGAAATCGGTATGGATTTTACCCGCCGCCTGCGGTGCAGTCGCGCCAACCGGGATGGTCCAGGCACGCACTTCTTTTACACCAGCGGTGAAGTAAGTCTGCAAGTTCAGCAGCGCATAACCGGCACGAATCACGCGATTCAGGCCCGGCTCTTCCAGACCCAGCTCCGCCATAAACTCTTCACGGTCTGCATCGTCCAGCTCAGCGATATCCGATTCCACTGCGGCGCAAATCGCTACGACTACCGAACCTTCCTGCTCAGCAATCGCACGCACTTTATCCAGGTACGGGTTATTTTCAAAACCGTCCTCGTTGACGTTAGCGATATACATGGTCGGCTTCAGTGTCAGGAAGCTCAGGTAACGGATAGCAGCCAGTTCGTCTGCGTCCAGCTTCAGTGAACGCAGCATGCCCGCTTCGGACAGATGCGGCAGACATTTTTCCAGCGCAGCCTGTTCGGTTTTCGCGTCTTTATCGCCACCTTTGGCTTTCTTCTGTACGCGTTGCAGCGCACGTTCACAGGTGTCGAGATCCGACAGCGCCAGCTCAGTATTGATCACGTCAATATCTTCCGCCGGGTCAACTTTTCCCGCAACGTGGATGATATTGTCATTTTCAAAGCAGCGCACCACATGGCCGATAGCTTCGGTTTCACGAATATTGGTCAGGAACTGGTTGCCAAGGCCTTCGCCTTTCGACGCGCCTTTTACCAGACCCGCGATATCAACAAATTCCATGGTAGTCGGCACCACGCGCTGTGGCTTAACAATCGCCGACAGCTGGTCAAGACGTAAGTCTGGCATTGGCACCACGCCGGTATTCGGCTCAATGGTGCAGAACGGGAAGTTCGCTGCTTCAATTCCCGCTTTGGTCAACGCATTGAACAGGGTGGATTTACCCACGTTAGGCAGGCCCACGATACCGCATTTGAATCCCATGTTTGAATCACCTTAATAGCTTGATAATCAAGGTATTTAAAAATACCTCAATAATGACATAGAAAAAACTTCCGGCATTATACACGTAATTATTACCGGCATGGCGGCGATTTCATCCTGAAAGCTAAGTAAAGACTTGTGATCGCGATCTGATTTTCCGATACTTGTGCCCCAATCGCTCAGTGGCGCGGCACTCGCTGTTTTCAGTCATCTGCTAACAATAATCAGTCATCTGCTAACAATAATAAGTGAAAAATCTATGTTTAACCTGAACCTCAGGGCGGCTGACGTCAAAAATGACGTGCTGGCAGGCTCTGTAGTCGCCGTGGCGCTGATCCCGGAAGCCACCGCCTTTTCGCTGCTGGCCGGACTTTCACCGACCATTGGCCTGCATACCGCCTTTATCCTCGGACTGGTCACGGCTCTCTTCGGCGGAAAACCCGGGATGATTTCAGGCGCCGCAGGTTCGATTGTGGTGGTGTTAATCAGCCTGATTAATCAGCATGGCTATGAGTATGTGTTACTGGCCTCCATTTTAGCCGGTGTGTTGCAGGTGGCGATTGGTGCCTTCCGGCTGGGTAAATTTATCCGTCTGGTGCCGCAACCGGCGATATTTGGTTTTGTGAACGGACTGGCGATTGTGATTATGCTGGCGCAGCTACCGATGATTAAAAATCAGGGACCGGTGATGTACGCGCTGGTGGCGCTGGCGATGCTGATTGTCTGGCTGTTTCCGAAATTCACGAAAATTATTCCCGGTTCGCTGGCGGCGCTGATCGCGATTAGCGCCATTGCCATTGGTTTTCACCTGGATACTAAACGCGTCGGTGATCTGGCAGATATTTCCGGAAGCTTACCGATGTTCCACCTGCCGGATGCGCCATTAAGCTGGGAAACGCTGAAAATTGTCCTGCCTTATTCGGTGATTATTGCGCTGGTCGGGCTGATTGAGTCGCTGCTCACGCTGGCGGTGCTCGATGAGATGGGCAGTAAGAAGGGCGCGGGGAATAAAGAGTGTGTGGCGCAGGGCATCGGCAATACGATCTGCGGCTTCTTTGGCAGCTTTGCGGGTTGCGCGATGATTGGTCAGTCGATTATCAACTTTACCTCTGGCGGACGTGGGCGTATCTCCAATGCGGTCGGCGCCATTCTGTTAATTCTGTTTGTCGTCAGCCTGTCGCAATATATTGCGTTGCTGCCGGTGGCGGCGCTGGCGGGCATTATGTTTGTGGTCTGCATTAAGACGTTCGAATGGAGTTCAATACGTCGTCTGAAGCGGATGCCCAAAGCCGATGCGGTAGTGATGATTGCCGTCACGCTGGTGACGATTTTTACCGATCTGGCGATGGCGGTGATTTGCGGGGTGATTATCTCGGCGCTGGTGTTTGCCTGGCAGCATGCGCGGATCACCATTCTGCGCCAGCAGGAGCAAGGTGATACCAAAACGTATCAGCTGGAAGGACCGCTGTTTTTCGGCTCCGCCAGCGCTTTTGCTGAGCTGTTTACCCCGGAAAACGATCCGCAAAACGTGGTAATTGATTTCGCCCGTACCCGGGTGATGGATTCCAGCGGGGTCGAAGCGATTGATAAACTCAGCACGCGCTACCAGCAGGCGGGGAAAAGTTTGCGTTTACGCCATCTGAGCGAAGATTGCATCAGCCTGCTGCGTAAGGCCGGGCCTTATTGCATGCATGAACTGGACGATCCGGATTATAAAGTGGCGGCTGACGACGCCTGATTACGGCATCCTGATAGGCAGGGGCGGCATTCTCGCCGCCCAGCAGCATATATTATTCCGCTTTAAACGTATGCAGGCGGTTCATCGCCTTTAACCGATCTTCTTTCAGCCACACTTCGGTGCAGCGCACGGCTTCATCGACCGCATCCTCAATCAGTTTCTGCTCCGCGGCCTGCGGTTTGCCCAGCACAAAACCCACCACTTTATTACGATCGCCCGGATGGCCGATGCCGATACGTAAACGGTGGAAATCCTGGCTGTTGCCCAGCTTGCTGATAATATCTTTTAAGCCATTGTGACCACCGTGACCGCCACCCTGTTTAAACTTCGCCACGCCCGGCGGCAGATCCAGCTCATCGTGCGCCACCAGAATCTCTTCCGGCGTGATGCGATAAAAGGTCGCCATCGCCGCCACCGCTTTACCACTCAGGTTCATAAAGGTGGTCGGCACCAGCAGCCGCACATCTTCACCGCCGATATTCAGCCGCGCAGTGTAGCCGTAAAATTTACTCTCTTCCTTTAGCGACTGATTGTGACGTTCAGCCAGCAGGTCGACGTACCAGGCTCCTGCGTTATGGCGGGTTGCGGCGTATTCAGCGCCAGGGTTGGCAAGGCCAACAATCAGTTTAATGCTGCTCACGGTGGTGGGTTCCTGATAAGTGCTTAAGCAAAGGGCGATAGTTTACTGTGCTGGCTGGCAGAACACAAAAATCGCGCGTTACTGTGTAACCTGCGTAATAGTTCAGTGTGGCGATAATACATTTTCTATCGAAATTCAGGCTGTTAGACGTAAAGAATTGTCAAAATTAAGCGCATATTGTGATCAAACCCGCAACGAACCGGCCGGTCATTTCCTAAACTTATGGCAACCAGGCAATTTGTGCTATTGCCGCTATACACAGGTAGTGGAGGTGACAGATGAAACGTAAACACGCGAGTTTTGCCGGGAATGGCCTGATGGTACTGGGCTTGCTCACCATGGTGGTTGGCGTGGGTTACTCCATTCTGAACCAGCTGCCACAGCTTGATCTCCCGCAGTATATGGCGCACGGTGCAATATTCAGCATCTTTATTGGCGCCTTATTGTGGCTGGCGGGAGCAAGTATTAGCGGACGGGAAAAGGTCGCTGACCGTTACTACTGGCTGCGTCACTGTGGCGACAAACGTTGTCGTCGTGACAGCCATCGCCATTCATAATAAAATATGCTGATTGCGGGGCGACAGGATTGTCGCCCTTTTTATTGGCTCAAATCACCGCTTTAGCCTGGACCTTATGGCGCAGGCTAATCTGTACCAGCAGGGCGCACAGCAGGGTTATCACCATTAACAGCAACAGTAACTGATTAAACGCCTGCAGCCAGATCTGCTGTAACGTGGCAACCGGAAGATGCAACGCGTGTGCGACAAGATCCAGGTTGCCCGCAGCCAGATATTGCGCGGCACTGCGAGCGCTTTCAACCGGGAACATCGCCGTCAACGGAGCGGCAATCAGCACCGTTAGTAGCGTGGTCACCAGCGCCAGCGCGACGCCTTCGCCCGCCACGCGGATAGTGCTGAAAATGCCGGTCGCCATCCCGGCGCGCTCTTCCGGCACCACACTGACCGACAAACCATCCATCAGCCCCCACGGCAGACCGCTACCGCAACCAATAATCAGCATCGCCAGCAGTTGCAGCGGCAGATCCGCGCCGCCATCCAGCTGACTGAGCAGAAACAGACCCGCGGAAGCGATCACCAGACCGCCGCTGGCCAGCGTTGCGGCTGAAAACCAGCGTGTCAGGGTGACGGCCAGGCTGGGAACCACCAGAATGGGCGTTGAGATCGCCAGCATAAACAGCCCGGTGGTCAGCGTGCTGTAGCCATCAATGCCCATAAAGCGTACCGGCAGCAGCGCCAGCAACACCACAAAGCAGTAGCAGGTGGCGATGGGTAGCAGCTGGATGCCGAGAAAACGGCGATAGCGAAACAGCGTCAGATCGAGCATTGGCTGTTTGCTCTTCATTTCGATAACCATAAACAGCAGGGCAAACAGCAGAGTGCAGGTGAACAGGGCGATCACCAGCGGGTGGCGCCAGCCATCTTCGCTGAACTGCAGGATGCCCCAGGTAAAGGCGGTCAGCGCGAGGCTGAAAGTGATAATTCCGCCAATATCGATTACTGCGCGTTGTGAGGCGCGGGATTCGTGCATCCGCCAGTAACCGATTAGCGCAGCGGTGCCACCCAGCAATGCCGGCAGCAGAAATACGCTCCGCCAGCCGCCATGGCTGATCAGTAAACCCGCCACCACCGGGCCACTGGCGAGGCCCACGCCGAAGCTGGTTCCCAGCAGGCTGAAAGCGCGTGCCTGCGCCGGGCCGCTCCAGGCATCGGCCAGCGCTGCCGCACCGCCTGCCAGCGCACAGGCGGCGGCAATGCCCTGCAGGGCGCGCAGTAAGTCGAGGATGAATACATTGGGCGCCAGGCCAATGACCAGTGATGCCAGGGTAAATAATCCCACGCCACTGAGGAACAGGCGTTTCCGTCCCAGATGGTCAGCCAGTGAACCGGCGGCCATCAGCAGGCTGCCAAAGGTCAGCATAAAAGCATTGGTGATCCAGCTAAGCGCCAGCGGCGAACCGCCCAGCTCCTGCGCAATCGCTGGTGTGGCTATTACGCCGCCGGTAAAGCTGAGCGGCAGGATCATTGCGGCGGTGCAAACCGCCAGTAAGGTCCAGCGCGGGCTGGTCTGTTTAATAGTTAGCGTGCTCATAGAGTGCATCCGTGGTTAACCTGTGCGAGGATGCAGGATAAAATGACCTGCTATAGTTAAAAACAGGCCGTAGTTCATGACTGAAAGGACAAAAACTCCGTAATGAATGCGCTTGAGAGTCTTAGCGGGTTAACCGCGCTGGTGAAAGCGGTGGAAACTGGCAGTTTTATCGCCGCTTCGGAACGTCTTGGTGTGTCGGCATCGGCGGTGGGCAAAAGCGTGGCGCGGCTGGAAAACAGTCTCGGCGTCAGCCTGCTTAACCGCAGTACCCGCAGTATCAGCCTGACCGATGAAGGGGCGCTGTTTTATGAGCGCGCACGACGGATTGTCGCCGAAATTGAGGAAGCGCAGAATGAGCTGTCGCGGGTGACGGCAAAACCCAGCGGGCGCTTGCGCGTCAGTCTGCCTGCGATTGGTTACCGGATGCTGCTGCCGCTGTTGCCGCAATTTATCGAAAAATATCAGGATATCGAGCTGGATCTCGATTTTAGCGACCGGCTGGTGGATGTGATTGCTGAAGGGGTTGATGTGGTGGTGCGCAGTGGCAGCTTTAATGATTCGCAGCTGCGGGCGAAGCGACTTGGCAGTTACCGTTTTCAGCTGGTGGCGTCGCCCGCTTATCTGGCGCGACGTGGAATACCGCACTCAACAGCCGATCTGGTGCGGCATGCCTGCTTACGCTATCGCTTTAGCGCCACAGGTGCACTGCAATCCTGGCAGTTTAGCGACGTGGCGGATCAGCCGTTGCCGGAAAAGCTGGTGTTTACCAATCTGGAAGCGTTGATTTCGGCGGCGGTAAGTGGTCTGGGACTGGTATATGTACCGGATTTTGCCGTGGCGCAGGAGATCAAAACCGGAAAGCTGGTCACGGTGCTGGATGAAACAATCAGTGGTGGCGGGCAGTTTTCGTTACTCTGGCCGGGTAATCGGCATCTTTTGCCTAAGCTGCGGGTATTTATTGATTTTATCCACCAGAATCATCCACTGGGTGACTAATCAGCGAAACGGATAAATAAAAAAAAGCCGGGCAAGCCCGGCTTTTTGCGCTCTGTCTGATGCTTAATGTTCAAACATCGCAGAGATTGATTCTTCATTGCTGATACGGCGAATCGCTTCGGCCAGCATGCCAGACAGCGTAAGGGTACGCACGTTTGGCAGGGCTTTGATCTCTTCCGGCAGCGGAATGGTGTCACACACCACAACTTCGTCAATCACCGAGTTGCGCAGGTTTTCCACCGCATTACCAGAGAAGATCGGGTGCGTGGCATAGGCAAACACACGTTTTGCACCGCGTTCTTTCAGCGCTTCCGCTGCTTTACACAGCGTACCGCCAGTATCGATCATATCATCAACCAGCACACAGTCACGGCCAGCCACGTCACCGATGATATGCATCACCTGAGACACGTTGGCGCGTGGACGGCGCTTATCGATAATCGCCATATCGGTATCGTTCAGCAGTTTAGCGATAGCACGAGCACGCACCACGCCGCCGATATCCGGAGAAACCACAATCGGATTGACCAGGCCGATCTGCAGCATATCCTCAAGCAGAATCGGGCTACCAAACACGTTATCAACCGGGACATCAAAGAATCCCTGAATCTGTTCTGCATGCAGGTCCACGGTCAGAACACGGTCGACGCCAACGCTGGAAAGGAAATCCGCAACCACTTTCGCGGTGATCGGCACACGCGCTGAGCGGACACGACGGTCCTGGCGCGCATAACCAAAATAGGGAATAACAGCAGTAATACGACCAGCGGAAGCACGACGCAGCGCGTCAACCATCACAACCAGTTCCATCAGGTTGTCGTTGGTTGGGGCACAGGTGGACTGGATGATGAAAATATCACCACCGCGTACATTTTCATTGATTTGTACACTAACTTCACCATCACTGAAACGACCGACAGCGGCGTCGCCCAGGCTGGTGTAAAGGCGGTTGGCAATACGTTGTGCTAGTTCCGGCGTAGCGTTACCAGCAAAAAGCTTCATATCAGGCACGAGAAGAACCTCAGGCTTTGCGTCCAGAGAATGAACATAACTGTAATTGGCTACGGGCGCCACAATATTACAGCTGTTTCATACGGGTATGTTAATGCGCCACGTGCAGTGTCAGGAACGGGTGACACTGTCACGTAATCGCTTACTGCCCTGAAAGGTTGCGATGCAACGGTGAGACGTTAACGCCTCGCGCTACAAATCCCCGCAACCAGTTCGGGGCCAGCTCAAGCACCTGGCGGGCAGCGGACTCAGTGTCGAATTCAGCAAACACACAAGCACCGGTTCCTGTCAGGCGCGACGGCGCGTATTCTAGCAGCCAGGAAACGAGCTGTTCAACCTCGCGAAAACGTTTTCTTACTGCTGGTTCACAATCATTGCTAAAAGGTGACTGCATAATGTGCGAAAAAGCGCGTAATGGGGTGTCACGTTTCAGCTCTGGATCGTTGAATACCAGTGGTGTCGGGATGCTGACGCCTGCATGCGCCACCAGATACCATTTTTCTGGCGGATTTACCGGTTGTAACTGTTCACCGACGCCTTCAGCGAAAGCGGCATGGCCTTTTACAAACACCGGCACATCGGCGCCAAGGGTTAATCCCATCGTCGCCAGCTGATCGAGAGTGAAACCGGTCTGCCATAGCTGGTTCAGCGCGACCAGCACTGTGGCGGCATTCGACGAGCCGCCGCCCAGCCCACCGCCCATCGGTAACTGCTTATCGATGGTGATGGCGGCGCCAGCGTCAGCGGGCAGGGTGCCCGCCAGCGTTGCCTGCTGCATCAGCAGGCGCGCGGCGCGCACGATCAGGTTCTGCTCGTCGGCAACGCCGTCAACCGGCGTCAGCAGGCTGATTGTGCCGCTGTTATCCGGCGTAATATGCAGCGTGTCGCCGTAATCAAGAAACTGAAACAGCGTCTGCAGATTATGGTAGCCGTCCGCACGACGCCCGGTGATGTAAAGAAACAGGTTAAGTTTTGCCGGTGCAGGCCAGGTGGTGATCATTATTTTACGGTCCAGCTATCCATACGCAGTTTAATGCGCTGCGAACCTTCACGCAGTTCGAGACTGGCGGGCAGCGGCGGGTTAACTTTGCTGTCATAATCCTGCCAGCTGACTTTCCACTGCTGGCCGTTGCGGCTGTAGTTCAGTTCGCGCAGCTGATATTGATCGTTCAGCTGATAATCGGTGGCTTCGCCTGGCAGACCCATCATCCACTTACGCAGGTTTTCCAGCGGGATATCCATGCCGGTCAGCTGCGAAATCATTTTCTCCGCATCGTTGCTGACATAGCGTTTACCGTTATTATCGACCAGCTGCACCACTGAACCCTGCGCATCAAGCTGCAGTTCGGTGCTGCCAAGTGGGTTGGTTAACAGTAAACGGTAGCGATCCGGCGCAGTTTGTTGCCAGTTAAAGCGCGCATAAACTTTTTGCTTATCGGAAAGATAGGCAAAAGCGCCACGCGTCTGGTATTGGGTGATTTTTTCGACACTTTGCTGATGTTGTTGCCACTGTGGAGAGGTAACACTTTGACCAGGACCCTGCGGTTTATTGGCGGTACAGGCTGCCAGTAACAGGCCTGCAAGCGGCAGCAACCGCATCAGACGGGGCTTGCGTACGTACATAGGTGGTCATCTCCTCAGACACATTCAGGGCATGCTTGCCCAAAGTTAACCGTTAACGCTAACCATCCGCGTTTAAGCAGTCAATGCTCAAATTGTCTTATTTAACTGCAATTGCCCAGATCAAGGCACAACCTGATAGAGGCATATGCTCTGTATGGCTTTTATTGATCTCGCTCATCTTGTAGAATGCGCCTCACAAAACCACAATATCAGTGTGATAACCAGACCGAATTCACCATGACCCTGCTGGCCCTTGGAATTAATCATAAAACAGCACCTGTTGCGCTGCGCGAAAAAGTCGCTTTTTCGCCGGACACGCTTGAACAGGCGCTTAACAGCCTGCTGGCGCAGCCGCTTGTGCAGGGCGGCGTAGTGTTGTCTACCTGTAACCGCACTGAGCTGTACCTGAGTGTCGAACAGCAAGAGAATCTGCAAGAGCAACTGGTACGCTGGCTGTGTGACTATCATCAGCTCAGCGCTGAAGATGTGCGTAAAAGCCTTTACTGGCACCATGATAACGAGGCGGTCAGCCATCTGATGCGCGTCGCCAGCGGACTGGATTCGCTGGTGCTTGGTGAGCCGCAGATCCTTGGCCAGGTAAAAAAAGCTTTTGCTGACTCCCAGCGCGGCCATTCGCTCTCCAGCGAACTGGAGCGCATGTTCCAGAAAACCTTCTCCGTCGCCAAACGTGTGCGTACTGAAACCGATATCGGCGCCAGTGCGGTCTCGGTGGCGTTTGCCGCCTGTACGCTGGCGCGGCAGATCTTTGAGTCGCTGTCGACGGTCAATGTGCTGCTGGTGGGTGCCGGTGAAACCATTGAGCTGGTGGCGCGTCATCTGCGTGAGCACAAGGTTAAAAAACTGATTATCGCCAACCGCACCCGTGAGCGCGCCCAGCTGCTGGCGGATGAAGTGGGCGCTGAAGTGATCAATCTGGCGGATATTGATGTGCGTCTGGCGGAAGCCGATATCATTATCAGCTCCACCGCCAGCCCGTTGCCGATTATCGGTAAAGGTATGGTTGAGCGTGCGTTAAAAGCGCGTCGTAATCAGCCGATGCTGCTGGTGGATATCGCCGTTCCGCGCGATGTGGAACCGGAAGTTGGCAAACTGGCGAATGCCTATTTATACAGCGTCGACGATCTGCAGCAGATTATCGAAAAAAATATGGCGCAGCGCAAAGCCGCCGCCGTACAGGCTGAAACTATTGTTGTGCAAGAGAGCGGTGAGTTTATGGCCTGGCTGCGCGCGCAAAGCGCCGTTGAGACCATTCGTGACTACCGTTCGCAGGCCGATCAGATCCGTGCCGATCTCGAGGCGCGGGCGCTGACGGCGTTGCAGCAGGGCGGTGATGCGCAGGAGATTATGCGCGATTTGGCCCATAAACTGACTAACCGACTGATCCACGCCCCTACCAAATCTCTCCAGCAGGCCGCTCGCGATGGCGATGACGAACGTCTGCAGATCCTGCGCGACAGCCTCGGGCTGGATTAGCTGCGTCACAACTGATTGTGTGACGCGGCTGTATTAATCGAACCCCATTTACAAGGTAAATAACACCACATGAAGACTTCTATTGTTGCCAAACTGGAAGCCTTGCAGGAGCGCCACGAAGAAGTGGAGGCGATGCTGGGTGATGCTGGCGTGATTGCCGATCAGGATCGCTTTCGTGCGCTTTCGCGGGAATACGCTCAGCTTACTGATGTCAGCCAGTGTTTCCGTCAGTGGCAGCAGGTGCAGGAAGATATCGAAACCGCTGAACTGCTGATGGCTGACCCGGAAATGCGCGATATGGCGCAGGAAGAGTTAACTGAAGCGCGCGCGCAGAGCGAGCAGCTGGAGCAGCAGTTGCAGGTATTGCTGCTGCCGAAAGATCCCGATGATGAGCGTAACTGCTATCTGGAAGTGCGTGCCGGTACCGGCGGTGACGAAGCGGCGATTTTCGCCGGCGATCTGTTCCGTATGTACAGCCGTTATGCCGAATCGCGCCGCTGGCGGGTTGAGGTGATGAGCGCCAACGACGGCGAACATGGCGGCTATAAAGAGATCATTGCCAAAGTGATCGGCGAGGGCGCTTATGGCCGCCTGAAATTTGAATCCGGCGGTCATCGCGTGCAGCGCGTACCGGAAACCGAATCGCAGGGACGCATTCATACATCGGCCTGTACCGTCGCGGTGATGCCGGAGCTGCCGGAAGCTGAACTGCCGGAGATTAACCCGTCTGAGCTGCGTATCGATACCTTCCGCTCCTCCGGGGCGGGTGGCCAGCACGTCAACACCACCGACTCGGCGATCCGTATCACCCACTTGCCAACCGGCATCGTGGTTGAGTGCCAGGATGAGCGTTCACAGCATAAAAACAAAGCCAAAGCGCTGGCGGTGCTGGGGTCACGTATCCGTGCCGCAGAGGTGGCTAAGCGCCAGGCATCGGAGGCGTCAACACGCCGCAACCTGCTGGGCAGCGGCGACCGTTCCGATCGTAACCGCACCTATAACTTCCCGCAGGGCCGTGTGACTGACCACCGTATCAACCTCACGGTCTACCGTCTGGATGAAGTGATGGAAGGTAAACTGGACGCGCTGATTGAGCCGATTGTCCAGGAGTACCAGGCAGACCAGCTGGCCGCGTTGTCCGGGCAGGATTAATGGATATCCGCAGCTGGCTGAAAGCCGCCACCGCTGCGCTGTGCGGCGGCGACAGCCCAAAACGCGATGCGGAGATTTTGCTCGGTTTTGTCACCGGTAAATCCCGCAGCTGGCTGATCGCCTTTGATGAGACTGAACTCACTGCGCCGCAGCTGGCGCAGCTTGAGGCGCTGATTGCCCGTCGGGCTAACGGCGAGCCGGTGGCGCATCTGACCGGTGAACGTGAGTTCTGGTCACTGCCGCTAAGCGTCTCAGCCGCCACGCTAATCCCCCGCCCTGATACCGAAATCCTTGTTGAGCAGGCGCTGGCGCGTCTGCCCGCGTCACCCGCGCAGATCCTCGATCTCGGCACCGGCACCGGTGCGGTGGCGCTGGCGCTGGCCAGTGAGCGTGCCGATTGTCAGGTGGTCGGGGTGGATCGTATTGCTGAAGCGGTCACGCTGGCGCAGCATAATGCCGCCAAATTGCAGCTGACCAACGCCCGTTTTCTGCTGAGCGACTGGTTTTCCGCGCTGGAAAATCAGCGTTTTGATCTGATTGTCAGTAACCCGCCCTACATTGATGCTGACGATCAGCATCTGCAACAGGGTGATGTACGTTTTGAGCCGTTAAGCGCGCTGGTGGCCGATGAGCAGGGACTGGCGGATATCAGACGCATCAGCGCCGCTGCTGCGCGATTTTTGCAACCCGGCGGCTGGTTATTGTTCGAACATGGCTGGCAGCAGGCCGCTGCGGTGCGCGATATCTTGCGCGATCACAACTTTCTGCAGGTGGAAACCTGTCAGGATTATGCGGGTAACGATCGGGTTACGGTTGGGCAACTATCAGAATAAGGAATCGCAATGGTCGCATATTACGCAACAATTAAACATTTTCACCTGCTGACGGTTGCCATCACGATAGTGATGTTTATGCTGCGTTTTTACTGGCAGCAGGCCGGTTCAGCGATGCTGCAACGCCGCTGGGTGCGGATTGTGCCGCATCTGAACGATACCTTATTGTTTGTTTCCGGTATTCTGTTGGTGAGCATTACCCATTTTTATCCGTTTTCACCGCAAGGTAGCTGGCTGACTGAGAAGCTGTTTGGCGTTATTATCTATATCGTGCTCGGCATAATCGTCCTTGGACGCCGTCCGCGCAGCAATAAAGTGCGCTGGATAGCCTTCCTCGTGGCGTTGGTGGTGATCGGGCTGATCATCAAGCTGGCCACAAGTAAAATGCCACTGTTGGGGATTGTATGACGTCAGTAGCGAAATTTGATATTTCGCAATCACCGCTTTGTGAAGCGGTGATTGCAGCATCGCGCGAGATCCGCGCCGATTTTCCCACGGAAGATGTAGGAACCCAGCTTCAGGCGCTGGTTGCCGAAGCGCAGCAGTATGTTGCTGCAGAGAGCGAGCAGGATGCTAAGTTAGAGAAACTGCTGGAACTGTTCTATAAGCAGTGGGGGTTTGGCGGCGCCAGCGGCATCTATAAACTGTCCGATGCCCTGTGGCTGGATAACGTGCTGAAAAGCCGTCAGGGCACCGCAGTATCACTGGGCGTGATTCTGCTGCATATCGCTGGTGAGCTGGAACTGCCGCTGATGCCGGTGATTTTCCCGACCCAGCTGATCCTGCGCGCCGACTGGCTCGATGGTGAAATGTGGCTGATTAATCCGTTTAATGGCGACACCCTTGACGAGCATACGCTGGAAGTGTGGCTGAAGGGCAATATCAGCCCGACGGCGGAGCTGTATGAAGACGATCTGGAAGAGGCGGAATCCACCACGGTGATCCGCAAAATGCTGGATACGCTGAAGTCGGCACTGATGGAAGAGAAGCGCATGGAGATGGCGCTGAACGTCAGCAATGTGCTGTTGCAGATCGATCCGCACGATCCGTATGAAATTCGCGACCGTGGCTTGATTTACGCCCAGTTAGAGTGTGAACATATCGCGCTAACCGACCTGACTTATTTCGTTGAGCAGTGCCCGGAAGATCCGGTCAGCGAAATGATCAAAGTTCAAATTCATTCGATAGAGCATAAGCAGGTGACGCTTCATTAATCGAAGCCAGTCTGCAGAAAAAAAAGGCGAAGGCATGACTCAGAAAGTAGTTAATATCGGCGACATCAAGGTCGCTAACGACCTGCCATTTGTTCTGTTTGGCGGCATGAATGTTCTCGAATCGCGCGATCTGGCGATGCGTATCTGCGAACATTACGTTACCGTCACCGATAAACTCGGTATCCCTTACGTATTCAAAGCGTCATTTGATAAAGCTAACCGTTCATCGATTCGTTCTTACCGTGGTCCAGGCCTCGAAGAGGGGATGAAACTGTTCCAGGAACTGAAGCAGACCTTTGGCGTGAAAATTATCACTGATGTTCACGAAGCCAGCCAGGCCCAGACCGTGGCTGACGTGGTGGACGTGATTCAGCTGCCAGCATTCCTTGCACGTCAGACCGATCTGGTTGAAGCGATGGCGAAAACCGGTGCAGTGATTAACGTCAAGAAACCGCAGTTTGTCAGCCCGGGCCAGATGGGGAATATCGTTGAAAAATTCGCTGAAGGCGGTAACGATAAAGTGATCCTGTGTGACCGTGGCGCGAATTTCGGTTACGACAACCTGGTCGTTGATATGCTGGGCTTCAATGTGATGAAGCAGGTGACCAACGGTAGCCCGGTGATTTTCGATGTGACGCATGCATTGCAGTGCCGCGACCCGTTTGGTTCCGCTTCAAGCGGCCGTCGTGGTCAGGTCACCGAACTGGCTCGCGCCGGTATGGCGATTGGTCTGGCAGGTCTGTTTATTGAAGCGCACCCGGATCCGGCTAACGCGAAATGTGACGGTCCATCCGCACTGCCGCTGGATAAACTGGAGCCTTTCCTGCAACAGATGAAAGCTATCGATGAGCTGGTGAAGAACTTCCCGGAACTCGATACCAGTAATTAAGTGTCGTGATAATATACCGAGGCGCCTGAGGGCGCCTTTTTTATGTCAGGTTTTTAGCAAAATGGATAGTCCCGTAAAAGGAGCAGTAAGATGAAAAAAATCCTTCCCATGGCGTTGCTGGCCCTGATAGTCAGCGGATGTCATCAGCACGCTGATTCCGGGCTAACGGCGCAGCAGCTGGCTGGCCAGCACTTTATTTTGCAGAGCGTTAATGGTGTGGCGGCGCGCAGCAACCAGGGGCAGCAGCCGGAAATCGCCTTCAGTGACGATCTGCGCCTTAGCGGCGCGATCTGTAATCGCTTCTTTGGTCAGGGCGAGTTAAGCGGTAATGTGCTGACGGTGAAGCAGCTGGGTTCCACGCGCATGATATGCAGCGATCAGCAGTTAAGCCACTGGGATAGTGTAGTGGCGGAAACCCTGAGTAACGGTGCGCAGGTGACGCTGGAGCGAGGTAATTTAACGCTGAAGGGGGGTGGTCATACGCTGAAGTATAAAGCCGCGCAGTAATGACCCACTGACAGAACGTGGCCGGGCACAATGCCCGGCCATTTTTTTATAACATAATCGTCATCAGATAGCCGACAAACAGCGCCAGATGCGCGGCACCGTTCAGTACATTGGTTCGGCCGGTGGAGAACGAGATATGACACAGGATCAGCGTCGCCATCAGCATCACCATCTGCGGCGGTTCAAGGCCGAAAATCAGCTGCTGATTGGTCAGGGTGGCAATAATTGACACTGCGGGAACGGTTAGCGAGATGGTCGCCAGCACTGAACCGAAAAACAGGTTCATCGCGCGCTGCACCTGATTAGCCAGTACTGCCCGAATCGCGCCTAAACCTTCCGGTGACAGAATCAGTAACGCCACCAGAAAACCGGTAAACTGCGCTGGCGCATTAAGTTCGGTTAACAGGAATTCCAGCGGATTGGCGTTCATTTTGGTCACGGTAATCACCGCCACCAGATGGATCAGCAACCATACCGCATGACGAAGACTGCTGTGCGCCGAAGGCTTACCGTGGTGCGGGTCATCATCGTCGCCCTCATCTTCATGCTCATAGATAAACAGGCTCTGGTGGGTTTTGGTCTGAATCAGCAGAAAGACGCCATACATTGCGGCAGAAATGGCGGCGATTAACAGCGCCTGACCGGTGGTAAAGTTGCCGCCCGGTAACGCATTGGGAAACACCAGCACCAGAATCGCCAGCGGAAAGATGGCGATCATATACTGCTTAACACCGGCCAGGTTCAGATACTGGGTGGCAAACTTATTACCGCCCAGCAGCAGCGCACAACCCACCAGACCGGTACTGACAATCATAATAATCGAGTAGAGCGTATCGCGCATCAGCGCCGGTGCGGCATCGCCAGTGGCCATCAGGGCGGAAATCAGGCTCACTTCGAGAATTACTACCGAAAGACTGAGGATCAGTGAGCCGTAGGGTTCACCTAATCGGTGCGCCAGCACGTCGGCATGACGCACTACGCTAAATGCGCTGCTAAGAATAGCCACCAGCGCCAGCAGGTTAATAGCAATAACAACAGGGAAGGAAGTGGATGAGCCCCACATCGCCAGCACTGCCAGTGCGGCAATCGTCAGAATCAGTGTGTATTCGGTATGACGCGTTTTTGAGCCTTCATGTGCTCCCATAGGCATTCATCTCCTTAATACCCGTCATACTTCGAATTGCATCTTTTTGGCTGAGCTCACTCAGCCGAATCACGTAGTTGACTACGTTCATCGGCATTCGCTCGCTTGCCGCCTTGATGCAACTCGAATTACTTAGGGTATAAATTTTCAATTGGCAGAAACCCGAGTGCAGGCTTCTAAGCATTATCACAGTTTGTTTATTTTACCAGCGCCGTCAGTGTAACAAGGTTAGCCGTATAATTATTTAATTTTTACGTTATTTTACCCGTTAGCAGTGAAAAGAGGGTTAAGTGCGGATAACAGCAGGATATCGTGAATAAGTGATGATATTTGTTGGTGTTATGCGTTGTGAAAGAGAAAATAACCCTGCTTTTTTGGCGATTAATGCCATGAATAACGCATCTAAATGGCCGCTATTCTCGTTTTTGTGCTAAGCATGCCTCAACTGTGGCTTTGCACTCTGGCAAGAATAAGCCAGGCTTAAAGGGAGTTGAATCGAAAGGAGAAAATCCATGCCTTATCAGTCGAAATCCGAGCTACCAGAAAGTGTTAAAAATGTGCTGCCTGCCCATGCGCAGGAGATCTATAAAGAGGCGTTTAACAGCGCCTGGGATCAGTATAAAGACAAACAGGAGCGGCGCGGCGATGAGTCACGGGAAGAGGTGGCGCATAAAGTCGCCTGGGCGGCAGTTAAACATCAGTATCACAAGGGGGATGATGATAAATGGCACAAAAAATAGTGCCGCCCGGGCTGTGAGCTAGCCCCCGTGCTGAAGAAAATTTGCCTTAATCCGCTCAAGAATAACGATAGCCTGCCGATGGAGTTTATGACACTTTTTTTCTTTTGTGATCGCCTTCAAACTTGATCGGCGAGTGATAAATGAATAAGGTCATAGGGTAAATGCAACGAAAGTTGCCCAAATAACTCAAAACTGAGGGAAAAGTGGCCGTCTGTTACAGGGAAGTGAAGCTGTGGCGTGGGAGATTCATATGTTGACGCGGGATTTCTTATTAAAAGCTGATTGTAAAACTGCTTTTGGCACCATCGAGGAGTCGCTGTTATAGACCTGCGAACAGCGCGCATCGTCCCTGGCGGCGGCGCTTGCCTGCCGCCCGGATCATAGCCCGGTATGGATCTTCGGCTATGGTTCGCTGATGTGGAATCCGGTGTTCGAATCGGATGAGGTCGCCAGCGGTACGCTGCAGGGCTGGCACCGCGCGTTCTGCTTACGTCTGACCGCCGGGCGCGGTACCCATCACCAGCCGGGACGGATGCTGGCGCTGAAAGAGGGCGGTAAAACCAGCGGGCTGGCGTTTCGTCTGCCGGAAGAGACGCTGCATGAAGAGCTGGAACTGCTGTGGAAGCGTGAGATGATTACCGGCTGCTACCTGCCGACCTGGTGCGAACTGGCGCTGGCGGACGGGCGTAAAGTCACTGCGCTGGTGTTTATCATGGATCCACGTCATCCGCTGTATGAGTCTGATTCCTGCGCCAACACCATTGCGCCGCTGATTGCGCGCGCCAGTGGGCCGTTGGGCACCAATGCACAGTATCTGTTTTCGCTGGAGCAGGAGCTGGTGAAGCGCGGTATGCACGATAAGTGTCTGACCGATCTGGCGCAGCAGGTGCGGGAGTTACAGTCTTCCCATCCGTATGCCTGAATGGGCGGCGAGAACGCCGTCCATTCAGGCAACACCGATTTTATGTAGGGGAGCCGTTTTCGGCTCCCGTATAAATGGCGGGTGCGGTGCCAATCGTCAACACGGGCGGCGAGAACGCCGCCCCTGCAGGTATTCCGCCCGCCTTATGATCCCGGGTTAATCAGCCAGGTTCCGGCGCGATCGATCTTCAGCGTCTGTGAATGCACGCGATCCTTCTGCTGCACTTCGATTTTATATTCACCTGCCGCCAGATTAAGTGATGCATAACCGCTGTTGCTTGGCTTCACATCCATCACTTCACCGTTAAGCATGACGCTCTCACCGCTTTTCAGTTTCAGATAGACGGTGGCCAGCGCAGGCGCGCTGGTGGCCGTCTTCGCGCTGCCAGAGGTGCTGGCAGGCGTCGTGCCCGCTGAGGCGGCATGCTCCACATCGCTGTCGCTGTCGCCACGGTTCAGAAACAGCGTCAGGGCGATTACCGCCAGTAACGCCACGCCGCTCAGCAGCATCAGCGTCGGCGAGAGACGTCGGCGCAGCGGCAGGGCGACATTCTCTGCGGCGCCCGCCGCCGGATTAACCGCCAGCACCACCGTTTCTGTCGGCTCGATAATCTCTGCTTCCGCGGGCTGCTGATAAGCGGGAATGCTGACTGCCGTCACCAGCTCCTGAACTTCACTGACCGGCAAATCAATCAGCGCCGCCAGCTCGTCAATACTTTGCGGGCGATCCGCCGGCTTCATCATCAGTGCGCGATCGATCGCATGCAGCAGCGGCAGCGAAAAACCTGGCGGATGCAACAGCGCCAGCGGCTGATAACTGTCTTCAATGCAGCGCACCACGCTGGCTGACGGCGGATTGCCGGTCACCAGCGTATGCAGTACCGCGCCCAGCGCATAGATATCGGTCCACGGCCCCTGTTCGCTGTCACTCTCTTCGCTGTATTGCTCAATCGGCGCGAAGCCCGGTTTCAGCATGATTTCGGTTTCATCGGAGAGATTACCGATCTCTTTACGCGCCGAGCCGAAGTCCAGCAGCACCGGCAGCTGGTTTTCCTGAATCTGAATATTATCGAGTGAAATATCGCGATGCAGATAGCCCGCGCGATGGATGGTATTAATCGCGCCAAACAGCGGCGGCAGCAGCTGGCGGATCCAGTTCTCATCAATCACCTGCGGACTGGTCAGCTGCCACTCTTTCAGCGTCATACCGCTGTAATAGAGGGTGCCCATATAGGCGGTGCCGTTCTCTTCCCAGAAGCGCAGCACGTGCAGCAGGCCGGGATGATTAAAGCGTGCCAGCAGTCGCGCTTCCTGGATAAAGCTGTTCAGACCGGCATGGAACATTTTATGGAAACGCTCGCCGCGCAGGCCAAGGCTCAGATCCTCGTTGCGCATCGCCAGCGAGATCGGCATGTACTCTTTAATGGCGATAGTACGTTCTAATAAATGGTCCCAGGCGCGATAGACGATACCAAAGCCGCCGCCACCAATAACCTCTTTAATCTCGAATTCATTAAAACGATGCCCGTTGGGTAACGCATTTGGCACAGTTTTTTGATTCTCATTTGCCGACATATTTCACACTCTCTGAGAACTAACGGCCTGACTACAGCAGGCGTTACGCCTGCGATTAATTAAGGGTACGGTATGCGCCAATTGCCGGGTCGGCAAGATCGGCATGCAGCTCGTCGATTAACAACACAGTCAGTTTAACTTTCGGGTCGTACTGCGCTGACCAGCTCTTCTTCAGCGCATCAATCCGTGCTTTCACTGCCGTCATATCCGCAGCGTCGTCTTTACTGATTTTCACCAGCAGCGTGCCGTTAAACGACCAGACGTGAAGACGTGGATCAAATGGCAGTACCAGCCAGCTGTCAGCGGCCTGTTTATTGCCCACCACCATGCGCTGATTATTAATCGCCACCACTTCCAGCGCATTCTTACCGGGACGCATATTCTGCAACGGATAGCCCTGATAGAAATTGACCGGCACTGGCGTGGCGGCGCCCGCGCTGGAGAGCGTCAGCTGACTGTAACCTTCCAGCCAGCCTTCGGTGGAGCAGCTCATGGCGCGATCGTCAGGGATAAACAGCGACTGGCCGTTTTCATCCCACCAGGTGCGGAAGTGGCAACCGCCGGGCAGATCGAAATGCTGCAGTGGCTGACTGTCGGCGGGACGCGACAGGTCTAGCGGGGCGGCGTTGCTGGCATTGGCGGTGGCAGTGGCATCGACGGTGACAATAGGTCGCCAGCTTTGCAGTTTGGCGGCAGTACCGCCGGCCAGCACCGAGCCTTTTTTGTCGGTCATCTGCCACGGCAGTTCGTCCAGCTTGCCGCACTGATTGGCCAGCAGGTTGCCGACGCGTGGCAGGAAGCTGTCTAACACCTGCGACTCTTTACTCTCGCCGGAGACAATACGCAGGTGCAGCGTCTGTTTACACCAGTCCTGCGGCGCGTTGCTTTCAACGTTATCGATATAGACTTCCAGCTCAAGGCTCGGTGAATAGACCACCCGATAGTCCTCTGCACTGGCGGCAGAAGCCATCAACAATGTCATAACGCCGGGCAACCAGTATTTCATATCGTTCCTTGCTGTTAATCGCGAGGCGGCAGAAAGCGTGCCGAATCAGACTGTGATTGTAACAATGTCGTTTCTTGCGGTGAGCCTACCCATACCGCGACGGCGCTCAGGTTATCGCTTTTGCTGCTGCGGTTGATGGCCGTTTGCATCAGAGCCAGCCATTCGTCAGGGGAGTTAACCATGCGCAGCGCTTGTTCCATCTCCTGAGGCGTCAGGTTTAGCCAGAAACCATCCGTGCAGACTAAAAAAGCATCGCCATCTTCCAGCTCCAGCACATCGCTATAGCTGGCTTCACGTTCGACTTCCGCACCGAGCGCATTATAAAGTAAATTACTGTTAATACCGGTATTTTCATACCCGGCCTCTTTCATCTGCTGGGCCAGACTATGGTCGCGTGTCACCTGATGGATATAGCCGCGACGCAGGTGATAAACGCGGCTATCACCGGCGTGAGCCCACCATGCCAGCAGGCGGTCGCGGTCAATAAACAGCGCCGCAAGGGTGGTACTCATGCGGGAAAATTTCGGATTTATCTGCTGCGCTTCACGGATAGAACGCGCGCTTTTTTCCACTGCCTGGCGGGTTTCCTGTGGCGAATAGCGGCGATCTTCATTCAGCTCACTGAGCAATCTGTCGCGGGCGATCTGCGCGGCTTTATCGCCACCGGGTAACCCGGCGACACCATCACAGACCAGAAAACAGGCGCGATGCTCGCCCGGTAAGCTGCCGGTAATATCCTGATTACTGTCACGTCCGCCGATCTGTGAAGTTGAAGCATAGGTAATTTTCATTCGTCGTCCGCTCTCTGTTGTGAATCCTTATACTGGTTCACCTCGACATCGTACGCATGCAGAAATGCCTCGCCAAACAGGGTATGGAAGTCATCTTCGATCTCGCCGGAAGTTTGCTGAAAGTTACGCACAAAGTAGTCCCACATCGCTGCTTTACGCGTGGAGGAGAAACTGATTTTCGGCTGCACGCCATCGCGCCGGGCGCTCTCTTCCAGGCGTTGCGGGTTAAAGGATTGCAGCATGGCGGCAATAATCGCGCGGATACCGGCAATCATCCCCAGCTGATGCGCCTGCAGGTCGACCAGCGCATCGCGCACCGCCTGTTCAGGTTGCATAAAGCCAGGCATCTGGCTCTGATACATCTGCATCAGTACGGTTTTGCCTGAGGGCAGGATTTTAAACGGGTTATTCGCCTCATTCAGGATCATTGTCATCTCGGCCTTCACGCCGCGTTTCAGAATCGAACGCGAAGAGAGCAGCGCCACCGTGCCCTGCGAGAACAGACTCAGCATGCGGCCGGTCATCATCATATCCTCTTCGGTCAGCAGGGTACTGTTCTGGCTGCTGTCGAGTCCCATGCCGGTCAGCAACGCCTGAATCAATTTCTCATCGCTGCTGGCGCTGGTATAGCCATTGCGCTCGCTGGCGTCATGCGGCAGTGGATCGATATCCAGCCGGGCGCTGTTGTGTCTGGCGTGCCGCGTCGGGGGCTGTTCCGCATGAAGTACGTCATGATCGCGAGTGATCAGCGGCTCTTCCTCGCTGAGAATACCCAGCGGGTCGGCAGTCCGGGTGGTGTTTTCGTGAAACAGATCGAGTGGATCCAGCGTTTCCTGATTGATTTCAGCCGCCCGGCCCGGGTCGCTGACCTCAATCTGATAGCCGCCAATCCCCAGCGCATCGCCATGTTGCAGTTCAACCTGGCGTCCGCACTCCAGCGGTTTGCCGTTCAGCACCACCGAGGTGACGCTGCCGCGGTTGGTCAGGCGGCATTCGCCGCTGGCGGAGATATGCACCAGCGCCTGCAGGCGCGAAATAGCACGATCTTCATCAGGCAATATCAGGTCGTTGTCAACGCTGCGGCCAATGGTTCCGCCCGGAGGCAGGAAATCAAAGGCGGTCTGCGGCATCGCCGTTTTGCTCTGCACAATGGTAAATCGCATGAGGTATCCTGCATTAAAAAGCCAAAAAGCATAATGCTATTCAAACATCGGCGGATAAAGTCCGTTCCGCCCCGGCAGGGCACCAGCCGCCGGATTGAATAGTAGCGAAAACAGCTGTGCGGTAAGGTTGCCGCTATGCTTGTGTGTCGCATGTGGATAGCCGTCAATGCGGTTACTCCACCAGTAACTGATATATTGCTGCGGATCGAAACGATCCGCGACTTCGCGCCAGTTCAGAGTGCAGGGCAGATCCTGATAGCCAATCACATCCATAATCGCTGAACGCTGTTTTTCCGGCACCGACAGCGGCGCCAGCGCCAGCAAGCTGGCTTCCAGCTCATCAGGTGACAGGCCGTTACGCACCCCGCGCCATAACGTATCGCCCAGCGCCTGATACCATTCGCCGGAGATCGCCAGCTGGGCCGGGTGCCAGTCGTTCAGCGCAAAGCTGCGCAGCGCCAGCAGCGGCCAGGCGCGACCGACCCGATCGCGCGAGGGCAGCAGGCAGCCCATCTGGATCCGCTGCACGCCGCTGGTGGCAGGTAATACAAAATTCCACACTGGCGCGCGTAAAAACTCATCGCTGGTGGCGCCGGTATGATGGTGCCAGTGGGTCAGCCCCTGCTGGAACCAGTTTGACCAGCTGGCAACGATCGGTTCAGGCAATCGTCGCTGGATAAAGTCACCGGTGATCGGCAGCTTGCCGTACCAACCGAGGCTTAGTCTCTCTGCCATAACTTTATCCTTTGGATTAGTGAGCGTTCCGGGTGACCGACGGAAACAGCACGCCAGGCGTTAACGCCAGTGCGGTGCCGTTTTGGCCCGCTTTATCCAGATTATCCGCCAGTTTACGCATCATTAATGCGTTATCGCGTGCATAAGGCGATGTCTGGATCTGACGATCCAGCAGCTGGCTGAGATGCCAGTCGAGCTGCTGCAAATCCCGCGTGGTCACGTCCGCAGGCAGGGTACGCTGGAAATTCTGCATCACCCAGCCGCGCAGGAACTCACCGTCGTAATTGCGCGGCTGATACAGCATCTGATAAGCCCGCAACGCATTACGGCTGAATTCACTGTCGCCGCCTTTGTCATTACGCAGAGTGGCGGTGATCTGCCGCGCCACGCGCGGCAGCAACAGTGAACGCAACGCGTTCTGATACAGCGTCCAGGCTGCATCGCTGATCTGGTCACCGCGATACAGTCCGGCGCGAATGCTGAGTGGCGGACTGTCGAGCGAAAATTCTCCGGGTTGCGGTAACTTCACCAGATTATTTAAGAAGGGTAGCAGATCGATAATATCGCCGGTCTCGGCCTGCGAAAAATGTTCAGCCTGCTGTGACAATGCCGGAACCCGCGCTTCAATCTGCTGCAGATAGTGCTGATTCTGGTAGTAGCTCAGCAGCCACCAGCCACTGGCGACCAGCAGGCTCAGCGCCAGCGCGCCATAGCCTACCCAGTGCATCAGGCGGTTACGGTACTCCCACGAGCGATCGCTGCCGGCAAGGCCACTCTCTTTAAAAATCACTTCGCTCAGCAGATCGCGGATAAAGAAACTCTGGCCTTTATTCGCCGGAATCGGCGCAGCGCGATTGACGCTGTCCCAGCTGGCGATAGAGTGACGCCTTGCCTGCGGCAGTTGCAGTTTGCGCGTCAGCTCACCCATTACGCGGTCAAACGGCAGTCCTTCCTGGGTGCCGCTGGTAAAGAACAGGCCACGTGCAGACCACGCCACTTCGCCGGCGTCTGGCGAAAAGACAATATCAAGATATTCGGCCAGCAACGGGCGCAGCGAAGCGAACTCCTGCGGAAACAGGAAGCAGTCGGCGCGCTGGGTTAAATCATGTTCCTGCGCCATCTTGCAGGCTAAATCCCGGGTTAAACGGTTGGACAGCGTCAGGAATTGCTGATCAAACAGCTGGTTAAGCGCACGTTCGCTGTCACGGTTAGGTTCCCAGGGGAAGGTAAAGCCCCAGGTCTGTTCGCGTTGTGACTTGTCGAGGGTGGCAAAGTAACTCATAAACCCTTTCAGCAGATCGGTCTTGGTCACCATCACATATACCGGGAAGTGGATGCCTGTCTGCTGATGCAGTTCGGCCATCCGGTTGCGCAGGGCGGTAGCCTGGGTAAAGCGCGCTTCAGCGGAGTCGCTCAGCAGATCGGCGACGCTGATAGTAATAATCACGCCATTGATCGGCTGACGGGCGCGGTAATGCTTCAGCAGATTGATAAAGGTTTGCCACTCGCTGGCGTCGCGGGCGCGCATGCTCTCCTGCAAGGTATAACGCCCGGCGGTATCCAGCAGCACCGCACGGTCGGTAAACCACCAGTCGCAGTGACGGGTGCCGCCAACGCCGCGGATTGCCTGTTTACCCATGCTGTCAGTCAATGGGAACTCAAGACCGGAGTTAATCAGCGCGGTGGTTTTACCGGCCCCCGGCGCGCCGACAATCATGTACCAGGGCAGCTGATAGAGATAGCGCGCGCTGTAGCGCTGGAACCAGCTGGAAGGCGGACGCTGATAAAAGTGGGCTTTTTTCAGTAATGACGCCGCTTCATTAAAGCGCGAGGTTAACAGCTCCTCGGTGGCCATCATTTCGCCATGATCGACATTACTGTATTGCAGATTATGCAGCAGCTTGCTGTTAAACCAGGCGCTGTAGAGATGCGGAATAAGCTGAAACAGGATCCACAAGAAATAGCTGATACCGACCAGCACCTGACGATGTAGCGGCGCTTCCAGCGGACGCAGATCGTTCACGGTCACCAGCGGGCCGAGCATCCAGATAACACTGGCCAGCGCGGTAATGCCGATAAAGCCCCATAACAGGCGGCTGGTAAGCAGTGAAAACAGTTGATTACGCATCACGGCGCTCCTTTCTTAACCGGGCTGGCCGGTTCTGGCGCGGCAAACAGGGTGATTTCCACACGGCGGTTGTGGGCGCGATTTTCCTTGCTGTCATTAGGCATCATCGCATCGCTGTCACCGCGGCCTTCCGCGCGGATATCATGACCGGGCGCCAGCTGCTGTTCCAGCTGGCTGGCAATGGTGCGCGCCAGCGCCAGCGAATATTCGTAGTTGGAGGCAAAGCGCGCGCTGCGCAGCGGTTGATCGTCGGTGTAGACCGTCACCACGATTTTACCTTTAATATCATCCATCGCGGCAGCAACGCGGGCAATCAGCGCCCGACCCACCACATTCAGCGCAGTGGCGTTGTCGTCGAACAGCTTGTCATTTGACAGTAACACCTTACTGCCGAAAGGCCCGTCGCTGACCTCCAGCTGATTGGCGGCGATCACATCACTTAATGCTTTGCGCAGATCGAGCAGGCTTTGCGGCGAACTGGTGTTGCGTCCGCTGATGACCTGCGGCAGGGGCGTTTGATAGATCTCGCGCAGCAGCGGTTCCGCAGAATTTCCCAGCCGCCAGTTCAGCCCGCTGTAAACCATGCAGGCGATAAAGGCGGTAACCGTAAAGCAGGCCCACAGCGGCACTGGCGGGCGCCACAGATTGCTCTGTTGCGGGCGCACCACCACCTGCGCCGCCAGCGGTTGCTGCGGCGTATTGCGGGAGCTGTCAATCAGCTGGGCCAGCCGGTGACGAATGGCGTCGCATTGCGCGCGACCATTTTCCGCTCCGCGGTAGCGGCCTTCATAGCCAAGCAGTAAGCAGTAGTGAATCACTTCCAGTAACCACAAATGCTGTTGTGGCGACTGTGAGATACGCGACAGCAGCTGGAAAAACTTTTCTCCTCCCCAACTTTCATTATGGAAGGTAACCAGCAAGCCATTACCAGACCAGACGCCGCGCGTACCCCATGGGGTTTGCGCCGCCGCCTCATCCAGCACGCTACATAAGCAGTAGCGGGCGCCAATAATCATCTCAAAGGGTAAATCCAGCTGTTTACAGCGGGTTTCAAACAGGCGGATCTCATCCACCAGCTGGTGGCGCAATCCGGCCGGGTCATCATGCGTTGCGGCCAGACGAATTTGCACAATGGCATTCAGTAAGGGCGCAGCTGCGGCGAATAATGGGTTTTCGGCGCTCGCATCGGGGGTATCGCGGGCGGCAAGTTCCGGCGTCATTGGCTGTGGTAAATCCTGGCTTAGCGTCTGTTCCATCAGGCGATTTCACGTGTTATTCAAGCAGTAAGGCGCGTCACTGCGCCTTGCGAAGCCGCATGGATCATTCAAGAATCCAGGTTGCGGTGTCTTTATTTTTGCAGGCTTTGCTGGCGCCGCCGACATCCACACACACTTGCTGTTTTGCCGATTTACGCGGGCGTGGCCGATCGTTACGCAGCGTCGCGTCATAACGTTCGCTTTTAACGCCCGCTTTCAGCGGTACATAGCCAATTAACTGCTCCTGATCTTCCTCAGCAATAGCCAGCCAGTGGTTTTCAACTTCACCTAATACGGTAAATGATTTGCCGTTATCCAGATAACGCACAATTTTACCGCTGTAATCCGGCGTGGTCATGACAGAAGCATTATAGAGTGCGCGCCAGTTTTCGTTGACCGCGGTAAATTCCTGCGGCGGCTGGACGGCATAACGGTGGGTCAGTTTGACGCCCGCTACCTCACTGGTCACCAGCGTATCATCGGTCAAAGGTGGCGGGGGAGCCTTACATCCGGCCACGGTAAGCACAGCAATTAGTGTCAACGCGATACGAATTTTCACAGTGATCCTCGTGAATATCATCAGGGAGTCTGGACAATTTCAGACAGTCTGGCGCATAAATGCGCAAATTAAGGTTAAATTTTGACCAATTTATGTGGCGCGCCTGCCCGGAAAATTGCTTAGTTTTACATAAACATAAAGTGCGGTCAGTCTACCTGACACTTTTGAGATTTAAAACCATTGCATGCAAATGATTATCATGTTAATTGCTCGCCGCCCGGTTGCGTGTCCGTGCGGCTGAGAGCCGACAGTGCGTAGCTTAGATTAAACGAATTTATGCTTAGGGATTTGACGGACAGGGCAAAGAATGCCGCCATCGAAGCGCAAAAGTGGCACTGAAACTTATCTTATTAGCAAATCTGATGTGTTATGCGGGCGGCAGCGCTGTTGCCGCTCGGTAAAAAAGTAAAATAATTCAGAGATTACAGACGGCAATGACCGGCGATATCTGCCACTTCACTGACACGGAATTGCCACGCGCCTGCAGCAGCAGATTCAACCATCCACCCGACACTGGTCTGCACCCACTCTTTTATGCTGTGGCCGGAATAAGCGGCACGACTCTTGCTTGATCTGGTAATAATTTGCGTCTTACGGAGCGACCTCCATGACGGCAGCCACGCCTTCAGCTCTCAATTTTTTGCTGGCATCACGGCAAAGTGAAATCGCCAGCCTGCGTAATCTGCTGCATACCGGCCAGCTGATTGGTCAGCTCAGTCAGCTGATCCATGTGCTGCAACGCGAAAGGGGCGCCTCCAATATCTGGCTCTGTTCCACTGGCAAACTGTTTGGCGCTGAGCTGCCGCAGCGCGAACGCGATGTCAGCCGCGAATTAGCCAGCATGATCCAGTTGCTGCCGCGTCCGCAGAACAGTCCGCTGGCAGGCAACAGTCGTCTTTATGCGCGTATCGCGGCAGCGCTGCACGGACTGAGTGAACTGGAGCCGCTGCGTCAGCAGGTGCGCGATCGTACCCTCAGTCATGCGCTGGCGATGGAACGCTTTAACCAGATTATCCGTCAGCTGCTGAACCTGGTATTTGAGGCTGCCGATACCGCCAGCGATGCGCAGGTGTCACGCGCGCTGATCGCCATGTTCAGTTTTATGCAGGGTAAAGAACTGGCGGGCCAGGAACGCGCCACCGGTTCCGCCGGCTTTGCCGTCGGCGCATTTAGCGCCGAACAGAGCAAACATATTGTGGCGCTGATCGAAGCGCAGGAGCGCTGTTTCAGCACCTTCAGTCAGTTTGCCGATGCAGGCAGCCTGCAACTGTGGCGCGAAATAGCCGAAGCGGAACCGGAAGTGGAGCGTCTGCGCCGGGTTGCCTGCATGAGCAGCCAGACCGGTGAGGCGGGGGTTTCGCGCTGGTTTCAGCTGCTGAGTAAACGGCTGGACAGCATGAAGGTGGTGGAAGACCGGCTGGAAACCACCCTGATGCAGTGCTGCCGTGACACCATCCGCCGTGCGGAACAGGCGGATGAAATCAGCGATCTGAGCAGCCATTTGCAGGCGATCAACAGCGAGCAGGGTTACAGCCTGTATGTCGCTGGCGCCGACTGGACCGGCGGCCAGAGCGTGGCGCTTGATGCGGAGGGCGTTGCGCCGCAGCTGGGGCGATCGGTATTAACCCTGATTCAGCAGCAGTCGCAACGGTTGCAGGCGCAGGCTGATGAACTGGCAACCATGCGCGCCTCGATGAATGATCGGAAACAGATCGATCAGGTGAAACTGTTGCTGATGAATCTTCACGGTTACAGCGAGGAGCAGGCCTGGCAAACGCTGCGCAAAATGGCGATGAATCAAAATAAACGCGTGGTAGATATCGCTAACGCGATGCTATCTGTGGCATCGGCCTTTGACGGAAGATCAAAATAATTAAATGCACAATGAATGTGCGTGTTATGCCTCAGGATAGTGCGTTCGCTGATACTGCGGTCGCGTAGCGGTCGCTGCTGAAAGCGATAAGCGCCTGTAAAATGCAACTTTATTACCTGTCAGCAAAGCTGGCACACCGCTTGCAACACTTCAATTACAAATAATGCATTTGCTTCGCCAATGGCGGTGAAACGAGTGCTTTGGATAAAGGCGTCCTGCCGCATGCTTTCGAGCATGTCGGAGGACGCCTTTTTTTATTTCTTTTTTTCAGGAAGCCAATGATGAGCAAAGAGCGTTTTCCACTCTCCCGACGTCGATTTCTTGCCGGCAGCGCCATACTTGGCGGCGGTTATCTGTTGCCGGGATTGATGAACAGCGTCTGGGCCGCCGGATCGGATGCGCCGGAGAAAACAGAAGTAAACGTCGGCTTTATTCCGCTTACCGACTGCGCGCCGGTGATTATGGCGGCGATAAAAGGCTTCGATAAACAGTACGGCATCCGCATTTTGCCGAGTAAAGAGGCGAGCTGGGCGGCGGTGCGTGACAAACTCACCTCCGGCGAGCTGGATGCCGCCCATGTGCTGTATGGCATGTTGTACGGCCTGCATCTGGGCGTCGCCGGGCCGCAGCATGCGATGGCGAACCTGATGACGCTGAACAACAACGGCCAGGCGATCACCCTGTCGAATCAGCTGAAAGAGATGAAAGTCACCGATGGCGCCAGCCTTAAACAGGCGGTGGCAGCTAAACCGCCAGGCACTTACACCTTCGCCCATACCTTTCCCACCAGTACCCATGCGATGTGGCTTTACTATTGGCTGGCCAATGCCGGGATCAATCCTTTCGATGATGTGCGCACCGTGGTGGTTCCGCCGCCGCAGATGGTGATGAATATGAAGATCGGCAATATGAGCGGCTACTGCGTCGGTGAGCCGTGGAATCAGCGCGCCATCAGCGAAAACATCGGGTTTACCGCCGCTACCACTCAGCAGATCTGGCCGGATCATCCGGAGAAAGTGCTGGGCACCCGCGCCGCCTGGGTGCAGGAAAATCCCAACACCGCCCGCGCGCTGACCGCCGCAGTGCTGGAAGCCGCGCGCTGGATCGATGCTTCCGATGACAATCGCCGTGAAACCGCCCAGGTTATTGCCGGTCGCGCGTATCTCAATACCAGACCAGAGACTATCGAAGGTCGCATGCTGGGCGAGTATGAAAACGGCCTCGGCCAGCGCTGGCAGGATCAGCATGCGATGCGCTTCTTCCATGATGGCGCGGTGAGCTTCCCTTATCTCTCCGACGGCATGTGGTTCCTGACTCAGCAAAAACGCTGGGGATTGCTGAAACAGGATCCCGACTACCTTGCGGTGGCAAAACAGGTTAACCGCATCGATATCTACCGCCAGGCGGTCAGCGCGGTAGGGAATGTGGCTTTACCGGCCAGCGAGATGCGCAGCAGCACTTTGCTGGACGGCAAAGTCTGGGACGGCAGTAATCCGGCGCAGTATGCCGCCAGTTTCGCGATTAAACGTTGAGGAGAACAGAGATGAAAAGTGAAGCGCGCGTGGTAGTGCTGAATGCTGACAGTGCGGCAACCCGTGCCGAGGTGATTGCACTAAAACCGCCGGCAAAAACGGGGGGCAAATTGCGGCGTAACTGGCTGCGGCCGTTAATGCAGCGGGTGATCCCGCCTTGCTGCGGTCTGCTGCTGCTGCTGGCGGTGTGGCAAATCGCCGCGCTGTACAGCAGCGGTTTCCCGACGCCGTACAGCACCTGGCAGGCGGCGCTGACGCTGTTTGCCGATCCGTTCTATAACGCAGGTCCTAACGATCAGGGCATCGGCTGGAATGTGCTGGCGTCACTGCAACGTGTGGCGATTGGCTTTGGCCTGGCGGCGCTGGTGGGCATTCCGGCTGGCTTTATGATTGGTCGCTTCACCTTTCTGGCGCGCATGCTCAATCCGATTATTGCCTTACTGCGTCCGGTCAGTCCGCTGGCGTGGCTGCCGATCGGCCTGTTGCTGTTTCAGCGCGCTGAACCAGCCTCCAGCTGGACGATTTTTATCTGCTCGATCTGGCCAATGATTATCAATACCGCAGAAGGGGTGATGCGTATTCCACAGGATTATCTCAACGTGGCGCGCGTGCTGAAGCTCTCCGAGTGGACGGTGATGCGTAAAATTCTGTTTCCGGCTGTGCTGCCTGCGGTGCTGACCGGCGTGCGCCTGTCGATTGGCATTGCCTGGCTGGTGATTGTCGCCGCCGAGATGCTGACCGGCGGGCTGGGGATTGGTTTCTGGATCTGGAACGAGTGGAACAACCTGAATGTGGAAAACATCCTGATCGCCATTGTGATTATCGGGGTGGTGGGACTGTTGCTGGAGCAGGCGCTGATGCTGCTGGCTCGTCGTTTTAGCTGGGAAAAATAAGGGGAATACCGTGAATCCAATAATTCAGGTACAGAACGTCAGCCAGCGCTTTGACACCGATAGCGGTGAGTTTCTCGCGCTGGATAACGTCAGCTTCAATATCAGCGAAGGCGAAACCGTCAGTCTGATTGGTCACTCCGGCTGCGGCAAATCAACGCTGCTGAATTTAATTGCCGGTTTAACCCAACCCACATCCGGCGTGCTGCTGTGTGATAACCGCGAAATCGACGGCCCTGGCCCGGAACGCGCGGTGGTATTTCAGAATCACTCGCTGCTGCCGTGGCTGACCACCTGGGACAACGTGGCGCTGGCGGTAAATCAGGTGTTTCGCGCCACGATGAGTAAAGCGGAGATGCGCGAGTGGATCGAGCACAACCTGGAGCTGGTGCAGATGGCGCATGCGCGGAATAAACGCCCCGGCGAAATCTCCGGCGGTATGAAGCAGCGTGTTGGTATTGCCCGTGCGCTGGCGATGAAGCCACGGGTGCTGCTGATGGATGAACCCTTTGGCGCCCTCGATGCGCTGACGCGCGCGCACTTACAGGATGCAGTGATGCGCATCCAGCAGAAATTAAATACCACCATTGTGCTGATTACCCATGACGTCGACGAGGCAGTGCTGCTTTCCGATCGCGTGCTGATGATGACTAACGGCCCGGCGGCGACGGTGGGTGAGATCCTCAGCGTCGACCTGACGCGACCACGTTCGCGGGTGGCACTGGCGGAAGAGCCGCATTATCACCATTTGCGCCAGCAGGTACTGCATTTCCTCTATGAGAAGCAGGTCAGCGCGGCATAAGGAGCGGGCAATGGTCGAACATCTGCTGGTGATTGGCAACGGCATGGCCGGGATGCGCATGGTGGAAACCCTGTTGCAGCTGGCGCCGCAGCGCTATCGCATCACGGTGATTGGCCGCGAGGCGCTGGGTAACTACAACCGCATTATGTTGTCGCCGGTGTTAAGCGGTGAAAAGCCGTTTGCCGATACGCTGCTGCATATCCCGCAGTGGTATGCCGATCACGGCGTCACCCTGCTGAGCGGTGAAACCGTGCTAAAGGTGGAGATTGCCCGCCGCCAGCTGGCGACCGATAAGCGCCAGCTCAGCTGGGATCGGCTGGTGTTTGCCACCGGTTCGCTGCCGGTGATGCCGCCGGTTGCCGGTATTGATGCGCCACATGTCAGCGGCTTTCGTCGGCTGGCGGATGTCGAGCAGATGCTAAGCAGTAACGGGCCGGTGGTGGTGCTGGGCGGCGGCGTGCTGGGTATTGAAGCGGCGGCGGCGCTGCGTCTGCGCGGCCGCGCGGTGGCACTGGTGCACCGTCAACCGTGGCTGCTGGATCGCCAGCTGGACCAACAGGCCGCGGCAATGCTGCAGGATTCGCTGCAACAGCGTGGTATCGCCTGCTGGCTAAATCAGCAGATCAGTGTGATTCATAGTGACAGTGTCACTTTATCCGGTGGGCAGCAGCTGCCTGCTGAGCGGGTGGTGATTGCTACTGGTGTAAAGCCGGAACTGGCGCTGGCAAAAGCGGCAGGGCTGGTTTGTGGTCGCGGTATTCAGGTTAATGGTCAGCTGCAAACCCGCCAGCAGGGTGTCTATGCGTTAGGCGAATGTTGTGAAATTGACGGCGAAACCTTTGGCCTGCTGGCTCCCTGTCTGCGTCAGGCGCAGATCCTCGCCCATCAGCTGGCCGCAGAGCCGCTGGCGGACTTTCAGCCGGAAGAGAACGCCATCCGGCTGAAGGTCACCGGCATCGACGTGTTTAGCGCCGGGGATATCCGTGACGATCCGCACAGCCGTTCGTTAATCAGTTTTGACCCGCTCAGTTCGCACTATCGCCGTCTGCTGCTGCGCGACGGCAAGTTAAGCGGTGTGCTGCTGTATGGCGATATCAGCCAGGCGGCATCGCTGATGAAAAAATTACAACGCGCTGAGGCAGTGTCATCTGCCGCGCTTTTTGATGCTGAAGATAACTACAGGCAGCCATTGGCTGCAGGGAACAATGTGATGAGCAAACCGGTATTAGTTGTGATTGGCCACGGGATGGTCGGTCATCATTTTCTTGAACAGCTGGTGCAGCGCGAGTTGCACCATCACTATCAGGTGGTGGTGTACGGCGAAGAGCGCCATCAGGCTTACGATCGTGTCCATCTCTCCGACTATTTCGCCGGCAGCAGCCATGCGGATTTGTCGCTGGTCAGTGAAAACTTCTTCGAACTGAACGGCATTGAGCTGCGCAGCCACTGCGAAGTGGTAGCGATTGACCGCCAGCGAAAATGCATTCGCGATGCCAGCGGCCATGAGATGGCGTGGGACAAACTGGTGCTGGCGACCGGATCCTGGCCGTTTGTGCCGCCGATCCCGGGTGGTCAATCAGCCAACTGCTTTGTCTACCGGACCCTGGACGATCTGGATGCGATTGCCGCGCGGGCGAAACAGGCGACGCGCGGCGTGGTGATTGGCGGCGGTCTGTTAGGGCTGGAAGCGGCCAATGCGCTGCAACAGCTGGGACTGGAAACCCATGTGGTGGAGTTCGCGCCACGGCTGATGGCGGTGCAGCTGGATGACGGCGGCGCACAGATGCTGCGGCGTAAAATTGAAGCCCTCGGCGTGCGTGTCCATACCGCTAAAGAGACGCGCGAAATCACTGAGCATGCTGACGGCAGCATGACGCTGAACTTCGCCGATGGCGAAACCCTGACCAGCGATCTGGTGCTGTTTTCTGCCGGGATCCGACCGCGTGACCAGCTGGCGCGTGACGCCGGTCTCAACCTCGGCCCGCGTGGCGGCATTGCGATCCATGATACCTGCGCCACCTCGGATGCGGCCATTTACGCCATTGGCGAATGCGCGCTGTGGAACGGGCAGATCTTTGGCCTGGTGGCGCCGGGTTACCAGATGGCGCGGGTGCTGGCGGCGACGCTGGCTGGCGAAGCCGCGGCGTTTACCGGCGCCGATATGAGCACCAAACTCAAACTGCTGGGGGTGGAAGTGGCTTCACTTGGTGATGCGCATGGACGCACGCCGGGCTGTCAGAGCTATCACTGGACCAACGGGCCACAGGAAATCTACAAAAAAATTGTGGTATCCGCCGACGGTAAAAAGCTGCTTGGCGGCGTGCTGGTGGGCGACAGCAGTGAATACAGCACCTTATTGCAGATGATGCTGAATGATATGGCGCTGCCAGCCGCGCCGGAAACCTTGATCCTGCCGCAAACCAGCGGTGCGCCGGTAAAAGCGCTGGGCGTGGCGGCGCTGCCCGACAGCGCGCAGATCTGCTCGTGTCATAACGTCAGTAAAAGCGATATTTGTGGCGCGGTGCGTAATGGCGCGGGCGATATGGCGGCGATTAAAAACTGCACCAAAGCCGCTACCGGCTGCGGCGGCTGTGCGGCGCTGGTGAAACAGGTGATGGAGTTCCAGCTGGCGGATCTCGGCGTGGAAGTGAAGAAAGATGTCTGTGAACACTTTGCCTGGTCGCGTCAGGAGCTGCACCATTTGATCCGCGTTAATCAAATTAAAAGTTTCGATCAGCTACTGACGCAGCACGGGCGTGGTCACGGCTGCGAAGTATGCAAGCCACTGGTGGGGTCGTTGCTGGCTTCCTGCTGGAATGAGTATCTGCTGAAGCCGCAGCATCTGCCGTTGCAGGACACTAATGACCGCTACTTTGCCAATATTCAGAAAGATGGCACGTATTCAGTGGTGCCGCGCATGCCTGCCGGAGAGGTCACCCCGCAGGGACTGATCGCCATTGGCCAGATTGCACAGCGCTATAACCTCTACAGCAAAATCACCGGCGGCCAGCGTATTGATCTGTTTGGCGCGCGCCTCGACCAGTTGCCAGAGATCTGGCAGCAGCTGGTCGAGGCCGGTTTTGAAACTGGCCATGCCTACGGCAAATCGCTACGCACGGTGAAATCCTGCGTCGGATCGACCTGGTGTCGCTACGGTGTGCAGGACTCTACCGGCTTCGCTATTGCGCTGGAGAATCGTTACAAAGGACTGCGTGCGCCGCACAAAATCAAAATGGCGGTATCCGGCTGCACCCGCGAGTGCGCCGAAGCGCAGAGCAAAGATATCGGCGTGATTGCCACCGATAAGGGCTGGAATCTGTATGTCTGCGGCAATGGCGGCATGAAGCCACGCCATGCCGATCTGTTTGCCAGCGATCTCGACGATCAGACCCTGCTGCGTTATGTCGATCGGCTGCTCATGTTTTATGTGCGTACCGCCGATCGTCTGCAACGCACCAGCGTGTGGATGGATAATCTGGAAGGCGGTCTCGACTATCTGCGCGCGGTGGTGATTGAGGACAGCTTAGGTATCGGTAGCGAGCTGGAACAGGAGATGCAGCGGGTGGTGGCGGCTTATCAGTGCGAATGGCAGACCACGCTGGCGACGCCGGACCGTCTGGCGCTGTTCCGTCCGACCGTCAATAGTCAGGATGCCGATGAGACAGTGCGCCGGGAACAGTCGCGCGGGCAGATCCGTCCGGCAACCCGATCCCCGATCCCGCTGACCGAACTGCCGGCAGAGCCGTGGAGTGCCTTGTGTCAGCTGCAGGATATTCCGGTGCAGGCCGGGATTGGCGCGCGGCTTGGCAGCCTGCGCATCGCTCTGTTCCGTTTTGGCGAGCAGGTTTTTGCGCTGGATGATATTGAGCCAGGTACGCAGGCCAGCGTGATATCGCGTGGCATTCTCGGTGACAGCGGTGGTGAAGCGATGGTGATCTCGCCGCTGTACAAGCAGCGCTTCCGCCTGCGTGATGGTCAGAGTATTGATAATCCGGCGTTGCAGCTGCGCTGCTGGCCGGTGAAACTGGAAAATGGCGTTGTACTGGTGGCGAATACGCCGCTGGTGGTGGCGGAAACGGCGATGGCGGTGGCGATATGAACAGCACCTGCCCGTACTGTGGGGTGGGCTGCGGCGTTACGCTGAGTGCTCAGCCCGACGGAAAGGTGCAGGTCAGCGGCGACAGCCGCCATCCGGCCAATTATGGTCGTCTGTGCGTCAAGGGCGCGGCGCTGGGGGAAACCCTCGGTCATCAGGGGCGTTTACTGTGGCCGCAGCTTAACGGCCAGCGTGTCAGCTGGGATCGGGCGCTGGATCGGGTGGCGCAGGGGTTGCAGCAGGTTATTGCGCAACACGGGCCGCAGGCGGTGGCATTTTATGCCTCCGGCCAGCTGCTGACTGAGGATTACTACGCGGCAAATAAGCTGATGAAGGGTTTTATTGGCAGCGGCAATATCGATACCAATTCCCGGCTCTGTATGGCGTCGGCGGTGGTGGGCTATAAACGCGCCTTTGGCGCTGATGCGGTTCCCTGCTGTTATGACGATTTCAGCCATAGCGATCTGATTGTGCTGGTGGGATCCAACACCGCCTGGGCGCATCCGGTGGCGTATCAGCGGCTGGTGGCAGCGAAAAAGCAGCGCCCGGCGATGCAGGTGGTGGTGATCGATCCGCGCCGCACCGCCAGCTGCGACCTCGCCGATCTGCATCTGCCGCTGCGTCCCGGCAGCGATGGCGCGCTGTTTGCGGGCTTACTGCACTGGCTGGCGCAGCATCAGGGTATTGATCGTAGTATGCTGGCGCATCTTTCGGGCGTGGAAGCGGCGCTGACGGCCGCGGCGGAGTGGCCCGGCGAGGCGGTGGCTGCGTTCTGCCAGCTGGAGCTGGCGCAGGTCGAAGCCTTTTATCAGCTGTTTACCTCCTGTCCGCAGGCGCTGACGTTGTATTGCATGGGCATCAATCAGTCGGGCAGCGGCAGCGATAAGTGCAACGCGATTATCAATGCGCATCTGCTCAGCGGCAAACTGGGCCGTGCGGGTAGCGGGCCATTTTCGCTCACCGGGCAGCCCAATGCGATGGGTGGGCGCGAAGTGGGCGGTCTGGCAAATCAGCTGGCGGCGCATATGGAGTTTGCGCCACAGGATATCGATCGCCTGCGACGTTTCTGGCACAGCGACCGTGTGGCGCAGCAACCGGGACTGAAAGCGGTGGAGTTGTTTCAGGCTATTGAGCGCGGCGAGGTTAAAGCAGTATGGATTATGGGCACCAATCCGGCGGTATCGTTGCCGGATGGTCATCGCGTGGCGCAGGCGCTGGCGCGCTGTGAACTGGTGATCGTGTCTGATGTCAGTCAGCATACCGATACTACCGCTTTTGCCGATATTCTGCTGCCCGCGCAGGGCTGGGGCGAGAAAAATGGCACCGTCACTAATTCGGAGCGCCGCATTTCACGCCAGCGCGGCTTTGTCGCGGCGGCGGGTGAGGCGCAGCCTGATTGGTGGATCATTGCCGGTGTCGCGCGGCGTATGGGATTTGGCGCGGCTTTTGCCTGGCAACATCCGGCGGAGATTTTCCGTGAACATGCGGCGCTGTCCGGTTTTGAGAATCAGGGCGCGCGAGCCTTTGATATCAGCGGGCTGGCGACCCTGACTGACGCCGGATGGGACGCGCTGCAACCGATCCAGTGGCCGGTCAACACGCAGCATCCGCAGGGCTGTGCCCGGCTGTTTAGCGACCGGCGCTTTTTTCATGCCGACGGTAAAGCACGGCTGCTGGCTATCACACCACGCCTTCCCGCCGCGCAGGTCAGTGACGCCTGGCCGCTGCTGATGAACAGCGGACGTATTCGCGATCAGTGGCACACCATGACGCGCACCGGCAACGTGCCGCGTCTGATGCAGCACCGGAGTGAGCCTTTTGCCGATCTGCATCCGCAGGATGCGCAGCAACATCAGATAAGCGAAGGCGATTTAGTGCGGGTGCAGTCGGCCAGCGGCTGGATAGTTGTGCGCGCCTGGCTTACTGATGCGCAGCAGCGCGGCACGCTGTTTGTACCGATGCACTGGACGCGGCAGTTCGCCGCCGAAGGCAATGTCGACCGGCTGGTGGCGGCGCATCTCGACCCGCACTCCGGTCAGCCGGAGAGTAAGCAGACGCCAGTACGTCTGCGTCGCTGGCACAGTGACTGGCAGGGGATGTTATTTGTACGTGACAATGTCACTATTAACGCCACCGGCTGGTGGGCGCGGATCCCGCACGAGGCGGTAACGCAATATCAGCTGGCGGCTGACGGCGATCCGCAGCGCTGGCTGGCGCAGCAGTGCGAGCTCAGTGGCCTGACACTCCAGTATGCGCAGGGTGAAGGCGCTTGTTATCGGCTGCTGGGCTGGCGCGACGGCGTGCTGGTGGTGGCATTTTATGCCGATGGTTTGCGTCCACAAATTGACAGCGCACTGGTGGCGCAGGCATTTCGTCAGCCGACGACCACCGCTGCCGAACGCCATGCATTACTGGCGGGGCGGGCCGCCGATAGCGCAGGCAATGGCAAAACCATCTGCAGCTGCTTTGGCATCGGCGAACAACAAATTATCGCGGCAATTGCCGGTGGGTGCAGCAGTGCGGCGGCGCTGGGCAAAACATTAGGATGCGGCACGAACTGCGGCTCCTGTATTCCTGAATTAAAACAGTTAATTGCCCGTTGTGCGGTTTCGCAAGCGGGTTAACGAGGTATCCAATGACAGTGGCGCTCTCTTCTCTGGATAAATTACTGCGCGGTGCAATGCACGGAGCAGAACCTGGCGCGGTGTGGCTGGTGGGTGCCGGACCCGGCGATGTCGATCTGCTGACGGTAAAAGCACTCAGGCTGATCGAGCAGGCGCAGGTGCTGGTGTACGATCGGCTGGTCAGTGCGGAAATCCTGGCGCTGGCGCCTGCGGATGCCCTGTGCATTGATGTCGGCAAAACCCCTGGCTTTCATGGCATGAAGCAGTCGCAAATTAATCAGCTGCTGGTGGATTTAGCGCGTACCGGTCAGCAGGTGATCCGGCTAAAAGGTGGTGATCCCTTTATTTTTGGGCGCGGCGGCGAAGAGATGAGCTGGGCGCAGCAGGCAGGCATTCCCTGTCATGTGGTGCCGGGGATCACCGCGGCGACAGGCTGTGCCGCGGCCTGCGGCATTCCGTTAACGCACCGGGCAATGGCGCAGTCGGTACGCTTTATAACCGGCCATGGCCGCGATGGCAAACCGCAGCCTGACTGGCAGAGTTTGCAGGATCCGCGTCAGACACTGGTATTTTATATGGGACTGACCTGGTGCGAAGCATTAAGCCAGCAGCTGATTGCCCACGGCCGCGATGCGCAAACCCCGGTGGCGATTATTGAACGCGGCACCCGGCGCGATCAGCGGGTCATGATTACTCGCTTAGCGGAACTTGCCCGCTGTGTGGCAGAACAGCAGCCGCAGTCTCCGAGTTTGCTGATCATCGGCGACGTCGTGACGCTGTACCGGCCCGCTTATTCCGCCACCAGTACTTTGACCCCCAGCGCTTCAAACGCATTAATCGACAGCTGAGAGATGCCGCTGTCGGTGATCAGATAGTGGATATCGCTCCAGTCACAGGGCAGGGCAAACATCGATACCTTATCGATTTTACTCGAATCGGCCACCACATAGACGGTGCTGGCCGATTTCATCATCGCGGTTTTCACTTTGATATCGGTTTCACTGGGAAAGCTCAGCCCGAGGCGCGGTGAGATACAGGCGGTGGCAAGAAACAGTTTGCCGGCCAGCACATTGTCAAAAAATCCGGCGGCTTTTTCACCCGAGGTGGAGAGCGTGGGGAATTTAAAGGTACCGCCGGTTAGCAGGATATTGATCCCCGGCTCGCCGCCCAGCTTCAGCGCGATATTCACTGCGGTAGTGATAACCGACAACTTTCGAATATGGCTCATATGATTGGCGATTGCGGTGGTGGTAGTGCCGGAATCGAAAATCACTGTATCGCCATTCTCAATATGTTTCGCCGCCAGTCGGCCGATGGCATCTTTTGCCTCCAGATGCGTCTGGCGTTCCAGCAGCAGTGCGCCGGTATTCTGCCTGCCGGTCATCAATGTGGCACCACCATGATAGCGCTGCACATGCCCCTGTTGCTGCAACTTACGCAGATCGGTGCGGATGGTGGCCTCGGTCAGGTTAAAAGCCTCAGTCAGCATTTTTACCGTGACGGTACCGTCCTCCCGGATCATCTCGAGAATCTTATCGCGGCGCTGCTGCATATCAGCCAGCTGTTCACTTTTGCTTTTCAATCGAAACACTCCCTTTTCCTGATTGTCGCGCTCAGGCTCGGCTCAATCGCTGTCTCTGCAGCAAATATTAACGCTGCTGGTGAATGAAAGCGAGATGGCACCCGTGAAATCATCACTTTCGTTCGAAAGTGTTATGGATGAAATGCAATTGATTTTCCACAGTTTTCACCGCTATTTGTCCATATGGTCAAGATTAAAGATTATCACATAATAAATAAATCAGTCACTTATGTGGTTTGCTGGTTTTTATTTGAACTATGATCTGCGCCACAAACCATTAACAAACGATAGCGTATATTTTTATTCGAAAACCAATAACACCGTTTCGTTAACAGGGCCGTTTCGTAAGGAGAGCCGGACGATGAGTAGTGAATACGATGTCAATCTGCGTTACGGCGTAGATATCAACCTTAATCTGAGCGGTAAAGTTGCGGTGGTGACGGGCGGTCTTGGCGGGATTGCGATGGCCAGTAATCAGATGTTGCTGGCAAAGGGCGCCAGCCTCGCACTGCTCTATCCGGCCTTTGAGCAGGAGAAAGTGGCGGAGATCGCCGCGCAGTTTGATGCCGCACGCGTACAGTTTGTCTCCTGCGACGTCACCGACCCGGCGTCAGTGGAGAGCGCGTTTCAGCAGGTAGTTGCCCACTACGGGCATCTGGATATTCTGCTTAACTGCGCGGGCTACGTGATGCTCCAGCCGGTGATGGAGACGGAGTTTACCGAGTGGCAAAAACAGATTGCCGTCAATCTGACCGGCCCGTTCCTCTGCTCGCAGGCGGCGGCAAAACAGATGATTGCTGCCGGTCAGGGCGGCAAGATTATCAATATCGCTTCGCAGGCAGCGTCAATCGCCCTCGATAACCATGTGGCCTACACCGCCGCGAAAGCCGGGCTACTGGGCATGACCAAAGTGATGGCGAAAGAGTTCGCTCCCCACAAAATCAACGTTAATACCCTGTCACCGACCGTGGTGCTGACACCGATGGGTGAAAAAGCCTGGCGCGGCGAAAAAGGGGAAGCGATGAAAAAATTAATTCCGCTCGGGCGTTTTGCTTATACCGATGAGATCGCCGCCGCCGTGCTGTTTTTCGCCAGCAATGGCAGTGACATGATCACCGGCGCTGATCTGATGATCGATGGCGGTTTCACCATCTGGTAATCCAAAAAATGTAGGGGCGGCGTTCTCGCCGCCCGCGCCAGCATCAGAAATCACCTTTTGACCCTGCATATAACAAACAGAGAGAACATCATTATGAAAACGCGTGTATTGCTGTTAGCCGTTGCTACGGCCTGTAGTTTTTCCGGCGCGCTGCTCGCGGCGGAAAAAGGCACCATTATGATTATGGTTAACTCACTCGATAACCCTTACTACGCCTCCGAAGCCAAAGGCGCCAATCTGAAAGCGCAGGCGCTGGGGTATAAGACTTCGGTGCTGTCCCATGGCGAAGATGTGAAGAAGCAAAGCGAGTTAATTGATGCCGCCATCGGTAAAAAAGTGCAGGGCATCGTGCTGGATAACGCTGACTCCACTGCCAGCGTGGCGGCAATTAAAAAAGCCAAAGATGCCGGTATCCCGGTGGTGCTGATCAACCGTGAAATCCCGGTTGATGATGTGGCGCTGGTGCAAATCACCCATAACAACTTCCAGGCGGGTTCCGATGTCGCCAACGTATTTGTCGAGAAGATGGGCGAGAAGGGCAAATACGCCGAGCTGACCTGTAACCTCGCGGATAACAACTGTGTGACGCGATCCAAATCCTTCCACCAGGTGCTGGATCAATATTCCGATATGCAGAGCGTGGCGCGCCAGGATGCCAAAGGCACGCTGATCGACGGTAAACGCATTATGGACAGTATCCTGCAGGCACATCCGGATGTGAAAGGGGTGATCTGTGGTAACGGCCCGGTGGCGCTGGGAGCGATTGCGGCGCTGAAAGCTGCCGGTCGTGACGACGTGATTGTGGTGGGTATCGATGGCAGCAACGATGAACGTGAAGCGGTCAAAGCCGGCACATTGAAAGCCACCGTAATGTTGCAGGCGCAGGCGATTGCCGCGCAGGGAGTTACCGACCTCGATAACTTTATCCAGAAAGGCGCCAAACCGGAAAAACAGCGCGTGATGTTTCGCGGCATCCTGATCACGCCGGAGAATGCCAGCAAGGTTCAGGACTTCAACTTTAAGTCGTAACGCGTAACCGACTGCTGTCGCGCCCGCCCGGCGGGCGCAAAGGAGAGTAACGATGTTCAGAGGTGTCTGGCTGACGATTGCCGCACTGGCCTTAGGTGGCTGCCGTATCGTGTCCCAGCAGGAGCTGGCCGCATTAAAAAATCCGCCCAACCCGAAGATGGCGGATGTTCACCAGGTGTTTGAGCAACACATTATTCCGCAGCTGGCCAGTGAGGCGAAACCACTTGATGTGCTGATGAAAGATCTGGCGGCGGCGAAGGATTTTGACAGCGCCTGCCGGACATTGGGTTATCGCGCGCAGGCGGAGAACCCGTGCGTATTTACCGTAGTCGTCAAAGGCGCGGTAGAGAGTGTCAATACCACCTCGCGCAGCGGCAGGATGACGGTGAAAGATATCAGCGGCGTTAGTGCGGTGGTGCAGATCGGGCCGATTATTCGCGGTACGGCGCTGCGCGATGCTTATAAAGGCGCCAGCTATCAGGACTTTAACGACCAGGTGCTGTTTGGCGACTATGGCCGCGCGATCAATAACCAGGCCTCCGATCTGATGAAAAGCCTGCAGCCGAAGGTGGGCGATAAACTTGAAGTGGTAGGCGTGTTCAGCAGCTGGGACATTCCGCAGACCGTACCGGATATTACTCCGGCACGGGTAACGCGTCAGTAAGGAGTGAGTATGGCCCAGATGCAAAGCGAGCAGGCGCCACTGCCGGAAGTGATTATCGAGACGCAGAGTGTGTCGCGCATCTATCCCGGCGTCATCGCCCTCGACCAGGTCAACTACCGCGTCTACCGCAATCAGGTCAATGTGCTGATCGGCGAGAACGGCGCCGGTAAATCCACCATGATGAAAATGCTGGCCGGGGTGGAAACACCCTCCTCCGGACAGATTTTCCTCGACGGCGAAGCCGTCCATCTGCACTCCACCCAGCAGGCGGAGAAACATGGCATCAGCATTATTTTTCAGGAGCTGAACCTGTTCCCCAATATGAATGTGATGGACAACATTTTTATCGGCAACGAGTTTTTCCAGCGCGGACGGATTAATGAGAAGTATCAGTATCAGCTGGCGAAAGCGCTGCTGGAGCGGCTGGAGCTGGATGTCGACCCGTATGCCTCGCTTGGCGAACTGGGTATCGGCCATCAGCAACTGGTGGAGATCGCGCGCGCGCTGTCAAAAGATACGCGGGTGCTGATTATGGATGAGCCAACCTCGGCGCTGAGTCAGTCGGAAGTGAAAGTGCTGTTCAATGTGATTGCTCAGCTGAAGCGGCGGGGTGTCACTATTATCTATATCTCACACCGGCTGGAAGAGCTGATGGAGATTGGCGATCACATCACCATTTTTCGCGATGGCCGTTTTATCAGCGAGCGTGACGTGCGCGACGCCAGTGTGCCGTGGATTATCGAACAGATGGTCGGCGATAAGAAAAAACATTTTGATTACTCCCCTGCCAGTCAGGGCGAGACGGTGCTGGCGGTCAGTGGCCTGACGGCGCTGCACCAGAACGGCGGCTATAAGCTGAATGATGTCACTTTTACTCTGCGTAAAGGCGAAGTGCTGGGCATCTATGGCCTGCTGGGCGCCGGACGTACCGAACTGTTTAAAGGGGTTATTGGCCTGATGCACTGTCAGAGCGGCAGCGTCATGCTGAATGGCCAGTCGCTGGAGAAGTGCAATTTTCAGCAGCGGCTCAAACGCGGTATCGCGCTGGTGCCGGAAGATCGTCAGGGTGAAGGGGTGATCCAGCTGATGTCGATCAAAACCAATATGACGCTGTCAGATGTCAGCCTGCGCGCATTTTATCGCGCGCTGGCGCTGTTACGTCCCAATCAAGAGCAGATCCGGGTTAACGATATGATCCAGCGGCTGGCGATCAAAGTCAGTGATATTGAGCTGCCGATCACCTCTCTCAGCGGCGGTAATCAGCAGAAGGTGGTGCTGGGCAAGGCATTAATGACCGGGCCGAAAGTGGTGCTGCTGGATGAGCCGACACGCGGTATCGATGTCGGGGCAAAAACCGATGTTTATCATCTGATTGGATCGATGGCGCATCAGGGGCTGGCGGTGATGTTCTCCTCTTCCGAACTGGATGAAGTGATGGCGCTGGCCGACCGTATTCTGGTGATGGCCGATGGCAGGATCACCGCCGATTTACCGCGCGCCGAGGCGACACGCGAAATGCTGATCGCGGCATCCACGCCGCATGACTGACCGCGCCTGAGGATAATAAGATGAACCAGAAATACCTGCTTTATATGTACTTACTGAAAGCGCGCACCTTTATCGCCCTGTTAATCGTAATTGGCTTCTTTAGCATTATGGTGCCGAATTTTCTCACCACTTCAAATCTGCTGATTATGACGCAGCATGTCGCCATTACCGGTCTGCTGGCTATCGGTATGACGCTGGTGATTCTGACCGGCGGCATCGATCTGTCGGTCGGCGCGGTGGCGGGGATCTGCGGCATGGTGGCGGGCGCGTTGCTGACCAACGGCATTCCGCTGTGGGGCGGCAATACTCTGTTCCTCAATGTGCCCGAGGTGATCCTGCTGGTGGCGGTATTTGGCGTGCTGATTGGTCTGGTCAATGGCGCGGTGATTACCCGTCTGGGGGTCGCGCCCTTTATCTGTACGCTCGGCATGATGTATGTCGCGCGTGGTGCGGCGCTGCTGTTTAACGACGGCAGCACCTATGCCAACCTGGTCGGCCTCGAACCGCTGGGCAATACCGGTTTTGCAATACTCGGTTCCGGCACGGTGTTTGGCGTGTATATCCCGATCTGGCTGATGCTGGGCTTTCTGCTGCTGGGGCTTTATCTGACACGCAAAACCCCGCTGGGACGCTATATCTACGCCACCGGCGGCAATGAGTCCGCCGCGCGCCTCGCTGGCGTGCCGATTATCAAAGTGAAAGTGTTTGTCTACGGTTTTTCCGGGCTGTGCGCCGCCCTGGTCGGGCTGGTGGTGGCCTCACAGCTGCAAACCGCCCATCCGATGACCGGCAATATGTTTGAGATGGACGCCATCGGCGCCACGGTGCTGGGCGGCACCGCGCTGGCGGGCGGACGTGGTCGGGTTTCCGGTTCGATTATTGGCGCCTTTGTGATCGTCTTTCTTGCCGACGGTATGGTGATGATGGGCGTCAGTGACTTCTGGCAGATGGTGATTAAAGGCCTGGTGATTGTTACCGCGGTGGTGATCGACCAGTTCCAGCAGCGTTTACAAAGTAAGGTGGTGTTGATGCGTCGCCATGAAATTAAACAGCAGGCAGCGTGATGACCACCCTTAACAGGAGCAGAGTATGAAGCGTGATTTTAGCGGAAAAACGGTGGTGATCACCGGCGCCTGCCGTGGCATTGGCGCGGGTATTGCTGAGCGTTTTGCCGGGGATGGCGCCCGGCTGGTGATGGTGTCAAATGATGGCGAGCGGGTGCAGGCGACGGCGGAAAAACTGCGTTCGCAGTATGGCGCGGAGATTCTGTCGTTACAGGTGGATGTTACTGATGAAGCGCAGGTGCAGGGGTTATATCAGCAGGCGGCGCAGACGTTCGGCAGCATCGATGTCTCGGTTCAGAATGCCGGGGTGATCACCATTGCGACTTACGACAAGATGCCAAAAGCGGATTTTGAGCGCATCCTCGCGGTGAATACCACGGGCGTCTGGCTTTGCTGTCGCGAAGCAGCGAAGTATATGGTGAAGCAGCAGAGCGGCAGCCTGATTAATACCTCGTCCGGCCAGGGGCGGCAGGGCTTTATCTATACGCCCCACTATGCGGCCAGCAAAATGGGGGTGATCGGCATTACCCAGAGTCTGGCCCATGAGCTGGCGCCGTGGCATATCACCGTCAATGCTTTCTGCCCGGGGATTATTGAAAGTGAGATGTGGGATTACAATGATCGCGTGTGGGGTGAAATACTCAGCAGCGACAGCAAACGTTATGGTAAAGGCGAGCTGATGGCGGAGTGGGTTGAGGGCATCCCGCTAAAACGCGCCGGGCAGCCGCGCGATGTCGCCGGGCTGGTGGCGTTTCTGGCGTCCGATGACGCGCGCTATATCACCGGACAAACCATTAATGTCGATGGCGGGCTGATTATGTCGTAATCAGTTGCCGTAACGACCAATAATCCCGGCAGCGCCGAGAGTGTGACCTTTCAGTTTTTCCAGCAATGCTTCACGCGTTAAGCCATGTTGCAGACCGCTGGCGGGCAGGTCGGTGGCAATCAGCGTAAACACATAGTGGTGCGCGCCGCTGCCTGCCGGTGGACAGGGGCCATGATAACGGTCGTTGCCGGGGGTGTTTTTACCGCCAGTATAGCCGGTGCCAGCAGTTAACTCACCCTGCGCAAAGCTGTTACGTTCGGCGGGGATGTTATAGGCCACAAGGTGCGACACGCCAAGGCCTTTGGCGCCTTCCGGGTCAAATACCAGTAACGCGAAACTTTTGGTGCCCTGCGGTGCACTGCTCCAGCTAAGCGCCGGCGAGACATTTTTACCGGTGCAGCTGGCATTGCCCGCTGTGGCGCCGGCAAATTGTTGCGCCAGCAGTGCATTATCAGAAAAGTCCGGCGAGCTCAGGCTAAAGACCTGCTCAGCACCCGCGCTGGCGGTGGCCAGTAGCAGGCTGGCGCAGAGTAGCGTTTTCTTCATGGTCAATCCTCGTGAGTGATAAACTGGTTAAAGTCTGGTCGATAATTCAACAACTTGCCACACGCATTTTATCCATGCCTTCACTATTTTCCGCTGGCCGCTAATGGCCGAATTTTCGAAATACGCGACACAGTATGTTAAGCTAAAGTCTACTTTTTTATGTCAAGTCCGTGAGAGCGGTCATAAATTTGTGAGATTGACAGATAACGGTAGGTGTAATGGCATTCCGGCAGCGTAAACAGACGATCTCCGTGGTTTTGATGCTAAGCGGCATCGGGTTGCTTGTGCCCGGCGCTTACGCTCTGCAAACCGACACGCAAGTTCCCGACTATCCGTTTGAAAATCCCGCGCGATTTAGCGAACTGCAAAGCAGTTTGCCCGATCTCGGCAACTCCAGCGCCAGCAATGACTCGTTTGCCAAAAATCTGGCGACGGTGGCAAAAGATATTGGCGAAGCCAGTATGGACAGTGGTAATGACGATCCGCTGGGCAAGCAGGCCGGGCAGTGGGCGTTTAACCATTTTCGCGATGAAGTGGCGGAGCGGGTGGTCGATCGCGGACAAAGTCTGCTGTCGCCCTATGGCACCGCCAATCTGTCGTTGCAGGTGGATATGGACGGCAATCTGGATGGCAGCAGCGCCCAGCTGCTGACACCGTGGCAGGATAAATATCAGTACCTGACCTTTACCCAGCTTGGCGTGTCGCAAACCGATGAAGGCGCGACAGGCAATCTCGGTCTCGGCCAGCGCTGGTTCGCCGGTGACTGGCTGCTGGGCTATAACACTTTTGTCGACCGTCAGTTTGACAGCGGTATGCAGCGCGCCGGGGTGGGTACTGAAGCCTGGGGCGATTTCCTGCGCTTCTCCGCTAACTACTACCATCCGCTCTCCGGCTGGCGCAATCGTAGCAGCAGTTCGCAGATGCGACTGGCGCGCGGCTATGACATCACCACGCAGGGCTATCTGCCATTTTACCGCCAGCTCGGGGTTTCCCTGACGTATGAGCAGTATCTCGGCGACAATATTGACCTGTTTAACAGCGGCAGCAGTTACCGCAATCCGGTGGCGGTTAAAGTGGGCGTCAATTACACCCCGGTGCCGCTGCTGAGCTTTACCGCTTCGCATAAAGAGGGTGAGGGCGGCGAGTCGCAGGAGCAGTTTGGTATGAAGGTCAATTACCGCATCGGCGTGGCGCTCAGCCAGCAGCTGTCGGCAGATAATGTCGCTGAAGCGCGTTCGTTGCGCGGGAGTCGCTATGATGTGGTGGAACGTAATAACACCCCAGTGCTGGAGTTCCGTCAGCGTAAAACGCTGGGGGTATTCCTTGCCACGCCGCCATGGCAGTTACAGAGTGGCGAAACGCTGCCGCTGAAATTACAGATCCGCGCCAGCAACGATATCGCTCGCGTCAGCTGGCAGGGCGATACCCAGGCGCTAAGTCTGACGCCACCGGCCAATAACAGCGACCCGCAGGGCTGGTCGATTATTATGCCGCAGTGGGACAGCTCACCGGACGCCAGCAATGAGTACCGGCTGTCAGTCACGCTGGAAGACAGCAAGCAGCAGCGCGTAACCTCTAACTGGATCACCCTGAAGCTGTCACCGCCAATGACCCTGCAGAGTGCTGGCAATCCGGGCTACGATCTGATGGCGCCATAATCTGCACTACGCAGTTGCCAGCCATATCACAACGAGGTGACCTTTCTGCGCCTATATTAAGCAGGTAAATTTGCTTGTTTAACGCTGGCAACAGAGAGAACAGCCATGACCGACATGACGCTGTCTGAGCGTGCGGAGTTGGTGCGCCAGTTTAACCGTTTTTATACCCGACAGATTGACAGGCTTAATCAGCATCTGCTCAGCAGCGAATTCTCCCTGACTGAGGTGAGGGTGATGCATGAGCTGCTGATGCATCCGCAACTGACCACTTCCGCTATCTGTCGCCAGCTAAGTCTGAATATTGGCTATCTCAGCCGGGTAATTTCCGGGCTGGAAAACCAGTTACTGATCACCAAAACCCGTTCAACAGAGGATGCCCGCGTGATGCGGCTGCAGCTGACAGACAAAGGTCTGACGCGCATTGAGTTGCTTAACGCGCTGGCGCAGCAGCAGCTGATGGCGGTGCTGGAGCCACTTTCCGCCACGCAGCAACAGCAGCTGACCAATGCGATGAACCAGATTGAGGCACTGCTCGGCAACCCGGCGCCCGGATATATTCTGCGCGATCCATTGCCGGGCGATCTGGGGCTGGTGGTACATCAGAATGCCGTGCTGTATACCACGGAGTATGGCTGGAGTAGCGAGTTTGAAGCGATGGCGGCGGAGATTGTGGCGAAATATCTGCGGGAATTTGTGCCAGGCAAAGAGCGCTGCTGGATTGCCGAAAAAGGGGGCAAGCTGGTCGGCTCGGTTTTTGTGGTGCGTAAGGATGATGACACCGCGTGGTTGCGGCTGCTGTATGTTGATGCCAGCGCCCGCGGACTGGGTATCGGCCATCGGCTGGTGGAAGAAGCGCTGACCTTTGCCCGCCACGCGGGCTATAAAAAAATGGAATTGTGGACCAACAGCATACTGGTTGCGGCAGCGAAAATTTATCAGCAGACCGGCTTCAGGCTGACAGCAGAGGAAGCCCATCACAGTTTCGGCAAGGATCTGGTGGGGCAGGTATGGATCCGCGATCTGTAAAGACAATAAATGTCCTATAACCAGTTGCCATAAAAATGTGACTGATATCACAAAATAGTCCTTTCCAGCGACAAGGCTTTTTGCCACAATCGGCGAAAATTACAACCACCTGCACATCATGATCATCCGTCCCCATCGTCACTGGTTTTTACGCCTGTTTGCCTGGCATGGCTCAGTGCTGCCCGGCATTCTGTTTCGTCTTGCTCTTAATCTGGCGATGTCAGTTATCGCCATCTTCTGCCTTGGCTGGTATGAGTCGCTGGGCGTGAAGTTAACGCTGGCGCCTTTTAGTCTGCTCGGCGTGTCGATTGCCATCTTTCTTGGTTTTCGTAACAGCGTTTGTTATGCCCGTTTTACCGAAGCACGCCAGTTATGGGGCGGCTTGCTGATTGCCTGTCGTACCATTCAGCGGCAGGCGCTGGCTATCTGTCCTGCTGAAGTGCCGAAAGTGACGGCTTTACTGATGGCCTTTTGCTACAGCATGAAGCACCAGCTGCGCGGCAGCGATCCGCGCGACGATCTGACCCGCTATCTCGGCAGTGAAGCGGAGATTGTGCTGCAGCGGCGCGCACCGACCAATTTTATCGAGCTACAACTGTCGCAATGGCTGGCCGGGCAGCGCCGTCAGGGCAATGTATCGGATATAGTGTACGTCAATATGGACCAGAGTCTGAATCAGCTGACGCAGGTATTAGGTGGCTGCGAGCGCCTCGCCAGTATGCCGGTGCCTTTTGCCTACGGCCTGCTGTTGCATCGCACGGTGTATCTGTTCTGTACCTTACTGCCGTTTGCGCTGGTACCAGACCTGCACTATATGACGCCGCTGGTCTCGGTGTTTATCGCCTATACCTTCCTCTCGCTGGATACGCTGGCGGAAGAGCTGGAGACGCCGTTCGGCTATGCCAGCAACCATCTGCCGATGGATGCGATGTGCGCCAATATTGAGATCAATCTGCGCGAGATGAATAACGAAACGCTGTTGCCGCAGGCGATTCGCCCGGATGCAAAGTTCCGTGTAACCTGAGTGATAAGTTAACAAGAGAAGGGCAGCGTTTGCACGCTGCCCTTTTTATTTGCGGTTTGTCGACACAACAGAACCGCAACCAATGAGAGGGGACTAAATCAGAACTGGTAAGTCAGGCCAACACCGGTGACGTCATCGCTATTCACGCCGAGAGCGTTGTCGTTATCCAGCAGGTTGATTTTGTATTCTGCGTAGAACACCATGTTTTTATTGAAGTAGTAGTAGGTGCCTACCGCAATATATTTAAACAGGTCGACACTGCCGATCTCTTCAACATCTTTAGCTTTTGATGACACATAGGCCAGAGAGGGACGCAGACCATTCAGGAACTGATACTGAGCCACAGCTTCGAAGTTCTGTGCTTTGTTGGCGAAACCACCGCTAATTGGCGTGGCATTCAGCGTTTCGCCATACATGGTGGCCAGATATACCTGGTTAGCATCGTACTTAACTGAGGTAGCCCATGACTGTGCGCGCTCGCCTTCACCGCGTGACGCTGCGTTCTGGCCTTCAGTGCGATCAAGACTGGCGAAAGCACCGGTAAACGACAGGCCGAGGTCAAGGTTGTAAGCAGCTGACAGCGCATAACCATCACCGTTCGAGCGGCGAATGCCGTTAGAGTCGGTGCCGCGGTCGTTTTTACCCTGATATTGCAGGGCGAAATCCAGACCATCCACCAGGCCAAAGAAGCCGGTGTTACGGTATGTGGCTAAGCCAGTGGAGCGGCCAGCGAGGAAGGCGTCAGTGTAACCGGAGTCACCACCAAATTTTGGCAGCATATCGGTGGAGGCCAGCGCGTCATAAATCAGACCGTAGTTACGACCGTAATCGAATGAACCCAGGTCGCCATATTTCAGACCAGCAAAGCCTAAACGGGTTTTGTTGCCGCTCTGCGCATCCGCATCACTCTCAGAGTTATTACCCTGGAAGTGATACTGCCAGCGGCCATAGCCCGTCAGCTGATCGGTGATTTGCGTCTCGCCTTTAAAACCTAAACGGATATAGGTGGAGTCGCCATCATTGCTGTCATCTTTGGTAAACACATGTCCGGCGTTAATTTTTCCGTCCAGCGCCAGTTTGTTACCGTCCTTGTTATAAATCTCTGCCGCTTGTGCACTACCCAGCCCCAGCAGCAGAGGTACGACCAATGCAATTACGTTGTGCTTCATCATAAAAAGTATCCTGTAAATTATTTTTATTTGTGACGCGCTTTTGCGACCACCAAGAAAATGTCACAAATAATAAATTTACAATAAGAACATAAGTGTTACAAAATGTAAAAGAAGGGCATTTATCAAAATTAACGATGGTGAAACACGTTTTTTTCCTATGTTTATCATTTTTTCTTATTATGAATTTTTTCTGCCAGGTAAACGAGTAACTCGATAACCTACTGTTAATAGTGCTTTATTGCTTAAATGTTGCGCATTTAAGATATTTTGTTTAGCTGGCGTTCAACTTCACGGATTTTGCAAATAGTTCCTGCGGCATGTTCAGTGACAAAAAGCGCGTAACGCGTTTTTAGGCTTTATTTTCATTTGTACAGTTACAAATGTTTCTTGTCTGAAATATAAAATTATGCAGGTGGAATTATGATTTTAGAATTGATATCAGACGGGATAATACAGCGTGGTGTCAGTAGCGTGCTAATTATCATTGCCGGGCAGAAATAAAGCAGCGGTGAAAATATCACCGCTGCTGGCAGGTATGATTAAAATTAGTGAAGCTTTAACCCGGCGGCGCTCATTAATGCGCGAAACAGGCTGGCGATAATAAACAGCGCCAGCACACTGCCGAACCAGATAATCAGCATCCAGTACACTTTTTTCCACCACGGCTGCTTGAGATTTTTACGTGTCATCCGCTGGATAAATTGCATGGTTAACTCCTCAGTGATAACCGTGTTCTGGTTTAACCTTGCCGCGGAACACATAGTAGCTCCACAGGGTATAGACCAGAATAAGTGGGATAATAAACAGCGCCCCGACCAGCATAAAACCCTGGCTTTGCGGCGGTGAGGAGGCGGCGCGGAAAGTGATATCCGGCGGGATCAGGTTCGGCCAGATGCTGATACCCAGCCCGCTGAAACCGAGGAATACTAACCCCAGCGTCAGAATAAATGGCGCGTAATGGGCGTTCCGGTTCCACGCGCTGTGCCACAATCCCCACGAGACCAGCAGCACCAGTACCGGCACCGGCAGGAAAAAGAACAGATTAGGAAAACTAAACCAACGTGCGGCGATGGCAGCGTGGGACAGCGGCGTCCAGACGCTGACAATCGCCAGAATTACCAGCAGCGCCAGCAGCAGCGGACGGGCCAGCTTACGCATCCGTAACAGCAACTCGCCCTCAGTTTTGATAATCAGCCAGCTGCAACCCAGCAGTGCATAGGCGACCACTAATCCCAGCCCGCAGAACAGGCTGAACGGCGTCAGCCAGTCAAGGGCCGAGCCACTCCATGTGCGCCCCTCCACCGGAATACCGTTGAGGAAAGCGCCGAGCACCACACCCTGCGCAAAGGTGGCGACAAAGGAGCCGCCAATAAATGACTTATCCCAGAACGGACGGTGCGCGGGCGTTGCTTTAAAGCGAAATTCAAAGGCGACGCCGCGAAATATCAGCCCGATCAGCATAATCGTCAGCGGAATGGTCAGCGCATCGAGGATCACCGCATAGGCGAGAGGAAAGGCGCCAAACAGCCCGGCGCCACCCATCACCAGCCAGGTTTCATTACCATCCCACACTGGCGCGACGGTATTCATCATCACATCACGATCTTCAGTCTCCGGCACCAGCGGATAGAGCAGGCCGATACCGAGGTCGAAACCATCCATCACCACATACATCAGGATGCTGAAGACGATAATAATGAACCAAATCAGAGCAAGATCGATTCCCATTACTGTTTCCTCTGCGGTTGGTCAAATGCGTCATCGGCTGCGGAAAGCGGACGCGCAGGGGTGCGCGGTGTGCCGGGGCCGCCTTCCGGCGCATGTTCTTCATAAGGTTGTGGACCGCGCGCCACCAGCTTCAGCAGATAGATCAGACCGACGCCAAAGACTGAGCCATACACCAGCACGAACGCCAGCAGGCTGATCGACATTTGTAGCGTGCCATGCGCTGATACCGCGTCGCGGGTGCGCAGCAGGCCATATACTACCCATGGCTGGCGGCCAATTTCGGTGGTAAACCAGCCAGCCAGAATCGCCAGCAGACCGGACGGCCCCATCACCAGCACAAAACGGTGGAACCAGCGCTGATCGTAGAGACGGTGACGGAAGCGCAGCCACAGGCTCCAGACACCGGCGGTGATCATCAGCAGTCCCAGCGCCACCATAATGCGGAACGACCAGAAGACCACGGTTGAATTTGGGCGATCCTGCGGCGGGAAGCTTTTCAGCGCGGGTATCTGTTTATCGAGGCTGTGGGTCAGAATCAGGCTGCCGAGGTACGGTACTTCTAGCGCATATTTGGTCTCTTCCGCCTGCATATCCGGCCAGCCAAACAGAATCAGCGGGGTCGGTTCGCTGTTTTTATTCTCCCAGTGACCTTCAATCGCGGCGATTTTGGCTGGCTGGTATTTGAGGGTGTTTAAGCCATGGGCATCACCAATACCGGCCTGAATCGGCGCCACAATCAGCGCCATCCACATCGCCATTGAAAACATGCGTTTTACCGCCGGGCTTTTATTGCCGCGCAGCAGATGCCATGCCCCTGAAGCACCGACAAAAAAGGTGCTGGCAAGGAAGGCCGCGGTGGCCATATGCAGCAGGCGATAAGGGAAGGAGGGGTTAAACACCACTTTCAGCCAGTCGACCGGGATCAGCTGATTATTAACAATCTCATAGCCCTGCGGGGTATGCATAAAGCTGTTCGACGCCAGAATCCAGAAGGTGGACATCAGGGTGCCGAGCGCCACCATACAGGTGGAGAAGAAGTGCAGCCCCGGTCCCACCCGGTTCCAGCCAAACATCATTACGCCAAGGAAGCCTGCTTCAAGGAAGAAAGCGGTCAGTACCTCATAAGTTAATAGCGGGCCGGTAATACTGCCAGCAAACGCGGAAAAACCACTCCAGTTAGTGCCGAACTGATAGGCCATCACCAGTCCCGAAACCACACCCATACCGAAGTTAACGGCAAAAATTTTGAGCCAGAAATGATACAGATCGCGCCAGGTATCGTCTTTCGTCTTCAGCCATAACGCTTCCAGCACCATCAGGAAGCTGGCCAGCCCGATAGTGATGGCCGGAAAAATAATATGGAAAGAGACGGTAAACGCGAATTGTATCCTTGCCAGTTCGAATGCGTCTAAACCGAACATAGGCACCTCATTAGTGTCATTGCAATGCTTCCAAAAAGCAGAAAGAAGGGGCTGAACCAGCGTTCAGTCACTACAAGTGTAGAAGAGCTTTCAGTTAAACATGGCAAGCATAATGATAACAGACACAGTTATTTGAATTTAATGTATAACAGTTAACGCGTGCTGCGCACCATTCTGGTGCGTGATGTGCCAGTAAAGTGCAGTAACTGCTTCTTAATAAAACCAAATCCCATCATCGATCACAAAAGCCATATTTTATTTGGCCAATGCATAACTTCGCTTTTTTATATGCCGGCAGTGGCCTGCTTTCGGATTGTTATTCACTTTTTATGCATTAACGCTGCATATGAGATCGGTGTAACTTATTGATATTTGGTTACCACGATCATTTTATGCATTTTTAGCGCTGGCTGGCACGATGCGTGCAAATTACAGTAGAGCCGTGGTGAGTATTTTTATTAACATTTTTTAAACTTTTCGTTCACTTAGGGTGAGCAGTGAGGCCGCTATGCAACAGTCAGTATCACGTGAGAATTTTGATCAGTGGATGGTGCCAACTTATGCACCTGCCAGCTTTGTGCCGGTCAAAGCCGAGGGGTCTACGCTGTGGGATCAAAACCATAAAGATTATATCGATTTTGCCGGTGGCATCGCCGTAAACGCGCTTGGCCACGCTCACCCTGAATTGCAGCTGGCGTTGCAGCAGCAGGCGGCGCGTCTGTGGCATACCGGCAACGGCTATACCAACGAACCGATTTTACGCCTGGCGAAACAGCTGATTGACGCCACCTTTGCCGAGCGCGTGTTTTTCTGTAATTCCGGTGCGGAAGCGAATGAGGCGGCGCTTAAGCTGGCGCGTAAATATGCCCATGATAGTTTCGGCAACCAGAAGAGCGGTATCGTGGCGTTTAATAATGCTTTTCATGGCCGCACGCTGTTTACCGTGTCGGCGGGGGGACAGCCTGCTTACTCCAGAGATTTTGCGCCGCTGCCGGAAGCGATCAGCCATGCGGAATTTAACAATCTGGCCTCCGCCGCGGCGCTGATTAACGATGATACCTGTGCGGTGATTGTTGAGCCGATCCAGGGTGAAGGCGGCGTGTTGCCGGCAGAACCGGCCTTTTTGCGCGGGCTGCGTGAGCTCTGTGATCAGCATCATGCGCTGCTGATTTTTGATGAAGTGCAGACCGGCGTTGGCCGTACTGGTTCGCTGTATGCCTATATGCACTATGGCGTCACGCCGGATGTGCTGTCGACCGCCAAAGCGCTGGGCGGCGGTTTTCCGATTGGCGCGATGCTGACTACCGAGAAACTGGCGGCGGTGATGGGCGTCGGTACCCACGGCACCACCTATGGCGGTAATCCGCTGGCTGGCGCGGTCGCGGGCAAAGTCATCGAACTGATTAATCGCCCGGATGTGATGGATGGCGTGGGTCTGCGTCATCGCTGGTTTATCGACGGCCTGAATGCGATTAATCAGCGCCTGCATCTGTTTAAAGAGATCCGTGGCTTAGGATTGCTGATTGGCTGCGTGTTAAACGAGGATTACAGCGGTAAAGCCAAACAGTTTAACCTCGCCGCTGCCGAACAGGGGGTGATGGTGCTGATCGCGGGCGCCAGCGTGGTGCGTTTTGCGCCGTCTCTGGTGATCAGCGAGCAGGAAGTGAAGCAGGGTCTGGCGCGTTTTGAGCGTGCCTGCGAACAGGTGGTCAAAGGAGCAGGGGTATGATGGTAATTCGTCCCGTTGAGCGCGACGATCTGCCGCAACTGCTGGCGCTGGCGGGTAAAACCGGCGGCGGCCTGACTTCGTTGCCTGCCGACAGCGACACGCTGTCGGCGCGGATCGAACGTTCTGTCCAGACCTGGCAGGATGCTTTGCCGCGTGCGGAACAGGGATATGTATTTGTACTGGCTGATAGCGACAGTAATCGCGCGGTGGGCATTTGTGCGATCGAAGTAGCTGTGGGCCTGCAGGATCCCTGGTATAACTTTCGCGTCGGCACCCAGGTACATGCGTCGAAAGAGCTGAATGTCTATAACAACCTGCCAACACTGTCACTGAGCAACGACCACACCGGCAGCAGCGAACTCTGTACGCTGTTTCTCGACCCGGATTATCGCGACGGCAAAAATGGCTATCTGCTGTCGAAGTCACGCTTTCTGTTTATGGCGGAATTTCGCGACCGTTTTATGGATAAAGTGGTGGCCGAGATGCGCGGCGTCAGCGATGAAAACGGGCGTTCTCCATTCTGGGACAGCGTCGGCAGCCGTTTCTTTTCGATGGCCTTTGCCGATGCTGATTTTCTCAGTGGCACCGGGCAGAAATCCTTTATTGCCGAACTGATGCCGAAACATCCGCTGTATATCGACTATCTGTCGCCGGAAGCGCAGGCGGTGATTGGCCAGGTACATCCGCAAACCGCCCCGGCGCGGGCAGTGCTGGAAGCGGAAGGATTTCGCTATCAGCACTATGTCGATATTTTTGACGGCGGCCCGACGCTGGAGTGTGATATCGATCGGGTGCGCGCTATTCGTAAAAGTCGCCTGCTGACGGTCGTTATCAGTGATGCGCCAGCTGATGAGACGCTGCCGCTCTGTCTGGTCGCCAACAACGATTACCGCCGTTTCCGCGTACTGCTGCTGCGCGCCGATCCAAAATGCGACACCATCACCATTAACGCTGAGGTGGCCGCAGTGATGGCGTGTCAGCCCGGCGACAGCCTGCGGGTGGCGAAACTGTTTACCGAGGAGAAAAAAGCATGACGCACTGTATTAATGGTCAATGGATCACCGGTAGCGGTGACAACGTCACTAAAACCGATCCGGTTGACGGTGTCCTGCTGTGGAAGGGTAAAACTGCCAGCGCTGAGCAGGTGGTTGCCGCCTGTGAAGCGTCGCGTGCTGCCTTTCCAGGCTGGGCGCGTCGTCCGTTTGCCGAACGGCAGGCGATTGCGGAGAAATTCGCCACGCTGCTGGAACAGCATAAAGAGGATCTGACCGCCACTATCGCCCGTGAGACCGGCAAACCGCGCTGGGAAGCGCAGACCGAAGTGCAGGCGATGATCAATAAAGTGGCGATCTCGGTTAAAGCTTATCACGCCCGCACCGGCGAGCAGCAGCAGGGTGAAAGTGCCTTACGTCACCGTCCGCACGGTGTGATGGCGGTGTTTGGCCCCTATAATTTCCCCGGCCATTTGCCGAACGGCCATATTGTACCGGCGCTGCTGGCGGGGAATACCGTGGTGTTTAAACCCAGTGAACTGACGCCGCTGACCGCCGAGAAAACCGTGCATCTGTGGCACAGCGCCGGCGTGCCGGGCGGTGTGCTTAATCTGTTACAGGGCGGGCGCGAAACTGGCCAGCGGCTGGCGCAGGATAAACAGGTTGATGGCCTGCTGTTCACCGGTAGCGCGAACACCGGCTATCAGCTGCATCGTCAGTTCGCCGGGCAACCGGAAAAAATGCTGGCGCTGGAGATGGGCGGCAATAATGCGCTGATTGTGGAAGATCCTGATGATAGCGATGCGGCGGTGCATATTGCTATTCAGTCAGCCTTTATTACCGCCGGACAGCGCTGCACCTGTGCGCGGCGCCTGCTGGTAAAACGCGGCGCCAGCGGCGATGCCTTCCTGGCGCGTCTGGTGGCGGTCGCCGGCCGACTGCGTGTCGGACGCTGGGATGATGAGATTCAGCCGTTTATGGGCAGTGTGATCTCGCCGCAGGCGGCAGAACGTATTTACCACGAGTGGCAGGCGCGGGTGGAGGCCGGTGGCAAGGTGCTGCTGGATATGCAGTGGCCGCATCACGACAGCGCGATCCTGACGCCGGGGATTATTGATGTCACTAACCTGAAAAATCTGCCGGATGAAGAGGTTTTTGGTCCGTTGCTGTCGGTGATCCGCTACGACGATTATGACCATGCGATTCATCTGGCTAATAGCACCCGTTACGGCCTCTCATGCGGGTTGATCTCACCGGATCGGGCCAAATTTGACCGGTTGCTGATTGAAGCGCGTGCCGGAATGGTTAACTGGAATAAACCGCTGACCGGCGCGTCCAGCAGCGCGCCATTCGGCGGTATTGGCGCTTCCGGCAACCATCGCGCCAGCGCCTGGTATGCAGCAGATTACTGCGCATGGCCGATGGCTTCGCTGGAAAGCCCGCAGTTAACCTTACCCGCCACGCTGTCACCGGGGCTGGATTTTAGCGCTACAGGAGAGCAGCAATGAAGGCCCGCGAAGTCAATTTTGATGGTCTGGTGGGATTAACCCACCATTACGCCGGGCTGTCATTTGGTAATGAAGCCTCGACGCGTAATCAGCATCAGCAGTCCAATCCTAAACTGGCGGCAAAACAGGGGCTGCTGAAGATGAAAGCGCTGGCGGATCTCGGCTTTGCGCAAGGAGTGATCCCGCCGCATGAGCGGCCAAATATTGCGGCGCTGCGTCAGCTGGGATTTAGCGGCAGCGATGCGCAGGTGCTGGCAAAGGTCGCGAAGCAGGCGCCAAAGTTGCTGTCAGCGGTGAGTTCCGCCTCGGCAATGTGGGTGGCGAATGCTGCTACCGTATCGCCCTCGGCGGACAGCGGCGATCGCCGCGTGCATTTCACCGTCGCCAATCTGAACAATAAATTCCACCGCGCGATGGAGGCGCCGACCACGCAGGGATTACTGAGCGCAATTTTTCGCGATGCGCAGTACTTCTCCATCCATCCGGCGCTACCGCAGGTGGCGTTATTCGGTGATGAAGGGGCGGCCAACCATAACCGTCTCGGCGCTGAGTATGGCGATCCCGGCCTCCAGCTGTTTGTCTATGGCCGTGAAGAGGCCGGCAGCGGCCTGATCCCGGCGCGCTATCCGGCGCGGCAGACCCGTGAAGCCAGCGAGGCGGTGGCGCGTCTGCATCAGTTACCGGCCAGCGGCACGCTGTTCGCGCAACAGAATCCGGCGGTGATCGACCAGGGCGTGTTTCATAACGATGTGATTGCGGTCAGTAATCAGCAGGTGCTGTTCTGCCATCAGCACGCTTTTCTTCATCAGCCACAACTGCTGGCGCAGCTGCAACAGCAGGTCAGCGGTTTTTGCGCCATTGAAGTGCCGGATCATCAGGTATCGGTCAGTGATGCGGTCAGCACCTATCTGTTTAACAGCCAGCTGCTGAGTCGTGAATCAGGCGAGATGCTGCTGGTGCTGCCGGAAGAGGCGCGTCAGCATCCGGGTGTCTGGCGTTATCTTAATGAATTAGTGGCCAGCGGCGGGCCGATCGGCGAGATGAAAGTGTTCGACTTGCGCGAGAGTATGTGTAACGGTGGTGGCCCGGCCTGTTTACGCTTGCGTGTGGTGCTTACCGCGCAGGAGCAGGCTGCGGTAAATCCGGCGGTGATGATGAATGATCATCTGTTCGCCACCCTCAATCAGTGGGTAGATCGCTTCTACCGCGACCGTCTGTCAGCGGATGACCTCGCCGATCCACAATTGCTTACCGAAGGGCGCGAAGCGCTCGATCAGCTGACGAAGCTGCTAGACTTAGGCAATGTGTACGATTTCCAACAGTAATCATGGATGAAACCTCAGGGCGTTGACGTCGCCGCGTAACGCCCTGTTTATCAGGGAGTCAGAATAAGACAAAGGAGAACTAATGCAGGATTTTTTACAGCAAACGCTGTCAGGTGAAACACCGCAACAATTATCAGGCGAGAATGCCCATCTGCGCTGGTCGTGGTGGGATGAAGGTATTATTGAGTTCACGCCGCATCAGGATACGCAGCAGGCAATCGTAGTTTCCGCCGGTCTGCATGGCAACGAAACCGCTCCGGTTGAGATCCTTAATCAGTTACTGTCGCAATTGCTGCGCGGTGAAAAAGCGCTGGTGCCCCGTTTGCTGGTGATCCTCGGCAACCCGGCGGCGCTGCGCCAGAATAAACGTTATCTGCGTTGTGATATCAACCGGATGTTTGGCGGTCGCTGGCAGCAGTATGAAGACTGCCCGGAAGCCCGACGTGCCTGGCGTCTGGAGCAGGCGATGGAGACATTCTGGCAGGCGGGCGATAATCTGGAAGTGTGCTGGCATATCGATCTGCATACGGCGATTCGTGGCTCTTATCACCCGCGTTTTGGCGTACTGCCGTTAAATCTGCGCGAGTGGCCGGAAAACTTTATGCAGTGGCTGGGCGCCGCCGGACTGGAAGCGCTGGTGTTTCATCGCGCGCCGGGCGGCACCTTTACCCACTACAGTTGTGAACATTTTAATGCCGCCAGCTGTACGCTGGAGTTAGGCAAAGCGCAGCCATTTGGCGCCAATGATCTGTCGCAGTTCGCCGCCGCTAAGCAGGCGCTGGCAGCGTTGTTATTTGGGGAGCCGTTGCCGCAAAGTGGCGAAGCACCACGGCGTTACCGGGTATCACAGCAAATCACCCGCCTGTCGCCGGCATTTAAACTGCATATGAGCGCTGAGACGCTAAACTTTACCGCTTTTCCGCAGGGCACGTTGCTGGCGGAAGATGGTGACAAGCGCTATTTCGTGCAACAGGCACGTGAATATGTACTGTTTCCCAATCCCAACGTCGCCAGCGGCTTACGTGCCGGTCTGATGCTGGTGGAAGATAATGCCCATAACGAAGCATTAAGCGGTTAATGATTTTTGCCGGGCGCGCAGAGCGCCCGCAAAAGCGCCAGATCAGCTGACATAATCTTTCCCAAACCCTGTCTGAAGCGTTACACTCCTCCATAATTCCTGCTAAAACCGCTGTAAATTCATATCCATTAGCAATTCCTCACCATATTCTTCTTATTCTCTTCATGATTGTTCCTTTCCTGTCTTTTATGCTTTCAGGGCTTTACCAACGCTCTGAGTACTTGACGTTCAGCGCTCTAAACTTGATTTCGAACTCGCGACACAGGCTGTCGTCATGAAACTGAAAAGTAAGGACAATATTATGCGTAAATTAACATCCCTTTTTATTGCAACAACTCTGGCTTTGGGTGCAGCTAATATCGTTCATGCTGCGGCTGACAACCTGACGCCACCGCCAGCAGGCGCAGAAAAACCGATGCACAAGCCACCGATGCATCGTGGTATGCACGATATGTTTAAAGGTCTGAACCTGACCGACGCGCAGAAAGAGAAAATGCGCAGCATCATGCATGAGTCACATAAAGATTTTAAACGTCCTTCCCTTGAAGAGCGTCGTGCCAGCCATGCGATTATCGCCGCAGACAGCTTCGATAAGAGCAAAGCGGAAGCCCAGGCTGCTACCATGACCGCTAACGCTAAAGAAAGAGCGCTGGCGATGCTGGAAACCCAGAACAAACTGTATAACGTGCTGACACCTGAGCAGAAAAAACAGTACAACGCCAATTTTGAGAAACGTCTGACGGAAAAACCGCAGCAGAAAGGTAAGATGTTGCCACCACCAGATGCACCGGCTGAGTAAGCCATCCGGCATTAAGCGTGGTTAAAATTTGAGACCGCCGGTGTTGCCCACATTGCCTGTCAGGCCGTGGTCAACCCCGGCGGTTTTACGTTTCGGTTAGCGGAATAATCGGATACTCACCGCTGAGCAGCGGGCGACAGAGGATTTTATAGCCATCCTGATCAAAGCCCTGTGGCGTGGCATTCAGCGTGCTGGCTTCACTGATATCGCTGACGGAGCCGAGATAAAACCAGTGATCAATAATATGGATCTGGGTTTCTGCTACCCCTTGTTCCACCAGCCCGACCGCGCCCGGCCACGGCCAGCACATTACCCGCACCTGCTCCAGCGCGCTCAGCAGACGCTGCTGATGCTCCGCGACACTCTCTTTACCGCAGCAGGCGCCGGCACAGCGCCCGAGACTGGCGCGAAAGCAGCCACGCCCTTTACTGAGACTCTCCAGCCCTAACAGGCCATAACAGAGCCGCTGTTCGTCGGCCACCTTCTTTAAGGTTTCCAGCGCCGCATAACGGCTGGCATACAGACCAAACAGGTTGGGTGAGCGGGAAAAATCGAGCTCTTTGGCATACACTACGGTCGGCTTGTCGCCGTTAAGCTGTAGCGAACAGAGCTGACGATTTTTGCGCAGCCGTTTATTGAACAGCGGCTGGCGGGTTTTAATCATCTGGGCTTCCAGCAGCAGGGCGCCAAGCTCGCCGGCGGTAGTGATCCAGCTGATTCGCCGTGCCTGGCGCAGCATTTTCGCCGCATCCGCATTACGGAAATGGGACATAATACGGCTGCGAATATTGATGCTTTTACCGATATACAGCGGCATCAGTTCACTTTCGCCATGGAAAAGATAGACGCCTGGCAGATTGGGTAACTCATCCAGCCAGGCGCGCAGGTGTTCAGGATATTGATAGATGGCCGCCGGTTCAAACTCGAGGCGATGAGTGACAAAACGTCTTACCACAGGATACTCCGCTTACTGGTTACTTATCCAGTATAGCATCAGTTGCAGGTGGCTGACAGCCGCCGGGTTTTATCGGCTACCATCAGCGCGCGCGGGGGCAGGGTTAGCGGAGATGTTGATATATTTTTTCAGCCTGAGTGGACGGGTTACACCACGTGGATCGGTGAAAGGAAGTCTTAGCGCTGGCAAGGTCAGAATCTCGACTGTCCATGTGGTATCGCCAATAAAGCGGAAATTAACTGACGTTTGTTTGATGTGCAGCTGTTCAAAAGTCCCCGTAGCGTATTGACCGCCAAGATCCAGACTTTCGAGATGACCCAATTTAGCGTCAATCAAGGTGATATTCAGGCTCTCTTCATAAATGACATCATCTGTCAGAAACAGCAGGTAGCGTCCCTCAGAGACGCTGATGGCTGCCTCAAGAACCTGGCCTGAAACTTTAATTCCGGTGTTGTTACCGTTGATCAAAACATCACATTGAGTCTGTGAAAACGCTTCAGCTTCACTGACGACGGATAACGATATTGCATCAGATAATACCATTCTTATTTCAAATTTCTCTTTTCCGTTTGAGTCCATGGCATTTAGCAATGTCGTATCCATGTTTAAAATCCCTTTAACGTTACCCATCAAGTGAATATAGCAACAATATTACTTAAGATGGAAACGAGCTATGCGCTTACATCGGGTGGCGACAACGCAGCTGCTATAAAACTAATATAACCTTTAGCTACCGTCTTGAACGTCAAGCGGTAGCGGCATAGTTTTCGTCCCATGTCGCGGATTTGCACCATAGCGAGTGCTGCATTCATTATCACGGGAGCCGAAAACGGCTCCCCTACAACAACCTTCGGTCTTGTGTAGGGGCGGCGTTATCGCCGCCCGTGTTGATGATTTACACAATTTACTCTGCGACCTGCGGCAGATTTCGCGTCGCCAGCCAGCAAATCAGTGAACCGGCGGTGACCATCACCACCCCCTGCCAGAAGCTTACAGAGGGCGACAGTTGCAGCCACACGGCCGCCAGCAGGGTAGAGAATACCGGCGTGAAGTAGGAGGCAGTGGCCAACAGGGTCAGATTGCCTTGCTGAATGCCGCTGTTCCATGCTGAATAGGCAATCGCCGCCGATGCGCCCATAAACAGGACTTCAGCGATGGCCCGCAGCGAAAAGTGCAGACTGTGCGGTGTCTGCGTCAGCGCAAATTTCAGCCACAGCACCAGCGCGGTAATGATAAAAAACAGCGTCACGCCGCTGGTGCCGCTGGCATAGCGTTTGGTGATATTGTTATACAAACCCCATAACAGCGCAGCGCTAAACGCCAGGCCATAAGCCAGCGGGTTCGACAGAATATTGTGCCACAGCAGCGTTGGTGTCCAGGCGCTGTCGCCTTTCATCACCCAGATAATCCCCAGCAGCGACAGCGCCAGACCCGGCCACAGCCAGTGCCGGTACTGCTGCTGGTTAAGCGGAATCGCCAGCAGAATGGTCAGGCAGGGCCACAGATAGTTGATCATCCCCAGTTCCAGCGACTGGCTGCGGCTGCTGGCCAGTCCGATCGACAGCGCCAGACAGATTTCATAGCTGACAAACAGCAGACCGCCCAGCCACAGATACACCGGCGGAAACTGACGGATTTTCGGTATGCCGCGCAGGCAGCAGAGAAACAGTGCGCTGGCGCTGTAGATTAACGCCGCACCGGCGGTGGCGCCCAGCAGTTCACTGATGCTGCGGATCATGCCAACCGACGTGCTCCACAGCACAATCGCCAGCAGTCCCGTCAGCGTTGCGCGTTGCGACAGAGATGACATTGATGTTCCATTGATAAAAACGGGCGACGCATGCGTCGCCCTGAGTCGTCGGGGTGGGATTATTTCTGCCAGAAATCGTCAAACACGGTGATTGGCGGGCGACGTTTATGTTCGGTTTTCAGATACCAGCCTTCAATAATTTTTGCGCTGGTGGCATCGATGGTTTTGCCTTCCAGGTACTGATCGATTAACTGATAGGTGACGCCCAGCGCCACTTCATCCTGCAGGCCAGGACGATCATCTTCCAGATCGGCGGTCGGGTGCTTGAGGTAGAGATGCTCAGGGCAGCCGAGGGTTTTCAGCAGCAGTTTGCCCTGACCTTTATGCAGACGGAAAATCGGGTTGATATCGGTGCCGCCATCACCGTACTTGGTAAAGAAGCCGGTGACCGCTTCGGCCGCGTGATCGGTGCCGACCACCACACCAGCATTCATCCCGGCGATGCTGTACTGCGCTTTCATCCTTTCACGTGCTTTTTCATTGCCGCGGATATAGTCGGAGAGGGAAACACCGGCATCCTGCAACGCTTTCTCGCTGGCCAGCACCGCTTCCTTAATATTGACCTTCAGTACGCGATCGGGCTGGATAAAGTCGATGGCATCCTGACAATCCTGCTCATCCGCCTGCACGCCATAGGGCAGGCGCACGGCGATAAACTGGTAACTGGCATCATTGCTCTCGTCACGCAGTTCATTAATCGCGGTCTGACACAGTTTACCGGTCAGCGTTGAATCCTGGCCGCCGCTGATGCCCAGTACCAGCGATTTAAGAAACGGGTGGGTTTGCAGATAAGACTTCAGAAATTCGACGCTGGTGCGGATCTCCTGCGGTGCGTCAATCACCGGCTTTACGCCTAGTGCAGCAATAATCTCTTGTTGCAGTGCCATGAACCTCTCCTCAAGTCAGTTGCGGAATCTTCTTCTGTTAAGCTAACGCGCATGACGCCAAACGACAAGAAACAATCGGTGTTGTTTCGCGTCAAACGCTGTTAAATCAGGCAGTTTTCGGTTTTTTCGCCAGCAGGGTGAACATTGTGATCGCCAGCATATAGCAGCCAAAGATGGTCATCGTCATGGTCAGTACCGAGGTGCCGCCGATACCGGTAACCGGCACGCTGATGGCGCCAAGAGTAAACATGGTAACGCCAATCACCGCCGACGCGCTGCCCGCGCGGTGTCCCTGGCTCTGCATCGCCAGTGACGACGCGGTAGTGGCAATGACACCATTACTGGCGACGCTAAAGAACAGCGCTACTAATACCAGCGGCAGCGGCGCACCGCTGATTCCTGCCAGCAGCAGGCTGCCGGAGGCGATAAACGCCAGCGTCAGGCCGCCTTTCAGAACCCGGTACTCGCCCCATAAAGGACAGAGACGCGCGCTGGTTTGCGAGGCGATAATCAGGCCAACCCCGTTGGCGGCGAAGCATAAACTGAAGGCCTGCGGCGACATGCCGTACAGCTCCTGCAATACAAAGGGCGAGGCGCCGATATAGGCAAACATGCCGGACATCATAAAGCCCTGCGTCAGACAGAACCCCATAAACGGCCGGTGGACAATCACCTGGCCCAGCGCTGCCCAGGCGGAGAACAGGCTGCCCTGATTGCGCTTTTCCTGCGGCAGCGTCTCGCGTAATTTGCTGCGCGCGAGCACCAGTAACAGGATGGCAATCAGCGCCAGCACCATAAACAGTCCGCGCCAGTCAAGAAACGCCATCAGCGCGCCACCCAGCACCGGTGCGCCGATGGGTGCCAGACCATTAACCAGCATCAGCAGGGCAAAGAAGCGCGTCAGTTCGTGGCCGCTATACATATCGCGCGCAATGGCCCGCGACAGCACCGCGCCGCCAGCCGCAAACAGGCCTTCAAACAGGCGCGCCAGCAGTAGCTGATGAATATCCTGCGCCAGTGCGCAACCCACCGACGCGATAAACAGCAGCACCAGCGACAGCAATAGAGGACGGATACGGCCATATTTATCGCTCATCGGGCCAAAAATCAGCTGACCGGCGCCGAGTCCCAGCAGTCCGGCGGTCAGGCTTAACTGCGCGGTGGCGGTGGGGGTGTTAAGATCGCGTGCCAGCTCTGGCAGCGCGGGTAAATAGAGATCGATACATAGCGGGCCAAGGGCCGCCAGCAGGCCAAGAGTAATGGCATAACCAAGGCGATTGGGGTGTGCAGGTGTCATTTATCCTCTGTTTCTAAGAGTTGTTTAAGTAATTGCTGATAGATTGGGTAGAGCCGGTCTGCGGACGCTTTCTGTGGCGTCAGTCGGCGAAAAGCGGTGCCTTCAACCATCACCGCTAACACTTCCACGCAGGCGCGAATTTTGTCCTCGCTAAACTGCGGGTGTTCCTGTTGCATTGATTGCCGCGCATGATTAAACATGCGGCCATCTGCTTCACTGAGCATGCTGGCGACGCGCGGATTGCGCGTGGCTTCCGCCGCCACCTCCAGCATTAGCGCCTCATCGTCTTCGTCGATCACTTTGCGCCATGCCAGCAGCGCCGGTAATTTGGGCGTATGTGTGCTGTTACTGATCTCTGCCATACGCTGGTCAATAATACGTTTCACCATCTCTTCAATAATCGCGTCTTTATTAATGAAGTAACGGTAGATCTGCCCGACACTCAGCTGCGCTTCACTGGCCAGCTGCGCCATACTGGCGCCGTGGAAGCCGGAACGACGAAAGCAGCGACGTGCGGCAGCAATAATCTCATCCTGGCGCTGGTGATGGCGCAGATCGCGAGCGGTGGGTTGTGGCGTCATGGTTATCTCCCGGCGCAGAGCCATAGCTGTCGATTGTGAGCGATCATTCTCATTTTTCGCATTATACGAAACCGGCGGACGATTCCCACTCTTTTCTCGTTGCCGCTTAAGCGGCAGTCAGGGCAGGTATCAGCGGAGTCCTAAAATTGACAAAACGCGGCCATAAATTTGATTAATCAGCGTTTATATTCCAGGCTTATTGTCACATGGACAATAAATGAGGAATAAAAAGATGACTAAAGTAACGGGATTGATTGGTGCTGCTGTGGCTCTGGCTGTGTTATCCGGTTGTAGCGCCTATGACCGCGCGGAAAGCTATGTCACTAAGCCGGTAGTGCAGGATGTGAAAAAGGGGATGACCCGTGAGCAGGTGCGTCAGGTTGCCGGTGCGCCTTCCACCGAAATCACCATGGTTCATGCCCGCGGTACTTGCCAGACTTATGTGCTGGGCGAGCGTGACGGTAAAGCGCAAACTTACTTTGTTAGCTACAACGATACCGGTCGCGTAATGAATTACGGCTTCCAGAGCTGTAAAGATTACGATACCGATCCGCAAGCAGCACAGTAATCGCGCATCAGGCGCGGCGCTAATGTGAGTAACTGATTCACAGCGCTGACATTACGCGTTTGCGCCACGCTGAAAATCCGGTCCGCAACCTTTCAGGTTTCGGACTTTTTTTATATCTGACTGTCAGAGGTTAAGAATTTATTCTATTCTTCAGCAGAAATTACTCTGCTGATCACCACTTTATTCTTAGCCGCAGCTGATTTACAATCCTTGCCGAAGATAAATAGATTTTGCCATGATAAAATTATGAGTGTTATATGATGGAGCCATTAATTAGTGATGTTGAATTATTATAGTCATATCATTAAGCCGTGGACGGATTTCTACAGGAACATTTTGTGAACGCTAAACGTATCGCTTTATCCTCACAGGTATTCTTTTATCCTGATACTTCTTGTGTAAAATCCGCAGAATGTGAGGATATTTATCTGTCTCCGAGCGAAAAAAAACTGCTGGAGATCGTACTGGAAGGGAAGGGAAGCAAAGAGAATATTCTGCAGCAGATCTGGTTAAATAATGGCACCATCGTTGGCGAGTCCAGTTATCACCAGCTGGTGAAAATGCTGCGGCGTAAGCTGCTTAAAGCCAGTCTGCCGGAGACGGTGATTAAGACCTTACCGCGTTTTGGCATTATTTATCTGCATCCCGACGAACCACAGAATACTCCTGCTGAGGAATTACCGCTGGCGCTGGCGGTTGAAGAGCCTCAGGCTGGCGGGTTAACCCCAGTCGCGGCTGTGCCGGTGAGCCGTAAGGCGTTTCTGACATTACAGCGCAGGGTCCTTATTCCCGTTGCCAGCCTGCTGCTGCTGTTACCGGTTGCGGGGTTAATGCTGTGGCTGCCGAACGAGGATAACTTCCCGGCGCAGCGTATGGTGCAGGGGGTGGTGATTCATGCCAGCCGCAGTCAGTTACTGGCGCCAGAGGCTCTGCAGAAACTGCTCGGTACACCAGAGAAAACGCTGCGTCATATTTATATTGCAGAAAATGGTCCCAGGATCTGGATCGCCAGATGTAAGGATGAAATTGCTAAGGTCGACAACCAATGTCAGTATCAAAATCTGTCGCTGTATTAGTCATCAGCGCGCTTACCGGTGTGCTGCTGGCATTTATTTTCCACCATCTGTATCTCAGAGCCAGCGTGCCGCAAAAGCCCTGTACCAGCACCATTACGGATGGTCAGTATTTCGATGATAATCATCAGCGCTATACCTTTAATGGCAGTATTAGCTGGTGGCCTGATAACCATAAAATCACCCTCAATGGCGTGAAACAGGAACAGGATCACGACGCTATTATTATGCGACGTACCCTGACATTAAATCAGGTAAGACAACATAATAATGTGGTTAGCGGTCGGGTGGCAGCAGTGGATATTTCGTCTGCAGATCAATCAGACAGCCGGCAGGTGATGTTTAGCGCCAAAGGCGAGCCGATGCAAATAATGTTTAAAAAACTTAATGCTAAATCATGGCTGCTAATAATGAACGATAACTGGATATTAATGTGCAGCAACAAGTAATATTAAAATATTAATTAATCAATTAATTCTTGCCAGTTTACTTCGTCGATTAACCCGGCGCGCGCTGTGCGAAGAAAATATCGCTGATTAAATAATAACCCGCAAACATTGCTGCCTGCGGGTTAGCGGCTGGCGGACAATTACAGTCCGGGTGGACGGGGTACTTCAAGATATTCGCCGGAAATATCACGGCGATAATAGTGACCGTCCGCGACGTAAAAGCGCTCGCCATTGTAATCGAGCGCGCGCATTGGTGCCGGAGAGCGATCCTCCGGCGGGCGATCCACAACCATCCAGGTGTCGCCCTGACGCTGGTAGTAACTGCCGTTCAGCAGGTAGTAAGTCAGGCCACCAATTAATACGGCTTCGGCCGCGGAAGGCAGAAAGTTAAACGGTGCGGGTCCGCCGTGGCCCCCGCCGTCATGCCAGCCGGGTCCAGGGCCACCGGGTCCCCATCCGCCAGGATGCGCGCTGGCCATCAGCGGGCTGATTAAGGTTAATGCCAGTAATGACGCGATGATCTTTTTCATAGTGCTGCAACTCCTGCGTGTACTCAGCTCACATTAGCCCGCAGTGTAAAAAACACAAGGCGTTACTGGTGGTTGTTATTCAATGCTTACAGCGCTTAACGTTATTCTGACTGTTCCTCCAGCATCGGCGTGGATTATGCAGCGTTCACCGGCCATCAGGAATAAAAAATGGCCGGGTTAACCGGCCACTGGGGGAGGGGAAATCGTGCTTTACGCCGGAACCGATAAGGCTTTCTGGCTGCGAGACCAGATACGGTGGGCGGCGAGGAAGGCGATAAATTCACTCATAAACAGCCCTTCAGCTTTGCCGTCTTCGACAATACCTTCTTCCTGCTCATCATCCGCCAGACCGAACTGCGCTTTAAAGCGACGTGCGTCGCCGCTCAGGCCGATCACTTTCAGATGCTTATAGGCTTCCAGCAGGTAATAGCGCGCGTCGCCACTCAGCAGCAGGGCGTCGATATTGCCATCCGGCACTATTACCGCATCAAAGGTCAGCGACGGTAAGCCGCTAAAGGTGGCGTCTACCGGCAGTACGGAGCCATCGTCGGCGCGCACCTGGCCCATATGCGAGGCCAGTAGTTTGGCGTGAACGCCGTTAAGTTTCAGTTCCTGCAAAATCGCCAGCACATCGGCGGCTTTTACGCCGTCACTTAACAGTAACGCCACCTGGCGGCCTTTGATATTGCCACTTGGTACGGCATACAGGCTCAGACTGGCATCTTTTTTCAGGCCATTGACATCTTTAGGCGGCGCGGTATGCAGCTTCTCGTCCGACAGCGCAATACCGAGATTCTCCGCCACCGCATGGGCCAGTGAAATATCGATACGCACCAGATGGTCGACTACCCGCTCACGGATATAGGGACGCGACAGTTTGCCAAGTTCAAAGGAGAAGGCATCAATAATATGTTGCTGCTCCACCGGCGTCTGGCTGAGCCAGAACAGGCGCGGTTGTGAATAGTACTCGCCGAATGACGGGCTGCGCTCACGCACTTTATGGCCTTCAATCCGCTCCTGGTAACTTTCAAAACCACCACGATGCGGCGCCGGCGGCGTTTCGCGTGGCCAGTTATCGTTGATTGAGTTCGGTTCGTAGTTAGCCGGGTTATTATCGATATCCTGGCGATGCATGCCGCCGCGCTGGAAGTTATGGTACGGACAGACCGGGCGATTAATCGGAATTTCGTGGAAGTTGGGTCCGCCAAGGCGACTGATCTGGGTATCGGTATACGAGAATAAGCGTCCCTGTAACAGCGGATCATTGGAGAAGTCGAGTCCGGGCACAATATGGCCAGGATGGAAGGCGACCTGTTCGGTTTCGGCAAAGAAGTTGTCCGGATTACGGTTCAGTACCATCTTACCGATCAGATCCACCGGCACCAGCTCCTCCGGAATCAGCTTGGTGGCATCCAGCAGGTCAAAGTCGAACTTAAACTCGTCCTCTTCCGGCACCAGCTGCACGCCAAGCTCATATTCCGGGTAATCGCCCGCTTCAATCGCTTCCCACAGGTCGCGACGGTGGAAGTCCGGATCGCGACCGGTCAATTTTTGTGATTCATCCCACAACAGCGAGGCTTTACCCGCTACCGGTTTCCAGTGGAAGCGCACAAAGGTGCCTTTCCCTTCCGCATTAATCATGCGGAAGGTATGAATGCCAAAACCCTCCATGGTGCGATAGCTGCGCGGGATACCGCGGTCGGACATCGCCCAGAACACATTGTGCAGCGTTTCCGGTTGCAGCGAGACGTAGTCCCAGAAGCTGTCATGGGCGCTTTGCCCCTGCGGCATCTCGTTATGGGGTTCTGGTTTTACCGCATGAACAAAGTCAGGGAATTTATGCGCATCCTGAATAAAGAACACCGGCGTGTTGTTGCCGACGAGGTCAAATACCCCTTCCTGAGTATAAAACTTGGTGGCGAAACCGCGGATATCACGCACGGTATCGGCTGAACCGGCGCCACCCTGAACGGTAGAGAAGCGCACAAATACCGGGGTGACGGTCTCAGGATCGCGCAGGAAGTCCGCTTTGGTGATATCAGTCAGCGCGCGGTAGGGCTGGAAATAGCCATGCGCGGCGGAACCACGCGCATGCACAATGCGCTCAGGGATGCGTTCGTGGTCAAAATGGGTGATTTTTTCCCGCAGGATAAAGTCTTCAAGTAGCGTCGGGCCACGGGTGCCAGCACGCAGCGAATTTTGGTCGTTAGCAATGCGCGTGCCCTGGTTAGTGGTGAGCGGAAAATTTTCTCCGCCTTTACGGTGTGCATCGAGCTGGTCGAGTTTTGCATTGCGGGTATCAGGAGATTTCAGGCTACCGGGCGCGGTTGGCTGTTTGCCAGGGGCACTGGGTTCGGCTTTCGGTTGATGCGAACCATCTTCAGGTGCCAGAGAATCCAGTCCGGGTTTTGCCGACTCAGGACCTGTTGCCGGTGCATTATGGCTCAGCTCCTTGTTATCTGTTTCTTTCGACATTGTATCTTGCTCCCGTAGATGTCGTGATTAGGCATCCTTAACTATAGAACAATGGGAGATATACGCCTGCAAACGCCAGGGATAAATAATCAGAAAAGGAAAGCTAAAGAAAAGGCCGGAATATCCGGCCTTCAGAGAATTACTGATGGGAGAGCTCAGTCTGCTCATCGCTGTCGAGGATCTTTTTGTCGGTCATCTTTAACCAGCGGCTGGTTAATGAACCGGCAGTCATCGAGCCATTGACGTTAAGCGCGGTGCGGCCCATATCAATCAGCGGCTCAATGGAGATCAGTAATGCGACCAGCGTCACCGGCAGCCCCATAGCGGGCAGCACAATCAGCGCTGCGAAGGTGGCGCCGCCGCCGACACCGGCAACGCCGGCAGAGCTTAAGGTTACAATCCCGACCAGGGTGGCAATCCACACCGGATCCAGCGGGTTAATTCCCATGGTCGGCGCGACCATTACCGCCAGCATCGTCGGGTAAAGACCTGCACAGCCATTCTGACCGATAGTGGCGCCAAAAGAGGCGGAGAAGCTGGCGATGGATTCCGGCACACCTAAACGGCGGGTTTGTGTTTCCACGCTAAGCGGGATGCTGGCGGCGCTGGAGCGGCTGGTAAACGCAAAGGTGATCACTGGCCAGGCTTTACGGAAGAAGCGCAGCGGATTGATACCGTTGACTGACAGCAGCAGGGCGTGCACCGCAAACATAATTGCCAGGCCGAGGTAGGAGGCAACCACAAAACCACCCAGCTTAATAATGTCCTGCAGATTCGAACCGGCCACCACTTTGGTCATCAGCGCCAGCACACCGTACGGTGTCAGTTTCATAATCAGACGCACCAGCTTCATCACCCAGGATTGCAGGGTGTCGATGGCCGCCAGTACGCGCTGGCCTTTCACCTGATCATCTTTCAGCAGTTGCAGAGCTGCCACACCGAGGAAGGCGGCAAAAATCACTACGCTGATAATGGAGGTCGGGTTAGCGCCGGTGAGGTCGGCAAACGGGTTCTTCGGTACAAACGACAGCAGCAGCTGCGGCACCGTCAAATCAGCGACTTTACCAACATAGTTGCTCTGGATGGCGGCGAGACGCGCGCTCTCCTGCGTACCCTGTACCAGACCATCGGCGGTCAGGCCAAACAGCTGGGTAACAAATACCCCGACCAGGGCGGCAATCGCCGTGGTAAACAGCAGTACGCCAATGGTCAGTACGCTGATTTTGCCCAGCGATGAGGCGTTGTGCAGGCGTGCAACCGCACTCAGAATCGAGGCAAAGACCAGCGGCATCACAATCATCTGCAGCAGCTGTACATAACCATTGCCGACGATATTAAACCAGCCGATCGACTCTTTCACCACCGCAGAGTTTTCGCCATAGATCAGTTGCAGCGCAAGGCCAAATGCCACACCCAGCAGCAAGCCGGTGAGGACTTTTTTCGACAAACTCCAGTTGGTACGGCCGGTACGCGCCAGCAGTAGCAACAGCGCGACAAATGCCACGATATTCAGAATCAGAGGTAGATTCATCCCATTTCTCCGGTGGAAGGCCTGGCGGCAGGTTATGCTCCGCACAGACTACAAAGCGATATTTTGAATCGCGTAAAAAGTGTTATTCGCGCGCATAGTACCAGCTGATGCTGGTGCAGCATTATATTCAAAAGTAATGGTTTATAACTTTATGAATTGATTTGTATTATTATTGTGCTGATCGTTGATTTAATGCCCGATTAAAGCTGCTTTGCACCGAATTAATCAGCTGAGCAGGCCAGCCGTTCGCACCAAAATGCGGCATGTCCGGTGAAAACCACATCGACCATGCCACCAGCGCCATACAGAGTGTCCGCTCCAGCTGGTTGCCTTTTTGACTGTTCAGGATCGGCAAACGGAAGCGCCAGCGGCAGGGCCATAACAGCGGTACGCCAGCCGGCGTCAGCATATCAGCAGCAATATGGCTGAGGTAACCCAGCACCATCCCCTGCAACACATCGGCGGGCAGTGGCCCGTCGGCAGGCACATTCATCTGAAACAGCGCCAGCCCGCCCAGCACCGCCAGCAGACTATGGGTAAATCCACGATGACCAAAGATTCGCGCCACCGGTTGAGAGATCCATTTCAGGCGCTGCCCCAGTAGCGACTTAGGATGGTCAATGTCCGGCAACAGGCAGGTTAGCAGCGCAGCAGGCACAATATGCCACCAGTCGCCGCTCGCCAGCTCTGGCGTCAGCTCTGCGCGCTTAGCAAAAATCGCACTGGCGATGGCAAAAATAATATGGCCTTCGGCCGTCATGGGGGTAACCTGGCTGCATAACTGTCAATGCATCCAGTATAGGGGATATAACCAGTAGATTAAATATGTGACGCTGTAACTAAAGATGAATATTTTGCCCGGATGTCGCCGGGCAAAAAAGTCTGCTAACGCGCCAGCCAGCCGCCATCTACTGCCACGGTATAGCCATTGATATAATCTGCGGCGGATGAGGCGAGAAACACCACCGGACCTTTCATATCTTCCGGCTTACCCCAGCGCGCGGCAGGAATACGTCCGAGGATCTCCTGACTGCGTCCTTCGTCCTGTCGCAGCTGTTCGGTGTTATTGGTCGCCATATAGCCGGGGGCAATCGCATTCACATTGATGTTATATGGCGCCCACTCATTGGCCATCAGACGGGTTAAACCCATTACGGCGCTTTTCGAGGCGGTATAAGAGGGCACACGGATGCCCCCCTGGTAAGAGAGCATTGAGGCGATATTGATGATTTTGCCGCCCTGACCCTGGCTGATAAACTGGCGCGCCACCGCCTGTGACAGAAAGAACACCGTCTTACTGTTGATGTTCATCACTTCGTCCCAGTCTTTCTCGCTAAACTCCAGCGCATCGGCGCGACGGATAATACCGGCATTGTTCACCAGAATATCGATGCGGCCGAAGGCGGCTACCGCCTGTTCCACCACCTGCGCCACGCTGGCGCTGTCCATCAGATCAGCATTAATTGCGTGAAAACGGCGGCCAAGGGCGGCCACCTGCGCCGGGGTGTCATCCGCGCTATCGCGGTTGACGCCAATAATATCGCAGCCTGCTTCAGCGAGACCGATGGCCATTCCCTGACCTAAACCGGTATTACAGCCGGTTACCAGCGCTACTTTGCCTTCCAGATTAAATGCATTAAGGATCATATTCGCTCTCTTTGTCTTCGACCATCTCACCAGCAACAGACTGGCTGCGGGGGTTAACGCAATTCACTCACTTTTACGTGGTCCATATCATCAAATACCTGATTTTCGCCGACCATACCCCAGATAAAGGTATAGCGTTTGGTGCCGACGCCGGAATGGATTGACCAGCTTGGCGAGATCACTGCCTGCTCGTTATGCACCAGCAGATGACGGGTCTCCTGTGGTTGTCCCATCATATGGAACACGGCAGTTTCCTCATCCATATCAAAGTAGAAGTAGACTTCCATGCGCCGATCGTGGGTATGGCACGGCATGGTATTCCACAGGCTGCCTTCATCCAGTTTGGTCAGTCCCATGGTGAGCTGACAGGTCGGCAGCACATCAGGAATGATAAATTTGTTGATGGTGCGGCGGTTACTGGTGGCCGCATCGCCAAGGGTGGCGGTGGCTGCCTCTTCGAGAGTGATTTTGGTATCAGGATACGTGGTGTGGGCCGGGGCGCTGTTGTAGTAGAACTTCGCCGGATTGGCGGCATCGGCGCTGCTGAATACTACCGATTGTGCGCCCATGCCGACATACAGCGCCTGTTCGTTACCGATCTCCCAGGTTTTGCCGTCCACTTCAATCAGGCCGGGACCACCGATATTGATGACGCCCAGCTCGCGGCGCTCGAGAAAGTAGCTGACACCCAGCTGTTTGCCCACTTCGCTGCCGATAGTGACGCTTTTTGTCACCGGCATTACGCCACCGACGATAATGCGGTCGATATGGCTGTAGGTCATGGTGTAGTTATCCGCGTCGAAGATTTTTTCGATCAGGAATTCGCCACGTAACGCCTGGGTGTCGAGTTGTTTAGCGTGGTCGCTGTGGATGCTTTGACGAACTTGCATGTCGATGCCTCTCTGATTCATTCAGGTTAAACGTGCTGCCCGCAGTTATGCGGGCGGATAACCAGATGATAGGCATGACGGGACGTTAATTCAATAAAAATGAAATGCTGTTTTACTTATTATGTCACTTAGATCATATTTTTGGTTGCGCGATGTTGTCAGACGGGCGGCGAGAACGCCCCCCGATAAAAGACCTCGGTTTCTGCAGGGGCGGCATTCTCGCCGCCCGCGCTGTTTAACCTTGCAGATGTTGCCAGTTTAACTGTTCAAGCGAATCAAGGCGCGCATCAGCCAGTGACCAGCGCGCATCTGCCCGCAATTCAGCAGCGGGCACCACAATCGAGCGCATGCGTGCCGCTTTGGTGGCAATCATGCCATTAAATGAATCTTCCAGCGTGACGCAGTTAAGCGGATCAACCCCCAGTTTTGCTGCGGCATCCAGATAGACCTGCGGATGGGGTTTGCTGTAAGGCAGTGTTTCGGCGGAAGCCAGTGCGTCGAAGTAGTGGCGCAGATCGAACATCTCCAGCACCCGCTCCAGCATATGCAGTGGTGAAGCGGAGGCGAGGCCGATTTTCAGACCCTGGTCGCGACAGAGTTGCAGGGCATGACCAACGCCGGGCAGTAACGGGCGCTGCTCTTCTACCCGCTGCAGCGCGCGGGCGATAATGCGCCGGGTGACCTCGGCCTGGTCCGGGCCGCTCCATGGCATCGCTTCATACCACATGCGTACCACCTGATCGATGCGCAGGCCGAGAGTGTCGGGCAGTTCGTTGCGGCGCGAAAGATCAACCCCGAGGGTGGCAAAAATATCCATTTCAGCACGGTCCCATAGCGGTTCCGAATCAATCAGCAGACCATCCATATCGAAAATCGCGGCCAGCACTGGGCGGGTATAAGGCATATCACGGCTCCGTTTTACAGTTTAATCCACCTTAGCATGAAGCCACTGAGCGCTGAAGGGCGATAAAACCGCCGGGATCGGCAAAATTACGCCGGATTAACGTTTTTTTCAGGCAGTTTTGGCCGCCAGCGGGTAGACTTACAGCGAAATCGAAGGTACCAGGAGAAACCATGACTTATCAACAAGCTGGCAACGTCGCCATCCTGAAGCGCATCGCCGGCTGGATTGTGTTTATTCCGGCATTGCTGTCGACAATCATTTCACTGCTGGGGTTTATGTTTAAGCACAGTGAGAAGCAGCCGGGCATTGACGCCGTGATGCTCGATTTTGTCCATGTAATGATTGATATGATCCGCTTTAATACGCCGTTTCTGAATATTTTCTGGCACAACTCGCCGGTGCCGGACTTTAATGGCGGCAGTAATCTGCTGTTCTGGCTGATCTATATTTTGATTTTTGTCGGGCTGGCATTAACCACTTCCGGCGCACGCATGTGGCGACAGTCGCGTCATCTGAAAGAAGGGATTGAGGATCAGCTGATCCTCGAGAATGCTAAAGGCAGTGAAGGGCGCAGCCGTAAACAGCTGGAAGAGAAAATTGTCGTGCCACGCCACACCATTTTCCTGCAGATTTTCCCGCTCTATATCCTGCCGATTATCGTCGCCGTTGCGGGTTACTTCTTCCTCTCTCTGCTCGGTTTTGTCCGCTAAGCAGTGCGAATGCCGGCCTGATAATACAATCAGGCCGGTCTGACCTGCCTTTGTCCGAGCTCATCCAGATCCAGCAATGCGCCTACCGCGCGTTGCGCTTCGCCCAGCCAGCTGCCGCCAAACACATTGGCGCGATTGAGTAAAAAGTAGAGCTGATAGATCGGCTGACGTTGCAGAAAGTCGTGAGGTAGCGGCCAGACTGACTGATAGCCGTCATAGATCTGCGGTGGCAAATGGTCATACCACGACAGCATGGCTAAATCACATTCGCGATCGCCCCAGTAGCAGGCCGGGTCGAATATCCACGGTCCGCTATTGCTGCCGGCGCAGTTAGCAGGCCAAAGATCGCCATGCAGCAGGGAAGGCTGTGGATGGTGTGCCGCCAGCGCCTGTTGCACGCAGTCAACAATCAGATCCATATCACCGTACTGAATGCCTTTTTCTGCCGCCAGTTGCAGCTGCCAGCCGATGCGCTGTTCCGCAAAGAAGATTGACCAGCGGCGTAGCCAGCTGTTTGGTTGGGGAGAGGTGGTGAGATTATTATCAAAATCGAGGCCAAACTGCGGCTGATCGCTCCACTGATGCAGTTTCGCCAGCTGCTGGCCCAGTTGCCAGGCGCTGTGCGCATCAAGGGGCTTAATCGGCAGATATTCCAGCAGCAGAAAGCTGTACTCGCGGTCACTGCCTACGCCATATACTTGCGGCACCCGCACCGTCTGGCTGCGCGCCAGCAGTTCCAGCTGGTCGGCTTCCCAGGTGAAAAGCGCCAGCATATCGCGGTTATTACATTTTACGAATACGTCATGATCACCGTAGCGAATATGCCACGCAGGATGCACATCACCACCGGGAAGCTCGGTACGCTGATGGATTTCGGCGTTACCTAACTGCTCACTCAACAGACGACTAATGGCTGACCACATAGGGCTTTCCTCTTTTTCGCTGCGTAATGTCAATTCTAACGCTTAAATATTCACCGAATCCAGCATTCTGCACAGATATTGCACGATTTTACATAGCGGCGCAGTTATTTTTGCTGCTGCTGATACGCCTCCCAGTTGAGTACTTCAACTTCAGGACGTTCGCCAAGGGCGATTTCACCAAATCCGGCGGCCAGCTCTTTAATTTCACTCTCTTCCAGCGCACTGATAATGCCGAAACTGTTGGTGCCCAGCTCATGCGGTTTGCCTTCGTCGTCATTTAGCGTGGGCGAAAAACCGGCTTCTGTAATGGTGCTGGTGAGTTTATTAAGGTCAGTGAGACCTTTTTCCTGGTAGTGAAATGTAACCACATAACGGGTTAATGATGTTGAGCTCATGGTTTACCTCATTGTTATCGCGGGTGTTTTTAGCATAGACCATTGGACAGAAAGGGGTTAACCGCGGCAATACAGATTTGATAATGCAACTAATAATCATTACCATCATGCTGCTAACAATCTGATCCTTAAGGAGCTCGACGTGCAACGCGCATTCAAACTGGTTTCGCTGGCCTCGCTGCTGGCCCTCTCTTCATCGGTACTGGCATCAACTTATCCGCTGACCCTGACCGATTCCGATGGCAAACAGGTGACGCTGAAGCAGGAGCCAAAACGTCTGGTGGTGCAGGACGGGCGCGATATTCTGTCGCTGGCGCTGCTTGATCGTGACAATCCCTTCCAGCGTGTGGTGGCATGGAACAATCTGCTGAAGAAGAGTGATGGCGCCACCTGGGAGATGATGGATAAAAAATGGCCGCAGGCGAAAAAAATTATCGATATGGGCTTCAGCGATAAAGGCGAAGTGAATCTGGAGAGCGTGATTGCTGAGCGCCCTGATTTGATGGTGGCGCAGTTGCGTTCCAAACCTTCACTGACGCAAACCGGCGTGCTGGACAAATTGAAGCAGTTAGGCATTCCGGTGCTGTTTATCGATACTTTCCAGAAGCCGGTTGAAGATGCGCCAAAAAGCATCACTTTGCTTGGTAAAGCGCTTAACCGCGAAAGTGAAGCCAAAGAGTACACTGATTTCTACCAGCAGCACTACCAGGCGATTCTGGATAAAGTGCGTGACGTTCAGCCTAAGCCGCGGGTATTTATTGAAGCTAAAGCCGGACTGGGCGGTCTCGACTCCTGCTGCTTTACCCATGCGCATGTTGGCTGGGGCGCATTGGTGGAAGCGACAGGCGCAACTAACCTCGGCTCAGAACTGCTGCCAGGCGCTACCGGCGATATCTCGCTGGAGAAAGTGATCGCCTTGAAACCTGATGCTTATATTGTCTCCGGCTCGCAGTGGGCCAGTAAAAATAACGCCGCGGTGCCGTTTGGTTACGGTGTCACGCAGCAACAGGTAGATGGTGCATTTGAAAAGATGAAGCAGCGCCCGGGCTTTGCTGAGTTACAGCCAATAAAACAAGGACGTTTCTACGGCCTGTACCACAATTTCTATAACCATCCGTATAACATCGTCGGTCTGGAGTATCTGGCGAAGTTTATCTATCCACAGCAGTTCAGCAATCTCGATCCGGCGAACACCTGGCATGAGATTCTGACCCGCTTTACTACCGTGCCGGAAGGTAAGGGTGTACTGGGTTCGCAGGCGCCTGAAAACTGATTTGCAGGCGGGCGCAATTACTGGCGCCCGCCACCAAAAATTCTTCTTTCGCCCCCGCTGTAAGTTGTTCCAATAACCTCTATAATGCGCGCCGTTAATCAGAAGTATCTTATAAATGAAGCGTTTCACTGCGGATGCGTGGTAAAAAGAGCGATTTAACACTTGTTTACAAAAATTACCGTAAATGGCATTGATCGTCCTTCAAAACGCTTCAGACTCATTCCTTTTGAAACTGCCGTACAGGTCACATTTATATGAAAGCGCTTAAAAAGTTGTCTGCTGTTCTTTTGCTCTCAGGAGTGTGTTGTCACCAGGCTCTGGCTGATAACTCAGTTTTCACCACCATGGATGACCCGTCTACTGCCAAAACGCCGTTTGAAGGAAGTGCTTCCGCCGGTTACCTGGCGCAAAGTGGCAACACCAAAAGTTCTAACGCCACTGCGGCAACCAATATGACCTGGTACCAGACCAGAACCGCTTACAGCCTGTGGGGCAACGCATCGAATGCGTCGTCCAACGATGAGCGTTCTTCTGAGACTTATCAGATTGGTGGTCGTTCACGTTACAACATGACCGATTATGACTACCTGTTTGGTCAGGCCAGCTGGTTAAGCGATCGTTTTAATGGTTACGATGGTCGTTCCATTCTCGCTGCCGGTTACGGTCGTCAGATCCTGAATGGCCCGGTGCATTCACTGCGTGTGGAAGCGGGTCCAGGTGTGCGTTACGACGATTACCATGAAGGCGGCCATGATACTCAGCCGCTGGCTTATGGCGCAGTCAGCTATAACTGGCAGTTAACCGACAACACCAAGTTTATCCAGGGTGTGTCAGTACTGGGTAGCGACGATACCACCGTCAACTCAGAAACCGGCCTGCAGGTAGCGATTAACGAGCATTTTTCACTGAAGATGGCGTATAACGTGACCTGGAACCAGAATCCGCCGGAATCTGCGCCGGATCATACTGATACCAAAACCACTATTCTGCTGTCCTACGCGATGTAATCTCAATGGGCCGAAGCTTTTCGGCCCGTTTCTTTACTGTCAGCGACTCATCTGCCGAATTGCCCGCCCAAAGTGATATTAATCGCGTAATCAGTGACCTGTACTTTGATGCTAACATCAGCGCGCGTCTCACAGCCCGTGCATTTACCCGTTTCGGCGTGTAAGATGTTCCCGCTTAAAGTGTTTTTGTGGTTTATCACGCTTTAACAACTCTGTACCCAGGCCGAGTACCAAACTGACAATTGTGAGTCGGTTTCAAGTCTCATGCGCCTGATGTATATAAATAAACGATGATTTGTATGTAGCCTTTCGTGTGGGTTACCACTGCAATTAAGGATATGAAATGCCCGTTATTACTCTTCCTGATGGAAGTCAGCGTATTTTCGACCACGCCGTTAGCGTGATGGAGATTGCCCAGGACATTGGTCCGGGTCTGGCGAAAGCCTGCATTGCCGGTCGCGTAAATGGTGAACTGGTTGATGCCATCGATCCGATTACCGAAGATGCTCAGGTCGCGATTATTACCGCGAAAGACGAAGCCGGTGTGGAAATTATTCGCCACTCCTGCGCGCACCTGTTGGGGCATGCGATTAAGCAACTGTGGCCGGACACCAAAATGGCTATCGGTCCGGTTATCGACAACGGTTTTTACTACGACGTTGATATTGACCGCACCCTGACGCAGGAAGACCTCGAGCTGCTCGAAAAGCGTATGCATGAGCTGGCTGAGAAGAATTATGACGTCATCAAGAAGAAGGTGAGCTGGCAGGAAGCGCGTGATGCGTTTGCCGCGCGCGGCGAAATCTACAAAACCACCATCCTTGATGAGAATATCAGCCACGACGACCGTCCTGGCTTGTATCACCACGAAGAATATATCGATATGTGCCGCGGTCCGCACGTACCGAATATGCGTTTCTGCCATCATTTTAAACTGCAGAAAATGTCCGGCGCTTACTGGCGTGGCGACAGCAATAATAAGATGTTGCAGCGTATCTACGGCACCGCATGGGCCGATAAAAAGCAACTGGCGGCTTATCTGCAGCGTCTGGAAGAAGCGGCGAAACGCGATCACCGTAAAATTGGTAAACAGCTCGACCTGTATCATATGCAGGAAGAGGCGCCTGGCATGGTGTTCTGGCACAACGATGGCTGGACTATCTTCCGTGAACTGGAAGTGTTTGTACGCACCAAGCTGAAAGAGTATGACTACCAGGAAGTGAAGGGTCCGTTTATGATGGACCGCGTGCTGTGGGAAAAAACCGGCCACTGGGAAAACTACAAAGAAGCGATGTTTACCACCTCATCGGAAAACCGCGAATACTGTATTAAACCGATGAATTGCCCTGGCCACGTGCAAATTTTCAATCAGGGTCTAAAATCATACCGCGACCTGCCACTGCGTATGGCGGAATTTGGTAGCTGTCATCGTAATGAGCCGTCAGGCGCGCTGCATGGTTTGATGCGCGTGCGTGGCTTTACTCAGGATGACGCCCATGTCTTCTGTACTGAAGAGCAGGTGCGTGACGAAGTCAATAGCTGTATCAAGATGGTGTACGATATGTACAGCACCTTCGGTTTTGAAAAAATCGTGGTGAAACTGTCTACCCGTCCGGAAAAACGCATTGGCAGCGATGAGATGTGGGATCGCGCCGAGCATGATCTGGCGGAAGCACTGCAGGAAAATGGCATCGAATTCCAGTATCAGCCGGGTGAAGGAGCGTTCTACGGTCCGAAAATTGAATTTACCCTGCATGATTGTCTGGATCGTGCGTGGCAGTGTGGTACCGTACAGCTCGACTTTTCTTTGCCAACACGTCTGAATGCTTCATACGTGGGTGAAAATAATGATCGTCAGGTGCCGGTGATGATTCACCGCGCTATCCTGGGTTCCATGGAGCGCTTTATCGGTATTCTTACCGAAGAGTATGCCGGTTTCTTCCCGACCTGGCTGGCTCCTGTACAAGCAGTGATAATGAATATCACTGATGGTCAGTCCGAATATGTCGCAGAATTAACCCGTAAACTGCAGAATGCGGGAATTCGCGTCAAAGCGGACTTGAGAAATGAGAAGATTGGCTTTAAAATCCGCGAGCACACTTTACGTCGTGTTCCTTACATGCTGGTCTGTGGTGATAAAGAGGTGGAAGCAGGCAAAGTCGCCGTTCGCACCCGCCGTGGTAAAGACCTGGGTAGCATGGACGTAAATGATGTTATCGAAAAGCTGCAGCATGAGATTCGCAGCCGAAATCTTCATCAATTGGAGGAATAAAGTATTAAAGGCGGAAAACGAGTTCTACCGACGCGACCAAATAAAATTAACGGTGAAATCCGTGCAACAGAGGTGCGTCTGACAGGCATCGAAGGCGAGCAGCTGGGTATTGTTAGTCTGCGTGAAGCTATCGAGAAAGCTGAAGAAGCAGGTGTTGATTTAGTTGAAATCAGCCCTAACGCCGAACCGCCTGTATGCCGTATCATGGATTACGGCAAGTTCCTCTACGAAAAAAGCAAATCTTCTAAGGAACAGAAGAAGAAGCAGAAAGTTATCCAGGTTAAGGAAATTAAATTCCGTCCTGGAACCGATGATGGCGACTATCAGGTCAAACTACGCAACCTGATTCGCTTTCTGGAAGATGGCGATAAAGCCAAAATCACGCTGCGTTTCCGTGGTCGTGAGATGGCGCACCAGCAGATCGGTATGGAAGTGCTTAACCGCGTCCGTAAAGATCTGTGTGAAGATCTGGATTTGGCCATTGTCGAATCCTTCCCTTCGAAGATCGAAGGCCGCCAGATGATCATGGTGCTCGCTCCCAAGAAGAAGCAGTAGGCCATTCAAGTAGTTTACCGCGCAGCGTTCGCGCTGCACGGTGACTCGCCTGTCTGATTCATTTTATTAACAATGCGAAGTGGAAATTTTTGAAATGCCAAAGATTAAAACTGTACGTGGCGCGGCTAAGCGCTTCAAGAAGACCGCCTCTGGTGGCTTCAAGCGTAAACACGCTAACCTGCGTCATATTCTGACCAAAAAATCTACTAAGCGTAAACGTCATCTGCGTCCGAAAGGCCTGGTGTCTAAAGGCGATCTGGGTCTGGTTATTGCCTGCCTGCCGTACGCATAAGTAAATTTTTTTTTAAACAGAATATAATTCAGGAGAGCTAAATGGCTCGTGTAAAACGTGGTGTAGTTGCTCGCGCACGTCACAAAAAAATCTTAAAACAAGCCAAAGGCTACTACGGTGCACGTTCACGTGTTTACCGCGTTGCCTTCCAGGCAGTCATCAAAGCTGGTCAGTATGCTTACCGCGACCGTCGTCAACGTAAACGTCAGTTCCGTCAGCTGTGGATCGCGCGTATTAACGCAGCAGCTCGTCAGAACGGCCTGTCTTACAGCCGCTTCATCAATGGCCTGAAAAAGGCTTCTGTTGAAATCGACCGTAAGATTCTGGCTGACATCGCTGTATTCGACAAAGTGACCTTCTCGGCACTGGTTGAAAAAGCGAAAGCAGCTCTGGCGTAAGTCAGAATACCCTAAATAATTCGAGCGGCAGGAAGGCGGCAAGGCCGCGAATCCCCAGGAGCATAGATTACTATCTGACTGGGGTGAACGGGCGCAGCCAACGCGCCTGCCGCTTGAAGTATGACGGGTAGTTAAGAGAGGGAGCTCGTCTCCCTCTTTTATTTCCTGTAACTCAAGCAAAAGATTGACATTTGTGCCTGCTGGCTTTTCAATAGAGCGGTTCAGATGACTGATAAACTTCAGATAAGATTCTCTATAAGGTAACGCAAGCATGAATGCTGCTATTTTCCGTTTCTTTTTTTACTTTAGCGCCTGACAACCGGGGGCTTTTGCGCAAAGAGAAGAAACGAAAAATCGCGCTAAAAGCCTCCCTCGTGGAGGCTTTTTTGTTTTCGGCGTAATGATAATCGGACTTTGAGTCCCAACAAAAAAACAGACCGGCCATGCAGGCTGGAAGAAGAGGAAACAATGTCACATCTCGCAGACCTGGTTGCCAGTGCTAAGGCAGCCATCGAAGATGCCCATGATGTCGCCGCGTTAGATCTGGTACGCGTCGAATATCTGGGAAAGAAAGGGCATCTTACGCTCCAGATGAGCTCCCTGCGCGACGTGCCAGCGGAAGATCGTCCGGCGGCCGGTGCGGTAATTAATGATGCCAAACAGCAGGTGCAGGAAGCGCTGAATGCGCAGAAGTTGGCGCTGGAGTCAGCGGTGATGAATGCCCGTCTGGCACAGGAGACCATCGATGTCTCCCTGCCAGGTCGTCGCATCGAAAACGGTGGTTTGCATCCGGTTACCCGCACCATTGATCGTATTGAAACCTTTTTCGGTGAGCTCGGCTTTGAAGTAGCGACCGGGCCGGAAATCGAAGATGACTATCATAACTTCGATGCGCTGAATATTCCTGGCCATCACCCGGCGCGCGCCGACCATGATACCTTCTGGTTTGATGCGACCCGTCTGCTGCGTACCCAGACCTCGGGCGTGCAGATCCGCACCATGAAAGAAAAGCAGCCGCCGATTCGCATTATCGCGCCAGGCCGCGTCTACCGTAATGATTACGACCAGACTCATACCCCGATGTTCCATCAGATGGAAGGGCTGATCGTTGATAAAAATATCAACTTTTCCAACCTGAAAGGGACACTGCACGAATTCCTGCGCAACTTCTTTGAGGAAGATCTGCAGGTGCGTTTCCGTCCGTCCTATTTCCCGTTTACCGAACCGTCCGCCGAAGTGGATGTGATGGGTAAAAACGGCAAGTGGCTGGAAGTGCTGGGCTGCGGCATGGTGCACCCAAACGTCCTGCGTAATGTCGGTATCGATCCGGAAGTCTACTCAGGTTTCGCGTTTGGCATGGGCATGGAGCGTCTGACCATGTTGCGCTATGGCGTAACCGATCTGCGCGCTTTCTTCGAGAATGATTTACGTTTCCTCAAACAGTTTAAATAAGGGCAGGTTATACCAATGAAATTCAGTGAACTCTGGTTACGCGAATGGGTAAACCCAGCCATTGACAGTGAAGCGTTATCCGATCAAATCACCATGGCGGGGCTGGAAGTGGACGGCGTTGACGCCGTAGCCGGTGACTTTCATGGTGTGGTAGTTGGCGAAGTGGTTGAATGCGGTCAGCATCCCAATGCCGATAAACTGCGCGTGACCAAAATTAATGTTGGCGGCGAACGGTTACTGGATATCGTTTGCGGCGCACCGAATTGCCGTGCTGGCCTGAAAGTGGCGGTCGCCACCGTTGGCGCCGTGTTGCCAGGTGATTTTAAAATTAAAGCGGCGAAACTGCGTGGCGAACCGTCTGAAGGCATGCTGTGCTCTTTCTCTGAGCTGGCGATCTCTGCCGATCATGATGGCATTATCGAACTGCCTGCCGATGCACCAGTGGGTACCGATATCCGCGACTATTTGCAGCTGAACGATAACACCATCGAAATTAGCGTGACGCCAAACCGCGCCGACTGCCTGAGCATTATCGGTGTGGCGCGTGACGTGGCGGTGGTGAATCAGCTGCCGCTGACCGAACCGGAAATTGCGCCGGTCGTCGCAACTATCAGCGATACCTTCCCGATTCGCGTTGATGCCGTCGACGCCTGCCCGCGCTACCTGGGTCGCGTGGTGAAAGGCATCAATGTTAAAGCCGAATCGCCACTGTGGTTGCGTGAAAAACTGCGCCGTTGCGGGATCCGTTCTATCGATCCGGTAGTTGATATCACCAACTTTGTGCTGCTGGAGCTGGGTCAGCCGATGCACGCCTTCGATCTGGATCGCCTTGATTCTGGTATTATCGTGCGCCTGGCGGCAGAGGGCGAAACCCTGACCCTGCTGGACGGCAGTGAAGCGAAGCTGAGCAGCGATACGCTGGTGATCGCCGATCATCAGCAGGCGCTGGCGATGGGCGGCATCTTTGGCGGCGAGCACTCTGGCGTCAACGAAGAGACGCGCAACGTGCTGTTTGAATGTGCGTTCTTCAGCCCGCTGGCGATTACCGGTCGTGCGCGTCGTCAGGGTCTGCATACCGATGCTTCACACCGTTACGAGCGCGGGGTTGATCCGGCGCTGCAATATAAAGCGATGGAGCGGGCTACCCGTCTGCTGCTGGATATCTGTGGCGGCGAAGCCGGCCCGGTTATCGATGTGACCAATGAAGCCAAGCTGCCACAAGCGGCGACCATCCGTCTGCGTCGTGAAAAACTCGATCGTCTGATTGGCCATGTGATTGCAGACGAGCAAGTGACCGATATTCTGCAACGTCTGGGTTGCCAGGTGACTGCGACTCAAGGTGAATGGCAGGCGATTGCGCCGAGCTGGCGTTTCGATATGGAAATCGAAGAGGATCTGGTGGAAGAAGTGGCGCGTGTTTACGGCTACAACAATATTCCTGATGTGCCGGTGCAGGCCAGCCTGGTGATGACTAAACACCGTGAAGCGAATCTGTCGCTGAAGCGCGCGAAAGCGATGCTGGTGGATAAAGGCTATCAGGAAGCGATCACTTACAGCTTTGTTGATCCAAAAATCCAGGCGCTGTTGCATCCTGGTGAAGAAAATCTGCTACTGCCAAGCCCGATTTCGGTCGAGATGTCGGCGATGCGTCTGTCTTTGTGGAGCGGTTTACTGTCGGCGGTGGTGTACAACCAGAACCGTCAGCAGAGCCGAGTGCGCCTGTTTGAGAGCGGCTTACGCTTTGTGCCTGATACACAGGCAAACCTCGGTATCCGTCAGGATCTTATGCTGTCAGGTGTATTAAGTGGTAATCGCTATGAAGAGCATTGGGACCTGGCGCGACAGGCAACAGACTTCTATGATTTAAAAGGTGATTTAGAATCGGTTCTGGATCTGACGGGTAAACTGGAGTCCATTGAGTTCCGGGCCGCAGCCAATCCGGCGCTTCATCCGGGTCAAAGTGCGGCAATTTATTTGCACGGTGAGAAAATCGGATTTATCGGTGTGGTGCATCCTGAGCTGGAACGTAAGCTGGATCTTAACGGACGCACCTTAGTGTTTGAACTGCTTTGGGATAAGGTCGCAGACCGCGTGCTGCCTGAAGCGCGCGAGATTTCACGCTTCCCGGCAAACCGCCGTGATATCGCTGTGGTGGTGGCCGAAAACGTGCCTGCAGCAGATATCATCGCCGAGTGTAAGAAAGTTGGCGTAAATCAGGTAGTTGGCGTAAACTTGTTTGACGTGTACCGCGGTAAGGGTGTAAATGAGGGTTATAAGAGCCTCGCTATCAGCCTGATTTTGCAAGATACCGGCCGGACACTCGAAGAAGAGGAGATTGCCGCTACTGTTGCAAGATGTGTAGAGGCACTGAAAGAGCGATTCCAAGCATCCTTGAGGGATTGAACCTATGGCGCTTACAAAAGCTGAAATGTCTGAATACCTGTTTGAGAAGCTTGGGCTTAGCAAGCGGGATGCCAAAGAGCTGGTTGAGCTGTTTTTCGAAGAAGTGAGACGTGCTTTGGAAAATGGCGAACAGGTCAAATTGTCCGGTTTTGGCAACTTTGATCTCCGCGACAAGAATCAACGTCCGGGACGTAACCCAAAGACTGGCGAAGATATTCCGATTACGGCACGGCGCGTGGTGACGTTCCGCCCGGGTCAGAAGCTTAAAAGTCGGGTTGAGAACGCCTCGCCGAAAGAAGACTAATCTGAGTCATATAAAAGGCCGCGCAAGCGGCCTTTTTCATTTCTGTGCCTTCGGGTTTATTTTTCCACGCTCCCTCCACAATGTCAGGATTTCGTAAGCTCTCAGAAAGTAAGGCGAAAATCATCCGTCAGCTGATAGTTAGCAGCATAAGGTATTGCTATAACAAGCCCATCTTATAAAGAGAGGAAAGCCCGATGAAAAAAACGGCTATGTTACTTTGCGTCCTGTCAGGGATGCCGCTGCTGGCGCAGGCCGGTGTTTCGATAAATATTAATACACCGGGAGTCTCTGTTTCGATTGGCGATCGTAACGATCGTGGTGATTACTGGGATGGTTACGACTGGCGTGAGCCGTCCTGGTGGAAGTCGCATCATGGCCGTCGTGTAGGCGAACGTGGTCCACGCGGTGACTACTGGAATGGTAATGGCTGGCAGAAGCACGCGCCCAAACAGCATGCGGCGAAGCCAGAGCCGCAACCGCAGCGCCAGCCACAGCATCAGCAGGCTGCCCAACATGATAATGGTCATGGTAAGTCGCAGCAGGGCGGCGGACAGAAAGCTCAGGGCAACGGCAAAGGTGATAATCAACAGCCTGTGCCACCGCAGGATCAGCATCGTTAATCATTTCCCCCGGAGCCAGCATTGCTGGCTCTATCTTTTTTGCCCACAGCCACTACAATTAAAACCCTGTTTTCTTTGATAAAGAGCCACCAATGACTCTGCTTTCGCACCTGTCGCTGCGCGCCGATCGCTATGGGCGGCGCTGGCTATGGTTGCTGCTGGCGCTGACGCTGTCAGTGACGGTGATCAGCCTGTGCGCCGGTGACAGCTGGATTGCGCCTGACGCCTGGTTCAGTCAGCAGGGGCAGCTGTTTGTCTGGCAACTGCGTTTACCGCGTACGCTGGCCGTGTTGCTGGTCGGGGCGTCGCTGGCCGTTGCTGGCGCGGTGATGCAGGCGCTGTTTGATAATCCACTGGCAGAGCCTGGATTACTGGGCGTTTCCAATGGCGCCGGGGTCGGGCTGGTATTAAGCGTGATGCTCGGTAACGGGCAACCCTGGAGCCATAGTCTTGCCGCCATCGCAGGCGCACTGCTGGCGACGCTGATTCTGCTGCGTTTTGCCCGTCATCATCTCTCCAGCAGTCGCCTGCTGCTGGCCGGTGTGGCGCTGGGGATTATCTGTAGCGCAGTGATGACCTGGGCGGTCTATTTCAGCAGCAGTCTCGATCTGCGCCAGTTAATGTACTGGATGATGGGAGGATTTAGTGGCATTGACTGGCGTTACCGCTGGCTGATGCTGGCGCTGTTGCCGATCTTGTTGTGGCTGACCGCGCAGTCACGCGCGCTGAATTTACTGGCGCTGGGTGAAGTTTCCGCGCGTCAGCTGGGTCTGCCGCTGGCGTTATGGCGTAATCTGCTGGTAATGGCGATTGGCTGGCTGGTGGGTGTCAGCGTGGCGCTGGCTGGCGCTATCGGCTTTGTTGGTCTGGTGATCCCGCACATATTGCGGCTTAATGGGCTGACCGATCACCGCATACTGTTACCGGCATGCGCGCTGGCGGGCGCCGCAGTGTTGCTGGGCGCCGATATTGTCGCTCGCGTGGTGCTGACTTCGGCGGAACTGCCGATTGGTGTGGTGACCGCCACGCTGGGCGCGCCGATTTTTATCTGGTTATTACTGAACAATCGTCGCCAGCAGTAGCTGGCAAATCCAACCCTGACACAGGAAATCCGCATGAGTATTTATGATACAGAACTGGTGACGCTGGATGGTGAGAAGACCACGTTGCAACAGTGGCAAGGTAAAGTACTGTTAGTGGTTAACGTGGCGTCAAAATGTGGTTTAACCGCGCAATATGAGCAGCTGGAGCAGTTGCAGAAAGAACTGCACCCGCAGGGCTTCGATGTTCTGGGCTTTCCGTGCAATGCGTTTCTTGAGCAGGAGCCGGGCACTAACGAAGAGATTAAAACCTTTTGCAGCACCACCTACGGTGTGACCTTCCCGATGTTCAGTAAAATTGAGGTCAATGGTGATCATCGCCATCCGTTGTATGCGCAGCTGACGGCGGCGCAGCCGCAGGCACTCGCCCCTGAAGACAGTGGCTTCCTTGAGCGCATGACCAGCAAAGGCCGGGCGCCAAAAGCCAGCGGCGATATTCTGTGGAACTTCGAAAAGTTCCTGATCGGGCGTAATGGTGAAGTGCTGCAACGCTTTTCGCCGGATATGACGCCGGATGACCCGATTATCGTCAACAGCATTAAGCAGGCGCTGGCCGGTTAAATGCTGCTGGATATTGATGGCGCTGCGCTGGCCGGGCGCCTGGCACCATTTAGTGCGCAGGTCACCCCCGGACAGCTTATCCATCTTCTCGGCCCCAACGGGGCCGGAAAAAGTTCGTTACTGGCACGACTGTCCGGTTTGTTACCGGGCAGCGGACGCATTCAGTTTCTCGATAAACCGCTGGAGATCTGGAGTGGTCAGCAGCTGGCGCGTCATCGCGGCTGGCTGCACCAGCAACAGCTGCCGCCCGGTCTGATGGCGGTATTTCACTATCTGCAACAGCATCTGCAATATGCCGATCAGTCATGCGATACGGTATTAGCGCATATTCTGGCTGAACTGCAACTGACAGATAAGCTGGCGCGACCGCTTAATCAGCTTTCCGGCGGCGAGTGGCAGCGAGTGCGACTGGCGGCGGTACTGTTACAAATTACGCCGCAGGCCAATTCCCACGGCAAACTGCTGCTGCTGGATGAACCGATGGCCGGGCTGGATGTGGCGCAACAGGCGGCGCTGGATCGCCTGCTGCTGGCTCAGTGTCAGGCGGGTGTGACGGTAATTATGAGTGGCCATGATCTCAATCACAGCCTGCGTCATGCGCAGCAGGTATGGCTGCTGAAAGGGGGGGCGGTGATCGCTCAGGGCGCGACGCAACAAGTCATGCAACCGGAGCAACTTGAACAGCTGTATCAGGTGCCATTCCGCAAACTCACCGTTGAAGGGCATCAGATTCTGACCACGCTGGTGGATTAGCGTGGGAGCCGGAAACGGCTCCAAACCTGCCTGTAGGGGCGGCGTTCTCGCTGCCCGTGCCGATGGTTTCTACTCGTTGTATAGTATAAAGTTATTTTTATCTTTTCTCCGGGAACTGCTGTTATGCGCATCTGGCTTGTTGTTATTGTGCTTATTCTGGCGGGTTGCAGCAGTCATGCTCCGCCGCCAAATGGACGACTGTCGGATTCGATTACGGTTATTGCCCAGCTTAATGAACAGCTGGGTCAGTGGCGCGGCACTCCTTATCGCTACGGTGGTATGAGCCGTGGTGGCGTTGACTGCTCCGGTTTTGTCTATCTCACCTTCCGCGACCGCTTTGATCTGCAATTACCGCGTACCACTGAAGCCCAGACTGATGTGGGCACCCGCATCGACAAAGACGAGTTATTGCCTGGCGATTTAGTATTTTTCAAAACCGGCAGCGGGGAAAATGGTCTGCATGTCGGCATTTATGATACCGATAATCAGTTTATTCATGCCTCAACCAGCAGGGGTGTGATCCGATCTTCGCTGGATAATGTTTATTGGCGAAAAGTATTCTGGCAGGCGCGCAGGATTTAAAATGATTGAAACTATTTAATAGTCTGCGAATAGTTTCAGATAAATGCGCATTTATTCAGCGACGGAAAAAGGAGATAATCATCTCAGGTTTTTCGGCGCTGTGAATGATACTATTTCAATTAGACGATTTTTTTATATTCCCTTAACTCAGATTTTCCCGCTTCGTCACTCGCTACGACAGTAGAAAACCTTTCCGACGCGTACCTGCTATCTAAGGATAAGCACAATTTATGACTTTCAATCGTTAATTTTCTTTACGTTTTGTCAGGCGCTTTTCTCTCTGAGCAAAGCCGAATGCAGCTGAAGGCCCATTAGCGCTATTGATTGTCATAATTTGTTGTTATAGGATGCGCAAACTGCCACTTAATAATGGCTTAACAAAATGAAAATCCATTTAGCTGCTGACTATGATATTAGTGCAGCATTTTATCCTATTTACACCCTGACGGGTCAGTTGACTGCCGTGGAACTTATCTCGTGGTTCTCGCATGAAACGGCTAATGTGGCGATCCCGGTTGAGATGCTGATTGCGCAGCTTACGTTTGAGCAACGCATCGCACTGCTGCAAAGCCAAATTAGTTTAGTAGAAAAACATTATGATTTCTTTAGTCATCATGATCTGCATGTCGCTATTAATATTGACGAAATGATCGCCCAGGCGATTTTAGATAGCGAGTTTCTTTTACACAAAATGGGGTTGTTAGATTGTCTCGAACTGGAAATTAATGAAAGCTTCGCGAATTTATCAGAAGGTAGAGATAATCCGCTGCTGGCGGCGTTAAGCGATCAGTTTTATCTTAGTCTGCAAAATTTTGGCGCGGGGAAAGCCACACCAAAAGCGGTTTATGACAACCTTTTTTACCGGGTGAAATTAGATAAAACATTTATTCAGCACAATATCAGGCGGCTATCTTTTGCACCTTTTATAAATGCTGTGCTGAATAATATTGCTCCACACTGCCAGCAGATCATTGTGCAGGGCGTTGACGATGCGAAAGGTCTGGAAGAAATCAGCAAGTATCCTTTTTCCGGTATTCAGAGTGCTTTGTTTCCGGCAGTGGATGAAGCATCGCTGGGCGCATTAATTCGGCCACCAAAAGAGCTTTCGGATTTCTACGGATAGAAAAGCCGGTTTACCCCCTGTCTATTGAAGCGGGCAGGGGGTAAACTGAAAAAATTGGGCCAGTGAAAGCGTCATTTCCTGTCTGATTTTTATCAGAAATTGCCTCGGTTTTGCTTTTAAGGAGGCAGCATGCAGTTCAATAATAGCTGGTTTAATGAACTACCCGGCTTCTATACCGCACTGAATCCCACCCCATTAAAAAATCCGCGTTTGCTGTATCACAGCGACTCTCTTGCGCAACAACTTGGCCTTGATGACAGCTGGTTTACCGCGGATAAAGCTACCCTGTGGAGCGGTGAAACCCTGCTGCCGGGCATGCAACCGCTGGCGCAGGTTTACAGTGGTCATCAGTTTGGCGTCTGGGCCGGACAGCTGGGCGACGGGCGCGGTATTTTGCTCGGTGAACAGCAGCTTGCCGATGGCCGTAAATTTGACTGGCATCTGAAGGGGGCCGGACTGACCCCTTACTCGCGGATGGGCGATGGTCGTGCGGTACTGCGCTCCACGTTGCGCGAATTTCTTGCCTCAGAGGCGATGCACCATCTCGGCGTGCCGACCTCGCGCGCATTAACCGTGGTTACCAGCGATGAACCGGTGTACCGCGAAACCACCGAGCGTGGCGCTATGCTGCTGCGTGTGGCCGAGAGCCATGTGCGTTTTGGCCATTTCGAACACTTCTTCTATAACGGCCAGCAGGAAAAACTGCAGCAGCTGGCTGACTATGTGATTGCTCATCACTGGCCTGGGCTGGTCGGTGACGCGGATGCGTATCTGCTGTGGTTTACCGACGTAGTAAAACGCACCGCGCGGCTGATTGCCCACTGGCAAAGCATCGGTTTCGCCCACGGCGTAATGAATACCGACAATATGTCGATTCTCGGCATTACGCTTGACTACGGTCCTTACGGTTTCCTTGACGATTATCAGCCGGGTTTTATCTGCAACCATTCCGATCATCAGGGACGCTATGCATTTGATAATCAGCCGGTGGTGGGTCTGTGGAATCTTAACCGGCTGGCGCATGCGCTTTCCGGGCTGATGAGTACCGATCAACTGAAACAGGCGCTGGCGGAGTATGAACCCGAGCTGATGCGTGCCTGGGGCGACAAAATGCGCGCCAGACTGGGGCTGCTGACCAGCGAGAAAGGCGATAACGATATTCTCACCGGTCTGTTAAGCCTGATGACCCATGAGGGCAGTGACTATACGCGCACTTTCCGTCTGTTAAGTATGACGCAACAGGATGAGAGCCGTTCGCCATTGCGCGACGAATTTATTGACCGTGACGCCTTTGACCGCTGGTACAACGACTATCGCCAGCGGTTGCTGCGCGATCAGAGCAGTGACGAGGTGCGTCAGCCGCTGATGAAGTCGGTTAACCCGGCGATTATTCTGCGTAACTACCTGGCTCAGCAGGCGATTGAACGGGCGGAACTGGATGATATCAGCGTACTGACGCGCTTACATCAGGCGCTCGCCCGTCCGTTTGACGATGCGCCTGAGTTTGCTGATCTGGCGCAGCGTCCGCCGGACTGGGGTAAAAAAGTTGAGGTCAGCTGCTCCAGCTAACGGCGCAGTGCAATCTGCGGTACGGCTTCACTGGCGTGGGGCAGTACCAGCAGATCGGCCTGATACCAGCGCGTCAGCGTAGCTTCCGTCATCACTTCTGCCGGCGTGCCGCTGGCGACCAGACTGCCCTGATGCAGTAACAGCATCCGGTCCGACCACAGCGCCGCCAGATTAAGATCGTGCAGCACGCAACATACCGTCAGCTTGCCCTGACGCGTCAGCTGATGCAGCAATCGCAAAGCATGCTGCTGATGATAAAGATCCAGCGCTGAGGTTGGTTCATCGAGAAACAGCCAGCCTTGTGGGCCATCCTGTTGCCATAACTGCGCCAGCGCACGGGCTAACTGCACCCGCTGCTGTTCACCGCCTGACAGCTGACGATAATCACGTTTTGCCAGTGCTTCACAGCCGGTTAACGCCATCACTTCTCTGACCACCGGCATCACCGCGTGTTGCGGCCAGGGCGCCCGACCCATGGCGATTACGTCCTGTACTGCCAGTGGAAACACCAGCGTACTCTGCTGGCGCATCACCGCACGATGACGCGCCAGCTGCTGTTGTGACCATTCAGACAGCGCGATGCCATGCAGCTCGCAATAACCGGCGGAAGGGGGGAGATAACCGGTCAGCAGGCGCAGCAGCGTCGATTTACCGGCGCCGTTTGGACCAATCAGCGATACCATTTCACCGGCATGCATCTGCAGCGAAACCGTATCAATCAGGCGGCGGCCAGCGGCGTGGTAACTCAGGCCATGCGCCTGTAATAGCTTATCCATGATTGCCTGCCTGACGACGTAAAATTAGCCAGAGAAACCACGGACCGCCAAGCAGACTGGTCAGCAGGCCAACCGGCATCTCAGCCGGCGCCACCAGCGTGCGCGCCAGCGTATCGGCGATCAGTAACAGAATTGCCCCCGCCAGCACCGAACCGGGTAGCATCCAGCGGTGATCGGCCCCGAGGCACATGCGCATCAGATGCGGCACCACCAGACCGATAAAGCCAATCACGCCACTGATCGCTACCGCCGCAGCCACCAGCAGGGCGCTGAGGATCATCAGATGGCGCTGGGTGCGCTGCACATCGACCCCCAGATAGTGCGCTTCCTCCTCGCCAAATTGCAGCAGATTAAGACGCGACGCGCGCCACTGGATCAGCAGCGCCGCCGGGATAATCAGTGAGGCGCAGGCCAGCACCGTTGCCCATTGCGCCTGACCGAGACTGCCCATCCCCCACAGCGACAGCTGGCGTAACTGCTGATCATTACTGATCCACGACAGCACACCCACCGCCGCGCCACAGAGGGCGTTAATCGCGATTCCCACCAGCAACAGACGCGACAAACCGGTCTGCCCGAGGCGACTAAGGGTAAAGATCACCAGCGTAATCGTCAGGCTGCCGATAAACGCCGCCAGCATCGGCACATACAGCGCGAGGATGGCCGGCAACGCCAGCGGCAGCACCACCGAAATCGCCACTGCCAGCGCCGCGCCACTGCTGATTCCCAGCAGGCCAGGATCGGCCAGTGGATTGCGGAACAGCCCCTGCATGACTGCGCCTGACAGCGCCAGCGCCGCGCCGACCAGCATCGCCAGCAACACCCGAGGCAGACGGATATTCCACCAGACCTGCCACAGCATACTGTCGTGCGGCGCATTCCAGACCATCGACAATGACAGGCGCATCGCCCCAAGGTTAGCGGCCAGTAGCGCCAGCAGCAGCAGACTAATCAGCATCACCGCCAGCCAGCGCAGCGGAAAACGATCGATCATTTGGCGACCGCTTCCGCTGCTTTCCGCAATTTTACTATTGCGCCCGGCGTATCAAGGCCAAAACCGAGCAGCGCCATATCATCCACCACCAGCAGCTGCTTGTTTTTGCCGGCTGGCGTCATTGCCAGACCTGGCAGTTTCCACAGATTCTCCTCGCTGCCGATCTTATCCATACCAGAAACGCTGACCACCACCAGATCGGGGGCACTGGCGATCACCCCTTCCTGTGATAACGGCTGATAGCGCTGAATATTGCCCATCGCATTCTGTACTCCGGCGGCCGTAAAGGCGGCATCAGCAGCGGTATTGCGACCGGCCGCCATCGCGGTCATGCCGCTATGGGCCAGAATAAACAGCGCTTTGACCGGCAGCGGCTGCGCTGGCAGGGCTGACAGCTGCTTATCAATGCTCTGCTGCAGTTTCTTGCCCGCCTCCTGATGCTGTAACGCCCCGGCAACAGTCGCGATTTTGCTGTCGATAGCTTTCAGATCGGTTGCGCCGGTCACCGTCACCACTTTTACGCCTGCCTGCTCAACTTGCTGTAATACCAGCGAAGGCTTCGCCAGCTCGCTGGCCAGCACCAGCGTCGGTTTCAGCGCCAGAATGCCTTCGGCATTTAGCTGGCGCATATAGCCGACATCGGGCAGCTTAGTGACCTGCGCCGGATGCAGACTGGTGCTGTCTCGTCCTACCAGCTCCTGCTGTGCATCAAGGGCATAAATAATCTGTGTAACGTCACCGCCAATCGATACCACGCGCTCGGCGGCGAGCGTGGAAAGCGGCAGGGCCAACAGCGCAATCAGCCAGCGTTTCATGCGCTTACTCCTTCGGCGCTTAGCGCCGCCAGCTGCTGGCGCCACTGCATCTGCTCCGGCTGGCCTTCAGTACGCTGACCATAAAGTTGCGCAATTTGCGTGCCGTCGGCAGCAAACAGTTCAAGGCTGGTGACCAGTCCGTCAGCGGTGGGTTTACGCGTGATCCAGCTTGCGGCGATAGCATCTTCAATCAGGTGCAGGGTAAATTGCGGATTAAAGATATTCAGCCAGTTATCCATTGGCAGCAGTTTTTCAATCACGCCGGTAAAGATCTGCACACAGCCACGGTTGCCGACAAAAATCATAATCTCATTGCCGTCGGTTTTCGCCATTTCCAGCAGCTGGCGCAGGGAATGATTGCTGACCTGCACCGCCAGATCCTCAGGCACGGCATTAAATGCCTGCTGACGACTGATATTGTGACGTTTTAGCAGGCGGAAGAACTGATGAACATCCGTCATCGCCCGCCATTCCTGCTCTATCACTACGGCATCAGGCGCAGCGCTCAGGCTCTCTGCGACAACGGGTATCACACCCAGTTCACCAGCGTCAGGCTGCACAAATCGCGCAATCAGCGCATCCCATGCGGCAACATCAGTCTGGTCGGTGGTATACACTTTCAGCACCGCATCGCCGTGCGCATCAAAGAATTGCAGGCTCTGGCGCGCGCCGCGCGGGCTCTGCTCTTTTAGCGCGAAGGCGCTGTGCCAGCTATTAACAAACAGACGCAGATCCAGCGCGCGCGGGTTCAGTACCAGTCCGGCATGATCGCCGATATTCAGATTGGTGTAGTGGCCGATATGTTCATGTACGGCGTACTCGTTGCGGGTGATGGATTTGGTTTCACCCACGGCTTCAAGCGCCTGCAAAATCTCGCGCATCTCATTACGCAGTTGCTGTGCGTCATAACCGACGCGGGCGTGAGTCAGTTGCGCTTCGCTAATCGCCAGTTCGCGCGCCAGATCGCGGGCATATTTCTTTGGCTGTGCCGCCTTCAGATCCTGATATTGCTGATAAAGTGTGGTCATAATGTGCTTCCTGTTTAAAATGCCCCTGCTGCTGCTGGCAGGGGGCAATCATTACCATTGATAACTGACGAAGACCTTTCCGTTGATCCCATCTTGTGGAATGCCCTGCGGCGAGTAGTACTCTTTATCGAAGGCGTTGCCCAGCACCAGTGTGGTGGCAAGACCGTTATAGCGATCCTGCCCCTGGTAGCGCAGGTAGAAATCATTAACCGCATAACCCGGCTGATTAGCGTACTGGGTGCTGATATGCGTCGATCGCTCAGCAAAGGTGCCGACCCAGCCGATCGAGAATGGACTCTGTGCCAGCGGGATATCGACCATGCTGGTAACGGTGTCCGGATTGAGGCTGGAAATCCACTCACCGCTGTTGCTGTCTTTGCCGCGCGTGCGGTTATAAGCCAGATTCCAGCTAAACAGCGGGTGGCTATATTTCATATTCATATCCCAGCCCCAGATTTTCGCCTCTGGCAGGTTGCTGTTATAAGTGATGCCCGCCGGGAAATTCACTTCCGGATAGATATAGTCTTTCGCCCGGGTGTCAAAGTAGCTGGCTTTGAACTCAATATCGTCGCGCGCCATCAGCAGATCGTCGAAACGCAAACCGAAGCCGGCCTCACGCGTGGCGTTGGTTTCCGGCCGCAGATTAGGGTTGGGCACCCAGCGATTGACGTAGCCGGGAAACGAGAAGTGCACGCCGTCGTTATACAGTTCACCCATGGTTGGGGCACGGAATGCCTGAGCATATGAGCTAAACAGCATCAGCCAGTCAGCAGGCGTAACCGACAGCGCGGCGCGTGATGACCACTTATCCGCATCGACATCGGCATGACCGGCGCTGCTGCCGCTGTAACTGTCGAAGCGGCTACCCAGCAACAGGGAAACCGGCAGGTCACGCAGGGTGATTTCATCCTGCAACCAGCCGGAAGCGAAGTCGATTTTCGCCTGCGGAAAACTGGTAGCGTTGCCGCCTGGCTGCTGCTCCTGACGATAATATTCACCGCCGTATGTCAGCTGGCTGGCGGCAATGCTGTCGCTAAACAGGCGGCTGTGGTTATCCAGCTTCAGTCCTTTAGTGTTCTGCTGGCGCGAATCGCTGCCTGTTTCCCGCGTACCGGCATTAATACGTGTCTCTGACCAGTAGCTGCTGACTCTGGCATCCAGCCAGTCGTTATCTGCCGGATCAAGATGGTACCCCAGCTGCATATCACGCTGGATGGTGGAACGGTTGGTCATCGGATTACTGACGCCGGGCTGAACCGTCTGCGGATTACGCGGTTCCTGCGCGTTGTTATTGTAATAACGCAGACTGCCGTTCAGGGTTTGTGCCTCATCCAGCTTCCAGTTGCCTTTCGCCAGCAAATTGCTGATGGTCTCATCATTAGGCGCCGCGTCGCCGCTGCTCTGGCGGATATCGCCGCGGTCGCGTGAACTCCATGACAGCACGCCGTCGAAATCGTCGCTACGGCCAAAGGCGCTGGCGCCAAGTCCGAGGCTGTGATCGCCACTGGCGCCGGTGGCAAATACCCGGTAACCGCTGTTGTTGCCCGGTGCCAGCAGGTCGGCGGCATCCACCGTTTGATATGAGATCACGCCGCCCAGCGCGCCGCTGCCATACAGTAAAGCCGCCGGGCCACGCACCACCTCTATCCGTTTAATCAGCGCCGGATCGAGAAACACGCTGTTCAGGTGACCGGTATCGGTGCCCTGACGCACGCCGTCAACCAGCGTCAGCACGCCGCGCCGGTCATAACCGCGCATACTCAGATCCTGACCGTTAGTGCGCCCGCTGCCACTGACGGTGATGCCCGGCACGCGGCGTAACATATCGGCGGCGGAGGAGGCGGTTTTGGCTGATGGCGTGTTGCCCTCAATCACCGTCACCATCATCGGTGCTTCGAAGGTGCTACGCGGGGTGCCGGTGGCCACCACCGTCATTTGTTCGGATTTTTTGCGGGTAGTGTTCTCGTCTGTGGTGTCAGCAACAGCCTGCGCGAAACAGGGCAAGCTACAGGTAATAGCCAGAGTCAGGCGCGACAGGCGCAGACCGGCTGAAGGTAAGTTAAGCATCAGTGCAACTCTCCATATTGTACTTTATGCAGGGATTTGCTGGCTGGCCGGGTGCGACTTCAGCACAGCTGGCGGTTGATAAATTTATCGACGGGTAAGATAACCACTCCACAAACCCACCTGTTTAGTAATGCTAATTGTTTTCACAATGATAATCATTATCAACAAATGTTTCATTCAGGCAAGAACAAAATGTTAAGGGAAACGTATCGATAAGGAGGGAAAGGTAAAATTGTGCAGTAGCGCTGGCCCGGGCAGGCCAGCGCAGAGGATCAGAAACGACTGTTGACGGCATCCGCCAGCATCGCCAGCACCGCTTCGCTGTCATCCCAGCCCAGGCAGGGATCGGTTATGGACTGGCCGTACGTCAGCGGCTGACCGGCGATCACTTTCTGCGTGCCTTCCTGCAGGAAGCTTTCAATCATCACCCCGGCAATGGCGTGAGAGCCATCGCGGATCTGTTGTGCCACCGAAGCGGCGACGTCCAGCTGACGACGGTGCTGCTTCAGGCAGTTGGCATGGCTGAAATCTATCACCAGCTGTTCAGGCAGATTGAATTCGCGCAGGCTGGCCGCCGCCGCCGCGATATCTTCCGGGTGATAGTTGGGCTGTTTGCCGCCGCGCATAATAATATGCCCCGACGGGTTGCCGCTGGTCTGATAGATGGTCATCTGCCCCTGTTTATCGGCAGATAAAAACATATGGCTGGCACGCGCTGCGCGGATGGCATCGACCGCAATCTGCGTATTGCCATCGGTGCCGTTTTTAAAGCCTACCGGACAGGAGAGTGCGGAAGCCATTTCCCGGTGGATCTGACTTTCAGTCGTGCGCGCGCCAATCGCGCCCCAGCTAATCAGGTCAGAAATAAACTGGCCGATCACCATATCGAGAAATTCAGTGGCGGTAGGCATGCCGAGCGCATTGATATCCAGCAGCAGCTTGCGGGCGATTTCCAGGCCCTGATTAACGCGGAAACTGCCATCAAGGTGCGGATCGGAGATCAGACCTTTCCAGCCGACCACGGTACGCGGTTTTTCGAAGTAGGTGCGCATCACGATTTCGAGACGATGCTGATGCTGAACCCGCAGGGCATTAAGCTTTTGCGCATACTCAACCGCCGCGACCGGATCGTGCAACGAGCAGGGACCCATCACCACCAGCAGGCGTTTATCCTCGCCTGACAGGATGCGTGCAATACGCTTACGTGACGCCGTCACGTTTTCTGCTATCGCCGGGGTAATCGGGTGTCTGGACGCCAGCTCTTCAGGCGTAATCAGACTCTCGATGCGCGCGGTTCGCAGTTCATCTGTTTTGTTCATTTAACTCTCTGAAATTTTTTCTTCGCAGCGGCAGAAGTGCCGGGAAGTGATGTTGATCACAATAGAGCAAATAAAGATGAATTCAAACTACAGGGATATTAAAACGCGCTTTCTGACACAAAATCCCGCATAAAAAGCCGCCCTGATCGCTGGCGGCGGAGTAAAAAGCCTGACTTCAGTACATATGGCGGTTCAGCCCCATAATATCGAGGATCTTGGTCGCGATCTCCTCAACCGAATAGTTGGTGCTGTTCAGGTAGCGAATCTGCTGGGTGCGGAACAGGGCTTCCACTTCTCCAACTTCCATCCGGCACTGTCGCATGGAGGCGTAACGGGTGTTCTCTGCGCGCTCCTGTCGAATCGCCGCCAGGCGTTCCGGATCAATGGTCAGTCCGAACAGCTTATGCTGATGGGCTTTCAGCGCCGGAGGCAGTTTGAGGTTATCCATATCATCGGCGATAAACGGGTAATTTGCCGCACGTACGCCAAACTGCATCGCCAGATAGAGGCTGGTGGGCGTTTTACCGCAGCGAGAAACCCCTAACAGAATCACCTGCGCATCTTCCAGCCCGCGCAGTGAGATGCCGTCATCATGCGCCAGCGCGTAGTCAATTGCCGCAATACGCGCATCGTATTTACCCAGATTACTCGCCGTCAGGCCATGGGTGCGGTGGGCGACCGGCGCAGGCGCCATCCCCAGCTCCTGCTGCAGCGGCGCAACCAGTGACTGCACGATATCCTGACAAAAACCGTCGCTTTGCATAATAATTTCACGCACATCCGGCGTCACAATAGAAAAGAACACCAGTGGCCGGATGCCGCTTTTCTGATAGATGGCGTTAATCTGGCCTTTTACCGCCTGCGCACGTTGCACATTTTCCACAAAGGGCAGCGTCACGCTGTTCATGCCCACCGGGAACTGCGACATCACCGCATGGCCGAGCACCTCGGCGGTGATGGCGGTGCCGTCAGAGATGTAAAAAACACTTCGTTCGCCCGCTACGTCCATTTTATCTCCTGACCGTTGTTTATTGTTAAGAGTGAATGCGCCCGATTAGACAGTGTTAATAGCGATGGTTCGCGTTAATTGAAATAAATCATTCGAAACCAGGAAATGAAAGATTCGTTTTTATCAGATTCGGTTGAAAAGGGAAACATAACAAAATGAAATGACGTTTCTGTTCTATTACTACAGTGTAGCGCCTGAATAGCGGTGGAATAGTTATTTTCGGCATAATTCTGTTGCGCAAATAAATCAGGGTCTTTACGCGACATTTGTAACTAACTGGATGATTTTAGTGATGTTATTGCAATATCTTTTTGTTGCGCAACAAAATTAATAAGCGCGGAGTTTTCTTAAAATGGCATTTTTTGCGTGCTTGAACGATTCACCTCTTTCTCTTTGCTAAATGAATGTGCCAGGCTGAGGATGCGTTATCAGCGCGTTTAAATGCTTTTTAGTACCCCCAATTAAATCTGAAAAGGATTGCTTCAATGTCCAATATAGGCGAAGTGCCGTTAGTACTCTGGTACAACCAGCTCGGCATGAATGATGTTGATCGGGTGGGAGGCAAAAATGCCTCTCTGGGTGAAATGATTACTAATCTGTCCTCACTGGGCGTGTCAGTGCCAAATGGCTTTGCCACCACCTCCGATGCTTTCAACCAATTCCTTGACCAAAGCGGCGTTAATCAGCGCATTTATGAGCTGCTGGATAAGACCGATATTGATGATATTGATGAACTGGCTAAAGCCGGTAAACAGATTCGCCAGTGGATTATTGATACCCCGTTCCAGCCCGAGCTGGAGCAGGCGATCCTCGCGGCTTATCAACAACTCTCCAGCGATGATGCCGAGGCTTCATTTGCGGTGCGTTCTTCTGCTACTGCCGAAGATATGCCCGATGCTTCTTTTGCCGGTCAGCAGGAAACCTTCCTGAATGTGCAGGGTATCGATGCGGTAATGGTGGCGGTAAAACACGTTTATGCCTCACTGTTTAACGATCGCGCCATCTCTTACCGTGTGCATCAGGGTTATGACCATCGCGGCGTGGCGCTCTCGGCTGGCGTTCAGCGCATGGTGCGCTCGGATCTCGCCTCTTCTGGCGTAATGTTTACCATTGATACCGAATCCGGCTTCGATCAGGTGGTGTTTATCACGGCTGCGTATGGTCTCGGTGAGATGGTGGTGCAGGGCGCGGTGAATCCTGATGAATTCTATGTGCATAAACCGACGCTGGCGGCTAACCGTCCGTCAATTGTGCGCCGCAATATGGGCTCGAAAAAAATTCGCATGGTGTATGCCGACTCTAAAGAGCATGGCGAACAGGTGCGGATTGAAGATGTGCCGCAGGGCGATCGCGATCGTTTCTGTCTGACTGATGATGAAGTGCAGGCGCTGGCGCAGCAGGCGGTACAGATTGAGAAACACTACCAGCGTCCGATGGATATCGAATGGGCGAAGGATGGTCATACCGGCAAACTGTTTATCGTCCAGGCGCGTCCTGAAACCGTGCGTTCTAACGGCCAGGTGATGGAGCGCTACTCGCTGCAGGGTAAAGGCAAAGTAGTGATTGAAGGTCGTGCTATCGGCCATCGCATCGGCGCCGGTGAGGTGAAGGTGATTCACGATATCAGCGAAATGAACCGCATTGAAAAAGGCGATGTGCTGGTCACCGATATGACCGACCCGGACTGGGAACCGATCATGAAGAAAGCGTCGGCGATTGTCACTAATCGTGGCGGACGCACCTGTCATGCGGCGATTATCGCCCGTGAACTGGGCATCCCGGCGGTGGTGGGCTGCGGTGACGCCACTGAGCGGCTGAAAGAGGGCCATAAAGTCACGGTCTCCTGCGCCGAAGGCGATACCGGCTACGTATATGACGAACTGCTCGACTTCGATATCACCAGTTCGCAGATCGATGAACTGCCCGCGCTGCCGCTGAAGATTATGATGAACGTCGGTAACCCGGATCGCGCTTTTGACTTCGCCTGTCTGCCGAATGAGGGTGTCGGTCTGGCGCGTCTGGAGTTTATTATCAACCGCATGATTGGCGTGCATCCGAAGGCGTTGCTGGAATTTGATCAGCAAACCCCGGAGCTGCAAACGCAGATTAAAGCGCTGATGAAAGGCTTTGACGATCCGGTTGAATTCTATATTGGCCGCCTGACCGAAGGGATTGCAACGCTGGGTGCGGCATTTGCGCCAAAACGGGTGATTGTCCGCCTGTCTGACTTTAAATCGAATGAGTACGCTAACCTGGTCGGTGGCGAGCGCTACGAACCGCAAGAAGAGAACCCGATGCTGGGCTTCCGTGGCGCCGGTCGTTATGTTGCCGACAGCTTCCGCGACTGCTTTGCGCTGGAGTGCGCGGCGGTAAAACGCGTGCGTAATGAGATGGGCCTGACTAACGTCGAGATTATGGTGCCGTTTGTTCGTACCGTGGCGCAGGCTAAAGCGGTGGTGGAAGAGCTGGAGCGCCAGGGACTGAAGCGCGGTGAGAACGGGCTGAAGTTGATTATGATGTGTGAGATCCCTTCTAACGCGCTGCTGGCCGAGCAGTTCCTGGAATATTTCGACGGCTTCTCAATTGGTTCGAATGATATGACCCAGCTGGCGCTGGGACTGGATCGCGACTCCGGCGTGGTGTCTGAACTGTTTGATGAGCGTAACGAGGCGGTGAAAGCGCTGCTGTCGATGGCGATTCGTGCCGCGAAGAAGCAGGGCAAGTATGTCGGTATCTGCGGCCAGGGACCCTCGGACCATGAGGATTTTGCAGCCTGGCTGATGGAAGAGGGTATCGACAGCCTGTCACTGAACCCGGATACCGTGGTGCAAACCTGGTTAAGCCTGGCACAGATTAAATAAGCGTTCCGTCGACAAAACATCACAGGCAAGATTCTCAAAGCGTCACATTGCGATGTGGCGCTTTTTTTTGGCGGAGAGTTATTGCAACCGTTTTTAATAGCGTATAAAATTTTATACTAACCAGCTTTTAGAAGGTTCTTCTTATGGATGAGAAGCCTATAGATTGGCGCGGAAGCTCCCTTGATGATTTGAAGGCGGTTCCTGAGGATGCGCGTATAGCCGCAGGTTTCGCACTGCATAAAGTGCAGCATGGACAGGATCCTGGTGACTTTAAAGTCATCAGCGATTGGGGACCGGGTGTGATGGAATTACAGCTAAATGACGGTACAGGTAGTTGGCGTGTGGTCTATGTCGCTAAGTTTGAAGAGGCGATATATGTCCTGCATAGCTTCCAGAAGAAAACCCAGAAAACCAGTAAATCAGACGTAAGCATTATTACAAGGCGGTGGTAAACGAGCGGAGTGGAATAAGATGAGCAATCCAATTGATACGAAATCACGCCATATCACCCAGTCTGGCGGCAATATTTTTGCTGATCTGGGCTTTGCACCAGAAAAAGCCGCCGGGCTGTTGGTTAAATCTGGTGAAGAAATTGCGCAAACTGTGGCAATGAAAAAACAGTTAATGGCTGAGATTGCAGGGTGGATGAAAGAAAATGGTCACCGCCAGGCGATGGCTGCTCAGTTGCTGCATGTTTCCCGACCACGGGTGTCGGATGTGGTAAATCAGAAGACTGAGAAATTTACCCTGGATTCACTGGTGAACATGATGGGGTTTATCGGCAGAAAAGTTACGTTGGTGGTGAATTAATCCCTTTATGCTGGGTTAATTATTCGGCTGTAGCACGCGATTTATACTTTCCACTGGCCCGGAAATGATAATTTTGCCGAATGAAAAGCGGTAAAAATAACGGCCAGATGCTGAAAGGATGCACAATTGATTAATTGGCTTTAAATCAATGAGATAGGTTTTGCAGGCGGGGCGGGCTTTTTGCACCGGTTTGAGCGGCAAGCGGCAAAAAAAAAGCCCATCACATGGGATGGGCAAAGACTACACACAGCAATTCTTTACTTTACTCAGGGTAAAAAGGTTGTTTAAAAATCAGGGGTTTGTTCCCGAACATGTGATTCATACTATGCACCATCGCCCCAGGCGTCTTTAAGAATCCTCTTATTAGTTTAAAGGCAATAATCCTTTGTGACACGCATGGCGCAAATCAAACGACAAAACTGTCTGAAAAGTAATCAATAAAGCGGATTATCAACTGGAAAGGGCAAAATGGGGCTTTTACAGGTAAAAATTGCTAATCAAACTATTTTAAGACGTGACGTGAATTTTTTTTCGGCGGTCAGTGGCAACTGACCGCCTGAAAGGATTACTGCTTGTGCCCGGTATCTGAGACTGCGGCTTCGTTTTCCATTTCCGCCAGCTCATCGACTACATCGTGCGGGTCTTCATCCGGTGGTGGTGCTTCATGCATCCAGACTGAAACCAGACGGTAAGAGACAGCCAGCACCACCGGGCCGATAAACAGGCCGATCATACCGAACGCGAACAGGCCACCAATAACACCGGAAAGGATCAGAATCATCGGTAAATCCGCGCCCATGCGGATTAACATCGGTCGCAGCACATTATCCAGCGTACCCACCACGCAGCTCCACACCAGCAGCACAGTGCCCCAGGTGGTGTCGCCACTCCAGTAGAGCCAGATAATCGCTGGCACCAGCACCGGTAGCGGGCCGAGTTGCACCAGACAGAACAGAATCATCAGCACGGTTAACAGCGTAGCGTAAGGGATGCCGGAGATCGCCAGTCCGATTCCCCCCAGTACGCCCTGTACCAGCGCAGTGACCACCACGCCGAGCGCTACGGCTCGTACCGCCTGACCTGCAAGCAACACCGCAGCATCGCCGCGACGGCCTGCCAGACGCCAGGCAAAGTGACGAATGCCATTACCGACCTGTTCACCACGCCAGTAGAGCAGAATACTGAACAGCAGCATCAGACCCAGATGCATCATAAAGCGACCGAAATGACCGGCCTGAGCGACAAAAAAGCCGGTGGTGCGGCCAACATAGGGCTGCACTTTAGCCATCAGCGCCGAACCACCGCCATCGACCAGTTTATGATAGCTGGCATACAGTTTGTCACCGACCATCGGAATCTCATGCAACCAGCTAAGCTGCGGGATTTGCAGATGACCGGAAGTAGCCCAGGCGATCACCGGTGCGCTGTTATCAATCAGGCTGTTGACCAGAATAGCGATCGGAATAATAAACAGCAGCAGTAACACCAGCGTCATCGCCAGCACCGCCAGTGAGCGCCGTCCCCACAGCCAGCTCTGGAGCTTAATCATTAATGGCCAGGTGGCGATCACCACCATGCTGGCCCAGGCAAAGCCGAGAATAAACGGCTGAACTACCCAAAAACAGGCGACGATCAAAATAGTAATGAACATCAGCGTAAACATTATCTGCGGTAAATCCGTACCACGTTGCAGGTTTTTCATACGAAAATTAACACCTCAAAAATTCCTTCACGGTTGCATGCCATGACATTAGCCATCAGGGTTACCTGGATAATAATGATGCATAGATCAGGTTTGTGACAGGGGAAAAAAAACAGTTTGTACCTTTCCTGAAAAAACGACAGGTCATATAAAAATGTGATAAAACGGATAACTTACAAAATTATACGCAAACGTTTCACTCAACATGCTGGTCACCCGATAATGATCCCACAGATTTCTCAGGCACCTGGCCTCGTTCAGCTGGTGCTGACGTTTTTGGAAACTTTACAGCAGCAGGGCTTTACCGGTGATACGGCCACCAGTTATGCCGATCGCCTGACAATGTCGACCGATAACAGTATCTATCAATTGCTGCCCGATGCGGTGCTTTTTCCGCGCTCCACTGCCGATGTCGCGCTGATTGCGCGTATTGCCGGTGAAACACGTTTCAGCAGTCTGGTATTTACACCGCGCGGCGGCGGTACCGGCACCAACGGTCAGTCGCTTAACCAGGGGATTGTGGTCGATATGTCGCGCCATATGAACCGCATTCTGGAAATTAACCCCGAGCAGGGCTGGGTGCGAGTGGAAGCCGGGGTGATCAAAGATCAGCTTAATGCTTACCTGAAACCCTATGGCTACTTCTTTTCGCCGGAGCTCTCCACCAGTAACCGCGCCACGCTGGGCGGGATGATCAATACCGATGCCTCCGGACAGGGTTCGCTGGTGTACGGCAAAACCTCCGACCACGTACTGGGTTTGCGCACGGTGCTGCTGGGCGGAGAGATCCTCGATACGCGTGAAATGCCGGTAGCGCTGGCGGAAAAGCTGGCGCAGGACGCTACGCCAGAGGGCGAGATCTATCGCACGGTGCTTGCCAGCTGCCGCGATCAGCGCGCGCTGATTGTCGAAAAATTCCCGAAACTAAACCGCTTTTTAACCGGTTATGATCTGCGTCATGTACTGAGTGACGACCTGCAGCGCTTTGACCTGACGCGCATTCTGTGTGGTGCGGAAGGGACGCTGGCGTTTATCAGCGAAGCGCGGCTGGATATTACGCCGCTGCCGAAAGTGCGGCGGCTGGTCAATATCAAATATGACGCCTTTGATTCGGCGCTGCGCAATGCACCATTTATGGTGGAAGCCAACGCGCTGTCGGTAGAAACCGTCGACTCAAAAGTGCTCAATCTGGCGCGCGAAGATATTGTCTGGCATTCGGTAAGTGAACTGATTACCGATGTGGCGGATCAGACCATGCTCGGACTGAATATTGTTGAATTTGCCGGAGATGATAAAGCGCTGATCGACAGCCAGGTTGAATCGCTGTGCGAGCGACTGGAAGGGCTGATGGCGGCGCGTGAAGGCGGGGTGATTGGCTATCAGCTGTGTAACGATTTGGACGGCATTGAGCGTATCTATGCGATGCGTAAAAAAGCGGTTGGTCTGTTGGGGAATGCCAAAGGGCGCGCCAAGCCGATTCCGTTTGTTGAAGATACGGCGGTGCCGCCGCAGCATCTGGCAGATTATATCGTTGAATTCCGCGCCTTACTCGACAGCCATAACCTGAGTTATGGCATGTTCGGCCATGTCGATGCCGGGGTGCTGCACGTACGTCCGGCGCTGGATATGTGCGATCCGCAGCAGGAGATGCTGATGAAGCAGATCTCCGATGAAGTGGTGGCGCTGACCGCGCGCTACGGCGGCCTGCTGTGGGGCGAACACGGTAAAGGTTTCCGCGCCGGGTACAGCCCGGCGTTCTTTGGCGAGACGCTCTATCATGAGCTGCGACGGATTAAAGCCGCGTTTGATCCCGCCAACCGGCTTAATCCGGGCAAAATCTGCGCGCCGCCTGGCGTCGATGATGCGATGATGAAAGTCGATGCGGTGAAACGCGGCACTTATGACCGGCAGATCCCGGTGAATGTACGCAGCGACTGGCGTGGCGCCATGGAGTGCAATGGCAACGGCCTGTGCTTTAACTTCGATGCGCGCAGCCCGATGTGTCCGTCGATGAAAATTACCCGCAACCGTATTCATTCACCGAAAGGGCGCGCCACCCTGACGCGTGAATGGCTGCGTTTGCTGGCAGAAAAAGGCGTCGACCCGCTGCAGCTGGAGAAACAGCTGCCGACCGCCGGCGTCAGCCTGCGTGGCTTAATCGAGCGTACCCGCAACAGCTGGCATGCGAAGCAGGGCGAGTATGACTTCTCTCATGAGGTGAAAGAGGCGATGTCGGGCTGCCTGGCCTGTAAAGCCTGTTCCACCCAGTGCCCGATTAAAATTGATGTGCCGGGCTTCCGCTCGCGCTTTTTGCAGCTCTATCATACGCGTTATCTGCGTCCGCTGAGTGACCATCTGGTCGCCAGCGTTGAGAGCTATGCGCCGCTGATGGCGCGCGCGCCGAAAACCTTTAACTTCTTTCTGCGGCAGCCATGGATCCGTGAGCTGAGTAAAAAACATATCGGCATGGTCGATCTGCCGCTGCTCTCGGCGCCCAATCTCAGACAGCAGCTGGCCGGACATCCTGCCGCTAACGCCACGCTGGAGAGCCTTGAGCTGCTTAGCGCTGAACAGCGGGCGAAAACGGTGCTGGTGGTACAGGATCCGTTTACCAGTTACTACGAAGCGCAACTGGTGGCTGATTTCGTGCGTCTGATTGAGAAGCTGGGTTATCAGCCGGTGTTACTGCCGTTTTCGCCCAATGGCAAAGCGCAGCATATTAAAGGCTTTTTGCAGCGCTTCGCCCGTACTGCGCAGAAGACCGCCGACTTCCTGAATCGCGTGGCCCGCTTGCAGATGCCGATGGTGGGCGTTGATCCGGCGCTGGTGCTCTGCTATCGCGATGAGTACCAAGAGATCCTCGGTGATAAGCGCGGCGACTTCCATGTGCAGCTGGTGCATGAGTGGCTGCAACATGCGCTTGATCTGCGTGACGCGCCGAACGTCAGCGGTGAAGCCTGGTATCTCTTTGGTCACTGCACCGAGGTTACCGCGCTGCCTGCAACGCCAAACCAGTGGCAGGGGATTTTTGCCCGCTTTGGCGCCAGACTGGAGAATATCAGCGTCGGTTGTTGCGGCATGGCGGGCACTTACGGCCATGAAAGCAAGAATCTGGATAACTCACTGGGGATTTATGAGCTATCCTGGCACCAGGCGTTACAGAAATTGCCGCGTCAGCGCTGTCTGGCTACCGGTTACTCCTGTCGCAGCCAGGTGAAACGTATTGAGGGCAATGGCATGCGTCATCCACTACAGGCTCTGCTGGAGATGGTGTAAATGGCAATCTGGAAACGTGAAACCACGCTGTTGCAGCTCAATCAGCGCAGCGTTGGCTGCATGGTCGAACATCTCGGCATTCGCTTTACGGCGTTTAACGACGACAGCCTCGAAGCGGTGATGCCGGTTGATCATCGCACCACACAGCCGTTTGGCCTGCTGCATGGCGGCGCTTCGGCCGTGCTGGCGGAGACGCTGGGGTCGATGGCGGGTTATCTCTGTACCGAGGGGGATGATTATATTGTCGGACTGGAGATCAATGCCAACCATATCCGTTCGGCGCGTGAGGGCGACGTGCGCGGCGTCTGCCGGCCGCTGCATACTGGCCGGTCGCATCAGGTGTGGCAGATTGAGATTTTTGACCAGCAGGATCGATTGTGCTGCATTTCACGCTTAACCACCTCGGTGATGCAACGGAAATAATCATGCAGGGGCGGCGTTCTCGCCGCCCCTGCTAATTACATATTCCACGACGCGTGCTTAACAAACTCATTCTGCAAGACGGTGGCTTTATCCCACTCCCCGCTGATCGCCAGCTGGTGGCACAGCCGGCTCAGTGAATGGCGCGCCAGCTGCCAGGCTTGCATCCTGAACAGACGCTCACGCTCGGTATTCACCATTTCGGACACCAGACGGTGATGCAATTTCCCCAGTGCATGCAGATAACTCTGATCGTCGCCATTGATCTGGCATAATTCAGCCATATCTAAACAGGTATCGCTGAATTTGCGCAGCTGATCGAGTGAGCAGTCCGGGCGGTTGAGCTTAGCCTGCGCCATATAGAAATCGACGGTAATATCACGCATCGAAAACTTGTATTCATCAATTTTGTACTGCAGCCAGGCACTCATCGAGACATTCATGCAATCACCCAATCACGCTAATGATAATCATTATCATATTATAATCAGCACAATCTTCAAGATATTCCAGAAACTTATTTACCGATAAATGCTGCCTGTTAATTAAATTGATATAATCGATACCTGGCACCCGATAAACGGGTAAAATAAGTATTATTCATCTTCGTTACTTTGTGTTAACGAATGAGTTGTTGTTTTTTAACAGATTATTACTTCAGTTTTGCAGTATGAGGCGCAGAGCGCAATCCTCAGTACAGGGTCTATCCTTAGTAAAACAGGTACGAAAAAGGCCATTTCAGCTATATCCCTGCAAAACAAGAGGTTGAAGCATTAATCATTATCACTAACATAGGGATATTAGCCCTTAAGGGCTATCGCATCGCGAGGTACTTTTTTATGCAATCTGCTAATCCTGCATCATTCTCTCCTGACGACTTCGTCTGGAAGGGGCTCAAGCTCACCGACAGCGCAGCGCAGCAAATTATTGCGCTTTCCGCCAGCGATCCGCACGTTAAGGGTTTAAAGCTCGGCGTGAAGCAGTCTGGCTGCGCGGGTTTTGGTTATGTGATGGAACTGGTGAAAGAGCCCGCTGAAGATGATCTTCAGTTCACCCATCAGGGAGCCAGCTTGTTTGTCCCGCTTCAGGCGATGCCGTTTGTCGACGGCACCGAAGTTGACTTCGTGCGCGAAGGCCTGAATCAGATTTTCAAATTTAATAACCCCAAAGCTCAACACGCCTGCGGCTGTGGTGAGAGCTTTGGCGTAGAGTAACTAACGTTATGTCGCGACACACTGAAGCATCTGACGATGTACAAATCTGGGAAGGCAGCCATCAGAACTACAAAGAAGGCTTCTTTACCAATCTGGAAACCGATGAACTGGCGCACGGCATCAGCGAAGATGTAGTCCGCGCGATTTCCGCTAAACGTAATGAACCTGAATGGATGCTGGAATTCCGTCTGAAAGCCTATGAAGCCTGGCTGAAGATGGACGAGCCACACTGGCTGAAAGCTAACTACAAATCGCTTGATTATCAGGATTACAGCTACTATTCAGCACCATCCTGCGGCAATTGTGACGACAGCTGTGCCTCTGAACCTGGCGCCACCCAGGCGTCCGGCGCTGAGCCAGCCAACTACCTGACGCAGGAAGTGGAAGAGGCGTTTAAACAGCTGGGTGTGCCGGTGCGTGAAGGTCAGGAAGTGGCGGTCGACGCCATTTTTGACTCAGTATCGGTTTCCACCACTTACCGTCATAAGCTGGCGGAGCAGGGGATTATTTTCTGCTCATTCAGTGAAGCCATCCATGACCACCCGGAGCTGGTGCAGAAGTATCTTGGCACCGTGGTGCCGTCCAACGATAACTTCTTTGCCGCGCTTAACTCTGCTGTGGCTTCCGACGGCACCTTCGTCTATATCCCGAAAGGGGTGCGCTGCCCGATGGAACTGTCGACCTATTTCCGCATTAACGCGGCGAAGACCGGTCAGTTCGAACGCACCATCCTGATTGCCGATGAAGACAGCTACGTCAGCTATATCGAAGGTTGCTCGGCGCCGGTGCGTGACACCTATCAGCTGCACGCGGCGGTAGTGGAAGTGATCATCCATAAAAACGCCGAAGTGAAATACTCGACGGTGCAGAACTGGTTCGCAGGTGGTGAAGCCGAAGGCGGTATTCTGAACTTCGTCACCAAACGCGCGCTGTGCGAAGGCGACGGCAGCAAAATGTCCTGGACCCAGTCAGAAACCGGTTCAGCGATTACCTGGAAATACCCGAGTGTGATCCTGCGCGGCGACAACTCTATCGGTGAGTTCTTCTCGGTAGCCCTGACCGCCGGTCATCAGCAGGCCGATACCGGCACCAAGATGATCCATATCGGTAAAAACACCAAATCGACGATTATCTCCAAAGGGATTTCCGCCGGTAAAAGTGAGAACACCTACCGTGGTCTGGTGAAAATCATGCCGACCGCCACCAATGCCCGTAACTTCACCCAGTGTGACTCAATGCTGATTGGTGCTGACTGTGGCGCCCATACGTTCCCGTATGTTGAAGTGCGCAACAACACCGCCCAGCTGGAGCACGAGGCAACTACCTCGCGCATCGGTGAAGATCAACTGTTCTATTGTGTGCAGCGCGGTATCAGTGAAGATGACGCCATCTCGATGATTGTGAATGGCTTCTGTAAAGACGTCTTCTCCGAACTGCCGCTGGAATTTGCTGTTGAAGCGCAAAAACTGCTGGCCATCAGTCTGGAACATAGCGTGGGCTAAACCCGCGTCGCGATAAGAACCGTTGCCGGATGGCAATGTGAAGGAAATTCTATGTTAAGTATCAAAAATTTACAGGTAAGTATTGAAGACAAGCCGATTTTGCGCGGTCTGGATTTAGAGGTTAAACCCGGTGAAGTCCACGCCATTATGGGCCCGAATGGCTCAGGCAAGAGCACACTCTCCGCGACCCTGGCCGGACGCGAAGAGTATGAAGTGGTTGGCGGTGAAGTAAGCTTCAAAGGCAAAGACCTGCTGGAACTGGCGCCGGAAGAGCGTGCGGGTGAAGGCATCTTTATGGCGTTCCAGTATCCGGTTGAGATCCCGGGCGTCAGTAACCAGTTCTTCCTGCAGACGTCGGTCAACTCGGTACGTAAATACCGTGGTCAGGAAGCGCTGGATCGGTTTGATTTCCAGGACTTTATCGAAGATAAAATTCACCTGCTGAAAATGCCGGAAGATTTGCTGACCCGTTCAGTAAACGTCGGCTTCTCCGGTGGTGAGAAAAAACGTAACGATATTCTGCAGATGGCAGCCCTGGAACCTGAACTGTGCATTCTTGATGAGACCGACTCCGGTCTGGATATCGATGCGCTGAAAATTGTCGCTAACGGCGTCAACACCCTGCGTGATGGTAAACGTTCATTTATTATCGTCACCCACTATCAGCGTATTCTCGATTACATCAAGCCGGATTTCGTTCACGTGCTTTATCAGGGCAAAATCGTTAAATCCGGCGACTTTAGCCTGGTTAAACAGTTGGAGGAGCAGGGCTATGGCTGGCTTACCGACGAAGAGTGAAAACGCGCTGCAACAGTGGCATCACCTGTTTGAGTCGCGTGGTGAAAACCGCTCGCTACAGGCGCAGCAACACTGGCAGCAGCTACTGCGTTTAGGTTTACCGACGCGCAAGCAGGAAAACTGGAAATATACGCCGCTGGAAACGCTGTTTGGCGAAAGCTTTGTGCTAGCGCAAAATGGCCATGTCAGCGCTGAGGATCTGGCGCAGCTGACGCTGGATCTGGATGCGGTGCGTCTGGTGTATATTGATGGCAAGTTCAGCGCTGAATTTAGCGACAGCAACTTTGACCTGTTTGATATTCAGATTTCCCATTCTGCTGAACGCCGCGCCTTTGCTGCGCCAGTTCAGCCGGAAGTGTTTTTGCATCTGACCGAAAGTCTGGCGGAAGAGGCCACCACCGTGCAGCTGGCACGTGGCAAAGTGGCGCCGCGACCGCTGTATCTGCTGCATATCAGCAGCGGCAGCGGTGCTGCGCAGATGAACACCTCGCACTATCGTCACCATCTGCAGCTTGAAGATGGCGCTGAAGCCGAGGTGATTGAACATTATGTCAGCCTGAATGATGCGGTGCATTTTACCGGCGCGCGTATGACGATGGCGCTTGGCAACAATGCTCAGCTGAATCACACCAAACTGGCATTTGAGAACGTCGGCAGTTACCACTTTGCCCATAACGACATTACGCTGCTGCGCGATTGCCGGGTTAACAGCCAGAGCTTCCTGCTGGGCGCTGGTCTGACGCGTCATAACACCAGTTCACAGTTGAATGGTGAAAACAGCAACCTGGTGATTAACAGCCTGATTCTGCCGATCGATAAAGACGTATCAGATACCCGTACTTATCTTGAGCACAATAAAGGCCATTGCCAGAGCCGTCAGCTGCATAAAACCATCGTGCGCGATCGTGCGCGCGCGGTGTTTAACGGCATGATTAAAGTGGCGAAGCATGCGCTGAAAACTGACGGACAGATGACCAATAACAACCTGTTGCTGGGACGACTGGCGGAAGTGGACACCAAACCGCAGCTGGAAATTTATGCCGATGACGTTAAATGCAGCCATGGCGCCACCATTGGTCGTATTGACGACGAGCAGATGTTTTATCTGCGTTCGCGCGGGATCGATAAAGAGTCCGCAGAGCGCATGATTATCTACGCTTTTGCCGCAGAGCTGACGGAAGCGATCACTGATGAAACGCTGAAAGAGGTGGTATTGCACCGTATCTCACGGCGTTTCCCGGAGGCACCGAATGAATTTTGATCTTGCGCGCGTCAGAGCGGACTTTCCGATTCTGTCGCGCGAGGTCAACGGCCAGCCGTTGGCCTATCTCGACAGTGCCGCCAGCGCGCAAAAACCGCTAGCGGTGATTAACGCGGAAAGCCATTTCTATCAGCATGGCTATGCCGCAGTGCATCGCGGTATTCACACCCTGAGCGCTGAAGCCACCACGGCGATGGAAAATGTGCGCAACCAGGCGGCGCGTTTTCTGAATGCCGCGTCGCCAGAAGAGATTGTGTTTGTTAAAGGCACAACCGAAGGCATTAATCTGGTGGCCAGCAGCTGGGGCGGTAGTCAGCTGCAGGCGGGTGATAACATTATCATCACCCAGATGGAGCACCACGCCAATATCGTGCCATGGCAGATGGTAGCCAAACGTGTGGGCGCGGAAATTCGCGTCCTGCCGCTGACACCGCAGGGTGAGCTGGATGTGGCGCTGTTGCCGTCATTAATTGACAGCCGCACGCGCATTCTGGCGGTGACTCAGGTTTCCAACGTGCTGGGTTCAATCAACCCGGTTAAAGCGCTGGTTGCCCAGGCGAAAGCCGCCGGTGTGGTTACCCTGATTGACGGCGCGCAGGCGGTGATGCACGAGAAGATCGATGTGCAGGATATCGACTGTGACTTCTACGTGTTCTCCGGCCATAAAATCTACGGTCCGACCGGGATTGGCGTGCTGTATGGCCGCAAAGCGCTGCTGGATCAGATGCCCCCATGGGAGGGCGGCGGATCGATGATCGCTACCGTCAGCCTGACGGAAGGCACCACCTTTGCCGCTGCGCCATGGCGTTTTGAGGCTGGTACGCCTAATACCGGTGGAATTATCGGTCTGGGCGCCGCACTGGCTTATGTGGCCGCGCTGGGTCTGGATAATATCCAGCAGCGCGAGCAGATGCTGATGCGTTATGCGCTGGATAAACTGGCGTCGGTTCCCGACCTGATTATCTACGGACCGCAACAGCGTGCAGGCGTGATTGCCTTTAACCTTGGCCGTCATCACGCCTATGATGTCGGTAGCTTCCTCGATCAGTATGGCATTGCGATCCGCACCGGCCATCACTGTGCTATGCCACTGATGAATTATTACCAGGTACCGGCGATGTGTCGCGCTTCCTTTGCCATGTATAATAGCGAAGAAGAGGCCGATCGGCTGGTTGCTGGTCTGCTACGTATTCATCGTTTGCTGGGTGGCTGATGCCACTCAGCAGGCAAGGGAGGAACTGATGGCAACACTGCCAGACAAAGAGAAGCTGGTGCGCAATTTTAATCGCTGCGCCAACTGGGAAGAGAAGTATCTGTACGTAATTGAATTAGGCGCAGTTTTGCCAGAATTGTCCGATTCATTGCATCAGCCTGAGAACACCATTTCCGGCTGTCAGAGCCAGGTATGGATTGTAATGGATCAAGCCAGCGACGGTAAAATCCAGTTACAGGGCGACAGCGATGCGGCGATTGTTAAGGGACTGATTGCCATCGTCTTTATTCTTTATCAGCAGATGACTGCCCGTGAAATTGTTGAATTTGATGTGCGACCGTGGTTTGAACAACTTGCTCTGACCCAGCACCTCACCCCGTCCCGTTCACAGGGGCTGGAAGCGATGATTCGCGCCATTCGTCTCAAAGCACAGACGCTCGCCTGAGCTACACTTCTCGTTGAACACCTCGTTTCGCTAAGCGGGGTGTCTTTCATTGATAACGAGAGAGTTGCGCATGAAACCTGTGTCACACCTTGCCGGATTTTTCCTTCTTACCCTGCTTGCCGGGACGCGCATCGCCAGCGCGACAGACTATCCCTTACCTGCCGAAAACAGCCGCCTGATTGGCGAGAACAGCACCTATATTGTGCCGGGTGATAACCGCTCGCTGGAACAGATCGCCGCTGAGTACAAAATTGGTCTGCTGGGTATGCTGGAAGCCAATCCGGGCACCGACCCCTGGCTGCCGAAAGCGAACAGCCAGCTGACTATACCCACCCAGATGCTGCTGCCGGATACCAAACGCGAAGGCATTGTGGTCAATCTCGCCGAGCTGCGGCTCTATTATTACCCGAAAGGCGAAAACCGGGTGATTGTCTATCCGATAGGTATCGGCCAGCAGGGCATTATGACGCCGCTGGTGGTAACCAGTGTCGGACAGAAAGTGCCTAATCCCACCTGGACACCGACCGCCAATATCCGCAAGCGCTATGCGCAGGATGGCGTGACGCTGCCTGCGGTGGTGCCTGCCGGACCGGATAACCCGATGGGGCTGTATGCGCTGCGTCTGGCGTACGGTAAAGGCCAGTATCTGATCCATGGCACCAATGCCAACTTCGGTATTGGCATGCGCGTCAGCTCCGGCTGTATCCGTTTGCGCCCGGACGATATCGAGGCATTGTTTAATGCGGTGCCAAAAGGGACGCGGGTGCAGGTGATCAACCAGCCAGTGAAGTACGCCATTGAGCCGGACGGCAAGCGCTATATTGAGGTGCACCAGCCGCTGTCGCGTAACGAAAGTGATGACCCGCAGACCATGAAGCTGCCGCTCACTAAATCAGCGCAGACCTTTATCAGCAACAAATATAGTGACAGCGCGCTGATCAAACAGACCCTTGCGCGTCGTTCCGGTATGCCGGTGCTGGTGAACAGTGGTGAAGCGGTGGATGAGAATACGCCACTATCAGAGATTATACAGCAGCAGACGCATTCTGAGCCGTCTGGCAGTCAACCCGCCACAATCTCACAGGCGACTGGCGAACCACCGGCAGAATAGCGCTGAGCAGCCAGAAAATGGGGTGTTGGTTACGGGCGGCGAGAACGCCGCCCCTACAGACACCAGTATCTTTGTAGGGGCGGCGTTCTCGCCGCCCTTGCTGATAACGGGTACATGAGAGGCATAAAAGAGCTAAAAAAAAGACAAAAAAAATGGCGCACATTGTGCGCCATTTTTATTACCAGAACGCGCTTATTTTTTGTAAGCGTGAGCCTGGTTGTCCAGACGCTGGTTAGCGCGTGCTGCGTCGTCTTTAGCAGCCTGAACGTCAGAACGCACTGCGTTCACGTCGTTGCTCAGCTGGTCAACTTTAGCGTTCAGAGTCTGAACGTCAGTAGACAGTTGGTCGATTTTAGCATTGCTAGAACAACCAGCCAGCATAGTTGAAGCCAGGATTACCGCGCCCAGTACCAGTTTAGTACGATTCATTATTTATACCCTCTAGATTGAGTTAATCTCCATGTAGCGTTACAAGTATTACACAAAGTATTTTGTAATGAGAATAATTTTTTGATGAGAACGTGCCTAAAGTTGATCGTTCGCTCAAAGAAACATCTGTATGACCGAAAAAAACAAAAAATTAAAAGAAAACAGAAAGTTTTAATCGGATCAATCTTGGTTATTTCCGAATTTGAATAGTTATTTTCGATTGGAAATTTCTTAAAAACTGTTTACTGAAGTTGTAAAAAAAGCGCCTTTAAGGCGCTTTTTGTCTGCGAAGGGTAATCTTTAATTACAGAACGTGAACCGACGCGGTGTTGGTGGTGCCACTTGGCACTAATGCGCCGGATACCATCACCACCACTTCGCCTTTCAGCCCATAGCCACTTTCCAGTGCCGCTTCTTTACCAATACGGTAGAAATCATCGGTAGAGGCGATCTCTTTCACAATATGGGTAATGATGCCTTTGCTCAGCAGCAGCTGACGTGCGGTCTGTTCATTGGTGGTCAGCGCCAGGATGGTGGCGTTCGGGAAGTACTTACGGATCGACTTGGCTGACTTACCGCCTTCGGTGGCGACCACAATCAGCGGCGACTCCAGTTTTTCCGCTGTTTCTACCGCACCGCGGCAGACGGCTTCAGTGATGCGCATTTTGCGACTGTCGTGCTGCGAGTCAATACGGCTCTTCATCACGCGGTCGGTACGCTCACAGATGGTCGCCATAATGGTGACCGACTCCAGCGGGTATTTACCTTTCGCGCTTTCGCCTGACAACATTACTGCATCAGTACCGTCGAGGATGGCGTTAGCCACATCGCCAGCTTCCGCACGGGTAGGGCGCGGGTTTTTGATCATGGAATCGAGCATCTGGGTGGCGGTGATCACCACTTTACGTGCGCGGTTACATTTTTTGATCATCATCTTCTGGGCGAAGATCACTTCTTCTACCGGAATTTCGACGCCGAGATCGCCACGCGCCACCATGATACCGTCAGAGGCATCAAGAATTTCGTCGAAGTTATTCAGACCTTCCTGGTTCTCGATCTTGGAGATGATCTGAATATGTTCGCCGCCGTGCTGCTTCAGGTGTTCACGGATTTCCAGCACGTCAGAACGTTTGCGGATAAACGAGGCGGCAACGAAGTCAACGCCTTGCTCGCAACCGAAAATCAGGTCGCGTTTATCTTTTTCCGCCAGCGCGGGCAGCTGGATGGAGACGCCTGGCAGGTTTACACCTTTGTTTTCGCCAAGGTCACCGTTGTTCAGCACTTTACATACCACGCTGTTTTCGGTGACTTCGGTCACTTCCATGCCGATCAGGCCGTCATCAACCAGTACGGTATTGCCGATCTTCAGATCCGCCGCGAAGCCAGCATAAGTCACCGCAACACGCTCGGTGTTACCGATCACTGACTGGTCGGTGGTAAAGGTAAAAGTCTGGCCCGCTTTCAGAGAGGCATCAACGCCGCCTTCCAGCTTCATGGTACGGATTTCCGGGCCTTTGGTGTCAAGCAAGACCGCAGCCTGATGGCCGGTTTTGCTCATTACATTGCGCAGATTAACGATGCGCTGACCGTGTTCGGCATAATCACCATGGGAGAAGTTAAGGCGCATTACGTTCATACCTGCATCAAGCAGGTTGGTCAGCATTTCTTCCGATTCGGTTTTTGGACCGATAGTACATACGATCTTGGTCTTTTTCATGAGCAAGTTATCTATAAGTTGTGATGGATGATTAAAGGATTGATTTCGATGGCGTGACCACCGAAGGAGAAATTTGTGCCTGGTAACAAGCGAACTGCGCTACAGAGTAAGAATAGGTGACAGATATAAAGCGTGCAGAGGAAGTTGTGCGGATGGTTTAGCTGGCCCGCCGGGCTAGGTTGCGCAAACTGTGATCGTTGTAAGTATCGACAGGTCAATTGGCTGAAACCATTCAAGTGAGACAACGGTTCGTATTATAGTCGCTAAGTGTGCGAAAACCAATTAAAAAGCTGTGCAACAACCTCTGTAAGATCAAGAAAAAGTGATGTTGCGCAAGCGTAAGCCAGATTTCGCGCCGTCAAATTTATACCAGGAAAAAGCTGAAAATGCTGTCCTGCGGGCGATTAATGCCGTTCTGAAACAATTGACGGCACGGTGATGAAAAGGCAGTTTTCTTATCCCGGCCGAACCCAGAGAGACGTTTATGCTTACCCGTGATGAAATTTTTCACTCCGCCAGCTGCGGCGATTACCGTATCCAGCTGTGCTGGCCGGATGAGCCCGCCCCGGAAAATGGCTGGCCGGTGATCTTTCTGCTGGATGGCGCCAGCTATTTTCCGATAGCTGAATATCTGATGCGCACACTGGCACATCCGCGCTGTAGCATGCTGCCCGGCGTGGTGGTGGCGATTGATTATCCTGATGGCAGCCGGCGGGAAAAAGATTATCGTCCGGCGGTGGCGCAGCAGGTAGCGGAAGCCAGTCCGCAGGGCGGCTTTTATCCGCCGGGCATGGCAGGGCAGTCGGAAGCCTTTCTCAACGTTATGCTGCATGAGATAACCCCGTGGCTTAGCAGCCAGTTATCAATCAACACCCGTAATGCTGCGCTTTTTGGTCACTCCTATGGCGGGCTCTTTACCCTGAATACGCTGTTTACCGCCAGCGACAGTTTTCGCCACTACTATGCCTCCAGTCCGTCGGTATGGTGGAATGATGGCTATCTCAGCGCTATGGCCGCCAGCTTTGCCCGGCGGGCGGATATCGCAGCACAGAAGGTGCTGTTGCTGTCGGTGGGTGAGTATGAGCAGTCGCTGCAACGTTTCGAACTGACACTGGACGCGACCACGCGCGCAACGCTGGCGCAGCATCGCCGGCAACGACGGATGGTCGATGGCATTCGCGAGCTGGCATGGCGATTACAGGCGGGACAACAGCAGAATCTGCAAACGGAATTTGTGGTTTATGCGGATCAGTCTCATCAGTCAGTGCCGATGCTGGCGCTGCAAAAAGCGATGATGCATCATTTTCAACGTTGAGATGGAGTATATAAAAAGAGGGAAAAAAGAAGTGGTGCGTTCTAGAGGACTCGAACCTCCGACCCCCACCATGTCAAGGTGGTGCTCTAACCAACTGAGCTAAGAACGCTTTACTGCTACATCATTTTGGTGCGTCCGAGTGGACTCGAACCACCGACCCCCACCATGTCAAGGTGGTGCTCTAACCAACTGAGCTACGGACGCATCATTTCGCTATCGTGTTGACAACGGGGACGAATATTAACGGCAGTGTCCCCGGCTGGCAAGTGGAAACATCTATTTTTGTTATCGACTGCTGCGCAACTGTGCAATCAGCGTTTTTTTTAAACGTGAAGGGCGTAAAACGCCCTGAAATTAACGTGCTGCACGCGCCAGAATCACTTCTGCCGGCAATTGTTGCAGACGGCGCATGCGCCAGATCATCATCACCGCCGACGAGGTAAGACCAATAATAAAGCCACACCAGAAACCGGCCGGACCAAGCGCCGGCACCACCCAGTTGGTCATCGCCAGCACATAACCACTCGGCAGACCCAGCACCCAGTAGGCGATAAAAGTGATATAGAAGATCGAGCGGGTGTCTTTATAACCACGCAAAATGCCGCTGCCAATGACCTGAATCGAATCGGAGAACTGGTAAATCGCCGCCAGCAGCATCAGTTGCGCCGCCAGGGTGACCACTTCCGGGTTGTCGTTATACAGCAGCGCAATCTGCTCGCGGAAAATCACCGTAAAGGTCGCGGTCAGCGCCGCCATCGCAACGCCAACGCCCTGTGCGGTCCAGGCAGCGACGCGCGCGCCTTCCGCGGAACCCTGCCCGAGACTGAAACCCACGCGGATGGTGGCCGCTACGCCTAAAGAGAGCGGCAGAACAAACATCAGCGAGCTAAAGTTCAGCGCAATCTGGTGACCGGCCACTTTAACGATACCCAGCGGCGAAACCAGCAGGGCGACGACGGCAAACAGCGTGACTTCAAAGAACAGCGCCAGCGCCACCGGCATACCGAGGCCGGTTAAACGTCGCAGCACCGCCCAGTCAGGGGCGTCAAAGCGGTTGCTTAAACGGATATCACGCAGGGAAGATGCACGGTTGCTCCACGCTTTGATCAGAATAAACATCACCCAGTACACTGAAGCGGTGGCGACACCACAGCCGATGCCGCCCAGTGCGGGCATGCCAAAATGACCATAGATAAAGATATAGTTAACCGGAATATTGACCAGCAGACCAATAAAGCCCAGCACCATGCCGGGTTTGGTTTTTGACAGCCCTTCACACTGACAACGCACCACCTGGAAGAACAGATAGCCGGGCGCGCCCCACAGCAGCGCGTGCAGATAGCCGACGGCGATACGTGCCATTTCCGGGTCAATACCTTTCATCGCTGAAATCATATACCCGGCGTTATACAGCACCAGCATAATCAGGATGGAGACAAAACCCGCCAGCCAGTACGCCTGACGCACCTGATGCCCGATGCGTTCGCGACGGCCGGAGCCGTTAAGCTGCGCCACCACCGGCGTTAATGCGAGGATCAGGCCATGACCAAACAGAATGGTCGGCAGCCAGACAGAGGTACCGACTGCTACGGCGGCCATATCCGTGGCGCTGACGGCACCGGCCATAATGGTATCGACAAAGCCCATGGAGGTTTGCGCCACTTGCGCAAGGATCACCGGAATTGCGAGGGCTAATAATTGACGCGCTTCTGTCAAATACTTCTGCACACAAACACCTTGTCCATTTTATTAAGGGTGAACGAATTTTACGCCCGGGCGGGCGCCTGAATTTAAATCAGAATAGTAAGCCGTGTAGTGTAACGGGCGTCGCGGTTTAAGCCAATCTTCAAACCAGATAATCGCTCTTAATGTTATACAGTTAGCACAGGTTGCTGTTGGCTTTTATCGGCGTGGCATTACAGTTGTGTTAAGATTGTCAAAAAACAGACTGAGGCTTAAGCATGTTTACCGGAATTGTGCAGGGCACCGCTGAGGTGCTGTCGATTGAAGAAAAAACCAATTTTCGCACCCATATCGTTAAATTACCGCCGGAGATGTTGCCGGGGCTGGAATTAGGCGCATCGGTGTCGCACAACGGTTGCTGTCTGACGGTGACCCATATCGAGGGTGACCAGGTCAGTTTTGATCTGGTGAAAGAGACATTGCGCGTGACCAACCTCGGTGAATTACAGACGGGTGATCAAGTCAATGTCGAGCGTGCGGCGAAATTCAGCGATGAGATTGGCGGGCATTTAATGTCCGGCCATATTATGACCACCGCGGAAATCTGTAAGATCATTAATTCAGAAAATAACCGCGAAATCTGGTTTAAACCGCAGGATGCGCAGCTGATGAAGTTTATTTTGCGTAAAGGTTATATCGGAATTGACGGTATTAGCCTGACAGTGGGTGAAGTCAGCAAAACTAAATTCTGCGTGCATCTGATCCCTGAAACGTTGATGCGTACCACGCTTGGCGGCAAAAAACTGGGGCAGCGGGTGAATATTGAAATCGATCCGCAAACCCAGGCGATAGTCGAAACGGTGGAGCGGGTGCTGGCTCAGCGCGAAGCGGCGCTGCTGGCGACGGCGGCAGAGCATTTACAGCCCTGAAAAACGGGCGGCGAGAACGCCGCCCCTGCACACCATTCCTGTAGTGGCGGCGTTCTCGCCGCCCGTGTTAAACGGTTATTAATGCGGCACTCTTAAGCCGCCTTCCACGCCATGGCTAAATACCACCTGCCAAAGCTGAATATCGCGCGCGCGAAACGCGCCAGCACAGGCATTCAGATAGTAACTGAACATCCGTTTAAAACGTTCCCCGTAGTGTTCGGCCAGCTGCGGCCAGCCCTCAATAAAACGCTGATGCCAGGCCATCAGAGTGGTGTCGTAGTCCGCGCCAAAGTTATGCCAGTCTTCCATGACAAAATGCGGTTCACTGGCAACGCTGATATGGCGTGCCGACGGCAGACAGCCATTGGGGAAAATATATTTATTAATCCAGGGATCAAGATTCATATCGGTTTTCAGCGCGCCAATCGTATGCAGCAGGAAAATACCCTCTGGCTTTAAATTGTGGTTGGCGACGGTAAAATAGGTGGCGTAATTTTTTGGCCCGACATGTTCAAACATCCCGACCGAAACTATGCGGTCAAACTGCTGGCTCAGATCGCGATAATCCTGCAATAAAATGGTGACATCAAGACCGGCGCAGCGCTGTTGCGCCAGTTTCTGTTGCTCGGCCGAGATGGTCACGCCAACCACGCTGACGTCATAGTGGCGTGCGGCAAACTCCGCCAGCCCGCCCCAGCCGCAGCCAATATCCAGCAGTGACATGCCCGGTTGCAACTGCAGCTTGTCGCAGATCATCTTCAGCTTGGCATGCTGTGCTTCTTCAAGGGTGGCGGCGTCTTTCCAGTATCCGCAGGAGTACTGCATATGTGAGTCGAGCATAAGCGAAAACAGATCGTTACCCAGATCGTAATGCTCTTTGCCGACAATCCACGCGCGTTTTTTTGATTGCAGATTGGTCAGGCGTGCCGCGGCGATGCGCAGCGTATCTTTGAAGTGGTGGGGCAGTTGCTGGTCAAGTTTATGTTGTATCACCCGATGAAAAAACATATCGAGGCGTTCACACTCCCACCAGCCGTCCATATAGCTTTCACCCAGTCCCAGCGAACCTTCCTGCAATACGCGGCGAAAGAATTCGGGGTTTTTAACCTGAATATCCCATGGATGTGAACCGTTCACTGCGATACCGGCAATTTGCAGCATCTCGTGGACAATCCGGTACCAGTGGTTTTCTTCCAAGCTCACTTCTTCTATACACGATGAACTCATAGCTTCTCCATCACCTGCTGTGATCAGAACCTGAGAAATAGAATAGCCAATTTCTGCAGGATTGTGAGAGAACTCACGGATAATCCGTGTGCCTGATATCCGACGTTAAACAGAGGATTGAAATTGAACGAAAAGATTCTGCAGAGATGCGTCGCGAATGCCACGCCGAAAAACACCACGACAACCCTGTCAGGTCTGACAAAATAGTGTTGATTTATTGTTATAAAATATTGCCTTAGATGAGTATATGCTCACGGCAGGCAATATTCAATATAATATTGTTAGCGTGCTAACTAAATGATTTTACTACCGAACAGGGTTTTGCAGCTTTGCGTTGAAATTGTAGTGCATATCCCGCCAAAGCAATAATTATGGTGAGCAGCATAATGGCGGTGGTGGTAAGCAGCACATTGGCGATCAGTGTTGATACTGCCATACTGGCGCAGAAGCAGAGTCCGAGCTGCAACATATTCTGTAACGCCGCCGCTTTGCCGGTGGCATGCGGGAACGGCAGCAGCGCGTTGGCCACGACAATCGGATAGATGGCGCCATTGGCCATCGCCATACCGCAAAACGGGATCAGTAACGCGGTTAATGACGTCTGGCCAGAAAGGGCAACGGCAAAGATGGCGCTGATGCTAATGGCATAGCCCAGCAGCAGCCACGGCAGCAGGGTTTTACCTGCCATCCGTTGCAGCAATGCACGACAACCAAAACCGCCCACTAAAAACGCCAGCGTCTGCGGTACATAACTTAAACCGATATCGCCGGGCGTCAGGCCCAAATCCGCCAGAATAAACGGCGAACCGGTGAGCCAGGCAAAAAAGCTGGCGGAACAGGCAGCATAGATCAGCACATTGCCGCTGTAGATCCGCGATTTCAATAATGACAGAAAACTGACCCGCGGTTGATCGGTTGCCGTGGCGGTTGGTGCCGCAGGCTTAAGACGCAGGGTCGGGATCAGTAATGCCACTGCAATCAGCAGCAGGGCGACAAAAATCGCACGCCAGCTAAAATGGTTCAGCAACCAGGCGCCCAGCAATGGCGCGAGTGCCGGGGAGAGGGCGACCAGCGGCATAATGGTGGCGAACACCCGGTTGGCCTGTGCCCCGCTGTAACGGTCAACCACCAGCGCCTGCCAGCTTACCGCTGCCGAACAGACACCTGCTGCCTGGATAAAGCGCAGCAGCAGCAGTATCCCGGCATCCTGCACCGCCAGCATTCCGGCGCAGCCGAATGCAAACAGACTCAGGCCAATCACCAGCACCGGTTTGCGACCAATACGGTCGGACAGCGGCCCCCAGAGCAGCTGTGCACTGGCAAAACCGGCGAGAAAAACGCTCAGACTGGCGCTGATTGCGCCGGGATGGGTGTGCAGATCCTGTTGCATGGCGCCAAAGGCAGGCAGGTACATATCGGTAGCAAGAAAACCCAGCATGCTTAACAGCGCCAGGTAAACAATAAATCCTTTTGACTTGATCATCAGATAACTCTTTTTTTATGCAGGTGATTTTAACGCGCTGAGTGTAATCGGGTGCATACTGGCTTGTGAAACGCTAATATTTGCGTATTGCGTTCAAAAAATTTGCAGGCAACTTATGTGGTCAGAACATTCTCTGGAAGTGGTTGATGCTGTTGCACGTACCGGGAGCTTTAGCGCCGCCGCCAGCGAGCTGCATCGCGTGCCTTCGGCGATAAGCTATACCGTGCGACAACTGGAGCAGTGGTTAGCGGTGTCGCTGTTTGAGCGCCGCCATCGCGACGTCGTGCTCACCGATGCTGGCAAAGTTTTTATCCAGGAAGGGCGCGCTGTTATCAAAAAAATGCTTGCCACCCGCCGTCAGTGTCAGCAGGTGGCGAATGGCTGGCGCGGGCAGCTGAGTATCGCCGTCGATTCAATTGTTAAACCACAGCGTACCCGCCAGCTGGTGCTGGATTTCTATCGTCATTTCCCCGATATGGAGCTGCTGGTGTCCCATGAAGTTTTCAATGGCGTCTGGGATGCGCTGGTGGACGGGCGAGTGGATATGGCAATTGGCGCCACGCAGGCAATTCCGGTCGGCGGACGTTTTGGTTTTCGCGATATGGGCGCGCTTAACTGGCGCTGCGTGGTCAGCGCTGCACATCCACTGGCGCAAAAGCAGGGCGTGATTGATGAAGAGAGTATACGTCAGTGGCCATCGCTGGTGCTGGAAGATACCTCACGCAGTCTGACCAGGCGTATTACCTGGACGCTGGATAATCAGCGGCGGCTGGTGGCGCCGGACTGGGAGAGTGCATTTGATTGTCTGCTGGCCGGGCTTTGCGTCGGCATGGTGCCGGGCCATTTTGCCGCACCGCTGATCGCCAGTGGCGAACTGGTGACCCTGAATCTGCCCGCCGCTTTCCCCGACAGCCCATGCTGTGTCAGCTGGGCGCAGCAGAGCGCGTCCCCGGCGCTGAACTGGTTACTGGAGTATCTGGGCGATCCGGAGACGATGAACGAAGAGTGGTTGCGAGAGGAAGGTTAACCGGCCACCGCAGTGACCGGCAGGCAACTTAGCGGCGATAGTCGCGGAACGGACCATCGGCAACCGAGCGGCGTTCGATCAGTGACGGATGGACTTCGATAGTCTGTGGATCTTCACGTTTGCTGGTAATGCGATCCAGCAACATATCGAAGGCGGTTTCGCCCAGACGCTCTTTCGGCTGATGCACGGTAGTCAGTGCTGGCGTGAAATAGCGCGCGTTGCGCACATTGTCATAACCGATCACCGAAATATCCTGTGGCACGCGCAAACCCATCTCATCAGCGGCGCAAATCGCTCCCATCGCCATAATATCGCCACCGCAGAAGACAGCGGTTGGGCGCTGTTTCTGCGACAATATTTGCTGCATTGCGCGATAGCCGGATTCCGGTTCAAAATCTCCTTGCACGATCCACTCATCACGCAGCTGGATATTGGCCTCATTCAGCGCCTTCAGGAAGCCCGCATGGCGTCCGCCGCCGGTGTTGCGCTTCAGTTGCCCGGGAATCGCGCCGATATCACGGTGGCCGCGATCGATCAGATAGCGTCCCACCAGATAACCGCCCTCAAAGGCATTATCCAGCACGGTATCGGTGAAATCGCCGCGCGACTCGCCCCAATCCATCACCACCATCGGGATATTGCGATTATCTTCCAGCATTTTCAGCAGCTCGTCCGGGTACTCCGAACACATCACCAGCAGGCCGTCGACGCGCTTCTGCGCCATCATCGACAGATAAGCCTGCTGTTTCTGCAGATCGTTATGGGCGTTGCCCAGAATCAGCGTATAGCCTTTGGCAAAACAGCGCGTTTCGATGGCTTCAATAATTTCAGCAAAATAGGGTGCTTCACTGGAGGTCGCCAGCAAACCAATCGACTTGGTATGGTTAACCTTCAGACTGCGCGCAACGGCGCTGGGCGAATAGTGTAACTCTTTGATGGCGGCCCAAACCGCTTCACGCGTATCTTCCGCGACAAAACGTGTTTTATTGATGACATGCGAAACGGTGGTGGTCGAAACACCGGCGCGTTTCGCCACATCTTTAATTGTTGCCATTGAACTGGTACTCCTGCGCTTATCTCAACGCATTGATAAATATCATGTTAAACGTTTGCGTCCGCCGCGCGTTATTCAGACAGCGATCGGTTTCATTGTTGCATTCTGAGTGACGCCGGGAAGGGGAATGACGTCAGGAAACACGGCAAGTAACGCGGTGTTGCAGTTGTTGCGCAACGGAAAAGAAGAATTCTATCAAGGCTGTGACAAGAAAACGAGATTTTTACCCGTAACTATGGGAAAATCTATACCGCTATTAATTTTAGGGTCTTTAAGGAGTAGGTGTGGATACTAATCTCAAGTTGTCTCTGATGACCACTGTAGGCTCACTGTTAGTGATTATCGCTTTTAGCTTTGTTGCGGTGATGAACTGATCCTGCCAGCAGAATCGTTCGCCGCCGTAATAAAAAACGCCTGATACAGCATTGCATCAGGCGTTTTTTGTTGCGCAAACCAGCGGCTTAACGGATGGTTTTTGGCGTCATCATCCGACGGGCGCCAACGTAATGGCGCTGCCAGTACTCTTCGCTTAATGCGCTAATCTGAATATCTTTGCCGCTGCGCGGCGACTGGATAAATTTGCCATTGCCCAGATAGACGCCCACATGGTCGGCGGCACCGCGATTATTGATGCGGAAGAACACCAGGTCGCCTTTTTCCAGCGAATCACGCTTAATCTGCGCGGCGTCATTCAGGTGATACATCTCATTGGCGGTGCGCGGGATCTTAAATTTCACCAGATCTTTATAGGCGTACCACACCAGGCCGCTACAGTCGAAACCGGTGCGCGGCGAAGTGCCGCCCCACTGATAAGGTTTGCCCAGCTGTCCCATCAGTTTGTTCATCGCGGTTTCACGTGCTTTCTGATAACGCACCCGATGCTCTTTGCTCATTTTTAACGGACCGCTGTTAATGCCGGCGCTGGCAAGCGTCTCTGCATTTTTACTGCGGCGCTGATGGCCATAGCGTTTGCTTAATTTCTTTGCGCTGAGAGAGCTTTTCTTCGGGGTAGTGAGCAGGGCGGTTTCACTGGTGGGCTTTTTCCTGGTTTTTAATTTCTGTGCGGCGGTCAGACGGGTTTTCTTTGTCGGGGTTTTTAACTGGCGTTTCTTACGGCGTTCATCACTACGGGCACTCTTTTTTTCCACCTTTTGCTGATTTGCACTCACGGGAGCCTGTGGCGATGCGTGCGCCATATTAAAAAACAACTGTGCAAAAGCCAGCATAAAGAGTGTGATGAATAAACGCATTATCCGTTTCTGGTTAGGCTCTCACGAATCAGAGAGGACCGCATAGACATTCCCAACGCCGCCCGACATCGAGTGTCAAAGCTATAGTGGGGGCTTGAAGCGATAAACTGCCGCCCAAAGAATCAGGGCCAGGCAATTCTAATCTAACTTTTTCCGAAAAGGTAAGGCCTTTTTCAATTAATCAGTTTATAAAGGTGATTAATGGCTGAAATGAGCCAGATCAGTCGCTTATCTCGCCAATATTGTTGCTGTTTATTAATCTGTTAACCCTGTGTAATGATAAGAAACGGTTATTTTAGCCGCGGCTTTTGGCATTATGGGCTTTATAGCCATGTCTCTGCATAAAATGTCGTTTTCAGTCGGCGGACAGAATCGTTACAATGAAACGTCGCTACAATAAATAGACACGAAGTAACGCATTAAGGAAGGCAAAAATGAGTACTGTTGAAAAAATTCAGCGCCAGATCGCAGAAAACCCGATCCTGCTGTATATGAAAGGTTCACCGAAGCTGCCAAGCTGCGGCTTCTCTGCTCAGACCGTTCAGGCGCTTTCTGCTTGCGGCGAGCGTTTTGCATATGTTGATATTCTGCAAAACCCTGATATTCGCGCTGAACTGCCGAAATATGCCAACTGGCCAACCTTCCCGCAGTTGTGGGTGGACGGCGAACTGGTCGGCGGTTGTGATATCGTGATCGAAATGTATCAGCGTGGCGAATTGCAGACGCTGATCAAAGAGACCGCTGAGAAATTTAAAGAAGCTGAATAACTCAGACCACAGTTCCCTGCAGGGGCGGCGTTTTCGCCGCCCTTTTTTTTATTCCGCGTTTTCCGCGCTGTTACCTTCGGCGCTATCCTCAGTTACTGGCGCCAGCGGCCAGCCGCCAAGGCGTTTCCAGCGGTTCACCAGCTCGCAGAACAGGTCGGCGGTTTGTTCCGTGTCGTACAGCGCAGAGTGCGCCTGGGTGCTGTCAAACGGCAGGCCAGCAGCTTTACAGGCTTTCGCCAGTACTGTCTGTCCGACTACCAGGCCACTAAGGGCGGCAGTATCGAAAGTGACAAACGGGTGAAACGGATTGCGTTTCAGACCGGCGCGTTCGGCGGCGGCACTCATAAAATTCAGGTCGAAAGTGGCATTGTGCGCCACCATAATCGCCCGGTTACAGCCCTGGTCTTTAATCCCTTTACGCACCAGCTTAAAAATGGCGTGCAGGGCATCATATTCACTGATGGCGCCGCGCAACGGGTTATGCGGATCGATACCATTAAACGCCAGCGCCTCCGGCTGGAGAATTGCCCCTTCAAACGGCTCGACATGGAAATGCAAAGTTTCATCTTTTTGCAGCCAGCCGTTCTCATCCATTTTTAAGGTTATCGCAGCAATTTCCAGTAACGCATCCGTTTTCGCATTGAAACCGGCGGTTTCAACATCAATCACTACCGGGTAAAAACCGCGAAAACGGTCGCTAAGGGCATTCAATTCTTTCGATTCAGGCATCGGGATCTCTTTGACGGAAAAATGCAGCGCGTATTATGGCAAATTTCAGAAAGGGTTGCAGCAGAGGAAGCGAGGAGAAGGGGGCGGTTAAGCCCCCAGCGGCATCAGTTGCCGATGCCGTGACCGGCGTGTTTGTTTTCAATCAGTTCGATTTTATAACCATCGGGATCTTCGACAAAGGCGATAACGGTGCTGCCGCCCTTCACCGGGCCTGCTTCACGCGTCACATTACCGCCATCTTTGCGGATGCGATCGCAGGTGGCTGCCACGTCATCAACGCCCAGCGCAATATGGCCGTAGGCGTTGCCGAGGTCGTAGCTGTCAACGCCCCAGTTGTAAGTCAGCTCAATCACCGCGCCTTCGCTCTCTTCGGTATAACCGACAAAGGCGAGGTTGTATTTGTATTCGGTGTTTTCACTGGTGCGCAGCAGACGCATGCCCAGTACTTTGGTATAGAAGTCGATGGAGCGTTGCAGATCGCCGACGCGCAGCATGGTATGAAGTAAGCGCATAATATCCTCTTAACGCCTGGTAAGTTTTGCCATCAATTGTGCGATGACTGAAAAATCCTGCTAAGTATAGCGACGATTAGCGAGTATGTTAACGATTTGCCGCAACATCACTGTTGCGGCATCAGCATTACAGCGTCGGGTAATCGGTATATCCCTCGGCGTTACCGCCGTAGAAACTTTCTGGTTTTGGCTCATTCAGCGGCGCCTGTTTATGCAGACGTGCCACCAGATCCGGGTTAGCAATGTAGACGCGACCAAAGGCCACCGCATCAATCAGACCTTTTTCAATCAGCTCTTCGCCTTTCTCAGCGGTATAGGCGCCAGCGCCAACAATCACACCCGGATAAACGGCGCGGATTGCCTGACGGAATGACTCGGCATATGGCTTGCCGCCCGCCCAGTCAGGCTCGGAAATATGCAGATAAGCCAGATTACGTTTCGCCAGCTCAGCAATATAGTACAGCGCTGCGGCTTCCTGATCTTCACCGTTATCAAGGCCGTTAAACGGACCGAGCGGTGAAATGCGGATACCAATGCGATCCGCGCTCCAGCCGGCAATTGCCGCGTCCACCACTTCAAGGGCAAAGCGGGTGCGATTCTCCACGCTGCCGCCGTACTCATCGGTACGCTGGTTAGAGGCCGGAGAGAGGAACTGATGAATCAGATAGCCGTGAGCAGAGTGCAGCTCCAGCAGATCGAAATCTGCCGCTTTGGCATTCACCGCCGACTGGCGGAAATCTTCAACGATCTGCGCGATCTCAGCAGTTTCCAGCGCGCGTGGCGTGGAGGTTTCTTCGCGAATCGCACGGCCCTGATCGTCACGCAGCGAGGTGCGGGTCTGGGCGGAGATGGCGGAAGGCGCTACCGGCGCCTGCTGACCAGGTTGCAGACTGGTATGTGAAATGCGGCCGGTGTGCCACAGCTGTACCGCGCTATGGCCATTTTCGGCATGAATACCGGCATTAATCGCTTTCCACGCGGCAATCTGTTCGGCGGTGTGCAGGCCTGGCGCACCGGCGTAACCTTTAGCCTGGAAAGAGATTTGCGTCGCCTCGGTGATAATCAGACCGGCGCTGGCGCGCTGGCGGTAGTACTCGCCCATTAACGGAGTTGGGATATCGCCCGGTTCAATGCTGCGCAGACGCGTTAACGGCGCCATAAAAATACGGTTTGGTACGGTGACAGCACCCACTTTCAGGGGTGTAAACAGTTTGGTGATTTGCATAAATAATCCTGTATTAGACCGGTCGACTAGTAAGGGTGTTTTTTTTAACTGGCTGCGGGCAGCATACGGGTAATCGCAGCGTAACCCCAGCTTAACGGCGTCACGTCACGCCGGATTTTGCACTGCAGGCTGGCGCCGAGCCATAACATATAGCAGGTTTCCGCGCTGATCTGCGCATTGCCTTCCAGCTGCACCTCGCCTTTATCCACCGCCTGTTGCAGGGTGGTGGCCAGTGCAGCGATAATCGCCCGCGACCCCCTTTCGAGCGCAATGCGCATCGGTTCCGAAAGATCGCAGACTTCCGCCGAAAGTTTCACCGACAGACAGGCAGCAAACGCACCGTCATGACAGAAATTTTCATAAGCTGTGTGGTAGTAATCAAGCACGCGCTGACGGGGATGTTGCGGGTCAGCCGCAAGAAAACTGCTCACCTGTTGGTGATACCGGGCAAAATAACGCTCCAGCATCGCCACACCAAAGGCTTCTTTCGAACGGAAGTAGTGATAAAACGACCCTTTCGGCACCGCAGCCACCGACAGCAGCTCACTGAGCCCCATACCGGTAAAGCCGCGTTGCAGGCACAGCTGCTCGCCAGTCGCGAGCAGATGTTCACATGTATCGTGTCGGGTCGTTTTGTTCATCGTCACAGGGTAATAGACCAATCGGTCTAATGCAACCCGTTGCTTACGACTGGCACACTTTTAGTATATCGAGCGCAGGCTGGTATTCGCTGGTCTGGATATTCATCATGCCGAGCAGGGTGTGGAAAATATTGTCCTGTGACACCTCATCGCTGGCGGCATGCTGTTGTAAACACTGCTGATTAATGCCAAATGTATGCGCATAATCCGGCGACATCCACAGCAGGAACGGAATATGGGTCTGCTGGCTGGGGGCAAACACATACGGTGTGCCGTGCAGATACATGCCGTGTTCACCCAGTGACTCGCCGTGGTCCGAGAGGTAAATCAGCGCCACATTATATTTGTCGCTGTAAGACTTCAGCAGATCAATGGTGTCACTCAGCATCGCGTCGGTATACAGCAGGCTGTTATCGTAGGTGTTAATTAATGCCTGGTGATCGCAGTCCTGAATCTGGTTACTGTCGCAGGTTGGCGTAAATTTGCGCATTTCTGACGGGTAACGCAGATAGTAAGCCGGGCCGTGGCTGCCCATCTGGTGCAGAACAATTACCGAGTCATCTTTAAGGCTGTCGATATAATTATTGAGACGATGCAGCAGCGCATTATCCAGGCAGTAACCATCGCGGCACAGATCGGGCAGTGTCCATTTGGTCATATCGGTATGCGGCACGCGGTCGCATGCACCTTTGCAGCCGCCATCGTTTTCACGCCACAGCACGTTGACGCCAGCATGCGCCATCACATCCATCACGCCTTCCTGATGTCGGGCGAGGTTGGCGTCATAATCGACGCGCGGCATATTGGAGAACATGCAGGGAACTGAAATTGCCGTTTCGGTGCCGCAGGAGCTGGCATGTGAATAGTAGATAACCTGCTGCTGTTTCAGTTTCGGATTGGTTTCGCGTGCATAACCGCCCAGTGAGAAGTTCTCGGCGCGCGCGGTTTCACCCAGCACAAATACCACCAGCGTTTTCTTTTTACTGGCGCTGATTAGCGGCCCTTTTTTGGCATCCAGTCCGATCCGCACCAGCGACTGATCGCCCGCGAACCAGCGGTCGTGAGCATAATGGCCGCTGCCGCTAATAATATTGGCCGGGGTGATCATCTTCACCAGCCCTTTATTATTCCGGATCACCGAGGCGTAATCCTTATAAAACAGCGCCGCCACCAGCAGAATCACCAGCAATGCGCCGATAGTGCTGAGCGCGCGCAGCGCCAGACCAAACCACCAGGGACGCTGGCGGGTAATGCGCACCATACACAGCAGCAGCGCCGGCAGCAGCCCCATCAGGGTCATCCAGATCAGATAGCGAGCGTTAAACAGCGCCAGCGCTTCCTGGGAGTCGGTTTCAAACACGTTTTGCACCATATTGGTGTCAATCACGGTGCCAAAACTGAACATAAAATAGTTGGCTGCGGCGCTGGTCAGGATCAGCAGTACCAGCAGGGGTTTGCGGATCCACGGCAGCGCCAGCAGATTAAAAATCAGCGCAAATGCGCAGAACAGGACAACAGGCAGGGTGGCGGCAAACAGATAGTCGCGCAGCGAGACAAAGGGAATAATTTCCCAGACGCGAATGATAAACAGGGCATTGAGAATCAGCGTAAAAAACAGTGCGGCAATCAGGTTAAAGGTAAATTCATTGCAGCGTAACTTTCTCAGTAATTTCATAATTTCCGGCAAAGATAACAATCATTGCCTGAAGAATAGACGCTAAAGCTTAGCGTAACCTTAACCTGGTCTAAACATGTGAAAGCCCGCACAGGGCGGGCACGATCTCTTTAGTAAGCAACCGTAAACTGTTGTTGTAAATGTTGCGGAGACTCGATTTCATCAAGGATAGCGACAGCCAAATCCGCGACGCTAATTGAGGCCGGATGGTCGCCGGACATCAGCAATTCAGTGCTGCCGACACGGAATTGCGCCGTGCGCTCACCGGGCTGCAACAGTGCGGCAGGTGACAGATAGGTCCAGTCAAGGTCGGCGGCGCTGCTTTGCAGTTTATTGCGCAGATCGCGCGCACCGAGGGCGCCGGGTTTAATCTCTGCCGGGAACGCCTCGGTATCCACCAGTTCGACACCCGGCGCCACCTGCAGGCTACCGGCACCGCCCACCACCAGCAGGCGTTTAACCGCAGCGACTCTGACGGCGTCAAGAATTTGCGCGCTGCCCTCGGTGAATTTCTGATACAGATCGCTTTCCGCCCAGCCCGGGTTATAAGCGCTTATCACCGCGTCCTGCCCCTGCAGCACACCGCTGAGCCATTCAGTGTTATAAATATCGCCAGTCGCCAGCGTCAGATTGTCATGCTGTGGCAGATTCTTGCCGGAACGCGAGACGGCGGTGACCTGATGGCCGCGCGCCAGCGCTTCTTTTACCACGTCCTGGCCGACAAAACCTGTTGCGCCAATAACGGTAATTTTCATTCTTTTCACCTTGTTTGCTGTTGTGATACTGAGTGATTGCACTTTACTGCTTAACAATGGCGGCGATAAGTGCCATATTTCTACTTTCAAAATGAAGTAAAACTTACGAATCATGGAAAATCTTAATCGCATGGCGGTGTTTGCCACCGTGGTCAGTGAAGGCTCCCTGGCCGCTGCCGGACGCCGGCTGGGTATCTCGGCATCGGCGGTCAGCCAGCACTTACGCCAGCTGGAAACGGCAGTCGGCGTGCCGTTGCTGCACCGCTCCACCCGCAAATTAACCCTGACCGATGCCGGCGCGGCGTTTTTCCCCGGCTGTGAAGCGATGCTCAGCAGCGCCCGGGATGCCGAACAGCGGCTGGCGGAGATGCGCGATACGCTGAGCGGCGAGCTGCGTATCTCTTCCACTGTCGGCATTGGTGGCAAACCGTTGTGCGAAGCGCTGGCACCGTTACTGCAACAACATCCAGGCCTGCAGTTACGGATTGTCGCCACCGACCAGGTGCTGGACATGATTGAACATCGCATTGATATTGCGCTGCGGGTTAATCGCCAGCTTACTGACACCACGATTATTGCCCATCAGTTAGTGGCGTGGCCGCTGGTGATCTGCGCGTCACCACGCTATCTCTCGCTGCATGGCGTACCGGAAACGCCTGAGGATTTGATCAGCCATCGCTGGATCACCGGTATGCCTGCCAGCGGCGTTAACGCGCGCAATATAGAACTTCATCATAGCCATTATCCGGCGGTACGCTTACGTATCGCTGAAGGGCAGGTGATGAGTGACAGTATGGCGGTGATTCGCGACTTTACCCTTGCCGGACAGGGTATTTCGCTGCAACCGCTGTATGAGATTCAGGATAAATTGCGCAGTGGCGAACTGATGCTGTTGCTGCCGGAGTGGCGTCCGGCGTCGCTGAGGCTGACGGCACTGACGCTTGAGCGCGTGCTGCCGGAGAAAACCCGCCAGGTGCTACAGGCTTTACGTGACTATTTCCGGCGAATTGACGCCACGACACTTGCGGAACGCGGCTAAGCGATCTTCAATAGAGTCAGTGTTGTTACCCAGGAGTCCAGGTGGCCGAGCAACTTGAGTTTTTCCCGGTTCCCAGCCCATGCCGGAGTATATGTCAGTCAGATGAGCGTGGTTACTGTCGTGGCTGCATGCGTAGCCGCGACGAGCGTTTTAACTGGATGAAGTTCAGTGATGCACAAAAACGCGAAGTGCTGCGTCTGTGCCGTCAGCGTTTCCTGCGTCTGCAACGCGCCGGCAAAAACGATCTGCCGGAAGAACCGGAACAGCCATCGTTGTTTTAGCGCCGGTTTTTTCTCGCCTGACGGGTATATACTGATTGGCTAAAACAGTTAACTTCACAGGGAGAACCGCATGCTACAACGTCTGCAGATTGCGCCACAGGGGCCGGAATTTTCACGTCTGGTAATGGGCTACTGGCGCCTGATGGACTGGGGAATGACACCGCAACAGCGCGTGGCGTTTATCGAACAGCATCTCGAACTGGGGATCACCACTACCGATCACGCCGATATTTATGGTGACTACCGGTGTGAAGCCGCCTTCGGTGAAGCACTGCGGCTGGCGCCGTCACTGCGTCAGAAGCTGGAGCTGGTAACTAAATGCGGTATCGCCACTACCGCCAATCCCGATCATAAAATCGGTCATTATATTACCGAAAGCCGCCATATTCTGCATAGCGCAGAAAACTCACTGCGTTATTTCAATACCGATTATCTCGATCTGTTGCTGATCCATCGTCCTGATCCGCTGATGGATGCCGATGACATTGCCGAAGCCTTTATCTCGCTGCATCAGAGCGGCAAAGTACGCCATTTTGGCGTGTCTAACTTTACCCCGACGCAGTTCTCGCTGCTGCAATCCCGCCTGCCGTTTACCCTTGCCACCAATCAACTGGAGATTTCGCCACTGCATCAGCCACTACTGCTTGATGGTTCGCTGGACCAGTGTCAGCAGCTGCGGGTTAAACCAATGGCATGGTCCTGCCTCGGCGGCGGCGAGCTGTTTACTGCTGCGCAATACCAGCCGCTGCGTGATGAACTGACGGCGGTAATGAGTGAAACCGCGGCGGACAATATTGAGCAGGTCGTCTATGCGTGGGTGATGCGTCTGCCGTCGCAACCTTTGCCGATTATCGGCTCGGGTAAAATTGAACGGGTGCGTACAGCGGTGCGGGCGACGGAGATTACGCTCAGCCGTCAGCAATGGTTCCGCATTCGTAAAGCGGCGCTCGGCTACGATGTGCCGTAAAGAAACGCAAATCGTCACCTTTTATTGCCCGTAATGCGAAAAAGCGACCAGGCTTAGTGGGTCTGGAAAACAACGCAAAGGAGTCACAATGAAAGGTTACGGTATAGCAGCACTGGCGCTGCTGGCATGCGGTTTTGCACAGGCCGCCAGCGAACAGGTTGAACTGCACGAAGCGACAAAGCAGGGGACCGGCCAGTCCATCGGTCAGGTAACGATCAGTGAAACGCCGTATGGCCTGGAATTTACGCCGAATCTTCACGGATTGCCGCCAGGAGTACACGGTTTCCATGTGCATGCCAAAGGCAGTTGCGATGTCGCTACCACTGACGGTAAAACGGTGGCAGCGGGTGCAGCGGGCGGCCATCTTGATCCGACCAGTAGCGGTAAACATCTTGGTCCTTATCAGGACGGCCATCTGGGCGATTTACCGGCGCTGTTTGTCACCGCTGATGGCAAGGCGACGTATCCATTGCTGGCGCCACGGATAAAAAAACTGTCTGAAATTTCAGGTAAGGCGTTGATGGTGCATGTCGGTGGCGATAACCATGCCGATAAGCCAAAACCGCTTGGCGGTGGCGGTGACCGCTTTGCCTGCGGGGTGATTAAGTAATCAGCAGGGCGCTGGCCACCCGGCGCCTGTTAACACGTCCATTCTCTCCCTCCATTACGCCTCATATAGCCGCAAACAAAAAGTGCGGCAGCATATCCTTTGTTAACAGCAATAATGCGGGCTTACACGAAATTTATACACTCTTTCGCGTGTGTGTTAGCTCAGAATTTGTATTTTGTCCTGTAAACTCGCAGAATAGTCTAGAATCAAGCTTGATAGCTAGCAAGCTAATTATAAGGAGATGAAATGGATACGCCACTAGGAACGGACCTGGCACGATTGGTGCGCATATGGCGCGCTTTGATTGATCAACGGCTTAAGCCATTGGAGCTGACGCAGACCCATTGGGTCACACTGCATAATATTCATCAATTGCCGCCGGAACAGTCACAAATTCAGCTGGCCAAGGCAATTGGTATTGAGCAACCCTCGCTGGTCCGAACCCTGGATCAGCTCGAGGAGAAAGGGCTGATCACCCGCTGCACTTGTGTCAACGATCGTCGTGCCAAACGCATTAAACTGACGAAAGAAGCGGAACCGATTATCAGTGAGGTGGAGCATGTGATTGATGCCACTCGCGATGATATTCTGGCCGGTATTTCAGGTCAGGAGATCGATCAACTGGTGACGCTGATTGCGCGACTGGAGAAGAATATTCTCGAGCTGCACCACAAAGCAGAATAACCTGTAAACAAAAACCGGCGTATTCGACGCCGGTTTTTTTCGTTCAGATTATCGTGGAGAGACGGTAACCTGACTGCCATTTGAGGCCATGGTCACACGCTGGCCGACTGCATAACGACTGGCGGCCTGCTTCTGCACCACCATGATGGTATTGCCATCATCTTTACGGATTTCCAGCTCCACACCATCGGCCTTATTCATCGCACCCTGTACGCCCTGACCCGCGACGCCACCAAGTACCGCGCCACCAGCAGTAGCCAGACTGCGCCCGCTGCCACCACCAATGGTGTTTCCGAGGAAGCCGCCGAGTACCGCACCGCCAATTGCACCAATTACGTTGCTCTCATCGCCACCCTGAATCTTCACCGGGCGCACGGAAACCAGCGTACCGTATGTGACATTTTGTACCTGTTTGGCTTCAGACGCGCTATATACGTCACCGGAAAGGGTATCCGTATTGGTACATCCTGCCAGCGTCATCCCGGCTAATGCCACGATAAATAAACGCTTGATCATTGTGGAGCTCCTTATTACTCAGTTGCTGCGCAAAAGCGGCAGCGATTGATAACCATAGTATATGGCACAAGTCCGGCCTGATGCGGATTTTAGTCGAAAAAGGCGAAGCGCGCAGCATACCTGAGGGTGAGTAAACAAAAAAGCAATGACCATGGCGCGAGTCAGGATTATTACGAAAAAGCGTTACTCGGCTCAAAAAACGGCAATTAATCATAGAATTACAGCGTCGTTTTTGCCAGGCTGAGATGTATGCCCGGCGATTGTGGCGCGATAATAAGGCAATAAAATGAAATCAGGACGTTATATTGGTGTGATGTCCGGCACCAGCCTCGATGGCGTTGATGTCGTGCTGGCGGCCATCGACCAGCGTATGGTCGCGCAACAGGCGAGTTACACCCATCCGATACCGGCCGATCTGCGACAGCAGGTTCTGGCGATCTGTCAGGGGCAAACGCTTACGCTGTCGCAACTGGGCCAGCTGGATACCCGACTGGGCCGCCTGTTTGCAGAAGCAGTGCTGGTTCTGATGCAGCAACAGGGACTGGAAGCGTCCGATGTCACCGCCATTGGCTGCCACGGCCAGACCGTCTGGCACGAACCGCTGGGCGATGCGCCTAACACCTTACAGATCGGCGATAATAATCAGATTGCGGCTGCCACCGGGATTACCGTGGTCGGTGATTTTCGTCGTCGTGATATGGCGCTGGGTGGGCAGGGCGCGCCGCTGGTGCCGGCATTTCATCAGGCCCTGCTGATGCACGCTACCGAGCGACGCATGGTGCTGAATATCGGCGGTATCGCCAACCTGTCACTGTTGATCCCCGACATGCCAGTGCGTGGCTACGATACCGGCCCGGGTAATATGCTGATGGACGCATGGATCTGGCGTCAGCGCGGCAAGGGCTATGATAAAGATGGTGCCTGGGGCAGCAGCGGAAAAGTGGTGTTGCCGCTGTTACAGTCAATGCTCGCCGATCCCTGGTTTGCGCGCCCGGCGCCAAAAAGCACCGGCCGTGAATATTTCAATCTCAGCTGGGTAGAAAAGCAGTTGCAGGCATTTCCGGCGCTGGCGCCACAGGATGTGCAGGCGACGCTGGTGGAGCTTAGCGCGACCACCATCGCCGAGCAGGTGCTGCTTAGTGGCGGCTGCGATCGGTTGATGGTGTGTGGCGGCGGCAGCCGCAATCCACTGCTGATGGCGCGGATCGCCGCGCTGCTGGCTGGCACCGAGGTGATCACCACCGATCAGCTGGGGATCAGTGGCGACGATATGGAAGGGCTGGCGTTTGCCTGGCTGGCGTATCGGACTTTATCGGGTCTGCCTGGCAATTTGCCCTCGGTTACCGGCGCCAGTGAAGCCTCGGTGTTAGGGGCAATCTATCCCGCTAACCGCAGCACATCACATTAACGAGGAGTAACGGATGAAAAAGTGCCTGATCATCGCCACGGCGCTATTAACCTTATCGGGTTGCGGCCTGTTATCGCATCCGCGAGGCGATCAGATTCAAACGCTGCACTATCGCTGTGGCACACTGCCACTGACCGTTAAGTTAAATAACAGCCAGCAGCAGGTGAACCTGATTATGGACGGCACGCCATTGACTCTGAAGCAGCAACCCGCAGCCTCCGGCACCCGTTACAGTGATGGCAACTATGTCTTCTGGTCGAAAGGCGATGGCGCCTTTATCGAACGTAACGATAAAATTATCGTCAATGACTGTCAGCTGCAATCCGGCAGTTAACTCGTTGAAGTTCATCAGGGTGAAGCGCACAATGGCTTTACCCTTTTTTTGCCAGAAGCCTTTTCTATGACCGATAGCGATAACCTGCAACAGATTGCCCATCTGCGTCGTGAATATACCCGCGGGGGGTTGCGTCGTAAGGATCTGCCAGAGCAGCCGCTGGATCTGTTTGAACACTGGCTGCGCCAGGCTTGCGATGCGCAACTTCCCGACCCGACCGCCATGAGTGTGGCCACCGTCGACCAGCACGGCCAGCCTTATCAGCGCATTGTGCTGCTGAAACACTACGATCAGCAGGGCATGGTGTTTTACACCAACCTCGGCAGCCGCAAAGCGCAGCAGCTGGAGCATAATCCGCGCATCAGCCTGCTGTTTCCGTGGCATATGCTGGAGCGCCAGGTAATGGTGCTGGGCAGCGTGGAGAAACTGTCGCCGCTGGAAGTGCTGAAATATTTCCACAGTCGCCCGCGCGACAGCCAGATTGGTGCCTGGGTATCGCAACAGTCGAGCCGTATTTCCGCGCGCGGCGTGCTGGAGAGCAAATTCCTCGAACTGAAGCAGAAATTTCTGCAGGGTGAGGTGCCGTTACCCAGTTTCTGGGGCGGATTCCGCATCAAAATCGATTCGATGGAGTTCTGGCAGGGGGGCGAACACCGTCTGCACGATCGCTTCTTCTATCAGCGTGACGGTGAAGGCTGGAAAATCGACCGACTGGCGCCGTAAATTGCTGAAATACGCTGGCACTGAGCGCCGCCGCGCTTTATTCTATAGCGCATATTTTTCTTCCGCGTGCAGCGGAAAGCTGTGTACCAGCTTAGGTGCAGTCGTTTTTACATGGAGTCTTTGATGGCCAGCAGTAACCTGATTAAACAATTGCAAGAGCGGGGCCTTGTCGCCCAGGTAACGGATGAGGACGCGCTAGCAGCACGACTGGCGCAAGGGCCAATCGCACTCTATTGCGGTTTCGATCCGACCGCCGATAGCTTGCATTTGGGGCATCTGGTGCCGTTGCTTTGCCTGAAACGCTTTCAGGACGCCGGACACAAGCCTGTGGCGCTGGTCGGTGGCGCAACCGGCCTTATTGGCGACCCAAGCTTCAAAGCAGCTGAACGCAAACTGAATACCACTGATACGGTTAACGAATGGGTTGAAAAGATCCGTCAGCAGGTTGCGCCTTTCCTCGATTTTAACCGCGGCGACAACAGCGCGATTGCCGCCAATAACTACGACTGGTTTGGTGGCATGGGCGTGCTGACCTTCCTGCGTGATATTGGTAAGCACTTCTCGGTTAATCAGATGATTAACAAAGAAGCGGTTAAGCAGCGCCTGAATCGTGACGACCAGGGCATCTCGTTTACCGAGTTCTCTTATAACCTGCTGCAGGGTTATGACTTTGCCTGTCTTAATGAGCGTCACAATGTGGTGCTGCAGATTGGTGGTTCCGATCAGTGGGGCAATATTACCTCAGGTATTGATTTAACCCGTCGTCTGCATCAGAACCAGGTATTTGGCCTGACCGTGCCGTTGATCACCAAAGCTGATGGCACCAAATTCGGTAAAACCGAAGGCGGCGCGGTCTGGCTGGATGAGAAAAAGACCAGTCCGTATAAGTTCTACCAGTTCTGGATCAACACTGCTGATGCCGATGTTTACCGCTTCCTGAAGTTCTTCACCTTTATGAGCATTGAAGAGATCAATGCGCTGGAAGAAGAAGATAAAACCAGCGGTAAAGCGCCGCGTGCGCAGTATGTGCTGGCGGATCTGGTGACACGCCTGGTGCATGGCGAAGAGGGGCTGGCGGCGGCTAAACGTATTACGCAGAGCCTGTTCTCCGGTGCAATGAGTGAGATGACCGAAGCAGACTTCGAACAGCTGGCGCAGGATGGTATGCCAACCATCAGCCTGGCGGCGGAAGACGATCTGCAACAGGCGCTGGTCAATGCTGAGCTGGTGCCTTCCCGCGGCCAGGCACGCACCATGATTGGTTCCAATGCGGTTACCGTTAACGGTGAAAAGCAGTCGGATGCGGAATACCGTTTCAATGACAGTGACAAACTGTTTGGTCGTTTTACCCTGTTACGTCGTGGCAAAAAGCATTACTGCCTGGTGTGCTGGTAAACCTTAAATATTATTCCCGGGGCGGGGATTATCCTCGCCCTGAAGCCGGACGCTCCGGCATTTAACTGGCAAGGCTGTGCAGGTCCCCCGATAATGAAAAATATCCTTTCTATCCAGTCGCATGTGGTTTTTGGACATGCCGGCAATAGCGCGTCTGAATTTCCTATGCGGCGTATGGGCGCAAACGTTTGGCCACTGAATACCGTGCAGTTTTCCAACCATACACAGTATGGTCACTGGACCGGTGCGGTGATGCCCGCGTCCCATCTGACCGATATTGTAAAAGGTATTGCTGATATCGATCGGCTGAAAACCTGTGATGCGGTGCTGAGCGGCTATCTGGGTTCCGGTGAGCAGGGCGAACATATTCTGCAAATCGTCAACCAGGTGAAAGCAGCCAATCCTGATGCCTGGTATTTTTGCGATCCGGTCATGGGTCACCCGGAAAAGGGCTGCATCGTGGCGCCGGGCGTGGCGGAGTTTCACTGCAAATATGCGCTGCCTGCCAGCGATATTATTGCGCCAAACCTGCTGGAGCTGGAAATGCTTAGCGGCAAAAGCGTAGCCTGCGTGGAAGAAGCGGTGTCTGCAGCGCGCGAGCTGATTGCCATCGGACCAAAAGTGGTGCTGGTGAAGCATCTGGCGCGGGCTGGCTACCGTAGCGACCGTTTTGAAATGCTGCTGATCACCGCCGGTGAGGCTTTCCATATCAGCCGTCCGCTGGTGGATTTTGGCGTGCGTCAGCCGGTGGGCGTCGGCGATTTAACCAGCGGCCTGCTGCTGGTCGATCTGCTGCATAATATGCCACTGCAACAGGCGCTGGAGCATGTCACCGCCGCGGTATATGAAGTGATGATTAAAACCCATGAAATGGGTGAATACGAGTTACAACTGGTCGCGGCGCAGGAGGGTATTGCTCACCCTCAACACCACTTTGCGGCAGTGAAGTTGTAAAACGATCACGGGGCGGGTGTTATCCGCCCCGTGATCTCAGGCCGTTTCCCGCTGGCTGGCCGCTGACACCACGCCAACCAGACGATTCGCTTTATCCACCAGACGTTCAAACAGTGCGATCAGCGCTGGCGTATCCAGTTGCACAAAACGCTCACGACTCCAGAGTATCAGCGTGCGGTTGTCGCCCAGCACCGCCAGCGAGATAGCAGGCGTCGGCTGTTCGACACTATTTTCTGCCAGCAACCGCCAGGGCAGCGACTCATCCGCCTGTGCCGGTAAAGCGCCGAGAGTGGCAACCATCAGCAGTTCCTGGCTGTCCAGCGGTGTGAACTGGATTTGCAGATGGGCAAAGTCGACCTTAATTGCCTGGCCTGCGCCAATCGCTGGTGGTGCAACGTTAAGGTGGCGTAACAGTGGCTGCATCAGCCGTGTAAAAGTGCTGCTCATATCCTAATCCCCATCAGTATTACGCAGATGCTGGCGCGCCAGCCGGGTGCCGTACGCCTGGCGCTCGTACTCTTCGCGATTGGCGGTATTTTCATGCACATCCTGCGGATTATCGCGGTTCTGGTAGCGTACGCCGAGGTTAACTATGCCGTGGTTGCGTTCAAACAGGCGCACGCGTGACGGATCGGCCAGCGCCTGTTCATAGCCCGGCGTCTGGTTGCGCTGGTTAATATGGGCGATGCGATCCTTGCTGAGTGGCGTGATATCGCCCATTTGATCGAGTTCCATCTTCGGCGGCATGCCCGGCATATGGATATCCAGCGGCCTGCTGGCATCCGGCTGAAACTGCGCATTATTCACCAGGTGCGCGCGGGCAAAGACCGGCCATGAGTCGACAACCACCGCTTCGCCCGGCATACGCAGATCGCCAATCACAGTAAACTGATGATCCGGGTTATTTGCTGCCGCCCAGGTGGCAATCGGGCGATCCAGTTCCATCGCGGAAAGATACGCCATCGTCAGCGCCGAGTTTTCACCACAGTTGCCGGTTTGCGCGGCGAGGGCGGATTTAACGATTGCCTGATTATCGCCACGAAAGTCAGCGTCACGCACGTGCCTTGCGGCCACTTCGCGCTGATAATTCTGCCCCCGGGTCAGCATAAAAGCGCTTTTGCCGTTGCCCGGCCCGAAGCTGAGATGCTCTTTAACGATATCAATAACGCTTTGCGCGGTCTGTAGCTCTGACATCAGGCTGGCCGACACCTCGACGGTTTCGCCGCGATGATTACCCGGCATTGCCTGCCAGAGCTTAACGGTTTGCTGGTCGTTGCTTTTTAACAGATGAGGTGCGACAGGAATGGCTGGGAACATTAACTTCTCCTTTGCAATCTTTAGCTAGCTATGTGCAGAGAGCGGGAGAAAAGTTCCTTATTGAGGGCAAAACTGGCAAAGGCGGCAAGCTTGCGTGATTAATTGCGTCCTGATAGGCTGTTGCTTGTGGCGCAACAGGGAGCAGGAGGGAGCAGGGAGTGCAATGGAATGATTAAAAATTTCAAACACAAAGGGCTGCGACTTTTTTTTGCAACAGGAATAACCAGCGGCATCAATCCCAGACACGCAGATAAACTCCGCCAGCGTTTGGCAGTGAATAATCAGGCTGAAGCCGTGAGAGAAATAAATCTTCCTGGATATCGTCTTCATCCTCTGACCGGTGACCGACAAGGATTATGGTCGGTAACGGTTTCCGGCAACTGGCGTGTGACATTCGAATTTATCGATGGTGATGCGTATATCGTTAATTATGAGGGCTATCACTGATGAAAATGTTTAATCCCCCACACCCGGGTGAAATTATTGCTGACTCTCTGGAAGAGTTGGGACTGGGAATCCGTGATCTTGCCCGGGCGCTGGCCGTGGCGCCTTCCACTGCTCAACGCCTGGTAGCCGGTAAAGCCGCAGTTACGCCTGAGATGGCGGTTAAACTGGCGACAGTACTGGGCAGCAGCCCTGAAATGTGGATGAGACTGCAGGAAGCCTGGAGTCTGGATAAAGCGGTAAAAACGGTTGATACCACGAAGCTCACGCCGCTCTTTACGGATGTCTCTTTTTCCCAGGCATAACGCCTGGCGTATGGTTCAGGGCGGCGTATCGGCGCCCCAAATAATTCAGATCGCCGGGTAATCACCGGTGCCTTCCGGCCATGGCGTCAGCAGATCGTAACCTGTCGCGGTCACCGCAATGGTGTGTTCCCATTGCGCGGAGAGGGAGCGATCTTTTGTCACCACCGTCCAGCCGTCGGAAAGCACGCTGGTAGCCGCTTTGCCGACATTAATCATCGGTTCGATAGTAAAAATCATCCCCGCTTCCAGCACTCTGCCAGTGCCCGCTTCGCCGTAATGCAGCACCTGAGGGCCGGTATGATAGATTTCGCCAACGCCATGACCACAATATTCGCGCACCACCGAAAAGCCCGCACCTTCCGCCAGTTGCTGAATGGCGTCGCCGATATCACCCAATGTGGCGCCCGGACGCACTACCTTAATACCGGCCACCATCGCCTGATAAGTAATATCTGTCAGGCGACGCGCCCGTACCGAAGGTTCACCAACAAAGTACATTCGGCTGGTATCGCCATACCAGCCATCTTTGATGATCGCCACATCGATATTAACGATATCGCCTTTTTTCAGCTTTTTATCCGAGGGGATGCCATGGCAAACCACATGATTAACTGAAGTACAGACGGTGCGCGTATAGCCTTCATAGCCAATATTCGCCGGAATGACCTTCAGTTCATTGACCAGATAATCGTGACAAATGCGGTCAAGTTCATCGGTAGTGACGCCGGGCTGCACAAAAGGCGTAATCATTTCCAGCACTTTTGCCGCAGCATGACCGGCTGCACGGGCGAGTTCAATCTCTGCCGCAGAGTGAATTTTTACCGCTTTCAACAGGCTACCTCTGCTTCTTCTGGCGCGTTAAGAATAGTGACGATATCCACGCCACCCTGCATTTCGGCTTTCACCAGCGCACGCGCCAGTTGATGGTGGGTAAGCTGCGGATAGAGCTCAGCCAGCATGCCGATTTTCAGCCAGTGTTCAGCCTGCGAATTAATCGAGCGGCTCATGGCATTGCTGGTGATGCGCAGATTTTCATGCATCAGATCGGATATTTTAACGATTCCCATATTGCACCTATACGAAACATATATGAAACGTATATTGGCACAGGCGGGCAGGGGATGCAATTTTCCGCAACAACTCGCCTGCAACCTGTACACAGTAACGGGCTAAGGCGCGCACTCCTGCCCTTCAGCTATTCTGACCAGCATGCGGTGACCAATATCGTTATCCCAGTTAAAACTGTTCTGCAGCACGACGATGGCGGTTTTATGTCTGACGTCCATACCGATATAGCTGGAGTAACCGCCAATAAAGCCGGACTGATAGAAAATAGTCTGTCCGCTAATCCGATTACTGAGCCATGCCAGCGCGGAAGAGTCGTGATCAGGCTGCTGAAAACGCACGCGGGTGGCATCAGCAAAAGCGCGATCCAGCCGGGCATCGCCGCTGCCATACAGATGTGCCTCAAGATAGCTCAGCAGATCGCTGGCGCTGGACCATAACGATGCCGCGCCAACCATATAACCGGAAAAATGCCAGTCCGGCACCTGTTCGCCGCGCCGCATAAACTTCGGCTGATCGCCGGCATGACCATGGGCGCGCTGCAGATAGCCGGGCAGTTTTTCTGGCTGATAGCCGGTGCGAGTCAGCCGCAACGGCGCAATAATCTGCTGACTGGCAATCTGCTGCGGCGTCTGCTGCGTATGCTGGCTGATGACATAGTCGAGGATGGCATAGCCGAGGTTGGAGTAGACCACCGACTGCTGCGGCGGTTTTACGTAGTCGTGTAAATAGTTAACAAACTCGCCGTCATCAAGATCGTCGTAAAACGGTGCGCCATTAAACAGATAACGCGTCAGATTGCCAAACATATGCAGGGTGGTCATCTGGCGTGGCAGGCCGGAGGTGTGGGTCGCCAGCTGTAGCAAGGTAATTTGCTGTGCGTCGTGACTCAGTTGCAGCCGATCGCCGAGTAATTTCCCCAGCGTATCGTCCCAGTTCAGTTTGCCGTCCTGAACCAGCAACGCCGCGCTTTCGGCTGTAAAGCCCTTGGTGACCGAGCCAATAGCAAACAGCGTATCGCCAGTGACTGGCGTGCGGCGATCGCGATCGGTAAAGCCATAATGATAAATATGGCGCTGCTGGTCGGCGGTTAATAGCGCCACCACCAGACCTGGCGTTCGCTGTTGATCGATTAATGGTTGCGCCAGCGCGTCAATCTGCTGCTTTAGCGGAATATTGCAGCTGGCCAGTAAACTGGCCTGACGCGAGGTATCAACACTATTACTGGAAAGTGACGCACAGCCGCTGGCCAGCAGGCAGCAAAACAGAATAATAAAATTGGGTTTACGCATGATATCAGGATTTATACCGGTAATTTCCAGCGCCGCGCGAGTGTTAACGTGATAGCGAAAATTTCAGCCGATTTCCTGCTGCGGATTTTCTTTAATACCAACAATTTAACTGATTTTATTTAAAAAAGAGCAATAAAAATAATAGGTTAATGGCGGGCGCATTTTATACTGCGTCGTCGGCAGGAGCAAGAGAAGGATGGCTTTTGCAGCAAACTACGGTGAATATCTGGCGGCGCTATCATGATGATATCAGGGGCGGCGAGAACGCCGCCCCTGCATAAGACTATGAATATTCTGTAGGGGCGGCGTTCTCGCCGCCCGCGCTGATGATGTGCATCATAGCGAGGCGCCAGGCGTTAGCTCTGCTGGTGAACGGCGATATAACGCTGATAGCGTGTCGCTTTCAACTGGGTTAAATCCACCAGCACCAGCCCGTCAATGCAGTGATTAAAATCGGGGTCGCTACCGAAATCGATAAACTGTACACCGCCCGGCTCACAGAGTTCCGAATACTGTTTATACAGTGGTGGGATCGCGGTGCCGAGGTTATTCAGCATGCGTTTTAAGCGTTTTAGATCTTCCTGATAGTTGTCGCCGGTAAACTGTGCCAGCACCGCAGGCAGTGAGGCCGGGTAGGGACGGCGTGAGGTTGCCAGCGGCAGATTTGGCGCAAAATAGAGACGATAGAAGGCCACCAGCAGATCGCGCGCCGCCAGCGGCAGGCCGCCCGAGATCGACACCGGGCCAAACAGATAGCGGTATTGCGGGTATTTCGCCAGATAAGCGCCAATGCCCATCCACAGATAATCCAGCCCGCGCTTGCCCCAGTATGCTGGCTGGATAAAGCTGCGTCCCAGCTCAATACCCTGCATCAGTACCACATTCATCTTATTATCGTAATGGAACAGACTCTGACTGTAGATGCCATCGACGCCTTTGCGCTCCAGCTGTTCGGCGGTGGGCAGAAAACGGTAAGCGCCGACCACCTCCAGCGCCTCCTGGTCCCACAGGATCAGATGATAATAGTCGTCATCGTAATCATCGAGATCGCGACGTTTGCCGCTGCCTTCGCCCACTGCACGGAAAGCGATCTCACGCAGTCGTCCCAGCTCACGCAGAATCGGCACATAGTCCTCGCCGTTGCGCCGGTAAAGATAGATGATTTTGCCGTCGGGCAATTTTCCCAGCACTTCACACTCTGCCAGCGCGCGTTTCAGCACCGCGCGATCTTCGGCGCGAGCAATTGCCGGTTCGGTCTGAAACAGCCCGGACTTCTCCTGACCAAGACGATAAAGATGGCGCCGGAAACGCGCCGCCAGCTCTTTGGCTGGGGTGCGTCCGTCATGCCAGCTGGCATAAGGAATACGCGCGCCAATTTTAAGCTTCAGGCGTTCGCCGCGATGCTTAAACATTTCGCGCACCAGCAGCAGCATGGAGAGTGGCTGATAAATCATTGAGGTAAGATAGAACAGACCGCTGTTACGCCCGCTGACATGGACTGGCACCACCGGCGCACGGAAGCGGGCGGCCAGGCGCAGAAAACCGTGACTCCATTTACCATCTTTGACGCCCTTGCTGCCGAAGCGCGATACTTCACCAGCCGGGAAGAAGATCAGTACGCCCTGATTTTCCAGCTGATCCTGCATCTGCGTCACCTGCTGACGGCTGGTGCGGTTGCCCATATTGTCGACCGGAACCATCAGGCTGCGCAGTGAGTTCAGGCAGTTTAACAGGCGGTTGGTGACGATTTTGACATCGCGTCGCACCTGAGACACCGCATGCAGCAGCGCCAGGCCATCGAGGGTGCCCAGCGGATGGTTAGCGACAATCACCACCGGTCCCTGGCTGGGGATCTGCTCCAGATCGCGTTCGCTGAGTTCGCAACTGATATCGAGATATTCCAGTACCTGTTCCACCATATCCAACCCCTTCAGATGGCGGTGCTGCTGGTTAAACTGCTGAAACTCCTTCTCGCGCAGCAGCAGTCGCAGAAGCTTTTTCTGCCAGCCCGGCGTATTTCGCTGAGGATAAAGATCGTCGAGTACAGTTTCGATAGTAAACACAGGCATCTCTCCGGCAGTTTTAACGCGACACTAAAGAGAGAGGGTGACGGTTTGATTACTGAGAGATGACAAAATGGGGATCGCTGTGGATAACGGAGACATATGCTGGTGATATAATAATATAAATAATTATATTTATTGTTTATTTGTTTTTTTGTTTTTTTTCAGGGGGGCAGGGTTACTATTGTTTTCTTTATTCAGGGTTGATGAAATTTGGCCTGTGATTTTATCAATATCTTAAGTTATCACTATCTCGCAAGGAGCCAGCCAGGTATATGAAAGGATTTATAAAGTCATTAACAGACAGGCGTAGCTGGATTCAGGGTTTATGGATGGCGATTACTTTTTATTTGATTAGTCACTCATCTCTTCAAATTAAACATCCTGACATAAAATATTTTGATGTTTTCTTATCGGTTTTTATTACTCTTGGCGTAAGGTATTTTCTGCTGTGCATATTTAAGTTTTATGACTGGTATAACGGCAATGATGCCCCGAAGTTATAGCTGTGAATGCAGTTTAACCGATCTCCCGCTGCAGCCGCTCCTGTAAGTCGCTGGCAAAGCGTCTTACCCGTGGCGAAAGATTATTTTCCTCTTTAAACAGCATCCAGGCGCGATAGGTATCCATCCGCCAGCCGGGTAGCAGGCGGATGAGTTTCCCGCTATTTAATGCTTCCTGAGTCATATAATCCGGCAGATAGGCGATGCCGGTGCCTGCCAGTGCAGAACTCATCAGCGCCACGCTGTTATTGGCGCGAAAGCGGCTGCGTACTTCAATATCAAGCTTCTGCTTCTCTTTGCGGAACGGCAATGAAATAGTATGGGCGGGGCCACGAAACAGAATATAGTCATAGCGCGGCAGATCTTCCGGCTTTTCAATTTCCGGGTATTGACGCATATATTCCGGCGTGGCATACAGGCCCCAGGTAATATCGACAAGCGGTTTTACCAGCGGGTGATTCGGGGTGTCGCGGCCAATCACAATTGCCAGATCGTAGTGATCGTCCTGCATATTTACCGGCCGGTCGGTTAAATCAAGATCGACGCTGACATGAATATTACCGGCAATAAAGTTATTCAGCACCGGCACAATACACTGGCAGCCAAACGTCACTGGCGCCGCCAGTTGCAGATTACCCATTGGCTCTTCATGAAAGTTGCGGATAAAGCGCTCGGCACTTTTCACTTCATTGAGGATGCGCTGGCAGTATTGATAATAACTCTGTCCCAGCTCCGTCACCTCAATGGTACGGGTCGTGCGTTTCAGCAGCTGGGCGCCAAGACGGACTTCAAGCTGCGAAATTTCACGGCTGACTGAGGATTTCGACAGCTGCAACGCACGTGCGGCTTCGGTAAAGCTCAGGGTTTCCACCACGCGGGCAAATGCCACCATTGAGGCCAGATTTTCAATGTTGTTCATGTTATGCCCTGCGGTTTTTTTGCGGGAGAAGGGGGCATAATCTAGCACAGAAATGTAAAAAGGTCTGAGTCCTGTTAGTACAGAACTCAGACCTCGATTTATTTCACAAGGACGGCGTTTTCGCCGCCCGCGCAGAAATTAATAGTAATCGCCGTGGCGGTAATCCCAGGTGGTGAAGATATCGGACATCATCGACATAATCTTATCAACATCCAGACCCTTACGGATCAGTACCGGACAAGGGGTCACTTTACGCTCGCCTTTCTGCTCTGGCACCAGTTTGCCGTTGGCATCAACCATCGAAACCATCACACCCTGCTCGTAACGGGTTTTATTAGACTCGTTCGGCTGGATAGATTTCACATAGTCGTTGGCACCGATAATCAGGTCGGCACGCTCTTCGATACGATCGCCGATCCCTTCCACCAGGCCGCGGTTGCCTTTGCCTGACGGGTTCGCCGAGCTGGCGAAGGAGAACTTACCGTGGTTTTCCCACAGCTCTTTCGCCAGAATCTCACCCGGTTTACCGAATTTGATCACGAAGCAGCTGGTCTGACGGCCATCCATCATCAGCTCTTTGGAGCCGTCATCAGGAATACGCGCCAGGGCCTCTTCTTTCCATGGCAGGATGCAACCCAGCAGCACGTCAGCGTCCCAGTGCTGCTGATACAGCTGCTCGATTTCCGGGTTCAGCTGGGCCAGTTCTTTCAGCTGTTCCAGTGAGCCACACAGCACTACGCCTGGTTTGTTACGGTTACGCTGTTTGGCTTCAAATTTGCGTTCCAGACCGGCTTTGTCAGAGGTCATAATGATGTAGCCCACTTTGGTCGGGCAGACAATCATCCCGCCATCTTTCGCCAGAATTTCAATTGCTTCCGGCTGTAAGCTACCATTCCACTCTACTTTTGCGTTGCTCATAGGGACACCTTTTACTCAGATTCAGATTACATCAGCTTTTCGGCTGTATCGGGTATAAGTCAATCCTACCTCGCTTTTGCTGAACGGCAAGGGCTGCGCGGCAAAAGCGGGGATTGTTTCATATTGGCAACAATAGCAGGGGAAATTAGCGGGAGTCAGCGGGCGCCACCGTCTCAACTGACGACAGTAGTAGTCGCGTATAATCATGGCGCGGCTGCGTAAAGATCTGCTCAACGCTGCCGGTTTCGACAATCTCACCGGCTTTCATTACCGCGATGCGCTGGCTCATATGCTGGACCACGCCCAAATCATGCGAGATAAACAGCATCGAAAGATGCAGCCGACGTTGCAGCGCGACCAGCAGATCCAGCACCTGCGCCTGAGTGGTGACATCAAGGGCTGACACCGGTTCGTCACACACCAGCAGATCGGGTTCACATGCCAGCGCCTGGGCGATGGAGACACGCTGACGCTGACCGCCGGATAGCGCCGTCGGACGACGCGACAGCAGATCGGCATTTAACCCCACCAGCGCCAGCAGTTCGCGGATACGCTGCTGGCGTTGCCGCGCGTTAAACGTGGTATGCAGACGCAGCGGCTGCTGCAAAAGCTGTTCAACGGTAAATTGCGGATCAAAAGAGCCGAGCGGATCCTGCACGATAGTCTGGATCCGTGCGCGCCGTGGGCGGCGTTCGCGCTCCTTCAGCCCGCTCCATGGGTGGCCTGACAGCTGAATATCGCCCTGGTCTGGCTGCTGTAAAGCCAGCACCAGCTTGCCGAGGGTGGTTTTGCCGGAACCCGATTCGCCGACAATCCCCAGCGTTTCACCACTTGCAACCTGCAATGACAGCTGGTTTACCGCCTGCAACGATTTACCCCCCGGCAGAGTGTAGCTGAGCGACAGACCACTGACTGACAGCACCGGAGTGGTGATATCACGCGGGATAGCGCTGACGGGCACGTCCGGCAGGGGATCTTTGCCGGTCAGCCACTGACCCCGCGACTGAGCGGTGGGAATCGCGGACAGCAGGCGGCGGGTATACGGATGTTGCGGCGCGGACAGCACCTGCTGTGTAGCGCCACTCTCCACCTGCTGACCATTGTGCATAACCACTACTCGATCGGCGATATCCGCCACCACGCCGAGGTCGTGGGTAATCAGCAGCACGCCATGACCGGCTGCGGCCAGTGCTTTAAACACCGCCAGCACCTGCTTCTGCACCGTAGCATCCAGCGCGGTAGTGGGTTCGTCGGCGATAAGCAGACGTGGACCGGCGGCCAGCGCCGAGGCAATCAATGCACGCTGGCGCAAACCGCCGGAGAGTTCATGCGGATACTGCGCCGCGCGGCTTTGTGGATCGGGGATACCGACGCGCGTCAGCAGCGCCTGCACCTGTTCAGTCAGCGGTGTGGTACTGGTCAGGCGATGGGTGACGATCGGCTCCGCCACTTCCTGGCCGATGCGCCGCAGCGGATCGAGAGAGGAAAGGGCATCCTGCAGGATAAAGCCAATCTCGCGGCCACGTATGCGCCGCCAGCTTTTGCTGTCGCAGCGTTGCAGATCGCCAATGCTGCCATCATGCAGATGCAGTTCGATAGCCGCCGCATCAATCACCGCCCCCGCGCCGGTCAGTCCAACCAGCGTGCGTGCGGTGACTGATTTACCGGAGCCGGATTCGCCTACCAGCGCCACAATTTCTCCGGCATTCACATTAAACGATAGGGATTTTACTGCTTCTACCACGCCACGCGGCGAAGGAAAGCTGACATGCAGCTGTTCCACCCGCAGCAGCGGCTGTGCGGCAGATTTCGTTGCTGAAGCATCCATTTATATGCCGCCTTTCGCCAGAATAGTTTGTAAACGCCGTCCCAGCAGGGTGATGGCAATAACCGAAAGTGCGATTACGCTGGCAGGCAGCAAGCTGACCCAGGGGGCGGTATCGAGGAAGTTACGTCCGTCCGCCAGCAACGCGCCCCATTCCGCCGTCGGCGGCGCCACGCCAAGGCCGAGGAAACTGAGCGCGGAAGCGGACAGCACCGCATTGCCAATGCCGATGGTGGCCAGAATCAATAACGGACGCGTGGTATTCGGAATAATATGACGCAGAATAATGCGCAGCGGACTTTCGCCCAGCGCCACCGCATGTTCAACATAACCCGACAGCTTTACCTGTAACACTTGTGAACGCACCAGTCGGGCATAACCGGCAATCCCGGCAATCCCGATCGCCAGCAGTGTATTTTGCGCGCCGCGACCCAGTACGGCGATCGCCAGCAGCGCCAGCAGCAGATCAGGGAACGCGAGCAGGATATCCAGTATGCGCACCAGTATCTGCCGCAGCGCGCGCGGCGCCAGCGCCGCCAGTGTACCCAGCAGGATGCCGCCAATGCAGGAGATCAGGGTTGCGCCGACACCAATGGTTAGCGACAGCGAGGTGCCATACACCACCCGGCTAAACACATCGCGACCAAGCTGATCGGTGCCGAACCAGTGCGCGGTATTCGGCGGCTGTAAAACCGCGGCGAAATCCATTTCATCCGGCGCCCAGGGGCTATACAGCGCCGGGAAAAACAGCGCCAGCAGTAGCAGGATAATGATAAATGCCGGGATCAGCGTGCCTGGCGCCAGCCATGGCGAACGGTAACTATGGCGGCCAGCACGCAACTTACCCGATAACTCATGCGGCATGATGGTGCTCCCTGGTGCGCAAACGCGGATCGATCAGCAAATAGAGTGCGTCAATCAGCAGGTTAATCACTACAAACAGCAGGGCGGAGAACATCACCAGTCCCAGCACCAGCGGCATATCACGGCTGCCGATGGCATTCAGGGTGATCTGTCCGATCCCGGCGCGGCCAAATACGGTTTCGGTCAGAATTGAACCGCCCAGCACACCCGCCAGCAGCGTGCCAGCCAGTGTGGAGATTGCCAGCGCCCCATGACGTAAGGCATGACGCAGGCGCAATCCGGTTTCGCTGACGCCACGACTGCGGACGGTCAGGCTAAACGGCTGTGCTAATGCCTGTTCCACGCCGTCGCGCAATACCTGACTGAGCAGCGCGGTGAGTGGCAGACTGAGGGTAATCACCGGCAACACCAGCGAAGCGATGCCATCGTTACCGGTGACCGGGAACCACTGCAGATGAAAACTGAACAGGGTGAGCAACAGAATGCCGATCCAGTAAACCGGCGTACTGAGCAGCGCCAGCTCGATTGCGCTCAGCAGTGCACGCAGACGCGGGTAACGTCCGGCGGTGATCAGCGCGTTGATCACCGCCAGCACCAGCGCCAGCAGCAGGGCGCTTAACGCCAGTGGCGCAGTCTCCTGCAACGCGACGCCAATCACCTCGGTGACCGGCTGACGAAACTGATAGCTTTGCCCCAAATCACCGCTCAACGCACGGCCGCAGTATTGCAGGTATTGCATCCACAGCGGCTGGTCGAGACCGAACTGCTGAATCAGCTCGTTGCGCCAGGCCTCATCGACCACGCCGTCGCCACCACCGCTAAGGATAGTCACCGGATCGCCTGGGATCAGCTTGACGGCGATAAATGACAACGTTGCCGCACCCCACAGCACGGCAAAAATAGTCAGCAGGCGCTGGCCCAGCGCCCGCAGCTTAACGTTTAATCCAGGCATCATAGAAGTTTGGCTTAGCGTTAGTGGCCCAGTTGATTCCCTGAACCTGCTTCGACTGACCCAGCAGGAAGGCCGGAATATAGATCGGCACCACATACGCCTGCTCGATCACTTCACGCTGAATCTGCTGATACAGAGTGTTGCGCTGTGCATCGTCTGCGCCAACCGCCTGCTCCAGTTTACTGTCGAGGCTGCTGACACGGACATAGTTATTGCCATTCGGTGGGATATAGCTGGAGTGGAACACGGTACGTAAAATATCCGGTTCCGGGCGCACAAAGTAGTTAGAAATAATGTCGTAATTATTATCGCTGCTGCGGCTGGCAAACAGACCTGAATCCACCGGATCCAGTTTCAGCTCGAATCCGGCCTGCTTAACCTGATATTGCACCGCCTGGAACAACGCCACATCCGCCGCTTCGACGCTGGTGGAGGAATAAGTGAAATTCACCGTCAGCCGCTTGCCGTCTTTGGTGCGGAAACCGGCGTCATCTTTTGCTGACCAGCCCGCTTCATCCAGCAAACGATTCGCTTTATGCAGGTCAAAGCCCCAGCGTTTCGCCACTGAGGCATCGTAATCCAGCGTTTTCGGCCCCAGCACGTTATCCGCCGGTTTTAGCGTGCCAAAGAACGCGGCGCGTACCGCGGTGGCTTGATCAATTGCACTCTGGAACGCCTGACGCACTTTGAGATCGGCGAACGGCGCGCGGCTGGTATTCAGGTAGAGTACGCGCGGAATACCGGGGTTTTCGCGGGTCACGACGGTGAGTTTCGGATTCTTTTTCACCTGCGCATAATTGACCGGAGGAATGGCGTCGATCACCTGCACCTGTCCGCTGTTCAGCGCACCGAGACGCACCGCTGATTCGGGCAGATATTTAAATTGCAGGCCATCCAGCCACGCCGGACCCTGGTGGGCGGCATAACCCGGTCCCCAGTGATAATCGGCGCGCTTACTCAGTTTGCTGCCGCTGCCTTTAACAAATGAATCGAGCACAAACGGCCCTGAGCCAACCACGGTATTACTGGTGTTGGCGGTTTTTTGCAGATATGTCGGCGACTGAATGCCGAGATAAGGCAGGCTTAACCCCTGCAACAGCGGGGCGAAAGGCGACTTATAGCGTAAAACGACGGTGTAGTTATCCGGGGTGGTAATCGATTCAATCGGACCCAGCAGTGATTTGGAGTAGCTGGAGGTAGTTTTCGGATCGAGAATACGTTCGAAATTGTATTTTACCGCTGCGGCATCCAGTTTGCTGCCATCGCTAAAGGTGACATCCTGACGCAAATGGAACACGTATTCGCGATTGTTATCATTTATTTCCCAACGCTGCGCCAGCCACGGCGTAAAGCTGTTGTCTTCTGCCTGACCGACCAGCGAGTCAACCACATTGCGGGTAATCAATGCGGTAACCGAATAAGCGGTGATTGAGGGATCGATAATCGGCGTATCACTGCCGAGCGCGATATTCAGCACGCCACCGCTGACCGGCTGGCTTTCCGCCCAGGCGCTGGCCGACAGCGTGGTGGAGAGCATCAGCGCAGACAGCAGACTGCGGCGCAATAAACTGCCAGAGGAGTACCGGTTGCTTTTCATATGTTCCTTTTATTTTAATAAGAAATAATAAAATCAAGGAATTGTAGGAAAAGACCGGCGGATTCCAAACGATGGAAATCTGCTATCGAATTGCTAAAAGTGGTGTTTCACGCTCAGTGGTTAAATCAGCCCTTCTGCTTTTAACGCCGCGCTCACCGCCGGACGTTCCGCCACGCGTGCTGCCCAGCTGTTAAGCGCATCCAGACCGCTGAGATTGAGTTTTAATGCTGTGGCCCAGCGCACCATATTGTAGAGATAAGCGTCGGCGACGCTAAACCGCAGTCCCATCAGCCACTGTTTCTCCTCAAGCTCGCCGTTAACCCAGGAAAGTTTCTGTTCCAGCGTCGTGCGCAACGTCGCTTTGTAAGCCTCCGGTGCGGCTGAGTCAAAGAGCGGGTAAAAGGCTTTATGCAGCTCGGTGGCGATAAAATTAAGCCATTCGATGGTGTGGTAGCGTGTCAGGCTGCCAGCGGGGGCCAGCAACTGTCGATCGGTTTTCAGATCGGCGAGGTACTGGATAATCGCCACCGCCTCGGTAAGCACGCTGCCGTCATCCAGCTCCAGCGCCGGAACCTTGCCTTTGGCATTGATCTGGCGGTAATCCTCGCCACGCTCGGTGGTTTTACTGGCGAGATCGACCTTTACCGCGGTGAAATCGAGGCCGCATTCGTGCAGCACAATATGCGGTGTAAGCGAACAGGCGCCGGGGTTATAGAACAGTTTCATCAGATGCTCCTTGGGCGGTGCGCAGAGGGATCTGATTAGCTTAGTGCCGGAAACAAAAATTGTCAGTGAAGCTGGCCGGTAAGTTTGGCGCAAAAAAAAAGCCGCCTGATAAACAGGCGGCTGTGCAGGCTTCGGCGGACGGTTAACTTGTCGCGTTTGCCTGCTGTAACTCAGCGCTATCCGTGCCCTGGGTCATACGATTCAGCAGCGGAGCGGTTAACAGCATCAGAACAGCAATCACCCCGGTGGCGAGTCCGATTTTCAGGAACACATCGCCGTAAACGTGCAGCGATTGCAGCGGATCGGTAACGTTGTCCGGCACCGCCATCAGATTGGCGATTTTACCGGCAATAATTGCCGCGCCCGCCGTGGTCAGGAACCATGCGCCCATAATAAAGCCCATCAGACGCTGTGGAACCAGCTGCGCCACCATCGCCAGGCCAAGGCCGGAGATCATCAGTTCACCAATACTCTGCAATGCATAGCTGAGGATCAGCCAGTTAAGTGACACGATACCGAGATCGCTGGCGAATTTGGTTCCCAGTGGCAGCACGAGGAAAGCGCCAGAGCAGAGCACCATGCCGATGGCAAACTTATGCGGCATTGGCAGGCGGTCGCCCATTTTATTGTACAGCGCGGCCAGAATCGGGCTGCCGATCATAATCCAGAACGGATTCAGCGCCTGGAACTGCTCAGGCTGGAAGGTGATACCCAGCATGCTGTGTTCAACGTTACGGATGGCAAAGAAGTTTAGCGAGGTGGGCATCTGGCTGTACAGCACAAAGAACACCACCGCTTCCAGCATCAGCATAAAGGCGACAATCATTTTACGGCGCGCAGCACCCTGCATGGCAAAGGCTTCTTTACCAAACAGCAGCACAATGCCGACAACGATACAGCCAAGCGCGATACGGGCGATCTGCTGGTTATGCAGCAACCAGGTGGCGGCAGTAATCACCAGCAGGATACCAACGATAGTCATCAGCAGTTTGCCGATATTGACCGGCGCGAAGTCAGGTTTAGAACCGTAGTTTTTCACCCAGCGACGGCAGATCAGGAAGTTAACCAGCGTAATCAGCATACCGACAAACGACAGCGAAAACGCCACGCTCCAGCCATATTTTGCCGCCAGCCACGGTGTGGCCATAATTGAGAACAGCGAGCCAATATTGATCGCCATGTAATACATGGTGAAAGCGCCATCAAGACGCGGATCGTCTTTTTCGTAGCAGGTGGATAGCAGTGAAGAGGGGTTGGCTTTAAACAAGCCATTACCGACGGCGATGGTCGCCATACCGATATACACCATACTCTGATCGTGACCCGACCACGCCACCAGACCATAACCGGTTGCCAGCACCAGAATACCCAGCACGATTACGCGCTTGGTGCCCAGCACTTTATCGCCCAGCCAGCCGCCAACGGCGACCAGACCATAGACCAGCGCACTAAAGGAGGAGAACAGGGTGATGGAGTCAGATTCAGTCATCCCCAGCATTTTAACCAGGTACACTGCCATAATGGCTTGCAGACCGTAGTAACCAAAACGTTCCCACAGTTCGATGGTAAAGATCAGATAGAACGATCGGGGTTGTTTGAACGCATTGAGGCTAACCTCATTAGTGTGTTTGTTTGCAGTAGACACTAGTACCTCTGGATAGATGCCAATTTCGCATCGGGAATTAAGCACGCGTAATAGCGCGAATCTATTCGGTGCGTTGTTATAAGATGGGAAAAACGGCGGTTAATTTCGCTGATCCTGCGGCATCAGGCAAGCCTTTTTTCATTTGCTGCAATATCAGGCAGTAGCGAGGTTAAATAAGCGCAACATCGATGTTAACTGGTGGTAAATGTTGGTTTGTATTTATATGACGAAATAATACTCCGACGCGCTGCGCGGTTTTTAGCCAAAAGAGGGTTAAATCCCCATGGAGGGTAAAAACCGCGCAAAATGGGTTTATGTAATATTTTTACCGATTAAAATTCTGTTAATTATCTCAATGCTGATTTTATATGCGGTTCGTGCTTTTTTTGCGTTAAAAAGGACCATATTCACGATGATGTGTGAGCAGGATCACGAAAACAGATATTATTTCAGCACGAAAAAAAAGTCGCGGCAGTTTATCTCGCCTGCAGTTGCGCTGACATCAAACGCTGGCAACTGGGTTCATCGTTGGTTGCGATATGTTGTGCTGCCGGAGTGAGTTGCTGCCAGCTGGCGGTGACCGCTTTGCCCAGCGCAGGGATAAATGCAATTTTGTGCAGCGCATAGTCTGAATTACCACCTTCAATCACATTTTGCATATCAGCAATAAAACGCGAACTGTCGTCATGGCGGATGGTGCAAAATACCGCAACGTAGTAAGCCTCATCCTCGGTGTCGTAGCCGGGTTTAAGCCACCAGGCAAGCAGAGCGGCCACCGCGAGTGCAGGGAGTATCAATAGTCGTTTGGGATACGTCATTAAAAAACCAGTTATCAAATACAGTAGTGGGGTGTGTAAAACACGTCAGTAATGCGCACGGTAGCAGTATTTGTCTGAGGGTTCGAGTCGTGCGCGGTTCTTCGTTTAATCGTTAGCCACCGGCAGCCACGGCGTACTCAGCGCGGAGACCTGGTTACGGCCGTTACGTTTGGCGGCATACAGCGCGCGGTCCGCGCCTTCTTTAATCTGACGTGCATCGCCCGGATTGCCGCTGGCGGTGAGGGTAAAGCATCCGGCGCTCAGGGTAACCACATGCTCCGCACGGTCGCTGCTTTGATGGGGCATTGCGGTTTCCCGTACTACGTCTACCGCGCGCTGCGCGATCACCCGTGCTTCCTGCAAGGTAGTATCGTGCAACACAACGGCAAACTCTTCGCCACCATAACGGGCAATCAGATCCGTCTGGCGATGTGGCATGGTTCGCAGAATTTCGCCCACCCGCTTCAGACAGTTGTCACCCGCCACATGACCGTAAGTATCGTTGTAGCGTTTGAAATAATCGATATCCATCATAATCAGCGACAGCGGCTGACCATTGCTGGCCGATCGCTGCAAACCCTGCTCAAGTACCATGTCAAACTGCCGGCGGTTTGCCACGCCGGTCAGGCCGTCAACCAGCGCCAGCGCCTGCAAAGCATGATTAACGGAGGTCAGCTCATCACGCAGATGCGCCAGTTCGCTCTGATTTTTGATATTGGTGCGCACCTGACGTAATACCGAGCCGCCCATAAACAGGATGCTTAACAGTAAGGCGGCATTCAGCGCCACATCCTGTAGCCGCTCCTTCAGCCACTGATCGATCAGCGTTGCGCGGTCATAACCGGCGGCCACCACCAGCGGATAGCGCAGTGAACGCGCGAAGCCAAAGATTTTTGGCAGACCATCCAGCGCCGCGTTCCATTCGCCGCTGCCGCGATCCGCTTTCATCAGCATCTGGTGAAACAGCGGGCTGGCAGACAAGTCTTTACCGATATAGCTGTCGGGCATCGGGCGGGCATACAGCACGCTGCTGTCTGCCAGCATCAGGACCAGCACATCCTTATTGCCCATTTCGTAGTAACTGTAAAACTGGCGGAAGTAATCCACGCGAATGGTTGCCAGCAGCACCCCGGCAAATCCGCCCGTCGCGTCATTGACCCGCAGTGATACCGGGATCACCAGGTCACCGGTGCTGCGGCTACGAATCACTGGCCCGATATGGATACCGGTGTGGCGATTGGTGCGATGATAATGGATATATTCACGATCAACATTGTTAGCGCCCGCCGGTTCACGATCCACCGACCGGGCAATCCATTTACCCGCCGCGTTAAAATAGAACAGACCATGCAGCTGTGGCAGACGGCTGCGCAGTTCACGCATGGTGCTGCTTAGCTCACTGGTATTCAGGTGCGCAAGGTTATCGGCCTGGATATCGCGCTGAATATCCCTGAGAGTGATTTCGGTTTGCAGCACGGTATCTTCCGCCTGGCGCGCCTGCGACAGCGAAAGATTGACCGCCGTCTCTTCCGCACTGCTGACGGTACGTTGCCAGGACTCCTTCAGTGACCAGAGATTAATAATCACCACTGCTAAAAATAGCAGGCAGACAAACACCGTAATGCTGCGACCCAATGAAGAGTTCAGTAGCAATGAAGCGGAGATCCGGTTGCTGAACTTCATTAAAGCATTCCTGATAAAAGCCATAACTAAGTAAAGCACAAAAGAAAAAAGGAGCCTGAAAAGGCTCCCTGACAGATTGTTCACGGGCGGCGAGAACGCCGCCCCTACACGAATATTGCGGTTACCGTAGGGGCGGCGTTTTCGCCGCCCACAGCAGGCTAGCGAATCAGATGCAGGAACTGCAGATGGCGTTCATAGTGGTCAAGGATATCATTGATAATCTGCTCCTCGGTGTAGCCCACCAGATCGTACTCCTGGCTGCCTTCCCACAGATGCACTTCCGCGCGGTAGTAACGGCTGGCGGTATGGCTGAGATTGCCGCCGCTGCGCATAAAGGATGGCGTACTGTAGCCACTCATCTGCACACCGTAATGGAAGGGCGCTTCTTCACCGTGGGATACGCGGATACCAAGGGTGAAATCCTGTGGTGACAGATCGCTTTCCACCAGCAGACCTTTCTCCTCCAGCACTTCCGAAACCTTGCCCAGCGCCGGACTTACGGTCTCATCCATAAAGCGATACACCATATCGCGCGAAGGATAGGAGATAGCGCGATTCAGACGACGGCGCCAGCTGCTGGTATGGCCGGGACGATGGCGATCCAGCAGTAACGGCGACGCAATCGCCACTGAGCGGCTGCGATCTTTCTGCTTCTCATGATGCAGCGCGCGGTACATGGCAATCACAAACAGCACCAGCACCAGCGAGAACGGCAACGCACTGAGCACGACGGCGGTTTGCAGCGAGGTGTAATCACCGGCAAACAGCAGTGACAGCGTCAGTACGCAGACCGCCACCGCCCAGAAAATACGCAGCCAGTTAGGCGCATCCTCACCGGCGGTATCACCGACGCAGGAGAGATTAGCCACCACCAGTGCACCGGAGTCAGCGGAAGTGACAAAGAAGATAAAGCAGATCACTACCGCCAGCACAATCACCGGCGTCGCCATCGGGTAGGTGGCCAGCATATGGTAGACCGCCATCGCCGGATCGCTTAACGCCACGTCGCCGAGTTTATCCATGCCTTTCTGATATAACTCCAGCGCACTGTTACCAAATACCGACAACCAGGCGAGGGTAAAGCCCATCGGGATCAGCAGTACGCCGATGACGAATTCACGCAGGGTACGCCCACGCGAGATACGGGCGATAAACATGCCGACAAACGGTGACCAGGCAATCCACCACGCCCAGTAAAATACTGTCCAGTTGCCGAGCCAGGTGTCTTTATTGCTATCGCTGTAAGCATAGAGATCAAAGGTTTTACGCGGCAGGCTGACAAAGTAGTCGCCAAAGTTCTGCACCAGCGAATTCAGCAGATGGCTGGTAGGACCGGCGAACAGCACAAAGGCAAACATCAGCACCGCCAGCAGCATATTGACTTCTGACATGCGGCGAATACCTTTATCAACGCCACTGACCGCCGACAGGGTGGCCGCGCCCATCACTATCACAATCAGAATCACCTGCATGGTATGACTCTGTGCAATACCGGTCAGGAAGCTGATACCGGAGTTAATCTGCATCACGCCGATGCCGAGGCTGGTGGCCAGACCAAATAGGGTGCCGACAATACCGAACACATCCACCGCATGACCAATCGGACCGTTAATCCGGTCGCCAATCAGCGGATAAAAGGCCGAACGCAATGCCAGCGGCAGGTTGTGGCGATAGGCGAAGTAGGCGAGTGACATCGCCACCAGCGTATAGATCCCCCAGCCATGTAAGCCCCAGTGCAGCATGGTTAATACCATACCGTCACGGGCGGCCTGCGCCGAACCGGCAACGCCATCAGGTGGCTGCAACAGATGATCGAGTGGCTCAGAAGCGCCAAAGAACAGCAACTCGGAACCGATGCCGGCGGAAAATAGCATCGCTGCCCAGGTGCCATAACTGAAGTCCGGTGTCGAGTGATCCGGTCCCAGTTTGATATCGCCGTAGCGTGAAAAAGCGACAAACAGGACAAAGCCGAGGTAGAAAGCCACCACCAGCATGTAGTACCAGCCAAAAGTTGCCGACGCCCAGGATTGCGCGCGCGACAGTATCGAACTGGCCTGTTCGGGGAAAAGCAGGACACCACCTGAAAACAGTATCACTACCAGTGCGGCACTAAAGAACACCGCTTTATTGAGTCTGACCGGCTGAAGTAACAACCGATCCTGAGTTCCCAGCATTGAAAATCCTCATTAAAAAATAGCGAAATTTGGTTGCGTTTATCCTTACAAAGAGTATGGAATTGTTATCCAGTTGTTACCAAGTCTAGTTTTTATTGATTGAACGTTCAATATAAAAAAGTTATTATCTCTCTCATTCAATAGTCGGAACCGATGAAACGATGCCAAAAGTTGGAATGAAAGCCATCCGTCAGGCGCAGCTGATTAACGCAACATTGACGGTGATCGATCGTGTAGGGCTGGCGGACGCCAGCATTGCGCTGATTGCAAAACAAGCCGGGGTGTCGACCGGGATTGTCAGTCATTACTTTGGCGATAAAAACGGGCTGCTGGATGCCTGTATGCGTCAGATCCTGACCGACCTTTATCTGGCGGTTGAGCGTCATCGGGTACGCGCTGAAGATAATCCGCAGGCGCAAATCCGCGCGATTATTGACGGTAACTTCGACTTAACCCAGGTGGCGGCGCCAGTGCTGAAAACCTGGCTGGTGTTCTGGACCAACAGTCTGCACCAGGAAAATTTGCATCGTTTGCAGCGGGTTAACGATCGCCGCCTGCACTCCAATATTACTGCGCAGTTTGCCCGCGTATTACCCCGTGAGCAGGCGCGTCAGGCCGGTAGCAGTATCGCCGCCTTAATTGACGGTTTGTGGTTGCGGATGACGCTGGCGCCACAGCCGATGGCTCACGGCTTAGAAGATGCCCGCGAGCTGTGTTATCAGAATCTCGCGCTCTGGCTGAATACGCCGGTGCGCTAAATCCCTTAGCAGAGGAGGAGTCATGGCAGAACTCAATCGCCGTGGTTTATATATCAATGGCCGTGAACAACAGGGCCAGGGTGAGGTTTTCACCAGCATCAATCCGGCCAATGGTGAGGTGATTGCGGAAATCACCGCCGCCAGCCAGCAGGATATCGACAGCGCCGTGGCTTCCGCCATTGCCGGTCAGCGTATCTGGCGCAGCTATACGCCGGTTGAGCGTAGCCGCGTGCTGTTAAAAGCGGTGGCGCTGCTGCGTGAACGTAATCAGCAGCTGGCCGAACTGGAAACGGCCGATACCGGTAAGCCAATCAGCGAAACCGAAGCGGTGGATATTGTCACCGGCGCCGATGTGCTGGAGTACTACGCCGGTCTGGCGGTGGCAGTGCAGGGCGAATCGATTCCGCTGCGCGATACCGCGCTGGTCTATACCCGCCGTGAGCCGCTGGGCGTCTGCGCCGGAATTGGCGCATGGAACTATCCGATTCAGATCGCACTGTGGAAAAGCGCTCCGGCGCTGGCTACCGGCAATGCGATGATCTTTAAGCCAAGCGAAGTGACGCCGTTAAGCGCGCTGGAGCTGGCGAACATTTACAGCGAAGCCGGTCTGCCGGATGGCGTATTTAACGTGGTGCAGGGGGCAGGTGCGGTGGGTAAAGCGCTGAGCCAGCACCCGGATATCGCCAAAGTCTCCTTCACCGGTCAGGTAGAAACCGGTAAACGCGTAGTGGCTGATGCCGCGCTGTCGACACTGAAAGAAGTGACGATGGAACTGGGTGGTAAGTCGCCGTTGATCGTATTTGAAGATGCCGATCTGGAGCGCGCGGTGGATGCTGCAATGATGGCTAACTTCTACAGCAGCGGCCAGGTATGTACTAACGGCACGCGGGTGTTTGTCCATCGTTCGCTGAAGGCGAGCTTTGAACAGCGTCTGCAACAGAAGCTGGCCAATATTAAAACCGGTGACCCACGCGATCCGACGGTGAACTTCGGACCGCTGGTCAGCGAGCAGCACTGCCAGAAAGTGGTCTCCTACCTTGAACTGGGTCAGCAGGAGGGTGCACGTCTGCTGGCGGGTGGCCACCGCATCACCGAAGGCCCGCTGGCGAAAGGCTGCTACGTTGAGCCGACGGTCTTCACCGACTGTCAGGATGAGATGCGCATTGTGCGTGAAGAGATCTTCGGACCGGTGATGAGCATCCTGGTGTTTGATGATGAGCAGGAAGTGATTACCCGCGCCAATAACACTGAGCTGGGTCTGGCCGCTGGCCTGTTTACCCGCTCACTGGACCGCGCGCACCGGGTGATCCATCAGCTGGAAGCCGGTATCTGCTGGATCAACAGCTGGGGCGAATCGCCAGCACCGATGCCGGTCGGCGGCTACAAGCAGTCAGGCTTAGGACGTGAAAACGGTGTTGAGACGCTGAAGCACTACACGCGTACCAAATCGATTCTGATTGAGATGGGCGAGTATCCCACTGCGTTTTAAGTGGTGAAGTAAGATTTTCTGGCCGGTAGCGTCATGCGCTGCCGGCGCTGGTTTTTAGCTGGAGGTTTAATGCAGAAATTTGACTATATCATTATTGGCGCCGGTTCCGCAGGCAATGTACTGGCGACCCGCTTAACTGAGGATGCTGACGTATCGGTACTTTTACTGGAAGCAGGCGGCCGCGATCATCGCCTTGATTTCCGTACCCAGATGCCAGCCGCTTTAGCTTATCCGTTACAGGGTAAACGTTATAACTGGGCATTTGAAACCGATCCCGAGCCGCATATGGACAATCGCCGCATGGAGTGTGGTCGTGGTAAGGGGCTGGGCGGCTCTTCGCTGATTAACGGCATGTGCTATATCCGCGGCAACGCGATGGATTATGATAACTGGGCAGCAAAAACCGGTTTTGCTAACTGGTCCTATCTCAATTGTCTGCCTTACTTCCGTCGTGCGGAAAAGCGTGATATCGGCGAGAACGACTATCATGGCGCAGAAGGCTATCTGAGCGTCACCACGCCGACCAGCGATAACAATCCGCTGTACCGCGCGTTTATCGACGCTGCGACCGAGGCCGGTCACCATGAAACCGATGATCTGAACGGTTATCGCCAGGACGGTTTTGGTCCAATGGATCGTACCGTCACCGCTAACGGTCGCCGTTCCAGCACTGCGCGCGGCTATCTGGATGTGGCGCGTCAGCGCAGTAATCTGACGATTATTACCCATGCGCAGACCGACCGTATTCTGTTTGAGGGCAAAACTGCCACCGGTGTGAAGTGGCTGGTAAAAGGCCAGCCGCAGCAGGCGCAAGCCACACGTGAAGTGCTGCTGTGTGCTGGCGCTATCGCCTCGCCGCAAATCCTGCAGCGCTCCGGCGTCGGGCCGGAAGAGTGGCTGCGCGAGCTGGATATCGATGTGGTGCATGCGCTGCCGGGTGTGGGTCGCAATCTGCAGGATCACCTTGAGGTCTATATGCAGTTCCGCTGCAAACAGCCGATCAGCCTTTATCCTTCGCTGAAATGGTGGAATCAGCCGGCGATCGGCGCTGAGTGGCTGTTTAAAGGCACCGGTGTCGGCGCCAGCAACCAGTTTGAAGCGGGTGGCTTTATTCGCAGCGATGATCAGCCAGAGTGGCCGGATCTGCAATACCACTTCCTGCCGGTGGCGATTAACTATAACGGCAGCAGCCCGGTAAAAGAGCATGGTTTCCAGGCGCACGTCGGGCCGATGCGCTCAATGAGCCGTGGTCGTATTAAGCTGAAATCGACCGATCCTTATGCTGCGCCGTCGATCTTCTTTAACTACATGTCCGAAGAGCGCGACTGGCAGGAGTTCCGCAATGCGGTACGTCTGACGCGTGAAATTATGCGTCAGCCTGCGCTGGCACCATACTGCGGCGCGGAGATTCAGCCCGGTGTAGCGGTGCAGAGCGATGAGCAGATTGATGCCTTTATCCGTGAGCATGCTGAGACCGCCTATCACCCGTGCGGCAGCTGCGCGATGGGCAGCGATGAGATGGCGGTAGTGGATGAAGCAGGGCGCGTGCACGGTATGCAGCAGCTGCGGGTGGTCGATGCCTCGATTATGCCGCAGATTGTTACCGGCAACCTGAATGCGCCGACGGTGATGATTGCCGAGAAGATTGCTGATGCGATTCGTGGCAAAGCGCCGTTATCCCGTTCGACCGCTGAGTATTATCAGATCGCCGGATAATCCGCTGGCGAACGATAATCCTGGCCTGTATGCCGGGCCAGGGTTATGCGTGGTATAATTTATTGATATGACAAGCCAGGGTGACAATAAGAAAGTCATCTGGATGATTCAGGTTCATACCAATCATATTTTCAATTTTCCTGACGCGCTGGTATAACGTATTAACATGGATGTTAAGTGCCGCTGCGCTATTTATTGTCGAACAACGATGATAAATATAACTGTTTAACGTCAGCAGCAGGATTGCATTTTTTTCGCCACCTTCGATGAGTGGAGTAAGAACATCCGCAACAAAGCGTTTCAGATCTTCCGCCTGATGATTAATAAATAGTCGTTCAATGCCGGTATTATGGAAAAGTAACACCCCCTCTTTTTTGCGCGTTTTCAGTACTTCCAGCGCGGTGCTGGCCTGCTGCCAGGCAAGTTTACATTCACTACGTTTAACAACGTCACTGATCCCCGCTTTACTGATGATTATCAGCGGCAACTCCCGGCTTATCCGGTCAGTAAACTCTTTTAGTTTAACGGTGTGTAAATCAGAAATATAGACAGTGATGTTGGTGCTGTCGGCAAAACTAAAACTATTACGCCGTGAAAGTAGCGTATTTAATTTATTAAGTGTCACTAATGACGTGACATCCTGATTAACGGAATCTTCTGTTTCCAGTCTGAGACAGATAATCCAGTTTTGTAGCTGAAATCCATATCTGGCGAAATTTTGCTCGGTTTCACTGGTGATGCCGCGGGAAAAAAGCTGTTCGATTAACGCGGATTTTCTTTTGTGTTCCAGCGTCAGGCTGCTGGCCTTACGCATAATCTGCATCACGATAAAGTCTCCCAGGCGCGACAGGATCAGACGGGTAGCATCGTTAACCGCGTCGGCTGGCAGGATAAAAAAGCCAACCGCCAGTTCATCATGTTTCAGCGGCTGGATAAAATAATCGCCGTTGGCAAAACCGCTCTCCACTGCAAAACTACGGGTCAGATCATCCCAGTGATAAGGAAAACTCACGGTGGCATCAAGCCGGTTGCCGAGAATATCAATATAGCCCGCATTCAGATTTACCCGCTCACAGATAGCGGCGATAAATGAATTTAAGTTATTGATGCGAGTCGATAAGTTGATCATCTCATTATGGAATTCGACGCTGCCTTTCAGGATCGCATTCTGCTGTTCCAGCTGTTTGCGCAGCGCATCCACCTCATTCAGGCTGGAAACTTTTTCGTCATGTATTTTGGCATTGCGCCACGCCAGCGCCACCTGTGAAGCGAAGGTCTCCAGCAGGGAAACCGCCAGCGAGTTAAAAATAGAGTGCCGGCTAAATGACAATAGCGTCAGAGTGCCATAGCAGATCTGTTTATCCTGCACTGGCACACAAACCAGTGAACTGGCAATCGGGTTATTTTCCATTACCGAGGCGCGCAGCGCGGACTGACGGATAACCGAACCGATAATCGCTTCGCGGGAATTCAGCGTCACAGATTGCCGGCTGGCAAATACCTGACCGGATAATGATTCCTGGGGTGAAACCGCATAATCATAATAATTATCTTTGAAGCCGGAAAGGGCGATGGGGATCAGCAGATTTTTATCCTCATCATAAATGCGAAAGATTACCGCATCGCTAAAAGGAATGGTTTTTAACGCACCATCAACCACATGTTGCGTAATCAATTTATGGGATAAACCCGAAGCCAGATGCCAGGTATTATCACTGATACTGCGAAACATCTTTTTTTGCTGCTGCAATATTTCGGCAAACAGATAAATTTTAATCTCATTTAATAAACCATTTATCTGATTTTCAGAGCAGCAGTGGTTATAACGCTTGATGGTAATAATAAGTGAATCGATATACAGACAGATGGCTTCAATAACCAGTTCTTCAGCATTAAACGAGTGGGTAAGAATAAAGTTTTCATTTGATTCATCCATCTCTCTCTCATTGTCCTGAATCAGATCGTCAAACCGGCTATCTGAGGTTGCGACAGAGAATGTCGCTGTCGGAAAATAGGTGTTAATTACTTTTTCCAGTGCAATAACATAATCCTGCATGCTATACCTCTGTGTAAGGCTACATATAATTTATATTGTCAGTGTATGAATCCACATAGATATTTATCACTTTTTTTGCAAGTGTAGCAAGGCAGTTGTTGATTTTTTATGGCGACCCTCCCTGAGGAAGTATCTATGAGTGATGTGAAGACGAGTAACAAAAACAAACTGATTATCTTCATCTTGTTTTTATGTTGGGTGGTGGGATTTATCGATAAAACCGCAATTAATATTGCGATTATCCCAATCAGTAATGATTTTGGCCTCGCCAGTGACCAGACCGGTATGATTATCAGTGGTTTTTTCCTTGCCTATTCCTTAACCCAGCTGATTGGCGGCTATCTGGTTGACCGCCTCGGCAGTAAAACTATTCTTACCGGTGCGGTAGGGTTGTGGTCAGTGGCTACCGCCTGCACCGGCATGGCGGGCGGCGCCATCAGTCTGGTGGTTTCCCGCTTTTTTGTTGGTATGGGCGAAGCGGTATTTCCTTCCGGCAGTTCGGTGGTGATTGCCCAAAAATTCGAACGATCAAAGATGGCGCGGGCAAAAGCCTTTCTGCAGTCCGGCGCTTCGGTGGGGTTTGCGGTGGGCTCGATTGTGGTGTCGGCGCTGATCGCTTTCTATAACTGGCGCATTATGTTTTTTGTGTTGGGCCTCGCCGGGGTGCTGCTGGCGGTGCTGTTATGGCTGGTGTTACGTGAGCAGCCGGTCAGTCAGACACAGCAAGCGGATATCAGCGCGGCTAAACTGGCGCATACGCATAAAGGCTCAGAAAAGCGACGCCTGCTGGAGATTATCGCCAGACCGCTGACCTGGCAGGTGGCCGCCTGCTACTTCTTTACCAATATTGTGTTCTGGGGACTGCAATCGTGGCTGCCTTCTTACTGGGTGAAGGTAAAAGGGATGAGCATGGTGTCGATGGGCGCCTGGTCGGTGTTGCCGCCGACGCTGGGCTTTCTCTCCTTCCTGACCTGCGGCTGGTTGCTGGATCGGTTTTTTAATGGCCGTGAAAAATACCTGATCGCTATCGGCGCAGCGGTGTCAGCACTGTTTATCTGGCTTATGTTTAATGCCTCATCCATTCCGCTGGCCTTCGCGTGGTTGTCGCTGTCGAATATTTTCCTCAATGCCATCAGCATCAGCGTATTTGTCACTATTATCAAACAGTTCCCGAAAGAGTCGGTGGGTACTGCGACCGGCCTGATTAACTCGGTGGCGCAAATCGGCTCATTCTTGTCGCCGCTGGTGATTGGCTACATGCTCAAAATAACCGATCAGAACTATTCGGCAGCCTTTCTGATGATCATCGCCTGCGCCATCGTCACCTGCCTGATTTCCCTGTCAATTAAACATCAGAACGCCCCCGTTGACGCTGAACTGACTACCGGCCCTGCACGTTAAAGAGAGAAACAGATGAACTATACCGACATTATTAAACACACCCTGGAACAAGAACGCGCACGTATCGTGGCGGTAAGCGATCAAATCTGGGAGTTTGCCGAGGTTCGCTATGAAGAGGTGCAATCCGCAGCGCTGATGGCGCAGACTCTGGAAGAGGCCGGTTTTGCCGTCACGCGTAACGCTGGCGGTATCAGTACCGCTTTTGTCGCCAGCTTTGGTGAAGGGCAGCCGGTGATCGCCATTCTCGGTGAGTATGATGCGCTGCCATCACTGAGTCAGGAAGCGAATCGCGACTGCTATGCACCGGTGGTGAAAGCAGGTCATGGACATGGTTGCGGTCATAATCTGCTCGGCTCCGGCGCGCTGGCGGCGGCGCTGGCGGCAAAAGCCTGCATCGAAACCCTCGGACTGAGCGGCACGATTAAATATTATGGCTGCCCGGCCGAAGAGGGCGGCGGCGGTAAAGCCTATATGGCGCGCGCCGGTCTGTTTAACGATGTCGATGTTGCTTTTACCTGGCACCCATGGGATGAAAATCTGGCGTATAACGCCCGGATGCTGGCCACTAACCAGGTGAAGTATTCGTTTACCGGAAAAAGCACCCATGCCGCCTTTAGCCCGCATCTGGGACGCAGTGCGCTGGATGGGGTTGAGCTGATGAACGTCGGCGCAAACTTCCTGCGTGAACATATTATTCCCGAAGCGCGTTTGCACTATGCCATCACTAATGCTGGTGGCCGGGCGCCAAATGTGGTGCAGTCCGAAGCGGAGGTGTTATACAAAATCCGCTCGCCAAAAATGCAGCAGGTGCGCGAAATCACTGAGCGCGTGCACGATATCGCCCATGGCGCGGCGCTGATGAGTGGCACCGCAGTCAGTATCGAGTTTGATGCCGCCTCGGCTGATCTGATCCCGAACGTGGCCCTTGCCAGCATGCTGGACGAAGAGCTGGCGAAAGTCGGCGCACTGACCTTTACTGCAGAAGAGAAAGCTTTTGCCCGCGCCATTCAGGATACGTTCTCGGATGAAGAGAAAAGACTGCTGGCGAAACGCGGCGATGTGCTGGCGGAACAACTGACGCCGCTGCGCAAAGAGCCTGACTTCCTGAATGGTTCCACTGATGTGGGTGATGTCAGCTGGCTGGTGCCAGTTGGCCAGGTGTATATCGCCACCTGCGCCAGAGGCACGCCGCCGCACTCCTGGCAGATGGTGACGCAGGGTAAAACCAGTTACGCCCATAAGGGGATGCTGCTGGCGGGCAGCGTGATGGCGGCTGCAGTGGTACGGGCGCTGACTACGCCAGAATTAATTGCTGCGGCAAAGCAGGAGCATACGGAGCAGCTGGATGGCGAAAGCTATCGCTCACTGCTGCCAGCGGAGGCAAAGCCACGTCCGCTTAGCGATTAACTAATTCTGTCTCGCCTGAGTGGGCGTCAGCCCGCTCAATAATAATATTAATAATAAACTTCAGATGATGAGGCTAATATGAGTGCAGGTAAAATCTCCATTATTATGGGGGCATTGTTTTTTTCTGGTGTTTGCGGCGCGGCGGAAATTTATAACAAAGACGGTAATAAACTTGATCTGTATGGCAGTATGCGTGCGCGCCATTATTTTAGCGATGATACCAGCGTCGACGGTGATAATAGTTATGTGCGTTTTGGTTTTCGCGGTCAGACACAAATTAATGATAAATTAACCGGCTTTGGTCAGTGGGAATACAGTATCCAGGCGAATAAATCGGAAGCCGAAGGAACCGAAGGAACGAAAACCCGATTTGGTTATGCTGGCCTGCGTTATGGTGATTTGGGTTCGCTGGATTATGGCCGTAATGCCGGTGTGCTGTATGACGTGGCCGGTATTACCGACTATGCGCCGATCTTCGATATTATGACCGACAGCTATACCGATGGCTTTCTTACCGGACGAGCCAACGGCCTGTTAACCTGGCGCAACAACACGCTGTTTGGCCTGACGGATAAGGTTAAATTCGCCATCCAGTACCAGGGGGCGAATGGTGATGACAGCAACAGCAACGGCCGTTCAGTGTATACCACTAATGGTGAAGGCGCCGGGATGTCGGTGAGCTACGATTTCGACTGGGACGGCACCCTGCTGGCGGCTTACGGCAACTCGAAACGCACTGCTGCTCAGCAAGCGCTGGCGTATGGCGAGGGTGAACACGCTGAAATGTGGGCCGCCGGATTTAAATATAATCCTGGAAAACTCTACGCGGCAATCAAATACTCACAGGGCTATAATATCACTCCGATTAAAAATTATGGCTATGTTAATAAAACGCAAAATATTGAAGCTTATCTGCGCTATGTCGCCGACAGTGGCGTAATTCCGGGTATTGGCTGGTTCCAGTCAAAAGGCAAACAGATTGAGGGCTATGGCGATGTTGATTTAATGAAGTATCTTGATTTGAATCTTTCATACTTCTTTAATAAAAACTTTTTCACCTATGCCGATTATAAAATCAATCAGCTGAAAGCCGATGCGCCGTTTGGACTTTCTACCGATAATAGCTTTGGTGTAGGTATGACGTACCAGTTTTAATTTTAATAATGTGATACTGCCGAGAATGCGTCATCACCATGACGCATTTATTTTGGCTAAATCTCGACCTTATCGTTATATTCGCAAAGATCTTCAATCAGACAGGAGCCGCAGCGCGGTTTACGCGCCACACAGGTGTAGCGGCCATGCAGAATCAGCCAGTGGTGACAATCTACCTTAAACTCGGCGGGCACCACTTTTAACAGCTTCTCTTCCACCTGCTCGACATTCTTGCCCGGCGCGAAGCGGGTACGGTTACTGACGCGGAAAATATGCGTATCCACCGCAATTGTTGGCCAGCCAAAAGCGGTATTCAGCACCACATTAGCGGTTTTGCGGCCGACGCCGGGCAGCGCTTCCAGCGCCGCACGATCTTCCGGCACTTCGCCATGATGCTGTTCCAGCAAAATACGGCAGGTTTTAATGATATTTTCTGCTTTGCCATTAAACAGGCCGATGGTCTTAATATACTCTTTCACGCCATCCACCCCCAGCGCCAGCATTGCCGCCGGAGTACTGGCAACGGGGTAGAGCTTTGCCGTCGCTTTATTGACGCTGACGTCGGTGGCCTGCGCGGACAGCAGCACGGCGATCAGCAGCTCAAAAGGCGAGCTGAACGCCAGTTCGGTAGTGGGGTGCGGATTGTTATCGCGCAGACGGCTAAGGATCTGCTGGCGTTTCTCTTTATTCACAGCGCTTTCCCGATATGGCCCTCGGGCGTTGCCTGAGTTTCGGCAACACGCAGCGCGCGCTCTTTCATCTTTTTATCGATCATATATTTTCCGGCCAGCATCATACCCAGACCAATAAACGCGCCTGGTGGCAACATCGCGAGCAGCATCGGCGAATCAAAATGCACTACCTGCACGCGCAGCACTTTCGCCCATGGACCAAGCAGCTGATCCGCGCCATTAAAGATGGTGCCATTGCCGATAATCTCACGCACGGTGCCGAGCACCGTCATCGCGCAGGTGGCGCCCATCCCGGTGGCAAAGCCATCCAGCGCCGACAGCGGCACGCTGCTTTTCGACGCCACCGCTTCCGCGCGACCCACCACGATGCAGTTGGTGACGATCAGCGGGATAAAGATTCCCAGCGACTGATACAGGCCGTAGGCATAGGCGTTAATCAGCATCTGCACGCAGCTCACCACCGCGGCGATAATCATTACGTAGATCGGAATACGGATTTCCGGTTTGGTCCAGCGGCGCGACATTGAAATCGAACTGTTGGTCAGTGTCAGCACCAGCGTGGTGGCAAGACCCAGCCCCAGCGCATTGGTGGTGGTGGAGGTCACCGCCAGCAGCGGACAGAGACCCAGCAGCTGCACCAGCGACGAGTTATTCTTCCACAAACCGTTCACTAAAAGTGTTTTAGCTTCACTACTCATTGCTCTCTCCACAGTCAGGCAGCGACGCGAGTCTGGTCGGCAGCGTTTCTACATACAGGGCAGTGCGTTTGGCCGCATTGACCACTGCGCGTGGGGTAATGGTGGCGCCGGTAAACTGGTCAAAGTCGCCGCCATCTTTCTTCACCGCAAACTGCTTATCATCAGGGCCGGAAATCTGCTTACCATTAAAACTGTTAATCCAGTCGGAAATGCGCAGTTCGATCTTATCGCCCAGCCCCGGCGTTTCATGGTGTTCCACCACGCGCACGCCGTACACTTTGCCACTGAAACTGGCGCCGACCAGCATCTGAATCTCTCCAGAATAGCCGTCTGGCGCGGTAGTCTCAATAGCCATTGCCACCGGTTTATCCTGCATACGCGCCAGGTAAAGATGGTGAGGTTTACCATTCCCTAACGCTTTATCAGTGACAACGTAACATTCCTGCTGAATGTGATTGTCATAAATCTCCGGCGGCACCACCTGATCCAGCAAGATTTTCTGCTGCACCGCGGTCTGATGTTCAATCGTCGGTTTGGTTACGGCGTTAATCACCGCGGTGACGCCGGTGGTGACCGCCGCAAACAGCGCCAGCGTTACGCCATTTTTCCTGATGGAATCCAGCATGCTCATGGTTGCTTATTCCTTGCGATGGCCGTAAACGCGCGGCTTAGTATAGTAGTCAATCAGCGGCACGGTGATATTCGCCAGCAGAACCGCAAACGCCACGCCATCCGGGTAGCCACCAAAACTGCGGATCAGCCACACCAGCAAACCAATCAGCGCGCCAAAAACCAGGCGCCCTTTATTGGTGGTGGAGGCGGTAACCGGGTCGGTGGCGATAAAAAAGGCGCCAAGCATAGTCGCGCCGGAAAACAGATGAATCATCGGCGACGCCAGGCTTTCCGGCGATATCAGCCAGCCAAGCGTGGCGCAGAAGGCCAGCGACAGCAGAAAACTGACCGGGATATGCCAGCGAATGCTGTTGGTCCATAGCAGGAACAGGCCGCCAAGCAGAAAGCCGATATTGATCCACTGCCAGCCTAAACCGGCAATCACACCGCTGTAAATCGGCTGCGCTAACAGCTGTTCAGCCGTATGGCCCGCACGCAGGCCGGTTTTAAAGGTATCCAGCGGCGTGGCCTGGCTGACGCCATCAATTCCCACCTGCAGATGCTGCATGGTTTCACCCGCCAGCGTATGGTGGGTAAAGATCATGCTCACGGAATCCATAAAGCCGGGTGTGATTGATTGCAGCGAATCCGGCGGCAGCCAGCTGGTCATCTGGACCGGGAAGGAGATTAGCAGCACCACGTAGCCAATCATTGCCGGGTTAAACGGGTTCTGACCAAGGCCGCCGTACAGCTGTTTGGCAATCACTACGGCAAACACCGTACCCAGCACAATCAGCCACCAGGGGGCGAGAGGCGGAATACTGATGCCAAGTAGCAGCGCGGTCAGCAGCGCGGAGTTATCGCCGAGATTAGCTGCCAGCGGCTGTTTACGCAGTTTAAGGATCAGACCCTCGGTCGACAGGGCGACAATTGCCGCCAGCGCCACCTGAATCAGGTTGCCACAGCCAAAGTAGTACCACTGGGCGGCCATGCCCGGAATCGCTGCCAGCAGAACCAGCAGCATAATGGTGCCGGTACTGCGACGATTGTGGGTGTAAGGAGAACTTGCAATACGAAAAGCCATTTATTCCTCTTGCACAGAATGCTGCGCGGCTTTGCGCGCTTTTACACGTGCGATGGCCGCTGCCACTGCCGCTTTACGGGGATCGTCGGTTTCACTGTCGCTGGCAGCGGGTGCCGCAGTGGGTTCCGTTTGCTGCTGCGCTGCTTTTTTGGCTTTAGCACGGGCCACTGCCGCTTCAATCGCCGCTTTACGCGGATCAGCCGTTGCTGATTGCTCAGTGGTTTCGCTTGCAGCAGGCGTTTGCGCCGCTGCTTTTTTGGCTTTAGCACGGGCAATTGCCGCTTCCACCGCCGCTTTACGCGGATCAACCGTTGCTGATTGCTCAGTGGTTTCGCTTGCAGCAGGCGTTTGCGCCGCTGCTTTTTTGGCTTTAGCGCGGGCAATTGCCGCTTCCACTGCCGCTTTACGCGGATCGGCACTCTGACGGGTCACCGGTTCGGTTTCAGCCTGTTTTTCCGCCTGACGGGCATGTGCCTGCGCCCGGCGTGCTTCACGTTGCGCCATCACCACGGCATTGTCCGGTTGTTCAGCGTTTTCCGGCTGCGCGCTGGCGGCATTTTTCGCTTTAACCCGCTCCAGTGCGGCAGTGATTTCACTCTGATCGCTGCTGCTGACTTTGCGTTTGGCCTGCTCATGGCGCGTTTCTCGCGCCAGTTTCTCGCGCTCAAGACGCTGCTGACGCGCTTCAAAACGCGCTTTCGCCTGCGCAGTGCGTTGAGCTTCCAGATCGATCGCCCGCAGCTCGGCCTTTTCCTGGCGATAGTACTGGACCAGCGGAATATTACTCGGGCAGACATACGCACAGGCGCCGCACTCAATGCAGTCATCGATATAGTGCGCACGGGCTTTTTCATGATCGGCGCCCTGGCTGAACCAGTAGAGCTGTTGTGGCAGCAGATTGGCCGGACAGGCATCGGCGCAGGCGCTACAACGAATACAGGATTGCTCCGGCTCGTTGTTGCCCATTTCGCTGGCGGAGGGCGCCAGAATGCAGTTGGTGATTTTCACCATCGGCACATCCAGTGCGGGCAGGGTAAAGCCCATCAGCGGACCGCCCATTACCACCATCTGACCGGCAGCTGGAGTAAAACCGACGTGATGCAGCAGATGGCTGACTGGGGTGCCAAGGCGGCCCCAGAGATTACAGGGCTGTGCCACCGATTCGCCGGTCAGGGTGACCACACGTTCGGTAAGCGGTTCGCCATCGATAATCGCGCGTTTAACTGCAAAAGCGGTGCCGACGTTCTGCATCAGCACGCCGATATCTGATGAACGACCGCCGTGTGGTACTTCCTTGCCGGTCAGGATTTTAGTCAGCTGCTTGGCGCCGCCGGACGGGTATTTGGTCGGGATCACCCGCAGTTGCAGATCGGTGGTGCTGCCAATCGCCTGTTTCAGCGCGGCAATCGCCGCGGGTTTATTATCTTCAACCCCAATCAGCACCTGCTCAGCGTGTAATACCCAGGCGAGGATACGCGAGCCTTCGAGCACTTCGTCAGCGTAATCCTGCATCAGGCGGTCATCGGCGGTGATATAGGGTTCGCACTCTGCGGCGTTAATAATCAGGGTTTTGACGCCACTAAGCCCGCCTTTCAGTTTGGTGCCGGTCGGGAAACCGGCGCCGCCAAGACCGGCTACGCCCGCCTGGTGAATACGATTAATCAGTTCACTGCGATCCAGCTGGCGGTAGTCGCTGAGGGTTTCACGTTCAATCCAGCGGTCTTCGCCATCCGGTGTAATAAATACGCACATCTCTGACAGTGCCGACGGGTGTGCGGTGATATGTGGGGCAATGGCTTCGACGGTGCCGGAAGTCGGAGCATGCACCGGCAGCATCCGTCCGCGACCAAAAGTCAGCGGCTGGCCGCGCAGCACTTTGTCGCCCGGACTGACGCACAGTTCACCTTCATGACCAATATGCTGTTTCAGCGGAATGATAAAGCGCTCCGCCAGCGGGATCTGACGCAGTGGCGTACCATTAGACTGGGTCTTCATCTCTGGCGGATGAATGCCGCCTTCAAAGTCCCAGATCTTCTCTTTTTTCAGGAAATTAAACAGATTACGCATGACTTTCCACAGGAATAACCCGCACAGGAATGGTGTTCAGATCCCACTTCCAGTTGGCGGTAGTGGTTGCCACCGGACGCATTTCAATACAGTCGGTTGGGCAGGGGGCAACGCAGAGATCGCAGCCGGTGCAGACGTCGCTCAGCACGGTATGCATCGCGCGGGTGGCGCCAACAATCGCATCGACCGGACAGGCCTGAATACATTTGGTGCAGCCAATGCAGTTCTCTTCATCGATCCATGCCACGGTGCGTACCGGTTCCAGTGCTGCCGCATCGCCATCAATCGGCTGCGGATCTACGTTCAGCAGTCCGGCCAGTTTCAGCATCGTCTGCTCGCCGCCCGGGGCGCATTTATTAATCGCTTCGCCGTTGTTGCCTACCGCTTCTGCATAAGGGCGACAGCCAGGATAACCGCACTGTCCGCACTGGCTCTGCGGCAGGATCTCATCGATTTGTTCGACAATCGGGTCCGCCTCAACTTTAAAGCGTCGCGCGGCGTAACCCAGCAGTGCGCCAAACACCAGACTGAGTGCACTTAAAGCAATAATCGCGATCCAGATTGCTGACATCAGAACTTCACCAGCCCGGAGAAGCCCATAAAGGCCAGAGACATCAGACCGGCGGTGATCAGCGCAATTGAAGAGCCTTTAAAGGGCGCCGGCACATTAGCCAGCACCAGACGTTCACGCATCGCGGCAAACAGCACCATCACCAGCGAGAAGCCAATTGAGGCGCTAAATCCATACATCGCTGCCTGCATAAAGCTGTGATTCAGGTTGACGCTAAGCAGCGGCACTGCCAGTACCGCGCAGTTGGTAGTGATCAGCGGCAGAAAGATCCCCAGCAGGCGATAGAGCGCCGGGCTGGTTTTACGCACGACCATCTCGGTAAACTGCACGGTAACGGCAATAACCAGGATATAGGCCAGGGTGCGCAGATAAACCAGATCCAGCGGCAGCAGAATAAGGTGATTCACCAGCCACGCGCAGATCGAGGCCAGTGTAATAACGAAAGTGGTGGCGAGTCCCATGCCAATTGCCGTCTCCAGTTTTTTGGAAACGCCCATAAAGGGACAGAGGCCGAGAAACTTCACTAATACGAAGTTATTCACCAGCACTGTGCCAACAAAAAGAAGCAGGTATTCGGTCATTGTTACGCCTGGAGGAAAAATAAAAGCCGCTTATTATCGGGCATTAGCGGCTGTATCACAATATCTGTGCCCCGGGGTGGAGACAGATAGCACTCAGGATTAAATTATTGACGATTTTAACGTCACTTATGGCTCAATAAATGTCGTCTTAACCCGCTGAGAACGTTTGAAATAGGGCACCAGAAGTGACGCCGCCAGCAGCGCGATCAGCAAAGTCCGAATTGCCGTGCTGTCGCTCACTGGCGAAAAGGCAAAGGTTTTAATTGCCAGCACCACGGTCAACAGCAGCCAGATAATGTAGTGACGCGGTAAGCGCTGCGAACGTTTACAGAACATCCAGGTAACCCAGATGCTGTAAACCCACATCACCAGCGAGGTACCCAGCGACAGCATCCACTGCAGGGTAAAGGCGTGAGTATTATTCAGCAGCGCCTGACGCAGTTCAGGATTTAATAACGCACTGAGATACATCGCCAGCACCAGCGCGCTGGTCAGCAGCGTCATTATCAGCCAGGCCAGCGGCACAATAAGCCAGCCGCCAATGCGTGGCGCAGAAGGTTGCTCAGACATGATAATTTTCCTGACTGAAAATAAACGGCGAAAAGTAAGGCGTGGATTATACAGAAAAAAGGGGGGGATGACATCAAGGGGCGGCGATTGATGCCGCCCGCGCAGTGCTACGGCTACAACACGTAGCGCCAGACCGATTTCGGCACACAACCTAAATCGAATAAGCGTCCACCGGAAACGAGTTCAGCCCGGCGATGGTCGGCAGCCCGATACATATTCAAAATCTCACCGTCGTCGCTAAGCGAATAGTTGAGGTGATCAAATAATTTTTCCAGGGTTTCTAAGCTACTCACTTTGCGAAATTTCAACAGGTAATCTTGTGTTGTCATAGTTGTCGTCAGGTCAGGTAGGGGACAATAAGCCTCCAAGTATAGGGAGACGGAAAAAGCTGTCTATACCACAAAGCGTAAATAAGCGTCAGAATCAGAAAAGTGCGCCCTGGAGCCTGACAAAATGCTGCTTTTAAGAGTTTTCTGCAATCAATGGCCGTTCTGTTTGCCTTTATAAAGCTTAATCAGGTGATTGATAGCGATTAAATTGCCACGCTGAATCGAATCAAGTCAGCCTGATCATCACAAAAATGCAGCAGTAAGCCTGCCAGGCCGCTATTGCTGGCAAAAAGATTGTTTCCTGCATCAGACGAAATAACCGCTTTCTGCCCCTGCCGCACTTTTTCTCACCGTTACCGGTAAAAGCAGCACTAAAGCTTCCAGTGTGCGACCAGTCACAGTTCAGATAATTTTTTCAGGCTTAACCGGCGAGTGGAAATGGCAGAACTTTACGTGGTGTTGTAATCGCTTCCAAATGACGACGTCTTAACCGCTTCAGTTTATTACGATTATTCAGCCGCGGTTAAATCATTTGCAGGAAAAAACTCCATATACCGGACGGCAAAATCTTTGCCGTTTTTACGTAACTCATTTAATTCGTGGCATTTTGTGAAGTAAGTCGAAATTGTTTTTACCCGGATAGTCCAGGCTTGAGTGGCTTTGTCCCTATACAGCAATCTCCCATCAGAGGAAAAAAGATTATGTGGAAGCGTTTACTCTTAACCACCCTGGTGAGTGCCGCACTCTCCGGTTCCGTGCTGGCAGCCGATATGACGGTCGGTTTTTCGCAGGTTGGCTCTGAATCGGGCTGGCGCGCTGCCGAAACCAGCGTGGCGAAAAGCGAAGCGGCTAAACGCGGCATCACGCTGAAAATTGCCGATGGTCAGCAAAAGCAGGAGAACCAGATTAAAGCCGTGCGCTCGTTTATTGCGCAGGGCGTCGATGCCATTTTTATCGCACCTGTGGTGCAAACCGGCTGGGAACCGGTGCTTGAAGAAGCGAAAGACGCCAAAATTCCGGTCTTCCTGCTGGACCGTGCCATCGTGGTGAAAGACAAGTCGCTGTATGAGGCGGTGGTCACCGCGGATAACGTGCTGGAAGGCAAACTGATTGGTGACTGGCTGGTCAGGCAGGTGGCAGGCAAACCCTGTAATGTCGTCGAGCTGCAGGGCACCGTCGGTGCCAGCGTAGCCATCGACCGCAAGAAAGGTTTCGCAGAAGCGATTGCCGGCGCCAGCAACATCAAAGTGGTGCGTTCCCAGTCTGGTGACTTCACGCGCAGTAAAGGGAAAGAGGTGATGGAGAGCTTTATCAAGGCGGAAAACAACGGCAAAAATATCTGCATGGTTTACGCCCACAATGACGATATGGCGATCGGCGCGATTCAGGCAATCAAAGAGGCGGGCCTGAAACCGGGCAAAGATATTCTTACCGGGTCGATTGATGGTGTGCCGGATATCTATAAAGCGATGCTGGCGGGCGAAGCCAACGCTAACGTCGAGTTGACGCCAAATATGGCCGGTCCGGCATTTGATGCGCTGGAAAAACTGAAAAAAGACGGCACTCAACCGCCGAAAATTATCAAAACCGAGTCAAAACTTTTTCTGCCAGCTGATGCGCAGACAGAGTTAGACAAGAAAAAAGGTATGGGCTACTAAGCATAGCGCCGCCTGATTCACAGCCACCCCCCCTTTAGCTGCATAAGGAATTGCGGGACAGGCTATGCAATCAGGCGGCTTTTTTCATGTTGAGAGGCGACGTTTATGACCACGCAAACAGAGGAAGCGCTGTTAGATATTCGCGGCGTCAGTAAGTTTTTCCCCGGAGTAAAGGCGTTGGATAATGTCTCTTTTAGTATCAGGCGCGGTGAAATTATGGCGCTGCTGGGGGAGAACGGCGCCGGTAAATCGACGATGATCAAGGTGCTTACCGGCGTCTATCAGCGTGATGCCGGCACCGTGACGCTAAACGGCCAGGCGATTAATCCACACAATACCGCCCAGGCGCAACAGATCGGCATTGGTACGGTGTATCAGGAAGTTAACCTGCTGCCGAATATGTCGGTGGCGGATAACCTGTTTATTGGCCGCGAACCGCGACGCTTTGGCATGATCGACCGCAAAGCGATGGTGCGTGATGCAACGAAATTACTGCAGGATTATGGCTTTGAACTGGATGTCACCCGTTCGCTCGGGCAGTACTCAGTGGCGATGCAGCAGATTATCGCCATTTGCCGCGCGGTGGATCTCTCGGCACAGGTGCTGATCCTCGATGAACCTACCGCCAGCCTCGATGCCAGCGAGGTGGAAATGCTGTTTACCCTGATGAATCAGCTCAGGGCCAAAGGCATGAGCCTGATTTTTGTCACCCATTTTCTCGATCAGGTGTATCGCATCAGCGACCGGATTACCGTGCTGCGTAACGGACAGTTTATTGCCACCCGCGAGACTAAAAGCCTGCCACGCATTGAACTGATCAAGCTGATGCTGGGGCGCGAGCTGCTGGAGACGGCATTGCAGCGTGCGGGCAGTACCTTACGCAGCAATCAACCAGTGGTGGAGTTTACCGATTACGGCAAAAAGGGGGTGATTGAGCCTTTCAGCCTGCAGGTCAGGCCGGGTGAAGCGGTGGGGCTGGCCGGACTGCTTGGTTCCGGTCGTACCGAAACCGCCGAGCTGTTGTTTGGCATTCGTCGTGCCGATAGCGGGAGTGTCAAAGTCAAAGGCAAAAAACGTACCATTCGCACTCCTGCGCAGGCCTCACATCTGGGGATGGGCTTCTGTCCGGAAGATCGTAAAACCGACGGTATTATTGGCGCTGCCTCAGTACGCGAAAATATTATTCTGGCATTGCAGGCGCAGCGCGGCTGGCTGCGGCCGATTAAACGGCGTGAACAGCAGCAAATTGCCGAGCGCTTTATCAAAAGTCTGGGTATCCGTACCCCGGATGCCGATCAGCCGGTAGAGCTGCTCTCCGGCGGTAATCAGCAGAAAGTGTTGCTGTCACGCTGGCTGGTGACCCGACCGCAGTTTCTGATTCTCGATGAACCGACGCGCGGCATTGACGTCGGCGCGCATGCGGAGATTATTCGTCTGATTGAATCACTCTGCGCCGACGGCCTGGCGCTGCTGGTGATCTCCTCTGAACTGGAAGAGCTGGTGGGCTATGCCGATCGGGTGTTGATCCTGCGCGATCGCCGGCAGGTGGCGGAAATCCCGCTCGAACAGCTCTCGGTGGCGTCAATCGTCAACGCGATTGCTGACGGAGGGGCGCAACATGCTTGAGACAGATCTGGCCCCGGATAAGGAGAAGCCACGCATGCTGAAACGTAAACTGCCGCCGGGGATGCCGCAAATTGCCGCTCTGATCCTGGTGCTGCTGGTCGACAGCCTGGTCGCCAGTAATTTTTTTGCCATCCATTTGCAGGATGGCCGTTTGTTTGGCAGCCCGATCGATATCCTCAATCGTGCGGCGCCGGTGGCGTTGCTGGCGATTGGCATGACGCTGGTGATTGCCACCGGCGGCATTGATCTGTCGGTGGGGGCGGTGATGGCGATTGCCGGCGCCACGGCAGCCACCATGACGGTGGCCGGTTACAGCCTGACGCTGGTGATCCTCGCCACGCTGGGTACCGGCATCGCCTGCGGCCTGTGGAATGGCGTGCTGGTAGCGTTACTGCGGATCCAGCCGTTTGTCGCCACCCTGATTCTGATGGTGGCGGGGCGCGGCATTGCCCAGCTGATTACTCAGGGGCAGATTGTCACCTTTAACAGTGATGCGCTGGCGCGGATTGGTAGCGGTACGCTGTGGACTCTGCCAGTGCCGGTGTGGATCACCCTGCTGGTGGCGCTGCTGGTGTGGCTGGTAACGCGTAAAACCGCGCTTGGCCTGTTTATTGAGGCGGTGGGCATTAATCTGCGCGCCGCGCGCAATGCCGGAGTCACCGGCTGGCTGGTGGTGATGTCGACCTATGTGATTAGCGGCCTCTGCGCCGCCGTCGCCGGGTTAATCGTCGCGGCGGATATTCGCGGCGCCGATGCCAATAATGCCGGGTTGTGGCTGGAGCTGGATGCGATTCTGGCGGTGGTGATTGGTGGTGCTTCGCTGATGGGCGGGCGCTTTAATCTGGTGCTGTCGCTGATCGCCGCACTGATTATACAGGCGATGAACACCGGTATTCTGCTTTCCGGTTTTCCACCGGAACTGAATCAGGTGGTCAAAGCGGTGGTGGTGATGTGCGTGCTGCTGTTGCAGTCGCCGCGCTTTATCCAGTTGTTTAAACGAGGGCGTCGCCGTGATTAAACGTCATTTGCCATTAATGATTACACTGCTGGTATTTGTCGCCGGTTATCTGTTCTGCCTTAGCCAGTTTCCCGGTTTTGCTTCCACCCGGGTAATCTGTAATATTCTGACCGATAACGCTTTTCTCGGTATTATCGCGGTGGGAATGACCTTTGTGATCCTTTCCGGCGGGATTGATCTGTCGGTGGGGGCAGTGATCGCCTTTACTGGCGTATTCCTCGCACGGGTGATTGGCGATCTGCATCTCTCTCCGTGGCTGGCGTTTACCCTTATTCTGCTGGCCGGTTCGGCGTTTGGCGCCATGATGGGCTGGCTGATCGATGCGCTAAAGATCCCGGCGTTTATTATTACGCTGGCGGGGATGTTCTTTTTGCGCGGTTGCAGCTATCTGGTGGCGGAGAGTTCGATTCCGATCGATCACCCGCTCTATTCCACGCTGTCATCAATGGCATGGAAAATCCCCGGTGGTGGGCGGCTGAGTCTGCTGGCGCTGATAATGCTGCTGGTGGTGGTGGCTGGAATTTTGCTGGCGCACCGCACGCGCTTTGGTAATCAGGTGTATGCAATTGGCGGCAATGCCACTTCGGCGCAGCTGATGGGGATTTCGACCCGCGCCACTACGGTGAAGATCTATATGCTGTCATCCGGGCTGGCGACGCTGGCCGGCATTGTTTTCTCACTGTATACCTCGGCGGGTTATGCGCTGGCGGGCATGGGCGTTGAGCTGGATGCGATTGCTTCGGTGGTGATTGGCGGAACTTTGTTATCCGGCGGTGTAGGTACGGTGCTGGGTACGCTATTTGGCGTATTGATTCAGGGACTGATCCAGACCTGGATTAACTTTGATGGCACACTCAGCTCCTGGTGGACCAAAATCGCCATCGGCATTCTGCTGTTTGGCTTTATTGCGCTGCAACGGCTGTTAACGGTGATCTGGGATCGGCAGCAGAATGCGCCGGTGAAAAGGCTGCACTTATAAGCAAAAAAAGGCTCCTGACGGAGCCTTTTCAGTACTAATGGCTAGCTGAAATTATCAGACCGACTTGACGCAAACATAACCTTCAAAATTCGTGTTTACATCATAAATTTCGCCATGGGCTGAACCCAGGGAATTGAGGTCAGCCGCTTTACCGGTGCCGGTAGTCCACTGATCGGACATCTTATAACCCCAGTCCTGGAACTCCTGGTCTACTATCTGGGTGTTGAAATCGGCTTTGCCGGGGCCAAAATCATTGACATCAGAGCTGTGTAACAAGCGTCCACCACCGTAGTTCTGGCAGTTAGCCAGGGCAACAGGAGCTGCCGCGGTGGGGCTAATCCGGTGATCCTTGATCAGGGTCCAGTAATATTTACCGTTGGTCTGCAGTACCGCACGAATGTCAATATCCTTCGTTGCTGGCGTACCGATTGTCGCCTTAGCCGAGACCGTCGCCTTACCGTTAGTCGTTGCCGCTCTTACTGCACTCAGGGTAATCTGCGTTTTACCGTCACTATCGGTGGTTGAGCTTGAGTTATAGCTACCGGTGGTGGACTGCCAGTTTACTGTTGCATCCGGCACCAGATTGCCTTTAGCGTCTTTCACCGTGGCAACCAGCTGCGCTTCTTCCCCTCCGCTACCAGTTATTACGGTTTTATCGCTGGTTAATTCGACCACTTGTGCGGTGGCAATATCAGCAATAAAGCGGGTGTCGACCTTCGCATTGATACCACCATTACTGGTCAGCGTGGCATTAACGGTCACTGCCTCCGCGACAGTATTGGTATAGCTGATACTGGCCTTGCCCTCGTCATCAGTCACTACCGACAGTGTATTATTTACCGGTGTTGCACTACCGCTGAGCGTAAAGTCCACCGTAATACCGGCGATTGGGTTGTCGTTGGCATCAGTGACAACGGCATCAACCTGGTTTGTCACCACGCCATCGGCGACGCTGCCATCAGTGATAGCAACGATCGTGTCGCCTTTAAAGTGTGCAGTGCTGAGATCAGCGGTCTGCTGCACGGTAACTGCTTTTAAGCTGGTGCCGTTAAATGAAGGTGTGACCACCAGACTGGCAAGGCGGGTACCTGAGGTCAAGGTGGCTTCATACACTCCCGGACCGTTCTCTTTGACCTCACTGAGCGCCGCATGCTGCAGTTTCATTGCCCGCTGCGCTTTCGGCTGATTTTTATGCTGGGTTTCCACCAGCGCCAGTTTCATTGCCGCCGCCATATCGGTAATCGGCTGACCATTGCCGTCAACCATGGTCACCTGCACTACTGAAGTGCTGGTGCCGTCAGCAACAATGCTGGGTGGTGTCGCGGTTGTGGTGCTGCCATCAATGCTGACCTCAGCGATATCCACCACAATCTGGCTGGTGGCGGTATGGGTATTGCCTTTCACATCGGTAATCGTGCCGCTCAGGGTATAGTTGTTAGCTCCCGCGATCTGCCAGGCGGGCAGGGTGATATTCAGTCGGCCTTCACCGGCTGGCGTAATCACACCGCCGGCTGCAATCAGTGCGGGTGAATCCCACTTGATGGCCTGTATCGCATAACTATTTTTTACCACATAGCTTAACGGCAACATGCTGCGACTTTTGCCGGTAGCGCTTTCCGGCAGCCCCAGTGTCAGGTACTCCTGTTTGCGATAGTCGAGCACGATGGTGTTATTACGTTCCACCAGATCCAGACGGCTGCCGCTTAACAGACGCGCGGCATCAACACGCGACGGGTCAATCTGCGACTGCCACGATTCACCCAAGCGGTAGTTCAGGGCGAGATTAAGCTGTGAATCCTGCTTGCCACTCTTGCCGGAGCGATGTTCCGCGCCAACTGTGATCAACGGAACGGGCGTATAGCTGACGCCGCCGGTGAATGCCCATGGATTTTTCTGGCGATTGTCTTTGCCAAAAAGGGCAACTTCATTACCCTGGTACTGTTCATACATCACTTTGGCGCCAAGTTGCGGATAAGCTGGCAGCCAGCCTTCGACGCGCACATCATAACCATTCGCCGGGCGCTCATCATAGTCAGCAAAATCACGTGACTGATGCCAGTTATTCAGACGCCAGTAGCTGTTGCCGGATAATTTCAGATAGTCGCGCCAGGCTTCGACGCCAACGCCAAGGCGGCGGTTATGGCCGGTAAAATCATTGTCATAGAAAGTGTTAACGCCGAGCATCCAGTCACCGGTCATGGTACGTACACCGGCGCCGATATTGCCGGTCGTGCGTTGATCGGCATTCCGCAGACCTAGCTGGGTAAATAACAGCGTGTCGTTATTGTCATACAGCGGCAGCAGCACATCGGCCTGACTTCCCTGCAGGGAAAATTTCTCGTCGACATTCAGCTGAACCCGCGCGGTACCAAACTGATTGAGCCAGCCTGATAGCGCACTGTTCATTTCGCCGGTGGCGACAGAACGCGCCATTCCGGCGGCGGCAGCGGAGGAGTTATCCTGCGTCAGCAATGTGCCTGCCGTAACCAGCCGGTCGCTCTGTTTCTTGTATAGCGCCTGTTCTTCTGGCGTCAGATTGCCACTCTGGTACCACTTAAACGGCTCTTCTTTGGCGGCTGCGCTGTGAATATAGAAGGGGGAGATAGCCAGAGCAATCTGCGCGGCGATTTGTGAAATAACAAGGAGCTTTCCAGCTCCGGTTCCTGGGTTTTTAGCAATATTGGAAAAACTTTTCTGTCTCATTAAAACGCTCTGCTTTCATCGTGCATTTATACGCGAAGAAATAACTGACCACTGCCTGGGGAGAGTTTCTCTTCAGTAAAAAAATGATTAACCACCCGAATGTCTGTTGGCGGGCAGGCTTAATAAACGACTTAACAGGCAGGGTTAAAATGAGATTTACTTATATTTAAATGACTTAGATGCTTGTCAGGTTTTTATCAGGGAATTTTCAGGGATGATTTATAAGCGGAGTATTGCTTAGTGAGAGTTAATCCAGGTGATGTCAGGGAAAGTGAGTAATAGTAATTTCCTTTTTTCATCTGAGTTGAGAGAAAATTCTTATCGACATCAGATTGAAAATTAAAATGCGTCATTTCTCTCGAGCCTTTAAGGCCGTTTTTTATAGTAAGTGCTGTCAGGTATAAAAAAAGGCAGCTCGTCGCTTCCTGAGGTGATTGATGCAATTTAACACGGTAATAAACCTTATCATGGCGAAAAATAACAGGCTGGCTAACCGGAGCGCATAAAATTCCGGTATTTATTATGATTTTCGCCGCATTTTTTCTGCGCGTTTACAGTGAACTGGCGGTGGGAAATCATATACCGCTATGGCATTCGTTCTGTTCCACGCAGTCATTGATGGTGTGGAAAATCTCTGCGACGGGGGAACTGGGCATGCTGGTGCTGGACGGGAGCGCGTTCTCGCTATATGCCGCGGCGGGTTATATGTTAGCGGGAAGGGGCGTAAGGACGGATGCGGTTGCTGGCGTAACGATCACGAAAAGAGAAAAGGCTCCTTGCGGAGCCTTCGGCGTTTAACTAGATATTTTTAACACAAACATACTTCCATGAACCGCTGTCAAGTTCACCCTCGACCATGGTGCCAATCAGGCCTGCCCCGTCCTGCGAACTGAGCCAGGCGCCGGTAGAGCCCCAACTGCCGACCAGCGGATAATAGCCGGATTTAAACTCTCCCTGCACCCGCATACTGCTAAAGTCTATCTGACCGGCAGCGGTGCCAAAGTTGCTCAAATCACCGGGTTCTAGCAACCTGTCAGCACTGCCGCGACTCTGGCAGGCATAGAGAGCAGTACTTTCAATATCAGTGGAGTACCGGGTACTGAGCGTCCAGTAATATTTACCTGAAGCCTGCATTACCGCGGTCATCTCCACCAGCTGATTGTCGACAGGCTGATGATCTGATCCGTCAACGGTGGTGGTTATGGTGGACATCGCATTCTCTGCCGCAACCAGAACCGGCGCTATCAGGTAAATCGTTGTCTGGCCGTTGCTATCCGTTTGTGAGGTTGCATTGACGCTGCCCAGATTGCTGCTCCAGTTTACTGTCGCATTGGGTATCAGATGACCCTGATTGTCTTCAACTCTTGCAGTTAATTCAGCCCGTTCCACACCGGTACCGGTAAGTTTTGACTTGTTGGACTGCATGCTGACGACGCGCGCCGTTTTTATATCAACGGTAAAACTCACCGGTTGTGCATTGGCACTGTTGCCATTTACCACTGCCGTCACCTGTGCATTGCCCAGCACTGTGCTGCTCAGGGTGACGGTAGCGACACCATCATTATTGGTGTGGCTGATAGTATCGCTCAGGTCGCCATGGCTGGTTTGCCAGCTGACACTGATATCCGGCACCAGGTTTCCTCCGGCATCCTTAACGGTTGCGGAGAAGGTCGCTTTATCACTGCCGTTGGCCGCAATCTGGCTCTTATCCACCGCAACCGCACCGTCGAACTGTCCGCTGCCGCTATCGGCGGTAAAGTTCGCCAGCGGCGCATTGATCGCCGCCTGAGTACCGACTCTGGCCGTCACCTGCGCTTCCCCTGCTGAGGTTGAGCTGAGGATAATCGTCGCTTTACCGTCCGAATCGGTAGTGCTGTTGCTGCCAGTCAGAACGCCGCGGTTGGTGGCCCATTCGACGGCAATATTGGGTACGAGGTTTCCACTGCCATCCTTGACGATGGCGCTATAGGTGATCTGCTCGCGGCCATTGGCGATCGCGGTCGGTTTATCTCTGGTCAGATCGCGACTGTCGATGCCGGCCTGGGCGCTATCGGCGATAAAGGTCACTGCCTTACTGATACCTGCGCCATTTAGCGTGGCGGTGACCTCAGCTTCTCCAGCCACCGTGTGGCTAAGCGTGATGGTAGCTTTGCCGTCGGCGCCGCTGATGCTGCTGGCGCTGCTAAGTGACCCGGCGCTGCTGCTCCAGCTGACGGCGATCCCCGGTAGCGGATTATGGCTGTCATTGGTTACCAGAGCGGTAAAGGTGGCTTTATCAGTGCCATTGGCCGGGAGATGATCCCTGTCGACCGTCAGATCACCATTTTTCAGTGAAGCATTGTCGCTGATCAGCTCAATGGTCATCGCTTTTAAGTTTACGCCGTTAATTGATGGCGTGACCACGACGCTGCCGTAGCGGGTGCCCGAGGTGAATATCGCTTCATAAACACCGGCGGACGTTTCCTTCACCTCCGTAAGAGTTGCATCCTGCTGTTCCTTCAGCGCACGCTGTTGCTGCGCCTGGGTCTGTTTTAACGCCATTTTCAGCGCGGACGCCATATCCGTTACCGGTTTTGCATCCTTATCCAGCAGTGTAACGGTGATTAGCGAGGTGCTGGCGCCGTTGGCCGGGATTGCTGGCGGTGTGGCGATAACGCTGCTGGTGTCCGCGCTGATGTCGGCGATTTCCACCAGAATCGACATGGTGGCGCTGTGGCTGTTGCCTGCCACATCATAGACAGTGCCGGTCAGGGTATAGTTATTACTGCCAGCTACCTGCCAGGCGGGCAGAGTGATCGTCAGACGACCTTCGCTGGCAGGTGTAATAATGCCGCCCGCGGCAGTCAGCGCCGGAGAGTGCCAGTCGATACGCTGTATCGGGTGGGTATTTTTCACCACAAAGCTGACCGGCAGCAGGCTGCGGCTTTTTCCGCTGGCTTTTTCCGGCAGGCTAAGTGTCAGCTGCTGGTGTTTACGGTAATCCAGCACGATATGGTTATTACGCTCAACCAGATCGTGGCGGCTGCCGCTTAGCAGACGCGTGGCGCCAACGGCGGAAGGATCAAGCTGTTTATGCCAGGCCTCACCCATGCGATAGCTGAGCGCCAGGTTGAGCTGAGAATCCTGCAGACCATGCTTACCGGCACGATGTTCAGCGTTAACGGTGAGCAGCGGGAAGGGCGTATAGCTGACGCCGCTGCTGAAGGCCCATGGATTTTTCTGGCGATTATTTTTGCCGAGCAGGGCAACTTCATCACCGCGGTAGTGTTCATACATTAATCTGGCGCCGAGTTGCGGATACGCAGGCAGCCAGCCTTCCATGCGCAGGTCGTAACCATTCGCCGGGCGCTCATCGTAGTCGGCAAAATCACGTGACTGATGCCAGTCGCTCAGGCGCCAGTAGTTGTTGCCGGAAAATCTGAGGTAGTCGCGCCAGGCTTCAATCCCAACGCCGAGACGGCGGTTATGGCCGGTAAAATCATTGTCCCAGAAGCTGTTAGCGCCGAGCATCCAGTCGGAGGTGAAGGTACGGAAGCCAGCACCGAGGTTGCCGGTGGTGCGTTTATCCGTCCGCCGCACCCCGAGCTGGCTAAACAGCAGGCTGGCGTCATTTTCGTACAGCGGCACCAGCACATCGGCCTGACTGCCGTTAAGGCCAAATTTTTCATCAAAATTCAGTTGTACGCGCGCGTTGCCAAACTGGTTCAGCCAGCCGGAAGCGGCATTGCCCAGCTCTCCGGCGGCAACGGAACGCGCCATCCCGGCAGCGGCCTGTCCTGGTTTGTCCTGTGCTATCAGGTTCGCCGCGGTTGCCATTCGTTCGCTCTGCAGGCGATATTGCGCTTGCTCTTCCGGGGTCAGATTACTGCTCTGGTACCATTTAATATCAGGTGGGGGGGTGGCGGCCTGCGCGGCGGGCAGATAAAAAGGGCTGATAGCAACGGAAATCTGTAATGCTATCTGGGATATCGCCACCAGCCTACCCCAGCCCCGTTCAGGGTTTTTTGTAATATCTGCAAGAGTGTGCTTAGTCATCATATTCTGCTCAAGTCAAAAAAATAATTAACATCGATTATTTAGCCCGCAAGGGTTAGATAGTTTTCCGCAGCTAATAAACGATTAATGCCTGAGCAGATAAATATGCTTTACATATATTTTAATAGTTCACGAAATACTGAGGGGTTCATCAGCGTTTAATCAGATTATTTATAAATAAATTCGTATTAATCTGGTGAGGGCTTGTGCTGGGGTGTTGAAAACAGAGAGTATTGGAAATAAGTATCCTGCTTATAACTGTTGCGCGAAGAATATTCTTATCGACTCTCAGGGAATAATATGACTGCTATTTTTTTGTGTAAAGCGTGAAGTGATTTAAACGCAGTGCCAGGGGTATATTACGTGACGGATGGCAGCGAATTTCCCGGCAGTAATGAAAAAAAAGGCGGGGTTTAATCCGCCTTGATATAACACGACTTAAGAGAGCCATTAATGACTCCCGCTTATCAGTTAACGCATATTCAACCGGTAATACGCTTCATTCCAGCGCAGCGCATCCTTAAAGGCGGGCAGGGTAGTGTCGTTATCAATCACCAGCACTTCAATGCCGTGCATTTCTGCGTACAGACGCATATCCTCCACATCCAGCGCCTGGCTGAATACCGTGTGATGCGCGCCGCCGCCAAGGATCCAGGCTTCCGCCGCCGTTGCCAGTGTCGGCTGAGCGCGCCAGATGGCACGCGCCACCGGCAGTTTCGGCAGGGGTTTTGGCTGCTCAATCGCATCGACCACATTTACCAGCAGGCGGAAACGGTCGCCCATATCCACGACGCTGGCATTAACCGCCTGTCCGGCAGGTGCCGAGAAGATCAGACGCGCCGGATCGGCTTTGCCGCCAATCCCCAGATACTGCACATCGATCAGCGGTTTTTCCTCACGCGCAATTGACGGGCAGACTTCCAGCATATGGGAGCCCAGCACCAGATCGTTATCTGGCGCGAAGTGATAGGTATAATCCTCCATAAAGGAGGTGCCTCCCGGCAAACCCTGCGCCATTACTTTGAAAATATGCAGCAGCGCGGCGGTTTTCCAGTCGCCTTCACCGGCAAAGCCATAACCCTGCGCCATCAGGCGCTGCACCGCGAGGCCTGGCAACTGCGTCATCCCATGCAGGGTCTGGAAGTTAGTGGTAAAGGCCTGGCAGCCTTCAGCTTCAAGGAAGCGTTTGATGCCCAGTTCAATGCGCGCCGCATCCAGTACGTTCTGACGCTTCTCGCCGTTAACCGCAGCCACGGCGGTAAATTCATACTGGCTTTCATACTCATCGATCAGCGAGCTGACATCGCCATCGGAAACCTGGTTAATCACTTCCACCAGGTCGCCAACGCCCCAGCCATTAACGGCATAACCAAACTGGATCTGGGCGCCCACTTTATCGCCCTCGGTTACCGCCACTTCACGCATATTGTCGCCAAAACGCGCCACTTTCAGCTGCTGACTGGCCCGTTTGGCCGCCGCAGCGCGCATCCATTTGCCAATACGCTGGTGGCTGACCGGATCCTGCCAGTGGCCGGTGATCACGCTGTGTTGCAGATGCATGCGCGCGCCGATAAAACCGAACTCGCGACCGCCGTGCGCGGTCTGGTTGAGGTTCATAAAGTCCATATCCATGCTGTCCCACGGGATCGCCGCGTTAAACTGGGTATGGAACTGCATCAGCGGTTTATTCAGGATCGACAGGCCGCCAATCCACATTTTTGCCGGCGAGAAAGTGTGCAGCCAGGTGATAATCCCAAGGCAGCTGTTATCAAAATTGGCGTCACGACAGAGTGCCAGCGCTTCATCCGGGCTTTTTACCAGCGGTTTCAGCTGCAGTTTAAACGGCAGACTGGCCTCGCGATTCATTCCGTCAACCACCTGCTGCGCGTGCTGCTCAACCTGACGCAACGTTTCGGCGCCATAGAGATGCTGCGTGCCAATCACAAACCACACGCTAAGCGCGTTAACCTGTTCCATAAAACCACTCCTTACATAACGGATGAAGTGCGCGAGGCAAACTGCGGTTCTGCTGCCTCACACCAGTGTTGGTAGCGTTGATAAAGTTGCTCAAAGCGCGCGACGCGGGCGGCGTCCGGTTGCAGGGTCGTGGCGATCGGACTGGCCATCAGCTGCTGTGCGCTGGGGATATCAGGGTAAATACCGGCGGCAACGGCGGCAAAGATGGCGGCGCCAAGCGCGCAGCACTCATCGGAAGCGACAATATCCAGCGGACGGTTCATCACATCGCTGCAGACCTGCATAATCGCCGGAGACTTACGCGCAATACCGCCAAGCGCCAGCACGTTTTCTACCGGGATCTGCTGCTGTTCAAAGCACTCCATAATCGCGCGTGCGCCGAAAGCGGTGGCAGCGATAAAGCCGCCAAACAGCGTCGGCGCGTCGGTGCCTAAATTCAGATCGGTGATCACCCCTTTCAGGCGCTGATTGGCGAACGGCGTGCGGCGGCCGTTAAACCAGTCCAGCACCACCGGCAGATGATCCATATTGGGCTTCGCCACCCAGGCGTCAGTTAACTGACGTAACAGATCCTGCTGAATCGCTTCCAGCTGTGGCGCGAGTTGCGGCTGATCTTTTGCCGCCTGTTGCAGCGGCCAGCTGAGCAAACGGCTAAACCAGGCATACATATCACCAAACGCCGACTGGCCCGCTTCGAGACCGATGGTGCCGGGTGTTACGCTGCCATCCACCTGTCCACAGATGCCTTTAATTGCCCGCTCGCCAACGCGTTCGGCATCGGCAATCAGAATGTCGCAGGTTGACGTGCCAATCACTTTGACCAGCGTATAGGGTTGTGCCCCGGCGCCCACCGCGCCCATATGGCAGTCAAAAGCGCCGCCGGAGAGGGTCACGTTCTGCGCCAGACCCAGACGGCTGGCCCATTCGGCGGTCAGGGTGCCGACCGGGATATCGGCGGTCCAGGTATTCGTGAATAGCGGGAAGTCGAGATCGCGGGTCAGCAACGGATCAAGCGCATTAAGGAATTCAGCATCCGGCAGCCCCTGCCACTCAGGATGCCATAATGATTTATGCCCGGCGGCGCAGCGGCCGCGGCGGATGTCTGCTGGTGCGGTGGTACCGCTTAACAGTGCCGGCACCCAGTCGCACAGTTCAATCCAGGATACCGCCGCCTCACGTACCGCTGCGTCTGCACGCGAGACATGTAAAATTTTCGCCCAGAACCATTCTGAGGAGTAAACGCCGCCGATATAGCGTGAATAGTCATTAAACTGGCCGCTATGACAGAGCTTATTGATCGCTTCGGCTTCTTCGATAGCGGTGTGATCTTTCCACAGCACAAACATCGCATTTGGATTGTCAGCGAACTCCGGGCGCAGCGCCAGCACCCGGCCTTCACGATCAATCGGGGCGGGGGTGGAGCCGGTGGAATCGACGCCGATGCCGACCACGCTGGCGCGCTGTTCCGCGCTTAATCGCGCCACCACGCCGACAATTGCCTGTTCCAGCGCATCAATATAATCCTGTGGATGATGACGAAAGCGGTTGGCGCTCGGGTCACAATATTTCCCCTCTTTCCATCGCGCATAGGCAACTACCTGTTTTTGCAATTCGGCGCCGCTCTGGCAGTCCACCGCCAGAGCGCGCACCGAATCACTTCCAAAATCAAGGCCAATCGTAATGGCACCAGCACGCATCGGGACTCTCCTGTTAATCCTCAATCACTGCTGATAACCCTAAGAAGATGGCCGCAAACCGGTTAGTCACCTGCGGCTGCAAATATGCACAATTCTGCCATCCTGTTGCGATCTGTGAGCGATATCAAAAGTTAACGGACGGTTAAATTTGCTGAATGTATGGAGGATCTTGCTGTAATTCCACAATGTGATAGCGCTCTACATTTTTTCTTATGTTTCTGCGTACAACTAGCCCAGCGATTGTTCAGCGAGTGTGCACTTTTCACGCTAATTAGCTGATTTATAGTCGCTGTAAAATTCAGCAGATTGACTGGTATCGGTTACACCGTTTCGCTTACCTCATGCAAAAAACATCATTGAGCCGGAGAGCATCATGCATAAATTCACTAAAACGTTAGCCGTCGTCGGGCTGGCTGCCGTTATGTCACATTCGGCTATCGCCGAAACTTTGAAACTGGGTTTTCTGGTCAAGCAGCCGGAGGAACCCTGGTTTCAGACCGAGTGGAAATTCGCTGATAAAGCGGGCAAGGATTTGGGCTTTGAAGTGATCAAAATTGCCGTCCCTGATGGCGAGAAAACGCTAAATGCCATCGACAGTCTGGCGGCCAGCGGTGCGAAAGGCTTTGTGATCTGTACGCCCGATCCAAAACTGGGGTCGGCGATTGTGGCGAAGGCACGCAGCTACGATTTGAAAGTGATTGCCGTCGATGACCAGTTTGTTACCGCCAAAGGTAAACCGATGGATACCGTGCCACTGGTGATGATGGCCGCCACCAAGATTGGCGAGCGTCAGGGGCAGGAGCTGTATAAAGAGATGCAGAAACGTGGCTGGGATGCGAAGCAGACCGGCGTCATGGCGATTACAGCTAACGAGCTGGATACTGCACGTCGTCGTACCGGTGGCTCGATGGACGCGCTGAAAGCGGCCGGCTTCCCGGAAAAACAGATCTACCAGGTGCCGACCAAATCCAATGATATCCCGGGCGCATTTGACGCCGGTAACTCGCTGCTGGTGCAGCATCCTGAAATCAAACACTGGTTAATCGTTGGCATGAACGATAACACCGTGCTGGGCGGCGTGCGCGCCACCGAGGGCCAGGGTTTTAAAGCGGCTGATGTGATCGGCATTGGCATTAACGGCGTCGATGCGGTGAGTGAACTGTCAAAAGGTAACGCCACCGGTTTCTATGGTTCGCTGTTGCCAAGCCCGGACGTGCATGGCTATAAAAGCAGCCAGATGCTGTATGAGTGGGTCACCAAAGGCGCTGAACCGGCCAAATTCACTGAAGTCACCGACGTGGTGCTGATCACCCGCGATAACTTTAAAACCGAACTGGCGAAAAAAGGGCTGATGTAATCAGCTCCGTATTACGGGGTCTGCCGGTCAGGCCCCAGTCTGGTTTACAGAGTGATTAACAGGAGACCACCATGAGCACTGAACCCGCATTTCTGTCGTTTCATGGCATCAGCAAAACCTTTCCCGGCGTCAAAGCGCTGCAGGATATCAGCTTCGAGTGTCATGCCGGACAGGTTCATGCGCTGATGGGCGAAAACGGCGCCGGAAAATCGACGCTGTTAAAAATTCTCAGCGGCAGCTATCAGGCGACCAGCGGCGAGATCCGTATTAAAGGTCAGCAGATGCAGTTTAATCAGGCCACCGATGCGCTTGATGCCGGGGTGGCGATTATCTACCAGGAGCTGCATCTGGTGCCGGAAATGAGCATCGCCGAAAATATCTATCTTGGCCAGTTGCCGCAGCGTGGTGGCTGGGTGAATCGTTCACTGCTGCGCTATGAGGCCGGTCAACAACTGCAAAATCTCGGCATGGCTATCGACCCGGATACGCCGCTGAAGTATCTGTCGCTCGGACAGTGGCAGATGGTGGAAATCGCCAAAGCACTGGCGCGCAATGCCAAAATTATCGCCTTTGACGAACCGACCAGTTCACTGTCGGCGCGTGAAATTGAACAGCTGTTCCGCGTCATCCGTAATCTGCGCGAGCAGGGACGGGTGGTGCTGTATGTCTCGCACCGTATGGAGGAGATCTTTGCCCTTAGCGATGCGATAACCGTATTTAAAGACGGGCGCTATGTGAATACCTTTACCGATGTCGCCAATACCGATAACGATCAGCTGGTGCAGGCGATGGTCGGCCGCGAAATCGGTGATATCTACGGCTACAGTCCACGTCCCTGCGGCGAGGTGCGTCTGCAACTGAATCAGGTGCATGCCCGCGGCGTACGTACGCCGATTTCGTTACAGGTGCGTGCCGGAGAGATTGTTGGTTTGTTTGGTCTGGTGGGAGCCGGACGCAGCGAACTGATGAAAGGACTGTTTGGCGGCACGCGGATTAAGTCCGGCGAGGTGTGGCTGGATGGCGAGCAGCTGAAAATCAGCGAACCCTCCGACGCCATTCGTGCCGGCATGATGCTCTGCCCGGAAGATCGTAAAGCCGACGGCATTATTCCGGTTCATTCGGTGCGCGACAATATCAATATCAGCGCGCGGCGCAACAATGTTACCGCCGGTTGTCTGATCGATCGCGGCTGGGAGGCGAAGAACGCCGACAAACATATCCGCGCGCTGAATATCAAAACGCCGTCAGCGGATCAGCTGATTATGAATCTTTCCGGCGGCAACCAGCAGAAAGCGATCCTCGGACGCTGGCTGTCGGAAGAGATGAAGGTGATTTTACTCGATGAGCCAACACGCGGGATTGATGTTGGCGCCAGACATGAAATTTATAGCCTGATTTATGCGCTGGCTGCGCAGGGGATTGCGGTGCTGTTTGCCTCAAGTGACCTGCCGGAAGTGATGGGTCTTGCCGACCGCATTGTGGTGATGCGCGAAGGTGAAATTGCCGGTGAACTCAGCCATGACGAGGCGACAGAGCAGAAAACACTGCGTCTCGCTATGCCGAAAACCTCTCAAGCGGCCGCTGCGGTGGCCTGATTAAGCATTCAGGAGTGCTGTTATGTCTTCATCAACGACCTCAAATACCACGCCACCGACTCAGCGTTCCGGCGTCAATCTGGGCCGCATCTGGGATAACTTCGGCATGCTGGTGGTGTTTGCCGTGCTGTTTATCGGCTGCATGATATTCGTGCCCAATTTCGGCAGCTTTATCAATATGAAAGGGCTGGGCCTGGCGATGTCGATGTCCGGCATGGTCGCCTGCGGCATGCTGTTCTGCCTTGCCTCTGGCGATTTTGACCTCTCGGTGGCGTCAGTGATTGCCTGCGCCGGGGTGACCACTGCGGTAGTGATCAATATGACCGAGAGTTTATGGATCGGTATCGCTGCCGGTTTGTTACTCGGTGTCGCCTGTGGGCTGGTTAACGGCTTTGTCATAGCGAAGCTGAAGATCAATGCGCTGATCACTACGCTGGCTACCATGCAGATTGTGCGCGGACTGGCGTATATTTTCTCCGACGGTAAAGCGGTGGGTATTGAAGATGAGCGTTTCTTTGCGCTGGGTTACACCAACTGGCTGGGGCTGCCAGCGCCGATCTGGCTGACTATTGGCACCATGATTATCTTTGGTTTCCTGCTGAATAAAACCACCTTTGGCCGCAATACGCTGGCGATTGGCGGCAATGAAGAGGCCGCGCGGCTGGCCGGGGTGCCGGTAGTGCGCACGCGGATTATCATCTTTATCCTCTCCGGGCTGGTATCGGCGGCGGCCGGGATTATTCTGGCGTCGCGTATGACCAGTGGTCAGCCGATGACTTCGCTGGGGTATGAGCTGATTGTGATTTCGGCCTGCGTACTGGGCGGCGTGTCACTGAAAGGCGGCATTGGCAAAATTTCCTATGTGGTGGCCGGGGTACTGATTCTGGGGACGGTTGAGAATGCGATGAATTTATTGAATATATCGCCGTTCTCACAGTATGTGGTGCGGGGTTTGATATTGTTGGCAGCAGTCATTTTCGACCGATATAAACAGAAAGCGAAAACGCATTAAGTTCATGGGCGGCGTTCTCGCCGCCCGTAATGATGATTTGCACCAATCTGCATAATTCACCTTCGGAGGAAACATGTATCATCGTCTGCCTTCAACAATCCAGTCCAACCCTTTGCTGCCGGGCTATCCGTTTAATGCCTGGCTGGTGGCCGGGTTAACGCCGATCAGCGCCAACGGTCCGCTGGACTTTTTTATCGACCGTCCGCTGGGGATGAAGGGTTACATTCTGAATCTGACCATCAAAGGGCGCGGCCGGGTATTTGATGGCGAAGCGGCCTTCGATTGTGAGCCGGGCGATCTGCTGCTGTTTCAGCCGAAAACCCCGCACTACTATGGTCGTTCCGCCGAGAGCGACTGCTGGTTCCATCGCTGGATCTACTTCCGGCCGCGCGCTTACTGGAGCGACTGGCTACAGTGGCAGGATGAAACCCAGGGCGTGGGACGTCTGCGCCTGCCGGAATCACTGCGCGGCGAGTTTGACCGTCTGTTCGCCAATATTGAGCAGACCCATAACTCTGGCCGCCGTTTTGCTGAGGAGCTGGCGATGAACCTGCTGGAACGTCTGCTGTTACGCGCGGTGGAAGAGGATCCGCGTTCACATCAGCAGGTGCGCGATCCACGGGTGATCGAAGCCTGCCAGTATGTCACCGGCAATCTGGCGGCTGAAGTGAAGATTGAAGAGGTGGCGAAGTATGTCTGCCTGTCGCCATCGCGGCTGGCGCATCTGTTCCGCGAGCAGATGGGGGTGAATCTGCTGCGCTGGCGCGAAGATCAGCGGGTGATCCGCGCTAAACTGCTGCTGCAAACCACTCAGGAACCGATTGCCAGTGTGGGGCGCGATGTCGGCTATGACGACCAGCTCTATTTCTCGCGCGTATTTCGCAAACGGGTTGGCGTCAGTCCCAGTGATTTCCGCCGCCGCAGTCAGGATGCGCATGATGCGCTGGTGGCCCAGGAGAGCTGGGATCTGCCGCGTACCGCCGGATAGCGACATTTCAGGCGAATCCACCTTGTTCTCGCAGACCGATTGGTTTTAAATCATTGAGGTAAAGTTTTGCCGCCAGCGGTATCCCGTTCTGGCGGTAAAACGCAGAGTGAACAAGAGGAAGACTAATGAGTGATAAAATCCGTGTCGGTCTGGTAGGCTATGGCTTCGCCAGCAAGACGTTTCATGCTCCGTTAATTGCTGGCACCTCAGAGATGGAGCTGGCTGCTGTCTCCAGCAGTGATGCGACCAAAGTTCACGCCGACTGGCCTTCAATGCAGGTGGTTGCCGATCCGCAGGCGCTGTTTGACGACCCTACGCTGCAACTGATTGTTATCCCTACGCCTAATGACACCCATTTCCCGCTGGCGAAAGCTGCGCTGAATGCCGGTAAGCATGTGGTGGTCGACAAACCGTTTACCGTGACGCTGTCACAAGCGCGTGAGCTGGAAGCGCTGGCGAAAGCCAAAGGTTTGCTGCTGTCGGTGTTCCATAACCGCCGCTGGGACAGTGATTTCCTGACGCTGAAAGCGCTGCTGGCTGACGGCACGCTGGGTGAAGTCCGCTATCTGGAATCCCATTTTGATCGTTTCCGTCCTGAAGTGCGTCAGCGCTGGCGTGAAATGAAGGGGGCGGGCAGCGGTATCTGGTTTGATCTGGGGCCGCATGTTATCGACCAGGCGTTACAGCTGTTCGGCGCGCCGGTGGCGATTAATGTCGATATGGCTGAGTTACGTTCCGGCGCACAGACCACTGACTATTTCCACGCGGTACTGACTTATCCGCAACGCCGGGTGGTGCTGCATGCCAGTATGCTGGTGGCGGCAGAGTCGCCCCGTTTCCAGGTGCACGGCACCCGCGGCAGCTATGTCAAATATGGTCTGGATCCGCAGGAAGACAGTCTGAAAGCCGGCGCGCGTCCGCCGCAGGAAGAGTGGGGCTATGATATGCGCGATGGTGTGCTGACGCTGGCCGAAGGTGATGTTATGGCCGAGCAGACGCTACTGACCATTCCGGGCAACTATCCGGCCTATTATGCAGCGATCCGTGATGCGATTAATGGCACCGGCAGTAATCCGGTTACCGCCGCTGAGGCGATTCAGGTGATGGAACTGATTGAACTGGGATTGCAGTCTGCAGAGAAACGCCAGACGTTGTCACTGAAGTAAGCCGATTGTCAGACGGGCGGCGAGAACGCCGCCCCTACGCAGATCTGATGTAGGGGCGGCGTTCTCGCCGCCCGTGTTGATGATTTTCACCAGTCGTAATAACGGCGTTCTCGCCGCCCATCAGTAATCAGGCCGCTACCTTCGCCCGAATCTTCGCCTTCTCTGCTTCCGTCAAAAACGCAATCTTCAGGCCATTTTCCTGCGCGGTGCGGATCTGTTGCGGGCTAAGGCCTGCCTGCGGCGCTGCCACCTGATACTCATGCGCCAGCTCAATCCCCTGAACCGCCGGATCGTCAGTATTAATGGTAGCCAGAATACCGTGGTTAAGGAACGTTGCCAGCGGATGGTTGCTAAGCTGCGCCACGGTACTGGTCTGGATATTAGAAGTGAGGCAGGATTCAATCCCGATCTGATGCTCAGCCAGGAAATCCATCAGTGCGGCATCTTCAATCGCCTTGACGCCGTGACCGATACGTTCGGCGCCCAGTTCACGGATAGCCTGCCAGATGCTTTCCGGCCCGGCCGCTTCACCGGCATGCACTGTGATACGGAAACCGGCATCGCGCGCACGCGTAAAGTGGCTGAGGAACTGACTGCCCGGGAAACCCAGTTCGTCACCGGCCAGATCCAGCGCCGTAATACCGTCACGATGGGCCAATAGTGCTTCCAGTTCGTGCAGACAGGCCTCTTCACCAAAGGTGCGGCTCATAATGCCAATCAGCCGTACTTCGATATCATGCTGCTGGCAACCTGCTTTAATACCGTCAATCACTGCTTCCACCACACCTGCCACCGGCAGATTGTGTGTCATCGCCATATAACCCGGTGAGAAACGCAGCTCGGTATAGTGAATGCCGGCGCGCGCTGCATCTTCGACATTCTCCCGGGCGATACGCCGGCAGGCATCCAGTGAACCCAGCACTTTGACGCCCCAGTCCAGTTTCTGCAGGAAGCTGACCAGATCCGGTTCGTTTTGGGTCACCTGTACATGGGGACGCAGGGTTTCCAGCGTAGTAGCGGGCAGGGAGAGATTAAATTCGCGACCTAAATCGAGGATGGTTTGCGCGCGAATATTGCCGTCAAGATGGCGATGAATATCAGTCAGGGGAAGGCGGGTATCGATCATTTCGCACTCTCTTGGTTATTTTAAGTAAAGTGCAGAGAATTATAAAAACAACTTGCGCAAATAATCCAGAGAATTGCGCAACAGGGTCGCTTAACCGCTGGTTAATTGGCCGTGTTGCGCGAAAGTCACTGGCTGAAGTCAGCAGGCACTAAAATTTTTGCCGACGCAGGCCGCTGGCGCATTCGTTGCAGATACGCCGCCAGCGGCGTACGCTCAGCAATCCATGCACCACTTTCCGGTAACGCCTGCAAATAGTCGAGCATTGGCGTCAGGATGGCGTCCGCCATGCTGTAGTCCATCCCGCAGAAAAACGGCTGGTCGCCTAACTGATGGCTGATAATATCAAGCCCGTTGCAGGCTTGATGTCCTGCCGCTGCCCGCGCCTGGCTATCGATCGGGCGGGCGGGGCGAGTCGGTGAGACCAGTAACAGCAGGTAGTTACGTACCAGCCAGTTATCAAGATAGCAGGTCAGGGCCGCAGACCACTGGTCCACCCGGGTTTGCGTGAGCATATCGCCGGAGGTCAGAGAGGAGTCGCTAAAAGCATGATCCAGATAGCGACAAATGGCGGTGGTTTCCATCACCTGTATATCGTTATGAATCAGCACCGGCAGTTTAGCAAACGGGTGCAACGCCAGATGCTCCGCTGAACGCAGCGCCACCGGCTCACCAAAAGGGTGGCGGCCCCAGCTGTAGTTCAGCTGTTTCTCTTCGCAATACAACCTGACGCTGCGTGTCAGGGTACTGAATTGTGGACCAAATATATGCAGCATTGCGGATCTCCTTTACACCAATAATGGCGTACAGAGTGCCTGCCATCACAATATGTTCAAGAACATATACTCAAATACCGGCATACTGATGCGCAGAGTCTTTCAGCGGAGATAACCATGGCCTGGCCTGAGGCACAATGTGCCACCACCCGACAGATGATCCTTGATAGCGCCGCCCGCCTGTTTGCCACTGGCGGCTACGGCGCGGTGAGTATTGATGAGATTATGCAGAGCGCCGGACTCACGCGCGGGGCTTTTTATCACCACTTTTCGTCGAAAAGGGAGTTGTATACCGAAGCGCTACGTAATGGTGCCAGAGCCGGTGGTGCGTTGCTGGATCGCGCCGGACGTGAGGGGCTGAAAGAGGTTGTGCAGGCTTATCTGTGTATGGAACATCGTGAAGGTGAAGATATGCACTGTCCTTTGGCGTTTATGGTCAGTGATGCCGCGCGTCAGGGCGGAAGTGTGCAGCGCAATTACACTCAGTTGTTACAGGCATTTATTGCCCGCATCAGCGCCAGTTTAGCCAGTGAAACAGAGCGAGAAGACCATCAGCAGGCGGTGCAGATTGCCGTGAGTATGATTGGTGGTCTGGCGCTGGCGCGCGCGGTGGATGATAAAGCATTAGCCGCAGAGATCCTGACTGCCAGCCAGCAGCTATGTTTTCAATTTCTTGACTAGCGACAGGCCTTAATACCGTTAATCAGACGTTCAACCCCTTGTTCAACTTTATTGCGCGGGCAGCCGACATTAAGACGTAAAAATCCGCTACCTTCCACACCATAGGTGTCGCCCGGCATAATCGCCACCTTCTGCTGCTTGATCAGGTTTTGCTGCAACCGCTGGTCATCCAGCCCTAACGGACGTAAATCCAGCCATGCCAGATAGCTGGCTTCGGGGGGGTGCCAGTTAAGCTCGGGGAAGTACTGGTTGAGTTGCCCGGCGACATAGCGCAGATTTGCCAGCAGATAAGCACGCAATGCATCCAGCCACTCTGCGCCATAACGGTAAGCGGCAATATGCGCGGCAATCGCCATCACTGCCGGGGAAGAGAGACCGTCGGCCTGTTTCAGTGTGTGCATCCACTGTGCGCGATCTTCCGGCTGGCTGATAAAACCGTATGCACCGGTTAGCGCCGGAATATTGAAACTCTTCGATGCCGAGGTAAACAGGGCATAAGGACCACGTGCAACGCTGATCCATGGCGTATGCGGCGTATTGCCCATCACCATATCCATATGAATCTCGTCGCTGATCACTTTTACCTGATGGCGCTGGCAGAGTTTCGCCATCTGCGCCAGCTCTGCTGCCTGCCACACTTTACCGGTGGGATTATGCGGACTGCACAGCAGCATAATTTTACAGTTGTCGCGCGCCAGCAGGTTTTCAAGCTGTGTCATATCGCAGTGCCAGTGCTGACCACGTTTCTCCAGCGGCGCCGCCAGCAGCTGGCGTTGACTGGCGTCGATAGTTTTACCGAAAGCGTCATAAGCCGGGGTATGAACCACCACGCCATCCCCTGGTGCAGACCACTGACGAATCAGCTGCGCCACCATATAGATTACCGACGGGCCATAGACAATCTGTTGGCTATCGACCGTCAGCTGAAAGCGCTGCTGATACCAGTAAACGATGGCATCGAGAAATTCAGCATGCTGCCAGCGGCTGTAGCCAAATACGCCGTGGCTGATACGCTGTTGCAACGCTTCCAGCACCACCGGCGCGGTGGCAAAATCCATATCAGAAATGGTAAAAGGCAGCAGATCGGCATCGCCAAAACGGTCAGCGACAAAATCCCACTGGGTGCACCAGCTGCCGTGACGATCGACAGGGTGATCAAAATTAAACATAGCGACCTCATTACACGGGGGCGCTTGCCCCCGTTCAGGCTGTTACGCCGATGCGGTTTGCATCAGGCTGGCGATTTCATCTTTTACCGACTGCACCTGCGGGCCAATCACCACCTGCAAACTGTGCTGATTAAGATGCACCACACCAATCACCCGATGGGCTTTCAGCGTAGCATCGTCCACTTTACTCATATCATTGACCGTCAGACGCAGGCGCGTCAGACAGTTATCAAGGGAAGTAATATTATCGACACCGCCCAGCGCCGCCAGAATCGCCGGGGCATTGTAACCGGACTTGCCGACGCCAGCGCTGGAGAAGGTTTTCTCAATCGTCTCGCGGTGGGTCTCTGCTTCACGTCCCGGCGTTTTGATATTAAAGCGCGTGATGGCGAAACGGAAAATCAGGTAGTAACCGGCAAACCACAGCGACGCAATCACCGGCACCCAATACCATTTGGTCGACAGGCCATGCAGAATACCGAACACCACAAAATCGATCACGTTGCCGTCGGTATTACCGATGGTCACGCCCAGCACCGCCATAATGGTAAAGCCAAGGCCGGTGAGCAGCGCATGGATCAGATACAGCACCGGGGCGACAAACAGGAACAGGAACTCAATCGGCTCGGTGGTGCCTCCGACCACGCAGGCCACCACACCAGAAATCAGCAGGCCCTTAATTTTATGGCGATTCTCGGGACGTGCGCAGTGATACATCGCCAGCGCGGCGCCCGGCAGGCCACCAAGGAAGGCGGGCATTTTGCCCTGAGAGAGAAAACGCGTCGCGCTTTCGGCAAAACCGCCGGAAGTCGGACAGGATAGCTGGGCCTGGAAAATAGTCAGCGCTCCACTCACCGTATGACCACAGACTTCCATGGTGCCGCCGGCATCGGTAAAGCGAATAATCGCCACCAGAATATGTTGCAGACCAAAGGGCAGCAACAAACGTTCGCCGGTACCAAAGATCATCGGACCGAAATCGCCGGCGCCGTTAATCATCCAGCCTAACCCGCTGATTGCCGCGGCAAACCAGGGCCAGATCAGCGGCACCGTCAGGCCCATCAGACCCATTACCAGCGTGGTTATAATCGGGACAAAGCGCGTGCCGCCAAAAAAAGCCAACGCATCCGGCAGGCGGATGGTATGAAAACGCTCATGCAGATAAAAGACAATAATGCCGACGATCACCGCACCGAGAATACCGGTATCGATAGACTGAATGCCGATAATATTCTGGATGTTATTCGCTTTCAGCACGGCTGCATCGGTGACCGGCAGAATGCCGTTAGCGGTCAGCCAGAAGTTGATCGCCAGATTCATTACCGCAAAGCCGACAAAGCCGGAGAAGGCGGCAACACCTTTGTTTTCCCGGGCCATTCCCAGTGGGATAGCGATGGCGAACATCACTGGCAGGAAGCTGAAAGCGAACGAGCCGACTTTACTCATCCAGGTAAAAATCAGCTGCAATACGTGATTGCCCAGGAATGGAATCAGCGTAATCACATCATGACTGCTTAGCGAGCTGCCAATGCCGAGCATAATGCCGCAAAAGGAGAGCAGCGCGACAGGCAGCATAAACGTTTTCCCCAGACTCTGGAAAAACTCCCACACTGATATTTTTTGTTTAATGGCGGACATACTTTCTCCCTGGCAAAAAAATGCTCAGCAGCTGCTGAGGTAAAAATAAGATAAAACGTTTTACCAGCGGTTAATGCGAAACGGCTCACAATATGATGGGCAGATGTGGTTTTCTTTACTGGCGCGAAGGTGTAACGTTTTATCTGCCTTCGATACCGTATGACGAACTGGCGCTTAAGCCTTGCAACCTGGCGAACTATGTCTCAGAAAAAAATAACCATTACTGAAGTAGCTGAAGAAGCAGGAATTTCCGTTACTACGGTTTCACTGGTGCTGTCCGGTAAAGGGCGTATCTCTGCCGCTACTGCTGACCGCGTTTACCAGGCAATAGAGAAACTTGGCTATGTGCGTAACCGTTCAGCCGCCATGCTGCGCGGTGGCGACAGCGGGGTAGTAGGACTGATTGTGCGCGATATTTGTAATCCGTTTTATGCGGAAATGACCGCCGGACTGAGTGAAACACTGGAAAAGCATGGCAAGGTGCTGTTTTTGACGCAAAGCGGCCAGCAGGGGCAAAATCTTAACCGCTGCTTTGATTCGCTGGTGGCACAAGGAGTTGAAGGCATTGTTCTGGGTGGCGGTGCCGCGAATGCTGCAGACCTGAGTACCCGCGCCCGTGATGCCGGAATTGCGCTGCTTTGCGCATCGCGCGCCAGTTCGCTGGAAGATACCGACTCTATTCGCCCGGACAATTTGCATGCGGCGCAAATGGCGACGGAATATCTGATTAAACGTGGTCATCACTGTATCGCCTGGCTTGGCGGCTCAGGATCCTCCTTAACTCGCGCCGAACGGATTGGGGGCTACTGCTCATCACTGCTGCAATACGGTTTACCTTTTCGCAGTGAATGGATTATTGAGTGTGGCAGTCAGCAGCGTGACGCCGCTGAACTGACTGAACAGCTGATTCATCAGCACCCGACGGTCACCGCCATTCTTTGCCATAACGCCTCGGTGGCGCTGGGCTGCTATTTTGGGCTACAGCGTAGTGGACGTACTATCGGTAAAGGGGGGCTGGACAGCTACTTTGGTCAGCAGATGGCGCTGGTGGGGTTTGGTGATGTGCCGGAAGCCCAACTTACCGATCCACCGCTAACATTTATTACCAGTTCCGCCCGTGAAATAGGCCGCAGTGCTGGCATGCGTTTACTGCAGAGGATGGCCGACCCGCAAGGCGATATTCAGAATGTGATTATGCCCCCGGTGCTGATCGAGCGCGGATCGGCGTAAGGATTGCCAGTAACAACGAGTGGCCTGAGTTCTGGCCACTCGTTGTTCAGATATTTACAGCAGCGGCTCCTCTGGATCAAAATCACCACTAAAACCAATACGCTTGTTCGACACCAGTCGCTGCGGCAGATAGCGATGAAGATTTCGTGTTTCACAGAATTCGCGGAAATCATCAAGGTGATTAACGCCAGCTTTGTGATACATATTTGCCAGCCGGTTTTCGATGGTTCTCGGTGAGAGATAGAGAAGATTGCCGATGTCTTTACTGCTCATCCCCTGCAACCTGAAGAAGATAATCTCACACTCTTTCTCCGTGAAAAAATCATCCGGTTTATTCAGCAGCAGTGAGCCGGGTAGCCTGCCGCGCACAAAATCATTGGGGGTAAATACTTCAAGGTATTTGACGCTGAGAAAAGCGCCAACGCACTCGTTATTATTATTATAAAAGGGCACTTTGCGGCAGATATAAGGACAGTCTACGGCATTTGGATGAATTTCAAGCATCGCCAGATGTTTTCTGGTTTCTATGATATTGCTGTCCTGATCACGCCATGCCTTAAGCGTATTTTCATTTTCAAACAGTACTGAAGGTACCTCATAGTCAAGACGACCGACTATCTCTCTGTTTGATTTAAGACCGGCCAGTTTAAGCATCGCCAGATTGGCATAGACAACTCGGGTGTCCGGCGCGCGGATGCAATAGGGCTCTGGCAACAAATCCAGAGATCGGCTGAGCATTTCAGGTACGATAATCTCAATATTCGTACTTGATGCATTATCTGAGTCCATGGTTTTCCCTCTCCATTTTATTACAATCAGTTTGTCGTGTTATTCCCTTTACTGGTTAAGTAAGCAAAATGACGCAAAGACTAATTACTCATGTTGTTAATGGTTTCTCGGGTATGGATATTTACTGCCTGTTGCCTTTGTAAGCCCTGAGGAATATAGATCATTTAATCCGTTTGCTCAATTCTCTTTCTTTAAAAAAATAGAGAAGTGAGAGATGTGTCGAAAACAGGGTATTAAAAACAGAAAGAGGGCGAGGAGATCCTCGCCTGTGACCTTAAATAAGAATGTAGTCTAATATTATTGCTTTTAAACTTATTATCTTCCCTGGTGTTGCATCTGCAACAATGGCGATAATAGCAACAGGGAATGCGGGAATTGAGAGGGTTTAATACTCCAGGGTTTGAGTATGTGACACTTGTTTTAAGCAAGGTTATCAGTCTTTAATCCCGGTTACTATCAAGTCAAACGAAGCAGAATTTACCTGCTGTCAATTTTCTCGTTATAGTCGCTTTTCCGCTGAAGAAGCACTCTTTTGGGTAAATAACGGTGTAAGTTACGCAATTCACAAAATTTACGGAAATCATCAAGGTGATTCACCCGGGCTTTGTTATACATCTGGGCCATACGATTTTCAACAGTACGCGGCGATAATCCCAGAATCTGACTGATTTCTTTATTACTAACCCCCTGCAACCTGTAGAAAATAATTTCACATTGTTTTTCAGTGAAAAAATCATCCGGTTTGTTCAGTAATAAAGACTCCGGTAGCTTACCTTTAATAAAGTCGTTGGGCGTAAAGACTTCAAGGTATTTAATCGTACAAAAGGTGCCAATACACTCATCGGTATTACTGTAGAAAGGCACTTTCCTGCACAGATAAGGTGAGTCAACTGCACCTGCATGAATTTCCAGCATGGTTAACGGTTTTCTGGTTTCTAAAATAATATTGTCCTGCTGGCGCCACGCTTCAAGATTTTCTTCATCGTCAAACAGCAGTGAAGGGATTTCATAATCTGGTCGTTCCATCATGATATAAGGCGATCTCAATCCGGAAAACTTCGCCATGGCCATATTGGCATACAAAAAACGGCCATCTGCTGTCCGGATACAATAAGGCTCTGTTAACAAATCCAGCGAACGCGTTATCGTTGTATAACTAATAATATCATCATGGTTTAATCGGTCATTAAAATGCATAGTTTCCCTACTCCATATCGGGGATGTGTTTAAAGTGCTGATTCCGTTTCCACACTCAAATGCCGTCCAGAGATGGCATTATTATATTAAATTGATTTTCCAGTTAATAACATGACTTCATCAAGAAAGGGCGAGGGGATCCTCGCCCTGAAGAGCAATTACTCGGCTGGCAAAGCTTGCGGCTGGGCCGACATGCCACCCAGCATATAACGTGACAGGAACTGGTCGAGCGGCATTTTCTCGCCGTTCATGGTGACCTGTCCGGTAGCGTACTGCAGGCTGGTAACGATATTGTTATCCTGCTGTGTGGTCAGCTTAAACATCTGACCCATCGCCGCCAGACCTTTCACCTGCTGTTCCGCCAGTTTAACGGCCTGATCCTGCGGATGACCTTCAGCCATCGCCACATGGGTCATCAGCTCGGTAGCCATATCCATGGAGATCACCAGCTTGCCGTCGAGGCTTTTCAGCACACGATCGGCGGCCTGATTGATATTCTGCGCTTCACCCGTAGCGGTAGCGGGATCTTTAAAGTTAACCGCCAGATTAAAGCTGCTCTCGCCCTTATCATTCTTCCAGCTCAGCGGCGCAATGGTGACGATCGGGTCGCCTTTCAGCAGGGTCGGCAGATTAGCAACCAGGATCTGATTCATCCCTTGCTGATAACGCAGCGGATCTTCGGCGATACCCGGTTGATTCAGCAGCGCCTGCATCTGAGTTTTGTAGTTCTCAGAGAAGGTCTTCAGTGCTGCGCCGTCGAACTGCGACAGTTTCAACGCCAGTTTGCCCTGACCAAACGACTGATTCTGCATTTTCAGGTTATCAAGGGTGTAATCAACCTGGCCTGAGACGGTTTTATCATCAGAATCAAAGCTCGCATTGACTTCAAGGCCTTCCAGCGTCACGGCTTCCTGACCATTAACCGAAGCGGTCAGTTTTTTCAGATCAATACCCTGATCGCCAACACGCACACCCTGCGGGCTAAGGTGCGTGTTCGCCTTCGCTTTCAGGCCATTGAGGGTAAACATCACCGGCATATCCATCTGATTCTTGCTGGTGACAGCGATACTGTCGATATTGCCATCAAAGCTGACTTTATCGCCCTGAGCATCAGCATCGACATTCAGTGTGCCGCCGTTCCAGGCAAAGCGCTGGCCGCTGGTGGCATTCTGATAATCGAGCGGCAGCAGGGTGATAGCCGAAGAGGTAGCGCCGCTGTAACCAATACGCGTATCCGCCTGGACAACCGAAACACCTTTGGTGACTTCAAACAGACCTTTCACCGCCTCGGTGTTTTCCAGCTCGGTATGCACCGATGCCATGCCAGGGATCAGGTTAAATTTTTTCAGCTGGGCGAACGGGAAGGGACCATGATCGATGGTCTCATTCAGCACAATGCTCTGACCCGGCTTCAGCAGCGCGTTATCTTCGGTCTGCGAGCTGGCCTGCACCACCAGTTTTGCGTGGCTGCTAAACAGGCCGCGTTGATAATCCTGATAGCTCACTTTCAGGCGGCTGTCGGGCGCAATATTGTTCAGCTGAGCATTCGCGTTCTGCACCAGGGTATCCATATGGCTTTCGAGCTGCTTGCCGGTAAACCAGGCGCCGCCGGTCCAGATAATTCCCAGTGCAACGACTACACTTACTGCAATCTTGGTCTTTTTCATCTTAATTTGTCATCCTTTCACTGATGTCAGCGCTGCCCACTCTGTCCCGTTTCCGGCAGCGAAGAAAAACGCCACACGGGCGTTTTCTGATTAATAGCTTGAATAATAATAGCAATTGTCCCGGCTGGCGTCAGTCGGATTAATTACAAAGTATTAAAGGCCTGCGCGATGCGTCCGCTGCCGCTGATGGTGACGGATGTCTCATCGGCAGCGATAAAGCAGGATTCGCCAGCCTGCAGCACCAGTTGCTGATCGCCTTGGGTGATAATCGCTTCACCTTCAATACAGAACAGAATGGACGCGCTCTGCTGGCTTAATGCCGCAGGCGTGTTGTCCAGCGTATGAATGGCGAAGGCAAAATCATCGACCGGGATCGGGAAGTTCAGGGTGTTGCCATTAACTTCAGGTTGCGTTAGCAGCCGGTCAAACGGGCTGGCGCTGAAGCGCACATTCGCCAGCAGTTCAGGGATATCGATATACTTCGGCGTCAGGCCTGCGCGTAATACGTTATCAGAGTTGGCCATCACTTCCAGCGCCACACCCTGCAGATAAGCATGCGGGGTTTCGGCAAACAGGAACATCGCTTCGCCAGGCTGCAGCTCGATCACATTTAACAGCAACGGAGAGAACAGACCGCTGTCATCAGGATAGACTTCAGCAATTGCTTTGATGGTATCCCATGGCTGACCCTGCTGGCTGTTAAGCGCCGATGTCAGCACACCAAGCGCCAGCGACTTCTCTTCACCTTCCAGCGAAAGCAGGCTGGCGAACAGCTGCGCAAGGCTTTCGGCATCGGGTTGCTGCAGAAAATGCGCAATCGCCGGATGCGCGCCAGCCACCGGCTGCAGCAGTGAAACAATTTCACGGTTTTCACGGAAGCCGTTAATCGCCAGGAATGGCGTCAGGGCATATACCAGCTCAGGCTTATGGTTTGCATCTTTATAGTTACGATTCGCCGCGCTCAGATCGATACCGGCCGCGTTCTCTTTCGCAAAGCCCACTTCGGCGGCCGCTTTACTTGGATGCACCTGAATCGACAGAGGTTGATCGGCACACAGGACTTTAAACAGAAAAGGCAGTTCACCAAAACGTTCAGCAACGTTGGCCCCCAGCAGACGCGTTTTATCACTATCGATTACGCTGCGCAGACTACGCACTTTCCCGTCAATCTCTACCGAAGAACTGCTTTTCGGATGCGCGCCCATCCACACTTCCGCCATCGGCAGATTGTCGGGGTTGGCAATGCCGTACAGCTCGGTGAGGGCAGTTTTGCTACCCCATGCGTAGTTTTGCAACGAATTGAGCAACTTTTGCATCATTTATCCCTGTTTAAGATGAATTTAACTGGGTTTATTAAAACAGAAACTACCCTGAAAAATACAGTCGAAATGCAATAAGGACGATTGAGTCGCATAATGTTAAATTATTGTATGGCAGAATATTGCGCGCCTTTGTTGCCCGTAGCGAGTTCCGCCACGGTTAACCGGGCCTTTTAAATCAAATGTATGTGCTAAAGGAGACAGGAATGGCCGCTAATCGCATTGAAAAAGACTCAATGGGACCCATTGATGTACCGGCTGATAAACTTTGGGGCGCACAGACACAGCGCTCACTTGAACACTTTCGCATCTCTACGGAAAAAATGCCCACCGCGCTGGTTCATGCGCTGGCACTGACTAAACGTGCCGCAGCACAAGTGAACAGTGATTTAGGCCTGCTGGCGGCTGAACGCGCTGAAGCGATTATCAAAGCGGCGGATGAAGTGCTTGCCGATCAGCACGGAAACGAATTCCCTCTTGCTATCTGGCAGACCGGTTCCGGTACCCAGACCAATATGAATATGAATGAAGTGCTGGCCAACCGGGCAAGTGAAATTCTCGGTGGCGAGCGCGGCATGTCACGTCTGGTGCATCCAAATGATGACGTGAATAAGAGCCAGAGCTCCAATGATGTATTCCCGACTGCGATGCATGTTGCGGCGGTTATCGCCGTGCGTGAACATCTGATTCCGCAACTGCATACGCTGAAAAAGACGCTGCATGCCAAAGCGGAAGCTTATAAAGATATCGTAAAAATCGGCCGTACCCATCTGCAGGATGCGACACCATTGACGCTGGGCCAGGAGATCTCTGGCTGGGTGGCGATGCTGGAGCACAACCTGAAGCATATCGAACAGAGCATTCCGCATGTGGCCGAGCTGGCGCTGGGCGGTACCGCAGTAGGCACCGGACTGAATACTCACCCGGAATATGCGGTGCGTGTTGCAAAAGAGCTGGCGGAACTGACGCAACAGCCCTTTGTCACTGCGCCGAATAAATTTGAGGCGCTGGCAGCCTGTGATGCGCTGGTGCATGCCCATGGCGCACTGAAAGGTCTGGCGGCTTCTCTGATGAAGATTGCCAACGATGTGCGCTGGCTCTCTTCTGGTCCGCGCTGTGGAATCGGCGAAATCGCCATTCCGGAAAACGAACCGGGCAGTTCAATCATGCCAGGTAAAGTGAACCCTACCCAGTGCGAAGCGATGACCATGTTGTGCTGCCAGGTGATGGGTAACGATGTGGCGGTCAATATGGGTGGCGCATCCGGTAATTTTGAACTGAACGTGTTCCGTCCAATGATTATTCATAACTTCCTGCAGTCAATCCGTCTGCTGGCGGACGGTATGGATAGCTTCAATCATCACTGCGCGGTGGGTATCGAGCCAAACCGTGACCGTATCGAGCAGCTGCTGAATGAATCACTGATGCTGGTCACCGCGCTGAATACCCATATCGGCTACGACAAAGCCGCGGAAATTGCTAAAAAGGCGCATAAAGAGGGACTGACCCTGAAAGGCTCCGCGCTGAAACTCGGTTATCTGACGGAAGAAGAGTTTGATGCCTGGGTGCGACCTGAAGATATGGTCGGCAGTATGAAGTCGTAATATCCGGCCTGAACGCCGTAAGGGAGCCAGCTGGCTCCCTTTTTTATGCTGCGTTACACCAGCCGATCGCTATACAGATGCAGGCGCGGAATGATGGCAAACAGCTTTTCCGCCTGCGGTTTATAGCGATGTTTTACCTGTTCGGCATCGTAATTAAGCAGTTCTCCCAGTGCCGGCACCTGATTTTTATCAGCACAAAGCACCAGCAGCGGTGAAGGGCAGGCCAGCTGCGTCTGTTTCTGCTGCTGGATATTCCAGGTTCGGGCAATCGGCTGCACTTTTACCGGACGCTTGATCTTCAGACGGGCATTAGCCGGCAGGGAGCGAATCGCTTCAATCTCCTCCAGCACTTTCTCTGCCCACTGTTCACGGCTCCAGGGTGCCACCGCACGACCGGCTTTCAGGCCGCGTTCCAGTTTTTCCAGCACTTCTTTGCGGCTCAGATTCTTCACAATATGCTTATTCGCCCAGCCAAAGCGCACGGTATTGGGTGCATCAAGCAGGGTGATGGCGCGATAGGCATTAAGGGTAATCAGCCCGCGCAGATGAGTATGAACAAAATCAAAGCGCTCCTCGCTTTCAACGCCGGACTCGACGGTAATAATCTGCTCCAGCCGGACTTTAAGCTGGTTAACGCAGGCTACCTGCTGGTGAAGCCGGGCAGACTGCACCATATCCGCCGCAAAGCAGAGCGCCCCCGGCAGGCGCACTGCGGCTTTGGTGCTGATTTGTTCAGACTGGTGTTGCATAAACAGCCGGCAGTAATGTTCCATCCCCAGTTGCAGCGCTTCGCTGCCGAGATGTTGTCTGACGTCGATAGTCCTGATTGGATCATGCTCTTTGCCTTTAACCACCGGGGGCAGGCTAAATACCCGCCCAGCCAGCAGGTGCAGCGATTGTAACTGTTGTTGTAGTTGGTTCAGTTCAGCTTCAAGTTGATTAACACACTGATGTAGCGCGGCAACAGCATCATATTGGCTCATAGATCCCTCTTTAGTTACAACATACAAACGACTATAGTCTGTATTAGTGCATATTTCAGCATCAGCGTCGTTTATTTTTCAACAGGGAATGGCCGGGGCAGGTAAAAAAGAGAAGGAAGGGAGTATATCAATGAGTCGCGGCCACAATGAGATAAATCATTATGGCCACTCTGTCATTACAACTGCCGTTGTTTCAGGCGGTAACCGACCAGCAGCGCCAGCACCAGTAATGTACCAATAAAAGCCGTAATGCCCGGCCAGCCATAATTATGCCAGAACACCCCACCCAGCGTACCGGCGACGCTGGAACCGACATAGTAACAAAACAGATACAGCGAAGAAGCCTGGCCGCGGGCACGGCGGGCGCGTTTGCCGATCCAGCCGCTGGCAACGGAGTGGGCGGCAAAGAAACCGGCGGAAAACAGCATCATGCCGATAAAAATCAGCCACAACATATTGAATGCGGTAAGAAGTAAGCCGCTAAGCATAATGGCGGTGGAGAACAGCAGCACTTTACCGCGGCCAAAACGGGCGGTCATCGCGCCTGCTTTAGGTGAACTCCATGAACCGGTGAGATAAACTACTGACAGCAGACCGACAACGGCCTGACTGAGATACCATGGCGCACTTAACAGGCGATAGCCGATATAGTTGAACAGGGTGACAAACGCGCCCATCAGCAGAAAACCTTCGGCAAATAGCAGCGGCAGACCCGCATCACGCCAGTGCAGACGGAAATTAATCAGTAAATTGCGCGGACGCAGCGATGCCGGACGAAAATGGCGCGATGCAGGCAGAATTTTCCAGAACATCAGGGCGGCGGCGAGAGAGAAACAACCTACGGTCGTCACCGCTACGCGCCATGAGGAAAAATCAGTAATTACCCCGGTCAGCAGGCGACCGCTCATGCCGCCAATCGAGTTGCCGCTGATATATAACCCCATTGAAAAAGCCACCACGCTGGGATGAATCTCTTCGCTGAGGTAGGTCATACCCACTGCCGCCACACCGCTCAGTGACAGACCGATCAATGCACGCATCAGCAGAATGCCATGCCAGCTGGTCATAGTTGCCGAAATCAGGGTACAGATCGCCGCCAGCAGCAGCGCGGTAACCATCACCGATTTGCGGCCAATGGCGTCGGAAAGCGGGCCGGTAAACAGCAGCCCCAGCGCCATCATGCCGGTCGCAATCGACAGTGAAATACTGCTCTGAGCAGGCGAAACACCAAACTGCTGCGACAATACCGGCAAAATCGGTTGCACGCAGTAGAGCAGCACAAAAGTGGCCAGTCCGGCAGAAAATAGCGCTAAGGTAACGCGCATAAATTGCGGCGTACCGCGAGTAATAAACAGGTTTTTTGCTGATGCGGAAGTGGAGACGCGTTCAAGGCTGGAGTCGTCCAACGTAACGGTCTGGGATGAGCGGTTCACAACGGTTCCTCAGGAATAAAATCAGAGTGTTAACCTTAGGCAAGCTGCATTATGATGTCTAATATATTAATAATCTCAAATAAGACGTTTAAAGTATGAATATCGAATTACGTCATCTTCGCTACTTTATCGCCGTCGCCGAAGAGCTGCATTTTGGCCGTGCCGCTCAGCGCCTGAATATCTCGCAGCCGCCGCTCAGCCAGCAAATATTGCTGCTGGAACAACAAATTGGCGCACGTCTGCTGGCGCGTACTAATCGCAGCGTCAATCTCACCGCGGCAGGCCAACAGTTTCTTAGCGATGCCCGGCAGATATTGCTGAATGTGGAGCAGGCAGCGGATAAAGCCGCACGCTTACATATGGGGGTTGAAGGTGAGCTGCGCATTGGTTTTACCTCTTCCGCGCCTTTTATCGCCCCGGTTTCCGATGCGCTGTTTATTTTTCGCCAGCGTTATCCGCAGGTGCATATTCAGATGCAAGAAATTAACACCCGCCAGCAGCTGGATCCGTTGAGTGACGGACGCCTCGATCTGGGAGTGATGCGCAATACGCCACTGCCGGATAATCTCGACCATAAACTGATTTTGCGCGAACCCTTATATGCGCTGGTGCATCGCGCCCATCCGCTGGCGCAGAAGCAGAGTATCCCGTTGCAGGCGCTGGCCAGTGAACCGTTTGTTTTTTTTGACCCTCAGGTCGGCACCGCGTTATACAGCGAAATTCTCGGGATGCTGCAGCGCCACAATATTGAACCCTATATCACCCAGGAAGTGGGGGAGGCAATGACGATTCTCGGTCTGGTTTCCACCGGTCTTGGCGTGTCGATTTTGCCGGCGTCATTTAAACGGATACACCTTACGGATGTGGTCTGGCTGCCGTTACAACAGCACGATGCATTATCTGAAGTCTGGCTGGTCTGGGCGAAACAGCGCGAACAGAGCGCGGTGCTCCAGCATATGATGGGCCTGTTGCTAAAGTAGCTGGCAACAGATTGATTGACCGTTTTACGCGCGTTATAAGCGCTTTTGTGTGCAGTAAATCACATATCGAATCAAATATTTGACGCAACCCGCCAAGTGTTTCACCATAGCGAAAAGGGTTTATTTTGAAGCGCGAAAATAAGCGGGAGCAGGGTTGTGATAGCGGATAGTCAGCCTGGGCATATAGACCAGATAAAGCAGACCAATGCTGGCGTTGTTTATCGCCTGATAGATCAATTTGGTCCGATTTCGCGCATTGAGCTGTCCAGACTTGCGCAACTGGCTCCGGCCAGTATTACTAAAATTGTGCGCGAAATGCTCGAAGCCCATCTGGTGCAGGAAACTGAGTTTCAGGAGATGGGCAGCCGCGGTCGGCCAGCGGTTGGCCTGATCCTCGATACTGCCGCCTGGCACTATCTTTCTGTGCGGATCAGCGAAGGGGAAATTACCCTGGCGCTGCGCGATCTGAGCAGTGCGCTGGTGATTGAGCAGCAACTCCCGTTGCCGCAGGAAGGCCGTGAGCCGCTGTTAACGCGCATTACCGCTGAAATTGACCAGTTTTTTATTCGCCATCAGCGCAAGCTCGAACGTCTGACTGCCATTGCGATTACGCTGCCGGGCATTATTAATACCCGCAGCGGCATTGTGCATCGCATGCCGTTTTACGAAGTGGTCGATATGCCACTGGGGCCGGAGCTGGAACAACGCACCGGTTTGCCGATCTACATTCAGCATGATATTTGTGCCTGGACCATGGCGGAGTCACTGTTTGGCGCCTCACGCGGCGCACGCGATGTGATCCATGTGGTGATTGATCATAATGTCGGCGCCGGAGTGATTACCGGCGGACGCCTGCTGCATAATGGCAACAGTACTCTGGTGGAGATTGGTCATACGCAGGTCGATCCCTACGGTAAGCAGTGTTACTGCGGCAACCATGGTTGCCTGGAAACCGTGGCCAGTATCAGCAGCATTCTGGCCCTCGCCAGGCAGCGTATGGCCTTAGCGCCAGCTTCCACGCTGCATAATCAGCCGCTGACGGTATCCGCACTTTGTGATGCGGCGCTGGCCGGCGATCAGCTCGCCAGAGATATTATTGCTGGCGTCGGCAGCAGCGTGGGTCGCATTGTGGCAGTGATGGTCAATCTGTTTAATCCGCAAAAAATTCTGATTGGTTCGCCGCTCAATCGCGCCGCGGAGATCCTTTATCCGGCGATAACCGCCTGTATTCGCCAGCAATCGCTGCCTGCTTACAGCCGGCAAATCGATGTGGAACCGACTCAGTTTGTTAATCTGGGTACCATGCCTGGCGCGGCGCTGGTTAAAGATGCGCTATATAACGGCTCTCTGCTGGTCAAACTGTTGCAGGGCTAATCAGTTGCTGCTTATCCACAAAAGCTTGCGCTAACGCAAACTGGCGTCCGGCGCGCTACTCTACAATTTTCCGACACAAACCTTTGAGCAAAATCATTAATTTCAGGTTGCTGGCCTGTCGGAGACACACCCATGTTTAGTCGTATATTCGTAACCGGTACGGATACTGCTGTCGGAAAAACGGTGGTTTCCCGCGCACTGTTGCAAAAACTGTCCGCTGAGTACCCCCGCGTGGTGGGTTATAAGCCGGTAGCAAAAAGCAGCCAGCAAACGGAGGAGGGCTTACGCAACAAGGATGCCCTTGTGCTGCAAGCCTCTTCCAGTCTGCAACTGCCGTATCAGGCTATAAATCCCTTTACCTTGCAGGAAGATGAGATCAGCACCAGCCGCGATCATAAAATCAGTTACAGTCTGTTGAGTTCAGGTTTGCAGCACTTAAGCGAGCAGGCGGATGCGGTGGTGGTTGAGGGTACCGGCGGCTGGCGCAGTCTGATGAATGACCTGCGTCCGCTCTCTGAGTGGGCGGTGCTGGAGAAACTGCCGGTCGTAATGGTGGTGGGTATCCAGTCCGGTTGTATCAGCCATGCACTGTTAACCGCAGAATCGGTGATTAACGATGGTCTGCCGCTGCTGGGGTGGGTAGCAAATCGCATCAATCCGGGACTGGCGCACTACGCAGAGATTATCGATGTCTTACGCGATAAGATCCCGGCGCCGCTGTTAGGCGAGCTGCCTTACTTACCGCGTGCCGAACAGCGTGAACTGGCAAAATATCTCGATCTGTCGGTGGTTAAATAAAAGAAATAAGGGCGGCGAGAACGCCGCCCTACGGAAAAAATACCGACCACTACAGGCCCAGCGCCCGCCGCGTACGACCAGAACTGAGATAATCAGCAATATAATCCTGCGAAATCTCACCGCTGTAGCGGCCCTCTTCATCAACAATCGGCATCCATACCAGATTGTGTTCATACAATTTTGACAGTACTACACGCAGGTTCTCTTCCGCACGACCAGTAACGGTAAACTGATGCAGCATTTCTGCGCAGACACCGCTGGCGCCACGCGCTTCGCGACGTTTGACAAAGCCAAGTGGCTTACCGTCATCATCCACCACGGTAACCGAGCGCATATCATTATCGTCCATGGTGCCAAAGGCATCTGACAGCGACGTCGATTTCTGCACCGTTATGGTTGGCTGCTGATCGGTCACGTCACCTGCCTGCACCAGCAGCAGGCGTTTCAGCGTACGGTCCTGGCCGACAAAAGAGCCAACAAACTCATTGGCCGGTTTCGCCAGCAGCTCATCCGGACTGGCGCACTGGACGATTTTACCCTGACCAAACACCGCAATACGGTCGCCCAGTTTTAGCGCTTCATCAATATCATGGCTGACCAGCATCACGGTTTTCTTCAGCTGGCGCTGCATATCAAGAAACTCATTCTGAATCACTTCACGGTTAATCGGGTCCACCGCACCAAAAGGCTCATCCATCAGCAGTACCGGTGGATCCGCCGCCAGCGCGCGAATCACGCCGATACGCTGCTGCTGACCACCGGACATCTCTTTGGGATAGCGGTGCAGAAATTTGGTCGGATCCAGCGCCACCATGCTCATCAGCTCGCTGGCGCGATCTTTACAGCGCTTTTTATCCCAGCCCAGCATCCGCGGTACGACGGTAATATTCTCTTCAATGGTCATATTGGGAAACAGACCAATTTGCTGGATCACATAGCCAATATTACGCCGCAGCGTAGTGGTATCGAGATTACTGGTATCTTCGCCATTAATCAGAATTGTGCCGCTGGTAGAGGGGATCAGACGGTTAATCATCTTTAATGTGGTGGTTTTACCGCAACCGGACGGACCAAGCAGCACACACATCTCGCCCTCAGGCACATTCAGGCTGACATTATCGACGGCATTAAAAGTGGTGCCGTTTTTCTGGGTAAATTGTTTAGTGAGATTTTCCAGTTTTATCATTATCGAATCCCCTTAGGAGTCAGCGCTAACTGCAGACGATGCAACAGCCAGTCAAGAATAATAGCCAGCAAACAGATCATTAAGGCGCCGGAAATCAGCATACGGATATCACTGCCGCTGATGCCATCAAGCAACAGCAGTCCCAGTCCGCCCGCACCAATCACTGCGGCGATGGCCATTACGCCAACGTTCATCACTACCGCGGTACGAATACCACCGAAAATCACCGGCAGTGCCATCGGGATCTCCACCCAACGCAGACGCTGCCAGAAAGTCATACCAATGCCGCGACCGGCTTCACGCAGACCGCCGGGAATATTTTCCAGCGCGGTGTGGGTGTTACGTACAATCGGCAACAGCGAGTAAAGAAACACTGCGGTTACCGCAGGCACCACGCCAATCCCCTGACCGATCATCGAAAACAACGGAATCATCAGGCCAAACAGCGCAATGGAAGGGATGGTCAGTACAATGGTCGCCAGTCCCAGCACCGGCGTCGCCAGCCATTTAAAGCGGACAATCAGAATGCCGACTGGCACGCCGATAATAATCGCGAAGCCGACGGCCAGCATCACCAGCCACAAATGCTGCCCGGTCAGGCTAAGCAGGTAACTCCAGTTGTCGACGATATAATTAATCGTATCCATAGCTTCTCCTTAAAGCATGCCGTGAGATTTCAGGAAATCGCGCGCAACCTGCTGCGGAGATTGATGATCGATATCGACCTTTTTATTCAGCTCGGTAATAACGTCATCGGTAATCAGCGGCGATAGCTGATTCAGCGCTTCCGCCAGACCCGGATTAGCGTCAAGCGTATCCTGACGTACCACCGGCGTTACGGCATAGCTTGGGAAGAAGCCTTTGTCATCCTTCAGCACCTTCAGGTCGAAGCCCTTAACCCGGCCATCGGTGGTGTAAATCAGGCCGGCATCGACAAAACCGTCGCGAATAGCGTTATAAACCAGCCCTGGATCCATCTGACGGATCTGCGGACGATCCAGCTCCATGCCATAGGCTTTCTGCAACGGTTTCATGCCGTCGGAACGGCCAGAAAACTCCAGATCCAGCCCCAGCATCCAGTTATTGTCCGGGTCGGTTTTACGTACCTGTTCGACTTTGGCCACCAGCTGTGACATGGTATCGATATGCTCTTTATCAGCGCGATCGCGCTTCATGGCAAAGGCATAGGTATTATTCATTGGCGCCGGATCCAGCCAGATTAACCCTTTCTTACCATCAAGCGTTTTCACCGTCTGATACGCTTCTTCCGGCGTCATACGCTTTTCAATATGGTTGAAAATAATCAGTGATGTGCCGGTGTACTCCCAGGTCATATCGATCTGTTTACTCAGCATCGCATTGCGCGCAATGGTTACTGCGATATTGGTTTTGGGTTCAACCTCAAAGCCTTTCTTATTCAGCCACAGAGTCGTCATCGCAGACAAAATATGCTGCTCGGTAAAACTTTTGGTCGCCATAATTATTGGCGCCGCCGCTGCGGCGCTGCTCAGCGCCAGCGTGGCGCTCAGGGCGAGAGTAGTGTGGCGAACCCAGCGGGTTAATTTATTGGCAGATGCCATAGCAAAGCTCCTGTTATTGTTTTAAACCGCCGTATGTGGGCTTAACAAACGTCCAAGACCGGCCAGCAACATATCGAGGATTAGCGCAAACAGCGCCGTTGCCGCAGCACCCAAAATCAGTGTCGGGAAGTCGTTCAGATAGATGCCCGGGAAGATCAGCTCGCCATAACTGCTGGCGCCAATCAGAAACGCCAGTGGGGCAGTACCGACATTAATCGCGGTGGCGATGCGGATCCCGGAAAGAATCACCGGTGAGGCGTCAGGTAACTCTACCTGCAGCAGACGCTGCTTTTTGGTCATGCCAATGCCGTTGGCCGCTTCCAGCAGCGAAGGCTGCACCGAGCAGAGTCCCGCATAGGTATTGCGCACAATCGGTAATAACGAAGCGAGAAACAGCGCGAAAATAGCCGGGCCATCGCCGATACCGATGATCACCATTGCCAGCGCCAGCACCGCTAACGGCGGCAGGGTATTGCCGACATTAAAGATTTGCATCACATATTCGGCCCAGCGACGGGCGAAAGGACGGCTGAGAAGAACACCGCTGGGAATGCCGACCAGCAGGGCAAAGAGCATCGACCAGAACACCAGCATCATATGCTGCTGTCCGAGATAGACTAAATCGACCTGACGTGAACGGATAGTATCGAAGCCAAGGCCATAAACCAGCAGTCCGAGTACCACAACAATAAACAGAACCGCGAGGGCTGCACGCTTAGCCAGCACAGAGTTTTGCATAAACAGGATTCTCCCTGAGACTACATTATCAGCCAGCACTTCCATTGGGAGCCGGAAGCCTGCCCTTGTTATTCATTCAGTTGGTGAATCGACAGAAATCGCAAACAACACAACGCCATATCCAATACCGAGTTCACCGCTTTAAACAGACAAAAAAACTATTTTCGACCTTATTTACCTGATAAAGGTTAAAAATGGCCTCTGAATCTATAGCAGCCTGTTACTGACGATGGCAACTTTTACCGGCAAAATCAGCAGGATAGTTTTTCGGCAGATCTGGCTGAAAGCCGCGTTTTAACTGGCATAAAGCGCATAAATATTAATTTCGGCGGTAAACGTGACGCTGTCACTGACTGCGGCGCACAATACGGAAACTGTCGCATACCAGAATCAGCTAGCCTTAAGCAAGACACAGGAAAGGGACACTATGACGGAAACACTTTATCAACAGGTCAGGCATCGCCACTGGATCCTTATCGCCGCAATGCTGGCGATGTTTATGGCGGCAATTGAAGTCACCATTGTCGCCACGGCAATGCCCACTATCGTGGCGGAACTGGGCGGTTTTTCTCAATTTGGCTGGGTATTCTCCATTTACCTGCTGACTCAGGCCGTCAGCGTACCCATCTATGGCCGGCTGGCCGATCTGTGGGGCAGAAAGAAAGTGTTTTTTATCGGCACTTCACTGTTTCTGCTGGGGTCGGTACTGTGCGGCTTTGCCAGCAGTATGGGCTGGCTGATTCTGTTTCGTGCTTTTCAGGGACTGGGTGCCGGGGCGATTATGCCGCTGACCTCCACCATCGTCGCTGATATCTATTCGCCAAAAGAGCGCGCCGGTATTCAGGGCTGGCTCTCGAGTGTCTGGGGTTTTGCAGCAATTATCGGACCGCTGTCCGGCGCCTGGATTGTGCAGCACTTTAACTGGGCGCTGATCTTCTGGGTCAATGTGCCGATTGGCCTGATTTCGATGCTGATGCTGGCGCGCTTTCTGCCGGATATGCAGGTGAAGCAGCAACACCGGCTTAACCTGGCGGGCAGCGGCTGGCTGATGTTATGTGTCTCATCTTTGCTGATAGCGCTGTTACAGGCGGAAACCCTTGGCTACTGGTCGCTGGCGTTTCTGGCGCTGTCCATGTTGTGCGGTTATGCGCTGGTAAGAAATGAGCAGCAGGCTAAAGAGCCGCTGTTTCCGCTGGCAATCTGGCGCAGCCGGGTCATTGTGGCGGGCAATGCCGGTAATCTGATTATTGGCGCGGCGATGATGGGGATCAGCGCATTTCTGCCGACCTGGATTCAGGGGGTGAATGGCGGTACGCCGTTGCAGGCGGGCAGCGCGCTGGCAATGATGTCAATTGGCTGGCCAATCGCCAGTGCGATTAGCGGCCATCTCATGCAGCGCACGTCCTATCGTTTTACTGCGCAGCTGGGCGCGTTTTTACTGATCGTGGGTTGCGCACTGTTGCTGACGCTGCAACGTGACAGCAGCATGCTGCATGCCGCACTCTACGCCTTTATTATCGGCACTGGCATGGGTATGACCAGCACCACCTTCCTGGTCTCCGTACAAAACAGCGCGGAGTTTCATATTCGCGGCATCTGCACCGCCTCGATTATGTTCAGCCGCATGCTCGGTTCGGCGCTGGGTACGGCGTTAATGGGCGCGGTACTCAATTACAATCTGCTGCTGCGCTTGCCCGATCAGCCGGATCCGGTACAACAAATTATGTCGGAAGGTGAGCGTCAGGCATTACAGCACGACACCCTGCAACAAATGGTGGCGCAGGTGGCGGCATCGCTGCACTGGGTGTTTGTCGCCGCATTGCTGATTGCGCTGATGAGTCTGGTCATTGCCCGCGCGATGCCGCAGCGGCGGCCGGAATAAACCGCGCCCAGATTATCCGGGTTTAACCTCAGAATTCCGTCGTGACGTTAAACCCGATATTATCTTTATCAATGACTGGCGAAATAAGGGTTTTAGTGAAGTTTATATTTAATCCGGTAACCACATATTGCACTGAGGTTGCCAGTAATGCACCGGCGGCGACATCGCGCCAGTGGTGATTATCAGAACGGACCCGTGAATAAGCTACCGCCGATGCGATACCATAAGCCGGTACGCCATATTGCCATCCGTAACGAAACTGCAAATATGCGGCGGCCTGCGAGGCTGCCGACGTATGCCCTGAAGGGAACGAATGAGGTTTGCCATTCGGCCTTTTGGCATCAATGCTGTATTTTAATCCCTGGGTAATGGCGGCCGTGTAGATAGCGCCTTCAACCAGCTGGCCAACACCTTCATAATCCTGCTGATAAAGTGAGATCACCCCGGCGGTAATGGGTAATGCAATTTGTGCCGTATCACCAAATTTCACCAGATCCTGATGTGCTGCCAAAGCGGAAAAACTGATAAACGGCACAGCAAGCAGTGCAATTAAATTTTTATTCATATAATTTCAGGTTACTTAATTAAATGTGGGAATTTAACGCAGAAAGTAACCTGAAATTGTTAAATGAAATATAAACCGATTCCGCCTGTTATTATTTATTGAGTTTTATTTAATTAAGGTTAGTGAAATATTTAAATTAAATAGAAAGGTAATAAGAAGTTTCTTTATCTTTTACAGAACTAAACGGATCGCAATACGCAGCAGGTAAAAATAAAAAGGGAGCCAATAATGACTCCGCTATCTTATTAACACTATCAGAAGAGGGATTATGGTGCCGGCGCATCCTGCGTGCTGCCTGCATCGGCAGGCACACTGGCGTCGCCATCACTGGTAATGCGTTTATAAACGATTTTTTGCGTATCATTTTCGCAATGGCCAACCACCTGGCCACCAGCCTGGTCAGCCTGATCGTTGGGAACAATATCCAGGGTGAAACCAGATTCAGTTACACCGTTACTGACAATTTTTTTACTGATATCGGCTTTAACCGTTTCACAGGATGCCTGAGCAGCAAGCGGTGCGATTAAGCATAGTGCGGTGAGCATCAACACAGACGTTTTCATCACATCATCCTTTTGTTAAAAACTGCCCTAAGCATAGCATCAGTCAGCCGGTTACGGCGTTACCGGACGTCCGGTACGGCGATCAAGGCAGCGCAGGGTGTTAGCTTCCCAGTACGCATTCACGTTATAGCTTTTATCGCAGGCATCGCGGGTATCAAATGCGTTATCAGCTTTATCAAACTCTTTTTCGACGCGGCTGTTAACCTTTTTACGCAGCATACGCGTATCGTCCCACTGCTCTTTCTCCTGACGCGCTTGTTCGTTGCTCAGCGCTGCGTTGCCATTCTCAATAATCAGGCGATCGGTTTTTGCGCCAGCGGTAGCTGGCACGACCAGCGTCGCACCCAGCAATGTCAGGGGCAGAAGGGCGGCGAGCAGGCGTTTATGCAGAGTTTTCATCATTACATCCTTAAGTAAGTACCGCAGCCAGCTACTGCTGCTGGGGTCAGTATCTCTTTTATTATATCATCGACGTTCAATTGCTCACCAGTCGCAGTGCCGGCTTGTTTATATTTCTGAGAGATGTTTTACATAATGATCAAAACTTCGCTGCTGTTTTTTCTTACCGCACTGGCTGAAATTATTGGCTGTTTTCTGCCGTGGTTATGGCTGAAGCGAGGCGCATCGGTGCTGTTGCTGATCCCGGCAGCGTGCAGTCTGGCGCTGTTTGTCTGGCTGCTGACGCTGCATCCCGCCGCCAGTGGACGCGTCTATGCCGCCTATGGCGGTGTCTATGTGATGACCGCGCTGTTATGGCTGCGTTTTGTTGATGGCGTGCGTCTGACCCATTATGACTGGCTGGGCGCGGCGGTGGCGTTTAGCGGCATGCTGATTATTGTGGCGGGCTGGAGTAAATAAGCGGCTAAGCAAACCCCGTATATCACCAACCGGTAAGATACGGGGCAATTATCAATCCTTATGCACCTTCAGACCTGCCAGCGTCTGGCTGACCGGCATCATCTCAAGGGTATTGATATTGACATGTTTTGGCAGGTTGGCGACCCAGTGCACCGCTTCGGTGACATCTTCCGCTGTTAGCGCGGTCGTGCCGTCATAAACTTTACCCGCTTTATCATCGTCGCCTTTAAAGCGCACATTGGAAAACTCGGTGCCGCCGACCAGGCCCGGTTCGATATCGGTCACGCGCAGGGCAGTGCCGTGCAAATCGGTACGCAGATTAAGGCTGAACTGGCGTACAAAGGCTTTGGTGGCGCCATACACATTCCCTCCCGCATACGGCCAGCTACCGGCGATCGAGCCGATATTAATGATATGACCAATATTGCGTTCAACCATTGCCGGTAATAGCGCGCGGGTCATATACACCAGACCTTTATTGTTGGTGTCGATCATATCTTCCCAGTCATCGAGATTCGCTTTGTGCGCCGGTTCGATACCCAGCGCCAGGCCCGCGTTATTGACCAGAATATCGATATTACGCCACTCCGCAGGCAGTCCTGCCAGTGCGGTTTCAATCCCTGCACGATCACGTACATCAAGTTGTAAAGTGAACAGGTTGTCGCCCAGCTCATCTTTCAGCGCCTGCAAACGTTCGACGCGGCGGCCCGTGGCAATCACTTTGTGACCATCAGCGATAAAGCGGCGGGTGATACTTTGACCAAAACCGGCGGTGGCACCGGTAACAAAAATAATCATCTCACTGTTCCTTAACGTGTTTCGGGTATCAAACACCTTATCACTTCACTGCGTGGCCGTTAAGAAATGAATCCTGCTAACGGTTCGCAAGCTGTGCACATCCATGGTGCGGGTAGCGCGGAATATGCGTTTTAACAGTGCAGCAAAATAGCCTGATTAAATTTACTGACGGGCAGATATTTCCATTAACCCGCAAAGCAAACGTTTGCAAATTATAGCAACCGTTTGCGCAGGGCATATTCTGTTAAAGGGCGATATTTTATTATGAAATATCTATCTAACTGATATTTAACAATAAAACTCATTGAGTCACTCTGGCATCACTTTTGCATTTCCAGTTACAAGCCATTTGCCTGCTATTACACAGTGAGAAAGCGAAGCCCTTTCTCAAAAGGAATTGCAATGTCAGTGAAATATACTCAAGCCATTCGTGGCCGCTTTTTTGATATTACCGCTACGGTTAAGCAACCAGAACTACTGGCTGATTATGCGCGCTATGTTGAGGATGGCCTGTTGCTGATCGACGAAGGGCGCATAGTCAGCCTGCAAAGCTGGGAGCAGGGACACCGGCTGCTGAGCGATCCGCATCAGGTGATTGATTACCGCAATAAGCTGATCGTGCCGGGCTTTGTCGACAGCCATATTCACTATCCGCAAACTGAAATGATCGGCGCTTTCGGCGAACAGCTGCTGGAGTGGCTCCAGCAATACACTTTCCCGGTGGAGAGCCAGTATCACTGCCCGCAACACGCGGCCAGAATGTCGGCGTTCTTTTTACATCAGTTGCTGAGCAATGGCACCACCACTGCACTGGTGTTTGGCACTGTGCATCCGCAATCGGTCGATGCGTTATTTACTGCGGCCGAACAGCTGGGTATGCGACTGATTGCCGGTAAAGTGATGATGGATCGCAATGCGCCGGATTATCTGATCGAAACTGCCGCTGACAGTTATCAGCAGACGCGCGCATTGATTGAACGCTGGCATAACCGTGGTCGACTGAGCTACGCCTTAACGCCGCGTTTTGCGCCAACCTCCTCACCGCAATTGCTGGCGAATGTGCGTCGCCTGCGACAGGAGTTTCCCGATACCTGGCTGCATACCCATTTAAGTGAAAACCCGCAGGAAGTGGCGTGGGTTAAAGCGCTGTTTCCTGAAAACAGCAGTTATCTCGATGTCTATCACCAGTATCAGCTGACCGGTCGTCGCAGCGTATTTGCCCACTGTCTGCATCTTGAAGAACAGGAGTGGGACTGCCTGCATCAGACCGAATCGTCCATCGCTTTCTGCCCGACCTCCAATCTGTTCCTTGGCAGCGGTCTGTTTGATCTGCAAAAGCGCTGGCAAAAACAGGTGCATTGCGGCATCGGCACCGACGTTGGTGCCGGAACCACCTTTAATCTGCTGCAAACACTGGGCGAAGCCTACAAAGTGGCGCAGCTGCAACATTATAAGCTGTCAGCCTGCGAAGCTTTCTACCATGCCACGCTGGGCGGCGCGCAGGCTCTGGATCTGGACGATAAGATTGGCAACTTCAATGCTGGCAAAGAGGCGGATTTTGTGGTGCTTGATCCGGCGGTTTCCGCGCTGCAACAGCTGCGCCATGGCAACAGCCGTGATATCTGGGAGCAGCTGTTTGTACTGATGACGCTGGGTGACGACCGCAATATTGCTGCCACCTGGGTTAATGGCGCCTGCGTCTGGCAGCGCGACAGCGTGGAGAAAGCGGCATGATTCAATTTTTGCTTAATCAGACGCTGATCAGCGAGCAGGAGATCGATCCGAATCTGACGGTACTGAACTATCTGCGCAACCATAAACAGCGTTGCGGCACCAAAGAGGGTTGCGCCTCCGGCGACTGTGGCGCCTGCACCGTAACGCTGGGCAAAGTGGTCGATGGCAGGATACGCTATGAAACCATTAACAGCTGTCTGACGCTGGTCAGCACGCTACAGGGCAAGCAGCTGATTACGGTGGAGGATCTGAAGCAGGGCCAGCAGCTGCATCCGGTTCAGCAGGCGATGGTCGACTGCCATGCGTCACAGTGCGGCTTCTGCACGCCGGGTTTTGTGATGTCGTTGTTTACTTTGCAGAAAAACAGTCAGTGCTGGGACCGCCATCAGATGGAAGAGGCGCTATCTGGCAACTTGTGCCGCTGCACCGGTTATCGCCCGATTGTCGATGCCGCGCGTCAGGCTTGCGATACTCCGCAGGAGGACAGTTTTTCCCGCCAGCAGCAGCAGGTGGCGCAGCGTTTACAGGCGCTGCAATCGGATCAATTGCAGGAAATTGCACGCGGTGAAAACCGCTGTCTGCTGCCAAAAACCGTGGCGCAACTGGCCGAAATCTATCAGCAATACCCGCAGGCAAAACTGCTGGCAGGCGGCACCGATCTGTCATTGCAAATCACCCAGCAGTATCAGGCTCTGCCATTACTGATCGCACTGGAACAGATTGATGAGCTGAAGCAGTGCCAGACCGGTGAGCAGGAGATGGTGCTGGGCGCTGGCGCCTCGCTGACGTACTGTTATCAGTTGCTGCAAGAACGCATCCCCGGTTTTGCCGCAATTCTGCAACGCTTTGCGTCGTTGCAGGTGCGTAATCAGGGCACGCTGGGCGGCAATATTGCGAATGCGTCGCCAATTGGTGATGCGTCGCCGATGCTGCTGGCGCTCAATGCTTCACTGATTTTGCAGCAGGGAGAACAGCAACGCCGATTGCCGCTGGCGCAATTTTTCAGCGGTTATCGTCAGACGGTACTGCAACCGGCAGAGTTTATCCGCGCAATTGTGATACCAAACGTGACAGGGTCACATCATTTTCATGCATGGAAAGTGTCAAAACGGCTTGATGATGATATTTCGGCGGTCTTCGCTGCTTTTAACCTGCAAATTGAACAGGAGGTGATTGTTGATGCGCGCGTCGCGTTTGGCGGCATGGCGGCTACCGCTAAGCGCGCCAGCGCCTGTGAACAGCAGCTTAACGGTCAGCGTTTTACCCCTGCCACGCTGGAAAAAGCCTGCCGCGCGCTGGAGCAGGACTTCCAGCCGCTTAGCGATTTCCGCGCCAGCGCTGATTATCGTTTGCAGGTAGCAAAAAACCTGCTGCGTCGTTACTACCATCTGTTGAGCGGCGATCTGAATGTCACGGAGGTAACACGCTATGTCTCGTAATCGTCCGGCAGTGGCCGAAGAGGTAATTGAACAGCAGTATCTGGCTGGCATTCAGAGCGGCGTGGGCCGCAGCAATAAACATGAGAGTGCGGAAAAGCATGTTGCCGGTGAAGCCATCTATATCGATGACCGGCTGGAGTTTCCTGGCCAGCTGCATCTCTGTCCGCGTCTGAGTGAGCACGCCCATGCACTGATCACCCGTATCGATACCAGCCCCTGTTACGCGATTCCCGGCGTGGTGCAGATATTAACCTGGCAGGATGTGCCGGGCGATGGCGATATCGGTCCTCTCGAACCCGGCGATCCGCTGATGGCGCAGGATCGGGTGGAGTATGTTGGTCAGGTGATTCTGGCGGTGGCAGCGGAAACGCCACAGGCAGCGCGCAAGGCGGCGCAGGCGGCGATTATTGAATACCAACTGCTGACGCCGGTGCTGGATGTGAAACAGGCGCTGGAGCAGCGCAGTTTTGTGCAGGAGCCGCATATCCATCAGTTGGGTGATGCGGAGGCGGCGCTGGCCCGCGCGCCTCATCGTATCAGCGGTGAGTTTCATATTGGCGGGCAGGAACATTTCTACCTGGAAACCCAGATTGCGCTGGTGATCCCGGGTGAAGATGCCTGTTTGCAGGTGCACTCCTCCACCCAGAACCCGACTGAAGTGCAGAAACTGGTGGCTTCGGTGATGGGCATCAGTATGAATAAAGTCACCATCGATATGCGCCGGATGGGCGGTGGTTTCGGCGGTAAAGAGACTCAGGCGGCGGGGGTTGCCTGCCTGTGCGCGATTGCCGCGCGCAGCAGCGGACGGCCGGTAAAAATGCGGCTGGCGCGCCGCGATGATATGCAGATCACCGGCAAACGCCACCCGTTCTATGTGCGTTATGAGGTTGGATATGACGATGACGGGCGTTTTTGCGGGGTGATAATCGATCTGGCCGGTAACTGTGGCTACTCACTCGATCTGTCCGGTTCGATTGTCGATCGCGCAATGTTTCATGCAGATAACGCCTATTACCTTGGCGATGTGCGTATTACCGGTTATCGCTGCCGCACCAATACCGCATCCAACACTGCCTATCGCGGCTTTGGTGGCCCGCAGGGCATGGTGGCGATTGAGCAAATTATGGATCATCTTGCACGGGCAGCGCGGCTTGATCCGCTGGAAGTGCGTAAACGTAACTATTACGGCAAAACCGAGCGCAATATCACCCATTATCACCAGCGGGTAGACGATAACCTGCTGGATGAAATCACCGCTCAGCTGGAACAGAGTGCGGATTATCAGGCGCGTCGCCGCGAAATCAGCGCTTTTAACGCCAGCAGCCGGTTTATTAAACGTGGGCTGGCATTAACGCCGGTAAAATTCGGCATCTCTTTTACTTCCAGTTTTCTTAACCAGGCCGGCGCGCTGATTCTGATCTACACCGACGGCACGGTGCAGCTGAATCATGGCGGTACCGAAATGGGACAGGGACTGAATACTAAAGTGGCGCAGATTGTCGCAGAAGTATTGCAGATCGACGTCGAACATATCCAGATCACCGCCACCGATACCGGCAAAGTACCTAATACCTCGCCAACCGCCGCCTCCAGCGGCACTGACCTGAATGGCAAAGCGGCGCAAAATGCAGCGCAGATCCTGCGTGATCGTATGGTGGAGATGCTGTGTAAGCTGCATAACTGTCTGCCGCAGGCGGTCAGTTTTAGCAATGGCATCGTCAGAGTTGCCGATAAGCATTTCACCTTTGCCGATGTGGCGCAGCTGGCCTGGCTGAATCAGGTGCCACTGTCGGCCACCGGTTTCTATAAAGTCCCCGGCATTCATTACGATCGTCAGGCCGGGCGCGGTACGCCGTTTTACTACTTTGCTTATGGCGCCGCCTGCGCTGAAGTGGTGATCGATACGCTGACCGGCGAATACCGGCTGCTGCGCGCCGATATTGTTCATGATGCAGGCGCCTCGCTAAATCCGGCGATCGATATCGGCCAGGTGGAGGGCGGATTTGTGCAGGGCATGGGCTGGCTGACTAGCGAAGAGCTGGTATGGAATGATCAGGGCCGCCTGCTGACTGATGGCCCGGCCAGCTATAAAATTCCGGCAATTGCCGACGTACCGGCCGACCTGCGGGTGACGCTGGTTGAAAACCGTAAAAACCCGCAAGACACCGTGTTTCATTCGAAAGCGGTGGGGGAACCGCCGTTTATGCTGGGGATTTCCGTCTGGTGCGCATTGCAGGATGCGGTGGCCAGCGTTGGTGGTTATCAGACCCATCCGCTGCTGGATGCGCCCGCGACACCGGAACGGGTATTCTGGGGCGCGAGCCGCCTGGCTGGAGGCGCTGATGATATATCATGACTGGATCAGCATCCTCGGCGAACTACGGGCCAGACGCGAACCCTGTGTGCTGCTTACGGTGCTGGAAGAGAAAGGCTCGGTGCCGCGTGACAGCGGCAGTAAAATGGTGGTCACCGCCGATCACAGTTTTCTCACTATCGGCGGTGGTCATCTGGAATATCAGTGCATTGCGCAGGCGCGTGCGATGCTGCAAAGCGGCCAGCAGGCGCCGCATAGCGAGCATTTTTCCCTTGGCGCGCGTCTCGGGCAGTGCTGCGGCGGCATGAGCACCATTCTGTTTGAACCACTGATGCAGCAACAGCCGCAAATCGCGGTATTCGGCGCCGGACATGTCGGTCAGGCGCTGGTTAATCTGCTGTCAACGTTACCCTGTCACGTAAACTGGATTGATGAGCGTGAAGGTCAGTTCGCTCAGGTGCCCGCCGGGGTCAGCGCCTGTTTTGCCGAAGATCCGCTGGAACAGGTCGCCGCGATGCCCGCTGGAAGCTATTTTATTGTAATGACCCATCACCATCCACGCGATCTTGAGCTGTGCGAGGCGATTCTGCGTCGTGGCGACTATCGCTACTTTGGCGTAATTGGCTCCGCCACCAAGCGCCAGCGCTTCGATTATCGTCTTGAAGGTAAGGGCTTTAGTCAGCAACAGCTGGCGACCATGCGCTGCCCGATTGGCTTAGCGGACGTTAAAGGCAAGTTACCGGCAGAGATTGCGGTGGCGATTGCCGGCGAAATTATTGCGGTTTATCAGCGCGCGCAGTGATTTTACTTTAAATTATTACTTTGCAGAGTAATAAGGAGAACACCGTAATGCCAGCCGAACGCCAGAACCCGTTTAGTCAGCCCAGCAATTTACCGTTCCAGACTCCCGCATTTGACCAGATCCATGACAGTGATTATCTGCCCGCCATCGAAGCCGGAATTCAGCAGAAGCGCGAAGAGGTTGAACGTATCGCCAATAACCCGGACGTCGCGACTTTCGATAACACTTTTGTGGCGCTGGAACGCAGTGGTCAGCTGTTAACGCGCGCCCTCAGCGTATTTGGCGCAATGACTTCAGCGCATACCAATGACCAGCTGCAAAAAATTGATGAAGAAACTGCGCCGCAACTGGCCGCCCTCGACGATGAGATCAAACTTAACAGCCAGCTGTTCGCCCGACTCGACAGCGTCTATCAGCAGCGCGCCAGCAGCCAGCTGACGCCGGAGTCACTGCGTTTAACCGAGGTCACCTGGCAGGCATTTAAGCTGGCCGGTGCGACGCTGTCGCAAAGCGAAAAACAGCAGCTGAAAGCGCTGAATCAGGAAGCGGCGACCCTTAGCACCCGCTTTACTAACCGGCTGTTGGCCGCCAGCAAAGCCGGGGCGCTGATTGTTAGCGATAAACAGCAGCTGGCGGGACTGAGTAGCGAAGAGATCGAAGCCGCCGCCGATGCCGCCAGCCAGCGCGGTTTACAGGAACGCTGGCTGCTGGCGCTGCAAAACACCACGCAGCAACCGGCGCTGCAAGTCCTCAGCCAGCGCGAAACCCGTGAAGCGCTGTTTAACGCTTCCTGGCAGCGTGCAGAGCAGGGCGATGATAACGATACACGCCAGATTATTGCGCGCCTGGCGCAGGTGCGTGCCGGTCAGGCGCAGTTACTCGGTTTTAACAGCTATGCAGCGTGGAAATTACAGGATCAGATGGCGAAAACACCACAGGCGGCGCTGGAATTTATGCGAAGGATTGTACCGGCGGCCAGCGCGCGTGCCGGGCGCGAAGCCGCCGATATTCAGGCGGTAATCGACCAGCAGCAGAGTGTTTTTAAACTGGCACCCTGGGACTGGGCTTTCTATGCCGAACAGGTGCGTCGCGCCCGATACGATCTCGATGAGGCGCAAATTAAACCGTATTTCGCGCTGAATAATGTGCTGGAAAAGGGGGCGTTTTATGCCGCTACTCAGCTGTACGGCATCACCTTTCAACTGCGCGGCGATCTGCCGGTCTGGCATCCCGATGTGAATGTCTATGAAGTTTTCGATGCTGACGGCAGTTCGCTGGCACTGCTGTATACCGATTTCTTTAAGCGCGACAGCAAGGGCGGTGGTGCGTGGATGGGCAACTTTGTCGATCAGTCAACACTGCTGGGCATGAAGCCGGTGATCTATAACGTCTGCAACTACAATAAGCCGCTGGCCGGACAACCGGCGCTGCTTAGCTGGGATGAAGTGATCACTCTGTTCCATGAGTTCGGCCATGCGCTGCACGGTATTTTTGCCGATCAGCAATACCCGAGTCTTTCCGGTACCGCCACACCGCGCGATTTTGTTGAATTCCCGTCACAGATTAACGAACACTGGGCCAGCGACAGCCAGGTGTTTAAAAACTTCGCCTGTCATTATCGCACTGGCGAACCGATGCCGCAGGCGCTGCACGATAAGATCATCAGGGCCGATAAATTTAATAAAGGCTACGATATGACGGAACTGCTGGCGGCCGCGCTGCTGGATCAGCACTGGCACAACCTGCAGGCGGATCAGCCACTGCAGGATGTCGATCAGTATGAGCAAAAAGCACTACAGCATGAGCAGATGAATTTAGCGGAAGTGCCGCCGCGCTACCGTTCCAGTTACTTTCAGCATATCTGGGGCAACGGTTATGCCGCCGGTTACTACGCCTATCTGTGGACACAAATGCTGGCCGATGATGGTTTCGCCTGGTTCCGTGAACATGGCGGCCTGACACGTGAAAACGGTCAGCGCTTTCGGGACGCTATTTTATCCAGGGGTAATAGTACCGATCTGAAATTATCGTATAATCACTGGCGCGGTCAGGAGCCGGATATCGAGCCAATGCTGCTGAATCGCGGTCTGAAATAACCCTAATCGTGGACGGGGCGTAAGGATTCGCCCCATAGCAAGGAGCAGGTAATTATGTCATTTATATCGCTATCCCGCCGTCGTGGAGTGCTGGCCGCCGCCGCTTGCGTCGTGACCTTACTGCTAGCGCCACCCCCGCTGCTGGCGCAGCCCGAAACGCTGGCGCAACAGCTGCGTGCGCTGGAACAGTCGGCCAATGGCCGTCTCGGCGTAACGTTGATTGACAGTGGTTCGCTGCGGGAGTTGCATTATCGTAGTGATGAGCGCTTTGCCATGGCCAGCACATTTAAGACGCTGGTTGGCGCCGCTGTGTTGCAACGTAGTGTGAAACAACCGGATCTGCTGAAAAAGCGCATTAACTATAAGCAGAGCGATCTGGTGACTTACTCCCCGGTTACCGAGAAAAAACTGGCGCAAGGAATGACGATCGCAGAGCTTTGCGCTGCCACGATTGAGCTAAGCGATAATACCGCGGCGAATTTACTGGTGCGTGAACTTGGCGGCCCGCAGAGCATTACCAGCCTGGCGCGGGAATTAGGTGATAAGAAAACCCGCCTTGATCAACTGGAGCCAATGCTGAACAGCGCCATTCCGGGTGATGCACGCAATACCACCACGCCGCGCGCGATGGCGTCAAATGTGCAGCAGCTGGCGCTGGGTAAGGCGCTGCCTGCCGCCCGGCAGCAGCAGCTGATTACCTGGTTAAAACAGAGCAAGACCGGGGCGGAAAGTATCCGCGCCGGTGTACCAGCAGGCTGGCCGGTCGGTGATAAAACCGGGGCAGGCGGGTATGGCACGACCAATGATGTGGCGATTATCTGGCCACCAAAAGGGAAACCGCTCATCCTCGCTATCTATTTTACCCAGAAACACCAGCATGCCGAAGCGCGACGCGATGTGCTGGCCAGCGCTACCCGTCTGGTGCTGGCGGAATGGGCCAGGGGTTAACATTATTGATGATGGGGCAATCATAATTGCCCCTGTATTGTCGTCAGGAATAGCGAATTTTTGAAGACGGAGTATAAATTGCCCATTAAGATGCGCAGAATCATCATAATGATAAAAGGAGCGCAGTTATGTCGGCAATTACACGTGCGAAAGGTTTGACACAATTGTTTTCATTAAAAGAAATTTTTTTAGGGAATATTACATCGTTAATAAAAGGTATCTACAATTGCAGTAAAACCCTCAATTTTTCAATCAACTATAAGGCGGGGGGGACTGATCTGTCTGATGGTCAACAAAAAACCTATAACTATAGGTTTAAACATATAATAAAAATTGATACAGATGCAAAAATAACAGAATTCAGCATAAACGCTGAGTCACCAGGTTATAAACATACTGTTAATTTAAATCTGGAAACTAACAGTTTCCCGTCCCATTCTGCAGAATGTAAAATTAATGAAAAAGAGATTGAGAAAAGGGGGTATTTAAGTAATCGCAATAAACTAGAGGTAAAAATTGAAAGCGCGATGGGGGAGATGGAGAGAATTGGCAGGGTGAAAACAAAGCACGTCAGGTTGGAAAACGGATCTTACCAACCCTGCAACAGAGATTTTACAGATTTATTGCAGGGTTTTATTCCGGGGAAATATAAGAAGTCCCTTACTGATGTTAAGATAATATATAGCACCACTCAAAAGGAAGAGATCCTGTCTATCCTCAGAAATCAAATTAAAAATTATTATGATGAGATTAGTGTGCTGAATTTTAAATTAAAAAAAGTAAACAGGGATATATACACTTACCGCCAGAATCTGCAATCCATTAAATAAAAAAACGTTTTTGTCATATACCATAAACAGAACGGATAGCAAAGCGGGCCACTAATATGGCCTGCAGAAAATCTGTTACTCCAGCTATAGCGATAAGGAAAATCAGCAGTGGGAATAGGGAAAGTTTTAGGCTCAATTAGCGCACAACAACTATATCCATTAAAACATAATGAAAAAAAATCAACTTCAGTCGAACATATTAAAATTATTACTAACCTTCCGGTTGAGTGTAATGTAAAACCTGCAGGCGGATCAAATCAACTGCCGGTTATTAGTAATGGGATTAACCTTTCCACCAGTAGTGAAATAAAACCAAATGTGATGCAGCAATACCAGTCGCGAGTCAATTTAATTGCCACTTTATACAGGGAGATGGCTGTCAAATTAAACGGTAGCAAGGCATCATCAATGTTTCCACCTTGTAATGTTAGCGGTGCATTAGCAGTGGAAGTAATCTCCGGTCTCACCAGTTTTATTGAGTCAAATAAAAATGCAAGGGAAGTTGAGGAAACGCAGTATAAGAATGAACAAAGTGACACTAAGGAAACTATAAAACTCGTCCAGGCCAAAAAAGAGACAATAAGAAAGATTGTAACCGCCCGCATCAGACTTGATGACGGTACTTACAAATCCTGTAGCGAAAGTTTTTTTAACCTGTCGGGTATGATGGCATGGTTGTTCCCCGGAAAATATCAGCAAACGATTAAATATAAACAAACGATCAAAAACATCAAAGTTGAATACGGCACCTCACAAAAAGATAAAATTTTAGTAAATCTTGAACGGCAACTGAACGAACTGAGAATAAAAAGTGATGACTTAGCTGGGAAATTGAGCCAGGCAAATAAAGATATACGCAGTTATGATCAGCATCTGAATATTTTAACCGATGCAAAAAATTTTTTTTCAACCTGACCATAGTAAGTCTGACAATATTGCGGGCCAGCGAATGCTGGCCCGCAGCACACCCGTTACTCTAACGGGCCACCTAAAATGGTTTCACACATACCGGCAAGAATGCGTTCACCGGTCTCCAGTTTCAGTTCCTGATACCACTGCTCGGTCACCGCCATCTCTTTGCCATGCGTTACATCACAGCGTTTGCGCGCTTTCAGCACCAGATCTGTTACCCGCCCGACGCGTTTCTGCTGATAGCGCAGCAGGGCATCTTCAATGCCCAGCGAATGGGTTTGCAGCGCCGTCGCCAGCACCACAGCATCTTCCATCGCTGCGCAACCTCCCTGACCTATATCCGGTGTGGTACTGTGAGCGGCATCACCCAGCAGCGCCACCCGACCTTTAACCAGCGACATAAAAGGTTCGATATCGTGAATTTCAATCCGGTTAGTGGTGCCCGGATTGATACTGGCTATCAGCTGCTGTACCTGTGGCGCCCAGCCGCTAAAGTAGCGTTGCAGATCGGCACGCACCGTGCTGCGATCTTCCGCCAGTCCCTGCGGCAGTGGCACATCAAAAAAGAAATAGAAGCGATTACCACTGACCGGCATCAGCGATACGCGTTTTCCTTCGCCAACAAAGGTAGTCCACTGATCGGCGGGTGCAATGCTTTCATCAATTTCCACCAGGCCGTTCCAGTTGACATACCCGGCGTAGCGTCGTTCAGCCTGGTAACCTAATACGTGCTGACGGACCACTGAATGCGTGCCATCGGCGGCAATTAACAGATCGCCATGCGCTTCGCTGCCATCCTCAAAGAACGCAGTAACACCACTGGTGGACTGTTCTACCGCAGTCACGCGTTTACCGAACTGCACGGCATCGCGGCCATAACTATCCAGCAGCATCGCCTGTAGCTCGGCGCGCGCTACCGGGTAAGGGCGTTCACCCACGCTTTTAATCAGCGGATCCATACTGAAGCGGGTCAGCGTCTGACCCTGCTGGTATTCGTTATAGGCCATATAGTGCATCGGGCCGCCAAGCGCGCGCAGCGACTCTTTCATGCCAAGATAATTCAGACATTTCACGCCGTTAGGCCAGATGGAAATCGCCGCGCCAACCGGTTTAATCTCTTTTACTGCTTCGTATACCGCAGTTTCGATACCAAAACGCCTCAGCGCAATGGCTGCACACATCCCACCAATACCGCCACCCATCACGATCGCTTTCATTGCATTCTCCCGTAAGTCTCTACAGTAAAGAGCAATTTTTGTACCAGTTTGCAAAATACCGGGTTATCTCATTGCGACCATTTCAGGCGAAATACGCAACCGTTTGCTGAGCAACAAGCGGGCGTTGTGCTGGCGCAGTGCGCGATGGTGGTGCAACCAAAAATCACTGGTAATCAGAGGGGCAGGCAGGGATAGTTAAGCATTGAATTTACGAGGGTTAATAATGAAAATTGCCTGTTTACATGCGGCCGAAAGCAATATTGCGCTGTTTGAAAAAAGTTTGCAGCAGCTGGCGACGCCAGACGTCACCTTGCTGCATCAGGTTGAAGCACCGTTACTGGCAGATGCAGAGCGGGCCGCAGCCATGACCCCAGCCATTATCCGCGCAACGCAACAGGTGATTGCTGAGCTGTGCCAGCAGGCTGATGCGGTGATTATCAGCTGTACCACGCTGGGGGTGGCAGCAGCGGAAAGCCAGCGGTTCAGTAAACCGGTGCTGCGGCTGGATGCGGCACTGGTGGAACAGGCCTTTACCGGCAGCCGCAATATTGTGGTGCTGTGTACCGCGCCCACTACGCTGGCACCAACACGCGCACTGTTTTTGCAACGGCAGAGTGCAACCCGGCAGGTCACGGTTGAATGTGTTCCCGATGCCTGGACGCAGTTTAAAGCCGGGGATCTTGCTGCTTATAATCGCTGTATCGCCGATTACGCCGATGATTATCTGTCCCGCCATCGCGAGTGTGATTGTCTGGTGCTGGCGCAATCCTCAATGAGCGAAGCCGCGGGTGAAATTAATACCGCGGTGAAGATACTTACCGGCCCGACGGCCAGCCTGCAGGCTGCGGTGAATAGCGGCCTGCAGGACTAAGCCTGCGCTTTACTCTCCATCACCTGCAATAACGTATCCAGCAAGCCGGGAAAACGGGCGTCCAGGTCTTCCCGGCGCAGCGAAATTAAATTCTCCCGTCCCTGCGGCCGCTGCCAGATCACGCCACTGTCGCGCAATACCCGCCAGTGATGGGTCATGGTCGATTTGGCGACATCCCGACGCAACAGTCCGCAGGCCTGTTCACCCTGATTCGCCAGCGTCTGGACTATCTCCAGCCGCATCGGGTTACCGAGCGCAAAAAGCACATTTTCCAGCCGGAGTTGTTCACGTTCGGGGTGATTGGCGATCATAATATTCCTGTGACGATGGCGGTTTGCGGCGGAGCGCTAATATAACAAAGTGTGGCAGCAATGCCAGCGCAGCGGCGGATCCGTTCATCGGCAATAACAATGGCTCAAATAGTTCGTATATACTCGTACTATTGTACTATGATACTCGTCAGCAGCAACTCAATCAGGTCGGAAAAAAAATCTGGCCGTAACTTGTCATACTGACTAAGGACGCATCATGCCCCGAACCATCCCCATCGAACGTTATCGCAACATTGGTATTTCCGCCCATATTGATGCCGGTAAGACCACCACCACTGAACGTATCCTGTTTTACACTGGCATGAGCCATAAACTGGGAGAAGTTCATGATGGCGCAGCGACGACCGACTGGATGGCGCAGGAGCAGGAGCGCGGGATTACCATTACTTCGGCCGCAGTAAGCTGCTTCTGGCCGGGTATGGATAACGGTTTTACGCCACACCGTATCAATATTATCGATACGCCAGGGCACGTCGACTTCACCATTGAAGTGGAACGGTCTATGCGCGTGCTCGACGGCGCGGTGATGGTCTATGACTCGGTAGGAGGCGTGCAGCCGCAGTCGGAAACCGTCTGGCGTCAGGCGAATAAATATCATGTGCCGCGGCTGGCATTTGTAAACAAAATGGACCGTGCCGGCGCAGATTTTTTCCACGTGGTGCAAATGATGATCGATCGTCTGAAAGCCAGTCCGGTGCCGGTGGTTATCCCGATTGGCAGCGAAGAGCGCTTTGCTGGCGTAGTCGACCTGAACAAAATGCGCGCGATCTACTGGGATGACGCCACTCAGGGCATGACCTTTAATTATGCGCCGATCCCGGAAGCGCTGGTGCCGACCGCACAGCTGTGGCGCGAGAAAATGGTGTCCGCGGCGGCGGAAGCCAGCGAAGCGCTGATGGATAAGTATCTGGAGCAGGGCGACCTCAGTGAAGAAGAAGTGACGCTGGGCCTGCGTCTGCGCACGGTGGCCGGTGAAATTCAGCCCGTACTGTGCGGCAGTGCGTTTAAAAATAAAGGCGTGCAGCGCATGCTGGATGCGGTAGTGGAGCTGATGCCGTCGCCACTGGATATTCCGGCGGTGAAAGGAATTGATGAGCAGGGTGAACAGGTGGAACGTCACGCCGATGACAATGAAAAGTTCTCGGCGCTGGCGTTTAAACTGATGACCGACCCTTATGTTGGTCAGCTGACCTTTGTGCGTGTCTATTCCGGCGTGCTGCATAAAGGCGATAGCGTCTATAACCCGGTTAAAGGTAAGAAAGAGCGCATCGGGCGTATTGTGCAGATGCATGCCAATACCCGTCACGAAGTGGACGAGATCCGCGCGGGGGATATTGCCGCCTGTGTCGGCCTGAAAGAGGTCACCACCGGTGAGACTCTGTGTGATCCGAATGCCGTTCTGACGCTGGAGCGTATGGAGTTTCCGGATCCGGTGATTTCACTGGCGATTGAACCGAAGACCAAGGCCGATCAGGAGAAAATGGGCATCGCGCTGCAACGACTGGCAGCGGAAGATCCGTCGTTTCATCTGCATACCGACGAAGAGTCGGGTCAGACGATTATTTCCGGCATGGGAGAGCTGCATCTGGAAATTATCGTGGACCGCATGAAACGTGAATTTGGCGTCGAAGCCAATATTGGTCGTCCGCAGGTCACCTATCGCGAAACCGTACGCAAAACGGTTAAAGATGTGGAAGGAAAATTTGTCCGCCAGTCGGGCGGTAAAGGGCAGTATGGTCATGTGGTGCTGACGCTGGAACCGCTGGAAGCAGGCAAAGGCTTTATCTTTGACGATGCGACCAAAGGTGGCGTGGTGCCGCGCGAGTATATTCCTTCGGTGGAAAAGGGGATCCGCGAAGCGCTGAACAGCGGCGTGGTGGCGGGATATCCGGTGGTGGATGTTAAAGCGACCTTAACCTTCGGCTCATACCATGAAGTCGACTCCTCGGAGCTGGCGTTCAGAATGGCGGCGATCTTTGGTTTTAAAGAGGCGGCGCGGCAGGCCAGCCCGGTGATTCTGGAACCGGTAATGCATGTCGAGGTGGAAACACCGGAAGAGTACGCCGGTAACGTTATGGGCGATCTCTCTTCACGACGCGGTATGGTACAGGGGATGGATGAACTGCATGGTGGCCGGGTGATCCGCGCCGAGGTGCCGCTATCCGAGATGTTCGGGTATGCGACCACCTTGCGTTCGATGTCACAGGGACGCGCCACCTACAGTATGGAGTTCCATCATTACGCCGAAGCGCCGCGCAATGTGGCTGATACCATTATTGCTGCACGTAAATCGCTGTAACTGGTCTGTAGGGGAGCCGTTCTCGGCTCCCGTTTCGCCGCTCCTACGCATTTTTCCGGCTAACCACCAGCCATACCGCCACACAGACGATAACTGCGCCACCAATAAAGCCCTGATTAATGGTTTCACCCAGCACCAGATATCCCCATAAAATCGCGAAAGGTGGGATCAGGAACGTCACCGTCAGCGTGCGCATCGGCCCGATATCCGCGACGAGGCGGAAGTAGATAATATAGGCAAGGGCAGTACAAATCAGCCCGAGCGCCAGAACACAGAGCCAGACCAGCGGCTGTCCCCAGTTAACCGGCGGTTGCGTGGTGATGGAGAACAGAAAAAACGGCAGCAGGAACAGCGTGGCGCCGATCTGGCTGCCACATGCGACGATCACCGGATCAAGGCCGCCGCGTTCGGAGATCCAGCGACGCGTCAGATAGCCGGCAATACCATAACAGCCGGTAGCCACCAGACAGGCCACCACACCAGCAATAACTAAGGACGTGGAGTGCACTTCACCGGTAGTGGTGATCAGCATAATGCCGCACAAGCCGATAAAAACCCCCAGCCACTTTTTAATCGTGAGTTTCTCAGCAAAGAAACTGAAGCCAATCAGCGCGCCCATTAACGGCGTGGTGGCATTAAGAATCGCTGAATAACCTGCTGGCAGCCATTTTGCCGCCAGGCAGTACATCAGAAAGGGCAGACCGGAGTTGATCACCCCCAGCAGCAGCGCAGACCTGAGTTTGCCATGAAACTGCAGGCTGGAGCGTAACAGCAGAATAATGGCGCCAAGGCCGATACAGCCAAACAGGACGCGCAAAAACGCAGTATTGATCGCGCCAAAGGCGGGCGCTGCAATACGCATAAACAAAAAACTGGCGCCCCAGATGGCGGCTAATAACAACAGTCGTACATAATCTGATTGGCGCATTGACATTCCCTGAACGAATTTATTGATGCAAATCATAAGGCCAATATGCTGACAAGGCTACTGCACATGATATCTTTAGTTAGCAGACGAATAATTAAAGGAAGCGATACCGATGCCGGTTACAGGAAGCCTGACTGATCAACTGACGCACCAGATTTATCTCTCCGTTCCGCTTTTTATTCTGATTTTCACCGGTTATGGCTTAAGTAAATTTGCACAATGGCCGGCCACCGTCACTGAGGCGCTTAACCGGTTCTGTTTTAATGTTGCGCTGCCTTGCATGCTGTTTACGGTAATGAGCCAGTTTTATACCAATCCCCCCGTGGATGCCCGCCTGCTATTCGCCTTCTTTGGCAGCTGTTTGCTGGTTTACCTGCTTGGGCGGATTATCGCCGCCAGAGTGTTTGCGCTGGACGGGGTATCTGGATCGGTGTTTGCGCTTGGCGGCGTGTTTTCCAATAACGTGATGCTGGGGATCCCGGTGGCGACCATTTTACTGGGGCAGGAATCGCTGCCTTCGGTCGCGCTGGTGCTGGTATTTAATGGTTTGATCCTGTGGACACTGGTCACCGTCTCGGTTGAGTGGGCGCGTACCGGCAATTTTTCGCTGCCGGGCATTGGCCGCACGCTGCTCGGTGTGCTGCGTAATCCGCTGATCATCGGCATTATGCTGGGATTTGCCTGGAGCGCGCTGCATCGGCCACTTCCTTATGTGATTAGTGCGCCAGTCAATATGCTGGCGCAGATCGCCGCGCCGTTATCGCTGGTGACACTGGGGATGAGCCTGGCCGGGTATAAAATCAGTGAAGGCCTGCGCGAAAGTTACGCCATCTGTATACTGAAACTGCTGGTTCAGCCGCTGGTTATCTGGCTGCTGGCGTGGTCAATCGATCTGCCGCTGCATGAAAGCCGGGTGGTCGTGCTGTTAGGGTCGATGGCGGTAGGGGTGAATGTCTATCTGATGTCGCAGAAGTTCCAGGTTTTACAAGGCGCATCGGCCACCAGCTTACTGTTTTCTACCGTGTTATCGGCGTTGACCACGCCACTGTTTATGATGCTGATGACGCTGTATTACGTTTAAAATGCAGTTTATCTGGTATCTGGTATCTGGTATCTGGTATCAGGTAACAGAAAAGGCGCAAAGCGTTCCCGGTTAAGTTTTTCACAGGGATGTCAGGTTGCTGTCAGCTTCCTGTCGTGGAGCCTGACGGTTATCCCGCCGATACTGTGGGCATGTTATTAACATGCAGCGAAAGGGAGAACGAAAATGAGCAGCAGTAATAAAGTACGCAATTTGCGGCTGGCCAGAGCCTGGTCGCAGGAGCAGCTGGCGGAGATGGCATCCCTGAGTGTGCGCACCGTGCAGCGCATTGAAAACGGCGAGCAACCGAGTCTGGAAACACTCAGTGCGCTGGCGGCGGTGTTTGATACCAGTGTGGCCGAACTGACGGATAACGGTATTCCGGCTGAACAGTCGCTGGATCAGATAATTGCCGACGCCAGGCAGCGAATCGAAGCAGAGAAGCGCTTTTATCGGGCGGCAGTGACCGCCGTCGTGGTCTGCACGCTACTCTGGTTCCTGAACCAGGCGACCTCAGCAGATAACTACTGGTCGGCCTGGGTGGCGCTGATCTGGGGCGCACTGTTACTGGTAAAGGGTTTTCGTCTGTTCGTGCTGCGCGGGGTAATTGAACGCTGGCAGAATCACCGTCTGCAGCGGCTGGTGCGTAAGTAAACCGGCTGACATCAGAATATTTGCACAAGGGGCGGGCAGTCAGTATGGTGTGGGCAATTGTTGTTTGCTACCGGATTGATTATGACTGCCCACACCTCGAATGACCCGCTGCATGGCGTAACCCTCGAAGCCATTGTTAACGCCCTGGTGGCTCGCTATGGTTGGGCGGAACTGGCCAAACGCATCAATATTAACTGCTTTAAAAGCGATCCCAGCGTTAAATCCAGCCTGAAGTTTCTGCGTCGTACACCCTGGGCTCGCCAGGAAGTGGAAGCCTTATATATTGATTCACTGAGCGAGCCGCAGACAACCCGTGACCAGCTGCCCGCAGACAGCCCATGGGCTAACTGGCAGGGTAAAAAATAGTACGCCGCCCCAAAGATCGGGGCAGCGACTTACTGCTTGCCTTGCTCAACCCAGAAGGCAAGGTCTTCTACCGCTTGCAGACTCAGTTCCGCGGAGGGATAGCCCGGCAGATGCTGCGTGTAGCGCCGGATCACGCGCACCGCTGCCGGTGTCTGATGGATCTTTGCAATAATCTCCTCAGCAGTTGCCTGTAAGGCATCATCCGGCACCACACGGGTGACCAGGCCAATGCGTTGTGCTTCATCGGCTGGCACATGCCGTCCGGTGATCACCAGATCTTCCGCAACACGCGGTGAGATAAAGTGGGGCAGATAGGCGACGACAATCAACGGCGCCAGATTATGATCGATCTCATCAAAGCCAAAATGGGCGCTTTCTGCGGCCAGCGAAATCGTGCTGTGCAGCGAAATACCCGAGCCAAATCCCAGCGCATGCCCCTGCACCAGCGCAATACTGACCCCGCTAAAAGCACGTAACTTCGCATTGGCTTCGAGGATTAGCGCAAGATTTTGTCGCAACGGCACATCCGGTAAGCGCTCTTTTTGATCGCGGCCAAAGGTAAAGTCAGCGCCCTGCGCGGCGATAACTAATACGGCGGCTTCAGCTGTCTGCGCCTGATCGATGGCGGCGATAAAATCCAGCATCGCCTGACGGGTAAAGCGATTGCCGGTTGCCGGGCTGTTTAGCGTGATACGTGCCACGCCGTGGTTAAACTGATACTCAATCATGGTGGACTCCAAATCCCAGGTTTTCTCGTAACGTTGTTCCGTGGTAATCCTGATGAAAAACGCCGCGCTGTTGCAGCAATGGCACCACCGAATCGACAAAGCGATGCAGGCCGTCCGGCAGCGAGTCAATCATCAGATTAAAACCATCGGCGGCCTGATGCTGATACCAGTGCTCAATCAGGTCGGCGATTTGTGCCGGTGTCCCAATGGCCTGTAAATGACCACCGCCATTGCGGTATAGCAACTCGCGTACCGTCAGGTTTTCCTCGCTGGCCAGCCGCAGCGCAGCATCGCGAAAACCTTCCGCGCCGCAAAAATTCGGGTTGCTGAGGATTTTGTCGACCGGCAGCGGCTTATCCAGTGCTAAATCGCTGACCTCCACCCCTAAACGTAATGCCAGCTTTTTCAGTTCACTTTCACCGGCCAGCGCATCCAGCTGTGCCTTGCGCGCATGGGCTTCGGCTTCGCTGGTGCCAATAATCGGCATCAGTCCCGGCAGCACCTTTATCTGCTGGTGATCGCGGCCAAAGCCTCGCGCCCGCTGTTTGATATCCTGATAAAAGTGTTGTGCGCTGCGCAGGGTATTCTGGGCGGTGAAGACAATATCGGCATTGCGCGCCGCCAGCTGGCGACCGGCTTCCGACGCACCGGCCTGAAACAGTACCGCGTGCTGCTGTCTGGATGGCGGCAGGGTTAGCGGACCCTGCACATCAAAATGGTCGCCATGATGGTTAACTGGCTGAATGCGTGCCGTATCGGCGAAGATTCCGCCGCTTTTATCGTCGACAATCGCGCCAGGCTGCCAGCTTTGCCATAGCGCACGCACCACATCGACAAACTCTTCCGCGCGCTGATAACGCGCTGCGACGGGCGGCAACCCTTGCTGACCAAAATTAGCCGCCACGTCAGGGACAAAAGTGGTCACTATATTCCAGCCCGCGCGACCGTTGCTCAGATGGTCGAGCGTCATAAAGCGCCGGGCCAGATTGAACGGGTCGTTAAAGGTAGTGGAGGCGGTGGCCACCAGACCGATATGTTGAGTGATATTCGCCAGCGAGGAGAGTACGGTAACCGGATCCATCGCGCCGAGATTCGGACGCTGGTAAGCTTCTTCACCGGCAGCCAGCGTATCCGCCAGAAACAGGGCATGCAATTTACCCCGTTCGGCGGTCAGCGCGATATCGCGATAAAAAGCGGCATCAAGATATGCCGCGCCAGAACGCGTGGTCAGACGCCATGCAGCCGGATGCATACCCAAACCCAGCAGCGTGACATTCAGGATCAACCCCCCGCTCATGGCAGATCCCGTCGTAAATTGCGCTGTTTCAGTAACGGCAATACCTGCTCAGCAAAGAATGCCAGTTCGGGCGCATAGTCGTAAAAACCGAGCTGTACGCCATCGATACCCGCCTGATGCAGTTGTTCAAGCTCATCGGCAACATCCTGCGGACTGCCAATAATCTGGATATGGCCGCCCAGCACCCGGTCCGCGGGAATATGCTGTTTCCAGCCGTGTGCATCGCCGCCGGAGTGGCGGGCGGTATACGCCTGGATCGAGGCTTTATCGGCCTGAGCCACAATCGCATCGCGATACGCAAAGGCTTCTTCGCGCGTCGGTCGACAGATAATCAGCGGGAAAATAATGATTTTAGGCGTTTTTCCCTGCTGCTGGTAAGCGGTTCTGATCGATGCAGTATGGGCAGGCAATGCCGTTATCGCCTGTGCAAAAACCGCGCCCGCCGGGCTGGAGGTAAACACAATATCTGAGTGTTGCGCAGCATAGGCAAAACCGGCTGGCGAAGCACTGGCGGAGACCATAATTGGTCGGCCATAGCGGGGGGCAGGCGATACCCATGCCTGTTGCAGCTGGTAAAAGTCCCCGGCAAAATCGAGATTATCCTCACCCTGCCACAGGGTCTCCATTATCGTGGAGAATTCGCTGGCTTGCTGGTAACGCGCATCATGATCCAGCCGGTCCATACCAAACATCAGCGGCTCTTTGGCGTCATAGCCGGTGACGATATTCAGGCCAAAACGCCCTTTGGCGATATGGTCGGCGGTGGCGGCAAAGCGCGCCAGATATAACGGGTGCAGATTGCCATACAGCACATTGACGGTGGAGATGGTGATAATGCGTGACGTCAGTGAGCTTAACGCCACGGTGGTGATAAACGGATCGAGAAAGTTTTCCCGATAGTGCATCTCACCGCCAAAGCCACCTTTTGGCACCCATTGTTGCAGGCTGAAGACAAAATCAAAACCATACTTCTCCGCCGCCAGCGTCAGTTGCGCATTGTAATCAAATGACCAGTCGGTGGCGCGCGGATGGGTGGATTGTGAAAATCCACCGGTCTGGGTCGGCAGAAACAGCCCCAGCATCAGCGGTTGTCTGGCTGCCAGCGCCAGCGGGCTGTCAGGATAATCGAGCGGCCCCACAGTTTGCTCAGACATCTTCTCTCTCCTCAGTTATCAGTTGGCTTTAAAGCTGTCCCACAGCGGAGTGAATGAGGTATCTACCACCTCCTTCCACGCCGGAAGCGGGGCTTTAATTGACTGACTCTCCAGCAACAGATGACCGGTTTTATTCAGCGCGCTCTCGGTCAGCACCGGCGAAAAGGTGTGCAGCTGACGTTGAATGGATTTTTTCACCACAGCGACACCAGGATTGCCATACTCCTTGTTTGCCACTTCAGCGACCGCATCGAGATTTTCCGGCGCAACGATGTAGCGCAGCGAAGCCACGATTGCATTTACTACTTTTTCGCTGGTTTCACGGTTTTCAGTGATATATTCGCGGGTAGTTTGCAGCGTGGTATAGCCCAGCCCCTGGAAGACATCCGGCCCCTGGCCATTGGTCAGATCGAGCACGTACTGCCATTTATCGCCGCCTTCCACTGCAATTACGTTCCAGGGCTCCATCACAAACGCCGCGTCAATTTCACCGGCTTCACCTGCGGTCAGCTGGCGGTCTGCGCCACGCACCGGAATCAGCGTAAGATCTTTTTCCGGGTCCAGTCCGGCATCTGCCGCAATATAGCGCATCGAGACATCAGCAAAGCCGCCGCGCGCCAGCGTGCCGACACGCAGCCCTTGCAGATCCTTCACGGTTGGCGCGCGTCCCAGTGACTTCACGCTCTCCTTGCGCACAATCACTGCCCCGGCAAAGTCGGTCTGTAAATTGGCGACGCTGACAATCTGCTGGCCTTTTTTTACCGCCTTAAGATTGTTTTCAAAGGCGGCGTCGATAAACTGCACCGAACCGCCAATCAACGCGGCGGTGGCCGGTACGCCACCGGCAAAGTAATCAATGGAGACATCCAGTCCCTGCTGAGCAAAAAAACCTTTCTCTTTGGCTACCAGAATCGGCAGCCCCAGAAGCGAGCGGTTGGAGACGCCAATATGCAGCTCTTCCGCCACCGCACCCTGACTCACGATCAGACTGCTGATTAACAGCGCGGCACTGGCCAGTAACTTATGTTGCTTTGTGGGTAAAAAACGTTTCATCATTACTCCGTATAAAAGCCAGTAAAGGTTTAGCGGGCAGGTTGCCGCCAGTGTAAGTAGTGTCGGGATAGCGCCAGGATTAGCCGGTCAAGGGCAAAGGAAACTAACATCAGGACAAACAGCGGCATCAGCATGCCGGTGGTGTCAAAACCGCCAGCTGCTTCATCCATCATGTAGCCGATACCGGCGCGGGCGGAGATAAACTCCCCGACAATCGCGCCGATAATGGCGAAGGAGAGTGAAATGCGCAGCCCGGAAAACAGCCAGGGCACGCAGTTGGGCAGTAACACTTTGCTGAACAGCTGCCAGCGGTTAGCGCGCATCACTTTCATCAGGTTCAGCTGAATCGGATCGACGGCTTTAATCCCTTCCCAGGTGTTAATCATCATCGGCACGATGACCAGCGAGAAGGCCAGCAGGAACTTGGAACTAAAACCGATACCGACAAACATCACAATCAGCGGCGCCAGCGCCACACGTGGCAGACTGTTTAGCGCGATAATAAACGGCTCGAGCGCCGCGCCGGTCAGACGACTCATACCCAGCAGCAATCCCAGCAGCACACCGCAGACACTACCGGCCAGCAGCCCGCTCAGCGCTTCAAGCAGGGTGACGCCGAGATGATAGCTGATGCTGTTTTGCATCAGCGATTCACCTAACGCCTGCGCCAGCAGACGCGGACTGCTGGTCCAGAAAGGGTTAAACAGGCCGAGCGTGGCGCCGGATTCCCACAGCGTCAGACCGCCGATCAGAATCAGCAGCTGGATCAGGTGTATTTTGCGTTTGTCACTCATCTGCTGCGCCCCCGTTAAGCGTCTGGGTTTTGATATCACGCCAGATTTGATTGAGCAGCGTATTAAACGGCGCTGAGGCGCGCAGGCTGTCAAAGTCGCGTGGCCGGGGCAGGTTGATCTGATACTCCGCCACCACCCGACCGGGACGAGTACCCATCACCACAATACGGTCAGAGAGGAAAATGGCTTCAGCCAGGTCGTGGGTAACAAACAGCACCGTTTTCTGATGGGCTTCACGCCAGGCGTTAAACATCTCCTGGATAAAAATGCGCGTCTGCGCATCCAGCGCGCCAAAAGGCTCATCCATCAGGATAATGTCGGGATTGGTAATCAGCGTACGCGCCAGCGACACGCGCTGGCACATGCCACCGGAAAGCTGGGAAGGAAAATGGTCTTCATAACCCGCCAGTCCCATCTCGGCAATGATTTGCGTGACGCGGTCACGGATTTGCATTTTATCGGTAGCGGCAATCTCCAGCCCCAGCGCCACGTTATCGCGCACGCTGCGCCAGGGCAGCAAACCATGCTGCTGGAACATATAACCAAGGTGTGGTAACGCGCCGGAAGGGGTATTCGCCAGCGTAATCTGCCCGGACTGAATTTCCGTCAGGCCAGCGATAAAATTGAGCAGGGTGCTTTTACCACATCCGCTGGGGCCAACAATGCTGACAAACTCCTGATCATTCACCTCAAGTTGTAGCTGTTTCAGGATGTACTGTGGCGTGTCGTGGCGTGGCGAACTAACGCGGTAATCCAGCGCCTCAACTTTCAGCACGCAATGCTTTACCAGCGGAACGACCTCAGCAAGCTGAGCATGGGCACTGCTCATGGCGCATACCGTAAGGTTTGATAGAAGTGGGCCAGCGCGGCTTCCGCCACCACCCGATCCTCTTCCGCGGTGCCGGAACTGATACCGATGCCTGCGACAATCTCACCGTCAACGGTTACCGGCAGGCCACCGCCAATAATCGAGAAATGGCCGTTATTGGTGATATGTATCCCAAAAGTGGGCTGGCCGGAGACACATAACTGGTTATAAACATGGGTAGGTTTACGCGCTGTCGCCGCGGTAAAGGCTTTATCCACCGCAATAGAAATACTGGTGATTTTGCCGCCATCCATCCGGCGAAAACTGATCAGATGCCCTGACTCATCGGTTACCGCGATACACATCGGGATCTTCAGTTCCCGTGATGAAATCAGCGCGCCTTCAACCAGGGTATCGGCCTCGTCAACGGACAGGCGTTTAATATTTAACATGGGGTCTCTCCTGATGGGTTAAGTCGGTGGTGCGTAAATAGTTTTCCAGCACTTCACGATCCTGCGCGGATAGCGAAGCGTAAGGCGGGTACGGCTCTCCGGCGGTTACCCCCAGCCACTGCATCGCGGCTTTCATCACTGGCGTCAGGCCATATTTCATCCACTGGGCGGGAAACAGCGCAAACTGCGACTGAAGATGACGCGCCAGCGCCATATCGCCTTGCTGCCAGGCATTGATCAGCTTCCGCCCCAGCGCTGCCGCCGGTGGCGGCATGGTGGCGCCGGAACCGCCCAGCTCAAGGGTGATCAGCAGCATCTGCATGGTGGTGTAATAGTGCGCCAGTCCCGCTTTATCAATTTGCTGGATCAGGCGTGAAACGCGGGACAGGTCACGGGAACTCTCTTTGATGTAGTGAATGCCGTCGAGCCGGGCCAGTTCGATGGTGGCTTCCAGTGAAACATCAGCCCCGGGGCCGGCATTGAGATACAGCATCACGGGCAGACTGGTTTCCCGCGTAATATGCGTAAAATAGTTAACCAGGTCGCCGGTAGCAGGCGCGCCGCCAAACGGGCGCAATGGTGCCAGAATCTGCACTGCCTGCGCCCCTTGTGCGCCGGCGTAATCGGCCAGCTCCAGCGCGACTTTAAAAGAGGGGTGTGAAATCCCCGCCACCACCGGGCGCCGACCGTCAACAAATTCAATGGTTTTGGCGATCAGCCATTTGCGCTGTTCCAGCGTCAGACAGCTGTACTCCTGCGCCTCGACACCGGCCGCGATAACTAAAGTGGCGTCACACTGTTCCACCACATAATTAACCTGGTGTTGCAGCAAGGTTTCATCAATACGCAATTGCGCATCAAAAGGGGTAAGCGGCGGAACAATCAGGTCGGGGACGTTGTTATGCATGATAAACCTTGTCAGTTAACCGTTACGCTATATCAGGATAAAAAACTTATGCTTTAACGCATGTTATCGCACTGTTAAGCCAATATTACTGGCTAATACGCAGATTCAAACCATCAAAAACTGATTTTCTATGCAGGATAACGCATATCAAATGCGTTATTTACGGTGGAATTTGTATGTCATATATGAAATATTGAATATATAAATTGTTATGCCAACAGGGAATATATGTCGCAGAGAGAGTCTGAAAGCGCAGCGCCAGCCTGCAACGCACCGCCGTTTCTGTATGAAGAAGCGCCCAACTTTGTCGCACGTTCCACCCATGGTGATATCAGCCTGAATGCCTATCGGGGGCGGTGGGTTATGCTGTTTTCCCATCCGGCGGATTTCACGCCGGTGTGCACCAGTGAGCTGATCGCTTTTGCCCGCGCAGCTCCACGCTTTGAGGCGCTTAACTGCCAGCTGCTTGGGCTTTCCATCGACGGGCTTTACTCACATCTGGCATGGCTGAACAGCATCAAAGTGAATTTTGCAGTCGATATTCCATTTCCGCTGATTGAAGATCCGTCAATGGAAGTGGCCAGAGCCTTCGGCATGTTGCCGCGCAACTCCCACTCATCGGGTACGGTAAGAGGGGTATTTCTGATTGACCCGGAAGGGATTATTCGCGCCATTAGCTGGTATCCGATCTCCACCGGACGATCCGTGCAGGAGTTGCTGCGCCAGCTTGAAGCGATAAAACTGAGCTACGAAGTACCGTTCTATACGCCTGCTGAGTGGCAACCCGGCGAGGATACGATTGTACCGCCGCCGCGCACGATAGAGGGCGCGCGGGCGCGTCTTGAAGACAGCAGCGCGCCGGACTGGTATTACAAAACCTGTAGCAACCCGCTGAATAGCAAGGAGCCGTAAATGATTGAGGATATGGCGGCATTGCTGCGTTTGCTGGGCCATCCGATCAGACTAAATGTGGCGCTGATCCTGTTTCAGCAGCCACAAACCGTATCGGAGCTGGAAGAGAAGCTGCAGATCAAACAGCCGAATCTTTCACAGCACCTTGCGGTGCTGCGTGAGGCGGGTCTGGTATGGTCAAACCGCGAAGCGAAATCGGTGACCTATGCCATCAGCAAAGGCATGCCACAGCAGTTAGTGATGGCGTTAAGCGGACTGCTCAGGGGCGATCACGCGGCGGCTAACGCACCAGCGGCATCATATACAGAAGAGAAAATCGAGCGCCCAGGGCAGGGCGATGAACTGGTTTTCGCTACCGTCACCTTTCCGGCAGAAAAACATTAGCCACCGCCGGGAAAAGAGCGCATCGACTTGCTGTTTTATACCCTGATCGTCACAGCGGCGCGTCAGTATCTGGCGTGGGAAAAGGCGCTGTTGCAGCAACGGGATCAGCAGGAGTTATGGTTGATTAGCAACGGACGGCAGGCATAAAAAAAGCCGATAACAGTTATTGTTATCGGCTTTCTACGTGGTCTGAGCAGGGAGTTACGCGGTCAGCAGCTGTTGCGCGGTGGTCTCAACCAGCGCCAGCAGGACTTTAATATCCTCCAGCGTCACTGTCGGGTTCAGTAACGTCAGTTTCAGGCAGGTGATGCCATTAAACTCGGTTACCCCAACATTGGCGCGACCGGATTCCAGCAGCGCATCGCCAATCTGCTGGTTGTGCAATGCGACTGCCGCATCACCGCTGTTCGCCAGCTGGTGCGGGCGATAGCGGAACAGCACGCTGGCGAGCTGTGGCTGCATAACCAGCTCCAGCGACGCCTGCTCAGTAACATAGTGCGCAACCTGTTGGGCCAGAGTAACGCCATGATCGATGATCGCGGCGTACTGCTGCTGGCCTAACGCTTCCAGTCCCATCCACAGTTTTAACGCATCAAAACGGCGGGTGGTCTGCAGTGATTTCGATACAAGGTTTGGCACGCCCTGCGCTTCGTCAAACTCGGAGTTCAGGTAAGCGGCCTGATAACGCATCAGCTCATAGTGACGCTCTTCTTTTAACAGGAAAGCGCCACAACTGATGGTCTGGAAGAACTGTTTGTGGAAGTCCAGAGTAATTGAATCCACTAATTCAATACCATCCAGATAGTCGCGATACTTCTCTGACAGCAGCAATGCGCCACCCCAGGCAGCATCCACATGCACCCAGATCTGATGTTGCGCCGCCAGCGTGGCGATGGCGCGCAGCGGATCGATGGCGCCGGCATCAGTGGTGCCTGCGGTCGCCACAATCGCCAGAATCTGCTCGCCATTGGCCTGCGCCAGCGCCACTTTTTCGGCTAAATCGTTCAGATCCATGCGTGCAAAGCGATCGGTTTTCACCAGCGTAACCGACTGATAACCAAGGCCAAGTAAAGCCATGTTCTTCTGCACTGAGAAATGGGCATTTTCAGAACATAACACTTTAATCTTGCGCAGATTACCGACCAGGCCATCTTGCTGGATTGAGTGTCCCTGACGCGCAAAGAAGGCATCACGCGCCAGCATCAGACCCATCAGATTGCTCTGGGTGCCGCCACTGGTGAACACGCCAGCATCGCCAGGCTGATAACCCACCTGGGTACGCAGCCATTCAATCAGCTTCATCTCAATGATGGTGGCTGACGGGCTTTGATCCCAGGAGTCCATACTCTGGTTAGTGGCGTTAATCAGCACTTCAGCGGCCTGGCTAACCACCAGGCTCGGGCAGTGCAGATGCGCAACGCACTGCGGGTGATGCACCGACAGGCTGTCTTTTAAAAAGTATTCAATCGCACGTTCAATCGCCGCCTGGTTGCCCAGACCCTGAGGATTAAAGTCCAGCGTAATGCGCTCACGCAGTTCAGCAACCGTTTTGCCCTGATACATCTCGGGCTGTTGCAGCCACTGCACGACGGCTTCGCTACTCTGGGCAATCGCCTGCTGGTAGGCCTCAGTACTTTGCGCTGAAGCCGCCAGAATCGGGTTTAACCTGGACATCGAATTCACTCCACTCAAACTGGTTTGACGCCAGCGGAAAGCAGGGCGTTTTCAAATTTATCGAGGAAAATGGCTAATTCTTCATGAGTAATCAGCAGGGACGGCAGCAGGCGTAATACGCTGCCATGGCGTCCGCCACGTTCAAGAATCAGACCGGATTCAAAGCATTTTTTCTGCAGCAATGCGGATAACTGACCATCAGCCGGGTGACAACCCATATGATCCTGCGCTTCGTCAGGTTTAACCATCTCAATACCGATCATTAAGCCCAGACCGCGCACGTTGCCAATTACCGGGTAACGTTGCTGCAGTTCTGCCAGTCTGGCCTTCAGCCATTCACCCTGGGCAGCGACTTTCTCAGCAATCTGGTTGTCTTTCAGGTACTGCAGCGTGGTCAGGCCGGTGGCCATCGCCAGCTGGTTGCCACGGAAAGTGCCGGTATGATGGCCAGGTTCCCAGGCGTCGAACTGTTTTTTGATGCCCAGAACCGCCAGTGGCAGACCACCACCAACCGCTTTCGACATAACGATAATATCTGGCTGAATACCGGCGTGCTCAAAAGCAAAGAATTTGCCAGTACGGGCAAAGCCTGCCTGAACTTCGTCGATAATCAGCAGAATGCCGTGTTCCTGCGTCACTTTACGGATTTTCTGCAACCATTCCGCCGGCGCCGGGTTGACACCGCCTTCACCCTGAACCGCTTCCAGAATCACCGCCGCAGGTTTGCGCACGCCGCTTTCAACGTCATTGATCAGGTTTTCGAAATAGTAAGTTAATGCTTTAACGCCAGCTTCACCGCCGATACCCAGCGGGCAGCGGTACAGATGCGGATAAGGCATAAACTGCACTTCCGGCATAATGCCATTGATGGCTTCTTTTGGAGACAGGTTGCCGGTAACCGCCAGCGCGCCGTGGGTCATGCCATGATAACCACCGGAGAAGCTGATCACGCCGGTACGGCCGGTGTGCTTTTTCGCCAGTTTGATCGCGGCTTCCACCGCATCAGCACCGGATGGACCGGTAAACTGCAGGCAGTACTCTTTACCTTCGCCTGGCAGTAAAGAGAGCAGGTACTCGGAGAACTTGTCTTTTAACGGCGTAGTCAGATCAAGTGTATGTAACGGCAAGCCGCTGGTAATGACATTTTGAATGCTTTGCAGAACATCAGGATGATTATGACCAAGCGCCAGCGTACCGGCGCCAGCCAGGCAATCAAGATATTGATTATTCTCAACATCAGTAATCCAAACGCCCTGAGCTTTGGCAATTGCTAACGGCAATTTGCGCGGATAACTCCTGACATTCGATTCAAATTCAGCCTGACGCGCTAAATAGGTTTCATTGTTTCCATGTAATGAATTCGCATCTAAAGTATCAATACGGACTTTATCCGTCATCATATCTCTCCTACAACCATGGGCTTTAACGCCACAGTTGAATAATTAAATGAATAAGTTAACTACAGTATGAAAAAGCGCGGCCAATATATGGCTTTTTGCCCTGCGACTCAATAACTAATTTTGTTTAAATTTGTTTATGATTTTGTCATATAAATCATAGTGTTGGTGATTTTGTAATCGATGATATTGCCATAACTCTGTTACATGGCGATTAATAAGTGCGGCGCGGAGGAAGCGAGGGGGTAAAACAGGGTAGTTTTTACTGCCAGATGGCGCGAGAATTCATCTTTTTTAATATCTTTATATGGAACCAAACCTGTATTAACCATGTTTTTTACATGGTTGTAAGTCTTACCTTGTACGAGTAAAATTCAGGCATCTAACAAGGAAGATTCACGTAATGGAATACTATGAGTTTATAGAAACCTCAATCTTTACCCGACAGATAGAGGCGTTACTTGAGGATGAAGAGTATCTTAAATTTCAGGAAATGCTTTTAGTGAACCCCAAAGCTGGAGATGTGATTAAAGGCACTGGTGGCTGTCGTAAGGTTCGGTTCGCTGTTGCTGAAAAAATAAAGGGCAGAGCGGAGGCATTCGCAATATCTATTATTTTCAGGAAACTGACGGCAGGATATGGCTATTCATGGCTTATCCAAAGAACCGAAAAGACAGCTTAACGGGGGCAGAAAAGAATGCACTCAAAGAAGCCATACACAAATTGAAAGGCGGTAAATTATGAGTGATTTCTTTAATGAGCTTATGGCGTCAGTCGATGAAGCTGTTGAGATCAGTCAGGGTAGAAAAGAGCCAGCCAGAGTAACGCGTTACGCGGTGCCGGATGTTAAAGCTATCAGGGCCAGGACTCACATGAAGCAGGATGACTTCGCAATACTGATTGGCGTAAGCTCCGCTCTGGTCCAGGCATGGGAACAAGGGCGGAGAAGTCCATCCGGAGCAGCGTTGAAGCTACTCAAAGTACTTGAACGAAAGCCTGATTTTGTTCAGGTATTACGTGAGGCTTAACGCCCCTTTTTCTTACGCCCGGGCTGGTTAAAGCGCTTGCGCGAAGCCGAATTACCATCTGATTTTTCGCTGTTTTTTGGCCCGCTGACCGCCGGTTTTTTCGCGGCGGCAGCTTTAACCGGGGCTTTTTTCACCGGTTTTTCCTCGGAGGAGGAGTTTTCAATCAGTTTAAATAACTCAATCAGTTCATCGTCGGTCAGATCGCGCCATTCACCCTGCGGCAACCCCTTCAGATTGACGTTCATGATTCGCGTGCGTTCAAGCTTAGTCACTTCATAGCCAAAGTGCTTACACATGCGACGAATCTGACGGTTAAGCCCCTGTACCAGCGTGATGCGAAACACAAAGGTCGCTTCTTTCTTTACTTTGCATTTTTTGGTCACCGTGCCGAGCATCGGCACACCAGCCCCCAGGCCGACAATAAACTCGTCGGTCACTGGCTTGTTGACGGTCACCACATACTCTTTTTCATGATCGTTGCCGGCGCGCAGGATTTTGTTGACCAGATCGCCGTGATTGGTCAGGAAAATCAGTCCCTGCGACTCTTTATCCAGACGGCCGATAGGGAAGACGCGCTTGCTGTGGTTAACAAAATTAACAATGTTATCCTGTTCACCCTCTTCCGTAGTGCTGATAATGCCAACCGGCTTATTCAGCGCGATCAGCACCAGATCTTCTTCGTCACGCGGCTCGATAAGCTGACCATTAACCTTCACCACATCGCCAGGAGAGACCTGAATACCCACCGTGGCACGTTTGCCGTTGATAAAAACATTTCCCTGTTCGATGTAACGATCGGCATCACGGCGCGAGCAGATACCGCTCTCGCTAATATATTTGTTAAGGCGAATGGATGTGTTGGTCAGCATGGTTCCTCCGTAAAATGCGGACTATACCTTAGCGCGCAGCGATTGCGAAGTCTGGCCGCGAACGTCGTTGCACGTCTCAGTAAAAAAAATGCATTCCGCCGCAAATATTTTTAACGCTGATTCGTCTACCTCTGTAGCCAAACAACATAGAGTGGACAAAATGAAAAATCGTAAATTTAAAATAGTGCTTATGATTGCCGTGGCGGTTATCGCGGTGACAACCCTGGTGATGTTGCTGTGGAATGCGCTGTTGCCGGCTATCTTTGGCGTAAAAAGCATCGGTTTTTTCCAGGCGCTGGGATTACTGATCCTCAGTAAAATCCTGTTCGGCGGTTTCCGCGGCCATGGCCTGTTTGGTCGTCACCGCCGGGAACTACGTGAACACTGGATGGCGATGAGCCCCGAGGAGCGTGAGGCATTTATCAAGCAGCGTGGCAGAGGGCGCTGGCATGGATGCTGTAGTCGCAAGGATCGGGACGCTGAATCACGCAGCGACGAGGGTGGCCAGGCATAATGGCTAAAATAGCGACGGAGCGGAACCTTGATCTGATCGCTGCTCTGCGTGGCTGCCAGAAACGGCTGCGGGCGTTTATTGCCAGGCGCACCGCGAGTCTTGCTGATGCAGAGGATGTTTATCAGGAGATCAGCTATCAGTTGATTAAAGCCGATAGTTATCTGCATCCTGTTGAACAGGTCGCCGCGTGGCTCTATCGCGCTGCCCGTAATGAGCTGATTGACCGGTCGCGTAAAAAGCGTGAACTGCTGCTATCCGACATGCTGGATAAACAGTGGCCAGCGGGGGATGAGCTGGGTGAGATATTGCTGAATCCGCAAAACAGCGCTGAGGATCACTATTTAAGTCAGCTGGTCTGGCAGGAGCTGGAGCAGGCACTGGCGGATATGCCGCTGGCACAGCGTGAAGCGTTTGAAAAGACAGAACTTCAGGGCTATTCCTTTAAGCAACTCGCCGATGAAACAGGGACTGCGGTTGAAACCCTGTTATCACGTAAGCACCAGGCGGTGCTGTTTTTGCGACTGCGGCTTCAGGTGCTTTATGATGCGTTGATCGACACCTGAATGCCCGGCGTATAACTTAATTTCCGGGAAACAGAATAATGTTCCATCTGATTTTTAGCCTGCCCAGCTGGTATGCCATCGTGCGCTTTATTGGCCCGTTGCCGTGGCCGCCAGCGGTAAAAGTTGTGATCTCGTTACTGATGCTGCTCTCCTCGCAATATCTGTTGTTCAGCAAGTTTTCATCTGGCAGCGCGATGTCGCCGGAGATGCCGAGAATCGTCATTATCCTGTTTAACTGGGCGTTCAGTGCGGTGTTATTTATCGCCATTTCCCAGCTACTGCTCGACGTGGTGATGCTTATCGCCATGCTGTTGCAGCATCCGCTGGAGATTGTGCCTTTTGTTCGCTATGTGGCGGGTATTGCGGCGCTGCTGCTGGCGGCATTTGGGGTTTATCAGGCAATACGCGTACCGCCGGTTAAAGACATTATTATCGAAGTCAAAAACCTGTCGCATCAGTTTGAGGGCTATCAGCTGTTGCAGCTGACTGATTTACATATCAGCAAGCTGTTTAACCGATTATGGACAACGCGTCTGGTCAAACAGGCAAATGCCCTGAGTGTTGACCTTATCGTGATCACCGGCGATGTGATTGATGGCACGCTGGCAAACAGGAAAGGGGACGTCGATCCGCTGCGCGGGCTGCGTGCGCCAGATGGTGTGTTTGCGATCACCGGCAATCACGAATATTTCTTTGAACAACAGGCATGGACCGAGCACCTTGACTCACTGGGAATGAAACCGCTGATCAATAGCCATACGGTAATTGAGCGGCGTGGAGAGAGCCTGGTGCTGGCAGGGGTGACGGATATGTCGGCGCCGCGCTCAGGTTTTCCCGGCCCGGATTTAGGTAAAGCGCTGGCAGGCGCGCCACAGGATGCGGCGGTGATGCTACTCGATCATTACCTTAAAACTAAAAAACTTGTAGATTCACTGTTAAGCGTCAAGCGATTGCTGATGTTTTTCACTGAACAGCTCCCCAGCAACACTCTTCGCTCTTATGCAGGGGCGGCGTTCTCGCCGCCCGTGACGATGATGTGCACCAGGGCAAGACGCCAGTCAGCCTGGCCCGCTGCTGGATGGCACTGATTTAGTAAGAAGAAAAAATAGAGTTCTAAATCAGCAAGTGGGTGCATTAGACAGGCGCACTGCAGGCCGATATCGGCTAGCCGGGTTGCTGAAGAGATAAGGGCAGTGAGATCATTTTAATTGCCCTTATACATTCATTTTAGAGCACATTACCTGTTCACTTAAGGAAATGCACAGATGCCAGACACCAGAGATCGCACAATAACAGGAAGAGCAAAGCAATGGGCGCGTAATATCAAGCGTGATGTGCACGCCGTATGGCTTGCTGGCCGCGACCCGGGTACACCATGGTACGCCAAGTTGCTCGCTTTGATTGTTGCTGCCTATGCAGTGTCACCGATTGACCTTATCCCTGACTTTATTCCGGTGATCGGCTATCTTGATGACCTGATCCTTGTGCCGCTCGGAATCATGCTGGTTGTTCGACTGATTCCGCCAGAGATAATGGACCAGCATCGGAAAACTGCCTCACAGATCGCCGAAAGGCCCGTAAGTCGTGTGACCGCAGCCGTGTTTATTGCCATCTGGATCGCGGGCAGCATTCTCCTGACCAGAGCCTTTTTTTGCAAGTAAGCCGCAGTTGGTTAAGCTACACAGAGGAGGAGGACTGAAAGAGCAATTCGCCGGCTAACAACATTGCGTCAAATGATGGCTGAAGATCCCGGCTGTCAGAGGCATGGCTGGGCTGGCGCAGAGTAATGGGTGATTTAAGCAGAACCTCAGGCTGCGGATAAACATCAGATTTCACGTATCGTGACCTTGGTGCGCATAATGTATATTATGTTAAATTGAATATCAGTATACGAACCGTGCTACCGGAATCCTGCTAACCTTCTCTCCTGTCTTCTGATGGTCTGTTTTATCACGGATGATTTGCCTGCTTAGTTCCCTGATGAAAACGCATCTGCCAGCTTTCTTCTTCTGACATCATCCAGATTGATAAGCGTAGCGTTCGCTTGTTGATCACTTCTGCGCTGTTCTGCTGAAAACTTTTATACGTGAGTAAATGCCATGCCATCAGCAATCATCGCTAATGCGAAATCGCTGGCCTCTGTTTCTGACTGAGGACATTCCAACGCCGTCAAGATTTGCTCCCGTGTGTAACTCTGACCCAAGCGGCCAATCTCGACAAAATCCCTATGCATCAATTTATCCACCATTCCGGCATCACTGCGTGTCGCAGTCTGATGCAGACGGATTTCCAGCTCCTGGATTGACGGCAACAGCTCTGTTGAATCAGGCAAAATGCCTCGATATATCTATCTAATTGAACAATAAGGATTAATACCCACTGATCGCGCTGTGTGAATTCTGAGTTTTTAGCAGCATCCCAGTGCATCAGAATTTACGCAGAAGCGTCAAATAAAGGGCGGTTCCCTGCCCTTTAATCTGTGATTTTTTCTGTAACATCTCAGGATAAGGAGCGTGGTTGATTATGCAGGTTCTTCATATCTGGATATTTCTTCGCTTGTTAATTTAAGATCAAGAGAACCAACCTCCTTCCTTATAATTAGCCTGAGATAACGACGCTTATCGTAAAAATCCTTGAGTTTTTTTTCATTGAAATCGACTAGTCCATTATTTTCAACGTTTTTATTAATAATTGTTGTCAGGTAAGACCTGAAATCAAATAAATTTCTCCGGCATCTTTCTGATAAATATAACCCACTTTTGCTGTTAAAAGTTTTTTCAAGAAGATCAATGAATTGCCTGGTGTTAGATATTGACAGGAAAATTTTATCCCCATCTTTCTGGATTATTCTTCCATTACCTCCTGAACGGGAAGTCGCATCAAATATGCTCCAAATAGTTTCAAGTGCGTTTAGTTGGCGCCTGATGATCTCAGCCCTGTGCGAAGCTGATAATGTTTTCATTGCTTGTTTTGTTTGTTTTTTTACTGACAAAAAAGCAACATAAGAAGCAATTCCTGTGCCCAGAAAAGCAGCAAGCGCAGTAATCAGCGCAGAAGTTATTTCTTTTTCCATCATTTATGACCTTCTCAAAACAGTAAAATAAATCATTCAACAACGGTTTCACCCGTTTATCGCTTTCCGTCAGCGGATGCTTCCACGGGTAAATCTTTCGCCAGCGTTGAGAAATAGCGCTGTTTTTGCCATTGAGCGCGATCGCCAATGACATACAAACGTTGTTTGGCCCTGCTCACCGCGACATTTAACAGATTAGGTCGGCTGGCCGCCCACGCCCTGGCGCCCGGTTTCTGCAGATTGCCCCCCAAAACTAATACCACCACGCTGGCTTCTTTACCCTGAGTGGTATGTACGGTGCCGGTTTTCTGGGTATCAAACTCAAGTCGGGAAGCGAGCGTTCTTAGCTTTCTGGCACAATCTCTGAAAGGAGAAATCAGGAAAATATTTTCTGGCAGAACATGATGAATATCTCGCAGGTCGAGCAGTAGTTTTTCTACCGCCTCTCCTTCTTCAATAACCCAGTTTCCCTCACACTCCTTACCCACAACATCTATCCAGCTGCTTTTGGGTAATGGCGTGGCAGTTTGCTGTTTACCGTGAACCATCAAACCATCGTAAGCAACTTTATTACTGACAGTGAACATTGGGTCATCACAGCGCCGATGAACGCGTAATGGACAACCAACCCAGACCGGCCCTTTATCAGGATCAGGGAGACAGGTTCCCAGATTCATCGTCTGGTCAGCAAGAACCTGCGCCGAAATTTCTCCCGGCCACCAGGAGGGGGGAACACCATAGTGCTGTGCAAGTGCGCCCTCTACTATCGCAGGAATGCCGCTTACCGGCTCAAGCTGTTTAGGATCGCCGACCACAACCGTTCTGGCCGCACGCCATATGGCTCCCGCAGCCTGCTGCGGCAGCGCCTGACCAGCCTCATCAATCAGTAACCAGCCAATCGCTTCCCGGCCAATCTTTTTAAACATGCGTGGAATAGAGGCAAAAGTCGTTGAAATTACGGGAACGATAAGCGTCAGGGAATCAAGCGCTAATGCAGCCTGCTCGTCTGGCATGTTCTTACCCTGCAGCCAGTCACTTACCAGATTAATATTGCTAAGAATCTCGTTTGGATGAGTCTCAATAAAGGATCTGTGAACATCCAGTGCGGCCAGAAACAGGGCTTCCCTGGCCTTGCGCCAGTCTTCATGCGCCCATGGGGCTGACTTTTCTCTCACATCATCAGAGGCAAATGGGTCTGGCCAAAAATCACCCATCGCTGATTTTGCTTGATCCAGCAGGATCTCTGCGGCATTGAGACTTTCGCGCGTTTTAACAACGGAACTATCAGCCTGTTGCAATTCCAGTTCCAGCGCTGAGACTGTTTTAAACGTATCAGCCTGCTTTATTTTTATCGACGTCAACGCTTTCTGTTGTGGGGCAACGTCATCCCGGATTGAATCACACTCAAGCGTCAGGCGGTGATATCGATCCCACCATTCCCGATGCGAGCGACCCAGGGTTGCCAGCCCGGCCAGCAGTCCTGGTTTGTTAGATTCATGCTGATGCAGACGTTGTTCAACCGCGTTGAGCTGACCCAGCCAATCCTGGCAAATATCCGCTAATTGCAGGACCCCGGCATCCAGTGCTGATAAATCCTTGCGAGCCTGGCTGACTCGGGTATTAATAAGATCGCGTGCCTCTGTCGTTTCGTTAATACCGCGACGCAGTGCCGTTAGCTGCTCATCCAACCCTGAGTATGCGATCAATTGCTGGCGGCTGGCATCTTCACGCTGCTGTGCTTTTTGAAAACGCGCGACCGCTTCACACCACGGCATCGCTGGCGCTCTTGCTCCGTCTCTTATCATTCTGAGGTGGTAAGCAAGTCCCTCTCCGCGCCCTGGCGTAAAAGTGTCGGGTGGTAATGAGGTGTCATTTTTGTTTTCCTCGGGCTTACGCCACCAGAAAATCTTCATAAACTCATCCCTGTTACCTTTATTGCCCAGTCTTGCCGCCAACAGGCCCCAACCGGGTTTACCGATCAGCTCAGAAACCAGATCGGTAAAATAATCACTTTGGCCAGACACACTGGCGGGAACGGCCTCTTCTCCCGGCAGCTCAAGTGATATGTTCTCCACCGCGCCGTTATTAGCCGAGGCGACGACAATGGCTGACCCCTTTATCGCCGCATGAAGCTGATAATATGGAATCCAGCTATCGCCGAGCTTGATTGCTTTTTTGGCTGAGAAAGCCTCATTGATATGGCTAATCAACCCTGTTGCCCGTTGCGTCACCACCGCGGCAACCACATCACGCAGGAGTGTGGTTTTGCCGGTGCCCGGTGGTCCATTAACGGCAAAAATCCCTGCCTGGTCAGCGTTGCGACGCCAGATCTCATTCACAGCCAACTGCTGGCTGAATGCCAGTGGATATTGGGATGGCCACGCCCCCGCTGGTGCCTGTGCTGGCAGCAGTCTTTGGAATGCAAAACTCAAACCGTCTGAGGAGCGGATATCGACACGCGGCCTCTCAGGTTCTGAGATCGCACTCATATACTCAGAGAATCCCGGGCCAACATCTTTTCGCGCCCAGGCCGCGCCAAGCTGGCGTAACTCCTGAATAAAAAAGCTGTTTAATAAATCATCAGGCGCGGCGGCCACGGAAGATTTTTTTTCACCCTCTTCCGGTTTATCTCCTGATCGAGGTGTGCTGATCTTATTGCCAGGCCCGCTATCCCCGACCGGTTTTGGTGCTTTAACCTGAGTACATTTAACAAGACAGACAAGCCTGGAATCCATCACTGAGTGCGGGAACCGCGTTTTTTCAAGCACCCTCTCCGCCAGAGTTATCATCCAGGGCAAATCAGCTTTTTGTTGCTGTTTCTGTAAATGAAAGGCTTCATCAGCGACCCATTGCATAAAGTGGCGGGTTAACTGATCGAAATCAGAAAAACCACTGTCGACCAGAGGGATGGTGTCGCCAGGTGCAGGTAAACCAGATAAATCAGCGGGGATACTTTGTTCCAGAGAAATAACGCCGTGATCGTGTTGCAGAATTTGCCCGGCAGACCATACGGGCAGTGATAACATAAAGGACTCGAATTGCGGTATCCCAAGTTCGTTGAAGCTGATATCAAACAGGCGGCTTTTGCCATTTGCCCTGTCTTCAAAAACCTCGCCATGCGCCCCAATCTTATTTTCAAGCTGCTCAGAGAGTGAGGAGAGATCATAAACACCGCATTGAACCGTGTAGCGCCAGACCTTTTTAAAGGCAAGCGGTTTACGTATATGCCTCACATTATCCCAGGGTAAAACACCGCCAAATTCAATTTTATATGCCGGGTGCAACATATCATCAGGATTGTCTTTGTCGAGTTGCTGTGTAGTTAACGCTTCGACAGCTCCCCAGAAAGGAAAAATTTTTTGCACCTGCAGGTGTTGTTGAGTCACATAAACCTCCGTTGTCGATCTGCTGCATGATTTATTGCAAACAGCAGTGCTTAACCACACCCAGGGGTATCGAGTCTGAACCACTATCCAGGGAGGATATCAGCATGATTCCTGAACCATATCTGATCTGGAGACGGGAATAAAGTTCGGCTATAATTCCTGCTCTTCCCCTAAATCCCCCTTTGAGGTTCACAGCGAAATGAACAACTAATGTGTCGTTACTGCTTACTTATCTGCTAAGAGTAAACGCGCATTGTCGTTCATCATTGATGCTGGGCTGCTACCGGAATCTGTCCGGTAGTTTAGCTATGACATGCTTTCCGCGCGTTGCTATCTGGCAGTTTCCCAATGACTGAGGATAGACAATGACGAAATTCCCTTTATCAACAACGGATATCTACCTGCACAATCAAACTGTGTGGGATCGCCTGGCGCGTGAAAAATGTGACTGGTCGAGCCCGGTATCGGCAAAAACCATCCAGGCTGCCCGCAACGGACACTGGCGTGTACAACTCACGCCAGGTGAACTTCCAGCGGGCTGGTTGCCGGATGTTCGTGGCTTGCGCATTCTTTGCCTGGCGGCTTCCGGCGGACAACAGGCGCCGGTGCTCGCTGCTGCTGGCGCTAATGTTGTGGTGCTGGACGCGTCACGCGAGCAGCTGGCTTTAGATGAGTTTGTCGCTAAACGCGATGGCCTGACGCTGCAAACCGTATCAGGTGATATGCAGGATCTCTCGGCTTTCCCGGATGAAGCATTTGATCTGATTTTTCATCCGATATCAAACCTTTACGTTCCGGATATCCGCCGCGTATGGCATGAGTGTTTCCGCGTGCTTCGCCCGGGCGGGAAACTGCTCAGCAGCTTTTATAATCCGGTGGTGTTCATCTTTGATCGCGATCCCGAACTGGCGGCAAAAGGTCTGTTGAAACCACGTTTTGCTTTGCCCTATGCCGATATTTCAGACCTGGATGCGGAGGAACTTGCGCGTAAACAGCAGAAAAACGAAGCGCTGGTATTTAGCCATACGCTTGCCGCACAAATAGGCGGACAACTGGCTGCGGGCTTAATACTGGTTGGCTTTGATGAGGTTCATCAGCCGAACCCGCGCTTTATTATTGATGGGTATATGCCGACGTTTATGGCGACATGTTCGGTCAGGCCGTCGTAGCCGCTGTATGATCCCGCAGTTAATGCGGGATCAATTTACCTTTCAGCTTTATTAAGCAGTATAACGTGTTGACTTTACGCCGGATAATAAGAAAATATTTCAATCCGAATAACTACCAGAAAAACTGGAGTTTATCATCGTCTGTTCTCCGAGCTTTTCCCGCTTAAGCACTCTCAGGCCAGCCGTTTTTGCAGCCATGGCGCTTTTACTTGCCAGTTGTTCCTCTGAACCGCCGAAGTCACTGGTCACGCCATTGCCTGCTGTGGTTAAACCAGCCATTCCGGCAAAACCTGAGCCGGCTAAAGAACCGGTACGTGGCGTCTGGCTGGCGACCGTTTCCCGCCTTGACTGGCCACCGGTTGCATCGGTGAATATCCGCAATGCGGCGCTGCGCAACAGCCAGCAGCAGAAAGCGCTGACCGATAAGCTGGATAAGCTGAAAAACCTCGGCATCAATACCGTTTTCTTCCAGGTCAAACCCGATGGCACCGCCCTCTGGCCGTCAAAAATCCTGCCATGGTCCGATATGCTTACCGGCACGATTGGCGAGGATCCCGGCTACGATCCGTTGCAGTTTATGCTGGATGAGGCGCATAAGCGCGGAATGAAAGTCCATGCCTGGTTTAATCCCTATCGCGTATCGGTTAATACCCAATCTTCAACCGTCGCTGAGCTGAACCGCACACTGTCGTTGCATCCGGCCAGCGTGTTTGTCCTGCATCACGACTGGATCCGTACCGCGGGCGATCGTTTTGTTCTTGACCCGGGAATTCCGGATGCGCGCGACTGGATCACCAGCATCGTCGCCGAGGTGGTTGCGCGTTACCCTGTCGACGGAGTGCAGTTCGATGATTACTTCTATGCCGAATCCCCCGGCTCCACGCTAAACGACAGTCAGACCTTCCGCCAGTACGGTCAGGGTTTTGCCACAAAGGCGGACTGGCGGCGACACAATACTCAGCAGCTGATTGAACAGGTTTCTCGCACGATTAAGCAACTGAAACCCGATGTTGAATTTGGCGTCAGTCCGGCTGGCGTATGGCGCAACCTTTCGCACGACCCGGCAGGTTCCGATACGCGCGGTGCGGCAGCCTATGATGAAGCCTATGCCGATACCCGTCGCTGGGTGCAGCAAGGGTTGCTGGACTATATTGCTCCGCAGATCTACTGGCCCTTCTCCCGGAAAGCGGCCCGTTATGATGTGCTGGCAAAATGGTGGGCGGAAGTGGTGAAACCGACCAGTACGCGTCTGTATATCGGCGTGGCACTGTATAAAGTGGGTGAATCGTCAAAAAATGAACCAGACTGGACGGTAAATGGCGGCGTACCGGAACTGAAAAAACAGCTCGATTTAAATGAGTCCGAACCCAATATTAACGGCACGATTCTGTTCAGAGAGAACTACCTTAATCAACCGCAGACACAGGACGCGGTCAGTTACCTCAGAAGTCGCTGGGGTGGCTGACGAAAAGGGAAAGCTGCCGCGGCACAGGCTTTCCCCATAGATAACAATCAGTGATAACTTACACTGCCGGATCAGAAATTATAGGCCACACCGACGCGAAAACGACTCTGCCGCTCATCAGTGGTGCTGCTGCCAGCAACATTGGCGACCTGCACATAGGGCGTCCAGTTTTTATCCCATTTATAGGCCAGTTTAATATCATGCGACCACTCTTCCTTTTCATTGTTGGATAAGATCACATCCTCAGACTTTTTATATTCCAGCTCATATTCCACCGTATAGCTTTCGAGGAATTTATAGCCCAATACCATGGTCAGCGTATGCCCGTTTTCATCAGTTTTGGTTTCAGCTGGCTGGTTGCGTTTAAAGTATGGACGATAGCGCAATGAGGCTGACAGATCGTCGGTAATATTGACTTTGCCACGTAAATAGGGGCGATAGTTATTTGAATCAGAGGACGACTCCAGCGAGAAACCTGGTTCCAGCGAGAAGGTATTATTGAATTTATACAGATAACTGGCGACCACTTCGGTACCGTTACTGACATGCTCATGGAATGGCTTATTTGGCGTGGTATCAGAGCTGTGCTGACCCCATTTCCCTTCCAGAGATAAACCAAAACCATTGGCAAAACGGTTAGAAAGCAGCAATCGATCTTTATGGTCAGATTTACTGGTATCTTTCATTTCATGCCGATAGTCAATCGTTGTTGCGACTGCATTAAAACTGATTACCGAGGCCACTGCTATTGCCAAAATTTTTAATGTAGATTTCATTTTAATGTCCCAGAGTTATTAACAGGTAAAAAAATTGTACAAATCCCCTGATCGCCAAAGGAAAACTCTGGCGATCTTTTTATCGATGAGCTATTTACATTGCGATGCATTTTTTGCGGGGGTTGTTAAACTAAACCACAGAATTAGTCTGCCGCCGTCTCTGTTTTATTTCTGTTTATATTTTTATGATACTAACGCATGGCTCTTTTCAGTATTCTGTCTCCCTGTTGATTAAAATATTTCGCTGCTTCAGCAACCGTTTTATGGCCGTAATCGATTGACTGCAACACATCGCCAAACAGCGCCACCATCTGCGGGTCATCGAAATAAGGCGAAGTTTTCATCTCATGCGGCAGCTCTGACGCCAGCAGCAAGCCGGATACCGCAGGATCGTCATGATTAATCACCCCATTTTCCCGCAGCTGTTTCACCGCCGCGGCGCTTAATGGCACCCCGCGCTCCAGACCGAGCGCATCAACGCCCTCTTTGCTGTTTAGCAAAAAGTTAATTAACAGCGCACTCTCCTCAGGATATTTGGTGGATTTACCTATCGACAGCATCTGAGCCGGTTTAAAGAACAGTCCCGCATCTTTAGCACCGGTCAGCATAGGATAAGGCCCCAGCTCCAGTTTTGCCGGTTTGGTCAGGTTATCGGAGTATTTGGTAATGGTGGAGTTCCACATATAGGTTCCGCCCCATTCGCCATTAATCCACGGCTTCATCTCATACATATTGCTTTTACCAAATGAGGCGTAATATTTGGTTGATGGCATCACATGATTATCGACCATGGTTTTATACAGGGTGAAAAATTCAACCCACTGCTGCTGGCTCCAGGCGAACTTTTTACTGCTTTCATCGATGACTGGCGCATTATATTTTTGCGTCATATAAGAGCGCAGCAGCGACAGCGTATCCTGATGCTCAAGGATAATCGGATAATACTGATCGCCAAGTTTTTCTTTAAACACCTTACCCGCGGCGTTTAGTTCATCCCAGTTGGTGGGGTATTTTAATCCGGCACGGATCCAGGTCTGGTCATTAAAATAGAACACCCGGGCGGTAACCGAGATCGGAATACCGTTCAGCTTGCCATTTACCGTGGTTTGCTGCAGCTCTTTCGGGTCAAACTGGTTCAGGTCCAGCTGATCTTTCACCTTATAAAGATCATAAAAACCATTGCCGTCTTTGGAGAATATCGGCAACCAGTTCCAGTTGGTTTGCATGACATCGGGTTCAGTATTACCGGCTATCTGAGTGGTCAGGCGGGAGAGGTGGCCATCCCAGCCGGTATATTCGGCTTTAACATGGATATTCGGGTGCTGCTTATGGAATTCTTCCAGCGCTTTAAGCGTCACCTGATGACGTCCATTGCCGCCCCACCATGACATGCGTATATTGACGTCGTCCTGCGCATAGGACTGACAGGATAATATCGCCAGAGTCGAGGCAATCAATGTGCTGAGGATTGCTGTTTTCATAAGGTACTGCTCCTGTTAAAGAGAGATGTTATTTTCTGTTTTTGCATCAAAAATATGGCATTTATCCATATCAAAACGAAAATAGACCGTCTGGTGCAGTCCCCTGGCGATAATGTTTCGCGCTTCATCGGACGGCATACGGCTGGTCAGTTCAAAATCATCGACCTTGATAGTCATAAAAAACTCATGACCCATATTCTCAACGCGTACCAGCTCGCCCTGCGAATGATTACCGCTGAAAGGCGTCAGGGAAATATGGATAAATTCCGGGCGCACGCCAAAGAACACCGGCTGTCCGACACAGGCAGAGACCTTGCTCTGCTGTTGCGGGCTTAAGATCAGGGTGTAATGCCCTACCGTCAGACCGATTTCGCCATCACTGCTGGTCAGCGTGCTGGGCTGGATATTCATCTCCGGCGAACCAATAAAACCGGCGACAAACATATTGTTCGGATAGTGATAAAGATTGTCCGGGGTATCGACCTGCATAATATGCCCCAGCTTCATTACGCAAATTCTGTCGCCCATCGTCATCGCTTCCGTCTGGTCATGAGTAACATAGACGGTGGTCGCCGGTTTGCCGCTGTTCTTCAGATGCTTATGCAGATCGGAAATGCGGACACGCATCGACGCGCGTAGCTTGGCGTCGAGGTTGGAAAGCGGCTCATCAAACAGAAACACATCCGGCTTTTTGACGATAGCGCGCCCTACCGCCACACGCTGCGCCTGTCCACCCGACAGCTGGCGTGGCAGACGATCAAGCAGCTCATCCAGTTCGAGGATTTTTGCGGCTTCAGCAACCTGGGCTTCAATTTCATTTTTCGGCAGTCGGTTTAATTTCAGGCCAAACGCCAGATTTTCACGCACCGTCATATGCGGATATAACGCGTAGTTCTGAAATACCATCGCGATGCCGCGTGATTTTGGCGCCAGATTATTGACCACCCGTTCACCAATCCGCACTTCGCCTTCACTGATGGTCTCCAGCCCCGCCAGCATCCGTAAAGTGGTGGATTTGGCACAGCCGGAAGGGCCGACAATCACCATAAATTCACCATCGCGAATAGTTAAATCGATACCATGTACCGCTTTAAATCCGTTGGAATAGACTTTGCCCAATTTACTAAAAATCACTTCAGCCATGATATATCCTCAATTAACCTTTTATGCCGCTGCTGGTGATGCCCTGAACGAAATAGCGTTGGGCAAGGAAAAACACGATGACCGACGGCATGATTGAGATACTGGCCATCGCCAGAATTTCATTCCACGGCGCGCCTTCAGTGACATCAATCGACATTTTCAGCGCCAGTGCTATCGGGTATTTATCCACGCTGTAGACATAGATCAGCGGACCAATAAAATCGTTCATCGACCACATAAACTGGAACAGCGCCACTGAGATCAGCGCCGGCTTGAGTATCGGCACCACCACATACCACAATACCTGGAATGAGTTACAGCCATCGATTTGCGCCGCTTCCTCCATATCGCGCGGTACACCGCGTAAGAACTGAATCAGCATAAAGACAAAGAAGCCCTGCGTGGCAAAGGCTAGCGGCAGATACAGCGGTAAGTAACTGTTCAGCATGCCCATTTCGCGGAACATAATATATTGTGGGATCAGCAGTACGGTACTCGGCAGCAACATGGTGGTAATCAAGGTGGCAAACCAGAATTTCTTCCACGGAATATCAAAGCGCGCAAAGCCGTAGGCCACGACTGTCGAGGAAATTACCGTCAGTAATACCTTCGGGATCACATATTTAAAGGTATTCACCATATAGTGACCAAAATTGTATTCGGTCCCGGTTTTCCAGCCGTTAACGAAGCCCTCGCGGGTGGCATGTTCCGGCCACAGTCCGAGAGTGGTAAAGATCTCATTATTCGGTTTAAATGCGGCGGAAAACATCCACAGCAACGGATAGAGCATCAGTAAACCGACAATGATCAGGATGGTATAACGGATCGCTGCATTAACTTTCTCTTTACGCAGCGTGCGGTTAATTTCCCTTCCCGCAGTCGTATCACTATTTACCGGTTTATGATTATGGATATCAGTCATTTTTCCCTCCTTTATCGGCGGAGTAAAATACCCAGTATTTCGACGATTTAAAGGCAACAGAGGCAAAAACGGCGACCACCAGGAACAGTATCCATGCCAGTGCGGCGCCATATCCCATATCGAAATATTTAAACGCGGTATCATAGATATAGAGTGAGAACAGATAGGTGTAATGGGTCGGGCCGCCACCGGTAATAATATAAGGCGCGGTAAACTCCTGAAACGCCTGCGTCGTCTGCATAATAAAATTAAAGAAAATCACCGGGGTGATCAGCGGCACCGTGACTTTTAAAAACATCTGCCATTTTGAGGCGCCATCGATCATCGCCGCTTCATACTGCGATTGCGGAACGTTCTGCAATGCCGCAAGGAAAATCACCATTGCTGAACCAAACTGCCATACCCGCAGCAAAGTAACGGATGTCAGCGCCAGCGCCGGTTCTCCCAGCCAGTTAATCGGGTCAAAACCCAGTACGCCGATAAAACCATTCAGCAGCCCATCGATGGCAAATAAGGCGCGCCATAACACCGCGATAGCCACGCTGCTGCCAAGAATTGACGGGATATAAAACGCCGTGCGGAATAAACCTATGCCGCGCAGCTTAAAGTTCAGGACAAAAGCGATTCCCAGCGCAAACGCCAGTTTTAACGGAATAGTCAGAAGAACATAGGCAAATGTCACCCACATCGATTTCCAGAATAAATCATCTTCTAACAACATATGACGATAATTCTCTACCCCGTTAAATACTGGCGGATTCATCAGGTCATAGTCGGTAAAACTTAGAAAAAACGATGATACAAAGGGGAAAGCTGTAAACACTATCAGTCCTAGAATATAGGGCGATATCCAGGCTAACCCGAGCATTCTGTTCTCATTCATCATGCTTACCTGTGTTGACTACATCAGAAATAAATTAATGACATTTAAAAAATGAATGTTATTAGCCTCACATTCATCACTGCCTCCGTTAATTTTGGCGAAATAACCCCCGGCGGTGCTGATAAGCAGAGATAAGCGTTATCGCTGCGGCAGCGCCGTCTTTAATAAATGTTTGCTAAGGAAAAAGTGTTTAGCAGTCGCACCGACCACCTTGCTACTATAAGCGAGCTGTATCACAAACCAGAGATTGTCGCCCCCTGTCAGCCCCACCCTCAACTTTTTCTCCGGGTAAACCAAAACAATGTTTCAGTATATTAGAGCCAGTTTTTGGTGCAGTCATCGACCATTTGATGAAACTGTGATCGATATCGAAACGTTGTTTTAAAATAATCAACTTAACGTTTCATTTACAACTAGCGTTCTAACTATTTGATATAGATCGCAAATTATTGATATGGAATTGCGCATACTGCGAGCCGACTGCCCCTGCGCCTGGCCGCTACCCACGGTGTCCGCCCGCTGCTCTTATCGCTAAGCCGGCCGTATTTACAGCTTTAGTGGTGTGATTCTTAGATAATTAAAAACTTATTTTAACAATTTAAAATATTTTGAATTATCACAAAAAATGATATCTGCCCTGAGGCATAACAAAAAAGGAGCTGGCTTTACGCCAGCTCCTTTGTTTATCTGCTGCAGAGTTTTGATCACGGATCTGTTAACCCTGAGGCGTTTCTGACGTCTCAGCAGATTCGGTTGTTCCGGTGGCCTGGGTTTGTGCTACCTGTGGCTGAGTGGTGGCTGCCTGAGTTTCAGTGGTAGCTGCCGGGGCTTCGGTTGTGGCTGCCTGAGTTTCAGTGGTAGCGGCCGGGGCTTCGGTTGTAGTTGCCTGAGTTTCAGTGGTAACTGCCGGGGCTTCGGTTGTAGTTGCCTGAGTTTCAGTGGTAACTGCCGGGGCTTCGGTTGTGGTTGCCTGCGTCTCAGTAGTGGCTGCCGGGGTCGCGGTTGTGGCCGCCGGAGTCTCCACCTTCGCTGTCTCCGCCTCTGCGACTTGCGGCTGTGGCTCAACGTTGGCGACCGGTGCCTGAGGTAACGGCTCGTCAGGCAACTGGGTAAAGTTCGGCTTGCTCTTGGTTACGGTATAGGCGACATGTTTGGCAGTATTGCCCGAGGTGGTGATCTCCACTGGCGCAATGGTGACACGGCCAATAATCGAACGCGCATAGCCTCCAACCTTATGCTTACCGGCTGGCACATGCAGCTGCATGCTTTCGCCATAAGGCAGCGCACCAGCATCATTGCCATCAACGGTAACAAATACGGTTGCGCCATCTGCGGTGCGGGCGGGAACATGCGTTACGTTAAGCACCGTCGCGCCAGACGCAAAATCGGTCGAAGGTTCGTTGACTGAGTGTTTTGCGCATCCTGTAAGCGCAAAAGCAGCCGCAATGGCGGCAAGAGTGAAACGGTTAATCATAACGCGGTACTTCCTCTGATGCTTTTTGTGATCTTACGCGTAATATAACGGATATCGATATTGAGATGAACGTATCAGATGAGATCTCGGAAGAATCTCTGGTATTGCCTGACGCCGCGTTCATATGGAAATGGAGTCAATAATGTCCTCACTACGTTTGCTGCTGTCTGAATCGTACGATCCCTGGTTTAATCTGGCTGTTGAAGAGTGCATTTTTCGTCAGATGCCCGCGACTCAGCGGGTGCTGTTTTTGTGGCGCAACGCGGAAACGGTGGTGATTGGCCGCGCGCAGAACCCGTGGAAAGAGTGCAATACGCGGCGGATGGCGGAAGATAATGTCAGACTGGCGCGCCGCAGCAGCGGGGGTGGTGCGGTGTTTCACGATTTGGGAAACTGCTGTTTTACCTTTATGGCCGGAAAACCCGAGTACGATAAAAGCGTTTCCACCGGCATTATTCTGCAGGCGCTGGAAAACCTGGGTATTGCCGCGGAAGCCTCTGGTCGCAACGACCTGGTGGTAAATACCGCCGACGGCCTGCGCAAAATTTCCGGCTCCGCCTACCGCGAAACCCCGGACCGCGGTTTCCATCATGGCACCATCCTGTTGAATGCCGATCTTTCCCGGCTGGCTGATTACCTTAACCCGGATGTAAAAAAGCTGCAGGCCAAAGGTATCACCTCAGTGCGTTCACGCGTGGCAAACCTTGAGGAGCTGAAAGCGGGCGTCAGTTATGAAAGTATCTGCGCGGCGGTGACTGACGCATTCTTTGCCCATTTTAATTCGCGTTGTGAACCTGAGCGCATCTCACCGGAAGCGCTGCCTGACCTGCCCGGTTTTAGCCAGCAGTTTGCCAGACAGAGCAGCTGGGAATGGAACTTTGGCAATGCGCCGGATTTCTCGCACCTGCTGGATACGCGTTTTAGCTGGGGCGGCGTGGAGATTCACTTTGATGTCGAGCGCGGAACCATCAGCCGCTGTCAGATTTTTAGCGACAGCCTGAATCCCGCCCCACTGGAAGCGCTGGCATCAAGACTACAAGGTGCAGCCTATCGCCCGGAAGTGCTGGCGCAGCATGTCCGGCAGTTAATCACCGAATTCCCGCAGCAGCAAAGCGACTTGCAGGAGCTTGAGCGTTGGATTCGTGCAGGTGTGAGTTGATATTCAGGGGCGGGCAGCATTACACGGTAGAGATCAAGTCATGTAATCCCATGTTTTAACTAAGCTAAGCGCGATAACTTAGTCGTTATCCCCGTAACGCAGTGATAGCGTGGTTATCCCTGTAACCCTCTGAAGGAGTAGAACAATGGGTCTCTCTTCCGCATTACCTGTCGCGGTTGTCACCGGTGGAACCAGCGGTATCGGTCTCGCCATCGTCCATGATTTAGCGCGTGACCATTATGTCTATGCGCTGGGTCGTAATAAAGAGGCGCTGGAGCAACTGCAGCTGCTGGAAAACGTCGAAGCGGTCGACATTAATCTGCTTGATTTCGCTGCCCAGCAACGTTTTATCGACTCGCTGCCAACGATTAATGCCCTGATCCACTCCGCTGCTATCTCGGAGCGCGCACGAGTGGATAGCGCCAGCGCAGAACTCTGGCAAAAACAGTTCTCAATTAATCTGTTTGCACCTGCCGAACTGACGCGGCTGGCATTGCCTGCGTTGCGCGAAACCCAGGGACAGGTGGTATTTATTAATTCCGGCTCAGGCACTCAGGCATTAGCCGGACATACCGTCTATTCCGCCAGCAAATTTGCGCTTAATGCGCTGGCTCACGGCTTACGCGGCGAAGAGAGTGCTAATGGAGTACGTGTCGCCACGGTATCTCCCGGCCCTACTGATACGCCGATGAATCAAAAAAGTCGTGAACGCGCCGGTGACTTTGCCGCCATCGATCCGCTGGAATACAGCCTTCCCGTCTCGGTTGCCGCTGCGGTGCGGCTGGTGATTAATGCCAGTGAAGAAACCCAGATCACTGATATCAATGTCAGACCGCGCCATGATAAGGCGAAGCGCTAAGAGATGATGGCTGTGCTGCGGGAATTGTGACAATGGTGATTTTACGGGCGGCGAGAACGCCGCCCCTACCTAATCCGGTGAATTTTTGTAGGGGCGGCGTTCTCGCCGCCCATGCAGATGCAGATGCAGGCTAACGATGATTCAGACGCCGTGACAGACGATCGCCAAATAGCTGCAACAGTGTAACCAGCGCCACCAGCACCACAATCACGGTAATCATCACCTGGGTATCAAAACGCTGATAGCCGTAACGATAAGCCAGATCGCCGAGTCCTCCTGCACCAATCGCCCCCGCCATCGCCGAAGCATTAATCATGGTGACCAGCGTAATGGTAAAGCCGCTGACAATTCCCGGGCGCGCTTCCGGCAGCAGTACATGCCAGATAATATGTCGCCGATGGAAACCCATCGCCTGCGCCGCCTCCACCAGCCCTTTATCCACTTCACGCAGGCTGACCTCGGCAATACGGGCAAAAAACGGCGTGGCGGCCAGCGTTAGCGGGACTATCGCCGCCCAGACCCCGTAAGTGGTGCCGACAATCATCCGTGTAAACGGGATCAGCGCCACCATCAGGATCAGAAACGGGATCGAGCGAAACAGATTCACCAGCCAGCCGAGCAGGCGATTCAGCTGCGGACTGGCAAACAGATTTTCCCGGTCGGTAATCACCAGAATCACCGCCAGAGGCAGCCCCAGCAGCAGTGCCGCCAGTGATGAAATACCGACCATCATTAACGTATCCAGCAATCCCTGCCATAAACGGTCAATCTGCAGTGACATAGCCCAGTACCTCCACGCGATCGGCTAATGCTGCCGGAATAATATCTGCCTGAAAGGGCTGTTGACCCGCTGCCGTCAGCAGCAGCAGCTGACCAATCTGTCGATCCTGTACCCACTCCAGCGCACTCTGCACCAGCGTAATATCGCTGCCGAGCAAGTCGCTTAGCTGCGCCAGCTGCGGCACCGCACCCTGTCCGGTATAGCTCAGGCAGATCAGTGGCCTGGCGTCGGCCGCTGCGGGTTGCGCCGTCAGCCGGTTTTTCAGCGGTTCGGGCAGGCTGTTATGCTGCGGATTCAGCAACAACTGGGTGGTTTCATGCTGCGGATCGCCATAAACCTGCCATACCGGCCCGCATTCAATCACCCTTCCCTGTTCCAGCACCGCCACCTGATGACAGAGGTCGTGAATTACCTGCATTTCATGAGTAATCAGCACAATGGTAATCCCCTGCTGGCGATTGATATCGCGCAGCAGCGCGAGGATGGCGCGCGTGGTTTCCGGATCCAGCGCCGAGGTCGCTTCGTCGCACAGCAACAGTTTTGGCTCATGCACCAGCGCGCGGGCAATCCCTACCCGCTGCTTCTGTCCGCCGGAAAGCTGGGCCGGATAGGCGTGCTGACGATCTTCCAGTCCCACCAGCGCCAGCAGCTCATCCACCTTGCGCTGTCGCTGTGCGGGCGCGATCCCCGCCACCCGCATCGGTAAATCGATATTCTCGCGCACGGTTTTCGCCGACAGCAGATTAAAGTGCTGAAAGATCATACCGGTGCCGCGCCGCCACACCACCAGCTCCGTAGATGACAGGCTGCCGATATCCACACCGTCCACCACCACGCTGCCGCTGCCCGGACTCTCCAGCCGGTTCAGACAGCGGATCAGCGACGACTTGCCCGCGCCGCTGCGGCCGATAATGCCGAAGATCTCGCCACGGGCAATCTGCAAATTGATATTCTGCAGCGCATCGACCTGCTGACCGGCATAGCGTTTGTACAACCCGCTGATGGCGATATGCACCGGTCCCGGTTCCGCCAGGCTCAGTTCCGCGCTGCGTTCCTGCACTTCAGGCCACGGCAAACTCACCATGGTTACTGACTCCAGCCCGGCTGATACAGTTTGCCGTAGAATTTATCGAGGCTGGCGCGCACCACCGGTGAGTGCTGATAGATATCGACAAATTTCTTCAGGCGCGGATCGTTCTGATGACCGTCACGGATCACAAACTGAATCACATATTCCGGGTGTTCCAGCCCGTCAAACAGCAGAGCGTTATTCGGGTCAATCACCCCCGAAGAGCGAAGATAGTGCGGATAACCCTGCGCCAGATCCACTTCCTCCAGCGAACGCGACAGCTGTACTGCTTCCACTTCAATAATCTTCAGCTTTTTCGGGTTATCAATAATGTCATCAACGGTGGATTTAAGCCCGGCTCCCGGCTTCAGTTTAATCAGCCCGGCTTTTTGCAGTAACAGCAGGCCGCGTCCGCCGTTAATCGGGTCATTGGCAATCGCCACCGTGCCGCCTTGCGGGATCTGATCCAGGCTGCTGTGCTTTTTCGAATAGAGTCCGACGTTATTGATAATCGCCGGGGCATACTTCACCAGATGGAATCCCCCCTGCTGATTGGCATTATCGAGAAACGGCTGATGCTGGAACAGATTGACGTCAATATCGCCATTTTCCAGACTGACATTAGGCGCCGTCCAGTCGGTAAACTCGATAAGGTCGACATTCAGCCCCTGCTTCTTCGCTTCGGCCACGGCGGTTTCCAGTGGCGGCGCAAACGCTGAAGTGGTGCCGACTTTTAACGGCCCCTGATAATCCGCCGCGGTGGCGACAGCTGAAGCAATGAGCATTCCGGCCAGTAATAAATGTTTGCTTAAAGACATCGTAATTCCTTAGAGGTATTTTCCTGAGGTGTGGTCAGCGACGCGCCAGCGGGCAGCCGGATGGCGTGACGGTAACCGGTCATGATTAAACAATTTTTTTCGCAGTGAACCGGACTGGTAAGCAGTTTTATAGCGGCCGCGCTGTTGCAGTTCCGGCACCACCAAATCAATAAAGTCGATATAGCTTTGCGGATTAACAATGCGCGTCAGATTAAAGCCATCAATCCCGGCTTCATCGATCCAGTTAATTAAGGCTTCGGCCACCTGCGCCGGATTGCCGACAATCAGCGCGTAACGCCCTCCCAGCGCATGCTGCTCCAGCAGCTGACGGCGGGTCCAGCCGTTATAGGCCTGACTTACCGACTCAATCGCCCGGGTGGCGCCGCTGTGAATCGGCTCGTCCAGCCCGAACTGCGCCAGATCGATACCGGTAGAGCTGGAAAAGTGGGCGATTCCGGCTTCCGGGCTGGCGTAACGCAGATATTCCTGATGCTTCTCGCGCGCCTGTTGCTCGGTTGGCGCGACAATCACCGAGACGCCCATAAAGATCTTCAGATCCTCTGGCTGACGTCCGGCATCGCGCGCGGCCTGCCGCAGCTTGTCGGCCTGCGCACGCATCGCCTGCGGCGTACTGCCATTTACAAAGGTGCACTCCGCATGACGGGCGGCAAAGCGGATACCGCGCGCAGAACTGCCCGCCTGAAACAGCAATGGCGTGCGCTGCGGAGACGGTGACGACAGGTGATACCCTTCGACCTGATAAAACTCACCATGATGGCGCACCGGATGAATTTTGCTGGCATCGGCATAGCGCCGCTGCTGACGATCGGCAAGCACCGCATCGTCCTGCCAGCTCCCTTCCCATAGCTTATAGCTGACATCAAGAAACTCATCGGCCTGATCGTAGCGCTGGTCATGTCCCGGCAGCTGGGTCTGTCCGACGGCGCGCGCGGCGCTGTCGAGATAGCCGGTAACAATATTCCAGCCCACCCGTCCTTTAGTCAGATGGTCGAGGGTGGAAAAACGGCGCGCAAAGGGATATGGCGCTTCATAGCTAAGGTTGGCGGTAAGACCAAAGCCAAGATGTTCGGTGACGCTGGCCATTGCTGATACCAGCATCAGCGGATCGTTGACCGGCAGCTGGATCGACTCGCTGGCGGTTAAGCCAATGCCCTGCTGGTAGACATCGTAAACCCCGAGAATATCGGCGATAAACAGGCCATCAAACATACCACGCTCCAGGGTGCGCGCCAGATCCAGCCAGTAATTTAAATCGTTAAACTCTGTGGAGCGGTCCAGCGGATGAGTCCACATGCCGTGATGAATATGGCCGACGCAGTTCATATTAAAGGCGTTCAGCAGGATCGGCTTGCCAGGCTGGCTCATAATGTCCCCCTGCGTGGCGGCAGCACGCCGTTAAGCACATAGTTGCCAATTACCGGATACTTCCAGCGCACCGGATCGTGCAGCGTATGGGTACGGGCATTACGCCAGTGGCGGTCGAGATTATGTTCGCGCAGTGCCGAGCGGGTACCGGAGAGTTCGAACAGCAAATTAGCGGCTTCCAGCGCCACTTCCGTGGTCCAGGCGCGTGCACTGGCTACCTGCACAGATGCCTCTGCCACATGGCTGGCATCAGGATGGCGCTGGGCGGCATCAATGGTTTCCCCCGCCTCTTCCAGCAGCGCATCCCCGGCCTGTAAACGCGCCGCCAGTTGCCCGACCCGATCAATAGTCAGTGGATCCTCGCTGGCGCGATCGACGCCGGAATCCGGCCATGGCCGCGCACGGGTATTAATAAAGTTAAGCATATCGCTGAACGCCGCACGGGCGATGCCCTGATCGATAGCGGCATGCATAATCTGCGCAAACGGCCCGACGGTGCTCGGGCGTTCAAAGGCGCTCTGAAACGGCACGATATCGTCAGCCGTCACGCGTACACGATCAAAAATCACCGTTCCGCTGCCGGTGGTGCGCTGACCAAAGCCTGACCAGTCATCAATAACCGTGACGTTGGCCTGATGACGCGGCACAAACACCAGCTGCTCCTTACCTTCGGCATCACGGGCGGCGGTGGGAATACGGTCAGCAAACAGCGCGCCCGTGGCATAAAACTTTTTGCCCTGTAGCAGATAGCCGTCGCCATCAGGCAAAACCGAGGTGGTACGGTAATGGGCGGCGGCAGAACTAAACTCGGCCAGCGCATTGCCCAGATGGATGCCCTCCAGCACCTCCTGATAGAAACGGCGCTGCTGGGCATCACTGCCGTTCACGCGCAGTACTTCCAGCGCATAGAAATGGTTTTGCGGGATCTGACCAATGGCGGCATCCGCTTCACTGAGGATCGCTATCACCTGCGCCAGCACCGCGGTCGGCACCGCCACGCCACCAAAGTCCTCCGGCACGGTAATGGCGCCAAGGCCGGAAGCAAACAGCGCCTCCAGCTGTTTAAACGGCAGCTGACGCAGACGGTCACGCTGAGCGGACTCAACCCGAAACGCCTGCGCCAGTTCGCGGGCGACGTTCAGCGCCTGCTCCGGCGAGGTAATCACGCTGGCCGGGGTTCTGGCTTTCACCTTGCTGTGGCTCATAGAGGCATCCTTAAATCCAGGCATGACGCGCCGGGAAAATTCCGTTGAGGTAGTAGTTACCGATGGCGTGGTATTTCCAGCGCACCGGATCATGCAGCGTATGGGTGCGGGCATTACGCCAGTGGCGATCAAGACCGTGTTCACTGAGCGTTGCGCGGCTGCCACCCCACTCCAGCAGCTTCTCACTGGCTTTCAGCGCTACCTGGGTAGTCAGCACTTTCGCTTCGGCGACGGCAATCGAGGCGCGCGCGGCGCTTTCCGCATTCAGGCTGGCGACATCGATACCATCAAGGGTGCGGGCGGCACGACGCAGCAGCGCATCGGCGGCGCTCAGCTCAACGTATACCCGGCCAATATCGGCCTGCAGATGGGGATCGTCGGCATTGCGCTCCACCCCGGCATCAATCCACGGGCGTGAATGCTGGCGGACAAATTCACAGGCTTCGTCAAAAGCGCCGCGCGCGATGCCGGCATCAATCGCCGCCTGAATCAGTTGTGAAACCGGACCACGCAGCGAAGGTTTATCCACTGCCGGCAATGGGATCACCAGTCCGGCATCAACGGCGACCTCCTGTAAGCGTACGGTGCCGCTGGCAGTGGTGCGCTGGCCGATACCGGACCAGTCATCGATAATATCCAGCCCTGGCGCGAGACGTGGCACAAAGGTCATGACCGCCTGTCCGCGATCGTCAATCGCGCTGGTGACCACAATGTGGGCAAACAGTGCGCCGGTGGAGTAAAACTTCTCGCCGCTCAGCCGTAAGCCCTGTTCGGTGCTGTGCAGGCGTGCCAGCACTTCACGGCTATGGCGGGTATTTTTCTCCGGGCCGCCATTACCCAGGCGCTGCCCCTCCACTACTGCGGTAAATAGCGTCTGTTGCTGCTGCGGCGAGCCTTCATCGAGCAAAAACTGGATAATGCCGAAGTGGTTTTGCGGGATTTGCCCCAGCGAAGGGTCGGCGGCGGAGATAATTCGGAACACTTCCGCCACCGTGCGATAACTCAGTCCACCGCCACCAAAGGCGCGCGGCACCGAGATACTGCCGAGGCCCGAGCGGCTGAATAACGACAACGCTTCCAGCGGATAGAGGCGTTCGCGGTCGCGAATCACCGCTTCGCTAAGCGCCAGCCCGGCGACCGTATGCGCAGCACGGATCGCCTGCTCATCGCTAAAAATAACCTGTGCGGGTTCGGGTAAAATACTGGCAATATGACTCATCTGTTTCCCTTAATTAACAGGCAGGCAAAACCCGTTATGGCGCAGGCCATTAACCGGGAAAGCTTATTAATTTAATTGATGATAATAATAAACAGCGCGCCTGTCTTATGACATATATGGCATTACATGGCTGTAATATTGCTAAGGCGATATTAATGTCAGTCGATAAATTTCGCCACATTATCAGTACGATAAATGGAAATATTATATCCGGATAATAATCTGCTGACGTATATTATGCGCGCCAGCAGCTTATTAATTTATCCGCCGTTGCCTGTTTGCCAGATAAAGGTTGGCTGATTACCATTAACTTCCCAGTCAGTGACATTCCGCGTTTAATAAATCATCCGCTTCTGTTCAGCTGGCACTGGTGTGATTAACCGGACGACGATCGCCACCAATCGTTTCGCCAAATGGCCCGGTATTGACTGTGCGCTGCCGCCTGGCGGCATTGGCGGCCAGCGGCAGCAACGGCATCACCAGTTCGGCGAAGCGATGCGCTTCTTCCAGGTGTGGATAGCCGGAGAAAATAAAGTTCTCAATCCCCAGCGCCTGATATTCGCGAATACGTTCCGCCACCTGCTGCGGATTACCGACCAGCGCAGTGCCCGCGCCGCCGCGCACCAGGCCGACGCCCGCCCACAGATTGGGGGCGATACGCAGTCCGTCGCGCGAACCGCCATGCAGCGCACTCATGCGCGCCTGGCCGGTGGAGTCCATTCGTGCAAAAATCTTCTGCGCAGCGGCAATGGTGTCGTCATCAAGATGTGCAATCAGCCGGTCTGCTGCGGCCCACGCCTCTTCTTCGGTTTCACGCACGATAACATGCAGACGAATACCATAACTTAGTGTTCGGCCACGTTCTTCGGCGCGTTTTCGCACCACTGCAATTTTTTCCGCTACCTGCGCTACCGGCTCGCCCCAGGTGAGATAGGTATCGATCTGATCGGCGGCCACGTCGATCGCTTCGTCAGACGAACCACCAAAGTAGAGCGGCGGGCCATCTTCCTGCACCGGCGGAAACAGCACTTCCGCTCCTTCGACGCGGATATGCTCGCCGTTAAAATCCACCTTTTCGCCTTTTAGCAGACGCGAATAGACCTCAAGAAATTCGCGCGTTACCTGGTAACGCTCAGCGTGGCTGAGAAAGATGCCATCGCCTTTGTTTTCGACCGGATCACCGCCGGTGACCACATTGATCAGCAGACGACCTTCCGACAGACGATCCAGCGTCGCCGCCATTCGCGCGGCCAGGCTGGGTGGCTGCAATCCGGGACGTACTGCCACCAGATAACGTAATTTTTTGGTAATGGGCGCCAGTGCGGATGCCACCAGCCAGGAGTCTTCGCAGCTTTTACCGGTCGGGATCAGCACGCCGTAGTAGCCAAGGTTGTCCGCCGCCAGTGCAACCTGTTGTAAATAAGGCAGATCCACCGCACGACCACCTTCAGTGGTGCCAAGGTAGCGTCCGTCGCCATGGGTCGGCAGAAACCAGAAGAGGTTAATGTTTTCCTGTGCTGTCTCGCTCATTATCATTTTCCTATATAACGATATATGAATTTATTGGATGGAAAGTAAATCTTTGGTTATAACACTGATAGCAGGAAGTATGCCAGTTGTGAAGTGTGTTTTTTATTGTTAAATATCAATATGATAATTAATAAACTCACTGCCTGGTTTGCTGCAAATGCAGCAGTTGTTGCGCGTGTTGTGCTGCATTTGCAGCAGAAAACCGCGCTGCTCCCTCTCGTCGCTGCCGCCGTCTGGCGCTATTGTGGCGTCAGGTTTTTTTCCATGCAGGTAACGCAATGCAGAATCATGGCCCCACCTTAATCGACCCGGCGTCGATCGCCTTTCAGAGCGTGCTGGATCGGCTGGCGCCAACCGATGCCACCGTGCTGATTGTGGGTGAAACCGGCACCGGCAAAGAGGTGGTGGCGCGCTATCTGCATCATCACAGCCCACGCCGCCAGCAGCCGTTTCTGGCGGTGAACTGTGGCGCGCTGACCGAAAGCCTTGCCGAATCGGAACTGTTTGGCCATGAAAAAGGTGCTTTCACCGGCGCAGCGGAACGTCATCAGGGCTGGTTTGAGGCGGCGGAAGGCGGCACCCTGCTGCTGGATGAGATCGGCGAGCTGAGTTTGCCGTTGCAGGTGAAACTGCTGCGCGTATTACAGGAGCGCGAGGTGACACGCGTTGGATCGCACCGTCCGGTGAAAGTTAACGTGCGGGTGATTGCCGCCACCCATGTCGATCTGGCCCATGCGATTCGTGAACGCCGTTTCCGCGAAGACCTCTATTACCGGCTCAATGTGGCGGCGGTCACCCTGCCGCCACTGCGTCAGCGGCGGGAAGATATTCCGCTGCTGGCCGATCACTTTCTGACGCTGTATGCACGCCGTCTTGGCCGTCCGCAGTTGCGGCTCAGCGAAGATACGCTGGCTACGCTGATGACGTACCCGTGGCCGGGGAATATCCGTGAGCTGGAGAACACGCTGCATAATGCGGTATTGCTGAGCAAAGAGCCGCTGATCACCCCGCGCCAGCTACGGCTCAGTGCGGTGAGTCATGAACGGCTGGCGGCAGGTGATGATGCGCTGGATAACTTTATGCGTCAGCAGCTGCAGAGCAACGACGGCCAGACCTGGCAACGTATCACTGGTGCGCTGGTGCGCAATGCCTTTGAACTGAGTCACGGCAATCAACTGCAGGCGGCGACGCTGCTGGGGATCAGCCGTAACACGCTGCGCACTCAGCTCGGTCATCTGGGGCTGATTAAACCGCGTCGCAGTCTGGCGGGCAGTGTTCCGAGAAGTTCCGGCGACACGGCGCTGCATGAACGTGAGTTGCGCATCGGTTATCAGAAATTTGGCAATCTGGGCATTCTGAAAGCGCGTCAGTCACTGGAAGCTGAATTTGCCGATCGCGGCATTAGCGTACTGTGGAGCGAGTTTCCTGCCGGTCCTCAGCTGCTGCATGCGCTGGCCAATCGCGAGATTGATTTTGGTACTACCGGCGAAGTGCCACCGATATTTTCGCAGGCTGATAAAAATATGCTGTTGTATGTCGCGTGGGAACCCGCCGCACCGCAAAGCGTGGCGCTGCTGGTGGCCAGTAACAGCCCGCTGCATACCATTGCCGATCTGCGCGGCAAGCGGATCGCGGTGAATAAAGGATCAAATGTGCATTATCTGCTGGTGCAGATCCTTGATGAGGCTGGCATGACGCTGGAGGATGTGCGCGTGGTCTATGCGCCACCAAAATATCCGCTGACCCCCAGCGATCACCATGCGGTGGATGCGTGGATGATGTGGGATCCGTTACTCAGCGATGCTGAGCATGGCGATCAGCTGCGGGTGATCGCCAACGGTGTCGGGCGGGTTAATAATCATCAGTTCTATCTTGCTCACCGTGAGTTCGCCGCGCACTCCGGCGATCTGCTGCATGCGCTGCTGGCGGCGCTCGAGCAGACCGGCCGCTATATCGACGCGCATCGTGCCGAGGCCGCCGCGCTGCTGTCTGCGGAACTGGGACTGGCCACTGATTCTCTGTCACATGCGCTGGCGCGCCGCAGTCATCAGACCCGGCGTATGGATCTGACCATTATCCGCCAGCAGCAGGCGATTGCTGACCGTTTCTATGCGCTCGGTTTATTACCGCGGGCGATTAAGATCCGGGATGCAGTGTGGCTGGAATAATTTTTTTAGCTAAGGATATGATTTTTACTCGTTAAGCGCTTTTGGCCCGGTTTGCTATGTTGCGCAGATAACACCGATAACTCAGGGAATCACAATGAAAAAATTACTCATCAGCGGCATGGTGGCCGCGGCTATGCTTGGCTCACTGCATAATGCACTGGCGGAAACCGCGCCGAAAACTGTCAATATCGGCTATCAGAAAGCCAATATTTTCGCCCTGCTGAAATACCGCGGTACCCTTGATGCACAGTTCAAAAAACAGGGGATTGCCGTGCGCTGGGTCGAATTCCCGGCTGGCCCGCAGATGCTGGAAGGATTAAATATTGGCAGTATCGATCTGGCGGCGACCGGCGATGCGCCGCCGACTTTTGCCCAGGCTGCGCAGGCCGAACTGGTCTATCTCGCTCACTCGCCTGCTAACCCGAAAACCGAAGCGATTGTGGTGCCGGAGAATTCGCCAATTAAAAGCGTCGCCGATCTGAAAGGCAAACGGGTGGCGCTGAATAAAGGCTCGGATGTCAACTATCTGCTGGTCAGTGCGCTGGAAGATGCCGGACTCAGTTATAAAGATATTACCCCGGTCTATTTGCCGCCCGCCGATGCGCGCGCCGCTTTCCAGCGTGGTGCGGTGGATGCATGGGTGATCTGGGATCCTTACTACGCCGAAGTGGAAACCAACGCGAAAGCCAGACTGGTGAAAAATGCCGAAGGGTTAGTGCCGCATTACACCTTCTATCTTGCCAGTCGCAAGTTTGCTGATACTTATCCGCAGACCGCAAAACAGGTGGTGGATGAGCTGGGTACGCTAAGCGACTGGGCGAATAAAAACCCGCAAGCGGCGGCGAAAATCCTGTCGGATTCTACCGGTTTGCCACAACCTGTCTGGCAACGGGCACTGGCCAGAATGCCCTATGGCGCCGAGCGGATGACACCGGAAGTATTTAAGCAACAGCAGGCGCTGGCGGATAAATTTAGCCAAATCGGGCTGCTGCCGGTGAAAGTGGACGTCAGCAGCGCGACCTGGTCGCTGGATAAGAAGTAATAAAAACGGAGCCGCTGGCCTAATCATCGCTAATGCAAATGGATAACGCCTGTGACAGGCAACCGCAGGCGGACCATAGCACTGGCGATGAAGATTAGCCTCCCTAAGCACTCCGATACAATGCCATTTTCTGCCCAAATGTCCCCGGAATATGCGCCAGTAACTGGCGGGTATAGGCGGAAGAAGGCGTGGTGAAAATGGATGCCACCTCCCCCTGCTCAACCACTTTGCCCTGCTGCATAATCACCACATAATCTGATATCTGCCGTACCACCGCCAGGTCATGCGAAATAAACAGATAAGTCAGGCCATGTTCACGCTGTAAGCGATCGAGCAGGGCCAGGATCTGCGCCTGCACCGCCACATCCAGCGCGGAAACCGGCTCATCAAGAATCAGCAATTCAGGTGAGATGGCCAGCGCGCGCGCAATCGCCACTCGCTGGCGCTGGCCGCCGGAAAGCGCTGAAGGCCGCACGGTGAGCAAATTAACCGGTAACTCCACGGCCGCCAGCAGTTCCGCTGCGCGCTCACGCTGAGTCTGCTTATTGCCGAGACGAAACGCCCGTAACGGCTCGGTGATAATCGCTTCGAGGGTCATCTTCGGGTTTAACGACGCATAAGGGTTCTGATACACCATCTGCACCCGGCGGCGAAATTCTGCGCTGCGGCCAGCGGATAACAGCGTGCCATCAAACTCGATCTGTCCGCCATCCGGGTGTTCCAGTCCGGCGAGCATGCGTACCGTGGTCGATTTCCCCGATCCCGACTCGCCTGCCAGACTGGTGGTGCCGCCGCGTATTAGCGGAAAAGAGACCTGATCTACCGCGTTAAAGGTTGCGCCACCGGCTAAAACAAACTGTTTGCTTAGCTCTTTTACCTGCATCAGCGGCAACCCCGCATCGGGCGGCTGGCGGTAAGGCACGGTTAAAAAGGCCGGTGATGCTTCCAGCAGCAGACGGGTATAAGGATGACGGGTCTGACGCAGCAGACTGGCAGGCGTGCCGCTCTCGACCAGCTGGCCTTCATGCATCACCAGCACCCGGTCTGCCCGCTCAAGCGCCACATTCAGATCGTGGGTGATCAGAATCAGCGCAATATTTTTATTCGCCACTACCGCCGCCAGCGCATCCAGCACCTGTTTCTGCACGCTGACATCCAGCGCGCTGGTCGGTTCGTCGGCGATAATCAGTTGTGGCTGATGGCACATCGCCATCGCCAGCAGCACCCGCTGGCGCATCCCGCCGGAGAGCTGATGCGGATAGCTGGCCAGCACGCGCTGGCTGTCATTTAATCCGACCTCGGCCAGTAACGCGGGCAGACGCGCGGCGGCGATTTTTTTTGGCACATTATGCAGCGTCAGCGCTTCCTGCATCTGTTTCGCAATGGTCTGGATAGGATTAAGCGCCTGCGCCGGATCCTGCGGCACAAAACCGATATCCAGCCCGCGCAGCTGTTGCCACTGCCGCTGGCTGGCGTTTTCCAGCGCCTGACCATTAAACGCAATACTTCCTGCCCGCCGTAGCGCCTGACGGCTGAGTAAGCCCACCAGAGCCGCCGCAGTGGTTGATTTTCCAGAACCCGATCCACCGACCAGCGCCACCACCTCGCCGGGATTAACCCTGAAGCTGAGGGATTTCACCGCCTGCACGGCGCCGCCCTGCTTATGGCGGTAATCGATAGTCAGTTGATCAACCGCTAACAGCGCTGTGGTCATAAATCCTCCGCATAATCCTGAATAAATCCGGCTACCCGGTTGGTAGCCAGTACGGCCAGCACGATCATCATTCCTGGCAGCGTGGTGTACCACCAGGCGGCGGCGATATAGTTACGCCCTTCGGCAATCAGCAGTCCCCATTCCGGCTGCGGTGGCGGTGCGCCAAAACCAAGAAAACTCAGCGCCGAGACGGATAACAACGCAAAGCCCAGCTCCAGCGCCGCCAGCGACAGTACCGGCGCCAGCGCATGCGGCAGGATATGCTGGCGAATAATCGCCAGATGGCTGACGCCGCTGGCTCGGGCAGCTTCAACAAACAGATGGGTGCGGCTGCGCAGCACTTCACCACGTGACAGACGGGCAAAGGTGGCTACCGAAGAGAGACCCACCGCCACCGCAATATGCAGGGTGCCAAATCCCAGCACGGTGATAATCGCCATCGCCAGCAGCAAATTAGGCACCGCCATTAAAATATCGATAATGCGCATAAACAGGCTGTCGACCCTGCCGCCGATATAACCGGCCAGCACGCCAATTAACGAGCCGAGAAAAAAAGCGATAGCCACGGAAAAAATGGTTGCCTGTAGCGTCAGTGCGGTGCCATGCACGCTGCGGCTGTAAATATCGCGGCCGAGATGGTCGGTGCCAAACCAGTGGGCGGCAGAGGGAGCCTGTAACGCCTGTAAGGCCTCCCCGGCCAGCGGATCCTGATGGCTGAACCAGCCAGGAAACAGCGCCCATAACGCCACCATCAGCAACAGCGCAATACTCAGCCACAGGGTCAGCGCCAGTGGCCGACGCGGAGGTTTATCCAGCAACAGCAGGCTCATCGTTTTTCTCCTGCGCCAATGCGCGGATCCAGCAGTGGATAGAGCGCATCAGTGATAAAGTTGACCAGCACAAACACCACCGCCGTAGTCAGTACTACCCCCTGAACCACCGGAATATCCTGCGCAGAAACCGCCCCTTCGGCCAGCCGCCCGATGCCTTCACGGGAAAAGATGGTTTCAGTAATCACCGAGCCAGCCAGTAAATTGCCGAAAATCATGCCGGAGAGTGTCAGTAACGGGATCGCCGCATTCGGCAGCACATGGCGCCACAGCAGATGGGTATTGCCCGCGCCCTTCAGACGCAGTGCATCAATAAACGGCCGCCGCCACACTTCTGACAACGAGCGGTTCATCACCTGCGCAATCATCGCGGCGGTCGGCACCGCCAGCGCCAGCGTCGGTAACACCAGCGACTGCCAGCCCTGATTGCCCATCGCCGGAAACCATGGCAGGCTGAAGGAGAAAGCCTGCAACAACAGCAGCCCCAGCCAGAAGGTCGGTAAGGCGGCGCCGAGGGAAGGCAGCGCCAGCAGCGCCGATTTCACCCGCCCCGACGCCAGCAGACTAACGCCCGCCGCCAGTCCGCCGCCAATAATCAGTGCAGCCATCAGCGCACAGAGCGCCAGCAACAGCGTCGATGGCAGCGCCTGCCAGATTAGAGAGGTGACGTTGTCACCACTGATAATTGACTGCCCAAGATTGAGATGCAGCAGATCCCAGAACGCCAGCCCGTACTGCTGATAAACCGGTAAATCAAGATGATACTGCGCCTTTAGCGCCGCCACCTGCGCCGGATCAACCATACTCTGCTCGCCCTGATTCAGCATAATGGTGACCGGATCTGACGGCAGAATATACAGTACGGCAAAGGTCAGGCTCCACGCCGCCCACAACACGATAATGCCCTGCAATGCGCGCCGCCACACTCTGGCGATACCATAACGTGGCAGGCGGCCTGCTGACAGGGTGGCATCGACCATCAGATCACTCCTTTGGCTTCAGCCAGGTATCATACAGCTGGAAACGCGACGAGGCGTCGAAATGGAAACCCTGAACGTGCTGACCGGTGGCAATCACCGTCGCCAGCTCGACCAGCGGAATCGCATTACCCTGACCGATCAACAAATCCGCTGCCTGAGTAACATATTGCTGACGCTCGGTCTTATCGAGCGTTTCACTGGACTGCAACAACAGCTTGTCGACCTCCTGCGGCTGACGATGGTTAACATTGCGCCCTCTGGCATCAAAAACGGTGCGTAACACATCCGGGTCGGAACGGGTCAGATTATAAAACTCCACCGCCAGACTGCCGCTGGCCTGACGCGCGGATACCTGACTGATCGGCGCTTTTTCCAGCTGCATATCGATGCCCACCTTTTTCAGCTGCTGCTGCACCACCTCGATAAACGGCGCCGACTGCCAGTAGCTGATGCGGAAACTGAGTCGCTGACCGTCTTTGCTGCGAATACCATCCGCCCCCTTCTGCCAGCCATTCTCCTCCAGCAGCTTTTCGGCGGCCTGCGGGTCATATTTCAGTTCGCTGCTGCGGTCCTGATACAGCGGTGTGGTCTTCGCCAGTACCGAGGTCGCTGCGGACTGGTAGCGCGACAGCACCGGCTTGAGCGCCGGACGATCGATCGCCAGATTCAGCGCCTGACGCAGCGGCAACGAAGCCAGCAGCGGCGTCGACTGATTCGGGAACAGGCTGTAGACCAGCCCCGGATTGGTGCGTGCAATCAGGTTAATATTCTTCGCCAGCAGCAGCGCTTCATCCTGCGGTGTGACGCCAACATTCACGTCCAGCTGACCGGAAATCAGGCTGCCAAAACGCACGCCACTCTCCGGGATCACCCGATACTCGACACTCTCCAGATAGCTTTCGCCCTGATGGCTGGCCAGCGAGGAAGGCCACTGATAGCCATCACGTCGTGCCAGATCCACTTTCTGGTTATGCACAAACGACTTCAGCACAAAGGGACCGGTGCCGACCAGTTCCCCCTGGCAGCGCGCTTCGGCGCTGGCCGCCACCGTTTTGCCGGCAAAAAAGCCGAGGCTCATGGTGGAGGTCGCCTGTAAAAATTGCGCGTTGGGCTGACTGAAAGTCACCACCACGGTGTGATCGTCCGGGGTGTCGATCTGCTTCAGCCCTTTAAGATAAGTTGATGCCAGCGAGGCGCGGGCGCCGAGCTTAACAATCGCCTGAAAGTTATCTTTCACTGCCTGCGCATTAAACGGCGTACCGTCACTGAAACTGACGCCATCACGCAGGGTAAAGGTAAAGCGGCGATTGCCCTCCTCTGACTGCCATTTGGTGGCCAGCCATGGCACGATTTCACCGCTTTGCGGATCCTGATCGGTCAGTGAATCAGTCAGCTGGCGGCCAATATTCAGTGAGTTGTTATTGCCTGCCTGCTGCGGGTCAATGCAGTTTGGATCGGTATCAATCGCGATCAGCAGTTTGCCGCCGGATTGTGGCGTGGCCTGCGCCTGCGCCGGGGATTTGTCGCTGGCCTCAGGTTGATCGCAACCGGTCAGCGTTGCGGCAATCAGCAGGGCCAGCGTTGCAGTACGCATCATTTGCCGACCAGCACGGCAGTACGGCGTACTGGCTGCTCCTGCGCCGCATAGCGATTGGTTTTAAACGGAATATTAAGCCGTCCACGCAATGTGGTTTCGGTTGAAGGCCGCCAGTAACCGCGTGCGGCGAGGATCGGCAGCACATGCTCGGTAATATCCGCCAGCGCCTCGACCAGTACCGGTCCGCTGATAATAAAGCCGCTGGCGCCACCCTCTTCGACCCAGCGGATAAAGGTGTCGGCCACCTGCTCCGGGGTGCCGAAGAACTCGCCGCGCGGCAGCGTGGTTTCAAAGGCAATCTGGCGCAGCGTCAGTTGCTGCTCTCTGGCGCGCCGTTTAATGCTGTCGGTGGTGGAGCGGAAAGTATTTTGCCCCAGATCGCCGAGTTCCGGGAACGGGCCATCCAGCGGGTACTGGCTGAAATCATGGTGGTCAAAGAAGCGTCCCAGATAGGCCAGCGCATCATCCACTGACAGCAACGACAACAGATGCTGGTATTTCGCTTCGGCTTCTTCCGCCGTTTTACCGACGATCGGGCTGATTCCGGGGAAGATCCCCACCGCTTCACGGCCATTTTTCGCCACTTCCGCCTGCAGTTTAGCGGTATAGCTCTGCGCCTCTTCCAGCGTGCGGGCATTGGTAAACACCGCATCGGCTGATTTTCCCGCCAGGCCAATACCGGTATCAGAAGCGCCCGCCTGGAAGATCACTGGTTGTCCCTGCGCCGAACGCTGGATATTTAACGGCCCTTCCACCGCAAAGAATTTGCCCTGATGGTTCAGTTTGTGCAGCTTCGCCGCATCAAAGAACACCCCGCTGTCGCGGTCGCGTACAAAGGCGTCATCTTCCCAGGAATCCCACAATCCCTGCACTACGCCGATATACTCTTCGGCGATTTGATAACGCAGCGCATGCTCCGGGTGCTCTTTACCGAAATTACGCGACGATCCGGCCAGCGGTGAAGTGACCACATTCCAGCCCGCGCGGCCATTACTGATGTTATCCAGTGAAGCGAGCTGGCGGGCAACGGTAAAGGGATCGCTGTAAGAGGTGGAGATGGTGCCGGCGAGGCCAATACGGTCAGTGACCGCCGCCAGCGCCGACAGCAGCGCAATCGGCTCAAAGCGGTTCAGGAAATGCGGCAGTGACTTTTCATTGATATGCAGACCATCGGCGACAAACAGAAAATCAAACTGCGCCGATTCGGCGCGTTGCGCCAGTTCGGTGAAATAACGGAAGTTAACGCTGGCATCGGCCGGGGCTTTGCGGTGGCGCCATGAATTCATATGACCGCCCGCACCATGCAACATCAGACCGAGTTTAATATTGGCTTTGCTCATCGGGTTTCCTTACTTAAAGAGTGGGTTCTGCCGCCAGCTGGCGTAGCAGAGCGGCGGCCTTGATCTGGCCAATGCTTTGTTGTGGATCGAACAGTCCGGTGGAGAGGTAGGTCAGGCCGCTGTCGGCAAGGATCACTACCATGCGTTTGCCGGCATTTTCCGGGCGGCGGGCGATTTCACGCGCGGCATACAGCACCGCGCCGGAAGACTCACCCACCAGGATGCCGTCTGTCGCCGCCACTTCGCGCGCGGTCTGGATCGCCTGCCAGCTCTCGACGGCAAATGCCTCATCACAGAGCGTACGGTCCAGCGTCAGTGGCACCCGCTCCGGCAATACGCTGCTAAACGCATGCACCCCGGTGATTTCACGCGTCTCCGGGTTATCGTTATCAGGAATCGAGAACTCGCCCGGCTCCACGCCAATCAGCCGGATGGCCGGATTTTGCTGCTTCAGATAGCGCCCGACCCCCGACAACGTGCCGCCGGTGCCCACCGAGGCGATCAGCAGATCCAGCTGGCCGTCGGTCTGCTGCCAGATCTCCGGGCCGGTACTGTTGAAATGGGCGGCGGGATTGGCCGGGTTTTCCAGCTGACAGGTAAAGCAGATATTGGCTTCTTTCAGAATCACATTGTCCGCCAGCCAGCGCGCAGCGGCGACAAAATCGCCATCACTGTCGGCCATCACCTGCTCGAAACCCGGCACCTGACTGAAGGGAATAATTTCCGCACCAAAGGCGTTAAGGATGGCGAAGCGTTCAGCGCTGAGTTTGTCATGCAGGTAGACGCGAAACTTATAGCCTTTCGCCGCCGCAATCGCCGCGAGGCCAATACCGGTATTGCCGCTGGTGGTATCAACCAGCGTCATGCCTGGCTTTAATTTGCCGCTGCGCTCGGCCTCTTCAATCATCGCCAGCGCAATGCGATCTTTAATACTGTGATTGGGATTGAAATATTCCAGTTTGGCAACCAGCTCCGCATTCAGCTGAAATTGCTGGCTGAAGCGGCTCAGCCTTAATAGCGGCGTCTGACCAACCAGCTCAGTGATGCCGTTGTGAATTGTCATAGGATGCTCCGGAGTCTGTCAGGCGGTGGGGGCTTCTGCCCCAAGCAGATGCAGCGCCCGGGTGCGCAGCTGGATCAGCCGGGGATCGTCACGACGTCGCGGCCAGGGCAGCGTGACATCGATAGTTTCAATAATCCGTGCCGGGCGTGGGCTGAATATCACCACCCGACTGGCCATTAACAGCGCCTCTTCGACATCGTGGGTCACCATCAGCGTGCTGAACTGCTGTTCGCGCCATAGCGCCACTAACTCCTGCTGCATACGGATCCGCGTCAGGGAGTCGAGTTTGCCCAGCGGTTCATCAAGGATCAGCAGACGTGGATGATTGACCAGCGCCCTTGCCAGCGCCGCGCGTTGCGCCATGCCGCCAGACAGCTGATGCGGCCAGGCACTGGCAAACTGCGTCAGGCCGACTTTTGCGAGGATATCGTCAACCCGCTTGCGCCCTTCGCTGGTCAGTTTGCTGCGCGTCTCCAGCCCGAGGGCGACATTGCGCCACACGCTGCGCCACGGATAAAGCGTCGGATCCTGAAACACCACCACCCGACTGGGGTCCGGCCCCTGCAACGGCGCGCCGTCCTCAATAATCTCCCCGCTGCCGGGGCCTTCCAGACCGGCGACCAGCCGTAACAGCGTTGATTTGCCACAGCCCGATGGCCCCAGCAACGCAACGAACTCACCCGGCTCAACCGTCAGAGAAACATCATCCAGCACCGGCAGCGTTTTGCCCTGCAGATAAAACGCATGGCTGACATTATTAATATTGAGCGCCAGTCCGGTGGCGGGATTTATCGTTTCGGCCAGTGACATTATTCATCCTTTATTTGGCGGAGTTCTGGCTTAAATATTCCGCTTTAAATCCTGAAGGTAAATAAACAATTACGGCATAGTTAATCTGCAATCCGTATAAGCCGGGAGTGGAAATATTAATGCACTATTGTTATTTCCCCGCCAGATTGAAGCCTGTAACAGTTAAGGAATAATTCATCCAGCAGGGAGATCATCATGGCCGGGTATTCCGACTTTTCACGTCGTTCTTTTATACAAAAAATGGGGTTAATGGGCGCAGGACTAAGCCTCTCTTCCGCGCTGCCGGTCTGGGCGGCTGCACCTGACGGTCAGCTGACCACGGTAAAACTCGCCTGGGGGCAGACGGCAGTCTGTCAGGCACCGATTTCCGTGGCGCTGAAACAGGGGTTCTTTAAAAAATATGGCCTGAATGTGGAGCCGGTAAATTTTAGCGGCCCGACCGATGCGCTGTTGCAGGCGATCGCCACCGGTCAGGCCGATGGCGGCATTGGTATGGCGCTGCGCTGGCTGAAGCCGCTGGAACAGGGTTTTGATGTCGATCTGACCGTTGGCACCCATGGCGGCTGTATGCGTCTGCTGGCGCCAAAAGATTCCGGCATTAACAGTGTGCGCGACCTGGTGGGCAAAAGCGTGGCGGTGACTGACCAGGCCAGTCCGATCCGTAACTTCTTCGCTATTCAGTTAGCCAAACTCGGCATCGATCCGGATAAGCAGGTGAACTGGGTACAGTATCCGGCCGATCTGTTTGGTGAAGCGCTGCGTAAAGGTGAAGTGCAGGCGCTGGCTACCGACGATCCGCAAGGCTGGCTGATTAAACATCATGATGGTCTGGTCGAAGTTGATAACAATCTGAAGGGCGAATACGCCAACCTCACCTGCTGTGTGCTCGGCCTGCGCGGCTCGCTGGTGCGTGATAATCCCAAAGTCGCCCAGGCGATCAGTCAGGCGATTGTGGATGCGCAGCAGTGGACTGCCGACCATCCGGCGGAAACTGCCAAAATCTTCGCACCTTTTGTGCCGGGCCAGGTGCCGATCGACGATATCACCGCCATGCTCAGCGAACATACGCATCACCATCACTCCACCGGTGAGCAGCTGCGCAAAGAGGTGGCGCTGTATGTCAACGAACTGAAAATTATTAACGTCATCCGCCCTGATACTGATGCCCTGCGCTTTGCCGAGCACTATGTGCCGGATCTGTTACCGGCCACTCAGCATCATCATATGGCCTGATAAGGAGGCGTGATGTCCAGTGATACGCTTGAACGTCTGAATCCGGCCACCCGTCGCGCGACTGCTGCCCTGACGCCTGCGCTGCTGCTGGCGGTGGTTGCCTGGTGGGCGCTGGCGGCGCTAATGATTGTCTGGCCGGATAAACCGGTGGGCTTTGCGCCGCCGCGCTTTGTCAGCGAAACTCATCAGCTGTTTATTCTGCTCGCCGCGGCGCTAACTGTCGCAGCGCTGATCGGCAGAGTGCTGAGCTGGCGTCTGCTGCTGGAGCCATTGCAGCAGGCAGCGCGCTGGTTAGTTGCACTGGCGCTGCTGATTGGCCTGTGGGAAACAGTGACCGCCAAACTGGCGCTGCTGCCGGTGCCGTTCTTTGCGCCGCCGCGGGCGCTGGTTGAGGCTTATGCCACCGACTGGTTCCGTCTCGGCGACAGCGTGCTGAACTCGTTGCGCCTGCTGGCGCTGGGCTTTCTGTTTGGCAGTATCAGCGGTTTTGTTACCGGGGTGGCGATTGGCTGGTCACGCGGACTGGGCTACTGGGTGCATCCGGTGCTGCGCTTCCTCGGGCCGGTTCCCTCTACCGCCCTGTTGCCGCTGTCGCTCTATTTCTTTCCTTCCAGCTTCTCCGCCGCTATTTTCCTGATCGCGCTGGCGACCTGGTTCCCGGTGACAGTGCTGACCTGGTCTGGCGTCAGCAGCGTCGATAACCGCTATTACGATGTGGCCCGCACCCTTGGCGCCAGCAATCTGTTTCTGATTCTGCGCGTCGCGGTGCCCGCTTCATTACCGCATGTGTTCGTCGGTCTGTTTATGGGACTCGGCGCCTCATTTTCGGTGCTGGTCGCCGCAGAAATGATGGGGGTAAAGTCCGGGCTGGGCTGGTATCTGCAGTGGGCTCAGGGATGGGCGGCCTATGCCAATATGTATGGCGCGCTGATTGTGATGGCGCTGCTGTTCTCGTCACTGATTACACTGCTGTTTGCGGTACGGGATCGGCTGCTGAAATGGCAGCAAAACGCGGTTAAATGGTAGTTTCTGATGCCGGGTGGAACATCCACCCGCTTTTTTAGCTTCTGTCAACATTCTCTCTCCCCTCCCGCCCTCCCTGCGTTTTTGATTGACGCTTCCTGTTACAACAATCGTTAAAGCTTTTTGCCACGCGGGCGATAACGCTGAAATAAGCAATTTAATGTCCCCAATATCGTAGCAAATCGCGTAAGGCTCAGGGTTTCAGCCCTCCTGTTATCCATCAGACTATTTCGCTGTTAATTAACTCGATACAAAACAAAGGTATAATTATGTCTTTATTAATGGCGATAAAAAATATTTTGCCAGCTTCGCTGACGCGCAGCAAAAATCGCCCCGCCAATGGCATCTATGATTGCCAGAATCTGCCGGATTCATTGTCGGCAGCGGGCCTGAGTAATAAAGCATCCGGTATTCTGATGACCTTTGTTCCTCCTTATGGCGATTTTGCACGCGTCAGCCAGGCATGGCAGCGTTTTACTTCTGCTGATTTAACCGTGCTCACGCTGTCGTCTAACGGCGCGCTGAGCAGCAGTGGTCGTGATACCACTTATTGTGATGGTGCCGGTCAGCAAGGCAGCTGGCTGTTTCTACCGGACAGCCTGATAGCGCAGCACGAAGTACATATTGTCGATCTGCATGTTCGCGATACCCACAGCGCAGCCGATCGCATCCAGGCGATTCAGCGCGAACTGCAAACCCTGCAACTGCGGATGCCGCTGTCATCGGATCGCTCTTTTGCCATGATCTACTGTGATGGCCTGTCAGCTTCCGAGGGCTTCCTGATGCAGGCCTGGTATAACAGCGGTCGCTTCCCCTGCCTGGCGATTGGCGGGTCTGCGGGGGGTAAGATTGAGTTTGATGGCACCTGGATGAGCGTCGGCGGGAAAATCCTGCAGGGCAAAGCGGTCATTGTCTTTTGCCAGATGGCGGCGGGTAAATCCTTTGCGCCGTTTAAAAGCCAGAACTTTACGCCACGGGATACCAGCTGGCTGATTGCCGAAGCCGATCCGGTGGCGCGTAGCGTGACCTCGGTGTTTAATCAGCAGGGACAGCAGCAGCCGTTTACCGCTGCGCTGGCGGAATATCTCGGCTGTGATCAGCAGCAGCTGACGGAACGTCTGCAGGGATTAACCTTTGGCGTTAAAGTCGGTGCGGAATATTTTATTCGCTCGATTGCCAAAATCGAAGGTGGCTGCGTCCAGTTTTACTGCGATCTGGAGTTTGGCGACCGCCTGTATCTGCTGGAAGAAAACGATTTTAAACAAAGTACTTATCAGGACTGGCAACGCTTTATCGCCCGGCGCGGCAAACCCGCGGCGATTCTGATGAATGACTGTATTCTGCGCCGCGTCGGTAATGACGGCCAGCTGCATAACGCGCACTTCTTTAAAGGTCTGCCCGCCGCCGGTTTCTCTAGCTTTGGTGAAATCCTTGGCGTGCCGATTAACCAGACACTGTCGGCGCTGGTGTTTTTCGATCACGATGTGAAAGCGATGGTCAATTTCCCGGTGGAGTACGCCGGTTATGCCGGACACTACGCCCAGCGCGCCCTGCGTCGATGGGAGACGCTGAATGCGTTTCAGACCCGCGTGCTGAATCGCATTGTCTCCTATCAGCAGGAGCTGGCGCCGCTGATGGAGGCGCTGCCGATGCTGGAAAGCGCGACGCAGAGTCAGAATGAAACCCTTGGCATGGCGGAAAACAGTATTCGCTCAATCAGTGATATCGCCATCCAGAGCCAGCAGGCGCAGAACCGCCTGGTGGAAGGGCTGGACGATCTGGAGAATATTTCGGCTGGTATTAATGATATTACCAGTGGCATCAGCAATATCGCCTTCCAGACCAACCTGCTGTCGCTGAATGCGGCGGTCGAAGCAGCACGCGCTGGTGAGGCCGGACGTGGTTTTGCGGTGGTGGCGGCAGAAGTGCGTCGGCTGGCGCACTCCTCGAAAGAGCAGGCGGATGCCACCGCAGGCAATATCAGTGAGGCGGTAAGTACCATTTCCCGCATCCGCACGGTTGCCAGCGATACGGTGCAGACGGCAACCAATATGGCGCAGCACAGTATTTCCGCTGCTGATGCGATTGCCGCAATGGGGCATAAAACCAACAGCGAGCGGGAAAGTATCGCCAGGCATCTGGGCAGCCTGCGCACGCTGACTGCCGGTATGGATGCGATGCAGGACGCCGTAGCGCAGTTAACGGTATTGCAGCAACTTTCCGGTGGGAAATAGTGCGCAGTCACGCCCTTGTTTAAGGGCGTGACTTTCTGCCCTAAAGCTTCCGCAATGCAGGCCGATAGTCAGTTAATTCCCGACTATTATGATGCGCCGAGGTTTATGATGAAATTCATCTGTATCACTCTTTTGACCGCCAGCTGTGCGTTGCTCACAGCCTGCGGATCCAGCAGCAAACAACCTGACAGCTTTGCATATGTAAATCGTGCGGCGACGCAATGCACCACGCAATTACAGATCGAAAATCAGTATGTCACCGGTAAAAAAACGCTGGCGCCGATTTTTTATGTAAACCGTCAGTTTAGCCAGACAGCGGAAAACAGAGCCGCTGAGTCCCATGTTCGCGCCATTCCTTATTTCGAAGCCAGCGCTTTGGATAAAGGCTCGCCTGGCAGCGCCTGGCGTACCTGTATGGCGCGTCGTGATGCGAAAATGGCTTCGGCATCGGTGAGCTAATGCTGTCTTCAGGCCGCAACGATGCGGCCTGAAGACTATTCAGCCACCGTTTCACTCTCCAGACGCTGACGACGGCGCAAATGGGGAAATAGCTTCATCCAGACCGCAACCACTACCAGTGTACCCACCCCGCCCAATACCGCCGCGGGCACCGCGCCCATTAATGCCGCCAGCAGACCCGACTCAAACTCACCCAGCTGGTTAGAGGTATTAATAAAGATGCCATTCACCGCATTGACGCGTCCGCGCATATCATCGGGTGTATCCAGCTGTACCAGTGCGCCGCGGATTACCATACTAATCATATCGAATCCGCCCAGCGCCGCCAGCGCCAGCATCGACAGCCACAGCTGGTTCGACAGCGCAAAGATTAATGTCGCAACGCCAAATCCGGCCACCGAGCCAAACATAATCATGCCGACATTTTTTTCCAGCTTGTTACGGCTTAGCCAGATGCCAACCAGCAACGCGCCGACTGAGGGTGCGCCGCGTAACATACCCAGCCCCCATGGACCGGTATGCAAAATATCTTTAGCGAAAATCGGCAGCAGCGCGGTGGCGCCGCCCAACAGCACGGCAAACAGATCGAGCGAAATCACGCCCAGCACATCGCGGCGCGCGCGAATAAAACCGATGCCGGCAAACAGGGTTTTTAAGCTGGCAGGCAGACGTGGTTGCGGTGGCCGCTCGTAACGAATACGGCTGACCATAATTATCGACAGCAGATAAAACGCCGCGGCCACGCCATATACCACATCTGGTCCGGCAACATATAAAAAGCCGCCAATGGTCGGGCCAACGATAACCGCCGCCTGCCCCCCGACTGCATTAGCTGCCGTGGCGCGCGCCAGAATACCTGGCGGAACCAGCGAAGGCAGCATCGACTGCATCGCCGGTCCCTCCAGCGCTTTCGCCAGCGCAATCAGAAACACCAGACCCCAGAGCGCATTTTTATCTGACCACTGAAAAACCGTCAGCAGGATCAGCGCGACCAGTGCGCCCCATTCGAGGATCTGCCCGCATAACACGATGCGGCGGCGATCGTACTGATCCGCCAGATGACCGGCCGGTAACGCCAGCAGCACCGAAGGGAGAAATTGCATTAAACCAATCATACCCAGCGCCATCGCGCTGTTGGTCAGGGCGTAAATTTGCCAGCTGACCGCCACTGAAAACATCTGAAAGCCAAATGAAGAGCAGGTGCGCGCCAGCCAGAAAGCGACAAACGCGCGGTGTCGCAGCAACGAACTGTCCGTTGCTGTTGCCAGTAAACCCATATGCCATCCCTATAATTTTTATTGTCCGGCGGTATTGCGCCAGCGTCGGCAGTAAGCCAGACGATTATTGACGACCTGAGGTCGTTATTTATTTCTTGCCGCCTACAGGTTGCGTGATTTTGTGCAGAGTGACAACGACAAAGTGTGCGCTATATCTCATTACCGCCCAAATTAACCCGCTGATCTGGCTAAATTAAACCGTAATTCTGCCGATAACCAACTCGGTCGATTACGTATTCACTCCTTCATCCACAACGGGTAACGCAGGGGAATAAATAATGATAACAAGTCTGGTATCCCGATTACGCAATAGCAGAATTTCTTATAAGCTTTCTCTCGGCTTTGGCGTAGTTCTGCTGCTGGTGGCGCTGGCTACGGCGCTCAGTGTTGTAAGATTTAACGCCATTCGCCATATTTATGAAAAAACCAACCTGGTCTATGACATCAATATTGAGGTGTTTCAGGCCAAAATTAACCGGCTGAAATATCTGTATAACGGCGATGAGAAGTCCGGTAAGGTCATGTCCGGTTTTGTTACCCACGCCTCGCAGTTAACCCAACAGGCTAATCAGCTCGACTGGGCTGGCGAACAGAAGCAGATTATTAACGATATTGCCGCCCATCTCGACAGCTTTCAGAGCAGCATCACCGCGATGACCGCCGCCACACAAAAATTAGCCGCCCTGCGCACTCAGCTTAATAGCAACAACAGTAAAGATCTCTCCGCCAGTTATACGCTGCTTATTGGCTCACCGCTTGCCGACCAGGCGATCACCAGTGCGCTGTTTACGCAACTGCTGGCTATCAGCCAGATCCGTGAAGAAGCTTATGTCCTGACCTTTAGCGCCAGTGATGCGTTACGCCAGTCATTAAACAGCCATTTTGCCAGCGCGCAGAGTGCGATGGCGGACCTGATGGCGCAACTGCCGGTTGAAAGCCAGCGTGCACTACAAAGCCTGTGGAATGATGCCGTCAGCTACAAGCAGCTAAGTGAGGAGTATCAGGCCAGTTATGCGCAGTTACGGGCCGCAGAAGATTCAGTCAAAACCGCAGGCGATAAGAGCAGCGCCTCGATTAAGCAAATTATGACGCTGGTCAAAGCCGAAGATGACAGCCTGACCTTTGGTTCTGCACGCATTATGTTAATGATGGGCGCGCTGGCGATCCTGTTTGGCATTCTGGTGGCCTGGTCGATTATCCGCCAGATTACCCGACCGGTGAGGCAGAATCTGGCGCTGGCAGAGCGTATCGCCAGTGGCGATCTCAGTTCTGAATTCCATACCGACCGTGATGACGAATTAGGCCAGTTAACGGCGGCGATGGGACGGATGAACCAGCGTCTGCGCACGGTGATTGGCGATGTGCGTGACAGCGTGATCACCGTGGCGCACGCTTCCAGCAGTATCAACAGCGGCAATACCGACCTGTCGACCCGAACTGAACAGCAGGCCGCGGCGGTAGTAGAGACGGCGGCCAGCATGGAGCAACTGACCTCGACGGTCAAAAACAACGCCGATAACGCCCGTCATGCCAGCCAGATTGCCGCTCAGGCATCAAAAACCGCCATTGATGGCGGTGCTGCAGTGCGCGATGTGGTGAAAACCATGGGTGATATCTCTGCCAGTTCAAAGAAAATTGCTGATATCACCGCGGTGATTAACAGCATCGCATTCCAGACCAATATTCTGGCGCTGAATGCCGCCGTGGAGGCCGCCCGTGCGGGCGAACAGGGACGCGGTTTTGCCGTGGTGGCCAGTGAAGTGCGTAATCTGTCGCAGCGCAGTTCGCAGGCGGCGAAAGATATCGCTCAGCTGATCAGCGAATCGGAGTCGCGCATTGATAACGGTAACCTGCAGGTGGCCCGTGCCGGCGACACTATGGAAAATGTGGTCAGCGCAATTACGCGGGTTAACGATATTATGGGTGAGATTTCATCCGCGTCCGAAGAGCAGAGCCGGGGCATTGAGCAGATCGCCCGCGCGGTCAGCGAACTGGATACCACCACGCAGCAGAATGCCTCACTGGTGTCAGCCTCTTCGATTTCAGCTAACGCGCTGGAGGAACAGGCGGTATTGCTGGAGAATCTGGTGAATCATTTCCGTCTGGAAAGGCGTGCATAACTTGCGACACGGGCGGCGAAAACGCCGCCCCTACATACTCCTGTGATTTTTCCGTAGGGGCGGCGTTTTCGCCGCCCGTAAAAACCACTAATTTCATTTGGCACTCAGAACATTCAACCCGCCACATTCGCCAGAGTTAAATGTCCGGTCTGGAACAGAGTAGGCTTAATAACAATCTCAATATCACAGCCTAACCGGTTCAGACAATCCATCAGTTTACGCTCGGACAAATTAGCGAAATCGCCGCGAAACAGGTTAGAGACTTTAGCCTGACTGATCCCCATTCGTTTACCGGCCTCTGCCTGAGTTAAATTCAGCCGCCGGATGGACTTGATAATTTCAATGGCGAGGCCCGATTTGATTTTATGTTTTTCTGCATCGCGAAAGCCCAGGTCGGCAAACACATTACCGGAACCCTGTTCTACCGGGATATCGTTAATGATTTTCTCTTTCATTTCTTATCTCCAGAGCCATTTGTGCAGCCACTTTCAATCGTTTGCGGATGAGCTCCATATCTTCTTTCGGTGTCACAATACCCTGCTTACTTTTTTTCTGAAAAGCATGCAAAACGAATACAGCCTCGGCAAATTTCACTGTATACACCGCACGATATGTGCCACCTGCATTGTCTTCCACGACTTCCAGTACGCCCGCGCTACCAAATCCTTTCAATACTTTGGCGTCGTCATGCTTTTCACCCCGCTGGGCGAAATCCAGTGCAAAGCCAAAGAAGCGCTGCACCCCCTTCGGCAGTGACAACAAATCCTTTTTACTGCTACCAATCCACAGCAGCGGTCTTTCTCCATATGTCTCCATCCCTGATATACCTTTTCTGGTATTGACCAGATCAATATACCGTAAAGGGTATAAATAGCAATACTAAAGTCAGCAGGTACGGGCAGCAAACAGGCTGCCCTGACAAAAAACATCACTATTTCCGCGCCCGATGGCTGAGCAGATACACCGCCGGGATCACCAGCATCGACAGCAGTGGCGCACTGACCATACCGCCAATCATCGGCGCTGCGATGCGCTGCATCACCTCGGATCCACTGCCGCCGCCCCACATAATCGGTAACAGCCCGGCCATAATGGTGGCGACAGTCATCGCTTTTGGCCGTACACGCAGCACCGCTCCGCGATGGATAGCCCGATGCAGCGCCTCTGACGATAACGGCTGACCATTTTTCTGCTCTCCGGCAATCGCCTGGTTAAGGTACAGCAGCATAATAACGCCAAACTCCGCCGCCACACCGGACAGCGCAATAAAGCCCACCGCCGCCGCCACCGACAGGTTATAGCCCAGCAGATATAACAGCCAGACGCCGCCAATCAGCGCAAAAGGTAAGGTGGCCATAATCAGCAATGCATCCCTGATGCTGGAGAACGTCACATACAGCAGGAGAAAGATAATTGCCAGCGTCAGCGGCACCACCACCTGCAGTGTTGCCGTCGCACGTTCCAGATATTCAAACTGCCCTGACCAGCTAAGCGACACCCCTTGCGGCAGTTTCACCTGCTGCTCAACCGCGTTCTGCATCTCTGTCACCGCAGATTTCAGATCACGCCCGCGCAGGTCAACATAGATCCAGTCGGAAAGACGGGCGTTCTCACTTTTTAGCATCGGCGGGCCGTCGCTGATACTGATGTCCGCCAGCTGTTGCAGGGTGACCTGAGCACCGCTGGCGGTGAATACCGGCAACTCGCGCAATTTATCCAGTGAATCTCTGATCTCACGCGGATATCTGACGCTAATCGGATAGCGTTCCCGTCCCTCCAGCGTTTCACCAATATTGTCACCCCCAATCACCGCCGCGACGATCGATTGCAGCTCAGCGACCGGCACGCCATAGCGCGCCGCTTTGCGCCGATCAATATCGATATCAATATAGCGCCCACCCGCCAGCCGTTCGGCCAGTGCCGACGTCACGCCGGGTACTTTTTTCACTACCAGCTCGATCTGCTGCGCCACCTGCTCTATCGCGGCAATATTATTACCGTTCACCTTAATGCCGACCGGACTCTTAATCCCGGTAGCCAGCATATCCAGCCGGTTTCTGATCGGCGGTACCCAGACATTGGCGATACCCGGCACGCTGACAATGCTGTCGAGTTCGCTGACCAGCTTGTCCATGGTCATACCGTCACGCCATTGATCGCGCGGTTTAAAACGGATGGTGGTTTCCAGCATGGTCAGCGGCGCAGGATCGGTGGCACTGTCAGCGCGACCCGCTTTGCCGAATACTGAAGCCACTTCCGGCACCGTTTTGATTAGCCGGTCAGTCTGCTGCAACAGGCGCGATGCTTCCCTGACTGAGATGCCGGGCAATGTCGACGGCATATACAGCAGGTCGCCCTCGTCCAGCGCGGGCATAAATTCGCTGCCAAGCTGACTGAGTGGCCAGGCGGTGGCGGTAAGTAACAGGCTGGCAATCAGCAGCGTGATTTTCGGCCACGCCAGCACCCGCGTTAATAGCGGCTGATAGACGCGGATAAGTACGCGATTTAACGGATTGCTCTGCTCGGCGGGGATCTTGCCGCGAATAAAATAGCCCATCAGCACCGGCACCAGCGTAATTCCCAGCCCGGCGGCGACGGCCATCGCCCAGCTTTTGGTAAACGCCAGCGGCGCGAACATTTTTCCTTCCTGCGCCTCAAGGGAAAATACCGGTATAAACGACAGCGTAATAATCAGCAGGCAACAGAACAGCGCAGGCCCAACTTCCACCGCCGCTTTTTCCGTCATTTGCCAGTATTGCGCCGCGCTGGGTGTGCTGTCGGGATGTTTATGCCGCCACTGTTCCAGCACTTTATGCATATTCTCAATCATCACAATGGCGGCATCGACCATCGCACCAATAGCGATGGCGATGCCGCCCAGCGACATAATATTGGCGTTGACGCCCTGATAATGCATCACAATAAAAGCGCCAAGAATGCCGAGCGGTAGCGAAATAATCGCCACCAATGCCGAGCGAAAATGGAACAGAAACAGCGCACAGATCAGCGCCACCACCACAAATTCCTCAAGCAATTTGTGTGACAGTGTCACTATGGCCCGTTCAATCAGCTGCGAGCGGTCATACACTTCGACAATTTCCACCCCGGCAGGCAGTGATTTCTGCAACTGGCTTAGCCTGGCTTTCACCGCATTGATGGTTTCCAGCGCATTTTTACCACTGCGCATCACAATAATGCCGCCAGCCACTTCGCCTTCACCATTCAGTTCCGCGACGCCGCGCCGCATTTCCGGCCCGATGCGGATTGTCGCCACATCCGAAAGTAAAATCGGGATGCCGTCGCGCGTGTCAATCAGCACATTATTGAAATCCTCAGTGCTGCGCAGATAGCCGGCGCTTCTGACCATATATTCCGCTTCGCCCAGCTCCAGCACCGAACCGCCACCACTCTGATTGGCATTCTGCACGGCGGTGATCACCTGCTGATGCGTGATATTACGCGCACGCAGTCGATCCGGATCGAGGATCAGCTGATACTGTTTCACCATGCCGCCAACGCTGGCAACTTCCGCCACATTGGCTACGGTTTTCAGCTCATATTTCAGCATCCAGTCCTGAATCGCGCGCAGATCCGCCAGGCCGTGTTTGCCGCTTTTGTCGGTCAACACATACTCATATACCCAGCCGACGCCGGTGGCATCCGGCCCGAGGGAAGCACGGGCTTCAGCTGGCAGTATCGCCTGCGCCTGGCTGAGATATTCCAGCACCCGCGAGCGCGCCCAGTAAGGATCGGTGCCGTCGGCAAACAGCACATAAACCCAGGCATCACCAAACATCGAATAACCGCGCACGGTTTTCGCCCCGGGCACCGACAGCATGGTGCTGGTCAGCGGCCAGGTGACCTGATCCTCAACCAGCTGCGGGGCTTTGCCAGGATAACTGACGCGGATAATCACCTGCACATCCGACAGGTCCGGCAGCGCATCCAGCGGCGCTTTCTGTAGCGACCAGATCCCCCATGCCGCCATAAACAGCGCCGCCAGCAACACCATTAGTCGATTACGCAGCGACCAGCGAATAACGGAAGCAATCATCAGTGATGCTCCTTATGCTGCGCTGCATCTGCTGGCGCTGAAGCGGATTCTGGCGCCTGCATCTGCGCTAACCCGCTGCGCAGACTGGCTTCTGAATCGATCAAAAATTGCCCGGACGTCACCACCCGCTGGCCAGGCTGTAATCCACTGCTGATTTCCGTCCAGCCATGCTGTGAACGGCCAGTGGTTACCGCTACCGGCCTGAAAAAGCCATTATCCTCTGCCAGCAGCACACGGTTATCGCTACCACTGCTGATCAGCGCTTCCTGCGGAATCGCGATAACCTGCTGCGGCGCAGCATCCGCCGCAATGGTGGCGGAGAGCGTCATACCTGGTTTCAGCTGCAAATCGTGGTTACTTAGCGTGACTCTGGCCTGCAATGTGCGGCTGCTGCTGTCGAGACTGGGCAGCAGCTCAGTGACTTCGCCGTAAAACTGCTTACCCGGCCAGCCGTCGGCGCTGACGGTGACCAGACGGCCTGTTTTCACGTTGTCGGCGTTGCTGGCGGGATAGTCGATAACAATCCATAACTGATCGAGGCTGGCGAGTTCAAACAGCGCCTGCATACTGGCAACCTGCGCGCCTTTGCGCACCTCCAGCTTACTGATATAGCCATTTTCCGGCGCGCGGATCACCACACGCGGCTGTGGTTTGCCGCTGCGCTCAACTTCACGAATAATCTCCTGCGGCATAAACAGCAGTGCCAGACGCTGGCGCGCAGCAGCGTTAAGCGCACTGTCTCGCAGCTGGCGCACCGCCAGATACTCCTGCTGTGCGGCGGCCCACTCCGGGATCCATAAACGCGCCAGCGGCTGGCCTTTATGAACACTTTGCTGTGGCGCGCTGACATACAGTTCTTCTATCAGCCCGCCAGCGCGGGCGGCAATAATCTGCATATTGCGCTGATTGTTCTGTACCGTGGCAAAGGCGTGAGTCTGCACATCTAACGTTTTTTGTATGACTTCAGCGGTTCTGACACCAAGGTTTTGTTGCTGTCGGGCAGTTATCGTCACCCCGCTCTGCTCCGCGTCCGCCTCGGCATAACGCGGCACCAGATCCATATCCATAAATGGCGATTTGCCCGGTTTAGTAAAATGCTGATCCGGGCTCATCGGATCGTACCAGTAGAGCACTCGCTTTTCGGCAGCCGGGCTTTGTGGCACGGCCGCAGGCTGCACGGCTTTGCCGGCAAAATAGCCAGCCGCTATCGCGCCAGTAAGCAGCAGTGCGCCAGCGATAATGTTGGTCTGTGTTTTCATCATGATACGTCCTGCGGGTTGAGATAGCGGATAGCAGCCCACAGCATGGCCATCTCTTTTTCCGCACTGATTTTGTCGATTTCGCTGCTCAGTAATGCCCTGCGCGCGTCGAGTACCGCCGCCAGATCGGATTTCCCGGCCAGATACTGTGCGTTAAGGATGCGTACCCGGCTCTGTTGCAGCGGGATGATGGTTTCGGCCTGTCGCCGCCATAGCGAATGTGCCGCCTGATATTGCGCCAGCAGCGTATCCAGTTGCGCCTGATGCGCGCGCCGCTGAAGCGTCAGGGCATCGTTCGCCTGCCAGGCGCGGGCGACATCGGCGGCATACGCTTTATCCTGACGACGAGCGGTAAAGATTGGCAGATCTACCGTCACCATGACGCCAGCCATATCGTCGTAGTTATCGGCGCGCCTGGCGTAATACAGCTCGACACCGATATCCGGAATCGCCGCCACCGCTGACTGCGCTGTTTTTGCCTGCGCGGTTTCGCTTTCGCGCCGCGCCTGGATAATTTCCGGGTGGCTGTCGATGCGCTGTTGCAGGCTCTGCTCGCTGGCGGGCAGCTGTTGATAACGTGGCAGTTCGCCGCTTACGCCTTCGACCTGCTGCCCGGTCAGCTGGCGCAGTTTGTATCGCGCCATCGCCACATCACGCGCCGCGTTATCCTGTTGATCCTGCATCGCCGACAGTGTCAGTCGGCTGTCCAGCAGATTGCTGGCGTCAGTATTGCCTGCACTGTTGCGGATAGCGATCTGCCGGCTGCTTTCCGTCACCAGCCGGTTTACCGCGGCATAGCCCTGCAGTGACAGCGCTAATGCCAGCCATGCCTGGGCGGTTTCCCGTTGCAGACTGGCGACAATCACCGCCTGACCGGCAGCGGTTTGCTGCGCTTCGGCGCGAATCACCGCCGATTTTTTCTCGCGTTTCGTGCTGCTGATATAATCCTGCATAACGCCCACGCGCTGCATAGTCATACCTTCGCGCGTCAGGCGATGCGCATTGCTGCCGCCCAGTGGCAGATTTTCAATGCCGAATTTAAGTTGAGGATCGGGCAGTTCCATGGCGGAATCGGCCATGTTATTCAGGGCGTTGACCTGATGATGATTCGCGGACAGTTCGGCTGAAAAGCGTTGCGCCAGCCTGAGGGATTGTTCCAGTGACAGATCCGCAGACCAGACCACCGGCGCAACCACGGCAAAAAGTATCCCGAACAGGATTTTTGCGTGATGCATAGATTATCTCCAGAAAAAGTAAGTTGGTTAAAAACTGCTTAACTCACTGATTTCTGGTTATTCTCTGAAACGACAGAAGCGTATTTCGGCGGGCGGGCCGGTGACCGGCGGACGCAGCCAGTCGAAGTGGAATTTTTTTGCCACCACATCGCTCACCGCCAGCCGTAGCCCCGGATCGGCAGCAATCGCCACCACATGCAGTGAAGCATGGTCATCCTGCAACGGATCGGGCGCGCAGTGTTTATCACACAGTGACGCCTGCGCCAGCATCTGCTGACTGTGCTGCTGGCTGGCACCGGGCATGCAGCTAAAAGCCAGGCTGCACTCATGGGACGCCAGCGCTAACTGGGCGCTAAAAAACAGCCAGCACGATACGCAAAGCAGTATCAGTCGTCGCTGCTTTCTGCGTATCAGTGATATGCCAATATTGATTAAGCGCCTGAACATGCTTATTCACCTGCTTAAAACACCGGTGAATTATAGACACAATAATTTTTTGAAATAAAGACGAAGGCCGGTAATTATTTATAAATTTAGGGTTTAAAAACAACAACCTGAGTCGCGATAATTTTTTACATTAGCGCCTGAATGTTAATATCAGACGCCAGAATAACGCAGCTGGTTTACTTTATTTTAATAAACAGCGGCTAATTTAACTTATCCAGTACCTCATCCAGCACGCGCAGGAAAATATCGGCGTGTTCGCGGTTAAACGGTAACGGCGGACGGATTTTGATAATATTGGCGGCCGGGCCTGCGCTACTGACCAGCACCCCATTCTCACGCATCAGATTCACCACTGCGCTGGCTATTTCACCATCCGGTGTTTGCTGGCCGTCATCCTGCACCAGTTCAAGGCCGAGGAACAGTCCGGCGCCACGTACATCACCGATCACGCGGTACTTCTGTTGCAGGCTGCGCATTCCGGCCAGCATATACTCGCCGGTGCGGGCAGCGTTCTCCATCAGCTGCTCTTCTTCGATGATATCCAGCACCGCAGCCGCCGCGGCAATCGAGATATGGTTGGCGCCGAAGGTATTAAAGTAGCGCGCGCTTTCACCGAATTTACGCTGTATCTCCTCTTTAAACAGCGTGGCGGCAATCGGCAGACCATTGCCCATCGGCTTACCGATCACCACCATATCCGGCACAATGCCGTGGCGCTGGAAGCCCCACATATGCGAGCCGGTTCGCCCAAAACCGGGCTGCACTTCGTCGGCGATATAGAGCGCACCGTGGCGGTGCACTACCTCAAGAGTTTGCTGCAAAAACCCTGCCGGTTCGGCAAAAATGCCGTCGCTGGAAAAGATGCCATCGGCAATAAAAGCCGCAGGCTTGATGCCGTGACGGCGCAGATAAGCAAAAGCGTCAGCGACATCGGCCGCCAGCTGTTTACCCACATCCCCACCTGCTGCCCGGTAGCTGTCAGGCGCGGGCACGGTGACCACATGCTGGCCCAGCGCCACATTTTCGCCCAGCGAGGGGGAAATCTCCGCCGCTGCCGCCGTTACGCCATGATAGGCGTTTGCCGTAATTACAATACCGCTGCCGCCAGTGTGACTGCGGGCGATGCGCAACGCCAGATCCACCGCTTCACTGCCGGTACAGGTGTACATAATACGGTTGATTGCCGCCGGAAAGGTCGCCAGCAGACGTTCAGAATAGTTAAGCACCTGCTCGCCGAGATAGCGGGTATGGGTATTCAGCTGCGCCGCCTGCGCGGAGATCGCCGCCACCACTTTCGGGTGGCAGTGTCCGACCGATGGCACATTGTTATAGGCATCAAGCAGTGCATTGCCGGCATCATCATACAGCCAGACGCCTTCTGCCCGTACCGGGTGCAGCGGCTGCTGGTAAAACAGACGATAAGACGGACCGAGCAGCGCCTGACGGCGTGCGACCAGCTCGCGGGTTTTCGCCGATGGCTCACCAGCGGTGACAGTAATGGTTTGCTTCATCTTAGTTTGCTCCTGTGCAGGCTGCGGTAAAACGCGCAAGGATCGCTTGCGGGGCAATTGCTTCAAGTTGCGCCAGCTGGTTCCCGACCAGCTGATTATGCCGGGTCAGACGCGCATGGTGCTCGGGAAACAGCGTGGCGCGCCACTGCGTAATGGTTAAGCGCATCACCATGCGCATCACAATGGCCGGATACAGCAGACCGATCTCGGTGGCGCTCAGGGTTCTCAGGCTGGCGTAGCCCGCCAGAAAATCGCAGATATCACTCAGCGCATTTTCACCCGGCCCAATCTGATAGGAGGCGGCGATGGCGACATCAAACAGCACCGGCGCATGCACCATATCGCCGAAATCGATAATGCCGCTGATCTGTTCCGGCTGTTCAGCGTCAGTGAGAATGTTTTCTACATTGAAATCGTTATGGATCACCTGCACTGGCAACGTCGCCATCACTGGCAACACCTGCTGTTCAAAGCGTTCAATCGCGCACTCAAGGCTGTGACGTGAAGCGGCATCGCCAAAGGAAGGCAGTAACTCACGCATCGCACTGGCATGTGACATATCCCAGGTAATACGGTGATGCGCCGCCGGATGGTGAAAACTTTGCAGGGCATTTTGCAGCCGCGCCAGCATCACGCCGACGTTGTAGCGTTGCGCTGCCGAGGGTGGTGCCCGGCGCTGTGCAATGCCGGGCAGGAAAGTGACTAAACGCACGCTGCGCTGCTGGCCTGATTCATCGGTAATCAGATGATTGGCGTCACCCTCCAGCGTGGCGATCACCCGCTGCACAGGAATACCGTTATCCACCTGCGCCACATGCTGTAAGGCGGCGCTGTGCATCGCCGAAACCGCCGGATCTTCCGCCGGGCTGAGAATTTTCAGCAGGTATTCGCTGCCCTGTTGCAGGGTTAAACGGTAATTGGAATCCTTCTCCCCCCATAACCATTCAGCACGGCCATCAAGACCATAGACTCTGCGGGCAATCGCCTCGGCTTCAGCGGCCTGCACAATCGCCGCACTGGTTGTCAGCTCGGCTCCCATCGCCGCGCCCCGGTCCGGGGTTGTCGCTGCTGTCATTGGGCTATCTCCTGTTATTTTTAGCACGAGTCTGGCCGTCCCTTAGCAAAAAAGGGATCGTGCCAGACCGGGAAATTAGTTGTGCAGCGGCGTGCTGATAAAGGCTTCCGGCCAGGCCGCCTGATACGCGGCAGCCAGTTTCAGCACAATATCGTCACGATAACGTGCGCCGACAAATTGCAGACCAATCGGTAAGCCGGATTGATCGAATCCGCAGGAGACAGAGACCGCAGGTTGCCCTGTCATATTAAAAGGATAGGTAAACGGCGACCAGTCAGACCAGTCCTTCCCTTCCACGCCGCCCGGGAAATCCACACCCGCTTCGAGGGCGGTTAGCGGCATGGTCGGTAGCATCAGCGCGTCATATTTCTCGTGGAACAGCGCCATGGTGACCTTCAGATCGGCGCGCACCTGTTCGGCGGCGATATAGTCGCGGGTGCCCAGCGCCTTCGCCTTTTCACAGATGGTCAGCAGACCCGGATCCATTAAGCTTTTCTGCTGCTCCGTCAGATTTAGCTGTTCAAGGGTATAAGCCTCGGCGGCATACCATAGCGCCAGCATCGCATCCTGCGGATCGCTAAAGCCCGGATCGACCTCTTCAACAATCGCCCCCATTTCACTCAGGCGATGCGCCGCGCGTTCCACTGCCGCCGCCACATCCGGCTGCACGCGGGCAAAGCCGAGATTGCGGCTGTAGCCGATACGCATCCCTTTTACCGATGCGTTTTTAATCGCCGCCACCCAGTCGGGTACCTGATCCGGGCAGGAGCCATAACGGGCTGATGGCGTTGGTCCGGTGGTGGCATTCAGAAACAGCGCCGCATCTTCAACGGTACGGGTTAACGGCCCGCGGTGCGCCAGCTCCATCAGGGGCGTAACGGTATCCGCCGGGATCCAGCCGTAGGTCGGTTTAATGCCAAAGATGCCGCAAAACGACGCCGGAATGCGGATCGATCCCGCGCCATCCGAACCTTCGTGCAGCACCCCCATATTCAGCGCCGCCGCCACTGCCGCGCCGCCGGAAGAGCCGCCGGAGGCGCGATCGGTACGCCACGGATTCAGCGTATTACCAAACGCCGGGCCATGAGTCACCCCTTTCCAGCCAAACTCCGGTGAGGCGGTAGTACCCAGAATGGTGACGCCAGCAGCGCGCAGGCGCTGCATAATCAGAAACTCTTTCTCCGCCGGTTGCGTCGAACCGAGCGCCGAGCCACGTCGCCACGGGATGCCCTTCACCGGCGTTAACTCTTTAATGGTGGTCGGCGCGCCATCCAGCGGACTTAACTGCTGGTCTTTATGCCAGCGCGCTTCGGACGCTTTCGCCTCTGCCAGCGCCAGCTCCGGCACCACATACGCAAAGGCGTTTACCTGCGGGTTAAAACGTTCAATACGATCCAGTGCGGCCTGGGCGGCCTCTACCGGCGAGGCTTTACCACTGGCAAACAGAGCCGACAGCTCGGCGGCGGTCATTTCACCCAGATCGGTTTTTCCACTTGTGCTCATAACGGGCTGCTCCTGTTAGTGTGATTCAGCAAGACGATTAAGCGCGCGGCCAACGCCGTCGAACATCTCGCTAATCTGTTGTTCAGTGATAATCAATGGCGGGCAAAAACAGATCGCCTCGCCGATATTGCGTACCATCACCCCTTCTGCCTGGCAGGCTGTTTTCAGCGCGGCGGCGGCCATACCGGCTCCGCCGGACCAGGGGTTGAGTTCCAGCGCGCCAATCAAACCGACGCCACGTGACGAATGCGCCAGTGGATGTTCGGCAAGGGCGCTGAGTCCGGCGAGGAAATGGCGCTCCATACGCGCCGCATGGCCCACCAGATCGCGTTCGAGAATAATATTGATATTTTCCAGCCCGACAGCGGTGGCCACCGGATGACCGGAAGCAGTAAAGCCATGGCCAAAGGTACCCTGTCGCACGGATTCATCAGCAATCGGCTGATAGACGGCGTCATTCAGCAGCACCGCTGACAGCGGCATATAGGAGGAGGAGATCTGCTTGGAGAGCACCATCATATCCGGTTCGATGCCCCAGGTTTCACAGGCGAACAGTTTGCCGGTGCGGCCAAAACCGGTAATCACCTCATCGGCGACAAACAGGATGTCGTATTTACGCAGAATCGCCTGCACGCCCTGCCAGTAACCCACAGGCGGCATCAGCACCCCGCCCGCGCCCATTACCGGTTCGCCCCAGAAGGCGGCAATGGTGTCGGCGCCCTCTTCGAGGATCAGGTTCTCCAGGTCGTTCAGCATGCGTACGGTAAAGCTGGCCTCACTCTCCCCCGGCTCAGCAAAATGCACATATGACGGGCAGGAGGTGTGGATCATGCGATCCAGCGGTAAATCGAAACTCTGATGGTTGCGAGCGATGCCGGTAATCGAAGCGGCGGCAATGGTGACGCCGTGGTAGCCCTTGATACGTCCGATGATTTTCTTTTTTGCCGGTTTACCCAGCGCATTCGAACGATACCAGACCATCTTGCAGGCAAGGTCATTGGCTTCCGAGCCGGAAGAGGTGAAATGCACTTTAGACATTGGCACCGGCGCCAGGCTGATCAGCAGTTCAGCCAGATCGACCGACGGACCGTGGGTTTTGTCATTAAAAGTATGATAATACGGCAGTAAGGCCATCTGCTTTGCCGCCGCTGCCACCAGGCGTGGCTCGCTAAAGCCCAGCGCTACTGACCACAGGCCCGCCATCGCTTCGATATAACGTTTACCCTGATTATCGGTGACATAGATACCGTCACCGCTCTCGATAACCAGACCGCCGGTCTGTTCGTACTGGCGTAAATCCGTATTCTGGTGCATCTGAAAAGCGATATCGCGACCTTCAATCGAATCTGCGGAAAATGTCATTAATTACTACTCCGGGTTGAGAATTGTGCCAGTCAGCTGGCCATCAGCGCTTCTTTGGCGCGTCCGGGGATCGCCGCAATCAGTTTTTGCGTATAGGGATGGGTCGGCGCATTAAAGATATTGCTGCCGCTGCCCAGCTCAACCACCTGTCCCTGCTGCATCACCATCACCCGGTCACAGATTTGTGCCGCTACCCGCAGGTCGTGGGTAATAAACACCAGCGAAAGATTCAGTTCGGCTTTCAGCCGCGCCAGCAGCTCCAGTACCTGCGCCTGAATGGAAACATCCAGCGCGGAGACCGCTTCGTCGGCAATAATAATTTCCGGATCCAGCGCCAGCGCGCGGGCTATACCGATACGCTGCCGCTGACCACCGGAAAATTCATGCGGAAAACGGTTTGCGCCACGTGCATCAAGTCCTACCATCTCCATCAGTTCGGCGGCGCGCTTCATCGCCAGCTTCGGGTCTTCACCGTAAGCTATCGGCCCCGAGGCGATAATACGGCCCACTTTTTCGCGCGGATTCAGTGACGAAAAGGGATCCTGGAAGATCATCTGAATACGGCGTCGCACTGCGCGCAGCGTGTCGCCTTTCAGGTGCGCCATATCGTTGTCGTTCAGCAACACCCGGCCGCTGTCCGGATCCTGTAGCCGCACCAGACAACGCCCTACCGAGGATTTGCCGGAACCGCTTTCGCCGACAATGCCCAGCGTTTCGCCGCGCCCCAGCGTAAAGCTGACATCCCTGACCGCATGGACCGACTTCGCTTTGGCAAATATGCCGTCTTTGATGTGATAAGTTTTATTCAGCTGTTCGACCCTGAGGATGGTTTCGCGCTCGACGCTCTGCGTAACGCCGCTGGCCGGACGCGGGATCGCGGCAATCAGCTTTTTGGTATAGGGATGGCCGGGCGACAACAGCACCTCATCGGCGGTACCCTGCTCGACGATGCGCCCCAGCTGCATTACGGTGACAAAATCGGCAATTTCCGCCACCACGCCAAAGTCATGGGTGATAAACATCACCGCCATATTGCGCTTTAGCTGCAGATCACGGATTAAGTGCAGGATCTGCGCCTGGGTAGTGACGTCCAGCGCGGTAGTCGGCTCATCGGCGACTAATACCTGCGGTTCCAGCGCCAGCGCCATTGCAATCACCACCCGCTGACGCTGGCCGCCGGATAACTGGAAGGGATAAGAGACCGCCGCGCGTTGCGGATCCGGCAGCCCGACTTCGGTTAGCAGCTCAAGCGCTTTCTGTTTGCGCTGTTTCGCCGTCAGCAGGCCGTGAGCCTCGAATACCTCTTCGATTTGCGCCGAGATTTTCATTAACGGATTCAGCGCTGACATCGGCTCCTGGAAAATCATCGCCACCCGACGGCCACGTACCGCGTACATCGCCTCCGCTGGCAGCGTCAGCAGGTCGGCCTGCTCGAGCAGAATACGCCCCTGCGCCACCCGCACCGTATCCGGCAGCAGGCCCATTAGCGCATTGGCTGACATCGACTTGCCAGAGCCACTTTCGCCGACCACGCATAGCATTTCACCGGGATGGATTTTAAAGCTGACGCGATCGACGGCGTACAGGCGGTCAGCGCCTTCGGGTAACGCGATACTCAGGCGGTCAATATGCACAACCGGCGTGCCGCGATCGGTGAGTGCGCCGGGATGCATCACCGGCTCATTAGCGTGTTGGATGCTCATCATTATTTCCGCCCTTTACGTGTCAGTCGTGGATTCAGCGCGTCGTTCAGCCCTTCGCCGACCAGATTCAGGGCTAATACCGTCAGCAGAATGGCGATGCCCGGAAACACGCTGATCCACCAGGCCTGGCGGATAACAGTGCGGCCAGCGCCGATGATATAGCCCCACGACATAATGTTGCGGTCGCCAAGACCAAGGAACGACAGCGCGCTTTCAATCAGAATCGCCGCCGCCACCATCATTGAAGCCAGCACAATAATCGGTGAAAGCGTATTAGGCAGGATCTGACGCCAGATAATGGTGCGACTGGTCTGCCCGGAGAGGATTGCCGCCTCGATAAACTCACGTGAACGCAACGACATCACTTCGCCGCGCAGCAGGCGCGCTACCGGCGGCCACGAGACAATGGCGATCGCAATCACAATTGAGGTAATGGATGGCTGGAAGATCGCTACCAGCACTATCGCCAGCGCAAAGCTCGGCACACTCTGGAAGAACTCGGTAAAGCGCATCAGCACATCATCGACCCAGCCGCCGAAGTAACCCGCCATCGCGCCAACCGGAATACCGATGAGCAGCGAAACCACGGTGGAGATCAGCCCGATTAACAGCGAAACGCGTGCGCCATAGGCCAGACCGGCCGCCAGATCGCGCCCCAGCGGATCGGTGCCGAGAAAGTACTGTCCGACGGTAAAGGGCGGCAGAAACGGTCGCTGCACCATCGCCCACGGCGACTTTTCATACAGAAACGGCGCGGCGATGGATAACACAATCACCAGCAGCAGAATAAGCAGGCCAATCACCGCGCCGCGGTTTTGCGAAAAACGTTGCCAGAAATCTTTCATGAAGCCACCCGGATTCGAGGATCAACCAGCCGGTAAAGGATGTCGGTGATCAGATTGAAAAACAGCACAATCGCCGCGGAAACCACAAACACGCCAAGCAGCAGGTTGTAGTCACGCTGGGTCAGCGCATCAAACATCAGGCGGCCAATACCTGGCCAGGCGAATACCGTCTCAATCAGCACCCCGCCGCCGACCAGCTGGCCGGCCTGCAATCCGGCCAGCGTGACTACCGGTAGCATCGCATTACGCAATATGTGACGGCGCTGAATCTGCCCCGGACGCAGTCCTTTGGCTTTGGCGGTTTTAACAAAGTCCATCTGATTGACCTCCAGCATCGATGCGCGCGTCATACGGGCATATACCGCCATAAAGAACAGGCCAAGGGTGCCCGCCGGTAAAATCAGATGCTTCAGCACGTCAGTCGCATACGCCAGACCGGTGAAATCACTGCCAACGGTGCTGTAGCCAAAACCCGGCAACCAGTTCAGCTGGACGGAAAACAGCAGCACCGCCATCAGCGCCAGCCAGAACAGCGGCGTGGCATAGAAAATCAGCGCGACAAACGAGATCAGCGAATCTGACCAGCGCCCCTGACGCGCCGAGGCCACGCTGCCGCCAAGGATCCCCAGTCCGAGGGAAATCACAAAGGCGGTAAACGACAGCAATAAAGTGGCCGGCAGCCGATCGAGAATCAGCTGCAACACCGGCAGGCCCTGACGATACGAAAAGCCAAGATCCAGATGAATAACCGACGACAGATAGATAAACAGCTGCATATACAGCGGCTGATTAAGCCCAAAGCGTTCCCGCAGCTGATCGAGGAACAGCTGATCGCTGTCCCCGGCTTCACCGGCCATTACCATCGCCGGATCGCCCGGCGCCATATGGATCAGGAAAAAATTTAAGATGGTAATACAGATAAGTATCATCACTGCTTTCAGGAGCCGAACAGCAATAAATCGGATCATGAGTGTCTCCGGCGTTAATAATTATAAAAAAACAGTCAGCCGCGTTATTGCTTAATCCAGGTGTCACGCAGTGAATCGGAGAGACCGTTAGCGGTAGTGATTAAGTCCTGATATTTACAGTTGTAAATGGTCGGGAATCCCAGATCCAGTAACCAGGCAACCGGTACATCGTCACGTAATTTCGCCTGAACCTGCGTATACAGTTTCTGACGTTCTGAAGAGGGAAATGCCATCGCTGCCTGTTTAAATAACTGATCAACTTCCGGGTCAGAATAACCTTCAACATTATTCCATGGATTGCCTTTGGCGATTTGCGCAGAGATATAGTTACGCTCTACGCCAATTGCCGGATCGCCATTCTGGAACATATAAGTAAAGGCAATATCATAATCCCATGACGAGACACGCTGATTCCAGCCCGCCACATCAGCCGATTCAATGGTCACCGGAATACCGACTTCCGCCAGATTCTGTTTTACCGCTTCTGCCCAGCGCTGCCAGGTTTCGCCATAAGGCAGAGGCAGCAGACGTAATGTTTTACCGTTATAACCAATCTCTTTTAACAGTGCTTTGGCCTTTGCCGGGTTATGCTCATATTTCGCGCCGACATCCGCATAAAACGGTAATTTGGCGGAGAACGGACCGGTCGCCACTTTGCCATAACCGTTCCATAATGCATCTTTGGCAAAATCCCGATCCAGCGCATACATAATTGCCTGGCGGAATTTAACGTTATTCATCGGTGCGACACGATTATTGAGCCACAGAAAAGAGAGTGGAGAAGTATATTCCCAGCCCTTTTCAGTGGTACAGGTGTCAGCCAGGGCGGATAAGCGTGGAATATCGTAGTTTTCCACTGACCCACCGGGCAAAATATCTACCGTGCCGGTTTCATAGGAAACTGCGCGCGAAGCACCATCCGGGATAATATGGTATAACACCGCGTCAAGATATGGCCGACCTTTCAGATAGTAGTCAGGGTTTTTTACCAGTTTAATAAAGTTACCGCGTTGCCACTCTGCGAATTTAAACGGACCGGTGCCAATCGGTTTTTCATTTGCCGGATTGGTCGTATAGTCGGTATCCTTATAAATATGTTCAGGCACAATGGGCATCGCACTGAAGCTGAAACTGCGGATAAACGGCTCATACGGATGTTTTAGCTTGATTATGATAGTGTTAGCATCTGGAGCAGTAACGCTGCTGACATGTTCCATGGTGCTGCGATGGCGCGGCTGGGTTTTCATCAGAAAATCATTAAGCGTAAACAGCACATCTTCCGAGGTCATAGGCTGACCATCGTGGAATAACACATGCTCCTGCAAATGAAAGGTATAAGTTAATCCATCCGCTGAAATTTCCCAGGATTTCGCCAGTGAAGGTTGCGGTTGCAAGTTACCGTCATAGCGCAATAAACCTTCATAAATATTGCCACCAACCAGTTGGCTGGGGCTATTTGTCGTCACCCCCAGCATTAATCCTGTGGGTTCAGGTTGCACAATCAGATTTGCCGTTCCGCCGGACTGAGGGGCAGCATTAACACCACTGGCAAGCATAACCGAAATAAATAACGCCGAGAAAACACTTTTCATAAAGCGGCCCTTATTAGTTGCTTTGGATTTTTAATGGCTTCCTGAAACAAATAATAGTGTATTGCTGTTTTACTTAATTAAGTAATATTAAAAACCTATATTACTCATTTAATGAAAGTGATTTCTTATGGCGTTTAATTCAATCAGGTTACCATACCTGTGCGGCAATAAATTTTGTCACCAGATACTCTTCTAATCCTTCAATTCCCCCTTCACGCCCAAAGCCGGAATCTTTTATCCCGCCAAACGGTGCGTCCGGCAAGGCTATTGGCTGGCCATTCACTGAAATCATTCCTGATTCAATAGCATCAGTCAGTCTGCGGGTGCGTGAATAAGAGGTAGTATATAAATACGCTGCCAGTCCATAAGGTAGACGATTAGCTTCCGCAATCGCTTCTTCTTCCTGATTAAAACTATTAATAATCGCAACCGGGCCAAAAGGTTCTTCATTCATAATGCGTGCAGATAAAGGAACATTACACAGAATAGTGGGCGCAAAGAAATAACCGTCTCGTTCAATTCTTTTACCGCCACTGACTAAGGTTGCGCCTTTTTCCACTGCATCTTCGACCAGTGCAGTGATTGCCTGCAGATGACGCTGGTGAATTAATGGCCCCATATCCGTCTCCTGATGCAAACCATTCCCCACGCTGATATTTTCTGTTGCGGTTTTAAATGCCGCGGTAAATTCAGTGAAAATGCTTTTTTCTACCAGAATTCGGGTGGGAGAAACACATACCTGACCTGAATTGCGATATTTCGCGGGAACCAGAGAAGCGATAACTTTATTTACTGGCGCATCAGCAAATACCAGCACCGGTGCATGGCCGCCCAGTTCCATGGTGGAGTACTTCAGATGATTACCAGCGGCCGAGGCCAGCAGACGGCCAACGGGCACCGAGCCGGTAAATGACACTTTGCGAATTTGCGGCCGGGCAATAAGAACTTCCGAAATCATCGCCGGATTGCCATACAGCAGTTGTAACACTGGCGCTGGCACACCGGCATCAATAAACGCCTGCAGCAGGTCTGTGCCGCAGAACGGGGTATCTTCCGCACCTTTCAGAATCACCGAACAACCGGCAGCCAGTGCTGCGCCCAGTTTGCGCGATGATTGCGACAGCGGAAAATTCCATGGCGTAAAGGCGGCGACCGGGCCAATCGGCTCTTTACGTACCACCAGATCGGTCGCGGCGTCTGCGCCTGGCAGCACGCGGCCATAGATGCGACCGGCTTCCTGTCCGTACCATTCAATATTATCGGCGCTACGCAGCACTTCGGCGCGCGCTTCCGCCAGCGGTTTGCCATTCTCGCGCGTCAGGGTATGCGCCATGGTTTCACAGCGTGCCCTGATTAATGCAGCGGCTTCGATCAGAATACGACCTCGCTCGGTAGCAGCGGTTTTACGCCATATCTGAAACCCCTCTTCTGCCACCGCCACTGCCTGCAATATCGTCGCTTTGTCGGCGATGGCGTAGTGGCCCAGCAGCTTTTCACTGGCCGGATCCAGTACGTCTCCCTGCGACAAACCCGCGCTTAACCACGCTCCGGCCACATACAGCGGTGCGCGCAACAGTGAATCAGCATGTTCGGTGGTACGGCAATTCTCAACCTGGTTTGGCTTAGTCATCGTCAAGGTTTCAGTTTTATTGTGCAGGATTTCACCATATCATCAATCAACTTGCTTGCAAGAAAAACTTTTATTGGATATAAACTTTTACATGAATAAAGAAAATACTCCCGCAAAAGCCCCCGGGCTAAGAGAACGTCAGCGTGCTGCGCGTCGTCAGGGTATCCTGTTCGCAGCCGGTGACCTGTTTGAAATCAATGGTTTTGAGGCAACCAGCCTGGAAGATGTGGCGGTTAAGGCAGAGTTATCGATCCCCACTATCTACAGCTTCTTTAAGTCGAAACAGGATCTGCTGCTCGGTCTTATTGAGGAAGATCGCTACCTGTCGGTGCCCAAACTGGAAGCGTTACTGGAGGAACTCTCTGACGATCCGGTAGCGGTGTTTGTTGAGTTCGGCAGGATTATGTTTATGCATGGCTACGACTTTCGTCATAAGAAGGTGTGGCGTGAGATTATGGCGGCGTCTTTCCGCGTCTCGGAAGATCAGAACCGTTACCGGGAAATGCAGCAGGTTAATGGCCAGTATATTCGTGCCGCCATTGATAAGCTCTGCGACAAAGGCAGCCTGCGCGCGGATCTTAATCGGGACAGCGCCCTGCGTCTGTTACAGAATAATTTAAGCCGGGTTTTCCAGCTCTATATCTTAAACGAAGAGATGAGCGTGGAAGAGATGATGGCGATGCTGCAACAGGATCTGTCCACGCTGATGAGTGGGATGAGGAAGTATGCTGGTGATAAGGCCGACTGGCTATGACTGACGGGAAAGTTTAATACGACTCAGGACACCGCTACAAATGCGCGCCATATTAATTTTGTCTTTTTTAGCTACACCTATACGTCCGATATATTGATCATGGTTCAGCATAAACTCAATGACTAATACTGGGTGCGCTTCAGGGGAAAAATTATTTGGCTGGAATGTAAGAACCAGTAAGGGATCTTGCGCCCGTCTCTTTTGTTCGCGGGTAATGCACTGACTGTCGTTGAGAACTCGGGTATGGAACAGATCTGCATACAGGGCAATGTAGTTACCATTACCATCAGTATCTGAGGCTTTTACCCGACCCCAGGTACGCTCCCTTTCGATCTCATAAACCTCTACATAACCCTGCTCATTCTACAAGTCGATGAGATCAAGGATTTCATCGACGTAAAGAAACGCTTTCGCCGCATTAAAGCCGAAATATGAACTGTTTTTATCAAACAGGCTTGATCTGTCGGCGCATGAAATATACTGTCTTTTCACTGGCTTGAGTTCCTTTCAATGCCAGCCATTCTCATCTAATCCCCAGGTATCGCGCAGGAAATTAGCCCGACGTTCTTCACGGGTCAATCCGGTGATCCGTTTATGCCCCGCTTCGCGAGACTCTGCAATCATCTCACTTATACGCTCAGAATTCTCAGGCACAAGAGTTTTCATTAAAAACCTCCTGGTTAATTACCAGACAATTATAACGCAATTAAAGATGGCGCAAAGAGTAAGGCCACCACGGGAAATGGATAAATTATGCCGAACCCGAAATTGATTTGAATGGCTTACTGCGCTTCTCAGGCAATTGCGTCCCGCTCAGGCCGGGCATCACCGCTTTCATCAGCTCAAGAAATTTGCGCAGTCGCGCCGGATAGTAACTCGCCCAGGGATACAGCAGATAAATCGGCAGCGGCGCGGCCTGCCATTGCGGCAAAAGCTGCTGTAAATGCCCCTGCTGCAGATCATCCTGCACCACCCAGGCGGAAACCATCGCCGCGCCCATGCCTTCCAGCGCCGCTTTACGCACCGCGTAGAGACTATCGGTACTTAAGCGTGGCGCAATGGCAAAACGGTAAGCCTGATCGCTGTTAATATGGTTAAGCGTGACCTCATTGCGGTAAAAGCTGTTTAGCGCCAGCCACGGAAATTGCGCCAGGTCCGCAACCTCGTTGACTGCGGCATAGCGCGCAAGCAGCGACGGCGCCGCCACCACAATCCGCGGCACTTCCGCCAGCAGCACCGCTACGACCCCGGGATCGGTTGCAGCGCCAACATGGATCGCGCAATCAACCCCTTCGGCGATAAAGTCCGGTGAATGGTCATTCAGCGTCCACTCCACACTGACCTGCGGATAGCGTTGCAGATAGTCGGCCAGCGGCGCAATCAGCTGATCCTGACCAAATGCATGCGGCGCGCGCACCCGCAAAACGCCGACCGGTTCATCGCGCACCGCACTGACTTCATCTTCCATAAACTGCCAGTGTTCGATCAGCTTATACGCCTGGCGATAGCAGCGTTCGCCATCATCGGTCAGCTTCATAGTATGGGTAGTGCGCTGAATCAGCTTTACGCCCAGCAGCTGTTCCAGGCTTTGCAAACGACGGCTGATGGTCGGCTGCGAGGTACCGATCTGGCTGGCGGCGGCCGAGAGACTGCCGCTCTCGACGATACGCACGAAAGTCTGCAACAGTGATATACGGTCGATAGTGAGTGCTGGATTCTTATTCATACGTATCATGTATAACAGTTTTACCTGTAACAGGGCTACAGTTTGTCCTCTTAAGCGGCAAAAATAGCGCCACTGTTACTTCTTTCGGAACTTACCATGAGCCAGGTTTTATCCGCAGATAAAGATGCTGCCCGCGCTGAATCGTCGCTATCAACCAAAATTGTTTTCCTGCTGGCGGCTGGCGCCGGGTTGAGCGTGGCCTCCATTTACTACAGCCAGCCGATGCTGAGCATTATCGGCGGCGCCTTTCACAGCAACGTCAGTGATACCGGTATGGTGCCGACGTTAACGCAAATCGGTTATGCGCTTGGCATTCTGCTGCTGGCGCCACTGGGTGATCGTCATGACCGGCGCAAAATTATTCTGCTTAAAGGCGTGCTGCTGGCAGTCACGCTACTGTTATGTGGGTTCTCCGCCTCTTTTCCGTTGCTGCTGTTAAGCAGTCTGGCGATTGGACTGATGGCTACCGTCGCGCAGGATATTATTCCGGCAGCGGCCACCCTGGCGTCAGACAGTCAGCGCGGAAAAATGGTCGGTATGGTGATGACCGGGTTACTGGCCGGCATCCTGCTGTCGCGGGTATTTAGCGGCATCGTGGCGGAGTATTTTGGCTGGCGCGCAGTGTATGCGCTGGCGGCGGCGGGCGTATTGCTGATTACGCTGGCGATCTGGCGGGTACTGCCCGCGTTTAAAGTGCAGACCGCGTTAAGTTATCCGGCGCTGCTGCGCTCGTTAGGAAAATTATGGCGCGACCATGCCGAATTGCGTCATGCGGCGCTGGCGCAGGGGTTGCTGTCGGTAGGTTTTAGCGCTTTCTGGTCAACACTGGCGCTGATGCTGGCCGAACGTTACCAGCTGGGCAGCGCGGTGGCCGGATCCTTCGGCCTGGCCGGTGCGGCCGGTGCGCTGGCGGCTCCGCTGGCGGGAATGCTGGCCGATCGTCACGGTGCCAACTATGTTACCCGCACAGGCGCGGCGATTGTGGTGCTGTCATTTGCGCTGATGTTTTTCCTGCCGCTGCTGCCCTTACCTGCGCAGCTGGCGCTGATTGTGCTCAGTGCGGTCGGTTTTGACCTTGGCGTGCAGGCGACGCTGGTTGCGCATCAGACCATTATCTATGCGATTAATCCGGCAGCACGCAGCCGTCTGAACGCGATTATGTTTACCGTGGTCTTTATCGGTATGGCCTCTGGTGCGGCACTGGGCAGTAAAGCACTGGAAAGCTTTGGCTGGCCAGGTGTGGTCGCGCTGGCAACGCTGGCCGCAACCGGCGGTCTGATGATTCGACTCTTTGAACATGCCCGTCAATAAGCCTGACGGCGTAATATCAGCGGAAGTTTTATTCCGCATTATTGCGCCGATCAAAGACATCTCTGGCTTCGTCGATTGCCAGCCGGTGATCACGTACCCACGCCATCAGGTACTCAACGGGGCCTATGAGTGAGATACCCAGTAGCGTCAGCTCGTATTCTACTTTTGGCGGAATGGTTGGAAAAGCCCGTCTTTCAACCAGACCGTCACGTTCAAGACCGCGCAACGTTAATGTTAATACCCGATGCGAGAGTCCTTCAATGGAACGTTGAATCGCATTAAAACGCATCGGACCTTCAGTCAATATTCCCATGACAATTATCGTCCATTTATTCCCTACCCGATCAAGTAATTGCATCACCGCCGGGCAATTATTATGATCATTTTCGCTGAACATTGGTTTTAACTGTCTAATCATGACATTAGCCATTACCCACCTCATTAAAACTGATTACCTTCTGGATTGTTACGTACATTAATGTGCGTAACGCAGATATTTTTGCGTTCTTGTGGCGCGATAAAAAAGCCTTTAAATTGCTTTAACGCTTTATTTCCCACAGTAAAAAATGGACGCTAATATGAATAACGAAGTTATTATTGAGACATTTGAAAACTCAGAATGGAAATCATTCCCTGGTGTGCCTGAAATTCAGTATATTGATGTTGAAGGTACAATATTTACTGCAGGACCATTTGTAGCCAGAGTGAAACTCCCTGCCGGCAGCGACACGCCTGCGCATATTCACCACTCCCCCTTTGTTGACAGAAGTACGGTGATTTCCGGCACGCTGTTTGTGGGTATCGGGCCTGAGCTCGATAAATCCAATGGCATCGCGCTAAAGCCCGGCAGTATTGCCTTTATACCGCCGGGCGTCTCACACTACGCATGGACAGAAGAAGAAACTGTGATTCATGTTCACGGTGAAGGCCCGTGGCTGTCTGGACAGAGTGCCTGATTCCGCTATTACAGCAGAGTAACACGCGTGCCTGGGATGGTTTCGGCAAAGCCGTCACCGAACAGGCGCGCAGGTGTTTCAAAGCCGGGGCGATGTTCACCGGCCAGCACCCGACGTGCCGCTTCTACCGCTGCCAGCGGCGTAAAGGAGTAGCCGTTTACCGTTTCAATCACCGCACGCGCGATACTGCCATCTGCACCACTCACCTCTGCCACCGCAAAGGCGCGATGGGCATCACGCTCTGCGGCGCTCGGACCATCCGGCAACAGTGACAAATCGCCCTCAGGAAAAGCATCGCCAGTCACATGGACAAACATCGCGATATTGGCAATTGCGGTTGAGCGCCAGGCAGTAACCAGATCGCCAAAAGAGAGCGGATAACAGTCAACCGCGCCATTGCCAAAATCGAAACGGGCGGGCTGTGCGTCAGGCGTGGCGACCAGTTCGCCATCTACCCGACTCAGCAGTCCGGCGCCAATTATCTCCCCGGCGCTGACTGCCGAACCGCGCGACATCGATCCTGAGACCTGCAACGCAATGCGCAACGACTGCGGTTGTTCAACAAGGCGCGCCAGCTGCATCGCCAGGCAATCGGTCGGCACCACATCCCAGCCGACACCTGGTAACAGCATCACGTTAGCCGCAGCGGCTTCCTCGCCTAAATATTGCGCCAGCCGGTAGACGTTAATCTCGGCGGTGATATCCAGATAGTGCGCGCCAGTTTCGATGCAGGCGAGCATCAAAGGCTCGGCGGTATGGGCGAAAGGACCGGCAAAGTTCAGCACCACTGCAACATCGTTTAACGCCTCAGCGACATCACGGTGGTTATCCAGTGCAAAAGCGCGATACTCAGCGCCCAGTTCGGCAGAAAGCGCCGCCAGCTTTTGCACATCGCGTCCGGCAAGAATGGTATCCAGCCCTGCCGCCTGCGCCCTTTCCGCGGCCATCCGGCCGGTATAGCCGCTGGCACCGTAGATCATTAAGCGGCTCATGACGCGTGCTGCCATGATTTATAGACAAACTCAATACTGTAACCGTCCGGATCGAGGATATTAGCGGCGTAGTAGCGCGGATCGTAGTGCAGCCGGGCGCCAGGCGCACCGTTATCGGTCGCGCCGTTCGCCATCGCGGCGGCGTATGCCGCATCAACTTCACTGCTGCTGGCAGCGACAAAACCGATATGCGCCGCCTGCCCTTCGACTACGCCTTTGCGCAGCCAGAAAAAAACGCGACCTTTCGCGCCAAATCCTTTCAGATCGGGATGTCCCTGCGGGCCATCTTTGCCGTCGTAATCATGACGGTCGCGGATGCCGAGCGGCGCCAGCGCCGCAGTGTAAAAGGTAATCGAGCGTTCAATATCGCTCACTGACAGAAAAATATGGTCCAGCATAAAACTCTCCGGTAATCAGATAATGTAGCCGCCGCCAACTTCAATGTTCTGCGCGTTGATCCAGCCATTGTCGTCGGACAGCAGACTGGCGATAACCCGGCCGACGTCGTCTGGCTCGCCGATACGGCCAAGCGCGGTTTGCGATGACAGTAGTTCAACAAATTCCGGGCTCTGGTCGAATGCGCCGTTGGTCATATCGGTACGGATTGCGCCAGGTGAAATCGAGTTGGCGCGGATATTGCGCGGGCCAAACTCTTTCGCCATATAGCGCGTCAGCACTTCCAGCCCGCCCTTAAAGGCGGCGTAAGGCGCGGCGCCAGGGGTGGCCACGCGGGTGGTTGCGCTGGTCATATTGATAATCTGTCCGCCGTCAGCGATTAAGGGTAGCAGTGCCTGGGTGAGAAAGAACGGTCCTTTCAGGTGGACATTTAACAGACCATCGAACTCGGCCTCGGTCAGTGCCTCAATCGCCGCGAAGTTACCGAACCCGGCATTATTGACCAGGCCGTGGATGCGATCGCTGTTCCAGTGGGTCTCCAGCGCCGCTGCGACGTCACTGGCGAACCCGGCGAAGGAAGCCACATTACTGACATTCAGCGCCAGCGCCACCGCTTTACCGCCCGCCGCTTTAATCTTGCTGACTATGGCTTCCGCTTCTTGCGGGTGGCTGTTGTACGTCAGGATAACGCCCGTCCCGCGGCTGGCGATCTGGAGGGCGGCGCTGGCGCCTATGCCCCGGCTACCGCCAGTAATAACGATTACGCTCATAGTTAACTCCGTGCTGATTAAGGTGTGTAGCTATCATAGGCAGCACGCCTGGCAACAGCCTGCCTATTCCTGCCTGAAATCAGCCCATTTCTACTGTATGCTGGCCAAAGCCTTATCTGCGGATTAGACAGAACTCATGAATAACCAATTGCACGAACTCAGGCGCTTAGCCGCAAAAGCCGAAAACCGGCTAACCGAAACCGGTATCCCACGCGTGGCGATGGTTCAGGGCGTGATCCCTGAACACGAGCTGGCGGCGGTGTATGCGCCGATGGTGAATCTGATATTGCAGGGCAGTAAATCGATGACGGTGGGCGACAGTACGCTGCACTACTGTCCGGCTAACTATTTCCTGATGTCGGTGGCGCTACCCGCGGTAGGCACGATCTGGCCGGCGACCACCGGTGAGCCCTACCTTGCCGTTGCCCTGACGCTGGATCCGGCGGTGGTGGCCGACCTGCTGGCGGATCTGCCGGACTATACGCAGAGCGCTGCGGAAACCGCCGCCTTTTCGGTCGCTGAAGTGACGCCGGAACTGATGGATGCCTGGGTACGCATGCTGCGGCTGATGGAACGCCCGTCCGATATCGCCGCGCTGGCGCCGGTCTATGAGCGCGAAATCCTCTACCGCGTGTTGCAGGGGCCGCATGGTCAGATGTTGCGCGATATTGCGCTGCCTGACAGCGCCGTGGCGCGGGTCAGTCTGGCGATTCAGATGATCCGTCGCGACTATGCGAAACCGTTACGTATGGAAGAGCTGGCAGAGAAAGCGGCGATGAGCGTCTCCGCTTTCCATCGCCACTTTAAGGCGGTCACCACCCTAAGCCCGCTGCAATTTCAGAAGCGTATCCGCTTGCTACAGGCACGTATGCTGTTGCTGATCAGCGGCAAAAATGTCACCTCGGCCGCGCTGGATGTTGGCTATGAAAGCACCACGCAGTTCAGTCGCGAATATGCACGCGCCTTTGGTCTGCCGCCGACCCGCGACGCCACAAAAATACTCGCCAGTATCCGTAATATGAGCACCGATCATCGCTCTGATATCAGTGTGCCGTAACCAAGCTCTCACCCTTTCGGTGGTTCAGGCCCTGATTCAAGCCACCATCAAGCAATGCTATTGAAAGCGTGTTTTCCTGCCGATATTAAAGAGGATGAGTTAAAGAGAATCTATCAGAGCGGCATTGTTCATTTTATCGGCACGGGGTTAAATAGCAGGCAAAAAAAAACCTCCCTCAGGGAGGTTGAAAAAAAATCGTTACAGTGAGATATCACTAAACAGTTAGTCAGCTTAGTAACTGAAAAGTTCATGCCAGCTGCATTTTTTTTAATAATTAAGCTTATTTGCCCGATTTTTAATCGGCTTTATCGATATTACCCATACCTGTCCCCTGTCGCAGGGTTATAATAACTGCCTGCCATTCCAAACCATCTGAAGGATCCTGTTGTGAATAAAGTGTTTTCCTCGCTGTTAATAGCCACCTCTGCGCTGTTGTTATCCGCCTGTTCCCCTGATAATGAGAATAAAGTCAAGGTGGCGATTAATACCGGGCCGGACCAGGCGATCTGGGAAGTGGCGCAGAAAGTGGCAAAAGAAAAGTATAACTTAGATCTGGAAGTTATATCGTTTAACGATTATGTCCTGCCAAATGAAGCGCTGCAGAATAAAGATGTCGACGCAAATGCCTTCCAGAGCCTGCCTTATCTTGAAGACCAGTCGAAAGAGCGTGGTTATAAATTTGCCATTATCAGCAAAACCTTTATTTTCCCGATTGCTGCATATTCCCACAAAATCAAAAATATCAGTGAGTTGAAAGATGGCGCAACGGTCACCATCTCTAATGAAGCCACCACGCTGGGACGCAGTTTATTACTGTTACAGGCGCAGGGCTTAATTAAGCTGAAAGAGGGCGTCGGCTATTTGCCAACCACGCTGGATATCACGGCCAATCCGAAAAATCTGAAACTGGTTGAAGTGGATACGCCACAATTAACCCGTACGCTTGATGATCCTGATGTGACTCTCTCCGTTATCAATACTAACTTCTCCGCTCAGGCGGGATTATCGGCTTCCCGTGACGGATTATTTATGGAAGGCGCAGCCTCACCCTATGTTAATGCACTGGTATCGCGCGAAGATAATAAAGACAGCGAAAAGCTACAGAAGTTAAAACAGGCTTTCCAGTCGAAGGAAGTGGAAGAGAAAGCGATCGAAGTTTATAAAGGTGATGCAATTAAAGGCTGGTAATCAGTTTGATGGCGGCGTTAAGCCGCCATTTACCGGTCAGACTTCTTCCGTCACTTTTTTCAACGCCACGGCCTGCTCAATATAAGGCTGGAGCAAACTGGCTACGGCGGCAAATACCGGCACCACCACGCTGTTACCAAACTGTTTGTAGGATTGCGTATCCGAGACCGGGATGTTAAAACGCTTCTCCCCCGGCTGCTCAAAGCCCATCAGTCTGGCGCATTCACGCGGCGTCAGGCGGCGCGGGCGGTTTTGCTGATTATCAGCGTTTGCAAAATCCTGTTCACCCAGCGCCATATCCCAGCCGCGATCGATCAAAATCTCGGAACCATCTTTGTGATAGCGCGCGGACAGAGTACGTGCCACCGCGTTTTTATTCTGCGGATTCACCAGACCAAAGCCAAAGCCATTGCCTTTTGCCTGATGCTTTTTGGCGTAGTTATACAGATATTCCCACAGTTTCGGCGTAAGGATATATTTGGCTTCTGGCGGCACATCCAGCAGATCGGCGATCGCCGGGCGCGAAGCGGGATAGAATTGCGCAATATCACGCAGCGTAAAGCCGTGATGAATATCCAGATCGCGGCGGAAACCCACCAGCACAATACGCTCGCGATGCTGCGGCAGAAAATGTTTACCATCCACCACCTTTGGGTCGTCTTTGCCCGTCCCGGCAGCATCCGCGACTTCGTAGCCCAGTTCGTCAAGGGTCTGCATAATCACGCGGAAGGTGTTGCCCTTGTCATGGCTTTTTAAATTCTTCACGTTTTCCAGCACAAATACCGCTGGCTGTTTGGCGGCAATAATGCGCGCCACATCAAAGAACAGCGTGCCCTGCGTATCACACTCAAAGCCATGTTTTCTGCCAAGAGAGTTCTTTTTACTGACGCCCGCTACACTGAAGGGCTGGCAGGGAAAACCGGCCAGCAGTACATCGTGATCGGGAATCGTGCTGTCGATATGGCGATAGGCTTTTTCTTCACTGATCTCCGGCGACGCGCTAAGGGTGACATCGCGGATATCGCGGTTAAAAATATGCCGGCCGGGCTCATTGTACCAGTTAGCTTTATAGGTTCTTACCGCTTCCGGATTCCACTCGCTGGTAAATACGCACTGGCCGCCAATCGCGTCAAAGCCCTTACGAATACCGCCAATCCCGGCAAACAGATCAATAAAGCGAAAGCGGTAGTTGCCAGATTTTTCCGGCGCCGCAGGCAGCATTTTATGCAGCAATGTCTCTTCCGCATGGGTGAGGCGTTTTGGCTGGCATTTGCCCTTAACCCAGCGGTTGATACCTTCGCGGGTCCACTCGGTGTGACTCACCTTGCGCAGTAGTTCAGCGACATATTTCTGTCCGTAAATTTCCAGCACACGCTGAATCAGCGCCAGATCCTTTTGCTTTTTATCTTCCATTTCTACACTGGCCTGGAGCGCCAGCTGTTCAGCGATTTGCGACAGATCGGACATTCTTAGTCTCTGGGTTAAGTATGTGATGGCTTGTCACTTATCATATACCTGTCAGCCTGATGAGACCATAAATAGCGACTAATCAGCATCATAATGCACGGCTCTGGCGATAAGCCTGAATTATGCATCTCCCATATAGCCATACGAATAACCAATGGCTGAAAGGCATTCAAATGTTATTGTTGATAATAATCAGTTGGTTGAGTTAATCCGCGCACGCCTGTGGCGATAAAAAAGCAATTTTGATGCATCAAATATCATGTAGATTAACTTCAGCGTTTGCGCGATGACTCAGCCTGGCAGGAACCGGATATGACTTCACAGCCTCTTCAGATGGACACCTTTTTAACCAGCGGTATGCTGACCTCACCGCCGCCGCTAATTTCCGTTGCCATGGCTGAACGCATCGCGCATCAGCAGTATGGCCTGACCGGGAAAATAACGTTACTGAGCGGCGAGCGGGATAAAAATTTTCGTGTGCAGAGTTCGTCAGATGCAGCCTGGGTAATGAAATTTTATAACCGCTGCGATGATGCCATTACCCGCGATTTTCAGGAGCAGGTCTTACTCCATATTGCACAGCGTGCGCCATCACTGCCGGTGCCACGCTTAATCCACACCCAGAGCGGCGATTGTGAGTTTGTCTGTTATGACGAGGCTGGCAACCCGGTGTATGGCGTGTTAATCACCCTGCTGGCAGGCAGAACGCCTGAACCTGCAGATAACAGTGCGTCGCTGCTCTCCAGCCTGGGCAATATTATGGCGCAGCTCGACCTGGCGATCAGTGATTTTTCCCATCCGGCGCAGCAGCGCACCATTCTCTGGGATCTAATGCATACCGGCAGGCTGCTGACGGCGACCGGCTATCTGCCCGCCGGCGCACGCCGTGACTGGATAATGCAGTTTATCTCGCACTTCACCAGCCAGCTGCTTCCGCAACTGAATGCGCTGCGCAAACAGGTGATCCACAACGATCTTAGCGGCAGCAATATTCTGCTTGATCGCCAGCATCCTGCCACAGTGAGCGGCATTCTTGATTTTGGCGATATGGTCTGTGCGCCGCTGATTAATGAGATCGCCACCGCAGCTTCCTATTATATGCAACCCGACGTCCGTAACCCGTTAACGGCAGTGGCGCAGATCGTTAACGGCTACCAGCAGCGGATGCCGTTACAGCAACAGGAACTGATGCTGCTGTATGAGCTGATTCTGGCGCGCCTGACGATCAGGGTGCTGATTACCGAATGGCGTTCAGTGTTGTTTCCCGAAAACCGGGACTATATTTTGCGCCACAATCCGATGGCCTGGGCGCTGCTGGATCATTTTCGCACCCAGCCGCTGACAGCAGGTCGCGACCAGCTGATGGCACTTTGTTGTTAATTTAACGGGAGATTTAACGATGAACGCGGATACCGCAACCCTGATGCAACGTCGCGCCGCCCTGATCGCCAGACCAGCGTTGCTGGCAGAATTTGGCGCCCGCACCCGCTACTTTAATACCTTTGGCGGTAACCCGGTCTCCGCCGCCGTGGGTCTGGCGGTATTGCAGGTGATTGAAGATGAACAGCTGCAACAGAACGCCTTAACCACTGGCGCTTACCTGATGGATGGCTTACGCAGCATTGCCGCCGACTATCCGTTAATTGGCGATGTGCGCGGTGCGGGTCTGTATGCCGGGCTGGAGATTGTCAGTAATCCGGCAGTAAAAACGCCGGATAGCGGTATGGCAGCGCGGCTGGTCAACCAGCTGGCGGAAAACGGCGTGTTAGTCGGTGCCAGCGGCAGCCATGGCCAGGTGATTAAAGTGCGTCCGCCGCTGCCGTTTAAACCCGCCGATGCCGACCATTTTCTTGAGATATTGCGTCATACTTTGCAAACGCTGACATCCCGTTAATCGCAAATTACCAGGGCGAACCATGACTTATCCACTTAGCTCGATCAATCACTCCTCGCTGGGCACCACGGTCTATGACATGCTGCGCCAGGCGTTGATTTGCGGGCAGTTCAGGCCCAACGATCGGCTGAAAATCCGTGATATTGCGCTGCAGGTTGATACCAGCGTTACGCCGGTCAGAGATGCTATTTTGCAACTGGCTAAAGAGCAGGCGCTGGAGATGCGTACGCCGAAGGATATTCGCGTGCCACAGCTGGATACCCGGCAGTACGATGAAATCCGCACGCTGCGGCTTGAACTGGAGGGGTTTGGTGCGGAAAAAGCCGCTGAACTGATTACCCCGGCGGGCCTGCATGCCATTGAGTGCAATATCGCCGAGAGTATGCAGGTGATTTCCGTGGGTAATATGTCGCAGGCGCTGCGTCTGAACAGTGAATTTCATCTGCTGCTGGCGCGCAGTGCGCAAATGCCGTTATTAAGCCACTTTATCAATTCACTGTGGATGCGCACCGGACCGCTGGTGGCCGAGGCCTGGGAGTACTTCTCCCAGCGCATGGCGATCGAGCATCATCACGATATTCTTCAGGCGCTGAAAAATCGCGACGGCCAGGCGGCACGGCGCGCGATTCAGGAGGATATTCTTGATGGTAACCAGAAAATGGTGGAGTTTTTGAGTGCCAGTCGCGGCTAATCTGCGGGCAACATTGCCAGGAATTTATCGCGCAGCACATCCTGTATCGCCGGGTTCCATGCAATCCCCACCTGCCAGCGACTGTATTCTCCTGACAGTGGCACCAGCTTGATTCCGGCTGGCATAATATGGCGCACAGCGGCGGGCAGCAGTGCCACGCCATTTCTCGCCGCTACAAATGCCAGTAAGGTTTGAATATCATCCGCAACCGCGACGGCTCTGGCGCTAAGCTTATGCCGGTTAAGAAAACTGACGGCTTGATCCGCCAGCCCGCGACCACGGTGCGGGCTGATTTGCAGCAGCTGATGCTGTTCAAGCACCGGCTGGATATTTTCAGCATCCACTGTAACGTCTGCAGGTATGGCAAGAACCAGCGCTTCATCAAGTAATATCCGGGTTTTCAACGGTTCTGGCGCTGGCAGGCGGATAAATCCTGCCTGCAGTGTTCCTTCCAGCAGCATGCGACACTGCACGTCGGAAGGAATATCGTTTAGCGATACCTCGACATTCGGATACTGTTGCCGAAAAGCAATCACCTGCGTCGGCGCGAGCTGAAAAGATGATATGCCAAAGCCCAGCGTCAGCTTACCGGCTCTGCCCTGCTGTATCTCACGCGCATAATCGCGAAACTGGTCGTAGTGACTGAGCAACTCGCAGGCGGCGGAATAGAGCTGCTGCCCGGCATCGGTCATTTTTGCCCCCTGACGACCTCGCAGAAACAGCGTCACGCCCATCAGGTGCTCCAGTGTCTGGATTTGCTTAGTCAAAGCCGGTTGTGTCAGGCACAGAATATCCGCAGCAGCGTGAAAACGCCCCTGCTGAGCTAAGGTCACAAAGGCCCGCAACAGCTTTATATCCATTCCTGATGGTTATCAACGTTGGAAAAAGAGTGATTATACAACCTCGCCTGCGTCTGGTGAACTTGCCAGTAGTTTCCAGTTGAGGAGTGATAATATGAAAAAAAATTTGCGGGTCGCGACAGTACAGTTCTGGCATCGGGCCAGCGATAAAGAGTATAACCTGGCGCAAATTGAAGCCTTTATTTATCAGGCTGCGCGTCAGGAGGTGAAAATCCTCGCCTTTCCAGAGATGTGTATCACCGGTTACTGGCATGTGCCGAATCTGGCTGACGACGAAGTGATGGCGCTGGCGGAAAAAATTGATGGCAGTCCCTCACTGGCGCGCATCATTCCCCTGGCTAAAAAATATCAGATGGCAATCGCCGTCGGGCTGATTGAACTGGGCGAGGACGGACAGTTATATAACAGTTATGCGGTCTGTATGCCGGACGCTACTGTGCATGTGCATCGTAAGCTGCACGCTTTTGAGCATCCGACCATCGCCCGGGGCGACCGCTATACCGTTTTTGATACCCCATGGGGTGTGCGGGTTGGCGTGCTGATCTGCTGGGATAACAATCTGGTTGAGAATGCGCGGGCAACAGCGTTGCTCGGCGCGGATATTCTGCTGGCGCCACACCAGACCGGCGGCACGAACTCCCGTAGCCCTTATGGTATGAAAGTCATTCCGGCCACCCTGTGGGAAAACAGAGAGAGCGATCCGCAGGCGCTGGAAGCGGCCTTTCAAGGTGAACACGCCCGTGGCTGGCTGATGCGCTGGCTGCCTGCCCGCGCCCATGACAACGGACTCTTTATCCTGTTCAGCAATGGTGTCGGGCTGGATCACGATGAGGTGCGTTCGGGTAACGCGATGATCCTCGATCCCTATGGCCGCGTGGTTAAAGAAACCGGTTCTTTCGAGGATAAGATGGTCTCTGCTGATCTCGATTTAAGTCTGCTTGCTATGTCGACTGGCAGAAGATGGATCCACGGACGTCGGCCTGAACTTTACGGCCTGCTGTGTGAAACTCAGGGTTATGAGCGTGATTCCCGTAGCGCCAGATTTTCCACCGATATTCCTGTCTTTGACAAACCTGTCGAGTAGCCGCTGGAACTGCACCGCCACCCTGCATGGCGGTGCATACTCATTCAGCGGGCGATACGCTGGTTCCACACTTTATCGGCCACCGCTTCACCATTAAACGTCACTTTCATGGTGCCGCTGACGATAAAGTGCGTCAGATCGCTGCGCATCTCCAGCACAATATCAGCTTCCGTCCACCAGCCTTCGCGACCGATTTTCATTGTCTGCGTCAGCAGATAGTGCGCAGAAAGCGGATCCTGATTGCTGACGCTCAGCTGACGCCGCAGACTGTGATCAACCGTGGTGTCGATATCATCAAACAGGTACACCCCTTCACCAAAAACGCCGCCAATCCCTTCGGTCACGCTGGTCCAGCTGTCGCTCAGCACATCGTAATGCAGGCTACGCTCAACGCGTCCCGGTGATAACAGCGTGAGTGGTGTATTCGCCGCCGTTGCCGGCTGCGGGTCTGGCCCGGCAATAGCCTGCGGATTCGCGCAAACCGGCAACGTCAGGCTGGCGCTGGCCAGGTCGAGGGTTAAGGTCGCCTGCTCCGCCATCGGCCAGATCATTGGCCAGAACGTGGTGGCAACCGATACCCGCATGCGGTGACCGGCGGCAAAGCGCCAGGCGATGCCATCCAGCTGCACCTTTACCTTCACCGCTACGCCCGGCGTCAGCGGCACATTTTTATCCTGCCCCTGTAAATGAGCCAGGTTCACCCAGCCGTGCGTGACGCGGTTAACCGCACCGTCCGGTGAGACGTCGGAGAGGCGCACATACAGCATTGCCGCCGGTTTATCGCTTTTCAGCAGCACCTCAAACTGCGGGAAGCCGAAGAACGCCAGCGGTTCGGCCAGCGGTTCACCGTCAAAAATTTCCGCCTGACCATCGTCAATACGCTGATCCGGCGGACTTTCACCCAGCACGCCAGCGCCCATCCACTCACCGCCCATCAGGCCGTGGTTCTGCGGTGAACAGACGCTGTACCAGCTGGCATCAGGATTCGCGACACGGTTAAGCTGTCCGCGATCCAGATACCAGCGGCGATCGGCCACATTATCGGCGCTGCCGCTATTAAAACCGACCCACTCGCCGCGCACAGTTGGCCGCTGTGAAGAAGGTGGCTGGCTGTCATTCAGCCATGCCTGCACGCGTGGTCCAGCCATCGCGTCATTGTCCGCACCTTTCAGCCAGTGATCCCACCAGCTCACGCCCTCCTGCAGAAAACCAATCGCCGGTTCCGGCGTGCCATCCTGCGGATAGATATGCGCCCAGGGGCCAATAATTGCCCGGCTCGGCACCTGAAGGTTATCCATCAGACGGAATACCGCATTACTGTAAGCATCCGCCCAGCCGCCAATCGCCAGCACCGGGCACTGAATCGCCGACCAGTCCTCACATACCGAACCCTGCTGCCAGTAGGCGTCACGCAGCGGATGTTCCATCCACAGCGCCGGGAAGAACGGCATATTATCCAGCCGCGCCTGCCACTCTTCACGCCACTGCCCGCCAGTCAGTTGCGGATCCTGCGGACGACTCTGATAGGCCAGCATAATGCCGCCCCACCACAGATTGTCATTCAGCAGGCAGCCGCCTTTATAGTGAATATCATCGTTGTAGCGATCGTCGGTGGAGCAGACAGTAATAATCGCCTTCAGCGCCGCAGGACGGCGCGCTGCCAGTTGCAGGCAGTTAAAACCGCCCCACGATTTACCCATCATGCCGACCGCGCCATTGCACCAGTGCTGACGGCTGATCCAGTCGATCACCTCCAGCGCATCTTCCTGCTCCTGCAACAGATATTCATCGGCCAGCAAGCCATCGGACTCACCGCTACCGCGCATATCAACCCGCAGCACGGCATAGCCGTGGCCGGAAAAATAGCCATGCATCGGCTCATCGCGCGTACGGGTGCCGTCACGTTTGCGATAAGGAATATATTCGAGGATCGCCGGAACCGGCGTGCTGCTGGCGGAATCCGGCAACCACATGCGCACCGCCAGGCGGGTGCCATCGCGCAGGGTAATCCACAGGTGTTCGGTCACGGTCACCGCATGGGGAAAATCACTGATGATCTGTTTCATAATGCTCCTGTTGATAACGTTGGCGCCCGTTTACTCAGTACTTCATCCAGCCAGCCTGAATGCATTTCCGGTACTGAGTTCAGCAATGTCTCGGTGTAGCTGTGCATCGGCTGGCTGAACACCTGTCCGGTCGGCCCCTGCGCGACGATACGGCCCTGATACATCACCGCGACATCATGGGCAATACGCCGCACGGTGCCGAGATCGTGAGTGATAAACAGATAGGACAGCCCCAGCTGTTGTTGCAGGCGGCGTAGCAGATTCAGCACCCCTTCTGCTACCAGCGGATCCAGCGCCGAAGTGGCTTCGTCACAGACAATCAGATCCGGCTGAGCGGCCAGCGCACGGGCGATACAGACACGCTGCTTCTGGCCGCCGGACAGCTCGCGGGGAAGGCGATCAAGCAGGTTAAGCGGCAGCTCAGTAAGCTGCATCAGCTCAACCACGCGCTGGCGCACCTGCTGCGGGTGATGACCAAAATAGAAGGCAACCGGGCGACCAATCAGCTCGAAAATGGTTTGCCGCGGATTAAGTGCCACATCCGGCAACTGGTAGATCATCTGGATGCGGCGCAGGGACTCCTTTTCCCGCCGCTGATAACGTTTATCCAGCGGTCTGCCTTCAAACAGCATCTCGCCTTCAGTATCCGCCAGCAGGCCGGTCAGCGCCCGCGCCAGCGTACTTTTACCACTGCCCGATTCGCCTATTATCGCCAGCGTCTGACCGCGACGCAGTGACAGACTGACGTTATGCACCACGCGCTGGCGATTGTAGCCGGTTGACAGCTGGTTAATCGCCAGCAGCGGTGCGGCCTGCGCATCGACGCTCTCTTTTTCCAGCTCAAAGCTGTGCACCCGTTCAGCAACCAGCTGACGGGTATACGCCTGTTGCGGCTGTTGCAGAATTGCCTCAGTGGTATTGGTTTCCACCTCTTTGCCCTGTCGCAACACCATAATACGGTCTGCCAGCTGGGCGACCACCGCCAGGTCGTGGGTGATATACAGCGCCGCCGTATTAAACTTGCGCACCAGATCGCGTAGCATCACCAGCACTTCAATCTGGGTGGTGACATCCAGCGCGGTGGTCGGCTCATCCATCACCAACAGGTCCGGCTTGCAGGACATCGCCATCGCCGCCATCGCGCGCTGCAACTGGCCACCTGAGAGCTGGTGCGGATAGCGCTTGCCGATATTGTCCGGATCCGGCAGATCCAGCGCGCGAAACAGCGTTACCGCCCATTCCTGCGCCTGCGCCTTGTTCATTAATCCATGCCGCAACGGCCCTTCACACACCTGTTTACCGATGGTCAGCGCCGGATTAAACGCCGCCGCCGCGCTCTGCGCCACATAGGCTACTTTTTTGCCGCGCAGCGCGCGCCGTTGCGCCGATGGCAGTTGCATAATATCTTCGCCATCCAGCAGGATCTCGCCGTGACTGATACGGCAGCCCTGACGTGCATAGCCCAGCGCCGCCAGCCCGATGGTCGATTTCCCGGCGCCTGATTCACCAATCAGCCCCAGCACTTCACCTCGTTTTAACGTCAGCGAGATATCCTGCACCAGTGGCGCACCCTGCAGGGTGGCGATCGCCAGATGGCGCATTTCCAGAATGTAGTCACTCATTATTCATCCCCCAGGGAGTGGTTATTGCGCACCAACAGCCAGTCCACCACCAGGTTGACGCCAATGGTTAACAGTGCAATTGCCAGAGCGGGATAAAGCGGCGCCATCTGCCCGAAGTTAATCGCCTGGGCGTTATCGCGCACCATGCTGCCCCAGTCGGCGTATGGCGGCTGAATGCCGAGGCCAAGGAAGCTGAGACCGGCGATAAACAGGAAGGTGAAGCAGAAGCGCATACCAAACTCAGCCAGCAGTGGCGGGATGGCATTCGGCAGGATCTCCTTACGCAGGATCCACAGCATCCCTTCGCCGCGCAGACGCGCCGCCTCAACATACTCAAGGCAGACAATCCCTTGCGCCACCAGACGCGCCAGACGATAGACGCGCGTGGCATCCAGTAAGGCGATGGTCGCCACCAGCACCGGAACAGAGGTGCCCATCACCGACAGCACAATCAGCGCCAGAATCAGCACCGGAATCGACATCAGCGTATCGACAATGCGCGTTAATACCACATCCACCCACCTGCCACAGATGGCGGCGGTAAAGCCGGTAATAATGCCAATCACAAATGAGCTAAAGGTGATGGTCAGGGCAATTGCGATAGTGGTGCGTGCGCCAAACAGAATACGCGACAGCATATCGCGCCCGAGGTTATCGGTGCCTAATGGCATCTGCAGCGATGGCAGCATCCAGATATCCCCTACCTGATCGGTTTCAGTATGCGGGGCAATCCAGGGTGCAAACAGGGCGCCAAGCAGATTGATGGCGATAATCAGCAGGCCAAGAATGGCGGTAAACGGCAGCGCGGTGCCTTTGATTCGTTTCATGGCTTACCTCGCATGCCGTAGTCGTGGGTTACACCAGATAGCCAGCAGGTCGGCGACGGTATTCAGCAGAATATAGGTGCCGCCAAACAGCAGTCCGCACGCCTGTACTACCGGTAAATCGCGTTTGGTAACCGCATCAACCATCAGCTGACCAATTCCCGGATAGACAAACACCACCTCAACCAGAATCACGCCCACTACCAGGTATGCCAGGTTAAAGGCGACCACATTGATAATCGGTGCCAGCGCGTTAGGCAACGCGTGACCCAGCACAATGCGCCATTTCGGGATCCCTTTCAGTACCGCCGTTTCGATATAGCTGCTCGACATCACCGCCCCGACCGAGGCGCGCGTCATGCGCAGCATATGGGCCAGCACCACCAGAACCAGCGTCAGCATCGGCAGCGTGCAGTTATACAGCTGCTCGCTCAGGCTGGCATCCGGGTCGACCAGCGCCAGGCTTGGGAACCACGTCAGGCGAATGGCAAAGAAGATCACCAGCAGATAACCGACAAAAAACTCCGGTACCGAAATGCTCAGCAGCGTCAGGGTATTGGCCAGCCGATCAAACCAGGATCCGCGCCAGATAGCGGAAGCGATACCCAGCGTGACCGCCAGCGGGATGGCAATCACTGCCGCATAGGTGGCGAGAAACAGGGTATTAGCCAGACGGGGCAGTAACTCATCGCTGATTGGACGACCGCTGGCCAGCGAGTTGCCAAGATCACCCTGCATCACACCCGCCAGCCAGCTCAGATAGCGCTGGAAGGCGGGCTGATCAAGCCCCAGTTGAGTGCGCAGCGCGGCGATGGTTTCCGGGGTGCCATTCTGTCCGAGGATGGCGCTGGCGACATCACCCGGCAGCAGCTCGGTGCCGGCGAAAATCAGCACCGACACCAGAAACAGCGTTAACACCCCCAGCAGCAGGCGGTGCAAAATATGCTTTCTCATTATGACTCCAGCCAGACACGTTCAGCCAGGCGGCCTCCCATAAAGTTAAACATCGGGTGAGGCTTTACACCGCCGACTTTTTTGCTGGCAGCATCAAGATAGTCGCCAAACAGTGGGATCATCGCGCCGCCGTTGTCGGAGACAATGCTCTGCATCTCGCCGTACAGCTGCGCGCGCTGGCCTTCATCCAGCAGCGAACGCGCCTGCAATAACAGGGCGTCAAACTTTTCGTCCTTCCAGTGAGAATCGTTCCATTTAGCGGTGGACATATACGCGGTGGAAAACATCTGGTCGGCCGTCGGACGGCCGCCCCAATAGCCCATCGAGAATGGCGCTTTCATCCACACATCGTCCCAGTAACTGTCGGCTGGCTGGCGCTTAATCGCCACCTGAATCCCGGCTTTGCTGGCCTGGCCCTGGAACAATGCCGCGGCATCCAGCGCACCGGTAAAGGCGGCATCGGATGAGGAGAGTTCCAGCGACAGTTTGTCCAGACCGGCTTTCTTCAGATAAAACTTCGCCTTATCCGGATCGTAGCTGCGCTGCGCCAGCTGATGATTGAAGAAGCGATCGGTTTTCGGAATCGGATGGTCATTACCCAGTGAGCCGTAGCCACGCAGAACTGTAGCCAGTAGTTTCTCACGGTCGATACCGTGTTTAATCGCCATCCGCACATCGTTGTTGTTGAACGGCGCGATGCGACAGTCCATCAGGAAAGTGAAGTGCTGACCACCGGCGGAGCGGATAATCTGTAGCGCCGGGCTGCGCTTGAGGAAATCGACGGTTTTAAAATCAACCCGGTTGATGGCGTGAACCTGGCCGGAAATCAGCGCATTGGTGCGAGCGGTTGGATCGTTGATCACCAGCACTTCTACCGCATCCACCCAGGCGCGGTCCGGCTTCCAGTAGTTGGGGTTGCGCTTAAACAGCGAACGCACGCCCGGCTCATTATGTTCAAAAACAAAGCCGCCGGTGCCAATCGGATGTGACCAGTCGGTAAAGCCGTCAGGCACTACCACCAGGTGGTAATCAGCCAGCAGGAATGGCAGATCCGCGTTGCCGCTGTCCAGCGTCAGGCTAATCTGGTCGTTGCCGCTCTTCTCCAGCGAAGTGATGGCATCCAGCTGGGTTTTAATCGCGCTACGCGATTTATCACCGCGATGCAGATTTATCGAGTAGATAATATCGTCAGCATCGAGGGTTTTACCGTTATGAAAAGTGACGCCCTGACGCACTTTAAACAGCCACTGTTTCGCGCCTGGTTTGGCTTCCCAGCTTTCCAGCAGTTCCGGTTGCGCCTGGTTGTTTTCATCGATTTCCACCAGACCATTCATCAGCATATAGGCCTGATTCAGCGGTACCCAGTCGCTGTACAGCGTGGGATCAAGGGTATCGCTGGTATTACCGCCGGACATGCCCAGCTTCAGTGTGCCACCCTTTTTCGGCGCCGTGGTCTGCGCAGCGAAAGCGGACAATGGTGAGAGCGATAAACCGGAGGAAACCCCTAATAATGCGGCAGCCGTAATAAAATCACGCCGATTAATCCGCCCATCCTGAAATAATGTGCTTGTCGGTATTTTATCGTTCTTCATTTATTTTCTCCATAGTGTCATACCCGGTCCGCCCGGTAATTAGCTCACTTGCCGTAAAAGCGGTAAGCATGATTTATATCAAAACGGCATGTTGTGTTTGTATGAGTATTTAGCATGATAGTATGCAAAAAATGCGCGGCAAAACACCCCTGAAAGCGATACTTTTCCGGATATCGACTTTTGGCAAGGAATTAACACGTGGAAGTGCACACTTTTGTGGGCTTAATTGGGGTATTCTGCTACCTGCTGGCATATGCACTGGTGCAGATGAGGAAATTACTAATCAGCTCAGACAGTTATGCTGTTCTCAATATTATTGGCGGCGTATTTGGCTTGTATTCTCTGAGTCATGACTTCAATCTTGCGGCTTGTATTTCACAAACCATGTGGCTAATTTTCACACTAATTGGTATGCATGCTTCGAGAAAACGACGTTATGCTGAAAAAAATACCCATCAGTTTTAAATGGCTTTAACACTATTTTGCCGCTGGCTGGCAAAATATATCCCGGCAATGATCTGATCTCCCGCTAAATAATGAGCGGAAATTATCGCGGGGATTAGCATATGATTTTCTTATATCACTCTTTTAGTGATAACTGCAGCCAGTCTGCCACCCGACGAATCACCGGGCGGGTAAATCTTTCCTGTGGGATTAGCAAATAACATTTACCATCAACCGCCAGTTTATCCACATGGGCAGGCACCAGTTCACCGCGGTTAATATAATCCTGCACCAGCCCTTCCCAGCCGAGCAAAATGCCGTCCCCCTGCACCGCCGCCTGCACCAGAAATGGATAGTTATTGGCTCGCCATGTCAGACGCGGGAAAAAGGTCGCCACGCCCTGTGCGCCAAACCAGTCGCGCCAGCCGGTCCACTCCCGCTGCGGATCGTCCTGAATCAGCAGAGTATGGTTTAGCAACTGTTCAGCATCGGCAAAGGGGTTATCAGTGGCAAGGTAGCCGGGGGCACACATCGGGTAACAGACTTCGTCAAACAGCGGAATGGCCTGGTAGCCGGGCGGCGATGTACGCAGATAATAGATTGCCAGGTCAAACTCCGAGGATTTCAGTTCGGCAAAACTGTCGGAGATTTTCATCCGGATTTGCAGTTCAGGCATCTGGCGTCGCATGGCGGATAAACGCGGCGAAAGCCATAACGATCCCATTGCGCTGGTACAGGCCAGCGTGACCTGCGGTAAACCATTCCAGCCCATCACTTCAGCGGTGGCCTGCGAAATCTCCGCCAGCTGTTTGCGGATCTGCGCCGCATAGGCTTCGCCGCGTGGCGTCAGGATTACCCGGCGCTGGGTGCGCTGAAACAGTTTACAGCCCAGCACCTCCTCCAGCTGAATAATCTGGCGACTGATGGCGCTCTGCGTCAGGCTGAGCTCGTCCGCCGCACGGGAAAAGCTGCAATAGCGGGCGACACACTCGAAAGCGATCAGGGTGTTTAACGGCGGTAGTGGTTCTGTCTGCATAAAAGTGACACTCAGGACACGGTAAGCATGGGAGGATTATCATGCCGTGAACGGTGACGGCCAGCAATTCACATTTGCATAACATCCTCACTCGTCGCTGAGTTTCTCACTCTCCAGCATGGCAATCTCTTCTGCCGCCCGGTTAAGGATGGTGATAATTTGCTCAAGCGTGCGGTCGCTGGCGTTTTCACGGTTTACCTTCTGGTCCAGCATCCCTTTCAGCTGATCCAGCGCCTGTTTCATCGCCGGATTTTTACGCAACTCATGACCCACCGTACGCGCTTTGATGCGCTGTTTAATCTGCTGCAACGCTGCGTGCTGCTCATCAAGCCAGAAGCGGCCATTATCAGTAATGGCGATCTCTTTGCGCCCCTGCTCCCCTTCGTTAACCGTAATAAAATTCTGTTCACGCAGGAAATCGAGCGTTGGATAGATCACCCCGGGGCTGGGGGTATAGTGACCAAAGGTCAGTGCCTCTATCGCTTTGATCAATTCATAGCCATGGCTGCCATTGTGACTCAGGATATCCAGCACCAGCAGGCGTAGATCGCCATGGGCAAACAGCCGCTGACGCGGTGGGCGCGGCTCGCGATGGCTATGCGCATGATGTGACATAAAACTTACCTCGTATTCTGTAACTGACTGTAACCTGGCAGTAGCAGCAAAACTTCTGAAGATTAATGATTTTCGTTCTCATCTTCGCCGCGATTGACCCTGTCGCGCTGACGTGCAGTTTAGCTTATCCAGCGAGATCGAACCCCCGCATTGAAATATTATGTAACCTTTGCTTTCCTCTGAATACATGATTTAGATATATCGTTTTTTCTATTGCGCGTGGGTTGCCACTCCCCTCTCCACTTTACGATTCGAGGTAGCAGTAATGACAGCAGAACTCTCTGGCAGCAGTGCCAGCCTGAAATATCCTCAGCGGCTGCGTAATGAACTGCGCTTTCGTACACTAACTGTGCAGCGCTGTGAGCGTATTGCCAGCCATTTTCAACGGGTGGTATTGAGCGGTGACGATCTTGCCGGTTTCGTCTCGGCAGGCTTTGATGATCATACCAAACTGTTTTTCCCGCAGGCTGGCGTGCCGTATCTGGCGCCCGGCGTCAGCGATGAGGGCATTGTCTGGCCGGGGAATGCCCGTCCGCTGGCTCGCGACTATACCCCGCTGTTTAACGCGGCACGTAATGAGCTTACCTTTGACTTCTATATTCATCAGGCCGGTGTCGCCAGCGACTGGGCGTTACAGGCTAAAACGGGCGACACGCTGATTATCGGCGGCCCGCGAGGTTCACTGGTGGTGCCGGAAGATTATCACTGGCAGCTGTATGTTTGTGATGAAACCGGGATGCCTGCGCTGCTGCGTCGTCTGGAGGCGCTAAGCGGCCTGTCTACGCCAGTGGAAGTGATGGCGCTGATTGCAGTAGAGGATGCTGCCAGCAAAGCCTATTTCGATCATCTGAACGAATTTAAGCTGGAGTGGTATATCGGTGATGAGCGTGAGCAGATTGCTCAGCGTCTGCAGCAGTTAACCGTTCCGGCAGACGATTACTTTTTATGGCTGACGGGCGAAGGCGAAACGGTTAAACAGTACAGCAGCTATTTTGCTAACGCGACTATCAATCCTCTGCTGCTGCGTGCAGCTGCGTATTGGCACCGGAAATAAACTGATCGCCATCCTCTTTCAACCCGGTGCGGAATATCCGGATTTTGGCACTATCGCGCTCACCGAAACCATAAAACAGATAATCGAGGACAATATTAACGGAAACGCGAATACGTCCTCCTGCCTGAGAGGATTCTCCAGATCAAAGATGATCACCACAAAAAACAGGCTGGTGGCAAACGTTGATGATGAACACACCGTGCTCATCTTATATTGCAGATTGACCAGCGAAAATGGCGGCGTTACCGTTGAAAGTACATCCCAGATAATATGCACCAGCAGATATACAATGCAGATTATAAAATAGAATTTTGTTAGCTCAGCATTGGTTTGCGGCAGATACCAATGGGTTTCGGCTAGTAACGGCACTTTATTTTACCATCCCTTTTAACACCAACACTGCCGCCAGTATCGCGCCTGCTGTGGCGCAGAAATAAGCCATTTCAGTGGTGACGTTTAGTGAAGGGATGACCATCGACACGCCCCCCAACAGCGCAAAGCCTAAACCGGCTCCGCCGACCACTGACTTAGTTAGCATAATAATATCAAGACTCATTATAACCCCCTGAATATTAGTAAGAAGTCATCCAGACAACACACGAATCTTACGCAAATTTTGACCATTTTCAATAGTGGATCCGATGAAAAGATGTGTAAATATCCGTCACTAAGAATTCGATTTCTGTGGCGCTGATTTAAAGCTACCCTTATCAGTTTCGGGAACGTCAACCCGTCGCTCAGGGGTAAACCATGCTTATTGCACAACTAACCGATATCCATGCGGCGCCAGATAATGACAATATGGCGCGTTTGCACCAGGTAATAAACTGGCTAATCACCGTTAAACCCGATCTTTTGGTCGTCACCGGCGACCTGACCGACAACGGATGGTATGAAGGATATCGGGCAATTGAAACAGAGTTACAGCGCGTGAAATGCCGTTATCTGGTGCTGCCGGGCAACTCTGATAATAAGCAAATGATGCGCGATTGCCTGCAAGAAGCGATGCACTGGCGCTCAGATGCCGCGCTGCATTTTAGTGAGATCGTGAACGGTATTCCGGTTATCGGTATTGATACCACCATCGAGGGCGAAGCCCGTGGCGATATTACCCGGCACCTGAAATGGCTGGCAACAGAACTGGATAAATCCCCTCAACCCGCGCTGCTGTTTATGCATCACCCTATTTTCCGCTGTGGCATCGCGCCGCTTGACGATTTTAACTGTGAAGGCGCAACAGCGCTTGGCCAGTTAATTGCCAGCAGCACGCCGCCGTTAGCCATATGTAGCGGCCATGTCCATCGCAGTATGGCGGCGATGATAGCCGGGGTGCCATCCTATATTTGCGGTTCAGTTTGCCCGGCAAATCCATTAATCCTGGATAATCAACGTATTCCACCGGTAACCGATCCAGCCGCGCTGATGATGCATGATTTACGCAGGGGCTATCTGGCCAGCAGCCATATCAGTGTTTAAATCCGCTTAAAACCGGCGCGAAAAAAAAGCGCTTAGCTGGGTACTAAGCGCTTAGCGGATTAATTTAACAGATTAAAATGAACTCCAGTTTTCACCTGAATCAGCCAGTACCAGATTTTTCTTTGGCGCTAACTTTGCGGTACTCACCACTGCAGCCGGACGGGTAACAGCGCTATCGCCCTGCACCTTAAATGCGCTGACCAGATTACTCAACGTCGCCGCCTGTTCCTGCAGAGACTGAGAGGCAGCAGAAGCCTCTTCAACCAGCGCGGCGTTTTGCTGGGTCACAGAATCCATCTGTCCAACTGCCAGATGAACCTGTTCAATCCCCTGGCTCTGTTCTGCCGTTGCCGCCGCCATTTCGCCGACAATATCGGCCACCTGGCGAATCGAACCCTGCACTTTGGACATATTCTCGCCAACGTCAGCCGCCTGCACTGAACCACTGGCCACCAGTTGCGAAGAGGTAATAATCAGATCCTTAATCTCTTTCGCGGCGGTGGACGATCGCTGCGCCAGATTGCGCACCTCACTGGCCACCACAGCAAAACCACGCCCTTGCTCACCAGCGCGCGCGGCTTCTACTGCCGCGTTCAGCGCCAGAATATTGGTCTGGAATGCGATCCCTTCAATCAGGCCGGTAATATCGGAAATTTTTGCCGAACTGCTTCTGATATTTTCCATGGTGCCGACCATCGCCGCTACCGAGTTACCGCTGCTCAGCGCCAGTTCATTGGCGCTGCTTGCCAGCATGCTGGCCTGTCTGGCGTTTTCGGCATTCAGTTTCACGGTGTCGTTCAGCGTACTCATACTGGCTGAAGTCTGCTCCAGTGATGCCGCCTGCTCTTCGGTACGCGCGGAAAGATCTTCGTTACCCGCAGCGATTTGCGTCGACGCAGAACTGACCGACTGGGCTGACGAGGTCACTGCCGCCAGCACGCCGGACACGCGCGAGGTCAGGTGGTTAAATGCTGCAGCCGTTTTACCGATCTCATCCTGGCGGGCAGTGTTCGCCAGCAGGGTAAGATCAAGAGTTTCACTGGCATTTTCCATCACACGCTGAATACTGTTAAGGCTGTTACGCACGTTGAAAATAGTTCTGAACGCCAGTGCGCCAACCAGCAAAATCACCAGCACCGCAGCGGCCAACATACTCCAAAATACCGACGAATAGATGGCGGCATTTTGCTTACGCAGCTCATCACCAATATCAATATTCAGCTGGATCTGGCGATTAAATTCATCGACCGTTTTCCGCACCGCAGCACCGACGCCATTATCACTTTTAATAGTATCCAGGCTGGCAACATCATCGTGCGCGCGGGAAGCGGCGATAAAATTGGGCAATGCAGCCTCAACAGCGGCGATATTTTTAAACGCATCTTCCGTCATGGTTTTATCCAGATCGCTGGAGATATCATGCGCCATATAATATTCGGTGAGCGATTTTAACTGACCAATCAGATCGGTAATGCGTTTTTCAATATCGGCCTGCATACCATTGTCAGCCGTACCTTTATGCTCATAGATCGCCACTCTCAGCTGATTACTGGTGCTGATAGACTTGTTCAGATCTTTAATACTCGGAATTGCATTCGCCTGCACATATTCAAATCTGTCCTGAAAACCGGTAATCACATACAGTGAAACCGCTGTCAGGGTGCAGAGAGACAGTGCCAGCAAGGTAAAAATTAAAAACAGTCTTTTTGTAATTGTCATGCTAACCCTCGATTCTTATATAGTTTTTGGACGCGAGCGATCGCGTTATCCCTGGCTTATTATTCGGAAGACTTAACATATGGGTCGGATACAGGCCGGTAATCACCTCGGTAAACTTTCACTTATGGTGAGTTATCGGTAGAGATGATGCAGGGCTTTAAGCATTAATTTTTACTGGCAGGACTTGCTAATTTTATTGTGTGCAGACTCTGAGGGTTATAGCGAAATTAGCGGCTTTTTTTAAAAAAAAAGCCCGGACGATGCCGGGCTTTGCAGAGCATTCGCTAACGTCAGCGTTTATTTTTTCAGGCGGAAAGCGACAACCGCATCACCGGCGGTGGTGCCCAGCGAACCATGACCACCGGCAGCGATCACCACATACTGCTGGTTATCCGCACCCAGATAAGTCGACGGCGTAGCCTGGCCACCGGCTGGCAGCTCGGTTTGCCACAGCATTTCGCCGCTGTTGATATCGTAAGCACGGAAGAAGTTATCCGCCGTCGCGCCGTGGAATACCACATCACCGGCAGTGACTAACGGCCCACCATGCGCCACCATCCCCATCGGGAAGCCAATCGGGAAGCGACCCGGCAGGAAGGTGGTTTTCAGGTTTTTGGTGTTACCGACGCGGCGCAGCCATTCGGTTTTACCGGTCGTCAGGTCGACACCCACCATGCGGCCCCACGGTGGCGCAATGCAGGGAATACCCAGGCCGGAAGCCAGCTGCTGAATATGAATGGCATAATCGCCTTCAAAGTTTTCATTCCAGTAAGGCGTGCCATCTTTAGTAAACAGACGCTTGTCAGCGGTTTCAGGCGTACGTTTGATCAGATTGTACTTGTATGCCAGGCGTACCGGCGAGGCGATCAGAATCTGACGCTCCGGGTCGATAGCCACTGAGCCCCAGTTAAACACCCCGATATTGCCCGGGAAGATAATCGAGCCCTGTTCGGTTGCCGGAGTCCATGGATTACCGTCATAACGCAGAGATTTAAAGTCAATACGGCAGGCCATCTGATCAAACGGCGTCAGGCCCCACATCGATTTTTCACTGAGCGGATCAGGAATAAAGTTCAGTTTTGACACCGGCTGCGTGGCGGAAAATTTCTCGCCCTTCACGCCACCTTCTGTCGAAACATCCACCTGATTAATCGGATAGACCGCCTGACCGGTCAGACGATTCAGCACAAACAGGTTACCGGTCTTGGTCGGTAAAATAACCACCGGTTGTTTGCTGCCCTGATAATCGATATCCAGCAGTGAGGGTTGTGACGGGTTATCACGGTCCCAGAGATCGTGTTTCGATGACTGGAAGCGCCATTTAAAGGTGCCGGTATTCAGATCCAGCGCGACCAGCGTATCGCGGAACTTTTCGGTATTGCTTTCCGGGTTACGCTCAATTCCCAGTTCATCCGGGGAAGCATTACCAAATGGCACATACACCAGGCCATTTTTCACATCCGCGCTCAGGGTGCCCCATGCAACTGGCGTATCCTGCGGATAGCTCTGATCAGCCGCAATCGGCTGGGTTTTATCCGGATTCGCCGGATCAAAATTCCATACCAGACGACCTGTCGTCGCGTCATAAGCGCGGATTACACCTGATGGGTTACCGGCGTTGTAGCCGTTATCCATCACGGAACCACCGACGATCACCAGATTACCGGCCACCAGTGGTGCAGCAGTCTGCATCAGCGCATGCGGGCGAATGGTGCCCATATTGGCGCGTAAATCCACCACGCCATTATTGCCGAAATCTGCGCAAAGCTTGCCGCTATCAGCATCCAGCGCAATCAGTTTAGCATCGGTGCTGGCGTTGAAAATACGTTTGCGGCACAGCGCCGGGCTCTGCAATGCTGGCTGGCTGTTAGCTTCAGCGGAAGGCGCGGCAGCCGGAGCCTGATAGTAGCTGACGCCACGGCAGGTCTGGTGCTGTTGCAGATACGAACGGTCTTTTTCCGGCTGATATTTCCATTTCAGTTCGCCTGTTTCCGGATTCAGCGCATGCACTTCATTATGCGGCGTACATAAATAGACGGTATCGTTCACCTTAAGCGGCGTGGCTTCAAAGGTATATTCGGTCGCATCTTTATCCGCATCGCGCACATCACCGGTATGATAAGTCCAGGCCACTTCCAGATTATTAACATTATCTTTAGTAATCTGCTTTAACCCGGAGAAACGCAAACCGTTAGTGGTGCCGCCGTAAGCGGTCCAGTCATTCTGCGCAACTTCAGTATCAGTCGCGTTGCGTTGCGTAGTGATATCCCCTTTCTGTGGCAAGGGATCGTAGAACATCAGACCAATCACCACCGCAACAATAATAATGACGGTGCCACCGAGGAAAGGATGGAATTTACGCTTTTCCGTTTTATATAGCGGACGCACCACCCATGGCATCGCCAGCCAGACGCCGATAACACCAATCAGGTCGCCACGCGGGATCCATTGCCATTTATCGAAACCAACTTCATAGATCATCCATGCCAGCACGATCCACATCAGCACCGCATAGATTGTTAAAGCCACTCTCTTGTTTTTAAACAGGAAAATAGCGGTAATCAGTAAACCGATTGCCATAATGGCGTAAAATGGTGTCCCGCCAATCAGCAACAGCTGTCCACCCATGTAAAGTATAGCGATACCAATAATCGCTATAACAATACTCGTTAATTTGTTAATCATCTTATTCTCTCAATGTGTACAAACGGGCAAAGTTCACCCTTACGAAACATTACATTTCAACAACGTAAATTTAACGAAAATACGATTGAAAAAAAATACTATTTAATTTATGTATTTAGCGAAACTATTACGGTTAGTTAATAGTTTCGCTGTAAATTGTTTCAGTTAGTAAAGAGAGGGAGTAATGTGATGAGTGTAGCTGCGGTTGGCAAATCCGGTTAGCTGGCGTTAGCGCGATGGCTCGTGAACAGCTGAGTGCCAAGGGTTTGTGCGGTTTGCAGATGATTTTCTACCTGCTCCTGTAACAACAAAGTTGAGCTTTTTACCGGTGCGCCACAATAATCAAAGATGCCATGATCGACCTGAGTGTGCATCGCAACATCGTAACCATGACGCTGCCAGGTGCCGTGGTCGGCCGCACCAATTGCCACAAGATGCACCGGCAGATGTTGCAGTTTTTTAATTACCCGGCCATCAGCATCTTCATAAGCCCAGCCGTTATTAAATACCCGATCAATCCATCCTTTCATTAATGCAGGCATTGACCACCAGTAAACCGGATAAACCAGCACCAGCGCATCAGCGGCGTCAACGCGCTGCTGCTCGGCGATAACATCTGCCGGAAAGGCGGCTTGCAGGTTAAATGCGGCAATATCGGCCTTGCCGAAACGTGGATCGAATCCGTCAGCAGCCAGATCGGCAATTTCAGCACTGTTATCTGCGCCGGACTGGCTGACGCCAGCGGCGATCTGCGCCGCCACGGCATGTGTAAGCGAATCAGTAAGTGGATGAGCAACAACAATAAGTGCGTGCATGGACCTGGCTCCTGCTTGCTTGTGAGGGACTACCGGGGTAGCCTGTATACCAACAGTAGATTACCTTTAGTAACTTACCTTTGGTATATAACCATGTCAACCCGTGAACCCCATAAGGCCGTTAAAGGCAATCAACCGCGTATTCGTTTAGCACGAGAAGAACGGTTCCAGCAGCTACTGGAAGTGGCCTGGCAACTGATCCGCGCCGAAGGCAGCGAAGCCCTGACCCTGGGTCGGCTGGCGACGCAGGCTGGTGTCACCAAGCCAGTGGTGTATGACCATTTTGGTACCCGCTCCGGGCTGTTTGCCGTTCTTTATCAGCAATACGACGCCAGTCAGACCGCGTTAATGGATGCGGCCTTTGCCCGCAGTGAAGCCACGCTGGCTGCCAGAGCCACCGTGATCGCCTCTTCTTATGTCGACTGTGTAGTGCACCAGGGACGTGAAATTCAGGGGGTGATCGCCGCATTAACCGGTACGCCGGAGCTGGAAAAGCTGAAGTATGAGTATCAGAAACTGTTTATCGACAAATGCCATGTGATTCTCGCCCCGTTTACCCATGGTGCCACCCTTCCCCCGGCCGCGCTGTGGGCGATGCTTGGCGCGGCAGAATCCCTCTCCTGGGCCGCCGCCAGTGGCGAGATTAGCGCCGGGCAGGCAAAAGATGAGCTGTTTGCCAGCATTGTCGCGATGGTCGACAGAAACGCCGCAGCGAATTGATCGCTGCAGCCGCTAGCGGCCAAAGGGAATGCAGAGCGGCGTGGCAAAAAAGGGATCGGCAATAATCCGGCAGTTCAGACCGAACACCGTGTTGACCAGCTGTTCGGTAAGAATCTCCCCGGGTGCGCCCTGCGCATATACCGTACGGTTATGAATGGCAACCAGATGGTCGGCATAGCGGCAGGCCAGATTAAGATCATGCAGCACCATTACTATGGTCTTCTGCTGGTTACGATTGAGATCACGCAACAGATCCAGCACTTCCATCTGATGCGCCAGATCGAGAAAGGTGGTTGGCTCATCCAGCAGCACAATACCGGTATCCTGCGCCAGCGTCATGGCGATCCACGCCCGCTGCCGTTGTCCGCCCGAGAGTGCATCGACCGGCCGAGCCGCAAGGCTCTCCATCCCGGTCTGCTGCAGCGCGCGATTGACCTGCTCTTCATCCTGCGCCGACCACTGTTGTAGCCAGTTCTGATACGGATAGCGACCAAGACTAACCAGTTGCCGCACCGTTATCCCTTCCGGCGCGCTGGGCATTTGTGGCAGGATTGCCAGCTCACGCGCTACCGTGGCGGTCGGCTTTTGCCGGATATCGCTGCCATTCAGGATCACCTTTCCCTGTTGCGGTTGCAGCAGACGGGCGAACGATTTCAGCAAGGTGCTTTTACCGCTGCCGTTACTGCCGATCAGCACCGACACTTTGGCAGGCGGCAGACTGAGATCCAGTCCGTCGATAATGGTCTGACGCTGGTAACTCAGGGTCAGTGAATCAGTCGCAATCGACGCCATAGTTCAGCTTCCTTAATGACGCTGTTTAATCAGTAAATATAAAAAGAACGGCGTTCCCAGCGCGGCGACAAAAATCCCGGCGGGCAGATCGGCGGGTAAAAACAACACCCTGCCGGCCAGATCCGCCAGCATCACCAGCATCGCGCCACACAACGCGGCCATTACCGCCTGACTGGCAAAGCCAGACGCCACCAGACGCCTGGCAATATGCGGCGCAATCAGGCCCACAAATGCCATTGCACCGCCCCACGCGATGGCCGCACCGGCCAGCGCGACGCTGGCCAGCAACAATCCGACGCGCAGCCATTCAACACGCACACCAATCCCGATTGCCAGCCCGTCATCCAGCTGTTGCACCATCACCTGACGGCTTAGCGCTATCAGCAAAGGCAGACAAGCCAGCAGCCAGCAGGCCAGCGAGGTGGTTTCACGCCAGCTGGCACCGTAAACGCTGCCGGTCAGCCAGACGTATGCCGATAAGGTGGTGGTCAGCGGGCTAAACACCAGTAAAAAGGTGGTAATTGCGCTAAGTAATGCCGAGACGCCGACGCCAATCAGCACCAGCCGTAACGGTGATGCACCCTGTTGCCACGCCAGACCATAGACCAGCAGCACCGCAATCCCGGCGCCGCAGATTGCCGCCAGCGGCAGATACTGTGCGCCGAATGTCATACTGAGGAAGGAGAGATAGAGTACCGCCGCCGCGCCAGCGCCGCTGGTGATCCCCAGCAGATCCGGTGAAGCCAGCGGGTTACGAATAATGGATTGCAGAATCAGCCCGGAAACACTTAACGCCGCGCCGACCTGGGCGGCCAGCAGAATGCGCGGTAAGCGCAGCTGTTCAACAATAAAGCTCAGGCTGGCATCCTGTTGAGAAAACAGGATGCGCAACAGCGTGACAGGTGACATTGTCACCTTGCCCGACATCAGCGAAATAGTCACCACCAGTAAGCTGGCAAGCGCAGCCAGCAGCAAGCGCGCCAAAGTTGCCAGATTGATCTGGCGCGAAAAACGGCGGGAACGCAGATTGATAAGGTGCGCCATTACCCCCTCCCGCGCCGCGCCAGCATAATAAAGAATGGCGCACCAAACAGCGCGGTCATCACACCCACCGGCACCTCCTGCGGCAGAATCACCACCCGCGCCAGACTGTCCGCCAGCAGCAGCAAACTCGCCCCGGCCAGCGCACTTCCCGGCACTAACCAGCGGTGATCGATCGATAACCCTTTGCGCACCATATGCGGCACCACCAGGCCAATAAAACCAATGCTGCCCGCCATTGCTACCGCGCTACCGGCCAGCACGATAATCACCACGCTTATCAGCAGGCGAATCAGACCAGTACGCTGACCCAGACCAGTGGCAATTTCATCGCCTGCATTCAGCACATTCACCTGTCCGGCAAGCGCGGTTGCCGCCGTTATCCCTGTCAGGCAGAGCAACAGCAGCGGCAGAGCCTGTTGCAGGCTACGTTCACTTAGCGAGCCAGCCAGCCAGAACAGCACGGTATCCAGTCCTTCCTGATCAATAACCAGCATTGCCTGACTGAAGGCGGTGAACAGCGCGGTAATCGATGCACCGGCCAGCACAATGCGTAACGGACTGAGACTACCGCGCCCCATATTACCGATCAGCCATACCAGCCCACCGGCAATCGCCGCGCCGATAAACGCCAGCCATAGCCAGGCATGCAGTGAGGTAAGGGAAAACAGTGAGCTACCGACAATCACGGCGAAGGTCGCGCCAGCATTGACGCCAAACAGGCCTGGCGATGCCAGCGGATTGCGGGTCAGCGCCTGCATTAAAACCCCCGCCACCGCCAGACTGGCTCCGACCGCCACCGCCACCAGAGTGCGCGAAAGCCGCGTACTGGTCACCAGAATATGGCTGACATTCAGCGGTTCAGGATACAGAAACGCGGCACTCACCTGTGACAGGGGGATCCAGCGCGCCCCGCTCATCAGACTGATAAAGATTGCCAGCAGCAGCACGCCAGCGGCACACAGCAATTTCAGCCCCTGGCTCATCGGCTGACACCCGCCAGCATCTGACCTTCAATATCATCCAGCATCAGGTTCGCGCCAAGAATCCCACCGGAGAGACTCCAGGCGACACCATCCACCTGCCAGACCTGATGCTGGCGTGGCGCGCGCAGCTGCTGCCAGAGCGGATGCTGTTGCAGGCTGTGGTAATGCTGTTGTACTGCGGCTTTATCGGCGCGCAGAAAAACAAAAAAGATATCGGCGTTGACCACTGGCAGGCTCTCTTTACCGTTGAGTTTGATCGATACGCCGCTGGCGGCTTTGGCTTCAGCGCTCCAGGCGAAGCCCAGTTCACTCAGTACCGAGCCGGGAAAACTGACGGGAAGATAACTGCGCAGATGATCTTCACGGATATCCAAAACTGACACCGTGGGTGGCCAGCGATCGGCGAATTTCTGTTGTAGCCGCTGCCGTAAATTCGCCACCCGCAGCTGCCACTGGTTGAGTAAATGTGCTGCCATCTGCTGCTGGTTAAGCGCCATCGCAGTTACCCGCAGCGTTTTCTTAAATTCAAATACCGTATCCAGCATCACCAGCGGCGCAATCTGTTGCAATAACGGCGCGATGGCCTGATGACGAAAGCGTGAGGCGATAATCACATCCGGGCGCAGCAGCACGATATCTTCGAGGCTGGGTTGCGTCTCCAGCCCGACATGCGCCACGCCCTGTAATGCCGGACGTAAATAGCGATAGTCAGGTTTTTCACTCCAGGCCTCCACCACTGCGCAGGGGATCACCCCCAGCGCCACCGCACTGTCGGTTGCGCCCTGAAATAGCGTGATCACCCGTAATGGTGAAGATGACAATGCTGCGCGACCCGGCATTATCTGGGTGCTGGCGAACAGGCCTGCCGCCAGCTGCAATAGCCTGCGCCTTGAGCGGTCATGATTACGCATCAGAAATCAACGTTATAGCCCAGCGTCAGCGTACGGCCACGACCGGCAAAATAGCGATCCGGTTCGACCAGCGCACTCTGCGAGTAATAAGTGATGTACTGTTTATCCAGCAGGTTCGACACCGCGAGGTTCAGGCGACCACGCGGCAACGTGTAACCGACCGCCGCATCAATCAGGGCATAACCGCTAAACTCTTTATCCTCTTCGTCGAAACTGCGGCTTAATGCCCAGTTGCCCTGGATAAAGGTCGACCACTGCGGTGTCCAGTTAGCTGACCAGCTGGCGATAATGCGGTCCGGCGAAACGTTCAGGCCATCCATTTTAGCGTCGAGGCTGCCATTATCATCACTGTCATAGCGACCACGCATATGGGAATAGCCCAGCTTCAGCTTCTGGTTTTCCGTCACCGCATAACCCACTGCGGTTTCAATGCCGTCAATCTCGGTTTTCTCACGGCGGGTAACATACATATCACCGACCCGATCCACCCGGCTGCCCAGTTTGGAGGTTGATTTGTAGTAGCTGACTTCCAGATCAAACGGCTGCTGCTGGAAGCGGAAACCGACCTCGGTATTATTGGTGACAATCGGTTGCAGATTAAGGAAGCTGTCGACACTCATCCCCGGCGTATTAATCCCGCGCAGCACGCGTCCGACATCCGGCATGGTAAAGCCCTGCGAGTAGTTGGCGAACAGGCTCAGCTGTTCAACCGGTGTCCATACTGCGCCAACGTTATACAGGGTCTTATCAAAACTTGGCTTGCCACCACCCACCGTTACGCTGTTGGCGGAAGCGATTGTCTGATAACTGTCGATATCCAGCCGCGCATATTCATAACGCACACCGCCAAACAGTTTAACTGACTCCACAGGCGCCACTTCCAGCTGCATAAATGGCGACAAATCGGTGTATTTCACCTCTGGTACATAGGTGCGATGGGTGCCCCACAGATCCTGTTTTGATGAATCAAACAGGGTATCGAAGCCCAGCGTGACCTTCAGATAGTCATCCCACAGATCATCTTTGGTCAGCGACATTTTGCTGCCGTATTTAGAGGTTACCGCGCGCGACTGATCATATAACGTGCCGACCGGCGCAATCGCCGGATCCTGGAAGGAACCGGAGATAGTTGAACCAAACAGCGCTTCATATTGCTGATAAAACGCCAGCGCATTCAGTTTCATGCCGGCCAGGTTGTAGTTATCGTAGGTAATGCCGGTAGTCCAGACACTGTTAAATGGCGCTTCGCCTTGCGGCGTGCCCTTTACCGAACCGGTGGGTATGCCCTGTTCGCGGTCGCCGGTAACGCTGAGGTATTGGTTCCTGCCTTTCAGCTGGTAGCGATTAACGCTCAGCTGAATACGTTGATCGTCATCCAGCCAGTAACCGACTTTACCGAGAATATCGTAAGCGCGTGAATCCATCAGGTCGCCCTGGGTGTTATCCACGCCGACCGGTTTATGATTACCGTCGAGAAACAGCCCCTGATCCTCATAGCTGACGGCAAACATATAATCGAGATACTCTTCGCGGCCATCGACCGCATACGTGGTTTTGTAGCTCATGGTTTCGCTGTTCAGCTGCGAGGTCGGCGTGGTGGCTTCGACGCTAAAGTGCTGATTAAACGATCCGGGTTCCGGGCGGCGGGTAATCAGGTTGATTACCCCGCCCGAGGCGCCGATGCCGTTACTGGCGTTGGCGCCATGAATCACCTCGATCCTTTCGATCATCGATGCATCGATGGTGTGCATCTCCCGCCCGGTAGGCCGCAGCGGGTTGGACTGCGGAATACCGTCCACCAGCACCAGCGGAATACGGCCACGGAAAGTTTCGCCGCTACCGCTCATTTTCTGGCGGCTGGGTGAAAATGCCGGTAACAGATTGCTGAGGATCTGCGAGGTATCAGAGGTAAGCTGCCGCTGCTGTTCAATCTGCTGTTTGCTGATAATGGTCACCACCTGCGGAGAGTCTTTTTTCTCCGTTGCGGTGCGGCTGGCGCTGACCACCATCTCGTTATTATTGTCGTCGGCCGCTTCCGCTTGCAGCGGAAAAACCAGCAGCAGTGGCATCAGTGAAGCGAGCGTCCTGATCCTGATGCCGCGAACGCTGGAGGGGAAACGGGAAAGATCAGGGGAACGCAACACATTGATAAACATCATTTGAGCCGGTAATTGATAATGAGAACGGAATTATTATCATTATCAACAATTAGTAACAAGCTGAAAATAGTTGATATACCCGGTTACGCATTGCTAACCAAAACCTTACAGTTTATGGCGGACTTATCCCAATAAGTTGAAATTATTAGGTTAATAATGATTTTATAGAAAAAATTCCCGCTGCCCGTAACTGACAGCGGAAATGGCGATTTGTGACAGAGATCACCAACTACCAATCTGCCGCGCTGCGCGTTTAGCCCGGGGGCAGCGCTTGCAGGATCCGTTTAGCATCCGATGCAGTCAGTTGATAATCAAAAAAGCGCTGATAGAAATCCTGCGTCGCTTGCACCATATTCAGGTCGGCAAACAGCTCAGGATGCAGAGTGGCGGCGGCCCACTGAATCTGCAATGCCGCTTCCGTGCCGTAGCGATCCCACGGAAACACCCCGGCCGGATTTTGCCATACCTGATGATTTTTCACCGCCTTCAGGTTGCTGAACAGCGAGGCGTAATCGGAACCGGCAATACTGCCCGCACCGGCGCCAATAATAATCACATCAGGTTGCCAGAACAGCACGTTCTCGGCAGAGGTTTCTTTCATATTGCCATCAACTTCCGCTGCCGCATTGCGCCCGCCAGCCAGCCGGATCCAGCTGTCGATTAAGGTGTTGCGACCATCAACTTTTAACGGATGCAGCGACTGAATATGCAGCACGCGCGGGCGTTGCTGTTCGCTAAGCTTATCGGTGCGCGCAGCAATTCGCGTCACTTGCTGATCAAGGTAAGCGTTGTACGCCTTCGCCCGCTGACGCGCCCGATCGGTACCCACCACCTCGGCGGTGGTCAGTAATGAATGCTTCATTGACGGGAAATCATCAAAACGCATCACCAGCGTCGGCAAACCGGCCTGACGATAAGCCGCGGCATCGCCATCTTCCGCCGCAACAAACACCGTATCGACTTTACGCACCAGCAGAGTTTCGCTGTTAAAACTGCGTCCCGGCACCGACAGCGCCTGATGCAGCGACGGCTGGATCTTAAACATCCATGGCCGATCTCTGGCATGGTTGACGGTGGCGACAATGCGATCCCCTGCCCCCAGCGTCATCAGCAGTGAGTGATGGGCATACCAGCCATCCGCAATGCGCAATGCCTGCGGTGCCACCTCCACTTGATTGCCCGCATCATCCGTCACTGTATGCGCAACGGCAAAATGGCTGGTTATTGCCAGACCGAGTGCCGTCAGCAGCGGCAGTACCAGGCGCTTATTCATTCTCACCTCATCAGAAATTAAGTTGCATGGAAACCTGCACCATTCGCGGCTCACCGAGCTGAGCGCTGGCGTAACCCGCGCCGCTATAGCCATTCAGGCCACCCGGTACGATATTGGTCCAGTAGTGGCGGTTGGTCAGATTGGTCATATCCAGGCGAAACGTGGTGTCAGTATTAAACAGCCGGGTGCGGTAAGCGGTTCCGGCATCGAAAGTGGTATAGCTGCCCACCCAGCCATCATTGCTGTTATCCGTGCTGCGACGTCCGACGTAGCGCATGCCTGCATGCAAATCGGTACCGCTGAACAACGGCAGATCATAAGCGGCAAACAGACTGGCGGTGTAGCGTGGCAGACCGACAATCTGCTTATCGCGCGTGCTGGCACTGGCCGTGTCGCGCAGCCGTGGATCCAGCCAGGTCATACCGCCATACAGATGCAGATTACGCGTCAGATCGCCGTCGGCCATTAACTCAAGCCCGCGGTTACGCTGATTGCCATCGACCGCGTAGTCGTCGTCACTGTTGGTATAAGCAAAGGGACGATCGATCTGGAAAAGTGCCGCAGTCAGCAACATCCTGCCCACCGCCAGCTTGCTGCCCACTTCCACTTGCTGGCTGCGATAAGGCGCCAGGATATTACCGGCATTCTTCGCCCCGGTCGGCGCGGTATCGCCCTGCTGTAAACTGTCAGCCCAGGTGACATACAACGTCAGCGGATCCACGGGCTTGTACATCAGGCTGGCGGATCCGCTAAAACCGCTGTTATCGGATTCGCTGGTGCGGCTACCGCTTTTACTGTAGCTGGCAGAGGTCAGGAAGCTCTGACTTCCGGCCAGCAGCAAACTCCATTGCGGCGAAAAGCTCAGGGTATCGCTCAGCAACAGCGCCTGCTGCGTGGCGGTGGCGGAGTGATAGCGACGGGTGAAGTCGGGATAATCCGGCCGGTCAAACGCTTGCGTATCGGCCAGTGAAGCGCTGCCCAGCGTCGAGGTACCGCCATCAATCGGATTCTCATTCTTCCAGACAAACCCGCGAATACCGGTGGAGAGCTGATGATGTAACCAGCCGGTGTCAATCTCACCGTTCAGATTGGCCATATAACTGTTGATGGTAAAACGGCTGGCGGTAGCGGATGAGGTGGTGGTTTTGTAATGACCGGCGTTATCGGTAAACGTATTGGTGACCGCCGTGGATTCACGGTCAGCAATCTGCCGCAGTACCCCCACTTCACCCTGCCAGTTGCCATCAAAATCGTGTTTCAGATGCAGGCTGGCGGTCAGGGTATGGTTATTCTCTCCGGCATAGTACTGGCCCAGATTAGCGCGCTTCGGATCGGGCGCCGCCGGCAGACTGAGTCCGCTTCCCAGCGCAAACTTACCCGGCAACCCCCGGGTGTAAAAATGGTAGTAGCTGAAATTACTTTCCAGCACCGTCTGGTCGCTCAGATTGGCGTCCAGCGCCAGACTGAACAGCTGGCGGCGTTTTTTACTGCCGCTGACATAGCCACTGCCTTGGTCATCAAGGATATTGGCGCGGTAACGCAGACGGTCATTATCATCCAGTGGGCCGCTAAAATCGCCGGAAACCAGACGACTGAGGCCCGTGCCGACGCCAACCGTCAGACTGTGTTGTGCGATATCGGCAGGACGTTTGGCGACAAAATTAAACAGCCCGGCCGGATTTGCCGGGCCGTACAGGGAACCGGCAAGGCCATTTAACACGGAGATATGGTCAAACTGCTCAGCGGCGTAATCGGTGGTGGATACCACGTTCAGCCCGTCGATCATGCTGTTCTGCACCACGCTGCCCTGCATACCGCGCGTTTGTGGCCGCGCGCCATCGCCCTGCACGGACGGCATATAACGATAGATATCGCTGACGCTTTTCAGCTGTTGATGTTTCATTAGCGAGGGGGAAACCACCTGCACTGACCAGGGGGTGTTACGTACCTCCTGCTTACCGAGATTGCCAAGGGTAGCCTGCTTATTAACCGCCTCGGCTTCTGCTGCTGGCGCGCTGGCGGTAACATTCAGCGTTTGTTCGGCGGCCTGAACCGGTAAAGCCATGATTATCAGGGGGTAAAGCACACTTACCCCCGCAACACGGGGTTGTTTTTCCACTGCCATTTTAAGGTTAAATCCTGAAGAGACGGCGACCACTCGTCTGGCGATCTGCACGGGATACTGCATAGAAGAGTGTGAAGTGTATCACATCGTTATGTATTTCAGTATATAGCGAAACGCGAAGAAAAATTTAACCTTCGATGATCCACCACCCCGCCCGCTGTTGCACCAGGCGCTGATAATACTGATACAGTCGCGCCGGAGTCAGCTGGTTAATGGCGGCAGCATTGAGCGGCTCAGCATAACCCTGCTGCGTCAGCCACTGCTCACGACAGCCCTCGTCAGCATCCTGATTGTGTGCAGTCAGGCTGGCATACAAGCGCTGACGGTGCTCAGCAAACCACTGTGGGTCCACGGTAGCGATGGTGTTATCCATCTGCATAATAAATTCATTAATATGCGCAAGGATCGAAGCGTTTGAATGGGTCGGTGACTGCACGGCAAACAGCAGCCCGCTGACACCGCTTAGCGACTGGAAACGGCAGCTGACCACATAACCGAGATTTTTTTCACCGCGCAACTGGCGGAAAAACAGCGGCTCAAACAGGGCTGCCAGCATTCGCCACGCCGCCAGGCAGCTGGCGCTCTGCTCAACCAGCGGACAGAACAGCAGCAGCGCCGCATCTTCACCATTGGTTGGCAGCGTATAACGGGCCTGAGCGGGCTGTGGTACGGCTGGCTCAGGGCGTTCGGCATTAACCGATGCCGGAAAACGGGTTAACAACCGCGCCAGTTGCTGATGCAAATGGTTATCCCCACCATACAGCGCCGCGCACCATGCGCTCGCTGACTGACCGCTGTCGCCGTTAATCAGCAACGGTAATTGGCTTAACAAAGCACGTACCGCAATCTCCGACTGCCAGTTTTGTTGCAATTGCCGGTATTGCCGCTCTCCCTGCGCATTGAGAGTTAGCGGCATCAGCAGCAGGATACGATCAACAGTGGCAAGCATTACTGCATTATCCGCACGTAGCTGCAGCAGCCAGCGCCCCTGATAACAGGCAAAACTGAGACTGCCGCCCGCATGGGCGCACTCAGCAATGATCAATCGCAGGCTGGCCTGAATCGTCACTCCCCAGCGCAGGGACAGTGGATCGTCAATGGCTGGCGAGATCAGCAATACTCCCTGTTTACCGCCAGCAAGATGCGGCAAATCAATCTGCTGCGACGGTAACTCAGGGGCGGATAATGGTGAGTTTTGCGGATAAAACTGCCACTGTGCGGGTGGAGCGTCGGCCGCCAGCGCTGGCCAGCTGGCTGTGGATAGCTGCAGGGTAAATCCCTGAGACTGGCGCGGTTCAGCCGCTAAACCCGCCGCAACCCGCAGCCGCGTCAGATTTTTAACCTTGAGCTGCGCCAGCAAACGATGCCACTGCGTATAAAAATCCGCGTCCAGCGCTTCTGGCGGCGGAAAAGTAAAAGCGCGCGCCCGCAGCTGGTCAACCGGCGTCTGGCGGGCAAACTGCTGTTGCGCCAGTCTGGCGTAATGTTGCAATTGCCGCGCACCAGTTTGCGTCAGCTGTTGCAGCCAGCTGAAAAACAGGGCTTCCAGCTGCGCGCAGATTGCCACGTCTGCGCTACACAACAGAAATTCAATACTGAGAATACTCTCTCGATCGCTGCAATAAGGCAGCAACAGCTGCACGCCGTCGCTCCAGTTTTGCGCCCGTAACGTCGCCATCAAGCTGAACGGCGCTTCATCGCTTAAAAACTGACGCAACAGGGTCACCTGCTGACGCTGCGGTTCACCGCTGTCGCTCAGGCAGAAAGAGAGGCGCAGGCGCGAGTCGCCATCACTGCGCAGGCCAAAATGCCGTGTGGGCTGCAAACTTAACCCTGGCGAAGATTTCTGCGGGGGAATGCCTGGCGCAAAACACGTGGCGTAAGTTTCAGCCAGTACCGCCAGCTGATCCAGCGACTGTGGCCCCTGTAACCAGAGCGTCAGCTTGCCGCCACAGAAATGCTGCTGATGATAGTCGCGCAGCGCCTGCTGCAATGCCTGCAGGTCAGCGCCAAAATAGTGCGCATTACCGACATGAAACGCCTGTAACGCGGTGGGTGAAGCAAAACCGATACGCATCGCAGCGGCACAAAGTGTGTCACTGTCGCTGGCCAGCATGCGGTATTCAGCATCAATCACCGCCACTTCCTGGCCGATCGCCTCCAGCGTCAGCAACGGATGCGCCAGCATATCAACCAGTCGCGCCACTCCCTGCTCAAGCAGATCGGCGCTGACATCAAAAAACCAGGCGGTGCAGGTATCGCCCGTGGTCGCGTTCAGCCGGGCGCCCTGGCTTTGCGCCCATGCCATCAGCCGCGCATCGCCCGGATAATCGCGACTACCGGCAAACACCAGATGTTCCAGCAGATGCGCCAGACCGGGCCATGCTGACGGCGCATCGTGGCTGCCCGCCGTCAGCTGGATCAGCGCCGCCGCACGCGTGGCCTGCGGGTCATGCAGCAGATTAACCTGCACGCCATTGGCCAGCGTCAGCTGCTGCATCAGGAAGGCTGTCCTTTAAAGATCAGCTGTGAGTTTGCGCGATTGCGGAACTGCAACTGGCTAATCTGCATATTGGTGCAGTTCGCCTGCTCACGCGCCGCCAGAATCTTCCCGTGGTGCGGAGATTTGCTGCAGACCGGATCGGCATTATCAGCGTTACCGGTCAGCATAAAGGCCTGACAGCGGCAACCGCCATAATCTTTCTCTTTTTCTGAACAGGAACGGCAAGGCTCCGGCATCCAGTCAAAGCCGCGATACTTATTAAAGCCAAAAGAGTCATACCAGATATGTTGCAGGTCATGCTCCAGCACAGACGGGAACTGCACCGGTAACTGACGGGCGCTGTGGCAAGGCAGCGCCATCCCTTCCGGCGTTACGCTTAGAAAAATCGCGCCCCAGCCACCCATGCAGCCTTTCGGCCGCTCTTCATAGTAATCCGGGGTGACAAACAGCAGATTCGCCAGGTTACCCTTATCGGCCATCTTCTCGCGGTAGTGATGCACCACCTCTTCGGCACGGGCAATCTGTTCGCGCGTCGGCAACAATCCCTCACGGTTGAGCTGCGCCCAGCCATAAAACTGGCAGGTCGCCAGCTCGACATCATCGGCTTCCAGCTCAATGCTGAGTTCAATAATGCGGTCAATCTGATCGATATTATGGCGGTGCAGCACAAAGTTCAGCACCATCGGGTAGCCGTGGGCTTTTACCGCTTTCGCCATCGCCAGCTTCTGCTGGAAAGCTTTGGCGGAACCCGCCAGCGCCGCATTCAGCGTTTCATCACTGGCCTGGAAGCTGATCTGGATATGATCCAGTCCGGCTTCAGCAAAGGCATCAATCTTCTTCTCGGTCAGTCCGATGCCAGAGGTAATCAGATTGGTGTAAAAGCCGAGATCGCGCGCCGCGCGGATCAGCTCAGGCAAATCTTTGCGTACCAGCGGCTCACCGCCGGAGAAGCCCAGCTGAACCGCCCCCATCTGCCGCGCCTGTTCAAACACCTTAATCCACTGTGCCGTCGTCAGCTCCTGCTCCTGCTTCGCAAAATCCAGCGGATTTGAGCAGTACGGACACTGTAACGGGCAGCGGTAAGTCAGTTCCGCCAGTAGCCAGAGCGGCGGCTTAACCGCAGGTTTAAGCAGGTTCACGGAAAATTATCCACTTCTGTTCATAAGCCTGGGCGAAGAATTCGTTCACATCGTCATCAACGCCACCGGCTTCGGGAAAACGCTGATTCAGTTCAGCGGCAATGGCGGCAAGCGAAATTTTGCCATCGACCTGTTGCAGGATCATCGCGGCGCTTTCGTTAAGTTGCGCCATTCCTTCCGGATAAAGGATCACATGGCAGTTCTGCGTCGGCTCCCATTGCAGACGAAAACCACGGCGAAACATCGGCACCTGTTGCGGGTTAATTTCAATCACAGTAAGTGTCCCTGATGCCACACCGCGTCCTGCGTCACGCTATGGTACGGCGGGCGTTTAAGTTCATAGGCCATGGTCATCGCATCCAGCATGGTCCACAGGATATCCAGTTTAAACTGCAGGATTTCCAGCATCCGCTGCTGTTTTTCCACCGTATCGCACCAGGCCAGCGCCAGTTCCAGACCATGCTCGACATCGCGTCGCGCCTGGCTCAGACGGCCACGGAAATAGTCATAGCCCGCTGCTTCGATCCACGGATAGTGCTGTGGCCAGCTATCGAGGCGTGACTGGTGAATTTGTGGCGCGAACAGTTCGGTAAGTGAGCTACAGGCGGCTTCCTGCCAGACGGCGCGGCGCGCAAAACTGACATAAGCATCAACGGCGAAACGCACGCCAGGCAGCACATGCTGTTCTGAGAGCAGCGCTGCGCGATCCAGCCCCACCGCTTCGCCAAGACGTAACCAGGCTTCAATGCCCCCTTCGCTGCCGTCATAACCATCATGGTCGAGAATACGCTGCACCCATTTACGGCGGGTATCGGCATCCGGGCAGTTAGCCATAATCGCCGCGTCTTTCAGCGGAATGCTGGTCTGATAATAGAAGCGGTTCGCCACCCAGCCCTGAATCTGCTCGCGCGTCGCCTGACCATTATGCATCGCAATATGGTACGGATGATGGATATGATAAAACGCGCCTTTTGCCCGCAGCGCCTGTTCAAACTCAGATGCGGTCATCAATACGGCGCAAGTCGTGCCACTCATCGGGATTCCCCTAAATTTCAATACGCATACCATCCCAACTGACCTCAATGCCCTGCTCAGTCAGCGCCTGCCGTTCGGCAGAAGATTCATCCAGAATCGGGTTGGTATTATTAATATGGATAAGGATCTTACGTTTTGCCGGCAACGAGGCGAGCAGCGCCATCAGCCCCTGTTTTTCCGCCAGCGCCAGATGGCCCATATCCTTACCGGTATTACGTCCGACGCCGGTATTCGCCAGCTCATTATCGCGCCACAGGGTGCCGTCGATCAGCAGGCAGTCGGCGCGGTTTAACCATGCCATTAAGGCTTCATCTGGCTCACCGAGTCCTGGCGCATACAGCAGCGATTTTCCGCTGCGGCTGTCCTCGATAAACAGCGCGACGTTATGGCCGGGCAGCGGTTTGCCGCGATATTGTGAATAGGGCGGCGCATTGCTTAACAGTGGAATGGCGGTAAATTTCAGCGCCGGACAGACGGCGACGGAAAACGGCGCGTCAGGCTGAATCGCATGATGGATCAGGCCACCATTCCAGTGGGACAGCATCGGAAACACCGGGAAACCGGTCGACAGGTCCTGATGGACTTCAGGTGTGCACCACACCTGGTGCGGGCAACCTTCACGTAAATTGAGCAAGCCTGCGCTGTGGTCAATCTGGCTGTCAGTAAGAATAATCGAACCGATCGCCGTACCGCGTAATACGCCGTGCCTGGTCAATGCAGGTGTGGCTGCAATCTGCTGCGCAATATCCGGTGAGGCATTGCACAGCACCCAGTCAATACCGTCATCGCTAATCGCAATCGAGGATTGGGTGCGCGCCGTGGTCTTTATCGTACCGTTACGTACGCCCTGGCAGTTATTGCAGTTACAGTTCCACTGAGGGAAACCACCGCCCGCTGCGGAACCAAGAACATTAATCTGCATGTGTAAACCAGCAAAAGGAGAAGAAAAAATGCCCACAGCAGGCTGCGGGCATCGGCATCAACGGTTAGAAATGTACAGCGTAACTTCTAAGCCCAGGCGTAAATCAACAAATTTAGGTTTAGTCCAGGTGGTCATAGTTAACTCCTCTTATGGTGGTTTAAAACAATACCGCAGTACTATGATTGCGGCAGACAGGATGCTTATTGTCAAATTTTGGCAATCCGGCGGCGCAGATGTTGCTCCCGACGCCGGGGGATATCAACCCTGTATGCAGCAGGGAATTAGCGGACACCCGTCAGCTGCCCCAGGTTTTCTTTAATATTGTTAACCAGTTACGCCAGGCGATTTTCTCGATCAATGCACGATCGTAGCCCGCGCGCTGCATCGCCTCAATCAATAATGGCAGCCCGGTAACATCACCCAGCGCCGCGGGTACGCCGATGCCGTCGAAGTCGGAACCAAAGCCCACCCCCTCTTCGCCCAGTTTTTCCAGCAGATAATCGAGATGTCTGACGATCTGTGACAGCGGCGTGTCCGCGTCCCGTTTACCATCGGCACGTAAAAAGGCATTGCCAAAATTAACCCCGACAAAACCGTTACGCTCGGCAATTGCCGCCAGTTGTTTATCAGTCAGATTACGTGGCTGCGGACAGAGCGCATGAACATTTGAGTGACTGGCAACCAGCGGCGCATCACTGTGCTGCGCGGTTTGCCAGAACGCTTTCTCATTCATATGCGAAACATCAATCAGGATCTGGCGCTGATTACAGGCGCGGATTAACGCCAGCCCGGCCGCGGTTAAACCTTCGCCGCTATCCGGTGAACCAGGAAAATCACCGGTAACGCCATAACCAAACTGGTTTGGCAGATTCCACAACGGCCCGATACTGCGTAATCCGGCATGATAAAACTCATCAAGCTGACTGAGCGAGGCGTCGATGGCCTCTGCACCTTCAATATGCAATACCAGCGCCAGCACACCCTGCTGCATACAACTTTCAATCTCAGCCACGGTGCGGCAGATTTTTGCCCTGCCGCCAGAACGGGTTTCAAGCTGCTGCAACAATAAAATTTGGGCGCGGCTAATCGCCAGCGGATCGTGCGGCTGTGGCGCTGCCTGTGGTTTCAGCTGCGGCATATAGGAAGCGGGCGGAATAAATACGGCAAACAGGCCACCGGCAAAACCACCGCGCCGGATGCGCGTCAGATCCAGATGTCCCTCAAGCGCGCCATCAAGAAATCGCGCGGTTGCGTCTTGTGCATCATCCAGCCACAGACGTAACAGCAGATCATTATGACCATCAAAGATTGGGGTGGAGCAGGAAATCGGGCTGTCAGTCATATCACTCAGCAGGTTGTATCGCTAAAATCAGGAAAAAATTGATGCAGCGATGTTACCTGATTGTTGTCGATTATTTCCTGCTAAAAAATGCTAAAGCGGACGCGATGGCAACCGCATTAACGTTTAACGTCGCGAGATAATATGCACGACAGGATAACAATGGCCGCGAATCGGCTCAAAAGGAAACGGTTGCCACTTTTTCAGGCTGCCAGGTAACAGCGTGCCTGTATCCCAGGGAATAAAACCATTAATGCCCGTGGCCTTCTCTCCCAACTCTTCAACATATTTCTGAGTGGATGAGTTGTAGATATCAACACGCCCGATATTGCGCATAGTGACAGCCCATAGCAGCGCACCATAAACCGTCTGACTGTTATCACAAATCATCTACGTCAGGCTATACGCTTTATCAAACATTTTAGCGGCCATTATCCCGGCCGTTGCAGGATTTCAGAGCCATTTCACTTTTCCCTGAAAAACAACGGCAACAGCATTACCGACAGCGCTACCAGCGCCATAATGGTGTAAATATCGAGATAACTTAGCATCCGCGCCTGCTGATATAACGCCTGCGCCAGCGACTTTAACATCGCCGCAGGTGTATTGGCGGCGGTAATATGTTCGCCAAGCCGCTCATAATGCAGATGCGTGCGCTGATGCAGTAAATTAACCACCCAGGCGATACCTATACTGCCGCCAAGATTGCGCAATAAGGTCGACATCGCCGAAGCCTCATTGCTTTTATTTGCCGCCAGGCCACGATACGAGAGCGCCGCAACCGGGATTAAAATCATTGGCAGGCCGATCATCTGCAATACCCGCGCCCACATCAGGGTGGCGAAATCCACCTGCAACGACAATTTGCTGAAATGCCACATGGCGAACGCGGTAAACCCCAGCCCCGCCACGACCAGAAAACGCTGTGACGTTAGCTTGCTGGCGATTGCGCCGGTCACCATCATCGCCAGCATAATACACAGACCGCCAGCGCCGAGGGTTAATCCCGCCGTCCAGGCGTCATAGCCCATCAGTTCCTGCGTCATTTGCGGTAACAGCTGGGTGGTGCTGACCACCAGAAAACCCACCAAAAACATCAGCAGCGAGCCGATGGCAAAGTTGGGTTGCAGAAACAGCCGCACATCCAGCATTGGCCGCGGATGAAATCCTTCCCACAGCGGCAGAAAAGTCAGGCACACGCCGGCAATCACCGCGCAGATCACAATAAACTGCGAGGCAAAACCATCATAAAGATCAAAACGATCGAGGCAGAGTTGCAGCGCGCTGAAACCCAGTACAATCAGCAACAGGCCGATATAATCGATACGGATACCGTCGGCCAGCCGCTGTTTACGTTCAGCGACCATCAGCGGCGGTTCATCAATCAGGTAGTAACAGAGCAGCAGTGACAGCAAACCGACCGGCACATTAATCAGAAACACCCAGTGCCACGACAGCGCATCAGTCAGCCCGCCGCCGACCAGCGGGCCGATGGCGGGCGCCAGCAGTACCGCCACGCCATACAGGGCAAACGCCTGCGGACGCTGTTTCTCGCTAAAAGAGTCAACAAGGATGGACTGCTCAACCGGCGCCAGTCCCCCGCCGCCAATTCCCTGAAGCACGCGCGCCAGGATCAGCCACTCCAGCGTCGGCGCGATGCTGCAAAGCAACGACGCGAGGGTAAACAGCGCGACACTGATCATATAGTAGCGCTTGCGGCCAAGGGTATTGGCCAGCCAGCCGCTGACCGGCAGGATCAACGCATTGGCGACGATATAGCTGGTGATTACCCACAGCGCTTCGTTATAGCTTACGCCCATGCTGGAGGCGATATGATAGAGCGAAACGCTGGCCACCGTGGTATCCAGCACCTCCATAAAGGTGGCGATCGACGCCACCACCGCCACCAGCCAGGGATTGTAGCGTCCGGCGGCCGAACGCGGTAACTCAGGGTTTAACGTTGACATAAGGCACAACCGACATCCCTGGCGACAGCGCATAGTGCGCGATATCCGCATCGGTAAAAACGATTTTGACCGGTACGCGCTGCACGATTTTCACATAGTTTCCGGTGGCGTTCTCTGCCGGCAGCAGGCTGAATACCGAACCGGTGGCGCGCTGAATACTGTCGACCCGCGCCTTAAAGCGCTGACGGGGCCAGGCGTCGACGCGCACTTCGACACGCTGGCCCGGACGCATCGCTGCCAGCTGATTCTCTTTAAAATTGGCGGTGACCCACACATGGCTATCGATAACGACCATCAGCACGCTACCGGCGCTGACGGTATTACCCGCTTCCGCCGTGCGCTTCGTGACATAGCCATCGCCAGGGGCGGTGATACGCGTATAACTGAGCAACAGACGTGCACTGGCGATTTCCGCGTCATCCTGTTGCAGGGTCGCCTGATTTTCAACCAGCGCGGCGCGCGCTTTCAGTAATTGCGCCTTGCTGTAACTGATATTTTTACGTTGCGCCAGCAGCGTGGCGGCGCTGGTTTTGGCGCTGGCGGCTTTGGCATCCAGTTCGCTATGGCTGACCGCACTACCAGACTGGCGATAGCGCAGATACTGTTTCTCATCGCGCTGATACTCCGCTTCCGCCAGCTGTACATTGGCCTCAACCTGCCCGAGACTCGCCTCCAGCGCTGTCAGTTCCGCCACGCTCTGGCCGATTTTCGCCTGCGTAATGCTGCGCGCCGCCAGCGCTTTATCGAGCGCAATCTGCCGATCGCGCGGATCCAGTTCAATCAGCAGATCGCCGCGCTTCACCATCTGATTATCCTCTACCGCAATACGTTCCACGCGTCCGGCGATTTGCGCGGAAATCTGCGACAGATGACCATCAATAAACGCATCGTCCGTGCTTTCCACCGCGCGCAGGAAAAACCACCACCAGCCAACCAGCAGCAGCGCGGCAGCCAGTATTAACAGGGCAAACAGGGTAAAGACGCGTCGCTTCTGGCGTTGCTGATTCACTTCACTCATTGCGGCGCATCCCCGCCTTCCTGCGCCTGCCACAGCCGCCGATACATCCCCGGCTGCGCCAGCAGCTGCTGGTGCGTGCCGCGCGCCACAATCTCACCGTTATCCAGCAGCAGAATCTGTTCGGCAAACTCCACGGTACGCAGGCGATGGGCGATCATTAACACCGTTTTGCCCACCGCCAGCCGCGACAGCGCCAGCTGAATCTCCGACTGGGTTAGCGGGTCGAGCAGTGCGGTGGCTTCATCAAGTAAAATCACCGCCGGATCTTTCAGCATCATGCGCGCAATCGACAGGCGCTGGCGTTCACCGCCGGAGAGCCGGCCCGCACCTTCGCCCAGCGGCGTGTGATAGCCTTGTGGCAGCTGCTGCACAAAGCTGGCGCAGCAGGCGTCTTCACAGGCTTTGATCACCTGTTCGTCACTGGCGTCAGGGCGACCGATCCGCACATTATCCAGCACCGAGCCGTCAAACAACTGCACATCCTGAAACACATAGCCGATACGCTGATACAGCTGTTCGCTGCCCAGCTGTGCAATCGCTACGCCGCCCAGCGTAATCTCGCCCTGCTGCGCCTCCCAGAAACGCCCGAGCAGATGCAGAATGGTGCTTTTGCCGCTGCCGGACGCGCCAACCAGCGCGGTTACCGAGCCTTCGGGCAGCAGGAAACTGACATCTTTCAGCACCGGTTGCTGCTCATAAGCAAAACTGACGTGGTTAAAGGCAATCTCATTACCCGGCGGTAAAGGGATATCACTCTGTTCCGCCTGCTCCGGTTCCGCCATCAGCGCATTGAGTCGCTGCGCCGACTGGCGCATCACGCTCATTAAGGTGAACCAGGCTGCCGCATCCAGCAGCGGATCGATCACTTTAAACGCCACCAGGATAAACAGCAGCCAGGTGAAAGGATCGAGTGCATTGTCCAGCGCCAGCGCGCTGGCGCAGATAAACAGCGCCACCAGTCCCAGCTCGGCGCAAAGGCGGAACAGCTGCACCCCGCCGCCGCCCCACGCCTCGATGCCCATGCTGGCCTGCCTGATAGCGGCAAAATTGCGCTCGATCTGCTGCATCATGCCCTGATGACGGTTAAACAGACGCAGGGTTTTGATGCCGCCAATAAACTCCAGCAGCAAGCCGGAAGCCAATGCAAAACGATCGCCCTGCAGGCGGGTGGCGCGCAACATAAAGCGCGACATTATCCACAGCAACAATAACCCCAGCGGTAAAGTACAGAGCAGCGCCAGCGTCAGCGGTATATTGATGGTCAGCAGCACGACAACAAAAATCAGCGGCGCACTCAGGCCAACGATCACTTCCGGCAGCAGATGAGAGAAGATCTCTTCAACGCGGCGCATATGGTCGGTCAGCAGTGCACTGGTTTCTCCCAGCCGGTGACGCTGAAAGTAGCCCAGCGGGATTTTGCGCAGATGATCGGCGACAATCTGGCGGTAGCGCAGCATCATGTCATAACTGCCAAGGAAGCAGCCCAGCTGACCAAAATGGGAACAGATGAGCTGAGCGACAAAACAGAGCAGCAGCGCCAGCGTCAGCTGCGGCCAGTAGTCCCAGCCGCCCTGCTGCAATGCCAGATTCTGCAACGCCAGCCAGGCGATAAAAAATGGCGCAATGGCAAATATCTGCGCCACTATCCGCAGCGCAATGCCGAGGCTGATACGACGCACACCCTTGCCGCCTGCGAGCTGATTAAGCATCGACATCGGTACACTCCTGTGAACGAATATGCCAGTGTTGCAGCTGATACTGACTGTGCCAGAGCCGCTGATAGAGGGCGTTATCCGCCATTAACTGCTGATGCGTACCGCTGGCGACCAGATGTCCCTGATCCATTAACAGCAGCACATCCGCCTGCTGCACCGCAAACAGCCGGTGAGCAATGGTCAGCACGCAGGTTTGTGGACGCGCCCGCCGCAAGGCCTGATAAAAGGCGGCTTCGGTCAGCGCATCGGCAAAGGCGGTGGCTTCATCGAGGATTAACACTGGCGTATCCGCCAGCAGTGCGCGGGCGATGGCGATACGCTGGCGCTCGCCGCCGGAGAGACGCAGGCCGCGTTCGTGCAACGGGGTCTCGATCCCCTGCGGCAGCGCGCTGACAAACGCCTGCGCCTGCGCAATCGTCAGTGCGGCCGCGATTTGCCCGTCAGTCGCCTGCGGATTGCCGATGCGCAGGTTATCCGCCAGCGTGCCTTTGAACAGAAACACATCCTGACTGACCACCGCCAGCAACGCCGCGCGCGTGCTGTCATCCAGCTGATTCAGCGGCGTATCACCGATACGCACTTCCCCTTTATCAGGCGGCAGCAATCCGGCCAGCAGCCAGGCCAGCGTTGATTTACCGGCGCCGGAAGGCCCCACCAGTGCGCAAAAATCACCGGGGTGTAATAGCAGCGACACATCGGTGACAACGTCACGACCTTCATAACCAAAACTGAGGTTTTCGGCAATCAGTTCGCGACCCGCCGGCGCTTTTTGGTCACTTTCCCGCGCCGGTTCCGACGCCAGAAACGGCTGGATACGCGCCATTCCGGCAAGAATTTCGCGCATCAGAGTGCCAAGAAAAGTGACGCGCAGCAGCGGCTTCAGCAGACCACTACCGAGCATCAGAATCAGCACCAGCTCACTGATAGTCAGCGTGCCCGCGCTGATACGCCAGATCCCCAGCGGCAGCAGAATAAAGATATTGGCATTCAGCAGCACCACAAACAGCGACCACGACGGCACTGCGCGGCGGGTAAACCCCTCGACCAGCTGATGATATTGCGTCAGGCTGTTATGCAGCAGACGGAAAGATTGCGCCGTCTGGCGATAAGCTTTCATCACCGGAATGCCACGCACAAACTCAGTGATCGCGCCATTCAGCTGCCCGGTGGCCTGGTGATAAGCCCGGGTACGTTCCGCCATGCCGCGCGAAAACAGCTTTTGCGCTGCGATCGCCAGCGGCACGGTAATCAGCGCCGCCAGCGCCATTTTCCAGTCGAGCCAGAACAGAAACAGCGCAGCCGTCAGCGGACTGACCAGCGCCGCAATCAGATCGACGCTGTGATGGGCGATAAAGCTCTCCAGCCGCTCAACATCATTAATAATAATTTTGCGCAGGCTGCCGGAACTGTAAGGTGCCAGCTGCATTAATGGCAGCCGGGTCAGCGCGCGGGCAATCCGCAGGCGCAGCTGATACAGCAGGCGAAATGCCGCCAGATGGCTAAAGTAACCGGCCAGTAACAGCAGCAACGTTTTCAGCACCAGCGCCAGCGCTAACCAGCCCGCCAGGGGCAGCAAGCGATCCTCTGCCAGTCGATCCACCGCCAGCCAGAGAATAGTGTAAGGGATCAGCTCCAGCAGTACTGACAGAGCAGCCAGCATCAGCGCCCATCTCAGCGCGCGTTTCTCGCTGCTCACCAGCGCCAGCAATGCGCGTAGCGGTGAGACTTGTTGTGGTGATGACATCGGTACCCGACCTTAGGTTAAAATGTGTCCTGCAACCAGCATTGCGCCTGCTGTTCGGCTTCAGCGTGGCTGGCGACCACTTTATAGGGATAGGGAATGGTGCGGGTGGTCAGATAGCGCAACGCCTGACGCCAGAACGATCGTCGTTTAGCCTCATCCGGCTCCACACGTACCGCACCACGGCAGTATCGCTGCTGCGCTTCACGCGTACGGCTGCCCCAGGCTTTATACAGGCGGAAAAAAAGCGCGGAGTTCTTCGGCAGCTCAACGCCGCTGAAGATCAGCACAAACGGCTGCTGGCGATCGAGCACCGCCTGTAAGGCGGCAATATGGTGTTCCGCCAGCGAATCTGGCACCGATTCGGGCATCACATAGTGCACCAGCGGCCAGCCGCTGGTATCAATGATCTGTTCTGACATTCACTGTTTTCCTTGTGTAATTTGTTGCAGCGCGGCAAACAGTTGCGGCTGCGTAATGATATTCAGATGGTTGCTGTTACCGATGGTGCTGCGCTGCGGCGTCACGCTAAACCACTGCTCCAGCACTCTGCTGCCATCGCCCCAGCTCAGGTCACGCTCGCTGGCGGTAATAATCTCTGCCGCGACAGTCAGCGGACGACAAGGCGCACTGACCATCGCCTGTACGTTGGCGCGGATTACCGCAATCAGTCGTGTTAATGCCTGATCTTCTATCAGCAGATCCGGCGGCAGTACCTCGCGCCAGCGGGCCAGCTTCTCTTCGCTGCATAATGCGGCAAAAGTGGTCAGCTGACTGGCCACAGATTCGCCCGCCATTGAGCGCCAGAGCGCATATTCACTGGCGGCGCAGGCGGCCATCGCCTGTTGCGGCGCCGGATCGATCAGGATTAATGACGCCACCTGTTCACCCTGCTGTTGCAGCCGCCGCGCCATTTCCATCGCCAGATACGCCCCCATCGACCAGCCCGCCAGATGCCAGGGGCCGCTAAATCCCTGCTGGCGCAGCGCATCCAGCGTGCGTTGCGCCTGACTGTCCAGATTGCTGAGCGGAGTTTCATCCATCAGCAAACCACTGGCCTGCACGCCGATACACTGCACGCTGTCGCTAAGCGCCGCGGCCAGCCGCTGATACGGCGTGGCAAAACCATCACTGCCGTGCAGGCAGATCAGCTGCTGTGGACGCGTGGCACTCAGCTCCACTAACGGCAGCGCCAGCGTTGGCGCCACGACAGCCTCCAGCGCCGTCGCCATTTTATGTAATACGGCATCGGTAAAGATCAGGCGAATTGGCACGCGCACGCCCCACTCGCTGCTTAAGCGACTGGCCAGCCGCGTGGCTAACAGGCTGTCGCCGCCAGCACTAAAGAAATCCTGTTCGCGCCCCACCTGCTCAACCTGCAATAACTCACACCAGATCGCCGCCAGCCGCTGTTCAGCATCGGTTTGTGGCGCAGCGTAGTGCTGTTGCTGCGCGCCGCTCAGTTGGGCAATTTTCGGCAGCTGCTGGCGATCTATTTTGCCGTTAGCACTCAGTGGCAGTTTTGCCACGCTAATCAGATGATCGGGCAGCATATAAGCCGGCAAACGCTGCGCCAGGCTTTGCTGTACCTGCTGCAGGGTCGTCGCCTGCTGCGGACGGCGGGCAAGGAACAGCTGCTGCCCGGCAAACGCCAGCGGCGTGGCGGCGTACGGCCAGACGTCAATCAGTTCAAATCCGGCGCGCAGCAGCGCGCTGCGCCACTGCGACTCGCTCAGCAACGGCGAATCGCCCGCACTGTCGCCGCCTTCGGCTGCATGCTCCAGCACCGCGGCAGCGGTAACCCATTGCAGCTGTTTATCTTCAGTGGCTTCCAGCATCAGCAGGCTGCCGCCCGGCTTCAGCATTAACCAGATTTCACTCAAAGTGGCATCAGGCTGATGGGCGTTGTGCAACACATTGGCGGCAAGAATCGCGTCCATCGTCGCGGGTGCATAGTGCTGTTCTGCCGCCGTCTGGTTGATATCGTAACGGCCGGTGCGCAGCGCAGGATAGCCGCCAAAACGTTGCGTGGCGTAGTGAGAGAACCACGGGCTGACATCGGTATGGTGATATTCACCCTGCTCAGTCAGCGCGGCGAAAGCAGGCAAGGTGCTGGCCGTCAGGCCGCCAATACCGGCGCCGATCTCCATCACCTGTGGCGCGGGATGGCCGTTAACCAGTTGCGGCAGCAGGCTGGCGGCAATCGCCCCAAGGTAATCGGCGATAATATTGCCCTGATACAGCGCTTCCGATGCGCGGCTGTCGCCATCAGGGAACAGCAGTGAACTCGCCAGCTGCGGCTCTTTCAGCACCGTCTCAATCGCCGTGCTGCTGGCAAACAGCCAGTCGGCGAACAGGTCGCCCTCATTCAGCCAGCTGAGGAACTGACGCAGACGATGTCTGCCGTCATCAAGCCGCTGCGCCAGCGCCTGCTCTGCTGGTGCGCAATCGGCGCAAAACCACTGGCCCCCCTCTTCGTTCAGCAGACCTTCCTGCTGCAGAATCTGGTGCCAGCGCGTCAGTAAACGGCTAAAACGCGCATCAAGACGCAACTCGCTCATCCGCGCGGCAATGCGCCAGCCCGGCGGCTGGCAAAATTCCAGCTGCTGTAATATCTGCAACATCATCAGCGGCGCCAGTGACTCACTTTCCGCCTGGAACGCCGACAACGAGGCGATACGGCTGCTTGCCGGCAGGCAGGCCGCAGCCTGTTGGCCGGTGGCGATAAGCTGAGCAGCATCCTGCGCCAGCGGCTTAATCACCAGCCAGGCGGCCAGCTGTTGCGCGCCGGATGGCGTGGTAACCACATCGGCCACTGCGGACTGTACCTGTTCCGTCGCCTGCAATGCGGCTTCGATTTCACCCAGTTCAATGCGATGACCACCGACTTTAACCTGCGCATCACGCCGGCCAAGGAATTCGATGCACCCCTGCGGGTCATAACGCGCCAGATCGCCGGTACGGTACAGACGTTCGCCACTGAGCGGATGGGTGATAAAAGCAGCGTCGGTGCGCGCTGTATCACGCCAGTAGCCTGCCGCCAGCCCGACGCCGCCGATAAACAGTTCACCGGCCACCCCCGCAGGACGATCGCGTCCCTGCGCATCCAGCACATAATAGCGCTGGTTGGCTAACGGCCAGCCATAGGGCACCGCATACCAGTGGGGATCGACACTCTCCACTTCAAACCAGTTTGACCAGATCGCCGCTTCGGTGGCGCCGCCCAGCGCAATCAGCCGCGCGGCTGGCGCCAGTGGCGCAATACTGGCGGCCAGATCGCGGCCGATCCAGTCGCCGGACAACATCACCGCCCGCAGAGCAGGCAGGCTTTCACCGCTGGCACGCGCATATTCAACCAGCATCGCCATCAGCGAAGGCACCGAATTCCAGCAGCTGACCTGATGCTGTTGCAGCAACTGCATCCAGTGCGCCGCATCGCGCATCCCCTGCTGCTGCGGCAGCACCAGCGTGGCGCCAGCGGCCAGCGTGGCAAACAGATCAAAAATCGCCAGATCGAAACTTAATGATGACAGGCCAAATACCCGGTCATCCGGCGTTAACTGCAAGCGCGCGCTGATATCAGACAGCGTATTGGCGGTGGCGGCGTGCTGCATCGCCACCCCTTTCGGTTTACCGGTTGAGCCGGAGGTGTAGATGATATAGGCGGTCTGCGAGAGCGGCGGCAGCTGCACCTCAGCGCCTTGCGGCGGCAGCTGTTGCAGGGTAAATGCCGTTGTTTGCGAGCACTGCGCGACACCGTCGTCATCGCTAATCAGCGCCTGCGCCCCGGCCTGATCAAGCACCTCATGCAGACGCGCCAGCGGCCAGTCGCGCGCTACCGGCACCAGAATCGCGCCAGCGGCCATCACCCCGAGCGCGGCGATAATCTGCCCGGCGCCTTTCGGCAGCGACACCACCACCGGCTGATTGCGGCACTCCAGCTGATTAAGACGCGCCGCTACCCGCAACGCTAGCTGCGCCAGCTGCTGATACTGCCACTGCTGACCTTCGGCAATCAGCGCTGTCGCCGTGGGCTGCTGGCGGGCACGGGCAAAGAAACCGGCATGCAGCGGCGTCAGCGGCAGCATCAGTTCGGTGCGATTAACCGCCGTACGGATCGCGCGCTGCTTATCCGGAAGTGGCAGGGCCAGCGGCTGCTGCCAGAGCTGACTGTCATCGGTAAGCCGATCCAGCAACTCGCCGTAAGCGGCAAACATGCTGTCGATCATGCCGTCGGGGAACAGGTTATCGATCACAATCCAGTTATATTCAAGACTGCCTTTGCGCACCATCACCTGATGATCCAGCCACACCTGCGGCGTGGCGGTATACAGATACGCCGGTTCACCCAGCAGATCGGCGCCTTCCACCAGGGTATCGAGATCCATCCCCAGCAGGCTGGTAAAGACAATCGGCATCGCGCTGCTGTCGGCCATGCCCTGACGTTTCGCCAGTTCTCGCAATACATCCACACCGCCAAACTGGCTGTGCGCCAGCCGTTCCCACAACGTCTGTTGCAGATCGGCGGCACGCTGGCGGAAAGGCTGGCGCGTACTGCAATCGACACTCAGCAGCAATACCGAGGTGAAATCGCCAACCAGCTGCGCCACATCCGCATGGTGCGGGCGGCGGTTAAAATGGGTCAGGTTGAGGCTGAAGCGCGGCTCTTCACACCACAGCGTCAGCAGCTCGCTAAAGGCGGCCAGCAGCATCGCCGACGGGGTCACGCCCGCCTGCGAAGCATGTTGTGACAAGCGCTGCCAGCGTTCGGGTTCAACGCGACGTTGCAGACGGCGGAACTTTGGCTGCGCCACCTCGGATGGCTGACAGCGCAGCGGCAGCTGAGGCGCCGGATGTAACTGATCGAGCCGCGCCAGCCACCAGTCGCGATCGCTGGCCCAGCCGCTGCTGTGGCGCGCCTGCATTTCCGCCAGCTGATAGTCGCGGAAGCTGTAACGGATTTCCGCTAGCGACAGCTGCGGCTGATGGTAAAAACGCGCCAGTTCCGCCAGCACGATATGGAAACTCTGCACGTCGAAGGTTAACAGGTCGAGATCGAGGTGCACGCGGCAATCCTGCTCACTCTCCAGACTGGCGCGCAGCTCAAACAGCGGCCACTGGCTGGCCTCCAGCACCTGTTGCGACATGCGTTCACGGGTCGCCGCCAGCTGCCGATCGCGCAGTTGATCGGGCAACGCGCGCAGATCGTCGCAGGCAATGGCGTAGTGCGGCACGCTGGCAAGAATCCGTTGCTGACCGTTGTCATCAACACAGGCGCGCATCATACCGTGACGGGCAATCACCCGGTTCCACGCCGCTTCAAAGCGAGCGATATCAAAATCGCTGATACGCCACTCAAAATAGACATGACAGGAGACGCCGCCCAGCGCCAGCGACTGGCTGCGGCCAATCCAGTATGCGTGCTGAATATCGGTCAGCGGGAACGGCGGCGAAGCCTCCGTCTGCGGCTGCCAGCGCTGCCACTGTCGGTCATTGCCGGCGATCAGCCAGCCGCCGGGTTTCAGCAGTTCATACCACAGGGCCGGTTCGGCAGGCGCAGCGCTGAGCAACACCAGGTCAAAACCGGGCTGGCTGAAACGGCGACGCGACAGCGCATTGCTGATATCCAGATGCTGCCAGTCGATATCCGGCTGGTTCTTGCGTCGCGTTATCTGCTCCAGCCGCGAGCCTACCGCTGCGGTATAACGCACGGTCCGCTGACGCAGCTGACGCCGTAAATCACACTCTCCCTGTTGCGCCATATTCATGTCGAGCACGTGGTACTGCTCGCTATCCGCCTGCGCCATGACCTCAGTCAGCAGCGCATTAAGCTGAGTGTTTTCTGAATTCACCGTGGCTCCTGTTGTGTGAAAAACGACGTCCCTTATCCGCTGGCAGTGAGCCAAATGGCCGCATGCTTATTATGCTTAAATCAACTATTTACCAAACGATATTGCAAATGATAATTATTTTTATTACGGTGGCAAGCGAAAGTTTGATGAAAAAAACAGCACAAAAGATAGTGTTTTTCACTACCGCGGAATTGTGTGCAGAGATGGCAAGGTTGCTTTGAAATATTTCTGGACGTCGTGAGCGATGCTTAATTTCACCTGGACTTAACTGTTTGAGGTTTAAGTAAATGGCATCGCATTACCCTTTGTTAAATCGTTTTTCCACGCTGGTTGCGGGCATTGAATTTTATGCCGGTTTGCAGTGTGATTCTCCTGCGTTACGTTTCCATGCCCTCGATGGCACGGAACAGGTGGTTACCTTTGGGATGGTCGCGCGGCGTGCGCGGGCTTTAGCGGCAAGATTGCAGCAACATACTGCGCCAGGCGCTACCGCGCTGATCCTCTATCCGTCCGGCGTGGAGTATGTCACCACCCTGCTGGCCTGTTTTTATGCTGGCGTGATTGGCGTGCCGGTTAACTTATCCGGCCCGGCGCGCGTCAAACGCGTGCTGAGCAAACTGGATGCGATCGCCGACGATTGTCAGCCGTCGCTGATCCTCACCGGCGCGGAGATTATCGCCCTCTCAGGGGAAGATCTGCGCCATTTTGCCGCGAAGCATCAGCTGACGGTGCTGGACACCGCCACCGCTGACGAAGAGAGCTGGCAGCAGCGCTGGCAGGCGCCGGTGATTGATGGCAACACTATCGCCTTTTTGCAGTACACCTCCGGTTCGACCGGTCTGCCAAAAGGGGTAATTAATCGTCACCACAATCTGCTGGCGAACCTCGATTTTCTCGCCTGCCTGACGCTGCCGACGCCAGACAGCGTAGTGGTCAGCTGGCTGCCGCTGTATCACGATCTCGGTCTGATTATGGGCATTCTGTCGCCATTACTGTCGGGTAATACGGCGGTCTATCTGCCACCGGCAACCTTTGTCAGAGATCCGCTGCGCTGGCTGGAGCTGGCGAGTCAGCAGCGCGGCACCGTGCTGCCCTGTCCGAACTTTGCCCTGCAACGCTGCACCGACGCCGCCAGCCAGCAACCGGAGCGCATCGCCAGCTGGGATCTGTCGTCGGTGGTCAGCCTGGTGCCTTCCGCTGAACCGGTCTCGGCGCAGCAGCTGGAAGCGTTCTGGCACTGCTTTAAAGCCTGCGGTTTACGCCGTGAGGCGCTAAAACCCTCGTACGGGCTGGCGGAAGCGACGCTGATTGCGGCCGGTAACAGCGCCAGCGAACCGGTCTATCTGGATATCGATAAAAACGCGTTGCTGCGTAATCAGGTGCAGATCGCAGAGCATGCCAGCAATCACACCCGGCGCTATGTTGGTTGCGGCAATGAGTTTGGCGGTCAGGATGTGCAGATTGTTAATAGCGACACGCATCAGCCGGTTGACGCCGGACACACCGGGGAAATCTGGATCAGTGGCAATGCGGTGGCGCAGGGTTACTGGCGGCGCGAGCAGGAAAGCGCCGCAACCTTTGGCGCCACGCTGGCGGATGCTGCTGACGGCCGCCGCTATATGCGTACCGGCGATCTCGGTTTTGTCCATCAGGGACAGCTGTTTATCACCGGCCGCCTGAAAGATATCCTGATTGTGCGCGGCCAGTGCCACTACCCAAATGATATCGAAGCCACCGCCATTGCCGCGCATCCGCTGGCTGTGGCCGATGGCGCGGCGGCGTTTGCCTGTCAGCACAATGATGAAGAGCAACTGGTGGTGGTGCTGGAAACGCAGCGCGCCGATCAGGACGCCTTGCAACAGCTGGTCGCCGCGGTCAGACAGGCGATTGCCGAACAGCATCAGCTGGCGGTATGGCGGGTAGTGCCGATCCGTAAAGGCACCCTGCTGCGCACCACCAGTGGCAAAGTGCGTCGGCGCGCGCTGAGTGAAGCGTGGCAACAGCAGCAGCTGCATCTTTTATGGGATGAAAGCGCGCCGCAGCCGGTCAGCACCGCTGGCAGCAGTGAACAGATAAGCTGGATCTGCCAGCAGGCCGCTGAGCTGCTGGGCAATGTCACCGCACGTAATATCGATCCACGCCAGTCGCTGTTTAGCTATGGCCTTGATTCGGTTGGCGCCGCCACCCTGCTGGCCCGCATCCGCCAGCATTTCCGTATTGATCTGCCAGAAAGCGCGCTGTTTGACAGCCCGAGCGCCAGTGCGCTGGCGACGCGTCTTAACGCCTTACAGCAGCCAGCGGCCGCAGCGCCGCACAGCCGCAGCCGCAGCAGCAGCGATGAGCCGGTGGCGATTATCGGCATGGCTTTCCGCCTGCCCGCCGCCGACGGCGAAGAGGCGCAAACCGACGCCGAATTCTGGCAACTGCTGCTGGATGGCGGTTCAGCGATCCGCCCGATGCCTGCCGACCGCTTCCGCAGTAATGACGAGATCCCCGGCTTCGGCGCTTTTCTTAATCGTCCGGCGGATTTTGACGCCGCCTTCTTTGGTATGTCACCGCGCGAAGCGATTAACACCGATCCGCAGCAGCGCATGTTGCTGGAAGTCAGCTGGCATACGCTGGAGGATGCCGGGATTCCGCCTTCCCGCTTGCAGGGCGGCGATGTCGGGGTGTATGTCGGCATTGGTACGGGCGACTATGCGCATATTCCGTTTATTACCGGCGACAGTGCGCATCTCGATGCTTACTACGGCACCGGCAACTCGTTTGCCGCCGCCTGTGGTCGTCTCTCCTACTTTTATGGCTGGGAAGGCCCGTCGGTGGCGGTGGATACCGCCTGCTCCTCGGCCCACAGTGCGCTGCATATGGCCTGCCAGGCGATACGCCTTGGTGAGTGCGATATGGCGCTGGCCGCCGGAGTGAAACTGCAACTGCTGCCGGAAGTCGATCAGGTGCTGCATAAAGCGGGCATGCTGGCGCCGGACGGCCAGTGTAAAACCTTTGACGCCAGCGCCGATGGCTATGTGCGCGGTGAAGGCTGTGTCGCCTTCCTGTTAAAACCGCTGTCGCAGGCGCAGGCCGATGGCGATGATATTCGGGCGGTGATCCGTGGCAGCCTGGTGCGTCAGGATGGCGCCAGCAGCAGCCTGTCGGCCCCCAACGGCGAGGCGCAACGCCGTTTACTGCAACGGGTGTTGCAGCGCGCCGGTCTGCAACCGGATGATATTGACTATCTGGAGCTGCACGGCACCGGCACCCGACTTGGCGACCCGATTGAATATCAGTCGGTGGCCGAGGTGTTTAGTGGCCGCCAGACACCGGATCCGCTGTGGCTCGGTTCGGTAAAAACCAATATCGGCCACCTTGAAGCCGCCGCCGGGGCTTCCGGTATGGTAAAAGCGATTCTGGCGCTGGAGCATGGCGTGATCCCGCCGCATATTGGCCTTAATCAGCTTAACCCGCTGATCGATCTGGATCGGATCCCGGCGCGTTTACCGGCTCAGGCGCAAGCCTGGCCGCAGCGCGATCGGCCGCGCCGCGCCGGGGTCACCTCCTACGGTTTTGCCGGCACCCTCGCCCATATTGTGCTGGAACAGGCGCCGCCGAAAATGGCCACGCCTGTGGTCGATAACAGCCAGCCGCAGCTGTTAATGTTCTCCGCGCAATCCGCTGAATCTTTACAGCAATTAACTCAGCAGTGGCGGCAACAGCTGGACAGCGCGCTGCCGCTGGCGGCCATCGCCGCCAGCCTCGCGCGTCAGCGCGAACACCACAGTGTGCGTCTGGCGCTGGTCGTCAGTGATATCAGCGAACTGGATGCGGCCCTCAGTCAGGCCAGCGATGCAGTGGCGGTGAACAAAGCGCCACGCGTCGGCTTTCTGTTTACCGGTCAGGGTGCGCAGTATGCCGGGATGGCCGCCGGGTTATACCAGGCGGAACCGGCATTTCGCGCAGCGCTGGACGAAGCCGAAGCCGCTATCACGCCGTGGCTGGGAGAATCGCTGCTGGCGCTGATCTTTGCCAGTGATAGCGAACGTTTAAATCAAACCGCCATGACTCAACCGGCGCTATTTGCCGTCGGTTATGCGCTGGCGCGCCTGTGGCAAAGCTATGGTGTGCAGCCGGTGGTGATGCTCGGTCACTCAATTGGCGAATTTGCCGCGCTGGTGATTGCCGGTTCATTAAGCCTGGCCGATGCTGCGCAACTGATTGTCCGTCGTGGCGCGCTGATGCAGGCGCTGCCTGCCGGTGGCGGCATGCTGGCGGTACGTTTAAGCGCCGATGCCCTGCAACAGCGTCTGGATCAGCTGCCGCCAGCGGAGGCGGCGCAGGTGGCGATTGCCGCGCTGAACGGCGAAGAGGACAGCGTACTGGCTGGTGCGCTGCCGGTGCTGGATCAGCTGCGAGTACAGCTGGAACAGCAGAGTATCAGCGCGCGTGCGCTGACCGTGTCCCATGCTTTCCACTCGCCGCTGCTGGATCCGATGCTCGCGGAATGGCAGCAGTGTGGCGAGTCAGTCACTACCCGGCCGCCTGCCATTAACCTGATCTCCACCCTGAGCGGTGAAGCCCTGACGCAGGCGCCGGATGGCGACTATTGGCGTCAGCATGCACGCCAGGCAGTACGCTTCCACCAGGCGCTGTCAGTCGCGGCGCAGCAGTGCGATCTGTTAGTGGAGATCGGCCCGCACGCCATTCTGACTGCGCTGGCGCAGCGCCATCTGCTCAGCAACCCGGTGGCGCATCCGCTGACGGTGGTCGCCAGCCAGCGGCGCGGTACACCACAACTGACCAGCTGGCGTGAAGCGCTGCGCGACCTGTATCTTTGCGGGGTTAACTTCGCCTGGGAAAATCCGCACTGCGCCACATTTAATGGTCCGCTGCTGTCGCCGCGCCAGCTGCCGCGCTATCCGTTCCATCGTCAGACTTACTGGCTGGATTATGATAGCGATGCGCCACGCGAGCCGCTGCCGTTGCAGCCATTGCCACTGCACAGCAGCGTGGAATCCGTCCCGCTGTATACCCAGCAGTGGGAAGTTATCTCTGCGCCACCCACCACCACGCACGAGCACCGCTACTGGCTGCTGGGCGATGAAGATAGCTGCCATCATCTCGCCGACACTTTTGCCGCGCAGAGTGTCGGCGCGGTTTATTGCACCGATCCGCAACAGCTGGTCAGTGAATGGCAGCCGGATGATGTGGCGCTGTATTTACCGCCAGCCGACGACGCCGTCTGGCCGCTGATTGAGTTACTGCAGCAGATCCAGCAGTTGAAAGGTGCCATCCGCCTGATGCTGATCACCCGCCAGGCGCAGACACCGGATCCGCAAGCCTGCGATGCCGATCAGGCCGCACTCTGGGGCGCCGCCCGCGCGCTGGCGATTGAATATCCGGCCTGCAAATGGCTGATGCTGGATATCGCCAGCGAAACCGGTATCTGGCAGCTGGCGAATGCGGTGCTGCGTGCCGCCAGCTGCTTTGGCGAGGAAGATGCGCTCTGCCTGCGCGACCAGCAGTGGTTACATCCCTGCCTGACGCCGGTGGATCACGCGGCACTGACGCCACAGCAGCGCTTTAGCATTGATGGCGAATCAGCAGTGCTGGTCGCTGGCGCCTGGGGCGCACTGGGTCGCCATATCAGCGAGTGGCTGATCCGCAATGGCGCCCGGCACCTGGTGCTGACCGGTCGTCAGGCGCCGCGCCGCAATGTCCTGCCATGGTTACAACACTGGCGCAGCCGTGGCATTACCCTGACCTGTGTGACCACCGATATCACGGATCCGGCCTCGGTCGCCGACTTGTTTAGTCAGATTGCCGCCGCAGGCCGTCCGCTGGCCGGCGTATTCCACTGTGCCGGCGTCGGACGCTTTAACCCGCTCGATACCATTACCCGCGAGGATTACCAGGCGGTGGCGACGGCAAAAGTCACCGGCACCCGCCTGCTGCATCACTATACGCAACAGCTGCCGTTGCAGTGGTTTGTCTGCTTTACCTCGATCTCCGGCGTCTGGGGTTCACGTCTGCAAATTCATTATGGCGCAGCCAATGCCTGGCAGGATGCGCTGATGCGCGAACGCCGTCATCAGGGCTTGCCGGGACTGAGCATCTCATGGGGGCCATGGAGCGGCGGCAGCGGGATGTCGGAAGTGGACGATTCTCTGCTGCAATATCTGCGTATGGCCGGGATCCAGCGCCAGCCGCCAGCCCGTTATCTGGCGACGCTGGATAAGCTATTTGCCGCCGATATGACCGCCGCCGGTTTCCCGGCGGTATGGCTGGCGGCAGAAATCGACTGGCAGAAATTTGTCCCGCTGTTTGCCCTTTACAGCCCGGTGCATCTGTTTAACCGCTGCGTATCTCAACAGCCACAGAGCCCGGCAGCAGGCAAGGATTTACAGGCGCGTAATCTGCATCAGCTCAGCCGCAGCGAGCAGCAACAGGTGATCCATGACTTTGTGCGCAATGAACTGGCGCGCACCCTGCGCGTCGCGCCACACAGTATTCAGCCCGACAGTGAACTGCTGGCGCTGGGAATGGATTCAATTCTGATTATGGACTTCTCGCGCCGCTGCGACAGCGAGCTGGGGATTGTCTGTCCACTGAAAGCGTTGTTTGAACACAGCACGCCAGCACGGCTGATCGCCTGGCTGAGCGAACAGCTTGACAGCTGCGTACCGACGGCCACCGCCAGCAGCGAAATGACCATCAGCCATCAGGCGGCGCAACGCTATGCGCCATTCCCGCTGACCGAACTGCAATATGCCTACTGGATTGGTCGTCAGGATCACTACGCGCTGGGCGGGATTGCCTGTCATGCCTGTCTGGAAGCCGATGCACCGCAGAGGCTGGATCCCGCCCGCTTACAACGCTGCTGGAACCAGCTGATTGCCCGCCACGATGCGCTGCGCCTGATTATCGCCGAAGATGGCCGCCAGCAGGTGCTGGCCGATGTGCCGGAGTATCAGATTGCGGTTGCCGATTTACAGCACGCCACTGCGCAACAGGCGCGGCAACACTGCGAACACTGGCGTGACACCTTGTCGCATCAGGTATTGCCGACCGATCGCTGGCCGCTGTTTGATCTGCGCGTAACGCTTCTGCCCGCGGGTGGCAGTCGTCTGCATATCAGTATCGATATGCTGATTAATGACGCCACCAGTAGCCAGATTTTGTGGGATGAGCTGGTAGCGCTGTATCGCGCCGACGGTGATCTGGCGCAGGCCGGGCTGCAACCCTTTAGCATTGGTTTCCGCGACTATGTCATTGCAAAGCAAAACCGTGAAGGCGCGCGTCTGCAACAGTGGCAACAGGACCGCGACTACTGGTTACAGCGCCTGCCGACGCTGCCTGCCGCACCGCAGCTGCCGCTGATTGCCGAGAACCTGAGCCGCGTCCATCCGCAGTTCAGCCGTCGCCAGCGCACGCTGCCTGCTGATGCCTGGCAAATCCTGCGCGAACGCGCAGGACGTTATGGCGTCACTCCTGCTTCGCTGTTAATTGCCGCTTTCTCTGAAGTGCTGGCCAGCTGGAGCAGTGAACCCACCTTCAGCCTCAACCTGACGATCTTTGATCGCCTGCCGTGGCACGAAGATGTGCCACGAATGGTCGGCGACTTTACCGCCGTGACCCTGCTGGCGCTTGATCATCAGCAGCCGCTGAGCTTTGCCGAACGCGCGGCGCAGGTCAATGGTGAAGTGCTGGAGAGCCTGCAATATCGCAGTTTTAGCGCGGTTGATGTATTGCGTGAGTGGAACCGCGGACGCGAGCAGCAGGCACTGGTCGGTATGCCGGTGGTGTTTACCAGTCAGCTGGGGGTCAATGACCCGACCAAAGGCGCGGCAGAAAGCCCGCTTGGGGAGATTATTTACGGCATCAGCCAGACGCCACAGGTCTGGCTCGATCACCAGGCCAGCGAGCAGGATGGCGCACTGGTATATAACTGGGATGCGGTCGACGAGCTGTTCCAGCCCGGGGTGCTGGATGCGATGTTTAACACTTATGCCACGCTGCTGGAGCAGCTGGCTGCCGATGATCGGTTGTGGCAACAGCCGCTGCCGCCGCTGCTGCCGGCCACACAACAGGCGGTGCGCCAGCAAATTAACGCCACTGCCGCGCCGTTAAGCGAACAGACCCTCGACGGCCTGTTCTTCAGCCGCGCCGCCAGCCAGCCACAGGCCACCGCGCTGATCGCTGCCGAAGGGCGCTGGAGCTATCAGCAACTGGCGGAATGGAGCCTTGGCGTGGCCAGTCAGCTGCTGGCCGCTGGCGTTACGCCGGGCGATCGCGTCGCGGTTGTGATGCATAAAGGTGCTGCGCAGGTGGCAGGCTGCCTGGCGATACAGGCGGTGGGCGCGGCTTATGTGCCGCTTGCCGCCGATACCCCTGCCGCGCGTCTGCAAACTGTCCTGCACGGCAGTAGTATCACAGTGCTGCTGACCCAGCCGCACTATCTCAGCGATCTGCACCACTTTGGCCACACCATCGTGGTCGATGCGTTGCAACCGCAGTATGGCAGCCAGCTGCCGCACGTTGCGCGTCAGGTCAGCGATGCGGCCTATGTGATCTACACCTCCGGCTCGACCGGTGTGCCAAAAGGGGTACTGATCGATCATCGCGGTGCGGTAAATACCGTGCTGGATATCAATCAGCGCTTTGCGCTAAGCACCGGGGATGTGGTGCTGGGACTCTCCGCGCTATGGTTTGATCTGTCGGTATGGGACATCTTTGGCACCTTAGCCGCAGGCGGCACGCTGCTGCTGCCGGAAGCGGAAGCCACGCGCGATCCGGCACGCTGGCTGGCACTGATTAAAAGTGACAATGTCACTATATGGAACTCAGTCCCTGCCTTGCTCGACCTGTTGCTGGCGGAAGCGGATTACCATCAGCAGGCGCTTAGCGGCCTGCGCCACGTATTCCTGAGCGGCGACTGGATCCCGTTATCACTGCCGCAACGGCTGAAAAACCATGCGCCGCACGCCACGCTGGTGGCGATGGGCGGCGCGACCGAGGCATCAATCTGGTCCAACTGGTTTGTGGTTGATGGTGTCGAAAGCCACTGGAAAAGCATTCCTTATGGCTGGCCGTTAACCAATCAGCGCTATCAGGTGCTCGACAGCCAGCTACGCGCCTGCCCGGATTATGTCACCGGCGACCTGTGGATTGGCGGTCACGGAGTGGCGCTGGGTTATGAAAATGACCCGCAACGCACCGCCGCCAGTTTTATTGAACATCAGGGCGAACGGCTGTATCGCACCGGCGATCTGGCGCGCTACTGGCCGGACGGTACGCTGGAGTTCCTGGGCCGCAGCGACCATCAGGTTAAAATCGCCGGTAACCGCATTGAGCTGGGCGAAATTGAAGCGGCATTACAGCTGCACCCCGCGATTCGCGATGCGGTGGTTGATACGCTGGGCAATCCGCGTGGCGAAAAACGGCTCGCAGCCTGGCTGGTGCTGGATGCCGACGCGCAATCCCTTAGCCAGCAGTTAAACGCCGAACCGGCGCTGGCGAACGGCGCGCAACTTATCGACCTCGCCCGTACTGAACTGGCGCAGCAAATCGCGCAACCGGATAACTCTCAGCTGCAACAGTTCTGGTCACTGATCGACAACCTTGGCGCGCGGGCGATTGCCGATACGCTGATGATGACGGCGGATGCGCCACTTAATCCGGCGGCGGAGTTTGTTGCTCTCGCCGCGCAGTGGCAGCAGCACGCTCAGCAACCGCTGCCAGAGTGGGAAACATTGCTGTCACAGGCCGCCAGCTTCGCATTGCCGCGTGAAGCGCTGCTGCGCCTGCAAAGCGGCGCCGGTGACCGTCTGCGGGTGTTACGCGGCGAGGCCAGCGCGCTGGAGCTGTTCTACAGTGACGATGATGCACTCTCGCCGGAACAGCTGACGCAGGCGAATCCGCTCAGTGCGCCAACCAGCAAGGCACTGGCTGCGCTGATTCGCCAGCTGGCGACGCAGCTGGGGCGTGCGCCGCGTATTCTGGAACTCGGCGGCCGCAGCGGTGTGGCTACGCAGTCGCTGTTAAACCAGCTTGACGATCTGGCGCTGGATTATCACTTTACTGATGCTTCCCGGTTGCTAGTCCAGCAGGCGAAAATCCGTTTAGCCGATCACCAGTTGCAGTTCAGCGTGCTGGATAGCGAACAACCGCTGGCTGGGCAGGAGATCAGCACTTATCACTATGACCTGGTGCTGGCGTTTAATGCCCTGCATCGCAGCCATCATATCCCGCGCCTGTTGCAGCGTATCGCCACCCTGCTGCGTCCCGGCGGCTGGCTGCTGGCGCCGGAAATGACCCGCAACAGCACCTTCCAGCTGGCCACCGTGGCACTGCTGGAGGCCGGTTACAGTCAGCTGGATGACCTGCGGGCGGAACTGGCGCTGCCACTGCTGGATGCCACACAGTGGCAACAGCAATTGCAACAACAGGGCTGGCAGCAATGCGCGGCGTTGACGCTGCCGCAACTCAGCGACAGTGGTCTGCATCTGTTAATGGCACAGATGCCGGACAGCCTGTGGCAGTTTGCGCCAGCCAGAGTCAGCGACTATCTCGCCACGCTGTTGCCAGGCTATATGGTGCCGCAAACGCTGATTACGCTGGATGCACTACCGCTGAGTGCCACCGGCAAAGTGGCGCGCGCGCTGCTGCCGCGTCCGCAACTGCAGGCGAAAACGCAGTCCGCGCAACCGGCTCCCGCCTGGCAGGGAGCCGATGCCAGCCTCGCCACGCTGTGGGCGGCGCTGCTGGGTGGTGAAGTTCCGGCTGCTGATGCTCATTTCTTTGAAGCCGGTGGCGACAGCCTGACGGCGGTGCGGCTGGTGGAAAAGATTCGTCATCAGTTGCAGCGTCAGGTTGCGCTGCGCGATCTGTTTGTCACTCCGCGCTTTAGCGAGTTTGCGGCAAAAGTGGCGGCTGCGCCGTTATGGCAGGAGGCGCAGCAGCAGTGGGTCGCCGACGACGCTCAGCGTTATCAGCCCTTCCCGCTGACCGACGTGCAACAGGCTTACTGGATTGGGCGTCAGAGCGGACTCAATCTGAGTGGCGTCTCAACCCATCTGTATGTCGAGATCGATGTCGATCATCTCACTCATGCGGCGCTGCAAAGCGCCTGGCAGCAGCTGATCATGCGCCATGAGATGCTGCGTGCGGTGATTGATGACGCCGGTTATCAGCGCGTGCTGGCGCAGGTGCCGGACTATCTTATCCGGTGTCAGGATCTGCGAACCGCCAGCGCCAGCCAGCATCAGCAGTGGCAGCAGCAGACCCGCGCGGATCTGAGCCATGAAGTCCATGATACGCGCCAGTGGCCGCTGTTTACCGTGCGCGCCGCTCAGCTCAGCGACACCTGCGTCCGGCTGTGCATCAGCCTCGATAACCTGATTTGTGATGGTCGTTCAATGGTGATGTTGCTGTCCGAATGGGCGCAGCTGGCGCGTCAGCCGGACACCCTGCTGCCGCCTGTTGATATTCACTTCCGCGACTATGTGCTGGCGCAGGAGAAATGGCCACAGCGCGCCAGCTGGCAGACGGCGCTTAACTACTGGCTGGACCGGCTGGATGCCCTGCCTGCCGGCCCGCAGCTGCCGCTGGTGAGCAGCGAACAGCTGGCGGCGCCGCAATTTATCCGTCGCGAATCCCGGCTGAATGCCAGCCAGTGGACCGCACTGCGCAACCAGGCTGCCGATGCCGGCATCACGCCAAATGCCTTGCTGCTGACCGTCTGGAGTACGGTGCTGGCTAACTGGAGCCGCGAAGCCTGCTTCACCCTCAATCTGACACTGTTCCAGCGCCCGGATATTCATCCGCAATTACCGCTGCTGGTCGGTGACTTCACCTCGCTCAGTCTGCTGGCCTGCGATATGCGCGGCGCGGCAGACTTCACTACCCGCGCAGCCAGCCTGCAACAACAGCTGTGGGAAGACCTTGGTTACAGCGAAGTGTCGGCGGTACGCGTGTTGCGTGAAGCGGCACGACGCCGTGGGCGTATCGACGCGGTTGCCATGCCGGTGGTGTTTACCAGCGGTCTCGGCGTGGATGCCAGCGGCAGCGACGGTAGCGTGGCCGCCGACTGGCTGGGAGAGTTTGGCTGGAGCGTCAGCCAGACGCCGCAGGTATGGATCGACCATCAGGTGGTGGAACGCCGTGGTGAGCTGGTCTTCAGCTGGGACTGTGTCGATGCGCTGTTCCCCGCCGATCTGCCGCAGCAGATGTTCGATCACTACTGCCAGCTGTTAGTCGCTCTGGCGCAAAGCAGCGATCTCTGGCAGCAGGATCTTGCCACCCTGTTGCCGCACTATCAGTGGCAGCAGGCGGCCCTGCCGCAGCCGGTCGTCACCGCGTCGGTGGAGGCGTCGCAGCAAGGCAGTGACGTCATCGCCGCCATCATTTGCCAGCAGTTGCAGCGTATTGCCGGACTGGAGGCGGTGCCGCAGCACAGCAACTTCTTTGAAGCGGGCGCCACCTCGCTGCATCTGATTCGCCTGCGGCAGGCGCTACAGCAGAAGCTGGCAGTGGATCTGCCGGTCGTGGAACTGTTTAACCGTCCCAATGCACGGGCGCTGGCCAGCTGGCTGGCGCGTCAGGATGAAACGGTTAGCGAACAAACCAGTGATATCAGCGAACGACGTCAGGCGCTTCAGCGCCGCCGTCAGCAACGTCAACGTTAATGCAGGGATGGAAAGTAAGCGAATGAACCCATTAGATAGCGAGCAGTTTACCCGCCAGTATGGCGACACTTTACCGATCGCCATTATCGGCGCGGGCTGTCGTTTCCCACGTGCGGCATCTGTTTTTGAGTTCTGGCGGCGCATTGCCGATGGCGAAGAGTTAACTTCCCGGTTTGATGCTGAGGCACTGCAACGTGCGGGCGTCGATGCGGCGCTGCTACAGCGTGCTGACTATGTGCCCGCCGCCGCAGTGGTGGAAGATGCCGACCGCTTTGAGTGGGGCTTTTTTGGTTATTCCCGCCAGGAGGCGGAGAGCATCGATCCGCAGCAGCGGCTGTTTCTGATGTGCGCCTGGGAAGCGCTGGAGATGGCCGGTTATCCCCCTGCCACCCTTAGCGCACGTACCGGGGTGATCGGCTCCACCCGGATGAGCACTTATCAGCTGGCGCAGCGCCAGGATGCGCAGCAGATTGTTTCGCCGCAGGTGTTTCAGAAGCTGATGGGTAACGACAAAGATTATCTGGCGACGCGCGTGGCGTATAAACTCGGCCTGCGCGGCCCGGCGTATACCGTGCAGACCGCCTGCTCCAGTTCACTGATTGCCACCCATCTGGCCTGCGAGGCCATTGCCAGCGGCGATGCCGAAATGATGCTGGCGGGGGGCGCCAGTCTTAGCTTCCCGCAGCAGGCAGGTTATTTCTATCGTGAAGGGATGATTTTCTCCGCCGATGGTCACTGCCGCCCGTTTGATGCCGACGCCAATGGCACGCTGGTTGGCAATGGCGTGGCAGTGGTGCTGCTGAAGCGCCTTGATCGCGCGCTGGAAGCGGGTGACCCGATTCTGTCAGTGATCCGTGGCACCGCCATCAATAACGATGGCAATGATAAAGCCGGTTTTACCGCGCCGTCATTGAGCGGGCAGCGCGACGTGATCCGCGATGCGCTGGCGATGGCCGATGTAGCCGCCGACACCATCGGTCTGGTGGAAGCCCATGGCACCGCCACGCCACTGGGCGATCCGCTGGAGATCAGCGCGCTCACCGAAGCCTGGTCGCCGTGGACGCCGCAGCCGCAGCAGGCGGCGATCGGTTCGCTGAAAAGCAATGTCGGTCATCTTGATACCGCTGCGGGTATCGCCAGCCTGCTTAAAGCCGGACTGGCGACCTGGCAGCGACAGATCCCGCCCAGTATCAATTTCTCGCGCCCGAACCCGGCGATTAACTTCGCCGGTTCCCCCTTTTATGTCCCACAGCAGCTGCAACCCTGGCTGCCGGGCGACACGCCGCTGCGCGCCGCGGTCAGTTCGTTTGGCATTGGCGGCAGTAACGCCCACGCTATTCTGGAAGCGCCGCCACTGACCACCGTGCCGGATGACAGCGGTCAGCCGTTGCAGCTGTTGCTTAGCGCGCGCAGCCTGCACGGCCTGCGAGCACTGGCGCAGCAGCATCTGTTACGCCTTAGCGATCGTGAGGCCGGTTTCGATGCCCATGCCTATGGCGCCACCAGTTTTTATCACCGCACGCTGTTTAGCCATCGTCTGCTGCTCAGCGCCAGCGATATCGACGGCTGGATTGGCCTGCTGCTGGATATCACTGAGCAGGATCTGCATCTGCAAGCCGCTGAATCGGGCATCAGCACGGCGGTGTTCAGCAACGGTACCGAGATTGCCGGGACGCTGTTAAACCAGCTGGTGCAGGCGACGCCTGCGTGGAGCGGCCTGATTATGCCGCCTGCGCGTCGGGCGTTGCTGCCGGTCACGCCATTTGACGGCGAACGCTGCTGGCAGGAGACGCAAAATGCCGCGCCACAGCCCGCCGATAGCTGGCAGGCGTTATGCCAGCGCGCGCAACAAACCGCCAGCGAACGCGGCGCTGAACTCGATCTTGCGCTGCTCGATGAAGAAGATCGCTGCATTGATGCACTGCATCAGCACTATGTCAGTCAGATGCTGCAACAGATGCAGTTACTGCAACAGCCGCAGCAGTTCCTGAATGTGACGCAACTGATGCAGGCGGCCAGTATTCCGGCACGCTATAGCGACCTGATGCAACGCCTGTTGCGCGATCTGGTAGCCTGCGGCGCGCTGCAACAGCGCCAGCAGGATGGCGAATTGTGGTATGGCGAACTGCGTCCGGCGTCAGTGGATGCTGAAGACTGGCTGGAACGCATGCGTGCCGCAGGCTATCAGCATCTGGCGCAGCTGATTGCGCGTACCGGCCCGCAGCTGGGGGCGATGCTGCGTGGCGATATCGATCCGGTCAGCGTGGTCTTTCCGGCGGCCTCGACTACCGATGTCGAGCATATGTATCAGGAACAGCCGTGGTCGCGCTATTTCAATCAGATAGCTGCGCAGGCAATGGCTGCGCTGGCGCAGCACAGCGCGCAGCCGCTGGCGATTCTGGAGATTGGCGGCGGCACCGGCGGCACCACACAGGATCTGCTGCGTGCTTTGCCAGACGGTAAATGCGAACACTACAGCTTTACCGACCTCGGCACTCTGTTCCTGCAACGGGCGCGCGACAAGTTTGCCGCTTACCCGTTTATTGACTATCTGCCGTTTGATATGGAGCAGCCCGCCAGCCAGCAAGGATTACCACGCCAGCAGTATGACGCGATTGTCGCCGCCAACGTGCTGCACAATGCGGCGGACTTACGGCAGATGCTGCGCAATCTGGCCAGCGTGCTGAAACCGGGCGGCGTGCTGCTGATGCGTGAAATCACCGCACCGAAAAAACTGTTCGACTTTGTATTTGGCGCACTGGTGCCGCCGATTGGCGATACCGCGCTGCGCCATGGCGAACTGTTTGCCTCGCAACAGGACTGGCAGTCGGCGCTGCATGATGCGGGCTTTGTACAGTGCACCGCCTGTCCGGCCGCCTATCAACCGGCTGCCGCACTGGGTGAGCAGATTATTATGGCGCGCGTGGCGGATGAAACCACGGCACTGCCCGCAGCGGCGGCGCGGCAGATTACCCTCGCCGCCAGCAGCTCAGATCAGGCGCTGCTTGATGCCGCTTACCAGGCGCTGTCAGCGGATACGCCCTGCCGTCTGTCGCAGGTGGTATGGCATTGCGATCCGCAAGGCGCCAGCGATCCACTTACCATCACCCTCTCCCTGCAACAACAGCAGCTGGAGGCGTTTATTGGCGAGACGCCACTATTCAGCGCCCGCTTTGCGCCAGCACGGGTGGCGGGTGTTGAAGCCAGTCCGCGTACGGGCTGGCTGCCGCAACCCTGGCGGCAGCATGGCGCACTCTATCACTGGCAGTGGCATCCGGTTGCGTTACCGCAGCCGGATGCCGCCTGCCGCTGGCAGCCACTGACGATAACCAACGATCCGGCGGCTCAGCCTGCACTGTTTAACCAGTTACAGCAGTTGCTGGCGAGTGGCGATGACCTGTTACTGACTGCTGGCGGCATGCTGCATCACACGGGTGACCAGCATGCCGCCAGCTGGCTGCCCGGTTTACTGGCGGTGGCGCGCCACGAATATCCGCGCAGCCGCATTGCGCTGATCGATACGCAGGGACTGACAGCACCGCTCGATCAGCTGCTGTGTCAGCGCCTGCTTGCCTGCGAAGCCGATCAGTTGCGCTGGCAGGATAGCAGCTGGCACAGCCCCCGCCTGACGCGCACGACACTGAGTACAGCAACGGTAAGCCGTGAGGGCTGCCATCTGTTGACCGGTGGCCTGTCGCCGCTGGGCCTTGCGCTTGCCGGGCAGCTGGCCGACCAGGGCGCCAGTAAACTGATCTTTTTTGCGCGCCGCGCCCCCCATCCTCATCAACTGGCGCAGCTGGATACTCTGCGTCAGCGCGGTATTGAGGTGGTGATTGACAGCGCCGTGGATATGGCTGACGAAACCTCGCTGAACCAGGCGCTGGAACGACTGATGGAACAGCAATTGCCGATTGCCACCCTCTGGCATCTGGCTGGCGTGGTCAATGATGCCCCGCTGGCCCAGCTAAGCTGGTCAACTCTGCAACAGACGCTGGCGACCCGGCTTCGTTCAGCGCAGCTGCTGGACCGCTGGCAGTCGCGCCTGCAACCGGCGCAGACGGTCTACTTCTCTTCCGCCGCCACCCTGTTTGGTCCGCAGGGTCAGGCAGCTCACGCAGCCGCCTGTGGCGCGCTGGAAAACCTGGCCCGGCAGCGTTGCGCACGCGGTGAAGATACGCTCGCCGTTGCCTGGGGTTACTGGCAGATCACTGAATCCGCCGCACCACAGCTGGCGGAGCGCATCGCCGCCGGCGGTATGGCGGCACTGAACACCGATACGGCATTGCGACTGTTACAGGCGGCACGCGCGGCTATCCAGCCGGTGGTGGCGGCAATGGATGTTGACTGGCAGATCCTTGCCGCATCGCAGCCCGATACCGGTGATCGCTGGCGCTTTGCGCCGTTTCTGACGTCAGTGGCCGCCGCCACGCAGACCAGCACGCCGGAGCAACCGCAGGAAGCGTTGCAGCTGGAGCACTATCTGCGTGAAACCCTTGCGCGTCAGCTGAACTGTCCGCCAGAACTGATCAGCGCCGACAGTAATCTGGTGCAGCTGGGTCTCGACTCCCTGCTGTTCCTCGACCTTAATGAAACGCTGGGCCGCGATCTCGGTGTAAAACTGAATGCTGAAAATGTGTTCCGCGCCGCCAGCGTTAAAGAGCTGATTGCCGCGCTGCAACAGGAGATGGTGCAACAGCCGGAGAGTGTTTCACTGCTGCGTCAGGCGCTGGATGAGCTGGAAGCCACACAACCGGGCTGGCTCGATCCGCGCGGCGATATTGCGCGCCAGGCTCCCGCCAGCACCGCGCTGCCGCTAACACCGTTACAGCGCCTGCGCTGGCAGCAACATCCGCACTCGCCGCGCTTACTGTATGTGGAATACGACAAACCGCATGATTTCCCGCTGGAGGCCTTTGAACAGGGCTGGCAGCGCCTGCTGACACGCCATCCGATGTTACGCGCGGCAATCACCGCTGAGGGCAATATCGCCGTGGCACAGCAGATACCCGCCCTGACAATGCAGCGTCACCCCTGGCGCGAACTGACGCCGGACGCCCTGCTGGAACGGCAGCTGGCATTGCGTGAAACCCTGTCGCAGCACCAGTTTGACCTGCAACAGCCGCCACAGATTGTGCTGGCGGTCAGCGACAGCGCGCAAGGCTATCGCCTGCATCTGGTACTGAATACGCTGTTGGTGGATATCGAGAGCTTCCGCGTGCTGCTGCGCGAGCTGGATAGCGCGATCCACCATCCTGATACGCCGCTGCCACAGCTGGCGTTTAGTCCGCAGGACTACCATCACAGCCTGCTGGCACTGGCGCAGACGCAGGCCGCGCACTACCCGCAGGCGCGACTGCCTGCGTCTCCGGCGCTGCCATGGCAGACCCGCACCACACCTGCCGAATTCGCTATCTGGCGCGCCGCGCTGCCTGCGGAGCAGTGGTTACCGCTGAAACAGGCAGCCGAACAACAGGGCATCAGCGGCACCGATCTGCTGCTGGCCGCCTGGGGGCTGGTATTACGCGACTGGTCAGCGACGGATGCCTTTACCCTGCGTCTCGACTTTACCGATCGCCTGCCGCTGCACCCGCATGCCTCCCAGTTGATTGCCGATGCCACCACGGTCGCACCAGTGCCGCTGGATCTGCGCGCGGCCAGCAGTTTCGCCGCGCTGGCGCAGCAGGTGGCGCAGCAACGTCAGCAGCATCTGGCGCGCCATCTGCCTGGCGGCGCGGTGGAAAGCAGCTGGCAACAGTCACTGCCGGTGGCCTTTACCAGCCTGCTTGGTGTGCGTCAGGCGTATTCGATTGCGGAAACCTCAGATCCGCTACTCGGTATGCCAGCTTATGAATATGCCGCGCAGCCCCTGACGCCGCTGCATTTGCAGGCGCTGGAGGAAGAGAGCGCGCTGCTGTTCAATATCGATCTGCAACGCGGCGTGCTGCCTGAGGAACTGGGTGAGATCGCCCTGATGACTCTGCATCAGTTGCTGGAAACCCTGTCTGCCGTCACAGAAGCCTGGCAGGCACCGCTTAATGAACTGTTGCCGGTCGATACGCAGGTTGTTGCGCTGGCGCAGCAGGCCAGCGGGGAGGCGCCATGAGCAATAAAATTCGTGTCGTGGTGTGCGGCACGCGCTTTGGGGAACACTATCTGGCGGCAATCAGTGGTCATAACAGCGAATTTGAGCTGGCGGGAATTGTAGCCCGCGGCAGCGAACGCTCGCGCCTGCTGGCGGAAAAATTGCAGGTGCCACTGTGGCAGCAGGTTGATCAGCTGCCGGATAATATTGATGCCGCCTGTGTGGCGATCCGTAGCCGGATTGTTGGCGGCGAAGGTTCTGCAATCGCGGAGCAACTGTTACAGCGCGGTATTGCGGTGTTGCAGGAGCATCCGGTGCATCTCAGTGATATCCGCCGCTTGCAGGATCTGGCGCAGCAGCACGGCACCCGTTATCACATCAATACGCTCTATCCGGCGCTGCCTGCGGCAGCTTGTTTTATCGATTACGCGCGCCAGAGCGCCAGCCGTCAGAAGCCGGCATTTATTGAACTGACCACCAGTCTGCAACTGCTCTTTTCATCGCTGGATATTATTGGCCGCGCACTGGGCGGCCTTTCACCGATGAGTTGCAGCACCCCGCAACTCCCTGCCCGTCCGGCGGGCGCAGCGCCCTGGCCATTCCGCCAGATGCAGGGAGAGTTTGCCGGCATACCGATGTGCATTAATCTGCAAACCACTCTCGATCCGCGCGATCCGGATCATCACAGTCTGGTGATGCACCGCATCTCCATTGGCGGCAGCGAGGGCAATGTCTGCCTGACCAGCAGTTTTGGTCCGGTCGTATGGAGCCACGCGATCTATGCGCCTGATTACCAGCAGGATGGCGTTGCCGCTTCATGGCTGCTGTCACCGCAACTGCATCAGCAGTCACACTATAATCAGCAGCCTGCCGCCATCGTCTTTGGCAGCCCGCAGGCGCCTAATCTGATTGAAGCGACGCAGCATGATTTCCCGCTGGCGATCCTGAGCGCACTGCGTGAGCTGGTCGCCCACGAAGCGCCATGGTGGCAACAGCCCGGATGGTGGCAGCAGCACGGCGAAAGCTGGATCACCCTGATGCGCAATGCCGGCGTGCCGCAATTAAGCCAGTTTACTGCACCGCCAAAACCTTTCCCCGACCCACGGGATTACGCTGCAAATATTGTTACGGATAACCACTATGTCAAACCATGATGACGCTTACCGCCAGCTTGGCGAACTGCTCGATGCCGCCGGTCTGGCTGAACATGCGCTGTTTCTTAACTGGGGCTTTCAGCCTGCCGACGGCCCGGCGCTGCCGCCAGGTGATGCACAGCGCCAGCTGGTGTTGCAGCTGATTGGCGATCATCCGGTTGATGGTCGTCATATTCTTGATGTCGGCTGCGGACGCGGCGGTACGGCAGCGCTGCTGGTGGAGAAATGGCGACCGCTCAGTGTTACCGGCGTCGATCTCAGCAGCAGCAATATTCACTTCTGCCGCCAGCGTCACCGTCAGCCGCGTCTGCGCTTTCAGCTGGCGGATGCCTGTCAGTTGCCGCAAGCGGACAACAGTGTCGATATGGTGCTGAATATCGAATCTTCTGGCGCTTACCCGGATCTCACTGCCTTTTTCCGCCAGGTGTGGCGGGTACTGAAGCCCGGCGGCGACTTTTTCTATAGCGATATTTTTGCCCGTCAGACGCGGGATGACGTGCAGACGGCCATCAGTCAGCTCGGTTTTCAGGCGGTTAATAGCTACTCGATCCGTCAGGCGGTGCTGGCCGCGCGGCGCAGCGCCGGGGAAAAAGTGATAGAGCGGCTGCTGGCGGCACGTCAGCCGCAACATGCGCAGCTGGATATCGCCGAACTGCGCAACTATTTTGCCCTGCCCGGTACGCCGATTTATCAGGCGCTGGAGAACGGTCAGGCGGATTATTACTGCTTCCACTGGCGTAAACCGGCCTCTGCGCAGCAGAGTCAGCCACTTCCCGAGGCGCTGCTGTCGGCACTTAACCAGCGCAGCCAGCGGCTCGATCAGGCAGTCAACGGCAGCGACAGCGCGGTGTTTCCGCTGGGAAAGCCACACCCGCAGGCGGCGCTTAATCTGTTTGCTTTACCCTATGCCGGTGGCGGCGCGTCTGTTTATCGCGACTGGGGTCAGACGGACGGCTGGCCGGACGACTGGCGCTTTTGCGCCATGCAGTTGGCCGGACGCGAAAACCGTATTGATGACGCGCCGCAGCGCCGCATGGAGAACCTGGTGGCGGAGCTGGCGCAGCAGATTGAGCCTTACAGCCATCGCCCGTGGGCGCTGCTGGGCTGTAGCCTCGGCTGCAAGGTGGCGTTTGAGCTGGCGCGCTATTTCAGCCAGCGCCACCGTGCGCCGCGCCTGCTGTTTCTGATGGCCTGTCCGGCGCCGGATATTGCGCTGGGGCAACGCATCTCCGAGTGCAGTGACGCCGAGTTCTGCGCCGAAGTTCGCCGGCTGGGCGGTACGCCTGACTCGGTACTGCTTGATCAGGAGATGATGCAGACGGTGGGTAAAGCACTGCGCGCTGACTGTGCGCTGGCCGAAAACTATCAGGCCGCAACGCAGAGCAAACTGGCGGTGCCTGCGCTGCTGGTACTGGCGGAAGATGATGCGCTGGTGCCGGTCGCCAGTATGCTGCGCTGGCAGCAACATCTGACCGCCAGCACCAGTATTAAACGCGTCCGCGGCGGCCATTTCTTCCTGCGTCAGCAGCGCGCGACCCTGCAACAATGGCTGGTGCAGGCGCTACGGCAATCCCTACCGGCTGCCAGCGAATCCGCCGCGCGCTGGCTGCCTTTCGGTCTGCCGCAGACTGGTGCCGGACTGCCGCTATTCTGCTTCCATCATGCCGGTGGCAACGCCGCCAGCTGGCGCGACTGGATAACCGCGGCCAGCGCGCTGGGGATGCAGCTCTGTCCGATTGAGTTGCCCGGCCGCGCCAGCCGTTTTGCCGAGACGCCACGCAGCGATCTGAATGCCTTGCTGGCGGAACTGTGTGCTGCGCTGACGCCGCTCTGCCAGCAGCCCTTTGCATTGCTGGGCCATAGCCTCGGCGCACTGATGGCCTTTGAACTGGCGCAGCAGCTCCCGGCCACGCAGTTACAGGGGGTATTTGTTTCGGGACGGCGGCCGCCACACCATCCGACACCGCAGCCGCTGCGGCATCTGATGAATGATAATGAACTGACGCAGCAGTTAAAGGGGCTGGAGGGCACACCAGCGGATGTGCTGCAACATCAGGAGTTACTGGCGCTGTTTTTACCCGCGCTGCGCGCCGACTTTACCCTGACCGAGCGCTACAACTGGCAGCAGACAACGCGCCGGTTATCGTTACCGTTACAGGCATTTTGTGGCGATAGCGATGCCGAGGTCAGCCTGACGGCAATGCAGGAGTGGCTGGAGTATGGTGACCGTCACAGCCAGCTGCACCGCTTTGCCGGGGGGCATTTCTATCTGCACCATCACCGCGATGCGCTGTTACAGGCGATAGCTGCCAGGCTTAATCTGCGCTGAGGCTCTGCTCGCAGGTGCTGCGATAGCGTCCCGGCGTCTGACCAAACTGGCGCTGGAAAAAACGCGTCATATGGCTGGCGTGGGCAAAACCGCAACGCAGTGCAATATCATTTAACGGCAGCGGACTGCTCTCCAGCAGCCGCTGTGCTTCACGCAGCCGACACTCAATCACATAATTCCACGGCGTAACGCCAAACATTGCGCGAAAGCCGCGCTTCAGCGCCATCTGGCTTAATCCGGCATGCAGCGCCAGATCCTCAATGGTCAGCGGTTGCGCCGCGTGCTGGCGGATGTAATCGCGTGCAGCGATCAGACGCCGACGTTCACGATGATAAACCCGCGTCACCGGAGCAATGTTCAGCGCCTGTTGCTGCTGTTGCAACTGACTTAACGCCAGCCACAGCGCCTCCAGCGCCATACTTTCCAGATGCAGTAAACCGACAGGCGAACGATCGTGCAGTCCCTGCTGCATACGCTGCATCTGTCGGCTCATCTCGTCGCTTAACGTCGCCGACAGCACCCAGGCATCTTCATCCGGCGCGACCAGTCCGCAGGCGGCCACCTGCGCAATCTGCTCGGCGGAAAACTCAATCATCAGCAGGTGATAGAAATGGTGGCGCGGAAAAAAATCATAGCCGCTACAGGGCCCCTGCGCGCATGACAGCCAGAATGAGTGTGGCCGGTAGTGCTGCAGATTTTGCTGGTTGAGCATAAAGTGTCCGGCGCCCTCCTGCATCATCACCAGTGTCAGGTGTGCGCCATATTCGCCTTTAAACACCTGGTCCTGCTCAAGCGTGGTCTGCACGAAGCGCAAACTGATGCGCGGCGTCAGCTGCAGATTCCCGACCAGGTTGTGATCCATCAAAACCCCTCCAATGATAATGATTTTTATTTAGCTTTATCGTGCAGTTTCCGACCTTATGGTGCAACAACTTTCGTTAACTGATGACATAGACTCGGCTTTTATGATTCAGGGACGCACATATGCATATTAATAAACTTACCCCTCTGATTATCAGCAGCCTGCTGCTGACGGCGCACAGCTATGCGGCCGAAACCACAGCAAACAGTGATCACGAAGAGACGCTGCTGGTCACCGCCAGTAAACAGTCACCCCTTTCCGCTTCGGCACGTAACGTCTCCTCGGTAAAAGTCAGCGCGCCAGAATTAAGCGACGCCAATGTTACCCGCACCGATCAGCTTCCACGCGTGTTGCCGGGCCTGACCATGGGCGACAGCGGCAGCCTGCTGTTCCAGTCGGTATCACTGCGCGGCATCTCATCAGCGCAGGATTTCTACAACCCGGCCACCACGCTGTATATCGATGGCGTGCCACAACTCTCCACCTATGCGGTGCAGAATCTGGGGGATGTGGAGAGCGTCGAGATGCTGCGTGGCCCGCAGGGTACGCTGTACGGCAAAAGCGCTCAGGGCGGCATTATCAATATCGTCACGCAGAAACCGGACAGCACCGCGCGTGGCTATGTTGAAGGCGGTATCAGCAGCCGCGACAGCTATCGCAGCAAGATCAATCTGAGCGGTCCGATTCAGGACGGCTTACTGTATGGTAGCGCCACCCTGTTGCGTGATGTGAATAACGGCGCGATGACCAATCCGGCCACCGGTTCAGATAAACTGGGCGGTTCACGTAATAACCTCGGCACAGTACGACTACGTCTGGCACCAGACCAGCAACCATGGGAAGCCAATGTGGCGGTCACCGAGGAGTGCACCCACGCGACGCAGGATACTTACGTGCCTTTTGCTGATGTGAAAAGTCGTACGCTGGATATCAGCGCGGGCGGCGGCGATCCTTACTTGCGCCGCTGCACGCACAGCCAGTCGCTGACCGGCCTCTATCATACCGATAACTGGGTATTTAGCGCGATGAGCGCCTGGCAGCAACAGAGTTTCAGCCGTCAGTTCCCCTACAGCGGCTATGACGCTAACTTTGCCGAGCGCTGGAATCAGGATGTGCAGGAGCTGCGTGCGGCCACCCAGGGCGCGAATCATCCGGTGGATATGGTGTCTGGCGTATATCGCCAGAATACCCGTCAGAAACTCGGCTCTTCCTATCAATATGCCGGTACCCCTCTGACGGCGGTGAACGCTAATACGACGGCGGAAACCCTTGCGGCTTACAGCGATCTGACCTGGCATGTTACCGATCAGTTTGATCTCGGCGGCGGTCTGCGTTATTCCCATGATAAAGCCAGCAGCGGTTATAACGGCGACAGTATGGGCTTTAAAGCGGGCGGCAACGGCAATACCCGTGACGATCAGGTGTTAGGCCAGATATCAGCCGGTTACCAGTTTACGCCGGCATTGCGTGTTTACAGCCGTATTGCCCAGGGTTACAAACCCACCGGCTATAACTTCGCGCCCACTAATGGGGTTTCGGTTACGCCATACGATGCCGAGAAATCGATCAGTTATGAGGTGGGCACCCGCTATGAACAAGGCGCCAATCAATTGCAGGGGGCGGTATTCCACACCCATACTAAAAATCTGCAACTCTATTCCGGCCCGGTGGGTTACCAGACTATCAGCAACGCTGGCGCCGCCGATGCCAGCGGCATCGAGCTGAGCAACCGCTGGCAGTTTAGCGAAGGCTGGTCATGGAATATCAACGGTAATTACGTGCGCTCGACGTTCGCCAGCGACAGCGAGCTGTATCAGGATAAACGCGTACCCTTTGTACCGCGTTACGGCGCAGGCACCAGCGTAACCGGCACCATCGATACCGCATGGGGCGCGCTGATGCCGCGACTGGCGCTGAATGTGGTCGGCCCGCACTACTTTGATGGCGACAATACTCTGCGCCAGGGCAGCTACACCACTAGCGATCTGCGTGTCGGCTGGCAGGCCACTGACCGCATCAATATTGCGGCTTATATCGATAATATGTTTGACCGTCGCTATCGCACCTATGGTTTTGTCAGCGGTGCCAGCGCGCTGGCGCAAGTCAATGCTGGCCGCACTGCCGGTGTCGATGTGCGCGTCGACCTGTTCTGAAAATAATGCAGACACCCTCGGGCGTGGATACTGGTGACGGTATCTGCGCTTTTTTCTGCGATTGATATCCCCACGGCTCTACTGTTTAACGCATCTGGTAGAAGATACACGCAGTCTTATTAACCATCAGGGGTACAGAGTGTCTGGTGCCATCAGTCATCCCCAGATAGCGATCAAATACCGGAAGTTCATTGGTGGATGGAACGGTATAATTCAGGTTGGTGTATATATTGAGTTCCTGGACTGAGCAGACTCTGCGAGCATGAGCAAAAATGCCCCATTTACTGAGCGCTGACACCGTCGAAGGACTTATCGCGAATAATACTTTTTCAATAAGGTTAATTTTTTCCCTAATGGAATCAATTGCTGTACGGGTGTCCACTGATTTAGATTTAATCCAGATACAATCGTGATGAAAAAGACGGTTACGATACTCTCTGAGTTCATTTATCAGGTTAATAATTTCTTTGCGGGCTTTCGTCGGATTATTATTGATTACATCAAGCCGGCGAAATGTTTTTGACAGAGATAATGGCCATAGGAATTCACTTTTAAGGTTTTTTATATCGGTATTATAGGCATCGACCAAAATAGCCTCCCATGTATGTAAATCAGCAGAAGCGACAATGTCGTCGTGAGTAAAGGCAGGTGCTTTAATCCTGACAGAATTTGTAAGCCCGGGTTGTATCCTTTCACTTCTCTTCCATCTTTTTTTTAGCTTATTTTTTGCCTTGTTTATATTTCCAATGAAATTATCAGCGTTCTCTTTGGTTTTGTCGTACAGAATTTTATCCCACCAGTAATCGCCAAAGCGGCTTCTTGCCGCATTATCAATCGAGTTTCTGAGTACCAGCTCCAGTTGCTGTACCAGCGGATAAAGCGCGGCCGCAGCATGTTGCAACCAGATACTGAATCCATATTTTTCTATATCACTGTGTAGATCAAATATGACAGGGACAGAAGCAAGCCGTGCAGTAGAGAGCAATGACATAACGGGAGGGTAATTTATACTCTTTGGCATGATATCTTCCTTATTACCAGCCGGTGAAGAGAAACAAAATTTCATCATCAGACGTTGACGATTTCGCCAGCCTGCGTTAATCTTCCTGAGCAACGTTGGCCAGTACCGGATTCTTCCCCCATGTTGCATGGGTTCTAGTGATGGTACATAAAGGCAAAAGTTTTGGATACCCCGGCTCTGCTGGGGTTTTCTTTTTTCAGGATTAGAAAAGATATTTTATCTTATTTCACCCCAATATCTGACCCTTTTTATACCTGTGATTTCATTCCTTTCCGCACTCTCCCTTCCGTCTTCGTTTATATTTCCCATCCCATAGCCCGCTAAAGATTATTTCCAGAAATCATTAGCACATTTCCTTGCTTCTCTCCGTCCGCATCTGGTCAGAAGATAACTCAACAGCTCAGACTCGTTGATAATAAAGGAATTCACCATGCACACTCTTTTTCGTCTGAATGCGCTTCAGCGTTCGCTGGCCTCAGGCGCACTTTTCCTGTCGCTCGCCGGGGTCAATACCGTGTATGCCGCAGATGCGGCAGTGAAAGGCGGCACGCTGATCTATCTGGAACAGCAGGCGCATACTAACCTCTATCCGCCCGCCGGTGGTTTTTATCCCAACGGCGGCTTGCTTAATCAGATTACCGATAAGCTGACCTGGCAGAACCCGAAAACTCTGCAGGTGGAACCGTGGATTGCCGAGAGCTGGAGCACCAACGCCGATAAAACCGAGTACACCTTTAAACTGCGTCCGGGCGTCACCTTCTCCGACGGTACGCCGCTGGATGCCAATGCGGTGGCAAAAAACTTTGATACCTATGGACTCGGTAATAAGCAGAACCGTCTGCCGGTTTCGGAAGTGATTAACAATTATCAGCGCAGCGAAGTTATCGATCCGCTGACGGTGAAGTTCTATTTTAAAAAATCGTCACCGGGCTTTTTACAGGGCACCGCCACTATTGGCTCCGGTCTGGTATCACTCAGCACACTGGCGCGCAGCTTTGATGCCCTTGGCGATGCCCGCCATATTATCGGCTCCGGTCCGTTTGTGGTGAAAGATGAGAAGCTGGGACGCGAAGTCGATCTGGTCGCGCGTAAAGATTACCAGTGGGGACCGAAGAACCTTACACAGCAGGGTCCGGCCAACCTTGATGGCATCAAAATTATCGTTACGCCAGAAGATAGCGTGCGTATTGGCGCGCTGCTGGCCGGTCAGGCGGATGTGATTCGTCAGGTGCAGGCTTATGATGAAAAGCAGGCCAGCGACCAGAAATTCCCGATTTATGCGGCCCCGACGCGCGGCATAAACGACAGCATCAGTTTCCGCCCGGATAATCCGCTGGTCGCTGATATTAACGTGCGCCAGGCGCTGCTGCACGCCACCTATGCGCGTCAGGTGGTCGATACCCTGTTCTCCCCTAACTATCCGCAGGCGACCTCGGTAGTGGCGAAATCCGCCGCGGGTTATGTTGATTTATCCGACAAGCTGAAATATGACCCGGAATACGCGAAGCAACTGCTGGATAAAGCGGGCTGGAAAGCGGGCAGCGACGGTATCCGCCAGAAAGAGGGCCAGCGTCTGGTGCTGAATATTTATGAATCCCTGCCGCAGCCGCAAAACAAAGAGGTGTTACAGCTGATCGCCCAGCAGTGGAAACAGGTTGGCGTCGCTCTGACGGTGCGCGCCGGTGATGCCGGCAGCAAAACTCTCGACAGCCTCGACCCAATTAAAACCCCGCTTACCGTGTCGGAAGTCGGTCGTGCTGACCCGGATGTCATCAAAAGCCAGTTCTACCCTGCCAACCGCGACGCACTACTGCAAAAAGGCGGCTCCAGCGACAAGGTGCAAAACTTTCGGGACGACAAGCTGAACCAGCTGCTGGTCGATATCTCGGCCGCCACCGATCCGCAGCAGCGTCTGAAACTGGCCGGTGATGCGCAACGCTATCTGCTGGATAACGCCTATGTGATCCCGATATTTGAAGAACCGCAGGTGTTTGCCGCCGCGCCCTGGCTGAAAGGCATTAATTTTGAAGCCGTTGGACGTCCGAGTTTCTACGGCGCCTGGCTGGAAAAACACTAGGCCTGAGGAGAAACGATGAAACGCTATCTTACACAGCGTGTCGGTCAGGCCCTGCTGGTACTGTGGGCGGCGTTTAGCGTCTCCTTTGTGCTGTTGCAGGTGCTGCCCGGCGATGCGATTCTGATTAAATTCCAGAATCCCGATCTGGGTCTTAGCCCGGCGCAGATTGCCGAAATGCGTGAGGCCTATGGGGTCGACAGCCCCATCTGGCAGCAGTATCTGCACACCCTGCTGGCGATGCTGCGCGGTGACTTTGGCTATTCAGTGCAGGCAGGCGTGCCGGTCAGCGAACTGATTGCCAGTAATTTCCCCGATACTTTACGCCTCGCGCTGCCCGGTTTTGCGCTGGCGGTGCTGATTGCCGCGGTGCTGGCTTTTGCCTCTAATCTGGTGGGCTTCCGCTGGCTGAAAAATGCCCTGCAAAGCCTGCCGTCGCTGTTTATCTCGATTCCCACTTTCTGGCTGGGTATCGCGCTGATTCAGCTGTTCTCCTTCCAGCTGCGCTGGATCCCGGTGATTAACCCTGGCCCGCTGCAGGGTCTGATCCTGCCGATTATTACGCTGGCGGTGCCGATTTCCGCACCGCTGGCGCAAATTCTGATCCGCAGTCTGGATCAGGTGCAAACCCAGCCCTTTGTCGCCGTCGCACGTGCCAAAGGCGCCAGCTACAGCGGTGTGTTATGGCGTCATGTCACGCTGAATGCGTTGCTGCCGGTATTAACCGTCGCCGGTTTGCTGCTGGGTGAATTGATCGCCGGTGCGCTGATTACCGAAACCGTATTCGGCCTTAGCGGCCTCGGGCAGCTGACCCAGCAGGCGGTAAATAATCAGGATGTGGCGGTGTTACAGGCGATTGTGATGATTTCGGCAACAGGTTTTGTCGTCATCAACCTGCTGGTTGACCTGATTACCCCACTGCTGGATCCACGGCTGCAAACCTGGAGCGGAGTGACATCATGAGCCTTGTTGATCATCTGAGTCGCGCTAAAACCACGCCAGTGCGCCGTTCGCCAGGTTATCGCTGGCAGGCTGGCGCGCTGCTTGCCTGGCTGGTGTTGCTGACGGCGATTCTCGCCGCCATTGCACCGGGACTGTTTACCAGCTTCAGCGCCACCGAAGGTATCGCCGGGGCGCAGCGCCTTGCGCCGCAGGCCGGACACTGGCTTGGCACCGATCAGCTGGGACGCGACCTCTATGCCCGTATTGTCTATGGCGCTTCGCACTCGCTCTCCGGCGCGCTGGTTGCGGTCGCGCTGGGTCTGGTGATTGGCACGCTGCTGGGCGTGCTGGCTGGCGCCACCGGTGGCAAAACCGAAAGCGTAGTGATGCGGATTATCGATGTGCTGCTGTCAATTCCAGGCCTGCTGCTGTCGCTTAGCGTGATTATTCTGCTGGGTTTTGGCACCGTCAATGCAGCGATTGCCGTTGGTATCACGTCGGTCGCCAACTTTGCCCGCCTGGCGCGCGCCGAAGTGGTGCGGGTGCGACACAGCGATTATGTTGAAGCGGCTTATGGCAGCGGCGGCACCTTCTTCGCGGTGTTATGGCGGCATATTCTGCCCAACTCGCTGACTTCGGTAATCGCTTTCTCCGCGCTGCAGTTTGGTAATGCCATTCTGGCGCTGTCGACCCTTAGCTTTCTCGGTTATGGCACCCCGCCGCCAACCCCGGAATGGGGACTGTTAATCGCTGAGGGACGTAATTACATCTCAACCGCCTGGTGGCTGACCACCTTTCCTGGTCTGGTGGTGATCGCCGTGGTATTAGCGGCCAACCGTGTCAGCCGTCAATTTTCAGGAGCACGCCGATGAGTACTGCAACCCCACCGCCGCTACTGGCACTGGAAAATCTCAGCTTAAGCTACCGTCGCGGTCATCAGCAGCATCAGGTGGTGCATAACGTCTCATTCCAGCTTCAGGCGGGCGAAATGCTGGCGTTAGTCGGTGAATCTGGTTCTGGTAAAACCACCACCGCGCAGGCGATTATCGGTCTGTTGCCGGAGAATGGCGTACGCGAATCCGGCCGTATTCTGCTTAATGGCGTCGATATCAGCGACTGGTCGCAGCGGCGACTGGATAGCCTGCGTGGCGCCAGCATCAGTCTGATTCCGCAGGATCCGGGCAGTTCGCTAAATCCGGTTAAAACCATTGGTGAACAGGTAGCGGAAATCCTGACGCTGCATCAGCGCCTCAGCCGCAGCGAACGCGACCAGCGGGTTATCGCCCTGTTAACCCGCGTGGGATTAAGCCATCCGCAGCAGCGCGCGCAGCAATATCCGCATCAGTTATCAGGCGGCATGAAGCAGCGGGTGCTGATCGCCATTGCCATTGCACTGCAACCGGCATTAATTATTGCTGATGAGCCGACCAGCGCGCTGGATGTGACGGTGCAAAAACGCATTCTCGATTTGATCGATGAACTGCGTCAGGAGTCTGGCACCGCGGTGCTGTTTGTCACTCACGACCTTGCGCTGGCCGCACAGCGCGCCGATCGGCTGCTGGTGTTTCGTGACGGTGAAATTCAGGAACAGGGCGACACTCAGACGGTGATCAACGCACCGGCCAGTTCCTATACCCGCCAGCTGTTTGCCGATCTCAGCTCACTGGCGCCGCCCACCGTAATCAGTACAGCGGCACGCTTCTCGTCACCGGCGATTACAGTGCGCAATCTCAGCAAAACCTTCGCTCTGGGCAATCGCCATGCGGCGCAGCTGCGCGCGCTGGACGATATCTCCTTCAGCGTCACACGCGGTACCACCCATGCGCTGGTCGGCGAGTCCGGTTCCGGTAAAACCACTCTTGCGCGTATTTTGCTCGGTTTTCAGCGTGCTGACAGCGGCCAGCTGCTGCTCGACGATATCGATGTCACTGAACTGCGCGGCGAAGCGCTGCGCCAGCTGCGGCAAAAAATTCAGCTGGTGTATCAGAACCCCTTTGCTTCACTCGATCCGACACAAACCCTGTTCGATATTATCGCCGAGCCGCTGCTGAACTTTGCGCCACTGAGTAAAGCTGAGCGCCAGCAGCGGGTTGAGGAAGTGACGCAACGCGTCGCCCTGCCGCTGACGCTGCTGACACGCAAAGCGCGCGAGCTGTCCGGCGGTCAGCGTCAGCGCGTGGCGATAGCCCGGGCGCTGGTGTTACAGCCCGATATTCTGGTGCTGGACGAAGCGACCTCGGCGCTCGACGTTACGGTGCAGGCGCAGATCCTCGGTCTGCTGCAACAGCTACAACAACAGCTGGGGCTGACCTATCTGTTTATTTCACATGATCTCGCCACCGTGCGCCGTATCGCACACACCGTGACCGTCCTGCGCGCCGGTCAGGTAGTCGATCAGGGCGATGTCGCTACCCTGTTCAGCCAGCCTGCCAGCGACTATACGCAGGAGCTGATTAACGCCATTCCTTTACTTGCCGAACCACAGAAGGAGTTCGCATGAGCCAGAAACGCTTAGGCTTCTTTACCCGCTTGCTGGATAAAACCGGGCCACAACAGCGCTATCGTCTGGCGCTGGAACAGATTCAACATGCCGAACGTCACGGGTTTGATACCGCGTGGATCGCCCAGCACCATTTCCATGAAAATGAAGGCGGCCTGCCTTCGCCGCTGGTGTTTCTGGCGTATGCGGCGGCGCAAACTCGCCGTATCCGTCTTGGCACCGCGATTATTACCCTGCCGCTGGAGAATGCGCTGCGCGTCGCCGAAGATGCGGCAGTGCTCGATTTACTGGCGCAGGGACGGCTGGAGATTGGCCTCGGTTCCGGCGGCACGCCGAGCTCATTTCTGCCTTTTGGCCTCAATATTGACGAACGCGGGCCGGTATTCGCTGAACATCTGCAGCGGCTGCTGGATGCGTGGAACGGCGATACCTTAGGTCATGCCGATAACCGTCTTTATCCACCGGCGCCACAACTGGCTTCGCGGGTGTGGATCGCCACCTTTTCGGTTGAAGGCGCCGCACGCGCGGGCAAGGCGGGGCAAGGCCTGATGCTGTCCCGCACGCAACCGCGTCCACAGGGTCAGCCGCGGCTGCCGCTGGATGCCATTCAGAATCCGATGATCGATGCCTATCTGGCGGCGTTGCCGCCGGACGTGGCGCCGCGCATTCTCGCCTCACGCACCGCTTTTGTCAGCGACAGCCGTCAGCAGGCACGTACGCTGGCGCTGCCGGGATTAAGCGCGCAGGCGCAGAACCATCGCGCGGCGGGCCATCAGGTGGAGGGTGATACGCTGGATGACTATATTGCCGCTTTTGATGTGCATCTCGGTACGCCGCAGGAGGTCAGCGCATCGCTGGCGACGGACAGCACGTTGTTGCGTGCCACCGATATCTCCTTCCAGGTGCACTCCATCGATCCCCCGCATCAGGAGATCCTGCGTTCGATCGAACTGATTGCCAGTGAAGTAGCCCCCACTCTTGGCTGGAGTGCTTCACTCCCGGCCGTTGCACAAGGAACACCTGCATGACTCAGACTACCGATTTACTCGCCGGACTGGCCGAAATCGATCCCGCTTCGGCGCTGGCCGCCGCCCGTGAGCAGCGTGAGGCTGCCACGACGCACAGCCAGGGCAGTTATCTCGCGCTGTTCAGCGAGGATGATGCTGATTTCCCGCGTGATGAACGTTTTATTCTCGCCGCGCAGGTCGCGCTCTGGCATCAGGACAGCATCCTCAGCGCGCATTATGCGCAGCAAGCGGGTAACACGCCGCCGGGCGAGCGTCTGCAACTGGCGCTGGATCATGCCGAACGGCTGACCTTTCAGCCGGTAACCGCTACCGCTGCCCATCTGGGCGCGCTGCAACAGGCGGGCTGGACGCTGAGTGCTATCGTGACACTGTCACAACTGGTCGCTTTTGTCAGCTTCCAGAGCCGCGTATTGCATGGCCTGCGTTTACTGGCCGACCGGCCGGTGGCCGCGCATGGCAACCCGGCAGTCACCGCTGGCGTCTGGCATACCCAGCCATTCAGCCACAGTGGGAAAACCGCGCCGGTGGCCTTTACTCAGCGCGAACTGGAGTGGGAACCGTGGATTGCCGCCAAACCGCTGGCCGAATTTGATCCGCAGCAGCAGCAGACGCTGGCGCGCTTCGGCCACAGCGATTCCGATTACTTCCGCCTGCTGGCACGCAATCTGCCACTGCTTGAACAGCGAACCCTGACCGATAAAGGCATCTTCTTTACCTCCGGCGGCCTGCCGCGCGCCGAGCGGGAGCTGGCCGCCACTGTCGCCAGCAAAGTCAATGGCTGCATCTACTGCGCCTCGGTGCATGCGCGTAAAGCCGCGCAACTGTCAAAACAGCCGGAGATCATTCAGCAGCTGCTGGATGTCGCGCCTGGCAAAGTGCTGAGTGAACACCAGTCGCCGCGCTGGCAGGCTGAAATCGAGTTTGCGGCGGCGATCTCCGCCACCCCGACCAGTGCCGCGCCGCAGCATATACAGGCGTTGCGCGATCAGGGTTTAAGTGAGCTGGAACTGCTCGATTTATTACAGTCCACGGCCTTTTTTGCCTGGGCCAACCGCCTGATGCTGACACTGGGCGAACCCTATATCGCAGAGGAGAAAACACTATGAGCCAGTTAACCCCGGTAGTCGACCATGTGGTGATTAACGTTGCCGATCGGCTGGATGAAGCCAGTGAACTGTTTCGCCGTCTGGGTTTTCAGCTCAGCGAACGCGGTCACCATTCGCTGGGATCCAGTAACCATCTGGCGATTTTTGGCGAGAACTATCTGGAGCTGCTTGGCTATGAGCCGGAGCGCGGCAACGTGCGCCAGGAGTTATGGCAGTCTCCGCTCGGCCTGAGCGGACTGGTATGGAAAACCCAGGATGCCGACGCCGTGTTCCGGCACCTGCAACAGCAGCAGCTGGCGGGCGATCCCCCGGCATCATTCTTCCGGCCGGTTACGCTACCGGATGGCAGTGAGCAGCAGGCGCGCTTTCGCACCACCCGACTGCGCGCCGATAGCGTGCCGAATGGCCGCAGCTTTTTCTGCCAGCATCTGACGCCGGAAGCGGTATGGCAGCCCGCCTGGCAAGTGCATCGCAATGGCGTCACCAATATCACTGAATTTGTGATTGCCGCGGATCATCCGGCGGCAGCGGCGGAAGTGTATGGCCAGCTGTTTACCGCCGCGCAGATTGTCGCTGCGGAAAACGGCAGCCTGCAATTACAGGCGGGAGAAACGCGCGTCCGCTTTATTAGCGGCGATCAGGCGCGCAGCGAGCTGGGCGATTTGCCGCAGGATTATGATGGTACGCCGCGCATGGTGGCGCTGGGCTTCCACACCACTTCACTGGATCAGGTGAGACAGAGTCTGCTGGCGGGAAATATTCGCTTTAGCGAGCAGCCACAGCGCATTGCCGTCAGCGCCGCTGATGGCTTTAATCTGGCTCTGGTGTTTCGTGGTTAAACGGTAATGGGTGATTAAGGGGCGGCGAGAACGCCGCCCCTACAAAAATTCACAGGCTTATGTAGGGGATCCGTTTTCGGCCCCCGTAATAACCAATGCCACATTCGCTATGGTGCAAATCCGCGTCACCGGCGCCGGGAAACTAACGCTCTCTCATAGCCTTCAACTGGTGCCTCCATGCGCTGACGCGCATAAGGAAATGGGGTTCCGTCTGCAGCTTGTCATTCTTTTAGCAGGGCCTGACGACGCATTTGTTGATATGATCGCGGTAAATTCAGGAAGAAAGAAGCATCATATGGATAATGAAAGCAGATCGTGTTAACCATGTTATCAGTTAAGATGGCACCGACGTTCTGGATGTCATAGACGTTCTGGATGTCATATAAAAATCTACGGAAATGGATTAATGCAGATGGATTCTGATGAAGGTATGAAAATTATTTTGTCCCCAGTACAACTTGCGGCACTTTTATCTGATCAAAGCGTCAGCGAGGGAGAAAGCATGAGCAACCGGCTTTACGGTGGTCTGGGAATTGCTGGAGGAATTGTCGAGATGTTTGGGGCTGGCGCAATGTGCGTTGTACCCGAACCAACAATGCTGACTAAAGCCGGGTGCGTGATTGTAGGCACACACAGTCTTGACACCTTACAAGCCTCACTCCGTCAGGTCTGGACCGGGCGCGATACCCGCAGTGACACGTATAACTCCGCGGTCTCACTGGCCGAGTCTCTTGGGGCAGACAAGAAAACGGCAATGAAAGTAGGATTTACGGTCGATCTGGCGATCCCAGTTGCTTTCTCATTCGCAATTGGTGCCGAGCGAGTTGTTGCGATCAGAAGTGGCCGGATAAAGCTGTTGACGCATGAAGCCCCTTCCGGAAGCAGGGTGGCTGGTCATACCATTGATAAACACGTTGGTAAAACGACAGAAGAGTTATTTGCCCGACTGGAATCGTCCCCACGTCTTATGCAGTCGAGTAGTTTTATATCCACACAGGATGCAGAAATCCTTATTTCGAAGGTACTGAGGAACAATAAGAATCAAATTGCTATTTTGGCTAAAAATGTCCCCTCCGGACAAAATCTTAAAATGGTATTTAATGGGAGTTTTGGCAGAAAGACTGGTATTTCAGTCAGTAGGGGTTCCAGAAAAGCTCAGGATTGTTATAAGATTCGGGTAATTCTGAAATTTGAATACTGGCATGGAAAGCCATATTTCCTCCTGACATCTTTTCCAATGGTTTAGCTATGAAAAATATAAATACGTTCGGGCTGGACAGTCTGATAGCAATTTATTTTGGACAAGATTACGATTTGTTTGGTAGCGGTGAAAGTGTCAGCGCTCAGATTGACGCCTGGATTGCTGACACGCCGGTTGCCTTCAGAGAAGGAATGATTGGTGATATAGACCAGTTTTATCAGGAATGTGACAATTTCGATCAAGATTTTCAGGCACGATATGGTGATGATTTTTCGACTGAATTGTGGGAGACGACGCCGGGCGATTTCCTTGAATTACTCAGGGAAAAAGTAAAAGCATCGCTACCTGACCCATCGTGAGAGCGCGCACAGTTTAAAGCATACTAAAATGAAGCCCCGAAAGGGGCTTTTAGTTTTTAGCGATAGCCCGCCACCGCGATATCGCTGTTCAGCCAGCCGTTTTGCTGCTCCAGCTGACGGGCATAGTTCAGCAAAGCATTGCGATCAACCTTGTTGGTACCCGCCCACGGCAACTCACTGACAAAAGCGATGCGGCGCGGATGCTGATAAGCGGGTGCCAGCCGCAGCGCATGCTGTTTCAGCTCTTCGACACTCAGCTGGCTGCCCGGCTGCAACACCACAAAGGCCACCGGCACCTGACTGCGCTCTTCATCCGGCAGCGGCACCACACACACCTGGCGCACCAGCGGATGCGCTTCCAGTGTTTTCTCTACTTCGACCGGATAAATATTCTCGCCGGAGCAGACAAACATATCGTCAGCGCGACCAACAAAGTAGTAGAACCCCTGCTCATCGCGGCGCATCACATCGCCACTGTTGTACCAGCCATGCTCCAGCACCTGAGCGCTCTTTGCCGCCAGGCGATGGTAACCCGGCGTCACCGCCGGATTACGCATCCGCAGCACGCCGCTGAGCGGCGCGTCATCGCCGATTAATTCCACCTCACCCTGCGCCAGCGGATAGCCGAGCGCCAGCGGTGGCGTCGGGATACCTTGCGGATGTGGACCAAATACCGCCGGACCGGCTTCGGTAGTGCCGTAGCCGTGGCTGATCTGAATCGCCGGGAACGCGGTTTTGATACGGTCCAGCAGCGCCAGCGTCATCGGCGCGGAACCGAGCATCACTTTTCTGAGCGCGCTAAAGTCATACTGCGCCAGTAAACCCGGATCACGCAGCAGACGGGCAAACATGGTCGGTACGGCGGTGACGATATTAATGCGGTAGTCCGACAGCGCGCGCAGATAGCTGTCAATATTGAACGCTGGCAGCACCACCAGTAAACCATTGGCGGCAAATACCCGTTTGGTCAGAAACAGACCATTCATATGGAACAGCGGCTGCGCCACCAGATAACGATCCTGTGCGCCATCAACCTCGACGCCGCCAAAGCGGGTGGCTTCCAGCGCCCAGCGCTGTCCGGCATGGGTTAATGGCACCCCTTTTGGCCGCCCGGTCGAGCCGGAGGTATACAGCATCATCGCCAGTTCGTTCGCCTGCGGTTCGACGCTGGCAAAGTCCTGCGGCTGAATCCGTTGCGCAAAGCCGCCGGCATCGGTCTGATCAAAATTGATCAGCGGCACCACTCCGGCCAGTAATGCCTGGCGTTCATGATCGACAAAGGCGAGCTGGATGCTGGCATCGGCAATAAAATAGTGCAGCGTATCCACCGGCACTTTGATATTCAGCGGAACCGCCACCAGCCCGGCACGCATAATGCCAAAGTAAGTGGCGATATATTCCGCCCGGTTCAGTGAGGCAATCGCGATGCTGCTGCCACGCGGATAGCCCTGCTGTTGCAGGTAATGCGCCACCCCGCCCGCCAGCTGGTCAATTTGCTGATGCGTGTAGCTGCGCGGCTGCGCCGGATTCAGCAGGTCAATAATCGCCGGGCGATCCAGCGGTAAACGCCGGTCAATCAGATCGCCAAGGTTAATCTGTGGTGTTGTCATGGTGTTGCTCCGAATTCAGCTCAGGTGAAAGTGACAGGCCACCTGTCGCTCAGATGTAACAGGGGTTAAGGGCGGACGTTGCTGGCGACAGATAGCCTGCGCATGGGGGCAACGAGTATGGAATGCACAGCCGTCAGGCGGTGAAAGCGGGCTGGGTAGCTCGCCCTGCAACAGCGGCTGCATGCGCGGCTGGCGCGGATCGGCAACCGGCGCCGCCGCCAGCAATGCGCGGGTATACGGGTGCGCCGGTTGCCGCCAGATATCGGCGGTCGGCCCGCTCTCGACAATGCGTCCGAGATACATCACCAGCACCCGATGAGCGAGATACTCCACCACCGATAAATCGTGGGAGATAAACAGATACGCCACGCCCATACGCTGCTGGATATCACGCATCAGATTGATCACCTGCGCGCGCACCGACACATCCAGCGCTGATACCGGTTCATCACAGATCACCACCTGCGGCTCCAGCGCCAGCGCGCGGGCAATGCCGATCCGCTGACGCTGACCGCCGGAAAATTCGTGCGGGTAGCGTTGTGCCGCTGACGCCGGTAAGCCAACCTGTTCCAGCAGTTGCGCCACCCGCGGCTCAATTTCGGCGCGCTTCCAGCCCGCCACCTGCAACGGACGGGCAATACTGGTGCCCACCCGCTGACGTGGATTAAGCGATCCCTGCGGATCCTGAAACATCATCTGTACCTGGCGACGAAACGGCAGCAGCTGTTTACCGCTGAGTTCGCTGACATTGCGCCCCTCGAGATGAATTTCCCCTTCGGCCGGAATCAGTCGCATCAGCGCTTTACCCAGCGTCGATTTACCGCATCCCGATTCACCCACCAGCCCAACGGTTTCCCCGGCATTAAGCGCCAGATTGATGCCTGACAGGGCAAACACCTCGCCGTCGGCGCTGGGATAGCGCACTGTCAGCTCACGCGCTTCAAGTAATCTGCTCATAAATATCCTCCGGCCGCAGCGACACGCGGTAGCGGTTGTACCTGCTGCTGCGCGACAAAACAGGCGGCGATATGCTGCGGATAGAGACTGACCAGCTGCGGCTGCTGCTGGCGGCACTGTGGCTGGGCCAGCGGACAGCGATCGTGAAAGGCGCAGCCCGGCGGCAATTCCGCCAGCTGCGGTACGCGCCCAGGAATATCAATCAGTCGCTCGCCCGGTCGTCCGGAGGTTGGCGTCGCGCGCAGTAAGCCCTGGGTGTAGGGATGTTGCGGCTGGTCGAACAGCGGCAACACCGGCGCTTCTTCCACTTTTCTGCCGGCATACATCACCGCCACCCGCTGCGCCATCGCCGCTACAACGCCAAGGTCGTGGGTGATAAGCATCAGCGCCATGCCACTCTGTTGCTGCAACTCGCGCAACAGCGCGAGGATTTGCGCCTGGATGGTGACATCCAGCGCGGTGGTGGGCTCGTCGGCTATCAGCAGCACCGGCTCGCAGGCAATCGCCATCGCAATCATCACGCGCTGCGACATGCCGCCCGACAGACGATGCGGATACTCACGCATGCGCCGCACCGGGTCCGGGATATGCACGCGCTTTAGCAGTTCTACGGCGCGATCCCAGGCCGCCTGCCGCCCGAGTCCGAGATGCAGACGCAGCACCTCAGTGAGCTGCTGGCCAACGGTTTTCACCGGATTCAGTGAACTCATCGGATCCTGAAATATCATCGAAATACGCCGTCCGCGCAGCCGCTGCCACTCACGCTCGCGCAGGTTGACGAGGTTTTGTCCTTCAAACAGGATCTCACCGCCGGTAATGCTGGCCACCGGATCAGGCAACAGCCCCATTAGCGCCAGCGCGGTAAGCGATTTGCCACAACCTGACTCGCCGACGACCGCGAGGGTTTCACCGGGCCAGATCGACAGAGACAGGGAATTCAGCGCCGTCACCCGTGAATGGCGGCTGCGCAGCTCAACGTTAAGCTGCTGTACTTCCAGCAAAGGCTTCATCCGCGCTCCCTCAGTTTCGGGTTAAGGGCATCATTCAGGCCGTCGCCAATCAGATTCAGCGCCAGAACCGCCAGCATAATCGCCACGCCGGGGATGGCGCAGATATACCAGGATGAGCGGATCAGCGTGCGTCCTTCACCGACCAGTCGTCCCCAGCTGGCAAGATTGGGATCGCCAAGACCAAGAAACGAGATCACCGATTCATACAGAATGGCGCCAGCCACCACCAGCGAGGCCAGCACAATCACCGGCGGCAGCACGTTGGGCAGAATTTCGCTGATCACCGTGCGACTGTTACTCATACCGCAAGCGCGACAGGCCAGCACAAATTCACGCTGTTTAAAGGATAAAAACTCAGCGCGGGTTAAGCGGGCGATGGGCTGCCAGGAAACAAGACCGACCGCAATAATGATATTGACCATCTGCGGCCCGAGCACCGAGACAATGGTCAGCACAAACACTACGTTAGGGATAATCTGGAACAGTTCAGCGATACGCATCAGCAGCTCATCCACCCAGCCGCCAAACCAGGCGGCACAGGCGCCGACGGTGACGCCGAGCGTAGTGGCGGCAACGCTGGCCACCACTCCAATCAGCAGGGTGGCGCGCGCGCCATGCACAATCAGCGCGGCAATATCACGTCCCAGTGAATCGGTGCCCAGCGGATAGTGGCTGTCGGTAAAGGGCCAGATCTCCGGCATCGCCACAATCCGTAACGGATCGGTGGGATAGAGCCAGCCGGCGCTTAGCGCGGCAATAACAATCAGCAGAATAATCAGCGCGCCAATAACCGCGCCGCTATGACGGGAAAAACGGCGTAACCCGGCAAACAGGTCACGCGACGATTTCCCCTGACTAACAGGGATAACCGACATGTTTAGTTCCTTATGCGCGGATCGAGACGGGAGTAGATCACATCCACCACAATATTGGTCAGGATCACCAGTAACGAACTCAGCACCAGTACTCCCAGCACCACCGGATAGTTGCGACTCATCACGCTGTCGAACAGCACCTGACCAATGCCCGGCCAGCTGAATACCGCTTCAATCACTATGCTGCCGCCCAGTACCGTGCCCAGCTGCAAACCGAGCAGCGTCACCACCGGCAACAGCGCATTGCGCAGCGTATGGCCGATAATCACCTGTGCGCGTCCCAGCCCCTTAGCGCGGGCGGTGCGGACAAAGTCCATCTGCCACACTTCCAGCATTGAAGCGCGCATCACGCGGGCATAGGTCGCGGCATAGAACAGCCCTAACGCCAGCGCGGGCAGCACCAGATGATGCAGAATATCCAGCGCCCGCCCCCATGGCGTTAAGTTGCTGCCAATGGTTTCCATCCCTCCCACCGGGAACCAGCCCAGTTTGACGGCAAACAGAATGATCATCATGATCCCCAGCCAGAAACTGGGAGCGGCAAAACAGAGCACCGCCAGCGCCGAGATCAGCGTGTCCCAGACACTGTTGACTTTAATCGCCGCCAGCACACCAGCACTGACGCCAACCATCACCGCCAGCGCAATGCTGGCCAGCATCAGAATCAGCGTGGCGGGCAGATGCGCCAGAATCACATCCAGCACCGGCATGTTCTGGCGGTATGAGAAGCCGAGATCGAGCCGCAACACCGAGCCGAGATAATTCAGCAACTGCATCAGCGCGGACTGGTCGAGGCCATACAGCTGACGTAAGCGTTCAATCATCGCTGGATCGGTCACCTGCTGTTCCGCGCTCATCACATCCAGCAGACTGCCCGGCACCGATTTAATCAGGGCAAAGTTGATAATGATCACCCCAAACATCAGCGGGATCCCCTGCAATAAACGTCGAATAATCAAACGCAGCATGGTTTACTCCGCCAGCCAGACATCATTCAGCGCCGTCCCCTGCACATTGGCGTCGGTGGTGAAGCTACGTACATTGCTGCGCGCCAGGGTAAAGGATTGCATCTCCACCAGCGGCACAATCGGCACTTCGCTGCTGGCCAGCTGAGCAAACTGGTGCACTAAACTTTTGCGTTTGGCTTCGTCGGTTTCAATGGTGATCGCCGCCACCAGCTGATCCATTGCCGGCAGGCTAAAGCCGGTGGCATTGCGGAACGCGCCGCCTTTAACGATGCCGTCAGTGGTAAAAAACTGCGTGACGGTCGGCACCGGTTCAATTGGCGCGGTAAAGTTGGAGATGGCAATATCGTAGTCATAATCGCTGTAGATGCGTTTTAACGCGGTCGCGCGATCGACCGAATCGAGCCGCACGCCAATACCGACATCTTCCAGCGCCTGTTTCAGGTACTGCCCCAGTTTGGCGTTCTCCTCAAACCAGGCTGCCGCCAGCAGGTTAACCGTAAAGCGTGTATCGCCCTTTAACGGCAACCCGGCCTGATCGAGCAACTGGCGTGCTTTATCCGGGTTAAAATCATAGGTGGGCACATCGGCAGTGAAAAACAGGGAGTTACTGCTAAAGATCGGCGAAACCGCCGCCTTGCCGCGACCAAAATAGATGGTGTTAATAATAAACTGGCGATCAATGGCATGCAGAATCGCCTGCCGGACCTCACGGCGTTTCACATGCTCACGGCGCTGGTTAAATTCCGCGGTCACCGTCCAGGCGGAGTTTTCATAGCCGCGCGTATCCAGCACCACTTTGCCGGTTTTTACCAGACGATCGATCTCGCGCGCCGGCACCGGATTGGAGTAACCCACGCTCAGTTCGCCGGTTTCCAGTGCAGCGGAACGGGAGGCGGCATCACCCCACCAGCGCACTATCAGCTTGTCGAGCCAGGGTTGCCCGGCGGACCAGTAAGCGTCATTGCGCGTATACTCCACATGGCTGCCGCGCACCCAGTTACCATATTTCCACGGGCCGGTACCGACCGGGCGATTGTTGACCGGGTTGGTCAGCAGATCTTTGCCCGCATACAGATGTTTTGGCAGCACTAACTGATACTGTCCGGCGAGGGTCGATTTCAGGAAGAACTCCGGCACCGGCACGGAAAAACTGAGTTTTACCGTATGCGGATCCAGCGCTTCCGCCGCTTGCAATGATTTCAGCGCAATACCGGCTGAGATCGCTTTCCAGTGTTCCAGCGCGTTAAACACCACATCTTCCGCGCTAAACTCATTGCCGTCATGCCACTTCACCCCTTTTCTCAGGGTAATGGTGTAACTTTTAAAATCTGCGGCTGGCGTGACCTGCTCCGCCAGCGCTGGCTGGAATTGCAGGTTATTATCCAGTTTCAGCAGGCGTTCAAGGATTTTGGTTGAGGTCTGAAACGGCGCGGAACCGCCGCCGCCGGGCACATACAGCGCCTGCGGTTCCAGCCCGCCCCACGAGATCACCAGCGTGCCGCCTTTTCGCGGTACGGCGGCGCTGACCGCTGCCGCGCTGGCGGGACTGAGCAGAGAGAAGGCGCTGAACTTACCGGCAGCCGCCAGTCCGGATCCTATAGCCGCCACCGTCAGTAAACGACGACGTGAATGATTGATAGTCATGATTTTTTCTCACCGGAAATAACAGTGGTGGCATAGCTGGCGCGACCAATAGCCAGTAACTGCCCCTGCTGATTAAACACATCCACATCCGCGACCCCGACGCTGCGGCCAAGACGCCGCACGCGCGCCACCACCTGCAAATCGGTATCAATCGCCGGACGCAGGTAGTCGACACGAAAGTTAATGGTCGGCAGCCCCTGCCCCAGTAACATGCCGAGTGCGAAATCGCCGACGGTATCGATAATCGAAGCCAGCGGGCCGCCATGCCACTGCCCGCTGCCCGCTTTGCGCTCAAATTCCGCGCGCATCGGCGCGGTGACCGTGAGGGTTTCGGCGGCGTAATTGACTTCATCAACACGCAGGTTAAGCCAGTGAATAAACGGAGAGTTTTGGAAAATAGTGTCGATTTGTGCGACGGTTAGCTGCTGGCTCATACCACCACCACCTTGCCAAACACCTGGCGTTGTTCCAGCGCTGCCAGCGCTTCAGCGCCCTGCTCCAGCGGCCACTGGCGATCAATCACCACTTCCAGCTGTTTATCCGCCACCAGCTGCAGTAGCCTGTGCAAATCTTCGCGCTCCCAGCCATTAGAGCCACGGATCTGCAGTTCATAGGTCCAGATGTAGCGCAGATCTTCCTGTGGCGCAAAGCCCGCCGTCGCGCCACAGGTCAGCAGGCGCCCGCCGACGCGCAGCACGCGCAGCGACTTCACCCAGCTATCGCCGCCGGTAAAATTGACCACCACGTCAACGCCGCCCGGCTGCGCCGCACCGCGTCGCCGCGCCGGTTTACCGTGACGGGCAAAAATCGTCTTCATAAAATCTTCATCGCGATACAGAATCACTTCGTCAGCGCCCAGTTCGCGCAGACGGCTGGCTTTCTCTTCGCTGCCGGCACAGGCAATCACATAAGCGCCAGCCAGTTTCGCCAGCTGTACGCTACAGACGCCGACACCACCGCTGGCGCCAAGAATCAGCACTTTTTCGCCCGGCTGAATCTGGCCGATACGCTGCATCATGCGATAAGCGGTGCCGTAAGCCACCGGCAGCGCAGCGGCGGCGGCATAAGACACGGTTTCCGGTAAGGCAATCAGCTGATGCGCGGGCACCAGACAGCGCTCGGCCAGTCCACCGTGGGTGGTTTCACCAATCAGACCGCCGTCGATACGATTAACAGGATCGGCTAACACACGATCGCCAGCTTTCCACTCAGTGACCGCTTCGCCGGTGGCAATAATTTCACCGGCAACGTCCAGACCGATAATTACCGGAAAGGGTAAATTGATCCCGGGCATACCACGGCGGGTAAAGATATCGTGATAATTAAGGGAGGAGGCTTTGACGGCGATAATAACGTCATCTTTGCCCGGTTGCGGATCCGGAAAATCATTTTCAAGGCGTAACCGATCGTTATCACCATGTTCTCTTAATACAATGGCTTTCATTTTTTCCCCGATTAAAAAATTACATCAATAGTTTGCAACTCGCACCAGCGGCTTATTTAGCGGTCTGGCGATAAACCAGCCTGCCGGTCAGCGACTGTGGGTTTTTAATTAAATTCAGTACCGGACACCACTGCTCCACCGCTTCATGCAGTGCACTGATTTCCGCTTCACTGACATCGCTTTCCAGCTCCACCGTATAACGAATGTTATAGGGAAAGAACGGTACGTTCTCATAACCAGCGACTTTGCCGCCGCGTGGATCAATTTCGGCCTGCACTTCCACTTCGAGCTTGCTTAGCGGGATCTGGCGGTCGGCCGCATGTATAAGAAAGATATGGGTCAGACAGCTGGAAAGCGAACCAAGAAAGATTTCAGGTGAGGCCGGGCCAAGATCGTAACCGGCAAAATCGGGCGGACTGTCGCTGATAATATGGTGATCGCGGATACGAATATGACGGATGCCGCTACGACCTTCGGCAGTCGCACGCGCTTTTAACGTTACCGGCTTAATGCTGCTCGGATCCACTGCATTACGCGCCAGCAAAGCAGTCCGTTTCTCAATTAAATATTCAGCTAAATTACTCATTATTCCTCTTTATTAATCGGCCACCGCCGGGGAAATAGCCACTATTACCCGTGCGTTATTAATTTAGAAATCAGGAACATCGCTCCTGTGATTGACGCTGATAACAGCTTTACCATCCCCCACAGGCTGTGTGGAAATGAAATAATAAGCTAAGCTAAGTTCGAAAATGGCAATCAGGCTGGCTGCTGCTGGCATCGGTAAAACAACGAATAAATCTGTATTTATGCTAAGCAAAGGTCTTTTAATGCTAATCAACCGTGCAGATAACAATCCTGCTCTGGGTATTTGTCAGCGCAATGGGGTGAACGCCACCCCATTAGTGATACTATCGGTAGCAGGAAAGATAATTGAAACTTATAGCTTAATAATGCAGACAGGTGTCATTCTGCCGGCAAAGGCGTCGGTAACATTATCCCTGCCGGACATCAGATGATGTAATTCCAGCATTAATTCATTTTGTCGCGCCTGTAATTTTTCTAACTGGCGCATCAGCATTTGCTGCCGAAATGTCAGTTGCTGCTGCTGGAGATATATTCTTGCCAGTTTTTGCTTCTGAATCCGCAGTTCAGACGGTGTCAGTTTGCCCGACCACACCAGCATTTTTTCCATCAGCATGCCAAGCGCATTACTGCGTGCAAGACACTGTTGCTGCGCCTGTAGCGTTAGCAGATATTGCTTTTTCAGTTCCGCCAGCCGAAAGCCGAGCCGCCCTTCGCGACGCGGTGTTAATGGCAATATATGATGCGCTTTTACCTCTCCCCCTGGCGCTCCACTACTTCCTGTTGCTGCCCGACGTCGCATGATTTGTCTCCTGTGTTGCGGTTCGCAAATGGTCACTTTCTGAAAAATAGCGATTAAATTAATAGAGAAAAAAAGAACATGACAAATAAATAATAATTTCGGTTTTATCAGGACGGTTTATATTGCATTCAGACTGACTAAGCCACTATCAGTAAAAACACTGATATGTCGATTATCACAAGCATTGTTTGGTTAATTATTATTAAACTCACCATTAAGCATATTATTTATTTTCGTCAGGCCGGACGGCGGTGATTTTTACAAGGAATCAGAATATGACCGATCAAAAATTGTTACTGGTGGATGATCATCAGCTTATTGCTAATGGCATTATCAGCATGTTAGCCCCACACCCCTGTTTCAGGATTGTGGCGTATATTAACGACGGGCTGGCAGTATATAACGCCTGCCGACGATACCAGCCGGATATCCTTCTGCTCGACAGCAGTCTGCCGGGTATAAATGGCCTGGATATACTGCCAACGTTGCATCAGCGCTGGCCACAGATGCGGATTGTGGTCTATTCAGACAGTAATGAAGAGCATCTGGCCATACGCGCGCTCTGCGCAGGCGCGCTGGCTTATGTGCTGAAAAGCAGTTGTCAGCAGGTTCTGCTGACGGGGTTGCAGTGCGTGGCGCTGAATAAAGAGTATATCGACCCGGCGCTTAATCGCGCAGCGATCCACAATGCAATACGCAAGGATCTGCAACCGCGTCAGCTGCTGACGCCACGCGAGCGCCAGATCCTGCAAATGATTGCTGAAGGTCACAGTAACCGGCTGATTGCCGAACAACTCTGCATTAGCGTCAAAACCGTGGAGACGCATCGACTGAATATTATGAGCAAACTCAATGTGCATAAGGTTACGCAGTTGCTGAGCTGTTCACGACGTCTTGGTTTAACGCTGTAGTCGGTGCCTGCCCTGAGCGGCAGGCACTATTAATGTTTAAGGCTGCGCAGCGGTGACACGCCAGACGGTATCACCAGCATCATCGGCAATTAATAAACCGCCCTGCTGATCCATCGCGAGGCCAACGGGCAGTCCTCTGACCTGTTTCTGATCGTCAGTAAGAAATCCGCTCACCACCGTTTTAGGCTGACCAACCGGTTTACCATCTTTAAATGCCACCCACGCCACCCGATAACCATTTAGTGGTTTACGGTTCCAGCTACCGTGTTCACTGATAAACGCGCCGCCACGATATTCAGCCGGCAGATTGGTGCCGGTGTAGAACCACAGGCCAAGCGGCGCAACATGCGAACTGAGCGCATAATCGGGTTTAAGCGCTTTGGCGACTAAATCCGGGCGCGGCGGCTGTACGCGCTGATCGATATGCTGACCGAAATAGCTGTATGGCCAGCCATAAAAACCCCCTTCCTGCACCGAGGTCAGATAATCCGGCACCAGATCTGCACCGATTTCATCGCGCTCATTAACCACTGCCCACAATTTTCCGCTTTGCGGTTCCCATTGCAGACCGGTTGGATTACGCAAGCCACTGGCGTAAATCCGGCTGGCGCCACTCCTGGTGTCCACTTCCAGAATCGCGGCCCGGCGATATTCGGCGCCGATACCGTTCTCAGTAATATTACTGTTAGAACCGACCCCGACATACAGCTTGCTGCCATCCGGGCTGGCCAGCAGCGACTTAGTCCAGTGATGATTAATGGGGCCGCCCGGCAGTTCGGTCAGTTCGGTGCCAGGATCGCTGATTTCCGTCGCCCCGCTCTGATAATGATATTTCATCAGCCCGTCAGCATTTGCCACATACAACGTATCGCCGATTAGCTGCACGCCGAACGGCGAATGGAGATGTTGCAGGAAAACATGTTTTTCCCAGCTTTTGCCATCGCCGTTGCTGTTACGCAGCAGAGTAATGCGGTCGCCGCCTTTACCGCCTTTACCGGAGGCCTTCTGTACCACGCCCATAATCAGCTGTTTTGGCCGGGTGGTCGGTTTGGCCGGGCCGTTGGCTTCAACCACCAGAATATCGTTATTCGGCAACACATAGAGCTGACGTGGATGCAGGAAACCGTCAGCTACCTTTTCAATTTTCAAGCCATCGGCGACCTTCGGCGTTTCTCCCTGCTTCCATGGCGTGCCTTCCGGCACCTGCATCGGTGGCAGCAGAAAGTTTTGTGCTTCCGGCAGAACCGGACTGGCGCCTGTCTGTTGTTCCGGCGCAACTTTTGCACCGTCATCGCAAGCCGTCAGCAGCAGTGGCAGGGTTAAGATCACACCTGTGATTCGATTCATAACATCTCCTTAAGCTGTGCGCTGACGCAGGGCGAGTTGCAGATTGGCAAGGCTGAGCAGAACCACCACCAGGGTGGAAAGCGTAACCCCTGATGGCACCGCCGCCCATGCATCACGGCTATGAATAAAGGCGTTAACGATCGCCAGCACCACTGCCAGCGCATTAGCCCAGAAATGCACTCTGGCGCCAGCCTGCGGCAGGATGCTGCGGGTGATCCATAACTGCACCAGATTAATCAGCCGCGGAATTATCGCCAGCAATAAACCGAAAACAATCAGCCAGCTGGCGCCCTGGATCCAGAATATTTCATAGCTATAGAGATAAATAATATCGAATATCCAGCCAGCGACAAAAAAGCCGAGTGGCAGCGGGTTTAACAGTTCATAAATCGCGACGGCCAGCGCCGATTGTTGCCTGTTACCATTGGCCTTCATTTACAGACTCCTTAGTCATTATCAGTACGCCTGCCAGCGGGAAGGTCGCCAGCAGGCTCTTCGCCACAGGTAATATATTAGTAAAATTAATCAGATTGCGTAAATTAAAAGCGCAAACAGATTAAGCGCGTTGACCCGCCAGTCACTATCCTTCAGCATACTGACGCATACAGTTAACAGGAGCAGGCTATGCAATATCCGCGAGTGGGGGTCGGTGTACTGATTTTTCGCCAGGGAAAGCTACTGCTGGGTTGCCGCAAAGGCAGCCATGGCGCAGAAAGCTGGTCTGCGCCAGGCGGGCATCTGGAGTTTGGCGAGTCGGTGGAACAGTGCGCGCGGCGCGAAGTGCTGGAAGAGACCGGTTTACAGCTGGCGACTATTGAGCGCGGCCCGGTGACCAATGATATTTTTGCTGATGAACAGAAACACTATATCACCCTGTTTGCGCTGGCTTATGCACCCGCTGGCGAGCCACGGCTGTGCGAACCTGATAAATGCAGCGGCTGGCAGTGGTTTGCTGTTGATGCACTGCCCGCTCCGCTGTTTTTACCGCTGCAGAATCTGCTGTTACAGTATGGCGCGAATACGCTTAGCCGCCTGGCGCACCCTGACTAATCGGTCAGCGTCCGCCTTCACTATCCCGCTGCGCGCCAGGCTGTGGCGCCGCAGCCTGGGCGTGACAATAGAAGAACGGAATATAACCGGCACCCAGCATCAGTCCAATCATCATGCTTTTAAACACATCGGCAAAGGGCACCGCATTCACCCCTGAATACACGGAACTGAACTGCGATGCCCGCGCGGCCACCGTCGTCAGCAGCCGGTCGGTGGCGGTCTGATAGTTGATCTCCGGCAACGGACGCAAGCGGAGATCAAAGCTGACGGCAGAATTATGCTGTGCCTGAGCAGTCAGACCGCGGTAAGTCATTTCATCGGCCGTCTCGCCAATGGTATTAATGATCGCCTTGCCTAACATATTGGCGATCGCCGCCCCCAGTAACGGTTCCAGCGCTCTGGACAGCAGGGTCATGCCTTCTGATACCAGCATCTGATTGCCACTGTAGGCAATGGCAGATTTACCACAGGCTTCCAGACTGAGCCCCGGCTTACTGTTGTCCGATAATTGCAGAAAATACTGGGCGATATCGCGTAGCGGGACATAAATAAATACCGCAGCGATAAGCGCATTAGCGGCTAAGGTAATCCCGGCGGTAGCCACCAGTGCAGAACCCGCACCGGTTATTAACGCAATATTAGCCAGCCGCGCGCTGAGGCTGGCGGCTGTCTGCGTTCCCGCGTGCAGATCGCGGGCAATGCCAGCCAGTTGTAACGCAATCGGCATCGCAATAGCAATCGCCCCCAGGGTGACCGAAGCAGAGACCGGCGCATTTTTTAATAATACCGGTAATACATTTTTTGCCACATATTCACGCAGCGTAGTGGGTATGGCCACTGACACCAGATTACGGCTGAGCACTAAACCGACATTTCTGCCATGGCGCTGCAAAAAATCCAGCCTGCGGACGTAGGAGGTCGGGGGGGAATAATTAAGGTTCTGTGCATACTTACTGATGACACTTTCAGGAATATCAATGCAGATCTCGTCACGCACTACTGCCCCGTTCGCATGGAGATAATTATTATTCCCCTCTGCCTTTGGCGCTAACGGATTAATATCGGACGGCATATTAATCACACTATAATCAGCATGTTCTTTATTTACCCCGTTCAGCTGAACTTCTTCCGGGGAATATGTCTGCTGCCGCGTAATATTTTTGGTCAGGGTCAGCGCATTGGCCAGCGCAGGATAACATAAAGGGTCGGCTGACTGTGGGGTGAAGGGTAACAGTTTGTCAGATACCGACAGCGTACGTCGCAGTTCCACAAGGAAGTGTTTCGCCCCGGGTGATGTGGATAAATCCGGCATACTCAGATAATGATCGGCAAGATATTTATTGTTGTTGTCAGTAATCACTTAACACTCCTTGGTATTTATAAGGAGAAATTAAACACCCTTTTTCTCCCCTGAATGTTAAGCGTAGAGGGCAAAACCTGACAGACTTATAAAAAAAGCTCATTGTGATATCAATCACACCATAGGAAATACTTATATTTCGCCCACCACGTAATAATCAATTGTTTATAGTTAAGAGCAGAAATTGTAAATTCTTCTGCTCTTAGTATTTCCGGGCGGACGAAAAGCGGTTACGGAATCAGTTTTTCCGCACGCAGTTTATCAAACAGATCGATAAAGGCATCGCGGGTACACTGATAACCATTAAAGCCTGCTTTGCGGCTTTTACTGATATCGGTAATCACTTCCATTGGACGCCCCAGATCGGCATCGGTATGCCACCATGACGCCAGCTTCGTGATATCCGTCTGCTGTAAACCATACTGCTCAGCAATTTTCTGCCACTGCGCAGCGGCATTCTGCATGCGCCCTTCCAGCGGTTGCATCTCGCCGCTAAAGGGCATCGCTTCAATACCAAAGTAATCGGCAATCTGCGACCACATCCACTGCCAGCGGAAAACATCGCCGTTGACCACATTAAAATCTTCGTTTGCCGCCTGTTCACTGTCAGCTGCCCACAGCAGCTGACTGGCCAGCAGTCGCGCATCGGTCATATCAGTGACGCCGGACCACTGCTGAGCCGATCCCGGAAAGACAAACGGTTGTCCGCTCTGTTTGCACAGGGTGGCGTATACCGCCAGAGTCTGTCCCATATTCATCGCATTACCCAGCGCATAACCGATGATGGTATGCGGACGATGTACGCTCCAGCTGAACGCGTATTTTTTTGCCGCAGCAAACACTTCATCTTCCTGCGCGTAATAGAAATTCTCAACTGGCTGACGTCCCTGCTCTTCGCGGAACGGGGTCTGCGGCACTTCACCTTTACCGTACGCATCGAACGGGCCAAGGTAGTGTTTCAGACCGGTGACCAGCGCCACATGGCCGCCCTGCAATTTTTCACCGAGCGCCGCAAGCACATGGCGCACCATAGCGCCGTTGACGCGGATATTCTGCTGTTCATTTTCCTGACGCGCCCAGACGCTGAAAAATACCTTATCAACTGTAATATTTTGCAGCGCCTGGTTGACCGCCGTTTCAGAAGTCAGATCGGCAGTCAGTGCGATACAACCTTCCGGCACCGGCGTATTGCCGCGCGACAGGCCATAAACCTGCCAGCCTTCTGCCAGTAAACGTGTCGCCAGCGCGCTGCCCACAACGCCGCTGACCCCCACTATCAATGCACGTGATTTCATTTTTTTGCTCCTGTAAGTGATAACAGAAAGCTTAATATGGAATTAAATTCCCATCTCGGGTATAAATTCATAAATTTCACGACAAAAATTCATCAATCTATGATTTCCAGCGACCGCCTGAAAGGCATCACCCCATTTGTAATCAGTGTAGAAACCGGCAGTTTTACCGCCGCGGCGGAGAAGCTGCATCTGAGCAACTCGGCGGTCAGTAAGAGTATCGCCAGACTGGAGGAGCGGCTTGGCTCGCGTCTGTTTGACCGCACCACACGTAGCCTGATGCTGACCGACGCCGGTCAGGCGTTCTATCAGACCTGCAGTCGGGTGCTGGATGAGCTGGCGGAAGCAGAATCGGTGCTGGCGGCACAGCGCAACCGCCCGGCGGGACGCCTGCGCATCGCCCTGCCGCACTCCTTCGGCCGTCTGCAGGTGCTGCCGCTGCTTAACCGTTTCTGCCGTGAATATCCTGACGTACAACTCAATATTACCTTTACCGATCGTTTTATTGACCTGATTGAAGATGGCATTGATATCGCGGTACGTATCGGCGGCCCTGCCGATTACCCGGCGTCACTGGGCTATCACTATCTTGGCAGTGAACAACTGATATTTTGCGCCGCGCCGGACTATCTGCATCAGCATGGTGCGCCCCTATCCGCCGATCAACTCAGTGCCCATCGCTGCGTCGCCTATGCCCGTCATGATGGCAGCACCACGCCCTGGACATTTACCGCCGCCGACGGGCGCAGCATGACGCGTGAGATTTCACATGCCATGGCGCTGGGCGATGGCGAAGCCTTGCTGACGGCGGTTGTGGACGGTATGGGGGTGGCGCAGATCGCCAGCTGGCTGGCGCGTGAACCGCTGGCGCGAGGCGAACTGACGCCACTGCTGGAACCGCTGGTGGTGGAAGGGTTGCCGCTGTATCTGCTATGGCCACAGAAAAAGCAGCTGACACCAAAGGTCGATGCACTGTTGCAGGCGCTAAAGCAGCTTAAAATCGATTAGCGCGCCAGCGGATAGTGAATAAGATCGTGCAGACGTACATTCTCAGTGGTGGCATTACGATAGGTATGGGCGCAGTCGGCCTGGAAGCGCAGCGCATCACCGGCCGCCAGCTGATGCCAGCTATCATTGACCATCAGCTCCAGCTGACCTTCAATCACGATAACATGCTCAATCACGCCCGGTTGATGGGGTGAAGAGGCGCTGACCGCGCCGGGCGCCAGATCGACGACAAACATATCAAAGCCGAGCTGATGGTCGAAGGGAAACAGCGGTACCACGCGCATCCCGACACTGGCCTGACTGAAGGCCGCCAGATCGCGATAACGCTGCACGGTGACCGGAGCGGGCGTCAGCACCGGTTCAATAAAAGCGGAAAAGGCAACATTAAAACCGGTGGCGATTTTCCACAGGGTCGCCACCGTCGGACTGGATTCCGCGCGCTCAATCTGGCCAAGCATCGCCTTACTGACGCCGGTGCGCGCCGCCGCCTCGGTTAAACTCCACTGACGTTCCGCGCGCAATTGCTTAAGCGTTAACGCCAGTTGCTGATTAAGTTGTTGCATCATACTCCTCACTTTTCTGCCCGCCAGTATAGCGACTTGTGCGTTATAACGCACGGTGCTATGTTGTGCGCTATAACGCACTAGCAGGATTAAGAGCCATGCGCGCAGCGATCTCAGAATCTCAATTCACCCCGGCGATTATCGCCGGTTTTGTCGCGGTACTGGTTGGTTACAGCAGTTCGGCGGCGATTATCTTTCAGGCCGCAGCAGCGGCTGGCGCCACACCGCTGCAAATTGGCGGCTGGCTCACCGTGCTGGGGCTGGGACAGGGCATCACCTCGATCGGTCTCTCCTGGTATTACCGTATGCCGATCCTCGCCGCCTGGTCGACGCCCGGCGCAGCACTGCTGGTCACCAGCCTGCCTGGCGTATCGCTCAATGAAGCCATTGGCATCTTTATTTTTGCCTCAGCGCTAATCCTGCTGTGCGGCGTGACCGGACTGTTCGCCCGCCTGATGAACCATATTCCTCTGGCCATCTCCGCCGCCATGCTGGCCGGGATTTTACTGCGTTTTGGCCTCGATGCTTTCGGCGCGCTGCAGGTTAATTTTGTCCTGAGCGGCACGATGTGTCTGGTATGGCTGCTGGCGCGACGGTTCGTCGCACGCTACACCATTATGCTGACGCTGCTGGCGGGTCTGCTGGTGGCGATATTACAGGGCACCATTCATTTCCCGCAGCAGCCGGTGCATTTTGCCTGGCCGCAGTTTATCGCCCCGCACTTTACTCTGGCTACTCTGCTGGGGATTGGCGTGCCCTATTTTATGGTGACCATGGCATCACAGAATGCGCCAGGCATCGCTACCTTAAAAGCAGCAGGCTATCCGGCGCCGGTATCGCCACTGATTAGCTGGACGTCGCTGACCTCACTGCTGCTGGCGCCTTTTGGTGGCTTTTCAGTCTGTATCTCGGCGATCACCGCGGCGATCTGTATGGGTTCTGATGTGCACCCCAATCCGCAACGCCGCTATATCGCCGCGATGGCCGGGGGGGCATTTTATCTGCTGGCTGGCGTATTCGGCGGCGCCATCGGTATGCTGTTTAGCGCCCTGCCCGCGGCGCTGATTCATACCATTGCCGGCCTGGCGCTGTTGGGTACGCTTTCCGGCAGCCTGCATCAGGCGCTGAGTGACAGCAAGCAGCGCGATGCGGCGATCATTACTTTTCTGATTACGGCCTCTGGCGTCACGCTGCTGGGCGTCGGCGCCGCCTTCTGGGGCTTAATCGGCGGTGTGCTGGCCCATCTGATTTTATCGCTGCCGCAACGGACGCGATAAGCGGTTATCTGTGATAAATACTATTCTGTCACTCCGGGACTGGCGTATCGCTTTTAAGCGGCGTCAGCGATAAAATAGCCTGATTTTTTGCGGCGTTACCATCTGCGCTCGCCGCACCAGGAGTATTGACGTCTGCGGTTTAGCAGAGGCAAGGACAGAGGAGAGACAGATCGGTGAATCAGCTTCAGCGTACACATATTGCTACGGTGGTTGAATCCATCTATGGCAAAACCGGCGGTATGGCAGTGCCAGAGGTGGATCCGCTGATCCGCGACTCATGGCAACGCTGTGTAGATTCTCACGGTCTTGATCCCTTTCGTATGCAGCAGGCGCAGATTTTGTCTGCCGCTGAACTGCATGCGCATCGCGAACCGCTCGACGAGTTTCGCCGTTTTGCCTGGCACGGGATGACGCAGCTGTGGCAACAAGTAGCGCCAGCTGGCTATATGGTATTGCTGACCAATGCGCAGGGCGTCACTGTTGATTATATCGGCGATAAACATGCGGCGATCCGTTTGCGCCGCGCGGGTCTGTTTGCCGGCGCGCAGTGGACTGAAGCCAGTGCGGGAACCTGTGCCGTCGGCACCGCGCTGGCGACCGGTTTGCCGCTGACCGTTCATCAGCATGATCATTTTGACGCCACCCATATTCCGCTCACCTGCAGTGCAGTACCGCTGTTTGACCCCACCGGCCCGCTAAAAGCGGTTCTGGATATTTCAGCGCTGCGCTCGCCGCAGCCGAAAGAGAGCCAGCATCTGACGCTGCAAATTGCGCAGATGGCGGCGTGGCAAATCGAACAGGCCTGGTTTAACCATCATCACCAGTATGACTGGGTGCTGAAGCTGAGTCTTACCTCCTCATTTGTCGATATCAACCCTGACTTCCTGCTGGCGTTTGACGCCGCTGGTCGTCTGGTGGGCCATAACCACCGCGCGCAGCGCATGCTGGAAGCGGAAATGGGTTTTATCCGCGCGGAGTTAACCGCTGTCAGTGCGCTGATCGGCTTGCGCTTTGAGCAAATTTTTCAGCAAAGTTTTGATCAGTTGCCGGGCTATCTCCACACTGGTAGTCAGCGCCCGGCGCTAATCGCCCTGCTCGATAGTGGTCGCGCGCTCTGCCTGAGCGTCGTCGCTCCGCCGCCGCGTCCGCGCGCAGCCTTATCGTCCGGCGACCGATCCCTGCCTGACCCCCTGGCGGCGCTAAATGGTGGCGATGCGACGCTGCAACGGCAGTTACTGCGTGCCGCTAAGTTACTGAACAGCCCGATCAATCTGGTGGTACAGGGGGAAACCGGCAGCGGTAAAGAGTATTTTGCCAAAGCCTTTCATCATGCCAGCGATCGCGCAAACGCGCCTTTTATCGCGGTGAACTGCGCCGCGATCCCCGCCACGCTGATTGAAAGCGAACTGTTTGGCGCGATGCCTGGCAGTTTTTCCGGCGCCAGCAGCAAACCTAAACGCGGCCTGATCCAGGAAGCCAGTGGCGGCACCCTGTTCCTCGATGAAATTGGCGATATGCCGCTGGAGATGCAGTCGCGTCTGTTACGTGTGCTGTCGGAGCATGAAGTGTTGCCGGTTGGCGCATCGCGGCCAGTGGCAGTCGATATCAGGGTGATCTGTGCCTCTCACTATCAGCTGGAGCAGCGCGTCGCTGCCGGTCATTTCCGTGCTGACCTCTATTATCGCCTCAATGGCGCGCAGATCATCCTGCCGCCCCTGCGCCAGCGCAGCGATCTTGAAGTGGTGATTGAGCGGATGCTGGACGGGAAATCGGGCTTAACCCGCGCCGCGCGCCAGCGGCTGCTACAGCATAGCTGGCCAGGAAACCTGCGCGAATTGCGCAATGCGCTTGACTATGCTCAGCAGATGGCCGGACAGCACCCGATTGCGCCTGAAGATCTGCCGGACAGTTTCCAGCAGCCCGCCGCTTTGCCCGCTGAACCCGCGAGCCTGCACTCTCCTTCCACTGATATTGAGGCGCTAAGGCTGATTCAGTTACTGACGGCGACACAGTGGAACCGCACGGCGGTGGCGCGCCAGCTCGGCATCAGCCGGATGACGCTTTACCGTCATATGCGTCGTCTGGGGATCCGCTCCCCGCTGAGCGGGGAACAGTGATGACAAGCCGGGTCATCGCACCCGGCTTAAACGTTTATTGCGGTGGACGAACCAGAATTTTAACCTGCTGCTTTTCACGCACCAGCGCATCAAAACCTTCCGCCACGATATCGTCCAGCTCGATTCTTTTGGTGACCAGCTTATCTGCCTGGAAATAGCCCTGGGTCATCAGTTCCATTACTGCCGGGAAGATATTGCGATAGGCGATAATGCCTTTCACTGAGCGCTCTTTCAGAACCAGCGTATTTGGATTGAACGCCGCTTCACCTTCCCAGATCGACACCACAATCGTCTCACCTTCATAACGGGTGCTGTTAATGCACTGTTTCAGCACCGCCGGTACGCCGGTGACTTCAAAGGCGACGTCCACACCGCCGTCAGTCAGCTGGCGGATCACTGTAACTGCATCTTCTTTAGTTGGGTCGATTACCCGACGCGCGCCCAGCTCCAGCGCTTTGGCGGAGCGCTGTGGCGACAGCTCAACCACATAGATCTCTGCAGCTCCGGCCGCGCGTAGCGCTTCTATCAGCAACAGGCCAATCGGACCCGCGCCGAACACCGCCGCTTTGCCGCCAACTTTCAGGGTGCTCATCCGCACTGCATGCAGCGCCACCGCGGCAGGTTCCACCAGCGCGCCCTGCTCGAAGGAGAGCGCATCCGGCATGCGGTGAACCATATGCTCCTGCACCACGGTAAACGAGGCAAAACCCCCGCCGCCACCGGATAAACCGTGAAAACCCATCCCTTCGCACAGATTGTATTTCTTCTCGCGACAGGGTTCACATTCACCGCATGAGAGGATCGGCTCAACCACCACGCGGTCACCGGCTTTCACTTTGCTGACGCCCGCGCCAACTTCCACCACTTCACCGGAAAATTCATGGCCCATCACAATCGGCGCAATATCGCCGCTGATCGGATGTGGTTTTTCTACCGGCACAAAAATCGGCCCGGCGAGATATTCATGTAAGTCACTGCCGCAGATCCCGGTCCAGGCGACTTTGATTTTGACCTTTCCGGCGGAAACCTGCGGTTCATTAATCTCTTCAACTTTAATATCGCGTACCTGATGCCAACGTGCAGCTTTCATCAACTTCTCCATTACGACAGAAATAAATCATCCCTCACCGGCGTAATCAGTGCAGGTAAAGGTGTCCCTGTTGCATATAGCGAAATCTGTGCCAGCTTTTGCAGGTGATATTAGCAACGGGAAGATGAGAAATAGATCTATGTTTCATAAGGTTAAGATTTACAGCAATGAACAGAACATTTATTTTTATCCACGCTGTTACAACAGTAACGGGTTACAGTTGTAACAGTGAAACGATGGAGTGTTACTGACTAATGCGCAGGGCGGCTCTGTTTCCAGCACGCAGTGGGTCGAAGCCAATGCGTGAACAATATAACGTAGAGATTATGTTGTTCCGCAAATTTGTTAAATCCGGAGTGTATTAAGACATTATTATCACTGAATAAGGACATTCAGATGAGTAAGAGATCGGATATTATCGATGGTTCACAGGCTGCTTTTCCTGACAGAGAATAGTGCTTCAGTGTTACAGCGGTAACCAGTTACCGCTGTAACACCATACACACACTACTATTCGTCCAGCAATGGGGCAAAGCCGCCATAAATCATCCTCTGGCCATCAAATGGCATTTCACCCATCTCTTTTATGCGTGGATCCGCCATCATCTTGTGATTCGCCTCATCGCGAACCTGTTTTGACGGATACTCGATCCAGCTAAATACCACCACTTCATCCTCCTGCGCTTTTACCGCACCACGGAAATCGGTGAATTTACCCTCTGGCACATCATCTCCCCAGCACTCGACAACGCGAATGGCGCCATACTCTTTTAGCAGCGGGGCGAATCTGGTGGTCATCTGGCGGTAAGCCTCCTTATTGACGGCAGGTACCGCTAATACAAAACCATCGACATAGTTCATCTGGTAACTCCCTGACTCAGGTTGGGGAGCGGGCTGAAACTAACCCGCTCTGGCTTAATTTTAGTCGTTCAACCATCGATGCCACAGAGAGTTGCCACTTTTAGCGCTTATTCCGGCGTTTGATTTGTCATTATCAGAACTAAAGTAATCATAATCTTGGATAACACATTATTTTCTGCCTCAGGCATCGTCACATAAGGGCCCTTATACGTGGCAAAATCATTTTTACGCAGCGGAAACCTGGATGCAGTACTGGCGTTAGGGGAAAATGGACAACCGGTTTATGCCTCCGCCCTGCAACTTCGTGAGACTCTGCGCCTCAGAAAACAACCAAAGATTGCTGACTGTCTGGCTATTCCCCAGGCCAATGAGAGCGGTGACCGTATCGACTGGTATGCGCCATTCAGCGGAAGGGTGAAATCCTGGATTGCCGCCAGCGACAGCGAACGCGCCTCCGCCATCAACCTGCTGGAAAGCTGTCAGAACGGCGTCAATGAGATCAGTCAACGCGCGCAGAGTGCCGGGAAACCGGCGATGCAGCTGTTTGGCGTGTTGCTGAGTAAAGCCTTTCAGTTCCCCGATCAGAACTATATCTATCTGGTAGATGGCAAACCGGTGATTACCTTCTGGGGTTTTGTCGATCTCGATAAAAAATCCCGCGCCGATGCGCTCGACTGCCTGCGCGCCACGCTGCAGGTTAACCTGCCGCCGATTGTGCCGGTCTGTGTCGAACCACCAGTGGTAGTGACGCCAGTTGCTGCCCCACTGCCAGAACCTGAACTCCCAGTCGCCGAAATCGCGGTGCCTGCGCCTGCGCCCGCTGCAGTGCCTCCCGTTAAAAAAGCACCTGCCTCATGGCGCCGTTTCTGGTGGTTATTACCGCCGCTGGCAATTGCCGGGGCTTTTGCTGTGCAGCAGCAACAGCGTGCTGAGCCGGTGGAACTGCCCGCAGCAGAAACTGCCGCCAGGCCTGCGCCGCTCAGTGAAGTGCAGCCCGCACCGGTGGCCGCCGTAGCGCCCGCGCCACAGGCAGAGGAGAAAACCACTCTGCCGCTGGCACCTGCCACGCATGATGAAACCCTACCGGTAGCAGCCCCTGCGGTTGAGCCGCCAGTTGAAGCCGCCGCCGCAGAACCTGCGGCCCCGGTCGCTAAAGATGCGCTGGTGATGCCTGCTGACGCGGTGAAAATTGGATCGACTAAATTCCTCAACGGTAGCTGGCGTGTCACGCTGGATGTGAAAAATCTGCCGACCGGCAAGCCGCCGAGCCTGAAATATCAGCTGAAAAATGGCAAAGGTACGGCGCGGATTGTTCAGGGCGATGGCATTAGCTGTAAAGCCGATATTACTGCCGGTTTAATGAGTTCCGGTAATCTGGTGATTAACAGCCGTTATACCGCGCGTTGCAGCGACAGCAGCCGCTATAAAATGCCGGAAATCACCTGTAAACAGGGTGCGACGGGCGCAGCGGTTTGTGAAGCAAGCTATGGTAATGATACGGTCTTTCCGATGACGATTAAACGCGAGAACAAGTAACTATGCTGGCGACCCTTACCGATTTTAATCAAAAAGTGACTCTGATTCAGGATAGCGGTATCCAGTTCCTTGATTTCGCCATCAAAGCCACCATCGACCCGGAAATGCCGGGCAAGTTTGTGCGGCAGACCGCGAATGGCCCGCTGCTGTTGCTCGAACATGAGGCAAAAAGCGGTAAATATCTGCTGCGGATGACCAGCGGCCAGCCGCCTGAAGTGGTCAAACCGGAGCTGAGCATTGCACTTGAGCAGTCACTGGCGCTGCTGGAAAATATCTGGTTGCCACTGCCGGTGCTGCGCTGTACCCCACCGCGTAACTTTATTGGCGGCCCGGAAAACTGGGCGCGCATGCAGATCTGCAAGCTGGATACCCCGGACCAGGAAGGCCATACCCACCGTGTCTGCCTGGCGTTCGACACCCAGAGCTGGCCGGAAGGTGATGAAATGGAGCATCTGGCGCTCAGCGCCAGCGATGCCAATAACGGCGTAAACTTTGCGCTGGCCTGGCGTAACCATGAGCTAAGCGAGTTTCTCGATCTCACCTGGATTGACGGCTGGCTGCGGGAAGTGTTTACCCAGCAGGCAACTGAGCGCGAACAGCGCCACGCCGGCAGTCTGAAAATCGCCCTGAAAGAGTTTGAATATCAGGCGCACTATCTCAATCTGCTGAATTTGCTGGGCAGCCAGCTGCAACTGAATGAAATTAAAATTCATACCGCCACGCTGCAGGAGCCGGTAGTCAATGTCGATCTGATCCTTGATGTCGGCAACTCACACACCTGCGGCATTCTGGTGGAAGATCATGCCGATGAGAGTAACGGCCTGAAGCAGACCTATGAGCTGCAACTGCGCGATATCGCGCAACCGCACCATGTCTATAACGAGATGTTTGAAAGCCGTGTCGAGTTTGCGCAGGCCCGCTTTGGCAAACAGAACTTTTCGCTGGAGAGTGGCCGTGAAAACAGCTTTGTCTGGCCGTCACTGATCCGTACTGGCCGCGAAGCCAGCCGCATGGCGCTGCAACGTCTGGGAACCGAAGGCGCCACCGGTATCTCCAGCCCGCGCCGTTATCTGTGGGATGAAGAGAGCTGGCAGCCGGGCTGGCGCTTTAATCAGGCCGCCGGTATCACCAGTGATGAAACACCCGCCACCGCAGCGCCATTGATGAATCTGCTGAATGACGACGGCCAGCCACTGTATGCGCTGCCGGTCGACGATCGTCTGCCGGTATTTTCGCCGCACTACAGCCGCAGTTCGCTGATGAGTTTTATGCTGTCCGAACTGCTGGCGCAGGCGCTGATGCAGATTAACAGCGCGGCGCAGCGTATGAAGATGCCACACAGCAATGCGCCGCGTCAGCTGCGTAATATCATTCTGACGCTGCCTTCGGCGATGCCGAAACCGGAGCGCGAGATTTTCCGGCGCCGCATGATTGAAGCTATCGCGCTGGTATGGAAAGCGATGGGCTGGCATCCGGCTGATGAAGCGTTCAGCAGCGCCAGTGATAAAGCGAAAAGCGTCAAGCCGGTGCCGGAAGTGCAGATGGAGTGGGATGAAGCCACCTGCGGACAGATGGTCTACCTGTTTAATGAAACCCAGGTGAATTTTGCCGGTCGTGCCGAAGACTTTTTCGCCAGCATGGCGCGTCCCGATCGCCAGCGCGGCCCGGATGAAGCGCCGGGCAAAACCCTGCGTATCGCCTCGATCGATATTGGAGGCGGCACCACCGACCTTGCTATCACCCAGTACGCGCTGGATGACGGTATCGGTCATAATGTGAAAATTAACCCGCGCCTGCTGTTCCGCGAAGGCTTTAAGGTGGCGGGCGACGATATTTTACTCGATGTGATCCAGCTATATGTGTTGCCTGCCTTGCAGGATGCGCTGAAAAAAGCCGGACTGGTCAATCCTGATGTGCTGATGGCGAAACTGTTTGGCCATGACGGGCGTATTGATGCCCAGTCCACCCTGCGTCAGCAGGTGACATTGCAGATCTTTATGCCAGTGGCGCGCGCCATTCTGGAGAACTACGAGCGCTTTGACCCGCTGGACAGCAGCGCAGAGATTGATGCCACTTTTGCCGAACTGTTGCAGCAGGTGCCTACCAGCAAAGTGCTGGAATATATTAATGGCGAACTGCAACGCGCCCTGAGTGCGGAAATCAGTTTCGATATTCTGCAGGTGCCGTTGATTCTGAAAATGAGCAAGCTGCATGGCGAATTTTTATCCAACCGCATGACCATTGTGCAGACCCTGCGCTCGATGGCCGAAGTGGTTTCGCTGTATACCTGCGATGTGTTGCTGCTAACCGGACGCCCGTCGCGTTTTCCGGGTGTGCAGGCGCTGTTCCGCCACCTGCAACCGCTGCCAAACAGCCGTATTCTGTCGCTGGAAGGTTATCACACCAGTGACTGGTATCCGTTTAATAAGCTGGGGCGAATCGACAATCCCAAGTCGACCGCGGCCGTCGGCGCGATGCTGTGCCTGCTGGCGCTCGACCTGCGTCTCTCCAGCTTCTATTTCAAAGCCGGCGATTTCCAGCCTTACTCCACCATCCGCTATCTGGGGATGCTGGATGCCGATAATGTGCTGAGCAGCAGCAATGTCTACTACAGTGATATCGACCTTGATGAGCCGGAATTTACCCTCGACCGCAAGTCCAGCTTCCAGATCCGCGGCGGATTATGCCTCGGTTTCCGTCAGCTGGATAACGACCGCTGGCCCGCTTCGCCGCTCTACAGTCTGTCGATTACCGACCAGACGCTGGCGCGCAAAATCGCCGGTGACAGCGTCTTGCGCGTTAAGCTGGCAGTCGCGCCAGGTGAAGATCCGCGCAGCCCGGAGCGTTTTGAGATTGCCGATGCACGGCTTGCTGACGGCAGCCGGGTTCCGCTGCACCATTTACGCCTGAGCCTGAACACCTTATCCGGCAGTGGCAACAGCACGGCACAATACTGGATCGACAGTGGGAGCGTATTTAAGAAATGAGAGCCATGACGCCTAAACAGTTAGTCAGCCAGCAGAGCAAACAGTTGCTGGCGATCAATGAAGGGATCGACATGGCGCTGACGTGGCTGGACAGCAGCCGTAACAGCGCATTGCGTCTGGATATGGAAGCGGACGGGGTGAAAACCAAACTGCGCCGCTGCCGTAACCAGGCGCGTCATCTTAACGCCACGGCGGCTACGGCCAGCACCCTCGCCTTCTATGGCCTGTCGCAACCGGGTAAAGCCTGGCTGCTGACCTCGATGGTCGCCGATGCCAGTCAGCGGCTGGAAACGGTCATGGCGGGTAAGACGCTGGATTACTTTACCCATATTAATCCAGGTAATCAGGATTGCGGCATTGTCACGCGCTTCAGCCGTCAGGCGGAAGTGAAAAACAAAAGCTGGCCCTTTGAACTGACGCTGTTTAACGAAGCGGATATGACCTGCATGGTGCTGAGCGCCGCGATGCAGCAAGCGAAGCCCGGTTTTGATGAAGCGCAGCTGCTACAGCAGCTGAGTAATCTGCAACGCCACCGTCAGCCGGAAGCGGTGGATGGCATCACCAGCGATCAGATGGTGGCGATTTGGGACTTTATGCAGCGGCACGATGCGCCACGTCAGAAACTGCTGGCTACGCATTTCTGGCCGGTGGCCTGTGAACTGGCGCCATGGCTGACCATTGACGATCGCGCGCGCTTGTTCTCACTGCTGTGGGATGGCGATACCATCCTGACCAGCCTGTGGCGCCAGCTGGCGCATACGCTGCAAAATCTGGCCGGCGCCAGCAAGGTGCTGGGACCGCTAAGCCTGTTAATCGACGAGGCGCAACTGCCCGCCGACGCGCTGTTTAATCCGGCCGCAATCAGCAGCCTGAATATGGCCGATGACCGCTATGTGCAGGTCAGCCCGCGTATTGGTGGCCGCGCAGGCAAAGCCGTCGATATCTCCCTCGCCGAGCTGGCGCTGTTAACCGTTGAACTGCTGCTGCCGCTCCACTCCACACCGCTGGAAGCGCTGTTTGAGCAGACGGATGTACTGGATATTCCGGGTAACGGTGAACCGCTGGATGAGTCACAACGCCAGGAAGCGCAGCGCGCGCGGCAGCAAAACCCACTGGCGGCCCGACTGTTACAGGCCAAGCGTGGTTATCTGCTGGAGTATTACAGCGATCGCCAGGCGATTAATTTACTGATGGTGTGCAGCGCTGCGGGGAGTCGCTCAGAGGTCAAAGCGGTCAGTAAATCACTTGATTACTGGGTAAAACAGACCCAGGGTGAAAGCGCGGAAATGCGCAGCGGACGTAAACCCGGTCTGATCTGGGCGATTACCCCGCACGATCAGCGCCATTTTCAGCAACAGAATCACGATGAAGCGGTTCAGCGCCGCGTCGGTAATCCCGGTGATATGTGGGGTTCGATGCTGGCGCTCGATCGTGGTGGTATTCAGCGCATGGCGGGCTGGCTGGAGAACGAGGTCCGTCGCGAAGTGAAAACCGCGCGTATCGGCCAGCAGCTGCATGAGTTACAGCGCGAGGTAGCAGAAAACCTGCTGGGCAGCTGGCATCAGGTTGACAGCGATGCCGGACAGACGCAGAAAAAACAGCAGATCGCCGAAACGCTGTTAAAAGCGCTGCAAACCCGCACCGGCCTGCATGGTGAACTGCTGGAACGCCTGCAACCTTCGCGTGACGAACTGCGTCGCCTCTATCTGCAACAGCCGCAGCAAAGCACCGAGAACCCGGCGCTGACCAGTAATAACAGTCATTTTGGCATCGGTATTGAGATCGATCTGTTTAGCGAGCTGCCGGATGCCCCGCTTAACGAAGCGCCAATTAGCAGCCAGGCAGATGATGACAGCCAGTTTGCGCGCCAGGTTCAGCGCTATTGGGTGAATCATCTGCGTAATCTGCCGGAAAATGCTTCGCTGCTGGAGCTGCTGGATATCAGTAAAGCCACGCTGCAGATGCTGGTTGAAGAGCTGATAGTGGCCAGTTTCCGCCTGAATATCGGCGCAGCGTTGCGTAAAATGTTAACCGAGAGCGAAGCCAGCAGCGCCAGTCGTGAAGGTAAAACCGATCGTCAGGTATCGCGCGCACTGACCGTGTTGGGTGACTTTGTCGCCTGGCTGGGTTTCCTGCAACAGAACAGTGATGAGCGTCCTGAAAGCCGTATCAACCGCGGTCAGAAGATCTTCGCCCAACCGGCCACGCCGGCGGTCAGCTTTGGTCACTCTCAGCGTCTTACGCGACTGTCAGCGGCACCCGCTAATACCACGGCGTTTTATATCTATGACTGGCTGGTGGGACTGAATGCGCTGATTGTGCAGAACAGTGGCTATTCAGCGGCCAGCGAATTAAAACCGGCCCAGCGTAAACAGCTGGCGGAAATCGTTGCGCTTATCAAAGCCTCGTGAACTGACGGGGCAAAGGTCTGCCCCGTTAAGGTTCTATGGTTAATTGCAGTTCTCCGGCTAACGCTTTTTCAGCCTGTTGCAGGGTGGCGATAATCGCCGCGAACTGCGCGCTATCCGCGTGCTGCGACAAATGGCGTATGCGGATGCGCGCCGGCAACGCCATTTCGCCGGTGACGCTGTCCCACAGCGCATCGAGATTGGCGCCAAAGGCCGTATTTAGCTGACATTTAGCGGCAAACTGGCGGTAAAAGTCCGCCGTGTTGCGGATATGGCGAAAATCGAACGTCACGTTTAGCATCGCTTAATCCACCTGATTAAAGCTGCGGTAATGATCTTTAGTGACAAAGATCAGCCCATCGCTGGAGTACAGCAGACGGTCGGCGCTACGATGACCACACTGGTAATTCACATCCGCTTCATACCACTGACGTCCCTGCCGCTGCGGTAAGCGCCCTTCCCGGTTAGCAAAGTGGTCGCCGCCAATCGCCTTGCCCGGCAGCCTGTCACACAGATTGCCTTGCTGTGGTTGCCAGCCCTGACGTCGGGCCTGACTTTTAGTGAGGTAGTAATCGGGTAAACGCTGATGCTGTTGCAGATAACTGGCAACCCGGCGTTCAGCAGTCAGCGAAGTGATATCGGCGTGTGCTGTCGACTGCTGGTGTCGGGCGGTCGGTGATTCGGAATTTGCCGGATGGGTTCCCGGTCTTAATCCCGCTACCGCAGCCACAACGGCCAGCGCCAGCGCGATCCACAATCTTTTATTCATAATTCTGCCTGCGTAATGTCTGCGAACAGTACTATACCTGAGTAATCAGCATTGCAGGAAGGCGGGGATCTTTTGCGTGGCGAGGTGATGGTCAGCAGCAAGCTGGAAAAGGTCGCGGGCCGGATGTTACCGGCCCTGGCGCTGAATTAACTGTGCATGCACTCCGCTTGCTGTGTGTGACTGACGGTTCTGCGCCATGCGCCCGGCGCCTGACCATACTGGCGTTTAAAACTGCGGTTAAACGACTGCTGTGAATCAAAACCAAGCGAAATTGCCACGTTCAGGATCGGCTCATCACTATTGGTCAGCCTGTCGGCGGATTTCTTTAACTTTTCGGCGCGAATATATTCGCCCAGCGGCAGGCCGGTATGCTCTTTAAACATGCGTTGCAGGTGCCATTTGGAGTAGCCCGCACGTTCAGAAACGGTGTTGAGATCCAGTCGCCCTTCGATATGGTTGTCGATCCAGTTAAGCAGATCGTGAATGAATGCATCACTTCTCATTGTTCTCTCCCGTCACGCTGACGAATAGTAATAATATCTAGTACACTTTAATGCTGAGCGATCCTTAGACTAAATGCAAGTTTTATTATTGCATTTAAAACCCTGCTACATGCAGGGTTTTGTAAGCCAGACAGCCTTGCTCTCTGCCCGATCAAAACAGCACATAAAGTGTATCAGTAATTCTTGCAGATAATTTAGCAGCTCCCTACAATCGCCCGAATAAGTGTATCTGTCATCGATACGTTATTTATGGCATTGGACAATCTGTCAGGCGGCTTAAACCGCCTTATTAACCGGGAATATAATAATGTTAAGCCTGCAAAAACCTTGGGTTACCTATGGGCAGCGACTGTTGGGGTCAGCGCTGCTTATCACCCTGCTGAATGGCTGTGATAACAGCGTGGCGCAGAACGCCGCGCCGCCAGCCCCTGCGGTCAGCGCGGCGGATGTGGTGATTAAACCGGTCAGCCAGTGGGATGCCTTTAATGGCCGCATCGAAGCGGTGCAGAGTGTCCAGCTGCGTCCGCGCGTATCGGGCTATATCAATAAAGTGAACTATCGCGAAGGTCAGGAGGTAAAAAAAGATCAGCTGCTGTTCACCATTGATGACCGTACCTATCGCGCAGCGCTGGAGCAGGCGCAGGCAGAGCTGGTGCGGGCGCGTACCGAAGCGAATCTGGCGCGCAGTGAATCAGGCCGCACGGAGAAGCTGATTAACAGCCAGGCAGTATCGAAAGAGATGTGGGAACAGCGCCGTTCGGCCGCCTCGCAGGCGCAAGCCGATGTGCTGGCCGCGCAGGCCGCCGTCGATATGGCACAGCTAAACCTCGACTTCACCCGCGTCACCGCGCCGATTGACGGTCGCGCCAGTCGCGCGATGATCACCGAAGGTAATCTGGTTACCGCCGGGGACAGCGCCAGCGTGCTGACCACGCTAGTCTCGCAGAATACCGTCTATGTCTATTTCGATATTGATGAAGCCACTTTCCTGCGTTACCAGCATCTGGCACGCGACGGTCAGGCCGCCAGCGCGGAGAACAGTGCCCTGCCGGTCGAAATGGGACTGGTCGGCGAGCAAGGCTATCCGCACCAGGGCAAAGTGGATTTTATGGATAACCAGCTGACGCCAGGCACCGGCACCATCCGCATGCGCGCCCTGTTCGATAACCATGAACGTCAGTTTACACCGGGGCTGTTTGCCCGCGTGCGCCTGCCGGGCAGCGCTGAGTTCAATGCGATGCTGGTCGACGATAAGGCGATACTGACCGATCAGGATCGTAAATTTGTTTATGTGGTGGATGCCGAAGGTAAAGCGCAACGTCGTGATATCGAAATCGGTCGTCTGGCAGAAGGTCTGCGCATCGTGCAGAAAGGCCTGAAAGCAGGCGACAAAGTGATTATTGACGGCATGCAAAAAATCTTTATGCCGGGAATGCCGGTAAAAGCGCAACCCGTGGCGATGACTGCCCGCTCCGGCACACCTGCCGTTAACTGATGCCAACCAGAGAATCCTGACTGATGGACTTTTCCCGCTTTTTTATCGACCGACCGATCTTCGCGGCGGTGCTGTCGATCCTGATCTTTGTCACCGGGCTAATCTCGATTCCGCTGCTGCCGATCAGTGAATATCCCGATGTGGTGCCACCGAGCGTACAGGTTCGCGCCGAATACCCGGGCGCTAACCCGAAAGTGATTGCCGAAACGGTGGCGACACCGCTGGAAGAAGCCATTAACGGCGTCGAAGGCATGATGTATATGAAATCGATCGCAGGCTCCGATGGCGTGATGGTGACCACCGTCACCTTCCGTCCGGGCACCGATGCTGACCAGGCTCAGGTCCAGGTGCAGAACCGCGTGGCGCAAGCCGAGGCGCGACTGCCGGAAGATGTACGCCGTCTTGGCGTCACGACCCAGAAGCAGTCATCGACCATGACCCTGGTCGTGCATCTCTCCTCGCCTTCCGGTAAGTACAACTCACTGTATCTGCGTAACTACGCCACGCTGAAGGTCAAGGACGAGTTAGCCCGTTTGCCGGGCGTCGGCCAGATCCAGATTTTCGGTGCGGGCGAGTATGCGATGCGTGTCTGGCTGGATCCCAATAAGGTGGCGTCACGCGGTCTGACCGCCTCGGACGTGGTTACCGCCATGCAGGAACAGAATGTGCAGGTGTCTGCCGGGCAGCTGGGTGCAGAGCCGATGCCTAATCAGAGTGATTTCCTGCTGTCGATTAATGCCCAGGGCCGCCTGCTGGATGAAGAGCAGTTTGGCAATATCATCCTGAAAACCACCAACGATGGTTCAATTGTGCGCCTGCGCGATGTGGCGCGTATTGAAATGGGATCCGGTAGTTATGCGCTGCGTTCACAGCTGAATAATGAGGATGCTGTGGGTATCGGCATCTTCCAGGCGCCAGGCGCCAATGCCATCGACCTGTCCAATGCGGTACGTGGCAAAATGGATGAACTGGCGACCCGCTTCCCTGAGGGCATGCAGTGGCAGGCTCCTTACGATCCAACGGTCTTTGTGCGTGACTCAATTAAGGCTGTGGTTCAGACCCTGCTGGAAGCGGTGCTGCTGGTGGTGCTGGTGGTCATTCTGTTTCTGCAAACCTGGCGCGCCTCCATTATTCCGTTACTGGCCGTACCGGTATCGGTAATTGGTACTTTTAGCGTGCTCTATCTGCTCGGCTTCTCGCTGAATACGCTGAGCCTGTTTGGTCTGGTGCTGGCGATAGGGATTGTCGTCGATGACGCCATTGTGGTGGTGGAGAACGTTGAGAGGAATATTCAGGAAGGCCTGACGCCGCTGGCCGCTGCCCACCAGGCGATGCGCGAAGTGTCCGGCCCGATTATCGCCATTGCGCTGGTGCTGTGTGCGGTGTTTGTGCCAATGGCATTCCTTTCTGGGGTTACCGGCCAGTTTTACAAACAGTTTGCGGTTACCATTGCCATCTCGACGGTGATCTCGGCGATTAACTCGCTGACCTTATCCCCGGCACTGGCGGCGCTGTTGCTGAAACCGCATGATGCCAGCAAAGATCTGCCGACGCGCATCATCGACCGTCTGTTCGGCTGGCTGTTCCGCCCGTTCAACCGCTTTTTCCATAGCAGCTCGGAGGCTTATCAGCATAAGGTTTCGCAGATCCTCGGACGGCGCGGGGCGGTGTTTGCGGTCTATCTGCTTTTACTGGTTGGTGCCGGCGTGATGTTCAAAGCGGTGCCAGGTGGCTTTATCCCTGTTCAGGATAAGCTGTATCTGATTGGTGGCGTTAAGATGCCGGAAGGCTCGTCGCTGGCTCGTACCGATGCCATGGTTCGGCTTATTAGCAAGATAGGGATGGAGACTGAAGGCGTATCGTATGCGGTCTCCTTCCCGGGGCTGAACGCACTGCAGTTTACCAATACCCCGAATACCGGCACGGTGTTTTTTGTCCTGAAACCCATTGAGGAACGTAAGCGCAACGCGGCGGAAATTAACGCGGAGATTAATGCCAAAATCAGCCAGATTCAGCAGGGTTTTGCCTTCTCCATTTTGCCGCCACCGATCCTCGGTCTCGGTCAGGGTTCCGGTTACTCTCTGTATGTGCAGGATCGTGACGGACTGGGCTATGGCGCGCTGCAAACCGCCGTTAACACCCTGTCCGGCGCGATAATGCAGACCCCAGGCATGCACTTCCCGATCTCCACTTACCAGGCCAATGTGCCGCAGCTGGATGCGCAGATCGATCGTGATAAAGCTAAATCCCAGGGTGTGCCGCTGAATGAGCTGTTCAGCACCTTGCAGACCTATCTCGGCTCGTCTTACGTCAACGACTTCAACCGCTTTGGCCGTACGTGGAAAGTGATGGCGCAGGCTGATGGTCAGTTCCGTGACAGCGTGGAAGATATTGCCAATCTGCGCACCCGTAACGATCAGGGCGAAATGGTGCCGATTGGCAGTATGGTGCATATCACCACTACCTATGGCCCGGATCCGGTGATTCGTTATAACGGCTATCCTGCAGCCGATCTGATTGGCGACGCCGACCCGCGCGTGTTGTCATCCGGGGAAGCGATGGAGAAAGTCAGTGGCATGGCGGCAAATCTGTTGCCCAATGGTATGAATATCGAATGGACTGACCTGAGCTATCAGCAGTCAACCCAGGGTAATGCGGCGCTGATTGTCTTCCCGGTGGCGGTGCTGCTGGCGTTTCTGGTGCTGGCGGCGTTGTATGAGAGCTGGACATTGCCGCTGGCGGTGATACTGATTGTACCGATGACCATGCTATCTGCGCTGTTTGGCGTCTGGCTGACCGGAGGCGATAACAATGTGTTTGTTCAGGTAGGACTGGTGGTGCTGATGGGGCTGGCATGTAAGAACGCCATCCTGATTGTCGAATTTGCCCGCGAGCTGGAGTTACAGGGTAAAGGCATTGTTGAGGCGGCGCTGGAGGCTTGTCATCTGCGTCTGCGCCCTATCGTGATGACATCCATCGCTTTTATCGCCGGTACCATTCCGTTGATTCTTGGCCATGGCGCCGGTGCGGAAGTCCGTGGCGTCACCGGTATCACTGTGTTCTCAGGCATGCTGGGAGTCACGCTGTTTGGTCTGTTCCTGACACCAGTTTTCTATGTTGCACTGCGGAAGCTGGTTACGCGTAATAAGGTGGTTGCCGAAACACAAACGGCCTGATGCGATCTCAGACCGTGAATAAGGTAGCGATAAATAAGGCCCGTAAGGGCCTTATTTATTACCAAACTGAACCAGGGGTACGCGGAAGCTCTGGTGTTGGTTTAAAATTTTTACCTGGAATCACTTTACCATCTTTTCGCTCCAGCCAACCCGTTTCCAGCCAGTGATCAACAGCTTCCTGCACAACCAGCTGCAAAATACGCAGTTTCTCCGGCGTCAGCGGATTACAGTCCTGAACAGATAATGACATATCCCCTCCCATCTCCACATAATCCATTGTAGATCCTCCAGTCTGCCGGTATATATTTATACGCAAACTTGCCATTTCTTTTTACTTTCAAACCTAATAGTTGATCGTATACGTTTTTTAAATCGGTCACTCTGTTATCAGAACTTCGTGCCGCGTAGAATAAATAACCACCAGGTTTTCGCACAGTGTAATGAAGTTTTATTATTCTGACAACTTTCTTTAGGGTTAGCGGAATGACGTCCAACAAAGATATATGGCGAAAAGAACCAAAGTTATTTATTCCATGGTCAATAATATCAAAATAAAGCTCTACCATACCATTTTCAGGGAAGTCGATGGCTGGCAAATCAATATGATACTGTTTTGTACGCATCTCCTCTACGGTAAGGATATCGTTAAACACCAGGGTAAATGATACATCACCGACTTTAAACACCGCGGTGATATAAGGTTTTCCATAATTTAAGTGGATTCTGAATTCATGTGGAGAATCTATATTCTCCATTTATCACTGCTTCCCTGCATTTATTACCTGAATATATAACAGGAATCATTCCTGTATTAACTTAACAGCGTCGCAGGACACCGTATAAAACATTCACATCGCAGAAAAATAGCATAACAGACTGCTTATTTCCCTGCCCGGTAGTCAGGTTTTCGAGTGTGATTCAGAGAAAAAATAGTGGGTGACAGTACGTTAAGCCGCTTTTGTGATATATGCCGCAAAAGGAGAACGCTGGACGTCGAAAGCATAGAATAACGAAGGGGGTAACCGACCGTAAGATTAACGGCCGGCTTTTTTGCACTCATTCAGTACGGCATCAGGTTCCAGCAGATCCATACAACCGCTGGTATCGCCTTCTCGTAGTGCAGCTAACGCATCGGCGACGGTGCGGCCAGCCAGCACATTCAGCGAAGCTTGCTCAGCTTCATCAACAATTGATTTAAAGTACCAGCAGGCATTAGCGCTGACCACGCAACGTGCGGCCACTTCCGGGCGTGCCGCCCAGATACGCTTGTCTTCAATCACCGAGCTGTAAATATCGCGCAGGGTTATCTCTTCAGCCGGACGGCCAAGATGGATTGAGCCGGTACGACCAAGGGTGGAAAGAATAATGCCATCGCGGGTCAGCGGTACCATCAGTTTCCGGATAAAGCTTGGGTTAGCTTCCAGACCATAGGCCAGAATGGCGCTGGTCGAACGTTTACCCAATTGCTCCGCCATCGCTACGCTGAGAACCATCTGCAAAGCTGTCGGGAAGCGATAATCTAACATACAGTCATCCTGGTTCGGCGAATCTTCTTTTTGTTGGCGCCGTTGCTGTGAATAATCAATAAGCAATAATATAACAAACACAGGTGCTTTTTAGAAGTAAGCCCTGTTGCGCAAGGCACATATTCACCATTTCACCCCCCGCCCGGGGGCGCGGTTTTACTGCCGCTCAATCCTGCAATCGTCACGCCCCTGTGAAGATTATACTTAATTTAGTTCTTAAATTAACAATACGCCCGTCGCCGCTTTGATTGTTGATTGTGGTCAATATCCGAACGATTTATGCGCGTATATTGTGCGCACCTTCACCAGGAAATAGCCACAAAAGGCATAAAAATAAGATGAAATCAGCAAAATCACTCTATAGCGCAGCCTCGGCCTGCGTACTCGCTTCTGCCGCACTGATAATCTGCTGTGGTGCGGTTTACCAGCGTCTGCTCAGCGGTGCAACGCTGTCATGGTCGCAAGCGATAAGCAATCATATCCCCTGGGGTGTGGCGTTTGTTGTTCTCTATGTCGCCAGTATTGCTTTCAGCTTACTGATTGCCAGAACCTTTTTTGCCGAATCGCTTATCAGCAGCCCCTTGTCTGCTGAGTCTGCCGGCCTGCTGGAGACCGAGTAACGGCTTACAATTCATTGCGGACAATAATCGGCTTGATGTTTTCCAGTTCGCGTACCTGCTGCGCAATGGCCATGATTTTTGGCGTATGTTCAGCAAACCACGCCTTCTGTGGTCGCCAGGCAACCATCACCGCCAGATAAGCATCCAGTAAAGAAATTTTTGCGCCAAACAAGTATGGGCCCGGCGACGTAATCTGACTTTCCAGCCATAACCATAACTGCTGACGATAGCGTTCGGTGGAGTCCAGCAGCTCGCGCTCACCCAGCAGCGTCCAGCGTGACGTGATATCACCATAAGTAAAGGTTGGATAGACATTGGCCACCAGCCAGATCAGCAGATGGTAAAAACGTGTCCGATCGGCCGGAGCCAGCTGCGGATGACGATCCAGCAGTTGCAGAGCGATGGCGGCGCTTTCCGTCATCACCCGCCCATCGGGTAGTTGCAATGCTGGCACCTGCGCCAGCGGATTGACTTGCAATAACCGGTTGCGGGCGCTGCCGGGTTCTTCAAAGCCGTTGACGTCGATAAGCTGATAAGGCTCCCCGGCTAAGGTATAGATGATTTCAATAATCGCTGAACCATATCCTGTGGCGCCATATAACTGCGTAACAGGCTGTATATCATTCATATTATCACCTCATTCTGTGTTAGCGCGCGCTTGCCATAGCCTGTCGTGCCATAAGTAACACTCCGCACAACTTATCGTTTAGTCACCCCTCTGACAACCCGACTTATTGCACAAAAGTCGTTGAACTTCCGCCTTATAAGTAACAATCTGCAGAGATATAATTTGTTTAGCAGGAGATTTCTTATGTCTGATACGCAACCTGTTTCCTTTGGTTTACTGCTGTTTCCAGATCTGACGCAACTTGATCTTACCGGCCCGTTTGAAGTCTTTGCGCGCGCGCCACAGGCGCGAGTGCATCTGATCTGGAAAACCCTTGCGCCGGTGACCTCCGATCGTGGCCTGGCGATGCTGCCCACGACGACGTTCGCCGACTGTCCACCGCTGGATATTATCTGTGTGCCGGGAGGGCCGGGACAAATCGCCCTGATGGAAGATGATGAAACGCTGGCATTTTTGCGCCAGGCCGCCGCCAGGGCGCAACTGATCACATCAGTCTGCACCGGCTCGCTGGTACTTGGCGCCGCCGGATTACTGCAAGGATACCAGGCAACCTCGCACTGGTCTTCACTGGACCAACTGAAGTTATTCGGCGCACAACCACTACAGCAGCGCGTGGTGCGTGACCGCAACCGTATTACTGGCGCGGGCGTCACCTCAGGCATCGATTTTGCGCTAACGCTGGTCGCCGATCTGTATGGCGCCGAAGTGGCGCAGAATATTCAGTTGCAAATGGAGTACGACCCGCAGCCGCCATTTAATAGCGGTTCACCGCTGACAGCTGCCGCGGCGTTAGTGGAGCAAGCCCGTAATATCAGCGCCAGTTTTATTGCCAAAAGACGTGAGGCCAGCCAGCGCGCAGCGTCACGCCTTTAGCAGCAGGCGTAACCGCTGCCCCCTACTGTCGATAAAAAACACTGTTGCCATGGTCTTCATGGTAAATTTTTTGTTTTCTTGCTTCTAATCGGGAACACTGTTCCCGTTCTTCTTCGCGGGTAAGTTGCAATGCCTTTACTTTTTCGTGAGTTAAAACTTTAGTGATATCAACTTCAGCAGTAATAAGTGCCATTGTTGAAAGCCGGGCAGTATCCTTGTTTACTTTTCGGGCAATGACGTCATTAAACGCCTCTTCTGTGCAAACGATAATTGTCAATTTACGCTCTAAGTCCGCCTTTTCAGCCCCATCAAGATTATTGGTTTTTTCAAGGAGTGTATAAACATATTCCATATTAACGTTATAACCCATATCGATCTGTTCCAGCAGATCGGATTTTATTTTTTTAAATGTTTCCTTAACCATGATTTCCCGATGACCTGCATACTTTGACTGAAGTTCCAGTCTCGACTGCGCGGCATCTGCTGGATTCTGCCTCCGACGTAGTTTGTTGGCAGACTGCTGGACAACCGGCTTAATCTGATGCGAAGTATCAGGGACCATATTACGTATCTTAATTGAAAACTCTAAACAGTTAATCGCCAGACGGATACGACTCAGCGGGCACTCAGCGACAAATGCACGTAAGACATTATAATTATTATTCTCTTCTTTTAGATTCATTCCGGTGCAGTCCAGGGATTCTTTAAGTTTTTTAATCCAGACGCCGTTACTGAAAGTATGCTTTTTATATTCACGATCCATTGCATCAATGAATGCTTTTTTATTAGCCACATCTTCAAGGCTAAAATCCGGAGAAAAACCACCCGCAATTACTTTTTCTGTCAGGATCACCTCAGCAACCTGGTTTAGTGAAGCCTCTTGCATTTCACGCCATAATTTATGTTTACAGTACGGAGGGTAATCCTCGATCAAAAATTTTATTTTTTTTACCGTAAGTGATCTTATCTGCTCCGTCTGCGATAGCGGTTCTCGCTTATACGACTGGCCGGGCATTCCTGCAAGTACATGGGGTGTATTGCTGACTTTGGCAATATCAGGAAACCGTTTATATATCTCTTTAGAATAGCCTTCTGGTATGCTTAAACTATTTTTTGACGCAGTACCTATATTCATCAGATTATCTCCTTTAGCTGATTAAAAAAAGATAATTAACTTATATCGATGCGGGAGCGTAAATCACCGTCACTAACGCCATCCAGACACGATAAAACAGTTCCATTGACCCACAGATTTTTATCTGTATCAGTAATCTGAATCACAGAATGAGGTGTTGTCGTCAAAAACGGGTTATCCGGGATTAACCCGGGTTCAGCGGGAAAGGTGCTGCATAGCTTAAGCGCCGGGTCGACAATCCCCTTTATCATTCCTTCCAGCAAATCGCGATTGCCGTCTACAGTTAAGTGACCATTCACCGAACCGAAACTGCAAGAAATGAAGCTGTTAGCGCCCTTTAAGCATTATTATCAGGCACGTCCCCGACTGCTTGTCGCCCTGCTGATAGCCATCGGCAGCTTTCTCTTCCTGCCTGCGACCCAGCCACTCGAGCAGCGCCTGTTAATCAGCTGGAACCTGCTGGCCTGGCTATATTTGTTTTCTCTCTGGTGGATGATGATGAAAACGCCTGCAGCGGGGATTGCGCCAATCGCCCGTGCCGAGGACGAAAGTGCCGCTACCGTACTGGCGCTGGTCTGTATCACCTGTCTGGTGAGCATTCTGGCCATTCTGCTTGAGCTGGGAGCGGTAAAACATCTTTCGGGAGCGGACAAGGCTCAGCATATTGCCCTGACCGTCGCCACGCTGATGGTTTCCTGGTCTTTACTGCCTACCGCTTTCGCCATGCACTACGCGCATATGTACTATCTGGTCAGTGACAAAGCAAAAAAAACGCTGATTTTTCCCGATCAGCTCCCTGATCCAGGCTACTGGGATTTTTTATATTTTTCTTTCACTATCGTCGTAGCGGCGCAAACGGCGGATGTGGCCACCGGCAGCACTGCGGTCAGGCGTATCACCTTATTACAGGCAGTATTGTCGTTTATTTTCAATCTGGCGATTCTGGGGCTTTCCATTAACGTCGGCGCGGGTTTGCTAAGCTGATGAGAATTTATACGCCAACATCCGGGTCATAACCTGCGGTCGCGCGCGCCCGCCATTCAGGCCGTCAGCTTTGCCAGTGCGGCGGCGCTCTGTTCGTCATCCGGCACATACACCAGCAGACGATCGCCATTACGCGGTGTCGACCACCAGTTATTCTGCCGCAACGCCATTTTGCCGACTTCCGGGCGCCAGAAATGTTTGATGCGATTTTCAAAACCTTTAAGCTCATAGCGCTGCCAGGTCTGGCGGAATTCTGCTGAGCTGGCCATCAGCCGTGCCAGCATCTCTTCCCACGCCGGATCGCCGAGATGTTCTCCCATCTGGGCACGAAACAGCGCCACCATATGCGGCATCACTTCGTCCCAGTCGGCCATGGTGTTACGCCACGCCTGATTATTAAACGCCAGCCAGATGCAGTTACGCTCTTCCGCCGGAATGGTGCTTAAATCAATCCCCATCAGACGGCACCAGGCAGGATTCCAGGCAAGAACATCAAAACGCTGGTTTTCAATAATTGCCGGTAACGGATCGAGTGCGTCCAGCATAATCTGGCTATGCGCCGAGACTTTAGCGCAGGCTTTGGCGGCAGTCAGCGTCGGATGCTGATAGCCCGCCAGTCGCAACAGATGGCCGGTTTCGGTTTCGTTACACTGTAACGCCAGCGCGATTGCCGCCAGAGTTTTCGCCGACGCTTTAATATCGCGTCCCTGCTCCAGCCAGGTGTACCAGGTCACGCCAACATCGGCCAGCTGCGCGACTTCTTCACGCCGTAATCCGGGGGTGCGGCGGTTACGCATCCGCGGTAATCCCAGACGACCCGGATCGAGGCTTTCGCGACGCTGACGCAAAAAGGCACCGAGCTGTAGCCGGTTACTTTTTTCCGTCAGGGTAAAGTCAATGATTAACGACATCCGCAGGTGCTCCAAAGCCAGACAGGTAGTTCTTATACCATGATAAGCAAGAACTGGTACCCGTTTAAAAGATATCTGATGCTATGCCCCGTCACCATTAAATACAAGGTTAAGTATGATGAACTCCACTACGCTGCAGCGTTCCGGATTGCTGGTTTTGCTGGCGGGGCAATTATTGCCAATGATTGATTTTTCGATTGTGAATGTCGCGCTGGAATCAATGGCAGCTTCGTTGCACGCCACGCCCTTACAACTGGAGCTGATTGTCGCGGTGTATGGCATCGCTTTTGCGGTTTGTCTGGCAATGGGCGGTCGTTTTGGCGATAACCTCGGACGGCGGCGGATTTTTACCCTTGGCGTACTGTTATTTGCGCTGGCATCGCTGCTGTGTGGCGTAGCCAACAGTGTCGGGCTGATGCTGGTAGCCCGCGCATTGCAGGGTATCGGCGCTGCGCTGATTGTGCCGCAAATTCTCGCCACCCTGCATGTCTGCCTGCATGGCCGTGAACATGCGCGCGCAATTGGCCTCTACGGCGGTATTGGCGGGCTGGCGTTTATTATTGGTCAGGTGCTGGGCGGTTTTCTGGTCGGCGCTGATATCGGCGGCTATGGCTGGCGTAGTGTATTTCTGATTAATATCCCAATCTGTCTGTTGATCCTGGTGCTGGTTCGCCGTGTGGTGCCAGAAACCCGTAATGCAGAGCGCGTCGGTATCGATTTAGCCGGCACCAGCCTGCTGGGGGCGGCAATTGCCAGCCTGCTGATTGCCTTGTCGCTCGGTCCGTTGCTGCACTGGTCATGGCCCTGCCTGCTATTACTGGCGCTGTTTCCACTTTTACTGAAACGGTTATGGCAGGTGGAACTGCGTCTTGAAGCACGTCAGGGGGTACCGCTGCTGCCACCCAGCCTGTTACGGCTTTCCGCGGTTAAATTTGCGATTGGTATGGCGGTGCTGTTCTTCTCCAGCTGGAGCGGATTTATGTTTGCGGTGGCCTTAACGCTGCAAACCGGCCTTGGCCTGACGGCATTTCAGTCCGGTAACGCCTTTATTGCGCTGGGTGTCGCCTATTTTCTCGCATCCCTGCTGACCAGCGGCATGATTGAGCGGCGTGGCAGACTGACCACGCTGTTGACCGGCTGTGCCATCCAGATGAGTGGTTTAGTGCTGCTGATGCTGACCTTCCGTTTCGCCTGGGGTCATACCGGCGTTGTGCAGTTGATTCCGTCCACTGCGCTGATCGGTTTTGGTCAGGCATTTATCGTGGGCTGTTTTTACCGCATCGGTCTGGCGGAAGTCCCCAAAAACCAGGCTGGCGCGGGCAGCGCGATGCTCTCTACCGTGCAACAAGCGGCGTTTGGCCTTGGCCCCATGTTATTAGGGTCAATATTTAGCCAGGTACTGCAATATCAGGGCAGTTATCAGCATGCAGTGGTTGCCGCACTGGCAGCTGAATGGTTGATTATGCTGTTACTGGTAGTCTACACACTGTTAACACGCCGCCAGTTCCAGCCACAGCCTGACTGCGAATAATTTCTTCTGTCTCCGTTCAGGGCCGCTACTGGCTGGCCCTGGACCCCTCCTCAGTTTACCTCTCCGATTTTTGCTGGTCTTATTTCCATACAAAATTAGCGCCATTAGAAAATATGGCTCAATTATTGACTATATTTTGATCATAAGACCTTGTTGATTTTTTGTTAATTTTTCACACAGCAAACAGGAGTTGTAATGAGCCATTACTATTATGTCGATACCAACCATAGCTATAATGATGCACACGTAGTCCATACTTCAGGCTGCAAGTACCTGCCCGCCGTCAGAGACCGCCGGTTTCTGGGCACCTTCTACACCACCGCAGACGCTCTGCTACAGGCGAGGAAATATCACCGTAACGTTTACGGATGCAATGACTGTTGTCCGCAGCCAAGGGAAAAAAAAACCTCTGCCCGCAGGAAAAATCTGGACCTGCGACCTTTACAGTAAATCTTAATTTGCTATCCTGGCTTTCTGATAAGCGGGTAATAATCAGAAAGCCAGTGCGCATTATCTGATGGATCTGATCATGAAAAAGTATGCGCCTTCGCAGATCACCCTGCACTGGCTGGTAGTGATATTGCTGATAGTGACTTATGCCACTATTGAATTACGGGGTTTTGCTGAACGTGGCTCTCTGCTGCGTAGTGCGATGATGGCTACCCACTTTAGCTGTGGCACCACAATTCTGCTGCTGATGCTGGCGCGGATCTTCCTGCGCTATCGCCACGCTACACCGCCAATTGCGCCACTGCCGCCGTTATGGCAGCGCGGGCTGGCGCACCTGCTGCACATCATTATCTATCTGCTGTTTATCTCATTGCCGATTCTTGGCCTCAGTTCACGCTATCTGCGCGGCAACGACTGGGTTATGTTTGGCCTTTCGATGCCGGTTGCCAGCCCGCCCAACCGCGAACTGGCAAGTCAGCTGATCGATCTGCACGAAACACTGGCACCGCTTGGCTATTATCTGATTGCCCTGCACAGTATCGCCGCCCTGTTCCATCACTATCTGCTGAAAGACAATACGCTGTTGCGTATGATGCCGGTTAAGCGCCAGAAATAGCGCTATTTTGCTGCACTCATCCGCTGACTGTTGAACCGGGCGGGGTAAACCACAAAAAAACTGCCAGTTTTAATAATTTTCTGGTTTAACTCATCGCATAAATAAAACACAATAGCCGTTCTAAACGTGATGGGCGTCACTTTTTTGCGTCCCTGCGGATTTCGCCGAGTCGAAATGAACTTACCTCTGACATTCTGTTAATCCAATGCAATCAACCACAGTTTCACGTAAAACGGCCTGGCTACGCGTCGTTCTGCTTTCCATTGCGGCATTTATCTTTAATACCACCGAATTCGTGCCGGTTGGCCTGTTATCGGATATTGCCAGCAGCTTCGGCATGAACAGTCCCGACGTCGGGATTATGCTGACTATCTATGCATGGGTGGTGGCGCTGATGTCGCTACCGTTGATGCTGGCCACGCGGCAGGTGGAACGCCGCCTGCTGCTGATGGGGATTTTCGCGCTATTTATTGTCAGCCATGTGCTGTCGGTGATGGCGTGGGATTTCCGCTCACTGGTGGTTTCACGGATTGGCATTGCGCTGTCCCATGCGATTTTCTGGTCAATCACTGCCTCACTGGCGATTCGTGTTGCCCCGGCGGGTAAGAAAACCCAGGCGTTAAGCATGCTGGCGACCGGTACGGCGCTGGCGATGGTGCTGGGCGTGCCGATGGGCCGCATTATCGGCCAGTATCTTGGCTGGCGTATGACCTTTGGCATGATTGGCATTTCCGCACTGGTACTGGTGCTGATTCTGGTAAAACTGCTGCCAAAACTGCCAAGCGAGCATACCGGATCGCTTAGCAGTGTGCCGATGTTGTTTAAACGCCCGGCGCTGGTCAGCCTTTACCTGCTAACCACACTGGTGGTCACCGCCCACTACACCGCATACAGCTATATCGAGCCGTTTATGCAGGTGGTGGCGGCAATGGGTGAAAACTTCACGACCTTCCTGCTGCTGATTTTTGGCGCTGCCGGGATTCTTGGCAGTGTCATCTTCAGCGTATTTGGCAATAAATTCCCTTCCGCGCTGGTGATAAGTGCTATCAGCCTGATCACATTATGTATGGGGTTGCTGCTGTTTGCCGCCATTCACCCACAGGCGATTTCGCTGCTGTGCATAATCTGGGGCATGGCGATGATGATGATTGGCCTGGCGATGCAGGTGCGGGTATTGTCGCTGGCGCCGGATGCCACCGATGTGGCGATGTCGCTGTTTTCCGGCATTTACAACATCGGTATTGGCGCCGGAGCGCTGCTGGGTAATCAGGTCAGTATCCATCTGAAGATGTCTGACGTTGGCAATACCGGCGCGCTGCTGGGGCTGATTTCGCTGTTCTGGTGTGTATTTATCTTCCGCCGCTATCCGCAACTGCGCAGCAACGGTTAATAACAGAAAAGGCTTCGTCAGTCATTAGTGACTGGCGAAGCCCTTGTCCTGCGGAGTCAACGTTAGTTATAGATTACTGCGGTGCCATGCAACTTGTTCTGACCAGAGGTCGAAGTGATGCGGAAAGACTTTGCGCCTGCGGCCGCGGCTTTCGCTGATAACTGGTTTTCCAGTGAGGTCAGGTTCGAACTACCGGTAGCACTTACCACTCCCACTTTCTGCTGATCGGCAGGCGAAATATCAACTTGTTGCGCGGCAACACCGGCAAATGAAACGCTGCTAAGAACCAGCGCGGCGACTGCATATTTGATGTTTTTCATTACGATACCTTTAATTTAAATTTGTGGTTAAACGACGACTTACTGATAGATCACGGCGGTGCCGTGCAGGTTGTTCTGACCTGAAGTCGAGGTAATACGGAAAGATTTGGCACCGGCAGCGCTGGCTTTCTCATTCAGCTGCGCTTCCAGTGACGCCAGGTTGCTGCCACCGGTGGCGGAAATCACACCAATCTGTTGCTGCTGCTGCGGTTCACTGTTAACCAGCTCAGCGGCGAAGCTGCCAAATGACAAAGTGGACAGCGCGATAGCGATAACTGCAGTTTTAACGTTTTTCATAATCTTCTCTCTCGGATTCGGGTTGTTTCATGTTGGCGTCGTTATTAAGTTAACGATCGATAACTAAATGCTAAACCTCTGCCCCACCTGTCGTCAACACTATTTTTTAATGATCGTTAATTTAATAAGCATGCCGCTGATTTTCAAGTGATTAAACCCTGAAAAAAATTTTCTCAGTACAGACCTCCGCTGGCAACGCACAGGATGTTAAGCAGGTTGTGTTGATTAAAATCTCTGTTCGACAAGCGGGACTTGATTATTTTTATAATGATCGGTAATTTAATTGAACAGGTTGTAAGCAGGTTAAGTGAGGAGTTATGAGTAGTAATGAGGAACTCTGTGTAAAAAAAGGTCGCGGACGACCAAAACTGTTTGATCGCGAAAGCGCGCTTGATAAAGCGCTGGCGCTGTTCTGGGCGCATGGTTATGAAGCGACATCTTTAGCCGATTTAGTGCAGGCAACCGGCGCGAAAGCCCCGACGCTGTATGCTGAATTTGAGAATAAAGAGGGTCTGTTTCGTGCCGTGATGGATCGCTATATCGAGAAGTTTGCCGAACAGCGGAAAGCCGCCCTTGCCTGCCCGGAACGTACCGTGGCGCAGGGCATTGAAAACTATTTCCGCTCCACCGCCGCTTGTTTTACCGATGGCGATAAGCCCGCAGGCTGTTTCTTTATCTGTACTTCAACAGCGCTTTCTGCGGATTCCGCTGAAGTGGCGGAGATGCTGCGCGCACGTCATGATTTGCAGGAAGCCACGCTGCTGGAGTTTTTACAGCAACGCCAGCAACAGGGCGAAATCGCAGCCGAGCGCGATGTGAATCAGATTGCCAGCTATCTCTCCTGCGTATTGCAGGGCATGTCAGTGCGTGCCCGTGAAGGCGCCAGCCGTCAGCAGCTGGATGGGATTATCGATACGATGATGCAGCTTTGGCCGACGCTGGCAGGAAGAGCCGGGAACTGATTGTTATTAATACTATGGAGAGACATTTATCTCAGATTCATGTCTCTCTTTTAATCTTTTTTGTCAGCGTTATTTTTTGGATTATATCCCGCCATCATTTTACTAACCTGCTTATTACTATATCCATATTCTATTCTCAACTCTTCGCCAGGGTTGATACTGGCTATAGCGAAAACACAGGGTAATAATAAATCTTCACCAATATTTGTTATTGCCGGTACGTTCGCAAAACAGACGTTAACACTTGACTTTTCTTCATACCATCCTCGTTCATGGTCATGACTGAATATCCCATTAATTCTGGATAAAGCGCCATCCCCGACTATTACTGTTTTAGCTCTTTCACCGTTCCTGCAGATTCTGAACTCTGTACTATAAGTATTAATCTGCTCGCTGGTGAATTCACTCTCATTATCATCGTTTATCACTTCGCCAGAATACGCGCCAATACATGTACCTGGGCTTATCTCAACTTTAGCAAATACAGCAAGTTGCCCGACAAGATGCACTTCTGCCTGCTGGCGAGCAAGTGACCATACATATCGCCTGTCATTTTCAGTAAACTCTCTCACTTCCAGGGTATTATCATAATAACTTTTCCTTTCTAAAGAGGATATATCGGTAGCAAAAAACTTCTCAGCACTCTTAAAATCTAATTTAATACCATGCATTGTTATTGGGATGCCGAAACTGGATTCGCCCACACCTATCGGCGACAGATACTTTGGTTCACCATTTACCCTGCAAGGATAAAGTCCGTCATTATGTGGATTGTAATTAAAGTCGTAAATATCTTCTGCTTTACAATCTTCGCGACGAACTATGTTAATTTTTGCTTGAGTATTTTGTGAAGAAGAGAATGTTGCTCCAATGCCATTGACCATTTTAATCACTCCCTGTGATTTTAAGTAAAAATATCTTAACTGCCGGGCATGATAAATTAGGTGATATTAATCACGGATTTGATTAAAGATATCTTATGGTTATAGCGACATTTTATCCGCCTGCTATAAGGTGTAACGGACAGTTTCCCGCCCGTTACGCTTTATTGCAGATAAAATACCGCCGTTAACGCTTCACTAACCGGACTGTTATCCGTATTGGACGGCATCAGCTCGCGCATCGATTGCCACCAGCGCTGACAAACGTCGGTTTGCGCCACCGCCGCCCAGCGCGCCTCGGACTCAATCTCGACATAAGCAAACAGCAGATTGCGGCCAGCATCAAGAAAGATGCTGTAGTTATGGGCGCCATGCTGCTTAAGCGTAGCTTCCAGCTCGGGCCAGATCGGCGCGTGACGTTGCTGGTAAGCCACATGCGCCTGCGGGTAAACCTGCATCACAAACGCTTTACGCAACATTGCGTTTCCCCACGTCCAGCGCCGCCTGCCATGGCCGTACGCCAAACCGCTCACCCAGTGCAATCAGTTCAGCGGTGGAGATGGTCTGCTTCATCCCCCCCATGGAAATCACTTTTACCAGCACTTCGGAGGATTTTTCGGCGGTATCGATCAGGCCAAACGCTTCATCCAGCGACGGACCGGCAGCAAAAATACCGTGGAACGGCCAGAGCACCAGACTGTGCGATTTCATCTGCTCCGCAGTTTTACTGCCAATGCCGTCAGTGCCTGGCACCATCCACGGCACAATACCCACGCCATCCGGGAATACCACCAGACATTCGGTACTGCCTTCCCATAGCTGGCGGGTAAAACGCGCGGCATCCAGCTCCAGCACATAGCTTAGCGCGATAAAATTGGTGGCGTGGCAGTGCATAATCACCCGGTCGCTGCCATGGGTCAGCTGCTTGCGTACCGAGTGCGACTGGAAATGCGACGCCAGCTCGGAAGTGGGCACGCCGCCATTCACCAGCCCCCAGTGAATGCGGAATGACAGCCCATCGGCGCTAACCTGCAACAGCACCAGGCTGTCCGCCGGATCAAGCTGCACATTACGGAAAAACTTGCCGGAACCGGTGACCAGGAACCAGCAGTCAGCCAGTGCTGGCGCCGGTTGGCTTAGCGTAATATAGCGGGGTTCGGCGACAAAATCGGCGGCGAAGGGTTTCACCTCTTCCTCAAGCAGACGCAGACTGATGTTGCCACCGTTGCGCTCATCCCAGCCTTTTAACCACATATCACTGGTGGCTTTGACCATTCCCTGCACAAACCACGAAGAAAGAATGCCTGACATAGTAGATCCTTAGCGTTGACTCAGTATTTGTTGTTCGTAGTTGCGCACATCACCCAGCCAGCTGGCATCCGCAGGCACGTCATGTCGCAAGCAGTAGCGTTCCCATACCGCCTGCCACGGCAGTGATTTCTGCTCTTCCAGCAGCGCCAGCCGGGCGGTAAAGTCCCCTTCCAGCTCCAGCTTGCGCAGTTGATCAACCGGCTCCAGCAGCGCGCGCAGCAATGCTTTTTTCGCGTTGCGGGTTCCGATCACCCAGGCGGCAATACGGTTAATTGAGGCGTCGAAGAAATCGAGACCAATATGCACTTTGTCAAACAGACGCTGACGCACAATCTCGCTGGCAATCGCCTGGGTTTCGTCATCCAGCAGCACCACATGGTCGCTGTCCCAGCGCACCGGACGACTGACATGCAGCAGCAGGCGCGGCACATACAGCATGGCGGCGGAGATCTTATCGGAGATCACTTCCGTCGGATGGAAATGACCGGCATCCAGCGTCAGCGCAGTCTGGCGACTGGCGGCATAACCGAGGCAAAACTCACTGGAACCAACGGTGTAGCTTTCAGCGCCGATACCAAACAATTTACTTTCCACCGCATCAATATGATGAGCCGGATTCAGCTTCTCTTTGATAATTTCATCCAGCGAGTTCATCAGCCGCTGGCGCGGCGCCAGACGATCCACCGTCAGATCTTTCATGCCATCCGGCACCCAGATATTCATAACCGATGGTGTCCCCAGCTGCTCGCCAAAGTAAGCGGAAACTTTACGGCTCGCCTGGCAGTGCTCGATCCAGAACTGACGCACCGCAGCATCGTGGTGTGCGAGGGTAAAGCCGTCGGCGCTCAGCGGGTGGGAGAAGCAGGTTGGATTAAAATCGAGCCCCAGCTGGTTGCGCTTTGCCCACGCCACCCAGCTGGCGAAATGCTCGGGCAAAATCGCGTTGCGCTCTACCGGCTGTTCGCTCTCCAGATAGATGGCATGCAGATTCAGCCGCTTCGGCCCCGGGATCAGCGCCATCGCCTGATCGAGATCGGCGCGCAGTTCGCTGGCGCTGCGCGCTTTGCCGGGATAGTTTCCGGTAGCCTGAATACCACCGGTCAGCGCGCCCTGCGGGTTTTCAAATCCGCGTACATCATCGCCCTGCCAGCAGTGCATCGAGATCGGTAGCCGATCCAGTTGCGCCATCGCCGCATCGACATCAATACCGATGGCGGAAAAACGCTGTTGCGCCAGTTCGTAAGCCTGTTCGATTAGCCTGGTCATAAGCAAAGCTCCTTAGTGGGTTGACTGAGCGACTGAAAACGCGACCAGCAGGCCGTGAAAGCGCTATCGTGATAAGGCTGAATAAGATGCTGCGGAAAGTTCTGCACCACCCGCTGGCGGAACTGCTGTACATCAGCCACCTCGCCCAGCGCAATCAGCTGGCAGCCAATATTGCCGAGGGTGGATGCCTCTACCGGTCCGGCGCTAACCGGTACGTTGCAGGCATTGGCGCAGAGCTGATTCAGGAAATGGTTCTGACTGCCGCCACCGACAATATGCAGCCGGGTAAATGGCTTGCCGCGCAGCTGCGCCAGCTCGCCCATCACCTGACGATAGAGCAGCGCCAGACTGTCAAAAATGCAGCGCGCCAGCTCGCTGGCGGATTGCGGGATCGCCATGCCCTGCCCGGCACAGGCATCCTGAATTTCACGCACCATACTGGCGGGATTAATAAACCGTTCGTCATTGGGATAAAAAAACGATTTGCAGGCGGGCAGTTGTGCCGCCTCGTCAATCAGCTGACAGAGATCGTCAATCTGTAACTCCTCACAGACCCGCTGTAGCAGCCATAGCCCCATAATATTTTTCAGCACCCGGTAGCGCCCTTCCGCACCGCCTTCATTGGTAATATTGGCCTGCAACGCATCACTGCCGTTATAAGGCTGCCGACTCTCAAAACCCATCAGTGACCAGGTGCCAGAACTGAGATAAGCGCTGTCGCTATCGGATAATGGCGTAGCGAGAATTGCGCTGGCGGTATCATGGGTGGCAACGGCGATTACCGGCACCGCAACCCCTTGTGCATTAAGCCATGCGCCAACCACCTTTCCCGGCGGTGTCGGACGGCCAAACCAGCTGGCTTGCGCCCCGGCCCACTGCAACAGCGTCTTATCCCATTCGCCGCTGTGCAGATTCAGCAACTGGGTGGTGGTGGCATTGGTGTACTCCCAGTTCAGCTGACCGGTCAGGCGGTAGTGCAGATAATCGGGAATTAGCAGCGCATGGGCGACACGATCCACCCGCTCAGGGTTAGCATCGCTAAAGGCGCGCAGCTGATAGAGAGTATTAAAGGGTAAAAACTGAATACCGCTGCGCTGCCAGATCGTCTCCTTACCCAGCTCGCACTGCGCTTTTTGCATCATGCCGTGGGTACGCGGATCGCGATAAGAGACCGGCAGACCAACGCACTCACCGTGCGCATCCAGCAGAACGATATCAACTCCCCAGGTATCAATGCCGATGCTGTCGGGCACAATACCCTCGTTATCCAGCTGCGCCAGACCGGCGCGAATTTCTGTTTCCAGCGCCAGCAGATCCCAGCAGTCATAGCCGGAGATAATGCGTCGCTGATTGCCAAACCGGCGGACTTCACGCAACGTCAGGTTGCCATCGTCAGGGCGATAATCCCCCAGCATAATGCGCCCGCTTGAGGCGCCAAGGTCGATGGCAACGATATGGCGAATGGTCATGGCGTAAGCTTCCTGGTGATCCAATGCCACCAGTGTAAAATCCGTCATATTTGCCACCTTCCTGACACTGCCAGTGGTGACAGCGCGCTGGCAATGCCGCAAAGATGAACGTGAATCAGCTCACAGTTTCCACTTTCCCTCCCGCTGCTGGCAGATGTGACGCATTACGCATTTCTGATTTTTTCCCGAACATTCTTGAAAAATTAGCCCGTTAAGCGAGTTTCCGCGTACAAAATTCAAGGTAAGGTTGGCAGGCGCTGATTAGTATCGGTTACGGGCTTGTTACCAGAGGATTAATCATGACCGTATTGCACAGCGTTGATTTTTTCCCGGCAGGCGGCCTGCCGATTGCTATTGAGCCACGCGTGCCACAGGCGGCGTTTCCTGAGCATCATCATGATTTCCATGAAATTGTGCTGGTGGAGCAAGGTTCAGGTATTCATGTGTTTAACGGTCAGCCGCAGACCCTGTGCGGTGGCTGCGTCTGCTTTGTGCGCGATCACGATCGCCATCTGTATGAGCAGACGGAGAATCTCTGTCTGACCAATGTGCTGTACCGCGGCCCCGATGCTTTTCGTTTTTTAACCGGGCTGCGCGATCTGCTGCCACAGGAGCAGGATGGTGTTTATCCGTCGCACTGGCGCATCGGTAATAAGCTGATGGCGCAGGCTAAAGCGGTGATTTATCAGCTGGAGAATCTGCCTGCGGCGGAGTCGCTTCAGCAGCAGGCAGAGCAGGAGCTGCATTTTATGCAGCTGCTGATGCTGTTACGTCAGGGACGCTGCGAGCAGCATTGCGACGATCAGGATGGTCGTCTGCGCCGCATGCTTGACTGGCTGAACGATCACTACAGCGAGGAAATTGACTGGGATCGACTGGCGGAGGGGTTCTCTCTCTCGCTGCGTACCCTGCATCGTCAGATGAAACAGCAGACCGGCAGTACACCGCAACGCTACCTGAACCGGCTGCGTCTGTTGCAGGCTCGCCACCTGCTGCGCCACAGCGAAAGCAGAATTACCGATATCGCCTTTCAGTGCGGTTTCGGCGACAGCAACCACTTTTCGACACTGTTTAAACGGGAGTTTGGCTGCGCACCGCGCGCCGAACGTCAGCAATCGCAGTAACAGGAAGTAAAAATGACCCTTGTGCTGGCCAGAGCGGACTATTTACCTTCGGATGCGATGCCGGTAGCGGTGGCTGACCGCGCGCCGCAGCCCTCGTTTCCGCCGCACCGTCACGAGTTTTATGAAATCGTTATCGTCTGGCGTGGCAATGGCCTGCATGTGCTGAACGATCGGCCATGGCCGATCACCTGTGGGGATATTTTTTATATTAAGGATGGCGATTGCCACAGCTATGAGTCGGTTAACGACCTGGTGCTGGATAATATTATTTACTGCCCGGAACGCTTTAAGCTCGGGCTGGACTGGTCACAGCTGCTGCCGATGGATGATCCGCATCATCCGCCCTGCTGGCGACTGACCACGCGCGGAATGGCACTGGCGCGCAATGTTATCGCCCAGCTTGAGCAGGAGAGTCGCAAAACCGATCTGCTGTCACTGCAACTGACTGAGGCGCTGTTTCTGCAACTGGCGCTGATCCTGCGGCGCTATCGTTATGCTATTGATCGGGCATGGCAACTGCCGGAAGGTGAACAGCTGGATCTGCTGATGGCCGCAATTCAGGCCGACAGCGAAACCCCTTTCGACCTCGCGCTATTTTGCCAGCACAACCATCTGTCCGAACGGGCATTAAAGCAGCTGTTCCGTCAGCAAACCGGCATGACCATCAGCCACTATTTGCGTCAGTTACAGCTGTGCCGGGCGAAATATCTGCTGCGCGCCAGTGACTGCCTGATTAGCCAGGTCGCGGCGCGTTGCGGCTTCGACGACAGCAACTATTTCTCGGTGGTGTTTACCCGCGAAACCGGTATGACCCCCAGCGCCTGGCGCCTGCAGTTTGAACATCCGGCGCGGGCGTTGATAAAAACGGTCTGATTGTCGGGTTAAATACGATCCTGCGTTTTTATAACGGGGGCGGCCACAGTTGTGATGTATGGACTAATGCTAATATCCAGACGCTATCTGAATGGATTTCGTAAATCAGTCGATAGTTTTCATGAGGATAAACTTCCCGTGTTCCGCTAATAAGTCCCTCATGCCCCATATAAGGGAATTCAGCCAGCCTGTCGGCAGCGGATTCAAATAATTCATCCATCTTTATCGCAGCTACAGGGTTTCTCTCAACAAGATATTCCCAAATCTGCTCACTATCATTAAGTGCTTGTTCTGCCCAATGAACTCTCATGCCTTACCTGGCCTTAATTCTCGCTCTGCGCGCAGCAAAAAGCGCTTTCGCATCCTTGTGATCAATACTGTTATCTTCTTCTACCGATTGACGGGCAGCATCGACCTTTTCTTGTAAAAAACGTTGATATGCCAGCTGCTCAATATACTGGCGCATAAGTTCACGAAGAACCTGTGATGCAGGACGATGTTCTGATTCTGCAGCAGCCATAAAACTATCGCGAAGCTCAGTTTCCAGCTTCATGGTAAAAACAGCCTGTTTACTCATCGCGTGATCCTTTCAGGGGGTACTAATAAAGTATATACCTTATTAGTACCCTTAGTGAAGTCACCACCGTTGTAACTCATCACCGATACCGGGGCAGTCCTCTGCATAAACCGCAAACACGTCGATGCAATCCGCTTAATAAGGCGTCAGCAAGTTCCCGCGCAGCAGCGGGAAGTCGCTGGCGCCACCGCTAAGCAGTTTGATTGCCCGTTGTGCAAGGGTTTCCAGCGGGTAAGCGATCAGCGGCAGATGCGGCTGACCAAAAATGGCGGCGGAGCCGTCGAGGCTGAACACCATTACCTCCTGCGGCACTGCACGCTGATAGCGTTTCAGCAGTTCCGCCACTTCCAGCCCCTGATAGTAGTCAGTCACCAGCAGCGCATCAAAAGCGATATGGCGATTGATCAATCCCTGTAGCGCCACACTCGCCGACGACTCCCCGGCAATAACCAGCTGGCGATTAAACGGCAGCGCCATACTTTCCAGCGCACTGCAATAGCCTTGCAGCACCTGATCCGCGGCTTCACCGGGATAAAAATTAAACAGAGCGATTTTGCGGCGCTGTTGTGTCAGCAGATAGTGGGTAGCAGTCTGGCTGGCAAACTCATAATCAATGCCGACCTGCTGTTCGCCGCTGGCATCCAGGCAATCAATCAGCACCGCCTGCTGCGCCGCCTCTGGTAGCGGAAAGCGTGCGCCCACCACCATAATCGCATCGCATAAACCGGTGCTGAGTTCGCCGCAGGCTTGCGCCACTGCGCTGCTGTTATTTGCAAAGCGCAGCAGCAGATGCTTTTGATGCAGCCTGAGTTGTTTCTCCAGCGCCTGCAGGTAGCCGGTGGCCTGCTGAATATGCTCCGTGGCGCAGATTACGCCAATACAATGGGTAGTCTGACTGCTAAGCGATTGCGCAATAGCATTGGGCTTGTAGTTAAGGATTTCCGCCGCACGCAGAACCGCATCGCGACTCTGCTCTGTCACCCCACGACTGCCACTAAGCACCCGTGATACGGTAGCTTTTGATACCTGCGCCAGACGCGATACATCATTAATACTCGCCATCGTTCTCTCTTATCCGCGTCATACTTCAGGCTGCATCTTTGTTGGCTGCGTTCACTCACCCGAATCACGTAGATTACTACGCTCATCGGGATTCGTTCAGTTGCCGCCTTGATGCAGCCCGAATTATTTAGGGGAATATGTTAACCGAAAAACCCATTTTCAGCGGCGGTACGGGCAAACCATTCACCGCTTTTTTTTATGCTGCGCCGCTGGCTTGCCAGATCGAGCTGCACAAAACCGTAGCGGTTTTTATAAGCATTACACCATGACCAGTTATCGATAAAGGTCCACATATGGTAACCCAGACAGTTACTGCCTTCGGCAATGCCGCGATGCAGCCACTGCAAATGCTCACGCACAAAATCGATACGGTAATCATCCTGAATCTGGCCGTGGTGATCAAAACGCTGTTCGTTCTCCACGCCCATACCGTTTTCTGAAATAAAGCAGCGTGGATTACCGTAGTTCTCACGCAGCAGCGTTAAAATGTCATAAATCCCCGGCTCATAGATTTCCCAGCCGCGATAAGGATTCATTTTTCTGCCCGGCATTTCATAGTGATCGAAAAACCACTCCGGCATAAACGGGCTCTCAGGATTGACCAGTGCATCGCGGCACTTAATGCGTCGTGGCTGGTAATAGTTAATCCCCAGCAGATCGACCACTCCCGCCGCCAGCAGTTCGCTGTCGCCGGACTGGCATTGCGGCAGCTGCTGATGCTGTTTCAGCAGCGCTATCAGCTCAGGCGGATAGCTGCCCCGCAGCGCCGGATCGAGAAAGCTGCGGTTAAACATCAAATCGGCAATATTGGCCGCCTTTTTATCCGCCGGATGTTCTGAACGCGCATAGGATGGCGTCAGATTGAGGATAATGCCAATTTCGCCACCCTGCTGGCGTTGACGATAGTTTTTTACCGCCAGGGCATGCGCCAGCATAGTGTGATACGCCACTGTCGCCGCACGACGGAAATCGACCACATTCGGATAATGGAAATCATACAGATAACCACCTTCAACCGGCACGATCGGCTCGTTAAAGGTAAACCAGTGTTTAACCCGATCGCCAAACAGCTGAAAACAGCAATCGGCATAGCGCGCATAGGCATTCACGACTTCGCGGTTCTCCCACCCGCCCGCCTGCTGCATCTCCAGCGGCATATCAAAATGAAACAGATTGAGAAAAGGGGTAATGCCCTGCGCCAGCAGCTCATCGATCATTTGATTATAAAAACTCACCGCCTGCGGATTGACCGCGCCACTGCCATCGGGGATCAGCCGCGCCCAGGAGATTGAGGTACGAAAACTGTTGTGGTTCAGCTGCTTCAGCAGCGCGATATCTTCGCGCCAGTGCTGGTAAAATCCCGAGGTCTCAGCCGGGCCGATCTGCTGGTGAAAGCGCGACGGTTGTTGCTGGTACCAGTGGTCCCAGATGGTGGCGCTTTTGCCACCGTTAAGACTGTCACCTTCGGTTTGCGGCGCCGAGCTGGCGCTGCCCCACCAGAAATTAAGCGGAAACTGATACTTCATAACACTGGCTCCTTATTAACGGGCGCTGATCTCTGCGCCCTGCGCAGCGACATCGGTGGACTTTTCGGCTTCCTGCTGCAGCAGACTGCGCTCATAAACCCGCAGGAAAGGCAGATACATCAGCGCCGACATCAGCATACAGAACAGACACATCACCACCGGGCTGAATGCCCAGTTCGCCGCCCATGAGGCACCAATCGGCCCCGGTGTAGTCCATGGCGCCATCGACACCACCTGCGCCACCCAGCCCAGTTTGGTGGCGGTCCAGGCGATAACGGCGTTGATCATTGGCACGCAGATAAACGGCAGGAAAAACAGCGGATTCATAATAATCGGCATACCGAACAGGATCGGTTCATTAATATTAAAGAAGCTCGGCACCACCCCCATTTTGCCGATGGAGCGCAGATGCGCGGTGCGGCTGCGCAGCAGCAGAAAAGCCAGCGGCAGGGTGGAACCGACACCACCGATCAGCAGATAAAAATCCCAGAATCCCATCAGATAGGTATGCGGTAAGGTGCTGCCTGCTTCCAGCGCGGCCTGATTAGCGGCAAGGTTGGTCAGCCAGAACGGATTCATGATACCGGTGACAATCAGTGCACCGTGAATACCGGCAAACCACAGCACCTGGCACACCAGCACCGAGAGCAGCACCGCAGGCAGCGAGTCCGATGCGGAGACCAGCGGTTCCAGCAGATGCATAATCGCCTGCGGAATAATCATCCCGGTCCAGGACTCAATCAGCAGATTGAGCGGATGCAGTGTGGCGACAATCACAATCACCGGGATCAGAATTTCAAATGAGCGCGCCACGCCGGTCGGCACCTCTTTCGGCAGGCGGATAGTGATTTTATGACGCTTCAGCCAGGCATACACTTCGCTGGTATACAGCGCGGTAATAATAGCGGTGAAAATCCCCTGCCCGGAGAAATATTCGGTGGAGATTTTACCGTCCTGATACGGTGCGGCCACCAGCAGAAACCCCATAAACGCCAGCAGACCGGTCATAACCGGATCAAGTTTATGGTGTTTACCCATACTGGCGCCGATGCCAACCGAAATAAAAAAGGTCATCACCCCCATGCTGAGGTAATACGGTAGCATCAGCTGTTGCCGGTGATTCAGCGAGAAGTCGAGCCAGGCGCGGGCAAAGCGCCAGCTGGTATCCGGAGAAAACGGCGGAAAGATAAATACCAGCATAAAGGAGCCGATAATCATAAACGGCAGTGCACTGACAAAGCCATCGCGGATGGCGATAACATGGCGCTGCTGCCCGACTGCCCCGGCCATTGGCGTGATATGGCGTTCGATGACAGTGACCAATACCTGATAGACAGAGCTCATTACGCCGCTCCTTTGCTGACAATCAGCTCAAGGGCGAAATCGAGCACTTTATCCCCGCGCTGCATGCCGTAATCCATCATATTGATCACCGCGACCGGGATGCCCTGTTCCGCGCCCTTCGCCGCCAGGTTATCAAGCATATATTTGATCTGCGGGCCTAATAACACGACCTGATAGTCGGCAAAATGGTCGCCAAACTCGGTGGCGCTACAGGCGGTAATCTCCACCTCCAGCCCACGCTGGTCGGCTTGTTCCAGCATCTTACGCACCAGTAAACTGGTCGACATCCCGGCGGAACAACAAAGCATAATCTTGTGCATGGTGTTTACTCCCTGTCGCTGAACCAGTCCTGAGTGGAAACGATATGGAAACCGGTTTCCATACAAACAGCTTAATTATGCGAGCGGCTTCAAGAAATGCCGCCACTCACCGTGACAGGATGTGAAATACATCACGAAGACTAATGTGATCAGGCGCCAGCAAAACCGCTGGCGCCCGTTAACGGCATCGAATTACCAGGGCGCACCGCAATTTTTCCCGGCCAGCTCGGACAGCAGGCACAGACGATCAATTTTGCCATTTGGCGTTAATGGCAGCTGACTAACCACCTGCATGCGCGGCAGCATATAGTCAGGTAAGCGCTGTATGATCCACCGCTCAATGTCCGTTTTACTGAACCCATCAGGGCAATCAGGGACAATAAAAGCCACCAGCTGCGGTTCCGCCCCGGTTTTTTTCACCACGCAGACCGCAGCAGCCTGTAACAACCGGCTTTCCAGCAGCTGAAACTCAACCTCTTCAATTTCGACACGGTAGCCACGAATCTTGATCTGGTTATCGCTGCGCCCGGCAAACATAAATACCCCGTCACTGCGCTGCCAGCCAAGATCGCCGCTGTCATACAGCCGCAGCGATTGCCCGCTGCTCGCAATATCAGCGATGATAAATTTCCGCATATTAATTTCCGGCCGCTGCCAGTAGCCACGCGCCAGCCCTTCACCGCCCAGCCAGATACGACCAGTAGCGCCAGGTGCGACGGGTTGCAGCTGATTATCCAGAATAAAAGCACTGGTGTTATTAACCGGCAGGCCTAATGGTACTTCGCCTGTTAGTGGCGCGGAGTGCGTCAGATCGTGATACAGAGCAAATACTGTGCACTCTGTCGGGCCGTATACCGCCAGCAGGCGGCGCGGTGAGCCCGCCTCCAGCACTTTATTAAGCGTCGCCGGATTGATGACTTCCCCCCCAACCAGCAGGGTGTTCATATAACGAAACGCGCGTGGGCAGGTGGCGGTGAGCAAAGTGAACCGCGCGGTGGTGATAAACATAATGCTGACCGAATATTGCTGAAGTGCGGTTTCAAAACGCCAGGGATCACCGATCGTCTCTTTTGCGATCAGCACCATGGCGGCACCATTCAGCAAAGCGCCCCAGATTTCAAACAGTGAGGCATCAAAAGAGGGGTTAGCAATCGCAGCCATCCGATCATTAGCGGTAATAACGACATACTGGCTATCAACCACCAGACGAATAATTCCTCTGGCTTCAATTTCCACCGCTTTTGCCTGCCCGGTGGAACCCGAGGTAAATAACAGATACGCGCGATGAGTGAGCTGTCCGTCATCACATCGTAATAACGGGCTGTCGGTTGAGTGGTCAGGGATATTTTCCAGCAATAGCGACTCGGCAGTAAACCAGGCTTGCTGCGATTGACGGTTGGTAATGATCAGACTGATATGCAGATCCTGCAGCATATAACGCAGCCGTTGCTCAGGAAGCGTGGGATCCAGCGGAACGCAGCTGCCACCCGCCCATAAAATAGCAATCTGGCAAATAATTTGCTCAATACCTGGCGGTAATAAAATCGCCACCGGCTGTTCAGCGCGCAGATTTTTTTCACGCAATCCAGCCGCCAGCGCATGGGCGCGCCGCGCCAGTTCAGAATAACTTATCGTCTGATCTGCGGTGATGATCGCAGGATGTTGCGGATTAATATCAACCTGTTGCAAGAAAAGCGCAATCAGGCCCGTATCATGGGGATAGTGGGATGAATGGCCAATATTAACGCTGTCCGCAGGGACATAAAACTGTTCCATAATAAATCACCTCAGCACTCCAATGTGAAGAGGCAGTATAAGGTAATTTTATCGCTGCAAAAGCCCTTGTTGATTATTTTTTGCACGATTTAAGTTTTGCGCAAAATATTCAGAATCGCTTAATCATTCAGCCGTCAGTATGTACCTTCCGGCACAATTAATTTTCGCGCTGTTGCCAGAGCAACCAGCCTTCGACCTGTACCGAGGGCAAAGGTCGGGAATAGTAGAAACCTTGTGCTTCATCACAGCCGTAAGCGCGCAGAGAATTAGCCGTCTCTTTATCTTCCACCCCTTCAGCCAGCACCACATAATCCAGCTCTTTCAGCATGCTGATGACACTGCGGGCAATAATACGGCTGGCGGTGTCGCTCGACAGCCTGTCGATTAAAGATCGATCCAGCTTGATAACATCCATCGGGATACGTCGCAGGTAACTGATATTGCTGTAACCGGCGCCAAAATCATCCAGCGAAATGCGAAATCCGCGTAATTTCAGCATATCCAGCCCGTTTAACGCCGCACTGCTTTCCAGTACTTTTTCCGTTTCCAGGCATTCAATACCCAGATCGTCGGGCTGAAGCCCCATGCGCAGCATTTTCTCTTCCAGCATATCGGCAAAACCTGGACGTGAGAAATCACTGACGGTGACATTTATCGACACCGGAATGCGTATTCCTTTATTTTTCCACTGCTGCAGCTGTTTCAGCGTGTTATCAATCACCCAGTCGGTCAGTTCGCTCATCAGGCTGGTCTTTTCCACCAGCGGAATAAATTTCGCCGGTGAAAGCTCACCCAATAACGGATGCAGCCAGCGAATCAGCGCCTCAAGCCCAACAGTTTTCCCGCTTTGCAGATTCACCTTCGGCTGATAAACCAGATACAATCCGCTGTTATTCTGTAGTGCAGCGGCCAGGTCGTTCATCAATAAGTAATCCTCATTATGCTGATTGTCGACCACCGCGTTATATTCAAGGAAGTTCTGCCGGCTGCTGATGGCTTCATGCAATGCACTGACCGCCCTTCTTAATGCTTCAGTAGCGTTGATTTCGCCGGCAGTGAAACGCACCATGCCGGTAAACACATCAAGGCTGACTGAAATATCATCGGTTATTTGCGCGCGAATGCCTTCCAGCCTGCTGCTGACACTGCTGCCGGTAAGCGGACTGCCCTCGCTGACCAGCAAGGCAAAGCGACCGGTCGCCGCCGTATACAGCACATCACTCTGTTTCAGACGCAGCCGCAGGCGCAACAGCATCGCGATATCGCGCAGTAATGCCTCAACGGCATTCATCCCCAGCGTTCTCGCCATCTCGTAAGCGCGCGGCATATCGATGCAGTCGATTAATATCAGCTGTTGCGGCGACGGTTTGTCGCTTGCGGCAAGCAATTCAATATCGCGTAACAGGCGCTGACGGTTTGGCAGCAGCGTGACAACATCGATATAGCCGGTTTTATACCACGCCTGCAGATAGCCCGTGACAAGGCTGCCCAGCAGTTCCAGCGTTTCCATATCCTGCGCAGAGAATTGATGCGGTTTGGTATCAGTGACACAGAAAGTACCTATCACCGCCCCTTCTGCCGTGCGTAACGGCACGCCGGCGTAAAAACGGATCCAGGGTGCGCCCAGCGTAAGCGGATTACGGCAAAAACGCTCATCGGTTAGCGTGTCAAAACAGACGGTGACTTTTCCCGACTCGGCGGTATGGCGGCAAAATGCATCTTTAATCGAACTTTCGAGCAGGTCGAAATTTTGCGAAACCCGAATATACTGACGTTCATCATCAATGACCGAAACAAAACTGCCAGGAATATCAAGAATTTCACTGGCCAGCCGGATGAATTTTTGCAAAATGTCGTCACGGGTGCTGTCTGTGGATTTCAGCATTTCCAGTGCGGCTATACGCTTTATTTCTTTGTTGTTCTCAATAACCATCTTGTGCATCACCGAAAATTACCAGGAATTAGGATTATTCCCACAGACAGGCCACATTCAGGCCGCGGCCAGCAATAGTAACCTTTCGTAAGCAAATAGCGAGAGTTATTGCTAACAGGATTCTGTAATTTTTCAGCTAAGGGGCAAAATAGCGGGATTGAACAAGTGGTGGTGGAAGCAGTATCGCTTCCACCTGGAGGGAAAAAGCTTACGACAGGCGTCGCTGGCTACGCAATAATGCCCAGCCACTCAATAGTGCGAGGATCATCAGATAATAGCTCGGCGCGAGGCTGGTGCCGGTCGCGGTAATCAGCAAACTACACACCAGTGGCGCAAAACCACCAAAGACCGTGACGGCGATGTTATAGCTGATTGCCATCCCGCTGGCGCGGGTTTCCATCGGAAACAGATCGGCCATTAACGAAGGCACGGTGGAGAAGTAGATCGATTTCAGTAACGCCATCCAGCCAACCAGCAGCATCAGCGTCAGCGGCGTGGTGTGATTCACTACCAGCATAAACGCCGGCCAGATGGTGATAATCAGCAGGATCAGCGAGCACCACATCAGCGGAATACGCCCGATTTTCTCCGCCCATAATCCCATAAGTGGCGTCACCACCGTCAGAATCACCCCCGCCAGCAGCGTGGCGCCAAACGCCACCGAGCCCGGCAGATGCAGGTTTTTTGTCGCATAGGTCGGTACATAGTTCAGCATATAGTTAATGGCCGTGGAGATTACCATCAGACCAATTGCCAGCAACAGCAGCTCTTTCTGGCGCCCGACCAGGGTTTTCAGCGGCGCAGCATGCTTCTCCGCCGGTTTAAAGCTGGCGGGTTCATGCAAATGACGACGAATATAGAGACCGACCGGACCGATAATCAGGCCAAAGGCAAATGGAATGCGCCAGCCCCATTCCTGGATTTGCGCTTCAGTTAACCACGCGGTTAAGCCGAGGCCAAATGCTGAGGCCATCAGGGTACTTGCGCCCTGAGTGGCAAACTGCCAGCTGGCGATAAAAGCTTTGCGCTCAGGAAAGTGCTCAACTAAAAACGCGGTTGAACTGCCAAACTCTCCCCCTGCCGAGAAACCCTGAATCAGTCGCGCCAGCAAAATCATAATCGGTGCGGCAACGCCAATGGTGGCATAAGACGGCATAAAGGTGATGATCGCGCCACCCAGCAACATCAGGCTGATGGAAACCAGTAACGCTTTTTTGCGGCCAACACGATCCGCATAGTTACCCAGCACTATCGCGCCAAGCGGGCGAATCAGAAAAGAGACGCCAAAACTGCCCAGCGCCAGCAGCAGTGATACTGAAGGATCCTGGCTGGGGAAAAAAGCATGGGCTATGTAGCTGGCAAAGAAACCGTATACCGCAATATCAAACCACTCCAGCGCGTTACCAATGCAGGTAGCAAACAGGGTTTTATGCAGATTCGGTTTTACCGCGCTGGCGACTGGCGCACGCTGGCTCAATTCGCTCATGATTTTTCTCCTGATCGCGCCTGATGCGCCTGATGCCGGGCGATTAACTGCGCGCCCTGCTCACCCAGATCCCACAACAGCGCCGTCATCATCTGTAAACCTTCACGGGCAATCGACTTCAGCATATGTTCATCCACCGCATGCTGACCGCAGGCCGGATAGGAGTGAGGGATCCATAATGTCGGCAGGCCAAGAATGTCGGAGAACACTTCGTTCGGCAGCGAACCACCCAGATTAGGCAATAGTGCCGGTTTTTTACCACTGCTGGCTTCCATCACCTCCAGCGCCCAGGACACCAGGGGATCGGTCGGATCGAGTCGCGTCGCGGGCGTGCCGCGGATCACCTCAACATCAACATAGTCAAAACCGTGCTGGCACAGGTGCGCGCTGATATGGCTTGCCAGATTTTCCCAGTCGGTTTCTACCACAAAGCGTAACTGACATACCGCAGTGGCTTTGCCCGGGATGGCATTCATTGGGCGTGCCGGATTGCCGGTGAGAAACGCCAGCACTTCCAGCGTATTCCAGCCATACAGACGCTCGGCGCCGCTCAGTCCCGCTTCACCCCACTGGCTATCAATCTCCGGATCGCTATCATTGCCGCCCACATCAATATCGCTAAGAATCGCGCGCACCTGATCGCTGATTGCCGGCGGTTTCAGCGCGGCAACCTGTAACTGGCCCTGCGCATTCACCAGACAGGCAATGGCACTGGCCAGCTGAGTGCCAGGGTTGCTTAGCAGTCCCCCCCAGTTGCCGGAGTGATAATCTTTTGCGCGCGCATTGATGCTCAGACGGAAATTGACGCAGCCGCGTGAGCCAAGAAACAGCGTCGGGCGTACCGCATTGAGACGTGGGCCATCCGAGGCAATAAACAGATCGGCACGCAGTAGTTCAGGTTGCTGACGGCAAATTTCCGCCAGACCCGGCGAGCTGATCTCTTCGCCCATCTCAAACAGAAATGTGCAGTTAAAACCCAGTTTGCCGCCGCGCGCCTGATAAACCTGTTCCAGCGCCGCAATATTGACGCTGTGCTGACCTTTATTATCCGCGCTGCCGCGCGCATACCAGCGATCACCCTCTTCAACCAGTTGCCATGGCGTCAGGCCAGGGCGCCAGTTTTCATCGTCGCCAAACACCACATCGCCATGGCCGTAACACAGCATGGTCGGAAGTTGCGGATCTTCAATACGAGTGGCAATCAGAAACGGGCGGTTTTTCGCCTGCGGATTGTCAAACTGATGCAGGGCAAAGCCCAGCGCGCTGAGTGCCGGCGCGATCTCTTCATCAAGATAGCGTTGCAGCAGCAGATCGCGATCATCACGCTGGCTTTCGGTGGCCAGCGCCACACGCCGGGCCAGAACCCGCTTAAATTCCCCACTGTCGAAATACGCTGTTGCCAGCGCGACTGCCTGTTCACCTGTCATAGTCTGTCCGTTGTGTTTATCTGTTTTGTTATCGGATTTATCTAAGCTAAAATCACGCTTTGCCACAATTGTTAATTTGGTAAACTAGCGTTGCATAAAAAGCAAGGCTGACTTGCCCGATAACAAGGCATGCACCGTAACGAGGCAGCACTATGCACAGCAGTGAAATTCGCTATTTTCTCGCAGTGGTCAATACCGGTTCGCTAAGCGCTGCCAGCGAGCAGCTGTTTGTCGCCGTCTCAGCGATTAGCCGTCAGATTCAGCGGCTGGAAACACGGATCGGCGTGCCGCTGTTTGAACGTCATGCACGCGGTATGATCCTGAATGAAGCCGGACAGATTTTTGAAAACCATGTGCGCAAAAGCCTGATGGATATGGAGCATGCGATGGCTGAAATTAAGGGGCTGAACGCGGTGCGGCGCACGTTAATTCGGGTTGCCTGCACGGATGGTATGGCATTTTATCTGCTGCCCTCTCTGTTTGCCGGTTTTCGCCAGCTGAATCCGGCAGTGACTTTTAGCCTGCGGGTGCTGAGCGGGAAACAGGTGGCGGAAGCCGTTCGCGATGGCGACTGTGATGTGGCATTCCAGTTTAGTTTGCACCCGGAACGCGGCGTGGAGGTGATCTCCTCTTATGCTGCGCCAGTGCTGATGGTAATGAAAAACGATCATCCACTGGCCGGGCAGCAGGTGACGCTGAACGATTTAAGTCATTATCCGCTGGCGTTGCCGGAACCTGGCACGACGGTACGTCAGCTGTTTGATCTTGCCTGCAGGATGAACGGCACTTTTATTGAGCCGGTGCTGACCTGTAACTTCTTTTCCAGTCACTACAATTTTCTGCTGCATTCGCCACAGGCAATCACCCTGTGCAGCCATTTTACCGTGATGTATCAGGCGCAGGAGCAGGGTCTGATGCTTAAAACCTTCGGCGTCGATCAGCTGACACAACGCTCACTACAGATACAGGCGCCACCGGGTCGCCAGCGCAGCGCAGCGTTGAATCTGTTTCTGCAATTTGCCAGCGAACAAATGCAGCTACAGAGTGAACAGGTCCGGCAGGTATTTGGCTTTTGATTGATTCGTAAAGGCAGAACACTATAAGCAGACGCAGCTGTTGCCCTGTAACAATCCTAGGGCATCACTTTCCTGATCACCTCTAATTCAATACCAATACTGATAGCATGTTTTGCATTTTTAACGCCGAATTTACGTACCACATTGGCCATATGGAATTTTACCGTACTTGGCGTGATAGCAAGAATGATGGCGATTTCCTGATAGGTTTTCCCGGTGCTGGCCCAATGTAATATTTGATTTTCCCGCACCGATAATGCTTCGCGATGCGGACGCTGCTGATTATGAAAATCATCACAAAGCGTATGCATTTTTTCATGTGTCTGGATTAACAACATCTGCATCGCCTGAATTTCTTCAGGTTTATCATTAAAGGCGCACTGGCTTTCATTACCCATCATAAATGACAACACCGCCAGGTTATGTTGCTGATCATGTAATACAAAGGTATAGCCATTAGCAATATTATACTCTCTGGCCATATCGAGTACTGTAAGCGGCGGTTTCAGATAGGATTGCAACATACTGTTTTTATCCCAATAAAACGGGGACACACGATGTGATGCGGTCAGCATCACAGGGTCAATCAGGTGATATTTATTTTCGTCATACACTTCAAACCAGCGGTTATTATTTGAAATCGCAATAAACTCGGCCGGATTTTTTTTATTCATTATCGCGTATGCAAAATTGACCTCATTAAAGATACCGAGACAATTCTCCAGGTAGCACTTTATTGTGGAGTTAATGAGGTTATTTTCATAAAATATCTCAGCCATTACCCCTCCGGGACCAACAGAATAAAACACTATAAAAAAATAAAAAACCAGAATAAAATTACACTTAGTACAGAGTTACTTCAACTTGATAAATATTCGTATATTTTTAAGATAACCAACCCAATAATAACACGATTCTTTCTTATTGCACTTCAATCCCATCTGTATGTTTGAATTATCTAAGCCAACAATACTATCCTGATGATTGTAAAGGTGTTTATATATATAGTTTCTGTCTCAGGATGCAGCCTGTTTAATCATAAAGTAACGGTAATTATAATTTCATGCTGGTATCAGATCGCCCTGCCAGGTATCCTTGCTTATTGCTAATATATATTTATAGTAAGGTATTAAATTAAAAGTTTTATTATAATTGAAGGTTAAGAATGTCACCGTATTGATGATAATGGAACTGATATCTTCTGCATAAAAGCAATGAAACGGCCAAAAATAGCGCAAGAAAGAACATCATGTTTCATCGCACGTGTGAACAACATCAAAATAGTTTGACTCAGCAGGATTTATTTGATCAAATTTTGATCAGGCTGTTGTATGGGTAAATAAATACAATAATAAGCTAGAAAATTATTTGCTAAATAAGTAAAATAAATCATCCCCTATGTGAGTAGAAACGTTTTTTCAGGAGGCAGTATGTTAGAAATCTTTGACGTTAGTTTTGATATGATTTCGAATAATAAAATGGATGAAATGTTCACGCTAAGAAAAGGGACATTTAAAGACCGACTAAACTGGGCCGTTAAATGTACGGGAGAGATGGAGTTCGATGAATATGATGGTCAGCACACCCATTATCTGCTGGGCATTAAAGATGAAAATTTGATTTGCAGCGTGCGTTTTATCGAAATGCAATATCCGAATATGATCGATGGTACTTTTGCTTCGTTTTTCAAGGATGTTAAACTACCGCAAGGAAACTATATCGAATCAAGTCGCTTTTTTGTTGACCGTGCCAGGGCAAAAAATCTTTACCCCGGTAAAAATCCCGTTGCCATTATGCTGTTTCTGGCGATGGTTAATTACGCCCGAAATTATCACTATGATGGCATACTGACCATTGTCAGCCACCCGATGCTGACCATTTTAAAACGTTCCGGCTGGGGCATTAGCGTTATCTCTCAGGGAATTTCCGAGAAAGACAAGCCGGTGTACTTATTGCATCTACCGGTTGATAAGGAAAATCAGCAAATCCTGATTGACCGTATCAATCAGCATGATCGCAGCGGGTCAGGCACGTTTAATAAGTGGCCATTAACTTTACCACTTATAAAGGCGCGGGCTGAATAAGTTGCAGTTCTACCCCCAGCCGTATTGCATGTTTAGCGTTAAGCACGCCTAATTTTTTCACAACGTTACCAATATGAAATTTTACCGTGCTTATTTTAATCCCCAGAATCACCGCGATTTCCGGATAGGTTTTACCAATACTGGCCCAGTACAGGATTTCATTTTCTCGTTGTGAAAAAATTTCCTTTTTAGTTACTGCTTTGTTTTTTTCACTTTCAATCAGATCTTTATAAAGCATGATAATTTTTTCATGTACTTCTATCAGTAACATTTGTAATTTATTTTTGTTACTCTTTATAACCTCTTCAATACTGCTGCTATCATGCTCATCAAACATCAAAGATAGCATCGCCAGATTATGATTATTATCATGCAGAACAAAGGTATAGCCATTAACAATATTATACTGCTTTGACAGATTAAAAATCCGTGAAAACTTAAGTCTTGAATTCACTACCTGGTTATCATCCCAGGAAAATGGTGATATTTTATTTATCGCTGTCAGAATAACCGGATCAATATGCTGATAATTATTTTCTAAATAGGTATCCACCCACTGCCGGGGATAGTTGGAAATAATAACCACTTCGGATGGGTTTTTTTTATTCATTATCATATAGGCATATTTCAAATTGCCATGCAATTCTAACTGCCTGTTAAGGTATTCATTTACGGTGCTATTAATATCTTCGTCATTCGAGAAAAGCGCTGACATTTATCTGACCTCAACCTTACTGTGACATCCGCAAAACAGTGCTGGATGAATGCTTAGTACCAACCTGTACCTTAGTCTAACTAGCGCAGTCAGCTAAAATAACTTACTGTTTCCGGCACCAGCAGCATCTCAGAAACGCTAACGACTGCTGTAACGCGTTGAATTGGCTAAACCTGACATCGGTCAGAACAGGTTATCATCCAGCCTTCACCAGGGAAACTAGTACAGTATTATCTTTTGTCTTTTCAGGTAGTCAAGTGCTTTTGCCATAAGGCGTCTTAACGCCAGCGACTCGAAAGCACTTGACTATCTGACATCCTGCACCGCACTAACCCTTTGCTTCTTAAATGGCCCCTCCCGTCACAGGAAGAGCCGCCCCACTTACCTGATATCCACCTGATAGAAAATATGCTTGCCAAATGGATCGATCTCATACCCTGAGACCTCTTTGCGCACCGGTTCAAAAATGGTGGAATGCGCAATCATCACCGCTGGCGCCTGGTCGTGCATCACCTGCTGCGCCTGCTGGTATAAAGCGATACGCTTATTATGGTCCTGCTCAGCGCGCGCCGCGGTAATCAGCTTCTCAAACGGCTGGTAGCACCATTTCGCAGAGTTTGAGCCGCCGGCAGCTGAAGTACAGCTGAATAGTGGTCCAAAGAAGTTATCCGGATCGCCAGTAGCCGTTGTCCAGCCCATCAGTGCGGCCTGATGCTCGCCATTACGTACTCGCTTCAGATACTCGCCCCACTCGAAGCTAACAATATTGGCTTTGATCCCCACCTGCGCCCAGTCTGACTGAATCATCTCCGCCATACGTCGCGCATTCGGGTTATAAGGACGCTGCACCGGCATCGCCCACAGATCGATAGTGGTGCCCGCCGGTAAACCTGCCTCTTGCAGTAAAGCTTTCGCTTTCTGCGGATCGTAGTCGTAATCTTTTAGCGACTGATCGGCGCTCCATACACCTGGGGGCAGCAGATTTTTCGCCACCGTGCCGGTTCCCTGGAAGATGGCATTGATAATCGCCGGTTTATTAATCGCCATGGTTAGCGCCTGACGCACTTTGACATTGTCGAGCGGCGCTTTTTGCGTGTTAAAGGCGAGGAAACCGGTGTTCAGTCCCGCCTTCTGCATCAGCGTAATATCTTTATTCTGCTCCATCCGTTTCAGATCGGCCGGATTCGGGAACGGCAGCACCTGACACTCATTTTTTTCCAGCTTGGCATAGCGCACTGAAGCGTCGGGTGTAATCGAAAACACAATGCGATCCAGCTTCGCTTTACCCTGCCAGTAATCCGGAAAAGCTTTATATAAAATGCGCGAATCTTTCTGATACTGCACCAGCTGGAATGGGCCGGTGCCAATCGGATCCATATCGACTTTTTCCGGGGTGCCCGCTTTCAGCATCGCATCGGCATACTCAGCCGAGTGAATTGAGGCAAAATACCACGCCAGATCGGCAAGAAACGGTGCTTCAGCATGGGCGAGAGTAAAGCGAACGCTGTGATCGTCCACTTTCTCAATTGACGTGATCAGCGTACCAAACTCCAGGCTGTCGAAATTGGCATAGGTGCCGCCAGAGACTTTATGGTAGGGATTACTGGCATCTTTCTGACGCATAAACGAGAACAGCACATCGTCGGCATTAAAGTCACGGGTTGGGGTGAACAGCTTATTGCTGTGAAACTTAACGCCTTTACGCAGATGGAAGGTATAAACCTTGCCATCAGCACTGATATCCCAGCTTTCCGCCAGGCTGGGAACCAGTTCGGTGGTGCCCACTTTGAAATCCACCAGACGGTTAAATACCGGTACAGCGCTGGCGTCAACGCTGGTGCCTGAGGTGTAAATCTGTGGGTTAAAATTTTCCGGCGATCCTTCCGAACAGAAAACCAGCGTTTTGGCGGATACCGTCGCCGATAACGCCAGCGTTAATGCCGCCAGCGCGAACCTTGTCACCGTTTGTTTCATCCACAACCTCGCTTTTTGTTGACTTACCTGGGCTAAAATGAGTACAACCAATTCACATCTGTTTAATAAATAACATGATTTGGCACCATACCGAACATAAATCCTTTCAATAAATAAGGAAACGTGATGAACCAGGATTTGGCCAACCAGTTAAGCCGCCGCTTTTACCGTTATCTGGCGGTCAGCAGCCAGAGTGATGCAAAAGCCACAGTACTACCGAGTACCGCCTCGCAGCATGATATGGCAAAGCTGCTGGCCACAGAGTTGCGCCAGCTTGGTTTACAGAATGTGGTGATCGACGAGTTCGCTACCGTCACCGCGGTTAAACCGGGCAATTGCCCTGCCGCGCCGCGTATCGGCTTTATTACGCATATCGATACAGTCGATGTCGGCTTATCCCCCGATATCCATCCGCAAACCCTGCGGTTTACCGGCAGCGATCTCTGTCTTAATCAGCAACAAGATATCTGGCTGCGTACCGCCGAACACCCGGAAATTCTCGCCTACCAGGGGCAGGATATTATTTTTAGTGATGGCACCAGCGTTCTGGGGGCAGATAATAAAGCGGCGGTCACCGTGGTGATGACGCTGATGGAGAACCTTAGCGGCGATCATGGCGATATCGTGGTGGCCTTTGTGCCTGACGAAGAGATCGGTTTGCGCGGCGCCAAAGCACTGGATCTGCAAAGCCGTTTTGACGTTGATTTCGCGTATACCATCGACTGTTGTGAATTGGGTGAAGTGGTGTATGAAAACTTTAATGCCGCCGCCGCTGAAATCGTACTGACCGGGGTAAGCGCTCATCCGATGTCCGGCAAAGGGGTACTGGTCAATCCGCTGTTAATGGCCCATGACTTTATCAGCCACTTTGACCGCCAGCAGACGCCGGAACATACCGAAGGACGCGAAGGCTATATCTGGTTTAACGACATTAATGCCAACGCCCATCAGGCGCGCCTGAAAGCTTCCATTCGTGATTTTGATCTGGCGAATTTTGAGCAACGTAAGCAGCAGATTGCCGATGTGGCGGCCAAGATTGCCGCGCAGTATCCGACTGGCCAGGTGGAGTTCACCATTAGCGATACTTACAGCAATATCAGCAATGCGATCACTGAAGATCGTCGGGCGATCGATCTGATTTTCGCCGCGCTGCAACAGCTGGATATTGCAGCGAAAGTGATACCGATGCGCGGCGGCACTGATGGTGCAGCGCTGTCGGCGAAAGGTTTACTCACGCCGAACTTCTTTACCGGCGCACATAATTTCCACTCAAAATTTGAGTTTCTGCCGGTGCCGTCATTTGTGAAGTCTTATCTGGTGGCTGAAAAGCTCTGTCTGCTGGCCGCTGAAAACGCGGTGAAATAGCTCTGAATTTACAAACATGGGCGGCGAGAACGCCGCCCTTACAGATAAATCAGAGAGTTATGTAGGGGCGGCGTTCTCGCCGCCCGGAAATACCGGCCTGAATTACTTCACCGAGACATCAATACCCGGGAAGAATTTCTTCGCCAGCGTCGCCACAGTGCCATCCTGCTGCAGCTTAACGATCGCCGCATCCAGCTGGGTTTTTAGCGCAACATCATCTTTGCGCAGACCAAAACCGATCCCTTTACCCAGAATCGTTTCGTCTTCCACCGCGTTGCCCACAAAGGCAAAGCCCTTGCCCTGTGGCTTATTCAGGAAGCCAGACTGACCGGCGGCAGACATCACCAGCGTAGCGTCAACACGGCCTGCGACCATATCGTTATACACCTGATTCTGGTCCTGATACGAGGTCACGGTAACGCCTTTGGCTTCCCAGTGCTGTTTCGCATAGGTTTCCTGTACCGACCCCTGAAGCACGCCAATGTTTTTGCCTTTCAGGCTCCCGGCAGTTGGCTGCAGATTAGAACCTTCATGGGCCACCAGCTGACTCGGAATACGGTAGACCGGCGTGGTAAAACCAATGTTCTTCATGCGCTGCTCAGTGATATTCATCGCCGAGTTAATCGCATCAAATTTTTTCGCCGCCAGTCCCGGGATCAGCGCATCAAAACTGCTCTCCACCCAGCTACATTTCAGATTGGCGGTTTTACAGATAGCGTTACCCAGTTCGATATCAAAACCTTCCAGTTCGCCCTGCGCGTTACGACTTTCAAACGGCGGGTATTGCGACTCGAGACCATAGCGCAGCGTGTCCTGAGCCATTGCCGATACAGAAGACAGCATCCCTACCGCGACCAACAGAGCATTCAATTTCTTCATCAACTTCCCCTCAGGATGGTTATTTTAGCGAGGCTTAACCTGGCAGAGTGCATCGGCACCCGCCTGCAAAGTGGCCTCGTCTTTTGCGAACGAAAGGCGGATCAATTTATTGTCAGTACCATCGGTATAAAACGCCGACAGCGGAATGGTAGCCACACCGTGATCGACAATCAGACGTTTTACCATTTCGCTGTCTGATTCGTCACTGAAATGACCGTAACTGGCAAGCATAAAGAAGGAACCCGCCGAAGGCAGCAGCCTGAACGGCGAATCCTGCAACAACGTCGCCAGCATATCGCGTTTGCGCTGATAGAAACCGCCCAGCGACAAATAGTTTTGCGGCGTGCGCAGATATTCAGCAAAAGCGATCTGCATCGGCGTGTCGGCGGAGAACATCATAAACTGATGCACCTTCACCACCTCTTCCATTAATGCCGCCGGCGCCAGGCAATAGCCCACACGCCAGCCGGTAACGTGGAAGGTTTTACCAAATGACGAGACAATCACGCTGCGCTGCGCCAGCTCCGGATGCGTTGCCATTCCCAGGTGCTGGCGACCATCAAATAGAATATGCTCATACACTTCATCGGAGAGCACCACGATATCGGTATTGCGGGTGATTGCCACCAGTTGTGCTAAATCATCGGCGCTCAGCACCTGTGAACTCGGATTATGGGGAGTATTGATAATAATCATGCGCGTGCGTGGGGTTATCGCGGCACGTACTTCATCCCAGTTAATGGCGAACTCCGGTACCTGCAACTTTAAGCCGATGGCTTTTGCACCCTGCAAGCGCACAATTGGCGCATAACTGTCAAACGCCGGTTCAAAGAAAATCACTTCATCACCGGCGTGCACCAGACCGGCAATCGCCGCATACAGTCCTTCACTGGCGCTGGCGGTGATCAACACTTCACTGCCGACCGCATAGTGCTGACCGTACAGCGTGGCGACCTTCTCCACCAGCGCCTCTTTCAGCGCATAGTGGCCAGTCATCGGCGCATACTGGTTATGTCCCTGCTGCATCGCCAGGCTTACTGCGTTGACCAGAGCAGGATCGCAGGGAAAGTTCGGCGCGCCCTGCGATAAATTGATCGCATTATGTTCGGCGGACAGCTGGCCGATCACACTAAAGATAGTGGTGCCCACATCAGGTAATTTTGAGCGCTGTTGCACCGTTGAGGCGATAGTCATGAACACTCCAGTATCAGCATAACAAATTAAAAAAAGCAGATTTCTATTCAACGCGCTGGCGCTTGAGCCGACAAGGGAAATGTTGTCATAATAGCCATGCATAAAAATCATAGCTCAGAGGCTCACTATGTCACGGCGATCGCTGCCATTAAATGCCATTCACGCTTTTATCGTTACCGCGCGCCATCTGAATCTGACTCATGCGGCGGCCGAATTGTGTATTACGCAGGGCGCGGTGAGCCGTAAGATTGCCGCGCTGGAGTCATGGCTGGGTTTTCCCTTATTCGATCGCCATGCCCGTGGTCTGACGCTGACGCCACAGGGTGCGGCGCTGTTGCCAGCGTTAAAAAGTGGCTTTGATCAGATGGTGCACGCTACCGAGAAAGCCAGCAAATCAAACCGTTCAGTACGCCTGAAGGCGCCGACCTGCGCGATGCGCTGGCTGTTACCGAAGCTGGTTGAGCTGGAGCAGTTGCGGCCTGATATCCATATTTCCCTTACCACTACCGTTGAGCACAGCAGCCAGTTGGATAATTTCGATGCGGCGATTGTTTACGGCGCGCCGCTGGAGAAAGGTTATCGTTTGTTTGATGAAGCGCTGACGCCGGTAATGTCCGCCAGCCTGCTTAAGCAGCAACAGCTGATGCCAGAAGATCTTGCGCACTTTACTTTTTTGCATCCCACTGCCGACAGCACCGACTGGCAGTTATGGCTGCGCGCGCAGCAGGTGGAGCTGGTGATGAAGCGTAATCAGCATTTCGCCACCATGGATTTAGCCATCAGCGCCGCGATTCAGGGTTACGGGATTACGGTTGCCGATGTCACGCTGATTCAGGCGGACTTAGCAATGCAGCGACTGGTAGCGCCGTTTAGCAACAGCGTAAAAACCGGGGCGGTTTACAGTTTACTGCAACGACCAGAGAATGATGCGCCACCATTCCTTACGGAACTGGTGGCGTGGTTATGCTTAGAAAGAGATCCACTCATCAGCAGCGCCGGCTGAAGCGGCGGCTGGCTGTTTTAAGCTGGCAGTTTTCAGCGGTAAGGCTTTGGCTGCTGACTTAGCCGCAGCTGCGCTGTCATTCTGCGACAAACGGAATTTCGCTACGGAACTCTGTAGCTCTTCGGTCTGACGTTCCAGTGCGCTGGCCGCCGCAGAGACTTGCTCAACCAGCGAGGCGTTCTGCTGGGTGACGCTGTCCATTTCAGAAATGGCGATGCCGACCTGTGAGATGCCTTTGCTCTGCTCTTCCGATGCCGCAGCAATCTGCTTCATAATATCCGTAACATCGGTCACTGCTTTCAGGATCTCACTCATCGTAGTCCCGGCTTCGTTAACCAGGCGCGAGCCGTTGTCGACGCGCAGCACAGAATCGGCAATCAGCCCTTCAATCTCTTTCGCTGCGCCAGCACTGCGCTGCGCGAGGTTACGCACTTCACTGGCCACCACGGCAAAACCGCGTCCCTGTTCACCGGCGCGAGCGGCTTCCACCGCGGCGTTCAGCGCCAGAATATTGGTCTGGAAAGCGATACTGTTAATCACGTTGGTGATTTCAGCAATTTTCTGTGAACTGCCGGAAATACCCTGCATGGTTGTGACAACGTCACTTACCAGTTTTCCACCTTTGCTGGCGGTTACCGAAGCGCTGTCCGCCAGTACGCTGGCCTGACGTGCATTATCGGCGTTAAATTTCACCGTCGCTGTCAGCTGCTCCATGCTGGCAGCAGTCTCTTCCAGTGCTGCCGCCTGCTGCTCAGTACGGGAAGAGAGATCGTTGTTACCAGAGGAGATTTCAGTCGCGCCGCGCCAGATATTCTCGGTACCACCACGAATCGCGCCAACCGCATCGCGCAGGCTGCCCTGCATGGCATTAAGCAACGGCACCAGTTTACCCACACAGTTACGGCCGATATCGTGCACCGGCTGGCTGAGGTCACCCTCTGCAATGATGCGAAAGTGCTCACGAAGAATGCCAATTGGCCGCACCAGCATGGTCACCAGGTAACGATCGGTAAACAGCAGAATTAACAGACCGGCTATCACTGCCGCGATAATAATCACTTTCGTCATCTGGGTCAGATGGTCAACGGTGACCCGGGTAGCATCCAGCATATCCGAAGCCGCCAGATTAAACTTCTCCGCGCTGGCGCCAAATGCCCGGCTTAGTGGCGGCGTGACGTTACGGGACTGCTGACGATAGGCATCAAGCGTGGCCTGCTGCGCGCTCTGCATCTGCGGCACCACCCCCTGATCGAGCAATTTCTGCCAGTTTTCGGTGACATTATTCACCACTTCGGCACCCAGCGGACCCGGGGAGAGCTGCTTAAACTCGCTTAACAGCTTGCTCATATTATCCAGCGACTTTTGCGCCGCGGCCATTTCAGCCGGATCGGCGGCTGCGCCGCCCTGGCGTGCTTCGACAATCCGCGACAGGCGGGTGACAAAGCGGAAATATTGATCGTTACCCTTACTCAGCACAGTCATCTGATTAACGATATGACGATCGACCTCATTACCTTTTCCCAGGGCATCTAAAGAATAAACGCTGTAAAGACCGACACACAGCCATAACAAACAGAACAGGCCGAGGATCCATAACATCACCGCGCGTATGGTGAAATTTTTTAAAATGTTCATAACTGCTCCAAATCGGTTGATCACCGGTTATATCGCCATGGCTGTGCCAGGGTTCTTTACCGTTATCGGCAGTCAGACTGAAAGAATACAAATAATTAACACGATATTTTTTTTAGTTTAAAAACCGCACTTTATATATGGACGTTAACTAACCCTCTGCCAGGCCGACAGTTTTTGCTGATTTGGCGTACAGGAAAACATCATGCTGATTTATCAATTCAGCACGAAAGTAATAAAATATCGCGCCGGTCACAGCGCGCTTAAAGGAAAACCCGCGGATTCAGGTTAATTAAGCCGCACCAGAGTGCGCATCAGCAGCCTGAACACCTGCATTCTGCGCTTCATAAAGCGCTTTTCCACCCCAATCTGCGCCATTCCCTGATCACCGAAACGCATTGTGTAGTCAGCGCGAGGATGCCATGCGGGCCACGGCACTTCGCCATCGATTGTATCCGAGGATCCAGTAACGTCGCGGGCAAAATTCAGCCAGTACTCGCTGACACGCCAGGCAAACTGACGATCGTTATCCGTAAAGGGGCGATCCGTCAGATTCATATTGCTTAGCGTATCGAGCACATAGGGGACTTCATTACCGTGCCAGGTGCCGCTGGTATAAAGATCGCGGGCATTTTCCGACACATAATCGAAATAGTAACGCCAGCCGGGCGCCCCGGCCCGATGCTGCGCCATTACCGCAACATAGCCCATGGTGGTAAAGGCGATATCGCGCGCGACCTGTCGGCCCAGCACCGCATCGTCACGGGCGTCGTACAGCCATTTAATCAACCGCCAGGCAAATTTATGCTGCTGGCGGATGCGCGCGATGGTCGCGGCAGCATCAATGGCGAAGTACTCCAGCACGCTGGCTTCATCGCTGTTACTGCCAATCATCAGCGGATATTTATGCTGTCGCGCAGCGTTAAACACGCTGACTGACGACTGCGGCAACACCCGGTCGCCGGCAATCGCCACCGGGCCGTTGACCAGCGGAGAAGTGAGTGACCAGAAGCTGTCTGCGGGCAGCGCACGCAGCTGCTCTGCAGTAGCGTCTGGCAGGTTGAAATGGCGCGCCACCGCTTTACCGGTTTCCAGCGCTTTTTTGCGCGGTGTATCCGGTAACGAGTACGCACTCTGCACAATACCTTTGTGAAACAACCCCTCCGCCAGCGGCGAAGCAAATAGCGAAAGTACGCTGCGGCCGCCAGAGGATTCGCCCATGATGGTGACATTACGGCGGTCGCCGCCAAATACATGGATATTGCGCTGCACCCACTGCAGTGCGGCAATCTGGTCAAGCAGCGCAAAATTATTGATCTCCTCGCCATGCGTATACTCTGCGTCCAGCGCCGGATGAGCGAAAAAACCCAGGTGTCCCAGACGATAGTTCAGCGTCACCATCACCACGCCACGTGCAGCCAGCGGCGCACCGAGATACGGCGCCAGTCCCCCAGCGCCGATGGTATAGCCACCACCGTGGATCCACACCATAACCGGTAACGGATGGGAAGGCTGAATATCCGGCGTCCAGACATTCAGATAGAGACAATCCTCACTAAATTCTCCCGGTTCACCGCCGCCTATTGCCAGACATTCAGCGCGGTTTTGCCAGCTGGAACCTCCCCAGCTGACGGCATCACGCACCCGCTGCCAGGGCTGAACCGGTTGTGGCGCTTTCCAGCGTAACGGTCCGGTTGGCGGTGCAGCATAGGGGATCCCTTTAAAGACAAAAAGCTCGCCCTCCATGGTACCGCGCAGCTCTCCTTCAGCTGTCTTAATCCTTAACCGTTGCTCATTTTTCATTATTTTTTCCGTGACATCTTCAGCGCCCATTATTTGCAGGCCACGCTATATTGTCCACTCTCACCACGATTTTGCGGAGAAAACCGGTGGTTCGCGGAATTTACTGAACGATATAGTCAACTAAATTGAATTTGATAATGGTCATAAATTGGCTACATTCTGTGAAACCCTTCCGGGAACAGGAATAAAAAATGTTTAGTGCGATCAATAATGGATTTTCACGCATGGCGGATCATCCCGACTTTGGCAAACTGTTGCTGCGTCTGACCTTTGGCATTCTGCTGCTGTTCCATGGCGAAGCTAAAGTGCATAACGGCGTAGGCTGGATTGCTAACATGCTGACTGCACACGGTTTCCCGGGGTTTATCGCTTACGGTGCTTACATTGGGGAAATTGTTGCGCCAGTGATGGTGATTATCGGTTTGCTAACGCGCCCTGCGGCGTTTGTTATCGCGATTAATCTGCTGGTGGCAACCTTGCTGGTGAAAACAGGCGCTATCTGGTCACGCACTGATGTCGGTGCATGGGCTCTGGAAACAGAAGCGCTCTATTTCTTCGGTGGCGTGATTATCATGCTGCTTGGAGCCGGGAAATATACATTAATTCGTAACCCGCGCCTGCAATAGTTATTACTATAATCGTATCAAAGGGCCAGTGATTTGCTGGCCCTTTTTATTGTCTATAACAGACCACAGCGCTGCCTGCTTGCCTGCTCACGCTGCGCGTAAAGCTCAATTTCATCACGCACCGCCGTCCCTAATGCCTGCTCAAACTGCTCGCGGCTGGCGTGTCCCTGCGACCGTGCGTGCGTTTCGCTACCGAGGTTTGACTGAAAAATCCCGGCGGCGCTAACCGGCAGAAAATCTTCATAAATAATGGGTTCCGCGGCAAGCACACCAGCAGCGATTAGCTGCTCAATATCACTGGCCGGGGTAATCAGATGGTCCTGACCCTGAGCGCTACGCCGGTACTCAAACCACGCCAGCTGCTGCTGACGCAGAGTGGCTTCATCATCCGGGAAGGCGCTGAATACTGTCGCCAGATGCTGCTGATGCTGCTGGTTATCGGCACCGCTTCCGGCCTGAGTCAGCAGGCGGTCATACAGCTCACGTCCTTTACGGGTTAATGCCACGCCGCGCTGTTCAATCTCACCAAAGCGCGCGGTATGCGTGCCCTGCTGACCATCGCGGAAACGCACCGCTTCATCCAGCGCTTTAAAGCTGGTCTGCCGCAGCAGGATCGGTACCTGGCGCTGCGGTGGCCCCTCGATAATCGCTTTCGGCGTTATCCCCTGTTGCGGCATCAGCGCCTGCACGCGGTCAATATCCAGCGTGCGCGGCGTCAGGTGATTGATATGGCAGCCCGGGAAGCAGACCACATCAGCAACCAGCCGATGCTGCTGGCTAAGCGCCTGCCAGGTGGCGCTGTCTACGGTCGTTTGCTGATGCCAGCGAAAGGTTTCCAGCGCTTCGCTGACAAACTCTTCGGCCTGCCCCGCGGTAAAACCGCCCTGCTGCTGCTGCAACTCAACCAGCTGGCGGCAGCGTGGGGTAAAAATATCACGGGCGGCGAGGATTTCGCTGGCCTGCTGGCGCAGCGCCACATCGTCAATCAGTTCCAGACGCAGCAAGGAGGTAAACAGACGAAACGGATTACGACGCAAAGCAGCATCGTCGACCGGGCGGAAAGCCGTGGAGTGTACCGGCACGCCTGCCTGCGACAAGTCGTAATAACCCACCGGATACATTCCCATAATCGCAAACAGCTGGCGCAACATATTCAGCTCAGCGGCAGTACCAACGCGGATCGCGCCATGCCGTTCCACGCTAATACGATCCAGTTCATCTGCCTGCGCCAGACGTTGCGCCAGTTGCGGATCCTGCGTCAGAACCTGCTGGTTAACCTCAGCCACCAGCCGTAGCAACGTGCCATACTGCGGCACTTCCTGCTGATACATCGCCGACATCGCTTGTGAAAAATCTTCGCGAATACTGTCTGTGCTGACCCAATGCGCATCCATAGCTATCCTCCGCAGAAAAAGAACCTGCTGAAAATGTAAAGGATTGGCGACAGGATGGGAAAAATTGTGCGGAATTTGTGATCGGCCACCAGAAAGCGACTTACGGTTTCTGTGGCCCAGACCTCAATATTTACAGTGGCCGCTGATAACCATAAGCCGATTTTGCCAGCAGCATTACCGAGGTAAGCAGCGCCGGGATCGCCAGCAGCAAAAACACCTGGCTGAAACTCCAGCCCAGCGACAGCATCTCGGCGCCGGCAAAAGCGCTAAGTATCGCGCCAATGCGTCCCACACCGTGCATCCAGCTGGAACCCGTCGCACGCGCATGGGTCGGATAGTAGCTGGCGGAAAGCGCATTCATGCCGGTATTGGCACCGTTAAGACAGAAGCCGCTGCAGAAAGCGATACCGCTCAGCACCAGCGCATCAGCCGGCGCCAGCCCTATCGCTACGGTGGCGATGCCGCCGCAGCCATAGATCAGCGCCAGCGCACGATTGGCGTTGATCTTATCCATCAGCCAGCCGGCAAACAGTGAGCCGACGGTGCCACCCGCCTGGTACATAGCGGTAATCAGCGCCGCTTGTGTCACCGTCATGCCGATATCTTTAATCAGCGACGGCAACCAGCTGCCAATCAGGTACACAAGAAACAGCCCCATAAAATAGCTGCCCCATAACATCAGGCTGCCGGTCAGGTAGTTGCGCGACAGTACGGTGCGCACCGCCCCTTCACTCTGCCGGGCGCTGACCAGCTGAAACTGCTTATCGGCTGCGGTGCTGCCCGGATGCATTTTTTCGATAATCGTGCGGATCCGCGCGGCCGGAGCGCCACGGGTAATCAGAAAACGCACCGACTCCGGCAGATAACGCAGCAGCAGCGGCATCACCAGCAGAGGTAACAGCCCGCCCATCAGCAGTACCGAATGCCAGCCAAAACGTGGGATCAACCATGAAGCGGCAAAACCACCGGCTGCCGCGCCAAAGGTAAAACCGCAAAATACAACGGTGATAATAAATGAGCGTTTGCGCTCGGGGGAAAATTCCGCCACCAGCGTGCCAACATTGGGCATCGCCGCGCCCAGCCCTAAGCCGGTAAGGAAACGGAATAGCATCATCTGTTCGGCGTTTTGCGACAGCGCGGTGGCCAGCGTCCACAGTCCGAAGAAAAACACGCTGGTGATGATAATCGCCCGCCGGCCAAAACGATCCGCCAGCGGACCGGCAAACAGCGCACCAAGCGCCAGGCCGATTAACGCACTACTGATCACCAGCCCGAGCTGATGATTAGTGACACCCCAGGAGACTTTCAGCGCCGGAGCGATAAATCCCATCAGGGCGATATCCATGCCATCCAGCGCGACTACGATAAAGCAGAGCAGGATAATGCATTTTTGATAACCGCTTAGTGCCGCTGAATTAATAAGCTGACGAACGTCAATCGCCTCACTACTGCTCAAAGGTATCGCTCCCGGAAAACCCGAAACCTCCCTGTTTGACGTTCGCCACATCATTCGTCAGGTTTCATAAAAAAAGTGAGCGCTATAATAGCGGATCACAACTCCGCTGACCTGAGAAAATGCAGTTTAGTGAGAATTATTGCGTCAACCCCTGCTCCAGCCAGCGCAGCGAACAATAGCCATCGGCAGCCGAAGCATGTAAGGGGGAAGTCACCATCTGCTCATTAAAGATCTCCAGTGACCACGGCCCCTGATAGCCATGGTGGTGTAACTGCCGGGCAAAGTGTTGCAGATCAAAATCACCCTGCCCGGGGAAGCAGCGGTAATGCCGGCTCCAGGTGAGCACATCAAGATTAAGCTGTGGCGCATCGGCAAACTGCACAAAAGTGATCTTTTCAGCTGGTACCTGATGCAATTCGTCCAGCGAGTCACCACGCGACAGAATATGAAAACTGTCCAGCACGATGCCCAGATTCGGATGGTTAACGTGTTTTACCCGCTGCCACGCCTGCTGCCAGCGATTAATATGGCGGCCCCACGCCAGCGCTTCATAGCCAATCTCAACCTGAAAACTGGCGGCCAGTTCAGCCAGTGCATGCAGATCGTCAATCTGATGCTGACTGTCACTGCTGCAGCTTTCACTGACATTGCTGCATAGCAGTAACTTTTTACAATTCAGTTCCTGCATCAGCTCAAATTGCTGACGCGCGCGGATCAATTGATCGCTGCTTTCGCCTTCGTAATTACGAAACGGTTGCAGTAAGGCAATCTTCAAACCACTGGCGTCGACCCGCTGGCGTAACTGTCTGGCCGCACCGGGAAAGCCTGTCAGGTCAGGTTCAAACAGCTCAATACTGTCGAAACCCGCAGCAGCGATCTCCTCAAGTTTCTGCTCCAGTGTGCCGCTGATGGAAATAGTGGCGATACAACGCTGCATGCTGTTTTCTCCCTGCTTTAACAATGTATTGCTGTCAGTTATTAACTCTGCAGGCACCGGCGTCAAATACAGTAACCTGATGTAACGACTTCATTAACGGCGATATTTTGTGCAATTGCGGTAGATGTTAAATAAAATTTGCAATAAGGTTAACAGAATCCACTCGTCGCGCTTGCTTCAAATCTTCAGTCCTCACTAACCTGTGATATGGATAAAAATTACGTTTTTAATCAGCGCATTCGCTTGCGCCATTTACATACTTTTGTCGCCGTTGCCCAGCAAGGTACGCTGGGCCGTGCGGCAGAGACACTCAGCCTGAGCCAGCCGGCGTTATCAAAAACGTTGAATGAGCTTGAGGAGCTGGCGGGTGCCCGTCTGTTTGAACGCGGCAGACTCGGCGCCCAGCTGACCACAATGGGCGAGCAGTTTCTGACTCATGCGGTGAAAGTGCTGGATGCGCTCAATCACGCCGGCCAGTCTTTCACCAGCAATATGAGCGATGAACCGGTGGTACTGCGCATTGGCGCGCTGACCACTGCCGCGATGGGCATGCTGCCGTCGATTCTCGATCGTTTTCATCAGTTGCAGCCACAGGCCACCGTACAGGTGGCCACGCTGCATAACAATGTCCTGATTGCCGGCCTGAAAGCCGGTGAGTTTGATATTGGCATTGGCCGGATGGCTGATGCCGATATGATGACAGGATTAAGCTACGAACTGCTGTTCCTCGAATCACTACGGTTAGTGGTGCGTCCTGGTCACCCGCTGTTAAGTGACAACGTCACGTTATCCAGAGCCCTGCAATGGCCGGTAGTGATTTCGCCGGAGGGCACCGCCCCGCGCCGCATTGCCCAGGCGATGATGGATGAACAGGGCTGCACCCTGCCCGCCAACTGTATTGAAACCTCATCAACCTCGCTGGCGCGTCAGCTGGCGCAACGTTATAACTATGTCTGGTTTGTGCCATCCGGGGCGATCAAAGAAGATTTACTGCATAACTCACTGGCAGCGTTGCCGGTGGCTTCACACGGCCCGGGTGAACCGGTCGGCATTATGACCCGCTCCGGCAGTCAGCACTGCCTGAGTGCTGAAATCCTGCTGGCCACCATCCGTAAGTGCCACTCTGGCTAACGCTTTTTAACGGCTATGTTTGGCGTGCCTTTCACGATTATCGCTGCGCGCCTGTTCGCTTTTGCGCAGGCCGACATACAGCGCGCCGCTTCCGCCATGATAAGGCTGAGCGATGCAAAAGGTTTGCACATCGTCAAACTGCTGGAGCCAGCGGAACAGATAGCTGCGCACAATATTGGCGTGAGAGCGATCATCACGTCCTTTTCCATGGATAATCAACAGATTACGCAAATTATTTTTGCGTGCCTGCGACATAAAACTGAACAGTGACTGGCGGCACTGGCCCACCGGCTGACGCAGCAGATTCAGGCTGGCATCCAGCGGGTACTTACCCTGGCGCAGTTTATCCAGCACCCCTTGCTGAATGCCTTCGGCTTTATACTCCAGCGGTTGCGCCAGCGGAATAGCGTCGATAAACCCCTCGATAAGAAAATTGTTCTCTGCGTCAGGCGGCTGCTGACGTGGTGTTTTAATTTGCGGGGTTTTTAACCAGTGAACAGTGGCGCACTCTTTCAATGGTGTGACATCTTCCATGGCGTGTTTAAACAGATCGTTTTCGTCAGGGTTCATCGTCACTCCTTAAGCCGCGATATATGCATGGGTTGCAGAGCGGCAAAAAGAAAAAATAGTCGTTTTGTCCGGCGTGGACAAGCCTTTATTCATACAAAAAAGGCGATAAAAAAAGCCACTGATAAGTGGCCTGATTATTGATGGCAATCATTAACGCCGGGGTGGCCGCGCATTGACTGAAGCGGACCAGTCAAAGTCGTTGACCTCACTGGCCTTAAGATTTTTTTGCCGCGGTTTGCGTACCACTTTCGCCGGGGTAGCCTTCTCTTTCGCCAGACGCGCTTTCATCACCTGCTTCTTCGCTTCTTTGGTAAATTCTTTAAGCTGTTTATCACCGGGCGTGGTGCCTGATTTAGCGATCAGGTTTTTAACCTGCTGGTCAATAAGGATTTTTTCATTATCGGTAAACGCATCTATCGATATTTCCTTGTCATTTTTCATCATTCGGCTCCGCCTGAGGTCTCTTTAAACAGGTATGGCGCGGGTCCATACGGTTAATGCCGATCGAAATCACGCCAGAAAAGGCGCAGACTGGCAAATCTTAGTACTGTCGCTAACATAACTCTGATGCTGTTTCGTTGCCATGACTTCCCGCGACATTTAATAATGCTGGCCGTAGCGGCAACGGGGTCTGTGTTGCCAGAAAGGGGCAACATAGTGTATTCAACACTCGCCTGGAATGGATAACCGTTCGAATATCATGATGACATTACTGGAAGACACCATCAGTACGCCGCTGGGTCAGCTGATTATCGTCAGCGACGAGCAACAAAATTTGCGTGCTGTCGAATGGGAGGAGTTTGGCGCCCGGATGAATCGTCTGCTGCATATTCACTACGGTCCGCAGGGCTTTCGCCTGCGACAGCTGGAGAATGCCGGCGGCCTGAGCGCACAGTTAAGGCGCTATTTCGAAGGTGATTTATCGGTGATTAAGCAGCTGTCTGTCGCCACCAACGGTACTGAATTTCAGCGCTCGGTATGGAATCTGCTGCGTGAGATCCCCTGCGGCAGCGTACTGCGCTACGGCGAGCTGGCGGCGATGTTAGGCCGGGCGGGCGCAGCGCGTGCCGTCGGCGCGGCCAACGGTTCCAATCCGATTAGCGTGGTGGTGCCATGCCATCGGGTGATTGGCGCCAACGGCACCCTTACCGGTTATGCCGGTGGTGTATCACGTAAACAGTGGCTGTTGCAGCACGAAGGTTATCTGCGGGTGTAATTTTATCCGGCTAACACGGCGCGCGCGCTGGCTTCATCGGTCACCAGCCCGCTAATCCAGCCCCCTTTCAGCACCGCCGCAATCGCGCGATGTTTCTCTTTGCCGCCGGAAAAGGCAATGATATTGCGCGCGGTGCGGGGGGCCAGAGTGACGCTGGTTAAGCGCTCATCAAGCTCACTGCTGACGCGTTCACCATCTTCACCGATAAAGTGCCCCAGCATCTCCCCCACCACATGCTGCGCCTGCAGGGTGGCCACCTGCTCGCGGGTAATAAAGCCATCGGCATTAAGCGGACATCCGATATCAACATGACCAATACCGAGAAACATCACATCGGCCTGCTCCGCTTTTTCGGTGACCGTGCGGTAAATACGATGGTTGCACCACAGCGTACGATCGTCCGCGCTGTCGGCATACAGCGGCGCAGGCAAAATAAAATAGCGGCCCTGGGTTTTTTCCGCCATCCACAGCGGTACATCGTAGCGGGTACAGGAGCCGTCACTGGCGATAGCACCAATCAGCGACACACAGCTATGCTGTGGCCGATCAAATTCCGGTAATTCATCAATTGTCGCGCGCAGCATACGCCCGGAACCGACGGCGATAATCTGCGGCTCGCTCTGCTTCAGGGTTTGCGCCATCACTTCCGCACCCGCCACCGCTACCATCTGATAAATACCGGCATTATCCACGCCGTCCGACGGCACCACCTGACAAATGCGCAGGCCAAAACGCGCTTTAAGCTGCTCTGCCAGCGACATGCATTGCGCCACCGGATGGCTGATATTGACGCTGACCAGCCCCTGCTCGGTCGCCAGCGCCACCAGTCTCTGCGCCACCTGACGCGATACGCCAAGTTTTTCGGCAATATCCTGCTGCGTCTCTCCGGCAACGTAGTACATCCAGGCAGCGCGCGCCGCCTGATCCAGCTTCTTATCGTGCTTGCTCATTGCGCTTTCGGCCCTCGTTCTTCATGTTTCCAGCATACTCTGAATTTTTGCCCTCACTGCGGGCAATTGTTAGTTTTTGTGATCTGCCACGCAGACAGGCAGACAGAATTTGCCCAGGCTAACGGCAACTTCAGGCATAAGCTCACATATAGGGCATTTGCTCATTTCTTTATGCAACAGGCAGGAGAGAAAGATGACTCACACAAGCGCAAATATCTGGATGCATATCGGTGCCGGTTCCTTCCATCGTGCCCATCAGGCATGGTATCTGCATCGTCTGTTACAACAGGGAGACGATCGCTGGCATATCGCCCTCGGCAATATTCGCGATGACGCTTCAGCCCTGCTCAGCAGTCTGAGCGCCCAGCAGGGAGAATATACGCTGGAAACCGTCACCCCGGAAGGTGAACGCCGCTACGAAAAGATCACCTCAATCAAAAAGATACTGCCATGGGATGCTGAACTGAGCGCCCTGATTGCGCAAGGCAGCGATGCGGCCACCAAAGTGATCGCCTTTACCGTTACCGAAGGCGGCTATTACCTCGATCCTGACCATCAGCTGGATCCGCGCCATCCTGATATTCAGGCCGATATTAATGGCGGCGCGCGAACGCTGTATGGTGCGCTGACCCGTATTCTGCAGGCGCGTCTGGAGGCCCATGGCAATCCGGTCACCCTGCTTAACTGCGATAACCTGCGTCATAACGGCGAACGTTTCCGCCACGGTTTTCTCACCTTCCTGCGCCTGCGTGGCGAAACCCGTCTGCTGGAGTGGGTCACTGAACAGACCACGTCACCTAATACCATGGTGGACCGGATTACACCGCGGCCAACCGCCGATATCGCGCCGCGTGTGCTGGCAGAGACCGGCTTTAACGATGCCGTGCCGGTAATGGGCGAGGCCTTTATCCAGTGGGTGATCGAGGATGATTTTATTGCCGGGCGTCCGGCGCTGGAAAACGTTGACGTTGAACTGGTGACATCAGTATTGCCGTGGGAAGAGGCAAAAATCCGTATTCTAAATGCCAGCCACAGCTGCATCGCCTGGGCAGGCACCTTAATCGGCCAGTCATTTATTCATCAGAGTACCCAGACGCAGGCGATTAAGGAGATGGCATGGGAATATGTCACCCAGGACGTTATTCCGTCGCTGACCCCCAGCCCGCTGGATTTAGAAGCCTATCGCGATGTGGTGCTGGCACGCTTTGCCAACCCCTATATTCAGGATACCAACCAGCGCGTCGCCGCTGACGGTCTGTCGAAAATCCCCGGCTTTATCACCCCGACGCTGGTTGAAAGTTATCAGCGCGGTGATGTGCCTCGCGCCACCGCCGTATTACCGGCGTTGTTCTATCTGTTCCTGCAACGCTGGCATGATGGCGATCTGCCATACAGCTACCAGGATGGCGCACTTGATGAAAGCGCGCTGCATAGCATGCTGGCTTCCGACCAGCCGTTAGCCGCCTTCGCCGCCGATGCGGCGCTGTTTGGCCCGCTGGCAACGAAAGCCGAGTTTGCCACCCTGCTGCAACAGACTGTCAGCCGGTTGCAGCAGTGGGCTGCCCAGCCACAGCCGGTTAGCGAGTAAGGAGAAGATTATGTATCTGGGAATTGATGCCGGTACTTCGGAAATCAAAGGGCTGGTGATCGACAGCAACGGCGATACGCTCGCCAGCGCCGGTGCACCACTGACGGTACAGCGTCCGCATCCGCACTGGTCGGAACAGGATCCGGCGCAGTGGTGGCAGGCAACGCAGCAGGTGATCAGCCAGCTACGGCAAAAAATCGGCGCCAGCTGGCCGGAGATCCGCGCCATCGGCCTTTCCGGTCAGATGCACGGCGCGGTGCTGCTGGGCCAGCAGGATGAAGTGCTGCGCCCCTGTATTTTGTGGAATGACACGCGCAGCGCCGACGAGTGCCAGCAGCTGACCGCCGCGGCGCCAGATTTACACGCCGTTGCCGGTAATCTGGCGATGCCTGGTTTCACCGCGCCAAAACTGTTATGGCTGGCGCGCCATGAACCGGCGGTTTTCAACCGTATCGCCACGGTGTTGCTGCCGAAAGACTATCTGCGCTGGATGATGAGCGGAGAAAAGATCAGTGATATGTCGGACGCCGCTGGCACCCTGTGGCTGGATGTGGCGCAGCGGCAGTGGTCGGACAGCCTGCTGGCAGCCTGTGGTCTGACGGCAGAGCAGATGCCGCGCCTGGTGGAAGGATCGCAACCGGCAGGCAAATTGAAAGCCGATATCGCCCGCCAGTGGGGACTCAGTGATGAGGTGATTATTGCCGGTGGCGGCGGCGATAACGCCGCCAGTGCGGTCGGCATCGGGGCGGTGAATCCTGGCGATGCGTTTATTTCCCTTGGCACGTCCGGCGTGCTGTTTGCGGTCAATGATGGCTTTCGCCCTAATCCACAGTCAGCGGTACATGCCTTCTGTCACGCCCTGCCGAATCGCTGGCATCAGATGAGTGTGATGTTATCAGCCGCCAGTGCGTTGCGCTGGTTATGTGAGCTGCTGGGATGCAGCGAAACCACGCTGCTGGCCGATGTCTCTTCGCTGAGCCGCGCCGAACAACTGCGCGCGCCGCTGTTTCTGCCTTACCTCTCCGGTGAACGTACGCCACATAACGATCCGCAAGCCAGCGGCGCTTTTCATGGCTTAACCCATGGCAGCCAGCGTGCATCACTGGCCTATGCGGTACTGGAAGGTGTCAGCTTTGGTATGGCGGATGGCTTAAAAGTACTGAACGACGCCGGAACTAAACTGACCAGTTGCTCACTGATTGGCGGTGGCGCGCGGAGTCCATGGTGGGCGCAGCTGATGGCCGATGTGCTGAACTTGCCGATTATTACCCATCGCGGCGGCGAGGCCGGTGGCGCGCTGGGCGCAGCGCGTCTTGGCTGGCTGGCGGTTGGCGGCGACGAACAGCAGGTCTGTCAGAAACCGCCGCAGCTGCAGCGTTATCTGCCTGATGCCACCCGCCACCAACAGCTACAGCTACGCCTGCAACAGTTTCGTCAGCTCTATCAACAACAGCGCACGCTGCGCCAGTAGTCACTCTCTGCCGATCGCCACGGCGATCGGCCCACTGCCAGTCAGAGGATAATATTATGCAAGCAGATAAAAGCCTTTTCGGGCTGCCGAAATCGCTGTTCTGGGGTTATGTCGCTATCGCGGTGTTTATGAGCGGCGACGGCTTCGAAATGGCCTTTCTTTCCAAACACATTACCGATTTAGGTTTCTCTCCGTCCCAGTCGGCGCTGGTATTTACCCTGTATGGCGCGGCGGCGGCGCTGGCGGCATGGAGTTCCGGAGTGGTGGCGGAAATTATCACCCCGCAACGCGCGATGCGCATCGGCTTTATTCTCTGGGTAGTCATGCATGTGCTGTTCCTGACGCTGGGACTGGGCATGCGCAACTATCCACTGATGCTGCTGTTTTACGGCATTCGTGGTCTGGCCTATCCGCTGTTTATCTATTCGTTTGTGATGCTGGTGGTGCAGACGGTGCCAAAACATCAGCTGTCGTCTGCGATGGGCTGGTTCTGGGCGATGTACTCGGTAGGTATTGGCTGTATTGGCAGCTATCTGCCCAGTTTTACCATTCCGTTTATCGGTGAAACCGGTACGCTGTGGTTTGCTATTGCCTGGGTAGTGGCCGGCGGTCTGATGGCGATGGTTCTGCTGCGCAATGTCGGCGGTGAAAGCGAGAAAGCGCATCTTTCCACCCGTGAGAAGATGACCGAGTTATCGCGCGCAGTAACGATATTATTTACTAACCGCAATATTTTCCTCGCCTGTCTGATTCGTATCATTAATACGCTGTCGCTGTTTGGTTTTGCGGTGGTGATGCCAATGCTGTTTGTCGGACGCCTCGGTTTTTCCATGTCCGAGTGGTTGCAGATTTGGGCAGTGTTCTTCTTTGTCACCATCTTCACCAACGTGATGTGGGGCATTCTCGGTGAATATATCGGCTGGATCCGTCAGGTTCGCTGGTTTGGCTGCCTGGGTTGCGCCATCTCCAGCCTGGCGTTTTACTATCTGCCAGTGACCTTTGGTCATAACTACTGGATAGCGATGATTCCGGCGGTGATGCTGGGAATTACCGTCGCCGCCTTTGTACCAATGACTGCGGTGTTCCCGGTACTGGAACCGAAACATAAAGGCGCGGCGATTTCGATTTATAACCTGTCAGCGGGTCTGAGCAACTTCCTGGCCCCGGCCATCGCCTCACTGGTCTTGCCGTTCTTTGATGTGGTCGGGGTTGTCTGGACCTATACCGCGCTCTATCTGGTCGCCGGTATTTTGACCCTGATTATAAAAGTGGAACAACCGGCGCGTATCGGTAAAAATGCCAAAAACAGCAGTTACTCCGCGCCAGTTGCCGCAGAGAATAAGTCATAAAAGTCATCACTGACTGGCTTGCCACGGGGATGTCCGCAGTCAGGACATCCCTGATCTTTATGTGCCTAAAACTGCTCAGATGAGTTTCTTTCTGTAACAGAAAAATGTTAAAATTGACCTCAGTCAATTATCGTCTGAGCGTATATTATGATTCCAGAAAAACGCGTTATTCGTCGTATTCAATCTGGCGGCTGTGCGATCCACTGTCAGGATTGCAGCATCAGCCAGCTCTGTATTCCGTTTACCTTAAACGAACATGAGCTGGATCAGTTAGACAACATTATTGAGCGCAAAAAACCGATTCAGAAAGGCCAGACGCTGTTCAAAGCCGGTGATGAACTCAAATCCCTCTATGCCATCCGCTCCGGCACCATCAAGAGTTATACCATTACTGAGCAAGGTGATGAACAGATTACCGGCTTCCATCTGGCGGGTGATTTGGTTGGTTTTGACGCTATCAGTAGCGCACACCATCCGAGCTTTGCGCAGGCGCTGGAAACGGCAATGGTATGTGAAATCCCTTTCGAAACCCTTGATGATCTTTCCGGGAAAATGCCGAGTCTGCGTCAGCAGATGATGCGTTTAATGAGCGGCGAAATCAAAGGCGACCAGGATATGATCCTGCTGCTGTCGAAGAAAAATGCCGAAGAACGTCTGGCCGCTTTTATCTGGAATCTTTCACGTCGTTTCGGCCAGCGTGGTTTCTCGCAACGCGAATTTCGTCTGACCATGACGCGCGGTGATATCGGTAATTATCTTGGTCTGACCGTAGAAACCATCAGCCGTCTGCTGGGACGTTTCCAGAAAAGCGGAATGCTGGCGGTGAAGGGAAAATATATTACGATCGAAAATCATGAAATCCTCGCCGATCTGGCAGGCCACAGTCACTGATTATCCATTCTGTTTGCCGGGTCATAATTTGTTATTTTATTGATCCGGCAACAACTTTTTCGCTTTTTACCTGAGCGCTATTGGGCTATCTTTAAACAGACACCTCGTCGTGTATGGAGAACCCAGTATGGTTAAGTATCAAAACATTCTTGTGGCGATCGATCCTCAACAGGATGACCAGCCTGCGCTACGTCGGGCGGTGTACCTTAATCAGCGCATCGGCGGCAAAATCAAAGCCTTCCTGCCTATTTATGATTTCTCCTACGAAATGACCACCCTGCTGTCGCCTGATGAACGCACCAATATGCGTAAAGGCGTAATCAGCCAGCGTACTGAGTGGATCCGCGAACAGGCCCATGCTTATTTAGCAGCTGGCGTCGAGATAGAGATTAAAGTGGTATGGCACAATCGTCCGTTTGAGGCGATTATCCAGGAAGTCCTGAGCGGTAATCACGATCTGGTGTTGAAAATGGCGCATCAGCACGATCGTCTGGAAGCGGTGATTTTCACCCCTACCGACTGGCATCTGTTACGTAAATGTCCGTGTCCGGTATGGATGGTAAAAGATCAGCCGTGGCCCGAAGGCGGTAAGGCGCTGGTGGCAGTCAATCTTGCCAGCGAAGAGCCGCATCATGATTTACTCAATCAGAAACTGATTAAAGAGACGGTGGAACTGGCCGATATGGTCAATCACACTGAAGTCCATCTGGTTGGTGCTTATCCGATTACGCCAATCAATATCGCCATTGAACTGCCTGACTTTGACCCCAGCATCTACAACGATGCGATTCGCGGCCAGCATCTGGTCGCGATGAAAGCGCTGCGTCAAAAATTTTCCATGGATGAGAAGTTTACCCACGTTGAAAAGGGCTTACCGGAAGAAGTTATCCCCGAACTGGCAGAGCATCTGGATGCCGGTATCGTGGTGCTCGGTACTATCGGGCGTACCGGAATTTCAGCTGCGTTTCTTGGCAATACGGCAGAACAGGTGATTGACCACCTGCGCTGTGACCTGTTGGTGATTAAACCGGACGGTTTTACCACTCAGGTCGAGCTGGATGATGACGAAGATGACTGAGTAATAAAGGGCGGCGATAACGCCGCCCCTGCAAATCATTTAACCGTAGGGGCGGCGTTATCGCCGCCCTAATCCATTACAACGCTTTCAGAATCGCTTCCACACTGGCTTTCGCATCGCCAAACAGCATCTGCGTATTCTCTTTGAAGAACAGCGGATTCTGCACGCCAGCATAGCCGGTATTCATTGAACGCTTAAATACCACCACGTTCTGCGCTTTCCACACTTCCAGCACCGGCATACCGGCGATGGGACTGCGTGGATCTTCCAGCGCCGCCGGGTTTACGGTGTCGTTGGCGCCAATCACCAGCACGGTATCGGTATCGGCGAAATCGTCATTGATCTCATCCATTTCCAGCACCACGTCATAAGGCACACGCGCTTCGGCCAGTAATACGTTCATATGGCCAGGCAGACGACCGGCTACCGGGTGAATACCAAAACGGACTTTGATGCCGCGCGCGCGCAGCTTCTCAGTAATTTCCGCCACCGGATACTGTGCCTGCGCCACCGCCATGCCATAGCCCGGGGTGATGATCACCGATGAAGAGGCTTTCAGCATTTCTGCCGTCTCTTCCGCGCTCAGTTCGCGATGTTCACCCACTTCATCAGTTTCACCGGTTGAGCTGCTGTCAGTGCCAAAACCCCCGGCAATCACGCTGATAAACGAGCGATTCATTGCCTTACACATAATGTAGGAGAGGATGGCGCCCGAAGAACCGACCAGCGCACCGGTAACGATCAGCAAATCGTTGCTCAGCATAAAGCCCGCTGCCGCTGCTGCCCAACCGGAATAGGAGTTCAGCATGGAGACAACCACCGGCATATCCGCACCGCCGATGGACGCCACCAGATGCCAGCCAAACGCCAGCGCAATCACCGTCATCACCAGCAGCGCAAATGTCTGCACGCCAACGCTGTCAGAACGCACAAATATCAGCAACAGCACGAACGAAACGACCAGCGCCAGCAGATTCAGCTTATGGCGATGCGGCAGCATCAGCGGGCGCGAAGAGATCTTGCCACACAGTTTGCCAAACGCCACGATTGAACCGGTAAAGGTCACCGCACCGATAAAGATGCCGAGGAACACTTCGGTCAGATGGATATTTTCCATCACCGGCAGCAGTCCCGGCGCGTGATCGAGGTAGCTGTTAAACCCAACCAGCACCGCCGCCAGACCGACAAAGCTGTGCAGCACGGCGACCAGCTCTGGCATCTCGGTCATTTCGACCTTTTTCGCCAGACGAATACCAATCGCGCCGCCAATCACCATCGCCAGCAGGATCCAGCCAATATTGCCGGTATCCGGTCCGAAGATGGTGGCAATCAGCGCAATCGCCATACCACTCATACCAAAAAGATTACCTCGCTTTGAAGTCTCATGTTTTGAGAGACCCGCAAGGCTACAAATAAACAGAATTGCGGCAACAATGTATGCTGCAGTCACTAATCCGCCAGACATATTGTTAGCCCTTAGTTCTTACGGAACATTTTCAGCATGCGCTGAGTGACGGTGAATCCACCGAAGATATTGATGCTGGCAATCAGCACCGCCACAAATGACAGGAAGGTCACCCAGCCGCCGTGACCGATCTGCAGTACCGCGCCAATCACAATAATCCCGGAAATGGCGTTGGTTACTGACATCAGCGGCGTATGCAGTGCATGGCTGACATTCCATACTACGTAATAACCGACCACGCAGGAGAGCGCAAAGACGGTGAAGTGCGACAGAAACTCGGCTGGCGCGACGTTAGCCAGGCAGGCAAACAGCACGATAGCCAGCGCGATTAGCAGATATTTACGCAGCGGCGAAGCGGGTTTCTCCGGCTCTTTTGCCAGCGGTTTAGTCTCCGGCTGTGCGGCTTTCGGTGCCGCAGAGACCTGAATCGGTGGCGCTGGCCAGGTGACTTCACCCTCACGAATCACCGTCACCCCGCGCACCACCACATCGTCAAAGTCGACAACGATTTCGCCGTTTTTCTCTTTGCACAACAGTTTCAGCAGATTAACCAGGTTGGTGCCGTACAGTTGCGAAGACTGGGTCGGCAGACGGCTTGGCAGATCGGTATAACCGATAATCTTCACGCCGTTGGCCGTTGTGATTACGCTATCCGCCACCGTCAGTTCGCAGTTGCCGCCGGTTTGCGCCGCCAGGTCGACAACCACACTGCCAGGCTTCATGGCGGCAACCATTTCGCTGGTGATCAGTTTCGGCGCCGGACGGCCCGGGATCAGCGCGGTGGTGACAATAATATCCACTTCTTTCGCCTGAGCAGCGAACAGTTCCATCTCCGCCTTAATAAAGGCTTCCGACATCACTTTGGCATAACCATCGCCGCTACCCGCTTCCTCTTCAAAATCCAGTTCGAGGAATTCGGCGCCCATACTTTGCACCTGCTCTTTAACTTCAGGGCGGGTATCGAATGCACGGACGATGGCGCCTAAGCTGCCAGCGGCGCCAATCGCTGCCAGACCGGCGACACCTGCGCCGATCACCATCACTTTCGCCGGCGGTACTTTACCGGCGGCGGTGATCTGCCCGGTAAAGAAGCGGCCAAACTGGTGGGCTGCTTCAACAATCGCGCGGTAACCGGCGATATTGGCCATTGAGCTGAGCGCATCGAGGGATTGCGCACGCGAAATACGTGGCACCGCATCCATTGACATCACCGTCACCTGGCGCGCCGCCAGCTTCTCCAGCAGCGCCGGATTCTGCGCAGGCCAGATAAAGCTGATTAACGTGCTGCCTGCGCGGGTCAGTTCAATCTCTTCATCACCGGGTGCATTGACCTTCAGGACAATATCGGCTTGCCAGACGTTAACCGCATCAGTAATGCTTGCGCCTGCCTCAACGAAAGCCGCGTCATCAAAACTGGCCAGCTTACCTGCGCCGCTTTCGACCGCCACAGTAAAGCCGAGTTTTAACAGCTGCTCGACGGTTTTTGGCGTCGCAGCGACTCGCGCTTCATTGGGCAACCGCTCTTTCGGTACTCCAATTAACATAGTATTCCCTTTCATCGGTTATCCCCTCGGTCAGCACTATCGCCAGTGCTGACCTCGGATTCGAGATGGATGGTTTGATTTAACTTGCTACAGTCCTGTTGAACGCAGCCTGGGTGTTACAAACTGTTTATAACCTACTGAAAATATGTCTCTCGATCCAGACGCAGCGCGTAATAGCCGCCAGTTTCACACAAAAATTCAGAGGCAAGGGGCAAAAGCATTATATTGGCACTGAATTTAGCGGCGAAATACGCATAATATGCTATGCAAAATCGCTTCATTAGCTATTTGCTACCGATAAAATTCATTATTTAACAAAGTGTTAACTAATTAACTAATATCAATAACCGCCATAAGTGGTAAAGTGCGCCGAATTCGTCCTGTTTTCCGCTTAATCTGCGATAAGCTGCCAGTGACGCAATCTGGCGCAGAGAAATGGCATAAAATGCCTGAGACAGCAGCCATTATTACATGCAATAATCGACGGCTAATCTGTTACACATCAAGAGTCCAGCACGTTTTCGTACTCATTTTTTGCGTAAGGCGAAGGATTATTTTTATGAAGCTGAAGAACACCATTCTGGCGACCGCCCTGTTGTCTCTTACAACATTAACCGCGCACGCGGCACAGGAGCTCTCTCCGGAAAAAGCGGCCTCGTTGAAGCCATTTGAGCGTATCAATGTTTCTGGCCGTTTTAACGCCATTGGCGATGCCAGCGAAGCCGTGTCAAAACGCGCTGACGCAATGGGCGCCGCCTCTTATTATATTCAGGCTATCAATGATACTAACGGTAATGGCGGCAACTGGCGCGTCACCGCCGATCTGTATAAAGCGGATGCACCGGCGGCAGATAACAGCACCCAGTATCGCGTATTTAACGGCGTAAAAGAGCTGCCAAAACCTGAAGCTTATCAGCTGGAACCCTTTGACACTGTCTCTGTCAGCGGTTTCTACCGCAGTCAGCCAGACGTCAATGACGCGATCTCCAAAGCGGCCAAAGAGAAAGGCGCAGCCTCCTTCTTTATTGTCCGTCAGGTTGATACCAACAGCGGCGGTAACCAGTATATTACCGCCTATGTGTATAAAGCCGATGCAGCGAAACGTAAGGTGCAGAGTCCAAACCTGATCCCGGCGAACTCTGAAGCCGGTAAAGCCGCGCTGGCCGCCGGTGGCGCTGCAGCGAAAAACGTCGAGATCCCGGGCGTGGCCTCTTCTGAAACGCCAAGCAACAAGGTCGGACGTTTCTTCGAAACCCAGACCACTACCGGTCAGCGTTATACCGTCAAACTGCCGAATGGCACCGAGATTCAGGAAGTGAATAACATCACTGCCGCGCAGATGCAGCCATTTGACTCGGTGACCTTTACCGGTCATTTCAGCACCCCGACTGAAGTTTCACACGAAGTCGCACGTCGTGCCGCTGATAAAGGCGCGAAGTTCTACCATGTGACCCGCCAGTGGCAGAACCAGAGTGGTGGTAACCTTACCGTTACCGCTGACCTGTTTAAATAAGCTTAAATCAGGGCAGCAGCATGCTGCCCTGCTTGTTTCTGAATAATCCGTATCTCTTTTTGCATACTCAGTCATTGCACTCCGCCTGTCCTCTCCGTAAAATCGGCCGCCAGTTTTAGCGGTTTCGCTCGACAAAACCCGCATCGCATTGGGTAAAATTCGTTCGTTATCCTGTTCATTAGTTATTTATGCTGTAGTCAGGACGTTTTCTTGGATAAAAAATTAGGTCTTACCGCCCTCACCGCGCTGGTGCTCAGCTCTATGCTGGGTGCCGGGGTGTTTAGCCTGCCACAGAATATGGCCGCGGTTGCCAGCCCTGCGGCGCTGCTGATTGGCTGGCTGATTACCGGCGTTGGCATTTTACTGTTATCACTGGCGATGCTGCTGCTGACGCGCCTGAAGCCTGAACTGGATGGCGGCATTTTTACCTATGCACGCGCCGGGTTTGGCGAACTGGTGGGCTTCTGCTCCGCCTGGGGCTACTGGCTGTGTGCAGTGATTGCCAATGTCTCCTACCTGGTGATTGTCTTCTCGGCGTTAAGTTTCTTTACTGACTCGCCGGAACAGATAGTCTTTGGCGACGGCAATACCTGGCAGGCGGTGCTTGGCGCCTCCGTGCTGCTGTGGCTGGTGCACTGGCTGGTGCTGCGCGGCGTGCAGACGGCGGCGAGCATCAATCTGGTGGCGACACTGGGTAAACTGCTGCCGCTGGGGCTGTTTGTGCTGCTGGCGATTGCGGCTTTTAATCTTGATCGCTTTACCTTTGACTTTAGCGGCGTGGCGCTGGGCAAACCGGTGTGGGAGCAGGTAAAGCAGACCATGCTGATCACCCTGTGGGTGTTTATTGGTGTGGAAGGCGCAGTGGTGGTTTCGTCACGCGCGCGCAATAAGCAGGATGTAGGCCGCGCCACGCTGCTGGCGGTGATTGCCGCACTGATTGTCTATCTGCTGGTAACGCTGTTATCGCTGGGAATTGTGCCGCGCGCCGAGCTGGCGGAGATGCGTAATCCGTCAATGGCAGGCCTGATGACGCACTTAATCGGTTCCTGGGGCGACGTGGTGATTGCCATCGGGCTGATTGTCTCGGTCTGTGGCGCCTATCTTAGCTGGACCATTATGGCGGCGGAAGTGCCCTTTATCGCCGCACAACAAGGTGCTTTTCCGCGCTCGCTGAGTCAGCAGAATCACCGTGGCTCCCCTGCCGCCTCATTGTGGCTGACGAATGGCAGTGTTCAGCTGTGCCTGGTTCTGATCTGGCTGACCCATGCCGATTACAACACTCTGCTGACCATCGCATCAGAGATGATTCTGCTGCCCTATTTACTGGTCGGCGCTTACCTGCTGCAACTGGCGCGCAAACTTAACCGACCATCGGTGACGCTGGTGGCACTGGGAGCCTGCGCCTACGGTTTATGGCTGCTGTATGCTTCTGGCCCACTGCATTTACTGCTGTCGGTGGTGCTGTATGCGCCGGGCCTGCTGCTGTTTCTGTTTGCCCGCCGCGGTGGACGTGCACAGCAAGGCCTGAGCCGTATCGAATCTGGCTCGATTGTGCTGCTGATGCTGGCAGCTTGTCCGGCATTGTGGGTATTAATCAGATAGGGTTTAGTGGGCGGCCGTCAGAAAATGAATGCTGAGACGGTCGTCATGCTGAGTCAGGTCCAGAGGCTTACGATACTCTTGTTGAATGGTATCAAGCTGCTGTGTCGACAGTGGATAAGGTAATAAAATATCCAGCTGATCGATCTGCTGCTGTTCGGCAAGCGTAATCAGACGCGCAATATTAATCTCATCACTGACCTGTGTTGAAATGATTTGCAACGCTAATTCTTTCAGATGGTCTGCCGGTGCATGCTGTGCATTGCCAGGCTTACGCGTCACCATGCCGAAGATCGGCAGGACACCGTAGATGGCATCCACGAAGCTCCAGCGCTTTTTGCAGGAAGCGGAGAGAAAATCCATATAGTTGAAGCAGATGCGGTCACTGTACCCGGCTGACGCCAGCTCTTTTTCAGACACCCTCAATCTCCTCCAATGGAAAAATAAATGGTTTATGTATGAAACAACCATGCGAATATAATGGCATATTTTGCGCTGCCTGTACTATACATCTTGAGTTATTTAGCGCGGGATCATAATCCCGTGATAGTTGTTCGACACCACAAAGGATATGCTGCTGTCACCACAGACAGACGCACAGCATTATGAGCAAAATTGTATTCGTTGAAGATGACCACGACGTAGGCGAGCTGATTGCCGCTTATCTCGGGCGTCACGGGATTGATGTTATTGTCGAAAGCCGCGGCGACCGGGCTGAACAGGTGATTGCCGAAGCCGCGCCGGAACTGGTGATGCTGGATATTATGTTACCCGGTAAAGATGGTATGACGCTGTGTCGCGACCTGCGCGCCAGCTGGTCCGGCCCGATAGTGCTGCTGACCTCGCTCGACAGTGATATGAACCATATTCTCGCACTGGAGATGGGCGCCAATGACTATATCCTGAAAACCACCCCGCCAGCGGTGCTGCTGGCGCGTCTGCGTCTGCATCTGCGCCAGGCGGGAAGTAGCAGCGGCCGGGAAGAGATTGCTCCGGCGCAGTCAGGCCATAAAGCGCTGCGTTTTGGCTCGCTGTTTATCGATCCGGTTAACCGCCAGGTCGCCCTCTTCGAAGAAAATATCACCCTGTCGACCGCCGACTTCGACCTGCTCTGGGAGCTGGCGACCCATGCCGGACAGACACTTAATCGCGATGCGCTGCTGAAAACGTTACGCGGCGTCAGTTATGACGGTCTGGATCGCAGTATTGACGTAGCGATTTCACGCCTGCGTAAAAAGCTGCACGACAGCGCTACCGAGCCTTACCGGATCAAAACCATCCGTAATAAAGGCTATCTGTTTGCACCACACGCCTGGGAAAGTCACAGCGCATGAGAAAGCTATTTATCCAGTTCTACCTGCTGCTGTTCGTCTGTTTTCTGGTGATGGCGATGCTGGTCGGGCTGGTCTACAAATACACCGCCGAGCGCGCCGGTCGTCAGTCAATGGACGACCTGATGAAAAGTTCGCTCTATCTGATGCGCAGTGAGTTACGCGAGATCCCGCTGCGTGACTGGAATAAAACCATTAATAAGCTCGACCTGAATCTCTCTTTTAAACTGCATATTGAGCCGCTGAGTAAAATTAAGCTCGATGCACCAGCGATGCATCGCCTGCGCGCCGGTGAGATTATCGCGCTCGACGATGAATACACCTTTATGCAGCATATTCCGCGCAGCCACTATGTGCTGGTGGTCGGACCGATTCCTTATCTGTTCTTCCTGCATCAGATGCGCATTCTCGATATTGTGCTGCTGGCATTTATCGGCCTGTCGCTGGCGCTGCCGGTGTTTATCTGGATGCGCCCGCACTGGAAAGATATGCTGAAACTGGAGACCGCCGCGCAGCGCTTTGGTCAGGGGCATCTGAATGAGCGCATCCATTTTGACAGCGCCTCCAGTCTGATACGTCTTGGCGTGGCCTTTAACCAGATGGCCGACAATATCAACACGCTGGTAGCCAGTAAGAAACAGCTGATTGACGGTATCGCCCATGAGCTGCGCACGCCGCTGGTGCGCCTGCGCTACCGGCTGGAGATGAGCGATAATCTGACGCCAGCCGAGTCCAGCGCGCTTAACCGTGATATCGGCCAGCTGGAAGCCCTGATCGAAGAGCTGCTGACTTACGCCCGCCTCGACCGCCCGAAAGTCGACCTGACGCTGCGCCAGTTTGATCTGGCTGAATGGCTGCAGGAACGTCTCGACGATATTCGCCCGCTGCATCCTGAACACCGGATCACTCTTGATACGCCACAACGTGAAAACGTCGGCATCGCCGATGCACGACTGATGGAACGGGTGCTGGATAATCTGGTCAATAACGCGCTGCGCTATGCCGATAAACAGCTGCGCGTCGGGCTGTGGTTTGACGGCAATACCGCCTGTCTGCAGGTTGAAGATGATGGTCCGGGGATCCCGCTGGCCGAACGTCAGCGGGTATTTGAGCCTTTTGTGCGTCTCGATCCCAGCCGCGACCGCGCCACCGGTGGTTGCGGCTTAGGTCTGGCGATTGTCCATTCGATTGCCCAGGCATTGGGCGGTTTTGTGATTATCGACAGCAGTGCGCTTGGTGGTGCCAGCGTTCGCTTTTGCTGGCCGGTTGATTTACCCTTGCGGAAAACAGAGCCGGCATAATTTATCTCAAGGAGAGTTAACGTGACATCTGCTTATCAGCATCTGAGCAAAACCTTCCAGCGCCTGTCGCGCTTCGGCCACCTGTCAGCCATTGCGGGCTGGGACATGCAAACCATGATGCCCGCAGGCGGCAGCCAGGCGCGCGGTGAAGCGCTGGCGGAACTGAGCGTGCTGCAACACGAAATTCTGACCGCAAAACAGGTCGGCAGCTGGCTGGATCAGGCGGAACAGGAGTCGCTGAATGATGTAGAGGCGTCTGACCTGGCGGAAATGCGCCGTGCATGGCAGCAGGCTGCCCTGCTGCCGGCAGCGCTGGTCGAAGCCAAATCGATTGCGGGTTCGCGTTGCGAACACGCCTGGCGTCAGCAGCGTCCGGCCAATGACTGGCAGGGTTTCTCCGCCAATCTGAAAGAAGTGGTAAAACTCAGCCGCGAAGAAGCAGAGATCCGCGCGCAGGCCAACGGTTGCTCGCGTTATGACGCCCTGCTGGATGTGTTTGAACCGGGAATGACCAGCGCTAAACTGGATAAAACCTTTGGTGATTTAAAACAGTGGCTGCCGGACTTGTTGCAACGCATTGTGGAAAAACAGGCGCAGGAACAGGTTGATCGCCCCGCTGGCCCCTTTGCCATTGAAGCGCAACGCCAGCTTGGTCTGAGCATTATGCAGCAGCTGGGCTTTGATTTTAACGCCGGTCGCCTCGACGTCAGCGCCCACCCATTCTGCGGCGGCGTGCCACAGGATGTGCGCATCACCACCCGCTATAAACAAGATGAGTTCCTCAGCGCCATGATGGGCGTGATTCATGAAACCGGCCATGCCCGTTACGAGCAGAACTTGCCGAAACAGTGGCTCGGCCAGCCGGTGGCACATGCCCGTTCCACCGCCATCCACGAATCGCAGAGCCTGTTTTTTGAGATGCAGCTGGCGCGCAGTGCTGATTTCCTGCAGCTGATTCTGCCGCAGGTGATTGCACAGATGGGTGCGCAACCGGCGTTAAATAGCGCCAACTTTGTACGCCTTAACCAGCGGGTAAAACCGGGCTTTATTCGCGTCGATGCTGATGAAGTGAGTTATCCGGCACATGTGATCCTGCGTTATGAGATTGAGCGCGCGCTGATTGGCGGCGAGATTGAGGTCGACGATATTCCGGCCGTCTGGCAGGAGAAGATGCAGGCATATCTGGGGATTGATACCCGGGGTAATTACCGTGACGGCTGTATGCAGGATATTCACTGGACCGATGGCGCGTTTGGCTACTTCCCGACTTACACCCTGGGCGCGATGTATGCCGCCCAGTTGTTCCAGGCCGTAAAACGTGCGCTGCCGCAGGTTGAGAGCCAGATTCGCAGCGGTGATCTGCAGCCGATTTTCGACTGGTTACAGCAAAATATCTGGCAGCACGGCAGCCGTTTCAGCACTCAGCAGCTGATTACCCATGCCACCGGCGAAGATCTGAATCCGGCATATTTCCGTCAGCATCTGGAAAACCGTTATCTGAATAACTAACTACATGGCGGCGTTAACGCCGCCACTACGTTTTCCTGCGCTTTAAATTCAATATCTTACCTTTCGTACATTCGGTTACACGCCGATACCAAACACTCACGGAAACTCTCGTCCGGTTTACATATAGTACTTTCACCGGCCCCGCAGTGGGCTAATAGATGAAAATACATTCGAGGGTTTTACAATGAAAAAATTAGTTTCTCTGGTTGTTGCCGCTGCTATGGGTCTGTCTTCAGTTGCTTTCGCTGCTGAGACCACACCAGCTCCGGCTGCTGCGCCAGCAGCAACCACCGCAGCGCCAGCTAAAGTTGCTGCACACAAAACTGTGCATCACAAAAAACATAAAAAAGCCGCGGTGCAGAAAGCCCAGGCCGCGAAAAAAGCGCATAAAAAAGCCGCTAAAAAGCCTGTAGAACAGAAAGCCCAGGCAGCGAAAAAAGTGCACCACAAAAAAGCCACTAAGCCGGTTGCACAGAAAGCGCAGGCCGCAAAAAAATTGCACAAAAAAACCGCTAAGAAACCTGTAGCGCAGAAAGCGCAGGCGGCGAAAAAAGTGCACCACAAAAAAGTGGCCAAAAAAGCTGCTGCCACTCCAGCCGCATAATCACCGCGCGCTGTAGCACGCAAGGCATGACCTGACTATGACAAACACCCGGACTCTCCGGGTGTTTCTTTCCCGGAGTAGCGGAAATGGTGCGGCGCTATCTGTTCGAAATCATCCTGGCTGCGATGATTATCTGCGGTATCATTACCGCCAGCTTCTGGCTTTAAATGCTGTAGTCTACTGATATTCCGAATTAAACTCCCTTTATTGCTGCTCACCGTCTATAGTTAACGCTTAACGCGTAATTACCGCTATTTACATAGTTTTCGCCCTTCCTGAGAGTGATATGCGCATAACGGCTGTGTTGTTGATGGGATTGCTGTCACTGGCATTTTATTCCCATGCTGATGATGATTCGCTGAGCGAAGATGATGCTCAGACTCTGTTTTTTGGCCATGACGATCGTAAGCCAGTGGCTGCGACGACCGGTGTGCCGTGGGAAGCGATCGGCCAGCTGGAGACCGAAAGCGGCAACCTGTGCAGCGCCACCTTAATTTCAGCGCATCTGGCGCTGACCGCTGGCCATTGCCTGCTGGCGCCGCCCGGCAAGCTGGATAAGCCGGTGGCATTGCGTTTTATTGCCAGCAACGGTGACTGGCGCTATGAGATCCACGATATTGAGGCGCGGGTTGACCCGGAATTAGGCAATAAGTTGCAGGCTGATGGCGACGGCTGGATCGTTCCCCCGGCGGCGGCGCCTTATGATTACGGCCTGATCGTGCTGCGCAATCCGCCATCGGGGATTACACCCGTGCCGCTGTTTGCCGGTTCACGTTCTGAACTGACGGAGGCGTTGAAAACCGTGGATCGACGCGTCACGCAGGCCGGATACCCGGAAGATCACCTCGATACCCTCTACTCACACAGTGATTGTCTGGTAACCGGCTGGGCACAGCGTTCGGTGCTATCGCATCAGTGCGATACGCTGCCGGGCGATAGCGGTTCACCGCTGATGTTGAAAACCGATGATGGCTGGCAGCTGATTGCGGTACAGAGTTCAGCGCCAGCAGCGAAAGATCGCTACCGCGCCGATAACCGGGCGATTTCGGTTACTGCGTTCCGCGATCAACTGGAAAAGTTAGCGCTGTAAAAGCAACAGGCCACCCGTGGTGTGGCCTGTTAATTTACACCGCAATCTGCTCCATTGCCTGCAAAATGCGTTTATCGGAGATCGGATATGGCGTCCCCAGCTGTTGCGCAAAGTAGCTGACGCGCAGTTCCTCAATCATCCAGCGAATATCCTGCACCTCTTCATCATCACGACGCGTCGGCGGCAGTTTATGCAGCCAGCTCTGCCACGCTTTCTGCACCTGCTCCACTTTCAGCATACGTGCACGATCGCTGTGCGGATCCACTGGCAGCTTCTCCAGCCGACGTTCAATCGCCTGCAGGTAACGCAGCGTATCCGGCAGATGCTTCCAGCCGTTTTGCGTCACAAAGCCAGGATAGACCAGCCCACTCATCTGCGCTTTAATATCGGACAGCGCCAGTGCCAGCGCCATATCCACCCGCCCCTTCAGCCGCTTATTGATGGTAAACACCGAGGTCAGAATCTGTTCGACTACTTTGGCGATCTCCACCACGGTTTCATTCAGCTCCGCACGCACTTTGTCATGCAGCCGGGTAAAGTCCGCTTCCAGCCAGCTCGGACCGCCAGATTCGGCAATCAGCTTATCGACGCCGCAGGCGATACAGTCATCAATCAGATCCAGCACTTTGCCGTACGGATTAAAATAGAGACCCAGTTTGGCTTTGTTGGGCAGTTTTTCATGCAGATAACGGGTTGGCGACGGAATATTCAGCAGCAGCAACCGGCGCTGACCGCGCCACATCATCTTCTGTTGCTCATGCTGACTGTCAAACAGACGGATCGCCACACTGTCCTTCTCATCAACCAGCGCAGGCCAGGCTTTTACGCTGTAGTTGCCACGTTTCTGCTCAAAATGGTCCGGCAAATCGCCAAAGCTCCACAGGTGCAGTCCGCGCTGTTCCAGTCCGTCATCGGCCACCTGCGACAGCGTCTCCTGCACTTTACCTTTCAGCTCAGCACGCAGCGCGGTCAAATCTTTGCCTTCCTTTAACGGGCGATTGTTCTCATCAACAATGCGGAAGGTCATTTTCAGATGATCGGGCACCTGATCCCACTGCCAGGCATCACGTTCAATAGTGACGCCGGACATGCGGCGGAACTCGCGTTCCAGTGCATCGGGCAGTGGCGTCTCCAGCGGCGTGGCACGGCCGAGGAAGGCTTCAGCATAGTTGGGCGCCGGAACAAAGTTACGGCGTAACGGTTTCGGCAGTGATTTAATCAGCGCAATAATCAGCTCGCGACGCACACCGGGGATCTGCCACTCAAATCCGGCCTCTTCCACCTGATTCAGCAGCGGCAGCGGAATATGCACCGTGACACCATCGGCATCGGTGCCCGGCTCGAACTGATAGCTGAGACGTAACTTAAGATTGCCCTGATGCCAGAAGTTCGGGTAATCCAGCTTGCTGACATTGCCAGCCCCCTGTTTAATCAGCATCTCTTTAGCGAAATTCAGCAGTTCCGGCTTCTCTTTGCCAGCCGTTTTCCACCAGCTGTCAAAATGACGCGCGGACACCACCTCATGGCCGATACGCTGGTCATAGAAGCTGAACAGCGTCTCATCATCCACCAGAATGTCGCGGCGGCGTGATTTATGCTCCAGCTCCTCAATTTCGCTACGCAACTTCAGGTTGGCTTTGAAAAACGCATGGCGCGTCTGCCAGTCGCCTTCCACCAGCGCATGGCGGATAAACAGTTCGCGTGACAGCACTGCATCAATCTGGCCGTAATTAACCTTACGCGCCGCAACAATCGGCAGACCATACAACGTCACCTTCTCGGTTGCCATCACCGCGCCCTGACCTTTCTCCCAGTGCGGTTCGCTGTAGCTGCGTTTCAGCAGATGCTGGGCAATCGGTTCAATCCACTCCGGCTCGATACGCGCCGCAATGCGCCCCCACAAACGGCTGGTTTCCACCAGTTCCGCCACCATGGTCCATTTGGGTGGCTTCTTAAATAGCCCGGAACCGGGGAAGATCATAAAGCGCGCATTGCGTGCACCGGTAAATTCCTGCTTATCGGCATCTTTTTGCCCGATATGCGACAGTAAACCACTGAGTAATGCGACATGAACTTCGCGGAACTCTGCCGGCTCACTGTTTACCGGCAGTCCCAGTTCACGCACCACCTGGCGCAACTGCGTGTAGATATCCTGCCACTCACGCACGCGCAGATAATTAAGGAAATCGCTTTTACACAGGCGGCGGAAATGGCTGGATGACAGCGCTTTCTGCTGCTCCTGCAGGTAATTCCACAGATTCACAAACGCCAGGAAATCGGAATCTTTATCAGCAAAGCGGCGATGCTTCTCATCAGACGCCTGCTGCTTCTCTGCCGGACGTTCGCGCGGATCCTGAATCGACAGCGCAGCGGTGATAATCATTACCTCACGCACGCAGCCATACTGCTGCGCCGCCAGCACCATCCGCGCCAGACGCGGATCGACCGGCAGCTGCGCCAGCTGACGACCCGAGGCGGTGAGTTTGTAGCGTTGCCCCTCTTCCTGAGTGATTGCGCCCAGCTCTTCCAGCAGACGCACGCCATCCTGAATATTGCGTTTATCCGGCGCTTCAACAAACGGGAAAGCGGCGATATCGCCGAGGCCCAGCGCGGTCATCTGCAGGATCACCGATGCGAGGTTGGTGCGCAAAATCTCCGGGTCGGTAAATTCCGGCCGGTTATTAAAGTCCTCTTCCGCATACAGGCGGATGCAGATCCCTTCCGATACGCGGCCGCAACGACCTTTTCGCTGATTCGCTGATGCCTGCGAAATCGGTTCGATCGGCAGGCGCTGGACTTTGGTGCGGAAGCTGTAACGGCTGATACGCGCGGTGCCGGGGTCAATCACATATTTAATGCCAGGCACCGTCAGCGAGGTTTCCGCCACGTTGGTCGCCAGCACAATGCGGCGTCCTGGATGCGACTGGAACACGCGGTTCTGCTCGGCATTGGAGAGGCGCGCATACAGCGGCAGCACTTCGGTGTGCGGCAAATCGCGCTTAATCAGCGCATCAGCGGTATCACGGATTTCGCGCTCGCCGCTCATAAAGATCAAAATATCGCCGCGGCTCTCGTGGCCCAACTCATCTACCGCATCAAAAATCGCCTGTAACTGATCGCGTTCGCTGTCATCAATATCTTCGGAGACCGGACGATAGCGCAGCTCCACCGGATAAGTACGGCCAGAAACTTCGATAATTGGCGCGTTATTGAAATGACGGGAAAAGCGTTCGGGGTCGATGGTCGCCGAGGTGATAATCACTTTCAGATCCGGGCGACGCGGCAACAGCTCACGCAGATAACCCAGCAAAAAGTCGATATTCAGACTGCGTTCATGAGCTTCATCGATAATGATGGTGTCGTACTGCATCAGCAGACGATCCTGCTGGATCTCCGCCAGCAGAATACCGTCAGTCATCAGTTTAACCTGAGTGGTGTCGCCCACCTGGTCGTTAAAGCGCACTTTGTAGCCGACGCAGCCGCCGAGGCTGGTTTCCAGCTCTTCCGCAATACGGTTGGCGACGGTGCGCGCCGCCAGACGGCGCGGCTGAGTATGACCAATCAGCCCTTTGATGCCGCGTCCCAGCTCCATACAGATTTTCGGCAACTGGGTGGTTTTACCGGAACCGGTCTCACCGGCGACAATCACCACCTGGTGGTCGCGAATCGCCGCTGCAATATCCTGTTTTTTCTGACTAACCGGCAGATTTTGCGGAAAGGTGATTTTCGGCGTCGCTGCCTGGCGCTGAACGATACGCCGCTCAGCCTCAGCAATCTCTCTGCTCAGCTCTTCGGCTATCCCCTGTTGCGTATCAGGATTTTTCACCTTAGCGGCACCCTGCAAACGACGTTGTAAACGTTGGCGATCGCGCAGCATCAGGGCTTCCAGACGCGGATAAAGCGCCGCCAGCGGCGAAGTATGTGTATTTTCAGACATGTTGGTTCAGTACCCGTTTAACGCAGCAGCGGTGAGTTATCAGAGTAAGTGCTGCCGCTTCGCGCCAGCGTCGCTGGCGATAAAAAATTTGTCATTTGTGGCGCGCAGTTTAGCACAGCGCAATAAATGTGAGCGCGCTCTCTCGCTATGCTTGTTCAATATTTTCGAACATAGCTCTCGAAATATTGCGCTATCACTTACAGATAAATGGCCCTAAAGTGTAAACCATTGAGCGGACAGACTTCCGCGTTAACAGACAGGAAAAGATCATGAGCAAAGTATTAGTTCTTAAGTCCAGTATTCTCGCCGGTTACTCACAATCAAGCCAGCTGGCTGACTTCTATGTTGAGCAGGTTAAAGCTGCCAGCGCCGGTAATGAAGTTACCGTACGTGATCTGGCTGCTAACCCCATTCCGGTTCTGGATGGCGAGCTGGTTGGCGCGCTGCGTCCTTCTGATGCACCACTGACGCCACGTCAGCAGGAAGCGCTGGCGCTGTCCGACGAGCTGATTGCTGAACTGCAGGCTCATGATACCGTGGTTATCGCGGCGCCAATGTACAACTTCAACATCCCAACGCAGCTGAAAAACTATTTCGACCTGATTGCCCGTGCTGGCGTGACTTTCCGTTATACCGAAGCAGGCCCGGAAGGTCTGGTTAAAGGTAAGCGTGCGGTGATCCTGTCAAGCCGTGGCGGTATTCACAAAGATACCCCAACTGACCTGCTGACCCCGTATGTGAAGCTGTTCCTTGGCTTTATCGGTATCAGCGATGTGAACTTTGTGTTTGCTGAAGGTATTGCTTACGGTCCGGAAGTGGCCACTAAAGCGACCACCGATGCGCAGGATGCGATCAAACAGATCGTTGCCGCATAATCACTACAAGGGCGGCGGTCACGCCGCCCTGTATCAATTTTTCTTCAGCCACTGCCCGTTAATACCCCGCACATACTCCCCGGCGGCCGCGCGCTGCACCAGTTTTTCACCGGCGATCCGCGCCACTTCTGCCGTTGTCAGATTGTTACGGCTGGCCAGCTGCTGATAATGTTCGGCACGTCCCTGATTAATGCGCGCCACCAGCGCAAGGGTCTCGCTGTCCTGCTTAATTGGCGCAATATAACCACTCAGGGTTTCCCCTACGCGCCCCTGTTGCCGTGCTTCATCCAGCGATAACGCCCATGCTGACGGCGAAATTAATACGCCCAACAGCATCAGCCAGAGTAATCTCTTCATCTCCCGCTCCCGTCAGAACAGATCGCTTTGATTTTTCAGCAAGGTTTCCACATCCTTATCCACCTTGATATGAATTTCATGTTCGATCTTCACATTCATATTAATGGTAATCGGCTCTTTCGGCGCGGCCAGTTCGATACGCGGCACACATCCCGCCAGCAGCCCACACACCGGTAACCACACCAGCGCTTTAATTGTCAGTGTCATGACTGTTCTTTTCCTTTTGCGACGGCAAGGTGGCATTTTGCTCCACCCAGGATTGCAAGTTATCGCCAAAGCGCAAGCTGCGCCAGAGCTGAAACAGATTTTCGCGATGCGTGTAGTTAAGCGCCACACGCTGATTCTTATCCCGGAAGCGGCTGTTGCCATCCACTTGCGCGTTCATGGTCAGCTCGCCGAGATTATCGAGATTAATCGTCGCCCAGGAGCGCGAGATCTCCATATAGCGCAGCCAGTCCAGCGCCGCACCGGCTGCCATATTATTGCTGGAGATGGCATCAGCCATCTGTTTATCGAGCCGCAGCGTCAGGCTGCCGCTGTTGGCAATCCAGCCCTCTTTGATCAGCCACTGCGGGTGATTCAGCCACAGCGGTAAAGCGCCGTTAATCCGCCCGGACATGGCAATCTGCTTCGGTTTAATCGCGGTGACCAGCTCACTCAGACTGATATCGCGCAACCTGACGGTTGCCGCCTGATGCTGCGGCAGCGCCAGCTCTTCCAGCGTCAGCTTACCTCCCAGCAGATCAACGCTGACATTACTGAGCCGTAGCGGCTGCTTCTCGCTGTAAGGATAGCTGCCCTGCAGGTCGGCACTGATATTGCCAAGCGCAAACTGATTTTTTACCTCTTTGATGCGCAATGAAACCGGGCCATGCGCGCCAAAAAACCACTGATGGGCTTTGAGCCGGAACGGCAGCGAAAAATCGACGCCATTGATTTCGTTGTCCGGCATCCAGACGCTGCCATTATTCACCGACCAGTGTCCACCCGCCTCCAGCCCCTGATCGGCCGCGGCGGAAAACGCCACCTGCGCGCGCAGCATGCCAGACTGAATTTTCATTTTCAGATCCTGACTTAACAGCGGCTGAAATACCGTCAGTGACTGCTGCGGCCACCATGCCTGTCCGCGCAGGCGTGCGCCATCCCAGCGTCCATTCACCCGTAGCGGGCCGATAGCTTCAGCCTGCAAAGCGCCGTTAAACAGGAAGTCTGCCGGATCGCGTCCCTTTACCTGGAAATTCAGCGTCGAAGAGGGTAAATAGCCGCCCGAGGTCAAGGTGGTTTCACGCGCTGTCATCTGTAATTCGCCGTTAAACGCCGGATTTTCGGCCGAACGCTGCCAGCGCAGCGGCGCATTAAGCGTTAAGCGCGGCGATTTTACATTCACCATGCCATAACTCAGACGGTCAAAACCGGTCGATAAAGTATTCAGCTCAATGGTACTGTCCAGCCAGTTGCCGGTGCCCGCTACATCCCACTTCGCCTTCAGCGGCGCCATATACCCTTTGCCCCAGTAGCGCCAGTTCCAGCGCCCTTTATCCGGCCAGAAGTTGCTGGCGCGACCATCAAGATGCACAGTAAAGCGGCCCATACTGGGATCGTGCGCGTTAAGAATCGCCTGCAAACGGCCATCAATCCCGGCAGATGAAACTTTCACCCCAGCCAGTGGCCAGCGCGCTTCATCCACTTCCAGCGTCGACAGCAGACGGCCACGCATCCGCAGCAGCGCCCCCGGCTGCAGGGTAACCTGTGGATCGAGCAACGCTCCCTGAATCACCCCTGGCATGGTGGTGTAAAACTGCAATGCCTGAAGTTTACTGGCGCCGGTAAGCTGGAAAGGCAGCTGGCTGTTAAGCATATCCAGATGACCCGGGCCGACGCTCAGCACCACATTCCCTTTGCCGCCACGCCCGGAAGTCAGCACATTAAGCCGTGCACGAATTTCGGTGGCGGCCAGCCCCTGCTGCCACTGACTCAGCGTCAGCGCGATGCCGCCGGAAACTGGCTGCATCGCGTAAGGCCAGCGCCATTCACCCTGCCGGATCTCAATCTGCTGCGGCGTGATGGTCCATGGCAGGCTGAGCAACGGCGTGGCATCATCGGTCTGCCTGACCACCAGCTTGCCCTGCTGCTGTTGCCAGTTAAGTTGCAACTGTAGCGGCTGCGGCATGCCCTGCAAGGAGAGATCGCCATGCAACTCCCCGGCCTGCGGTACGCCGTCGGGAATAATCGGTAAGGTTAACTGTCCGGCCAGCGTCACCGGCTGCGACAGCGCCGGGTGATTGATGCTGAGCTGCTGAATATTCAGCTGTTGTCCCTGAAGCTGCGCACTGAGTCGCAGATTGTCGCCCTGATAGTGCAGCTGTTGCTGCTTTTGATCCAGCGACAGCTGCAACTTACCGGCATACTGCTGATAAGGCGTGATCACCAGCTGATTAATGGTCACATCGGCATCCGGCAGCATCTGCTGCCATTCGGCCAGCGAACGCGGCGCGGCGCTGCTTTCTCCCGCAGGCAGTTTGCTCAGGCAGGGAGGATTAAGCGCGAGGTTATCGGCGCCAAGCTGCCAGCGCTGGTGATGTCTGCTGAGAGTAACATTGCTGACTGACGCCAGTTCACAGTCGCCCGCCTGGTAGCGTACGCCAGGCAGCAACAGGCCGCCGTTGCGCCAGCGTGGATTGCCCTCCAGTGCGATGGAGGTATCTGCCGGCAGCCAGATGCCCGCCAGGCGAGGCAGCCACTGAGTGACAGAGAGCATCAGCCCGAGAAATAGCAGGATCAACGCCAGCAGCGCAGCACAGAAAATGTAAAAGCCCCGACTCATGGCACTGAATATCCGTTGTGTCCGTATCGATCGTAGAATAAATGATGGCACGTAACGGCTGTGTGGTGAAGTTTTTATCTATAAATCAATCTGTACCCGGCAGTTCAGCCATCCGCATCGCCCTGTTGTTTACTTCGGATAAAGAATAATGACTAATATGAGTTATCTGCGGAATAAAAATCAGCCCAAAAGCTTAATGACAGGAGCGTAACGATGAAACTTGCGGTGTACAGCACCAAGCAATATGACCGGAAATATCTGGAAAACGTCAACGAAAGCTATGGCTTTGAGCTGGAGTTTTTTGACTTCCTGTTAAATGAGCGCACAGCGAAAACTGCCATCGGCTGCGAAGCGGTATGTATCTTCGTTAATGATGACGGCAGCCGGGCGGTGCTGGAGGAGCTGGCTGAACTGGGCGTGAAATTTATTGCCCTGCGCTGCGCCGGTTTTAATAACGTTGATCTCGATGCGGCAAAAGAGCTGGGGATCCGCGTGGTGCGCGTGCCGGCCTACTCACCTGAAGCGGTTGCCGAACATGCCGTTGGCATGATGATGACTTTAAACCGTCGCATCCACCGCGCTTATCAACGTACGCGCGATGCCAATTTCTCGCTGGAAGGATTGATTGGTTTCAATATGCATGGCCGCACGGCGGGAGTGATCGGTACCGGCAAGATTGGTATCGCCGCCATGCGTATTCTGAAAGGTTTTGGTATGCGCCTGCTGGCGTTTGACCCTTATCCGAGTCCGCAGGCGCTGGAACTGGGCGCAGAATATGTTGATATTAAAACCCTGTTCCGCCAGTCGGACGTCATCAGCCTGCACTGCCCGCTGACGCCGGAAAATCATCATCTGCTGAATGCCAGCGCCTTTGAACAGATGAAGGATGGCGTGATGATTATCAACACCAGTCGTGGCGGTCTGATTGATTCACAGGCGGCAATTGACGCATTAAAACAGCAGAAAATTGGTTCGCTGGGGATGGATGTCTATGAGAATGAACGCGATCTGTTCTTTGAAGATAAATCCAATGATGTGATCCAGGATGACGTGTTCCGCCGTCTTTCAGCCTGTCATAACGTGCTGTTTACCGGCCATCAGGCGTTTCTGACCGCCGAAGCGCTGACCAGTATCTCACAAACTACGCTGGAGAATTTACGTCAGCTGGAGAAAGGCGACACCTGCTCCAATGAACTGACGACCTGATCCTGCCGCAGGGTCATCGCTGGTGACCCTGTTTCACCCGGTCAGAAACGGGCGCAGCTGCCGCTCATCAATGCATTTTCACCACAGCGACGGCCATTGGCCAGCTGGCACATCCCCACTGACGAACCATCAAGCTGACGCGAGAACGCCAGCGTACCCCCGGCATTGGCGCAATTTGACTCGGCCAGATCAGACATCGACACTCTGGCAGGAACGTGGGCGGCGGTTGCCTGTTGCGGCGGTTCATTGTCGCTATTGCTGCTGCATGCTGATAGCAGCAACGCAACGCCAGCCAGCAGAAAGGTCACTGCTTTCATAGATTGGGCTCCGGGACGATGTCAGGGAAAAAGCTTTGCCAGCATAAGCTACGTTTAACTATAGGTCGATACTTGTAATGATTTTTTACTTAAAAAATTTTTCAAAATTACAATAGCCGACTTTCCGAAAGAGCATCACGCCGGCAGTTCAGCACGCAGAGTGCGTTTTGCTGCTCTTTTTACGCAACAACCTGAAGTTGCCCGCCAGCTGTGGCATGATGTCAGGGATGCTGGCACGGATAGCCGGTTAAGAGGAAAGAACAGAGTCACTACAGAGTGGGCGACATGCATGTCGCTGCGATAACAAAGAAAACAGGAGAGAATCAATGAGTAGTAAAAGCCTGATGATCGTCGCTAAATTTGTTGCCCAGCCGGGGAAAGCCGACGAACTAAAAAAAGTGCTTAACGCTTGTGTTGCCCCAAGCCGCGCGGAAGCCGGTTGCATTCACTACGATCTCTACCGTAGCGTTGAAGATGGCAATGTGTTCCTGTTTCATGAAACCTGGCAGGATGAAGCAGCAATTGCGTTACACAATGAGCAGCCTCATTTTAAAAAACTGCTTGCCGGTAGCGAAGGCTTAATCAAACAGCCACCAGAAGTGATTATCCACTAAAGGCAGTTACCGCCAAAGACGCTGTGCGCGTGCTTTGGCGGCCGTTCACTTATTTCAGCAGGCGTGCACGGCAGGTTTTGCCTTTGATTTTGCCCTGTTGCAGCTGTCTCATCGCCTGACGTGCCGCGTCATGACGAATCGCCACATAGGCATGCGTGGCGGTGATATCGATTTTCCCCACCAGTTCCCCTGAAAGTCCCGCATCACCGGTCAGCGCGCCAAGAATATCGCCCGGACGGATTTTCGCTTTACGACCACCATCAATGCACAGCGTGGCCATTTCGGCATCCAGCGGTCGCACATCGACTGACTTCAGCGGCGCGCCCTGCTGCCAGTTCAGTTTCATCTGCAGATAATCTTCCAGCGCATGCGCGCGAACCATCTCATCCGGCGCAACGAAACTGACCGCTTTGCCCTGCTGTCCGGCGCGCGCGGTACGGCCGATACGGTGGACATGCACTTCCGGGTCGAACGACAGCTGATAGTTCACCACCATCGACAGCTCTTTAATATCCAGGCCACGCGCCGCAACGTCCGTTGCCACCAGCACGCGACAGCTGCCGTTGGCAAAGCGAATTAACACCTGATCACGGTCACGCTGTTCTAAATCACCGTGCAACGCCATGGCGCTGATCTGGCTGCTGTCCAGCGCCTGAGCAATATCATCACACTCGCGTTTGGTATTACAAAATACCACGCAGGATTTCGGCTGCTGCTGACTGAGCAGACCAATCAGCATCGTCAGTTTTTCGCGGTTACCGGCTTCAAAGAAATGTTGTTCAATTGACGGTAATTCGGACACATCACCGGTTTCAACGGTTAACGGATCACGCTGAATACGACCGCTGATCTGCGCAATGCCCTGCGGCCAGGTGGCGGAGAACAGCAGAGTCTGACGTTCTGAGGTGGTGTAACGGATAATGGTATCGATATCTTCGCGGAAACCCATCTCCAGCATACGGTCGGCTTCATCCAGCACCAGCGTATTCAGATTATCCAGCTTCAGGGTTTCGCGTTTCAGGTGATCCATAATTCGCCCCGGCGTCCCGACCACGACATGCGGAGCATGCAGCAGTGAATCGCGCTGCGCCGCCAGCGGCTGCCCGCCGCAAAGCGTCAGAATTTTAATATTCTGGGTGAAGCGCGCCAGGCGACGCAGCTCTTTTGTTACCTGATCCGCCAGTTCGCGCGTCGGACAGAGTACCAGCGACTGGGTGCTGTACTGCGACGCATCGATACGCTGCAACACACCAAGACCAAACGCGGCGGTTTTACCACTACCGGTTTTCGCTTGTGCACGCACGTCACGGCCTTCGAGGATGGCAGGCAGCGCGGCGGCCTGAATTGGCGTCATCGCCAGATAACCCATCTCTTCAAGGTTAGCGAGCTGGCTGGCGGGTAGTTGCGTCAGGGTAGAAAAAGCGGTCACGGAGAACTCTCTGCAAAAATCGGGCGGGTTTAATGGCGCGTAGTCTAGCAGAAAAGTCGTCTTTTCCTGCATTATTCCCATTCTGGGGAAGAAATCCTGTGGGGGTGATGGGTTAGTATAAGCGGAGCCAACGGAATACTTTTATCCAAACAATTCACTGTGAGTACCCAGGTTAATAAAAGTCAGCAGATTTTGTTGCTTATCGATTCGGTATACCAGTAAGAAATCTCCACCGACATGGAGTTCCCTGGAGCCACCCCACTCTGCGCCCTGCAATTCGTGGTCTGAGTATTCTGGTGGTATTTCTTTTCCAGAGAAAATAATCGCCATCACTTCTGCCATATCGTTCATATCACGCCGCCCCGCCTTATTATAGCGTTCCCATGATTTGGCAAAGGTTTTGGTATACTCAACTCTGCGAGGAAGTTTACTTCTCTTGCTGCTCATCTGCATTCAATCCCTTGAACATTGAGTCGATCGAGTCATAACGATGTTGGGCGCTTTCCTCTATTTCGCGAGCTTCCTGCAGCGCGATTTGCATTTTTGCAGAGGGGCGTTTTACTTCAAATGGTAATCCCTGAGAACGAACAACTTGCTCCAGAAACAGGCGTATGGCGCTGCTCACCGTCATGCCACAATCACGTAAAACATCGGTAGCGTCGTTTTTAAGCTCTTCGGAAATCCGCATTTTAATACTGGTTTGCATAATCATCACCTCATCACTTGTACGCACATTGTACCCACAAATAACCACATGGTCAAAAATCAGCCTTCGGCTTATATTCATCCGACTGACGCTTCTTGCAAAGCTCAGTGACAGCATCAGTTTGTTGTACTCTCCCTGCCAAAACCTTTTATGACCTGAAACCAACACAATTCGTACTAGCTTTCAGCTTCGCAATCCGTACCATACTCAGAATATTCGAGTGAGCAGTATGAATGTCACCCAAGGGAGACTCTCCAGTGATCTCCCTGCGGTGACCTTTCCAGACGTGAGCAATAAATAAATGTCAGAAAATCAAGACACTACCAAGAAAGAGCAGTATAACCTGAATAAACTGCAGAAACGCCTGCGCCGCAACGTTGGCGCGGCGATCGCTGATTTCAATATGATTGAAGATGGCGACCGCATTATGGTCTGCCTCTCTGGCGGCAAAGACAGCTATACCATGCTGGAGCTGTTAAGCAATTTGCAGAAAAGTGCGCCGGTCTCTTTTTCACTGATCGCGGTCAACCTTGATCAGAAACAGCCGGGCTTCCCGGCGCATATTCTGCCGCAATATCTTGAAGCGCTTGGCGTGGAATATAAGATCGTTAACGAAGATACTTACTCCATCGTTAAAGATAAGATCCCGGAAGGGAAAACCACTTGTTCTCTCTGCTCCCGTCTGCGCCGCGGTATTCTGTATCGCACCGCCACGGAGCTGGGGGCGACCAAAATTGCCCTTGGTCATCATCGCGACGATATTCTGCAAACCCTGTTTCTCAATATGTTTTACGGCGGCAAAATGAAAGGGATGCCACCGAAGCTGATGAGCGACGATGGCAAACAGATTGTGATCCGCCCGCTGGCTTACTGTCGAGAGAAAGATATCGAACGCTTTGCCATTGCGCGCGAATACCCCATTATTCCGTGTAACCTGTGCGGCTCGCAGCCCAATCTGCAACGTCAGGTCATTGGCGATATGTTGCGCGACTGGGATAAACGCTATCCGGGACGGCTTGAAACGATGTTCAGCGCCATGCAGGACATCGTTCCTTCACATATGGCGGATAACACGCTGTTTGACTTTAAAGGGATTAAACACGGCGCAGAAGTGGTGGATGGTGGCGATCTGGCTTTCGATCGTGAGTCATTGCCCACCCAGCCCATTGGCTGGCAACCCGATGAAGATGATGAGCAGCCGCTACAGCGACTGGATGTGTTAGAGATTAAATAATCCTGCCATAACGGGCGGCGAAAACGCCGCCTTTACTTAGGGGCGGCATTCTCGCCGCCCGTGCCAATGACATGCACTTTTATACATGCGGCGGCGGGTCAATAATCGGATGCGGGTCCGGCTCATCAGGCGGCGGATCGGGCATGGGTTGTGGGCGTGGAATCGGTTCGGGGATCGGTACCGGATCGACAGGCACCGGATCGGAAGCGTAAGGTTGTTCTGCATAATCGGTTGCGAACATGCTTTCCTCCTTTGTCAGACATGAAAGTTAAGCTTAGGTGGGATAGAGCGCGCTGGCAAACGGGCAAAAAAAAGCCGGCGAGTAGCCGGCGTCGTACGAATCAAATTGTGCTATGCAGTAATTCAAATAAAGGAAGTAAGACAATATGGAGCGCAACGCCCATCGCTTGACGTTGCATTCACCTGCGGAAGAGATTTTGCCGTGATAGCGCCGGTGATTTATTGATATCGATCAGCTTTATTGACACTTCTGCCCTCTTTTTCGTTCCTTTTCTTACAGCTTCACAACCATTTACGTCGTTTTAACCACCAGGCAACACCCAGTACCAGCACCACTAACATCAGACAAAAGATACTGAAACCAAAACGATAGTCGCCCCCGGGAATACCTCCAAGATTGACGCCAAACAGGCCGGTGAGAAATGTGGTCGGCAGAAACACCATTGCCAGCAGCGACATGGTGTAGGTACGGCGGTTCATCGCATCCGCCATCACCGTCGTGATTTCATCGGCCAGCACAGCGGTACGCGCCACGCTGGCATCTAAATCATCCAGTCCGCGCCCGAGCCGGTCAGAAATTTCCTGCATTCGGCGGCGTTCATTATCATCCATCCAGCCGAGGCGTTCACTGGCCAGTCGCGCATAAACATCACGCTGCGGCGCCATATAGCGACGCATAACAATAATTTGCTTACGGATCAGCGCCAGCTCACCGCGTGCCGGTACCCGCTGTTCAAGCAGCGCGTCTTCCAGTTCTATAATCTTGTCATGCAGTTCTTCAATAAATTCACTGCTGTGATCGGTTAATGCATCACACACATCCACCAGCCAGCTGCCGCCATCTACCGGACCATTACCATTTTGCAGATCGGTCAGCACTTCATCAATGGCATACACTTTGCGGCGGCGCGTCGAAACAATAATTTTATCGTTAATAAATACCCGTATCGCCACCAGCTGATCGGGACGCGACTCACTGTTCAGATTGACGCTGCGCAAGGTGATCATAAAGCCGTCACCCAGACGGCTTACCCGCGGACGCATGCTGTCGCCGGAGAGCGCAGCGCGCACCGTATCGGGGATCAGCGGCGTTGATGCCAGCCACTCGGCACTTTCACGATGCGTATAATTCAGGTGCAACCAGCAAGGACGTTCGCAGTTAATCACTTCGCTATCATCGATAGGAATCAGCCCGCCTTTGCCATCCAGCTGACAGGAGATAATCGCATCGGAAACCTGTAGCGCTTTGCCTTCAATAACGTTCACGTCTTGCCTCAGTCTGAATATAATCAATACGATACAGTCTAGCGCGCCGCCTGGCAGATGCAATCATCCCGCTACGTATAAGGGTGACAAAGCATGTCATTCTTAGCGGAAAAATCAGATCCCGGTCACGAATTTAACTGATAACCCGCTAAATTACTTGCCTGTAAAGGAGTGGTGATGAAAACTCAGGCCAGTTAAACAGGATTGTTACTGATTATCAGGCAAAACCTAAACCACGTGTTTCCGCCCTTCTGGCGCAGAGATTCGTGGTTTAGGTTTTTTTTTGGCCTGAACTCGATAACGCAAAGATAAATATCATAACCTCTGGCTTACTCGGGAGCTGACAGCATGAAATACGGAGATTTAGCGGAATCCATTCTGCAAGGTGTAGGCGGCAGGGAAAACATCAAATCGGTAATGCACTGTGCGACGCGTCTGCGCTTTAAACTCAAAGATCACGGCAAAGCAGACAGCGAAGGTCTGAAAAACAATCCCGGCGTGATTATGGTGGTGGAAAGCGGTGGTCAGTATCAGGTAGTGATTGGCAACCATGTTTCCGACGTTTACCAGGCCGTGGTCAGCCAGAGCGGCCTGGGTGAACAGACTGAAGAGGTGCCGGACAACAGTAAAGAGTCACTGCTTACCCGTTTTATCGATATCGTTTCCGGCATATTTATGCCGTATATTGGGGTGATGGCCGCCTCCGGGATTATGAAAGGTTTACTGGCCGTCGCGCTGGCTACCGGCGTACTCAGCGACAGCAGCGGCGGCTATAAAGCGCTGACTGCGGCCAGTGATGCGCTGTTTTACTTTTTACCCATCGCCCTCGGCTACAGCGCGGGTAAAAAATTCGGCGGCAGTCCGTTTATCTGCATGACCATCGGCGCGGCGCTGGTGCATCCGGTAATGCTGCAGGCATTTCAGGCGGAGCAAAGCGGTAATCAGGCGCTCGACTTTTTTGGCATTCCGCTGTTGCTGATCAATTACAGTTCATCGGTTATCCCGATTATTTTTGCCAGCTGGCTCTCCTGCCTGATTGAGCGCAATATCCACAGCCGTCTGCCCGGCGCAATCCGCAACTTCACTACCCCGCTGATCTGCCTTGCGGTAGTGGTTCCCATGACATTCCTGCTGATTGGCCCTGTCGCTACCTGGTTAAGCCAGCTGCTGGCGGATGGCTACCTGTTTGTCTATAGCCTTAACTCCGCGATTGCCGGTGCGCTGGCTGGCGCCTTCTGGCAGGTATGTGTGCTTTTCGGCCTGCACTGGGGACTGGTGCCGATTATGATCAACAACCTCAGCATGCTCGGCCAGGACACGCTGTTACCGCTGCTGATGCCAGCTATTTTCGGTCAGGCAGGCGCCACCCTCGGCGTCTTACTGAAAACCCGTGACGCTAAGATGAAAGGGATTGCGGCTTCCGCTTTCAGCGCCAGCCTGTTTGGCATTACTGAACCTGCGGTATATGGCGTTACGCTGCCCAAACGGCGTCCATTTATCTTCGGTTGTGTTGGCGGCGCCATCGGTGCAGCCATCCTCGGTTTCTTTCATACCACCGCTTTCTCCTTTGGCTTCCCGGGTCTCTTCACTTTTGCGCAGGTAATACCCAAAACCGGCTACGACGCTTCGGTTACCGCCGCCTTTGTCGGTGGGATTATCGCCTTTGCTTTTGCGGCGATTGCCACCCGTTTATTTGCGCCAATGAATGAGCCGGAAATCGTGACGCCTACCGTTGCCGCCCCGCTCGCTACGACCAATCCGGATTTACTCAGCAAAATCACCATCAGCAGCCCGATGAAGGGTGAATCGCTGCCGCTGGAACAGGTTAATGATGCAACCTTCGCCAGTGGCTTACTCGGTAAAGGCATCGCCATCAGACCGTCCCAGGGACGGGTTGTCTCACCGGTTAATGGCACGGTCTCCTCGCTGTTCCGCACTAAACACGCTATTGGCCTGGAAGATGAGAGTGGCGCTGAAGTGCTGATTCATGTCGGCATTGATACGGTAAAACTGGATGGTCTGCACTTCACTGCCCATGTGCAACAGGATGACCGCGTGAAAGTTGGCGACCTGCTGCTTGAATTCGATATCCCTGCCATTACCGCGGCAGGTTATGACCTCACCACCCCGGTGATTATCAGTAACAGCGATGACTATATCGACGTTTTAGCCGCCAGCCAGCAAAGCCAGGTGGCAGAAAACACCTCGCTGCTGACCCTGATTAAATAAACAAGGAGAAATACCGATGACTGCACGTTTCCCGCAACATTTCCTCTGGGGTGGCGCTGTCGCCGCTAACCAGGTTGAAGGCGCCTGGCAGGAAGACGGCAAAGGATTGTCGACCTCCGATCTACAGCCGCAGGGTATCTTTGGCGAACGCATTGAACGCCAGCCCGGTGACTTTGGCATCAAAGACGAGGCGATCGATTTTTATCACCGTTACCCGGAAGATATTAAGTTATTTGCCGAGATGGGCTTTACGGTATTACGGACATCCATCGCCTGGACACGTATTTTCCCCAATGGTGATGAGACGCAGCCGAATGAAGCCGGACTGGCATTCTATGACCGGCTGTTTGATGAAATGGCCAAATACAATATCACTCCGCTGGTCACCCTCTCCCACTATGAGATGCCGTATGGCCTGGTGAAAAATTATGGTGGCTGGGGCAATCGTCAGACCATCGACTTCTTTGTTAATTATGCGCGCAGCGTGTTTAGCCGTTATAAAGATAAAGTGAAGCACTGGCTGACCTTTAATGAGATCAATATGTCGCTGCATGCACCATTTACCGGTGTTGGTCTGCCGGAGGATAGCGATAAGCAGGCGATCTATCAGGCAATCCACCATCAGCTGGTTGGCAGCGCCCGCGCGGTAAAAGCCTGCCATGAAATCGTACCGGACGGCAAAATCGGCAATATGTTGCTGGGTGGCATGCTCTATCCGCTGACCTGCCGTCCGGCGGACGTGATGGAAACCCTGCAGCAGAACCGCGACTGGCTGTTCTTCGGCGACGTACAGGTGCGCGGATACTACCCGGCCTATATGACGCGCTTCTTTAAGGATCAGGGCATTAGCCTGGAAATTGAAGAGCAGGATAAGCGCGATCTGCAAAGCACCGTCGACTTTATCTCCTTCAGCTACTATATGACCGGCTGTGTGACGACCGATGAAGAACAGAATCAGAAAGCACGCGCTAATATCCTGAATATGGTGCCTAACCCGCATCTGGCGAGTTCTGAGTGGGGCTGGCAGATCGATCCGGAAGGTCTGCGCTACCTGATGAATGAGCTGTATGACCGCTATCAGAAGCCGCTGTTTATCGTTGAAAATGGTCTTGGCGCACGCGACACAGTGGAAGCCGACGGATCAATTAACGACGATTACCGCATTGACTACCTAAACGATCATCTGGTGCAGGTGCGTGAGGCGATTGAAGATGGCGTCGAAGTCTGGGGTTATACCTGCTGGGGGCCGATTGACCTGGTCAGTGCTTCAAAAGCGGAGTTCACCAAACGCTATGGCTTTATCCATGTTGATCGCGATGACAGCGGCAATGGCACCCTCACCCGTACGCGCAAGAAAAGCTTCTGGTGGTATCAGGAAGTGATTAACAGCCACGGTGCATCACTGAAATAATCCTCGCGGGTCAGCGGTGCTGGCCCGAAAATCTTACCTCAGGCTTCGTCGTGACCTTCCTGAATCGCCAGCGTCTCTTTGCGCACCCGTTCGATATGAATGGTCAGAAACATCCGCTCTTCACTTCCCAGCGCATAGGCATACTTCGTCATCACATGGCGATCGATTTTTTGCACGCAGAGATAAGCCTGCGGATAACGGTCGCGCACCACATCATGCAGTGATTCATCATCACTATAGACGCCGCGTTTCCCCAGCATCCGCTGAGAGAAAAATTTCAGATGGGTAACAAAACGGTTATAGCTAAGCGAATCGGTCTGATAATCAAGGCTCAGCTGATATTTAACAATATGCAGGATCTCCTGCATAAAACGGGTGATATGCATCACCTCAGGCATTTCACTGTTCAGCTGCGCATTGACCAGATGCAGTGCGATAAAACCAGCCTCGTCCTCCGGCAGGCTGACCTGAAGCCGTTTGGCAATAATCGTCAGCGCCTCCAGCCCCAGCGCGTACTCGCGCGGGTAGAGGCTGCGAATCTCCCATTGCAGCACATTACGCATCGGCAAGTTCTGCCGCTGCCGCTCCAGCGCAAAGTGGATATGATCGGTCAATGCAATCGCCAGGCTTTCGTGCAGTTCAGTGTTCAGGCGCTGTTTTGCCAGCGTGATAATGCATTCGCTGGCGATCACCACTTGCAGCGGGATCTCTGAAAGCAGTTCGCTTAATCGGCCAGTAAGATCATGGCTTTTCAGGGAAAAGACCTTTTCAATTAGCGCCGCATCAAGCTCATCGCCGGAACACTTTTTAAAGGCGATTCCGCGCCCCATCACCACCTGTTCCTGGCCCTGTTCGTCATGTACCAGCACAACATTATTATTTAATATTTTTGCTATTTTCATTTCCCGGCCTGAAAACAAAAAACCTGACCGCCAGAAAGGGAGACTTCCGGCTGATCAGGTTTTGCCTGCTGTATCGCAGTAACAATCCAATGCCATCACCTTAATCAATTATATGCTGGTCTCAAGCGCCACAGGGTGGAAGTGTGATATGGCTCGCGAATTGTCGCTGGTTGTAGCGGATGTGCTGGTGCCGGATACCCTCTTCGCTGCTGAATATTTAATAACACCTGTAGCATTAACGGCTAAGTGCTCAACCCCGGTATTCCGGGGCTGTGATTCGCTATCGTCTTAGTGCTGCAAAATATACATCTCGCGGCTATACGCGACATCTTCCGGGTTAGCAATCGGATAACCTTTCACCCATGGCTTAATCAGGCGACCATTGGTGTACTGATAAATTGGCGCAATCGGCACCTGCCCGGCAATCAGTTGCTCGGCCTGGTTGTAATCATCATTGCGCGCCACCTCGTTGCTCTCGTTACTGGCCTTTTCCAGTACGCTATCGTAACTGGCATCTTTAAAGCGCGCGATATTACCGCTATGACTGGATGTCAGCAGGCTGAGGAAAGTTGAAGGTTCATTGTAGTCGCCAACCCAGGAAGCACGGATAACATCGAAATTACCAGTGTTACGGCTGTCGATATAGGTTTTCCACTCCTGGTTTTGCAGCTTAACGTTAACGCCAAGATTCTTCTTCCACATTGACGCGACGGCAATCGCAATCTTCTGGTTATTTTCAGAGATGTTATACAGCAGAGTAAGATTAAGCGGTTTCGACGGACCATAACCCGCAGCTGCCAGCAGCGCTTTCGCCTGCGCGTTCAGCTCTTCCTGCGAATGCTGTTGCAGGATGCTGGCTTTCGGCTTAAAGCCAGCAGTTACGTCCGGCGTAAAGTGCCATGCCGGTTTTTCACCAGTGCCCAGTACTTTTTCGGCGATAATCTGGCGATCAATACTCCAGGAGAGCGCTTTACGAACGCGCACATCAGCGGTCGGCCCTTTCTGCGTATTAAATGCGTAATAGTAGGTGCCCAGCTGATCCGGCGTATAGACTTCATGCGGGATCTGTTTTTTCAGCAGCTGATAGAGGTTCTTCGGGAATGACTCAGTAATATCAATATCACCGGCGCGATAGCGTTTGGTGGCGCTGGACTCTTCGTTAATTGGCACAAAGGTCACTTGATTCAATACCGTGTGCGGGTTATCCCAGTAGTGTTTATTACGCACCAGCACCAGCTTTTCATTCACCACCCGATCCTTAAGTGTGTAAGCACCGTTGCCTGTCAGATTTCCCGGTTTGGTCCAGTCATTACCCAGCTTTTCAACCACCTTTTGCGGGGTCGGATAAAAAGCAAAATTGGCGGTCAGACTGACAAAGTAAGGCACCGGTTTATCCAGCGTCACCTTCAGGCGATAATCATCCAGCGCCGTGACGCCAAGTTTATCCGCAGGCATTTCGCCTTTGGTAATCGCTTTGGCGTTTTCAATACCGGCCAGGTCAGCAAACCAGGCAAATGATGAGGTGTTTTTCGGGTCGACCAGCCGACGCCAGCTGTAAACAAAATCATGGGCGGTAACCGGCTCGCCATTCGACCAGCGCGCATCTTTGCGCAGCGTAAAGGTCCAGGTTTTATTGTCATTACTTTGCCAGCTCAGCGCCACGCCCGGCACAATTTTGCCCTGCGCATCCTGACTGGTTAATCCTTCGAAAAGATCGCGAATCACCTGGATTTCCGGCAGTCCTACCGCTTTCACCGGATCAAGTGAGGCAGGTTCATCTTTAATATGACGCACAATCTCCTGCTTTGCGGCCAGCTCAGTACCGGCAGGAACGGTGGCGGCTGTCGCCGTGGAACAGGCGCTGGCAATCAGCAGCGCGCTCAGAGTAAAGCGAAACGATTTGGTCATAACCTACCCTTAAGCTGTCGATATTAATGTGCAAAAAAATGATGCGCCGGGTCGGACGCTATATCTGGCACTTTAGCGCAAATTGTTGATCGATAAATAGCTATTTTATAAAACGCCAATTTACGTTAGCTTTATTGAGAACATCTTCACAGGAGCGACACCATGTCCTTATTACACCCGCGTCCGCAACGCGGCATGCTGGATGCCACCATGAAAACCTACGGCACTTCACAACTGGGCGCGCCGCTGTTGTGGTTTCCGGCGCCGAATGCCGATGACGATAGCGGGCTGATTCTGGCGGGTACACATGGTGATGAAACCGCGGCGGTGGTGACCCTTTCCTGTGCGATGCGCACCTTGCAGGAACCGCACCGACGCCATCATGTCGTGCTGGCGGTCAACCCGGATGGTTGTCAGCTCGGCCTGCGCGCCAATGCGCGCGGTGTCGATCTGAATCGTAATTTTCCGGCGGCTAACTGGCAATCTGGCGATACGGTCTATCGCTGGAACAGCGCAGCCGATGAGCGTGATGTGCTGCTTTCTACCGGCGATTACCCGGCATCAGAAAGCGAAACCCGGGCACTGTGCGACCTGATCCATCAGTTGCAGCCGCCGTGGATTGTTACCTTCCACGAACCTTTAGCCTGCATTGAAGATCCGCACAGCAGCCTGCTGGGGCACTGGCTGGCAAAAAAAATGGCGCTGCCGCTGGTCACCAGTGTCGGCTACGCCACGCCCGGTTCTTTCGGCAGCTGGTGCGCCGATCTCGGCCTGCCCTGCATCACCGCTGAGCTGCCGCCCATTGCCGCCGATGAGGCAACGGAGAAATACCTGCACGCGATGGTCGACCTGCTTAGCTGGCAACCGTAAGATCGATACTGCCGCTGGTGAAATGCAGACCTGGCTCGACGTCTACCGCCAGCCAGGTTGGCCCGTCCAGATCGACAAAGCGCGCGCCGGGAACCAGCGGTAACGCGGCGCTAATCGCCCTTGAGGTACAGAGCATGCAACCGAGCATAATAGTGAAGCCCGCCGCCTTCGCCTGCTGCGCCAGCGCCAGCGCTTCAGTCAGGCCGCCGGTTTTATCCAGCTTGATATTGACCATCTCATAGCGATTCGCCAGTGCACTCAGGCTGTCACGCGTATGGCAGCTCTCATCTGCGCAAATCGGCAGCGGATGGATAAAGTTCTCCAGCGCCGCATCATCCTGCGCCGGTAATGGCTGCTCCAGCATTAACACCCCAAGATCGGCCAGCAGCTGGCAGCGTGACGCCAGCCCTTCACTTTTCCAGGATTCGTTAGCATCGACAATCAGCATCGCCTGCGGCACCGCCGCACGGATCGCCATCAGTCGTTCGGTGATCAGATGGTCATCAAGTTTAATCTTCAGCAAACGCGCACCGTTTTGCCACAACGCCAGCGCACTGCTGGCCATCGCCTCAGGCGTATCGATACTGACGGTTTGCGCCATGCTGACGTGATCTGGCCTGGTGGTGGCGGTCAGTTGCCATAGATTGCTGCCACTCTGGCGCGCCTGCAGATCCCACAGTGCGCTGTCGATGGCATTACGCGCGGCGCCGGCGGGCAGCAAAGTTTGCAGCTCGTCGCGCGTGACACCTCGCTCCAGCTGCGGCAATATCGCCGCAATCTGCGCCAGCACCGAGGCTTCTGTTTCACCATAGCGTGGATAAGGCGTGCATTCGCCAACGCCTTTCACCCCTTCTTCTTCCAGTTCCACCACCACCACGCCAGCTTCAGTGCGCGCGCCGCGGGCAATCACGAACGGAGTGTGTAACGGCCAGGCTTCCGGATATACTTTTACAGCTCTCATCCACGCTTCCTTTTGATTTCTTTTGCTTAGTTTTAGCCCATCAGCCACCGCAACGCTATCAGGCCAGGCAAAATATTCACCATGTGCCACGCTTAATGGTTCACCGCATGTCACATACATGCCATATAATTCAGTTCTCTTTCTCGCGTCAGTTCACCTTGGCTGGCCGACGTGTCAAACACATGTAAAAGGAACCACTATGTCTCAGACAGTCCATTTTCAGGGTAACCCGGTCGCGGTTGCTGGTCAGATTCCGGTACCAGGCCAGGCAGCAAAGCCATTCAGCCTCGTGGCCAAAAATCTTTCTGATGTTTCACTCTCTGACTACGCAGGCAAGCGTAAAGTCCTGAATATTTTCCCCAGCATTGATACCGGCGTCTGCGCTGCATCAGTGCGTAAGTTTAACCAACTGGCGGGCGAGCTGGATAATACGGTAGTGTTATGTATCTCTGCCGATCTGCCCTTTGCCCAGTCGCGCTTTTGCGGTTCAGATGGTTTAACCAACGTCGTCACCCTCTCTACTTTGCGTGGCGCGGAGTTTAAAGAAGATTACGGTGTGGCGATTGTTGATGGCCCGCTACAGGGTCTGGCTGCCCGTGCGGTGGTGGTGCTGGATGAGAAAGATCAGGTGCTGTACAGCCAGCTGGTGCCGGAAATCACCACTGAGCCAGATTACGATGCAGCGCTGGCGGCGCTGAAGTAACAAATTGGGCGAGGAATTCTCCCTCGCCCTGCTATTAACTCTCTTTTTTCTGACTCAGCCCGTACTCACGCAGTTTATTAGCGATGGCGGTATGGGACACGCCAAGACGTTTCGCCAGTTTACGCGTGCTGGGATAGGACAGATACAGACGCATCAACACCGAACGCTCAAAGCGGCTGGTGATTTCATCCAGTGACCCTTCAATCGCTTCATCTCCCAGCGACATCTCCAGCGCAAACTCCGGCAGAATAATATCCTGCGGGCGCAGTTCATAACCTTCCAGCTGGGTTAATGCCCGGTAGAGTGCATTTTTTAACTGACGCACATTGCCCGGCCAGTTATAGCGGGTTAAGAATGCATTCAGTTGTGGCGACAGGCGCGGACGTGCCACTCCCTGTTCATCGGCAAAGCGGGCAACAAACATCTCGGTCAGCGGCAGGATATCCTGCGGGCGATCGCGCAACGGCGGCAGATTGATGGTTAATACGTTCAGGCGATAAAACAGATCTTCGCGGAATTCGCCGCGATGCACCATTTCAGTCAGATTCTTCTGCGTGGCACAAATCACCCGCACATCGACATGCACCTCATGCTCTTCGCCGACCCGACGGAAAGTGCCATCGTTAAGAAAGCGCAGCAGTTTGGTCTGCATGCGCGGTGACATTTCGCCAATCTCATCCAGCAGCACCGAGCCGCCATTCGCCTGCTCAAAAAAGCCTTTTTTGCCTTCCAGCGCGTTAGGATAAGCACCCGCCGCATGGCCGAACAGTTCACTCTCGGCCACGTCATCCGGCAGCGAGGCGCAGTTCAGCGCGAGGAACGGTTTTTTGCCACGTGTACTGCGCAGATGACAGGCGCGCGCCAGCATATCTTTGCCGGTGCCGGTATCACCGACAATCAGCAGTGGTGCATCGAGCATCGCCAGCTTGCGCGCCTGCTCCACCACCTGACGCATTTTCGGGTTAACCGCGACCAGATGATCGAACTCCGTCTCATCATTAACCGTCAGATTTTGCAGCTGTTGTCCCATCCGTGCCGTGGACTTCAGCATAATCACTGCGCCCACCAGGCTGCTCTGCATCTCATTATCGGCGGCTGTCAGGATTGGCCGCGCCTCCATCAGAAAATCACGGCCCTGAATTACCACATGCTGGGTCTGCGGTTCAACGCGCTCACTCTCCAGCCAGCGGGCAAAATTAAAGCCGCTGATCAACGATCCGACGGTGTGGTTGCGGATTTTCTGTTCGTCGAGATCAAACAGGGTTTGCGCCGCCGGATTAGCCAGTTCCACCTTACTTCTCAGATCAATAGAAAAGACCGGTTCCGGCAGTGCCACCAGCAGTGCGCTCAGGGCGCGGTGTTCGCGCTCAGAAGGCATAAAGGAGACGGTACGCACATCGGTAACGCCGGGAATGCGGCGAATTTCAGCCATCAGATTACTGAACTGCTCAAATGCGACGGAAGAGAAGTTAAGATAAATACGACCAATAGTGGCGATTTCAATACCGCGCAGATCGATACTGCGTTCGACCAGCAAATCCAGCAGTTCGCGCGTCAGACCAAGTCGGTCCTGGCAAAAGACTTCCAAACGCATTGGGTTGGCCTTGTTCAATAATGGAAAAATGATTACTAATGATAATACGCCAACATACGCCAGGGCTGAAGCGATCTGTCATGAAAAGTTGACAGGCTGTGATGCGGGGCACCGTCAGCCCTGAGTTTTACTGCTGCCCTGAACTGTATCTTTAAGTTGACCAATTAACTCGCGGCGGAAATCACCCAGGCGCGGTTTATCATCTTCCAGCCACGGCAACGGACGACATAGCGCCATCGCTTTGATGCCCAGACGTGCGGTAAGTAGGCCGACACCGATACCCTGTGCGGCACGGGCAGAAAGACGTGCGGCGATATCCTGTGATATCCAGTCCATACCGACTTCACGCACCAGCTCTGAAGCGCCGGCAAATGCGATATTCAGCAGAACCAGGCGGAACAGGCGAAGACGGCTGAAGTAGCCCAGTTCAATGCCATAGATCGCCGCAATACGATTGACCAGTCGCAGATTACGCCAGGCGATAAATGCCATATCCACCAATGCCAGCGGACTGACAGCGATCATCAGGGTCGATTCCGCCGCCGAGCGACTGATTTCACGTCGCGCCTGACGATCCTGCACCGGCTGGACCAGTTGAGCATAGAGAGCGACAATTTCGCGGTCATTATGGGTTTCATGTAGCGACGCCTGCCAGCGTTGTAGCGCCGGATGCCCCTGATCCAGACCAGCCTGTCGCGCCAGCTTCTCGCAAAACTCGCGGCCTTTGCCCATGCCATGGCTGTGCAGCAGCTCGCGGCCAATATCGCGCTCTTCCGCGCGCTCACGCAATTTGTACAGGCGACGCCATTCGGTGGCCAGTGAACCCACCCCCGCCACCACAATCAGGCCACCGGCCGCGCCACCCGCCAGTGCCGCCCAGTCCTGGGTCAGCCAGGCGTTATGCATCCACTGCACACCCTGAGCCACCACACTGACGCCAGACAATCCCAGACCGGCGGTAACCAGTTTACGCCACAGGCTGCGTTTAGGGCGTAAAGCGGCTTCCACCGCGCGCTCACCCGCCCCCTCTTCCAGCGGCTCCGCGTCATCCGTTTGCAGCGCGATAAATTGCGCGCTCTCCTGCTGCGCAAAGGCTACCGCCGGTTTGATCAACGGCGCCGGTTCCGCTTCGAGGGGTTTGGCAAAATCTATACGTGGTTTAAGCGGGGTATTCATCGCAGTTTATCTCCCAGTAAAAATTCCAGCGCCGCATCCATGCGAATATGTGGCAACGGTCGGTCGACATCAATATTTTGCGGCCGGAACTGTTCAAAGTGAAAACCCTGCTGCTGCCAGAACGCATTGCCAGGCAGACGCGGCGGCACTTCGCCGGGATAAAAGGTTAATGGCGCATTATCCTGCAAACGGTGACCACGCAGCGCCGGGATTTTTTCGCCCTGATGATCGACCAGCCCGCTCTGCGTCGCCTGCACAGACGCCAGACCGACACAATCCATGGTAATACCTTCAAATGCGGCGTTCTGCCAGGCATCCTGAACCAGCTGCTGCAACAGTGACACCAGATTAGCGTGTTGATCGGCGGTAACGTGATCCGATTTAGTGGCGGCAAACAGCAGTTTATCGATTACCGGCGAAAACAGACGGCGGAACAGCGTGCGCTGACCGTAGTGAAAACTCTGCATCAGCTGAGTTAACGCCAGCCGCATATCGTTAAACGCCTGTGGCCCGCTGTTCAGCGGTTGCAGACAGTCTACCAGCACAATCTGCCGGTCAAATTTCAGGAAATAATTCTTATAGAAATCTTTGACCACATGCTGACAGTAGTAGTTAAAGCGCGCGCGTAACGTGCCAATATTGCTGTGCTTATCCGCCTGCGCCAGCTTCGACTCCCCGTCGGCATCGACATCCGGCCACGGGAAAAATTGCAGCGCCGGTGCGCCTGCCATATCGCCCGGCAGCACAAAACGTCCCGGCTGAATAAAGTGCAACCCCTGCTGCTTGCAGCGCAGCAGATATTCGGTCCACGCCTGCGCAATTTCCGCCAGACGGTTTTCGTCAGCGGGCGCCAGCGGATCCAGCCCGGCGCAAAGGTTGCGCCAGGATTGCGCCCATTCGGCGCGGTCGCCCTGCAGCAAACCGGTCATCTGCCGCGACCAGCTGAGATAATCCTGCGCCAGCATCGGCAGGTCGAGCAGCCACTCGCCCGGATAGTCGACAATTTCCAGATAGAGCGTTGACGTCTCTTTAAAGTGGCGCAACAGTGAGTCACGCGAGCGATAGCGCAGCGCCAGACGCATTTCACTGACACCGCGCGTCGGCGTCGGCCAGTTTGGCGGCGTGGCATACAGCTGCGACAGCCCTTCATCGTAGGTAAAACGCTGAATACCCAAATCGCGCTGCGGCACGCGCTTTACCCCCAGCAATCGATCCTCACGCACTGCCGAAAACATCGGCAGGCGTGCACCGGCATGAACATTCAGCAGTTGATTAACCATCGAGGTAATAAAAGCAGTTTTGCCGCTGCGACTCAGGCCGGTGACGGCAAGACGCAAATGGCGATCCACGCCACGATTCACCAGCGACATCAATTCATTTTGCAGTCGTTTCATTTGTCTCCTTGACGAAGCGCGCCGATACTTTGCGCATCACCCGCGCCAGAATCGGTTCCAGCGCCAGCGTCAGCAGAATGCGCAACGGGCGGCGAGCGACAGATTTTACTGCCCAACCGGCGATACCGCCCGGTCCATAAGTGACTGCATTAATAATGATAAATTTACCTGCCGATTTCAACGCGGGCGCAGCGTTACGGCGCAAAGTGTTTTGCCAGTCGCGCATTATGGGTTCTCCCGAAAGATTAACGAAGGGCCTGGTAACAGGCCCGCGCGGAATGAAATCAGAGCTGACTAAAGCGGCTACGCACGCTGAAGGTTTCGGAGGTGACATAGCGTTCCACCTCACGTAAGCGTCCTTCACCGGCTTGTAACTCATTGCTGAGATCGTTCAGCAACTGATGTGCAGTGGGCGCCTGTTCCTCGCCTTCAGCGCCGTACGGCATCGGGTCGAGGATCCAGCTAAGGATAAAATAGGCCACGATGGTGAACATAAACAGGCCGAAAAACAGCGACAACACCACAATAATCCGCACCAGACGTACCGGAATATCCAGATACTGGGCGATACCGGCGCAGACGCCTTTAAATTTACCCTGCTGTGGAATGCGCCATAATTTTTTTCCTTTAATGGATAATCCTGTCATGGCTGCCTCCAGTGGGGATGTTCTGCATCCAGAATCTCTTCCAGCGCCTGAATGCGCTCACGCATGCGCCGGGCATCCTGGGTTAGCTGCTGCAAACGCTGCATATCGTTTTGCGATAACTCAGCGCCGCTGTTCTGACGATTGCTGTAGTGCAGCCATAACCAGATCGGTGCCACAAACAGCACAAAAATTGTCAGTGGTATGGCAAGAAATAACGCGCTCATTCACTCTCCTTGACCTTGTCTGCCCGTGTAACGGGACGGTGATGATTCAGCGGGCATCGCGGTCGATGCCCGGCGGCGAACTTATTCGCTACGATTATTCATTTTGGCTTTTAACGCGTTGAGCTGCTCACTGATCTCATCACTGGCTTTCAGTTCTGCAAATTCCTGATCGAGCGTTTTCTTTTTGCCGAAACTGACGCTTTCCGCTTCTGCTTCCATATGGTCAATACGGCGTTCAAAGGATTCGAAGCGCGCCATCGCATCATCGATTTTTCCGCTATCCAGCTGACGACGCACATCACGTGACGATGAGGCGGCCTGATGACGCAGCGTCAGTGCCTGCTGGCGGGCGCGGGTTTCAGTGAGTTTTTTCTCCAGCTCACCGATTTCACCTTTCATACGATCCAGAGTCTCTTCCACCTGGCTCACTTCCTGCTTCAGGCTGGCGATCAGGTCGGTCAGCTTCTGTTTTTCAATCAGTGCAGCGCGCGCCAGATCATCTTTATCTTTACGCAGTGCCAGCTCCGCTTTTTCCTGCCACTCATTCTGCTGCGTCTCAGCCTGATCGATACGGCGAATCAGATGTTTCTTTTCCGCCAGCGCACGGGCAGAGTTGGAACGAACTTCCACCAGGGTGTCTTCCATCTCCTGAATCATCAGGCGCACCAGCTTCTGTGGATCTTCCGCTTTTTCCAGCAATGAATTGATGTTGGCGTTCACGATGTCGGCAAAACGAGAAAAAATACCCATAACTAAAATCCTCATTAATATTGTCTGTGTTGCGCCAGGCGCTGAACCTTCTCTGTAAAAGCTAATTCAAGAAGCGTGCCAGTTTATATGTGATTGATTTTCAATAAGTCGCCTGCTTTACATTGCTACAGGCTGCGCGTAAGGTGGTTTCAGACACTAACACCTGGTGAAATTCATCATGAGCGAACAAACAGAGAATCTGCTGGGCGAATCGAATAACTTTCTTGAAGTGCTGGAGCAAGTTTCACGGCTGGCGCCGCTAAATAAACCGGTGCTGGTTATCGGCGAACGTGGTACCGGCAAAGAGCTGATTGCCAGCCGCCTGCACTATCTGTCCGAGCGCTGGCAGGGACCCTTTATTTCGCTGAACTGTGCAGCACTGAATGAGAACCTGCTCGACTCTGAACTGTTCGGTCATGAAGCGGGCGCATTTACCGGCGCACAAAAACGCCACCTTGGTCGCTTTGAGCGCGCCGATGGCGGCACTCTGTTCCTTGACGAACTGGCCACGGCACCCATGCTGGTGCAGGAAAAATTACTGCGTGTAATTGAGTATGGTCAGCTGGAGCGCGTCGGCGGCAGCCAGCCACTACAGGTCAGTGTACGCCTGGTGTGCGCCACCAATGACGATCTGCCCGCGCTGGCGCTGGCCGGAAAATTCCGCGCGGACCTGCTGGATCGTCTGGCATTTGATGTGGTGCAGCTGCCGCCGCTGCGGGAAAGACTCAGTGATATTCTGGTGATGGCCGAGCATTTTGCCATTCAGATGTGTCGTGAACTGGGATTACCGCTGTTCCCCGGTTTCTCGCGCCGGGCGCAACAGATGCTGCTGGAATATCACTGGCCGGGTAATGTACGTGAACTGAAAAATGTGGTGGAGCGTTCGGTCTATCGTCACAGCACCATCGATGAGCCGCTGGATACCATTATTATTAACCCGTTCAGCCGTTCTGCGGCTGTCGCCCCCCCGCCAGAGCGCGGCGCGCCCTTCCCCGATCTGCCGCTGGATCTGCGTCACTGGCAAAACCAGCAGGAAAAAGCGCTGCTGGAGAAGAGCCTGCAACAGGCGCGCTTTAACCAGCGCCGCGCCGCGGAACTGCTGAGCGTCACTTATCACCAGCTGCGCGCAATGCTGAAAAAGCATGGGGTACGAGTAAGCGATGAGGAGAATGAATAATCTGGCGCTGAAGCAAAAAAAAGCCCGCGCAAGGCGGGCTGAAAATACTGGAAGCAATGTGAGCAATGTCGTGCTCTTCTTCGGTAGAGCCACCGTCGAAGCGCAGATGAATAGTAATCATTCTCAATACCATCTGTAAAGCACTTTGTTGAGAATTTTTCTCATTACCATAATGAGATCAGGTCTATTATTAGCCAGCTATCGATAACCCGCGGCGCATCAGGGCAATGAAATCGCCTGGAAAAGAGGCAGTTACCCTGGCAAACTTTGGGACAACGCGGATAGTGCGATACACTCAACGTATTGCCCGTGAACCCAACATACCCGATGCCAAAATTACTCTCCACCCTGCTCCTCGGACTTAGCGTGCTAAGCGCCTCTGCCTGGTCGGCAACGCCCGGTGATATTCGCCAGAGCGGCTTTGTCTATTGCGTCAGCGGCGTGATGAATACTTTTAACCCGCAGCTGGCGAGTAGCGGGCTGGCAGTGGACACGCTGGCGGCGCAGCTTTACGACCGCCTGCTGGATGTCGATCCCTATACCTACCGTTTAATTCCCGAGCTGGCTTCCAGCTGGGAAGTGCTGGATAACGGCGCCACCTACCGGTTCCATTTACGCCACAACGTCCCTTTTCAGACCACCAGCTGGTTTAAACCGACGCGTGCAATGAATGCCGATGATGTGGTGTTCAGCTTCGCACGTATGTTTGATCGTAAACATCCCTGGCACAATGTCAGCGGTGGCAACTATCCCTACTTCGACAGCCTGCAGTTCTCCGATGCGGTACAGAGCGTAAAAAAACTGGACAGTGATACGGTGGAAATTCGCCTTAACAGCCCGGATGCCTCTTTTCTCTGGCATCTGGCCACCCACTATGCGCCGGTACTGTCGGCGGAATATGCCGCGCAGCTGGATAAGATTAATCGCCAGGAGCTGATGGATCGCCAGCCGGTCGGCACCGGGCCGTTTATGCTGAATGAGTACCGTGCCGGTCAGTATATTCGTCTGGCGCGTAATCCGGATTACTGGAAAGGCGTACCGCGCATGCCGCAGGTAGTGGTGGATATGGGTGCGGGCGGGATGGGACGCCTGTCAAAACTGTTAACCGGCGAGTGCGATGTACTGGCTTATCCGGCCGCCAGCCAGCTGTCGATTCTGCGCGACGATCCCCGTTTACGTCTGACGCTGCGCCCGGGAATGAATATCGCCTATATGGCGTTTAATACTCGTAAACCGCCGCTGGATCGCCCGGAGGTGCGCCAGGCGCTGGCGCTGGCAATTAACAATGAGCGGCTGATGGAGTCGATTTATTACGGCACCGCCGAAACTGCCGCCTCTGTCTTACCGCGCGCCTCCTGGGCCTATGATAATGACGCGCGCGTCACTGAATACAATCCTGATAAAGCGCGTGAGCAGCTGAAAAAACTCGGTGTTGAAGATCTGCATCTGAAACTCTGGGTGCCTTCAGCCTCACAATCGTGGAATCCCAGCCCGTTAAAAACCGCCGAGCTGATTCAGGCCGATATGGCACAGATTGGCGTGCAGATCACGATTGTGCAGGTTGACGGCCGCTTCCAGGAAGCGCGGCTGATGGAGATGAATCACGATCTGACGCTGACCGGCTGGGCGACCGACAGTAACGACCCGGACAGTTTCTTCCGCCCGTTACTGAGTTGCGCCGCCATCAACTCGCAGACTAACTTTGCCCACTGGTGCAACCCGGCATTTGATGAAGTGCTGCATAAAGCGTTGCTGTCACAGCAGCTGGCGTCGCGTATCGACCGCTATGATGAAGCGCAGCGCATCCTGGCGCAGGAACTGCCGGTACTGCCGCTGGCGTCATCACTGCGTCTGCAAGCTTATCGCCATGATATTCAGGGGCTGGTGCTAAGCCCGTTTGGCAACGCCTCTTTTGCTGGCGTGCATCGTGATAACAGCGAGGAGCCGAAGCAATGATTATCTATACGCTGCGCCGCCTGGTGCTGCTGATTACTACGCTGTTTATGCTGACATTGGTGGGCTTCAGCCTCAGTTACTATACGCCCAATGCGCCGTTACAAGGCGCATCGCTGCTCGATGCGTGGCTATTCTGGTTTAAAGGCATTCTGCATCTCGATTTTGGCGTATCCAGTATCAACGGCCAGTCGATTAACCTGCAACTGCGTGAAGTGTTTCCCGCCACCATGGAACTCTGTTTGATGGCGTTTAGCCTGGCGCTGATGGTGGGTATTCCGCTCGGCATTATTGCCGGTGTAATGCGCAACAAGTGGCAGGACAAACTGATTAGCGCGCTGGCGCTGCTGGGCTTCTCAATGCCGGTATTCTGGCTGGCGCTGCTGCTGACGCTGTTTTTCTCGCTTAATCTCGGCTGGCTGCCGGTTTCCGGCCGTTTTGATCTGCTGTATGAAGTGAAAAACGTCACCGGTTTCGCGCTAATCGATGCCTGGCTTAGCGACTCGCCGTGGCGTCATGAAATGCTGGTGAGCGCAATCACCCATATGATCCTGCCGGTCACCGCACTGGCGGTGGCGCCAACCACCGAAGTCATTCGTCTGTTGCGCATCAGCACCAGCGACGTAATCGATAAAAATTATATTAAGGCCGCCGCCACCCGTGGTTTATCGCGCTTTACGGTTATTCGCCGCCATGTGCTGCATAACGCCCTGCCACCGGTGATCCCGCGCCTCGGTTTGCAGTTCGCCACCATGATGACGCTGGCAATGATTACTGAAATGGTATTCAGCTGGCCGGGCCTTGGCCGCTGGTTAATCAACGCCATCCGCCAGCAGGATTATGCGGCTATTTCCGCTGGCGTCATGGTGGTGGGCGCGCTGGTGATCACGGTAAACGTGCTGTCCGATATTCTGGGCGCCATCACCAATCCGCTAAAGCATAAAGAGTGGTATGCCCTGCGATAGATCGCATTAATCCGGGGCCTTTTTCGGGCGGCGAGAACGCCGCCCCTACAGATGCCCGCCATCTTTTTTTTCACTGCTCTGAACACATATGCATAATAAGCCCAGCATAATTAACCCGACGCCCACCAGTGCCCTGAAGTGAAAGGGCTCAGCGAAAGCAGGCAACAGAATCGCCAGTAACCAGACCAGAATGTAACTCAGGCTGAGTAACGGATAGGCGTGGCTGAGCGGCAGCCGACGTAATGCGAACAGCCAGCACAGCACAGAAAGTGCGTAGCTGGTTAATCCCCCCAGCAATAGCAGTACCGGCTGCGGTGATACGCTCCGCCATGCAGTGATAGCATCGAGCGACGGAAGATCAGTCATTGCCCGGCGCAGCATCAGCTGTGCTGCGGTAACCAGCAAGACACTGCACAGCGCCAGAAAATAGCCCTTCACAGGCTGCTCCCGATCACTGCCACACCCGTCACAATTAATAGCGTCCCCAGCCACTGCAGGTGAGACATTTTTTCATCCCACAGCACTCTGGCCGCAACCGCCACAAAGATAAAATTGATGCTCAGCATCGGATACGCCATGCTGACCGGCAGGCGTTGCAACACCAGTAACCACGTCGCCATGCCGCAGCCGAGAAAGCCAATGCCAGCCAGCATCCAGCCAATCAGAGCACTGCGCTTCAGCTGATGCGCTGCCTGTTTCTGGCATAGCTGACCAGCACAGGTCAGCAGGCTGGTCAGCAGCACCAGCAACAGGCTAATTTTCATGGTGCGGCACGGTATTGCAGCAGCAGCATCCGATCCGCGCGAGTGACCAGATCGGCAGGCGGCAAAGAGGTTGGCATTGGCTCTCCCCTGTCCAGCAGCAGTACCAGTGAAACCATTCCCTGTTGCCGATGTGTCGCCAGCCAGCGGGGGAACGCCTCTCTGCTGATATAACGTGACTGTGCATCCGGATAACTCAGTCCGTACTTCAGTTCCCCTTTATTGTCGTAGAACAGCATGTCGCTACGCTGCAGTGTCCAGGCAATGGCTGAGGCAATGCCGGGGTTATCAGCCAGAATGTAGCGGCTTTCCGCCAGATTATTGCTGATATTGCCAATAAAAACCTGCGGCTGTTTAGTGTTCTGCACGCTTTGCGGAATGGCAGAGCCTACACACAGTGCAAGAGCCAGCGGACAAAGCGCCGCCATTTGCCAACGTGAACCCGGCGACTTCAGGCTGACTATCCCGGCTAAAGCCCAGCCAGCGAATGAAACCGCCGCTAACGCCAGCGGCAACATTTCATGCCGCTGATAGAGGGGACGGACTCCCCACGGCGCCAGCACCACCAGTACTATAATCACGCACAGGCCACCGGCCAGGATATTTATCCACGCATTGATCCTGAGAATATTGCTGGCCTGCCTGGCCAGCCGATGTCCCTGCCAGGCCATCAGAATCGCCAGTGGTGCAAAACAGGGCAGGATATAGGTGGGAAGTTTGCCTTTGGCTACGCTAAAGAACAGTAACGGCATTACCACCCAGCAGAGCAGATACAAGCCGCCGGGGGTGTCGGACCGCGCCTGCCAGCCCCGACGCAACGCGCCCGGAAGCAGTGCCAGCCAGGGAAGAGTTCCTGCCAGCAGCACCGGAAGGTAGTACCAGAATGGCGCTTTATGCTGAGCATCCGACTCAGCGAAGCGCTGAATATGCTCAACCCAGAAAAAGTAGTGCCAGAAATCCGGCTGTTGCTGATGAATCGCCAGCACCCATGGCGCACTGACCAGTGCAGCGCTTACTATCGCCAGCGGGCCATAGATCACCAGTTCGCGCAAACGATGATGCCAGATAGCCCAGGGCGCAATCGCCAGTACCGGCACTGCCAGCGCCAGAAACCCCTTGGTCATAAAACCCATGCCGCAGGTTAACCCCAGCAGCAAATAACCCAGCACCCGCTGCTTGCCGGTTACCGCCTGAGCCGCGTACCAGTAACTGCACATTGCGGCGACCAGCCATAATGACAGCATCGGATCCAGCACCGAATAAGTGCCTACGCAGTAAACCAGCAGCGACGTCAGAAATATGATAGTGGCGGTCAACGCAACCGGCCGATCTGCACAGATATTACGCCCCAGCCAACAGACCAGCAGCGCGCTCATCAGGGTTGAAAACACCGAACCAATACGCACCGCAAAATTATTGTGTCCAAATAACCACTGCCCGATGCTGTTAAACCAGTAACCGGCAACCGGCTTCTCGAAATAACGCAGATCAAAGAAATGCGGCGTTATCCAGTTGCCGTTTTGTAACATCTCGCGGCTTACTTCCGCATAGCGCATTTCATCAGGTTGCCACAGGTGACGGAACTCCAGAGGAACCAGGTAATAGAGAATCAATAACGCAAGCAAGAAAAATACTTTGTTAGTGGTGGTCATTCCGTTTCCCCGTTAAGTATTTCACAACCCAGCCATCCTTCACGGCCCGCAATATGCCCGCGTACCACTTTGCCTTTGGGGAGCTGATTCATATCCTCCGGCAGCAGATTCCCCAGCGGACAAAACTGCAGCCCCTGTTGTTTACAGCGCTGAAGTAAATCTTCGAAGGCACTGAGCTGGCTGATGCCTTCCACTTCCGCATGAATGGTATACACCGGCGTGCCCGCATCTTGCTGCATGCGCGTCAGGATAAAATCATTGTAATCACTGGCTTTTACCGTCTGCCCCACCACCTCGTCCCAGCTCGGCAGAGTGACCGGAACCTGAACGGTGCCGGGCTGACCATTATTCAGCAGTGGCCGAAATGGCGATACTCCCCGGCAGTCGCTGTTATAGCGGAAACCAAAAGCCTGTTTAGCCTCGATCACCCTGCCGTCAGCGCGCCAGCCTGCTACCGCAGAGCAGATGACCGGCCTTTCAGTAATCTTTTCCAGTGCAGCTAAACCACGACCGATTTGCTCACTCAGTTTTTCTTTGGGCCAGACCCCGGCCCAGGTTTGCCAGGCATAGTGATCCCAGGCATGCAGCCCTACTTCATGACGTTCGGCGGTGGCGCGGATTATTTCGGCCAGCCCTTCGCCGATCGCTTTACCCGGCCAGGCAGTTCCGGCCAGCAGAATATCCCAGCCATACAGCGAGGCTGCGCGCGAGCGCAGCATTTTCCATAAAAATCGCGGTTTTATCAGGCGCCATAAATGGCGCCCCATATTGTCCGGCCCGACGCTAAAGAAAAATGTCGCCTGGATATTATGTCTGTTGAACAGATCCAGCAGCGCGGGAACCCCCTGCTGCGTACCGCGCCAGGTATCGACATCGACCCGCAGCCCGATTTTCTTCATAAAGCCTCGTCCTGAAGCTCAACGGTGCGCAGGAAGAAATCAAGGGTGTTTTCAATGGTGGTGTCCATCTCCACCGACGGGGTCCATTCCAGCAGGCGGCGGGCATTGCGGATAGAGGGTTTACGGTATTCGACATCCTGATAGCCTTTACCGTAGTAACTGCTGCTTTCCACCTCACGGAAACCGGCAAAAGGAGGGAAGTTTTTCCGCAGTGGATGGCGCTCAAAGCTGGCAAGCAGCCGCTCCGCCAGTTCTTTAATACTGGCTTCATTTTCCGGGTTGCCGATATTGATGATCTGCCCGTCACAGTTTTGCTGTTTATTTTCAATGATGCGAAACAGCGCCTCGACACCATCGCTGATATCGGTAAAGCAGCGTTTTTGCCTGCCGCCATCAATCAGTTTGATCGGCGATCCTTCCACCAGATTGAGAATAAGCTGGGTGATAGCGCGCGAACTGCCAATGCGAGCGGCATTAAGATTATCAAGACGCGGCCCCATCCAGTTGAAAGGACGAAACAGGGTAAAACGCAGCCCTTCTTTCTCGCCGTATGCCCAGATAACCCGGTCGAGAAGCTGCTTGGACACCGAGTAGATCCAGCGCTGTTTATTGATCGGTCCGACCACCAGATTCGAGCAGTCTTCGTCAAAGCTGGCGTCAGTACACATGCCATACACTTCCGACGTTGACGGGAAGATGATGCGTTTACCGTATTTCACGCAGTCGCGAACGATTTCCAGATTTTCTTCAAAATCCAGCTCAAACACCCGCAGCGGATTACGGGTGTATTCAATCGGCGTGGCGATCGCCACCAGCGGCAGAATCACATCACATTTCTTGATGTGATATTCGATCCACTCGGAGTGAATACTGATATCGCCCTCAACAAACTGAAAGCGCGGGTGCCCGACAAAACGGCTGATGGCATCAGAGCTGATATCCAGGCCAAAAACCTCAAAGTTATCATCCTGAAGCAAGCGTTCGGTCAGGTGATTGCCGATAAAACCGTTTACGCCAAGGATTAGCACGCGCGTGCGGCGTTTCAGCGCCGTCACCGGCTGAGAATAGAGCAGTGCGCCAGTGACCATACCGAGACTTTGCGCCAGCTGGCTGCCATTCATATACACGCCGTTATCTGCCTGGCCGGTCAGCACTTCCAGCGCGCCCTCTTCACAGGCAATCACAAAAGGATCGGCAGACAGCACGGTGCCGGGTTTAGCCTGCGCCAGGTCAGCTAACACCCGGCTTTTCCAGATAATAAATTTTGCGGCGCCGGCATAAGCAAATGCGCCAGGCCAGGGATCGGTAACAGCACGCACCAGATTGTGAATTTCCCACGCAGACAACGCCCAGTTGATGCGTCCGTCTTCCGGCGTGCGGCGGCGCACCACTGTCGCTTCCGCTTCATTCTGAGCCACGCCATCCACGCGTCCCTGCTTTATCGCTGGCAGGCTGGCGCGCAGCAGCTCAGCAGCGCAATCCAGTAGTTTCTGATGAAGCGTCATCGCATTATCTTCATCGGCTATTTTCACCGACTGCTGCGCTAAAATATCGCCGGCATCCGCGCATTGAGTCATGCGGTGCAGCGTCATGCCGGTCTCACGCTCACCGTTCACCAGCGCCCAGTTCAGCGGCGCCCTCCCACGGTATTTTGGCAAAAGGGAGCCGTGCAGGTTAAACGCGCCCAGTTTTGCGCTGTTCAGAATGCTGTCGCTCAGCAGATTACGGTAATAAAACGAAAACAGGATGTCCGCATCCATGGCCCTGATGCGATCGACCCACAGCGGGTGATTAACATCGTCAGGGGCATACACCGCGATGCCCTGCTCTGCCGCAATACGCGCCACCGAGCCGAAAAAGTGATTTTCTGCTGCCGAATCGGCATGGGTAAAAATGGCGCTGATGGAAAAGCCCGCCTGCAGCAGTGCCTGGATGCCCACACATCCCATATCGTGGTAAGCGAAAACGATGGTTTTCATTGCGCGGTTTCCTTTACTGAAGAGTCTTTTTGAGGATGAATAACACGTTGAATAAAATAGCGTGGTCGTGCACGTACATCGGTGTAGATGCGGCCGATGTATTCCCCCAGCAGCCCCATGCCAATAAACTGCGCGCCGACGAAAATAAACAGCACCGCAAACAGCACAAACACCCCATCACCGGCCCAGGCCGCGCCAAAAAACAGACGCAGCAGCACCAATGCCACCGAGAAGGCAAATCCGGCCAGCGCAATCAGGCTGCCGATCACGCTGAGCATGCGCAGCGGCGTGGTGGTCAGGCAGGTCACAAGGTCGTACATCAGGTTGATCAGTCGCATAAAGCTGTATTTTGAATTGCCGAATTCACGTTCCGCATGCATTACCGGCAGTTCTGTCGCGCGGCGCGCAAAGGTATTCGCCAGGATGGGTATAAAAGTGCTGCGTTCATGGCAGTTCAGCATGGCGTCAATAATGTGGCGGCGGTAAGCGCGCAGCATACAGCCATAATCCCCCATCGCTTTCCCGGTTACGCGCTGAATCAGGCGGTTAATGGTGCGTGAGGCGCGGCGGCGGAACCAGCTGTCCTGACGGTTCTGGCGCACAGTGCCCACCACGTCGTAGCCTTGCCGGGCAGCCGCCAACAGCCGCGGGATCTCTTCTGGCGGATTCTGCAAATCAGCATCAAGGGTGATAATCAGATCGCCACTGACATGACTGAATCCCGCCATAATCGCCGAGTGCTGACCATAATTGCGGTTCAGCAGCACCGCCACAATATGGCTTCCTGGCACTTCAGCCGCTGCCGAGATCATATCGGCAGAATCATCCTTGCTCCCGTCATCGACCAGCAGAATCTCATATTGCAGATTAAGCGTGCTGCAGACGCTGTTGGTGCGTCGAATCAGTTCTGGCAGGCTCTCCTGTTCGTTGTAGACCGGGATAACCACCGAAACCATACAAATATCTTTATATTCAGTCATTTAAACTCCAGCAATTTTACGCAGTGCGGCAATAACACGCTCAACGTCACTGTCTGTCATGTCAGGAAAGAGCGGAATCGAACAGATACGTTCGCTGTTCCATTCAGTAGCGGGCAGCGACAGGCCGGGATAGTGTTGCCGGTAATATTGATGGGTATGTGCTGCGCGGAAATGCAGGCCGGTGCCGATATCTTGCTGTTTAAGCGTCTGCATCAGCGCATCGCGCGAGATGCCGCAAGTAGCTTGATCAACACGAATGATAAACAGATGCCAGGCATGCTGATGTTGCCAGCCAGGCGCACTGAGTGGTGCAAAAGGGGTGTCCAGCAAACCCTGAAGATAGCGTTGTGCAATGGCCGTTCTGCGGGCATTAATCTGCGGCAGTCTTGCGAGCTGCACCAGCGCAATCGCCGCGCTGATATCCGGCAGATTGTATTTAAAGCCTGGGGTGATCACTTCAGCCTGCGGCTGGCGGCCCATGGCCTGCCGATCAAAGGCATCCACGCCAAGGCCGTGAAACTTCAGCATGCGAATGCGCTCAGCCAGACTGGCATCATCAGTGACAACCAGGCCTCCTTCCGCGCATGACATATTTTTAATCGCATGAAAGGAGAAGATCGCCGTACCCCGATCGCCTGTATGACGGCCTTTATAATACGTGCCAGCCGCATGAGCGGCGTCTTCGATAACAGGAATTGTATGACGCTCGCCTACTGACCTTATACCATCCAGGTCAGCTGGCGCCCCGGCATAATGCACCGGGATAATCGCCCGGGTGCGGGGAGTAATGGCGGCTTCAATTGCCTCTGGCGTCACCATCAGTGTGTCGCGGTCAACATCGATCATGACCGGCTTAGCGCCAAGCAGGGTGATAATATTAATTGTAGAAACCCATGTCAGTGATGGGGTAATCACTTCCTCGCCGGGTTGCAGATCGAGGGCCATAAGGGTGACATGCATACCGGCGGTGGCCGAACTTACCGCAATAGCATGCTGATTGCCGGTAAGCTGGCAAAATGCATGTTCAAGTTCGACACACTTCGGACCGGTGGTAATCCAGCCGGACTCAAACACCTCTTTTACTGCTGCCAGCTCCATCTCACCAAACGAAGGCCGGGAAAAGGGAAGGAAAGCCATGTAGTAGATTCCTTAATATATCGGACTGTCTGACGTTAGCAAATACACACTTTACAGCCCATCCTGATAATGATTTTAAATATAATTAATTCAACAATAAGGTTTTTCGTTTATGTTAAAACTTAGCTTGATAATTAGTTAATGCATGGCAATGCATAAGCAATTTTTATTTGTGCTTACAATAAATGATATCATGCCAATCTTAAATAAAAATTAAGCAAAGAAATTGAAAGACATAGACTAACCGCACAATCATTAAAAATAAAAAACAGATTGGATTCATGATGTTACAAAATAAATAACGATATAATGCAAAGCGCGCGTTATCTTAATCGTCTAATAATTTTAACTTCTCACTTCTTTTAACGGATTCTACGATGCCATTAAATAATCCCATAAACCAGTTTAATCGCAACAATAAAAAATAACAAAATAACCTGTTTAACGGGACGAGAATAGATTTAGCTGACTACGCGACACCTGTAAATAATGGCACTCTGCGCGTAATCGCCAGTGTTCTACGATCGAATTAAACTTATCTTTAATTCAAGCTGATATAATAAGGATCTTTAAGCTGGAAAATTATTATTAACTATTTTTTAGCCAACCGGCCAGCGAGTATGCCGTAGTGCTTACAGCGGCATGCGGCTGAGCTCTGCGCACCACCCTGCCTGCGTGGCCGTAACCTTCTGTAAACCATGCGTGAAATTGCTGCCGGCGTTTCCTTGCTTGTCACCGTGATATAGAAGGATAATCGCCTATGCTGAGTTATACGGGCTTATCATTCCAACGGTAACGGAAAAAAACCTGTTGTCGTCAGTAATCGAAATTCCGATGTTTAGTCCGTGGAAATCAGAACCGATCTCATTTTGACAAGCGACTTACACCAGACCAGCATTAAGTATGACAAAGAGCAGCATTGACGTAAGGCATTGATATGAATAAAATATTTACATTAAAATCAACCGTCCAGACTGGGTATCAAGTGATAACCTATGCCCGCAGATAACATCTACGCCGAAAAAAGGCTGCCCAGCCCGTTTCGCCACACCTGGCGTCTGTTTTATCGCGATACCACCGCGATGATCGGCTTTTACGGTTTTATCGCCCTTCTGCTGCTGTGCATCTTCGGCGGTCTGCTGGCACCTTACGGCCTCGATCAACAGTTTCTCGGCTATCAGTTACTGCCGCCATCGTGGTCACGCTATGGCGACGTTTCGTTCTTTCTCGGCACCGATGATTTAGGCCGTGATGTGTTAAGCCGTTTACTGCGCGGCGCGGCGCCTACTGTCGGCTCCGCTATTCTGGTGACGCTGTTTGCCGCCCTCTGCGCCATGGTGCTGGGCGTGCTGGCGGGACTAACTCATGGTCTGCGCTCGGCGGTAATGAATCACGTGCTCGACACGCTGCTATCGATCCCGTCACTGCTACTGGCAATTGTAGTGGTGGCATTTCTCGGCCCTCGCCTTGAACATGCCCTGCTGGCTGTATGGCTGGCGGTCTTGCCGCGGCTGGTGCGCGCCATTTACAGCGCGGTGCATGATGAGCTGGAGAAAGATTATGTGATCGCCGCCCGGCTTGATGGCGCCAGTAGTTTTAATATTCTCTGGCATACCATTCTGCCGAATATTTTATCGATCCTGGTGACAGAGTTTACCCGCGCATTGTCGATGGCGATCCTTGATGTGGCGGCGCTGGGCTTTCTTGATCTCGGTGCGCAGCTGCCCTCGCCGGAATGGGGCGCAATGCTGGGCGATGCGCTGGAGCTGATTTATGTTGCCCCCTGGACAGTGATGCTGCCCGGTGCGGCGATTATGATCAGCGTATTGATCGTTAACCTGCTGGGCGACGGCGTCCGCCGTGCCATTGAAGCGGGAGTGGAATAATGCCGTTACTCGATATTCGCAACCTGACGATTGAATTTATGACCGCCGACGGCCCGGTAAAAGCGGTCGATCGTGTCAGTATCACCCTTAGCGAAGGCGAAGTGCGCGGTCTGGTGGGCGAATCAGGCTCCGGTAAGAGCCTGATCGCCAAAGCGATTTGCGGCGTAACCAAAGATAACTGGCGCGTTACCGCTGACCGAATGCGCTTCGATGATATCGATCTGCTGCATCTTACGCCGCGCGAGCGTCGCCGGATTATTGGTCACAACGTTTCGATGATTTTTCAGGAGCCGCAATCCTGCCTTGATCCTTCGGAAAGTATTGGCCGCCAGATTATGCAGGCGATCCCCGGCTGGACTTACAAGGGCCGCTGGTATCAGCGCTTCCACTGGCGTCACCGCCGCGCGATTGAACTGCTGCACCGCGTCGGCATTAAAGATCATCGCGATATTATGCGCAGCTTCCCTTATGAGCTGACCGACGGCGAATGCCAGAAAGCGATGATTGCGATTGCGCTGGCCAACCAGCCGCGTCTGCTGATTGCCGATGAGCCGACCAATGCCATGGAACCGACCACCCAGGCGCAAATTTTCCGTCTGCTGTCGCGCCTGAATCAGAACAATAACACCACCATTTTGCTGATCAGCCACGACCTGCAGATGATGAGCCACTGGGCGGACCGGATTAACGTGATGTACTGTGGCCAGACGGTAGAAACCGCGCAGAGTGAAGATCTGATCTCCGCGCCGCACCACCCTTATACCCAGGCGCTGATCCGCGCGATGCCCGATTTTGGCCGCGCCCTGCCGCATAAAAGCCGCCTGAATACACTGCCGGGGGCGATTCCGTCGCTGGAACATCTGCCGATTGGCTGCCGCCTTGGCCCGCGTTGCCCCTATGCACAGAAGACCTGCATTGATACGCCACGGCTGACCGGTAATCGTTCGCATCTTTATGCCTGTCACTTCCCACTTAATATGGAGGGACAGTAATGGTTGAAACCCTGCTTGAAGTCCGCAATCTCAGCAAAACATATCGCTACCGTACCGGTCTGTTTCGTCGTCAGCATGTGGAGGCGGTTAAACATGTCAGTTTTACCCTGCGCGAAAAGCAGACGCTGGCGATTATTGGCGAGAACGGTTCGGGCAAATCGACACTGGCGAAGATGCTTAGCGGCATGATCGCGCCAAGTGAAGGCGAAATGCTGATTGACGATCATCCGCTGGAATACGGTGATTATGGCTATCGCAGCCAGCGTATTCGTATGATTTTTCAGGATCCGTCGACGTCACTTAACCCGCGCCAGCGCATCAGCCAGATTCTGGAATTGCCACTGCGGCTGAATACTGAACTGGATGCTGTGGAGCGTGAAAAGCGCATTATCGCCACCCTTCGCCAGGTCGGTCTGCTGCGCGACCATGCGGCTTACTATCCGCATATGCTGGCGCCGGGACAGAAACAGCGTATCGGTCTGGCACGCGCGCTGATCCTGCAACCCAAAGTGATTATCGCCGATGAAGCGCTGGCATCACTGGATATGTCGATGCGCTCACAGCTGATTAATCTGATGCTTGAATTGCAGGAAAAACACGGTATCTCTTATATTTATGTCACCCAGCATCTCGGTATGATGAAACATATCAGCGATATGGTGATGGTGATGCATCAGGGCGAAGTGGTGGAGCGCGGCAGTACCGCCGATGTGCTTGCCTGCCCGCTGAATGAGTTAACCAGACGCCTGATTACCAGCCATTTTGGCGAGGCATTAACCGCTGACGCCTGGCGGCGCGACCGTTAAACCGGCGGTGAGAACAGCGCCCCTGGGCTAGTGCAAAGACTCGTGCTAGAATGCCGGGTCGATTAACGTCGGTCGCTTATTTATTGTCCAAAAGCGGCCGCCAACAACAAATGACCATAAGGATTACAGCTATGGGTTTTCTTTCCGGTAAGCGCATTCTGGTTACTGGCGTTGCCAGTAAACTCTCTATCGCATACGGTATTGCGCACGCGATGCACAAACAGGGCGCTGAACTGGCTTTCACCTACCAAAACGACAAACTGAAAGGTCGTGTGGAGGAGTTTGCTAAAGAACTGGGCTCTGACATCGTTCTGCCATGTGACGTTGCTGAAGATGAGAGCATTACAGCGCTGTTTACTGAGCTGGCAAAAACCTGGCCAAAATTTGATGGATTTGTACACTCCATCGGCTTCGCACCGGCTGACCAGCTGGATGGCGACTATGTTAACGCGGTGACCCGCGAAGGCTTTAAAATCGCTCACGATATCAGCGCTTACAGCTTTGTGGCGATGGCGAAAGAGTGTCGTGCGATGCTGAACCCGAACTCTGCACTGCTGACCCTCTCATACCTGGGTGCTGAGCGTGCGATCCCTAACTACAATGTTATGGGTCTGGCGAAAGCCTCTCTGGAAGCTAACGTACGCTACATGGCGAACGCGATGGGCCCGGACAGCGTGCGTGTTAACGCTATCTCCGCCGGTCCAATCCGTACGCTGGCGGCTTCAGGCATTAAAGATTTCCGTAAAATGCTGGCGCACTGCGAAGCGGTTACGCCGATTCGCCGTACCGTGACCACTGAAGATGTCGGCAACTCTGCGGCCTTCCTGTGTTCCGATCTCTCCGCTGGTGTTACCGGTGAAGTTCTGCACGTTGACGGCGGTTTCAGCATCGCTGCCATGAACGAGCTGGAACTGAAGTAAGTCTGACGGGCGAGGCTTGCCTCGCCCTTCTCTGCGCGTCAATCCTCCCGCTGCTTATTCTGTTATACCCTAAATAATTGGAATTGCAGGAAGGCGGCAAGGCCGTGAATCTCCAGGCGCATAGATGACTATGTGACGGGAGTGAGCGGGTACAGCCAACGCACCTGCAATTTGAAGTATGACGGGTATATACCTTCCTGCTATTAATTATCACTTTTCATTCTTTCATTCGCAGGCCCTGTTACGTCAGGATAGCTAAGCCTTCCAGGCCCGGCGTATCTGGTTTTCCCCTTTTTATCGTCGAACGTCCGGGTCAGTTAACGTGAAAAAGGAATGACCATGGAACAACGCCGTTATCCCGGCAATAATCACTGGTATCACGAAACACAATCCAGTGTTTGTGCTGAACAGGAGTCGCCGCTGGTTCCCGAAGCTGCAGAAATTGAAGACCGTTTTTTACTGGGTCTGATGCAACAAGCGACAGGAGCGTTGCTAAAGACATTACAATCTCAACGTCCCGCCCTGCAGGCTTCACGCGACCTCAGCAAAATTCTGTTGCCTGATACGCTGAATACTTCGCTGACCCATACCCTGACGCTGTACGATCGTCTGTGCACCGCCCTGACAGTGGCGCAGGTCACCGGCGTACAGAGTCTGTGCAATCACTATGCGGCGCGCCTCAACCCGCTGCCGGGGCCAGACTCCTCACGTGAGAGCAACAACCGTCTGACGCAAATTACCCAATATTCCCGCCAGCTGGCGAGTGAGCCAACGCTGATTGACAGCGCGGCGCTGCGACGGCTGGAAGAAGTGGGTCTTACCGACCCCGATATTATTACCTTTAGTCAATTAATCGGTTTTGTCAGTTATCAGGCGCGCGTGGTCGCGGGTATTCAGGCGCTGATGGCGCTGCCGGTGCGCTGGATCCCGGGCATCACCACGCCTGCGGATGCGGATGCGGCGCGTTTTTCTGCGCCGCCACAGTGGCAACCGCAACTGCCGCCAGTAGAGCTGCGCTATGCCAGTGCGGAACAGCTGGAAGTGCTGACATACTGCCAGACGCAGCAGTCACTGGAACACAGCGCCTGGCTGTTTGCTCATGATGCGCGGGCGCTGTATGGCTGGTCGCAACTGCTGGCCAGCCTGCAACAACAGCAAACTGAACAGGATCGGCTGGCCGCAGCGGTAACCGCGCGGATTAACGGCAGCGTCAGCTGTTTTTATGATTATCAGGGAGAGTGGCGCGACGTGTTGATTGAAGGTATTGATGAGGCGCTGGCGGCCAGCAAAAGCCAGCCACAGGCACATGCAATAATCCAGGCTGCGGCACAACTGACCCGCTCGCCTGAGCGTTTCAGCGCGGCGCATCTGCAACCGCTGGAGGAAGCGGGCTTATCGTCAGCGGCGCAGTTCAGGCTGATTCAGAACGTGGCGTTTGCCAGCTGGAACAACCGTCTGATGCAGACACTCGGCAGCTGAGCCAGCTTACGGCTGGCGCTGCGGCGCTTCAATTAACCAGCGGCGCACTTCATCGAAAAAGTGCTGGGCCAGCGGCGTTGCCCGCCCGGGCTCAGCAATGACCACCGCCGCATGACGCGACATCGGTTCAATCAGCAGCTTACGCCGCTGTAACTCTGGCGTCATCCCAGGCAGCAGATGTCCGACCGGTGCAATCAGACATCCCAACCCCACCTGTACCGCCTGCAGTAGCTGAAAAATCGAGGTGGTTTCCAGCACCACGCGCAGCGTCAGGTCGGCGGCGCGGAAATGGCTGTCGATATAACGGCGGAAATAGCGTGTCGGTTCCGCCAGACACAAAGGTTGTGACGCCGCGTGTTCCAGCGTCAGCGCAGCATTATCTTCCGCCAGCTGCGGGAAAAAATGCGGATGGAACAGCAATTCGACACCATTATCCTGCAACGGCTCGGCCTGGAAATGCAGTTCACGCAACGTCGCCAGTTCAAAGAAACCGATGCCCACATCCACCGTATGACTGTTTAACGCCTCCAGCAGCTGATCGGCACTCAGCACCGCCACGCGATAATCCAGCTGCGGATAGCGGTCGCTGATCGCCTTTAGCATCAGCGGCAGCGAGATACTGCACTGCGGCACCACGCCAATCCGCAGCGTGCCATTGACACCGTGCTTCAGCGATTCGACTTCCAGCTTTAGCCCCTGATACACCGAGACAATTTCCCGCGCCCATGCCAGTACGCGCTCGCCTTCGGCGGTAAAACCGGCGAAATTATTGCTGCGATTAATCAGCGACAGCCCGAGTTCGCGTTCCAGGTTTTTCAGACGCATTGACAGCGTCGGCTGGCTGACAAAGCTGGCTTCAGCGGCGCGACCAAAATGGCGCTCGCGCTCAAGATTACACAGGTAGATAAGTTGTTTTATATCCATTTTTTCAACATGTTATCGGCAAAGAGCAAAAACCCACCGGATGGTGGGCTTATTGTACTGGCAGTGCATACTTCGAAATTATCGCCAGCCGGTGCTGATAGTGTTCAGGATCACCCCACAACCACTGCTCATAGTGACCAATATCATCATCAGTGAGAATATCTATCAGTTCACAGCTTATCATATCGTAAGCATAGAGTTTTAAACCATAAGCCAGCGCGTCATACATCCTCGCCTGCCAGAATGAGATTCCGTCGAGGGTCTGATTCATATCTGAAACAATGACGTCATATTTCTCAAGCAGATAATTAAGGAAGATGGCGCCCGCCAGATCATGCAGCTCCTTACGGTGCTTCGGCTTTTGCGTGCGCCAGACCAGCACTTGAGTGACCGGACGACAGTTCAGAAAACAATCTGGCTGAACGACAACACGATTATAGTAAGCAACATCTTCAGAGACATCGTTGATTAACGCCACTTCAAAATGCGCAAGACTGATTTTGCCTTTAAGCCGCCCGTCCACCCGAACGATACGATAGCCCGGTGACAGCGCCATTCCGGCGATAATGATTTCCTCGCCGTCAGCCAGCGCGGAATAGAGGGTGCGGTTATCCGCGCTTTCGTTCAGATGAGCGAAAACAGCGTTAACTTTGATGGCATTCACCAATCTGGTTGACATCGATGTCCCCTCACAAACCGCGTCCGATGGTATTGAATATTTATCAGACTATTATCGCTGATATGCGGGTGAGGATCCAATAGCCTGCTTATGACAGCAGAAACCTCGCGCAATAATTGTGCAGTCTGTTCAGGCTATGGTTTTGCTTACTACCCCTGTCCCTGCTGCGCGTGCTGCTCACGCCACTCGTTAACCATCTCCTTTGTCACTTCATTTTTATAACAAATTGGCGCCGCGCCGCCTTGCCTGCTCCAGGCGCTACGCTTACCGCATGAACTGCCGTTGCGCGCCTGATTAAACGGACAGGCACAACTGCCCGAATAGCTGGCAATCGAATCTTCAATAATTTGCTGTCGAATTTGTGAGTCTGATAAAGCACTGCTTTTTGCCGCCGCGACATCTGCGGCAAACAGAGTGAATGCCGCCACCAGGCCAAACAGAAGGGATTTTTTGTTCACTTAATTAACTCAGTAAGTCATCGGAAACACCAACTTAATCGCTTTCGGCAAGCGAAGATTTGATTAAAAACAACTCTGTAAGCAACTCCCCCTCCCTGGCGGAAGGGGGAGCGTTAACCCTTACCCGCGATACTCAATAATCGACAGCCCGCCGTTATAGTCGGTGCTGTAGATAATTCCCTGCGCATCAACAAACACATCACAGGACTGGATTACTTGTGGTCTGCCGGGACGGGTATCCATCATTTTTTCCGGCGCCGCAGGCACCAGCGCGCCGGTTTCCACCGGGCGGTACGGGTTACTGATATCGTAAGCGCGCACACCCGCATTCTGGTAAGTGGCAAAAATCAGCGTTGAGCTGATAAAGCTGCCGGGACGATTTTCATGCAAGTTATGCGGACCAAAATGCGCGCCTTTCGCCACATAATCCGTTTCGCCGGGCTGCGGGAAAGTGGCGATGCTGACCGGACTGGATGGTTCACGAATATCAAACAGCCAGATAAGCTTTTCGCCATCTTGCTGATTGTCCAGCACCGCCTCATCCAGCACCACCAGCAGATCGCGATCCGGCAGCGGCAATGCCGTATGGGTGCCGCCGCCAAACGGTGGACTCCAGTTGCGATGGCTGATTAGCTTCGGCTGAGTGCGATCTTTCACATCAAGAATAGTCAGACCGCCATCGCGCCAGCTGCCATAAGCGGTATCACCGCTGATAATCGCATGATGCAGTGCGTAGCGCTTACCTTCCGGCCAGTCGGCGGTTTCTCCGTCAGCCTGATTCATCCCCGGCAACCACCAGCGCCCCGCCACTTCCGGCTTACGTGGATCGGCAAGGTCGATAGTCAGAAAGATATAGTCGCTAAAACCGTCGATCAGCGCCGAAACATAGGCCCAGCGTCCGCCCACATACCAGATACGATGAATGCCAATGCCATTCAGTGACAGAAAGCCAATTTCACGCGGTTTATCCGGCGTCGAAATATCAAATACACGCAGCCCTGCACTCCAGCCACGATCGCTGATATCGCTAACCGTTTCGCCTACTGAACGGGTGTAATAGACTTTTTCATCCGCGAAACGCGTATCAGCAAACAGATCACGCGCGTTAATCACCAGCAGCAGATCGTCATGAGCCTGCAGATGTACATTCCAGGTACCCGGCGGCGCGGCAACATATCCCACGGTTTTCGGCTGCTTCGCATCGCGCACATCGACAATCGAATAACCCTGCGACACCATATGGCCAATATAAGCAAAGCCGCGATGCACCATCAGCTGTACGCCGTCCGGCCGGCCGCCCTGATCGCTGTGGCCGATGAGCCGCATATTGCGGCTGTAATCGGGACGCGGTAGTTCACTGCTCATAACCGCTCCTTATTTATTTTTTGCCTGCAGGGTGGCAAACCATGGCTGGATAAAATCTTCCGTCTGGCCCCAGCCCGGAATGATTTTGCCGAGACCCGCCACATTCACCGCGCCCGGCTGGCTGACCAGCAGCGCCTGCGGGATCACCGCCGCTTTAAAGTCGTAAGTGGCAGGTGTTGGCTCGCCAGCAATCTTATTGGCGATCAGACGCACATTGGTAGCGCCAATCAGTTTCGGATCCACCGCCACGCTCACCTTCCACGGGCTGCCCGCTTCACGCATCAGCTGCAAATCCTGGTTAGAGACATCAATACTGTAGAGTTTGATCTCAGTACGGCCATTCTCCTGCAACGCTTTATACGCGCCCTGGCTGAAGGCATCCCAGGTGCCCCAGATGGCATCAACTTTTCCCTTCGGGTATTTCGCCAGCACCGCGCCGACTTTATTGGCGGTGTCGCCCTGCACATCGGAGGATACCGCACCGATGGACTCCAGCTCATGGATCCCCGGGTTCTGCTTCAGCAGCGCCTGATAAGCCGCCTGACGACGTTCCATTGGCGGGAAACCCGCGACCCACAGCTTGATAATATTGGCCTTGCCATTGAAATCTTTAATCAGCTGGCCGACCGACATATTGGTCAGCGAAGCGTCGTCCTGCTGGGTAACGGTAACGCCGGGGATCGTGCCATTGACCGCAGTATCAAATACCGACACCGCAATTCCCGCTTCGGTGATCCGTTTCACCAGCTGTGTTGAGTAAGGATCGCGACCCTGTGAAAGAATAATGCCGTCATATTTCTGACTAATCGCCTGGTTAACAAAATCCTGGAAACGGGCGTCGTCACCGTTGCTGAGAAAAGTGCTGACCTTAAAGCCGAGTTTTTTACCCTCCTGAATCGCACCGGCGACAAATTGGGTGGTGTTATCATCGGAGCCGAGATTGCGAATCACCGCAATGCGGACGGGGCCGTTATGCCCGGCAATCGCCTGCGGAACCGGAGCCGGTGTGGCAGCAAAACCCGGCAACGCGCTGAAAAGTCCCAAAGCCAGTAAAGAGATCGAAAGTGTTTTCATTATCATCATTTCCTGTTGGCGGTAATCACGTCCCCCTGTGGACGCTGCTGATATCAATAATGAATTGATTCCACACATATTTCATAATGGTGAACCACTGGCAATGACCGAAAAAGCATAAGATAAAACTAAAAGTTATTAGCCATCTGGATGTCCATATATAACATCGGGTTAGTGAATTTATCTGACGACGCGCATTTTATCACCCGCGACAGCGCCGTCCTGACACCACATATAACAAGGACTTAACATGAGTAATACCGATATTCGCGTGGTTCCCGGTCCGGCTAACTACTATTCACACCCCGGTGCCCTGGCGCGACTCAATGACTTATACAGTGACGAGACACTGTCACGTGCGGTCTGGGTGTATGGCGAACGCGCCATCGCGGCGGCAACCCCTTTCCTTCCTGCGGCTTTTAACGCGCCAGGCGCTAAGCATCTGCTGTTTAAAGGCCACTGCAGCGAAGGCGATGTCGCGCAGCTGGCGGCAGATGCGGGCGCGGATCGCTCGGTGGTGATTGGCGTTGGCGGTGGCGCGCTGCTCGACAGTGCGAAAGCGCTGGCACGCAAGCTGGGCCTGCCGGTGGTGGCGATCCCGACCATCGCCGCGACCTGTGCTGCGTGGACGCCGCTGTCGGTCTGGTATAACGATGCCGGTCAGGCGCTGGGCTATGAAATTTTCAATGACGCTAACCATCTGGTGCTGGTGGAGCCGCAAATCCTGCTGGAAGCCCCGGCGGTATATCTGCTGGCTGGTATCGGCGATACGCTGGCGAAATGGTATGAAGCAGTGGTGCTGGCGCCAGAGCCGCAGGCGCTGCCGCTTACGGTACGTCTCGGACTGGATGCGGCCCTGACGATTCGTGATGTTCTGCTGGAGCACAGCGAAGCCGCGCTGGCGGATCAGCAGCGTGGCGTGCTGAGTCAGGCGTTTCGTGATGTGGTGGATGCGATTATTGCCGGCGGCGGTATGGTGGGTGGCCTTGGCGAGCGCTTTACCCGTATTGCTGCCGCCCATGCGGTACATAACGGCCTGACGGTGCTACCGCAGACCGACAAGTTCCTGCATGGTACCAAAGTGGCGTACGGCATTCTGGTGCAAAGCGCGCTGCTTGGTCAGGATGAAGTGCTGGCTCAGCTGATTGCCGCTTATCAGCGCTTCCATCTGCCGACCTCGCTGGCGCAGCTGGAAGTCGATATCAATGACCGTGAAGCACTGGATCGGGTAATTGCCCATACCCTCCGCCCGGCAGAATCGATACACTACCTGCCGGTAACCCTGACGGCAGACACCTTGCGCGCCGCGTTTGCAAAAGTGGAAGCCGCAGGTCGTCAGGTCTGATTTACCGTTTTAAATCCTTTTCAGTTACAGGAGTAACAATGAACCAGACAGCTACATTAAAAGCAGCACCACTGTCATGGGGTCATGGACCCGCTGTGTTTGAAATTTTCCTTGAACCCACCTGCCCGTTCTCGGTGCGCGCCTTTAACAAGCTGGATGCACTGCTGGCATTAGTGGGTGAAGATAAGGTGACGGTGAAAATTCGTCTGCAATCGCAACCCTGGCATCTGTTCTCTGGCGTAATTGTGCGCTGCATTCTGGCGGCATCGACCCTGCCGGAGGGCAAAGTGGCGGCACGCGCGGTACTGAAAGCGGTAGCCGATCATCGCGAAGAGTTCGAATTTACCGACCATGCCAGCGGCCCGAATATGGATGCCACACCACAGGAAATTATCGAACGGATTGAAAAATACAGTGGCGTTAAGCTGGATAAGGCCTTTGCCCGCCCCGAACTGCAAAGCGAAATTAAGTGGCACTGTAAATATGCCCGCCAGAACGGGGTTCACGTATCACCAACCTTTATCGTTAAAGGTCTGGTGCAGCCCGATCTTGGCAGTGGCGATGATATCAGCGTCTGGGCCAAACGTATTCTGGCTTAGTCTGCCCATCCACCGCACTCAGGCCATGCCGGGTGCGGTTTTCACTCCATGTATGTTCCGGGTATCCTGCCGCTTTCCACCTGACAATCATGATGGCTTTGTGAAAAGCGCGACAGAAATTAAGTCGTTTTTTATAAAAATTACTCAAGGTTTTTATTTAATATTTCCTGAACGCTTAATCAGGAACACCACTATGCAAATCTTAAACTTCTCACGCGCAGTGCTCTTCAATAGCAGCCGCGCGGCATATAAATTAGTACTGGAAAATCCAGAATATAGCTCATACGCTACCTTGATAATCCAGGCTAAGAACCTCAAAACTCAATACGAACTTAACTTCACTCACCTGAGTGTTAAGAAAAGAGCCAGCTTAATCAATAAAATACCAGGCTATACAAAATATCTGAAAAACATAGAATTCCTTAATTTTCAACGTAACTAATATGCATCCCCTGCTGTAACCACCACCGCACTCAGGCCACCCCGAGTGCAGTTTTCACTTCATTGGCGATTTTTTCCACCTGCGGGCCATAGATCACCTGGATATCATGATCGTTCACCCGATTAACGCCATTGGCGCCGGTGGTCATTAATGTCTGATCCACCACCTGTTGCATATCTTTTACCCGCACACGTAAACGGGTAAAGCAGCAGTCGACATCTTCAATATTGCCCTCGCCGCCCAGCCCGCTGATGATCACGTTAGTGCGCTCATTCGCGGCGACCGCAGGCGCGGTTTCCACCTCTTCGGACTCACGCCCCGGCGTTTCTACATTCATGCGCCGGATAATAAAGCGGAAGCTGTAGTAATAGACCGGCACATAGATCAGTCCCAGCAGGATACTCCACCACCACTGGGTTTTGCTGCCGCCAAGAATGCCAAAGACCACCAGATCGATGGCGCCGCCCTGAACATTGCCAATCATCAGATGCATCACTGACATCAGCATAAATGACAGCCCGCTCAGCAGCGCATGCAGGATATACAGCAGCGGCGAAACAAAGATAAAGCAAAACTCCAGCGGCTCAGTAATCCCGGTGGTAAACGAGGTTAAGGCCCCCGCCAGCACCAGCGCCTTAACGCGCTGCTTATGTTCCGGTCGTGCGCTGTGGTAGATCGCCAGCGCCGCCGCAGGCAGACCAAACATCATCACCGGAATTTTGCCCTGTGCCAGAAAACGCGTGGCGTCACGGATAGTGTCATCAGGGATCAGGCCAGGATGGGTCAGCGCGGCATTAAAGATATTCAGCGCGCCGACGATACTCTGATTATCGACATTAGCGATGCCGCCAATTGGGGTAAAACGCACGGTCTCATTCAGAATATGGTGTAAACCGGTAGGGATCAGCAGGCGTTCAAAAGTACCATACAGAAACGCGCCATACTGTCCGCTTTTGCCAATCAGCTCGCCAACCCAGGCAATGCCCGCACCAATGGTTGGCCAGAGGGTTGCCAGCAGCACCCCGACCAGCGGCAGCACTACCACGGTAACAATCGGCACAAAGCGGCGGCCGCCAAAAAAACTGATCGCCGTCGGCAGTTGCTGGGTATAAAAGCGATTATGAATCGCCACGGTGATTAATCCGGCAATCACCCCGCCCAGCACGCTCATGTTGTAGGTAAAGATGCCGAGCATATCGATATATTCCGCCGAGGTCATCATCGCGGCGGTCTGGTCCATACCGGACTTTTGCAGCGCTTCGGCGGTGGTAGTCGCGGCGGTCAGCCCTTTAGCCCCCAGCGTTGCGCTGACGCCGACATGCATGGCAATAAAACCGATGACCGCCGCAAACGCGGCGGTCGGCTTCTCGGCTTTCGCCAGGCCGATGGCGCTGGCGACCGCAAAGAATACCGGCAGATTGGCAAACAACGCCCCGGCGACTTTACGGATAAAACCGATAATCAGCTGTGGGACATGCAGTTGCGCAAAAGCGTCACCGGTGATCGCCGGGTTTTGCAATGCGGCGGCGACGCCAAGGAAGATCCCGGCGGCGGCAATCACCGAGATCGGCATCATCAGCGCCTTGCCGAAGGCGTGAACTTTACTGCCAAAATCTTTCATAACCAGCCCCTGTCTCATCCTGTGAAAGACTAATTATTAGTCAACAAATTGATAAGGGCAGGTAAAAGGGCCGCTCTTCCCCGGTAAAGCTTGAACGGCGTCACAGTTTTGCCTGTATGGCGATAAACAGTAGCTATCGCACCATTCAGCCAATCAATTAGACAAAGCTGGCGTGCAGTCGCAGACTTTGCGCCGAAAGCAGTAATAATTCATTAACAACTAAGAAACATTAAACCTGCAACTATTATGAAATTTAAATCAAAAATTAAGCCTTACCAGGCCGCTGCGGGCGGCTGGGGTTCACTGGAAGCCACCACCCGTTTTGTCTTCGACAGCAAACAAGTGCTGAAAAACATGCGCAACCTGATGCGTATGAATAAAGCGAAAGGCTTTGACTGCCCGGGCTGCGCCTGGGGCGATGACAATAAAAGTACCTTCAGTTTTTGTGAAAATGGCGCCAAAGCGGTGACATGGGAAGCCACGCGTCGCTTTATAGATGCGGAATTCTTTGCCGCGCACAGCGTTTCCGCGCTGTATCAGCAGAGTGACTACTTCCTCGAATATCAGGGACGCCTCACCGAGCCGTTGCGCTACAACCGCGCCACCGATCACTATGAACCGATCAGCTGGGACGATGCCTTTGCACTGATCGCCCGTCACCTGCATGACATGGATCATGTCAATCAGCTGGAGCTTTATACCTCCGGCCGCGCCAGTAACGAAGCCTCGTGGCTGTATCAGCTGTTTGGCCGCATGTTCGGCACCAATAACTTCCCTGACTGCTCCAATATGTGTCATGAAGCCAGTGGTACCGGTCTGAAGCGCAGCATTGGCGTCGGCAAAGGTACTATTCGTCTGGATGATTTCGATCAGGCGAATGCGATTTTTGTGTTTGGTCAGAACCCCGGCACCAACCACCCGCGTATGCTGCACAGCCTGCGCCACGCGGCGGATCACGGTGCGAAAATCGTCACCTTTAACACCCTGCGTGAACGTGGACTGGAGCGCTTTGCCGATCCACAAAAACCGCTGGAAGTGGTCACCTCCAAAGCCGGCACCATCAGTTCGACCTATTACCAGCCAAACCTCGGTGGTGATATGGCGGCAATCCGCGGCATGGTGAAAGTGCTGCAGGAAACCCATAATGCGCGTATTGCTGCGGGCGAAAAAGGTCTGTTTGACGACGCCTTTATCCAGGCCAATACCGAAGGCGTCGAAGCCTACCTCGCACAGGTCGCCGCCACCGAATGGCCGCAAATCGAACAGCAATCTGGCCTGACGGAGCAGCAAATCCGTGAAGCCGCGGCGATCTACCAGAGCGCGGAGCGGGTAATCTGCACCTGGGCGATGGGGATTACCCAGCATAAACACTCGGTCGATACCGTACGTGAAATCGTGAACCTGCAACTGCTGTTTGGCCAGCTCGGCAAACCGGGCGCCGGTCTCTGTCCGGTACGTGGTCACAGTAACGTGCAGGGCAACCGCACCATGGGTATCGATGAGAAGCCTACCAAAGCGTTTCTCGACAGCATGGCCAACCATTTTGGTTTCGAACCGCCACGCAATATCGGTCATAACACGGTAGAAGCGCTGGAAGCGATGCTGCGCGATGAGATCAAAGTGCTGATCGCGCTGGGCGGTAACCTTGCTGCTGCTGCGCCGGACAGTCCGCGTACTGAAGAGGCCCTCACCCGCTGTCAGCTGACGGTACAGATCAGTACCAAACTGAACCGCAGCCATCTGGTGCCGGGCCATGATGCACTGATTCTGCCGACGATTGGCCGTACTGAGCAGGATATTCAGGCCAGCGGTCCGCAGTTTATTACCGTTGAAGACTCCTTTAGCATGGTGCACGCCTCTGAAGGGGTGGGTAAGCCGATTGCCGATACGCAGCGTTCAGAAACCTGGATTGTTGCCGGTATCGCCAACGCGGTGCTGGGCAGTGAGAAACTCGACTGGCTGGAACTGGCGGGCAATTACGATAAGATCCGCGACCATATCGCCGCCACCATTCCGGGCTTTAAAGATTTTAATCAGCAGTGCGAAGCGCCAGGTGGTTTCTATCTTGGTAACGCCGCTGCTGAGCTGCGCTTTAATACCCTGCATAATAAGGCTCAGTTCAGCGCCGCACCACTGCCGGATTCACTGTTCCCGCAGCTGGGCGAAGTGAAAGTGCCATTTACCCTGCAGACCCTGCGTTCTCACGATCAGTACAACACCACGATCTACGGTCTTGATGACCGCTACCGTGGCGTTTACGGTCAGCGTGAAGTGCTGTTTATCCACCCGGATGATATGGCCGAACTGGGCCTGGCTGCGGGCGAAAATGTGGATATCGAAACGCTGTGGAACGATGGTATTACGCGTCGGGTCAGTGGCTTTAAGCTGGTGCCTTATGCCATTCCGCGTGGCAATCTGGCTGCCTACTACCCGGAAACCAATCCGCTGGTGCCGCTCTCCAGCTTTGGTGACGGCAGTGGTACGCCTACTTCAAAATCGGTACCGGTAAAAATATCGTTATCGCCAGTGGTCGCCAGTCAGCGTATCGCCTGACCCGCATTGTTGTTGCTTCTGTCGCAGGTCTGGTCCGCCAGGCCTGCGCTGAAAACCGCAATTCACCCTTGCCCGCAGACGGTTAATCGCGTAAAACTGTCAGCCGCTCTTAGGCCACGAAAATAACTTATTATGTTCCAGGATAACCCGCTGCTCGCGCAGCTGAAACAGAAGCTCCACTCCCAGACCCCACGTGTTGAGGGTGTGGTAAAAGGCACTGAAAAAGGATTCGGCTTTTTAGAAGTCGATGCACAGAAAAGCTATTTCATCCCGCCACCACAGATGAAAAAAGTGATGCATGGCGATCGGGTGATTGCCGTGGTGCAGACGGATAAAGAGCGTGAAATTGCCGAGCCGGAAAAACTGGTTGAGCCTTTTCTGACGCGTTTTGTTGGACGTGTACAGAAGAAAGACGATCGCTTATCCATTGTTCCCGATCATCCGCTGTTAAAAGATGCCATTCAGTGCCGTCCGGATCGTAGCGTTGAGCACGATTTTCAGGCTGGTGACTGGGCAGTAGCGGAAATGAAGCGCCATCCGCTGAAAGGCGATCGCGGTTTTTACGCCGAATTAACCCATTTTATTACCACTGCGGATGACCATCTGGCGCCGTGGTGGGTCACGCTGTCACGCCATAATCTGGAACGCGAAGCGCCGGAAGTGGTTGCACCGACCGAGATGCTCGACGAGCAGCTTGAGCGCGAAGATCTGACCGCGCTGGAGTTTGTCACTATCGACAGCGCCAGCACCGAAGATATGGATGACGCGCTGTATGTCAAAGAGAACGCTGACGGCTCGCTGCTGCTGACCATCGCCATCGCTGATCCTACCGCTTATGTGCCGGCAGGTAGCGAGCTGGATAAAATTGCCGCCGAACGCGCTTTCACCAACTATCTGCCAGGCTTTAATATCCCGATGCTGCCACGTCAGCTGTCGGATGATACCTGCTCGCTGCGCCCAAATGTACGTCGCCCGGTTCTCGCCTGCCGTGTGACTGTGGCTGCAGACGGCACCCTGTCTGATGACGTTCACTTCTTCGCCGCCTGGATCGAATCAAAAGCCAAACTGGTTTATGACAATGTCTCAGACTGGCTGGAAAACAGCGGCGAATGGCAGCCGGAGTCTGAGGCGATTGCCAGCCAGATCCGTCTGCTGCACCGTCTGTGCCTGGCGCGTAGCGAATGGCGTCAGAACCATGCGCTGGTATTTAAAGACCGTCCTGATTACCGCTTCCTGCTGGGTGAAAAAGGCGAAGTGCTGGATATCATTGCCGAGCCACGTCGTATTGCCAATCGCATTGTCGAAGAAGCGATGATCACCGCCAATATCTGTGCGGCGATAGTGCTGCGCGAGAAACTGGGCTTTGGCGTGTATAACGTCCACCTTGGCTTTGACAGCACCAATGCCGAGCAGGCAACGGCGATTCTGGCTGCCAATGGCGTGACCGCCGATCCCACGGCGATTATCACGCTGGAAGGTTTCCGTGCGCTGCGTCGCGAGCTGGATGCCTGTCCGACTCAGTTCCTCGACAGCCGTATTCGTCGTTTCCAGTCCTTCGCGGAAATCAGCACTGAACCAGGCCCGCACTTTGGTCTGGGTCTGGAGGCTTACGCCACCTGGACTTCACCGATTCGTAAGTACGGCGATATGATTAACCACCGCCTGCTGAAAGCGATCATCAAAGGTGAGACTACCGATCGTCCGGTGGATGAGCTGACGGTGAAAATGAGTGAACGTCGTCGTCTCAACCGTATGGCTGAGCGCGATGTCGGTGACTGGCTCTACTCACGCTACCTGCAGAAATCTGCCGGGACTGATACCCGCTTTAGCGCCGAGATTATCGATATCTCACGCGGCGGTATGCGTGTACGCCTGCTGGATATCGGCGCAGTGGCCTTTATCCCGGCGCCATTCCTGCATGCGGTGCGTGACGAAATGGTCTGTAGCCAGGAAAGCGGCACCGTGCAGATTAAAGGCGAAGTGGCTTATCGCGTTACCGACGTGATTGATGTCACCATCGCTGAAGTGCGTATGGAAACCCGCAGTGTGGTTGCCCGCCCGGTGGCATAAGCATAAATATCGCGGGATAACGCCTGTTATCCCGCAGTTTTCCCGCCCTTCTCAATCCCTTATTTTCTCAACAACTTATGACCATACAATCCGCTAAGATCGGCACGCGCAGCGTAAGACAGCGGGTAGTAAAAGAATAATCACGTTATCGCTTCATCCAGCACCAGATGGTCAGCAGCCAACTGGCGGTATTGCGCTGCACTCACCTGCGTTCCCGCTGGCTGTATTGCCAGCGCCCGCCGGATAAACGGCGTTACCGGTTTTCTGCGTGCGGTGGGATCCGGCACCGGCACCGCAGAGAGCAGATGACGGGTATAGGGATGGCCTGCCATGGCAAATACCGCCTGCCGCGGACCGATCTCCACAATTTTCCCCTGATACATCACCGCAACGCGATGACTGATGCGCTCCACCACCGCCAGATCATGGGAGATAAACAGTATGCTGATCCCCTTCTCTTGCTGTAAGCGCATCAATAAATTAATAATTTCCGCGCGCACCGTGACATCCAGCGCGGAAACCGACTCGTCGGCGATCAGCACACTGGGATTAAGCGCCAGCGCGCGCGCAATCGAAATACGCTGGCGCTGACCGCCAGAGAACTGATGCGGATAGCGATCGGCCATCGCTGGCTCCAGTCCGACACTTTTCAGCAATCCGGCGACCGCCTCAGCCGCCTGTTCAGAAGTGATCAGCCCATGGGCGATCATCGGTTCGGCCAGCGCACTGCCGATACGTAAACGCGGATTCAGACTATCGCCGGGATCCTGAAAGATCAGCTGTATCTGGCGACGTAGCTGCCCGAGCTGCTGGCTATCCGCCGCCAGCATATCGGTCTGGTTCAGCCAGACTTCGCCTGAGGTGGGTTGCGTCAGACGCATAATCGCGCGCGCCAGCGTCGATTTACCGCAGCCGGATTCGCCCACCAGCGCCAGCGTCTCTCCCGGCTGGATATCGAAAGAGACCTGCTCCACCGCATGCACATGGCCTTTAATCCGGCGTAGTAACCCGCTGCGTTGCGGAAAACGCTGCACCAGATTGCGCACCGACAGCACCGGTTTTCCGCGCCGCACGGTATCCGCCAGCGGTGGCGCGGTTTCTGCCGTCGCCTCGCCGATGGAAAATAGCTGTGGCAACCGGCTATCCGCCATATCGCCGAGGCGCGGAACAGAGGCCAGCAGGCGCTGTGTATAAGGGTGTTGCGGGCGCTGAAACAGGCTGACGGTATCGGCCATTTCCACCGCCTGCCCCTGATACATCACCAAAGTGCGATCCGCCACTTCAGCGACGACGCCCATATCATGGGTGATAAACAGCGCCGCCATACCATCTTCCTGTTGCAACGTCTTAATCAGTTGCAAAATCTCCGCCTGCACCGTGACATCCAGCGCGGTGGTAGGTTCGTCGGCAATCAGCAGCGCAGGCTGGCAGGCCAGCGCAATCGCAATCACCACCCGCTGCCGCATACCGCCGGAAAAACTGTGCGGATACGCCTTCAGGCGTGAAGCAGCAGCAGGGATTTGTACCCGATCGAGCAAACGTATCGCCTCCGCCTGCGCTGCAGCCTGATCCATCGCGCGATGCTTTCGCAGCACCTCGGTAATTTGTGTGCCAATGGTCAGCACCGGGTTCAGGCTGGACATCGGCTCCTGAAATATCATGCCGATTTCCCTGCCACGCACCTGCTGCATCTGACGTGAGGTCAGTGACAGCAGCGCTGCGCCGCGAAAGTTTATCTCGCCGCTGATACGGCTTTGACCGCGCGGCAGCAGCTGCATAATCGAGTAAGCCGTCACGCTTTTGCCCGAACCGGACTCACCCACCAGCGCCAGTGTCTCGCCGGGCATAATCGCAAAAGAGAGATCGCGCACTACCGGCCGCCATACACCCGCCGAGAGAAATTCGCTTTCAAGATGGCGCACATCAAGCACTGGAGAAGTCACAGGATTACGATGCCTCATGAAGGGGATTGATAATATCGCGTAAGGCGTCGCCAGTCAGATTGATGGCAACGATAAGGGTCAGCAATATCAGGCCCGGAAATAAACAGATCCAGTAGTCACCGGATAGCAGGTAATCAAAGCCATTGGCGATTAACAGACCCAGTGAAGGCTGCGTCACCGGCAGACCAATGCCCAGAAAGGAGAGCGTCGCTTCCAGCATAATCGCGTAAGCAATGCGCATGGTAGCGACCACAATCAGTGGCGGCAGGCAGTTCGGCAGCACATGACGCAACATAATCCGCCGACGACTGAACGCCATTGCCCGCGCCGCATCAATATAATTACGCTGGATCTGACCCAGCGCAGTCCCTCTGACGGTACGCGCGTAGTACGCCCACTGGGTGATCACCAGCGCCAGAATAATTTTGTCGGCGCCCTGCCCGAACAGCGTCAGCAGAATCAGCGCAATCAGGATCGGCGGAAAACTTAGCTGAATATCGACAATTCTCATCATCAGCGCATCAGTCCGCCCGCCGCACCAGGCGCTGATCATGCCGACAACGGTTCCCGCCGCCAGCGCCAGCAGACTGCTGACAACGCCAACCCATAAGCTGATGCGCGTGCCATACAGAATGGCGCTAAACAGATCGCGTCCCTGATCGTCAGTGCCCAGCCAGTAAGTCATCCCCGCCGCACTGACGCTGCCCGGTGCAAGGCGGCCGTCCATAATATCCAGCTGGGTCAGGTCATACGGATTCTGTGGGGCAATCAGCGGCGCCAGTAGCGCCAGCAGTGTTAACAGCAGCAGCACCACCATTGCGCTGCACGCCAGCGGATTACGCAGCAGGCTTAACAGGGTGCGCAGCCAGCCCGCTCGCGCGGCGCGTGGAATAGAAGAGGATGTTTCCGTCAGCTTCACTTGCGCTCTCCATCACGTACTCGTGGGTCAGTCAGTACATACAGCACATCGACCAGCAGATTAATCAGGCTGAACATCAAAACCGTCATCAGCAGATAAGCGAGGATTACCGGGCGGTCTAATAAGCCAATCGCATCAATAATCAGTTTGCCCATTCCCGGCCAGGCATAGATAGTTTCAGTCACTACCGCAAAAGCGATAATCGAACCCAGCTCCAGACCAATTACGGTGATTAACGGGATCAGTGTGTTTTTCAGCACATGGACAAACAGAATCCGGCTTTCCGACAAGCCTTTCGCCCGTGCAAAGCGCACATAGTCCTGCTGCAGACACTCGAGGGTGCCAGCACGCGTCAGGCGGATAACCAGCGAAATTTTAAACAGCGCCAGATTGAGCGCCGGTAACAGCAGATGTTGCCAGCCATCAAGCGTAAACAAACTGAGCGGCATGCCGAATAGCGGCGTCACCGTGCCGCGCCCGGATGCCGGTAGCCAGCCGAGTTTGACGCTGAATAACATAATCATCATCATGCCAATCCAGAAGGTCGGCAGACTGAAACCCAGCAGCGAAACGCCCATCACCGATTTTGCTGCCCAGCTGCGTGGTCGCACACCGGCCAGCACCCCGAGCGGAATACCTGCCAGCAACGCCAGCAGAAATGCCAGCAGCGCCAGTTCAAGGGTGGCGGGCATGCGCTGCATAATCAGTTGCAGCGCGGGCGTGTTGTAGACCCACGAGACCCCAAGGTCGCCATGTAGCGCATGGCTGATAAAGGTCAGATACTGCTGCCACACCGACCGATCAAGGCCAAATGACTGGATCACCGCCTCACGTTCAGCAGGCGTGGCATTGCTGCCCAGCAGCATATCGACCGGGTTTCCCACCAGCCATACGCCGCCAAACACCAGCAACGACATCACAAACAGCGTCAGTACTGTCTGCCCGATACGATTTAACAGGAAGATCAGCATCACTGCTCCTTCTCTGAGGATGCTGCATGCCCGTAATACGCCAGGGTGCGTTGCAGCAGCGCCAGAAAACCGGCTTCATCAATGCTGCGCATCACCGTGGCATTGGCGGGCAAATCCAGCTTGTGATAGAAGTCCGCCCAGCAGTAGCCTGCGGTGGCGCCACTGCTGGCGATCCCGACGGTGACCGGCTGGCCGCTAAACAGATCGGGTTGCAGTAACCAGGCGATTACCGTGGCATCATGAACCGGCCCGCCCTCACGGGCAAAACGCTGCGGGTCACTGCGATCAAAGGCTGTAAACAGACGGGCAATCGCCCGGCCAGGCTCACCGGCGTGCTGAGCTAACTGGTTGAGTTGCTGCGCGGTAAGCAGCGCCTGAAAAGTCATATCCAGCGGCATCATCACCAGCGGAATCTGACTGCTAAACACGCGCTGCGCAGCCTGTGGATCGGCATAGAGATTGAATTCCGCCCATGGCGTACGGTGCCCCATCGCGCTAAATGCGCCGCCCATTAAGACAATACGTTCAATGCCACGCGCCACTGCCGGAGAGTGGATCAGCGCCAGCGCCAGATTAGTTAACGGCCCCAGTGCGCAGAGTGTCAGTGGTTGCTGCTTTTCGGCAGCGGCCAGCGCGCTGCGCACAATAAAATCGACCGCATGTTCCGCTTGTGGCGCCACCACTGCGCTGTCGAGCAGCTGCGGGGGGAATGCGCCAATATGGGCGTATTTACCATAACGTTGCGGCCCGACCAGTGGTTCTGCCGCCCCGGCGAACAGTGGCACATCAAGACGCCCCGACAGCGCCAGGATACGCCCGGCATTCTGGCACACATCGTTTAGCGGCACATTGCCGGCAACGGTGGTGATACCAACAATCTCCAGTTGCGGGGAGGCTAACGCCAGCCACAGGGCGACCGCATCATCAACGCCGGGGTCGGTATCGATAATAATTCGTTGTGTCATATTAAATCCTGCGCATAACGCCCGAAGAGTTGACAAAACAGCGCGAAAACCCCTTCCGCATCGACCCCTGTCGCAATATCGACATTGGCGGCTTCACCACTTTTGCCAAACCAGTCCGCGGTGGTTCTGCCCAACGCCTGCTGGCTCTCCAGCTCGACAAAAACCCGGGCGCGCTCGGTGGTAAACAGCGCGGGCTGTAACAGCCAGGCAATCACCAGTGGGTCATGCAGCGGCCCGCCACGCGATCCATAACGACGGATGTCATTACGATCCCAGCTGGCCATCAGCGCCTGTAACTGCGGCCGGATACGTCCGGCGTGCTTTGTTAAGGTTGCGACTTTTTCCGGGGTCAGCATCACTTGATGAGTAACATCCAGCGGCAGCATGGTGATCGCCAGCGAGGAGGAAAACAGGATATGGGCAGCATGCGGATCGGCCAGCATATTGTATTCGGCGTACAGACTGCTATTGCCGCTTTCGCGACAGGCTCCGCCCATCAGTACCACGCGCTCAATGCCCGCCACGATATCCGGCGCCAGCCGCAGCGCGGTGGCGATATTGGTCAGTGGCCCCAGAGCGCATAACGTCAGCGGCTCCCCCTGCAACGCAGCCTGACGGCAGCGGGCGATAAGAAAGGTCACCGCATGTTGTGGTGCCGCCTGTTGCACGGGCGGCGGCAGCTCACAGGCGCCAAGCCCCCCCTCGCCATGAAAACGTCCGTGCAGCGGCTCACGCACCATTGGCTGCCAGCAGCCGCCATACACCGGGACATCACTCTCAGCCAGCTCGGTGATCTGCAAAGCATTACGCAGCGTTACCGCTAAGGGCCGGTTGCCGTTGACCACCGTGATCCCGAGGAGGGTTAACGCTGGCGAATGCAGCGCCGCCAGTAAGGCAATGGCGTCGTCAATGCCCGGGTCGCAATCAATAATCACGGCTTTCGCGGTCACAGCGCGCCCACTTTACGCAGTACATCGGCGATTTCCTGACGTGCTTCTTCAGAGAGCGGCTGTTGCGGCGGCAGCGGATCGCCAACCGCAAAACCCTGCAGGTTAAGTGCGGCTTTGATACAGGCTGCGATGGAGTATTTGGCGAAAATTTCATTCACCTGCCACAGCGGACGCTGCAAGGCCATCACCTGTTGCCAGTCGCCCTGTTGCGCGGCCTGCCATAACGCCAGACTCTGCTGCGGAATAATGCAGGCCGGACCGGCCATCCAGCCGACGCCGCCAATCAGCATCACGCAGGCCGGAATATGGGCGGACGCGGCAAATACTTTCATCCGCCCCGCCGTGCGTTCAATAATCGACAACAGCCGTCCGGTATTGGTCGAGGCATCTTTGATATAACCAATATTGGCGACATGGCTCAGGCGCTCGATAACCGGCAGAGAGAGATCGGAGCGCTGAAACTGCGGATTGGTATACAGCACCACCGGGTGCGGATCGGCTGCCTGCGCAATAGCGCGAAAATAGCGCTCAACGCCCTGCTCACTGACCGGAAAGTAAGCCTCCAGGATCGCTAAAATCCCGTCAGCGCCAGCCGCGATATACGCTTCAGTCTGCTGCACCGCATCACGGATAGTGGTCGCCGCCACCCCGGCAATCACCGGAACCCGCTTATTCGCCACCTTCACCACCGTAGTGACCACTTCAAGGCGCTGCTGGTTATTCAGATAGGCAAATTCACCGGTACTTCCCAGCGGCGTCAGCCCCTGTACACCGGAGGCGATTAAATGTTCAACCAGACGCGTCAGCGCCGCCGTATTAATGCTGCCATCCGCATTGACCGGCGAGACCAGATAGGGATAAACGCCAAACAGTTCAGTCATATTAATACCCCTCTCAGTGCTGATGGATAAAGTAAGGCAAGGTGAAACCGTCGGAGCGGCCGGGATAGCTGTAGCTGTTTTTCATCGCCCAGGTGTTGGCAAGGAAAATCAGCGGGATCACCCCCTGCTGGCTAATCGCCAGCTCCGCCGCCTGCTGCAATAGCTGTTCACGCTGCCGAGTGTCCAGCGTGGATCGCGCCTGATTTAACAGCCGGTCAAAAGTGGCATTGGTATAACGCCCGCGATTGCCCTGTCCCGCGCCGGGTCCCCAGGTTTCCAGTAAAGGACCAAGAATGCCGGAGGCTTCGCCGGTTTCAATGGCGGCGCCACCCATCACCAGGCTGAAATCACGTTTTGCCGCACGGGAGAAATAGACGCTGCCGGGCATGGTTTCCACGCTGGTTTTGATGCCGACGCGGCTGAACATCTGTCCAAGCGCCTGCGCCACCCGGGCGTCGTTAGGATAGCGATCGTTTGATGCCTGGAAGGTCAGGGTAAAGCCCTGCGGATAACCGGCATCAGTCAGCAGTTTTTTCGCCTGCGCCGGGTCATACGCGGCGGCGGGGATTCGCGGTGAATAGCCAAAATAGCCTTCCGGCACCAGCTGTGACGCGCTGCTGCCCTGCCCCTCGTACAGACGATCAATAATCGCCTGACGGTTAATCGCCAGCGACATCGCCTGGCGCACCTGTACTTTTTTCAGTGGATTGCCGCCCTGTGGCGCGCTGACAAACGGCGATTGATCGCGGTCCTGATCCGGATGCAGATACAGCAAGCGGTTACCCGCGACTGACACCGATGTCAGCTGCGGCTGGCGGGAGATATTGCGCTGGTCAGCGGAAGGGACGCTTTCGATAATATCGGCATCCCCCGCTAACAGCGCGGCGACACGCGCGCTGTTATTTTTGTACACCTTAAGCGTGACGCGCTCCCAGTCAGCTTTGCCGCCCCAGTAGTTATCGTTGCGTTGCAACACCACCTGATCATCCGGCGTCCAGGAGACAAATTTAAACGGCCCGGTTCCCGTCACCTGCTTACCGCTGTTCAGCACGTCCCCTGCGGTTTTCTCCAGGCTGGCGGGCAGAATGGCAATGCGGCTGAGATTATTCAGCAGCAGCGCAGCGGGATAATGGGTTTTTATCTCAACGGTCAGCGGATCAATCGCGCGCACACTGGCTATATCGGCGATATACGGCAGATAAGAGCTTGGACTATTTTTGCCTGCCAGCGGAATGCGCTGAATACTGGCAACCACATCTTTTGCCGTAAAGTCGCTGCCATCATGAAACTTAACCCCCTGCCTTAAATGAAAGCGCCAGGTGTTGGCATCCGGGGTATCCCATGCGGTGGCCAGTCCCGGCACGATATGCTGTTTTTCATCCTGGTTTACCAGCCCGTCAAACAACGAACGGGACAGCGCACCGTTGGCGCCGCCGACATAAAACTGTGGATCCACTGACGTCGCCAGCGCGGCCACGCCGACGGTTAATCCTTCCGCTCTGGCCGCGGAGGCGAAAACGGTCAGCCAGACGGCTGCAACGGCAACAGAAACCAGACTTTTTTTCATCGTTATAACTCCACCCTGTTACGTTATGCGCAAAAAGCATAAAAACACCATTCTTATTCCATAAGTACGATATAAGATGTGTTTGCTGAAAAAAAATAGTATTTAATATGTTTCATATAAACGAATGTTATGGGAGTTAACATCTGTGGCGCGCATTAATCCCCGGCAACTGGAAGCCTTCCATAAAGTGATGATGACCGGCGGCATTACCGAAGCGGCTAATGTTATGAATGTCACGCAACCTGCGGTCAGTCGCCTGATTAAAGACTTCGAGTTTGCGCTTGATTTAAGACTGTTTGAACGTGATGGCCGCAGGCTGGAGCCACGTGAGGAAGCGGTCCAGCTTTATAAGGAGGTCGAGCGTATTTTTCTCGGTATGGAGCATGTGGTCGCCACTGCCGATGGCATCCGCCAGGCGCGAAACCGCGTGCTGCGCATCGGGATGGTGCCGGGTCTGGCGCAGCTCTGTGCCGAAAAAATCGTGCCGGAGATGCTCAGTAACCACCCGGGTTTATCGCTGGTAATGGATGTTGAGAGCACCGCTTCGATTACCAATATGGTTCTCAGTCACCAGTATGATATCGGCCTGATCAGCGGCGCGAGCGGCATTAAAGCCCTGCGGGCGGAAAAGCTGCATATCTCGTCAGCGGTAGCGGTGATGGCGCAGGATCATCCGCTGGCCAGTTATCCGCATATCTCACTTGAGCATCTCAGCGGCTATCGCGCGCTGCTGCCCGGCAGACAGACGGTTTTGCGCGAAGCCCTGCAGCAGCTGATCGCCAGCCACGGCACGCCGTTAACCGAGGTGCTGGAAACCTCAATGAAACAGTGCTGCGATATGGCGGCCATTGGCGTCGGCGTTGGCATTGTCGATGCCATCACCGCGCAATATGCCAGCGATAAGTTACTGATCAAACCCTTTCTGCCGCCGGTTGCGGTGGGCTATTTTGCGATATTCCCACCGAAATCAGGCAAAGATGCGTTATGCAATGAGCTAATGAATGCACTGCGCCGCGAGCTTAATTACTTTTGATATTGGCTTTCTTAATAATATCTTTGCTCACCGTGTAAGTGGCATTGATCAGCCCGTCGACCTGCGCTGGGGTTTTATATTCCGCGGATACGCCAATCGCTTCCAGTGACTTAATCGTTTGCGGGTCACTTAATACCTGATTAAACGTATCACGCAATTTTGCCACCACCGGCGCCGGAGTTTTAGCTGGCGCCAGCGCAATAAACGAACCGGAGAATGCCCACTGCGGCCAGGTTTCAGTAATTGATGGCACACCTTTCAGGTCAGGCGCTTTATCCACACCGAAATACGCCAGCGGACGCAATTTACCACTTTTCACAAAGCCATTGGCCAGCGGATCGGAAACCACATCAATATGCCCTGCCACCGCATCCGCCAGCGCCGGCGCACTGCCTTTATACGGGATATGCAGCAGATCGGTGCCGCTGAGCATCCTAAAATATTCCATTGATATATTGCCCGGCGTGCCGTTGCCGGAGGTGCCATAGGTCAGCTCACCAGGATGTTGCTTTGCATAGTCAATCAGCTCCGCGACGCTATGAATCGGTAGCTTTGGATTAACGGCGATAACCGATCGTGATCCGCCGATATGCGCCAGCGGGGTGAAATCTTTAAACGGATCAAAGCTGACCGGCAATAATTGCGGCGCAATCGCCACATTACCGATCGATGCATTAAACAGCGTGTAGCCATCTGGTTTTGCATGCGCCACATAGCCCGCGCCCACCGTACCGGCTGCGCCGCCGCGGTTTTCCACCACCACCGGCTGCCCCAGTCTCTTCTCCAGCGCCTGCGCGATAATACGTCCGGCGCTGTCATTGGTGCCGCCAGGCGGATAAGGCACCACATAGGTTATCGCATGATCGGGATAATCGGCCGCCTGTACGCCTGCAGCGATAGCTGTCATCGACAGTAATAAGCTCTGTGTCAAAACTCTGGTTGTTTTTAGCATGGTGATTCCCGGTTTTTTAAAAAAAAGCAATTGCGCAAAATGCATGTCTATATGCGGAACAGGTATTTATCTTTGCGCCTCATTATAAATTATCATGATATGAAAGATTTATAATATGCAAATTACTCATAACGATGAGCACCAGATTAATAATGCGGTCGTTATTTTTATTTCGTGAGCACCTGCCATTACCAGGAGATTATCTATGTCAGCCCCTGTCCGCCAAATGCACCTGGGCCTGTTTGTTCATGCTGCGGGTCACCACTCTGCTGGCTGGCGCCTGCCAGATGCGGAGTTTGGCAGCCTGAACTTTCCGCTGATCCGCAAGTTAACGCTGATGGCCGAGCAAGCCTGTTTCGATATGGTTTTCTTTGGCGACAAAATGAGTACTTCGCCGCAAGATCATCCGTCAATTATTGTGCGTTTCGAACCCACCGCCCTGCTCGGCGCGCTCAGCAGCTGTACCAGTCATATCGGCCTCGCAGCGACGGCATCAACCACTTACAGCGAGCCTTACCAGATAGCGCGCCAGTTCGCTTCACTGGATCACCTTTCGCAGGGCAGAGTCGGCTGGAATGTGGTGACCAGTGCTTACGATATCGCACATAACTTCACTCGCAGCAGCCATCCGCCCCATGCCGAACGTTACCAGACCGCCGGCGAATTTATCGAAGTGGTGCGCGGACTGTGGGACAGCTGGGAAGATGATGCCCTGATTGGCGATAAAGTCAGCGGGCAATTTATGGACGGCAGCAAACTGCATACGCTGAATCATCAGGGCGATAACTACCAGATCGCCGGGCCGCTTAATATTACGCGCGGGCCGCAGGGCCATCCGGTGCTGATTCAGGCCGGATCATCCGATGCCGGCATCGCGCTGGCGGCGAGGATTGGCGAAGTGATCTTTACCGCCCAGCAGACGCTGGAGGGCAGCCGTGAGTTTACACAGCGGGTCAAATCGCTGGCGCAACAGCAGGGCCGACCAGCGGAGCACTGCCTGGTCATGCCGGGGGTGATGCCGGTACTGGGAGAAACCGACGAAGAAGCCTGGCAACTGCTGGAAACGCTGCAAAAATTCAGCAATCAGCAGGAGGCCTTTAAGTTACTGTCTGAGCGGCTGGGGCATGATATTTCCGCTTATCCATTAGATGAGCCGCTACCGGCGCTGCCGGAGAATGAACAGATGAAAAGCCGCGCACGCTTGCTGCTGGATCTCAGCCATAAGCAGGGGCGTACCCTGCGCGACTTGCTGAATCTGGTTTCCGCCGCCCGCGGCCACTGGCTGCTGGTCGGCAGCGCGGAAACGGTCGCCAGTGAGCTGATCGCCTGGTTTGAAGCCGGTGCGGCCGATGGCTTTAATATTATGCCGCCGTGGTTCCCGGGTGGACTGGAACAATTTATCAGCCAGGTGCTGCCGCTACTGCGCGCCAGAGGCTATTTCCGTCATCACTATGTGGCGGATACTCTCCGCGGTCATCTTGGATTACCGGTTCCGGCCAATCGTTACAGCGGAGAGCAGCAAGATGCACCTTACCCGCAATAAACCGGACCTCGCCGCCAGCCTGCTGTATATCGTCATTGGTGCGGCTTTTGCACTGATCGCCCTGCTCCACTATCCCCTTGGCAACCGTTCACATATGGGGCCAGGCTTTTTTCCGTTCTGGCTCGGTGTGCTGCTGGCCGCGATGGGCCTGCTGATGCTGGTGCGTAGCGCGCTGAAGCCGGTGACAGTAGCGTTCGAACGCTGGAACGGGTCAGGACTGGCCTGGATTATCGCCGCCATTGCGCTGTTTATCGTGACGCTGCCTTATCTCGGGCTGTTTATTGCGGTGCTGCTGCTGATCACCGTCTCCAGCCGGGCAGAAAAAACCCACAGCATCCGCGCTGCTCTGCTGCTGGGCGTGGTAGCCAGCCTGTTCAGTATGCTGATCTTTGTTAAGGGTCTCGGCCTGCTTCTGCCCTTGTGGCCCATCTTTCTGAGCTAAATCATGGAACTATTATCACATCTTCAGCTGGGCTTTGAGACAGCATTCACCCTGAATAATCTGCTTTATGCGTTTATCGGCTGCGTGCTGGGCACGCTGATTGGCGTATTACCCGGCCTCGGTCCGGTCGCCACTATCGCCATGCTGCTGCCTGTCACCTATGGTATGGAGCCGACGCCAGCATTAATTATGCTTTCCAGTATCTATTACGGTGCGCAGTATGGTGGCTCAACTACCGCGATTCTGGTTAACCTGCCCGGTGAATCCTCGTCGGTGGTAACGGCGCTGGATGGCTATCAGATGGCGCAGCAGGGGCGCGCCGGAGTAGCACTGGCGACTGCGGGTATCGGCTCCTTTTTTGCTGGTACCGTCTCAACGCTGATTGTCGCGATGTTTGCTGTACCACTGACCGCGCTGGCGCTGGATTTTGGCGCTGCCGACTACTTTTCGCTGATGGTGTTTGGCCTGGTTGCCGCGGTGATTATGGCTGCAGGATCGCTGACCAAAGCGCTGGGCATGATCATTATCGGCTTGCTGCTCGGCACGATCGGCACCGATGTGAATTCCGGCGTGGCGCGCTATACCTTTGGTCAGTTAAGCCTGTTCGAGGGGCTGGATTTTGTCTGTATCGCGATGGGGATTTTCGGGGTGGCGGAGATCGTAAAAAATCTCGAAAGCGGCGACGCCCGGGCGCAGGGCACCGCGCCGGTCAACACTTTATGGCCGCAGCGTGAGGATTTCCGCCGCATGTGGCCCGCGATTCTGCGCGGCACCGGCCTCGGCAGTCTGCTCGGTATTCTTCCTGGCGCTGGCGCTACCCTCGCCTCTTTTTCGGCTTACAGCCTCGAGAAAAAACTCTCGCGCCATCCTGAACAGTTTGGTCAGGGCGCTATCGAAGGGGTGGCCGGGCCGGAATCCGCCAATAACGCCGCCGCGCAGACCTCATTTATTCCGCTGCTGACGCTGGGTATTCCCTCCAGCGCCACCATGGCGATGATGGTGGCGGCGATGATGATCCACAATATTCAGCCCGGCCCGCAGGTAATGAGCGCCAACCCGACGTTATTCTGGGGATTGATCGCCTCAATGTGGTTAGGCAACCTGATTCTGGTGATTTTAAATCTGCCGCTGGTCGGCCTCTGGGCGCGTCTGCTGCGTATCCCTTACCGTATTCTCTATCCACTGATTCTGGTGTTCTGCTGTATCGGCGTATTTTCGCTTAACAGTTCTGTGGATGATATCTGGCAGATGGTGGTATTTGGTTTAGTGGGCTATTTACTGGGTAAGCTGAAGCTGGAAGCCGCGCCACTGCTGCTGGGATTTGTGCTCGGCCCGCTGCTGGAGGAGAATCTGCGCCGCGCCCTGCTGCTGTCGCGCGGGGATTTCAGCGTGTTTGTCACCCGTCCAATCTCGGCGACCCTGATCGGTGCCGCAGCAGTGCTGTTACTGCTGATGTTGCTGCCCAAACTGAACCGCTCGCGTGAAGAGGTGTTCCAGGAATGAATCCGCCTTCGTTTACCCGCGCATGGGTACGTCAGTGCGCCACCATGACTGACACTATTCCGCAAGATGTGCTTACCATCGCCCGGCACTGCCTGCTCGACTGGTTAAGTGTCTTGCATGCGGGCTGGTCTCATCGCGCAATCAGCCTGCTGGCCGCCGCCGCGCAGGAGACGGCGGCCAAACCGGTTGCCACCCTGCTGGGCAGTGGCCAGCGTACCTCGCTGTATGAAGCGGCGGCAATTAATGGCGCGGCAGCGCATATGCTCGATTTTGATGATGCGCATTTAGTTTCGCGCATCCATCCGTCGGCGCCGCTGTGGCCCGCGATTCTGGCGCTGGCCGAGCAACAAAACAGCGACGGTCAGGCAATGCTGCGCGCTTTTGTCACCGGTGTTGAAGCACAGTCCCGGCTGGCGGCGGTAATGGGGGAATCCCATTATCAGCTGGGCTGGCATAACACCGCCACACTGGGCACCTTCGGCGCTACGCTGGCGGCGGCGCAACTGTTGAAACTGGATGAAGATCAGACGGTCACGGCGATGGCAATTGCCGCCAGCCTCGCCGCCGGAGTGCGCGGCGCTTTTGGCTCGGATGTTAAACCGTTACAGGTGGGCAATGCCGCCAGTAATGGCATCAGAGCCGCAAAGCTGGCCGCCAGCGGTTACCAGGCGACAGAAGATGCGTTATCAGCCAGCCATGGCTTTCTTAACGCCAGCAGCCAGCAGCAGCAGTGGGAAATCGATCGGCAGCGCTGGCATAGCCGCCAGATTGTCTTTAAATATCACGCCTCATGTTATGGCACGCAGGCGCCGATCGAGGCAGCGTTGCAGGTGCAGTATCAGGACGACCGCCTGCCGGTGATTGTCGAGGTGGAGACGCAATATCTCTCGGTCTGCAATATCCGTCATCCCGCCACCGTCGCGCAGGCCAAATTCAGCATCGCGCATATGGTGGCAATGGCGTTACTGCGCCGCGATACGCTGACGGAACGCAGCCTTAGCGCCAGCCTGAACGATAGCGCGATTGTTGCCCTGCGAGACCGGGTAGAGGTCAGCGGCAACGATGCGTTAGCCAGAGCCAATGCACGCTTAGGATATGGCGCAGAGTGGCGGCAAATCGATCTCAGCCAGCCAGCAACTGACCTGATATTGCAGCAGGAAAAATTGCTGCAGAAGTCCAGCCGGTTGCTACACCCGCTGATGCCAGTGACGCATTATCAGCGGTTGCAGCAGGTGGCTTGCAGGCTCGAAGGTAGCAATCAGTTACACACCGTATTGCCGCAGTTGATGGGATTAACATGCGAAACAGATGAAACTGCATTAAAATAACTTACAAAACAATAAGTTATATATTATCGTTACAGTTTCCCTCTTGTGTATATTTATCACATAATCCCAAACCCCATACCCTTGTTTTCACTACGGCCATGATTAAAACGCCTGAGAGTTCACAGTTTTCCTGCGGTTAACTTTCTTAAACAAACAATTACATTACTTTTAACTTGTTGCTCACCCTGAGCCTTCCCTCTGGACCAACAAGGAGTTCTGTGATGAAAAACGTCAAGACCGGAATTATCTGGTTAGCGGTGGCGTTAATCGGTGCCTTTGCCTTCGGCATGCTGGCGCTCAGTCGCGGCGAACACGTCAATGCCGTCTGGCTGGTGGTGGCTTCGGTCGCCTGTTACAGCATCGCTTACCGTTTCTACAGCCTGTTTATCGCCCGCAATATTTTTGAACTGGATGACCGCCGCCGTACCCCTGCCGAACGCCATAATGACGGGCTGGACTATGTGCCAACCAATAAATGGGTGCTGTTCGGTCACCACTTTGCCGCTATCGCTGGCGCCGGGCCGCTGGTCGGCCCGATCCTGGCTGCCCAGATGGGCTTTTTACCGGGCACCATCTGGATTCTGGTTGGCGTCATGCTGGCGGGCGCGGTACAGGATTTCCTGATTCTGTTTATCTCCACCCGCCGCGATGGTCGCTCACTCGGTGAGATGGCCAGGCAGGAGCTGGGCGCTTTTGCCGGCGTGGTCACCATGCTTGGCGCGCTGGGCGTAATGATTATTATCCTTTCCGCGCTGGCGCTGGTAGTGGTAAAAGCGCTGGCAGACAGTCCATGGGGGCTGTTTACCATAGCCGCCACCATCCCGATCGCGCTGTTTATGGGCGTCTATATGCGCTTCCTGCGTCCGGGGAAAATTGCTGAAGTGTCGATTATCGGCTTTGTACTGATGATGGCGGCAATTATCTATGGCGGCGATATCGCCCAGCATCCCTACTGGGGCCCTTTCTTTACCCTGAAAGGCACCTCGCTGACCTGGGTGCTGGTGATTTACGGTTTTGTCGCCTCGGTATTGCCGGTGTGGCTGCTGCTGGCGCCGCGTGACTACCTCTCCACCTTCCTGAAAATCGGCGTGATTATCGGCCTCGCCATCGGCATTGTGTTCGCCATGCCGGAGATGAAGATGCCTGCGGTATCGCGTTTTATCGATGGCAGCGGCCCGGTGTTCTCCGGCGCGCTGTTTCCTTTCCTGTTTATTACTATCGCCTGCGGCGCCATCTCCGGCTTCCATGCGCTGGTCTCCAGCGGTACCACACCGAAACTGGTGGAGCGTGAAAGCCATATCCGCTTTATTGGCTACGGCGCGATGCTGATGGAGTCATTTGTGGCGATTATGGCGCTGATCTGCGCCTCGGTGATCGAGCCGGGGATCTATTTCGCCATGAACTCACCGGCGGCGCTGATTGGCACTACCGTGGAAAGCGCCTCGCAGATGATCAACAGCTGGGGCTTTGTGGTCACCCCGGAAATGCTGGCCGCCGTCGCCCGCGATGTTGGCGAACAGTCGGTGCTGTCACGCGCTGGCGGCGCGCCAACCTTTGCGGTAGGCATGGCGCATATTATTACCGAGGTATTTAACAGCCGGGCGATGATGGCCTTCTGGTATCACTTCGCTATTCTGTTTGAAGCGCTGTTTATTCTGACCGCGGTGGATGCCGGTACCCGCGCCTGTCGTTTTATGGTGCAGGATCTGGTTGGTACCGTGGTGCCTTCACTGGCAAATAACCGCTCGTGGCTGGGGAATATGGCCGGAACCTCCGTCGCCGTCGCCGCCTGGGGATTCTTTGTCTACCAGGGGGTGATCGATCCGCTGGGCGGCATCAATACCCTGTGGCCGCTGTTTGGTATTGGCAACCAGATGCTGGCCTCAATGGCACTGATCCTCGGTACGGTAGTGCTGTTTAAGATGAAGAAACAGCGTTATGTCTGGGTGACGATCATCCCTACCATCTGGCTGTTTATCACCTCAATGACCGCTGGCTGGCAGAAAATTTTCCATGAAAAACCGGCAATTGGTTTCCTTGCGCAGGCGAACAAGTTTTCGAAAGGGATTAACGAAGGCGTGGTGATCGCGCCGGCGAAAAGCGTCGCCGATATGCAGACCATCGTGCTGAGTAACCAGATTAACGCCGCACTGTGCGCCTTCTTTATGCTGGTGGCGGTTACCATGCTGATTTCCGCCATTTTTGTCATCCGCCGCGCGCTGCGCAGTGATAAACCCACCACCCATGAAGCTGAAATTTCACTGCGTAAGGAGGCCAGCCATGTCTGACGCCATTCATGCACGCCGGCCACTGACCGGCGTACCACAGCTGCGGCGCTGCCACCCGCTATGGATAGCAGAAAAGCCAGCGGAGCCGCTTTCCCTTCGGCTGATTTGCAAACGACTGGCGCAAAGTTTTCGTTTGATGGTCGGCGTGCAGGATTACCAGAATTACCTGCGCCATATGCAGGCGCAGCATCCTTTGACCGCAGCGATGAGTGAACGCGAATTCCATCGCTACTGTCTGGAGGCACGCTATCCCTCCAAAGGCGGCAAACTGGGGAAATGTCCGTGTTAGCTATGGCTTAAAACACATCGGTTAAGCGCGGTGAGAGACGGCAATGCAGCTTATGCTCACCGCTCTTATCATCCCGATCGCCCTCTTTCTTTTCACCGCTTTTAACCCGGCTGCGCACCATTGCAGCCGGGTTAATTTGCAGCTTAAAAAAATATATCTCGTTTGCAGCTTGTGCTTCTGCATATTGCCGAATACTGTTGCTAAAATAAGAAGATACTGCCTGCAGAGCACCCCCCGGGAGGACGTTGTTAATGACCGATGAACAAGGGCAAACGTTGCTCTATACCTTTTTTGGTACCTCCAGCCCTCACTGGCATCTCTCTGCTGATAGTGATGCACTTAACTTTGCCGAAGATGAAAATGCTGAAATCAATCTTGCCGTTTCCCTGGTGCCATCACAGGTCAGCCTGATACGTTGCATGACGGTGATTACCTCCAGCGTTAATCTCACTGTTTCCCTGCGCGGAACGATGGTGGCAATGCATCTGGTGGGACGCAAGGTGAATCAGTCGACATGGGCGGGCACCGCATCGGCATGGGGCGATACCTCATCGGTGGCGCGCGATTTAACACTGGGACTCTCGTTTGCTGAACAGGTGGTATCCGAAGCGAATTCAGTGATTGTGATCCTTGACCAGCAAGGCAATATTCAGCGCTTTAACCGTTTAAGTGAGGAGTACACCGGGCTGAAAGAGCAGGAAGTGATTGGCCGCAATGTGTTTCAGCTGTTTATGACCAAACAGGAAGCCATCGCTTCACGTCGTAATATCAGCGGTTTTTTTCGCAATGGCAGCTCATATGAAGTTGAGCGCTGGATCAAGACCAAAAAAGGGCAGCGGCTGTTTCTGTTCCGCAATAAATTTGTCCATAGCGGCAGCGGCAAAAACGAAATTTTCCTGATCTGTTCCGGTACCGATATCACCGAAGAGCGGCGCGCTCAGGAGCGTCTGCGCATTCTCGCCAATACCGATACCATTACCGGCCTGCCAAACCGCAATGCCATTAACCAGCTGATCAGTCAGTCGCTGGAACAGCGCAATGACAGCCAGCTTGGCGTGGTCTATCTTGACCTCGATAATTTTAAAAAGGTAAATGACGCGTACGGCCATATGTTTGGCGACCAGCTGCTACAGGCGGTATCACTGGCGATTCTCAGTTGCCTGGATAAAGATCAAACCCTCGGCCGCCTCGGCGGCGATGAGTTTATCGTGCAGGCGCAGAATAGCAGCCAGCAGGGGCTGGAAGCGATGTCGACGCGCATTATTGAACGTCTGCGACAGCCGTTCCGGGTTGGCCTGATTGAGGTGTATACCGGCTGTTCAATCGGCATTGCCATCGCTCCGCAGCATGGCGAAGACCGCGAAAGTCTGCTGCGTAATGCTGATACCGCGATGTATACAGCAAAAGAGTCCGGGCGCGGTAAATTCTGTATTTTCTCTGCCGAAATGAATCAGCGGGTATTTGAATATCTGTGGCTGGATACCAATCTGCGCAAAGCACTGGAGCATCAGCAGCTGGTTGTTCACTATCAGCCGAAAATTGGTAAAGATGGCAAGGTCAGCAGCGTCGAAGCCCTGGTGCGCTGGCAATCACCGGAGCGCGGGCTGGTGCCACCGGGTGATTTTATCTCCTATGCCGAAGAGTCAGGCCTGATTGTGCCGCTGGGACGCTGGGTGATGCTGTCGGTAGTGGCGCAAATTGTCGCCTGGCGTAAACAGGGCATTGATTTACGCGTGGCGGTCAATGTTTCTGCACGTCAGCTTATGGATCAAAGTATCTACTGCGACCTGCGTCAGGCGCTGCTGGAGAATAAGCTAAACGGCTGTCCGATAGATATTGAACTGACCGAAAGCTGCCTGATTGAGAATGAGCAGCAGGCGCTTAATCTGATGCAGCAGTTTCAGGATCTCGGTGCAGAAGTGCATCTGGATGATTTTGGCACCGGTTACTCCTCACTGTCCCAGCTGGCGCGGGTGCCAATCAACGCCATCAAGCTCGACCAGAGTTTTGTCCGTGGCGTCAATAATCAGGCGGTTTCTCAGTCGCTGGTGCGCGCTATTGTGGCGGTGGCGAAAGCGCTGGATTTGCAGGTGATTGCGGAAGGTATCGAAACCGCGGCTGAAGAGCAGTTTGTTATCGCCAGTGGCGTCGACCAGCGCCAGGGTTACTACTATGCGAAACCAATGCCCGTAAGCGAATTCGAACACTGGTTTGCCCATTATAAGGTTAAAAAATAATTAACCCGCTTTGCGCAGTTGTGAGCTGTGCCGATTTTGCAACTGCACCAGCCGTTCCATATACGCCAGGTCTTTCGGCTCCAGTGTAAAAGCAAAGTCGACCCAGTCCTCAGTGATATCCATCAGTTCAGCACGCGTCAGTTGTAATACCCGCTGACGCGCTTTAAGCATCGCCCTGACGCCGTTGAGTTTGGGTTTCAGCGTATCAATCAGGGTGCGGGTGGCGCGATAGGCGTCCCCGGGCTGGAACAGACGATCGACCAGACCACGCTGTTCAAACCATTCGGCGGTATGCGACTCCCCTTCGCAAATTAACTCCTCCGCCAGTTTCATCCCCGAGCGGCGCGCCACCAGCGAATAGCCTCCCATTCCCGGAAATAAATTAAAGGCAATTTCCGGGAAACCCATCCGCGCGTTATTTTGCGCGAGGATAAAATGATGGGCCAGTGCGGCTTCAAAGCCGCCGCCAAGCGCGCTGCCTTCAATCATCGCGATGGTTACCGCGCCGGTATCAAAACCTTTGGCAGCAGCATGGATGCAATCTACGCAGGCACGGGCATAAGAACGCAACGCTTCGCGCCGTCCATTCTTTATCGTTTCAACAAAGAAGCTTAAATCGCCACCCGCATTAAACATCGATGGCACCAGTGAGCCGGTCACCCAAAAATCAATCGGCAGACCGGAGCGCTGAGCGGCGTAACTCAGATTCATAATTTCTTCAATTAGTGCATGGTTAAAGCACGGTCTTGGCTCCGCCCTTAACAGCATCCACATCGTGCGGCGTTCCTCCTCATAGTAGGCAGCAAGTTGAGTGGTATGTCCGGCTTCGGTAAAAAGTCTGCATGTTGCTTGGTTAATTACTGTCATGGTCTGAACCCCTGATTATTTGATGCGTTATAGGCATATTCAGCGTAATCCAGAGTCAGGCCGCATTAAATGAGAGACTGATTTTTAAGATAAAATCCATTTTTTCTGCCAAACCGGGTGATCTGAAAAAGTAAAAAATAGTATTCTGTTGCCGCCTGCTGGCTGACCGAAAGTTGAGCGCACTTATCCCGCCCCGACCCGGTCAGCCGCAACATTATTGTTCTGTAACCCTGAATATTTTGTTTCTCCTGACACCGGTTCCGACATAAGACAGGTTATGCCGGACTCATCGGTACAGTGAAATATGTGGTTCCCGGTGCGATCAGCTAAATAAGCCATCCGTTAAAGGCGGCGCGATAACACATAACAGCTTATTTTCCCCCTGCGTGATCACCAGCCCATGACGGGTATCGCGCAGGACGTTCAGCGTATTTAGCGCTATTTTTTGCCATGCCTCACCGCCGCCAATTGGCTGATTTCTGACACCAATCGCTGTCCCCCAGCTGGTCACCACCATAGAGTGGCGCATCAAGGGTTTGTCGTCAGCTGCCTCGGGCTTTTCCATAAATATCAGGCGTGAACCTGGCGGCGCATTTAATAATTCCTGTTTGCTGCGTACCAGCTGAGAACCGATGGCAAGATAAAGCGCAAAATGATCTTCGCGCGTCTCTTTTTGTAGTCGATTAAAATTTTCGCGGTTCAGCATCCCGGCTTGTAAATAGAGCATCAGGACTTCCTCCCATGAGGCGTTGATACCCATCATCGCGCCAGGTTGTGAAATATACTGCTCCGCCAGAGTAATCACTTTAACCGCATCTTTATGTAATTCAGGCGTCACGACGGGTTTTACCGGTGGTATTTGCGACGAAGTCTGTATATGCAGACTATAGAGATGATCATCGTAAGCGAGTACAAAACCATAAGTGACATCCCTGACCCAGTTCGCGGTTTCCAGCCAGACAATTTCCCAGCCTTTGCCGCCACCGATAAGCTGATTATTGGCGCCAATGGCCTGTCCATCTTCCAGCTGCATCAGGGCATGTGACATGGGCGGTTTTCCTGGCCCGGCAGTCTGGTCAAGAAGGATTAATCGCGCACCGGGTTGTATACGCTTAAGTTGCGCAGCATCTTCAATACGTAATGCCCCTTCGCCAATAAAATAGCCGTAATTATCGCTGCGCGTCTCTTCCCTTAACTGCTGCGCTGCAGCAAAGTTAATCAGCTCATGGGTCAGTTGCAGCTCAATCACCGGTAACCAGAATTTTTCTGTCTCATTACTTAATGACAGGCGTGCATTAGCCTGCGCGGGAAATAAAGCATACTGATAGGCCAGATCCACCGTTTTTCGCCACTCAGGTTTGTCCTGAATTAACAGAGGGGTTACCGGCAACGGCCTGTCACGTATTGATTGTATAATTTCCGCCAGCGTTTCGTTCTGGCTGGCCGGGCTGATGACCATGGCGATAGCATCAGCCGGGAAAGTCGCGGGTAACAGGTTGTCGCTAACGGTGCTGGTGGCGCCAAGCTTACGGAGATCAATCCCCAGCAGCATCGGTACGCGGGCGCCCGCGCTACTTTGATTCAGCCATCGTGTATTTTTCTCCAGTCGCTCAATACGTTTTTGCATCAGCGTATTATTGCCGTGCCGTTTTTGCCGCAGCAGCTGCTGATCAATCGCCGGATTATAAAGAATACTGCTGACAGAGTGCCGCACGGCTGCGGTGATATTGTCTGGCGACCAGCTTTGCAGCTGATTATTCAGCAGCACATCACGTGGCGCTGCATAATTGGTTATGGTCACATTGCCATTATTGTCACTACTCACGCCCATTAATTCAGTGGCAACCACCCTTAAATTACGGTCAGGGAACGGCGTCGCAACCTTGCTGATATTTCTTCGCACCAGCAGATCAAACTCCTCTGCCAGCAGATCCACCCCGGCGATCGAACTGGTCGTATAAAGATAACTGAGGTTCAGGCTTAAGCTATCCAGATTCAGGATCTTCACATCCTCAAGGGATTCATCAGTCTGCATGGCATAGATATCCTGCAATACATTTGACTGGCGACGGTCGAGATTTTTTAAGACATCAGCGGTGATCGCCCGATGATACCAGCCAGGGCGAACCTTCAGATAGCGTTTAAGCATTTTGATACTGCCGCCGCGGCCGCCAATAAATGCCTGATACCAGTTTTGCGCCTGCGTCATATCATCAAACCATTTTACACCGACGGCTTTATTTTGATAACGTGGCGCCCGGTGTAATGAATTCAGCCAGGTATCTTCATCGGTAATAACATGTTCAATCCGATCAGGTGTAGCGTGGGAATCCAGACAGATATTTTCGGTTTCGCTATAGACAGAACCGATTTCTGGATCCGCAGATATAATGCGGATAAAATTGTGCGCACTGGGTTTTGGGTCAAGGTAATTATCCCAGCTCAACAGGGTGCCTATTTCCGTCCGGCGCCCACGACTGGTAAAGAAAACACGCAGATGTTCCAGGATGTTATCCCGATGGCTAAACAGTGAAACCAGATCTTTTTTTTCTTTAATCTGCAGTCTTATATAGTCCGGGAACTTTTCAATCTCATCTTTGATCAGTTCCACCGGGGCTGGTGCTTTGCTGTCGATATAAGGCAGTTCGTACGCATCACCCAGCGCAGGCGTCATCTCCGAAAAATCCATTGTACGCATCAAAATGTTTTTGTATGCGGCGAAAAAGCGCTTCGCATAATCTTCAATTTTAAGCGTAAAACTGCCTGGCAACTGATGATAAGGGATCGAGACCGCTTTTTTCCCCTGATGTATCATGCCGATAATCATTCTGGCGCCATGCTGGTTTAGCAGGTAACTGACCCCTTCAGCAGCGATGCTCAGTAAAGCTTGCATCAGCGCTTTATGTTGTTCCTGCCGTCGGTCGGCTATCCGCCACTGAACCAGACGGGGAAAAATAGTACAGGCCGTATTTAAAATCGCGCTGCTGCGCCAGCTGGAGATTTGCGCCAGCATTTTCGACGCCGTGCCGACGCCACCACTGGCCGAGGTAATCGCCACCGGAACAGAGAAGAAGCTGATTAACATACCAATAGTGTCAAACGTTTCAATTAATGTATTGATGCGATGTTCAGTATCGGTTAAGACCAGAAAATTCATATCTTTATTTAATCCTGCGGCTAAATTCAGCAGCAAATCTTTCTCCACCCATGGAGTTTTCAGCAGTTGCAGCACGCATTGATCTTCACTGGCCTTTAACCATGTTTTTCTGATAAAAGCTTTGCCATGAAATTGCACCTGGTAACGACCGGATGTATTAATAATTATACTGTCATCGTAGATGCCGGATTTGTTATGCGCCTTTTCCCTGCCATCGATGGGCAGGCTTTTTTCCAGTAATGCGAGTAACTCGTGCGCTTTTTTCTTTTCATAAAACGAAATTGCAGATAATCGGTCTATTTTCACCGTAAATATGCGATCGTCCCATAATGAGAGAATAATGCCGTTATCACTCTCGTTTTTTTCAACAGCGATAAACACCAGGTTATGCAAGCGATGACCAAACCAGCTTAGCTGATAAAACTCCCCTTTTTTGATGGCGTCCCGCAGTGAAGCAGCGGTGAAAGGGATGTTATTCGCTCTGTGCTGCTGCCAGACACGCTCCAGCGCATGATTAAACAGTGTCTCATATAAACTCAGCATGCCCTTTCTGATGTTGTTATCGGCAAATGCCTGCTGCAGCTCCTGCATAAACATGGCCTGCAAATTGATATCCAGTATCTCTTTTTTCAGGGCGTCATTCACACTCGCCGGAAATTCAATCAGCATACTTTCGGGGCGCACCGGCCCCCGTTTATAAGCATCGGTAAATATATCCTGCAAGGTCCAGTCCCCCCCGTCCTCATTTAACAGGGGTTGCAATGTGCCGTCATAGGTCGCATTAACCGGCATATGTTGCCTGTTCAGTACTGATGGCATTCGCAGGTAAATTTTTACTTTAGTGTCGGCTTTCAGCAGGTTTGGATCGGCGCCATACAGGGTGACAATCGTGCTGATTTTATGGCGGATCCAGTTCTGTGCATCCCAGATTGGCAGTCTGATCTGCCGGGTGATCGCGCCCATATTCTCCAGGCTTAAGCGCCCCAGCCCGACGCCTAACTGCCACGCAGCCCATTGGTTCTGCGGTTCGTCCCATGCCATTGGCGCTGTATCATTATAAGCTGGCCAGACTTTGCCACTGAGATGATGATGAATATCATCAGCTAAATGTTTACTCCAGCCAGGATGAAAATTAAGTAACAGTTGCGGATTATTCAGTTCTGCTTCATCCAGCAACTGCAATGCCTGTGCCAGCGGCACTTCACTATCCAGCACCTCCCGGGTGGCGCGCTGACGGACTTGTGAAATAACCACATCAGGATAGCGTTCAAGCTGGTCGGGATACTTAAAGCACAGCGATTCCATCAAGTCATCAACGCTTGTCTCCCCCCTGCTGGCATTCGCGGCTTCAGCCAGCTGGAGGGTCGTCGTGGCGGTGGTGAATTCTGCTGCTGACAGACCGGGGAGTGGCCATGCCGATGGTCGGTCTGCTTTACCGGGCGTGAGCAGCCAGCTCGCCACTGCCGACAGTGTGGAACTGAGCTGATAACCCCATCCCGATGCCGCCGGTTGCAGGATGTTGCTGACCGCCTGCAATTTTCTCGTCACAAACCCGCTTTGCGTTAGCTGTTGCTGCCCTCCTTTGATGACCAATGCAGCCAGTTGATCGTCACCGGGGGCGGCGGCACTGACTGGCAGCAGGGTTATCCTGTCATCAGGCCCGGCTAATAACTGTAACGCCTGCGGACGCGTCTGCGCCGGGATGGTTACTCCTTGCAATAGCATCGGCGCTTCACCACTATCCAGTTGCAAACGCGTGTACATCTCTCCGCGTTCACCCAGCACCAGTGAACGCGTCAGTTGCGCACCCTGCCCGGTGCTGGTGTTCAGTGACGAATTGCCGGGCTGCGGTGCGCAACTGACAACGATATCAACTGGCCGCGTCTGGAGTTTAAGCAACTCATAGCAACTTTCGATCTGCAGCTGTAATGCATGGTTTTGCTGTGCCGCCATATTGATCGCGCTATTAACCTGCCACTGATGCGCGGCCACCACTGCCAGCGCCGCAGCAGGTTCAGGCTGCGGTGCAATGGATTCTGCTGTATCGCCGGTCAGCGACAGGTGCTTCTCCAGCCAGGTATTTACCATTCCCCACAGTTGTTTGTCGCTTAACGCGCTGCGCAACGAATCCGCTGCTGGCTGAGCACCGTCCAGCCGCATCAGCCAGTGATGAAGCTGCATTTTCAGTTCGCTGCCCAGTGCATTGAGCACACCCTGCTGCTGGATTTGCCATAACAATTGTGTGGCCCACAGCGCCACAGGCAGCAACGGATGCAGACGGCTGAGTGAATTGAGCACAGCGGGCAACCGTAATAATTGTGGTAACAGCATCGCGATAATGTCTGTCTGCCGGTTCGCTGCCGCCTGACTGATTTCATCGACTAACAGGTTATACAGCGCCGGTCGGTTGCGTTCGATCCATGCAAGATTCAGCTGAGGAAGATTGAGTGCATAACTTGCCAGCTGCCGCAGCTGCTCGCTACTCAGTGCCGGCTCGATTATCGCTGGCAACCAGTATGCCGGATGCTGGGCGTCAGGCTGCATTAAATGGCTGGCGCTGGCGTCGCCCAGCCGCTGACGCAACGACTGGACAAACTCTGCGGCTGTCTGACAGCGAGTAAACGAGAGTTCACATGCCTGCCGCCATGCCTGCGCCTGGTCGGGGATCGGCGCAGCAAAAAGCCGGGTGGCGATATTAACCACGCGTTTTAATAATCCGGGATGGGTGTTATTGCTGGCCGCTGCCAGCTGTGGCGCAGCCAGTAAAAAGGTGTGATCGGTAAGCTGCTGATTTATTTCGTTCAATTTCATCATCCTTGAAGATAATCGGTATCCTATATGCGCAAAGCTCCGTTGCGCCATAATAAAGATAGTCGGAAATGGCGGTTCTTCCAGCCACGCATTTTCTCAACTGAGTATTCCGGCAGGATGTTGCTTTCCCGACTCACGGGCCGGGAAAGCATTAAATATGATTACTTAATTGCGGCATGCTGGCTGGAAGAGGCTTTCGCGGCTTTAACCCGTTTCGAGTACATCGCCGTCAGAATCGGCACCAGCACAGAGGTGACGATGACTGAGGTCGCCACCAGTGCAGTAGCGGCTGGTGCTACCGGCTTAAACTGCGGCACCATTTCAGCAATCAATACTGGCGTAGCAACCGCAGCGCCGGCGGAGCTGGACGCCGCAATACCGGCAGTGCCATCGCCACCGCCAATCAGGCGATCTGCCAGAATCAACGGAATGCCGGTAACCACAATCACCGCGATACCCAGCGCCACACCCAGCAGCCCGGTCTGGGCGATAACCGCCAGATTGATAGTGTTACCCAGAGCAAAGGCAAAGAATGGAATCAGGGTATGCACGGCTTTACTAAAGAACTCGCGCAATTCCGGGTCAAGGTTGCCCAGCGCAAAGCCCACCAGGAATGGCAGCACCGCGCCGACAAATACGTGCGGCTCAAAAGAGGCAATACCGGCAGTACCGAGGATCACCATGGTCATCAGCGGGCCTGACTCTAATGACATCAGCACAAAGGCGCCCGCCTCTTCTTTAGTGCCATACTGCTGCATAATCGAAGCATAGAGACCGCCATTGGTCATATCCATGGCAGCCACCAGCGCCAGAGTCGACAGTCCGGCCAGCATCCCCACTTCAAAGCCGTTTTCCGGGATCAGGCGTGAAGCAACCGCTGCCACAATCCACGCTACCGCGATTTTCGTCACTACCAGCGTACCCGATTTACGTAATACGGTGCCGGTCGCGCTAAGTTTTATCGACGCCCCCATACAGAAAAACCACACCGCAAGGATCGGCACGGTGCCGGTCATCAATCCGTTGGTGAACGATCCAAAGTATTTCCCGGAGTCTGGAGCGAAAGTATGGCAGACAGCGCCAATAAACAGCGGAATCAGCATCATTCCGCCGGGAATTTTGTCTATAGCTCTTTTAATTTGCATGTTGTTTTTTCACCTGCAAGGAGAAGTAAAAAAGATTGTTTGCATCTGCCCAGTGGGCGGGTGACAGCAACATAGCGTGAATAAAAAGGCAGAAAAGTGATCTCGTCGATATTTTTAAAACGTTATTTCATTTTTAAAGGAAGAGAGTTTCACTTTATTGATCTGACAGGGGTAAAATGCAGCCTCTGTCGGGTTTACAGACATGAAAAAAGGCAGCCTGATGACTTAATGTCAGTCACTTAAGGTATAAGAATTTGATTGGATTAATCAGAATGGTTTAGGGGGGGAATTCGCTACGGTGCAGATCATCGGCACGGGCGGCGAGAACGCCGCCCCTACATAAACCCATCAATTTGCTGTAGGGGCGACGTTCTCACCGCCCGTAAAAATCACCAATGTCAGACCGTTATTTCTGCCCGTACCAGGCATTGGCACCGTGCTTGCGCAGGTAATGTTTATCCAGTAGCGCCTGCTGCATTGGCGGTAGTTCGGGAGTCAGTTGCAGACTGAAAATGCCCATATAGGCCACCTCTTCCAGCACTACCGCACTGTGTACCGCATCACTGGCGTTTTTGCCCCAGGCAAAAGGTCCATGGGAGTTAACCAGTACCGCCGGAACTTCCAGTGGTGAAAGCTGGCGTTCACGCAGCGTCTCAATAATCACCTGCCCGGTTTCCCATTCGTAACGATCGATGATTTCGCTGTCATGCATCTTACGTGTGCAGGGAATATCGCCGTAAAAATCATCAGCATGAGTCGTGCCCCATGCCGGAATATCCCGGCCTGCCTGCGCCCAGATGGTGGCATGCCGTGAGTGGGTATGAACAATGCCACCAATTTCCGGCCAGGCAAGATAGAGCGCGCGGTGGGTAGCGGTATCCGAAGAGGGACGTTTGCTGCCCTCCACCACTTCGCCGCTCTCCAGCGCCACCACCACCATATCTTCTGCTGTCATCGCCTCGTAGCTGACACCGGAAGGCTTGATCACCAGCAGACCGCTGCTGCGATCGATTGCGCTAACGTTTCCCCAGGTAAAAGTCACCAGCCCGTAACGTGGCAGCGCAAGATTGGCTTCCAGCACCTGTTGTTTCAGTTGTTCCAGCATCGTAAAACTCTCCATTAACCACGTTACCATTATTCTGGTGGTGCAGTGCGTCACTGGCTATGGAGTGGATAGCTGTATAGGAGGGAGAAAGTGGCTGTCAGCGCCATTTTCTGATGTGAATTGAGATTTTTTACCCTGTCAGAAGCGCCGCTTATGGCTAAACTATCAGTATGCAATAGCCCACAAGGTGATAGTTACCTTGCTATATATTTTTCAGGGCGCATTTGCCTGCTGTCGCTGCAAAATAAGACCGTCAGTTATTAAGCTTTTTACTCGTCTGGATAGTAATAACAGGGCGCTTCATCGTGCTAAATATGCAGCCAGCGGACCTGAATACAGAGATCGCCAACTATACTGAAAGGGTTGCCTCTGTGAGTAACAATTAAGGAGAAGTCATTATGTCAATTAACGCCAAACGCATCACTGCTGCTGTGCTGGCCGCTACTCTGGTACTCTCTTTGAGCGCCTGTTCTAACTGGTCAAAGCGTGATCGTAATACAGCAATTGGCGCCGGTGCCGGTGCTATCGGTGGTTCAATCCTGACTAACGGTAGCGGTTTAGGCACCATTGGTGGCGCTGCGGTGGGTGGTATTATCGGTCATCAGGTCGGTAAATAACCCAAACCAGATTCTCATCATAAGAAAAAGCTCTGGCTCTACGCAGCGCATCTGGCTGGATCAAGGCCGCGATATCGCGGCCTTTTCACGACTATCCCCCCGCCAGCTTAACCTTCATCCCTTTTGCTTCCAGCAGACTTTTCAGCAAGTCACGCTTATCGCCCTGAATTTCAATAATGCCCTCTTTGACGGCACCGCCACAGCTGCACTTTTTCTTCAGCTCTGCCGCCAGTTTAGTCAGGGCTTCATCGTCGAGGTCAATACCGCTAATCAGACACACGCCTTTTCCCTTGCGCCCGCTGGTCTGGCGCTGAATGCGCACAATGCCGTCGCCTTTTGGCCGGACAACTTTTTCCTGCGGCTGCTCGATGCGTCCGCTGTCGGTCGAATAGACTAAGCGGCTGTTGTTATCATTCATTATGCCTCCTGCAACTCAGCAAGAATGGTCTGTAGCTTATGTGCCGGGTCGTCAGACTGAGTCAACGGACGACCAATCACCATATAGTCGACTCCGGCCTGCTGCGCCTGCTGTGGCGTCATAATCCGGCGCTGGTCATCGGCTGCGCTGCCAGCCGGACGGATCCCCGGCGTGACCAGTTTGAAATCCGCGCCGAATGCGTTTTTAAACCTGACCGCTTCCTGCGCCGAGCACACCACACCATCGAGGCCACAATCGCGCGTCAGGCTCGCCAGACGTTCAGCATGGTCTGCCGGAGAGAGGTCGATACCGATATCGCGCAAATCATCCGCATCCATGCTGGTAAGCACGGTAACGGCAATCAGTAATGGTGCATCTTTACCAAATGGCAGTAATGCTTCGCGCGCGGCATTCATCATCCGCGCCCCGCCGCTGGCGTGAACGTTAACCATCCAGACACCAAGGTCGGCAGCGGCAGCGACAGCATGGGCGGTGGTATTGGGGATATCGTGGAATTTCAGGTCGAGGAAGATGTCAAAACCGCACTGCTGTAAATCGCGCACCAGTTGCGGACCAAACAGCGTAAACATCTCTTTGCCGACTTTCAGGCGGCAGGACGCCGGGTTAAGGCGGTCTACAAAGTCCATGGCACGCTGGCGATCGGCATAATCCAGCGCCACCACAATTGGCGACCCGGTAACAGTGTGAGATGGTGACATGAGTATTCCCTCTGACAGTGAACGGTGGAGCACCAGCACGGCGCGACGGGCAAACGGCAAGCATTCTACATGCGCTCTCCTTCAGGCACCAGCGCAAAGCCGATATTAATTTTAAGTGCTTTCGCCCCTGCGAGGCGGGTTGATAGCACCTTGCTTAAGTGGCCACCAGAAACGTGATTATCATAGTATGTTGTAACTAAAATGAGGGTAAAAAAACTCCCGTTGCCGGGAATCCTGGTTACTGGCCATCAAGACCACGAATCGGTTTCACTGAAGACCAGGCGCGGCAGGAGGGACAGTGCCAGTAAAGCGCATGGGCGGTAAAGCCGCATTTATGGCAGCGGTAGCGCGGCTTGGTGCGAATCTGCTCGCCAACCATATCGCGCAGCACCATCAGACTCTCTTTCGCCCTGCCGTCTTCTGCTTCATGCAGGTGGAAATCCATCAGACGGTGGAATACGCGCATGGTGGGATGACGCTGCAGCTGACGGTTGATATACATCTGCGCCACTTCCGCCCCCTCATGCTGTTCGAGAATATCGGACAGATAGAGTTCCGCCAGCGCACCGGTGTTCTCTTCCACGCAGCGTCGCAGATAATCAGCCCACGCCTGCGGCTGATTAAGGTGCTGAAAACAGGTTTCCAGCATCTCCAGGGTTTCACTGACCAGCTCTTTATCCTGCTCAATGACCCGTTGCAGATGGTTAACCGCTTTGGCGTCTTCACCCTGCGCCATCAGAATACGTCCCATCATAATCGACACGCGCGCACTCTGACGGTCAGCCGCTTCGGCTTTTTTCAGCAGGTTCATGGCGCGATCGAGATCGTCGCTGCCCATCGCCTGTAACGCCAGTTCGCAATAGAAATGAGCGATTTCCATTTGCTGGCGATCTTTGCCCAGTTTTACCAGGCGCTCGGCGACATCAATGGCTTTTTGCCAGTCACTGGTTGCCTGATGAATCAGCAACAGTTGCTGCAGCGCGCCAATACGGAAGTCGGTCTCGTCAATCAGCTGAGCAAACATATCTTCGGCGCGGTCATACATCCCGGCGGCCATATAGTCACGGCCAAGCTGCTGCACCGCCAGCAAGCGCTGATCATAAGTGAGCGAGGCGCTCTCCATTAATGACTGGTGAATACGGATAGCGCGGTCGACTTCACCCCGTGAGCGAAACAAGTTGCCGAGGGTCAGGTGTGCTTCCACTGTTCCGCTGTCCTCTTTCAGCATATCGAGGAACAGGTCAACCGCTTTATCCTGCTGATTGGACAGCAGAAAGTTAACGCCAGCCACATAGTCACGTGACAGACGGCTTGCTTCCTGTTGCTTATCCTGTTGCGCACTGCGGCGCCCCATATACCAGCCGTAAGCGGCAGCAACAGGCAATAACAGAAACAGCAGTTCCAACATAAAAGATTATTCCTTGACGACAGGAACGCGTGACGTTGTCACGGTTGCATCTGTCTCGCCCAGCTGCTGCTGAAGACGTTTAAGCTTGCGTTGTGAATTGGCGAGAGCAACGCGGACACGCAGCCAGAAAAGGCCGCAAATCGCCCAGCCCAGTAAAAAGCCAACGGCAAAAAGCGTGGCCAGCAGCGTCGAAATACGATATTCACCTGCAGCCAGCAGGAAATTAAAAGGAACCACCTGGTCGTTGTGCGCACCTAACGTCACCGAGATGACGAAAACCACCAAAACCAGTAAAAAAATCAGCAAATATTTCACATTTCATCCCGTAATTTGGTGTTAACCAAAGAATTATGCCAAAAATCTCGCCCGGATGCTGCATGTAAAATGGCTTTAGCACTCCTGACGGCGAGGATTGCGCCTTCAGCCCCCACTTCATTGAACTGTTATGGGGGCGTGAGAGTCCATTTGCAATTGCGGCTACTCATCCTCGCGCTGGCGTATCTCCTGCTGCTCCTGCGGTGGCACCGTGAGCGGGCCGCAAACCCGTTGCGCCAGCCAGGTTGCCAGCGTCACCAGCAACCAGCTAATCAGCGTGGCAACCACCAGATCACGCGGCCAGTGCATTCCTAATAGCATACGGCTGCCCATCACCCCGCTCGCCCACAGCAGTAACAGCACCACGGTTTTGATATGGCGCCGTGGCCACAACAAACCGACGCCCAGTAGCGCCCAGCTGGCGGCAAACAGGGTATGGCCGGAAGGAAAGGCAAAACCAGTTTCAAACGCCCAGTGCTGTTTCAGCCATGCCGGCAGCTGGTTGTCATCCTGCAACAGCTGGGTCACCATTTTGCCGCGCGCCTTACGTTTCAGCTCATAAAAGGCGCTCTCATCCACACCATGGCTCTTTTCCAGCCACACCACATAGGGACGTGGCTCCTGCACCCGTTCTTTAATAAATGATTTGGTGTACTGGCCGGCAAGGATGGCGGCGACCATAATCACTAACAGAAAGATGGCCGGTTTCAGGCGAAAGCGCAGACACCACAAAAACCAGCCACACAGAATCACACTGGTGACCACACCCCACGGACTGGTCACGGTTTCGGTCATCCAGAACAGCACCCGCAGGCCAAAGCCTGCTGAACCAGGTTGCCACTGCCAGCCGGAAATCCACACCCCCAGCGGCATAATTAATAACAACAGCGCACCGAAGGCCGTGCGCTTAGCAATATCTAACATGATGCATCCTTGTGAAGAAGACGGTTCCGGCATAACTTCTTGCTTAAAATTAATAAGCTAACTATCAGGTTGCTTATCGTGCCTTTGTGCATTTAAATTAGCGCAATTCTGAGAATGAGCGTGACAATTATGGCAAAATAGTCACGTTTTCATGAATCATTTTGCCAGGGCCCGAACGTGACAGACGGGTCCGATACGATGTTTGCGGAGAGTCACATGCAGCTTAAACGGGTGGCAGAAGCCAAACTGCCAACGCCATGGGGAGATTTCCTGATGGTTGGTTTTGAAGAATTGGCAACCGGGCATGATCATCTTGCTCTGGTTTATGGCGATATTGCTAATAACGATCCAGTACTGGCGCGCGTTCATTCTGAGTGTCTGACCGGCGACGCACTGTTCAGTTTACGCTGCGACTGCGGTTTTCAGCTCGAAGCTGCGTTAAATACCATTGCCGAAACCGGACGCGGTATCCTGCTTTACCATCGCCAGGAAGGTCGTAATATCGGCCTGCTGAATAAAATTCGCGCTTATGCATTGCAGGACAAAGGCTACGATACTGTAGAAGCCAACCACCAGCTGGGTTTTGCCGCTGATGAACGTGACTTTACCCTGTGCGCCGATATGTTCAAATTGCTGGGGGTGAATGAAGTGCGTCTGCTGACCAATAACCCACGTAAAGTGGAGATCCTGAGTGAAGCGGGGATTAATATTGTTGAGCGCGTGCCACTGATTGTCGGACGCAATCCAAAAAATGCCCATTATCTCGATACCAAAGCGGCCAAAATGGGCCACTTGTTACCGAAAGAATAAGCTGTTAAGCCGGGCATGCACTGCCCGGCTCTGTTGCTAATCGCGCAACATATTGCGTATGACATAGTGCAGAATACCGTCATTGCGGTAGTAGGTCAGTTCATTACCGGTATCAATACGACAGCGGGTATCAATGAGCTGCTGGCTACCATCCGCCCGCGTCAGCCTCACCGCCACTGTGCCCCCCGCCTGCAACAGCGTCAGATTTTCCACATCAATTTGCTCATCACCGCTCAGGTTCAGCGTTTTACGCGTCATGCCCGGCGGGAACTCCAGCGGCAAAATTCCCATGCCAATCAGGTTAGAACGGTGAATACGCTCGAAGGATTCGGCAATCACCACGCGCACGCCAAGCAGGCGCGGGCCTTTCGCCGCCCAGTCGCGACTGGAACCGGAGCCATACTCTTTACCGGCAATCACCGCCAGCGGTACCCCTTCCTGCTGATACTGCATCGCGGCATCGTAGATATCCAGCGGCTCATCGCCCGGCACATGCCGCGTTACGCCACCTTCCACCCCCGGCACCATTTCATTGCGAATACGGATATTGGCGAAGGTGCCGCGCATCATCACTTCGTGGTTACCGCGGCGCGAGCCGTAGGAGTTAAAATCGCCGCGCTCAACGCCATGTTTTAACAGGTAGCGCCCTGCCGGACTCTCCGCTTTAATACTCCCCGCTGGCGAAATATGATCCGTGGTCACCGAATCGCCGAGGATCGCCAGAATACGCGCGCCTTTAATATCTTTTACTGCTTCAGGGTGTTTGCCCATCTCGTCGAAGAACGGAGAGAGGCGTATATAAGTGGAGTCGCCATCCCAGTCATAGGTGGCGGCTTCGCTGACTTTGATCTGCTGCCACTCCGGGGTGCCCTCAAATACTTCTGCATACTCCTTGCGGAACATATCCGTTGATACCTGCTGCACCGCTTCAGCGATCTCTTCCGGTGATGGCCAGATATCTTGCAGATACACCGGCTTACCGGTGAGATCTTCACCCAGCGGTTCGCTCTGCAGATTAATATTCATATTGCCGGCCAGCGCATAGGCCACCACCAGCGGTGGCGAGGCCAGCCAGTTGGTTTTTACATAAGGGTGGATGCGTCCTTCAAAATTACGGTTGCCGGAAAGCACTGCCGCAACGGTCAGGTCGCCCTGCTTAATCGCACGTTCAATCGCATCCGGCAGCGGACCGGAGTTACCAATACAGGTGGTACAGCCGTAACCCACAAGGTTAAATCCGAGCTTATCGAGATAAGGCGTCAGACGCGCCACCGCAAGATAATCGGAAACCACTTTCGACCCCGGCGCCAGCGAGGCTTTAACCCAGGGTTTACGATTCAGTCCCCGTTCCAGCGCTTTTTTCGCCAGCAGACCTGCCGCCATTAGCACGCTGGGGTTAGACGTGTTGGTACAGGAAGTGATCGCAGCGATCACCACCGCGCCATCTTTCAGCTCATACTGCTGACCGTTATCACGGTAACTGACTGCGGTATGCGGTTTAAGCGCCTGATTCACTTCCAGCTGATTACTCTGCTGAAAGGCCTGCGGCACATCACCGAGCGAAACGCGATCCTGCGGACGTTTTGGTCCGGCGAGACTCGCCTCAACCGTCGCCATATCCAGCGCCAGTGAACTGGTGAATACCGGCTCATCACCATGATGACGCCACATACCCTGATGTTTAGCATAGGCTTCAACCAGCGCTACCTGTTCGGTGCTGCGTCCGGTGAGTTTCATATAGCTAAGAGTAATGTCATCAATCGGGAAGAAGCCGCAGGTGGCGCCATATTCCGGCGCCATATTAGCGATAGTCGCACGATCCGCCAGCGGCAAATCGTCGAGGCCATCGCCATAGAATTCGACAAATTTCCCCACCACACCATGTTTACGCAGCATCTGCGTCACGGTCAGCACCAGATCGGTGGCGGTAATGCCAGGCTGGAGTTTACCGGTAAGCTTAAAACCAACCACATCAGGGATCAGCATCGATACCGGTTGTCCGAGCATCGCGGCTTCCGCCTCAATCCCACCCACACCCCAGCCCAGTACGCCCAGCGCGTTGATCATCGTGGTATGGGAATCGGTACCCACCAGGGTGTCGGGATAAGCGACCTCTTTGCCATCAAGTTGTTCATGCCAGATAGCTTTCCCCAGATACTCAAGGTTTACCTGATGGCAAATGCCGGTACCCGGCGGCACCACGCTGAATTTATTAAATGCTTTTTGCCCCCAGCGCAGAAAAACGTAGCGTTCATGGTTGCGTTCCATCTCCAGCCGTACGTTCTCTTCGAAGGCATCATCATCACCAAAACGGTCGACGGTGACCGAGTGGTCAATCACCAGATCAACTGGCGACAGGGGATTCACTTTCGCCACATTGCCGCCAAGACGTTTTACCGCTTCACGCATCGCCGCCAGATCGACCACCGCCGGTACGCCGGTAAAATCCTGCATCAGTACGCGTGCCGGACGATAGGCAATTTCGCGATCGGCATGGGCGTTTTTCAGCCAGCCCACCAGCGCCTGAATATCTTCGGTAGTAACGGAATCGCCATCCTGCCAGCGCAGCAGGTTTTCCAGCAGCACTTTCATTGATTTGGGTAAGCGGGAGAGATCACCAAGCTGTTGCGCGGCGCGCGGGAGACTATAAAAATGGTAGCGCTGGCCATCGACGTCCAGTGTGTCCTGGCTGATTTCGCGTAGGGTTAACGACATAACTCCTCCTTATCATTATCTGGCAACAAAAACCCGAGTGATTACAGGGTTAGTATTAAAGATAGTATAAACAGGCGTTAACGTTTTGATAACAACACGAAATGACAACAGAAGTAAGAACCATAGAAACTAAAACGCCCCAGTGAAATTAATCACCGGGGCGCATCTTTAACATTTAATGCAATTTTATTGCATTATTACCCACGCGACGCTCGCCCAAATAGCCAGTGAAAACGCGAAAGTAGTAAGCCAGGATACAGGTGCAATATTCATTATTAACTCGCTAAGACCGGCGTCCGGTCAGTCGGGTGTACAACATAAATCAAATTGCGGTTGGCTAATTTGATTTCACCGTTTTAGTGCAAAGGGCTGTAAGCAGCCCGAGCCGAAAGTGAGGCTCTGAATTGGGTAAAGCTATTTGAATTATGATGTCAGCCACGAGGGGTGATGCTGATAATTGCTGTTATTTACTTTTTTTATCGTCGATCATGGATTCAATAAAGCTGCGTTGCAGGCTGCTAAGACTCCAGGAGTCCGGGATGCAGACGTCTTCATCGGTTTTATGATTGCTTTTGCAATAACCGGATTTCATATCACGTACTTGTTGAGGCTTGCGTATCAGTGCCTGTTCAAACATGATTTAACCCTCACTAGCTCCAAATCAACCATGCTACAACAACCCAAAACAGTGCTGAAGCGGCAAATACCGTCAACCATGCAAGACGGCGAGTATAACTACGACGTTCATGTTTGGTCGCTTTCTCCCGAATCACGGGCTGTACAGTTAATCTAGTAGCCATAGTTTTTGATAATCACTCTCATTAGAAACGATTGTTAACACCAATCAAGATTTAGGACGAATCCTAAACAGTTTGTTTCTCAAAATCCAGTTATTTTTACTGCGCCCATCGATTAACACTATTTATCAAAACAAAACCAGGTGATAAGCGAAATTAAAGTTACGCACGAAATTAAAATATAACTTTAACTCAAATATTTCCCGAATAATTCGAGATTAGTTCCATATTTTAATGGAGTCTTTAACTTACCTCCTTTCCTGATATGGCTCTGTATTCTCTCGATAACTGGAGTATGGGAATTATCCTGGCAGCACGCAAAGTTCGCCATTGAAAAGTGTGTACTGTTTCGCATTTAGAAGGAAACAATAGGAAAACATGTGATACATGTTTCATTTACAGAAAAATAGTAACTGCCGTTTATCTTACTGACAGTTAGTCGTACCAATGGTTATAAAAAAAGGCCGCTTAGCGGCCAATTCGACGGATTGAACAATCGCAGCGGCTATTTCGCCGGCAGCTTGATGTCCTTAAACATTGCTTCGATATCTTCATTGGAGCGCAGCGCAACCGCAGTATCCACCACGTCACGCGTCAGGTGCGGCGCAAAACGCTGAATAAAATCATACATATAGCTGCGTAAGAAGGTACTGCGGCGGAAGCCAATCTTGGTGGTGCTGTAGGTGAAAATATCGGTCGCTTCAATACGCACCAGGTCCGGATCGGAGACCGGATCAACCGCCATGCTGGCAATCACCCCTACTCCCAGCCCTAAACGAACATAGGTTTTAATCACGTCAGCATCTGTGGCCGTAAACACGATACGTGGCGTCAAACCCGCGCGGTTAAAGGCGGTGTCCAGCTCGGAGCGACCAGTGAAGCCGAAGGTGTAGGTGACTAATGGATATTCTGCAAGTTCTTCGATTGAAACTTTCGTTTTACCCGCTAATGGATGATCGGGTGTCACAACGATAGCGCGGTTCCAGTGATAGCACGGTAGCATAATTAAATCGTCGTATAAATGCAGCGCTTCAGTGGCGATGGCAAAGTCAGCATTGCCTTTCGATACCGCTTCCGCAATCTGCGTCGGCGATCCCTGATGCATATGCAGTGATACACGCGGGTAGCGCTCAATAAAACCTTTAATCACACCCGGCAATGCATAACGCGCCTGCGTATGGGTAGTGGCAACGTACAGTGAGCCTTTATCTGGCCAGGTATGCTCACCGGCGACCGCCTTAATCGCATCAACCTTGGACAGCACTTCACGCGCGATGCGGATAATCTCCTCACCGGCAGGCGTTACCTGCGTCAGATGTTTACCGCTGCGGGCAAAAATCTGAATACCCAGCTCGTCCTCCAGCATTCTGACCTGTTTACTGATACCAGGCTGAGAGGTATAGAGCCCTTCGGCGGTTGAAGAGACATTAAGGTTGTGGTTAACCACTTCAACGATATAACGCAGCTGCTGCAATTTCATTGTTCGATTCCATCCAGGGTTAAGCAACACGCCGAATACCTGCGAAGACCGCAGCAGTGTGTGTTTACGCGGTGGAGATCGCTGAGGTTGACGTTTAAATGCACTAAGAGTGGGGGTAAATCTGTTTCTATAACAACTATATCATTTTTTATAAATATGTATAGCGTTTCGATATAAGGCTGGGTTTATAGCAGGGGTGATGCCAGGAATAAAGGGTCTTGTAGGGGAGCCGTTATCGGCTCCCCTATCAATTACTTCTTCTTCGTCACCTGCCATTTGCCATCAACAAAGAACGCGGACCAGCCAGTGGCTTTGCCCTCTTTCTCTGAACTGACATACTGCTGCTTGGTTTTGCGACTGAAGCGCACCACGGTAGCGTTGCCTTCGTCATCGGCTTCCGGCGCATCGGCCAGATAGCTCAGTTTCTCCGGCAGACGATCTTTAAAGCGTTTCAGCTCAGAGACCAACGGCGCCCGCGTTTCACGTGATTTCGGGAAGGTATTCGCGGCAAGGAATACACCGGCGGCGCCATCACGCAATACAAAGTAAGCGTCGGATTTGTCACACTGCAGTTCAGGTAACGGCACCGGATCTTCTTTCGGTGGCGCAACATCACCATTACGCAGGATCTTACGGGTATTTTTGCAGTCGTCATTGGTGCAGGCCATGTATTTACCAAAACGCCCCATTTTCAGGTGCATTTCAGAACCACATTTCTCACACTCAACAATCGGGCCGTCATAGCCCTTGATGCGGAACTCACCCTGCTCGATTTCATAACCGTCGCAACCCGGGTTATTACCACATACGTGCAGCTTGCGCTGGTTATCAATCAGATAGCTGTCCATCGCGGTGCCACACTTCTGGCAACGATGACGGGCACGCAGGGCGTTAGTCTCCGCATCATCCCCTTCCAGAATATTAAGAACTTCATTTTCCGGAATCAGGTTGATGGTCTGCTTACAGCGCTCTTTCGGCGGCAAAGCGTAACCGGAACAGCCAAGGAATACACCGGTACTGGCGGTACGAATCCCCATCTGGCGGCTACAGGTCGGACAGTCGATGGTGGTCAGCACCATCTGGTTTGGCTGCATGCCGCCCTCTTCAGGATCTTTCTCTGCCTGTTCGAGCTGCTGGCTGAATTCACCAAAGAACTTATCCAGTACGCCTTTCCACTGCGCTTCATTGTTTGCCACTTCGTCGAGGCTGCTTTCCATATGCGCGGTGAAGTCGTAGTTCATCAGCTCACGGAAGTTAGACTCTAAACGGTCGGTAACAATCTCACCCATTTTTTCCGCGTAGAAACGACGGCTTTCAACGCGGACATAGCCACGATCCTGAATGGTGGAGATAATCGAAGCATAGGTCGATGGACGGCCAATACCGCGTTTTTCCAGCTCACGCACCAGCGAAGCTTCACTGAAACGCGCAGGCGGTTTGGTAAAGTGCTGGCTGGGTTTCAGCTGTTGCAGACTAAGCTCTTCGCCGACATTCACTGGCGGCAGGGTACGATCTTCATCGCCCTTACGCAGTGCTGGCATCACTTTGGTCCAGCCATCGAAACGCAGCGTACGGCCTTTCGCCTTCAGTTTGAAATCACCAGCGGTCACGGTCAGTGTGGTGGAATCATACTGCGCAGGCATCATCTGACAGGCGACAAACTGGCGCCAGATCAACTGATACAGTTTCTGCGCATCGGCTTCCATATCTTTCAGCTGTTCGGCCTGCACATTAACATCAGAAGGACGAATCGCTTCGTGCGCTTCCTGTGAATTGTCTTTGCTGGCGTAGGTGAGCGCATCTTTCGGCAAATATTTCGCGCCGAAACTCTCTTTCACATAATCACGCACCATCGCCACCGCATCCTGACTCAGGTTGGTGGAGTCGGTACGCATGTAAGTGATGTGACCCGCTTCATACAGGCGCTGCGCCATCATCATCGTCTTCTTAACGCCGAAGCCCAGACGGGTGCTCGCCGCCTGCTGCAGCGTCGAGGTTATATAAGGTGCGCCCGGCTTGCTGCTGGTTGGCTTGTCTTCGCGGTCAGAAACCACATAACGCGCTTTTTCCAGCAGGCTGACGGCGGCGTGGGTCTGCTCACCTTTTACCGGACGGAACGGCTTATCACCCTGATGGGTGACCTGCATGGGCAGATCGCTGCCTTTCGGCGTAGTCAGATCGGCATCCAGTTCCCAGTACTCTTCCGGAACAAAGGCTTTAATCTCGCGCTCACGCTCCACGACCAGACGTACCGCAACCGACTGTACGCGGCCAGCAGAGAGTCCACGGGCGATCTTTTTCCACAACAATGGCGAGACCATATAGCCCACCACGCGGTCCATAAAGCGGCGCGCCTGCTGGGCGTTAACACGATCGATATTCAGCTCGCCCGGTTTTTCGAACGCCTGTTGAATCGCATTTTTAGTAATTTCGTTAAATACCACGCGGCTGTAGCGTGATTCATCGCCACCGATCACTTCCCGCAGGTGCCAGGCAATGGCTTCCCCTTCGCGGTCAAGGTCCGTTGCGAGATAGATATGGTCAGCATTCTCAGCTAACGATTTCAGCTCGGCGACCACTTTCTCTTTGCCGGGCAAAATCTGATAATCGGCTTCCCAACCATGATAAGGGTCGACGCCCATACGGCTTACTAATGCCGCTTTTTCGTCCTTCTTAACCTTTTTCTTGGGGGCTTTACTGGTTGTAGAGTCAGCGCTCTTTTTAACTGTTGAACCACTGGTCGGCAAATCGCGTATATGACCGACGCTGGATTTAACCACGTAGTCATTACCGAGATATTTATTGATTGTTTTGGCCTTTGCCGGGGACTCAACTATTACGAGAGCTTTACCCATATTTACCTTTACCTAATGAAAACTTCCGAATGTAGTGGCGGCGCTTATCGGGACATTTGCAGCGCGATAATGATATTGCAGCGGTACCGGCTGATTTCAACCCTGTGATGCCAGACTGCATATTACCGTAAATGCGTCACTCCAACCTGCTGATTAACGACATCTTTTAACTTAACACTCGCATCTGCTGGTTCATCAATAAACCCTGTTTTACGCCCGGAACCAGAAACGCCCACACTGTACCTGATAAAATCTGATACGCAACTTAATTAGCATCTCAGGCAAGTTTATGCCAGTCAGTGGCCATTTTTCCGTCCGTCAAAATCGCTCACAGGGTTTGCCGATTTCGTTTGCAGGCAAGTAATATAGAAGGAAATCACGATTTGTAAAAAGGAGATTAAAATATGTACGCTGACACACAGCCAATTGATGCTGCGGCCCTGCTGGTAAAAGCCAATGCGCTGATTGTGGAACATGAGAACTATTTCGCTGGCATGGAAGCTACCGGCGTCGAACAGAGTGGCAATATTCTGGTATTCCGCGGTAACTATTTTCTCGATGAACAAGGCTTGCCGACCAGCAAAAGTACCACGGTATTTAACGTATTTAAATTTCTGGCGCTGCAACTCTCTGCGCAGTATCACCTGAAGGAAGAGTAAGGCCCGGCGAACCGGGCCTTAGTGATTACAGCAGTGGTTTCTCACCGCGCTGCCAGAACTTTAACAGCAGACGCTCAGCGCTGGCTGCAGCGCTGCTGGTAAAGCGATCCATCATGCGTTTACGTCGTACGTAACGTACGGCGATCACTTCAAATTTATCCATCTCGGCAATAATCAGATCATCGCTGGTGCCGATAGTGTCAATCAGGCCTTTTTCCAGCGCCTGGCTACCGAACCAGTGCTCTCCGGTTGCGACCTGATCGATATCCAGTGACGGACGCATATCATGGACAAACTGCTTAAACAGCAGATGAGTTTCATTCAGGTCTTCGCGAAATTTCTCACGTCCCTGATCGGTGTTTTCACCAAACAGCGTCAGTGTGCGTTTATATTCTCCGGCGGTGTGCAGTTCGACATCAATATCGTTGCGTTTTAGCAGACGATTAAAGTTTGGGATCTGCGCCACTACGCCAATCGAGCCAATAATTGAGAAAGGCGCCGCCACGATGCGATCGGCCACACAGGCCATCATATAGCCGCCGCTGGCCGCCACTTTATCCACCGCCACCGTCAGACGAATGCCCTGCTGACGCAAACGCTGCAGCTGCGATGACGCAAGACCATAACCGTGCACCACACCGCCCGGACTTTCCAGCCGTAGCAGCACTTCGTCACTGGCGCTGGCCACCGCCATCACCGCCGAAATCTCTTCACGCAGTGAAGCCACTTCACCGGCATCCATACTGCCTTTGAAATCCAGCACCCACAGCGTGGATTTGCCGCTGTCACTTTTCAGGCCCTGCTTCGCACGCTGTTTAGCGACCTTCGCTTCCTGTTTATCCTGTTTCTTACGCGACTTATGCCACAGCTTCTGATCGTGATGCTTCATCTTCGCCAGCATCATGTCATCTTTCATCTCGCGGTATTGATCGCCAAGATGAGTGACTTTTAACTGTCCACTTTGCGCGCGTTTACGCTGTGCCAGATTGACAAAAATGATCGCAATCGCCGCAATCGCCACCACCACCGTCACTGTTTTGGCTAAAAACAATCCATAATATGAGAGTAATTCCACTCAATCCGCCTTGATTTACATAGCATTAGGGGCCAGCCCTTAGTTTAGCTGACTGGATGCGCTTCGTCGCCTGATTCAGTGTGCAACAGCCCGAATTGCCCCCTGTCAGCATTGTACTCACTGCTTTTTTCAGGCATAAAACACTTTATTCAGGACGAGCCACTATTATTGCCAGAGCTATTTATGCCAGAGGAACATGCTGTGCACTATCAACCAAAAAGCGATCTGCTTAACCATCGAATTATTCTGGTCACCGGCGCCAGCGACGGCATTGGCCGCGAAGCAGCGCTGACCTACGCGCGCTACGGCGCTGAACTGGTGCTGCTGGGCCGTAATGCACAAAAACTGCAGCAAGTCAGTGACGAAGTGAATGCGCTGGGCAAAGGTTCGGCCCGCTGGTTTACGCTGGATATGGAGCAGGCGACGCCGGAGAGCTGCCAGCAGCTGGCAGAGGCGGTCAGCGAGCACTATCCGCGTCTGGACGGGGTGCTGCATAACGCCGGAGTGCTGGGCGATATTGTGCCGCTGGAACAGCTACAACCGGCGGTCTGGCAGCAGGTGATGCAGGTGAATGTCGATGCCACCTTCTTCCTGACCCAGGCGCTGTTGCCGCTACTGCTGAAATCCGACAGTGGTTCGCTGGTGTTTACCAGTTCCAGCGTTGGCCGTACTGGTCGTGCCGGCTGGGGAGCTTACGCGGTATCAAAATTCGCGACCGAGGGCATGATGCAGGTGCTGGCCGATGAGTATGACAGTCGCCATCTGCGCGTTAACTGCATTAATCCCGGCGGCACCCGTACCAAAATGCGCGCCAGCGCCTTCCCGCAGGAAGATGCCGCGAAGCTGAAAACGCCGGCGGATATTATGCCGCTCTACCTTTATTTAATGGGTGATGACAGCCGCCGTAAAACCGGCGTCAGTTATGATGCGCAGCCAGGCCGCAAAGTGGGAGCCGCAGAATAATGGCTGCTGAAGATCGTCATCAGCAGCGCCAGCAGCGTCTGAAAGAGCAGGTCGATGCGCGCGTTGCCACCGCCACCACGTCGCGCGGCATTCTGATGGTGTTTACCGGCAATGGCAAAGGTAAAACCACGGCGGCGTTTGGCACCGCTACGCGTGCAGTCGGCCACGGAAAGCGCGTTGGTGTGATCCAGTTTATTAAAGGCGAGTGGCCGAATGGCGAGCGTAATTTACTGGAACCTTTTGGTGTCGAATTTCAGGTGATGGCCACCGGCTTTACCTGGGATACGCAGAATCGGGAAACCGATACTGCTGCCTGTTTACAGGTCTGGCAGCATGGCAAGCGGATGTTGCAGGATGAAACGCTGGATTTAGTGATTTTTGATGAGCTGACTTATATGGTCAGTTTTGATTATCTGCCATTGGACGAGGTGCTGACCGCCCTGCAACAGCGACCTGCGCATCAAAGCGTGATCATCACCGGGCGTGGTTGTCATCGTGAGATTCTGGAACGGGCGGATACGGTTAGCGAAATGCGACCGGTTAAACATGCGTTTGATGCCGGCATTCAGGCACAGCAAGGGATTGACTGGTAGGTATCTGAAGCCTTGTAGGGGAGCCGTTTTCGGCTCCCGCCTCGACACGGGCGGCGAGAACGCCGCCCCTACAGGTTTTGTAGGGGAGCCGTTCTCGGCTCCCGTCGTAATACGGGCGGAAATTGCGATTAACCCTGACGGCGTCTGCCGGTGGGTTTGGCCGCTTTACCGGCTGAACGACGGTTACTGGTATTGCTCACCTGAGTATGACGTTTCACCGCACGACGAATCTGATTCGCTTTGGTGCGACGACGGTCTTTCTCTACCGCAACTTTGGTGACGGTTTCTGCTGGCAGACCCACCAGTTCACGTAAGTAGTTGGTCGGTTGCAGCTCCAGCTCGGTCCAGCCACCACGAGGCAGGCCTTTCGGCAGATTGATATCGCCGTAGCGCACACGGATCAGACGACTTACCTGCACGCCCACCGCTTCCCACAGACGACGCACTTCGCGGTTACGTCCTTCGGTCAGGGTGACGTTATACCACTGGTTAATCCCTTCACCGCCGCCAAACTTAATGGTTTTAAATGCCGCCGGGCCATCTTCCAGTTGCACGCCACGGCTCAGCAGACGAATTTTATCTTCATCAACTTCACCAAATACGCGTACAGCGTATTCGCGTTCAACTTCCTGGCTTGGATGCATCAGGCGGTTGGCGAGTTCACCATCAGTGGTGAACAGCAACAGACCACAGGTATTCACATCCAGACGACCGACCGCAATCCAGCGCGCTCCGCGCAGTTTAGGCAGACGGTCAAACACGGTTGGACGCCCTTCCGGGTCATTGCGGGTACAAAGTTCGCCTTCCGGCTTATAGTAAGCCAGTACACGACAAACTTCGGTGGCAGACTCATTAATTGAAACGATATGTCCGTCAATACGAATCTTCAGCGCTTTATCGAGTTCGACGCGGTCGCCAAGGGTCGCCAGCTTGCCTTCGACGCTGACGCGTCCGGCGGAGATCATGGTTTCGATTTCGCGACGTGAACCGTGTCCGGCACGTGCTAATACTTTTTGTAACTTTTCGCTCATAGAGCAGCCTCACTGTCGCCTTCACAGGCGTCATGGTATTCTTTAAAAACAATAAGTTAAGGTTAGAAAACCCTAACCACATAATTCTTCGCATATTTTTTTAACTGCAGCCGGCCATATCAGCCATCACACTGCATCATGCGGGGTCGCGTATATTACACTAATTTTAGCGTAAATGATTCTTCTGGTTTAATTCGAATTTAAGCAGGCGCTAAAGGTGTTCAACAGACCCATTCAGCGCGGCTATGTGGCGGGATGCTTAAACTTAAAAACTAATCATAAAGCCAGCGCCCTGCTCTGGCGGACTCAATCAACATGCCGATGGTGAAATCCGGCACTACAGATGCTTCGGGTTTAACGAAAGGATTAAGCATCTGGCTCAACGAAGGATCAGGGGAGTAGTATGTGGTGATTGCAAAGCCGCCTCTGTCGACAGTAAAGATGGCGAAGAAATCCTCCATTAACGCCAGTGCCTCGTCTTCATCCAGCCGCAAATCGGCGTCGATATCGGTTTCAGGCCGCAAAACGCTGTTGTTAAGCAGCCAGACACCATCATGCTGCGTAATTAATGCATAGATACGCTGTTCCAGGTCAGTTGCCATTAAGCTTATCCTCGTCGCTGGCTACTTTTAATCAAGCTTCACTTACCATAACTATGCACTGACTGCGCCACAGGGTGCGAACACCTGACGGGCCTGAGAGATGCGAAAAGCCGTAACACAAAATGGCAGCATCCATTGATAATCATTAACGATTATAGCAGCCGTTTAAGCGGTCGCAGGCCGCCGCGCGTCGCCGAAGCCTGATAGCAGAGCAGTTAATTAAGACCGCCGTCTTGCAAACGATTCGTATTTAACGTGTTAAAAAGATGAAAATCTAGTGTTGCAAACTGCATTTTCACGTAAAAGTGGTTGTTAGAGCTGGTTAAAATTGATATTTAATTATTTTATGCTGTTTTAATGGCAATAAACCAATGAATAAATATAGTTAACAGCCATTAGACAGAATAACCGGATCTCAGATTGGCTTAATTCATGGATATTATGATTATTTCAGCAGCCTTTTATATATTAGTTTTCCTGACATCAGAACTTGTGTAGAATTTAATCATGTTAATGCTTCAGGTAAAAACGAAAGCGTTAATAAAACTAATATTTAAATAAAAAAATAAGCAATACAGTAAAACGTAATTTTTTTGTAAGAGATTTACCCAAAACGTGTCAGGCATGTACCTGACATTAATAGCGCTGAATAAAACAGTGCAAAATTTGCATATCACGAGTCTTCACCAGGGATTTCCGATATGCACAAAAACGAAGTGAAACATCATGAAAATACTGACTATTATGCCAGCATTAGCCGCGCTATTGCTGACAGGATGCTCTGTAGGGAAATATGAGTATAGCAGCGAAGCACTGAAGCGCGTTGATATGAGTTTTACCGGCGTCCCTACCGTTCTTGGCCTCGGCACGCTCGGCACCAGTATCCCCATCACTCCTGAGTACAGTCTTACGGCCGCACACGTGGCGAAGTTTGCCGTGCAACGTGTTAAGGCTTACCATCCTTACTGTGACCTTGCGATTATTTATCATAAAAATGACATAAAAGAGTTGCCTAAATTCCGCAGCAGCGGCGTTGGCGACCCGGTAAAAATGTATGGCTTCAGTTTTATTTCCGCTATGCCAGTTGAATCGAAAGGCATTAACCTCGCCCGCACCGGCATTCGCAATGAATGGAATAAACGCCCCTGCGTCGCAATGGCATCAAATGCCGGCGTAGTTAAAGGGATGTCTGGCGGCGCCGTTTATAACAGCGATGACAGTATCGGCGGCGTTATTGTTGGCTTTACTTCTTCAATAAAAAATAAACGCAGTGGTAAAGAAATTCTCAAGGATGTGTCGTTATATATCCCTTATACCGACTTTAAGGATTGGCTGGCTAAATCAACGTCGTAAGGAAACGCAATAATTGGGGCCGCACGCAATATGCGGCCCGCGCAGTTTTTTTTCAGGCGTGGTTTTTACAGGAAAGGCGTGACATCGCCGACCCCTTCACGCATCACTTCCGGCACACTTTCGGTGAGATCGATAACCGTGGTTGGCTGCTGCCCCAAAAAGCCGCCATGAATAATTAAATCCACCACTTTGCCAATACTGTCCTGAATCTCTTCCGGATCCGACTCGGTGAAATCATTGCCTGGCAGCATCAGTGATGTCGACATCATCGGCTCATTCAGCGCTTCAAGCAGCGCCAGCGCAATCGGATTAGACGGCACACGCAGCCCAATCGTTTTACGCTTGTCGTTCATTAAACGACGCGGCACCTCTTTGGTCGCCTTCAGAATAAACGTGTAATTGCCCGGCGTATTATTTTTGATCAGGCGGAACGCGGTGTTATCAACGTGCGCATAGGTGGAGAGCTCAGAGAGATCGCGGCACATCAGCGTAAAATTATGCTGACCATCCAGCTGACGAATCCGGCAAATTCGCTCCAGCGCACTTTTGTCTTCGAGCTTACACCCCAGCGCGTAGCCGGAATCGGTCGGATAGACAATCACACTGCCTTTGTTCAGCATTTCAACCGCCTGCTTAATCAGGCGCGGTTGTGGGTTTTCCGGATGAATATAGAAAAATTGACTCATAACAGACCTCTTGTCGCCCCTGATGTCCGGGAATATTACTGCGCGATATCCGGGTAACGTGTCCAGATGGCCTCAACGCCACCGGGTAACCACAGTTTTTTTCCCAATTCGATCCACGGACAGGGCTGATGAAAATCGGAGCCTTGCGATGCTGCCAGCTGATAATCCCGCGCATACTGCGCCAGCTGACTACGTTCCTGAGGTGGTTGTTGACACTGCGCCACTTCCATCGCGTCGCCGCCAGATTCAGCAAAATGGGCCATCAACCGTTTTAGCCACTTGGCCGATAAGCCGTAGCGTCCCGGATGAGCCAGCACCGCACGACCACCAGAATGATGAATCGCATCAATAGCTTGTTCTATTGTACACCACTGAGGCGGCGCGTAACCGGTTTTGCCACGCGCCAGGTAATTTTTAAAAATCTGCGCCATATTGGCGCCCTTACCCTGCTCGATCAGGTATCGGGCGAAATGGCCGCGGGTAATCGCCCCCCCGTCGGCCAGACGCAGCGCGCCTTCCAGCGCACCGGGGATTTGGGCTTTTTCCAGTCGTTCCGCCATTAGCCGGGCGCGCGCCATGCGGCAATCGCTCTGCCCTTGCAAAAACGCCGTCAGTTGCGGATGGTGAATATCAATGCCAAGGCCGACAATATGAATTTCATGGTTCTCCCACAGCGTCGACACCTCGACCCCGGCAATAAGCTGTAGCGCCAGCTGATGCTGCGCAATGGCGGCACGCGCATCTTCTATACCGCCGACCGTATCGTGATCGGTGATCGCCAGCACGCCAACCCGCATCTCAGTTGCACGCAGTACCAGTGCCTCTGGGGTGAGAAGTCCATCAGAAGCGCGCGTGTGGCTGTGAAGATCGTAAAGGGGGAAGTTACTGAGGGGCGTTACGGCAGTCAAAAGTGCTCCGGTTACGTAAGAGAGTAAGACGACATGATAACGGGAATTTATCTGCGGGGGAAAAAGAGTATTGACATTTTTCCTCCGAACCAGTTAACTAGTACACAAGTTCACGCGCACAAAGGATCTGACATGAAGGGTTTAATCATAAAGAGTGTAATCATGAATATGCCTGGCTGGTGGCGCACTTCTTCCTGAAGGGCGACGTCGTCATGCACATTTTGAACCCGTGCAGATCCCGAGCCCGCTAAAAGCGGGCTTTTTTTTTGAGTGACAGATTAGAGAAAATATCATGCCATCTGCCAAACCTACCCTGAAGTTAATTACCGGCAATGCGCCTTACCGCGAAGATCCGGCCGCAGTGTTCCATCAGCTGTGCGGCGCACGCCCGGCGACCCTGCTGCTTGAATCCGCAGATATAGACAGTAAACGTAATCTGAAAAGCCTGCTGATCGTCGACAGCGCTCTGCGCATTACGGCGCTGGATAAAACCGTCACCATTCAGGCGCTGTCCGAAAATGGCCGTGCGCTGCTGCCGCTGCTGGATGCCGCCCTGCCTGCCAGTGTCGATAACCAGATTCGTCCCGACGGTCGCCTGCTGACTTTCGCAGAAGTCGATCAGTTGCAGGATGAGGACTCACGTCTGCAATCGCTGTCAGTGTTTGATGCGCTGCGCCTGCTCCCGACGCTGGTTAGCACCCCGGAAGAAGAGCGTGAAGCGATGCTGCTTGGCGGTCTGTTTGCTTATGACCTGGTGGCCGGTTTTGAACAGCTGCCCGCGCTGGATAATCAACAACGCTGTCCTGATTACTGTTTCTATCTGGCCGAGACGCTGCTGGTGATTGACCACCAGACCCAGACCTCACGTCTGCAGGCCAGCCTGTTTACCCCTTCGACTGCCGAATTCCAGCGTTTACAGAGCCGTATCGAACAGCTGCATGGCCAGATGCTGCAGCCAGCCCCGGCGCTGCCGGTGCAGTCAGTGGAAAATATGGCGCTGAGCTGCAACCAGAGCGATGAAGAGTACTGCGCAATAGTGCGCCAGATGCAGGAAGCGATTCGCGTTGGTGAGATTTTCCAGGTGGTGCCGTCACGTCGCTTCTCGCTGCCTTGTCCGTCGCCGCTGGCAGCCTATGACACGCTGAAAAACAGCAACCCAAGCCCGTATATGTTCTTTATGCAGGATCAGGATTTCGCGCTGTTTGGCGCCTCGCCGGAAAGCTCGCTGAAATATAACGCCAGCGATCGTCAGATTGAGATCTACCCGATTGCCGGCACCCGCCCACGCGGTCGTCACGCCGATGGTTCACTGGATCGCGATCTCGACAGCCGTATCGAACTGGAGATGCGCACCGACCATAAAGAACTGGCGGAGCATCTGATGCTGGTTGACCTGGCGCGTAATGACCTGGCGCGCATCTGCGAACCCGGCAGCCGCTATGTCGCTGACTTAACCAAAGTTGACCGCTACTCGTTTGTGATGCATCTGGTTTCACGTGTGGTAGGCAAACTGCGCGGCGACCTTGATGTGCTGCACGCCTATCGCGCCTGTATGAATATGGGCACCCTGAGCGGGGCGCCAAAAGTGCGCGCCATGCAGCTGATTGCTGGCGCCGAAGGCACCCGTCGCGGCAGCTACGGCGGCGCGGTGGGTTACTTCACCGCCAGCGGTGATCTGGATACCTGTATTGTGATTCGTTCAGCTTACGTGGAAGACGGCGTGGCAACGGTTCAGGCAGGCGCCGGCGTGGTGCTGGATTCCAATCCACAAGCCGAAGCCGATGAAAGCCGCAATAAAGCCCGCGCGGTACTGCGCGCGATCGCTACCGCTCATCATTGCACGGAGATTTTCTGATGGCCGATATCCTGCTGCTCGACAATATCGATTCCTTTACTTACAACCTCGTCGACCAGTTACGCGCCTTTGGCCATAACGTGGTGATTTACCGTAACAATATGCCAGCAGACATTCTGATTGAACGTCTGCAGGGCATGCAGAATCCAGTGCTGATGCTGTCACCTGGTCCTGGCACGCCAGCCGAAGCGGGCTGTATGCCGGAGCTGTTGCAGCGTCTGCGCGGCAAACTGCCAATAATCGGCATCTGCCTTGGTCATCAGGCGATTGTCGAAACCTGGGGCGGTCATGTCGGTCAGGCGGGTGAGATCCTGCACGGTAAAGCCTCGTCGATTAGCCATGACGGTGAAGCGATGTTTGCCGGGCTGAGCAATCCGTTGCCGGTCGCGCGCTATCACTCACTGGTTGGCAGCAACATCCCGGACGAATTAACGATTAACGCCACCTTTAACGGCATGGTAATGGCAGTGCGTCATGACGCCGATCGCGTCTGCGGCTTCCAGTTCCATCCGGAATCCATTCTTACCTCTCAGGGCGCACATCTGCTTGAGCAGACCCTGGCCTGGGCGCTGGCGTAATCTAAGGAGAATCAGATGCAAAATATTCTGGAAAAACTATATCAGGCGCATACCCTGAGCCAGGCCGAAAGCCACCAGCTGTTTTCCGCTATTATTACCGGCCAGCTTGAACCGACGCAGCTGGCAGCGGCGCTAATTGCAATGAAAGTACGCGGCGAACGCCCGGAAGAGATTGCCGGCGCCGCCAGCGCGCTGCTGGAAGATGCCAAACCCTTCCCTCGCCCGGATTATGCGTTTGCCGATATTGTCGGTACCGGCGGCGACGGCAGTAACAGCATTAATATCTCCACCACCAGCGCCTTTGTCGCCGCCAGTTGTGGGCTGAAAGTAGCGAAACATGGTAACCGCAGCGTCTCAAGCAAATCGGGATCCTCCGATCTGCTGGCCGCTTTCGGCATCAGCCTTGATTTGCCCGCCGATAAAGCGCGCCAGGCACTGGACGATCTCAATGTCTGTTTCCTGTTTGCGCCGCAGTATCACACCGGGTTTCGCCACGCGATGCCGGTGCGTCAGCAGCTGAAAACCCGCACGCTGTTTAATGTGCTGGGGCCGCTGATCAACCCGGCGCGTCCACCGCTGGCGGTGATTGGCGTGTACAGCGCGGAGCTGGTGCTGCCGATTGCGCAGACCCTGAAAGTGCTGGGCTATCAGCGCGCAGCAGTAGTTCACGGCGGTGGTATGGATGAAGTGGCGCTGCACAGCGCAACCCATATTGCTGAACTGCGTGATGGCGAAATCACCAGCTACCAGCTGACGCCGGAAGACTTTGGCTTAAGCTTCCATCCGAAAGAAGCGCTGGCCGGCGGTACACCGGAAGAAAATCGTGACATTCTGACGCGATTGCTCCAGGGTAATGGCGAGCGCGCCCATGAAGAGGCGGTTGCGGTTAACGTCGCGATGCTATTAAAAGTCTTCGGACATGAAGATTTACGTGAAAATGCCCAGCGCGCCCTGCAGGCCATACGCAGTGGCCAGGCCTGGGAACGCGTCGTCGCACTGGCAGCAAGAGGATAATCATGCAGGATACCGTACTTAAAAAAATTGTTCAGGACAAAGCGATCTGGCTGGAAGCGCGGAAAGCGCAGCAGCCTCTGGCCAGTTTCCAGAATGAGGTCACGCCGGCCAGCCGCAGCTTTTATCATGCACTGCAGGGAACCCGCACGGTGTTTATCCTTGAGTGTAAAAAAGCCTCGCCGTCGAAAGGGGTGATCCGTGAAGATTTCGACCCGGCGACCATTGCCGGTGTCTATAAACAGTATGCTTCAGCGGTGTCAGTACTGACCGATGAGAAATATTTCCATGGCAGTTTCGATTTTCTGCCAATTGTCAGCGCCGCCATCACGCAGCCAGTGTTGTGCAAAGACTTTATTATCGACCCGTATCAGATCTACCTGGCGCGTCACTACCAGGGCGATGCCATCTTGCTGATGCTCTCGGTACTGGATGATGAGCAGTATCGTCAGCTGGCGGCCGTCGCCCACAGCCTGAATATGGGTGTACTGACCGAAGTCAGTAATGAAGAAGAGCTCGAGCGCGCCATTGCGCTGGAAGCAAAAGTGGTAGGCATTAATAACCGCGATCTGCGCGATCTGTCGATTGACCTCAATCGCACCCGTCAGCTGGCTCCACGGCTGGCGCCGGGTGTGACGGTGATCAGCGAATCCGGTATCAGCACTTATGCACAGGTGCGTGAGTTAAGTCGCTTTGCCAATGGCTTCCTGATTGGCTCAGCGCTGATGTCGGAAGATAACCTCGACACAGCCGTGCGCCGGGTACTGCTGGGCGATAATAAAGTCTGTGGTTTAACCCGGCCAGAAGATGCGCAGGCGGCCAGTGAAGCTGGCGCGATATTTGGCGGGCTGATTTTCGCCGCCGGTTCTCCGCGCCAGATTGATATTACCCAGGCGCGCACCGTTATCGCCGCTGCGCCATTAAAGTATGTTGGCGTGTTCCGCAATACGGCCATCAGTGACGTTGTCACTACGGCACAAGCCCTGTCGCTGCATGCCGTACAGCTGCATGGCGATGAAGATCAGGCATTTGTCGATGCGCTGCGTCAGCAGCTTCCGGCCAGCGTGCAGATCTGGAAAGCCTTCAGCGTTAAACAGAGCCTGCCCGCACGCGACTGGCAAAACGTCGACCGCTATCTGCTGGATAACGGCAATGGCGGCAGCGGCCAGCGTTTCGACTGGTCATTGCTCGCCGGTGAGCAGTTGAATAATGTCCTGCTGGCCGGTGGTTTAGGCGCGGATAACTGTGTCGCCGCCGCGCAGCTGGGCTGTGCCGGTCTTGACTTTAACTCCGGCGTAGAGAGTGCGCCGGGAGTGAAAGACAGCGCAAAAATCGCCGCCGTTTTCCAGACGTTAAAAGCTTACTAATTGTCGGAGCCGGGTGCGCCCGGCGGCCCTCTCAACTGAGAAAAGAGACATCCTATGACGTTACTGAACCCCTACTTTGGCGAATTTGGCGGCATGTATGTGCCGCAGATTCTGATGCCAGCGCTACGCCAGCTGGAAGAAGCGTTTGTCAGCGCGCAGCGCGACCCGGAATTTCAGGCGCAGTTTACTGACCTGCTGAAAAACTATGCCGGTCGCCCGACGGCCCTGACGTTGTGCCAGAACCTGACCAAAGGCAGCAAAACCCGTCTGTATCTGAAGCGCGAAGATCTGCTGCACGGCGGCGCGCACAAAACCAATCAGGTATTGGGTCAGGCGCTGCTGGCTAAGCGCATGGGTAAAACCGAGATTATCGCCGAAACCGGCGCCGGTCAGCATGGCGTGGCGTCAGCGCTGGCCAGTGCCCTGCTTGGTCTGAAGTGCCGCATCTATATGGGCGCCAAAGATATCGAACGTCAGTCACCGAATGTGTTCCGTATGCGCTTAATGGGCGCGGAAGTGATTCCGGTGCACAGCGGTTCATCAACGCTGAAAGATGCCTGTAACGAAGCGTTGCGTGACTGGTCTGGCAGCTACGAAAACTCCCACTATATGCTGGGTACAGCGGCGGGCCCGCATCCGTACCCGACGATTGTGCGCGAATTCCAGCGCATGATCGGCGAAGAGACTAAAGCGCAGATTCTTGAGCGTGAAGGTCGCCTGCCGGATGCGGTAGTGGCATGTGTCGGCGGCGGCTCCAATGCCATCGGTATGTTTGCCGATTTTATTGATGATGCTTCGGTTGGCCTGATCGGTGTGGAACCGGCGGGTCACGGTATCGAAACTGGCGAGCACGGCGCGCCCCTGAAACATGGCCGTGTCGGTATCTACTTCGGTATGAAAGCGCCAATGATGCAGACCGAAGATGGTCAGATTGAAGAGTCCTACTCCATCTCTGCTGGCCTCGACTTCCCGTCAGTCGGCCCACAGCATGCGTATCTCAACAGCATTGGCCGCGCCGAATATGTCTCGATTACCGATGACGAAGCAATGGAAGCCTTTAAAGAGCTGTGCCGCGCCGAAGGCATTATCCCGGCGCTGGAGTCTTCTCATGCCCTCGCTTATGCGCTGAAAATGGTGCGTGATAACCCGGAAAAAGAGCAGCTGCTGGTGGTTAATCTTTCCGGTCGCGGCGATAAAGATATTTTCACCGTCCATGACATTCTGAAAGCGAAGGGAGAGATTTGATGGAACGTTATCAGCAGTTATTCACACGTCTGGACGCAGCCAGAGAAGGCGCTTTTGTGCCTTTTGTCACCCTCGGCGATCCGACGCCAGAACTGTCACTGAAAATTATCGATACCCTGGTGGACGCTGGCGCTGATGCGCTGGAGCTTGGCATCCCCTTTTCCGATCCGCTGGCCGATGGCCCAACCATTCAGGGTGCCAATCTGCGGGCATTTGCAGCGGGCGTCACCCCTGCCCAGTGTTTTGAACTGCTGGCGACCATTCGCCAGAAATACCCGACTTTGCCGATTGGTTTGCTGATGTACGCCAATCTGGTATTTTCCGGCGGTATTGATAACTTTTATGCGCGTTGCGCCGCAGCGGGCGTTGATTCGGTGCTGGTTGCCGACGTGCCGATTGAAGAGTCAGCGCCTTTCCGTCAGGCGGCATTGCGCCATAATATCGCGCCAATCTTTATCTGCCCGCCGAACGCCAGTGACGATCTGCTACGCGAAATCGCCTCCCACGGTCGCGGTTATACCTACCTGCTGTCGCGTGCCGGTGTCACCGGTGCCGAAAAGCGCGCCAGTTTGCCGCTGCAACATCTGGTCGACAAATTACGTGAATACCATGCCGCACCGCCGCTGCAGGGCTTTGGTATTTCGGAGCCATCGCAGGTTAAAGAAGCCATTGCTGCTGGCGCAGCTGGCGCGATTTCCGGTTCGGCGATTGTTAAAATCATCGAAAAAAACCAGGCAAATCCGGATGCGCTGCTGGCCGAATTACACAGTTTTGTCAGCAAACTGAAGGCTGCCAGCCGTTAATCTCTGCACAAAATGCCTTATTAATCTGATAAGGCATTATTTTTTATTTCTCCGGTATTCAATCCCCGTCAGGCTTATTAAACCGCCCCGCTTCAGTGCAAATCGCTAAATACCGCCACGCTTGTGATAAGCAAAAAAGCACCTACATTTATTAACATCATCCCCATAAAGAGAGTTGTTCTGAGGTATTATCATGATTAGCTCATGGTGTGAAACGATGATGCGCTGGATAAGTGTGTGCGTGCTGTTGTTTATTGCCACTGTTGCCTGGTCCGCAGATAATGCCCTGTTTTCCGCGCCGCAAAACAGGCTTGATCCGGACAATTATCGCTTTGCTGATCTGCCGTCAACCCAGTCTGTTACGATTATGCGCGCCCGGGCAGCCATTCTGGCGGACGATGCCCAGGATATAGCGCTGGAAGTTAAACCAGATGAAATATTAATTGCGCATAAAACAGCGTTTACACAGGACAGCGCTGGTCTGGCCATCTGGCAGGGTGCCATTAAGGCTTCGGTTAATCCCTCCCCCGATGACGCATTGATAAACCAGGTTATTCTGGTCAGGAACGGTGACAATATTACCGGCGCCATCCATTATAACGGCGAGCTGTATCAGATATTTCCGCTGGGCGAAGGTAACCACGCAATTATTAAAACCGACAGCGATCGTTTACCCTGGAGAGAAGATGATACCGTTGAAGCCTCAGCCAACAGCAGCATTCCTCCACCAGCCACATCATCCGATCAGGGAGAATTAATTAAGATCCGTGTTATGGTCGCCACCACTAATCAGGCTCGCGCCAGAGTCAATGATATTCCGGCGCTGGTAGCGCTGGCGATTAACGATGCAAATCAGGGCTATAAAAATAGCGATATCCATATTGAGCTTGAAAATGCCGGTATCCTCAATGTTGATTACGATGAGCAAGGGCTGAACAGCGATATGCTGACGCAGGTGCGTAATCCACAGGACGCGAAGTTAGGCGCTATCGTGCATGCTTTTCGCGAGCAGCATCTCGCCGATGTGGTGGTGCTACTTAGCAACGATTTTAAATCCAGTTGTGGTATCGCCTACGTCCATGCCATTAAACAGTCGGCGTTTGGCGTTGTGGCGTGGAGTTGCATTAGCGATCATATCTTCGCTCATGAGATAGGCCATAACCTGAGCGCCACCCATAATCCGGAACATGGCAATAATGCCCTTTTTGCTTACGGGCACGGTTACCGCCAAACTGCCCAGATGCCGCGATGGCGTACCATTATGTCCTATCCCTGCACCCCTGCATGCCCGTTAATCAATCTCTGGTCTACTCCCAATAAGCAGCACCTTAATCTGATTGCTGGTAGCGCAACCACCAACGATAACGCCAGACTGCTGAATGAACGCCGGCAAACGGTGGCTAATTTTTATCCGCCATTTACCCACTGGACCCAGGTGGGTGAATTACTGTCGCAGGCTGAATTGCCGGCACGGCAATTTTTTGAGGTTCAGCTGAAAGACACGTCAGGCAATCAGGTGTTGTCGGGCTTTGATTTCCCTGCCAGCAAAACCGGTCAGTGGGAATGGCCAATGTACCTTGCCGGAGATATTAACCGTCATTTTCCGGCGAATGTGGTGCGTGCTGGTGAAATGAACAGCAATGGTGATATTCAGATCGTAAACTGGTCGGGCTACAGAAATAAGCTGTGGTTGTATAATGCGCTGGTCAATAAACAGTATTTGCAGATAACACGTCGTACTCATGCGCTGATAAACGGTGAGAACTGGTTCTCCATCGGTCAGCTTTTCGGTGAAAACCCGGCGATACCCGGCACAATAAAACAGGCGGTGCTGCGCAATATCCTTAGCGGCGAGGAACTGGCGCGGGTTTCATTGCCCATTACCGCGCAGAATGAAGATAAATACAGCTGGCCATCACAGCTGGCGCAGGCGATCAATACCGCCACGCCAGGTAAAATGCAGGCAGGCGAAATGCGTAGCGACGGCTCTGTTCATCACGTTCCCTCCAGTTCTTACCGCAATCTTATCTGGGTTCCACTGGCGCAACGGCTGCAATTGGCCTTTAGTGTGGATACTATTACCCCCGAGCCAGAACCAGTAATACCAGTGCCGGAGCCTGAACCTGTGGTGCCGCCACCTGAACCCGAGGTTCCGCCATCGCCTGAACCTGTAACACCTCCACCTGAGCCAGTAAAGCCACCGCCAGAACCGGTGACGCCTCCACCGGCGCAATATGAATACCGTTATCCCGATCAGATGAACAAATATGCTGAAGGGACGCGGGTGCTGGGCAGCGACAACCATATTTACCGCTGCAAACCGTTCCCATACAGTGGCTGGTGCCGGATCTATTCGCCGTCGGCAAATCACTATCAGCCAGGGGTAGGCTCAAACTGGCGGGATGCCTGGACCCGGGTGGATTAATGGGCTGGTTCGGGAGTGGCTTATTAGCTGATAAGACACTCTTTCCTTTCTCTTTTTTACGCTTTGACATTGGTAAATCTGGCGGTTGTGGCCCACAATCATTAAGGCTTCCGTTATTGGTAACGGAAATATCCATTGATGGTGACAGGGAGATAAACAATGAAGTTATTTAAAGTCGTCAGCGGTGCGATTATCGCTGCGGTGGTTGCATTAGCTGTAAGCGCCTGTGCGCCAACATCAACTAAAGAAGGAACCGGCGGCTATCTTGATGACACCGTAGTTACAACCAAGGTGAAAGCTGAGCTACTGGGTGATAAATCGCTGAAATCGACCGAGATTAATGTCGAAACCTTTAAAGGTCGCGTACAACTAAGCGGCTTTGTCTCCTCACCACAGGCAGCCAATCGCGCCGTGCAGGTAACCCGCAGCGTGCCGGGCGTCAAATCTGTGGTTAACAATATGCAGATTAAATAGTACTAACTCTGAGATATCTGTGATGGCCGGGCAATGCCCGGCCATTTTTTTGCTGCAAATCACAGCTGGTTATAACACCCACTAATTTTCATTGACTCTCAACTCCACGGTGGGCACTATACCCACAAGTCAACGAAATGGAGGGTTGATGAGCAGTGCAGAGTTATTAAAACGACTAATTGCTGATGGATGGGTTAAACAGCGGCAGACAGGGAGTCATATTACGCTGAATAAACCGGGAGTAATCAAAGTCATTACCGTCCCCCACCCCAGAAAGGATTCTTCAAAAGGGGGTGTCCGACAAGCTCAGGAAATTTCTGGTCTTAGATTGTTATAACCGGTGCGACGGGAGCCGCACCTTCTCTGCAAGGGTCATCACCTGAACCTGATGAGGTATATATGATTTATCCGCTGTTTATTTTTAAAACTGATAGTGGCACCTGGGATGGCTACTTCCCCGATGTCGAGGGGTGTTTCTTTGCGGGTGATAGTTTCGAAGATGCCATATACGATGCTGAATCCGCCTTCGGCCAGCATATGGAAGTGTTAACGGAACAAGGGGGGCATGTACCTGCACCTCGTGATCCGGCGGATTATCTCGGTGATCCACGGCTGAGCGAAGATGCCGGTTTCTTAGCCCTGGTGGAGATTGATCCGACAAAATACGAAACTAAGGCCGTTAAATTCAATCTCACCATGCCAGGTAATCTGATTACGGCGATAGACCGTTTTATTGCGCAGAACGGGCATTACAAAAACCGCTCCGCCTTTCTTTCCACTCTCGCCCGCAGAGAGATAGCGCGCGGCTGACCAGCAGGGCCACCGTTAAAGGCGGCGGCCCTGCCTGAATACAACCTCAGAAACGATATCCCAGACCAAAGAAGAACACCCACGGGTCGATACGGGTATTAATGTTCTGCTGTTCCCCGTTGGCTTTAAATTTCACTTCGGTATCGATATCCATATACCAGACTGACATATTGATCAGCCAGTCATCATCAACTTTATAATCCAGCCCCACCTGTCCCGCCATGCCCCAGGAATCCTTAACGCTCAGATCGCTGAGACCCGCATCGCGTCCGGTCTGATTGAAATCGGCATCATAAAAAGTGGTGTAGTTAATACCGGCACCAAGATAGGGACGTACTTTGCTGCTGCTGTCGAAGAAATACCACTGCGCCATTAGCGTGGGCGGCAGTTGTTTGACCGTCGCCAGATTGCCGGTGGCGGCAAGGCCGACTTTATGGCGGAAAGGCGTCGCCGCCAGCAGCTCAACACCGATATTATCGGTTGCCATCCAGGTAAAGGTCAGGCCAAGCTGGGTATTGTTATCCACGCTAAATGAACCCATGCCCAGCACATTATCCGAACCTTCCGTTGGACGTACCGTTGCGGAACCGGCACGCATAAAGAAGTCTCCCGCCTGATGCGCACTTGCCACCACTGGCAGCACCGCTGCCAGAGCCAGAACTACCGTTGCCAACTTCATACCCACTCCTTTTTTATTAATTTGCGCGCCTGCCGGCTGTTTTGCGCCGGCTCGTTTCTGCTTCGTGAGACATATTTACACCGAATATCACAAAGATCATGCGAATCAATTCTTTTAAACTTCTTAAAAAACAATGGATTGATTTGGATCAAACTTTTGGGATCCCACGCACGGAAATAGCCATTGAACAAACTCCGACAAGCGGATATTTTGCTCACTTGTGCCAGTGGATTTTGGTTCGAAACCTCAGGAGGGGTGGGCGATCAAATGAGCGATACTCTTAATCCGTGCGTAACCTGTGGCGCCTGCTGCGCTTATTTCCGTGTCTCTTTTTACTGGGCCGAAGCCGATGATGGCGGCGGCCACGTTCCGGTCGCGCTCACCGAGCCGGTAACCCCTTTTTTGCGCGCCATGTCTGGCACCAACAGTAAATCCCCCCGTTGCAGCGCACTGCGGGGAGAGGTTGGCGGCTGTGTCACTTGCACCATTTATGAAAGCCGGCCAACCCCCTGCCGGGAGTTTCCGATGTCCGGTGAAAATGGCCAACCCAATGATGCCTGTGACCGTGCACGGGCAAAATACGGCCTGCCGCCACTTTTTCAGCCGTCATTACCAGCAATAACCGAAAGTTATGTAAGTCAGGGTGCCAGCTTACTGTCAGACCATGTACAATCGCCGGGTCTATAAATTTGGTTTACCCAAGGAGAGTACATGTCTATCACGGCGGGTTCGTTATACCGTGACACGGGAAATTTTTTACGCCATCAGCTGATTACCATTGTATTGATGGCGTTGCTGACCTCATTTATTACGGTAATGATCGGCCACGCGTTAACGCCAGGCGCCGATCAACTGTCAATACTGGGCGAAGGCGACAGCGGTAGCGCCACCACCCTGTTTGAGATGGTGCAGAGTATGACGCCAGAGCAACAGCAGGTGTTATTACGCGCCTCGGCTGCAGGTACTTTCGCCTCGCTGGTGGGCAATGTGTTGCTGTTAGGCGGCATGTTGTGTCTGATCCCGATGGTATCGTCCGGGCAACGTGTCAGCGCCCTGCGCGCCATTGGCGCCTCCGCCCCGCTGTTGCCACGCCTGCTGCTGCTGACCTTCCTGGTCACCCTGGTGGTTCAGCTTGGCTTTATGGTGGTGGTAGTGCCCGGGGTGATGCTGGCGATCCTGCTGGCGCTGGCGCCGATTATTATGGTGACCGATAAAAGCGGCGTGTTTGCCTCCATGCGCACCAGCGTGCGTCTGGTGTGGAGCCAGATGAAACTGGTCGCGCCGGCGGTGATCCTATGGTTGCTGGCGAAGGTGCTGCTGATGTTGCTGGCGGCGTCATTTACCATTCTGCCGGCCAATGTTGCATCAGTGGTATTTAATGCGATCAGCAATCTGGTTTCAGCCATATTGATTATTTATTTGTCGCGTTTATATATGCTGTTACGTTAATGATAAAGGCATGCCCTGCCCGGGCATGCCAGATCGGTGATTTGGAAACCTTTATGAAGCAGTTACTCGATTTTCTCCCGCTGGTTGTTTTCTTTGTCTTCTATAAGCTTTACGACATTTTTGTCGCATCGGGCGCGCTGATTGTCGCTACCGGCCTGGCGCTGGTGGTCAGCTGGGTGCTATATCGTAAGCTGGAGAAGATGACCATTTTCACCTTTGTGCTGGTCGCGGTGTTTGGCACCCTGACACTGGTGTTTCATAACGATGAGTTTATTAAGTGGAAAGTCACCGTTATCTACAGCCTGTTCGCGATTGCCCTGCTGTTCAGCCATTTCTGGATGCAGAAACCGTTGATCCAGAGCATGCTGGGTAAAGAGATTCAGTTGCCGGAGTTCGCCTGGCGCAAACTGAATATTGCCTGGGCGCTGTTTTTCCTGCTGTGTGGACTGGCAAATATTTATGTCGCTTTTTGGCTGTCGCAGGAGTTTTGGGTTAACTTTAAAGTATTCGGCCTTACCGGTTTAACGCTGCTGTTTACCCTGCTCAGCGGCGTTTATATTTACCGTCTGATGCCACAGGAACAAAAATAATCATTCTGTGCCCGGCTGTTCAGCCGGGTAATTTTGCGCCATCTGGCCATATTTTATAAGAAGCGAAGCAATGGACGACAAACCGAAATCCCCGCAGGGCGAAGTTGTGCTGCGTACGCTAGCTATGCCCGCGGATACCAATGCGAATGGCGATATCTTTGGCGGCTGGATCATGTCACAGATGGATATGGGTGGTGCCATTCTGGCGAAAGAGATTGCCGAAGGCCGCGTAGTTACCGTGCGCGTTGATGGTATGACCTTTCTTAAGCCGGTGGCGGTGGGTGATGTGGTGTGCTGTTATGCGCGCTGTATGCGTACCGGCACCAGCTCGATTACCATTAATGTTGAAGTGTGGGTGAAAAAGGTCTCTTCAGAACCGATTGGTCAGCGCTACCGCGCCACCGAAGCGGTATTTATCTATGTCGCGGTAGATCCTGAGGGCAAAGCGCGACCTTTGCCGCCGGGTAAAAGCAACTTTACCTGGGACAGCGAAGCATAAAAAAACAGGGCGGAAATATCCGCCCTGTTTTTTTAATGTCGCCCGAACTATTCAAGGCTGGCGCCGCCATCAATGCGGAAAACAATATTCATGGTGATATTGCTGCCCGGCTTACCACTTTCATAACGCCATTTCTTCATCGCCTGCTTCACCTCACGCTCGAACATATTGCGCGGCTCCGCCGAGAGAATGCGAATATTATCCACCTGACCGCTGCCGTCGACATCAAACTGCACGCGTACCTTGCCTTCGACACGCAGCGCAAAGGCTCGTGCCGGATAGGCCGGTTTGCCCACATTCAGGGCGCGAGGTCCGGTGGCAACCGCTTTAGAAGGGGCTTCTGACAGCTTCGGCGCGGTAGACGGTTTTGCCGCTTCCTTTGGCGCCTCTTTGTCAACCGGAGCGGCCTGACGCGGCTGCGTTTTCGGCTTCACCTCTTTCGGCTTCACCACCTCTTTTTTCACCGGTTTCGGCTTTGGCTTCGGTTCTGGTTTCGGCTTGGGAATCGGCACCGGCTCAGGTTTGGGTGGTTCCGGCTCAGGTTCTGGCTCAGGTTCTGGCTCAGCAACGGGTTGCGGCGCAGGCGTGGGTTCTGGTTGCACTTCAGGCGCAACCATCGTCACGCTAATCGGCTGGGACGCTTTGGGTACATCGATAACCTGGTGAAAAGAGGCATAAAGCAAACCCGCGATTACTGAGCCATGTAGCACCACAGAGAGCAGCAGCGGCAATGGCGAAGGTCGGGGTAAATTTGTCATTAGCGTCGTCATAGTTAATCAGCTATTTTGATGAAGCGACAATAGTAAATGCAAATAGCAATCAATTTCAATAAGCACGCCGGTTTAAGCCGGAGAAAAGTGTAAATTCGTCGCTCACTGATCAGAACGGTCACATATCTCTTCCTGTCGTGCATGTCATCATCGCCAGCAGAATCTACCGCGCTAAGCCATGAAAAGCCGATTGTTATAAATGCAGCCGGGCCACAGGACTATCTTTTAAACCCAGGTCGCTAAAAAGCAATTATGCGGCCTCCCCTGCCATTATCAGCAAGGAAACTCTATCTATGAGCAGCATAAAGACAAATTCATCGTCGGGTGAGCGCGTTTATGTATGAGTTCCGGGAAGTTTATTTGCCAGTTCAAAGCATTCCGGCTGATTCTGCCAGCTTACCCGGCATGACTCAGACCACTCAGGTTGCCGGGGCCATAAGCGAAGTCACGCAGTCAACGGCAACCCTCGCTTCGTTCAGATCCGGCAGAGACGCTTCGGACAGCGCCCCCCTGCCACCGGATCTTCAAGGCTGCAACCCCATGCAGGGTCTCGTTATGTCGCAGACAGAGCTCAATTTATTACTGGAAGAGCGGAGCAGCAGACATCAGTTGCTGCCCCACCAGCAACCGCCATTTATGCAGGCGGCTTCCACCGCAATTGTTGCCAATGTGGAAAGGGATGAGTGGTTTTTCGGCGACCCTGCTGCTGCAGACTCTGACGAGTCCAGCAGCGATATCTCCGGCATCAGGACAATCGCTGGCCCCGGCGGCGTCACCAGTCAGTCCGGAAGAAAGCGAACGGCGGATATACGGGATGACCCGACACAATATTATCAGCACTTTCGCTGGCGACATCCACAGCCGGCGGCAGCGACCAGCCTTCTCCCGCCTGATAACAATGCAAGCTCAGAACAGGTAGCAACAACCCCGAGCGGGTCAGCCACGCACGCCTTGCAGGCCGGCTATCCTGAATTGATGCTTAAGGACAGGTTCTTGCATTGGGTCCGCAAATTTAAGGAGTACTATATCGGAAATTCGGCCCTCGACTGCTGTATATCCCTGTTCAATCAGCCAGGCATGCCACGCGGTGCTTCTTGTGCATTAATGCAGGAGGTTATACGCAAGGTATTAGAAATCGAGGGTATCAGTTCATCCCCCAATTCCTCTACTATCAGAATTGCAGTAATGGCAACGCGGGAGGTTAATTATCTGCCTGAAACCGCAAGGGTGCTGGAGCAGCTGCGAGAAATGGCTCCGGGATATCAGGGCTACAATTTAGAATCGCTGATAGTGGCATTGCTGAACAAACTTGCCACCAAAAAACCTGTGGCTGGATGTGTGCTGTTTTCGATTTTATATGATTTTTACCGGCGCTATAACGCGGGTCTGAAGGGCTATGAGTTTATTAATACCCTCCTGAAGGGTAAAGCGCCGTCGATTGACACCGTCAGATTTGCTGTGAAAGTTCAGGGGATAACAGTCAGTCAGACACTCCTTGACTGGCTAAGGCCACACTTATTAACCGCGCCAGATTATAACCCCATCAAACTCACCGGGGACAAAATAAAAGCGATTTTTGCTCATAAAGATGCCCCCGGCGATCTGAATGAAAGAACATTTTATGAGGCGCAACGGCAGATTTTAAAGGGAAATGCACTCGGAAGCCGGTTCGTTTTTAATATATTAGTCCCGGATGCTCAGCATAAGCGGCCACCACCGTTATCTAAAACAGAACTAAGAAAACAAGCTGAAGCAGGTATCGGTCTCCATCCGCAGGCTGAAGCACTGATTGAGCAGGCTAACTGGTCAACGCTGCCCGGCACCAATGAGAAGAAGCTGATCTCCTTACTGCTGTTTTTGCAGGAACATAGTGTAAAACTGGAATCCAAACAACTGTATATAGCCTTGTGGTCTGAACTGGGTAATCAGACGCCAAGCTATAATTCCATAGCCAAGATCCATTCCCGTTTCAACGCGAAGGTGCCCGAACAGGTATTCAAATGGGTGAAGCACAACTTAACGTCATTGCAGGGTTTTGAGGCAAAAGAGATCGCCAGAAAGCTGTTTGAACGGGAACCAAAGCCTCATGGCGTGAGCGCTTCCAGCATTTACAAAGCCCTGCTTAAGCTGTTGCGCGACAAGGAACCGGGCTTCAGCCTTGACAGAATGCCGGGGATTGATTACGTCTATCAGTTAGATAAAGACTATCAACCGGCAAGAGCACGGACAGCAGCAGCCGACGTATTCAGGCGACTGCCGTCGCCTGCCTCTGGCAAAGATCCGCTGAACAACCCTTAACGCATATTTAGGTTTCAATTGCACTCTGCCTGACGATGACTTAACGTAAACGCCGAATCTCAATGACCCGACAGGAGTTCTGAACGTGCTCTATGTAATTTACGCTGAAGATAATGCTGACTCTCTGGAAAAACGTACCGCCGTGCGCCCTGCTCACCTGGCACGTCTGCAACTGCTTCGTGATGAAGGTCGCCTGATTGTTGCCGGTCCAATGCCAGCAGTAGACAGTAATGATCCTGGCGTTGCAGGATTCAGCGGGTCGACGGTAATCGCCGAATTTCCCTCACTGGAAGCTGCGCAATCCTGGGCAGAAGATGACCCCTATATTGCCGCGGGTGTATATAAGCAGGTAGCGGTTAAACCGTTTAAACGCGTGTTTTAAGCACGCAACCTGAGCGGGGCCAGCTGCTGGCCCCCATTGCCATTATCGTTATTGCGTAATAAATAGCAGAGAACGACGCTGCTGCTGGCTGACCTGATGTCGAAATGAGTGCATACGACCATAGCGACGGGACTGCCCTTCTAACCAGCGTGCTCTGCGACGCTGTGTCTGACGCAACATCCGCCACCGTGCGACTTCGTTTCTGCTTCGTCTCATCTCACCCTCATCGGTCAATAAAAACACGCGCAGTAGTATAGTCCTTTGTTGCGCCTGGCCTGCTCCGATGTGTTAAACGTTGAAAATGTCGCGACAGGGTTTCGCCCGCAGTCATCTGCACGTAAACTCCCTGAACCATGAGCGTGAACAGGACTTCCACTTAATGACCACTTTTTACACCTTAATCAGTTGGCTGCTGTTATTTGGCTACTGGTTACTGATTGCCGGTGTGACGCTGCGTATTCTGATGAAACGCCGGGCGGTGCCGTCGGCGATGGCCTGGCTGTTAGTCATCTTTATCCTGCCGCTAGTCGGTATTATTGCTTATCTCTCGTTTGGCGAGCTGCACCTGGGTAAGCGACGTGCGGAGCGTGCGCGGACGATGTGGCCATCTACGGCACGCTGGCTGAACGATCTGAAAGTCTGCAAACATATTTTTGCCACCGAAAACAGCGACGTTGCGCGCTCACTGTTTCAGCTGTGTGAGAACCGCCAGGGTATCGCCGGGGTGAAAGGCAATCAGCTCCAGCTGTTAACCACCTCTGAAGACACGATGAAAGCGCTAATCCGCGATATCCAGTTAGCGCGCCACAATATTGAGATGGTGTTCTATATCTGGCAACCCGGCGGTATGGCTGATGAAGTGGCGGAATCGCTGATGGCCGCCTCGCGTCGCGGCGTACACTGCCGTCTGATGCTGGATTCCGCAGGCAGCGTCGCATTCTTCCGCAGCCCGTGGGCGGCGATGATGCGCAATGCCGGTATTGATGTGGTTGAGGCGTTAAAAGTCAGCCTGTTACGTGTGTTCCTGCGCCGAATGGATCTGCGTCAGCATCGCAAAGTCGTGCTGATCGATAACTATATTGCCTATACCGGCAGTATGAATCTGGTGGATCCGCGTTACTTTAAGCAGGATGCCGGGGTTGGCCAGTGGGTCGACCTGATGGCGCGTATGGAAGGTCCGGTGTCGACGACCCTCGGTATTATCTACTCCTGCGACTGGGAAATTGAGACCGGTAAGCGTATTTTGCCGCCGCCGCCGGATGATAACATTATGCCTTTCGAGCAGGAGAGCGGTCATACCATCCAGGCTATCGCTTCCGGCCCGGGTTTCCCGGAAGATATGATCCACCAGGCGCTGTTAACAGCGGTCTATTCGGCGCGTTCGCAACTGATTATGACCACCCCTTACTTTGTGCCAAGCGACGATTTACTGCATGCCATCTGTACTGCGGCGCACCGCGGGGTGGACGTCAGCCTGATTGTGCCACGCCATAATGACTCGATGCTGGTTGGCTGGGCCAGCCGCGCCTTCTTTGCCGAGCTGCTGGAAGCCGGGGTGAAGATTTATCAGTTTGAAGGCGGCCTGCTGCATACCAAGAGTGTGCTGGTCGATGGGCAGCTGAGTCTGGTCGGCACCGTCAACCTTGATATGCGCAGTTTATGGCTGAATTTTGAAATTACGCTGGTGATTGACGACGACGGTTTTGGCAGTGATTTAGCCTGTGTTCAGGATGATTATATCGCGCGCTCACGTCTGGTCGACGCCAAACGTTGGTCGCGTCGTGCCTGGTGGCAACGTATCGTTGAACGACTGTTTTACTTCTTCAGTCCGTTGCTGTAAAACGTGCGAAACTGCAATGTGCCCGCAGGGCAAATGGGATCAATCATGGATTTAAATAACCGCCTTACCGAAGACGAAACCCTCGAACAGGCTTACGATATTTTTCTTGAGCTGGCTGGCGATAACCTCGATCCGGCCGATATTCTGATCTTCAATCTGCAGTTTGAAGAGCGCGGCGGCGCTGAGCTGCATGATCCGGCCGAAGACTGGGCGGAACATGTGGATTTCGATCTGAACCCGGACTTCTTCTCCGAAGTGGTGATTGGTTTAGGTGATGCAGATGGTGAGCCGATCAACGATATCTTTGCGCGCGTGCTGCTGTGTCGCGAAAAAGACCATAAGCTGTGTCATATCTTGTGGCGTGAATAATTTAAAAAAACTAACCATATGTTTTATAATAACTTTTATAGCCATGCACCCTAAAATGTTCCGGTCATGATTTTAAAAATTATTTAAAAAAAATTTTTAAGGCTGCCTTTAAAAGGCGGCCTTATGAGCTATTTTACTGAGCCACCATAGCACTGATATTGTTTTGTGATGCTTCCGTTCAATAATTGTCCAAACCCATTACGTTGTCCTTCAGTCCTCGCATGTGGGGTAAGTTCCTCTGCACTTTCATAACCCCACTTACTACAGACACGAGTAGCAATGCCCACTGCATCACTCCATCTTGCTTTACTACCATCATCCATTAAAGGCAGATTTTGTGAGTTAACGAATCCAACTGTCACCACTCCGCCAGCACGATCAGCATTAACAACTTCTACTGGTTTGCCTGTAGACGTGGCACAGCTAGCCAAAATCATTACTACCCCAAAAAGTGAGAACGCTTTTTTCATTTTTTTCAACCCATAGTTTTAACTGCTGCAGTAGATAAATGTCATTCAACTTTATTAAACTATGAATTTAAAAAATTAGGAACATTCTTAATGGTTTTTTTTTAGAACCGGCCTGCATCCCTTAATAAATTAAGTGTTAACGGCAGCGCGGCTTTAGTATAGCGTTCTTTTGCCATGCGCTGTGCCCGCTGCAATTCCCGCTGCCGCCTGTTTTTACGTCGAAACACCCAGTGCCCGGCTGACGCCGCAGTGCGCTACCACATTCGAGCTGAGCCATAGCGTCTCCATTTTCCTGCTGTGACTGGCGTAAAGCCAAGAAGCGCTCGAACCTGCACAGGCTGCCGCAGGTGCCGAAATTAATAAATTTCATGGCCTGCACCCGCCTAGCGACGAAATGGTTGTGGACGCTGCCAGGTAAAATCAGCAGCGGCCAGTGCATCAGCGGCGCGACGTTTGCTGGCACATGCGCGTGTTGTTTTACGTTGCACGGCACGGCGTGCGGCACTTTGGGTTGGATTATCGCATCCGGCTAAAGAGACTTCGTCTAACGTTCGGTCCGCTGCTCTTAGAGCATTTTTTAAAGCAGCTTCTGCATAGAGCATATGTTTCGCTGAAGTCATGGGGCGTTCTCCTGAAATTGGTTGCCGGTTTAGCGGCTTGCCGGCTGCCGTCGCGGAGCCCTGTTTCGCTGCAGGGGTACCGCTCTGTCTCCCTCGAGGGATTTTTCAAACGGCCCATAAGGACCGCTATTAATTGGCTGGTTATGCTGCAGCGCCGACTGTTACGGCATCCGTGGCCAATGCATGCCAGTCCTGCCACGTGACAGCACGCATGGCTACGCTGTTCGTCTGGAACATATTCACCAGCGTAGTGGCCCCGCTGCCGTCTAATGCGTTCTGAGTACCGGCATCTACCATTTGTACGGATGCCGACTTGCCGCTATCTGAGGTTGTGGTTGGCTCAGACAGAACCAGGCGACGAGCATTAATAGCCACCAGCTGACCATTGAGGTCGGCCGATGTGACGTGTAGCGCGACACCAAGACGTGCGAGGCTGCTACCGATATCGCTCAACTGCTCAAAAAACGTAGTTGCGGAAGTCGGATCCATAACCAGCACGGTGCCCCGCAGTGCGTTCTTTTCAGCGTGTGCGGCGAGAACACCTGCGACCGTGTTGGTTGCGGCTTGTGTAGCTCCCACCAGCAGCCCCTGCGGGCGAGCCTGCGTTGCTGTGCCGGTATCCAGCATGCTTTTGTCTAACTGGAGGGTGGTAGAATCAGCGAGGGTTTGCGCTAAAGCATCGTTGCTTGCAGCCGTTGTCAGACGTGCCGTCTCGTCACTTACAACAGCGATCGCGCTGATTTTCCGCGGTTGCAGACGGTCTGCGGCCTGATTATTCAGTCGGGTAACCGGCGTCTGCTGGCCCTCTGCGACCCACGATGCGCCAACGGCAGCGATGCCTGTTACCAGAGTGCCCACTGGCTGTACAGATGCACCCGCCGTGATTAATGCAGGTACCAAACTCTCTGCAACTAATGCGGCCGCGAGGTTCACTGCTACCGGATCAGCACCCTGTGGCGGTAAATCGCCGGTACTGGATGCGCCCACCAAAGCTTTTTGCACAAAAATCTGCACTGACTTATCGTGGGCCAGCGCGATATCGGCGTCTGAAACAGAGTTCTGAGCCAGGAATTTTAATCCGCGGATACCCGCTTGGGCGCGCATTGCTACATCAGCTTTCATAGTTTTATTGCCTCTTGTTCAGCAGCCGTCCGCGCGGTTTACACTGCTTAGGTTGTGGTGCTGGCGCGACGCACCAGCATTAAAAAATCAATCGTCCCAACTCACGCCGAGTTCTTTTAAAACCCGTCGAGCTTCTGCTTCTTCCGGATCGGATGTGTTCTGCGCGCCGCCGTCATCGTCAACGGTCAATCCACCGGTGGCCAGACGCTTGCCGCCAGCAATTACATGGTTCTTCAATCGAGCGGCCACAAACGGCAGCAGTACCTGTGCGGCGCGGAACTGCAGATCAGTGCACACCACGCTCCCGGCCATAACGGCGGCAATAAAGAGCGCCGGATTTTTTGGGAGTTCTTCGGCAACCGTAATAGCCGGCGTCACTTTCTCCCGGGTGGTGCGTGGCTTTTTTGTGCCTCCAGACTGCTTATCGATCTGATTTTTAGCCAACGTGGCTGTCTTTCCTGTCAATGCAGCTACCCGCGCGAGCACATCCGGATTTCTTGCCATCTGAGGCCCTTTTATCGCCGCGGTGGAAGTGCTGTACCCTGCTGCGATAGCTGCATCTACCGCTGACGCACCCTTTGCCAGCGCCTGGCATAACAGTTCACGTTTTTGATGAGCGGTAGCCATTTAAAACCTCGTTATTGCACTAAAAACACGGTGAAACTTTGGGCCAAGATTCGCGAAAATAACTCGCGCTGAGGGTGAGGGTGGTTTCTGGAGTTTGATCCGCTTGAGTTCACCACCACCCCCGGCCCCTCTGGGCATCAAGCCGAGGGGTATCCAGCCGCATCCATCAGACGCCGCAGCGCCTGCCACAGCACGTCTCGCGACGTCGTTGCAGGCAGTCTCATCAGCGCCGGCAGCAGTAGCCGATGTGCCTTAAGACTGGCCACACCATCACTACAGGCATCGCGCTGCATCACACGGTTGCGAAGCTCTAGTACCGCCAAGCGGCCTGTCAGCGCAAACTTGCCCTGAAATTCGGGCTGTTGAGACAACAGCGCTTCCTCGAAACGCTCAGCGCCCCATTCACGCGCCTGCACCCAACTGAAGCCTGCCGGTGTCTCAGCACGCTCCTGCAGCTCTTCGAGTGACGGCGACGCGGCCTTGATCACGACTGCTGCTCCAGTTTATCCAGCCGCTCTTCGATACGAGTGATGCGGCTACTCAGGTCGCCCAGCAATTCAAGCAGTTCGCCGTCGTCATCGATGCTCTTGGCACGTACCGCATCGGCCATGACCAAGACCAGGTCAACCATGTTGCCGTGACTCACCGGGTCGGCAGCATTACGCCCCATCGACGCCAGCAGTTGATCTCTATTGCCCATCGGTCGAACCCCTCTTGAGTACGTTAATCGCATGCCGTAATAGGAGGGCGTGCGCCTCATCCATCTCCATGCCGTGCATCCGGGATAGTGCCCAAGCATCACGGTCAGCGGCTTCTGTAAACTTATGAGCCATAATGATGGCCGTTTGGTCCGTCAGCGTAAGCGCTCGCTGGTGGGCCTGCGCCTCTGTTAACCCAGTAGCAACATAGAGCTGTTGGTAATTAGCAGTCTGCTTGCCCGCCCACAGCAGAGCTGCACGGCGAACACCACGTTCCAGCAATTCACGTTGCGCCATGTTACTCATGCCGCTGCATCCGGACGCAGGGCTGCACGCAGTGTGGCGTGTACCTGCTCGAGCGCTAACGGTGACAGAGCAGCCTGTGGCATTGAGGCATGCGCCTGTGCTTCGCCAATAAGCAATTCGTAACCGTCCGAACCATATGTCGCCTCACCAGTGGACAGACGCGCTTCCAGCACTTTTAACCCGAGATCGAAAACTTCGCGGCCAAGGGCGTGATGTGTCGGAGCAAAGCCACCAACCATGCACGCGATTTGCGCGCCAAGTTCGGACAGCTTTTCCTGCTGTGCGCGAGTGAGATTTAAATGTGGTTGTCGCATCGGTGCCTGCCTGCTTGGTGGTCAGAATCGGTTAATTCATGCGCTAACGATATGCCCGAAGGATCCTGCAGTCAATAAAAATAAGCTTGAAAATCAATAATATATAGGTCAACCCTATTATAGGTTTGACGCATTTTAGGTAGGGCTATAAATCGGAACGCCGAGGATTATCTGATTACGTAAACGCTTTGAATGAGGGATGCGCTAACGATCCACCAGCGCGAAAAGCTTGGGTCTGCCGTGGCTGGTGGCTGATTTAAATGGCCGATTACCTGTAATGCCGTTTACCAGCGACGGGAGGATACGTTGCGTACGCAGCTGTACGTTAAGTAACGCAACGTGACGCTAGAAATGGTCCAAATCCGTTCTGCATGGTCCAGTGGTTGCACGATCGCAAGGCCTTGCCGTTGCTGGATTTCTTTGATTTTGGGCCAAATCGTGCGAGATGGTCCAGCCATCCGAGCAAAAGAAAGCCCCAAGCCGCTGATTAATATATATATATTATAAAATATATATTTATAGAGGGGCCAGTTTTAGCACGACGTGGACGGCAGATCCCTATCCATGGGGGTGTCTACTGGCACGATCTGGACCATTTTCTATAAGTAGTTAATTTTAAATTAAAAAAATTCGTGCTAACTGTGGACCATTTGGCACGAAAGTGGACCATTTTATATTTCCAAATGTTTCAGCATTAACTGCGGGTAATCACCTCCATACGGATAATTGCAAAAAAAAAGCGCCACATGGGCGCTTTGGATTTTTAACGGTTGAGTCGGATAGTCTTTAGTCGGGCACCGTCCGTATCTCCGCCGATGACCCCAGCGACCACGAGTTGCCGAAGAACATCGTTGATCGCCGAAGTTGTCTGACGCGAACCGCCCGGACCTGCAGAACGAAAAGGCGATATGTTTCGCAGCCGGCGAACGGCTTCACTTGCTGGGAATGCAAAGCCAGGCTGCTTACCCAGGAAGGCCAGCACCGCGTCTTTCTCGGCGTTGTCGCCGCCCATAAGGCCCCTAGATAGTAAAAGGCGCTCTTTCACGTCCAGTAGCTTCCCCGAAAGCAGGATGCCCAGCTCGATATCATCCAGCCCGATATCAGTTGGCACATCGTCGCATGCCAGCAAGTGGCGTGCAGCATGCAGCACGGCGCTGATTTTTGTGGCCACCACTGGCGCATTTAGCGCGCTAAGCTGGATTTCCTCGCTCGAGAAGCGCTGCCCCGGCAATACCAGGGGTTCAAGTAAGTACGTAAAGTCGTCCAGCAGTTCGTTACCAGCGCCGCACACTTTCAGGGTGTGGAGACGCTTTAAACCACGTTCTGCCGGTAACCGAGCGAGAAGGCGATCCCCCATCTTTTCCCATGCTGCAGGATCGCAGTACCGGCTTTCTGCAGTTGGCCTTTTGCGGAATCCAACGTTGGTACTTTCCTCCAGCAGTTGCACCGTCCCTCTCACGGTAACGCCGGCATTGAGGACGGTATCAATGGCGCCTTCTTGCGCAAATACAGTCATGGCACCGTGGGCGTTCCCGGAGAATCCTTTGCGCGTAACGCGGCTGGAACAGACATAGCCGCCTTCAAAGCCTTGCGTCAGGAAGCTGGGCGGCTCGCCGGTTGAGCCTTCATGTTTACGGCGAAAGAGTGTGTCCAGCATCGTCTGCTCGTCTGTCTGAACGGCAAAGAACCCCTCAGTTGCTCGTAGCACGTGCTCTTCCACCGATTCGGCGGTCGCGTCGCTGACGAACGGACGGAATAACTTATCGCGCGCCGCATTAACCACTATGTCATCGTCGCTATTAATAATTTCTTCTTTCAGCGCGGCATTACGATTGATCAGTGCGCCGAATAGCGCTTCTGCGAACGCGCTGATTACCGCTGATTTCCTTGCGCCCGGAGGCTGCGCTGCGACAGCATAGAGCCCAGTGGGTAAAACGGATGCGCCTGGTCGCTTACAATTAAACGCCATCCCTGTGGCACTGGAAAGCATACTCAGTCCCACCAGCGTGGTGCTATCCAGGACAACCTGCCGGGATGACGCCACCTGCTGGATAAACGTGGCGATCGGGTGATCTTTGATGATTTCGAAGATGCTGCCGGGCTGGTGCTCAAGGGCGGCCAGCCAAATATCTTCCGCCCTTAACTCCTGCAGATACTTATTAGTATCTTTCTGTTCGGCGATTTTCTTTGCATTTTGGCGAAGTTTGATGCTTTTAACTGCGTCTGAAATGTCATGAACGTTGCAATCGGCGCGTTCATCTTTTAAACTATTCTGTAAAGCGTGAGGGTTTTTCATCGTTAAATACTCATGTTTTTTGTTCTGTGAAAGCTTCGCAATTGCGCCGCGAAGAATTAGAAAAGCCCCGACTGTTTGCCGCAGTTCGGGGCTTTCGCGTTTTTGATATCTCATCTGCTTGCCGCCGTCTGCGCCTGCAGCTCGGCGATCTTGGCCACCAGCTCATCCTCTCTGAATTTAATACGGCCGCCGACCTTAATAGGTGCGGGGAAGCATGCCGGCGAACTGTAGAACTGCCAGCGACTGCAGCTCAAAGCCCGGCAGGCTTCTGCCAGGCTTACTAACTTTGGTAGTGCCATATCCTGATACCTCTCTGTAGGAAACTGTCGTAACAAAATACACGACTACATAGCCAGGGATCAATATAAATTATTGATAAATATAAGGTTGACCTATATTTCCAGTTGTATGTGTAGACACTACTCTTGGATGAAAAAGTGATACCAATCAAACTTCATGCATCGATAAAAAATGCATATTGATCAGTTGATTGTAAAAGAGAATATTGAGTTACCTGCCGCATGTTGCGCCAGGATAAGGAGATACCTCATGGGATATTACGTAATCAAAAAAGGCCAACCGTCGCTGTTTGACCAGAAATATTACTTCGTTCTAAAAGCGGATAATCATGAAGTGATTGCAACCAGCGAGATGTATTCATCAAAACAAGCCGCTCAAAACGGCATTGCATCCGTACAAAAGAATGGTAGTTCCACAGTTATTCGAGATGAAACTTGATTAAAATTATCTAAGGGCTAATTTTAGCCCTTTTTAATCTATTGGTCAGGGCATTAAATGTCCTGCAAAGCAGCATATTTGTCAGGGCTGCGCGTTCTGGTAGAGATCCCAGCGATTACCGTAAATGTCCTCAAACACCACGACCATTCCGTATTCCTCCTCGCGCGGCTCCTGGCAGAAGTGGACGCCTTTTTCTTTCATGGCGTTGTAATCGCGCCAGAAGTCGTCGGTTTGCAGGAACAGAAATACCCGCCCGCCGCACTGATTCCCGACAAAGCCCTCCTGCCGCTCGTTTGAAGCGCGGGCCAGGAGAAGATTACAGTCGCTCTCCGGGTTCGGCGTCACCACAACCCAGCGCTTACCCGGCTGCGGCGTGTCCTCAACCAGAGTAAAGCCCAGCTTATCGGTGTAGTACTCAATCGCGCGGTCGTAGTCGTCGACCACGATCGCCACGTATCCCATGCATCGCTTTTGCGTTCTCATTTCTGCTCCGTCAGGTTTCAGGCACAACAGCCCGGACACTCTCTTTTAACATAGAAGAGCTTCCCTGCAATCTCCTGGCACTATTTTATAACTCAAGGTCATTTCTTCGGTGAGCTATACTATTGTTTTGATATACCACTCTTAGATGTTCTCTCGAATCTATACGGCATATTTTTGACTTGTGGAAAATCAACTTTTCAATATATTCCTGCCGCTACTCCGTGGCATTTTTAATGAACTGAGCAAGTTGATCTTCACGGAAGCGAATTGATTTTCCGAACTTCAGAGGTTTTGGAAAACCTGGGATATGACGCAGTGTTTTATAATAAACATCGCGTGTAACAGAAAGACGTGCAACGACGTCAGGTAAAGATAAAAGGGTTGGCGTTGACATAGTTATGTATTCCTCGGTATTGGATGGGGATACAATAACGAATGATAAAAATCATGTAAATGCATGTTTTTTATAGTAAATTAGGGTTGACCTATATTAATAAGTCAACCATATTTAAAAAATCAAATAATATCAGATGTTAATTTTACATTATTAGCAGATTGCAAAATTAAGCTTTAGCCATTAAAGATTAGTGTCAACCCAATTTTGCCATTCATCCCAACCCGTGCGCACTCTCTGTTTAAATGCTTCCGGCTGATAAATTGAGAATGATTTACTTGTACCGACAGGTGCATGCCCAATCATCAAATCAGCTATGAAGGGATCAACAGCCTGCCCTGCAAAATGTGCGAAACTTCTGCGTAAGTCATGACAAGTAAAGTTATTTTCTAGGACGGGTCTGTAACGTTCACAACGCTGTGAGACGGTGGCGGCACCCACAGACCCGAAAACAAGTTCACCTTCAATTTGCCGCCACCGATTCCTCTCAAGTATTTTTTTAAGTTGGGTCGTCAAAGGTATTGCACGTTCAACCTTTGTTTTAGTTCGTTCAGCCGGTAACGTCCAAACGCCGTCCTTTATTTCACTAAAACGGCATCCGATAGCCTCAGATTTCCTGGCCCCGGTAAGCATTGTCCAAGCAATAATCTGATCGACAGGATCCCAGCTGTCAGAGCAAATTCGCCATAATTCCTTAAACTGACTTTTTTCAAGAATATTAAAACGTTTTGGGCTGATTACGCTCTGCGCCTTCTTCCGACCGAAGATCACCCCCGCAGTCGGGAGGATAATTGGCTGAATACCATAATGAACATTCGCATAAGCCATCATTGCCTTCACTGTTTGCAAATACCGAACTGTACTCACAGTTATGCCCATTTGTTTAGCGTGGTGAACTACCATAGGTTGTTTGAGACTAGTGAGAGATGCTTTACCGATTGCAGAGTTTGATACATGAACACGCCAAATTGATTTCAACGTCTTTTTTGTGCTTTCCGCAACATCGTGTTGATTAACGAATTCAATGAACAGAGCGTCCATAGATTTCGGTAAATCAGGAGCATTGTCCGGCACGAATCCAGCGTTGATACGTTGCCACATCCCCGTAGCCCAGGATCTAGCATCTTCGAGAGAATAGCGAGGGAAAGTGCCTAGAGTTAAGTCGCTGCCGTTAGAAATGAAGCGCCAACTTTTCGATAGTGCACCGGAACTTGTGACTCTGCAGACAAGGTAAAGGCCCTTTAGACCTTGATTACTTACGCGGGATTTTTTGAACTTTTTACCATCATCTGGTTTGAATTTTAATGCATCAGTTTTGGAGTTTATCATGGCTTAACGTGTACCCTTTTACCCGATCCTGTACCCAAAGCAGGTACATACAGGTGCTTATTAAGATACGTAGATAAATACACGAAACCCAGGCGCGACGCCACCTAGTGGCTTTATACAATGCGAGTAAATACTAATCAATACGGAGAAAAATTGTTTGGCGTGAATAACCGTCACGGGCGGCGAGAACGCCGCCCCTACGTTTTTTTGTAGGGGAGCCGTTTTCGGCTCCCTTTTTATTACAGTGGATCCACCTTCAGACAGGAGACCGCATGGCGGAAACTGCCTTCCAGTAATGGCCGGGTTTTCGCGCACTCGGGTCCGGCAATCGGACAGCGGGTACGGAATACGCAACCGGATGGCGGATTAATCGGCGAAGGCAACTCCCCCTCCAGCAGCTGAATCACTTTCTGCTTTTCCAGATCGGGATCGGGAATCGGCACTGCCGACATCAGCGCTTTGGTATAAGGGTGCTGTGGATTGCTGTAGACATTGTCATAGGTGCCCAGTTCTACCGCATGACCCAGATACATCACCAGTACACGATCCGAGATATGCTTGACCACCGCCAGGTCGTGGGCGATAAAGATCAGTGACAGCCCCATTTCCCGCTGCAGTTTCTGCAACAGATTGACCACCTGCGCCTGAATCGACACATCCAGCGCGGAGACCGGTTCATCACAGATAATCAGCTTCGGCTCAAGGATCAGCGCACGTGCAATACCAATACGCTGACACTGACCGCCGGAGAACTCGTGCGGATAACGGTTAATCAGGTTCGGCAACAAACCGACCTTTAGCATCATCGCTTTAACTTTATCTTTGACTTCCTGACGCGCCATTTTCGGATGGTAGGTGCGCAGCGGCTCGGCAATAATTTCACCGATCGTCATACGTGGGTTCAGCGAGGCCAGTGGATCCTGGAAAATCATCTGGATATCGCTGCGCGCTTTGCGCCACTCTTCCGCGCTCTGCCCCAGCAAATCGCGGCCTAACCAGGCCACGCGCCCTTCAGTGGCTTTTACCAGGCCGATAATCGCGCGCGCCAGCGTCGACTTACCGCAGCCGGATTCACCTACCACGCCGAGGGTTTCCCCCTCATACAGTCGCAGGCTGACGCCATCAACCGCTTTCAGGGTTTTCGGCGGCTGCCAGAACCACTGCTTGCCATCTTTAATCTCGAAATGCACCTTAAGATCGGCGATCTCCAGCAGCACTTTTTTCTCAGCGACCACGCTCATACTAACTCCTCCACCGGCTTAAAGCAGGCACGTAACCGCCCCTGACCAAAGGCTTCCAGCGGCGGTGCGCTGGAACAGATATCCATTGCGTGCGGACAACGCGGCTGGAACGGACAGCCCTGTGGCAAACGCAGCAGGTTCGGAGGATTTCCCGGAATGGTGGTCAGCGTCTCGGTAGCAAGCGCATCCAGACGCGGCACCGCATTCAGCAGACCGATGGAGTACGGATGGGCCGGTTGATAGAACACATCGCGCGCCTGACCATACTCCATGGTACGACCAGCATACATCACCAGCACCTTATTACAGATACCGGCCACTACGCCAAGATCGTGGGTGATCATAATAATCGCGGTATTAAACTCGCGCTTCAGCTCATTCAGCAGGGTCATAATCTGTGCCTGAACCGTCACATCCAGCGCGGTCGTCGGTTCATCAGCAATCAGCAGTTTCGGACGGCACAATAGCGCCATGGCGATCATTACGCGCTGACGCATGCCACCGGAAAACTCATGGGGATACATCTTCATCCGTTTGCGCGCTTCCGGCATCTTCACCGCGTCAAGCATACGCACCGACTCTTCAAACGCCTGGCTGCTGCTCATCCCTTTATGCAGCTGCAATACTTCCATCAGTTGCTCGCCCACTTTCATATAGGGATTTAGCGAGGTCATCGGATCCTGAAAAATCATCGCAATCTGCTCGGCACGCAGTTTATTAAGCTGCTTCTCCGGCAGATTAAGGATCTCTTTACCATTAAACAGCGCCGAACCGCCAATGCGGCCATTGCTGGCCAGCAACCCCATCAGGGCAAAGGCAGTCTGCGATTTTCCGGAACCGGACTCGCCCACAATCCCCAGCGTTTCACCGGCGCTAAGGCTGAAGTTAAGATCGTTCACCGCTGTGACATCACCATCTGGCGTCCCAAAAGTGACGCGCAGATCTTTGACATCCAGTAGTGCTGCGCTTCCCGCAGTGGTCGCCATTGCTGGCTGTGTTTCAATAATACTCATCGGGAAACTCCTTAACGATCTTTCGGGTCGAGGGCGTCACGCAAACCATCGCCAATAAAGTTAAAACAGAACAACGTCACAACCAGAAAGCCCGCAGGAAACAGCAACAGCCAGGGTGACACTTCCATCGAGTTGGCGCCGTCGCTCAGCAACGCGCCCCAGCTGCTCAGAGGCTCCTGAGTGCCGAGACCGAGGAAGCTAAGAAAGGATTCAAACAGGATCATGCTGGGAACCAGCAGCGAGGCGTACACCACCACCACACCCAGAACATTGGGCACGATATGGCGTACCACGATATTAAAGGTAGAGACACCACCAACCTGTGCCGCTTCGATAAACTCTTTGCGCTTCAGGCTCAGGGTCTGGCCACGCACAATACGCGCCATATCCAGCCAGGAAACCATGCCGATAGCGACAAAGATCAGCAGGATATTCTGACCAAAAAAGGTCACCAGCAGAATCACAAAGAACATAAACGGGAAGGAGTTAAGGATTTCCAGCAGACGCATCATCACCGAGTCGGTTTTACCGCCAAGATAACCGGCCAGCGAGCCATAAAGCGTGCCGACCAGCACCGCCACCAGCGCGGCGGCGATACCGACCATCAGCGAGATACGTCCACCAATGGCGACGCGCACCAGCAGATCGCGGCCTGATGAGTCGGTACCAAAATAGTGACCTGAGGTCATATCCGGTGTCGCTGACATCATTGCCCAGTCGGTATCATCGTAGGTGAACGATGACAAGATCGGCGCCAGGATGACAAACAGCGCGATTAACAGCAACACAAACAGGCTGGTTAATGCGGCGCGGTTATGAATAAAACGACGGCGTGCATCCTGCCATAAACTGCGCCCTTCCACTTCCAGCTTTTCACTGAATGTATCAAGAGCTTCGCTATTTTTCTTACTTACAAACATGGCGAGCCCCGTAATCAATAACGAATTTTTGGATCGATAACGGCATACAGCACGTCAACGATCGCATTAAACAGAATGGTTAACGCACCGACCAGAATGGTCAGACTTAACACCAGCGAGTAGTCGCGGTTCAGCGCGCCGTTAACAAACAGCTGGCCAATACCCGGCAGACCATAAATCGTTTCGATCACCATTGAACCGGTAATAATGCCGACAAACGCCGGACCAAGATAAGAGAGAACCGGCAGCAGCGCGGGTTTCAGCGCATGGCGCAGCACGATGCGGTGCATCGGCAGTCCTTTGGCGCGCGCGGTGCGGATAAAGTTGGAGTGCAGCACTTCAATCATCGAACCACGGGTAATACGCGCGATACTGGCAATATAGGCCAGTGACAGCGCCACCATCGGCAGGATCATAAATTTCAATGCCCCGCCGTTCCAGCCACCGCCCGGCAGCCACTTCAGCATAATGGCGAACACCATCACCAGCAGCGGCGCGACGACAAAACTGGGGATCACCACTCCGGTCATGGCGATGCCCATCACCGTATAGTCCCATTTGGTATTCTGATTCAGCGCAGCGATGACCCCGGCGCTGACACCCAGCACCAGCGCAAAAATAAACGCAGCGGCACCAAGTTTGGCGGAAACCGGGAATGAACCGGCGACCAAATCGTTAACGGAATAGTCTTTGTATTTAAACGACGGACCGAAGTCACCATGCGCCAGTTGCTTCAGATAGCTGAAATATTGCGTCATGATTGGATCGTTTAAGTGATATTTGGCTTCAATATTGGCCATCACTTCTGGTGCCAGCGTGCGCTCACCGGTGAAAGGACTGCCCGGTGCTAAACGCATCATAAAGAAGGAAATCGTGATAAGAATAAATAACGTCGGAATCGCTTCCAGACAACGACGTAATATGAACTTTAACATTGCCCGTACCTACCTGGCTGTTACTACAGTATCAACGCAGTGACCGTAAAGTCCGGTCACTGTAAGCTATTCCACTGATAAATCAGGAAATATAATTAAATATGGGCGGACAAGCCGCCCCAAAAAAAATTAATGTTTAATGATGTACAGATTTTTGTCGTAGACGTTATCCTGCGGATCTTTGCCGGTATAACCGCCCACGTACTGTTTCACCAGACGGGCATTAACGTAGTAATAGACCGGTACAATCACCGAGTCTTTATCGAGGATCTTCTCAGCTTCGGCGTAGAGTTCACTGCGTTTCTCTTCGTCCGGCGCCTGCAATGCAGCGGCGATCGCTTTGTCGTAATCCGCGCTCTTATAGTGTGAGGTGTTGTTGCTGCTGTCAGACAGCATAGTGTTCAGGAAGGTGGTCGGTTCGTTATAGTCAGGTCGGTTCGTTATAGTCAGCACACCAGCCAGCACGTGCCACATCAAAGGTGCCCTGATGACGGGTATCGAGGAAGGTTTTCCATTCCTGGTTCTGCAACTTAACGTTCACCCCGAGGTTTTTCTTCCAGATAGAAGCCGCGGCGATCGCCAGTTTTTTATGCAGATCGGAAGTGTTATACAGCAGATCAAAGGTCAGCGGTTTGTCGGCGGTAAAGCCGGCTGCTGCCAGCAGTTTCTTCGCTTCTTCGTTACGTTTTTCCTGTGACCAGCTAAACCACTCTGGTGGCGTCAGCTTGATGCCATCGGTATACGGCGGGGTGTAGCTGTAGGCCGGCAGATCGCCCTGGTTTTTCACCTTGTTGACGATAATGTCACGATCGATACCCAGTTTCAGCGCCGCACGTACACGTGGATCGTTAAACGGTGGTTTCTGGTTGTTAATTTCGTAGTAGTAGGTGCAGAGATACGGGTCAACGTGTACCTCTTTCGGGATCTCTTTTTTCAGCTTCTGGAACAGTTCGATCGGCATATTGTTATAGGTCATATCGCTGCCGCCGCTGCGATAGCGGTTAACGTCGGTCACTTCAGAAGAGATTGGCAGGAAGGTCACTTTGTCCAGTTTGGTCGCAGCGTTATCCCAGTAATCAGGGTTACGCTCCAGCACGATACGTTCGTTAACCACCCACTCTTTCAGTTTAAATGCGCCGTTACCGACCCAGTTTTCCGGCTGCGTCCACTTCTCACCAAATTTATCAACCGCAGGTTTATACACTGGCGACATTGACGGGTGAATCAGCAGCTTGAAGAAGTAAGGCACTGGCTCAGACAGCGTCACTTCAAGGGTATTGGCATCAATCGCTTTCACACCCAGCTCGGTGGGTTTTTTCTTACCGGCGATAATGTCATCGATATTGGCCAGATGACCATACTGCAGATAGCTGGCATAAGGCGATGCGGTATTCGGATCGGCCAGACGCTGCCAGCTATAGACGAAATCTTGCGCGGTCACCGGCTCGCCGTTTGACCATTTGGCATTTTTACGCAGGTGGAATGTCCACACCTTGCTGTCTTTATTGTCCCAGCTTTCAGCCACGCCAGGGATTGGATGGCCCTGCTCATCACTGATAATCAAACCTTCAAGCAGATCGCGGCTGACGTTGGATTCCGGCACACCTTCAATTTTGTGCGGATCGAGTGATTGCAGTTCTGCGCCGTTGCCTTTAACCAGCTCTTGTTTAGCGGCTAATTCAACGCCTGCCGGCAAGGTTGCCGCCAGCGCGCCATTGGCGCTCAACGCTGCCATCACCCCAAGGGCGATCAGGCTTTTTTTCGTGATGTTGGTCATACTCTGAATACTCCAGTTATTATCATTGCTGATGCAGTGCGCTTTCAGCGATCCCCCGTTACCCGGGTAAACCACTAAGGAGCCTGGAACGGCAAACTCCTCAGCAGCGTTGTGTTGATTCCTGACGGGATCAACCATCGTTCGCTGCGCCCGGGCTGTATCGCCCGGTGCGCGGCAAATTAATGTTTCGTGATGTAGTAATACTGTAAGTCAGTCAGATCCTGCGGATCGCGACCGGTATAGCCGCCCACCCAGGGTTTCACCAGACGCACACTGACGCGGTAGTAAACCGGGATAATCGCCGAGTCACGATCCAGCTGGCTCTCAGCGCGCTGATACAGCGAGCTACGTGTCTTATCGTCAGGCGCGCTCAACGACTGCGCCATCAGGTCATCAAAGGATTTGCTTTTATAAAATGCGGTATTGGTCGATGAATCACTCAGCAGCATATTGAGGAAGGTTGACGGCTCGTTGTAGTCCGAGCACCAGGTGGCGCGCACCACGTCATACTGCGCGTTATGCCTGGTTGCCAGCAACGTTTTCCACTCCTGGTTTTGCAGGGTTACATCGGCGCCGAGATTCTTGTTCCACATCGAAGCCGCTGCAATCGCCTGCTTTTTATTCTGATCGGAAGTGTTATACAGCAGGGTAAATTTCAGCGGTTTGCTGGCGCTGTAGCCAGCCTGTTCCAGCAGCGTTTTCGCCTGGGCGTTACGCTGCGCCTGCGTCAGGGTAAACCACTCCGGCGGCGAGAAGCGCGCACCTGCGGTGAAAGGCGGCGTCAGGCCATAAGCCGGGATCTGTCCCTGCCCCATTATTTTGTCGGCGATAATTTCACGATCGAGCGTTAATTTCAGCGCGGTACGCACGCGCGCATCGGTGAAAGGTGCACGCTGGTTATTAATTTCGTAATAGAAGGTGCAGAGATAAGGACTGACGTGCAGCTGCTCACCCAGTTCTTTTTTCAGCATCGGATAGAGCTCTGGCGGAATCGCACTGTTGGTGATATCGATTTCCCCGCTGCGGAAGCGATTAACATCGCTGGTTTCCGAAGCAATCGGTAAAAAGGTGCCCTGCTCAATCACGGTCTGGCGGTTATTCCAGTAAGTGGGATTGCGCTTCAGCACAATCTTCTCATTCACTACCCAGCTGGCAAGGTTGTAAGCGCCGTTGCCGACAAAGTGCTCAGGACGGGTCCACCGATCGCCAAAGGTTTCTATCGCGTGGCGATTGACCGGTTTCATTGCGGTATGCGCCAGCATCGCCAGCAGATAAGGCACAGGCTGACTGAGCGTCACCTGCAAGCGGTGATCATCAAGCGCTTTGACGCCCAGCGCGGTGGCGGGTTTTTTACCACTGATAATCTCATCGACATTGGCGATATGCGCATACTGCACATAGCTGGCATAGGGTGAAGCGGTTTTCGGGTCAACCAGACGTTGCCAGCTATAAACAAAATCCTGCGCCGTGACCGGCTCTCCGTTGCTCCAGCGGGCATCTTTACGCAACCAGAAGGTCCAGACTTTGCCCTCGCTGTTTTCCCAGCGCGCGGCGACGCCCGGCACCAGCTGACCATAATTGTCACTGGATACCAGCCCTTCCAGCAAATTAAGTAACACATTGCTTTCCGGCACACCTTCCGTTTTATGCGGATCCAGTGATGCCACTTCGCTGCCATTATTAATCACAATCGCTTGTTCGGGCGCCAGCTCCGTCCCCGGAGGAACGGTGGCGCCGGTTGCGGAAGCTGTCAGACCCGATAACAGGATAAATAGCGGCGCGTTAGTCAATTTCATAAAACTGTTACTTATCCTTATTGGTGGATCTGCATGCCACTTGCGCTGCGTGCTAAGCAGTAGTGCAAACGTAATGAGAATGAATCCTGATTATCTGGCGCAAGCCTGAATCAGAAGGAAACTTACCGCATTAATAATTAGCTATTAAGTTATAAGCAAAATTCATTCTCATTTTGCAAACAGGGCCGTTTTTTTTCACATTGCGTCGGAAATTAGCAGAAGGCGGTATGATGCGCCAAAGCAAAATAGTGAAAATGTTAACTAATTCTCTTTTATCACGTTAACAATCAGCACAAAAGTGTTATTTATTAACCAAAAATAAGCCATAAAACATTATAGATCAGCACGTTACAACTGAAATCCGCTTTTTAAATGTTGATAAAATAATTTACTTGCGCACAAAATGCACAAACAATCAGAAATTATGACCAGTTCAGCACAATATGCTGGATTAAAGCGACAATTATTCGCAACAAAACCAGCAAATATCATTTCATCGCCAGACAATTGTGTGAGAAAAGTAACAGCCAGCAGGCTGTGTTCGGTAATCGGCTCAGATGGTAGAAATTAACCTTATCTCAGCTTTCATTGAATAAGAGAAATGAATAATTGCACTATGCTTGTGCATTATTTTCACAAGATGCACTGTTATGAGGCACAAACAGAGCGATGGATAAAAAATAAGCGCATATTGTGCGCTTATTTTTGCAGATAGCAGGGAGAAAAAGATTAGCTGACTAAGCCAGGGAACAGCGCTTTGATACCGGTAACAACAAATTCAATTCCCAGAGCCATCAGCAATAATCCCATAATACGGGTTATCACATTAATTCCGGTCTGGCCTAACAGACGCACCATTAATGGCGCGGCACGAAACAGCAGCCAGCAACAGGCAGCAAATAGCGCAATCGCCAGGCTGAAGCCAAGCAAATTTTGCCAGTTGTGATAGCGGGTGCTCCAGACGATGGTCGAACTGATCGCACCCGGCCCGGCCATAAGCGGCAGCGCCAGGGGTACCACGCCAATACTCTCGCGGATAGCGGTTTCCGATTTCTCCTGCTTGTTCTGCTTATCCTCACCCAGCTTGCCGCTGATCATCGACATCGCAATAGTCACCACCAGAATGCCACCGGCAATGCGGAACGAGTCAATGGAGATACCAAATATATGCAGGATGGCATCGCCGAGAAACAATGAGGTCCACAAAATAATCGCCACCGCCAGATTGGCAGTCAGATTGGTTTTATTACGTTCAGCTACCGGCTGATAGCTGGTCATGCTGATAAACACCGGAATAATCCCCACGGGATTGACCAGCGCAAACAGCCCGACAAAAAATTTAATATAGCCGGATAAATCAAGAATTGCGGGGTTCACTCAGCGCTCCAGACCTGAGCCAATTTCAGCCGCCTAATCTAATGGAAAAGTGTGGTGGATTCCAGCGAACAGCGCAGCATAACAGTCTCGATTTAAACCAAAAGCCAGCATAACGCACCAGTATTCAGCATTCTGAGCAGTTGCATGATTTGGCGGAAGGTTGAGCTGACTGGGAAAGATTAAATTCTTTGCGCCTGATCAAACTTTAATCAGTGCTGAATGGAGTCAGCTTGCATAAATCTTGATGCAGATCATGAAATCCTGCCCACCACAGGGGTAAGCTCAGTGACATTAAGAAAGTAAAGTAAGCAAGTGCCAGAAGCGTAACATCAGACAGCAGAAGCAGCAAAACTCTTTTAGTAAATGAACATGATTTACAAGGGTATTTTGGCAAACTGACTTCGTAATCCCACGACAGTTTGCCGCCCTCTGACTATACTCCGTAGTCGAAGTTTGTTTACTAAAAAAGTTTAACTTCCATCAGGAGATGCATTATGGCCGTTACCAATATCGCTGAACTTAACGCACTGGTAGAACGCGTTAAAAAAGCCCAGCGTGAATACGCCAACTTCACTCAAGAACAAGTAGACAAAATCTTCCGCGCTGCCGCTCTGGCGGCTGCCGATGCCCGAATCCCGCTGGCCAAAATGGCTGTCGCGGAATCCGGCATGGGTATTGTGGAAGATAAAGTAATCAAAAACCACTTCGCATCTGAATATATTTACAACGCTTATAAAGACGAAAAAACCTGTGGCATCCTCGAAACCGATGAAACCTACGGCACCATTACCATCGCCGAACCCACTGGTATTATCTGCGGGATTGTCCCGACCACCAACCCAACGTCAACCGCGATTTTTAAAGCTTTAATCAGCCTGAAAACCCGTAACGGCATTATTTTCTCGCCACATCCACGGGCGAAAGACGCTACCAATAAAGCCGCCGATATTGTATTGCAGGCGGCGATTGCCGCCGGTGCGCCAAAAGATATTATCGGCTGGATTGATGTCCCGTCAGTCGAACTCTCTAACCAGCTGATGCATCACCCGGATATCAACCTGATCCTTGCGACCGGTGGTCCGGGCATGGTTAAAGCCGCCTACAGTTCCGGCAAACCTGCAATTGGCGTTGGCGCCGGTAATACGCCGGTGGTTATTGATGAAACCGCCGATATCAAACGTGCCGTCGCTTCTATCCTGATGTCAAAAACCTTCGATAACGGCGTGATCTGCGCCTCTGAACAATCCGTTATCGTAGTGGATTCCGTCTATGAAGCAGTACGTGAGCGCTTTGCCAGCCACGGCGCCTATATGTTGCAGGGCAAAGAGCTGAAAGCAGTGCAGGATATCCTGCTGAAGAACGGTGCGCTGAATGCCGCCATCGTCGGTCAGGCAGCGGTGAAAATTGCCGAAATCGCCGGTATTACGGTACCGGCGCATACCAAAATTCTGATCGGTGAAGTGAAACTGGTTGATGAGTCCGAGCCTTTTGCGCACGAAAAACTCTCCCCTACCCTTGCCATGTACCGCGCCAAAGATTTTGCAGATGCCATCAGCAAGGCGGAAAAACTGGTCGCCATGGGCGGCATCGGTCACACCTCCTGTCTGTATACCGACCAGGATAACGAGCGTGAACGCGTCAACTTCTTTGGCGACAAGATGAAAACCGCACGTATCCTGATCAATACCCCGGCTTCACAGGGGGGTATCGGCGATCTGTATAACTTTAAACTGGCGCCGTCGCTGACGCTGGGTTGCGGCTCCTGGGGCGGTAACTCCATTTCTGAAAACGTCGGACCTAAACATCTGATCAACAAGAAAACCGTGGCCAAGCGAGCAGAGAATATGTTGTGGCATAAACTTCCGAAGTCTATTTACTTCCGTCGTGGTTCACTGCCTGTCGCCCTGCAGGAAGTGGCGACCGATGGGGCCAGACGCGCCTTTATCGTCACCGACCGTTACCTGTTTAACAACGGTTATGCCGACCAGATTATCAATGTGATGAAAGCACACGGTGTCGAAACTGAAGTGTTCTTTGAAGTGGAAGCGGATCCCACCCTCAGCGTGGTGCGTAAAGGCGCCGAGCAGATGCACTCATTTAAACCAGATGTGATTATCGCACTGGGCGGTGGCTCACCAATGGATGCGGCGAAAATCATGTGGGTGATGTATGAGCATCCGGAAACCGCCTTTGAAGAGCTGGCGCTGCGCTTTATGGATATCCGTAAACGCATCTATAAGTTCCCGAAAATGGGTGTGAAAGCGAAAATGATCGCGATTACCACCACCTCCGGTACCGGTTCTGAAGTCACCCCGTTTGCGGTGGTGACCGATGATGCCACAGGTCAGAAATATCCGCTGGCAGATTACGCGCTGACCCCGGATATGGCGATTGTCGATGCCAACCTCGTGATGAATATGCCGAAATCACTGTGCGCCTTCGGTGGTCTGGATGCGGTCACCCACTCACTGGAAGCCTACGTTTCCGTGCTGGCCAACGAGTACTCTGACGGCCAGGCGTTGCAGGCGCTGAAACTGTTGCAACACAACCTGCCAGCCAGTTACCGCGAAGGGGCGAAAAACCCGGTCGCCCGTGAACGTGTACATAATGCCGCCACCATTGCCGGTATCGCTTTTGCCAACGCCTTCCTCGGGGTCTGTCACTCCATGGCGCATAAACTGGGTTCCGAGTTCCACATTCCGCACGGCCTGGCGAACTCGCTGCTGATTTGTAACGTTATTCGCTATAACGCCAATGACAACCCGACCAAGCAGACCGCCTTCAGTCAGTATGACCGCCCACAGGCGCGCCGTCGTTATGCCGAGATCGCCGACCACTTAGGTTTAAGCGCTGCGGGTGACCGCACCGCGCAGAAAATTGAAAAGCTGCTGGCCTGGCTGGAAGAGATGAAAGCTGAACTGGGCATTCCAAAATCTATCCGCGAAGCCGGCGTGCAGGAAGCTGACTTCCTCGCAAAAGTCGACAAACTGGCTGACGATGCGTTTGATGACCAGTGTACCGGAGCAAACCCACGTTATCCGCTGATTGCTGAACTGAAACAGATTATGCTGGACAGTTTCTACGGTCGTGATTTTGTCGAACCTTTCGCGAATGTTGCAGAAGCTGTGAAAGCACAACCGGTGAAAAGTGAAAAGGTTGAGAAAAAAGTAAAAAGCTAAGCGCTGAATAAGCTGTAAAAAAACCCGCTCCGGCGGGTTTTTATCATGGATAATCACTAAGCAATTATTTCCACAGCTAAATGTGCAGGACAACCGTTTGCGCCGATTTAAGCTGGCGTGAGCAACAGTTTATTGAGCCGGGGTGCGGTCGCCATATATTGCGCTATGAGCACCGCTATACAACGCTTCTTTATAGTGCTTACGACAGACTGAGACGTAGCGTTCATTCCCGCCAATCACCACCTGCTCACCCTCTTTATATGGCGCGCCATGACTGTCGAGGCGTAATACCATACTGGCTTTGCGACCACAGTGGCAGATTGTTTTTAGTTCAACCAGCTTATCCGACCAGGCCAATAAATACTGACTGCCGCTAAACAATTCACCACGAAAATCTGTACGTAATCCATAACAGAGTACAGGTATATCGAGATTGTCGACCACATCAGAAAGTTCTTTAACCTGTTCTCGTGTAAGAAATTGGCTTTCATCCACCAGCACGCAATGCACGGTCTGCTGTTGATGTTCTGCGCTAATTTCCTGCAACAGTGAAGTGTGGTTATTATAAAGTTTTGCTGGAGATGAAAGACCAATACGCGAGCTGACTTTCGCCACGCCAAAGCGGTTGTCGATCTCAGCGGTATAGATCAGCGTGCGCATCCCTCTTTCATGATAATTATAAGAAGACTGTAACAGCGCAGTGGATTTGCCAGCGTTCATCGCCGAATAATAAAAATAAAGCTGAGCCATCAGGCCGAACTCCATGCTTGAAAGGTTACCCGTGTATGTCACGGATTGTATCACAGTATCACGCAATATTGCGGCACCGGCATCTCAGCGCCGCCTGATGACCCTCTGCGGCAGCTTAATTTTACCCCTGCTGTTTAAAGCAACAATCTTCCGTCATGGAAAGCGCATTTAACGGTAAAAAAGCAATATAGAAAGCGTTAATATCGCCGGACTTTTCTCTATTTTAGTTTGCTGTCAGCGGTTCTGTAAGGCCATTCTTAGCTTTTCACCCTCACTATTTGGCTTAACGACAGTAGCAAAACCCTACCTGGCGCACAGTTATGGTGCTTTATTTTTTATCAGATGGCATATTTCTGCATCAATGGGGTTTAAATTTTTGCTAATAGCGTTATGCTAATCCCACTTTAAATAGTTATTTTGAGTTTCTTACAAAATTAACTATTGCAGTTCCTATTTACGGCCTCTATTATTATCAGGCAGAACATTTCTCCCACCCAATATAATGTCGAGAGTTAGGACAATGAGCGAAGCACTTAAAATTCTGAACAACATCCGCACTCTGCGTGCCCAAGCCAGAGAATGCACCCTTGAGACTCTGGAAGAGATGCTGGAAAAACTGGAAGTCGTCGTTAACGAACGTCGCGATGAAGATTCTCAGGCTCAGGCCGAGATTGAAGAACGTACCAAAAAACTGCAGCAATATCGTGAGATGCTGATTGCTGACGGTATCGACCCTAATGAATTGCTGCAGACTATGGCTGCAACTAAAGCTGCGGGCAAAGCAAAACGCGCTGCGCGTCCGGCTAAATATTCATACATCGATGAGAATGGCGAATCCAAAACCTGGACTGGCCAGGGTCGTACTCCGGCCGTGATCAAAAAAGCTATCGAAGAGCAGGGAAAACAGCTGGATGATTTCCTGCTGTAATAGCTGTTCAGGGTGCTTCCCAAATAACCCCATTTGATAAAAATGGGGTTTTTTATTTTCGCCTTTATTGAACATTTGTGACGCCAGGTTGCACAAAAAACAAAGGAAGCCAATGGCTTCCTTTTTTGTTATCTGCAGTAACACCTGTGTTGTTACTGATTACACCTTGTAGAACGCCCTGTACCACGCTACAAAGCGTTTAATCCCCTCTTCCACACCAGTACGCGGCTTAAAGCCAATAACGTCGTACAGCGCTTGTGTGTCCGCACTGGTCTCCAGCACATCACCTGGCTGCATTGGCAGCATGTTTTTATTAGCGGTCATGCCCAGCGCATTTTCCAGCGCCTCAATGTAGGCCATCAGCGTAACAGGATTGCTGTTGCCGATATTATATACACGGTATGGCGCCGAGCTGGTGGCTGGCGAACCCGTTTCTACCGTCCAGTTTTCATCTTTTACCGGCACGATATCCTGCAGGCGAATAATCGACTCCGCAATATCGTCAATATAAGTAAAATCGCGACGCATTTCGCCATGGTTATAAACATCGATACTCTCGCCCGCAATAATAGCGCGGGTGAACTTGAACAATGCCATATCGGGGCGTCCCCAGGGACCATATACGGTAAAGAAGCGTAACCCGGTGGTAGGAATTCCGTACAGATGGGAATAGGTATGCGACATCAGCTCATTGGCTTTTTTGGTCGCTGCATAAAGTGAAACCGGATGATCAACCGAATCATCGGTCGAGAATGGCATTTTTCTGTTTAGTCCATACACCGAGCTGGAAGAGGCATATAACAAATGCTCAATGTTATGGTGACGACAACCTTCCAGCACATTTAAATGACCGACTAAATTGGCGTCAGCATAGGCATGGGGATTATCGATGGAATAACGTACGCCTGCCTGCGCCGCCAAATGAATCACGCGCTGGAAACCCTGTTCGGCGAATAATTGCGCCATGCCCTGACGATCGGCAAGATCGCAGGCGACAAATAAGAATTCAGGTTGAGATTTAAGCAGTTCGAGGCGGGCAATTTTGAGATTTACATCGTAGTAATCATTCAGGTTGTCGATTCCGACAACCTGGTGACCGGCTAACAACAACCGTTGGCTAACGTGAAAACCAATGAAGCCTGCTGCGCCGGTGACCAGATATTTCATACATTCCTCGTTAATTATGCAATTTCAATAGACGCTCCGCGGCCGATTGCATAATAAACAAAACCGCGCTTGCTGACTCTTTCTGGATCATACAGGTTACGACCATCAAAAATCACGGGTTCTTTTAAGGCATTTTTAATCACATCAAAGTCTGGCGCGCGGAAGTTTTTCCACTCTGTACAAATGACCAGACCATCAGCGCCCTGCAATGCTGCTTCTTTGGTGCCCATCAGCTTCAGATCGGCACGATGGCCGTAAATACGCTGAGCTTCGTCCATCGCTTCAGGATCGAAAGCCTGAACGGTGGCGCCCGCCTGCCATAATGTTTCCATCAGCACGCGCGCAGAAGCTTCACGCATATCATCGGTATTCGGCTTAAACGACAGCCCCCACAGAGCGAAGGTTTTGCCCTGCAGATTGTCACCAAAGTGGCGCTTAATAAAGGTCGGCAGTTTATTTTTCTGCGCGTCATTAACCTCTTCCACCGCCTGCAACAGACGTGGCGTGTAGCCAATTGACTCAGAAGTACGGATCAGCGCCTGCACATCTTTCGGGAAGCAGGAACCGCCGTAGCCGCAGCCAGGGTAGATAAAGTGATAGCCGATACGCGGATCGGAACCAATACCCTGACGCACTTTCTCAATATCCGCACCCAGAAGTTCCGCCAGGTTAGACATCTCATTCATAAAGCTGATTTTGGTTGCCAGCATACAGTTCGCGGCATACTTGGTCAGCTCGGCGCTGCGGATATCCATCAGGATCATACGATCGTGATTACGGTTAAACGGCTCGTAAAGTTCACGCAGCAGTTCCACCACATCCTCATTATCGGTACCGACAACGATACGCTCAGGACGCATACAGTCATTGACCGCTGCACCCTCTTTCAGAAACTCAGGGTTGGAAACCACATCGAAACTGATGTTGTGGTCACGCGCCTGTAAGGTTTCCGCCATTACCGCACGGACACGGTCAGCGGTGCCTACCGGTACCGTTGATTTGTCGATAACGACTTTGTGCTCGTTCATATGTTGCGCAATGGTGCGCGCCACAGCGGTAACATATTTCAGATCCGCTGAGCCATCTTCGTCTGGCGGCGTTCCGACTGCAATAAATTGCATTACGCCGTGATTAACGCCCTCTTCGGCGTTCGTGCTGAACTTCAGCCGACCGGCTTCGTAGTTCTGCATGACGAGGGGTGTCAGACCTGGTTCAAAGATCGGAATGATTCCTTTCTTAAGGTTTTCTACTTTGTTCTCGTCGACATCGATACAAAGAACGTCATGTCCGACTTCGGCCAGTACCGCAGCCTGAACCAGACCAACATAGCCGATACCAAATACGGTGACTTTCATTGATTTATCCCGCTTTAAAATGAATTACTTTTTATTACCGACGGTGCTTTCCAGCCACTGTTTGAAATCGCTGCCCAGTGATTCATGACGCACACCGTATTCAACGAAAGCCTGCATGTAGCCAAGCTTGTTACCACAGTCATGGCTGACGCCTTTCAGGTGATACGCTTCTACCGTCTGTTTTTCCATCAGCATAGCGATGGAGTCAGTCAGCTGAACTTCACCACCAGCGCCCGGAGGGGTTTTGGCCAGCAGCGGCCAGATATCCGCAGAGAGGACATAACGACCCACAACAGCCAGATTAGATGGCGCTTCCGCTGCTTTAGGCTTCTCAACCACACCGACCATCGGTGCGCTTTCGCCAGGGTTCAGTTCGCGACCTTCACAATCCACCACACCGTAAGCGGTCACATCAGCCACCGGCTCAACCATAATCTGGCTGAAACCTGTTTCATCGTAACGCTTCACCATATCGGCCAGGTTTTCGGTGCTCAGATCAGATTCATACTCATCAATGATAACGTCTGGCAGGATCACCACAAACGGCTCGTCGCCAACCAGTGGCAGTGCGCACATCACCGCGTGGCCGAGGCCTTTGGCAATACCCTGACGTACCTGCATGATGGTGACATGAGGTGGGCAGATAGACTGAATTTCGTCCAGCAGCTGGCGCTTAACGCGTTTTTCCAGCATTGATTCCAGCTCGAAACTGGTATCAAAATGGTTCTCGATGGCATTTTTGGAAGAGTGCGTGACCAGCACAATTTCATTGATTCCTGCTGCGATACACTCGTTAACGACATACTGAATTAACGGCTTATCAACCAAAGGCAGCATCTCTTTAGGAATAGCTTTGGTGGCTGGCAGCATACGCGTCCCCAGCCCTGCTACAGGGATTACCGCTTTTTTTACTTTAGACTTATAGGCAGACATCAAGATACCTCTCTTTAGGCCGTTCAAGTTATTACTTGATATGTCGATTTAAAAAACGAAAGTGAGTATATCAGTTCAGAGACGCAGGATTTATCCTGGTTAACCAAATTCCAGTTAAATTAAGACTATTACCCAAGTGTAAAGCTTATAGCTGGCGCTGTCGTCGGCGTGGTAAACAATAATATTATCTGTTTATTATTCAGTCGACAGCATCAGCCGAAGCCTGCCACCCGCGCCCCACACCTGACATTGCCATGCGTCGCAGCGCTGGCTTATTTGATTAAGATGTGTGCTGCCAAGCGTTCCCAGCGGTACACCATTATTTAACTGAATTTGATGGGTGTTAATGTTCAGCGTGGCATTCAGTCCGGCAGAGACGAGGATCAAATTTTTCAGGCCTTGATGATAATAGCCGACCAATAATGGAAATTGACCGTTCAGATTAGCCTGACGCAATAACAGATTCACCTGTTTTAACAAGCCACCTAATTCCGGCAAGCGCGGCCCCTGCCCGGATAACTGTTCCTGGAGTAAACCATTAAACAGCGCACGTAATAAAAGCGCAGCCAGCACGCCATTATCTCCGGCACGGGTCACATCCAGACAGTAAAAGGCGAGATCTTTTTCCGACAACGCGGCAATGTCCAGCACCAGGCCGGGCTGTTCCGCCATGGTTAACTGGCGGTAATTAATCCGGCAATTGGCGATAACCTGCTGTACCGGCGGCTGCAACTCTTTAAGCAGTTTAGCTGCCGCAGAAGGATCGCGCACCAGCGCATCCCAGTCCTGAAACAGCTGCTCATCCTCTTCCACTTTCGAAGTGAACATCGACGGATAGAGACACTCATATACCGCCTCGCGCAGCCGTTCGAGATCCCTGACCGGTTTCAGCAGCACATCCTGCACGCCAAGACGCAGCACATGGGCGATATCGGACATATTCTCGGTAGCAGAGACAATAAGAATCGGTAAGGTATTACCGCGGGCACGCAGATGCTCTACCAGCCGAATCCCATTCATACGCGGCATATCCAGATCGCATATCATCATATCGGGCGTCTGGTGTTGCAGAGCATCCAGTGCTTCAAGTCCATCGCCAACGGCGACCGTCGTCGCGCCCAAAGCCTGAAGGAAGTTTTCCAGCAGGGTACGGAAAACCAGCTCATCTTCAACGATGAGTATCTGCTTTCCGATTAATGGTTTTTCCATTGCTCCCCCTTGTGCGCCAGATAATTCAATAGTGGTTCATAAAACGCACTTATGCCTGTCAGAATTGCCTGAAGTCACCATCACTGGCGGTGACAGGCTTGATTACCTGTTTCGAACAAGCGGTAAAAGCTCATCCATTTTTTTTTCGACGGCCAGTTTGCCTGCCGCTATCGCTTCTTCAGCACGATGAAAATCGAGCGTCGATATCTGCGGGCAAAAAGGTTGAATAAGTACATCAGGTGGATCGCCCGCCATGCGGTTGCGCTTAACCCGGTTCTCTAACACCTGGATGGAGGTGGTCATAATTTCCATCGCCCCCGGCGTCTGGTTGATGCGGCGGGTGGCCATTTTTGACAACTGCTGACGCAGTTTACCGCCCCAGCTGGTGACTGGCTCGCTCTCCTGCTCCGCGCTTTGCGGCGTAACCGACAGCAAATCCTGCTGCATCAGGTGCGCATCATGTTGTAAATCGACGGCAATAACAATGTCGGCGCCTAATGCGCGCGTTAGCGAAATTGGCACCGGATTCACCACGGCCCCATCCACCAGCCAGTAGCCATTGTAACCGACGGGCGCCAGTAAACCCGGCATGCTGCAGGACGCGCGAACGGCCTGATGAAGATCACCTTCCGTCAGCCAAAGCTCACGGCCGGTGCTGAGATTGGTTGCCACCGCACCAAAACGCATTTTACACTGTTCGATATCTTCATGCGTGATCAGCCGACGGACGTGGTTAAACACCCGTTCACCGCGCAGCAGGCCGCCGCGACGCCATGAGAAATCCATCAACCGGATAACATCCCAGTAGCTGAATGAGCGGACCCACTTTTCCATCACCGGCAGACGTTCGCTGGCATAGGCGGCGCCAACCAGCGCGCCGACGGAACAACCGGCAACGATATCCACCTTAATGCCTGCGCGCTCAAGCGCATTGATCACGCCGATATGGGCCCATCCTTTGGCGGCGCCCGAACCCAGCGCCAGTCCAATTTTTACCTGTCTCATTCAACCTCTGGCGATAACTCTACGTGCAAATGGCTAACCGCTTGCAGCTCGGTTAACATAACGCTTGTTTTTAATTGTCTGACAACCCGGAGTCCATGTGACTGAAAAGTGTCCGTGCTGTAGCGGAGTGCAGTATAGCCTATGTTGCGAGCCGTGGCTGAATGGGTCTGCATTTCCGCCCACCGCCGAAAAATTAATGCGCTCACGCTATACCGCCTATGTTAAACAGAATGCGGCTTATCTGGTAGCTACATGGCACAGTAGTGCCCGGCACCCACAATTGCAAAGTGTGCTTGAAGAAAGTTTTGCCAACACCCGCTGGCTCAGCCTGAATGTTACTGCTCAACAGGCGGGTAAAGATGACAATGAAGCCTTTGTCACTTTTTTCGCACGTTATACTGAGAATCAGCGCACATCGGCTATCTATGAACGCTCACGCTTTCTTCGGGACGATCAACGCTGGTACTATATCGACGGAATCGCACCGCAGGTGGGTCGAAACGATCGCTGCCCCTGCGGCTCCGACAAAAAATACAAAAAATGTTGCGGCCAATAAAGAAGTAGTGCCGTTTAGATTTGAAACACATGCTCGACAGGATCGATAACGAAATGCAAGCGCAAACTCTGCAACGAAAAGTTTTACGTACCATTTGCCCTGATGCGAAAGGGCTGATCGCTAAAATCACCAATATTTGTTACAAGCACGAGCTGAATATCGTGCAGAACAATGAATTTGTTGATCATCGCACCGGACGCTTCTTTATGCGCACCGAGCTGGAAGGGATCTTTAACGATAATACCCTGCTGGCCGATCTCGACAGTGCTTTGCCACAAGGCTCGGTACGCGAGCTTGGCGCTGCCGGTCGTCGTCGTGTGGTGATTCTGGTCACCAAAGAGGCGCACTGCCTCGGCGATCTGCTGATGAAAAGCATTTATGGCGGTCTGGACGTAGAAATCGCGGCGGTAATTGGTAACCATGAAACGCTGCGCACGCTGGTGGAGCGTTTTGATATTCCCTTCGTCCTTGTCAGCCACGAAGGCATGACGCGCGAACAGCACGATAATAATATGGCAGCGGAGATCGATCGCTATCAGCCGGATTATGTGGTGCTGGCCAAATATATGCGTGTGCTGACCCCGGCGTTTGTGCAGCGTTACCCGAACCAGATTATCAATATCCACCACTCTTTCCTGCCGGCCTTTATCGGCGCACGCCCTTATCACCAGGCGTATGAGCGTGGCGTGAAGATTATCGGCGCTACCGCGCACTACGTGAACGACAATCTGGATGAAGGCCCGATCATTATGCAGGACGTGATTCATGTCGATCACAATTACACTGCGGAAGATATGATGCGCGCCGGTCGCGATGTGGAAAAAAATGTGCTGAGCCGTGCGCTGTATAAAGTGCTGGCGCAACGCGTATTTGTGTACGGCAACCGCACTATTATTCTGTAATAGTCATCCCGGGATGCTGTTTTGTGCAGCAAAGCAGCATCCCGGGTAAAAAAACGGCAAACGATAAAATTTCCGTTATCCAGTGCTTTACAGCCACGTTTCATTTGATATGATGCGCCCCGCTTACGAGCAACGTGTTTCAGGCCAGTGGTGGGGTTCCCGAGCGGCCAAAGGGAGCAGACTGTAAATCTGCCGTCATCGACTTCGAAGGTTCGAATCCTTCCCCCACCACCATTTGCATTGTGCAGCATGTAAATGATATCCCGCTAGTCTCATTTACCCGTTGGGGAAGGATGAGAAGCTTCGACCTCGGAGGTTCGAGTCGAGCGCCAGCGAGACAACGCCGCTTGCGGCGGTAATCCTTCCCGCGCAGTGGGCAGGTACTTTACCTCCGGTCGGTAATCCTTCCCGCACAGTGGGCAGGTATTATCCCTCTGAAACCAAACTTATAATACGCTTCCCCTGGTGGGGTTCCCGAGCGGCCAAAGGGAGCAGACTGTAAATCTGCCGTCATCGACTTCGAAGGTTCGAATCCTTCCCCCACCACCATATCGACCAACGCTTTTCACCAGCCGTAATGACATACCCTGCCCAAATCTGCTACCATCCGGCCATCTTTTCCTACGCGAAACGGCAACTGAAATGAAATTTGTTTCTTTTAATATCAATGGGCTGCGCGCACGCCCGCATCAGCTCGAAGCGATTATCGAACAGCACCAGCCAGATGTTATCGGCCTGCAGGAAACCAAAGTCCATGATGATATGTTCCCGCTGGAAGATGTCAGCAAGCTGGGATACAACGTCTTTTATCACGGCCAGAAAGGCCATTATGGCGTGGCGCTGCTGACGAAAGAGCCGCCGGTTATGGTGCGCCGCGGTTTCCCTGGGGATGATGAAGATGCACAACGCCGTCTGATTATGGCGGAACTGGCGACACCGATGGGCAATCTGACAGTAATCAATGGCTATTTCCCGCAGGGCGAAAGCCGCGACCATCCGACCAAATTCCCGGCGAAAGATAAGTTCTACCGTGACCTGCAAAATTATCTTGAGCAGAATCTGCAGCCGGCAAGCCCGGTGCTGATTATGGGCGATATGAATATCAGCTCAACCGATCTGGATATCGGTATTGGCGAAGATAACCGCAAGCGCTGGCTGCGCACCGGCAAATGCTCGTTCCTGCCGGAAGAGCGCGAGTGGATGGATCGTCTGATGAACTGGGGGCTGGTGGATACCTGGCGCGCGCAGAACCGGGAAACCAGCGACCGTTTCTCATGGTTTGACTACCGTTCAAAAGGCTTTGACGACAATCGCGGGCTGCGTATCGATCTGGTGCTGGCGAGTAAACCGCTTGCCGATCGCTGCATCGCGACCGGCATTGATTATGATATTCGCAGCATGGAGAAGCCGTCTGACCATGCGCCGATCTGGGCGCAGTTCAAACTGTAATGCCATACACGCTGGCCGCTGCGGCGGTCAGCGTGACTGTTTGATGATTTGCCAGATCAGATTATTGGTTCCCAGCGACGCTTTATCGCGCGCGCATTGCAACAACACCCCTTCCTGTTTGATCACCGACCCTTCACTGTAGTTCTGATTGCCATAAGTGCAGCAGCGCGCACAGGGCTGGTTTTGCTGATTATTGCTGCCCTGGGTCCACACCTCGGGCGGCAGATCCACCACCACATCGGTATTGCCGCCGGCACGCGAATGGTTTGATCCATACTCCTGCGACTGCCCCTGCGCCAGTGCGGCGCTGCTCAGCAGCCAGCCAGCACACAATACTACGGCTGATAATTTCATTATCCGGTTTCCTTTGCCTTTGCCGACTTACGCGGCGGTTTTTTGCTTTTGCTGCTGTTCGCGGCAGGCAGACCGCGGAAAGCATGAGCGGCAGGTTGTTGACGTGCCTGGTTAATCAGATTGTAGAGTGTTTCCACCAGCGGATGCATAAATCCCTGGTAGCTGCACTGCTTCTCACTGATTTTCGTCAGCGTCGATTCCCACTGTGCGGTCATATCCGGTCTGGCGGCCATCTCCGGTAACGAGTGAATCAACGCCCGTCCGGCTTCGCTGGAGTGGATATAGCGGCCTTTCTTATACAGAAAGGTGCGTCTGAACAGCAGCTCAATAATTCCGGCGCGTGTCGCCTCCGTCCCTAAACCATCGGTCGCACGGAGGATTTTCTTTAGATCTTTATCCTGAACAAAGCGCGCAATGCCGGTCATCGCCGAAAGCAGCGTGGCATCAGTAAAAGGTCGCGGCGGCTGAGTCTGCTTCTCCACCACTTCACCGCGTTCACACAGCAGCTCATCGCCCTTCGCCACTACCGGCAGCGGCGTGCCATCATTCTCTTCGTCGCGCTCCTTGCTGCCCAGCAATGCCCGCCAGCCTGCTTCCGCCAGAAAACGGGCTTTGGCGATAAATTTTCCGCCTGCAATATCCAGATCGATCACACATTTACGATAAACCGCATCCGGGCAGAACTGCATCAGATACTGCCGCGCCACCAGGCCATAAATATTGGCTTCATTCTCGCTAAGCCGGGTCTGGCTGCTGCGTGCGGTAGGAATAATCGCGTGGTGAGCATCAACTTTTTTATCGTCCCAGCAGCGATTTTTACGGTCGGTGTCAAAATCCGCTGGCGGCGTTAAGTCAGGCTGATGAGCATTGATGGCGTTAAGTACCGCATGGCGGCCGGCAAAGTGCTCATCCGGCAGATAGCGGCTATCAGAACGCGGGTAAGTGATCAGCTTATGGGTCTCGTACAGCTTCTGACAGGTATCAAGCACCGTCTGCGCGCTAAGGCCAAACCGGCGCGCGGCTTCGATCTGCAGGCTGGAGAGTGAAAACGGCAGCGGCGCGGTGTCATTCTCGCGCTTATCCTGGTACTGCGTGACGATGGCCGGTTGCCCGCCAATCCGCGCGACAACATGGTCTGCCAGCGGACGATGCAGTAACCGCCCCTCTTCATCCTGATACGGTTCGCAGGAGTCACTGGGTTGCCACAGCGCGACAAAACGCTCCTCTTTTGGCGTAACGATATGCGCTTTGACTTCAAAAAAGTCCTTCGCGACAAAGTTTTCAATCTCTTCATCGCGACGCACCACCAGCCCCAGTACCGGCGTCTGCACACGGCCAACCGACAGTACGCCGTCATAGCCAGCATTACGTCCCAGCAGGGTGTAGGCGCGCGTCATATTAATGCCGTACAGCCAGTCGGCTCGTGAACGGGCCAGCGCCGACACGCACAACGGAATAAATTCACGGTTTTCGCGCAGGCGGCTCACCGCCCGCTCTACCGCTGACGGGTTCAGATCGTTAATCAGGCAGCGCTGCACTTTTTCGCGCTTTTCAGCGGGCAGTTCCAGATAGTCGAGCACTTCATCAACCAGCAGTTGCCCTTCGCGATCCGGGTCACCGGCATGAATCACTTCGCTGGCCTGTGCCAGCAGACCTTTAATCACATTCAGTTGTTTGGCGACCGAAGGACGCGGCTGTAACTGCCACTTTTCCGGCACTATCGGTAAATCAGCCAGAGACCAGCGCGCAAAACGGCTGTTATAGCTATCAGGCTGCGCCTGCTCCAGCAGGTGCCCGACGCACCAGGTGACCATCTGATCATTGCCACAGGCAATAAAACCATCACCACGACGATGTGGCTTAGGCAACACGTCGGCGATAGCACGAGCAAGGCTCGGTTTTTCGGCAATAAACAGGCGCATTATTTCGTCTTAACCCTTTGCTTCACGGTTGAATCCGACGATGCACGGGAGTCGCCATGCCAGCTGATTATTCATAAGTCACTCCATCGTCGCATCATCGCCGCTATGTTAGCCTGTTCAACCGGCAGTGATAAGCTTATCGTCACTGTCCACGGCTTAATCGCTCATAATGCCGACGAAATGCAGGGTTGCTCACAACCCTGCATGCAGCAATGCAAAAAGTCACTCAGAAATAACTGACAAATGGCGCGCTATCCGGGGGAACCACGGTAGTGGAAGATTTTAACTGCGGGGTGCCGAGATAGAGAAAACCGACAATCGCGTCCTGCTCACGGCAGTTAAACGCATCGCGTACCGCCGCGTGCTCAGTCCAGGCACCGCTGCGCCAGATGCCATTAAAGCCCTGCGCTACGGCGGCCATCTGCATCGCCATTACCGCACAACCTGCGGACACCACCTGCTCCCAGCGCGGCACTTTCGTATCGTTTTCACAATGGGCTACCACGGTGATAATCATCGGCGCACGGAACGGTGCCTGCTGCGCTTTATTGATCGCTTTATCATCCAGTTGATCATCACGAGCCGCTTTTTCCAGCAACTCACTGAAACGCTGACGTCCTTCGTGCTCAATCACAATAAAACGCCATGGCTGTAGCGTGCCATGATCCGGCGCACGCATCGCCGCACGCAGTATATTCTCTAACGCCTCTCCCGCCGGAGCGGGTTCTGCCAGGCGTGATGCCGAGCGGCGGTTAAGCAGTAAATCCAGAGCATCCATTAACGCCTCCTGATAATGAGTAGCATTTACGACAGTGCAAACTAGCACAGGCTGACCTTTTGTTACAGCATAGTGCTTTTTCCTGCTGACAATTGGGCTGCCGCTCTTTAGGATGAGCCCATCCCCCCGCCAGCCGACCGCTTTCGGGTATTACTCTGCGAATATGGAGATGACATGCGCACTTTGTGGCGAATTATCGCTGGTTTTTTTAAATGGACATGGCGTGTAGTGAACTTTGTCCGTGAATTCATTCTTAACCTGTTTTTGCTTTGTTTAATTGTGATTTGTGCAGGCATCTGGTTCCAGATAAACAGCGCAAGTTCTCCGACTGAAGTGCCACGCGGCGCACTGAAAGTGGATCTGTCCGGTGTGGTGGTGGATAAACCGTCGGTCAGCAACCGTCTGAGTAAACTGGGTCGCCAGCTACTTGGCGCCAGCAGCGACCGTCTGAAAGAAAACTCGCTGTTTGATGTGGTGAATGCCATTCGTCAGGCGAAAGATGATAAGAATATTACCGGCATGGTGCTGGATCTGCGCGACTTCGCCGGCGGCGACCAGCCGTCGCTGCAGTATATCGGTAAAGCGCTGCGCGAATTCCGCGACAGTGGCAAACCCATCTACGCCACCGGCAACAGCTACAGCCAGGGACAGTACTACCTCGCCAGCTTTGCCAATACCGTCTATCTCTCTTCGCAGGGCACCGTTGATCTGCATGGCTTTGCCACCAACACGCTTTACTACAAAACGCTGCTGGATAAGCTGAAAGTGACCTCGCATGTATTCCGTGTCGGTACTTACAAATCAGCGGTTGAACCTTTCCTGCGTGATGATATGTCGCCAGCAGCACGCGATGCGGACAGTCGCTGGATTGGTGAACTGTGGCAAAATTATCTGAATACCATTGCGGCTAACCGCCAGATCACGCCGCAACAGCTATTCCCTGGCGCGCAGGGCGTGCTGGATGGCCTGAAGAAAGTGGGTGGTGATACAGCGCAATATGCCAAAGATAACAAGCTGGTCGATGAGCTGGCGTCGCGTGCGGCGGTTGATCTGCAGCTGGCGAAAAAGTTCGGCTACAACAAGCAGGAGCATGATTACAACAATATCAGCATCTATGACTATCCGCTGAAGGACAGCACCACCAGCGATGGCAATATTGCGGTAGTGATGGCGAACGGTGCGATTATGGATGGCGAAGAGGCACCGGGCTCCGTTGGCGGTGATACCACCGCGAAACAGATTCGTGAAGCGCGTCTCGACCCGAAAATCAAAGCGATTGTACTGCGCGTAAACAGTCCGGGTGGCAGCGTCAGCGCTTCCGAAGTGATTCGTGAAGAGCTGGCCGCCGCACGTGATGCCGGTAAACCCGTGGTGGTATCAATGGGCGGGATGGCCGCTTCCGGCGGTTACTGGATCTCAACGCCAGCCAGCTATATCGTCGCCAGCCCAACCACGCTGACCGGCTCGATTGGTATCTTTGGTGTGATTAATACCGTGGAAAACTCTCTTGATGCGATTGGTGTGCATACCGATGGCGTGGCAACCTCACCGCTGGCGGATATTGCGTCGACCAAAGCACTGCCAGACGAAGTGCAGCAGCTGATGCAGCTGAGCATTGAGAACGGCTATAAAAACTTCCTCGGTCTGGTGGCGAAATCGCGTAATAAAACCCCGGAACAGATTGACCAGATTGCCCAAGGGCACGTCTGGACCGGCAGCGATGCCAAATCCAATGGTCTGGTGGATGCACTCGGCGATTTCGACGACGCAGTCGCCAAAGCGGCGGAGCTGGCGAAACTGAAAGATTATCAGCTGCAATGGTCACAGGATGAACCGACGCTGTTTGACGCCCTGCTCAGCCAGATGGATGTTTCGATCCGCGCCTCACTGCCGGAAGCGCTGAAGGCGTATCTGCCTGCGCCTGTGGCCGATGTGATGGCGGATATGCAGAAACAGCCGGGCTTGTTCGACGATCTGAACGATCCACAAAACCGTTATGCACTCTGCCTGACCTGCGGCGACGTGCGTTAATCTGTGCGGGCGGCGCGAACGCTGCCCCTGTGCTGGTCTGTTGCAGGGGCGGCGTTCTCGCCGCCCTTTTTGAGTGACGAATTGAGTCTATTTATGCAAAAAAAATCTATCTATGTTGCCTACACTGGCGGCACCATCGGTATGCAACGTTCTGAACAAGGCTATATTCCGGTATCCGGCCATCTGCAAACCCAGCTGGCGAATATGCCCGAGTTTCACCGTCCTGAGATGCCTGACTTCACCATCCATGAATACGCGCCATTAATGGATTCCTCGGATATGACCCCGGAGGACTGGCAATCGATCGCGGAAGACATCGAGAGAAACTACGATAACTACGATGGCTTTGTGATCCTGCATGGTACCGACACCATGGCTTTCACCGCTTCCGCCCTCTCCTTTATGCTGGAGAATCTGGCGAAACCGGTAATTGTGACCGGATCGCAAATCCCGCTGGCCGAGCTGCGTTCCGATGGCCAGCAAAACCTGCTGAATGCGCTGTTTGTCGCGGCAAACTATCCCATTAATGAAGTCACCCTGTTCTTTAATAACACCCTGTTTCGCGGCAACCGCACCACCAAAGCCCATGCCGATGGCTTTAACGCCTTTGCTTCGCCAAACCTGGCGCCGCTGCTGGAGGCCGGGATCCATATTCGCCGTCTGAATACGCCATCAGCCCCGCAGGGCAACGGCCCGCTGATTGTCCATCCGACCTCACCTCAGCCGATTGGCGTGGTCACTATCTATCCGGGCATTTCCGCCGAGGTAGTGCGTAACTTCCTGCGTCAGCCGGTAAAAGCGCTGATATTGCGTTCCTATGGCGTTGGTAATGCGCCGCAAAATGCCGAATTTATTAACGAACTGAAAGATGCGGCCGCGCGCGGCATAGTGGTAGTTAATCTGACACAGTGCATGTCCGGCAAGGTCAATATGGGCGGCTACGCGACCGGCAATGCGCTGGCCCATGCGGGCGTGATTAGCGGCTTTGACCTGACGGTGGAAGCGGCGCTGACCAAACTGCATTTTCTGCTGAGCCAGAACCTCTCCAGCGCCGAAGTGCGCCAGCAGATGCAAACCAATCTGCGCGGTGAGTTAACCCTTTAAAATAATGAGAACCTGATGAAACGAGCTTTATTGCTGATCGATCTGCAGAATGACTTTTGTCCCGGCGGTGCACTGGCGGTCAATGACGGCGATGCCACCATTGCCGTCGCCAATCGCCTTGCCGCTGAGTTTCGCCAGCGTGGCGATACGGTGATCGCTTCACAGGACTGGCATCCGGCCGATCATGGCAGCTTCGCCTCGGTTGCCGCTCAGCCCGCTTTTACCGAGGGTGTGCTGAATGAACTGCCACAGACCTGGTGGCCGGATCACTGCATCCAGGGGAGTGCAGGAGCAGAATTTCATCCGCAGCTGGATGTATCGCTGATCCAGGGCGTATTTCATAAAGGCCAGGATGCGGCTATCGATAGCTACAGTGCGTTTTTTGATAATGGCTATCGCCGCAAAACTGCGCTGGACAAGTGGCTGTCGCGACGTGAGATTCAGTCACTGCTGATTATTGGTCTGGCGACCGACTACTGCGTGAAATTCAGCGTGCTGGATGCACTGAAGCTGGGGTATCAGGTTGAGGTGCTGCGCGAAGGCTGTCGTGGTGTCAATCTGCAACCCGACGCCAGTGAGCAGGCATTTGCCGCTATGGCCGCCGCAGGCGCAATTATCCTTTAAAAACGATCACGGGCTGAAAACATCAGCCCGTGTTATCGCTGCTTATTGCAGATTAATGCGCGTCACTTCCGCGCTGATACCAAACTCTTCTTTCAGCTGCTGCTTGGTTTTGGTAACAATCTGTCCGTCCTGACCAATGCTCATATGCTGCGGCTGGTCGTTATACTTCGCCTGCCACAACAGCACCAGTTGCAGACAGTTCTCTTTCTGCTCCGGCGTCAGCGCCACGCCATCCGCCCACTTACCGATTTCAACCGCAGTCGCCAGCCGCTGATAGACATCCGGCGTCATCGCGGCGATTATCTCGTTAAGATCTTTTTGCATCACTTCAGCCTTTGGTTTGCTTGCCGTCATCATCGGTAAAGCTGAGTGAGGCAGAGTTGACACAATAGCGCTCGCCGCCGGGTTGCGGACCATCAGGGAAAACATGTCCCAGATGCGCATCACAGCTGCCACAGCGAATTTCAATACGCTGCATACCGTGGGTATTATCATCCAGATAGCGGATAGCATCGTCACTGTACGGCTGATAGAAACTCGGCCAGCCGCAACCGGAATCGTACTTGGTTTCGGATAAAAACAGCGGCGCGCTACACACCAGGCAGTGATAAATACCTTCGTCTTTGTTGTGCAGCAGTGCGCCGGAATATGGTGGTTCAGTACCGCGTTGCTGCGTAACATAGCGCTGCATCTCGGTCAGTTCAGTTTCGGGTGTGATAGAATGTGTTGGTTCTTTAGCCATTTTGGTCATCTCTGGCAGTGTTATTCTGAAAACTTCAGCTAGTATTCTAACAAACACTTAACAACTTCAGGTGATTTTTTCGTGCCTGACAGGGTCATCATTCGAGACGTGGTTAAAAGTGTGACTCAGATCACCCTTCGAAACTAACATCCCTTTAGATTCAGGGATCGTGCCCCAATATACAGAGCTATGTGTCGTCGCGGAGTCGGTTTTGCATCGCATAATTCCTGCTCACTGGTTTGATTTGTCGCAACAATTGACACGATTCCGCTTGACGCCTGGTATGGTTTTTGTAATTTTACAGCCAACCTTTTATTCACTAATAACAGCTGGTGGAATATATGACTATCAAAGTAGGTATCAACGGTTTTGGCCGTATCGGTCGCATTGTTTTCCGTGCCGCTCAGGAACGTTCTGACATAGAAATCGTTGCAATCAACGATCTGCTCGACGCAGAGTACATGGCTTACATGCTGAAATATGACTCTACTCACGGCCGCTTTAACGGCACTGTTGAAGTCAAAGACGGCCATCTGGTTGTTAACGGCAAAACCATCCGTGTTACCGCTGAACGTGATCCAGCTAACCTGAAGTGGAAAGAAGCCGGTGTTAAGGTAGTGGCTGAAGCAACTGGCATCTTCCTGACCGAAGAAACTGCACGTAAACATATCGAAGCAGGCGCTGAGAAAGTTGTGCTGACCGGTCCATCTAAAGATGACACCCCAATGTTTGTGATGGGTGTAAACCATAAGTCATACGCTGGCCAGGATATCGTTTCTAACGCATCCTGTACCACCAACTGCCTGGCGCCACTGGCTAAAGTGATCAACGATAAATTTGGTATCGTTGAAGCGCTGATGACCACTGTTCACGCCACTACTGCTACCCAGAAAACCGTTGATGGCCCGTCTCATAAAGACTGGCGCGGCGGCCGCGGCGCATCTCAGAATATCATCCCTTCTTCTACCGGTGCGGCTAAAGCGGTAGGTAAAGTGATCCCTGAGCTGAACGGCAAACTGACCGGTATGGCGTTCCGTGTACCAACCCCTAACGTTTCTGTGGTTGACCTGACTGCACGTCTGGCTAAACCAGCCTCTTACAAAGAAATTTGTGCGGCGATTAAAGCGGCTGCTGAAGGCGAAATGAAAGGCGTTCTGGGTTATACCGAAGATGAAGTGGTTTCTACCGATTTCAACGGCGAAACCCTGACTTCCATCTTTGATGCGAAGGCCGGTATTGCCCTGAGCGACACCTTTGTGAAACTGGTTTCCTGGTACGATAACGAAACTGGCTACTCTAACAAGGTGCTGGATCTGATTGCTCACATCTCTAAAAAATAAGTGATGATGAACAACTGATTATGAAGGGCGACTGAGGTCGCCCTTTTTTATCGTCGGAATCTTAATTAAACAGGATTCATTATGAGCGAAAAACTTTTTACCCTGCCTGTTGTTAATCAAATCACGCCTTATCTTTCCCTGCGTCAGATCGACCAGCTGCCGGTTATTGTGATCAGTCATCCGAAAGTGCGTGCCGCGATTACATTGCAGGGCGCCCAGCTGATCGCCTGGCAGCCGAGCGGCGAGAAACCGGTGATTTGGCTTAGCGAGAAAACCCCGTTCACCCCCGGTAAAGCGATTCGTGGCGGCGTGCCGATCTGCTGGCCCTGGTTCGGTCCGGCTGGCGAACCTGCCCATGGCTTTGCCCGTAACCTGCCATGGACGCTGTCGGCGCATGATGAGAATGAAGATGGCGTGATACTGACGCTGGTGCTGGAGAGCGACGAGCAGACTAAAAAGCTGTGGCCGCATGATTTCACCCTGTTCGCCCGCTTCCGCCTCGGCGAGCGCTGTGAAATAGAGCTGGAAGCCCATGGCGATTATGAAGCCACTGCGGCGCTGCACAGCTACTTTGCGGTTGAAGATATTGCCGGTGTTGAAGTCAGCGGACTGGGCAAACAGTTTATTGATAAAGTGAATAATGGTGTGACGGGCGAAGCGGAAAATGGCAAGCAACGTTACCCGTCACGCGTCGATCGCATTCACACACAGCCGGAAGATTGCAGTCTGATTGATGACAGCGCGGGCAATCGCGTGATTGAAGTCTATCATCACTATCAAAGTGACGTTGTCACCTGGAACCCGGGCGCAGAACTGTCCTGCAGCATGGCGGATATGGCTAACGACGGTTATAAAACCTTTGTCTGTGTGGAGACGGCGCATATCAGTCAGCCGATGAAGAGTGCCGGAGAAAAGCCTGCGCGTCTCGGCACGACCCTGCGTCTGCGCAAAAAAGGTTGATTAACGGGCGGCGATAACGCTGCCCCTACATCAATTGAACGTAGGGGCGGCGTTATCGCCGCCCGGGTTACGGATTTGCATCTAATGCAATGACGGCGTTACCGCCGCCCGGAGTTCTCGCACAATTTTTTACACCACATCCAGTGGCATCTTCCCGCCCGGCGGCGGAAACTGCTGATTAATCGCTGCCAGTTCTTCACTGCTAAAGCGAATATCCAGCGCCGCGGCATTTTCCTGCACATGCGTCACCGAACTGGCTTTGGGGATCGCAATCACCCCGTCCTTGCGGATTACCCATGCCAGCAGAAGCTGAGCAACAGTGATGCCCTTTTGTTGTGCAAGTTGTTGCAGCATGGCGTTGCCAAACAGATCGCGACGCAGACGTCCGGCCTGCGCCAGCGGACAGTATGCCATTACCGGGATCTGCCGTTGCTGACACTCGGGCAATACAGCATATTCGATACCGCGCGAAGCCAGATGATACAGCACCTGATTGGTGGCGCAGGCACTGCCGCCCGCTTCCTGCCATAGCTCCTGCAAATCATCGATATCAAAATTCGATACGCCCCACTGGCGGATTTTTCCCTGCTGTTGCAGTTTTTCCATCGCGCGAATGGTCTCTTCCAGCGGCACACTGCCGCGCCAGTGCAGCAGATAGAGATCAAGGTGATCCGTCTGCAACCGGCGCAGGCTGCGTTCGCAGGCGTCAATCGCATCCACTTCGCCGGCATTCCACGGATAAACTTTTGACACCAGCCATGCGCTGTCGCGTCGTCCCTGCAATGCTTCGCCCACCACTTGTTCCGCGCCGCCGTCAGCATACATTTCTGCGGTATCGATCAGTTTCAGGCCGCACTCTAATCCGGCCTGCAACGCCGCGATTTCGTTTTTTCGCTGGCCGGGATCTTCACCCATATACCAGCTGCCCTGACCAATAGCGGGCAAGGTGATTGCCTGCGGGAAAGTCACTGTATTACTCATGATTTTCTCCTTGCACCAAAATAATGCACGCGATCAAACAAAGGGGCAAACCGTGCCCCTTTGTTGTGCAGCGCTTGTCGCTAGAAGCTATAGCTTAAACCGGTCCAGACCATCGCCTGGGAACTTTTATCCACCATCGGGCTGTCTTTGATTTCATCGCCAAGGCGGGTATAGCGACCGACCAGGCTGGCGCGCCAGTTCTGGTTCACTTTATAATCGAAACTCAGCTCAACGTAGGGACTCCAGCTATCATCAGGATCGTAGCTGTTCAGGCCACTGCGCGCTGACTCCGAGCCAGAGATGCCGTAGTAATAACGGTTCTGGTTCGCGCTGTTCCACAGCACACCGAGGCCTGGCGTTACGCTTAAGTCGTCGCCAAACTTGAAGGGATAGAGGTAAGTGAGATCCCAGATAATACCGTTACTGTTGTTCAGCACGTCGCCCACCAGTGTGGTGCGCACAATGCCCCACTCGGCAGTGTGACGGTAAGAGGCGCCAGCCATAACGGTCATGCGGCGTTTATTCAGCGCTTTCATATCGCCGTCATCACTGTCATCAGGATCGTAGTTCTGCGGTGAGCCAAGAACGGTCAGCGACAGCTGGTCCTGCTGGTCTTTCCACAGGTAATAACCGGCGGACAGAGTGCGGAAGTAGAAGTTCTCACCTTCATAATTAATGATCGGCACCGGATAGTAACGATCCTGACCACTTTTATATGGACTTTCTGAGTAAATAACTGACATTCCCAGACTTAGCGGGTCAGCATTGACAGAAAAAGCGGTAAAACAACAAGGTAAAAGCAGAGCAAGCGCGCTAACTTTGAAATGGTTCACAATTTATTCATTCCATAAATATAACAATCAGGCTACACAGTGTAACCACTGACAGGCGTGCTGTTGAGAAATTTACATATTCGGTAGCACTTAGAATCAATTTAATCCGCAATGCCTGCGCAAAGATTGTCATTGCTTATTTACAATTTTCTCTCAGCCCGCGTCTGCCGGGGGATTTGCGTTAGAAGGATTCTGACTTTGTTATTGAAATTTCATCAAAAACTATAGAGGGCTGAGGAAAAATCTTAAATGCCTTCTACAGTTAAAAGTAAGACGCTAAATTGAAGCGAGCAGAGTAACCATAAGAATTGTGTATCCCGATAAAAAAACGTCAGGTTGGCATAAGGGTTGCTGTACTCACATTAGAGAATATCTTCCGGGAGCAACCAGATCTTTTTTTAAGCTCCTTTTACCTGTGCTAAAAACGAAAGGACGGGCATCGCTATGAATATATTCGATCACTATCGTCAGCGTTATGAAGCAGCCAAGGACGAAGAGTTCACACTGCAGGAATTTCTTGCTATTGCAAAGCAGGATCGCAGTGCATACGTTAACGCGGCAGAACGACTGTTAATGGCTATCGGAGAGCCAACAATGGTTGATACTGCTCTGGAGCCACGCCTTTCCCGCCTGTTTTCCAATCGCGTCGTGGCACGTTATCCGGCCTTTGAAGAGTTTTATGGTATGGAGGAAGCGATTGAACAGATCGTCTCCTACCTGAAACATGCGGCGCAAGGGCTTGAGGAGAAGAAACAGATTCTGTACCTGCTGGGTCCAGTCGGTGGCGGTAAGTCGTCGCTGGCCGAGCGGCTGAAATCATTAATGCAACGTGTACCCATTTACGTTCTGAGTGCGGATGGCGAACGCAGCCCGGTAAACGATCACCCGTTGTGTCTGTTTAATCCACAGGAAGACGCCAATATCCTGGAAAAAGAGTACGGCGTGCCGCGCCGCTACCTCGGTACCATTATGTCGCCGTGGGCCGCGAAACGCCTGCATGACTTTGGCGGCGATATTACCCGCTTTAAAGTGGTTAAAGTGTGGCCGTCGATTCTGGAACAGCTGGCGATTGCCAAAACTGAGCCAGGCGATGAGAACAATCAGGATATCTCAGCGCTGGTAGGTAAAGTGGATATCCGCAAACTGGAAAACCATGCGCAGAACGATCCTGATGCTTACGGTTACTCTGGCGCACTCTGCCGCGCGAACCAGGGGATTATGGAATTCGTCGAGATGTTTAAAGCACCGATTAAAGTGCTGCATCCGCTGCTGACCGCCACCCAGGAAGGTAACTATAACGGTACTGAAGGGATCTCCGCCCTGCCGTTTAACGGTATTATCCTCGCGCACTCCAACGAATCTGAGTGGGTGCAGTTCCGAAACAACAAAAACAATGAGGCGTTCCTTGACCGTGTTTATATTGTCAAAGTGCCTTACTGCCTGCGGGTTTCGGAAGAGATTAAAATCTACGAGAAACTGCTTAATCACAGTGAGCTGACCCATGCGCCTTGCGCGCCGGGCACGCTGGAAACGCTGGCCCGTTTCTCCATTCTGTCGCGCCTGAAAGAGCCGGAAAACTCCAGCACCTATTCAAAAATGCGCGTTTATGATGGTGAAAGCCTGAAAGATACCGATCCGAAAGCGAAATCCTATCAGGAGTATCGTGATTACGGTGGCGTTGATGAAGGGATGAACGGCCTGTCGACCCGCTTTGCCTTTAAGATCCTTTCACGGGTATTTAACTTCGACCATGTGGAAGTGGCAGCCAACCCGGTACACCTGTTCTACGTTTTGGAGCAGCAGATTGAGCGCGAGCAGTTCCCACAAGATCTGGCGGAGAAATATCTTGAGCATCTGAAAGGCTATCTGATTCCGAAATACGCCGAGTTTATCGGTAAAGAAATTCAGACTGCTTACCTCGAATCCTATTCCGAGTATGGCCAGAATATTTTTGACCGCTATGTCACTTACGCTGACTTCTGGATTCAGGATCAGGAGTACCGCGACCCGGATACCGGTCAGCTGTTTGACCGTGAATCGCTGAATGCGGAACTGGAGAAAATCGAGAAGCCTGCCGGTATCAGTAACCCGAAAGACTTCCGTAATGAGATCGTCAACTTTGTGTTGCGCGCCCGTGCGCACAATAATGGCCGCAATCCTAACTGGACCAGTTACGAAAAACTGCGCACGGTTATCGAGAAGAAAATGTTCTCGAATACCGAAGAGTTGCTGCCGGTGATTTCATTTAATGCCAAAACGTCCACGGATGAACAGAAGAAACACGACGATTTTGTTGACCGCATGATGGAGAAAGGATACACCCGTAAGCAGGTACGCCTGCTGTGTGAATGGTATCTGCGTGTGCGTAAATCGTCTTAACTTGACTGCCATGTAAGCACAGAACACGCAAGGATGCGAAATCGGAAAGGTCGGGCTCACCGCCCGACCAGCTTGCAATGTTGTGTGGGGGAACTATGGCCTATTTTATCGATCGGCGACTTAACGGCAAAAACAAGAGCGCGGTTAACCGCCAGCGCTTCTTGCGCCGCTACAAGTCGCAAATCAAGCAGTCGATCTCCGAGGCCATCAACAAGCGTTCGGTTACCGACGTTGAAAGCGGTGAATCCGTCTCCATCCCGGTGGATGACATCCATGAACCTATTTTTCATCAGGGGCGCGGCGGCCATCGCCATCGTGTTCATCCCGGTAACGACCATTTTGTACAAAATGACCGTGTGGAACGTCCACAGGGCGGCGGTGGCGGCGGCAGTGGCCAGGGTAACGCCAGTCAGGACGGTGAAGGTAGCGACGAGTTTGTCTTTCAGATTTCTAAAGATGAATACCTTGATCTGTTGTTTGAAGATCTCGCCCTGCCCAACTTGCGCAAAAACCAGCATCGTCAGTTAAATGAGTATAAAACCCATCGGGCGGGTTATACCGCTAATGGGGTTCCGGCCAATATCAGCGTGGTTCGCTCCCTGCAGAACTCACTGGCGCGTCGCACCGCGATGACTGCCGGTAAGCGGCGGATGGTAACGGAACTGGAAGAAACACTGGCAACGGTGGAAAAAGCCGAACCTGCCCAGCTGCTGGAAGAGGAGCGTCTGCGTAAAGAGATCGCTGAATTGCGTGCGCGCATTGCCCGCGTGCCATTTATTGACACCTTTGATCTGCGCTATAAAAACTTTGAGAAACGTCCGGAACCTTCCAGCCAGGCGGTGATGTTCTGCCTGATGGACGTTTCCGGCTCGATGGATCAGGCCACTAAAGATATGGCCAAGCGTTTTTATATCCTGCTCTATCTGTTCCTGAGCCGGACCTATAAAAATGTCGAGGTGGTCTATATCCGTCACCACACTCAGGCAAAAGAGGTGGATGAACAGGAGTTCTTCTACTCACAGGAGACCGGCGGCACCATTGTTTCCAGTGCGCTGAAGCTGATGGATGAAGTGGTAAAAGAGCGTTATGACCCGGCGCAGTGGAATATCTACGCGGCGCAGGCTTCCGATGGTGATAACTGGGCGGATGATTCACCGTTATGTCATGACATTCTGGCGAAAAATATTCTGCCGGTAGTGCGTTACTACAGCTATATCGAAATCACCCGACGTGCGCACCAGACGTTGTGGCGCGAATATGAACATCTGCAAGCCAATTTTGGCAACTTTGCCATTCAGCATATTCGTGAGCCGGAAGATATTTACCCGGTATTCCGCGAACTGTTCCATAAGCAGGCCGAAGAGAGTTACTAAAGTTAAGCGCAGTGATGATAACAACCAGCCCTTCGCGGCTGGTTTTTTATTGGCTGCGTGGTGACTTAATGCAACAAGTTACGCGATTAACTACCTAATAAACATAGATATTTTTCTTGATCAGGCTTTTTGATTGGGATATTTTATCAGCATCAAAGGACGCCTGGAGGGCATGATGGAAAGTTACGGCATAGAGGGATTTAAGGGAACAGTCGCCGCTATTTTATCGGCGCCAGGGGAGGTATGCAGGAGCAGAACAGAATATGACAACTTCATATGGTTCTTATGCTTATAAAATTTCACCTGATTTGATGGGTGAAATTTTACCGTTTAACCATGTTCAGATACCGCACAGGAATGGTGGAGGTGGCAGCATGTCAGAGCGATTAGATCGTCTCGAAAAGAAAGTGGACACAATAGAGTCAAATCTCTCAAGCCTTAATGAAACTGTTATTCGGCTTGAGGCGAAAGTGGACCGCAATGCAGACAGGTTTGAAACCGCCTTAAAGCAACAAGGTGAAAAGTTTGAAACCGCGCTGGGGCATTTAAGCGAAAGATTTGACACCAAAATTGAGTATTTAAGCGAAAGATTTGACACCAAAATTGAGTATTTAATCGAAAGATTTGACACCAAACTGGAACGGCAAGGTGAAAGATTTGAAGCCGCGCTGGCGCTTCAATCAAGCAAGCTTTCATCAGCGCTGGAACTTCAGTCACAAAAGCTTACCGCAGCCATTGAAAAGCAGGGTATTGCCATTGAAAAACAGGGATTTGCTTTTGACAGCAAACTCAAAGAGCAGAAAATCTCGATCATTTTGTGGGTGCTGGGCGTACCGGGTCTGCTATTTGGCCTCTATCAGCTTTTTGAACGACTCACACCGCTGTAAAAACCTCATAAAGCCAGATCCCCCCGCTGGCTTTCGCCTTTCCTGCCTTCTGATACCGCAATCCCTCTAATAAGCCACACTATTTATCCGCTGGCGGCCGTTTGATCGTCGCGAAAATCTGATATTTTGTTCTGCGCATCTCATTTTCCCGGTGTAAAACATCGCACTATGAATAGCTTTTGACATTTGTCGCCACGTTTAACACACTGTAAAAATACCCACCATTATCAGGAGACCCGCCCATTGGAAGCCAGCGCGATTTACAGTCTATTTATCATCGGTTCCGTGCTGGTCGCGTCGAGCATTCTGTTAAGTTCATTCTCCTCAAGACTTGGCATTCCGATACTGGTGATCTTCCTTGCGCTTGGCATGCTGGCGGGTGTCGACGGCATTGGCGGTATTGCATTTGATAACTATCCGGCGGCTTACCTCGTTTCCAACCTCGCGCTGGCGATAATTCTGCTGGATGGCGGCATGCGCACCCAGGCCAGCTCGTTTAAGGTGGCGTTAGGCCCGGCGCTGTCGCTGGCCACCGTGGGCGTATTAATTACCGCCGGATTAACCGGCGTTGTCGCCGCCTGGCTGTTTCATCTCGATTTGATGCAGGGTTTTCTGGTCGGGGCGATTATCGGCTCAACCGACGCCGCCGCGGTGTTTTCCCTGCTGGGGGGCAAAGGGCTGAATGAGCGTGTCAGCGCCACGCTGGAGATCGAATCCGGCAGTAACGACCCGATGGCCGTGTTTCTGACCATCACCTTAATTGAGATGATCCAGCTGGGACAAACCGGCCTCAGCTGGATGTTTGTGGTACATCTGATTCAGCAGTTCGGATTAGGCATTGTGTTGGGGCTCGGCGGCGGCTGGGCGCTCCAGCAGCTGGTGAATCGCATTGCGCTGGCCAACGGTCTCTATCCTCTGCTGGCAGTCAGTGGCGGCATCCTGGTGTTTGCTCTGACCACGGTGCTGGAAGGCAGCGGCATTCTCGCGGTCTATCTGTGTGGTTTTGTGCTGGGCAACCGGCCGATTCGTAACCGCCACGGTATTTTGCAGACCTTTGACGGCATGGCATGGCTCAGCCAGATTGGCATGTTTCTGGTGCTTGGCCTGCTGGTTACCCCTTCTGATTTGTGGCATATCGCCATTCCGGCGATGATCCTGTCATTGTGGCTGATCCTGGTGGCGCGCCCGCTGTCAATTCTGGTCGGTCTGCTGCCGTTCCGCGGCTTTAATATCCGTGAACGTTTCTTTATCAGCTGGGTTGGCCTGCGTGGCGCAGTGCCGATTATTCTGGCGGTGTTCCCGATGATGGCTGGCCTGGAGAACGCCAGACTGTTCTTTAATATTGCCTTTTTCGTGGTGCTGGTCTCCCTGATGGTGCAGGGAACCTCACTCGGTTTTGCCGCCCGCAAAGCGCGCGTGGTGGTGCCGCCAACTGGCGTGCCAATTAACCGCGTCGGACTTGATATCCACCCGGAAAATCCGTGGGAGCAGTTTGTTTATCAGCTGAGTGCCGATAAATGGTGTGTCGGCGCGGCGTTGCGCGATCTGCAAATGCCGCGCGAAACCCGTATAGCCGCCCTGTTTCGCCAGAATCAATTGCTGCATCCCACCGGCAACACCCGCCTGCGTGAAGGCGATGTGCTCTGTGTGATTGGCCGTGAGCGCGATCTGCCTGCCCTCGGTAAACTGTTCAGCCAGTCGCCGCCGGTTTCCCTCGATCAGCGCTTCTTCGGCGACTTTATCCTTGAAGCGGACGCCCGTTTACGCGATGTCTCACAAATCTATGGTCTGGAACTGGATCAGGAGATTGACGATCAGCAGACTCTCGGTCAGCTTATTCTTGGCATGATTGGTGGCGCACCGGTGGTAGGCGACCAGGTGGAATGGAAAGAACTGGTATGGACGGTAGCGGAAAAAGAAGATAATCATGTGATCAAAATTGGCGTACGTGTCCCTGAAGACAAGGAATAATCCGAAAGCAAATCGCTCGATTTTCTCCCCTGAGCGACTACGCTTAATATTCACGTCTTTCCTGATGGGAGAAGTAAAATGGGTCATGTACTGAAAATTGGTCGCTACGAGATTATCGATGCTGAAATGGATACCGAAAATCTGGACACCGTCAGCATCCCCTGCCAGACCAATCCCGGCCTCAGCTACCAACTGGACGGTTGGGACACGGAAACCAGCGTTCCCGCGTGGATTGACGGCAACCCGGTGGACCTCGATGTCGGTCATTATGACAAGCAGCAGGACCGCTGGGTACTGAAGAAACCAGCCTGATCCCCCCTCTGCCGCCCTGATAATATTATGGCGGCATTTTTCTGTCAGAATCAATTTCTGCCATAAAGTCAATCTGCTGAATTGCGGCGATAATATTTATATGCGGCCATTTAATTAGACTGCTGTCTATTTCTTTTAAGACTATTACCCTATTAACTAATTAAGCTTAATCCTGCATACTGATGGTCACCACTTTAATGAAAGTGAACTAAATCACTGCAGGAAATTTCCTCAGTCGGCCAGACTCGCCGCAAATATCATGCAATTAACTATCACTATCCGGATCCTGAAGAGTCTGAATGTTCAGGATAGCCCTTACTCGGAATAAGAGAATCGCTATTATGGAAGATATGAATATCATCAACCATAGCCGTCGTCATAACGATGGCGCGCAGAAGATGCCGGCAACCAGCTATGGTTTTTCACGCCGCTCTTCGCAATTGATGAAACGTACCTTTGATGTGCTGGTTGCTTCACTGTTGCTGCTGTTCCTCGCCCCGGCGCTGCTGGTGCTGTGGTGGATGGCATCGCGTGACGGCGGCAACGCTATTTTTCGCCAGCAGCGCATCGGCCAGAACGGCAAGCTCTTTAACTGTTTTAAATTTCGTACCATGGTGCCGGATGCAGAGCAGCGCCTGACGCTGCTGCTGGCGACCAGTGAACAGGCGCGCCGCGACTGGGAAGATGATTTCCGTCTGGAGCAGGATCCTCGCGTGACGGAGAACGGACAGTTCCTGCGCAGCACCAGTCTTGATAAGCTGCCGCAGCTGTGGAATGTGTTGCGCGGTGACATGAGTCTGGTCGGCCCGCGTCCGGTAATGGAAGTGGAACTGGAACGCTATGCCAGCCAGGCGAACTACTATCTGGTGGCCAAACCGGGGATTACCGGCCTGTGGCAGGTGAGCGGACGTAAAGGCAATGATTACGCCACCCGCGCCCATTTTGATGCGTTATACGTCAGCAACTGGAACTTCTGGTCCGACAGCCGCATCCTGTGCAAGTCCGCCAGCGAGTTAGTCCGCGGTAAAGATATCCAGTAACCACGCTGATGTTAATGCACGTTGCAACAATGTGCATTAACATCACCGCCATCGCACCAATTAACAAAAAATTCCCCTTTTCTTTTCTGTAAGTTAACTCTACCCTGTGCGGCTTGTTGTTATCGGATGCCGCGCCCTGTTATGCAAAAATTCACTCTGCTTCTGCTGAGCCTCGTTCTGCTGGCTCCGCTGGGCATCGATCTTTATCTGCCTACCCTGCCACAAATTGCCGACGGCTTAGCCACTCCGGTGAGTAATATCCAGACCACTATCCCGCTGTTTCTGCTGGTGATGGGACTGGGTCAAATCGTTGCCGGCCCGCTGGTGGATAACTTTGGCCGTAAGCCAATCGCCATTATTGGCCTGCTGCTGTATATCACCGGCAGCGTGGTTGGCGCGATGGCGATTAACTGGCCAATGTTCCTGGTGGCACGCCTGATTCAGGGTATTGCCGTCTGCTGCACCGCGGTGGTGGCCTTTAGCGGCGTACGTGACCGTCTTGATGGCGAAGACGCCGCACGCGCCTACGGCTTTCTGAACGGCGCGCTGAATATCGTGCCGGCGCTGGCACCAATGCTGGGTGGTTTTCTTGCTGATGCGTTTGGCTGGCGCGCACCCTTCTGGTTTTTGGCCAGCTATGCGCTGTTTATCGGCGTGATTGTGTTGCTGTTCCTGCCGGAAACCCGTCCGGCCGATACTCAGCCGGTAAAAGGTCTGCCGCTGCGCCAGTACTGGCAGATCTTCAGACAGCCCCGGTTCCTCGCATTTGCCTTTGCTAACGCCGGCGCGCTGGGTATGGTGCTGACCTATGTTTCTCTGGCGCCGCAGGTGCTGATGACCGAGGGCAAGCTCAGCGCGCTGCAGTTCTCCATCGCCTTTGGCACCAACGGTTTCTGGATTATGCTGGTCAGTGTGCTGGTCAATAAAATAATCCGTAAACTTGGCCGTCCGATCTGTCTGGCAATTGGCAGTATCACCATGATCGTGGGCGCCATTACACTGTATGGCGGCGTTCTGCTGCTGCCTGCCGCATGGCAGACGCACTGGGCGCTGTATATGATACCGGTAGGTATCTCTGTGGCAGGTCTGGCATTTACCGTTGGCCCGGCCACCAGCTATGCGCTGGAACCTTATCAGCAGCAGGCAGGCGTTGCCTCCGCGCTGGCTGGTTTTATCCAGATGGCCGGTGGTTCATCCGCAGGATTATTAATGATGGCGTTGCCGCTAAGCGAGAAAACGGCGCTGGCCTTGATGATGCTGGCAGGCGCGATACTGGCATTCACCGCATGGCGTTGCAGTAAAACAGTGCGCGGCCGCATCACCGCGCTCTGAAGGTTTAACGAATTTCTACCGGTACACGTGGGGCGAGCGCACACATCAGCTCATACCCCACCGTACCGGCGGCACTGGCGACATCATCGATTTTTACGCTGTTGCCCCACAGCTCCACTTTGCTACCGATACCCGCCTGATGGCAGGGCGTCAGATCGACCATAATCATATCCATTGAAATCGCCCCCAGCGTCTGCGTCAGCACCCCATCCACCATCACTGGCGTGCCGGTTGGCGCATGGCGCGGATAGCCGTCAGCATAGCCACAGGCGACCACACCAATACGTTGTGCGGCCTGCGCGCGATATCTGGCACCGTAGCCGACGCAATCATCGGTTTGCAGGTTCTGCACCGCAATAATTTCGCTGGTGAGGGTCATCACCGGTTGTAAACCACTGCTGGCAATGTCCTGCCACTGTCCGCTGGGTGATGCACCATACAGCACGATACCGGGACGCACCCAGTCGAAGTGAGTCTGGGAATGCCACAGCGTCGCCGCGGAGTTGGCCAGCGAACGGCGACAGTTCAGCCCTTCCGCCGCGCGCTCCACGCGTTGCAGCGGTGCCACAATTCCTTCAGCCTTTTCCGCTTCGGCGAAATGCGCCATTAAGGTCATCTCGCCAACATTATCCAGCGAACGCAGCTTTTGCCAGGCGTTGTAAACCTGATCGGGCTGGAAGCCAAGACGGTTCATCCCGCTGTTCATTTTCAGGTAAATATCGAGCGGTGCGGACAGCTTAGCGTTAGCAATCGCCTGAATCTGCCAGTTACTGTGGACACTGGTGGTTAAGCGATAGCGATCGAGGATCGCCAGCTCATCACTGTGAAAGAATCCTTCCAGTAACAGGATCGGTTTCTTCCAGCCGCGCTCACGCAGCAGAATCGCCTCTTCCAGATTAAGCAACGCGAAGCCGTCAGTTTCTGACAAACTCTGCCAGACCCGGTCAATACCGTGGCCATAGGCATTCGCCTTGACCACTGACCAGACGCGGGACTCAGGTGCAGCCTGACGAACAATCGCCAGGTTTTGTCGCAACGCGGCAGTATCAATGGTTGCGACAATCGGACGTGACATAACCTCTCCTTGTAAAACCTTAACGCGTGACGTCAGCACTGTGTAACGGCGTGCTGTTGGGGGCGGAAAAACCCGGCAGGTAACGCAGTACCGACAGATCATCAGCGGCGATGGCCGGGGTTTGTGCGGAAATAATATCAGAAAGTAGCTGGCCTGAACCGCATGCCATGGTCCATCCGAGCGTTCCGTGACCAGTATTGAGGAAAAGATTTTTCAACGGCGTACGGCCGACAATTGGCGTGCCATCCGGCGTCATCGGACGCAGGCCGCTCCAGAAGCTGGCTTGCTCAATATGGCCGCCGGTGGGATAGAGATCGCGCACCACCATTTCCAGCGTTTCCCGACGCGCAGGCAGCAGCCGGTTGTTATAGCCGACGATCTCCGCCATGCCGCCGACGCGGATACGGTTATCAAAACGGGTAATCGCCACTTTATAGCTTTCGTCGAGCACCGTGGAAACCGGCGCACCCGCGGGGTCTCGGATGGGAATCGTCAGCGAGTAGCCTTTCAGCGGATAGACCGGAATATCGAGGATATTGTGCAGCAGCGAAGTGGAGTAAGATCCAAACGCCACCACATAGGCATCGGCTTTAATCACCTCCTCGCCGCACTTCACGCCATAAATATGGTTACCGTCGCGCAGCAGATGATCCACCGGCGTATTAAAGCGGAAGGTGACACCGGCCGCCGCGGCCATTTCCGCCAGTCGCTGGGTAAACAGCTGACAGTCGCCGGTTTCATCATTGGGCAAGCGCAGACCGCCGGTCAGTTTATGACTGGTGGCGGCTAGCGCCGGTTCGACACTGGCCAGCTCGCTGGCTTCCAGTAGCTGGTAAGGCACGCCCGCCTGCTGCAATACCGCGATATCTTTGGCTGCGCTCTCATACTGCTGTGCGGTACGGAACAGCTGCAGCGTGCCGCCCTGCCGTCCTTCATAGGCAATACCGGTCTGATCGCGCAGCGTTTTCAGGCAGTCGCGGCTATATTCAGCAATGCGCACCATCCGGCTTTTATTCTGCTGATAATGGCGCATATCGCAGTTACGCAGCATCTGCCACATCCACTGCAGCTGAAAGCTGCTGCCATCAAGCCGGATAGCCAGCGGTGCGTGGCGCTGAAACATCCATTTTACCGCCTTAAGCGGCACGCCTGGCGCCGCCCAGGGGGCCGCATAACCTGGCGAGATCTGTCCGGCATTTCCGGCGCTGGTTTCCAGCGCGGGCCCGGGCTGACGGTCAATTACCGTGACCTCATGTCCCGCCTGCGCCAGATACCAGGCACTGGCGACACCCACCACCCCACTTCCAAGAATGACAACTCGCATAACCACTCCACGGCAGTTAACAAAAGAACAATATACTGTTTTAACAGTCTGGTTTCGGATGAAGATACCAGCAACCAGAAGCCTGTTGCGGTGAACTATTTCACATCTTTTTTACCTTATGAGTAACTAAAAACAAGATGAGCGGTTCAGTTTGGAGGAAAATATTGCTATGCGGCGCTTTGCAGCAGCAAATTATAACAAACCCGCATAATCCGCGACTTACCAGCAGAAATGAAATAGCTCATATAAAACCCTTATAAACAGTATATTATTCTGGTTAACCATCAATTAATCGCATCTTTCAATATTTGAAAATTCTTTTTTGCCGCGCACTCTATTTTCTGCCGAATATTTCGTTTGTGTTCCTGTTTCGGATGGGTGACAGTGAACTATCATTGAAGTATTCGCTCAGATTTTCGGGCTTTCTTTGTCGGAACCGGCAAGCAGGAAAACTCAGATCACCATGAATCGGTATTTAGTGCTGATTCAAATAAGAGGGGTGCGCTATGACGACTATTTTTGACGATGCGATCAAGCACAATAAACGACTCAGTGATGGTCCTGACTGGACCTTTGAACTGCTTGATAGCTACCTGGAAGAGATCGACCGCGTCGCAAAACTCTACCGGCTCGAGACTTACCCGCACCAGATCGAGATCATTACCTCCGAGCAGATGATGGATGCCTACTCCAGCGTTGGTATGCCGATCAACTATGCCCACTGGTCATTTGGTAAGAAATTTATCGAGACCGAACAGCGCTACAAACATGGTCAGCAAGGGCTGGCGTATGAAATCGTCATTAACTCCAATCCCTGTATCGCCTACCTGATGGAAGAGAATACGATTACCATGCAGGCGCTGGTGATGGCGCATGCCTGCTACGGCCATAACTCATTCTTTAAGAATAACTATCTGTTCCGCAGCTGGACCGATGCCAGTTCGATTGTCGATTATCTGCTGTTTGCCCGTAGTTATATCGCCAGGTGCGAAGAGCGCTATGGTGTTGAAGAGGTAGAACGGCTGCTCGACTCCTGCCATGCGCTGATGAACTACGGCGTGGATCGCTATAAACGTCCGCAAAAAATTTCGTTGCAGGAAGAGAAAGCCCGTCAGCAGAGCCGTGAAGAGTATCTGCAAAGCCAGGTGAATACCCTGTGGCGCACGCTGCCACGACGCGATAAAGAGGAAGTGCAGGCAGAAGCGATTCGCTACCCTTCTGAACCGCAGGAAAATCTGCTGTATTTTATGGAGAAGAATGCGCCGCTGCTGGAGTCCTGGCAACGTGAAGTGCTGCGCATTGTGCGTAAAGTCAGCCAGTACTTCTATCCGCAGAAACAGACTCAGGTGATGAACGAGGGCTGGGCCACCTTCTGGCACTACACCATTCTTAATCACCTGTATGACGAGGGGAAAGTCTCCGAGCGCTTTATGCTGGAGTTTTTACACAGCCATACCAACGTGGTCTATCAGCCGCCGTATAACAGCCAGTGGTATAGCGGAATTAACCCTTATGCCCTTGGCTTTGCCATGTTCCAGGATATCAAGCGGATCTGTGAGTCGCCGACAGAAGAGGATCGCTACTGGTTCCCGGATATCGCCGGTAAAGACTGGCTCGAGACGCTGCATTTCGCCATGCGTGAATTTAAAGATGAGAGCTTTATCAGCCAGTTCCTGTCGCCGAAAGTGATGCGCGACTTCCGCTTGTTTACCGTACTGGACGACGATCGCAATAATTTCCTCGAGATCGCCGCCATTCACGATGAAGCCGGTTACCGCGCCATCCGTCAGCAGCTTTCCGCGCAATATAATCTGAGCAATCTGGAACCGAATATTCAGGTGTACAACGTAGACCTGCGTGGCGACCGTTCGCTAACCCTGCGCTATGTGCCGCAGGAACGCGCGCCGCTGGATAAGAGCCGTCGTGAAGTGCTGAAACATGTGCATCGCCTGTGGGGCTTTGATATTCATCTTGAGCAGCAGAATGAAGATGGCAGCGTGGAGTTACTTGATCGCATTCCACCACGCCCGACCGTGCTGTAACGCCAGTATCAAAACGGGAGCCGATAACGGCTCCCCTACAGTTTTTCAGCAGCTTATTTGGCCTTTTATCAACGACGCTGCTGATGTGCTAAATCGGCTGGCATGGTTTTCTGCATGCTGTGCCAGATCTCACCGCTCTGACGACCATAGTCACGTACCGCATCGACAATCAGATCAAACTGCTGCTTCTGGCTAATCACCATCAACTGCTGATAGAAATTCTGCGCCAGCTTACGCGCTTCGGGATTGGAGAAATAGTAACGTCCGACGCGGGTATATAACCCTTTCAGGCCATTCAGAATCAGACCATATATCGGATTGCCGGAGGCAAAAGCCAGCCCGCGGAAGATATTATAATCCAGCTCGGTATAAGCTTCGGCGTGATCTTCCACGTGATTGGCGGTATCCAGCACCTCCTGCGCTTTATCCGCATGATGGCGGATCGCGCGGCGAATAAAGATCGAGGAGATATTGGTGCGTACCGACAGTAAATTATCAATCAGCTGTGGGACACTGTCATGATCGAGCCGCGCCAGGGTCTCCAGAATATTCAGTCCGGAAGTTTCCCAGAAATTATTTACCCGGGTCGGTTTGCCGTGTTGAATAGTTAACCAGCCATCGCGCGCCAGGCGCTGAAGCACTTCACGCAGCGTAGTGCGGGTGACGCCGATTAATTCAGAAAGCTCACGTTCTGCGGGCAAAATGGAGCCGGGGGGAAAACGACTATTCCAGATGCTTTCAATAATATACTCTTCAGCGAAACCCGCTGGGCTCTGCGCCTTAATGACCATAGCAATTTTTCTCGTAGCTTTCATATACCGCAAAAAATTCAGCTCATCATACCAGAGCCCCCTGGCGGGACATAGCCTGTAAGAGGCTGAAAAAGCGATCGCGGCGAGAAAATAACAAAATTAACCTCTCCGTCAGCTCAATAATCATATTGCCTGCTGTGCTCTGCCGCTTTACCCTCAGTTTATATTCAAATGACATAACAAAAAATAAGGCTGGGATCACCGTTGGATATTTCGCATACCGCCGCGATGACGCGCAATTTTCTCGGGCAGTCGCCCGTCTGGTACAAAATAACCCTGTTGGCTTTTCTGCTGGTAAACCCGCTGCTGTTCTTTTTTGTCAGCCCGTTTCTGGCCGGCTGGCTGCTGGTGGCGGAATTTATTTTTACCCTCGCCATGGCATTGAAATGCTACCCGTTGCTGCCGGGAGGGCTGCTGGCGCTGGAAGCGATCGCCATCGGTATGGCCAGCGCCGAACAGGTCAAACAGCAGCTGGCAGACAATCTGGACGTGCTACTGCTGCTGATCTTTATGGTGGCGGGTATCCACTTTATGAAGCAGTTACTGCTGCTGATCTTTACTAAATTACTGCTGAGCATTCGTTCGAAGGTGTTACTCGGGCTGGCGTTCTGCATGGCGGCGGCTTTTCTCTCCGCGTTTCTTGATGCGCTGACGGTTGTGGCGGTAGTGATCTCCGTGGCCAGCGGGTTTTATGCGATTTATCATCGGGTGATCTCACAGGGAAATGAAGAATATCATCATGATGACAGTGATATCGCCGAACTGGAGCATCGTCAGACGCTGGAAAAATTCCGATCTTTCCTGCGCAGTCTGATGATGCAGGCCGGCGTCGGTACTGCGCTCGGTGGCGTAATGACGATGGTCGGCGAGCCGCAAAACCTGATTATCGCCAAGGCCGCCGGCTGGAATTTTAGCGAGTTTTTCCTGCGTATGGCGCCGGTAACCGTACCGGTATTGATTTGCGGCATTCTCACCTCGCTGCTGGTAGAGCGTTTTAAACTGTTTGGCTATGGCGAACCGCTGCCGGCTGCAGTGCGTGACATTCTGCTGGATTACGATCGCCAGTCTGGCGCCAGACGCACGCGTCAGGAGAGCGTACGCTTATGGCTGCAGGCGCTGATTGGCATCTGGCTGATTGTGGCGCTGGCATTGCATCTGGCGGAAGTAGGTCTGATTGGCCTGTCAGTGATTATTCTGGCCACTTCACTCTGTGGCGTTACGGATGAACATGCCATCGGCAAAGCCTTCACCGATGCGCTGCCGTTTACTGCTCTGCTGGCGGTATTTTTCGCCATTGTGGCGGTGATTGTTGAGCAGCAGCTGTTCAGTCCGCTGATTAATTTTGTGTTGCAGGCCGAGCCCGCCTCGCAGCTTAGCTGGTTCTATGTTTTTAACGGCCTGCTGTCATCGATTTCCGACAATGTGTTTGTCGGCTCGGTATATATCAGTGAGGCGAAAAATGCCTGGAGCAGTGGCGCTATCACTCTTGATCAGTTTGAGCTGCTGGCGGTAGCGACCAATACCGGCACCAATCTGCCGTCAGTTGCCACGCCAAACGGCCAGGCGGCGTTTCTGTTTCTGCTGACCTCGGCGCTGGCGCCGCTGATTCGCCTCTCTTATGGCCGCATGGTGTGGATGGCGCTACCCTTTACGGTAGTCTTGTCGCTGGTTGGGCTGATTTGTATTATGTACAGTCTGGAACCGCTGACTGGCTGGTTTACGCAGCAGGGCTGGCTCAGCCTGCCGCATCCCTGAGGCGGATATCTGACGGTTGCTTAATTTAAGTCATTTATCTGACTAATTTTTTCGCTGCTGAGGCTGGCAGCGAATCGCTTTTGGTTTACACTGCGCTTTCAAGGTTTCTTGCATGGAAAGACTATGTTGCGATATTTAAATCAATGCTCCAGAGGACGCGGTGCCTGGTTATTAATGGCCCTAATCGCTTTCGCCCTGGAAATGGTAGCGCTCTGGTTCCAGCACGGAATGATGCTCAAACCTTGCGTGATGTGCATTTATGAACGTTGCGCGTTGTGGGGCATTGTTGCGGCAGGCATCGTCGGCGCGATTGCCCCGAAAAGTCCGCTGCGGCTGCTGGCGATTGCTGGCTGGATTTACAGTGCGTGGGAAGGTGTGCAGTTAGCTTACCAGCACACCATGATTCAGCTGCATCCGAATCCGTTTGTCACCTGTGATTTTGCCGCGCGCTTCCCGAGCTGGCTGCCGCTGGATAAATGGCTGCCGTCGATGTTTGTCGCCAGCGGTGATTGCGCTGAGAATCAGTGGTCTTTCCTGACCTTAAGCATGCCGCAATGGCTGGTGATTATTTTTGCTGCGTTTCTGCTGGTGGCGGTACTGGTGCTGATCGCCCAGCCGTTTAAACCTAAACGTCGCGATCTGTTTTCACGCTAAGCGATGAAACGGGAGCCGATAACGGCTCCCCTGCCACCTCTTATCTCGCCGCCCATATTACTGCGCCCACAGCGGGCGATTGAGAATATGCTCTTCCCAGTCCACCACTTCGCTCTCGCGCACCGCGATATGACGCACGGAGATTCTTGCCGCATGCATCGCTGCTTTCGAACCGCTGCGTAACGGATGCCATACCGGCAGTGACTTGCCTTCGGCCAGCAGGCGATAGGCACAGCTTGGCGGCAGCCAGGAGAAAGTCGGTAAATTGTCGCGTGTCAGCTTGATGCAATCCTCTTCATACTCGAAGCGACGCTCATAGTTACGACACTGGCAGGTTTTGATATTCAGCTGGTTACAGGCGACATTGGTGAAATAGATTTCATCGGTATCTTCGTCCCGCAACTTATTCAGACAACACTGGCCACAACCATCACACAAGGATTCCCATTCCTTATCGGTCATTTGCTCAAGCGACTTTTGCTGCCAGAAAGGGGTATCTGTCATGGTTCTGTCCTGTTTTGATGAAAGCCCGCACCTTATAAACAGTTCGGGCTTCAGATGCAACCTTTACAGTACGCGTGTCGACACGCCGTGGCCGCCGAGCGACAACTCCAGTGTATCGCCGGACGCCATCGGACCAACACCTTCAGGCGTGCCGGTAATCACCACATCGCCAGCGCGCAGGGTAAAGTACTGACTCATATAGGCAATCAGCGGCAGAATTTTGGTGATCATATCGGAGGTATTGCCGTGCTGACGCACTTCGCCATTGACCACCAGCTTCAGTTCGCTGTTCTGCGGATCGCCGTCAAATTCGCTGGCCGGGATAAAACCGGACAACGGACAGGAGTTATCAAAGCCTTTCGATTTTTCCCATGGCTGACCGGCTTTCTTCAGGCCCGCCTGCACGTCACGCAGGGTTAAATCAAGGGCGATACCGTAACCGGCAATCGCTTTCGCCACATGCTCTTCGGTCGCCTGCTTTAGCGTGGAGCCAATCAGCACCGCAAGTTCTACTTCGTGATGCACTGAGCCAAAGGCTTTCGGGATCGAGATTGGCTGGCGCAAATCGCAGAGTGCGGTTTCCGGTTTGATAAACACCACCGGCTCTTCCGGCGTCGCGCTGCCCATCTCTTTAATATGTTTGGCATAGTTGCTGCCGACACAAACCACTTTGCTAACCGGAAAATCTAACAGTGCGCCCTGCCAGTTACGATGCTGATACATGCTTTTCCCCTGCTTACTGTTGAGTGGCAACGCCAGCAGCCGCTGGCGTTAGTCAGTTAATCACTTACTGCCCGATAGCATCAGCCATTTTGCCAATACTGACAGCGAAATAATAAGATCGATTCCAGTGCATTATTGTGCGGAAATTGTCATAAACCATAAATGCGCGCCCCTCCATATCATCCGGCAGGATGATCCAGGCACGCTGAGCATTGTCCGGCAGCGCCACGCTGTTAGTCATGCGGATGCCGAGCTTCTGCCATTCACCGACGCTTTTCGCCTGCGTATCCTTCAGACCGGCCTGCTCTTTGACGAAGTCCACCGGCAACACAACTTCACGCCCCCAGCCTTCGCCATCGCGCCAGCCCTCTTTGGCAAGGTAGTTGGCGGTCGAGGCAAACACATCATCAATATTGTTCCAGATATCGATTTTGCCGTCGCCATCAGCATCGGCGCCGTAACGCAGATAAGAGCTTGGCATAAACTGATTCTGGCCCATGGCACCAGCCCAGGAGCCTTTCATCTCTGCGGCGGAGATATGGCCTTGCTGGACAATATTCAGGGCAGCGATCAGCTCTTTGGTAAACAGCGCTTCGCGTCGTCCTTCAAACGCCAGCGTCGCCAGCGCCGAAATCACATCTTCGCGGCCCTGAATATTGCCAAAGTTACTCTCCATCGCCCAGAGCGCCACGATATATTGCGCGGGTACGCCATAGCGCTGACTGACTGACGCCAGCTGACTGTGATAGCGCTGCGCGTTTTCACGCGCCTGAGTGATTTTCGCGGCAGTGATGGTGCGCGCCAGATAGTCATCCAGCGTGACTTTTTTCTCCAGTTGATTGCGATCTGATTTAATCACCCGATCAACAAAATGCACATTGGCAAAAGCGCTATCCAGCGTGCTCTGATTAATTCCCTGCGCACGCGCCTGCGCTTTTAATTTATCAACATACGCCGGAAACTCAGCCGGGTTGCGTCCCTGTTCGGCCAGGGTAGTGGCAGGCTTCGGCTGAGCAGCGGCGGGCAACGGCGCAGCGCTGTTTTTACTGGCACATCCGGTGAGTAAAAGCGCGAGGGTAAGAGCACTGAGGGCTGTCTGCTTCATGCGGGCATCCTTTTTAATCGGGTTTATCCGCCGCAAATATTAATCTGTATCGTTGACAGAAGGCGGCGGAGATATTTACAGAGGATTCTTAATTCACCTCATTTACTATTTTCCAGGTGCATTTTCAGCAGACTTTCGAGGGGGGGTGGCAGCTGTAAATAATAGCCCTGCTCTTTTATAGCCTGCGCGACTTTCTCAAGGTCGGCATTAACCAGTTTCTTACTGCCATCAAGTGGTAACAGCATCGCCAGCTGCGGCTTGCCAAAACCGCGCAGCAGTTCTGCGGGCACGCGCGAGAAATCGTCCTTTTTTTCTACATAAAGATAAGTCTGGTCGCGCTGCGGGCTTCGATAGATCACACAAAACATATTTTTTACTCGAATTAACTGGGATGGTGGCTTGCCTGAATATAGCAGTAACTATAACATGCTTGCAGTACTTCGGAATATTGTCCCGCTTTGATTAAGTGATGATAAAATTAAGCTTAATTATGTCGGGTGAAACACAACAGGACTGAGTCAGGACAGATGTCGCAAACGCCAATCGAGTTAAAGGGCAGTAGTTTCACACTGTCTGTTGTTCATTTACACCACACTCAACCCGAGGTGGTTCGCCAGGCGCTTCAGGACAAAATTGACCAGGCTCCAGCCTTTCTGAAAAACGCGCCCGTGGTGCTCAATGTTGCAACGCTTTCCGGTGAGGTTAACTGGAAACAGATGCAGCAGGCGGTGATCTCAACAGGTTTGCGCATAATCGGTGTCAGCGGCTGTAAAGATGAAAGCCTGAAGCGCATGATTACGCGCGCCGGTTTACCGGTTCTGGCCGAAGGCAAAGAACAGAAGAAGGCGGCAGAAGCCGCGCCGCTGATCCAGGCGGTGCAACCGCTGGAAAATCTGGTAGCAAAAACCCGTGTCGTTAATACGCCGGTTCGCTCCGGACAGCAGATTTATGCGCGCAACGCTGACCTGATTGTCACTAACAGCGTGAGCGCCGGCGCTGAACTGGTCGCTGATGGCAATATCCACATTTACGGTATGATGCGTGGACGCGCGCTTGCCGGCGCCAGCGGCGACCGTGAGTGCCAGATTTTTTGTACCAGTTTGTCTGCGGAACTGGTGTCAATTGCCGGTGAATACTGGATGATGGATCAAATTCCCGCTGAATTTTTTGGCAAAGCTTCGCGCCTCTGCCTGAAAGAAGGCGCGATAACGATACAGACATTAAATTAGGCCTGTTTTTACGGCGTCAGCAGCGATGTACGGCGCGTAAAAAGCCTGTTGGAATAGACTCAGCCCCTTTGTTAAGGAATTAATCAATATGGCACGCATTATTGTAGTTACATCGGGTAAAGGGGGCGTTGGTAAGACCACGTCAAGCGCGGCCATCGCTACTGGTCTGGCGCAGAAAGGCAAAAAAACCGTGGTAATCGATTTCGATATCGGTCTGCGTAACCTTGACCTGATTATGGGCTGTGAACGCCGTGTAGTGTATGACTTCGTCAATGTAATTCAGGGCGATGCCACGCTGAACCAGGCGCTGATTAAAGATAAGCGCACGGAAAATCTGTTTATCCTGCCAGCTTCGCAGACCCGTGATAAAGATGCGCTGACCCGCGAAGGTGTGGAAAAAGTGCTGAATGACCTGGATGCCATGTCATTTGACTTTATCGTCTGTGACTCACCGGCGGGCATTGAAACCGGCGCGCTGATGGCGCTCTACTTCGCCGACGAAGCGATTATTACCACTAACCCGGAAGTCTCTTCAGTTCGTGACTCTGACCGTATTCTCGGCATTATCGCCTCGAAATCGCGTCGTGCAGAAAACAGTCAGGATCCGATTAAAGAACATCTGTTGTTAACCCGTTACAACCCGGGCCGCGTAAACCGTGGTGATATGCTGAGCATGGAAGATGTGCTGGAAATTCTGCGCATTCCACTGGTTGGTGTAATCCCGGAAGATCAGTCCGTACTGCGTGCGTCCAACCAGGGCGAACCGGTGATTCTTGATGGCGAGTCCGATGCGGGCAAAGCCTATGCCGATGCCGTAGACCGTTTACTCGGCGAAGAACGTCCCTTCCGCTTCATTGAAGAAGAGAAGAAGGGTTTCCTGAAACGCCTGTTCGGGGGATAAACCATGGCCTTACTCGATTTCTTTTTATCCCGTAAAAAGAGCACAGCAAATATAGCCAAGGAACGGCTGCAAATCATCGTGGCAGAGCGCAGAAGGGGCGACAGTGAGCCTCACTATCTGCCGCAGTTGAAACGCGACATACTGGAAGTGATCTGCAGATATGTAAAAATTGATCCGGAGATGGTGACCGTGCAGCTGGATCAAAAAGGGGATGACATTTCGATTCTGGAGCTGAACGTTACGCTACCGGAAGTGGAAGAACCCACCAAATGAGGGTTGGTTACGCCTGAATTTCCCCTGCGCTGCAGCAGGGGAAATCGTTTTATGGCGAGTTAATATTCCGCCAGCAGCTTGTTGATGCCCTCTTCCATCAGTTCACCACGCCAGCCTGCCAGCAGTTCCGGCAAGCGCTCACGCGGTTTGATACGCCAGTGCCAGCTTAATAACTGGTTGATCTGCCGGCGTGATGCCAGCAATTCCTGACTTAATCCTGAGCTTTCACTTACTTCCTGCACCAGCGCCTTCAGCGCTTTAAACGCCTGTTTGTAGTTCGGCTGATCGATAATATTACTCAGAGGCTCCGGTAATTCCTCTTCCGGCAGCGCATTGGCCTGCTCAACAAAGCTGACCAGGGTTTTGCCATGGAAACGGATTTCGTGACCATTTAAGCCGAGATGATCCAGCTCGCCAAGCGAACCCGGCATAAAGCGCGCTACTTTCCACAGGTTCTCTTCGCGTACCACAAAGTTAACTGCCATATCTTTTTCACGCGCCAGCTCCAGACGCCACGCCGCCATCAGCCGCAGGGCCGCCAGCTGACGCGGGCGCAACTGCCAGGCATTGGTGATCTCGCGCCAGGCATCTTCTGGTAACAGAATATCGCTACGGCGCTGGCACAGCAGCTGACACTCGCTAAGCGCCGCAGCCATCTGCCCTGCTGCTTCGGTTTCTGCCACCAGCTTATGGGCGATCGGCAACAGATAGAAGACATCGGCGGCAGCGTATTCACACTGACGCTCACTTAACGGGCGCGCCATCCAGTCGGTACGCGACTCACTTTTATCGAGGGCAATGCCGGTAAAGGATTCGACAATAGTGGCAAAGCCACAGGAGAGCGGACGTCCGCTAAAGGCCGCCAGGATTTGTGTATCAATCATCGGGTCTGGCATCACGCCAAACTCGTTGATAAACACTTCCAGATCTTCACTACCGGCATGCAGAAATTTGATCACCTGCTGGTCACTGAGCAGCGCTTCAAATGGCGTCCAGTCACTAATCGCCAGCGGATCGATGAGCGAGACACGTTCACCGTCATACAGCTGGATTAAACCTAAACGTGGATAGTAGGTGCGCGTACGGACAAACTCAGTATCCAGCGCCAGCGCAGGAAACTGACGCGCCGCCTGGCAAACCTCGGCCAGCGCGTCGTCGGAAGTGATTAATGTGTAATTCAAATTATTTTCTCTCGCTGCCTGCAAATTCACCAGGCAGTGTTCAGGTGTTGACAGCAATAAAAACGCCGGACTCACCGGCGTTTTGTAATCTTAGTGCAGTGCCCAGGTTGCGTTATCCGCCGCTTTTCGCCGCCTTAATCGCTTCATCACGCAGCTCGCGACGCAGGATTTTCCCCACATTGCTTTTAGGCAGTTCGTCACGAAACTCGACAATTTTCGGCACTTTATAGCCGGTTAACAGGCGACGACAGTGCGCAATCAGCTCATCTTTAGTCAGTGAATCATCCTTTTTCACTATGCAGACCTTTACCGCTTCACCGGACAGATCGCTCGGCACGCCAATGGCGGCCGCTTCACGCACCTTCGCATGCTGCATCAGCACATCTTCGATCTCATTCGGATAAACATTGAAACCGGAGACCAGAATCATATCCTTTTTACGATCGACAATCCGCAGAAAGCCTTCATGATCAACGGTAACAATATCGCCGCTGTGAAGCCATCCATTTTTTAATACTTCATCAGTGGCCTGCGGGTGCTGCCAGTAACCGAGCATCACCTGTGGTCCTTTAATGCACAGTTCGCCAGGCTCCCCTTCAACCACGTCATTACCGGCGTCATCGACCAGTTTGATATCAGTTGAAGGCACCGGCAAGCCAATGCTGCCATTATGGCAGGTAATATCGTAAGGATTAACCGACACCAGCGGTGAGCATTCGGTCAGGCCGTAGCCCTCGAGCAGATAGTGGCCAGTCAGCTTCTCCCAGCGCTCAGCCACCGCTTTCTGCACCGACATACCGCCACCGGCCGACAGGCGCAATGAAGAGAAGTCCAGCCGGTTAAAATCTTTATCATTCAGCAACGCATTAAACAGCGTATTCACCCCGGTGATGGCGGTAAACGGATATTTGCCCAGCTCTTTAACCAGCCCCGGAATATCGCGTGGATTGGTGATCAGCAGATTGCGTCCGCCCAGCTCGACAAACAGTAAGCAGTTCACCGTCAATGCAAAGATATGGTAGAGCGGCAACGCGGTGACCACCGTTTCGTTACCGTCCTGCAGCAGTGAGCCATAAGTCGCTTTGGTCTGCTCAAGGTTAGCCTGCATATTGCGATGGGTCAGCATCGCCCCTTTCGCCACCCCGGTGGTGCCGCCGGTATATTGCAGGAACGCCAGATCCTCATTAATCACATCCGGCCTGACATATTGCAGGCGATACCCCTGATGCATGGCGCTGCGAAAAGAGATGGCGTGTGGCAGGTTATATTTCGGCACCAGCCGCTTGATATATTTGACCACAAAATTAACCAGCGTGGCTTTGGCTGGCGACAGCTGGTCGCCGAGCCGCGTCAGGATCACATGTTTCACCTGCGTCTTTTCGACCACTTTTTCCAGCGTATGCGCGAAGTTGGACACCAGCACAATGGCGCTGGCGCCGCTGTCATTCAGCTGATGTTCCAGTTCACGCGGGGTATACAGCGGGTTGACGTTAACCACGATCATGCCGGCGCGCAGCACGCCGAACAGCGCAATCGGATACTGCAACAGATTGGGCATCATCAGTGCGACTCTGTCGCCCTTTTTCAGTCCCAGCCCTTCCTGCAGATAAGCGGCGAAGGCGCGGCTGCGCTCTTCCAGCTTACGGAAGGTCATCACCTGACCCATATTGATAAATGCCGGCTGATCGGCGTAACGTTTTGCCGCTTGCTCAAACAGATCAACTAAAGATGTGTAACGGTCAGCATCAATTTCAGCCGGGACATCGGCCGGGTAACGGTTAAGCCAAACTTTCTTCAAGGATTCGCCTCGGAAATCATATTTCATTGTCATAGCAGCCTCACCGTCACGCCCTGTTAACAATATTTTAACTCAGCGTACCAGTTTGCTAATTACTCTGTGACAGGCTTGCGAAGTCCATCACTAAATTTCTCATTCCAGTGAGAAAAAAACAAAACGGCCCGATCGCAGTATGTCGCGACCGGGCCGCAAAAATGGGTGAATACCGGGTGACTACTTTACTACTGGTTACTCTGTGAGGATAGTCTGTACCTGTCCGGGGCTGTTATTGTACCAACCTCCCCACGGTCCTGGTCCCCAGTAACCGCCATGGCGACCACGAGGTGGGCCATACCAGATCCAGGGATCAATCGGCTGCGGCGGCATCACGACCTGTTGCGTCAGGTGCCAGCGCTGATAACCGGTCACATTCACCACCACAAAATTATACGCAGCCTGACCAATCTCACCTTTTTCAGTGCCTTTGATTGGTCCGACGACGGTAACCATCTGGTTATTCAGATCGACCGGATCGATAAAGCCATTAACGTCAGCAAAAATACGCCCCACGGAAGCCGCGCCGAGAATCGGTCGCGCAGAGCTGTCCAGCGGTTGAGTGGCGATTTCAAGGCGCGTACGGCCGGTCAGATTGGTGACTTTCACCACCTTGCCGCCAAAACGCGACTCCTGGCCGACATATAACTGCGGCGCATTCATCACGCGCAGTAAATCCTGTTGGGGGACGGGTGAGGTTCCTTTCACCGAATCGGGGATGGACACACAGCCGGAAAGTAAAACAGTTGCCAGCAGCAACAGGCTGGCCGGGCTAATAAAACGTTTACGCATAATTAACTCTCCCTGATACTGTTTTTTTAGACTGCCGTTCGGCTGATAAGTTGCCAGTTACTGACGTCCGGGCAATTTTTTCCATGTCACTTCATTGCGCAGGTAGGTCGGCTCAGCATGCTCAACCGCCACGCTGTCGCCATTTGTCAGCGCCAGTGCAGCCAGCGGTAACATATCTTCAGCAGCGGGCAATTCCACAGCGGTTGCGATTAAGTTTAGTCCACTTTGCGCCGCCAGCTCCGGCCACGCCTGCCAGCCGGTGCCAACCGTGGCCCATGTGCCATCGAGCAGCGCCATACGCGCCAGCGCCGCTTCCGGTTTCAGCACCGCTTCGCTGCCCTCGCCCAGCCAGTTGCCCAGCTCATCGCGCTGATACTCCGCCCAGTAGACTTCGCCCATCCGCGCATCAATCGCTGCCAGCACGCGGGTAGCGCCGGTCAGTCGCCAGGCGCCCTGCGCCATGGTAGCCAGCGTCGAGACGCCAATCAGCGGTAAATCGGCGCCCAGCGCCAGACCCTGCGCAATACCGATACCGATGCGTACGCCGGTAAAACTGCCCGGTCCGCGGCCATAGGCCAGCGCATCCAGCTGGGTTAATGCCAGCTGATTAGCGGACAGCACCTGTTCAACCATCGGCAGAATACGCTGCGTATGTTCACGCGGACAGAGTTCAAAGCGGGCATCAATAGTGTCATTATTTAACAGCGCAACTGAACAGGCTTCAGTGGCCGTATCAATGGCTAAAATTCGCGTGGACATAGCAACCTCAGGCGGGATCAACATTTTTTCGGCGGCATCTTAGCACAAGGCGGCAGGAATTACTGCGTTGATGCCACAGTAAGAAATTCCACCGCGCGTTGCAAATCGCGGGTGCGCGGCGTCGGCGGCAGGCTGTTCAGGAACACCGCCCCATAAGGTCGCATCACCAGACGGTTATCGCAAATTACCAGCACGCCACGGTCGTCAACGTCACGAATCAGACGACCAACACCCTGTTTCAGAGTGATAACCGCATCCGGCAATTGCACATCATCAAATGGCTCACCGCCGCGCAGCTTACAATCTTCCATGCGCGCTTTTAGTAGTGGATCGTCCGGCGAGGTAAACGGCAGTTTATCAATGATCACCAGCGACAGCGCATCACCGCGCACGTCCACCCCTTCCCAGAAGCTGCTGGTAGCCACCAGCAGGGCGTTACCGGCAGCGACAAACTGTTTCAGCAGCTGGCCTTTGCTGGTCTCTCCCTGCAACAATACCGGCAGCTTTAGCGAGGCGCGGAATTCAGCAGCCAGGTCGCGCATCATCTGATGCGAGGTACAGAGGAAGAAGCAGCGGCCATTGTTGGCTTCAATCAGCGGCAGCAGCATACGCGCCAGCTGGCGCGCGCCACCGGGCTGATTCGGCGACGGCAGGTTGCGCGGCACACACAGCAGCGCCTGGCTGGCAAAATCGAACGGGCTGTTAAGGATCAGCGCTTCTGCGTTGCCGACGCCAAGGCGTTCAACAAAGTGATCCATTTTTTCGTTTACCGCCAGCGTGGCTGAGGTAAAGATCCATGCCGCCGGACGTTCATCCATCACTTCGCGGAAACGTTCAGACACCGACAGCGGCGTCAGCGCCAGCACAAAGTGGCGCGAGTTACACTCATACCAGTAGCTGAAACCTGGCTGGGAAATATCTTTTAAGCGCTTCAGGCGGTTGCGATACAGCGCCGCGCGCTCAAAGGCCGCATCCAGCAATGCCGAACGGCCCAGCGACATTTTCGCCACGTCATAGCACAGCTCCAGCGCATCATCGAGCAGCGTCAGGGCGCGCTGAATATGGGTATCGCTTAAAACTTCACGCAGATTGCCGCGATAGCCAGGATCGCCGAGCGCCAGACGAAAATCCTGCGCACACTGCGCGAGCCGGTCCGCTGACTTCTGTAATTGCTGGGCATCCCGCACTTCAGTGCGGTAGGCAATAGTAATATCTTTCGCCAGATCGATTAACTGGCGGCTGGAGAGTTGCTGACCAAAATACTGGCTGGCGATATCGGGCACCTGATGGGCTTCATCGAAAATCATCACATCGGCTTCCGGGATCAGCTCGGCGAAGCCACTCTCTTTGACCACCATATCGGCGAGAAACAGATGATGGTTAACCACCACCACATCGGCATCCATCGCACGGCGACGCGCTTTTACCACAAAGCAGTCTTTATACAGCGGACAGTCGCTGCCCAGGCAGTTATCGTTGGTACTGGTGACCAGTGGCCAGATGGTGCTGTCTTCCGCCACCCCGCCGCAGGTGCTGATATCGCCATCGACGGTTTCGTTAGACCAGCCGCGCAGATGCACCAGATCGCTCATCGCCTGCACCGCCAGCTCACCGCCAGCCATCGACTGTTGCTCCAGACGCTCCAGGCACAGATAGTTGGAACGCCCTTTCAGCAGCGCCATCTGGCCTTTAAATTTCAGGGCGCGCGCCACGGTCGGCAGATCGCGGCTGTAAAGTTGATCCTGCAGCGCTTTTGAGCCGGTAGAAATAATCACTTTCTTACCGCTGCGCAGTGCCGGGGCTAAGTAGGCATAGGTTTTACCGGTGCCGGTACCTGCTTCCACCACCAGTTCACTGCGACTGCTAATCGCTTTGGTTACCGCTTCCGCCATTTGCCGCTGTGCTTCGCGCGGTTTAAAACCCGGTATTTCCCGCGCCAGTGCGCCTTCTGCTGCAAAATCGTCTGCCACACACCCTCACTGCCTGAGTAAAAACACTGTAATTATGTCAGTATTCTGCCACGCTCTCCACAACAGATGACAGCAGGATTATTTTTGTGTCAGGCTAATGTCCAAATTCGATCCCGAGAAGGAAAATGTGATGAGCATTACCCGTATTGATCCGGAACACCGCATGTCGGAAGCAGTGATCCATAACCAGACGGTGTATTACACCAGCGTACCAGAGAATCTGAACGAGGATGCCGAAGCGCAAACCGCCAATGCGCTGGCGGTTATCGATCGTATTCTGACGCGTGTCGGATCCGACAAGAGCCGCATTCTGGATGCCACTCTGTTTCTGGTCAATCTGGAGGATTTCCCGGCGATGAACCGCGCGTGGGATGCATGGGTATCACCGGGTAATGCGCCGGTGCGTTGCACCGTGCAGGCGAATCTGATGAATCCGCAGTATAAAGTTGAAATCAAAATTATCGCCGCACTCTGACCTGACGCGGCGCGTTACTCTTCGTACTCGTCGTCTTCGTCGTCGTAACGCGCCGTACTGCTCTCTTCTTCTTCGTCGTCCTCATCTTCAAAGCGCGCGGTGATCATCTCACCTGTATGGCTTTCGCGGATTTCTCGTGCGACCTGCTGAATCGCCTCACCGCTGCTCATCCCCTTCGACATCAAATCCTGAATGCGCCCGACAGCCTGTTCCTGCTGTGCATGTGACAGTGACGGTAAACCTGTACTCATAGTGACTCCTTACTCGATAGGTGAAAATTATTTCACGACTAACTAACAGATGCCAGCGAGAGAAAAATATGCCAGGCTTGCATCTTTATGCTGTGATGACCTGCTAAACACCATGTCGCCTGTTTACACCCCGATAGAATATACGCCTGACGCCCTGCATAATCTGTTTGCGCGCGTTGCCCACCAACCCTGGGCAATGCTGCTCAGTTCAGGATTTGCCGCGCATGCCGATAATCGCTTCGATATTATGGTCGCCGATCCTTGCACCACGCTGCAAACCCGTGGCGACATTACGCGCTGGCAACAAGGTGACGTTGTCACTGAGTCCACAGCCGACCCGCTTGCGCTGCTGCAACAGGCGCTTGAACAGTTAAATCTGCATGCCACACAGCATCCGGATTTCCCCTTCCAGGGCGGAGCATTAGGGTTGTTTGGCTATGATCTGGGTCGTCGTTTCGAAAAGTTGCCTGTGACCGCACTGGCCGAGCTGAAAACCCCGGATATGGCAGTCGGGCTGTATGACTGGGCACTGATTGCCGATCATCAGCGCCAGACGCTGACGCTGGTGACCCATCAGCCAGCCGCGACACGCCTGAACTGGCTGATGACATTGCCGTCTGATACCCGGCCGAAAAGTTTTGGCCTCACCAGCGAGTGGCACTCCAATATGACGCCAGAGCAGTATGGTGAGAAGTTCGACAGCATACAGCACTATTTGCAGGCAGGCGATTGTTATCAGGTCAATCTCGCCCAGCGCTTTAGCGCCAGCTATCAGGGCGATGAATGGCAGGCCTTCACCCGGCTGAATCAGCAGAACCGGGCGCCATTCAGCGCATTTTTGCGTCTGGAACAGAGCGCGATCCTCAGTCTGTCGCCGGAGCGTTTCCTTAAACTGCAACAGGGCGAAATTGAAACGCGGCCGATTAAAGGCACGTTACCGCGCCTTAAGGATGCAGTAGCCGATCGGCAGCAGGCGAAGAAGCTGGCCAGCTCGGCTAAAGATCGGGCGGAAAACCTGATGATTGTCGATCTGCTGCGTAATGATATTGGTCGTGTCGCACTACCCGGTTCCGTAAACGTGCCGGAACTGTTTGTGGTGGAGCCATTCCCGGCAGTACATCATCTGGTCAGCACTATTCGTGCGCAGCTGAAGCCAGGACTGAGCGCCAGCGATCTGTTGCGCGCCTGTTTTCCGGGTGGTTCGATTACCGGTGCGCCAAAAGTGCGGGCGATGGAAATTATTGAAGAGCTGGAGCCTCAGCGTCGTAACGCCTGGTGCGGCAGCATTGGCTACCTCAGCATCTGTGGCCGTATGGATACCAGCATTAGCATCCGCACCCTGATTGCCGAGCAGGGTAAACTGTTCTGCTGTGCCGGTGGCGGCATTGTCGCCGACAGTCAGCAGCAGGCGGAATATCAGGAAACGTTCGACAAGGTAAACCGTATCTTGCCCTGCCTGCAGGATATCAGTGATGACCGCTAATACACTGACGCTGGCGCAATTTCTCGCGCGCTTTACGCTCCAGCTGCCCGAACGCCCCGCTGTTACCCTGCCCACCCGGCATGCGGCGGTGCTGGTGCCGATTATCGCGCGTCCGCAGCCAACGCTGCTGTTAACCAAACGCGCCAGTTCGCTGCGCAAGCATGCCGGCCAGGTGGCCTTTCCCGGCGGCATGATGGACAGCAGCGATGACTCGCTGATATTTACCGCCCTGCGTGAAGCCGAAGAAGAGGTGGCAATTCCACCAGCGATGGTACAGGTGATCGGCGTGCTGCCTGCGGTGACCAGCAGTACTGGCTTTCAGGTTACCCCAGTGGTCGGCGTGATCCCTGATACCATTACTTATCGCGCCAGCGAAGATGAAGTGGCGGCGGTGTTTGAAATGCCGCTGCAGGAAGCTCTGCGTCTGGGTCGCTATACGCCACTGGATATTCATCGTCACGGCCTGCACCATCGCGTCTGGTTATCATGGTTTGAAGATTATTTTGTCTGGGGCATGACTGCCGGAATTATTCGCCAGCTTAGTCTGCAGATTGCGCCGGATTAGCGCCATTCCTTCCGCGTCTCTTAAGGCGTCTAATTATTGCTCATCACATTATTTTTCACTGGCAAGTTGCCAATTGGCGATCCAAATCACTGCATGATTTGCCCTTTTCATTTATATTCCACTTACTCGTAAAGTCAGTTATGCTATGCGTCCCGCTGCGGCGGCTGGCAATAGTTTTACTGCCGTTTTCGATAACTTTTTTTCATGCGATATGGCTGTCAATTTACCGCATGATGAAGATATAACCCTCTGCTCACCCGAGACCAGCAGCAGAGTGTCTCTATATTAAGGAGTCTGTAGCGTGATTAGCGTTTTCGACATGTTTAAGATCGGCATTGGCCCTTCCAGCTCGCATACGGTTGGCCCGATGAAAGCCGGCAAACAGTTTGTCGATGATCTGGTGACAAATGGCCAGCTTGCTGCGGTGACCCGTGTTGCTGTGGATGTCTACGGCTCACTGTCGCTGACCGGCAAAGGCCACCATACCGATATCGCCATTATTATGGGACTGGCGGGCGCTGCGCCGGATAGCGTCGATATCGACAGCATCCCGGGGTTTATTCGCGACGTTGAGCAGCGTCAGCGTCTGCTGCTGGCCAGCGGTCAGCATGAAGTCGATTTCCCACGTGAAGGCGGCATGGTGTTTCGTAGCGATAACCTGTCGCTGCATGAAAACGGTATGCGTATCCATGCCTTTGCCGGTGACCTGCCGATCTACAGCAAAACCTACTACTCTATCGGCGGCGGTTTTATTGTCGATGAAGAGCATTTTGGTCAGTCAACGCTGGCGGAAGTCAGCGTGCCATATCCGTTTAATTCCGCCAAAGAGATGCTGGCCCACTGCCATCAAACTGGTCTGTCACTCTCCGGCATGATTATGAAAAACGAACGGGCGCTGCACAGCTATCAGGAAATCGAGAGCTACTTTGGCGATATCTGGCAGGCTATGCGTGACTGTATCGATCGCGGCCTGAATACCGAAGGGGTATTACCGGGCCCACTGCGCGTACCGCGTCGCGCGTCGGCGCTGCGCCGCCTGCTGGTCTCGTCCGATAAGCTCTCCAGTGACCCGCTGAACGTGATTGACTGGATCAATATGTTTGCGCTGGCAGTCAATGAAGAGAACGCCGCCGGTGGCCGCGTGGTGACCGCCCCAACTAACGGCGCCTGCGGCATCGTTCCGGCCGTGCTGGCCTACTACGATCACTTTATCGAGCCTGTCAGTCCGGATATCTTTATCCGCTATTTCCTCGCCTCCGGCGCCATTGGTGTTCTGTACAAGATGAATGCATCGATTTCCGGTGCTGAAGTCGGTTGCCAGGGTGAAGTGGGTGTCGCCTGTTCGATGGCGGCGGCCGGGCTGGCTGAATTACTCGGCGCCAGCCCGGAGCAGGTCTGCGTGGCCGCTGAAATTGGGATGGAGCATAACCTCGGCCTGACCTGTGACCCGGTTGCCGGGCAGGTTCAGGTGCCCTGCATCGAACGTAACGCCATTGCTGCGGTAAAAGCGATTAACTCTGCGCGTATGGCGATGCGACGCACCAGCGAGCCGCGCGTCTCGCTGGATAAAGTCATCGAAACTATGTACGAAACTGGCAAAGATATGAACGCCAAATATCGTGAAACCTCACGAGGCGGACTGGCAATAAAAGTGCAGTGTGACTAATTTCCCAGCCGTGTAGTGCCACATCCAAAAATAGTTCATTAGCGGACTATCACCCGTCTGAGTAAACCGATACAGTGGTTTCGCGCGGCCTTATCACAGGCCGCGTTTTCATGTCCTGATTCCGGCGCTTTTTGTTCATTAGTACTAAACTAAGTTTTCCTTTTGTCGATAACTGGTATTCGAAATCTCATTTTGCGCTTTTTTATAGGATGGTTACTGATGCAAGTGTCCCAGCAAATTGTTGGACAGTTTCGTCGCAAGCGGTTGTTTATCGCTTCGATCGTCGCCGCGTTAGTGCTCATTCTTACCCTGACCTTTCGTTTTTTCGAAGAGAAAGGCCGTATTGAGCAGCAGTCGCATAGCTTCGCCAACAACGCCATACAACGTTTTGATCGGATGTTTTCGCCACTTGATGTGTCAGCCAATAATACGCTGGCGCTGGTTGGCTTAACTTGTAACGACGTGCGCTTTCCGCTGGTGGAGAAAATGGCCACCCTGCAAACCGTACGTGCAGTATTGCTGGTCGACAATGATACCGTCTACTGCTCAAGCATTTATGGCGAGCGCGCCCTTGTTTTCAGTGACAAATGGCCGGAACTGGCGGTTAACAATCAGCGCATGATGCTGACAACCGATGATTACCTGTTAAAAGGCTCGCCGGTATTACTGCTGTGGACACCAAAATCGCTGGATAACCGCGCCGGAATTGTGCAGATCATCAATATCGAATTGATGAGCAACTATCTGCTGGAACCGACCCTGCCGTGGGTTGAACGCGCCATTTTTAATGTCGGCGGCAAAAGCCTGGAATATGGCAATCCGATGATTGAGCACGCGCTGCCTTCTGAAGATGAAGTGAGCTACGAAGAGTCATCGCTGCGCTATCCTTTCTCGATTACCCTGTTTGGTCCTTCGCCTGCCCGCCTGGCGCTGATGACTGTTCCTTCTCAGCTGCCACTGGCGCTGCTGCTGAGCCTGCTGATGGGGTATATCGTCTGGCTGGCTACCGCCAACCGCATGAGTATTGCCTGGCAGATTAGCTACGGCTTATCGGCACAGGAGTTTATGGTCTACTGCCAGCCGCTGATTAATGGCCGTACCGGTGCCTGTGACGGGATCGAGCTGCTGCTGCGCTGGCACAACCCGCGTCAGGGTTGGATCCCGCCGGACGTCTTTATTCCGATGGCCGAGCGTCAGAATCTGATCGCGCCGTTGACGCGTTTTGTACTAAATGAGGCGGTCAGACACCTGCCGTTACTGCCAGACTGCCCCACTTTCCATATTGCGATTAATGTTGCGGCCAGCCATTTCCGCGATCGGGCGATTATTGACGATCTGCAACGCCTGTGGTGGCCCGCCAATCCGCGGCCGCAACTGGTGGTGGAGTTAACCGAGCGTGATGCGCTGCCGGTAGTGGATCAACGGGTGGTCTCCCATCTGCATAAGATTGGCGTAAAACTGGCGATTGATGATTTCGGAACCGGCCACAGTTCGCTGGCCTATCTGAAAACTCTCAGTCCTGATGTACTGAAAATCGATAAGATCTTTACCGCCGCCATTGGCACCGATGCGATTAATGCGACGGTGACGGATATGGTGATATCGCTGGCCCAGCGCCTGAATATCGCGCTGGTGGCTGAAGGGGTGGAGACTGCCGAACAGGCGGCTTATCTGCGTGAACGCGGCGTGGATACGTTACAGGGCTATTTCTATGCCCGTCCGATGCCGATTGCCGATTTCCCGGCATGGCTGAATGCCCATCAGCCTGGTTTGAATGCATAAAAAAAGGGCGGCATATCAATGCCGCCCTTTTCTCTGTCCTGAATAAATCAGGCCTCTTCTTCATCCATCCGATCACGGTCTTTGGTTACACGCACCAGGTCGACACGGTAATCTGTCGCTTCAATAATCTGGAAGCGCAATGGCAACAGCTCAATCACTTCGCCCGGTAACGGCAACTGCCCTTTCTGCGCAATCAGCAGTCCGGCCAGTGAAGCGTGGTCATCCTCGGCTTTTACCAGCTGCTGGGTATCCAGCAGTTGCTGCAGCGAGTGCAGATCGGTACCGCCTTTCACCAGCCAGCCATCGCCATCGGCAATAATATCCGGTGTTTCATCCTCATCTGGGAACTCACCGGCAATCGCTTCCAGCACATCCAGCGGGGTAATCAGCCCCTGCACCACACCAAACTCACTGGTGACCACCACAAAGCTGCCCTTGGCGCGACGCAATACACCCAGCAGATTAATTGGGTCAAGCGTCTCAGGCACAATAATCGGCGGTGTCGCCGCGGCGAAGGTCGCCACATCGATCCCATGATCCAGCGCCACCAGCAGCTCTTTGGCGCGCACCACACCGATAATCTCATCCAGTTCACCGCGACAAACCGGGAACAGGCTGTGCGGCGTATCCAGCAGCTGAATGCGCACTTCATCCAGCGGACGTTCGGCATCTACCCAGGAGATCTCGCCACGCGGCGTCATAATGCTGCGTACCGAACGCGATGCCAGCGTCAGTACGCCGTTAATCATAAAGCGCTCTTCATCTTTAAAGGCTTCCTGCGGCATCACTGACGCCACTTCGCTACTGCTTTCACTGCTGGTCTGCTGCGAGCCGCGGCGTCCACCCATCAGACGCAAAATCGCTTCTGCGGTACGTTCACGCATCGGGCGATGGGACTGATGGCGAATAAAGTTGCGCCGGGCAATCTGGTTAAACAGCTCGATCAGAATCGAGAAACCAATCGCCGCGTACAGGTAACCTTTCGGAATATGGAAGCCAAAGCCTTCAGCCACCAGACTCAGACCGATCATTAACAGGAAGCTCAGACAGAGCACCACTACGGTGGGATGTGCGTTAACAAAGTTGGTCAGCGGTTTCGACGCCAGCAACATTACGCCCATCGCAATCACTACCGCGGTCATCATAATCGCCAGATCGTTCACCATTCCGACGGCGGTAATCACCGCATCGAGTGAGAACACCGCATCCAGCACCACAATCTGGATTACTACCGCCCAGAAACTGGCGTAGGCGCGATTGCCATCAGTTTCAAGCTGACGGTTTTCCAGCCGTTCATGCAACTCCATGGTCGCCTTAAACAGCAAGAATACTCCGCCAAACAGCAAAATCAGGTCGCGGCCAGAAAAACTAAAGTCAGCAACGCTGAACAGCGGACGCGTGAGCGTCACCATCCACGAGATCAATGACAGCAGTCCCAGACGCATTAATAACGCCAGCGATAAACCAATCAGGCGCGCTTTGTCACGCTGCTTCGGCGGCAGTTTGTCGGCAAGGATGGCGATAAACACCAGATTATCGATACCCAATACGATCTCAAGAACGATAAGCGTCAGCAGACCGGCCCAAATTGAGGGGTCCAGAAGAAATTCCATTACAGACTCCGGAAAAAGGAACAGGACAACGCCACGACCGGTTTAGCGGACGCGCGACGAGGATAACGACAGGCAATAGTGCGTGATACGCCGAACGGCGTTAGTAAACAAGCCGGATGACCCGGTGGCATGGATAAACTACTTCGGTGACAGTCCATAGGGGGGCTGAAGCCCGTTACTCCGGTAACAAAAAAGGAATCATTACTCTACCAGCAGAAACATTGTCGTCAAAATATTTTCTTACAGTTAACCCTGGTCTTGAGTAAGTAATGCCGTTTTCGTGAGCAGAAAGGTAAATCAGCAGGTTATACCTCACAATTACGGAGCGTCGTCACATAATTTATTTTTTCACAGACTAAAATAATTCGCGGCATGACAGCTTTATAACCTGACACTGCACGAAATCTTATCAGACCCGCGCAGCGTTTAATTTGGGTAAGTTCATTTGAGTTGAGTTGAGCTGAAATGACATCGTTGGCGCATCAGTGCACCCGCCTGAAACGCTCAATATTGTAAAAGGAGGTAGCAAGTGACTATTGCTATTGTAATCGGCACGCACGGTTGGGCAGCGGAGCAGCTTCTTAAGACCGCCGAAATGCTATTAGGTGAACAGCAAAACGTCGGGTGGATCGATTTCGTTCCTGGCGAAAATGCTGAAACTTTAATAGAGAAATACAATGCGCGCCTGACGGAACTGAATACCGCTGATGGCGTGCTCTTCCTCGTTGATACCTGGGGTGGAAGTCCGTTTAATGCCGCCAGCCGAATTGTGGTTGATAAGCAAAACTATGAAGTGGTTGCTGGCGTTAATATTCCGATGCTGGTTGAAACCCTGATGGCACGCGACGATAACCCGTCTTTTGACGAGCTGGTGGCGGTGGCAGTTGAAACCGGTCGTGAAGGGGTCAAGGCGCTGAAGGCGAAGGAGCCGGAAGCGGCGCCGGTTGTCGCCATTAAGCCGGTTGCAGCGGCGGCGCCGTTAAAACCGATGAGCCCTGAAGACCATATGAAGATTGGCCTGGCGCGGATTGATGACCGTCTGATTCATGGCCAGGTTGCAACCCGCTGGACGAAAGAAACCAATGTTACGCGTATTATTGTCGTCAGTGATGAAGTTGCTGCTGACAATGTGCGTAAAACGTTACTTACCCAGGTGGCCCCGCCCGGCGTGACCGCACATGTGGTCGATGTCGCCAAAATGATTCGCGTCTATAACAATCCGAAATATGGTCAGGATAAGGTGATGCTGTTATTCACTAACCCAACCGATGTCGAGCGTGTTGTGGCTGAAGGGGTCAATATTAAATCCGTCAATATCGGTGGTATGGCATTCCGTCAGGGGAAAACTCAGGTCAATAATGCCGTTTCGGTTGATGAAACAGATATTGCAGCCTTTAAAAAACTCAATCAGCGCGGTATTGAACTGGAAGTCAGAAAAGTGTCATCCGACCAGAAGCTTAAAATGATGGACCTGATTGCCAAAGTAAATCAATAAGTTGCTATGTCCACAGGACATAATCTAATTCATTGCCTGACGCGTCAGGTTTAACTCAGATTGCAAATGTCAGAAGGAGTTGTGCAATGGAGATTACCACTCTTCAAATTGTACTGATATTTATAGTGGCCTGTATTGCAGGTATGGGATCGATTCTTGATGAGTTTCAGTTTCACCGTCCGCTGGTGGCCTGTACGTTAATCGGTTTTGTGCTGGGAGATGTTAAAACCGGGATTATCATCGGCGGTACGCTGGAGATGATCGCGCTGGGCTGGATGAACATCGGCGCCGCCGTTGCGCCCGACGCCGCCCTCGCCTCAATTATCTCCACCATTCTGGTTATTGCCGGTGGACAGAGCGTCGGCGCCGGTATTGCGCTGGCTATTCCCCTGGCTGCCGCCGGTCAGGTGCTGACCATTATTGTGCGTACCATTACCGTTGCTTTCCAGCACGCTGCCGATAAGGCCGCCGAGAAAGGCAATTTAAGCGCTATCAGCTGGATCCACGTTTCGGCGTTAGTTCTGCAGGCGATGCGTATTGCTATCCCGGCAGTGATTGTCGCGGTTTCGGTCGGTACCAGCGTGGTGCATAACCTGCTGAGTTCCATCCCGGAAGTGGTCACCAACGGTCTGAATATCGCCGGTGGCATGATTGTGGTGGTAGGTTATGCGATGGTCATTAATATGATGCGTGCCGGTTATCTGATGCCATTCTTCTACCTTGGTTTCGTTACCGCTGCATTTACCAACTTTAACCTGGTTGCCCTTGGCGTGATTGGCGTGGTGATGGCGGTGCTCTATATCCAGCTGAGTCCAAAATACAACCGCGTTGCGGGTGCGCAGGCCGGCCCGTCCAATAACGATCTCGACAACGAATTAGACTAGGAAAAGGTGAGAGAAATGGTTGATACCACTACCACTACTACGACTAACACGGCCGTGCACGCGCATAAAAAACTGACTCCGGCGGATATCCGCGCGGTATTTCTGCGCTCGAACCTTTTCCAGGGGTCGTGGAACTTCGAACGTATGCAGGCGCTGGGTTTCTGTTTTTCGATGGTGCCGGTGATCCGCCGTCTGTACCCGGAAAATAACGAAGACCGTAAGCAGGCGATTAAGCGTCACCTCGAGTTCTTTAATACCCAGCCTTTCGTTGCCGCACCGGTTCTGGGTGTCACGATGGCGATGGAAGAGCAGCGTGCGAACGGCGCGCCGATCGATGATGCCGCCATTAACGGCATCAAAGTCGGTCTGATGGGGCCGCTGGCCGGTGTTGGCGATCCCATCTTCTGGGGCACAGCTCGTCCGGTGTTTGCCGCACTGGGCGCAGGTATCGCGATGAGCGGCAGCCTGCTCGGCCCGATTCTGTTCTTTGTGCTGTTTAACCTGATACGTCTGCTGACCCGCTACTATGGCGTGGCTTATGGCTACAAAAAAGGTGTCGATATCGTTAATGATATGGGCGGCGGCTTCCTGCAGAAAATGACGGAAGGGGCGTCAATCCTCGGCCTGTTTGTGATGGGGGCGCTGGTTAACAAGTGGACGCACGTCAATATCCCGCTGGTGGTGTCAAGGATTACCGACCAGACTGGCGCGACCCACGTCACCACTGTTCAGACCATCCTCGATCAGCTGATGCCGGGACTGGTGCCGTTACTGCTGACCTTTGGTTGTATGTGGCTGCTACGTCGCAAAGTGAATGCGCTGTGGATTATCATGGGCTTCTTTGCCATTGGTATCTTCGGCTACTGGATTGGTTTACTCGGACTGTAATGTGTCAGACCGGGAGCGCAGGCTCCCGGTTTTACTTCAGAGTCGCCTCTTCAGCGCTTATCCTGAGCGCTGACGAAACGACTTTCAGGGAGCTGTAGTATGTCTTTAACCGATTACGTGATCCTCGCCCTTCTCGCCCTTTTCCTGCTGTATGCAATCTATGATGAATTTTTGATGGAGCGTCGGCGTGGCGAAACCCGGCTGAAAGTGCTGCTGCAACGCCGCAACAAACTGGATAGTCTGATCTTTATCGGCCTGATTGCCATTCTGATTTACCACAATATCACCGCCCAGGGTCCGAAAATTACCACACTGCTATTAATGGTACTGGCTTTTATTGCCATCTATACCTTCTGGATTCGTCGGCCAAAATTGATCTTCAAAGTGGAGGGCTTTTTCTTCGCTAACGTCTGGGTTGATTATTCGCGTATTAAGGGCATGAACTTATCCGAAGATGGCGTCCTGGTGCTGCAATTAGAGCACCGCCGGCTGCTTATTCATGTCAAAGAATTAGACGATCTGGAAAAAATTTATAAAGTTATGATTGAAAATCAATGAGATAAAATATAGCACAGGGTATATTAACCACTCATTCTATACATCCACTTATTGTCAGGATATTATTTTCCAACAAAACCATAACAACATTATGCTTAATATTTACGGCTCGTTAAAAATCACATAATTAATGTAAATCGTTATCATTCCCGGCCTGAAATAACGATTTTAATTTTGTCTTAATTTCCTGTTGTGATAATGTAGCCTGCGTCATTAGGGTTGGGGTGGCGCGCAGTTCAATAGATGTCCCGGCCGAGGTTTACGACTTCGATGAACATTTCCGCAACGCTTATTCTGGCCTTAGGTATGTCGATGGACGCTTTTGCCGCGGCTGTCGGAAAAGGCGCTGCCCTGCATAAACCGCGCTTTTCTGAAGCCCTGCGCACCGGGCTGATCTTTGGCGTCATCGAAGCCATTACTCCGCTGATCGGCTGGGGTTTAGGTCAGCTTGCCAGTCAGTATGTGGTGCGCTGGGATCACTGGATCGCCTTTATATTACTGGCGTTCCTTGGTGGCCGGATGGTGCTGGAAGGGCTGCGCGGCGCAAAAGTCGATTGCCCGCCGGTCTACCGTCATGGCTTCTGGTTACTGGTGATGACTGCCATCGCCACCAGCCTTGATGCGATGGCGATCGGCGTCAGTCTGGCTTTCCTGCAGGTGAATATTATTCAGACTGCGCTGATGATCGGTAGCGCGACTTTAGTGATGTCGACCACAGGCATTATGATTGGCCGCTTTATTGGCCCGATGCTCGGCAAACGCGCCGAAATCCTCGGCGGCGTAGTGCTGATCGGCATCGGCTGCAATATTCTCTATTCCGGTCTGCCTTAATCCCGCTGCCACAACGTCAGCACAAAATCGGTCTCACAGACAAAAGCCGTCTCCGCCGCCAGCTGCTGCCACACCTCTTCACGCGCCCGCCAGGCAAATGGCGTCATCTGCAACAATGCCGTTGCCTGTTCACCGTTTAAGGTCATCGGATAACCGAGGCTGCTCTGCTCCACCCGGGTGAAACCCTGCGGATGTTCCTCGCTCTCGTCATGCAATTTTGCCTGCTGATAAATCAGCGCCTTAAATTGCAGTAAATGACGTGGTCCCGGCGCGACAGTTAGCAGATAGCCGCCCTGGCGGATCACGCGCGCCAGTTCGGCGGCTTTGCAGGGAGCATAGATGCGCAGCACAGCGTCCATTGACGCGTCGGCGAAAGGCAAACGATGGCTGGAAGCGACACAGAACGCAATCTGCGGGTAGCGTCTGGCGGCATAGCGGATAGCCACCTTCGCGACGTCAAGACCGTGAACTTCCGTCTCAGCGCGTTGCGATAAGCGCTGATTAACGGCTTCAGTGTAGTAGCCCTCACCACAACCGATATCCAGCAGACGAATGCGCTGCTGCGGCAGCATCCTGTCCAGTAGTTCCGCCACCCGTTGTTGCAGGGGTTGATAGTGACCGGCATCCAGAAACTGACGGCGCGCCTGCATCATATCGACGCTGTCGCCCGGCTGTTTAGAACGTTTATGCTGTACCGGCAGCAGGTTGACGTAACCCTCTTTGGCGCAATCAAACTGATGCTGATTATTGCAGCGCCAGTTGCGCTCGATAAGGGTCAGCGGCTGCTGGCAAAGTGGACAAAGGTACGGCATGCAGGCTCTCCGGCAAAAAATCAGGGCGGCAGTTTACACCTTTCATGCGTGTGACGCGTCAGGAATCCATCAACAATTTTGTATTACGCTGCAGCAGCGGACAAAGAAAAAGCCCCATCACAGCGTGACGGGGCTTTCACTATTCAGATTCAGCGGCGTTATGTATCGCAACATAACGCTGAGGCTGAGATCAAAATCAGATTGCAGTTACGTTAACTGCAGCTGGGCCTTTCTGGCCGTCCTGAATTTCGAACTCAACGTTCTGGCCTTCAGCCAGAGTCTTGAAGCCATTGCCCTGAATTGCAGAGAAGTGTACGAATACATCTTTGCTGCCGTCAGCAGGAGTAATGAAACCAAAACCTTTAGACTCGTTGAACCACTTAACCTGACCTTTAATCTTTGCCATTTTGCAAATTCCTTAGAGTGTTTTATTCGCCCGTAGGCTTACTTACTGAGAAACCAGAGACATTACTGAATGAGGCACTAATTTAAGGTTCGGCAAGGAAGCGGTATTCAACGTCAACGTTTTTACTCAGAACTTCATTACTGAAAATGCCACACATAAACAGAACTGTACCTCGTTTTGCCCAGAAAGCGTTATCACATATCCGTAAATTAATGGCAAGCCATTTTTAAACAGTGATAGACGTGTCGCACATTATTGAAACGACTAATGGCACACTTTGCACATATATGCAGACTTTCGGCTAACGATGACATACAACTATGGCAGCACAGGCTCATCCAGCATCTCTCTAACATCAGGATTACTTTAACCTAAAGAACAGGCTACGTCTAACCCGGCGTTAGCTGAACTCATTACTAATGAGCATAATTATTGCATAAATATTGCAAAAGAAAGGTCATTTTTTTGATTGAGCTCAATACAACATTTGTTAAATGGTTGTGGTGCTAACTTGTACACTAAATGCAGCTCGGTACACATTAGTCATTAAATTGCACCAAAATCAGGAGACTATATTGGCCCTTGCCCCAATTAAATGCAGGAGCCTCAGATTACGTTTTTATTCGATCCATTTGAACTTATCGTTATAAAAAAATATCTTCTCTGAACCGTATCAGATTTTATCTTTCTGTTTAGGATTATTCCTGGTCGATATTATTAATTAACTTTCTGGCGCCTATTCTCCAGGCCTGAAAACGCCGCGCTTCAAGCCCGGCGGCCTGCATCGATTGCGCCAGTTCCCCAGGTGGCGCATCCAGCGATTCATCAGCCAGTTCAAATACGCCCCAGTGGATCGGAATTGATAGCGGACAGCCCAAATCACGATGCAAAGAAACCGCCTGTTGTGGGTCCATGTGTTGTCCGTGCATGAACCATTTTGGTGCATAAGCGCCCACCGGCAACGCCGCTACATTAAACGGCCCCAGCCGGCGCGGAATATCCAACAGATTTTCTGTATAGCCGCTGTCGCCGGTAAACCAAAAACTCAGATTTCCCGCATTAATTGTCCAGCCACACCAAAGTGAGCGGTTACGATCCTGCAAGGAACGCATACTCCAGTGACGTGCAGGCACCGCATGGACTTTCATATCCGCCAGCGATGCGGCTTCCCACCAGTCCAGCTGAATAATATGCCTTGCGCCCTGCTGTTCAAACCACGGCTTCAGGCCAAGTGGCACCACAAACTGCACCGCCGGGAAACGGCGGAGAATCTTTCTGATCGTCGGGCGGTCAAGATGGTCATAGTGATTATGTGAGATCAGCACCGTATCCAGCGCGGGTAAGGCATTGATATCGAGAGGCGCTGGCGTCTTGCGCGCCGGGCCATAAAAGCGCAGCGGTGACGCGCGTTGCGACAGAGCCGGATCGATTAGCGTATAGCGCTGATTAATGCGCAGCATCATGCAGGCATGACCGAGCCACCAGATAGCATCATCACTACCGGAAAGATCGGCAGGCTGCCACCATTGTGCAATAAACGCCTGATAACCGCCTGCTGGCGGAAACGGCAATCCCTGCGCCTTACGTTCCTTTTGCCAGCGTCTTAAATCACCCTGCTGACGCAAATCGGCTTCCGGGTTGCGGAAGCCTTCTGGCGTGTGGTGGGCTTTGGCAGGGTCATACCAGGGGTTTTTCCAGACCATCGGTGAATCTCCTTCATTGCCCGCTGCCAGGTTTAGCGCTCGGGGATCAGACGGGTAAAATCTTTGTCATCGTCATTTTCAGCCGCCGCTTTGCTTTTCTCACCGCCGCTGACCGCGTCGGTCAGGCGACGCAGCATCGCATTTTGTTTTTTCTGCTCGTCCAGCAGTGCTTCCAGCAGACGGATCTGCTCACTGGCGCGTACACTGGCGCGATTGACAAAAAACCAAGCGATCAGGCCAACAATCACCAGCGCAGCAATAAATCCCATCGACGCCAAACCCATCGCGCCATTTGCCATCTCATTCATACATGCCTCAGTCTTGCGCTACTTTCAGTGGTCGCAGCAAAGTGCGCGACGCAACCTGCCAATTTTACCTGCTCAGGCGTGAATTGATAGATAGCTCACACAAATTGATCCCTGATTAGCGCGCCTTTCGGCATCCTCTGATCGACTGGAAGCTTGCTTAACGGCATTCTTCTATCCTCAGATGCGACGTCACACCGGGGAAGTCGTCTTACAAGGAGACAAAAATGAGAACTGTGATACGTATTGTTGCCGTACTGGCGATTATCTGGCTGGGAATGTTACTGACTGGCTATGGCGTACTAACAGGCAGTAGCAAAAATGCTGCCGGACTGGGTTTACAGTGTCAGTATCTGACCGCACGCGGCGTGGTTTCGGCGCAGTATCTGCACACCGACAGTGGCATTGTTGGCGTAACGGATTGTCCGATTCTGAAGAAAAGCAGTGAAGTGGTCGATAACTAAGCGACACAGAAATCAACGGCTGGCGGGTATGAAGACCCGCCAGCCGTATGAACGACATCAGAACGGGTAGTCGTGGAAGCCCATTTGTGATGACAGCTCACGCGCCGCACGGTGCAGCATGGCAACATAGTCGCTTTTACTCTCTTCCGAGAAGCGAATAGTCGGAAACGAGATACTGAGTCCGGCAATCACGACGCCAAAGCGGTCAAACACCGGCACGGCGATACAACGTAAGCCCTCTTCCTGCTCCTCATTGTCTTCACCAAAGCCCTGCGCTTTGACCTTATCCAGCACTGGCAAAAGCTCTTCGGCACTGCCAACGGTGCGTGAGGTGCTGCGCGTAAACTCAACATGCTGCAGGATCTCCTGCACTTCCGCCAGCTCGCGCCACGCCAGCAATACTTTGCCGATAGCGGTACTGTGCAGCGGGTTACGACGACCAATCCGCGAGTACATACGCAGGTTGTACATCGAATCGATCTTATGGATATAAACGATACTCTCTTCTTCCAGTGCGCCCAGGTGAATGGTCTCTTTGGTCAGACGCGACAGTTCACGCATCTGAATATCCGCGCTGCGAATCAGATCAACGTTTTGCAGGGCTTTGGCGCCCAGCTCAAACAATTTCAACGTCAGAGCATATTTTTCTGACTCACCTTCCTGGGAAACGTAGCCCAGGGATTTCATGGTCTGCAGAAAACGGTAAACGGTGCTTTTGGACATCATTACGCGCTGCGACAATTCGGTAATGCCGTGCTCGCGATCTTCGCCCAGCGCCTGCAAAATACCAAATACCTTTAGCACCGAAGAGACGGAGTCGGGCTGTTTATCAAGATCTGCATTGGCCATAAATCACAACCTTTCTGAAATTGTTTTACAAAAAATGGAACACCATTTCCAGTATACGTGTGCAATCACTATTCCCGCAATCAACCAGGCAACTTTTTGCTGAACCATTTGCACAGCATTAAGCGGCTAAATTCAGTGCATTAATGCGCAACAATCATTAGCATGGTCATATTCACACTTATGACTACTCGCCTGCTATGTCACCAACTGCTCAACTTGATGGCTTACCGCTACCGCAACGCTATGGGGCAATCCTTGCTATTGCCTTAGGGATCACTGTGGCGGTGCTGGATGGCGCGATTGCCAATGTCGCCCTGCCGACCATTGCCCACGACCTGCATGCCAGTCCGGCGCAATCAATCTGGATTGTTAACGCCTATCAGCTGGCGATTATAATTTCTCTCCTGTCGCTCTCTTTCCTTGGCGATATCCTCGGCTACCGGCGAGTTTATCAGTGTGGATTAGTGCTGTTTGGCTGCACTTCGCTGTTTTGCGCCCTTTCCGGCTCGCTGGAGATGCTGACCTTTGCCCGTGTGTTACAGGGTTTTGGCGGTGCGGCATTGATGAGCGTTAACACCGCGCTGATACGTATTATCTATCCGCAGCGCCATCTGGGGCGCGGCATGGGGATCAATTCAGTGATTGTCGCCGTCTCCACTGCTGCGGGTCCCACGGTGGCCGCCGCAGTGCTGTCGGTGGCTTCCTGGCAGTGGTTATTCTTTATCAACGTGCCGGTTGCAATCGCGGCACTCTGCCTGGCGATACGTTTTCTGCCGGATAACCAGCAGAAAGCCCAGGGACAACGTTTCGATTTCCCCAGTGCAGTAATGAATGCTCTGACCTTTGGTCTGCTGATATCCGCGCTGAGTGGTGCTGCGCAGGGCCAGCGCTGGGAGATTATTCTGGCGGAAGTGGCGGCGCTGCTGGTGGTTGGTTATCTGTTTATTCGCCGTCAGCTGAGGTTAACCTTTCCATTGTTGCCGGTGGATCTGTTGCGCATTCCGATTTTCTCGCTGTCGATCTGCACCTCAGTTTGCTCATTCTGCGCCCAGATGCTGGCGATGGTTTCGCTGCCGTTTTACTTACAAACGGTGCTGGGGCGGGATGAGGTGGCGACCGGGCTGTTATTAACGCCCTGGCCGCTGGCAACCATGGTGATGGCGCCGATCGCCGGACGGCTGATTGAGCGCTATCACGCCGGCTTGTTAGGTGGTATCGGGCTGGCGATGTTTGCCGCGGGACTGTTTGCACTGGCGTTGCTACCGTCATCACCGGGCAATGTCGATATTATCTGGCGCATGATGCTGTGCGGCGCCGGCTTTGGCCTGTTCCAGTCACCCAACAATCACACGATAATCTCCTCCGCGCCACGCAATCGCAGTGGCGGCGCCAGCGGTATGCTCGGCACGGCGCGCCTGCTGGGACAAACCAGCGGCGCAGCACTGGTGGCGCTGATGTTTAATCTGTTTGGCAGCCACGGCACCCATGCTGCGCTGATTATGGCCGGTTGCTTCTCCAGCATCGCCGCAGTGGTCAGTATGACGCGCATAACGCAGCCCGGCGCCAATAAAAAAGGGAGCCGATAAAAAAAAGGAGCCGATAACGGCTCCCCTACATGGACTCTGACCAGGGGCGGCGTTTTCGCCGCCCGTTGCCTTCGGCGATTACTTCAGATATTCACCGCTACGCAGCGCTTCAATACGTTTATCCAGCGGCGGATGCGACATAAACATCTCACTAAAGGATTTGTTTTTGCCATTGATGCAGAACGCCATCATGCTGCTGGCTTCCTGCGGCTCGTAGCTGGTTTTCAGACGCTGCAACGCGGCAATCATCTTCTCACGACCGACCAGACGCGCAGCGCCGGCGTCGGCGTGGAATTCGCGGTGACGCGAGAACCACATGGTGATAATGCTGGCAAGAATACCAAACACCAGTTCCAGCACCATCGACAGGGCAAAGTAAACCATCGGGTTACCGTTGCTCTCGCCTTCGCCGTCACGGTTGCCTGACAGGAAACCTGAAGCCACCTGCGCGATAATACGCGAGATAAAGATAACGAAGGTGTTCACAACACCCTGAATCAGCGTCATGGTCACCATATCACCGCTGGCGATATGACTGACTTCGTGCGCCAGCACTGCTTCGGCTTCATCGCGGCTCATGTTCTGCAACAGACCGGTGGAAACCGCAACCAGCGAGGCGTCACGACGTGCGCCAGTGGCAAAGGCGTTGATGTCCGGTGCGTGGTAGATAGCAACCTGCGGCATCGCAACGCCCGCCTGCTGAGCCTGACGGCTCACGGTTTCCATCAGCCAGCGTTCAGTCTCATTACGCGGCTGTTCAATCACTTCTCCACCCACCGAGCGCAGCGCCATCCATTTCGACATCAGCAGTGAAACAAACGCACCGCCGAAGCCAAACAGACCTGCCATAATCATCAGGCCCTGAACACTGCTTGACTGGATCCCTGTCAGGCTGAGAATCAGCCCGAAAACCAACATCACGCCAAGGTTGGTTAGCAGGAAAAGAGCAATACGCATCATAAAATTTAATCTTCCTCAGTTAACATAAGTACCGGTATACGGATATACATCGTATGGGTTGCCGGCAGCATTTCAAGCGACCTTAACGTTTAAGTGTCTAAAAAGACATAACTTTACATTTTGTCGCATTTGGCGCGCGGCAGGTGGATGCGGGGCGAGCAAAGCGGAATCAGCGCGACGGCCGGATACTGCGCTCCAAGAAAAAGGCACTGCCTGGGCAGTGCCTTATTGCTTACTTGCTGGCGGCGCTTCTGGCTGCCGGCTGCCCGCTTTCGAGCTTCGCCAAATCGTTGGCCACCTTCACCGTCTCATCGAGATAAGGGTCCGGCTCTTTATAGTCCTTCGGCAGATCTTCGATCTTCGCCAGCGGCTTTTTGCCTTCCAGTTTCAGACGCGCATTGACCCGCTCCAGACGAAGCGCATCTTCCTCATGGTTCTCTTTCTCGCGCTGAGCCAGATTGAGCGACATGCTGTTGCGCTTCTCTTTCATCGCGTTAAAACGGGCGATGTCTTTAATGATGTACTGGAATTCAGGATCGCTGTCGATACGTGTCTGATGGGCTTTCAGCAGCTGCGGTCCCAGCGGTTTGAGATCGCCGGTTTTCACATATGTGGCCGCATTGATGCTATCCCACGGCAGGGCGTTATCTTCGAACTTCTCACCGGTTTCCACTGCTTCCACACCGGTTGGCATCAGCAGATCCGGCGTTACGCCTTTACGCTGAGTACTGCCGCCGTTGATACGGTAGAACTTCTGAATGGTGTACTGGACGGAGCCCAGCGCTGGCCATTCCGGACGCAACATCTGATCGTAGATGCGGTTCAGCGAGCGATACTGCTGAACGGTGCCTTTGCCGAAGGTTGGTTCACCAACCACCAGCGCACGACCATAATCCTGCATCGCCGCCGCGAAGATCTCGGAAGCTGAAGCACTGAAGCGGTCGACCAGCACCACTAACGGGCCTTTGTAGTAAACAATGCCGTCGTTGTCGCTGTCTTCGCGCACTTTGCCGTTGTTATCACGCACCTGCACCACCGGACCGCTCGGAATAAACAGACCGGAAAGCGATACCGCTTCGGTCAGCGCGCCGCCACCGTTAGTACGCAGGTCAATAACAATGCTGTTAACGTTCTGCTTCTGCAGTTTTTGCAGCTGCGCTTTAACATCATCGGTCAGGCCAACATAGAAACCAGGAATATCCAGTACCCCCACTTTCTCTTTGCCAACCTCTTTGACCGACATTTTCACCGCGCGATCTTCCAGACGGATTTTTTCACGCGTCAGGGTGACAATGCGGGTTTTGGTGCCCTTACCTGCCGGCAGGATCTCCAGGCGCACTTTGCTGCCTTTCGGACCTTTAATCTGCGCGACCACGTCGTCCAGACGCCAGCCAATCACATCCACCATCGGCTTATTCGGCTGGCCAACACCAACAATGCGGTCACCGACGGTAATCGATTTGCTTTTCGCTGCCGGGCCACCCGCCACCATCGAGTTGATGACGGTGTAATCTTCATCCATCTGCAACACTGCGCCGATACCTTCCAGAGACAGGCTCATCTCGGTATTAAACTGTTCGGTATTGCGCGGAGAGAGATAGTTAGTGTGTGGATCAATCTCATGGGCGAAAGCGTTCATCGCCAGCTGGAAAACATCTTCACTGTTGCTTTGCGCCAGACGGCGAATCGCAAACTGATAGCGTTTGGTGAGGATCTCGCGAATCTCTTTCTCATCTTTGCCAGTGAGCTTCAGGCTCAGCTCGTCATATTTGACTTTGGCATCCCATAACGCGTTCAGCTCGGCAACGCTCTTCGGCCATGGCGCTTTGCCACGATCGAGATCGATAGTGTCGTTACCGCTAAAGTTCATTGGCTTATTCAGTACCGTGAGGGCGTACTGATAGCGCTCAAACCGACGTTTCTGCGCCAGGTTGTATAAATCGTAAAACACCGGCAACTGGCCGGACTTAAATTCTTCACCCAGGATGGTTTTTTTATCGGCGTATTGCGTCACATCTGAGGCCAGCAGCACGTTATGGCTGTAGTCCAGCATATTCAGATAGCGGTCAAAAATTTTGCCGGAAAAGTCTTTATCCAGATCGAACTGACGATAATGAGAACGGGTGAACCGCGAAGTCACACGCTCACTGACGGTGGCGTGTTGCGGTTCCTGATGGAGCTGTGGGATCTGCTCGGCGCGCGTAATATTCTCGGCGGCGAATGCATGGCCTGCAAAAAGCAGGCCCGCAATAATAGTCGTTCTAAAAATGTTGTTCATGCCCTGGTTGGCCTCCGTTTCAGAACTGCAAATGTTCTGCGCGTACGATCATTGCCAGGCCGGAAACCAGTTGCACACGAACGCCATCTTTGGAAATTTCCAAAATAGTGGCGTCCATAGCACTTTGACCTGCTTTGACTTTAATGTTCTGGCCGACTTGCAGTGCTGAGGTATCGGTAACGGGTTGAGTGCGCGGTTGGCTTTCAGCTGCTGGTGCAGATGCTGCACGCTCCTGAGCAGGGCGTGGCGCCTTCGGGCGCGCCTTACGCGGCTGCTCCCCTTCTGCTACGGGTTTACGTGGCGCAGGTTTACGCGGACGACGTGGTGCGGTCTCTTCACCGGCTTCACGTCTCTTCGCCTGCTGCGCCTCGCGCTGTGCCTGAACACGCGCTTTAGCTTCTTCAAGCTGCTTACGCGCATGCTCTACGTGCTGTTCATCAAGAACACCACAGGCATTGCCATCCAAATCGACACGTGCTGCACCAGCTTTAATACCGTAAAGGTAACGCCAGCTGGAGGTGTACAGGCGCAATGCTGAACGAAGCTGAGTTTTGCTCAGACCCATTTCGCCTTGCACGCGATCGACTAAATCCTGAAAGATACCGATTTTGAGCGGGCGTGCTTCGCCTTCGGCGCTAAAGCATTGTGGGAACCGCTCTGCCAAAAAGGCGATGACTTCTTTACTACTATTCAACTTAGGTTGATTTTCCATGAAATTTCCTGATTACAACGGGTTTGCCAACCAGCGCAGGCATGAACAGGCGACATTATAATGAGCCAGTCGGCAATTGCTACGTGATCCAGCGCTTTAGGTGCGTTTCATGTGAATAAATTTTTTCACATCAGTGTCCGCAAGGACCTCGCACAGCCCGTCAGTAAGGGTTTTCAGGCCAATTTCGTCGATGCTATCGAAACGGTTATAAACCGTGCTGTCGATATCAAGTACGCCGATAACTTCGCCATTTACCACCAGCGGCAGCACAATTTCAGCATTACTGGTGGCGTCACAGGCGATATGACCCGGAAACGCATGCACATCGTCAACACGCTGCACCTGATTATCCGCGACTGCCGTGCCGCATACGCCCTTCCCGACAGGAATGCGCACACAGGCGATTTTGCCCTGAAACGGACCCAGTACCAGCGTGTTCTCTTCCGTGAGCAAATAAAACCCTGCCCAGTTAACGCCATCAAGACGTTCATACAAAAGCGCGCTACAATTGCCCATTACAGCAAGAAAACTGCTCTCACCAGCAATTAATGCGCGCAAATCACGGTTCAGGTCCGCATAAAATTCTTGTTTGTTCATTTATTAACCATTGTAAAAACTATTGAGCGGCACCATTTTTGCGTATCACTCGTAAAATAAGCATTATTTGCCCAGGCCGACAAGATGAATCATGCTGTCAGTTCAGATAACCTTAGGATCTTGTGGACCTGTTTGCAGAACAATTTATTATTGCCAAGCCATTTAACACTGCGGTGACTGATAACATTTTCTGCTTATTATTTGCATTACATGGGCAACGCATCATCATAATATGAAAATACTCGCTATCAGCCATGCTCTGCCCCAAGAACGTTATCAGCGTTGTCCGCAATGCGATACCCTTTTTTCCTTACCAGATGTGAAATCCTCTCAGTCGGCGCACTGTCCGCGCTGTAATGCAAAAATTCTTAACGGTCGTGACTGGTCAATGACGCGCTTAACGGCGATGGCCATCACCATGATCCTGTTGATGCCCTTTGCCTTTGGTCAGTCGCTGGTGGATATCCGTCTGCTGGGCACCAATATCAGCGCCAGTCTTGCCGGTGGCATTCTGCAAATGGCGGAACAGGGTAATGTGATTAGCGCGTCGATGGTGGCGTTCTGCACGATAGGCGCGCCAGTGACCCTGGTCGCCTCGATTATCTATCTGTTTTTTGGTCAGCGCCTCGGCATGAACCTGCGCCCGGTGCTGCTGATGCTGGATCGCCTGAAAGAGTGGGTGATGCTGGATATCTACCTGGTGGGTATCGCCGTCGCCTGCATTAAGGTGCAGGATTATGCCGATCTGCAACCTGGCGCGGGGCTGGTGGCCTATCTGGCGTTAACCCTGTTGAGCCTGGTGACGCTGATTCATCTGAATGTCGAACAGCTGTGGCAGCGCTTCTATCCGCAGCCGCAGGCGCTGGTCGCCGATCACAGTTTGCAGGTCTGCCTCAACTGCCATCATACTGGCTCCGCCGATGAGCGCGGCCGCTGCCCGCGTTGCCATACGCCGCTGCGTCTGCGCCGCCGCCATAGCCTGCAAAAATCCTGGGCGGCGCTGATTGCGTCGATCGTGTTGCTGCTGCCCGCCAATCTGCTGCCGATATCGATCATTTATCTCAATGGCTCGCGCCAGGAAGACACTATCTTTTCCGGTATTCTTTCTCTGGCTTCCGGCAATATCCCGGTAGCAGCGGTAGTATTTATCGCCAGTATTCTGGTGCCTTTTACCAAAGTAATTGTGCTGCTGACGTTACTGCTCAGCATCCATTTCAAGTGCCAGCAGGGTCTGAAGACCCGCATACGCTTATTACGTGTCGTTACCTGGGTCGGGCGCTGGTCGATGCTCGATCTGTTCGTGATTGCGTTGACCATGTCACTGGTTAATCGCGATCAACTGTTAGCTTTTACTATGGGACCGGCAGCCTTCTATTTTGGCTCGGCGGTTGTTCTCACTATTCTTGCCGTCGAGTGGCTGGATAGCCGTTTACTTTGGGATGCACATGCAACAGGAAACGCCGATTATACCGACTAAAGCCCAGGTCAGGACTAAGCGCCGCATATCGCCCTTCTGGCTTCTGCCTTTAATCGCGCTGCTTATTGCCTGCTGGCTGCTCTGGACTAACTATCAGGAGCGTGGCACCACCATCACTATCGATTTCGTATCAGCGGACGGCATTGTGCCCGGCAGAACGCCGATTCGCTATCAGGGAGTCGAGGTGGGACTGGTGCAGGGCATCAGCATGACGGACGATCTGCGCACCATCAAGATCAAAGCCAGTATCAAAAGCGATATGAAAGATGCGTTGCGACAGGATACGCAATTCTGGCTGGTCACGCCGAAAGCGTCACTGGCCGGGGTATCCGGCCTTGATGCGCTGGTTGGCGGTAACTATATCGGCATGATGCCGGGCAAAGGTGAACCGCGCGAGAACTTCGCCGCGCTGGATACCCAGCCGAAATACCGTGTTAATACCGGCGAGATGCTGATTCATCTGCAAACCCCGGATCTTGGCGCACTGAATACAGGTTCGCTGGTCTATTACCGCAAAATTCCGGTCGGCCGCGTTTATGACTACAGCATTAACCCGAATAACCAGGGCGTAACAGTCGATGTGCTGATTGAACGCCGCTTTACCAATCTGGTGAAAAAACAGAGCCGTTTCTGGAACGTCTCCGGAATGAAAGCCGATGTCGGCCTCAGCGGCGCCAAAGTGCAGCTGGAAAGCCTGGCGGCGTTGGTGAATGGCGCGATCGCCTTTGACTCACCGGGCGCCTCCGGGCAGGCATCTTCAGAAGAGAACTACAGGCTCTATCCCGATCTGGCGCACAGCCAGCGCGGCGTGGTGATTGGCCTGGATTTACCCAATGGCAAAAACCTGAAGCAAGGCTCCACGCCGCTGATGTATCAGGGGCTGGAAGTCGGCACCCTGACCGCCATGACCCTGCAACAGGGCGGCAAAGTCAGCGGTGAGCTGACGGTCGATCCTTCAGTGGTCGGTCTGATGCGTCAGGGCACGCGCATTGAAATGCGCAGTCCGAAGGTCAGCCTGACCGATACCAGTCTCAGCAGCCTGCTGACCGGCAATACGCTGGAACTGATTCCGGGTGAAGGCGAGCCGCAGGACCACTTCCAGGTACTGGAAAGCAATCAGTCACTGTTACAACAGCCGGATGTGCTGACGCTGAAACTGAACGCGCCGGAAAGCTACGGTATTGATGGCGGCCAGCCGATTGTGTTGCACGGTATGAAAATTGGTCAGGTCATCGGCCGCAAGCTGGATGCTAAAGGGGTTAACTTTGAAGTGGCTATCGCCCCGGAATATCGTCAGCTGGTGCATGGCGACAGCAAATTTATTATCAACAGTCGCCTGAATGTCAAACTCGGTATCGACGGCATGCAGGTCCTGGGCGCCAGCGCCCGCGAATGGGTGGATGGCGGCATCCGACTGGACCCGGGAAGTAAGGGCAGCGTGAAAACTCACTATCCGCTGTATGCCGATAGCGAAAAAGCCGAGGAAGGCATTACCAGCGATCGTCCACCGACTACCGTAATGCTGACCGCCAACAGCCTTCCGGATATTCAGGCGGGTTCAGTGGTGCTGTATCGCAAATTCCAGGTAGGTGAGATTGTTGATGTGATACCTAAAGCCAATGAATTTGATGTGGCGGTGCATATCAAACCGGAATACCGCAAATTGCTCAGCGACAATAGCGTGTTCTGGGCGGAAGGCGGTGCGCGGGTACAGTTGAATGGCAGCGGACTGACGGTACAGGCTTCGCCGCTTAATCGAGCCTTAAAAGGGGCGATCAGCTTTGATAACCTCAGTGGCGCCGGTATTAGCCGTGATCAGAAACGGGTGTTGTACGCCTCGGAAACCGCCGCACGCGCGGTTGGCAGCCAGATTGCGCTGCATACCTTTGACGCCAGCAAGCTGTCAGCCGGTATGCCAATCCGTTATCTCGGCATTAATGTCGGCCAGGTTGAATCACTGGCGCTGAGCCCGGATAAAAACCAGGTCATCGCTAAAGCGGTACTCTATCCGGAATATGTTAACGATTTTGCCCGCGCAGACAGCCGTTTCTCGGTGGTATCACCGGAAATTTCCGCCACTGGCGTCAACCATCTGGAAACGCTGTTGCAGCCCTATATCAACGTCGACCCGGGTAAAGGCCGCGCCGCGCGCCGCTTTGAGTTACAGGAATCGACCATTACCGACTCGCGCTATCTTGATGGCCTCAGTGTGGTGGTTGATACCCCTGAGGGTGGTTCACTGACCGTCGGCACACCGGTGCTGTTCCGTGGTATTGAGGTCGGCACAGTAACCGGCACCTCGTTAGGCAGCATGGCGGATCGCGTGCAGGTCACACTGCGTATCAGCAAGAAATACCAGCATCTGGTGCGGAATAACTCGGTATTCTGGCTGGCTTCCGGCTACAACCTGGAGTTCGGTCTGATTGGTGGCGTGGTGAAAACCGGTACTTTCCAGCAGTTTATTCGCGGTGGCATTCAGTTTGCCACGCCGCCGACGGTGCCGCTGGCGCCACAGGCGACCTCCAACAAGCATTTCCTGCTGCTTGATGAAGAACCAAAAGAGTGGCGTACATGGGGAACGGCGATCCCACGCTGACCCTGATTGCGGGCGGCGCGCGTCGCCCGCAGCTTTTTCGTGTGATAAACTCCCGGCTTCACTTTTTGTAACGGAACCCTTCAGTGGCTCACTCTTCCCGCGTCTATTTTCCTGAATCCTTTCTCTCTGTCATGCGCGACATGCTGCCTGACAGCGCTGACTTTGATGCCTTTATCGCTATCAGCCAGCAGCCGCTGCGTCGCAGCCTGCGGGTAAATACGCTAAAGATCAGCGTGGCGGATTTTCTCCTGCAAGTGGCGCCCTATAACTGGGCGCTGACGCCGATTCTCTGGTGTGAAGAGGGATTCTGGATCACGCGTGATGACGCCGATACCCTGCCGCTCGGCAGCACCGCCGAACATCTCAGCGGCCTGTTTTATATTCAGGAAGCCAGTTCGATGCTGCCGGTGAGTGCGCTGTTCGATTCAGTGCCGCAACCACAGCGAGTGATGGATGTCGCCGCAGCCCCCGGCTCCAAGACTACCCAGATGGCTGCGCGCATGAATAATCAGGGCGCGATTCTGGCCAATGAATATTCCGCCAGCCGCGTCAAAGTGCTGCATGCCAATCTCAGCCGCTGCGGCGTCAGTAATACCGCCATGACCCATTTTGACGGCCGGGTATTTGGTCCGGCGCTGCCGGAGTGCTTCGATGCCATCCTGCTTGATGCACCCTGTTCCGGCGAAGGCGTTATCCGTAAAGATGCCGATGCGCTGCGTAACTGGTCGCCAGAGAGTACACAACAGATTGCCGCTACCCAGTGCGACCTGATTGACAGCGCCTTCCATGCGCTGAAGCCGGGCGGCACGCTAATTTACTCCACCTGCACGCTAAACCAGACAGAGAATCAGCAGGTGGTAGCCTGGTTGCGGGATCGCTATCCCGATGCCGTTGAAGTGCTGCCGCTAAACGGCCTGTTTGCGGGCGCCGATCAGGCGCTGACCGCGGAAGGATATCTGCACGTCTTTCCGCAACTGTTCGACAGTGAAGGGTTCTTTGTGGCGCGCCTGCGCAAAACCGACTCAGTACCGGCGATGGCCAAGCCTGGCTATAAAGTCGGTAAACTGCCCTTCTCGCCGCTCAGCCGCAAGCTAACTGAAGAAGTGATGGCGGCAGCCAATAAATCCGGGCTGCAGTGGGACAGCTCGCTGGCGTTGTGGCAGCGCGATAAAGAGTTGTGGCTGTTCCCGACCGAAATTGAACCGTTACTTGGCCGCGTGCGTTTTTCGCGTATTGGTCTGAAGCTGGCGGAAACCTTCCCGAAAGGCTATCGCTGGCAGCATGAAGCCACCGTTGCGCTGGCGCGTCCGACGGCGGCTAACAGTGTCGGGCTGACAGAGGATGAAGCCGAAGAGTGGTATCGCGGTCGCGACATCTATCCGGAAGCTGAATTACCGCGTGATGAAGTGATTGTCACCTGGAAGCAACAACCCATTGGACTGGCGAAGAAAGTCAGTAACCGGCTGAAGAACAATTACCCGCGCGATCTGGTGCGCGATGGGAAACTCTTTAAGGCATGAGCAGCGGGAGCCGGTAACGGCTCCCGTCTGACAATTACTGCAACTGTACCAGGGTTAACCGGTTACCGAATACCGCGCCGGTATCAATAAAGTGCTGGTTCCACGCATGTAACGGATTTTTTAGCGGCGTATGACCAAAGTAGAAATCATCGGCGCCGCTGATAACCGCCCCTCTGCCGCGCTGCAACTGATTGATGCGGTCACGACTCCAGACCACTTTATCCGCATCAACCTGCTGCTCCCAGGCGTAATGCTCTGCGGGATAGTCGGCATGGGCCACCACCGCTATGCGATCTTCCAGCGTCAGATGCAGGATCAGCGGTAAATCGCGACACTGGTTCAATGCATGCCGCGCCGTCACCAGTGCGGCACCACTCAGCCGGTAGAACCAGTTGCCACCATTCATTTCCCACAGGTCGCGTTCGCCAGTGGTTATCGCCGCCAGCGCCATCGCCTCATGATTTCCCAGCACGCAACGGAACCATGGCTCATTTAACAATGCCAGGCAAGCCAGACTGTCCGGCCCGCGATCAATCATATCGCCGACAGAAACCAGTAAATCCTGCTCCGTGTCGAAGTGATTTGCGATTAACTGTTGATCTAACAGCCCCCGGCAGCCGTGCAGATCGCCAACAATATAAATATGTCGCCAGTTTTCACCATTAAGATACTGATACATCATGACAACAACCCATACAGCAATATCTGCGATATTGATGCTCCGTTTAAGTGAATGCACTTAAAGTATAGCAATCGCAGGTATACAGCAGAAGGTTTCAGTAATAATGGATGCGCGTATGCAATTTATTCTGACATTGGTATTATTATTTACTGGCAGCCTGCTACTCCTCGAAGTTTTAGCCCGCCTGGTACATTTCATTATTGTTGGTTAATTATTTAGTCAGCATTCGGCTCATATTATAGCCGGTAATCTGGAACTGACAGGCTTCATATAGCGCCTTCGCACGGGGGTTATTTGCCGCCACACGTAACCGGATTTCCACCACTCCCTGCTGCTGCAACGACACCTCAAGATCGCGCAACGCCTGCCGGCCATAGCCTGCACCGCGAAAGGCTGGCAGCACCAGAAAATCCTGAATGTATGCACTCTGCTCATCACGCTGATACCACAAATAACCGACGACCTGCTGCTGCGCTTCAATACACAGCAACACCTGCCGCGCGGTTTCCAGTCCCTGCTCCAGATAATTATCGAGGGTCTGCTGCGCGCGCTGGCGGGCAAACAGATCGCTGTAGCCAGAGTTAGCGCGCAGATCCCCGGCATACTCCTCGATAAACAGTTGTTGCCAGACGGCAAATTCCGCTGGCTGCATCTCCCTTAACATAACAACATCTCCTGATTACTTATTGAATAATCAGTATATTAATCCTCAATTCTGATGATGGACAGCGAATAATCAGAAATGCGTTTCCAGCTGTTCCGCCAGATTATCCATTAACGCATAGCGGCGACGATATTCGGCACGCTTTTTACTGGCAATATCGTCCAGTGATTTACGCCCGATGCTTGCAGGTAACAGGAAATGGTTATCATCCGTCAGCCGGCCATGGAGCGACAGCCAGAACTCATCATAATCCGCAAACAGCTGGCGCTTTTTCTTATGGCGATAGCGCCAGTGTTGATAGATATGGGTCTGATTTCCGGCTGCCAGTATCTGTTCCACCGCCAGATGCGATGCCAGGTGACAGAGTGCTTCAATCAGTAAGCGTTTAGGAAACAGGCCGTGACAGCCTTTGCTTGCACCCTGAATTGCTTCATGTGGTGTCTCCGGACGCGCCCCTTGAACGCCGCCGATAAACAGTGTTCGCCGGTTCTGCCAGTTAAATACGCTGAAAGTAATAATTGCCAGCCGCTCACCATTTGGGCTCTCAAACAACAGCGTCGCCTCACCTTCTTTATCGAGTTGATCCATTGTCAGCAACTTAATCCGATAATGCTCGCCATTTTTGCCTTCCAGCACCGCCAGCGTTGCCCCCGTAGCGGTTAAATAACTTTCAAACAGCATGGCAGGCAGATGCTTTTCCAGCAGAAAATAGTGCTGACTGAGCGCCGTCAACACCGTCTGATGATCAAAGTTGGCTGCAAGATATGGCCGGTAAAGTTTAGCCGGTAAGGATGGCTGCGCCCGCAGGATCATCGCCAGCCGCGCATTCTGCGCCAGACAATTCAGCAATGAATAACTTAATAGCGGTGCTGACAATGCACGTAGCATATATTTAACGCGATAAGCGCCCCTGCTCCAGGCCATGCCCGGTTTCAGCTCACCATTGATCAGGGACGAAAAAAGCTTAAGGCCAGTGGCAGGCGCGGAAAATCCGTACGCCAGAGTTGATTGCGACATAATTGAATCGGTAATTCCTGCTTTTAATCTTGCTGTTATTTAAGCAGACCCAAATTAAACCACGCCTGAATGGTAAAAGAGATTAAAGTCTATTTAAGATGTGTTGTCATAATGTTTAAGTGCGTAAATGGCGACAGCAGATAATGCATGCCATACTAATTATCAGAATAATTTAACAAACCAGGATGAGCGGGGTTAGTCGATTTAAACATATAAACAGACAGGGTAACTAACTAAGACATTGATCAACCCCCACTCCAGTCCATTTTTAGTCATTATTTCCAGGCCGGAGAGACCCGCATTATCATTTTTTTGCGATTTTTTGCAAAAAACACTTAAGTTCGGTGGGTTTCAGCCGTTATCCATAGAAAGGCCGCAGTTAGCTCAGCGCTGGCCCGCTATGCTGCGGATGAAAATATCGACTAAAAAATAGGGAGAATGTCATGCTTACAAAACGCGCCGCATGGAGTCTGGTGTTTATCTGTTGCGCCATCTTCTGGCTGCTGGTGGCCGTCGCATGGATAATGTATGTGTGATTGTTCTGCTTGAGGGTCCCTGTGAGGCGTATTGCACAATAACGGGCGACTGCGGCACAAGAGACATTGCATGCTCCCGGCGCAACTGACACCGGGAGCCTGTTCAGTACCAGCCAGACTAAAGCTAAAACCACCTCAGATATAAGATTTTTTCTTCACACCAAACCGCGGTCTGTTGAACAGGAAATCGGCTTTCCAGCGCTTCAACAGATAAAAAGCAATGACGGGTACAACAATTCCAGCCAGCGTGCCAAATAGCACGTGAATGCTCCAGCTATTGGTGTGCAGCACTTTATTCAGCACAATCCTCATGCCACTCCCTGCCAGAATATGCATTAAATAAATATACATACTCAGCTCACCAAGGACGCGAAATAATTTTATATCCATTTTTGACAGCATCAATGCCAGCACTACAATAAAACCTATCGATATTATCGCCAGCAGCACACTTAAAACGCCGGCATTGGTGTAGGTATATCCCATCCCCCAGTGAAAAAGATACTGAGATAACCCAAACAGCACCGCAACCACGCCTGATATTACCTGATTTGGGCTGGCAGTAATTTTACCTGATACTTTCTGAAAAAGAACGCCGAGCATAAAAAAGAACAGATAATGAGTAATGAAATCCAGATGGAAATTATTGGTCAGTTCCTCCTGGTATACATTAATCACCAGTGACAATATCAGCAGAACAGGGAGATATCGGTTAAAATATTTTCGATGCCACAGCATGGCGGCAACCGCAAAAATCATAAAAAGCGCATAGAGGAACCAGAACTGGGCGCGTGGATAGATCAGAAAAGCCAGCACTTCACCCATGCCAGTTTTACTGTTGGTGTAGTTCGACAGCACAACTTCAATCCCGCCCTGAATCAGTGACCAGACCACATAGGGATAGACGATGGTATCTACCTTACTGACAATAAATTCTTTTTTGCCTTTTCTTTCGATGGACTGCAGGAAAAACAATCCGGCAAGAAAAAAGAATAATGGCATATGAAAACTATAAATAATGCTATCGAGTAATTTGTAAGATCCTTCAGAAAGATAAACTCCGGAACTGTACAGTCCTCTGTTAACATGACCAAAAACCACCAGAGCAATACCAATGCCCTTTGCATAGTCCACCCAGAGATCTCTCATATATCACCTGTAAGATTTGATTGGAATTGTTTTAAAAGGAAAAATAATGATTTCAATCCATGAAAAAAAATAAATTATAAATTTTATAATTTGAAGCTAGCACAATGAAATCGGATTAAAAAGTGATATGAATCACTTCATTCAGCCCTGGGCAAGACCATTATTTAAGACAGAAGATAGCGAATATAAAAACCGAAATGGAAATAGAGTTCAACGTCTCTTTACTGAATCTTATTGATATTCATTCAGAAAGCAATCGAAACTACAGCGGTATGGCAGTATGAAAAATTGAGAAAAGTAGTGTAAATCTTCTGTAAGTTGCGCCCACCACAGGATTGTATGGTTCGCAAACTAACTAAATTGGCGGCAATTTTCAGATTATCGCCATAGACGTGTGCTGAGTCTGGAAGTGACTGGCACTAAATCCTGGGCGTTCGTATGAGCGATGGGCCTGAATTTGCGCTACTGCGCCCGGTTTTCGCTCTCTGCCGGCTTCAGCGGGATTACAGCAGCGATCGGCTGTTATACACCTCATGTAATGCTTACCACCCAGACAAAAAGACCGGCCACAAGGTCCGGTCTTTCATTCATCGGGAAAAGTGTCCCGATGACCCAACACTGCCACAGCGATATTGCGATAGTAGACTTTTAGTTAAATACGCAGCTTCTGCCGGATGGAGAACCAATCTCTCGTGACATACGCTCACAAACAATCACCACCTGCTTGCCTTTTTTAAGCGTCAGAGCGGTGCTTTTTTTAAGGGATTACTTCTACGGCAGATGACTCAAAGATCATACTCAGCAAGTATCTTTTCTAACTGCTGATTACCAGGGTACTTCTCCTTTAACATCTTTTGTTGCTGGAGTGCTAACCCACAGTACCTGTCGACTGCAGCTTCAATTTCTTTTTGGCGATGGTGTGAAATTGAGCTATCCCATTCACCGCTGAAATGCTGACAATTCTCAGCATTCTCCTGGAAGGCTTTGACCTCAGGTTGTAATGCCTTCGCTGGCGCCGCAGCGCAATTTAGGGTTAGCAGTAGCGATACCAGTGCAGGAAGGGTTTTGTGCATTTGATCTCTTATCAGCCAGGATTATTCTTTTTAACAGGATGACACGATGCCGCTTCTGTGTGCCGGACAGACCTCAGTACTCGCTTCATTTTTCGTGATGTTAGATCATCACTCAAAAGAAGAAAAATACGCCAGTATCATACTCTATCGCTTTATCTACCATAGTTAACAACTGGACTATATTATTATCCTCACCCAGCCCCTCCGCCTCAAGGCTAATAATTTCTCTGGCTACTCTCAAATTAGCGGCTTCAGTGATCCTCTCATCTTCGTAATCATCAATATTAATATCAAGTGCACCATTCAGACGTTCAAATATTCCACGATGACACATTTCGTCAAAGGATTCGCTATCTAAAATAGCCTCAATCAAATCCCCCTCAATAGTGCGTTCTAAATCAAGACGAGACATAGCATCCGTGCTGACAGGTACAATAATTTTTTTCATTATTACTCTCCTTTGATCCTGAAGTATGTTACCTGAGTGTATTCACTCTGACCGCGACCAGCCAGAGCGCCACTTTCCAAAATTTTATTATCAGGAGTATTACCAAAGTGTTGTTTGCAGACCTTGTGTTTCTTTCAGAATATTTCTGTTGCTGCTTTAAGCATACCCATAAGCACAGAAGATACTATAATAGCAGCACCAGTCATCTGCTCATTTAACACCTGGTTAAAGCATTATCCCGCTTCGCGCCCAGCTTTAGCGCGGTCTCTGCAAATATTTCCGCGTTCTGGTTATACACTCCTCCAGCTACGAGCAGATTCTCCGCCATTTACTCTTTATCGCTCTGAAGGCTTCCGTTTCGTAACTTCGCGAGCAAACAGATCTGACGTATTCAGCTGATCGGAACCAAATCTGATAACCTTGGTTGCCCGCGGTTTGCCGCCAAGCTGCCGATAATCACGACAGGCCACATAATTTCGGTATTCCCGGCCACTATTCGCCCGTCCATTGAATCTGAAGCGAATATATGTCGACAGGCCGAACTATAAGCTCAAAGGGTTCAGGTTAAGTGCTATCGCCTGATAAGTTAAAACAGGTCAAAGCCTCGCAGGCTGAAACTGATTGCTGTTCTCTCAGTAAAGTTTTCTGAAGCAGACTTTACATCAATCACGCACCATAAGTAATCCTGTTTTTTTTCACAGTATTAATAAATAAAAATCAATAAATTAGCTCGATAATAAAGTATATGGAAGTAATAAGAATACGAGCGAATAAAGGAAGTTTGCTTGCGGAGTTGGCAGCAGGGATGAAATGAAACGCAAAGTGCTCTATGAGCTTTTTTTGGTGGCTGAAAAATAATTTCAGGAATTTTAATAACAAAAAAAGACCGAATACTTTTATCGGCCTTTAAAATCAGCAAGTTACATTAATAATGGCGACAAGATGACTACAGTCTTTGTTAACAAATTTTGGTATCAGTCACTCGCTCTATCTGGATGACCAATACTTGGTTTAACAGAGGAACTATCTATAGATATACCAGGGGAATTAACTACAAACTCAGCATATTTTTTGTTTGCTTTCCTGTATTGCTTCAATATATACCACGCCCCATATATTGAAATCACATATGGTATGGCACGAATCAAATCTATGTTTTCTAGTTTTAATTCAACTGAAAAACCTGGCACAATTCTGGTATAAAAATGATAACCTATGATTAAAATACCTAAAACCACTCCTAAATTTCTTTGAATTTTTAAATGAGTGAGCATTTTATTATCGGCACGATGAGTACCAAAATAGGAATGAATATCATTCAAATCTGTTACTTTTAGAAATTGTCTTTCAATATTAGCTATTATAACTAGATTCCTGTTATACCAATAACCAGAATCGATTAGATGATCAAACAACCAAACAATCAAAAGAATTATTATTCCCATAGCCAAGTCAACATTGAGAAGATTTTTTTCAGCCAATGAGAGTAATGTAAAAGCACCAATAACCACACTTATGCTTTGCCAAACAATAGTTATATGCCTACTAATCTCATTATTCAAAGTCTCATACATCTTTATAAGTAAATCATCTCTTTTATTATTACTCATACAAGTACCTCTTGAGATAGCATACTAGGTAAATTAATTGGATTCAGATATCCATCCCAAATCCTGTTGATATTAAATAAAGATTTCTCTAAGCATTTTTCATATGTTCCATTTGAATCCTTAACAAATCGTTCACCATTGAAGTAATACCCATACTTCGCGTCTAGCGTAAATCGATTACAGTCAAAAGACATTACATCTAATTTATCAGCTAATTTCCGTTGCACATCAGGCCTCCCCCCCAGAAGATGGACTTTTCTATCAAAACTTTCAATTGAAACTTCTGTGCCGCCATACCTCGTAGGCACGCTGTAAGCTAAAATGAATTGTTTTGGTATAAGTTCATGCAAGCGATTATTTAGTCGTGTATCTTTAGGGATTATAGCAACATGGATGCTATATTTACTTAGGGCTTCAGCCTCATTCAATATTGCGTCTAGCTCATCGATAGACTCAACATCTCTAGCCATAGTTATAAATGGTTTTTTTTCCTGAACAGCAGCTAAATGTCGAGAAAAATTGTATTTTTTCCAGTCAACATCCATAAACCCTTTAGCTTCAAAATCTATCCCTTTCAAATCTCTTAGGTTGGTATATTTTGCACCAGGAAGCCAACCATAAGATTCCGATATGTTAATTACCTTTTGGCTATGCGCTACAAACTTCAACACCCCCATACATATCCTTATATATCTTATTTTAGTAACGCAATTTAACGTAGCACAAAAAAAACAAACCTAATGACTTATAATCTATGAATTATAATCCATTGTTAATATCACTTTTCCTGCACTATTTACCTCATCAGCGCCACAAGTGAAGTTAGTTCCCTTACTCGTCACGCTAATCTTACGTCCCGGAAGTAGAGCTATATCATAGACATCGTATTTATCATCAATACCGAGCAACCAGCGTCCATTACTGATCCCGGACACACTCGCGTCAACAATCCAAGACTCCGTATTACTTGAAATAAAAACAGGCTCAATGAGAGTGTGTGGAATAAAGCTCAAATCTACCGTCCAGCTTCCGGCATCCTGCAACACGCCTGCTGCAAGATTCTTGCGTGAGATGGACGTACCAGTGCTTTCTTTGGAGCTATCACCTGGCTGTGCCCCCTTCCCTGTTGCCAACCACTGCAAAGAAGCACCAGTTTCAAGCGCGCAAGTCACAACTACATCACCGGGAAAGTAATTTCTACGAACCCAAGTACTGACCGTGCCGGATGAAATGCCAAGCAACTCACAAAGTTGTTTTTGCAGAGTAAAGCCGTACGCATCCATGATGCGACGCAACACTGGCTTGCCGCCGTTTGAAGTGATCTCGTTGTAGAGGGCTTCCCCTTTAGGGGACTCTGGCGAAACTTCAAATTTTGCATTTGCAAGTTTACCGGTAGTAAGCCAATGGAGGTCACTGCCAGTATCTAATGCACATTTCACGAAAGCGCTGCCAGGTACGCTATCGCGCTGCACCCAGTTACTGACGTTAGCCGCAGGAACGCCAAGGCATTCTGCCAAGGATTTCTGTGTTGCAACGCCATATGCAGAGGACAAACGCCCAACAATTTCCAACGCCGTCCCTTCGCTAAAATCCATAAGCCACCAAATAAATAAACATTTGTTGTTTACTAAACGCCATTTGTTGATCTAGGATGTAGCACACCACATGAAACACCGTAGAACAAAACGACCCAAAGGAGATATTGCTTTATGCATACTGAAAATGCAAACAGCCAGAACGCTTTTGACCTGCTTCAGACGCCAGAACTGATCGCGAACATCGCATCAGTCCTGATGCCAGCGCTTAGCACTGCTGTTAACGCCGCAGTAGAAAAGGCACTGGCGATAAACACCTCTGCAACCATGTCTAAAGAGGACTTCGCTGCCGCTAACGGTATCAGTAAGTCGGTGTTAGAAAAGTGGATTGCTAACGGCGTTGTGCTTCTCGCCCCTACCCCAACCAGCACAGTTACCCGCACCATTGAATGTAAAAAGACCGGCCAGACTCGTACAGACGTGATGGAAAAACACGGTAACGCACTGGTCAATGTTGCCGCATGGCGTGAGAAAAACCTGCAGCATGCAATCAACTGTCGCTATATCAAACGCTAATTTGATTTTGCAAGTTTTGAGGATCCGAATCATGTTTGATTTTCAGGTTTCTAAACACCCTCATCTCGATAACGCCTGCCGTCAGTTTTCGCAAAAGCACAACCTGAAAGAGCTGGCATGCAACATCGATATGAAAGCGCAGGTACTGCGTAACAAGCTGAACCCGGAGCAGCCACACCAGTTAACGGTCACTGAGATTCTGCTGCTAACCGATGCATCCGAAGATGCTGCTCTGATTGACGGGCTGCTGGCACAACTTAACTGCCTGCCCTCTGTACCGGTTAATGAGCTGGCCTCTGAGAAACTGGCTTCCTATGTGCTGAACGCTACCGCCGCAGTAGGCCAGGTCGCTGCCGGTGCAGTTTCTTCCGAGCGTATGACTCAGTCACGTAAAAATGCTTTCGTCGATAGCGTCAATTCAGGTATTCGCTGCCTGACGCTGGCAGCAATGGCAGTCCACACGCGGATCCACAGTAACCCGGCGATGTCCTCCACTCTCGATGCTGTCAGCGGTCTTGGCGCATCCATTGGTTTGAGCTGAGGTGACGATGACGTTTTCAATTGCACCGCTGTTAAAGCGCCAGAGTCCGTCACCGTCATACGGTCATGGCTGGATCATGGGTGACGACGGTAAACGCTGGCATCCATGCAATGACCAGAAAGCGCTTTTACGTGGCTTGTCGACCAACAGGCCGAGCCGATTTAAACCTTTTCGCATTCTGTTGGGGAAATAATATGGCCCGCCTCGCACAAGCTGCACCGGCTACCAGCAAAGCGCCTTTCAGTCATATTCGTTTGATTCATGCCCGTACCGATCAGGTTGAATCAATGACGTTTGAAGAGTTTCAGCAGCGCTGGCGCCAGATGCGTAAGAACAATGAGAACCCAGCCCTGCGCTATTTCAACCGCCAGAGCGATGATTTTAAGTTCTGCGTACTGACACTGGCTAACCGCGAACAACCTGCCGCTTTTAAGCAGGATGAAATCGGCAAGCCGTTCGAATACTTCGATAAATATCACCGCGAACTGATCATTAAGGCCATGAACAAAATGTCGCGCTGGGGCGAACTGCTACCGCGTCGATTCTCAATCTCAGACTGTTTTCTGTCTGAATAACTGACTTAACCCAAACACAATGGCGTCAACTCGCCGGGCATTCTTATGCCTGAAACAAGGAAATATCTATGCGTAACGTAGAAGTAAAACAGATGGTAATTGGTGCTGACTTTAACACTGAGACACTGCTGAATGCCGCCCGCAACGACGAGCGTAAAAACAAAGCACTGGCCGTATCAATCCGTATGGAAGCACTGGCCATTTTTATCACCCGTAACGAAATGAGCGGCGCGGATGCGGCTGAACTGTTACGTCAGGAAGCGAAGCGATTTGAGCATGAAGCGCTGGAGTTTCACTGATGGCTGACTCAATCGATATCGCACAGCAGCGTGAAGCTGAAAATCTTGCACGTTGCCTGGCTAATACCCTCCACCGTCCTGTCGGTGTCAGCGCTACATTCTGCGAAGCCTGTGATGTCCCGATCCCGGAAGCCCGTCGTAAAGCGCTGCCGGGTGTGATGACCTGCGTACACTGCCAAACCATCCAGGAGCTTAAAAGCGCTCATTTCGGTAAGCGTCAGTGATAATTGAATATGCCTACCCGTGGAACAAGCCACGGGCGGCCATTGCCAGCCCCTACCTCACCTATAAAGAAATCCATCACCGCGATCAACTGATTGCGGCTGAGGCACATCTTGCGCGCCAGCCTTCACTTGTCCGTCAAAATGTTAATCGTCGCGTCAATGAACTTAAAAAAAGTCATGGTGTTCTGCGAGGCAATGCCTATCTGACGAAGTCTTTCTTCGGGCGGGCATTGCCGCGTCTTGAACTGGTGGCAGATAAATACCGCCTGCAAATTACAGCATCCCCTTCTACTGAGGAGCTGCTACCTGATGTTCCCCGCGACCTGTCAGCTATTCATGATGTGCAGTTAGTTATTCTGATGCATCGCTTTAACCGCCTGCCCGATATGTCGCGCAGTGATATTGATTTGCTCGCCGGTGATATCAGCAACTTTATTACCAGCGAGTTGATTCAGGTTAACAGCGAGATCGGCGAAGTATCGGAGTACCGCGCACTATGGTGCCTGTATCGTACTGCAGCCAAAATCACCCGCGTCTTAGGTCAGGCTGCACCTGCCTGGGACAAAGTAACCACGCGTTTTTTTAGTGAAGACGATGCCGCGCCGGCGATCCACAAAATGAAAGCCGAACGGTGGTGGAAAAATCTTTTACGCCGTATTGCCGCTGAATGGCGTGAGCATTTGCATATCGCTCTGGCTAACGTCAGCAAAAAGCATACTCCCTATGCCAGCAACATGGCCGTATATGAATGGCGCGAACAGAAGCGACGCACACGCGAGTTTCTGAAAGGTATGGAACTGGAAGATGAAGATGGCAACCGCATCAGTCTGATTGATAAGTTTGATGGCAGCATTGCCAATCCGGCGATTCGCCGCTGTGAGCTGATGACGCGTATTCGCGGCTTTGAAAACATCTGCAACCAGCTCGGGTACGTCGGCCAGTTCTATACCCTCACCACGCCCTCGAAATATCATGCGACGACCAAATCCGGCTACCATAACCGAAAGTGGAATGGCGCCAGTCCTGCGGTGACACAGGCATATCTTTGCGGTGTCTGGCAGAAGATACGCGCCAAACTGCATCGTGAAGAATTGCGCATTTTCGGCATTCGTGTTGCCGAGCCACACCACGACGGGACACCTCACTGGCATATGCTGATGTTTATGCGTCCTGAAGATGCCGCGCGCGTGACCGCGATCATCCGCAGTTATGCCTACAAAGAGGATGCCGCAGAGCTGAAATCGGATAAGGCAAAGAAAGCGCGTTTTCACGCTGAAGCCATTGACCCGGATAAAGGCAGCGCTACCGGCTATGTGGCGAAGTACATTTCCAAAAATATCGACGGCTATGCACTCGATGGCGAGCTGGACGATGAAACCAACAAACCGATTAAAGAAACAGCGGGCGCGGTGTCAGCATGGGCGGCACGCTGGCGCATTCGTCAGTTTCAGTTTGTCGGCGGTGCGCCGGTAACAGTTTATCGAGAGCTGCGCCGTATGGCCGACAGCGAAACCGCTCAGGGGCTTAGCGTTGAGTTTGCAGCAGCACATGATGCCGCTGATATCGGTGACTGGGCTGCATATGTTAACGCGCAGGGCGGCCCGTTTGTCCGTCGTGACGAGCTTGCAGTACGCACGTGGTATCAGCCCGCTGCTCAATTTAATGAGTACACCGAAGAAACATTCAAGATTCAGGGTGTTTATGCCACTGCCGTTGGCGCAGATACGCCAATTCTGACCCGCCTCAAGCAGTGGAAGATTGTCGCAAAACGCGCTGTTGATTTGGCCGTTGACCTTCAGGACGCGTCTGCGTCCTCTCGGAGTTCTGTCAATAACTGTACGGGGCAGCAAACTGAGCCGCAGGAAATTGACTTCAATAAACCACCGAGCCGGGCAGAACGACGCCGAATGCTTACACGGATCCGCAATAAAGACACAGTTAAGTCGGGCGAACCGCCACTGACCCACCCAGGCAACAGCGATTCGAGGCTTAAGCTACGTGAAATGGTCAAAGACATATCCGATATCGTGCTGACTGAGTCTGAGATAACCAGAATGATGGGCGGTGACAAAGTGATGGTGAACGGCCAGCCATATTTTAGCGGCCCGGCGGGCAATCTGTATCAAGCGGCCAGATCATCAGAAAATCCGCTTAAGAACTTCCGACTACTGGCTAAAAAGGTTACTGATAAAGCTAACCGTATGAAAAACAGGCACTCGGACTAATCTCATTGATACGAATCTTTACGCTTCCTTTACGCCATGATACTGTTTATGCATACAGTAAAATGAATTATGCAGGAGATAAAGGACTGATGGAGTTGGATAAATTGAATGAGGCAATCGCACGTATACAGTTCATAGCGGATGTAGCGCTTATCGCACAGTGCAAACCTGATGAACTAAAGCTGGCTATGTCTTTGGTTGGTGACCTTGCTCGCGAGATTGATACTTCCAGACTGCAGGACGCGATTTTTTACCAGGCTGAGTAACTAATCTGCAAGGTTGTACCTGCCATAAACGAGACATAACCCAGCCGCCAAATCAGGCGGCTTTTTGCTGTCTGTAAAACGCATTTTCACGCATTAGATCGCATGATCCGAAATGGATCCCCTGCCCCGGTGAGAGCCAGTACAGGCGCGGTTTAAGGACTGGCATGCAACTGCATGAAAAGCGATGCATAAAGCGGGCAGGCGTGGCGGGGAAAGCATTGCGCGCTGAGGGGTAAAAAGCTGTGCCTGAGCGTTCACCGGAGCCACTCAGACGCGATTGCATCAAAAAGCCAAATCCTGAGCGCATGAGGACACCACAGGCCCGTAAAATGCCTCTGGTTTCGTTTAATGGTTGGCACTAAGATTTGCGTTATGTTTAGATAGTCGTAATCAATGGAGGGACTCTATGGACACGATTGAACAGCTTGACGGCACCTATTTCTATGGTGGACTGACCAACCTCTCTGCAGGTGAGCTTTTTTTCTGGATCATGATTGATGTTACTGCGGAGCATTTCACGGGTGTGAAGGAAGCCGGAAGGGATATCATGGCGGCAGCGGCGGTATATTCGGGGCAAAATAACATTGCTGTATCCGGCAAGCTCGCGAATGCAACGCCAGGAACATCACGTGCATCGGTTTTTGCCCGAAAACATCTGCAAAAATACAGGCTTCCTTTCCCCCTGCCTACCTTCATCAATACAAAAAAACCGCCTTACATTAAAACGATTATGACCCATAAGCTGGGAACTTTCGTCGGAAGAACAATACCTGTCATTGGCTGGGCTGTGCTTGCTGCGGATGTTAGCATTATCGCCTGGAAAGCGGTCAATCGGTACAATACGATTGCGAGTGAGGATGATCGGTTATGACAGCTGACGATATAGAACAGGCCGTTTTTGAACTGGTCGAAGGTTATAACGGTTACTGGTTCTGGCTGCGAAAGCGCTACCCCCTGAAAAAAGAGACTGATCTCAATGCTGACTTCAGGATGGCACCCGAGGATGCAGCTGAGTTGCTTGAGGAATATGCTGAAAGGTTCGCAATCAACCCAGGGGATATCGATTTCGGTAAATTTTTTCTCACAGATCCACATGAGCCACTTACCATCGCTATGCTGATTGAATCTGCTAAAGCCGGTCGCTGGCTTTATTAGCAAAACGCCTGCAATAGTGCAGGCGCTTAAGTTATTGCGGGTTCCCCTCTAACTGGTAAGGCCGGAAGGCCACCACCTCCACGCCCAGCCAGTGATTTAACTCCTTCATTCGCTCCTGCAATGGTGTCAGCTCATTCCTGACAAACACCTGAGAAGCCTTCACCGCATCACCAAATCCACCGCTGTTATCAGGAATAATCCCCATCATCTGCGGCGGTACCCGGTGCGCACTCAGCAGATCATCGCGGCTGGCCTTTTTGATATTAAAGAAATCATCCTTCGTCGCCACCTCGCTCAGCGGCACGATCTTAATCCCGTCCGGCTTACCGTTCGGCGCATACATAAACAGGTTGCGGAAATTCCCCAGCCCTTTTGTATCGCGCATCGCCTCACGCATGCGGTCAATGTCGGTACTGCTCTGCGCCGCATCGGTCATATACAGGATATAACCGGCATGGGCACCGTTCTGGTAATACTTGCGGCGGAACAACGTCGCCGCCTCATTCAGCCAGGCAGAGTTAAGCGCGCTAAGATATTCCGGCAGGCCGTAAAGCTCCTGGTTTATATCCGGCTCAACCAGATGAAACACGCTACCCGGTTCAAAGCGGTGCGCCTCTTTCCAGTTCTGCACAAACCAGTAAACGCCCTCCTCCACACCGCGCCGGGTGTACTTTGCCGGTACGCACTCCAGCCGCATCGGTTCGCCTAATGCATTCTTACGCAGCTCTAAAAACGCATTACCAAATACCAGATAATCCAGCGCAAACTTGCTGAATTCCTGCTGACTCAGCAGCGGATGCGGGACGAAAGTCGACGCCAGAATATTGCGTTTAACGTAAATCGGCGAGCTGTGATGCACCGCCGAGCGCAGGCTGCGCGCCAGCCCGTCAAAGCTGACCGGCGGCTCATACCAGCGCCCGTTGTGGATGCACTCGGCGTAATCCAGTATTTCACGCTTATCGAGTACCGGCGTCGCATCGCCAAAGCTGAACGCCTGCGCGGGCGCCGCTGACTGCTGCAGCGGTTCTGATTTGGTGGCGAATGCCTTGCGGCCCTTGCGCTTGCTCATTAATAAAACTCCACAAAGTTTGGACTCATACCACCGGCGGCGGCGGTAAGCGGTTCGTTAAGTAAGGCGTGCATAATCGCCCAGGCGACGTCGGCATGGCTGGCGTCCTCGCTGCGGCTGGCTTCATAGGTGGAACGGTTGCCGCTGGCGGTCATGGTTTTGCGGATCGCCATAAACGACTGCGTGATATCGGTGTGGCCCGCGTCGTATTCGAGGCGCCCGCTGCCAATGGTGTCTTTTGCCTTCAGCACCATCGCGGTTTTCACTTCCGGCGAGTAGCGGATTTCGCGAGCCGCCGGGAAAAACTGGCGTACCAGCTGAAAAACGCCCTGACCGATGCCGGTGGCATCCACACCGATATATTCAGTCTGATATTTCTCGGTCAGCTCTTTAATCGACTGCGCCTGCGCGGCAAAGTCCATACCGCGCCACTGATGGCGCTCCAGCACGCGGAACTTGCCACCGGCAACCAGCGGCGGCGCCAGTACGGCACAGCCTGCGCTGTCGCCGGTGTGCGACGGATCATAGCCAATCCACACGGGGCGATAATCGAACGGCCGCAGCGCGTACGGGTTGAAGTCTTCCCACTCTTCCAGACTGTCGATCATGCAGGTCTGCAGCTCAGCGAACGGGAACACGCTGGCCTCATCGTCAACGAACTCGCACATCAGCAGGTTCTGGTACTCCGACGGGCTGTATTCAAGCGCCAGCTGATTGATATCAAACAGGTTACAGCCGCCCGCCAGCGCATCATCCACGGTGACAATCTGGCGCCACTGACCATCACCGCACAGCGCACCGTCGGCCAGATGGCTGTGACTTAAATTCAGCTCGATGCGGTCATTTTTGTTGCGGCGTCCGCGGTTAAACAGGTCGCCTGACCAGAACGGGTACGCGCTGTGCGACAGGCTCGACGGCGTTGAAAAGTAGGTGGTGCGCCATTTCTTGTGCAGCGACATGCCGCTGGCAACCTTGCGCAGCTCCTGAAATTTAGGGATCCAGAAATATTCATCGAGATAGAGATTGCCGGTATAGCTCTGCGCGGTGCGGACGTTGGTGCCGAGGAATATCAGGCGCGCACCGTTCGGCAGCACAATCGGGTCGCCTTTCAGGTCAACATCCACCTGGCGGGCAAAGTCGATAATGTAGTTTTTAAACACATGCGCCTGCGCCTTACTGGCCGACAGGAAAATCTGGTTGCGCCCGGTGGTCAGCGCATCAATCAGCGCCTCACGGGCAAAGTAGAAGGTGGCGCCAATCTGGCGCGACTTGAGGATATTGCGGATGCGGTGCGCCAGACCTGCCCGGTGCCAGCCAAGCTGGTACTCAAAGCAGTTATCCATAAACAGGCCGCTCAGCTTTTCCGTGGCCTCATCGCTGAAGACATTTTTGATCACCGGCGCCCGCTCGCCCTTATTGCGGTTACGCACGCTGGGATTGAGATCGGCCTCGTTGCCGCTGTCCTTATAGCGGTTGACACGGGCGATGCGCTCAATCTGGCGGCCTAACAGGTCAATCTCCTTGTAATCCCCTCCGCTTTTCACCTCTTTGGTTATCAGCTGAATTAACCGCGCTTCCATGCTGAATTCCACACGACTGATGGGCGCAACGCTGTCCCACGCGTCGCGCAGTTTCCAGCTCTGCACGGTCGGCGTTTTGATCCTGAGCGAGTCCGCAATCTGGCGCACCGACCAGCCCTGCCAGTAAAGCAGTGCCGCCTGTCGCCGTGGGTCGCTGATGATGGTTGTCGGTGTCATGTTCATGGCGATAAGGCTACCGGTGCCACTGATACCGCGCCTGCACTCTCTGTTGTGCAGCGATTCACCAGACCGGCATTCATTGAGGGGAGTTGTAAAGGTGGCGAAACTGGCCCTGAACCGAATCAACCCCAAACGGAACCGATCACGAATGCCTAAATTATCGAAGTTTTTCCGCGTCGCTGTCGCTGGTGATACCTGTGATGGCCGCAACATCAGCGACGCCGATATTCAGCAGATGGCTGACTCTTTTGACCCGCGAGTTTACGGCTGCCGCGTCAACCTTGAACACTTTCGCGGCCTGTTCCCCGACGGTGATTTCCGCCGCCTCGGCGATGTGACCGCGCTGAAGGCTGAGAAGATTGATGATGACTCGGCGCTGAGCGGTAAGCTGGCGCTGTTTGCACAAATCAGCCCGACTGACGACCTGATCGCCATGACCGGCAAAAAACAGAAAATCTACACCTCCGTTGAAATCGGCACCAACTTTGCCAACACCGGTAAAGCCTATCTGGTCGGCCTGGCCGTGACCGATGACCCGGCCAGCCTCGGCACCGAAATGCTGGCCTTCAGCGCCCAGGCTGAACACAGCCCGCTGGCCAGCCGCAAAAAAGCCCCTGAAAACCTGTTCTCCGTCGCCACCGAAACCGAACTGAGCTTTGACGATGTTGCCGACCCGGCGCCGTCGGTACTGGCACGCGTTAAAGAGCTGTTTTCGGTGAAAAAGAAATCTGACGACGAACGTTTTACCGACGTTAACGCGGCGGTCACCGTGGTCGCCGAACAGGTGCAGGCCAACTTTGTTACCACCGCGCAGAAGTTCGACGCCCTTAACGACCGTCTTGCCGCACTGGAACAGGAAACCGGCAATGACCGCACCACCGTGCAGACGCTGACGCAGAAGCTGGAAACCACCGACGGCAGTTTCAGCCGCCGCCCACTGGCGAACGGTGGCGAGAGCAAAACGGCGGTACAGACCGACTGCTGATTGATTTTGCCTGCGTAACCAAACCAAAAAAACTGATAACAGGAAGACCAATGCGCCCGAACACCCGTTTTAAATTTAATGCTTTCCTGACCCGCGTCGCCGAACTGAACAACGTCGATACCGGCGATATGAACAAAAAATTCACCGTTGAGCCGTCGGTCAGCCAGACGCTGATGACCCGCGTGCAGGAGTCCTCGGACTTTCTGACCCGCATCAATATCGTGCCGGTGTCTGAAATGAAGGGTGAGAAAATCGGCGTCGGTGTGACCGGCTCGATTGCCAGCACCACCGACACCGCCGGTGGCGATGAGCGTGAAACCGCCGACTTTGCCACGCTGGACGTAGAAGGCTATGAATGCGCGCAGGTTAACTACGATTTCCATATCCGCTATAACACCCTCGACCTGTGGGCGCGCTATGAAGATTTTCAGGCGCGTCTGCGTGACGCCATCGTTAAGCGCCAGGCGCTGGATCGCATTATGGTCGGCTTTAACGGCGTGGCCCGTGCGAAAACCTCCAACCGCGCCGCGAATCCGTTGCTGCAGGATGTCGCAACCGGCTGGCTGCAGAAGTACCGCAAAAACGCACCGGCACGCGTGATGAGCAAGATTGTTGCTGAAGACGGCACGGTGGAGTCAGAAACCGTGCTGGTCGGCAAAGGCCGTTTCTACGCCAACCTTGACGCACTGGTGATGGATGCGACCAACACCATGATCGAGCCGTGGTTCCAGGAAGACCCGGAACTTGTGGTTATCTGCGGTCGCCAGCTGCTGGCCGACAAGTATTTCCCGCTGATTAACCAGAACCAGGCGAATACTGAAACGCTGGCCGCTGACCTGATTGTCAGTCAGAAACGCATCGGTAACCTGCCTGCGGTACGCGTGCCGTACTTCCCGAAAAACGCGCTGCTGATCACCCGCCTCGATAACCTGTCGATTTACTGGCAGGAAGGTACACACCGCCGTCTGCTGGATGAAGTGGCGAAGCGTGACCGCATCGAGAACTACGAATCGATTAACGAGGACTACGTGATCGAGGATTACGCGGCGGGTTGCATGGTGGAAAACATCGAACTGTCAGATGTGCCGGAAGAAAAGAAAGATGAGGCCGCCACTGTAACCGGTGATACACCGGAAGCCGGAGAGTAACGCATGTTAAGCCCTGCCCAACGTCACATGATGCGCCAGCAGGCGGTCGAAGCCGCACAGCAGCGGGATAACCCGCTGCGCCATGCCAACGGTTATGAGCTGATGCTGATGAAGCTCAACGAGGATAAACGGCAGCTGAAAAAGGTGCGCTCCATTGAGCGTAAAGCCGAGCTGAAACGCCAGCTGCTGCCCGCTTATCTGCCGTGGGTGTCGGGCGTGCTGGAAAGCGGCAAAGGCGCACAGGATGCCATCCTGATGACGGTAATGATCTGGCGTCTTGATGCCGGTGACATTCCCGGTGCGCTGGAAATTGCCCGCTATGCGCTGCAGTTCGGCCTGGTGCCGCCTGATACGTATAAGCGCAACAGCACCGCCTATCTGCTCGCCGAAGACGTTGCCGAAGCGGCGACGCGGGCATGGACGGCAAAGGAGGCGGTCGCTATCGACCCGCTGCTGGCAACGCTGGAACTGACGAAATCCGAAGATATGCCGGATATGGTGCGCGCAAAGCTGCACAAAATTACCGGTTATACCCTTCGTGATGCGGGCAGGGCTCTGGATGCGATGGAGCACCTGAAACGTGCGCTGCAGCTCGATGGCCGCTGCGGCGTCAAAAAGGACATTGAACGGCTGGCGAATGCCATGAAAAAGCAGGCTCTCGCCAGCCGCTAACGAACGCGCCCCGCGCCGGGCGGCACGGCTGCTGCGATCCGTTTTACGGTATCAATGCCGCCGTCCACCGCCCACCTATTCAGAGGTCACTATGAGCACGGTTGTTATTCCCGCACCGCGACCGGCAGACACTGCCGAGCCGCCGATCACTAACACCTTTTTCTGGCCGGACGTTGACCTGCAGACCCTGCGCGACAACCTGCGCTATGAAGGAACGGTGACCGCCGTGCGCCTGCGTCTGGCAATCAAAACGGCAATGTCAGAGGTCAACGCCGAGCTGTATGACTTCCGCGAACGCCAGATGATGGCCGGTTATAAAACCCTGGCTGACGTACCGGCGGAAACCATCGGCGGTGTAAGCATTAAACTGTCGCACTACTTCGCGGCCGTCAGCGCACTGACCGCCGCGACCATCGTAGAACGCTATCGCGGCTATGACGCCAGCGGCACGCGGACGGCCAGCGAAATCGAATCCGGCGCCGACGAATACTGGCGCGATGCCCGCTTTATGATTGCGAAAATTGCCGGTCAGCGCCCCTGCATTATCGGGCTGCTCTGATGCAGGTCTGTGCGCAGCAGGGCGACACGGTAGACGACATCTGTTTTCGCCATTACGGGCGCACGCAGCAGGTGGTCGAAATGGTTTACGCAGCAAACACCGGCCTCGCCGCACAGGGGCCGGTGCTGCCCCACGGCTACCCGGTTGAGCTGCCCGACCTGCCGGAGTCCTCCACGCGCGACACCCTTCAACTGTGGGACTGAGCCATGGAAAAAAACAGCTCCATTATCAGCTATCTGATCGGCCTGCTTATGATGTGGGCCAGCAGGCATTCGGTGCAGGACATCGCCTTTATGACCGGTACCGTGGTTGCGCTGGTGACGCTGGTCATTAACGTGGCGAACTTTTTTATCAACTGGCATTACCGCCGTAAAACCTACCGGCTGCTGAAACAGCAGCAGATGCCTGATGAGGTGGCCGATGAGTTCCTTCGCTAAACGCTGCTCGGTGGCGGCAGTGCTGGCAATCGCCGTGCTGCTGCCGCAGTTCAAGCCCCTGAAAACTTCTGAGGCCGGGCTTGCCCTGATTGCCAATCTCGAAGGCTGTCGCACGTCGCCGTACCAGTGCAGCGCGGGCGTCTGGACTAACGGCATCGGCCATACCGCAGGCGTGACGGCGGCCAGCGTGATCGGCGAGCGCACGGCGGCGGTTAACCTGGTGTATGACGTGATGCGCGTTGAGCGCGCGATTGATCTCTGTATGCCGGTCGCGATGCCGCAGGGGATTTACGACGTGGTGGTTTCCTTCGCTTTCAACGTCGGCACCACCGCCGCCTGTGGTTCCACGCTGGCGACATTTGTCAAGCAGAAACAGTGGCCGAAAGCCTGTGGTCAGCTCAGCCGCTGGGTGTATGTGAAGGGGGTGATTATCACCGGGCTGGTTAATCGACGTGCCACCGAGACGGCTTACTGCCTGAAGGCGGCAGCATGAACCGGCTGCTGCTGTCACTGACCGGGGTGCTGATTGCGGCGCTGGCCTTTACCGGCTGGCGCGCTTCGCATCTGGACGGCGAACTTGCTGCCGCCCGGCGGGTTATCGGCACGCTGTCAGCCGGTATTGAAAGCCGGGATAACGCCATCAGCCGCCTGCAGAGTGAAGCCAGTGACCGGGAGCAAAGCGAGCTGGCCCTGCGCACCGATTTGGGTAAAGCCAGCGCGCTGACGCTGACCCGTCAGTTTAACGATCAGAAGGTGACTGATTCCGATGAAGCACTGCAAAAGTGGAGCCGTACTCCTCTGCCTGATGCTGTTATCAGGCTGCACCAGCGTCCGGCCTTCGCCAGCGCCGCAGATTATTTACGTTGGCTGTCCGAGGGTGACAAGCTGCCCGATACCGGGCAATGAGCTGAAAACCGAAGGTGATCTGCGCGCCGACAATCGCCAGCTCGAAATCGCGCTGCTGATGTGCGGTCTGCAGGTTGAAACCATCAAAACATGCCAGGAACAACACGATGCTAAAACCGGCACAACTCCGCAAAGCGTTAACCGACAGCGTGACGATACTGGCGCGCAGCCCTGACAGCCTGAATGTATTTATCGATAACGGGCGCATTGTCTCCACGCTGGCGCCGTCGCTGTCGTTTGAATACCAGTACCGGCTGAATCTGGTGATCACCGATTACGCCGGTGACGTTGATTTGCTGATGGTGCCGGTGCTGGCCTGGCTGCGTGAGAACCAGCCCGATATTATGGCGACTGAAGAAAAGCGCCGCACCGGCTTTATCTTTCAGGCTGATGTCATCAGTGATGCGCTGAGTGATATCAGTATTGAACTGCAGCTGACGGAACGTGTAATCGTCAGGGATATCGACGGCGCTCTGCACATTAACCATGTTGGCGAGCCGCCGCTGCCGGAAGGCGCTGAACGTCCGACGCAGATGTATGCTGGCGGTGAGCTGGTCAGCGGGTTACAGCTATGAACGAGCTGCAACCCTTTATTGACCGGCTTTCTGCACTGATTAATAACCTGTCACCACAGGCCCGTAAGCAAATGGCGACGGCTGTTGCGCGTAAACTGCGCGCCAGCCAGCAGCAGAATATTAAACGTCAGCAGGCGCCGGACGGCACACCATTTAAGCCGCGTAAGACGCAGCCCATCCGCAAAAAGAAAGGCCGTATCAGACGTGAGATGTTCGCCAAACTGCGCACGGCGAAGTATATGAAAGCAAAAGGCACCGCGAACGATGCCACCGTGGAGTTTGCAGGCAGGGTGCAGCGTATGGCACGGGTGCATCATTACGGGCTGCGTGATCGTCCGGGAAGGGGGGCGGAAGATGTGCAGTATGAGGCCAGGCAACTACTGGGATTTAATAAAGCAGAAATAGAAGATATAGAACAATTCATTTTAGTAAATTTTATCAATTGACCGATTTAAATCGAGACTAGCAATAGTTAGAAACTTACTATAGATTTAACATAGAAGCTTCAAGAACCACATCGTCTAAGTAAAATGTTAATCCATTGAAGGTGAACTCATGTCTGAGAATGATGAAAGTCTTAATGAAGAAGATAACCAGCCAACTGCTCCCATTAAAAAAAGCACCAGAAAAAAAAGATCACCACAAGCGGCAAAGCCAAAACGTGAATTTCCTCTTTACTCACTCGACGAATGTCGAAAAATCGCAGATGCCTTGAAAGAATTCAATGCTGGAAACCCATGGAGTCCGGCAGAAATAGCTAAGGCATTAAACCTCGGAACAGGAAAGAGCACCAGTTTTTATTATTTAACTGCAGCAGCCAGAGATTATGGATTAACAACAGGAACCAGAGACAGTCAAAAAATTGACTTAACAGACTTAGGCCGAAGTGTTGTTTATCCTAAATCTCCTTTAGAGCAGGCCGGAGGAGTATTAAGTAGCTTCTTAAATGTTGAATTATTTAAAAAAGTATATGAATACTACCAAGGGAAAAATTTACCAGAAATTGAGTATCTAAAAAACACACTCAAGACTGAGTTTGGGATTGATGACAGCCTTCAGGATGATTTTTATAAGATATATCAAAAAAACCTGAATTACGTAAGAACAAATCAAGGAGACACTAGCGAAGCCGTTTCAAATAACTTACCACATTATCAATCAGACAGCTCTATAGTTCTTGGTGAGTCTAAAACCCCCGGTAAACTAGTAGCTTTTGTAGCTATGCCATTTTCTGAAAAAACATCTTCTTATGCCAATGGGTATTTTGATGAAGTATTAAAACATCTTATAACACCTGCTGCTGTGAAAGCAGGATTTACGGCTAAAACAGCAAAAAAAGCAGGCAGCGAGGTAATACAATCTACGATTGTGAATGATTTAGATGCTGCCGACTTAGTCATCGTTGACTTAACAGAGCACAATCCAAATGTCTTATTCGAATTGGGGATGAGGATAGCATTCAATAAACCAGTCTGTCTTATCAGAGCCAAGGGCACTGCTCCTATATTTGACATAGATCATATGCTTCGTGTTTATGACTACAACCCTTGCCTTTGGACATCAACAATTGAAATAGATATCCCCAACCTAAGCGAGCACATTAGAGAAACCTGGGCCAACAAAAGCGAACGCTCTTACTTAACCATTTTAAGAGAAAACAAAAACTAACCCCACATAAATCTTTAGAAAAATACAACCTACTATCAAACTAGCATGTCATAAATGGCATGCTAGAAATAAACTAAAAACCAATAACTTTTTTTAAAAAGAGACAAAAATAATTCCAGACTTATTGTAAATGTAATTAAACGAACTTATATCTAGTCATAAAGACTCCCTGTTGTTGTTCTGCCTTCTAACAAACCATATTACTTTGGTACATGGCAACGAATAATCGCACAATTGCTGTATGAAAATATTAGACAACCTCAGCGAAACACAGCGCCTGCTGCGCAACCTAATCCGCATCGGAACCGTAACAGACCTCGATCTGGATAACGGCCTTTGCCGCGTACTGACTGGCGCTAACACTACCGACTGGCTGCACTGGATTACCGGCAGCGCTGGCAATGTTCGCTCATGGCGGGCGCCATCCATTGGTGAACAGGTGCTAATCCTGTCGCTTGGCGGTGAGCTGGATTCCGCCGTTGTACTGACCGGCATTTTCTCTGATGACTTCCCTGCCCCGTCAGCCTCTGCCGATGCGGTTCACTTCACCTTTCCCGATGGCGCGGTGATCGAGTACGAACCGGCAACCGGCGCGCTGACCGCTACCGGCATAAAAACCGCCACCATTGAGGCAGCTGATTCCGTCAGCGTCACAACTAAAGTGGTGCTGGTGAATGCCAGTGAAAAAATCACCCTCGATACGCCGCTGGTTGAATGCACGCAGAAACTGAAAGCGGCCAGCTTTGAGCTGACCGGCGGCGGAAGTATGCGCGGTGATATCAGCCACAGCGGCGGCAGCTTTACCTCTAACGGCGTTGTCGCCCATACCCATCAGCACGGCGGTATTGAACGCGGCGGCAGTCAGTCGGATGGCCCGCAATGAGTAATGAAAAATACCTCGGCATGAACCGCGACAGCGGCAGGCAGATTGCGGATATCGACCATATCCGCCAGTCGGTCAGCGACATTCTGATGACGCCGGTTGGCACGCGCGTTATGCGCCGCACCTATGGCTCGCTGCTGTCCGCGCTGACTGACCAGCCGCAGAATGCTGCGTTGCAGCTGCAAATTATGTCGGCCTGCTATATGGCGATCCTGCAGTGGGAGCCGCGCGTACAGCTGACGGCTATCGCTTATGAATCTGCCGCCGACGGCAGCATGGTTGTCGAAATCACCGGCAACCGCGCTGACTCCGGTGCAGGCTTTTCCCTGACCATTCCCGTGAGCTGACACTATGGCAACCATTGACCTGAGCCAGTTGCCCGCGCCGAGCGTGGTTGAAGCGCTGGACTATGAAACCCTGCTGGCCGAACGCAAAGCCACGCTGATATCGCTTTACCCTGCATCACAGCAGGACGCCATCGCCCGCACGCTGACGCTGGAATCTGAACCCATCGTTAAGCTGCTGGAAGAAAACGCCTACCGCGAGGTTATTCTGCGCCAGCGCGTCAACGAAGCGGCGCAGGCGGTGATGGTGGCCTATGCGATGAATGGCGATCTGGATCAGCTGGCGGCAAACAATAACGTGCAGCGACTGGTGATCACCCCTGCCGATGATGAAGCCGTGCCGCCGGTCGCCGCCGTGATGGAAAGCAACACCGACCTGCGCCAGCGTATTCCTGCCGCCTTTGAAGGGATGAGCGTAGCCGGGCCTGCCGGTGCCTATGAATTCCACGCCCTCAGCGCTGACGGCAACGTGGCCGACGCCTCGGTTATCAGTCCGGCACCGGCAGAAGTCACCGTCAGCGTGCTGTCACGCACCGGCGACGGCACCGCATCAGCTGAACTGCTGGCCGCCGTCAGCGCAGCCCTGAACGACGAAACCGTCAGGCCGGTGGCCGACCGCGTCACGGTGCAGTCGGCGCAAATCGTCGATTACCGGATTGATGCCGTGCTCTATGTTTATCCCGGCCCGGCGGTCGAGCCGATACGCGCTGCCGCTGAACTGCGCCTGACCAGCTATATCAACGAGCAGCGCCGCCTCGGTCGCGATATCCGCCGGTCGGCCATCTATGCGGCGCTGCATGCCGAGGGGGTGCAACGCGTCGAGCTGGCATCCCCGTCTGATGATGTGGTGCTGGATAAAACCCAGGCGGCCAACTGCACCGCCTGGCAAATCAGCATCGGCGGTTCGGATGACTAGCCTGCTGCCGCCGGGGTCCACGCCGCTGGAGCGCCGCGCGGCTGCAGCCTGCGCCGGTATCAGCGATTTGAATGTGCCGCTGCGTGACCTGTGGAACCCGGACGCATGCCCGGTGAAGTTCCTGCCCTATCTGGCCTGGGCGTTTTCCGTTGACCGCTGGGATGAGAAGTGGTCTGAGGCGGAGAAGCGCAGGACGGTTAAGGATGCGTTTTACATCCACCGGCGAAAAGGCACCGTTGCCGCCATCCGCCGCGTGACTGAAAACATGGGCTACACCATGACGCTGGCGGAGTGGTGGCAGGTTGCCGACCCCGCCGGAACGTTCCGCCTGACCATCGACCTGATGGACGTCGGCA